>CAVXWK010000001.1:0-2968949 GCA_963765435.1 uncultured delta proteobacterium
TGAAATAAAATGCTACTTAATTAATGACCAGATTAGTATATGGACACTGGTGTCCAAATCCGTCCTTTCCTCCCTTTGCAAGAAGGAGGAATTACCCCTCTTTGGCAAAGAGGGGCGAGGGGAGATTTCCTGAAGCATATGTCTTCTTTATTATGGACTCCTTTGCAAGCATGCTCTTTTGCTATGCTCGACATTTCTAAAAAAACTATATTGAAACGGAAACGAATCTGGATGTAGAATAAATAGGTGTAGAATGGGAGGAAGATGTCAAGGAGTAAATCGAGGATGTCAACGTTACAAGAGCAGTTTGTAGTTGACGCAAAAGACAAGAAAACCGGCGTAATCCTTTCACTCAAGACGTATCAGAAACTCATGGAGGACTTGCATGATTTGGCTGCTGTTGCCGAACGCCGGTTTGAAGAACCCAGTTCTCTTGATGAAATGAAACGTCGCTTGAAAAAATAATTGTAAGGAGTCCAAAAAGGACAAGAATTGAGATACCGGATCGAATATTCTCCTGACAGTGAAGAGCATTTTCGAGCCCTTACTGTACGTCAACAGGCAATTATTTTAGATTCAGTAGAAAGGCAGTTAAAGTATCAGCCAACCGTGGAAACCAGGAATCGGAAACCTATGCGGCCTAACCCACTTGCCCCTTGGGAATTACGGATTGGAGACCTGAGAGTTTATTATGACGTAGAAGATGAACCGGAACCGGTTGTTTATATACGAGCTATTGGAATTAAGGAAGGAAATACTGTTAGAATAGGAAAAGAGGTGATAACGTTATGAAAACCGTTGACGTTTCGGAAGCAACTTTGCCACTTGCGGATTATACCAAAGAGATCACAAAGGAACCCTTAATTGTCACAGACAAAGGAAAGCCTGTTGCAGCGCTGGTAAGTATTAGAAGTGCAGATGCTGAGACGGTTTCTCTTAACAACAACCAGCAGTTTCTCGATCTGATTGAGCGTTCTCGGTCGCGGCAAAAATCTGAAGGTGGATTTTCCACAGAAGAAATGCGTCGCCGATTGAAATTAAAAAAAAAGGAAGCTTCGACCCGTCTCCGACAACATCCCCGAAGGGGCGTTAAGCCTTGAAATGTAGACCAAACTTTCCCGAGAACGCCATTTTTTACTTCAAGCTTAAATGTCTGAAGCAATTTTTTATAAAACCCAAAGAAAGGAGGCAAGTATGGCGGCGAAGAAGATTTTGATGATTGTTGGAGATTTTGTGGAGGATTATGAGGTGATGGTTCCTTTTCAGGCATTGCTGATGGTCGGTCACACCGTCCATGCCGTGTGTGCCGGAAAGAAGGCCGGTGACAAGGTTAAGACAGCGATCCATGATTTCGAGGGAGACCAGACCTACAGCGAGAAGCCGGGCCACAACTTCACGCTGAATGCGACGTTTGATGAGGTCAAACCGGAAGCTTATGATGCCCTGGTGATCCCTGGTGGACGAGCGCCGGAGTACATTCGCTTGAACGAAAAGGTGCTTAAGGTCGTTCAGCATTTTTCCAAAGCGAATAAGCCTATCGCCTCGATTTGTCATGGCGCGCAGGTGCTGGCAGCAGCAGGAGTGATCGGGGGCAAATCATGTTCGGCTTACCCGGCAGTGGGGCCCGATGTAAAAACTGCAGGCGGTAAGTTCGTTGACATACCGGCGGATAAGGCTCATGTGGACGGCAACCTCGTCAGCGCACCTGCCTGGCCAGCCCATCCTGAGTGGCTGGCGAAATTCTTGAAAGTGCTGGGGACCAAGATTGAACCATAATTATACACGTGATTGAAAGGAGGTAAGTATGATTAAGAGCAAAAAACTTGTTAGCCTTATTGTACTGCTTGCTGTAACCATGAGTATCGCTGGATGCTACACCATCAGAATAGGGGGTAAAGCCGAGTTAGCACCCAGTACAGAGGAGGGGACGAAGATTGCTCACAAGAGATGCTGGTATATCCTTTATGGATTGGTCCCGATAAGTGATAACTCCACCGATCCCATTATTCCTGAAACCGTAAAAAAAGTGAGGGTGGAAACGAAGTATAAGGTTTCGGATTTTGTGATCAATTTTTTTACAAGCTTGGTGACCATTGAAACTTTTAGTGTCGAGATTTACGAAGTGAAATAGAAGACTTCCTTCTGTGAAATTAGGGATACTTCCCATTTTCTTAATACTCAGCATTGTTTTTGGATGCTCCTCGGACAAAGCATTCAAAGCCGGAGTAATCTATACATGCGATGAGGGGAAAAGTTTCGAGTTGGAACTCTTTGAGAACGTCGATATTGCCTTTCTTACGCTCCCCGGGCCCGGGAGGAGGTTTTACCTGCATCGAATGTCTTCCGCATCAGGGGTGAAATATAGCGACGGGAACACGACGCTTTGGATTAGAGGACAAAACGCCTCCGTCGAGATGGAGGGTCGAACCGAATTCAAAAACTGTTTGGTAAAACCAAAGTAGAATTTGGTGAAGCAAATATTAGGCGGACCATATTATAGTTTGCATTAACCCCAGTGGGTCATTGCGAGGAGTGCAACGACGAAGCAATCTCAAAGCGAGATTGCCACGCCCTTCGGGCTCGCAATGACAACTTTTTGTGGTTCCTAATGCGGACTATTTCATGCTCTTGGTAATGATTAAGGTAATTACAGCCCGCCACGGATTTTCCTGTTCGGTTATTCACAAGCAAGAATTGACTCCGCTGAACCGAAATACCTTCCAAAATTTGGCATCAATCTTGCTTTCTTCAATTTTGGAGGAGAAGGTTCAAGGTGCTTTATGCCTGAAATATTTCTCGGCGACCTGGCAGAAATAAAGCTCTTCGACATTCTCAAGCCCCTTTTCGTTGATAAAAGAACTGGAAAGATCCTCGTCAGGGGAAAAGAGAATGGAGAATTGTATTTTGAGCTTGGAAGTATTACTCATGCCAAGACCGGTAATTCTGTGGGAGAATTTGCTTTCTTCGCCCTGATGGGATTAAACGCTGGAAAGGCTTCGTTCGAGCCCGACGAAGTCCCGTCAGAGAGAACGATCTCGATTGCGACTGAACAACTCATTTTGAATTGGTCATCCCAGAAACAATGGAACAAAATCAAAGAAGTCGTTCCTTCCGCCAATGCGGTTTTTCGGATCCTCTCCCAGAAGAATCCGGAAAACATCAGTCTGACCAGTGAGCAATGGAACGTATCAGCTCTATGTAACGGAACGAAGACCGTCTCGGAAATCTGTGAAGTCCTTAAGTGGGATGAATTCAAAACATCCAAGACGATCTTCCAACTCGTCCAACTGGGCTTGTTGGAGAGGGGAGAAGACCGGAAGCCCGTCAGGAAAAAGCTCATTTCGAACGGTTTTTTCCATACGGTCGAAACCGAATTGAAAAAGGTGATTGGCCCCATGGCTCCGTTTGTCATCAGCGATAAACTTTCTGATATGGGTGCGACAAAAGATTCTTTTGCCCAAGACGAAGTCTCGTCTTTCGTCCAAGCACTCAGTGAAGAAATTTCTGATGACTTTATGAGAAAGGAGTTCCTCAGAGCGATGACGGATTATCTCTTGACTGAAAAGAGGGCGAATTAAAGCTTGGGGGTCGATTTAAAACTTGTGAAGGGAGGATTCACTTTACCAAAAAACGGCATTATTGTGACTTTGTGTCACATACGGACAGATGCGAATATTACTTTTCTGTATCAATTCTGAGGGGAAAAAAACAAAGATTGGAAAGGATCGCCCTGTGGCATAGAAGTTGCTAAATAAAAAAGATAAATCTCTGGTGAAGATTGTTGGTATAGAACTTAAGACTGTAGGGAACCTCTAATAATTCTCAATTCGTCACTCCCGCGCATGCGGGAGTCCAGTTATGTCGAGAGCTTATGGATTCCTGCTTTCGCAGGAATGACATTTTTAGAGGTAGACTGTACATAAAGACACTGAAAATTTCTGGTCAAAGGGAGATACCTAAGAAATACCTAAAAGAGGAGGTTTTAGCGATGAGGAAGGTTTGCTTCGTGTTGACGGCAGTATGTATAGGGTTGCCATTTTTTCCATTGGTCGCCCTTGATGCGAAGGCCGCATCCATAAAACTCACCTACAGTAACTTTTTCCCTGCTACCCATATTCAGAGTCAGTTAGTTGACTCTTGGTGCAAGGAGGTTGAAACGCGAACCAAAGGTAGGGTCATCATAAAACACTACCCCGGCCAGACTTTGACGAAGGCCGCCGAATGTTACGAAGGTGTTGTGAAAGGACGCTCTGATCTCGGGCTTTCAGTCCTGTCTTATACCCCGGATAGATTCCCGGTGATGGGGACAGTGGATCTCCCGCTTGGTTATACCAGCGGAAAGGTGGCCACGGCCGTCGCCAACGAGGTTTATCGGAAATTCAAGCCGAAGGAGCTCAGCGATACCCAGGTGATGTACCTCCATGCTCACGGTCCCGCTCTTATAAACACGAGGGGGAAAGCAGTGAGGAGGTTAGAAGATATGAGGGGACTCAGACTGAGGACGACCGGAGCAGCTGTACAGGTTGTCACGGCCCTGGGTGGAATAGCAGTTTCCGCACCTATGCCGGAAAACTACCAGCTGATCAAAAGCGGCAAAGCGGATGGTTCTACGCATCCTGTGGAGTCCCTTAAAGGGTGGAAGCTGGCAGAGGTGGAAAATTATGTTACGGGGGCCTATTCCATTGCCTATACCCTCACCTTTTTCGTGGTCATGAATAAAGAGAAGTGGGGAGCATTACCGCAGGATATCAAGGTGATCTTTGAAGAGATTAACAACGAATGGTTGCTGCAGCATGGCGAGGCGTGGGATACCAGCGACACGGAAGGCATGCAATTTTTCCTGGCCCACGGAGGTCAGCTGATTGGTCTCGAGAGCAGCGAGGCCGCGCGCTGGAAGGCTGCGATCGCCCCCATTATTGAGGGCTATTCGAAATCTCTTGACGAAAAAGGACTGAAGGGCGAAGAGATCGTAAACTTCACGATCAGCACCCTTAATAGCATGCAATAAACTACAGGAGATGAAACCATGAGAACGACCGGTAAACCCGAAAAGTCGGCCGCACCATCGGACGCCCCTCAAAGGAAAGGGTTCGGCCTGAGGGGTAAGATGTTCGTCCTTTTCTTTTTTATTCCAATCGCTCTGATCCTTGCTGCGAGCTTACTCTACATGTGGCAATTGAACACGCTCTCTTCTCACCTTGCCCAACGAAGTACAGATACGGTTACCAGAGTGACCGAAGAAGTTGTGGCCCAGAGGGGAAGAGAGGTTGCTTCACAATGTAAGGTCTATCTTATCACCCACCCGGAGTTGAAAAAGGCGTTTTTTAACTATGATCTGAAGTTCAAAAGGATAGCTGTGCAGAAGATAGGCGTGACGGGTTATACCGCCATCTATGAGATGCCCGGACCGGACGGAATCTGGCGTCTGTGGACCCACGTCAACCCTAATGTGGTCGGCATCGACACCAGCACGCTCAAAGATTCCCTTGGGGAATCTTTCCCGGGGTTCTGGAAGATTTATACCGGTGTAAAAGGGGGAAAGGAGTCCCAGGGTTACTATAAATGGCGGGATGCAGACGGGGTTCTGCGAGACAAGTTCATGGTGTGCATCCCCGTTGAGGGAACAACCTATGTCCTTGCTGCCACGGCTCCCCTTGAGGAATTTACCGAAGCAGCAAAATTTATGCAGGAAAGTGCCGCCCAGTTTGCCCTCAAGACAAGAAATATTGTGATCGGCATTCTGGCCGGCACATTGATCCTCATCGGCTTTACAGTCGCTCTGTATGGTTACAAGCTGACAGAGAGAATCAAGTCTTTGACGCAGGTTGCCGATCGGATTAGTGTCGGCGATTTGGATGCCAAGGTGACAGGAATCGGATCAAAGGACGAGATCGGAGAGCTTGCCCTGGCAATTAAGCGAATGCAAGAAAGTATTCGTCTGGCCATAAAGCGAATGAGAGAAAAAGGATAGGAGCGGAGTAGACGCTAACAGCAGCACTCGTCGGCGCAGTCAAAGCACGATTCGTAACACGCGCTGCAATCTTCGGAGATCATTTCCTCGGCGTCGCCAAAGTCGCAGTGTCCCTCGCGAATGGCTGATCGTGCTTTATCGTAGAGCTCCTTCGAAAATCCTTCGATGCCGTGCGCGGCCAACGCGTGCTTACCCAGTTTGTCGAGCGCTTCCTCTTCGGTCTTACCACAAGCCAAAAAATCACATTGCAAACCCATGTCTTTGCAGTAAAGTTCTTTATCCATCTTAGACCTCCTTAAAACGGCTCACTTTTCAATTTCTTCTTCCTCCCCACCTTTAGGCTTAAATATAATCATTCCTTCTCCGTTTGTAAAACCGCGAAGGCGTAACGCAAAGCGTCAGGAAACTCTAAAACAAACGCATTTAATACTTTGACACGGAGGCCCCCTCACCCTCCCCTCTCCCCGCTGGGGAGAGGGATGGGGTGAGGGGCAATTCGATGAAATGTAATAATATTTAACGCGTTTGTATTAAGGCAACCTCTAAAAATGTGAATTTTGAAAGTTAGAAATTCGTTGAATCGAATTCAGAGAAAATGTTAAGCACAAAACCCAATCGTTCATCTTACGAAACCTATTTGAACCGATCTTTTGATCGCTTGTTAACGATCCTACCGGGTCATTTTGCCCGGTGGATATACTCGGGGGACTCATGTCCCCACCACCACGCAGTAGCGATCCAAATTGTAAGCCAGATTCCTCAAACCAACCTTGGCCTTGACCCGGACCAGGCCAATGGCCCGTACAATCAGCCTTCCCGCTCGCTTCGCCTGCACCCCAAAGACATGTTCCACACGACTCCGAATTCGGGAACGCGTTCGGTTCCCCTGAGCCTCTCGGTCCGTCAGTGTCTTGTGCCTGCATCCTTTACGCTGAAGATGCTCCCGATACTTCCGTTTCTTCAACTCCTTGAGCTTTTCCTCCGAACGGTACGCCGAGTCTGTCCACACATCTCGACTGCTGTTATCCTCATCCAGAAGATCCTCAAAGACCTGACTGTCATGAACCGACGCGGGCGTCACTTCATAACTGCGAATCAGTTTATGTTTCACATCCACATCGATATGATTCTTATAACCGTAGTAGTTCTGGCCATTCTTCTTGGTCCAGCGGGCATCCGTATCCTTCTGCCGCTTCTTCTGTTCGCTCCAGTCTTCTGGAATCTCTCCTTGCTTGATTCGCTTATTCTCTTCCCGACTGTTCCGCTGTTTCGGCACAGCAACGATACTGGCGTCCACAATCTGCCCTTTCCGGGCCGAGAAGCCTTGTTCGCAAAGATACGTTTCAAATTGCTCAAAGGCTTTCTCAATCACCCCGGCTTCGGTCAATTGCTCCCGAAACAACCAGATGGTCTTAGCGTCCGGAACGTCATCTCCCAAAGACAAATCCAAGAATCGCATAAACGAGAGACGATCCCGAATCTGAAACTCTGCTTGCTCGTCCGACAGATTGTACAGCGATTGAAGAATCAGCACCTTGAACATCAACACAACCTCAAAGGGTTTTCGACCCGCACTGGATTTGCGCTCTTTGTCTCGCACCGCTTCCAGCAGAGGTCGAAATCGGCCCCAGTCCACCATTGTCTGAATCCTGGGGAGCGGGTCACCGCCCTTGTCCAACTGTTTAAAACGTATCTGCCAATCCAACAAACCGGTCTGCATCATCTGTTTTCCTCCTGCCTCGTTTTTGGTGACCGTAACATACTGGTTGTTAGATTGGTAGAGTGTTGATAGTAAATTTAGCTAATTTTTAGAGGAACCCTTAATAATGAGTCAGAACGTTTCTTCGTCCATGGAAAACCCAGCGGCCTTGCGTAATTACATTGAAGATTGCCGGAGCGATAATTATTCTTAACTAAAAGAGAAAAGTTGATCAAATTAAGTCTAAAGGAGGGTACCATGAGAAACCTATTAATAAAACTTGCTGTATTTACGTTGGTGTTAGGGATAGTAAGCGTTGCAACAGCAGAACCAAGAATCGTGGGAAAGACGGTTGACTACAGTGCGCAGGGAGTAGTCATGAAAGGTTACCTGACGTACGACGAGAACGTCACCGGGAAGCGACCGGGTGTGTTGGTGGTTCCTGAATGGTGGGGGCTGAATGATTACGCGCGCAAGAGGGCGCGAATGCTGGCGGAGTTGGGATACACTGCGCTCGCCGTGGACATGTATGGCGACGGCAAGGCGGTAACGACTCCTGATGATGCAGGGAAGCTCTCGTCAGAAGTGATGAAGAATTTCGAAGTTGCCAAGACGCGCTTTATGGCAGCGACGGACTTTTTGAAAGAACAACCCAGTGTCGACCCGAATCGTATTGCGGCCATCGGCTATTGTTTCGGGGGTGGCGTTGTTTTAAATATGGCGAGGCAGGGCGTGGATCTCAGAGGGGTTGCAAGCTTTCATGGAAGCTTGACTGCGGTAAAACCAGCCCAACCCGGCAGCGTCAAAGCAAAGATCCTTGTACTCAATGGGGGGGCCGATAAGTTCATCACTCCGGAACAGATCGAGGCGTTCGAGCGAGAGATGAAATCTGCCGGCGTCGATTTTCGATTTATCTCCTACCCCGGGGCGCTTCACAGCTTCACCAATCCAGAAGCCACTGAATTGGGAAAGAAGTTTAATATGCCAATCGCTTACAATGCCGAAGCTGACAGAAAATCCTGGGGTGAGTTAAAAGAGTTTTTAAAGAATATTTTTAGCAAATAGGAGGCGAGAAATTGGATCTCAGCAAACTTGAAGGTCGTTGGTCCAGGGGGGTAGCCTCAGCTTTTAGGCTGTGAGTTTACCCCGTTAGAAATTCGAGACGAGTACCAAACGGCAACGGAATTAATCTGGGACCCGACCTAGTCCCAGATTAGCGAGGATGCAGTTTCTAACGGGGTGAACGCGGGCTAAGACCTGGACCTGCTGCTCTGACTACAAGTTACAGATTCCTATCTGTCTTGACAGGCTTTCACAAAAGATGTAAATTCCGTTCTAAAACAGAAAACTTCCTGTCCCGGAGAATGAAATGGTCGGAGGATGGGAGCCAATGAGATCGGTCATGATTCGCGGTCTAAATCCAGACGAGGAGTAACTTATGTCACTTTCAAGAGAACAGCTGAAGGAAGCTCTGAAGCAATGGCACCTTGCGTGGGAGAACCATGATCTGGAAGGGGTCATGAAACTCTTTCACGACGAAATCGTCTTTGACAACTGGACAGGTGGAAAAGCCGAGGGCAAGGAAGCTCTCAGGAAAGGATGGGCACCGTGGTTTGCGAATCACGGAGGGTTTCATTTCACCGAGGAAGAGACTTTTATTGATGATAAGGAGCAAAAAGTCCTTTACCGGTGGCGACTTGAATGGCCGTCGTCCGAAAAAGGCTGTGAAGGGAAGCGTGAAAAACGCAGGGGCGTCGATATCCTTCACTTTCAAGACGGAAAGATCATCAGAAAACTGACCTATTCAAAAACAACCGTTGAAATTGATGGCAAGAGGTTTCCTCTTCGCCCCGTAAGAAAGGATGCCTCCTGCTCTGCGAAAGAGGAGTAGTCTTCAGAATAATTCCGACAGGATTTGACCCCCTGCTCGCTTTCTGACGGGGTTCACGTCCATACCAGGTAGTGTCATTTTCTGCCGCCTAAAGCCTTCTTGACAGAACGCTCTGTGCGTGCAATAAGTTGTTTAATTTTTGAGAAAGTTACCGGCTTTCTTCTGTTATTAAAGTATGATGGTGTTCATTGTTACCGAGGGAAAACGAGATGAACCAAGATGAATTACTTCAATTAGCAGATCTAAACTTGGCGGAATCTCACCGTGAGATTTCCAGATGGAATCCAAATACGGATATGGCTGAGCAGGGAGATATTCTTTTTGTTTGTGGAGCGAACACGTTTCCGGCAGTAAACTTCGCGATGAGAGTTGGCAGACGACAGAAATTATCGCCCGAGAAGCTTATTTCTCAGGCGAAGGAGTTTTTCGGAAAACGGAAGCGATCCTTCACCATCATTGTCCGAACCCATATTGACAAGGATCTGCTCGATCAATGCAAAGAGCTTAAACTCTATCAGATATCGAACTTGCCCGGTATGTTTGTCGAAGGGATGCTTGAAGACAGGCCGTTGCCAGACGGCGCCACATTACGGCATGTTACGAATGAGGTGATGGTCAACGACTTTGCAGAGGTGGTAGCGCTTAGCTACACCGCTCTTGGGTTGCCCGAGAAGGTGGGTAGAAGCGTCTTCAGCGACCCGAGTGCTTTTCTCGTCCCCCATCTTTATGGTGTTGTGGCATATCGAGATAACAAGCCCGCTTCCTGCGCTTTGGCCCTGATGAGTCACGGTATCGCAGGCATCTATTATGTGGGTACTATTGAAGCTGCGCGCGGAATAGGCTTAGCCGAGCACTGCACGCGTACGGTTGGAAATGCTGCCTTCAAGCTCGGTGCGCGCTGTGTTATTCTGCAGGCGAGCCTATATGGTGAGCCCGTCTATAAAAGAATGGGATACAAGGAATTTACCCGCTATCCATGGTTCGTATGCCCCAGCCGTTAATTTGAAGCCTTTCCATAAGGGTAGATGCACACCTTCTTCTATGTTACACTTAATCCGATAAAGATATCGTTTCGAGCCGGGCAAAGAGGAGAGATGCATGTGAAGATTCTAAGGGTGGACGTACAGAACGAAAAGATCAAGTTCGAAGATATAGAGGAAGCGTGGAAGACCATCGGAGGCAGCGCCTTGATTGCCAAGATCATGAACAAAGAGGTCCCCCCGGCTGCGGATCCACTCGGCCCTGACAATCGTTTTATTGTTGCTGTAGGCCCTCTGGCGGGCACGGGCGCTCCACAACTTGGACGGATTTCCGTTGGCGCAAAAAGTCCCCTCACGCTTGGAATCAAAGAGGCAAACTCAGGAGGCCCGGCCGCGCAAGTCCTCGACCGGCTGGGGATCCGCGCGATTATCGTTGAGGGTGCGCCTCAGGCGCATCGCTTATACTGCCTATTGATCTCCAAGGAAAAGACCGTATTGATTCCGGCGGACGAATACCGCCAAATGAAGAATTATGAATTGGTGGACAAGCTACGGAGACGATATGGGGAGAAAATGGCGGTTATCTCTACTGGAATTGCCGGAGAACGAAGATACAAAGGAGCGTCGGTTTCCTTTACGGATATCTTTGGAGATCCGTCAAGGAATGCCGCGAGGGGCGGGCTTGGGGCCGTGATGGGATCGAAAGGGCTCAAGGCGATTATTATCGATCCTGCTCAAACAGCCCATGTTGAGCTGGCCCGTCCAGAGGAATTTCGGAACGCCGTAAAATCATGGATTCATACCCTTAAGCATGATGTGAGCTGCAGCTTGTATTCCCGTTTCGGCACACCTTTTGCCATTAATAATTCCGCCAACCAAGGAACCCTGGTATCGAATAACTACCGTTCGGGCACACCGAACAACTTCATCGCCGTGAGCGGCAATAGAATACAGGAGATTCTCTTTGAACGCGGCGGCAAGATGCACGGCTGCATGCCCGGCTGTGTTGTTCAGTGCTCCATCATCTATCCGGATAAGAATGGGAAACGGCTCTGCTCTGCCTACGAATATGAAACGATAGCATTGCTTGGAACCAATCTGGGCATTATCGATAATGATGCGATTGCGCGGCTCAAGTTCATGTGTGACGATCTTGGCGTCGATGCCATAGAAACAGGAAGCAGTCTTGGTGTCGCTGCGGATGCCGGGAAAATGTCGTTTGGAGATTGGGAATCCGCTGCCCGACTTTTGGGTGAGATCGAAGAGGAGACGCCGCTTGGCGTAGCCTTGGCCAACGGTGTGGTGGCCACCGCAAAATACTTAAGCGTAAGCCGTGTACCGGCTTATAAAGGGCAAGCCATACCCGGCCACGATCCCAGGTCGGCAAAGGGGACGGGCGTTACCTATTTCACGAGCCCCATGGGGGCGGATCACACGGCAGGCCTGACTTACCGGATTCCCAAGAACAAAGACAAGCAGGCTGAAAATTCGCTTCGATCTCAGATTCAGGCTGCCACCTGCGACGCATTTGGCTACTGTCTGAATTCCGTTCCTGGCGGCCGTGCATCTGTTTATCAATTTTTTGCAGACCTCATGAATGCGAGGTATGGGCTCCAGTTGACTCCTGCGGATATCATGGAGATTGGCAAGCAGACGCTGCGAGATCAGATTGCTTTCAATGAGAAGGCCGAATTCGGCAAAACGGATGTGAAAGCCGTTGTTTTTCTCCGGGAGGAGGCCATTACTCCGACGGATCAGGTTTTTGATGTGGATGATGCAGAGATAAAAGACATCTGGAGGGGTCTGGATTCGTATCAGGAAAAGGAAAAAGCTTGGGAAGTCCGCATCCCGCCGCTGCCTGATATTATGTTTGGCGCAGGGGTTGCGGAGAATATGGGCCAGCGGATCCGTCAGATGAAGGTCAAAAAAGTATTCCTGACAACTGATCCTGTCATGTTCTCATTGGGAAGGGCTGACGAAGTTCGCAAGATTTTAGAATCGAGCGGCATATCCACGGTTATTTTTTCGGAGGTGGAGCCTGATCCTTCCATCGAGCTCATCGAGCGGGCTGGGAAGATTTATCAGGAGAATGGTTGCGATGGAATCCTGGGCCTCGGGGGCGGGAGTTCGATGGATACCGCAAAAACAGTTGGCCTTAGGGTATCCCACCCCGGTGAGATGAGAGAGTTTGAAGGAATTGTGGGCGGAGGGGGCAAGATTAAACCTGTTCTCCCGCCGATCATCTGCATCCCAACGACTTCAGGGACAGGAAGCGAGGTGAATCCTTGCGCCGTGGTAACGGATAAGGAGAGGGACCTAAAAATTGTATTAATGAACAATCACTTGATTCCCAAACTGGCGGTGATTGATCCCGCCTACTGTAAGACGATGCCAACCGGCCTCACCGTCGAGTCGGGAATCGATGCGCTGGCTCATTGCATTGAAGGATACGTCTCATTGGCAACCCCCTATCACCCTTATTTTGAGTCCTACGCCGTTTACGGAATAAAGTTGATCGGACGAAGTCTCCCTCGAGCATATCAGAACGGGAATGATATCGCCGCACGGACCGATATGTGCATGTCGGCAGTCTGCGGCGGCCTCGCCTTCCTGAAGGGGTTAGGCATGGGACATGCGATTACACACGTTCTCGGTGCACATTACCATATGCCCCACGGCCGCGCAGCGACATACGGACTTCTCTGTTTTGTGAGGGCGAATAAAGAGACTTGCAAAGAGCAGTTTATGGACATGGCCCAACTGCTGAATCGCTCCAATGACCTGGAGGCGAGTCTTCTGGAGTTCTATCGAAAGCTCGATATTTCTGTCAGTTTAAAGGCCCTGGGTGTTCCAAAAGAAGACTTGAAGAAAATTGCCTTTTATACCTCAAGGGACGCGGTGAATATGGCCACGGATCCCACCACTCCGAGCCAGCAGAAGATCCTGGAGCTTCTTCAAGAACTCTATGAGTAGGCTATTGGGGTAACCTGTTACCTTGGACAGCTTCTTCAGTAAGTCCATTGGCCTTTCCCCTGCAATACCAGATTGAAAACTTTTCTTAAATATTTTAAAAAAAATGCTACGGATGATCTCTGAAACGAGCAGACGAACAAAAACAAAACGATTCTGGAGGTGAAATCATGAAGGTCGATAGAAAGGGCCGCTTGCAGGGGAAAGTTGCTGTGATTACAGGGGCTGCCAGCGGCATTGGCCGGGCTGCGGCAATCCTTTTTGCCAGAGAAGGAGCCAGACTCGCTCTGGCAGATGTACATGAAGAAGGGCTGAAGGAAACTTTGAAGCTCGTTGAGAAAGAGGGCGGGGAGGCGATCGTAAAGAAAACGAGTGTGGCCATTGAAAAGGAAGTCAAAGGGCTGATCGACTTAGTTCTCCAGACCTACTCCCGGATCGATATTCTTTGCAACAACGCGGGAATAACGGGACAGCTCGCCGGTTTGGAAGAACAAAATAGAGAGGACTGGTTCAAAGTTTATGAGGTCAATGTATTGGGCGCGGTTTTCGCCACGAAACATGTGGCCAAACATATGCAGGAACGAAAATCAGGGGCGATTGTGAATACGGCTTCAGTGGCTGGAATCCGGTCAGGGGCCGGGGGCAATGCTTACAGTGCCAGTAAAGCAGCCATTATCAACTTCACCCAGACCGCAGCTTGCGACCTTGGAGGGTTCAATGTCCGGGTGAACGCGGTCTGCCCCGGTCTGATCGAGACAGGGATGACCAAACCCGTCTTTGACTATGCCCGCAAGGCGGGGAAAGAGGAAAAATTGGGCAGCCGCTGCGAGCTGCGGCGCTATGGCTTGCCGGAGGAGGTGGCTTATGCAATTCTCTTCCTGGCCAGCGATGAAGCCAGTTATATTACGGGCCAGGCCCTTCCTGTTGACGGCGGCAACACAGCCTCCCTGAACCTGCCTGGGATGAAGGTTTGAAGGGGTGAAAGAAGAATCCATAGGTTGAAGTAACCGGCGAAAGACATTTTGAAGGTGACCGGGGCAGCGGCGGGAGTTTTGAAGAATGAAAATGCGAAAAGTTGTTCTTGGATTCGCATTAGTATCATCTATTCTTGCCGGAGCGATCCCCATCCTTTATCACGAGTGGTTTTTTGACAAGAACGAAGTCGATGTCACTCTTCCCGCTAACTGGAAACGAATGTCCACCCAGGAAAAGTTAGACAGTCTTGACGGGCTCTTGTCAAAGAGCGAAGCCTTCTTTCTGCTATCTCGGATCAAGCAGTTAAGGATCAGAAGCCAGTTGAGAAGAATGATTGTTAGCAAGAAAGACGAGATATTGAAGGATGGGGTTCAGTACAGCTTTTGGTTTCGTTACGATGTCGGGTGGTTGGAAGCAGGCGTTTTGGGGTTGGTGGGATTCGCCTCAATCTGGATAATATATGTCTCTATAAGAGTGGCAACTCTCTTGATTCCACGCGAACCCATTGTACATTTTCCCGCCCCCGGTTTGAGTGGGCGGGTAGAATCTCTCCATTTCCCAATGCGGCGCGCGCCCCTCGGTCTTGCCAGTGTTAGGATCACTCTCTTTGGTTTGCTCGTTCTTGAAGAGGGACCCAAAAGACCGAGGAAACCGGCAGCGGTATGGATCGATTAAAGCATACGGCTTCCGGAATTTTATCTCACCAATTTGGTAAACTTCGCGCCTTCAATGGTTGCGCTTGCCATCAAACCCCTCTGGCCGTACATGAAGGCGACAATAGGGTCCTTAATGTTGATCGTGTCGAGAGATTTTCCCGCCCCAACGTCGATAAAGGTTACTGACCCGTCCACACCCGCCTTCCAGCCGGAACTCTTCCGGAAATTATTCAGAGCCCCGTCCTGCTTAAATACAAGGATCAAGTTTGCCTTCTGGGCTCCGATCTGAAAGCCGACGGAGCCGGCTGCGATGCTATAATATTCAACCGTCTTTCCTCCAATCCTCATGGCCCCCTCGCCATACTCGCCGCCTACTCCCACCCCTGCCTTTACAATGTTCGGAATAACAAGCGCACCTTTGGCCGCGTTGAGAAATTCCTTCCCACCTTTTACGTGCTGAAGAAAAAGTTCCAGGGCCGCATCGACCTCTGAGTTGATTTCCTTGGCCGTTTTGGCAGAGGAAATCGTGACGGAGAAAATTCCGGTGACAAGTGTGAGACATGCGGCGAGAACCAACGTCCCGAAACCTCTTTTTATCGTACCCGTTGCTTTTTTCTTCATGGCGCGACCTCCTTTTTCGGAGATTTGATTTGTGGAAAATCTGCTCTTTTTGGCTGCCTATTCCAACAGAATAGAGGCGATGGCAGACCTTCATCCGGAATATGATTAGCTTTAGCCTGAAGTCGAGGAGGAGGGGAGTCGCTGGCCTTGGGCAAGTTGCCCTCCGGTCAGAGAAAAAATGGGAGTGCGAAACTCTCTCCCAATAGTGGGTTGCCGCCTCGAAATTTCGAAAATAATCCGGGGCGGCTTTATTCCCCTCTATCTTACTAAGACTTAAAATCCCTGCTATCTACTTTTTTTGTCCAAAAACTGAAACTGATCATTAAACGTTACATTCGCAAGAAACCAGGTGGATTTCGGTTTATAAAAATAGAACTCCCAGGTCGTCGGAGCCTTTTCGGATTTCAAGAAATAAACCAATCGTACTACCGAACTGCCCAATTGTTCTTCATATACTAATTCGTAGCCGAGCACCTTTCCGTACGACACCAAACCCGACTGTGTCTGCTGCATAAGCAGTGTCGCAACTTGGGGTCTATCCGCCGCGACGCTCGACCCCTTGAATAGTTGATCGTAGGCTGTGCCTATGCTCCCTTGCTGCAACAAGGCAAGGAAGTTCTCCGCCTTGGCTCTCGGCGATTCGGGCTCGGCCGCAAAAACAGAAGTAGAGATTAAAACCAACATGACGATAAAACATATTTTTTTCATATTTTCTCCTCCTTTCCTTTTTAAATGAATTATACCCCATTTTAGCAACGAGTCAAAGACAGACTGAATCTTAAGGCCATAGGGTTGTATCTTTTGAGGTTCGCAATCCCGCCCCGAGGTTTGTTGGCAATAAAAAAGTCCTTGCCCCAAACAGGGGCAAGGACTGAATAGTCTACGGGTACATCGATGTTGAGACAAGTTACTCGGGCTTCGCCGGACGATCAGTTTTCGGGTGTTCACCCGCTGGTTTCCCAGCGCCAGGGCCCCCGGTTTTTAAGCCCTTCTCCGCTCCTACTTTCGGTCCTGCACCAGCGGGTTTGCCAGCGCCAGGGCCCCCGGTTTTTACCCCTTTCTCTGCTCCGACCTTCGGTCCTGCACCGACTGGTTTGCCAGCGCCAGGGCCTCCGGTTTTTACCCCTTTCTCTGCTCCGACCTTCGGTCCTGCACCGACTGGTTTCCCAGCGCCAGGGCCTCCGGTTTTTAAGCCCTTCTCCGCTCCGACCTTCGGTCCTGCACCTGCCGGTGGCCTATGAAATTCTCTACCGGCCCAGTGATGCTCGGCGTGTTCTCTATACCAAGGCTGTCTGCCCCAGTAATGCTCACGACCCCAATCCCTCCAATGGCTATGGAATTCGCCATAGCGTATCCGGTGGTATCCTGGGGGCAAACTGAGGATATAATCAGGGGGTATAACCACGATAGGCCTCGGGACAAGGTTTTCGTAAATAGTTACCCAAGGTCCTCGATAATGGGCAGCCCTATACCAATAGCCTTCGTGGAAGTGATACCAGAAGCCTCCGAAAAAATAAAGACCTACCGTGCCCGGCACCAGATAGACATCGCTTTGCTCACTGGGAACTACCACAACGTCAGGGGGCGCTGGAAATTCCAGGGGTGGGGGAGGGGGGACGTTAATGTTGATGTTTACTTCTGCAGTCGCACCGAGCGACATGCCTACAATCAAAAACAGGGAAACGATAAATATTATGCTCCGCTTCATAAAAGGGGACCTCCTTTCGGCTGATAATGAGTGAGAGTGATAACTTTAGAGTTAAGTCTGAATATATGCAGAACAGACTTTTAATGTCAAGCAAAAAAGAACAAGAGACGTCAATGGATACCTCATGGTGGAATTACGGGAAGACGACTGCCGAATAAACCGCTGGATCACGGTCTAAATCTGTCAACCAACGACCTCGGGAAGATAGAGTTGAGAATGTGGGTTGGTTAGTGCACCTACTACTCTGCAATCAAGGCATGTTTAAAGGATCGAAGATTTCTGATAGAAATCATGTATGCTGTTTCAATATATGAGAATCAAATTGAAACATTTTCAAGAGTCTGAAAACAGAGGATAGATAGCAGATACTCACACCCCGGGAGTCACCCCACGTGGCTTCGAAACCCCCGTTGTAATGCGTCGGGTGTATCGGATCTGGATAGAAGGGAGGGGGTAACAGACCCACTTATTATGGCTAATAAGTGATGGAAGTGGGAAATCAACTCACTCGCAAATAGTTCTCCGACAGACTCCTAGTGAAAGCCATTCAAAATTACAAGTCAAGAGGATTAGCAACATCATTAACAAGGAAAACAATTTCAGTAGTGCTGAAACAATGAAAAATAAAAAATTTAGTAATATTAATGTGTTAATTGAATTTTAGTTTCAGTATTTTAAAAAATATTGACAAATTTTTAACTAATTGTAAAATAAAACATACCGGAATTGAAATCAATAATGAACAAACCAAAGACCAAATCGGTTGGCAAGAAGCTGTTGACCAGGAGACCGCATGATCGATTCTCTTGCTGAGTACAGGGGATTAATGATTCGTAAGTCAAGAAAATCCCGCAAGATGAAGCTTTCGGATCTTGGTGAAAAAACGAGATTGAGCATTAGTTTTCTTAGCCAAGTTGAAAGAGGTATTGTTAACCCGTCCATTAACTCCCTTAGAAAGATTGCGATTGCTTTGGATACAACATTGAGTTCGTTTCTTGAAGAACCTAAGATAACCGAAGGGCCCGTTGTGAAAAAAGAGAACAGGAAAATTTTGGTTAAGAGAGATTCTCGATTAACTTATCAACTCCTTTCATCAGATCGTGACCATCGAATAGAATTCTTACTTACCCGATTGGAGGTCGGAGCAAGTAGCGCAAATTCTCCCATGGCCCATAAAGGAGATGAAGCTGCACTCGTGCTGCAAGGAGGATGTACGTTTGATCTTGGGAATGATAGGTATGATCTGAGAGAGGGAGACTCCATATATATTACTGAAAATACACCCCATCGATTCACGAACACAAGTAATGTCCCCCTCATCATCGTTTCAGCGATATCGCCCCCTGGCTTCTAGGAAAAAAGGAGTAACGTCATATGGCTGACGCAAAAATAGGAGACCTAGTTCAGATTCACAAAATCATTCTAAAACCGGATCAGAGACCCGATAGCCTTCCTGATTCTACAAAGTCCGTACCCTACGAATGCTGGATTAAAGGATTTCTCTTAAACGACGAAGCCGGAAGAGGTGAGGAGGTACAGATTGAGACATTTATTGGAAGAGAAATTTCGGGAACCTTAGTTTCGGTGAATCCTGCCTATGATCATAGTTTTGGACTACCACAAAAGGAGCTGCTCTCTATTGGAAGAGAGCTGAAAAAAATTTGAGGGCTTGAGGTTTAAAATGGATACCAGCTACGCTGCGGTTATGTCACGAAAGAATGAGATCTTGAGGAGAGGAACGGGTATCGATTATCAGGAATATGAAATCTCCCCCATCGCCTTCAATTACGAAGGACTCATGACCTCGCCCCAGTACTCTCTGACGGATGTTCAGAGAATTCTAAAAGAGACGGGGGTTGGAAACACACCCCTCGTAGAGCTGAAAAATTTGACGGAGCTGGTGAGATCCATCTCCCTTCCCGGCAAAGGGTGCCGGATATTCATCAAGGACGAAGCAGCCAATCCGAGCGGGAGTTTTAAAGACAGACGGGCGGGTCTGTCCATTTATCATGCTGCCAAATTGGGGTACAAGGGTGTCGTGGCGGCCAGTTCCGGGAATTACGGCGCTGCGGTCGCCTCCCAGGCCGCCAAGCATGGACTCAAGGCCATTATCCTTCAGGAGGTTTACGATAGCCGCAAGGTCGGACAACCAGAGATATTGGAGAAGACAAGAGCCTGTGAGGCCTATGGAGCAGAGGTTTGGCAGCTCACCGTTGGGCCCGAACTCTTTTATATCATGCTGAGGGTGCTCGAAGAAACCGGTTATTTCAGCGCCTCCCTTTATGTACCAACAAGTATTCTTGGGATCGAAACCTTGGGATACGAATTAGCGCAGCAAGCTCTTCAGCAGGAAGGCTGTTTCCCCGATATGGTTGTGATCACCCATGCCGGAGGAGGAAATATAACCGGGACGGCTCGCGGCCTGAAGAAGGCTGGCTGCCATCAGGCGGTTGTCGTGGGTGTATCCGTTGATCTACGGGGACTTCACATGGCGAGCGACTTTGATTTTAACCGAAAGTCCTTCACCACGGGCCATACCGGTTTTGGAATACCCTTTCTGACTCTGCCCGATCGGACGGATGTCCCCAGAAATTGTGCACGGGGTCTTCGCTACCTGGACCGTTATGTTTTAATCAGCCAAGGGGAGGTTTTTTATACAACCGAACTCCTCGCAAAACTTGAGGGAATGGAAAGAGGACCCGCAGGCAACACCTCGTTGGCAGGGGCAATTGCTCTCGCGAGAGAGATGGATCGGGAACAGATCCTTGTAGTTCAGGAGACAGAATATACGTCTGCTGGAAAGTTACCTTCTTCCCAACTCACCTTTGCTAAAGAGAACGGAATTGAGGTGAGAAGGGGAAATCCGAAGGAGAATACCCCGGGTAAGACAATCATCATTCCGGAGAGTGTGGGTCAAATTGAGGTGGAAGATTTCGATATCGCAAAGATTCGTCACTCTTATCTCGAGAATGCGTTAAAAATGGCAAGAGGCTATACCCCCACAGAAGAGGATATCCAGTTTTTGGCTGAAGATTCTAAAAGCACGATCGCTTATGTGCGCGAGACCCTCAGGGCATTGAACGGCAAGAAGTAGGTTTGGCGTCAATTCTTTCTCAAAGGAGGAAAGCCTCATGTATTCTCTTCTCATTAAGAATGGCAAGATTGTCGATGGGACTGGAAATCCCTGGTTCTATGCTGACATCGCTATCAAAGGAGAAACGATTGTGAGGATCGGTCAGATTGAAGGGGATCCATCTGGAAAAACGATTGATGCCAAGGACCTTGTCATATGCCCCGGATTTATTGATCAACACTCCCATACTGATCTCATATTTGCTAGCGATGATCCATATAGATATCTGGAGGGGAGAATCCGACAAGGAATTACCACGGAGATATTAGGCAACTGTGGAATATCGGTCACTCCGGTGACCCATGCCTCAAAAGGGTTAATGAAAGCTGTCATGGGTTTTATGGCTCCCGAAGATAATCCTTGGAATTGGGAAACCATGGCGGATTATTTATCATTGCTGGAAGGAAAGGGGGTACCTGTCAACGTGGGGACTCTCACCGGGCACGGCGCGGTTCGAGCCGTTGCAATGGGATTTCGCAGTGGAAGGCCAACTCAAGAGCAGTTGGAATTAATGAAAAGGAATTTAACTGAAACCATGGAGCAGGGATCTTTTGGTATGTCCCTTGGCCTGATTTATGCCCCCGGGATGTATGCCGATACAAAGGAAATCATCGAATTGGCCAAAATCGTCAGAAAGTATAATGGAATCGTAACCAGCCATGTCAGGGGTTCAAGTGAAACAAATCTTTTCGCGGAAAAGGAACTCATCGAAATTGGGGAAAAGTCTGGTTGCCGTGTTCATCGTTCCCATAATGAAGCGCTGGGGCGGGAACATTGGGACAAGATTGAGAAGTCCCTTCAAATGGAAGAAGAGGCAAGAACCCGAGGAATTGATATCGCCTATGACATGTTCCCTTATACCGCAGCCATGACCATGATGATTGCAATCTATCCTCCTTGGGCACTTGAAGGAGGGTTTGAAGGATTAAGGGGTCGTCTGAAGCACCTGGAAACAAGAAAGCAAATTGAAGAAGATATCGAAGAGATGGTTCCAGGTTGGCCTACATGGAAAGAAGGATCTTGGCCGCACAATCTCGTAAAAGCAACAGGCTGGGAGAATATCTATATCGGATATATACCGGGTGAAAAAAACAAGAAGTATGAAGGGCTGAGTTTGAAGGAACTAGGAGATAGACTCAGAAAATCCCCTTTCGATGCAATAAGTGATCTATTAGTTGATGAACGAGGGGCGATCAGCCAGCTCATATTTGGAGTTTCTGGAGAAAGAGAGACCGATGGTCCTCTTCGGCAACTTATTAGCCATCGCTTGGGAGGGTTTGCGACGGATGCGCTCGACATAGGAGAAGGACGCCCCCATCCGGCAGCCTATGGCACCTATCCTCGGATTTTGGGGAAATATGTGAGGGAAGAGAAGCTGCTGTCCCTCGAAGAGGCTGTAAGGAAGATGACATCCTTCCCGGCGAGTCGGCTTAATTTAAAAGGAAGAGGTCTCGTCCGAGAGGGCTATTTTGCTGACCTGGTGATCTTTGATGAAGCTCGAATCACCGATAAGGCGACTTATGAGAATCCGCGACAATTTCCAGAGGGCGTTGAACATGTCATTGTGAACGGCCAAAATATTTTTGAGAGAGACAGTCTCCATCCAATAAAGGCAGGAAAAGTCCTACGGGGTGGTTGAATAACAGTCAGAGGAACTTCATTTTTTCAGAAAGGGATAAGAAAATGATCACCGACTTTGAATTCACTCTTCAGCGCCAGATATCCGGTCCAAAAGCATTGGCCCATATTCGCGGATTAGCCAATATGGGATACAGATTCGTAGGAACCCAAGGGGATAAGAGGTCGATAGAGTATGTTAAAGGTCAGTTTAAAGCTTATGGCCTTGAGATCGGGGAAACGCCCATCAAGACCCTTAGTTTCGAAGACGAGAAACCTCTCCTGAGAGTCCTTTCAACAGGTGAAGCACTTGATGAGGGCATCGTTCCGTTATTTTCGCCGTCGACTCCCAAGGGCGGTATCGAGGCCGATGCCGTCTGGCTTGGGGATGGAGAGGAAGAAGACTACAAGAAAGTCGATGTCAAAGGGAAGATCGTGATTCTTACTGAGGAGACTCTGGGATACTCCAAGTTCTGGCTCGGGATCTTTGCTGATAGAGCAGCTCGTGCAGGGGCCGTGGGAATCATTTTTATTCATCCTATGCCATGGCCCTACCGGATGAGCATGGAAGCGGGAAATTCCAATCTCACCAAGCGCTTCTGCGAAAAAAAAGTTCCTGCCGTCTGTATCTCTGCTGTCGGGGGGCTCAAATTGATGCGTGCCTTCTCCACGGGCCATTGTAAGGTTCGCATGGAAACAAAAACCCTGAATGAAGAGAGAGAGTCGGTCATTCTTTCCGGCATCCTCAAAGGAACAGAATTCCCCGAGGAACGGGTCGGTATCCTGGCCCATCGTGACAATGCAATCGGTCCCGGAGCAAATGACAACGGATCTGGAACGGGAACTCTGTTAGAAGTGGCTCGTGTGCTGAGTCGGATGAAGCCCAGACGGTCGATTGAATTCATCTCGACCACAGCTGAGGAAGATGCGACTCCAGGGGCATGGACTTACTGTCAGGTTCATAAGGCAGAGCTGGTGAAGAACATGAAGGCCCTGTTTGATATGGATATGGTCTCCGTGGGCGGCATCGTCAAACAGGTCGAAAGGGGAGAATGGCCGGACTCCGAACCCGTCATCCACCCTGAGTGGTTGATGAGAATGGTAGATGAACTGGCGGCTGATTTAGGGTACGGATTCGGAAGGATGACAGCATCCTGGGGGGTTCCTGAAGAAGGTCGGTTTAACCAGATCGGGGTTCCTGCGACCGTTTTCTGGGCGTCGGACGACCCTTATTACCATTCAATCCATGACACCGTTGACAAGATTAATCCAAATAATCTCAAGGCAGTCGGCGATACAGTTGCCATTCTGGCCTGGAGAATAGCCAATCCATAGCGAGCATGATTACGTGGTTGAAAAGGAGGATAAGCATGGAGTCCAGAGAGCAGGTTTTAAAGAATGAGGTTTTTGCAGCCCTTAAGGAGGTCGGCCATAGACCAGAGGATGACATCTACGTCTGGTCCCAGGGAATGTCTTTTCACAACCAGAACCTTATCGACGGTCTGAAAGAAAATGTGAATGATTCAAAGTTAAGGGAAAAGGTTCTTTATGACCTCTGGAGCTACTTTTTCACAGTCGGACTGGAGAAAGTGAACAAAGTTCTGGGGATTGCGGAGAAACCCAACGTCGGCAAGATTAATAAGATCCTGACCGACATCCTGAAGGATAAGAACCATCCAGCGATCCTCGGAATGGGAGAATACATTGAAGAAGCCTTTCTCAACTGGTTAAGAGCTTTTACCATTTATGATTTCAGTGCTTATGTGTACCTGGAAAAAAACCTTGGTTCTAAAGACGGTTTGAAAATTTACATGGGTCTCTGGGAAAAATTTGCTCTCAGTGCCTTAGATCCTTGGAAAAAAACTTTTGGGATAAAGGCTCCATCCGATATTAACATGGATATGCTCGGAAAGCTTTCGAAGGCCTACTGGGAATCCATCGGGATTCCCTATCATGTTACCAAACACACTCAGGATGTTCATGAGGCCGAACTTGGAGTTTGCGCCTACTTTGCAAACATGAAGGCGATTCTTGGAGAAGAGAAGGCCCGTTCCATGACCTTAAAGACGGAAGCGGCGACTTCCGTAAATTACTATGATGCGATTTTGAAGGCCCTGGGAGTTTTTGATAAATTTTCATTTACCATGGATAAGTTTCAGTGCTGTGGAGATAACACATGCCGGGTGAGATTCGAGACGAAAAAATAGAGACTTTTTTTCTGTTCGAGGGAGAAGGAGTGAAAAATGGAGGAGGCAATTCACATTGCAAAGAGATGGCTCGAGGCAATGAATGCGCAGGACATAGAGCGGATGAGTTCTTTCTGCTGGGACGATGCCGTGGGAGAGGAAGTGGCAAGTCCACCGCCGGCAATGGGTCGTGACCAGATTGCTAAAAGTTATCGCGAGCTCTTTGAAGGGTTCCCGGACTGCAAGGCGGAGATATTGAACATTTTTTCCGGTCAGGATCAGGTTCTCGCAGAGGTCCGCTGGAGTGGGACGAATAGAGCCGATTTTCGTGGAACGCCTGCAACCGGTAGATTTGTAGACATCCAAATAGCCTACATCTTCAGGATTGAGAAGGGCAAGATTCGAAGGATCACAGAGTACTATGACGGAGCAGCCGTTTCGACCCAGATGGGACTTTCCTGAGGCGAAGGTCCTTTATTCCGGGACGCCTGAGTGTGTCATCCAAGGCGATAAAAGTGAGATGTGTATCGGACGGTCGACCAAAGCGATTGTAAACCTTAGTGCAATCGCCTATAACGTTGATCAGATTCGAAGAAGAGTAAGGAGGAAGACGGATATCATGGCTGTAGTAAAAGCCGATGGGTATGGGCATGGTTCAGTGGAAGTTAGTTCGACTGCCCTTAAGAGTGGCGCGAACTGCCTTGGCGTTGCAGTGCCCGAAGAGGGTGAGCAACTTAGAAAGGCAGGATTTGATGTCCCTATTGCGGTTCTGGGTTTGATTCAACCAGAAGAAGCTTATCGGGTGGTCGATTTTAACTTGGAACAGACCCTCTGTTCTATTGAAGTCGCCGAGGCATTAAATCAGATTGCTTCCAATAAAGGAACCATGGTCAACGTGCATCTCAAGATTGATACGGGCATGGGCCGGGTTGGCGTACAGCCTAAGGATGCATTGGCCTTTGTGCGGAGGATGGGGAGATTCAAAAGCCTGAGCCTAAAGGGGATCTTTAGCCACTTCTCCTGTGCGGATGAGGTGGACAAGACCTTTGCCATGAAACAGGTCCAGGTTTTCGACGGGGTTGTGCGAGAAGTCGAAGCTTCGGGAATCAGAATACCGAAAAGGCATATGGCAAACAGCGCAGCCATCCTGGATCTACCCGAGTCCTATTTTGATCTTGTGAGGCCTGGAATTATGATCTATGGCCTCTATCCATCGACCGAAGTTAGCCACAGTATTGATTTGAAGCCAGCCATGGCCTTCATGACGAAGGTGACATTTGTCAAGATGGTTCCCTCTGGAAGTCCGATTAGCTACGGCCGAACCTTTATCACCGAGAAGGAAACTCTTGTGGCAACGCTCCCCGTAGGATATGCAGATGGCTATAGCCGATTGCTGTCAGGCCGGGGGGAGGTTCTGATCAAGGGCTATCGGGCGCCCCTGATCGGCCGGGTTTGCATGGATATGTGCATGATCGACGTTTCCGCGATGGAGAATGTTCAGTCAGGGGATGAGGTAATCCTCTTCGGTGAAGGACTTCCCGTAGACGAAGTTGCCGAGAAGCTTGGGACAATTAATTATGAAGTTGTCTGTGGTGTCGGGAAACGCGTGCCGAGGGTTTATATCGGATAAGGAGAAAAGGAGAGACGTCATGGCAAAAATATTGATTGTTTATCAATCCAAGACCGGTAATACAGAACGAATGTCGGAAGCCGTCGAAGCAGGTGTGAAAAGCGAGAAGGTGAATGTCAGTCGGAAAAAGATCGAAAATACGACCTTGGAGGATCTCCTTGAACCTCAGGGTATCATCATCGGGACTCCCACCTATTTTGCGGCGACAACAGCAGAATTCAAAAAGCTAATCGATGAGAGCATCAAATACTTTCCTAAATTAGAGGGCAAGGTGGGAGCAGCCTTCGCATCATCCGGCGACTTGGGTGGGGGAGGTGAGACGGCAATTCTTGATATTCTTCGGGCATTTTTAGTCCATGGAATGATTGTGCCTGGATTTACCTCGGGAGGGCATTACGGCCCTGTTTCGGTCGGAGCCCCTAACGAGGAAAGGAAAAAAGTGTGTGCAGAATTTGGAGCGAGGGTGGCACGGCTCGTAAAGAGGCTTTATGGGGATTGAAAAGACATAGATGAATGATGGATTTTGATTTCCAAAGTATAGGGAAATAAGTCATGATCATAGGGATTCCAAAAGAGTTGAAAGTGGCCGAGAAAAGGGTGGCCATCACCCCTGCTGGCGTCGGAATGTTGAGGAAAGATGGTCACATCGTTTTGATCGAAGCTGGAGCCGGTTCGGGGAGCGGTTTTTCCGATGAGAATTACCTTCGAGCAGGAGCTGAGTTACGGACAGATCCCGAGGAGATATGGGCCGACTCAGAAATGATCCTGAAAGTAAAGGAGCCTATCGCACCGGAGTTTGATCGGATGCACGGAGGTCAAATCCTTTTTACATTTTTGCACTTGGCAGCAGATAAGGGGCTAACGGAAAAGCTTATCGAGAAAAAGATTATTGGCATCGCTTACGAAACGATTCAGACGGAAAAAGGTTCTTTGCCTCTCCTGGCTCCAATGAGCGCTATTGCCGGCCGTCTATCGGTACAGGCGGGAGCATACTGCCTCGAAGCGAAGAATGGGGGGATGGGGATTCTATTAAGCGGCGTACCTGGTGTACGGCCGGCTTATGTGGTTATTCTTGGGGGAGGTGTTGCAGGAGTCCATGCTTGTTTTGGCGCGGTAGGGAATGATGCAAGAGTCAGCCTCTTGGATGTAAACCAAGACCGTCTAAACTACATCGACGAAATTATGCACGGTCGTGTGACAACATTGATATCCAATGATGAAAATATTGAAGAAGAGGTGTTGAAGGCCGATTTGCTTATCTCTTCTGTTCTCATTCCAGGGGCACGAGCTCCTAAATTGATTCCTCGAAAGCTGATCAAAGACATGAAAAGAGGGGCGGCTATCGTTGACATTTCAATTGATCAGGGAGGATGTTGTGAAACCAGCTCTCCGACGACTCATGATAATCCAACTTATTTGGAGGAGGGCGTAGTCCATTATTGTGTGACGAACATGCCGGGAGTCGTTCCCAGGACTTCAACCATGGCTCTGACGAATGCCACACTTCCATATGTGCTGGAGATTGCAAACAAAGGTTACGAAAGAGCCATAAAAGAGAATCTGGAGATAGGCAAGGGAATAAATCTGATCCGGGGGGAACTGGTGCACAAGGCAGTAGCCGAAAGCCTTGGGATGAACTATACGCCCATTTGCTGATTTGTATTCCCTGAATAGAAGGAGGTGATGAACTCCGGGATAGCTGGGAAAAAGGTGAAGACGGATTGAAATTCGGCAGAAGATTTCATAATAGAAAACAGAAGGAGGCATCGTTATGGCTAAAAACGCGAAAGATATGCGGCACAACAGCTTTATTGAAAACATGCGTGAACTGATGAAGGTTCATCCAGAGTATACGTGGGAGAAGGCGTATAATGATGCGATGACTCTATGGACGCTTCACGACTATTCGGCCTTCAAGACCATGGAGGAGGAATTAGGGACGGACAAGGCTGTAAAGATGTATGCCAAAATGTGGAACCTAAGATCTAAACTGGAATGGCCGAGTCTCTGCGAAACGATCGGTAAAAAACCTAAGGACAAATTCACCATCCATGATGTGGCTCAGATTATGGTCAAGAGCTTTGCGCTTTTCGGCAATCCAATGGAGATTGTGGAGGAAACGAAAGAGAGAGTCACTCTGCGCTGCTTTGATTGCCCCTATACCACTCAGGTTATCTGGAATCTACTCCCTCCCAAGGAGGCAGAAGAATATAACAAAAAAATCCAGGTGGAGTGCAACCATGCTATTTTTGAGACCTATCTGAAACTGGCAGGCTTGTACGGCGAGTGGTTATTCAACTTTCCCTCTCAGCTCTGTTTGACGAATCAATATTGCGAATTCACGTTCGTCAAGAAGCAGCTGAAAAAGTAGCCAGATCACCCCATGACGGCTCAGACAGGAGGGATCGGGAAAGGAGGTAAACATAAAAAAGATTCCAGGATAATGATGGATAATCGTTCACAGAGGTAGAACCCTTTAAGGAAGGAGGAACTGAAGAAGATGAAAAAGCGAACGATATTTTAGTGGCTATTGTGTTTTTAGCTTCCTCATTGTTTGTTGTTTCTGCGAAAAATGTTACAGCGGCAGAGGCGGCAAGCACGGCTGGAGTACCTACTCCGGCTGTCTATGAGTGACAGTTCCATGCAAGGTATATTCACACGGGTGGTGCTTTCTTAGGTTTTCAGACAATAGGTCGGAAAGCACAGGCATAAGGATATGAGGGCCAGAAAAGTATTACCATAGCGGGAAAATCAAAAAGGAGAGTGGAATCATGGGGAAAGCAACGGTAGCCGTTGTGAGGAAGATTGACCAGGAGACCCTACGCGATACCATTCTGCGCGCAGTCGATATGATTGGGGGTTTCTCCAGGTTTGTAAAGAGAGGAAACACCGTATTGGTGAAACCGAATCTGATAGGAGGTGAGCCGGTTCCCGGCACGATGACCGATCCCGCCGTGGTAAAGGCGGTATGTGATTTAGCCCGTGAGGCTGGGGCCTCTCGGATCATCGTGGGCGATTCCTGTCATGTGGGCGGGAACACCACGGATTACGCCAAAAGCATGGGTTTTCTCGACGCCCTGAAAGGGACGCCGTATGAATTTGTTGACTTCAAAAAAGTCAGGATGAAAACGATCGAAATAAAGGGAACGGTCGTCGATACACTAAAAATTCCAGAAATGCTTGATGAGATTGATGTCATTATCAACGTGCCGGTAATGAAAGTCCACATGCACGTGAAAGTGACACTGGCCACCAAGAACATCAAAGGGCTGTTGCACGACAGCTCCAAACGGAAAATGCATGAGGCTGGCATCGAAAACGCACTGGTCGACCTTGCGAGAACGCTCCGTGGTGATCTCAATATCATCGATGGCATCGTCGGAAGTGAAGGTCGCGCGCCTTCCTGGGGTATTCCGAAACCCATGGGATTAATCCTGGCAGGGGCAGACCCGATTGCCCTGGACGTCGTCTGCAGTGAAATCATGGGCCTTGATTCCAAGGAGATTATCTATTTGCAGAAAGCGGGAGAAGAAGGGATTGGAGTCGCCGATCTGTCACGTATCGAGGTCCTTGGAGAAAAGATCGAGGAGGTAAGAAGTCCTTTCACTCCCCCGCCGACAGGCCTTCTCGATCAGGTGGACAGCATTTGTGTGTATGACAAGGACGCTTGCAGCGGGTGCATGGCATGGTTGTCGGCGGCCATTTCCCAATTCTACAGCCAGTTTCTCGAACTCGATGAGATATTGAAGAAACATGACGAGAAGTTTTTCATCGCCCTGGGTACAAATATCAAACCCGAGGATGTGCCCGATGAGATCCGGGATAAGACGATATTCTACGGCAAATGCGCCATGAACCAATTTAAAGATTACGGGTGCGGAGAATTTGTGAAGGGCTGCCCGCCGGCGATGCTACAGGATCTCACGACGGCTGTCCAACGGTTGTATGAAAAACGGTTCCGAAGCGGAAAGAAGATATTCACGACGATGGCGGATCTGCCGGTTTCCGAAGACGGCTAAGCCCATGAGGCACTCCCGACCGGAGAATGCTTAAACCGGTGTCTCCGCCCCTGCCGTTCCGCTTTTGTCAATTTGGTGCGAGAGAATTGCCTGCTAAGTTACGTTTGCGCAAGTTCTATCGAGAACTTCTGCGATCTATAGTCTTCAGGAGGGAGTGATCATTAAGGGGGCTCTGGAAAATTGCATGTCGTGAAGCCTTGCCCGGAAATAGCCGAGAAAAAATAGGTTTCAAAAAAAGAAAGGAGGAAATCGCAATGAGAAGAAAGATGAAGATGAGTCTGGGGGTAGGTCTGGGGATCATAGGGTTGTTCTTTCTTTTTTTCATGGGAATGGTAGGGTCACCGCCGGCGGCGAATTCAGCGGAGCCTATCAAGATAGGGGTTCCTTACCCGATGGCAGGCCCCTATGCCGCAGATGGAGCTGAAATCATTGCCGGTGTGGAGATGGCTGTGGAAGAAATCAACAAAGCCGGCGGTCTGTTAGGGAGACCTCTGAAAATCGTTACTGCAGACACCAAGGTGTTGTCTCCCGAAGACGTGGATACCGCAGCAAAAATCCTGGATCGTGATGGGGTGGATGTTTTCATCGCAGGGTATCAGAATTACCCTGCCTGCCTTGTTTTTGGGCAGTACGATAAAATCTACATTAGCAACGACGCAAACTCCGCTTTTCATGAGGCCTATCTAAAGGATCCGAACAAATACCAGTATGTTGTCCAAATGGCAGGGGTTGAAGCAAACTATGGCCGGGATGCATTCAGGACCATGACGCAGTTTCTTCCCTATAAAGTCCGAAGCAAGAAGGTAGCGATATTTACCGCAGAGAATGATTACACCATGAACATCTCCCGCTCCTTCAAAAAAGCAGCACAGGATGCCGGATACGAAGTGGTCCTGGATGAGCTGCATCCCTGGGGTACCACGGAATTTGGGGTCCAGATGGCAAAAATACAGGGGCAGGACCTCCTCATCTTTGCCAGCATCATTGACCTGCGCGAGGCGGCGGCCTTCATGAGGGAATTTCTCAAGCGTCCATCAAACTCCATCGTCTACTATCAATACAGCCCGTCGATTCCCGAATTCCTCGAAGTGGTGGGTAAAGACGCCAACGGGATCGTTTGGCAAATTGAGAATGCGCCCGTTCCAAGCAAAAGTGCTAGTGCCTGGACCAAAAGGTATTTCGAAAAGTTTAAAAGGAATCCTGGGTTCGGTCAGGCAGCCGTCTTGTATGACAGCGTAATGGTTTGGGCCAATTCCGTCAAAAAAATTGGCAAGATTGATCAGCAGGCCATCGTCAAGGCCATCATAGGAACGGAGTATCAGGGGATCACCGGACGCTACAGCTTTGATCCGAAGGATCATTACGCCAGGACGGGATATGGGTATATCCCGATGCATTTCTACCAAATCCAGGACGGGAAACAGGTGTTGCTCTTTCTGGGTGATCATCCGGAGGGAAAATTCAAAACGCCGCCTTGGATAAAACAATAGGCCCTTTGCGGTGCCCGGTCGTAAAAAACCGTACACACGTTTTTTGGATAGGCTGGTCTCATAAAATCAGGGGGGTGATAATCGCCCTCCTGGTTTTGTCTTGGAGGATTAGGTTCGAGATGAGGTCCTTTTTCTGGTGAGGAGATTTATACCGATAAGAGGATAAAACATTTCCAATGGTGCCGTTTGCCGGAGCAGCTGTCGACCAGATCTTTTTCTGATAGCGGCCCCAACGACATTTTGGATGGCAGGGGAAGCCGATGATTTTGAAGGTTGAAAATGTGAGTAAGTGGTTTGGGAAATTAGCCGCAGTCCACAAACTAAGCTTTGACGTGGAGAAAGGAGAGGTTTTTGGCATTGCAGGTCCTAATGGGGCTGGGAAGACCACGTTATTAAACGTTATCGCGGGCAGGTACCACGGCTTAGGAGAAATCATCTTCCAAAACACGAAGATCCATGGATTGCTACCCCATCAGATTTGCAGGAAAGGGATTGCCCGGACGTTTCAAATCCCTCTACTTTTTTCGCAGTTGAATGTTTTTCAAAACGTACAGGTCGGTGCGCATTTCGGCGTGGAAAAGGATACGCACAATGAAAAAGAACGAATCGCCAAGGCCATCGATTTTGTGGGGTTGCACGGTAAAGAAAACATCCCAGCGAGAAACTTGGATCTATTTCACAAAAGGGTCACTATGCTTGCCGCAGCATTGGCGACAGAGCCCTCCCTCTTGTTGTTGGATGAGCCTGTCGGGGGATTAAGCCCGGTGGAGATTCGGGGGATCATCACCTTGATTCAGAAGATTAACTCGGAGTTAGGAATTACCATCCTCATCATCGAACATATCATGAAGGTTCTTATGGAGCTCTGCCAACAGCTCATGATTCTGAATAATGGGGAGAAGTTGTGTATAGGTGCTCCGCAGATCGTGGCCAAGAATCGGAAAGTGCGGGAGGTTTATCTGGGGGCGGAGCATGCTTGAAGTAGAAAGGATAGATATGTTTTATGAAGAATACCAGGCCCTCAAAGAGATTTCCCTGAAGGTTAAGGAAGGGGAACTGGCGATCCTTTTCGGCCCCAATGGCCACGGTAAGAGCACGTTACTAAAATCCGTCTGTGGCTTGCTGACCCCTCAGGCCGGGCATATCCGATTCAATGGAGAGATTATAAGCGGTTTGGGGACCCACGAGATCGTGAAACGGGGTCTTGTATATGTCGCAGAAGATAAACATCTCTTTCCCGAGATGACGGTAGAGGAAAACTTGAAGATCGGTGCATATAACGCAACCGCTCGAAGGAAAAAAGACGAGCACTTTTCGTATGTTTATGGCCTTTTTCCGCGGCTGCTGGAACGGAGAAAACGATTAGCCTCCACCTTGAGCGGCGGAGAAGCGCGGATGCTCGCCCTCGGGAGGGGCCTTATGTCTTCCCCCAGCTTTCTCGCCGTCGATGAACCCTCATTCGGCCTTTCCCCCCTGATGAGAACCGAAGTGTTTCGGACCATTTCCGAAATCAATAAGAATCACATGACGATTCTGTTGGTTGAGCAGAGCGTCGCCGAGGCTTTAGAGACCGGGGGAACCCTATCCTTTGACAGGATTTATCTCATAGAAAATGGGCAGATTGTTTTCGACGGTTCAAAAGAAGATCTTGTTAGGAACGATCATATCAAGGAGGTATTCCTTGGAACGACCGATTGAGGCTTCAGTGAAGGCAGAGGAGGCACACGTTCTCTGTTTTTGGGAGGGCGGGAATTGAATCTTGACATGTTAAGTCAGGTGCTGATCACCGGGAGTATCAATTGCGCCATATACGCCATCATGGCCGTTGGGCTGACCCTCGTGTACGGGTCAACAAGAATCTTAAACTTTGCTCATGGTTCCCTCTTTTCCTGGGGGGCATACCTCGCCTGGTTTTTTTCGGTCGGATATTTTCGATTCAACTATGCCATCACCGTGGTCCTTACCATTTTTATCATGTTCTTCGTTGGATTGCTCTTTGAAAGAGTTGTTAGCCACCCTCTCCGACGTTACCCGGATTGGCAGACGAATATCATTATCGTCACCCTGGGGGCGGCCTTATTTATGGATAACCTTGCCCTTGTTGTGTTCGGTCCCAGGACCAAAAGGATTCCTCGCTTGCTGGAAGGTTCGGTCAACATCGGCAACGTCGTTGTGGACCGGCACGATATCGTTATCGTGATGATGGCCGCCGTTATCCTGCTTCTCCTTGGTGCATTCTTGAAAAAAACCTGGTATGGAATGGCGGTGAGGGCAGTGGCACAGGACTCCACGGGGGCGCAGATTGTTGGCCTGCATATTGACCGGGTATTTTCCGGTACCCTTGGGATATCCGCCGCACTGGCCGGAATCAGTGGTATTCTGCTCGGGCCAAAAACGCTGATATTTCCCAGTGTGGGGTGGGAGGTCTTTGCAAAAGCATTTGTCATCGTCGTGTTGGGTGGGCTCGGTAGTGTGAAAGGGACACTCTATGCGGCAATTATCATGGGAATGGTAGAGGTTTTTGTGACCTACACCTTAGGGGCGGTGTGGGGGCTTCCCATTTTCATCGGTGTCCTGTTGCTCGTGTTAATCGTAAGACCCAAAGGGCTTTTCGGAACGTGGGAGTGATCCTGGCCATGCAGAAAGAGTATAGAATCTACATTATCATGGTTGCTGTTTTCTCGCTCCTTCCGTTCTTTTACCATGAGAATCGGTACGTCATGCATGTTTTGATCTTATTCCTGATATGGGGGGTTGTCGCTGCGGCGTGGGATCTGATTCTTGGATATGCCGGCGTCGTTTCTCTGGGGCAGATGGCATTTTTTGCTGTGGGTGGCTATGCGTCGGGAATGCTATCCATGTCCACCGGAATCTCCCCCTGGGCTTGCATAGCCGTAGGAGGCATTGTAGCCGGGGTGATCGGGTTAGGCATCGGCCTGCCCTGCTTACGGCTCCGAGGTGTGTATGTTGCCGTTGTCACGCTTGGTCTTCATCTTGTCATGCCCACGCTGCTGATGAGGGGTCGAGATTGGGGGACAGGGGGGTGGTATGGATTATCAAATATTCCTCCTTTGCGCGTATCCGCCCCGCTCGGACTGGTGCCCATCTATTATGTCGCCCTGGGTATGTTCTTTCTCCTGCTTTTCTTCATGGACAAAATCATCCATTCTTCCATCGGTTTGGCTTTTGTTGCACTCCGGGAAGCCGAACAATTTGCGGAAAGCCTTGGAGTGAACCAATACAAATATAAACTCATGGTATTCAGCATGTCGGCTTTTTTTACGGGCGTCATGGGAGCTTTTTATGCCCATTATATCAGCAAGATTACTCCCGCGATCCTAAACCTTGACCTTTTTCTGTTGGTGTTGGTGATGGTGGTGCTCGGGGGAAAAGGAAGATTTCCCGGCGCGGTGATCGGCGCTTTTGTTCTCACCGTACTCAATGAGGTCTTGCGGGCGGCGGAGATCTATCGGGTTCTTGTGCTTGGATTGATCATTGTTTTGACAATGATCTATATGCCAAATGGCCTAATGGGGAGCTTTGAGCTCGTGGCCCACTCTATCGGAAGAAGGTTGAAAAGAAGCCCTGTTCTGTAAACTCGCCACTTGATTAGAAAGCAGGTGGGGGTGCTGGAAAACCTTCGTTGCGGCACCTTTTAGCGTTTCAATGTTTGCCTCCCGGACACGTTGGGAAAACCACATAATGTCAGGGTCCTATATTTCCCATAGGAAATAATCAATAGTCTAAATGTCATTATCGGTTCTTTCCCCTGAAAATTAATCTATTTCAGGTTCATTTTTGCGTCCTTTTTTGTTTAGTATTTAGATTAGCCAGTTCGGGCGCTAAAAATTTCCCCTGCGTGCTCCACGGCAACCATTGAATTTAAGAATGCCATCCTTCGTTTTATACCTCATGCAAAAATAAGCTTCAATCCCGATCCATTATCTTGTCCAATCAATAGAACTTTTTGTTCAGTATGTGAAATAATCCCCCATTAGGAACATTGTCTATAGTTTGGGCGGTACCAGTCGTAAAAACTGAACATAGCTTGCCAATACCTGCACATTGCCCAAACTGAAGATATCTGGTTGAAATCTGCAGTATTTGGGAAAAATCCTCTGACAATGATTACAGGAAGAAGTCTCGTTCTTACTTGAAAAGTTCTGGTTCTTTTCGAATTCAACACTTCCATAAATGCTTGGGTATCCCGGGTTCTAGGTCTAATGACGGGTGGGTAGAGGCACATCTGGTTCTTTCTCCGCTTCCTTCCTCTTCAGGCCGTATTTTTTGAAGATGTATTCGTTGTCCTCCCCCACATTTGCTGAAATCCATTTAATCCGCATCGGGGTTTTGGACATTTTCCCCGTGACGGGAACGGTGAATATTCCGAAGGTGGGATGGTTTATCGTAGGAAAAGTATGCCGCACCCGCCAATGTTCTGACTCTAAGACCTCCTTCGGGGTTAGCATTTTTGTGGTCACAGGCAGTCCCCCGCCTCTCCATTTGGAGCGCGCTGCTTTTACACTGTAAGCGGAAAACTTTTCAAATATTTCTTTATAGGTGTACCGGGCTACGGCTTCTTCTATTTTGCGGTTTAGCTCCTTCGCTTTGTCGATATCATCTGTAATCCTGTCGAGCAGCGACCTCCAATCTTCTTCCAATTTCCAGAGCCCCAATATTTTCAAGGCGGCCCGAAAATCTTGATCCCGAAAACAAGCAATCGCGATAAAACCGTCCTGGCATTTGAAAAAACCATACGGGCATAACCCGTAATCGAGGGTGCCATATCGCGGACGGGGTTTTTTCCATACATAGCCAATGGTCGAGGGAAATCCTGCGCAGGAGGCATAAGCATCTGCGGAGGCTATATCCACCATCTGTCCCTCCCCCGTTATTCGCTGGTGAAATAGAGCGACCAGGGCCCCGCCGGCAGCTCCTACAGCGGTAGCATATCCGGCAGCGTAAAAGCCGGCTCGCGTGGGCCAGTTAAAAGGCTCTGGGGTATCCGGAAGGTCCCCGATCAGGGCAGCAAGCCCGGACTCGGCTTGGCTGGTAAGATCAGCCCAGGGTATTTTTGAAAATTCCTTGGCCTTCGAGGTAAAATGACCATAAGGCGTTATGGCCACGTATACCAAGCCTGGGTTCAGCTCACTCAATTGCCGATACCCAATTCCGAGGGAATCCATCTCTCCCGGTGCAAAAGTTTCGATGAGCACATCCGCTCTGACAGCCATTTTCTTGAGATTTTCCCGATCCCGCTCTTCATTCAACTGCAGGGTGATGTGGCGCTTATTTCGGCCCTCCGTCAGATAGGGAATTCCCACTCCTTTCAGGTTGACACCAAACGGGCTCATCACTCTTGAAGGATCGCCTTCAGGGGGCTCGACCTTGATCACCTCCGCTCCTGCTTCAGCCAGAAAACTTGCTGCCATGATGCCGGCGAAATTCGCATAGCTGAGATCGAGGACCAGCGCGTTTTCAAGGGCCTCTGGCTTTCCCTCCGCAGAGGTCATTTCCGTCAAAAACTGACTCCATTCGGAAATCCTCTTCCGTGATCCTTTCTTCTGGAGATATCGCGAATAAGTCCTCTCTTTAATCTTCTTCACTCCCTTCATAATTGAAGATCCGATCTTTACCCAGGTCATAATACACAGGAGGCCTTTGGCCAACCCGGTAGTCCCAATAGCCCACCACGCCCTCTTTCTCCAGAACCTTTATCTCCTTTTCTGATAGTTTCAGTAGTTTCTTAAAAATATAGCGATTATGGTAACCGAGGGGGCGCGTCAGCCATTTTATCCTGGCGGGCGTTTTACTCAACATGGCCGACGGTCCTGCCAGAGCCAGTTTCTTGTACATCTCATCATCGTAAAGGAGAACACTTCCCCGATCCCTTCGCCACTCATCCTGGGAGATTTGCAGGTCGTCCATAACCGGTGATAGCGGGAAACCATATTGTTTGGCCGTCTCCACAAGTTCCTCTTCATCCTTAGACCTTACCCATGCGTTGACTATCTTTTGCAAATGTGCGGCATTCTCTTTTTTGAGCCGGGTGAAGGCCTTCTTGAACCTTTCATCATCCAGCAGATCGGTTCGATCCATCGCTTCGCACAGATGCTCAAACTGTTTATCCGCAGCAATGGCCAAAGCGATAAACTTCTGGTCGCGGGTCTTGAAGATTCCGGAGGGGGCTGCCGTGGGATCCATATTGCCGGTTCGCCCGAGCTCATCCTTTGTCACAGACTGGTAGGTAAAATGAAATAATCCGCGCATCAAAATCTCTGCCTGGCAGGCGTCGAGATATTGTCCTTCTCCTGTCTTCAGGCGATGGTGCAATGCCATCATAATCATCATGCCGGCGAAAAACCCTGGCAAAAAATCACCGTAGAAATCAGGTATTTTAAAGAATCGGTCTGTCTCTGGATGTCCCGTCAAGCTTAGCATTCCGCTCGCCCCTTGGGCCAGAAGATCCCATCCAGGGAAGAAGCGGAACGGCCCATATTGCCCGAAAGTGCTCAGGCCGGCATAGATGACTCCTGGATTCTTCTTCCTCACCTGGGTATACCCGATTCCCCATGCCTCCACGGTTCCGGAGGTAAAATTCTCAATCACCACGTCCGATTTTTCAGCCAATTTTAAGATTAACTCTTTTCCTTTGGGTTTCTTCACATCGATCGCCACGAAATACTTGCTGTGGTTGATAAAATTCCACAAGGGGTTGGAGTGTTTCCAGTACTTCCCCCAATAGGTCGCCCCTCTCCAATGATCGCCCTGATATGGAACCTCAACCTTAATTACTTCCGCTCCAAATTGGGCGAGGAATTTGGCGGCAATCGGACCAAAGATCATATGGGAGAGATCGAGAACTCGAATCCCCTTCAGGGCTTCCGGCTTTTCCTGTGCCTTGCGAGGGTCAAAAATTCTTTGGGTGAAAGAAAAATAATCCTCTGGCATTCCTATATCCCCACGTAAGCCTTTTTCACAAACTCGCTGCTGAGAAGTTTTTCGCTGGGCCCTTCCAAAACCACGTGGCCGTCCTGCAGAACATAGCCTCTATGGGCCATCTCCAGGGCCTGTTGTGCATTCTGTTCGGAAAGCAAAACGGTGATTCGCTCCTGAGGAAACGTTTTCATCACTCCATAGATCTGGGACATCATCAATGGACTCAGCCCCAACGATGGCTCATCGATCATGAGCAACCTGGGCTGGGCCATTAAACCCCTGGCAACGACGAGCATCTGCTGCTCTCCTCCACTCATTAGGCTGGCTCGCTGGTGGCTCCGTTCCTTCAAAATGGGGAAAATGCTACAGACCTTCTCCAGCAAGCTGTTTCTCCTCCTCCAGGTTTGAGGCAGGCAAGATCCCATAAGAAGATTTTCCCTCACGGTGAGATAGGGGAAGATTTTTCTACCCTCGGGGACGTGGACAATTCCTGAAGCGACGATCTGGTGTGGATGTAAGTTTTCTATGGGCTTGCCCATGAATGAGATTTTTCCGGAGGCGCATTTGAGCAGCCCGGAGATCGTGTTCAGCAGGGTGGTCTTGCCCGCTCCATTGGAACCGAGGAGAGCCACGATTTCATCCTCTTCTACCTTGAGGCTTACTTGATGAAGGACAGGAACTACCCCATAAGCGACGTTAAGGTCGCTGAGTTTGAGCATACCGACCTCCCAAATAAGCCTCAACCACTTTTGCATCGTTGGCAATTTCTTGCGGAGTTCCTTCGGCAATTTTCTGGCCGTAGTGGAGAACGACGATTTGCTGGGCCGCATTCATGATGATTTTCATGATGTGCTCTATCCAAAGGATGGTGATGTCGAATTGCTCTTGGGCATTCCAGATCATTTCCAAGGCCTTCGAGGATTCGGCCGGGTTCAAACCCGCCATGACTTCGTCAAGCAACAACAGCTTGGGAGTTGTTGCGAGCGCTCTAGCCAGCTCGAGCATTCTTAATTCATATATGGTTAACTCGCGGGCGAGCGTATCCCGTTTAGAAAATAACCCGACAAACTCAAGGTAGTAAGACGCTTCAAGGATCGCATCCGACAGACTCATGTGCGGTCGTTTTTTCCCATGGATGACACTGACCGCAACTCCGGTTAACGTGGTCATCGCATAGAAGGGCTGCGGGATTTGATAGGTTCTGGAAACCCCCAGGCGACATATCTTATTGGAAGGCATGCCAGTAATATCCTTTTCCGCAAAACGAATGGTTCCTGCGTCCGGTTTGTAAATGCCACAGATAAGGTTTAGAAGGGTCGTTTTTCCCGCTCCATTTGGTCCGATGAGCCCCACGACCGCCCCTTCTTTCACAGAGAAGCTCACTTCATTGACCGCGCATAACCCGCCAAAACGCTTGGTGACATTCCTTACTTCTAACATGTGTCTATCTCCGCACATGGAGGGTAGGGAAATAATCTCGATGATGCCGTTTGTGGTACAGACCCCATAGCCCTTCCCCGCGAGGGAGGATCAGAATGGCTCCAATTAAGACAAGGGGAAAGACAAAGTAATTAATGGGACCGAGCCCCCGCAACGAGTCCTCCACCACGGCGATGAGATAGGCACCTGGCACTGCTCCGTATACAAAAGCCCGTCCTCCGATAATGACGATGATCAGAATCTTGATCATGAAATCGAGGGGAAGGTAGGTGATGCCTGCAAAAGTTCGAAAGGTATGGACAATAAACCAGGCGACGATTCCCGTCAGGATGGAAGGGAAAACGTAATAAAAAACCTTATACCTGCTGACATCAACCCCCATCATGCGGGCGACATCCTCATTTTCATTAATGGCTGCTAAGGTGACTCCGAATCTCGACCGGCTAATTTTATCGGATACAAATAGGTAAAGGAGCATGAGCAGCAGAGAGAAATAAAAATAACCGAGGTAGTTCCATTTGACTCTGCCGAAGTTGAAGAGCGGGCTCATCCCCACCAGGCCAACCTCGCCCCGGAAAATATCCCCATAGAGGAAGGTGACGTCTAAGAAAGTCAAGGGAAGAATCAGTGTGATGAGGGAAAAGTACAGCCCCTTGGCGATAAACGTGGTGGGACTGAGCAGGAGAGCTACGACGGCGCAAACCAGAATCGTGGCCCCGAGGGTTGGAATCGGACTCCAACCGAGATGCAAGTTTAGCAAGGCAGAGGTATATCCCCCTAATCCCAAATAGAGCTGTGGCCCGAAATTCACTCGCGCCGTACCGATCATTTGCAGGCCCAAAGGGATGGCAATGGCGGCATATAGGTTGGCACTCGTGAGCATGGTTAAGATGTTTGGGTAGGGAAGGATGAATAAAGGGATAATCGCCAGAAGAAAAACCCCAATAGCCGGGTTCCTCCAATACCGGGGTTCGATGACCCATTCATATTTCTGGTCTCCCCAACGCAATAAGATCCGATCCCGTCTGAATTCCAGTCTCACCATAATGTTTCTCCGGCAAATAATCCCCCCCGCTTAATCATCAGCACGATCAAGGTAACGATTAAGGCTGCCAGCCCCATAAACCGGGAAACATAGAGGAAACTCACTGTGGCATGGATAAAACCAATCATGTAGGAAGCAGCAATACTTCCCTTGAGATTGCCCAATCCACCCAGGATGGCGATGAGCATGGCGGTCATAAGTAAAGGAGATCCCATGAAAGGGTCTACCCCCCAGAAAGGGGCGATCATGAGCATGCAGATCGTCGGAGGGATCACGGATAAGATGATGGCCAGGTAATACATTTTGGTCACATTCGCACCCATCAGCGTCGCCGCCTCCAGATTCTGGCTAATCGCCCGGACGATCAAGCCGATTCTGGTTTTCAAGAACATCAGCACAAAGACGAACGTCACGACAATCCCCACAAAGGCGGCGAGGAGCATTTGATAGGAGATCCTTACGGCACCGATCTTCAGCATCGAGTCGATGATGGTGGAAGGAATGCTAACGCCCGCCGTGACCGGATACAGATAATTAGCCAGATGCATCAGGGCGATGGAGATGAGCACGGACAATGTCAGAAGAATTTCTTCTTCCTCCAGGTATCGCTGAAAGACCCCCCGATAGAATACCACCACGGCGATTCCGATTTGCACGAGAAGCATCAAGAGGACACTGGGGATAAATCCCAACCCCACGTCCTCCATAAACATCCATGTCCCGTAAGCGGCAATGACAAAGATGACTCCGTACCCCAAGTGGAAAATCCGCAAAACTCCGCAAATCAGGGAAAACCCCAGGGAGATTAAAAGGTAAATGGAACCCCAGATGAAAGTATAGACGAGGATCGATTGCAGGGTGGAACTCATGTCAGTCCCTCAACATGGTTGGGCATCTTTCCTCCTTCTATGGCTCAGCCGAAGCTTCCAAGGTCTGTTTCCCAGCAGAAGAAACTTAAACCCTGGAGGGAGGAGGGAGATTTCTGCGACGGATTTCTTTAACGCCTCAAATCATCTGGGGAGATATAATCTGCCTGCTTAAACTGTAAGGGAAAGATGACTTTCATCTCCCCTTTTTGCCATTGCACGATAGGGGTGATGTACTTAGGGTAGGGCAGATTGTAATGGTAGCGAGGTTCCCATCCGATGGTTCCCAGCACAGCAACCTCTTCCACCTGTTCTAACTGCTTGATGAGGGCCTCAATGTTGCCGATGCTCCCCGCTTTTTCTATCGCCTTCTTAAATCCGTACAGGCTGTCATAGGTCGTATGCGAGCCGAAAATGGGTCCCACTTTATATTTTGCCACAAGATTATCCATAAAGGGGATCGTTTTTTTCGTAATCGGAACTTTCACCATCGAGGAACCAATCATGACTCCGACCACTTTGCCTTCGGTCATCTTCCAGGCCGGGGGCATCCCGGCAAGACCTCCCCAGAGGGATACCGGGATATTCCTGGCGCTCGATTGGGACCACTGTTTTATAAAGGCAGCTTCGTCGATGTACCCTACGGTACAGTCAACCACCCCTGCACCGGAGGCCGCGATCTCTTCAAACACGGAAGAAAACATTTTTTGGTCCAACGATACGGTCGTTTCGTAAACCACTTCCAGGCCGTTCTTTTTGTAGACCTCGGCTAAACGCGGGGAAACATCTTTCAGCCCCTTACGCAAGGGCTTGGTCCATTCCATATCTTCATACACAATGGCCACCTTCTTGGTCTTGATCAGTTTCTTGAACACTTCGCTGTTAAGCTCGCTCAAGATTTTCAGGTAATTTGTCGAAATGAAGTAGTACGTCTGAAATCCAAATTTATATTTCTTATAATTGTCCCTCACGTGATGCCAGATGTCGTCCCCAGACCCGATGGTGCTGAAAAAAATGTGGGGGTACTCAGGATATAATTCAGCGCCGATTTCCATTCCGGCAACCCCCATCTCAACTTTTTCCCCGATGAACACAGCCAGGACCCGGTCCACCATCACCAGCTTCTTGTATATTTCCACACATTTCGGAATTTCCCCCTTCGTATCTTCAACGATCAGCTTAATCTGTCTGCCTAAAATACCTCCGGCCTGATTCATCTCATCGACTGCCATCATCGCCGCCGCTTTAGCGCTGATAGAGGACGGAGCTGAGAGGTTACCCATAAATCCGATTTTGATGGGTTCGGTTGACTGTCCTTGGGCAATCCCCACTTCTCCGATCATGGCCAGACAAATAAATGAAATACCAATTAGAAAAAAATTCCTCTTCATGGTAAACCTCCTTTAGTGTAATGACTTTCCTCTCTGATCAAAAGCAATATTATTTGTTTCGGTTTTCCATGTCAATACCTTTTTCCGATTTCTGAACTAATTGGGTAACTGGCCAACGAGTGTCTTGTGAAAACAATCTTTATTGTTTACCAGTTTCTTTTTTAAAGGAAAGCAATACTGAAGTGTTATCTTATTGTCTCCATGTGAAATATTGTATTGTGGGCAAGATTTAAGAATCACGACTTAAGGAGGGAGTCCTCCGAAATTTTGAGGCAGATGGCAATCCAGAAATCATTCTTGGAATGCCGTAGAACCGGGGGTGGAGATATTCGAATCTGCCGTTCCGGTTGTCATACGTTCTGATTCCACGACCCAGCCACCCCCCATCGTCTTATAAAGGTTCACCAGTGCCTGGAAAAGAACTCCCTTCGTTTCTGCGTGGGAGAGTTCGGCGATGAAGAGGCTGCGTTCTGCGTCGAGTACCTCGATGTAACTCGTATATCCACTGTCAAATCGCAAGCGAGCAACACGCGCGTAGTTATGTAATGTGGCAACCTCTTGGGTCTGAATCTCAAGCTGCTCCCTTGATTTCCTCTGGTCAATAAGAGCATCTTCAACTTCGCGAAACCCCGTCTGGATAACTTGCCCATACCGCACGAGAGCCTCTTGTTGAACCGCCCTGCTTGACTTCACCTGTCCTGAAATAGCGCCGGCTGTGAATATGGGGGTGATTAGGGGGACGGCAAAGTTCCACACCCTTGCGGGCCCGGTGAACAGACTTGATAGGTCTGCGCTCGCATTGCCATACGAACCCGTTAGAGAAATCGCCGGGAAATACAGAGATGTTGCCACGCCTATCCTCGCATTTGCAGCAATGAGGTCTTGTTCTGCCTGCCGGATGTCAGGACGGTTCGTGAGGAGATCGGATGGCAGGCCCGCAGGAACGGCTGGAAGGACAAGATCGTCAATCGTCTTGCCTCGTGGAATGGAACCGGGATTTCTGCCGAGGAGCACGCTCAAAGCGTTTTCCTGCAGGGCTATGGTTTTTTCGATAAATGGAATGGTAGAGAGGGCCTGCTCATACTCGGACTTGACCTGGCTGAATTCGAGCTCTGAAATCATGCCTCCCCGGAAGCGGATTTTAAATAAATTGTAGGTACCTTCCCGGCTTTTGGCCGTTTGCTTTGCGATCTCAAGCTGCAGGTCAAGGTCACGGAGATTCACATAGGCGCTCGCCACAGAGGTAACGAGCGTGAGGATAACAGCTCTTCGTCCCTCCTCCGTACTTAGGAGGTCTGCACGGGCTGCCTGTGTCGCCCGTCTGAGCTTGCCCCAAAGGTCTATTTCCCAATTGGCATTCAAGAAGATCTGAAAACTGTTCCCGGGATTGATGGTGCCTTTGCTGAGGGGGGCAGCCGCAAGCTCTGTAGCACGAGTTCTTCCTCCACTCGCACCGCCACCCAACTGTGGAAAGAGCGGGGCCCGGGTGGTCACGTATCGGCCCATGAAGTCCTCAACCCTGGCTGCCGCAATCTTGACATCTTTGTTCTCTCTGAGCGCGATCCCAATGAGTTCATTGAGGACAGGATCGCCAAACTGCTCCCACCATTTCGTATTGGCAACCTCTCTGGCTTCTTTCTCTTCAAAGCGCCATGACGGTGGCGTCTCAACGGACGGCCGCCGGTAGTTCGGACCCACCATGCATCCGATAAGCGAAAAGATTAGCAGAAAGGAAATAATAATGTTACGAATCTTTTCCTCCTTCTTTCTCCAATGGCCCCTCTTTTTTGCCTCGACCGGAGAGTTTCCCGACGACGTAAAACGTCACGGGGATGAGGAATATCGCGATGACCGATGCAGCGGTCGTGCCTCCCATGACCGCAGTGCCCATCGTCCGTCGTGCTACCGCACCTGCGCCTCTGGAGAAGACAAGGGGGAGCACACCGAGGAGGAAGGCGAAGGACGTCATAAGGATCGGCCTGAGGCGCAGCCGGGCTCCCTCAAGGGCGGCATCGTCAAGACGGCTTCCCTGTTCATGTCTCCTCTTCGCGAACTCCACGATAAGGATGGCATTTTTTGCAGCAAGACCGATGAGGACGATGAGACCGATCTGTGCATAAACATTGTCTACCTGGCCGCGCAGCCCTATTGCGGTGAAGGCACCAAAGACGGCGACTGGAGTAGTGAGGAGCACGCTGAACGGCAGGGACCAGCTCTCATACAGAGCCGCAAGGATGAGAAAGACACAGAACAACGAAAACCCAAAGATGGCTGCGGCGGGAATCCCTTCCTGGGCTTTCTTTTCCTGGTAGCTCATGCCGATGTAGCCGAGCCCCATCTCAGCCGGCATCGTCTGGTGGAAGACTTCTTCAAGCGCCTTCGTCACCTGGCCCGAGCTGAAGCCGGGCTTGCCTATCGCGTTAATCTGAGCTGATCGGTAAAGGTTGTATCGCATGGTGAATTCAGGACCAGGCCGCGACTCCATCGTTGCTACAGCGGAAAGCGGTACAGGATCCCCTCGATTGTTGCGGACATAGAATTGCTGGATATCTTCTACCCTGGTGCGGTATTTCCCTTCGGCTTCGACATAGACCTGCCACTGGCGACCGAAGCGATTAAAATAGTTGATGAAGTAGCCGCCCATGAAAGCCTGAAGGGTCTGGTAGAAGTGAGCTATGTTAATGCCTTGTTTGAGCACCTTGGCGCGGTCTACTTTCACGAAAAGCTGAGGGACAGCTGGCAGGAGCGTGGTTGTCACACGGGCGAGTTTGGGTCTCTTGCGAGCCGCTTCGATGAACTTGTTGACATTGTCCGCCAGGAAAGAGATGGGTTTGTTGGCTCGGTCCTCGAGAACGAGCGTTGCGCCGCCAGCCACGCCAATACCTTGAATGGCCGGAGGGGGAAAGGCAAAGGCAACAGCCTGGGGCAGGTCGCTCAGTTCATTGTTCAGGGTTGCGATGATAGCGTCGGCCTGTTCTTTCGGTTTTTTTCGGTCCTTCCACTCTTTCAGTGTCACAAAGAAAAAAGCGCTGTACGTGTTCTGGGAAAGACTTAATAAACTGTTGCCGATCACGGTCTGGTAGTGTTCGATCCCCGGAGTATTTTTGAGGATCTCCTCCACACTTCTGCAGGCTGCGTCGGTGCGCTGAAGCGACGCGGCATTGGGCAGAGTCATGTTAATGAAGAAGTACCCCTCGTCTTCTTCCGGCAAGAATCCTGTGGGAATTCCTTTGCCGAGCAAACCTGCAACGATTGCTATTCCAACGAGAAAGAGAAGGCTCAAGGCACTTTTACGAATCAGGGCGCCGCACAGACTGACATAGCCCTTGGAGGCCCGGCCGAAGATCCGGTTGAAAGACCTGAAAAAAGCGCCCAGCGGGCCGCGTGTCTCTTTCCCTGGCTTGAGGAGGAGGGCGCAGAGGGCGGGGCTAAGGGTTAAGGCGTTAAAGGTTGAGATAAGGACCGAAATGGCGATGGTCACGGCAAACTGCTGATAGAGCCTACCCGTGATACCCGGAATAAAAATGGTGGGGATGAAAACCGCGGCGAGGATCAGGGCAATGGCCATAACCGGCCCTGAGAGTTCCTCCATGGCCTTAAGGGATGCTTCTTTCGGGGACAGGCCCTCCTCAATGTGACGCTTCACAGCCTCCACCACAATGATGGCATTGTCAACAACCAGTCCGATGGCCAGCACAAGGCCGAAAAGCGACAGGGTGTTGATCGAGAACCCCAGGATCGGAAAGACGGCAAAGGTGCCGATGAGAGAGACCGGAACAGCAAGGGCCGGAATGAGCGTTGCCCTCCATTCCTGAAGGAAGATAAAGACGACGAGGATGACAAGGGCCAGCGCCGCAAAAAGGGTTTTGACGATCTCACGGATTCCCTCGTTAATGGATCTCGTCGTGTCAAGGGGAATAGTATATTTAAGGTCTGGCGGAAATCGTTTTTGCGCCTCCTCCATCACTTTTATAGCACCCTGGACTGTGGCAACGGCATTTGTGCCGGGCAACTGGTAGACGGCCATGAGGGCCGCAGGTTTGCCATCTATTCGGCTCTTGATATTGTAAGTCTGGGCGCCCAATTCGATCCGGGCCACGTCCTTCAACCGGACGATGGAGCCGTCGGGGTTGGCGCGGAGAACAATAGAGCCGAAGTCGTCCGAGGAGATGAGGCGGCCCTGCGCGCTAACCGTAAATGTGAATTCCTGACCTGGAGGGACTGGCTCGCTGCCGATCTGTCCGGCCGGGTTGACCGTGTTCTGCTCCTGGACGGCGTTCACAATATCGGGAATGGTGATATCGAGTTTACCCAGGACGTCGGGTTTTACCCAGATACGGGTCGCATATTGGCCCGCGCCATAGATGTAGACCATGGCAATGCCAGGTGAGCGGACGAGTTCGTCGACGAGGTTGATATTGGCATAGTTCGCCATAAACACTCCGTCGTACGTACTCTCCGGTGAGTAAAGGCCAATGAGCATAAGCGGGGCGGTTCTCCCTTTTAGCATCGTCACGCCGTAATTGCGTACGTCGAGTGGAAGCTGGAACTCAGCCTGGTTCTCGCGCATCTGGGTAAAAAGGAGGTCCGTGTTCGGGTCCGTTTTAACGTCGAAATCGACGTAAAGCCGCATGACGCCGTTACTGGCATTCACCGAATACATGTAGGTCATGTTATCTACGCCACTGATCGCCTCCTCCATGGGAGTAGCGACCGATTGCTCGACGGTTTCTGCATTGGCACCCGTATAAGTGGTATTGATTTGAATCTCCGGTGGGACGATCTCCGGGAATTGGGCCACAGGCAATTGCATCATTGAGACGAGTCCTATGACGACAAAGATGATGGAGATGACCATGGCAACGATGGGACGATTGATAAAGAATTTCGACATGGAGCAGACTACCCCTTCTCAGATTTGACTTCGCATCCGGATTCTGCCTTGGATATTGAAGACACCTCTGCCTTTGCCTGGGGTTGCACACTGTAGGGTATCGGGTTTACGATCATACCCTTTTTCACCTTCTGGAGACCTTCTGCCACGACACGCTCACCCGGCTTCAACCCCTCGTCAATCACACAGAGGCTATCAACACGGTCACCCACTTTCACCGGCCGTATATCGACTTTGCTGTCGACGCCCACCACTGCTACCTGGTAGTTTCCCTGGATTTCTGTGACCGCCCGCTGCGGCACCAAAAGCGCCCCTTTCTTGATCGTGGTCAGCGCCCGGACCCGAGCGAATTGCCCAGGCCGAAGGATGTTTCCCGGATTGGGGAAAAGGGCGACGACCGTAATCGTCCCGGTCCTAACATCCACTTGACGGTCAGCAAAGGCAAGCGTGCCTTTTTGTGGATAGATGCTCCCATCAACAAGAACTAAATCGAGCGGCACCTCCCGAGTATACCAACCATCATGCGCGTTCCTATAATACTCCTGCTCGCTCATGGGGATGTACACTTTGATAGGGTCAACGGTCGAAACAGTTGTCAGTTCCCCTATGGATCCAGGGCCGACAAGGTTACCAATCTGCGCCTTAGCAATACCGGCGATGCCATCAATGGGAGAAGTAATTTTGGTGAAACCCAGGTCAAGCTGGGCCTTATTCACTACCGCTTGTGCTGCCATCACTGTTGCACGAGTTGCCTGTTCCGCACCGACAGCATCGTCGAGGTCTTTCTGGCTTATTGCTTTCTGTTCTACCAGAGGCTTTATGCGCTCCAGATTGACCCTGGCGTTTTCCCACCTCGCCTTCTGTTGTTCGAGTTGCCCTTTAGCCTCCTCCAGCACTGCCTCAAAGGGTCGCGGGTCGAGCTCGAAGAGGGCCTGCCCCTTCTTGACTAAATCGCCTTCCTTGTAATTCTGCTTGATGAGGTAACCCTGGACCTGTGCACGAATCGTGGCATTAACAAAGCCATCCGTTGACGCGGTCCATTCCGAATATACCGGGACATCCTTCTTGATGACATCCATAACTTCAACGGTGGGCGGATGAGATGGGTCTCGCCCTTGTCCTTTTTTGCATCCGGATAGAAGGAGAAGCGTTGCCCCAAAAATAATGGCTATGAGTGCACTTACATGATAAAAGCTAACTCTTCGATTATTCCCTGCCATCCAAAACACCTCCTTATATTCGCTCCAATTTATTCTAAAGAAAGGAAGGAGTTCATGTCAATACGTGTGTAAGAGTATTTCAGGCGGCTTTCCTCCTCCGAGCGCTCAAATTTGCTTTTAGCAGTTTTTACCCCGTCTACAAATTAATCTCCAGTATACACGTCCGCAAGTAGCCAATAACCTTTCAATGTACGGAACTTTTTCTCCGCACCGGTGAGTAGCTTCCAAATCATGGCCATTGCGTTTTTCACCTTTTCAAAACACTTCGCTGCACCCGTCCGTAACCTGCAAGCTCAAGTAATCCGGACCAAAGAAGAAGCAGGGTAGCGGCTTCGGAATCAGGAGCGGGATCAGCAAATTCCACACTTGTTACAGTTCCTTTAGCAAAACCTGTGATATGCCCGCGAACAAATAGTTATTAGCAGATTCTTCCGTATTAAAATCATCTATGGATATAGAGAAATCTGGAGGAGAAGTAACAAAAAACACTAATGGATTTTGTCTTCTTGGATCCTTTCCCTTAACCTCAAAATCAAATTTGCCATATGGGCCGTATCCGGTTATATTGTTTTCATTCTACTCTCCACTCCAACCCGAGGGGTTGCTAAGCGACAGCAGGTTGCCGTCATGGCCCTCGCTATCAAAATTAAAAGCAAAACTTTGGATGCCGAAATTGCTCCCTGCGCTGCTAAATGCACTTTCATGTTAATGGCATCTCGTGTTCGAATAAGGGATCGGAAGGCAGGAAAACAGGGGAGAAGACTCCCAAAGATCCTCAACGGCATCTTCAAATCGGGATTGGGAGGAGTTTAAAAAAGGAGGTGATTCATCGATGTTCAAAAAAATCTTATTTTGTACCGATTTCTCCGAGAATTCTGACCATGCCTTCTCGTATGCCTTTAATCTCACAGAAGCTTATAATGCAACGCTTTTAATTCTCCATGTCATCCTTGAACCAGTTTCTTACTATTGGTCGTCCACACCAAAAGCGGAGGATGAACTGATTGCCAAGCAGATTGAGGGGGTGAAGCAGGAAATAAGTACTCGCTATCTGCAAAAGATTGAGGGGTTCAAGAATTACGAGATTTTGACAAGAGAGACAGACGAGGGCAGGGCCTTTTACGAGATCATACAAGTAGCGAGGGAAGAGTCTGCGGACCTTATTGTTATGGGAACCCATGGAAGGACAGGGATAGATCATCTCATCTTAGGTAGCACCGCAGAGAGAGTGGTCAGAAAATCGCCTTGCCCCGTATTGACGGTGCGACTCCCTGGAAAAAAATTCATAATGCCCTAAGAATCGGATCTCATTTAAGAATGGTAAAGCTTCTGTGTTATTCTTAAAAATCCTACACTTCACCTTTGGTTTCTAAACTTTTCATTTGCTGATTTGAATGTGAGAGTATCTTACCAAGATGTTTCCCCTCCAAAGGGCTTCGATATGAAAAACAGACCAAAGCCCAAGATTCGTCCTGTTGATTACCATTTGAAATCTGGTATAGCGATATGGATTCCCGCCTTGAGGAAGAACTCCTCTTTTTTTGAAACTCCCCCGATTCAAGAAATTCATATTACGCATATAATCTGCAAAGAGGCCAGATGAAATCGGGTCGTGGATTAGGGATTTCAGTAAAGAAGAAAGTATGACCTCTAGAGTGAATTGCTGGATCGCCCCTTCACTTAATGTAATAGCCGGAGACCCGCCACTTTCCGTCCGTCTCCAACATAGGAGTAACTATCTCGACTGCGGATTTTTTATTTTCGAATGAACTTTCAATCTGAATGACCACGTATTCTCCGTCCGGCGCCCCCGGCAAAGAAGTCGTGTAAGTTTTCGTCTTAATCTTTCTTGAAACGAGCCTGCCAAGAGGTTTCCGAGAAACGCGCAACAATTGCTCCCATTGTTCCTGTTTTACTGCATTTCTGAAAAGTTCTGCCGCTTCGCTCCAGCTCTCCACATACTTCTCTCCGTCCACGATGCCAAGCCATTTTTCGGCAGCGATGGCCGCAGTCGCCTCCTTCTCTAGACTGCCAGCACCCGCTGAAACCGTCGAGAGGATCAAAACCATAATCACAACAACCGCGATCTTCGAAATCATTTTTATTGTTCTCCTTTCTTGACCGGACAATGATTATACTACCTGAAAAAAGCGTGAAAAGTGATGCTTCAGATTGAGAAACCTTTAAACACTGGGGATTGTGCCCACCCATTTCTGAAAAAATTTACAAATTGGTTGAAATTTATAATGGTTTCATCTCTCTTATCTTCTGGAGGATATGATCCAAAGTTTGTTTTGAGATATACTCGCTGGGTAATTTGAGAACGTTCCGGTGCTGCGACTTTACCAATCTCGCAGGTAGGACTAAAAATTCTGTCCGAATGGTCTCCAAGGTTGCATTCTGAAATCTTGAAGGTAGACAGAGTCTCTTGAACCAATTGACCAGATTGTAGGCAAACAGTAAGAGATGGAAATAGAACTGATTGGCCTGAAAACTGTTTGTAGGAATCTTGGCCAAAGCATAACTTTCTTTGAGCTCCCTGATAGTGACTTCGATCGCTGCCCTGGGCCGATAAAAATACCAAATCTCTTCTGCCCTGAGAGGGAGATTGGTGACAAAGACCTGATAGCTGTAACGCTTCAAAGTGAAAAGCGTCAGTTGTTCGGAGTCTTTCTCGGGAAGGGGACGGCGGATGACCACAAAACGATGAGACTCCTTCCACCGGAAAGGTTTGTAGAAGAACTCGGCTGCTCCCCAGTTTCTCTTGAACCGGTAATAACGAAGATTCCCTATTTTGTTTTTGATCGGTCGGGTCATCTTGGCTACGATGACATAGCCAATGCCCTCTTGATCCAGAGGCTCGATAAATTTGTGATCGAAAAAACCGGAATCGGCTCGTACTCGAATTCGATAGATACCAGGGGGAACCTTTCGGAGACATTGTTTGAAGAATTCTGTTGCACCTGAAGAGGTATAAGCGTTTCCAGGTCTTAAGAGACCATGCCAAAAGTCTCTGGAATGATATTCGAAACAAAGCAATGGATGGTAAGAACGAGCCCCTCTTTTGTGAGGATTGTAGCCGACTTCGGCTCCTTCGATAAGCTTGCCATAAAGAGTGAGGACGGAGGAATCCAAATCGAACAGAAGGCTGGTCCGAGGTTTGGGTAGATAGAACATTTTCAGCCTTAAGTGGTCGTGGACTTTGGTGATGCTCTGAACGACCTGAGGATTGACTCGTTTGAGGAATCGCCTTAAACTGCTGGCATAAGGAAATTTCTTTAAGCCGATGATCTGTTGAAACGCGCCATTGCCTTGCAGGATTTTGGTTTTGCTTAGGCGATGGATTCCAGCAATCAAAGCATAAAGGATGGCTAGGATTAACTCTACAGGATGATAATAACTGGAACGCTGGAGGAAAGAGACCTGTTTTTGCAAATACCATTTTAATCTCAGTTTTTTGCAAAACTGATGAATAAGGAAGATACCCCCAAAGTGAGTCAGGTTGCGCTCTCCAAGGGAGATATGTAAAATTCTCAGACCTTTTGGCATCGGGCACAATGTTCCCTTTTAGGGAAGGTTCTGCCGTAGAAGCTTTATCAAGATTATATAGCGTCTCCATAAGGTTTTAAAGGCCTATCCGCTTGTATGGTGGTAAAGGAAATATCATTTTCACGCTTTTTTCAGGTACTATTTATGTCCTTTTTGTCTTGTTGGAACACCTTTCGACATACCGCTGACCTGGATGCTGAGCGGGTGAATGTCGTCACCATTTCTCGCATACTCAACCGTAACCGACATCTCAGCTTTTAACTCAGTAAAAGGGATATCCTTTCCTTCATCGGTTACAATTCTTGTATCCTCAAAAACAGGAAAAACCATATCGCTCCCTTCACCCGTAACGGCAATCGTTCCTGCGCCAACTGCACTAATCACTCCACTAAAAAGACGTGGTGTTGTATCCACTAAAGGTTCAGAGCTCTTTGAAGCAAGAGCAGGAGCTGATTTCTCCTTGGAGATTGGAGCCGAGCTCTCTTTCGGGACCTCTTGAGCTTTGGCAAAGGGAAGGTACTTCTCCGGTATGTTGGAAGAATCATCGGTAAAATGAATGTTTCCTTTATCATCGATCCATTTATAGATCTCCGCATGAATTAAAAAAGGAATCAGTAGAGAACTGATTATGACTGTAGTTATTAAGACTATTTTTCTCATAGATGGTTTCCCCACTTTCAATACCATCTCCATAATTGATCCAATGTTACATGGTTTGACTTTATTCCCGTGGCTTCATCGATTTTGAAGCATAACCCGTGCCAAAGACAAAATTTGGGAATCCTGATCGAGTAAGTGCTGAATTATTGGGATTAATTCAGATTTAAATAAGGGTCTGCAATTCTAGAACTTCTACCATAATCAGTACAGTTTTGTCAAAACTGGTAAGATCCCTTTAGATACCTGGCTTTATTTAGGTAAGTCGGTAAGTCGCATCGATGATCGTGGTTTGCACCTCAAGGATATGTATGAATTCAGAAATGGAAGGAGAAGGCGCAATACTTTTAATCGTTATTTGCTTTTTTAAATAGGGTTTGAGATATTTTATCGATTAATGCTTGAAATGTTGCATAGAAGAATAGAATTGCAAAACGACAGTTTAGGAGGGAGTCGTCCGAAGGAGGGTTGCAGGCTTCACCACAAAGTCTCAGTAATGAATCTTTGTAAAAAATGTTGATTACTGGATGAAAGCGAGTGGCAGACATAGGTCAGGAGTGCGGTAAGGCGTCGTCTGTCCTCGACTCGCTACATCTATTTTATGGTCTTCGCCTCGTTATCAATCGCCAGCTGCACTTGTTTGCGGAAGGAAAACTGCTTCCTACCCTGATCGCCGCCCTGACGATCAGTGGCCTGCGGCCAGTTACTGTTCGAGGCGATGACCAGCTTCCGCTTGGGGTCGATAAAGATGCCCTGACCGAAAATTCCCAGCGCTGTATAGGCGCCGTCATCCAAGGTCCACCATTGATATCCGTAGCCGTATCCAGGCACGTTCGTTTCAGCCTGCTTCGTGGTTGCCTCAGCGATCCAGCCGTCGGGCAACACCGGCTTGCCATCTGCGATACCGCCGCCCAGCATGAACAGACCAAAGCGGGCAAAGTCGCGGGTGGACACCTGCATGCAGCAACCGCTGATCTCATGGCTTGTGGAGCCCAGCAACCAGCTCGCATCTTGCTCCATGCCAAAAGGTCGCCAGATCTTCTCGGAGAGATATTCGGACAAGTTCTTCTGGGTCGCCGAACTGGCCAGTACCCCGATCAAATTGGTCTCGCCCGTCTTGTAAACCCATTTTGTGCCGGGAGACGCCTCACGCTTCAATTTGCGCATATAGCTGACAGTCACATCGACGCCCGGCTCAGCCTTGTGCGCGTTAAACAACGCGACGTCCGATTTGGGGTCGCCGTAATCCTCATTCCATTTCACGCCCGATGTCATGGTCAGCAGCTGCTTGATCGTGACATTATCATAGACCGACCCTCTGAGGTCGGGAATGTAGTCCGATACCTTGTCATCGATACTCTTGATACAGCCGTCCTTGATTGCCGCACCGACCAATGTCGAGGTGAATGATTTCGCAACCGAAAAGCTGGTCCAGCGTCTGCCGGGACCGAAGTCCAGTCCGTATTTTTCAAGGCGGATTTTGCCGTTTTGAATGATTATCAATCCAGAGGTGCGCTGGTCCTTCATATAGGCATCGACATCTACACCAACGTCAAGCGGCGATCCCTGAGGCAGGGGATAGACTTTGGGGCCCGCTGAAATGATCCGGGATTTGGAAAGGATAGGCATCCGGTCCATCGCACGAAAAGCAGCATCGCGCTGCGGGATTGACCAGAAAAGGACATCCTTGTTAGTTGGCACATTTAAGATCAACCTGTGCATATCTTTGTCAAGCGTCGCCCAGAATATGCCGCCTGCAGCCACCAGCACGACCAGTATTCCAATGATCCATTTCCGCACGACAACCCCCCCCCTATATTCTTTTCAGTTTTTGACCAAAGCCTCCGTTTCACCCCCTGCGGCATTTTGCTCTTCTGAAAAGGGGCTCGGGAAAGCTAAGGCAAGGTTAAGTAAGATTGATTAGAGTAAGGCGAGAACCAGTAACTGAAAAATACTCTTACATTGATTGACTGTCAAGGGAAAAGTTTTCTTTGTGTTAGCAAAGGGAAAGTGTCCCCTGTAACTGCCAAGCTAAAATGTCCCCTATGAAAGGGGAAAAGATACTTATGAGTCAGAGGCAGCTACAGAGGTGGCGGGTAATGGGTTTGGTGGAGGGAGGAAAGATCACCTTGAAGGAGGCAAGAGAGAAGATAGGTGTGTCCTACCGGCAGGCCAAACGAATTCGAAGAGCGCTTCGAGTCAAGGGAGTGAAAGGCATCATCCATGGAAACACGGGGCGCGCTCCATGGAACCTGACGGCGGATTCCATCCGTCAGAAAGTTCTCGAGCTCTCCAAAGGGCTCTACGAGGATTTTAATGATATGCATTTTACGGAGAAGTTGTCCGAGGAGCATCAGATTGAGTTGAGCCGAGAGACAGTGAGGAAGTTAAGGCGTAAGGCAGGGGTAGCACCCAAGCGCCGTCGTCGAGCACCTGGGCACCGCAAGCGTCGGGAGCGAAAGGCTCAGGAGGGGGCCATGGTGCTTTGGGATGGAAGTCCCCATCACTGGTTAGGTCCGGATCGGCCTGCGTGTTGCCTGATGGCCGCCATGGATGATGCAACCGGCAAACTGCTGGTGGCCCGGTTTTTTCCTTTTGAAGGCTCGTCAGGGTATCTGTGGCTGCTTCGAGAGGTGGTTAAACGTTATGGGATTCCTTTGGTGATGTATCACGATCGTCATGGGTCGCTTCATCGAAATGATTCGCATTGGAGCTTGGAAGAACAGTTGGCTGGTCGTCAGGAACCGACTCAGGTGGGCTTGGCGCTTGAAGCCTTGGGCATTGAGTCCATTGCGGCACTCTCCCCGCAGGCCAAAGGGCGAATCGAAAGGCTCTTTGGGACCTTGCAGGATCGCCTCATCGCTGAACTAGGCCTCCAACGGATCCAGGGTCTCGAAGCAGCAAATCGCTTTCTCAAAACCTTTATCCCAAGGTTTAATCGTCGTTTTGCGATCCCTGCCCGAGAATCTGAGAAAGCCTGGCGCAAGGTGCCTGAAGAGCTCGATCTGGACCGATTGATTAGCTTCCGCTACCGCTCGGTCGTAGGCAATGATAACAGTGTTCGGATTGGAGGTCTGATTTTGGATGTTCTTCCCGGTCCCAACCGGCGCTCCTATGCCAAGGCTCAAGTCGAAGTCCGACAACTCCTTAATGGGTCATGGAGGGTCTATTACCAGGATCAAGTCATCGCGAAACATCCTTCAACAGAGCTTCGAGAGCCGGTTCGGGCGCTTAAACATACTCGACACATCAAAGGTACTTTCCCTGACCAATGGGTTTATTGGGCTTCCGCTCCGTCAGCACAAGCTCCTTCGGCACAGGGCTCATGAGCAGCATGAAATTGGGTTTTTGGGTGGATATCAACCTATGGGGAAGCAGATGATCATCGTTTCTAACGCATCCTGGCAATTCGTTGTACTCTGGATTCGGTACCCAATGATCAGAAAACACTTGCTCCCTTTAAAACGCACTAAATTGAAACACAATCAAGGGGACATTTTCGCGTTGCAGTTAAGGGGACATATTGCCTTTGCTTAAACAGGGAAAAGTTTTCTTTGAAATTTCATTTCTATCGCTGATTTGCAGTTGAAATGTTGCATAGAAGATCGGAAACAAAAAGGGCAGTGCCATTCGACCCTGTCTCGCTCCTTGAAAACTGAATATTGACTTATTTTTCGATGATTACTGAATTATTGAATGATTATTGGAAGGGAGATCAAGCCAAAGCATTCTACCTGTAAAACCATCTATTGTTACCCGCTTGAAAAAGATCTTCTTGTTATCCTCATAATCACCTAAGAGCATTTTCCCCCAGTTCATGACAGAGTCCTTTGTTATTCTCATCAAATTCTTTCTTCTCTCTGGGAGAACCCCGATGAGCTCATAGCCTTTTTTCTTATCGAATGTGTATAGCTCGTAAGCCAACATAAGCAAATATAAGGTTAATGCCGTTGTTACCTAAATTTACTTCTTAAACTTCTCCCTCACCGGTTTTCTATGTGCATTTTCGATGCCGAGTCTCAGCTAATATCATAAGTCCCCATAACCACTCTACCATTCTAAAACTTCAATATTTTAATAGAAGTCAAAACGGGAAGAGATTTACACAAAAGTCTCGAGTTACTTCCCCGAAAAAAGAAAACTTTTCCATCCGTTTTTATTGATTTCGAGGTGAAATATTGTATTTAAAATGGAGCATATTATAACTCGATTTCAGTCGAAGAAAGAAAGTGGATTTGGGTTATTTTCATGCTTTCTGATAAGGAAAGTTTTTATCCTTAAATGCTAGGGAGCCGACGGGGCATACTTTAACGCACTCAACGCATTGACCGCAGGCTGATTCGCCGAGAGGTTTGTCTTGGAAGGTGGAGACCATTCGTTTGAAACCCCTTCGGGTAAAACCAATGGCTCCGATACCTAAGTTCTCCTGGCAAACCCAGACGCATTTGCCACAGAGGACACATTTGTTGGGGTCGTAGATAAAAAGAGAACTGCTTTCGTCAACGGGAAGGTTTCTTTCGAGTCTTCTGAATCGCTTTGTCTTAAGTTTTATGCCAAGATGTTTGGCAATTTTCTGAAGCTCACAGGATCGATTCTTTAAACAATGACCGCAGTCCACTGGATGGCTTGCGATAAGAAGCTCGGCGGCGGTCCGTGCAAGCCTCAACGCATTCTTCCCGCGTGTGTTGACCACCATGCCTTCTTTTACTTGTTCCGTGCAAGCAACGACAGGTTCATTCTCACCTTCAACCTCTACGAAACAGAGGCGACATGAGGCAGAGGGTTGCGTCCTTTCTTGGATGGCGCAGAGGTTGGGTATATAGATGCCGTTTTCCAACGCAACCCAGAGGATTGTTTCGCGCTCATGAGCATTTATCTTCTTGCCATCAATGGCCAGGGATATGTTTTTCATATTAAAGGTCTCAAAATAGTCTATGCGTCTTTTCTGTCGGACCGTGAATTCATAACCCCACCTATCCTCCCCTTGCCTCAAGGGGAGGGATATCCCCCTCTTAGGTTAAGAGGGGGAAAAGGGGAGTTACTTCCACCCCCTGCAGCCTTTGCACTGCAAAGGTATCCATCCTATTATGAGATTGTTAAAAAATTTACATTAAAGGTTAAGGTTGAGATTTCGCTTAACCTTAATCTCAGCCTTTTGGTACCCGGTTGGGTGGCGATAATTTGGCGACCGCATCGTATTGAGGAGGACATGCAGCAAGGCACGTATTGCACTTGACGCATTTTTCCTGGTCAATGACCTTGATTCTCCTCTTCTTGTCGGTAGTGATCGCTTCAACGGTACAGGTCCCAACGCAAGCATCGCACCCGCGTGCACATTTCTCAGGAAGGATGTAATAGGCGATGAGAGTTTGACACATCAATGCCGGGCAGCGTCCCTCTTTGATGTGAGCTTCATATTCCTCCCGGAAATATCGCAGGGTAGTGAGCACCGGGTTGGGTGCGGTTCTTCCTAGGCCGCAGAGTGATCCTTGCTTTATGTCCTCTGCCAATTCCTCGAGTGTCTCAAGATCTTCCATCTTCCCGCGACCTTTGGTGATGTCCTCCAGAATGTCGAGCATCTGCTTTGTTCCAAGACGACAAAGGGTGCACTTTCCACAGGACTCTTTTTGGGTAAAATCGAGAAAATAGCGGGCGACTTCAACCATGCAATCGTCTTCATCAAGGACAACCATTCCTCCTGAACCCATCATCGCTCCGCTTTCCTGCAATGAATCGAAATCAATCTGGAGACCGAGCGTTGATTCAGGAAGACAACCACCTGATGGACCGCCAATTTGAACGGCCTTGAAGCGTTTGCCTTTGGTGATGCCGCCGCCCACCTGGAAGACGAGCTGGCGAAGTGTGGTCCCCATGGGCACTTCTACCAAGCCTGTATTAACAACCTTGCCTGCGAGGGCGAAGACCGCTGTGCCCTTGCTTCTCTCAGTGCCCGTTTGTAAAAACCAATCTGCCCCATTTTTGATGATGTGAGGGACATAGGCAAGGGTTTTCACATTATTGAGGATCGTTGGTTTTCCGAAAAGACCCTGGACCGCCACGCGTGGCGGCCGGTGGCGGGGCATTCCGGGTTTTCCCTGAATGGAGGCAATCAGTGCTGTTGCCTCGCCGCAGACAAAAGCACCTGAACCTTGAAAGAGTTTGACGTCAAAGCTAAAGTCACTCCCAAGAATATTTTCTCCAAGAAATTTGTATTTTTCTGCCTGGAGCAGGGCATTCTGAACCCTTTGTACAGCCAGAGGATATTCAGCTCGAACATAGATATAACCGTGACGGGCCCCGATAGCATAGCCTGCAATGACCATTCCCTCTAGTACGGAGTGAGGGTCACTTTCCAAGATTGCCCGGTCCATAAAAGCCCCGGGGTCGCCTTCATCGCCATTACAGATCAGATATTTTGGTTCTCCTTCTGAGTGGCGGCAGACATCCCACTTCTCTCCGGTCGGAAACCCTGCACCTCCGAGGCCCCGCAACTTAGACCGCTTGACCTCCGATACAATCTCCACTGGTTGCATCTGGAGAGCTTTTGACAGGCTTTCATATCCCCCATTCGCAATATAATGCTCTATCTCTTCCGGGTTGATTTTTCCGCAATTTTTTAAAAGGATCCGCTTTTCATATTTTGACCGTGGAAAATCAGAAAAACTGGGGATGAGATCGTTCTCTTCGAGAGCGCCGAGAACAAATTCAAGAGATGGATCATCATTCAACATAAGGTTGGTAACCAAATTCTCAGCTAATACTGGACTAACGTGGCCGTAGCAGATGGAAGGAAATCCCGGTTTCCGAAGGATGACCAGAGGCTCAGCATAGCAGTGCCCCATGCAGCCCACTTCATAGATGAGGCAGTTGAGATTTTGTTTTTTAACTGTGTCTTTTATTGCCTGAAGGACTTCAAGCGCGCCAGCCGCTCTGCCGCAAGTTGCGGTCCCTACCAGAATCAGTGGCGTTGGGTCATTCCAGATCTCCTGCCAGCGGGATTGCGCCTGCATTTTTATTTCTTCGAACTTCAATTGTTTTCCTTTTCTTCTTTTTCTTTTTGGAGCTGATAGGAGAGGAGGATTCCATCTACCTTCGTGGGATCCGCTTTGGCTTCCACTTTTTTATCCACAACGGTCACGGGTGCCATGGCGCAGCAGCCCACACAGGCCACTGTATCGAGGTCAAACTCGCGGTCAGACGAAGTTTCGCCCGGTCCTATTTTCAATCTTCTTTGCCATGCCGCTAACGTGATGTGGCCACCCTTCACATGGCAGGCAGTTCCCATGCAAACTCTTATGGAATGTTTGCCAGGAGGCGCAAGACGAAACTGGTTGTAGAAGGTCGCTACGCTGTAGACATCGATCTCCGGTATGTTAAGAAACCGGGCCACCTCGATCATGGCATAAGGAGGAAGATATCCCAACTCTTCCTGGATTTTTTGCAAAATGGGTATGAGATTTTCTCTTTTACTCTCTAAGCCCTCTAAGATGGCTTTGGTTTTTTCTTTAATCTCTGTTTCTTCGTTGTTCACCTTTGCCTCGATTCATTTGAAATAACGAATTCAGCCTCCAAAAACAAGAGTTCTCTTAATCTTTTTTTCTCGAATCGTCCACATCCGGACAACGGACCTCATCTCGCGACCGTGGGCCGCCACAGATCACTGAAAGGGGATTAAGAAATCGGGGGAGTTAAAATTCAGATTTTTCGTTATTCCGGGTTTCTTGTGGGTTGCCCTCCACTTAACCCCCCTTCATCCCCCCTTAGCATAAGGGGGGAATAGAGGGGGGTTACAAGAGGGAAATGCCACGCGCACGAGTGCCGAGTGAGCCAGATTTTTTTACACGGTCAGGGCGATTATGACTTCGGAATGATTTCTTAGCAAGGGGCCGGATTCAACTCTTTGGGCAGGAGGAGGATGAAGGTGGTTCCGTTTCCCTCCTCGCTTTCAACGGAGATAGATCCAAGATGGGCATCCACGATGCTCTTGACAATAGAAAGTCCGAGACCCGTTCCGACGATCTGACGGGTCTCTGAGGTCTTCACTCGGTAAAATTTATCAAAGATTCTGCCACGATCTCCTTTCTTAATGCCAATGCCTGTGTCAGAGACGGTCGCCTTCACAAACCCGCCCTCTTCACCGAGAGCGACCCAAACCTTTCCTCCCTCGGGGGTATATTTGATGGCATTGGAGATGAGGTTGGTAAAGATTCCCTCCATACTATTACGATCTGCATTGATTAAGGATAACTTGGGAGGCGTGGAGAATTGAAGATCGATCTTTTTGTTTTCCGCCTCGGCCCTCATCAAATCCACCACTCTTTGGATCACCTCTTGAAGGAGGAGGGGCTCTTTGTATTGGACCATCTTTCCTGCTTCGATTTTGGAAAGATCCAGGAGATCTTTGATCAGGTCGAGAAGACCTCTTGTTCTCTGTTTGGCACGGGAAAGAAGCTGTTCCTGCTTCTCCGTCACGTCGCCGGCCATTTTATTCAGGATGACGGTCAACTGCTGTTCGACCGCGGCGATCGGGGCCCGAAGCTCGTGGGTGACCATGGCAATAAACTCTGATTTCATCCTGTCGAGTTCTTTGAGATGGCTGATGTCCTGGAGCACGGCGACAGAACCCATAATCTCACCGATATCGTTTCGTACAAGGGCTGTATGGGCACGGAGAAAGATATCTCCAGATTCGCCGGCGCTCAATTCCTGTGAGACAGAGGCATAGCTTATGTCTTTTGCCTGAAGGCTTTCTTCCATGATCTTGGACAACTCAGAGGGAAGGTTACACTGATTGAGGTAATTTCCGAGCAGAAGCGTCTCAGAGGTCTTCAGCATCCGACTGGCCGCAGGATTCGAGAGAACAATGCAGCTGTCCCGATCGCACACCAAGACCCCGTCGCCCATGCAATTGATGATGGTTTTGATCTTCGACTTTTCCGTGGCAATATCCCGAAGGGATTTCTCCCGTTCTCTCCGCAGGAACTCTGTTTCTTTCTGGAGGGTTCTCCTCTCCAACGCCCTTCTGACCACGATGCGGAGCTGGTCCGGCGTGAAAGGTTTGGGGATGAAATCGTAAGCCCCCTTCTTCATCGCCTCCACGGCCGATTCCACGGTAGCATAACCGGTGATGACGATCACGAGAAGGTTGGGATCGAGAGACCGAATGTGATCCAGCACTTCCATTCCGCTCATGCCGGGCATCATGAGATCGAGGAGAATCACATCCATCTTCTCGGGATGGCTCTTGATCTCCTCCAATCCCTGGCTTCCGTTATCAGCGCAGAGGACAGAGCATCCGTCTCTTGAGAGGATGCGTGAACAGCCATCCCTCATGATTTGCTCATCGTCAATGACGAGGATGTTTGCTTGGTCTGACATCTCAACCCCCATGACGTGCATAGGGCATAGAGCATAGGGTTTTTAACTCCATGCTCCATGCGCTCTGCGCCTAGCGACTTCTCATTTGGAAAGGAGGGCTTCGATCCGTTTCACCAATACTTCTGGCTCTACGGGCTTATCGATATAATCGTCTGCTTCGGTTTCCATTCCCATCTGCTGTGTGTAGCGGGTCGTAGAAATCTTGGAGACCACTGCCGTCAGCAGAAGCACCGGGATCTTGCTCAGCTTGGAATCGGACTTCAATTCCTTGCACACGACGTATCCATCTTTGTCCGGCATCATGACATCGAGAACGATGAGGTCCGGTTTTTCGGTCTTAGCTTTTTGAAGACCCTCGATCCCGCCATAGGCAGCGGCCACGTCATATTTCTTAGATTCTAAGATCATGGTTACCGCTTCCACCAAATCCGGGTCATCATCAACGATCAAAATCTTCTTTGCCATCTTTTTGTCCCTCCTTTTTTAACGCATAGTGCATAGAGCGTAGCGCATAGCGTGGAAACCACTTTACGCTTTGCGCTCAGCGCTCTGCGCTTGGCATTTTTATATTTGTGGTCTTGGCAGCAGTCCTGCACCCTTGGCGATCTCTGCCACCTTCTCCTCCCACTCGATCGCCATGATATGGATCCCCCGCACCCCAGGGATCTCCCTCAGCTTCTGAATCGTCTCCACACAAATCTTGATCCCTTCCTCCGACTGCTTCTCCTTGGCCACCCCCTTCATCCTCTCGATCATCCCATCCGGCACGTCCATCCCAGGCACCGAATTCTTCATGTATTTCGCCATCCCCACCGACTTAAACGGCGTCACCCCTGCCAGGATCGCACACCTCTCATGTAATCCCCGATCCCTCACCATCTCCATCCACTTGGCGAATCTCTCAAGGTTGTAGACACATTGGGTCTGGATAAATTCACACCCTGCCTTTACTTTCTTCCCTAATCTCGCTGCCCGTATCTCAAATGGATCCGCAAACGGATTCTCCGCGGCCCCAATGAAGAGTACGGGCTTTCCCTTGACTTCTTCACCCCCCAGAAATTTCCCATCGTCTCTCAAAGTCTTAACCGTATTGATCAACTGGATGGAGTCTATATCAAAGACATTTTTTGCTTTCGGATGATCCCCGAATTTCTGATGATCTCCTGAAAGACAGAGAATGTTGTTGATCCCCAGGGCACTTGCGCCCAAGATGTCACTCTGGATCGCTATCCGGTTCCGATCCCGACAGACCATCTGCAGGATCGGATCAAACCCCATCTCTTTGAGGATGATGCAGGAGGAAAAGGAGCTCATTCTCACTACAGAGGTCTGATTGTCCGTAACGTTGACGGCATCCACCACCCCCTTGAGAAGATTCCCCTTTTTTCGGATCACCTCGGCATCCGCCCCCCTCGGCGGCCCGCACTCCGAGGTCACCACAAACCCACCACTTTCTAATATTCGCTCAATGTTCGACTTCGTCTTCATCTCCGCCTCTAATCCCGCATGGCGCATAGAGCATAGCGCATAGCGTCAATAGCATAACCTCCAAAAATGCTAAGAACTCAGACAGGGATGGTGAAAAAACTTTACAGCGGAAACCTTTTTAAGGTGAACTGCAAGGCTCCAACCATTTTGAAAGAGTCCCGCCGAGTCATCACCTTCGTTACCTCGCAGTCTATAATGACCGCTTTGTAAAGTTTTTGAACCCATTCCTGTCTGGGTTCAACCTTTACAATCTCAAGTCTTCTCTCACCCGCTTGCGCGGTCCCCCATCCCGAGAACTCGTCCAATCCTTGACCGGTATGATCTCCTCATAGCGATCCATCTGATTGAGTTCCTTTAGTCTATCGATGATCAACTGCCAACCACAATCCAGATCCTTGTCCACCTCACATTTCCCATTCGAACTCCCCCCACAAGGCCCGTTGAGCAGACTCTTCGCGCACCGAGCGATCGGGCAGACTCCTCCCGTCATATGCAATACACACTCTCCACACCCCTGACACCGCTCACTCCAGACCCCTTGCTCCAAGGTCACCCCAAGAAAGGTCGTATTGACACCAGGAAGGACTACCTTAGTCCGATACTTCTCTGCCACATACTGAATCCCTGCCCCACAGGCCATTGACAGGATCGCCTCATAGTCCCCTACAAAAGGACGAACCTGGTCAATGTATTCATGGTCACATTGACGCTCTAGGGTCTGCTCTTTGATTTCGATCTCCTGGCCATCTTTGGCACGGGAAAGTCGTATCTCTGAGGCCAAAACCCCTACCTCTCTCTCGCCCCCAGCAGCACATACTGTCACACACTCATTACAACCCAACAATAGTACCTTTTTGTAGGGCTTGAGCATGTTAAGGATTTCTTCAAGTGATTTCCTGTTCGCTACGATCATGAATGCCTCCGCTCCCGAAACTGGAACGTGGAACGTGGAAAGTAGTTAAAAATATCACTTTCCACTCTCTACTTTCCACCTTCTACCTTCGATTTCTTAGCTGGCGAGGGCCCCAATGCCCTTATCTTTTCTGTCATCTCACGGGCCACCTCGGCAAAACGCTGGCCCTGTGCCGAGCTCATGTTGTACATCTCCAGCCGAGCCCCCCCTAATCCTACTTCATCCAATAATTTCTTAGCATATTGAACTCTCTTCTTGGCCCTTAAATTACCTCTCAAGAAATGACACTCTCCCTCCAAGCACCCTGCCAGGTAAACCCCATCCACCCCTGATTCAAAGGCATGAAGAATGAGAAGGATATCCACTCGCCCCGTACAGGGAACCTTCACAATCTTCACGTTCGTAGGGTAGTTGAGCCTCATCGAACCTGCCAGGTCCGCCGCACTATACGCTCAGTGTTCACAGCAAAAAGCCAAGACCTCGGGCTCAAAACCCGTGACACGTGTCCGTGTCTCGTGTCCGGCCTCTAAACTCTCTTGAACTGCCTCTGACATTTCAACTCCTCTATTTGTAGTTCGGAGTAATTTAGCTCGGAGTTCGGAGACAAAACCAGATATTCCGAACTCTGAACTCCGAACTCATACACTTGTTTCCACAAGGGCTTCGCACTTGGCCCACAGTTGGGGATCTCTGAAGTGCATCAACTCTATCGCTCTGGCCGGGCACTCGGCCACGCAACTGCCGCAGCCTTTGCACTTGGCCAGATCAATCTCCGCCTCGCCCTTCACATTGATCACAGGGACTTCATAAGGGCAGACCCTTACACAAGTCAAACAGGCCGCACACCGCTCGCCCTCCACCATGGCGACCACACCGCCCACCAGCATCTTTTCTTTGGATAAGATGGTGCAGGCTCGAGACGCTGCTGCGCTTGCCTGAGTGATCGTTTCGCTGATCAATTTCGGTCCGTGGGCCCCACCAGCAAGATACATGCCATCGGTTGCAAAGTCAACGGGTCTCAACTTCATATGGGCTTCCAAAAAGAAACCTTCCAACGTACGAGGAACCTTCAGCATCGTTGCCAATTCTTCATTCTCTCTCGGAATGGTTGCTGCGGAAAGAACCACGAAGTCAGGCCTTATCTCCATCCGTTCTTTCAAGATTCTATCCAGATAGGAGACAAGGAGACCTTCCCCATCCTTCTTGACTTCGGGTTTCTCCTCGGGTTCGTATCGGATGAACAGGATGCCTTGCTCCCGGGCTTTCGCGTAGTAGGATTCTGCAAGACCATAGGTCCGCACATCCCGGTAGAGGACAGAGATATTGGCGTTAGGGTTCAGTTCCTTGATCTTAAGAGCATTCTTCACGGCGGTTGCGCAGCAAGTTCGGCTGCAGTTGGGTCGCTCCTTGTTTCGGGACCCTACACATTGGATCATTACAATGTGATTGGCCCGGGCCACCTCTTCGGGTTGATTGACAATCCGACTTTCTAATTCAAGCTGCGTGACAACGCGCGGGTCTTCGCCATAGAGGTATTCGTTTGGTTTCCATTCTTGAGCGCCGGTGGCCAAGATGGTTATGCCATGTTCAATCTTCCGGTAATACATGGTAGGCGCCACCATCACTCCGGTGGAAAAGTTTCCTTTGGAGCCGCTGAAATCAACCACCAAGGCATTGGTGATGACATGGATCAGAGCATGGTTCGTGACCCGCTGGATCAAATCTTTTAAGAAGGTCTGGACATTTTGACCTTCGAGGGTATAGTGAAGGTTTCTCAGGTTTCCTCCTAACTGGGCTTCTTTCTCGAGGAGGAAGATCTCGTATCCTTGCTCTGCGAGCTTGAGCGCAGCGGTCATCCCGGCCACTCCTCCTCCGATGACCAATCCTTTTTGGATCACCGGCAATCCGAGTTCGCTGAGAGCTCGGATCAAGCGGGCGTTGGCCACGGCCATGCGGACAAGGTCCTTCGCCTTAAGCGTCGCTTCATCCTTCTGCCGCATATGGACCCAGGAACATTGATCGCGGATGTTTGCCATCTCAAAGAGGTATTTATTTAATCCCGCCTCCCGGCAGGTTTCTCTAAACATCGGTTCATGCGTCCTTGGAGAACAGGAGGCCACAATGACACGATTCAGGTGATTTTCTTCGATCGCTTTCTTAATTTTTCCCTGGGTGTCCTGAGAACAGGTATAAAGGTTGTCTTCCACATGGACGACGTTTTTCAGTGTCCTCGCATACTCCCTGACTTCAGGCACATTGACTACGCCCCCGATGTTGATGCCGCAATTGCAGACGAAGACGCCAATGCGGGGTTCTTCCGCTGTCACATCCGCCTCGGGAGGATATTCTTTTTTGGTGACCATGGTTCCCCGTGCCGAAGCGATCAGTCCTGTGGCATCGGCCACGGCGCCGCTTGCCTGGGATACGGTCTCCGGGATGTCTTTCGGCCCTTGAAACACCCCGCAGACGTAGACGCCTGGTTTGGATGTCGAGGTGGGCTCGAAAGGTTTTGTCTTGCAGAATCCATGAGACTCCACCTCAACGCCCATCCGTTTCGCCATCTCAACCGTTTCCTTGGATGGGACCATGCCTACAGAAAGAACGACCAAATCAAATTCCTCTTCCACAAACTTGGCTTCTTCATCCAGGTAAGTCACCAGGAGATTTTTTGTTTTAAAATGCTCCCTAATTCTGGAGACCATACACTTGATGAACCGGACGCCGTATTCGGATTTCGCTCTCTCATAATACGCATCGAACCCTTTCCCATAAGCACGGACATCCATATAAAAGATGGTGGGCTCGACAAAATTGGCATGTTCTTTGGCAATGATGGCCTCTTTCGTTGCGTACATGCAGCACACGGATGAACAGTAATCCTGTCCACAAGAGATATCGCGGCTTCCGACACACTGGATAAAAGCGATCTTTCGCGGGTGTCCTGCATCCGAAGGACGCTGGACCACACCGGCATAAGGGCCGCTGGCACTGAGCATCCGTTCGAACTCGATGCTTGTAACGACATTGGGGTAGACACCGTAGCCGAATTCGGGCCGAATATTTCCGTCCACGGTTTTAAACCCGGGTGTCAGAATGACCGCTCCGACCTGGAGGTCAACGATTTTCTCGCGGTCATCATGATCGACGGCCCCTGCACGGCAGGCGAAGACACACTGCAGACACTCGGAGCAGATGCCGCATTCCAGGCAACGCCTGGCTACCTCGATCACTTCTTCTTCAGTCAGCCCTGATTCCACTTCTGAAAAATCGCCCTTGCGCTCGCCCGCTGCGCGCTTTTTAGGCACTGCACGAGCAGCTTGTGACTTGACCTCCATGAGTTGCTTTGCCTGAGCTTTATCGAGTTTAGCCTCGGGGAGCTTTTCGATGGATTCTAAAACCGGCGGCCAACTCCTTGCTTCTTTCTCTTCCTGTTTCAGGTAGGCTTCAATCGAGCGTGCTGCCTTGTGTCCTGCAGAGATAGCATCCACGACAAAAGTTGTTCCCGTGACCACATCGCCGCCAGCAAAAATCCCGGGTACATTGGTGGCCAGCGTTTCCTTATCCACGGCTATTGTTCGACCACGTATGGTCTCCACTTTGTTGCTCAACAAAGTAAGGTCAGGCTTCTGACCAATGGCAAAGACAACCACATCACAAGGGATCACGGTCTCCGTCCCGGGGATCTCGTCAAAATCAGGTCGGCCTTCAATAAAGCCTCGGAAATTGACGTCCACGGTTCGCACGCCCGTGATGTGACCGTCCTGACTGGTCACTTCCTTGAATGTCCGGCTGGGATAGACATCAATGCCTTCGTCTTGAGCGTCACGGACTTCCCAATCGTGGGCGGGCATTTTTTCTCGACTCTCAAGGCAAGACATGCCCACCCAGCTTGCGCCCATTCGCACTGAAGACATAGCTGCATCAATGGCTACATTCCCGCCACCGAGTACTAAGATGCGTTTATTCGCAATTTTTGATTTGATGTTTGAGGCTCCTGAAAGGCTGACCTCACGCAAGAAGTCCGTGGTGATGTGTACCCCTGGCAAGTCATTGCCTGGGATAGGGAGCTTAATGCCAATATGAGCGCCTGCTGCAACAAAGACGGCTTCGAAATCTTTGAGCAACCCTGTCACGTCTTCTACGCGGTGGTTCAGCTTCAGTTCCACCCCTCTTGAGATGATTTCATCTATCTCACATTGGAGCAAGTCATAGGGCATGCGATATTCCGGGATGCCTACGCGCATCATTCCACCCGGTGCAGGCAGCGCTTCGAAGACCGTAACGCCATAACCTTTACGGATCAAGTCGTTGGCCGCAGTCAACCCGGCTGGACCCGCGCCGACAATGGCGACCTTCTTTCCCGCTCCACTGGTATCCGGAGCTTTCTGGACACCCGACGCATACGCCTTCTGGATCTCTTCAGGATGTGCGAATGCCCAGTCGCTCACAAAACGTTTGAAATGCATGATGTTGACGGGTTCACTTCCCACCTCGGTTCGCGTGCAGGCCTCCTCACACCGGTGGTTGCATACGCGGCCGCACACGGAAGGGAAGGGGTTGTCTTCCTTGATCGTGCGATACGCATCGGCAAAGCGCTTCTCACGGATGAGTGCGACATAGCCCATGGCGCGCTGTTCAATCGGACAGGCGTTACGGCATGGCGCTTCGCCGCGTTTTTCGATGGCGAAGGCATTCGGGATGGCTTGGGGATATCTTTTGTAGATTGCCTTGCGCGTGGAGAGCAGGGCGTTGAACTCATCGGGGCGGATGATGGGACACGCAACTGCACAATCACCGCATCCCGTGCATTTGGCTGTGTCCACAAAGCGGGCGTGTTGATGAAGGCGGACAGTAAAATTTCCTGGCTCGCCCGAGATCCCTTCGACATCGGTGGCCGTCAGGATGCGAATGTTTAGATGACGGCCTGCCTCGACCAGTTTGGGGGAGATGATGCACATGGAGCAATCGTTCGTGGGGAAGGTTTTATCCAATTGGGCCATCACTCCGCCAATCGCGGGCGATGACTCGACCAGATAGACATAGTAGCCAGATTCGGCGAGGTCAAGGGATGCTTGGATCCCGGCGATCCCACCTCCGACGACCATTACGGCTCCTACTTTATCTCCAGATTTTTCTTGCATTTGGTTTCCCATCATTCCTGACTCCGGCGGCTTTTCTTTGGGTCGTCTTAAATTCCAAATCACAAATTCCAAATCCCAAACAAATCCCAAATTCCAATATCAAAATTCAAAACTTTCTCGTTTCGTAAATTCGTATTTCGAACATTGGTGCTTATTTGGAATTTGGCGCTTGCTACCTGGAATTTTACGCATTTGATTACATCAATCCCTTCGCACTCAATATCTTCATGGGGTCCGTGATGTGCCGGTGAAGCCATTTCCTGACATCTTTATGACCCAGGGCCAACCCCATCAATTCCGTAAAGTAAAGGATGGGGAGATTGTATCTCTTGCCCGTCTCCTTCTCCAATTCTCCCTGGCGGGTATCGAGATTGGCGTGACACATCGGACAGCCCGTGACCAAACAGTCCACCTCGGCCTCCATTGCCATGGAGAGGAGGCGGTCGTTCAATTTCTTAACGATGTCCGTCCGCGTCATCACGAGACTGGCTCCACAACAATCGGTTTTGTAGCACCATGGAACGGGATCAGCGCCCAGGGTTTTCATCAATCGGTCCATATGTTGAGGGTTTTCATATTCCCGCACGCCTGTCATTTTTGGAGGTCGAACGGTAAGGCACCCGTAGTAGCAAGCCACCTTAAGCCCTGAGAGGGGCTTTGCGCGCTTTTTTTCCACCTCTTCTAATATCCCTTCCTCACAGAAGAAGTCCAATGCGTATCGAATGGGGACATCGCCATGATATGGAAAATGGACTGTCTCGGGGTGTTCCTTGGTTTCTTTCTCGGCTGCCTTAAATCGGCTGTAGCACGCCACACACGGGACCAGCAAGTCGCGATCGTTCTTTTCGGCGAGGGCAAGATTCCGGGCGGCGAGATCGATGGCCAGCTTTTCATCCGTGCAGTGGGCCGAGCTCGCCCCGCAACAGGTCCAATCCTCTAATTCGTAGAGCTGAATATCGAGGAGTTTGGATACGCCTCGGATTGAATCATCGTACTCTCGGGCGGTTCCGTGGAGGGAACATCCGGGGTAATAAGAGATCTCTTTCATCACATTTTCCTATTCGCAACAGAGGTCATTCCAGATTTCTTATGGGTCGCCTTTCCTTAACCCCCCTCTATTCCCCCCTTAGTTAAGGGGGGATGAACGGGGGTTACAAAAGCGTTGAAAAATCTCCTTGATTTCCTTCCCCCCGTCCCATTTAGACGGAAGGAGTTTAATCTTTCCCTTGCGGTACATCTTCCATCCCAAGGCGGCATCCTTTAAAAAATCTTGGGTTTTGGATTTAAACTGGAGGATGAGGCTTAGCTCGTGAATTCGGCCTTTCGATTTGATCGTATCCAAAAAAACGGAGTGGAAAATAGGAATATCCTTTTCCCCCGGTTTGAATTCAGAATGTATTGCGAGAGCTCTTAGCGTATCCATGATTTTGGCGATATCGATGTTATTCGGGCATCGAACGCTGCACGTGTAGCAGGAGGCGCAGATCCAAATCGTGTTTGAAGTGAGGACCTTTTCCCGATGGCCGTACTGGATGTGACGGAGCATTTGATTGGGGAGGATGTCCATCGCATAGGCGATGGGACATCCTACCGAACATTTCTGGCATTGGAAACAGGCGCTAATTTTTTCGCCGCTGGCCTGAGCCACTTCAGACAGGAAGGGATTTCCCTTCTGGTTTTCCCGTGCGTTCAGCTCCGTCATATGCTCCTCGATCTTGAATGGAAGGGTTTTCCAGGATCGCCTGCGTTTCGTGGTGAACGGGAAGCTCGATGGTAAACGTGGTGCCTTCACCCGCCTGACTTTTTACGCTGATCTTTCCCCCGTGGTCCTCAACGATCCCATAAGAAGTGGCGAGTCCTAGCCCCGTTCCCTTTCCCACCTCCTTGGTGGTGAAGAAGGGATCGAAGATTCGGGTGAGGTTCTCCGGGGGAATGCCCTCCCCGGTATCGGTACATTCCACAAAGACCGTCTTCTGATCCGAAGCACAGAAGGTCGTGATGGTCAGCGTTCCGCCGCCGCGCATCGCTTCTGCCGCATTCACGATAATATTCATGAAGACTTGTTTTAATTGGCCTGCATTTCCGCGGACGAAGGGCAGGAAGGCGTCGAGTTTCTTCACGATACGGATATTGTGAAATAAAGCCTGATTCACCAGAAAGAAGAGTCCGTCCGTGATGGCCCGATTGATGTCTGTGGGCTCCATCTTGGGTTCGGTTTGGCGAGCGAATTCAAGAAGACTCTTGACGATCTCCTTACACCGGCCTGCCTCCTGAACGATTCGAACCAAATCTGCCCGCCGCGAATCGGTCTCGGGAAGGTCCTCCATCATCAGACTGGAGTAAATAAGAATTCCACCCAAAGGGTTGTTGATCTCATGAGCGATTCCCGCGGCCAGTTTTCCAAGAGAGGCCATCTTCTCGGAACTGACCAGCTGCAGGTGAGTCTCTTGGAGCTTCTTTTCCATGTTCAGGCGAGGTCTCAAATCCGTAAAGATACCCACACTGGCAATTTCCTGGCCGCTCCCGTTATAGATGAGGGCGGCGGAGAGTTGGATGGGGATTTCTTCCCCCAACTTATTGACCGCATTCATCTGGGTGGGAATAAATTTTCCTATCCCCCCGTACTCCTGGCTTCGGAGTTTCTTCATAATTTCTTTCGCCACGCCCTCTCTGTAGATCTTGGTAATATGGAGCTTGCCAATCACCTCCTCTGCTTTGTATCCGGTCAGTGCCTCCGCTCCTTTGTTAAAGATGAAGATATTGCCTTTCATGTCCGCCGCGATGATCCCATCCACAGAACTCTCAATCAGGTTCATGAAGAATTCGTTGGCTTCGCGAAGTTGATTCTCGATCCGCTTTCTCTCGGAGATATCCAAGTTGATCCCCTGGTAGCCGACGACCTCTCCCTGCTCATTCTTAATCGGGTGAGAGGTCAGCAAGACGGTGATCCTTTCCCCGTTCCCCTTCCTGAATTCCACCTCCAAGTCTTTGACATGCCCCTCTCTTTCGATCCTCTCCTGAAAAGCTCTCCGATCCTCCGGGTCGACGTAGAGATCCTTGGTGATATCTATTTTGAGAAATTCTTCTTTCGTAGGATATCCCAGCATATCGAGCAGGGCCTGGTTACAGTCCAAAAACTTGCCCTCCTTCGAGCTGATGAAGAGACCATGCCTCACCCTCTCGAAGAGGTCTTTGAGTTTTTCCCCGGAATCCCTGAGGTCCCTCTCGAATTTTTTCCGGTCTGTGATGTCCCGGATGTACGCATAGGTTTTCACCTCTCCCGTATCCGACTCGGCCATAGCAATACAGACCTCTGCATCCTTGACCTGACCCTGGGAGGTCAGGATATTCATTTCCGTACAGAGCTTCTCGCCTATTCCCACGCCGCGGGTGACCGTTCCCTCAAGAAATTGTTTGTCCTCTTTTCCAATGACCGAAAAGAAATTTCTTCCGATCAAATCTTCCTTGGGAATCCCGGTGATTTCGGAAGCCATCTGGTTGGCAAAATTGATCTTAAACGTCTGATCGAAGACCAGGATTCCATCGTCCCCCATCTCCGCGATCTTCTCAAATTGTTGGGTAGCCTCCAGGATCCGTCGCTCCATTCGCTTCGACTCCGTAATATCTCGGAGGTAGGCATAGCCTTTCCGGGCTCCATGAGGTGCCTTCGCCAAGGCAATACAGATTTCGACCTCTCTGGTCTCTCCGTGAGAGGTGGAAAGCTGAATCTCGGCGCACGTTTTCTCGCCGTAACGCTCAGGGTGGGCGAAGAGGTCTTCGATAAAGGATTGATGGGGCTTGCCTAAAAGGGAGAGGACCGACATTTTCAACATCTCCCGGCTCGAATATCCGGTGACTTCGGAAGCCATCCGATTTGTAAATTTGATCTGATAGCGATCATCAAATACTAAGATCCCGTCGTTTCCCAATTCGGCGATGGATTGAAACATCTCTGAGCCAACCGCCTTCTTTTTGACAGGGAGAGGTGCTTCAGCCGGTTTTTTTCTCTTTGTCTGCGCGGTTGGTTTTTTGATAGTCATAACCTTCCCAAGGCGGCCTAATGAAAAAATGGAATATTGGAATTTTGGAATGTTGGGTTCAATACCGAAAAAAAGTTTTTACCCATCATTCCATTATTCCAGTCTTCCAGCGTTCCAAAGTATCTCCGCCATCATTCCAGAATTCCGTATGGTTTTCAAAGTCCTGCATAATCCAGGAGCGCGGGGACCTGTTTTTCCCATCCGATGGGAATGATCTGGACTCCTTGGCAGAGTGGTTTCAACGCCTTGATCAGACCCCCGGCGATCTCAACGCTTGCTTTCTGCTTATCCGAAGCCTTCATCATTCGGTCGATGACTGAATCCGGGATGGAAGCTCCCTCCACATGCTTGTTCACATAGCGGGCCATGCCCACTGATTTGAGCAGGGTGATGCCAGCGATAATGGGGACCTTGAAGTGTGCCACTCTTTTGGCGAAGGCCTCGAAGAGGCTTGCATCGTAGATCGAATGGGTGAAGAAGAAATCAACCCCCATCCGTATCTTCTTCTCCATATCCATGACCTCTAAATCGAGGACATGGCCTTTCGCGGCGGCGTTGACGTGGGTGCCTACGCAGAATTGCGGTTTTCCTTGAAGGTTATTTCCCGCGAGGTCGTAGCCTTCTTGGAGGCGCTTGGCGGCGCCGAGCAAACCCATGACGTCGAGATCGAAGACCGCTTTGGCTTCGAAGTGATCCCCGGTAGAGGGCTGATCGCCGTGGACGAGGAGGAGGTTCTTGAGGCCCAGAGCGGAAGCGTTTAAGAGCTCGGATTGCAGTGCCAAACGGTTCCGGTCGCTACAGGAGAGATTGTAGATCACCTCCATCCCATTTTTTGCCTTTAGCAGGGTGCATACTGAAAGGGATCCCAGCCTCATGATGGCATTCTGGAGGTCTGGCACGTTGATCGCATCCGCGCGCCCCTTGAGGAGTTCGGCGTAGTCGTACAACTCGGAGACGTCGCTTCCCTTAGGAGGCTGGAGCTCGACGACGACTGCAAATTTTCCCGAATCCAATCGTTCCTTAAATGTCATGGGCTTTCTCCTCTCTCCCGGTTTGAGGGAGGTGATGATCCAATCCTCTCGATGGGCATGGGGTCGTCACATTCTGACCAATGCCTCGTGCCAAAAAGCGGATAAAGCGGAACCGAGGACTTTCTCGGCACAGAACATCGTCCTCTCTACCGCCACAATCCTCTAATTTTATGAATCGATTGCCCAAAAGAACGTGTATTTTTAAGGGCGTGTGGGATAAGAACTCTAAAATTATAAAACCCCAGAGGAAAATCTGTCAAGGCTTGCGAAGAATTGATATGGGCTCCTGAAACACGGGAACGCTTTCAAGCGGGGAAGGGCATCCCTTTTCAGCAGCCTGTCTCATTTCGCATATCTCTTCTTATAGGCTTCCTGAACGAGGGTTCCCTGAGTCTGATTTCGCCATTCCCTTGCGGGTTTCAGCTTCAGGATGTTCTCCAGCCTGTTTTGTTCCTTCAGGCGTTTATGGATTTCAAACCAGGCGCAAGGAGTATCCTTGCTCACTTCGCATTTACCCTCTCGAGAAGTTCCCCCGCAGGGGCCGTTGAAGAGACTCTTGGCGCATCTTGTCACAGGACATATTCCTCCTGTTTCTCCCAAGACGCACTCACGACACGTCCTGCAATTCTCCTCAAACCACCCGATATCCCGGTCGACGCCGACGAAAACGGTGTTCAAAGCGGGAAACGCCGGTTTTTGAGGGTATCGGTCGGCAAGAAATTGGACCCCGGCTCCACAAGCCATGGACAACAAGGCATCATATTCTTTTACAATCTCATCCAGTTCCGAGAAGAAATCGGCATTGCACTGTCGCTCAATGGTGAACCCATCCACCCGAGACGAGGCCCCCTCCTGCTTGAAGGCGCTCTGGAGTTCCTCATTTAAGAGTCCGACTTCCCTTTGACCGCCGGCCATGCAGATGGATGTACAACCCCCGCAACCCACATTCAGGACCTTCCTGAAGCTCTTGATCATTTCCTTGATCTCGTCAAAAGGTTTTCTTTCTCCAACAATCATTTTTCTTCCTCCCGCTTCGCTATCTTTTTACATGACATTCCCCACAGTACCGGGGACCTGTCTTCTTCTTTTCTTTCTCGTATTTTGTGTGACAGCCGATGCATTGATCGTGAAAGGCCTGCTCCAGATTGGGTCCGGATTTCGGACCATGACAGGCAGAGCAACGGATGCCTTTATTTCCTTCCTCGAGTTTACTTTCGTCCAGAACGTTTTTCCCGTTTTTGTAGAGGTGATGGCAGTCCTTACAGGACAGGCCTGCTTCCACGTGGCGATTGTGAGGGAAGCTCACCGGGGGTCTTGTTGTCTTCCCGGAGATGGCCGAAAGATCTAATATCATCTTTTCCGGCTGTGCGTTGACGGGAGAGTGGCTTAAGATCAGGAGAGCAGCAAATGCGATCATCCAGAGGCTACGGCCGATCCATTTCATACCCGTTCTCCTTCGCAAATTTCCCTCCGTATTACAACCAACTCTCCGACGAAACTTCATCCAGCTGAGGATAGACATCCTGGGACCTGAGGATGCTTCTGGCAAAAGCAATCATGCTCGGGATATGAATCCCAATGGGGCAATAACAACGGCCGCAAAGCACACAGTTTCTCCAGACAATGCCCTTCATCTCATTCAAAAGCTTCCAGTCCACCTTACCGTTTTTTTTGTATAATTTGCCCAAGGAGTTGATCGCCTTATATGAGGGCATGTATTGTGGATCTTTATGGTGCTCCATATATAAAAAACAGCTTTCGGCACAAAGACTGCAATGGGCGCAATAGGACAAAAATCGTTTCATTTTGCCCTTTTTCCGGCTGAGCATCCCTTGGATCTGTTTTGAGTCGACTGGCTTTAATTCCTGATGGGACATAGTGTTCTCCATGCCGCAAGATTCTTTCCGTTACCAGGCCCGGGCTCCCCTTGCGAAACTGTATTCGCTTCCGATCAGGAAACGATAGAGGAAGAAAAAGAGCATGTGGCCGAGTTTCGTAAACGGGATCGTGATGAGCATGACCCCTCCTGACAGAATGTGGATTGTCATCACCGTACGATAATCAAACCACTGGTGGTATGCGAAGTACCCCGTCAGAAAGGGGGCCACCGCGATAAGCAGGACGAGATAGTCATAGGCCGTCGTGATGGCCCGGACGCGGGCGAGGAATAGTCGCCGGCCGAGGAAAAAGGCCGCACAGACGATAACGACGACGGTTAAGACGTTGGTGATAGATTCGGGCAAGCTCCAAAGGCTCAGACCCCAGGATTGGCTCAGGAGCATATTATGGCCGAGCAGAAGAAGAGGCACCCCGATCAAAAAGACGTGGAAAACGGAAGTCATGACTGTCACAACGGGATAGGTTTTCCAGAGGGTTCCGTTAAGGGATGCCAGATAGGAAGTGACCCACTGTCCCGCTGTTTTCTTTTGTGACTTTATTTCCAGGGGAGGATAAGCCCATTCTTTTTTCCTGGTCAATCTGAAAAATTGGATAAAATGGAATATCAGCCCCAGAACAAACACAACAAAAGCAATCGATATCAACTGTCCCCGAATAAAACCCAACATGGATTTCTCCTTGTTCTCAGTCTTTTTCCGCCGTCACCCTCGCGTGTGCCTTCCGAGTTCCGGGAGGCCAATTGAGCAACCTAAACTTGAGGCCTGGGTATTAACTTAGCCCGTTCCGCGATTTCTGGCACCTTGTGTTCCCATTCAATGGCCATCAGATGAACGCCACGAACCCCCTTCATCTCTTTCAATTCTTCGATTTGTTCAACGCAGATTTTGATTCCTTCTTCTGAAGCTTTTTTGGCATTTACAATTCGATCAATGATCTCATCGGGGATGATGATGCCGGAGACGTTCTTGGCCATATACCGAGCCATACCTCCTGATTTAAGAGGAGTGACTCCCGCCAGAATATTGACCTTCTCGGTCAGTCCCATGTCATTTGCCTGTTTCATCCACTCGCGGAACATTTTCATATCGTAGATGCATTGGGTTTGGATGAAATCTGCACCCGCCGCGATCTTTTTCGCCAAACGATGCACCCTGAATTCGAAAGGTTCGGCAAAGGGGTTAGCTGCAGCGCCGATGAATAACTGCGGGGCCTCGTCAATGTCATCCCCATTCAGAAATTTCTTGTTGTCTCTCATCCCCTTGACCATGCTGATCAGCTGGATGGAGTCGATGTCGAACACGCCTTTTGTCAAAGGATGATTGCCAAACTGTTGGTGGTCACCCGAAAGACAGAGCATATTTCGAATGCCATGAGCGTAGGCTCCCAGGATATCGCTCTGCATGGCGATGCGGTTACGATCGCGACAGACCATCTGGTAGTTGGGTTCCAAACCTTCCTGGAGGGCAATCAAGCCAGCCGCCCAACTTGCCATTCGCACGACAGCGGTCTGGTTGTCTGTGATGTTCACCGCATCCGTGATCCCTTTTAAATAACTTGCTTTTTTCTTGATCGCCTCCACGTTGGCTCCCTGGGGTGGCCCGAGTTCACCGGTGAAGGCAAAATGTCCGGCCGCAAGGACCCTCTCGAGACGGCTTCCTGATTTCATAGGCACTTCCTCATTGAAAAGATATAAGATTAATGAACATCTAATCCCCCTTCATCCCCCTTTGTCAAAAGGGGGAAAATTCTCTCCTCCCTTTAGCAAAGGGAGGTTGGGAGGGATTTTACGAATGTTTCAATTTGATTTACTACAGTTCCAGCCATGAATCGGAGTAAAGCGTCTTGGCAATCAAGACCCTGGTGGTCTTCACATAATCGGCCTGTTCTTTACTCAGCTTCTTGAGATCAACTTCTTCTCCGTCCATGACCCGGAAGACGAGTTTTCTGAGATCCTCTCTTCCCCCCGAAGCAAATTTCTTCAGATCTTCGTCAAAGGCATCGACGATGGCCGAGGCCATCCCATATCGTTCGAGCATCATCATATAAGTTTGATTGAGGATGGGCCTCAGGTGTTCCGGAGCTCCATTCGAAACATTCGAAAGACCGCAGGTAGATCTCATCCCGGGGAGCACTTCTTGGAGATCCTTGAACATCTTCATAAACTCGATACAACTCGGAACTTGAACCTGGCTCTGCGGGCTGGTCACCGGAGTGACAATGGGATCCATCCAGACATCTTCGCCTGGGATCCCGAATTCTAAGCATTTTTGCATTAACTCCGCTGCCAGGACTCCTCTCTCGTCTGCATCCCGGGGAAGGCCCGAGGGACCCCAGAGAAGAGCAACGATTCCCGCATTGTATTTTTGTGCGATGGGGAACTTGGCGTCCATGCTTTCGGGGCGGGCCATGATCGAATTGATCACAGCCTTTCCTTTCTTGTTTTTGTAAGCCTTGAGCCCGGCTTCGATGGCTTCTGCGTTGATGGTATCGAGGTAAAGAGGTGTATCGACCACCTCCTGGACGACCTTGACGATCCATTCCATCAACTCCCCCCCACCTTTTCGGGCAGGTCCGAGGTTGATATCGATAAAATCGACCCCCACCTTGGCCTCCTCCAGGGCCAACTCCTGGATAGGCTTGGGATCTCTGTCCTTCATGGCAGTTCCAATCTTCTTGACCATCACATTGAGATTCTCTCCAACACGTAACATGCGATCCTCCTTATAATGAATTGCGGATTGCGGATCGTGGATTGAGGATCTCCTGCCGTTCTGAGTGCGGATCAAATCTTTTATTCCGCATTCCGCAATCTACATTCCGCAATCGGTATTAGGTTTTATCCCATCTTTAAAAAGGCGGGTATGTGAGCGGCCTCCCTGGGTCCGATCTTGACTTCCCAGCCCTTACCCAGTTCTTCTTCGAGGTCGCCGCTGACGGCTGCAACCGCTCCGGGGATGACCACCCGACGATGCTTGACTTTCTCGGTGATGCCACTCTTTTTGACGAATGCGCCGATTGCATCGCCCACGAATTTTCCTGCGGCCCAGGCGGTCAGAACCGACAGCCCTTCGGTATCCATCACCAAAAGCCAGCTCGGCACCCGACTCGATTCAACCTCACCGGAGACGATAAAATAGGTGAGAGAGAAGTTGGTCGTGATGAGCACTGGAGAAGCGTCTGTCGGGGTGCCAATGGGGTAGATTCCTTGTTGCATCATCATGGGCCGCTGGGGGTCGGTATAAATATTCAGCCGTTCCACGAGAAGGGGAAAGACGCTTTCACCCTGGAAGTCCGAGAGAACGATGATGCCTGCATATTTCGATACAAAGGTTGCTGCGATCAGGGCCTCTTTCATCGGATCTTTCGTCATTTCACAGGGGAAGGCAATGGTGGGAAATCCAAGGGAGCGGTTTTTTTGGATGAGGGCTGCCCGGCGGATATAGATCTGGTCCTCAAAGGCTTTCCGAAGCGTCCTTGATCCAGAATCAAGGACGAGGTCTTTTAAACCCGCGGCGGTCAGTTTGTCTGAAAGTGCGAGCAATCCGTCAAGATTGTCGGCCTTGACGGCCAGCGGGCATTTGTTTTCTTTGGCGAGATTGGCCAGGGCATCGCTGTTGCCGTCGGTCGCTGCATAAATTAATGGGACGCGATCCGCGCACGCCTTCACCCCTGCGGTCAAGGCATCCACTTTGGCGCTCATCAGGATGAGGGCTGCATCGGTTTCACCTTTTACCTTCTTGATCAAGGCTTCGAATTTTCCGGGGTCGCCTGATTCGTTCTTGACCGCGATCAACTCCGGCCGCAAGGTCAGACCGACCCTTTCGTATTTCAATTCCTTGAATCGTTTCAAGCGGGCATTGACCTCTGCCTCTGGCATGGCATCACTGATCAGAACGGCGATACCGGGCTTGTTGACGAAGGTCTTTTCATGACGGAACAAAACCGTTTCTCCACCGACCTTGACCACATTTTCACCCGCGCCAATGGCAAGGGGTCGAATCGGCGGCGCCGCCGCTTCAGAGAGCATGGCTTTTGCCTCCTCAGACACATAGGGACAGGAGGCCAATTCTGCTTTTCCGGCAGCCAGGTTCATGGCAAAAGCGAGACAGGTTGGAACGCCGCACTCCTTACAGTTGGTTTTAGGTAATAGCTTAAAGATTTGGATCCCTGTCATTCCCATGATAGTCGCTCCTTTCCAATTTCGCATAGCGCATAGAGCATGGCGCATAGCGAACTTCTCGTAATAAGGATTTAACGCTATGCGCTCTGCGCTTAGCGCTTTGCTTCAATTATCCGAGAATCGGATCCATTGAGAGGGCCGGATGATTCTTCTCGGTCAGGAAGGGAAGAATTTCCTCTTCCGTCACCCCAATGGTTTCATCTGCAATCATATCCAGTAGGTTTGGAATGCCGATCTCTTGAGCTCGTTTCTTCAAGCGTTCTCCAATCTCTTCTTTGAGGATTTTGGGTATCCAGACGAGTCTTTTGAGACCGCCATCTCCGACTAACCACTTTCTCTGAGTAATATTGTATTTACTGTGGCCCACAAACCCCGGGGTCACCGCACCACCGCCGACCGAACCTGCCAGAGTGGTGAACTTCATTCCGCATGGGGTCATTCCTGTAAAATCCCGATTGACGGTCATCACCCCGTTGCACATCGGAAGCACAGCGGCAATGCATTCGCAACAACCGCAGGTGGTCATCGGATCGTAAACCAGGCTATAGAAATTGTAGTGATCGATTTTCTGACGGGAGGCCTTGAACACGAATTCGTCGACTCCCTTCCACCGGCCAAGCTTTGTATCGATCATCTCTCCTTTTTGAACGGGCTGGTTGGGTCCGGTGGGATTGATTTCAAACGCAGCTTTGCAGTCCATCCAGTTGTAAGCACCGCAGAGCCCGGTCCTTTCCGGACTGATGACACAGACATGGTTGGGTGCAAAGGATTGACAAAGCGTGCAGGAGTAGAAAATGTCCGTGGTCTCGTCGGTCATTCCTTCGATGCGGGCATCTCGTTTTCTGTAAACGTCTCTTGCTTTGGCAAGCATTTCGTCCACTTTTTCTTTATCCGTATAGACTTTGACCTGGACTTTGTCGAAGATGGCTCCAAAGTCCTGATGGAACTTTGCATGGAGGATCTTACCGAGATGGGAGAGACGAAATCCTTTCTCCACCGATCCCTTACCGACTCTTAACCAAGCGATATCTCTTTGACCGATATGCATGATGCCTTGGGCATAGTTGATGAGATGGTGGATTTGTCTCTCCAGAATTGGCTCGAAATCCTCCTGCATCTGTCGGCCTGCGACTTCCGCGACAATCGCGAGGGGGAGTTGACCGGGTGGTTTTATCTTATCCAAATCAGGACCGATCACATCGACCTTTCCATCCTCAACCTCATCCATGTTCCTCGAAGTCACCCATTCCACGGCATGGGTTCGTCCCCCGCCACACTCCAGGTAGATATCCTCACCCCTTACCCGTTCGCCTTCGAAGGCGGGACCGTAAGAGACAGGGATCGGAACCGCGGCGACCTGCACCTTCAATCCTCTCACCTCGACGGCCCTCTGGACGATCTGATCGTGGGGGATGTTGGAGACCACGTGTTCGTATGTACAGATGCCGGAAGGTAGAACTTCCGGAATAGGAGTATCTGCGATCGTCGGGAACCCCCAGTTGATGGCGCCGGCGGCATTCGCATACCATTCATCTGATACAAATCCTAAGGGCATGACAAAAGCGAAGGTTCGGTCTTTGTTGTAAATCAAATTTTTTCGAAAATCTCCGGGCTTGATACCGCCAAAAGCCATGGCGACCCGGCAGGCAAACCCCATAGCAAAAACGGCAGCAGTGATATCCGGTCCGAAGGAGACGAGACGGGTAGGCCATCCGATCTGAACACCTGCCTCGACCAACTGTTGGGAGAAACGCTTGCCTTCGTTCTCCGCGCACATGAAGATATAGAGGTTCTTTTCCTGAAGTTCGATGGCAATCTTTTTCGCGACCTCCGGTGAGGGCGCGGCCCCTGCAATCGCAGCAAATCCAGGGGCTGTTCCATCCACAAATTCAACGCCGCGTTTTCGGAAGATCACGTCGTCGGCGGCTCCCAGCCAGATATTTTCGGGCAGCGGGTCTTCCTGTTTCGTGTAAAAGTTGGGGCTTTCCAGATACCGGATAGACTCGATGATCTCCTCCGCAAAGAAAGTGGCCATTCCCGCGTCGAGGGCAGGTGCCAGGTAGGGAAGGGCGACCTTTTCTTTCACGAGGGGGGGTAGCAAGGTTCGGCAACGATCTAACACCGGCTTCATATCCGCTATCTTCTGGACGGGGATTCCGAGGATCGCATAGATCACGGGGAGATAGTAAGCCGTGTTTGGAAAACCCACCTCCTGATCCGGTCCCCATTTCTTAAGGGCCTCCTGATATTTCGTTTCGGCCCTTTCCACAATCTTATGAGCGCCTCTGATGGCAGCAGATGCAATGATCTTTGACACGTTCTATTCCTCCTTCCATTAAGGGTGGATCGTGATGGGTGATTCGTGAATGGTGGTTTCCATTTAGCAAGAGCCGAGTCACGACTCACGAATCACGGTTCACGTTTCTTGTGTGTTCATTAGGCCGCATCCAGTTCGCGGCGTTTGGCCATGTCGAAGAGCACACGTTCTCGGGCTTTGTCGATGCCCAGAGCCTTCCTTTTCTTGTCGATATGCTCGATCATCAATTTAGCAGCCTTGATTGGGTCGGGTTCGAAACCCCATTTCCCTTTTACGGTATTCTCGAACTCCTCGAAGAGAAGCTTGGTCACCTCTTCGCTACCTGTGGTGGGCCACGTTGTGCCAAATACCGTGAAGACCCCTGACGCGACGAAGTAATGGCCGATGGCGACAGCCTTCTCGCTCATCCACTCCAGGGCTGCGCCGGCTGCCGGAAGGTCGCTAATATCGTCTCCCAGCCCTCCATCTTTAACGACTGCGGTGGCTGCCATGAGGATCCTGCTATTGTCCACGCAGGAACCCATGTGAAGCACGGGTGGAATGCCGACGGCCTCACAGACCGAGGCGAGACCGGCGCCTGCATATTGCCGGGCAGCTTCCGGGGTGAGGAGCCCTGCTTTGCCGCAGGCCATGGCGCTGCACCCGGTGACTAAAACGATCACGTCATTCTTGATCAATTCCTTGATCAAGGTGAGGTTGGGATCGTCGTGGGTCACTCGTGCATTGTTGCAGCCCACCACGCCAGCGATTCCCCGGATACGACCGTTAATAATATTGTCGTTAAGAGGCCGGTAGGAGGCCCGGAAGACCCCGCCCAGCAGGTAGTTGATCGTTTCATGGCTAAACCCCACGACCTGATCTGCAGTGTCGGAAGGGATCTCCACATTGGTTTTTCTGTTCTTAAAGTTCTGGATGCCCTCCATCAAAATCTTCTTCGCCACATTGGGAGCATTATGTTCTTCAAATTCAATGTGTGTGGCCCCGTCGATCTTGGCCTTGGCGGAGGTGGTGATCAACTTGGTGTGGTAGCACTTGGCCACCTGAGCCAAAGACTGCATTTCACACTGGACATCAACCACCATGGCATCGACAGCACCCGTGACAATGGCCAGCTCCTGCTGTAAAAAGTTTCCCGCCACAGGGATGCCGTGGCGCATCAAGATCTCATTGGCAGAGCAGCACATGCCGGCCAGATTGACTCCCTTTGCCCCGACAGCCTTGGCTGCCTGCTGAATGTCAGGGTCATGGACCACATCTGCCATAATCTCAGGAAGCAAGGGTTCGTGGCCGTGAATGACGACGTTCACCTCGTCTTTTTTCAAGACTCCAAGATTGATCTGACCAAAGACGGGAACCGGGTTTCCAAAGAGGATGTCCTGAAGTTCAGTGGAGATCATTGACCCCCCCCACCCATCCGCCAGGGCACAGCGAGCGGCAGCCATCAAGAGGCTTCTATAATCTTGATCCACCCCCATATGCGTCCGGTGCATGAGTTCGACGACCTCTCGGTCGATCCCCCGGGGGGTGATTCCCAACTTTCTCCAGATCTCCTGCCTTTTTAGAGGGGCCCTTTTGATGAAGAGGGGCTCCCCTTCTTGCCGTCCGAACTCGGCAACGGCCTTATTACCTACGTCGACGGCGATCTCTTTTACCGACCGGTCACCGATCTCAACACCGAAATCCATGGCAACCTGGTAGAGTTTCTGCTCGTCTTTAAGCTGAAATCCGGGGATATCTCCCTTCGCGGTAGCCAGAAAGACTTCGGATATACCGCGGGCATGGTCTGAGTGGGCCGCCGTTCCGGCTGCCACCATTCGGGCGAAGTTTCGTGCCGAAATGGTCTCGGCAGTAGCACCGCAGAGGCCCGTCCGTTTTGTTTTCTCTGCAGCCGTTTCTCCTTTTTTCTTGGGAGCGGGGACTCGGCAGGGTCCCATGGCGCAGTTTTTACAACAGCTTCCTTCCGCCCCAATGGGGCAGGGTTTCATGGTTTCGGCCCGGTCGAAAATCGTCTCACACCCGTCGGCCTGAGCCTTCTTCAACATTTTTATCGTTGCTGGATCAATACTCTTCTTTTCCAATTCTGCCATATTATCCTCCTTTAAAGTTGTCCCCCTCCTTAAGTTTTTATTTTGCCATAAAATCGGCAATCATCTCCCGGACCAGTTTGATGGCCTCAGGATGTCTCATCACTAAAACATCAGCCCCTGCCAAGAGAAGAACGACCGCGGTGACAGCCTCCAGCAGAATTCCTCTCTTTTTGGCATCGCCGAGAGTGGGGGCATCTTCAGTCTTCGTCTTGGCTTCCTTGGTCTTCCAGATCTCCTTGGCCATGTTGCAAAGGATGGGGAATTGGAGCCTCTCATCCTGTTGGGTGAGGGCAGCCATCCGATCTCGTTCCATGACCGAATAGGTATATTCAATCCCATATCCGAGTCCGCCGGTCGTCGGGTCGACAATGATCTGTCCGTCGGGGACGCCCAGATTTCCCAAGAGGATATTGAGCTGTTTGGCCAGGTTGATATCGATGGGAGTGGAAGCAATCGCTGTGTGTTTGTAAGCAATTGCCCCAGCGCCCACCTGTTTATAGTTTCCCTCTGCCACCGGCCCGATGACAAGGTTCATCCCGTCACAGGTCTCTGCGACCTTTCGAAGGACGTCGGCATCTTTCTCAGCATTCGCACTTCCCCAGACGATGACCGGCACATCCACGGCGGAGGCCACCTTCTTGGCTGTTTGAGCCGCCTCGTCGCTTGAACGATTGAGGCCGTTCGGATCTGTGCTGACGAGTTGCAGAGCAATCAACTCCGCCCCATAGCTCTGAACACATTTCTTGGCCCAGGCCACAGGATCTTTGGCCACATCCTTGAAGGGTTCCAGGGCTGCTTCAGGCCATTCTTCTGGGGGCGTGTCATAAACCTCCATGGCAATCCGGGGCGGATGGGGCATCGCTCCTTCAAAGAGGTGAAAAGGGTAAGAGGTCTCTCCGCCCACGGTGACAGCCTTTGGTCCTTTTCCCAGCGTGACTTCTCTTATCTTTCCCGTATAAGTAACTTTAGGTATCTCAAATGCCACGACACTCACCTCCCTCTGACTATTTTTTAGGCCTTCGTCTTTCGTTTTTCGCTACCGAACCATTCCTCACTGAACCAGTAACGCTCCCCGGTTTTGAGATAGGCGAGCATCTCATCCCGAGTTCTCATCTTCTGTCTCCATTTGATGGGCGTTTCGGGTTTTCCATCCTCAAAAGTGGGGCCCAATACTTTTACCTTCTTTCCATCAAAAGTTACCTTTTCTTCCATTTGGTCAGACACGCGGAACCCTCCTTTCTATGAAATTCAAATTTTAGGAATATTGGAATAATGGAATAGTGGATTTTTGGGTAAAGACCCGACAAGAAGACACGTCTTTAAGCCATCATTCCATTCTTCCAGCGTTCCATTCACCCGATCTTCATTGAACGCCAGCCGCCAGTTTGGCAGCCTTTACGGTATTCAACATCAACATCGTAATCGTCATCGGCCCCACTCCGCCGGGAACCGGGGTGATCGCGCTTGCCTTCTCCTTGACTCCCTCAAAATCCACATCACCGCAGAGTTTCGCCTTTCCTTCGGGGGTCATTCCGATCCGGTTGACGCCCACATCGATGACGACTGCCCCTTGCTTCACCATATCCGCCGTGACCGCCTTGGGCTTTCCGGCGGCAACGATGAGGATGTCCGCTCTCTTCGTATGAAATGCCATATCCTTTGTACCCGTATGGCAGATCGTCACCGTTGCGTTGGCCCCTTTCTGTTTTTGCAAGAGGATATTGGCAATAGGTTTCCCGACGATGTTCGATCTTCCCACGACGACGACCTCTGCGCCGTCGATCTTCGCACCGGCTCGGATCAGAAGCTGTTGGATTCCCGCCGGCGTGCAGGGGAGATAATCCGCTTCGCCAATCATCAATTTCCCGACATTGACCGGATGGAACCCATCCACATCTTTTTTCGGATCGATGGCGTAAAGGATTTTCGTCTCATTGATGTGCTTGGGCAGAGGAAGCTGGACCAGGATGCCGTGGATCTTCGGATCCTTATTATATTTGTCGATCAATTTGAGCAATTCTTCTTCCTTAATGGTGGCAGGTTGGTTATCCTGAATCGAGTAGAACCCCAACTCCTTGGACGTCTTCTGTTTTGCCGTCACGTAACTCACCGAAGCAGGGTTCTCGCCTACGAGGATGGTTACCAACCCCGGGACGACATTGTATTTTTCCTTGAGCCGAGCTGTTTCCTGCTTGAGTTCCTCCCGAATCTGTTGAGCAACTTCATTCCCGTTAATCAATTTTGCCGTCATCTTTTTACCTCCCCCTTAAGATATCGTGATCCGTGTCGCGCGCTCCGTGATTCGTAAAATTTTTCGTCTGCCTTACTGAATGTATTTCTCAAAGATACACCGGGCGGATTGAACCGCCTTTGACTCCAAGGGCAGTTGAAAAGTCGGTTTGCCCTCAGAATCGTAACGGTAAACGTCTTCGTCGGCGGGGAGGACCCCTCCCAATTCGAGATTTTGTTTCTTGACTTCCTCATAGATTTCGGGCCGCGGTTCACCCTGAACCCGGTTGATAACCAGAATCTCGCGGACGATGCGGAGGTCCAGCGCATGGATGAGGTCGCGAATCCGCGAGGCAGTTAAGATACCCCGTTGGCTGGAATCCGAGAGGATAAAAAGAAGATCGACATCCCGGGTCGTCAGTCGGCTGAAATGCTCCATCCCCGCTTCATTATCGATCACGATGTATTGGTAATTTCCAGTCAAGAGATCCAAACATTTTCTGGCCAAGGTATTCGCCGCGCAATAACAGCCGGGACCCTCCGGGCGTCCCATCGCAATGAGATCAAATCCTTTGGCCTCGGTCAGGGCTTCCTGGACCTTATATTCAAACCAGATGTCTTTCGTCATTCCAACAGGGACATCCTTCTTCATCGTCTCACGGGCCTCGCCAATGGTGGACCTGATCTGCACGCCCAAAACGTCGTTGAGGTTCGAATTCGAATCCGCATCCACTGCCAGAATAGGTCCTTTCCCTTTGTCCAAGAGAAACCGAATGATCATTCCAGCCAGAGTGGTTTTGCCTGTTCCTCCTTTTCCTGAGACTGCAATCGTAAAGCTCAAAGTCGTCCTTCGACCGTCCTCTCCGATCGAATCTCCCTTTTCATCCGGTAAAGCCTTTCCATCACTTTCGGGAAGGCAGAGACATCCGTGTGGGGGAGAAACATCGCTCCTATGAATTCGCTCATAAACGTGGGGTGGTTGCTCAATTCGAGGTTCGTCATCATCAATGCGATTCGCTCCGTCTCCTTCAGGAGGTTCTTAGAGAAGGAGAGGAGCCTTGCCCCGAGCAAGGAGCCATTGCCGACAAAGATAAATTTCTCGATATCGATCTCTGGCAGGAGGCCGATGAAGATTGCCTTTTCCAAATCGAGATGGCGTCCGAATCCGCCGGCGATGATGACCTGCTCAAGGTCCTTGAAATCCAGGCCGACGCTACTCAACAAGACTTTACAGCCGGCATAGATGGCGGCTTTGGTACGGATTAAATTTTCGACATCGATCTCGGTCAGGACGATGTCCTCGTGGATGAGCGTCTCCTCTTTCCGCGCCAGGACATATTCGTAGCCGTCGGGTCCCATTCGAACACGGTCCGTGGGCAGGTCCCTTCTAAACTTCCCATTCTGGTCAATCATCCCTGTTTCCAGAAACTCCGCGACCGAGTCGATCAGGCCGGACCCACAGATGCCGATAGGTTTCGACCTTCCAATGGTGAGGATCATCGGTTCATAAGTTCGAGGGTTGATGCTGACCTCTTCAATGGCTCCGCGAGTGGCCCTCATCCCGAATTTAATTCCTGCGCCCTCAAAGGCAGGACCGGCAGAGCAGGAGACACTGGCCAGCCAATCCTTATTCCCGAGAACGATCTCTCCATTGGTACCGATGTCCATATAGAGGGTGAGGGTCTCCCTTTGAAAAACACCGGAGCCTAAAATCCCGGCCACAATATCTCCGCCGACGTAGCTCGCCACCATCGGGAAAATATAGGCATGGACATGATCGCCGATATTAATTCCAAGGTGGACGGCTCTCACCGGGGGGATGAAGTTGGCCGTTGGAACATAAGGAGCTTCTCGGATGTATTTCGGGTCCAGCCCCAAGAGGAGCTGAGTCATCGTGGTATTGCCGGCAATCACCAGATGGGAGATCAAAGTTCGATCGATTTTGCTCATTTGGAGCAATTCCTGGATGATTTTGTTGATGGTGGAGACAACGACCTCCTGTAATTTTTTGAGTCCGCCAGGCCTCTGGGAATAGACAATCCGTGTGATCACATCTTCTCCATAACTGATCTGGGCGTTATAATCCGAGGCTTCAGCCAGGGCGAAGAGGGTGGATCCATCACATAGGCCACCCGGACAGGCATAGACCACGCATCCATTGAGGTCGAGGAGTTGACCGAAGATGGTGGTGGTGCCAATGTCTAAAACGATCGAATAGTTTTGATGGGTGTTATCTCCAGGTTCCACATTGACTAATTTATAGCCCTTTTTCGTTAGAACCAGCGTTGCCGTCACCTTCCAATCCGATTCCCGAAGGATGTGACTCAACTTCATGATCACGCGGAAGTCAGCAGAGATCCCTTCGATGCCATGCTGTCGATCCAGCGCATTGATCAGACGGGTCAGATCGCTCGCGTTATTCTTAAGAGAGGGAGGTTCAAGCTCGACATATCTTTTGAATACCGCTGGATCTACATCCCACTCTTTAACCAGTTGGTAGATATCCTGAGGAGAGAGGAGATATTTATGAGCCCCTCGATCACCTTTGAGGGCAAGGACAGATCTGTCAACCTGTGATTCGATGGGGATCTCGACGTCGAGATTATCCCGAATCGGTGTCAAACATGCAAGACGAAATCCTTGATCATATTCCCACTGGGTGAGTTTTGGATGTTTGGGGGAATCAACGGTTCCCTTCACAATTTTTACTTTACACTTTCCACAGGTTGCACTTCCGCCGCAAGAGGCATTGATATGAATTCCTGCCTCCATAGCGGCTTGAAGCAGGTTCTCGTCCTCATCTACTGAAATCTTTCTTTCGCTGGGTAGAAAAATTACGTTATGCTTTGGCATCATTAATTTTATTGTAACTCAATCCTGCCTGAAAATCCCCCTACCCCCCCTTTAGCAAAGGGGGGGTAGGGGGGTTAATGAGGTGATTTAGAAGAGCCCCGTCACTTTACCAGTATTCACATCGACATCCACTCTTCGGTAAGCCGGGTCGGAACTGGTTCCCGGCATCAAGCTAATGGTCCCGGTCATCGGACAGAGGAATTTTGCGCCGGCAAAGATCAGGACGTCACGGACCGGAAGGATCCATCCCTTAGGTACTCCCTTCTTCGTCGGGTCATGCGTCAGACTCAAGTGGGTTTTAACCATCATGGTATTAAAGTCTTTCAAATTGGGATCGGCCTCAAACCGTTTGGCTTTGGCTTCGGCATCGGGCGTCCAGGAGACTCCGTCTGCTCCATAGACTTCTTTGGCAACGGTTTCAACCCTTTGTCGAAGCGGCATTTCAAGAGGATAGAGGAATTTGAAATTTGGTTTATCTTTGCAGGCCTCCATGACCACATCAGCCAGCTCCAGTGCTCCATCCCCACCTTTGAGCCAGTGCTCAGAAAGGGCACAACGGGCTCCTGCTTTCTCGGCATACTTACGTACCATTGCGATTTCGTCCTTGGTGTCGGTGTGGAAGGCATTGATACAGACGACAGGACTGATTCCTGATTTCCTGATCACCCCGATGAGGTGCGTCATATTGACAATCCCTTTTTCGAGAAGTTGCAGGTTCTCTTTCGTGTAGTCGTCAGGGAGAGGCCGCCCTGCCACAACAGCAGGTCCGCCGCCGTGCATCTTCAGAGCTCTTATTGTACTAGTCAGGATTGAAACGTTAGGAACAAGGCCGCTTAAACGGGATTTCACGTTCCAGAACTTCTCAAAACCAATATCAGCGGCAAAGCCACTCTCTGTGATGTGATAATCGAACATCTTTAAACCCATGCGGTCGCCGATAATGGAGGACTGACCCACGGCGATGTTGGCAAAGGGACCGGCATGAACCAGACAGGGCTGATATTCAGTGGTCATCATCAATGTGGGATTGATGGTGTTCCGCATCCATGCACACATGGCCCCTGCTACCTCGAGGTCTGTGGTGGTGATGGATTTGCCTTTCCTATCGTAGGCGACGACGATCTTTCCAAGTCTCTCACGCAGGTCTTTCAGGTCCCTTACAATAGAAAGAATCGCCATGAGCTCGGAACTCACTGTAATGCCAAATTTGGATTGCATGAGAAAGCCATCCATCTTGCCCCCAAGACCCATGATTATGTTCCGCAAACCCTGGGCGCAATAATCTATGACCCAGCCCATCTCGATGTTGGCGGGATCAACATCCAAACGTTTGAGTTTTCGCTTTGCTAACTCGGCATCGTCATAGTTTCGTTCGTGTTGCATCCTGGCATTCAGAGCAACCATTGCCAGGTTATGGGCATTGGTGATGTCGTTGATGTCACCGGTAAGCCCCAAAGAAAACTCAGTCATCGGGATTAGGAGAGCTTTTCCTCCTCCTGCCGCCGTACCCTTGATGTTCATCGTCGGTCCACCTGAAGGCTGGCGGATACAACCACCAACATTTTTTCCTCTTTTCCCGAGCCCCTCCATAAGACCCATGGAGGTCGTTGTCTTCCCTTCTCCTAAAGGAGTAGGGGTGATCGCGGTAACTTCAATATACTTTCCGTCAGGCTTGCTCTTTAGACGATCGATAATCTTCATGAAATCGAGTTTGCATAGCCTTCCCATCGGGATGATTTCTTCCTTCTTAAGGCCCAATTTGTCCTGCCACTCGGCAACAGTGGGCATGGTTTCTTCGGCTATATCCGCTACCTGCCAATCTGGAAGCTTTCTTGGGTCTGCCTCATTGTATTTTTTTGAAATAGTGAAGCTCATATTTTTTACTCCCCCTTTCTTTTTGGTATGGTTTCAAATTATTAACTTAAAGATTCAAAGACGGTGAATATGAAGCAGTTCGGATTTAAGTTGAAGGATCCCTCCTTTCTATGCCGTTGGTTCCTGAGAGATGCTATCCTTCTATCTCTCTCCTTATCTGGTCTTGAACCACACGGTTGTGCCGTCGAATTATTCTGTGGGTCGCCTCTGCATCCCCAGATTGTAAGGCCCTTAGGATTTGATTGTGATCCTGATACAACTGACGAAGGACAGGCCTTATATCCATGCTGATCGGCTGCATTTTTGCTTTGAGAGATTCCAACATTTCCTGAAGGACCGAATTATGACTCATCTTGTGAATGATGGCGTGAAATTCAAAATCGGATTGTGAGTAGGCAACCACATCTTCGTCCTGAATACTTTTTAGTTGATTCTTTATAGTCTCAGCCATCCTTTGATGAGCTTTTTCATCCATGTGGTGTGCCGCTAATCTTCCAGCCAACCCCTCCAAAACCTCACGTACTTGGTACAGTTCTAAGGCTCTCTGCAGTGTCATCTCAGTCATGAAGACACCGCGATAGGGGATGTTACTGACCAAACCCTCCACTTCGAGGCGGTGGACAGCCTCCCATACAGGGGTTCGGCTCACGTCGAGCTCTTTAGACAAGCGTTCTACGTTGAGCCAGCAACCGGGTTGAAATCGGTGTTGAGCAATCATCTCCCTGAGCGTTTCATAGACCTGACTGCTCAGCACCTTTCTTCTGATTTTAGCCATGTTCTACGGGCAGTCAATGAACGGCAGGTTGACGCCGCCTATCATTAAATAGTTTGAGTTTCATGTCAATAAAAAATTCATGAAAAGTGAAAATATTTCCTGTTTCATTTTGGAGATCAGAACCCGTCGAGATACTCGTGTCGTCGCGTATCTCGGCAGGCTCCCGATTTGAGGATATACTATATTTCGATCTGAAGGTCAAGAAAAATTTCACAAAATATGAAATTTAGAGCACCCAGTATAATCCTAACAGCTTGAAATATATCAGCTTTCTATACATAAGTAGAGCGGAAAGATGCCAAATGCAAGGTCAATTATCGCCAAAACAATGTGAAAAAATGCGCTATGTATTTGAGATTTTAATAAAAGATTGACTAAAGAATCTTTTTGAATGATAATATTTTTAAATGAAGAACTCTGGCGATGAGGTTCGCCGTTAAATGTCCCCCCTCTTATCGGGGACTGATGACTTCTACTGGTTACCCGGTAGAAGTTTTTTTATTTTGGGAAGAGAAAGGAGGTGATGTTATGGAGACAAGGAAAGAATTTCTCGAAGCCGTAATGAAGATGGCAGACCTGAAAGATTTAAAGCAGGCTGATGACGCAGCCCGAGCCGTGATCTCGTTGACCAAAGCCATCATTGGGGAAGAACTCTCTCAAAAGGTTGCCGAAGTCTCTCCGCCCGATCTTCGTCTTGGATGGGAATCCATCAAGGCCGCACAGATGGATGATTATGAACGTGATGAGCGTCTATTTGAAACCGGAGAGGTCGAGGAAGAGAATACACAGGGAGTATAACGCCGCGTCCAATTTAATTAGAGTCTGTCCATAAGTTGTCGGTTTCCCAAAAAGGTTGTCATTCCGGCGAAAGCCGGAATCCAGTGTTGTCAGAAGATTCTGGATGCCGGATCAAGTCCGGCATGACAGAAAAGGGGCTTTATAAACAGATTCTAATTAGCAGAGGCGATGAAGTTCGCCTGTAACCGTCCTCTTATTGAGATAGGATTGATAACTTCTACTGGGTGACTGGTAGAAGTTTTTTTATTTTGCAGACGAAGTGGACTAAGGGAAATGAATAAGGGGGTTCGTGAATTGGGAAAAGAAATTGAAAAATTGAGCCGAGTGCTTGACCTTTCAAAGGTCATTCAGTACTTGAGGGACAGAGAGAAGGAGAAAGGTGGGTTTAGTTTCGCCCCGGAACTTTATCCCGACATTGAAGATACCTATTATGCCGTGAGAACCTTGCAATTATTGAAGGCTGACATTGATCGAGATAAGACGGCGAACTATTTGAAAAGCATTGATTGGAAGGAAGTTGGTGTTCCCAGGGCCGTTTATATGCTTCTCTATATCCATCTATTATTGGATATAGAGTTACCTCGCCAACTAATCGATCTATCCAGCAAGGATTGGTCTGGGTTCGCAATGCTTGACGTTCAGTATTTTTCGGATGGGATCGAGAAGCTTCTCGGCCGGCCCTTGAGACCATTACATTCCTCGTCTTCTTTCCAGTTTCAAACGAATGAAAGCTTGCAGACCCTCAGAAAAAAGGTCTCAATTTTATTGGACCGAGACATTAACTTTGATAGCCAACAAATGGTTCGATGGGTTCAATTAAGTCAAAATGGAGATGGAGGATTTGGATTTTATCCTGAAACCACTTCCTATATGGAAAACACTTATTGTGGCCTTGAGATTCTGTCAAAACTCGGTTCTTCGCCTGTGCAGACAGAACTCTGCCGGAAATATATTCTTAGCTGTCAGACCAAAGGTGGGGGGTTCGGTAGAGCTCCTACCAGCTTTCCGTTTATTGAAAGTACTTTCCACGCGGTGTCGGGCTTGCTCCTGTTGGAAAAAATGGTTGGGGGGAAATGTGACTGAACTTGAGCGAATGGGGAATAGAAGCATTTCAAAAGGAACGGCTCTTAAATTTGTCATTTTGCTGGGAGCTGTGAGCCTCTTCGCAGATATGACTTATGAAGGGGCTCGCAGCGTCACGGGACCGTTCCTCGTCATCCTGGGAGCAAGTGGAGCAATTGCAGGGGTAGTCGCAGGCTTTGAGGAATTGATCGGGTACGGTTTGCGCCGGTTTTACTCTGTTTGATAAAAGTGTGTTGAGAGCGTTGATGGAAAGTTCTTTGCGAGTTGCAACGGAATATCGCGGTTGTCTGATCTGCCGTATGTTGGATAAGGACGAATACGATTTCATGGCTCAATTGCAGTACCGAACAATGAAGGAAGAAAAGGTACGTCAGGATGTAGTCTCATCAAACGGTTACTGTAATTTTCACTTTCACCAGATGGCCCGGTTGGCGAGCCCGGTGGGAAATGCGGCATTGACGAAGGACTTGATCGATGCGGAGATCAAAGAATTTGAAAGGGATTCATTTGGGCCAACTTTGAGAATCGACTGTCCGGTCTGCAGGCATACAGAAAAAAGAGAAGATTTCTATCTGGAAGAGTTCAAAACCCTTCTCAAGGAAAGGTCCTTCCAAAAAGAATATGAAGGTACGGATGGACTGTGCTCGCTTCATTTTAGGAATATTCTAAATTCGACGGACGAAAAAGAGTTGTGTCAGTTTCTTCTTACTACTCAAGTGATGCATTTAAAATCGTTAAGGATGGAACTGGAAACTTTTATCTCAAAGGCAAGATCGACATCGAGAGACATTGGGGTGGAGAAGAACTCATGGTTGATTGCAATTGAAAAATGGGTTGGTAAAAGGGGCCTGAGGATTCGAACCCAGTAAAAGGGGGCGAATCGGATGAAAAAGGAAAAGAAATGCGGAGAGGAGACCAATCTTAAAGTTTGGACTGGATGGCAGTTATTGATATCTTAGCAATTATATTAGTTCGTTTACTGGTCTTTTTAAGGCATGAGCAACATAACCTTATTGGTATCTTACCCGAATGAATATGATTGCTGAGCTTTATAGTACCCTCTTGGGTTAGTCAATTCGATACAAGGTGATGGAGTCCACCGAAAATTGCCTCTAAAGGCTGATGACTCCTGCCGAGGTCAGTAGCTCCTTGGTAGGAGTTGTTTAAAGGTGGATGCTAAAAAAGAACTCCTACCAGAAAAAAACTGGAGGAGTTTTTTTATGGACGCTGCCGGGGAGTTCTACGGCTGCAAATGATCTCCGAGACGTTAGGAAGGAAAAACGCTGCTTGAGAAACCGGGTAAATAGGTTTAACCCAAAGATTGAATCCAAATTCATGAGCTCAGAGGACAACGCTGAAGACATGCGTGGAGTGCCGTCGAGCGGCAGGGAATCCTATGTCTTTCAGGCAAATAAACCTCGGGGTCTTCTCGGTGTGCATGCAGATCTTATGGAAAAGGCCCTTCGCCCGGAAGAAGGATTGCTCTATCTTCTTTATGCCCCTATTTGGCCAGAGAAGAAAGGACCTTTTGGACTGTATGCGACTCCTGCTTCTCATGCGATGGCAGTTAGGAAGTATCGATTCATCATTTCCGAAAATCGGCACATGAAAGGAATCGCTCCAACCATTCAGTCAATCCCTTTTGATCAGGTGCTTTACGTCCAGTTAGGCAGTGCTCTCAGTTTAGGTTGGTTTGCTATCCAATTTGTGGAGAACGAAAAACCGTTTTGTAGCACCCTCTTTTTTACCGTCACTGGTATGGAGCACTTTGAGACGGTCATTCGCAAATATCGCAGAGTGACCGGAGCGAATGATGATCGATTCCCGAAAAAAATAGACTGGGTAAATGTTTGGCGCCGTACACCCATGACCCAGGTGGATAGATTGAGATCACTCGTCCTTAAGGAGGAACTTCCGTTTAGTATGCTTCGTTCTTCGGAACTCTGGATTCTTAGAAAGAGAAGGTGGAAGAGCATCCCAGCTTGTCTTTCCACAAATGGAATTCTTGTTTCAACAAATTTCGGAATCATCCATGCTACAGATGAACCATGTGTCAGACCCAAAATATTTAGTTTCGGGGTCAATGTGTCCTGTATTCCCTTCGATGCTTTGAAGTCAACTCGTATAATTCAAAAGTGGATATATGGAAGCCATTTGTATGTTTTGCGGTTAGAAATGGGCAGCGGACCAGTGATTGCCGATTACGATCTGCCATTTGATGGGAATTGTTCAAACGACGCCGAGAACCTTGTTCGTTTACTGGCCTGGAATATGACGGCAGAGAGGGAAGCATGTATTTTGTAGGTCGACAGAAAGAGATAGCGCAGATCAAAGAGGCCCTGGAGGGAGGGAATAATGTGATTGTTTCTGGTAAATATGGGATGGGGCGGACGAGCCTGATCAAACATATAGCAGATGCGATGAAAGACCAATGGCAATTCGTTTTTGTGGATTTTTCCAAGACCCCGGGGAGTGTATGCAATTATCTTTTGGCCGAATTATTCCCTACGCAAGAATTTGACCGTGAATATGTGAAATATAAACCCAGCCGATTTCGAATCGCAACTCTTGCCTTAGAGGATCACAGGAAGCATGTCCTTGTGTTGGACAACGTCTCGAAACTCTCCGCCAAGAAGCTTGACCTGATCCGATATCTCACATGGGAAAAACGATTCCAATTTGTCTCGATTGTTGAGAGTTTTTTGCCAACGAATGGCCTTTTTCGGTTACGTGTCTGGATGAACCCGTCAATCCTAATTAAGCTTCACTATCTCAGCGCATCGGACGTGGTCCAGTTCTATAGACAACTATCGAGGGGACATCGGTTGGGTTGGAGTGAAGGCCGAATCAAGAACCTGGCTGAGGTTACAGGGGGCTACCCACTGAGAATGAACGAGATCACGTTCAGAGAGCTTGCCGGGAGAGAACGGTGCACGGGTGAATAATGATACGTCATGCTTTTAGTTGTTTTGGGACTGGGAGGGATCGCGTGTTTACCACCCGTATCACTGAATGGCAGATGTCATCTACGTGAGGAGTAAGGAAATGAGCGGAAAAAGTAGTTTCCCTTATCGCAAGTTTGACCGGAGACCCCATCCACATATTGTGAAACAGATTTTAGAGGACAGAGAGTTGATCGAAATGATGAAAGAGGTTCTTGTCCAGGAAGGGAGGCCCTGTCCCTTCTGTCACCGGAAATTGAGCCGGGACATGAAGGAGAAGGAGATCTGGTAATGTTCGTTCGGCGTTGAAATGCAAAAGTTCACCGCACGAAAGCCTTTCGGCCAGCATAGATAGCCGAATCCCCGAGTTCCTCTTCAATACGCAGCAGTTGGTTATATTTTTCAACTCTCTCACCGCGACAGGGCGCTCCTGTTTTGAGGTGACCGGTACCCATTGCCACGGTGAAGTCGGCGATGAAGCTATCCACGGTTTCGCCACTGCGGTGTGATATCATGGCTCCCCATTGGGCTTTGCGGGCCATCTCGATTGCAGCAATGGTTTCGGTCAGGGTCCCGATCTGATTGAGCTTGATGAGCACTGCATTAGCAACGTTTTCAGCGATGCCACGCTCAATGCGCTTAACGTTAGTAACGAAGAGATCGTCGCCTACGAGTTCGATCCTATTGCCCAATTTTTTGTTGAGCAGTTTCCAGCCATCCCAATCGTCTTCAGCCAGTCCGTCTTCCAAGACGATGATCGGAAACTTTTTGGTCCATTCATCGTACATTTCGACCATCTCAGCCGAGGTCACCTTCCGGCCCTCCGTCCGAAGGTGATAGTATCTATTTTCGTAGAAGCTACTGGAAGCAGGGTCAAGCGCAATGACGATCTGCTCGCCTGGCCGATAGCCCGCTTTCTCGATGGCTTTTAGGATCAGCTGAACCGCCTCGGAGTTCTTCTTCAATGCTGGGGCAAAACCTCCTTCATCCCCAACCCCGGTCGAGTAGCCAGATTCTTTCAAAACGTTTTTCAGCGAGTGATAGGTCTCACTTCCCCAGCGCAAAGCCTCACGGAAGCTGGGCGCCCCGACAGGAGCGATCATGAATTCCTGTAAGTCTGTTCCCTGCCAGTTGGCATGGACGCCTCCATTGAGGATGTTGAACATGGGCACTGGCAGGATCCTTGCGGCGGCTCCTCCAAGATAGCTGTAGAGAGGGAGTCGGATCCCATTCGCGGCGGCGCGCGCAACGGCCATACTCGCTCCAAGGATAGCATTTGCGCCAAGCTTGCTTTTATTTGTGGTTCCGTCAAGTTCAATCAATACCTGATCTACGCTTGACTGATCGAGAGCGTCGAGGCCGACTAAGGCTTGAGCAATTTCTTTGTTGACGTGCTCGACTGCTTTCAGCACCCCCTTGCCCCGGTAACGACCTTTATCTCCATCGCGGAGTTCGACAGCTTCATGAGCGCCAGTAGACGCACCTGATGGGACAGCCGCCCGGCCCGAAGCTCCCCCTTCCAGCAAAACTTCCACTTCGACCGTGGGGTTTCCCCGCGAGTCAAGGATTTCCCGTCCATGAACCGACTTAATCGTTGAAACCATTTTTCCCTCCCAAGATGCTGCCGAAGAAGCTGACCTCCCTGTTTCCTGTATCTTTCCCGCGATTCCATAAGGATATTTATCACCGACTCATGATCCTTCCAATTTACCTTTATGATACACAAGTCTTTCCGCCAAAACAATGTATTTTCTACCTGAGTCATTCTTGTCTGTAACGGCCGACGCATAGTTTTGGCATAACAATTAGGCCGATTCAATAGAATAACTTGTGTGGTATTCACGAGACAGGATGAGGAAAGGAGGAGAACGAAATGAATATTCAATGAAAGTTGACTTTTTTAGATTTCTGCCCTAATATTTTTACTAAAGGTGATGGAGTTCACCCAATAACCGCCGTTGAGGCTGATGACTCCTGCAGGGAGAACCTGAAGGAGTTTTTTTTATGGACTTAGCGATAAAAAAAGATGGTCCCCTTGATTCTTTCACACATACCTATCAAGCTCTGCTGTCCCAAATTCAGGAGATCTGCGATCAGTTTCATATTGCCTCGCTGAATCGCCAGATTGAAGCGTGCCAAAATCTTCTCCAACAAGATCGACTAATTGATGTGGCCATCCTGGGGCAGTTTAAGTCCGGGAAAAGTTCTTTCCTGAACAGCCTGATCGGAAAACTCATACTCCCGGTTGGAGTCATCCCCGTTACCACCACGATCACCCGCTTGCAATATGGAGAAAGAGAGAGAGTCTTTGTCCGGCATTTTGACGGCCAGCAGGCCGAGGTGGACATCGGAGCGATTGAAGAATTTACCTCGGAGGCCCAAAACCCTGCCAACCGCAAAAACGTGGAGTTGGTCGACATAGAACTCCCTTCTTTAGAAAAGTATGCCGGGCTGCGGTTAGTGGACACCCCAGGCCTAGGGAGTATTTTTAAATACCATATGCAGACCTCGGAAAACTGGCTCCCGGAGGTTGGAGCAGCTCTGCTGGCCATCAGTTCGGACCGCCCTCTGGGAGAAGATGACTTGCAGCTCATTCGGGATTTAAGGAAGCATACCCCTAAAATTATTCTTCTCCTCACTAAGACCGATCTTCTCTCTTACGAGCAGCAAGAAGAAGTCGTCCATTTTTTACAAACCACACTGCAACGACAGCTTCACGAAGCATTTCCTGTTTTCCTTTACTCCACTCGATCGGAGACCGAACAATGGAAAGAAAGGGTGGAGAGCGAAATCTTCCGGCCCCTCTCCATAAACCGGCAGGACGAGTTTAATAAGATTCTTCGGCATAAGATCCAGTCCCTTGTAAAGGGATGTCTGAGCTACCTGGAGATTGCCTTAAAGACATCCCTGCAGGTGGATCTCGACCGCGAGCAGCTGCGGAAGCAGATTCTGGATGAAAAAGTAAATTATGAATTGGTTCGTCAGGAAATTACCCTCATCACCAGGGAATATTCCTCGGAAACCCGTGAGATCATCCAGAATTATCTGGAAAAATTTCATCAGCCTTATCTTAAGAAAAAGATGGCGACGATGTTGCTTGAGGAGATGCCATCCTGGAGGGGAAATCTCTCGAAGCTTACTTCTCAGTTTGAGAATTGGCTAAAGGAAACGATGGCCGAAGAGATCAGCCTTATCTCCAAGGCTGAACACAAACATTTTTTTGGAACTCTTAAGAAAGCCCATGCCGGTCTCTCCAGAACCTTGGAAGCTTTTAGGACTGTTTTGAACGAAAACATCGAGAAGGTGCTCGGGTTGCGGCTTGCAGAAGCGGAGTGGAAGATCGAGGTAGCCGAACCAAACCAGCCGGACATCCGGATCGGCCGAACTTTTGACTTTCATCTCAACTTATTCTGGTTCCTGATCCCCATGTTCATTTTTCGCCGTCTCTTTGAGAGGCATTATTTAAACCAGGTTCCGAACATCGTGGTGGTAAACATCTCCCGCTTGGCTGCGCAATGGGAGGATCGGATCAACAAAGCCATCGATGGGATGAAGAAGCAGGCGCTGAAGTATGTTCAGGATGAGCTGGCCACGATCGAAGCCCTTCTATCCAGATCCCACGGCCAAACTGATGAAATTCGCCGAGCGATGGAGGAATTAAGAGCAATGGCCGGGGCCCGGCAGATAGAGAGAGCTTCTTGATTAACGGATTTGGTGTTTCTTGCCTCCACGGAGATCACCTCGCACAGAGGAACTAGGGTGAGCATCCATGGTCATACAATAAAATCATGAATTCTATTGACGGGAGGGAAGAGTATAGATTAAAATACGGGGCAATTCATTTAAAGGAGGAAGATTTATGAAGATGAGAAATTTGTTTGCGATCCTCTTGTTGCTGGGGGTGGTTTTAGGAGCCAGTAGCCCGACGGTGGCAGCAGAGGCTATTCTCAGAGATTATAATGCGGTGATCGTAAAGGACCTTGAAGTTCCTTCCGGTTCGCCAGCCCCTGAGTCAGCAGGCATGCAGATGGCTGAGAAGGCGGTTTATCAGATTCAGAGGTATAACCAAAACAATAAGCTGTTTGATACGGTCATTAAGGAAGGCGAAAAGGGAAGCAAAGCAACCACTTCTGGGAAAAAAGTCCTCATCATAATGGGAGAAGTCAAGGAGTGGACACCTCCCACTGTGGGGGGGCGTGTAGGGCGGTCCTTTATACCAGGGGTCGGAGGTCATCTCGGTTCGGCCGCCTTCGCTGCCCACTACAAGTTCATTGACAAGGAAAACGGCAATGTCATCTATGAAACCGATCTGAGGACTACTTCTACGGGTGCTAATGATACTGTGGAATACGCCATGGATAGAAATGGCGAAGCCTTAGCTAAATATGTTGTGAAGCTAAAAAAGTAGTCAGTCAATAAGAGAGTTTGGGCTTTCAAAGTCTTAGGGGGCAGTAATGCCCCCTTTTTTATTAATATAGTCTTTCCCATTTTACCCTACCGTATTTTCAAGGTCTTCACATTTCCGGGTTAATAAATTGATTTATTTCCACGAAATGATTAATTTTGGAGAAGAGGTTAGCTATGGACTTTGAACGATTTTTGGTTTTCAGTTTTGTCACTTTAGGATTGTTTGGTTCCTCTATTTTTGCCACGGGTTGTTCTTTCACGGGCGGGGTGCCCCCATCGAGCGGGAGTGGTTTTATCAGAAAGGAGACATTAGAGTACCAAAAAATTGCCATCCTGCCCTTTAAGGGTGACACAAAAGGTGAAGCTGCTGATACTTTCGCCCAGTTCTTCCATAAGAAATTTCAATCAATAACATTGGTTGAGCGAAAACAGGTATTGGAGATGTTTGAGGAGCAAAGCCTCTATGCCGACCAGCTAAGTGAGGCAACCCGAAGAGAGATCGGCAAGGTGTTCGGTGTCAAAGCCGTCGTCGTGGGGAATGTTTATTACCCTAGCATCCTTCGCTGGTTGTTGTAGGTACAAATTATCGATGTTGAGACCGGGGAAGTCCTCGGCCGTTCGATGGTGGAAATAGATTACGCGGGGGCAGAAGCGGTGAAAGACGCATGCAGGATTGCGGTCCAAAACCTCGCGCCAAGATAGATGAATGACACGCCGCCCTTCGAATCATCTCGGCCCGCGTAACCAAAGCAAATCATCCGATTGCAAGGCGGATTCTCACAGCCTATCAGCAGCAGCAAACCCCACCACAGCAAACGTCACTGGAAGTAGGTTGATACCAGCAACAGTCGTACAAAGCAGGGGCAGTGGTTTTTGCTTTTCTCGCTTTTGTTTTTTTGTCTATTCTTTTCATTTTATATACCTCCTCAGTAGTGTCCCAACGTTATTTGAATAATTTTAGCTGGTTGGGAAAATCGTTCTCAGTTTGTTTAGGATCAATTTGTGAAAGTAGTTGTAATAATGGAGTTTTCTCAAAGAGAGTCACACTTAAAATCTGTAACATGGTATAGAGACTCAAATCCACCTTAAGCTGTTTTTTGACGATGGCAACAAGGACATGGGGTAAGATGACTTTTGTGGACACCAAAGTTGAGGTAAAATACTAAAGACGGAGGTGTCAGAATGGAAAGGATTCCGAGAGCAATCTACACGAAGGAACTTCGAGAGGAAGCAGTGAAGCTCGTAACAGAAGGCGGATTAAAGATACCGGAGGTGGGGCGTCGGTTATCGGTTGCGGCCTCGACAATACGGTACTGGGTTAAGGCGAGCAGAGAAGGCAAGCTTAAGGAGGTTGGAAAGCACCAGAGGCCGCTTACGGAAATAGAGATGGAGCTTGCCCGGGTGAAGCGTGAACTGGCAGAAGCCAGGATGGAGCGAGACATATTAAAAAAAGCGGCCGTGTACTTTGCGAAGGAGTCGCTGCCAGGTACGCGATCATGAAAGCAATGCGATTCAAGTATTGTATTGGGATGATGTGCCGTATTCTGCGTGTATCCAAGAGCGGTTATTACCAATGGTTCAGGCGCAAGCCTTCCAAACGTGTCCTGGAAGAGGGAAGGCTGGAAGTAGAGATAAAAGCCGCCCACAAGAGGACCCGTGAGACGTGCGGTCCAGAGAGATTACAGCATGAGCTCAAAGAACAGGGTGTAAAGGTCGGGATCTGCCGGATCAGACGGATCAGGAAGAAGCTTGGGTTACGGTGTAAGCAGAAGAGGAAGTTCAAGGCCACCACGGATTCGAAGCATGCTCTGCCTGTGGCACAGAATCTGCTCAATCAGCAGTTTAAGGCAACGACGCCGAACGAGGTTTGGGTCAGCGACATTACCTATATCCCCACAGAAGAAGGCTGGCTCTATCTGGCAGGGCATAAGGACCTCTGCACGGGAGAAATCGTTGGATATGCCATGGGCAATCGTCTCACCAAGAACCTGGTGAGCCAGTCTCTGTTCAGAGCCGTGGCAGCCAAACGGCCCGGAGCAGGCCTGATTCACCATTCGGATCGTGGGAGTCAGTACTGCGCCCATGAATACCGGAAGCTGGTGGATCAGTTCAAGATGAGAGCATCTATGAGCAGGAAGGGCGACTGCTACGACAATGCTCCCATGGAGAGCTTCTGGGGTACGCTCAAGAATGAGCTTGTCCATCACTGTCGCTTCAAGACGAGAGAGCAGGCCATCCGGGAGATCACGGAATACATCGAGGTATTCTACAATCGGCAAAGACGGCAAGCACGGCTGGGGTACCTTTCTCCGGTTGTCTATGAGCGGCAGTTCTATACAAGGCAACTTGCAGCATGAGAGAGCGCTTCGTGTCCACTATTGACATCAGGGGTCAACATAAACGCTGATGGCAATCCAAATTTGAGTTTTCACGGCATTCTCTGAGGTTCCATAGAACGCTTTAATCCGGAGATGCTGTTTAATCCATTTGAAAAATAGCTCGATCTTCCACCGGCAGCGGAAAAGCTCGGCTATCGCGAAGGCCGGTAATGCAAAATTGTTGGTTAGAAAAATTAGCCTCTTGTTTTTCTCGGCGTCGAAGTAGCGAATCCGGCGAAGTCGTTCGGGATAGTCTCTGTGGACATAGAAGCCATGGAGTTCGATGATTTGATCGGCTTGCACTCCCTTCGACTTGTCGACTGGTTGAGAATAAATCCGCCGGAAACGAAAATTGCTTTTGGCCCGGATGATGAAAAAGGCACTGGCCTGATGGATCTTGTAGAGACGTGCAAAGTCCAGATAGCCTCGGTCGAAAATGTAAATGGCTCCCGGTTCTACGAAGAGTTCATCGAGAAGATTGACCTCGTGGACTTTGCCATGAGTTACGAAGATCAGAGTGGGAATGCTGCCCCGCAGATCCAGTAGGGTATGAAGTTTGATCGCTCCTTTGTGTTGACGAAATTGGGCCCAGGGGAAGAGAGATAAACAAAGGTCGATTGTTGTAGCGTCGAAGGCATAAACCGTTTGCTTCAACTCGACACCAAAGTCTTCGTTGACGTAAAGACTTCGCGCTTGGGTAATCAAGATTTGAGCAAAATCGGCATAGATCCGCCAATGGCGGACTTGGTTGGCATGAGCCAAGGTATTGCGGGAAACTTTTCCTCGAAGGCCCATATGATAGAGTTTCTGGTGATTGCCCCGGAGGCAGGCTTGGATATCTCGGAGACTTTCGCGATAGGTGAGTTGAGCAAAAGCCATGCAAAGAAACTGATCCCAGCAGGAAAAGGATTTGATCTTGTAGTTGCCCCGATATCGTTTGACGCATTGGCGGAATTCGTAGACAGGCAGGAATCCCATGAGTTGGGAGAAAATGGTTTTGCCGGAATTCATAAGCCGCTAGCTCCTTCCTTGAGATGGAAGGAGTATGGCATTTAGGGGATTTGGAGTTCAAATCGATAAAAACCATTTTTTCTAAAATAGTAAATATTTTCTTTCTGTTACAGGAAAGTAATCTCTCAACGTTGGGACACTACTGATACCTCCTATCTAACATAAAATTAATAACTAAAACTAAAAATTCAAGCGATGGGATAGGGCGTTGAATCAGTAGGAAGGGACACAGCCGGGTGTCACGTAATCCTGAATAACGATAACTACTTATACGATCAGAACTGACAAAAAGCGTCATTTATCGTCCAATACTTTGTGCTTTTTAGGTGGGGTAAAACCCTTATCAATTCAAATAGTTATTTTACTAAAAGGATAGAAAATCCGCAAGGCACCGAAATTGCAAGATGATCTCAGGCATTTTTATCTCAATGCTGGGCGAGGTCCACCAGGACTATGAGGATTATGTGAATAGAAATGAAAGATAGAAACAAAATAGAGGATAAACTCATCCATGAAATGAGAGAACCGCATCAACGGGTCGCTGAATTAGAAGCGTTAGCAAGCGAGCACGAGCGTGCCCAAGAGGCACTCCGCCGGAGTGAAGAAAAATACCGAAATATTCTTGAGAGCATACAGGATGGGTATTTTGAAGTGGACCTTGCCGGTAACTTTACCTCCCTCAATAGTTCCATGTGCCGAATATTTGGCTACCCTCAAGAGGAGTTGATAGGCATGAATGACCGGCAGTATACAGATTGTGAGACTGCTAAGAGACTGTTTCAAGCTTTTAATCAAGTCTACCGGACAGAGGAACCTCACAAAGGATATGACTACGAAATCATAAGAAAGGATGGGAGCAGGAGAGTTGTTGAAGCATCTGTTTCGATACGAAAGGATGCATCTGGTAAACCGATAGGGTTTAGAGGGATAGGGCGGGACATCACCGAGCGGAAGAAAATGGAAGAGGCTCTGCTCGAATCCGAGAGCAAGTTCAGAAATTTGGTCGAGAATTCAATCGTTGGTGTCTATTTGATACAGGATGGCTTATTCAAATATGTCAATCCACTGGGTGCGGAGATACACGGCTATAAGATTGCGGAAATGATCGATAAAATGGGACCAAAGCAAACGACCTTACCGGAGGATTGGTCAACCGTGGAGGGAAGCATTGGAAAAAGGATGAAAGGTGAAGAAGATTTCATCCGTTATGAGTTTAGAATTGCCACGAAAAGTCAAGAAATAAGGAACGTTGAGGTCTTCAGCTCCCGCACGATTTATCATGGAAGGCCTGCAGTGTTAGGGACTATGGTGGATGTCACCGAACGCAAGCGGGTAGAAGAGGCATTGCGGCAGAGTGAGGAGAAATACCGGACCATTATTGAAAACATCGAAGAAGGTTATTATGAAGTGGACCTTGCGGGAAGTTTTACCTTTTTCAACGACTCGATGTGCCGAATATTAGGATATCCCAAAGAAGAATTGATGGGCATGAATAACCGGCGGTACACAGACCAAGAGAATGCGAAAAGACTGTTTCAAGCCTTTAATCAGGTCTACAGGACAGGCGAACCCGGGAGAGGATTTGATAATGAGCTCATCAGAAAAGATGGGACTAAAAGATACGTCGAGGCATCCATCTCATTAAAGAAAGATTCCTCAGGGTGTCCGGTAGGGTTCAGAGGGATCGTAAGGGACATTACCGAGCGCAAGCGATTTGAGGAAATATTACAGCAGGAGCGGGAAACCTTTTTCTCCATCTTGCAAAAAGAGCCCTATGGTGCGCTCTTGATCAATACGGATGAGACGTTCTTGTATGTTAATCCCGAATTTACTTCCATCACCGGTTACACCCTCAACGATGTGCCCAACGGGAGAGAATGGTTCCGCAAGGCTTATCCCGATCCGGAATACCGGCACAAGGCAATCGCCCTGTGGAAGGAGGATGTTGCTCTTCGCAGAGGGGGCGATAGAGTCTGGAGTGTGGTTCGCAAAGACGGGCAGGTAAAAGAGATAGAGTTCAAGCTGACCTTCTTAGACGATGGGAGGGTCATTGTGATGTTGTCCGACGTGACCGAGCGTAAGCGGACGGAAGAGGAGCTTGCCTACAAGGCTACCCATGACCTTTTGACCGGCCTGCCCAACCGGATGCTGTTCAAAGACCGTTTCAACGTGGCGAAGGCCCAAGCCCAGCGCGTCCACAAAAAGCTGGCCGTGGTATTCCTTGACTTGGATCGGTTCAAAGAAGTCAACGATACGCTGGGCCATGATGCAGGAGACGGGTTATTGTGTGCTGTTGGCGACCGACTGATAGACCTTGTGCGCAAAAGCGATACGGTCGCCCGCATGGGGGGCGATGAATTTTTGCTGTTATTGCCTGATACGGATCAGGTGGAGGATGCCATTCGCGTTGCTCAAAAGGTTCAGGATGTCCTCCAAGCGCCTTTTATCATGGATGGCCACGAGATTTGTATCGGCGCCAGTATCGGGATTGCCATCTATCCCGATGACGGTACAGATGTTGATTCTTTGGTGAGCCATGCTGACAAGGCAATGTATGAGGCGAAGCAGAGAAGGCATAATTCCTACCCGCCCTTTCCTCAGACCGTTACGGATCATCCCTCGGAATAACTTCAGGCCGCTCATTCAAAAGACTCTCATGGGTTTCTCCCGTGAAATCACAGGGGGCAGCGTTGGTTCTTCTCTCCGATATGAATCAATCCCTGATGCCCCGGTGGAAATCTCTTCTGTAAAAGGTTAGCATTTAAAAGTTGTTGTCCAAGATCGAGGATTCCTGTGGTTTTAGCAGTGGTGACCGGTCAGGATAGGATCTCGTCGTCAACCTTGTAAGGAGACAGAAAATGGAAAGGAGATAGAGATGGCGCTTAGAAAAGGAAGCGAATATATAGCCTCGCTCAAGTCTCTTGGACTGGAGGCTAATGTTATGGGCAAGGAAACCCAGGATTTGCCCGACCATCCATTGATCACGCCCTCAGTGCGCGCTGTGGCGTCCACTTTCGACTGTGCTTACAATGATGAGACTCGAAGCCTCTTCCGGGTAAAGTCCTCCTTATCAGGGGAAGAGATTAATCGTTTCACCCATCTGCACCAAAGCCCCGAGGACCTGATGAAAAAGGTGCTGATGCAGAGACACTGTGGGAACATCACCGGATGTTGCTTCCAACGATGTGTTGGCATGGATGCAGCCAATGCGGTCTTCAGCGTCACCTATGAATGCGATCAGGAGCATGATACCAATTACCATAAACGTTTTCGGGAGTATTGGACCGGAATTCAAATCGAGGATCTGGTGGTGGATGGGGCCATGACCGATCCAAAGGGCGATCGGGGCAAACGCCCGAAGGATCAACCCGATCCAGACCTTTTCTTGCGAGTGGTGGATCGAAAACGCGACGGAGTGATCGTGCGCGGTGCCAAGCTACATCAGACGGGCATGGTAAACTCCCATGAAATCATCGTCATGCCCACGACAAACCTGGTCCGGGGGGAGGAGGACTGGGCCATCTGTTTTGCCATTCCCACCAACACCAAGGGGATCAAGTACATTTACGGCCGACAGGCCAGCGACACGCGAAAGCTGGAGGGAACAAATCGGCTGGATGTCGGTAATCCTGCCTTCGGCGGTCAGGAGGTGATGGCGGTTTTTGATGATGTGTTTGTTCCTAACGAGCGCGTATTTCTGAACGGTGAAATCGGCTTGTCCGGAAGGTTGGTGGAGCGTTTTGCAGCTTATCATCGCCAGAGTTACGGCGGATGCAAGGTTGGAGTTGGCGACGTTCTCATCGGGGCGACGGCCTTGATCGCTCGCATGAACGGCGTGGAAAGCGCTTCCCACATCCGGGACAAGATTATCGAGATGATTCACCTTAATGAGACGATGTTTGCTTGTGGGATTGCCTGCTCGGCGTTAGGACATCAAACAAAGGCGGGAAACTACGAAGTGGATATGCTTCTGGCTAATGTCTGCAAACTTAACGTGACCCGGTTTCCGTTTGAGTTGGCCCGCTTGGCCACAGATATTGCAGGAGGGCTACTCGGAACGATGCCCTCGGCCCAAGACATGGATGACCCCGTAGCCGGGCCCTATATTAAGAAATACTTAGCCGCAGTCAAAGGGATCGATGTCGTTGATCGGATGAAGGTTTTGCGTTTAATCGAGAATATCGTTGCCGGCGCAGGGGCGGTTGCGTATCTGATTGAGTCTGTCCACGGCGCTGGATCCCCTATGGCCCAGCGCATCATGATCGGCCGTCAAGGAGAGATCGAGGGCAAAATCAATCGGGTGAAGGGCCTTTTGGATATCCGTTGAAGAAAACCGATTTTCCCGAGTGATATCTTTCACTTCTCGTCGTTAAACAACGGATTCGATGTTGAGAATGTCAACAAAAAAAGGCAGAGTCCCTTTGGACCCTGCCTTTGCACTCCTCTCGTCGAATACAGAGTTACTTTGGAACCTCCTTCCGGATTACAGAGAACGGAATCGGCCGAGAAATTCGACCCGTGTGGTCATCGATGGTTACCTGAATGAAAAACATAGCTTTGATTATTAAATCCTTGGCGAAAAAATTTATTCCCCAGTTCATAATGGACTCCTGGGTTACTCTTTCGGGATCCTTTCTCCTTTCGGGCAGAACTCCGACCACCTGGTACTGCCCTGTTGAATCAAGCCAGTAAAATTCATAAGCCACCACGGTTCTAACCCTCCGTTCCATTTTTTAAACACGCTTCAGAGGTCAGCGACGATCCTAAGCCTGAACGATTGACCACCCAGGATTTCTGGGTCATCAACAAATAGTCAGTAAAATCTGAAATAAGACAGCGAGCATATAGAAAATACTTATGGCCCAAATAGCAGGTACGGCCAACCTGAATTTACTGTGAAGGCATAATAGAATTAAGGGGACAGAGACAATGGCAAATTTCCAAATCCAAAATCTATGCCCGTAGAGTTGGATGACAGAGGAGACAACGGGGTTCGTCTCCCATCCGCCATTGTCCAAAATGGTCATTGTCAACCATGCATCCATCACATTGAGTCCCACAATTAAAACGATTAGAAAAAGCAATCCCGAACCGTAACGGTCTATATACCCACCCCTCTTCTCTTCTTCCTTTCTTCGGAAGCCCCTTCTTCGGCCCCTTACGGTGAACCCGCTTAGAGCAGGGGTGGGTTGTTTGCGCCGATCTTCAAAAATTCGTCTATCCCATTCTCTCAAAGAGAGACTCCGCTATGATTAATTCTGGAACGAAGCTTTTGCCAGGTCAGATCGTCTGGAGAGGGGCGGTTCTTATTTTATGAAATGGGTGTAATTCATAACCTTCCAGATCAGAATACTCTTCTTGATACTGTATATTAGTTCTAATTGCCTGATTTTATTTCGCATTCTAACTCCTCGGTAGGGTATCCGTTCCCTTCCAAAAATGAGAATAACCCTTTCGATCACATTTGCCACCTCCAAGGCGATTGTCTTCCCAATTCTCTTTCTGAGCCAGTAATAGAGGGATATGTTTTTGTTAATCAGAAGGCTTCTCATTCGCTTCTCCGTTGAGCATTAAATATGGATTCTCGTCCTTCGTTCTATGCCTGATCCTGCGCGACGAATGATGACTCTCTTTTTAAAAGGCAAGACTCGTACCAAATCGCCTAAAACCCTCCTATCACATCCATTGTTGCAAACCCGTGATCATTCATGACAATTCAAATGAAATTTCCTACCATTCCGATTATCGTTAACGAGAGGTGAAGTGGAATGGATTTTCACAAAAATCCTGAGTCACTTCCGTTTTATCGTAAGAGAATTGTCCCATGCGATTGCAAGGCGAGCTCAAGGTCATGTGAAGAGCACGTTGGAGTATTAAGAAATCTTAATTCAGTTCTAACCTTCTCCTAATTTTTTTGTGATATTCGTGATAAAAACACCTCTTTGTGATAGAATAAGAAAAACCAGGACATCAAAGGGTACCTCTTTGATGGACTGGCAGGGATCAGTCATTGGCCCCCCCTCTGACTGGTCCCTTTTTTATTGAGAAACAATTGGAAAATGACTCATAGGGGCCTAAAGGGAAAGAAAGAGTTGGCAGCGATAGCCGATCACACGAAAAACCGGTTTCTTAGGATTTTGGGAAAGCTGGCCTTACCGAAGTCTTCATTCGAAACGGGCGGAGAGCGGGAACTTCCCGAGGCAAAAATCGACGGAGAAAGTCCTCCTCGTCAGCTATTCTATTCCCTCGTTCTCCCCCTGTCTTGTTCTTCAACTTTTGTCTGGCGATTCTCCAAAATCACCTGATCTATGATCTCCCCGCATAGGATGCATCTCCATCCTGAGAAATGGTCATCCGCGCCGTAGAATCTTTCATAGACCATGGTACTGCCACAACGGTGACACTTCATACGAAACTCCTAAGAGTATATTTTTCTTCCGCACAAATTTGCGCTTTTTAATATCTTACGACCCATTTGTCAAATGACTTAACCATCGGACCATGATTTTTCAGGATGAGTCTCCGGCGGGATACTGTATTCCACCAATTCAAGAAGCCCTTCGGCTTCCCCTGAGTTCTCATTAGCACTTAGGTGAGCCCCTGGCTCTACCGGGGGCTCATTATTTTGAGCTGTACTGTCGCGAGTGGGTTGGTCTGAATTCTTTGGAAGATACGATCAGAGTCGGTTTGAAATTTAGAGGCCATCACCGTTCAATTCCCAAACTCCTAAATTGTTGTTGACCTTGCATTATAAACCCTTTAAACTCATATTCACTCAGAGTTGTTCTCAAGAGCCTTGAAGTTGTTTACGAGTCGGTATTGCAGGGAGGTTCGCCAAATGAATGCACGTGGGGTGAAAATCATGGGATGTCTTCTCATATTGGTATGTGCCCCAGGATGCGCTACCATGAGCGATGTCGTCCGATCAAAGGAGCAAGGCAAGGGAACAAGTAAGGTATATCGTGTCAATGCCGACGAGGCTTGGGAAATTGCAAAAGCGGTTTTTCGTTGGGAAGAAACAGACGCCGTTGAAGAGCACCGTTCCGAGGGGTATATGCTTACGAGCAGCGGAGAGAGTTCCGTTTCATGGGGAGTCGTGATGGGGGTGTGGATCGAATGGGTCAATGACGAAAGCACAAGGGTTACGGTTGTCATAAAGAGAAAAAACCCGACGGAAGTTTTGATCCCACTCACGGAGGCTGCTTTCCATGATGATTTTGAGTTGGCGGTCCGGATCAAAGCAGTAAAGTCGTTATTCTGACACGAATGCCGAAATTGATCCACCGGTCTGGAGATCATTGGGGGTCCCTTTTCTCGAAAGGGATGTTTCTATATTTATCAGAGGGGAGGTGGAAGGGATTTCTGTTCTAAACTGACATGATAGAAGATCGGGAATGTTGTTTGAAATGTGAAACGCAGGAAGGATTGCAGGGGGTTGCTCTAACGATTGGGAGAAGAACTTTCCATCTCTTCTATCTCTGCGCTAAATGTGGAAATGTGGGCATTGAAGAGTTGCTAAAGATAATTGAATCCTATAAGGGGAAGAAACCTGGATCAAACGAGGACCAATGACGGAGACACACAAACCACATGGAGAATTCCGGGGTCAAGCGTAGCAGCCCTAATTTGCGGAGATTGCTCTTCTTTTCCTTTCTCGCCCATGAAGGGATTTGGACCGCCCACTCGTTTTCGGCATTTATTTGGTCAGTCTTCTCTTCTCTTCCATCTGGCGGTCGAGGCTTTTTAGCCTGTCGATTGTCTCCTTCAGACTGCCCACCTCCTCGCGTAAGCCTTTATTTGCCTTCTGCAATTTCCCGATCTCCCGCAGGACTGCAAGCCAGTTGTTAAAGTCCTCGCCCTGTCTGTCGGCCGGTGCCAGGGAGAGATAGATTTCCATTTCCTGAAGGGCTCGAGTGTAGTTGAGCTGGGGATTTCTGTAATCCGCGTAGAGAAAGGCGAGCTTCAGATGAGAGTGTGCCCGAACGGATACATCGGGATGGTTATGGGTAAGCCTTTCCAGACGGCAGGTCTCCTGAAAAAATTCTTTTTCCCCCTCCGGTTTCTTCAGCCCCTGCAAGCTGCAACTTACCGCGAAAATAAGCAGGAAAAAAATGCAACCCGACTGAACTCGATGAAATAGTGAACCCATGTCCCCTCCGCTAATTTCCCCTCCTTCAGGAAGCATTGTAGCCCTTCAGTCTTCCTGACGGAAAACGCCATCCTTGCGTCGATCGACTACGAACGTACTGTAGGAAAAAGACTTTGCAAATTGTTTCAGCTCCGCAGCGATCTCCCCGATTTGGACGTGATTTTGGAGTCGGTGGTGTTGGTTGGTGACCACGGCGATGGCCAGTGTCATGACCGGAAAAGATACGCTCTGCCCCTGCCGGGTCTCCCCTTGGATGTAACCGCGCTGCCGATCTTCCACGTCGTAAAAATCCAGGACCATTTTGTCAAAGGAATCAATGGCGGCAACGCAAATCTTCTCATACCATTCTGGCGAAGTGACCACGACAAAATCATCTCCGCCAATATGTCCGACAAAAGCCCCTCCGTTTCCTTGCGTCTTGACCACTTCGGTCACAATTGTGGCCACCGCCCGGATGACCTCGTTTCCCCTGGCATAGCCATACCGATCGTTAAAAGCCTTGAAGTGGCTCAAATCGAGCAGGCAAAAAGCCAGGGGTGTTTCTTCCTTCAGCCTTTTATTCAAGACATTCTCGATGGCGACGCTCCCTGGAAGGTGAGTGAGAGGGTTTGCGTCGAGATTCATCTCCTCCAGAAGTTTCAACCTCTGGGCCATCTTCTGGAAAGCCTGCGATAGATCTCCCAGTTCATCCTGATTACGAACCTCGGGCAGGTCGTCAAACTTTCCCCCCGATATTTCCCGGGTGGAAAGTGTCAACTGGTTGATGGAATGGGAAATGTTGCGGGTAATGACCATGGCAATGAAGATTCCCAGAAGGAGGGCGCCGATGCTCAATCCGGCGGTCATCCAAAAGGCAGAATGGCCAACACTCAGGGTCTCCAGACTCTTTTCATTCTGGTCCTTCCTGGCGTCATAAGAGATCCTTCTCACCAATTGAACGAGTTCTTCCTGCTTCTCCCTGATTTGCCCGTCGCGATCCTGGAGGGCCCGAGAAGAAAAATCTCTCTTCTTCTCCAACCCTGTTCTAAAGAGGTGGTCATACTCTTCGTGAAGAGTGTGAAGTCGGTCGAGCGGCAGGTTGGAGACGTCCGGAAGGTGGCCCATCTGTCGGAGGAGCTTTTTGAATTCCTCACCTCTTTTCCAAAACAGGGCAGCCTCCGTTTCCGAACTCCTGAGGATGAAGAAACGACGGCCGTAGAGCTCCTGGGCCAGCAAGGCGTCGACCATTTTATCGGTAATCTCCACCAGGGGAACGTCACGCTCTATAATTCGGTTATTGATTTCATTCAATCGTCGGAGGTTAGAGAGGGCGATGACTGCAATGAGCACGGTCAGAATTCCATAGGATAGAAATCCGAGGAGCAATTTCTTCGCTATGGTCAGCCGAAAAAGCTGAGCCCGAGCTCTTTTCATGGGTGATTCGACCTGCTCCCTGACGTTGGGTCTATTTAAAAAACCTTTTATGGCGTTCTCTTTCTTCTCATCTCTTCAATCTCGATATCCACCTGTTTCATCCTTTGAATGACCTGATTCAACCTCTCATTTTCCTCAAGGATTCCCACCCACATTTTGGCTTGCTCGGCCAAAGCGCTTTTCGGGTAGTGGTCGATCAGCCTTTTGAAAAATTCGACCGATTTCTCGACATCCCTGCGAGGGTTTCCGAAATGAGCGTAAACCAGACCCGTGTCAAAGAGGGCCTCGTCTTTTAAAGGTTTGTCCGGAGGAAGAGAAAGAACCTTTTGGAATTCGCTTAGGGCGGCGTCATAATTTTTTTGAGAAAGAAGTGCCTGGCCGCGCAAGACATACGCTTGGGCTTCATTAGGCAAACTCGCATGCTCGGTGGTTGCACATCCGAATAGTGAAAGGCAAATTAGGCCGGCAATACAAAAATAAACGTACTCCCGCGCCCTACTCGGCTCTCTGCCCATATTCTACCCCCATGGCGGGTGATGATCTCTTTGGCAATGGCCAGACCCAAGCCCGTCCCCTTGACGGAAGACGACCCTTTGACGGGTGCCTGTTGAAACTTTTCGAAAACGGTGACGAGATTTTCTGCTGGGATACCAGGCCCGGTATCTGAAACCGAAACTTCCACTCCGTGGTCGATGGACCGGGCAGAAATCGTGATGCGGCCCGCCTCCGGAGTGAACTTGACGGCATTTCCGATAATATTTCGTAGTGCTTGCAGAATTTTTTCGCTGTCAATCTTTACAATTGGCATTTCCTTAGTCACCCTTGTTTCGAGGTCGATCTTTTTGGCCTCCATGAGAAGCCCTGTCTCCTCAAGGGCTTGATCAATCAGAGGGCCAATGTCCCTTCGTTCGAGATGGAATGACATCATTCCCGCTTCCATCTTGGAAAGGTCCAATATGGAATTAACAAGCCCGATCAATTGATTCGTCTCCTTTTCAAGTGTAGTCAGGAGATCTCTCTGGCTTTCCGTAAGAGGCCCTTCTACGCCCGCCCGCAAGAGACCCGATGCCATTTTAATGGTCGTGAGGGGAGTACGGAGTTCGTGCGTTATGGAAGAGAAAAAATCGGACTTCATCTTATCTAATTCGTTCAGCTTCTTACACATGAGATTGAAAGCATCTGCCAATTCCGCCAACTCCGGCGGGGAGGAAATATTGAGATCCCCCCTAAAATTTCCTTTCCCAATATCCTTAGTTTTTTCCCCCAGAAGAGAGACGGGTTGGGTGATGCTTCTGTTAATCAGCAGGGAAATAACAATCCCAAATATCAAGAAGGCCCCTGTCATACCGATCACCGTTCGCCGCAAATCCGTTCCAATTCTGTGTAGCCTCTTAATCTTATCGGTGGTATCCTGCTTCGTACGGGTCTCTAATTTTTCGAGCTCATCCATGATAGAACTTGTAGCCCTTTTCTTTTCTGAGTCGAAGGATCGGTGAGGATATCTGGCGCCACTCTTCAGATAGTCGGATTCCTCCTGGAACAAGGATTGGTATTTTTGATAAGAGGTGCTGATGTTGCTCAAAGTGGTTTTCACTTGAGAGGAATCTGCGATGGATGTCATCTCTTTCAGACAACGGGTAAAATCATCCTTGAGCTGTAAAAACTCGTTGAAAAATGCCTCGTCTTTGGAAATAATAAATTTTCTCTCGTATCGTACCTGCGAGAAAATAATGTCTGAAAGTTTGGTTCGAAGGTCAATCATTTGATTATTGACGGTTAGAATAGATTGGGTCACTTCGTTGATTCGACCTATCTCGACAATCGCGTATGCGTTTATTCCTATGACTAAAACGAAGATGGCAAAGTATCCTATGAGAAGTCTGGAAAATATGGTGAGTTTCATTCTTGAAGGATCCCTCCGTTCGAGATCCGTAAAGGAATGTGCCCTAGGTCAAGGAAATTCTGAAGTATTATATCACAAAGATGTACAAATGGCATTTGGAGAGGAATCATCGTTAGACCTCTCAAAACGATTTAGGGATTACGAATGGAGTTACTCTTGTCCAAAATAGGATTCTCAACGCAGAGACGCAAAGGGCGCAGAGAAACCGATTTTTTATTTGGCGGTGAGCCTTTCGACAAGCTCAAGGCCCTGAGCAAAGCCGAAGGGAGGCCGCCAAATAAAAAGGCTTCTATTACTCTGGGATAGGGCCCTTAATAGCTTGTAGAGCCTTTAAAGAGTCCCGGTTTTATGCTCGAAGGGGACAGTTTCTGATCCAATCGCCGTCTCCCGATTGGGTCAGAAGAAAGATCCTTCTCAGCGACCTCCGCGACTCTGCGGTAAGCCTGATTTTGAAAGAGGGGAATGCTAGCCAAAGAGTCCAATGAAATCAACTACCGTTACACCTCATTCCACCGTTCTTGGACAGCAGTGAAATAGAGTCAAATCTTTGTTCGATGATTCGAAGGGTTGCCTGTTAAAGGATAGGAGGCTTATGCGCTTGGGTCAGCGCCGTAGATCTCTTTGGAGCCCACGGACGGATTTGAACCGCCAACCCGCTGATTACAAATAATATTTGGATGATTTTTGCAACCCTTTGATTTTGGTCCGTTTTCCCGTAAGCACATGAAAATGTAAGGCAAAACCCTTTTCTATCTTTTCCAGTCTATTTGATCTATTTCAATCATTTCCATTCGGTTTTAATACAAATTTAAGACACTGGTTTTTCGGATTGGCAGACCATAGATCTTCTCGTTCTCCCTCACCTTCAAAGACTCCCTTCTCCATCCCTTGACATACAACTCCTTTTTTCGTATATTCAGCCCAACAAAAAGCGAATGCTCATCATTCCACGGGGGGCCTAAAATCCAAAGCCACTATGGGGAGCTAAGACCTTACCTGATCCCCTCCAGAGAAGAACCCTGAGGCCTTCGTCAGTTTCCCTTCTTAGGTGCCTGGGAGAAAGGATAAAAATATGATCCAGGAGACAATTACCAAAATTGAAGCGAGTGTCAAAGAGGCCCAATCCTTGAATGACAGGAAAAAGAGAGAATTATTGAATCTCCTTTCTACCTTGAAGACCGAGGTCTCCGAATTGTCCAAGACCCACCCCGAACACACTCAGAGTATTACCAGCTTTGCCGAAATTTCGATTCACGAGGCAATACGCAAGGAGAAGAATCCACAACTCTTAAAACTATCTTTACAGGGGCTTTCTACCTCTGTGGAAAGGTTCGAGAATTCCCATCCTAAGCTCGTGGGGATTGTCAATTCGATCTGCAATACGTTATCGAAAAGTGGACTATGAAAGACGCGATAGATACCGCCGTAATTGGGAATTATGAATCACTTGACCTAAATGATCCTCAAGCCTCTTAGATTCTGGGATGTGAAGGCTCGACCTCGTCCCAAAGTGATGGCTGCTAACGCTTGAGACCTCCTGCATCTCCAAAAAATTGGTTTGGAGATCTTAAAAAGAATGTTTAGAAGAAATTAACCGAACTCAATATCGTGGACTCCGCAAGGGCAGAGTGAGAAATGGTTCTGCCTTTTTTGTTGCCAACATTTAATCAAGTTTATAAACGGTGAAAAACTCCTTCACGATTTTATGCCTCCTATTTTTCTTGACATTTAGCAGACAATAGTATCTAATAAAATTGAATTTAGTTGCAAAGAGTCCTTTTTAGGACGTATGAAAAGCCCGCAAAGAACTCCAAACAGCTTCTTTGTGGGTTTTTTTTGTATCAGCATAAAAGCCGACATGAAGGTTAAAATGGTAATTGCATTGGACAAGAGCCAAGGAAATGGTGGTGTGAAGTAATCAAAGTTGAAGGGGGAAGGAACTCCTGGGCAAACAGATAAGTGTGGATGAGGCCCATCCCGTATTTTTATGCTTGGGTTGCGGGAAGGAGATTGTTAGCCCGGTTCCCCCGCCTGATTACAAAAAACTATTGTGTATGGAGTGCTTCAACAGAATGGAGGTATCTAAGGAGGAAATATGAATAAGAAGGTTTATGTAGCGAACCTCCCCTTCCAGGCAACCGAACCTGAACTCAAAGCCCTTTTTTCCAAGGCCGGAAGTGTCATGTCGGTCAGGATTGTCAAGGATAGGCAAACCCGCCAACCGAGAGGGATTGCCTTCGTAGAGATGTCCACACAATGGGAAGGCCGGAGAGCTGCTTCCATGTTGAACCGGACAGACTTCATGGGGAAGAATCTGCTGGTGAAGGAGGCAACGGAAAAACGGGGGTTCGGAGGAGAATAATAAGAAGAATTGGGGTACGAGGATGCAAAGAAGTCATTATGAATAAAGAAAGGCTCGAATGGGTTGTGTCAGGATTAAGCCAGTATAAATTGACTGAGGATGAAGACCAGTTTATCAAATCTGCATCAGGGGATTTCGACCAAAACCAAATGTTAACTGACCGCCAGGAGCAAAGACTCGAAAACCTTTATAAGGAGAAGTCAAAATCGAAACCCAATAAAAACTCTTCTGATTATTTTTCTTTTCAGGAAACTCCCCCAAAAAAGGATAGGGTCCGAAAACTTTTTGCGAAAGATGTTTTGATAACATCCTAACCTTACCGCAACTCCACTTTTCTAAGATACCGGATTCATCGTTTTTCCGTCCCATGTCATCATGCCGGAATGACGGGGGGGTTGGTTCTAAAACAACTTCCCAGTTGAGGAGTATTTTCCGGGGGACTCCATAAACCTCTGTGAAACGTAAGGATTGTGTCCGTATTATCAATGCTATTGGTCTTTTTGTAAACAGGCATTCAGCCAAAACCATGACCGAAAAATCACCCTATCTCCTCTAAACATCCGAGTAATCCCATTTCTAACTTATTGATATAATGGCTGATTATCTTTATTGTAATTCCAATCATGAATGTTGGTTGATATATTTTTAGTCCATGATTATCTTAATTTTGAGTGATTTGAGAGGAGTAAAGTAATGGTACAGAGAAGGGCAGAGAAACCAAAGAAAATAAGGATCAGCCCGAAACAGAAGGAACTTTATAGTAGGCTGAAAGATAGCAGGGTCAAATCGCCGAAGAAATGAAGATCTAAGGAGGATCGCCATGAAATGCAATCGATGCAGTGGTCTTATGACATATGAGAAGTTTTACAGTCCGGTTGAAGATTTTTTTGGATGGAGATGCATTTCCTGTGGTGAGATCGTTGATCAGGTTATTTTAGAGAATCGAATCAGGCAAAGGGGTTGATGCCGAGAATGGGAACGAAGCATTATTGGATTTCCACGGGATTCAGCCCATGTTCACCACTGATGCTGAAGGGTCTTTTCTCAAGAACCCTTTCCAATATTTCTGTGAGAGCGGGCAGTAGATAAATCTGATGAGAACATTGTCGCGAGCCTGACAGAATAGGAAGAAGGATCGAATAATTTTTCAAATGAGACGTCTAATAAATTGAAGACTTAAATATTAAGGTTAATCGAGGCTTAGAGGAAAAGAGGAAAAAATTTGGTAAATTGTAGCGGAGGTAGCATAACATGGAATTAGGGAGGTAAGACCATGAAAACTTTCTTGATTGTTCTCCTTGTTTTGGTAATGATTGTCTCTTTTAACACAGTTGTCTTTGCTAGTGGACATGGTGGTGGCCATGGTGGAGGCGGTCGTGGTGGAGGCCATGGTTACGGTGGTGGAGGCCGTGGTTACGGTTATGGTGCTTACGGTCATGGCTATGGTTATGGCCGTGGTTACTGGGGAGGTCGTGGATGGTATGGTCCTGGTTGGGGCTATTGGGGACCATATTATTATGGATCTGGATGGTGTCGATCCCCAGGATACTGGGCACAAACTCCAAATGGATATCCAATTTGGGTACCTGGACAGTGGGTGACTTGTTATTAGAAACATTTTTGGAAACAACGGTAACCCTGGTAAAGGAGGGAGTGGCCTCCATTAAAACACCCCTTCAGGCTTTAAAGTTTAGGTTCTGCCAGGAATTCTGAATAAGCTGGGTGATGTCGTCATCATTAAGTTCTCCAACACTCCATCCTTAACCTCATCCTCTCCCCAAGCATCGAGTCGGGTCATCTGTGGTCCCTTACTTCCTTAACTCTATCTGCGAGGAAACGGTCTGCTTCTTTCAGGGAAATATGGAGGAACGAAAAACGACGGAATTGGCGTTTTTGGATTCATGATATTTACCCAGAACTGGCGATTTCCCATGTAAAAAGCGGAATGATTTGAATGGCTTAAAACCCAGAAAGAGAGGGGCGAGGGATCGTCTCATTACTTTTTTATCCCCAGTTATCCGGGTTTCTACGCTGTTTAAAAAGGGACAGGTGGGTCGTTGGTTAGTAATTCCTCCTACCATCAATTCGTAGGTGTTATCGCCGACCATTCAAAGGCAAAACTGGCCCTATATTAAAGTCAGGATCGAGATTCATAGAAACCGGTGTCATTTCTCTGCCCAACTGTCCACAATAGCCACCTCAGCTTGAACCGGGACGATTTTCAGAAAACTCCTTCCAGCCTCCTCCATTGTTTCCTTCAGGGTTAGAGCTACCTCATCTGTTGCTCCAATAGGAGCTTCCAGGAGAATTTCATAATGGACGCAAAGACCCCTTTCTATTCCCTTGTCTTCAACACTCCCAGGAGTCTTGATCACATCTGATGCACATTTCAGTTAGAGAGTGATGGTTTAATTCTTCGTTAAGAAGAAAAGGATGGTATTTACCCAGAATCCCCAATTTCCCACATAAATATCCGAATGATTCCAACCAAGTAAAAACCAAAAACTTTCTGATCTATTCTTCCCTCATTACCAAATCACACTACTCCAATGTGCCAATTTTTCTGAGAATTCGATTTCATCTGAATATATGTTATGCTTCTACGAGCATCTAAGGAAAAGGCTCTCAAAAGCATAGAGAGAGGGGGACCCAAGAAAAAGAAATGGCTGAAAGAGTTGATGAAATCACCATAGACTGGATGGACGAAAACGGGCAGCAACTGGTAAGGCAGCTTAAGAAAGAAATCCTTACCAGTGGAGCGTGGTCGACGATCATGTTCTTGTACCAGGAGTTTGACAAAAGGGCGGGCGATTGGGGACCCAAAAAGGTCAGGGTAGTTCGCTACCAGAAGCGGGGAGGAAAGTACGTTCCCCAGTCGAAATTTAATGTTTCCTCAGCCAAACAGGCAAGACAGATCATAGAGAGCTTACAAAACTGGCTACCTGAGATGGATAACCAAGGCAGTGCTGAAGATTTTAACGGGAACAGTAATGTCAAACCCTGACCTGATTTCGTATTAAAAAACATCACGATAATGGTCAGGATTACCGGGATCGCATTACACAAGTATTGAAAAGGGGCTAATGCCAATTATCAAAGCGTATTATTTTTTTATTTTATTGCGCCTCGATGTATATGATTTTTATAATTATTTAAAATAAATAATTTCAATCACTTATAAAGTAATACCTCGTTTTCGTCTGGAATATGTATATCAAGAATATTCAATTCAGCCTCAAATACCCCTTCCTGACAAATCATAGTTTCGTAACAAATTAAATAATATCGTATAGTTATACAATTATTTTTTCTTTGGCACGGCAAATGCTTTATTTAGTTTGAACCTCAAGGAAAGGAGGAACTAAAGATGGAAAAAGCAAAAAAAGGATTAAGGGTAGGGTTAATGGTCGGATTGATTACACTCATGGCTTCTCCAGCATTTGCAAGGTCGATCAGCCTAAAAGAAGGCGGGACGATGCTCTGGATCTTCCTTATTGTTGGAGCGATTATCGTTCTTCTTCAATTGATTCCAGCGGGCATTCTCTTCTTCAGCTTCATTGGTTCCGCAACCACCATGGCTTTGAAAAAGGAGAGGAGAGCCGAAGAGGAAGTGGTTGTTCTAGGTGCTGAGCCCGTGGCGGTCAAAAAGTAGAGGAAACGCAATAAAGGAGATGATCACCATGTCTACGAAGATGAGAAAAATCTTAACAATCCTCGGTCTGGTCCTGGTAATGTCGATCGCCTTGTTCTCTTTCGGGATTGCTTACAAGGGAGGGGTGAGGGGAATAGGACTTGTTGGTCTCATGTTCTTCTTTACCTTCGGGATTATTGTGGTCCTGGCTCAATTGATTCCGGCAGGCATCCTCCTCTCCTCCTTTATCGGAGCCGCCATCTCTCCTACGAGAACGTCTGAGGTCCTCATCCGTGTGACGTAGGAGAAACGGAATAGGAGGAAGATGACCATGAAATCGAAGACAATACTAATAGCCTATCAGGATGATCATTGGACCCGATCGCTCTCCACTTTCTTCCATGGAATGGGATATAAAACGGAGACAACCAAGGTGATGAGTGAGATGATTCGAAGGATTCAAAAAGGGAATATTCATGTCATTCTCATCGATGATGAGATCGAAGGGGTAAATGCCTCCGATGTCGTCCCTTTATTGAAGAATATCAATCCGAAGATTCAGATTATTGTCATCTCATCAGAAGAATCTATTGGCTTGGTGAAACGTCTTCGGGGAGCGGGAATCTTCTATCAGGCGATGAAGCCCATTGATTTGGGAGAAGTCAAGGCAGCTGTGGAGTGTGCCTTTGGAAAGATCGAAAGGGAGAGCGCCGAGGAAGGTTTCTTTTCAGGTCTCACTGCACAGATGGTGCCTGCATAACGAGCCTGTAGAAAAAGTCACACTTTTTTAAAAACCGCTTCTTCTGCTGGATCAAGCGGGTGGTATTAACAGTGAAACACCAATCTGTTCGGAAAAAATACCAGAATGATTCCAACCAAGTAAAACGCCGAAAATTCCTGGTGCAGTCTTCCATCATTACCGCATCACACCAACCCAACGAATCTGGCACAAGGGACCCTGGCATACTAACTGAATAGCTAGCTGTTCAATTAAATGGAGCGAATGACTGAGAGATAATTGGACTGGTTGAATTTAATAACAGAAGGGGAATATCACCCTATTTGAATGTAATTCCAAAGGAAGGTTCAGAGGCATTGAAAGAAGAACTATCTTCCGTGGTTGAATATCCCTTAAAGAAGAAAATTACCAAACCCAACTGAATTTCCAACAAAAACATTTCTTCCTATTCTGTCAATAATGGAGATACCTCTACCAGAGGAATTTACAAACAGGGAAAATGGGGTCAAATCTTTATCCTTGACTTTGCTGAGAAATATCTGTGCCGCCACGCCAATTGATTGATGATTGCGCGATTGTTGATTGGTGATCGAACTATACAAATTTTATGAAGATTGGTCGACCGAAACTTTTTGGAGGAAAGGCCGGGTCGAAGAGACCTGGGTCGAGGGGGCGTCCGTAGAATCTTAAGAATCGTAGAAGAGATTTATAAAGTGAAAATTGCTGAGAGATCTATTTTTTCGAAACGAATAGATTCCCTTTGATGTAAAACCGCAAGAGCCTCCCACGCCAGTGTTTGGCGTAGTCGACACCGATCCGCGGCCGGCTGACAATGGTGAAAGGTTCCTGATTCGGCGGAGCGGCGATATAGAAATCGTCGCTGACCAAATCGTGTCCGTTGAGCCGCCTGTCGATGCGCATCGCTTTGCAGAGCAGTCCTGGGCCCTGGGTTCGGCCTTCGACATTTTTCACCGGCTCGACAGCCCGCAACAACACCGCGGACGCGTGTCCTTCATGCTCAGTCACGACATTCATGCAGCAGTACATGCCGTAGATCATAAAGACGTACGCATAACCGGGCGGGCCGAACATGACTTTTGTCCGTTTGGTTAGCCCTTTTGCGGAATGCGCGGCGAGATCATGAGGTCCGAGGTATGCTTCGTCCTCCACAATCCTGCCGATGCGCTCCAGACCGCCCGATAAATGAACGAGGTACTTGCCGAGCAACTCTTTGGCAACGAGGATGGTATCCCGATCATAGAAGGAACGGTCCAGTTTCTGAAAATGTGCTCCAATCAATCTCTTTTTTCCATCTACGATGTGGCCGCGAAGCGTTGAGGGCAGGAAATCTACGATACTCAGGAAAAAGGCCTAACAGGGTGGCAAATATGGAGCCCACGGACGGATTTGAACCGCCAACCCGCTGATTACAAATCCCTCTATCGAAGATCATATAACCACATGATCCAACAATGGAAATAACCATTTTTGGGCATTGGTTATTTGCGGAATTTAGGATTTTTAAGTGCTTGAAAAGATTTGAGTGTTTTTTGTGGTCTCTAAGAATAATTCAAATTACATAAGGCTTTCTACGGCCTCCTCTCCCTTCTCACTTTCTACCATCCCTCCCATCCTCCCTCACCCCCTAACGCCTCCTAACAAAGCCGGTGCCGGTGCCGAGCCAAGCATCAATCAATCAATAACATACTCAAGGTGGTTTTCATTTGAGGGGAGTGGGCTGGCTTCTGGAGTGGGAGGAATCTCCTCTTCCCATTCCTTTTTATCGGTTCGACCTCCTTCAAGACTTTCTTATCTGTTCCCCTTTTCCTCCCCGATTCTCATTGACACCCCGTTCCTGATTTAGTACACTACAATCGAAATTGAAGCCATCCTTTATCAACCTCTAACCCATGGGTGGGTGTATGGTCTGGAGATGAATCGTGACCCCGTTTCTGAAAAGGGAATGGGGAATTTTATTTCGCTTTGTAAGATTATGGATACAACAAAGCAAAAAATTGATTTATGTATTAATGAGTGGAAGCGTAGACTTATCGATTTGACGCGCCGTAATAGACTTATATATTTCATACCAAAGCGCAGCTCATCCATCCAGATCGCTGAGCCAACGCCATCAGAAGTTTTTAAGAGATTCGTGATAGATGAAAAGCCCTTAAAGTGTTTTTAAGAACTCCTCATGTCCCAGTCAGTCCAACAGGAAGCCGTTACCCAGTTACTGATGGAGAAAGGGATATTCCCCAAGGGAATAGTTTTTAAAGATGGTGAAGGTGGTGGATAGGGAGACGAAGAGAAAAAAGAATCTTTTGATTCAGAATCATATTTCACTGGAGGTTACAAATGAAAGGTAAGGTTAAGTGGTTCAATGAGAAGAAAGGATATGGATTCATAACAATGGAAGACGGAAAGGACGTATTCGTTCACTTTTCTGCCATTCAGAGTGAAGGATTTAAATCCCTCAACGAAGGGGACGAAATTGAATGTGAAGTCACTCAAGGTCCCAAAGGTCCTCAAGCTGCCAATGTAAAGGTGATTCGGTAAGAACAGAAGCAGGATTCAGAGTGATATCCAGCGGAGAGAACAGCGGTGGGAGGGAATATTCACCAAAGAGGAATTTCTGGAGATGGTGAAGGTGGTGAAAACAAATTAGGCGAAAAAAACAGGTGAGTAACGACCCCGGCTGTCCGAAGGCCAGAAATAATGTAATTGCATACTTGAATTTCTCAGAATTAAGCAAAATCGAATAAAAGTTTTTTACATATGGACATAATGCTGACATTTCTGTTGGAATAAAGGAAATGTTTTAAGGCTGGACAATTTCAAAAATGAGGACTCCAGCCAAGAAGAGTTGGAAAATGGGTTGAGGTGTGAAAGTCAGAATTTAAGTGTACAGACAGTGTCAAGCGTGATGGTGACTTCGTCCTGAAAATCTCCCCACAATCCAACATTTCAGAGGATAACCAATAGTTTGCCAAAAAATACATCGTTTTTTGTCTCTAAATACATAATTCACCCTGAAAAAGATATAGGAATCCAAAAAATAAAAAAAACCTCTTTTGGTCTTGAGGTTTCGGTGATATAAAATATCACCTGTTGGGTGAAACCAAAAGACCAAAAGGAGGTTGATAGTGATGATACAGCAAACCATCTTTTCATTCAAGATAAAGGCGACGAAGGAGAGACTCACAGCCCACGGGGGTCTGGCATTGATGGCGGAGTTTAATCACGGGATTGGGCTGAGAGAGCTGACGGATCGGCATCTTCCGGGACCTGGGAGCAATCGGGGTTTTGATCCTTCAGAGATGGTGGATACAGTGGTGCTACTGTTGCAGGGGGGAGGGAGAAGCCTGGAGGATTTGAGGGAGCTTAAAAATGAGGAAGGTTTAATGAAGCTGATTGGGCGAGATGAGATTCCAGAGCCCGATACGGTGGGAGATTGGTTTAGGAGGATGGGGAATCCGAAGGCAGGGCAATTGGGGTTGGAAGGGTTGGATCGAGTTCGGGATAAGATAAATGAAAGGGTTTTGAAAAGGGATGGGACAAAGGAATACACGTTGGATGCCGACGCGACCGAGATTATAGGGGAGAAAGCCGATGCCTTGTTTACCTATCATGGGAACAAGGGCTATATGCCGATGCTTGGGTTTTTGTATGAGACCCCGGTTTGTTTTTTGGATGAATTTCGGGAGGGCAATGTAGCGCCCGCTTTTGGGCAGAAGGAGTTCTACCTTCGATGTAAAGAGCGGATGCCCCGGGGCAAGAGGATTGGGTATTATCGAGGGGACAGTGCCTCGTATCAGGCGGGTCTTTTGAACCAATTAGAGGAGGATGGGGTGAGGTATGGGATCACGGTGGATCAGGACCAAGCGGTGAAATCGGCCATTGGGTTGATACGGAGTGTAGAATGGAAGGAGCCGGTGAAGGGTTGTGGTTATGAGTTAGGGGAGACGGTGCATTGTATGAGAGAGACGAAGAAGGCATTCCGTTTGGTGGTCAAGCGAGAGATTCGGAGACAGGGGGAACTTTTTGAGGAAGAGGGGCAGTATTTTTATCATGCCGTAGCGACAAACTGGTTGGAGGAGGAGAAGAATACAGAGGAGGTTCTAAAGTGGCATAATCAGAGGGGGCAGGCAGAGAACTTTAATAAGGAGTTGAAGCTAGGGTTTGGGATGGAGCGGATGCCTTGTGGGCAGAGCTACGCCAATGCCGTCTTTTTCAGGATCGGAGTCATTGCCTATAATCTCTTTATCGGATTCAAACGACTTGCTTGTCCAGAATCATGGATGCAACAGACCATCGCCACGTTCCGGTGGAAGATGGTTCAAGTGGCGGGTCGAATTGTGAAACATGCAGGGGAGGTCGTTCTGAAGTTGATGATCGATTTGGAGAAATTGGAACTATTTCAAGGGATCAGAAAAAAGTCTTTTGAACTGAGCGTCTGTCCGGGTGGGTGAAAGAGGAGACGAATACAGCGGACAAGACACAAAGCTAACGGAGTAGTTTGCCCAAAGTCTAAGGAATGGCCGTGCCCCACCGGGGGGTATTCTTTCTTGATACGGGTTAGGGAGACAATTTGAAGAATCAGGAATTCTACGCTTAAAAAATCTCTCGAGATCCGGACGGTCAGCTACGTGTACTTTTTCTATATCGGGATTTGGGATTCACCTTATTGGTTTCCAAAATACTCCTGGCTGATAATGTATAACAATTGAAATCATTTTTAAAAGTGTACGGTGACATGCTGAGAATAATGACCGTGGAACATAGCCTTCCTTTCCGAGAAATGTTCAAAGGTCATTTGTTGTCTGAATTTCCTTCAATGCAAGTTATCGGAGCGGGAAATGGAGAAGAGGCATTTAAAGGGCTTGCTTCTTATCCCGTTGACCTTGTCTTTATGGACATCAGGTTACCAGGGGAGAACGGGCTTGAGTTGACCAGGAGAATAAAAGCTAAATATAAAGACGTGACGATTGCCATGCTTACGAATTATGCCTTGGCAGAATATCGGGAAGCCGCCGCTCAATGCGGAGCAGATTGTTTTATTAGCAAGGATTTCGAGTGGGGTCAAATTTCAGCAATGGTCAAGTGTTTTGAGAGAGCAAAAGGTAGCGTTGGATTGAAGCCAAATTGTGTTCGCTTTGCGAGCGATGGTTCACCACGATAAATTGTCGGGTTATTTCTTGGGATATAGTAAGTGAACCTGTAATGGGGAAAGCTGGTTTTCAACCGCAAACCTAAATCATTCATATCGAGTCAAGGAAAGACCTTAACTTTCCACGACAATTGTGGCCTAATTTGTGTCGAGAAGGCAAAAGGTAGGCTCTACCTGACTTCCCTCCAAAATTAATTCCCACCTCTAACCTCACCCCGAATTCTCTCCTTACCGTACTATTTTCTTTATAGGGCGTTTTCCCTCCGAGAGAGATTGATATCTTCGCTTGGTTTTGGTGGAATGGGAATTGCGGGGGAAGTCTATTTTTTGGAGACGAATGGATTCTCTTTGATGTAAAACCGCAAGAGCCTCCTTCGCCAGTGTTTGGCATAGTCGACACCGACCCGGGGCCGGCTGACAATGGTGAAAGGTTCTTCCTTGGGAGGTCCGGCGATATAGAAATCCTCGCTGACCAAATCGTGTCCGTTGAGGCGTCTGTCGATGTGTATTGCTTTACAGAGTAGTCCTGGGCCCTGGGTTCGGCCTTTGACATTTTTCACGGGCTCGACAGCCCGCAACAGCACCGCGGACGCGTGTCCTTCATGCTTGGTCACGACATTCATACAGCAGTACATGCCGTAGATCATAAAGACGTACGCATACCCGGGCGGGCCCCACATGACCTTCGTCCGCTGGGTCAGCCCTTTTGCAGAATGTGCGGCGAGATCATGAGGTCCGAGGTATGCTTCGTCCTCCACAATCCTGCCGATGCGCTCCAGGCCGTGCGATAAATGAACGAGGTATTTGCCGAGCAGCTCCTTGGCAACCACGATCGTATTCCGATCGTAGAACGAACGGTCCAATCTTTGAGAAGGTGCTCCAATCACTCTCTTTTTTCCATTTCCGATATTGTCGCGAAGCGATGAGGGCAGGAAATTTGCAATGCTTAGGGACAAAGCCTAACATGGTGGCAAAGATGGAGCCCACGGACGGATTTGAACCGCCAACCCGCTGATTACAAATAATATTTGGATGATTTTTGCAACCCTTTGATTTTGGTCCGTTTTCCCGTAAGTAGATGAAAATATAAGGCAAAACCCTTTTCTATCTTTTCCAATCTATTCTATCTATTTCAGTCATTTCCATTCGGTTTTAATACAAATTTAAGACATTGGTTTTTCGGATTGGCAGACCGAGGTCAGCCTCCATTTCTTAGCTTAGTATGGTAGCCACGATTGCTTCTTCCACCTTCCGGCTCGGCATGAAGAAAAATTCGAGACACAATTCAAAAGCTTGTTGGGGATCATATGAAAAATTTTACGGAGAGGGATTATGAGGCGTATAAATGTCATCGGGATGTCAATCCCGAGCTCCGTGAAGAAACCTCCATCCATGGGCCGTTTTTGCCACTCAAATGAATTCAAAGTTCTTGTTGACCCGCCTTCAAGAATTTAGGTAAACTTTATGCTAATAGAATCTCCTTAAGGGCAATTGAGAGTAAAGTGAAGGAACTAATTGCTAATTATTTTTTGGAGTTGGATATCTCAATAGAAATATTATCACAAAGGGCAGAAAAACATATCCCTGGCTTACCCAGTTGGGTTTTATCTAACAGAAGGATTAGAATAGGGGAAATTAAGGACAAAAATTTCATCACAATAAAGGTTATACCGGATAAGGATTTGGAATCTGATATTATAGAGGAGGTGGTTATAAGTAACGATAACGAACTTCAAAGCTTTTCATCTCCTTGGAAATCCGATTTTAAAATAGATCATCCTCCTAAAAATCCTTTTGGATTTATGGTTGGTGACATGCAGGTAATTGAGCAGGGGAATATAAATGCAGTACCTACAGCGGAATTTAATGGAATAATTGGCATTCTTTCAAATGATGAAGTCCCAAAGACTTTTTCAATTGAGAAAGCCAAAAAAGATGCTATTAATTTTTGGAACAATGCCATAAACAATTTTCCTAAAAATTCTTCTTTCTTGGATAACCTTAGGAAGATTTTTGATAGATTTGGAAGTATCATTAAACGCAAAGCATTCTTGGAAAGAAGGATTCATCGATACATAAAGGAATACGCAAAATTTCTCTTGCCTGAGTTTAGAAAGAGCTTTTTTGACCATGAGTTAATGCTTCATGGAGAGAAAAGAATAGCAGACATTATAATGCAAAGGGAGACTGGACTCCCTGCCCTTCTTGTTGAATTAGAAAATCCAGCAGTACAGATGTTCAAAAAAGGTGGTGAATTAACTGCTGAGGCTAACCATGCAAGAAATCAGATAAGTGAATGGGTGCGATTTATCGAACAGAATCCAGAAAACACCCAAGGTGAAATGAATTTTCTAATCGGCCCGTAGGGCAGAGTTCCACGGGCTTGCCCGTGGGTGAATGAGAGCGGCGGCGATAGGGTATAATGTATGCATGGAGACACGACTATCGGGACACAGTGTATATCGGACGGAATACCATATTGTTTGGATACCAAAATATCGCCGCCGCATCCTGAATCCTGGCGTCAAGGCATATGTTTTGAAACTTTTTCCGAAGGTTTTAGAGATGATGCCCGGATGTGAGATAGTGGAGCAAAATGTTAGGAATGACCATTTACATTTGGTGATGGTGATTCCACCGAGATATGCCGTTAGTGATGTGGTGGGGCGGATAAAGGGGGTAACGGGTAAGTACCTGAGGAAAAAGTTTAGCTGGTTGAAAAAAGTATATTGGAAAGAGAACATAGTATGGTCCCCTGGCTACTTTGTGTCGACCATTGGGGTTGATGAGGACCAAATCCTCAAATACGTCCGATGGCAAGGACGCCGGGATGAAGGTCAAGCGAAGCTTGACTTATTTTAAAGTGCCACGGGCTTGCCCGTGGATATCTACACGGTCCTAAAGAAAGATTAGTTATTATGAATCGTGGTTTTGAGCATTTGGAGGCAATGGTGAATTCTAAGTATACGGATACCATTATGTGGACATACGACCTCTTTCTGAAGGAAGCAAAAGACAGATGGAATGGAATTATTATTGAGCAATGCAAGCTCCTTGGCATATTAAACCCAAATATCTTGCATTAATGTATCTCTTCTAATTTTCATTGACACGCTGTCTCAAATTGAATAAGCTACTATAGAATTCTAAGCCTTCCATTATTAACCTCTAACCCATCGGGTGGAATATGAAACCGGAATTTCTACCGGACCCTAAAGAAGTTCATGAACTGGTTTTAGATTTGCACTACAAAAACATAATACCCGAACGTATAGTTGAGATAGTAGGAGAAGAAAAAAACTATAAACTTTCTATAGAGGAAATTAAAAAGATAATTTTTTTGCACGAAGATGGACATATCCTATAAACATCATAGGCAAGAGGCGCCAGAAGGGTGAACGCAAGGTCGTCCCTTTGGGAATGTCATGATTTGTGGAGAGATCCGCATAAGGGTGTCTTTCAATTTCACAGAGTTTGCAAAGGCAATGCAGAAAATATGCCTACGCTGAGCAGAAATCAGAATCATATTTCACTGGAGGTTACAAATGAAAGGTAAGGTTAAGTGGTTCAATGAGAAGAAAGGATATGGATTCATAACAATGGAAGACGGAAAGGACGTATTCGTTCACTTTTCTGCCATTCAGAGTGAAGGATTTAAATCCCTCAATGAAGGGGACGAAATTGAATGTGAAGTCACTCAAGGTCCCAAGGGTCCTCAAGCCGCCAATGTAAAGGTGATTCGGTAAGAAGACGAGCAGGATTCAGAGTGAAATCCAGCGGAGAAAACAACGGTAGAAAGGGATACTCACCAAGGAGGAGTTTTTGGAGATGGTGGGGGTGGTGAAAACAAATTAGGCGAAAAAAACAGGTGAGTAACGACCCCGGCTGTCCGAAGGCCAGAAATAATGTAATTGCATACTTGAATTTCTCAGAATTAAGCAAAATCGAATAAAAGTTTTTTACATATGGACATAATGCTGACGTTTCTGTTGGAATAAAGGAAATGTTTTAAGGCTGGACAATTTCAAAAATGAGGACTCCAGCCAAGAAGAGTTGGAAAATGGGTTGAGGTGTGAAAGTCAGAATTTAAGTGTACAGACAGTGTCAAGCGTGATGGTGACTTCGTCCTGAAAATCTCCCCACAATCCAACATTTCAGAGGATAACCAATAGTTTGCCAAAAAATACATCGTTTTTTGTCTCTAAATACATAATTCACCTTATTGGTTTCCAAAATACTCCTGGCTGATAATGTATAACAATTGAAATCATTTTTAAAAGTGTACGGTGACATGCTGAGAATAATGACCGTGGAACATAGCCTTCCTTTCCGAGAAATGTTCAAAGGTCATTTGTTGTCTGAATTTCCTTCAATGCAAGTTATTGGAGCGGGAAATGGAGAAGAGGCATTTAAAGGGCTTGCTTCTTATCCCGTTGACCTTGTCTTTATGGACATCAGGTTACCAGGGGAGAACGGGCTTGAGTTGACCAGGAGAATAAAAGCTAAATATAAAGACGTGACGATTGCCATGCTTACGAATTATGCCTTGGCAGAATATCGGGAAGCCGCCGCTCAATGCGGAGCAGATTGTTTTATTAGCAAGGATTTCGAGTGGGGTCAAATTTCAGCAATGGTCAAGTGTTTTGAGAGAGCAAAAGGTAGCGTTGGATTGAAGCCAAATTGTGTTCGCTTTGCGAGCGATGGTTCACCACGATAAATTGTCGGGTTATTTCTTGGGATATAGTAAGTGAACCTGTAATGGGAAAAGCTGGTTTTCAACCGCAAACCTAAATCATTCATATCGAGTCAAGGAAAGACCTTAACTTTCCACGACAATTGTGGCCTAATTTGTGTCGAGAAGGCAAAAGGTAGGCTCTACCTGACTTCCCTCCAAAATTAATTCCCACCTCTAACCCCACCCCGAATTCTCTCCTTACCGTACTATTTTCTTTATAGGGCGTTTTCCCTCCGAGAGAGATTGATATCTTCGCTTGGTTTTGGTGGAATGCGAATTGCGGGGGAAGTCTATTTTTTGGAGACGAATGGATTCTCTTTGATGTAAAACCGCAAGAGCCTCCTTCGCCAGTGTTTGGCATAGTCGACACCGACCCGGGGCCGGCTGACAATGGTGAAAGGTTCTTCCTTGGGAGGTCCGGCGATATAGAAATCCTCGCTGACCAAATCGTGTCCGTTGAGGCGTCTGTCGATGTGTATTGCTTTACAGAGTAGTCCTGGGCCCTGGGTTCGGCCGTCGACATTCTTCACCGGCTCGACGGCCCGTAACAACACCGCGGAGGCGTGTCCTTCGTGTTCGGTCACGACATTCATGCAACAGTACGTGCCGTAGATCATAAAGACGTACGCATAGCCGGGCGGGCCGAACATGACTTTTGTCCGTTTGGTTAGCCCTTTGGCGGAATGCGCGGCGAGATCATGAGGTCCGAGGTATGCTTCGTCCTCCACAATCCTGCCAATGCGCTCCAGGCCGTGCGATAAATGAACGAGGTATTTGCCGAGCAGCTCCTTGGCAACCACGATCGTATTTCGATCGTAGAAGGAACGGTCCAGTTTCTGAAAATGTGCTCCAATCAATCTCTTTTTTCCATCTACGATGTGGCCGCGAAGCGTTGAGGACAGGAAATTTACGATACTCAGGAAAAAGGCCTAACACGGTGGCGAAGATGGAGCCCACGGACGGATTTGAACCGCCAACCCGCTGATTACAAATCAGCAGCTCTACCATTGAGCTACGTGGGCATTTTAAACGTGTCCGTGTCACGTGATCCGTGTTCGTCTGAATATTCCATTTTTTATCATATTTCTATGAGGTTATCAAATCTCAGTGCACGGTGCGGAGAGCAATACTGCAAACATAAAATGTGAGCCAATGTCCCGTGGGAGTGCCTCCTTTAGAAACAAGAACACCCGTCCAATGCGCGAACCTCCGCATTATTATATCGCAGCAATGAGTTTAATGAAGCACCTCGTCCCTGCCCGTGAGGCGAGGCTTGCAGGACGCTTTCCGGCCAATGAAAAATTATTTGCACCCGATAAGCAGGGCTGCGATGGTCCATCCAAACAGGATAACCAAAAAGATAATAAACTGTCTGATTAATTTGGGATCCATAGGCCTCCTCGCTTTATTAAAGATCGCAGATGTTGTATGAATTAGGCCCCTGTTGAATAAGCATGCCTTTCTATCAATAACCGCAGGCCGTATAATCAAAGAAAAAATTCGTGCGATAGCAAAGTGGATTGTTTTTTTCCTTGAAATAGTATATTGAAAACATGTATATGTAAGTCCCATTATGGAAAATTTTAAAAATTATTTCAAGAATGAAAACATAATGGAAACCTGCGCTGTGGATTTGGAAGGCCAGATTCATGATCGATTTATGACGGAGTAAAAGGAAAGGAGGAAAGAAATGGGACTGGGATTGGCTCTGATCACACTGGGCATGCTGATCCTTTTGGATCGCATGGGTACAGGATATGGGTTAAGGGAAGGATGGCCATGGATCGTCGTGGCTCTTGGAGTCGGAGGTATTTTCCGTAACAGAAAGAGCCTGGCCGCTTGGGTTACCACGATCGTCGGCATCTTCATCTTGGGAGCGAAGTACTACACTCTCCATTTTTCGATCCCAGGGGTCGTCCGAACTTACTTTCTGCCGGCTCTTCTCATCGTGATCGGACTGCTCTGGCTCTGGAAATATAATAAGGATTGACTCCCAATTGCGGAGTGCGGAATGTGGATTGCGGATTCTCAAATTCGTAATTCATGTTCATCCGTAAGCATTATGTTATTGGGACCCACTGCTGTCCAAGAACGGTGGAATGAGGTGTAACGGTAGTTGATCTCATTGGACTTTTTGGCTAGTATTCCCCTCTTTCAAAATCAGGTTTACCGCAGAGTCGCGGAGGTCGCTGAGAAGGATCTTTCTTCTGACCCAATCGGGAGAGGGCGATTGGATCAGAAACTGCCCCTTCGAGCATAAAACCGGGACTCTTTGAAGGCTGTATAAGCTATTAAGGGCCCCATCCCAGAGTAACAGAAGCCTTTTTATTTGGCGGCCTCTCACCGCCAAATAAAAAATCGGTTTCTCTGCGTCCTTTGCGTCTCTGCGTTGAGAATCCTATTTTGGACAAGAGTGATTTGGACCGAACATTTTCCTGTCAGTCTCAGATTTGGATCTTACGTTTAGATTCCGAATTCCGAAATCTGCAATCTGAAATCGGAAATGATTAGGCTGGAATAAGACCGGCGACGACCAGAATAGTGAGTTCTCCCTTCCCCGTATTGGTCAGCTCATGAAAAAGACCGATGGGGATGTGGACGGCATCGCCTGGTTCCACCTCGCAGACCTCATCCCCTACCTGTATGCGTCCCTGGCCGCTCTGGATGATGTAAATCTCTTCCATAGGGTCCGCATGGCCAATGAGTTTGTTGCCTGGCGGTACAGTGGCATGGGCAAGAAACATCAGAGTTTGAAGATGGCGCGTATCCAGAATCATGTGGGCCACACCACCCCCATGGGCTCGATAGCGGGTCGCTTTCACTTCGGGGTGCTCCAAGTTGCGTCGTATCATCAATCGCTTCCTCTCTTGAAGTCAATTTTTTTGCGATGCATCGCTTCCAAACAGGCCTTTCATTTGCACCAGGAGATTCATCTCCCCGTGACTCAAGAATTCTACTCTCCTGAACCGGAAGGATTATTTGGCCTTCATGGAATTCAATCTCTGAAGAATCGATTGGGCATCCTGAATGATATGTTCGATGACCTCTTTGACACTTTCTATTTTGTGGATCAATCCCACGCATTGGCCGCAGCCGATGATCGTCCCATCCACATCTGCTTCTCGATAAGCGTTTGGGCTCATTCGGCCACCCATAGCGGCCAGCAGCTCTTCGGGGCCCGCTCCCTCCCGTTCTAATGAAAGTATTTTCTCCGCCGCCCCGGTTTTTAGCACTCTTGCTGCGTTCTTGATCGAACGATAGATCATGAGAGTATCGGTTTCCATTGCGTTGACAAATGCTTCCTTGATCCGTGGATGGGCAGGGCATTCTTGGGTGGCCACAAACCGCGTTCCCATCACGACCCCTTCCGCGCCCAACGCAAGGGCGGCCAAAAAGCCCCTGCCGTCTGCAATTCCGCCACCTGCAATAATCGGGATCTTAACGGACTCAACCGCCTTAGGAATGAGGATCAGAGAGGTCACTTCATCCATCCCGGGGCGTCCTCCACACTCGAATCCGACAATCGTCACCGCGTCCGCCCCAACGGATTCCGCTTTCTGGGCGAAACGAACGGATGGAACTTTGTGGATGAGTTTAATCCCTTCGCTTTTCAATTTTTGAATGAAGGGTTCCGGGCTCCTCCCTGATGTTTCCACCACCGGAACCTTTTCCTCTGAGACGACCTTGAGCAGTTCCATCATCTGCTCCTCATTGGTTAATCCCGGCAGGATGGACATATTTACGCCAAAAGGCTTTGAGGTTTCCTCTTTCATCCGACGGATCTCTTTCCTTAAACTCTCCTGATCCGGAAAGGTGTGGCTTGAAATAATTCCCAGTCCTCCAGCCTCGGAGACGGCTGATGCGAGTCGGGCCGTGGCAAGCCATTGAAGTCCACCTTGGATGATGGGATAGTCGATTCCAAGCATTTCAGTCAATCGCGTCGCGAACATGGCATTCTCCTTTAGTTTGGGGTAAGAAGTGGCTATCGTCAGTTGGAATTATCCCGGATTCGGAATGCGTTTGCAATGTTCACGGAGGTCTTCGTCCCCCTATTTTCCCGCGTGTCAGAGGGCCAGACAAATGCTATCAAATCGACTACGGCAAAGCGGGCACTGCGAGGGATGGGTTGCAAGTGGCCCGAGTTGCGTCCCTTGATCAGCCTGCTGGGCTTCGTTTGCATCTCCTCGGCATCGAGCCGAAAGGCAATAGATACCTGATTATCTTCGTAAATAATTCTTGTAGTTTAGTCATGAATATGATAAATATTCCCAAATTGTTTGTAGCTCCAAAAAGGAGGTGGGGGAATGGCTCCCTATAAAGTAATATTTTTGGGTCTCTCGGTGATCGGCCTCGACGAGGAGACGCGTTTGCTCGAAGGCCTTCAGAAAAAATTTAACCTCACCCCTGAAAAGGCTGAAAGCTTGCTTCAGAGGGTCCCCATTGTGGTGAAGAAAGGCCTTTCGAAAGAAGAGGCGGAGAGATATGTGAACGTCTTTGAAGAAATTGGGGGAAGAGTCAATGTGGAGGAAGAGGAGGAGCCGATTCCTACTCTTGATCTTACCCGGGATTATGAAGCTCAATCTCGGCCTGAATTTAGGCCAGGTCCCAAGCCTGAACCGAAGCCCGCCTTTACTCAGAGGCCCGAACCTGAGAAGAGGACTCCTGCGAAGGGAATGGTCATCTGCCCCCAATGTGGGTTTGAACAGCCCGAAACGGATGAGTGCATCAAGTGTGGCGTGATCATGTCTAAGTTTGTCCAATTTCAAGAAATGGCCCGTTCGTATGAGGGGCAGGTTCGGGAGATTTCATCAAAAGAGTATACTCCATGGGAGAGTGGAGAGGGTTTTATAGGGGCTTTTTTCAAAACGACACAGGAGGTTCTTTTTTCTCCGACCAAGTTTTTTGAGAAAGCCGCCGCGGGCGAGGGATACTGGTCTCCACTGATCTACGGCTTGATCACCGGGATTATTGGAAATGGGTGTGCCATCTTATGGTTTTGGCTATTCATGGTACAGCTTATCCCCATGGAGAGAATCCCTTTCCAGCACAGTCTTTCCATCGTCCGAGTCCTTATCCCCTTGCCTTTCCAGTTGGCCATTTTCATGTTCGTCGGAAGCGCCATCATCCATCTCTGTCTCATGCTTGTTGGAGGGAACCATCGGGGGTACAAGACAACCTTCCGTGCCGTTTGTTACTCATACAGTGCTCAACTTTTTAATATTGTTCCTTTCATCGGGAGCCTTATCGGATTTATTTATATGATCATCCTCTTTATCCTGGGGATAAGGGAGGGACACGGCATTGGAACCGGGAAGGCAGTTTTGGCCGTCCTTCTCCCAGTGATTGTCATCTTCGGACTCATTATTGTTGCTGTTGTTCTGGTGGTGATGTTCGTTGGGTCAACGGGATTTCTCGGGGGAGTTAGGACATAAATTTTAGGAAAGAAGCTTCGGGCGACGATGTCGCCCCGTGAAATGCTGTTAAATCTCCTTTTCTGAACGGGAAAACTTGAATTTTCTTGACGGAATGAAAAGGTTTTTCTTCTGTTTGGTGAACGGAGGCGGGAAGGGATTTAAGAAACCTGTTTGCGAAAACACGAGATTGTCATGGTTTTTGGTGTTCAAACAAAGGGGTCACAGAGTGCCCCTTTTTTATTTTTGATTTGCACAGAATGAGGAGTAACAGTTTGACTCCGCTGAAATAAGGGAGACGATGGACAAGAAGCGAATCAAAAGGAAAGATGAAAAAGATAGGAGAAAGCGGCACCCCGATCTTTCCACAGAAGAGATCATAAAATTGATGGAGGAGGACGATCGGCCCCTTCTTTTAAGAGAGATCCTGCGTCGTTTAAGTCTCCAGAAAGAGCAGAGGCAAAAGGCGGGGGGACTCCTCAGAGATTTGGCGGAAGAGGGAAGGGTGGTTCGGATTCGAGGGAACCGCTACGGTCTTCCGTCGAAGATGAACCTGATCGTCGGCAGGATCAAAACGCATCCGGACGGGTACGGGTTCGTTATTCCGGAAGCAGAAGGGGAAGAGGACATCTTCATCAGCCCCAGAAATCTGAAGGAGGCGATGCATGGAGATCGTGTCGTCGCAAGGGTCGAGTCGATCCGGAAGAAAGGAAAAGAGGGCAGCATCATCCGGATTCTGGAAAGAAAGACGCGTAAAGTCGTCGGTAGGTTTCTGAGGGGGAAAAATTATTCTTACGTCATCCCTGAGGACGAACGCATCCTTCCTGAAGTCTTCATCCCGGAAGGGGAGACAAGAAGGGCAAGGCCGAATCAGATCGTGGTGGCGGAAATTACCCGGTACCCGACGGAGAGGGCGAGACCGGAAGGGAGAATCACCCACATTTTGGGATATCCGGACGATCCGGAGATTGATCCACAAATCATCATCCATGAATATGACCTCCCTTCCCGGTTCGCGTCCGCTGCGCTGGAAGAGGTGCAAAGCCTCCCTCCGGCTCCCTCCTCCCATGAATACCGAAATCGGGTTGACTTGAGAGGGATTCCGACCGTTACGATTGACGGAGAAAACGCAAGAGATTTCGATGACGCTGTTTCCGTTGAAAGAGAAAGGGACGGAGGCATCAAACTCTATGTATCGATCTCCGATGTCGGCCACTATGTCAGAGAGGGGACATCTCTTGACCACGAAGCTTATTCGCGTGGCACCAGCGTCTATTTTCCGGATCGCGCCATTCCCATGTTTCCGGCGGAGCTTTCGAATGAAATCTGCTGTCTTCGTCCCCGAGTGGACCGGCTGACGCTCACGGCCGAGTTGAGATACGACGGAAATGGAGAGAGAAAGGGCGTTCGATTTTATCCTAGTGTGATCCGAAGCGGTGAAAGGCTCACGTACACCTGGGTCAAAAAAATTCTGGTCGATGGGGATCCGGAACTCAGGGAACGATTCCGTCCTCTGCTTCCCTCCTTGGAACTTATGGCTGATCTCTGTCAAGCACTTCGTCGGAGAAGGACGGATAGGGGGACCATGGACTTTGATCTTCCAGAACCCGAGATCATCCTCAATCTCCAAGGGGAGACCGAGGATGTCATCCGGGCGGAGAGAAACCTGGCCCATCAGATCATTGAAGAGTTTATGATTGCCGCTAATGAGGCCGTCGCTCATTTTATGGAGGAGAAAGGGTTTCCGTTCATCTACCGAATCCACGAACCTCCTAAAAAAGAAGCGATCGATGAATTTAGAAGGTTTATATCCCATTTAGGATACAGGATGAGAAAAGAGTCGGACCATTCCCCAAAGGAATTCCAGAACGTCCTTTCGGATGTTAAGGGAAGGCCTGAGGAGAGGGTGGTAAACGAGATTCTCCTTCGATCGATGAAGTGGGCCAAGTATTCTGCCAAGAACTTGGGACACTTCGGCCTGGCCTCGGATGGCTACACTCATTTTACTTCTCCTATCAGAAGATATCCTGATCTGATCGTCCACCGGCTTTTGAAAAAGGTCCTGTCCAAAGAGGAGATGAAGGTCTCGGAGGAACGTCTGGCTGAAAGGGCTGACCATCTCTCCAGCAGGGAGAGGGTGGCCATGGAGGCCGAAAGAGAGATTCTAAATCGATACAGGGTGCGCTTCATGAAGAATAAGGTCGGCGAGGAATATGAGGGGATCATCAGCGGCGTGGCCGCTTTTGGTTTCTTTGTGGAACTGAAAGATATTTTTGTAGAAGGGCTAGTGAGAATGACAAGCCTCCACGACGATTATTACCAGTATCATGAGAAGAAGTACTGTCTTGTCGGCGAGAGGACTCACAAGACCTTTCGAATTGGCGATGAGGTCAGGGTGAGGGTGGATCGTGTGGATGTGGAAAAGCGCCATATCGATTTCGGGCTGATCCAAAAGATAGATAGGATGAAAGCATGATGTGCCCGCCTTGATGAGCCCGTGGCTTCGCCCCGAGGCGAGCCATCGGCGAGGCAGGGAGACACGGTGATAGATCAATTTCAGATTTCAAATTTCAAATTGTAAATTGAAGGAATTCTACTTCAATCTGAAATTAAATTGGCGATTCTTCGGTGGATTCGTGACATAGGATAAAGATGAAGCTTTTGGATGGCGACCCAATTTCCCTTTCTTTTCCCATTGATCGCCTGGCAGTGATAAACCCGCAGGGTCAGTTTGAAGTGAGAGAAGGTCTGCCTGAAAGTTCCGATAAGCTCCTTGACGTCGACCGTTATCCCGATGTCTTTCTTAACATGATTTCTTAACCTCGGCCTTAACTTCGACCTTTGCTTTTCTTTTATCCTCCAATCCGGAAATTCCCATAGCCCTCCCAGAAGGCCCGATGGCGGTCTCTGCCTGAGGAGAACTTTTCCATTCCTCTTGATTACCGCCGAAACTGACTCCAGATGGGGAATGGCTTTTTTTGTCCTCTTTGATGGGTATCTCTCAGGCCTTCCTGAGGCTCTTGCCTTGCAAACATCACGCAAGGGGCAGCGGTCACAATCAGGTTTTTTAACCGTGCATAGCATTGAGCCGAGATCCATCAGGGCCTGATTAAAAGGGTATGAAAACCCTTTTGGGACCAGGGATTCAGAGATTCTCCATAGAAGATCATCGGTCCTGGCTGTCGTCGGATTATCTGAAACAGCAAAGAGTCTTGAAATAACTCTTTTTGCGTTTCCGTCGAGGATTGGAGCGTCTTTATGAAAGGCAAAGGAAAGGATAGCGCCAGCGGTGGACCGGCCAATTCCGGGCAGGCTGAGGAGGTCTTTCAGATCATGAGGAATCATCCCTCGAAAACGACCTAACACGATCTGAGAAGCACGATGAAGGTTTCGGGCCCTCGAGTAGTACCCCAGGCCCTCCCAGACTTTGAGAACGTTTGAAAGGTTGGCCCTCGCCAGATGACGAACCGTAGGGAAGGCTTTCAAGAATTTTTGGTAATAGGGGGTCACTGTGGATACCTGAGTCTGCTGAAGCATGATCTCCGAAACCCAGATGGCGTATGCGTCCGTGGTTTTTCTCCAGGGGAGGTCTCTCCCGTTTTTGTTGAACCATTTGAGGAGTCTTTTCTGGATATTCCTTCCAACTCTCAAATCCCCCCATTCCCCCTTTTCTAAAGGGGGGATTTTGTGGTTTCCAATGTTTGTCGACGACGATTGGGTCATGAAGTTAAACCAGGCTACAACACATCTCAATGAATTTTGTTTTGAGACCAATTTCTTTTGCGTAGTCGATCGTTCCTTGGAGCGGATAGGCGATCGTATTGATCCCGGAGTCGATCGCTCCTCTCTCCGTCGCTGATTTCGAAGAATGGGCGGGCCGGATACAACCGAGTCGAATGGGAATGTCTGGGTTGAGGATACGGGCGATAGCGCAAATCTTTGATGTTTCTTCCGGTTTGGGAACTTTGAAATGATTTTTATCTGAAGCATTCAAGGTTTTGAAGACGACCAAAACAATCGTTTCTACACCGACCCGTGTAACCATCTCCAAGGCTCTCCACTCTCCTCTCAATTCTCCAAAGTGATGCCCGATAATAATATGCGGAGCGAGGCGATGTCCCATCTCCTTTAACATCCAGAGGGTTTCTTCGTAATCTGCCGCGGTTTTGGTCAAATGGTAAACTTCACGGATGGTGTCGTCATTTCCAATAACATCGATCAGAATCTGGTCCACCCCAGCTCCCTTTAATTCTCTGGCGGGCTCCCTGCGGATCAAGCCGGTGTGGACGATGACCTTAAACACCGGATGTTCTTCTTTGATCGTTTTGATTGAAGGGATGAATTGATCAAGAGGAACTTGGCCATTGCGATCCGCGCCTCCGCTCACCAAGATGCCGTCAGCCCCGTTGAGACGAAGTTGATCAACGACTCGCAGAAAAGTTTCAGGATTTTCTGCGGGGATCATCGATTCAAGAAGTTTCCCTTTACAGTGTGCGCAGCGGAGATCGCAGTGCCCCCCGGTCACACTGATGGCTGCAAATCGGTCTTTCTGGATGGAGAGGGCCCTGTCATGGTAGGCAACAGTACCGGGAATCGAGAAGGTGAGTTCCTTGCCAAAGTGGTTCTTCCGAATCCTGAATGCCTCGGATTGAAGTTCGGCTAAGGGGAGTTGTATTAACTGGTGAATCATGAGATCAATGTCAAATGCCAAGGTTCAAATGTCAAATCAAATCCAAAGCTCAAATTTCACCCCTCACCTCGGAACCGAGGCGCACCGACTTTCCCTCCCCCCTTTGGGGAGAGGGCGGGATGAGGGGTGGAGGTCGACATTTGAACTTATTCTAATTGTTTTCTTATCTCTTTGATATCTTCCTTTTCCGGCATAAAGGGAAAATTCCGGATCGGCTCCGAAGGCCTTTCGTTCCCGTAAGGCCGATTGCAGGCCACTTTCCCATCCCTGCCGGGACACCCGGAGGTCATAAAGGCCTCCCCCGTCTGGATAAGAGGCTCTACATCCATCCCGAAATCGATCAATCTTCCCTTCCCATCAAACTTCATCTGGCTGACTGATCTCAGGGACTCATTGATGATCCAGCGGGCAAGCTGGATTCTTCGGTATTGGTCAAGAGGAGGGGGCGGATGTTTCTCCATGGGAGTTCCCTTCTCAGGGAAGAAGGAAAAGAGATGGGTGAGGGCTCCCATGCTCTGCCCTTTCTGGATTGCCGCAACCATTTGTTCCTCTGTCTCGCTTAGCCCGACAATGAGGTGGATTCCCGCATGAAATCTTCCAAAAACAGTTACAGCCATCCGGACAACATCCCAGTAATGCTCCCATTGATGAGGGCCTCCGACGCCTTTCCCTCTCAATTGATCGAAAAGTTCAGGCGTAGCGGCGTCGATGGCGACTCCAACCCGATCGGCGCCGGCCTTCTTCATTGCCGCAAGAGAATCATCGTGCCGGATCAGCGTTGGAGCGATAAGAACGCTTATGGGTAGGTCAGTCTCCTCTCTCAATCGTTCAATCACGTAGAGAGTATCTTCAACAGCCTTCGCATGAGTGATCATTGAGAGGCATACGCGATGGATCTGGTCTTTGCCCTTTGTCCTTTCAATAATTTCTTCCAGCGGGTAGAGAGGCCAGTCCACCCGGATGAAAGTTCTCCCTTTATGATCCTCCCGCCTCAACCTTGAAAGCCCACAGAAATGGCATTTTCCAAGGCAGCCTTCCTCGTAATGGAGGAGAAGGTTTAGCCCTTTCAATTTTGCGTTCCGGTGGAAAGAGCCTTGCTGAAAGCCTAATGTCAGAGAGGCCGCTAAGCTGGTCTGGACATATTGGGGGCTAACCTTTTGTTCCATCGTTTTCCCATCTTTTCAAAATCTGCATTGTCGAAAAGTTATCTTTCCTCCCGGGGCACAAGTATTAACTTGACAAGCCGGCGACTATTTTTATTCGTCATTCCGGCGAAAGCCGGAATCCAGTCAAACAATTTTATGATACAAATCTTGCCAATTCGGATTAGTACTTTCGATCAATTCCAGTTTCCAGGCTCGTTTCCATTCCTTCAACCTCTTCTCCCGCTGAATAGCAGCCTCCATGCTCTCGTGCAGTTCAACCAAACCAGATGGTGGACACTATAACGTTTCGTGAAACCTTCTACCATATTATTTCTGTGCTCCCATATCCTTTTCACAAGATCCGAAGTTACACCGATATAGAGAGTACCATTTTTCTTACTCGCCAGAATGTACACAGCGGGCTGCTTATCCACCGGTTCTTCTCCTTCCCCCCTGGATTCCGGCTTTCGCCGGAATGACGTAAGAAGAAAACGGAATGACGAAAGAAGAAACGACTCTTTATCAAAGACGGAGGTCTTCAGCTCTGGGAAATGAAGGGCGGGGGTCGATTTTTCTTCGGTCCTCATAGTATTCCTTAAAGCCCACCCAGGTTTTGTGGATCAAGTCTCCGAAATCAATGCTGGGTTCATTCCAGTTTTTCTCAAGGAATTCTCTCTTCAAAGCGCCGTAAGCAAGGTTTTTCCCAAACGCCTCCTGGCATTCGATTTCATAATTTTCCAAGTGTCGAAGGTTCCCCTTCTTAACCGCTTCCGCGGCGATCCTTCCCGCGATCTCACCAGCAATAACAGCGTTGAGGACTCCTGCGCCTGTGATGGAATGGGCATGTCCTGCTGCGTCGCCTACTAACAAGATGTTATCAAAGGCAGTTCTTCGGGGCCTTTCACAAGGGACGGATCCGTCAGTCTTTGCTACGATCTCAACGCTCGACAGCTTTCTCGATCCAACGAGAGATTCGAGAAAGTGATCCATTCGTTGCGAGAGAGGAGTCGTTTTCTGCGCGATGATACCCACCCCCACATTGGCCGTTCTCCCCTTTGGGAAAAACCATGCATACCCACCTTCGTAATCTTTATGAAAATAGACGTCCACATGATTCTGAGGCGCCGGCATGACGACTTCGTATTGAAGGGCCACAATGCTCTTCAAAGATCGTTGTCCAACAAAACGGGCGATGGCTGAGTGGACACCATCCGCACCGACAAAGATCTTCGATCGGATCATTTCCTTTTCGGAGCTTCGCTCAACAGCAAGCCCTCCGGCAGAAAGGCCCACTGCTTTCGTTCCAATGGAGATCGTTGCTCCTGATGATATGGCTGAAGCTGCCAACTCCTTGTCGAAGAGAGACCGGTCCAGCATATAGCCGGGACTCTTCATCTCGTAGGACGTTTCGTCAGGGAGATGGGTGATCATTTTATCGACCGTCTGGACAACGCAAGCTGAAGAGAAAGAAGCGTGCCGTGAAATCCACTGAGGAACGAACTCTGCGCACTGGACTGGAATTCCAATGCGCCGTCTCCGGTCGATCAAAAGGACCTTCGCGCCCCTTTGGGCTGCCGCATGAGCTGCGCTTGAGCCTGCCGGACCGGCCCCGATCACGACGATGTCATAAGGTTCGGTCATACGCAAACCTCACACCAAATTCCAAAATCCAAATCTCAAGATTTCTACTCTGTTAAATAATAACTCCCCCTTACCCCCTCTTAACCTAAAAGGGGGAATCCTTCCTCCCCTTAAGGCAAGGGGAGGACAGGAGGGGTTACTATTTTGAGAGTCTTAATAGCCGTAACAATACTCGATCACTTTTTGAAGAAGAGAAAGGTTGAGATTAGTCTGGTTTTCAAAACGACCTTTTAATGCCTCTTTTTCCTGGCCGAGATCGTAACAGGTGCTTCTCTCGACATCGATGAGGATTCCGGGCAATCCAATCCGTTCAAAGTCAGGTCGGTGTTTTCCGTAAAAGGGTTCGCAACAGGAACCAATAAATTCCTTCACCCCGGAATGCTTAAGGCTGAGGAGGGTGGATTCGAGCTCTTCGTAGTTCTGGATGGTAACAGGATTCATCCCAAAGGACCTTGCCATTTGCGCAGCATCGCCCACGGAGCATCGACCACACTCGTCGCAGCCCTTTGAGTTTCGGTAGACACACTCGACCTCTTTGGCACAATACGGAATGAGAAGGGCTTCAGGGTTTCTTACCTCCTTAAGGGGTTTCAAGACCGGGAAAAGGTGGTGGGTATCTTCTTCGCTGAATCCCTCCGGGAGAAGGTCCATTTTCTGAAGGGCCTCGTTAATGGCCTGGATGAGATGGGTCTCGCTAATTCCAGGAATCTTCGGATTTTCATTAGAGAAGAAGGAATGAACGATGTCTCCGATATTGGAAGGAGTGGCCTTCGAGTTCTTAAGCAGGCTTTCGAGGTCGAAGATCGTCCTTTTAGGATAAGCGAAAAAATCACCCGTGATCAGAATTTGGTTGATCACACGAGCCTTACTGTCCAGAGCGATTGAAATCCGGACCAATCCTCCCGGCGCCCTGATCAGAGAGTTTACGGTTTTTCTTCTCGGCAAGGAGCCCCTTGTTTTAAAAATATACTCCTGGGAGGAGAAATAAGACAGTTTGGTTTTTGAGACATTCTCTTCTTCAACGGTCAGAGGTCTGTCTTCGAACCTCACTCCAAAGGCGTCTCCAAAACCTCTTGCCAACGATGCTTTGATGGTGTGGATTGATGGGGTTCGGCCCAATTCCCATTTCAGGCACGTCACCCTATCTTTGACCGATTCGATTTCTTTGTCTTGGAGTTTTTCCGTCGGGATTCTAAGACTTCTCAACATCTCATTGACATCGAAATCAACCAGAAGGGTCCCCTGGAATAGGATCGTACCCGACAGTTCTGTTCCACCCATCCCTGAAATCTTTCGGCCCCGGATTTCGATGTCATTCCTTGGCCGAAAGTAAGCGCGAACTCCAAGATGGCGAAGTCCAAGGGCTGCTGCCTCGCCCATCTTTTTATAAAGATCCTCGATTTTTGAGGGAACCCTTGGATCTCCCTGCGAGACATATATTTCCCAGCCTAATTCCTTTTCCCCCCAATAGAGTGCGCCTCCTCCTGTAAGCCTTCGATTGATTTCGATCCGATGAGATCGGCAGTAGTCGAGTCTCACTTCCTCTTCTACGGATTGATGATGCCCGACTAATACCGTTGGGTTTGAGAATTGGAGAAACCGAAGGGTAGGGGGGATTTTTTCGGAAGCCTTCCGTTCGAGGAGTGTCTCGTCGAGGGCCATATTTTCGGCCCCCGAACGAGCACCCGTATCCAAGAGTCTCCAGATTTCCATTGTGATATTCTTATAACTAATTTCCCTTTTGGCTTCAATAATACAGTATGGCATTTTGGTTTCTAAAGTGCTAAATTGAGGATGATTTATTTTCTCAGGAGATCCGTGTTTTCGAAGTCCCGGGATTCTTTAACAAGAGGAGGAGCTATGAAGAAGGAAGACGACGCGAGATTCTGGTACGAAAAAGCGAAAGGCTATTTCAACCAGGGGTTTAACTGAGCGGAATCGATCTCCTTGAGTTTCAAGGATTATCTTGGGGTTCAGGATTCCGTGATTCCGAAATTGGCTACCGGATTTGGCGGAGGAATTGGCAGAAAAGGGTCACTCTGCGGAGCCTTAACAGGATCGATCATGGCCATCGGGATGAAGATGGGGAGAGTCGATCCTAAGGATCGGGAGACGCTGTCGAAGGTTTATGAGAAATGCCAGCAGTTGTGGGATCGATTCGAGAAAGAGTTTGGAAATGTGAATTGTTATTCTTTGATAGGTTATCATTTGGATAATCCGGATGAAATTAATCAGTGGTTAGCCACGGGTGGCAGAGAAAAGTGTGCCGAAATTGTCGAGAAGACCGCCCAAATGCTCTGCGATTTTCTTGGTGGGAGCACATGAAGCAATCTTCAAGCGGAACCTATTGATTTTTTACGGAAATTAAGATAAGTTTTTTTATCATTGCCGGGGCATGAGGGGAATGAAATTGGCCTGGATATGGTGCAAGAACAGAATAAGCGAGTATTGCCCCGGACCTCTGTATTTGCAGACGGACTAACTGGATTGGGCGAGAGGCCATGGGCAATACCCATGGCTTTTTTATTTCAGATTCTAAATCCAAGGCACGAAATTCTAAACAATATCGAAGTTCAAATATCAGGTATCCGAAGCTAAATAAGTCTTCCTCACCACAACCCTCTCCCGACGGCTGCCTGCCGGTAGGTAGGGAGCAAGGGTAGGAGAACTGAGCAAGACGGAGGAGTCAAAACAATGGATCGGATCTTTAGCGGGATTCAGCCCTCGGGCGAAATTCATATCGGTAACTATGTGGGCGCTATTCGCAACTGGGTTCAATTAGTCAACCGTTATGACTGTATCTATTGTGCGGTGGACTATCATGCCATTACGATTGAATACGAAGTGGCCTCGATGCAGCAGAGGATTTTAGAAACGGCCACCGTCCTCGTGGCATGCGGCCTGACCCCGGAGCGATGCAAGCTTTTTGTCCAATCCCATGTGCCCGAGCATACGGAACTGGCGTGGATCTTCAACTGCGTGACCCCGGTGGGTGAATTGGAAAGGATGACTCAGTTCAAAGAGAAGGGAAAGCAGCACCGGGGCAATGTCAATGTGGGGCTTCTCGATTATCCGGTGCTCCAGGCAGCGGATATCCTTATCTACAAGGCTGGGTATGTACCGGTGGGGGAGGATCAAATACAGCATGTGGAGTTTTCAAGAGAGATTGCCAGAAAGTTCAATGCCCGTTTCGGGGACACCTTTCCCGAGCCGAAAGTGATTCTTTCCGATGCCCCGAGAATTCTTGGAACAGACGGAAGCGCGAAGATGTCCAAGTCGCTGAATAACGCGATTGGCCTCCTCGAGCCGGCAGAAACGATTTGGGAAAGGTTAAGAACCGCGGCCACTTGCGAACACAGGCAGCGTCGAAGCGATCCAGGGCATCCCGAGCATTGTAATATTTTTACGATGCACCAGGCTTTTTCAAAGCCGGATCAGATCGCTTTCGTTGACCATAATTGTCGGACAGCAGGGTTCGGATGCATCGATTGCAAGAAAATCCTGTTCGAAAACATGATGAAAGAGTTAACGCCCATTCAAAACCGCGTCAAAGAAATCAATGAAAGGCCACAATACATGGTTGATGTGTTAAACTCCGGCGCAGCGAAATGCAGAGCCATCGCCGACGAGGTGATGGATGAAGTGAGGGAAAAGATTGGGGTCAAATCGAAGTGGATGAGTCAAAAGTAAAGGTGATTGTTCCAACGATGGAAATGGGAAATGATTTTCCCCCTTCGTGAGGGAAAGAAATGAAAACGGCAAAGATGATTCTTTCGATTCTATGGATTGGTTTTCTTCTTGGATGTGCTGCGAGTCAATCCGTACAAAACGGACGCGACGATATCGCGACGCAGCGTGAATCCTCAGAGGCCTCTGGGCCCCCGATTGGGCGATTGAAGGCATTGGAGCAATCTGTCTCCAGCCTTCGCTCCGAGGTGGCCAATATGCAATACCGCTTGAACAGCATCCAAGCCCGTCCTTCTCTTACCGCCTATAAGCTTCCCAAAGAGGTTTCTCTTTGTGGGGAGCCTTTTCCATTGGAAGACAGGAATATTTTGGAAAATCTGGACCGGGAATTTCTCCTGGCCTTGTCCAACGAAGCCCAGGTCCTTTTATGGATGAAACGGGCACGGCGATACTTTCCTCTTATTGAGAAGAGACTAAAGGAGATGGACCTTCCCGATGATTTGAAGTACGTAGCCATTACGGAAAGCAGCCTTCGACCCGAAGCCGTCTCTTCATCCGGAGCGGGTGGCATCTGGCAATTCATCCCTTCCACCGGCGAGAAATACGGGATGAGAAGAAACCGGAGCATCGATGAACGGTTTGATTTTTTCAAGGCCACGGAAGGCGCTCTCAATTATCTGAGAAGCCTTCACGAAGAATTCAAAACCTGGACGCTTTCGATGGCAGCCTATAATGTGGGAGAGAATAGGGTTCGAAAGGAGATCGATCTTCAAAAGACGATGAATTATTTTTATCTTGATCTTCCGTCGGAGACGGAGCGGTATGTCTATAAAGTCGCCGTGGTCAAAATCATCCTTTCCGATCCAGGGAGATACGGATATACCTTAGAGGAAAAGGAGCTTTACCCACCTCTCCAGGTGGAAAGAATTCAAATTGAGCTGACTCAACCTCTTCCCATTATGGAGGTGGCCAGGGCCCTCGGATTTTATTACAAGGAGATCAGAGAAATGAACCCCCACCTCTTTGAGGAGACCATTCCCCCTGGAACCCATTTTCTTAATCTTCCTCCGGGGACGTTCTGAGAAGTTCTGGGCCTTTTTCTCCGCCTGGAAAAAGGAGACGGAAGGCAAATAGTTTCCAAAGGCAGAGCTTCACAATTTTGTTGAAATTGCTAGGGAAAAGGAATATCCTTTTTGTTAGTGATCCAGCCATAAGGTTTGTACGCGGGTGTCCGCGGCCTCTCAAATCGGGAGAACCCGCCTGCCGGGGGCGGGCGAGGGAGACTCCGTTACGTATTTTCTAATCCGAGTTTGAAAGGGTGTCGGGGTGGAGAAGGAAAGAATCTTGGTGGTGGACGATGAGGAGGCCATTCGGGAGATGGTCTCGAAAATCATCAGCCTTCTTGGCCACGAGGCGGTTACTGCAGGAAACGGGAAGCAGGCTTTAGAAATTCTGAAAAACCAGCCCTTCGGCATCATGATCACGGACATCAAGATGCCGGAGATGGATGGATTTGAATTGACGAAGGTGGTGCGGGATCAATTTCCGAATACTCATATCATTTGCATGACCGCCCACGGAGGTACCTATACCTACACGGATGTGGTTGGTGTGGGAGCCGCGGATTACATCACCAAGCCGTTTACTCTTGACGAGATGAGGGCGAAATTGAATCGGGTGATCCGCGAGAAGGACCTCATTGTGGATCTTACCCAGAAATCGACTGAATTGCACGAGGCCAATGAGGAACTGAAACGGCTGGATCAATTGAAATCCACTTTTATTTCGAGTGTGTCCCACGAACTTCGAACCCCTCTGACGGTCATCAAGGAGTTTATCTCTCTCATGCTGGAAGGACATGCGGGAGCTCTCTCCGAAGATCAGAGAGAATATTTGGGTATCGCCAACAAAAATATTATCCGCCTGACGAACCTGATCGAAACTCTCCTTGATTTCTCCAGAATCGAATCTGGAAAGGGCTTGAAATTGAGGTTCGAGCCCATCCGTCTGATGGAGATCGCCGAGGACGCCGCCATGACTTTTTCTCAGCAGATGGAGGAAAGGGGAGTCACCCTCGAGAATCGACTCGATCCGGATACGCCGCTCGTCTTGATCGACCGTAATCGATTGGTGGAAGTGTTCATCAATCTTATAGGGAATGGAATTAAGTTTACCCCTCCAGGAGGGAAAATTACGATCGATTCGAGGGGGCTCACTGAGAAGCGGGATTACTTGAAGATCTTGGTATCGGATACGGGAGTGGGTATTTCCCCGGAGGACTTGCCCAAAGTATTCGACCGTTTCTATCAGGGAGGGAGAACTCAGACAGGGGTTATCACCGGGACGGGGTTGGGACTTGCGATTGCCAAGGAAATCATCGAAGCGCATCAGGGTTATATCCAGGCCGAGAGCAAGCTTGAAAGCGGCGCTTCCTTTGTTTTCACCCTTCCCGTATTTGGGACGGAGACCGTTTACAACCTGATTCTCAATCCAATGCTCGAAGAGGCGGAAAGGGATAGAGCCCCCTTTTCCATGATTCGAGTGGATTTTTGGGACCAAAGGACCAAACGGGAGTCTGTGCTCAGCCATGAATCCTGGGAAGGGGTGATGTACGCTCTTCAAAAGATGGTTCGTTCCATCGATGCCGTCGTCCCTTTCCAGAACAGCGCCGTATTCATTTTTTCTTTTAACGATAAGAAGCTCGCCAAAGAGATTGGTGAAAGGGTTCAAGTGAAATTGACCCAGGGCAGCTATATTCCCAAAGGCATCGATGTTCGGTTCAGATCTTATTCTTATCCCAAAGATAGCCGTACCAAAGAAGAATTTCTGAAAGGATGCCGGCTGTATCTAAGAGAGGATTGACCGCATCGTGGACGGGACTTGAGGCGTATGAAGAAAATATTAGTCGTATTTATGCTGGTGATTTTTTCCGCCATCGCCTGCGAGAAAAAATCGCCTCCTCCGGAAGGCAAATCAGAGAGCCCCTCCATCCCGAGGGTCGTTGTGGAAAAGGAAAAAGTTGAAAAGGAGCAACCCCTTCCTCCGGAGGTGAAGATCAAACTGAAGAAGGATGGCAAGGATAACTATTCCTGGGAACTGGCCGGTTCGGATGTGGATCAAATTTTAAAGGTCAATGAAAAACTGAGGAAGCAATTGGGAGGGGAGAAGCCCAGATAGGAACAGCATGGCGCATAGAGCATGGCGTTAAGACCCTTTGCGCTTTGTGCTCTGGTCCGCGGGCCTTGTGACCCATTATGTGAGGAACGGTCGAAGGAGGTATGGACGGGAATGGAATCGTATATTGAACAGATCTTTAAGGAATTTCCTTTTGGAATTGCCGTCGCTATGGTGGTCTTCTTGAGCATCCTCTTGATCATTTGGCTTCTTCTTCCGCTCTGGGTCTTATTCATCCAGTGGAACACAAGCAAGATCAAGGATGAAATTCGGAACCTTGTCGATCAACTTCAAAAAAAGGATTGGGATGAAGAAGGAGAGGAGATGTCTGAGCCGAAGGATTGAAAAAACCCTTTTCATCCTGGTTCTACTCTGGATTTCCGTTGCCCATTCTCAGAGCCTCCCGAAAATTCCTCTTTATATCCACGGGAAGGAAATCTGGGTCGAGGTCGCCAAGACTCCTGAGGAGAGGAACCATGGATTGATGGGCCGAAAACATCTGGGGAAAGATGAGGGGATGCTCTTTATATTTGAGACAGAGGACTATCACGGGTTTTGGATGAAAGATACCATTGTTCCCCTGAGCATCGCCTTTATCGACAAGGATGGCCGGATTGTTTCGATCACGAATATGAGACCTCAGACCTTAGATTCCCATCTTCCCCCCACACCCGTCCTCTACGCTTTAGAGATGAACAAAGGTTGGTTTTCCTCCCATGGCATCAAGACAGGGGATGTCGTGAGATTTTCAAAGTAGTCAAGGCGACGAGACTATTTTTCCAACAGCGGGTGCGTCCATTCCACGATCAAGGCGTCTTCATTTCCGTAATAGTTCGGAACCATTCCAGTGATTTGAAATCCCATCTTAAGATAAAAGGTCTGGGCTCCCTGATTGCTTTTTCTCACCTCTGCCCATACCTTTTTGGGATGAAAGGTCTTCAGCGCCCTTTGGAGAAACTGGGTCCCAATGCCTTTTTCCCGGTGCTGAGGATGGACGGCAATCGAGATAATATGTCCATCCCGGGAGAAGATGACATATCCCAAAATCTTTTCTTCTTCTTGGCTATGGTTTGTATCGGCCTGTTCAGCGGTGTCCGGGTCCCGCCCTTCACGACGGCGCTGAAGAGCTCGCTCGGGGCCAACCCCGAGCGAGCACGAGGCTTCTGGCCGGGGACTCGAAGGGCTGACATAAACCAAAAACGTTTCTGGATAGAGATAGTGAAGATTGAGAAAGGTTGTCCAGTCGTAGGGTGACTTGGGGAAGGATTGGCTTTCGATTTTGAGAATAGAGTCTAAATCGTCGAGAGAAAAAAGGCGGATCATTAGCGCTTTTTCTCTCCTGAGATAACCGAGGCCACCCCACCGGTCAATGATTGGGAACTCACCTTTTCTAACCCAGCTTTCCTCATGAGCCCTTCGTAATTCTCAACGGATGCGAAATGGAAAACCGATTCGGGGAGATAGGCGTATGCCCCTCGATCACCGGAGATGAGGCCCCCCACCCGAGGAAGGACCCTTTGGAAATAGATCGGATATATTCTTCTCATCAATCCCTTGCGGGGAAAAGTGAATTCCAAGACCACTACCTTTCCACCCGTTTTGATCACCCGGACCATTTCGGAAAGTGCCCGTTCTTTCTGTGTGATATTCCTCAAGCCGAAGGCGATTAGCGAAGCGCTAAAGGTGTTGTCTCTGAAAGGAAGGGAGAGGGCGTCTCCAAGGCTTAAGGTGATTGTTTGTGACAGACCTTTCTGGAAGACTTTTTGCTTGGCTTTTCTAATCATGGGTTCCGAAAAATCCAGTCCGGAGACCTTTCTCTGATGATCGCTTCGACCAATCATCTCGACGGCGACGTCTCCTGTCCCGGTGGCAATATCTAATATCCAGCCTTCGAGCCCTTTCAACTCTTGGACTGCTTTTTTTCTCCAATAAAAATCCCTTCCCAGGCTGAGAAGATGGTTGAGAAGGTCGTAGGTGGGGGCGATGTTGTTGAAGAGGCTTCGTATCGATTCAGGATGGAGAAAGTAGGTCTTCATATCCTCCCCTCATTCCCCCAACGGAACGATGATCAGGCAATTTTAATGAAATTTTTTCCAGGAGTTCCGCAAATCGGGCACCTCTCCGGTGCCGCCTTTTCAACCGTATTGCCGCATACGGGGCAGACATAATAATCCAAGATCTCATTTTTCCCGAGATTTTCCAAGGCTTTTGAGTAGAGTGAAGCGTGGATCTTTTCCACCTGATTGGCGAAATGAAATGTCTGGAAGGCTGCATCATTCTTCTCTGATTTTGCAGCCTCGATCATCCCGGGGTACATGCTCTTGAACTCATGGGTTTCCCCGCCGATGGCTTCCTGAAGGTTTTCCTTTGTCGATTTGATTCCTTTCAAGACCCGAAGGTGGTTATGGGCGTGGACGGTTTCGGCCTCAGCCGCCGCCCTGAAAAGTTTGGCCGCTTGTGCGTATCCTTCCTCGTCCGCCTTCTTAGCAAAGGCGAGATATCTCCGATTGGCCTGGGATTCCCCTGCAAATGCCTCTTTCAAATTTCCTTCCGTTTTTGTTTCCATAAAGCCCTCCTTTCTATTTAGCAAATTTGGAAAAATTATAACAGAGCGAATCGGAAACAGCAATTGACCCATTTGACGGTGTTAGCCCCTGTCCTTCAGCAACGTGTAGATTGCCGCTCAGGGTCAACCCTGAGCGAGCCCTGGGATTTATGCCACGATGTCGAAGGATTGACATCCCTATCCCGAGCGAGTAAAATGAGTACGGTTTTAACAAAAAGGAGTGGGAAAATGAAGCTTATCGTTCCCTTCATCATTATGATGTTGGCCGTTCTGGTCCCCTCCAGTTATGGAGACATGTATAAATGGGTGGATGAAGAAGGGACGGTTCATTTTACTGACGATCTTTCAACGATTCCGGAGAAATATCGTGAAGATGTAGAGAGTCTAAAGCTCCTCAAGGAGACCTCGACTCCTCATCCCCAGGAAATGTCTAAAAGTCCTCTTCCTGCAGAGGTTACTGAACCCAAAGGAATTACCGTTGACCTTGTACGAAAAGGGGAGGTGTCTTTCACAGAGGTCCTTCTGAATGAAAGTATAAGGCAGTATTTCATTGTGGACACGGGAGCAAGTTTTACGGTCATCGGTCAAGAAGCAGCGAAGGAGTTAGGAATTACCATTGATGAAAACACTCCCATTATCCCAACCGCTACTGCGAGTTCGGTCATCTTTAATCCTCTGATAACATTGAGGTCAATACGTGTGGGGGAAGCAGAGGTTGAAAATGTAGATACTCTGGTCCATAATCTGCCTGGCCATTCAGCAGGACTATTGGGAAATTCTTTCCTTTCTAAATTTAAAGTGGTGCTGGATTCCATCAACGGAAAGATGACACTCTATTCCATGCAGGGAATCCCCTCCCCCGATCGACCGGGTGGGTATCCAAGGGATTTTTGGGTGAGTCAGTTTCGTTTCTATATCGGAGCTATAGCTGAGTTGAACAAGGTGAAACAGAGGTACGAAGGGAGAGTAGGATCAAGTCCTGAATTGGTTCGAGTCACCAATGCGATCCGGTACTTTGAAAACCAGCTGAGTGAACTTGAACGAAGGGCTTCTTTCGCTGGGGTCCCTCGGAACTGGAGACAATAATCTTTGAACCTGTCTTCGGCAGGTTCAAAAACCAAATTCCAAATACCAAATTTCAAATTCCAAACAAACTCCAAGTCACAATCTCGAATGACCGAAACGTCCTGTTCGAAATTTTGAACATTGGAATTTATTTGGGATTTGGGGCTTCGAATTTGGTGCTTGTTTAAAAAGGCTACTGAGTTTTCCGAGGGCATCAGTGGCTATGGGGTATAGATCACGACGAGAAGTTTGGCCTCATCATCGCTGACGTTACGAAGTTTATGTGTGATGCCCGAATCAAAGTGAAGGGTTTCCCCCTTTTTCAGAAGATGTTGATTTTCTCCTACGACCACCTGGACGCGGCCTTTTAACACGTAAAGGAATTCCTCTCCCTCGTGCTTGTACTCCACCATCTTATGATCCTGTTTGGGATCGATGGTGATCAGGAAGGCCTTCATATGTCTTGTTTCTGCATCCGGGGTGAGGGTCTTGTATGAATATGCCTGAGTCCGTTTATAAAAGCTTTCCTTTCTTCTTCTCTCCGAAGCTTCCAGTTCTTCTGCGGACAGGAAAGAACCCGAATCAATCGCAAGGGCTTTTGCAATACGGATCACCGCGGAGACCGGGGGGACGGCAATTCCTTCCTCGATTTCCTTCAGGTAGCGCTGTGAAAATCCGGTCTTGTTGGCAAGTTGCTCAAAGGATGCCTTTCTCAACTGCCGAAGTTGTTTCATCTTGGCCCCGAACGATTTCTCATCTATCATCCTGCCTGTCATGACCCCTCCTTTGACCTGGACTTCTGTTCTGCCAATTCATTATATTCCTAATTCCCTAATTTTCAACTTAATTTTTGGGCTGTCCGATTGACCTATTGATGCATCCCGTCTACTCCCGTAAGACTCCGTGACTCAAAATTTATTCTTTGGCTTATGCTAAATTCATTATATAATAAAAAAATGGAAGCGACGGATCAATGGGTGAAGGCGGGGACGGTTGAGAATCGGTTTGAAGGGGATAGGATTTCTCAAGCCCTTCAAGAAGCTGGAATTCAATTTCTCATCAAGTCTTTTCTGGATACGGCTTATGACGGTCTTTATATCCTGCAAAAAGGATGGGGGGTGGTGATGGTTTCCGAAAAGAACAAGGAAGAGGCAGAGAGGCTCATTTCCGAAATCAAGAAAACTTTTGTAAAGGAGGAAGATGATGAAACTAGACAGCTTGGATGAAATCTTGAGGTTTGCCATTCGGAAGGAGGCGGACGCAGCGGCTTTCTATAAAATGGCGGCAGATCGTTCTAACCCCGGCGTTAAAGAGACCTTTAGGGAATTGGCCAAAATGGAGGAAGGGCACAAGAAAAAACTGGAGGGATTTGATCTTAAGAAGGTTGGTCAGATGAAATTGGAGGAAACCAAGGGGCTGGGGATGAGCGAGTTGATGGAGGATGTGCCTTATAGCTCGGATATGAGCTACGCGGATCTTCTCCGGATGGCGATCAAGCAAGAAGAGAAATCTCAGCAGCTTTATACCTCCACGGCTAAGATTTCTCCGGAGCCGAGTTTGAAGAAGCTGCTTTTGATCCTTGCCCAGGAGGAATCGACCCATAAGGAGAGACTGGAGAAGATTTATGACGACGAGGTCCTGAAAGAGTTCTAATCGCTAACGATCAACCTGCGTGATCCAGGGAGAAAGGTGAAGCGTCATGGTACCCGGACTGATCGGAAAATCTGAGATGATCGTCAAGGACGAAGACCTTGTCAGCCGCCTGGGCAACGTTCCCGTAGAGGTCCTCTCCACTCCGAGACTCATCCAACTTCTGGAGACGGCTGCCGTCGAAGCGATTCGGGATTTTATTCCCTCGGATCAAGTGAGCCTCGGGACAGAGTTGAGAATCAAACACCTGTCCGCAACACCTCTCGGCATGAAGGTTACTGCCAATGCCCTTCTTCGAGGGATAGAGAAGAACCGGCTCTTATTCCTGGTAGACGCCTATGATGAGAAGGAAAAGGTGGCAGAAGGAGAACACGAGAGGGTGCTCGTTTCGAGGGAGCGATTTCTCCAGAAGGTGAAAGAGAAGAGGGGTGGATGATCCCAATATCGTTAAACTGGGATAATCAAGAAACATCGCTTCTGCTTGTCCATTCTCAACCTGAGGAGAGGTGCGGCGATAGCAGAGTCTTTCTTCGGTAGGATACCTGACACGGTGGAGAAGGCCATTCATATTGTGAAAGGAAACAAAAAGACTGAGTAAACCGAAATTAAAGACGGCCCGGAGATTGACGAAACGGTTTGAGATCCTGGATCACACCGCCGACATCGGCGTCATCGTTTATGGTGAAAATCTCAGAGCCCTTTTCGAGAACGCTGGCGGAGCCTTTTTCCATCTCATCACTGATTTGAGAAAGGTGAGACGCCGGATTGAGAAGCGGATCGATATTGGAGGAGAGAGTTTAGATCGGTTGATGGTGGATTGGTTAAGCGAACTTCTCTATCTTCATGATGTAGAGAATCTTCTTTTCAAAGGCTTTAGAGTCGAGTCCGTTGGAGAGGACGGACTGAGAGCCATCGTGAAAGGGGAACCGTTTCAGGAGGGGGTTCATGTGATCAAGACAGAGGTGAAAGCCGTGACCTACCATCAGATAGAGGTTCGACAGGAGAAGGGGGGCTGGAGAGCTCAAGTTATCTTCGATCTCTGATGCACGGAAGGTTACATCAATCGGTTAAGGTTACGGCAACGAAGCCCGTTTCGTCATTCGGTAACGGTTACGCAGAGAAGAATGAAACACGATGGACGTTTCCTTTTATGAACGATACGGGCCTCGTTACCCTTGTCGTTAGACTCAATTTTTCTACAAAAGAGGTGATAAAGTGCCTGTGGACGAAAAAATCAAAATTCAGAAGATGGATGATTATCGGTGGAGAATCCCTCGCGAAGGAAAGATGAGGACCGATGGCATCGTCTATGCCGACGAGCGATTGTTCAACGATATTCGAAAGGACCCAAGCCTGGTCCAAGTGACCAACGTGGCATGGCTTCCGGGCATTGTCGGCCATTCCTTGGCCATGCCGGATATCCATTGGGGCTATGGATTCCCCATTGGAGGAGTCGCAGGGTTCGACCTGAATGAAGGAATCGTTTCTCCCGGTGGAGTCGGTTACGATATCAACTGAGGTGTCCGATTGATGCGCTCAGGCTTGAGCCGCACGGACATCCAGGGAAGACTAAAGGAGTTAGTAGAAGCCCTCTTCATCAACATCCCCTCGGGCGTAGGGTCCCACCGAAAAGACCTCAAACTGAACCGGGAGGAGGAGCGACGCGTTTTGAAAAAGGGGGCCAGGTGGGCTGTCGAAAAAGGTTTTGGTTCATCAGAGGATCTTGCCCACATTGAGGAACATGGATGCATCGAGGGAGGCGATCCGGACCGTATCTCTGAGAAGGCGATGGAGAGGGGCAAGGCCCAATTAGGGACGGTAGGCTCCGGGAATCATTTTGTGGAGGTGGGGTATGTGGCCGAGGTCTTCGATGAGGACATCGCCCGCGTGCTGGGGTTATCGAAAAACCAGGCTACAGTGATGGTTCATACCGGTTCAAGAGGTTTGGGCCACCAGGTCTGCGACGATTACATCCGAGTGATGCTGGATGCGGCCAGGAAATATCAGATCGAGCTTCCAGACCCCCAACTGTGTTGTGCCCCCGTCTCTTCTCCGGAAGGGCAGGGATACCTCGAGGCGATGGCCTGCGCAGCCAATTTTGCGTTCACCAACCGACAAATGATCACCCATTGGGTGAGAGAGACCTTTGAGCAAGTTTTTAAGAAGGGCCCTAAAGATTTGAAACTGGATTTGATCTACGATGTCTGCCACAATATTGCAAAGATTGAAACCCATACAGTGGACGGAAAGAAAAAGAAACTCTGTATCCACAGGAAGGGGGCGACCAGAGCTTTTCCTCCAAACCATCCGGATATCCCATCGGATTACCAATCCACTGGCCAGCCCATCCTGATCCCAGGGGACATGGGTAGATGTTCCTATGTTTTGGTTGGAACAGAAAGAGCCATGGAGGAGACCTTTGGGAGCACCTGTCATGGAGCAGGGCGGGTGATGAGTCGGCATCAAGCTATTAGGGCCGCAAAGGGGAGGGCGATTGTGAGGGAATTGGAAGATAAGGGCATTATTGTCAAGGGGGCAAGTCGAGGAACCATTCTGGAAGAAATCCCCGATGCCTATAAAGATGTCAATGATGTTGTGAATGTGGTTCATCATGCAGGCATCAGCCGAAAGGTGGCCAAGCTCGTCCCCATGGGAGTGATCAAAGGGTAATAGAGAGTAGAGCGTGGAAGGTGGAAAGTGGCATACTGACATTGAGCTCCTTATACAGCGTCTTTTTATTGACGACTCTCCACTCTCTACACGCGGATAAAATGAAGATTCTTGCCATTGATATTGGCGCCGGCACTCAGGATGTTCTTCTCTTTGATTCGCAGAAGAAAGTAGAGAATTGTATTAGTTTCGTCCTTCCGACACCCTCCAAATCTTATGCAGAAAAACTGAAGAAAATTGCAAGCCATGTCTTTATCCATGGCGATACGATCGGTGGAGGAGCCCTCGGCAGAGCCATCCTCCGCCACCTTCAGAAAGGATATCGTGTGGTGATGGAGGAATCTGCCGTGACCGCTGCGAAAATAGAGCATGACCTGCGGCTCTTTATTCGGGGAGAACTGGACGGGGAAAAAGTCTTTAAGGAAAACGGCCATGGGGCCGTCACCCTGAAACCTCTCCCGAGAGTATTCCCAGTGATCGTCACCGGTCCTAACCGAGATCTTTTTAGGAAGACATCATTCAAATTCATCTATGCTGCACCGGGCGGAAATACGATGATGACAGGACCGATGGGTTTGGTCAGGGCGGCTCAATACCGATTCGCCGGAAGCGAATCGGTATTTCAAATTTCAAAATTCAAATGTAAAATTAGGTCCAAAGCCCAAATACCTCGACTCAAGACCGTGTCCCCGACGATGGTTGTCATTCTTTTGGGGGAGTTGGTTCATCACCTCGTGCGAACTTTGGCATTTGATATTTCGTTGAGGAGGAAAGGATGGAAACAATCTACTATTCTTCTTTCAATTCGCCGCTTTTGAAAAAGGTTTTTTTGGGTTCTACAGAGAGAGGGGTCTGCATGGTGGATTTTCTCAAGACGGAGAAAACTTTTTTGAAAGAGTTGAGACGACGTTTTCATGGAAGGGTGATCAAGGATGACCAAAAGAATAAGAGTGCCCTGAACCAACTAAAAAAATACTTGAAGGGTGAGCTGCGACGTTTTCATTGTAAGTTGGATTTCAGCGGGACGCTCTTTCAGAAAAAGGTCTGGTCGGCCTTGGAGGAAATCCCTTATGGCCAGACACGATCCTACAAGGAAATTGCTCAGGTCATCGGCCATCCGGGAGCCTTTCGGGCTGTCGGAAATGCGAATGGCCAGAATCCCATTCCATTGATCATTCCCTGCCACAGAGTGGTAGAGAGTAATGGCGGATTAGGCGGATTTGGGTACGGAGTCAAGGTGAAAAAAAAGTTATTAGATTTGGAAAAGACCCATGGATTCTGAGGAATTCATCTAAGAAGCTGCCCCCTGCTCGATATTCAACGCCTGGGGTCATCACTTTTTTACCTTCTTTTTCTTTGCCGTCTCGAAGAATAATTCCAAGTCCCTTTCGCCGAACCACATCCGATAAGGTGTCTCTTCGGATTCCAAAATAAACGTACCGTCTTTTACGGTCTTCAGCTCGTATAACCGTCCGGTTAATCGATGCTTCAATCTGTCTCCTTCCACAATTCTCATCGAACCCTACACCTCTCTTACTTTCTCGAAAAAGGATCCCAGTTGTTCTCTCGGGAACCATATGCGCACGAGTCCCTTTTCGTCCTCCAGCATCACCACTTTCTCGTTTTCGATTCTCTTTATCCTAAACAGGTCCTGGGTAGATTTATTCTTAAGTCTTTCTCCCTCCACGACTGTCATCGTGCATTTTCTCCTTTCATTCTTCTTCTTGTCACAATCCTATGAAATGAAGGACCCTTCTGAAATAGCAATATTAATGCCAATGACCGCATCCTTATAAGCCTTTGAGATTAAAAGTTTTTATAAGGAAGTGATTTTTTGATGGAGCCAAAATGGGCGACTTTTTGCCGTAGAAGGACGATACATGTCATCTGTATTCAACTCAAAGGTGGCGTCGGAGGGGAAAAAATCACTCCCATCCTTTCCTCCTTTTTTAAGAGGGAGGAAAGGATGGGAGTAGGGGGAGGGAGGAGGGAATGAGATTCTTGCTTATTTATAAGACGTTTAACAGAATAAACATCAAGAAATGTGCCAAGTGTTAATTTAAACTCTCGGGTTGTTTTAAAGCTAAATGGCGTAAAATAAAAACAAATCGAATAAAATGTGGGGTTACCATTTCATTGAGGAAACAATTTAGTTGATGAGCATTTTTGTTTGAATCCTGACAGATTTGTAATCAGCTGGTTGAACGATCCATCTACAATCGGGTGCCGATCCCTCTCTCGACGGCAGGGCCAGGATGACGGGATAACCCATACCAGCGAAGTCTGATTCGTGGAATTGTCCACGAATCCTCATTCATCTAATCTCCTCTCCCTCCTTCGATAAATTTATATAAGGGCAGACAATTTTTGACATACTAAATAGATCTTTAGGTCAAGCCATAGTCCTCATAATGTCAGATGTTTTAACGGGTTATAGATTCTTAGGAAGACTGGCACTATACTTGCTCTCCAAAGAGTTCAAGGCACCCAACCCACGAATAAATTCTTTCGGAGCGAGAGGCTTATCGTTCGCATCCCTAAGGCCTTCAGAACTAAGGGGTGCAGGCTGGCATAGCCGTAGGGGACCACGGGCTCTGCCGGGTTTGAAGTAAGGATGAGGATCTATGCGTCGGGGACGAAAACGGTCAAAAGAGTTAAGCTACAGAGATAAGAAAATAATAAATAGACTTAACTCCAGTTTTGACACAATGTCGCAGTTAGCTAAGAAACACGGGATTTCCAAACAGCGGATTCACCAAATTCTCTTAAGAGCAAAGGATTTCGGGTATGTCATCAATAGGCCGAGATTGTTAGCGCGGTATCATGAAATTCATCGATGTGAGATCTGCAGCAGAATTTTGCAGGTTCCCGAAAGCGATGCCTTGATAACAAAAAGACAGCTATCACACATGCTGAACATTGACCGTCAGGTCTGCAGTTGGCATCTAAATCAATTAAAACTATTAGGCTTTGTCTCCAAGAAGTTTGCAACCATGCGAAGCGATAGGTTGGCAAAGGCTCTCCAATATTACAAGTCCAGTTCTCTCTCCCCGAGTGCTGTTGGCAGAAGATTTGGATATAAAAACTTTTACTCGCTGCTGAGCTATCAGAAGAAGCGAGGTATCGTGGTCGAGAGGACGGCGAATTTCCCCATAGCCGTTATACTGGAACAAGAAGGTCGCGATACAGTGCCGCCACCCATGAGTCAAACGCAGTCTTAATTTGAGTCGAATAGGAAGAACAGTTATGACTCCTGCCGGGTCATGTATATTCGACCAAAATTCCAAATGCCTTCTTAAAGGTGGGTGCTGCGATCACAATTGTAACTCTCCCCAAGATGCAAACGGTACTCCGTGCAATGATGAGATTGATACGTTGATTGAATGGCGGAAAGAGAAAGCGCCGGAAGGAGAGGAGAAGCCGGGGTTGAAGTCAGGCAAATCCCTTTAATCGGGCATTCTTAGAACACCCGCTCCCTGGATTTTCCCCTGTTTCAAAAGGATGAGACCCTGGTTCGCCTCTTCCAACTTAAATTCCTGGATGTCAGGAATGATCGGGATCTTGGCAGCCAAAGGTAGAAATTCCTGCGCATCCCTTCGAGTAATATTTGCGACACTCTTTATTTCTTTCTCATCCCAGAGGAATTGACTGTAGTCAAGAGGTGGGATCGGATTTGTCTTTCGGATGACGGCTAACATGAGCCTCCCACCTTTTTCCAAAACCCCCAAGGCGTGAAGGACTGTCTCCCCGACTGGAGTAAAATCGATGGCACAATGGAGCTTCCTGGGAGGTTCATCCTCCGGTCCTCCTGTCCAGGTGGCTCCCAGCTTTTCGGCCAGGTTTCGATGTTTCTCACCTCTTGTAAAGACAAATACTTCACACCCCCAATATGTCGCCACCTGGATGACGATATGCGCCGAGGCTCCAAATCCAAAAAGTCCGAGCGTTTGGCCTTTTTTAATGCCGGAGAGGATCAAATCTCGATACCCGATAGCCCCCGCACATAAAAGGGGCGTTGCCTCAGCATCAGAGAATCTTTTGGGGATGAAGTAGGCGAAGTCTTCCGAAACAACGGTGTATTGAGCATAACCGCCATGGGCATGACATCCCGTGCCCTGAAACTCTGGACATAAGTTTTCGTTCCCCTCCCGGCAAAAATGGCACTTTCCACAAGCTGAATTTATCCAGGCAATTCCCACACGGTCTCCCAGATTAAATTTCGTCGCCTCTGAACCTAATTTTTCCACCCTTCCTACAATCTGGTGTCCCAAGACGATTGGGAGTTTTGGCGGAAGTCTTCCTTCGATTTCATCCAGTTCGGTATGGCAGATTCCGCAGGCGGAAATCTTGACTAAAATTTGCTTAGGACCGGGAACGGGATCCGGCAAATCTACCATTTTTAGAGGTTCTTTTTCAATCGGCGAAATTTCTCTAAGAACCATGGCCTTCATTTTCAATCCTCCGGTCTTTGACGCCTTGCTTAAGTATTATACACCATTCTTGCCAGAAACCCTTCCTTTCACATCCATTTATCGTTACTCTGTTCTCTAACCGGATAGGGCAGAGAATTTATTCGATAGAAATTGGGAGGCGGTAAATTGAAAATGGAAATGAATAACGACTGCCTGCGGTGGAGGGAGATACGTCACGTTGCTTTGAAAAGATTAGAAGCGGGCCGAAACGGCGAAAATGACAACGGCCTCGCCTCGTCTCGGGCCGCCTATCAGAACGGTCCTTCCCGGGAAAAGTCTGATCTCCGTATTGAGAATAGCCACACCCTCGCGGATGACTCTTATTCTCAGTGTCGCAACATTCCTGCGCAATCCTACTAAGGTGACCTCCATAAATCTTCCTGGGTGATGGCCTTGAATTAAAACGGTTTGATTCGGAAGGAGGTTCAAGGTCTCATCCCTTAAAAGGCGGTAAGAGGTGAAGTTAAAGAGAGACCCGAGTTCTCTGTGAACGTCCCTCAAGGAAGGATCAATGCCAAGTCCCACATTCGATGCCTCGATTGCCCTAATGCGAGTCTGGACTTGGCCGAAGGCTGCGGAGGAGGAAAAGAGAACGAGGATGAAAACGAGAGCAGGAAGAAAGGCTATTCTTTTCATGAAGGAGTCGTCCCCTTCTCCGGCCCTTCGAAGAGCCATATCACTGTCACGTTCGGTTCTTCTGATTGGTAGACCATCACATTGTAGGTGGGGCTGTCAAGGTATTCTACAACAGATGCACCCGCATAGGAAGGGGTCTTTTTAAAAATAATTTGGGCTGTAATGAGCAGAAGGACGATAAAGGTGGCCGCCGCAGGAATCCAAACCCTCCTTCGGAAATGCGTAGAAACATCGAGCCAAGAACGAAGGGATTGCAACCACGTTAGCTTTTTCTGCAAGCGAATTTCCTTCTCGATTTTCTGCCAAACCCAAGGAAAATCCTCCCTCTCGAGAGCCTCTTCAACAGGAACTTTCAATAATGCCCTAAGTTCCTCCATCGACCTCAACGCCTCCCGGCAGGCAGAGCAATCCTGCAGATGGCCTTCTATAAGGAGTTTTTCCTTTTCGTTGACCTCTTGGTCAAAATACTTTCCCAAAAGTTTCGAGACTGAGGAACAAGAATTTTTCATCTGTCTCCCGCCTCCTTTTATCCGCCTCACGGCGAGTACCGGCCTTTTGAAATGGTAGAAGTCCCACGATTTTGGCCGTGAAGGTCCACGTAATCCTTTAACAGCTCTTGAATTCTCCTCCTGCCATAATGCAGACGGGACATCACAGTCCCGATGGAACATCCCATCGCTTCAGACATCTCCTGGTAGGAGAGACCTTCCACATCCCTGAGAACGAGGGCCGCCTTCTGGTCAGCAGGGAGTTTGTCCATTGCCAACTTCACCCTTTCTTCCAATTCTTTTTGGAGCAGCATCCTTTCCGGCCCCCGTTCGACTTTGTCGGAGGGCTCGAAACTCCCCTCCTCATCAAGGCTTGAAACGAATTGTTTACCCGCCTTTCTGGCGTGATCGATGGCCGTATTCATCGCCATGCGATACAGATAAGTATAAAACTGAGACCTCCCCTTAAAATTTTTTATAGAACGAAATAGCTTGATAAAAACTTCCTGAACAATATCAAGGGCCTCTTCCCTTTGCCTCACCACGCCATATGCGATCCCATAGACTTTCTTATGATATTTGTCGAAAATATCCCTCAATGCCTCTTGATCTCCTTGTTGGCATCTGGAGATCATTTCGGATTCTTCAGGCTTCACTATCTTTTACCTTTTAGACGATAACTAACCTAAAATATTCAAATAATAAGATTATATTCGTTATGACTTAATTGTCCATCATTATTATATCATTATTATTTTAATTGAAAGATGCGTATTTTCAGTATAATGTTTCATGAGCGGGTTCGTCACCCTTTCCTACCGGCCCGGTCCCACACTAATAGCAGACCGGGCGTGAACGACGAAACAGCCCGAGTTTTGGGGTTACAGTTACGAGGCCAGTTTCGTATAATCGTTAAAGGGTTACGGTCAAAAGCTTTCAAAGACGATTCCCGCTTATAGCGGGACAGCCGAATGACGATACGAGCATTGTGGCCTTTGCCGTAAGGCGGCTTCCCTTTTTCCAGACAATAGGTACCTTTTTAGGGAGTCCACCGGGCTTCCAACCAGCCTCTATTCTCGGGAATCAGTCGTTGGGTGCAATTAAACAAATTGGGTTACTGATCGTCGGCTGGTTTTTCGTTGTTTTGGGGGTTCTCGGGCTATTTCTTCCCATCCTGCAAGGCATTCTGTTTATTCTGATTGGTCTGGCGATCCTTTCTTCCCGTAGCGAAGCAATAAAACGGTTTTTAAAATTTCTTGAGGAACGTTACCCTCGGTACCATGAGCGAGTGGAGATCTGGAAAGAAAAGATAAGGAATTGGTTCAAAATGAGTTGAAAAGAAAAAGGACTCCAATTTCATAATTGACAAAGAGACTAAAATTGGTTAACCCCGTGAATGGAAACTAAGGAGAGTGTTCGGTGTCGATTGAAGAGATTATTGAATCCTGGAAACGGTCCCGCGCCATCTCACCTTGTATTACCGATCTGCGAGTCTTCAAAAAGAGGGAAGGACAATATCGCCCTTATCCGGAGTTCATCCACCCCATCATCCGAAGCGCTTTGGAAACAGAAGGAATTAAGCAGCTCTATTCCCATCAGGTCGAAGCGATCCAGGCGGTTCACAAAGGAAAAGATATCGTTGTCGTTAGCCCGACCGCTTCCGGCAAGACGCTTTGTTATAACCTTCCAGTGTTGAACACGAAACTGGAAGTGCCTTCTTCAAAGGCCTTTTATCTCTTCCCCACAAAGGCCCTGTCGCAAGATCAGATGTTCGAACTCCAGAACTTCATCCAACGGATCGGAGAGTCGATCACCACGTTCACCTATGACGGAGACACACCCCAGGATGCTCGGCAGGCCATCCGTACCCGGGGGGACATCGTGATCACCAACCCTGATATGCTCCATACCGGTATCCTTCCTCACCACACGAAGTGGATGAACTTCTTTCAAAATCTGAAATTTGTGGTGATCGACGAGCTCCACACCTACCGAGGAGTCTTCGGCGCTCATATGACCAATGTGCTGAGGCGGTTGGATCGTATCTGCGGTTTCTATGGATCGAGACCTCAATTCATTTGCTGCTCCGCGACGATCGCCAACCCTAAAGAATTGGCTGAAAAGCTTCTCGAAAGGGATGTCTTCCTCATCGATCAAAACGGTGCTCCGTCAGCGGAGAAGATTTTCGTCTTTTATAACCCGCCCATCGTCAACAAGGAGTTGGGAATTCGTGGGAGCCACATTCATGCCGCCAGACGATTAGCCTCTCCTTTCATCGAGCAAGGGATTCAAACCATCCTCTTTGCTACCAGTCGGCTCTCTGTAGAAGTGTTGACGAAATACCTAAAAGATCGCTTTGAAAAGAAGTTAAAGGATAAAGGAAAGGTGAGAGGGTATCGGGGAGGCTATCTCCCAAAGATGCGCAGGGAGATTGAAAAGGGGTTGAGAGAGAAAGAAGTTAAGGCGGTTGTCTCCACCAATGCCCTTGAACTTGGGATCGACATCGGAGATCTTGAAGTCTGCTTGATCGCAGGTTATCCCGGCACCATCGCCAGCACGTATCAACAGGCGGGGCGAGTGGGAAGGCGATCAGAAAAGTCGTTGGCTGTTCTCATTGCGAAGAGCCAGCCTCTGGATCAATTCATCATCGAAAACCCCGACTATTTCTTCGGACAATCCCCTGAGCATGGATTGATCAACCCGGACAACCTCCTCATCCTGCTCAGCCATATTCAGTGCGCTGCGTTTGAACTTTCCTTTAGGGATGGGGAACGCTTCGGACGGGAGGATTTGAATGAGTTGCTGAAGTACCTGGAAGAGAAAGGAACCCTTCATCATGTGGGTCAAAATTGGTATTGGACGCAAGATGCCTATCCTGCGGAAAAGGTCAGCCTCCGGTCCGCCTCAGAGGAAAATTTTGTGGTGATTGATACCACGAAGAAGAAAGAAGAGGTGATCGCAGAGGTCGACTTCACAGGCGCCCATACGACCCTTTATGAGGGAGCGGTCTATCTCTGCGAATCAGAACTCTATACGGTGGAGAAGCTCGATTACCCCAATCGTAGAGCCTATGTCAAGAAGACCGAAGGGGACTACTACACCGATGCCATTGACTATACGGACGTCTCCATCCTGGAGGGTTTTGAGAGAAAGCCGGGAGAGGGCACGGTCTTTGAACATGGTGAGGTAAAAATAGCCACCCGTGTTGTGGGATACAAAAAGATCAAATTCTATACCCTTGAAAATTTAGGTTACGGAAAGATCGAACTTCCGGATCTCCAGTTTCACACCACCTCCTACTGGATCACTTTCAGGAAAGGTTTGTTGGAGCGACTTCCTTATTCTCGTTTGGACGTTATTGATGGTGTGTTAGGACTCGGTTATGCCCTTCATTCCATGGCGGCCCTTCACCTGATGTGCGATCCCCACGACCTCAACCGCTGTGTCGGAGATCGAGGGGCGAAGTGGTTCCTGAGACTCTCGAGGGATTCCAAAGGGATTTATTCCTCTTTCAACACCCCGAATGAGATTCCTCTGGAGGGGATGGACCTTTTTGAACCGACTCTCTTTCTCTACGATAACTATCCGGGGGGAATGGGTTTCAGCCCTCAGCTCTTCGATGATACACGAATGCTGCTTGGGAAAACGATGAAACTCATCTCTAAGTGCGAGTGCCGCTATGGCTGTCCGTCCTGTGTAGGGCCTACGAAGGACGTCGGCGAAAAATCGAAAGAAGTGGCGTTAGCGTTGCTTAAAGAAATACTGAAATGAAGAAGGGTCTTAGGGGTCCAGGATTCAAGGGTTCGAGCGAAGAGGAAACAAAAAATAAAAAACTTGAACCCTTGACCCCTCGAACCCTTGACCCCTGTTGATATTGAACATGGACCTCAAAGAACGCCTTAATCGTCTCACCTCGGTTTCCAAAAGCCAGCCAGAGGAGAAATCTCAGGTCCTCAGCGATCTGAGGCAGAGGCTGGACCGGCTTCTCGAACCGAAAAAGACCTACCGGAAGAAAGCAATCGTTCCTATCGAACAACTCGTGAAGGGAGAGGTTATTTCTACCTCTGAAGGCGAGACCTTCCTGACGAAACAACACTTTCCCCCTCACCATCGATATGGCGAGATGGCCTTGGGAGACATCCTCAGTATTCCTACTTATCCCGCCCATCTTCTTTCGAAAGATGAACGGCTTAAGGAGTTGGATTTCCGAAAGGCTCTGTTTCTCGATACGGAAACGACCGGCTTGAGCGGGGGGACGGGGACCTTTGCCTTTATGGTGGGACTGGGTTTCTTCCAGGAAGATCAATTTTTGATCACCCAATTCTTCATGAGAGACTATTCCGAGGAGAGGGCTTCCCTCTCTCTGCTCAAAAATCTTATCGATTCTTTTCAATTCTTAGTCACCTTCAATGGGCGGCAATATGATATTCCGCTTCTCGAGACCCGATTCATTCTCTCGCGGAAAGCGTCAAAGATAAGGGAGATGCCTAATTTCGACCTCCTTTATCCGTCCAGAAGAATCTGGAAAGGGGCTTACGAAAACTGCCGGCTGGTCACCCTCGAATCCCAGCTTTTGGGGGTAGAAAGAACGGATGATATTCCATCGGAATGGATCCCCTATCTCTATTTTGAATATATCCAGACCGGGGATGCGAGCAAGATTCAACAGGTTTTCTATCATAACCGGATGGATATCCTCTCCATGGTCGCACTGGCCGGGAGAATCCATCTCGTCTATCATGATCCCCAAGCAGCCCGACCCAGAAAAGGGATCGAGCACTTTGCCTTAGGAAGACTTTTTTGGGAGCATGGTCAGCGGGAAAAAGCTATTCCCTGCTTTGAAATTGCCTTGAAGCGTTGTGATGATGAGTTGTCCTGGGAAGTGATGAAATGGCTCTCCAGGGCTTTCAAGAAGACGGGGCAGGGCGAAAAGGCCAGATCTCTCTGCGAGGAGATGATGAGCTGGCCTCATAAGAAAGATGCTTTCCCTTACATTGAATTGGCGAAATATCATGAGCACCGACTCAAAGATTGGAACAAGGCCATGGCTTATGTCGATGAGGCTTTGGACTCTATACCGTCCCATCAACAAAAGGAAATTGAGCTTCTCCAACACAGAAGACAAAGGCTGGAGCAAAAGAAGATTTTGAAGGCGGTTTGACAAAAAGTGGGTATTGACAGCCTTGCTCCAAATTTCTATATTATAACTAACTTATTTTGGGGGAAAGGAGGGAGAGGGATGCCGAGTTACGACTATCGATGTCCGAAATGCAAAAAGAAATTTACCGCGATCCTAAGCATCAAAGAGCACGATGCCGGGAGGGCGAAATGCCCAAAATGCGGCGGGAAAAAACTGGAACAACTCATCACTGCCTTTCAGGTAAAAACCTCCAGAAAGAGCTAAGGTTTTGAAAATCGATTGCGAATGCCAACGTCGTATGTTTGTTTGAATACTGTCATTCTGAACTTGTTTCAGATCTCAATACAAGAGACCCTGAAACGAGTTCAGGGTGACATTTAGGTCCTGTGACCAGCTCTTTTGGACTTTGAACTTTGACATTTGACATTTCTTAGTTACCTCTCTTCCATCTCAATTCCAAAATGTTCGAGCGTCCTCCGGACCAATAAACTCCAAAGGCGATAGTTGTCTTCGGGAGGGAAAAGCTCGAGAAACCCTTTCGAGAACCGTACGTTCACGTCCTGAGAGATTTTTTCAACCGACCACCCGCCGTTAATCTTTTCTAAAATAAAGGCCTTAAAATCCTCTATGCATTGTCGGCCCATCTGCAGATGTTTCCTAACGGTTTCTTTTCCTGTCGCGGCTCCATAATGACCCCGGCAAAGAATCTCGGGATCGATTTCCTTGATCTTATCGATTGATTTTTCAGCCTCGTCCAGTTTGTACCAATAATTGGGTCGGAAGAAATTGGGTGGAATATAAAAACCCGCCCCATCCGAAGAGAAAAAGGCTCCTTCGTTCTCCAGGAAAGCGCCCAAGCAGTCAGGGCAGTGGCCGGGAATCTCAAAAAACTTTATCTTCATCCCCTTGCCCAGGTCGATGGCCGATCCTTCATGAACGGTCATATCCAACGGAAAAACTGGAGGAGGTTGAAGGTTTGGAGCCTCTGAAATTGATCCCTCTTCTTCGAGAGCGAGTGTAATCTTCCGGTCAGCATCAAAGATTTTGGCAACGATCCTTTCGCTTGTAAAAATCGCACGGTTCAAATCAGAGGTTACAATTTTCATCCACGGGTATCTTCCCTTAAGAGTTGGAAAGACCATCATGTGATCAAAATGGGAGTGGAGAATGATGAGGTGGGAGATGGCTTCGGGAGGGACATTCAATTGGCTTAATTGTTCCAAAAAAGGATAGGTGATTCCGCTGACCCCCCCCTCCACGATGGCATAGGTTTCCCCCTTTACCAAATAAAGGTTGAAGAATTCACTTCCTAAGAGGGTGACGTTCTTAGTAACTCGGAATGGGAGCACCATAAATTAAAATTAACCCATTCGAATAGATGAATCAATAATCTAGCACAGCGCAATGGGCATAGCGCGACCTCACTCAATTGGAAATTAATGCGGATGAGCGAAGGTTCGAGAATGGCCAATGGTCCTTTCTTCTGCCTCGGGTTTAACATCCCCTCGGATGCCAATCTTTACTTTCTTTAGAGGAATATTCTTGCCTGATGCTGCGATCGCATCCTCTGTGGCTTTGACCAATCCGAAGCAGCATGGAACTTCCATATAGGGAACCGTAACGGTTTTAACGGAATTGGCCTTAAAGATCTCTGTCAGCTTTTCCCTGTAATACTCGATGTCGTCAAGCTTTGGACAACCGACCACCACGACTTTGCCTTTGAGGAAATCTCGATGGAAATCGGGATAGGCGAATGGAACGCAATCAGCCGCTACTAAAAGGTCCGCATCCTCAAAATAAGGAGCGTTGACGGGTACCAATTTCAACTGGACAGGCCATTGAGTAAGCTGAGAGCCAGAGCGTGTGGTTGAAACGGTTTCTGCCGGGGTTTGGGGAGCCTTGAAATGCATTGCTCTTGAGGAAGGGCATCCCCCAAATGCCGGAGCAGGTTCGTGTTGAGCTTTTGTTTGTTTCTGAAGATGAATCTCAACTGCTTTTTCATCGAAGTCTTGTGCTTCCCTTTCGATGACGATAATGGCGTCTTCCGGGCAGTGCCCGAGACAGGCGCCCAGACCATCACAGAACTTTTCACTCACTAACTTTGCCTTTCCATCAATAATCTTAAGGGCTCCTTCAGCACAATTAGGAATACAAAGACCGCATCCGGTGCATTTCTCCTCATCAATCTTGACAATCTTTCTCGTCGTCATTTTTTACCTCCTGTGGGCCATTTTAACTATAAGATAACCCACGCACGAATATTTATCCTTGATCTAAGTCAAAATCGAGAAAAATTATAACCCATTGATTTTTAAGGATGTTGTTATAATTGCTCCGGATGAGATTAAAAATCTTGACATCCAATTTGATTAGTGATATCAAATTCCGCTGTAAAGACCTTTTTGAAAAAGGAGGGCGATGACTTTGGCAAAAGGGGTAGTAAAGTGGTTTGACACAAAGAAGGGATATGGGTTCATTGAGCAGCCAGGTGGGGATGATGTGTTTGTTCACTATTCGGGGATCACGGGGGACGGTTTTAAGTCTCTCCGTGCGGGAGAGGAGGTAGAGTTCGAGATTGCCACCGGTCCAAAAGGGCCTCAGGCAACCAATGTCATCAAGCCGGCCTGACCTACACATCCCCCCTGCCTACCGGCAGGCCCTGAACCTAGCATGGTACAGGGTAGGCAGGAGGCTCCCCTTTACTAAAGGGCGGCAGGGGGATGGATCAAATTGCCTTTTAAACGGTTTCTCCGATTGATTTAGGAGACCAAGGGGCTTCTTTGTTCCGATCTTTCCTTTTTACATAATCCTTTTTTCCCAAATATCAGTCAGAAAATGAGCCCACCGTCCTACGGCAAGAGTGAAGATGCCCGTATTGTTAGGACGATGAACTTTAAACGATGAACCGTGAACAGTTCATTGTTCATTGTACATCGTTCATAGTTTCTTTCCCAACCACATCGGGTTCGCAACCGTAGTCCTAACCAACGAAGTCGTTCGATGCCCATCATTCCTCACGGGCAGTCGAGGAGTCGAAGATTTGACTTTGTAGTGGCGGGTTTATTAAATTTGGGTGGTAAGAAAGTGAAGAAGAATGAAGGCGTTTAGAACTCTTAAGAACGATGTTGTTGCAAACCGGCGGCAAATCCTGATTGGGCTCATGGCTTTGCTCATCGTGGATGTCCTTCAACTCTTGATACCAAGGGTCATCAAATATGCCGTCGATGACCTCACCTTGGGGACGGCTTCTCCGTCCGGTCTTCTGGTCTATGGATTGGAAGTCCTCCTCCTTGCCTTGGGCATTGGCAGCCTTCGGTATGTCTGGAGGTATTTCCTGCTGGGGGCGGCGCGCCAAATCGAAAAGGCGCTGAGAGATCGCCTTTTTATTCACCTCCAGACTCTCTCTCCTTCCTATTTCTCCCGTACCAAAGTAGGCGACCTGATGGCCCACGCCACCAATGACATCGAGGCGGTCCGGATGGCGATGTCGATGGGCGTCGTATTCTTAGTGGATACGATTATCTTGGGAGTGCTGACGATCTTTTTCATGATTTATATCAGCTCCAAATTGACGCTTTTCGCCATTCTTCCCATGCCGCTGATCACGCTGATTACGCTCTTTTTCAGCCAGGCGATCCACCACCGTTTTGAGATTGTTCAGAAGGCCTTCGCCTCTCTCACTGAAAGGGTGAGGGAGGCCATCGCGGGTATCCGAGTGATCAAAGCCTATGTCCTCGAGGAGAGGGAAGGGAGGAAGCTCTCTCAGCTGAGCCGGGATTATACTCGGAAAAATTTGAATGTGGTCAAAGTGTGGGGAATGTTTTTCCCCATCATCCTTTTTTTCTCCAATCTCTCCATGGCCATCGTCCTCTACATGGGCGGAAAGTTGACGATCCTTCAGTCGATCTCCACGGGTGATTTCGTGGCCTTCATGAGCTACCTGGGACTGCTCGCGTGGCCGATGATGGCCCTGGGCTGGGGGGTCAATATGGTCCAACGGGGTGGCGCTTCCATGGAGCGCCTCAACCGAATCTTTGCAGAGGCCCCTGAAATCTTCGACGCTTCACGGGTCATTCCGTCAAGAACGTTGAATGGTGGAATTGAAATCAGAGGTCTCACCTTTTCTCCGGGAAACGGGGCGAATCCTCTGCTCCGAGACATTCATCTCACGATCAAAAGGGGAGAGCGAATGGTTCTCGTGGGAAGGACCGGGTCCGGAAAGACGATTTTCTGCAATCTGGTGGCAAGAATTTTGGAACCTCCCAGGGATTGTCTGTTCTTCGATGGGGCTGAAATTCATGAGATCCCTCTTCAGGTGTTGAGGAGATCCATCGGGTACGTGCCACAGGATACCTTTCTCTTTTCAGATACGATCCGCCAGAACATTGCCTTTGGAAAACTCGATGCCAGAGACCAAGAGATTGGAGAGGCGGCACGACTTGCACAAATTTATGACGAGATCATGGGATTTCCGGAGGGAATGAATACGATGGTTGGGGAGAAAGGGATTACCCTCTCCGGAGGACAGAGGCAGAGGATTGCGATTGCCCGGGCCATCCTGATGGATCCGCCCATCTTCATCCTGGATGATGCCCTCTCCTCGGTGGATATCCAAACGGAAGAACGAATTCTGGAGGGATTGGAGAATTTCATGAAAGAGAAGACAAGTTTCCTCGTCACCCATCGAATCGCTCCCCTCCGGAGGGCCGATCGGATTGTCGTGCTTGAAGAAGGAAGGGTGGCGGAAATGGGGGACCACAAAACCCTTCTCTCAAAAGGTGGAATTTATACGGACCTCTATTGGCAGAGACAATTGGAAGAGGAACTGGAGAAGGAGTGAATCTTAATGTCAAATGTCAAAGTTTTAAGTTCAAATGAAGGTCAAATTTCAAAGATCAAAGCCTCCCCTCCCCACTGTGGGAGGGGAGGAAGGGGAGGGGGAACAAATCGATTTTGTCCACCCCCGCCCTGACCCTCCCCCATCGAAGGGGGAGGGGATATATAGAGAGGATTTGAAATATGCTTGGTTAGGCATTTGACATTCATTTGAAATTTGACATTTGAATTTTGGGGTAAGCAGAGCATGTACACCGATTACGGCTACATGGAAGAAGGCAAATTGGGAAAGCCCTACGACCTGAAGCTGATGGCCAGGTTGGGGGGTTTTCTAAGGCCCTACTGGGGTCTGATGGCGCTCTCCCTCCTTTTCGTATTGATCATGGCGGGTTTGGATCTCTTCATTCCTTATCTCACCAAAGAGGCGATCGATCGCTACATCGTTGTTGGAGCAAGAGAAGTCGTCTTGCGAGGAGATCGTTCTCCGGAGGAGCACCGCCTCTGGAGTCAATACGGGCAGAGGTTTATTCCGATGGGAGAACCGGGGAGATTTCTCCTCCCGCCGGACGTATTGCGATCGATGGACCGGAAGGAGATCGCACGGTTCGAGAAGCACGGTCTCGTCACGGAAAACCGGTATTACCTGTTTGTTCCCAAAAATCCGGCCGAGGAGGATATCTTGAAGAAATATCCGTCCGCTTTAAAGAGAGGCGGCTCCTACTGGTTCCTCTCCTTTGACCGGATGAAAGAATTGAAAAGAGAGGACCTCCTGGTTCTGAGAGGGAAGGATGTCGAGGGGGTTTTTCACATCGCCCTCTTCGTGGTTCTCATTCTGACCGTCAATTTTGGATTAAATTTCTCTCAGGTCTATGCCATGGAGCTGGCGGGTCAAAAAATGATGCATGATCTCCGGATGAAGGTTTTCTCCCACCTCCAGGGACTCGATGTCGCCTTTTTTGACAGGAATCCGGTGGGAAGGCTGGTCACCCGGTTGACCAACGATATCCAAAACGTCCATGAGATGTTCACTTCCGTTGTCATCAACCTCTTGAAGGATGTTCTTCTGGTGATTGGGATCATCCTCCTTCTTCTTCAACTCAACCGTGAGCTGGCCCTGGTCTCCTTTTCTGTCATTCCCTTGATTTTTGTCACGACCCTCTTCTTCAGCCGCCAAGCCAGGGATGCGTTTCGGGAGATCCGTTCGAAGATCGCCCAGATGAATTCTTTTTTCCACGAAAATTTCTCGGGTATCAAAGTGGTTCAACTCTTTCAAAGGGAAAGAGAGAACACGCGACGATTCGAAAAAATCAACGAGGCGTATTATCTGGCGAACATGAAGCAGATCTCCATTTATGCCTTCTTTGTCCCCCTCGTTGAAATCCTGAGCTCGGCAGCCATCGGCCTTCTCCTCTGGTACGGAGGAGGAAAGGTGGTTCAGGATGCGATCACCCTTGGCGTCCTGGTCGCCTTTCTTTCCTACATTCGGATGTTCTTCCAGCCCATCCGAGACCTCTCGGAGAAATATAATGTCCTTCAATCGGCGATGGCCTCTCTGGAAAGAATCTTTTCATTGCTTGACGAGAATCGGAAGATCCCCAAGCCCCTTTCTCCTGCAAAAGAGGGAGTGAGGGGCAACATCGAATTTCATCATGTCTCCTTCTCCTACAATGGGGAAGACAAAGTCCTGAAGGATGTTTCTTTTTCTGTTCACGAGGGGGAGACCGTGGCTGTTGTGGGCGCCACCGGAGCTGGGAAAACCTCTCTGTTACACCTGCTCGAACGATTTTATGAAGCACAGGAGGGAACGATTCTGATCGACGGGATCGATATTCGCGAGAGGGATGTGTCCGAACTCCGGTCAAAAATCGGGCTGGTGATGCAAGATACGTTTCTCTTTGCCGGAGATATCGAGGAGAATATTCGTCTGGGCAACCCCGAGATCGATAGAGGAAAGGTAAGAGATGTCGCGCACGTGGTCAACGCAGAAAAGTTTATTCATCGGTTGCCGCATGGATATCGTACCACGGTGGGCGAGGGCGGGGAGACGCTCTCTGCCGGGGAAAGGCAGTTATTAGCATTTGCAAGAGCGTTATCCATCGATCCAAAGATCCTGGTCCTCGACGAGGCGACTTCCCATGTCGACCCTGAAACAGAAAGGCTCATCCAGGAAGGACTGGCGCGGCTGCTTAAGGGAAGGACATCCGTTGTCATCGCTCACCGGCTTTCCACTATCCGGCACGCGGATCGAATCGTTGTCCTCCATAAAGGGAGGGTTCGAGAAATCGGAACCCACGCCGAATTGATGGCCCAAAAAGGGATCTATTTCAGGCTATATCAGACGCAGTTCGGCTCGCCGTAAATTCAGTTCGCAGTTCAGAGTTGGGAGTTCGGAGTATTTTTATTGACGTCTCCGGTCTCCGAACTAATACAAACGCGTTTAATCATTTTACATGGTGCGCAAGGCTTTAGCCTTGCTTAAAGCAACCCTAAAGGGTTGCCCTACAATATACTTAATGCCTTTGTATTAATTACTGCGAACTCAACGATCTCAATAACTGATTGAGATTGTTGGGATGTTGACAAAACGGGATGGCTATCCTATATAGGAAGAAGGTTTTATGGAAGAGAATGACGAACAACCCCATGGAATTGAGCCGGAAGCGGAGAAGAAACGGGAAATCGACCTCAACGTCCTCTTTCCCGAAAAGGGCTATGATTTAAATCGTCTCTTCCCGGATGAAGAGACCAAGAAGCTCCTCTATGAGCTGAGACGAAACAAGCGGGATATCGACCGCTTTATACGAAGTCTTCATGTTGAGGAGGAATGAATGAATTGCCCCCAATGCGGTGTCACGTTGCCTTTTATTCTTTGCCCGGAGTGCGGAGGGGAAATCCCGGAAAAAAGCCGTCATTGCTGTTGGTGCGGGAATCCGACTCCGGCGGAAATGGGAGAGACTGAATTGGCTGAACGAAAATTATGCAGTGACGGAAATTGTATCGGCACCATCAATGAGAAGGGGGTTTGCACTGTTTGCGGGAAACCTTACGGTGAAAGCGGAGTGACGGTTGAATAGGGTTCGGCTTTTTTCTAAAAATGGAATTGGGTTTGGCATACTTCTTGTAGCAAAAACCCCTTATAGAACGATAAAGTAGGCCACATTGACACTTGAGACATCAATGATTATCTTAGTAATTAAAGTCTAATGGATTAATTTTGCAGGAGGAAGCGATGATATTTTTGCCTAGAGGGGGTGCCGATAAAGAGGAAAAGGGAAAGGACGATAAAGTCGTTATCCCTGACGAGCTGCCCGTGCTTCCTTTAAGGGGAACGGTGCTTTACCCCGATTTGATACTGCCCATTATGGTCGGCAGAAAAAAGTCAGTCAAATTGATCGACGATGCGATGGATTCCGATCGTATCATCGGGGTCATTACTCAAAAGAGATCTGAAATTGAGGATCCGAAGGAAAGCGACCTTTATTCGGTGGGCGTCGCGGCATTAATTTTAAGAATGATCCGGGAGCTGGACGGGAGCCAACGCGTCATCGTCCAGGGTGTCTCCAGGATGAAGGTGAAGGAATACTTTCAGCGTGAGCCCTATTTCAAAGCAAAGGTTGAGGTGATCGATGAAGGGATGGTACAGGGAGTGGAAATCGATGCCCTGATGATGAATTTGAAGAACCTCTTTCAAAGGGCCGTGGAGCTGGCTCCTTACCTCACCAGCGAGCTGGGCACCATGGTTGCCAACATCAAGTCGCCCGCCATCCTCGCCGACTTGATCGCCTCGAACCTTAATATTTCGACGACCGAGAAACAGGGAATTCTTGAGACCTTCGATATTCGAGAGCGCTTGACCAAGGTCCATCTTTTCCTGAACAAAGAGGTCCAGGTGCTTGAATTGGGCAACAAGATCCAATCCCAGGTCAAAGAGGATATGGATCGAACCCAGCGGGAGTATTATCTCCGCGAGCAACTCAAGGCCATCAAGAAAGAGCTGGGAGAGCTGGACGAGCATTCCACAGAGGTCAAGGAGCTGAAAGAGAAGATCAAGAAGGCCAAGATGCCGGCCGAAGCCTTGGCAGCCGCAGAAAAAGAGCTGGACCGCCTGGCCAAGATCCCTCCTGCCTCAGCGGAGTATACCGTCGCCCGAACCTATTTAGACTGGCTGGCTGAACTGCCATGGTCTGAGACCACACAGGATAATCTGGATATCGACAATGCTCAAAAGATCTTGGACGAAGACCATTACGATTTGGAAAAGGTGAAAAAACGAATTTTGGAATACCTCGCGGTCAGAAAGCTGAAAGCGGACATGAAGGGACCCATCCTTTGTTTCGTCGGTCCTCCAGGGGTTGGAAAGACCTCACTTGGAAAGTCCATTGCCCGGACCATGGGCCGTAAGTTCATACGGATCTCTTTGGGTGGAGTCCGAGATGAAGCGGAGATTCGAGGACACCGCCGGACTTATGTGGGCGCTCTCCCCGGTCGCATCATTCAAGGGGTCAAAAAAGCAGGGTCGAACAATCCGGTTTTCATGCTGGACGAAGTGGATAAGATTGGGATGGACTTTCGTGGGGACCCTTCGTCCGCACTTCTCGAGGTATTGGATCCGGAACAGAACTTTTCCTTCTCCGATCACTATATCGATGTTAATTTCGATCTCTCGAAGGTGATGTTCATCACCACCGCCAATGTGCTCGATACCATTCCTCCCGCTCTACGGGACCGAATGGAAACTCTCGAATTACCGGGCTACAGCGAAGACCAGAAGATGATGATCGCCAAAGAATTCTTGATTCCGAAACAGATCAACGAGCACGGGTTGAGTTCAGAATTCATCGAATTTCAGGATGCGGCCCTTCAGATCGTTATCACTTCTTACACCCGAGAGGCAGGGGTCAGAAATTTGGAGAGAGAGATAGCGACCATCTGTCGAGGGGTGGCCAAAGATGTCGCACGAGAGATAAAAGAGAAGGTGGTCATCGTTCCGGACAACCTGCATCGATTCTTGGGACCGGTCAAATTCTTCCTCGAAGTGGCAGAGCGGACCTCCAATCCAGGTGTGGCGACGGGTCTGGCCTGGACGCCGACCGGGGGGGACATCATCTTTGTGGAAGCAACGAAGATGAGGGGAGAGAAGGGGTTGACCTTGACGGGACAATTGGGAGACGTGATGAAGGAGTCCGCTCAGGCCGCCTTGGCCTATGTGCGATCCAAATCGAAAGAACTCGGTATCGAGGAGGACTTTTTTGAAAAGAATGATATCCATATTCACGTGCCGGCAGGCGCCATTCCAAAGGATGGGCCTTCGGCCGGGATCACGATGTTCGTGGCACTCACCTCCCTGTTGACCAACAGACCTGTTCGAAATGATGTCGCCATGACCGGAGAGATCACCTTAAGGGGTTTGGTCCTACCTGTGGGGGGGATTAAGGAGAAGGTCCTGGCAGGAATGCGGGCCGGGATTAAGACGATCATCCTTCCGAAGAAGAATGAAAAAGACCTGGAGGAGATTCCTGAGAATATTCGAAAGCAGATGAATTTCGAATATATCCAAAGGATGGACGAGGCCATCGCGCTGGCGCTGAAACACACAGAGCCACGGAGCGCCGAAAGAGAGGCCTTTCTCCCTCCGGTGAGTTAGAAGCCTAAAGTTTTTTACCCGCTTTCTTGCATTGCCCAGAAAATAACTAAATTGTCCCCCTCTCCCCTGGTGGGAGAGGGCAGGGTGAGGGGGCACTGCCTGCCAGCGCAGTGCATCAAGCGGGAGGTTAGTTCTACACATTTTTAATGCTTCGTTGACCTTGTCGTCGTCGTGAACCCTTGCCTGGAATTAAGGTTTCCCATCTGAGGTCTTTCCGTGGATTATCCCAAGCTCAGAGATATCAATGCCTTTCCTGTCGAGAGCTCCGGACAAACTCTTCTATGCCTTCAGGATCCGCAGAACATCAGTGAAAAGGCGCTTTTTGTGCCGCCCACTCTCTATTTCATCGTCTCCCTCTTCGACGGCCAACATTCGATCCTCGATATTCAGGCGGAGTACATGAGAAAGTTTGGAGAGTTTCTTTATACCGAAAAGCTACAGGAGATCATCAATCAATTGGATGGAAATCTTTTTTTCGAAGGGGAGCGGTTTCAAGAGGCTTTGAGACAGAAAGAAGAAGGGTTTAAGAACGCTTCGTTTCGGGAAGCCGTCTTTGCCGGAAAGAGTTATGAAGGAGACCCCGATGGATTGAGGACTCAGCTTGAAGGCTATTTTGGGGGGGCGAATGGTCCGGGGTCTCTCGAACAGAAAAAGAGTACGAAAGGTCTGAAAGGAGTGGTTGTGCCCCACATCGATTTTCAAAGGGGAGGCTTCTGCTATGCCTTTGCCCACCGGGAGATATGGGAGAGGAATGGTTCGCCTTGTTTCATGATCTTTGGGACAGCTCACACCCCCATGGGAAATCCCTTTTGCCTGACCCGAAAAGATTTTATCACACCTCTTGGCAAGTTGAGTGTGGACAAGGAACTGGTTGATGCGATCCAATCCCGCTGCCCTGATGATCTCTTTAAAGATGAAAGTGTGCACCGAAGCGAGCATTCCATTGAATTTCAGTGTGTCTTTCTCCGGTACCTTTTCCCGGAGCCCAATTCACTGAAAATCGTCCCCATCCTGAGCGGATCATTCCATGAGTCGATTGAAAGGGGAATTTCACCGATGGAGCTCAAACCCATCCGACAGTTCATCGATGCGTTGAAGGAGGCTGTTTCATCTCTTGGGAGAGAAGTTTGTTATATTGCCAGTGCAGATCTTGCACATATGGGCGTTCAATTTGGGGATCGAGATGGAGTGAGTGAATACGGTCTCAGGGGCATTGCCCAAGAAGACCAGGAAATGTTGGAGTATGCGGAGAAGATGGATGCGGAAGGGTTCTTCTCATCGATTTCGAGGGAGAGAGACCGGAGGAATATCTGCGGCCTGCCGCCCATCTACACGATGCTCAAAATTCTCGAAGCCAGAGAGGGTAAACTTCTCAAATACGACCAGGCCTTTACACCGGAGACACAATCTGTCGTCACCTTCGCCAGCCTCGCCTTCTACTAATCAACAACGAGTTCGAAGTAAAAACCCGTTGTCGAACTCAGAAAAATAAATTGTCGCAAACGATACTTAGTCTGACAGGCGCTATTAGATTGCCTCCTGGTTAACGAGTATACCTTATACTGATCTTCAGATATTCCAAAGCCCTACCACCAACAATTCTTGAGTGAAATGGTGCATGGTGCCTCTGGAGTAATTGTAAGAAGACCTGCTTCTATACTATAATGGCAGTCAACGTTATGGCGGTTGACAAAGGATGAGGATGGCCACCGGCAAAAGCGAGTGAAGGCATGAATATCTTTCCGATTATTTTCGGCGCGCTGACATTTGTTTCGACGCTGTCTGGCGGTTTGTTCGCCGTCCGGTATAGGAAGAGATTCGGGATACTTGCGGCTTTTGCGGCCGGGGTTCTTATAGCAGTGTCCTTTTTTGATCTCCTCCCGGAGGCCTTCAGGCTGGCTACGAAAGCCGGGGTACCCCTTGAGCAGGTGATGTATGTCGCCGCTGTCGGGTTTATCTTCCTCCTCATACTCGAACGCTATTTTTCTGTTCACAGGATCTGCCTTGCCGACGGGACATGCACCAACGTGCATCACCATAGGGGAGGGTTTTTCGGGGCTACGGAGCTTTCCGCTCACAGCTTCATGGACGGATTGGCCATCGGAATAGGATTCCAGCTGGAATTCCATGTGGGTATCATCGTGGCATTTGCAGTCATCGCCCATGATTTTTCGGACGGCCTTAATACAGTAACCGTCATGCTGAATGCGGGAAACTCTTTGAGGTCTTCGATCAAGATGCTCCTGGTGGATGCCATTACTCCCGAACTGGGTGTATTGTCCACTCTGGTTGTCAGGATTCCTAAGAACTATCTCATATTGTTCTTGCCTTTCTTTGCCGGGGGGTTCCTGTATTTGGGGTCTTCAGATCTGCTTCCGCAAGCTCATGAAAAGAACGACCCGCTGGTTTCCATCGCCTTTACGCTTTTGGGATTCCTGCTGATTTTCGTGATCACAGGATTACTGGGAGTTTAGAATAGAGAAAATCGTGCCCCCCACCCCTCCCCCTCAACGGGGAGGGTTAGCCTGCCTTGTCCTGAACCATGTTAGGTTCAGGGGCTTGCGGCACGGGGGGGGGGTGATGTGCGGAGGAGTTAAATGGGTCGTGACAATAGAAGACATCGAGCAGACCTCAAGGCCATTGCCCGCCGGGCGATGATTGACCGTGGCCTGCTGCCGGATTTCTCGGATGCAGTGAAGGGAGAAGTGGGGAGAATCAAATCCCGTGCTGTTGAAAACGATCCCAAAATTCGCGATCTGAGGGGTTTGATTTGGGCCTCGATCGACAACGACGACTCGGAGGACCTGGATCAGCTTACAGTGGCGGAGCCGCTGCAGGGTGGAGCGGTGAGAATATTGGTTGCAATCGCCGATGTTGACGCTATCGTAAAGAAAGAAACGGCCATCGACGGCCACGCCAAGTACAATACAACGTCTGTTTACACCGCTGCGCAAATCTTCTCGATGCTGCCCGAGACGCTCTCCACCGATCTGACATCGCTTCGTCAAGGCGAAGAACGTTTGGCAATGATCGTCGAGAGCGTCATCGATGAGGAGTCTTCCATTGCCAAATGGGATCTCTACCGGGCCGTTGTTTGTAACCGGGCAAAGCTCACCTATAACGGTGTTGCCGCATGGCTTGAAGGCAGAGGGCCTGCTCCGGAGCGGGTCGCCGCGGTGCCTGGCCTTGACCAGCAGATCCGCATTCAGGACGAAGTGGCCCAGAGATTGAAGAATCTCCGAGTTCAGTGCGGCGCTCTCCAGCTCGAAACCATTGAACCGAGGCCGGTGTTTAAGGGAGACTCCCTATCCGGTCTGGAAGTGGAGAGGACCAATCAGGCCAAAGAGCTGATAGAAAACTTTATGATCGTGGCCAATGAAGTGACGGTAAGATATCTCGAAGCCAGAAGGTTTCCGTCTCTTCGCCGCGTTCTCCGCTCTCCGGAGCGCTGGACGCGAATCGTCGAGCTGGCGTCAAGTCTGGGCGGGCATCTGCCCCCGGAGCCCGACTCAGGTGCACTGGAAGAGTTTCTGTCGAAGCAAAGGAAGGCCGACCCGATTCGATTTCCTGATCTTTCTCTCAGTGTGGTGAAGCTGATGGGCTCAGGGGAGTACGTGGTTGATCTCCCCGGTGATACATCTCCCGGCCACTTTGGGCTTGCGGTCAAGGATTATACCCATTCCACTGCCCCCAACCGGCGATTTCCAGATCTGATCACCCAGAGGCTTCTCAAGGCAGCCATGGCAGGGCAGCCGGTTCCTTACAGCAAGGACGAACTAACAGGGCTCGCACAACATTGTACCCAAAAGGAGGATGATGCCAACAAGGTTGAGCGGCTGGTGAGGAAATCGGCGGCCGCCTTGCTTCTGGAGTCGAGTATCGGGGAGCGGTTCGATGGCATCGTTACGGGTGCCTCAGAAAAAGGAACCTGGGTTCGCCTGTTTCACCCGCCGGTGGAAGGAAAGGTGATGCGAGAGTTTGAAGGTCTTGATGTCGGAGATCGAGTCCGCGTTCAACTCATCGGGACTGATGTAGAACGAGGGTTCATCGACTTTGCGAGAGCAGGATGAGCCTGCCTGTCCCGCCCTCGGTCTATTAATAGTGCGGGACCGGGGCCGGTAGGCAGGGGCAGTGGGATTAAGATGCGCCCATCCCGGCATAAGTGTAGCTGTCGTTATAAAAGGCAGAACTTTATAATTTTATGGACGGCCCCCTTGCCTTTGAATTCTTAGCTTTTCTTTTTTCCAGACCCCTTCGCGTAATCCAGCATACCTTGAAAATCAATGACAACCACGGGCTCATCTCCCACAACCCAACCGTCGTGTCCCGCCTGGAGCAAAGAGACATCCCCTGTCTTAAAATCCCTCTCTGTCCCATCGTCCATTCTAACCCTTAACGTCCCGGACATGTGATACTGGAAATGAGGAGCCTCACAGCTTTTAGTGTTTACCAAAGGCTTGACGGATTGAGACCATCTCCATCCCGGTTGGAATGTCGCCCGGCCTACGGTTCTCCCGCCAATATTTATGAGTTCCACCTTTCCCTTATCAAAGGTCCTCACCTCATCAGGGTTATTAAGACTTTTTCCTTCCATTTTTGCCATCTTAATCACCTCCTCGGCATATTGTTTCGACTTTTCTTCTTTGTCAAAAGATGGTTATCGGAAATCCGCCTGTCAAGCAAAATCCTATTTGGGCAAAGTTATACAGAGCAACATTTAACCACAGCAAAAGGCGTCATTCCTGCCCCGTATCAAGTACGGGGTAAACTCCAGCAGGAATCCGGAAAGACACTGGATTCCCCCGTATCGCGTACGGGGCAGGCTTAATCAAGCCCGGAATGACAAACCGTGTAAGCCTTATGTCGTCATGTATAGTCCCGTGCGATATATTGGAGAAGTAGGCGGTCCCTATTTCACCCGCCTGGGGAAGGAAAAGTGGTACGAGGGTTTGAAGCTCTCGATGTCGGAGATCGAGTTCGCGTTCAGGTCATGCGGTAAGATTAGGTTGTTATTAAAACATCTTTTGCAAAAGATTTCCGGACCCTGACCTTTTCGGGAGGACTTTCCTGAAACGCAAAATAATCAGGAGCATTTTTATTGGGTTTCGATTTCGACTTCTCCTTATAAAGGTTTTCGAGTCTTTCTTCCTGGCGTTCTGTTAACATTTGTGTTTGATCGAAATCCTCTGATGCAGATTTGATAAATTGGTCTTCATTCTTAGTTAATTTATACTGGCTTAATCCTGACATAACCCATTCAAGCCTTTCCTTATTCATAATGACTCCTTTCCGTCATGATAACTCCTTCGTAGTCTCTATTTCCTGAAGCACTCCATACACAGCAGTTTTTTGTCATCAGGTGGCGGTACCGGGGTAACAACTTCCTTTCCGCAACCCGAACATAAAACTTTATAGGATTTTGGATGCCTCAAAAAGCTCGGTCTTGAAGCATGGAACCTTCCGTGTCTTCTGCGCTGTAACATTGTTCAACCTCCTCTTTACAGAGTCCGGATTAATAACGGCTTCCGCCGCCGCTATAATCCATCCGTCCTCCCCGCCTTCCCTGGTCGGCACGGGGACGGGCCTCATTCACACTGATCGCTTTGCCCAGGAGTTCTTTCCCGTTAAGGCTTTTAATGGCCGTTTGAGCCTGAGACTGCGCAGGCATTTCTACAAAACCAAACCCCCTGGACTGGCCGCTGTACTTGTCTTTGATCACTTTCGCTGAGGTTACCTCGCCGAAGGATTCAAAAGCTTCTCGAATCGTACCATCTGTTGCGTCATACGATAAATTCCCCACATAAATATTCATCATCATTCTCCTTTTCTTGGACGTTTTTTCCTTTTCTTTGTTAAAAAAGTCTCGCTCCATTCGACTGCAAATTCATCATGCCAGGTCCACACTGAGCCTGCTTTCTTTCGGAGGGCAGTTTCGGGGCGGACGGTCACCGCCTGTCCTTTGTCCTCTTTCCCTTCAATCTTGATTGTTTTTGTATCAGTTTTTCTTCGGCTGCTCTCTCTTCTGTTGTCTTTTCTCCGGTCGTTCTGTCTTGTATTTGCCATATTAACCTCCAAATCAGCTTCGATTTGGCTACAAAAAAAGCCCGCAAAGAAGTCGTTTAGAGTTCTTGCGGGCGTAAGCTATAAGCCTAAAAGGCTCTGTGCAACTTAGTTTGTGGATTCATCATAAGCTTATTTATGCTTAAAAGCAAGAGAATAAACTTGGGCAATACAATTGGAAGGAAAGCTGATGCGAGGGTTTGAATATCTTGATGTCGGAGATCGAATCCGCGTTCAGATATCAGTCAATGCAAAATAGCGTAGATTCTGGAGACTAAATCCCTCCTTTCCTCCCTTTCGTAAAGGGAGGAATTCCCCCTCTTTGGCAAAGAGGGGAGGGGGAGATTTTCAGAGCAATATACTGTTCAGTTGTGGACTCCTTAGTAATGTAGAGCGAGCGTTCATCGACTTTGCCCAAGCAGGAAGAGGGCAGGGGGGATGAGATTCGCCTATCTCAGCAGGGAAATAGATAATTATAGAAATAGAAATTTATGATTTTATGGATGTCCCCTTGTTGCCTAATTTAATTGTGAATACCAAGGAATCCTTCCTGCAACATTCTTGTCCAAAATAGGATTCTCAACGCAGAGACGCAAAGGACGCAGAGAAACCGTTTTTTTATTTGGCGGTGAGAGGCCGCCAAACAAAAAGGCTTCTGTTACTTTAGGATAGGGCTCTTAACAGCTTGTATAGCTTCAAAGAGTCCCGGTTTTATGGTCGAAGGGGAGCAGTTTCTGATCCAATCGCCGTCTCCCGATTGGGTCAGAAAAAGGATCTTTCTCAGCCACCTCCGCGACTCTGCGGTAAACCTGATTTCACCACATTCAACCGTTCTTGGGCGGCAGTGTTCTTTCAATCAGTCTTTGACAGGTTATGCTAAAAAGTGTAGATTTCAATTGTTGATCGATAAGAAGAGCGGAGGAAAATAAGATGACAGAGCCGATAAGACTTAGGAAAGATGGTGGGATGGTCGAGGTGTTGTTAAACCGGCCTGAGGCATTCAATGCGTTCAATCTCGACATGATTGAACTTTTTGCAAAATACCTTGTCAGTCTTGCGCTGGATGACTCGGTATCGGTATTAGTTATCTCTGGGGAGGGAAAGGCGTTCTGTGCCGGAGGGGATCTGAAATGGGCGTTAAACTTCTCTGGCGGACCTGCGGCAGCTTTCCACGAATTGGCCGCTCGCTACCATCAAGCCATATTGGAAATCCTTCGGATGAGGAAGCCGGTTGTCGCGGCTGTTAATGGGATAGCGGCTGGGGGTGGTTTCTCCTTGGCGTTGGCCTGCGACTTTCGGGTCATGGGTCAATCCGCCATACTACGGCAGGGCTATACTTCAAATGGTCTATGCATTGACGGGGGAGGTACATTTACGCTTCCCAGGGTTGTAGGTTTGGCTCGTGCCATGGAAATCGTTGGGTTTGATAAACCGATTTCTTCTGAGCAAGCACTGGCTTGGGGGTTAGTGACGAAGGTCGCCGAGGATGGAAGGGTGCTGGGGGAAGCGCGGAAAATGGCCCGTGAACTGGCAGAAGGTTCACTTCACTCATTTGGCTGGTGTAAACAACTCCTCATAGACTCTTTCCATACCCCCTTCGAGTCTCACATCGAGCGAGAGCGTCAGGGACTATCCTCCTGTGCAGCTCATCCCGATGGCCAGGAAGGATTAAAGGCATTTTCGGAGAGGCGAAAACCAAAATTCAACGTCAAATGAATCTTGTTTATGTTTAGATAGATCATTTTAAAAATGGAAATTTGTAATTTTATGGATTTTCACCTTGATACGTTTGCCCGCGCCAAACCCCGATTCTTAGATCGGGTAAAAAACGCCGCTCAGTATCAACCCTGAGCATACCCCGGGCTTCAGACCGGGGAGTCGAACGGGTTGATCCTGGCCCTTAATGCTTCCGAGAAAGGAGATGGGTCACATGATATCCTTAGCAGATCTTCGCAAGAAATATTTTGGTGCACCGGATGCCACGGATGAGGACATGGAAATCGTGAGAGCGGTTCGCGAGTATGTCGAAGGCGAGATCATGCCCTCTCGAAAAGAGCTTGAGGGCGGATGGCATCGTGATGAAAAGCTTGCCCGCAGTACATTTGAAAAAGTCCATCAAGGACTGGTTGATATCGGCGTTCAACGAGCGGTTTGGCCCAAACGGTTTGGGGGCTTGGATGTACGCGGCGCCGTGAACGAGATGATGGTTGAAGAAATATCACGGGGAGATGCAGGACTGGCAACGCACATGGGGATCATTACGTGGGCGATGCTGCCTGCTCTGAGGGCCAACAGGATGGATTTACTCCAGCGATTTCTTCCCACCATCTGCGACGATAAGCCTCACGGCATGTGTATGGCTCTTACCGAGCCTTCCGGGGGCGCGAATACGGAGGACCCCACGCAGCACGGGCGCACCATAGCAACCCTTGCCAGGCTTGAAGGTGATGCGTGGGTGATCAACGGCAACAAGATATGGCCGAGCGGCGCAGGCATCGCTGATATCGCCTACTGTACGGTCTGCACGACCGACGCGAAGAAAGGCGACGAAGGCATCGCGATTATCTATGTCCCACCCGACGCCCCAGGGCTCTCCTTCAGCAAACCGTACGAAAAGATGGGCATGTGCTGGACGGATACGAATGCTGAAATTTATTTTGAGGACGTGAGAGTCCCCAAGGGAAACAGGGTGGCGGGACCGGGCGAGGATGCCAAGATTTTGCATGACACCGTGGCGATGGGTCGTCTTGGGACGTGTGGGTTCGCGTTGGGCGCCGCGCAAGCATGCTTTGAAATAGCGCTGGACTGGACGAAGCAGAGGGAGATCGCGGGCAGGCCCGTGAGAACACGCTCACTTCATGCCGGTATCTTGGGGGAAATGGCTCAAAGGATTGAGTCGGCAAGGTCTTACGCCATGCACGTGTTCAAAATGTCCAAGAATGTGGCGCTCTATGGCCGTCCGGGAGAGCCATTTATGCTGTCGAAATGCTCCGGAGCAAAAGCATACGTTTGTAACGTCGCGATCTGGGTTGCGCACAAAGCCATCGAATTGATGGGCTCATACGGATATTCCTTTGATTATCACGTGGAGAAATACCTGCGGGATGTCAAGATACTCCAGCTGTGGCTGGGAGGGCCGCAGCGGGCGCTCTTGGATGTGGCTCTGGGTTACTATAATTTTGAATGGTAAATAGACAGGCGCCCTTTAACGGGCGACCCCAAGCTTTTTTCACAAATTCAGGTTTAGCTCATCAGGACTGATGTAGGAACGAGGATTCATCGATTTAGCCCGAACAGGATGAAGACACAACCCTGATTCTTCAGTTCTTCCTTCTCTTTTGTGAAGTTGTTTTATAAACAACGTTCCCTCATACATCGTTATAAAAATAGAAATTTGTAATTTTATGGACGCCCCCCTCGTCGACAGGTAATTCTATTAAATTAAGAGGTAATTTTTCACAAGCCTATTTTTCTATGTTTAAGCAAAGGCAATATGTCCCCTTAACTGCAACGCGAAAATGTCCCTTTGATTGTGTTTCAATTTAGTGCGTTTTAAAGGGAGCAAGTGTTTTCTGATCATTGGGTACCGAATCCAGAGTACAACGAATTGCCAGGATGCGTTAGAAACGATGATCATCTGCTTCCCCATAGGTTGATATCCACCCAAAAACCCAATTTCATGCTGCTCATGAGCCCTGTGCCGAAGGAGCTTGTGCTGACGGAGCGGAAGCCCAATAAACCCATTGGTCAGGGAAAGTACCTTTGATGTGTCGAGTATGTTTAAGCGCCCGAACCGGCTCTCGAAGCTCTGTTGAAGGATGTTTCGCGATGACTTGATCCTGGTAATAGACCCTCCATGACCCATTAAGGAGTTGTCGGACTTCGACTTGAGCCTTGGCATAGGAGCGCCGGTTGGGACCGGGAAGAACATCCAAAATCAGACCTCCAATCCGAACACTGTTATCATTGCCTACGACCGAGCGGTAGCGGAAGCTAATCAATCGGTCCAGATCGAGCTCTTCAGGCACCTTGCGCCAGGCTTTCTCAGATTCTCGGGCAGGGATCGCAAAACGACGATTAAACCTTGGGATAAAGGTTTTGAGAAAGCGATTTGCTGCTTCGAGACCCTGGATCCGTTGGAGGCCTAGTTCAGCGATGAGGCGATCCTGCAAGGTCCCAAAGAGCCTTTCGATTCGCCCTTTGGCCTGCGGGGAGAGTGCCGCAATGGACTCAATGCCCAAGGCTTCAAGCGCCAAGCCCACCTGAGTCGGTTCCTGACGACCAGCCAACTGTTCTTCCAAGCTCCAATGCGAATCATTTCGATGAAGCGACCCATGACGATCGTGATACATCACCAAAGGAATCCCATAACGTTTAACCACCTCTCGAAGCAGCCACAGATACCCTGACGAGCCTTCAAAAGGAAAAAACCGGGCCACCAGCAGTTTGCCGGTTGCATCATCCATGGCGGCCATCAGGCAACACGCAGGCCGATCCGGACCTAACCAGTGATGGGGACTTCCATCCCAAAGCACCATGGCCCCCTCCTGAGCCTTTCGCTCCCGACGCTTGCGGTGCCCGGGTGCTCGACGACGGCGCTTGGGTGCTACCCCTGCCTTACGCCTTAACTTCCTCACTGTCTCTCGGCTCAACTCAATCTGATGCTCCTCGGACAACTTCTCCGTAAAATGCATATCATTAAAATCCTCGTAGAGCCCTTTGGAGAGCTCGAGAACTTTCTGACGGATGGAATCCGCCGTCAGGTTCCATGGAGCGCGCCCCGTGTTTCCATGGATGATGCCTTTCACTCCCTTGACTCGAAGCGCTCTTCGAATTCGTTTGGCCTGCCGGTAGGACACACCTATCTTCTCTCTTGCCTCCTTCAAGGTGATCTTTCCTCCCTCCACCAAACCCATTACCCGCCACCTCTGTAGCTGCCTCTGACTCATAAGTATCTTTTCCCCTTTCATAGGGGACATTTTAGCTTGGCAGTTACAGGGGACACTTTCCCTTTGCTAACACACAAGCCTATTTTTCTATTGACTAATAGCACATTTTGTGATATGGAAAGTAACGAATACCATATTTTGTGTTATTAGAAACGCCCATTTTACAGATACGGTCATCTGTCGACAATACAGAATTAAAGATCGTCACTTGTTATCAGTTGTCTTTATTCAATTGACACTGGGACGGTCGTAAGCAGTTCTGACAAAAGGCAGTGGCGGCAGTCGCTAAATGGGCGAGACAAACGTCACACCAAAAAGAATGCACCGAGGAGGGATAACACTGTTAGCCCTTCCGGCGTGCATCCCTCACCCTGGAACACCGCTTATTGAGACAGGCTACACTACAGGCAAAAAACGGACCCTACAGCGGCGCGAGTTACCAAGAGTTGCGCTGATTCAAATTGGAAATGGTTATTCCGGAGAGGGCGACGAAGATATTCGCTCGTCCTGGGATGTGAGCGTATAGGTCTAACGTCACTTCGAATGAAAAGGAGGTGTGAGGTATGAGAACGATTGCCATAGCAAATCAGAAAGGTGGATGCGGTAAGACGACAACCGCCATAAATGTAAGCGCCGCATTAGCCGCCACCGGGAGAAGGGTTCTCCTTATCGATTTGGACCCTCAGGGTCATGCATCCTTCGGTTTAAGGGCAAGTAACCTGCCAACAGACAAATCCATTTATTACGTTTTGACGGACAGCCCCGAGAAGAGGCGGTCATTGGCCAGTTGCATAGCAAATGTCTCCCGAAACTTTGACATCGTGCCGTCAAATATCCAGCTGAGCACTCTGGAGCAGGAGTTCAAAGCTAAAGAGGACGCGGTCTCAGAACTTTACAGAGTATTGTCCTCCTCCCCGTCACCGTACGAATACATCATGATTGATTGTCCGCCCAGCCTCGGCTTCCTCACCTTCAATGCCCTGAGAGCCGCTGACCAGGTCATCGTCCCCATCGATATGAGCGCCTTTACTCTTATGGGCGTTGGTAAGCTCCTGGGAATGCTCGAGCTCATCAAGATGAAGATCGGACATGTTCCTCGGCTGAATGCACTCGCCACCCTTTTCGACATACGTACCACGTATTCGCAGTCTGTGCTCGAAGAAGTAAAAGCCTTCTTTGGAGATCAGATGTTCCAGACCGTCATACGACTCAATGTTGCGCTCAAACGAGCGGTATCCGAAGGTGTCTCCATCATTGATTTCGATAAGACATCGAACGGTGCCAAGGACTATACCGCAGTTTGCTATGAGACACTGAGGCTTGACGGTGTAAAGCATCCTGAAAAACCGATCGCGTCATCCCTCTCCGTTCAGGTTCCCGAAAAACGGGAAGATGTCTCGTCCCCACGAGAGGAGATCGAAAAATCATTCGAGCCGGATATAAAGGAAGTGACATTCGCTCTGGAATCGTCGGCAGCGAAAGACATCTACGTCGCCGGTGACTTTAACGATTGGAAGATAAACGATGAGAGCAGGCTTGCCCCCGGCGAAAACGGGTGCTGGGAGAAGCGAGTGACGTTACCTCACGGCAGATACCGATACAAATTTGTTGTTGACGGTGAGTGGACAATAGACTCGAAGAATCAAGCCCGTGAGATAAATACATTCGGAAGCTTCGACTCCGTGATGGAAATCTAATCGAGCAAGGCAGAGATGGGGTGGAATAGGTTAGAAAGGAGAACGCATGCCATTCATCCGTAAAAGACGCATTTGGTGGGAACCTGTTTCCGAAGCGACGAGCTATGTGGTGTATGTCAGCAAAGATGACAAAATTCGTGATCCTGCTAAGTTCTTGTGGGAGAATACACCTGACATCGTTTCTAAGCCAGTCATTGGGAAGGCGGAGTTGATTGTCCCGGATGAATGGCCTGAATTCCCAAAGGAACCAGGAACATACCACATCGGGATTACATCCAGAGACGATGTGGGAAATCAAAGCGGCCCCTTGTTGTTGTCGGGGCTATTCAAATTTCTTGCCCCACCTTCTCCTTCGAAAGGTGGAATCGAGAGTCTCCCGTTGGTTCGTTCCATAATGCGCCAGGGACGATCGATCATTCAGGGAGCCCTTGAAGAGGTGAGGGACAACGAAGAGGTGCTGGATGCATATCTCGGAGGCTCGTGATAGCCTAACAAGGTACTTTCCATTTTATACTGGGGAGAGGGCTCGTACCTATTTGGGAAATCGAACCCCGCACGTAGGTCCCTCTGGGCTATTGTCGGGGATTATAGAGAAGTCTTACCAGCCCTGACCGCGAAATTCAAGGAGCTATTATCAAAATAACCCGCGGATTTGATAGAACCCTGGGGAAAAGGAAGGCTTCTCCATCCTTGCCGTCCAGCATTGACCCCTGATCTATGAACCGAAATGTGTTATTCTGAATGATATTCTTTTTCTCCCTGGCAGGTCTGAAGGGAGAAGGATAGGAGATCGGTTTGTGAACTTTCTAGCCCACCTATTTCTCTCCGGCGACACTCCGGGACTCCTCGTCGGAAATCTTATGGGTGATTTTGTCAAAGGGAGGCTGGACGGGCGTTTCCCGCCCGGTATTGAACGGGGGATTTTACTGCACCGGGAAATCGATTCCTTTGCAGGCCAGAACCGGCATTTTCTTCGCAGCAAGCGGCGGCTCGATCAATCCTTCGGTCTTTACCGGGGAGTGTTGGTCGATCTTTTCTATGACCACTTTCTTGCCGCACACTGGGAGGATTATGCGGACGTGCCATTATCCACTTTTATATCGGACGCCTGGCGGGTTCTTTGCGAGCACAAGGAATTTCTCCCGCATAGGCTGCAGCGCGTCATGCCGTCCATGTTCAGGGAGTGGCTGCCGTCGTATTGCGACCTTGGCGGTATTGCCGCAGCGTTGCACAGGATATCTCGTTTCAGGCTTAAAAGAGCAAACCGCCTCGGGGAGGGCGCCGAAGCATTGAGCACGCATTATGAAGGACTATACGGGGACTTCAGGAAATTTTTCCCTGAATTGCTTGCCTTCTCAGAGGTCCGGGGCGCGTCGCGACGATAACGTGACGGATTGATATTCCGAATTTTCCGGGGCATATCCCCACTTGCCGCTTCTTTAAAAATGACCAACCGATGCTAAGTTGTTTTAGAACCAATGTCCCCTCGTTCGTCTCCCCTCTTTGTCAAAAGATGCTTATTGAAAATCTGCCTGTCATCCAAAGTCCTATTTGAGCAAAGTTAGTCCCACGAGATATAAATCCCTCCTTCCTTCCCCTGCCTACCGGCAGGCAGGCTTTACGAAAGGGAGGGACTTCCCCTCTTTGGCTATCTTTTCCCTGCCGCATAGGCAGGCAAGAGGGGTAGGGGGAGATTTTCAGAACAGTCTGTCTGCCCAATTACGGATTCCTAAGTAATAGGGACTGACTTAGAACGAGGATTCATTGACCCATTCGGTGGCGCAAAGCCCCGCCTTGCAGGACGGGGCAAAGAAGCCTTGCTCAGGGTCAACCCTCAGCCTTTGGCCCGATCCAAGGCCGGAGGGTCGAAGGGTTGACTTTGCCCGAGTAGGAAGAGGGCAGGGGGATGAGATTCGCCCGTCCATACAGGAAAATACTATCTATATAAACGGAGTATGTTTTCGCTTGACATTTTTACAGGCATATCATATTATGACTTCGAAAGATGATTTTGGAGGCACCAATGAGAACCACATTAGCTGTGAGAGAAGGCCTGATCGAGGAAGTGAAGGCCCTATCAGGAGTGAAAACGAAGAAAGATGCGGTAGAAAAAGCACTTGAGGAGTTTGTCCGGAGAAGAAAGGCAAAAAAACTACTTGATCTCGAAGGAAAGGTAGAACTCTCCTTTACACTTGAAGAATTCATAGGAAGAAGAAAAAGAGATGTTCCTCATCGATAGCTCTGCATGGATTGAATATCTTCGTCCGAAAGGGTCCAGGAAAATCAAAGAAAGGGTTAAGGAAATCCTTCAGAAGGAAGAGGCGGTTTCCTGTGGAGTCGTTGTTGTAGAGATCCTGAGGGGTGCTAAAAATGAGAAGGACTTCCGATCCTTGCATGAATCGCTTACATCTCTTCCACAAATTCCAATAGATGATGCTGTTATCGAAAGGGCTGCACAATGGGGATTCCTATTGGATAGAAAAGGCAAATCTGTTTCCACTACCGACCTGTTTATCGCTGCGGCAGCCTATAAGAAAGCCTGTCTTTTACATATAGACAGAGATTTCCGGATCATCTCATCCGTGGTAGAACTGGATGAGGAAAGAATAGAATGATCCTGAATCCCACTGTTATTCCTGCGTTACCCCCCTTCATACTCCCGACACGGCACAAAATGTTTGTGCAGTGTGAGTGAATTCTCACCTATGTCCCTCTAAGATATAGAACGAGGATTTATTGACTTCGCCCGAGCAGAAAGAGGGTAGGGGGATGAGGTTCGCCTGCCCCGGCAGGGAAATAGATAACTATGAATGTAGAAACTTATGATTTGATGGACGTGCCCCCTTGCCTTCCATCAACGTCAGGGGCTGACCCCTATCGTTTTCTCGTATTATCCAAGCACTTTCTAACTTCTTCCGGCTTCTTCGCAACAGCGTACTGCCAATACCCATATTGTTGATCGACGTTCACTGCATTAATCCAGCGCTCAGCCGCAGCCTTCTTGATTGATTCAAGTTCGTCAAAGCCTTTGGTTTCAAGCATCAAATAAGATTCTCCACCATCCGTATCTAATCGGATGATAAAATCGGGAATATAATCGTGACTCTGACCATTGTGGAAATAGGGCACTGCAAATCCCAAGCCCTGGTTTTTCACAAAAGCAGCAGTAGCAGGATGCGTATCGATGTAGTATGCGGCTGACTGTTCCCATATTCGGGTATCAGCAACGATGTAGTTCAGATGGGACCGCTCAACTTCACGCACCTCTTTACTTGTCCAGAAATCAACGTCAGAGGTCGAGCCCGGACCTCTGCTTGATTCATAGACGGCTACCTCAGGAGCTTCGCCTGTCATTACATCAGGTTTTATGCTGTTTAAAAGGCTTTCTATGGCCCACCCATAATACGGAGAAAGAAAAACATCAAGGATATTTGCCGGATCGACAGGTCTCACTTTTTCGCTTAGATAATGATCGACTATTCCAGCAATCTGCGGGAAAAGGACCTGAACGGGAACCTCGCAGCTTGGCTGTGACGCATACACTCGAGTTAAGTCACGAGCAAGCTCAAAGACCAATTCCTGAAATCAACGTCCTGTTCTGAATGGATTCAAGTCTACACTCTCCAGCTTTCCCGGCCCCAAAAGAGACGGCCTTCCTTGATTGCTAAGAAGGGCCGCTTTCATCTGTACCTCAGGGGGAATGTGGAGAGGGTTCAGAATGAGTTCAGGAATTACATTCCAGTCCACTGATATTCTGTTGCGTATTGCCTGTGTATACCCCTCAACACGAGGAAACTTAATCTCATAGCGATTCTTCGCCGGGATAGCATAGACATGGTGCCGCTTGATCGGTGGTGTCCGCGGGCCATCCTTTGTTTCCTTAAAAGGAATTATTTCAAAGGGGACACCAAAAACCTTTGCGACTTCTTCAGTAAGTTTTCCGTCCTCCCCCACATCGTAGCTTGACCTGCGCAGCCCACGGCCCACGACTTGTTCACAAAGCAGTTGAGACATAAAGGGACGGAGTCCAATGATATGCGTCACGGTATTGCAATCCCAGCCTTCTGTAAGCATGCCGACACTGACGATACAACGGATGTCTCTGCCGGGTGGGCATAACGGCCTGTCAAGCTTCTTAGCTAAATCCTCGAAGCCTTCAGGATAGAGTGCCCGACCCTGTCTGTCCCGGGGCCAGTCCAACTTGCCGACGGTATCAAGGGTAAAGCGCATCCAGCGGGATTCATCACTCTTGGCCTCGCCCGTGTCGGTTTCATGGACAACCTTAGAGTCGACCCGAATCGTGCTGATTCTTCCGTTATTAAGAAATCCGTCGATCTTCGACGGGGGAATCCCGGCAGGTGGATTATTCTCAGCAAGCCAATCGTAAATGACCTTTGCAATCTTTGTATTCTTGCAGACGAGGATAAACACCGGAGGCCGAGGATCATCCTTGTTCCCCTTCCATTCCTGACAGAGTTCAGTCCAGAGTCCAGCAAGCATGACAATCGGAGTATGTGCCCACTTGAGGATCGCCTCAGGTTTGGGCGCCTCTTTCTTGCCACCTCGCTCAGAAGTTGTCAGGTGAGGCAAAATCCACCGCCAGATATTGAAATAGCCCGGTATCTCTTTACCAGTCGTGTCACGCACCGCAAGCTGCGGGATTTTGGTAAGCCCTGATTCTATAGCATCCGTCAAGCCGAATTCGCTAACCACCCAGGGAAAGATGCGGTTGCTGTCAGGCCCCATTCTACCGAGAAAATATGGAGTTGCCGAGAGGTCCACACAAAAATTGATGCCACGATGTTTGTTAACACGATCAAGCCCCTCAACCCAGACCGTTGCCTCTTTGAAAAACTCCTCGATCTCCTCTTCCTCGCCAAAGAGGTCTTCTTCCCCTTCTTCAGGTTCAGGCCTTTTGATCCTGTAAGCGTGATGGGCCTCATCATTAAGCACAAGGATATTCCGCTTTCCTCCAATGTCACGTCCGAGCACACGATTCAACAGCGCAGTATCGCTCTCGACATATTTTGTGGATTCAAGCTTTACTTTCCTGAGATTGCCCTGCCTATCACGCTCCTCAGAAACAATATGCAATATTCCGGCATCAACCTGCTTGCTCAAATCTTCTAACGTCAAATACCGTGTGCCACGAGCGGTAGTAGTTTTTTCGCCGATAGTGATCGTTTCAGTGATGCTTACAGGCACGCCGGTTTTTGCCACTTTGGCGCTGACCCCCCCTGTCTGCATGACCTGCGGCTCAAAAACATGCCAGTTCGTTATCAATATCTTGCCTTTTGTAATATCCGGCATAAGATGCGATGGCACAAGGTCGCGTGTGCGATAAATGCTCGCCTCTCCCCTCTCAGGGTCAAGCTCCTGTAGCCTGCTTCGGATTGTAACATTAGGGCAGACGACTAGAACGGCATCCGAAAAGCGGCTGTCATTCCTGCTATTGATTTTGTTCAGAATGCTCCAGGCGGATATCATGCCCATGACGGTCGTCTTGCCGGACCCCGTCGCCATCTTGCAGGCATAGCGACTGAATGCCTTGAACCCTTCGGCTTTTCGCTCTTCGCTCGGCTCGTCAGGTGGAACAGAAATTCCCTGCAGAAAGTCAGCGCGGGCCTCCTTCAGGAAAATAATTGTCTCGGTGGCCTCAAGCTGGGCGAAGAAAAGCCGGTGCTGTCTGCCGTCGCGGTGCCAGTAATTAATGAGTTCACAGGTGACCCCGGTTACTCCGCCCTCCCCTTTGAGTGCCAATGGCAGCCACTCTTTCATGCGATCCCGAATGCGGTTAACGAGCTTCAACTCGATGGCTGTGCCGATCCCTTCAGGAGAATCCGACATGGATTTCAGAGGGGGGCGATAATAGTATATTGCCGGCCTCCGGCCTTCTAATTGTACGGGAGGCTCGCCTTCGATAATGCGCCAGTATGCAGAAGGTTCAAAATAGGGTGAGTTTAGAATTGGCTCGGGAACTTCGTACTGGTTCATAGGGGGATGTTGAAAGCCTTGCAGATCGCGTCAAGTTTTTCACGAATCTCCGGGTGTATCTCTTCAGGCAACATAACCGCTGCAATCTCGTGATATCGAGTATACGGAAAACCCTGAAGCCCAGCGGCATCCAAAATCGGCGGCAGAAGTTTTGTTCTGGCTTTAGTCGTATTCAAATATTCGTGATCCCCTAATGGCTCTCTCAAAACCGCCGGGGGAAAGTTATCGGAAAGGTATTTTTCCATTTCTTCAATATAGGGACCTGATGCCGATTCTCCTACCTGACTAACAATAAATCTTTTTAGAGCTACGGGATGGATGAGGTAACTTTCAATCTCATATCTCCGCCACCTTACCCGCTGAAGTCCTTGGCCCGTAATTTCGGTTTCAGTTATTATCGGAAGGTCGTCGCCATCAAGCAAAACAAGCCCAGGTATATCCCTCACCATCGTGAGCGCTTGATAGTGATCACGTGCTTTTATGCCGGGAGATCCATCCCGTATTTCCCAAACAGTGGGCTTGCAGAAGAGTTGAGTTGTAAGTACGTCATAAGCTGGATGTTTAAGGATTCGAGCCCATTCCTTTAGAATTGCAATATCTGTACAGCCCTCGGTATACAAAATACCCGGCACGACCATTGCCATCATAATGTCTGTGTTAGAGAGGACGGAGAGCGATCGAATAAGATTTGTCCGCTCCTGGGTATCGGCAACCCGTCGCGGACCATCGAAGAGCACGTAAAGCTCGCGAGGCTCAACGGAATCAATGATGACTTCGGAATGAGTCGCGATGATCAATTGAGAGTGCTTCTCCATGGCAACATGCCGTAATTCTCCGTATATTGCCTCCTGAAGGATTACATGAAGATGCGCATCGGGTTCGTCTATGAGTAATACGCTCCCTGGTCTCGTATTCAGAAAAGTAAGGAGCATTAACACCTGTTGAAAACCGCTGCCTGCACTTGCAATATCAAACCGTGGAGCGGTAGGCCCCGTTCTATACTCTGCGATTATATGCGCGCCTGTCTCATCAGGCGGGAGTAGCTCGTAGCCGAAAAGTTCTTTTATAGTGTTTTGTAATGCCTGCCATGCCGTTTCATTCTGCTTGGCCTGTACCAGCAAATTCCGGAGCACCTCACCCGGCTTGCCTTGCCCTATCGTTGCATCAAGGAACTCCTGTCTTGCATAAAGTGGTTCCAGAGTGGTTAGTCCAGTCATCGGAGGAACAAAGACAGTAGGCAACTTCAACCCTTGAAGCCTGAATGGTTCAACATCATGCCTCGGTCTGACCTTAACTTGTTCGGTGGTGTCGTGATGAATTTCCATAGCAATCCGCCAGCCCTCGGAATGGCTTATTTCGATTTCAATTATGTTGTTCGTCTTTCTTTCATTCCAAAGGAGATCGAATTGTCTCAGAGGCACTGCTGCGAATGTCTGGCGCGCGATTGGCACATAAGTGTATGACCCACCATGCCTTTGAAAGTCATTCCGTTCGCTCCATTTTCGAAAGGCAAGATCCCATGCTGCTATCGCCTGAAGCAGAGTCGTTTTGCCGGTATTGTTCGGACCCGCCAGCACGATATGACCGGGGATATCGAATGTTACCTCATCAAAACGCTTGAATCTGCGGATAACAACCCTGGTAATCATTCCTTTGCCTCCGCGAGGTTCTTCACAACCAGCAACTCATTCCCCCGGTCGTCGATCACCTTCACCGCAATCTGCCCACGTTCTCCCGCCTCAAACGATGCGCTGACCGTTCCGGCAAGATGGTCCCAGACACTTTCTTCATGTGTGGACTTCAGCGCGCGTTTCAGATTGTCCCATGCGCTTGTGCGCGGGAAAAATGCCTGGCTAACATGGAAGCAGAGGCCGTTATAATCGGTGTCGAGAAACCACGCAGGGACATCGTCACCTTTTCGGTGTGCCACTTCCATGGTGACCGGATCGAAGACATCGAGCCCCAGGAGTTCCACCTCATACAAAGCATTCCCGTTTCCCCTGGCGGGAGGGGGCGAGGGTGAGCGGGTGCCTTTGGACAGTCTTCTCAGAGCAACCTCCGGCAGGCCGCAGACGCTGAATATCTGGCTTGAGCGCATGTTCTTCAAAAGATCGCCCATTAAGAGGTCAGGTGTCGCCTGCACATACGTTGCCGGCACGCCCACAGCGGTCTCGCAATTGTCGATAAGGCTCCTTGCGACCGGTTGAATAGCAAAGCCGATCACAAAGAGGTGTGAATAATTCTTTGCGTGTGCCTCACGCGCAGCTTCGTATACAAGCTTTTCGCTGATTGCTCCGTTTTCAGGACCAAAGAGTATTGCTACGGGTTTATCGTTGCCATTAGTTACAAGCGCTTCTGCAGAAAGTGACAGTGTCTTCGCTGGTTTACGAATGCCCTTGAACTCAACGGTCTTGCCGCCGTCCAAATGAAGCACCGGAGACCGCCGCAGAACCTCGAGCATCCTGTCGATGAACGAACCGTATTGCCTTGCCTCCGGCGCTCCTGAATCCTCAATGCCGTCTCCTTCCCAATCAACCGGCGTAGGTATCGTTGCCTCAAGACAGAACGGCCCTGTGACACGAGTAATGCTGTTAACCACCTCTGGCCTGTCAACCAGCACTTCCTCTGCTGCAGGTTCATTGTTGGCAATACTGCCCAACGTAATATGCGGCACAATGCCGCCAACTTCTTCGCCTTTATTGTTCTGTTTGCGTTTGTAAACAAACCCGCCTGCTGGACCTTGTTCAGGCTCTTTCAGCTCATAATATGAATATGTTGCTGTCAACAAACGCTGCCTTGCAAGCGCAAGCGGCACACGACTTGTGTCAATTGTGATCCACCGCCTTCCCCACTCCTCTGCAGCATACGCCGTCGTCCCACTGCCGCAGGTGGGGTCGAGCACAAGATCACCAGGGGCTGTGGTCATAAGGAGACAACGTTCGACAACTTTCGTGCTCGTTTCAACAACGTACTCTTTTTTCCTAGAAAACCCACTAATTGCTGTATCATTCCACACATTATCAAGCAAATAGACGGGAAAATCACTGACATATCGTTTGTAACGGAGCGTATTGCCAACCAACATAAGCCTATTTGCTACTGCAAGCCTTTCCATTCCACCAGACTTCACTCCGGGTTTCCAATGTGTGTTGGGAGGACACTTAAACTGTCTTCCTCTCCATGCAAAGATTGTATCGTCAGGATCAGACGGCGAGCCCTGAGAATACAACGTATCATGGGCAAGAATTCTCCACCCATCTGGAATTGGTGTACTACCTTCCAGTTCCTCCTTGGTCATTGGGCGTGGGTCTTGAGAACCATCAAGGGGTTCAATCAATGTGTATTGGCCCGAGCCATCGCTCGTACCACCAACTTTTGGAACTGTTGGATTATGAAACTTTGATTTCGCCCTTTCTTTATCTTTTGCATACCAAAGCAAGAAATCAGTAGAAGTCGACAATAAGGCAGAGCTTTGACCGCCTGTTGTTCTGAAGGCGATCAAGCCGCAAGAGTTTTCCGACCCAAACACCTCATCCATCAGTTCCTTTACATGATGCAAATTCTCATCGCTTATCTGCACAAAGATACTTCCGCTTGGGGTGAGGAGTTCCCGCGCAATCAGTAACCTATCGCGCATATAAGTGAGATACGAATGAAGGCCGAGTTCCCAAGTGTCACGATAAGCCTTCACCATCTCGGGCTCGCGGGTCATGTCATCGTCTTCATTGTGCTTTACGTCGCGTTTGCGCACAAATGGCTGGAAGTTCGAGCCGAATTTCACGCCATATGGCGGGTCCATGTAGATCATGTGGACCTGCCCGCCGAGCCCTTCGTAATGCACAAGTGAGTTCATCACTACAAGCGAATCACCGAGCACAAGGCGATTGACCCACTTGTCTTTATATTCATATGCCTTCAGAATCTGGTCGATGATCGAATGCTGCGGGTCGCCGAACAGACTGAACATGTCCATCTGCTTGTCTTTCTTGTGGCTGGCGAGCGTTTCGATGATCGCCTTTGTTGAAAGACGCTCATGCACAAACAACGGTAGCGTCGGCACATCGAAAGACAATCTCTCGGCCTTGCCAGCCCAATTCAGAAACGGCTTGCCGAGGGCCTTCAGCCCGTCTGCAGTCGAGTTGAGCGCGACCTCCGCTTTGTCGATCTCTGCCCGGATCTTTGCTCGTTCTTTTTCTGATTCCGCGACTTTAACCTTTGCCTGGAGTTCCGCTAAGGATGCTGTCACGTCATAGAGCTTTGCTATAAGAGCCTCACCCTGTTCACGCGTCGGGTTCTGACCGTCCCACGCGAGGGCTGGCGAAAGAGAAGAATCGTAGCGATAGATGACAGGCGGCTTCTTTTTCCTGAACTGGGCCTGCGTTCCGACCTCAGGCCGCATCAAACTCTCAGCGGTTGGATGGCGATATGGCTCTGTAAGAACTTCCCGGGAACTTCCGCCTTTCCTGCCGACTTGCGTTTTCTTATCGGTTACCTTCTTCTTAGATATTGGCATTATCTATTTCTACCCCTGCAAATCCGCGTGAAAATTCTTTATATATTATAAGTTTCGGTGAATATTTTCAACTACAGTGCATTGCAACAGGGTCACATCTTAAGATGTCACGAATTTGTCCAACGCTTTTTTCGGTGTCTCCCCGTGTTCGGGCACTTCCTGGTTCAAAGAATACACCTCTCAAATTTCTATGTCAAACATAAGTTTCTGTGTTTCGGAAGAAAATGTGGAGATCAATCCGCGTCAAGAGATGTTGATTTCAGATTGGAAGTGAGGATACCGGCCTACATCACAGGCCAAGTCTAAGATCGATCCTTGTGCGGCGCCTGTTGGGCCTATTGTTGTCCGCGCGTGTATGCTTCGCGGAATTCCTCTGGAGTGGGAGGAATTATCGAGTACCAATCGTAACGAAATACAGATTCTCTGTCAGCATTAAGATCGGCACCTGTTAATCCCTCGCCTGGAACTCCCGTATCCTGGTTAACAACCAAGATAGTTAGTGGCGGCAACTCATTCTGTTGACAATAGTACATTATGTGTCCAAGGGGTTGTGCGAGGACGCCCGCACGTTCATATCCAAGCATGCTCGCCAGAATTCCGTAGGTTAGAATTTGTCGATTGCGTGCAGCACCTATCAGTATTTGCCATATTTGAAGGGCACGCAGTGGAAGGATCGGCTCATCACTAAATTTTCTTACCATAGCTTAATACTCCATATCCTTTTTAATCTTAGGGACGGTTTTTATGTCCCTCTCGGATTGAATCTTTATCCTTGACTTTGCCTATATTTCACGAAGGTTTCCTTCTGACCCCCGGGCTTTTTCCCGGTGAAAACGAAGAATTACCTCCACCGCCACCCATTTCATTGACGATTGATGATTGATGATTGTTGATTGAAGTATATAGACTTTATGGAAATTGGTCAACCGAAACTTTCAGAAAGAAAGAGCCTAAGAAATGGGCTGTTTGTTCCACCCACAAGTCCTTACTCCAACATGCTCATCGCAGTTGATGATTACCAATGGAAAGAGTGGAGAAGGAAACAAGCTTACGAAGCTGCATTTGATGCCAAAGATTTGTTACAGTCCACTCAGTGCACTCAGAAGCTTTACCCCATCAGGGCTTCCCCATCCGGTGCAGGCATCCCAGCCTGAACGGGCTGGATAGGGGCCGTTTTTACCCGTGATGTCGTTATTACCCGTGATGATGTCATGAAATGCACCAGAAGAAGAGGGCAAGCCGTAAATCCCAGGGTTCAGATAGCCAACGGAATGGCCCAGTTTCTGGTTGAAGAGGGCGATCATGCCAGCCCAGAGAGGGGCCACCGCGCTCGTTCCGCCGATGGTCAATTGCTTCCCATCGACCAAGACCTGGTAGCCAGTGACTGGGTCGGCATCACCAGCCACGTCGGGCACGCCCCGCCCAATGCGCCCACCCGGGTTTGCCGATGGCGGGATGTTGGCATTAGCTTGCCACTTCGGCAGATCAAAAACATCACTGATCCCCCCTCCAGTCGCGCCGCCACTAACCCCTTCGTTCCAAACAATCTCATTCGTAATCATACTGCCGGATCCTTCCAAACGGGTCCCTCCGCAGGCATGAGCATATGGACTCGAAGCCGGAAAGTCGACATGAAGAAGACCATCGTTCACCCCATCGGTTGAACCATTGTCCCCGGCGGCGCAGCAGATTGTTACGCCGAGGGAAGCGGCATCCTGGAAGGCTTGGTCCATCGCCTGCATGGCTTGATTTGTCCAGTCCGATTCCGCAGAGCCCCAGCTGATCGAGACCGCAGATGGTTTATTTAGGGTATCGTGGATAGCAGTGCTAACGGCATCCAGAAATCCAGCGTCGGTGTTGGGAGCGAAGTAGACGACGATCTTTGCCCCAGGGGCGACAGCGCCCGCTACCTCAATGTCGAGCATCACTTCACCGTCCGGACCATTGGGGTCTCCCGTCGGCTGGTTGTGTCCCCCATCGACTGACCTGGCAGTGACCACCGGCATGGGAATTCCAAGGTTTTGGAAGTAGGTCGTGAGATTCGAGCTGCGGTAACCGCCACCTAACTCGATAATTCCGATACACTGACCTTGCCCGTTGATGCCTGTCTGGAAGTCATAGAGTTCTGCTATTTGAGGGGGTGTATAGGAGATCCCTCCGGCACGAGGTCGCACCGCTCTCTTCTTTCCACCGTACACGCGCATGTGCGGCTTGGCTTGCGGCCGATTGTCAAGACCGAAGACCCCTTCTATGATCGGCGATAGATCTTCCGGCACGCGCACAGGCCCGGTACGACCACGGTAGGTCCCTCTGGGATGTTTATAACGTGCCAGAGAAACTCCAAAAGCTTTGCTAAAGGCAGCCACTGTCCCCGATAGCACCAAGCGACGCTGCGCGGGGCTGACTTCTACCACGTCGAGGCCGTGCTCATGGGCGAACACCTCCACTTTTTCCAGTTCAGCGGGGTCAGCCCCATGGGCGGCAGCAAACTCTTCATGGGTAAAGTGCTTGCGCTCCTGCGGTCGGAGGGCGCTAATTTCCCCCACCGCCGATAAGAGATCCTTGGCAGACGGGCGGCGCCGAACCAGTATGGTTACCAATATACGCTCCTTGGGATCGACTGCACCTACCCTGCGTGCTCCTTTAAGAACAGTGCGCTCACTACCCCGAATGGGAATGCCTTTCTTAGTTGATGCCATAGTCTATCCCTCCTCTTTGCACATCTTGGGGACACATCTTGGGGACGGCTCTTATATTCTGATGGAAGTTCCCCGCCCACAGGGCGGGGCTTCCCGGCATTGTACAATATCATTCATGTTATGCCCCGGCTTGCGGGGCACGTTCCGGCCAATAACAATTAGATACAAGTTTTATTAGTCTCGCCGTTTTTGTCCTCTGTCAAGAGCAGACCCCGTGTTCTCACTAACAACCCACCCACATGGTCACTGCTTCGTCTTATTTAGCTTGTGACAGATCAGGCATTGTTCCTTGGGCGGGTGTTTTTTAGGTAAAGGGATAGCCTGAGAGTTGTGGCACGTTATGCAGGCTCTTTCCACCTCAACCCTGTCCCCACCCTTCTCCACGGCCTCATAAAAGGCTCGGTGCTTGTCGTCGGCAGGGACTGACTTGGCTTTCTCACGGGCGGTAACCATAATGAGCATAACGATCACGACCGCAGCAGCTACAATGGCTAACAAGTCTCTTCTCATTACCTTCATAAGATCATCCAGATTCGTAGCAGACTTCACGAAGAGTGAAGATGATGCCGTGTCAGACGTTAAAGGTTGCGAGATGGAAATATGTACGAGTGCTTTTCCAACTGCTTTGGAGTCAAATCTTTATCCATTATTTTGCCTATATTTCACGAAGGTTTCCTCCTGACCTTAGCTTTTTTTCCCTGAAAACGAAGAATTACCTCCACCGCCACCCATTTCATTGACGATTGATGATTGTTGATTGAAGTATATAGACTTTATGGAAATTGGTCAACCGAAACTTTCGGAAACCTTCAGAGAGAACAAGCGAAACAGATGGGCTGGATAAAACAAGGGCAAGGCCGTTTCTGGCCCGTTTTGCGAAGAGGTGTTCCTGTGTTTCAAAGTTAACTTATGTCACCTGGCCTCAGCATCCGGCCTCACGCACCCGAAGTTCTCCGCATTATTGATATCGCCGGACCTTTTGTAGCGGGGGACTTCAGGGTAAAGACAAATCGGCCTGCTTCTCGTATTACCTGAGCTATCTTTGGCTTGACCAATAAGCGCCCCAGGCGCGACGCCCTTCTCTACCCAGTCAACGAGCGGAGCAAGCCAATCCACATTGCCACAGCCGATTCCTCCGGCGCAGTGGGCCATGCCGGGAACCATATAGTAACGATAGAACTCGCTCGTTGCCGCATCGCCCATGGTGCTGCGGACGCTCTCATAGTAATTGATGGACATGATGGGATTGAGGGCTGCGTCCGCCCAGCCGTGATAGTGGATAACCTTTCTGCCGAGGGCTTTCGCCTGGGACAGGTCGGTCTTTGTTGGGCTGAGTAAAGCCGCACGAGTTGCATACTGTGGCGGATCGGTGTCGAAATTGAACGTTTTCCAATCCCAATTGGGTCCCTTAGGCGGGTCAAAGGCGATATATTTCATGAAATTATCACCCGCGAGAAGCTGCAGAGGCATTGGACCGACGAACCAGGGATTCCAGGACCTGGGCACATTCTCTCCCCCCACGGGCCACCCGGGGTAAAGCTGTTTCCCCGAGGAATTCTTCGGCCCACCATAGATCTCTCGCAATGCCAAGATCTGTTTTGCGGTAAAGCAACTCGGCCGCCCCACATCTCCGGCACATTTGGGCAGGTCCTTTTCAGGATCAAAGATGCATTTACGTGGGTCGTCAATAAGCCCGTCCTGCAGGCCGTCTATGGCATCGCACTTGTTGTAGATTGCTTCACCCAGGAGAGGGAGTTTGTCGATTGTGACCGCTCCATCCCCTAAAAGGGATTTTTCCGTCCAGAGAGCGTTCATCGTAACATCAGCGGCGAGAAGATACGGGGCACCGATCACGTACCCGTTGAAGTCCTCGGAATAGCGCTGGAGCTCCTGCAAACCCTCGCGGCCACCGTTGGAACAGCCGTACCAGTAGGAGTACTCGGCGGCGTTGCCATAGTAGGCCTTAATGATCTTTTTTGCCAGATTCGCCGTTTCATGGGATGATCGGTACGCATAATCGACGAGCTTTTGTGCTGCATGGGGGTTACTGTTATCAGGCGGGTTGTAGGCAAATGAGCCGTCAAATAGATTCGTGCTGCTATGGCCTCCGTCGTTTGCCGCCACAGCGTAACCCTGAGGGAGACGCACCGGTATGACAGACTGCTGGTCGATTATACCATCGAACCCACTGCCGCCCGCGTGAACAAATCTTCCATTCCAAGTCTTCGTCGGTAGTACTACTCGAAAACCGATCTCCGGCCAGACGGTTCCTTTCACATCACAATATTCGGGCATATTCTTGGCGGCATCGGCAGCAACAATTGTGGCCGAGGTGATCGTTATGGGTTTACTAAAAGCGAGGTCTGTAAAAGTAAGATTCTTAAGGTCCCCACAATTCATGACTGGAGCGCAGAACCCTGACCCAGCAACTAATATCAAAGTAATGAGGACTGTAAGAGCAATGATCATTAGTTTCTTACGTAACCGCATCGCACACCTCCTCCTCGTCTGTTTGTTGTCACTGATCAAGCTTTTTTGACTTCGTAACAGGTCTCCTCACAGAATTATACACCGGGCCCTAGGTCAAATCTCTATCCTTATTTCACGAAAATTCTCTTCTGATCCCAGGCTTTTTGCTGAAAACAAAGAAATATCTTCACCGCCACCCCCGGTTGATTGTTGATCGGCGATTGCGGATTGCTGATTGAAATATACAAATTTTATGAAAATTGGTCAACCGAAACTTCCGGAAAGAAAGCCAGATTTGGGGTCACCCATTAAAGGGCACCTGTTAGATCTTTCCGGAGAGCCCTCCACGTCCTTAAGAAAAAGATGAAAAACAATACGGCGAACATCGCCCCTGCCGTTTTGGAGGCGTGGGATAGATTATCCAAGATATTTGACGCTTCATCATTTTCTGCTCGGTCTCATTTCCTGACTGAATTTTTCGGTCAGGTTGTAATTGGGGACGGGTTCCCATTTTTAGGCCGACCCTTCAACGTCTTTGAATCATACACTTCCTTTGACAAACACCTCTAAACCCATGATGGTTCCCGCGCCAAACTGGGCCATGGTCTCCGCAGCAACGGTCAATCCTTCCTTGAGATAGACCCCATCAATACCGGGAACGGCATAGGAATAGAAAAGAACATCGCGCGTATCGTCCTTCACTCTTGTTTTTTCATCCGCTCCCTGGCAAAGAACGCAGATGATGTCCCTTTGGTCCCTGAGCACGACCTCCCCCTCTTTTGTTGTGAATTGGCGACCTCCCATTCCAACACTCGTCTCTCCTCCTCGGGCCGCATCGAGCATTAGCATGCCTTCGATCCGACCATAATCAGTGACAGCCACAAGGATCCCGGCACACATCTCGGCCATGAAGTGGGCATCCACCATGAGGTTGTACCTTGGAAATCCGCTGTGGATGGTTCTCTTAAGATGTTGGGGCAGGGGGCACTCAAATCCGAAACTCTGAAAAAACTGGTCGTATATCTGGATGCGCTGGGAGATCTCAGCAAGGACTTCCCGCTTCCTCATTTTCCGCAGGAGCTTTCGCTTGTATTGGTCAAACCCTGCGCTGTCGGTTAAGGGCTTGCAGCCGGATATGAGTGTCAACCCAAACGCCACACCCGGGTACTTGACTTCATAGGCCGACGAGATCGAAAAGTTTATCCATGTTACCATCTTCTTTCTTCCACTTCAAACCTCATACCCAAAAGCCTTTGGGTGGTTCTATCAATAATATCTTCATTCAATTCCATCCGCGAATCCTCACTCCTGATGGATCTATAAGATGGTTTTGTTGCCATTGAGAAATCTCAAGTTGTGCTCTGGGTCGAACCTTTATCCTTGACTTTCGCTATATTTCACGAAAGTTTCTTTGTAACCTCAGTGCTTTCTTTCCTAAGAACGGATAAATATCTGCACCGCCACCCAGTTCATTGACGATTGATGATTCTTGATTGAAGTATATAGACTTTATGGAAATTGGTCAACCGAAACTTTCTCGTTTGAAAGACTGGTCGATGATCCTCGCCCCTCGTTCTATCGCTTGGCCCCCGGCCGGCTGTACATAGCGAAACAAATGCTTGACTTTGGGTGACAATTGTGTACATAATAGATATCACAATTGGAGGACAATCCTATGAAGTTTGTTAGCGTCCGTGATTTGAGGAGCAAGTCGGCTCAAGTTTGGAAAGAACTCCCCGAGGAAAGAGAGATGATCATCACGAGCAATGGGCGGCCGATCGCCATTATTGCGGCGACGAAGGATGCGGACCTGGAAGAATCGCTATCGGCGTTTCGTCAAGCACGAGCGGTCGAGGCGGTGGCAAGTCTTCAGCGTCGGTCCATAGAGAAGGGGAGCGACAAGATCACCATGGATGAAATAGACACCGAGATCAAAGCTGTCCGCAAGAAGCGCCATCGATGAAGATCGTTCTTGATACCAATGTTCTTGTCGCAGGCCTTTTGTCGCCATTCGGCCCGTGTGGTGAAGTCGTCCGTATGGTTTCCTCGGGCGAAGTGACGCTATGTTTTGACGCCCTTATTTTAACCGAATATAGTGAGGTCTTATACCGGCCCAAATTCGGATTTGACAAAGACAAGATCGCCGCCCTCCTAGATCATATCCAGCATCGCGGCCACACCGTGGCCTCCTCACCGCTCCTTCACTCGCTGCCTGATCCTGACGACGAAGCATTCCTTAAAGCGGCCATTGCGGGAAAGGCAAAATGCCTCGTTACCGGAAATGCCCGTCATTTTCCTTCCAAACTGTGTCAGGGTCAGAAGGTCTTCTCTCCAAGCGGATTTTTGACTTTTTACAAAACGCAGCGAAAACTCAAAAGCAAATAGATTGTTTTAGAGAACGTTGAGATTGTAGATTACCATTAAGGAGGCGTCATCATGATCAAGAACGGTATGCGCCCTATTCCTCCGGGCGAGGTATTGCGTGAGGATTACATGGCGCCGCTGGGGCTGTCAGCCACCGCTTTGGCCCACGCGTTGAGCGTGACGCCCACCCGCATCAACGACATTGTGCGAGAGCGGCGCGGCATCACAGCTGATACAGCGTTACGTCTAGCGCGGTACTTCGGCACGGATGCACAATCGTGGATTAACCTGCAAACAGCGTACGATCTCCGCGTGGCCGAATTGGCGGCAGGTGAGACGATAGATCGCGTTGTGAAACCCCGTCGGGCCGCGTAAAATTTCGGAGAGGGGATCTGCGGTCGAATCTTTATCCTTCACCCATTCGGTGGCACCAAGCCCCGCCTTGCAGGACGGGGCAAAGAAGCCTTGCTCAGGGTCAACCCTCAGCCTTTGGCCGATCCAATGCCGGAGGGTCGAAGGGTTGACTTTCTCTGCATTTCACGAAAGTTTCCTTCTGACCTGAGGCTTTTTTCCCTAAAAACGAAGAAATATCTGCACCGCCACCCATTTCATTGATGATTGATGATTGGCGATTGTGGATTGCTGATTGAAATATACAAATTCTATGAAAATGGGTCAACCGAAACTTTCAGAAAGAAAAGGCGAAGAAGTAGGCTGTTCGTTCAGATTGCAAGTGCTTACTCCAACAGACTCATCGTCATGAGAGGACTAATCCCAGCGGCAAAGCCCAGAGTCTTTCTCCGAGCCTCACTGGCTCTGCACCATTGTAGCAAAGCACCCCTGCCACACAGTGAGGCGTGGCCGCAAGGAAAGCCTCCAATCCTGACAAGTCATTCTTCTGCCACCGAGTCGACGACTTCAGTTCCATGGCAAGACAGCTTCGCCCAACTTCAATGATGAAATCTACCTCGTTTCTTCCTTGGATGCTCCAGAAATATAGCTGAGCCTCTTTCCATCGGGCATTGATGATGGCGAACAAGTTTTGAACAACATAGGTCTCAAACAGCGCCCCGAGAAGCGGCTCCTGGTAATCCATCCGGAACTTGTCTACCCCCACCATGAAACAGGCAAGCCCGGAGTCGCTGATATAGACCTTTGGAGACTTGATCAAGCGACTTGCTTTATTCCTCAAGTAAGGGTTGAGTTTCGAAATAACGAAAGAGGCCTCCAACAGAGAAACATAACGTGATGTGGTGGCAGAGGTGAGCTTCGCATCCCTGCCAAGCTGGCTCACGTTGAGAATTTGACCCGTTCTCAGGCATACCAGGTGAAGAAGGTTCCGATAAGCGACAATATTTTCGATCTGGCTGATTTCTCTGATGTCTCTTTGAAGGTAGGTTTGCTCGTAGCCTTTGAACCAAAACGTCCGATCCTCAACATCGCCAAGACAGACCGTAGGCATTCCGCCTTTCAGAATCTCTTCAGACTCGACGGGTTTGAATTCTTTCTGCTTGGGCATCTGACGGTTTTGAAAAAACCTTTCCAGGAAAGGCTGCTCCCCGACCCGTCTGTCAATTTCCCTTCGGCTGAAGGGGTACATTTGAAAGTAAATGGAACGGCCAGCCAGACTCTCTGTTATCCCCCTGAGCAAAGTGAAATTGGCAGATCCAGAAAGCAGGAACTGGCCTGGTTTTCTTCTCCTATCTACGATTCTTTTTATCGCCGTAAAGATCTCCGGGCATTTGTGCGCCTCGTCAATTGTGAGAGGCTCATCGGTGTCTACAAAACGATCGGGGTCTGACTTGGCGGCTGAGAGCTGAGCAAAATCGTCAAAAGAGATGAACCGCCTTGCCTCGGAAGGAAATTGGTGTTGAAGAAAAGTAGTTTTCCCGGTTTGCCGCAACCCTGTAATGGCAACGACAGGCATGTTTTTGAGGGCTCTGAGTACCGTCGAAGCCAGGTCTCTTTCAAAATATGTTGTCATAATGCCATATATTAAATTGTCATAATGCCATTGTCAAGTGATAAATCGTGACAGCACGTCAAGAGGGATGAAACCCAGGGATGGTTCTTGCAGAGGGTGAGGGATCAGGTCTTCCAATAACACAATGGCTCCAGGTCGAATCTTTATCCTTGGCTTTGGCTATATTTCACGAGCATTTCCTTCGGACATCAAGTTGAAAGAGCATCCAGCCTCGTCTTTGTCCGAAGAAATATTCTCGCCGCCACCCTGTGGTTTACTGATTGGAATATACATATTTTATGAAAACTGGTCAACCGAAACTTTCAGAAAGAAAAAGCCAAGGAGGTGGGATGCTTGCGGGGCCCTGCTTTTATTTCATGCTCCCGTATTGCATGGTAAGATAGCCGATTATCCTCTGTGCATCATTTTCATTAATCGGTGCTCCGAACTTTATCATTTTATTCACTGTTGCAGTCCATTGAGCCCTCGTCAATCTCGGCTGCATGGTTATGTAATCGAGGCTGTGGCAGATGGCGCAAAGCGTCTGTATCTTTTCTTTGCCCTCACCCGCCTTCAGCTCAGTCTGGATGTTGGGAAGAACGATGGAATGTATCGAGTTCTGAGGGCCAGCAGAAGCAAACCCCGCAATGAGCAAGAGTGGTATCGTCAAGAGTGTTTTTTTCATAGACTCCTCCTATATAACCACCACTTCTGTCTTTTCCACCTTATTCCAGAGATATCCTCCGGGATTCCAAAGGCCCTCAAACGGCTGGGACTCGCCGACACTATTTGTCGCTTTTGCCATCAGCGTGTATTTCTGAGGCTTGTAAGGCCTCCAGGGATACTTCCACTGGATCCATCCATATCTGCCCATGTCCTTGCCAAGCTCTGCCTCATTCCACGTCTTGCCACCATCAACGGATACGATCACTTCCCTGATGCTATAGCCACCCGAGAATGCTATCCCCATAATCTCGGCAGCTTTATTCCTGGGTATCCGCGCATTCTCAGCAGGTTCGATAATGAGGGACCGTGTTGTCATCCGGGTGATGGGGATTGTCTTCTTTGGAGCTGATCCGGGCGGAATGCAGCCGCAAGGGGTATCAGGAATCCTGTATGCATCCTTCACCCAGAACCCTTCAAATGCCTTTGGGAGAACAGTAATTTCGGCTAATGACTTTACCCAGTAAGTCGCATACCAACCGGGGACAATGAGCCTTGCGGGAAAGCCGTTCAACAGGGGCATATGCGATCCGTTCATTTCATAGGCAACAATGATGTCGTCCTCCATTGCCTTGTCAATCGGGAGGCTCTTTACGAAATCAGGAACAGTGGGCAAGGGGGGCTCATCTAGCCCGTTAAACGAGACTGACCCCTGATGTCAATAGTGGACACGAAGCGCTCTCTCATGCTGCAAGTTGCCTTGTATAGAACTGCCGCTCATAGACAACCGGAGAAAGGTACCCCAGCCGTGCTTGCCGTCTTTGCCGATTGTAGAATACCTCGATGTATTCCGTGATCTCCCGGATGGCCTGCTCTCTCGTCTTGAAGCGACAGTGATGGACAAGCTCATTCTTGAGCGTACCCCAGAAGCTCTCCATGGGAGCATTGTCGTAGCAGTCGCCCTTCCTGCTCATAGATGCTCTCATCTTGAACTGATCCACCAGCTTCCGGTATTCATGGGCGCAGTACTGACTCCCACGATCCGAATGGTGAATCAGGCCTGCTCCGGGCCGTTTGGCTGCCACGGCTCTGAACAGAGACTGGCTCACCAGGTTCTTGGTGAGACGATTGCCCATGGCATATCCAACGATTTCTCCCGTGCAGAGGTCCTTATGCCCTGCCAGATAGAGCCAGCCTTCTTCTGTGGGGATATAGGTAATGTCGCTGACCCAAACCTCGTTCGGCGTCGTTGCCTTAAACTGCTGATTGAGCAGATTCTGTGCCACAGGCAGAGCATGCTTCGAATCCGTGGTGGCCTTGAACTTCCTCTTCTGCTTACACCGTAACCCAAGCTTCTTCCTGATCCGTCTGATCCGGCAGATCCCGACCTTTACACCCTGTTCTTTGAGCTCATGCTGTAATCTCTCTGGACCGCACGTCTCACGGGTCCTCTTGTGGGCGGCTTTTATCTCTACTTCCAGCCTTCCCTCTTCCAGGACACGTTTGGAAGGCTTGCGCCTGAACCATTGGTAATAACCGCTCTTGGATACACGCAGAATACGGCACATCATCCCAATACAATACTTGAATCGCATTGCTTTCATGATCGCGTACCTGGCAGCGACTCCTTCGCAAAGTACACGGCCGCTTTTTTTAATATGTCTCGCTCCATCCTGGCTTCTGCCAGTTCACGCTTCACCCGGGCAAGCTCCATCTCTATTTCCGTAAGCGGCCTCTGGTGCTTTCCAACCTCCTTAAGCTTGCCTTCTCTGCTCGCCTTAACCCAGTACCGTATTGTCGAGGCCGCAACCGATAACCGACGCCCCACCTCCGGTATCTTTAATCCGCCTTCTGTTACGAGCTTCACTGCTTCCTCTCGAAGTTCCTTCGTGTAGATTGCTCTCGGAATCCTTTCCATTCTGACACCTCCGTCTTTAGTATTTTACCTCAACTTTGGTGTCCACAAAAGTCATCTTACCCCAGACATCCGCTGAGCCTGCGTTGATGCCTGCCGCATTAAGGATATCCTTCACGCGTACCCCTGTCCAGGTGACATTTCCCATAGCACCATTTTTCCACTGCCCGCCGGCAACCCTGGGCTCAGAGAAGCTCCTGCCGTTCCCTGAACACTGGATCACCGCTGTATAGGTGATCTTCTCAGACTTTTTTATATCTTCCATTGAGAGGTGAAGTTCTTTTTTCGTATTTCCGCCCACCTTGAGCCGCCACTCATGTAAATCCACCGATGTCGGGATATTGGCAATATGCCATCTAACAAAAAGCGCATCGTTAGGGGTAATGAGTTGCTTGAAATAATGAAGCGGGGTTTCAAGCTGGGGTGGTCTGGAGGTATGGAGAATTAAATCTGTCTTTTCAGGAAACTTGAGGAGTTTCCCTTCATCGGCAAAAAGTGTGTGCGGCATATCTCCAAGAGCGCTTATCGCGACAACGGTTCCGGCCGTCTTTAAGAAGTCCCTCCGCGTAAATCTCCTTTGAGGCATGTTTCTCCCCCTTTCTTCTTTTCCTGCCGTAGCGACGGCATGGCCCAGGCACTATGAGGTCAAATCTTTATCCTTGGTTCTGCCTATATTTAACGAAAGTTTCTTTCTGACACAAAACTTTCCTCGCAGAAAACGAAGAAATATCTGCGCCGCCACCCAATTGATTGTTGATTGGCGAATGTTGATTGCTGATTGAAATATACAAATTTTATGAAAATTGGTCAACCGAAATTTTCAGGAAAAAGGAGTAATAGAAGCGGGTTGTTTGTTGCACGTAATGTTCAACTCAGCATAGTTTGTGAAGCCAACCGCTATAAAGGTGGTTTTTGACAAAGAGTTGTCGATCGGATTTGGGATCACCCATTTGTTCTCCATTTGTTACGAGGGATCATTTAGTCACTGACTCCGCGTCCCTCGCTTCAAGTCTTTTTGAAATCTCCTTTATCATGCCGTTTCTATTCTTCCGGATTTCTCCTGCAAGTCGATGAACACGTTCCGGAATTTCGAAATATTTGTCACCCCATAAGATGATCTCAAGCAGGATAGGCATGAGATCGACCCCCTTGGGAGTTAATTGGTAAAGGTTTTTCACCTTATTTCCGGGAAAGGCCCTTTTTTCGATGATCCCGTTCTTTTCCAGAATGAGTAGACGATCGGCAAGGATATTAGTCGCGATCTTTTCTTCGGATTGCAAAAACTCGCCATACGTTCTTTTTCCTTTGAATATCAGGTCCCGTATGATCAGCAGTGTCCACTTATCGCCCAAAATGTCGAGAGTGGTACTGATAGGACACGTCGATCTCCTGGTGATTTTCTTCATACTCAGAAGATATACTAATTACTTGCAAAAAACAAGTAGATGTTTTATATTATTTGCAATTCGCAAGTATGCTGCCGGGAGAACTTATGGTGATAAAGCCTGATATTCCACGAAAAGTGCGTGTGCTTCAGAAAATTGATTATCAGAAGGAGGAGTTGTGATTATGGAAAACAAAATACGAGAAAAGGCTCTGAGACTTGGGTACGAGGACTGCGGTATTATTAGAGTCGGTGCCTTGGCCGGTTATCGCGAAAAGCTGGAAGAGCGCATCTCGCGGATACCCATGGGAGAGCAAATATATGGGCGCTTTAGGAGTTATGCGGACCCTTCGGCGGAGAATCCGGAGATAAGATCCATCATAGTCGCTATCGTCCCAACCTACAGGTACAACATGCCCGGCGAATTCGATGGCGTCTACGGCAAAGCCTACATGTTCGACTCCAGGACGGACAAAAACGCTCCGTTTTTCAGGATACGCAGGGAATTCTCCATGTTTCTCGAAAGCCTCGGTCTCAAATGCATGTTGGGCGGTGATCACGGAATCGCGGCGCCAGCCCGCTGGGCAGCGTATCAGGCAGGGCTCGGCATCATCCGCCAGAATAATTTTTTCTACACCAAAAACGGGTCATATGTTCGCATAGAGATGCTTGCAGTAGACCGGGAGCTCGAACTCATTCGCGACGTAAAACTCAAGGAGTGTTCGAAAGACTGCAACAAATGCGTCGGAGCCTGCCCTACCCATACGCTGAGTGCGCCGTATACCATGTCGATGATCGGGTGCGCTAGCTTTCAGACTTCCCTCTCGGCGAATATGGGAATGGGCGTACCATCTCCTGAGATGGCGGAGCAAATGGGTTGCAGGCTGTACGGCTGCGACGTGTGCCAGGACGTATGCCCTTTTAATAAGGGCAAATGGACAGGCGGCGAGGACTTCCCGGGGCTTGAGACGTTGGCGCCGTCAATGCGTCCGGAAAGTATCATGGAGATGAGCTATGATGAGATCGGCCGCACGTTGGCTCCCAAATATTGGTACATAAAGCCCGAAAACCTCTGGAAATGGAAACTGAACGCGCTGACCGTCATAATGAATGGCTACAGCGAGAAATATGAAGCGCCAATAAAGCTCGGGCTTGAAGACCCCAACGAAACCGTGCGCGACTTCACGCGCGGCATCTGCTCGAAGCTGGGAATACCGTTTTAAGGCGTGTACCCTAAACGCTGGTGCGCCATAAGGAACTCTGGATCGAGGGTGGTTGGCGACTTGCAAAAATACAATGGCCCTAACAGTAATTCTTTATCCTTACCTTTGCCTATATTTCACGAAGATTTCCTTTAGACCCAGCCTCTTTGGAAACGAAGAAATATCTGCGGCGCCACCCATCTCATTGATGATTGTTGATTGGAATATACAAGCCTCATGAAAAATGATTGATGATTGGCGATTGTTGATTGGAGTATGCAAATTTTATGAAAATTGGTCAACCGAAACTTTCAGAGAGGGAGAGTCAAAGAAGTGGGCTGTTTGAAGTTATTAAATTTAAAGCATGAAATCATAGACGTCCCTTAGTTTCCTTAGAAGTGATTATTCTAGGTCCGATGATATGTCATCGGCAGTCCAAGCAAGCGATCTCAGGCATGGAAATCGCTTCGGTGCGCTTGAGCGCGTCTTCCAATGGAACATACATACGCAAGGTGAGCGAAAAGGCTCCCGATGAAGGGCATGGTAGCCAGTTATTAGCGTTATTTGGCCTGCGTGACGAAATATGAATAATGAAGGATCCATCGTGGCTCTTTGTTATAGGAGACCGATCGCCCACAGCGTAACGCTTCTCTTTGTTGGGAACTAAGTAGCTATCCTTATCATACACGGTAAGACTCCAGAAACCGGTGTCTTGTATTGGCGGGCGTGCCTTAAAATGGACGTTATAAGAATGGCTTCCATCAAGCAGACGGTCCATGTTATCAGTATAGGCGTTCCAGTATAATGCCTCCTCCGCCTGATTCGCCGCTATGCCGATGCGCACAATATAAGCGCGAATCAGGGGCGGCGTATTGCTCCGGGCGAGATCAAGTCGGGTCATCCATGATCCATTCCTGACTGTTCCCTTGCCGGCGATTAGCATACCCAGGTGACGCCTAACGAAATAATCCAGCGATGGTGCCATGAGAGTCCATCCAGCAAGAAAGGACGCGACTGCAACAGATGCAATGATGATTGCTTTCTTCATGAATCCCTTGAGACTTCTCTCAACTCATTTGTGTGAATTGAGTTGATAATCTTTCAACGATGTGATTTTCATCCGGTCCTGTAGTTGATGGACCCGGGGAAGATCATCGTTCCCATCGACGAGGAGCCGCGCCAGCACCCAGGCCTTCTTGCAGGGGCACTTCAATACCGTCAATCCTCGCGCGTCATCGGAAAAATTTTGTCGCGCTAAAATTACCGTTACCGCCTTATTGAGGCCATATTCTCGAGACCCAATGTAGGTGAAAACATCGGTGTTTTCCTTCATAAATTCCACGCTCCAGTACCGATCCGAAGCCGGCATCTCTATGACAAAAGGGCCTGAATCTATATCCACGGCTGCATATGAGTAAAGTGTGTCATTGTTCGGTCTTACGATCATTTTCGATGTATCATCGGCCAGATTCCTCATGTGAAGCCATCTGTTCATTCCGCCGTCATGGACAATTTTTTTCCAAGTTCGGCTAAATTCCCTGCTCGGATATGAATACATAGCAGCAGCAAAGCCTGCAATATAGCTGAAGACAATGATGAAAACCCAGAAAATAACCTTTTTCGTCATGGGCACATCCTTCTACAGAATTTCCAGAAACTTACACTTAATAAAAACAGCCAAAGAAGTATTAAGATAAGACAATCATTAATATGTTGGTATATTGGGGACGGTTCTTATATTCGAATTGAAGCTCCACGCCCACACGGCGGGGCTCCCCGGCATTGTACGATATCATTCATATTGTGCCCCTGAACCCCGCCTATCCCGCTTTGGCGGGACGGGGCGCATCCCGGCCAATAACAATCAGATACAAACGATTTTATTGGCCTCGCCATTTTTATGCTGTGGCGAGGGCAGACCCCTTATCCGCCGCCCAGTTGATTGTTGATTGGCGATTGCTGATTGCTGATTGAAATATACAAATTTTATAGGAGTTGGTCAACCGAAACTTTCAGAAAGAAAGAGTCAAAGAAGTGGGCTGTTTGTTACACCAAAGAGTGACAATGGGCTGTCTCTATGATTTGAAGACTTCCAATTGCAAGTGGGTATATTTCTTGGTCAGGTCCGTGCCTTCTCAGGTTTTCCCGCACTTAAACCTGGCTGGCCTTAATGGCCTCCCGCAAGGCTTTCTGGTCCAACGGGGGCGCCAAAATACCGGCCCTTTCAACCAAGGTCACGGCATCAAAAGCACATCCGGTGGCACAAGCACCGCATCCTATGCAACGGTCTAAATTCAATTCCGGCTTGTCTTCATTGTCCATGGCAAGGGCCTGGGTGGGGCAGCGGTCGATACAGGTCCCGCAGGAGGTGCACAGGTCACGGTCATGCCGGGGTTTAAACCCGGAGTTCAAGATCAGCCCGGGCTTCGGCTGGGCCAGGGCCGTCTTCAGGATGATGCAATGACAGCCGCAACAGTTACATAAAAAGTCGATTTCCTGGCGGTTGACGGCCGCATGGACCAGGCCGGCTTCTTCGGCTTTATTAAGGACCTCCATCGCTTCTTCTTTGGAGATCTGGCGACCCATCTTCCTGTCGATGACGAACTGGGCCCCCATTCCGAATTGCATACAGACTTCGTCGGGTTTTCCGCAGTCGTCCTTTTCATCGATGAGCTTGGCCTCGTGGCGGCAGAAACAGGTGGAAACCGACAGAGGTTGATATTTCTCGATGTAGGAGGCCACCTGCTGATAGGTACGGACGGTGTTTCCGACCTCGATCTTTTTGTTCACCGGGATGACCCGATTGATCGGATAGGTTAGTTTCACCGCACCCTGCCCGGCATCCAGTGCCGCTTTGTATGCATGGATCAGAGGAGCCAGCTTTTTATCCCTTTCGGTTTTGGTGCCCCTCATGAATTGGAATTCGAAGATCCCGGGCACAAAAACCGGCGCACTGTAAAAGGTTGCTCCGCCCATGGAACCGGCGGTGCAAAGCCCTTTGTTCGCCATGCCCTCCAGAATGGGCCTGACCTCGTTTACCTCTTTTCCCATCTCTCTGGCGACGGCCTCGGCCGGATGAAATCCTTTGGGTATCGCGTTATAAACCACCGCCTCTTCCGGGGTAAATAGTTCTTCTACCAGGGCATAAAACTCGGGGATATCCTTACCCGGGTATCTTCCACCTCGTTTAGACAATACCTCGCATAGGTCGTGATACACCTTTTCGGCCATCTCCCTTACCTCCACCTCAAAAATTTTTTCAACATTTTGCTTCTATCTTTATCTCCAAACAAATATCCGCCTAAGCGACGTAGGGGCTTTCCCCCTGGCAGGCCAAACACGACCCACCTGTGGCTGCCGGAAAAGTCTCCCTGCAAACGGGACAAAGGGCCATTGGCCCCCGGCCGATCTTCCTGTAAACCTCCGGCTTGATCCGAATCGGCTGCTGCTTGAGGATTTCTTCCCCCGCCTGCTTAATTTGAGAAATAAGCAAATTTAGGTCCTGTTCATGCTTGGTTTTAAGCTTCATATACCAGGCCTTCAGTTCCAGCCAGGGATCAAGCTTGATCGGATCCGGAAAAACCCGTACTCCTGATCCAGTATTTTTATTAAAGAGACTCAGAGCAAAACGGCCCAAAGATATGATCCTGAGCCGGCCGTTGCCTATGGTGCATGGGGTCAGTAATTGAACGGCATCAGGAAGACACTTGGAAGTCTCGCAAAGGGCTTCATATAACACGCCGGCGGGGAAATGTTGTATTGCCTTGCGGACCATAAATCCTCCGACCAGGAGCCCGGGCGCGGCAAACCCATGAAAGGCTTCAGCGTCCTTAATGTATTCCTCAAAGGAAAAAGGAAAGGAGGATTCTTTTTTCATAAAGCTTCTACCCGGCACGGGACATAACGGTGCATCGGAGTCCCGAAGCGATCGCGATTCGTGTTCTTCGTCAGACGGTTCACGTTCGCTTTGTATTTCTCACCATTGTAGACGATGCCAAACCCGTGCGGGATGGCCACATGGCCTTGATGGGCTGTATCCGTCACCTCCAGTTCAATCTCCTCAGAACCGGCTTCTGTGATTACCCGGACCGTTTGTCCGTCTTTCAGTTTCAAGGCTTCTGCGTCAGCGGGATGCATGGCCAGCGTGCAGTCCCGTTTCCCTTCATTCCAAGCGGGGTTCCGCATGAGCGTATTGGCATTCATGGAGGTATGTCTCCCGGCCATGAGTACCAGGGGAAATCGGGGATCAGGAACCAATGCCGCTTCTTCCTTTTGCGGTTCTATATCCCTCAGTTCATCGAGAAGTTCCGGAATCAGGAGACAGATCCTGCCGTCTTCGGTTGCGATATGTTCGAGGTTTTTTTCCGGGTCAATCCGGCCCACCCAGATCCCCTCAGGATGATCCATAATTTCCTGAAAGATTTTTTCTCCCAGGGCAGGTCCGGGTTGGAATCCGGCCCGTGCCGCGTTTTCATGAAAAGCCTTCGGGGCAGTCTGCAGCATTCCCCAAAGGGCTGCCTTATGGACAGATCCCGTTGCCTTCCCAAGTGTTTTTCCGAGAATAAATGGCATGATTTTCGGGGCTGCGGGCTCCTTTACGGCGTAGTCCATCAGGGCCGCTCCAAAGGCGGCATGCCCTTCTTCCGCCGCTTTGTATAGACTCTCCGGAATCGGCGGGATTAAGCCCAGCCGTTCCGCAAGCCGGAGGTGAATTTCGCCGCACTCCAGGGGTTCGCCTTCAGGCTCCACAATGGGCCGCCTCATCTGAAAATAGATCCCGGGATAGGTCATCGGGAAAAAGGTCCCGTCCCACGATTCGTATCCCGACCGGGACGGCAGGACATAGTGAGAGAGAACCGCCGTTTCCGTCATGGCAATTTCTGCCGTCACCAGGAGATCAAGGCGTTTGAAGGCCTCCTCATATGCGGTCGTATCCGCATAGGAGCGCAGGGGGTTGGCGCCGGAAACCAGCACCGCCCGCAATCGCTCCGGGTGATTTGACAGGATTTCCTCCGGCATAACATTGGGCGGAAACGAGCCGCAGACCGGAAAGGAATGGGTCGTTACGGTGTGCCATGTCTTCGGGTTTCGCTCGTCCGAGTGCGATCCTATCGGCATCATGTGGCCGTTGAATACATTGCCTCCGCGCACGCCGAGCCGCCCGCAGATCGCCTTGAGCATTATTATGAGGTACGAACAGACGGCGCTGTGGCGGTTCATATAGATTCCGAGATCGTGGCGCATGGAGGATTTTCGGGTGGCGAACAATCGGGCCACTTCCCGGACCCGATCGAAATCGAGACCGCAGGTCCGGACCGCCGCCCGGGAATCGAAATTAAGAAACAAAGACTTCACCTCTTCGAATCCCGATGTGTGGTCCGCGAGGTAAGCTTTGTTTTCCAGCCCTTCCTGGAGAATGATTGAAATCATCGATTTGAGCAGCAGCCCGTCTGTTCCCGGTCGGATAGGAAGATGGATGTCTGCCAGCCTGGCTGTCTCCGAGAGGCGCGGATCAACCACGATAAGGAGTTTATTAGGATCTTTAGCGATCCGTTGCAGCTGACGCGGGGCCTGAGGGACCTGGTGGCTCTGCATTCCGTTCCAGCCTATGACCAGCAGGAGCTCCGTCTCCGCGAGATCCGGAGCGTCGTGAATATACTGCCGGCCATAGGTTCGGCCGCAGACCCAGAAGTCACCGGCAAATTCCTGAGCCAGGGCACTGTAGTGGTACTGAGAGCCTAACCCCCGTAATAACCGGACTCCAAAGGCCGCTTCAAAATGGCAGGCCTGACCGCCGCCCCCCATATAGGCAAAGGAGCGTGGGCCATACTGGCCGATGATCCCCCTGAGTTTGCCGGCGATTTCGTCAATAGCCTGATCCCAGGAGATCCGCTCAAAGCGGTCCCCCACACGCTTCAAAGGGTATTTGAGCCGATCGGCATGGAGCTGGTGGTACGCAACGTTCATCCCCTTGCGGCAGGAGTATCCTTCACTTTTCACATTGGACTTGTCGGGTTTCACTTTGCCGATGCGGTTTTTTTCAACTTCCAACTCCAGACCGCAGTTCTGGGCGCATAAAACACACCCGGTCTTATATGTTTTTCCCATTACGGCTCCTTTCTCCGGCCGTGATGCCGGCCGGAATTCGTTCTTCACAGGGGACACCCGTCTGACAAAACCCGCAGCCTATATAACCACCGACGAATTGCTCTTTACACCCCTGATCTTTTACTTTTTGCGCCATTCCCGCGAAGAGATACGCGAAACACTTTGCCTTATCATGTCCTTTTTCGCTGACGGCACCCGCAGGGCAGCGTTTCATACATGTGCCGCAGGTTCCCTCGCGAATGAACAGGCAGTTTTCCCGGTAATCTATGGCAAGACGCGGGGAAGGAGGGATCGAAACATTGCAGACAATACTCCCCATGCGTCCGGCCGAGCCCTTAGTTGTAATAAAACTGTCATTAATACTAAAAGTGCCCAGACCGGCGACGTAGCCGACGTGGCGCTGGGACCATCTCGATGCCGGAGCCCAGGGGCCTTCGCGCTTAATTTCAAACCAAGGCTCCTGCTCCGGAGCAATAGCGTGATATCCCAGATCTTCAAGCGAGACTACGAGGTGGCGTTGTAACCTGAAGTTGCATTCCTGGCCGAACCAGCGCGCACGATTCCAGCGCAGAGAGCAAATCTCCGATTCTTTGCGCATGCTCTCACGGGTAAGGGCCGTACTCGGCAGAAAATAAGAGATAACGCTGATGTTTTCAGGGTGGTCGTATCCAATCGTCTTTTTCTTGAGATTCATTTCGAGGGCTTCCCGCGGTGTCACGTGGAAATCGCCGATTATTCTCTTGTACTCGGTGAAGAGTGGATCATCGCCGTCTGCAAAGCCGACAAGCGGCTCATCCCACATATGCTCGCCAGGAAAGTCGGGCATGATGTTATTGGGCGAGTTCGCGATGTAATTCTTTATCTCCGCCTCCAAGAAGGTCGCCGGGTCTCTTTTCATTTCATCTGCATCCATACACGCTCCCTAATATTTGAATTGATACTGAAAATCGCATTCCCAGGTAGCTGACCTCATAAAACGGTTAGACAAAGTCATGCCGCTAATCTTGCTCCGGGCAAATAACCGATTCATTTCCGCCCTACAATAGGCCATTCTAACGATTTTTTTTATAATTTCGTCTTTAGGTAAACCACCGGTTTTACCAGTGCGACTCGAAAAGGTCGTATTACACCCATCCGGCTGTGTCTCCCGTTTTGGCGGTCATAATCATCGCCCTTACAAGGCATCCCTCTAAAAAAGCCAGACACTCAAACTCCATAAAGCGTGAAGCGTTTTTATCAAACAAAATCTGAACCTCGAAAGGAAATTCATCATCTGCATCATAATAAACAATTTGGAGGAGGATTTTCGGCAATACTTTCAGGAGCCACGTATAGCCGCCCAACTTCGGCCTGCCGTTAAAAACCCCACTTAATCTGCACATAGTTTCGCTTTTGCAGCGACTGCCGGTCCAGATCCACGAGACCCACATCGTCGGCCCCTGCCTCGAGGCAGATTTTCTTGATCGCTTCTGCGGAATAAGTCCTTACCCCTTGCTCCTCACTAAGTACCGGCATGTTTTCACATCAACTCCTTTCTGTGCCCTTTTGTTTTTCCTTTTTCTCCACCACACAATAGATCCCTTCGCCAGCCATAGCCGGTCCGAAACACTGGTTATCGGAAAGACAAGAAGCCTTCCGCAGGTCTCCGGATTTCCAGCGTTTGATGAGTCCGGGTTCTCTAATGAAGGGTCGGCTCATAGAGATGTAGTCGGCCAACCCTTGCTCAACGATCCGTTCCGCCACAGGCAGAGAACGGATACCCCCCACCAATATCAATGGAACCTTTATTGTTTCCTTAAAGACCTTTGCCGCTTCAAGAAAATAGGCTTCTTTTTCTTCGTTGGTAATTCCCATTCTGGAAGGGGTTAATTGGCCTGATCGTAAAGACCCACCGCTGAGTTCAATGGCATCGATGCCATCCTCTTGCAGCAGCCTTCCGATTTTTAAGGAATCTTCCAACGTGAGCCCTCCTTCCATGAAATCCTGCGAATTGAGTTTGATCAGGACAGGGAACCCGTTACCTACCGATGACCGTACTTTTTTCAGGACTTCTCTAAGGATCTGGTATCGATTCTCCACCGAACCTCCATAGCCATCGGTGCGTTTGTTAAAAAGAGGAGAGAGGAATTGATTCATCAAGTAGCCGTGGGCCGCATGAATTTGAACCCCATCAAACCCCGCTTTTTGGGCCCTCTGAGCGGCCAGACCGAAGGCCTCAATAAGTTGCTGAATGTCGCCCGCCGCCATCTCCTTGCAGGGAGACTTGGAGATTCCCTCTACGTTCGAGGGGGCCAGAGGCATCTGACCGGTTAGCTTAGGATTGGCCAACCAACCCGAATGGGACATTTGGAGTACAATTTTTCCACCCTGACCTTGAACGGCCTGCGTTAGTTGCCTAAGCCCATTAATCAAGGCATCCTTATAGACACCTATCTGTTTAGGTCCAGCCTGTCCTTCCGGCTTGACGTAGGCATGGCTGGATATGATCAGCCCGACCTGGCCTTCGGCCAATTGACTCATGCAATCCACCAGTGCAGGGGTTACAGAGCCGTCATCTTCGGCCATACCCTCCCAGGTCGCCGAACGAACGAACCGATTAGATAGCTGCATTCCATTGATTTCTGTTACTTCAAATAACTTTGGCATGATTTTTCTCCTTTAAAGACAAAATATCTTCCTTTTTCCAGAGTAAGTCTATGGACTAACCCCATACCGTAGTTTCTGGGCGCAAAGAACACAACTTATTTTGTGAGTCGTTCCCATAGGACCTCCTGGATGATCATTAAATTGTGGGCGAGATAATTGTAAACAAGATATTTACTCAAAAAAAATTACCGGCTGATTTTTTCCCGAAGTTTAAAAATAAAACCGTGCAGCTCCCGCTTTTCGTTTTCCGTAAAACCTGCCAGGAATTCTTTATTGGCTTCTTCAATCAACTTCTTGGCCTCAAGCCCTGTTTCTTTTCCAAGCTTGGTCAGATGGATCTTGACCGATCGCCGGTCGTCGGGGTTTCCCTTGCGCTCGATTAGTTCAGCGGTCTCCAGACGATCCAAAATACCGGTTAAGGTAGCGCTGTCCAGTTCAACCTTCTTCCCTAATTCACCGGCCATAATCTGGTCTTCCTCGGCCAGGAAACCAATAACCATGGCCTGAACCGGCGTGATGTTAAGCCCCGATATCTTCTGGCTCATAAATTTTATACCGGTCTGACTGGCCTTCGCCAACTGGAAGAAGATACAATTAACGGTTTTCATCTAAAGTACCTCAATTTATATTGCCTACAATTTGATTGTATACAATATAAAAAAAGAAATGTCAAATCTTTTTTACTGGGGAGGGGCTCTGGGGTCGAATCTCTGCGGGCTGTTGCCCGAAAGCCCAATCCAAAATATCTAAAAATCTAAGTTTCGATGAACGATAGCCGAAGGTAATTATGACCCGATGGCATTATTCGGCCCATTTTTGAGTTCGTGAGCTCCTTACAGTCTAAGAAAGACCTTATATCCTTTGTCATAGCTCCTTTGATCTGCTCCATCATGATCGATGGACTTCTCTCGAAGTAAGATCCATGCCTTAACAAGACTTGAATATTCTGTATGGCAGCGATCAAATACTCCTGGATCTGCACTCTCCACAACCCCCTCCTCACTTTCTAATCGTCTGATAACGACTCGAACAATTATTCTTTAGATTCTTTACGTTCTGAAAGTTTAGAACTGTTTGTATTCAAAAGGTTTCCCCTTCTTCAAATACTCTTCTTTAACTTGATCCCACCACGCTTGCCATTCTTCAGCACGATCGCCAAAATATTTACCTGTTATGTGTGACAGTGCACTTGACGCCCTATGTCGAACATAATTATCCGGGTCCCTTAGCGCCGCAATGAGAGGCTCTACCGCACGGTAATCCTTCATAATAAGCAATGCCATTGCTGCATTACCGCGTACATCCTTATTTTGGTCTTTTAGAGCACTAATGAGAGGCCCTAATGCTGGTTCTCCTATTTTCGCAAGGGCGAATGGTACACTCTCTCTGACTTCAACAACATCATCCCTTAAAGCAGCAATGAGGGGTTCAACAGCACGAGCATCCTTGATCTCACCCAGTGCCATTGCCGCATTCCGTCGTACTTGCCAACTTTCGTCCTTTAAAGCAGCAATGAGGGGTTCAACAGCACGTCTATCTTTCATATCACCCAATACCCGTACTACTTCTGCCCGCTTAGCAGGATCTTGACTCTTCAGATCTTCTGTGAGATTTCCAGGAAGTTTTTCTGGAGCTGATTTACCGATTTTCCCAAAAGCTGTTGATGCATGCCCCCGAACAGATGAATCCGAATCATTCATTGCAGCTCTTAGTGGTTCTATAGCACGTTCATCTTTGATCTCACCCAGTGCCTGTGCAGCATTCATCCGAACATCTGGGCTTGGGTCTTTTAGAGCTGCGATGAGCGCCTCTACAGCTGGTTTACCAATTTCCCCCAGGGCTTTTGCAGCAAGAACTGTGACAACATGCTCTGAATCTCTCAATGCAATACTCAAAGGCTCGACAGCACGGGGATCCTTGATCTCACCCAGTGCCAATGCTGCCGTCTCTCGTACATCAGCACTTTTATCCTTTAAAGCACCACAAAGTGGTTCAATCACATCCCCCTTTACCTTTACTGGAGCTTTCCCTACACCTATTGTCCTCAACAATCCAACTGCTTCCTCTTTAATATCAGGACTCTTAAGAGCTTCGGTGAGGGCTTTAACAGCAGGGCCGCCTATTCTTATAAGCGAATCTCCCGCATCAGCATCAACCTCCCTATCTTCGAGGGCTTTGACAAGGCATTTGGTAGCACGCTCATCGATCTCACCCAATGCCCCTAGTGCATGTACAACCTGATGTCGCACATCCAGAGATTTGTCCTCCAATGCATCACAAAGGGGCTCCACAGCACGTTTATCCTTAATCTGACCCAGTTTTGCCGCAGCGTCCATTCTTATATTTGATTTGGGGTTTTTTAAATCCAAGATGAGGGATTTCACGCTTGGCTGCGGTTGTGCTTTTGTCTTTGGCGTAATTTTGTCAGATGATCCCCCATTTGCTGCAAAGGATATTGTCTTAATGCATATTGCAATTAAAACCATCAAAACTAATTTCTTCATTTCTTTCACCTCCTTGGTAAATACATTTTTGTGGGCTTTTCATTAATGCGATAGGATTCCATTTACTATTCCTCAAATTTAAAGACTTCAAAATAGCCTTAACATGTTAATCTTATGTAAATTACGGTCAAGTCTCTGTCAACCCAAACCGTGAACTCAAAATGCACTTAAGCATCACGATGCGTTTTTGGATCAATCTCCAACAACACATATGAAAAGTTTTTAGCTTTAAAAGACCTTTACCCCCCCTAAAATATTTATTAGATAGAGATCAGCCAGAAAGAACCTCCCTCCCCTCCATTCCCCCCAATTCCTTCTTGATTTCGGATTGAAATCTGCAGCACTGAGATTAAACGGTTAGATAACGAGTACGGAGGAAGTACTAAATGGCGACTTCAGAAGCCTTCAGTATAAAACAATCTTAGGTCTAACGATCTGACGTAGAAATATATATTGGCTCTGGTGTCGAATCTTTATCCTTGATGGTGTCTATGTTTCACGGAAGTCTTCTTCTGACCCCAGGTTTTTTCCTGAGAACGAAGAAATATCCCGTGCTATGCTTATGGTAAAGGTTGTTTTACCCCCTAAACCTATTCAGATGGGGTAGGGTTTGACTTGAATCTTATTTGAGATGGATCGTTTACCATGATTTCTGGCCCTACTTTATAGGATTTAATCTTGCCTGTAACACAAATGGTTTTCCCTTTATAAAACACCTCTGGTGGACTATTAAATGTTTTTCTATCCATTCCCCATATTACAACTGTAAAAATCTGATTGGGGTATGGTCGGTCAAGATAGAGAAAAGTAGGTTGGCCTTGGGTTCCACTTGCGTAAGTGGCGCTAACAACCACCCCGCAGACTGTTTTTTCCTTTCCCACATATTTTTCGGCATCCGTGGGGTTTATGAATTGTTCTTCAGCAATAGAAATGGACCCAACAATTAAAAGACACAAGATTAACAGAACAGTTTTGGTAAAAATAATGATCCGCTTTTTCATTAGATTAAGTTATGAGGGTCAGGTCTCAGCAATCAACAAAGACCTGACTCCTCAAGCGAAGACCAAGCCTTTCTATGTAGTCTAAACCTTCTTCAAATATTGCTGCGCCGAAATAGACCTTTAATGAAAGTTAATCAAGCAGTGATTAATATCTTCTCTGCTGAAAACGAAGGGATATCTGCACCGCCACCCCAGTTGATTGATGATTGGCGATTGCTGATTGCTGATTGAAATATACAAATTCTATGAAAATTGGTCAACCGAAACCTTCAGAAAGCAAGAGTCATAGAGGTGGGCTGTTTGTTCCGCCCACAAGTCATCACTCAACGATAACCTCTCGACGCTTTTTTCAAGTATCGGAAACAGATGAGAGACAGCAGATAGTGAGCCTTCCTAAAAAAGATTTCCAGAGCCTTCTTTCTGGGTATCGTTAACACCAAGTCATGCCTTGGGGGCATTTTCGGGAATCGAAGATTTCCAGAAGGAAGGTGGATATCCCGCACTCCTGACCCGTCCTGTATTCCTGGCTTTGTCAGGATTACTTAGATGCCGGCATACCACTCGTATCCCTGGTCTTCCCAGTAACCCCCTTTCCCTCCAGCTATCCCGGAAAAATGTTCGACGATTTCAAGGCGCATGACATACTTCGCCATTTTATAGCCAAGCTGTCGCTCCAATCGCAAGCGAAGCGGTGCGCCGTTCTTGATTGGCAATGGTTTGTCGTTCAGCTCGTAAGCAAGTATCGTCTGCGGGTGAAAAGCGTCTTCCAGGTCGATGCTCTCGTAATAGAGGGAGCTGCCGTCTTTTTCCATCGGGTCTGCACAGTAGAAAACGATATAACGAGCATTGGGTTTCAAGTGTACTGCTTCGAGCACCGTGCTGAGGCGCGCCCCCTTCCATTTGCCTATTGCGCTCCACCCCTCAACGCAATCATGCCGCGTTATCTGGGTGCGACTGGGAAAACTTCGGATTTCGGCCAGCGAAAGAGTCATGGGCCGCTCGATCAAACCGCCTATCACGAGGCGATAATCCGTAAACCCATTGGCTGCCAGCGCCATGTATGTTGGATTATTCGGTATTGACGTCCCGTTGCTGCGGAATTGCGGAGACAGGTCGGTCGCTGGGAATTCCTGAGCCATCGCTTTTCGCGGCAGGACCAGTCTCTGAATTTTATACGTAGCCCTTTCGCCTAGACCCAACACCCTCGGGAACCAGGTCGTTTCGGAAAGCTTTTCGCACCCGCTAAGCACCATAATGCTTGCACCCGCAAAAAGGCGCGTCATGAAACCACGCCGGGTGAGCTTATTTTCATCACTCATAGTCCACCTCCGGTCCCACCCTGTAGTATCCAGTAATCATCGAGCGAAGGTTGTTCCAGAAGCCGGTGACGATTACCTCAAAAACGTGAACGATCACGAAGAGCACCAGCGCCCAGGCAACGACGAAATGGATGGTTCTTACGAATTGACGGCCGAAAAAGATATCAACCCAGCCGGGATGCAATGCGTCCAGCGCCGGCGACATACCCAGTCCCATCAGGATCATCAGGGGGAGAAGGAAAAAGATCACCGCCAAATAAGCGAATTTCTGCAGTACGTTGTAGTGCTTGGCCGCCTCGCCTGTGGCATGTCGAAAGCGCAGATGATCAAAGATAGATCTGTCTATGGAACGCCAATCCTGTCCCGTGGGAACAAGATCGCGGTACAAATGCCTGCTAAGAATGGTGTAGGTCACAAAGACGATACCGTTTACAACGAGCAGCCAGGCGAAAAAGAAATGCCAGCGCCGGGCCATAGCAAGCCATTGCGGGCCGGGTATGCTAAGCCAGGGTAGAAAGCCCCATATCTCCAATAGGGGGGGAACGTCGCTGTAAGACGACTTGCCCCAGTAGAGCGCCGGATGGGCGTTGAAAATATTGAGACCACTCATCAGAAGTATGGCAACAAAAAGGACATTGCTCCAGTGCATCACACGCAAAGGCAGCGAATGCCTGTAATATGGATGTCCACTTGGAGCGGTGCGGCTCAGGTTTTGCCATAATTTTCTCAGCTCGCCGTATATTAGTTTGTTTATTCGTCTTATCTTGAGCGCAGCAAGCAAAATGGCATTTCGGCAGTGCGCAATGAGCACAGACAACGAGTGCCTGCAATACGAATATCCATTGGAAACGGTCAGGCTCAAGTTCGTCCATAATTTTCTCAGGCTACTCTTTGGTGATGTTTTTGTTCGTCTCGCCATTTTTGTCCTCTGCCGAGGACGGACTCCGTGTTTTGCCCCCCCTGAGGATTCTTGATTGGAATATATCTATTTTATGAAAATTGGTCAACCGAAACTTCTACTGATTCCTAACTACCTTAAGTAGGTTTCACCTTGCACTGAACATAGGGGTCTTAGACAAGGCGTAGCGGGCCACACAATAACAGACGATCGTCGACAGAATCCCTACCAATAGCCACTTCATAAATGGAATCCACTGAAGCTCCCTCAAAGCAAGGATTATCCAGAGGATAACAGAGTAATGAATGAAGAAAATAGCGTAGGAGTTTGCCGACAGGCTGGCGAGGAGGCCGGAGGTGAAGCCGACGCGTCTTTGAAAAAACGCAAGCAGGGAAAACACGGCCGTCATACAGAAGAAGAAATAGGAGAGAGAATAGCAGGCCATTCCAATCTCAGCAGGTATTAATTTCTTATCTAGGAAAATAAGAAAAGTAAAGAAAGACAAAGGGCACATCGGAAGGCACATCGGAAGCCACTTTTTTAGGGCCGGGTTATATCCCGAGGGAGTAAACCATTGTTGTTTGTACCCAAAGACTCCAAGAAAAAAATAGGCCATATACGGAATGAATCGGGTCCCGGGTACATCAAAGATTGCTATCTTCGGCCAAATCGCTTCGCCAATAACCAGATTGCCGCCCCAAAAAATAAGGCCTGTCCCTACTCCAAACAGAACAAAGAACAGGCTCGACGGTTTGGTCGGCTTGTCGCTGACGTTGCCGATTGGTCTATGAATCAAGTAAACGACTGATAGTACCGCATAAAATAGAGTCAGCATGCCCAAGAAATAGAATTGCGCCTGACCGTGGGTTTGATACTCTGTCCCAAAAAAGTAATGAGCCCAATAACCCAAATAGGAAGGATAGAGATTCCTGCTCAAAGAGTGCATGTAGCCCCTCGCGGGGGCCAGAATGAGGACCCCCAGGGCCCAAGGAATAATAATTCGGTAGAATTTGTCTCTCCAGAAGGGGAGCAGCCCCTTACGGGCCAATGAACGGTTGCCAAAGTACCCGGCGACAAAGAACATCACCGGCATCAAAAACGCGAAAGCGACCATGATGAATACGTCAAAGAAGAGGCTTTTTTGTGTATCTACCACAAACCAGTCTTCGGAATAATAGATCGAGTAAGCGTAGGCGGAGTGAAAGAAGACTACGAGGAGAATGATGAACGTTTTTAAGTTATCGAGGAAATAAAGACGCCCTGAGGGACTGTTTTGTTCCGTGGGACCTGGATAGATTGCCAGAGTGGATTTCATTTGTCTTATCTTGTGGACGGTTCTTATGTTCTGATGCAATAACAATTAGATGCAAACTATTTTATTGGCCTCGCCATTTTTGTCCTGTGTCGAGGGCAGGCCCCATCTTTTGCCGCCACCTTGTGGATTGTTGATCGGACTATACCTATTTTATGAAAATGGGTCAACCGAAACTTTCAGAAACTTTCAGCGAGAACAGTCATTGAATGAACCGGCTAAGTATAAAACACTCTGCTCTGTGTGTCATCGACAAGAACGTCAAGAAATGAGGTAGGAAGGCGTAGAGGGCAGCATATCCCAAACGGAGCACTTTTTGTAAGCGATGCTTAGAATATCTATTTCACGAAGCTTACGGCCTTTTGAATCTGTTGCCCAACGAGTCATTTGGATAAGTTTACCATAATTAAAATATAGAACCTCTCTAATATTACCTTGTAATTTGTATTCCCATCGCTCATAAGCACCACGAGTATCTTTCGATACAGGTTCTCCTAATAGCGCGATCACCTCTTGTTTAGACATTCCAATCTGATACGTACCGTCAGCAATTGAATCTAGAGCCAAACACATTACCATGGCCATAGCCATCAGAATAATAAATCTCTTCATCTTTTACTCCCAATTGCAAGCTGTTTCTTTCTCAACCGACTATTCTGGTCTCTTTCCCGTCCCCTCTCTTCCAAAGACAAGGATAATCTTCTCAATCTTGTCGATCACCGTAAAGACGCTCCCCTTTCCAATTCTCCTTTTGAGCCCATGATAAGAACAGAGTTTGTTACTAATAAAGAAAGTCCTTCTAGATTCTAGATAATACAAGTTTTGTGCCCAAAATGATTTGCTGCACGATTTTACTCGATTTAATTCGAATCTATCCAAGGTCATTGAGGCATTGTCCTATGAAGGAAAGAGTTTTCTCTTTTTTCCTATTTCTTTTCCACATCCTTTTCTGGGAAAAAATCAAATTCCTTTTCTGCAAATTCAAAAAAACTTCCAATCATTATTGATTTCGATTTGGAATAGTGTATCTTCGAGTGAGATTCGGAAATGAAAAGTCCACGAAGAAAGAGTTAAGAAAGGGGCCGCCGTTCCCACCTGCAAGGTTGGAGTTCCATCTGTGTTAAGGGTTAACCCTGTCCTCCGTCCCCGTCTATAGGTTATCTGTGGGACAGGAGACTATGCGGTATTACCTCGGCTCTTTCTGGCCCAGGCTTCGTATTTCGCCGAGATTTCCAGGTATTGTTCTCTTGCCATGATCGGTGCGCTAATCTCTTCCAAAAGGGTTGGCTCCACTTTCTCGTAGAGGGCAATTATTTTCCCCGCCCGTTTAATCTTGTCAAGGCGAGGTTCGAGAAGTTGTGGCGCCATCTGTAAAGCAAGTGAGCCGGGTATGCAGATTTCCCCGATGGATTCGCAACCAAAGTTTGCCGCCTGGGCCCTGAACGTCATGATCAGAGGCTGAAAAGTCTCCATCTCCGGGAATCCCGACGTTGAGACGAGGAAGAATTTTGAAGGCATGGTCCAGCTGTAGGGGTGCCTCACCCGGTTTGCAGGGTCGAGCCGCAAAAATGGATCCATACCGCAGATGCAGCGGTCCATTACGGTCTTCATCTGGGCACTCATATTGTCTGTATACACGGGCGTACCCATAACAAAGAGATCCGACTCCCTCAGGAATGGATAGAGCCCGTCCATATCATCCCGTTGAGCACATTGACCCGGTGTTTTATGCATACACACAAGGCACGCCCGGCAGTATGAGATATTCATTTCCTTGAGCTGGAAATCCCTTACGGTAGCACCTCCCTCCGACAGCCCCTTCAAACGCGAATCCAGCAATCTCCACGTTACCCCTTTCTTTCCCCTCGCGCTTCCATTCAATGCAATAACTTTCATGATCCCCCTTTAGACTTCTGTATAAAGGAATAATTAATTTTTCGAATGTTTCTTAAAAAAATTCCATATCACCTCGTTCGCATCGATGTCCTTGCTTGTTTTGCCGATGATGCTGGCGGGCAAGTATTGATAACCACCCGGCCAGGTATGTCCTCCACCTTCGATTGCATAAAGAATAACTTCTGTCCCTTCTCTTCCTCCGCTGTATTCTTCCCGGCGGACTCTTGTCCCATCATCGGGGTCTCTATCCGGTTCTACTGTGATCGTTGGAGAGGGAGCGCATCCGTTGTGCTTTACCCAATATTCGATGGTTTGACGAACCGATAAGACCTTGCCCAGCTTTTTCACACCAAAGGGCCCTGTGACCTCTCCGCCGTTCCACGGCACCAGCGGATCTTTCACATTATTAATGGCTAACACGGAGATTGGTTTTGAGGGCGAACACATCGGGAAAAAATCCTGCGAGAGATTTCCATCGACTGGAGCGATGGCGGCTATTTTGTCACTTAACTCGCAGGCGAGGCGGTAAGACATGATGGCTCCGTTTGACATTCCGGTCACATAAACCCTTTTTGGGTTCACATTGTATTGCTTTATAGAATAATCAATCAACGCTGAGATAAAACCGGTGTCATCAATATATTCTTTATGCGCACGATAGTTTGTTTCTTCCTTACTTCTCCCATCATTCCAGTGCTTATCAATTCCATCCGGGTAGACCACAATGAAGCCTTCTTTGTCCGATAGTTTATTGAAGCCTCCGAGCGTCAGTTTCACCATATGGTCGCCCGTTCCTCCGCCTCCGTGCAAAGCAATCACAAGAGGCACTGGTTCACTTTCATTATGCGAAGGCAAAATATGAATGCGGTAAATGCGTCGCAGCCCCGCAACCACTATGGAACCATTACGATCGCCAGTACCTTCGCTCGCGTTAGAGGTTATCTGCCAGCAAAGGACTAGCGAAAATAATACGAGCAGAGGGAATGGGGATATGGTTATTCGTTTTCCCTTGATCATCGAACATCCTATAAGAAGATTGCCGGTCGGAATATATTTATTTTGTGAAAATTGGTCAACCGAAACTTCCCGTTCTTGGTTGTAAGCGCGCGGTAGGTCTCTCCAGTTCACCTTGGTGCAGGGTCTATTTTTTCTTGCGGCGGAAATCGGGTTTGCGCTTTTCCATGAACGCAGTCACGTATTCTTTATGCTCCGGACTACGATTACAGTGCTCCATGCCGTTTTTCTCGAATTCCCAGGCATTCTCGACCGTGCCTCTCATGCCGCCGTAAAGCGCCTGGCGCGTCAGGGCCAACGAAGTTGCAGAGCATTCAAGCATCTCCCCCGCGATCTCCCGGGCCTTGGCCATCAGATTTTCTCCGGGAACAACGTGGCTCAGCAGCCCCATGCGATAGCACTCCTGCGCCGTGAATTGCCGCCCGGTCAGCATCATCTCGGCGGCATTCGACGATCCGATCATGCGGGGCAATAGAAAGGTCGAACCGAGCTCCATCATGAGCCCGACGCGCGGGAAAATGACCCCCATTTTTACTCCCTCGGCGGCGACGCGTACATCACACAGAAAGGTGATTGTGCACCCGATTCCGAGGGCAAACCCGTTTATGGCTGCGATCGCAGGTTTGGTCAGATTTTGCATCAGGCGGGGGAATTCCCCAATTCGCGAAGTACTATGCTGGGCTGTTCCACCGGATGCCCGTGTGTCGATATCTTCGGCAAAACTGCCGATGTCGGCGCCCGCACAAAAAGCGCGCCCCGCACCCGTGAGAATGATCACCCGAACTGCCGGGTCCATATCCGCACGGCTGAAAGCGTCAACCAGTTCATCGCCCATCTTTGGTGTATACGCGTTGAGTTTGGAGGGGCGATTGAGGGTCACTGTTGCAACCTCATCCCCAACCTCGTACAGAATGGTTTCATAAGACATAGGAATCACCCTCCTGGAGCTCCTGCCCCCTATTTTTTCACGCCGCCAAATTCTCCTAGCGGCCCTCCCCGGAAATCCTAACCCAATAACAATTAGAAACAAACTATTTTATTGGTCCCGCCATTTTTGTCCTGTGTGAAAAGCAAATCCCACCGCCACCCTGTGGATTCCTGATAGGAATATATCTATTTTTTGAGAATTGGTCAACCGAAACTTTCATAAACTTTCATAAAGAATGCTCCAAGAATTAGGTTCATTTGTTGCATCTCTTCGCGTGGGGCAGGCAAGGGGTTGCCGATATTTTACAATTGCCCACCAATCCGATTTGTTGTATTATCAGCCTATTCCTATTTATGGGGGCCAAGTGAAGAAGGATTACATGCGGGTCCCGTATAAGAGTTATTTGCTCTCTACTTTCATTCTTTTCGTGATCATTGGATCAATCGTTTCCTATTCTTATGGGGAGGAGCAGGAGGAGAAAAGAACAAGTTGGGGTTTTTCCATTTTGGGAGGGACAGGTGATGTTTTCTACAGTAAGACACACATAAGGGAATATGGATTTCTTCCCCGTATTACCTTGCCTCTCTGTAAGGATTGGAAGTATTGGGATTTAGAATTCGAAGGAAACTTTTTTTACTATGACATTCCCAAGTTACATAATGTCTATTTTCTGGGGCTCAGTCAGAATACTGTTTTCAAGCCTGTCCAGGAAAGATGGGGTTCGTTGTTTCTCCTTATTGGGGGAGGGTTCGGTTACGATAGCGCCGGCAAAAGATTGTACCGTGGCGGTTCAGAAGCCCCGCTTTTGGGAGATCAGCATTTTTCAGGATTTGTTAATGTAGGTGCAGGCATGCTCTTTAACATTGGTCGAGAAACCGCATTGAGAGTAGAATACCGCTTGTACCATATCTCCGAACCGTTCGATACAAGTGACAGAGGATTGAATACACACACCGTTCTTTTCGGGATCTCCTTTAAGTAGGTTTGCCTGTGTTTCACGAAAGTTTCCTTCTGACTCCGGGCTTTTTTCCTGAAAATGAAGAGATATCTACACCGCCACCCCAGTTGATTGCTGATTGAAATATACAAATTCTATGAAAATTGGTCAACCGAAACTTTTGGAAGGAGGGCCAAAAAGGTGGGCTGGTTGCTATAGATCAAGTTCGCCTGACCAGGAAGAGGGTAGAGGAAGAAATCCGCCTAACCGGCAGAGAAGTGGATCGTTAACAAGTAGAAATTTATAATTTTATGGATGCCCCTCTTGTGATTCAGAATTCTCTTTCCCTTATTTGTCATTCCGGACTCGATAAGCCTGCCTCAGCCTGCCCCGTGCTTGACGCGGGGTACTTGATACGGGGGAATCCAGTCTTTTCGGCCCGGGTGTACTCTTTTCAAGAAGCCCTGACCATTCCAAGGTCCGGTTCGACATCTGAAGGGCGCGAAACGCGAGGATGCTCCGCGCTTGTTCAACTGGCCAGACGCGACGCCATCGACAAATCTCCCGTTGCATATCAGCCAGTTCTGGGGATGCCAGATCGCCACACCATTCCATGAGCCAGGCAATCTCACGCATCAAATCAACGATTGCCTCATCGTTGTGCCTCGCCTGGATCCATTTGCTAAGGCGCAGCAGATCAGATGCTAGATTGCCTATACGGATAGGGCTCCGGTCCCGAATAAAACGTTCATGCATTCTTTTTAGATCTCTCACGTGGACCCCACCTCTAACAATCTGGGTATCATCGTTTCGATCTTCGCTCGCAGCTTCGGGTCTTCAATTTCCATCGATCGGTTTCCCTGACGCGGGCGGATATTGATCAATGCCCCGAATTCCACTTTGCGATACTCAGGATACCAATCAGCCCCCCAGATGTCTTCCTGTCGGCTCCCGTCTTCAAGCAGCACCTCTTCGCAATCGGCATGATACTCGCCTCCTCCTGCGAGTATGTCGCGTTCCACGTCGACGGCCAGTTTGATATAGGTCTTAAGTTCTTCCAGCATTTCGTTTATCTCTTTTTCCGTGGCGCGCTGCCTCACGATATGAATTGTCATATCCTCCCTTTGGTCTTTTTACTATTCGAGAGATTTGATGATTTATCATACGATTTAGCCAGGTAAAGTCAAGTAGGTTCCTTTGCGGCATACCTTTTGCGGTAGATTTCCGTTACGACAGCGAAGATTTACCTGTATCTCGGGGACTATCTCGGGAGCGGTTCTTATATTCTGGTTCAGTAACAATTAGATACAAACTATTTTATTGGTTTCGCTATTTTTGTCGCTGGTCGAGTGCAGACCCCTTATTTTTACCGCCGCCCTGTGGATTGTTGATCAAACAAAAGATCGGACCAACACGACCAAGTTAGCCCGATCCTGAAATGAATTCTATTTGGTATGATCCTTTCTCTTTTTGGCAATTTTATTTCTTATTGCAAAGAAGGGCAGAAGAATAACAAAGGACAGTCCTTGCCACGAAAACATCATTCTTACGGCTCGGAGAGCGTCTTCGGCGGAGAGAACCATATCCATCTGCATGGTTCCCAATGCCTTGCCTTCCATGACCAGTTTATCGTCTACGCGCCTAACGGAAGAAATCGACGCGGCCTCATCACCCGTATCATTGCGTATGGTCACAACATGTTTCATCGATTCGCGATTGACAAGCCTCCTTTTTTGAACTCGGTTTTTCTCTTCTAACTACTCTCATCGGAAAATCGGCGGCAGAAGCTGCAGATAATCCTTGCCGGCTATGGCACTTGCACAGATAAACCCGGAGTGGGCAGCACCCTCAATGCCTCCTTCGTTGAGGCGCTTTCCATATGTATCCCCGGCAAAATAGAGTCCCTCGACCGTAGGGCATTTCACGTCCACCCATTCATCCTCCGGGTGTCTCCACAAGATGCAGGTATCTCCGGCGGTAAATAGCATCCAGTCCAGCGCCTTTCGCCAGCCCGGAAATCCCCGATCCAGAAACTTCAATATCCGCTGGATGACCATATCTGTTTTCTTTTTATCGTGCGCTTCGGTGGCCAGGATACTGCTGGCCATTTGGAGCAGGTGTTTGCCTTCCGGCGCGGTGGTGGGGGCAATGGCAGATATTGGCACGATGTCGAGTGGAACATTCCCCCTGAACATCCCTTCGCTTTCCGGAATCAACCAGGAAGTATGGTAGAAAGACCTGGGGTCCACCTTGAGTTCACAGAAAGCGCTCAATGGTTTGCTCATCCCGAACTGGCCGGCGACCATGGAAGTATGGATGATATTTTTCGTCAATCTGACAAATTCCTCCGGCAGCAATTTCTCCGGGATGAGGTTCAGCAGTACCTTGGGCGGGGCCGTGCAGACAACGACCGGCGCTTTTATTTCCGTGGATTTGCCGTCCATTTCCGCTTTCACGCCGATCGCTCTGCCATTCTGAATCATCACTTCCTTAACCCGCGCATTCGTGACGACGTCCCCTTCAGCGTCTTTGACGACAGCAACAAACCCTTCGGTGATAAAGCGGTGCCCGGGGGCCCCGGCGAAAGCCCACGAGCCATCGGTGATATGCACCCTGGTTTCCTGGACTTGTAAAAAGACCTTCAAGTTTTCCCCGGCGCTGTTCAGCGCCGGATCATTGATGATCGTCTGGAAGGTGCCCATGGCATAGTGGAATTCCTGGGCCAGCTCGCTCTTCGTGATCCCTTCGACCCAGTCTTTTAACGTGACGTGGTCAAGCTTTTCGGCTTCCGCGATCGAGCCCAGCTGGAGCTTCCGCTTATGGACCTTCACCATCTCGGCGTAGTCTTCGTCGCTCATCCATCCGTACTTGGATCTTCTCTTGATATCATGCGGCTTCCAATCGTGGTCATACCACACGAAGCCGACATTGGGGTAGAAGATCGAAGCCTTGTTGAACACAGAAAGGGCCTGACTGACGCGTCCCCTGTTGGTGTACCAGGCGCCCCGGCCGCCTGCTTCGATGATGTATCCACGAAGCGTCTTTTTTTGAATCATGGTCGACAGGCTCGGTTTCGTCTTATCGCAAACCCAGGAGTGAGCGGCCAGCATTAGGGTTTTGCGAAACTCGTTGGCGTCCTTGATCCCCTCCCCCCTGAAGGATGTCGCCCTCCCCCCAATCACTGCTGCCTGCTCAAGAATGAGAACCTTTTTTTGCCCCATACTTGATAACAGGGCTCCAACAACCGATCCCGCGATCCCGCACCCGATGATAATAACGTCATACTCTTTAGAAATTTCTCCAGACATATCTCCTCCTTTCTAAAAACCACCCGGTAAGAATTATTTTGCTATCACTTTCTTAAAGTCGATACCCAAATCCTCCATGATCACCTGGACGGTTGCTCTTCCGCCGCCGTTAATACCCACTCCGGGGTGGGTGCTGACCCCGCACATATAAAGTCCTTGAATCGGGGTCCTATACTGACCCCAGCCGGGAAGGGGCCGGTTGCCAAAGGACTGGGAAAGGAAGGAACCGATATGTCCGATATCCCCTTCGATCAGTGCCGGGTTCATGCGTTCATAGTCGAGCGGACTGGCGATCCATCTGCCGAGAATATTGCGGTCATCCAAATTGGTACAATGCTTGCGCGCTGTCTCCAGCACCTGGTCGGCAACGTCTTGCTTTACCTTATCCCACGCCGCAGCCCCGCCGTCGCGTAAGTGGTAGGGCTCATAGTGGTAGAGAAATAGGGTGTGCTTGCCTGCCGGTGCCCGGGTGGGATCAACGAGGGTGGCAATTCCCATAATCGGCATACCGGCATTGGGTACCCCGTAGGAATAATCATCGTATGCCCGCAGGAGCTCTTCCGGATAAGGGCTGATTTCCACAAAGGGAGCCTTATTCACGTCGCCGCCGGCTTTGAATTTAGGAGCTTCGTTGAGGGCGATCGCTTGACCGAGGGGGGCGAAGGAAGCGGGCTTCAATTTCCTAACTTTATCCTGAAAACCCGCCGGCACCTCCCGGTCGGTCAACATCTGCAGGAAAAGCTGCTTGACATTGACGTTGGCCACGATCGCTTTTTTAGCCATGATTTGTTCGCCGTTTTCGAGAAGGACTCCCTTGGCTGCGCCGCTCTCCACGAGAACCCGCTTGACCGCGGTGGATAGCATGATCGTGCCGCCGTTATCCCGGATGCAGGCTGCCAGGGCTTCGCTGAAAACGCCGGATCCGCCTATCGGCATGGTTAATCCCCAGGTATGAAACAGCGGCCAGCCTGCTGCGTAGAGACCGGTCCCCTTTTCACGCGGGCCGATCATCTCCTCCGAAGCCCACCGGCCAAAGGCGGCCCGCATCTCTTTGCTTTCAAACCACTCCTCGGTGACATCTTGTACGCTGGATAGGATGAGCCTCGTATACTCCTTCCCTTCCTCGCTAGAATCGAGAAAGGACATCATGGCTCCGAAACGTGGCGGCGCTGAGAACATTCCTATCTTCAAGGGAGCCGTTATTTTTCTTAGATATTGGCAGAACTTCAGATAGGCATCGGCATCCTTGGCCGAAAACTGCTTTATGGATTCAACCATCTTGTTGATGTCTTTATAGATGACCAGTGCACGGTCGTCGCTGAAAACGACTGCGCCCGGCGGGTCGGGGGAAACGTATTTCAAACCGTATTTGGACTTCAGGCCCAATTCGTCCTGGTGAAGCAGCGGATTGGCCTGGATCATCATATGAATGGCGCCGGCAATATCGTGCTTGAAGCCGGGCACCGTGCATTCCCTGGTAACCACGCATCCGCCGACCATGTCTTGGAGCTCCACCACGCAAACATCCACCTTGGCCTTGGCCAGGTAGGCAGCGACAATAAGCCCGTTATGCCCGCCTCCGATGATAACCACATCATGGTTTTTCACGGACCTTGTTTCCTCCTTTCAATGGTATTCGTTTATGCTCCTTTAATGTTGGGGGTAATACAGTGAACGACATAAATATCTGGATATCCTCAATATGTCATTGCGAACGAAGTGAAGCAATCTCATGGGATTGCCGCGTCCCCCGCATCAAGTGCGGGGTCCTCGCAATGACCACTTTTCTGTGTCGTTCACTATTACCTCATGAAACGGTGTATCCGCCGTCAAGATACAGGGTTTGGCCGGTCATATAGCTCGACGCATCAGAAGCGAGGTAAAGGGTAAGTAACCCTACCTCCCGGGGCTCGCCGAAGCGTCTCATGGGCACCGAGCGCAGATAGGTTTTGCTTATCTCCTCGTTCAAATATATTTTGTCGAGCATGGCGGTCAAAACTCCGCCCGGTCCTATGGCATTAACCGTGATATTAAACCTGGCCAGCTCATTGGCCAAGCCTCTGGTGATGGCCACGATGGCTGCCTTGGTCGCCGGATAAATTCCCTGCAGTGCGGTGTACTTGATGGCCGCAGTGGATACGATATTGACGATTTTTCCTTTTCCCTTTTCGATCATATGCGGAACAACCAGCCTGGTTAAATCGTACCCGGCTTTGACATTCGTGTTCCAGATTAAGTTCCATTCCTCATCTGTCAGGGGCTCATTCAGATCGGGGAGTATTTTGGCAATGCGCATTTTTTCGGCGCCAGGGATAGGGATAGTCATTTTCATGGATCCCATTCCGGCGTTGTTCACCAGTATGTCGATCTTACCAAAGTGAGACAGGGTCGTATCCACAAGCTTTTTCAAATGATCCGCATTCGTTATGTCCGTAGGCACGGGGAGACACTTGCGTCCTTGTTTGTGGATTTCCGCGGCTGTCTCATTTAGCTGAGCAAGGGTCCTGCTGGCAGCCACGATGTCCGCACCTGCTTCAGCCAGGGTTGAAGCGATGGCCCGGCCGATTCCTCTGCCGGCCCCTGTGACAATAGCCGTTCTTCCTTCGAGACTAAATTCTTTCAGCAAATTTTCCTCCTTTCAGGTGGCGATCGGCGAAATCACCGACTGACTCTTTATTCCGTTAGACCGTACTTCCTATAGATTTTTTCGTTGTCCTGGCCGATGCCGCATTTGGTTGACTTTATCCTCGGCGGCGTCTCGGACATCTTGGGTATGGCCGCCGGAATAATAAATTTGCCGCCTTGCGGGTCATCCACCTTTAAAAAGTCGTTGCGGATATTCCAGTGTTTTTCCTGCATGACTTCGTTGGGTTCTTTTGTCGGAACGATGATGGGAAAGCCTTTGCTGCGCAGTGGGTCGCGGGCCGCCTTGGCGCTGAAATCAAGGGCCTTGCGGGTGAGTTCATCCCGGGTAAATTTGGAGAATGTTTTCTCGAGTTCGGTCCTCAGCTCCTCGGCTTTATCCACGTCGTCCACCGTCCGGTCAAATAAATATCTCCAGTCGTTCTCCAGGTCCCATCTTTTGAATAGCTTCAGAAGGCTCCGGAAGTCCGGATCCAAGGGCGCCGCCACAGTGACATAGCCGTCCTTGCACTTGAAAAATCCGTAAGGATAGAGGCACCAATCGAATCCAGCGATCCGGTCACGCGGCTTCTCGGACGTGAAGCCCCAGACTACCTGAAAACCCTGCCACGCCGTGATGGCATCATTCGTAGCAATGTCAACCATCTGACCCTCACCGGTCATTTGCCGATAGAATAGGGCCGTCAGCGTGCCCGCGACAGCCAGTGCCGCGCTCATATACCAGGCTGCCCAGATTCCTGCCTTCAGGGGGTAATTATACGGCTCAGGCTCCCTGGGATCCCCGCTGATCGAAGGGTATCCTGACTCCGCCTGTGCTGTCAGGTCTGTATCTGGAATATGGCTTAGCTTTCCTCCCTGCGAAGTGTAGTGGCCGTAAGGAGAAATCGCCACATAGACCAATCCTGGATTGGATCTTTTTAAATGCCTGTAACCGATGCCGGATGAGTCCAGTTCTCCAGGTCTCAGGGCATCGATCATCACGCCGGCTTTATTGGCCAATTTTTTAAAGCTCTCCCGGCCTTCGTCGCTATTCAAATCCAGTGTGATGTAAGATTTGTTCCGGCTTTCCATTAGAAAAGGCAATCCGACGCCGTCCACATTTACCCCGTAGGGAGTGATCCTCCTGGCCGGATCACCCTCGGGCGGTTCAATCTTAATGACCTCGGCCCCATACTCACCGAGCAGCGTGGCGGCGGTAATTCCTGCGAAGTTCGCTCGGGTCGCTTCGATGACGGTGATCCCGCTGAGGGCTTCAGGTTTATTCTCGGTAGAGCCCATCATGCCCGTTAAAAGTTCGTTAAACCTGGCCAGCTGCTCCCCTGCCTTGTTACCCAAGAGGTGTCTGGAATAAACCTGAGGTTTTTTTTCACTTGCCGTCATCGATCTTGCCCTCGTCATAGTTAAACATCGGGTCTTTGGAGACATCATAATACGGAGGGGGCTTCTGTCCGACCCGGTTGTCCCAAGTCCCGATAACTTCTTCCTTCCGGAGTTTCTCAATTTCCTTGCCCGAAAGGCCAAGGAGCTTTTTCAGGACATAATTGTTGTGGTAGCCTAGCGGCTTGGCGAGCCACTTGATCCTGGCGGGGTTCTTTTCCAGCATTGCCGCCGACAATCCCACTGTCTCCTCCCCGTACATTTCATCGTTGATGTCCACAATGCTCCCCCGCTCTCTCCTCCATTCATCTTTCACGACGCGCAGGTCATCCATGACCCTGCCGGCAGGGAAAGCACACTTTTCGGCCAGCTCAAGGACCTCATCCTCCGTCTTGCTGCGGACCCATCGTTCTACGATCCTATTTATCTCCGCGGCATTTTCGGGTTTGAGCCGTTCCAAAGTATCCCTAAACTTGCTGTCACGAGATAATTCCGGCTCGCCCATTGCCTTTGCCAAGCCGGAGAATTGTTCGTCCGTCGCGATTGCAATCGCCACGAAATGCCCGTCGGCGGTCTTGAAAATGTTGGATGGGGCCATCGCTGGATCGACATTGCCCGTACATTCGAGGTCCTTACCGGCCACACTCATATAGGTCCAGTTGGGCATGATCCTCATAATTGCCTCGGCCTGGGCCAGGTCTATATATTGGCCTTTTCCGTGTTTGGCTCGGTAGTTGAGCGCAGCCAGCACGGATATGACCCCGAAAAGCCCCGGAAGGAAGTCGCCATAATAATCCTGCAGCTTATACGCTTCCTTTCCGGGGAACCCGGTTGACCTGGCAACGCCCGACATGGACTGGGCAATCAGGTCCCAGCTTGGGAAAAACCTCAAGGGCCCCCACTGCCCGTACCCGCTGCAACTGATATAAATAATCTTGGGATTGATCTGGCTTACTGCGGTATAGCCGATGTCCCACGCTTCGGTCAATCCGGCCCTGAAATTCTCAACAACGATATCCGATTTCTTGGCCAGCTCCAGAATCAGTTCCTTGCCTTTTTCCTTTTTTAGATCAATACCTACAAAATATTTATTGGGATTCAGGGCCTGGAAATAAGGGTTGGCATCCTTGCGGTACTTAGCCCAATAAGTCCCCAACCTCCAGCTATCGCCCTCATCCGGCTCTTCGACCTTAATCACCTCGGCGCCAAAGAGGGCCAGCCATCTTGAGATCACCGGGCCGAATATGATGCGCGAGAGGTCGAGAACCCGGATCCCCTTAAACGCCTCCGGTTTATGGCCCGCTTCAGCGGCGTTAAAAATCTGTCGGGTAAAAGAAAAGTAGTTCTCTGGCAATTGACGCACCCCTACATTCCCAAGTAGACTTCCTTAATACGACCGCTCTCTAAGAGCTTCTCACTTGGTCCTTCCATGACGACCCGGCCGTTTTCCATGACGTAGCCTCGGTTCGCCAATTCGAGGGCCTGCTCGATATTCTGCTCGGCGAGCAGAATGGTAACACCCTCTTTATGCAGGCTTCCGATGATCTCGTATATCTCGGTGATGGTCTTGGGGGCCAGTCCCAGGGATGGCTCGTCGATCATGAGCAGGTGTGGTATGGCCATCATACTCCTGCCAATGACCAGCATCTGCTGCTCGCCGCCGCTCAGCTTCCCGGGGTTCAGGTTTCCTCTGGCCTTCAGGATCGGAAACATCGTAAACACCCGCTCCAGCGTTTCATGCCTTTTTTTCCAGGCCTCTCGTCTTCCGGAAGCTCCCATATAAAGGTTCTCAACCACGGTCAAATAAGGGAATACTCGCCTTCCTTCAGGTACCTGTTTGATCCCGGCTTTTACAATTTTGCTGGAGGGCAGGTTTTCTATGCACTGACCCTGAAAGGTGATGCTGCCCGACTTGGCCCTGTGCAGCCCGGAAATCGTATCCAACAGGGTTGTTTTACCTGCGCCATTTGCACCGAGCAAGGCTACAAATTCGCCCTGCCGCACCTCAAAGGAGGCATCGTAGACGACCTGCACAATACCGTAAAAAACGTTAAGTTCTTCTACCTTGAGCATACTTTTTGCCTAAATAAGCTCCGATAACAATCGGATCGTTCACCACGGTTTTGGGCGGACCTTCGGCAATTTTCTTGCCGTAATTAAGAACCTCGATTCGGTCCGAAGCCTCCGTAATTACTTTCATGACATGCTCAATCCAGAGGATGGTCAGGCGATATTCTTCTTTCAGGCGCCTGATGAGTCGAACCGCACGCAAACTTTGGCCCGGGTTTAGGCCAGCCATCACTTCATCGATGATCATTAGTTTGGGCGTGGTTGCCAACGCCCTGGCCAGCTCCAGGGTCCTTAGCTCGAACAAGGTCAAATCCTTGGCAAGTACGTTCCTCTTGCCAAACAAGCCAACCGTTTCCAGACAGTGGGACGCTTCCAGCAAGGCATCCCCGAAGCTCAGATTGATCCTGTGCTTCCCGCACAGCACGCCGACGACGACATTCGCGATCGCGGTCAAATCAGGGAAAGGCTGCGGGATTTGGTAGGTTCGGCTGATTCCCAAGTGACATATCTTAAATTGCGGTAAGCCGACGATATTCGTACCCAGGAAATCGATCCTCCCGCCATCGGCTTTGTACAAACCGCTGATCAGGTTGGTCAGAGTGGTCTTCCCGGCGCCATTGGGACCGATCAGACCGACGATTTCGCCCTCATGGATATCAAAGCTAACCCCGTCAACCGCTTTAACGGCGCCGAACCCTTTGGTCACATTTTCAATTTTCAGAAGCATTTTAAGCCTGGCAAGCGGAACTATATTTCCCTCTTACGCACTTTCAGCGTCGGATAGTATTCCTTGTACCGGTGTCTTCGATAAAGGCCGTACAACCCTTCCGGTAAAGCCAGCAGTAGCAAGAGCAGGATGAAAGGGAACAGGATGTAATGAATCGGCCCGATTCTGGTAAGGAAATGCTCCAGCAAGGCCACAAAATAGGCGCCTACGACGCAACCGTAAATCTCTCCACGCCCGCCTATCATTACGACCAGCAGGACTTTCAACATAAATTGCAGAGGCAAATAGGTGACACCGGCAAATGTTCCGAAGTAATGGGCAGCAAACCATCCCGCGATCCCAATCATGACAGATGTCATCGTGAAGGTAACGATCTTGTACCGGTTGATATTCAACCCCAGCATGTTCGCCACGTTTTCATTATCATTGATGGCAGCGGCATACACCCCCCACCTTGACCTGAGCACTTTATCCACGACGTATAAAAAGACGAGCATCAAGCCCAGAGACATCAAGCAACCCAAAAGATAATTCCGGCCGATATCCCCCACATCGATAATATGGGCGATGCCGCTGAGCCCAGTCTCCCCCCTGAACACTCTGTTAAAAATGTTCGTAAACTCCAGGAAGATCAACGGCAGCAGCAGGGTAATCAATGAAAAATAAAGTCCCTTGGCAATGACGGTTAAGCGGCTGAGCAGCAAAGCAAAGAGAAGGCTGACCAGGATGGTTAGAAAGAGGGATTGCCATGGATTCCAGCCCCAGTAGATGCTGGCCAGGGCCGCGGTAAAACCTCCTATGCCGACAAACAATTGCGGCCCGAAGTTCATTCTCCCGGTCCCGGTCATTTGCCAGCCCAAGGGGATGGCAATGCAAGCGTATATATTTGCCGTTGTGATCAGCGATAAAAGATCCGGTTTTCCGTTTAGTCCGAGGGTCAACAACAGCAAAAGAGCAATCGCGATGAGATGGTTTCGCCAGTATCGGGGTTCGATCGTCCATTCGAGTTTCAGATCGCCGAGCCGAAAAACAAAGCGTGCCTTTTTATGCTCAATTTTTACCATAGGGATTCGCTCCGGCCGATCCCCTGGGGGCGGAAAATTAGAACCATGAAAACCATAACCAGCGGAGCCACATTGGCCAGGCGCGGATTAATGGCAAAGGAAACCAGCGCAGCGACAAAACCCAATATATAAGCGGCGATAATGCTGCCTTTGAGATTGCCAAGGCCGCCGAGAATGGATACCAGTATGGCTGTCTGAAGCAACGACCAGCCCAGCGTCGGCTCTATAGAATATATCGGGGCAATGGTTAGCATGCAGATCGTCGGCGGGATGACAGATAAAACCATAGCCAGGGCATAGATCCTTTCCGTATTTGTACCCATCAGCTTGGCGGACTTGACGTCCTGGCTTACCGCCCTCATGAGTAATCCAACCCTTGTTTTCAGGAAAAAGAGTATGAATGCCGCGGTGGTCAATAGGGCTATTCCAGCAGCCACGAGCATTTGATTGGGCACGGAGGCCTTACCGATTTTAGTAATACCCGACAACAGGCCCGTCGGGAGATCCACCCCGGCCGTGACCGGATAAAAATAATTGGCGGCCTCTTCTCCAATCATAGCTACGAGCAGAAGCGCTGTTAAGAGTATCTCTTCTTTTTCCAGATAGCGCCTGACGATGGGATAATAAACGATCAGCAGGGTGAAGAGACACTGGAAAGCACACATGGCAAGGATGGCCCAGCCCAGTCCAAATCCACGCTCTTGCATAAACATCCAGGTGACATAGACGGTCACCACAAAGGCGATGCCGTATCCCAGGTGAAAAACCCGCAGCACGCCGCAGATCAGAGAAAACCCGAGTGACTCGAGAAGGTAGAGAGAACCCAAAATGAATGTGTAGATGAGGATGATGCTGATTGTATTTGTCATGAAATACCACTTTTCTAAATTCGAGTGGCAGCACAACAACCGGGGCTGAATAATTCAAATGGACTCCAGAACAAGTTTTCGTGACAGGCCCCGGGGTCCGAATCCGCATGCGATTATTTTGCCGTTTTTGCTCGTAGCTCCTTTACGCGGATAAATCCACTGTTCGGGTTAACCTTTTGGACAATGCCGGGAGGAAATACCGTTACTACTTTTCCGTTCTCCTGGAATTGTCCATACTGACTTGGCAAGTAGGGTGGATAACCGGTCATTGGATCATGGCACTTGTTAAATTTCCATGTCCAGCAAATGCGCTGCGTTTGAACGGTTTCCATCGCTTTAATGATGGCATCGAAGTTGCTCGCCGTCTTCGCGCTCTCCGCAGCAGCCTTAAAAATCCAGGGGCTGTCATAGGAAGGGTACGTCGAGTTCATCATGCCCGCGCCCTTTGCTCTCAGCTTGGTTAGAAAGGGAAGCGTCTTATCGGTAAACGGCACACTGATCTCGGGGTCAAGTGTCACCGCGCCCAGCGCTGCTCCGCCGGTCATTTTCCAGAAAGCGGAATAACAGGGAGCACCGGCCATAAAAACGATGTCGATGTCCTTGGCTGCTGATAGAACCCACTGCTTGGCCAGAGTGACTGTATCTGTATAAGCGGTTATCCAATAAATCGTGTCTGCGCCCTTGGCGGCAATTTCTTCAAAAATCGGGAGGAACATCTTTTCCTTTATGGAGTTCTGGCCGGTGTAAACAACGTCGAGTCCTTTCGATCTGAAGAATTCAGGCAAGGAAGGTGTCTTACCCGGGACGCCTTCTACCACTGGCTTCGCGAAAGCCATATCCTCGGCCATAAAAGCAAGTTTTTTGGTTCCAATGACTTTGGTCCATAACTCCCAGGCCTTTACGTTCGGATCGAAATGGACGCCCCCCTTCGTAAAGGGTCTAAAAAAGAACTTATATTTATCATAATTGGCACAAACCATATACGTCGGCTCATCGTGAGCAACGAAGACGCCGAACATGATATGCGGGTATTGCTTATATAATTCGGCCCCCACTTCCATACATGAAAAAACAGGCTCAGTCGACTCAACGACGACTAAAGCACATCTATCGGTCATGACCAGCTTTTTATAAGCCGCTACAACAAGTGGGATCTCGCCCTTGGAATCCTCGACAATCAGCTGAACCGGCCTTCCGAGGATTCCACCTTCTCCATTCAAGTCATCTACGCTGATTTCCAGCGCGGTTTTGTTGCTCAATCCCCAAGGAGCGGATAGACGGCCAATGAATCCAATTTTGATCGGCGCCTTTCCCTCCCCGGCGACACCTTTGCCTGGTGTCGGTTTCTCAGGTACCGCCTGAGATGCGCCTCCCGCTACAACAAACACGGCCACGATTACTAAGAATGCCAGCGCAAGGATACTTTTGGTCTTCATGGCTACCTCCTTTTCTACTATTGTTATTATGTTGAATTAATAAATTGCCGTCTCTCAATGGAGTGTGCGAGCACTCCGACGAAGTGTGTCCGTATTCGTCTTTACTCTCATTAGGAAGCCCGGAGATCTCCAAAATGTAAGCTGACCTTTTCTATTTTTAGTCTTGCTGGCGGGGATGCTTCCTTCTGTTCCTTCCCCGGGTGCCACTTCTGCGTTCTTAAAAAAGGCCTATGATGGGTTCTTGAAAATTCCGTTAAAAATGATCCCGATATTCTGGTCGATGATTTCCTCCAGGTCCAACCCGCCACTCTCCTTAAACCAATAGCCCATCCAATGACTCATGGCGATGATTAAAAAAGAAATCACGTTTGGGTGATTCTTTTTATCAATACGGGGGATTTTCCCGAGCTCATTTTTCAACAAATGAAAAATCGCCTGCTCTCTTTTGTAGAGATCTCTCTTATTCTTACCCGTCAACTGGTGCCGTTCGCGCAGGACCAACAAGCGGATCTCCTTATTTTGATTCAGGTGATCGGCATAGGTGCGGATCAATTCCTGAAAGGCCTGTTTGGCATCGAGGCATTTCGCTTGGCTTTCTTTTATCCTCTCCTTCAGCACCCGCAAGAAGAGGTCCGTATGTTGGATCAATAGCAAGGCAAGAATATCTTCTTTCGTTTTAAAGTAGTGATAAATCCCGGCTTTACTGATTTTGGCTTTCCGGGCCACATCGTGTAGTGAGGCGGCCTGATAACCCTTTTCACAAAATACGATAGCCGCAGTATTGGCCAGGTATTTCTTCCTTTCGTCCAAGCTCAGTCTAAGCAAGAATCTGATCCCTTCGTTGAAGAAATAGTACAGCAGGATTTCTGACCGACTGGCCGGTTTCTCAACCAGATGGCCGTAATATTAGCAGATCAAATTTTTCTGTCAAGAACTTTTTAGATGTCTTTGACTGGTAGACAAGATGCTGTGCGTGCTTGGGGGCGGTTTCGCCGGGGATTGATGGGGTTTCCGGGGAGGCGGCGAAGAAGCTTTTGATCTGCACCGCCCTGTGGAATCTTGATCGGAATATACCTATTTTATGAAAATTGGTCAACCGAAACCTTCAAAAAGGCGGAGTCAAAGAGGTAGGCTGATTGTTACCCTACAAGTTGTTATCTTTAGATCGAACTCAAAACTGAGGATTACTGGTTAAAATCTTGAATAGAGGGTTCGCGGGTTATCAGCCTGTCGAAGAATGTATTGGGTAATCGGGGTCTGGATAGAAGGGAAGGGGTTTGGGACGTGCGATGTCATGGCCGCAAGCCAATCGAGAGCATCACTCTCTGGTCGTTTCAGAAAGCATTTACTCGCATCGCTCAGCTGATTAGCACGGCGAGGATCTTCGCAGGCTTGTCTCCGTGAGCTTTCACCAGATGCATGCTCGTGGAATCGTAGTAGACAGAGTCGCCAGGTTTCAGGACGTCTCTGGTGTCCTCTATGACGACTTCCATTTCCCCATCCAGGACGTAGATGAACTCCTGCCCGTCGTGGGAAGAAGGCTCATCGGCTCCGGAGGGATGGAGCGTAACAATGAATGGCTCCATCGCCCGGTCTTTCTTCCCGGCAGCCAGGGATTCGTATTCGTATCCGTAGCTGGCCTCCCTGGCTTTTCCGAATCGAGAAAAACTCAGACGCTGATCCGATCTCACGATGGTGAACGATTCTTCGCCCGTAGAGATGACATCCGCCATCCGAAGAGAAAGGGCCTTGCTGAGTTTTATGAGCTGCCCCAGAGGGAGCATGAACTCACCGGCTTCAAGTTGGGCCAGCGCGTCTCGCGAAATGCCGGTTCTTGCGGCCAACTCGTCAAGGGAAAACCCGCGCTTTTCCCGGGCCGCGCGGAGCATATCCCCGTGGCTCACCGCCCTTTCGTGTTCCGCTTCTTCGCTGGCCTTTGCGATAGCGGCAGGGTCAGTGAGAAAGTCGTGTCCCTTGTCTTCGCCGTAGTTTGACGCTGTCTCTTGAAAGTCTTCGTAAGACATCTCGTTTTTTTTCTCATCCATGTTTAATCCTTTCAGCCGTTGTGTATGGCACACGGTATCCTGGCGCAGTCCTTCCTCTACACCGCCACCCTGAGTAAATGCAACAGCGTCACATCTTCAGATGGCATAAATGTATCCAATGTTTTTTCGGTGGCCCGCCGTGTTCGGGCACTTTCTGGTTCAAAGAATACACCTCCCAGATTTCTATGTCAAACGTAAGTTTCCATCTCATAGGTTGAGACCTTGCCCCTGTGTCTTCCGCTGACCAACGAGTACACCGACACCCATTCAATTCTAGGTTGCTTGGAAAGTGAAGATTACCGATTGAAAGGGAGCATAAAGGCAGATGGTGAGCGGGACCGTTATTTGATCGGATCCACTCACTGTTCTCACTAGGCGTCAGCTATGGATGGTGTTGTGATATTCGAGACGACTGGGGTATAATCACCCAACTGTTGCAGGCTGGATCAACATCAAGCCCTGTGCAGGCTGCTCACCAGATTGAAGCAAACAGGGGCAAACAGGGGTAAACGATGAAATCAGACGCTGCTTTATCCAACGTCCAGTTGCAAAAATCTTATGACCGCCGTGTCATTTCCTGGGCATGGTACGATTGGGCGAACCACGCCTACATCACCACTACCGCTTCAACCTTCTTTCCTCCTTATTTCATCGCCATCGCTACCGCATCTTTCATGGCGATTGGCGCCTCCGTTAGTGACGAAGCGGCGAAAGCAGTCGCCAGAGATATTGCCTCCAACGTATTTGCCCTGACAATATCATTCGCCCTGTTGGTGTCAGCAGTTCTTGCACCGATTGTGGGCGCATACGCCGATATCACCGGGATGCGCAAGCGCCTGTTGATCATTATGACCATTGCGGCAAGCCTGGTCTCCTCGCTGATGTTCGTCCTGGTGACCGGCATGTGGCAGTTGGCGTTAGTCCTGTATTTCGTATCCCAGGTCGGCATGAACATGACTCTGGGTTTTTCCAGTAGTCTGCTGCCGCATGTAGCGTCCCAGAAAGATGTGAACCGAGTTTCCAGCCTGGGCTATGCCATGGGCTATGTGGGCGGCGGACTGCTGCTGGCCCTGAACACTTTCCTCTACCTGTTTTCGGAGAAAATAGGCATCGACAGCACGCTGGCGGTGCGCATCGCTTTCCTCTCCGTAGGGGTATGGTGGATCGTCTTCACAATCCCGCTTATCCTCAATGTCAACGAGCCACCCGCCACACCGCTGGCACACGGAAGCCGGGGCAGTGGCATCCTCGATTCGCTCACCCGGCTTACAAACACTGTGCGGGATGCGGCCCGCTACCGTGAAATGTTCAAGATGCTCATCGCTTTCTGGTTTTATATGGAAGGCATCGGAGCAATTATCCTCCTGGCAACATCCTATGGCGCGGCGTTGGGACTGAATACGGCAGTGCTGATCGGCACGTTGCTGATGACACAGTTTGTGGCTTTTCCCTATGCGCTCCTCTACGGTCGCATCCCCATCCCGAGCAGCCGCTGGCGCGGCGTTTTTCTCTCCATGCTCATTTGGACCGGGGTTACCTTTCCACTGATGGGACTGTACGCCAACCTGAACCGAGGGGTGAGTCTCTCTCTTACCTTCGGCATGATCCTGGGAGACCAAGTGCTTGGCGTGTTTTTCTCTTTGCTGTTAGGACGCCGCTTGTTTTCTGGTCTGGTGCAAAAGCTGGACACCAAACGAGCGGTCATCCTCGGTCTGGTCATTTACACCGTCATCCCGGTCTGGGGCTTTTTCCTCAAGAGTCAGGCAGAGTTCTTCATGATCGGATGGCTGGTGGGAACAGTGCAGGGGGGTACCCAAGCACTCAGCCGATCGATTTACGCCTCAATGACCCCGCGGGCAAAATCGGGCGAGTTCTTTGGACTGTACGGCTTGAGCGAAAAATTCGCAGGAATCCTCGGTCCACTCCTATATGGCATCGTCGGCACGCTGACCCACAACCCGCGTGCCAGCATCCTCTCTATCACCGTATTTTTCATCGCGGGTATCACCATTCTGGTGGGGGTGAATGAAAAGAGAGGCGCTGAAATCGCCGCTGCAGAAGAAGCCCAGATTGAGGTTCTCAAGGCTGCGGACTGATTAGACATATCTTGGGGACGGTTAGTACCGGTGGGAGTTAAATAGCGGGACAGAGCAGCCAATGGTCCGGTATCAGAAATTTTTGTGGCCCGACCGTATAGGCAGTACCCTCGGTTGGCAGGGCCTGGGTTGCCGCGAACTCAAACGAATATTGTTTAAAAGAATTTTATCCATCTCATTGCTAAAATTCCTTTCTTGTGTTATAAAAAAATTAAGGTAATAGAGGTTTTTCGAAACCCGCAATCTTATCGGAGAAGCCAAAAAGGGTAAGACCTTTAAGGCGGAAGTGATGAGAGTCCAAAGAGCGAAAACTCTTTGGAAAAAGCGGGGTTCGGAAAAAAGGAAGCCCGCAGAGAGTGAGTTTCCCTCTTTGGCGGGTTTTTTATTTTAACTCAATTTCAAATGGAGGTTATTATGTCAAGAGGACGAGTAAAGTGGTTCAACGATCAGAAGGGTTTTGGATTTATTGAAGTGGACGGAGCTAAAGATGTGTTTGTTCACCACTCGGCAATCACGGGGGAGGGATTCAAATCCCTGAAGGAGGGCGATGAGGTTGAATTCGAAATCGCCCAAGGCCCCAAAGGCCCTAATGCCACGGACGTAAGGATAGTTTGATTAAGTAGGATAGATATTTTCTTGAGCCCTCGAAGAGAAGCCAGCGGACCAGTTGGCTTCTCTTTCTTCACAAAATTTCGGGCATCCGTTTTCAATCTTTCAACAGAACCCACCTTTGAAAAAATTGAGGGACATCCTATATTGCTCCTGTCAAGAGGCGAAACGAAACAATTTCATCTTTTGCAAAACAGGTGGTCAGTCCGTCGGTTTCTGCAAAACGCTCCACAACTTATTTTCCCTTCAAAAAGCAAGACATCTTTCGGGTCGTCTATCGTGAGAATTCATCAATTTCCTGATCCGAAAAGCCCACTGCCTTCAGCCTTTCTCTCTGAAGTTGTTTTTCTTCTTCTTTTGCTCTTCGTGCTCGCCTGCTGTCTGCGATTGTTTCGGCCAAGCGGCCCGGTTTTTGCGTATACAAAGCTAAAATAGTTATTCCTATCCCGAAAGTAACCCCGAGCAAAAATGACTCCAGAGCGGTTGATTTCATTTCTGTCCCCCCTTGCACCCGAATAATGTGGCTTTGGGCTCGAATCTTTAACCTTGATTTTGCCTATGTATCACGAAAGTTTGCTTCTGACCCCGGACTTTTCCCCCTGAAAACGGAGAAAAATCTGCGCCGCCACCCCTCGGGTTGTTGATCGGAATATACATATTTCGTGGAAATTGGTCAATCGAAACCTTCGGGAAAGAAAGAGTCAAAGAAGTGGGATGTTTGTTCCACCAACTTATCTTCACTGTGGATAGCTCGGAGAGTCAGCGGTTGCTGGTAAAAATGGAGATAAAGAGGCAAGGTCATTTTTGGAAATGCCTCGGTTCTTAATCTACAAAGTTTGCTAATCGTGTAATATTTGGAAGTTTTTTAAATGAGGGGTTAGGTTCATCTTATCATTAATAAAGATTTAATGAAGACCAAAATTACAAATAGAGAAAATTATGCATCATTTCCTTGTCCTCATAACTTTTTCGAGGAGCACTTTTTCTTCCCTATCTTTGTCATACCTTGGATGATACCTGCCACAAGGAATCGTATTTAGGATCATATAGTTTGCTCTTTTAGCAATAGGTACGTAATCCGTCGCAGCTGTTTTGACAGCTGTAGCAACCGCAGCTACAGCTAACCCTATTAGCCCTCCTCCGCTTGATCTAACAGTAGTATCTTCAATAATTGTGCCTTCATATTGCCATAGAGTATCACCAGTAGTAGTAGACTTTATAGCGGAACGTATAGTCACCTTTACATTTCCTCCTATTACATAATAAGATGTACTCCATCGTTTTATCCAGATGTACATCACCGCATCTGCCCCAAAATATTGTTTAAATTTATTGGGTGGTAGATTCAGTAGGGCTTCAGTATCATAGACGCCTTCATTTTCCATGATTTCAGAGATTACCTCAACTGGAAAAACGTAATACCCCGCAAAGGATAACGGTTCGGCTATGGTAGTTGCGTAATACTCCTTTGCATCCGCGGCTGTCGTTTCGTTTATTGGAGGTAAAACCAAGACAGCCAGGGGACGCTCTGCATACATCTTTGGAAACACCTCATATTTCGTCATATGAGTCGGGCCACATGCCGTCAACACCAATGCGCAACATATTACCAAATAGAATAATCTCCCCACTTTCATGATTATTGCTCTTTATTTGTGGCTGTGAATTTCCTTAATCTGTCAATAAATACTTTGGATTCTGGATAGTTCTTTTCTTCCATTTCGAAATAGTATAATGCTTGATCTGTCTTTCCCTCTTTTAGTAGAATATACCCGTATTCGCAGCATACTCCAGGAGGAATTCTCTTATTCCTCTTGCTGGATTCTTCAATTATATTAACAAGACATGCTTTGTGAGCCGCTAAGGTTTCCTCTTTAGGAGATTTTTTATATTTGTAAAGAGTTTGAGAATAGTTACCCCAGTAATACAGCGGCTCTGTGGCACACCCCACAATAAATGAAAGTATTAGGAGTAATATTATACGGATTCTGCTCACGGTATCCTAATCTCCATTGTCACCTGATTATCCAGAAATATTATTTTATTCAGCACAGGGGTTCCATCCCTATAGGCTGTTAGAACATGTTTCCCAGGTGATAACTGATAGTGCTTCCCATGGGATGGCGTGAATGGTTCTAGTTCATCTATTTTGATGCTTACGTTCCCGAGATTACCCGAGAATACGATGAGACCCTTCTCTGCTTTTTGTATTGTGCCTTCGACATGGCCGCAGGCAATAATAAATAATGCTCCCAATGAAAGGATAAGAAATTTGACCATTCGAGATACCTCCATTTGTGGAAGTTTTTATTTATCTGATTGTTGAACAAAACACTCTTCAAAGTTTGCCTTAGGGAGATCACCGCTTAAAACAGAGCATGTTGAAACTTCATTAAGTGGGTCGGTCCCAATGGAGGAATTAACTTTGATTGTCCCAGTAAGTTTACTTGGAAGTTCGATCATCATATTGGTTTGTGGATTAAGAACCCGTTTTCCCCTTTGATAGACTCCAAATATATCGCCTTCTCTAATCCCTTGAGATTTACCTCCCGCAATAATATATATGCTATCCTGATAAGACAAGATATAAGATCTCCAAGGTTTTTCTAATAAATTCCCAACTATATTGCTGACAAGTTTCGAAATGGCAGCTGAAATTGCTTTATCATTCAAAGTTGAATCATAACCAGCACGTCCACCAACCCCCAATACTTCCCCTGCTTCTGAGAATGATTCGCCTTCCCCTTCCTCTGAATAAATTATTTGGCTGGTATAAACATCGATAAGCCTTATGTTTACTTTAGCATAAGCAGTTTGCCTTTTAGTTCTGCTAAAAATTCCCACATCACCTGTTGTTTTACGCCCAAATTCGGAAACAGAACCAATGATTAGGTAATCGGCAGGAATTTTCAAACTAGAAAGGTTACCCAATTTCAATTCTTTGTTTATCTTTTCGATATCTACTCTTTCAAGTAATATGAATTTTTCAGTTGCTCCGAGTCTGGCAGATAAAATATCCATCGCCTGCTTCCCGATCCAGTCCTGATCTTTATCTAAAAAAAAGCTTTGTCCATATTTCGTTTCGTTTGTAAATCTGGCGATTGCGACCTTTCTTTTAAGGTATCTTTGGGGAGCTTCCGGGGTCAAGATTTTGCTTATTTGGGGTTTTTTCTCCGGCAAGGTTTCTATTTCAGGCTTCTTAACGGTTGCACAAGATTGACATAAAAACAAAAAAATAATCGCTAAAGCATAACATTTTCGCATTTTATCTACCTCTGGTAAATGATAAGTGTCTTGTCAATTTGTCTATCTATATGAATTTATAAATATTCTCAGGATTAAATAAAAAGCCCCATTCCTCTAGTCGATAGGATCCTGTAAGGGGATTGTTTTCGAAAAGAAAACCACAAATTCTACCTTTTGTCAACATTAAAAGTGAAATTGTGAAAATTATCTTTTTAAGGATTATCACTGAAAATCTGGTATTCGGATATGGAGTCTTAACTTGATGACTTCAGAAAGGAAGAGTTAAGCAAAGGGCCGCCTCTTCAACGTACAAATTTTGGAGATCAATCTCCTTCGCTCATGGTTCGCCGATCTGTCACCCACGTTTAGCACATTCTTAGATGGTTTATATAGGATGAAGAACTGAACCGGGGTGGCCTCTGGGACCGAATCTTTATCCTTGACTTTGCCTGTATTTCACGAAAGTTTCCTTCTGACCCCCAAGCTTCTTTCCTGAAAACGAAGAAATATCTCCACCGCAACCCTGTGGATTCCTGATTGAAATATATCTATTTTATGAAGATTGGTCAACCGAAACTTTCAGGCCGACAAAATTAAAGAAGCGGGCTGTCAGTTCCAAACAGAAAGGATGGGTTTAAATGAAGAAGTCGTGATTTCGGTTAGAAGACAAGTATAACGATTAGACTGTGGGGTATGAGCTTTGCGTTCCCCTTCAGCCCATGGTTAGCTGACATCATTTCCCAAAGCTATCTGACTGGGTACGCGCTACTCGGTTTGTATCCATATGCAACAACGATATCGTCGGTGATGTTTTTGATATCATTCCGCTCAAAATAGCTTCCGGTCTTTCTTGAATCCTTCGCAATCTGGTCAGGGTGAATAGCGACAGGATGTTGTTCGCTTCCACCAACAGTCTCATCGGTAAGGTAAGTTTTCCAGACCAGATTAGAGGCGGCATAGGCAATCCACTTTATTAGAGACGGCGCTAGTCCCCAAAGGGAATGAAAGAATCCCCCTTTGAAGGCTTTATACTTGGACACTTTGAGAAACGGGCACGATGTTCATTACGGATGATTTCCTCTTTCATGGACCGAGACATCGCTTTTATCTTTGCTTCTCGAATAAGAGCTTTGGAATGCGTTAAGCCTTCTTGTTGATATAACAGTTCGACGGGAAGCCGAGTTCGGGTGTAGTTTGCTCCCCGGCCCTCACGATGTTGCTTGACCCGAGCCTGCACGTCTTTTGCTATCCCCGTATAGAGCGACCCGTCCCCGCAACGGAGGATATAGACTGTCCAATCCTTTCGCCCCCTTCTCTTCATCCCTCGGATCATTCTTAGATACTTAGTCTCCATATTCATTCTCTCTAAGAGGGTCCGACAGGGTCACATCCTCAGGTGTCATCACTTTGTCCGATGTTTTTTAACGTCTTCCTGTGTTCGGCCACTTCCTGATTTAGAGAATACACCTCTCAGATTTCTAAGTCAAACATAAGCTTCCATGTCATATGTTGAAACCCCTATGGCTTCCCGCATACTGTTTAGAATACTGATAATGGTCTTTTGTGACTTTGATGTTTCATAGCGGCAGCCTTTTAGCTGCCGCTATGTCTTAAGCAGCACAATACTTTGAAGAAACCTATTTATTCCTCTGTTCTTTCCTCCCTTCCCAAGACTCTTTTCTTTCTTCCCTGAGTTTTTCCCTGCATTTCCTTAAATCCTCGTGTGTCTGTGCGGCAGAAACACAAGTTTTTACCTCCTGAAGCATGTTAATGCGTTGGTCAATTGACGAGATTAAATTTGCCTTCCTCTGTTCAATAGACATTTTTCCTTGTGGCTTTGCTGGTTCGGGGTTTTGTGCATAGACGAGGATGGATACGCCTAATGCGAAAATAACCGCCAAAAAGAGAACAATCAGTTTTTTCATTTTTTCACCTCCTTTCCGTTTTTACGTTCTATCATAGAAAGAATTCCGGCAGCATCTAAAACGTAATTATCATCTCTTATGCATAACATTTATTTCTATATTGCTGCGGCGGAATCAACCTTTATTGAGAGTTAACCGGGCACTGATTAATATTTTCCATTGCTGAAAACGAAGAAATATCTACACCACCACCCTGTTTTTTCTTGATTGGAATATACATATTGTATGAGAGGTGGTCAATCGAAACTTTTAGAAATCGAGGGCCGAAGAAGTGGGACGTTCGTTACAGATAGAAGGCAAGCATAACTGAGGCTTCAGATAAACTAAGGCAGGGCCGTTTCTGACCCTGCCTCGTGGAATCGTTCTTTGTTACGTGGAACTGCTAATTCACATCGGCCCTACGGAAGTTCGATGCCATCCTATACTGTATGAAAGAGTTTACGTGATCACGCCCCCTGTTCAACAAAAAATATCTCCCGACAGGCATTTACGGGTCCCGTAAATCAGGATCGGGGCTGAGGGGGGCGACGCTCGGTTCCGATCTTGAAAAGGGTTTCATCAAAGTCCTTGGGCGGATCTTCCATTCCCGGCCTGGCCACCAATGAAATCGCCTCCTGCGGGCAAGTGGTGACACATAATCCACAGCCGACGCATTTCTCATCTCTGATCTCGGAGCGTCCATCCCCCTGCTTGATTGCGTCCACTTGGCACCGCTCGATACAGAGACCGCAGTCCAAACACGAATCCGGATCGATTTTGGCCTGGTAATATGATGAGATTACATATTTAGACTTGGAGACTAGTTTAATCGCCTTAAGGGTGGGGCAGCAGCAGGAGCAGCAACAGCAGATGAATTGCAATTCCAGGGCATTGGTTGGAGAGAGCACCAAGCCGGACTCCTCCGCTACGTCGAGGATCTTCATGGCTTCATCTGTCGTGATTTGCCTCCCCAACTTATTGTCGATATAGAACCGGGCAAACTTCCCGAACGAAAGGCAGGTCTCTTTCGGACGATGGCACTCGTTGCCCAGGAGCTTTTGCTCTTTACGGCAGATGCATTCCGAAACCGAAATCAATTCTTGCTGTCTAACGAGTTCCCTGATCTTGTTATAAGGGGCTACGGCGGGAAGGGTCTTGACCGCCGACTCAACCGGAATCACACGGAGTTGCTTCGTCCTTACCGGACCGATTGCCATACCGAAATAAGGCAAGTATTCCTCAAACATTTGGGAAAATTCGCTGTCCAGGCTTTTCAGTTGGAACTCATAGATCCCGATCATAAATTGGAAGGCCTGATATTGCACTTGATCTCCTTGGCGGATTCTGAAAATAAGCCCTTTTTGTGCCATGTCCTCAAGCTTAGAGGCCAGTTTGGATTGCTCCTTTCCCAAACGGGCCGCGATCTGCGAGAGCCCTTCGGGTTTGCTCCTGAGATTCATGGTGAGATCAGCTTCTTCAGGAGTGAAGAGCTTCTTGAGAATCCTCAGTTCGACTCCGGTAGGCGTCGACGGAAAACCCGTCGGTAAGGTGTCCAGGAAACCTCTCAGCCTTTCGTAAATATCATCGCCCATTTCCATCCTCCTTAATATCTTTCCCGGTGCATTCACGGAAGCATGATGTTGAAGTCACCGCCTGAAATATCAAACAATCCAAGAAGCTCATTAAGCCTAACTTTATTCCCTTCGATCTTCAAGTGGCCCGATGGAATGATTTGTTCAGAAGGCATCCCCAAGAACATCAACTTGATGAACGACGGTTTATCCGCAGTGATCGTAATGTCGGCATCCGTACGGGACCTGTCCTTAAAGTGATGAATAACCGAATTTTCAAGAGTCAATAGATACTCGTTTTTGCTTTCGGTAAAGATGCAGTTAACATAAATGGTCTTACCGTTCGCCTTAGGGCCATTCAGGCTCACGGCAAGGGCATCCAACAAGCCAGCCTCGGGTATTCCCACCCAAGTCATTAAATGCTTTCTATAGGGCGTGATGTTTCTTCCTGTACGAAGCTCCTGGGCGCCAACGAGGTAAGCGTTGCGCCAGGTCGAAGATTCCTGTTGATAGCCGAGTTGTTCGAGCGCATCGGCTTCAAGGAGGCGGGCAGCCATATTCTTAGGATCCGAGAATACGACGAGATTGAGTACCTGAGCCACCCAGCGATATTCTCCCGCCTCGTAGGATTTGCGCGCCCTGGTCAGGACTTGATCCGGGCCTCCCATATATTCGACCAGTCGCTTGGCAGATTCCTCGGGAGGGAGCGGATTCAGATTGGCGGGATTTCCATCGTACCAGCCGAAGTACCGGGTGTAGATAGCTCTCACGTTGTTCTGGATGGCTCCGTAAAAATCCCGGTTAAACCATTCTGAGGCCAGACTCGGCGGCAATTGAACCATTTGTGCTATCTCCGGTCCCGTATATCCTAAATTAGCAAGCCGCAAGGTTTGATCATGAAGGTACTTGTACATGTCTCGTTGCTTCTTGAGCCAGTTTCGAACGTGTTCCTTCCCCCAAACGGGCCATAGATGCACGCCAAACGCAAACTCAGCGTCCGGAAATAGCTCAAGCATCTGATTGATGTAGCCAGCCCATGCCTTTGCATCGCGGGTAAGGGTGCCGCGCATCGGGTAGAGGTTGTGCGCTGTGTGGTTGACAATCTCCGCCACACAGAGCGTTTTGAATTGGGGCAGGTAAAACTCCATCTCAGCCGGCGCCTCCGTTTCAGGGGACATCACGAAAATGAATTCTACACCATCAATGGTCATTCTTTGCCCGGTCTGGGCAACTTCGTCTGTAGGTGGCAAAAAGGACGATGTACCAGCCATGAAGCTTTTACCGAGTCCGCTATCGATGATGCCCTTTGCCCCTACGGGCAAACCAAAGCCGAACTGATAAACAGCGCGCCGACTCATCGCAGGGCCTGCAAGAACGTTCTCTCCCAGGTAAGCTTCTGTGAAGCCCCGAGGGACAATAATTTTTGTCCTTCCCTCCTTCACATCTGCCGCGCTAATGATGCCGGCAATGCCCCCCATGTGATCTACGTGGGAGTGGGTGACAATGACGGCTTTGATTGGTTTCCTGCCGATGTGTTCGTAAACCAAATCCATTGCTTTTTTTGATTCTTCCACTCTACTCAGCGTATCGACGATAATGTATCCGGTATCGCCTTCGATAATCGCCATGCAGGCAAGATCATAGCCCCGCACTTGATAGACTCGGTCCGTAATCTTAAATAATCCAGCAAACGTATTGAGCTGTGCATGGCGCCAGAGGCTGGGGTTTGCCGTATCGGGCGCGGGCAAATCAGGTTTTATGAAGGTCGTATAGGCCTCCATATCGAAGACGACATTGCCGCTGGCATCCCGGATCGTAAGAGGAGAATCTTTAGCGATAAACCCGCGCTGAACATTTTCAAGGTCTCTTTTGTCGGTCCACTTCAGAATGGGATCATTTAAGACAGCCCGGTTTGCCTTGCGCGTCCATTCGGTAGCGTCCTTAGGTTCCTCCTGCGAGAAAGCCACCTGCAAGGGGAAACAAAACGCTAAGATAAGCCCCAGGGTAAGGATCTCCAGCATTGGATTTCGACAGCAGTTCCACATGTTTCCCTCCTTGTATAACGAAAGTATTAAGGCGAGAATTTCAATGAAATGGTCAGTTAAACCCCGGTATCAGATAGGAGGATGCTAATCTTTTATCGAGTCTCATCGTCACTTATTTGCCTCTTTCTTCGAAAGAGTCTTCCAAGAGAGCCACCAACTTCAGGTCGCCGATCGGAAATGATTGATCTATCTTGCCCTTCACTCTAAGTATTGACTTTAATTCAGGCAAATTCCTCTTGGTAACGACGATTATTTCTCCGGTCTTGTCTCTAACTTTATAGAATTTAATCGCACCAAAAAAAGAGGTCCTGTCTGTAACTTCTCCTTCAATCGTGACTACCTTTCCTTCGTATGCCTTTGGGTTACTTAGGATGCTCTCAATCTGGGAAACATGGACCCGGCTGAAGTAATACCATGCTCCGATACCGATCAGTATCAAAACGATTATCAAAACGACGATTCCCTTTTTCACCATAACCCTCCCCCGGTGTTCTCTTATTAGGAGTTCTCTGGAACGGTCACGCCTGCAGATGGTTTTAGTTTAGTCATGTTATTTCCATATTGTCAATAAAAATCTGTGATCGATTCCCCCATGATCTTCGGGTCATTAGGGTCGAAATTGACTAATTGTTTCAGTGTTGGAAACGAAGAAATATCTGTACCGCCACCCGAGGGATTCCTGAACGTAATATATCTATTTTACGAAAATTGGCCAACGGAAACTTTCGGAAAGAAAGAGTCAACCCTTCGACTCCCTGGCCCGAAGGCCACTGCTTGCCTTCGATCCGATCTCAGGCCAAGGGGCTCAGGGTTGATCCTGAGCGGCGCTTCTTTACCCCTTTAAGAGGCTAGCCTTGGCGCGACCGAATGGGTCAAAGAAGTGGACTGTTTGTTACAAAGATTGGGATTCTGCCATTTCATATGCGCACGATTACGGTTGGAAAGTGCGTGTGCAGAGCAGACCGAAAGTCAACCCGAAGAAGGCGTTTCACTCTTTGTCCGGCCCTGTTTTTCAGAAGCATTGACAAGATCATCAAGAAATTTGGGATGAATAGGATAGCCTAAGCTTTGTGCCTTTTTCACATCCGCCCATGATTTTTCATATTTTTTCTTAATGTAATAGGTGAACCCCCGAGCATAGTAGGTTCCCGCTTCTCCTGGATCTATCTCAAGAGCCTTGTTGTAATCAGAGATAGCCTGATCGTATTGACCTTTAGCGTGATAGGCAAGCCCTCTATTAAAGTAGGCATCACCATACCTTGGATTTATCTCAAGGGCCTTGGTATAATCAGAAATGGCAAGGTCATATTGACCTTGTTCCCCATAAGCCCTTCCCCGGTCACGGTAGGCATAAGCATCCACCGGATTCATCTGGAGGGCCTTATTAAAATCCTGGATCGCCTTCGCATATTGACGCTTTTCCAGATAGGCATGCCCCCGACTTTCGTAGAACGCGGCGCCCTTCGATTTGATCTGCTTTTGTTGAGCGGAGGCGTCAGAGAACGAAAAGAAGAGAACGATTGGCAAAATGATCCAAACGGTCTTATACACAGAATTTTTCATCGTTTCGCTTTTCAACAAACCAGCCCTTCCTCACGTATCATTTTATGGCCCTGCATTCGGGTAGTTGGCGATAAGTGGAAAATATTTTTCGTGACTCAGACAAAAACCTTTATATAAACAATGCTGACAATGATAAGAACCGAATACGATAACAGTATCATCGTAATTAAAATGGTTTCGATGTTTTTCCTTATAAAATTAAGAAAACCGACAGGAGCCCCCATTAAAACCTCCAAAATGTTTTAGATTGTTTCCTATGCAGGAAATTTTGATAAGCAAAATATATGCCTGGACAATTATCTCATTTTGAAATTGATTAGGTGCAGTAACTACTTATTTTTTAATATAGATTTTACATGTTCTTTATCTTCCAAAATCGAACGAGGCGGTTTCCATGAATTAAAGTGAGTAATTTTTCGCAATAAGTAAGGATTTTTACTCACCCGTCGTCAATTCAAAAGATTAAGGGCGTATAAATCTTTTACGAAGCGTGACGACGGATTGAGATCTGCAGTGCCCGCCTTGGACCATGTACCAAGGCCGTTCCTCTTGTTTCAATGTCCTTTTCGGGATATATTTATGGTGAACACGCCAACGGCCCCGATGGAGGACACCATTTCCCAACAGTCCAAAAGGAGAGAACAATGAGTCATTCAGCGGCAATCCGGAGAAATCAGAAGATCAAAGAACCCCAGAACCTCTCGGAGCGGATCACCTGGCTCAGAAACTACTACTTCAAAGGGGCGAGTCGCCCCTGGAACAACGAGTTCACAGCGTGGACCACGGGCACGCCGTGGGATGTCCAGTTCGATGAAATGACCTTCTATATCGTGCCTGAGACTTACGCCTTCCTCCAACCCTTCCGCGCCTCCATGCAGCAGAGTGCAAGACCGGTGGAACTCCACCCGGATTTCTGGTCTTGGAGTCTTCCCGAGCGCAAGGCCTGGTTTGTCAAAGAGGTGATGGTGGAATACGTGCCCCAGGAGATCCTGCCGGGTGACCTCATCGCGGGCGGCCGCTTCAACGTCCAGACATCCATGTGCTGGACCGAGAAAGAGGCAAAAGAACGCGACAGGCTCATCTATGGCACAAAGGGGGGCACGAACGGCGTGCGGGCGCAGATGAAGTGGTTCCACGATCATGGCTACGGCAACTCCGGGGCCACAAGCGGACACCTCATTCCCGGATATGAGCGGGCACTGCAGATCGGATGGCAAGGAATCTATGAAGACCTTGAAGCGAGATACAGTGCGTTGCCCGAGAAAGAGAAGAAGGGGAAAAATGGCGCCCAGCTGCGGGCCATGATCACCGTCGCAACAATGCCCAGAGAATTGGCCAGAAAGTATGCTAACCTGTGTGAGAAACTCGCTGCATCGGAAAAAGACTCAACCCGCAAGACCGAGCTGGAGCAGATGGCGAAAAATCTGCACCGTGTTCCCTGGGAACCGGCCAAGACCTTTTGGGAGGCCATTCAGTCTCTGTGGCTCACTCATATGCTTGTCATGAGTGACGAGAACTACCCCGGGCCGGGCGTGTCCTTCGGGAGGATTGATCAGTACCTGCTTCCCTACTGGCAATACTCACTGAAAAACGGCATGGACCGGGAATTCGGCAAGGAGATACTGAAATGCTTCTGGATCCACGCCAACACGGTATACGACGCCATGATCCGCATCGGCAACCAGGGCATCACCTCGGGTTACGGACAACTCATCACGCTTTCGGGTGTGGGCCCTGGCGGCAGGGACGTGACTAATGACCTGACATACGCCATGCTCGAGGTCATCGATGAACTGTCGCCCATCCTGGAACCCAAGCCCAACGTGCGCCTCCACCGGAGCAGCCCGGAAACGCTCCTGGACAAAGTGGTAGACATGATTTCGGTAAGTCAGGGTTCACCCTTCCTGCTCAACTTCGACGAGCGCTCCATGGCCGGGATGCTGCGCGAGGCCAAGAAGGCGGGCGTCACCCATCTCATTAACGAAAACAATGTGCACGACTATGCACCCGTCGGCTGCCTGGAGAATACTATGCAGGGCAACGACCGTTCCGGCACGGTGGACAATAACCTTAATCTTTTGAAGTCCGTGGAACTTGCCCTGAACAACGGCAAAGACTTCCACGTGTTTGTGGACCCCATTACGGGAAAGAGCGAGAAGATCAAGCAGGACGGCCCTAAAACCGACATGGCGACGGCATTTACCAGCTGGGAGCAATTTTGGAAAGCTTATGCCGAGCAGACCAGGTTCAGCATCAAACGCTGTGCAGAACTCTACGAAAAGTCAGAGTCCATCAGGGCCCGATTTTGCCCTACGCCTTACCTGTCGTGTCTGGTCAAGGGTTGCGCCGAGAAGGGTCTCGATATCACTCAGGGTGGAGCTGAGCTGAGCTTCACCACGCTGGAGGCTCTGGCCTTTGCCACTACCGTGGACTCTCTGCTGGCTGTCAAGTACCTGGTTTTCGATAAGAAGGAGTGCACGATGGCCGAACTGATTGATGCGCTGAAGGCCAACTGGGAAGGCCAGGAAAAGCTGCAGGCCCGAGCGCGGTTTAAGTCCCCCAAATACGGCCGGGATGACGACGAGGCGGATGCCATGGCCAAAGCGGTGATGGAACTATGGTGCGAGGAGACGTGGAAATACAAGACCGTTTCCACAAACCGCCAGTTCCGTCCCGGCATGCTGAGCTGGAACTACTGGGTGGGCGACGGTTTTATTCTGCCGGCAAGCCCGGACGGTAGACCAAAAGGCAGATTCCTGTCCAACGCCATCTGTCCGTCCAACGGAGCCGACATCAACGGTCCCACGGCCAACGTCAACTCCGTGGGCAAGGCCATGGGCGGGAAAGATGCGTCAGGCAAGGGCGACTTTCAGGGGTATTACAGCTGCCTGCCCAACGGCGCGAGCCACACCATCGCCATCAACCCCTCGCTGCTGAAAGACCCGGAACACAAGGCCAAGTTCAAAACCTTCCTGAGGGGTTATATGGAAAACGGGGGAAGCGCACTACAGATCAACATCCTCGATGCCGAGATGCTGCGCGATGCCCAGAAGCGGCCGGAGGACTACCGTTCACTGCTCGTTCGGATTACGGGGTACAATGCCTATTTTACAACCATCGGCCGCGAACTACAGGACGAAGTCATTGCCCGCATCAGCCACGGGTCGTTGTAGGGTCATCGGATGGGTGCAAACGAAAAAAATATGTCGGGGACCATACTCAGAATACAGCGCATGTCCACAGAGGATGGGCCGGGCATCCGGAGTACAGTTTTCTTCAAGGGTTGTCCGCTTGTGTGTGTGTGGTGTCACAACCCGGAGAGTATCTCGCCCAGACTTCAGATCCACTGGGAGAAGACCAGGTGCATCGGCTGCAGGAGTTGTATCGATGCCTGTGTCAGAGGGGCTCTCGCGGCGACGGAAACCGGTATTGCCATCGATCGGTTAAAGTGTGATTCCTGTGGGACCTGCTCGCAGGCCTGCCCATCCACGGCCATGGAGATGTATGGAGAAGCCCGTGGGTCGAATGATTTGGTGCGCGAGGTATTGAAGGATGAGGCGTATTTCCGGAAGCCCGGCGGCGGGGTGACACTGTCTGGCGGCGAGCCCACGATGCAATCCCTTTTTGCTAAAGCGCTGCTTTCTAATTTCAAACAGGCGGGCATCCATACCGCTCTGGACACCTGCGGGCAATGTTCGTGGGAGACGCTGGATGGACTCCTGCCATATACGGATTTGGTGCTGTATGACCTCAAAGAGGTCAATCCAGACAAACACAAAAAGCTCACGGGTGTTTCTAATGCCAGAATACTCGAAAACCTTATCCTCCTTAAGCGCTTCATGAAGGAACATAGCCTGCCCGGCGAACTCTGGATACGCACACCCCTGATACCGGACTGTACGGCTACGCCGGAGAACCTCCAGGGCATCGGCAAATTTATTAAGGAGCACTTGGGGCCGTCTGTCAGCAGATGGGAGCTATGCACCTTCAATAACCTGTGCATCCATAAATACGAGGGGCTGGGGATCGAATGGGACTTTCGGAAGGCCGCTCTCCTTTCCCGGGATGAGGCGGAATGTCTCGCCTGTCTGGCAAGGGAATCGGGGGTCGACCCCGAAATCGTCCATGTGAGTGGCCCCATGAGAGAGGTGTCTCCAGATGAATTCATGGAAGACAAGACACGTTCAGGCATCGCCCGGAGCGGTGCCTGCTCATTGGGGAGTGACGGAGGTTGAGCATGAAGAAAGCCTTGACACGTTTCGCCGAGAATGAGCTGAAGCAGTTCGAGCCCGAGGCTAAAGTCGGGTTGATCGCTACCATCAACCAGGAAGGTCTCCCCCATATCACGCTCATCACGGCGCTGCAGGCAAAAACGCCGGACAAGCTGATCTGGGGTCAGTTCTCGGAAGGACAAAGCAAACAGAATGTGAAGACCAACCCTAAGACGGGCTTCCTCATCATGACCCTGGACAAAAGCCTATGGCGGGGCAAGGCTCTCTGGACTCATCAGACGACGCATGGCGAGGACTACGACATGTTCAACAACAAGCCCATGTTCCGCTATAACGCCTACTTCGGCATCCACACCGTGCACTATATGGATCTCACGGAGACCTATGGGAGGGAATCTCTGCCCCTTCTTCAGATCGGGCTGGGATCCATTCTGACGAAGGCCGCAAAGTCCTCCGTTAGGCAGGAGAGTCGTACCGAGCGTATCCTGAAACCCTGGGCCGAAGGCCTGTTCAACCGCCTCGACGCCATCAAGTTCCTCTCTTACGTAGGCGATGATGGTTTCCCGGCAATCATACCGCTGATCCAGTGTCAGGCAGCAGACAGCACGCGGCTCGCCTTTTCTCCCCTGGCCTATCATGAAGAACTGAGCGTCCTGCGGCAGGGTTCACCGGTAGCCATCTTCGGCCTCACGATGGACATGGAGGATGTTCTGGTCCGTGGGGTTTTCGCTGGGTTTGGAAAGCACCGGGGGGTCACACTGGGGTGCGTGGATATTAACTGGGTCTATAACTCTATGCCGCCAAAGCCCGGGCAGATTTACCCTGTGCAGAAACTCAGGGCCGTGGTAAATTTCTAATGCCAACGTAAAATGTCCAACTTAGCCCAGGGTATTGGATAGGGCTGCGTTGAAAACGTTAGGCAGGGCAGGGAGGTGAACTCGTCCATTCGGACTCTTCGCGCGGCAAATCAGGATGGTTTTTGTTTGATTTTATCGATGGCGGGATAAAGTTCTGATAATTTTTTCTCCACTTCCGGCGGAAGGTCAACCTGAAGATTTAAAATCTTTTCCCTGAGAAGGGCCAAGGCCCCTAATTTTTCGCTGACCTCTTTCGGCGTCACACGGCTCAATCTTTTCGAGACCTCTTTTACCTCTTCATTAAGGAATTCAACCAGTTTCAGAATCTCTGTAATCTTTTTCTGGGACATCTAAATTCCTTTTTCCTCGCTTCCAACACCATACCCGATTCAGCGCAGGATTTCAAGGATTTTAATCTGTTCATTCTTGTAGGACTTCTTCCCTTTCGAAATCAGCAAGACTCCGGCCCGCTGCTTCTTCGAACCTCTTTATCCAGTCCCTGACTCGGTTCCTGCCATACGTTTTTTCCCATTCGGCCACGATCCGATCCACAGGAACATCGGCATAGACCCCATGAAAGGCCACATACTCCATAAACCTTTGACTTTGCAAATTATAGGGCTGGAAGATAGAGTCCTCACGGCCGTTGAACTCAAGAGGGGGAACACGATGCCTCTTGCAAAGATCGCTGTTGAACGCCGGGGTAGCCTTCACCCATTTCCCTTCCAACCAAAATTCTGTAAAACCATGATAAACGAAAAGGTCACTCCCTAAGAATTCAATCAGTTGTCTGGTCGCAAGATGGTTCCTGACATCAGCAAAACCGATACGGGAAGGAATGCCGCAGGCTCTTCCCAGGGCACAGAGAAGGGAGGCCTTGGGCACGCAGAAACTCCTGCCGCACTTAAGCACACAGCTTGCACGATAATGCTCAGGGAGATAAAAAGGAGTGTAAGGGTCATAAAGGATTCCATCGCGAACAGCGAGATAAAGCTTCACGGCAATCTCAACGGGATCCGTACTTCCGTCTATGCTCTCTATCGCATAATCCCGGATGCTCTTGTGATCGCAGTCGATAACGGCTGTTGGAGCCAGGTAGGGCAGAAACTCTTCTTTCATTTCATTACCCCGTTAATGTTCGAATAGTGGACAGGCGAAATGTTGGGTTCAATTGATTAAATAACAGAATTGTCAATATTATAACCCAATACTCCATTTATTCCATTGTTCCATTTGAAAAATGGCTGCACAGCCGGCTGCCCAAATAATCATTCTGATGTCCTTCCACATCCGAAAAGCGGCTTTCATTTGGTTCCCTTGTCGGGTGGAAATGCATTAATCCCCAAAAACTGTAGCCGCAGCCTTCAGGCTGCGAGTTCGGTTTCGGTTACGGATTATGGAATACCGAGGTATGATTGAGATTCTTAATCGGATGTGATATGAAAGTGAGTCATTGGGAATTTTTTTGGGAGTGGCGTCTAAGATGATCCAGACGTTTCAGGTGAGAACGACGGCCAAGACGGAGTTTGTGGATATCACCCATTCCGTTCAGGAGGCGGTTAGGAAGATAGGCTTGGAAGATGGGGTCTGCATCGTGTTCATCCCTCATACCACTGCGGCGGTCACGATCAATGAGAATGCGGATTCGAGCGTCGTTCACGACATTGTCATGGAGTTAAACAAGATTATTCCCTTTGAGGATCAGTATCGCCATTCGGAAGGAAATTCTCCGGCTCATATCAAGGCAAGTCTGGTGGGGTGTTCCGAAATCGTCTTTGTTGAGTCGGGGAAGTTAGTCCTCGGAACCTGGCAGGGGATCTTTTTTTGTGAATTTGATGGGCCAAGGAATCGGAAGGTCCATGTGAAAGTGGTGAAGACATAGGGGAAGAGAAGTGGGGTTGAAGGATCTTTTTAAAAAGGTGGAGGAAGTACTCGAGAAGGAACCGCGGCTGATCCTTCTCCCTTCAAAAGGGAAAGTGGTTTTTGTGGGAGATACCCATGGAGATCTGGAGGCCGGCGAGAAGGTTATCCAACGATACCTTAAGAAACCTTATCACATTGTCTTCCTCGGAGACTATGTGGATCGGGGAAATTATTCCGAAGAGAATATCGAATACCTCGTGAGATGCAAGCTGGAACATCCTGAAAAGGTCTTCCTTCTGGCCGGGAATCACGAAGGATTTATGGTGAAAGAGTTTTATCCTGCCAATTTTTGGACGTCTCTTTCTTTTGAAGAAAGGGAGGAGTATGGCCGTCTCTTCTCAAAGTTTCCTATTGCGGCCGCAACCCAAAATGGAATCTTAGCACTTCACGGCGCGCTGCCAGATTTAAAGACCCTTGAGGACATGAACCGGGTCGAATTGGGAGACGAACATTGGGACAGAGTTGTCTGGGGGGATTTTGTTGAGAGCGGAACCGACTATGCAGGAGACCTCTGGGGAAGGCCACAATTCGGACGAGAATATTTCAATCGATTGATGGAGCGGTACCAAAAAAATATCCTTGTACGGTCCCATCAGCCCGGCGCCCCCTTGGTCATGTTCAACAAGCGGTGCATCACGATTTTTACCTCAAATGTTTATCTGCCGATCCGCACCATTGCCATTGCCGATTTGGAAAAGGACATTAGCAACGCTGAGGGCGTGGTCTTAGAAAAGATATAGCTGATCGAGAAAGCACCAAGTACCAGATACCAAGCACCAAATAAATTCCAATGAACTAAATTCAAAATACCAAAAAGGATAGATTGGTCATTTGAAATTTGGAATTTAAAATCGTCGATAGGAATTCATAACTCGTTTCCAGGAAGAAAGCATGCCTAAGATTATTTCCTTTGATATGGACGGGACATTGGTGGACGCAGAATTCACAGATTGGGTTTGGGGTCACGGCATCCCCACACTTTATGCCAAGAAGGTAGGACTTCCTTTCGAGGAAGCAAAGAATTTTGTGGTGAAAGAATACCTGAAGGTGGGCGAGGGGGCGATTGAGTGGTATGACATCAAATATTGGTTTCAACTTTTCCGGCTGGAGGAGAATTGGGAAGTGTTGATGGAGCGGTATACGGACAAGATCAAGATCTATCCAGACGTTCATCCTCTTTTGGAGCGCTTGAGGGACAGATATCGAATGGTTCTCACCTCGAATGCAGGAAGAGAGTTTATCGACACGGAGATGGAAGCCACAGGCCTTGCGAAATACTTCGATCGGATCTTCTCAGCGACCTCTGATTTCGGTGAGGTGAAAAAGACAACGGCCTTTTACCAACGAATTTGCCAGATCCTTGAGGCCAGACCTCAGGAGATCGTCCATGTGGGTGACCATTACGAGTTTGACTATCTCGTCCCCCGCTTGTTGGGGATCCAAGCCTTTTACCTGGACCGAGCAAGCAGGGAAGGGGGAGATTTTATCCTATCAGACCTGAGAGATTTGGAGAAAAGACTTCCCGCTGTGGTCGATCACGGTTCGCGGATTGAGAAATCTGAAATGTGAAGTTGGAAATTAACTTTATTGAAGAAATGGCAACTGAGAGGGAAGATCGTTCTTTTGGAATACATTGGAGCCGTGTGGTCCTGGAAACGGGCGTTACCACGTTCTTTATTACCTATACCCTTTATGGTAAGATGATAGAGATTTTATACATAGGACGGGGAGGAACGAGAAGTGTCGGTGCCAAGAATTTTAGTTGTCGATGATGAAATGATCGTTTGCGAGAGCTGCAAGCGGATTCTGGACGAGGAGGGATACGAGGTGGAAACCGCCCTGAGCGGAAAAGAAGCCTTTGAGAAAATGAAGGCCCACCCTTTCGATATTGTCATCACTGACCTTAAGATGCCTGAGATTGATGGTATGGAGGTCCTGAGGACGTTCCGCAAGGAATATTCTGATTCAATCATCATCATGATCACCGGTTTTTCGACGGTCGAAACCGCGGTCGAAGCCATGAAATTGGGAGCCTTTGACTACATTCCCAAGCCCTTTACGCCGGATGAGGTCTCCATCGTAGTGAAGAAGGCAATTGAAAAGAAGAGCCTCATGCTGGAGAATATCTACCTTCGTCAGGAGCTGCAGGAAAAGTACGGGTTCCATAACATTGTAGGAAAGAGTAAAAAGATGCAGGAGATCTACCGGATCATTGCCAAGGTGGCCATGACGGACAGCACGGTCTTGATCTATGGTCAGAGTGGAACAGGAAAAGAACTCATTGCCCGGGCGATTCATTTCAACAGTCCGAGGAGGGAGAAGCAATTTGTTCCGGTGGACTGCGCTGTTCTATCGGAGAATCTCTTGGAGAGTGAGTTGTTCGGTCACGTAAGGGGCTCTTTTACAGGTGCCGTGACCACCAAACCGGGTCTTTTTGAGGTAGCCGATGGGGGGACCGTCTTCCTCGATGAAGTGGGGAATATCAGTCTGTCCATTCAGGCCAAACTTCTCAGGGTCTTGCAGGAAAGAGAATTCACCCCGGTGGGGGGAACCAAGGCCAAAAAGGTGGATATTCGGCTGATCGCCGCCACCAATAAGGATCTCGAAAAGATGATTAAAGAAGAGGTCTTCAGGGAGGATCTCTATTACCGGCTTAATATTGTCCCCATCTATCTTCCCACTCTGAAAGAAAGGCAGGAGGATATCCCTCTTTTAGCCGTCCATTTTCTCAAGAAGTATGCTGAAGAGATGGGAAAGACGGTCAAAGGTTTTACCCCCGAGGCCATGGAAAGGCTGATGAGGTATCCATGGCCGGGAAATGTTCGTGAACTGGAGAATGTGATCGAGCGGACCGTGGTGATGATTGACGATGAAATGGTCAGAGTGGAACATCTTATTCTTCCAGGTCAACAAGAAAGGGACATTTTGGAAAACCAAATTCCAATGACCAGTGAGGCGCTGAAAGAGATCAAGAAGCAGATGAGGGAGAAGGCGGTTGAGGAGATTGAAAGAGCGTTTGTACTTAGTGCCCTGGAACGTCATCAATGGAATGTCACCAGAGCGGCCGAAGAAGTGGGGATGCTGCGGCCGAATTTTCAGGCGCTCATGAGAAAGTACAACCTTCGAGCGAGGGGAGAATGATAAATTAAGTTAAATTTCAAATATCAAAGTTCGCACGAAGTGATGAACCGAAGGTGAATCAATTTCAAATGATATCCAAGACGCAAATGACAAAATACAAAGCTTTAACATTAAGGCCATTGGCATTGATTTGACATTGGGATTTTGACATTTGAAATTTCGTTTTTCATATTAAGGAGTTCTCTTGTCGGAATTCTTCATATGGTTAATTGTGGGTTGGTCGATAGTTGTGGTGGGCATTGCTACCCTCGGAACCATCTTAGTGGTCAAGTATGGGGAGGTTAAAAAAATTGAGACAGATGACGTAACTCTATGTTATATTATTGCTTTTTTTTGTTGGCTAATTCCAATTATTGCCTTCACAATCTTAGCCCGGACATTAGGATTCTGATTGCATGTTAAGCTGCACATTTATTTTATTCCTCAATTAAATCAATTAATTCTAATAATTAGTGAATTTTTGTTCATTTTTTTACACAAAAATAGTATATTAAAAATATATATTCCCCTCGTGATCTTTTTCAGATAATTTTGTAAAAATTAATAATTTCAAATTGTTAACTGAAATTCATTTTGCAGTTTAACGTTGGCACATGAAATGCAGTGTTAAACGCGAACCCGTCAGAAAGGGGGAATGCAGTATGTTAAGAGGAAGGAATGTTCGATGGGTCGGGTTGATGGCCGGGTTGATCCTCCCGGTCTTGGCAGCAATGCCCACGCTAGCATTTGCAAGGTCTATTAGCCTGAAAGATGCAGGGATCGGTCTCTGGATTTTCATTATCATCGGGGCCGTGATCGTTCTTCTGCAATTGATTCCAGCAGCAATTCTCTTCTTCTCTTTCATCGGAACCTCGTCAAGCGTCGTTTTTAAGCATAAGAGAGAAGAGGGGAAAGTGGCCGATGAAGGGAAGGCTGTACTCCCTCGAATTGAGCCCGCCGCGCTTAAGAAATAGGCGTTGAGAAAAGGCATGTTTCGGAAAACGAAAAATATTTTGATCCTTTTGAGTTTGATCGTGGTTCTGGCGATTGCGTTGGTCTCTTTGGGCATTGCTTATGCCGGGGGGATCAGGGGAATCGGACTCTTGGGAGTCTGTTTTTTCTTCACAGGAGGGGTCATCGTGGTCTTAGCGCAGTTGATCCCCGCCGGAATCCTCTTGTCCTCCTTCATGGGGACGGCGTTCTCCTCTTTTCGCCGGGGAGAGATGCCCATCCGGGTGACGTAGAAAAATGAGAGTCGTGCGAAGCCCTATGTCATGAGGAGTTTAGCATGAAATCGAAAACAATCCTCATCGCCTATCAGGATGACCTTTGGGCCAGGTCACTCTCCACGTTTTTTCATAGCATTGGTTACAAAGTTGAGACAGCGAAGATGGTGAGTGAGATGATTCGAAAGGTTCGAAAAGGGAACATCCATGTGGTCCTCCTCGATGATGAGATGGAGGGGGTGAAGGCCTGCGACTTAGTCCCCTTGTTTAAAAAGATTGATGACAAAATCCAGGTTATCGTGATCTCTTCAGATCTTTCTCTCGGACTGGTCAAGCGTCTCCGAGGAGCAGGGATCTTTTACCAAGCGATGAAACCCGTTGACCCGGAGGAGGTCAAATCGGCGGTGGAGTGTGCTTTTGAAAAGATTGAGAGAGAGAGTTTAAAAGAAGGGGTCTTCCCTTTTCTCATTCCAAGGAGGGTTCCTGCATGAAACAGAGAGAAGATGGAAGCATGGCTTGGAAAGTCCTCGGAGGGGGCCTTCCTGTTTTATTGATCTCGGGGCTGATTTTAGGATGGATGACAGGAGTCGCTTGGGGCGACAATTCCCTCTGCTTCGGTTGTCATCAAGGCGAGTCTCTAAAAAAGCAAGATGTCCGGGGTAAGAGTATTTCACTTTTTGTGTCCGAGGCAGTGTATAAGAGTTCGGTACACGCAAAACTGTCCTGTTCAGACTGCCACACCCAAATCAAGGATGACAAACATGCAGAAGGCGGGCAGAAGGCGGCGGACAGGGTAAACTGTGCAACGTGCCACGGTAAGGAGGAGAGGGAATACCTACAGGGCCTTCATTCCAAGATGATCATGAAGGGGACCGAGAGGGCAGCGCAGTGTTACGATTGTCACGGTAAGCATAATATCCTGCCAGGCAAGAATCCCAAATCGATGACCAACGTTTCCAACATCGAAAAGACCTGTGATCGCTGCCATTCGAATGTGGAATTTGTCAAGCAACATGCCTTGGGGGCGGCCCTGCCCGAAGGGGAATTTAAGAGAAGTGTCCACGGCAAAACAGGGGAGGTGACCTGTACGAGTTGCCATGGAGGGCATAATTTGAGGTCTCTGATCGATCCTAAATCAACGATCTTTCGATCGAACATTCCCCAAACGTGTGGTGCATGCCACCCTGACATCACCAAAGAATTTACAGAGAGCATCCATGGAGAGCTGGCGGCCAGAGGGAGAACGGACTCGCCCACCTGCACCACCTGCCATGGGTTTCACGGGATCAAAGCGAAGGTGGATCCCGACTCTCCGGTCAACGAGAAGCGAATCGCCTTAACGACGTGCCCACAGTGCCATGCGGCGGAGCGAATTTCAAAAGAATATAAAATCACCACGACACCGGTAAAATCCTACTACGACAGTTTTCACGGGCTTTCTTATCGTGGCGGAGATACCTATTCGGCCAACTGTGCCAGTTGTCACGGGGTCCATGATATCCGGCCTTCCTCAGATCCAAAATCGATGATCAGCAAAAATAATTTGCAAAAGACCTGTGGAACCTGTCACCCGGGAGCTTCGGTGAACTTTGCGAAAGGAAAGATGCATGCCGTCGCCTCGATCAGCGGTCCGGACATTGGCGAGAAGGTAGTTGGATGGGTGAAGATCGTGTACATTTTGCTGATCGTCGGCGTCATCGGAGGATTGACATTCTTTAACTTTATGGATTGGCTGAGAAAGACGATTGACCGGGCACATTAAAAAGCAAGGAGTAGAGCGCCATGGCAAAGAAATACCTCAGAATGACATTGAATGAGAGAATGCAGCATCTCAATCTTGCCGTTAATTTTACGCTCCTGGTCATCACAGGTTTTGCCTTAAGCTATTCAACCGCCTTCTGGGTTTCTCCCATTGCGGAAGCTCCTATGGGAATGACCCTACGAGGTTTTTTACATCGCCTCTGTGGTGTGGCTACGATTTTCCTGGGGGGCTATCACCTCTTGTACTTAGCCTTCACGGAGAGGGGGAGAGAAATTGCAAAGGATATGATCCCGGGGTTGAAAGATGCCAAAGACCTCTGGGAGACGTTGAAGAACAACTTCTTCATCAACCGGCCAGCAAAAGTGCTCAAAATGCCTCGCTTCAATTTCAGGGAGAAGCTGGAATACCTGGGCTTGATCTGGGGAACGATAGTTATGACTGTCACGGGGTTTATCCTTTGGTTTAAAACGCAATGGCTGATGTATCTCCCCATGTGGACCTGGGACGTTGCCCGGACAATCCATTTCTATGAGGCGGTCTTAGCAACGCTCACCATTATCGTCTGGCATTTCTATTCCGTCGTCTTCAACCCCGATGTCTACCCTATGAGTTGGGCCTGGATTACAGGAGACCTTACCGAACATGAGATGGAAGAAGAGCACGGCCTGGAACTGGAAAAGATCACGGCTCAGCAGAAAGGAGAATTGAGGGAATTTGAGGAGTCCGCACCCGTGGGAGGTGGAAGGGTGTATGGCATCCATCGTGAAGGGAAAGAGGGAGAGAAAGGTCCGTCCCTTCGTCGCTTCTATGGGATCATTCAAGGTTTCAATGAAACTATCAAGAATTGGAAGGGAACGTAGAAGGAGGTAACGGATGCTCTCATATTCCGTCATGAAATGATAGAACAGACATTATTCAAAAAAATAATTTAAGATTTTAGGCCCTATATATCCTCTGACTCCCACCATCCAAACCCCACCCAAATGGAGAGGATATATAGGGCTTTTTTATTTGGGTCCCCCATTTTGGGGGGAGGGATTGCCGCTTCCCGTTGTGGATAACGATGTTATCTCCCGTCTTGTAGAGCTTGTAGAGATAGAGAGAAAGTGTTAGTATAAATTCTATCTAAAATGACAGAATCTCGGTGGGGATTCTATCTATCATCCAAGCGTAACTCTGCTTATCACAGGCAAGCGCAAAAAGGGGATTACAAAATGATAATCAGGGGATTTCAGGGAAAAATTCTATATTATATTGTCCCGCTTCTCGTCTTTTTCTTCTTCTTCGGGAGTTTCACAAGAGGGGCTTGTGCCATGACGACGGAAGAAGAGAAGAAGTTGGGGAAAAAGGTTCTCCTCGAAATTGAGAGAGAGGCCAATTTCGTGCAAGACCTAAACGTTCAAGCTTTTGTTGAAAAGGTGGGTTACTCCTTAGTGGATCAGCTGGATTTAAATCCGTTTGAGTTCAAATTTTATGTGATCAATGATCAAGATCCAAACGCCTTTGCCGTTCCGGGTGGCTATGTTTTCATTAACACGGGGCTCATTGCTTTGGCAGAGAACGAACAGGAGATTGCAGGAGTGCTGGCCCATGAAATCTCCCATGTCACGCAAAGGCATATCTCCAAGCTGATTGAGAAATCGAAAACGCTTACCCTTGCCACCCTGGGCGCCATGATCGCAGGGATGATTGCGGGCAGAGGCGGGGCAGGCTCGGCAGCGACTGTGTCGATGGCGCAGGGTATGGCGGGAGCTCTCACATTGAAATTTTCCCGGGAAATCGAACAGGATGCGGATCAACACGGCTTTAATTTAATGATCAAAGCGGGTTACGACCCCAATGGGATGATTAACTTTTTTAAGAGACTAGAGAACGTGAGCTTGGCCATGGCACCGAAGGTTCCTGCTTACCTTCTCAACCATCCAGCCATTGAAAGCCGAATTTCTCTCTTGGAAAACATTCTCAAGATGGGACCTAAGCCCACAGGGCCTTTCAAAACCATTGAGAATTTCAACAGGATTCGTACAATGGTCTTTGTAGAGGAGAGGGAACCTCAAGCAGCGATCACCTATTTTCAGTCTTTGATCGATGCCAACCCCAATCATTGCGAGGGGTACTACGGTTTAGGGCTGGCCTATCGGAAGATGGGAAGATTCGATAAATCGACGGAAGTCCTTCAACAGGCACACTCTTTGGCCCCTAAGGATCTCGACGTATCCAGAGAACTGGGCATCGTCTATTTTCTTTCAGGAAAGATGGATCAAGCCATTGAGAACCTTGAGGCCTTACGATCCACTCCCGGACAAGGTCAACACAATGACCCGATGACGATTTATTACCTTGGCAGAGGATATCAGGAGAAAGGAGACCTTGTCAAAGCTCTCCCACTCCTTCTGAAGGTCCAAAAGGAGAAACCTGAATTTCTTGATGTCTACTACTCCCTCGGATCTGTTTACGGAAGAACAGGGCAGAAGGGACTTTCCCATTTCTATTTTGGGAAATACTTCAAATTAAAGCAGGAGAGAAACAACGCCCTCCTTCACTTCAGAACAGCTATTGACTTGCTGGAGAGGGGAAGCCCCGAAAGGGAAGAAGCCCAAAGCGAGATCAAAGAAATCACGTCAGCCAGGCAATGAAACGTTGAGGGGAGGGCAACCCCATCTTTTCCATCCATTTTTAAAAAGGCAAACATCCTATTTGAAACCCAGGACGACTACCGGTTCAAGAGAGACGACGGTAGGATGAAGCCCGTCGGGGTTTATTGCGAAGAGATTTTAGAGATCGGGGTCGACTCTTAGCGGAGTGATTGTGATATTCCCCCGCGACCCAATTGGATGAATGGTCCAGGACCTTGCTTGCAGCTAAGGTCCATGGGAGGAATGATCGGATGAACGGAGGGGCGAAAAAATCAAAAGAAGAGATTATGAGACTCAATCAAGAGCTTTCGATCCTCAATGCGATCAGTCAGACCGTCAATCAATCCATCGATCTGGACGAAATTCTGAACAAGAGTGTGGATAAAGTGATGGAGATGATTGATGTTCACCAAGCCAGTATCTGTCTTGTGGACGAAAAGAAAAGCGAGCTGACGTTAGTCGTTCATCGCGGATATTCCAGGAAGTATTTGGAATGTATGATGCGCAGGAAGTTAGGGGTAGGTGTAACAGGAAAGGCTGTTCTTTCCGGTGAATCGGTATTCGTGGAGGACTACCCCAATCATCCGGATGCTCTTGGCCCAGCGATTGAAGAAGGGTTTAAATCCGTGGTTATCATTCCTCTCAAATCGAGAGACAAGATCTATGGGACCTTGAACATCGCCGGGAAAAAAGTTTCGAAAATCACTCCGTCTGGAAAGAATCTCTTTAACTCGGTCGGGCAGATCATCAGCGGAGCGATGGAGAGGACTTTTCTTTATACCGAGAACGTTAAACGCCTGGAAGAGCTGAAGACGCTCTATTCGATCAGCCAGGAGATTGCCTCGAAACTTGAGTTAAAAGTGATTCTTCAGAAAATCGTGGAGAGCGCCGTGGAGCTCTTGGGTGGCGACTCAGGAGCCATTTCCCTCTGGGACAATCGAAAGCAGAATTATTCCATTGCGATTGTTCATGGATTGCCCGAGTCGTTTATTGGAATGGAAGTTTCTCAACCCGGGGGTGGCGTGTCAGCGGAGGTGATTGCCAAGAAGTCCCCCGTCGTCTATAAGGATTATGAGCACCATGCTAACCGATTAGAAGCATTAGATTCCTATCATATTAAAGAAGGTTTGGGCGTGCCTTTAATCGTCAGGGAGATGATTATCGGGACGATGGTGATTTGTTCTGCTAATCCTGAAGTCCATTTTCAGCAAAAAGAGATCGATCTTCTGTACAACTTTGCCCATCAGGCAGCCATTGCTATTGGAAATGCCAAACTCTATGAGGATTCCTTGGCGAAGATCAAACAGCTGACCACCCTCTACGAGATGGGGAAAACCCTTTCCTCTACCCTGGATCTTGACGATTTGTTGAAAAAGGCGTTGGAGCTTCTCAAAGAGCGTTTGGGATACACCGCCTGCGGAATTCTTCTCTTGGATAGAGAAAGGGACGAGCTCTATATGAAGCAACTCATCGGCGGAAATCTGGAGGAGATCAAGAAATTCAAATTTAGAGTTGGAATCGATGGTATTGTGGGCTGGGCGGCCAAAACCGGTGAACTCGTTTATGTCCCCGATGTTTCCAAGGATTCCCGATACATTCCTGTGGGACCTTGCATCAAGTCGCAGGCAACCTTTCCACTTAGGGTGAGGGATCAGTTGTTCGGGGTTTTAGACATTGAGAGCGACGAGCTCAACGCGTTCGATGAAGAAGATTTGAAGACGCTCTCTTCTTTTGCGAGCCAGATGAGCATCTCGATTGAAAATGCTCAGCTTTTCTCCGATCTGAAACAGACGCTGCAGGAATTAAAACAGGCCCAGGACCAGATCGTCCAGGCTGAGAAATTAAGAGCCATGGGAGAGATGGCCAGTGGCGTGGCTCACGATTTTAATAACGTCTTGGCTGTCGTTCTAGGGAACATTCAGCTCCTCCTCCATCAGTTGGATCACCTGAGCCCTGAAGAAGTTCGTGAAGGCTTAAGGGTCATCGAGCGCTCCTCGAAGGACGGCGCGGAGACGGTCCGCCGGATGCAGGAATTTACGGGCGTGAGAAGGGACAGAGAGTTTGTCACCCTTTCTCTCAACGAAATCATCATGGAAGTCGTGAACATTACTCAACCCCGTTGGAGGGATCAGACACAAAAAAAGGGGATACAGGTTGGATTGACAACTCACCTGGGAGATATCCCCATGATTATGGGGAATCCTTCTGAACTGAGGGAGGTGCTGACCAATATCTTTTTCAATGCGGTTGATGCGATGCCTAACGGGGGTAAGCTGACTATCACCACGCAACCCCAAGCAGAGGATTGGGTGGAAGTGAGGATCGCGGATACAGGAATCGGAATGACCGAGGAGGTGAAAAGGAGGATTTTTGACCCATTTTTCACCACAAAGGGCGTGACGAATTCCGGGTTGGGAATGAGCGTTTCCTACGGAATCATCAAGCGTCATGGAGGCGAAATCCTGATCGAAAGCCAATTAGGAAAGGGGACGAGTTTTGTCATTCACCTGCCGACAGGATATGGGGAAGAAGAGGCCGTTGCGAAAGAGGTCACCCCGGTCAAGGAGTCGCGACAAGCGCGGATCCTGGTGATCGACGATGAGGATTCTGTCCGAGATGTTCTCTCCCGAATGCTGAAAGCCAAAGGTCATCAAGTGGCAGTTGCCTCCAACGGGGAAGAAGGAATTGAACGGTTCAGATCTGAGCCGTTTGATTTGGTTTTCACAGACCTGGGAATGCCGAAGGTCTCTGGATGGGAAGTGGGAAAGACGATCAAGGCGATCAATCCCAAAGTCCCCATCGCCATGATCACCGGATGGGGGGTGGAGCTGGATAGAGAAAAGTTGAGCGAAAGCGGGATTGATCTCAGCATCGCCAAACCTTTCAACTTCGATCAAGTGATTAATTTGGTCTTCGAGGCCATGGAGCTGAAAGAAAGGATGTGATGGCCTCAGCGATTGATCCCATCGCGTTGGCCGACGAGGCTGGAAAGATTGTTAGTTCTGGAGAGGAAAGGAAATATTACCGATTCCTTATTCAACCTGAAATCTAAAATTGTGCCTACCACCATCGCCAGAGGGCAATAACAAGGGTGATCAGGAAGACGAAAATTAAATTCATGTAAGCCATGAAATAGAAAACTTTTTCGTGTGCCGGTTTTTTAAGTTTTGTTTCAACTGGCGTCAGCTCGGCTATCTCGGGCATCAGCCGTATCTTTTCTTCCCCATGAGGGGCTATCTTAAGAAGATCTGTCAAGTCATTGCCTGCCTGATGCTTTTTGAAGTGGGTCCCTCCTTTCCAAAACTTACTCAGACATACATCATAGACCTTGCCTTTGTAAGCGAAATAGGCTGGTCTATTCTCTGTACCGTCAAAATGTCGGAGGTCATCGAAGGTCATTATGGCCTTTGGTTGAGGGGGAATGGAAGTCCTTTGTTTCCTGATTTTAGGCCCAATCACAAATGTCACGATGAAGGCCGTCGCTACCATGATCGCGAACAGGAATATCTTCACGCTCAATAAAATTCCAAATCTTGTGGTATAGAACATTTTCCATGCTGGGATTCGAGAGACCGTTAACAGCGTTCCTGTAATCGAAAGGACAACGATTCCAAGCCACCCGAGGATTAGTTCCCCTTTTGGAAGACCTTTTGCCGCATACGCCGGTTTCAGCAATATATGGACGTATAGGATAGTTCCAAACCAGGCAATGGCCATCAGAAGATGGACGTATCCGACGATCAACCGGACCACTTTTTGAATTGTACTGAGAGGACGATAGTAGCCTTTCGCTTTCAGATCTTTTCTGAAGGCTTCTCCATTCTTTGTCAGTTTTCCTCCTGTGGCATCCACATGACAGACCTTACACTCAAACCCCGTCTGTTGAGCATATTCAGGGTTGGAGTGCGAAACCGCAGGAACACAAATGATGGATAGGAAAAAGAGGGTCAAAACATGGGTATTCAAAAGAGGCTTCATCAATCGGTCATTTTAAGCGTAAAAAGATCTTTGAACAACAGGGCGAGAAATCTTACGGTAACACTTCATGTTCGGACTCCGTTTTGTTGTCTGCTTTTACCGAGGTTAACTATCCCACCAGGCAGACGGCTATTCCTGCTCCTCGACTGGTGATCTTGTTCGCAATGCTTCCCATGAGAGCGTGTGCCGTAGCCGAGGCACCGCAACGTCCGATAATCAGAGTCTGATATCCCCCCGCCTTGGCTTCGGCCAGAATGCATTCCGCCGTGTTTTTAACGGACTCGGAAACCGACTTCGTTTCTATCTGCTTCGGGTTGATCCCTCTTTGCGTGAGGCTCTCAATCACGGGCTGAAAAACAGACTCGATCTTAGCCTGTTGGTTGGCCAGCCACTTGTCGAGAACTTTTCTTCGGGCCGTCTTTTCCTCTTCATTCAGGATATGCCCGTCATCCCACAGCTCCGGAGGAACCCCTGGAGAGACATGGTAAAGGGTGATGTGCAAATCGCTGATTCCCGCAAACTGCTTGCCCGTATAGTCCACTGCTCTGGAAGCGCCCTCTGAGCCATCAATGGCAACCAATATCTTTCTCATGTCGTCCCTCCTTTCGCCCATCATCTTCTCACGAATCGATAGGTGAGTCCTGCTGAAATGAGTAAAGGAACCACGCCCAACAGAATGAAAACGGCATCCGCCGGCAAGCGCATCCACTCAATCAGAGTGGTGATGCGAGCATTTAGAAACTCAGGACCTCTCGCATGCCAATATCCGTTCTTCAATACATCGAAAAACTGGAGCACTCCTCCAGGAAAGAGATTTAAAACCACCATGCCCGCCAGGCCGATATTCAGCCCCCAGAAGGAGACTCGGATATATTTTTCCACCTGTCTCCATTCCTCATCGGGCAATACCTGCCGAGTGGCGAAAACCATGAATGCGATAGCAAACATTCCGAAGACGCCCATCATTGCCGCATGGCCGTGATTGGGAGTAAGTATCGTGCCGACCTCGAAATAGCTGACAATGGGAAGGTTGATGAGAAACCCGAATATGCCGGCCCCGACGAAGTTCCAGAATCCCACCGCCATCATGAAATAGAAGGTCCATTTGTGAGGGATAGAGATTTCTTTGCCGCAGATGTCGCATTTCCCCTTGGACAACCTGATGAAGTCCCAGGCATCCAGTGTCAGCAGCGTCAGGGGTACGACCTCCATAGCGGAGAAAGTGGCGGCAAAGGCCATCGTTACGTTTGACTGCCCTGTCCAATACCAGTGATGAGCCGTACCGATAATTCCGCCCCCGAGAAAGAGAATGGCATCCAAGTAAATGACGCGGGTTGCTGTGAGCCGGGTGACCATTCTCAGCTTGTAGAAGAGGACAGCCACCATGGTTGTGACAAAGAGCTCAAAGAAACCCTCCACCCACAGATGGATGATCCAAAAACGCCAGTTGTCCACCACCGTAAAGTGGCTCGTACTGGTGAAGAACATGGCGGGGAGATAAAACAGAGGAATGGCAAGAGCGGCTAATAAGAAAAGGGTGGAGATCTCACGTTCCTCCGGATTCTTTCTTGCAGGGGCAATCCCTCTGAAAACCAAGACGAGCCAAAGGATCAGGCCGATGGCCAACAAGACCTGCCAGGCACGACCCAGGTCGAGGTATTCCCACCCCTGATGTCCAAACCAGAACCAGAGTTTCCCAAGGCGTTGATAGACGCCAAACATCTCACCCAGGAGACTGCCGAAGACGACGATGACCAGTGCCACGAAGAGAACGTTGATCCATTGGGTTTGCCCTTTTGGTTCCCTTCCTCCCAAGGAGGTGGCGAGAAACAGCCCTCCTGCGATATAGCCGGTGGCTATCCAAAAGATGGCTAATTGCAAATGCCAGGTGCGAAAGATATTGCCAGGAAAGAACGAGGATAGATTAATGCCATAAAAACTTCCTGGATCAGCACGGTAGTGAGCGGTTGCTCCTCCGACGAGGACCTGCGCTAAAAATAGCAAAGCGACGACAGCAAAATACTTTATCGTCGCTTTTTGGCTTTCGGCGGCTTCCCCAGGGATCATTTGAGGATGGATATGTTCGCCCCCACCTTTCCAGCCGAGAAAATTGAATCTGCCGAAGGAAAAGAGGACCACGGCTGTCCCGATAAGGAGGGTCATAAGGCTCAGGGCGCTCCAGAGAACCGCATCACCAGTGGGTGTATTTCCGACCTTGGGGTCGTAGGGAAAATTATTTGTGTAAGAAAATGATTTCCCAGGACGATTTGATGCAGAGGCCCATGCGGTCCAGGCAAAGAAAGCGGTGAGTTGTTCGATTTCTTTTGGATTCTTGATGTGGTTGATCAGCAAGCCTCGATTTAACAGGGGTTGTGCAAAGTATTCCGTCCACTTTCTTATTTGGTTTCCGTAAGACATTACTTCAGGAAGGGTGAAGGTTAATGTCTTTGTCTGCGGGTTATAGCGATTTTGTTTCAACAACTGCTGGACTTCTGCGTTGACGGCGGCCCGTTCGGTCAATGTGAGGTCCAGCCACTCGCGATCATAATTCTGTTTTGCAAGGTGGATGCTCGTATCCATGGCAAGCGTGTGAAGATACTCGGCGGAAAAATCAGGCCCGAGATAGGCTCCGTGCCCCCAGATGGTCCCGTTTTCCATCAATCCGTACTTCAGGAAGACTTCTTGACCAGTTACGATCTCTTCGCGGGTGAAGACCGCTTCCCCGTTTGGGCCCACAACCTTTTCGGGAATGGGTGGGGCATCCTCGTAGACTCTAATGGACATCCAGATCAAGACGGCAAACCCGATCACCAAGACGATGATGACAGACCTTCTCCACCAGGGGGACAGTTTTTCAGATGATTTTTTATTTTCCTCCACGGGCGCCTCCTACACTTTTGGTTCAAACAAGTTATTTCAATATTTCCTCGTCATAGATTTTTTCGAATTTCAGTTTATGCTTAGCCTCCTCCTGAGATAGAAGAGCAAAGACCTTGTTCAGTTCTTCAACCTTACATGATTCCTTCAGGTCGTTATAAAGCTTGACAGAGTGTTCCTCATTCTTCATCACAAGTCGAAGGATATCGGCATATGAGCTATTAGGCATGCACTTCACTTCGATTAAATAATCGCTGATCTCGAGGTCAGGGATCGGTTCGAGCTTCGCCTGAGCAACCTTCTCTATCGAGAGATTCTCAAGCAATTTGCGGTGCCCTTCTTCCTCTTTGGCTAATTCCTCAAAAAGCTCTTTCGCTCCAGAATATTTGGCTATCTGACCACACATGGTGTATAAATCATGAGTGTCGATCTCTTTTTCAATGGCAAACTGAATGATGTCTTGAAATTTTTTCTCGTCCATAAGTATCCCCTGTTTCCCCCACTCACCATCACTCTCCCCTTTGGGGGGAGAAATGTAGGGGAGTCTCTGAGTGGGCTCCTGATTGGGCGGCCACAGAGGACCGCCCGTACAAAACCATTCTACCGGATCGACATGAATCAGGGCATGCAGCTCCTCACTTCCCCCGGAGCTATTCACATCTATTTCTCCAGTTGCCGGGGATACTCGGTAAGAAGAATCGGTCCGTTTGGACCCACCACCACAGTATCTTCTACGCGAATACCCCATGGACCAGTGTATAACCCGCAATTACCCACGGCAATCACCACGTTCGTCTCCAGAGGAGATGGTTCTTTTTCTCCATGGAAGAAAGCGTGGCCAGGCGGCAGAGGAGATTCTTCGAATTCTATACCCACGCCGTGGATCGGTGGTCCAAAGATGTGGCCGCCATGTCCACCCCCTTTTATCACTTCATGAAGATTCTTTTCCAACTCAACCATTCCAACTCCCGTCTTCACCTTGGCGATGGTGGTTTGCTGAGCTCTCAGGTAGAGATCGTAGACGGTCTGCTGCTCGGCCGTCGGTTTACCTACACACACCGTCCTGCAGATATCCGCACTATAACCGTTGACAATAGGATGAATGTCGATCATCACCAGATCGCCGGCCTGCAATTTGCGAAGTGTTGGAAGACCATGGGCAATATTCGTGCGCGGGCCAGAAGAGACGTAAGTGCGCCAGAATTCCTCCGCACCGGCCCGTCGCATGGCATACTCCGCTTTAGCCGCCACCTGGCTCTCCGTCATCCCTGGTCTCAAAGCCTTTACGGCTGCTTTCATTCCCTTTACAGCTATTTTTGCTGCGGCTTTGATTCGCTTGATCTCCTCCTTATCCTTAATGATACGAAGAGCAGATAACAGGTGGGTGCAGTCTTTGACGCTTATTCCAGGGGGTTTCGCATGGGGATGCGTCAGCATACCCATCATGGATTGGGTAAGAAAAGTGTACTCCAGACCCACCGTCCCCTCATTGATTCCAAAATATTCAAAGTTGTGGGCAATGGAGTGGATCATCCCTACTTCGTCATCGAAGCCTACGATATGATCGAAGTGGGCGAGCTGTTGAACATCCGTGACATCGGTTTGCGGGACGCCCAGAGCTACCTTCCCATCCTGGGTGATCATGGCATATGAGCAGAGTCTCCCGTCACCCGTCAGGTAGAACATATTCGAAGGCTTCGTGAGCAAGAGAACGTTGAGGCCTGCTTCTTTCATCAATCGGCTGCATCGTTTCAGGCGCTCCGGATATTGTTGAGCGAACATTTCTAAGCCTCCATTTCATCCTCGCCCTCTCTAAGTCCGTTTCACTCAACCCTCGTGTGTGCCCCCCCTTAAGATAAGGGGGGATGAAGGGGGTTACAAGAGAGGGGATGCCACCGACATCAAACGTCGATGAATTTTACTTCTTTTTTGCCATTTCGCGCATTTCCGCCGCCATTTCCTTAATCTCCGTTAGGTCCCTCTGCATCTCGCTCCAGCCATACCAGAAGGTATAATCCGGGTTCGCATGAAATGCCCCTTCGAATGTCCTCATTCGGTGTTCGAGAAACATGACAAACAGTTTTTGTTCGATGACGGTCGGGGCATCAGAAAAGGTGAGCAAGTCCGGAAATGGATAAGCATAGTTTTTGGGTTTGGGAAGGATGCCCTCTTTGTAAAGACTGGCTACTGTCCGGATTGCCTCTGCCATGAGACGATCTGCGTATTTAATCGTCGCATCGCCTTTTGCCAGCTCTGCTTTAGCAAAATTGATAGAGTGACATCGGTTACATGTCTTAACCATCTTATCGCGCTCTTTCTGCCAATCTTCCTGGGTCAGCCGGGCCACATTTGCCGCCTTCACCACGTCTAAGCGGGCAGTTGGTTTCCCTTCAGGGTCGAGAACCCCAAGGGCCTGTAGAATTGTTGCACGGTCAGCGGCCCACTGCTTGTCCTCTGGCATGGGGAGTCTCACGGCAAGAAATCCCCAGGCGGTGAGCACGCCGTGATTTCCGTCCTGCATATGGCAGGTCTGACAGGCGGGGGCGGAAATGGTTGAAGGAAGCATCTTGATTTGCTTAAGCATATATCGAACCCCATGTTTCGAGCCAGAATACATCTCCCATTGTGGATGGTCGAACCCCGTGTGGCAGGTCTGGCAGGCCTGGGGTTGCTTCGCTTCCTGAACGGAGAAAGTATGTCGGGTATGGCAGGCGTCGCAGGAGGCCAGGCCAAATCCTGCGCCTTCCTGTTTTAATTCCTTTATGTCCGTTTCGCTCTTCAGCCCAATTTTATGGCATCCTCCGCAGCCCTTCATGCCTTCGATCAATTCCATGGGTTGCCAGTGCACGGTAGGCATTGCCTTCATCGCTGCCCATGCAATAGCATGCTTCCCGCTTTTGAATTGTTTCACCCGGGCTTCATGGCACGCTCCGCACGTATCGGGAGTGGGAATTTTTGCCTTTGCCACATCTTGAGCCGTTTTGTGTTGATCGCCATGGCAATCTGAACAGTCAATCTTATTCTGATGATGCTTGCTCAGTTGCCAGTCCGAGACAATATTAGGTGTAATCTTTTTATGACATTCCACACAGACCTGGGCTGAAGCAGCAGAAATAAAGACCAAACTGAAAAAAAGAATAGGCATCATTCGAAATGTTATTCGTCCCATGTCTCCCTCCTTTTGGAATCATATTCCAGTATGCTGATCATTTCCGCTGCCTGCCCTGTATCCCGCGAGACGCGGGACTAGGTTCAGGGCCTGTCGGCAGGTCGGTGATTGGATTTCGATATGATAAGGTTGTAGGCTTAGCCCGCTTAGCCCCTTCCTTCATGGGCTCTTTCCATTTTAAACATCTCGCCATCCCTATATCAATCTTTTTTTTTGAGATCTTTTTAGGTTCAGGGCACGCCCCGCCCTCGGTAGGGACCGGGGCCGGTAGGCGGGGACAGTTTTCTTTATTTGATGGTTGCCTTAGTGACTAAGGCTGCGATGGGTTTAAAATACGCTGAATTTAAAGTATTTCTTTGGGTGTTCTTTGATATCTTTCGCCAGGCCCTCCAATTCGGAGCTCAATTTCCTAAGCTCCAGAAGGAGATCTCGCAGCTCCTTTGCAAGTTCTTCATCGCTGAGTAAGGCTCCTGCCATGCCTTTGCCCTTTTCTATACCTCCCAAGATAGAGGAGAGCCGTGAGGCCGCCTGATTGAGGTTGCCGTACAATTCAGGGTCTTCAATCAGTTTCTTCAACGTCCCGGAGCCCTCATTCAGTTTTCTGCTAAATTCTTCGATCGATGAGATCGTCGTTACGGTTTTTTTGTAGAGAGAGGGGTCATCGATGAGCATCTTCAAGGTGCCCTCAGAATTTTTGATGTCTTCTAATAGCAGAGCAAGGGTTTCTGTGGACTTCTTTAGATTATTATAGATGGCAGGGTCGGTGAAAAACTTAGCAACGGTTCCTTCCCCCTTTTCCATTCTCGTCACAAGGATGTCGAGTTTGTCTATGAAGTCGCCCATTTTCCCGATGGCTATGGAAGTGATCTCGATGATCTGGGAGAATTGGATTGCCTCCGTTCCCTTGATCAGTTCGTGGGGTTGGAGTGGCGCTGCCTGTGGAGAGCCGGCACTGAGTTCAATGTATTTGTCGCCCAAAAGTCCCATGGTCAGAATACTTGCTTGAGAGTCTTTTTTGAGAAACCTCAGGGCGTCCTTCTTAATAGAAATGGTTACAATGGCTCCGCGGACTGGGTCCAAATGGATGTTTCTCACCGAGCCTACCTCTGTACCGAATATCCAGACAGGGGCACCCTTTCTTAACCCTCTGACATCCCGAAACTCTGCTTTCAACTCGGTTTTTGGTGAAAATATTTTCTCGATGTTTCCCGCAAAAAACACGGCCACCAACAGCGCTAAAGACGCAATCGTGATCACCAGACCGGCCTTTAGTATTGACCATCTAAGCTGCTTTTTGATATCGAACATTTTAGTCTCCTCAATGGTTAACCTCCCCCTTTTTTAGGAAGATGCCGGCAAGGGGGGATTTAGCTCAGTCAGAAATACGCGGATCTCCGGGATGGACGACTGCATCAACTGGTCTCTGTTTCCGTCAAATAGGATCGAGCCGTTTTTTAGAAACATAAATCTTTCCGCCAGCCTGAGAGCATCGAAAACCTTGTGGGTGACGATAATAAAGCCTTTTCCACCCTTAGTCAAATCGAGGATCAACTTGCATATAATATCCGCATTCACTGGGTCGAGCCCGGTGGTCGCCTCGTCGTACAGAAACATCTTGGGATCGAAAGCTGCCACGGACCTCATAATGGCAACCCTTCTAAGCATGCCACCGCTCAGCTCTTCGGGCATCAGTTCGATTGCGTGCTCCAGACCCACCTCCCCAAGTAGTTCTCTCACTTTCTTATCGATCTCCTCTTCGGTCATTTTCGAGTATTCCCTCAAACCAAAGGCGACATTTTCCTTTACGTTGAGGGAGTCAAAAAGGGCCCCTTCCTGGAAAACAATACTGAATTTCGTTCTGATTTTCCTGAGCTCGTCCTCCTTTTTATCCGTGATGTCCTCCCCATCAACGACAATTCTTCCAGAATCGGATCTCAAAAGTCCAACGATGAGTTTGAGCAGCGTTGTCTTCCCGTCCCCACTTCCTCCAAGAATGGCTACCCTTTCATTGAAAGGGATGGAAAAACTGACACCTTTCAAGACTTGCTGTATCCCGTAAGAAAATGAGACTCGGTCGAATACAATCATAATGAAAAACCCAAGATATAAAATAATACCCTTGTGAGGATAAAGTCGGAGACAATGATCATGATAAACGATGCGACCACAGCCTTGGTTGTTGACCGCCTGAGGCCTATGGCTCCACCTTTTGTGGAGAGTCCCATATAACAGCTGATGCATGCGGTCAGGTATCCAAAGATGAAGGGCTTGATAAAGCCCGACAGAACATTCTCAAAATTAAGCACGTCCCGAATCGAACTCCAGTAGACCGAACCGCTCTGATGGCTCACGAACACGGCGATGTAGTAGCCTCCTAAGATTGAAAAAGTGTCTCCTATAATGGTCAGGGCTGGGAGCATGATCAGCGATCCGATTATCCTTGGGGTGACCAACTTTCTTAGCGGGTCGACGCCAAAAACTCTGAGCGTATCGACTTGATGCCCGAGGACCATGGATCCCAATTCGGACGCCACACCAGAACCCACTCGACCCGCAAATACCAGTGCGGTCAACACGGGTCCGATCTCCCGGATGATCGAAACGCCCACGATCTTTCCGATATACATTTTGAATCCCATGGCCGAAAGCTCGGCAGAAAGCTGGAGGGAGAGTGCCATCCCGATAAAAAGGGAGATGAGAAGAATGATGAAAAACGAACCTGCTCCGGAATAGTCCATCTGTTCAATAACATCCTTCGAGTAAAAGGGCCTTTTCACCAAACCCAAAAGGCCCTGAAAGGAGAGGAAGTAAAAATCCTGAAGGTCGCTGATCAACTCCTTTATATGAATAGTCTCCCTTTTCATCAGGCTGCCATCGAACCGCTAAGATCCCTCCGTTTGGTCGGTTATCCCCCGAATCAACCTATTGGAGGAGACCGTTGTGATCCCTCCACTAATGTCTCGGTAATTCAAACCAAAAAATGTGGCCAAGAAATAGGGAATCGAGTTTCTTATGAATTTATGAGAAAAAGGTAAATATGTCAATATGGTATTTTCCCTTATTTTGAGATGAAAAAGTTCGTATTTTTTGCCGAGATTTCGGAATCTTCAGCGGGTGCCCAAGCCGTCTTCAAAGTAGTTTGCTCAGGAAAAACCCTCGCGGGGTTTTCTCAAGAAAGGAAATGAGTCATCTCGCCGGATGTGGCAGGGAATTGGAGAAGGCGATTGGACAGATAAGTGATGAGTGATCGTGCAAAAAATACAGTATGTTTCAGCATCAAATACAGTATTTACCCTATTCATTTATGAATTCATCGTTTGTATCTTGTTGCTAATACAAACACGTTAGGTATCCGTACATTTGATTGAATCGCCCCTCGCCTATCCCTCTTCCCCGCAGGGAGAGGGGAGTGTGAGGCGGCTACCATGCTGAAGCATTTAATGCGCTTGTATTAATAATTGGAAGATTCAGAGATCAGCAAAAGGAGGTGATGATCAGAGGGGAGAATCGCAACGGGGTTGAAATGTGCGAGCGGAGGGTATTAAGGAAGAAAGGAGGAGAATACAATGCGAAAAATAATAATTGTCGGTGTCTTAGCAAACTTCTTTATGGTTATGAGTGTGGTACTTCCAGCCTTTGCAGCTGAAACGGTGACAGTCAAAGGTGAGGTGATCGACACTTACTGCTATGCCTTGATGGGAGCAAAAGGCGAGAGTCATCGGCAGTGTGCCATCGACTGCGTTAAGGCTGGGATTCCGGCAGGGCTACTTGAGGAAAAAACCGGTAAGGTCTATGTCTTATTGCCCAACAAAGACAAGGCCGCTTTACCCAAAGGGGTGATGGACAAGATGGGGCGTACGGCCTCTATCACCGGCAAGACTTATATGAGCGGCGGAAGCAACTTTTTGACTGTCGAATCCATCAAGTGATGCCTATGTTCGAGATCATTCTCCCAGGAGTGCAGCACCTTCAAAATATCCACCCCTTGGTAGTTCATTTTCCTATTGCATTCTTGGTGGGTGCTACACTCTTCTACTTTCTCTCTTGGATTTTCCGCAACCAAACGTTTTCGAATGCTGCGTTCTTATTGCTCATCGTGGGTACCCTTGCCGCGGGGGCCGCTGTGGGAACGGGCCTTTATGGGGGAGAAGGAGTGATGGTCTCGCGCTCGGTTCGACAAAATCTTTTGGAACGCCATAAAGAGTTGATGCTGGCAACACTTGGCGTAAGCTTTGGCTTAGCCATCTGGGCGGTGATCGCGAAGCCCTTTCCAAAGAAAAAAAGATTGCTATTTTTCTTTCTGCTTTTGGTATTGTTGGGAATTATGACCATAGGCGCAGACTATGGTGCCCGGATGGTTTACGATTACAACGCAGGCGGAGATGCCTGTTCCCAGCCCATCGAATTTACCAGGTAGGGGTTTCCAAATTTTCCTTCCCCCCTTCCTTTACCTGCCTCCGGCAGGAAAAAGACGCCAAAGGGAGGCATTACCCCTCTTTGACAAAGAGGGGCGAGGGGAAATTTTCTAACGGCGATGTCAATTCAATTTTGAATTCCTTTATACTCGGTAATAAAAAAACCTTTAAGGTTCTGGTATTTCTTTTCTCCGATCCCTTTCACATTTCTTAAATCCTCAACGGATCGAAAACCTTTTCTTCTATCCCTATAAGCGATCATTTCCTGCGCTAAGGATTCTCCGATCCCAGGTATCAAGCAAAGGTCTTCCGCCGATGCTCGATTGAGATCGAGAGGTACGGAAAAAGCGAGCAACTTATTAGCAGCCATCCTGCTGATTTTTATCTTTATCCCCTGTTGGTTCATCTCCTCATGTTTTTCCTTTGATAAACGACGAAGAGGAGCGATTTGAGAAGATTCTTTCGTGACGACGAGAAGTGTCCCTGTTTCCAGACTCTCTGAGGATGATGGGATATCGAACCGGGCAGTTTCCTTCAGACCTCCTGCCCGGTCAACGGCCTCTCTCAAGGTAGGGGGGTTCTCGAAAAGATAGACCCCGGGCCTTCGAACTTCTCCCGAGACTTCGACGACGACTTCTTTCACCGATTCTTCTGGGAAGGGGGAGGGAGGGTGATAAAGAAAACCGAAGTAGAGACTGCCGAGGATGAGAAGGGCGATACCCAAGAGAACCCACTGCTGGGAAAGGGAAAAGTATTTTAAACATTTCGGATCGCGGATTGTGGATGGTGGATTGAGAAGAGAACGAAGAGATTTCAGTTTTTGCATTCCCATTTCGAAATCCGCATTCCGAAATCCGAAATAGTGGTCATTCTTCTTCTTTCATGAGCTTGTAGTCGATCGAGTCTACCAAGGCTTGCCAGCTTGCTTGAATGATGTTTTCGGAAACTCCCACTGTCCCCCATTTCGATTTCCCATCCCACGATTCGATCAAAACCCTCGTTTGGGCTCTGGTTCCATCTTTGGTGGAAAGGATCCTGACTTTGTAGTCGAGCAGATTCACTTCTTTCAGTTCAGGATAGAATTTTTCCAATGCCTTTCGTAGGGCATTGTCCAGAGCATTGACCGGACCATTTCCAACGGCTGCTGTATGCTCCACTTGATCCCCTACCCGAACCATGATGGTGGCTTCTGAAAGGGTTTCTTCCTCGGTCTTCTTTTCCACAATGACCCGGAATCCCATCAGTTCGAAAAACCTTTTATGTTGCCCGAGCGCTTTCTTGATAAGAATCTCAAAAGAGCCTTCAGCTCCTTCAAACTGGAAACCTTCGCTCTCGAGGCGTTTCAAGTCGTCGAGGATCCTTCTCACTTTCGGATCTTTGCTCTCCAAATCGATTTTGAACTCACCCGCTTTGTAAAGGATGTTCGATTCGCCGGAGAGGTCGGAGATAAGGACCCTCCGGCGATTTCCGACGCGTTCAGGGGAGATGTGTTCGTACGTGGCATCCTTTTTTCGGATCGCGCTGACATGCACACCGCCCTTGTGAGCAAAAGCGCTTTCCCCCACATAAGGAAGATATTTGTTATGGGGCAGGTTGGCCAACTCCGAGACGAAGCGAGAGACCTCGACGATCTTTTTCAACTGGTCGTCTGTGACACAATCAATTCCCATTTTCAGTTTGAGATTGGGGATGACGGAACAGAGGTTGGCATTCCCGCATCGTTCCCCGTAGCCGTTAATCGTGCCATGAACCATCCTGACACCTTCTTTGACCGCCAGGATTGTGTTGGCTACTGCCATCTCGGTATCATTATGGACATGAATGCCCAGGGGAACCGAAATCTTGTTTCTTACCTCTTGGACGATGGATTGGATCTCGCCGGGGAAGGTCCCCCCATTCGTATCACATAAGACGATCCAATCCGCCTTGGCTTCCTGGGCTGCCTTCAGGGTGGAGAGGCTATACTGGGGGTTGTTTTTGAACCCATCGAAGAAATGCTCGGCATCAAACATCACTTCCTCGGCGCACTCCTTGAGGAACTGAATTGAGCTGTAGATGATTTCGAGATTCTGATCAAGAGTAATTCTTAGCGCTTCGAGGGGATGGATATCCCAGGACTTCCCTACGATCGTCACCACCTTTGTGCCAGCCTCGATTAGGGCCCGGATGTTTGGATCATTTTTCGGCAGAATTCCTGCCCGGCAGGTGCTTCCGAAGGCGACGATCTTCGCAAGAGAAAGGGGAACCGATTTGATTTCCTGAAAGAACTGGAGGTCCTTTGGATTGGAACCAGGCCATCCCCCCTCGATGTAGTGGGCGCCCAATTCATCCAGCTTTTGGGCGATTCGAACTTTATCCTCGACAGAAAAAGAGATGTCTTCTGCCTGGGACCCATCGCGGAGTGTGGTGTCGTAGATTTTTACAGAATCGGATGGCTTCAAATGAAACTCTCCTTGATTAAACGACGAACTATGAGCGATGAACACTGTACGATAAACGATGAGCAAATGTATTGATTCATTGTTCAAAGTTCATTGTTCGTCGTTCATCGTCTTGAGTTCGTTGTTTATCGTTCTTCTGAAATAACAGACTTATCCAATTCGAAAGCGTCGTGGAGAGCCCGGACGGCTAATTCTGTATACTTGGAATCAATCACGCAGGAGATTTTAATCTCCGAGCTGGAAATCATTTGAATATTGATTCCCTCTTTCGCCAAGGCAGAGAACATTTGGGAGGCCACATTGGAATGGCTCCTCATGCCTACCCCCACAATGGATACCTTTGCAATATCTTCGTTGGACTTGACCTCTTTCCCGCCCAACTCCTTAATCGTGTTTTTGACGATCTGGAGGGTCTTTGCGAAGTCGGATTTGGGGACAGTGAACGCCAAATCGGCGCAGCCTTTCTCGGTGCTGGAGGTTTGAATAATCATGTCCACGACAATGTCCGCGTCGGCGATGGGCTTGAAGAGTTTTGCCGCCATCCCGGGGACATCGGGAACACGCATGATCTCTATCTTCGCTTCATTTTTGTTGTACGTCACACCCGAAACCACAACCCTTTCCATCTCTCTGTCCTCCTTGCAGACGATTGTACCAGGATTATCGTTAAAAGATGACCTGACATGAATGGGGACATCGTATTTCTTGGCAAACTCAACAGATCGGATCTGTAATACCTTCGCTCCGAGGCTGGCCATCTCCAGCATCTCATCGTAGGAGATCTTGGACAACTTCCTTGCCTTGGAGCAGATATTGGGATCGGTCGTATAGACTCCGTCAACGTCGGTGTAGATCTCACAAACATCTGCTTTCAGAGCGGCCGCGACTGCAACGGCCGTGGTGTCGGATCCTCCCCGACCAAGGGTCGTGATATTTTCTAATTCATCCACCCCCTGGAACCCTGCTACCACCACGACCCGCCCGTTCTTCAGGTCGCTTAGTATCTTCTCCGATTCAATGCCCGTAATTCGGGCTTTGCCGAAAGCGCTGTCCGTGGCGATCTTAATCTGGAACCCGAGATAGGACTTTGCCTGCGCTCCCATGTCTTTGAGAGCGATGGCAAGTAGCGCGATGGAGACCTGCTCTCCCGTCGAGATGAGCACGTCCATTTCTCTTTCGTCAGGGTTGGGCGTGACCTCATGGGCCAAGCGGATGAGTTTATCCGTTTCTCCGGCCATCGCAGAGACGACGACCACCACCTCGTGACCTTGGTTTCTACTGTTGACGACCCTCCTGGCGACATTTTTGATTCGATCGATGTCCCCGACAGAGGTGCCGCCATATTTTTGAACGACCCGTGCCATTCACAAGCCTCACTTTTTAAATGTGGGTCGCGGATTGCAGAATGCGGAATACAAACCTCTTACTCCACAACCCACACTCTGAGTTGTGCATTAGATTACTCCGCATTCCGAATTCCGCATTCCGAACTCAGAAAGTTCTTTTACCAGGTCTTCGTAGCGCTTTCCCTTTCCAATGATTTCCAAAGACCTTCTATTCCTTCCTGCGTAAGCAATACGGATGAGCAGAAGCTCCTTCGGGAGGAGGGAGGGGATTTTGTCCGCCCATTCGATGGCCGTGATCCCCTTGCTTTGGAAATAGTCTTCCAGGCCTAACTCTTCAGCTTCCTTCTCCTCGCCGAGCCGAAAAAGATCAACATGGTAAAAGGTCATCTTTCCCGGGTATTCGTTAATCAGGGTAAAGGAAGGGCTTGAGATATAAGCCGGATTCCTAATTCCCGCCCCCGCGGCGAGTCCTTTGATGAATTGCGTCTTTCCCGCCCCCAATTCACCCACCAATGCTACGACATCCCCGGGCAGAAGTCGCTTTCCGATGCTCTTTCCAATCCGAATGGTCTCTACTGTCCTGCCGGTCTGAATAACCACCTTCATTTACGCTCTGCGCATAGCGCTAAGCGCTTAGCGTCATTCTGAAATCAGGCCTTAAATTTAAAGTCGTCGGGATTGAGACTTTCCAGCCACTCCTTGAGATGATCTCCTTCTTTCTCCATATCGATGGTTCGGGCTTTTTCGATGACCTGTTCGGATACGAAGATTGGGGCGTCCACAGCCAGAGCGATGGCCATGGCATCACTGGGACGGGAGTCGATAATGATCTCCTCCCCTCCTCGGTTGAGGTAGATCAAGGCGTAGTAGGTATTTTCCTTCAGGTCATTGACCACGATTTTCACCACCTGGGATTGAAGGGTTTTTAAAATGTTATGGATCAAATCATGGGTCGATGGCCGATGAGAACCCATCTTCTTCAGTTTCATCGCGATAGCATTGGCCTCAAAGGGGCCAATCCAGATAGGAAGCCCTGTTTTATTCGATAAATCCATCAGGAGGACGACAAACCCGTTTGACGTGGAATCGAACGTCAGAAACTTCACCTTCATCTCGAAATACATCCCGTCTCTCCTTTCGTTCCGCTGATCCTCGGTATAAACACTCCGCTGTTTCTCTCGATCTTCGAACGGATTCAGGGTCCCTGTTGACCAAATCTTCGGTAACGAGGCGAATGAGCCCGCGCTTCTGTTTATCGTTACACTTCGTTTGGAAATAGAGGGACAAGAAAGGTCGGGGAACCTGCTCCGGGTGGGCCGCTATGTTATTTCGGTCCCTCCTATCCACGGCCTAGCCCTGCCTCTCCTTCCGCAAGAAGAAGGGGGACGAGCGGATAAGCAAATCAGAACGCTTAATTTAATCTATCTTAAATGAAGAAGGATGGAAAAATCAACCCTTTGACCTCGGGCTCAGTATCAAGAGGTTCCCGGGCGAAACGACGAACTCGGTCCCGAAAAGACAGGGTTTGGCGTCGTTGAAGTATCAGATTCCTCCCCTGAGAAGAGTGGGCAGTCTTTGAAGAATGTCTGTGGCAATTAAGGATTTTTCTCCTATCTCCCGAGCAACCTCATCACCCGCCAATCCATGAATGTAGACGGCGATTTGGACAGAGGTGAGAATGTCAAATCCTTGACAAACCAGCCCACCGATCATTCCGGTGAGCACGTCCCCCGTTCCTCCCGAGGCCATCCCCGCATTGCCGGTCGGGTTGATAAAGACCTCTCCCTTGGGGGTGGTGATCAGGGTGGGATGCCCCTTGAGGACAAGATGTACGTGCTGGGATTGTGAGAAATTTCTGCTCAGACCGACCCGATCTTCCAGGATTTCCTTAGTCTGGGATCGGATCAGTCTTGCCATCTCTCCTGGATGGGGCGTGAGAATAAACGAGCGATTCTTGATGGGAAGGGTTTTGGGTTGGGTTGCCAATGCCGTCAGACCATCGGCATCCAAAATGATCGGTAGATCCAGTGTCTTGATCAGCTTGAGGACGAGCGATTGCGTTTCTTTAAACGTTCCCAGGCCAGGACCAATGACCACCGCCTTTTTGTTTTCGCAGAGACGGACGATGGTCCCGAACGCCCGGAGGCTAAGCGTTTGTTTGGCGGTCTCCGGAAGAGGCTCCGTCATGACCTCTGTCAATTTCATCTCCATGACGGCATTGAGGCTTTTGGGGAGGGCAAGGGTGACCAGGCCCGCTCCCACCCTGAGGGCAGCCTGACTGGCCATGGCAGCGGCTCCTGTCTTGCCAACCGATCCCGCAATGACCAGCAGGTGTCCGTAATCGCCTTTGTGGGTATTTGGATTCCGGGGGACAGACAACCATTTCTGGATCTCTTCTTTCTCCAAAAGGTAGGTCGGGATTCTTTCCTCCTCCACCAACCTACTGGGGATGCCGATATCGATGACCTTCACCTTTCCCACATAATCGATTCCTGGCGGAATGAGGTGGCCTATCTTGGGCAAACCAAACGTGATCGTGAGAGAGGCCCGGATCGCCGTGCCAAGAGGTTTGCCGGTGTCGGCCTCTAAGCCGGAAGGGATATCAATGGCAACCATAGGCCTTTGAATCGTATTCAAATGATCGATCACTTCTCTGTAATAACCTCTCACCTCTGCATCGAGCCCCGTGCCAAAAATGCCATCTATCAAGATGTCGAACTTTTCGATGTCCCTTTTCACTTTGATGTAGTCTTTAGAAGAAGGAACAGGGACGACTTCTCCCTTCATGCGGTGGAAGATGGTAAAATTCGTCTCCGCATCGCCTCGGAGACCCTTGGGGTCAGTAAGGAGATAGGCTCTTACAGAAACCCCTCGGTTCAGAAGATATCGAGCGATCACAAACCCATCTCCTCCGTTGTTTCCTTTCCCGGCGATGATCGCTATCTTCTTGTTGCGGATATCGGGGAAGGTATCGGAGATCACCTCCGCCGCTCCCCTTCCTGCATTTTCCATGAGGACGATTCCGGGAATACGATAGGTCTCAATGGACTTCCGATCCAACTCCTGCATCTGTTCAGCGGTCGCTACTTTCATCGGTTTCTTCCTCTAATAGCACATGGGCCACGGCATAGGGTCGATCGTGGGAAAGGGTGAGAAGAGCCTTTTCAATGCGGAGGGTTTCATAAACTTCCTTTGCCTTTCGATGGAAGGAGAACATGGGTTTTCCCATGGGATCGTTCTCCACTTCGATATCCGTCCATTGGATACCGTTCCGGAGCCCCCATCCGATGGCTTTGAGGAAGGCCTCTTTTGCCGCAAATCGGATGGCGAAGCACTCAGCCGGGCGGCTCTGGCGTTGACACCGGGCGATCTCTTTCTTTGTAAAGACCCGACCCAGAAAAAGATCTCCCCAACGGCCCATCAGATGCTCGATTCGATCGATATTCACAATATCAATACCCGTTCCGATGATCATACAACCATTTCGGAATGCGGAATTCGGAATGCGGAGGTCAAAAGCTTTTATTCCGCACTCCGCAATTTATTTAATAAGGGCGACCATTTCCCGAACAGCTCGATCCAGCCCTACCAGGAGCGCCCGGGCAATAATGCTGTGGCCGATATTGAGTTCCTCGATTTCCTTGATTTCTGCAATCCGTCGGACGTTCACGTAATTCAACCCGTGGCCTGCGGCAATCCGGAGATCGCGGTGAGAGGCCTCGGCGACTGCGTCGAGAATTATTTTCAACTCTTCATCTTCCGCGGAAGGATTCTTTGCCTCGCAGTACCGACCGGTGTGAATCTCGATGGCATCCGCTCCCACATCCTCCGAGGCCTTGATTTGATTTTTTTGGGGATCCACAAAGAGGCTGACCGGGATTCCTCCCTTGTGGAGTCGTTGGATCGCTTTTTTGAGAGAAGGACTGAATTTGATGACGTCGAGCCCGCCTTCTGTCGTCAATTCTTCTCTTTTTTCAGGAACGAGGGTGGCGATATTTGGCCTGGTAGATAGGGCAATGCGGATCATCTCTTCGGTAGGCGCCATTTCAAGATTCAATCGGGTCTGAATCGTCTCTCTGAGTATTCGCAGGTCCCGATCTTGAATGTGACGTCGATCCTCCCTGAGGTGACATACGATCCCGTCCGCTCCGGCCAATTCCGCGATTCCCGCAGCAGTGACAGGATCGGGATACATCACCCCTCTGGCTTGCCTGACCGTGGCGACATGATCAATGTTGACACCCAATCTCGGCATGATCCCCCCTGCATTCGAATGTCGAAAGTGGAAAGGAGAAAGCGGTTTAACCACATTCCCCTCTCCAGATTCTACTTCCCAATGTATTTCTTAACCAGCTCGACAAGATCTTGGGCAAACTGATGGAGTTTTATTTCATCTTCTCCCTCGACCATGATTCGGAGGAGAGGTTCTGTTCCAGAATAGCGAATCAAAATCCTTCCGGACTGTTCCAATGTTTTCTCAATCTCCCTGATCCTCTTTTCGATTTCTGGAAACCCAGAGAGGTTTTTCTTCTCTTTGACTTCTACGTTATAGAGAACCTGAGGAAGAGGTTCCATCACGTGGGTCAGTTCGTCTAAGGGACGTTCTTTCTGTTTCATGATGGCCAGAACTTGTAGGGCCGTGAGGACCCCATCGCAAGTCGTATTGTAATCCAGAAAGATGGTATGGCCCGATTGCTCTCCCCCAAGATTGTAATCTCCCCGGACCATCTCCTCCACAACATAACGGTCTCCCACTTGAGTCCTAATGACTTTCCCCCCCGCATTTTTTATCGTCCGGTCCAGCCCAATATTACTCATTACGGTAGTGACCAGCGTTCCCTTTTTTAGCCTGTTTTCGGATAGCATCTGGTGAGCACAGATCGCCAGAATATAATCTCCATCCACCTCCTTCCCTTTTCGATCCACAAAGACGATTCGGTCCGCATCTCCGTCGAGAGCGATCCCGATATCTGCTTCCTTCTCCAGGACAAGGCGACTGACCATTTCCGGATAAAGCGAGCCGCAATGGTCGTTGATATTTTCTCCATTGGGATCTACCCCAATTGGAATCACCTCGGCTCCCAATTCCTCGAGGACCGTCGGAGCTACTCGGTAGGCGGCCCCATTGGCACAATCCAAAGCGATTCGAAGACCGTCCAATGTTAAGTTGTTGGGAAAAGTATTTTTGAGAAAGACCACATACCTCCCGACGGCATCGTCGATGCGATGGGCCTTTCCAACTGCATTCGCTGTGGGACGGAGGGAATGAAGATGATTCGAAAGGATCAATTCTTCGATCCGGTGTTCGATTTCGTCCGGAAGTTTAAAGCCATCCTGAGAAAAGATTTTGATTCCATTGTCATAGTAAGGATTGTGAGAGGCCGAAACCACCACACCCGCATTGGCCCTCATACTGGTGGTGATGAAAGCGATGCCAGGAGTGGGCAAGGGGCCTACCAACATGACATCCGCTCCCATGGAACAGACGCCGGAGGCCAACGCAGTCTCCAGCATATATCCCGAAAGGCGGGTATCTTTTCCCACCACAATCCGATGTCTGCCCTTGACATCCTTAAAAATGTGGGCAATGGCCCTTCCCAACTGCATGGCCATCTCTCCAGTCATGGGATCTGCATTGGCGACCCCTCTGATTCCATCCGTTCCAAATAGTTTACGTGTCATTCTGTTTCACCCCCACCCACGAAAATCCTACTTCTCGCCCCTGCCTACCGAGGATTGGGAAGGATTAGGTTAGTCATCGTTATCATAATTTCCAAATAAAGGTCAAGTAGCGTCGGCATTTACTGCTGACGCATTCTGTCCGCCCCATAAATGAGACGCTACGCTTATCCTGCCAGACGGATGGCGTCGGCTACAGCAATGGCCCTTTTCGCCTGGAGCACATCATGACAACGAATAACATTTGCCCCATTGAGAACGCCAATCGTAATACTTGAAAGCGTCCCTTCCAGTCGCTCTCCAACCTCAACATTCAGAATTTTCCCGATGAAACTCTTGCGTGACGTCCCCAGAAGAATAGGTTTTCCAAGTACTCGAAATTCAGATAGATTTCTGATGATAAAAAGGTTATCCTCAACGGTTTTTCCAAAACCGATTCCAGGGTCAATGATGATCTGGCACGGGTCCAACCCAGCAGATTCTGCCCTCTGAATAGAATCTTTCAAGTACTGGAGTATTTCAGAACACAGGGAATCGTAATGGATATTCTTTTGCATTGTTTCCGGGGTTCCACGGATGTGCATGAGTACAAGCGGCATATCCTCCCTTGAAGCCACTTTCGCCAGGTTCGGATCAAAGTTCAACCCACTGATATCATTTATTATTTCAGCTCCTGCCTCGATCGCCCTCTGCGCCACAACCGCTTTATAGGTATCTATGGAGATGGGCACATCCACTTCAGCAGCAATCGATTTAATAACAGGAATGACGCGGCGAAGTTCCTCTTCTAATTCGAGAGGCTTCGAGCCCGGTCTGGTCGACTCCCCTCCAATATCGATAATATCCGCCCCCTGCTCAACCATCCCCAGTCCGTGCGAGATAGCCTTCTCCTTGTCAAAGAAGAGGCCACCGTCTGAGAAAGAATCCGGGGTGATATTGAGAACTCCCATCAAAAGCGTTCTTTTTCCCAGTGACAATGTGCGCTTTCGGCAGCGGATGGCGTATTGTGTCTTAGAAATGTTCTTAAGGGTTTCTTTAATGGACTGACCAAGAGGGTTAAGGCCTGGATATTGTTCTAATTTGGAGATCAGTTTTTCGAAATGTTTCTGATTTCCCATTAGAAGGGCGTCCGTCTTTTCGGCACTGCAATCAAATCCCCTTTTATCGACAGCAACATCCCCGCCCAATGCGAACATCTCCTGTTTGAGAAGGTTAGCCGTTCGAGGTTCGATCCCTTCCACTTTGAGATTGAAATGGAGGGTCTTACCCTCCATTAGCCCGATGCTCGCCGGATCCACCCCCATGCTCTTCATTTGGCGAATGGCTTCGCTGGCATTTGTAATGTGAAGGCATCGAATTAGATTCATCTTGCCTAAACATTCTCACCCTTGATGATGGCCTCGATTTGATTTCCGTCAAGAACCTCTTTTTCAAGAAGCGTATTTGCCAACGTATGGAGAGTGGTTATATTCGCCTGGACGACCTCTTTCGCCTTTTCATAGCCTTGGGCGACGATGGTCCTTACTTCGCCATCAATCAAACGTGCTGTCTCCTCACTATAGTCTCGGTGGCGAGCAAACTCTCTTCCCAAAAAGATCTCTTCTTCTTTCTTACCAAAAGTCAGAGGACCAAGCTTTTCGCTCATCCCCCACTCGCAGACCATTTTTCTGGCGATCTCCGTGGAGCGTTCGATGTCATTTCCCGCGCCGGTGGTTTGGCTGTTCAACACCAATTCCTCCGCCACCCTCCCACCCATCATCACGGCGATGTTGTTCAGCAGATAGTCCCTGGGGTAGGTATGCTTTTCGTCTATGGGGAGCTGTTGTGTGATTCCAAGAGCTCGGCCCCTGGGGATAATCGTGACTTTGTGAATGGGGTCTGTTCCCGGGATCATTCTTGCGACCAACGTATGACCTGCCTCATGAAAAGCGGTAATTCTTCGCTCCTCCAGAGGGATGATCATTGATTTCCGTTCGACGCCCATCAGGACTTTATCTTTGGCCTGTTCAAAGTCGGCCATCTCGATGTGTTCTTTTTCTAAGCGGGCGGCCAGCAGAGCCGCTTCGTTCACGAGGTTCTCCAGGTCGGCTCCGGTAAATCCAGGGGTTCCTCTGGACAGGACTGCGAGATTGACATCTGCCCCCAATGGGGTCTTGCCAGAGTGAACCTTCAGGATTTGCTCTCTTCCTTTTACATCGGGAAGGGGCACAACCACCTGACGGTCAAAACGACCTGGCCTAAGCAGGGCAGGGTCTAAAACATCTGGCCGGTTTGTGGCTGCGATCAGGATGACCCCTTCGTTCGATTCAAATCCATCCATTTCAACCAACAACTGATTTAAGGTCTGCTCTCGCTCATCGTGTCCCCCGCCCAGGCCGGCTCCTCGATGCCTTCCAACGGCGTCGATCTCGTCAATGAAAATGATGCAGGGGGCGTTCCGTTTTCCCTGAAGGAAGAGGTCCCGAACCCTGGAGGCTCCGACTCCCACGAACATCTCCACGAAATCAGAACCGCTGATGCTGAAAAAGGGAACGTCAGCTTCGCCTGCAATCGCTCGTGCGAGAAGCGTTTTCCCGGTTCCGGGGGCGCCGATGAGAAGAACTCCCTTAGGGATCCTTCCGCCAAGCTTCGTAAACTTTTTGGGATCCCTGAGAAAATCGATGATCTCCTCAAGTTCACCTTTGGCTTCTTCAATTCCAGCGACATTCTCAAATGTTATCTGATGGAGTTCTTTCGTCAGAACTTTCGCCTTACTCTTTCCAAAAGAGAGGGCCTTTCCACCGCCGATTTGCATCTGTCGAATGAAAAAGAGCAAAACGCCAACGAGAATAATCACCGGGAGCGATGTGATGAGGATATTCCAGAGAGAGAAGGACTCCTCTTCTTTCTTCACATTGATAACCACCCCTTTATCTCGGAGAAGTTTAATCATCTCGGGGTCTTCAGGGGCATAAGTCTTGAAGCGTTTTCCTTCTTTATCCCTCCAAATAATATTTTTACCGCGTATCTCCGCCTCCTGAACCCGATTGTTTTCTACGGTGGAGATGAAATCGGAATAGTTTTTTTCTACCGCTGTTTGACGGGGTTTACTGAAAAGTTGGAAGAGAAGAACCATCAGGATGACAATAATTGCCCAGAAGATCAGGTTCTTATAAAGAGAACTCAAAAATTTTCCTCCAATATTGAATTTTGGATAAAAAAGATTAACATAGTCTATATCTTATTTCAATATCAGGGATTTACTCATAGACATAGTCCGGAGTCGATGAAATCCTTGAGACGGAATCGTACCGTAATTTCTTAACTCGTTGAATTATTTGGGTAAATGTTCTATGAGGACGGATGGCCTCTCTTCATATAAAAAAAGTTAATAATATTGGAATGTTACTAAAAATTATTAAAGTTAAATGTAGCTTTTGGCAAAGTCCAAATAAAGCGAAAGAGCGTTTAGGGGAAATATGGTGATTGAATCATTGAAACGATGTCCTCTTTTTGCCGGGTTGAGAGAAGAAGACCTGAAAAAGATCAAGGCCGTTGCATCGCTAAAACGGGTCGGAAAGAAGCAGATTCTCTTTTCCGATGGGGAAGAGGCCAGGGGATTCTATGTGATCCTTTCAGGGAAGGTGAAACTCTTCAAGATATCGCCGGAAGGCAAGGAGCAGATTCTTCATGTGGTTTCTCCGCCGGAGGCCTTTGCTGAGGCAGCTCTGTTTCTCGAGGGAAACTATCCAGCCTTTGCCGAGACCCTAACAGATAGCCAACTCCTGTTTTTCCCAAAAAGGGATTTCATCCAGCTCATCGAGCGGAATCCCCAGCTTGGCATAAACATGATCGTCTCTCTTTCGCACTTTTTGAGAAAATTCGCTTCTCTCATCGAAGAGCTTTCCCTCAAAGAGGTTTCATCGCGAGTTGCAAAATATCTGATCGACCTCTCTTTGAAATCAGCGAAAGAGGGAAAGAGCCCCAAGGAGATCGATTTGGATTTAAGCAAAAGCCAATTGGCTTCAAAGCTGGGGACAATTAGTGAGACACTTTCAAGGAGCCTGGCAAAAATGAAAACCAAAAAGATTATCGAGGTGAAGAAGAACAGGATTCTTATCTTAAATCGAGAAGCCTTAGAAGCGGTGGCCTCAGGTTTGAAAATATAGTCCCTCCTTGATCAGAGGTTTCCGCCGTTTGCACAAGAGCTATCCACAGAGTAGGTTTCGATGATTCCAGTCCGTTTGTGAGAAATACCAAAGAGATTCAGAAACTGCTTTTCTCAATTACAGGCAGCGGATATTTAGTGGATGCCAGCAAACCCGTTGTTATCAAGAGTTTGCTCATTGTTATGATTGATTTTTTTTGAGGCAGGAGTATAATCAGTAATAAAGGATTTCAAAGGGTTTTTTTGAGTCATGAACAGGTTAGTAGTAAGAAATCAGTAAGAAATTTGGGGGCCTCCATAGGGATCATGACCCGATAAGCCGGGTTTCCTCAAACGAAAGGAGAAAGCCTTGAAGTTGACCGATCTCATTCCAACCACGGATGTACTCTTGGCGCTCGAACCGGAGGAGTTGGCTGGTTTCATCTTGGAGTACTTTCAATCCAAGGGGGATCCGAATAAATTCCAGGAACATCCAGACAACTTCCCGATTTCAACCGAACTGCAAGGATATAATCAGGACAAGGGGAGGGAATGCGATCAGGCATTAATGGAAGCTTGGAACATATTAGAAAGAGAAGGCTTAATCGTGAGGAAGCCTGGAGGCCGTGGTTGGTATATTCTTTCGAGAAGAGCTAAGCGGATTAAAACAAAACAGGATTATGAGATTTTTCGACACGCCAAGCTATTTCCAAAAGATACCATCCATCCCGATCTTACTGAGGGAGTGTATCCACTTTTTATCCGCGGGGATTATGAGACTGCCGTTTTCAAGGCTTTTAAATTGGTGGAAGTAGCCGTAAGAGACGCTGCTGGGCCAGGATTTGAATCCCTTTTTGGTACAGATCTAATGTTGAAGGCTTTTCATCCCGAAACTGGTCCAATGACAGACAAATCTGAGCAAACTGTCGAACGTCAAGCTCTTCAATTTTTATTTACAGGGGCAATCGGGCGATTTAAGAACCCCTCCAGTCACCGACATGTAGTTATTAAGGACCCAAAAGAAACTATTGAGATGCTTCAATTTGCAAGTCATTTATTACGAGTAGTCGGTGATCGAAAGATAAAATCTATGTTTAATGAAGAATCTTGAACAAACAAAGAGAGGCCCTACCCAGGCCAGGGGAAAAGTGGCGATCCTCACCACCTGGGCCTCCTCTTCAATCTTGAGGGCCATGAGAGGAGATGGCATGAAGAAGAAGACAACCGATGGATGGGATTTTTTCCAAAGACTCATAAAAGAAGAATTCAAAAAAGATCCGGATGAGCGAAACTGGGGCCTGCTAATGACAGCCAACCCGGATCCTCTCCATAAGAACCCGCTTAAGAATCCGACCCCCGTAAAGTGGTACCTGTATCCCCTCAGTTTAGAAAAGACCGTCAAGGAAGAGATTAAGGGAAGTCCCGAGGATAAGGAGCGGGGGTTTATGGAATTTCTCCGCCTTTATGAGAGGGGAATGACGGCAAAGGCCGGCAATAGGAAGGGGGGTCTATCTGATAAGAGAAAATTGCTGATTGTGGAAAAGATCAAGGAGGCTTATGATAAGAGCAAGGAGAAAACGCGATCAGGTACATGGCAGTATTTAAGAAAAACCCTTCCAAAGTATACTGGCACAGAAGGGCCGGGGGTCTACTATGAAATGGATGAGTTCGGATCGGGAAGGGGCTGGCTTGTCCAGGTCGATGAAGACGATAAAGAGGAACGGCCGAAAAGGGTCTCTTTCTCTACATTCCGATTAAAACGATATTGGCCTAAAAAACTTGATCACTAAGCACTTAGTGATCATTCCGATATGATACGATGCCCCTCAGAAAGTAAATTTTGAGGGGCATTTTTTTTAGGAGGACCCTATGTGCAAGAAGGTTGATCTCTCTTTCCTGTCGAAGAGGTGGCCCTCGGGGATCGTCGCGAGGAAGCAGATTGGCCAGTTTACCGGCGGCCTGATGTCTCCCGCACATCTCGCTAATCTTGACGCTCAGGGAGCTGGGCCTGAACGCATCAAGATAGGTGGAAAGGTCGTCTATCCCGTTGGGGAGTTGATTTCTTGGCTCGAAAAACGGAGCTGTTCCCCGGACGAAGACGCTGGGGATTAAAATGCGAGAAATCTCTGACGAGGAGACCGAGTTTTCAGTCATCGCGTCCTATCTCTACGATTCCCAAAATCTACCGCTCGTCATGGGCGGCTGTGAGTCCGAGGATTTCTCCTCTACAAAGGCAAGGTGGATTTTCGAGGTCAGCAAATTGCTTTACGCGCAAAATGCCCCGGTTGATCCCCTGGGGATCCACAACGTTTTAAAAGAGAAGGGGAAGGAAGTACCGGTCTCGGACATCCTCGAGATCCAGGACAATTTTTTTAACGGCTTCGATGTAGCCCACTACATACAAATTCTCAAAGGTTTTTCCTGGCGACGGGAAGCAGCCTGTGCTTTCCGCCAGTGGCAAAAAAAGATTGAGGACCAAAGCATCGATTATGCTGCGCTGCGTGAACAATTTGGCCGCGAGATCGCGGCGCTCCTTGACGGTGAGGGATTGGCCAAAGCACAAAAGATTGAACTTCCCTTACTGAGCAGCTATGCGGCCCTCGATCTACGAACGGAATGGGCTGTCTATGGAGTGATTGTTGAGAACTATATCAACGCCTTGGTCGGAAGGACTGGTCTCGGGAAGACGACCCTAATGATGCAAATAGGGGGCTGCGTCTCCATGGGACAAGACTTCTTGGGACTTCCGACCAAAAGGTTGCCGGTCTATATTTTCGATTACGAGAACCCGAAGGAAACAGTTTGTGACCGCTCGAGAATCTTGCCGACCGGTCAGGTCCGGATCTGGGACCTCTCGCTTCCCCTTCCCCCTCCTATGCTCGATTCAAAACGGTGGGATATCGTCAGGAACCTTGAACCCGGCATGCTCATTATTGATACCTTCCGGTCGAGCCACTCCCTGAAATACACCGGGGTCGATGAAAGAATGGTCTCTCTCTTTTCGAAGTTGAAGGATCTAAGAAAATTAGGCTTCACCATTGTCCTGCTTATCCATACGACAAAGGCAAACGACGCCATCTTCAAGGGTCCTGGGGACATTCCCGAACAGTGTGATCACATCATATCGCTGGACCGCGTTCGGGAAATTGGGTCCGACCGGATCGATGATGACGACAGCCGAGTCGATCTTCCCCTCCGGCTCGGATTCAGGATGAAGACTCGGTTTCAACCAACTCCTCCCATATATTTGAAATTCGATCCTAAGAGGGGGTTTTTCAGGGCCGAGAGCCCCGAAGATCTCGCCCTGCCGGAGTTGGGGCGCATCCTCGAAGACTATTGTGCGGAGAAAGGCGAGTTTCCAAATCAGACAGTTTTCTTCGAGAGAGTTAAGGCATCCTTACAGATCAAACCTCGCCAGTTCCGCTCGCTGCTAAAAAAGGGAAACGGCAAGTTTTGGAACGCCGAGAAGGGTCCCCGGAATGCCTGGATCTACTCTCCCCGCTCGAAAGATTCAGTTTTACAAGGGAACGGAGAATCCGGCGCTCGCAACGAAAGCGAAACAACAGAGTTTTTCAGTTTTACAGAGCCTTCCAAACAGACTGAGAAACAGGATGAAAGTCAGTTTTTCAAAAAATCCACTCTCTCTATAAGAGAGAGTGTTTTTGACAAACTCACTGGCGAAGAGGAAACCATGCCAGGGATCAGTGATGAAGAACTCGCGGCAGCCGGTGAAGAGGAGCGGGATGAGTGTGAATAAGCACGGGAGGCAGGCTCACCCTTCTCTCTTTTCCGTGCTTTAGGATTGTGCGATGGAAAATTTCCTAACAGTTGATGATCTCTCGAAAGCTTTGAAGGTAACGCCGGTCTGGATCTACAAGCTGGTCCGGGAGAAGCGAATTCCTTTCATTCATGTGGAAAGATGCATTCGGTTCTCAGAACGCGAGATCACGGAATGGTTGGAAAAGCGGAAGAATAAGGAATGGCCTCTTTTTGGTAGAAAAAGAGAGCAAGGATAAGTCATTGAATGGATTAATGAGAAATCGGGCATCTTACCGATTTCTTACCAACAGGTGAAGATCGTGACAAAAGAACCACATCAAAAGCGCTACGGCCACCCTGCGAAATCAGGGCTTTGGGCTGCCTTCAATGCGAACAAGATGGATAGGCGAACACGGCTTGCGAGACTTATTGAGAGAACGAAAGCTCGTCTCATTGCGGAGCTCGGCGGAATTGCGAGTCTGACGGTCCAACAAGAGATCGTCGTCGATCGTGCCTCTGTCAAGCGAGCGAAGTGTGAGCTTTACGAAATGGGCGTCTTGAGTGATCCACAAAACGGTATGGGAAGTAAGAGCCATTATCTTGCATTGGCCAATAGTCTGAGGCTTGATCTTGCGATCCTCTTTCCCGACGGTTTGAAGGCTCGACCTAAGAAAGTACCAAGCTTGCAAGATTTCCTGAAAGAACGTGAACGTGCAAAGGAAACGGTTTAATGGATATTATCCAATGCCTACGACATGAAGAGCTTTTTGCCAAACTCTTCCCCGATCTTGAATCATGGCAGCGGTGGATCGTTTGCTTGAAGGCGATCTATGGTCTTGAAATGACTCCGGCGGAGTTGGAGATTTTCAAATTTCATACGGGAAGAGAAAGACCTCCCGCGCACCAGGTTTCAGAAGGCTATCTAATTGACGGTCGAGGGAGTGGCAAGAGTAGGATCGGCGGCGGGGTTATTGTGCCCTTCCATTCAGTCTTCATGCCTTATCAACCGTCACCTGGCGAGAGGCTCCACTCTTTGCTCTTGTCTGTGAACCGTTGGCAATCCAGGATTTGCAATCGATACTGCAATTCCACTTTTAGCTCGATCCCATTACTGGGCGATTTTGTGTCGCGCTCCACAATGAGTGAGCTGGATCTGAAAAATGGGGTGAGTATTGAAATTGCGACAAGTTCTTTTCGTTCGCTCCGTGGTTATAGCATTTGTTTGGCTATCCTGGATGAATGCGCTTTTTTCAGAGACGAAGAATCGGCAAATCCCGACGTAGAAATCATCAATAGTTTGCGGCCGGGGCTTGGGCGTGTACCGGGCAGCCTGCTTCTCTGCATCAGCTCTCCGTATGGGAAGAAAGGCATCTTGTATAGCGCTTTCAGAAATTACTATGGCGTGGAAAGTGACGATGTTTTGGTCTGGGTGAGCGACACATTGAGCATGAATCCTTTGTTTGATCGCAAGACGATTGATAGGGCCTTCGAATTAGATCCCAGCCTCGCACTCTCGGAATACGGGACAGACGGGAAAGTCACCTTCAGGAGCGATTTGGAAAGTTTCATTGATAGGGAGATAGCGGAGAGCTGCATAATGCCAGGATGCCATGAATTGCCCTATTCAAGCGAGCACACCTATCATGGTTTTTGCGATCCGAGCGGAGGGTCATCGGACAGTATGACACTTGGAATTTCGCACGCGGAAGGGAACATGGTCAAGCTCGATTTGATTCGGGAGCGAGTGCCTCCCTTTTCACCCGAGGCCGTCGTGGAGGAGTTTTGCGAGGTGCTGAAAAGTTACAAGATCACGAAAGTGACCGGAGACAAATATGCTGGCGAATGGCCCCGCGAACGCTTCCGGATCCGCGGCATCTCTTATGAGATAGCCGAAAAAACGAAGTCAGAGCTTTACCTATCCTTTCTTCCCCTTCTTAACTCCAAGAGGGTTGAACTCCTCGATGACCGAAAACTGCTCACGCAGCTTTGCAATCTTGAGCGGAGAACGGGGCACGGTAAAGACGTGATCGATCATCCGGTCAACAGCCATGACGACGTCATAAATGCGGTTGCAGGCAGCGTGATCGCCTGCCAGGTGAGCGAGCCTGGCTTGATCACCTATTATCGGCAACTTCACGAGAAAGAAATGGCGAGAGTTAAGGAAATAAAAGATCTTAGTCGGATTTACACTAACCCTACGAAGGTGGAGGAAGAAAAGATCGAGGAAGATAGGAGAAAGCTTTTAGGAAGCTATCGGAAGTAAACGGGGGGGCCGGGCGGGTTTTCTGAGGAGGCCCTCCCCTCTCTCAGTCCCGCCTGGCCTTCCATAAAATAAATCGAAAGGAGAAAGAGCGAAATGAAAAACGTAACAGAGGCAAAAAAAGAATTGGCGGAGAAGCAAGCAGTGCTGGAAAAACTCGTCCTCAGAAGGGCAGCGTTGACTCAGGAAATTGAAGAGCTTCAAAATGAACGGTCAACCGCCGTGCGCGAATTGGCAGAGGGCAGAGGGAAGGCAAAAGAAAAGATCGCGGCGATCGAGGCGAGGATCGCTCCCCTGGCCCTTCAGAAGGAAGGGGTCGATGGATTGATTGAGGAGGGCGAGGCGAAGGTCAACGGCGCCCGCGAAGGCCTCAAGCAAGCTCAGGCGGACGAAGCGGAAGCCCTCCAATCGTTCATCAATGAGAGGGAAAAACAGGAGTGCACGGATTTGGTCAATGGCATCGACACTCTCGTGGAAGAATTCATCGATCAGTATATTGCAACATGTAGCAAATTGAGCGAACTCTCCCTGCTCAACGTCCGGGCGGCGGCAGCCGGCATTAATCACGACCGTGTTCAGGATGCTTTATTTCGGCTCTGGATAAAAACGAGTGAAAGACTGAAGCAACAAAATTGGAAACCGCTTGGCACGAGTGGATGTCCGGTTGATTTAATCGTTCAGCCTCTTCTGCGGTCCCCCGTCTCCGTAGTCACGGCGGATATCGCAAGGATTCGCACAGAGCAGCGCCGTCAAAAATGGGAGGCGGAGTTTCGGAATCAAAAAATCTAATCACTGAGAAAGGAGAATTGCGATGCTAACTGAACTTGTGAGCGTAACGGGTGGGCCTTCGTTGTTTTATGACGACAACATAAATTTCTTTCAGAAAGTTGACGGCCATCTCCGGGCCGTCTATAACGTTACGGTCAAGGACACCAGCGGAAAAGTTTTAAGGATAGACCGACGCACCGAAAGTTTCCAGAAGATCATCCGACCTTCCGATATCGACTCAAGCGGCAGTTCTGCTGACCGGCGCGTGCCGATGACTCTACCGGACGGCAACGGCTCGATCGGCGATCTGAAACTTGAAATTATGCGCCTCAACGGGGTCATCAATGAATTAGGAAGTGGTTTGGGCAACTCGGACCAGGACGCGGGAGCGCTGAGGTCAAAGCTCGCCGAACTCAGGAGAAAGTTGGCTGTCAGAGAAATTCACGCCAATCCGAAGTTGAGGATCGGGTGAGAGGTTTTCACAACGTCCGGAAAAACTAAAAAAACGGAAAGGAGATGGTCGATGTGTTGGTGAAAAACGTAGAAATACAATTTGCTCGGAATAGCAAGGGAAGCTTGAAGGCCATTGCAGGCATCGTTCTTGAAAACGATTGGGGAATTTACGGTTTCAGGATTTGCACAGACAGAGAGGGTGGGCGAGTTTGGGTCGTGTCACCGACGTTGACGAAGAAAAACCCTTTGAGCCAACGGATTGAGTACACGGAACTGCTTCGGGTTCCGGAGATCGACAAAGTTCAGATTGAAGAAGCGATTCTGTCTGCGTTCCGTCGAAAAATTCGAGAGGCAGAGAATGGACGAGAATTTTCACGCCAGGCCCCTTGACGTTTCCATCTACGTCTCGCCGGTCGGAGGTTTAGAGACGGCCCTTAAGAGGCTGCAACGCGATTGGAGGGGAAGCCTCCAGAGGCCCTTCACCGCCCACACCGTTTTCTCATCTCCGTCTGAAAAGCGGCGGGAAAAGCACCGGCGAAGTCTTGCGCGATTGAGGAAGGTTGCAAAAAAAGTGGCGTGGCTGGAGGCGGCGCGGGCCGGCGCAGGAAACGCGAGGACTGTACGAGTGCGGGGTCGGTGACTGAATGAAAATCCTGAAAATCAATGGCGCCGTCACGGGTGGGACAGTGAACTTCTATCGGGTCGAGATAAAGAAGGTTGAGGCGCTTTGTCCTGGATGTGGCAATAAGGCCGGTGCCCAAAACCCGTTCGGCAATCTCTTCATTCCCCGATCCATGGGAATCCCGGATCAGATCCGCGTCGTGATCAATCTCCCTGAAAAGGAGAACTCATGAGAACTTGGGGTGAGCGCTGTCTTGAATCAATCCGGCGCGAGAAGGAGGAGATCGAGAGGCGGTACGATATTCGGATCGGTCAGACCGATATCCACTGTGCGCGGTGTGGGAAGCCATGGGGATATAGTCGCCACGTCTGCCAGAATGTGAGATTGAAACAGCTTCAGGAAAAGCAGAGTGAGAAGCGAGAGGTTCTGAACCATCAAAAAGAGCATCTCTTGGATCGTCTACGAAAGATTGGGGCAAAAAAAATATATACCATCTCGTTTAGTGGGGAGGATGGGAGTATTATTTCAGAGAAAGCCATAAGCCAGTGGATTTATAGGAAAAATATCCCATTAAAATATGTAAAACGCGTTGAGGGGTTGATAAATAGCGTGTCTGTATAGGGAACGTCCCAAAATGAGGTATTTTGGCTATTGAAATCATTAAGAATTTTACCGCTGAAAATGGGGTCTGAGACTTTTTCAAGGAATGGCCGGTGTCCAAAGATTTCGCTTGCTCTTTGAAAACCGAATATTGATTTTTTAAATTGCTTTTTTTTGTATTTTGAGGTATAAACTGCTTCATAGATATCCGGCATATCCTGACATTCTCCTCTCTGTGAAAGACATGGGACCCGTGCTCGACTACGTATCCATTGAGGTCAGATATGGCTCAGGATACTTGTATTTTGATAGATGCGGGCAGTGTATTCTCGATATTGAAAGAGAATGTCCCGGTTGGATCGCAACTTCCGTAACTGTTCAGCTTGGGATACTTGAAAATGCAACCAAGTCGCTTTACGTTAATTTCAATAATGAACGATTCAGCTTTACTGCCCAAAAGGCATCAAAATTAGAGACCAAGGAAATTGCCAAGGAAATTACTTCCTTATGGACTGCTATTCGAGCAAATTTCGGGCTCGAAGAGTTCATAAGGATAGGTTTTCGCTCCAGCTATCTTTTGGCAACCGAGTCGGTTGACGAGGCAGAAAACCGCCTTAAGCGATCCAAATTCAATTTAACGGTTCCAGAGCCGTTACTGAAAAAAGAAGGCTATGCTATCAAAAATAGGGCTCTCGTAGTAGTTCTGGCTAAGGATCACACCGAATATCGTGTCGAACTAAATGCAATAACACGCCATGAGGGTTTACCTCTCCCCGATCTTTTGAAAACCGATCCTCGACTCCTCTCTAAGAGGCAAAAGGATTTCCGACTGGCAAGAATGAAACAGGTGAACGAATATTCTGCAAACCCGATGTTCGCAGTGAGTCTTAATGTTGACTGTGCCAAGCTTAACCCAGAGACTGTGTCAGTTGAGGAATTCTTTCTCAAACAAACAGAAGTTGTAGAAAAAGATTTTTTACCTTTCTTAGGAGAGCTATGAATCAGGAGAACCAAGAGTCGGCAATAACGCCTTTCATTTCAGAATCAGACCAGATTTGTTTGCCATCTTTTAAAATCCCCCCACCAGAAGAGCGGGGAAAAGTTATTGATTCTCCTACACAACCGTATCGCTCGACTGGGAGCCAAACAGAGCCTGAGATTGCCAATGCAACCTATATCTCAGCTACAGACCCCCACAGATGGCAGACCCAGCAGCAGCCGAGCAGAAAGTTTCCTTGGGAAAAATCCTTCGGAGGTCTCGCAGCTCCTGATAAGGCAATTTTCGACTTGGCTTTCAGCAGAATCTCCCAGGCCCTTGAAACAGAATTCGAGATGTCCGAGCTCTCTAACTGTTTCGATGAATGGAAGATCCTCTTAGAAACCGCTTCTCGAAAGGTTGAAAGTTTCACAGCTAATCACAGGAAGATTTTAGGTGCGCTGCTTCCCATCATTGCGGGAAAGGATATTTCCGATTTTGACATTGAAACCTTGCAAATTTTTCGGGATGCCACAAACGTTCTGCGGACGCCTCGGACAATTAAACTGGAGGCTCGACGGATTATTGGGGACCTTTTGAAACGGATGAAGATTATGATGCCCTTAGGTGTAGATGAGTCGGCCAAAGATAAAGTCCAAGAGCTTAATAATGTAGTAGACCACCTTATTCTGAAAAGCCGTACAGACCGGTGAACAACGGTACTCATACTTTTCTCGATACCGATCTTCATATCCACAGACTTTCTGTAGACGCTTCTGTTAAAGCAGCCGCCCGCACAGTATTTGAAACCAACCATCCCACTGCTATGTCAGCCTTTTCTCTTGTAGAGCTTAAGGGGAGTTACATTCAAGACCTTATTTTGGTACGCAAAAAAATATCAGATGCTGATTCATTCGAAAAAGCCTGTGCAAGGATTCTCAATACCGGGGGTAGGCGCTGCCTTCTTATGATGGCTCAATTGATAAATCTAATGGGAGGGACCGATTATGAGATTAGTCCTTGGATAGAAGCTCGGCGGCAACTGCTGGTCTATCTTGATGCTCAAATTGAGATCAGTTGGGAAGAGTTTCGAAACAGCGTGGATAATATCTTCGACGATTTCAAATGCACAAGAGCAACAGAACCCCCTACGGACGACGGAGTGAACTGGTCTGCTTCAGTCCCGCATTGCACTGAGGCTAATACGACGTGTACAATAGTAAATTACATGAGAGGGCACACCAATGATTTAAAAAGGCTTTTCGAGACTCTTAATTCGCTTGACCCGGAGCTCCTGACCCAGGAACTCAGACGTATTAAGAGCGTTGTGAATAAAACCATCGAGAAGAATTATCCTTGGAAGGGTAAAACTTGCCGATCAGTAGGGGACCTCCTGATAGGCTTACAAAGTAAATCGGGCAAGGTGTTGATCTCATCAAATTACAAAGAGCATGCCAAAATGTGTGGCCCTTTAGGGTACACATTTCAAGAATTCCCTATTAGCAATATACGATCTAAGTAATCCAACAATATTGCGCTTAACCTTTTTGGTCCCACTTAGAATCAAGAGAATGTGTAGGCCGACAATTGCGACACTTTTGTGTCGATGAGATTTTAAGGCCTTAGGAAGCAGTCTTGATAGAGGAGTCAATTCTCCCCCCTCCCCCAGCCAAAAGGTACTGAGAGGTTAAAGAAACCCTGCTATAAATTCTTGTTCAATCAAGTCCAAAGAAAAAGCTTGACAAAGAATATAGAAAAGTGTATCTTATAGATACATTTAAAAAGAGGGGGTGATTAAATGCCGATGCCAGCGAGACGAAATTTCTATTTAACTGATTTGCAGTTGAAGCGGTTGAGTACGATGTCTAAAAAGTTGGGTCTTTCGGCATCTGAAATTTTAAGGCGCGCGATTGATGAGTATTGGGAGAGGTTTGAGAAGAAGGGCAAGAAGTAAAAAGAGACGCGCGCGCCCCGAGGTGGGGATGGCACTTGTGCTATCATGGCTTCCCTTTCCTACTTAGCCCTATGAGAATATGTTGCTTCCACAACCTAATCCCCTCTTTATCAGCCGTACCGAAGACAGAATTTGATAAACCTATGAGAGCACTGCAGACAGACAATATTCTATCCCGTTTGGGAACAAGGCCAATGCTTTCCCAAAAGTTATACCATGGAATCCCGTTGGTGCTTGCCGAGAGATCACCGGCTTGGTGCCGAAGAAGCTCACAAAGCTGCATTCTTTTATCAGCTGGCTCAGGGCCAGGATTTGAGATCAAATCTCCATGGAAAATCATCGATGATATTATCTGTCGCATGACCTTGCTTTGTTCATTTATGGGATCAAGAAAGAATTTTATTGCGATTTGTCCAATGATGAATACAAGTGCACCGCTGACAACCGTGAGAAGTGTGGTCATGGGATATCCCTTCGATGTTTTTGGAATCAAATTTATCAGATTCAATTTGAAAGTCAATGGATAAAAGGAGGTGAACCCTAAACCCTAACCGGCAAGGGGTATTTATGGAAGAGGCCTTGTTCATCGAAAGAAACAAAGTTCTAACGATCGTGCACAACCTTGAGACGATGAGGGAAATTTTCACGGAGAAACAACTTCTATTCAGTGAGAAGGAAACAGCTACGTTCTTTGAAGCAAGGAATCGGATATACACCATCTTAAACGAGGCGAGAGAGGTAACTCATTGATCCACGGTACAGGTTTATCTTCGGCAAAGGTCGGAACTCTTGTCGTAGGAAATTGTGGAGATGATTTTTTGAGGGAAAGGAGGTGAACCCCTTAACCCTTAATGCACCCGAGGTGCATAGCCGGCATCCGGGGCGAAGGAGGTGAGGTGAGCCCATGAGGCGAATTACCAGCTTAAGAGGATCTCTGTATCGCTTTGCGCGCCTTCTCGGGGACGCCAACGCGATCGAACGAGGGCGAGTCGGCCGGCGCATAGTGCGAAGAGCTGCGGGGAAGGTGACTGGAAGGATCTTGAGAAAACTTTTCAAGTAAGGAGGTGAGTTGAAATGGGCGAATATCTTAAAACACGTTATCCGGGGATCTTTCAATATGTCGGGCCGAACGGGACAGTCTACGGGATAGATTATTATGCAGGGGGGAAGAAACACAGGGAGATAGTCGGGCCCCTTTTGGGTGAAGCTCGGAAGAAATTAGACGAGAGGCGCGATCAAGCGAAGGATGGGATTACGATCCAGAAGAAAAATACTTTTAGAAAGCTCGCCCAGGAGTACGCAAAGTTTGACTGTGAAACTCCTTCTTACAAACGAAGCCAGAAGTATTATATCGGCTATTGGGAAAGGTCGGGGGATGGGACTCTGTTATGGAAGGATATGACCTTGACCGAATTTTTCGGAGATAAGAAGCTGTATCAGATCACACCCCACGCCATCGAGGAGTTCAAGAAACTGAGAAAAGATACCCCGGCCCACAGAGTAAAAGAGCGATCGGACGCTTCCGTTAACAGGGAGCTGGCGGTCCTGCGCCGGATGCTTAACAAGGCAATCGAGTGGCGCTGGCTTGAAAAGAATCCTTTCGCTGTGTTCCATGAGTCAGTCTTTTACGGAGAAGATTACAGCCGGGCCAGGTTTCTCTCCCCCGACGAGATGGTTCGCCTCTTCGATGCCCTCGAGGAATCCCCGCCCTATTTAGAGCCCATCGTCAAGGCAGCTATTCTGACCGGGTTAAGGAAGGGCGATCTTCTCAAACTCCAGTGGAAAGAGATCGATTTGGCGAGGGGGTTCTTCACCTACCTTGAGCAAAAGAAAAGTACCAGTCGAGGAGCAGAGGCTAAGACCGTCGTGCAGTACATGAGTCAAGATCTAATTGATTTGCTGGCCGCTGTCCCCCGCGCCGGCGATTATGTCTTCTGTGGCCCTCGGGGGAAGCGCCTGAAGGACGTTTCTCAGGCCTTTAAGAGGGCGTTAAAAAGAGCTGGGATCACTGATTTCCACTTCCACGATCTCAGGCATACCTCGGCCTCCTACCTCCTTATGAGGGGGGCGACGCTGGCGGCCGTGCAGAAACATCTCCACCATAAGGACTCAAAAATGACGCAGAGATATGCCCACCTCGCAGAGCAATTCCAAAGAGATGCCGTGAGGAAATTGGACGGGCTGTTCGCAGAGGTCCAGAATAACAGTAAGAATTTAGTAAGAAGTGGTCCAGATGAAAATGTAACCGCTTAATATCCTTGCCGAAACAACCTCTAACTGCTTTTCTCAATTAAAAGTTTTACTTCTGGAAGGGCCACCTCCTCTATCATGGAGGGCCTCCAGTGCGGCAGGTCATCTTTGTCGAGGATGCGAGCGCGGATGCCTTCGAGATAATCCGGGTATCTTATTATAAAGCGGGCCGCCCTGGTCTCCGCAGCAAACACCTCCTCCAGGGGACGTCCTTCATTATGCCGTAGCAGGGCCAAGGTGAGGACGAGTGCTGTGGGAGATCGTTCCGACAGCCGGTGATAGACATCCTGACACAAAGGGTCCTCCTGGCTGCATCGGGAAAGAGAGTCCATGATTTCAGGGAGCGAGGTCTTCGCTGCGAAATGGGTTGCTATCCATGCATCCATTCCGGGATTGATAGGAATGTCTCCTTGGAAGAAGGAGGCAAGATAGGATTTGAGGTGCTCTGTGGCTATCGTTTTGTCATCGATGAGCTTTTCCCGAAAACTTTGAAGGGACTTTCTCAGTCTCGGCAATTGCTCTCCCCTGGTTAATGCGTTTGCCAGACCAAGGCGTATACATTCTGCTCCCACCATTTCGTAACCTACGAGTCCAAGGTATTCCGGGTATCCCCTGGGACACTTTGTAAACATCCAACCTGTTGCGCCCACATCGGGGAAAAAGCCAATCCGGGTCTCGGGCATCGCCATGAGAGTTTGCTCTGTGGCAACCACGATATCGGCCCCGGCAGATATACCAAGACCTCCTCCCATGGTGATGCCATCCGCGATCACGATCACCGGCTTCGGAAACCGGTGTATAAAAAGGTCTAAATCGTATTCCTCACGAAAAAACTCATCCGCAACGGAGAAAGATTTCTCCTTGACTGCTTTTGAGAGTCTCTTGAGGTCGCCACCTGCGCAAAACCCTCGGTTCCCGGTTCCGAGGAACAGGACAAACTGATATTGGTCCTCTTGAATGGCTTCGTCAAGGGCTTGGCGGACCTGCAGGATCATCTCAGTAGTGAGAGCATTGATGACACGGGGCCGGTTGAGGATGATCTCCATCATAGACGGGTGACGCGTTACAATAACCTCAGGTTCTCGCTGATATGAACCGGTTGCCATAAACAATACCCCCATTTTTCCGCAAATCAGACACTGGACTTCAGACTTTAAACATCAGACTCTTCTAACACGGGAAACCGCCCCTGTTTTGATTTGTATTTTGAAAATCCGGAGGATCTTGCTGCTCCATAATTGTTTTTTCTCTCCATATCCATTCCGCATCCGCTCTTTAGTCCGTGGTCTGAAGTCTATAATCTTACTTTCTGAATCAAAGTCATTCTCTTATACTCGTGCGATCGAGATAAATGGGGTGAATCGAGTATTTTTTGAGTTAAGAGACTGTATTTGAAACCCGCTTATACCAAATTCTTTTCTCACCGAGGCCTGCCATGTCGGCTTTTCCGGGAGCAAGAGGAAAGATGAAATTGATAAATCGAGAAATTGTTGGTAAATTGGTCTCAGTGCCATGATGAAGATGAGAAGAGATCTAACGACATCGTATAAGAGAAGGGAGACCATAGATGGAGATCAAGAAAGTGTGCGTGGTCGGTATGGGAACGATGGGAAGCCAGATCGGGATAGTCTTTGCCAGGGGCGGTTTTCAAACCATCCTGGTGGACCTTTCCGAAGAGTTAACGAGAAAGGGCTTAGGATCCATCAAATCCTTTCTAAACAATCAGGTCAAAAGGGAGAGAATGAAAGGTGAGGAAACGGAGAAGATTCTTTCCCTTATCAGTACAACGACGGATTTGGCAAAAGCCCTTTCTGACGCAGAATTAGTGATCGAGGCGGTTTTTGAGGATATCAAGGTGAAGAAGGAATTGTTCAAGAAGATGGACGGGATCTGTCTTAAGAAAGCCATTCTGGCCAGCAACACGTCCACGTTGAGTATTACGGAGATGGGAGCAGTCACCGCGCGACCGGAAAGATGCATCGGAACACATTTTTTGATTCCGGCGGCCTTGACGCCGCTTGTTGAATTGGTGCGTGGGTTAGAGACTTCGGATGAGACCCATAAAGCGATTGTTGGCTTCCTTGCAACCTGCGGGAAAGAGACCGTAACCGTTGCGGACTCTCCGGGTTTTGTGGTCAACCGTCTTTACCTTCCGATGGTGAACGAGGCTTTCTATGTCTTGGAAAGTTCCCTTGCGAGTCCTGAAGACATCGACAGGTGTTGCGCAAGAGGCCTTGGCTTTCCTTTAGGCCCCTTGGCCGCGGCGGATACCTTCGGGCTGGACATTCTTTTGCAATGTATGGAAACGTTTCATAAGGAGCTGGGTGAAAAGTATCGACCGGCACCCCTTCTCGTCAAACTGGTCAAAGCAGGACGCCTTGGCAGGAAGAGCGGAAGAGGCGTCTATGATTATCGCTCCTCCCCCCAGGGGACTGTATCGTAATGAACGGAGGAACGTAAAGAACGGGACAAAGAGCCGGATTCCAAAGCCTTAGAATGCGCACGTTTAAGGGTAGAGGTCATTGTCGTCAGAGGGGTAAGAAGTGACGAGACTTTCCACTTTCGTTAAGAGAGAAGATATAAAATCCTTCGTGTCCCGCAGCTGGTCTGTGAGCTGGCCACTGACGGTGATCATGTTTTTTGAATTCATGATGGGATTGACGGATGTCTACATCGCCGGCAAGGTAAGCAAAGAGATCCAGGCGACCTACGGTTTTGTCATTCAGCTCTATTTTGTTCTTATCGTGATCGCCAATGCCCTTACGGTGGGCACTGTCTCAGTCGTTTCGAGGCTGTTTACGTCGCGAAATCAAGATGGCTTAACTCAAGCGATTTTTTCCTCCCTCACGGCGACTGCCGGTGCAGGAATCGTCCTCGTCGCGGGGGGTTTTTTCTTTAGCCCTGTAATCATCCATTTTGTAAACATCCCGGATGAGCTCAAATATCTTGCGGTCCCTTTCATCAAAATTTATTCGGTTGGTTTATTCTTCCACTACCTTCTCATCAACTCCAACGGGGTTTTAAGGTCTTGTGACAGGGTGAAAGAGTCTTTGAAAACCCAGGCCCTTGTCTGTGCGCTCAACATCGGTCTCAATTTCTTTTTTGTGTTTTATACGCCTCTGGGATACAGGGGAATTGCAACGGCCACCGCTTCAAGTGTCTTGATTGGTAGCCTGGTTAACCTACGGAAGGTGAGAAGTTTGATGACTGAGGAGGGGAGATTTTCCGTCGATGCCGTGCAAAAGATGATGACCATAGGCTGGCCGATTGGAATGCTTCAGGTGCTGTGGCAACTCTCTTCCATGGTTCTTTTCCTGATCTTGAGCGCTTTGCCCGAACGCCGGGTTGAAATTCTTGCTGCCCTGACAACCGGTCTCAGAATCGAATCGGTCATCTACCTTCCGGTCTTCGGGTTCAACATGGCCAATGCGGTGATCGTCGGAAATCTGCTGGGCGAGAAGAGAAAAGAAGACGCCTTGCGAAGTGGATTCATCACCGCTGGGATTGGCGTTGTGGTCGTCACGATCATGGTTATTGCGGTAATTGTAAATGCTCGATGGATTGCTTCGTTCCTGTCACAAAATGAGATTGTGATCAGGGAGAGCATGAAATATATTTACATCAGCATGATCAGCGAGCCATTTATGGCCTGGGGCATTATCCTCGGCGGAGGTCTGAACGGAGCGGGGGATACGCGAAGCGTCCTGATACGGGTTGCTCTGAGTGTCTGGCTTGTAAGGATTCCTTTGAGCTATATCTTTGTCGTCTTCTTTGGGTTCGGACCGGCCTCGGTTTGGTGGTCTATGAACATCTCTCAATTCGTCCAGGCGTTCCTCATGTCTAAAAGGTATTTCGATAGAAAGTGGCTGTCTCTGGAAAAATAGGAAGTCAGAGGCCGTCCGTATTTTTGTAATCTTTAACCCATTGCGTACAACCACAATCCCAATTTAGGAAATGGTCATTGCGAGTGAAACGAAGCAATCTCTTCTTTTGCAATGAGATTGCCACGCCTGCGTGCCAAAACTGTTACTTACCAAATGCCTTTGACGGGTCACTTCGGCGTTCAGGTAAGCACCTTTTCCCGCTTTTAGCGGGACTCGCAATGACTGGATATGGAAGAGGTCTTATTCTTTAAATCGGAATTTGGGGGCAACATCTGTGTTGACTTAGGTCAAAGCACTTATCTTATTCCGGAATTATAATTAAGTAAGAGATGGGGACGAAGGAAAGCGGAATGAGTTTTAAGAAAGAAGGCCTCCCCAAAAAGGAAAAAGATGATATTCGGACTTTGATGAAGTTTGTGGAGATTTACTGTAGAAAGAATCATGATGGAGATAAGTCTCCTTTTTTATTCAAACTTTTCGATATCAAAGAGATTGAAAAGAAGGAGATCTTGCTATGTCCGGATTGCACACGACTTCTCACTTACGGCCTGACGATGAGGCTGAAATGCCCCCATGATCCTAAACCCATGTGCAAGAAATGTGAGACTCAATGTTACCATGGTGAATATAAATCAAAGATCCGGGAAGTCATGAAGTTCTCCGGAATGTACCTGGTGAAGCACGGTCGGGTCGATCTTTTGTATCACTATTTCAAATGAGTGGTGTTCACTGCTTTCTGTAAAGCAGGCCGTACCTCACCCCGTGGCAACTGATTAAGACAGAGGGACAGTTCAGTTCCTCCATCGTCAGATAAAGAATCGCTCCTCCGGCCAAGATCACATCCGCCCTGGCCGCGGGAAGACCAGGTATCTTCTTTCTCTCTTCGATCATTCTGGATCGGTAGAGGAGAAGCTGGTTTTTCAGGCCCTCCCTTCTTAACACGAAATGATGGATCTTTTGAGGGATGAATTCCTCCAAACCCTGTTCAACAGAGGCCAAGGTCGTGGCCGTCCCTCCCACAGCGACCATTGACGACGGCTCCTGAGAATGGGGGATTTTGGCAAGTAGCTCTCGGATTCTTTTCTCCATCGTATTCCACTCTTTCTCTTGAACAGGATCGGAGTGAAGATACTGTTCTGCGAAGCGGACCGATCCGAGTGGAAGGCTTATCCACTGATTGATCTGATTGCCTCTTCCCAGGATGAACTCCGTACTTCCCCCACCTACGTCGACCACAAGGATAGGTTCGTTCACCTCCATGAGATCCTTTGACACAGCCAAGAAAGAGAGTCGGGCCTCTTCTTCTCCGGAGATAACCTCAATGGAGATATTCAGTTTTTCCTTAACCAGTCTTAAGAATTCTGCGGAATTTTTGGCTTCCCTGAGGGCGCTCGTCCCGACAGCAAAGATTTTTTGGACCTTCATCGCCCGGCATCGTTCCCAATATTGTGACAGAGTTTCAATGCCCCTATTCATTGCCTCTTTCGTAAGAATTCCACTCTCTTGGACACCCTCACCCAATCGGGCCACCGTCTCCATCTCAAAAAGCGGCTTTATCTTCTCCCCTTCTACTTCGGCAACGAGGAGTAGAATTGTGTTCGTCCCAATGTCAATGGAGGCCAACCTTTTACGCGAAGTAGGGCTGAATTTCACGACAGAGTTCCTCGGGGATGATGTTGGATGTCAGCTCAGAGTGAAGGGTCTCGAAGGAAGTCCAGTCATTCAGATAATAAGGCTGGAAAGGGGTGCGCGAGATAATTCGGGTGAGAAGCTGGTAATGGGCCTCGCCGGAAATGGAGTAGACGGAAAAGTTGAAACTATTGAGGCCTTTGTCGTCGTAATACTTTAGGGTGGAGGCAATTCCCCTGGCCAGAGAAGCAATCTCCTCCTTGCCGAAGGTGGCCACGGACCCATGTCCTTCCGCACTTGCACACACTTCGTTGAATCCAGCAGGGGCAAAGGAGACATACCAGTGGACTTTTCCGATGCAGGCGATATATCGTTTTCCAAGTTCCTTTTCAATCTGGATGAGATCCTTCCAGTAGACGGTTCCATTCTTCTGGTAATAGGAGGAACTGGCATCTAATAGCCATTCCATCTCATTCGTCGGAATAGGATCACCAATGACCTGGAGATGGGGATGGAGGATGGTACTTCCTCCAGGGAGAAGGAAATTTTGACTGATTTGCCAATAGCGGGTATCCGGATCAAATGCCGTTGTTCTTCGAATGATCTCGATAGCAGCCGTAAGACCCTCTTCGTAAATCTCGGACGTAAATTGGTTAAGGCTGAGAAAATGCTCGTGACAGAGGACGACGACACTTCCGTAGGATCCCACTGGATTGAGATTCGGAAAACCGACTGCCCTTCCGATGCAAACCCTTCCTTCCGGGACGATTTCTTTTATGAACTGAGGAGTCTTTTGAAAAATATTCTCAGGACAGAAGAGGCATCCTTTCGATTCCTCGGCCATATTCGAGAAATTGAATTTTTGCGGAGAGGGGAGTCCCCAGGTAATGATGCGGCTTCGCCGTTTTGTCAGGGGATCGATCCGGACCTCGGTTGGAACTGAGACCGTTTCAAATCCCTCAAGGGGAGAACGGAGGTCCGATTGGAGATGATATCGCTCGAACTTGATTTCCATCGTTCGAATAAAATGAAGGACGCCGATATCCCCCTTTTTAAGGGGACAACCAAGTCCTCCCTTCATCAAAGGGAGATTGGGAGAGGTTTTCTGGTCTGCAACCCGAAAGAGCTTCGTTTCACGGGTTCACCTTGAAGAAGAGGTAGTGTTCCACCATTTCACAGAGGATGTGTCCGATGAGAATGTGGGCCTCCTGGATGCGGGGCGTGCTGGTGGAAGGAACGATAAGAGGGAAATCGGCCATTTTCCCGACGATACCGCCGTCATTTCCAGTAAGGGCAATCGTCTTAATCCCCATCTCTTTCGCCACTTCAAAAGCCTTGACGACGTTCGGGGAGTTCCCGCTTGTGGTGATGCCAATGGCGACATCCCTTTCTTTACCGAGGGCCCTGATTTGTTTCGCAAAGATTTCATTGAAAGCAAAGTCGTTGGAAACACTGGTCAGAACAGAGGCATCCGTGGTGAGGGCAATAGCAGGCAATGGCGGACGGTCCATGACATATCGATTGACGAATTCCGCGGCTAGGTGTTGGGCGTCAGCAGCACTCCCCCCATTTCCGAAGAAAAAGAGTTTGTTTCCCACTTCGAAGGTGTGAGAAATCAATCTGATCACGTCGAGAAGTTTAGGAAGATTTTCTCTGAGAAAACGACTTTTGACTTCGGAGCTTTCTTTAAATCGCTTCAGAATGATATTTTCCATTGAACAAAAATATTATACTTCCCGGGTTCCCATGTCAAGGGAACCTTTTTGGGAACCTTTTTGATAAGGCTGTTTCCAGCGTCGATTCAGCCATGGCCATTGGCTCGGATATTGTCTGATGGAATCTTCGATGGTCTTTGTAAATTTGGCGGTCAGTAATTCCGTGTTCTTCTTTTCGTCTGGTGTTAGCTCTATTTCAATAGGACTTCCGATCAATAGCGTCTGCGGGATCCCGTTTTTTCGCACCAGGAACATGGGCAAAATGGGAGCCCCTGTTTTGAGCGAGAAGATAGCCGGTCCAGAGGGAGTATAGGCTGTCTGGCCGAAGAACGGGACGGGAACTCCTCCGAGAATTTGTTGTTCATCAGCGATCAGATAGAGGATTTCATTTCGACGGAGGCAATTGAGGGACTTCTTGATTGACGCTGTAGCAGGTTTTGGAGGAAAGGGTTTCTGGCCCAGCCTTTGCTGATAGCCTCCTAATCTGTCCCATATCTTTGGGAAATTCTCTACCTTGATGATAATATTAAATGGGTAGCCCTCCCTCGCAAGGATCGTCCCCAGCGTCGTAAAGGCACCCAAATGGCCGCCTAGAGCAATCACTCCGTTCCCTTTCGCCAATGCCGCATCCAGATATTCCCTCCCTACGATTTTGATTTCCTTGATGAATTGGCTGGAAGGAGCAGCAGCCGTCAGGATGATTTCAAAAGGCGTGAGTGTAAAGTTGAAGAAAACCTCCTTGGCGAGTTTTGTAATCTCCTTAAAATCCTTCTCTTGTCCAAACGCCAAGAGGAGATTACTAAGAACTCTATCCCGATATTTTTTGGCCAAATAGAAAGCCATGGTCCCAGAAATTCTTGCAAAGAAGACGATGCTTTTCGGAGGAAAGATACGAAATGTAAGGACGGAGAAGGCCAGGAGGAGATCGCCCAGAAGATCCCCGAGCCGATATTTTATTTTCTTAGAGTAGGCTTTGGCCATGCGATTTCGATACAGTATAAAAGCGGTCCAAATGCTCTCAACATAGATTATTTTAGGCGGGATTTCAATAGATGTCTCCGGAAGTGCCGTATTCAAAGGATTGACGTTTGGAACTATATTGTTTATCATGTTCTGGAGATTTCGGAAAAGGCTTCGAAAAAATTCCAATCCACCGATTAAAGTTAAAAATTCGACACACAAAATGCTCTCACTGGTCAAAATGAAAGCAAACGTTCTCTCAAAGAAATGCTTTGCTTTATTTACAAGTGTTTTCTCTTCTAACGAACCCTCCTTTGCCTTATTTATTTGTCTTTTAGCCATTGTGTTCGTTTACCGAATTCAGCTCACAATAGGTTTATTTACCAATACCGTCAGACCTTTTGACTTTAACCCAGCACAGCACGGGGTCAGGCTTGTTCTTGCTTATTTGCCGGGTGACCTTGCCTTTGTCTTTGTCTGTTTCTCGCTCTCTTGGCTCCTATCTCGGGCGGCATCTTTCATCAAAGAAACTGAGATGCTTCCGATCTTAAGAATTTCAGGGTTTATCTTTTTGCATCTTGTTTTATTGAGTGTGGTCCTTATCCACGGAATTCACGGCAGGCTGCTCTTTGATGTTCAGACAGGGTTTGATAGTGTGGTGATGAAGGAGGCGTTCTCCGGCATTTCGCTGATCGAGACCCTCAGGCTCGTCGGGTGGAGGGATTACCTATTTCTTCTTTTTCCCTTTGGTTGTTTTTGGCTGACGCTTCTATTCTCTCTTCGTCTAAGAATTTGGATAACGGGGATTTCTTTGACATTGGCCATCTTCCTGCTGTCGCTTTCCTTATTGATGATTGGTAACAAAGCGGAGAAAGTCCCTGACGAGATTCGTCTCAACCCAGTCGTCTTTCTTCTTTCTGATATGACGAAGAATGCGCTTTTCACACATCTTAAACAAAGCCAAACCAGGAGTGCTGCCGGAGCAAAAGAATCGGGTTTCCAATCCGTTGGTCCCATGGAAATTAAACCCGCAGAGCCCGGGGCATCTCTGCCGGCGAAGAACAATCGTCCGTGGAATCTGATCATTTTTATCATGGAGTCAGCGGGGGCCCGATATATCTTTGATACGAGCGACGGCAATGCGATTCCCATGCCGTTTCTCCATAAGATATCGCAGGAAGGCTGGTATTTGAAAAGACACTTTACGACAGCGAATGTCAGCACTAAGGCAGTATTTTCAATACTTAGCGGAGTTTATGATTTCTTCAGTAAGGAGACGTTCGGCACACGTCCGGACGCTGAAGTCCCTTCACTCTATAATTGGCTGGACCAGGGATACGACAGGTTCCTGGTAACCCCTTCTTCGATCTCTTGGTACTTTCCGACGAAGTTCGTAGTCAACAGTGGGCTGTCGGAGATCCATAGCTATGAAAATCTGAACTTTAAGATAAAGGAAGAGTTTCATTCTCTGGGCCATTATATTGCAAGAGACGAGGTCCAAACGACGGATTTCTTCATTCAGAGATTGCGTGAAGCGAGAGAGCCTTTTCTGGGCGTCTACATCAGCTTTGCTGCCCACTTCCCTTATTTCGACTATGGCGAGGACTATCGCATAAGGAAGGACGACGGGCATTTGATCAGCCGCTATTATAATAATTTGAATCTTCTGGACCACGGGATCAAGCGGATTGTTGATCATCTGCGGGAACAAGGTCTGCTGGAACGTACCCTGCTGGTCATCGTGGGAGATCATGGCCAGGCTTTTGGTCAACACCATCCGAATAATTTTATGCACTATCGCTATAGCTATAATGAGAACCTGGAAGCTCCGGCGATCCTCTACCAACCGGCGCTTTTCAGGCCAAAGACGTTCGGGTTTCCCACAAGCCACGTAGATCTATTGCCGACCCTGCTTGACGCCATGAGGATTCCTTATCCTTCGATGGCCTTTGACGGGAGGTCTCTTTTCAGCCACCGGGCGAGGCAAGCTCCCATCTTCTTTTATGGATATGAGGAATCCATCTCTTCGTTGGACAGTCATCTCATAAAGGTCCAGTATTCACTGAAGAAAAATAACTGCTGGGTCTTTGATTTGAAACTTGATCCGGACGAAAAAAATCCCCTTGATTGCTCTTCATTTCCGCTTGAAGTGGAGGGACTTCACAAATTCGTCGCAGAGCACGATGTGAATCTCCTCAAATACAATGCCAGTTTGAGGGAAAAGAAGGGATTGCAGGGGGCAGGAGTGCCCGTCGTGAAAGAGGTGAGCTCTCCTAAAAGAGGCGAAGAGAAAGAATAGGGGAGACGCTGCGTTAGAGGTCGAAGTTATCCCTTTTATGTGCCTCTAAACCTTCTACCAGAAATCAATAAAAAGGCCTTTCTAATTTAATCTGCAAATTACCCTGTTTAAAATCAAAATTCCAATCTTGCCATGAAGCACTCTTCTAACCGGAAATTCTTGTCGAATTTGTCATCAGTATTGTCGAAGCTCATTATTAATTGAAATCTAATAAGAAAGCATTCACCGCTTTAAAAAGGTCGACAAAACATTCCGATTTAAGATTAAACTTTAACACTCTATTCTTTATAAGAATTCAATCTAACCAGAGGTCAAAGACCTTAATAAGCCTTTAAATATTCTGGATAAATAAGGTTGGGGATGGTGAGAAATATCTCTTAAATTCTCTTGAAAATGGATTGGTACAGGAGTTGCTTTAACCTGTTTTATTAAACAAAAAAGGTCAGAGGAGGCAAGGTCGATGAAAAAGACAATGATTGCCTTAGGGCTGGTAGCTGTGATGCTTTTGGGTGCCTCATATGTCTATGCCCAAGAGCAGGGTAATCCTCAAGGACATGGGTGGATGCATGGTCAGAAACACCAGGGTCAATGGAATAAGCTCAACCTCACCCCGGAGCAGAAGGCAAAGTTTAAGGAGTTACGCCGAAGGTTTAAAGGAGAAAACGCTCAACTCATAGGGGGACTTGTGGCCAAACGGTTGGAGCTTCGGTCACTGTGGACCGATCCAAAAGCTGGTTCCCAGGCCATTTTGGCCAAGGAAAGAGAGTTGAGAGATCTTCAAAACCGGATGAGGGACAAGATTATCCAAAATAGATTGCAAGCTCGCAGTTTCCTCACGCCCGAACAGATTGAGAAGTTTGGAATGATGGGTGGAATAGGTTTCGGTCGTGGTTTTCACCGCCATCATCACCATCATGGCTGCGATTGTCACCATCACCATGGTCAAAAAATAGGTCGCCCCGAAATGAGGGAGTAGGAAAAAGACCTATCAATTTGAATCGAAGATAAATAAGGTTTGGGATGACCTTTCCAAATACCGGAAGAAGTGTTTGGCACTTGTCAAAGGAAATATCTCCTGCCCTGGCCGTTTTGTTCTTCGCTATCTTTTTCTCCCTTTTCTTGAACAATTTATCGGTACAAGGTTGGGAGACTATCACCAGGGGACTAATCCGATTTTTCCGGCTCACTTTACTCCTTTGCCTTCCACTTTATGTACTTTCACCCCTCTATAGTTTTGTCGTCGACAAAATAAGGGGGAAGCTTCTTCACACGGGAAAAATGTGGGAACTGCAGATCAAGCCCGTTAAGCACTGGATCTTTCGGCCTTTTCAAGGGATTGGCATAGAACTTCTGTTTGAAACAAAATTGCTTACAGCCCTTCAGGTAATCACAGGGGTGACGACCAAGCCTTTCGTTTTATTCCCCCGAAGTCAGTTTCAGCCTGGGTGGTTGTTGGTCATCGGTGGGATTACGGTAGTTATTTCCCTTCTCCTATCTATTCTCTGGACCCTTGATGACGTAGGGATAAGATATGTCAACCGGAAGGATCAAGAGATCAGGATGATCGGGAAATATGTAGGGACACTTATGCCCATTATCTTTGGATTTTATGGAATATTCAGCCTGAGTGCGGATTTTCCAACATCACAGGTTTTTGTCTACCTATTTAAAACCGTTATCATTCTTTACCCTCCGTTCACCGTCTTCACGGTCTTCCACACCCGGTTCCTCAAAAACAAAGCAGATTATTTTTTCCAGAAAGCATTACTTGGAAAAGGAGGCGTCTGGTTCAGAGCTAAAAATGACGAAGGGAAGGGGGCGTGGGCAGATGATGGGTTATGGCTGGGGAGTGTGGTACCCCCTCGCCCCGGGATGTCGGAGTAGGAATACACATCTTGTATATGGAAAAAGGAAGAGGAAACTTCTTTTTTTTCCATATTTGATTAATAAGTTTCTTTGTCTAATTATCTGCTTCTATAAAGAAGAGTGTGTATAAGTTTCGCAGAATTCTGCCCACCAATAATTTTTCATTCTGAGCAGGGACGTACGAATCGATGAAGAAATGGATCGTTCCCTTATTATCCTTACTCTTGATCGCCTTCTTGCTCTTGATCTCCAGCCCTTTCAATCCCCTCAAAGCATCGATGACCAAGGAGAGCGGAGAAAAGCCCGGGATTCTTTTTGCCCAGGACGAGGGGAAAGAGGAACAGACAGACCCTCATCTGATTTTGGTCTTAAAGAGATTGCGTGAAAAGCTCGATGAATGGCTAAAATCGATCAACGATCGGATCGAGAGTGAAGATGTAACTCGTTTAGAGGTTCGGTTCTTGGAGATTTTGAGGAGTATCTTGGGATGGGTGAGGGAGCAGGTCGATGCAAAGATCACACCTTCTGAAAAGGGAAAACCCCAGGAGACTTATCAGAGAATGTTTTTATTCCTCAAAGCAGGATGGTATTGTGCTGTTTAAGACATAGCGGCAGATAAAAGGCTAACGCTGCGAGACATCAAAGTCGCAAAAAATCATTAGCGGCGCAGGGAGATAATTATGCGACGGGCAGTCGGAATCGTGATCCTGGTCGTTATCGGGCTGGCTGTGATCGGTAGCGCGGGCATGTGGTGGTTGCGGTCCAAGCGGAGCAACGAGCCGACGTTTCACACGGTGCCGGTGAAACGGGGCGATCTGGTGGCTAAGATCAGCGCGACAGGCACGCTCGAGCCGGAGGCAGCCGTGGACATTGGCGCTCAGGTTGCTGGGGTGATTATCGCCTTCGGCAAGGACAAAGGCGGGAAGGAAATTCAATGGGGTTCGGTCGTGGAGAAGGGCATGATACTGGCGAAAATTGACGACTCCCTTTACGCCGCTGCTGTGGAAACTGCCAAGGGCCAATTGGAGCAGGCCATAGCGAACAAGGTTAGCGCGGATGCCAATGTGCTCCAGATGAAAGCGAAGTTGGTGGATGCCGAGCAGGACTGGGGTCGGGCGCAGAAGCTCGGTCCATCCGACGCATTGGCACAGAGCGCTTACGACCAGTACCAAGCCAATTATGAGGTTGCTAAGGCCAACCTGGCGGCGGCCGAGGCTGCCGTGGAGCAAACGAAAGCTGCCGTGGCACAAGCAAAGGCCAGTCTCGACACTGCGCAGATCAATCTGGGTTACTGTACCATCAAGTCGCCCGTCAACGGTGTGGTTGTTGACCGGCAAGTTAACATTGGCCAGACCGTCGTGTCCAGCCTGAGTACGCCAAACCTGTTCATCATTGCAACCAATCTCAAGCACATTCAAGCATGGGTATCGGTCAACGAAGCTGACATTGGCAGCATTTTTATAGGCCAGGCAGTTACGTTCGCCGTGGACGCCCATCCAGGCCGGGTGTTTCAAGGGCAAGTCGGCCAGGTTCGGCTGAACGCGACGATGCTGCAGAACGTGGTCACGTACACCGTCAGGGTCGACACCAATAACGACGACGGCAAACTATTGCCTTATCTGACAACCAACGCGCAGTTTACGATCGGCCGTCGGCAAGGCGTATTGCTAGTTCCGAATGCGGCGCTGCACTGGTCACCGAAGCCCAATCAGATCGCGTCGGAAGCTGGTCAAACGGCCCGTGCTCCTGCCGTCTCCTCGATCCGAGACAGTGGCGGTGGGTCTGGCGCCGTCGGTGCGCCGAAAGTGCACGGAACCATCTGGGTCGAGCAAGGCGAGTTTGTACGGCCTGTTCACGTGAGCGTGGGGTTGACGGATGGGACATCGACAGAGGTCGAAGGCAAGGATTTGACGGAAGGGATGCGCGTGGTTGTCGGCGAAGCAACGCGTGAAGTCGCAGGCGGCCCGGGCGCTGACCGAAGTCCATTCACGCCGCAAATTGGGCGTGGGCCGCGGCAAGGCCAAGGCAGCTCGGGCACTGCCAGTGGCGGACGCTGAAATTAGCGGAGGAGTAAATTAATACAAACGCGTTTAATCATTTTACATGTAGCGCAAGGCTTTAGCCTTGCTTAAAGCAACCCTAAAGGGTTGCCCTACAAAATATTTAATGCGTTTGTATTAGTTTACCTCAAATGGTCGACGACCTCGATCGCAAAGGCACCCTTGATAGTGGTTCAAGCCATACCTTAGAAAGCACCGCTCTCCGCCCCTCGCTTCCTAACACCGCCTAATAATTATCCCCCCATCTCGGATACAATACCCTATGACCTTTCGTCTAAGATGAGATTGGTTCTCCTCCCTAAACATACCAAACTCTCCTGCGCGCGGCATGCTCACGAGGTGCTTTTTATCATTAATAAAGATTTTCGATTATCTTGACTTTCCCTCTACATCCTCATAATAATTGAACAAGCAAGAGGGGAAGAACGGGAATGATCAGAGAAGGAGTTGCCAAGGTAGTTCGGGAAATCTTGAATATTGAGGAGATCCCGTTCAATATACCCCCTCGGCGAGAGTTGGGGGATTTTTCCAGTGCCGTTTGTTTGTCCATGGCAAAGCAAAGAAGGGAATCTCCAATGAAAATCGCTCAGGAAATGGCTGAGCGATTGAAATCGAACCTCCCGCCTTACATTCAAGATATCAGTGCTTCTCCCCCTGGGTACCTCAACTTCAAAGTGGATTGGCCAGCATTGGCTCAAGACCTCGTCCCTCGGATCCTTCAGGAAGGGGAGTTTTTTGAAAAGCCGGTTTCGAGACCTGGGAAAAAGGTCTTTATCGAACACACGAGTGTCAATCCCAACAAGGCGATGCATATCGGCCACCTCAGGAATTCGGTTCTGGGAGACACGGTCGCCAGGGTTCTGAAATGGCTTGGTTTTTCAACAGAGGTGTGCAATTACATTGACGATACTGGTCTCCAGGTGGTGGATATGGTGACCGCGCTTCTTTATCTGGATCATCCTTCCTATACGGAGGGATCTGATTTTAGAGTAATCTGGGCAAAGGTCCCGACGGATCGACCTTTGGATTATTTCTGCTGGGACCTCTACGCCCATTTTCAGAATGAACTTGAGAAGAATTCTTTTTTGCCTGAGAAAAGGGAAGAGGTCCACCGCAGAATCGAAGGCGGAACCCACCCTATTGCGAGTTTTGCTAAGGAATTATCAACAAAGATTGTTCAATCTCACCTGGAGACAGTGGCTCAGCTCTCGATCTTCTACGACCTCCTCAACTGGGAGTCGGATATCATCGAGCGTGGATTCTGGGAGGCTACCTTCGAGCTTCTGAGAGAAAAGGGGACCCTTCGATTGGAAACGGAGGGTCCGAATAAGGGGTGCTGGGTGGTTCCGTTTGGCGGTATCGTCGAGACGGCTGAAGGGATGAAGAGCCTGGACAAGATTCTTGTTCGATCAAATGGGAGTGTGACCTACACGGGGAAAGATGTTGCTTATCAACTCTGGAAATTCGGCCTCCTCAAGCAAGATTTTTTATACAGACGCTGGGGTCCCCAAGCTAACGGAGTTACGCTCTGGACAACGGCTCGGGATGGTGAGCCAGGGGAAAGTCTTCCGAAAGCATTCGGCCACGCGGCAATGGTCATCAATGTGATTGACACTCGACAGAGTTATCCCCAGCAGGTGGTCGTGGAATGCCTTCGACAGATGGGCTTTGAGAGAGAGGCGAGCGAGTCGGTCCATCTCGCCTATGAAGTCGTCAACCTTTCTCCCCAGGCTGCCCGACTTCTGGGGATGGAGGAAACAGAGGAGAAAAAGGCCTATGCCATGTCGGGTCGTTCCGGAACGGGCGTGAAGGCAAAGGATTTTATCCAAATGGTGAAGCAAAAGGTGATTGAGAAGGCGGATCATCCTCTGGAAGAAAGGGTTGCCTCTGCGTTAGCTTCAGCGGCCATCCGATACTATTTGCTGAAATTCACGTTGGAGAGCCAAATCGTCTTTGATTTCGATGAAGCCCTGAAAACGACGGGAGATACGGGAGTCTATTTAGAATATGCCCATGCCCGGGCGTGCAGTATCCTGAGAAAGGCCGAAAGCCAGAAAATTGATTTTGGATGGAGAAGGGATTGCATTCCCGAACAATTAACCGAGACGGAAAGAGGGCTGCTGGATGCTCTATCACGGTTCTCTTCAACCGTTGGTAAAGTCGGGAAGGCGTTGAGGGTCTCTCAACTGACAGAATATGCCTTTGATCTCGCAACCTCCTTTACCAATTTTTATGAGCATCCTGATCCGGGGGACGACGTGCGGACCCCATTTATTCATCTTCAAGATCAAGGGATTCGAACCTTCCGTCTCTCTTTGGTCAAGGCATTTCAAAACGTAATGGAGAATGCGCTCAACCTGATGGGCATGCCTACGCTGGAAAGAATTTAAGTCAGTGAAGAGTTCAGAGTTAAGAGTTCCGGACTCGTAGAGGTCTTCACGACGCCCGATTCCCAGTCACGAGAAAGAGGTGAAAGCCATGAACCGAAGAAAAAGGATTTTGCCGAGGGGATGGTATCCTATCGATGGAAAGGATTGTAAAAGAGAGATCGAATCTTATCTGGAAGGATGGACACCCTTTCGACTTCCTGCGAGCAAGGGATTGGGTGGAATCGTCCCTCATGCAGGATGGTATTTCTCCGGAAAGCTTGCCGCAAGGGTGTACTATACGTTGAAATTAAACAGTAAGGCGGATGTCGTTGTTCTTTACGGGGGTCATCTTTCCACTGAAGACTTCCCCCGGATTATAACAGAAGAGGCCTGCGAGACGCCTTTTGGTGATATGGAGATTCATACACGCTTTGTAAAGAACCTCATGGAGAGCATGGATATGGGAAAAGAGGGCTCAACCAGCGGAGACAATACGATTGAGATTCAGCTGGCCATGGTGAAGTATTTTTTCCCGGAGGCAAAGCTTATCGCCATCCGGTCTCCTCTGTCGCTTAAGGCAGAAACATTAGGGAAGGAGGTCGCGGCCATTGCAAAGAAGGAAGGCATTTCAATCCTTGCGATTGGATCAACCGATTTAACTCACTATGGGCCTAATTATGGGCTTTTGAGGAAAGGGGTTGGCCCTGCTTCTGTGGAGTGGGTGAAGAAGGAAAATGATAGGAGCTTTATTGACCGAGCATTGAGCATGGACGCAGAAGGCCTCCTGAGACATGCCATAGAGAATGATAGCGCCTGCAGTGCGGGGGCTGCCATGGCCGCCGTGGCTACCTGCAAAGTCCTGGGATCAGAAAAAGGAGTGCTCCTCGACTACTACACCAGTTATGACATCATGCCAGACGATAGTTTCGTAGGGTATGCAGGAATCGTTTACTAACGGGTGCCAGCGAGGATTCAAGCTTACAGGGAAGATTATGTGCTAGAAGTGAATGGGATTATAGAGATGCAAAAATCACGCGTATTCGCCCACGATCATTTTGCAGTACGGCGGCCTCTTATGCCTTTTTCAAGTGTTGCTTTCGAGCCCACTCCCATTGGAATCTTGGAGGTCGAGAGCGGGTTGAGAGTAATGGGGCGGATCCCGAAAGCGGATTTGAAAAAGATCCCTGTGGGGATGAAAATGCGAGCTTCCCCGCAAATACTTCCCGATGGCAGAATCACCATCGTCCTTGTGCCGAGTTAGAAAATTTCAGATTTCAGTAGGTTCGGCTTAATAACGGGCCCTGCCGCCCTGGTTGGATCTTCCCCCCCGGCCCCCTGATCCTCCACGGTTCGGGCGAGGCCGAGCCTCATTCACATTCAGCTGGCGGCCGAGGAGTTCTTTTCCATTGAGGTTCGAAATCGCGGTACGAGCCTCATTTTGATCAGGCATTTCGACGAAGCCAAAACCTCGAGACTGGCCACTATACTTATCTCTCACGATCGTAGCCGAGTCAACCTTTCCGAAGGCTTCGAAGGCTGTTTGGAGGTTTTCTTCTTTCACGTCAAATGATAAATTCCCCACATAAATGTTCATCGTCTCTCTCCCTTTCAATATTCGACAAAGCTCTTCAATTTCTCTGCTCGGCTCGGGTGTTTTAGCTTCCTCAATGCCTTCTCCTCAATCTGCCGGATCCGTTCCCGTGTGACGTTAAAGTCCTGTCCCACTTCCTCAAGCGTATGATCGTGTTTTTCCCCGATCCCAAACCGCATCCTCAGAATCTTTTCCTCCCGCTTATCCAGGGTGGAGAGCACGGTCTGAGTCTGTTGGGCCAGGTTGGAAACGATGGCGGCCTCCTGAGGCGAGATGGATCCCTTATCCTCGATGAAATCCTCCAGGCGGCCATCCTCCTCCTCGCCGATAGGGGTCTCAAGGGAAATCGTTTTTTTACTGACCTTCAGAATTTTCTGAACGTGGTGGAGGGGGACTCCCATTCTTTCGGCGATCTCCTCCAGGGTGGGTTCCCTTCCCATCTGCTGAACCAGAGATCGAGAGGTCCGGTTCAGTTTGTTGATGATCTCGATCATATGGACCGGGATGCGTATGGTCCGGGCTTGATCCGCGATGGCGCGGGAGATGGCCTGACGAACCCACCACGTCGCATAGGTGCCGAACTTATAACCCCGCTGGTATTCGAACTTTTCAACCGCCCTCATCAACCCGATATTTCCTTCCTGGATCAAATCCAGAAACTGAAGTCCTCGATTCAAATATCTCTTGGCAATCGAGATGACTAATCTGAGATTGGCTTTGACCAGTTCAGCTTTCGCTTCCCTGATTTTGGCCTCTGCTCTCTCAATGGCTGCCAACGCCTCCTTCAGCCGGCGCGGAGCAAGGCCCCATTCCGCCTCCATCCCCGCTATTCTACGTTTGGCATTTCGGAAAGCCCTGTTCCTCTCCTCGACCTCTTTTCGCTTGAGGTTGACCTTCTTCATCTTCGGAGACTTCTTATCCCCGTGGATGGCGATCCCCAGATCTTCATTGATTTTCTTCACGTCTTGTTCGGCGTTTTCCATTTGAACGTGAATTTGCCTCAGCTTCTGAATGATCTTACTAACCTGTTCTCCCCTTAAGTTGATTCGTTTGAAAGCGTCGAGCATTTCAGTCTGCTTCTTAACGATCTCTCCCCCCACTCTTTTCTTGGAGGATTCCTTCTTCATACCCCTCAACTTCTTTTGAAGAAGTTGACTTTTATTTCCTCCCTTCCGGATTTTATCGATGAGGCGGAGAACCCTTATTTCCTCAAGCCTCTTTACTTTCGCCGGCGTCTCCTCGTCGTCGATCTCATTGGTAACGTCATTGATTTTGATCTTCCCCGTCCGAAGGGCCTTTCCAAGGAGGGTGATCTCCCTGATCGAAATGGGACATTTGAGAACGGCACCGAGCACCTCATGCTGTCCGCTCTCGATCCTTTTGGCCACTTCCACTTCCCCCTCTCGAGTCAAGAGTGGAAAGGATCCCATCTCCTTCAGGTAGATCCGCACGGGGTCGATGATTTTCGCGGGAATGTCCACATAACCAACCTCAACCGTTTCCTCTTCATCGGTCGTTTGGATATTTTCATACTCTGTATCGACTCCCGGCAATTCGACGAAGAGATCCATGTCCAACTCATCAGACAGGATGCTGGGATCTTCGGTCGGCTCGAACACGTAAGATTCTTCCGACCTTTGTTCTTCCAAGCCTTGCCCCTTTTTCCAATTTTCTTGCATTGGATTTGTCTCAGTAAAAAACGCTGAAGGTTGTAGCGGGAGAGGACGAACATGGGCGCCCGACAAAAAGGCCACAAAGAACTATCCGGAATCCCCTGCAGCTGCCCCCTCGATGGAACGATCTCCCTTCGCAATGAACGTTTGACTAATATACACTATCGTCCTCCGAATAGCAAGGCGATTCGTATTTTCAATGTAACTCCTCAGTTACGGGTCTTGTAATACCAATGAACTCTCATACCCCTCTTTGGTAATCTTTTCCCTGTCCTTAGACAGGCAAAGAGGGATGAGGGGAGATTTTATCAACATAATTTTAAAATCCCCCTTTATCCCCCTTTGCCAAAGTGGGGATAAAAAACCCATAACTGAGGCAGTACTTTTCAATTTTTGTTGACACCTTGTTCCCGATTTAATACACTTTTATTCGAACGTAGACCGCCTGCCATTAATTTCAATCCTATAAGGCAAAAGTGGCATTGTTTTTGCTTGGTGACCTGCTGTTCGTGAACCGGTTCTAGCAATAAAGGAGGGGAAAATGCCAGAAATCAAAATTACGTTTAGAAAAGCGCCGGACTATAGAATCATTCCTGTAACGGGTGCTTGGGGTGGTGTGAACCCTCAGGGAGAAATCATTTTTGATCTATTTGTTGAAAAATTAGAAATTCCTGAATCAGTCCAGCTGAAGGTCGAACCTGGCCGGCCTCCTGTCGAGATAGCAAGGGAGGGTCAGGTTCATGTTCGTGAGTCCCAGATCGGTGTGGTTGTTCGTCCCGATATCGCCCGTTCCCTGGGAGAATGGTTGATTCAGAAAGCCAATGAAGCCGCTTCTGGCATTGTAGGGGGAGGCGAGGGCCACGCCTAGCAAAAGTCCAAAGGGAAGAGGGCATGCTCTAACCGATAGGATGAGTTCACGGTGTGCAGAGTGCTGATACGCACTTTTGCAATGCAAGCGGTAAGTCCCATTCCTTGCTTGTCATTCCGGACTTGATCCGGAATCCAGTCTTTTTAACCAGATTAAATTATTAAGTTCGTCAAAGGCCATAAAATGCTTGAAAAAGACGAAAAGATTAAATGGTATTTGAGGCCGGTCAGCGTAATTCTGCTATTGTTTTTTGTACTTGGACCTCTCGGGCTCCCTCTGCTTTATAAAAGGCCTAAATTCAGCAAGACATTAAAAGCCATACTAACCATTATCGTGGTTCTTTATACATGCTACCTGAGCTTTGCCACCTTAGAGATTGGAAGACAATTTTACCTGAGGATGGAAGAATTGCAGGACGTATTAAAGTAAAGATGACACACTTTTGAGAATTCTTAAATTTCTGTATTCATTCAAGGGCTTATACTTGCCTATTTTTTGAGCAGAATGGTGGAGACGGCCTCTTTCAAGAGGAAGATAATCTAATTCCACAACGATTCAACATTTCTTTGTGGATTACGTGGGGAAAACCTCTCAGAACCAATTCTTGTGAAGAAAGATTGAATGAAAGACGGAGAAAATAAGATTAAACTCCCTGACGGGACCGGGAACTTTGAAAAAAGAAGGCATCCCAGGTTTACTGTTGATTTGCCAATAGAATATAGACGGAGAGACTTAGTCGACAAATATGTTCGTGTGATCAATGCCAGTGAAAGCGGATTATCGATTTATTTATCCGAACAGATGGAGGTGGGTCAATATCTGAGGACAAAGCTCTTTGACCCCTGATGTCAATAGTGGACACGAAGCGCTCTCTCATGCTGCAAGTTGCCTTGTATAGAACTGCCGCTCATAGACAACCGGAGAAAGGTACCCCAGCCGTGCTTGCCGTCTTTGCCGATTGTAGAATACCTCGATGTATTCCGTGATCTCCCGGATGGCCTGCTCTCTCGTCTTGAAGCGACAGTGATGGACAAGCTCATTCTTGAGCGTACCCCAGAAGCTCTCCATGGGAGCATTGTCGTAGCAGTCGCCCTTCCTGCTCATAGATGCTCTCATCTTGAACTGATCCACCAGCTTCCGGTATTCATGGGCGCAGTACTGACTCCCACGATCCGAATGGTGAATCAGGCCTGCTCCGGGCCGTTTGGCTGCCACGGCTCTGAACAGAGACTGGCTCACCAGGTTCTTGGTGAGACGATTGCCCATGGCATATCCAACGATTTCTCCCGTGCAGAGGTCCTTATGCCCTGCCAGATAGAGCCAGCCTTCTTCTGTGGGGATATAGGTAATGTCGCTGACCCAAACCTCGTTCGGCGTCGTTGCCTTAAACTGCTGATTGAGCAGATTCTGTGCCACAGGCAGAGCATGCTTCGAATCCGTGGTGGCCTTGAACTTCCTCTTCTGCTTACACCGTAACCCAAGCTTCTTCCTGATCCGTCTGATCCGGCAGATCCCGACCTTTACACCCTGTTCTTTGAGCTCATGCTGTAATCTCTCTGGACCGCACGTCTCACGGGTCCTCTTGTGGGCGGCTTTTATCTCTACTTCCAGCCTTCCCTCTTCCAGGACACGTTTGGAAGGCTTGCGCCTGAACCATTGGTAATAACCGCTCTTGGATACACGCAGAATACGGCACATCATCCCAATACAATACTTGAATCGCATTGCTTTCATGATCGCGTACCTGGCAGCGACTCCTTCGCAAAGTACACGGCCGCTTTTTTTAATATGTCTCGCTCCATCCTGGCTTCTGCCAGTTCACGCTTCACCCGGGCAAGCTCCATCTCTATTTCCGTAAGCGGCCTCTGGTGCTTTCCAACCTCCTTAAGCTTGCCTTCTCTGCTCGCCTTAACCCAGTACCGTATTGTCGAGGCCGCAACCGATAACCGACGCCCCACCTCCGGTATCTTTAATCCGCCTTCTGTTACGAGCTTCACTGCTTCCTCTCGAAGTTCCTTCGTGTAGATTGCTCTCGGAATCCTTTCCATTCTGACACCTCCGTCTTTAGTATTTTACCTCAACTTTGGTGTCCACAAAAGTCATCTTACCCCACTTCTTCCCCTTCAGTTCCGAACTTAACTTCATAGAACTGGTGACGCAGGTTGTTTGGACGGACGTTCAACCGGGGAAAGATTGGGGAGATTACAGGGCTGGGGTCAGGTTTATTGATATCTCTCCTGCTGACCTGAGTAATCTAAAGAACTATTTGGGAAGCCTTTGAAGATAATCGAATCTGAAAATGATCGCGGGATGTGATGCACTGGTTAGAGAATCTCAGGAGAATCGAGCTTTGACCCCCTCTTGCTTTTTGACAACTGAGTATTGATTCTCTTTTTTTGAGGGGTACACCTACTACTAAACAAATTAAGACATATGAATTACCGAGAATTGCCACTTGAAACAGAGTATAATACAGCCTTCAGCGGAAGGCCCGCCAAATTTCGATCTATCGCTTCCCCTTATCACATAACAGCTTAGTCCCCGTAAGAACATTGAAAACAGAAATGGGCGGGGCGTCCAACAACCCCGCCACGAATCGATATGCCTCGGCTTCTGGCGCGCTCAGGGCACGACGATAGTAAAGGCTACTGTATCCTCGGCATCAGGGGCGCCACTCCCAAAGTTGTAGGTAAGGACTTCAATATTCCCGGCAGGGCAGTCTTCGGCTTCGGCGAAGTAGTAAGCCAGGAGCGCGGACCCACTAGAGTAACCCCACTCCACGGTAACAGCCGGGGCCACTTGTGCAACCTTCCATGTGCCTGACGGCTTTATACAATAAATCCCCGTAGCAGGGTGCGTAACTGCCTTAACTCCATATGCTCGCACCACAGTTCCGCCCGGACCAATCAGCGCGACGAGTCGGGCGTGACCTCCAGTTGTCGCTACAGGCAGTGCTGCCGTCGTAGCCGTCGGAAAATCTTCCTCTGAGCCTTCGTAGTTGGCGGCCATGGCCAAGGACGCGCAAACCAGAATTAGGCACAGGGCTCCCATCACGATGTACATCCGATGCAGTCTTTTCACCATGTCTTTCCCTCCTTAATGAAATTTGTTAGATTTTTCTTTTGTGGAACCGGCTATCCACGATATGATAAGAACTCCTTTACTTCGGCGGATTATACAGCAGCCCAGCTCTTTGTCAAGCAAATTCTTACAGTCTTCACTTGTTAATTATCATTAAAACTGACTTACTTTGCGTTCTTTGCTTTATGGGTTACCACTTGTAACCATGCATTTTAAGAAAAATCCTGTGATACTTCCTTAGAAGAGGAAGTACTCTTCGGAAACAAAGAAGGCAGAGCTATTTGACCCTGCCTCGCTCTTTGATAACTGAATAATGATTTATCTATATGGCATTTGGGCCTTTAACTTGCGGTCCATTTTTATTCTTTTGTTTCCTTCTCCCCAGGCAGGGGGCATTTTCCCCTGCCCTGGGAAAAAAAATAATTGAACGTGTCCACAATGGTTGCACGTAAAACTTTTAAATGTATTGCTATCGGTTGGATTTAGGCCTAAATTACGGGGTGTATATATGCTATCTGAATCGACAATTAGTGTATAATCCCCAATGCCACATACTTTACATCTTCTCTTGACTTTGGGGCTAATCAAATCAGCATTGCAGCCAATAATAAATAGGAGTTCATCGATTTCGTCAAGAAGGATAGCCGCATCAGAAAGGCAATTTCCCTCATCCTCGACTAGACATTTTTTAAGAAGAGGATTTGCAAACTTCATTGATTGAACATCTGGAAACTTCTTTTCTAAATCGAATTCCCCCCTATCGAAATACCAAAGACGTAGAAAAGGTGATCCTGAGAGCATTGACCAAAAAAGTTTACCCAGTGAAAACACATCGAACGAGGGTTTTATATCCTCAATTTTTCCCATGGCCCAAGCAGGCATCCAGTCACGACTTCCTACGTTTTCCCAAGTACCTGAGATTCTGGTATGGCCTTGATCAGTGAAGAAAACTAAACCAAAATCCCCAAGAACTAGATTATCATCTGAATCAATAAAAACATTTTGTGGTTTTATATCCCTATGAACAATTCCCTTTTTATGTAATCGGGAAACTCCTTCCACAAGTGGTCGGAATGCTCTGAGTGCTTTGGCAAAATCTCCAGCAAACCTATTTAGACTGTTAACAAGCGTTCCCTTTGGATAGTATTGCGACACAAACCATTTGGAGTCTGGGTCGGCATCTAATATCGTCAGAAGATTGGGATGTTTAATTTCAGACATTGCTTGAATTTCCCGCTTTATACGTTCCTCAGCTCTTTTGGCGTCTCTGGCTTCTTCAGGTTTATGTAAGACTTTTAGGGCACCATGGTTATTAACGTCTTGCTCTTGAATGATTTGAAGCACAGCCGTACTAAACAATTCAAGGGCTTCCTGTTTCATTGGTTCATCTTGTATTCCTGCAAATTTAGTGATCGAGGCTTTGAGCATTTCTTGGAGATTCCTCTTTGTATGAAATCGATCTTTGTCAAGAACCCGATAAACCTTCCCCTGACCTCCTTCGCCAAGTTCTTCAATAATCTCCCACCGATTTTTGTACTCCATTTCCTTCTCCTTCCAAAAGCATCGCGTTGAAATTACTCATTATGCACATAAACTTCAGCATAACTTATGTATTCTTTACAAAAAAGTCAATTCTTTTATTAGGGTCCGAAGAAAAAGCTTGACAAAATAGATGCTTTGTGTATAATTGACTCAATCCATGGCGGAGGTTGTCTGATGATGACGATGAAAAGGATGAACTTTTATTTGGCAGATTTGCAGATTAAAAGGTTGAAGGCAATCAACAAGAAAACCGGCCTTCCACTCTCAGACATTTTAAGGCGTGCGATTGATGAGTATTGGGAGAGGTTTGAAAAGAAGAATAAAAAATCATAAAATGAAAGATCGGCTGAGTGATATATAAAGAATTGGCGGGAACATGGGAGGCATTCGGAGGCTTATGCCTGAAAAGAAGAAAAAGAGTGAATGTGAAATGAGGGGTACGCGTATCTTCCTTGTCCGTCACGGTGAAACCCATTGGAATCTGACGCATCGATTCCAAGGCAGGAAAGATGTCCCATTAAACCAAGAGGGTAAAGACCAGGCCCGTGCTTTGGCTTTAACATTGAAGGATGCACCTCTTATGGCCATCTATTCCAGCCCTTTAATTAGAGCTATCGAAACGGCACGGTGCATAAAAGAATTCCACCCGTCAACGCCCCTTATTGAAGAAGAGGGTCTAATCGAGATGGATTTGGGAGAGTTTGACGGAATGGAAGCTGCTTACTGGTTTGCCCATTACCAAGATTTCATTAAAGCCTGGCGGAGTGCTCCGGGATGTCTCAAAATGCCAGGTGGAGAAAGTCTCCAGGAGGTTCAGACGAGAGCCATAGATACGCTGAGGCGCATAAGCAAGCTTTATCCACCCGGGAGTACGTTACTGCTCTGTAGTCATAATTTTGTAAACTGTACCCTGTTATGCCAAGCATTGGGGTTTCCTCTCGATAGGTTTCGGGACGTGCATCAGGATACTGCGACGCTCAATATTCTTTATATGCGGGGGCAGCGGTTATGGGCGGAATTGGTGAACGATATATCTCATCTCAAGAAGTACAAAGGCACCTCGACGCAAGCATAATCTACAACGATCTCGGGAAAGGCTTCTGGGAAGTTTTGGGAAATGGTGAAGATGGTGAATCTTGAAATCGCGAAAATGGTATAACCAAAGGGAGGTGGGTTGAATGAGCGATGCCGATAGAATTTTGGAAGAGAGGACTGAGGAAACTATCAAGCGTATGATAAACAAAGCAATAGTTTCTGAATCACTAACCGCAGCAGTCCAATACAAACTTGCAGGTAAGCTATGTAATACCATAGAGGCAGCTTCGGGAGACTTCGTAAGACAAAGCAATGGTTTGAAAGAATGTGTTGAAGTGGTAAATAACAATTTTGTTGCCGAAAGCCGCGCTTTTAGGGAGTCTATGGAAGGCATCCGATCCTCTTTGAGAAAATTTCGGGAATCAAATGAAAGAGCTTCAAGGGCTCTCACAAGAGCGACATATGTTCTTGCCGGTGTTGCTTTGATTCAGGCCGTAATACTAATAGTACAATGGCTTAAGTAAGGAGGTAAGTTGAATGGCACCCTCCTTGATTTCAGACAAATCGTTTCCTCTGATGGAGAAAAATATAACACTTTAAGCTGTTCAGAATCTTTACGGGAATTCCATTGTGGAAACAGGAAGAATCGTTTCCTTTTTGTGGTAGCCTATTCGGGAGATGGACAGGTTTTGTCCTCTGAAAACGGAAAAAATCCTAATTGGAAGTTGATAACCCCTAAGTCTATGGATGAGAAATTATTCCAAATACTATGCAAGTAATCTTATCGGATAAGGATAAAAATTAGAATGGAGGTGAGCCCTAAACCTTTAACTGGCCAATGGTCAGAAAGGAGGATGACCTGTGTTAGTCACCAACGATGAGGCAAGAAATAAGTATTGTCCATTTAAGTTTTCACATCCCGCAGATGCAAAGGCGGGACGAACGAATCCTGCTTGGATATGTGAAGGCCCAAAATGTATGGCATGGCAGGAGAAGATAAACCCGGTTGTTGGCGAGGGGGGTTGCTGTGGATTAACTGAAAAACAGGCACGGCATCCAAGTGATTAAGACCGATGAGAGTTTAAATCATCAGGGAAGAGATAGAACAAGGAGGTGAGTTGAATGGGAGTCTATCTTCGAGGAAAAAGCCGGTAGATTGATTTTCAACAAAGTCACAACACCTTGAGCCGATCATCATAACCGCGCTCAACACCGGGATGATGAATCAAAAATTGACAGCGACGTTGGAAAGTGGTAAGAAAGTCTTCGAGGGTGATTATGTCTTTTCGGTAGCCTGGGCGATTAGCTCAGTTGGATAGAGCGTTGGTCTCCGGAACCAAAGGCCGTGGGTTCAACTCCCGCATCGCCCGCCATTTTAAGGCTACGAAAGGTGTATCGGTTATGAAAAAATGGATCGGTCCTTTCATATCCTTATTTTTGATTCTTATCTTAGGAACTGGTTTGGTTTGCGATTTCTTTCCCGTTGTGAAAAAGACGTCGCCCAAAGAATCAAGATCGGAGACGTACCGGGTTGTCCCCATCCAGAACGAAGGGGAAAAAAGCGAGACAGATCCTCACATGCTTCAGCTTTTGAAAGAAATACAGAAAAAGTTGGACGGATGGCTAAAATCGCTTAACGAAAAGATTGAAAGTGAGGATATCAGCCGTTTTAAGGTTCGTTTTTTGGAAATTTGGAGAAATATTTTGGAATGGGTGAAAGAGAAGGTCGATGCAAAGATCGAATCTTATGAGAAAGAAAAACCCAAAAAGCAGCCTGGAAAAGGGTTATTCCAGGAGACGTATCAGGAGATTCCGCCCTTCTCTGAAGTGGGATGAAGGAAGAAAGAGTATTTATTGCGTCTAACGGGGTTCAATTGGAAGGCCTCTTGAGTATTCAAGAGGCTTCTTCTTTTAGAGGCGGAGTCATCCTTTGCCATCCCCATCCACAGTACGGCGGAGATATGGACCACCCTGTTATTACGACTTGTGTGGAGGTTGCGTCTCAAGAAGGGTTTTCAACACTTCGCTTTAACTTCAGGGGAGTGGGTGAGAGCCAGGGATCTTACGGAGAGGGGATTGCAGAGAGGCACGATGTGAAGGCTGCTGCCGACTACCTCTATTCAAGACTGAAGGATGATCATCTTCCGCTTATTTTGGTAGGATACTCTTTCGGAGCCTGGGCAGGTTTCCCTATTGCCGTCGAGGATGAAAGATTTGGAGGGATGGTAGCCGTGGCTCCCCCTCTTGGAATCTACGATTTTGGTTTTCTGAAGGGCTGCAAAAAGAAAAAGCTTTTCATTGCAGGAGACAAGGATCTTTTCTGCCCACGCTCTCTTTTGGAGAAATGGTATCAACAACTCAACGAACCGAAATCCTTAGCCGTTATTCCCGGTGCAGATCATTTTTTCCTTTTTCACACCCAATATCTCACCGAGCCCCTGAGAGAGTTCTTAAAGACCTTTTAGCGTTCTAGGGTTCAAGGATTCAAGGGTTCAAGTGGTTCAACTTGTAAGGATCTGTTCGCGTCAAGACTTCCCAACGCCTTGCAGAGTCAACAACACAAGGTTTATTCGTTTACTTACTCCTCGAACCCTATATCCCTCGACCCCCAGGACCCCACAATTCTTTCTACTGCCCAGCCGGATTGATAGAACAAAAGCCGAAGCGAATAGGTTCGGAGCGCCTTCTCCATCGTCTCCCTGATTTCTTTATCGTCTCCGGCATAGGCCAAAAAGAAACGCCAGCGATCCGTTCGGGTGATCGGTAAGCCAAGGCGTCTCCACTTTTCCACGGAACGGTTGAGGCGAAGGAGATTCTTCATCTTTTCCCGATTAGAAAGTTTCGGTTTCCTATAGGTGCGATCAAAATCGATAAGCAGAAGCTGTTCTCCTACTATCAGAATGTTTTTAAGCTGAAGATCGCCATGGAAGAATCCAGCCTGATGAAATTGCCGGATAAGAAGGCCAGCAGAGCGAATCGTTTTTCTCTTTGAAGGAAGATGTTCGCGCGAACAACGTGTTCCGAACTTCCTCAGATGTTGAATCAGGTCGGCAGCCTGAGAAACTTCCAAGGAGAGAAAGTAGGCGTGGTAGAAAGCATAGAAGATGCGATAGTGGAGGGCTCCGATGGGCTGGATCGTTGGAATTCCGCAGGATCGGATCTCTTCTGTTAAGGCTAGTTCTCGGAAAGATCTTGCCCCAAAGAAGTAGAACTTTCCGGTGATGGCTCGTAATAGTCCTCCGTGCGAATATTGGCGAACAACCATCCTCTTCCCATCCTCAAGAGGAACGCAGGGATGGGGAGCTCGACCTTTGAGATAATGAGAAACGTGGCTACTTTTTTCAAGAAAAGATTTTAAATCGTCAATTCCTTGCTTGAGAAGGGCCTCTTTATACCCCCTTTCAAGGAGCAAAAGGGTCTTTCCTTTTTGGATGAGGGAGAAGGATGACGGAATCTCGATATGTTTGAACATTTTCGATTAAGGTAATGGAATCGATCAGGTTTGTCAACCCCGAACCCGGCAGGATTCATCCGCCTGCGCAGAAGGCCACGACCTTGACCGTGGAGGAATGCGTTCACACGCGACACACCATTTCGACAATCAATGTATCATGCTTCGGCAGGATTCATGGCGAAACCACTCATCAAATGGTATATTTGACATGGTCCAGTCTTTATTATATTTAATTGAATATAAACATGATATTACCACCTCGCTCATCCTTAATTATCCCCCTTTGGAAAAGTGGGACGAAGGGGGATTTTATAAAATCTCCCTAAATTCCTCCCTTTTGTGAAGAGAGGGGAGAAGGGATTTGGCCTTTCAAGTCCGTACAATTACGGCCTTATTATTGATTGATTATAACAAAACCTGGAGGGGAATCTTGTGGAATACGAACCCGTTATCGGCCTGGAAGTCCATGCACAGCTCCTGACCCGATCAAAAATATTCTGTGGTTGTTCCACCACATTTGGGGAAGAACCGAATACACAAACCTGTCCTGTGTGCACCGGACAGCCCGGTTCTCTTCCAGTGATCAACCGGAAGGCGGTGGAGTTCGCAATCAAATTGGGCTTGGCGACTTCCTGCCGGATTGCTCCTTATAGCCTCTTTGCCAGAAAGAATTATTTCTATCCCGATCTCCCAAAGGGGTATCAGATTTCCATGTATGAGTTCCCTTTGGCCGTGGGTGGCTTTATTGACATCATGGTAGATGGCAAAAAGAAGCGCGTTCAGATCATTCGGATTCATATGGAAGAGGATGCCGGGAAGCTGAAGCATGGCGAGACACCGGAGACGGCATCCTTCAGTTATGTGGATTTCAACCGCACAGGCGTCCCTTTAGCCGAGATTGTGAGCGGACCGGACATCCGATCTCCAGAGGAGGCGGGTGATTATTTGAGAAAACTCCGGTCGATCCTTCAGTATCTGGAAATCTGCACAGGAGATATGGAGAAGGGTACTTTTAGATGTGACGCAAACGTTTCGGTCCGGCCTAAAGGCCGGAAAGAATTCGGGACGAGGACGGAATTGAAGAACATGAATTCCTTCCGCCATGTAGAAAAGGCATTAGAGTTTGAGATCAAACGGCAGATGGCGGTGTTGGAAGACGGAGAAGAAGTCGTTCAGGAGACGCGACTCTGGGATGTCGATCAGGGAGTCACGATTCCGATGAGGGGAAAAGAAGAGGCACATGATTACCGCTATTTCCCGGACCCGGATCTCGTTCCATTGAGGATCGATGAAAACTGGATCGAGGAAGTTCGGAAAAAGCTTCCCGAGCTTCCCGATGAAAAAAAGAAAAGGTTTATTCGACAGCATCAGATTCCTGAGTATGACGCGGAAGTCCTTACCTCATCAAAGCCCTTATCTGGTTATTATGAGGACACTCTAAATTCGTTTAGCCAAACTAAAATTGTTGGCAACTGGATAATGAGAGATGTGCTTAGAGTAATAAAAAGGGACGAAATCGAGATCGACCAGTTTCGGGAAAGAATCCCTCCTGCGAATCTAGGGAAAATGCTCGAGATGATCAAATCAGAAACAATAAGTGGTAATATCGCCAAAGATGTTTTTGAGGAAATGTATCGAACGGGGGAACCCCCTGAGAAGATCGTTCGTGATAAAGGTTGGGTTCAAATCCTTGATGAAGGGGAGATCGAAAGAGCTATACAAAGAGCGATAGACGCCAATCCGAAGCAGGTGGAGGATTATCGAAAAGGCAAGGAGAAACTCTTTGGCTTCTTCGTGGGAGAAGTGATGAAGCAGACCCAGGGGAAGGCGAACCCGAAGTTGGTCAACGAGATACTCAGAAAGAAATTAAAAGGTTGAGGTTAAGGTTCAGGTTGAGTCAAAATCTGTGCAATCGGGCTTTTGGTAATCGGTATAATCACATTATGAAATTCAAAACCATCGAATGGAAAGGTGACCGGGTGAGGATCCTCGACCAGAGGAGACTTCCGCGAGAAATCCGTTATTTGGACTGCCGGGATGCGTCTTCTGTAGCCCAGGCCATTCGGACCATGGCTATCCGCGGGGCACCTGCCATCGGCGTCGCGGCAGCCATGGGAATCGCGCTCGCAGCAAAGAGGATTCGATCCAATCAGCCTAAGATGTTCCAAAAGAATCTCAGAAAGGTTTGTGATGAAATGAGCCGGACCAGACCCACGGCAGTCAACCTCTTCTGGGCCGTGAACCGAATGAAAGAAATATTGAATCTGGTCCATGCGGATGGGGCTGAGAAGACGAGGCATCATTTAATAGAGGAGGCTTTGCGGATTTACGAAGAGGACGTGGAGATCAATAGAAAAATTGGGGAGAATGGGAAGGAACTTATTCACAGCGGAGATGGAATCCTGACTCATTGCAACGCCGGAGCATTGGCCACGGGTGGATACGGGACGGCACTGGGAGTGATCTACGCGGCGCGAGACCAAGGAAAGAAGTTTCAGGTCTTTGTGGATGAGACAAGGCCGATGCTGCAGGGATGTCGACTGACGGCCTGGGAGCTGGTTCAGGAAAAGATTCCTGCGACGCTCATTACCGATAATATGGCAGGTGTTTTGATGAGGAAATGCTTGGTTGATCTGGTCGTGGTGGGCGCGGATCGAATTGCCAGAAACGGAGATACAGCGAATAAAATTGGGACCTACGGACTTGCGGTTCTCTCGAAATCTCATGGTGTTCCTTTTTATGTGGCGGCCCCGACCTCTACACTTGACCTCTCTTTAGTTTCCGGCGAAGAGATACCGATCGAGGAAAGAAGCGTTGCAGAAGTGACCCATTTTTGTGGGTATCCCATCGCCCCAAAGGGCGTGAAAGCCTTTAATCCCGCCTTTGACGTCACTCCCCATTCACTCATTAATGGCATCATTACGGAAAAGGGGATTATTCGAAAACCTTTTGAAAGAGGTCTAAAAAGCATAATGACAAAATCCAAATGACAAATTCCAAATAATTTCCAAATGCCAATTTCAAGTTACAAAAAGATTTTATCAGGATTTTAGATTTGGAATTTTGGGATATTGGAGCTTGCTTGGGATTTGGTGTTTGGGATTTGTGCTTGGCCTAACGCGGGAATGTTCTGTTGCTAACTTGGTAGTAATCTAACTTCTGATAAATCAATGAAGCGCCCGATCATCACCTTACTCACCGACTTCGGCACCAAAGACCATTACGTGGCTTCGATGAAGGGCGCGATTTTGAATATCAACCCTCGGTGTCTCCTAGTCGATATTACACACCAGGTGAATCCGCAGGACATAGAAGAAGGCGCCTTCATCCTGGCCAATGCCTATTCTTATTTTCCAAAGGGAACGATTCATCTCTCGGTGGTGGACCCTGGGGTAGGGGGGATCAGGAAGCCCATTCTTGTCGTGACGCAACAGTATTTTTTTGTGGGCCCTGACAATGGCCTCTTCAGGCTCGTGGCACAGAGGGAGAGGATTAAACAGGCGGTGGTTCTCACCCAAAAGAAGTATTTTCTTTCGAAAATCAGCAGCACATTTCATGGAAGGGATATCTTTGCCCCGGTGGCTGCACATCTCTCTCTGGGCGTCAAGCCCAAGGCTTTCGGATACGAAATCAAATCCCTGAAAGAGCTTGGGCCTCGAAGACCCTTTGTCAAAGAAGGGAAATTATTCGGAGAGATTCTCCATATCGATGCCTTCGGAAACTTGATCAGCAATATTGATGAAGAAAAACTTTTTCGGTTTGTTCAAAGTAGATCTTTTGACATTCGTGCAGGAAGGAAAGTTATCTCGGGTTTGAAGAAAGGATACTGGGAGGGCAAGAAAGGGGAACCGATCGGACTTTTGGGAAGCGGCGGGTTTGTCGAAATTTCTGTAAGAGAAGGGAATGCTCAAAAGATACTGAAGGTGAAGAGGGGAGATCCGATTGTGATAAGCACCAAATTCCAAACTACAAGTCCCAAATAAATTCCAATTTTCCAAAATTCCAAATCCAAATTTCTGATAAAATCTTTTTGGTAATTTGAAATTGGAATTTGGGGATTATTTAGGGTTTGTATTTTGGAGTTTGGAATTTGAGAACCTCTCGCATATATTCATAGGTGGAAGGACTAAGAGAAGGGCAGGGTACGCCATGGTATCGAATAAGGCTCAAGACATTCCTCCTTTCATTGTGATGGATGTTCTGGAAAAGGCCCAAGAACTGGAGAGAAATGGAGAGCATATCATCCATTTGGAAGTTGGGGAGCCGGATTTCGACACTCCGGAATGTATCAATGAGGCTTGTTATCGTGCGATCCATGAAGGGAAGACCCATTATACGCACAGCCTGGGGTTGATCGAGCTACGGGAAGCCATTGCAGAAGATTACTTGAAAAAATATGGGGTGAAGGTTTCCCCTGAGCAAATTCTTGTTGCTTCAGGAACGTCTCCGGCCATGCTCCTTCTTTTTGCTGCCCTGTTAGAACCCGGGGACGAGGTTATCCTATCGAACCCTTATTATCCTTGTTATCCGAATATCATCCGGTTTGTTGATGGATCTCCTGTTTTCGTCAAGGTGATGGAAGAGGAGGGGTTCCAGTATCTTCCGGAGATGATCGAGGAGAAATTGAGGCCAAGGGTGAAAGGGATCATGATCAATTCACCTTCCAATCCCACTGGAAATTTGATGCCTGCTGAAAGGATGAGAGAGATTGCTCGTTTCTCTCCTTTTATCATTTCGGACGAAATTTATCATGGATTGGTCTATGAAGGGGAAGTCCATACAATTCTTGAGTTCACAGACCGCGCTTTTGTGATCAACGGGTTTTCAAAACTTTATGCGATGACCGGATGGAGACTGGGGTATCTCATCGCACCCAAAGAGTTTGTGCGACCCATGCAAAAAATCCAGCAAAATCTTTTCATCGCAGCAAGCTCCTTCGCCCAATGGGGTGCCCTAACGGGCTTGAAGGAGGCTGGAAGAGATGTTCAAAAAATGAGAGAAACCTATGACCAGCGGCGGAGATTCTTGATTCCAAAACTGAGAGAGCTAGGATTTGGGATTACGGTGGAGCCCACAGGGGCTTTTTATGTCCTGGCCAATGCAAAAAGATTTTCCACCGACTCTTATCGCTTTGCCTTCGACATTCTAAAAGAGGTAAAGGTCGGCGTGGCGCCCGGCATTGATTTTGGAACGAATGCGGAAGGGTATATACGATTTAGTTACGCTAATTCTCTTGAGAATATCAAAGAGGGGATGAACAGGCTGGAAAGATATTTGGAACGTTATAAGTAATCGAAAGAGTGAGGATGATAATAAGTAAGTCCAACCTCGAACCTGCGATAGACGCGCTACAGCATACTGCATGAGAGCTGATGGGCTTTTCTCAGGGGTTCGGGAAAGCGATATCCTTTGCAGCTTTCAAGGATGAGTTGAATGCTCGTCCGAAGGTCGATATGGTGACCTGGGGAAACAAAAAGAGGTTTTACGTTCTCTCTTGTTCTCAGAACCACACCCACTTTCTTCCCTTCCTTTCGAATCCATTCAACACTTCCTTTTGAAAGACCCGGAGAGATAAATTCATCTAACAAGGGTGTCTTGGCACAGCCAATTGACGGGATGTCGAGCCATAAACTTATGTGTGAGGCAAGCCCCATTCCTCTCGGATGGGCAATGCCTTGACCATCAAAAATCATGACATCGGGTTTTAGCTTTAATCTTCGAAAGGTTTTGATCAGAATCGGGCCTTCCCGGAAACTCAGAAGGCCGGGGATATAGGGGAAAGAGATCTTCCCATCAGTCGTTGCCCTATCGAGGATTTCCATTTCTGGGAATGGAAGGACGGCAATGGCACCAAAGCAATGCTTCCCATCTTCAGAATGGGCAACATCTCCTCCCCCAATGGTTTTCACCCAGTTAGAAATGGTGCATTGCTGCCCTGCAGCGGGGTTAAGCCTCAGAATAATTTCGGCGGGGTTTGATGCCTCGCTCGGTTTCGAGTCGCAACGACTGGAATTTCTAACGGGATGAATTTTCGAAAATGTATTCTTCAGGATGATCCGCTCTCTCAGTACCTCCTGGATCTGGATGGCTTCCTCCACACTGACGTTCCAGGAATGGAGCGGGAGACGGGGGTCATGGCCAAATCTGTCGGATTTCACCTTTATCGACCTTCAAGATGCAAAGGGTTCGAATCGCCCTCCCGTCCTCTCCAAAGCCCTTAAGACCAGAAACCCCCTGGAAATTTGTGACCCGCCGGAGCGCCTCCTGCAGTTGCAAAGGAGAAGAGACCGATTTGGTTTGAAGAATTTCTTTTATGAATTTCGCTCCATCATAGCTCAAGGCTTCCAGGGTCTCGGGGTCCCGCTGGAAGGTTTTTCGAAAGTCTTCCACAAAACGAGCGACCAAAGGGGAACGGGCCTTGTTAAAAAAGGTATCGACAAAGACCGCTCCTTCCGATCCTTTCCCTCCGATTGAGATCAGGTCAGGACCGTTCCATGAATTGGTCCCGAGAAAAGTCCCTCTGACATCATAATAAGCCATCTGAGAAAGAATCATGCCCACGCGATCAGAACTATCAGGAATAAAGACTCCATCTACCGAGAGAAGGGACTTGAACTCATCCTCTTGCTTTCCCCTCAGGTCGTGTTTTTGGACCGGTTTGGTCTTAAAGAACCCTTTGATCTCCTGACTGAAATCTGTTTGACCTTCTTGATAGACAACGGATCCTAAGACCTTTCCGCCGTTTTGGGTGATCTCCTGACTGAAGAGGTTTTTGAAATAAAGTCCGTACGGAGAGTTAGGATAAAAGACAGCGAAGGTGCCCAGTTTCAATTCTTTCATGGCGAAGTTGGCAAGAGTCCGGATCTGCTCCGAAGGGCTGAGGGAATTTCGGAAGACGAAATCCTCCTTATTCGATGCGGGCTCCTTCTGGGAAAAAGTGAGAAGAGGGACTTTTAGCTGTTGGGCTTTTTTTGCAGCCCGGTCAAGAGCGACACCGAGAAGGGGCCCAATGATGGCGATCACCTTCTCTTTGTTCACCAGCTCTTCGACTGCCTTCTCCGCCTCCTCAGGACTCCCTTTAGAATCACGGATGGCCAGTGAGATTAAGGGGTAATCCGTTTCCTTTATAGCCGATTGGATTCCCTGCAGGACCCTTTCGCCAAAGGGGCTATGGATCCCGCTTAAAGGTAGGATGGCCCCTACCGTGTATTTGGATTTCGTGGAAAGAGAGATGGTGTCCAAAAGCTCTTTGGTCACGGGCATATAGTCCGTGCCTCGATATTCTTTTTCTAATTCCGTTAAATATCTTCTTGCGACAAGATCGTTTCCTTGGCGCCTTGCCATCTGGGCCAGCTTTAATTTGGCATACCCTCCCGCATAGGCCCCACGGTAAAGAGATTCAATGGACTTCAGCTCCTCTTCAGTATTCGAGGCGTCCACGGTGGATTTCACCTTATTCCTCAGCTCTTCGTTAGATTGACCGGGAATGAGAAGGCCCTTCCCATACCAATGAAGAGCGTTTGGCCGATCCTTTAGTGCGATGTAGTTGTCTCCCAGCAGGGTGAAAATCTGGACCATTCTGGATGGGGAAAGGAAAGTAGCAAAGAGCTCACTTAGAATACGAATGGCATCTCGAGGCCTTCCGAGCCGGGTATAACAGATCCCCATCCTGAATCTGGCCTCATTGAAGAGAGGGCTTTGCGGAAAATCGGTCACCACGCTCTTAAAACGCCACAGCGCCTTCTCCGTTTCCCCTTTGGAGAGGAGAATCTCTCCGTCCCTGAAGAGGGCCGAATCGTCAGGCTGGGGCTGGGCGATACCAGAACGTTGAAGGAAGAGGAAAAGAAGGCACAGGAGGATGAACGTCCATCCCCCAAACCTACGGATCATTGATGGTGGTAACATAATAAATTTCGGATAAGTGGCGATAGTTCTCATTGAAATCAATCCCGTAGCCTACGATGAAGACGTCATCCACCTCGGTCCCAAGATAATCTGCGTCCATTCCAACTTCTCGACGCCCCTTCTTGTCTAAAAGGGCACATATCTTTACCGAACGAGGGTTGGAGAGGATGAGCCGGTCTTTCAAAAACTCGAGGGTGTGACCGCTGTCAATAATGTCTTCGATGATGAGGACATCCTTGCCTTCTACGGGGAGTTCAATATCTTTTGTGATCTCAATATTGCCGGAGCTCTTCATTCCGGATCCATAACTGGCCAATCTCACGAAATCGATTTTCGCGGGAATCGTGAGACGACGAACGAGGTCGGAGAGAAACATGAAGGCCCCTTTCAGGATACAGACCAACACCAGGTCTCTTCCGAGATAATCTTCTGAGATGCGATCTGCCAAACCCTGAACGATGGAAGCGATCTGTTCCTGGGAGAACAATGGATTGAGATGGTATTTTTCCATATGCTTTGCCCCGGTTGGAAAAACGGGCCAGTTGGGGCAATCAAAAGTAATTTATATGATCAATGACTCTGGATTATCCTCCCCCTTGATGGGGGAGGATCAAGGTGGGGGTGAACACCGCAGGGCTCCCTCACCCCACCCTCTCCCACCCGGGGAGAGGGTGACAATCGAGTTGTTTCCAAGGTAATCCTTGTCCTTACTCCGCTCTTTCCGGCAGGGTTCACAAGGCGTGATCCAAGATCACGATCTCCGTCTGCTGGGGAAGGGTTGTTTTGTCAAAACTGACTTCATCAGCCTTGGGGTGCCTTGCGTTCGTTTTCCCTTTCAGAAAATCTTCCACCGGTGCAATAGGAAATCCGCATTTCTCCGTCTTGAAGTGCATGGGGATGACGACTTTAGGCTTTATCTGTTCGGTGACACGCGTCGCTTCCTTTGGGTCGATCGTGAAAAACCCGCCTACGGGGATCAGTAGAACATCCACCACACCGATCTCAGCCAATTCCTTGTCGCTCAGGATGTGGCCCAGGTCTCCGAGGTGACAGGCCTGAATATTATCGACCTTGAAGGTGAAGACGGTGTTGGGGCCCCGCTCACTGCCCTTGGAGGGGTCGTGATAGGTGGCGACACCATTAATCGAAATCCCTCTCACTGTTTTCGAACCGCTCCCTTTGAGGATTTGAGGATCTCCGGGAAGATCTTTGGTATAATTATGATCGGCATGATCGTGGGTGATGAGGACGAAATCTGCCTGGTCTTTAATTTTTCCGTAAGAAAGTTGGCCGCCGAAGGCCCCGGGTTCGTAAGGATCGATAATGAATTTTGCCCCCTTGTCGGATGTGATCAGAAATGCTGCATGTCCGTACCATTTGATCTTCATATTAAACCTCCTGCGATATAAATGTATTTTCAGTATAATGGAAAGAACGGAGAAGTCAACCCTTCGACTCCCGGGCAATTCTCAACTCCAAATTCATAAGTCAAAACCCTCAACTCATAACTCATAACTCTTTCTTCTTAACTTATTCTCGACAGCCCTCTTTTTCCCTTTTAGTGTCCCCTTTTTATCTCTTCGATCATCGATCTTTAAAGTTGTTAGGACCCGTAAAGCGCCTTTTCTAAAAGGCGTTTGGTGCATTTTGAGGGCGATTCTGAATAGATCTTTAAGATCCCCCTCAATATTTGTTCCCATTGAGGTAAGCTCATAACGAATCTTTTCCTTTTTTAGAATTCGAATGCAATCCGCCACATAAGCACTGAGGCTCGTCTCCCTCGTGCCAATGGGTACCACACTGATTTGTAAAATTGCCATGTTTCTGCTCCTTTCCGAAAACGCAAAATCTCTGCCTCCGGCTCGGCAGGGGCGGTAGACGGCCAAGATTCAAAAATCGTACGTACGGTGTATAAAAGGCTATCATCAGCTCAATGAGTTGTCAACGGAGTTGGAACGTCATAATAAAAAGGCTTGTGTTTGGCGGGGAATGGAGTATAATGATTTCGAGATAGCCATGAGCCATCCACAAGAGATTTCAGGGATGATCGCCTTTTCTGCGGGGCTCCTCTCCTTCGTCTCGCCTTGCGTCCTTCCCCTGGTGCCCTCTTATGTCACCTACATCACGGGGGCTTCGTTCAAAGAGCTGACGGATGCCGAAGCCAAGTCGAAGCTAAGGTGGGCTGCTCTCTTTCATTCCCTGTTCTTCATCATCGGATTTTCCTTCATCTTTATCCTGATGGGTGCCTCGGCCACCTATCTCGGGCAATTATTGACTCAATATCAATACTGGATCATGAAGGGAGGAGGGGTACTCATCATCCTCCTGGGCATCCACTTCACAGGAATCGTCAATATTCCTTTTCTGCAGATCGAAAAAAGATTTGAGATGAGAAAAAAGCCTCTGGGCTATGCAGGTTCCTTTCTCGTCGGGGTAGTTTTTGCAGCAGGGTGGACCCCTTGTATCGGGCCCATCCTCTCCGCGATCCTCATCTATGCCAGCACGTCAAAAAGCCTTGCGAAGGGAATCTTGCTGTTGACTTACTATTCGATAGGCCTGGGAATTCCTTTTTTTCTTTCCTCTCTGGCTTTCAATTCTTTCCTTTCTGTCTTTGATAAAATAAGAAGATACATGAGGATCATCAATATCGTGAGCGGTCTTTTCCTGATAGGCATTGGGATTCTTTTCTTGACCAATACGTTTCAAGAGATCAATTCTTTTCTGAATACACTCACCAATCCGTAACCCAACTGACGCAAAGAGCATAGTGCAAAGCGCATAGCGATCTTTAGCCCTATGCCCTATGCGCTCTGCGCCATGCCGAAGTTTATTGTCGGATGCTCATCAAGGTGAGACCTCCAGCCAGCCCGAAGACTACCGTAGGAATCCAACAAGCGAGAAATGGAGAGAGAACGCCTGATTTTCCGAAGGATACAAAAATGTAAAAGATGACACCATAGGCAAAGCCAATCATCACGCTGCTCCCAATACTCAAAGCCACCCCACCGGACCGGCTCGTTTTCAATGCGAATGGGATGCCAATCAGGACCATGATCAGGTTTAGCAAAGGGGTCGAGAGCTTGGAATAGAGATCGACAAGATACCGGGTTGCGTCGTAGCCCGAGGCCTGGATCTTTTGGATGTAGGTCCAGAGCTCTCCATAACTCATCTCTTCCGAGTTTCGCCCGATTCTTCGCAAAGAGTCCCAGTCCTCCCCCAAATTGAGCTCTATTTTCTCAAAAGGAGTCACCTGGGTGGTCCCGTTCTCCCCAAAATCGCGGACGGTTCCATCGTAGGACCACCATCGACGCCCTGCCCATTGAACCTCTCGGGCATCAACCCGCTTCGTACATTGAAAATTGTCATCAAACTGATAAAGGGTGAAACCGTTCAAGACCTTTTTGTGAGGGTCGAGAAGCCGGATGTTCAAGATACGGTGATCGCTGCGATACCATATCTTAAAATTTTTAAAAAAACTTGCTGGCTTTTCTTTTCGAACCTGAACATCGAGTAGATATCGGGTCTTTTGGTAAGTGACGGGAACCAGGTATTCATTGCCCAGGAAGGAAAAGAAACTGATGATCAGCGCAATGATAAGCAACGGGAACGTAATTCGGTAAAGGCTGGCGCCCCCTGCCTTCATCGCTGTGATCTCACTGTTTCGAGAGAAGGTGCTGAGAGTGAGGAGGGTTGCCAAGAGCATCGCGTAGGGAAGGGTCCATTGAAAAATGACCTCCGGGATTTTGTAAAGGAAATAAACGAAGATCAGGTAGAAGGGAGCGTTATACTGGCTGAATAGATTCATCTTTTGGAAAAAGAGCACGACCACATAGATGAGGATCAAACTGCTCAGACTTAAGCTAAATATCTTCAGAAACTCACGAATGACGTAACGATGGAGAGTCCGGTAACGATCAAACATGGTCTGAGAGATTTCTCCATTTCTTCTGGAGCAGGTCGAGACCTTCCATCAACCAGACGGCCGGTTTGAAGGGGGACTCATTTGCCGCCTTAATCAGAAGGTAGATACCCAGACCCCCGAACATAAACGTAGGGGACCAACCTGCCCAAAAAGCGGGCACAACTCTTCTCACTGCGAACATCTCGAAGGTGGTGACTTCACTATCTCCTGATAGTCTGCCAAGGGTGAGAAGGATTCCGACGAGGACTGACGTGGGAATAGTAAAGGCGAGAAAAGATGGGGAGATGTAGAGAAGGAGCATCAAGATGTTCGCAACGTTCCCACCCTTGTTAATAATCAATTCGATCAGCTTGAAGATTTTATCCATCAGGAGGATGATCGTGAAGGTCATCAGGCCGATGAAAAAAATGGGGAGAATCTCCTTCCAGATATAAAGGTAGAGGGTTTTTTTCATAGGAATCTCGACATGGGATAAACCTGCTTGCCGGTGGGCAGAGCCACGCCTATACCACTGAAGTATTCTACGGGACGGATGGAAGGTTGTCAAGGAAGGTCTTGAAAAGCTTGACCTATTCGGCGGTATAAATTTCTCCTGTTAAAGAGAATAGATGCCTCTCAAGGTCAACCCTGAGCAATTTATCCTTGGTTAGATAAGGAGTCGAAAGGAGTCGAAAGGGTTGACAATTTATTCTGAATGGATTAGAAATGATTAGATCGCGGGGTGGAGCAGTCCGGTAGCTCGTCGGGCTCATAACCCGAAGGTCGCTAGTTCAAATCTAGCCCCCGCTACCAAAACCCATCAAGGGGCTGGGAGATACGAGAATGCTTCCAACCCCTTTTTTAATCCTTAAGAAAGGGAAGCCGCTCCTCTTTTCGGTAGACCAGGGCCTGGCAAGAGGCAATCGGGTTGTTTCGGTCGTCAGACAACTTGATATCATAGACGGCCGTCCTATGGGTTCGGCTGAATTCTTTCGCCTCTGCAACGAGGATGCTGTTTGGGGAAGGTGAAGAGACATAGGTAACCGTCATGCTCAAAGCCACTGCGACGGTCCCATGGGAATTGGATGCGGTCTCGAATGCCTCGTCGATCAGCGCAAAAAGCGCGCCGCCGTGGATGAAACCGAAGATATTCTCCATATCCGGGGTGAATTTCATTTCAACCTTGGAATACCCGTCATCCAAATCTAGGAGTTTAATCCCAAACTTTTGAGCAAAAGGCTCCTGCTCCACTTTTCTGAAAATCGCTTGTTTGACCGTATTGTCCATCCTCTTCCTTTCAAGTGGCCGGGGTACATCTAATTCCACTCCGCCGGCTCTTTTTGGGATTTTTGTCTGAGGCGTTTCTTCTTCGAACGGATCCTTTTTTCTTCCATTCTCTTCTCAACAGCGGACAGCGGGAGGGAGGTCGCTATCCGGCGTCTTTTTGGCCGATTTAACCTAATCAGACGCTCACGGAGCCTTTCAAACGCGAGCTTCCGGTTTTCCGATTGGGACCGATGTTCAGTAGCGACCACCGTGATCCCAGAAGGCAAATGCGTTAGACGAACGGCCGTCTCAACCTTATTCTTTCTTTGACCTCCTGGTCCTCTTGAGCGGTAGGTCTCGATAGCCACCTGCCTCCTCAGGATTTTGGGGTCGGTCTCAAATTTATGTTGAGCGGTCATTATCACTCGATAGAAATGTCAAAGGTCAAATCTCCAATGCCAAAGGAATGTCAAAGACCAAACTCATTAGTTCTGAAATTTGGGCTTTGGATTTGATTTGACATTTGGAATTTGAAATTTGGATTTTCTATGTTCCTTCCTTCTTTTCATCCGCATGGTGCTTGATAACGAGGGCATCTACCATAAAGATCACATCTTCAGCGATATTCGTGGCATGGTCGGCAATTCTCTCCAGGCATCGGGCAACGATCATCAGGTGGACGGCTCGATTGATGGCCTTTGGGTCGGACACCATATACGTGAGGAGCTCTCGCACCACCTGGTCATTTAATCCATCGACCAGATCATCCCTTTCACAAACGGAACGGGCCAGTTTAGAATCCCGATTTACAAAAGCATCTAAGACATCCTTGACCATCGTTTGGGCAACCTCAGCCATCCGGGGAATATCGATATAAGGTTTAAGCTGAGGCTCCTGGTTTAAAGAAATAGCCCGCTCGGCAATATTCACTGCCTGATCGCCCATTCTTTCGAGATCGGTGATGATCTTCATCGCAGAGGTGATGAAGCGAAGGTCCGTTGCCATGGGCTGTCTTAACGCAAGAAGTTTCAGACACATATCATCGATGACGATTTCCATCTTGTTGATCCGATCTTCGAACCCGAACGTCTTCTGAGCGAGTTCCGAATCTCTGCGGACCAAGGATTGGACGGAATCACGGATGGCCTCTTCCACCGTCGCGGCCATCCTTAGAAGACTTTCTTTCAATTCTTCTAATTCTTTTTGAAAATGGGTTTCTGTTACCATCGTGGTCTCCTTTACTGTAGATGATTACGCAGATTCCAAATAGAGATTACACCGATTTTAGAACATTACTCGTTTCACCTGACAGCTTTTATTCCCGAAATTGATCAGGCGGCCTATGTGAATGTCAGAGGCCTTCAAATAGGAAATTAATTGGTGCTGAAAAAGGACCGGAATATTACTCGATAAAGACTTGATCTCAACAATGACTTCATTTTGTACTACGAGATCGGCTCGAAAACTTCCTACTTTCTTATTCATAAAAAAGACCTCGAATTCCTTTTCGCTTTCATATCGCAGGCCTTCTTTATCAAATAGAAGCTTTAAGGCATTATGGTAAACTTTTTCGTTGAATCCCGGCCCCAAGTACTTATGGACCTTGAAACAACGTCCAACGATACGCTTTGTTAGTTGATTCTTATCTTCCATCTGTGTAATCTATCTATTAAATCTGTGCTATCCAACTTTAACCGAAACGCCCGGTTACGTAATCCTCAGTCCTCTGATCTCCGGGTTTGGTAAAGATTTGATAAGCCGGTCCCACTTCAACGATTTCCCCGTTCAAAAAAAATCCTGCCCAGTCCGCAACGCGTGACGCTTGTTGAACGTTATGAGGTACCAGTATGATTGTATAGTCTTCTTTCAATTGGATGAGAGTCTCTTCAATGCTGGCTGTCGAGATAGGATCCAGTCCAGAGCACGGCTCATCGAGCAGGAGAACCTCGGGTTCCAAAGCCAGGATGCGTGCGATGCAGAGACGCTGTTGTTGTCCACCGGAGAGTCGAAGGGCCGAGGTACGCAAACGATCCTTGACTTCCTCCCAAAGCACCGCTGATCTCAACGCTTTTTCGACCACTTCGTCTAAGCGCCTCTTAGGAGCCGTTTTGTTCAGCCTAAGACCATAAGCCACATTATCGAAGATGGACATGGGGAGCGGGGTCGGAAGATCAAAGACCATTCCAATGCGTCTCCTGAGATGAGTCAGGTCTAGCATGGGATCATAGACATTCATTCCATCTAAGAGAATGCTTCCGGTGTGACTGGCCCCCGGAATCAGGTCCGTTAAACGATTAAGGCTTTTAAGGAACGTCGTCTTTCCGCTCCGAGCCGGACCGAAAGCGGTGAATATCTCCTTGGGTCGAATCCCGAGGTTGATATTCCTCAGGGCCGGGGTGGAGTCGTAATAGAAACTGAAATCGCTGGTGACGATTTTACTTCCTTGAAACATGCCACTCCTCTATGTCCGATGCCGGATATACCGATTGATCAACCATTGAGCAATGATATTCACCATCAGGACGAGCAAAATCAAAGCCGCTCCGGTCCCATACGCCATCTTCATGGAGATCCCTTCTCTGGCGAGGATATAAAAATGGACGGACATGGTTCGGACGGGAGAGAAGAGGGAGGTGGGCATGACCAGAGAGGAGCCGGCCGTTAGAATGATTGCGGCGGTTTCTCCGATACTCCTTCCAATACTCAGGAGGATACCCGTAAAGATGCCTGGCAAGGCGCTGGGGAGTACGACATGGGTGATCGTCTGCCACCTCGTTCCGCCGAGAGAATAACTCACCTCACGGTAGGATGAGGGAATGGTTTTGATCGATTCTTCGGCCGTGCTGATGACGGTGGGCAAGATCATGGCCGCTAACGTTAATCCACCCGAAAGGATGGACCATCCCATGTTCAGCCGGATGACAAAAAAGACAAACCCGAATAGACCGAAGATAATCGAGGGCACTCCGGCGAGGCAGTCGGTTCCAAAACGAATCACACGGCTCGTCTTGCTTTCCCTCGTATATTCCCTCAGGAAGATGGCTGTACCCACTCCCAGAGGCGCACCTACGATGATCGCGACAACGGTCAATGCCACGGTTCCAACGATCGTGGTAAAGATACCGCCCTCCCGGCCCATATTTTTTGGAGAATTGAGGAAGAAACCAGGGTGAAGGACAGGCAGTCCTTCTCTCAAGATCTGGAAGAGGATTAAGATCATCATTGCGATGGTCGATAAAGCGCCTATCCAGATCAAGATTTTTGCAACGGACTGGGTCAGATATCGGGTGCGATTGGTAATCAATGGACTTTCCTCCGTGAGAGAGAAATGGCCAGGGTATTCAAGGCCATAATGATGAAGAAGAGAACCACTCCGGTTGCAAACAGGGCCTGCCGGTGATCCCCGGACGCGTATCCCATTTCAATGCCGATATTTGTGGTGAGCGTCCTGGCGGAATCCAGGAAGGAAGTTGGCATTTTCACCGCATTTCCCAGGATCATGATCATGGCCATGGTCTCTCCGATGGCGCGACCCATGCCTAAAATGATGCTGGCCACAATTCCAGATCTGGCAGCTGGAATCAACACGCGCCAGATGGTCTGCCAGTGTGTTGCTCCTAATGCAAGAGCTCCTGCTTTATAAGTGGGGGGAAGGGCTTTTAAAGAGTCCTCTGAGATCGTGATGATGGTCGGGAGGATCATGAAGCCTAAGACCAGAGATCCTGCAAGGATGCTCAACCCAGGTCCTCCCAAATAATTTTGAATGAAGGGCACAAGGACGATCAAGCCCCAAAACCCATAGATGACCGAGGGAATGGCGGCGAGAAGCTGAATAGCAGGCCTCAGCAACATTCCTACAGAAGGGGGAATCAACTCCGATAGAAAAATCGTGCAGGCCAATCCAAGAGGAATGCCTAAAACCAAGGCCCCCAAGGTCACCCAAAAAGAGCTGACGATCATCGGGAAGATGCCAAACAATCCCTTACTTGGAATCCATCGCTCTCCGAGAAGGAAGGCTTTGGGACCGATCTTCAGGATCAAAGGAAGTCCTTCTTTGAAAATGAAGAAGGTGATCAGGGCCAGTATCGTAATTGATGAAAGGGCAATCAGAAGAAATGTTTTTTCAATGATTTTCTCTTTGACTTGCATGATCATTCCTTAGCAATTTTCAGGAGAACGGGTACGAGCCCTTCTTTTAAAAGCAGTTTTTGAGCAAATGGACTCAAGACAAATTCTAAAAAGGATTTTGCTTCCCCCGTGGGTTCCTCTTTAAAAACGAATAGGAAAGGCCTCACCAACGTATATTTTCCATTTTCAACATCGGTTAAATTGGGTTCCACCCCCGATATTTTTAGCGCCTTGACCTGGTCATTCACTAACCCTAAAGAGATATAACCAATGGCATCGTGGTTGCTCGCCACGACCTGGCGGACCGCGCCATTTGAGTCCTGGACTAAAGCTTCAAGGCTGATATCCTCTTTGCCCATCACAAACTTCTGGAAAGACTCCCTCGTTCCCGAGCCCTCCTCTCTTGTGACCAGCACGATGGGGTGAAGGGGTCCTCCCAATTCCTTCCAATTCCTTATTTTCCCCGAGAGCACGAGCCTGATCTGTTGCAAGGAGAGATCCTGGATTGGGTTTTTCGGATTGACGATGATAGCAATAGCATCCGTTGCGATGGTGACTGTATAAAGCTTCTTCTCGTCGCCTATCAGATTGCGTGAGGACATCCCGATGTGTGCGGCACGAGTAATGGCAGCTTCTATCCCCGCTGTGGACCCGCCACCTTGAACATAGATATGGGATTCAGGATGGCGGGACATATATTCTTCGGCTAACAATTCAGCAAAGGGCTCAACGGAAGTGGATCCCGCCACCGTGATTCCTGCCTTGGATCTTTGGCAACCCATGGAGAACAAAATAAATAGAAGGAGAAAAAGAAATCCCAAATTCCAATGACCAAATCCCCTCCCACCCCCCTTTGCTAAAGGGGGGAAGGGGGGATTAAATTCATGAGGTAGAAATTGTTTGCAATTAGGTGTTTGTAATCTGGTGCTTAGCATAGTTTTTTCGCAATGATCTCCAATTCCGCAATCCGCATTTGGCAACTCGCAATCTTACTACCCATATCTTCCTGTGACATAATTTTCGGTCTGGGGGTTCTGGGGACGCGTAAAAATATCCTCGGTTGTGCCATACTCTAATAATTCTCCCAGATGAAAGAACCCTGTCCAACCGGAAGTTCGGGCGGCTTGGCGCATGTTGTGCGTGACAATGACGATGGTATACTTCTTTTTTAATTCCTGCATTAACTCTTCGATCTTAAGAGTGGCTAAGGGGTCCAGGGCAGAGCACGGTTCGTCCATAAGAATGACCTCGGGCTGAACGGCTAACACGCGTGCGATGCAGAGGCGCTGCTGTTGCCCAAGGGTGAGGCCCAGAGCATTGAGGTGGAGTCGGTCTGAGACTTCCGGCCAGAGGGCTGCCGCCTTAAGGCTCTGTTCCACATTCTCTTCAATCTTACTCTTCGTGTGCACTCCAAGCACCCTCGGACCAAAGGCAACGTTTTCGAAGATGCTTTTCGGAAAAGGATTGGGACGCTGAAATACCATACCAACCCTCTGCCTGAGAGCGACGACATCCGTCCCCGGTTGATAGATATCCTCACCATCCAGTCTGATGGTCCCTTCAATACGCGTTTGAGGGATGAGTTCGTTCAACCGGTTGAGGGTCCGGAGAAAGGTCGATTTCCCGCATCCAGAAGGCCCGATCAAAGCGGTGATCTGGCGATCTCGGATGACAATATTGATATTTTTGAGGGCATGATTAGACCCGTAATAGAAATGGAGCCCTCGTACCTCCATCTTTAAAGGTGGATTCGATTCCGTCATGGGAAAGCTTTCACCCCGTTAGAAATGGCGCCCCGATGCTCTCCAGCAGGGTTAAGTTCCAGAATAATTCCGGCGGGGTTTGACGGTCCGCTGGAATTTCTAACGGGGTTCATGGAAAATAGACCTTTTTCTCCGTTTGAAATTAACAAATTCTGAACTTCTGATCAAGTATATTCATCGAATCGTCTAAGACCGAAAAGTGCGTGCTTTTACGGGTTATGGTTTGGATCTCAAATCCCGAATTATCGAACCGTCTCTTGAAGAAAGGCAGCTACCTGCTCTGTGCCACGTCAGGATCAGACCTGCCGGCAGGCGGGGATGGACTTACGTGCAGCAGGACCCACGGAGACAGGCTGGGGAAGGGTTTTATTCTCCGAATCGGGAACAGGGTCGATTTTATCTCTTGATTTAACTCTCATTTTTTGTTAAGTCTTCAAAATGCCTTCGTGGGGGTTTTGATTGTCGCTCCTCACGGCGCGAGGATAACCTTGAAAACGATAACAAAGTATTGCCTTGCTCTTACAATGATCGTTCTCCTGATCGCCTGCGCAGGAGCAAGCAAGACCGAGAAGAAAGATAATAAAGATAAAAACGTCACCATTGAAGAACACTTTCAATTGGCCAGTAACGCTGCGGAGAAGGGAAACCTGGATGAGGCTGTTAGACAATATAAAAGAGTGCTTGAGCTGGATCCAAAGAACGCAAAGGCCCACCTCAATCTCGGCATTGTCTATGGAAGGCAATGGAATCTGATCGTCGAGCCCCCAAAAGACATTGTTGATCTGACTATCTACCGTCTCGAACAACTCCCCAGAGACGTCTATGTGGAAGAAAGAAATTGCGGAATATAAAGAGGCGCTCCGTATAGATCCCAATTTCGCTGAGGCCCATTTTAATCTGGGAGTCGCCTACCAGGAAAAAGGGAATCTCAAACAGGCGATTGCGGAATATCAGAAAGCGCTTCAAATCTATCCGAATTATCTCGAAGCCCACAACAATCTTGGAATTCTCTACTTTAGAAAGGGGATGTTGGATCAGGCCCTTGTGGAGTATCAGAAGACGATCGAGATCCAACCGGATTATTCCAAGGGTTATTATAATATTGGAAGTGTCTATCGGGAGAAGAAGAAAACAGACGAGGCAATCACTTCGTTTCAAAAGGCATTGGAAATCAATCCAAGCTTTGCGGCAGCCCACTATAGCCTGGCCGCTATGTATTATGAAAAACAAGAATTTAAGTTGGCCGTTGAGCATTGTGATCAGGCAGTGAAATTGGGGATACCCGTTGATCCGAAATTTTTAGACCGACTCAAGCCCTATCGTTAGACCGGTTCGTTCCTGCATTGCCTCGCATTCTTTCAGGTGAGTATTCCCTTGCCCGAAACTTGATTTTTTCCCCCTTTTCTGGTATTTGTCCAACCATGATGTTTGACCCGGTCCCCATCCGGGGATCTCACCTTAAGAAGAAAGAGAGAGAGGTTTAGGAGGGGGAATGGAGACGAGAGAGGCAATTTTGGAATTTCAATACGCGGAGAAGATGAAATCCGGGTTGATTATCGGAACGACCCTGCTGGATCAAATGGCATCACTCAAAAAAGAGGATGAGCTCTCCGGAGGCAAGAAGGTATTGGTGTGGTACCTGGAAGGATTGCTCCGGGAGATCCGAATCGCAGACCACGTGCTGGGGTCAGGCCGGTATGCTGACTTGGAAAGAAAAGTGATGGAAGTGATCGGAAGAATTCATATGTCTCAATTTCAAGAAGCTCAAGGCTCTTTTTCCGAGGCCATCTCTCTGGCCACCACGACCTGCCAGGCGGCTATGAATTTTTTGCTGGAGAGGAAGCTGATTTAGAAGTTTGTTGATGGGAGGCATGACGTGTTAGCCAATGGTTGAAACAAGGGGGTCAATGTCATGATCAGAAAACCCAGTCCAAGTTATAGCATCCTCATTCGAATCGAGATTCACAATCTGCCAGGGATGCTGGGCAAGGTCACCTCTGCCATCGGCAAAGCAGGGGGAGATATCGGCTCCATCGATATCGTCGGGTTTAGGAAGAACCTCATTATACGCGACATTGTCGTCAATGTGGCAGATATCCCGATGGGACAGAAGGTGGTGGACGGGCTGAAACAGGTGAGAGGGATCAACGTCGTCAATGTGACGGACCGAACCTACATGATCCACCAGGGGGGGAAGATTGAAATAAAGAACAAGGTTTCAGTGAGCACCCGAGAGGATCTTTCCATGGCCTACACGCCCGGAGTAGCGAGGGTCTGCATGACCATCCACGAGGACCGTAACAAAGTTTACGATCTGACCATAAAAAAGAATACGGTAGCAATTGTTACGGATGGGACGGCCGTGCTCGGCCTTGGGGATATCGGACCGGAGGCAGCCATGCCGGTGATGGAAGGAAAGGCAATGCTTTTTAAGGAATTTGGCAGCGTCGATGCCTTTCCTATCTGTTTAAAGACGAAGGATCCGAAGGAGATCATTTCCGTAGTCAAAGCGATCTCCCCCGGGTTTGGCGGAATTAACCTTGAAGACATCTCTGCGCCCCGTTGTTTTGAGATCGAAGACCGACTGAAACGGGAGCTGGATATCCCGGTTTTTCATGACGATCAGCACGGGACAGCGGTGGTCATTTTAGCAGGTTTGATCAATGCATTGAAAATTGTTGACAGGAAGTTAGAGCACATCCACGTGGTGGTCAGTGGGTTGGGAGCGGCCGGGATCGCTTCGATCCGGCTTCTTCTTTCAGCAGGGGTAAAACGGGTTATCGGGTGCGACCGGGCAGGGGCTCTTTACAAGGGCCGAAAAGAGAACATGAATCCGGTGAAGGAGAGGATAGCGGAGCAGACCAATCCGGAAAGATTCAAAGGGTCTATCTCCAGTGCCTTGAAAGGGGCGGACGTCTTTATCGGTCTCTCGCAACCCGGGTTGATCCACTCAAGAGATGTCAAAAATATGGCGAAGGACCCAATCGTTTTTGCCATGGCCAATCCTACCCCTGAGATCATGCCCGAGGAGGCCGCCCGATATGCACGGGTTGTCGCCACGGGTAGGTCGGACTATCCTAATCAGATCAATAATGTCCTCTGCTTCCCGGGACTCTTCAGAGGCGTTCTGAACTGTCAGGCGATAGAGATCAACGACGAGATGCTTTTCGCGGCGGCGAATGCGATTGCCCACATTGTTTCAGAGGAGGAAATGAGCGAAGACTACATCATCCCAAGCGTCTTAAACCGGAAAGTCCCAGAACAGGTGTCGAATTACGTGAGAGAGGCAGCCATTCAAACAGGGGTGGCGAGGCTGGAGCAAGGATACGCCTCATCATTTTATCGGGTGCGGGAGAGATAAATTGGAACGGGATTTTACCGCAGGTTTCCGGAGGGAGCATTCCCCTGATTTTATTCCGCAATCTGCACTCTGCATTCCGCAATTAAGAACGGTTCTTGGGTAACCTTACGGTGAAGGTGGATCCCTTGCCCAACTCGCTTTCGATCTGGATATCTCCCTGATGAAGTTTAACGATTTCCTGGACGAGGGAGAGGCCGATCCCCAACCCCTTGGTTTTTCCGATGGGTTTTGTTTTTTCCTGGAAATGGCGTTCGAATACTTCCTTCAGAGATCGGTAAGGAATTCCAACGCCTGTATCGGCGATGCGAGTGAAGACGAATTCAGGATCATGTTCAAGGCTTATATAGATTTTCCCCCCAGGGCGGTTATATTTGATGGCGTTGGTAAGAAGATTATCGAAGATTTGGTTGAGTTTTTCCTCAACCCCGGAGACCTTGACCGGTTCTGCGGGGAGCGGAGCTTCCACTTCGATTTGATACTCCTTAGCCAGGGGTCCGACGGTCAAGCATGAAAATTGGATGACCTTGACAAGATCGATCGGCTCAAAAACCCAAGAGGGCTTCGGTATGCCGATTTCAGCCAAATCGAATAGATCGTCTATGTTCCTTTCAAGCTTTCGCAGGTTTTTGTAAGAGATTTCCAGGAACTTTTTCTGCTGTTCCGCGAGCGCACCCGCCTTCTCCTTGAGCAACATTCCGATATAGCCCATCACCGAGATCATCGGTGTTTTCAACTCATGGCTGACGTTCGAGAGGAAGTCGTCCTTCATTTGGTCGAGACGCCTCAGTTCTTCATTAGCGATTTTCAGTTTTTCTAATGCCTGTTTGAGTTCATTTTCCGTTTTCCTTCGTTGCGTGATCTCCTTGCTGACAACGAGGGTACCCAGGTATTTGTTTTTTGAGTCCCAGACGGCCGTATAGGTATTGTCGTAGAATTTCCCTTTCAGCATTCGAATATTCATCCGGCGATGTCCTTTTGCCTTTCCGGTTCTCAAATCTTTGATAATTTGCAGGACCCTGGGACGGGCCTTTTGAGGATGATAGTTTAGGACGGATTGGCCGAGTACTTCATCCATCTTGATCTTTCGAATCTTTTCTGCCGCCGGATTGCAGTAGGCAATCCGATTCTGATCGTCCACAAAAACAACTCCCTGTTCCATGGAGGCAAAAATAGCTTTCAAAGCGGATAAATTCATGTCTTCTTGGTATTTTTACAAAAAATAACACGGAACCCAAGATCGAACAAGGGAAAAGTAAATGCCTGCATTCTCTTCGCGCTTGGCGATGGGAAGGGTGACATGGATAGAGTTGGATATAAGTGTTAGAATTGAACAAAGAGTTGAAGGAATGGGTATATGGTGACAGACCATCCACTTTTTGTGGTATTTTTTATGGCGGGCGCGATCGTCTTTTTTACTGGCCTCGTTTTGAGACTATTCCTTTACTGGCGAGGGCAATGGGATTTGCGGGCCCTTACGAGAGGGATCTTTTCTACCTTCTTCAGCGAAAAGATCGTTAAGCTGATGCAGGTGATGCTTTTGGATGGTGCCCTCCAGAGGAGGCTTTTCAGCCAGGATAAATTGAGATGGCTGATGAAGGTTTTGATCATGATCGGTTACCCCGGGATACTGATCGCGGGCCACCTGAAGGTAGAGAGGATGCCCCAATTTAAAAGTCTCCCGCACCTGATCAGGTTTTTTTATGCACCATTCTGCGATTTTTATTACTTTCGTGATCTGGCCGGCTCGTCCCTGGGACTGGCCGATGCGCTTTTTGCGATTTCCTTCGACCTCTTCGGAGCCATGATATTGACGGGAGAATTCATCGCCATCTATCGCAGGTTTGTAGCAAAATCTGGAGCTTTTAAGACGTCAATCGGAGATATCGTTGCGGTTAATCTTCTAGGAGGATGGTTTATCCTTCGATTCTTCTGCGAGTCCACGAGCATTTTAACCTATTCCCTTCCGAGCTCTGCGGCCCAATATTGGTTCTTGTCCTTTGGTCTGTCGAAAATTATTGCCCCTTTGGGATTATCGTGGCCTTCGCTCAACTATCCCCTTTGGTCTGTATCGGGATTGTTCCTGGCTGCGCTTGTCGCCTCCATTCCATTCAATAAAAAGCTTTGGCACATCGTCACGATACCAGCGGTCATGTTCCTCAATTTGATGCCAGAAGAAGCGTTTAAGCCAGGAACCAGAAAGGCATCCCTCCCCCTTTCTGTTAAAGAGCTGATCGCTCTGGATTCCTGCGTGAAATGCGGCAGCTGCGTGGAGGTTTGTCCCGTATACGCGCAAACTCAGAAGTTGGAGAGCACCATGGGAGGGCTGTTTGCCAACCTGAAGTCTTTCATCAGGAAGGCATACGGCTTGCCGGGGATGTTCTTCGAGCCCGCAAAGACCAAGGGTGTGTTGAGAGAGTATTCTGAGCATCCCTACCTATGCACGTTATGCGGGAGGTGCACGGCGGCATGCCCTGCGTTTATCCACACAAAGGATTTGAGAATTGCGATGCGTGGATTCATGGTCGAGAGGGGGGAGTACCCCCCTGTCGTGGACCGGTTAGCGGAGATGTTAAAAGGAGTCCATAACATTATCGGTGAACCGAATGAGGACCGGTCGATGTGGGCACAGGCCCTGACCGAAGTTCCCAAGGACATGTTTCAGAGGGAGAAGGCAAAGGTCGTCTATTTCGTTGGATGTGTTGCATCTTATTTCCCGATGACGAAGAGGATCCCTCAATCCTTTGTCCAGATTTTGGATAAGGCCGAAGTTGATTTTACCATTCTAGGAGGGGAGGAGTGGTGCTGTGGTTTTCCCCTGATTGCGGCAGGGATGAAGAACGATGCCGAAACTTTGATCCAACACAATTTGGAAAAAGTGAAAGAGAAGGGGGCAGAAAGAATCGTTTTTGCCTGTCCCTCTTGTTACCGCACCTGGATGGATCACTGTAAAACGGATATCGAGATCTTTCATTCTACCCAATTCATCAAGAAGTTGATCGAGGAAGGTAAGATCGGCTTCAAGGAGAAGAAAACCAAAGTCACTTACCATGACCCCTGCGATCTTGGGAGAGGAAGCGGAGTTTATGAAGTCCCACGAGAAATCCTGCGGAGTATTCCCGGCGTGGAGTTGGTGGAGATGAAAGGAAACAGAGAGCAGTGCGTCTGTTGTGGAGGAGGCGGTAACCTTGAGATGGTGAACCCCGACCTTTCAGCGAGGCTGGCGCAGGCAAAGATCGAAGAGATCAAGGCTACGGGAGCGGATATGGTGATCACGGCCTGCCAACAGTGCATCCGCACCATCCAGACTACAGCCCGAAGAAAAAAGATTCCGATGACCGTGTTGGATATCGTAGAGTTTGTATTAAGAAATATGAATGGATAGAGGTGATGCCTTTGCCGCGGTCGCAGGAGCCTTCGAGCGTATTCTTTCTTGTTGCATCTGCTGATACTTGTTGGTAATATTTTATAGACACGTGACACGCCTGCCTCCCGGTAGGCAGGGACACGGGCACGTCATTCTTAGTCAAAGGATGGAAAAAATGAAGAAAAAGGAGTCCGAGCTATTTAAGCCATTGGTAGCGACGGCGGAGAAGTATCTTAGGGATTATTGTGATGGAAAACAAGTGGACGATGATAAGGCCAAGATCTTTTTGAGGGTACTTTCTCTCTATCGCAGAATATTAAAAGTTGAAAAGGAGAGAGACCAGATAAAGTCTGAGTGGGGGAAACTGATAGCTCGTGTGACGGAGCTCAAAAAGATGACGACGGGCAAGGCGAAAAAGAAACGTAAACTTCCCAAGTAGGCTTGGCTCCCTTTACCTCGATAAAAATCACCCACCCCGCCGCTAAGGCATTCATTAATTTAGTGTCGTTGATTGACGGCAACTCCTGTTCCAATTGTTGAAGCACCCTTTTTGCTGTCACAACGGGTAATGGTTGTCAAAAATCATTCTATCGTTGACAAAATGTCGCTTCCAGTAAGGGACTCCTTCAATCCGAATCCAGCATATCCAATTTAAATTAGCCATTAAGCGTCATACGGTTATGCGATGAGCGTGTTCAGAGCTTTCGTAGGCATACTTATTGCTGGTAGATGGGCGAAATGAGGATTGGGCTGCGGTAGGAAAAGGTCTGGGAACGCCAATATTCGAAGCATTCGGTGATTGTGGAACTCAGGACAAACAGAGCTGAAAATTCCTTTTTCGAAATCCGTTATTACCGGAAAACGGTCAAGGTAACCACTTTTTCGATACTGGTGATAACGTTCCTACTTATCATCCTGCTCGCCCGTCTCATCTCTTCCCTGTTTGTGGTTCTTGAATACGTTTTCCAATTATTAAAAAAAATAAGACTCATAGAGGCACAAAATAAGAAAACCAGGCCCCATTGCGGGGTCGTCGATTATCAAAGAAGAAGATATCCCCGGTTCGATGTCGATTTACCGCTCGAATATGACGAAGTCAACTCATCGATCACCCATTATGCCCGGGCATTGAATCTCAGTGAAGGGGGGATGCTGATCCGTTCTCCTGAGCAGTTAGAGATTGGCCGACAGATGAAGTCAAAACTCTCCTTCCCGTGGGGTTCTGAAATGAATACCATCGAAATGCAGGCTAAGGTGGTTTGGACGAAGACCTCCTTGAACGGAGCATGGCGTGATTACCGATCCGGAGTGAGATTTCTTGATGCCTTGCCGAAGGATAAAGCTAAATTGACCCATCTCTTGATAAGTCTTTCCGAATAATTGCCGTCTGCTTATGCGTGTGGTTATCGAAAGAAACACTTGACAGCAGAGTTATTCTCTTGAAAAACATTGCCTGTCATTCAATAGGTTTCTTTTTATGGAACTGGTCGGACAATGCCAAGCTCTTTTTCTAAGGCTGCAAAAAGTTTGTTGTAGAAATCCTTGTCTTCTATCGTCCTTTCTTCTTGCTTTACCTTCGTAGCTTCACTTCCAGCAGGGACCAATCCAAGGAGTGTCCTCTCGGTTTTGACTCTGACCTTTTCTACATGCTGGGTGGCGCTGGCATAAACGGTAGACCTGTCTTTACCTGCGGCTATCACATTTGCATTAATAGTAACAACAATGGTATCCTTGCCATCCTCGAAGCATCTTGCTGCTGTAAACGATCTCGCCTGCGAGTCTTCCCTTTCAATCCTGAAGTTCTGGCTTAATACCGCCCTTTTACTTGCGATATAGCAGTCATCAGGCAAGACGTTAAAGGTTTTCACATTGGGACTCTTTTCGTCATTAAAAACATCCTTGTAACCGCTGGTGGCACATCCTGTAGTTAACACAGCCAGAAGAAACATGGTTAATACTGCCGTTCTCGGTTTGTCTCTTTCCATTTCGTTTCCCCTTTCTACGCCTACGCTCGGCAGCAGTGACGATTTTTTTCACTAAGGCCATTATTTTGGCACGGTGTCTTTCCGGATTTTGCATAAGATGTGCCAGAGGCCGAGCCTGCACCTTTTGTCTGAGTAACTGTCCAATTCTCAATAAAAATTCAAATTTTGAAAGATTCCCAATTAAAAAATCTCCTCCGGCTAAAGTTCAATTTTGTCAAAGCTGGAAGAGATTTTTGTGCGTTTTTCCGTTCCACCCTTTCCCTCTCCTCCGTGGTGGAGAGAGTGGGGTGAGAACGGGGGAATTAGGGATATGGAAAAAGAAATACCGCGCCTGTATTAGTTATTTTGCCAACGGGGATCGTCAAATAGGTTGTACGAGAACAGGACCTGGCTACATATCAGAAACGTATAACGGAAAAGTCAGCGCTTCAATACGGGCAACTTCGGATTCTCGTGAATCCAAAGAAAAAGCTTGACAAATACATATATTGGTGTATAAGGGTATACACGTTTAAAAAAGAGGGGGAGGGGAATGATAACCAAGATAAGAACCAACATCTTTCTGACCAGGGTTCAACAAAAGAAGCTTAGGGCATTATCAAAGAAAACCGGGGCCCCGGTAGCTGCTCACGTGAGAAGGGCCATTGACGAGTATTTTGGGAGGTTTGAAAGGAAGGGAAAAAGCAAATAGTGTATTTCTCGCCGCCAGGAGTCTCTGGAGATAGTGAGGGGTGTGAATCTGAACCTTGAAATGGGGAAAACGGTATAGATAGCGCAGCGCGTGACAAGTTCCTTTACTTTGTCTGTCATTCCGGACTCGATCCGGAATCCAGTCTTTTTAACTGAATTCCAGCTTTCTCGGGAATGACACCTTATGAAATAATGCCAAGAAGTGTCGAATACACTATATTAGCCAAGAAAAGCCGAGGTGTCCTAATGAAATCCTTATCAGTTAAGTTTGGAATCGTAAGTGTGGTTATCGGACTCGCTATCTTTAGCTATGCGAAAGTGTGGGGAGCCGATTGGAAGCTTTTTGCAGAGACGGATTTGTATGAATGTTTCTATGATGCGGAGGATACGGCTCCCTCAGCAGAAAACATTGTGGATGTATGGACGAAATTGGAATATACAGAGAAAGGTGTAAACGGGATTGTGACGAAGTTTGGAAAACATTATGCTCGTTTGAGTTATTCATTGGAATTGTGGGAAGTCAATTGTGCGGAAAAGAAGGATCGTATTTTATCGATTACCGAATATTCCTCAGAAGGAAAAATATTATACGCTGATTCGGCTGAAGAGAAACTCCCCCCTTGGAAAATTATTCCACGACAATCTGTTGATGAGAGTCTATACAAAACAGTATGTAAATAAAAAAGGCAATCTTACTCTAAATCCATCTGGAAGGGAATGGGGTAATCTCCTGTGAAGCAGGCATAGCAAAAGGATTCGGCATCCTCCCTCATGCATTTTTTCAAACCCTCCAAACTTAAATAGTGTAGAGAACTTGCGTTAATAAACTTCTGAATCTCCTTGATCTTGTGCGAGGAGGCAATCAGCTCCGATCTTTTCGGCGTATCAATGCCGAAGAAACAAGGGTCAGTGATGGGCGGAGAGCTGATTCTGACATGAATCTCTTTGGCGCCGGCATTTCGGAACATCTTATTGATCTTTCGGCTGGTGGTCGCACGGACGATAGAGTCATCCACGGTGATAATCCTCTTGTCCTTTAGCAATTCTTTTACCGGGTTCAGTTTGATTTTTACGCCGAAATGCCGGATCTGCTGTTCGGGTTCGATGAACGTCCGCCCGACATATTGGTTTCTGATCATCCCGAGTTCCATGGGGATTTTCGATTCGGCCGCGAAACCCAATGTGGCCGGAAATCCGGAATCCGGGATAGGAACGACCATATCTACCTCCGCGGGCGATTCCTTGGCAAGTTGGACTCCAAACGCTTTTCTGACCTCATAGACGTTTCGGTTGAAAAGAAAACTGTCTGGCCTGGCGAAGTAGATGAACTCAAAGATGCACTGATGACGCGGCTTGTGTGGAAAAGGCCTGAAAGATTTTATTCCATCTTCATTGATAAGGAGAACCTCTCCGGGTTCGATCTCCCTCAAGAACTTAGCGCCGATAAGGTCGAAAGCACATGTCTCAGAGGCGACCACAGGTGCATCCTTAATCTGACCGAGAACCAAGGGCCTGAAGCCGAAAGGATCCCTGGCGGCAATCATTTCCTTCTCCGTCAAAATAAGCAAAGAGTAGGCCCCTTCGACCTGTTTGAGCGCGTGGACGGTTCGCTCCAAAAAGCTTTTTTCCTTGGACCGGGCAATGAGGTGAACGATGACCTCCGTGTCCATGTTCGACTGGAAAATGGATCCTTTGGATTCGAGTTCGGTATGGATGAGAGGAGCATTCGACAAATTTCCGTTGTGGGCAATGGCCAGGCTACCCTTATAGTAATCCACTACGAAAGGCTGTGCGTTCTTGAGCTCGCTCGATCCAGCAGTGGAATAACGGACATGACCAATGGCACTTTTCCCGGAGAGTCTCTTCAGGATTTCCTTGGTGAAGACTTCAGATACCAATCCCATCTGGCGGTAGTGATGGAACTGCCGATTATCCGACGAGACGATTCCGGCACTCTCCTGTCCGCGATGCTGAAGTGCATAGAGGCCCAGATAGGCAAGATTGGACGCCTCAAGGTGGTCATAAATTCCAAAGATACCGCACATGGCTTCTCCCCAAACGCACCGCGCAGAGCGCATGGCGCATAGCGTTAAATTCCAACTTTCAACTTCCAACTTGCAAATCCCAGACAAATACCAATCTCAAATGACCAAACTTTCTTGTTTAGAATTTCGGTAATTGTAATTTATTTGTTATTTGGTGCTTGGAATTTGTTGCTTTTTCATTCCGCTATGCGCTATGCCCTATGCCGTGTTCTCATCGTCGTAGCCCTTCGGGTGTTTTCTGTACCAATCATAAGCTGTTTTTACGATGGTTTCCAGGTCGGGGTATCTGGGAACCCATCCCAGCTCACGTCTAATCTTCTGTGAGCTGGCTACCAGCCGAGCAGGATCCCCTGGTCTCCTTGGCGAATCGACGGTGGCTATGTTTCGCCCGGTCACTTTTCTGACTGTCTCGATCACTTGTCTCACAGAATACCCATTCCCATTCCCCAGATTATAAATGCCGGAAATTTCCCCTTGATCTAATTTCCGAAGAGCTAAAATATGGGCATGGGCGAGATCAGTAACGTGAATATAGTCACGGATGCAGGTTCCATCCGGGGTTTCATAATCCGCACCAAAAATAGGAACGGATGTCGTGTCCAAAGCTGCCTTGATCACCAAAGGTATCAAATGGGTTTCTCGAGAATGGTCCTCTCCCAGTTCTCCCTCCGGATCGGCTCCTGCGGCATTAAAGTATCTAAGAGAGATAAAGTTCAATTTACCCGCTTCGCGAAAAGCATGCAATACCTTCTCAAAAATCCATTTAGTTTCACCATAAGGGTTTGTCGGAGCGCAAGGATGGCCTTCGGAAATCGGGATTTCTTCGGGCTCGCCATAAACTGCAGCAGAGGAAGAAAAAACAATTTGTTTTACATAAAATTGTTCCATAATTTCGATTAGCTTCAAACTATTCTTCACATTATTGTTGAAGTATTTTAACGGATTCTGAACGGATTCTCCGACCAGGCAATCAGCTGCGAAATGCATCACCGCATCGATGGAATTGGTTTGAAACACCTTTGCAAGTTTTTCTTGATCAGAGAGGTCCCCTTCTATGAAGAGGGCGTTTTTATTTGCTTTTCGATGGCCGGTTTGGAGATTATCAAAGACGACGGGCTTGTGATTTTGATGCAAAAGTTCCCTGACGACATGGCTTCCGATGTATCCAGCCCCCCCTGTGACAAGAATCGTTGACATTCAGTCTTTCTATAAGGGATTTTAGACACATTTGTCAATGAGGCAGGCCCCTTCATATCTCTTTCAAGCGGACGTTTGAAAGTGATTTCTCGACGGTTTCTGAAATTTCTCGAAGATACTTCGAAATTTTATCAGCTTCTTCGGACCGATAGTCAGGGATCTTTGTAATTCCGTACTTCTCATACTCATCCAGAGCCACTTTGAGTGTAATGTTTTCAATCGTTCGTCCCGGTTGAAAGGCAATCTCGCTCCTGATTCCTATTATGGTCTCAACCACCAAGCCCACGTTGGTTAATTCATGGAGAAGCTGTCGTACAAGTCGAACCGGGATCTCCAACGCATGGGCAATTTGCACGGCAGTCAAGGGTCTTTCTCCAAGGGAAAACTTCTTCGTCAGAAGGTGAAAGATCCTGAGCATGAGAAGTTTTTTCGATGAGACACTGATCCGGGAATAGTCTGGATGGAAGCCGAATGTTTCGTAATGCTCACTGGCATAAGCGATTTCCGCACCGAAGAGAACGATCATCCAGCTCATTTGAAGCATACCCAAGAAAAGAGGCAAGGCAGCGAAGCTCCCGTAAATGGCGCCGTAGCTTGCCACCCCAATCTGAAATTTAATGTATATCCATTGAACAATTTGGGCAATCGTCCCTGCAAAAATTCCTCCTGCAATAGCCGACCTAAGCGGAATTTTAGTGTTTGGCATGATTAAGTAGAGCATCGTTAGGAGCGTCCAGATGGATACATAGGGCAGCAGATTCAACAGGAGAAGAATCACGTTTCCGAAAACTCCCAGGAAGGCGATTTTGTTGACGATCACTTTCACCTGACTTGCCACAAGGACAGTCGCACTGCTTGAAATGATAAGAAGAAAAGGACCTAAGACCATCATTGCAAGGTAATCGCTAAATTTTCTTGCCAGGCTCCTCGGTCGCTTTACTTCCCAAATCTCATTCAAAGATTCTTCGATTTTTCCCATGATGGATATGACTGTCCAGAAAAGCAATACTATTCCGACACCCGCGATCAAACCTCCCTTCGCCTGTTCAAGGACCCTATGAGAGAACGTAATAATCTGATTGGTGATATCGGCCTGCCAATTGGCCTTAGCTGCAATTTGATGGATTTCTTTTTCGATGAGTTTCTCGAGACCGAAACCTTTAGCCATCGCAAAGGCCACGGCCACAACGGGAACCACATTCAGTAGAGAAAAATAGGTCAAAACCGATGCGGTCTTCTGACAATTATCTCTCATAAATCCTCTTGATGCCAAGAAAATAACGCGCAGGTATTTAATGAAGAAGGCTTCGACAAGTGAAAGATCCTTTAAACGGATTTCCCAGATACCGGTCTTAAAGAAATGAAGAATGCGCGATATCATTGTCACCCTCCTGTTTTATCAACCTCATTTCAGTTCTGAGGTACAGTTCGGACAGCGCGTCGCCTGAATCGGGATCTTTGAATAACAGTAAGCACAATCTTTCGTGGTTGGGACAGGAGATGGAGCTTCCTCTTGGCGCTTCATTTTATTAACCGCCCGAACAAGCAAAAACACGGCAAAGGCGACAATCAGAAAGCTGATGACGGTGTTGATAAACACACCATAGTTCAAAGTTACCGCACCGGCCGCTTTCGCCGCCGCAACCGATGCATAAGGACCAGCCACCTTACCTTCCTTAAGCACCGCGAAGAAGTTGGAGAAGTCGATTCTTCCCAGAAGCAGACCGATGGGTGGCATAATCACGTCCTGAACAAGCGAATTGACGATGGTGCCGAACGCTGCGCCGATAATGATTCCGACGGCCATGTCAACGACATTCCCCCGCATTGCAAATTCTTTGAATTCCTTTAACATGGATGTCTCCTCCTTTTCGCGGCAAAAATTTGGGAAACCGGTTCCAGATTATTTGAGCTTAAAATCAACACGGCTGTCTTTAAGCTTTTCTTTCTTTTGAGGTGCAAGAGATTTAGGCTCAAGGATAAATATTCTCTCCGGTTCAACTTGCCCGGATTTTAGGATGACATCTTTCACTTTCATGGCCCGTTGAGAAGCAAGGGTCCTCAGGTCCCCTTCCTTGATCTCAATATGGGTCAGCATCAGTTTTTCCATTTCCGGAGCAGGAAGGTCTTTGGCCATCCCAAGGATATTTCTTGGCTTTGGGAATTTTTCCTCTTTATAGGCCATCTTCAAGTACTTCTCATATTCAGAGGGTTCAACCTTAACCTCGTCCACTGGAACAGCAGGCTGCCCTTTTTTCAGCATGTCATTTAATTTTTGGACCTTCATTTTCTTGTTGAATAGATACTGTATCAGTCCATCCTTGTCTTTTTCGAGATCGACGTGACCTTCGATATCCAGCTTGAGGGAAGGCCGATCGTGAAGGGCCTTCACCAGAGTATCGATTTTTTTCATATTCTGTTCTGTGATCACGATGCTCCCGTAGTCGAATTCCACATAGCTCAGTTCTTCTCCCCCTCCAAACAGAGCCCCGAGGAGCGAAAAAGGTGAAGTAGCGGCTTTCGCGATGAGATTCATGAGTACCTTCAGGATGATGCCCCAAATGCTGAACTTAGGATCATCCAAACTTCCTGTTACAGGGATGTCCAACTTAATCTCTCCCTTCCTGTCCTTGAGAAGAGCAATTGCAAGCTTGACGGGTAACTTGGTAGCCTTAGGGCTTTCCACTCGATCGCCAAGGGTAAATTGATCGAGGAAAATATAATTCTGAGAATCGAGTTTTCTCTTGTTGATGAGATATTTCAGATCAAAGGAGAGCTTCCCCTTTTCGATGGTGTATCCGACAAATTTGCCGGAATAAGGCGTCAACGGGCTGAGGTCCATATCCGTAAACCTGACTCTTAAGTCCACATAGAGGTCTTCTTTTAGAGGGTTGATCTTCCCCGTAATTTCGAGAGGGGCAGAATCATTGAGCTTCCCCCGGAGGTCGACATCTGCCAGAGTCGTTTCTTCTGAAGAGAGCCCGGATATTCTTCCTCCTATTTCAGTCAGTGCGGCAGAATACTCCGGATTCACGGACCTGTCAGAAACGTCGACTTTTCCTCCCTGAAGCGTGACCGTTCCTATCTTTATCTTATTTGTCGATCCTTTATTCTTTTGAATTTCGGGAACCGTTTCTTGCGCCTGGGCTGATGGAGAAGCCTCCTTTCCCTGTTCGCTTTTTTCCACGATTTCCTGAAGGTTGAGTGTCCCTTGAGGATTGATGATCACTCGAGAATAGAAATCGGTAAGTGCGATCCCTTTGATATCGATCGACAGAGGAGAATACCCCACGTTGAGATCACTGAAAGAGAGAGAATTCCATTTTAGGAAATCCTCGGCGTTTGCTTTGTCAATCGAAGAGAAACCGGACAAATTGGCATTGCCTCTATACGCGATCTTGAGATCCTTTTTATCCGTCATCCCCAGAGAGAAGTTACCCGATGTTGACAAGGTGCCGCCAGTAAGAGTGATCTTCACTTTGTCAGTGAAATAGGACTGGAAAGAGCCGATCTCGATACCCTTCATGTCCATTCTTAAGTCTGCTGTCATGGGATCCATGCCAACCAGTCCCGTCGCGGAAATCTTTCCCTTTTTATCCAAAAGGAGCGAAAGTGAGAATTTGCTCTTGCTGTTCTTCGCTGTCGAGATGTTTTCTCCTTTCAGCTCCAAGTTTTTAGCAATGGTGGTTACAGGTCCAGAAGGCGTGTGGTCCAAAAAAGAGACTTTGCCTCCGGTTATTTGCATTTCGTCGATGTTTAGAGAGAAAGGTGCTGATTCCGTCGCCTTTGGAGGGGAAGGTTTCGATTCCTTCTCCCCCTGCAAGGGGGATGAGACATTGAGCTGCCCTTTTTCATCACGCCGTATTTCCAATTCAGGGGATTGGATGGAAACTTTCGACAGGTGAATGGTTTGGGAGAGAGGTTCCGAAGGAGCAATGGAGATATCAAATAGCGGAAGCCTCAAGAGGGGCTTTTTCTGCCCATCCTCCACGGCTATTTTTTTCAAGGAGACATTTCCTGAGACAGTAATGGAAGGCTTCTTATCCTTGGCTTCAATAAAAGAAATTTTTACCTTCGTATCCAGAAATGCCGAAACGATCTTAAAATTCATTTTCGTCGGAGCATAGGCAAGATAATAGGGGATATCAAGATCGTTAATTGTGATATCAAAGGAGCTTTCACGTGAATCGGCGAAAGGCTTTGTTTGTCCCAGGATGGTATAAAGGGTTCCGTTAATCTTGGCTGAGAAATGGGGCTGGACGTAGCTTTCGATATAGTAAGGAAAATTCGATAGAAAGGGAACGCCAATGTTCAATTCTCTTACTGTATGTTTTATCCTTTCGGGTTCGTCTGAGAAGTCGATACTCCCATTTTCTATTCTGACATTGTTCAGTGAAAACCGGAGGGGTTTGGATTTCTCCTTCTCCGGGGGCGCCGATTCCTTTTTTTCCATCAGATCAGAAAAATTATAAGATTTGTCCGCACGGCGGACGATTTTAATATAGGGGTTCCTTAAGCGAACCTCCTTGAGGATGAGAGCCATCTTAGGAATAGAAACGCTCTGGAGATTTAAGAAAAACTCGTCAAAAGATACAAATGTTTCAGAGCTATCCTTATCTTTTATCGTTAGACCTCTCACCGCCACCGAAAGGGCGTAAGGATTGATTTTGATCTGGTTGATGGTCACCGAACGATGAAGATTCTCGGAAAGTTTCTTTGTCAAAATAGATTTTAGGATCGGAGGCAGGACAAAAAAACCGAGGAGGGTAAAGACACCAAAGAAGATGATCAGTCCGATGAAAATCTTCTTCAGACGGGGCTTCAGCTTATTTTTATAAATGTTTAATAATTTCTTGACCATAGGCCCACCCCCTTAGGTAAAGAGTTACGTGCATGAAGCATCTCTTTCACAATGAGTTTACCAAATATTTTTGGATAATCAACAAAATTCTATCGGTCACCCCTCTCCAGCGCGAATTTTTCTTTGAGCATCCTCAATGCTTCTTCCCTGCTTTTAATCTCCCCCTCCACTTGCTTGTGGCGGATAAGGCTGAGGATTTGTCCAACTCTCGGTCCTGAGGAATATCCCAGAGCCATCACATCGTGCCCGGTGATCAAGGGCGGTGGATGGACAATATCCTTTTCTCTAAATAATTCCAGGATCCGAAGACAGTGTTTTTCTACCACCTCATCATTCTGAACCGATAGGATCCCCCGGCTCGCTTCCTTATCGGCAAGCGAGAGAAGGACGAGTAAAGGGGTCTCATCCCCTATCTGATTGACCAATCTCCTGAGGGCCGTCTCTTTTGTCTCTTGGGATAGGTTCAGGATCCTCATGTGATTCTTGATCAGATGAAGAATTTTGTTTTCCATGAGGTTGGAGAAGCGGAGCCTTTCCATAATCCTCTCTGCGGCTTGAGCGGAGAAAGCTTCGTGGTAGTAGAAGTGAACCCTCCCTTTTTCATCCTTGGAGTAGGTATCCTGTTTGCCGATATCGTGGAAAAGTCCAGCATAGTGCAAAGCAAGCCGATCTTCTTGATTCAGCGGGGTCTCCGGGTCGTTCCGGCCGATCCATTCAAAGGCCCATGATATTTTTTCAACAATGAGAAGGGTGTGAGAAAGGGCATCCAGATGGTGGTGTTCGTTTTGACCAAGGCTTTCTAAACCTTTCAATTCCGGGAAAAGGGAGAAGAATAAATTGGACTCATGGAGGAATTTCATTCCAACGGCGGGCCGAGGAGAGAGTAGGATTTGATCCAGTTCCATTCGGATCCGCTCTGCGGGAAGGCTGAGGATCTTCTCTCTCTTGTAGGAAATCTCTTTCTTCAATTCCTTGTCTATGGCAAAGCCTTCGAGGGTGCAGAGGTACCGGATCGCGCGCAGCATTCTCAAGGGGTCGAGGTCAATGGAACGGTTCGAGACGGCGCGGATCAACTTTTTTTCAATATCTTCAAGAGCTCCTTCCATCCAATGAAAACTGTCATCTTGAAGACAGAACGCGAAGGAGTTGACGGTGAAGTCTCTTCGCCTTAGATCTTCCTCAATTGTTCCCCCCTGCAAAAAAGTGAGATCGATTGACATGCCCTCCTTGATAACTCGATAAGTGATGGTACCCATCTCTTCCTTCCCCACCTTGAAGAAGTGAAGATGAAGCGCTTCCTCAATCGTTTCAATGAATGGAGAAGCATCCTTCGGCAAGGCGAAGTCGTAGTCCTTTGTCCGGGCTCCGAGCAAAAGATCCCTGAGATAGCCTCCCACCAGGAAAAAGGAGGTGTTCCTCTCCTTCGCAAGTCTCGACAATTCAGAGAGGATCGGATCGTTATGGATCTCTTCCCTCACCTGATTCAGGTCCATCGTAATGCCTCACTGAAGCTTTGATCGGATCCTCCGATCGGACAGGAACGTCTTTGAAAATCTTATGAAGCGGATGATCTGAAATCGTAATTGGCAAAGGCAACTTTCCTCAGTCATAGCTCAGTCTTTTATCGTCATAATATTTTTGTAGTCGAGGAGCAAGCTGAGGTATCCGCTATAAAATTTTCTATGATACCCCTGCCCGATCCCCGATTTTCCGCGGTGGTGTGAGGTATTGCGGTTCATTCTGGGTACAGTTTGATAACCCCCTTTTTTTATGATAAGTTAGCCAGAGAAGAGCATATTCCATCAAAGGGAGCCTGTCAATTGACAAAAACAATTAGGGAGGAGATAGAAGACCGGGAAGAAGAGATTCTTTCGCCTTTTGCGACATTGAGCTCAAAGTCGAAAGGCCGTCAGTTCCCTGAGGAAGAATGTTCCCTCCGCCCAGCGTTTCAACATGACCGGGACCGGATCATCCATTCCAAGTCATTTCGAAGATTAAAACATAAAACACAGGTCTTTCTCATTCCCACGGGTGATCATTACCGGACCCGCTTAACTCATACGCTTGAGGTTTCACAGATTGCAAGGACGATCGCCCGATCCCTCCGCCTCAACGAGGACCTAACAGAGGCCATCTCATTGGGACACGATCTGGGTCATACCCCATTCGGTCACGCCGGGGAGGATACTCTGGACGAAATTGTTCCAGGCGGATTTAGCCATGCGGACCAAAGCCTGAGGGTTGTGGAAGTCTTGGAAAAAGACGGAAGGGGATTGAATCTCACGTTTGAGGTGCGAGATGGCATTTTGAAACACAGCAAAGGAAAGGGCGAAATCCTGTGTGAGGACCCCGAAGCCATGGCCTCTACCCCCGAAGGGCAGGTGGTGCGCATTGCGGACATCATCGCCTATATCAATCACGACATCGATGATGCCATTCGGGGAGGAATCATTTCCCTAGACGATATTCCCGGCGACTGTCTGAAATGTCTGGGTAATACCCATTCCAAACGAATTAATACGATGGTTAATGATATCATCCAGGAAACCCTGCGGTCCCGCAGAGCAAGGCTCTCCATTTCAAAAGAGGTGCTGTCGTCGATTTTGGACCTTCGGGGATTTCTCTGGGAACATGTGTATGAGAACGAGGCTGTTCATGCGGATTTTCATAAGGCAACAAAAATTTTGAAGGAACTTTATCGATATCTGGTTGACCACCCGGATTATTTTTTGGCGCTGACAAAAATGGAATCGCTTTACGATTCCTTGGAGCGGTGCGTATGCGACTTTTTGGCGGGCATGACTGACCGTTATGCCTTCAATCTTTATGAAAAAGTTTTTCTCCCCCTCCCCTGGGTCGTTTTATGAAAAAGAAAGGTTCTGGGAACAAGTCGAAAAGCGGTCGTTCATACAAGCGCATTGGGGTGATCATCCTTGGGGCGGGTGGAAGGGATTTTCATAATTTCAACACTTACTTTAGGAAGCATCCCAAGTACCGTGTTCTCGCTTTCACTGCCACCCAAATCCCGTTCATTGCCGATCGAATCTATCCCCGGAAGCTTGCCGGACCCCATTATCCCAAAGGCATTCCGATTTACTCGGAAGAGGAACTTCCTCGGTTACTCTCAGAAGACGCGGTGGACCAGGCCATTTTCTCCTACAGCGATGTTTCCCATGAGGAAGTGATGGATAAGGCGTCTCTGGTGCTCTCAGAGGGTCAAAATTTCATATTTCTCGGGCCGAAGGAGACAATGCTTAAGAGTCGGGTGCCAGTCATTTCCGTCTGCGCCGTCAGAACAGGCTGCGGCAAGTCGGTCATCACTCGAAAGCTGGCTTCCTTGTTGAAAGAGAAGGGGCTCAAGGCTTCGGTCATCCGTCATCCGATGGCTTACTGCGGGTTCAAGCCGGTCCTCCGATTTTCCGACATGAGGGATGTGGAGGAGGAGACTTGCACCATCGAAGAGAGAGAGGAATTCGAACCTCTCGTTAAGATGGGAATTCCCGTCTTTGCAGGCGTAGATTATGAGCCGGTATTGAGGATGGCCGAGCGGGAATCTCAGGTGATTATCTGGGACGGGGGAAACAATGATTTCCCGTTTATCAGGCCCGATCTGGAGATTGTCCTCCTAGATGCCTTGAGGCCGGGCCACGAAAAGCGATATTATCCCGGAGAGGTGAACTTGAGGAGGGCTGACGTTCTGATCATTACAAAAGTGAATGAGGGGAGTGAGGAGTCGTTAAAAAAGATTCGAAAAAATATTTCTCTGATGAATCCTACGGCGGAAGTTTTGGAGGCTCCCTCTGTCACCCGGTTGGATTATCCGGAAAGGATCCAGGGCAAAAGGGTATTGGTCGTCGAGGATGGTCCGAGTATCACGCATGGCGGGATGCCTGATGGAGCGGGCGCAGCCGCTTCGAGGAAGCTGGCCACGGAATTAGTCGACCCGAGGCCCTACGCGACAGGTTCCCTGAAAGAGGCCTATGAGAAATATCCCCACATTGGTCGGGTGCTTCCAGCCGTGGGTTATTCGGAGCTACAGATTAAGGACCTTGAGGAGACGGTCCGACGATGTGTTTGTGATGCTGTGGTCATTGCTACCCCGATGGATTTGAGAAGAAAGATCCGAATCGATCAACCTGTCGTGAGGGTTGACTATGATTTCAGCGTGGATCTCCAGCCTCTGATCGATCGTTTTGTGGACAAAAGGCTGCGATTTTCTTGACATTCCACGCTGCTTGTGATAGAAAATAACAATCCGAAGAATTGCGATCCGTCTTCTCCCGCCGCAGACAGGAGACCCGAGGGTGGCGAAGGAAATTTTAATTGCTGATTCGGACAAGGCCGATCAGGAAGAGTTTCAAAAAATTTTTGGAGCCACCGATTACCGCCTGATCTTTTCGGAAAGCGGGGAAGATGCCCTCCTCCGGGCAAAGCTTCTTAAACCGGATATGATTATTGCTTCGGGGACGGGTCTTCACGAGATGGGGGGATTGGAATTATGCGGAGCCCTTAAAGGGGATCCAGAGTTCAAACACATCCCGTTCATTCTCGTGTCCAGTATTTTTGATGAGATTTCGGATAAGGATCGCAAACGCCTCCAGGCTGATGGGGTGATCTCAAAACCTCTCAGTGAAAATGAGGTTCTGAATTTGGTGGACCACCTGGTGGAAGAAGAGGGGGTCCGAAAGAAGGGGAAGATGGTTTCTGAAAAGCCGGGGGACTTCTTATTGGATGAAGCGGGGGAAGGGGAAGACGAAATCATCGAATTGGTCGATGTCGTGGGAGAACCCGAACCGAGGATGAGCATTGAAAATTTCGTCCCTCCAGAAAAAGAAAAATCCTTTGGGGAAATGACTTCTCTCGAGTCTTGGGAAAGACTGGAATTCGATGAAAAGCCGTTGGAGAAAGAACCTCCGCCTCGACCCGAGAAGGGGAGAGAAGAGATAAACTTCCAATTTAGGAAGATGCCCTCTGCAGAAGCCCGGCCCGAGGCCGAGCTCTTTGAGAAGATCGAACTGGAGGAGATTCTCGAGAAGGTGGAGCAACTCAAGCCTTCTTTGGAGCAGGAGTGGCCTTCTGAGAAAGAGGTGAGGTACGCAGAGGAAAAGCCTTCCAAGAGGGAAGAGCCATCTGAAAAGTATTTGGACCTCCCGAAATTCGGAGAGCCCCCCCGAAAGGAAGCAAGAACGGAGCTACCGGAGGAAGAGCCTGTTTTGGTCGCGGAACCTAAGGAGAGGGTCTCAGAAGAAATTTTCTCCGTTGAGGGGCCTGAGTTGCATTTGAAAGAGGAAGAAGTCCAGCCTCTTCCTATTGAAGAACCTAAGAAGAAGATCCCAGGAAAAGCCGTTCCAATAGAGGAACTGGCGGAGGAAGAAGAACTCAGAGAGTTGCCCGAAGAGGAATTCCTGGAGGAATTTCTGGAAGAGATGCTGGGAGAGGAGGAAATCGGCGGGATCGAAAAGCCGAAGGAGGTCAGATCTAAAGAGGTCGAAGTCGAGGAGGTTCAGCTTGAAGAACTCGAAGCTCCAAGAATTTTCAAGGAGCAGATCAAACCCTTGGTGAGTGAAGTGAGCAAACAAATCCAGGAAGGGAGCCCTTTAGTGAAAGTGGTTGATAAACATCTGGAAGAGGTGATCGCAAAGGGGATTCAGGATATGGTAGGCGATTTCATTACGAAGGTCCTTCCGATGATGACCCAACATATTATCGGTCTCACCGCTGAACGGATTGAGAAGATGGTAAAGGAGATTGTCCCAGATCTGGCAGAGAGGGCGATACAAGAAGAGATCAAGCGACTTCAGAAGGGAGAAAAGGAATAGGGAGGGCGAAGGGTGCCTCAATGGCCTCAAAGGTTTTGGACAAATCTTACAATCCCCACCAGGTGGAGGACAAATGGTACCGTTATTGGGAGGAGCATGGATATTTCAGGGCCGATGAAGATTCAGAGCAAAAGGCTTATTCCATTGTAATCCCGCCTCCGAATGTCACCGGTGTCCTCCATATCGGACACGCACTAAACAACACACTTCAAGACATTCTGATTCGATTCAAAAGGATGGGGGGCTACAATGTCCTCTGGATGCCGGGGACGGACCATGCGGGCATTGCCACTCAGAATGTCGTGGAGAAGCAACTCTTGGAGGAGGGGCTCGACCGGCACACCCTGGGAAGAGAGAAATTTATTGAGAGGGTTTGGAAATGGAAAGAACAATCCGGAGGAACCATCATCAGCCAGTTGAAGAAACTGGGAGCTTCCTGTGATTGGAGCCGTGAGCGATTTACCATGGATGAAGGCCTCTCGGAGGCAGTCAAAGAAGTCTTCGTCCGCCTCTATCACGAAGGCCTGATCTACCGAAGTCACTACATCATCAATTGGTGCCCCCGATGCCAGACCGCTTTATCCGACCTCGAAGTGGAGCATCATGAGGTCTCCGGAAAACTCTATCATCTCAAATATCCCTTCAAAGAAAGTGACCGCTTTGTCGTCGTGGCAACCACGCGGCCAGAGACGATGCTCGGGGACACGGCGGTGGCGGTCAACCCAGAAGATAAACGGTATCAGGAGGTGATCGGGAAGAAGGTTATTCTCCCGGTGGTCAGACGGGAGATTCCCGTCATTGGGGACCCCTATGTCGATATTGAGTTTGGGACGGGCTGTTTGAAGATCACCCCGGCCCATGATTTCAACGATTTTGAAATCGGTTTGAAACACGACCTTGAGCAGATCAAAGTGATTGATGAAGCAGGCCGCATGAATGAAAATGCGGGTCCTTATGGAGGGATGGATCGCTTTGAGTGTCGGGAGAAGATCGTCGAAGATTTCGAGCGGGATGGGGTGTTGTTAAAGACGGAGGACTACCGGCACGTCGTGGGTCATTGTTACCGGTGCAAGACGATCGTCGAGCCGAACCTCTCTCTTCAATGGTTCGTCCGAACGAAGCCTTTGGCCAAGGCGGCCATCGAGGCGGTCCGGGATCGCCGGACTCGGATCATCCCTGAGGTCTGGGAGAAGACTTATTTTGAGTGGATGGAGAATATAAGGGATTGGTGCATTTCTCGGCAGATTTGGTGGGGGCATCGCATCCCGGCCTGGTATTGTGATCGGTGCGGGGAAGTCATCGTATCCAAGGACGCACCCGCCTCTTGTCCCAAATGCGGCGGCGATCGTCTGACTCCTGAGACAGACGTCTTAGATACCTGGTTCAGTTCTGCCCTCTGGCCTTTTTCCACCTTGGGTTGGCCAAAGCAGACGAAGTTGTTGAAGCGGTTCTATCCGACCTCTGTCCTCGTGACGGGCTTCGACATCCTTTTCTTCTGGGTGGCCAGGATGATGATGATGGGCCTGAAGTTTATGGGTGACATCCCTTTCAGGGACGTCTATATCCATGGTTTGGTCAGAGACGAGAGGGGTGAAAAATATTCGAAGACACGCGGAAACGTCGTCGATCCCCTTGACCTCATCGACCGCTTCGGGGCGGATGCGCTTCGTTTTACGCTCGCAGCGCTGACCATGCCCGGAAGCGATTTGAAACTTTCAGAGGCGAGGACCGAGGGCTACCGCCACTTCGTCAATAAAATCTGGAATGCGTCACGTTTCGTCCTGATGAATCTTGGAGAATCCGATGTCGAAGGAAACACCAGCGAGATTCCTGTTACAGAGTTTAGCCTTCCCGATCGCTGGATTCGGGGAAGGCTAAACCAGGTCATACGGGATGTCCGGGAATCGTTGGAAGATTACAAATTCAGCGAAGCCTCCAATGTGCTTTACCAATTTGTCTGGCACGAATTCTGCGATTGGTATGTCGAGCTGGCCAAACTCTATCTCTATCAGGGGGGAGGGGAGAAGAGGCAGGAGCTCACCAGATGGACGCTTTCGGAGGCACTCGATGCTCTTCTCAGGCTGCTCCATCCGTTTATGCCGTTTGTCACGGAAGAGATCTGGCAGCAGCTTCCCCGGCGAAGAGAGAATGAATCCATCATGGCTGCAGAATTTCCAGGACCGGACGAGAGATATGATGATGAATCCGCGGCCGATGAGATGGAACTAATCATCGACGTGATCAGCGCCATTCGGAACATCCGGGGAGAGATGAACCTTCCTCCAGGAGAGCGGATCGTGGTTCTTTTGCGTACAAAGAGTGAGGAAGTGGAGGAGAGGCTGCGTGAAAATCAGTCATTTATTCAGTCCCTTGCACTGGTCAAGGGGTTTGAATTCGGGCGGAATCTTGAGAAACCGCTTTACAGCGCTTTTGTGGCCGTCCGGGATGTTGAAATCTTTGTCCCCATGGAACGGTCCCGGATGGAAGAGGAGGCGAGAAGGCTGCAAAAGGAGATAGCGAAAATTGAGAAGGAGACAACGTTCGTTTTGAAGAAGCTCTCTAACGAGCAATTTCTTTCTAAGGCCCCTCCGGATATCGTTCAGGAGGTAAAAGAGAAAGCGATGGAGTTCCGCGACCAGCGTGAGAAATTAGAAGAGAGCCTAAATAAGATAAAAGGGATAATAGGATAACCTGCTTAGGGGGACATCGAAATGAAAATGGATATCGAAAAAGTCGCAAGGTTGGCTCGCCTCGAGTTGTCTGACGAAGAGAAGGTGACCTTCGGGAGCCAATTAGAACAAATCCTCACCTACATGGAACAATTGAACCGACTCGATACCTCTGGAGTGGAGCCTACTTCCCACGCCATCCCCGTCTATAATGTCTTTAGGGAAGATGAAGTCAAACCTTCATTTCCACAAGAAGAGGTGTTAGCCATTGCACCCGATGAAGGAGACGGGCATTTCAAGGTGCCGAGGATCATCGAGTGATCGTGCTTCGTGACGGTGACTCGTGTCGGTAAGACCCATAGAAAGACGCAAACGTGAAACTCCACCAATTAACCATTCATCAACTGCACGACCTTTTAGTTAAGAAAGAGGTGACTTCCAGAGAGGCCACCGAGACCCTGTACCGACGGATTCGGGAGACGGATGGTAGAATCAGGGCCTATCTTTTATTGACGGAAGAAAGGGCCTTTTGGCAGGCTGACCAAGTAGATCGGAAGATTGCTAAGGGAGAAGAGATTGGAGACCTTTCCGGGATCCCTCTCGGCCTGAAAGACATCCTCTGTACGAAAGGAATTCAAACGACTTGCGCCTCTAAGATTTTGGAAGGGTATGTCCCGTTTTATGACGCGACCGTGATCAGAAAACTTAAGGAGAAGGATGCCGTTTTTTTGGGAAAGCTCAACATGGATGAGTTTGCCATGGGCTCCTCGACAGAGAATTCAGGATTTCAAATCACCCATAATCCTTGGGATCTCGAACGGATCCCAGGAGGTTCCAGCGGCGGTTCCGCAGCGGCCGTGGCTGCCGATGAAGGTATTGCTGCTCTGGGCACGGATACGGGAGGTTCGATACGACAACCGGCCGCCTGTTGCGGAGTTGTCGGGCTTAAAGCCGACTTATGGCCGGGTGTCACGATACGGATTGGTAGCCTTTGCCTCCTCTTTGGACCAGATTGGCCCAATCACAAAGGATGTGGAGGACTGCGCGATTCTGATGAATGCGATCAGCGGATACGATCCGTGTGACTCGACCTCTGTCAAAGAGGAAGTTCCGGATTATAAGCAGTCCTTGAAAAAGGATATCAAAGGAATTCGAATTGGAATTCCCAAAGAATATTTTGTCGAAGGGATTGACCCGGAGGTGGAGAAGGCAGTCAAGGGCTCGATTGATTCTTTCAGAAAATGGGGAGCGGAAATTCGGGAAATTTCTTTACCTCATACAGAGTATGCGGTGGCGGTCTATTACATTATTGCGACCGCGGAGGCGAGCTCCAATCTGGCGCGATATGATGGAGTAAAGTACGGTTTTCGGTCGAAAGGGTACCGGGATCTGATGGAGATGTATACACAGACCCGCGCAAGAGGATTTGGAGAAGAGGTAAAACGGCGGATCATTTTGGGTACGTATGTTCTGTCGGCTGGGTATTATGAAGCTTACTACCGTAAGGCGTCACAGGTAAGAACTCTGATGAGAAAAGATTTTGATGAGGCGTTTCAAAAGGTAGATGTCATTGTGTCCCCGACCGCACCCACACCGGCTTTCCGAATCGGTGAGAAGACAGAAGACCCCCTCCAGATGTACTTATCCGATATCCATACCATTCCGGTGAACCTGGCAGGGATTCCGGCAATTTCCATTCCCTGCGGGTTCAGCCACGAAGGGCTTCCGATTGGCCTTCAGTTGATGGGGAAGCATTTTGACGAAGAAATGCTCTTAAGGGTGGCTTACACGTTCGAGCAGAACACGGACTTTCATCTTAGGAAACCAAAGCTGTAACCCCCCTCTATTCCCCCCTTAACTTAAGGGGGGACGAAGGGGGGTTAAGGGAGAGCAATTCTCAAAGGGCAAGGGGAGCCATTACTATTCTGTATTCTCTCTGATCCAATCGAGATAAGCCGAAGAACCCTCCACGATCGGAAGGCTGATGATTTCAGGAACGGAATAAGAGTGAAGGGACTTTACTTTTTTCTCCAACTCCCCAAACCTGTCTTTTTGTGTCTTAATAATCAACAGCCATTCCTTTTCATCCCAGATCTTTCCCTCCCATCGATAGACAGACCGGATAGGGGAGATAAGGTTGGCGCAGGCGGCCAAATGGCCTTCCACCAGAGCATTTGCAATCTTCAGCCCTTCCTCTTCAGAACCGCAGGTGACAAAGACAACGATGAACTGTGATTTCATTTTTCGAAAATTATGTAAGGCGCGATTCCCGATCATGCCTTAAGTTAAAATCCCTCCCAACCTCCTTCGTTAAAGGGAGGGGTAAAAGTTCCCCACTTTGGCAAAGGGGGGATAGGGGGGATTTGTAGGTTTAATTAGTAATCAGAGGATCATTAAAGCTCGCGATTTTTTTCTTATCGACCTGGCCATCTTTAGTCCAGCCTCTTTTCTGATAGTAGATATCGAGGATCGCGTCGTAGTCTTCCCGCTTTAAGATCTTTCCTGCATGGGGGCCTTCTGTCATCGCTAAATTGAAGACCCTATCGGGAGGATAATCATCCTTCCGCGAGATACCTAATTTCATATTAATGGCCCGGGTGAGGTCATAAAGGTCATTAGACCGCTGGAGAAGTTCATCCAAGGTGGTTTCAATCCCTGTAACTGCTGAGTAGAATTCTGCATACTGATGTTCATTAAAGCCGAGCTCAATCCAGGGCAACCGGCAGACTCCCAGCATGTCGAACAGGGGCCTGAGTGTCTGGTGGTAAATCACCAGATCGGCCTTCTTTTCCAGCGGCCAGTCCATTCCCATCTCCAACTCTTTGGCGATTGTCCACGCCCGCGCATGATGGGCTCCGATATCCGAAGTGGCATATCCCAACGCCATGGAGATGGCAATGCGGGCATCGTAGGCGGATTGCTCCAGGCCTTTCACCTGAGAGATGATAGGTCGGAGTTGGGGCCACTGTTTGATTACCCCAAGGCTTCCTTCAGCAAGAATATTCCCGATTCCCTTCCGATGCGCGATGCGATGAACTGTTTCTAAAATGGCCTCTTCTGCTCCCCATTTGAGGTTGAGGCCGTCCAGGTCCTTTTCCGAAAGAAGGCCAGTCTCCTGCGCCTCCATCAGCACCCCGATCAGATTTCCGGTAGTGATCGTATCGATTCCGAGTTCGTCACAGAGTTGATTTGCCTTGAGGATGGCCGCAAAATTTTGGACCCCGATGTTGGGGCCGAACATGCAAGCTGTTTCATACTCGGGCCCTTCCACCACCGTTCCTCGATACTTTCCCTCTTTCACCAAACAAACGTTACCACAGGCCATGGGGCAGGCGAAGCAGGAGGTATCACCGATCTTATATTTTGAGAGCATCTCGTAGCCATTGATCTTCTTGGCATGTTCGAAGACACCCTCTCTGAAATTATAGGTGGGCATGACGCCCGCTTCGTTCACATAATCGATAACGGACATGAGGCCCTGTTCCTGCCAGAATGCAAAATTCTTATTCTCCCTCAGGCTCCGAAAGGAAGCCTCCGAAACTTTTTGCAGCCTTGGAAGATCGAAAACAGGAAGGTCTTTAGACCCTCGGACCGCAATGGCCTTTATGTTCTTTGACCCCATGACCGCGCCGATGCCAGTCCTTCCGGAGTTTCTTCCCCAATCTGAAGTGACACAGGCAAATCGGACCCTCTTCTCTCCCGCCGGCCCGATAGTGGCAACCTTAATATGTTCATCCTTTAGATCCTCCTTGATCATCCCTTCGCTCTCGAGGCTCCCTTTTTCTTTCAGCTTCTCGTTGGGAACAACTCTTGCTTCTCCATTGTCGATCCAGAGGTAGGAGAGGGATCTTGCCTTTCCTGATATGGCGAGGGCATCGAAACCAGCTTGCCGCAGCTCTGCCCCGAAAGAACCCCCCATGCTCGAATCACCATAAATTCCTGTTTCCGGAGAGATGGAGATGAAGGACGTTTTCCCCGAGGCGGGAAGGTAAAGACCCGCCAGAGGTCCGGGAGAAATCACCAGGAGGTTTTCAGGACCAAGGGGATCAATAGTTCCTTTTTGGAGCTGGTCCCAAACCAGTTTGGCTCCGAATCCTCTTCCGCCAATGTATCTCAAGGCAAAAGCTTCGTCAAATTCCAGAGGCTTTGCTTCTCCATGATCGAGATCGACCCAGAGGATATTCCAGGAATATCCGCCTTTAATCTTCCGCTTTTCCCTTTTCGATGTCGGCATACCTTAGAACCTTCCTTTCGCCCTTTTCCACGTACTCCACCTCTTTCATGTGCACATATCTTAAGACACTGGTCATCCGTTGAGCCTGACCCAAGACATGTTCCGGCAAAAAGAGAAGTGCATTTTTGGGGCAAGCCTCTACACAGCGTGGATTTCCATTGCAAAGATTGCATTTAAAAGGCGTTTCGATTTCCTCGTGAAGAAAGACAGCGCCAAAAGGACAGGAGGTCACACACTGTTGGCAGGAGATACACTTCTCACTGTCAATATCATAGATACCGTCCTTGGTTGTGATGGCTCCAGTCGGACAATTCTCCATGCACTTGGCAACCTTGCATTGTCGACAGACGATGGGCATTCGTATGATCGGGTGAGGGTAGACGACCATTACCCGAATGGCGCTCTTCTTGGGGTTGTTTACCCCGAAACGATTGATGGAGCAAACCAACTCGCAAATTTTACATCCCGAGCATCGCTCAGGCACGACGGCCAACTTCCAAGACATATTTTTCTCCTTATTGCGTCAATTTCCCCCCATCGAGAGGCTTTGTCGAGCCCCCCTTTTTGTCATTGCGAGCGATCGGAGGAAGCGCGGCAATCTCTTAGGTGTCATGAACCTGGTTCAGCATCTCGTTTTGTCCATAGGTATGACATCCTCAATCATAGATCCTGAAATAGATTGGTTCAGGATGACGCATCCAGCGAATTTCAAATGCTCTTCGGAAGACAAGCTTTGGTTACGTTTTACTTCCAATCTTAAGCTAAACTTCAACTATTACCTTAACATTAACATTGTAATTGTTGTTACCTGAGCTTATTATTCTTTTCTCCCCAATACTTTTCTAAAAGCTTTCAAAGCCTTCTCGATATCTTCACCAGTAACATCCAAATGGGTGACTAGGCGGATTTGGGTCTTAGCAATAGCATGGATGAGAACGCCTTCCTTCTTCATTGCGTCAGCCACTTGGAAACCTGTCATTCCTATATTGGCGACATCAAAGATGACGATATTCGTTTCCACATGTTTTGGGTTAACGGAGACTCTTTTAAATTCTTTCAAACTCACCGCCAGACGCTTTGCATTCTGGTGGTCTTCCTTCAGACGTTCAAAGTGATGATCTAAAGCGTAAATTCCAGCAGCAGCAATAATTCCAACCTGACGCATTCCCCCTCCAAACATTTTTCGAAACCGGTGGACGCGTTCGATAAAGGGTTTAGTGCCTGCAACCAAGGAGCCAATGGGAGCCCCCAATCCTTTGGATAGGCAGACCGACACGGAATCTGCCCATTGGGCATATTCGTGGGGTCCAATTCCCGTGGCTACGGATGCATTCCATAGCCTGGCTCCGTCGAGATGGACAAGAAGCCCTCTTGTTTTGGCCAATCGGTAGATCTCAGCCATTTTTTCAACAGGAAAGATGGAGCCGCCGCCGCGGTTATGAGTGTTTTCAAGACAGACCAGTCTTGTGACAGGGAAGTGGTAATCCGAAGGTCTGACGGCTTCGTCGATTTGAGAGGCGTCAAGAATACCTCGGACACCTTTGAGGCATTGAAACTGAATTCCAGAGAGAGCGGCTCCAGCTCCCCCTTCAAAGTTATAGGGGTGAGAAGAAGATTCGATGATCACCTCATCTCCGGGCTGCGTATGGGATTTGATCGACAATTGATTGGCCATCGTACCTGAGGGGACGAAGAGGGAAGCCTCTTTTCCGAGCAACCTCGCTACCTTTTCCTGGAGGATGTTTACGGTAGGGTCTTCGCCGAAGACATCATCCCCCACTTCTGCCTCTGCCATCGCTTTTCTCATGGCAGACGTGGGCTTGGTCACCGTATCGCTTCTAAGATCGATAAACTCCTTCATCATTTCAGGGCTATTCCTAACCACATAAAGGAAATACAATTTTAACCAATAGGTGTCAAGGTTCGAGAGGGAAATTGCTTGCATTTCAGCGTCTGTTGCGTTATTTTGCTTTCCGGGGAGGTCAACTTCATTTCATGCTTGAACGGGCGACCACAATTCTCGCTTTAGCCACCTGTTTCTTCGGTTGCGCCACACACGTCGCCACTCAACCCCCTTCCGTTCCGCCGGTTTCATCCCCTGCACCCCAACCTGCTCTCCTCTCTCACCTTACCGTTTCGGATATTTGTTTAAACGAAACTGGAAAGATAGAGGTGACGCTTTCGAATACTGGAAAGGGGCCTGCTCCATATGGAGTCGGGAGTTTGGCGATTTACGTGGATGGTTTTCTGAAATGGAAAGATTCTCTTGGTGCCCTTCCGGATCAGAGCTTTCTTAAGCCAGGAGGCACTACGCTCTACACCACTCCGGTTGAGTTAGTCGGTAGGCACAACGTCCGGGCAGTTCTGGATAAGGGAGAGAAGACAGTTGAAGAAGATAAAGAGAGCAAAGTTTTTCCTAAGGTTTTGGGAAAAGAAGAATCGGAGGCCAAACGGCTCCTTCCCGGCCTTCGCATTACCGACCTTTTTCTCAACACACAGAGGAAATTGTCAGTGACCCTTACTAACTTTGGAGGCAGCGCGTTCCCTTTGAGGGCTGGGAATCTGAGGATCTCTGTCGATGGGCTCCTAGCTGGGAGTTATCCAATGGAAGGCCTTTCCAATCAGCCTTTTCTTCCGCCGAAGGGAAATCTCATCTTCACCACTCCATTAGCCCTTGTCGGCCGCCACGAAATTCTTGCCCGTGTCGAGTTCGCGAGCGAGGTGAAGAAGTCCGACGAAGAGGATAACAGCCTGAAGAGAATTCTGAACGGGCCTTCTGTTGGACCGGACATCGTGGTAAAAGATTTGGACTTGACAGAAGACTTAGAATTAATAATTATCCTCTCCAACGCCGGCGAAACCGATCTCCGTAAAGGCGCTATCTTTCAGATCCAAGTTTTCGTGAACGACCAGAGGATTTCGGAATTTGACCATTTTATTTCTGAGGTAATGAAGGCCAATTTCGGGAATCGTTACGTCGTCGCCCCTCCTTATCGAGTCGGAATTGCTGGAATCTCCAGAGTGAAGGTTTCTATCTCTCCGGAATTGCCTCCTGATGATATCCGTTCGGAAAATAATTTCCTCAAAAAGACCTTCGTCATCTTTCCGTTCAAGATCGGACCCCGGGGCGGAGAGGAATTCAATTTTTCCATCTCACCTCCTCCCGCTCAGGGTGAAGCCTATGCGGAAAAGGTGAGGGCCGAGGCCAGTTGCGAGGGAGGGAGCTCCGCCCTCATGCTTTCCTTCAAATTATCGGGAAGCCTCAAGGGAGGTCTCACTTTCTCAGGTAGAAGTCCCCTCAAAATAGAATTTCCCGTCCCTGTGGAGGAACTTGAAAAAGAGAGCGTGTGGAGTGTCTTGGTTACGAACCCTGCTGGCAAGAAAGTGGAAGGGCATCTTATCATCCAACATCCGTGACAGTAAGGAGCAAGGATGCAAGGAATCTATGTGCTTTTGGGTTTGATCCTGGCTGTGGGGGCGGTTCTTTTTTTCCTGATGGAACAGCGGTGGATGAGGAGGCTCGAGGAGATCAAAGCGGATTCATCTTCGCAACCGATGTGGGGCTTGATGCAGCAGCAATTGGAACAACTCAGAGGGCAGATGGGCGACGGGCTTAACAAGAATATTTCCCTTCTCACCGAACAGTTGAGAGTCATTAATGAACAGGTGAATCAACAGCTCCAGATGGTGAACCAACAACTTCAGAGCTCGAGCGGGCAGATTGGTCAGCGGCTGGACAGCGCCAGAGAGGTGATCAGTAAGGTGAGTGAAAGGCTCGGAGAGCTTTCGAAGACCAGCGAACAGATACACGAGGTGGGAAAGAATATCGCCACCCTTCAGGAGATTCTTCGGCCTCCTAAATTGAGAGGAGGATTGGGCGAGCAGTTTTTAGGAGAATTGCTATCGCAGATCCTTCCGCCCGAATTCTTCACCCTTCAGTACACGTTCTTGAGTGGGGAGAGGGTGGATGCGGTGGTGCGAATAGGCGAAAAACTCGTTCCGATCGATTCCAAATTCCCTCTGGACAATTTCAAACGAGTCGTCGAATGCAAGACCGATGATGAGAGAAGGACTTACCAGAAGATTTTCTACAGAGATGTGAAAAAACACATTGACGACATTGCCAATAAATATATCCTGCCCCAAGAAGGGACCTACGATTTCGCCTTGCTCTATATTCCCGCGGAAAACGTCTACTATGAAACGATTACCAAGGATGAGTCCTTCGGGGAAGAGAAGGGAGTCTTGAACTACGCACTGACGAAAAGGGTGATCCCCGTCTCTCCGAACTCCTTTTATGCGTATCTCCAGGTGATTATTCTCGGGTTGAAAGGGTTACAGATCGAGAAGGATGCGCTCAAGATCCAGGCCTTGCTTTCGGGGCTGAAAAAAGATATCGGAGGCTTTCAAGAGGATTTTCAATTAGTGGGAAAACATCTCGTCAATGCCGTGAATAAGTTCGAGGAAGCCAGGAGACGATTGGATAAATTCAGTTTTAAATTGGACCAGATCGAAGGCCAGCCCTCGTTGCCTTTTAAAGAAAAAGGAGGGGAACCCATAGATTCCTAACAGGTTAAGGTTGAGGTTAAGGGAACCTCTAATAATTCTCAATTCGTCACTCCCGCGCATGCGGGAGTCCAGTTATGTCGAGAGCTTATGGATTCCTGCTTTCGCAGGAATGACATTTTTAGAGGTAGCCTTAAGTTTTAGGTTAAGATTTAGAAAAACGACCAACTAAACTTTTTCGGATAGATTTGGGGTAAGAAGATGGGCGGCAAGGATCCGGTCGTCGAAGCTATCAGAGCGAGAAGGTCTGTCCGTCAGTTTACCAGTGAACCGGTTTCGGATGATGCGCTGAATCAGATTCTTGAATCCGCTGTGTGGGCCCCTTCCGGGAAAAACAACCAACCTTGGAAGTTTGCGATCATTCAGGATGCGGTGCTGAAAGAGTCGCTGGCCACGCTCACCCACTCTCGATCCATCATTCAAGGGGCTACGGTCTGCATCGGGGTCTTCTTGGATCATTCGAGAGTTTATGACCGAACAAAGGATGTCCAGGCAGTGGGAGCTTGCATTCAAAATATGCTCCTCACCATACACTCCCTGGGATTGGGGGGCGTCTGGCTGGGAGAGATCTTAAAGAACAAAGAGAAAGTGGGCGAGTTATTAGGGCTGAGTGGGAATTTGGAATTGATGGCCGTTGTGGCATTCGGCCACCCAGCAAAAAGATCGGGCGTTGGAGAAAGAGATCCCTTGGAGAAAGCCGTTCTTTTGAGAAGGTAGTGAAGCTGTTCCCGTCCTGTTAAGACGGGATAGACACGGCCAGGCTTTCCGGGGTTGTTATATCATTCATATCGTGCCCCTGAATCCTGCCGACCGGGTGCATTCCGGTCACAAGACTGCTCATGGAGACAATCCCCACCAGGGAAGAATGCCTGAGGCTGATGGAGCAACACGGGATGTTGGAGCACATTATTCACCACAGCCTCGAAGTGGCAAGAGTGGCCTTTTTTCTGTCCCTGGAGTTGAATAAGAAAGGGCAAAGGATCGATATCGCTTTAGTGGAGGCGGCCTCTTTATTGCACGACTTTGCCAAAACTGAGTGCTTTAAGACGAAGGAGGATCACGCCAAAATGGGCTGTCAGCTCTTGAAAAGAATGGGATACGAAAGGGTAGGGGAGGTCGTGGCACAACATATCAGGTTAGAGAAGGAAGGAAGCCCATCGGCCGTCTCTGAAGAGGAAGTCGTAAATTATGCGGATAAACGCGTGATGCATGACCGGATCGTTCCTTTGGACGAGAGGTTTAACGATCTCATGGAGAGATATGCAAAACAGGCGAGCGGCAGGGAAACCTTAGAGCGACTGAAAAGGGAAACCTGTCGCATGGAGAATAAAATCTTTATGATCTTGCAGATTGACCCCAATGCATTGGCCTCTCGATTGGAAAAAGAGATGCCACGGTTTTAGTGTCCCCTTCGGGGATTCCAGTGGGAACGGGAATCCAGGAGATCGGAGGAGAAAACTGAATTCCTGCCTGCGCAAGAATGATGCGGAAAAAAAGGGGAAGTTTTAATATGAAGAAGTTTTATATAATGGGAAATGTCATGGGTAAGAGGATTAAATTCTTGAAAATAAAGACTTGACTTTTAAAATGACGATAGGCTATGATGGGCATCGTTTTTAGTGACCCGATACCATTCGCTATCACAGAAAATATTTCCCCCAATAAAAGGAGGTGATTTGCATGACGAAGGCGGAATTGATCGCCAGCATAGGGAAGGAAGCCAAGCTCTCGAAAGCGTCAGCTGAGAAGGCCCTCAATGCATTTACTAATACGGTGACCAAGGCATTAAAGAAAGGAGACAAGCTGGCCTTAACAGGATTTGGAACCTTCTCTGTGGCGAGGAGGAGGGCAAGAACAGGCAGAAATCCACAAACCGGAAAGGAAATCAAGATTCCTTCCACCAGAGTGGCAAAATTCAAAGCAGGTAATCTGCTGAAGATTGCGGTAAAGTAATCCTAATAGATTAAATGCTGTTTTATAAACCTTGAGAAAGAGGGGAAGAAGATGGATTTCTCCCCTCTTTTTGTTATCGAAAGAAAGCAAGAATCTGGTCTCCGAGGAATAGCATATAAACAGGTTATGAACATCAAGGTCTGGTAAGTCCTCTCTTAAACCACAAGATGTTGTGTTTTGTCAGCCATAGGCCACAAACAAATAACCTATTGAAAACTCAAGATATTTTTTGAAACGATTTATCCTCAAATCTAATTACGTAAGAGAATTGAAGGGCTACGTCCCGGGGAAGCATATTTTTCAACAGGAATTGAACATCGGAAGAACCCACTCTTCTAAGCCTTGATTTTTCTGCATCCGATGGCAGCACTGCCTTCTTCCCCTTGATCTTGAACCTCTTGCTTCACTCGTCAACAGGAGATAGCGATGGAATCAATAAAAGAAGGGGGCCCACATGGCTATCGTAGGAAAGTCCTATCATGGAGAAGCATACATTATTCGCGTTCAATATATCCGGACTATCCTGTGACCCTGTTTCGATTTTTCCTCTTTCTTGAGCCGTACTACTTATCATTTGACAGAAGAAAGAAATAGAATTGAAAGACCGAGGGCTTTTTGTTATCTTTAATAGACTATTGCTATCCATAGGGCTGGCTGATGAAACATGTCATTCTTGGGACTGCGGGGCACATTGACCACGGAAAAACCTCCCTTGTGAAGGCTCTTACAGGTGTGGATACGGATAGGCTCAAGGAGGAAAAGGAAAGAGGGATTACCATTGAACTCGGATTCACCTCCTTAGACCTACCCAGCGGGATACGGCTGGGAATCATTGACGTCCCTGGCCATGAAAGGTTTGTGAAACATATGGTGGGGGGGGCTTGGGGGATCGACCTGGTTGCTTTGATCATCGCTGCTGACGAAGGGGTGATGCCCCAGACAAGAGAGCATTTAGATATTTGTAAACTTTTGAAAGTGAAAAAAGGGTTGGTCGTTCTGACGAAGATCGATTTGGTTGACCGGGAGCTATTGGAGTTAGTTAAGGAGGAAGTGCGCGAAATGATTCAGGAGACTTTCTTAAAAGATGCGCCGATCCTTGCCGTGTCCTCCGTGACAGGAGAAGGGATTCCCCAACTCCTCTCCACACTCGATTTGCTCTCACGAGAGATTGAAGGGAGATCAGCCGATGGCTTATTCCGATTACCGATCGACCGTGTCTTCATCATGAAAGGTTTTGGAACCGTTGTGACAGGGACCATGATTTCCGGTGCCCTTTCTTTGGGGGAGACAGTTCAAATCCTTCCTTCTGGGGTAGAAGGGAAGGTCAGGAACCTCCAGGTCTATAATAAAAGCGTAGAAAAAGCCTTTGCAGGGCAGCGAACAGCCGTGAATCTTCAAGGAATCGAAACGGCGGCAATCGAGAGGGGAGACGTTCTCATACGGCCGAATACCCTTAGACCGACGCAACTTATCGATGCTTACCTTGAATATTTGCCGGATGCGCCCAGACCCCTAAAGCACCGCACCAAGCCGAGGTTTCATATCGGCACCTCTCTCACCCATGCATCCATCTTTCTCCTTGATCGGGAGGAGTTGTCCCCGGGACAAGGTGGCTTCGTCCAACTGAGATTGGAACGCCCGGTGGTGGCTTTGCCCCAGGACACCTTTGTCATCCGAGGTTCTGCAGCGATCCAAACCATAGGTGGAGGAGTTGTTCTGGACAGTCATCCGGACAAACACAGGAGGTTTTCCTCTTCAGTAATCGCCGATCTGACTCTCCTCAAAGAAGGTACGAATGAACAAACGCTCCTGCAGCATATTCAGCATGCAGGGACGGGGGGTATTACCCTGGAAAATCTATTGAACCGAGTCGAGATGTCGCCCGCTGAGGTTCAGTCGATCATTAGAAAGATGGTAGAAAGAGAAGATCTTTTACTCATCGATCCTGAAAAATTGAAAGTTATCGGGAGGGGACAATATCACGCTTTGAAAGAATCGGCTCTGGCGCAGTTGAGAGAATTTCATCAGAGATTCCCAATGAAATCTGGATTATCCAAAGAGGAACTGAGGACGAAGCTCCCTCCGGAGGTGGAAATCAAGCTTTTTCAAATCCTCGTCCATCAGCTCATCCAATCGAAAGAAGTTATGTTGGAGAAAGATAAGTTGAGGCTTCCCAGCCACCAAGTCTCGTCTACCGATGAGAAGGGTTTGGTAAGGCGGGTGGAGGAAGCTGTTCTGGAGGGAGGGCTCCAACCACCCTCTCCGAAAGAATTGTCGGAGCAATGGTCTGAAAAAGAGGAAGAGGTTCGGGCCATTTTTGAACATCTCGTCCATCAAGGAGTATTGTTAAAAATTAAGGGTGAAATCTATCTCCATCGAGTCTCATTCGAAAAACTGAAGCAGGAATTGGTCGCCTATTTAAAGAGCCATCGAGAGATTACCACCCCTCAGTTTAAAGAGATGACCAAGGTCTCAAGAAAATATGCTATCCCTTTCATTGAGTACTTTGATCAGATCAAATTGACGCTTCGGCTGGGGGAGAAGAGAGTGCTGAGGGGGACTTCTCAGAGTCCTGAAAAAAAGTTATTATAATTTTACATACAAAGGATGATTTGAGATGACGAGGACAAAAAAGATTATAAAAAAGAAATTAAAAAAGCCCGATGAATTCATCACTCTCACCGAAAGGACCTTTCTTTTCGTCACCCACCATTCCAGGTCCATCGCGGTAGGGGCGGGGATTGTTCTGATCCTCCTACTGATTATTTTTTCCCTTCAAAAGTGGGAAAAGAAAAATGAGGAAAATGCCTACCAGATGTTTCATTTGGCGGTTGAAACTTACGGAATGGTCAGCTCCCCGTACCGCGACGGGTCGCCTCAAGAATATCGGACTGTCTTAGAAAAATTTGACGAGGTCATCACAAAATATCCGAGAACTTCGTCGGGGAAAATCGCATTGTTATTTAAAGGGAACATCTATCTTCGGTTGGGTGAATTTGACGATGCCATTAAAGCTTACGAGGCCTTTCTGGGAAAAACGGGCAAGGAAAAACTTTACCGGTCATTTGCCCTGGATGGTCTCGGTTACTCTTATGAAGGTAAGAAAGAATATGAAAAGGCAGTGGATGCTTACCAAAGGCTCGCTGGTTTGGGAGAGGGTTTCCAATCAGCCGAAGCTTATTTAGGACTGGGTCGGTGTTATGAAAAAATGAGAAAGACTAAGGAGGCACTTGAAAATTACAGGAATTTCATAAGCGTTTCTAAGAAGTCGGAGATGACGAATATCGTCTTGAGAAAGATCTCCGACCTGGAGAAATAAAGCGAGATATAGAAAATGATTCAGTCAACAAAAATCGGGACCACATATGTATTCATACCCGTAAATTGTGATTTCCATTTCGGACTAAGCCAATAGGTGATTTATGAGAAAAATATTGAGTGGAAATGAAGCTCTGGCGAGAGGAGCTTTCGAAGCTGGGGTAAGGGTAGCGGCTGCCTACCCCGGCACGCCCAGCACAGAGATTTTAGAATCTGTCGCCAAGGAGTACAAGGAAATTTATGCGGAATGGTCGCCCAATGAAAAAGTGGCGTTGGAAGTTTGCGCCGGGGCCTCCTTGGCAGGCGCCAGAACAATGGCCTGTATGAAACATGTCGGGGTCAATGTGGCGGCTGATCCTTTTATGACGCTCTCCTATGTCGCCTCCGGCCATCAATCTGGGGGAGATCGAATATTCTGGAGCCATCCCTGAGACGATTCGATCAAGAGTTAGAAATTTCTGCTTAGTAAAGGGAACAGAGATCGCACTGCAGTTGGGGGATGCCCGGGCGGCAAATGTTGTGCTCTTAGGTGCGATGTCGAAATGTTTTGAGGTCGATAAAATCTCTGGCTAAAGACAATTCTGAACTATCTTCCTCCAAAAGTTCATGAATTGAACAGGAAAGCGTTTTCAGCCGGTAGAGACCAAATCTCATAACCTCCATCGAGTTCTTGGCGCCCGCCTGCGTGAAATCCCGACTTGCCGCACGAAGGCAGGGGAGGGATTGGAGGTGAGGGGAAAATGAATGACCGACCGACTCCGGATTCCTCATTTTTCGCTCAAACATACCTTAGAATGCGGGCAATTTTTTCGATTTACCAAAGTTTTTGATACCTACATTGTTCATTCTTCGGATCGGATTTTTTCCCTCTGGCAGAAAGGAGATTTTCTTTTCTACGAGGGGGTTGAAGAGCCTCTCCTGATCCATTTTTTCAGACTCGATGAAGATTTCGATGCTATATTGAAGGAGATCGACCGGGATCCGGTGATCCATCAGGCAATAGCAGAATATCGAGGGATGAGGCTGATCCGACAAGATCCATGGGAATGTCTCCTTTCGTTCTTATGCTCTTCGGCGAAGGCTGTCTCGCATATCCGCTGTATCATCGAACATGTCTGCAGATCCTCGGGGGAAAAGGTTGCGTGGGGAAACTACGTGGGTTACCGATTTCCTGAACCCGAATCCATAAAAAATCCGCTTCAGCTGGAATCGGCCAGGGCAGGGTTTAGAACACATTACCTGGTGAATGCCAGCCGTTGCACGGACCGGAAGCAGCTTCTTCTGCTTAAAGATTTACCTTATACGATAGCTAAAGAAAAATTGATGCGGCTTCCCGGCGTGGGGAAAAAGGTTGCCGATTGCATCCTCCTCTATTCCCTGGATTTCCTTGACGCCTTTCCAATGGATACTTGGATAAAAAGGGGTTTACAAAAGATTTATTTCAAGGAGAGAAATACCGGAGAGAGGGCGATGGAGGATTTTGTATCGAATCATTTCGGTCCCTATGCAGGGTATGCCCAGCTGTATCTCTACCATTTCTGGAGAAACCACCCGTAACCCCCCTTCATCCCCCCTTAAGTCAAGGGGGGATAGAGAGGGGTTAAAGCCTCAGAATTTTCGGATCAGGCTTTAACAATCTTGCTTTTCCATCGATCCATGCCTTTCGTCACGTTCCGAGTATCGATGACAAGGGGAGCGAGCTTGACAATCCGATGATAATCGATGCTATGGTCCGTGACGACCACAGCCGCATCGATTCTGCGAAGGAGTTGCTCTGTGAGAGGGGAAGAATTTAACTTGAAAGAGTATTTTCTGAAAGAGGGAAGAGACGGGATATAAGGGTCGTGGTAGAGGACGGTTGCCCCCTTTTTCTGCAGGAGGTTCATAATCGGCAGGGCAGGGGATTCCCTGGCGTCGTCCACATCTTTTTTATAGGCAACCCCCAAGATCAAAATTTTCGCCCCTTTCATACTTTTTCCCCTCGCGTTAAGGGAATCCTGAATCTTCGCGACCACATAATAAGGGATGTGAACATTAATTTCTCCTGCCAAGAAAATGAATCTTGTTGTAAAATCATATTCGCGGGCTTTCCAGGAGAGATAATAGGGATCGATAGGAATACAGTGACCTCCCATTCCAGGGCCAGGGTAGAAGGGTGAAAATCCAAAAGGTTTGGTACTGGCAGCTTCGATGACCTCCCAGATATCGATCCCCATTCGGTCAGTCAACATTTTTAATTCATTGACTAAGGCAATATTTACACTTCGGTATATGTTTTCCAGGAGTTTGGTCAACTCTGCGACTCGAGGGGAGGAAACCGGTATAACCTTCTTGATGATTTGACTGTACAGGGCTGTGGCAACTTTTTTGCAGGAAGAAGTCACTCCGGCAACAACCTTTGGGATTTGATGCGTTGTAAATCGTTTGTTTCCTGGATCTTCCCTCTCTGGAGAAAAGGCCAGAAAGAAATCCCTCCCGACCCTCAAGCCGCTCGATTCCAATCGGGGAAGAATTAGCTCTTCAGTAGTCCCAGGATAGGTTGTGCTTTCCAAGACAACCAATTGGCCTTTCCTCAGATGCTGCAGAATGGCTTCGGTTGTTTTTTCTATATATTGGAGGTCCGGCTCCATTTTTTCAGTCAAGGGAGTGGGAACGCAGATAAGAATGCAATCGGGTTTACGAAGGCGTGAAAAATTATCGGTCACATCGAAGTGTCCGCTCCGGATGAATTGCGAAATACGTGAGGAGGGAATGGATTTCAAATAGCTCTTCCCTCTCTTTAGCGTGGCGACCTTTTTGGGATCAATATCGAACCCCAAAACTGTGAAATCTTCCTCACAAAACCTTAAAACCAGAGGGAGCCCGACATATCCCATCCCGATGATCCCGATGAGCGCCTTTTTTTGGCGGATTTTTTGGATGATTTCATTAGCCTTCTCCAATAACTCCATAGTTCCTCTCACCGATTCTCAAGGGGGTTCAAGGATTCAAGTAATTCTCCTCATAAGGTATTTCACTCGACCCCTTGACCACTTGACCCCTTGGACCCTGTTCTTCGATAGAATGCTTTGATTCGGTCCACGACCGCCATCTGTTGATCTTCTGTCAGCTCAGGATAGATAGGGAGAGCTAAAACCTCTTCAGAAGCTTTCTCGGAATTCGGGAGATCCCCTCGGCGATATTTTAAAAAGGAATAGCATTCCTGCAAATGAAGGGGCACAGGATAATAGATGTCTGTTCCTATCCCTTCCGCTGACAGGTATTGTTTCAGCTGATCTCTTTCCGGAACACGGATTACAAACTGATGAAAGATGTGCCGGTTCTGATATTGAATAGTCGGGAGCCTAAGGCCATTTACAGAAGAGACAAGATCCCGGAGCAGCAATTGATAGCGCTCAGCTTTCTTTTGTCTTTCTGCGGTCCATTTCTCCAAGTATTTAAATTTCACTAGTAGAATGGCGGCTTGAATCGTATCAAGACGACTGTTGATCCCAATCTGTTTATGGAAATATTTGGGTTGACTTCCATGGACCCTCAGCAGTCGAATCTTCTCTGCCAGGCTGACGCTATCCGTTACGACCATTCCGGCGTCTCCAAAGGCGCCCAAATTCTTTGTAGGGTAAAACGAAAAACATCCAAGGTCTCCTATCTGTCCAGCCCGGCGTCCCTCTGATACGGTGTCAAGCCTGTACTCCGCTCCCAATGCCTGCGCAGCGTCCTCGATGACAAAGAGCTTTTTCTCTTTGGCCATTTTAAGAAGAGGGTTCATATCTGCACATTGCCCAAAAAGGTGAACGGGAATGATAGCCTTTGTTTTCGAGGTGATCTTCTCCTCGATTTTGCAAGGGTCGATGTTATAGGTTTCTTGGCTGATATCCACAAAAACGGGAATAGCACCGAGGCGGGAAACAGAACCTGCTGTCGCAAAAAAAGTGAAGGGAGGAAGAATGACCTCATCACCTGTCCCGACCCCTAATGCCATCAGGGCTAAAAGCAAAGCGTCTGAACCCGAGGCGACTCCGATGGCATATCGGGTCCGGCAATATCGAGCAATGATTTCCTCCAGAGCCTGCACTTTAGCTCCCAGGATGAATTGTTGGTTCTGAAACACTTCGTCTATTGCAGACTTGATTTCATCTCCAATGGATTTAAACTGAGTTGACAAATCAAAAAAGGGAACCTTCGTTTTCATCAACGCTCTCTTTTCTCAGGTCAATATGCAGTTTAATTAAGACAAAAAAAATTGATAGTCAAGGTAATCTTTCATCGCTATAATAATGTTCATGAAGCGAAAGATGAATCTTGATTCCATTTCGATCATTTTGGTCAGGCCTAAATTCCCCGAAAACATCGGTTCAGTGGCCAGGGCGATGAAGAATACGGGATTGAGTCGGCTGATGGTGGTCAACGGATGTTCCCCTCTTCATCCCAGCGCTTACAAATTGGCCTCGGGGGCTGAAGATATTTTGGAGAGAGCAGAAGAGTTCTTCACTTTGGGAGAAGCGATCTCTGAAATGGGATGTGTCGTCGGAACGACTTCGCGGGGGAGGAAAGAGAGGCCCCCTGATTTCACACCGGAAGCCTTGGCAAAGAAGCTTATTGCCCTCTCACAGAAGAATTTGATTGGCCTAGCCTTTGGTTCTGAAAATGAGGGATTGACCAATGAGGAATTGTCCCTTTGTCAATTCTACGTCAGGATTCCTTCCGTTGAGTCCTTCCCATCCCTCAATCTTGCGCAAGCCGTGTTGGTCGTCTGCTATGAGTTATTTCAAGCCTCGACTGAGATTCCGAAGAAGCCTGTCCAATTAGCCCAGGCTGAGCAATTGGAGAGGATGTTTGAACATATGGAGAAGACGCTCATCCAAATCGGGTTCCTGGACTCCAAACATCCCAAAAGAATCATGCGAGCGCTCAGACGATTATTTGGAAGAACCCAGATGGATGAAAGAGAGGTTCAGATCCTGCAGGGTATTTGGAGCCAGATGGATCACCGTATCAGAATTGGAAAAAGACCTGTAAACAAGGGGGGGAAGAATGTTTGAGAAATGGATAGGAGGGATTTTATTTTTGTTCATGGTAACGGGATTATTAGAGGTCAAGAATGGTCATGCTTCTATCCCTCTTCCCAAGCCTTCTTCGGATGGGAAGGTTTCTGTCGAAAAGGCCATCAAGCAGAGGCGAACCATTCGAGATTTTCAAGAAAGAACTCTTTCCCTTAATCATCTTGCGCAACTTTTATGGTCTGCACAGGGAATCGCGGATTTGACAAAAGGGAGAAGGGTTGCCCCTTCTGGAGGGGCGCTATATCCTTTGGATATTTACATCCTCATCGGAGAGAACGCTGTTGAAAAGATGGAAGCCGGAATTTATCACTATTTGCCGAAGGAACATTCCATGTCGATGGTCTTGAAAGGAGATCTTCGAAGGGAGATTTCCTCAGCGTCTTTGTCTCAGATGTGGATGGCTAAGGCCCCCGTCACCTTTATCATTACAGCGGAATATGAGAGGATTACTGGAAAGTATGGTGAAAGAGGGATCCGATATGCTCTCATCGAAGTAGGACATGTTGGTCAAAATATGTTTCTCCAAGCAGAAGCCTTGGAATTAGGGGTTGGGATTGTTGGAGCATTCAACGATTTGGAAGTTTCAAAAGTGGCAGGTCTACCTCCCCAACACGAACCCTTATTGATGATGCCGGTAGGGTATAAGAAATAAGAAACCCCTTTTCTGAACCATTGATGAAAAGGGGTCGATGGAATTCAATTAGACATCAAAGTATCTTCTGAAAGTGATCTTACTACTTCTTCAAGAAAGGGCTGATGATATCAATCGGCACGGGGAAGATGGTGGTTGAGTTCTTCTCAGTGGCGATCTCCGCTAAAGTCTGAAGGAACCTTAGCTGGAGGGCCGTAGGATTGGTACTGATCACATTTGCAGCCTGAGTCAATTTTTCTGCAGCCTGGAATTCACCCTCGGCATGGATGATCTTGGCCCTCTTCTCCCTTTCTGCCTCTGCCTGGCGGGCAATTGCCCTCTGCATATTCTCCGGCAGATCTACCTGCTTGGTTTCCACCAGAGAGACTTTGATTCCCCATGGCTCGGTGTGTTTATCTAAGATATCTTGGAGCTTCAGGTTGATTTTGTCTCGCTGGGAGAGCAACTCATCCAAATCGGCCTGTCCCACGACGCTCCGAAGTGTAGTTTGGGCCAATTGGGAAGTGGCGTAGAGATAATTCTCCACCTCGACGACCGCCTTATTGGGGTCCAACACGCGAAAGTAGACGACGGCATTCACCTTAATGGAAATGTTGTCATGAGTGATTACATCCTGGGGGGGGATGTCCAGCGTGACCAATCTCAGGCTGATCCTCAACAGCTTATCGACTCCCGGAATAATGAAAATGATCCCTGGCCCCTTAGCGCCAATCAGTCTTCCCAGTCGGAAGATAACCCCCCGCTCGTATTCCCTAAGAATCTTGATCGCCGAGGCTGCCAGAATAAGTAAAAAAATGATCAGAAAAATGAAACCCGATGGAAGACCTGTACTCATACGATTCCCTCCTTATTCGATTTTTTTTACTTTAAGCCTTAGATTCGTGACTCCAATGACCTGAACTTTCACTCCTGTTTCAATCGGTTGGTCACTGGAGGCATTCCAGAACTCTCCATGTATGGAAACTTTTCCTTCTGGAGCAATTGGGGTGGAAGCGATTCCCACTTCCCCTATAAGGCCTTCCATTCCCGTGGTTGGTTTTTTCAAGCGTGCATTGATGGCCCTGGTGACAGCAAAAATGAAGAATGCTGCGCTTACAACAACTGCGGGTATGATCACACTCAAAGAGACTCTCATATACTCCTCGGGACTCTGAAACAACATCATAGAGCCTAAGAAAAGGGAGATGACGCCACCGACGGCTAACAATCCATGACTCACCACTTTGATTTCTGCGATAAAGAGAATGATGGCAAAAAGGATCAATGCCAAACCAGCGTAATTGACGGGGAGCATCTGTAATGCGTAGAATGCAAGAATAAGGAAGATTCCACCCACCACCCCTGGCAAAATGGCCCCAGGACTCGAAAGTTCAAAGAAGATGCCATAAATTCCCAGCATGAGCAGGATATAGGCGATCGTAGGATTAGAGATAATATCCAGAAGTCGGTCCCGCCAGCTCATCTGAATGGTTTGAGGTTGAACTCCCTTCGTGTGAAGGGTTCGGGCAACTCCGTCGAACTTTATGATTCTTCCGTCAATCTTGTCGAGAAGGGTCGGAATATCCGGGGCAATGAGATCGACAACATTGAGTTTGACTGCTTCCTCCTCAGTAATGGAAACGCTTTTCGTCACTGCCTTTTCAGCCCAATCCACATTTCTCCCTCGAGTCTTAGCAATATTCTTGATGAAGGCAACCGTATCGTTGACGATCTTTTCCGTCATCGTTTTGCTTTCTTTTCCTTCCCCTCCCATGGTGACAGGATGGGCTGCTCCGATATGAGTGCCAGGAGCCATCGCGGCAATGTTCGCAGCCATGGTGACAAATACCCCAGCAGAGGCCGCGCGTGCTCCACTCGGAGCAACATAGACAATAACGGGAATAGTCGAGGCGAACTCCTTCTTGACGATCATTCTCGTCGATTCCAATAAACCTCCGGGAGTGTCCAATTTGATGATGAGACATTGGGCACCTTGTTGAGTGGCTTCGTCTATTGAATCAAGAATGAATTTGGCGGTCGCAGGGTTAATGATTGCATCTACTTCGATAGTAAAGACGGGTGCCTTTTCCTGGCTTGGAATCTCACCAACAGACGCTAAAAGAAAAAAGACTGAAAGAACTAATAAGACTTTGTTTCTTTTCAAGATTTTTCCTCTAAGTTTCACAGTATCCCACAAAACGTATAGATTGTCAAATCAACAGGATGTCTAAATCTTAATCCTCATGAGGTCTTCTGCCAGGATGATTTCACCTTGATATATTTTCTTACATTGGTCAACGATATCAAATTGGTCGCAAACTGGATAGAGATGGGTGAGGAGGAGTTTGTTACAGTGCGATTCCACTGCAATTCTTCCGGCCAGCGAAGGAGTGAGATGGCCTTCCACTTTCTTCCCATCTGGGAAGGAACACTCCAAGACGAGGAGATCCACTTCGAAGGCCAGATCGATAATATTTTGACAATAATCCGTGTCGCCTGAGACAGCCACTGATTTTCCATCTTTAAACTCGATACGGTACCCGACGCTTTCAGAGATATGAGCCATGGGTTTCGATAAAATCTTCAAGTCCCTGTAAGCCAGGCCTTCTTGAGCGATCTCTTTGACGGTTAATTGATAGGATCGCGGTGCGATCCAGTGACCGTAAACGCCGCTCAATTTTCCAAAATAAGATTTAAATCCAGGTCCCCCTGCGCACAACAAATCTTTTTCTCGCGGAAGGTCTGCATACTTACACGCAAAGAGAATGGGAACAAGATCGGAAACGTGATCCGGGTGGGTGTGAGTATAGAGGAGAAGGTCGATATCCCGGTAAGTCAAGCCGACGTCCAGCATCCTCCTCAATGTTCCAGACCCACTGTCAACCAATGATTTGGTGCTATCTGAGAGAATCACTATGCCTGGGAAGCCTCTTCTCAAAGACGGAATTCCGGTTCCCGAACCTATGACGATCAATTCAGCCAATTTTTTCCTCCAGGCAAAAGGACTCTACTCAGAGCCTGTTTATAAATGCACCTTTTCCGTCATGCCGGACTTGATCCGGCATCCAGAAAGTCTTGAAAGTGCTGGATTCCGGCTTTCGCCGGAATGACGACTTTTACGAATACTGTAGTTTTGTAATTTATGGACAAACTTTGATTAGAATACCACAATTCGGACAAATTGTAACTTACTCTCTATGCACTCTCGGCGTCCTTAGGAATTGACATTGACCCATCTTTTGAATAGGGTATAAGAAATGGTTGTCGTAGAACGAAAGCCTATTGAAATTGACGGATCTTATGGGGAAGGGGGAGGACAAATTCTGAGGACCGCTCTTGCCTTTTCAGCCATTTTGAGAAAACCCCTTTCCATCCATCACATCAGATCAAAGCGCAAGAACCCCGGCCTTCAGGCTCAACATCTGGAGGCCGTCGAGGCTTTGGCTCGGATTACGGACGCAAAAACAGAAGGGATTGAGTTCGGGTCGCAAAAAATTATTTTCATCCCGCAGAGGATCCTTCCAGGAGATTATCAATTCGAAGTAAAGACAGCAGGATCTGTCACCCTTCTGCTTCAAGCGATTTTCCTTCCTCTCTGTTTAGCGGATGAACGGTCCGAGTTAATATTGGTCGGTGGTACTCATGTCCCATGGAGTCCATCGTTTCACTACATCGCTGAGGTTCTTTTGCCCACTCTCCAATTGATGGGAGTTTCCGCCAGAGCCACCATTGAAAAATGGGGATTCTATCCAAAAGGAGGAGGCAAGATTCAATTGAAAATCGATCCTGTTCATGAATTGAAGCCGATCTCTTTAGCTGAGAGGGGTTTACTGAAAAAGGTTCGGGGGATTTCTGCTATCTCTAATCTTCCTAAACATGTGGCAGAGAGGCAGAAGGAGCAGGCTTTAAGAAAGATTCAAAGTGAACTGAAGATTGAAGCAGAGATTGCCACCTTGAATGATATCCCTTCAAATGGACCAGGTTCATTCCTGTTCTTGTTAGTTGAATACGAAAAGACACGCGCCGCTTTTTCGTCTTTAGGTGCAAGAGGCAAACCAGCAGAGAAGGTGGCCGACGAAGCCGTAGACTCCATGAAAGATTTCATAGAATTGGATGGTTGCATCGATCCTCACTTAGCAGACCAGCTTGTTCCTTTCATGGCTGTGGCAAAAGGAAACTCCTTTTTCGCGACTACGCAAATGACCGAGCATCTTCTCACAAACCTGTGGGTCATCGGCCACTTCTTGGAGGTAAAGGTTCGAAGGTGGGGAGAAATAGGAAGACCGGGTAGAGTTGAATTTCTCAATGAATAGGAAGACTTGACTTCATTCGTTACACATATTAGAATTGTTCAGAAAGGAGGAATAAATTAGCAGAGTATACGGCAATATCTTCGGATTGAAGCCAAACCAAATAAGAAGAATCGAGCATATCTATCGAAGGAAAATCCCCCCTCAAAAGGTTATTACGCCAGAAATTGCCCGCCTCCTTAGCGAACTTTCAAATGAGATTCGACGGCAGATCGGTATTTTGGTAGGCCGCCGGGGATCCGTCGAATTCGTCATAGTCGGAGATCAAAAGGGGATTACCATTCCTGACCTCTCCCGTTATCGATCCGGAATACTCAGGCTGAGGGGTCTTCGTCTCATCCATACTCACCTGCAAGGAGAGCCTTTGACAGGGGAGGATTTGACAGATCTTGCTTTCCTGAGATTGGATCTGATAATGTCCCTGGGGTCCTCAGGGCTGATCCATTCCGCACACCTCCTTCCTGATAATCCGGGTAAGAAGGTCTGGGAAATTGATCCACCAACTTCAGTAAGTCAGCTCGATGTGGACTTCTTTAAGTGGATCCAATCTATCGAGGATGAGTTTCAAATGGGACAAAAATCGATTCCTCTAAAAGGGGCTACAGAAAAAGCCATCCTCATCAGTGTGAGCAGGGAAAACCGCGAAAGCTTGATCAATTCCATGGAGGAATTGAAAGAACTGGCGGAGTCGAGCGGGGTATTTGTCGTGGATTCGATTATCCAACGACCTCAAAACATTTCTCCTACAACCCTGATGGGGGAGGGGAAGTTGAAAGAACTATTGGTCAAATGCATGCAATTAGGGGTTGATCTGATCATCTTTGATCAAAATTTAACCCCTGGCCAGATGGCGAGCATTTCAGATTTGACCGAACTGAGAGTCCTCGATCGTACCCAGCTCATTTTAGATATTTTTGCCCAGCGAGCACATACCCTGGATGGGAAGATTCAGGTTGAACTGGCTCAATTGAAATATTTGCTTCCTCGACTGGCCAGGAAGACATTGGCCCTCTCCCGACTGACGGGTGGAATCGGGGGAAGAGGCCCAGGAGAAACGAAATTAGAGATCGATCGTCGTCGCGTCGGGGATCGAATCCATCTCTTAGAGAAGGAAATACAAAAATTGGGCAGGAGAAGGGAGCAGAAAAGATCCCGAAGATCGAAAACAGGAATCCCTATTCTTTCCGTCGTTGGGTACACCAATGCGGGAAAGTCAACCCTTTTCAACCTTCTTACAAGGAGCCAGTTTCAAGTTGAGGACAAACTCTTTTCCACCCTTGACACGGCTACAAGGAGATTGAGATTTCAAAAAATTCAAAAAGTCGTGATCACCGATACCGTTGGATTTATCAAAGATTTGCCAAAGGACCTGATGGGGGCCTTCCGCCCGACTTTTGATGAGTTAAGAGAATCTGATTTATTGATCCATCTGATTGACATCAGCCATCCTCGTTTTCCGGAACATATTGACTCGGTGGAAAAAATTCTCATGGAGTTAAAACTGGATCATATCCCGAGATTAAGGGTCTTCAATAAAGAAGATAAGTTGGGTCGTGCGGAAGGAGAAGCCCTTTGCCAGAAGCATGGTGGGATCTGCATCTCAGCCCTTCGGCCCGAAAGTCTTGAGAAATTTTTCCTCGCAGTCGAGAGAAAATTATGGGAAGGCAGCACGACTCGAAGTCGAGGAAGTTATTCTATAGACGAAATGGACAATGTCAGGTTGACAAATGGAGATTCGTTTGATATATCAAATCAAAATTGGATGATGGAAGAGAGGGGAGACGATGGGAAACCATCCTATAGAGATTGAAGAACGCTTGACCTTTGACGATGTGCTGCTCGTTCCAACGTTTTCCGAAGTCCTGCCCAAGGAGGTGGATGTCAGTACCCCATTGACCCGGACGATCCGGCTGAATATTCCGCTGGTGAGCGCTGCCATGGATACGGTTACCGAATCCAGGACCGCCATCTCCATGGCTCAAGAGGGAGGAATTGGAATTATCCATCGGAATATGTCTGTCTCCGATCAAGCCACGGAAGTGGATAAAGTGAAAAAATCTGAAAGTGGGATGATCCTGCATCCCATTACCATGGACCCCGAGCAAAAAATCTATGAAGCCCTGGAGATCATGAAAAAATATCGAATCTCTGGGGTCCCCATTACAAAAAATGGAAAACTGGTCGGGATCCTGACCAACAGGGATTTACGGTTTGAGAAGCGACTGGACGAAAAAATCTCTTCGGTGATGACGAAGGAACATCTCATTACGGTTCCGGTCGGGACGACCCTGGAGGCCTCCAAGGAGATCCTTCATAAAAACAGAATCGAAAAATTATTGGTTGTGGATGAGCACAACAATTTGAAAGGACTCATCACCATCAAAGACATCGAGAAGATGAGAAAATATCCTTATTCGTCCAAAGATTCTCTTGGCCGCCTTCGGGTAGGGGCTGCCATCGGCACGGGGAAAGATAGGGAGGAGAGGACCCAGGCCTTAATCAACGCAGGCGTGGATGTCCTGGTCGTTGATACAGCCCACGGCCATTCCAGGGATGTGCTGGACGCCCTTCGGGATACCAAAGAGAATTTTCCGGATTGTCAGCTCATCGGTGGCAATGTGGCTACCCGAGAGGGGGCTTTGGATCTCATCAAAGTGGGCGTCGATGCGGTGAAGGTGGGAGTGGGGCCGGGTTCGATTTGTACCACGCGGGTCATTGCAGGGGTGGGCATTCCGCAGCTCTCCGCCATCCTGGCGACGTCTGAGGTATCGGCAAGGTACGAAGTGCCTGTCGTCGCCGACGGAGGGATAAAATTTTCCGGTGATATCACGAAGGCCATCGCCGCCGGAGCGCAGGCGGTCATGATTGGAAATCTATTTGCCGGGACCGATGAAAGCCCGGGAGAGATCGTGCTCTACCAAGGCAGGAGCTACAAAGTTTATCGAGGCATGGGGTCCATAGAGGCCATGAAGGAGGGGAGCAAGGATCGGTATTTCCAGGAGGATGTTGAAAGTGAAGCCAAGTTGGTCCCAGAAGGAATTGAAGGAAGGGTCCCTTATCGTGGCGCTCTCTCCTATGGTATCCAACAACTGATTGGAGGAATGAAAGCAGGGATGGGATATCTGGGGGCGAAAACGATCCGGGAATTGCAACAGAAAGCAAAATTTATCCGTATCACTTCATCGGGATTAAAGGAGAGTCATGTCCATGATGTGATCATCACCAAAGAAGCCCCCAATTATCGGTTGGAATAGACCCCCTTAGAAAGGGCAGGCTTTTTAACCTGACCTCGATCAAGAGTTGATGAGATTGATTATCTTATCCCCATCACAAATAGAGGCATTTTCTTACGGGGTAAACCGGCTGTCGTAACAATCATTCTCCTATGAAAAAAGCCGTCGTTATTTTAATTATTTTAATTCTATCCCTTCTTTATTACACGGGAATGCTCACGAAGAAGGAAATTCTTCCCTTTTCTAAAGAATTCTTTTCTGTTGAAAGCTCTGGTTCGTCCGACCGTCTATGGGGGCTCGAAAGAGGCACCTCCGTTAATCCGAAAGAGTTGGATCAACTTTACCAGTTGAAATTGGATAAAGGGATCCGAAACGTTCCAACCCTCTCTTTTCTCTTGATCAGAGAATCTGAGCGGGCAAGGAGGAAAGGAGATGCCGACCGAGCCATCCGAGCCGCGACCGATTCCATAAAATTTTCGCCCGACCTGCCCCAGCCCTATTTTGAATTGGCGCAAGCTCTCTGCTATCAGAACCCGTTGCAGCTCCACAAAATCCTGGCAGAACTGCTGCGGGGAGTGGTCATGCGATTTCAATATTACCCCAGTTCCCTCAGGCTTTTTTATAACGTGTTCTATATTCTCTCCAACGGCATCCTCATGACGTTTATAGTTCTGGGCATCATCGTTATGGTCAAATATTTCCCTCTCTATTTCTACGATATCCGAAAAAATTTGAGTCAAGAGATCTTAAGGCTTTTCATGAACAGCCTAAAGATTATTATTTTCTTCATCCCCTTCTTCCTCCGCCTGGACATGCTCTGGGCTATTCTCTTTTGGTGTGTTTTGTTATGGGGCCATGTAACGAAAAAGGAAAAACAACTCATTCTGGTCTTTCTCATCGTCTTAGCTTATTTTCCTTTTTTCCTCCATTCTTCCTCCTCTTTTTTGGATGGGGCATTTTCGGATACCATTTTGGAGATGAATCAGATAAATCATGAAGAGTGGGGAAAGGCGACAGAAGAAAAATTGCGGACGTGGTTGGTAACCCATCCGAATGACTCCGAAGTTCTTTTCTCACTCGGACTGGCAGAAAAGAGGCAAGGCCATTATCCGGAGGCGCAAGAGTTTTACCTAAAGGCGATCCAACAGGACCCCAAATTTAGCGAAGCCCTTTCTAATTTGGGGAATGTTTATCTGGCCCAAAAACAGACCTCCCAGGCTATTGCTGCTTATCAGCAAGCTTCTGACTTAAATCCCGATCGAGGAGCTTACTATTACAACCTTTCCCGGGCTTACTCTCAAGAGACCTTTCTCTCGGGAAAAATCGATAAAGCCTTCCAGAGAGCCAGGCAGCTGGACCCCGACCTGGTGGACTACTATATGAACATCGATATGCCCAACCGGCCTACCAATCTTAATCGACTGGTGATCGATCAGGTCTTAACCCCCCAAAGGCTCTGGAAGAGATTTATGGACCAATTCATCGGGAAAGAAGGGTTGTTGTTCCGTTTGTTTATGGCTTGGTTCGAAAGAATTCCATCGAGAATTCCTTTTTTGGCGCCCATCTTATTTCTCGCGTTTTTAATAGGGATGGCTAGGTTTTGCCGGGCAAAACGGTTTTTGACTCGATGCCCTATGTGTGGCAGCCCAACCCACCGGTTTTATTTGGGAAGCTCGGATGAGGAATTTGTCTGTTTCAACTGTTATCGTATTTTCATCCAGAAGGAAAAACTCCACCCCAAGATTGTAGAGAAAAAATCCTCCGAGGTACATCAATTTCGAAAACAGAATCATTCGATTTCCAAATTTATTAATTTTTTTCTGATCGGATTCGGTTACCTATGGAGAGAGCATGCTCTCAAAGGGCTTGTTCTGCTGTTCCTCTTTTTTGTTTTTATTCTTAGATTCGCCTATTGGAACGGCGCGATCTCTTCTTCTTATCCCCAGACGTTCTCCACTTTCTGGAAATGGTTCTTCTGGGGATGCCTTTTCGTTCTTTTCTACATTTTTTCCGTCCGACGGCTCTATCGGTTTGAATCAGAGCTTGAGGCGAAAAGGGAACGGTCGGGAGGCCGTCCTAAGACTGTATCGCCGACAAAGGAATCCGCGAGTCAATGATGAGAATTGCATCTCGTGCTCGAACAACAGATTGAACGGAGAAGACCTTGGCCCTGCAGGGAACTTTAAAAGACTTCAGCATTACTGAAATCATACAGCTCATCGGCCAGCAGCTCAAAACGGGTGTTTTGAAAATTCGCCGAGGGAAGGATCTTGTCGAAATACATTTTGTGGATGGAATGATCGTCCATATCTATTCGAATTTTCGTGGGAGAAAGGACCTCATCGGTGAGATATTGGTAAAGGCTGAGCGAATCACCGAAGAACAGTTGGACCGGGTTCTGAAAATTCAAAAAGATACGCTCAAATACTTGGGGGAGATCCTGGTGGAACTCCAGCTCTTGACCAAGGACGATGTCCTCAAGGTGATTTCAACGCAGATCTACGAAACGATTTACGATCTTTTTTGGTGGGAGGATGGTTATTTCAACTTCGATCTAAAATTGGTGGAAAGCTATAAGAAAATCCCGTTTGCCCTGAGCACAGAACAGGTGTTATTGAATATCCTGCGAATGGTGGATGAGTGGTCTGAGATCGAAAAAAAGATCTTCTCACCCCATTTGGTATTTAGGAAGGTCCTCAGGTTAGAAGAGAAATCTGTGAGTGGTCTCCCTTCGCAGAGTTATTTGAAGGAGAAACTGACGTCTGAACAGGAATTGATTTACAATTTAGTGGACGGGGTGAAAACGGTACAGGACATTATTGATCGAAGTCTCCTGGGAAAATTCAACGCCAGTGAAAACTTAATGGATCTTTTTGAGATGGGGCTGATCGAAATGGCAGGGGTCCGAACTCCCGGCCTCGTCAAAAAGGTGGGCCTAATCAATTTCAGAGAAGCCTTTACGTTTGTTTACTATGGCGTTTTTTTGGCGTTTATCTTTCTCGTCCTTGTTTATGTTAAGCCGAATTTCTTACAACAACTATGGGATTCCAAGATTGAACGAGCGGATATTGAGATTCCGATGCATCTGGCCCATAAGACGCAACTCGACCGGATCAAGAATGCTTTAGAGATATACTACTTGGAAACGGGACAATATCCTTCGCACCTCGAAGAATTGATCTCAGCAAGGCTTCTGCAGAAGAGCGACCTTTTTTACCGTAAAGGGGTCTCCTATCAGTACGAACTAAAGGAAGGAAAATATTTTTTAAAGCATTGAGCGCATACGGATTCCCTGTATCTTCTTTTCCAAATCTCTCGCTCTGGGTTTAGAAAAAATGGAGAGGCAGACTCTTTTCGATAAGATTCTCATCCTCGATTTCGGCTCCCAATATACTCAACTGATCGCCAGAAGGGTGAGGGAATGTCAGATCTACAGCGAGATCCATCCGTATAATATTCCTATAGACAAAATTAGATCCTTGTCTCCCAACGGGATCATCTTATCCGGAGGGCCGGCGAGCGTCTATATGAAGGATGCCCCCGTCTGTGATCCCGCCGTTCTCAAAATGGGCATCCCTGTCTTAGGCATTTGTTACGGCATGCAATTGATCGCCCACTTATTGGGGGGGGAGGTTACTCACTCGGAAAAAAGGGAGTATGGAAAAGCCAGATTGACTTTGAACGGGGATGGAGGGCTTTTCAGAGGCCTGGGGAGAAAGGGTGGTCAGCTGGTGGTGTGGATGAGCCATGGGGATCGCGTCAGGACATTGCCCTCTGAGTTCCGCACCATCGCTCATTCGAAGAATACCCCCTTCGCAGCGATTGAAGAAGCTCAAAAAAGGATCTACGGGCTCCAGTTCCACCCAGAGGTGGTCCATACCCAGAGAGGACTTGATCTCATCAGAAATTTTCTTTTTCATATTTGTGAATGTTCCAAACTTTGGACGATGGAGTCTTTTTTGGAGCAGACCCGCCGCCACCTGAAGAAGAAGATCGGAGAAGAGAAAGTCATCTGCGCTTTAAGCGGCGGAGTCGATTCCACGGTGGTGGCCCTACTTCTTCATAAGGCGATCGGCGACCGTCTGCAATGTATTTTCGTGAATAACGGTCTGTTGAGAAAAAACGAGGCCTCGCAAGTAGTGAATTTATTTCGTTATCATTTTAAGATACCATTAACCTACGTCGATGCGGAAAATTCCTTCCTGAAGCAACTGGAAGGGGTGCTCGATCCAGAAGATAAGAGGAAGAGAATCGGAAAGGAGTTTATTTCTGTTTTTGAAAAGGAGGCTGGAAAGATCGGAGGGGTGGAATACTTAGCCCAGGGGACTCTTTATCCTGATGTGATTGAGAGCGTCTCTTCGAAAGGACCGTCGGCGACCATCAAGAGCCACCACAACGTGGGAGGGTTACCCGAGAATATGAAACTAAGGCTCGTGGAGCCCCTGCGAGAACTATTTAAGGATGAAGTGAGACGGCTGGGGAAGGTTTTGGGATTGCCTGATGAAATTGTAAAACGGCAGCCCTTTCCAGGGCCGGGGCTTGCCATCCGGATTATCGGGGAAGTGACGAAGGAGAGGTTAGAGATCTTAAGAGCGGCGGATGAAATTGTCATCGGAGAAATGGAGAAGAACCAGTACTTGGACAGGGTCTGGCAATCCTTTGCGGTGTTGCTTCCGGTGAAGACTGTGGGCGTGATGGGGGATGAAAGGACTTATGAAAATGTCATCGCCTTGCGAGTGGTGGAGAGTCAGGACGGTATGACGGCGGATTGGGTTAGACTGCCCTACAAAATTTTGGAACATGTTTCAAACCGGATTATCAATGAGGTGAAGGGGGTCAACCGGGTCGTCTACGATATTAGCTCCAAACCTCCGAGCACGATCGAGTGGGAATAAAGAGAAAGGAAATCCAGATTTCAAAATTCGTAACACTTTAGTGCTTTGAAAAATCGGTCCCAAAGAATACCGCCTCATCTAACCCCCCTCTTTCCCCCCTTGGATTAAGGGGGGATGAAGGGGGGTTACAAGACGAAAAGCATCAGCAATCGGGGGCCTACCCCAATCCATTCTAAAGCGCTAAAGAGTTACGACACTTAGCATTCTTATTATGGAACACTCTCAATTTATCCATCTTCATGTCCATAGTCAATATAGTCTGCTGGATGGCGCCATCCGGTTTGAAGAGGCCTTTGAGTTGGCCAAGAAATACGGAATGGATGCGATGGCACTGACCGATCACGGGAACATGTTTGGCGTTGTCGAATTTTATCAAACGGCCATCCGGCACGGCATTAAACCCGTTGTGGGATGCGAGATTTATGTATCCCCGGGAGGCCGGTTTGAGAGAAAAACGGTACAGGGAGGGGAGGGAAACTACCATCTCACCCTTTTGGTCAAAAATGAGACGGGTTATTTCAATCTAATAAAATTGGTGACCCTCGCCCATTTTGAAGGATTTTATTACAAGCCGAGGGTGGATAAAGAACTCCTCAGTAAGTATAACGAGGGTTTGATTGCCCTGAGCGGCTGTATGAAAGGGGAGATTGCCAGCCATGCCAGCCGGGGGGAGATGAGAAAAGCCCTGCAATCAGCCGAAGAGTATCGAAGGATTTTTGATGAGCGTCGGTTTTTCATCGAGATTCAGAACAACGGCGTGGAAAACCAGCTCCAAGTGAATGAGCGGCTATTGGAGATTGGACATCAACTCTCCCTTCCTTCAGTCGCGACAAACGACTGTCACTATCTTCATCGAAAGGACGCCAAGGCACAGGAGGTCCTCCTCTGCATTCAAACGGGGAAGACGCTCCAGGATAGCGATCGAATGAGATTTTCATCCGACGAATTTTATTTTAAATCGCCTCAGGAGATGGCCGATCTTTTCCGAAACACGCCGGAGGCGATTACCCATGCGGCGGAGATCGCAGAACAGTGTAATCTTGAGATCCATTTTGATGAGAAGCATATCCCGAGAATCGCTGTCCCGGCTGGAGAGACCGCTGAAAGTTATTTGGAGAAACTGGCAAAAGAAGGGTTGGAACGACGGCTGTCGCGGTTTCACGGAGAGAAGGATTTTAACGATCGGTCTGTCCGTTACAAGGGCCGTCTTGAAGAAGAGCTCAAGATCATCAAGTCGATGGGGTTTCCCGGCTATTTTTTAATCGTCTATGATTTTATCCACTATGCCAAGAGCCATCAGATTCCCGTCGGTCCCGGAAGGGGGTCGGTGGCCGGAAGTCTGGTAGCCTACGCCTTAAACATTACGGACCTGGACCCGATCGAATATGATCTGATCTTCGAACGGTTTTTGAACCCGGGTAGAAAGAACAGCATGCCCGACGTGGACGTCGATTTTTGTATGGAACGAAGGGACGAGGTCATTCAATACGTATCGGGAAAGTACGGGAAAGAGAACGTGGCTCAGATCATCACCTTCGGTAAGATGCAGGCGAAGGCGGTCGTCCGGGATGTGGGTCGCGTCCTTGGGATTCCCTATACCGAAGTCGATCGACTCGCAAAACTCATCCCGAACAAGCTCGACATTACGCTTGACCAAGCCTTACAGCAAGAGGCGGGCCTAAGAGAGGCGCTTGGAAGAGACATCCGAATTGCTTCCCTGTTTGAGATCGCCAGATCTTTGGAGGGATTGGCAAGGCACTCCTCGACCCATGCGGCGGGAGTAGTGATTGCTAACAAGCCTTTGATGGAATATCTTCCGCTCCAGCGCGGCCAGAACAATGAGGTGATGACTCAGTATGCCATGAAGCAGGTTGAATCCATCGGTTTGGTCAAATTCGATTTTCTCGGGCTCAAGACCCTCACTGTCTTAGACCAGACGATTCAGCTGATCGAGAAAAACCGGGGGATTCGGCTTGAGCTTTCTGAGATCCCGTTGGATGATTCAGAAGTCTATGCCGTTCTCGGAGCGGGTTCAAACCTCGGCGTCTTCCAGTTGGAGAGTTCGGGGATGCGCGACCTTTTAGTCAAGCTCAAGCCACAGAGTTTCAAAGACATCATTGCTCTGGTAGCCCTTTATCGGCCCGGCCCTCTGGATAGTGGTATGGTCGGAGAGTTCATCAAGCGAAAACACGGCCAAGAATCGATCAGGTATGAGGTCCCAGCTTTGGAAGGGATCCTAAAGGATACCTACGGGGTCATTGTTTATCAGGAGCAGGTAATGCATATCGCCAGCGCCCTGGCCAATTTCAGCCTGGAAGATGCGGATAATCTACGGAGAGGGATGGCTAAGAAAGACGCCCTAGAGATGGAGAGGCAGAAAGAGAAGTTTCTGGACGGGACGAAAAAAAACAGGATTTCTGTCAAGAAGGCGGAGAAAATTTTTGAACAGATGGAGACGTTCGGTCGGTATGGTTTCAATAAGTCCCACAGCGCTGCCTATGCCCTTCTCGCTTACCGTACAGCCTATTTGAAGACTCACTACCCGGTCGAGTTTATGGCCGCTTTGCTGACAAGTGAAGCCCAAAATGCGGATAAGATTGTCAGGTACATTTCCGAATGCCGGGAGATGGGAATTGAAGTCTTGCCTCCGGATATTAATGAAAGTTTTAAACATTTCGCGGTATTTGGGAATCAGATCCGCTTCGGTCTGACCGCTGTAAAAAACGTCGGGGATGCGGCCATCGACATCATCCTGACGGAACGAAACGCCAACGGAAAATTCAAGTCCTTGTACGATTTTTGCCAACGCGCCGACCTGAGAAAAGTGAATCGAAGAGTGGTCGAAAGTCTGGTGAAGTGTGGGGCCTTTGACTTTTCGAAAGCACATCGGTCCCAAATGTTGACCGTCCTTGGAGAACTTCTCGAGGAGTCCCAATCGACCCAAAAGAAGAAAGGGGAGCCTCAGTTGAGCATGCTCATCAACCATCCCGGAGAGCTACAAGAGACTTATCCGGATATTGATGAATTCCCCGAAAATCAACTGATCACTTTCGAGAAGGAAACGATCGGATTTTATATCTCCCGACACCCGTTGTCTCGCTACCAGGAGGAAATTAAAAAATATACCGATTTGGATACTGCCGGTCTTCCGAAGCTTCAGAACGGAGCCGACGTTAAGATCTGCGGCCTCGTCAGCGCCTTGAAGGAGATTGTTACCAAGAAAGGGGATCGAATGGCCTTCTTGACCCTGGAGGACATGAAAGGATTTGTTGAGGTCATTCTTTTCCCCGAGGTTTTTAAAGCGGCTTTGCCGTGCTTAAGAGGGGGAGACCCTCTCCTCGTGGAAGGGACCCTGGATTTATCCGAGGAGCATATCAAAATAAAGGGAACAGGAGTTCGCTCAATTCCCGAGTTGACCTCTTCACCCGTGAAACCCTTCCATTTAAGAATTCCCCTCTCCGTATTAGCCGCCTCTCATCTTGCAGATCTAAAAGAGATTATCTTGGCGAACCGAGGATCCTCTAAAGTTCTCCTTCACTTTATGGGTGGAAACAACCGGGAGACCGTTGTCGCTTTGTCAGACCAATATAGGGTCGACCCTTCTCAACATTTCAAAGTCCGTCTTCAACATCTTTTTCAGTCTTCCCTCATCTCTTTCGAGTAGACAGGCACGGTGATGGTAAAACATTATCTGGAATTTGAAAAACCCTTGGTCGAGCTGGAAAGAGAGATCGAAAATCTGAAAAGGTTTTCTAGGGGGAACCCCCTTTATTTCAGCGAACAACTGAAGAGTTTGGGAGAGAAGCTCCATCGTCTGCAGAAAGAAATATTTTCCAACTTAACCGGTTGGCAAATTACACAATTGGCAAGACATATTGACCGGCCCAAAGCCTCCCATTATGTCCAATCGATGTGTGAAGATTTTGTAGAACTTCATGGAGATCGAAACTATGGGGACGATCCTGCAATACTCGGGGGAATGGCGAGGTTTAATGGCAGGTCGGTCACCATCATCGCCCACCAGAAGGGAGCAGATGCGAAGGAAATGGCTTACCGGAATTTCGGGATGCCTCATCCGGAGGGATATCGGAAGGCGTTAAGGTTGATGAAATTGGCGGAGCTGTTCAAGAAGCCTGTCCTGACGATGATCGATACGCCGGGCGCCTTTCCTGGGGTAGGGGCCGAAGAAAGGGGCCAGGCAGAGGCCATTGCCAGAAATCTTAGGATGATGGTCATGCTGAGGACGCCGATCATCACCGTGGTGATCGGAGAAGGGGGAAGCGGGGGGGCCTTGGCGATCGGTGTAGGAGATCGAATCTTGATGCTGGAGCACTCGATTTATTCGGTGATCTCACCGGAGGGATGTGCAGCGATCCTTTGGAAAGATGGTGAGAAAGGAAAGGAGGCCGCTGCGGAGTCGTTGAAGTTGACCGCCGCCGACTTGTCTCGATTGGGCGTGATCGATGAGATTGTCAAAGAGCCGCTGGGGGGAGCCCATCGAGACGCGGAAGGAATGGCGCGGATTCTGAAAGAGGTCGTCGAACGACACCTGAAAGAATTAGAAAAAATGGGTGAGGAAGAATTATTAAACTTTCGATATGAGAAGTTCAGGAGAATGGGCACGTTCATCGATGATGGTGGCACGTAGATGATGCGGAAGGACGATGGCGAGAAAAATTGAAGTATTACCGCAATCCGTTTCCCAGATCATTGCGGCCGGAGAGGTGATCGAGAGACCTGCTTCCGTTGTGAAGGAACTGATGGAAAACGCCATCGATGCGGGGAGCTCCGAAATCACGGTTGAGTTAAAGGCGGGAGGGCTCCAATTGATTCGTGTGACGGACAGCGGAGAGGGAATGGACCAGGAGGATGTTCCATTGGCTTTCCAGAGATACGCCACCAGCAAACTAAGGAGAGCGGAGGATCTCTATGCCATTCATACATTAGGGTTTAGGGGGGAGGCCCTGCCGAGCATTTCTCAGGTTTCTAAGATGACCCTTCAAACCAGGACGCATGATTGCCTTACCGGAACGAAAGTGATCTGTGAAGGGGGAGAGATAAAGCGCGTTTCGGAGACAGGCCTCCCCGTTGGAACGGAAGTGGAAGTCGAACAACTTTTCTACAACATTCCGGTGAAAAGAAAATTTTTGAAATCGATCCGCTCAGAACTTCGGTTTGCTTTGAGTCACTTTTTGCGATTGAGCCTTTCCCACCCGACGATTTCGTTTAGGTTCATTCATGACGGCCGGACCCTCCATGAACATGTCAAAACGGAGTCGCCTTTAGCTCGAGTCGAGGCCATTTTGGGAAAAGAGGTTTACGGCCATCTTCAACCCATCGGGTTCGAGCGGGGAGAGATCAGACTCTCAGGGTTTGCGAGCCTCCCGTCGTTTTCGAAAAGGAATGCAGAAGGCATCTATTTTTACGTCAACCAGCGCTTTATCAAGGACCGGATGATTTACAGGGCTGTCTTGGATGCTTATCGACATGTCCTTCCTATGAATCAATTTCCTGTGGTCATCCTCTTTATCACCCTTCCTCCGTCTTTTGTTGATGTGAATGTCCACCCCACCAAGTCTGAGGTGAAGTTCAAGGACCCGGACCAGGTCTATCAGGCCGTCTTGGGGGCCATCCGAATGGTGCTTGAAGAGGGCCCCCGCCGGTCAGAAGAAGCGGTTCCCCGAGGGGCGACAGAGGAAGGGGTTTACCCAGGATGGGCGGCGCCCTCTTTTTTCGGCCAAGAAACCCTATCCCCTCCTTCCTCCTTCCTGAGAAGAGGAGAAAGGGCGATACCCACGGTTCGGGATGGAGATGGAGTTTCGTGGGAGACCGGGAAGAAATGGCCCTATGCCGTATTGGGGCAGATCCGGGGAACCTATATTCTCTGCGAGGGGGAAGGAAGCCTGGTGTTTATCGACCAGCATGCCGCCCATGAGAGAATTCTCTTCGAAAAGTTTAAGAAGAAATTTGAAAACGGATCAGCGATCTCAGAAAGATTACTTCTTCCCATCTTGATCGAACTGTCTGCAGAAGAATCGTGTACGCTCGATTCCGCTGGGGAGGCATTGAAAGAGATTGGGTTTGAAATTGAGCCTGCTGGCGAGAAGCTATTTGCCATCCGATCCGTGCCTTCTTTTATCGCCCCAAAGGATCCAAAAGAAATGGTCAGAGGGATATTGGAAGATCTCTCTTTTTTGGAAAAAAGGGGGAGGGGGAAGGAAACGATCCATACCCTTCTGGTCACGTTGGCCTGTCATTCTGCCGTTCGAGGGAACTCTATGTTGAGAAGAGAGGAGATCGATAAGCTGGTCGAGGATCTCTCTCCTTTCCATGCTTCCACTACCTGCCCGCATGGCCGGCCCATCTTTTTTTTCTTTCCCTTGGATGAGTTGAAAAAACAATTCAAGAGAAAATAATTATTGGACTTCGTGTTTTGCCCGCAAAGGAAGGCCCGCTTTGTTCAGGTTGTCTCTGATACCTACAATGGGGTATCCCTTCAACCCAGCTCAGAATCCGCGTCGTGATTCAATCCGTATTTTTCCAAACGGTAGCGCATTGAGCGGAAATTAATATGGAGAAGCTCCGCCGCCTTCTTTTTTATCCCCTTTGTTCTATCTAACGCTTTCAGCAGTAGACTTCTTTCAAGATCCTCGACCATCTTTTCAAGGTCAATTCCTTCATTTGGAATCTCGATGTCAACCGGCCCTTTTTTCAGAAGCGGCTGTTCGCTTAAATAGGATCGCAGATTGTGCGGGGTGAGTTCTTGACTACCCTCGAGAGCCACCGCTCTTTCGATAATATTTTGAAGTTCTCTCACATTGCCTGGATATTCATAATTCAGCAAGATTTGGAGTGCCTCTGGAGAGATCTTCGAAATGGCTTTACTTAATTCTTGAGAATACTTTTTCAGAAAATGGTTGGCCAGGGTTTGAATGTCTTCCTTCCGATCCCTTAACGGGGGCAGTTTGATCTGAATCACATTGAGTCGATAAAATAAGTCTTCCCGAAAACGTTTTTCTTTCACCGCCGCATCGAGATCTTTATTTGTAGCAGCGATAATTCGGACATCCACCCGGATGTCTTCTGTCCCGCCCACTCTCTTAAATTCCTTATCCTGCAAAACTCGTAGCAATTTCACCTGCATGAGAAGAGGCAATTCGCTGATCTCGTCCAAAAAGATCGTCCCTTCGTCAGCGACTTCGAACAATCCCTTTTTGGTAGCGATGGCATCGGTGAACGCCCCTTTCATGTGGCCAAAGAGCTCGCTTTCGATGAGGGATTCCGGGATGGCGCCACAATTTAGCGTCACGAAAGGTTTCTCCTTCCGAGGGCTATTATAATGGATCGCCTTCGCCACCAATTCTTTGCCCGTTCCACTTTCCCCGGTAATCAAAATATTTGTTTTGGTAGGAGATACCTTCTCCAAAAGATCATACAAAGCCGCCATCTTAGGGCTTTGCCCGATGATATTCCCAAAATGAAAGCGGTCTCTGACCACCTGTTTTAAAAGAATGTTCTCCTTCTGGAGATTCTTTTTTTCCAATGCATTCTTGATGATCAATTTGATCTCTTCGACCTTGAAGGGTTTCGTGATGTAATCATACGCCCCTTCTTTCATCGCCTTGATGGCCGTATCCGCAGAAGCATAAGCGGTGATCATGATCACAACGGTTTCCGGGGCGTTGGCTTTAATCTTTTTGAGCGCAGAGATTCCATCCAGCTTCGGCATTCGGATATCGAGCAAGACCAAGTCAAAAAGATCATTTTCGACCAGTTTGGCAACTTCTTCTCCATTCGAGGCAAGTGAAACTTTGTACCCTTCCTTTTTTAGCATGATGTCTAAGAATTCCCTCATGCTTTGTTCATCATCAGCCACTAATATTTTGTCCTTGATCATTCTGATTTCCTCTTTTTATTCGGCAGGGAGTAAAACGGTAAAGGTAGACCCTCTGCCCAATTCACTATCCACCTTGATCAAGCCTTCATGGTTCTCAATGATTTTATGGACGATCGAAAGACCCAATCCCGTTCCGCTTTCTTTGGTCGTAAAAAAAGGTTCAAAGATTTTTTCCTTCTCCTCCGGAGCAATCCCATTTCCAGAATCGGTGATGGAAATCCTTACCCACGCCTTCTCTCTCACCTGGGATGGGAGAATAAGGTTCGTGCCCCCCGGGGCATGCCCTTTGCTTAAGTGAACCTGAATCTTTCCTCCGTCGGACATCGACTGGGCGGCATTAATGAAAAGGTTCCAAAAAACTTGTTTCATTTGGTCGGGGTCGATCCGTATCCGTATCTCTTCTTGGCGGGCGGGCCGCAGGACTTGGATCCCGTCACAAAAGGAAGGGGAGCGGATGAGCAGGTCAAGGGTTTCTTCAAGAACCCTTCCTATCGGGTAGAGGATTTTATGGCTTTGAGGAGGTTGTGCGAAGAGCAGAAAGTCTGTGATCAGGGCATTCAGCCTCTCCGATTCCCTCAACGTGATCTCCATAAGATGCTGTTGGGAGTCATCCAGCGTGAGCTCGCTTTTTAGCATTTGAATGGATCCGCTCAAGGATGCCAAAGGGTTTCTGATTTCGTGTGCCATCCCCGCTGCGAGCGCCCCGACAGCTGCCATCTTGTCCACGCGTTTCATCTGTTCTTCCATCTCCTTGAATTTTGTAATGTCCTGGAAGATCAGGGTATGGCCGATCAGCGATCCCTCTGGGTCAGTTAAAGGAGAGATGGAAAATCCAAGATAAATTTTTCTTCGGTCATGATTCGTCAGGAGAGTTTCATAACGTTGGTAGTCAGAGGAGGACGCCGGGATTTTCTTCTTAAGTTGTTCGACCACCTTACTGATTTTTGGGAACAAGTCATCAATGGAAGTATCCTTCAGGGACTCTCCGTCCCGGCTCAAAATCCTTTCAGCAGTTCGATTCATAAAATTGATGTTTCCACTGAGGTCGATTGTCAGAAGACCGCTGTCCAGACTCTGAATAATATTTTGATTGAACGCCTCTAATTGATTGTAATCGACCTGCTTCTGGATGAGTTCCTTTTTCTTTTTCTTCAATTCTTCTGATATAGCGCCGCTCAGGAAAGCCACGATATAAAAAGCAGCCATATAACTGATCAACGAATAGAAGATTTGACTGGCGTCGTAAATCGAAGAGACGCCTAATGGATTGATCCATTCGTGTAGTTGGAGCAATAGGAGAAGACCGTAAAGGAGCGAGGAGAGGGAGGCTGACAAGAGAGCCCCCCGCTTATAAAAAATCGTGCTACTTGCAATGATCGAGAAAATATACGTAACGGGGAAGAAGCTTCCTTTACCCCCGGTAAAATAGATCAAGCCGGTGATAAAAAAGTGATCGATGACAATTTGGAAAAATGCAAATCGGTAGGGGTCTCCAATTTTGGTTGAAAGGAGTGCGTAAACGATCGTCACCAGGTAAAAGATACCTATGAAATAATAAAGATTGTTGGTCAAAGGGATGAAAAAATATTGTTTCTTAGAAAGTTGGAAAAGCAAGGTGATGGTGAGAAGAAGGGTGAGGATGATGATACGACCCAACATCAACCCCTTCACATTTTTTAACATTTTGGGGAGTGTATCAAGTGGAGGGGTTGAACGCGTGTCCATGCAATGCCACCATCTAACAGGATGAGATTTAGCCCACCGCAGAGGCCATATTGAAAATGGGGAGATACATGGCGATCACAACGCCCCCGATCACGACTCCTAAAAAACACATCAGAAGCGGTTCAAGAAGAGAGGTCAAATTGGACACAGCCACATCGACTTCCTCCTCATAAAACTCTGCAATTTTAGACAACATGGAATCCAAGGCACCAGTAGATTCTCCAACCGAGATCATTTGGATGACCATGGGAGGGAAGATACTACTTCGGCCCAACGGCTCTGCTATGGTCTCACCTTCCCGAATGCTGGCCCGCGCATTGAGAATGGCGGTCTCAATGGTCTTGTTCCCCGCGGTTCTTGAAACAATCGTTAGCCCGTCTAAGATAGGAACCCCGCTACTGACGAGAGTTCCCAACGTGCGAGAGAACCGAGCCACAGCAATCTTTCTAATCAACATTCCAAATACGGGCAATTTTAAAACAATACGGTCAATGACAGACTTTCCATTTTGCGTTTGATAATATTTTTTGAACAGATAAAAGAAAAGAATCAGGACCGGGATAACGATGAGTATATATTTCTTGATCATTTTACTTAACGTGACGACGATAAGCGTGGGGAGGGGTAAGGTATTCCCGGCCGCTTTAAACATCTGTTCAAAAATCGGGATGACGAAGATCATTAATATCATCACGACAATGACAGCCACGGCTACAATGGTCGCTGGATAGACGAGCGCTGATTTAACTTTCTTCTTAAGAGCCTCCGACTTTTCTATGTAGCTCGCAAGGCGGTTCAAAATATTGTCCAAAATTCCTCCCTCTTCACCTGCAACCACGAGGTTCGTATACAGGTCATTGAAGGTCGCGGGATGCTTCTTAAGGGCTCCTGCAAAGGTGGAACCTCCTTCCACATCTTCTTTAATCCCCCGGAGGACGTTTTTGAAGGTTTTGGTTTCCTGCTGGGAGGAAAGAATTTCCAAGGATTGAACCAGGGGTAATCCCGCGTCGATCATGGTAGCCAGTTGCCGCGTGAAAATAGCAACTGATTTCTGTTTCACTTTCTTCTTGAAAGGTGAAGGAATGTGGATCTCTTTTCCCTTGGAGCTGATTTTGGTGGGAATGATGTTCTGTTGTCGAAGGTGGATTCGAACAGCCGCCTCACTGGGACCTTCCATCTCCCCCTTTTTGACGGCTCCCTTGCCTGTCTTTCCTTCCCATTTATAAACTGGCATAATGCGTCTCCCTTGTCTTGAAACTAAAAGTTCTTTTCACGGCGAAGTGAGGAATCAGGGCATAGGATTGCCGAAACTCGTATTGATCCAAGTCGAATAGACCCGAACATGGGAAACCGGGGAAAGAAACCGAAAAACGCTGTCTTCATCGATGAACCCCGACAAGCTTCGACTCTGATAAAGGCTGCCTTCTTTTTAACGAAACAGGTTTTTGGTTCGCCATAAGCGTATCGGACCTAATTCAAAAAAGGAATTAAGCAGTTCTCGCCGGTCTCTCTTTCTTCAGCATGGTGGCTCCGGAACTGGAAAGCATCTGCCGAAATTCATCAGGATTATGGCTTCGCTCCATGGCATCCTCCAGAGAGATGATACGGTGTTCCACAAGCGAAAAGAGCGCCTGGTTCATCGTTTGCATCCCGAATTTTGACTGCCCAACTTGCATGGACGAATAGATCTGTTGAATTTTATCTTCCCGAATCAGGTTTCGAATTGCCGGGTTCGGGATCATCACCTCCATCGCTAAGGCACGCCCTTTGCCCCCTATCCTTGGAATAAGTTGTTGGGCACACACCCCTTCTAAGACAAAAGAGAGTTGTGTCCGTATTTGCGTTTGTTGATGAGGAGGAAATACATCGATGATACGATTGATCGTTTCCACGCAGGAATTCGTATGCAGGGTGGCAAATGTCAAATGGCCAGTCTCTGCACAGATGAGGGCTGCCTCAATTGTTTCCAGGTCCCTCATCTCGCCGATGAGGATAATATCCGGGTCCTGCCGTAGGATGTGTCGAAGGGCAGCGGTGAAACTCTTTGTGTCTTGGTTTACCTCTCTTTGGTTGATAATGCATGACTTATGACGGTGAAGGTATTCGATCGGATCTTCGACGGTCACGATATGGGAGCTTTTTTCATCGTTGATCTTGTCAATCATGGCTGCTAAGGTCGTTGATTTTCCAGTTCCCGTGGGACCGGTCACTAAGACAAGGCCTTTGGGTTTCTTAAGCAGCTCATTGACAATGGAGGGAATTCCCAGATCAGAAAAATTGAGGATGTCGAAAGAAATCGCCCGAAAGGCTCCCGCCACGGCACCCCGCTGCATATAGACATTCCCTCTGAATCGGCTCAATCCTTTAATTCCGAATGAAAAGTCTAATTCCCACTCCTCCTCAAACTTATGGCGCTGTGCATCGGTTAATACACTATAACAGAGTCTTTTCGTATCGGTTGCTGTCAGGACGGTATCATCGAAGCTCCCCAGCTTTCCGTCAATCCGGAATTGAGGAGCAGCCCCTGTCGTGATGTGTAAATCCGAAGCCTTTTTCTCAATGACGATTTCAAGCAATTTTTGTAATTCAATCATATTCCTTTTCCCCCAATATTCCCTTTGGCGGCTTATCGATCTTCGATCGTTGACCGAAGAACTTCCTCAATCGTCGTCACCCCGTCTTTAATCTTCGTAACTCCACTTTGCCTTAACGTTTTCATTCCTAATCGGATGGCTTCCTTCTTAATTTCAGAGTTGGAAGCCCGCGATAAGACAAGCTCCTTAACCTCCTCCTTCATAGGCATTACTTCATAGAGACCAAGTCTGCCCTTGTATCCGGTATTATTGCAGATGGAGCACCCTTTCCCTTTATAGACCTGGATGGATTTCACTTCATCAGGCGGAATTCCCAAATCGATTAAGAGTTGAGGGTGAACTTTGACGGGTTCTCTGCAATCCATACAGATTTTTCTAATTAACCGCTGGGCCAGGATTAATACGACGGCTGAGGAAATTAAAAACGGTTCGATTCCCATATCAATTAATCTATTGATCGTCCCCGGGGCGTCATTGGTGTGAACGGTACTGAGGACAAGATGCCCGGTTAGGGCGGCCTGAACCGCGATCTGAGCAGTTTCGAAATCTCGAATCTCGCCGACCATGATGATGTCAGGGTCTTGACGGAGGAAGGAACGCAGGGCAGAGGCAAAGGTGAGCCCAATCTCTTCGTGCATCTGGACCTGATTGATTCCCATAAAATTATATTCGATGGGATCTTCTGCCGTGATAATATTATCGGTCTCTTTGTTTAATTCCGATAAGGCAGAATAGAGAGTGGTCGTCTTTCCGCTTCCGGTTGGTCCGGTCACCAGGATCATTCCAACGGGCTTGTGGATCGCAGCCTTTAAATCAGCCAGGGAAGATTCTTCAAATCCCAGTTTTGTCATGTCCAATTGCAGAGCCGATTTATCTAATAAACGAAGGACAACCTTTTCCCCAAAAAGGGTAGGGATGGAAGAGACCCGAAAGTCCATTTCCCTTCCCTTTCCCGTCCGTAACTTAATTCTTCCGTCCTGGGGGAGTCGTTTTTCAGCAATGTCTAATTTCGCCATGATTTTTAAGCGTGAGGTCATCGCATTTTTGATTTGGATGGGAAGCGACATATCCCGCCTCAACACGCCGTCGATTCGATACCTCACTCGGAAAGTCCTCTCGTAAGGCTCAAAATGGATATCGCTCGCCCCCAATTTAATGGCTTTGATCAGAATGCCATTGACGATCTTGATGATCGGACCCTCCATATCCATGGAATCCTCAAGATTTTGACTATCCACAACTTCGACATTATCCACTGCCCCATGAACCAGTTTATCAAAATCATCCACATCAACCACGTCGTCATCAAGCGAGATGCCGTCACCCAGGGCGTCGTCCTTTGCATCGTTGAGATCATAATCTCTCGCCTCGAAGGAAATGCTTCCCAATCCCGCGACGTTTCCACCCCCTCCATAATATTTCTTTATCGCATCGATAATCTCCGTCTCCGAGGCCACGACGGGTTCGACATTGAAGCCGGTCATAAATTTAATTTCATCGATCACCACAATATTGCTGGGATCGGCCATCGCCAGGGTCAATTTAGGACCCATTCTATTGATGGGGATGATGAAATACTTTTTTGAAAGGCTGGAAGGAATTAATTTGATTACGGTTGGATTGATTTCCATTTTTGAAATTTTGACAGAAGGAACTCTGTATTGGGCGCTGAGAAAAGATAATAATTCGTCCTCCTTAATATATCCCAATCTGACCAGGTTGGATTCTAAGCGGCCCCCCTTTAGTTTCTGTTCCTCTGAAGCCCTCTTCAGTTGGTCGGGAGTGATATAATTCCGTTTTATGAGAAGTTCACCTAATCGCTCTGCCAATCTTGCCTCCTCTTAAGTTTCCAGAATAGTTTACAATATTCAAAAAGATAAATTTTTGTCAAGAGTAAAGTATCTATAGCAAAATGAGTGCCAATTTTTGCCTATTTCTAACTTGTGGAATTCTATTAAGTTTGGTAATTTTTACATTCTTCCTCTTACAAAATAGTGCAAAAAAAAGGTACAATTGGCTAATAATTAACCGATATTATTTAGAAAATAACCCGATAATCCCTGCCCCCGCCAGGGGGGAGGGCAGGGATAACGAACTCATCCTGTAAAATTTTGCAGAAAACAGGTTGCGTCGATCGGCGGGAGTAAAGGCCACCGGTGATACTTAGAGACGATGAGGATTACCGATAAACGACGAATAATGCATTATCTTTTCGGTTTATTGTCCGTGGTTCATTGCACGAAATGGGGCCTCGTAACCGAGAGCATCATTTAAGGGATGTAAAAGAATTTTTCCGGCAGGAGAACGAACCCTGGCCGTGTGGGGGTCCAGAGGCAGATTTCAATTCATCATTCGAGGCGAAGAGAGGGGCAATTTAACGATAAACGTACTTCCTTTTCCTAATTCACTTTCCACCCGGATTTCACCTTGATGAGCTTCGACGATCCATTTGCAAATGCTAAGGCCAAGGCCGCTTCCTCCTTGCTCTCGCGACCGGGCTTTATCCACCCGAAAGAAACGGTTAAATATCTTTTCCTGGTCCTCCTTGGCAATTCCAATTCCAGTATCCGATACGATGATTCTAACAAACTTTTCCGTCTCTCCTTCTAGTCGATCCAATTGGTTTCTCACAGGGGCTGGGTATTCTTCCTGGAGGGTGATATGTACAGAACCTCCTTCCTCAGTATATTTGATCCCATTTTCAATCAAGTTTATAAGTAACGCTCTCATCCGCAAAGCATCCGCGAAAATATAAATACCCTGCTGATGATTCGATGTGGATAGATGGAGTCTCTTGGATTTCGCTAATAGATCCATTTGAGCGGCAACGTCGGTGAGGATCTCCGTCAGATTAATATCTTCCTTATTCAACCTTATTTCTCCAGTATCCGCTTTTGAAAGAAGCAAGAGATCTTCAACAATTTGTGACATCCGATTAATTTCTTCCAAGTTGCTCTTCAAGGTTTGCTGATATTCTTGGGAGGACCTTTCCTTTCGAAGCATCACCTCGGCTTCTCCTTTAAGAATGGTTAAAGGAGTTTTTAGTTCATGCGAAGCGTCGGAGCTAAACTGCTTCATTTGTCGGAAGGATTGATCAAGCCGGGAGATCATCTCATTGAAGGTCTCAATCAATCGCGATATTTCATCCTTTACTTTGGGAGGGCTAATCCTTTGGTTCAAGTTTTGGGAGGTGATCATTCGTACCGTTTGAGTGATATCATCAACAGGCTTCAATGCCTTATGGGCGAGGAATTGTCCCCCCAGAATGGCCACCATGAGGGCTAAAGGGACAGTGACCATTAAGATGATAAACAGGGCGTTAAGGGCATCCTCGACCTCCTCCAAAGAAGAGGCGATTTGGACAATTTTAGTAACGCGACCATTTTCAACCACAGGGAAGGTGATAATTCGCAAGGGAGTGTTTCCAATAGAACGATTCGTGTCAAAGGTGATCAAACCCTCGGAAGCATTCTTCAGCGTACTTAAACTGATCGGGAGTTGAACGTTTTTTAGATTATCAGACTTCCGGCCAACGTTTCCCGATTCATCCAAGACCTGAATGAATTTGCCAATTGGTTTTAGGTTCATGGACGTTTCAAGAGCTTGGTCGATATTTCCGAAGCCAAATTTCGATAAGGGAGACGACGATTCCGAGGCGATGAATTCAGCAAGAGACCTCAATTTACTATCCACATCTCGATGAAGACTTTTTGAGAGGGTGAAATATAAAAAAGCACTAAAGGAGACTAATAGAACTCCTAATATCAAGACATACCAAAGGGTAAGTTTAAATCGAAGACTTCTGAAATGCATTTAGGCCCTTTTCATGATATAGCCGACCCCTCGAATCGTATGGATCAGTTTGGGTTCAAATTCCCTGTCGATCTTTCTTCGGAGATAGTTTACATAGACATCGATCACATTGGTCACCGAGTCGAAATGGTAATCCCAGACATGTTCGGAAATCATGGTCCGGGTGAGGACCTTATCCGGATTTCTCATAAAATACTCTAAGAGAGAATATTCCTTCGCCGTGAGTTCAATTTCCTTCCCCTTTCGCATCACCTTATGGGTGACGAGAGACAGGGTTAAATCAGCTATTTTCAAGACAGGTTCCTTATCTAACTTCTCGCGGCGTAACAGAGCACGGATTCTGGCCAAGAATTCCAAGAATTCAAACGGCTTCGTCAAATAATCATCGCAACCGGCGTCCAGTCCCCGCACAGTATCTTCGACGCTATCCCTGGCAGTCAACACCAATATGGGGACGTTGTTTCGATTCCCTCGGATCCTTTTTAGCACCTCCAGTCCATCGATCTTCGGGATCATGAGGTCAAGAACGATCAAATCGTATTCATTCACTTCTGTCATGTAAAGGCCTGATTCCCCGTCATAGGCATTATCCACCGCGTAATGTTCCTCTTCCAGTCCTTTCCTAATGAAATTGGCAACCTTTTTTTCATCTTCGATGACTAAGATTCTCATTTCTTTTTTAGCGACACCCCTAAAAAAAGTGTTAATCACTCGCCCACAGCTTGTGAAATAAGGAAGGAATAAACGCTATCATTATAAATTTATTGTTAAAAAAAGCAATAGCAAAAATAATGCCCCCCGGAACCTTGACACGCTATCTTAACTTTGTTAGCATTTGCCAAATTTTCCATGCGCCGGGGAAAGGGAAAATCTTGATCAAATTGGCAGGGATCCAGATCTCCTGTTCTGAGGAGAAAGAGCGAAATATTGAAAAGGCGGTTAAATTTGCTCAAATCGCTACGGAAAGAGGTGCCAACCTCATCTGTTTCCAAGAGCTCTTCACGACCCATTGGTTTCCGAGAGAGATGAACAAACGCTACTTTTCTCTGGCTGAAAAGATGGATGGCCCCACGATTACAAGAATGCAAAGGTTAGCCGGAGAGAATAAGGTCGTTCTGGTCTGTCCTATTTTCGAAATCGAAGAAGATTCTTTTTACAATTCGGCAATCGTGATCGATGCGGATGGAGAGATTTTGGGAAGTTATAGAAAGATTCATGTCCCTCAGATTCCGCTTTGGGAAGAGCGATATTATTTTTCATCAGGAAATCATGGGTTTCCTGTCTTTAAGACCAAGTTCGCACCCATTGGTGTCCAGATCTGTTGGGACAACTTCTTTCCAGAAGGACCAAGAATATTGGCACTAAAAGGAGCCAAGATATTATTTTGTCCTACCGCCGCTGCTTTTGCTTCACAACGGAAATGGGAAACGGCGATCTCGAGCAATGCCGTCGCCAACGGGGTTTACAGTTTCAGAGTGAATCGGGTGGGGAGCGAGGAGAAACAAGATTTTTACGGGAGGTCTTTTTGTATTTCCCCAGAGGGAGAATTACTGGATAAACCGACAGGGATGAAAGACAGCATTGCCTTGGTTGAAATTGATCTAAAAAACATTGATCAGACAAGGAAGGAGTGGCCCTTCTTGAAGGACAGGAGACCTGAAACGTATCAGCAAATTTGTTCTGATAAAAAACCAATTGAAGAACCATGAATTGTCCCCCACCTTATGAGAAAGAAAAAGGGGTATTATTTCTGACATATCGAGGAGATCATGGAGAGAAAAAAGTTTATCAAGGAATATGTGGAGCCGATTGTCATCGCTGTGCTGATCGCTCTTTTTATCCGCGCTTTCATTGTTCAGGCTTTCAAGATTCCATCAAGTTCAATGGAGCCGACGTTGCTGGTGGGCGACCATATCCTGGTTAATAAATTTATTTATGGAATAAGAATTCCTTATACCAATATCAAATTTTGTCAGTATAAGAAACCGGGGAGAGGGGATATCATCGTCTTCATTTTTCCAAAAGACCGGTCAAAAGATTTTATTAAGAGGGTTATTGGATTGGAAGGTGAAAAAGTGGAGATCATTAACAACAAAATTTACGTTAACGACAAGTTGATGAATGACCCATGGGGCCATTTTATACTGGCCAGACCTTCGTTGGAGGACTTTGGCCCGATAAGAATCCCTGAAGGCTCTCTCTTCGTCATGGGGGATAACCGTGATAACAGTCAGGATAGTCGCTTTTGGGGGTTTGTCAATATTAACAATGACGTGATCGGAAGAGCATTCGTTATCTACTATTCAGGTCCAAATTTTTGGGAGATATGGGAAATTTGGAGATGGGGTGAGATAAAATGGAGGAGAATAGGCAGGCTGATCCATTGATTAAGGACGATGAACATTGAACGATAAGCTACCAGGTGCATGACCTCTTTTGTTCATTGCCCATTGTTCATTATTCATGTCTTGAAAATACATTTTCCTGCGCCCACTGAATATCTCTCTTAATCTGTTCAATAAGGAGCGAGGGAGATTCAAATCGGACTTCAGCTCGAATTCTTTTTTTAAAACGAACCTCGATTTCCTTTCCATAGATCTCCTGGTTAAAATTCAAAATATGCACCTCCAGGGAAAATGGTTCTTGTCTTTTGCCGATTTGAGTGGAAAAAGTGGGATTTGACCCGATATTGGCGAGGCCGTTGAAACGTTGTTGATGGCATACCACCTCCACGGCGTAGACTCCCGTCTTGGGATAAAGCTCATCTGAAATTTCCAAATTTGCTGTAGGAAAACCTAAAGTTCCTCCTCTTTTTTCCCCTTCCACTACTTTTCCAATGATCGGATAATCTCTTCCCAATAACTTCGAGGCCTCTTCTACTTCTCCCGTTTGAATGAGAGTTCTTATCTTTGAACTGCTGACAATCGTTTGGCCAACTTTCAATGGCTCCACAACCTCGACCCCGAAATCAAAAACCTTTCCCGCCTCTCGAAGGATTTGCGCGTCTCCTCCTTGTCCCTTGCCGAAATGATAATTATATCCAATGATGACCTTCTTCACCTTTACTTTTTCTACCAGAATACTCTTGATGAATTCGGAGGAGGCAATCTCTGAAAATGTTAACGAGAATTCGATGCAGAGTACGATCTCGATTCCCGATTTTTCGATCAGCATCATCTTTTTTCTAAACGGCGTCAGCAGGGGCAGGAACTTTTCGGGTGCAAGCACTTTGAGGGGATGGGGCTCAAAAGTGATGACCACTCCTTGCCCACGAATTTTGGATGCTTCCTCTTTCACCCTCTTGAAGATCTGTTGGTGGCCCAAGTGCACCCCATCGAAATTCCCCAGTGTGACAACAGGGTTTCGGAAGGGTCTCTTTAGATTTTGAATTCCCTTTATAATTTCCATGACAAAAAGCACAAAAAATTATCTTGAGAGTTGATCTCCAACCCGATTTTATACTAAAATAATACCCGATGAAATTCAATCAATGGATTACGGTCTTTTTTTGCGCTATGCGCCATGCACTTTGCTATTTTAAACACAGGCCGAAGTGGCGGAATTGGTAGACGCGCTAGATTCAGGGTCTAGTGGGGAGTAGTCCCTGTAGGGGTTCGAGTCCCCTCTTCGGCACCAAGCCGCGTTATTCCAAAATACCTGAGTTCAGTTTTTTCATGGCCACCTGAGAAAAGTTTCGAAAATTCAGGGAATCATTAAAAATTATTAAGGTTTCATTGAGAAATTGAAATCGTATTTAAAAAATTCTGTTGTGGGCTTTATTGGCGAGGAATCTTTTTGTGTGGGTCCTGTTCCTTCCCTGAAGCATTCAAGGATGCCGTCCTTCTCTGAACTGAGCTGACCTGTTTTGGGGTCGATCTTCATAAATTCTATCCCCTCCTCAGGAGCAGGGAAGTCTTTCAGAGGTTTATCTTTCAATATCTTTGACATAAAAGCGACCCAGATCGGGGAGGCTGCTCGTGCGCCTGTCTCATTTTCGCCGAGTGATCGCTCTTCATCGAAACCTACCCACACCCCGGTGATCAATTCAGGGGTGTAGCCAATAAACCAAGCATCCATAAATTGGTCCGTTGTCCCTGTTTTTGCAGCTACTGGTCTGCCCAGCGATCGGGCTCTCCAACCCGTTCCTTGTTTGACAACACCTTCCAAAAGATAGGTCATTAAGAAGGCAGTCTGGGGCGCAATTATTTGTTCTTCCTTCGAGGATGCTTCAGAATAGAAAGGAGGCAGATTTTCTTCTAAGAGGTTTCCGTCCCTATCCAAGATCCTTTTGATAAAAATAGGCTTAAAGAGATTCCCTTGATTGGCAAATACGGAATAAGCTTTGGTCAATTCATAAAGAGAGATACTAGAAGAACCAAGAGCCATGGAAAGGTCGTTATGAAGAGGCGAGGATATCCCCAATTTCTGCGCATAACTCTTGATATAATCAGTGCCGACCTCTCGCGCGATCTTCACGGTCACAACATTGACGGAATGTGTGAGGGCGTTCCTCAAGGTAATCGGTCCAGAAAATGTTCCTTCAAAATTCTTGGGTTTCCATTTTTTGTCTCCCCATTCAAAAATGATCGGAGAATCCACGATGACAGAGGAGGGTGTAAAACCCTTATCGAGGGCGGAGGCATAAACGATGGGTTTAAAGGCAGACCCGGTTTGCCTGCGGGCTTGGATCACGCGATTAAATTGACTTTTTCTAAAATCTCTTCCTCCTACCATTGCCTTGACATATCCAGTTTCCAAATCAAAACAAATAAGGGCGCCTTCTGGCGCTAATGGCATATCAGCCGATGGATATTTTTCCCTTTTTTCTATCTCCTTTAATCCAGCTTCCACCACCTGTTCAGCGGTTTTCTGAAAGTTAAGATCGATCGTGGAAAAAACCTGAAGGCCATTTTTGTAAAGGGCATCTTTCCCATATTTCTCTTCGACATAACGTCTTACGTATTCTACAAAATACGGTGCGTTTTCGACAGAAGGTTTCTCTTCACCTCGGATGACATACAGAGTTTTACTGGCTTTACTTGCCTCACTTGAGGTAATGAAACCTTCCTCGGCCATTCGATTGAGAATATAGATTTGTCTCTTTTTTGCCTGTTCGGGATGCTGGTACGGAGAGTTTTTGCTTGGGGCCTGAGGAAGCCCTGCAAGCACAGCACACTCCGCTAAATTTAATTCTTCAACCGTCTTTCCGAAATAACTTTCCGCCGCTGCCGCCACCCCATAGGCCCCATGACCCAGATAGATTTGGTTCAGATATAAAAAGAGAATTTCTTCCTTGGTAAGGTATTTTTCAATCTGGTATGCCAATATAGCCTCTCGGATCTTTCTCGCGAAGCTTTTTTCAGGGGAGAGCAGAAGGGATTTCACCACCTGTTGGGTAATGGTGCTTCCTCCCTGAACAATCTCTCCGGAAAAAATGTTTCTGAAAAGGGCCCTAAGGATGGCCACATAATCTAAACCCTTGTGTTGGAAGAATCTTGCATCCTCTCCGGCGACAAAGGCTTGAATCAGATAGTTTGGAATTCTGTCCAGAGGGACAACCTCTCTTTTTTCATAGAAAAACTCACCGATGACTTCCCCATCTTCAGAAAATATTTTTGTAATGCTCGATGGTTTGTAAGTCCTCAACGTTTCGATGCTTGGTAGATCGTGTGTGAAATAAAAATAAGAGGCTGCTCCAAATACCGTGAGAATAGTAACAATCATCATGATCACAGCAATTGAAAGTTTTACGACTTTTTCAATAGAAACAGATTTGATGGTCTTCATTCTTAGTCCGGGGGGATACCCCCTTCATTAAGTCCTTGACTTCTCTTTTGGAAGAATATAATAATAAGGCAAATTTTTCAACACATTAGTCGGAAGTTGAGAACTTCTTGAGAAATAACAAAAGCAAGAGAGATCCTTCCAATTTTAAGGGAAACGAGGGACAAGGCGAATGAATGGTAGATTAAATGAGACTCTATCCATTTTGATTCCGGTCTATAACGAAGAAGGGAATCTCTCCATGCTATACGAGAAATTGATGACGGCATTAAAAAAGGCGGGAAAGCCTTATGAAGTGATCTTTGTCGATGACGGAAGCTCAGACGGGACTTTGGAAATTCTGCTCGATCTTAGGGAGAAGAATCCAAACGTAAAGATCGTTAGTTTTTCACGGAATTTCGGACAAACCGCAGCACTTAGCGCTGGAATCGATTTCTCCAAAGGGGATATCATCATTCCGATGGATGGTGACCTCCAGACGGATCCGGAGGATATTCTTCCTCTTCTTGGTAAGATTGGAGAAGGATATGATGTGGTAAGTGGATGGCGGAAACGCCGTAAGGACCCCTTTCTAACTCGCCGATTACCCTCCATTTTTGCCAATAAAATCATATCATGGATTGGAGGCGTTCATCTTCACGACTATGGATGTACTCTCAAAGCCTATCGTAAAGACATTTTGAAAAATATTCGACTCTACGGCGAAATGCATCGGTTCATCCCGATATACGCCCAGTGGATTGGAGCCCGCGTTTCAGAAATTCCGGTTCGCCATTTTCCAAGGGGGTCCGGTTCATCGAAGTATGGAATGAGTAGGGTCTTCAAGGTCATTTTAGATCTGATGGTAGTCAAGTTCCTTTTGTCTTATTCCCAGAAACCCATCTATGTTTTTGGTGGATTGGGTCTTCTCATGATTTTAGGCGGTTTTTTATCAGGAGGATTTGCCGTATACCTGAAACTATTCAAAGAAGTATCATTCATTTTGACCCCTCTCCCGTTGTTGTGTGTCCTTCTTCTCATGCTGGGCTTCCTTTCAATCCTTATGGGTTTTTTGGCTGAAATACTAACTCGAACATACTATGAATCTCAGGGAAAAGTCACCTATCAAATTAAGGAAACGATACCATAGTCATTTATTCTGGAATGATGGAATAATGGAACGATGGGGAAAAAGACTGAAATTTTGAAGCTATCGAACAATGAAATGATGGGAAATAATGGTGATAAGAAGTTGGGTTGCATCGTTTCTACCCAAAATTCGACTATTCCTTTATTCCAGTTTTCTTAGGGTTGCCCAATATTCCATCATCCCACGATTCCATTATTCCAATTTCGAGCGGAGCGAACAGGGTTTAGAAATATGTGCGGTATTGTCGGGTTTCTCACCACAAAGGCAGCAGCTATTCCCGAATTTGAAATCCTAAGAAAAATGCGGGACGTTCTCATTCATCGGGGCCCGGATGAGGCAGGAGAATACGTCCGTCCCCTGGATGAGAAAGGCCCCTTCGTCTTCTTTGGACATCAACGTCTCAGCATCATCGATTTGACGACTGGACATCAGCCATTACCGAATGAAGACGGAACAGTATGGGTGATTTTTAATGGAGAGATCTACAATTTTGACGAATTGAGAGAAGCATTGAAGGGCAGGGGGCATCTATTCCGCACCTGTTCGGATACGGAGGTAATTGTTCATGCATATGAGGAGTATAAGGAAGATTGCTTCCGATATTTCAATGGGATGTTCGCTATCGGAATCTGGGATGAAAAGGGGGATCGACTGGTATTGGCAAGGGACCGTCTAGGTAAGAAACCGCTTTATTATAGCTTCGTCAATGAGACCTTCCTTTTCGCTTCTGAGTTGAAAGCGATTATGGCCTACCCTTCCTTTTCCAGAGAGGTAGATCATGTTTCTTTTATGAAGTATTTGTTTTTTGAGTTTATTCCTTGCCCTCATACCATTTTTAAGGACGCTAAAAAACTTCCGGCTGCCTCGTACCTCATCTGGGATAAGAAAGGGATAGAGATCAGGCAATATTGGTCCCTTTTTGATTATCAGAAGGATGGAAAAAATCTTTCAGAAGCCGAGGCGGAACTAAGAATGATGGAGCTTCTCAAGGAGTCCGTCAAACGCCGTCTCATCAGTGACGTCCCATTAGGTGTTTTTCTGAGCGGTGGGATCGATTCAAGTGCCATCACGGCCCTGGCTCAAAAAGAGGTTCCTGGAAAGATAAAAACTTTTTCAATTGCTTTTGAAGACCCCTCTTTCGATGAATCGAAATATGGATGGTTAGCATCGAAATATATTGGTACCGAGCATCATGAACAAATTATGACCCCTGTTGATTTACTTAACATCGTCCCCAGCCTGCCTGATATTTTGGACGAGCCCATGGCAGACGCTTCTATCTTGCCAACCTATCTTCTTTCCAAATTCACTCGTGAACACGTCACGGTTGCCTTGGGTGGAGACGGAGGCGATGAGCTGTTTGCGGGATATCCAACCTATCTGGCTCATAAATATGCTAATCGATATGAGCGCTTTTTGAGAATCTTCCATCCAATGATTCGCCGTGCAGCAGATTTGCTTCCTGTATCCGACAATAATATCAGCTTCGATTTTAAGGTGAAAAAATTTCTCTCCGGGATAGGTTATCCGGATGGGATAAGAAATTCAGTTTGGCTTGGCTCCTTCGCATTGTTAGAAGATGAAAAAGTGGTATCCCCAGAGATCCGACAGCGCTTCAATCGGGATCATTTGGTTGAGGAAATTTTGTCATATGGAGAAGAATATCCTTGCGAGGATCGATTAACAAAGCTTCAATATCTCGATATGAGACTGTATCTCCAGGAAGCTATTCTGGTTAAGGTAGACCGTGCCAGTATGGCGTCTTCTCTGGAAGTGAGAGCCCCCTTCCTCGATCATGAATTGGTTGAGTTTGTGATGAATCTTCCCTCCACATTGAAATTGAAGGGGTTGACTTCAAAATATATTTTGAAAAAGGCGATGAAGAATTGGCTTCCTGACAAAGTTATTAACAGGCCCAAGAAAGGGTTTGGCGTACCCATTGCTAAATGGGTAAAAGGACCATTGAGGGAGTTATTCGAAGACTTGTTTTCCCCCGATCGAATAAAAAAGGAGGGCTTCCTCAATCCTGAATTTGTGACGGCCCTTCTTCAGGATCATCTTGAGAACAAGAAGGATAATAGAAAGAAACTTTGGACCCTCCTTGTTTGGGAACTCTGGCTTTCACATTATCATCCTACGTTTTGAAACAATCAGATCATTTTTACGTACTATTTTATTGAAAGAATGGATAAAATAGCGCTTTACTTTTACTTCTGAAAATTAGAAATCTTCTGATATAAAATATTTGATAGATCTTTGTTTAGAGTGCGAAGAATCCGGTATTGATTATAGGCCAAATTTTTCTTTTTCATTTCTAAATATATCTCTCCCAAGGCAAGATGTGCTTCTTCATAATTTGGAATGATTCGTAAGGCTTCGGAAAGGTGAACGATAGCGTCCTGGCGCTTTCCTTCGCGGTTAAGGATCACTGCAAGTTCATAATGTGCGTGCGCATCGGAAGGCTGTAACCGGAGAACTTCATCGTACTGTACTATAGCCTCTTTTCGCCTTTCTAGCCGGTTGAGAAGCGATCCTAAATCATAATGAGCATCTGCATAGTCGTTGTCAATCTGCAGGGCTTGATGATAGTGGATGATGGCTTCATCAATTTTCCCTGTGGCCGCCAGGGTAGCTGCAAGACTGTTGTGAACTCCTGCATTTGACGGATTGATCCGGAGGGCCTCATTAAAATAAGGAACTGCTTCTCCATATTTTCCATGTTGGAATAAAATGGCTCCCATATTAAAATGGGCTTCTCTGTAATTTGGATCAATGCGGATTGCTTGAGCAAAATGGAAAACCGCTTCCTGAATCCTCCCGTGTTTATTCAAGATGACGCCTAAATCATTGTGTGCTTCTTTTTTCTCTGGTTTAATCCGTAAAGATTCCATAAACTGAACCATCGCTTCTTCGTCCTTGCTTTGCCGCGCAAGGAGCTTCCCCAGATTATAGTGAGCATCAGCATAACGGGGATTGATCTCTAAAGCCTTTTGATATTGTAAAAATGCCTTCTGATCTTTTCCTTGTCTTGCGAGAGTAACTCCCAGGTTATTGTAGATTAAATAATTATTGGCAGTCACACTCAAAGTATGTTCAAATAGCGTAATACTATTACGCCAAAGTATTACCTGTGATTTGGTACAAAGCATCAATATTAAAAGCACCAAACCGCACGCTCCAGATAAAACGGCCTTTGATAAGTGCCACTTATTTACAATGTCAGCGCATCCATAGACGACGATGATAAGCAGGCCGATCATTGGGATATACGCAAATCGATCAGCCATCCTCTGTATCCCTGCCTGAACGAGACCAATAACTGGCAAAAGTGTCACGACATACCACATCCATCCTACGACCAAATATGGGCGTTTCTTTTTAACAAGCAATACCAGAACCGTAATGATCAAGAATATGGAAGCAGCCCATGCCACATGCCAAAATGGTAGCTTAATTTGATGCGGATAGAGCACAGCTAAAGGACTAGGCCAGAACATTTTTGAAATATACCCCACATAGGAAACAGCGGCATTCTGAAATCGAACCATCCATGAGAGCTTATCAACTGATGTGAGTGAGCCTACTCTGTAGTTGGTAAAGATAGTAAATAGACTTATCACGGCAGACACGGAGAATAAAGGGAGTTTTTCGGAAAGGAGTTTCACAATGGAAATGTTCCGGTTCATCAGAGTCAGCGACGGAGAAGCGAATAGGATTGGAATATGGTCTGTTTCCTTTAGCTCCATCCGGCTCAGAGGCCAATAATCCAGAAGAAGGAGAACGAAAGGAAGGGTGACAGCCATTGACTTCGCCATGACGGCAAAAATGAAACAAAGAAGGAGCAATAGACGCCAGCGCTTTGTTTGATTTTTCACATAACGGAAATAAGTCATTAGCGCTAAGATCCAGAAAAAGGCACACAGGACGTTTTTTCGTTCCGAAATCCATGCAACCGACTCAACATGGAGAGGATGGAGGGCAAATAGTGCAGCCACAAAGCCGCTTTGCCACGCAGCTGCCGTCATCCGGTAAAGTAAAATAAACAGGAGGAGCGTGTTAATGATGTGAAGCAAAAGATTGGTCATGTGATGTCCACGCGCATCCAGACCAAAAAATTGATAATCGATCATATGGGAAAGCCATGTGATGGGATGCCACTGGCCATTTTCAGTCGAGGTAAAGGCCCAAAAGATGCCTTTGAGGGTGATCCCTTTTTGGACGTGTGAGTTCTCTGTGACATAAAGATTATCATCGAGGTTGATGAAGTCATTACGACGCACTTCCCAATAGGCTGTCATCGTAAGAAAGATAAGGGAAAGAAAGATAAAGAGATTGACCTTGTTAAGGTGCAAAAAGAAAAATCTCATTCTAACCCGATGATGCTGAAGGTTTGTATATTTTGTCATTTTTTTGAAGTTGACTCTATGTAACCGCATTTAAATACTGGATCAAAACAAAATAGAATCAGTATGTGCAAAATTCTAGCAAATGAATATCAAAGATGGTTTTTCCAAAGTGATGCCTTTATTCATACTGAATACATAAATTATTTCAAGCAATCGGAATGTCAATTCCTTTTACTCCTGGAGATTTAGGATCCCACAAGAAAAGAAACATTGAAGCATCGTCTTGAAACCTTCTGAAACTTGCAAAACTCCCATCAAAATATCCCTTCAAAACAATAGACGTGGGAATAGATAGGATTCCAAAGATTAAAGGGAAAATACGAAGGTCCTTTTGCGGTTTCGGAAAAGGATAGAACTGATGGGTAAGGATGAAGAAGTGGGAAGGATGAAGGTTCGCTGGATTCTCTTGGTAATATTTCAGTTGGTCTTTAAGACCATCTCGTGATTCGTTAAAGGTATGGATCTCATCGATCCAGAGGGATTTGTGGTCAAACGTATAAAATCTTAAGGCGAGACCTATAAGCAGGCAGACGATAAGAATAAGAATTTCTTTTCGTTTTGAGCTACTCATAAGGGTTTTAGGTGACGGCAAAGGTAAAGATGCCGGTTTAGTAGTTGGCTAAGGTCGTTAGGCATAAGGCCTTCCCATCCCCTTTTAACTTTGCCCAAACTGGCTTCATGGGCTTAGCCCTTCCCACCGATACCAAAGATTTTTCATTCAATCGGCATATCAATTCCTTTTTCTTCCGGCGAATTAGGATCCCAGAAAAAAAGATACATGGAAGCGTCATCCGGAAACCTGTTGAAATTGAGAAAGCTTCCGTCAAAATATCCTTTGAGTACGCATGGAGAACTTTCCTTAAGCTTCTTTGCTCCCCATTTTGATACGATGATCCACAGGCGGCTTCCGTCTGCAACGTACTGGGTACAGCAGGTTTTAGAATAATAGATCGTGAAGGTTCTATTTCGGTAACTGAAGGATTTTTTTACCCCAATCTCTTTTTCGCCATCCTTCAAAATATGAACCCTATGGTGTCGGTCTTCTGGGCGTACCCCCACGTAATGAAGGATGCCTGGAATGTATCCCGGAGTCTCAACAAATATTTTATCTCCTTGTTGGAGTTGGTTCTTCAAATAATCTGTTAATCCTCGGAGATCCTGCTTTTCGGAACGGTAGTAGAAAGGTAAGATGGCAAGATTGGATGCGATAAAAAGAGTAAGAAATAATGGTCCAAAACGTAGATATTTCTTAAACCATATAAGCCTGGTTTGGATAGTATTGAGTGATAGATACAGAGTGATGATGAAGAGAGGGAGAAAATTGATGAAATATCTTGAAGTAATGAAATGCCTGACATTCAGAAGCTTGCAATAAAGGTAAAGACCCCCAATGGGTAAGAAGAAAATGGACAAGAGAATAATAGAATTCTTTTTGCATTTGGAAAAAAAAGGGAAAAGGCCAAGCAAACCGAAAGAGATAATCATTAGAGGGAGGTAAGGCACCCAGTCATTGAATACACCATACAGAATATACCAGAAAGAACCCACGCTTTCCGTATGAAAGGGATCCATGATCATTTCACCCCTATAATTTGCAAAAACAAACGTGATCCAAGGGAGACAAAAAAAGAGGGTCAAGCCATTCAAAATACAAAAGGAGGATAAAGCAGGTTTAAGATTATCTTCCCTGACCCGATAAAGCCACATAATTTGGGATATGGCAAGAAATGGAACTGAGCTGTAACTCGTATGAAATAATGCCCCGAAGAAAAATGCAACCAGCACCAAATATCCTTTCTTTGAAGTCATCAAGTGTTTCATAAAAAAATAGAGTCCGGCCATTCCAAGAAACATGAGTAAGGAATAGGAACGTCCATCCTGGGAGAGGCTGATGTGGTAGGCCATAAAAGTTAAAGAAAGTGTGCAGGGGAGGGCGATGTCAGCAGAGAATGATCTCGCAAGGAAAAAAATCATTGGGATGGAAAGGGTTCCAAAGATCAAAGGAATAACACGGAGATCTCTTTCAGGTTTATGGAAAGGATAAAATTGATGGGTGAGAATAAAAAAAAGCGGAGGGTGCAAAAAAGTGGGATTGCTTTTGTAAAATTTCAGTTGATTCCTAAAATCATCTCTCGAATCATTATAGGTATGGATTTCATCCATCCATAAAGATTTTTTGTCGAAGGCGTAGAATCTGAGGACAAAACCTACGAGGAGGCAAAGAACAAGGATGAGAATTTCTTTTTGTTTTGAGTTACTCATAAGGGTTTTAGGTGATGGCAAAGGTAAAGATGCCAGTTTAGCACTTGGGTAAGGTCGTTAGTTGTAAAGCCTTCCCATAGCCTTTTAACTTTCCCCAAACTGGCTTCATGACCTTAGCCCTTGCACAGGATACCAAACATTTTTTACTCAATCGGCATATCAATCCCTTTTTCATCCGGAGATTTGGGATCCCAGAGTAAAAGATAAATGGAAGCATCTGTGGGAAACCTGTTGAAGTTGAGAAAGCTTCCGTCAAAATATCCCTTGAGGGGACAGTGGAGATTCTGCGTGATCATCTTTGCATCCTTTTTATCTGCCGCTATCCATAACCGACTGCCATCAGTGAAATACCTAAACCAATTGGACTTGGAATAGATGATGGTAAACCGAATACCTTTATAAACCAAAGGCATACGATACTCGAATTCTTGTTCCGAAACTTTCCAGGCTGGAATGATTTGATGTCGTCCCGCTGGATGAACCCCAAAATAATGCAGCATTACAGAAATATATTGAGCATTTCCAACGATAATCTTATCACCATCCTTGAGTTGACCCTTCAAATAGGTCACGACGCCTCTGTAGTCTTGTTTCTCAGAGCGATAATAGAAAGGCAAAATTACTAAATTAGTTGCAATAAAAAGGATTACAAACAAAACTTTTAACCGCACAAAGCCTCTGATTTTTTCAAATTTCATTTCCAGAGCGTCCAAAGATAGATAAAGGGAAATTAATAAAAAAGGAAGGAAACCAATGAAATATCTCGAGGTAACAAAATGTGTAATATTTAGTAACTTGCAGTACAGATAAAGTCCTCCGATAGGGAAAACAAACATCGACAGCAGAATGAATGCATTTCTTTTATTCTTTGAAAAAAAGGGAAAAAGAACCAGAATAATTGCGGAAGACACCATCAAAGGTAGATAGGGGACCCAATCATGGAACACTCCGTAAAAGATATTCCAAAAGGAAAGAGGGTTTTGAACATTTCGGAGATCTGCGACCAGCTCGCCTTTATAATGGAGTCCCAGGAAAATGATCCATGGAGAACAGAACAGGAGAATAAGGCCGTTCAGGAGTAAGAAACAAGAGAGAGGGGGGAGCTTTCTCTGCTCCTTTGTTTCATAAAACCATAGAATCTGAGACAGGACGATGAAAGGAATGGAGCTGTAGCTGGTATGAACCAGAATGGCATAACAAAGCGCCACCCACAGTAAGTAAATTTTCTTCCGTGTTTTGAGGTGCTTCATAAAAAAGTAAAGTCCTGTCAGTCCTAAAAACAGGAGCAGAGAATAGGAACGCCCGTCTTGAGACAGGCTGATATGATAGGCCATGAAAGTTAGAGAAAGGGTAGATACAAGGGCAATAGAGGAGGAGAATGATCTTGAGACGAGATAGATTATCAGAATTGAGAGCGTTCCAAAGATCAAAGGTATAATGCGAAGATCTCTTTCCGGTTTGGGAAAGGGGTAGAATAAGTGCGTGAGGACGAAAAAGAGAGGAGGGTGAAGGAAAGTTGGGTTCTCAGAGTAAAATTTTAGTTGGCCATTAAAACCATCTCTTGAATCCTCAAATGTATATATTTCGTCCATCCAGAGAGATTTTTGGTCAAATTTGTAGAACCTTAGTGCAAAACCTATGAATAGACAAAGAATCAGAATTAAAACTTCTTTCTGTTTTTCCTTAGTGAGGATGTGGAAATTGCCTTCCATTGCGATTCCTAACTTTTCCTCGCAATACAAAAAATAGAGACGCCAAAAGGGAACGAAAAATATTTCAACATGTAGGGTTCGACCGAAAAAAGTGTTTTTAGACAAAAATTGATCAAAGGAGAATTTATTTTGTTCTCGGATTCAATCTTCAATCCGAGAAGGCGAATCAAACGTCTCCCAAGAAGGATAGGAAAGAAAAGAAAAAAATTGAAATAAGAGGACCTCAATATTTCGAACCCCGTATTCCTTAATTTGCTTCTGATCTCTGTCTCCGAGTACCTCCTTTTATGCCCTGTCACGATATCTTGAGTTCCGGAGAGAAACTCGAAGGCCGGAACAGTTAAGATGATTATGCCCCCTTTGGTCAGTGACCGATAAAATTCTCGGATGCCTTTTTCATCATCCTCCAAGTGTTCAAGAATATCCATTGCAATAATTAAGCCAACAGATTTCATCTTAATCGGTAATTGATTTAAGTCCCCTGATAGCAAAGGGAAATTTCCTTTTGTTCTAACAAGGGATAAGGCATGGGGAGATCGGTCTAATCCAACTGCATTGTATCCCCACGAGGCTAAAGCTCTCAGATTTGAACCTGTCCCGCAGCCTATGTCAAGGGTCACTGAGTTCAACGGAACTTTTATGGATGATAAGATGGATTTTAAGAGTTTCCTCCTAACTACAAACCACCAGTGGAAGCTTTCCACTCTGCTTTCCACGTCATAAGGGGTTGAATCCTTTCTCATTTCTGATTTACTCATCGATGTTCTTTTAGCATATGTAGCATTAATGGTCAAATGGACAATGGTTCTGGCGTATAAAATCAATTTCTGAGTGTTTTGGGAAACTCGTCCGAGTTTTTGAGCGCGACTATGCTCGATTTGTGAATTAGATTGAAAGGGTAGGATACATGAAGTATAATACCGGCGAGTTAGAATCTAATACATTATAAGGAAGGCCAACCCCTGCCCTTATCTCATCAAAACAGGACCATTAAAGATTTCGGAGAACAGTGGCTTAGGTACTCTGATAACGAGGGGTATTATGGTTCTCTGGAATTATTTTCCGATATTCTCTATCCATTTTTAGAGCCGCAAGACATAAAGGATCGCAAGGTGGCAGAAATTGGAAGCGGAACGGGAAGGATTGTTACCGTGCTGCTTGAAGCCGGAGCTAAGCATGTTATTGCGATTGAGCCCTCAGATGCTTTTGAAGTTTTATGCCACAATATCGGAGGGATAGAAAAAGTAACCTGTCTCAAACTCACTGGCGATCAATTACAAGCTTACGGAGATCTGGATTATGTTTTTTCTATTGGAGTGCTGCATCATATACCAGAGCCTGCTCCGGTAGTTGAAGCAGCTTTTAAGGCGTTGCGACCCGGTGGCCATTTTTTTGTCTGGTTATACGGTAAAGAAGGAAATGGTCTGTATCTTGCATTCATTGGACCTCTCAGGCGCCTTACGCAACGCCTACCGCATTTTATGTTAACTTTTTTTGTCGAACTGATGTACTGGCCGCTGATTTTATATATGAAGGTTTGCCAGTGGTTGCCCTTGCCGTTACGAGGATATATGCTGTCAATCCTTGAAAAGATGTCACCGGAGAAGCGTAGACTTATTATTTACGATCAGCTTAACCCATCTTTCGCAAAGTATTACACCCGGTCAGAAGCAACAAAATTGCTATCAGACGGAAAATTTGTGAACATACGGGCCCATCATCGACATGGATACAGTTGGACAGTCATCGGAACTAAACCCAACCTTTAGAAGAGAAGCTACAATAGCGTACTATCCAGCCGTGGAACAGATTTATGGGGATTTCAAACGAAGCGGGTATTGAGAGGTTGCGGGAACTCCTGAATTCTCCGCGTTCCTACCTTGAGAAAGAGTTTTCTCTTTACTTTTATCGATACTTAGGACGCTACGGTAATCCGATAAGGTTCGATGGATATGTCGATCTATGCAGGTATCTTTTTAGCATCACAAAAGCGGAGGATGCCTCTGTTTTGGATTTCGGATGTGGCTTTGGAATGATGGCAACCCTTTTTGGATTATTCGGCTCACAAGAAGTGATTGGGTATGATTTCAATACTGAAAAGATTGAATTATTCGGAAAACTACTCTCACACCTCGGGGCAGAGGTAAAGAGTGTAAAGCCTATCCTTGGCGATAGTTTAAGGATTCAGTACCCTGACGAATACTTTGATGTGGCGGTGGCAAATGAAGTCTTTTCACATGTAAGAGAAATGGAGCAGTCTATAAACGAAGTCCACCGCGTGCTGAAGCCAGAAGGGCGATTCCTGGTCAGAGATGGAAATAACAGTCTTTTTCTTTTGGGCAGAATAAAGAGACGAGCATTTTGGCGAAGAATGGAACAGGGGCCGGTGGACCCATCATGGCTTCGAGCCACGGATATTCCACTTCCTTATTTTGCGATTCGGCAAAAAATGATCCTTGATAAATTTCCCCAAATGGATTCTTTGAAAATAGCCTTTCTATCCAGAGCGACAGCTGGAATGTTTGGAAATGAGATTTACAAGGCGGTAAATGAGTTTCAGAATAGCGGAAAGATTTCAGAACAGCCGAGGTTCCGGTATAGAAATCCAATGACAGGAGAGTTTCCAGAAAAAGAGCTCAATCCATTTACCTTTAAGCATACGTTGGAGAAAGAAGGCTTTAAAGTGTCTTTTATCCCGCATTTTTATTCTTCTTCTTTTAGTGATATGGAAATGGCGATAAAACGCCTTTTTTACTGGATGGAAAGGTCCATTCCCGTAGGCCATCTTTTTTTGTCGCCAGGATTCGCCCTCTTAGGAATAAAGAAAATCATAACTTAAAAGACGAACAAAACAAGAATTGTCAATGATGGGACAAAAAGTGGTAGCATACTTGGTCTTTAGGGTTTCAGCACGCTGAGTTTAAGTTAGGAGGGCGAGATTTGAACATGAGAGTAATCTAATAATATCAACTGCTTATAAATTTGAGAGGTTTCTTTTGTAATGTGAATCATTTGGCACAAAAAATGCTATATCATCCATTCAAAGATCATTCGAAACAAAAGGAGGTGAAGAGGGCAGAATATCGAGAGGTTGTCTAAAGGCTGAGGGGCATTGAAATCTGAAATTAGTTAACCAACAAAAATAACAAGGAGGTTAAATTTATGTTAAGAAGAGAAAAAGGTTTTACATTGATCGAGTTGTTGATCGTCATTGCCATCATAGGTATTCTGGCAGCCATTGCTATCCCGATGTATCGTACTCAGACCATCAAGGCAAGATTAACAGAAGTTACAAACGGTATGAGTAACGTGGCAAGCGCGGTTGCAGCTTACTATGAGGACGCGGCAAATGGAGGAGCAGGTTCATGGCCGAATGCCACCTCCATTACCACAATTCAGTCGTCATTAGGAGTCTCGTTACAAGCATTAACCAGGGTCAAGGAAATGGCGGTTGATGGTAACTTAGGCAAAATAACTGCAACGATTCAAAACATTGATCCAGTTGTTAATACCCTGACCCTTGTTCTATCTCCAACCATATATGCAGACTCTTCGATTCAATGGGCGTGGGATGCTGCAAGCTCGGTACCGCCGGCTTATCTCCCGAAGAGGTAAGAGAAGTCTTTAGGAGCCTGGCTCGTCAAAACCGATTTCGTTGGCACCCGAAGAAAGTTGATTTCTTTCGGGTGCCAACAAATGTTTGAAAACTAAACATATACTATGGCTTGCAATTGAGACAAGGAATGTTTTATGGGAAAATCCAGCAAAGGATTTACTCTTATTGAAATGCTCATTGTCATTGCAATCATAGGGATTTTAGCTGCTGTTGCAATACCAGCATTTCAAATGTATGCAATTCAGGCAAGATTAACGGAAGTCACGAATGGTATGAGTAACGTTGCAAGTGCAGTTGCCGCTTATTACCAGGACGCATCATCCAATGGAGGGGCAGGTACGTGGCCGGTTTGCGGGAGTCTTGCTGCAATTCAGACAACATTGGGGGTTTCACTATCAGCCTTAAGTAGAATTCAAACAATATCTGTCGATGAAAACGGAGTAATCACTGTAATTGTTACCAATATCAACCCTAGTGTAAATGGTAAAAGCTTGACCTTAACGCCAACTTTGGCGATCGATAGTTCAATCAGTTGGGCATGGGGGACTTCATCCGATTTTCCAACTTATCTTGTGCCTAAAAGATAATTAAAAGATGAGAGCAGAAAATGAGATCAAATAAGGGATTGACTTTTATTGAATTAATAATAGTCGTTGCTGTCGTTGCTATTCTTGCCGCTATTGCAATCCCTGTTTATACAAGTTACATGCAAAGGGGACGGAGGGCTGATGCCAAGACCGCATTACAACAACTGGCAGCGGCGCAGGAGATGCGGAGGGCAGAGAAGGGTAGCTATTCAACCAATTTGACGGAGCTTCAGACCAGCTGGGGAGTTCAGGCAAACCCTGTAGGCGATTATAAATTGCAATGGGCTGGTGGTGCGTTTGTGTTGACCGGTAATTCATTCACGGCCCAAGCAGCACCAGATACGGCAAGACAGATGTCAGACGGAAGTCTGTTTATTAATAATCTTGGCCAGAAATGGGATGCTCAGGGCGTATATTACCCGAACGGCAAATGGGCACAATAAGGTCTTAGTTAAAGATGGAAGCCGAATGAAAGCAAGATAATTTATTTATCTTGCTTTTTTTGTCTAATAATTATAATTAAAAGTCAAAAAGTCGTCCTAGCTTGGCGCCGAAGCCCGCATCGTCAATCGGTAGAGGCTGATTCAAGAGACCGGATACAGAGCCTTCTATTAACGATACGGGCATCCTAACCGTAACCTTAAAAAACTATGGATCTTTCAGTCGTCATCCCAATGTTTAATGAAGCCGAAAATGCAGAAACCACCCTGAAGCGGGTCGAGGAAGTGTTGGCTTCTTTTAGCGGGAAATATGAGATTATTGCAGTCAATGATGGAAGTCTCGATAATACTCTTGACATTTTAAATCGATTAGCGGAACGGGATAAGAAGTTGAAAGTTGTTTCTTACTCGAAGAATGCCGGCCGCGGGATGGCACTGAGGAAAGGTTTCAAGGAATCGAGTGGAGAGATAATCGTTTCCATCGATGCGGATCTAAGCTATAACCCTCAATATATACTCGATCTCGTTGAGACGTTGATGGGAGAACCCGAGGTTGATCTCGTCCTCGCATCCCCGTATATGCCCGGAGGAGGGGTCAAGAACGTCCCTGCTCTTCGGTTATGGGTAAGTAAGCTGGGAAACAGAATACTTCGATTGGTAATGCCGAATCGGATTTACACATCCACTGGGATCTTCCGTGCCTACCGGAAAAAGGTTCTTGATTCTCTTGAGCTCGAATCAGATGGGAAAGAAATCCATCTGGAGATCCTTTCTAAGGCGTTAGCCCTTGGATATCGTGTTAAAGAGATCCCTGCGATATTAACCAGTCGAAAGAAAGGTAAATCCAAATTTAAATTTAGGAAAACAGCTTTCTCTCATCTGGTCTTTTCCGCGTTTGAAAAGCCCATGGTCATATTTGGTTTTATTGGACTTTTAACTCTCACTATCGGCCTTTTGATTGGTCTTTACATTGCTTATTTGAGGTTTTCGGGAGCCTTGACTCCTGGAAGACCACTCATCACATTTGCCATCTTATTAATTTTAGGAGGGATTCAGATACTCTCATTTGGGTTTATTGCTATCCAGATCGTTTCTCTTCGGCGAGAAATTCTCCGGGTTCAGAAGGAGAATCTGGAGCTCAAAAAGGAAATAATGGATAAGGGTAAAGGTTAAGATGCCAGTTTGGGTAAGGTGTAAGGTGATGGGGAATAATGCAGGGTAAAGACAAAAAATCGATAACAAGTTTTAAGGATTTGGATGTTTATCAGAACTCGTACAAGGCGTGTATTAAAATGATGACCCAGATTATCCCGAATTTGCCGGAGTCGGAGAAGTTTGATTTGAAGAAACAACTCAGCTCATCAGTTAAGGCCATCCCCAGATTAATCGGCTCCGCCCCGGAGGGGGAAAATGTTCTATGTTTATGTCCTAAGAAGTCTCGTGGGCGATAAGCATTACATCGGCTACACTAACGATACAAATTCAAGATTACGGAAACACAATAATGGAGACGTTCGTTCAACCCGTAAGTTTCGACCTTGGATGTTATTAGGATTTGAGGTATATGAAAAGCGTAATGAGGCAAGATGGCGAGAGCATGAATTAAAGAACCACGGGACGAAGAGAAATCTGCTCATTAAGAATCTGGAAGAAAGTATCAAGGAAATAGCTTGAGTTGTAATATCGGAACTCCACCCCGGAGGGCCGAAGGGTACGCCAAAAGACATCAAAAACATGGGTTCCAGAAGTATCTGGATGATGCAATGGCCGAATGTAACGAGACTGTTGTTGGTATAGAGATGTGTCGGGATATCTTTGGAGAATATGTTGACGTGAAATTGTGTGAGGAGCTGGTCGGGATCTATGACGTGTGCGGAAGACAGCTTTATAGGTTGCGTGATGCCTGGGGCAAGTTTTCAAAAGAAAAGAGTCCTAATGCTAAAGGTTAGAGCGCCGGGTTGGTTAACGGATTTAGTCGTTTGTCTAAGAGATTCTTGGCCTTAACCCATTGACCTAACCTAAACGGGCTTCCTAACCTTCACCTTGGCCAAAGTTTCCAGGTTTCCTTATGAAGATTTTATTCCTTAGCAATGCCTATCCGGATTTTAAAGATTCCTATCGGGGCATTTTCATAAAAAAGATGGCTGAACTGCTGCGGGATGATGGATACCAAATCTCTGTCGTCACCCCGAAGATTTACAAGGGAAGCCATTATTTTGAAGAACAGAATGAAATAAAGGTCTATCGTTTCCCTTTTTTTGCCAGAAACAAACTCTTAATCGAGTATAAAAAGATCCCGTTTATCAGAATGATTCTTTATTACGTCACCGGGTTCTTCCTGACGATTTATACCGTGTTCAAAAACAAATGTGATGTGATTCATGCCCATTGGGCGATTCCAACAGGGCTGATTGGGGTTTGGGTTGGGACCCTTCTAAAAAAACCGCTTATTGTAACCATCCATGGTTCCGATTTAAGAATGGCTTTAGATAGACCGGGATTTCTTAGAAAGATATTTGTCTATGTGTGCAAAAAAGCAACCCATCTCAATTGTGTTTCAGAGGTACAGAAAAAAGAGATGGAACAACTCGGCATCATGAGTGATAAAACATCGACCATCCCTATGGGTATCGACGATGCTTTCTTGGAAATAGGGGAGAGGCGGAGGTCAGAATTGAACAAACGGTCATTCGCCATTCTTAGCAATCGAAACCTCTTGCCTATTTATAACGTGTCCTTATTGATTCGAGCAATTCCAATGGTCCTAAAAGAGGAACCAAAGACTCAGTTTCTCATCGCAGGAGATGGGTCGGAAAAAGAAAATCTTAGGAAGGAGGTGGAGGATTTAAAATTGAGTACCTCTGTTCAGTTCCTCGGGCGGGTCCCGCACGAAGAAATGCCGGATCTATTAAGTCAATCGGATATTTATGTTTCCACTTCTCGTTACGATGGAACGTCGGTTTCATTACTAGAAGCATTGGCCAGCGGCGCATTTCCTGTGGTTACGGATATTCCTTCAAACCGCGAATGGATTGTGGATGGCTGCAACGGATTTTTGGTTTCCGAAGAGGATGAAAAATTATTGGCCAGGAGGATTGTGCAAGCCATCCGTAATCATGGGTTATGGGAGGAGGCTTATGAGATAAATCGAAGAATCGTGAAAGAAAGGGCCTATTGGAAGGAAAACATAAAAAGGGTTACAGAACTATATCAAAGCTCCCCTTAATTTTTTTTCAATGGATCGTTCACAGAATGAACACTTGATGGAAGAACGATGAGAATTCTATATATTACCTTAGAAGATCTTTCTCTTCATAAAGGATCGGTAATCCATATCAAGGAAGTGATTGAAGGACTCCAGAAACTGGGGCATCGCGTTGGTTTGATCGGAAGTGCCTGGACCGAACTTCAGAATGCTGATGATTTTTATAATATCCGTCCTAATATAATGCCCCTATTCAAATTTTTGGGTTTTAAAAGGAAGTCATATTTTGTCTCATCCGTATTGCTTTTTCTTCATCTTCTTAAGGTCCTCCAACAATACGATATCATTTACGCCAGAGATTTCCATACAGTGATCATTGCTCTCATTCCTCGACTTGTCTTCAAAAAGAAGGTGGTGTTTGAAATTAATGGATTGGCCGGTGAAGAGCAACGGCTAAAAAGAAAATCACTCCTCACTCAGGTTCTTGCTAACGTTTTTCAGGAAGCTGAGAAAATAGCCACAAGATGTTCTGACAGAATTATTTCGGTTACTCCTCAGATTGCAGCTTACTTGACTCGATACTTCCATTGCCAAGCAGACAAAGTGAAAGTGATAGGTAATGGAGTCAATACTAAAAACTTTCATCCAATTGAGGATGAAGCCTTGCTTTGGAGTTGGAGAAGGAGGTTAAGGATCGCAAAGGAAGATGTTGTGATAGCCTTCGTTGGTAACCTTGCTCCGTGGCAAGGCATGAATATCCTCATCGAGAGTGCACTTCAGCTTTTATCTAATGACAAGGACTTGAAATTTCTTATCGTGGGGGAAGGTTTTTTAAGAGGTTCTCTTGAAAAAAGAGTTTTTGCTTCTGGATATAAGGAAAAGTTCATTTTTACAGGGATGATCAAATATGAAGATATTCCTATTTTAATCAATATAGCAGATATTTGTGTGGCCCCTTTTATTTCAAGAAGAAATCGAGTTACAGGAGTTTCGCCACTTAAGGTATTCGAGTATATGGCTTGCGGAAAACCAGTTGTATGTTCAAGAATTGAGGGCTTAGAGTTTGTTGAAGTGGAAGGGGTAGGGCGCCTTATAGATCCAGAAGATGTGATAGGTCTCGAAAAAGAACTGTATCACCTGGCCAAAAACCCTCGAGAAAGAATGAGAATGGGACAAAAAGGACTTAAGGTAGCGCATGAGAGATTCAGCTGGGAATCGAAGGTGATTAAAATTGAAGAGGTATTGGAAGGATTGGCATAGTGATTGCTTTTTCCAAGGATTGAATATGATGAATCGTTTTGTCTATTTTCGTAACAATTTCAAGTAGTTTTAAAAGTTAACGTTCAATTTTTTTTGAGCGAAATGTTCATCGGGTGAACAAATTTGGTTCTTTGGTGGACATTTTTCGACCATTTGTCATCGTATAGGATAAGGGAGCTTAATCGTGGCTACTCTTGATCTGTTCAAGCCCCCCCAAGAAATAAGAGAGCTAAATTTGCTTCAGGAGTTGGAGAAAAACCCTATCATTTCGCAGCGGGACTTATCACATAAGTTTGGGATGGCCCTTGGAGTGACAAATGCCTGTTTAAAAAGGATGGCGCGGAGGGGTTGGATTCGAATGATGAACCAAGATCATCGCAAGATTGGATATTTCCTAACTCCTATGGGTTTTTCAGAAAAAACAAAACTTACCTTCCATCTTATTTCATGGACCGTTCAACATTACGCGGCCTTAAAAGGCATCATTGGAGGAAGGTTGCTTGAAATGCAGAATAAAGGGGTTGAACGAATCGTATTTTATGGGGTGAGCGATGAAATGGAAATTGCCTATATTACCCTTCAAGGACTTAATTTAGAACTGGTGGGGATTGTTGAGGATGATGAAATATTTAACCCACGGATGATTTTTGGTTGCAAACTCCAACCTGTAAGTCGTGTGAACGAGCTTAGACCTGATTCTGTCTTAATTACTTCTTTAATTGAGACCGGAAAGAAAAAAGAGCGACTTAAGACACTTTTTGATACGGAAAATATTCATATTAGCGATATCTGTATTTGATTAATTTGACATATGGATGATAAGAAAAAATCTATTTGCATTATTTCTTTTTCCCCAATTTATCGTGACGCCCGCGTCTTGCGCCAGATCAAGTACCTTTCTCCTTATTATGACTTAACGGTTATTGGATATGGTCATCCCCATCCCTCTTGGTTGCATATGCCAAATGTCAGATGGATCTCCATAGATTACTCAATGGAGCCCATCCACAAGAAAGACCGCTTGGAGGGAATGGGAACTCTTGAAAGATTTATCGGGGGAAGATTAACGAGATTTCTCAGATCTTCGCTGAGGCCGAAGGCAATCGCCGAGTACTTGGTGATGTTTTTGGGAAGGTTTCACCCTTCTCTTTACGAGGTTTGGTTCTGGAGGAAGACTCAACACGCACAGGCTCTGAAACATGCTGCCGAAAATGGTTTCGACGCCATTCTTGCAAATGATTGGAATGCACTGCCAGTGGCCGCGGAAGCTGCCAAAAAATCCAATGCCCGATTAGTTTTCGATGCCCATGAGTATGCCCCTCTTGAGCTTGAAAACCGGTGCTATTGGAGGATTCTGTTTCAGTCAATGATCATCTATTTTTTGAAGAAATATGTTTCACAAATCACTGCCTCATTAACTGTTGCTCCACTTATTTCGGAGCGTTACAGCCAAGAGTTTAATTTAAGCCCCATCGTTGTCTTAAATGTCCCCGAGAAAATAACTTTACCCGATAGAGAGTTGGAATTAGGTAATATACGACTGATTCACCACGGTGGGGCCGTTCGAGACCGGAGATTAGAAGAGATGATTAGAACAATCGGATATTGCGACCAGCGCTTCCACTTGCATTTCATGTTGCTGAATACAGACAATCAATACTTAGCTCGTCTCAGAAAACTGGCGAGTGAAGTGGCTGGAGGTCGCGTCACATTTCATGAACCAGTTCCGCCAGAAGAGATTGTCCAGCGAATCTCGGAATACGATATGGGTTTCTACCTTCTCGACCCAAACAGTTACAATAACAGGGTGGCCTTGCCTAACAAGTTTTTCGATTTCATTGCCGCTGGATTAGCAGTATGCATTGGCCCTTCTCCATCAATGGCGGAAATGGTAGTTCGGTATGGGCTCGGCTGCGTTGCTCCAACCTTCAAGCCTCACGATGTGGCTGATATGCTAAATAATCTTACAAAGCAGGAAATATTGAAGATGCGTCTGGCCTCCCGCGAAGCTTCCAAAAAAATAAATGCAGAAATTGAGATGGGCAAGTTGATTGATTTATGTAATCGGACTTTAGGCCCCTCGAGGTAGTGCGAAGAATTATGTGTGGCATTTTTGGTTTCCTTGATTTTCAGAACCGCGGAGGGAATGCTCAGATACTAAGGGCTATGTCCCATTCTATTGCCCATAGAGGTCCCGACGATTATGGGTATGTATTTTTTGATCTGCTTGGAAACCAACAAATGGTGGGATCACAGCAACTGCCTGAACAAGAGGATTTTAATCAATTCAACGGTATCTTAGTCCTCGGCCACCGCAGACTAGCCATTATCGACCTGACAGAAGCCGGGCACCAGCCTATGTCCAATGAATCTAAAAGAATTTGGATCACCTACAACGGAGAAATCTATAATTACAAAGAATTAACTGAAGAACTTAAAGGAAAAGGTCATCTTTTTAAATCATGCACAGATACGGAAGTAATTCTTCACGCATACGAGGAATGGGGAATCGAATGTCTTCCCAGGTTTAATGGGATGTGGGCTTTCGCTCTCTGGGATATGGATCGAAAAAGACTTTTTTGTGCGAGAGATCGGTTTGGGATAAAACCATTTTATTACTGGTTTAATGGTATGAAGTTTATCCTTGCCTCTGAGATCAAGGCAATCTTACAGGATCCATTCGTACCACGCGCTGCTAATAATGACCGGGTTTATGATTATCTTTGCTACGGCTATCTGGACCATACAGAAGACACCTTTTTTCAGGGAATCTATCAATTAAGAGGGGGGCATTATTTAACGTTAGAATTGCTGGGGGCCAATGATTTTCAATTGGACATCCGCCCCTATTGGGATTTAATACCCAAGGAATGTGAACTTAAAGACGATTTCAAGGAAAGATTCTATGAGCTTCTCGAAGATTCAGTAAGACTTCATATGAGAAGCGACGTTCCAGTGGGAACCTGTTTGAGTGGAGGAATCGATTCCTCTTCCATTGTGAGTCTTGCAAAAAATTTCTTAGGCTCAAATCTTCATAAAACATTTTCCTCCTGTTTCGACGATAAGGAATATGATGAAAGAGAATATATTAATAAGGTGGTAGAACTAACCGATTCAGAACCTCATTATGTCTTTCCAAAACCAGATCTGTTATTTCGAGAAATCGAAGACCTGATATGGCATCAAGACGAACCTTTCGGGTCAACGAGTATTTATGCTCAATGGAATGTCTTTAAATTAGCCAAATCAAATCAGGTTAAAGTAATCCTCGATGGCCAAGGCGCAGATGAACTTTTAGCAGGCTATCATCCCTATTTTGGCTTTTATCTGAGTGAATTGGCCAAAACCTTCCGATTTCAAAAATTCATCGAAGAATACAAGAAGGTTCGATCTCTTCATCATTATTCCCATTCTTGGATCATTGGACATTTAATGCTTTGTTTGTCGCCCCTGCCTTGGTCCAGAGTAATCAGAAATCAGGTTCTCTTGTACAAGAATAAGTGGTTGAATGCCTGTGACTATTCCACGAGGGAAATTGAATTTCAACAAAAGTATAAAAACATCCTCTTCGACCGGTTATATCAATCCTTGATGTATCTTACTCTCCCAGGGCTGCTTCACTATGAAGATCGCAATTCGATGGCCCATTCCATAGAGGCGAGGGTGCCATTCTTGGATTACAGATTAGTGGAGTTTGTATTTTCACTTCCCATGGACCAAATTATTCGGAATGGAACCACTAAAGTCATTCTGAGAGAAGCCATGAAGGGAGTAATTCCCGAAACCGTCAGGACCCGCCTCGATAAAATAGGTTTTGTCACACCTGAGAATATTTGGTTTAGAGGAGCGTTGAAAGATCATATTACCGAGATTATCTTTTCAAGAAGTTTTGAAGAAAGAGGATATTTCAACATCGGCGAAACAAGAAGGACTTTTATGGACTACCTGGAAGGAAAAAGGGGTGCCGTATGCCCGATCTGGAGGTGGGTCAACCTCGAATTGTGGTTCAGAAAATTCATAGACCAAGAAGTTTATTGCAGGTTATAGGTTTTTATCGCGATGAGTTTGAAGGAAGGGATCCCCCTAAACCATTACGAGAACCCCAATTTATGGGGAGAAACGTATTGGAATGATGTCCAGTTAGAGCGAGCCAGACAAACGGTCGAACATGTTCCCGAGACGGTTCACTCAATATTAGACATAGGATGCGGTGCTGGTATTGTGACACGGGAGCTAAAACGCCGGTTTCATATGCTTGTTTCCTTAGACCTCGCACGCGGTCCTCTGCTCCAGGTGAAGAATGCACAAATTCTTGCGATACAAGGACATGCATGTCATTTGCCTTTTAGGGAGCGAACCTTCGAGGCCGTTGTGGCAACAGAACTGATCGAACATCTTCCTGATTCTCAACGGAGACAAACGCTTAATGAGATGATGCGTGTTTCCAAAAGGTTCATCCTATTAACGGTACCTTTTCGGGAGGTATTGGAATACGGACAGGTAAAATGTGCGGAGTGCGGTTGTGTTTTTAATGCTTCACGCCATACAAAATCATTTTATACGGTGGATATGAAATCTCTGTTAGATTCCAATTGGAGTGTCAGAAAGATTCAAACCTTTGGTCCGCGCCAGAAAAGAATTCCCGTTATTTTTATCATCCTTGCCCAGATGTTTGGAGGCTATATGGCTGTGAGACGAGCGAATGTTACTTGTCCTCAATGCGGGAATATGGAAAATTATATTTCCAGGAGAAACTGGATGACACGTTTATTTTCGGGGGGCCCATCACGATATCTGCCATTGCCCAAATTTAACAATTGGATAGTTGTTCTCTATGAGAGAAAGTATGATTAATAAAGCCCCATTGGTTAAGAGACCTTTCTCTACTGATACCCTTGGGACGCTTTTTGCCTCGTTATTAGCGACTGTTCTGAGTGTTCCCAGCAGCATTCTTATTGCCCGTTTTCTTGGTCCGGATGGAAAAGGGGTGGTGACACTTGTGTTGCTCGTGACGGGACAGATTACAGCAATCCTGTCGCTTGGAATCGAGATTGCTATTATTTTTTATGGAGGACGCCTTCGGTGGGAAATCAAAGAACTTGGCAATGCCTCAATAGGACTGGGAATTTTATTGGGGGGCACAGGCATTCTTTCCGGGATTGCCATTTTTACCTTAGTTCTACCTAAATTCCTTCCAGGGAATTTATCACTCATTCTCATTCTTATGTGTTTAACGATTCCGATGACGTTAACTACAAATTTTCTCAGAAGTCTCATTCGTGTAACAGGAAGAATCCTTGAAGAAGGCTGTCTGGGGATTATTGCTGTTCTTCTTAATCTTATCTTGATCTCTGTGGCCTTGATCGCGGGTTTCGGTCTAAAAGGAGTCTTTGTGGCTTTTTGGCTAGGTTCAATTTTATTGACCCTTCTTGTCCTTTGGTTTGGGGGCTACCTGAACTTCTTTGAAATTCGGACCGGGTTCGCATTCCCTCTTTGGAAACCCCTTATTCGTTACGGGATCAAGCTACATATTGGGAGTATCTTCCAATCATTGAATTATCGATTTGACATGTATCTTGTAGGGTTTTTCCTTGGGGCAACTTCCGTGGGATGGTACTCTGTCTCTGTGGGGATAGCAGAATGGCTTTGGCTGGTGCCTAGCGTTTTGGGGACTGCATTAATGCAGCGGGTCGCCACAACTCAGAATCAAGTGAATGAGATCATCGGTCCGATCAACAGACTTACCTCCGGGGTCCTCTTCGTCGGCATCTTATTATTAGGATGTCTAGGGAAGTGGATCATTCGATTGCTCTACGGAGGTGCGTTTGCACCCTCCTTCCTTCCGCTCCTGTTATTGCTGCCTGGCATCTGGGCGATGGGATTGTGGAAGAATTTCATGAATGATCTGTCCGTGCGGGGTTATCCGGTTTCCAAAACCTATACGTCTGGGATTGCATTGATATTGACGTTGGGGCTGGATATTCTTCTCATCCCCCGTTGGGGACTTAACGGTGCCGCTCTGGCTTCAAGTATTGCCTATATTTTCGCCTTCCTGATTACGCTGGGATACTACTGCAAAATCACCGGTTTTTACGCATTAGATCTCTTGATCATTCGTTGGAAAGATATGGTTCAACTCAAGACCGTGGTGAGAAATGGCTTGCAATATCTTTTTGTGTAGAGCCTGCGGTTAAGAAAAGCGAAAAGAGAATGTGTAACCAAATAATTTTAATAATTTTAAAATAAATTTGGACAGAAATCGGGGGTGCAAACAAAGCGTGTCAACCAAGGATGAAATCAGTAGAATGAAATCAATAGGGCGATTACCCATCTTCCTGTTTTGTCTTTTGACGGCACTTGTGGTTATCATTTATCTAAATTCTTTAAACAACCAGTTTACCAATTGGGACGATGCCATGATCTATGAGAACCCTCAGATCCGAAGTCTCAGTTTAGGGAATATCAAGAATATATTTACCTATGTGAAAGGTGCTACATATCAACCGGTTCGGGTTTTGAGTTATGCCATAGACTTCCACTTCTGGAAACTCAACCCGTTGGGCTATCACATCACGAACATCCTTTTTTACATTCTCACGTGTGTCATGGTTTATTTCGCCCTCTTTCATCTTTCAAAAGACCTAAGGGGAGAGGCCTCTTCGGATTCGCATGGGCGGGTTGCTATTTTTGGCTCCCTCCTATTTGCAGCGCATCCTGTTCACGTTGAAGCCGTAACTTGGCTTGCCGCCAGAAAAGAAGTGCTCCAGGGATTTTTCTTTTTCCTGGCCTTCTATCTCTACTTAAAGGGAAGAGAGAAGAATGGCGGGGAAAGGATAGTTTACCTCAGCTTAGTCCTTTTTGTCATTCTTCTGGCGATCCTTTCGAAACCTTCTGCAGTTGTTTTCCCTGCGGTGATTCTCGTATACGGGATTGCCGAAAGAAAAAATGCATGGATAAGTTTTATAAAAAATCATTGGCTATTTTTTACCCTTTCGTTATTGATCTCTATAATTTTCACCTCCGTTTTAATCAGGGTAATGTTGGATGCGGGAGGTCTCAAACCTTACCGGGGTGGTTCTTTCTTTAATAACTTTCTCATCAGTTTCTATGCCTTTTTATACAACATTAAACTATTGATCTTTACAGTGAACTACTCTGCAGCTTACACCATCCCTGTTTCTCATCCTCTTATAGGCCTTCGGACGTTCATGTTCATTGCCATCACGCTTCTGCTTTTGGGTTTGAGTCTTTGGTCTTTGAAACATACAAAGATCATCTTTTTTTCATTCTTATTCTTCCTTGTCGCGCTGCTGCCTTATCTCAATATCATTCCGATCAGCACGCTCCTGGCAGATCGATACGTCTTTATTGCTTCCTTCTCATACTGTTTCCTTTTGGGGGTTGGGTTCGACACATTTTACACCTACAGGAACAGGAGGTTTTCGGAGGACTTTTTTAGACTTGTAGCAATCGTTTTATTGGTCTCTACATTAAGCGGTTATTCATTGATGACGATCAGACAAAACAAAATTTGGGAAAATAGCTACACACTATGGGCCGATGCGGTTCAGAAGTATCCCGAAAGCAATACAGCGAATGCCATGATGGGTGTCGTTTATATGGGAATAGGGATGGACCGGGAAGCGGTAAAGTACTTAGAAAAAGCCGTCCAATTACTTCCCTACGATTATCTTTCCCGGAACAATCTCGGCATCGTTTATGGAAAACTTGGCGAGCCGTCCAAGGCATTGAAAGAGTTGATGACCGCCATCACCTTAAAGCCCGAAGACAACACCATCAAGATTAATCTTTCAGCGTTTTACGAAGGGCAGAAAGAGTATGAGAAGGCAGAGAATGTTCTAAAATACCTGTTATCTAAGAACCCTAAGGATGCTTATCTTCATTTCCGGCTGGGGATGGTTTGTAAAGAAGCCGGGCGTTACGATGCGGCCATCTCAGAACTACTGAAATCTATGGGACTGGCCCCTCATATCATAAACCCTTGCGAGGAGCTTGGGAATATTTATGCGGGTAGGTATAAAGACTTGGAGAAGGCAAAATATTATTATGCCAAGGGGATCGAAGCTGCGCCGAATGCAAAATCCCAAGTCGAAGACCTGAGGTGGATGATCCAGGATCTGGAAAGATGACAGATGGATAGATGGAATGTTGGAATAATGGAATAATGGGAAAGTGGCATGAAGAACATGCAGAGAAAAAATGTCAATAGAGGATCTCACTTGTCCAAAATAAGTTTCTTGGACAGCATTTGCGATTAGAGAAACGACGTAACTCTCTGGTTGTCATTCCGGGCTTGACAAGCCTGCCCCGTACTTGATACGGGGGAATCCAGCGATTTCAGCCTTATTGAAGCACCTTAGCGTCACTGGATACCGGCTTTCGCCGGTATGACAATATCCAGCGTCTTTTGGCCAGCAATGGAACCTGATTTCGGAGCGATAGCAAAACCTTTCCAAAAGTTTGAGATTTCGATAGGTTATTTCTCTTGAACGAAGCTTTTCAGAATATTTCGGACAGCAATAATAACGGAATAACCGGAGGGAAGAAGGGTTGGGAAAACCCAATATTCCAACATTCCAGCATTCCAATATTCCATAGTTAAAGTATTTCATCGTAAATAGGTTACCATGTTGCACATTGTTTCGATTATATTTGGAGCGATAGTGGGTAGTTTCTTAAATGTCTGTATCTTTAGGCTGCCAAATAAAGAATCTATCATTTGGCCCGGGTCTCACTGTCCGCATTGCAAGAAACCTATAAAGTTTTACGACAATATTCCCATCATTAGTTACTTGCTGCTGAGGGGAAAATGCCGGCAATGTCATGGTTCCATCTCTTTTCAATATCCTTTGGTTGAGGGAATCACAGCACTCAGCTCACTTCTTTTGATTATGAAATTCGGTCTTTCTCTTAGTTATCTCATCTATTTTTTATTTGTTGCCGCATTGATCGTCATCACCGTCATCGACCTCTATCACCAAATCATTCCGGATGTGATCAGCCTTCCTGGGATAGGGGCGGGTCTATTGGCTTCCCTGACGGTTTCCCAAATCACCTTTACCAATTCCCTGTTGGGGATCCTGTTGGGAGGCGGAAGCCTATTCTTGATAGCAACCGTATATCAATGGCTTTTTAAAAGGGAGGGAATGGGAGGAGGAGATGTCAAATTGCTGGCGATGATTGGCGCTTTTCTGGGATGGAAAGCCGTCATCCTAACTATTCTTTTAGGCTCACTTGTTGGTTCAATTATTGGTATAATCCTCATGGTCTCAAAAGGGAAGGACTTTAAATACGCTATCCCATTTGGACCGTTTCTTTCCCTTGGGGCAGTGATCGCACTGTTTTACGGAGAGAATCTGATAAGATGGTATCTTTTTTTGAATAGGTAATCGATTGTAGGGGTAGGGCTACGAAGCCCATTTCGTGAAACAGCAAGCAGTTACGTGCTGAAAAAACGTCAGATAGAATCTTTTTTATGCCTCATCGTGGAAGTGAGTGCGTAAAAATCTTGTGAAGATACGGCTATTATCCTTATTATCAATATCCCTCTTTGCTAAAGAGGGGAAAAAGGCAGAAATGGTCCACTCGATTACGCGAATAGCCCTTTTTATCAGCGATACGGGCGTCGTTTCCATAACCGGTTGAAGGTTAGCTCCGGCTCTGTTTCGGAACAAGCATGGGCAGTTATTCATGAAAAAATTCTGGTTATTTAGAAAATTAAATTTAGGCCTCAGGGCAGAGGTCATCATTAATATCTCCTTTCTCATGTTAGCGGCCATCCTGCTCATCGGGTTTACCATCTCCAAGATCGTAGAGCGGGACATCCTTCAAGAAAAGGTCAGGTATGGGGAAAGGATGGTCCAAGATTTCCAAACCATCATGGATTTTATGTCCAGAGATAGAAAAGAATTTTCATTAAATCACCCCATTGTTAAAAGGGAGATTCACGATCTGACCGATCTTTACCTAAGCAAAAAAAGTTTCTACGAGTTATTGATTGTCGATCATGGATTGAACATTATCGCCAGCAAGAAATCGGCTTTGATTAACAGACGATCAACAGACCCCTTCCTTGAAAAGGCTATCCAAAGAGGTGAATTAAGTGCGGAGATTGAAAAATCCGGAAGCTTCCTTTCAACCCATTATAAGAAAATGAAACTTTATTCACCTCTATCGCATCAAGGAGCGATTGTAGGTGGTATTCAAATGGAAGTTCCCATCTCGGATTTAATGACGAATTTATTAGAGTCCCAGAAAATCATCTCCATCACCGTCGTCTTGGATGCCATTGTCTTAATGATTTTCGGGAGCTTTTTGCTTTCTCGGGTTTTAGTCAAACCCGTTAAAGATCTTGTTCGATTGACCCAGAAGATCAGTGAGGGTGACTTCAGTGAACGGATAGAAGAAACCTCCAAGAACGAAATAGGGCAGCTGATCGGATCATTCAATCGGATGATTGAAAAATTAAAGGAGAATCAAGAAAGTTTGGAGAATTATTTGGAATCCCTTGAATCGGCCAACGAGCAATTGAGGCAAGCCCAGGAAGAACTGATCCGTACGGAGAAACTCGCGTCCATTGGAAGATTTGCGGCCGGTGTGGCTCATGAGGTCGGTAACCCTTTGGGGGCCATCCTCGGATATACAGGCATTTTGAAAAAGGAAGGGATGGATCATAAAGAATCCAAAGATTATCTGAAGAGGATTGAAAAAGAGATAGAGCGGATTAACAAAATCGTCCGGGAGCTTCTGGATTTTGCGAGGCCCTCTAAATCGGAAATACATGACGTGGAGATCAATAAGATCATTGATAGCACTCTTTCTTTATTATCGTATCAAAAAAATTTCAAGAATATCCGGACCCAGTTAGATCTGCAATCCGACCTCCCTCTGATCAAAGGGGACGAATCTCAGCTCTCACAGGTTTTTATCAACATCATTCTGAATGCCGTTGATGCGATGCCAAACGGTGGTCATTTGCAAATCAAGAGCGAAGGGCATGTCGTACAGGATTTATATGCCGACCGGCTTCAACGGATATATCCCCCGAGACGCAGAAGCGACCCAATGGAATCCGATTATTCCCGTGTGCGAAGAGCCGATCCGTTATCTGCTTCCTCCACAAAATTCCCCAGAGGGGACCGACTCGTTAAAGTCCAAATCTCGGATACAGGGAGCGGGATCAAAAAAGAAGATTTAGAAAATATTTTTGACCCTTTTTTTACGACCAAAGCTCCGGATAAAGGAACGGGGCTGGGTTTGTCGATCTCTCTAAAGATTGTTGAGTCGTTGGGAGGAGAAATAAGGGTGGAGAGCGAGGTGGGAAAAGGAACACACTTTGAGGTATACTTTCCAGTTAGTTAAAGAAGATAATGATTCGGTCCCAGGGCAACGGCAAAGATGCCCGTTTCGTCAATTGGTAAAGGTTACGTTAAATGATAAAAAGGATAACAAGTTTCAGGGGCTTAGACGTTTACCAAAATACTTATAGAGGATGCATTGAGGTGATAAGAAGAATTATTCCGGGCATTCCCGATATTGAGAAAAATGACCTAAAAAGTCAGCTCAGACGATCCGTTAAAGCTATCCCCAGATTGATCGCTGAAGGTTACGCTAAAAGGCATCAAAAACATGGATTTCAAAAATATCTCGACGATGCTATGGGGGAGTCCAATGAGACAATCGTTGGATTAGAACAATGCAGAGATTTGTATGGGGAATTTGTAGACAAGCGATTATGTGAAGAGCTAATCGATCTATACGATAAATCTGGAAGGCAACTTTATAATTTATCAGCTGCTTGGAACAGGTTTAAAAGAGACGATAAACGTGACCTTCCATAACGATACGGGCCTCGTAGCCGTAACATAGAATGGTTTAGGTGGCACGCGTGTATCGGTTACGAAGCCCGGTTCGTAATTCGGTAATGGTTAGGTCTCGTCTTATGTTTTGATGTAATCTTAGAAGCCGATGAACGTAACCTTTTGCAACGATACGGGCCTCTTAGCCGTAACCTTTAATACTATGGGCGATCTCATTGCCAGCTTCGATAACGATAGACGTATTTTTGTAAAGAGAGGTGAAACATGATACCCAAACGCATTCTCATTGTAGATGACGAAGAAAGCTTTAGACACATGTTGTCTGTGATATTAATCAAGGAAGGATACGAGGTAGAGGCTTCTTCCAACGGAGAGGAGGGGCTCCAGAAGGCGACGACTTCTCCTTTTGACCATATCCTATGCGATGTACGTATGCCGCAAATGGATGGTTTGGAATTTTTGAGACGGATAAAAGAGACCGGGGGGCAAGCCCCGGTCATCATGATGTCGGCTTATGGAACGATGGATACTGCGATTGAGGCGATGAAACTCGGAGCGTATGATTACATCTCAAAACCCTTTAAGCCTGATGAAATCCTCCTGACTCTCAGAAAGGCCGAGGAAAGGGAGCAGCTAAGGAGAGAAAATCAACTTCTAAGAAAAGAGGTAGGGAAAGAATATAGTTTCGAAAATATCGTCAGCAAAAATGAAAAGATGCAAAAAATATTCGATGTCATCAGGAAGGTATCTCAATATAAATCCACGGTCCTCATCACAGGAGAAAGCGGGACGGGCAAAGAATTGGTGGCAAGAGCACTCCACTACAACAGCGACCGTTCCCCAAACCCCTTTATTGCCGTTAATTGCGGAGCCATTCCAGAAAATTTATTAGAAAGCGAGCTCTTCGGCCATGCCAAAGGGGCATTTACCGACGCCATTCGGACGAAAAAAGGCCTGTTCGAGGAGGCCGACGGTGGAACGCTTTTTTTGGACGAGATTGGAGATTTACCCAGCCAACTCCAGGTGAAACTTCTTCGTGTGCTTCAGGATGGAGAGATAAGAAGGATAGGAGAATCAAAGCCCATTCAGATTGATGTGAGAATCGTGGCCGCCACTGTTAAGGATCTCTCAAAGGAGGTGAACGAGGGCCGTTTCCGAGAGGATCTTTTTTATCGGCTCAATGTGCTTCCAATCCATATCCCGCCTCTACGGGAAAGAAAAGAAGATATTCCTTTGCTGACCCACCATTTCATCGGGAAATATAACGAGGCCATGAGCAAGGACGTGGCGGATGTGGATCATAATGCGATGGACGTATTGATGAACTACAAGTGGTATGGAAATGTGAGGGAGCTGGAGAATACAATCGAAAGGGCAATCGTATTGTCAGAGAAGAACAATATCGAGTTGGAAAATTTGCCCCCCGAAATTCAGAATTTCAGGGAAGAATTTCAGATGGAGACAGTACCCGACGAGGAGTATTCCATTAAGAGGGCCTCAAAGACTTTGGAAATGAATTTGATCAAAAAGGCTTTGCACAAGACCAAGGGGAACCATACCCATGCTGCGAGATTACTTGAAATAAGCCACCGCGCCTTACTCTATAAGATCAAGGAATATGAGATTGTTGAAAATGAATAAGAAAAAGCAGGAATACTGGGATGATGGAATACTGGAATACTCCTCCCCTTAATTTAAGGGGAGGCAGGGTGGGGTTAAGAACGACAAGATATAATGGAATGCGCTATGCAATCTTTTCCTAATAAATTAAAACTTTTCATAAGTGGCATGAAGTGCAATATCGCAACTTCCCCGCTCTAAGAGCTTAAACATAACTCCTAAGTTCTTTAATTGATTAAACATTCTGCTGCTACCATCTTTTTTGCCTCAGAGACCTAATTTGAAAATCCATTGGTATAGGTTTTGCAGCCCCTTTATCAAAACCAAAACCATTTTCTGGAGGTCAATCTTTGAACCTTTTTAAGAAATCAAATGGATTCACCTTAATCGAGGTGCTCGTCGCTTTGGTCATCTTATCCATCGCGCTGCTATCCCTGGCGGGTTTGATGGCCACAACAACAAGGAATAATTCTGCCGGAGGCCACATGACAGAGGCTGCCACAGTGGCACAGGATGCGCTTGAGCGATTAACGTTGTCGCCTTTGAACATGGTCCCCACTGGTGTAATGATTCAAGATAGCTTTGTTGGGTCGACAGGCATCGCATATCAAAGAACTTGGACCGCTAAGCTAGATCCTATCAATCCAAGCAATACCTTTGATGAGATTGATATTACGGTAACCTGGGTTGATCCAATAAAACTTCAGAACCACTCAATTAAAATGGTTTCAGGGATTTCGCAATAGGGTACGTTTCAATCAGATTTAGGAGAAACTATGAGACGAGGTACATTAGAAGGCCAGCCAATTCTTAATGAGAAAGGGGTTACCCTTATTGAACTACTGGTCGTATTGGTCATCTCTGGAATAGTCGTTGGAGGAGTTTATAAAGTGTTTATTGCCCAAACAAGGGCTTACACGGTGCAGGATCAGGTGGCTGAGGTTCAGCAGGATGTCAGGGGGGCTATGGAAATCATAGCGAGAGACATACGAATGGCGGGGTACCAAACCAACAACTTCGCCTCACTCTATCCCAACGCAGCAGCCCTTATCTCGACTAATCAGATTGTTACTCCTCTTAATAATGCTTATTCTATCCAGGTCTATTATGAATATAACCCTAATAGCCCTCAGGTGTACGCAGTGACTTACGCGTGGGACCCAGCCACGAAAATTTTGAACCGGACACTCGCCATCTTTGACACCCATGGCAATCCGGTGGGGCCAGCCAACCCCCCCCCGTCTGACCTATTGGATAATGTACAGTCCCTCAGTTTTATGTATGCGGTTGATGCGAACGGAGATGGGATCGTAGATGGGATAAATACGCAGACGGGCATCATCTCAGACAACCCGAATGACCCCAATTATGCCTTCCAAAATTACACAGCTGTTAATGGCGCCGTGGGTGCGAAAATCTTTGCTGTCCAAATCCAGCTCACTGCAAATCCGGCGTCGACCGATCCGGATGTCAACAAGATTGTGACTCCGAGAACTTTAACGACTGTGGTAACTCCGAGAAATATATTTTTTAAAAGATATCAGGCGTATTGATAAAAGAAACTTTGGAAAATACGGATGAAAAGGGATGAAATATGGCGGAAAAAATGAAAACCATTTTAAGAAGCCAATCCGGGGCCGCTCTGGTCATTGCCCTGATCATGCTCGTTGTCATCACGCTGATCGCTCTGGCCTCGAGCTACACCTCCATCTTCGAGATGGCAATGTCCGGAAACAAAAGGGGCACGACGAGTGCCTTTTATGCTGCGGATACCGGAATTAACGCAATTATGGCTTATCCTACGCAAGCCTTTAACACAACCCTTTATGCCACTCTGCAGCCGAACACAATGGGGTTCGACCCTTTTAATCCGGGTAATCCAGCTCCTCAAATTCCAAATCCAACTAATATACAGCATTTAATTGTGCCGCTTACGACTTCAAACGCACCCATCATATGGTATAAGACCCAGTCGGGGCCGCCGAGAGGCGGAGGCTACTCTGCTGTCAATGTGAACTATGCCTATTTTCAAGTCCAATGCACTGGAAATGATACTCAGGGCAGCGGAGCACAGAGCACACTACAAGAAGAGGTCATACAAATAATACCTATCGCACAACAGCAGGGAGGAAACTAATGAAAAAAATAGTCTTATTAGCTTTACTGATTTTTTTGATTCCTTTTTCCCATGCCTTTGCCAACGATACGGACCTTTATATTCTTACCCAGCTCATGACGCAGGTCCCGGCCGACACATTAATCCTTCGCGACTTATCAGGAAGCATGGCCAATACACCTGCGGACTCGACAAATAACGCTCTATACTATAATCCGGGGACACCCACCACAACGTGCAATAATAACTGTGGAGATAATGTTGCATATTACCCGACAAGCGGAGGTTCTAATACAAGTCCATGTTCGGGTAGTGGTGCAAAATGTGCTAGTAGTACGGGTGCCTGCTCAACTGGTCCTCTCTATCAGCAGTGTACAGGTTCTCATACCCATTCGTGCAGTGGTGTCCCTAGCACACTATACTATAACCCTGGAACGTGCACCACTACGTATCCATATAGTTGTGGAAATACTACTATTCCATATTATCTCACAAGCTCGGGCAGTAATACAAGTTCATGTACTACCATATCGAGTACAACTACTCTTTGGGGTGACCCCACGTGCGCGAGTCCTTTCTATCTTACACAAAATCAGACAGGGACCTCAGCCAGCCAAACCGATTGCACCCAGAGCAAGGCCGCGATATCTAAGAGGGCCCTTTTCAAACTTCTCGATGCGGACAACGGAACAAACACAGGAACTCCTGACGGAATCATTAATTCAAACGACCAAGCTTATCTGAAGATCAGAATGGCGTATATGAGATATTATGGTTGCGCCAGTAATAATCAATCTTGCAGTCATGGCCAAAGTGCGCCTCTTGTCGCTGAAATTGTCGTTCCGGAAGCCGGCTGGAGTAATCCTCCTGCTGCTAATCCGGCCAAGGGCTACTGTAACACGCTTATCGACCCGATAAATACGGCTTACAACACAATTTACTGTGACAGCGCGAGCTGTACTCCGTCGAGCACTGGGGCCGCTAATAATTCTCCAGTAAGCATTGCCGGTGAGACCCCATCAGGGGGGACTCCGATCGGACCGGCATTACAGGACGCGAATAACTACTTCCAATATACGCAGAGCCAAGATACGGATGCCGCTTGCCGTCAGAAATTTGTGATCCTGATCACCGACGGAGATGACACCATGTCATGTGTGGGGAAATGTGGGACAGTTTACCAGGACGGAACTGAAACCAACCAATATCAATATATGGGACGAAGAGAAACTGTGGCTCAAGCCAGGGCTCTGGCCAATCAAGGATATTACGTTTTTGTCATAGGGTTTGGTTCCAACATGCCTTATTATCAACAAAATACGCTGAACTGGGCTGCCTATTACGGGAATCCAAAGAGTTCCAGTCTGGATACCGGTCAAACCAAATCAATCACCACGATGTACACCATACCCAATAGCCTGATCTACCCATCGGGCATTACACAATGTCAAACTTCCTCGACCAACTCGAACTGCGGTGGACTGTCTAACCATTATTGTGCTACGGCCAACGACCCTGGAGAGGATACCATATCCGGATACGCCTTCATTGCGCAGAACGAGAGCCAACTCAACGCTGCGATTAGCAGCATTAGAAACTTTATCATTAACCTCATTGCCCAATCCACTTCGTATGTCGCTCCGGTGGTCCCCATCAGCCAGTATCAGCAAACAAGTTCCGAAAATAGGTTGTATTTGGGAATGTTTGAACCGACGACCGAGACGATGTGGAATGGAAATATCAAAAAATATGGAATTTCCTCGACGGCCACTTCGACATATGGTATAGGGACGATGCTTGATGCGACGGGCCAGCCTGCCGAGGATCCCAACAGTAGTACGGTTAAATCTACAGCCGAGTCTTATTGGAGCACATCCGCAGACGGGGGGAGCGTCACGGCGGGAGGTGTGGGCGCACTGATCCAATCAAGCAATCTCAACTCAAGAAATATCTACACCTATCTGGGGACCAATACAGATCTGACCACTTCGTCAAACGCCTTTAGTACGTCAAATGCCGCCATCACACCCGCCTTGTTAGGGGTCTCTACGACTACGGCTGTCAGCAACATCATCAATTTTGTCCACGGATATGACGTCTGGAATTGGAACAATGGCCCGGGCAACGCGAGACAGTGGATCCTTGGATCTTTCATTCATTCAAGGCCTTTCGTGATCCATTATGGAACTCGAGACGTGATTTATGCAGGATCCAATGATGGAATGCTACATGCTTTTGACGATTCCACTGGCAGTGAATTATGGGCCTTTATCCCTCCTGACCTATTGCCAAACCTGAACAATTTTAGCAATTCCCTCACTTCTTTACAAATTTTCGTTGATGGGTCTCCCAACGCCTATGTCAATTACGTATATAACACAAACGGTTCAATAAATTCGGTGTCCCAAGCGATCCTTATCTTTGGAGAAAGACGGGGAGGAAACACCTACACCGCTTTAGACGTTACGAGTCCGACCGACCCGAAATTTTTATGGTCCATCAATCCAACTCAAACATGGTACCAAACCACCAAAACTGCTTCGACAACCTACGGAGAAATGGGGCAAAGCTGGAGCACACCGATGCTGGGACAGATTAAAAATGGGAGCGCAACAAAATGGGTGGCGTTTATCGGCGGCGGGTATGACAATACACAACCAACCTCGGCTGAGGACACGACCCCTGCTGGAACAGATGCATCCGGAAGAGCCGTTTATGTTGTGGATATCACGAACGGAAACTTAATCTGGAGCTATAAGCACAGCAATGATTCGAATATGAAATATTCCATCCCCAGTGATATCACCGCGCTATCTACCAACGGAGATGGATTCATTGAAAGGCTCTACATCGGAGATGTAGGGGGACAGATGTGGAGATTCAATCTTTGCAGCTCGGCCACCGGTACGTGCGTTCCAGACATGAGTAATACTGCTAGTTGGAACGGGAAGCGAATATTTATCGCTGGCAGCACAGGGACTCCGGGTGCCGGAAGTGCCGGAAAAATATTGTATCCTCCGGATGTCACTTTTGAAACGAACAAGGGAAAGGGATTTTACGATATGCTCTTTTTCGGGACCGGGGACCGAGAAAAGCCTAATGATACGGCTTCGACAGACAGTGCATGGGTCAATAGCCGGCTCTATGCTATCAAAGACTATGATGGAAGTCCTCCGGCCCCGTACTCATTGCCGTTTTGCGAAAGCAGCTTGACGGATGTTACTTCGGATGTGTTGCAATCATCGACTGCAACACAGGCTGCTAAAACAACTGTACTCAATAGTTTGGAATCAAGTATGGGTTGGTTTATCCAATTGAACCAAAGTGCCGGCGAGAGCCTGAACCCCGGTGAAAAGTGTACTGCCAGCCCGAATGTTTATGCCGGAGTTGCTAATTATACGACTTTCGCGCCCACACCCGTAAACACTCAAAGTGTCTGTACCATTGGTACAGGAGAGGGCTACATCTACTCTCTGCAATACCAGACTGGAAGTTCTGTCATCGACCTAAATCAGGACGGACAGCTTACGGTGAGCGATCGCTCTACGAGCATCGGATCCGGCTTGCCGTCCGGGATTGTCATCACCGTCATCAATGGCATCGTGACGGGATACGGTGGCGTGGCCGGAGGCGTCTTTTCACCAACGCTTACGATAAACAATAGCATTGTGCCCCTTGACTGGCGGATCGTCTTCTAAAATAAAGGGGACAACTCCATAGTTGTTATTATCGTTTGATACCGTTGCTCCGGGGAAAGCCGGAGTCTAATACAGACGCATTTAATAAATTGACATTGGGCCCCTTCACCCTTCCCCTCTCCCCGAACGGGGAGAGGGCGGGGTGAGGGGGGAATAACGAGAATAGGCTAAATGGGATTTTTTGCGAGTTCCCCAGATATGGTAATGAAGAAGACAAATATCCGCATTTTTTCACTCCCTTTTTTTCTTCTCTTTCTCCTGGGAATGGTTCTTTCCTGTAGTGGACAGCAGGGGAGGGAATTCCAGGATAAAGCCAATTTGCCTCCTGTTGTTTCCTCCATCACGATCTCACCCAGTAACCCTAACAAAGAGAGCAACTTAAGCTTATCGGTTCAGAGTCAAAACCCGAGCAGAGGTCCAGTGACCTTTCGGTATCAATGGATCAAGAATGATGAAGAGATTCCGGGTGAGAACGAAATCATGCTGAAAAGCGGAAATTTTAGGAAGGGGGACATGATCCGGGCAAAGGTAACTCCATCCAACGGAAAGACGGACGGAAGCCCAGTCTCATCACCACCGGTCAAGATCCTCAATTCTCCACCCGTTATTCAAGAGGTCTGGATCGAACCAAAGGTGGCACGGGTGACGGATCCGTTAAAGGCTATTGTGAAAAGTTCCGATCCGGACGGAGATTCGATTAATTATGTTTACAAATGGGAAAAGAACGGCGTCGCACTATCCGGAGAAAACGCCGACACCTTAGAACCGAATCGATTTAAAAAGAGGGACTCGATTACTGTGACCGTAACCCCGAGCGATGGAGAAGCCTCAGGCAAGCCTAAGAAATCCGAAGCTGTTATCATCTTGAATAGTCCTCCAACCATTACTTCATCTCCTCCGACGGCACCAGAGGGAAGAATCTATGCTTATCGCGTGACGGCAAATGATCCCGATAATGATCCTATCATTTTTAGTTTGAGAACTGCACCAAAAGGAATGGAGATCGATAAAGAAACCGGCGTCATCCGGTGGGAGATTGAGAAACGGGATCAAGGACCGCAATTAATAGAGATTGAAGCCACTGATCCCGAAGGGGCCAAAAGCTTTCAAAAATTCACTCTAACTTTCGAGCTCAAATGATATGGCTACCTCTAAAAACGTCATTCCTGCCCCGATTTTCATCGGGATAAACTCCAGCAGGAATCCAGAAGTCTCTAACAACACTTAACTCTCGCCGGAGTTTACCCCGTGCTACATGCGGGGCGGGAGTCACAAAATGTAATTATTAGGAAGTCCATAATTGAGAAGACATATTGTTCAGAAAATATCCCCTCGCCCCTCTTTGCTAAAGAGGGGTAATTCCTCCCTTTGCAAAGCCTGCCTGCCGGTAGTCAGGGGAGGAAAGGAGGGATTTAGTTATGGGTGGCCATACAGTTATGGACTGATTAGTATTAGAAGTACCCATATAATTTTAGAGGGGTAAAAATGAATAATAAGGGAGTGACGTTACTTGAATTGATTATCGTCTTTGTTATTATCGCTATTATGTCGGCATTTATAGTTCCCGGTATTGGGACCTCCTGGCTGCCCAGATATCGATTGAGGAGTGCAACCAGAGACATTGTATCCACCATGAGAACGGCTCAGATGAGGGCTGTGTCGAGTGGACTTCAATACACATACCAGGTTGCTTTCAATGTTACTGCTAACAGTTATGTTCTCCAATACACCACGGGAGGTAATACTTTTAACGCTGGCCCGGTCCAGACACTTCCCTCTGGGATTATAGTTACTGTCGCCGGATTACCCAACAATACCGCCGTATTTAATTCTAATTCGACATGTCCCAATGGTGGAACGGATGTCGTCACATTATCGTATAAAAAAAATGGAGTAACGTGGGAGCAAAAAGCAATATCCCTTAACGCAGCGACCGGAAGAATAACAATTCAATAAGCTCGCTCAGCGAGACAAACGTTTTGCGAACGGTAGCATGAGGCGTGCGCTATCGCGCAGTTAGGGCTGGTATAGATGGAGGGAAAGGAGGTGACAAAGATGACGAAGAAACTACTGGTATTTTTTTTGGCTCTCGCAGTAGCAGTGGCTATCAGTTTACCCTCCTTTGCCCAGGACACGGTTGCAGGGAAAGTTCAAGCGCTCGATAAAGCCGCGAACACGATTACCATTAATGGAAGTGAATATTCGCTAAGCAATACAGCGGCTCAGGTCATGGTCAAAGTCGGAGATATGGTTCAGGCCACTATAGATGGAAATACAGTGACAACCCTTGCTGTGATGCAGTGAAGGGGCTTGAGTGATAGCCGGGTTTTCTATAGACGGAGATGTCGGCAACCCATACATGTTACGCCATATCTCTACTCTGTCCTCGTCGGGCTTCCTTTAATGGGTGCCCTTAAGTGCATAGAACATCGAATTCAAAGGTATACAGGAAGGTAGAACCAATTCTGATCCTTCCTTCGTTATGTGACGCTTAAACATTGTTAGCTCTCGGGGATTCTCAATAAACTCTATCTTTAGCTCCTCCCGGTAAAACCGTACATCCAGTTTCAGCATGTTTCTCTGCAGTCAAACTTTGTCCCGAATATTCCTTTCCGATCATCTTCTTCCGAAGACTTTCACAATCCGGGTCACTTTCCAAAATAAATTTCAATAGTAATGCCTCAGTTATGGATTTTTATCCCCCGTTGGCAAAGGGGGATAAAGGGAGATTTTAAAATTATGTTGATAAAATCTCCCCTCGCCCCTCTTTGCCTGTCTAAGGACGGGGAAAAGATTACCAAAGAGGGGTATGAGAGTTCATTGGTATTATATGAACCCGTAACTGAGGGGTTACTTTCAATAAAAAATTATATTGACAAAAGGGCCTGATTTAATAAAATTAGGCAAACACGAGATTATATGTTCATGAAACCAATGAATAATAGAGGTGTCACATTAATTGAACTGGTAGTAGTGTTCGTTATCATCGCTGTCTTGGCCGGTCTTTTGGTCCCTAACATCGGCGCCTGGTTGCCAAATTACCGCTTAAGAAGCGCGACAAGAGATATTGTATCTAACATGAGAACGGCTCAAGTAAAGGCAGTTTCTCGTAATACCCAATTCCGAGTTAATTTGAACGATGGCGACATCGGCGTTAACAGTTATGTCCTTCAATATTATACCGCAGGGACGTGGGTGAGCGAAGGAGCTGTGCAGTGCCTTCCGACAGGAATTGCCATTATTGCAAATACCTTTCCTGGAAAGTACGCAAACTTCAACCCCAATTCCACATCATCTGCCGGAAGTGTCACATTGCAGAACTCGAAGGGGGCCATGAACAGGATCAGTATCACCTCGACTACGGGGAGGGTAAGTATAAATTGATGGGTATCTTGGGGAGAAGGGGCTTTACATTAACAGAGGTTCTGATCGGTCTCATTATCCTATCTATTGGCATCCTTGTGATTACCACCCTTCATATCACGTCAATGAAGAGCGGCTATTTCAGTAATAATATGGCCCAGGCCACCATTTTTGCTCAAGATAAATTGGAGTTTTTGAAAAATCTGCCTTATAACGATTTCGATTTGAGCAGCGGACAACATAACGAAGGAATCGTCTCGGGTACTATTTTTTCGAGACAGTACAACATTGTGGAAGATGCAGGAAATTCAATGAAGACGATTACGGTCATTATTGATTGGGCGGATCGAGGGAATCACAGTATCTCTTTTTCGACCATCAGAGCAAAATAGTATTTTAACCAATTATTGACAATCTCATAATAGGACGGACACTTCATGCAGTGAACTGTGGGATGAAATCGATAGAAGTAACTCCCCCCTTCCCCCTCTTAATCTAAGAGGGGGGGATATTCCTCCTCTTAAGATAAGGGGAGGTTAGGTGGGGTTAAAATATGAGAGGGACAGAGTGGAGTTAAGATAGGATGAATTAGGGTCAGGGGGGTATGAAATTTTTGTGGAATGATCCGACGTTGAAGTCACGGCGGCGAGAGCTGAGGCGTAATCAGACTGATGCGGAGAAGGCCCTCTGGGCATCCTTGCGAAGCAAGCAGTTCTATGGGATGAAATTTTTTCGTCAGTATAGCATCGGTCCTTATATTTTAGACTTCTACTGTCCAACCTCGAAGCTTGCAGTAGAATTGGACGGCGGACAGCACAATCAGTGTGAGAATAAGGAGTATGACGAAAGCCGTTCAGAATATCTGAAGGCGCAGGGAATTAAAGTAGCGCGGTTTTGGAACCATGAAGTGTTACTTGATATTCAAGGCGTCCTGGACGGACTGGCGCTGAAGGTAATCCCTCCTAACCCCCCTCTATCCCCCCTTATTTTAAGGCTTAACCCCCCTCTATCCCCCCTTATTTTAAGGCTTAACCCCCCTCTGTCCCCCCTTAGTTTAAGGGGGGATGTAGGGGGGTTAAAGAAGAATGGATTGACACTCATCGAGTTACTCATTGCCTTAGTGGTGAGTACCATCCTTACCGCCGTTTTGTATAGGATATTTATAAGCCACCAGAAAATCTACACGGTTCAGGATCAAGTGGCAGATATGCAGCAAAACGTAAGGATTGCGATGGGTCAAATGACCAGGGAAATCAGAATGGCCGGGTATGGGGGCAATATCTTGGCTATTTTCGGAAGCGTCAACGGATTTACAAATATCGTCACCCCGGCGAGCGATGCGATCACAGTCATCTTTGCGGATGAAGTTGGAGAATTGAAACAAGACGCTTCGAAAGGTGCTCAGCAGCTGAAGGTGACCAACGCAAGCATATTTAATACGGACAAAAAGAAGTATCTATGCCTTAATGGGCTCAATAATTATGTGATCCATAGCGTGGCAACAGACACAATTACCCTGACTGCTCCGTTGGCAGAGGATCATCCAATCCATCAACCTGTCTATTTGGTTAAAGCTGTCAGTTACTATATTGGGCTGAGTGGCGGCAAAAGCGCGCTTCGAAGAAATGAGAATACCGGAGGCGGCGGGCAGCCTTTGGCGGAGAATATAGAGAATCTTGAATTGAGCTATGCTGATGCAAAGGGAGAGGCGACCGCGAACCCGCAGGATATTCGAATGGTCAAAGTAACGGTCACCGCAAGAACAAGCAGGCTTGACCCCGATTACAAGGGAGGAGATGGATATCGCAGAAGGACACTATCCTCCAATGTTAAGGTCCGAAACATGGGACTTTAATTGTTTGGGAAAAAGCGTTTCGTCTCACGGTAAGGGTAACGATACCCGCCCTGTACCATATCGCAAAAACGTCTTAGACCAGCAGGGCGTCCTCGGACAAATATGAACGTCACCATTCATTGCTACATCCGGCATGAAAGGTACAGGGCCCGTATCGTCCATCCGTTATGTTATTCGTCTTGAGGGGTTGACGTCACCCTCTGACATTAGACGAAACGGGCCTCGTAGCCGTTTGCGATACCCAAGATTCGCAGAGTTCAAGGATGAGTGACCATCGGCTATTTGGAATAATTTGGAGATAAAGAATTGAAAACGAAAGGCCTGAGAGAAGAAAAAGGGGTTGTGCTGGTATTAAGCATGCTCTTGCTTTTGGTGGTGACACTCATCGGAATCAATGCCTTAAATACCAACACGTATGACATACGTATCTCTGCCAATGAAAGGGCGTCGGTAGAGGCCTTTTACGTGGCTGAGGCGGGGATAAACGAATTTATGGGTAGGTTTCGGAACGGGGCAACAAATGAAATAGCGGACACGGATCCGTCAAATCCTAACTGGAGAATTCTCCTTGCCAAGTATCCGGGGCAGGGCGCAAGCCGGATAGGGTATGCTTCTGGTGATTCAAATTCTATCCCGAGTTTACAAAATCAATTGGATTTCGGAGTGGAAATAAAACATAAAATGGATGCTGCGAACCAAGTGGTTAAATCCGGCGGGGTACCGGTTTATATATTGAAGAGCTGCGGGTCCACGGCAGATGGAGGAAATAAGGTAGTAGAAGTAGAGCTGGTAAAAGGCCCTGATTATGATCCTCCCGCAGCTCTCTATTCGGAGGTGCCTGTCCATGTCCATGGAAGTTCAACGTCTATTGACGGAAATGACGCCTGCGGTACAACGAATAAGCCAGGCATTGTGACAACGACGGCGACAACGCCGCCCATTGCAGAATCGGGAAATCCATCCGTAAGCGGTTCACCGCCTAGAGTCACTCAAGCAAGTCTCCCGCCACCCGCTAACCTGCCACTCAAAGAGATGGTAAATTATTTAAAAGGCGACGCCAATTTCAATTATAATTACAGTGGAGATCAGACGTTGACTGGATATTCTGATAGCTGGGGAACACCTATTAGCGATGATACAGCCGCTCCAATAACATACACGGGACCGATGAATATCGTCTATTTCAATATGAATGGAGATAAAACAATAAAGTTGGCGGGAGGGTCCCGTGGAGCAGGAATTCTTCTTGTTGAAGGGAATCTCGTGATTGATGGAGCATTTACCTGGTACGGTATAATATTGGCGACGGGAGCAGTTTCTTATACAGGGAGCGGGCAAAAAAACGTGACAGGGGGTATCATGGCGGGAGAAAATGCTGCGACGGGGATAGAGATCGACGAAAATGCGGGAATTCTTTATTGCAGCGCTGCATCAAAGAAATTGAAAGATGTCATTCCACCTCTGAAAATAACCCGCTGGAGAGAAATATTCTGATCGCCGACCCCGTCAGAAATTGCAGGGGCATCACAGAAAATCCAATGGGAACTTTTTAAAATTCAACCCGCGGCAGCAGCCGGGCTTCGCTTCTATCTAATAGAGTAAAGGTTTACGCGAACCCCTCCGGCCCTCGTATGAGTGCATCCCCGTCTTATAACCCCTCTCTATTCCCCCCTTAATTTAAGGGGGGATGAAGGGGGGTTAATGAGTTAATTTTCGAAGATTTTATTTACGGAGTGGCTGAAGCTTGCGAATCTTTTCCCTCGCTTCGGCAAACGAATCATCCAATTTTAGGACAAGGTTGAAAGTATTGAGTGCCTCTAAAGTCTTCCCGCACGCCTCGTAGGCCAGACCCAAATTGAAGTGGAGCCAGGCCAATTTTTCCTTGGATAATCCCTGTATGTTAGAGGATATTTTATAATACTCAATGGACCTGCTGTACTCGCCCTTCTCCAGATAGCAATTTCCAAGCATGATATAACTGTCAAATTTCATGCTGGCTGCTGACGAGGCCAATTCAAATTCGGTGATGGCGTAATCGAAAAGCTCCATCTCCTTATACGCGACGCCCAAATGATAGTGCATCTCCGAATCCTTATCCAGAGTGGAGATTCCAGGTTCAGAGGATGACCTCGAAGGGTTCATCGCAGGAGGGGAGAAAAGGTCGGAGGCTTCTGCGATAGGTTTTCTCGCCGGGGGATAAAGAGAGCCGGGAGGAAGGGAATCTTGTGCCGAGGGGGGGAGAACCCTCTCCTTTTGCTGTTGAGGGCTTTCAATATTCCGAAGGGCCTTTGCTGCCTCGGAGTCATTGGGATCAATCTGCAGAATACTCTGGTAGCAATTCTTTGCGTTTCCTGCCAGCCCTTCTTTCAAATACAATTTCGCTATCTTATGGAATGCTTCAGTGAATCTCGGATTAATCGAAAGAATCTTTTTATAGATAGAGATAGCTCGGAAATTCAGATCCTCTTCCCCGTAAAGGTTGGCCACCTTTAGGTATGCCTGAATTGCTTTGTCCTCTTCTCCACTTTTTGAATACAGATCTCCTAATTTTAAGTGTAGTCGCTTGTCTTGAGGGTCGACCTCAAGTAATTTCAAATACTCCTTGACAGCCTTTTGGAGCTGTCCTTTCAGGATGTACTTCTGGGCGGTGTCCAAAATATTTTCTTTATCGATAGCCAAATTCTTCCTCAAAAAAAATTTAATTAAAAGTTAGCCAATTAACTTAAAAAAGTCAAGCCATTAAAGACTCAGGCGGAATTCTGGACAGGCTTGAAAAGAGCTCCAGTTTTTACGCATCCGTGATTGGACTCTGTAAGAAATGTCTGGTGCTGAGAATGGCAGGCATGGAGAGCATCGGCCCCAATTCAGGGAGGGGCAACGCCCTGACCTCTCGAACGGTTTTACTGAAATAATAGTTTTTGGGAAAATCGTTGAGACTCATTTCGGGGGCGGCTTATCTCATTTTGCCAGTTGGTCGCCCGGTCTATCCTAATCGAATCAAGAAGCACAAGATTGGAATTGCCTGCAATTGGTCAATTTTTGACCATTTTGGTAATTTTTGTTACAATGACCAGAATTCCAGGATTATTATAACTTCTTGAAATAATTAGCTATAATAATGGAATATTATTTATCATGGATTGGTACTTATTTTGCTTGTGTTATTGAAAAAACTTCAGAATCTGCGCAGAAAAGTCGGAAAAAGAGACATCAACAGTATGGCAGAGAATCTAAAGAAGGTTTTGATTGTGGACGATGAAGAAACTTTAACCTGGAGTATGGCAAGAAGCCTTTCCAAGGATAAAGATAATTATGAGGTGCTCATTGCAAATAACGGGGGTGAGGCCCTAAATTTTCTGGAAAAGAATAGAATTGATCTGGTCATCTCCGACATAAGAATGCCAGATATCAATGGGTTAGACCTCTTGGTGAAGATAAAGAAAGAATACCCTCAGACCAAGGTCATCATTATGACCGCATACGGGTCAGCCGATGTTCAGAAAGAGGCCAATCAGCGAGGGTCCCTTTATTATGTGGAAAAGCCCTTTGAGATTTCCGATCTGAGGAAAATCATTATCGATTTGATCGGGAAGAAAAAGGGATTTCGGGGTAAGGTGTTTGGACTCCAACTCACGGATATAATCCAAATCAACTGCCTGAGCCGATTAACCACCGCATTGATCATCACACGAGACGGAGAAAAGGGAGTCATCTATTTGAACGAAGGAGAGATCATCCATGCCGAATGTGGCGAGCAAAAGGGAACGGATGCCTTTTACAAGATATTAGGCTGGCAGGAGGGGGAATTTGTTTCGAATGTCGGTGTGACACCTCCGCTTCAGACAATCTATCAAAATTGGGAGCATCTCCTGGTCGAGGCTATGCGACGAAACGATGATAAATCGTAAGCCAGCCTGAGAATGAATGGAGTTGCGGAAAATTAATCCCTATGAACATCGTCATCACAGAGAAGGACATAAAAAAGATAAATGACTGCTTAGATAAGCTGGTGTCTTCGTCCATGGCGCATTCCGTCCTGCTCATCGACCGATCGGGTCAGCTGATTGCCCATGAGGGGAATACACCAGAGCTGGACATCATATCCCTTTCGGCCCTCACGGCGGCCAACTTCGGAGCTACTGCGGAAATCGCCCGGATGTTGGGAGAAGAAGAATTCACGCTTTTGTTTCATAAGGGGAAATGTGAAAATGTCTATTTTTCGGCTATTGGCGAGCATGTCATTATGGTCACGCTCTTTGACGACAAGACCTCCCTTGGGTTGATTCGTTTACAAATCAATAAGATCATTGACGAGCTCTCAAAAATTCTTTCAGCCATCTTTGAAAAAGGGAGGTTAAAACCCGGTGAGCCAATTCGATCTTCTTAAAGTGGGGAATAGACGTTAATGCCTTTCATAAATTTTAGTAAAGATGAGATCCAATGCAAAATTGTTTTCTACGGCGCAGGGTTCTGTGGAAAGACCACGAATCTACAATATATTTACGGTCGAACGATGGAAGATATTAAGGGGAAAATGGTGTCGATCGACACCAAAGGGGATCGGACCCTCTTCTTTGACTTTCTGTCTTTAAGCTTGGGTAAAATCAGAGGATTCGATATAAGGGTTCAGCTTTATACCGTTCCGGGGCAGGTTCATTATGACGCGACGAGAAAATTAGTTCTGAAGGGAGTGGATGGAGTTGTCTTCGTCGCCGATTCGTTAAAAGTTCAGAGGAAAAAGAATATCGAAAGCCTTATCAATTTGGCCAAGAACCTAGCGGAGAAGGGGGTCAGTATTAGGAGCATTCCACTGGTCATTCAATATAATAAGCGCGATTTGGATGGGACGGATTCTGAGATTCTTCCCATGGACATTTTGGAGAAGGATCTCAATTCGATGTTGAAGGTGCCGTCCTTTCCGGCGAGCGCTTTGAAAGGAAGCGGAGTCTTCGAAACCCTGAGAGAGATCAGCAAATTAGTTGTGAAAGAGGTCAGCAGAAAAGTGATGTTAATGGACAAGCAACAGAAGTGATGCACCCCGTCAGAAATTCCAACGGGCATCAAACCCCGCCGGAATTATTCCTGAGCCTAACCTTGCTGCAGAGCAGCGGGCATCACTTCTAACGGGGTAAAGAGGAAAAGGGCAGATGGATAAGATAACGGAAGAAGAAGAATTTAAGGGTCTCGAAGAAGAGATTGATGACGCCGTGGATCGGCTCTTTGTAGAGAATAAGGGAGGCACGGCGAAAGCCTTTTCAAAGGAACCTCCACCTTTGGAACCTTCCCTGTCGCCCCCCCCTCCAGAGCCCTCCATGAAATCACCTGCTCCGGAGCCTTCTCTGAAGCCCCCTACGTTGGAACCTTTTATGCAGCCCCCCACTTTAAGGCATGCCATGAAGACTCCCGTCGAAGAGCCTTTTATGGAGTCTACTATTTTAGAGCCCTCTTTGAAACCTCCGGTCATAGAACCTTCGATAAAAACCTCTCTCTTGGAGCCGTCTCATGAATTTGAGTCAGAGAAAAGTTTCAACCTCGACAAGCCCCCCCGCCCTCCCTCTGCCACCGTCCCGATCTCTAAATCCGTTGAGAGCATGGAAGCCCAGCTTCTCTCGTTAGAGTGGGAAATTACAGAGGAGAAACTTAAGAAGACAAGAGAAGAAGTCGTTGCTTTACGCGAACTGCTGAGGCAGAAGCCCGATATGGCATCGATTTTGAGCTATATGGAGAACGTCGTAAGCTGCATGATTAAAAATGAAGAAAGTATTCGACCGCCATGGATCAAATTCCTGTTGGATTCGAAAGAAACCTTAAAGCTCCTCATGAGAAAAGAGACGGAGGGGGAAATTACTATTTATAAACAGCTGGCTCACTATGGGATCGAAGCGAGATTTGCCTGCCTGGAAGGGATGAAAGAAACCAAGATCGTTCAACCTCCCACCGACAAAGCAGAGGGATCCGGAAGAACAGAGCCCCCCATCCCCGGAGAAACGAAAATCGAAGACATGTCGAACAGGATGAATGCATTCATGGAAAAGGTGGAGGACCTGTTTAGAACGATGAAACAGCAGATAACCAAAATCGAGGAGAGCGCTCAAAAACCCCCATCACCATCCGTGCCGCCTAGGTCCAAACCTGTCGATGTAACGATTTTCAAGCTGGACGAAAAATTGTTTGGGGTGGAAAGCGAAAAGGTCTTTAAGGTGTTCAGGGTTCCGACGACCTTTCTAGAGAAATACCCAAACCAGCAAAAAATCCGGTTGAGAGATTTTGAGGTGAAGATGATCGATTTGAAGAAAATGTTTTCGATTGTAGGAGGAGGGCGTTCTGAGGAGATAAGAATACTCACCGTCAAAGAAAACGGAGAATACAAAGGGTTGATGGTCGATCAAGTGCTGAACAAGCTGTCCGCCCTCTTTGAGAAAAAAACAGGGGTTGGGGAGTATTTCTCAGGGGTGATTCATTACACGTACCAAGAGCAATCGGTGGAGATTCCTATCTTAGACTTAAAAAGGCTTTAAGGGTTAGATTTTCTTATGGACCAAAATATTTCAACCAATGAAATCGAAGAAAAGGTTGCCGAAAAGGAAGAAATCATCCAGCACCTGACGCGGGAACTGGTGGATGTAAAGAATTTTACGGAAAGTATTATCCAGAGTATTGGAAGCGGAATCATTATTACGGAGATGAACGATACCATCACTTATATCAACAAGGCAGGGGAAAGGATCTTGGGGTATACCGTAGAGGAATTGATGGGCCAACCCTTTAGCATTTTCAGTTTGAAAGAAAAACAAAGCGCGGCTCCTTCTTTTCTTAATAATCCGGATGACCTGGACACCAGGAAAGAGGGATGGATGACAAAGAAGGACCATTCCGAATTTCCGGTCGGTTTTACCATCAATAGCCATTTAAGTATCCGGGGAGAAAGAATAGGAAAGATTGTCGTGTTTCGGGATTTGACGAACATTTACAAGATCCAAGAAGAGATTTTGAGAATGGATAGGCTTATCTCGTTGGGAAAACTTGCCTCTGGCATTGCCCATGAAATACGGAATCCCCTCGCCGGAATTAAGACAACCGCCCAAGCCCTTGGCGAGGAGATGTCGGGAGACGACTCAAGAAGAGAATATTTACACCGAATCACTAAAGAAATCGATCGGCTCAATGACCTCCTCAAAACCTTCTTTTCCTTTGCGAAGCCACAGAATCTGACTCTGGTTCATTGCCATATCAAGGACATTATCAATGAAATCATTCCGTTCCTTATCAAAGAAATCGCTGACAAAGGGATTCGCTTTGTTGAATCCTATCATCCCCAGCTTCCAAGGATCAAGGTCGATAAAACCCAAATGCATCAGGTTTTTCTCAATCTTTTTTTGAATGCGATTCAAGCCATGCCTACCGGGGGTGAGCTCAAAATCCAAGCCAGTCCAATGATCTCAAACTCCTTGAAGGGAGTTAGGCAAAATTTTGTCAAGGTTTTGATTTCGGATACCGGAAGGGGCATTCCCTCACACATTGTTCATAAAATTTTCGATCCTTTTTTTACCACAAAACCCAAGGGAATCGGGTTGGGCCTTTCCATCACCTATCAGATTATTAAGAAACACGGAGGAACCATCAAGGTGGAGAGTCAATGGGAGAAGGGTACCTCTTTCATCATTAATTTACCCGAGACATTGGAGAACTGATGAAACCTTCCATTCTTATCGTAGACGACGACGGGGTGATGCAAGAGACGCTCTCTGACGTTTTGAAAAAGAGAGGATATGAGGTCTTTTCCGTCGGTTCGGGAAGCGGTGCCCTTGCTTTGGCCAAAAAGAATGTCATTGACCTCATTCTCCTGGACATGAGGCTTCCCGACATAGATGGCTTAGAGGTCCTAAAAAAAATTAAGGAATTTGATACCGAGATCTTAGTCATCATGATGACTGCTTTTTCTGACGTCCAGACGGCAGTTTCGGCCATGAAATCAGGGGCCTACGATTATATCAATAAACCCTTTGAATTGGAGGAATTAAAATTACTCATCGAGAAAGGGTTAGAGACCAAAAGCTTAATCAATGAAGTGCGAAGACTTCATCGAGAGCAAAAGGAGAAATACCAGAACAGTCATATTTACGGGGTCAGTCCTCAAATTCATTATGTTAAAGAATTGATCGGAATGATTGGCAAAACTCATAAAACGTCTGTGTTGATTCAGGGCGAAAGTGGCACGGGGAAGGAATTGGCCGCGAATGCGCTTCACTATGGCAGCCAACGAAATGACAAACCATTGATGAAAATCAATTGCAGTGCAATCCCCGATTCTTTATTGGAATCGGAACTTTTTGGATATGAGAAGGGCGCTTTTACTGACGCGAAGAACACAAAGAAGGGTCTTTTTGAGTTAGCCGATGGCGGCACGGTCTTCTTAGACGAAATTGGAGATATGAACCCTTTCTTACAATCCAAAATCCTTAGGGTCCTTGAAAGTCAGACGTTTATGAGGGTGGGAGGGGAGAGGGAGATCAAGGTCGACATCCGCGTCATTGCAGCCACCAACAAAGATTTAGAGACGATGGTAAGAGAGGGTTTTTTTAGAAAGGACTTATATTACCGATTGAAGGTAATGGTGGTGGAGATGCCTCCACTTCGCGACAGACCAGAAGATATTTTGTTGCTATCAAATTTATTTATCGAGGAAAATAACAAGGAGTATAACAAAAACATTAAGGGTTTTTCCGAGGAGGCGAAGAAACTGTTGGTTCAATATTCTTGGCCAGGAAACGTGAGGGAATTACGAAATGTGATTGAAAGGGCAATGATCCTGACGGATCGAGAGCTTATCACTCCTAAGCATATTCCATTTGAATTGAAACAGACTGAAAAAATGATTCAGGCCAATACTGAACCTGAAGCATCTGAAATACCTTTCGATATGTCCTTAGACAATATGGAGAGGGTGCATCTTGGGAAGGTGCTGAAGAAAATGGAATGGAATAAATCGAAGGCATCAAAATCTCTGGGTATTTCTCGGGCCACCCTGAGAGCAAAGATTAAGAAGTATAGCCTCGCAGAGAATTGAAATGGAGTATTCAGGGGTTACTAATGAATGCTAAAATAATTTGTTAAGTTTGATGGGATACCTGAAAGAATTTTTTGAGATAGTAAAATAATTTGCTTGACTTTTTGGAGAATTTGTTATTAATCTATGCTGTCTTATTATATTGAAAAGTGAGGGGAAAAGATGATGTTGGGTAAAAAGAAGGATGTTATTGGGTTAGATATCGGAAGCAGTTCAGTTAAACTGGTGGAGTTAAAAGAGGGCAAGAACGGGTATAAGTTACAAAATTTGGCAATCTCTCCTCTGCCACCGGAAGCAATTGTCGATGGAGCCCTGATGGACTCGGCCACGATTATCGATACGATACGGGATGTGATCGCCACTTCTAAGACAAAATTGAAAGATGCGGTAACCTCCGTCTCCGGTCATTCGGTCATCGTAAAAAAGATTTCCTTGCCCCTTATGACGGAAGCCGAGCTGGAAGAACAGATTCAGTGGGAAGCCGAGAGATACATTCCATTTGATATCAATGACGTGAATATCGATTTTCAAATATTGGGGTCGACGCCGGAAAACCCGGAAGCCATGGATGTTGTTTTGGTGGCAGCCAAGAAAGATATTATCAATGATTATGTTTCTGTCATCATGGAATCTGGATTAAACCCTGTCATCATCGATTTGGACTCTTTCGCCCTGGAAAATATGTTAGCCATCAATTATGAGACGGGAGAAGAGATGACCGTTGCGGTCGCTAATGTAGGGGCAACCGTCACCAACATTGACATCATTAAGAACAACACCTCCGCCTTTACCAGGGATATTTTTAAGGGAGGGAGTCAAATTACAGAAGAAATTCAAAGGCAAATGCATGCCGACCATGAGGAGGCTGAAAAAATCAAAGTGGGGACCAAGATCGATGTGACCTCCCAGCCGATTGTTCAAAACGTATTGAAAGCAGCGTCTGAGTCATTGGCCGCCGAAATAGGAAATTCTTTGGATTTCTTTCAGTCCACCACCACGTATGAAAAGATCAGTAAGCTATATTTGAGCGGGGGAGGATCGAAGATCAAAGATTTCGATAACATTCTGCAACAACAGGTTGGGATACCGGTTGAAGTCGTTAACCCGTTCAAAAAGATAGATTACAGTGGTGGAGATTTCGATCTGGAGTATTTAAGAGAAATTGGGCCGATCATGGCCGTCGGAGTGGGTCTCGCCTCAAGAAAGGTAGGAGATCGATGATCAAGATTAATTTACTTCTGGCAAGAAAAGAGAAGAAAAAGGGTCGGTTGGGGAGGGAACTCGTTGTTCTCCTTGTCTCCATCGCCGCTTTGCTGGGAATCCTGATCTTTATCCAGTGGGGGCTGAGCAAGCAAAAGGAAGATGTCGCAGCGCAGATAGTCAAAACAAAAAATGATATCGCATACTACAAATCATTGACCACGGAAGTTGAAAAAAAGAAGGAAGAACAGAAACTGTTGCAAAATAGGCTGGATATCATCAACGCCTTAAGAAAGGAGAAGGCGAGCGCTGCGAGGCTTTTAGATGAATTGAGTGTTGATAAACCGGAGAAACTTCAGCTCGAATCTCTGAAGAAAGATGGAGCGAAGTTAGGAATGGAGGGCATCGCTCTGGATGACGAAACGATCGCCAATTTCATGACCAGCCTTCGGAAATCGAAGCTTTTTAAGAACGTCGACCTGGTTGTGAGTGAACAGGTTGAACAGAGCAAGGTTAAGTTGAAAAAATTCATTCTTTCATGCGAGATCATTTTAACGTAAAGAGAGGGGATCAAATGGCACTGACAATGGATTCTATCTTAAAACTGCCGACACCCAAGAAGGTGTTAATATTGGTGGTCATTTTATGTGCCATCGCGGGCCTGTATCTATATTTCTTTTTCGTCCCCGTGCGGGATGATCTCAGTGCGGCGCAGAGGGAGTTGAGCAAATTAGAGAGTGAATTAAGCAGTAGTAAAGCCATCGCAAGGGATCTCGAGAAATTTAAGGCACAGGTTGAGAGGCTAAACGAAGAACTGAAGAGTGCCTTGACACAACTGCCAAACGAGAAGGAGATCCCGGAAATACTAAAAACCATATCCAGTCTCGGGAAAGAGTCGAATCTTGAATTCACCCTTTTTAGACCTAAGTCTGAAGAGCCTCAACAATTTTATGCCAAGGTTCCTATCGAGCTGGTCGCCTTGGGAAACTACCATAATATAGGAATTTTCTTCGATAAGGTGAGCAAGCTCCCAAGAATTATTAACGTTGTCGATTTCAACATGACGAAGGCGAAAGACATTAAAGAGATGAGAGGGAAGGACGAGACTCAGATCCTGTTAAAGACATCGTGTATGATCAATACGTACCGTTTCATCGAGAAGAAGAGCGAGGAAAAGAAAACTGAAAAAAAACCCGCTCGAAAGGAATAGAGGATGAAACCAGAAGGAAATAAAATAGGCCATGGGTGCATCACCTTATCGATCGTCTTGCTCTTTTTGATAGGAGGATGCGGAGGAGGGGGAACCCCCCCGCCTTCTCTCCCTGCAAAAGCGAAGCCTCTCGCTGCGGAGAAAAAGAAGGAGGGGGCGCCTAAAGCGGCTGAGACAAAGGAGCCGGAGAAAAAGGAAGAAGCAGAGTATTCCTATAACCCCATAGGAAAACCGGACCCTTTCAAACCCTTCATCCAATTGGCGTCGAGGGAGGGGTTGAGGAAGGCCGCTACCCCGTTGCAGAAATTTGATATCAGCCAGTTGAAGCTTGTGGCTATCATTTCCACTTCTCAGGGGAATGTCGCCCTTGTCGAAGATGCAACGGGGAAAGGGTACGTTTTAAAGAAAGGAACTTGGGTTGGAAAAAATGATGGAAAGGTCACTAAGATCCTGAAGGATAAAGTGATCGTCGAGGAGGTCTATCAGGATATTTTCGGCCAAACAAAAACGAGCGAGGTTTCACTATTTCTTCATAAGGCTGAAGAAGGAGGAGAATCATGAAACGTTCTCAGATCCTAATAACGACTCTTGGGGTTTTTCTTTTGTTCTTGATAACGGGTTGTGCGACGGAAAACGCCTCGGTACAAACATCCAAACCGGAACCCTCGGCCCCCGTTACCAAGGTCTCTACTATCCAGAAGATAACCTTTGTTGAAGAAGAAAATTATACAAAGATTCAAATTGAAGGGTCTGAACCCATCGCTTCGCCATTTTACAAATTGCTGTCCGACCCTCTCAGGATTGCGATTGACGTCCCAGATATTGATTTGAGACAAATCAAGAGCCCTCTCAAAATCGATAATGGAACGATCGGAGAAATACTGACCACACAATATGACGACAAAGGAAGAATTGAAATTGGTCTCCTTCAAATGACCAACTATAATATTTCAAAAGAAGAAAAGAATTTGATCATTGACGTGGAAAAGGTGAGGAAGGTCGAGCAGGCCAAAGAGGCTAAAGAGGTTAAGAAAGAGGAAGAAGCATTAAAGGAAACGAAGGTGGAAGTCCCTGTTGTGGAAACGAAGAAGGAAGAGCCTCTTCCTACACCACCGCCTATGAAAAAGGCTAAAAAAGTGGTCAAAGTCGCATTTGAAGAGAAAAAGGATTTTATTACTTTTAATATCTTAGCTGACGGGAAAATCGGAAACTTCGATACTTTTAAATTAGGTTCGCCCCCAAGACTGGTTTTGGACGTATGGGGAGTGGATACGCGCAAGAGCTCCTTTAACGTTAAAAACCCCTTGATCAAGGCAGTTCGCATCGGACACTACCCGGATAAACTGAGGTTGGTTTTTGATTCTCGGAAACCGCAGCTTCCTCCCTATCAAGTCAATCGGATTGATGATAAGTTGATCGTCTCTCTTGGAAACATTCCACAGCCCTCTGAACCCCAGATCTTTGTTCAGGGGAAATCGACCAAGGAGTCTCCTGCTGGCCCCCCGAAAGCTCAAGCGGAAAGTCCAGGCAAGCCAAGCACTCTGACAGGGATGGATTTTAAGCGGATGGATGATAAATCGAGGGTCGTCCTCTCCCTCTCCGAAGAAAATCCTCAATTTGAATCCTCCACCCCTTCAAAGGAGGTGATTGCCATCGAGGTGAAGAACGCCTCCGTTCCCAAAAATCTCCTGAAAGGGTTGGACGCGAGTGCATTCAAGAGCGTCGTCAATCACGTCGAACTCAAGAATGTAAAGGTGGGGAAAACGAACGATATTCTAATCCTGGTTAAATTAGGAGAGGAAGCCCCCTACGAGACAACCAAAGAAGGCAATAAAATCTTTATCGATATCAAAGAAAGGCCCGCAAAGATCGAAGCAAAAGCAGAAGCCCAACCGCAAGAAGCGAAGAAGGAGGAAATCAAAAAAGAGGAAGAAGTGTCGAAGGAAGTGAAACCTGCACCGGAATCGAAAAAAGAAGAGGAAGTGAAGAAAGAAGAGAAGCCTATCCTGAAATCGAAGAAGCAGGAGACCAAAGCCGAAGACAAACCCGTTCCTCAACCTCCGGAGACGAAAAAGTCGGAAGAGGTGAAGAAGGTTTCTGAAGCGGGAGCCTCGCAAAAAGCTTATACGGGAACAAAATTATCTCTCGATTTCAAGGATGCAGATATCAAAAATATCCTCCGGTTAATTGCTGAGGTAAGCAACTTAAACATCATCGTGGCAGATGAGGTGACCGGAAAGATTACCATGAGATTGGTGGATGTGCCTTGGGATCAAGCTCTTGATATTATTTTGCAGTCCAAAAACCTCGCCAGGAGACAGGTCGGGAATGTGGTACGAATTGCCCCAGTGGAGGCGCTGAGAAAAGAAGACCAAGCCAAATTAGAAGAGCAAAGATCGAAAGAAAAGCTGGAGCCCCTGGTCCACGAGCTCATCCCGGTTAACTATGCTACGGCGAAAGAAATCATGCCGCAAGTGAAGAGTATCCTGAGCGAGCGAGGGGATGTCAAAGTGGATGATAGAACCAATACATTGATCATCAAAGATATCTCAAGAACCCTTCCAGGCGTTAAGAATTTGGTGAAGGCTCTGGATACGAGAACGCCCATGGTCTTAATTGAAGCAAGGATCGTTGAAGCCAACCTCACGTTCCAAAATGAATTGGGCGTGCAATGGGGGTTTTTGCTCGGAGGAGCGAAGGCTAAGGCAGGAGGAGGCGGAGTTACTACGACTACGACCCCGTCCACGACGGGGGTTCTCGGGACTGCTGTCAATGAGGTGGTCAATCTCGCTGCAAGTCCGAGAACAGGCTTAGGGGCTGGAGGGGCCGGGACGGCGGGTCTTCTTTCAGCTGTTTTCAGCCGGGGAACGATACAAGAATTGGATGTCACCCTCTCGGCTCATGAATTCAAAGGAGACGTTAAGATTATTTCGAGTCCCAAGATCGCGACTCTCGATAATAAAGAGGCATCGATCGAGCAGGGGCTCCGGTTTCCTTATCTGGTATTAACGACAGAAGGAACCGTTTCAACCAACTTTATTGACGCCGATCTGAAGCTCACCGTAACCCCCCATGTGACAAACGATGGGACGATCAAATTGATTATCAAGGTGAAGAAGGATGCTCCGAGTAATGCCGTCGTGGTCCAGGGAACACCCAGCATTGATAAGAAAGAGGCGATTTCCGAGGTTCTGATCAGAGACGGCGGGGTTGCTGCTATTGCAGGGCTCTATACGAGGGACAAAGAGGTTCAGAATGAAGGAGTTCCTCTTTTCAATAAGATTCCGTTACTCGGCTGGTTGTTTAAAAGCCAAAACAACCAGGATAACAAGACAGATTTATTGATCTTTATCTCGCCTAAAATCATGAAAGATGAAGTGTGAGAGGTCCATCTCCAGCCTCCCTCATCGTGAAGAGCCCCCCTGGTATTTCTCCCAGAAGATGAAACCAGGGGGCTCTTTTTATCCAAATGCGCCAACCAATTTCTGAATTCGGCTTATTTTGTTTTGAGCAAGGTATTTCTTCATCCCCTGAATGACTTCTATGCCTGTTCTTGGATTAATTAAATTGGCTGTTCCAATTTGAATTGCGGAAGCTCCCACCAGAATGAATTCGATCGCATCCTCGGCATTCATGATACCCCCCATGCCAATCACAGGGAGGCCAATAGCCTGACTGACCTCCCAGACCATTCTCACGGCAATGGGCTTAATGGCGGGGCCTGAGAGGCCTCCAATAATGTTTCCCAATTCCGGCTTCGTGGTATGGATATTAACGGCCATGGCCCGGAAGGTATTCACAAGGGAGACCGCGTCTGCCCCTCCTTCCTCCACGCTCTTAGCCATTAAAGCGATATCCGTAACATTGGGTGATAATTTCGCAATCAGAGTCAATGTGGTCGCTTTTCTTACTGCTCGAACAAGGCGGTAAGCCATCCTTGGATCGGTGCCAAAAGCAATCCCACACCTCTTGATATTGGGGCAGGAGATATTCATTTCAAGGCCGGAGATGCCCGGAAGGCTCTCAAAACGTCTTGCCAATTCAACATACTCCCTTTCCGTATTCCCAAAAAAGTTGATGATAAGATGCGTTTTTAAACCTTTGTAATAGGGTAATCTCTTCTGGATAAACTCTTTATAACCAGGGTTCTGAAGACCGATGGAGTTAAGGATCCCGCCTTCCGTCTCAAAAATTCGAGGCGGGGGATTCCCCTTTCTGGGTTCCAATGAGATGCCTTTAGGGATGATTGCGCCCAGATGATTCAGGTCGAAAAAATCTTCAAATTCCCCACCAAACCCAAATGTCCCTGAGGAGACGATCACCGGGTTCTGGAGCATTATCTTCCCAATTTTGACAGTAAGATCGAAATTTTGCACAGAACCGCTCTTATTCCCAGGCGATATCCTCTAAACGGAAAACAGGGCCATCTTCGCAGACCCGTTGATACGGTGTTTTAGGATGGTTCGTTTTGACGACACATCCCCAGCAAGCTCCGAAGCCGCATCCCATTCTTGCCTCGAGAGAAGCCTGGCTTACAAATTTCTTGATTTCTGCAACCCCGGCTACCGCTTTCAACATCGCGACTGGACCGCAGGCATAGAGATAGTATTTTCCCTCACTTTTGAATCTCTTCTTTTGGGATAAAAAAAGGTCAACGACCGTTCCGTGAAAACCCAGACTCCCATCTTCTGTCGCGATAAAAATATTTGAGCTGAATTTTCTAAAATCCTCTACACACATAACATCGTCTTCCGCCTTCCCCCCGATGAAAACAAATAATCCTCCCGTGTCGAATGCTTCGACTAAGGGATAAAGTGAGACAATACCCATTCCCCCCCCCATCAAAATACTGCTTCCGGAAGAGGGGAGGGGAGGGGGGGTAAAGCCGTTCCCTAAAGGCCCGATGAGATCCACCTTTTGTCCTTTTCTCAAGCGCGTCATCTTTCGAGTCCCTCTTCCTACTTCTTTGTAGAGGATGAATAGATGACCCCTTTTTCTCTTTTCTGGATGACCTTCCGGGTAGCTTTTATAAACACTAAAGGGGCGTCTCAAAAGAGGAGAGTTATCATCAGAAACCTTAAGCATTACGAATTGGCCAGGCTTGACCCGGTCGGCAATCGGAGGGCAATAAATCCCTAAGGCGAAATAGAGAGGTTTGATTCTTCTATTTTCGGTAACCGTTCCGTCTGTCTGAAGGGGCATAATAGTTTAAGCTTTTTTTGTCATCAGGAGAGCGTCCCATTTCCCTTGGTAAAATTTTTTTCTCATTCCCGATGATTGGTAAGAAAACAAGCGATAGAGATGGATCGCTGGTTGATTGGATGAATGGACCTCAAGATAGAAAGTGGTGATTCCTCTCTCACGGCTAAAGTCAATATAAAATTTCATCAATTCTTTTCCGAGGCCCAAATGTCTATAACCAGGATGCACAGAGATCTTGAGAAGCTCGGATTCTTCTGTAATATTTCGAAAACAGATAAAACCGATCACAGGATGTTTGGATTCGTCCTTTCTCCTCATCACATAACAGTACCCCAAAGGATTCCGCATTTCCTCGACGAACATATCTCTCGACCAAGGGGCAAGAGAGTCGGAACTCTCTATGAAGAGGACCTCCGCCAGGTCTTTGACCTCCATCTTTTGGATGGTAACCTTTTCCGATTCCAACGAAACTCTGCGAGATTTCGGGTTAGGGTCATGGTTAGGAAAATCGTTTGGTCACGAAAATAGACGACGAATGATGAACAATGAACCGGTCATAGTACGTTGTCTAAAGTTCATTGTCCTAAACGAAACGGGTTCATGACCGCGCCTGTAGACCGAAAAGCTATGTTTTCTGTACACTCAGACCTCATCTCGAGTCCATCCGATTTAATAATTCCATTGCAGCTTTCTTCACGTCTTCATCTTTCGACTGGTCGAGAATGATCTGGTAGGACTTTTTCGCCTCCTCATATTTTCCACCCCTCCTTTTTAAGTTCCCGATCTCTAAATGGGTCAGAAAGAACCATGACGAGGTTTCCTTCAAATATTGTATCGCCGCCTCAAAACTGTTAAGAGCTTTCTCATATTTCCCTTGCTGATAAAATATTTCACCCAAACCGAAATAAGCCTCACCAAGCAATTCCAAAATATTTCCTTTTAGAACGATGGAGTAATAACGGAGAGCCTCAACGATATTGTTTCTGCTGCAAGCCAGGTTTCCCAGCTGCAGTGCGGCCATATAAAACAGAGGATGATTGGGGAAATTCTCCATCACTTTCTTAAAGGCGTTCTCAGCTTTATCCTGTTCATTTTGAAACGCATAGATGCACCCGATCTGGGTGAAAGCAAACAGGTGCCACGAATCATGCCTATTTTGTCGAAGGATAAGGCTGTACGTGTCCAAGGCTTGATCCAGATTCCCTAATCTGACGAGGCATTCTCCTTTAAAAAACAAACCCTCTTCAAGATACTTAGAGTTCGGGAATTCAAGGAGCAAGATATCTAAATTGGTAACGGCCTCCCTAAATTTATTTTCAAAAAAATATCCTTTTCCTATCTGGAAGAGCGCCTTTTCTCTGAACCGGGTATCGAGGATGTTGAAATAATAGGGAAGGGATTCCAATATTTCCCCTCCGGTATAAAGCATTTCGGCGTTCAACCATTGAATAAATATTTTCTCATCTTCAAAATGGCTTAATTTTTGCAGTCGCTGAAAAATTCGATTAGCCCCCTCTAGGTCACCCAGTTGGATATAATTCCAATAGAGGGCGAGAAGCGACACGCCTCCCCAGCTATTTTCTTGTGAAGGGTTAAGAATTAAATTCAACTCTTTTATGGACGAGAGATGATCGGCGTTCATCAGGAACATTTTCCCAAGCAAATAGTGGCTATAAGGGAGAAGGGGAGAATCCCTGAATTGATTCTTGAATGATTGGAACGTTTCTACAGCATTTTTGAAATTGCCCAATTGGTATTCGCAAAAAGCCGTCCTCCAGTAGGCCTCTGGGACGAGAGGATCCCTCTTAAATCGATCACAAAATGTGTGATAGCAGTGTTTCGCTTCATCAAGTCTGCCCAACTTTAGTTGTGACTCGCCAAGCCAGAACAAGGCATATTTCAAGTACCCTAAGGGGGTGGATTCAGGGTTTTCCCACAAAGTCTGAAAATAACCAGCTGCCGTTTCATATTGTTTCTGCCTGAAAGATAAGATGCCTAACCAGAAGAGGGAAGAGCGAATTAATTGATTGTTGTTGGAGCATTGAGAAACCTTCTTGAGGGTCGACTCTGCGGCAGTCAGCTGATTCGATCCGAGTTGAAGGAGTCCCAGAAGATAATAAGAGTAATCGATCTGCTCGAATTTCGGGAACTTTTGAATGAGCGACAGGAGCATCTTCGTCGCCTCTCCCGGGTTGCCTAACCGGATCTCCACCTCTGCCATTCCAAGAAGAGCATAATCCATATTTTCGAAATGACTACCTTCGTTGATGATTCTTGAAAAGGCTTTCTTGGCTTCTTTCAACTCTCCCTTGATGAACAGCGTCCTACCCAGAAGATAATAAATGTCAAAAACCTTATGGTGTTTGGGGTAGGTATTTACAAAACTCGTAAATTGTTTTTCTGCGATATCATAAAAACCGTCCTTAAAAGCTCCGATACCCACCCAGGTTAGTTGCTCATCATCACCCGTGTTTTTGCAACGGCTCTCTGGAACGAAAAGCACACCGCAGACAAATCCTATGAAAATGAAGCCCAGAACTATTTTTGCCTTCATTTGAGCCCTAATTTCTTACGACTTGTAACGGAAATTAACTCTTCCGGCGTGTTCACATTAATAAACGACTGTTTACAGGGATCCAAGAAAAGGAAGTCCTTTTCGTCGACGATTTTTACTCTAACCATTTTGTAAAAATCGATTATCCTGTATCCTCCTTTTTCGATGATCCTTTGCATCGGAGCTAAGCAGTTTTTCGAATAGATGGCATGCAGGGGCTGCAACCCGTCTGTTGTCCGCGGGACAATGACATCGTCCCCCCGTATGTTCTCAAACAAATACTGAACTAAAGATTTATTTAGGAAGGGCATGTCACAAGCAACGCAAAAAGAATACTGAAAAGACGAGAAGAAGATTCCGGTATATAAACCTCCTAACGCCCCTCTACCGGGGATTAAATCCTGTAAAATCTTTGAGCCGAAGTTTTTGAAAGAAGCGGCGTGGTTGGTGACAATAATGACTTCCTCAAACAATTCTTTAAATAAGTCGTAAATCCGGTTGATGATAGGGACTCCCTCAATTTCGATGAGGGCTTTGTTCTGTCCCATTCGAATGCTTTTGCCGCCGGATAGTATGATTCCGGAGGCTGAATATTTAGATGTCACGGGTGTGTCTGATAAGATATATTATGTTAACTTTCAATTCTCTCCCTTCGCGACCCTTTTCCACCCGTCCTCCTCCTTTTCCCTCTTCCTTCCCAATTCCTCAAACTCCCTCAAGATCTCTTCCTGCCTTTTCGTCAGATCCCTGGGGGTTTTCACAATGACCTGGACGATCTCATCTCCCCGGCCATAACCCCTCATCTTCGGAAATCCTTCCCCTTTTATTCTCAAGATTGCGCCGCTTTCAGTCCCCTTAGGGACGAATATTTTTTTCTCACCATTTAACGTTGGTACTGCTATTTCCGTTCCCAGAGCAGCTTGCGGGAAGCTGATGGGTATCTGACACACGATGTCATCTCCATCCCTTGCGAAAAAATCGTGTGGTTCGACATAGATAAAGATGAAAAGGTCCCCGGGGGGGCCTCCTCTTTGACCCTCCTCTCCTTCACCCCGAATCCTCAATTTAGATCCGGTATCCACGCCGGGAGGGATTTTTGTTTGAAGTTTTTTGGTCTTTCTTACCCTCCCATGTCCGCGGCACTCTTTGCAAGCATGGGGAATGATTTTTCCTTCTCCCTGACAATGGCCGCAAGTCGTGCTGATGATAAAAAATCCTTGGGAGCGTGTAACTTGTCCTGTTCCTTTACAGGTCTGACACTGGGTGGGATACGTTCCTGGTTTAGCCCCGGTTCCATTACAAACGTCGCATACGACATTCTTGGGTATCTCAATCTCGGCTTCCTTCCCAAAAGCTGAATCATGGAATGAGATTTTGAGATCGTATCTCAAATCCGCGCCTGCGCGTGCCCTGGTCCTGCTTCTGCCGGTTGCCCCGAACCCAAAAAAGTCTTCAAAAATATCTCCAAAAGCGGAGAAGATGTCTTCAAATCCCCTGAAACCGGTGAACCCGCTGCCCTTCAAACCTTCTATCCCGTAGCGATCATAAATCTCTCTTTTCTCGGGGTCTCTAAGAACTTCATAAGCTTCTGACGCCATCTTGAATTTTTCCTCTGCCTCTTTATTACCAGGATTTCTGTCGGGATGGTATTGCATCGCAACTTTTCTGTAATTCTTCTTTATTTGATCTTCAGAGGCATCCCTTGAAACTCCGAGAATCTTGTAGTAATCTTTGTCTTCCATTATCTTAAGACCTTGAACGCAATCGAATCTTGTTTATCGTTCCTGAGGCTCGTATCGATGCTCGTTTGTACGTCCCGGATGCTCATATTTATTTATTAGTTTCAAATCTCCGATTTCGATACGAGTTAATGACTCCCATAAAAACTCACTTATTGTGATCGTCAAGTATCTTTCCCGTCCTGCCTTTCTCAACGATTTCATCCATTTTGGGCCCCAAATCCACCCCCAACTCCCTCATCCTTTTCTTAGCCCAAAGTCCGACATTTCTTGAATCTTTATAAAACGCATCCCCTTGGGATTTTGAGGTGTCGAAGTTTTCCAGTCGAGATCCTTCGGTTTGATGGACACGGAAGGAAGAAACCAATCGACTTAGGTTGCGACTATTACAGCGCCTACACCTGACGCTACCGGCTTCCCTTAGGTTGAGAAATAACTCGCTGAATTCCTTATTGCAGTGGTTACAGCGATATTCGTAAATTGGCATGATCACTTCCCCTTCCCTTTTGCCTTCTTTCTTACTCCCTTCTTCTTGGATAATGATTCACTTTCTTCACTTAATCTGACTTCATCAGAATCGGCAATGTCCTCCTCAGGATTAAACAATTTCTCACTCGCATCCGGCAACTTTGACAGGAAGATTTCATAATCTTTTTGGGTAATTATCCCGTTCCTAATATTCTGCGCGACATTTCTCTTGTCAAATCTCTTATTTTCGTCGATGTGCATACCGCCCTCCCCGAGTTTAATGAATAAAAATAGCACAATTTAACATTGTCTTCAAGGTATTTTGCAACTATTTGTAATTTAGAGAGAAATCACTTGCAGCGTCCCTTAGCCAATCATGTTATAGAGGGTCAATAGTGCGGGACCGGGGCCGGTACGCCAGGAGTGATGGGATGAGATCAGGGATTTCCAAAAAAGGCTTTAGAATGACGAGGGGATAGAAACCGATTATCAGCCCCCGCCTTCTGTCTGCCAGCCTTCGCCGAGGACAATATCCGCATAGGCCTTCGCCTGATGGGTAAACTTACTCCTGTACGGTTCTGCCGTTGGATCATCAATAGATTTTAGTAATGGCCGAAATTCAATACCCGTTAACTCACCGGTATGCAATTCCTGAATGATTGGAATGTTGGTGGCCTTCTGGATATAAGTGACACTCTTTCCCTTGAATGTTCCTTTTGATAGTTGGATCAAAGACAACAAAGAAAGGCTCATTGATGGCGTTTCAAAGGGATTGCTGAGGTTCCCCAGAGAATAATAGATGGGTGAGATCCTGAATGGGTCTCGCTTCGGAGTGTAATATTCAACGGGTTGAATAACATGTGGATGGTGGCCTAGAATGAGGTCCGCACCAAGTTCAATGATCCGGTGGGCAAGTGTAATCTGCCGTGAGGCGGGAAAAAACTCGCACTCAACGCCCCAGTGGAGGGAGACTACAATAAAATCGCATCGCAAGCAGCGGCACCAGGCAATTTGGGTCTCAAGTAGACCGAGATCTATCGTTCCGGAAACTTGATTGAGGGCGATCCGGTTGACCAGGTACTCTTTCTCCTCGGGTAGAGGTTTGCCGTTGAGGCCGAAGGTTGCTGCGATGAATCCGACGCGTCCACCCTTTGTCTCGATAATTTCTCCTCGCCCCCTTCCTTCAACGTCATCGTTTGTCCCCACGGGGCGGATCTCCGCTTTTGCGAGACAGGATCTCGTGGTCAAAACGCCTTCTTCGCCGAAATCGAGAGAGTGGTTGGACGCAGTGGCCATTACCGTGAAATGACGAAACCCGTCGCCATTGAGCCTTTCGAACTGGGAGCAAGACATGCACAAGGCGGGCGATTCGTCTTCTCGAACGGTCAGGTTCTTTAGATCTTGACTGGTGAGAGGCGATTCCAGATTCGCAAAAGATATGTCAGCGGAAAAAACCATATCGGCAATAGTCTGATAGGGTGAATAGTGTTGCCACGTGAGCGCATCGTGTTGCATGAGGTCGCCGACGGCACTCAGAGTGATGGCCTGCTCAGGGATAAAACCTGGGGGAAGCAAGATTTTCTTGCGTCGATTTTCGGCAAAATATGCTTCCAGGTTTCTACCCCGTTCCCCCCTGCTAGCTGGATATCGGGTTTTGTAGAGCCAATACAGTTTATCCACAAATGTCATGTTGGGAAAGTCGCCGTCGGTTACACGAGGATACTTCCAGCGGCCGGAGAAGCGAACAACCAGCAGCATCGCGTTCATTATGAACCGTTTGAGGAGGGGGAGGCGAATAACGTCCTTAGGTGTAAGAGGCTTAAAATGTTCCTGGTTGATATTAGGCTCCAATCTCCAATGAATTAGAACAAGGACCACCAATAAGAAAAATGACGCAAAGAATGATAACAATAGACTCCTTTCTCATTCACTAACCTCAAATATTTTCAGACGTCATGACGAGACTCGTAAGTATACTACTTTCAGGGCGAAGAAAATTTAACACAAATCCAACTACTTATCAATTTCCCTGCCCTTTTCGAGAAAGCTTTTTGCAACCGTAATAGCGATTGGAGAGAAAGAAGGAAAGCTGATCGGTACTGACGAAAACAATTTATAACTTTGAGGCCTCGTGGTTACAAAAGAGTCCCCCTAGAATTCTGTACAAAATTGTTGACAAATTACAAAAATGTCTATAATAATAGCTTACGTCGTTCTTGGGGTAACAAGAGGCTAAGGGGGTGAATAAAAGGAGGGCCGCTCTGACGGTATTTTTTCAGGCTGCCACGCCTAATTCATTTCGCCCGAAATATCTCAGACCAAAGCGATCAGCGGATTCATAAGGTTGTGTTTCTTTTGGACAGCAATTTTCTGTCTCGGTCATAGGGGGGCGGCATTTCATGGAAAACAATAGAAGAGTCGTTGTAACCGGAATGGGAGTGGTTGCTCCCAATGGTATCGGGATAGATAACTTCTGGGATTCATTGGTTCATGGACGGTCCGGAGTCAGAAAAATAACCCATTTCGACGCCTCGTCTTACCCTTCCCAGATTGCAGCCGAAGTACTAAATTTTGATCCCACCGACTATATGGATTCCAAGACTGCGAAAAGATTGGGTAGATTCGCCCAATTTGCGTTGGCATCTGCTCATATGGCTGTGAAAGATTCTGGAATAGATTTCAGTCAAGAAGATCCCTATAGGGCAGGAGTCTATATCGGCACAGCAATGGGTGGAGAAGACGTAAACGAAATTCAGCATAGTATTTTTTTGGAAAAGGGGCTTAAGCGCGTTAGCCCATTGACAGCTTTCTCTTGTTCGACTCATTCCGCAAGTGCCATTATTAGTTGTGAATTCAAATTGAAAGGGGCCAATACCACTATTGCAGCAGGCTGCAATTCAGGCCTGGATGCATTTTATCTGGCATACAATGCGATACGTCTTGGAGATGCAGATTTCGTCATCGTGGGAGCTGGTGAAGCTCCGATAACACCCTATATCTTCGGGGTCTTTTGTACCACGGGCTTTCTCTCAACGGAAAATGAGCAACCCGAAAGGGCTCTAAAACCATACGACCTCAATGCGGGAGGGACGGTCTTAGGAGAAGGCGGAGGAATTTTGATAATTGAAGAACTCCGGCATGCATTGGAGAGGGGCGCTAATATTTACGGGGAAGTCCTAAGTTATTCATCTTCGTGTGAGGCGTTTGATTTTGTTGGGGTAGATTCGGATGATGCGACTATGGCCTCAAATTTTAAACAGACTTTAAGTAAAGCTGGAGTGGATATTAGGGAGGTTGCGTACATCAATGCCCATGGTAACGGGATGCTATCTTATGACGTTAATGAGACACGGGCGATCAAACGGGCATTTGGTGAACTGTCGTCAGATATTGTAGTTGCTTCAATAAAACCCGTTACCGGACAATCCTTTTCAGCTACAGGCGTTTTTCAGATTATTGCAACCCTATTAGCTATTAAGCATTGCGTTATTCCACCCACGATAAATCTGGAGAACCCCGCTCCCCAATGTGATCTCAACTACGCCAGGAATCAATTCTTACAAAAGCAGATTCAAACTGCCCTTATTAACGCGCACGGATTTGGTGGCAGGATTACTACCTTGCTTGTTGGAGAATTCATGTCCGACAAGGCGGTATTGTGAGATGGAACTATCGAACTTCTTAACTATCGTTTCTTCGATTGCTTTTTTCCTAAATGTCGGATTAGGATTGATAGTTTACTTCAAAGATTCTCCTCATCGAAGAGTAAATATTTCCTTTTCGGCATTCTCCTGGGCTTGCGCATCCTGGATATTGAGCGTCTCGATGGCTTATTTATTCAGAGATCAAGTTTGGAGATTATTTTGGGCGAACATGAGTTTTGTGGGATCAAGTATTTTATGCGCAGCTTTTTTCTATTTTTCAATAGTATTTCCGAAAGAGAGACGTGATATTACACATTTTAGATTGTTTCTTAACTTCACATATCTCATTTCGCTGATATTTGTGATTTTCTCTTTCGCCCAATTGATGGTTCGCGGTGCCCAATGGGAGACACTCACTTTTCAATATGGTGTCGCTCACAAATATTTTGGAGTTTATTTTGTGGTTTTATTCCTCGGGGGACTGTTTTATCTCACAAGATCGTTTAGAAATTCAATTGGATTGGATCGCATTCAAATTAAGTACTGTTTTTTAGGAATATTTTTTACTTCAGTCCCTGCCGTCACCTTCAATTTGATTCTTCCCTTGTTAGGGACATCGCAATTTAATCGGTTAGGGCCCACTTCCACAATCATCATGGTAAGTTTTATTACATATTCAATAGTTAAATATCGCTTGATGGACATTAATATCGTCTTAAAGAAAGGAACAACTTATTTTCTTCTTTTGATGCTTCTGTTTGTTCCGTCGTTTCTTCTCATTCTTGTAAGTCAAAAGGTCTTTTTCGATAAGATTAGTTATCTATTTTCCGCTGTTATTGTTGCGCTCCTCTTCTTAATCACCATCCTATTCTACAGGATTAAGCCTCAAACTGAGAAAGCCGTTGAGCAAATTCTTTTCAAGAAACTCTATGATTACCGTGAAACCCTGGCGGAATTCAGCAAGGCCATGGTTTCCATCCTCGATTTACAATCGCTTTCCAAAAAAATCATAGAGACAATCACCCAGACAATGGGGGTTGAGAAGGCATCTTTATTTCTATGGGATGAGGAAAAAGGGAGTTATTCCCTATTTGAGTCAAAAAATATAAAAATGGCCGATTCAGCACCTCAGCTTCCTAAAGACAATCCCCTTCCCCGCTACCTCCAAAAAGTGAGGGAAATTATTATTAGGGAAGAACTAGCAAAGTGGGCCCATGTCACAGAATTAAATGATGTCGTCAACGGGATGTCTCTCTTGGAGGCGGAGGTAAGCATTCCCTTCATTTCAAAGGGGCAGCTTATTGGGATGATTAATTTGAGCCATAAGTTTACCAAAGATATCTATTCTGATGAAGATATTGAATTACTCAGCACCCTGGCAAACCAGACGGCGATCGCAATTGAGAATGCGAGGCTCTATGAGGATTTGAAAAGGTCAAAATCCTATATCCGAAGGGCAGACCGACTTGCCTCCCTTGGAACCCTCACGGCGGGGCTGGCCCACGAAATCCGTAACCCCCTGGTCGCTATCAAGACGCTAACTCAATTATTGCCGGATCGGCTTGACGACGAGGAATTTAGAGACCAATTTCTCAAGATTGCCTCTGGCGAGGTAGACCGGATCTCTTCGCTCGTCAATGAGCTTCTCGATTTTGCCAGGCCTTCTGATCCAAAGTTGAAGTTTGAGGATATCAATACCGTTTTAGACGGAATGATCCTCCTGGTTTCAACAGAAACAAAAAAGAAACAAATCAACATTCTCAAAAACTATGCTTCTGATTTACCCCCTGTCCAGATTGATCGGGAACAGATCAAACAAGTCTTCTTGAATGTATTATTGAATGCGATTCAGGCCACACCCGAGAATGGAAGGATTATGGTCAAGACCCGAGCCTTTACGAAACCGGGGGGAGAATCGTATGCCCAAATTGAGTTTTCCGATACCGGCTGCGGGATTCCAGGAGAACATCTGGAGGAAATCTTCAATCCCTTCTTTACCACGAAAAGCACGGGGAGCGGATTAGGACTCTCCATCTCGCATCAGATCGTCCAGGATCATAGAGGCTATATTGATGTGGAAAGCCAGTTGGACAAGGGATCTTCCTTTTTTATCAACTTGCCGGTCAAACAAGACCGTCCGAAAAGGGAAAAGAAAGAATGGGAGGATCAGAAGGATACCCCCATTCTCGTTGAGGAACGATGAATTACCAAGAGTTGATTCATTCCCCCATCTTTCCATCACAGGTCATTTCGCTCGCCCAGAAAGCGGCTCATAATAATGTTCCTGTTTTCATCCAGGGGGAGCGTGGGACAGAAAAAGAGCTTGTTGCGAAGATCATCCATTACACTGGCGATTGGAAATTTTATCGTTTTTATAAGATCGATTGTAAGACTCAAACCGAGGATTCATTCCGTGGCGAGTTTACCCGTGTCTTTAGGGAAAACAACTTCGGGACGATTCCAGCCACGGTTTACTTAAGAGAAATTGGGGAGCTGGGACAATCCTGTCAGTCAAGGTTGTCAGACCTGATTGAAGATGGTTTTCTCCAGAACGGCGCCGAGAGCAAAGTCATCAAAAATCTCAGATTTATTTCATCCTCTTCAGGAAATTTGAAAGAAAAGGTCACCCAGGGCAAATTTTCAGAGGATTTGTACCATCGAATAAGTACTCTGTCGGTTTATCTCCCTACCCTAAGGGACCGCGTTGAAGAGATTTCAACGATCGCTCAGTATATCTTGGAAGAATATTCTAAAAAAATGAAAATAAATAAAGTAGAAATTTCTGACAACGTTTTGAAGTTATTCCAAAACTATTGGTGGCCGGGGAACCTCAGAGAGCTGGAGCAGGTCATTATTCGAAGCGCTATGTTTTCCGAGGGCAAGGATCTGACGGAAAGGGACCTCCTCTTCGAAACTGAAAATGAGAGCGAATCCTTTGTCACCTTTCTGAAAAAAGCTGATTCGAAGTTGGCCGAATCGAAACCTCAGGGTTTCCCATCCGAGCAAAATACCCATATTTTGTCACTTTTTTTAATTGAATTGGTTCATCGCATTAAAAACCCTTTGGTCTCCGTCAAGACCTTTACGCAGCTGTTGCGGGAAAAATTCAATGACGCTGAATTCAGGGAGCATTTTTACAAGATTGTCACCGAAGATATCGGGAAGATCGATTCCGTCCTGAACCATCTTCTCACCTACATTAAGATCAATACCCCCATTGAAAAAAAGGATACGGTTCACTTCATCCTTGAAGAGATTCTAAAGAGAAATGAAGGTCAACTGCAGGATAGAAACATAAAGATATTTAAGAAATTTGAAAAGGATCTTCCGGAAACGACCGTTCACGAGGAGCAGCTGAGATATATCTTGGATGCTCTTCTCCAATACGCCCTCCCTTCCGTCCCTCCCAATGGGAGTATAGGGTTCCTGACCAAGTCCGTCGATCCGCGGACAGAAGCCGCTGAGGCCAATAAGTTCCACAAGAAGAACGGAAGATATATTGAGATATTGATTATCTTCACGGGTTATAAGAAGCCCGTTGAACAATTTGAGTCCGTATTGGGAATCCCCGCTCTTCAAAAGGAAGAGGCCGTTGAGTTGGAATTGCGCCTCGTCAAAGAAATTATTCAAAAGAATCAGGGGATGATGAGATTCGAGGTGAATGAAAAGAAACCGAGGACAATCGTCTCCTTAAGATTTCCTATTGAGAGAAGGAAATTAATATATTATCAGCCTGAAGCTGTTTCATGAGTGAACGATGAAAAATAAACTATGAACGGTTCATCGTTCTTATTTTCGGGTAAAGGAGCAACAAGGTGAAAAGCGTTTTAGTGGTCGACGATGAGGTAGGCGCCAGAGAATCTCTCAAGATGGTTTTAAAGAACGATTATGAGGTGTTTCTGGGAAAAGACGCAGAGGAAGCATTTCTCCAAGTCAAATTGCACTCCCCGGACGTGATCCTCCTCGACATCATTTTGCCCGATCTGGACGGTCTGAAGGTTTTGGAAAGGATTAAACAGAATGACCCGGATATCATTGTGATCATGATTACGGCCACCAAAACGGTGAAGACAGCCGTCGAAGCGATGAAGCTCGGAGCCTATGATTACGTGACCAAACCATTCGATGTTGATGAATTGCGTCTCATCGTCAGCCGTTCCTTGTCCACCAAGGCGCTCGAGCAAGAGGTTAAATATCGTCGGGAAGAAATGGGAAAAAGCTTCGACTTCGGGAACATCATCGGGAGAAGCAAATTGATGAAAGAAATCTTCAAGGTGGTTAAGCAAATTGCCGATTCAAAATCCACTGCCTTGATCATGGGAGAGAGTGGAACAGGGAAGGAGCTGATTTCGCGGGCCATTCATTATAATAGCAATCGGAAGGATTATCCTTTTGTCACCATTAACTGCGCCGCCATTCCGGAGACGCTGATTGAAAGCGAACTCTTTGGACATGAAAAGGGGGCCTTCACCAATGCGATAGAGAGAAAATTGGGCCGTTTTGAGGTGGCCCACCAGGGGACCTTGTTCCTCGACGAGATCGGAGAACTGAGTTTGGCGACCCAGGCCAAAATTCTCAGATTTCTGGAAGAAAGAGAATTCAATCGCGTCGGGGGATCAAAGACGATTAAAGTCGATGTCAGGCTGATCACGGCGACCAATAAAGATTTGAACCAGATGATCAAAAAGGGAGGTTTTCGCGAAGACCTCTATTATCGAATCAACGTGGTCCCCATTACGATTCCTCCCTTAAGGGAAAGGAAAGAGGATATCCCTTTGCTCATTGACCATTTTATAATGAAATTCGACCTTGAAAATAATAAAAATGTGCGGGGGATCAGCAAAGAAGCTTCAGAATTGTTGATGCAGTATGAATGGCCAGGGAATATTCGTGAATTGGAGAACTTGATTGAGCGTGTGATTGCCTTAACATCGAATGAATATATCCAATTGAACGAACTGCCTCTCTCTTTTAAGAACATTCCTAAAATCAACGGACTAAAAGAGTCTATTTTGGACGGGAAGGTGTCTTTCTTGGAGGCGGAAGAAGAGTTCGAGAGGGAAGTCATTTTAGATGCCCTGAGAAGGAGCAACTACATCCAATCTCATGCCGCAGAAATCTTAGGGATTAGTCGTCGGATATTAAAATATAAAATGGACAAATTAGGCATTAATCAGGATAAGTTTAAAGAGTATTAAAACCATCACAAAATTGTCAATTTCCGTTCAATTTTGAAAAAAATTGTCCCATCCTTCTCCCCACAAGTCCTGATCTTTCAAATTAAATAATAATTCCACTTAAATTTCAAATAGTTGCCTAATTTTCGAAGGGATGCTTTTTGCCCATAACAGATGGCAAACTTTTTGCTAAGGTATATGTATTATCTGATTCTTATTTTCGATCGGAAGAGGAGCCAATGGAATCGAAAGCCAACGCACCGAACGTACTCATCGTTGACGACGAAATTGGGCCAAGAGAATCTTTAAGGATGGTTCTAAAACCAAGCTACAACGTCTTTGCTGTTGAGAATGGATATGCCGCCATTCAGATGATTCAGCAGATTGAAATGGACGTTTTGACATTAGACCTTAAGATGCCCGGCATGACGGGGATCGATACCCTGAAAGAGATTAGAACCATTGACCCGGATGTGATGATCATCATTATCACGGGATACGGAACGTTAAAAAGTGCGATCGAAGGCATTCGTTACGGGGTCTTTGATTATATCCCTAAGCCTTTCAATGTCCCCGAAATCTTATCCATAATTGACAAATCGATTCAACGACGAAAATTGAATCGAAAGGTGAAAGAAATTCTTGGTGACTGTTTCAATCAACAACTCCTTAAGGAACCCCATGCCGATTCTGATCTTCCTGCTCATAAAGAGGGAAAGGAGGTTGCCAACGGTAAATGGGACGAAATCAACCTTTCGGACGCCCAAAGCTGTTTGGAATTTGCGAAAGTCCTCGCCTATACCCTTGAGGAGAAGGATCCCTATACCTCGGGCCATTCAGAGAGGGTCTGTTACTATTCCGATTTTATTGCCAAACGCCTTTTCTTTTCGCCAAAAGAGCGAAGCGAACTCCAGATTGCCTCTTATCTCCATGACATCGGAAAAATCGGCATCAGTAATCGGTTCATTAATAAAAAGGGGACCCTGACTCCAACGGATTGGGTCATCATTAAACAGCACACCAAAAAATCGATCGAACTCTTAATCCCATTAAACCTCTCCGCCAGCATCCTTTCTTATATTCAGCACCACCATGAGCGTTTCGACGGAACAGGCTATCCGGACGGATTGGCAGGGGAGCAAATTCCACTGGGGGCAAGAATCATTGCGATCGCTGATTCCTATGATAGCATGACTTCTGACCGGCCCTATCGAAAACCTCTCACCAACGGCGATGCGAAAAATGAATTGGTGAAGAACGCTGGAAAACAATTTGACCCTAATTTAGTCTCTCTTTTCTTAGACGTTTTGAAGGAGATGGAAGAGGCCTTCCTCGTCAAGGATCACCTGAGGGCCCCTGCAAACGTATACTAGAATAGCCAGGAGGTTCAAATGAACCAGCTTATTCGTTGCAAGGATTGCGACGAAATTTTTATGAAAACCCCCTTCGACCAGCATCCGGAGTACCCATTTGACCCTGGCCGGTCCTTTGAGACGTTTAGAACGATTGAAGCGGATGACTACCAGGAATTCTTGACCCATCATCAGGGACATCAATTAGAAAATTTAGAAATCATTGAAGATTCCTTTGTAAGCGAGAAGGCATACTCCGAGCCTATCAAAACTTCCTTCTTTAAAGCAACCAACGGAAAAGAGAAATTTGTGATTAAGAAATTTAGAAAGAAGATCAGTGAACCGTTGAAATACCTATTGATCCGTGGGGACTATTCTTTAAAGTGCGCTGCCATCAAAGTTCAATCTGGAGAGATCTCCAAACAATTAAAGAGAGAATTGAATCCTCCCCCTTCTCAAAACCAAATCGATGCCTTTCTTAAATTGTGTCAAACGGTCACGGAAGACATCGAGGTCAAGGATTTAGAAAGGATTCCCGAGGAATCTCACAGTCCTCTCGAAATCTATTATAAAATGGATGACATTCACTTAATGTATTTGCTGAGAAATTGCCATAATATTTTCGAGGGACAAGAATATTCAGCCATGGAGGAGTTTATTCATCGGCATAACGATGACGGGGTCCTGTTATTGAAGGCAACCTATAAAATCCAGCTCTCCGAGAAGGTCAAACCAGACAAGGAATTCATTCCTATCTCCCTGCCTTTAAAAGAAGCCAGAATCATGGAGAAAAAATAACCTCCCTCCCCCACTTCCCTTTTAACTGCAATTCAGACACCGGACTTCAGACTTCAGAACGTCGGGTCCTTCTAATATGGGAAACTGCCCCTGTTGTGATTGATGTTTTGAGAATTCGAAGGGTTCTGCTGTTTCATCATCGTTTTTTCACTCCATATCCATTGCCCATCCGCTCTTTAGTGTGAGGTCTGAAGTCTATAGTCTTACTGTCTGGATCATAGTTCCCTTTCAAAGAAATTGACATTCATCCTGGGATCGGTTATTTTTAATTTAGTTATTTTACTCCTTTTCCCGGAGCAAGAAATATGGTATTCCCTTTGTCGAGCCAAGTTTTTTTTAATATTTCAATGGCTATTTACCTCTTTTGCTTTCTGGGCTATCTTATCTTTACGGCCTCACGAAATAAAATAATCGGGACCCTCTCCACCTCCCTGTTGATCATTGGCTTTGTCATCCACTCCGTCGGCCTTGTCGCCCGTTGGTTGGAGACACATCAGACGGGTTACGGGTATGTTCCGCTTTCCAATATGTACGAATCGCTGATTTTCTTTTCCTGGACGATCGTCTTAATTTATTTGATTCTCGAATTTAAGTACCGGCAGAAAATCATAGGGGTTTTTGTCACTCCCTTTGCTTTCTTGGCGATCGCCCTGACCTCCATCGTCCCCGGCATCGATGCAAAGATCACGCCCCTGATGCCTGCGCTGCAGAGCAACTGGCTGGCTATCCATGTGACAACGTGCTTTTTTGGATATGCCTCTTTTGCTGTATCCTTCGGGGTCAGCATCCTCTATTTGATTCGGGACAGAGGAGGTTCCTCTGAGGAGGGGGGGGCAAAGTGGCTACCTTCAACCCCTGTCTTGGATGAGATCAATTATAAATCCGTTGTGATCGGTTTCCCTTTGCTAAGCTTGGGGATCATTACAGGCGCCGCATGGGCGAATTATGCTTGGGGAAGCTACTGGAGTTGGGATCCCAAAGAGACTTGGTCCCTCATTACCTGGTTTGTTTATGCAGCCTTCTTGCATGCTCGATTTACAAAGGACTGGAGGGGAAGAAAGGCAGCCATTCTGTCGATTGTTGGATTTGTGGCAGTCTTATTTACGTATTTTGGCGTCAACTATATTATTTCGGGGCTTCATAGTTATGCGTAGTAGCGGTGAACATTGAAAGGTGAGCCGTGGAAAGGTGAACCGTGAACTTTGTAACCCCCCTCTATTCCCCCGTTAATTAAGGGGGGATGAAGGGGGGTTAATTTATTTATAGCCGATAGAGTTCCTCGTCATACATATGAACCCAGTTCTTCTTTAAAATCTGCACCGCTTCAGCCATTTTATCCACGCCTACAATCAGAACGGTTTTCTCGCCTGTTCCGAGGCAAGTATAGAGATAATTGACGTTAATCGACACTTCCCTGAGGGGTTTTAGAATCGCGTTCAAACCCCCTGGATGATTCGGCGTCTCTACTGCTAACACATCGGTTATTTTTATCGAGTAACCGTGGCTCCTCAAAACATTGGCTGCTTTTTCAGGATCGTTCGCCACAAATCGAACGGCACTGATGTCGGCAGTATCCGCAACGCTTAAGGCGATGATATTGATGCCGTTTTCACCCAACTGATCACTCACTTCGGAGAGTTTTCCCGGAACATTTTCGAGGCTGACGGAAATTTGCCTAACCGGCATGGCGTTGACGCTCCTTCTTAAAAACGAATGATTACCATGAACGATGAACGACTAACTATGAATTCCGTTCGTCGTCTGTGTTATCACTCCAGATAGTCATAACCCAGCTGTAGGGCAGACCTATTTGATTTCAATACCGCTGGATTTCGATTTCCGAACGTATCTTTCAAGACACGAGCCATCGCGTCCAAAGAAACCAGGTCAGACTTCTTGATGAAGGCACCGAGCATAATCATGTTGGCCACCTTATTCCCCGGGAATTTTTTTGCCAGGTCGTTGACTGGGATTTCAAAAATATCCAAATCTCCGCGGACAGGCCTTGACTCGATCATGCTCGAATTCAAAAAGATGGTTCCGCCGGACTGGACTTGGTTCTGAAATCGAAATAACGAAGGGTTGTTCATCAGGACAGCGAACTCCGGTTCCGAGGCAACTGGCGAGGCAATTTCCTCCGTGGAGATGACAACGGTGCAATTGGCAGTCCCACCGCGCACCTCGGCCCCGTAAGAAGGCAAACAGGTGACGTTTTTCTCCTCATGCATACCGGCCACCGCCAAGAGGTATCCCATCATAATGACCCCTTGCCCGCCAAATCCGGAAAAAACCGTTTTACTGAGCATCTCTTTTATCTCCGGTTACATCTTTTAAAACCCCCAAAGGATAATGGATGGCCATCACGTCGTCGATCCATTTGCAGGCTTCGACAGGCTCCATCTTCCAGTTGGTAGGGCAAGGAGACAAAACCTCGATGAGCGAAAATCCGTGTCCTTCCATTTGAATGCGAAAGGCTTTTGCAATCGCTTTTTTCGTCTTCAAAATATGAGCCGGGCTGTTGACGGCTGTTCTTTCTATGTACGCACTCCCTTTAGCAACGGCCAACATTTCACTAAGATTGACGGGAAACCCGTCCCTTTTTTGTTTCCTCCCCCCGGGAGATGTAGTGGTGTTCTGTCCGAGGATCGTAGTCGGAGCCATCTGCCCGCCTGTCATTCCGTAGACCCCATTGTTGACAAAAATGGTTGAGAAGTTCTCTCCTCGAGCCGCGGCATGGATGGTCTCGGCTGTTCCAATGGCGGCAATGTCCCCGTCCCCTTGATAGGTGAAAACGATCCGATCCGGCAGCGCCCTTTTCATCCCGGTGGCCAGGGCTGCTCCTCTTCCGTGGGATGCTTCCCCCATGTCAATGTCAAAATAGAAATAGGCCAATACGGCACACCCCGCCGGCGGAATGCCAATGATTTTTTCCTGAAGGTTCATCTCATCGATGACCTCTCCGATGATGCGATGCAGGACGCTATGGCCACATCCCGGGCAATAATGAAAGGGAGTTTTCTTGAGAGATTTGGGTCTTGAAAATATTTTCTTCATCAGTATCAAGCCGCCATTTGCATGAAAACACTTTAACCCCCCACTATTCCCTCCTTAATTTAAGGAGGGATGAAGGGAGGTTACCGATACGGGTCTATCCCAATTTCTTCTGGTAATAATAACTGGAGATTACTCTTGAGATTTCTAAGGGAGTAAGAATAATTCCTCCCGGTCTACCATAGAAGTGGACCTCTCCGTTTCCTTCAATCGCTAATTTGACGTCCTCCAGCATTTGTCCCATATTCATTTCAAATACAAAAAAATGCCTTACCTTCTTCGTCAATTCCTTGATGACCTTATAGGGAAAAGGCCATAGAGAAATGGGCCGGATGAGCCCCACTTTCAGCCCTTCATCCCGCATCCTCTTGATTGCCCCTCTTGCGATTCTGGCTGCGATCCCGAAGGCAACCACCATCAATCTGGCGTCATCTGCAAAGGAGGTCTCCCAGCTCACTTCTTCTTTGGTAATCCTTTCGTATTTCCTCATCAGTTTCCAGTTATGCTCCTCCTCCTCAAAAGGGTCTAGGAGAAGTGATCGAATGAATCGACTGGGTCTTCCTTTGGCGCCTGTCAAAGTCCAATCTTTATGGGGTAGTTTTTTTATCTGAACCTCAGGGGGTAATTCAACAGGTTCCATCATCTGTCCCAGCATTCCGTCTCCAAGGATCACCACAGGAGTCCTGTATTTGTCCGCAAGATCAAATGCCTTATAGGTTAAATCAGCAAGTTCTTGACACGAGTTAGGGGCAAAGACGATGGTCCGGTAATCGCCGTGTCCCCCTCCTCTTGTGGCCTGAAAATAGTCGGATTGGGCCGGAGCAATGTTGCCCAGACCCGGGCTTCCTCGAGTCATGTTCACGATGACCGCTGGCAGCTCCAAAGCGGCAAGGAAGGAAATACCTTCTTGTTTGAGGCTAATTCCAGGGCTTGAAGAGGAAGTCATCGCTCTTCCACCAGCCATGCTGGCACCGATGACCATGTGGATCGAGGCGATCTCACTCTCCGCTTGAATGAATACCCCTCCCTCCAGTTTGGAGAGCCTCTCGGACATGTATTCGGGAACCTCGTTCTGCGGCGTGATGGGGTATCCAAAATAGTACCGACACCCCGCACGGACGGCTGCTTCCGCAAGGGCATGATTTCCGCGCATTAAAACTTTAGGCACGATAAACCTCGATCGCAATCTCAGGGCATGAAATGGCACAGAGACCACATCCCGTACACTTCTTGCTATCCTTCTTTAAATGTTTTTCAACAAAAAAGGCAGGGTAGTACCCCTTCTGATTCATTCGATCTGAAGATTCTATTAGTCGATGAGGGCAGACAGAAATACATAACTTACAGTCTTTGCACAATTCCGAGTCGATTTCGATCATTCCCGATGCCAAAGCTCTCCTCCAAAAATCTCTTCAGAACGTAATATCTTGACCGACAAGGTAATTTATTATAAAGTTTAATATCTTTAAAATCAATGCCTTTAGAGGTCATATTGGCTGCTCCATTAGAACGGTTGGATAGGGAACAAAAGCGCCTGATAATGATCGGAGGAAAAGGAGGTGTCGGAAAGACCACCTGCGCCTCTGCAATCGCCCTCCATTTCTCGCAACAGGGGAAAAAAACTTTGATCATCTCGAGCGATCCCACTCCCTCGCTTTCAGACATTTTTGAGATGGAGATTGGCGATCAGGAGAGACTCATTAAGCACACGAAGAACTTATTTGGAATCGAGATCAGTTCTGATGTGGTCTTGAAAAAATGGAAGGACAGATTCGGGGAGGAGATTTACGAAGTGGTATCCTCCTTTACCACGCTCGATTACGATTTTGTGGACTATATCGGAGGGGCGCCGGGGATAGAAGAAGAGTATATGCTCAATTATATTTTGGAGTTAGTCGAAGGCGGGCAATATGATTTAGTCGTCTGGGATACAGCTCCTGCCGGCCACACTCTGAGGCTTCTTCATCTCCCTCAGATATTTCTCAAACATCTCGAGGCCGCTACAAAATTTTATATGAATTTGTATAGTTACTTTGAAAAGCTAAAGGAAAGTGTTAAGTTAAAAAAAGGGAAGAGATCTCTATTAAAAATCATTAGCGGATGGGAGGACTTGGCAGAGAAAGTGGTCAACTTTATTCGAGATCCTCAAAAATCCGACTTCATCATTGTGACCATACCCGAGGCCCTCGGCGTTCGCCAGACGGAGAGGATCATTAAAGATTTTGATGACTATCAACTCAAGGTGAGCCATTTAATCGTCAATTACGTTATTCAGGAGGCAGATTGTAATTTTCATAAAATCAGAAAAGAGATGCAGCAGCACTACATTCAGGTATTGAAAGATCAATATTCTCAAAGGATTGGATTGGTAGAGCTGCCTCTTATGCCACAGGAGATTAAAGGGGTGGAAAGAATTAATAAAATATCGGAGATTCTGTTCAAGTCTTAATGGAGTTATGCGTCTTTCGATGCGCGGAAACTCACCTTTTCCTCTTGCTAGGGGAAGGAACAAGTATTTCCGTCATGCCGGACTTGATCCGGCATCCAGTCCCGCCTTTTGGCGAGATTGAAAGTCCTGGATTCCGGCTTTCGCGGGAATGACGATTCTAATTGAGGGAGTAATTCATAAAAGGATATTAATTGAACTAAACAAGGAGGAGAATATGTCGGTCCTTTCCAATCGTGCAAAAAGCCTAAAACCCTCCCCTACCCTTGCCATCAATGCCAAGGCAAAGTCGATGCAGGCGCAGGGCATTCGCGTCATCAGTTTTGGTGCGGGGGAACCGGATTTTGATACTCCTGAAAACATCAAACAGGCCGCGAAGAAAGCTCTCGACGAAGGTTTTACCAAATATACCCCTGTCGGAGGTATTGATGAGTTAAAAGACGCCATCATCAAGAAATTTCAAAGGGATAGCGGCTTATCCTATAAAAGATCTGAGGTCTTAGTATCATGCGGAGGGAAACATTCCTTCTACAATCTGGCGCAGGCCATCTTCGATCAGGGAGACGAAGTGATTATCCCGGCTCCCTACTGGGTTTCCTATCCTCCCATGGTGGAACTTGCAAACGCGACGGCGGTTATTGTGGAGACCACGGAAAAGAACCAGTTTAAGATAACGCCAGAGGATTTGAAAAAGGCGATCACATCCAAAACCAAAGCCATGGTTCTCAATAGCCCGTCCAATCCTACAGGAAGTGCTTATACGAAAAAGGAATTAGAGAGAATTGCAGAGTTGGCGATTTCGAGGAACTTTTTTGTCATCTCGGATGAAATCTACGAAAAAATTGTCTACGATGGTTTCAAGGTCACAAGCATTGCCTGTCTGAGTGAGGAGATGAAGAAAAGGACGATTATTGTCCATGGCGTTGCCAAGACCTATGCCATGACAGGCTGGCGGATCGGCTATACGGCCGGAGATGAAGAGATTATTTCGGCCATGAATAATATCCAGAGCCAGAGCACCTCAAACCCCACCTCCATTGCTCAGAAGGCTTCCGTAGAGGCCCTCATCGGTCCGCAGGATGAGGCAGAGAAAATGGTTTCTGCCTTCGCCCAGAGACGGAACTATATTGTGGAGCGTTTGAATAAGATGTCGGGAGTCTCTTGCTATAGGCCGGTGGGCGCCTTCTACGTTTTTCCAAACTTTTCCTCTTATTACGGGAAGTCCTATGAGGGGAAGAAGATTGAGAACTCCACGCACCTTGCTGACTTCTTCCTGAACGTGGCGAAAGTGGCTGTGGTTCCCGGTGTTGAATTCGGGGCGGATTCCTTTGAGAGGCTTTCTTATGCCACCTCGATGGAAAACATCAAAGAGGGGTTGGATCGCATTGAAGAAGGGCTTAAAAAGCTCGCTTGAAATAGTCTTTCAATATGGATCGGTGGTCAAAAGCGATCTGATCGGGGAGGTTCGATTCATTAAAAATTCCAATCTCAACGGCATCATCTTCAGCCTTAGGTATTCCCTTAGCTTTCGCAATATAAACTGTTGAAATACTATGGTGTCTTGGATCTCTTTTTGGATCTGAGTAAGTGTGCAATTGTCTGACTAACTTTACCTCCAAATTGGTTTCTTCCTTGGCTTCCCTGACAGCAGCCTCTTCCAGGGATTCCCCATAGTCGACAAATCCTCCCGGGATAGCCCAACCTTGAGGTGGGTTCTTACGTTTGACCAGCACTATTCCTTTTGGTTCGATCTCGATGATAATATCCACGGTCGGGATAGGGTTTTGATAAACCTCGATCTCTTCCCCGCATTTCGGACAGCGGATGGTTTTTTTCGGCATCCCATTTACTCGCGTTTGATCAAACTTTTGGCCGCTAGATTGTGAGAAGGAAAGCGCCCCTGGCGTGACTCGAACACGCGGCACACGGATTAGGAATCCGTTGCTCTATCCACCTGAGCTACAGGGGCATCGATTGTAACTATACAAGCTTGCTATATCTCCGTCAATGGTGATTTCTGCCATTCTGGAATTTTGGTTGACATTCACGTACTCATCTAATAGATTTGAAAATAGTCAGTTAACAGTTCCATACGGATAAGGGCATTGATTTGTAAATCCCTCCTAACCTCCCTTTGCTAAAGGGAGGATTTACCCCTCTTTGGCAAAGAGGGGCGAGGGGAGATTTTTCAACGGGAGTGTCAATTCAATTTTGGGACTCTTTATAATATTCGGTGACGCACAGGGGCGTATGAGGAAGAGGAACAAAAGGAGGTCATAAAGTGAGAACCAAAATCATTCTTTTGATAAGCTTGGGGATGTTTTTGCTTTCTCCAATTCCGGCCTTGGCGGACTGCGTGAGTCTGGTTAGTTTTACCGATTGGTTCGCGCAAGACACCCACGATGTTGTCTTCTATAGAGGATCAAGACCGTTAGCAAGTCTTAATGTCCCTAATTGCTCAATCAGTCCCTCATCAACCATTTTCCTCATTAAAAGCTATGTGTGCGACTTGGACAAGATTATTATAGACGGTGAAGAATGCACGATTATGACAGTCACATCGGCAGCGTTTTAGGGGATCGGCAACATGAATCGTAGCAGAGAAAGTCATTCCTGCCCCGTATCAAGTACGGGGTAAACTCCAGCAAGAATCCAGGAAAACTAAGGATTAGTTTCACTCGTGTCTCTTTTCTCCCTTCTCTCTTTATCCTTTTTCTGTTTTTCTTCCAAGTCCTTCTTCATGCTTTCCACCTTGTCCTTGAACTCCTTTGTGACGGCATCCGATGTAGATTGATTGCTAATGATGTGAGGGGTCATTAGCAGGATCAACTCATCTCTCTTCGTCTCGTAGCTCTGAAACCCGAATAGACCGCCTATGATGGGGATTTTGCTCAGCAGAGGGATACCCGATGTTATCTTTTCCTTAGACTCTGAAATCAATCCTCCGATCACAACGGTCTGTCCTTCCACGACCGAGAGAACGGTTTTAGCCGTTTTCTTAGTAAATGCAGGAATACTGGTAAGATTGCCAAGGGCGGCAGACGCAAGCACATTGCTATCTTCGATGTTGATCTCAAGACTCACCAGTCCTCCATCGCTGATGCGAGGCGTAAGCGAGAGAATAATGCCGATATCTTTATATTCGATTGTCCCTTCCACCACGCCCGAACCCGTGGTACTTGTGACTCCCGGCGTCGTATAAGTATTGGTGAGAATGGGCTGGGATTGTCCTACTTGAATTTTCGCTTCCTTATTGTTTGAGGCAATGATGTGGGGTGACGAAATTACTTTCAACCGGTCTTGTGACGCCGCTAAATCGATTGCTGCTTGTAGTCTCCCTCCCAGCTCCACAATGGCGTACCGGAAAAACGTTCCCGTGGGAAGGGCTGTATCGAAAGGACCGAGAGAAGTAATAGTATTTCCAGAAGAATCAGTAGTGGTGGTGCCTGCAACCGGTGGCTGCTGACCTGCGACAGCCCCTTGAGCACGAGAAGGACTCGCGCTTGACACAAATTTGGCCCATTCGATGCCGAACTTGTTTGTCTCATCAAGGGTGATTTCAGCCAAAAGAACCTCGATCAGCACCTGCTTCGGGTAGATATCCAGCTTCTTGATCGTTTCAAGAATTGCTCTATAATCCCTATGAAAGGCTTTAATGACCAATGAGTTGGTGGGTTCATCAACGACAATTCCGATCTCGCCTTCCGGAATGCCCCCTGCCTCTTCCTTCCCAGGGGCTGAAGGAGTGGTAGGAGTGGCAGGAGTTGGAGCCGGCTTTGCCCCCCGGGGTGTTTCAGCAGGTGCTGCTGCTGCCGCTTTTTCTCCCTTCTTCTCTTTGGCCTTTACAAATACTTCTTTCAGGACGTCAGCCAGGTCTTTGGCCTTCGCATTCTGGACGTAGTAAACAAAGACGCTTAACTTCGACCCCTCTCCCGGTATCTTATCCAGTTCCCTGAGCCATCCCTCCACCTTCTCAAAGATATTGGGAATGGAGCTGACGACCAGGAGCGAATTGATCCGCGTGATGGGCGTGAAAGTAATCCCGACCCCTCTCGCCGATTTTATAGAGACCTCAAAGGAAGAGAAGATGCGCTCCATTTCCTTAGCCACCTCAGTGACATCGGCGTTCAAGACCGGATAGATCCTTACCCTTGTGTCGGCAAAGATGTCGATGTCGAAGAGCGCAAGAATCTCGAGCGATTTCTTAATATTGGAAGCCACATCGCTGATAATAAGGATATTCTGAGGAGCGTGCTCGGCAATCTCCGCCCCGTCCGAAAGAAAGGGCTTGATCAATTTGGAGGCTTCTACCGCAGGAATATACTTCAAAGGAATAATCTGAATCGTATATTTCTCTTCCGAAGGCGCTTTTGTGCCTCCCCGGATGGTTGTCGGAGAAACATAGGTTTTTTTGGCGTCGCTTAAAGGAACGATCTCATAGAGACCGTCCTTCTTCACCGCTGTGACCCCGTTTAATCTTAGAATCGACTGAAAGATCGGAAAGACCTCTTCGGCAGGGAGCTGACCCGTGGTATGAATATTGACAACCCCTTTCACCCTGGGGTCGATGAGATAGTTGATTTTCATTATTTCTGCCATCACCCGAATCACTTCATAGATATCTGCATTGTCAAAATTGAAGATGACTCCAGAACCCGCTGGGGGCATCGCGGGTCTTGCCATGGGAGGAGGCGGTGGCTGTGACGGTGCTGGCGCCGGGGGTTGAGCTTTTGGAGAAACCGGAGGTTGTGACGTAGCTGCAACAGATGGCTGTGGTGGGACTGTTGGGGCCGGCGCCTGCGGTTGGGATTCCGCTGATTTTGCAGGCTGCGTTTGTCCCGGGGGTTGAACTCCTTCGGGAGTCGCAGGTTGTGACGCGGCTGCAGCAGGTGGCTGCAATGAAGGCGCCTGGGACGGTGTCACCGGCTGGACTTGAGCTAATTTTGCAGGTTGCGCCTGCGCTGGGCTTTGAACTCCTGCTGGAGTCGGAGGTTGTGATGTGGCTGCCACGGGCGGCTGTGCCGAAGGCATTGGGGGTGATGCCAGTGGTTGGACTCCAGCTGATTTCGCAGGCTGCGTCTGTGCCGGAGTTTGAACTGCCGCAGGGGCAGCAGGTTGTAATGTAGCTGCAGTCGGCGGCTGTGCCGAGGGTGTTGGAGATGATGTCAACGTTAAGGCTTCCACCGGTTTTGCAGGCTGCACTGTTGCTGGGGTTTGAACTACTGCGGAAGCTGCAGGTTGTGATGTAGCTGAAGCCGGCGGCTGTGCCGAGGGTGTTGGAGACGGTGATAGCGGTTGGGCTTCTGCTAATTTTGCAGGCTGTGTTTGTGTCGGGGATTGAACTACAGTAGGAACAGCCATCTCTTCCTTAGCTTTGCTAACCTGCTGTGTGGAGGTTTCTGCCGGCGCCTTCCTCAGTTGAGCATTCTTTCCGGCACAACCCAGAATGCCGCCCACCAGACAGAGACTAAGAAGACCTATCCAGAGACGCTTCATGCTTCTCATCTTAATAGATATATCTCCATTCTTCAAACTCACTCCGTTTCCTCCGTTGGAGCAGCTTCTGGAGCCACTGTGGGAGCTGCCGATGGATAATTTGGAAAAGGCATTCTCCCTCCTCTTCTGGTATAGGGGGCAGGAGCGGACGGACTCACGGGCACAGGGGGCGCAGGCGTGGCAACTCTCCCCTGTGGTGCAGGAGGAATTGGCCTGTGTGGTGTCGGGGTTGAAGCGGTCGTGGTAGTGTGTGGAGCTGGACCCGCGTGAACAGGCTGAGTGCCTGTGGGCGCTGTGGGCTTGACCTCTGTTCTGACATCCGTCCTTTTCTTCGGCATCTTCGAATCGTAAAGAAGGACTTCGAAAGTATCCCCCTCTGTCTCCAATGTAATCCGGTCAGGTAATATTTTTGTCAGCTTATATTCCCCAATCCGCTCCCCCGGCTTCACGCTGAACGTCTCTCGTTCCCCTTTTCGGAGGGGCCTTCCCGGGTTAGCGATGGAGGCGGCTTGATAATCCCCAAGAATGGTTACGCCGTACAAAACAACTTGAGGACGCACAAGCTCTTTTTTCCCGTTCCCTGCGGGAATCGGAAAATCCTTTCTTTCCGGGCTGAAGATATTCTTCTCAGCGATCGCAATATAAGATTTGATAGAGGTGGAATCCTTCTCAGTTCCTTTCGTTGAGGGGCCCCCCGGCTTGCCTTCTGGCTTGCTCTGTGATCTCTTCGCCACCTTCTTTTCAGGCACGAATTTGATCGGTTGGGTCCACAATTCATAATTCTCAAAGATCAGGAGGAGAACCGCGCCAAGAACCAAGAAACTTAAAAATCCGTACTTGGACGACATTATCCCTGCCTCCCTTTTTCCTTGGTTTTGGTCTTGTTCATCAGTCCGGAGATGACCAAACTTCCCTGGATGCTATTGGGCATCCTGGGGTTGAAGACGAGGAAATCCATTTCAGAGATCATCAATTCTTTCTCGTGGTGCTCGATATCATACATAAATTGCCCCAGGTTCAACATACTGTTGACCGGGTTGAGGTCAATGTGAAGGGGGATCCGGACGTAGATATTCATCTCTTTTGGCTCGAGCATCCTGAAACTCCGGATGCCAATCCCATTCTTCTCGGAAAGCCGCTTCACGATCTCCTGAAGATTGGCCGCGCCGAGTTGGGGTGTATCTCCCGAAAGGAGCTTTTGCTGGGCCTCCTCATACAGTTTGACCGTCCGGCCGAGTTCTTCCTCGATTGTCTTTCGATTCCGGAGAAACTGTTCGTATTTCAATAACGTACTTCTCTTGATGGCGATCTCTTCTTCAGCCTCTTTTTTCGCGTCGAAGAGGGGGATGATTCCGAAGAAAATGACTATTATGACTGCGGCGATTCCCGTCGCTGCAAAAAGAAATCTTCTCTGGGAAAATTTCATGTTCTTCAGAAACTTCAGATGGTCGGGGAACGAAAGCCGTTTCAAGGGATTACTTCCTCCTCTCAATCCTCGCCTTGATTTTAAACCTCTCTTTCTCTTTATTCCCATCGGCTCTCATCTGCATCTCCTTTGTCACGGGGGCCATAAATTCCACTTTCTCAAAGAGAGGGGACTTATCAAGAAGAGGAATCAGATCAGAAGCTGAATCCGCAAACCCGCTCAGCTCAATTTCTTTGCCGTTATATTTTAGATTCCAGATCCAGGTGGTATCGGGAATCACTTTGGTCAGCTCCTGGAGGACCTCCACTTTGCTGATCTCGGCAGATCGGATCTGATCGAGTTCGGACATTTCCTTACAGCAATTGTCTCTCTGTTTCTGTAACTTTTCAAGGGCCTCCACTTCGGGCCTTCTCTTGCTTATCTCGGCGTTAACCGTATTCAATTCGTTTGTATATCGAATAAAAATCCCTCCTCCCCACGTGATCGTCAAGAGGAGCGCCAAAGAGGTGAGGACAATGAGAACAGGCTTTCCGATCTCTCTCACCTTCTTCCTCATGTCAAAGGGGAGCAGATTCAAATCGACCCGTGGGCTGATCAATCCCTTGAGGGGGATGCCGACGGAAGCATAAATTTTGTACGCTTTGGGCGCTACCTCCCCTCCTTGCATTCGATTCATGGGAGGGAGCAAAACGTCCTTGAGCTGTTTCGTTTCTTTGAGATTCGTCAGGGTGGTCTCATCGGCGCCCAACCCGTAAACAAAGAAAGTGGAGTTTGCAGGGGGACGATTGTCTCCCGAGCGCTGGAAGGTGCTGATCATCTTCGCTTCTTTCTCTTCCTCCGGAAGAGGCAGGTGAAGGCTTTCGCTCCAATCCTTTCCCTGGACCAGATTCATCTCAAAAAAAGGTTCTGAGACGTTGATCAAAACCGAGGTGTCGCTCTCGCCGCCTCCCTTGTTGTAGAAAAAAAGATTGACCGCTGCGGCAGAGGGAATCTGGATTGAGATCGGTTGAATTCCCATCTTCTTCAACAGGGACAAATAAGCATCCACTTCTGCCTTCTTCACAAACACCGCAAAAAGATGGAGCCGATCTTTCTCCTCCTTGAGAACGCAATAGTCAAAATAGATCTCCCCTCTTTCAAAAGGGATGTATTTGGGCATTTCATATTCCAGCACTTTTCTCAGATTTTCTTTGGCAGCCACGGGAAGCCCCATGAAACGGGCAATCACTTTTTCTCTCGGGATGGCAACGGAAACCCTCTCCCTGCTAGCCTGATGTTTGGAAAAGAAGCTATTGACCAGGCTGATGACCTGTGCCTGCCGTTCTTCTTTCTGGGTTTCCGGCGGAATGGGATGGATGGCGTAATCAACTAGCTTTATCCTGCCAAAGGACCTCTTTAGCATGGTAAGAATGAGATGGTTTTGCCTGAAATCAATCCCAATGGATGATGAATCGAAAATCTTCATACCAATTTCCTGTCGAAAGCAAATTTCTCCAAATGGGTGAGAAATCACCCGATCAAATGAGCGTGTCAACCCATTGAACGATCTTGTAACCGTCTTTCTCTACCGGGTCTATTTTGACGATCATCCTCACACCTCGAACGGCGTTCGCTTCCTTCGTTTTTCCCCTTGCCTCGACGGTATAGTAAGATGTCATGGATGAATATACCACGAGCCCCGAGATCTGTGCTATCAATGGGGAAAGGTCGGGCACCCGTTGCAGAAGATCCGCTTGATCCTGGAAGCCTTTGTCCTCCCTGGCCTTAATGATGGCGCTCGCAACATCTTTCGGAATTCCCAGGACAACCCTCAATACCGGCAAAGAGGCGCTGTTGATATCAACCTGCTCTCCGGAGGAATAGATCGAGAAGAGATCTCTTAATCCGATGCCTTCTGACTTCGCATCTCCCTCTCCCTTGTTCGTCCCTTTCCTCCCGTAAAAGAGGTCCGGGGTAACGCCTCGGACAAGGAGAAGCTCTTCAATCGAGTCCAAGTTGCCACTCTTGCAATTGTAAGGTTCTTTCAGAGACTGATAGTAGTCATTCTTCGCCCCGTTGATACGATGCAAATCGCCCGGGTCTCTCCAGTCCAGTATAGAATCGACGACGATGTCCCTCGCTTCCCCCTCCAGGCCTAACTGGCCTATAATCTTTCTGAGAGTTGGATCAGAGACCGTATTGATGTTCACTTTGCCCGCTTCACTGAAAACTCTCACCTCGCAAATCCCTTGATCAAACGGAAGGCGGTAAGCTCTTCCATCCGTCATCCACTCTCTCTGGTCGGGAGGGACCTCTTCAAGCTTCTTATTCCGCATCTGTTGAATCCTCGGATCTTGCTTATAGATCAGCTCCGTGATCGCGCGCTGGACCCCCCCTTCGGCCATGGCGTAGAGTTGTGTTTCCACCTTATAGTTTCTGGCAATATTGACCTCTGTCCTCATGGCAAAAGAAAATTCCAACACAATCACGGATAAGATGGCAATGACCCAAAGCACCATGATTAAAACGATCCCTTTGGAATTTCGAAGTCCAAAGCTTGAAGTTTGAAGTTCCAACGACGAGCCTCCGATCTTCAACCTGTCACATGCCTTAGCGGATCAGCCTCGGCGTGCTGAATCTCGTTGGAGCCGCCACGATCTCTTCATATCGGTTGGCTGAAATTGAGGCCAGAAGGGCCAGGGGGACTTCTTCTTTACCGTCTTTCTTATCCATCGAGGTAATCGTCATCCGTAAGGCTTTGGGCAACTCTTTCTCGTCCTTCGCATTCCAGTTCTCAACCCAGCCTTCTGTCCAGTTCTTGTCTTTGTCTTCCCTCCTGAAATATTCAAACCGGACGTCCGAGATCCCTTCCATGAGAGAGACACTCAACTCCTCCTTAGGCTTCTCCTCGAAAAAATTCTTATTGAGAACTCGCTGCTCGTAATACACCAAACGCCCCCCCTCCTGTCCCCCTTCTTGAAACTCATAAATCGCATAGACGAATCCCTGCGGCTGTCTCGCCTTGATCGGAAGGGCGGAAACGAATTTCAGGGAGTGGGGCGTCCCTTCGAAACCAAGATAATCTCCCTCCGCCTTTTCGGTCTTTATTTTATACGGAACGCTGGATTTGATCTGCTGACCAACCAGCCTGGAGACCGTCCTCACCTTCTCGTACCCTTCCCTTGCGGATTCCCCTTTCTCCCACGACGAGAGGCAGAGGCGAAAGGCCCCGGAGATAATGAGAACGATAAGCCCGAGGATCGTCAAAGTAACCACCACCTCGAGTAAGGTAAACCCTGCCGTCGCCCTCGTGTTGCTGTCTTTAGCTTTTCTTTTCATCCTCTCCCGGTTTGTTGACCTTATAGGATTCGATGGTCGCGGACCTTTCTTTAGACCCGGACTTCCAAAGGATATCGACCTTCACTTGGAAGAGCTCCACCGGCGGCTTGAAGTCTGAATCCTTTTCCACCGGAAGAAGATCTATTTTCTTCGTGCTTACCTGCCAACGATACGTATCATCATACTCCCCCTCGTCCGTTCCTTCTTCAATCTTCTGTTGCGAGATAATCTCCTCCAATTTCATGCGCGCAAAATTCATCGCCTTTGTATATTCTTCGGAAGTTCTCGCCAGCCGAAGTCCTCCGGAGAAGAGCTCGAGAATCACCGTCAGTGCAATCCCCAGGATTGCCAAGGCAATCACGGTCTCGATCAGGGTAAAGCCGAGCGTTGTAGAGGAACGCCTTCCACATCCTGTTAAGTGCGGGGTGAAGCCTTGATCTTTCATCATTCAAACAACGCCTTAGATCTTTTGAACCGCCACCACACCCGTTAAGAAGTCAACCTCGATCTTGTATCCCTGGCGATCCTGACTATCCAAAGTAATTGCCCCTCCATTCGATCCACCGTTGGCGTAAAACTCAATGGTTGGAAAGTCGGAAGGGTATTGAGTCGACTCGACCTCAACCTCCTTGATGTGGACCCCCTTGGGAATCGCGTATGTCTTGGGGGGGATATCCTCTTCTTTTTTTTCACCCTCTCCTTGCTCTTCCGCCGACACCACGGGTTGAATCCTGACCTCATTCAGATCGGAATCGAAGAGGATATGATAAACCTTGCCTCGATTGATGGCTTCGCTTCGATAATAGCGCAGGATCGCCGAAACTTTTCTGGCAGCCCCCTTCAACTCGACCGTTGATGAGAAACGAGACAAGGAGGGTGTGACCAAGGCGATGCTCAGGCTGATAATCAATAAAACAACGATCACCTCAATCAATGTAAAGCCCTTGCATCTCATTTTGCAGCGTCCTTCGAAATGTCCTTCCAACTGACGATATCCTGATTTTCTCCGTCGCCTCCCTCCACGCCGTCTGCCCCGTAGGAAATGAGGTCGTAATCACCATGGTCCCCTGGACATTTGTAGATGTAAGTCCTTCCCCAGGGGTCGTTCGGGAGTTCCTTGGGAAGATACGGACCCTGCCATCCGTTCACTCCGGAGGGTGCTTCGCGAAGAGCCTTCAGTCCCTCGTCAGTCGTGGGGTACCGACCTGTGTCAAGCCGAAAGGCATCCAGGGCTGTGCCGAAATGCTCAATTTGCATCTTTGCAGCCGTTTGTTTTGCGCCGCTAATCTTTTTCCAGAACTTAGGTACCACCAAGGCAGCCAGTAATCCGATAATCATGACCACCACCAATATTTCGAAGAATGTAAACCCGCCTTCTCTTCTCTCCATTCTCTTTTTCATGATGCCTCCTTCAATGCGACCTAAAAAGACATGTCAGTGATGCTGGAAATGGCGAGCAGGATGGAGAGGACAATAAACCCCACCACTGCGCCCATCACCAAAAGGATGAGAGGTTCGATCAGCGATACGACCCGCTTCACTGCTGTTCGAACATTTTCCTCATACGTCTCAGCCACTTTAACCAGCATTTCATCGAGCCTTCCTGTCTCCTCGCCCACGCCGATCATGTGGATAGCGAGAGGCGGAAAGACACCCGTTTCTTCCAATGACTTGGACATCCCTTTGCCTTCTCTCAATCGGTCGTGAACATTCGCGATCGACCTTGAGATGGCTTCATTTTGAGAAATCTCCTTGACCAGATTGAATGCCGGCAGAATGGAGACGCCGCTCTGGAGCAAGGTTCCGAGCGTCCTTGCAAACCGAGCCACCTCCACCTTTGTAATCAGATCCCCCACGGCAAGCCATCTCAACTTGAATCGATCCCATTTCCACCTTCGCTCTTCGTCCTTCTTGTAAGTCTTCAGCCCGTAATAAGACATGGCGATCATCCCCAGGACAACCCACCAGTATCCCCTTACAAATTGACTGAACGAGAGAACGATCTGTGTCGGCAATGGGATTGCCTGGCCCATGGCAGAGAAGATGTTGGCAAACCTTGGAATGACAAAAGTAACCAAAACGCTGATGGAGATCCCGCTGACAAGCGCAAGAATAACCGGATAGATCAATACTGATATAATCTGATCTTTGATCGCCTTCGTGCTCTCAAGGTACTGAGCCAACCGGGAGAGGATCGTTTCTAAGAAACCGCCTGATTCTCCGGCCTTGACCATATTGATATAAAGTTTCGGAAAGATACGGGGATGGAACGCAAGCGCCTCGGCTAGAGAACTTCCGCCTTCAATTCGCTTCAACAAGTCTTTGACCGTCGCTTGCAGAGTCTCGTTCTCTGTCAAGGTCCCCAGGATACCGAGACTCCGGTCTATGGGCAATCCTGCGGAAACAAGCGTTGAGAGCTCCTGGGTAAATGTCAGGAGGTTTTTTGTCCCCACGCGCTTGGGCAGGAGAGAAGAAAGACGGAAGCTCGCCGCCTTCTCTTCGGCAGAGGTGATCCGAATTGGGATATAGCCCATCTGCTGAAGACCCCGAATAACGGCCTCTTCGTCCTTCCCGTCCATCGCCCCTTCCACGGTCTGTCCGCTCAGGGTACTTGCTTTATACAGATATTCGGCCATAGTTTTAAAGCGCTCTATAACTCAGACACTGGACTTCAGACATCAGACATCAAGCTTCTTCTCACGTCTGTCTGACGTTTGAGGACCCACTTGTCTATTATCTGAATCATAGTTAAACGGCCTCTTCCTCCTGCGTGACACGCAGGACTTCGGGGATGGTCGTAATCCCCTGTTTCACCTTTAACCATCCGTCTTCTCTCAGCGTCCGCAGGCCGTTCTTTCTCGCCGCTTCCCTGATGATGTTCGAATCCTTCTTTCCCAGAATGAGCTTCTGGATATCGTCCGTGACCTTCAGAAATTCAAAGATCCCGGTCCGGCCCCAATACCCCGTGTTTGAGCATTTCTCGCAACCCCTCACCTGGGAAATCTTGAGGGACCCCAGGTCGTCCGCAGTCAGCTTCATCTCTTTCAGGACCGCTGGTGAAGGCAAATAAGGCTCCTGGCAGTGGGGACAGGCGATCCTCACCAATCGTTGCGCCAATATGCCGATGACGGTGGAAGAGAGCAGATAGTCTTCCGTTCCCATGTCAATCAGTCGCGTGATGGCGCTGGGGGCATCGTTCGTATGGAGGGTCGTGAGGACCAGGTGTCCGGTCAGTGCGGAATGAATGGCGATTTCGGCTGTCTCGGCATCCCGAATCTCACCAATGAGTATGACATCCGGATCCTGCCGCACAATCGACCGTAAGGCGTTGGAAAAAGTGAGTCCGATCGCAGGCTTGACCTGGATTTGATTGATCCCCCTCAGTTGGTACTCCACAGGGTCCTCCACGGTGATAATCTTTTTGTCAGGAGAATTGATCTTTTCCAGCGCGCAGTAGAGGGTGGTCGTCTTTCCGCTTCCCGTCGGACCGGTGACGAGAATGATTCCGTGAGGCCTCTGGATGAGGTCTGTGAACCCCGCCATCGTGTCCTCGAAGAAACCCACGGTCGCAATGTCCAAGACGACGCTGCTCTTGTCCAAAATCCGTAAGACGATGCTCTCCCCATGGATCGTTGGAATCGATGAAACCCTGAAGTCAATCTCCTTCCCTTTTACCCGGAGCATGATGCGTCCGTCCTGAGGAAGACGTTTTTCTGCGATATTCAATTTGGCCATAATTTTGACACGGGAAACGACGGCTGGCTGGAGTCGTTTGGGAGGAGATTCCACATCATGAAGCACTCCGTCAATCCGATACCGAACCCTGAACTGCTCCTCAAAAGGTTCGAAGTGGATATCACTCGCCCGCAATTCAATCGCTCGGGTAATGATCAGGTTGACGAGACGGATCACGGGTCCTTCAGAAGCCATATCTCGCAGATGGTCGACATTCTCTTCGTCCTCTCCCCGATATTCTGCGACAGTCTCCGTGTCCTCAATAATTTTCTCCATCGACGTCGCCCCTGCCCCATAAGACCGCTCGATCGCCCCTAAGATTTCGCTCTCACGGCCTGCGAGCGCATGAACCTCATAGTTGGTCGCCAATCGGATGGCGTCGATCGTGTAAAAGTCGAGGGGGTTGCTCATAATGACCGTCAACGTGTTATCCGTCAGGCGAGAGGGGATAAATTTCGACTCTTTCATAAACTGGACCGAGAGACGATCGAACAGAAAAGATTCCTTCGGAAAATCGTCTTGAGACGCGAAAGGGACTCCGAAAAATTCTTCCGCGACAGAACGAAACTGTTCCGGGGTGACAAGTCCAGCATTGATAAGTTGCTCTTCGACAGAGACATCCCCTGTCGGCTGATTCGGAGGCAAAACCTTTTCTAACTCCTCTTTCTGAATCAATCCTTTTTCAACCAAATAACATGCAATCCGAGTGCCTATATTCTCCATAACCCTAACATTTTTGCCGCATTTTACAAAATACGCAAAAATTCCCCTATTTTGTACTATTTATTACCATTTTTGTTACCTATTGGCAAATCTTTTTTGAAGGCCGTAGGCGTCTTGTTTCCTCCGACAATCATGGAACAGTTCCCTCATTTATTGACGGAGTCCGTTCCAGTAAATACCGGAGCGTTATGAGAAAGGAGGGAAATTCCATAACAAATAATTCCCATGACAGAGGGATTACCTCAAAAGTTTCTTTTCTATTGAAAAGACAAATATCCTATGCTAAGAATAAACTATGCCCAAGATGCCCTTCCTTGCTTTCTTGCTGGTATTTTGTCTCTTCTCCCCCAATCCCTCCTTTTGCTTTGAAGGAAAGGGTCAAGATTGTTCCAAATGTCATACCCTAAGCAATGATGAGGCCAGAGATCTCCTCAAAGAAGCTATCCCGGATATAAAAATAGTCAGTGTGAAATTAGCCCCGCCCAAAGGATTTTGGGAGGTATATTTAGAGTCAGGTGGCAGAAAAGGATTGATCTATGTGGATTTTGCAAAAAGGCATTTCTTCGTTGGATCATTGATATCCATAAAGGAAAAAAAGAATCTGACCCAGGAAAGGTTTGCAGAGCTTAACAAGGTCGATGTATCACAGATTCCCCTCAACGATGCCCTTGTCCTGGGAGATCAAAAGGCCAGGATCAAGGTTATTTCCTTCAGCGACCCCGACTGACCGTACTGCGCAAAACTTCATCAGGAGATGAAGAAGGTTGTTGAGGAGAGGAAAGATATCGCCTTTTACATAAAGCTTTTTCCGCTGAAGATGCATCCCGGGGCCTATGAAAAATCGAAGGCCATTGTTTGTGAGAATTCCTTGGCACTTCTTGAGGATGCTTTTGACAAGAAAACGCTTCCTCCGCCTAAATGCGAAACGCCGATTATCGATGAAAATATGAAGCTGGCTGAAAAACTGGGGATCTCGAGCGCGCCAGTCTTAATCCTGCCTGACGGGAGAGTTGTTCAGGGATACAGAGACGCTAAGGCTTTAATCAACCTCATTGGCAACTAACCACTGGTCGCGAACCAGATTCGCATCTTCCAAATTCTCCAATCGACCCAAGATCTTGGACATCTGTATAGGATGGCAAACTTTTCTTCTTGACAAATTATTCTTATGTTGATATTGAATAGAGACTTTCCACCAAATTCTAAGAACAGTTTTTACGCTTTTATAAATTAAGAATGAATTACCCTTTTGAAGGAGGGCGAGAGCGGAGAGAGTTTTCGGAGTTTGCTTTTCATAACAGCGAGCCTCGGCTCCATTTTTTCCATGAGCTGTGAACCTAATGGAATTCCAAGGCTCAAAGGGGTAATTTTTTCGTGAAGGAATTCTGGGACAATTTTGGGGACGGCGCACCCATGTCGGGTGTAGCCTTTGGGGGTAGAAAAAAGAAAGGAGGAAGGACAAATGAACAGATTAGGCAAAGGGATGATTATCTCAGTAGTGGTTTTCTTATTCGCAATGTCGCCCTGGGCAGTCGTTTCTGCGCAGGAGATTAAGATCGGCGTGATCGGCCCGATGAAATTCGTGCAGGGCATTGGTCAGTGGAACGGGGCAACCATGGCCGCCGAGGAGATTAATGCCAAGGGGGGCATACAGGTTGGCAACAAAAAGATGAAAATCAAGCTGGTTCAAGCAGATTCCAACGAGTTCCTGAATGTCACGGATGCCACCAACGCCATGGAGCGTTTGATGACCCAGGACAAGGTGGATCTCGTTGTCGGCGGCTTCCGGAGCGAGGCTGTCCTCGCCATGCAAGACATTGCCATGGACCACAAAAAGATCTTTATCGACGTTGGGGCTGCTCATCCTGAGCTTTGCGAGCGGGTGGCCAAGAACTACAACACTTACAAATATTTTTTCCGGGGCTCCCCTTTTAATTCCACATACCTTGTCAGAACGGCCTTCATCCATTTGGGCACTGTGGCAGCCGTATTGAACCATTCCCTGAACATGCCCAAGATAAAGGTTGCCATCGTCATGGAAAAGGCCATGTGGGCGGATCCGATGATCCCAGCGGCCCAAGGCGCCATCCCTAAGATGGGCATGGAGATAGCAGGCGTTTGGAGACCCTCTCCGGTCGCCACGGATGTCACAGCGGAGCTATCGGCCATACAGAGTTCAGGTGCCCAAATCATTTTCGAAATCTTTTCCTCCTCGGTAGGTATTCCATTTTCCAGACAGGCTGGCGAACTCAAGATCCCGGCGTTTCAGGTTGGTATCAATGTCGAGAGCCAGAAGGAGGGGTTCTGGCAGGCCACTCAAGGCATGGGCAACTATGTGATGACTTCGGATACCTATGCGCGCGGGGTTGAGTACAATGAACTCACAAAGCCGTTTGTTGAAGGCTATATAAAGAGATTCGGCGAGGTGCCTACTTACACCGCGGATACCTACGCCGCCATTGTCTACGCGCTTGCGCCGAGTATTGAGCAGGCTGGGACCCTCGATTGCGACAAAATAGTTTCCATTCTCGAGGACCGTGTATACAAGGTTCCAGCCGGCACAGTAAAGTATATGAAAAATGCCGAAGGAAGGCCTCTCCACGACCTAACATGGGGACCCGGGTTCCTGACCGGCATTGCCACCCAATGGCAGGATGGCAAGATAATGGGTGTCTGGCCCTATAAGTGGAAGCTAACCCCCGAGTCACCGGAAGTGACATACAAGGGAATTGTTCCAATAAAGCTGCCACCCTGGATGATCGAGAAGTACAAGAAATAAGGGTCTTGGAATTGATACGATGAACGATGAACAATGGACAATGAACTGTTCATTGTTCATCGTTTAACGTTCATCGTCCCAACGAAACGGGCATCGTTGCCCTTACCGTGTGACGAAGTTCTTATCTTCCTGGGAATGAGGTAAGATGGGTCTCATTATAAATATCGTCATTGGCGGCCTGATCAGTGGGAGCACATTTGCCCTTCTCGCTATCGGGTTTTCACTTATCTTCGGTGTCGCCCGTATCGTAAACTTCGCTCACACCGCTTTTTACATGTTGGCCGCCTATTGTATCTATGTCGCGGCCCAATTGATGGGCCTTCATCCCATTTGGGGTATGTTTGCAGCCATTGTTCTGGTCGCCCTGTTGGGCATGATCTCGTATAAGTTCCTGATAAATCCCATCCGAGAACATGAAGGTGCTGTGCTGATAGCCACCATCGCCCTGGCGATGATCTTTCAGGAGGTTATGTCTCTGATCTTTACGGGCACTTATTTGAGTGTGCCCGCGCTCATCGGGGGGTATTTTAAACTCTTGGGGGTGAAGGTCTTTTACCAACAGCTCCTGACTTTCTGTGCCGCCTTGCTCGTGATGGTGGTGCTGTGGGTTCTTCTGATGAAGACTAAACTGGGCTTGGCCATCCGGTCCACTGCTCAAGACAGGGAAGTGGCCAACCTCATGGGGATCAACGAGGCTCGCGTGGCCATGATGACCATGGGGCTCTCCGTTGGGTTAGCCGCCTTCACAGGCGCCATCGTCGTACCCCTCACCATACTTGAACCACAGATGTGGGGGGGCCCGCTGGTCATGATGATGGCTGTCGTCGTATTAGGCGGGCTGGGCAGTCTCAAGGGCAGCTTCATTGCGGCATACATTCTGGGCTTTGCAGAAGCATTGGTAGTCTTTCTTGCTCCCATGGGTGCCTACCTGAAGGGCTCAGTCGCCCTCTCCATCATGATCTTGGTTTTACTCATACGACCGGAAGGCCTCTTTGGCGTGTACTTCGAGGAAGAAAGGTAGACCCCGTTAGAAGACTTTTGGTTTTTCAAACGGGGAAGTTCAGACGGGCTTTAAATGCGTGCAATTTACTCCAGAAAGAGTGGCATTTTCATTCCCCGCTATAGCGAGCGGGGTCTTCTAATGGGGTAGCTATGCGCCTCATCTTTTTTTATCTGGGAAAACTGTTCACCATAATCAAGAACGAAGTGCTTGTACTTCCATCACGTGTCGCTGTCGGCCTTTTTTTTCTCTTCATGCTCCTCTTACCACTATTTACCAAGGATATCTACCTTCTGCGTATCTTTACTCTTACCAGTGTCTTTGCCATATTCGCTGCGAGTTGGGATCTGCTTTCCGGCTTTACCGGCCAAATGAATTTCGGGCATGCCCTCTTCTTTGGAGTGGGGGCCTACGGCGCAGCTTTGCTCAATCTGCATGCGAGTATCCCTCCATGGGCCAGCGTTCCCCTTGGCGCGTTATGTGCAGTTTTGGCAGGACTTATCATAGGGATACCATGCCTCAGGCTCAGAGGTACATATCTGGCCCTGACCACCCTTGCCTTCCCAATCATCCTGACAGGCCTCATTTTTGCATTTCCCAACTTCACGGGCGGAGAGTTGGGAATCTCAGGAATCGCTCGGCTGACCCAGTCGCGGGTCGCTGATTACTACACCATAGCGGTACTCATGCTCGGCCTTTGCACCATCATGTGGAAGATAACCGACTCCAATATTGGCATTATTTTCCATGCCATCCGCGAGGATGAAGTGGCTGTCAGGGCTTCCGGCGTCAACACGACCCGGTATAAACTTTTGGCCTTCAGCCTCAGCGGTTTTTTTGCCGGGGTCTCCGGCGGACTATATGCTCATTTTATGAGGATCGCAGGCCCCTCAACCCTCGACTTGTTCTTGTCTTTCTCGGTGGTCATCTATGCTATCTTCGGCGGGGTTGTGACCATCTACGGTCCGGTCGGAGCGGTATTCGTCCTTTTTCCGTTGCTGGAGTTTTTACGCGTCGTGCAAAACTATCGAACATTGATGTTCGCAGTGGTGGTGTTGCTGATTCTTCTCTATATGCCGGATGGTCTTTTTGCTTGGCTGAGAGATAAGATAGAAAAGGAATGTCCCCGATGTAAAATCAGGAATATCGCCACGCGTCATACGTGCCGCGTGTGCACAGCACCGTTGGACTAAGATAATAAAAAAGTGGGGGGAAGGAAATGAACGCAAAAGAAATCTACGCTTCAAAACCCTGGTTGAAACACTATCCAGAGGGCGTCCCTCATACCGTGGACGTCCCAGACGTATCTGTTCCCGACCTCTTTAATCAGGTAGCGGAAAAATACGGCAAGAAGCCCGCACTGATTTTCTACGGGAAAGAGATTACTTATACAAAACTAAAAGAGCTTATCGACCGTTTTGCCACAGCCCTGGCAGATTTAGGAGTGAAGAAAGGGGACACAGTTGCCCTCTACCTTCTGAATTGCCCGCAGTATGTTATCGCCTACTTTGCGGCGTTGAGAATCGGCGCGAAGGTGACCCCCATCAGCCCGGTCTACACCAGCCATGAAATCAGGCATCAGCTCCAGGACAGCGATGCGACGACGATGATCTGCCAGGACATCCTCTACGATAATGTGGAGAAAACCGGCGTCGCCTTGAAGCACGTTATCCTCACCGGTATTCTTGAATACCTGCCCACGCTCAAGAAGGTTTTGGGTAAGGGGATGCTGGGAAAGGACTATGCGGACCTGCAGGTTCCCACCCCCGAGCACAGGGCTCAGGCCGGTCTCCTTGATTTTCAGGAACTCATCAAGAAGTATCCGCCCAACCCCCCCGAGGTAAACATCGAACCGAAAAAGGACATCGCCATCCTTCCCTATACAGGCGGCACCACGGGTCTTCCCAAAGCGGCTGTGCTCAACCACTACAACATGGTAGCCTTGTACGCTCAGGGAAAAGCGTTCTGGCCCTTCCTTGAGGAAGGCAAAGAAATGGTCATGGCCTTTTTGCCCTTTTTCCATATCTATGGTCAGGTGGTCGTGATGCTCGCGAGTCTTTGCAGGGGCTTCACGATGGTTCTCTTTACCACACCTGACATCGATGATATCATATCGGCCATGGAAAGGTATAAGGCATCCACGTTTAACGGCGTCCCCACCATGTTCGAATACCTCAAAGAATATGAAAAAACAGACAGGGTCAATTGGAAAAAGCTTAAGTTGATCGCGTGTGGTGCGGATACACTTCATGAATCGACCATTGAAGCATGGGAGAGAAGAACGGGGTCGCAGATTTATGAAGGGTATGGGATGACTGAAACCACTGGCGTGAGCCATGGCAACCCTTATCTCAGATCCAAGAAGACTTCTTTCGGAGTGCCTATACCCGGCGTGAAGGCGGCGATTGTCGAATACGAAGGAACCAATTACCTACCTGTAGGCGAAGTTGGAGAAATGATCCTGAGCGGGCCGAACATCATGCAAGCCTACTGGAAACGTGAGGAGGAGACCCGCCAGTCGTTAATCGATATTGACGGAGAGAAATGGCTTCGGACTGGAGATATTGTCAGTATGGATGAGGATGGTTATTTCCACTTCTTTGACCGAAAAAGGGATCTCATCAAGTACAAGGGCTATTCGGTCTTCGCCAGACATGTTGAAGAAGTCCTTTACCAGCACCCTCAGATCAAGGCGGCTGGCGTCGTGGGAGTGCCCGACCCGAAGGTGGGCCATCTCATCAAGGCCTATGTGGTTCTGGAAAGCGAGGCCAGGGGCAAAATTTCTGAGGAAGAGATTATTGAGTTTTGCAAGAAGAATCTTGCCCACTACAAAGTCCCCAAGATTATTGAATTCAGGGGTGAGCTTCCGAAGACGGACGTGGGAAAAGTTTCGCGCAGGGAGTTGAGAGAAGAGAGCGAAGGCTGATATGAATCCATCCTTCCTTGAAATTAATGGCCTGACCAAAAGGTTCGGCGGCCTTCAGGCCGTCAACGACGTCAGTTTCTCCATGGAAAGGGATCAGATCCTGGGTCTGATCGGTCCGAACGGCGCGGGCAAGACCACACTGCTAAGGCTGATCACCGGCATCCTGAAACCAGACACCGGAAGCGTCCGTTTCATGGGGAAGGAACTCGTAGGCCGTAAGACGTGGAGCATCGTCAACATGGGCATCGCCTGCACTTTCCAGAACATGAGGCCCTTCCGCCGGATCCCGATCATCGCCAACGTCATGGTTTCCTGCATGTGCCCACGTTCCATGAAGAGGGGAGAATGGGTCAAGCGGCTGGAAGCAAAGGCGATGGATGCCTTGGAATTCGCTGGTATCTCCGACATGGCGCGGGAAAAAGCCTCTGTGCTCTCACAGGGCGACTTGAAAAGACTCGAAGTGGCGCGGGCCGTGGCCACGGAGCCCGAGTTGCTGCTTTTGGATGAGCCTTTCGGGGGACTGAGCCCTGCGGAGACGGAGCTTATGGCCAAATCCATCAAGCGCCTGCACAAAGGTGGCCGTTTCGGTCGATTGCACAGTGAAGGACCCGCCATGATCATCGTCGAACACCAGCTTCAATGGTTGATGAAGATCGTGGATCGTATTATTGTTTTGAATTTCGGGACCCTCATTGCCGACGGAACGCCCGATGAAATCACGAAGAATCCTCAAGTGGTTGAGGCCTACCTTGGCGGAGGAGGGATTTAGGCGTGCTGCTTGAAGTTGCTAATCTATCGGTCTGGTATGACAAGGCCATGCTCATTAACAATTTGAGCATGGGCGTAGATACGGGTGAGTTGGTCAGCCTCGTGGGTCCCAATGGCGCCGGCAAATCAACTCTTCTAAGAGCGATCACTGGATTGGTAGCCTGGGAGAGAGAGCTCACTCGCAGGTCAACCCAAGGCGAAGTGAAGCTGGAGGGGACGGTAACGTTTGATGGGGAGCGAATCGACCAAATTCCTGCTCATGAAATCGTTAAGCGGGGTCTGATCCTTTGTCCTGAGAGGCGAAGGCCATTCCGAGAAATGACGGTGATCGATAATCTGATGGTTGGGTCATATCTTTCAAAGGACAAGGACGAAGCTCAGAATAATTTGGATAAAGTCTATCAACTGTTTCCGGTGTTAAAGAATCGAACAAAACAGATCTCCGGGACGCTCTCCGGCGGGGAGCAGCAAATGCTCGCCGTCGGCAGGGCATTGATGTCTAAGCCCAAGCTGTTGTGCATTGACGAACCCTCAACGGGACTTGCGCCCATTTTGCGAGCAGAGGTATTTCAGAAGATTGGAGACATCAGCAAATTGGGTATTACCGTCTTGCTCGTCGAACAAGATGTGAGCACGGTCTTCAAGATGACTTCCCGCAACTATGTGCTGTCCTCTGGAAAAATTATCGCACAAGGAACCCGCGAGCAATTGCTTGAAAACGAGGTGGTTCGTAAGACATACTTGGGGCTTTAGCGGGCCGACCTCCGACAAAGCGATCGGGACAGGCGAATATCTTTCCATACTCTCTCATGATTATCTTTTCGTCCCTTGACAAGCGATCGGGAATCAGGATACTTGGGTTATTAATGGCCGAGAGAGAAACTGCTTTTCTGCCCGACACGAGGCACGAGCTTGATCTCGCAATGACGATGGAGGGTGATGCCTGATGGATGAGAACGTAGACGAAATGATAGGCAATCTTAAGTCTTATCTCGAATATCTCAAAGGAATAGGCATTGCCTTCTTACCCACTTCGGAAGCTGGCTCTGAAGAAGCGACTCGAACGGAGATCCTAACGTTGGCAGAGGTGCGGAAAGAGCTGGGGGATTGTAAGAGATGCAAGCTTCATCGGGCAAGACGGACGATTGTGTTCGGCGAAGGCAATGAAAAGTCGAGCTTGATGGTCATCGGCGAAGGCCCTGGATATGATGAAGACGTTCAGGGAAGACCTTTCGTTGGGAAGGCTGGGCAACTGTTGACAAAAATCCTTCAATCGATCAACCTTCCGAGAGAGGAAGTTTACATTACCAACATCATCAAATGCCGGCCTCCGCAAAATCGAAATCCAGAGCCCGATGAGATCCAGAGCTGCAACCCCTTTTTGATGAAGCAGATCGCCGTAATTCAACCCAGGATCATCTGTGCTTTGGGGGCTTTTTCGGCCCAGACTCTGCTTAAGACCGACACGAAGATCACAGCCCTTCGCGGGAAGCTCTTCGATCTCGAAGGAATCAAGGTCATCCCGACCTATCATCCTGCCTTTCTTTTGAGGAATCCTGAACGAAAGAGAGAGGTGTGGGAAGATATGAAAAAAATTGCCGAACTCATACAAACACGGTAGGTAACCCCCCTTTATAACTCCCCCTTCCCCCTCTTAATTTAAGAGGGGGAGAGCGGAGGGGGTGTTAGATTGTGGGATAGGGGATAATCTCATTTAATTTGTAGGGCAGAATTCAAGTCATACCCTTTCTCATTCAACACATCGATGACTGCAGAAGCCATGTCTCTCATCAAAAGCTCCCAAATGGAAAGCCTCTTTTTGGGATAGATTACATTTGGCCTTCCCGAGATCCCTACCATTTTGGCGGTGATCTCGATCGTATCCTGAAGGTTTCCCATCTGGTCAACCAGACCCAAATTCTTCGCCTGTTCCCCCGTGAAGATTCGGCCGTCTGCGATCTCGGCCACCTTCGCCGGGTCCAGTTTCCTGCCATCTGCCACAGCCTGGATGAATTGCTGATGGACATTGTCAAGCACATCCTGCATGATTTTTTTCTCTTCCGGGGTCATCTCGCGAAAAGGAGAGCCGATGTCTTTATGCTCTCCACTCTTGAGCACTACCCCCTTGATTCCGATTTTTTTAAGAAGCTCTTCAAAATTTGAGAACTGCATGATCACACCGATCGAGCCGGTGATCGTCCCGGGGTTGGCCACAATGAGGTCAGAGGCACTGGCGATATAATAGCCTCCGGACGCGGCCACAGACCCCATGGAGGTTACCACTTTTTTCTTTGGCCTGATCTTCATTACCTCCCGGTAGATCTCTTGCGACGGGCCCACGCCCCCGCCCGGAGAATCGATCCTTAGGATGATGGCCTTGACGTCTTTGTCGTCAACGTATTGTTGGAGCTCTTCAATGATCCCAGAGGATTGGGAGATCACTCCCTTCACCTCCACAATGGCAATCTTATCTCCAAAGGACAGCCGGCTCGATTTCCCCCCCGAATAGCGTCCAATAAGGGAGAGAATACCGAAGAAGAAAATGAGAAGTGCTGCAATGACACCCAAACCAATGAAGATTCGTTTTCGCTTCATGAGTTCCTCCTGTTACACCAAGCGTTTTGCCTGCCTTCGCCGAAACGCTTCGTGCAGGCAGGCGCCAAGCGCATAGCGTTATTCTCGATCAAAAGGGCGATATTCGGATCGTTTCAAAAGGAGCCAGCTGGAAGATCCGAATGCGTTTCATCTTAACCAATTCGAGGATGGCCAGCAAGGTGATGACAACGACCCTCCGCGAAGCCTCTTCGGGAAAGAGACGATGGAAAGCCATGCTCCGATTTTCCCTTTCGAGCAGTGTCAGTATCTCTTGAATTTTATCCTCAACGCTGATGTGTTCTAAGACGACTTGATGGAAGGTCTCTGGTTGGACCCTCCCGAGAACCTTCCGGAAGGCCTCGAGGAGCTCAAAAAGATTCACCTCGATTCTTTCTTCCTCCGGTTCCGGCTCGGGCTCTTGGGCCACCAGCCGGATGAAGACGTCGCGGTCCAACAACGATCTTTTCTCGAGTTCCGCCGCTGCCTGTTTATACTTCTGATACTCCAAAAGCCTCCGGACCAGTTCCGCCCTTGGATCTTCCTCTTCCTCCTCTTCCCCCTCTAAAGATTTTGGGAGCAGCAGCTTCGACTTGATATGCAGAAGCGTGGATGCCATCAGGAGATACTCCCCGGCAATATCCAAGTTGAGCACCTTCATCAATTGAAGATACTCTAAATACTGCTCCGTGATGAGGGCGATGGGGATATTGAAGATATCCAGTTCGTTCTTTTGAATGAGATGAAGCAACAGGTCGAGGGGCCCCTCAAACCCCTCTAATCGGAAGGTATAATCGTCTCTTCCCTCTGGGTGTAAAGCGTCTTCAGGCATTATTCCATCCCCTGGGCCTTCGAGATATACTCCATCTCGTCCTGACGGGTGATTACCTGTTTGTCCAATCTCGCCTTGAGCAGTCCGGCCAAGGCCCTTTTGATCAAAGGGCCCGATTTCATTCCCATCTGAATCAAATCTTTTCCTCCTAAGAGGGGTTTTGTATCCTTCAGTTGCGTGAAATACGTCGAGATATAACGGCGGGTCGCCACCTGGGTGGTCTTGGCCATCATAAAGAGCTTCGATTCGCTGGAAAGAGGATCAAGGACGTCATAAATTTCTGACGGCTTCGGTTGTCGTTCCGTTTGGATCCAAGAGAGAACTTGCAGAAGCGTTTGATCCGCCTGACCCTTTCCTTCCAGCACCTTTTTTCTAAGCTTCTCATTCATGGCCAATCTTTGACAGAGCGTTTCTCTCTCTCCTTCTTTCAGGGAATCGATGAGCCCGTAAAAGTAGATCAGCCAGCGCTCGTAGCGCTGCTCCAGGAAAAGAAGATCGAACCAAGAGATGACATGTCGGATCTGTTCAAAAAACACCTCCCCGTGCTCGTCAAGCTTAAGCGCAGGGTGGAGAAAATGAAAGAGGTTGAAATCCCTCATCCGTTTCAGAGCGGGGAGAGGGTCTTCTTCCTGAAGGATGAGGATGATCTCGGAGAGAACGCGTCCCCCTGAGAGACGTTCCAAGAAACCCACCTTGACGGCGTTTTTCATCAGATTCTGGGTATGCTTTCCGATCTGGAATCCGAAACGCTGTTCAAAACGGATTGCCCGAAAGACCCGGGTGGGATCTTCGACAAACGAGAGATTGTGAAGGACCCGGATCACTTTTTCCTTGATATCCCTCACCCCCCCGAAAAAATCGATCAGTTCTCCGAACGATCCTGGGTTGAGCTGAATGGCCAGGGTATTAACGGTGAAGTCCCTCCGGTAGAGGTCGGTCTTGATCGAGGCCCTTTCCACGGTGGGAAGGGCTGCCGGAGAATCATAAAACTCCCAGCGAGCGGTAGCCACATCAACTTTCGATCCGTCGGGAAGGAGAATGATCGCTGTCCCGAATTTCTTATGCGTTCGAATTCGGCAGGGGTACTTCTTTTCAAATGCTTCAGCCAGGCGGATTCCATCCCCCTCCACCACGATGTCCACATCGAAATTTTCCACTTTCAATAAAATATCCCTGACAAAGCCACCGACGGTGTAGACGGAATACCCCAGCTCGTCTCCCACCTTGCCAAATTCCATTAACAGGTCGTAGAGGGGTCCAGGGAAGCGTTCTTCCATCAATTTGGAAAGCATCCTCTTGCGACCGTAGAGGGGCTGACTCTCAAAGGCGGAAGTCCCCGTTTCCGATTTCATCATCTCCTCTTGGAGGATTCGCATAATCTCGGCGGCAGAAATCGTTCCCACCAATCGATCCTTTTCGAGGACAGGAAGAAGATTCTGGCTTTGTCCGATGATGATGGCCTGGACGCGGGAGAAAGGAGTCTCAGGGGAGACGACTGAAAACTCGGTCGTCATGTATTCCTTCACCAGAAAGCTTTTTAAACCATGATACACAGCCTTCTCCACGACCTGCTTGGAGATCAAGCCAATCACTTTTCCATCCTGTAGAACAGGAAGGGCAGCCGCGTTATACCGGGTCATTATTTCCCCGGCTTCCTCCAGGGTTCGTTCCAGCTCAATGGTCTTCACAGGGTAGACCATGACATCCCCGGCCACCTTTTTGGGTCTGACCATCTCCTTTAGCGCTTTGATCAACCGGTCATGGGCCTCCACGAGGGCCATTCCCTTTACCGTTGCGGAGGCTGCGGTGGGGTGCCCTCCTCCGCCGAATTCGCCGGCAATTTCTGAGACGTTCACCTCCTCGAGGCGGCTCCTTCCGATCAGGTAGATGCGGTCCTCCATCCTGACCAGGACGAAGAGGGCGTCCAAGTTTTCCATATCTTTCAATTTATGGACCAGGACGGCAATATCGCCCACATACCGATCCACAGAAGCCTGTGCAATGACGACGTCGATCCCGTGAAAGCTGTACCGGGTTGCGGATTGGATCAGATCATTCAACAAGAAGACCTGTTCTGCCGTCAGTTCCTTGGTGATCAGATTCGCCAGGACGCTCAGGTTCGCTCCCTTCCGGACCAGGTACCCAGCGGCTTTGAAATCCTCTTCTCTGGTTGAGGGAAAGGTCAAGTTCCCGGTATCTTCATAAATCCCCAGCATCATCACCGTGGCTTCATCGGGTGTGATCTCGATTTCTTTCCCTTGAAGGATATCGAGAAGAAGGGTTACCGTTGCCCCTACCTCCGAGATTACCTCCAGGGACCCGTGGAGGTCCTCGGAGGAGGGAGGGTGATGGTCATAGATGTGAATGTCTAAGCCGGGTTTGGATAGAATCTCTGAAAACTTCCCGATCCGGCTGGTTTGACGAGTGTCGACCAAAATCAATCGCTTCACTTCCTGGAGATCAATATTCTTGATCCGCTCTGCTTCGAAGGCATAGACGGCGGAATGGATGAAGAAATCGCGAAGGCTTCGCTCTTGGGAGCCGGGAAAGGCCAAGACCGCTTGAGGATAAAGCTTCTTGGCGGCGAGCATGGAAGCCAGGGAATCAAAATCGGCATTGGTATGGGTGGTGATCACTTCCATAAAAGACTCAATTGGCAATGGAAAATTAACAATGCAAAATTAACAATGCAAAAGACCACCCGTCCGGCTGTTTTAAAATGCTAATTGCTGATTGATCATTTTGCAATGATTGTTTTTACCCTCTCGGGTGGTATTGTTTGTGGATTTTCTTTAACCTCTCTCCGGCCACATGCGTATAGATCTGCGTGGTCGAAATGTCCACATGACCAAGCATCATCTGCACGGAACGGAGATCCGCCCCCCTCTCCAAGAGATGGCTCGCAAAGGAGTGACGAAGGAGGTGAGGAGTGATCCTTTTTCGAAGACCGGCTCTTCGACCATAATCTTTGAGGCTCTTCCAGAATCGCTGCCGGCTCATCCCCTTCCCCGAGCGGTTGACAAAAAGCGATGGGCTCTCTTTCCCCTTCGATAGGGATCCGCGGGCGGTCTTTAGATAAACGGCGACCCACTTCAATGCTTCGCTTCCAAGCGGAATAATCCTCTCCTTCGAACCCTTCCCGTAGACAATTACATATCCTCCTTCGAGGTTAACCTGATGCGTTGGAAGCTGAGTCAGCTCGGAAACCCTCATCCCTGTGGCGTAAAGCATCTCCAACATTGCCCTGTCTCTAATCCCAAGAAGAGTCTGAAGATCAGGCTGTTCAAGAATTTGCTCGATCTCCTTCAACGTCAAGATGTCGGGAAGCGTTCTGGCCACCTTGGGAGACTCCAAATCCTCGACGGGATTGGACTCCAGAATGCCTTCTTGAATCAAAAATCGGAAAAAGGTACGAATGGCGACCAGGTCTCTCGCAATACTCTTTGTGTTAAGGTTCTTTCTTCTCAAGGCAAGGAGAAAGCCCCTGATATAAAATTTGTTAACCTCGCGGATGTCTTGGACCCCGTTTTCCCTCAGGTGCCTCAAGAACCGAGTCAAACCATGGCTGTAGGCGTCGATGGTATTTCTGGAAAGGCCCTTTTCAACGATGAGGTAATGAAGAAACCGGTCCAATAATTCATCCATGGCAGCCTCTAAACCACAAAGAAAAGAAGTCTAAAGTCTGAAGGGTACACCAAGATGCCCGCCCTGTACCATATTAGGTCCAGTGCCCCATCGTTAACCCCCCTTCGTCCCCCCAAATCTAACGCCCCCTCCCCCTTCCCCCTCTTAAATTAAGAGGGGGAAGGGGGAGTTATAAGGGGGGACAGAAGGGGGTTATCAATTTTCGTGGCTCATAGGTGACGCAGCCTTCTTGAAACATTACTGGGAAATCCAAATAAAAAGCAGAGGTGACGGTTGCCTCTGCTTTTTATGCTCAAATCATTGTGTGCAGTCTCCCCTTAGAGCCCTGTGTGACCAAATCCCCCTCCCTGCCTCTGGGTCGCCGGGAGGTCATCCACTTCTTCCAAGGTTGCACGATGAACTTCAGAGATCACCATCTGAGCGATTCTCTCCCCGTGACGGATGGTATACGGCTCTTTTCCGAAATTGATCAGAAGGACGCCGATCTCGCCGCGATAATCGGAATCAATCGTTCCCGGTCCATTGACAAGGCCAATCCCATTCTGAATGGCCAACCCACTGCGGGGTCGAACCTGGCCCTCGTACCCTTGGGGGATGGCCACTGCAATCCCCGTAGGAATGATTTTTCTCTCCCCTGGTTCCAGCGTGATTTCCTTTTCGAGGGAGGCGAAGAGGTCCATTCCCGAGGCACCCGGGGTCATGTACTGGGGGAGGGGTGCGCAAGGGGCTTCTCTCAAACGTTTGAAGTAGATTTTCATCGTTGAGGCCCTGCCTTCGGAGCAGGTTGGTTCGGCTCCTTGCCCTCCCGGCGGAGCTGATCTAAGTCATCCCCGTTCATCGGTCCGAGGACGGTCAAGCAAAAGAAGCGCTCATCGAAGATATCGCGCGCCAAACGCTGAACGGTTTCTTCCTCCACCTGATCAATGCCTTTGAGGATCATTCCGACAGGGAGGTAGGTCTTGAAATAGATCTCATTCTTCGCGAGGCGGGTCATCAGATTGTCAGAGCTCTCGAGGCTGAGAAGGAGGTTTCCCTTCAACTGCTCTTTTGCAGTTTCTAATTCTTCGTGTTTCAAAGGTTCCTTCTTAAGATGATCGAACTCTTTGAGAACCAGCGCGATGACCTCCCGAAAAGAGCTTTCGTTAGTCCCTGCATAAACGACCACCAGTCCTGTGTCGATGTAGGTGGGAAGATAAGAGTAAACGGAATAGGCCAGGCCCCGATTCTCGCGGATCTCTTGAAAAAGTCTTGAGCTCATCCCTCCCCCCAGAATCGTGTTCAAGACGTATGAGGTAAACCGAAGGGAATGATTGTACGGGAGCCCCCGGGTGCCGAGGCAAAAGTGAACCTGCTCCAGGTCGCGCTTCCAGCTATGGGTCGTGGCGTTTGGATCGGGTTTACTCCTTTCCCTCGGTTTAGCGGATTTTGGAATCTGACCGAATGTCGCGTCGATCTGGTGAACCAATTCCTGATGTTTTAGATTCCCGGCCGCGCAGACGATAATTCGATCAGGTGGGTAGTTCTCTTTAAAAAAATGATGAAGTTTGTCCCGGTCGAAGGATTGAACAAGCTCTGATGTCCCATAAATCGGAAAACCCAACGGGTGGTCTCGCCAGCAGGCCCGGTTGAAGAGATCGTGGATATAATCGTCAGGGGTATCCTCCACCATTTTAATCTCCTGGAGGATCACCATCCTCTCCTTTTCGATATCCTTTCCATCCATGACGGAGTGGAGAAAAATGTCTGAAAGAAGATCGATGGCGAGAGCCAGGTTCCTGTCGATCACCTTTGCGTAAAAGCAGGTGTACTCTCTGCCCGTAAAGGCGTTCAGTGTTCCGCCGACGGAATCGATCTCCTTGGCGATGTCAAAAGCCGTCCTCTTTTCTGTTCCTTTGAAGAGAAGGTGTTCAATAAAATGGCAGATTCCGTTTTCATGGGGTTGTTCATCTCTCGACCCGGTGATCACCCACACGCCAATAGACACCGACCTGAGATAAGGAATTTCTTCCGTAATCACTCGAATGCCATTATCGAGAATGGTCTTCTGGTAGCCAGAACCCGTATCAATCCATGACGGATTGACGGAGGCTTGTATCTTCTTCGTGTCGGATTCCATTCCTTCTTACTCCCTTCGCTCCTCTTTACTCTTTTCCCCTGCGCTCTGCTTTGTTTCTCTTAAGGCTGCCTTGCGACTCAGACGAATTCGTCCCTGCGGGTCGATATCGATCACCTTGACAAGTACCTCATCCCCTTCTTTCAGGATATCCGAAACCTCCTTCACGTGGCCCTCTGCCAGCTGGGAAATGTGGACTAGGCCGTCGGTTCCCGGAAAAAGCTCGACAATCGCGCCAAACCCCAGAATCCGCACAACCTTCCCGTTATAAAGAGCCCCCACCTCGACCTCCTGTGTGAGCCTTTTGATCATGTAGATGGCCTTCTCGATGGACTCGTAATTCGGAGAGGCCAGCTTCACCAATCCCGAATCCTCTACGTCCACCTTGACACCCGTTTGGTCGACAATGGCTCGAATGTTCTTCCCCCCCGGGCCGATGACATCCCGAATCTTCTCCTGCTTCACCTGGATGCTGACGATCCGAGGCGCATGCCGTGAGAGATCTTTTCGGGGCTCTGAGATCGTCTCGTTCATCTTACTTAAAATATGGAATCGGCCCTCCCTGGCCTGATCAAGAACTTTCTTCATGATCTCTTTCGAGATGCCCCGAACCTTGATATCCATCTGGATGGCTGTCACCCCTTCGGAAGTGCCCGCCACCTTGAAATCCATATCCCCCAAATGGTCTTCATCCCCGAGGATGTCTGAGAGGACAATACTCTCTCCATCTTCCACGATGAGCCCCATGGCGATGCCGGCTACGGGAGCCTTAACCGGAACCCCTGCGTCCATGAGTGAGAGGCTTGATCCGCACACCGTGGCCATGGAGGACGAGCCGTTTGATTCCAGCACCTCTGAAACGATTCGGATGGTATAGGGGAAATTTTCGTTAGAAGGAAGAACGGGCAAGATGGCTCTTTCGGCCAAGGCACCGTGTCCAATTTCTCTCCGGCTGGGCGACCTCAACGGGGAGACCTCTCCAGTAGAGAAAGGAGGAAAATTGTAGTGGAGCATAAAGGACTTGTAAGTTTCTCCGGTCAGGGAATTAATCTTCTGCTCGTCCTCAGAGGTCCCGAAAGTAACCACTGCCAGCACCTGAGTTTCTCCACGTGTGAAAAGGGCGGAGCCATGCGTTCTGGGGAGGATTCCTGCCTCGCAGGTAATGGGGCGAATTTCCGAGAGCCCCCTTCCGTCGATTCGCTGCTTCTTTTCCAAAATCAATTTTCTCACCAGTTTGCGATAGACCTCTTCGAACGCGACCCTGGCCATCTGCTGTGAAGGTTCGTCTTCGGCCCCGAGCTCCTGAAAGGTCGACTGAAGGATGTTTTCCAACCCTTCTCTTCGCTTCCCTTTCTCTGTAATCTGAACGGTCTCTTTCAGCTTCTCTCGAGCGACAGCGCTTACCTTCTCGTAAAGAGTCGTTTCCGGCCTTCGGAGTTCAAACTCCCGGAGGGTCACCCCCGCGGCCGATTTCATCTCTTCCTGGAGAGCAATGACTGGCTTCAAGGATCGATGGCCGAATAAAATCGCATCCAGGATCTCCTCTTCCTTAACCTCCTTTGCGCTTCCTTCGACCATAATGATTGCATTCTCACTTCCCGCCACAAAGAGATCGATATCGCTCATCTCCAATTCTTCGTGGGTGGGGTTGAGCACGAACTCTCCGTCAATCCGACCCACTTTCGCTCCCGCAATTGGACCGTCAAAGGGGATATCGGAGAGAGAGAGCGCGCCGGAGGCTCCGATCATTCCTAAGATGGAAGGATCATTGTCTAAGTCGGCAGAAAGGACGGTAGCGATGATCTGGACCTCATTTTGAAATCCTTTCGGGAAAAGAGGCCTCAGGGGTCGGTCAATAAAACGCGAGATCAGGGTTTCACGGTCGGTGGGTCTCCCTTCCCTTTTAAAGAACCCCCCCGGGATCCTGCCGGCGGCATACGTCATTTCCAAATAGTTCACCGTGAGGGGGATGAAATCGAGGCCTTCTCGCTTCTTCTCGGAAGCCACCGCCGTCACCAGGACGACCGTCTCTCCATATTGAACCATCACCGAACCATTCGCCTGTTTTGCCACTTTTCCGGTTTCGATGGAAAAAGGCCTTCCTCCAAAATCGATCTGTCGTTTCAAACTCATAGGAATCTCTTTACTCCTTTTCACTTAGAGCGTATTGTGCTATTTCCGCAGACCCAACCTATCGATGACCGTTCGATATCGATCTACTTTGTTTTCCTTTAGATAATTGAGCAGCCTCCGCCGCTGCCCGACCAATTTGAGAAGACCCCTGCGGGAGTGATGGTCTCGCTTGTGTACCTTAAAGTGCTCCGTCAAATATCGAATCCTTTCGCTGAGAAGAGCGATCTGAACCTCTGGGGAACCCGTATCCCGCTCGTGGCTTTTGAACTGTTCGATGATCTCTTTTTTCTTCTCCTGAACGAGTGTCATGAAATTCCTCCTTATTAGAGTAACCGCGATTGCTTGCAGAATATCACTCCTGGGGCCGGAATACCCTTAACGGACGAAGGGCTACCCGTTCAGGATCTGCCCGCGGGATATCCGATCCTTTCACTTCTGATCTTAAGATCGCCACCAACCCCTCCTTGAGAGAAGACATCTTGAGCCACTCCCCCCTTTCGAAGGTTGGAAGGGACTGCGGAGATAGATCCTGGACTATCATCTCTTTTCCAAAACGCACCTTCTTGACCAAACGTTCGTCCCCGATCACCTCGGGCAGATCGGGCAAGGCCGCACTCAAGGAAATCAGCCAGGGATGAAGGCCATCGCCCGTGGAGAGATTTGTCAACTTCTCCCAGGAAATCGCTTGTTCCAGAGTGAAAGGCCCGCTTCGCACCCTTCTCAGACGGAGGACGTGAGCCCCGCATCCTAACTTCCTTCCGATGTCTCTCCCCAGCGCGCGGATATAAGTCCCCTTCGAGCAGGAAACGTTGAAACGCACGAGAGGCAGGTCAACCTCTTCCATCTGAATCCGGTAAATCTCCACTTCTCTCTCTTTTCGCTCGACCTCGATCCCCTTTCTCGCTAATCGGTAAAGAGGTCTCCCTTGCATTTTGACGGCTGAAAACATAGGAGGAATCTGAAGTATCTTTCCGCAAAAGGTGTGGATAAGAGCCGTAATCTCCCCGGGGACGAGTCTGTTCCATTCCTGTCTCATGACCACCTGGCCGGTCCAATCATCGGTGGCTGTCTCCTCCCCTAATCGGAGCGTCACCTGGTAGTCTTTTGGACCTTCCCCCAAAAAAGGAACCAGTTTGGTCCCCTCGTTCATAGCGACGGGCAGAACACCCGTGGCAAAAGGATCGAGGGTCCCGATGTGACCGGCCCTCTCCACCCCAAATCGATGCTTGATTTCCCTGACCACATCGAGGGAGGTGATCCCGTCAGGCTTATCCACGATGAGGAGACCGTCAATCCCCTTCTTCCCCATGGTCCTCCTTTTTCTGATGGAGGCTCTGGATCAACTCCTCCATATGAATCGCATACTCAATGGAAGGATCGAATTGAAACATAATGTCCGGCGTGTATCTCAGTCGGATACGGCGACCCAGTTCCTTCCGGACATATCCTTTGGCGCTCTCCAGACCCTTCATGGAGCTCTCCCTCTCTGCCTGGGTCCCCGCTACACTATAATAGACTCTCGCAAACCGGCAATCTTCAGAAACAGTCACCCTTGTGATCGTGACAAAGCCAATACGAGGATCTTTGACCGATTTCGCCAGCATTTGAGAGATTTCCTTTTGGATCAAATCCGCCACTTTTTCAGAACGTTTTCCTTCCATTCGGTCCTTTAATAATAACGTGCCCGTGTCCCTGCCTACCGGCAGGCAGGTGTGTTTCGTGCCCGTAACTTGTTGTAGTGGTAAAGATGACCATGTCACTAGGGACGATGATCATTAAACGATGAACAGCGGAGCATCTTCTTTGTTCATGGTTCGTCGTTCGTTGTTTATCGTTCATTGTTCAACGTCTATCGTTCGTTATTCGTCGGTTACACCGTAATGATTTCGATTTCCGAATGCACCATTTCAACAAGGTTCATTTCGTCGATAAAGTGAACTACTTTGTCCAAGCTTGAATTGATATGTCGCCGATCATTCCCGACCGTACAAAAGCCAATCTGTGCCCGCTGCCAAAGATCATTATCTCCGACCTCTGAAATCGATACGTTAAACCGATGTTTCACCCGATCGATCAATTTCCGGAGCACATGTCGTTTTCCCTTTAAAGAATGATTTTCCGGAATTCGAAGGTCGAGCTGGCAAATCCCGATCACCATCTGAGTCACAGACCCATCAAAAAAAACCTAAACCCTAAACTCGAAACCTTAAACTCTAAATAAACTCAAATTTCGAAAACGCAAAACTCAGAGCCCTATCACCGTTTGACTTTTTGATTTTGGACTTGTTTTGAATTTAGTGTTTAGAGTCAAGCCCTATGCCAGCCGGGTTTGAACTTCTTCAACCTCATAGGACTCAATGACATCCCCGAGTTTGATATCATTGAAATTTTCGATGCCGATCCCGCACTCGAGCCCCTGGCTGCAGTCTTTCATGTCATCTTTGAATCGCCTCAGCGAGGAGATCCGGCCGTTGTAGACGACGACATTGTCCCTCAGCAGTCTCGCATGAGATCCTCGGACCACTTTGCCGTCGACCACGAGACTGCCTGCAACGGTCCCCACTTTTCGGATATTGAAAACCTGTATCACTTGCGCCCTTCCGAGGACATGCTCCTTGTAAGTGGGTTCCAGTAATCCTTCCAAGGCGTTCTTAATATCGGTGATCGCATCGTAGATGATGGAATAAGTCCGGACGTCCACGTGCTCTTCTTCGGCCAGGGACTGGGCTTTCACACCCGGCCTCACATTAAACCCGATAATGATCGCATTGGAGGCCGATGCTAAATTCACATCCGTCTCTGTGATGCCGCCGACCGCGTCGTGAAGGACATTGACTTTCACCTGGTCCGTAGGGAACTTCTTCAAGGCCTCTTTCACGGCCTCAATGGATCCCTGGACATCCGCCTTAATGACGACGTTCAGCTCCTTCACTTCCCCCTTTTTAATCTTATCATAAAGTTCTTCGAGCGACACCTTGCTCAACTTTGAAAGTTCCTTCGCACGAATCTTTTCCTGCCGGTAGAGACTGATCTGTTTGGCCATCCTCTCTTCGGAAACGACAATGAACGGCTCTCCTGCCTCGGGAACATCGGTAAAACCCACCACTTCCACAGGGATAGAGGGAGGCGCCTCCCCTATCTTCTGCCCCTTGTCGTTTAGCATGGCTCTGACCCTGCCGTAGTGGGAGCCTGCGATAAAGGCATCTCCCGTCTTCAGGGTTCCCTCTTGAACCAGAAGAGTGGCCACAGGCCCCCTCCCCTTGTCCAATTTGGACTCAATGATGACCCCTCGAGCCGATTTATCCGGATTGGACCTTAACTCCAGCACCTCTGCCTGAAGAAGGATCAAATCCAGCAACTCCTTGATCCCGGTCTTCTGTTTGGCTGAAACTTCAGCAAACAGGGTAGTTCCTCCCCACTGTTCGGGGACGAGTCCATATTCCGAAAGGTCTTTCTTCACCTTTTCCGGGTTGGCAGTCGGTTTGTCGATCTTGTTAATGGCGACCACGATGGGAACCTTGGCCGCTCGAGCATGGTCGATCGCTTCTTTTGTCTGCGGCATCATCCCGTCATCCGCAGCGACTACCAGGACGACGATGTCCGTCACCTGAGCTCCTCTTGCCCTCATGGCAGTGAAGGCTTCGTGGCCGGGAGTGTCGATAAAGACCACATGCCCATTTTCCAGGTTGACATCGTAGGCTCCAATGTGCTGGGTGATGCCTCCCGCCTCCCCCCCGACGACATTCGTCTTCCTGATCGCATCCAGAAGCATGGTCTTTCCATGATCCACGTGGCCCATGATCGTCACGACCGGGGGTCTGGGTTTCAGCTGTTCGGGAAGGTCTTCTCTTCTTTCCAGCAGCTCCTGTCGCTCTAATGAGACTCTCTCCACCTCGTAGCCAAATTCACCGGCCACCAGAGAGGCGACATCCGCATCGATGGGCTGGTTGATATTGACCAGGACGCCCATTTCCATCAGCTTCTTAATCAATTCCCCGCCTTTGACGCCCATCCTCTTTGCAAGATCCCCAACAGCGATGACCTCGGTGATTCGAATGATTCTCTTAATCGGCTTGGGAACCGTTACCTCTGTCTTCTTCGCCGTCTTTAAGACCACCTTCTTTTTCATGGGACGGAAGGGTCTGAAGGTGACGACCTCCGCTTCCTTCTCCTCTCCCTTTCCCTCTTCGACCTCGTCCTCCCCCAGCATCCTTTCCTCAATTCTCTTCCTCTTCTTCACAAAACCCTTCTTCTTCGCGAGGGCAGCCAGTCTTTCTCTCTCCAATAATTCTTCTTTCTCTAAGACCTTCACGTCGCCTCTTTTAACAGGGGCTTCCTTCGGTTTAGCTTCCTCGGCCTCTTTCTCGGGGCCGGTTTTCTCTTTGACCTCCTTAGGTGATACACCGGAGGGTAGTGCCTCAACGGGTCTGGATGGCGCCGCCTCTCTTGCTGCAGCCTTTGCGTCAAGAGATGCCGCTGGTTGCTCCGTCGCGTCCTTTTTCTTCCCTCCTCTTGGGGGCGTTCCCAGAGCCTTCTCCTCTTTTTCCAACTCTTTTCGCTCTGTTGCCCTCTTCGGGGTCTCCAACTCGATTTCGGCAATTCCTTCTTTCGCCCTTGCCTCTGGAATTTTTTCTTTTACAACTTCGGGTTCCGCAACATTCAACGGAGGCGACGCGGGCTCCGCTTTGACCTCCAAGGTTCTTGCTCTTCTCCGAATCACGGTAGGTTTGACGCGCTTCTCAACAACTTCCTTCTCGGAATCTCTCTCGATGATTTTCTCATCCGATAAGGAGACCTTTTTTTCGGGTTCCGTAGGCTTCTTATCCCGTACCTTCACCCCGAGGCGTTTCAGTTTGAGAAGCAGTTTATCATCCTCCATCCCGACTTCCCTCGCAAGATCGAGGACCTTACTCTTTGCCATTTCCTACCTCCTGTGTAAGAGAACCCTTTACCGAAGGACGTCGGAAATCTGTCGTCTCCAAAAATGCGATCCCTCTGTTCTTTTTCTTTGCCCTGTTCAAACATTCATGATCTGGACAGAGATAAAGCCCTCGGCCTTGATGAGGCTTCTTCGGGTCCACAACCATCACTCCTTCTGGACGCTGGACCAGCCAAATCATTTCTTCCTTCTTTCTTTTTCGTCGACATCCCACACAAGTGCGGACGGGAATATGTCCTGCCCCGCTCATGCCTTCTTTCCTTCGATATACTGTTTTGCGGACTGGATCAATTTCTCCGCCTTCTTGATCCCAATCCCTGGAATGGCAGAGAGCTTTTCGCTACTCGTTTCCAAAATGTCGCGAACGACTTTAAATCCATTCTCTTCCAACAGCTGGGCTGTCTTCTCTCCTACCCCCTCCAACCGGTCCACCGGGTCGGAGGCAGGACCGCCTGCTGTCGGAGGGGTCTCTTGGGCTACCGCTGTCCCTTCCCCCTCTTTCGACAACTGAACCGCCCCTTCGACAATCTCTGCGGCCTTTTCCTTTTCAATCCCCAAGGCCTTGGCGAGTTCTTCCGGATCAACCTCGGCCAACTCCTTAATCGATCGGAAGCCTTCGTTATACAGGATACGGCTCGCCACATCTCCGACATAAGGAAGGCCGCTGAACTTTTCGAGAATTTCACCGGAGATCTTCTCCATCCTCGATTCGCTCTTGATATCGATTTTCCAGCCCGTCAACTTGGACGCTAACCGGACATTCTGCCCTTTTTTCCCGATCGCGAGAGAAAGCTGATCGTCTGCTACGACGACCTCCATATGACGGTTCTCCTCGTCGATATACACCCGGGAGATCTTGGCCGGAGCCAGGGCATTGCACACATATTTGGCTTGATCTTGAGACCAGGGGATGATGTCAATCCGTTCCCCTCGAAGTTCTTGAACGACGCTCTGGACTCGAGAGCCCTTCATGCCCACGCAAGCCCCCACGGGGTCCACATCGCGGTTAGAGCTATAGACAGAGATCTTCGCTCTCTGCCCCGGCTCCCGCGCCGCACTGATGACCTTGATCACTCCTTCAGAGATCTCGGGGACCTCCATCTCAAACAACTTGACCAGAAGCCCTGGATGGGTCCTTGAAAGGAAGATTTGCGGTCCCTTTGAGTTCTTCTGCACGTCGACAATATAGGCCCGAAGTCGCTCCCCCTGTCGATAGCTCTCCTCAGAAATTTGCTCCTTCGTCAAAAGGATGGCTTCTGCCCTGCCGACGCTAATATAGACATTTCCTTTTTCCATTCTCTGAACGCTTCCGCTTGCCAGGTCTCCCTTTCGGTCCTTAAATTCGTTATAGACATTTTCCCGTTCAGCGTCCCTCACCTTCTGGATGATCACCTGCTTCGCGGTTTGGGCTCCAATTCGGCCGAAGTCGGTATTGAGTTTCACTCCCAAACTGTCTCCGACCTGAGCCTCGCTGTCCAATTCTCGCGCTTCCTTCAGAGAGATCTCCGTCGATGGATCCGCTACCTCCTCCACCACTTGCTTGAACTGAAACAGCTCCACCTCGCCAGCCTCTTCGTTATAGTGAACTTCTATCTCCCCTTGGTGCCCATATTTCTTTCTCGAGGCTGTCAGCACGGCCTGTTCTAATGCCTCGATGATCACCTTCCGGTCGATCCCCTTATCCTTTCCCACTTGATCAATCACATAATTGAGATTGGACGGCATAACTCATCTCTCCCTTTCTAAAAGGAAGTTCCATCTTCCCCTAAAGGACGATGGGCCTCCTGTAGATGGTATCCTATTTTGGAGCCTGCTCCTTGCGGCGCAGGTCCGGGTAAACCTCCAAGTTGGCTTTGGCCATATTGGAGAGAGGAATCTGAAAGATTTCCCCCTCTACTTCCATTTCAATTTGGTTTGCGGAAACCCCCAGAAGCCTTCCCTTGAATTGCCGACGATTCTGAATGGGGTCGAGCGTCTTGACTTTAATCAAACTGTGGCGATATTTCATGAAGTCTTTTTCGGATTTCAACGGACGGGAAAGACCTGGAGAGGAGACCTCCAACGCGTAAGGAATTTGTATGAAATCCTCGACATCCAGGCTCCTTCCGACCTCCTGGCTAATTCGTGTGCAGTCGTCAAGGGTGACCCCTCCCTCCTTGTCCAGGTAGAGGCGAAGGACCCATCCTCTCGATTCTCTTCGATACTCGACATCTACCAACTCCATTCCTTCATCCGAAATAATGGGATCCGCTATCGCACGGACTCGATCCACAATCTCCTTCTGCATCCTCGCTGCCTTTATATGGATGTAAGTTTCTTAAAAAAAAAGCGGGCAAACAGCCCGCTTTTTCAGCAGACTAACGGATCTAAGGATAATATACTATAACCCACTCTGAAATGCAAGAAAAATCTTGAGCCATCCCCGAAAGAGTTTGCTTGTCATGCGATCGAATTTCCCTATGTTGATCAAAAGGTTAACGCTCCTCTTTGAGAGTAGAAGTTTGACTCGAACCAGGGCCTCGAAGAGATTCTATTTCTCTCTCCAGCATCTCCATCTTTTTCTGATTTTTGCGAAGGGACCTTTTGAGCTGAAACCGCTGAATCATGTCACCCACCCCGCCGATCAAGACTCCCAGGAAAATGGCGCAAAGGATGATCAAAAAAAGAGGGAGCGGGACTCTCGGAACTTCAAACCATGCACGGCTCTCCCAAGGAAAAGCGAAGCGAAGCACGACCTCACTTCGATTCTGGATAGAAAAAATGATTGCCACGAAAAAGGCCAGCATCCAAAAGACCGTTTTGACCCATCTCATTTCTTCATCCTCCCTTCGGGGCTCTCTTTTTCCGCATGAGGTCAGAAAAGGCAGAGTGAAGTCTCTGGTACGTTTTCTCCAGATATTCGGGGACGACCTTCGTTTCCGCCATCACCGGCATAAAATTGGTATCTCCCGCCCAGCGCGGTACAATATGGAGATGGAGATGGTCTTCTCCAGCACCCCCTACTCTCCCGATATTCATTCCGATGTTGAATCCATGGGGGCGGAAGCATGCCTTCAGCACCTTTACGGAGGCTCTTAATAAGTCGAAGAGTTCTTTTGATTCTTTATCGTTTAATTTCTCCAGGCCGAGGTAATGGCGCTTGGGGACGATCATGAGATGACCGTTATTGTAAGGATATTTGTTCATGACCACAAACACGTGCTCGCCCTTATAGAGCATGAGGTTTTCTCTGTCTTTTTTCTCCTTAAGTTTTCTGCAAAAGAAACACCCTTTCTTTTTCTCCCCCAATATATAATCCATTCTCCATGGGGCCCAAAGATATTTCATCTCTCTTCATCCCTTCGCACCCGGGTTAAGAAGCCAACTCCAAATTGAGGTAGAGGTAATCCTTCCAGGGATCTGGGGTCTCCTTGATCCCGAGACTCATCGGCAAGAGGGGTATCCAGATGGGCGCCCGCGGCTTTCGGATCAGCGACATCCCTGCCTCCTCAGGCGTCCTTCCACCCTTCTTGAGATTGCATGCCGTGCAGCAGGTCACCACATTCGTCCATTCCGTCAGTCCGCCTTTGGAACGGGGAATGACATGGTCATAAGTCAACTCCTTTTGTTCAAAAGGAGTGCCGCAGTACTGGCACTTTCCCCGATCCCGGACGTAGAGATTCTGGCGGGAAAATTTAACGATGGGAGTGTTTCTCTTGATAAAGCGGTTTAGTCGAATCACCGCAGGCAGACGCAAGGAGAAGCTGACGCCACGAATCATGCGATCATATTCTTCAATGATCTCTACCTTTTCAAGCGTCACCATGATGATCGCTTTTTTCCAGGTCACGACCTTGAGCGGCTCGAAAGTGGAGTTGAGGAGTAAGGTCCATTCCATAGCTTAGTCGAAAACCCAAATATTCCCTTGAATTTTGAGAAGATATAACGATTTTTGATTGAATTGTCAAGTATTTTGAGGAGGCGTATTGTTCCAAAGGAGCCAAAGGGGAGCAGTTCGATCTGGAAGCCTATGACTCTATCTAGGGGAGAATGGCAAAAAAACTAAGGGCTTGAGTGAACCCGAGTATTCGCTGGTTAATGCTCACAATTAAATTGTTGGAACTTTAACATTAAGTACGTTCATTAATTCTTTTTCAAATGCCTCTAAGGCTTTCGCCATCACGCGCTGCCTATTCCGCGACCAACTTGGTGCATTTATTGTAACCAATTGCTTTACGGGAGCAGCTATGTTGCTGTGTGCGAGGGGGGTTAGCTGTATGCCAAGCAAAGACAAATTCTAAAATGGGTTAAGCGTGGTGCTAAAAAAATGAGGGAGGAGATTGTGGGTCGAGAAAAAGGAGCACTGATGATTACTATTGAAATCATGGACACTGCGCTAAAGTGTCTGATCGTTGACTACAGGAAGAAAGAGTTCGATTTATTTGATGGTTCCAAGCTCATATCCCAGCTTCGCTTCCTTCTCCCTCAGCAAGCGAATCGCCTTCCGAAAACGCCCATACCTCCTCCCAGATTCAATTATGAGGAGGCCTCCCAAGATCATAAGGAGTATTCCGATGCATAAATAGAAAATCCCACTAAGCAGCTTGATGATGACAAGGCCAACAGAGACGAAGGCCAGACCTGTCTGCATGTAGGAGTGCATCGTCCTCTCCCTTGAGAGGAAAGTCTGTTCTTCTACCATCAGCAGTCTAATATCATCTTCTCTCGCCATACCTATCACCTCACCTTTTGCCTTTAGAGCGCATGGAAACCTGTCTGGCCAGTAAATCGTGACCTGTTAATCTATATTTTGTAAAATATCCCTTGATTTCTCTACGATAAGAAGTTTAATCAAGTTTCTTAAAGAGCGTTCATGTGCCTCTTTATCCATTGAAGAAACACAATCCGATACTACTACCGGATAAAATCCTCTATTTGAAGCATCACGTGCTGAAGACTCAATACCAAATTCAGTGGCTATTCCAGTAAATATCAAGGTGGTAACGCCACGATTGCGCATCATATGTTCAAAATTCGTTCCTGTAAAGATACTTGCCGTATATTTTTCAAGCACGATGTCGGTAGATTGAGGTTTAACTGCCTCAGGTATTTCCCGGTCTTTTGAACCAATTGCCATAAAAGGAGGCAACTTCTTTATGTCATCTACGTTAAAACGTCTCATCATTGAATAGTAGTACCATGAGGAGACAAAGCCTTTAGGGAGAGGCGTAATCAATGTATACACCACAGGCATCTTGTTTCTCAATTTTTCAATAAAGCTTTTCAGGGTAGCTATAAATTCCTCCTTGTTAAATATTCTATCCACCAACCCATTTTGCACATCCCAGACAACAAGACAAGAGTGCTTTGGCTCAACTATTTCCCTTAAATTTTTGTAGACTGTTACTCCATTTGCTGTTTTCATTTGTGTAGCTCCTCCTTCGTACGGAAACAATTGGGCCCTTCCCTGAAAAGGCATAAAAAGGACTAACGTCAACAAAACGCTCATAACATAAGTGGCTTTTTTTAAATTCATCAATTGCACCTCCCTCCTACGATCGCTAATATAAAATCGATGAGCGGATATTTCAAGGAAGTGAAAAATCCCAAATGGGCTGGGGTAGGCATCTTGCTTCCATTCGTGAATGTCCCCATGTACCATATCGCCGGCATCAACACGGCCATCATCGCCCTGCACATGGCAGAGAAGCTGGTCTATCTCGCCCAGTTTGAGCCGGGCCTCTTCCTCGACACCATCGAAAAGGAGGCCATCGGCTATGCCTATGTCGTTCCCACCATGCTCCAGGCCATCCTGGACTATCCCGATTTTCCCAGACGCGATCTCTCCTCCCTGAAACTCGTCGGTTAAGGCGCCTCTCCCATGCCCCTCGACCTTTTGCTTCGGGCGAAACGGGAACTCCCCACTGATTATACGAACTACTTCGGCATGGATAAGGACGGTTATCTCTACCTCCAGGGGCGAAAGAAGGACATGATCATCCGGGCCGGCGAGAATATCTATCCTCTGGAGATCGAAGCCGTTCTCGAAAAGCACCCGCAGGTGGCGGAAGTGGCCGTCATCTGCGTTCCCGATGCCTACTGGGGGGAAATCGTCAAGGCCGTTATCGTCCTGAAGCCGGGACAGAAGGCCACACAAGAAGAGATCATCGACTACTGCAAGCGGCATATAGCCAGCTACAAGAAACCGGCCCTCGTGGAATTCCGGACATCCCTGCCCCGGAATGCCATGCAGAAGATACTCAAGACCGTCCTGCGAAGCGAGGCCACGGGTAAATAGATGAGGAGCAAGGGACCCCTTCTCATAGTTAGCCCCAGAAGGTTTGAGGTTAGGTTGTGAGGTTGATTAGAGACAGGTGGGAATCAGCAGTTTCCGTTTCGTATCTATTTCCTATTCAACCGTCCTCTTACGAAAGATTTATTAAGAATATTTTATGCCTTTTTTTATGGCGAGCGAATGGGGTAAATTCTGTATTTTTTGAGGAAGAGGACCGCACTAAAAAAGGTAATATTATTCTTGTTGTGTAAAATCACCCACCTGTTGTTTGAAATCCCGCATCGCAATCTTAGATTTGCCTTTTTCGGTCTTCGCTTCATCTTCCTATTAAGTTCCATAACCCGTATGAAATTAATAGGTTATGTTAGTATTAAAAACCACGGCTACTTAAATTAGTTAAGGCACGTACTTTGCAAAATTGAAAACGGTGGAATTTGGCTATTTCTCTTTTAAGCCGGGTTCATCACTCGTTTTATCCAACCCCGACCAACCGTTACATATTAGGGGAGATTATGAAAGTTTCTAAAAGAAATCGGATAGCTTTAAGTTTTGTCATAGTTGCTCTCTCTACGGGAATTATTATTGGATTTATCGTCAACTCAGTGATCACACACCGAGTGATTTACGAAACCCAGGAACGAGTTAAGGAGGCCTTGAACGGAGCCCGATGGCTTTACACAACCAAGATAAGCGAGATTGACCGGGCAATCTATTTGACTTCCCTCCGATATATATTAAGAGGAGCTCTTGAGAAGGAAAAAGTCTTCTTGATAAGAGGAGACATGAAAAGGTTGATTGCCGATTATGGTTTCGATTTCCTGACCCTGGTGGATAAAAACGGGACCGTGTTGTTGAGGTTTCACAACCCTGCTTTATCCGGAGATAGCTTAATGAAGGATCCTTTCATTCGGGAAGCCCTGAAAAATAGGGGGATTTCAGGAACGCAGGTGCTTTCGAGGCCAGAATTATTGAAGGAGGGAGAATTATTGGCTGATCGGGCAGCATTCAATTTGATTCCAACACCGAGAGAAAAACCGACCGAAGAGCTCACGGAGAGTTCGGGGATGGTGTTGAAATCTGCTCATCCGATCCTCGATGCGAACGGCGAGGTATTAGGAGCCTTAATGGGGGGAGTCCTTCTCAATCGCAATTACGAAATGGTAGATCGTATTAAGAGTATCCTTTTCAAGGATGCAAAATATAAGGGCAAAGAAATTGGCACGGCCACTATTTTTTTGGGTGATCTGAGAATCTCAACCAACGTGATCGATCGGGAAGGAAATCGAGCGATTGGAACACGAGCGATGAAAGAAGTCGAGGAACGGGTTCTTGGAAAAGGATTGCCCTGGATCCAGCGGGCGTTTGTGGTCGATGATTGGTATATCACCGCCTATGAACCTATCCGTGACATCCATGACAAGATCGTGGGGATGCTTTATGTTGGAATACTGGAGAACAAATATGTGTTAAAAGAAAGGCTCATTCTGCTATTTATGCTTGGAATGTTGATTGCTGTTACGATTTCGACTTTGCTCTGCTTTAAAATTTTGGATAAGGAGTTTTGGGCGGATATTCATACCGGCTAGAAGAAGGTTCCCAAGAAGACCTGGTTGAACCAATCCCTCCGGGAGCCATTCGATATTTCACAGAGAAAGGAGTTAAGATTAAATAATTGAAACCGAAGACCTGGTCCATCCTTGTATTGATTGGTGTACTGGCCATAACAGGAGGGGTCTTATTTTTAAAGAAGATACCCATCCTTCATATAGAAAACAGGGATCATCTGCGGACGATTCGCATCCGGATCGGCCTATCCGAACCTTTCTCTGTATTCTATGTCCATTCGATCTATAAGGAGCCTGTCATAGAGGAATTCCAGACAAAAGGAGATGCGATTGCCCTGAAAGGGGTGAGAACAAAAAGCCCTGCGGTTATGGAATACTATGGGTTTGAAGATATGAAGGGATTCCATCCGATGAACGAGTGGCTGGGGGCCATCTATTTTAAGTGGGGGATAGGAGACGGACAGGGATTGATTGTCAGAGACAGAAAGATTTACTTGAGCGAAATCGGAGAAAGGGGAGATCGGATCCAGTTGAGAGTCGAATCGATGTCTCTCTTAAACTATCTTCTTTCCGAGATATTTAAGTGAATAGTATATATTGTATCAATCTCTTTCAACCCACAAATCCATCCATTATCACTTGGAAACGACTTCTTAAAAGCTACAAGATGCAACTAAAAATATGCCGCTTTAGTTTGATCATCGGCATTTGCCTGATTTTTTTCCACCTTTCCATGGCCTATGCCATTTCTGAGCCATGTGATAATATTCATCCCTCAGGGAAACTCAAACCTATTGACAGTGTTCTTCGACTCAAGGTTGGGGATAAAGCTCCAGATTTCACTCTTCCCAGTGTTTCGGGGGAAAAGATTTCCTTAAATCAGTATCTTGGAAAAAAGAATATCGTTCTTTCCTTTGAACCTGCAGCTTGGACGCCACTCTGTTCAGATCAATGGCCCGGTTACAATATTATCAAGAATATCTTTGACCGGTGTGATTCCGTGCTTCTTGGGATTACGGTTGATAACCTTCCGGCTCTATATGCCTGGACCAAACAGATGGGGTTGTGGTTTCCAGTCCTTTCCGACTTCTGGCCTCATGGGGCAGTTGCAGAAAAGTATGGGGTCTTACGATCAGACGGAGTCTCGGAAAGAGCCTTGTTTGTCATCGATAAAAGGGGGATTGTTCGTTACATTGACGTGCATGATATCAATAAGAGACCTCCTCTGGAGGATCTTGTAAACGAGTTGGAGAAGCTGAATAGATGAGATCCATTGTTCGAGACTAAATCATTAGAAGGTGGAGGGTGGAAATGAGATGAGATCGATAGGTTTTGCAAAAGGTTTATGGATTGCAACTATATTCATTGTGTTCTTCGGAGGTCCGGTAGAGATTCTCGCGGAAGAAAAGGTACAGGAATGGGAGTTAATCAATCCTGAAGGCGTTGTAAAGGTAGTGCCAATGAAGTTGAATCTTCATCCCCCTCGTTTGGAGGGAAAGACCATCCTGCTTCGTTCGAATGGGAAACACAACAGTGATAAATTCCTCATCCGGGTGGGAGAATTGCTTAAGGAAAAGGTGAAAGATCTTAAAATCATTTACTCCTGGGAAGTAGCGCCTGAAACTGTAGACCCAATTACCGGAAGCCCGGAGAGAAGCAAGAGGTTTGCAGAGAAGTTAGCAAGTTTTAAACCTGACCTCGTCATCGCCTCCCAGGCCGACTGAGGCGCTTGTACCTCATGGCTGGTCGTGGACCAGCTCGAGTTAGAGAGATTGGGCATTCCCACGGTTACAATCACTACGACTGAATTTGTTTCATTGGCACACGACACAGCATTGGGCGAAGGTGCCGAACCCTGTTTTGTGGTTGTACCGCACCCCATGGGGATGATACCTTTATCGGAGATAAGGAAAAAAGCTGAAGCTGTTTTCCCCGAAATCCTCAAAGCGGCAATAGAATGGAAACCAGTGGTTAAGCCCCCACTCATCGCGAAGCCAGCCTACCCAGCAGAGAGGATGAAATTAAAAGGCGTTGTAACAAATATTAATCAAATGTTCTTTTCGAGAGGGTTATCCATAGGCCTCCCCATCATCCCACCGACTCCTGAGCTTGTAGCAGAAATGCTGAAAGGAACGAGCCGCATGCCCGAGGAGGTCGTGGGACTGGTTCCACCGAGGATGGGGGTCCTCACCGTTGAACTGGTGGCCACCCATGCAGTGATGGCCGGATGCAAACCATCTTATATGGCGCTTCTTATTGCCGCGTTAGAGGCTCTCTTAGACCCAAAAGCAAATTGGCGGGGAGCAACAACGACAACGGCTACAACCGCAGCACTGGTTATTGTCAACGGACCGGTCGTGAAAGAGATTGGGTTAGCCTCTGGCCAAGGAGCCGCAGGCAAGATGCACCATGCCAATGCTTCTATCGGCTATGCGATTAACCTGATCTCGGACATTGTGGGTGGATCAAAACCTCCCTCGCCGGACAAGTCGACCCTTGGAGGGCCGGGAGATTTCGTTTGCTGGATCTTTGGGGAGAACGAAGACATGCTCCCCATGGGTTGGAAACCCTATCATGTGGATCGAGGGTTTAAGGAGAGCGACAGCGTGGTGACTGTGATGGGGGTCTATCCACCCGTCGATAATATTGACCACTGGAGTATTACACCCGAAGAGCATGTCAACTGGTGGAGCCATCTCGTGACCCCTTTGCTAAGCATTGGAGGTCCTTGCTGGATAACGCAGATGGAACAGCCCCATATCATAGGTCTGGGGCCTGAGCATGCCCAATTTGTTGCAGGAGCAGGGTGGACAAAAGATCAATTCAGGAAGGCCATCTGGGAGAAGGCTCGTATTCCATACTCTGCTTGGCCAAAGGGTTGTCCCAATACAGATCTCTTCCTGAAAAAATTTGGGGAGGTTACCCCTGATACGCTCATTCCCATTACCTTCAAGCCGGAAGACTTATATGTGGTCATTGCCGGCGGGTATGGAAAACATTCTCACTTCTTTGCGCCGTTCCCGGGATGCTTTCCGGTAAGTAAACTTGTGCAAAAGTAAGATACTAACAATCTCATCCTCTAAAGTCCCTGGCGATTTTGGGGACGGTTCTCAGACTATTTCCTTGGTCTGCCTCTCTTCGGTCGAATTTATTTAGGCAACAGTCTGTTGACATTTGATATTCTGTCTTCAAACTCCTCTACCTGCATTTTCAAAGTCAAGGGCAAGGGCCTCGTGCCTGAGAAAACGATCCCACTCCCGCCGCTGATGATTTCTCCAGTGAAGACCGCTTTCAAGTAAGGCGCTCTTTCTCTTCCACAAGTCAACGAGAATTGGACACAGTAAGAATTGAAGCGTCATTTTCTCGATCCTCCAAAATTAATTTCAATGCAAGAATGACCAAACCAAACAGCAAACGGATTATCGAATAAATAACATTTCTTATTTGAATAGGTTGGACAAAATGAAGCAAAGGCCAACTGCAGCCTATTGTGATTTTCCTTTTTCTATTGTGAAGTAACTATAAACTAAAGAAAACCCGATAAGAGTAAGTCCCATGCTCAAGGTTCTTGACCATCCTGGATCTGATTCGGTATTCAGTTTAGAGGCTTCTTTTGGGAGGTAAAAAGGACACGTTAAGATCCTTTTCACCGAAAATTTTTATGGAATTCAATGAGATTTCGATCCCTTGGTTTGGCCCGACGGCCCATCAAATGGTTCGGTAAGCCGACTACGATATGCGGACGGCTACCCTCTCCATCCGGAAACGGGGAGTTTCCGCATGGAAACTAACTATTAAGTGGGCGTTAGCAATCATTATTTCCCGAAATACCTGGCCCGGATTTCTTTTTTATCCACTTTGCCCATAGCTGTGACCGGAAGAGAATCCAAAAATCTTATATCCCGGGGACGTTTAAAGTCGGCTAGTTTATCCCGGCAGAATTCCATCAATTCCTCAGCTGTTGCCGACAGACCCTCACGGAGAACAATAAAAGCGGCCACGTCCTCACCGAGTTTCGGGTGCGGTTTGCCTATAACGGCGCATTGCCCGACAGCGGGATGTTCATAAAGAGCACTTTCCACTTCAACGGAATATACGTTATATCCTCCCCGCACCAGCATATCTTTCTTGCGATCCACATAATAAAAGTACCCATCTTCGTCGTAATAGGTAAGATCGCCCGTATGGAGCCATCCATTTTTAAGTGTTTCTTCAGTCGCTTCGGGATTTTTATAATATTCTTTCATGACGTTAGGACCACGTAAAATCAGTTCGCCGACCTCCCTGACGCCCACATCCCTGTCCTGATCATCCACAATGCGCCCTTCCATATCCGGAGCCCAAGGGAGGCCGATGGAGCCAATTTTTGCAAGGTGATCTTCGGGACCGAGTCGGGTGCCTCCGACCCCTCCTTCGGTCAAACCGTAAATATTAACCAGTTTCAGGCCGGGCCAGGCCTCCAGGGCCTGGCGGATGACTTCTTCGGGCATGGCCGAACCGCCGTAAGACATAATTCTGAGACTGGACATGTCAAATTCTTTGAATTGCGGGTGCTGCATAATAAAGATGATCATCGTCGGGGCAAGGCAGATGGAGGTGGTCTTTTCCCGCTGAATAAGTTCCATGGATTGCGCCGCATCAAATACCGGTTGCCATATAAGATAATACCCGTACCAGAGCCAGGTCATGATGTGGGAACTTACGCCCGTCGAGGTGAAAAAAGGAAAAGGAGTCTGGTGTTTCATATATCCGTAATGCAGCCGATGAAAACCCCAAGCGTTGCCGTGCAACCGGCCACAGGCCAGTTTGGTATCTTCGGTCAGGACCACACCTTTCGGGCGTCCGGTGGTACCGCTGGTATAAATAATATCCGCATCATCTTCCGGTTTGATTTCCACTTCGGGAGCAGGACCGCAGCTTCTCAGGAGCTGCCCGTAAGGAACGGCCCACCCCGGAACAGGAAACCCTTCTTTTTCAATACAGATTATTTTTTTAAGCTGCGGGACCTTCCCCCTTAACTGTTCCACCAATGGTTCGTACTCATGACCGTAAACAAGATATTCCGTATCGCTGTTGATCACGATGTACTCCACCTCGCGGGCGACCAGGCGGACGTTGACCGGTATAAAAATCGCACCTACCTTACGGGCAGCCAGATAGAAGCAGACATTTTCCAAATAAGACGCATTCATAAAGGCCAGTTTCTGACCTTTCTTGACACCGAGATCGGCCAGACCCTTGGCTAGGCACTCCACGGTCTCCTTTATTTCTCGCCACGTGAGCCTTTCCCAGAGTCCCGAACGGTAATTGACAGCATATAAAGCCTCCCGGTCGGGAAAGGCCTCTAAATTTCTATTAAAGGCTTCTTGAATGGTCCTTGGTTCATTCCGCATCATTATTCCTTTCCCAATATTCCTCTTCAGTCATTTACTGACCCATTGAAAAATATCTTCCGATAGCGCGGTGGTCCTGTCTGCCTGGGTGTTCTACAAACCCAAGTAAGCCTTTCTGACTCGATCGCTTCTTAATATTTCTTTTGCATCACCCGACAGGACGATGTGCGCGTTTTCCAAAACATAGCCCCAACGACTCAGTTCCAGTGAGGCTTTTACATCCTGTTCTACCACTAGAACCGTCACTCCTAAGACGTTGATCTTGGCTAAAACAGCAAAAATTTCTGAAACAAGAAGGGGGGCCAGCCCCAAAGAAGGCTCATCCGGCATCAAAAGCCTTGGATCCGCCATTAGAGCCCGGCCCACAGCCAGCATTTGCTGCTCCCCTCCGCTCAAGGTCCTGGCCATCTGCTTAGACCTTTCAGAAAGCCTGGGGAAGAGGTCGAATACCCTGGAAAAGTTTTCTTTTCGTTTGGCCCGCGCCTTCGGTAGTATTGAGCCCAATTCGAGATTTTCCATGACACTCATATAAGGAAAGACATGCCGGCCTTCAGGAACCTGGACAAGACCTAGCTCGACACGCTGATGGGACGGCAGGCCGGTGATGTTCTTTTCGTCGAAATGAATCATTCCTTTGTTGTTGGGAAGGATCCCTGAGACAGCTTTAAGAAGGCTTGACTTTCCAGATCCATTCGAGCCGACAAGACTGGTGATGGACCCTTCTTCCACGGATAAGGAAAGATCTCTTATGACTTCCACATCCCCATATCGCACACTTATATTCTCCAGATTAAGTAAGTTCATAGCCTTTTCCGAGATAAGCTCTGATCACCCGTTGATCCTGAATCACCTCTTGGGGAGTCCCTTCCATAATTTTTTGGCCTTCCGCAAGCACCATCACTTTGTCGGATAGAGACATGATGGCCTGCATCACATGCTCTACGACCAATACGGTCAGTCCGTGATCTCTGATTTTTTTTATCAGGTCAGTGGCTTCTCCGATTTCATAGGAAGTTAGCCCAGCCATGACCTCATCCAACAATAAAACTTCGGGTCCCGTAGCCAACGCCCGCGCCAATTCAAGCCTTTTCTTGTCGGCAAGGGTAAGGGTATGTCCGAAAGCATCTTTTTTATCAAGCATACCGAGAAAGTTAAGAATATCAAGAGCCAAACCTGACGCCTCACTGCTTTTGGTGTGGCGACAGAAGGCCCCGACCATGACATTCTCAAGGACGGTGATGTTTTCAAAGGGTTTGACCAATTGGAAGGTCCTGCCGATTCCAAGCCTGCACACCAAATGAGATTTATTGAAACTCGATAAATTCTTCCCTTGGAATTTGACGACTCCTGAATCCTGCCTGTAAACACTGGAAAGAACATTGAACAAGGTGCTCTTCCCGGCGCCGTTCGGTCCGATGATTCCAAAAATCTCGCCGGCCCTGACGGAAAAGCTGAGATCGGTTATCGCCGATAATCCGCCGAATCTTTTGGAAAGGCTTTCCACTTCTATGATGGGAAGCGATTCAGGTTTCCCAATGGCCTCAAACATGCCAAACCGCGCCGATGACACGAAAGGGCGGTCTAATCTTTTGGGAGGGGACGGACCGCTAAAAACCGGAAGATGGGCCAGAAGCCAGCGGTAGGGCCTGGAGAAAAAATCAAGGATGCCTCTGGGCATAAACATCACGACCAGGATGAGCAAGGTTCCGTAAATGACAAAGTAAAGGCCTTGAAAGGAACCACCCAGCCAGACCCGCAGGAATTCCTGAAGGGGTATAAGCAAAAAGGACCCGATAACCGGACCAACGATCGTTCCCAGCCCCCCGACCATCGAGGTCAGGGCCAGGTTTATGGAAGCAGTTAAAGAAAATTCCGAATGGGGCTCAAGAAAAAGGACATATTGGGCAAAGACGCCTCCCCCCAGTGCCGTCAATGCTCCGCTAATGGCCAAACCCGCCATCTTCACCCGGCTGGTGTTGATGCCCAATGATTCGGCAGCCTGGTCCTCATCCCGTAAAGCCACCAGTTGATAACCCAAGCGGCTTCTCTTAACCCAAGTGGAAACGCCGAGGGCAAAAAGCATAAAACAGAAGGCCTCAACGGCGTACGGTCGCTTGGAATCAAAACAAAGATTGAGTATGGAAGGCTTAAAAGGAATCGATAGACCTTCGGAACCAGCGGTCAATCCTCTGAAATAAACTGCCAGAAGAAGCAGCACCTCGCCAACAGCGATGGTGGCCAGGGTGAAGAAAGGTCCCTTTAGTCGAAAACAGGGGTATCCGATAATGGCCGCTAATATGACGGAAAGTCCGGTACAAACCAGCAGGCCCAACATGGGAGGGACCCCGTATTTGACGAACAGGAGGCTGCAGGTATAAGAACCGAGCCCATAGAAAGCGCTATGCCCGAGGGAAAGTTGCCCTCCAAGTCCACCGATAATATTCCAGGCGCTGGACAGGCCGGCAAACATGAAGACCAGGAAGTACAGGTTCAAATAGAAGGCATTTTGAGTTAGAAGGAGCGGAAGAAAAAGGAAAACTAAGGCGATGAGAGGGCAATATACCCGAGGCTGTCCAGCATTCTTGACCTTGTTGGCGACCATTACTTCATCCCCATTTCTTCAGCACCCACTATTCCCATTAAACCCGAAGGCCGAATCAGAAGGACAATCAGAAAAATAATGAACGAGATGACTTCTTTCAAGGAGGGGTCGATATAGTAACCACTCAAGGAATCGGTGATGCCGATGATGAACCCTCCCAGGAGGGCGCCGACCATGTTGCCCATGCCGCCCAAGACAACGACCACGAAGGCGCTCAAAACAAAATAGACCCCTACGGAGGGGAAGACATAATAGACCGGAAGGATTAAACCGCCAGCGATTCCGACCAGGGCCGTTCCGATGCCAAAAGTCAGCATATAGATCCTGTTCAGGTTGATGCCGACCAGCTTGGCGGCCATCCGGTCCTGCGCGATAGCCCGAATTTGTTTGCCAATAATGGTATACTTCAATAAGAGATAGAGCCCTATGGAGACTAGGATGGCTGAAAAGAAAATAATCAGCTTGGCGTAGGACAGTGAAAGGACGCCGAGGTGAAGGGTCCTCTCGGCAAAAGCCATATGAATGCTTTGGTAGTCGCCGCTGAACAGAAAAAGGGCCAGATTCAAAAGAACGATCGAAAGCCCCACTGTAGCAAAAACCTGCATGTAAGCTGGGGCCTCTCTTAGCGGCCTGATGATGAGCTGATCGATGGCCATTCCGGCCAGCAACATAAGGGGAATGCCGATCAACAAGGAGAGATAAGGGTTCAGGCCCAGGAGGGTGTAGCTGAAGTAGGTAATATACATGGACAGCATCAACAATTCACCATGGGCGAAATTGATCACCCGGACTACCCCGAAGATCAGGGTCAGGCCGATGCTGATTAAAGCATAAATACCTCCCAGTAGTAAACCGTTGATGATAAGCTGCAGCAGAATCATCGGAAAACAACCCTCCCGGGAAGACCAAAGCAAGAATGTCCCAGCGGATAGGGTTATCCGCCGGATCATGGTTACCGGTCTGGAGATAATCAGATAGGTCTGATAACTTCCTGACCATCAAGATTTTCTCTGGTTTTATTTGGGAATCACCAGACTTTTCCCGGGAGAGGCTGCTTCCGCCGGATCGACGATGACCAGTTCTCCGTTTTGCCACTGTGTTACAAAATAACGGGCCAGCATATTCTGCCCCATGGTTGGGCTTCCAGGGGGAAAGAATTTTATTCCGTAGCGGAGAAGGGTTTTATCCCAAGGGATATCCGTTTTAATGGCCGCCTGGACAATCTTTTCCGAGTCCATTGAGCCAGCCCTTTTAATCACATCCCACAGGGCCATGGTTCCCATATAATTGATGACCGAAAACACAGCCGTGGGTTGAAGACCAAAGGTTTTCACGTAGAGCTCAGCCAGCCTATCGATACCCTTGGCGTATTTCGGGTTGAGGTTATATCCCGGATAGCCGGCATTGCACACTTTGTTGTCTATGGCGCTGCCCAGGGCTTTTTGGTACCCGGGAAGGTTCATACCCCCTCCCGATCCGACGATCATTTTGACCTTCAGACCCAACTCTTCGGCTTGTCTGAAAAACAGAATCCCGTCGTTTTCGTAGGAGGACTCGAGGATGACATCCGGGTTAGTCGCCTTCAGCAGCATCACCAGGGAAGAAAGGTCGTTGGCTTTGAAATTGTAAGACTGATCGAGAGCCAGATTCACCCCGATTTTTTTCGCCGAATCCCGGATGCCCTGGGCGCAGGCCGTTCCATAGGCAGAGTCTTCATAGATGCTGGCAATACGGATGGTGGACTTGGTTTTTCCGATTTTCGGGGCCACGACATCAACAGCAAAACGGAGCTGATCGCGACCTAGGTCGGAACCCGTAGGGCAGGTCCGGAAGACATGTTTCAGTCCTCTTTCCGTGATTTGATCGCCCACGGCCCCTAGTTCCCAGTAAACCACCTTGTACTGGTCGGCTTTGGCACTGGCGGCCAGGCTGATGGAGCTTGAAAAAGAGCCCAAAATTATCGACACCTTTTCGACCGTGCACAATCGTTCCACTTCACTGACCGCCGCCTTGGGATCGACCGCGTCACCGTTGACAAAGACAATTTTTCTCCCAAGTATACCTCCCTCCCGATTCTGGACGATGCGGGCCAGTTCCGCTCCCCGCCAGCTTTCCAAGCCAAGGTTGGCCAACGGGCCTGTCCTGGAGAAGATCGTTCCGATCTTGATCTCCCCTTCCTCGGCAAACCCCGTAGTTAAAAAGATCAACATACTCGCCAAGCAAATCACCCAACTCATTGAAACAACCTTCTTCATCGGTCTCCTCCTTCTTAGTGATGGTTAACCGCCCTTTCAAAGGTAGCATAAAAATGGAAAAATTATTTCGACAGCTTGGAAAACGGCCCCAAACAAAAATTATTTAAGGCTCTACCAAAACCTCTAACTTCTCTGGGCTCGTTGTCCCGGATAAGCCATAATACTCGTTTAGTCTCAGGATCAAATGATAAGAACGTAGTGCGGGATGGGTTAAATATACAAAAACGGGAGTAGTCTGTCAAGAAACATCGACCAGAAGATATGGAATACCCATCTCGGCTTTCGCGTCTCAATAAGGTAAGAAACGTAAACAGGTAAGTTGAGGCACCGCAGACGATGATTTCCCCGTCACTCTTACTGCGGATGTCTTGCCAAAACCCTCATAGGAAAGAGCTCCTTTCTCCGGTCCCCAATGCATTACTCCTGGTACATCGATTCAATCAAATCCCCATAATGGGTATTGATGAATTTCCGTTTCACCTTCATGGTCGGCGTTACTTCCCCATCCTCGGTATAAAGCTTCTTGTCGAGAATTCTAAATTTTCTGATGTTCTCCACCCGGGCCAGCTGTTTGTTCACCTTATTGACCTCGGCCTGGATCAGGTTGATGACCTCTTCGGATCTGGTCAGTGTGGCAAAAGTAGTGAACTGGACTTTATTTTGCTGAGCATATTTGCTCACATTTTCCTCATCGATAACGATAATCGCAGTCAGATATTTTCGACCATCGCCTATCACGACCGCATCATTAATATAAGGAGAAAATTTTAATAGGTTTTCTATGTATTGGGGAGCGACATTCTTGCCTCCTGATGTAATGATCAGATCCTTTTTCCTGCCCGTTATCTTCAAATAACCCTCCCCATCGATCTCCCCGACATCCCCGGTATGAAGCCAGCCATCAACGAGGGCTTCTTTGGTACTATTTTCGTCCCGGTAATAGCCCCTGAATATTCCCTTATTCCTCATAAGGATCTCACCATCCTCGGTGATCTTTACCTCAGTTCCCGGCAGGGCTTTCCCAACTGTTCCCAATTTAAAGGAAAGTCCGTCGGAAATGTGGGTAGTCCCGGTAGCTTCTGTCATGCCAAACCCTTCCCGGATGGGAACGCCAATGCTTTGGAAGAATTTCAAGATATTATGAGAGATCGGAGCGGCTGCGGAATTTCCGAGTCGAGTTCTGTCCAGGCCCAGCCTTTCTTTAAGCCTCCAAAAAACTACAAAGTAGGCTACGAGATAACCGAGGCGTAACGACAACGGGCAGGTTTTTCCGGATAATTTCTTCTCATTGTACGCAGCCCCCACGGTTAGGGCCAGTTTATAAACTTTCCTCTTCAACCAGGTGGCATCCTCCATCTTCAGGACGATGCCGGAGTAAATCTTTTCCCAAATTCGGGGGACGGCATGAAAGACTGTAGGAGAAACATCCCTCAGGTCTCTCATGATTGTATCCGTACTCTCTGTAAAATTAACGATATGTCCCACGGTCAAATGAATCATGAGAGCAAATACCTGTTCATAGACGTGGCAAAGAGGAAGAAAGGAGATCGTTTCGTCCCTTTCCGTAAAGTTTCCTGCGATGCAAGTCTGTTTGCCGACCCATAGGTACCCTTCATGAGAAAGCATGGCCCCTTTCGGAGGTCCGGTCGTTCCCGAAGTGTAAACAATCCCCGCAATATCTTCCCCTTTTCCCTGAGTAATCAGTTGATCGAAGAGAGTTGGATTTTTTTTATCAAGTTTCTTTCCCAAACCCAAAAGTTCGTCAAAACTCATAAACATAGGGTCTTGGAAATGCTTAAGGCCTTCCATATCCCAGACGATCAATTTTTTCAATTGCGGGGTATTTTCTCTGAAGGCCAGAGCTTTATCGAGCTGTTCTTCGTCTTCACAGATATAAACCTTTGACCCCGAATGGCCCGCTACATATTGACACTCCGCAGCAGGATTCGTTGTATAGATCCCGACAAACGCTGCTCCTGCGGCCATGGTCCCCAGCGCCGAATACAGCCATTCTGGCTGGTTTTCCCCAATGATGGCCACATGGTCGCCTTTCCTCACTCCGAGCGCATGCAGACCCAAGGCAACATACGTGACTTTTTCCAGGTATACGGACCAGGGGATATCCTCCCAGATGCCGAATTGCTTTTTCCTCAGGGCGACGCGCTCAGGAAATTTTTTCGCTACATCCACTAAGGCTTCAGGCAGTGTATCCACACCATCCTCTTGTCCCAGTATCCAAAGTGTTTTATCTGAATCTCACCTTTCTTCTATATCGCTTGTACCCCTTTACGGAAGCCTCCGTAGCGATACCCAGATAGAATTCCTTCACATCCTTGTCCTCCCGCAAAACCTCTGGCTGCGCAGCGCGGACAATCCGGCCGTTTTCCATTAGAAAGGCAAACGTGGCATATTTTAAGGCCATATTGACGTTTTGTTCCACCAGGAGGATCGTGACTCCAGCATTCTGGTTGATATCCTGGATAATACGAAATATTTCTCTTGTTAGCAGAGGTGATAATCCTAAGGAGGGTTCGTCCAGCATCAGTAGCTTCGGTTGGCTCATTAGAGCTCTGCCAATGGCTAACATCTGCTGCTCGCCACCGCTCAAATAGCCGGCCTCATGATTCTTTCTTTCTCTGAGTATGGGGAAGCGGGCAAAAACATTTTCGATTTCATTTTTAATCCCTTTTTTGATTTTTCGCGCGTACGCCCCCATGAGGATATTTTCTCTCACCGAGAGTTCCGGAAATACCTCCCGACCCTCGGGAACGTAACTGATCCCCATTTTAACGATCCGATCTGTATCTTCTCGATCGATCCGCTTCCCCATAAATTCTATCGTCCCCTTTTCAGGTTGTTCTTTTCTCTGGTCATACAGCAACCGCATGATGGTTTTTAGGGTCGTTGTTTTCCCTGCCCCGTTGGCGCCCAGAAGAGCTACAACGTCGCTCTCACGCACCTCAAAAGAAATTCCATGGAGCACCCGGATCAAATCATACCAGGTTTCAATGTTTTTAACGGTAAGCATTATTCTGCCTCTCCGAGGTAGGCCTTGATGACCTCAGGATGTCTTTGCACCTCCTGGGGGGTTCCTTCAACAATTTTCTCTCCCTGGTTCATGGCCAATACCCGATCAGAAATTCCCATGACCATATTCATATCATGTTCGATCAAAAGAATGGTCACTTTATAGTCCTCCTGGATATCTTTTATCCAAATGTGGAGATCCTCTTTTTCTTCTGTATTCATGCCAGCAGAGGGTTCATCTAAAAGGAGAATCTTGGGTTCCAGGGCCAGGGCTCTGCCCAATTCCACCAGTTTTCTCTTGCCATAAGGCAACTCGGAGACAAACTGATCTCTTACCATCTGGAGATCAAAAACATCGATAATCTTTTCCACAATCTTAATGTTCCTAATTTCTTCCTCGGCGGCCCGGGACCTTCTACCCCACATAAATGCTCCAGAGAACACACCCGTTTTCATATGAATATGCCGACCGAGCAATAGGTTGTCTATGACGGTTGCATTTGAAAATAATTCGATGTTTTGAAATGTTCGGGCAACCCCCCTCCGGGCGATGCGGTCTGGAGTATAGCCCACCAAGTTCTCCCCGTCTAACAGAATCTTTCCGCCATCTGGTTTATACACTCCATTGATCAAATTAAAAATCGTTGTCTTACCCGAACCATTGGGACCAATAACGGAGAAAATCGTATTTTTCTTGACCTTGAAGCTGATGTCGTTGACAGCCTTCAGACCACCGAAGCTAATGCTCAGATTCTCAACCTTAAAATGGTCTATTTCCTGAATCATCCCCTCATTGCCCTACTTCCGTTTCCGAATTTCCCGGGAGAACCTGGTCCCTGTCTTTGCCAAAGCGGGGGAGAGGCGATTTCCCGGAAAATCGCCTCTCGGGGTTTTTACTTTTTCTTCCATTTGCTCAGTTCATTGGAGGTCCAATCTTGTAGCAGAATGCAGCTTCCGTTCGGTCCGCATTTTTGGATCCTGGTAGTGTCCACTCCTTGATGTTCCTGGGGAGTCCAGGTGATTTTGGGGCCGACCCCCTGAAAATCTTTCACAGAATTCAGAGCCTGCAAGAGAGCCTCGGTACTCAAGTTTCTCCCTACTTTTTCAAGGGCATAGACTAAGGGTTCCGCAAACATAATCCCCGCCAAAAAGAAGAACGTGAATGGCTCGTCCGGGGTTAGTCTTTTCGCGGCCTCACGGTATTTCACCACTAAGGGGTGATTGGCAGCTGGATCTATTGTTTTTGCGCCGGTGATCACCCCTTCCCATAAACCTCCCGTGATCTTATACATAACGGCCAAATCGCCAAGCGTATCGGCGGACACCCACTGGGGTTTATACCCGATAGCAGCGGCGGTCTTTACGGCGATCACACCGGGGGTAGGCGCAACTTGCATGATGACCGCATTGGCGCCTGATGTCTTAAGCTTCATGATCTGGGAGGACAGATCTTTTTCAGTCGGTTCCACCGGAACTTCCGCTGTGAAATGTAACCCATAAGTCGCCATCCGTTCTTTAGCCCCAGCCAATGCATCCCAACCCATTGGATCGTTCTGGTAGAGGAAGCCAATTTTCATGATCTTTAATTTTTCAACCACATACTTTGTGAGAACACTGGCTTCATCCCCGAAGAGGCAAAAAGAGCTGAAGAGATAAGGATTCAATGGGTAGACCAACTCCTTGGCACCTGTGCACATACCCACAGAGATTACCTTGTTCGCGGCAAGATAATCTTTCACTGCCAACACACAAGCACTCCCCAGTCCACTGGTAACCGCCAATACCCCCTGCCGCTCAACCAATTCCTTGACCACGGCCTTTGTCTGTGCTGGATTATATTGATCATCTCTGATAAAATGCTTGATCTTTCTTCCGTGGATTCCCCCTTCTTCATTGACCAGACTAAACAAGACACCCGGTCCCCTTGAAATATTCCCCCAAGGAGCGGCAGGCCCTGTTTGAGGACCCCACGAGCCGATTCTGATCTCCTTATCGTCAAAGCCTCTTTCTGCGGCAAAATTATTAGGAGTCAGGATCAACAGAGCCAATATAAGAACAGATAAGAATAGAAATGAATTTTTGAAATGCATGGTTCTTTCCTCCTTTATAGGTGATTGATGATCCAGCCTTCGTCCACGGCGATTCGGTGATGAAATATTGCCCCTTACCGATGAGCCCGAAAGACTTCTTTTTCACCCCCTTTCCCAGTATGATTTTCATTGACTCCTAAGCTGATCAGGAAGGTTTTTATTCCTTAAAAAATTACACCTTCCTCACATAATGTTTGGCGAAAAGGCCACTCGGACGGATGCACAAGGCCAGGACGATGACCACAAAGGCTACGATGGGTTTCCATGCTGGCCAGAGATAGCCAAAGAAGTTCTCAATGATGCCCAGGAATAACCCTCCGATAAAGACCCCCGGAATGCTCATCAAACCGCCGAGGACAGCAGCAGCGAATGTCTTAAGAAAGGGGTCTAACATAAATGTCGGATCCAGCGTAGATCTGGCCACGAAAAACATCGCCGCAATTGCGCCAATCAAGGAACTGAGGCCCCAGGCAAAAGAGAACACCCGCTCCACCCGAGCACCCATAATCTTTGCAGCATGCTTATTTTGCTGCGTCGCCCTCATGCCTATGCCCAGCATGCTATACCTAAAAAAGAGGTATAATAGAATCATGAAGCAGGCGGAAGTGATAAACACGGCGATGGCCCAGTCATTGATTAAGAACCCTTTAAAAAGTACGTGAATCACTCGGTAAGACCAGGGCAAAGAAAAATCTTTTTGCTCTGCCCCCCATTTCCAGCTGGCCAACCCCATGAGTAACATCTCTGCTCCGAGGGTAAGGACAATCATGCCGAGAACACTGGCCTTCTTGGCAGGACGTAGGAAAAAAAATTCAATGGCTACGCCTAATATAACGGCAAATATCATGGTGATGACAAAGGCCAGCCAAAAGGGATAGTGATAAAAGACGAGGATATGGTAGGCTACAAAGGTAGCGAACATCCCCATCTCTCCTTGGGCAAAGTTGACCACTTCGGATGTCTTATAGATGATGACTACGGCGATTCCAAATAAACCATAGCAGGCGCCAATCGCCAAACCTTCTATGAGGAGTTGTCCTATTGGCATCTCTTTATCCCTGAAATGTTGCTTATGCTTGTATGTTCTGGTATTCTGACCTTCCAAAATGCACGGAAAATATATCTTCTTTTAAAACGGCCAGGTCACCCAGTATTTTTTGATCCTCAGCCATATGCCGTACATGCCGAGGGGTTCGAAGATAATGATTCCAATCAAAATGAGACCGAGAGCGACGCTGTTAAAATTCTCCAAACCCACAACAGTCAGCCAACGTTTGGAAATAGTCAGGATAAATGTTCCGAAATAGGGCACCTCCGCAATATTCTTTAACAAAGAAAACTGCAAGTACGTGATGAATATGGCGCCGAAAATTGATCCCGAGATGGATCCTAATCCTCCTACAATAACCATGACCAGAAACATAATGGACAGAAGAATGTTGAAAGTAAAGGGATCAAAAAAGCCGAGAACAAAACCAAAAAGACCACCCGCAATTCCGGCATAGAAGGCACTAATTGCAAAAGCCAGGGTTTTGTAAATCAGCAGATTGACCCCGATGACTTCGGCGGCAATGTCACTATCTCTTATCGCGACAAAGGACCTGCCCACGCGAGTCTTCATAATATTTCTGGCTCCGAGGACCATGAGAATGGTAATGATTAGAATCAGATAAAACTTACCGATATCGGAATCGATGATCCAATGGAACTCAATCTGCGGTATGCCCAGGTCGAGGGGGGGAGCCTTTATTCCCGAGCGGCCGCCAAAAATTTCCCATTGCCCGATGACGTGCATAATGGCCATACCAAAACCAAGGGTGGCGATGGCCAGGTAAGGGCCTTTCAATCTCAGCGCGGGTAATCCGAGAATAAAGCCAAAAAAGGCCGAGATGAAACCAGCGAGAACTATGGCAAAAATAAAAGGAACCTGTATTTTACTCATCAGGAGAGCCGTTCCGTAGGCCCCGATGGCGAAAAAGCCCGCATGTCCCAAAGAGATTTGCCCTGTATAACCCACGAGGATGTTAAGGCCCACAGCAATAATCACGTGAACCAGCATGAGGTTGAAAAGGAAAATATAATAGCTGGGTATATACGCCGGCAAAGTAAAAAGAAAAATCAATAAAGCTACCGACCAGATAAGAATGGCCTTACTCTTGAAAATCTCTAGGTCCTCATAATAATCACGCTTCATATCCATGGTAAAACCTCAAAAACCATCTGGGGATCTTCCTCTCGCATGCCTACATTCAAGTTGATGCTTAGGAATGTTGGAAAATCCCCGGACTTAACCATAGATTTGGTTTCATGGACATCTAACGCTCTCGAAGAAAAATGCGCGCCTCTTATGATATCTTTGGGCTTGGTTAGATAAACCGTTTGATGTGTTACCTATTCCATATGAATCTGAGCAGTTGAAGCTCCAATCTGCCTAATTCGGACAGCATTTCTATGAGGAACCTGATCTATAAAAGTTTAAAATCTTGTCCCGAAAGCCAATAAAACCAAAAGGGGGCAGTAAGACTTCTGCTTAATTTGGACAGCACTGCTCTGGGATGAAACCTTGCGAGTCTGCTTAAACAGACACCGCCTGTCCCCCGCCCAGTAATATTGTTGATCCGGTCATGTATGATGCATCATCCGAACACATCCACATAACAGCCGCAGCGACTTCTTCCGGTTTTCCAAACTTCCTCATAGGAATCATGGATAGCATAATCTTTTCCAAACCCGGAGTTGTACTTAGTCTTTTATCGTGCATTGGCGTCTTGATGATCCCCGGGCAAAGCGCGTTGATGCGGATGTTGTCTGCGATGTATTCCAAAGCTGCACCCTTGGTGAGGCCGATAACACCATGCTTGCTTGCGCTGTAGATGGTCAGCCGGGGCGCGCCGCCCAGGCCTGAAGATGAGGAATTGTTGATGATGACGCCGCCACCCTGCTTGAGCATCTGCACGATCTCGTATTTCATGCACAGCCAGACACCCTTCAGGTTGATGTCCATGATCGCATTCCACATCTCCATGGTTTCCTTAGCTAGTCTCGCTCCTTGGCCCTCAACACCTGCATTGTTGAATGCAAAATCCACGCGCCCGTATTCCGATACAGCCATTTCCACAAGATTCTTGACTTGATCCTCCTGGGAAACGTCCGTCCTGACAAAAAAAGCCTCACCCCCTAGAGCTTTAATTTCTCTGACGGCATCTTTTCCTTTCTCTTCACCTCGACTCGCTATGACGACCTTCGCACCCTCCATGGCAAAGGCCTTCGCCGTGGCCTTTCCCATTCCAGAACTCCCCCCAGTGATCAATATGACTTTCTCCTGCATCTTTCCCATAACAGCACTCCTCCTATCGCAAACTGTCGACGCATCCACTCGGGATGGTCTGTGGTGTCGTCCGCAGTAAGCAAAGAAGTATCCCACAGCAGAAAGACTACGGGCTACTTCACGGTTTCATTTGGTAGCTGTGCTTATTCCCATCCACCGACACCCGGTGTTTCCATCAACGCCCAGGAAATCTTACGGCCAGCCTCATTACTTCCCATAAGACTATACGCCGTCCGGGGGCACCTGTATTTCTTGTACAGAGCTCGGATGCTATCTGTAAAGCTTTTCTCGTCATCACCTGCGACCGTGACCACTTCTTGCGTTATGTCCTCAATGTGGCCTTTCATAGTATCCTCCATCAGCATGCCGTTCTTCATTTCACGTTTCTCGATTTTCTCGTAAGATATGTCCATGCCATATTGCTTTCCAACTGTTTCCAAATCTCCTGCCTTGATTGCCTCAAGGGGGTCTCCGGGATAGTACCGTAGTTTCACCAAAAATTTTGCCATAGCTCCACCTCCTTATGTAGCTAAATATTCTCTGTATTTCTGCGTTTTACTCTTCCTCTCATCTTTCGTCCGCAAGAAATAGTCTTTCGAGGGGGCGATATGATAAGTATAATGATTATAGGAAACATCGAGTCTGAAGCGTGCTTCTTCCCAAGCTTTCTCTTCGAACTTAACATCGATCTTTCCATCGACCAGACTCAGCTTCCCGCGAACCCCGCACGTCGGACATTCAATCGTCTCCATATCGCTCATCACTCGCAGTAGTTTGTCATGGCAGGCGGGGCAGATGCCCTTTTCACCCCGGTAGCTGAAATCCTTTGTCCGCACGGCCTCTACAATTTCCCTTCCCATACGGTCAGCCAGGTCCATCCCTTCCTGATTCAGGACTACTTCCGATATGCCCTGTGTACAGATAGCGGCCTGATTGATCTTGGTCAGACACATCACGTTAAAAAGAATGTTCGCCTGGGTAAAGACGTAGGGAATCCACCCGCGCGTGGCATACGGAACGATGACAGATGCCGGCTTCTGAGGTTTGCCAATTTTGTTGTGCCCTATAATCCAGCAGCGGTCGATCAATTGTTTAACGACGGCCGTCAATTCGAGAAAATAGCAGGGTGCCCCCAAAATAACACCATCCGCTGCATCCACCTTCTCAAAGATTTCGTGAGTATTGTCCTTCTGCTGGCAGACGTTCTCCCTGAAAAGGCAAAGACCGCAGCCCAAACAAGGTCCAATGTTATAGTCGGCAAGTTTCAGAATCTCCACCTCTGCCCCCTCAGCCTCCGCCCCCATCAATGCCTGTTTTAAGAGAATTTCCGAATTACCATACTTTCGGACACTTCCGTTTAAAGCTAGAATCTTCATAAATATCTCCTTCCTTTAAATCTATTTATTTTAGCAAGCGCTTCAGAATCTTACCGGTCGAGCTTTTCGGTAGCTCCTTTCTTATTTCCACCACCCGAGGGACCTTGAACTTAGCCAATCTGGCGGCACAAAACCTAATCAACTCTTCTTCCGTCGCCTGGGAACCACTATTCAGAGCAATCACGGCCTTCACGGCTTCTCCCTTGATCGTGTCCTTCACACCAATCACTGCCGCCTCAAGGATCTTCTCGTTCTGATAAAGAACTTCCTCGATCTCGCGTGGATACACGTTCTCACCTCCAACGATGATCATGTCCTTCTTCCTGTCGACAATGTAGAAGTACCCGTCTTCGTCCCGGCTGGCCACGTCCCCGGTATATAACCAGCCGTCGCGGATAGTCGTGGCCGTCTGCTCCGGGCTTTTCCAGTAGCCCTTCATGATATGATCACCTTTTATGATCAGCTCTCCGACTGAATTGGCGGGTAGTTCCTGCCCGTTTTCATCGACAATCTTGGCTTCTGTTTGCTGCCAACTATTCCTGAGAGGAAGGCCAATAGAGCCAAACTTATCGCTTCTCTTTTTGTGAGGCGTGAGAGGATGAGCAATTGCCTGAGCGGAAGCCTCCGTTATCCCGTACCCGTTAATAATCTCGATCCCCAATTTCTCATGGAAGGCCTTAGCAATCTCGGGAGGGAGAGGCGCTCCGGCAGAGCAGCAAAACCTCAGAGAACTCGCATCATGCTTTTTAGGATCAAATCCATTTATCAAGTAAGCGAACATGGTGGGGACGCCAGGAAAACTCGTTACGCGGTGTGTGGCGATCGACTGCAATACCTTATCGGTGTTGAATCTCTCCAAGATAATGACCGTGGCACCGACCGAGAGGGGTGTAATCAGGCAAACGTTCTGCCCGTAGCAATGATACAGCGGTAAGGCAACAAGAAATCTGCTGTCCTCGGGAAACATAAACTCGCGCATGTCTTCGTTGTCCGTGTACAAGGAGGAGCAGAACAGGACGGAGTGATGCGTCAGCATAGCTCCCTTTGGTTTTCCTGTTGTGCCTGATGTATATAGAATGTCCGCAACGTCATCACGATTACAGGCGCACGGCGATAACACATCCGATTGGCCTTTGAGTTGATCCCAGAAATCTAAAACACTTGGAAGTGATCGATACTCTCCCTCAGCTTGATCAATTGTTAAGATGATGACCTTGCCTTGCGTCATTTTGTAAAAATTCGGCAACTTCTTGGTGTCGGTGATGATAAGACTGGCCTCGGAATCGCTCCAGATATAACTGTCTTCGATCTCAGTTAACATATAGTTAACTGTCACCGCGATGGCGCCGATTTTTGCCAGGGCAAAAAAACTGATGACAAACTCCGGTGAGTTAAGCAAACTTACTAGCACCCGGTCGCCTTTCTTTACACCCAACTTTAAGAAGGTATTACCGGCCTTATTGACAAGCTCATTGAGAGCTTTATATGTAAAGCTCTCATTTTCGTATATCAGGCATATCTTATTAGGCAATCTCGATGCACTGTCTTCCAAAATTTGAGAAATATTTTTCACATGCGGTCTTTTCATCGTCTTTCCTTTCCCTGTTGCTGGCTAAAGCCAAAAACCCGCTGTTGCCTAAGAAATATCTATTTTCTAGCCCGTCTGTTCATCGCTTCCGTCCAATGAAGGGTCCCCCCAATTCTCATTGACACCCCGTTCCTGATTTAAGACACTTCAATTAGATTTAAAGCCAACCCTGAAGGACGGAAAAACATCTGCAGAAATGTCCTTTTTTAAACACTCTCCGGGAATCAATATTTCCCGCCATGGGCTTTCTTTACCTGATCGCGGTCAATTTCTCCCTCCTTTGTTTTCGGAAGGGAATTAACAAAAACTACGTACTTCGGCTTTTTGTAATGGGCGATTTTGGAGGCTACAAAATCAATTAAAGCCTGAGGTTCCAGGGATCTGTCTGGTTTGAGAACACATACTGCTTTAATAGCTTCTCCCCATTGCACATCCGGAACGCCGATCACGCTAACCATCGCGACATCTCCTTGTTCGAGGATTACCTTCTCTACTTCCGCCGGGTACACATTTTCGCCTCCGGGCTTGATGAGTTCCTTCTCCGGCTTTCGCCCTGCAAACCAAATGAATCCATCTTTATCGATGCGCCCAAAATCACCTGTGTGATGCCAACCATTACGAAAAGTGTAGGCCGTATCTGCCTCCAGATTTAAATAACCGAGAAACACGGCAGGTGACCGGACGCATATTTCTCCTTGCCCTCCAATAGGAACTTCCCTATCCAGATCATCAAAGATTCCTACCCGCGTCATGACCGCCGGTAATCCAATGCTTCCCGGTTTTTCCGTAATATCACAGCCGGATACCGGCATACACTCAGTTTGACCATAGACGCTGTAAAAAACGGCCTGGGGATTCCTTTTCAAAAAGCGTTGAATCGTCTCCGGCGCGTCGATCCCTCCGACAGCTCTCAAGCTCGACATATCAAAGGATTGTTTATCCTGGGCGTCCAGAATCGTAGCGAGCATCGGCGGAAAAGTACCGAAAAAAGTTCCTTGCTCCTTTTCGGTGAGATTCAGCACGGCGAGGGGATCGAAACGATCCATTATCAAATTTTTCCCTCCCTGATGCATAACTGCCAGGGTCGTGGAAAATCCGCCAATATGAAAGAGGGGTAAATTGCAGATGTGGCAATCCCTGTTTGAAAGTTTAAACAGTTGGGCCATCTGAAAGCCAACAGCTAACATGTTCGCCTGGCTCAACACGCAACCTCGCGGCTTTCCGCCCACAGCGGCCGTATGAATGATCATATAGGCGTGATTACCCGAAACCGCGTCCGACTGCGTTATTTTCACGTCCAGCAAGAGTGTCCCGAACGGGATGAAATCACCCTCATTTTTATCTGCTTTAAAGACATAGCGCTTTTGGATAGAGCCCACCGCCGACGAGGCTTTGCGGGCCAGTTCCTTATATTCTTTGCTGCTGAAGATATATTTCGGTGCCGAGTCTTTGAGGATGTATTCAACCTCTCCTTGACCCAGCCTGTAGTTCACAGGAACCACAACGGCCCCGATTTTTGCTGAGGCGCCGCAGAGAATTAGAAAATCGTCGTTATTGCTCGATAAAACGGCAATCCGGTCGCCAACGTCAATGCCTTCCTTAATAAGGCTTGCAGCACATTGGTCGCACAGTTTTTTATAGTCACTGAAAGATATGCGGTTATCGCCGTACACGAGCGCGCTTTTTTCCGGATATAAGCCGGCATTGCGGACAATCATATCGTAAATCGTAAAATCACAGCAATACATGGTTGCACCTCACAAGGATTCGTTAAGGCAAGCAGTAAATTTTTCAGTCACTAAGTCCTCTGATGCCTTTCAAGAACTTTCGGATATCATCTTTGGTTCTTGGCAAAATAAGGGTTGAGATGGACGACGCCTTCAGGACATTGTCTTGATTATAAAAATCTCTTTTATACTGTAAATAATACTTCCCTCTTTTTTCATAACGGTCATACGGCCGGAGCTTAATGTGAATTGTTTCTCCAACCTTGAAATTTTCGTAATATTCATGATATTGTCCCGGATTGCGCGCGCCTGGAGTGCGTATCCAGTTCCCTCTGCCTTTGATCCCCACGCACCAGAAAGCGAGAGCCGTTACGAACAGGGGATGAGCTACGAGCTCACCATAGGGTGATTTTTTCGCAAACTCTTCGTCCGTCATGTAAGGATTACCATCCAGACAACCCTCCGCATAAAACTTCAAATCTTCTGCCTTTATGGTAAAGGTGTTTTCACCATCGACTTCCTCCAGATTCGAAAAATCGATTTCGTCCCACACTTCGTAATGTTCTGCATCGGTAAAGAAGTTCGTACTGAACTGACGCTGTTTTTCAGTTTTAAAATATTTAGCTAATTCGTTAAGGTAAGCTGGCACAGTATTTTGACTCATATTATTCCTCCTCTTGTAATGTGATCGCGGTTTCCGATCACCATCTGATCGTTAATCTCAATCCGGAAATACAACTTCTACTTGACTAAGTGCCACAAGTTCTTTGTCCTGATTTTCCGCCTTCACATGACTTGAACGATATTTTCTCCCTTCGATCAGTTACCGCAATCTCTCCATCAAAGCCATCGTTTGCGCCTTTTATAATGCTTGACATCGTGATAACTCTTCCGGTTGCCGACCATCGACATGCCGAGATAAAATTCTTTGATATCTTCATTTTCGCGGAGTTGTTCCGCTTTCCCGTCAAGGACCACACGCCCATTTTCAATCACATACCCGTAACTGGCTACCGATAATGCGGCCCTGGCGTTCTGCTCCACCAGCAGCGCCGAGGTTTTCTGTTTTTCAGTGATCCTTTTTATGATCTCAAAAATGGTCTTGACCAAAAGCGGCGCGAGTCCAAGAGAAGGTTCATCCAGTAGTATCAGTTTGGGATGGGCCATCAAAGCCCGGCCGATTCCAAGCATTTGCCGCTCTCCTCCTGAAATATATCCGCTTGTAGCCTTGGGCAACGTCTTCAGCCGCGGGAAATAGTTATAAACCATTTCTAACCCCTTTTTCATCTCGCTGCGGGATCGAATTACCGCCGCGCCAGCCATCAAATTCTCCTCGACGGTCAGGTGTTCCAGAGAGCGGCCGCCTTCCATGACCTGAATGATCCCCTTGCGGGCGATGTTCTCCGGATTCATTCTATGAATCGGTTTTCCGTTAAATTCAATCCCCCCGTCCGTTACCTCTCCCTCCTCCGTTCTCAGTAAACCAGAGATCGCTTTCAGGGTAGTAGTCTTGCCCGCACCGTTGCATCCCAACATCGCTATAATCGATCCGTCGGGAACTTCCAGGCTAATTCCTTTCAATACCAGAATAATTCTTGAATATCTGACTTCTATATTATTCACCTTTAGCATGGCTATCTCTTCTTATGTAACATCCATACCCATCCATACTTTCAGAGATCGAGAGGAGGGGGAACATTCCCCCCCCCTCTAAGAACAAGAGTAAAATTAATCCTTAAGTCCTCTGATTCCTTTCAAGAACTTTCGGATATCATCTTTGGTTCTCGGCAAAATAAGGGTTGAGATGGACGACGCCTTCAGGACATTGTCTTGATTATACATATCGATTTTATACTGCAAATAATACTTTCCTCTTTTTTCGTAACGGCCATACGGTCGGAGCTTAATATGAATTGTTTCCCCAACCTTGAAATTTTCGTAATATTCATGATACTGTCCCGGATTGCGGGCGCCTGGAGTGCGTATCCAGTTCCCTCTGCCTTTGATTCCCACACACCAGAAACAAATCGTAGTCGTAAATAAGGGATGGGGCACAAGCCCGCCATAGGGTGATTTTCTCGCAAATTCCTCGTCCGTCATGTAAGGATTATTATCCAAACACCCCTCCGCATAAAACTTCACATCTTCCGCTTTTATGGTAAAGGTGTTTTCACCATCAACTTCGTGCAAATTCGAAAAATCAATTTCATCCCAGACTTCGTAATTTTCCGCATCTGTAAAGAAGTTTATACCGAACTGTTGTTGTTTTTCAGTTTTAAAATATTTCGTTAATTCTTTATGGTAAGCTGGTAATTCATTTTGAGTCATGTTGTCCCTCCTTTTGAAATACGATGCCGGTTTCCGATCCTCCTCTGATCGTTAACCTCAATCCGGAAATACAACTTCTATTTGACTAAGTCCAACCAGTTCTTTGGCCTGATTTTCCGCCTTCACATCGACCACAACGAAATTTTTTCCTTTTGTAATGTAATGCTTTTCCAAAATTACACCCGTGCATGTTATGGTCCATCCCTGTTCAACCGGTTTTGTAAACTTTGATGTAATCTTCGTTATCCTCAACATGGCAGGAACAGCCCAATTGGTAACCACCAATGTCATGAACGACATCGTCATCATCCCATGGGCGACTGTCTTAGGTATCTTAAAAGGCATGGCCGTCTTTACCCACTCCGCATCATTGTGAACTGGATTGTAATCAAAGGAAGCAACGGCATACTTCCAGAAAGTCTCTTGACTGACCTTATGCACGACAGGAGCCAGGGCGGTCCCTGTCTTCACGGATTCAAAACTAATCTTTTCCATACTGTATTCCTCCTTTGTTTTAAATAACCCTATATCTTGATCGATTTACCACGACTCCCTTTTTACCACTACCGATTGGAATCTCGCCGATGTCACATAACTATTTACCCTCCTCCTTTGCTTTTAGTTTTAAATTATGGGGGGCTTTATAATAATCCGTCAGATTTGAAATACTTCCATCTTTGTTAAATATGCACAACTTTACCCATGGATTTCCGCGCAAATCGTCCGGATAGTAAGAAATGTCTTTAAAAATTCCCATCGCCGTAAAATTCTTAATCTGCATATATCCATCGTATATTGCTTGTCCATCAAGCTTTTCATATCCGACTTTATCAAGGGCATTCTTCACGGCTTTAACCCAGATCATAGATGCGCCCACAGCCGCGATATATGTTACGGTTGGGATGGGTCCGCGTTTTTTGTGTAATTCATACGCAAGTTTAACTCCCGGGACATCCTTTTCCCACCAGGAAGCAGCGGATTGAAACCCCATATAATCGACATAGGCCTCAAGGGGTACGGTTGCCTTGATCAGATCGGAGTTGTAAACAAAATTAGCTTGAGGGATTTTTATTCCAAGCTTGAAGCGGTCTTTTAAAACCACCTTGCACTGGTCAGGCATGAGCGTATCGAAAACGAAATCAGGCTTTTTATCTCTCATGCGAATCAAAATATCGCTTGTGTCAGTTGGAAGTACCGGAACATACTCAATGGAAACGATATCAATGCCTATTTTTTCAACATACCATTTGGCCGACTCAGGTGACCGTCCTGAAGCATAATCCCCCAAAAGCAATGCCAGCCGTGGCTTTCGTTTTTCTTTCCAGTTCTTTTTAATCCAATCTGCATATGCGCACAGTGTGTCGTCGTAAGGTGCAATCTCGGCAAAAACCCACGAGGAGGGGTAAAGCGCCGGTCCATGTCCGGTGAGCATTAAAACGGGAATTTTGTCTGTTGCAAATTGACCTTTTAGTGCTTCAATGCCGCCGGAAAGAGCGTCAAAAGACATGGCTACCTGTTTTCTATCTTTATTTCTCGCATATGCGGTTCTAATGAGTGGTAGTTGATACTTTGTATCAATGACTTCTATCGTGAGCGAATGGCCGTTGATTCCTCCCTGTTTGTCAAGATATTTAATATAATCTTCCGAGGCCCATCCTTGGGGCGAAACCTGTGCGTGAGCGGGTCCTGTGAGATCTGTAATCATTACAAAGTGGATCGGTCCTTTTTCTGCAGCCGCAGACGTTCCGGTTGTTAGGAACAGGGCGATTGCAATTGATAGAATGACAACCCATGTTTTCGTTTCCATCTTTCGTTTCCTCCTTTAATTTTGATTTGTTAATATGAAAATGGCCACAAACGATAAGATTCTTTCAATATCTCCCACCTGTGGCTTAGTCCGCGTGGTTCAAATACCAGGAATAGTATAATGGTGATCCCGAATGTCATCTCAACGAGTGAGGCTGAAATTTGAGCACCGATTTGAGGAATCATGGATGAGATGTATGGGCCGACAATAACACATATTTCCCGAAGCGCGCTAATAAACACGGCTCCAAAAAAGGGGCCCAGCGTGCTTCCTGCTCCTCCGATAATCAACATTCCTATATACCAAATTGAACCCATCAACGTAAAATCATCGGGAGAAATGACCCGCGAGTAAGCAGCCCATATGGAACCGGCGATACCGGCATAAAAACAGCCTATAAAAAATGCCATCAATTTATACTTATATAAGCTGATGCCCATGGCTTCTGAAGCAATATCGTTATCCCGAATAGCAACAAAGGCTCGGCCGATATGCCCCCGCATAAGACTCTTAGCAAAAAAAGTCATAAGGAGCAGCATGACTATAACGAAATAGTAAAAGTGAGTTTCTGTTTGAAATTCAAAACTTCCTATCTTCAAGGTCGGAACATGGAGTGCAATCGCGCCCCCCGTGATCTCCGGGAAAGGTGTTTTAATCACATAGATAATGAAATAGTGTGCAGCAATCGTTGTCAGCGCCAGGTAATATCCCTTGACCCGCAGTGACGGCAGTCCGAATAACAATCCTATGAGAGCAGCCCCCAAGCCACCGAAGGGTATGCAAAGCCCTACTGGTAGTCCAAACTGAGCCGCTAAAATAGTCGAGGAGTACGCTCCCACCGCCATGAAGGCTGTGTGCCCGATAGATATCTGTCCGCAATATCCAGACAATATGTTCAACCCCTGGAGAGCAATCACCGTTACGGCCGTTGAGCTGATAAAGGCAAGCCAGAAATCCTTTACAAACACAGGCAAGATGAAAAAGAACAAGATCAATATGGCTAGGCCAGCGGAATAATATTTGGTGCGAAAGATAGTCATATCCTGAATATAGGATGTGTCAAATATGCCGGAGGCTCTTCTCATAACTCTAAACCCTCTCTATTTTCACTAATCCAAAGAGACCATACGGTTTGAAAATAAGTACCAATACCATGATCAAAAAAGGAACCACTTCCTTCAATCCGTACCCGATATAGCCACCTGTGAATGTTTGAGCAACACCCATAATCACACCCCCCAAAATCGCTCCTTTAAATGATTCCAGCCCTCCGACCAGAGCGGCCGCAACGGCAACCAGGCCGATATCACTCAATCCGAAATCAATTCCCCTGATATATCCGAGGAGAAACCCGCCAAGGGTCGCAACAATCGCTGCTATCGCCCATGATTGAGCAATGGCCTGTGTTACCCTGATCCCCATGCTCTGCGCTAACTGATGGCTCTCTGCCGCAGCCCTCATGTGGAGACCTGTTCTTGAATGGTTAAAAAATAAGCTCAAAAGAATCACTAACATTAAACCAAAGAAAAAGGTTCCTATTGTGACATTCGAAATAGGAACGCTAAAAACACTGATTGTTTTTTCGGTAATAATATCCGGATATTTGATACCGATATTATTCGACCACAGCAACAGGGCCAGACCTTTTAAAAAAATGCCAATTCCTATTGTCATCATGATCGTAGCCAGAATAGGTTGGCCGATCATAGGCCGAAGAGGAAAACGCTCCAACCCATAACCGGCCAAGCCCACAATAGCCAAAACCAGAACGATTGCCAAAGCCGGTGCTATTCCCAGATTCAAAAAACTCCATACGAGAAAAGCGCCGAACATAACCATTTCACCCTGAGCAAAATTAAATATTTGAGAGGATTTATAGATTAGAACGAAGCCAACTGCTATCAAACCGTAGATAAAGCCCACGGAAATACCGCTCACGAGAAGTTGAACGAAAGTAATCATGCCTTTCCCTCATCGGGTATCCAAATTTTTATATGAGTTTTCATGGTCGCCTGTCTGCCATCCCGATATTTGACCTGCGTTTCAATATTGACCCCTGGATCTCCGTGGTATATTGCTTCCACCAGATCCTTATAGCGCTCCTCCATGAATCCTCTTCTGATTTTCCTTGTGCGCGTTAGCTCTTCCTCGTCAGGATCAAATTCCTTATGCAGCAATACAAATTTTTTTACTTTGGTCTCTTGAGGAAACCCTATATTCACGCGCTGAATGTCCTTGGCGATGAGACCAGCTATTTCTCTTTTCTGAGAGAGATCGGTGAAGGTCGTATAATTAATGTGATGTTCTTCCGCCCACTTCCCGACATTATCAAAATCAATGATAATGATGACCGCGATATACTCTCTCTTCTCGCCCAGAGACATTGCATCTTTTATGTAGGGACTGAATCGCAAGCGGCCTTCAATATACTGCGGAGCATACTTCGTACCGTTGGAAAGCGTGCTCATATCGCTTAAGCGGTCCAGAAATACTAAATGCCCTTTCTCGTCAATGAAACCGGCATCACCGGTATGGACCCATCCGTCTATAATCGTCTCCTCGGTCTTTTTTTGATTTCTGAAGTATCCAGAAAATATCTGGGGACCTCTGACCAGAATTTCCTGTTCTTCCGATATCTTGACTTCAGCTGACGTTGAGATATTACCCAGTGTTTCGAAAAATATTTCTTCAGAACGATGTCCCGCAACAAAACCTGCTTCCGTACTCCCGTAAACCTGCTTCAGGCGCACACCCAGAGCGCTCCAAAAGCGGAATGTATCAATACTCATTGCTGCGCTGCCTGTTGTGGCAATTTTGCAGTTTCTCAAACCAAAGTTTTCCCTTAAAGGATAAAATACGAGTAGGTCGGCTATCTTAATAAGAACTCTCCAAAACAGATTCTCTTTTAGTCCCTTCTCAATCAGTTCAACTCTTTTGTAACCGACTTTAAGAAAGAGTCGGTAAAGCAGCCTGTTGATAGCAGCAGACTCGTTGATTCTAACCTGTATCGTTCTTGCCATATCCTCCCACTGCCGCGGCCCATAGCTTGCAACGGTAGGACCAATTTCTCTCATATCCTCCTGTACCGTCTCCGGCTCCTCTGCAAAATTGAGGATGACGCCCCCCGTAAGATGGGCCGCTGTGGCAAACATGCCTTCCCCAATCCATGCCGCAGGAAGATATGAAAAGAGGTTGTCTGTATTCGTCAAGGGATTATACTCAAGAAATGACTTTCCTGAATTTATAAGCGCTCTGTGAGATACCATTCCGGCTTTTGGCTCACCAGAGGTGCCTGAGGTGTAATAAAGGGCTGCGATATCGTCGGTAGAGCCCATTCTGAGACTCTTTTCGAAAGCGTCGGGATGCTTTTTTTCGTAAGATTTCCCTAATTCAACAGCCTCGTGATAAGATTGCAGAAGGGGATCATGGTAATTTCTCAAACCTTTCGGGTCCCAATAAATTATTTTTTTCAAACGCGGAATTTTATCTCTGATCTCTAAAAACTTATCGACTTGCTCCTGATCGTTCGCAACAGCAATGATGGCATCTGAATGATTGAACATGAATTCGACCTGGGCCGGAACCATATCAGTGTAAATTCCAACCATGATTCCTCCGGCTGCCTGCGCTGCGAATTCCGCCCAGAACCAATCGGGCTCATTTTCTCCGATGATTGCGACTCGATCACCCCGCTGAAGACCAAGATGAAGAAAGCATAATGATAGATACCGCACATTTTCATAAGCATCCCGCCAGGTATATTCCTTCCATTTTCCAAAATCTTTTTTGCGCATCGCCACATTGTTAGGCCATCTTTCATACTGGCTTACAAGAAGCTTGGGAAATGTATCGTAATCCTTCATGTTGCTTAACCACCTGGAAATAATTACTGTCCTAAATAAGCATTAATCACTTTTTCATTTTGTATAATATCTCCCGGTATTCCTTCGGCAATTTTCTTTCCGAAATCCAAGACAATGACTCGATCAGAAATATCCATGACAACTCCCATATCATGCTCTATCAAGATGATAGGGATTTTTTTTTCTTCAAAAATATCTATAACAAAACGAGCCATGTCTTCCTTTTCTTCAACGTTCATTCCTGACATGGGCTCATCCAGTAGGAGGATTTTTGGCTCTATCGCCAGCGCTCGCCCCAGTTCCACTCTTTTCCGCATTCCATACGGCAAGGATCCGACGATTTTTTTTCTGATCGGTTTGATTTCCAAGAAGTCTATAATCTGTTCTACGATTTCTCTGTGCCGGACTTCTTCATGCAAGGCCTTTCCATAATAAAGCGATGCCCACAATATGCCGGTATTAAAATGAATATGACGGGCCGCAAGGATATTGTCCAATGTGGTCAAACCATTAAACAATTCAACATTCTGAAATGTTCGAGCAATCCCCAGCTTTGTTCTTCCATGAATCGTCAGCTTTCCTAAATCCACACCTTCAAAGGAAAGGTTGCCCTGTTGTGGCTTATAATACCCGCTGATGCAATTTAAGAGAGTTGTTTTACCGGCTCCGTTTGGTCCTATAATCGATAAGATTTCATTTCTTTCAAGCCGGAAACTCACATTGTCAAGGGCCTTCAAAGAACCAAACCGCAAATTCACATTTTCAATTAATAAATCTGGCATATCAGAACCTTTTAAATCGCTTTTTTCACGATATTCTGTCCAAAATTATAGTGAACGACTACCGCCTGGAACGTGGTAGCTTCATACTCCATCGCAATACAAAATTTCTCTCTAAATTTAATCAAATATTTTTTTACTTCGGTTGAATTCTCTTGCTAACAATTTTATTTCTTAGAATTTCTGACCGGCTGGCCGGTTTCTCAGCCAATTGGCCGTAATATTAGCAGATCAAAATTTTCTGTCAAGATCTTTTTAGTTGCCTTTGATTCGAACACACGATCTTTTGCTTGCTTGCGGGCTGTTTCAGCGGGGGTTCGTGGGATTTCCAGGGGGGGGGTGAAACTAAAAACAATATTACAAGAAGTACTATTCGGCCGGACGCCCACCGATATTCTCAAGGCAGGAAGCTGAACAGGTCAAGAGTTATCGGAACAAACCCCAAAAATGGGAACTGGGGTAAGCCCTGCATTCTCAAAGTCAATAGCCGGGGTTATTCACTTGCGTCGTCCCCGAAAAAGCAATCCCGCTCCCACCGCTGATGATTTCTCCTGTGACGACCGAGCTACTGAGCGCGATTCCCCGTTGAGGCGCTAATAGAATCCCGGTCACGGAGGCTCCCCCGCTCATCGAAACGCTCCCTCCACTCCCAACGAAGTTGTAAAGCACATCCGAGGCGGTGATACCCCCCACCAGCACGATTTTGCTTGTCCCTGAAAGAGCGAAGCTTCCGGAGACATTCATGATGAACGAACCGCCGTGAGGAGCATTCAACGTCACCGTCCCGTTTGAAATGCTAAGGTTCGTGATATGCAACACATTGGTCTGCGCCCCGCCCGTAATCGTTATGTTCTGAGATGGGTTGCTGATCGTCACATTCGTAGGGGAAGTAATGGTGGCAGGCAGCGAAGCCGCACTCTGTGAAGCTGCCAGGGCATCCTCAACCGCCTGGTCTAAGATTGCGTCGGTAGCCGAATTCTGCTGAACACCCCCGGCCACTCTGCTGGTCCCGGATTTGATCAGACGCCCTGCCGTATTGAGTGAGAGTGTGCCATTGATGAGAGACGATCCGCTCATGTTCATGCTGCCGGCATTGGCGACCCCCATGTTGGCTACTGCCCCTTTAACAGATGATGAGCCGCTCATGGATACGCTGGTACTGCTTGCCGACCCAATCCCTCCCATCCCCAGAACAGCCCATTGACCTGGGCCAGCCGAACGCAAAAGGTTAACCGGGGTATTGGGATTCCATTCCGAAACTGAGAAGTCGTCAAAGTAGAACGGACTGCCGGATTGATGGATCACCCCTATTTTATTCAGATGAAGGGAGTGAGTACCTTCGTATTCCCACGTGGCATTTTTTGGAGATATCGGGAGGCCACTGCCCACCAGGACATCGTCAATGTAGATATTCGCTACCGCATTTGCGAAGTCGATCTCACCACGGACTTTGTGCCAGACGTTAATAGTAAAGCTGTTCAATAGAGGAACCATAAACCCGTGGTCTCTGTCAGCACTGGTGAAGTACACCTTTCCATCAGTGCTATTAAAGTAGATGGCGTTAAACTGGGGCATGATGCCGAGTACCTCTTCACAGAAGCCGATGTAGGCACTACTGGCCGTCGAACTGGCTTTGGTCCAGACCTCATAGGCGATTCTATCAGGATAGGTTTCGGCCAGGTTCACAAAAGCGCTTCCACTCCCCTCAGGCCCGTTCGAAACCGAGATGGAGTTTGCCGAAGAGTGAGAGCCACTGCCCACTACCACTGCCGGACCTCCGTTGAAGTTGTCCCATGGCGAATCCGGATGGGTCCCAACTGTATCGTCATCAAAGTTGTCCGACAAAGGCAGGCTGACTACCTGAATCTCTTTGAAGGTGGCACTGATGGTATGATCCGAGGCCACATTGCTGAAGGTGTAGGACGCTGTTACACCCAACACTCCTCCATCCACGTCTACATCCGATATGCGATAGCCTGCGTTCGGAGTGATGGTAAAGGTCAGGCTCCCGCCATCATCCACGGTAACCGCTCCTGACGGGGTGATCGTGCCATTTCGCCCTGCTGTTGCAGTAATCGTATGGTGGCTCATCTCAAAGCTTGCCTCGATGGTATGCACAGCGGTCAAATTCGTAAAGCTATAGGTCGGTACGGGCCCTACTGAACCACCATCTACCCTCACATCCAAGATCCGATAACCGGTGTTCGGCGCAATGGTAAAGGTTACGCTTCTGCCGTAATCCACCATGGTGGTGCCTAATGGAGCAATGGTGCCGTTTGGTCCTGCCGTGGCGGTGACAGTGTACTGATTAATCGCAAAGCTTACCTCTATCGTACGATTCGAGGTGATATTGCTCATCGTGTAGGTGGTCACCACGCCTATTGAAACGCCATCCACTTTCACGTCCGCTACGTGATAACCTTCGTTTGGCGCGATTGCGAAGGTCAGGCTTCCATTATAATCAACAGTGGTTTGGCCTGACGGAGTGATAGCACCATTCGCCCCTGGTGTCGCCGTTATCGTGTATTGGTTAATCGCAAACGCAGCTTCTATCGTATGATCGGCGGTCACATTGCTAAACGTATAGGATGACACCGCACCTACTGACACCCCGTCCACCTTCACATCTAAGATGTGATAGCTTGCATCCGGGGTGATGGTGAAGGCCAGGCTTCCATTGTAGTCAACCGTGAGTGTTCCTGAGGGGTTGATGGTACCGTTGGGTCCCGCCGTGGCAGTGATTGAGTATTGGTTGATTCCAAAGGTGGCCTCTATCGTGTGATCCGAAGTGACATCGGTAAAGGTGTAGTTAGCCACGGCACCTACGGACGCCCCGTCCACCTTTACATCTAAGATATGGTAGCCAACATCAGGAGAAACGACGAACGCTTGGCTCTCACCATAATCTGCTGTGACTGAGCCTGATGGAGTGATGATGCCGCCTGGACCTGCTGTCGCTGTGATCGTATGCTCGGCGCTGATTGAGAACACCGAGAAATCATCAAAGTAGAACGGGTCTCCAAGATCGTGGGTTACCCCGATTTTATTCAACTGGAAGGAATGGGTACCATCCTGCTCCCACGTGGCATCCTTTGGAGATATCGGGAGGTTTTTGCCAACCAAAACATCATCGATGTAGACATCTCCGAGCAGGTTTGCAAAGTCGATCTCAACATGCACCTTGTGCCACACCCCTGTAGTGAAGCTGTCCAATAGAGGAACCATAAATCCATGGTCTCTGTCGGCACTCATGAAATACACCTTTCCGTCAGTGCAGTTGAAGTAGACAGCGTTAAATTGAGGCAAGATACCAACGATCTCTTCAGAGAATCCAATGTAGGCGCTGCTCGATGTTGAATTGACTTTTGCCCAAACCTCATAGCCAATTTTGTCAGGATAGGTTTCACCAAGACCGACAAAAGCGGTCTGTCTGTTATCCGGGTCTCCACCAATCATTATGGAGTCTTGTACGGAGTGGAATTCCGTATCGGTCACAATTGCGGCTGCGTCACCGAGGGTGAACCACGGCGCAGGAGGCGAAGCACCAACTGTGTAACTATCGAAGTTGTCCGAGAACGGAAGTGTGATCGCCTGAATGACCTTAAATGTGGCGCTACCCAAGGTTTTGGGGGCCAGAGAGGCGGAAGAGACTTCGAGTGTCGCGGTATAGGTTTCAGGCATGAGATCTAAGGTTGAAACAACGAAGTTCCCATTGGAGGTTGCGCCCATCAAGACGCTGGCGGTTCCTTCAAGCGTCTTTTTAACCTCTTGTGTCTCTGGATTGATTATAAGGACCTTCACGCTGAGATTGAGAATGTCCTCGTTGCCGTTGTTTGTGAGGCTGTAGCTCAAAGTATCGTCTTTCCCTTGATACACCCGGTTAACTTGGGGAGAAAGAGTGCCAGCGAGACCCACACCCGTCTGAGAAGAACCAAGGATCTGGAAATTCGTCGTCGCTGTGCTGACAATGTTTGCGCCGTCAAGGACCTCAAGCTTTGCGGTGTACGTCCCCTTCGGGTTTTTGGAGGTATTCCAGCTGGTATTTGTTGTTATGCTCTGATCCGGCGCGATGGTTTGTATTTGCTTCTCATCCGTTAGAAGCACGGTGCCCTGGCTGTTCAGGATGGAGACCCTGGCTACCAGGTTCTGTAGGCTATATGTCTGGCTTGGGTTTCGGATGGTTGAAGTAATCGAAACGGTCTGATCGGGGTTATAATTCATCCGATCTACCGTGACTGCGGAATTCGGGATAACACTCAGATAAATCGCATATTCTGTTGGCGGGCTCACATTCCCTACAAGATCAGTGGCGTTGAAGATAAAGGCGTTTTTCCCAAAATTGAGCCTTATATTTGTAAAACTGAATTCTCCGGTCGTTGAATTCGCCTGTGCCTTGTAGATGGTTCCAAAAGTCATCTCGATTTCGGACCCTGGCTCTCCGGTTCCCCGGATATCAACGACCTCGGATGTCACGATAGAGTTGTTCTGTGGGGACAGAATGACCGGAGCTTGCGGTGGGGTCAGGTCGATGGTGATCGGGACAGAGACCGGCGTGCTCACGTTTCCAGCCTTATCGGTCGCTCTGAAAGCAATGATACGATTCCCTTCATCAGCAGGGGTCGGCGTCCAAGTGGTCGCGTATCGTCCCTGAGAAGGATCTGAAACCGGAAGGAGTTTCCACGCCCCTCCGTCTACCTGATATTCTACCTTGTCGACGCCTGAAGCATCGTCCGTGGCCGTGGCTGCGATATCGCATTTTGAGTTGATGTAACTGTTGGGAGCGGGGGAAATCGGAGAAACAACGGGCGGCACCCCGTCTTTTACAGCGAATGACGCACTCCCCAGGGTTTTCGTAATGCCTTGATAGACATATTGCAACGTGATGACGTAAGTTTTCAGAGAATAACCTTGAGTAGAGAATGAAAATGTTCCGCTCTTTGATGCATTCATCCCAAGGTCGATTGTCTCTTCGTGAGTGTTCAGAGTCGCCTGGATCTCTGGGTCGGCAATCGAGAGACGCACGAGAACGCCGTTGGCATCGGCATTTCCGTCATTTCTTGTTTCGTAATCAGCTTGTCCCGCGTTCCCTAAGAAGATAGATGATGGGGTGACGGTGGTACTCCCTGTAATAACAAAAGAGGCATCAATCACGAACGATTTGGATTTGGTTGAGAGCAGTTGGCTATCTAGGTATGTCTCAGCGATCACGCTGTAGCTACCGGGAGAGCAAAGTCCGGTGTTCCAGGTTGACGTCAGGGCTACGGTCCCGCCAGGGAGAAGGTTTTTTACTGTTTTATCTTCGCCGAATAGCGCTTGATTCCCCGGGTCTAAGATCCGGACCTTTATCGTCAGGTCAGGAACGGAGTAATTGGTCCCATTATTCATTATGTTGAGGCTGATCAGAACATCCTGTTTGGGGCCATAATTCGTTTTATCAGTCACTACACTGGTCTCGATCGAGATATCAGGCAAGATCGTAAACGGGACCGTATTCTCCGCCCGGGTCACTCCGCCTTCCTTAAGGATGGCATGAGCCCTGTAGTCGCCCGAGAAAGTGCTGCCTGTGTTCCATGCGAAGCCGAAACCTTTGTCAGAGCCATAAGCAAGGTTAGTGGGGAGGGTTCCCAAGGTAGTCACACCCACCCCATTGAGGTCCTCCACTGACACTTCCAACGTCAGCCCCTTTTGAACTCCGCTGTTCTTTATATTGACGACAATGTTCATATCCTGCTTGCTCTGGTACTGCGTTGCGTCGAGAGTGGTGGTCATAAAAAGCCCTTCTTTTTCCGCAACGAAAAATTCTTTGGTTGCATCATTGTTATCTTCCGAGGCCTCAGCGATTTTATCTTTCGGGTCTACCACCGCTATGATTCGATTCGTGCCTGTCTTGGCCGTGGTATCCAGTGCAAGCGTGATCCATCCCTCCGAAACCGGGGCCATGCTGGCAATCGTCTCGGACTTCAGCAGATTGACGTTTCCTTTGGAGTCCCAGAGATAGACATTCACGTCTACGCCTGCAACCTCGGTCTGACTCTTATTCCTCACCGTGACCGTGATGGTGGCCTCTTGTCCCACGATCGGGATAGCCGGATAGATAACAATATCATCCGGAGTGATCTCCAGATCAGGCATCAGAATTGCGTTGAAGATAACGGAGATTTGATCAGAAGGCATGCTGATGTTTCCCGACGCGTCCGTTGCCGTGGTATAGAAGACGTTTTCGCCGGAGACTAGGCTCATATCCTGAAAGCTGAACGCCCCTTTGAGGCTTATCCTGCTCAAACCCATTTGATCCAAATAGGCGATTTTGCCGGATCTCAGCCAGAAGAGGTAATTCAGACTGCTCAGATTCTCTTTCAGCAATCTCTGGCCCGGCGTCTGCAAAGAAGCAACAGCTACGGAATTGTTTCCACTTTGATCAATCGTTTGATAAACGATGCTCTGGCCATCCGGGGACCAGGAAGGATACATCTCATCATTTACCGAAGACGTTATCTGGGTCTGACCGTTGGTTGTCGCATCCAGCACGAAAATATCGGCATTGCCGTTTCGATACGATGCAAAGGCAAGCCTTGTACCGTCCGGAGCCCATTCAAAGTACCACGGCTCGGCATTGGCATCCGCCTGCATCGTAGTGCCGCTAACAAGATTCTTCACAAAAATATTTTGTGCGTCGGAATAGGCGAGCATATTGCCGTCCGGAGAAAGTCGGAGCGTGTAGACGTTACCGTTTTGCGTCGTCTGAGATACGGACCACGAATTCAGGTCTAAGAACCATACATCCCATACACCCCCTCTGTCACTGAGAAAGGCGATCTTGCTTGTATCAAAGGACCATGAGGAATCGTACTCATTCGATGTATCCGTTCCTCCATTAAAAGGAAAGCTGCTTCCTTTTATGACGTCGTAGATCCCGATCTTTGTATGACCATTCGTGTCATCGAATAAATAGGTGAGTTTTTGTCCGTTTGAAGACCACTGGGGATAATAGCCCTGAGCCACCTGCTTCCTGTCGCCTGTGACGAGTGTTTGCAGCCATACAAATCCATCTGTCCCTTCATAGGCCAATACCTTTCCGTCAGGCGACACGCTTCCCCAGATGGAAGCATTTAAATTGAAAGATTCTGTCTGATCGCCTGCCAGCGCTGTTGTGGAGGCTGCAGAGGATCCGTTGTTAAAGAGGTTGACAACCGAACCTGGCTCTGCGGCCCCAGAGATATCGGTTTTGTCCTTGAACAGTGTGATGGGTGTTCCAGAGGAGGTTGGGAAGAAGATATTAGGCTTCGATGGCGGAATAAGGTCTTGCACTGTTGCTGTTGCTTCATTCGAGGGAAGGCTTTCATTTCCCACGGTATCGACCGCGGTGGCGTGGTAGGTATATGTCCCGTTGGGAAGATTGGAATCGATATAGGTGGTACCGGTAATCAAAGCAGAGTTGATTTTACCCCATCCTGGTGGAGTATTCTTGTATACGTTGTAGCCTGCTAAATCCGCCTCTGAGTTTGGAGACCAGGTGAGGATAACATCGGATCCGGAAACAGTAGCCGTCAGATTCTGGGGAGGAGAAGGGGGCGTCGAATCTCCGTACGAAGCCTTGGCCTCTTCGGAAGGCGCGCTTTCAAATCCATAGTAATCAAGCGCGGTGAGCTTGAACGCGTGAACTCCGCCTTTGAGGTTCGTGCCGGAGTCCGTATAAGTCGTCTGGGTGATTAGAACATCCTTGACCATTCCGATTTCAGAAATCCGGACCTGTTTGTCGGAGCTTGGATCTGTTGAATCCGTCACGTAGATTCTGATTTTGCCAGTTCTGTAAGAAGGACTAAAGTCGAAGGCGTTGTCCTTTGCATTATTTCCTGTGACCTTTGTTTGAGTAATCCATGCATATCCGGACCAGACCTGGATCTCATATTCCTTGCCCGCATAAAGGATTTCATTCCCCTGAGAGTTATCGTTCCCCCAATGTATCTCCACATGGTTGATGAGCTCCGGCGCGGGCAGGTCTACTTCCCACCAGACGGGTGACCCGTATCCATAGGTATACCAAAATGTCGCTGGGTCTGAGTCAAAGGCCTGCTGCACAGGACTATAAGCATCAGACGAAGAGGCTATTCCGTCCTGTGGGGTGACAGTGATAGGGAGGTTGACCTTATTACCATCCTTGTAAAGGTTATAACCCGAGAGATCTGGTTCCGTATTGGAATTCCATGTGAGAGACACATCATTGCCTTTCACAGAAGCGGTCAGTCCGGTTGGGGCTGACGGCGGTTCATTATAGACAACCACGACCATTTCAGAGATTCGGCTGATATTTCCAGCACTGTCCGTGGCCTTGGCTGTCATCCTGTTTTCACCGAGGCTAAGGTTCAGGTTTGCAAGAGCAAAGTTCCCGGCTACATCTGCATTTGCTCTGCCTGTCGTCAAAGGTCCTGATGCCGTTTCAGCGGTTATCTCAACGGAGGCAGCGCCTACTGAATTCGTTCCGAGGACGTCGAGAGCGTTCTTTCCTATTGGCGTATAGGGCTGCTGGATGACAGGAGCATAGACCCTTGCCGATACACTGCTGGAGGGTTTACTCTCATTGCCGTGAGTGTCTACGGCGGTAATTTCATAAGCGTATGTCCCGTCTGAAAGGCCATTTTCCTGATAAGTGGTTGCCTTAATGACTGTGGCATTAATCTTTGTCTTTGGGCCTCCGGATGTTTTGTAGACATTATACCCGTCAAGGTCTGACTCTGTATTCGCCGTCCAGGTCAGGGTGATATCTGCACCATTGGTCAACGCCTTCAAGTCTTTGGGCGCATCAGGAGCGGTCAAATTGGTATACGTCAACGTGATCGGTGAAGGAGATGGGTCTGTCTTGTTGCCCTTGTCTTTTGCCACAGCTCTTGCTTGATAGTCGCCATAGGCGAGCCCAAGGCCAAGAGGATCGAGATAGGTTCCATAGGGCGATTCCGCCACAAGGCCGTTGAGGTTGACCCAAACGGTATCCTGTGCCTTCTTGTACTGGAATTGGACAGAGGCGATATCCGTGTCAGGACATTCAGCCCTGATGAACGTCTTGTTCTGGAATTTCGACTTGTCCGGAGGTTCCACGATGGTTGCGTGCGGCGGGTGGGTATCGATGTCCACCTCGAGGGTATTGGACGGGTCGCTCGTATTTCCTGCAAAATCCATAGCGACCAGATAATACTTCGATTTCCCATCGGGGATGGCTTTGTTGAGATAGGTCGTCCCAGCGATCAAATAGGGCTGGAGATTCCCTATCACAGTTCCCGAGACATTTGCCAATTGGTCATTTCTGTAGAGGAGATATCCTGCAAGGTCAGGTTCTGTATTTGCCTTCCATGTCACTGTCACATCCGAGCCAGTTGCTGTGGCTGTCAGAAGCACAGGCGCTCTCGGAGGTGTATTATCAATGTTGACAGATACCTGGTGTGTGTTGATATTGCCCGAGAGGTCTTCTGCCTCGAGCTTGATCGAATAGATTCCTTCGGTAAGTCCGATCGTATCCCATGAAGCTAAGGTGCCAAAAGATGTTGCCAGGGGTGATGTCCTGATGAGATTCCATACGGGTGGCGCGGCGCCTTGTCCAATCGATACCCTGTACTCCTTAAAATCATCGGTGCTATAGGCCGTGCCTTTGATATCCACGAGACCGCTCACCCAGGAGCTATCCTGCGGTGAGCTGATTCTTGTACTGGGCGGAGTGATATCAACCGTGAGTTTAATCTGATTGGAGGGCTTGCTTTCGCTTCCGGCAAGGTCAACGGCGGTGACGGCGTAGGGGTAAGTGCCTTCCTTCAGGTTCTGGTCGAGGTAATTAACATCCTTGATCAGATTCGTGTTCACTTTGTTCGCGTCTTTGTAAAGGTTATAACCTGAGAGATCGGGCTCGGAATTGGCCGTCCAGGTGAGTCTTGCGTTTAATTTGTTCTCAATCTTGCCCGATAAGACAGGGGCTGCCGGAGGCTGGGTATCGACCTTGACACTGACCTTGGCTTCCGATTTATTCCCTGTTTTATCGATCGCCGTCACTCTGAGGCAATAATCCCCGTCCGGCGGAAGCGCATGCCATGAAGCGATTCCCCCAGCTTTCACTGATGTGGTGCTCGTTTTGATCGCAGCCCACTTGTAGGCACTACTACACTGACCTTCCGAGATCTCAAAAACGTATCTCTCAAGGTTCTGGTCGAAGGCTGTTCCGTTAATATCTATCGGGGCTTTAACATAACCTCCATCCGCGGGTGATGTGATGGCCACCTCAGGCGGCGTATTATCGATCGTCACTTTAACCTTTGCCTCACCCGTTGAACCCGCCTTGTCCTTTGCCAAGAGCGAAAGAGTATAGAGGCCATCCGGGATGCCGTCGTTCTTTCCAACCTTCCAGGTGAAGAGCTGAGGACTCGTTGGAACCGTATTCCCGCTCAACAGATCGGTCCATTGTGAAGGATTGTCCCCTAAACCGTATCTCAGGCTGTACGTGTCAAGGTTCTTCTCGACGATTGCTCCGGTAATCGAAATGCTATTTTTGTCCGAGCCATAGTACTCCCCCTCTTTGGGCGTGTCGAGGCTGACCGTCGGAGGTGTCCTGTCGATTGTAAAGACCAGATCACTTCTGGTTGAATTTTCTGCAAGGTCTCTTGCCTCAACGTGGAGGGTATAGTTTCCTTCAGGAAGTCCATTCATAATGCCTAAGGTGTAATTCAGCCTGTTTTGATTTCCTTGATCAATTGTCCCTGTTCCTGAATCTCCTGCATAAGCTACTAAATACTCTTTTATGTTTGCATCATTGATCGTCCCGACGACGGGGATGTTGTTGTCCTTAAGGAAAGAATTGTTTAGGGGCTGCTTGATGTCTATAAACGGCGGAGTACAATCCACAACTATAGTGACGGATTCGCTCTGTGTGACCGAGGGATTGGATGAAAGGGAAGCAGTCAGTTTAACCGAATAGGTTCCGTCAGGAAGCACCATTCCCGCAGTGCCTTTTCCATCCCAGCTATAGGAATAGATCCCTGCCGAGGCAGCAGTGGTCGTGTAGGTCTTTCTAATCGCACCGTTTGAGTCGAAGACCTCTATTTTTAAATCGCAGGCATCCGTCACCTCGTAGTTGATCACCGCGGCATCGAGTTTCCCATCATTATTGGGGGAGAAAAGCCTTGGGTTGGCAGAAAGGTATTTGATGAGGGTTTTCCGCTGCCCAAGGTCAATCGTTACGGTTGTCGAACTCTTGTTACCTACCGTATCGATGGCGCTCAATCTTAATGTCCATTTACCCTCAAGGCCGAAGGTATTCCACTCTCCAAGGATGTCGTCTTTCACCGGCGTCGTCGCAGATGAAACAGAACCCCAGACTGAAGGAGCATCTCCTTCACCCAGCTCAAGAATGTAGCTCTGGAAATAGAGATCGTCGGCCGTGCCTTGGACTTCCACGATATTACCAATAGGATCGCCTGGTTTTGGATAGGTGATGATTGTGGTAGGAGGAGTATTATGCACCTCTACTTCGATCCACTTCATATTCGTGTTTCCGCAGGAATCTGTTGCAAAGACAGCAATGCCGTATAAACCGTCAGGAACAACCGCGCCGGAGTCATCCTTTCCATCCCATGAGGTAGCTTCATTCCCGGAAAGATGCTGTTGCCCTGCGACAATTGTTCTTATAACCGTCGAATCGAGGGAGTGTGTTCCATTCTGATTCTTTAGCAGTTTCAATACCTTAACATCCACGATAGCGTATTCATCTATTTCGTAATCTATTTCCGCATCATCAAGAAGGCCATCCCCATTCGGTGAGAAGAGAACCTTGTCTGTTCTGAGTGCAGGAATCTCTACGACATTGTCGAAAGAAAAGCTCGTTGTGTAGCAGCTTACATTACCTGAAATATCTACAACTTTGAGCTTAAGTGAATACGTCCCATCCTTAAGCCCCGTAATATTCCAAGTGCCAAGTTTACCGGAGATAGGGTAATGTAAATCTGCGACATTGGCAGGCTGCCATCCTGCAGGATTCTCACCCACCCCGTAATAAAACCCTACCCCTTTCTGCCTGACACTGGTATTGTCCGCTACCACACCTTCAACAGGAATTCCATACCAGTTACTCCCATCGAGGCCAGAAAACTTCACAGGGCACACTCGAAGTGATGGTGTGGGATAAGTAATCCGTGCAGTAGGAAGAACACGGTCTACCACAATAGATTCTGAGCCTGAAGCTAAAGCCACATTTCCATTCAGATCCAAATAGCTAAGAATAGCCTCCACGGGATAACTCCCTTCGGGCATTTGAGACGTATCAATCTCTACACTCCCCCATCCTTCCCGGGTTAAATCGAATTCACGCAAGAGATGAAGGCCTTCTGGTTTGCGGATAGAATACTCCAGTGTTCTAAAGGAAGAAACATGGCTCATCAGCTGATCTGTGGGAATCGCGTTTACTGTAGCTTCACCTGCGATCAAACCACAATCCACATTATTGTAAGAAACTTCAACCTTTAACCCACCACCAACTTTTCCGCCTGGACACACAAAGGGATACTCAGCTGTAGTACTGACATATGTTTTGCCGCTAACTCCTGTACCTATCATTCTGAGACTGTATTTCATCCCGGGTTGAACATTAGGCAAAGGTGGAATAAATTTATTCTCGGGAATGAAATCACCTCTTACTGAATCATAGACTTTGTAATCCGTCCAATCAGCATAGCGGAGATCATTTGCACTTTTTGCTTGAAATTTAAGTAGTTGAAGCTTTTCATACAGTGCATTGGTTGCAATTAATGAAGGGGGAATAAGGTTACAATCTATTCCAATACTGAATAACGATTCCGTATAAATGGAATTTGAAAAATATACTTGGCCGTTGACGTCGGTTGCTTTGACCCTTACAGCATACCCTTCCTGTATCTTTAAGGCCGAGTTATCCCATTTCAACTGGACCACGCCTGAAGGCGGATCTAAGACAGGAGGACTGTCAAACCACTGCCGATTCCTCCAATACTGGACGCTCATCTCCACTATAGGTAGCCTGATCGTTTCGAGTGTAGCGAGGGAATGGATTCCTGGCCTTGCGAGATTAGCAGGGAGGGGTTCCTTTGTTTCAAAGCCTGTCTGGTTATCGCTTCTTTCAAGTTCAATTCCCGCCCCATCCCATTCATTTACAACGAATATCTCTTCGAGGAAATTTGTGATGGCAGTTGCCTTGTTTCCTGCGAGATCCTCTGCCGTAATCCTTATTTTCTTTCCCACATGGAACTCTACGTCTGCCTCGATAAACGATTTTATCGTCACATCCCCTATCGGATTCAGAATGGGGTTTCCCTCTTCGTCTTTTTCTATAAGGTTGTCATCTCCTCGTAACAGTTCATACCATTCTTGCGGGTTATCTCCTTCGCCATATTCGATGACCCAGTTTTTGATATGTTGATCAAAAGCGTGTCCGCTTAAATCTACTGTGCTTAAACCGTTATTGAAATACAAATCGCTCAGTACAATCTTCGTGCTGGGGACCGTATTATCGACTTTTACGAAGAACTCGTAATCAAAGACTTTCAATTTGTATGTTCCATCCGATACCACTCTTCCGTTCTCGTCCTTCCCGTCCCATGTGATAAAGTCCTCTCCCGGGAGAATATAGTCCTTGAGGAAAGTCCTTTTCAAATTATCATTTTCATCATAGGTGTTGAACTCAAGATGAACAGGCTCAAGGACCTTGTAATGGACCTCCACCGTGTCATTCACACCGTCGCCATTTGGAGAGAAGTACTCAAGCGATTTATACAGGTTTGTTATGCTGGCAGAAAGCCCCCAGGAAACTCTTTTTCTATCTTGGGCTACATTGCCCGCTTTATCCCACACTGTCAATCTTACATAAAAAATCCCCTCATAGGGCGGAACCCAAGTAGTAAATACGTCGTCGATCACAGAAACATTAGACGCCGGAGCAACCAGATTCCAGACGGTTGGACTCTTAGCGTCGGCATACTCCAGAACGTAGCCTTCAAAATTGAGGTCTACCGCAGTCCCCCTCAGTGTAATTGCAGAGGTCTCTTTCTTAACCTTTAAATCAGCAGTTAGATTGAGGAGAGAACTCGTGGCCCATAAGTCTTGACTGGCTCTGCCATAGCAAATACTGGATGGATCAACACTCTGATAATAGGTAAGAAATCTTCCAAACGGAGATAATTCGGCATAATTTGCGTTTATTGGAATCGTTATGCTCTCTCCATTCTCTGAATTGATTGCCGATGACCCGTCAAAGAGAAAATCGTTATCGGGAAACCATCTTTGAGGCCAAAACCTGCCGGGAAAAGATCTCTCTTGACGACTGTTCAAATCAATTATTACCAAATCGTATTTCTCTTCCGGACAGTTTCTAACTTCTCCTACTCTGTATTCTATTGCCGGCTCTCCTCCTCCTGAATAACTACCTTCGGTAGTGGCGATTTTTCTCCCGTCATCTGACCAGAGGATGTCGCCGGAAGATAAGAAGCATTCTTCACTATTGTTTTTGTATTCGTGAAGTTTCTGGAGGTTCCCTTCCGAATCTGAAACATAAAGAGACAGCGTATCGCCAACATAAGTTTTGAAAGCAATTTTTTGTTTATCCGGTGACAAAGAGGCGAAGCCTTCTAACGCATCACTTATTTTGATAGGATTCGCCGCTCCATTGGTATCGACGAGCGTAAGCGTGTCGCTTGAAACCCATAACTTCGAGCTGTTCATCCATTCCAAGTGATAGGAATATATGCAACATCCATTTAACGTTAAGATGTTTGCTTTCGCTCCCGATTTGTCTGCAACCAATACGTTTTCAACACAGCTCCCACTATCATCGCAGGTCTCGTTGATATAGGCGATTCGATTAGAGTCAGGAGACCATTTAGTGTTATATGGATAGAAGCACATACCGCCGTTGGAACAGGAATCGATCATGGTTTTCCCCGTGCCCGAAGTATCTGTAACCCATAGTACTGTCTGAGCATAATCTTGCCTTATAATGTCGTAGCTCAAATATTTTCCGTCCGGAGACCAATAGATCCCACCTACAAAAAACAAATTAGAATAATGCTCGCGGTCATAGGAATCAAGAAGCGTCAGGTTCCCGCCATTTCGGTCAACGACCCAAAGTTGAGTAGATTCCCAGACTTGAATGCAATTCGAACACCTTTTTAGCTTAGTTAATTCAAACGCAACCTGTCCTCCGTCAGGAGATGATGCATAGTTATAGGTATAGTAATCGTATTGAGGATCGATGCCCGTGCTCCATTCCCATGGAATAATTCTAAAAATATCTTCTCCGTCAGGAGCCATGGTATAAAGACCCACTGGATATTCAGGAGTGTTTCGATTTGTTTGCGAAATATCGAACAAGATTCCACTCTCGTCAGGAAACCATTGCCAATATCCGATATCCGGTAGCATGCAGGTGAGATTTCGATTTAAAAGATATTTCGTTCCGATTGCTTTTATCAAAGACGATCGGTTGTTATCAACCACAACCAATAAGCTCCCAAGGTTATTGTTGTTAGAACCGAGAATCTTTATCTGGTAGTCTCCATCGGCAACCACGACGCCATTGTCATTCTTTCCGTCCCACGTAATATTGCCCGCACTTGTATTTTGAAGGCCACCTCCGCTGAACGTCCTTACGGCCTCGCCCTTTTCATTCACCACTGCGATCTTTACGGTCTGCGAATTGTCGTGCCTGAAAAAGAATTGGGTGCTATCTTTTACGCCGTCTCCATTTGGAGAGATATAGGGCTCGGTCAGCCAGAGATTGGCATTCTGTACACCGAGGGTTCGCGATGCCTGATTATTGCCCTTGCCCTGCTCTAAGACCGTGTTATCAGGATCCACCACAACCGTGATCTGGTGTGACCCGCTCTTCCCCGTCGTATTGTAGGAGATAGTGGCCACGGCTTGAGAATTTCCTGAAATGGAAGGAATAACCTGCGAGCCGATGACCGTGGCCCCTTCGGACGCCCTGACCAAAACATTGGAAGCTCCCTGCTCTCCTTGGTTTTGAACGGTCACGTTGATGGCTACCGTATCTCCGTCCTTCGGAGCGGGAGGGTTAAAGGCGATGGAATTGGTTGAGATGGCAAAATCAGGAAGGCTGAGGATTTTGAGCGTCGTAAAGGCGCTGTTATCGTCCTTCCTGATCTCTTTTATCAGATTATCAGGGTCGATCTGGACATAGATCAGTCTCTCCCCCGACTCCATAATATAGTTCCAATCGATGGCTACCCTGATGTTTCCTCCTGGGCTGAGTGAAGGGATGGTCTGTGAACCAAGGAGTATTCCGTCCTGTCCGGGGACCCCTTTGTAGAAATTCACGACGATGCTGGAGGCCTGAGAATACCCGTCGTTCTTAATGAGGGCTGAAATGTTTGCATTTCCCCTCTCATTGCCAGGGGAAGGCATAATTACGATATCCTGATAAACAACCGAGAGATTTGGGTCTGTCAATGCATTGACTGTCAAAGACGTAGAGGCTTTATTGTTTGTCTTCGAAATCTCATCAAATGAATTGAACGGATCTACGAAGACAGTAACCGGGAGGTTCTGTCCTGCCTTGCTCGCATTCCACGTAATCACATGGGAAATGGTGGAGTTTGCCGGGATATCTACCGTCGAGGTCGCAATGTCAAAAGGACCTCCGACGTCATCGATGTAATACCTCACCTGAACATTATAAGCATTCATCGTGCCCTTATTAGAGATCTTCGCTGTGATCTTGACATCTCTCAGCATATTCACCGGATTCGGAGAAACGGAAATATCCGAAGAGAGAACCTCGAAATCATAAGTTGTTGCGGGATAGAGCACCTTTGCCGCCGTATTGTTCGACCTGATAGGATCTGCTACAAGGTTGTCAGGGTCAAGAACGATATAGTATAAATGTTCGTTTCCATCTTTGATGGTTAAAGTGAAGGTGAAGGCGACAGATGACCGCCCGGGGAAAGCCAGGAGTTGTTCTCTTATCTTATTTGCATCTGCGACGGACCCTTCGTAGAGTGCGACCTTGGCCTGTGCCACATCGGTCTTGCCGAGGTTCCAAACCGTCGCATAGATTGAAACGGTGGCCGGGAGACTCGTCACGGAAGCGGGAGTGAAGGTTATGTCTGTACTCTCGATCGATAAATCAGGTTCCGTGCTGACCCTCCACAGCGCTGAGGCAACGTTGTTTGACTCGTCCGATTCCTGAATGAGATTGTCCGGATCGAGTGAGATATAGAAACTATGCTCGTTCGCGTCTGGAATCGTCACGATGAAGGTTATGGGAACTGCTGATTGGCCCGGAAATGCCAGATTCTGCTCGCCAACGTTGTTGGCCGGGGAGATCGCGTCTTTGTAAACGGTTATGGTTGCCTGAGGCACATCGGCCTTTCCGAGGTTCCACGCCGTCGCATGAATCTCAACGGTTGACGGCGGGCTCTTGATTGCGGGCGGGAAGAAGGTAATATCCGAAGATTTTATGGATAAGTCCGGACCAGAGGCTGCTCCCCAGACGGCCAAGGCGACATTGTTCGATTCATCGGATTCCTTGACCAGGTTTTCCGGGTCCAAAGAAATATAGAATCGATGTTCCTGGGCGTCATTAATCGTCAATAGGAACGTAACCACCACCTGGGATTGCCCGGGAAAGCCCAGGACCTGCTCACCCACCCTGTTTGTATCTGCTAACGCTCCGTCGTAGAGCACGACTCTCGCCTGGGGGACACTCGTCCGCCCGAGGTTCATTATTTTTGCAGTGATCACAAGGTCTGTCGGCGGACTCTTCACGAAGGGCGGGGAGAAGCTGACATCCTCAGGTACGATGGACAAGTCTGGATCGAGTGAAGCCCTCCATGCAGCCCTCAATGCCAGGGCGGTCTCGTAAGGGCTTCCATTCCAGCTTCCGTCTTCCGACTGGCGACGGAGGATGTAGTTCAGACCCGGATTGATGATTTCACTCGACGCACCCAATTCTTTCAGACTCAACACTGCAATCGCCGTGTCATAAACAGTGCTCGGGCTATTCCCAAACCCGCCGTCGCCATTCTGTCTTTGAATGAGCCACGTCGTTCCGCGCGTGATCTGCTCTTCGAGTGAAAACGCTGTCCGGTATGCATTGGAGGATAGGAGCGCATTTGCCGTTACCTGAACGCTGCTTCCCTCATCATCACCACCCCATCCTCCATCCGTATTCTGCTTTGATTTGAGATACTCGATGGCCTTCGCCATGGTAGTCTGATCCTGATAACCGGTCAGGGCAAGCGATTTTAAAGCAAAAGACGTATCCTCAGGATTGCTCAGATAGTATTTGGTACTTCCCCAACCACCGTCCGGATTCTGCCTTGAAACCAAATCGGTGATCAATGTCCAAACACCCTGTCCGGATTGCACAAGAGCCTCGATTTTTCTTGAAAGGTAGTCCAGGTTCTCCGAATAGGTCCCGTTCAGCCACTGAAGTCCATTGGAATAATTCGTTTGGGCAAAATCAAAATCCTTTAAAACAAGGACAGTCTCCGCCGTATCCCTTTCCATTGTCTGAGGCAAATCCATCCAGCTTCCATCCGGCCTCTGGTTGTTCATCAGCCATGTCACGCCGTCATTAATATTCGGCGGAATGGTTCTCGGTGTGGGGGGAGGCTCCGGAGGACCGGGGTTGATCGGTATCACTTCCTTTGTCGTTGAAGCTACTTCTACAATCGCCTGGCCATCTGTAAGGATGGAGAACCTGGTGACCCAGCCGCTTCGTAGCTGCTCGATTCCATAGAGAACATCCTCTTTAAATGTGCCTGGGGAAGTGATAAATATGAATGCGGTCTTAAAAGTCTTTTGAGACGCGGATGAATTGGGAACCCTTTCTCCCTCGGCAGCAATAATGTCATCGATGGAGATGTAATGAGCTATTCCGTTAATGGTGACCCCGGTTTCTGATAGTCTCGCCGGGTCAATGTTCGCGTTCTCAATGAGGAGCATGGGAGGGACTTGTGTCCGGCCATATAGTCCCATCAAATATAAATCGAGAGGACTGTAATATTTTCCTTTGTCGATGGAGGTAAACGTGCCATCGCTATTTGCCTGCCACCAGTTTCCGTAAAGCACCGAAGCTCTTGAATCGAGCAAAAAACTCCAGTGACTCTTTTCTCTCCCGAGGAGGGCATCACTGATATTTCCCGTTGGGTCTTTGTATTTCACATAGGCGCCCCACCGGTGCATCTGTTCATGGGCCAGGATATAGAAGGTTTCTTCAAATTGGGGATCGAGAGGATCCAACACGAGGTTGGCAATGTTTCCCATGTCGATGGTTCCCTGAAGCTTTCCATTACTCCCGTAATAACTGGTTTCATCGAAAAGAGTCTGCCCAATCCCCTGAATATCATTCCTCACGCCGTGGTAAAAAGCGGCTGCTTCGGATTCGGGCATTTGGAAATTAAAATTGGAGAAGATGACAAGGAAATCGCAATCGTCTTTGTGGACTCTGAAAAACTCTTTTGCGATGACCTGTCTTGGGGTCAAGTTGGTCGACCCATCGGGTTTTTTGGCATCATAGGTACCTGTCACCTCCATTACGGTGACATTGCCAATATCCCCAATGGTCTGGGCAGTAAAATCCTGGGCATAGGCAAAATGATTGAACGACAATGGGAGGAATAACAAAAAGATGAGAAAAACAATATAAGAGTTGTAGATTCCGAGTCGCCTATCTTGTCTTGTAGGCTCGATCTTCTTCGTTTTCATTCTTGCCCCCCCTCAGTCTTGGCACTCAATTCAGAGTCAAGAGTACATAGTACCTAGTTCATAGTTCAGAGTGCATAGTACAGATCCGGACACAAATCCTTCAGACCTCAAATAGATTTCAGACCTTGTTTTCCTGTGATTTTTGTTTTCTGTATAAACGAGCCGATTAATCTAAAAATTTCTTCTGTTAAAGAATATGCTTTCTTGAATTCTATGTCCGAAATATAATCCAAATCTCTTGATATATATAATTGCGATTGGACTTCTGCCAAAGAACCCCTCGCCACAAATAAAAACTGAATAAATTCCTTATTTCCTCCTCGACAAAATCCCTCAGCTATATTCGACATTACAGAAACGCAAGATCGTTGAATCTGATCTCTTAAGCCAAAATCTTTCTTAAAATCTCCCTTGTTGGTGAACGAATATACAGATTTGGTCAATTCTCTCGCCTTCTGCCAAAAAATCAAATCCTCAAACCTATTTGCCCCCATCTTCTCCTCTGTAGTCTGTACTTCGTACTCTGGTACTCTGTACTTTGCACTTTGTACTTGGTATTTCGTACTCTGTACCCTGTGCTCTGTACTTTGTGCTTTGGTACTTTGTACTCTGTACTTTGTACTTTTTTACCTTCCCCCTTACTGATAAGGTATCGGCTTACTTTCCGGAACTTTGCTTATCCTCTCCATTTTCTGTTTTCCGTTTTCTACCCGCATAATGACCGTTTCTATCCCTTTGTTCGTCCTTTCTTCAAGCACAATTCTTCCTTCAGATATTTCAGTTACCCTTAGTCCCGCACTTTGTACTTTGAACTCTGAACTTTCTTTATTAGACCCAGCACTCTGAATTTTGTACTCTGCACTTTGTTTTTCAGGCTCTGAACCCTGCACTCTGAACTCATCTTTACTTATTACATCCCCCGTCTTGATCATCCTGGTCTTCCCGTCAGCAGTTCTAACCGTCGCGGTTTCATCCTCCGCAGAGATCTTCAAAACCTGAATGTCTTGAGCAAATACAGGATTAGCAAAAAGTAAGCAGACAGCACCCATTAAACAAAAAATGCGAAAAAACATGTTTACCTCCTTGAAGAAAATCCTTCTAGGCAGCAGCCTGCAACCCGTTCTGCGCAACAGCCCGTTGAGACCTGCCCCCGTCCGCCCTTACAGCAGCCTACTCTCAATCTCTTCACGTATCACTTTTGAATTCTGTCAAGAGTCAATGGCTGACCCCAACTCACCACCCCTACACCCCTCCCTGTCGTTCATCACCTTGTTGAATGTTGCGGTCTGACCCCTCTACGTTCCCTCCCCATATCGGTCATGGGTCGATTCAAGATAGGATAGATATTTTTCTCTATCTCGGTTGCTCTGGAATACCGTCCTTCTCTCATTTCCTACAGGCAATAGGGGTCAGGTCTCAACATTTGACAACCCATCCCCTTTGATTCTGCTAAGGATTCTCTTCAAGTTTTTATCCCCCTTTATCCTTTCCTTGAATCTCTTGATCAACTGGCTGACCGCACCTCCCTTCATCCCAAAGTGCGCCCCAATCTCATCAAGGCTGATCCCACTATGTTGATGACTTAGGTAAATACATATCTTTTTGTATAGAGCGTGATCTTTCCCTAAAACCTTAAGTACTGTTTTCTCAATTTCCTCAGGAGAAGGTCCTCTTAGAAGTCTCTTGATCGCTGGAATGTTCCGCCTGTCTACCTTCTTTTTCTCCAGATATTCCATTCTGATGTTGTTGATAAACTCCTCACTGCCCAAAAATGTGGACGCAATGACTCTTTTGAAAGGGGTTTCCAGCTCCTTGCTTACTTCTCTTTCCACGTATTCCCTATACCGTCTGTATCCCTTCCTCCTCTCACCACCAAAGTCCCCAAGAACTAATTCCGTCGTTAACCATTGCGGCTTTTTGTCTTTCCCTATAAAGTATCGGTAACTCGACCAGGGATATTCTGTAGGACTTTTCACGATACCTGCTCGCACCGGGTTGAGATGAATATATCGAGATAATTCCTTGCAATGAGCATCTTTCTCAACGAGAATCCCTTTAAATCGGCCCTGAAAGAGATGCCCAGAACGATCTCGTTTGATGTTGAAGTAGGTTGTGTATGCTCCATTGATATGATGAATAATCTGTGAGAGATTACCTCTTGGTGTCTCGAGGAGAAGATGGTAATGATTTCCCATCAAACAATAGGTATGAACAACAGCCCCGTATCGCTCATGGGCCGATTCAAGATAAGAGAGATATTTCTCTCTGTCTCGGGTGCTTTGAAATACCATCTTTCTTTCATTCCCCCGGGAGGTCACATGATAGAAAGCTCCCGGATACTGAATCCTCAATGGGCGCGACACCCTCGTTATCTCCTAATTAGAGTCTGTCAAATGTTGAGACCTGACCCCGTTGGCTCCCTTATGATGCTCTGCCGGAAGCCTAGATCCTGCCTTGCCTACTTTGCCTTATAGACTTTGGGAACGTCACCATGTCCTGTTGAAACATATTTTTCCAACCATTTCTGGCCACATTCGATGCAAACATAAATGGTCTCCCAACGTTTAAAGTCCGTTTCTATTTCCCTCAATTTTGAAGATAACTCTGGAATATCTTCAACTCTAAGACCTTCATATGAATCTCTTAGTTCTTTGCATTTACACATAAATTCACCTCAGTGGGATTATTTCTATTTCATATGCCCCTAATTCGTGTGCAGTCCCATTGTTAATGATCCATTCTCTAGCTCCCCCCGCAGTTCTTCCCCCGGGTTTAAACCCATATCCCCTTGATGGTACAGTTTCAATTGGAGATCTAACACCAACTTTTTCTACGTCTCGCAATTTGAATTTTACCATCACATCCCCCGAAGTATTTGGCAATGTGCCTTCAACATCCCGAAACAATGAAAGCCTTTGTTGAGCACCCGCACGTGTTGTTGCCTTAGCTAAATCATCAACAGCACTGATAAATACTTCCTCTGTCCCACTTCCTAAGTTTCCCTTTCCATTAAGAAATGCCTCAGCATATTTTTTCGGCATAACGCGAACAAAAGTACTATTTTCTGGCAAGGGATTTGCAATCGCTTCAACACTTTTCATAATATTTGGTTTAAATCTCATAATTGATGATTCCCCCCCACCAGACAATGACCCAGCCTTCCCAAAGTTGCGCAATCCTTCCTCCATGGGTTTAGCAACTTGGCCTACTGTATACAGGGCAAGGGACAAGTTCCATGCTCTTTTAGATCTTTCGGCAAAATTTACAGACTCGTCTGTGAAGTCGAATTCTTGTTTAAACCAGTTTTTAATTGCTGATTGTCCTTCTTTTGTTCCAAGCACATCGATTAGGCCTTTTGCTGGAATATCAAATTGAACGTTGATTGCATTGGGGTTGACCTTAGCATAGTCGACAAATGCTTCTCGGAATTTTGGATCACTAAAATACTTAGGGTCGACCTTATGGCCATGAGAGATTTGTACATCAATCATGTCTGCATATTCCTCGTGCTGCTTAAAAAATTTGCTCACCTCGCCATTTTGTCTAAAAATGCGCCTCCCAAACTCGTACATACCATTTGCCGTCTCAATAATAGTCACCCCTAGGGAAGCAGTCATTAACTCCGTGGTCGTCCACATTGCAAATTGCTCAGCCGGTATATTCAATCCCGAATATTTCTGGATAATCCTTGCAAATTCTGGCGCCCAATAGGCTCCTTCTTCCTGTTTAACATTTTCTATAGCCTCTTCAGTGACATAACCCTGCAAGTCAATAAAAACTGTCGGGTTTGAGTAAGCATACAAATACCTATTCAGACTTGGTGGGGTGTCGTTTTCTCCAAGATATGCATCCTGTGTAATAAATCTTGCTGTGTCTGGATCATAGTACCTCGCGCCAAAGTAAATCAATCCCGTATTCCCATCATATTCGTGGTCTGTGAAGATGTGGCGGTTAATGCTATCACCTGCTTGCCCGCGGATATGGCCCCAGGGATCGAGCAAGTAACTGACCTGGACAGCGCCAGTGTCGGTAGTGAGGTTGACGGTGCTGCCGAGACCGTCGTGGTGATAGTACTGAGTTCCGAGTGCAGAGTTCAGAGAGAGAAGACGGTCAGCATAACGATAATGAGCAATTAAGCTATTATCTGATGCATTGTGTTCCTCAATGACGGCATTATCGTCGTAGTAGTAATCGACATCACCTCGTTCACTCAATCGGTGTCGGACTCTCAAGCCTTTGGAGTTGTAATCATACTGGCCGAGAACAGTTGATCCCCTTGTAACCTGAACGAGTTGATTGCGAGAGTCGTATACGAAATCAGTATCCTGGCCCGGCAAGGCGCTCTCAATTTTGTTAATCGTGTTGCCATTTTCATCGTAGGCGTAGGTGATGCTATTCCCGGCGATTGTGTCATCGATCCTTGTCAGCCAGTTAGTTTCATCGTAAAAATAGTTCTTGGTGCTCAGTACAGAGTTCAGAGTGACATTCGTGACCTTTTCGGTTTTATGATTATATCCATCAAAGGTGTATTCCGTGAGCGTGGTATTGCTACCACTGGTGATCGTATAATCCTTCAGCCGATCAGTGGCATCGTAATTGCACGCCGTTGTTTCGGTCACGCCACTCTGAACCTCGGTCTGGGAAATCCGATTGCCATTCTTATCGTAATCGTAAGCGAAGCTTGAGATGGTAGACGCGCCTGATTTATGGGTGATGGTTTCTATCCGGTTAGTAGGCTTATAGGTATATTTGGCACTGGTGTTGTTCGGATAGGTGATTGTATCCTTCTTTCCATCCGGATAATAAGTGTAGGACGTGGTCCGTGATTCGTTGTCCCTGGCCGTGAAAAGCCAATTCCTACTGTTATAGGCATAGATCGTGGAGCCTGCAGGCGTTGACACCTGAGTGCGATTGCCATTGTTATCGTAAGCGTAATCAATGGTCAGGCCACGCTGGTTGCTGCCATCGAGGCGGTCGAAGTTGTCGTAATGGTTGACTGTGGTATCGGTAATTGTCGAGCCATCCGGCCCGGTCTTGGTCTCAATAATCATCGTAACGCTATTGTTTGAATCGTATTCCGTATAGATCCTGGTGATCTGATTGAACGGAGAAGCCACATTCGGATGGTAGGCATTGCTCTGCCGGTTCAGCTCATCATAGGTATAAGCAATCTGTTGGTTTTTGGGGTCGGTTGTCGATTTGAGGTTTCCTTCCTCGTCATAGGTAAATTTCGATGTAAGGTCACCCGATGCCTTATGCTGAATGTGCTGGGTCTTCCGGTTGAGAGAATCGTAGGTGAACTCAACATGATTTCCTTTGGCATCGTACTGATGTGTTTGGTTGCCGTTGGCGTCGTATCCATATCGGGTAGTCAGGTTAAGACTGGTTTGATCTCCTGGAGCGTCTATCACCGTGATCAACTGCTTGAGGCCATTATAGGTCATTGCCCGGACATTGCCTTTGGGTCTGATGATGGAGATCAGATTGCCTATGGCATCATAGGCTTTAACAGTTTTTTCACCTTCGAACTCGACCGAAGTCTGGCGGTTCTCCTTGTCGTAGGTGTAAGTCGTGATTTTGTTTTCTTCATTGGTCAGGGCCAGAAGGTTCCCCACACCGTCGTAAGTACGCTTCTCGGTGAAGGTATCGGGATAAGTGGTCGTTTCGAGGAGATTCCGTTTGTTGTAAGTGTGGCCAGTACGGTTGCCATTGGCGTCAATAACCCCAGTGAGATTCCCGACATCGTCATATTCGTTGGTTTTGAGCCTTATTCCGGCCTTTTCAACCCGAATCAGTCTGTAAAGATCGTCATAGAAGTTCTCGGTGACAATACCGCGCTTGTCCTTGACGGTCTTAACATGACCAGCCTTATCATATGTGGTTTCAACGGTTTGCCTCTTAGCGTCTGTGACTTTTATCTCTCGGTTCAAGGCGTCGTACTCGTGCGTGGTAGCGTAACCGCGTCTGTTTTTGACTGTGTTGACTTTTCCTGTCTTGTAGTAAGTGGTCTCGGTAAACTGCGAATCGAACGGCGCAGGATCAAAAACTCTGCTCGGCAGGTAAAGGGCATTGTATTCGGTGGTTGTAATGTTTCCGTTGAAGTCTTTCAGTTGAAGAGGATTCCCCATCTTGTCGCGCGAAGGGACAGCTTTTGTCCTCTCGTCGTCAGTGCCCAGGACTTCTGTCGTGGTTGTCGGCCGGTCTTCCGCATCATAAGCGTTTCTGGTAATAAAACCCTTTGCGTCAGTTATGGTCTCCAGATTGCTGTTTTGGTCGTAGGTATATCGGGCCGTATTTCCTTCGCCATCCGTTGCCGCGAGGATTAAACCTCTTTGATCCCGTGTCGAGCTTCGGACATGGTTGTTCCCGTCAGTGACTTTGACGCTTTTTCCTTCTCCGTCAAATTCGGTCGTCGTGATATAGCTATCCGCATCGATGACTTGATAGGCGCGGTTCCACTCGTCGTACCGGGTCTCGGTGTCCCGATTGAGGGCATCGATAAGATGGGTCTGGTTGCCGTTGGCATCAAACCGGTAGGTGGTCACGATGTTGCCCATCCGGGTTAGAGAAGTCCGGCGGTTCTGGCCATCGTATCCGTACTGGGTGTACTTTCCCTCCTCGTCGGTCTCTTTAATCAAATTGCCGCTGTCGTCATACTCCCAGGTATAGACATCGTTCAAAGCATTCGTCCGTTTTGTGCGCAAGTGTCTGCCGTTGTATTCATAGGCAGTGGTATGGCCTTCCTGATCGGTCTCGGTCTTTAGGTTGGTCTTGGGATCGGCCTCGTCATAATAGGAATTGTGGATGTTTCCACGGCTTTGACCTTCGAGTGCAGGCTGCCAGGTATCGGTCAGCCGATTGAGCTTGTCGTATTCGTAATCCGTTACTCTGCTTTCATAATCCGTAACCTTTGAAAGATTGCCGTTCAGGTCATAAGACATGGACATGGTGTTGCCCAGGCGGTTTGTGGTCGAAATGCGCTGGTTCAATGTATTATAGGCATGGGTAGTAGCGACCCCCTTCCAGTCTGTCTCAGACAGGAGGTTTCCGTTTGGATCGTAGTCGAAGGTCTTCGTTCCCCCGATGGTCCGAGTGATCCTTTGAACCTGGTTCCCGGGCGTATAGATGTAGTCGAGCTTCAGGCCGACACGGTTGGTTTCGCTGAGAAGATTGCCCACTGGGTCATATTCAAATTCGTGAATGTTTGTCGAGCCGGATGGGAGATTGTAGGGACTGATTTCCGGATAAATGATTTTCCTCGGGTAATCGAGCGCATCATACGTATATTCGGTCTTATTCCCCTTGGGATCGGTTACGGCGATGCGCCGGCCCCGAATATCATAATCGAAATCCGTCACACTGCCTTCGGGTTCTGTGACTGTGTCGGGATTTCCCCACTGGTCATAGGTATAGGTCGTCTGTTTCCCGCGGGGATCGGTCATGCTCTGGCGCTCGCCCGTGGTGTAGTAAGTGTAGTTCGTACGCTTGGCGTCTCCGTTTTCATACCATTCGAGATTCCCTTTGTCGTCGTAATGCCAGGTCTCGGTGATATTGTTCCGGTCTATGCGGCTTTCGGGCACGCTGAATTTCTGGTTCCATGCCGTCGCGGTCGATTTGCCAAAGGGGTCTGTCTCACGGGTGATATTGCCCGTACTGTCGTATTTGTAGGAGGTTGTGTTTCCGCGGGGGTCGGTCTTCGACGTTATGACGTTGTCGGATTTACCCTCGTCGATGGACCAGGTCATGGACGTCACTCTTCCGCCCGGCTCCTCGATACGTGTCGGGTTTCCGAAGTAATTGAGCGTATAGCTGGTATCGTTCCCGCGAAGATCCGTAACGATTCGTTTGTTGGCCGTCTGGACATTATACTGAAACTGGGCAGTGTTCCCATCGGGGTACTGAACCTCTTTGACAACATCCTGCGACTTCAATGCCTTAACAAAATGGCTCAGATTGGGATCCACTTCATTCGGACCGTAGTACTCGTAGAGATAGCTGTGGCTGTTTGTGTCGGTGGTCTTCACGAGATTGTAGTCGCCCAACGCTATCCCGGGCTCTGCCGCATACTGATATGTTTCAACCCGGGCTTCCCGCGTGACGCTCTCCAGGTAGCCCTGTTTGTTATAAGTGAATAGCAGTTCGATTCCATCCGGTCCCGTCAACTTCATAAGCCGCGAATTATCCGTGCTCATCCCCGCAGGCACATCTTCGTAAGTAAATTCAAACTTACAAGCAACGGAATCGACCACACTCAACAATCTATCGGTGGAATCATAGTTGAACGTGGTCACATTACCGTTCCTGTCCTGAATGGTCTTGACATGGGTTTCGCTCTTCAGGCTTGCCGGGTAATCGTAGCGATACTCGGTACCGTCCTTTGACGTATAAATAAAGTCTCCGCCCTCTTCTCTCAGGGTGCCATGGCGGCCACGCTCGGCGTACCAAGTGTTATCGATTTTTTTGAAGGTTGTGCCATTTACGCTGACGAGCGTCCAGCCCTCCAAGGTATTCGGCACATCGCTTGTCGTATAGAATCTCCCCTTTAATTTAGTAACCCATGCTGGCACTGGGTCAGAGCCGCTTTGATTCGAGCTCAATGGATAGAGCCTCATATCGAGGCTGTGGCTCCAGCCTTCACCCAGGGGTTTGAAGCCCTTTCCCGATGATTGATTATTATAGCTTCGTGTGAAGGCAAGCTGAGGTCCCCGTCCTTTCAGTGCAACGTCCTGTCGTGAGAGATTCAATGAGCCGTCTTGAATCAGAACATCGTGAACGACGACTTGGCCCAGCATCTTGCCCCGGGTAACCTCGGACATTTTACCCGGATAATAAATGATTTGGGGATTGGATCCGTCGTCCGGTTTTATTTCCAGTACCATATCAAACGAAGGATCCAAAATTGGACTGAAGCCGGCATTGAGAATCGTTGTATAATCGACGACGAATCGGTATTCTCCCAGCGCAAGAGAGGTCTCAGGAATAACGGTTGCTTTTTCAAGGGATGAGTCGCGTTCAAATATTTTTAGCGAAGCCTTTGCCGATGTTGTGACATTGAATTTATAGGTCCTGTACTCATCGTAGAACGGGCTGCTCGGCACTCCGGAATCGAACTGGCTGATGATATCCGTCCTCTCAACAGTAAATGGCCTGTTGGCAATGTTTTCTTGAACGAGTGTAATAGGAACTCTGTCACTCCTGATCTCCACACCGGTCCCTGGATTGAGCACCACTTCCGCCTGATACTTGCTGTTCAGATCGAATTGAAACCCTCTGGAGATCGTGCCAATGCCTTCGCCGCTTGCTTCTGTCGGGAGAGTGGCAATAAGCTCTCCATCTTTATAGATAAACAGAAAGGCTAACAGAGCTTTGTATTCCGGGGGTGTGATCGTGTAATTGATCGTATAGTCATTCGCCGCATATCCCTGTTCATCCACTATGACGATGGGCGTCGGGTCAACCTGAATATCCACACCGTAGACTCCTATAGCTGTAACGTCGCTCCTTTCAACAACACTGCTGCGCCTATTACACGTGCCAGGACAAATCCTCTCTGTCCACCTGTAGTCCGTGGTCGCCTTACCCTCAACGTTTATTCGGTTAAACCCCGGCTGGAGCGTATATGCAGAGGAGTAAATCCCATTCCCTTGAGCCATTCCTGCCTGTCCGGCAAAGGTGACTGAAGACGAAAGGAAGTAGGTCACTCTGGAGTATTGCCTGTTGCCAACTATTTGTTTACAAGTAAGTGGCCCCTCATTACAATTTATAGTAATCTCATTTTCTGTCTCTCCCTCCTTGAGAAAATGAATCTTTGCTTGAACCGGTATTTTCGTCCCAATCTTCCCCGCAGTGATGTTATTCCCATAGCTGTCCGAAAGATAAACGGTCTCAAGCGAGAACTGAATCGAAGGGCTATCGTTTCCGCTGCAATTTCCAAAGGGATTGGTGTAGAGTCGAAATATGGTGTTAAAGCCGCCCGATCCCGCCGTGATCGGATATTCTGCCTGTGGAATACTTCCAAGAATGACCTGAACTAATGCCCCTTTACTGTCAGTCTCCTCTACCAACGATGAGGCGGCGCTGGCACACTGTCCTAATGTGGGTGAGCTCTTCAAACAAGGATCTTCTCTCTTGACTAACACCGCCTGTCTGACGTCTTGATTAGGATTGCTACAAGTGGACTTGTCGGTTGCTGGTAGAACACCGAAGGTTACAGGAAGATTGGATATGGGATTTTCATACTGATCTAGAACCATCGCGGATACGAAACCGGCAAAACTCAAGATCGGACCCCGCCAGCCATCTCCTCCCGTCTGTTTTATCTGAGTGGCATCTCCGGGAAATCCATAAGCTGTAAAGGGCTTCGTAATTTTTGTGCCGGGAGGAAGAGAGGCATCCACTATGTTTTCGCCCACCTGCTGAACATTGGGCTTGTTAATGTCTTGTTCACGAACAAAGGTAGGATTGTCTGAGGTCTTTTGCCCAAGGATGAGCCGGACTGATGCGATACCGTCCCCACCTGTTTTTGCTTTAGACGTGGTTGAGCCATCTGAGAATTTGCCTCCTCCTGCCTTGATGGTGAAAGTCACCTCCGCTTGGGACACGGGTTTGTTCTTTTTGTCGCTGACTATTATCTGGAGAGGCAGATCCAGCGGCTGTCCCACCTTTCCCTTCTGGAGATCGGTTTTGGTTATTTTCTGAATCGAAGTGGCTGAGGTGGGGTCTTGATTCGGCGGCTCAGAGTTTGAATTTGAGAGTGTATCAGCATAGTATGCAGGCCACTTATCTATTCCCCAGGCGGTCATACCTCCGGCAATCATGCCTGAGAGCATGTAGCCCGATTCACCGGTACTGGGGTTCTCTTTGAGATAGCCGATCCCTGTCCAATCCTCATATTGGATTGCGGTTGCGCCTGCCTGCGGCAGGCAGGGAATGCGGATTGCTAAATTTTGATTGACTGAATTCTGAATGTCTTCTTTGATGTTTTGATCAAATGAAAGAGTGGGAAGAATCTCGTCTATATTGGATTTGTCGATTGTTAGAATTTCTGTCGCCGGTTGCATGCTATGCGCAAGACCAAACAGTTTTGCAGTGGAGATACCCTCCACTTGAAAATCGTCCTCAAAAATCCTGTCCTCCAGTATCGAACCCTGAAGAGCAGAAAGCGTCATAAACACCTTCTGCTTGTCGTCGGGGGTAAACCCCGACGCTACACTCCAAACCGACTCTATGACTCTTAGGTTCGCATCTACAAATACCCCTTTCCAATTAAACTCATGAGGCGTATCCAGAAGATAAGTCACATCAATGACCCCTCCCAGGGTGATAACGGTAGGAATCGGCCTGGTGACTGAAAACTGAAGCAGTGAGGCGAGTTCTTCTTCTGCCTTATTCCAGCGATCGATATAATTTATCGCTTCCTCAAAGAGGATCTCTTCGGCATCTTTCTCGTCGGGGGTAAACCCCGACGCTATATTGATCGCTTTTTGTGATACTATTCCAACGACTGAGAGATTCCCGATAATATGGGTATTGGTGATCTTTTCCGTGCCATTAGGAGAGATGATCTCAAGTGTAAGCGTATAATCTGCTCCCATGGGCAGACCATCCCTACCCACAACCATTCTTTCCCCGTTGATCCCCAAAACAGGCCTAAGCCTGACCAGGTAGGCAGGCGTGTTATCCAACCCGCCATAGGAATTGATGATCTCCTGATCCTCGATGTTCTCAGGCTCGTAGCTTAGTGCCACCTTCTGATTGGAAAGATAGGAGATGTCGTACTCGACGCTGAACAGCTCAGGGCTGTCTGTTGGAAGTTTCGGGTCGCGAGCAGTAAACCTCACCTTATGTTTCAGTTCGTCAGGAACCTCCGTATATTCACGGGTGATCTTTACCTGCTGGTATTGCATGCTCGCCGGAAGGATGTTCATCACTTCGGGGATCAGTGTCTTGGTGCGCAGGAGGTCATTGTACGTTGCGGGTTGAGAGTCACGATTTAAGAGTGGAGGATTTCGGGCCGCAAGCTGCGAGTTGATATAAGCTTTCAAATATTCAAGCGGTGTCTGAGTTTGGACTCCACTCAGGTATCCATCTCTTGCGTTGAGGAGAGAGAGATCCTGGGGAAGCTCGATGGGTGTGTTATAGGTATAGCCTGTTGGTTTGACGCTTGTATCCAGCCCCAGCCACGTCTTTCCTTGCTGATCCAAGGGCGCGCCCCGGTAGTTGGCATAGGGTATCTCGGTCTCCACCCAGATGTGCTCAATCTGAAAGTTCGATATCCTTCCGCCTGCGACAACAGGCTGAAAGGGGATCCCTGCTTTTTGAAAATACTCTGCAATCTTTGTCGGATCGGTAATCCCTGTCAGATTCTTGGCTTTCTCAACATCGGGAAAGAACTCAATTACTCCTCTTACATATCTCGCAGGAAACCCTGAGGCCCGAAGCAAGGCAATCAGAAGAGAGGCCTGGTCACAGTCATTGCCGGATTTCTGACTCAATGTCTCCTCGGCTCCCTTCATCGACCCCCAATACCACTCCGTTTCGATATTGTTCTTCACCCATTCGTAAATAGAAACAGGATTCCAGTTGAGCGATTGGGAGAGGTTTGCGATTCCCTCGGTAATGGGAGCTTCGGCTATGCTCTTTAAGTCCTCTGCGGTCAAGGTTTTGTTCCCACCTTTATAGGCAGGCTTGATGGGAGGCTCTGAACTGGGTTCTTTCGATGGGTAGTTTAGGTTTTTGTATGGAAGGCTCCCGAGAATCGGCCTCTTCTTTACGTGCAGGATTTGATCAAGCATTGCTTTAAGACGGTCAAGGGTGGTGAGGTTAATACTTTTCTGCCTGAGGAGGTCTTCAAGGAGGCTTAAGTATTCTTCAACGGCCTTTCTGTAGCTTTCGGACATGGCCCTATGTCTCTCCAGAGCCTTTGCCCCATGACCGCCCACTCTCTCTTCCCGCAGCCTGAACTGCTCCATCATTAGGAGGTGGGATGCCTTGATCCCTTCAGCTAAGGTTCTCAAGCTCGCAAGTTGATCACTGATCGGGCTCCCGGATTGAAGCCTCTTACCCATTTGCTCAAGAATCGCTTTGCTCTGGCCGAGGTAGCCCTGAATGTCTTTTTCAGGACGTTGATCAGAGGCTTGGGTAATGACTGTTGAGAAAAGGAGAGGTAAAAGTACAACGACAAGGCAGGAAAGAATTTTTCTCACTTGAGCCCCCCTCTAAGTTTGATGAGATAACTCTTTGCAGCAAGTCAAGGTTACAGAAGAAAATAAAGTTAAGTGATGATGTACGTTAAACGATAAACGATGAGCAGTGTATCATCCCTCTTGTTCATTGTCCATCGTTCCTTTTACGAAACGGGCTTCAGCCTGGCGACACCATGATCGTAGTCACCCGGAGCGCGGGCTCTGTTCTTTAAAAGGAATAATTGTGTGGAAAGTGATAGGCTTTCCGTGTGGACTGGTATGAACTCTTCAATTGGCCCCCCCTCTGAGCTTACCGTTTGAATGCACATCCGAATATCATGGTAAGAATTAGATGTCAAGAAGAAAGATTTCACAATGTACCTTTTTGAGACCGGAATTCCTTATTGAGTCATCCCCTTTTCTCGACCCCTTAGACCGACGGATGAAGCTGCAACGCTATCGTAAGATCAGAACATAAAAGGGAAATCTTGTCCTTCAAAGGACAATTTTAATCCAATTAGCACACTTTGGCACTTTTGAACAGTATTTTTTGTAAAGCCCTTATTGCCAGAATGACAACTTACATATTAATATCAATAAGTTATGCCCACTATGATTACCCTTCTCCAATTGGCAAAAAAATTGCATTCTAAAATTCGCATGATTCAATACCTTTTACTAAAAAACCTCTGCTTGTTCTTTCGTCCATTTATTGCAATTCTCGTAATAGTGATATGCAGGCTCAAATATGATGCCTCGATTCTACAATTTCCGAGATTTCGTTTAGCAGTAGGAGCAAGTAGGTAATGAATTGGACAAAAGAAACGGCGGTGGCCAGACTATGCCTGATGAAGATTCATTTCCTCATTATCAAACTATTTATCGTCAAGGGATTTACTTATGCGATCATGAAATTACTTCGTTAGAGCGATTTTCATGGCCGTCCTGCTCCCCTCACCCTCCCCCTCCCCTCTTCCCCCAGGGCGAGGATCAGGGTTAGCTTCAGGACAGGATTTGACAATTCCGTTTTGCTTTGATATTTTTTTATTGTAAACGCTTAAAAAAGGAGGACCTTCTTATGAAAGAATTCAAAAAGATTTTTCTGCTATTGCTGACCGTTTCGTTGCTCATAGGCGGCCTTTATTCGACGGGGTGGGCTGGAGATAACCTGAAGAGGGACGATCCTATAGACCAAGGATGGAGTCTTCTGGATTTGCTCGTTGCCAGACCTCTTTCAGTCCTCGCGGGGGTCGGTGGGAGCGCCATCTTTGTCGCTACACTTCCGTTCACGATTCCTTCCAAAACTACCCACAGTGCGGCAGATATGTTTATCGTTCAGCCCTTTCAGTTCGCTTTTGATCGGGAGGTTCCGGACAAAGATATTTAGAAGGCAGTACCTTGCAAAGGAGGGTATCGTCTCGACCTTTTACCAAATTTCCTTTACCTTGGATTCTTCCTTCAGTTTGCGATGACAAAAGGGACAGACCCTTCCCTCGTGGATAAGCACTTCTTTCATCATCTCAATTAATTCGCTGTCGTCTAAGATTTGCTTGACGATATGGGGATGGGGCTTCCGGTCATACTTACGGTAAGGAAAACTACTCTTCCCACTCATCTCTTCACTCCTTTACCCCGTTGGAAATGATCCCCCGCTGTTCCGCCCTGTATCCCGTAAGATGACGAAGAGCTCTGCACTGTAGTTTAGGTCGCGGAGTGATTCCGACGGGATTTCCTGCCCCGCTCGGCCTCGAGTCGCAACGACTGGAATTTCTAACGGGGTTTGTACTTCATTATATAATTAGTTTATTCGTTTGGCAAGAAAATGAAATCGTCCGTGTTCTTGGGGCTTCATGGATGAGAAGAGGGCTTCCCTTACGGAAATTGAACGCTGAGGAGCTGATTCAGCTTCCTCCGGTCCTCCTCCAATATTTCAGTGAATTTCAATCCGTACCTGTATCCTTCCCAATTTTCTTCCTGGTGATAATCCTTCCATATAATCTCGGCGGACGCTTCAAAGTTAGTCAACTGGAACCCTTTCGGGAATAAAACGGCAATATTCAATTTCGAACCGACCAGTATATCTTTGACCGAATTGATGAGCAGTCCCATCTCACTCGCATTGACCACAAGTCCTCCGTGGGCGTAAGGAGCGTTCATCACCCGATACTCGACGGGCAAGTCTAAGGACGCCCTTGGACATCTTCTTCTCTCTTCGCGCGGAGTTTCCTTGTCCATCCCTTATCTCCCTAACCGTGTTAAGTCATTCTCTCATCCCATTTTCTGACGGGTCAAAGCGTGCGTAAAGCCGCGAACAGAAGGTTTCGAACAGGCACCCTTCACACCACGGTTGGACGGGGAAGCAATGCCCTCCCTCCTCTTCTCCCCTCCCCATCCGCGCCATTGGCTCCTCCGCCATCCGAGGGTTCCGAGGAAAAGCGGCCTTTGCAAAAGATTGAATTTTTATATCTCCCGTCGAACTCCTGCCTTGATAATAGTCGGAATGGGGATCCACGACGCCTAACCGAGAGGCGACCCTGTAAAGACCTTTTTCTACAGTGATGGGAGTACCGGAAAAATCGACCTCCACCACATTCCGAATCAATTCGCTGACCCACTGGACCGCCCTTCGGCTGCTCTGGTGATCCATATGAGGAATCACTTGAATCAACGCTTCCAAATCAGAGGGGCTCCATTTATTTCTTTCAAGAATCGCATTTCCGATCTGCCGGATCTTTGGGAGTGCCCGACGAAATAAATCTCTCCACGCTTCTCCCGATGCAAAGGGTGTCCCTTCAAGGGCTGGTATCTCATTCAAGGAAACATTCGGCCGGGCAATGGGTCCGAATACCCTCTTGGTGTTTTCCAATGCCGTGACAGACGGCTGCCCCTGCTCAAACCGGCAATGAACCAACAGGGTCAAAAGAGCATGAAACGAATCCTTAAATTCACCACCCTTTTGGCACTCCTCAAACCATATCGAAAAAATATCATTCGGTTTTTCGTAATAAGTCTTCACTGCATTTCTAAAAGATTCTATCCAGACGAATGAAGGAGCTGTCTCTTCCTCCGTCGTCTCTTCGCCCGCCGTCTCTGCCTCCTCTCCTTCTTCTTCGGGGATCTCGGCGACACCCTCTGGCAGCTGAAGGGCGTCTTGGGGATCGGATGCCCCCAAGAGCGGGGCTTCATCCACTTCCTTCTCGTCAGAGGCGAGATCTATGTGGCCTAAAGCCCCCGCCTCCTCTGTCTCGCTTTTCATCTCCACCAGTGCAGACGAATCAGATCCCAGCGAGGTTTCCTGCCCACAGGCTCCTTCCGGCTCCTCCTCCCCTAAGTGACCATCTTTTTCGAGCTCACTCAACGAAGTTTTCATGACTTTTTCCAAAGGCTCAAGGGCCGGGGAAAGGGAGGGGACAGGTGTGGTGAGGCTAATCGACCGGGCCCTGTCTTCAAATTCTGTAGACATCCGGGGAAGACGTCCCTCTCCTGTCGGCACCTCGATCCACTCCCTCTTTCTCCTTTTGTCAACGGCTGGGATGGGCTGCCCCGAAGCATTCTTAAAGGCGATGGAAACCCTTTTAATGAAAAGGTCTCCTTCGAAGATTAACTTAAACGGGGACGCCTCTCCTGGTGGGAGCGAGTTAATGGCAAGGGGAGTTTCTTCAAAAGCGATGAATTCGTCCAGGTCTTCAAAAAGTTGAACGAGAACCCAGGTGTCGTTTAAAGTCTGATCCGATATATTTTTCGCCCTTCCTGTAACGCTCCATGCCCCCCTTTGTGTCTTTCGGAGAGAAGAAGACTCTAAGGCCAGTTGATGAGGGGTCAATTCCTGAAATTCGAGAGAAAGGGGAGGAAGGTTTCTCCTCTCTTCAACCGAGACGCTTGCCCCAAAGGACCTAAGCGTCTTCGCGAGGGCATCCGCTTTTTTCAAAGAGGTATTTTTTTTGAGGATGATGGGGGAACCGTCAACGATCTTCCTTAGGAAGGGAAAGGGGATACTATAGCTCTTAGATAGATTGCGGCAGAAGGAGCCCTTTTCTTCTTCAGTGTTATCCCCGATACCGATGAGGAGGACCCTGTATCTCCCTTCTTCTTGATTCAACCGGACCATGATGCTCCTTCTCTGCCGAGCAAATTTCCCTAAATCGTGTCAAGGGAGATTCTCAGTCATCTTCTGTACGATGACAACCTTAGGATCCTCTCTCAGCGATGCCCGACCGGGGCAGGTTCATGTTCGGCTCCTTCTTTTTAAATAATTTTTTGACGCAGGTCAACCTATTTTTGTCCGACCCCAGGGCCTTCAAGAGTAGGTTTCTTCAATTCCCCACCTCTTTCAACAGAGTCGTCAACCGAGTAAAGGCTTTTTGTTCTATATGTTGGAATTGCAATCCATACCGGTGCTCGCCCCAACTTTCTCTGGCGGCCAAATCACACCAGACGACTTTTCCCACCGCCTGAATGGTATCCAGTTCCAAGCCCCTCACGTATAATATCTCGATCTTCAATAAGGTGCCTAACTCGATCCTTTCGGGCAAATAGACGAGCAATCCACCCTCACTCGCATTTGCCACCATGCCTCCAAGGGGCTTTTCTCCGTCAGCCCGGGCATAATTGAGGGGCAGCTCGACGCTAAACCTCGGATATTTCCTCTTTTCAATGGCGAGGACGCCCATTTTAGTCTGTGAACCGGATGGCTTCATTCGGTTGAATTTGTCCATTTTTAGTTAGGCTCCTCGTCGTTAGTATTGAATATGACATGCATCTTTGATGCCATTTACCTTCTTTTTCCTCTTATAAACCGCCAGTTTACCTGTGATTTTGGTCGATATTTTGGCAAAGCTGACTAATTTTTTGCACGAAATTGCAGCCGGGGGCGATACTTAACCCAATCATTTTCGGATCTCTCTTACAAATTGTCATACTTATCCTGTCAACAAGGAGTATTGAAAACGGTCTGAAGGGACTTTCCTTTTAATAGAAGGGGGTTAGTAATTCTTGATTTGATCTGAATCCACTAAATACTTTTTCTTGATGCCTATGAAATATTTTGCTTATTTTAGCCATTCTGGCTTGGCCTTATAAAGCGCACCTTCTTCAGGGATCTTTTTTTCTATCATTTCCTTGGCTTCTTCGATCTGAGTTCTACATTCATCCATATCGTCCTTGACCTGGTCTCTTTCCTTCCGGATATCTGCCCTTTCAACTGTACTTTTCGAGTCGTTGAATTTCTCTGTCAATTCATTGTATTTCATTCTTAACGTGTTCATTCTATCCTGTCGTTCTTCTAATTTACTCCTCCATTCCCCCACTCGACCCTTCCAATAGTCTTCTCCCCTGCCCAACTGATCCTGACGAACCTCCTCTTTCCCCTTGGGCGTTATTTGTCCTTCTCCTTTTGTCCCTTCTTTATCGGCACCCGATGAACCAATTTCTTCAGCCTTTGGCCGATATTTTTCCGGGACCTGCTGCATGTCATCGGTGAAGTGGACTACTCCCTTTTCATCCACCCACTTGTAAACCTCTCCGAAAGAGAGTTGTGAAATAAGAAAGGTGGATAAAATAGCAACCAATATCCATTTCATAAAGATTTCTTTAGCAATTCTCATGCCAATTACCCCTTAATCATTGATTTTTATTCCTTTAGGTATTATAATTTGGTTAGCTAGTATGTCAAACCATATCACCTCCTTGTTTCACCCCCATTTGACGTACTGGTTGGGATCAGTTATTGCCCTCCTCTAACTGATCCCTTTTGAATTTATCATATAAGATCATAAGGTTACACACTTTTCCAACATTTTTTGTGAATAATCTGTTGCAAGCTTCGATTCTTGAGCCTCAAAAATGGTTCGCTGGCTCCATATGAGCAAATGCCCCATCTTTATTCATCATCATTTCAAATAATCTTTCGTAGGATACCCGCCTTGTTTTAGCCTGATCCATTTCTCTTCATCCCCCTGACCACCTCTGATGGGAATCCGAGTTGCGATACAAATTCTCTTTGGAAGTGATCAAAGCCAAGCTTTTTAAGAAAAGGTTGGGCCATCACTCCCCTGCATCCTGCCAAGAGCGGAGGCTTTAGTCTGTAGATCCCCTCGTAGATTTGATTTAACCATCTTTCCCCCTTGGTCATGTTGACTAAAACAATTCTGCCGCCCCCCTTCAGAACTCGTTTGAACTCCAGGAGAATGGGAATGAAGTCTTCAACGGGAAGGATGTCCAGGAGATATTGGTTCATGACGACATCGAATGCTTCGTCCTCGAAAGGAAGATGCCGGCAGTCGCACAAGTGGAGGGTATAATTCTTTTGCCCTGTTTTGGAAATCTTATTTCTTGCCTTCGCCATCATCTTCATGGAGACATCAACGCCATCCACCCACCCATTCGGATTCCTCTTCAGAATCTCCACAAAGTTAAGTCCGGTTCCAAGAGCCACTTCCAGAACTTTTTCTCCATTCTGGATGGCGGCGATCTCCAGCGCCCTTTGGCGGGCCTTGGACTCCATCAAAACTCCAAACATGTCATAGATGGGTGCGATCCAATTGTATTTCCGAGTAATTTCTTGCTGGGTGTATCTTGCCTTCAGGATTTCTTGTTCCATGGATAAACTCCCATATCCGTGCCAGAGATCTTCCGTTCCATTCTCGGCAAGGAGCAAAACAACCTGAAAATAAATTACAGGATTTGAAGGAGAAGAGTCAAGAAGTTTTTAAGGAGGCCCTGAAAAATGACTTTTCTCTCTTGTGATCGCACTGATCAAAAAAAATAATTACGCAAAGATCTCTGGACTTTTTCAGAGATCTTCTTACTTTCCACTCGTCGAGTTAAAATAGTCCTTTATCCTTCCAAGGACAATGTGAGGAATATCTTCTTTCCGTTTGACGGTGTAGATGCTGATGTTTTTTTGCTTTTCCACTGCCTTTTCAAATCGGGCTGCATAAGGGTTGTCTCCAATGTGGACCGTCGTCACACGGTTTTGAATCTGGCCAAAAAAATCGATCAATGCCTCCAAGTTTATAATTTTCATATCCGTAATGATGAAGAGGTCCAAGTTCTTCCTCCCCTGGATTAATGGCATCAAGTCCTCCATGTCCAGCGCCGTCCCACCCCCAAAATATTTGCAAAGAACGCGGTAGACGTCCTCTCGCCGGTCTGTATAATTCAAAATCTCCTTTCCCCCCATGGGGGCATCGCTGAAATTATAGACGGCGACTTTTGAGCCATTCTGAAGATAGGCATTGGCGGCGCAGGCTGCCCCCAGGACTGCATAGGATAGGCTTTTTCGGGGATTGATCATGCTCCCTGAAGAGTCGATGGCGATCAGGCTATCGGGCGTGCCTTCGATTTTCCCCTTTCCCTTTCCCTCTCTTTTCGTCCAAACCTGAGTGATGCCCGGCATAATCTTGCCAAAACTGGTCCAGATATCCACATCTTGGAAAGGGGATCCAATCTCCCAGGGAGAATGGGAATAGGGATGGAGGGATCCTTTCTTTTCTAACGGGACTTTCTTCACGGGAATCGAATAATTTTCCGCCAGCTTCATATAGAACAGGGCGTCCGCATCCAGGGGATTTCCGCGCCCCCTTCCCATCCCCCCTTCCCTTCCATAACCTGCCCCTGTGAGCTCGTCAGAAAAGTCTTTCAGGACATCTTTGAACTCGGACAGATCCAAGGTCTGTCTGGCATAATCTCTCAGCCCCTGATCGATCTCCTCGTTCGAATAACGGTTCAAATCGTGTTCGCCTTGAGGATTGTGCTCCCCCCTGCTTTCCTTCCCTCCCTGTTGCTTCTGCTCTTCAACAAGAAGAGGTTTGAGAGAACGGGCAAACTTTCGGATGCTCTCCCCCCAGCGTGAGCGGTCAAGATACGGGATTCGCGCAAGCCTTCGGACAATATCTGCGTGGCCTTTCACGCTCTTTTTAGAGGCCGAAATGCCCAGATCGATTCCCCAAATCTTTTGATAAAGCGAACCGATCACTTCGTCGATCGTCCCTTTCTCCAGGTTTCGATGCAATTCGGGGATCTCCGTACACCTCTTTTTCACACAATGCGTGTCGGCAATGACATCGATAAAGCGATTGGACACCTGTTTGGCCAGTTCTTTATCGCCCACCACTTTCTTTGCCTCCGAATAGAGCCTGAGATGCGTATGAAAATCCCACGGGCAGAAGGTGTAATGGGTCACCCCATGGTCCAGAAGAGCCTCCACGACTCTCTCTTCCTCCATCTTGTCTTTCATCTGCGAGACAAAACCAGCATGGATGGTCATCTGTTTCTGTTTCATCTCCAGTCCGACGGCTTCATCCTCCTCGGCCTCCCCTTCTTTCGGATTGGAGGTTCGTCTGACCTTGGGCACAGGGATTTCAGGGTAGAGATGTTTTTTCTTCAGCCGCGGCCAAATCTCTTTAATGATTAGTTCTAAATTCTTCTCTTCCATGTTCTAAGACCCAGATTTTCAGGACAGGCTTGAGTTATGCTCAACTTTTTGGTCTGTCATTCCGGGCCTGACCCGGAATCCATTGTCTTTCTGGATTCCTGCTTTCGCAGGAATGACTTACTTTACACTTTCTAGAGGGATGTTTCCATCTCAATAATAGAGGTTGGGATATCGCGCTTTTCCAGGATAAACGAGTTTATCCCTCTCGTAGACCTTCCCCTCGACAATATTTCCCAGCCCTCTCACTCTTCCGCCCACACAAATCTCTCCTCCCATCATCCACTCTCCCGTATGAAGGCCGATGTTCTTTTTGATCACAATTTTTCCACCTCTCATCCCGGCCCCGGTCCAGTTCTTGGCATTCCCCTCGACGACTAATTCTCCGCCCTCAAGCCCAATACCTGTGAAATCGCCCGTATCACCTTCGATCCTCAATCGCTTGCCTCTGGGGAGCCGAAATCCGATGAGATTGATCTCTGTCTTCAACTCCGAAAGTTTGAGGAGGATCTCCTCTTCCTTCGCATAGTTGCATAACGCAGAAATATAGATGCCCGCCGGGCCGGGAATGAGATACGGGATCCTTTGGGTGTTCTCCATGGCAAAGCAAAAGTCTTCGACGTCCTCTGCGGTATAATCGATCTCTTTTACATACTTCTCTGCCACCTCATAGGCCTTGATGATCGTATTGTACTGGACCATCCAGACGAGTTCCTTCGCCTCTTCTTCCAAAAGTTTCTCGTATCCCCAACGTATCCGATCCATGATGGCCTCGGAGGATTGAACAATCTGATCCATGGGAAGGTTGAGGGCGGGGGTGGCCAAGGTCTTAAATTCTTCGAAGGGATTCTTGGCTATCCAGTTCTCTTTATCCGGGGAAAGGTTGGGATTCTTTTGGGGAGGAAGCGAGGATTTCATTTTCAGCTCTGACCCCTCAAGGATAGGGTAGAAGAATTGTTCTCGCCTTATCTCTTTCGTGCATCGATGTCTTTTTTCACTTCCGCATAAATGGGGTGATCCCCTTCCAGTGGCTCTAAATCCCCTCCTTGAAAAATCTTCGATCCAGCCGCCAACGCATCTTTCAGGTGTTCGCTCTGCTCTCGATATCTCTGAGAAACGGCTTTGACAGCCTCCTTGGCAAGGAAGATGGGAAAGGGGTCGTCCCTTTTCGATCTCTCCTTCTGAGATAAGATCTCATCTTTCCATTGGATACGATGGGCCAGGGTATAGGGGATGACGGCCTTGATATGTTCGATATCGATCTCAGAATCTTCCAGCAGCCATGCCAATCCCTGCGCATATTGCTTGATGGAGGAAGGGAGTCGATTGGAAGCACAATTCTTGATTTGGTGGCAAAGATATCCCGTATAGTGGCAGCCCTCCTCACAGTTTTCTACGACCCGTTTCTGCCCATAGCGTTCACAAAAGGACAACTCGGCGAGAAGCATTCGGGTGAAAGCACTGGCGTCGAGGTCCAGGCCTAACCCTTCCATTTCCGTACGGATCTGATCACGATCTTGTCTCTGGAACGACTTGACCTCTAATGTCTCTTCAATATAGTCTCCGTAAGCGTTACAAACTTCCTCAATCTTAGAGACCTTCTTCTCATAGGCGATCTTGGATTTCAAGATATGATAGAGTTCGTTTTCATACCTGGGATGCCTCAGGACATGATCTTTTCGCTTGTCCTTCCCGATGAGAAAAGAGAGATTGGCCCCGGGGTACCTCGATTCCACCATGACATCGAATCGATCCACTAACGGAGCGATGATAGTGTTCGTCCCCCCGTCTTGATAATTGGCGGTGGCAAAAAGACAGTATTCATCGTTAATGATCATTTCGTTGAGGTATTCCCAGTTCCCCCGATCCACCCCGTCCAGGATCATGCTCTGTTTGGTCTCAGGAAGACGGTTGATCTCGTCTACGATCTTCACGGGGACTTGGGAAAAATTGGTCCACACCACATCCTCTTCGCCCCGGTTCAATTTGCCCAAATCCGGCCTGCCGATAATTTTCTCTTCCGTTTGTTCCGGATGGCCCGAAACCTCGCTTCCCCAGATCACGCCCAGCGGAAACTGGTAGAGGAGGGAGCACACATATTCTGCGGAGGTTGTCTTCCCCAGACCCGGTTCTCCAATGATCAATTCTTTTCCCTTCTTCAGCCCCGTAAGCAGGCTCAACAGGATCGCAGAATTAAAGCGCTCCCCTTTGATCTCCATGTCCGGACGGTTGAAGTAAAGATGTTCACTGATGAACTGGTAAATACGCATCGCCTGTTTCTGATAGCTGTTTGTTCTCATTCCCAAGATTTCTCTCTCTTTTCCTAAGGCTTTTTCAACCCCAAAGCCGCAAACTAATCATGACTGATGAAAAATACCGATTTAATTTTAACACGCCTCACCCCCCAAAACAAGATTTTGACTGCACCCGTAAGTACTTCGAATGGTGACACCTATGAAATAACTCCCCCTTCATCCGTCCGGCGCCATAGTCTCAATACCGACGCCAGCGTCACTATGGCGGCTCTGGACGGCGGTGCCCCCCTTAATTCAAAGGGGGAGTAGAGAGGTGTTACCAGAGTAGAGGACGAGGAGCGGTTATAAGAGGGCGGGCACCGATACGAAAACTGAAAGAACCTTTTTATAGATTCGTGTCAAAGCTTTCCGCGTATCCTCCTGAAGCAAGGGCGCGCCGCGCGGCCCGGCTCAGTTCCCGGTCAAAACGATGGGTCGGGGCATAGACTCGGCAGATGGCCACTTTGGCAGGGATGTATTGGAACAATGTTCGGAGGGGTTCCCTTGACATTCTTTTAGATGCCGGGTCGAAGATGAGGAGGGTCCCCTCCTCCGATGCATGCCATGGATTGAGGGGCCTGGGGTCGTGGTGAGCCATATCCACATGGAATTCTATCTCTTTTAGACGATGCGGTAAAAAGGCCTTGATCCTCTGCTTCACCTCTTCGGGTGTCAGAAAAATCGGCCGTCCCATTTCCATCTCCCTCAACGTCAGCTTCTCCTCGAAGACGCTGCTCCATCTCAATTTCCTCAAAAGCACCTCAGCCCACTTCTCCCCCAGCCGTCTTTCCCGGGGTGATAGAGATCGCTTCCACTCCGATACCTTCTCCATCACGAACCAGTCCGTGAGGGAAAGGTATCGGTCTAACTCCTCCGCAGGATGGAAGGGGCAGAGAATTTCCATCGTTTCTTTAAAAATCTCTTGTAGCTGAAGATCAATGGAGCGGGTGGTACGGTGATAGTAAACGTTGGAATAAAGATAGAGACGGGCGTTCAGAAACATCGCCAGTGCGTCCATTCCTCTTTTATCCAGGATTAATCCCTCTTTGCGAAAAGAGGTGTAATAAAAGAGCCGCCTCCAATCCACGGGACCGATGGAGACACCCGTCATGTAGGCGTCTCGCAACACATAGTCGATATTATCGAAGGTAAAAATTCCCCTGAAGAGTTGCTGGAGGAAATTCAACCACCTCGGATGCTTCCGTCCCTCTCTCTTCTGTGGCCTCTTAATCAGGAAGGCGATCTGTTCCGGATCAAGGACTTCAGCTTTCTCAAACCGCCCGTGGGGACTCCGCCGAATTCCCCTTAAAAGGGGGGAAATTTTCTCGCGGATGATATGTTGGCCGATCTCCTCATGATTGCTGCGGAACCGTAAAAGATATTGTTGATCAAAGAAATGACAGAAGGGCCCGTGTCCGGTGTCATGGAGAAGCCCGGCCAGGCGAAGGAGTTCATCCACATACGGAAAGGAGGGAAGGTCTGCTTTGAAAATCTTGAAGAGAGACGGGTAGAGTTGCTCAGAGAAAGTCCCCGCGACGTGCATGGTTCCGAGGGAGTGTTGAAAACGAGTATGCTCGGCCGTGGGGAATACCCACCGGGCACTCTGCAGCTGGAAGATGCGTCGAAGGCGTTGAACCCACGGGGTATCGATCACATCCCTCTCTGTCTTCTCCCCTTCTATCCGGTCGGTCATCACCATGTAGTGATAGATGGGGTCTGCGATCAATCCGGTGCCCTGGATTCCCTCCGCCCTTTCATGCCCTCGAGACCTTCGATCACGTGCCATCGTTGGAAGGTTCGCTTCCCTTCTCCTCATCTTCAGGATGTTTGAACTTCACCTCACCGGCAGCCACCTCACGAAGAGCGGTGACAATGGGCCGGTTGTCTGCTTCGACCAGTGGCTTGGCACCCTTCATGATCATCTTCGCCCTTCTGGCTGCGAGGATCACGAGCTCAAACCGGCTTTCCACTTTCTTCAGACAATCTTCCACAGTTATTCTAGCCATCCTTTTCCTCCCATCCTTTTTTGTTCGCTTCGAGGATCAACGGCTTACTCCTCCGACACCTTTCAGCGATGATAATCGATTTTAACTTCTCCACCGCCTCCTCCACGCTGTCATTGACGATGACGTAATGGTACCCTTCCGCTTCTTCCATATCCTTTCTGGCACTCGAGAGTCGAAACTTGACCATATCGAGAGAGTCCACCCCTCTATTGATCAATCGCTCTCTCAGGGCTTTTAGAGATGGAGGCAGGACGTAGATCAACACAGGGTGGCCAATCTCATTCTTCACCTTCTTCGCCCCCTGCGTGTCGATGTCGAGAATCAGGTCCATCCCTTCGGATTCGAATTTCTTGAAATCAGGCCGGGGCGTCCCGTAACGGTTCCCCAACACCTCGGCCCATTCCAAGAATTCGTTTTTTTCGACCATTTTCTGGAAGACGGAGTGGGAAACGAAATGATAATCCTCCCCCTCTTTCTCATTGGGCCGGGGCAAACGGGTGGTAAAGGAAACAGAAAACTGAAGACCCGGCAATTGACGGATCACCTCTCTGACCAAGGTGGTCTTTCCGGCGCCCGAGGGTGCGGAAATGATAAAGACCACCCCTCCCCCCTTTTCTCTCATGTTGTGCCTGAACCCCGATCCCTTTTCGTATACAAAGTTCACTCGATGTTCTGTACTTGTTCTCGAATCTTTTCCAGCTCAGACTTGACTTCCACCACGTTCTGGGAGATCTCTGCGTCATTGGCCTTGGCGCTGACGGTATTCACCTCCCGATTGATCTCCTGGAGCAAGAAATCCATCTTCCGCCCCACCGGTTCATTCGCTTCCATCAGAGTGCCAAATTGAGCCAGGTGACTTTCTCCCCGGACAATCTCTTCCGTAATGTCCGTCCGTTCTGCGAGGAAAGCAACCTCCTGCTGAAAGCGCTGGGGATCGGTTTCCATCCCCTCCAAGAGAGCCCGGAGCCTATCTTGCAACCGTGTGAACCCCGCCTTTAGCCGGGACGGAAATTGTTGCTTAATGACTTGTAGCTGTCGCGCGATATGCTCCAATCGCTGCCGGAGATCTTTGTCAAGGGATTCTCCTTCTGAACGCTTCATGTCGTCCATGTTCTTGAAGGATAGGTTGAGAATAGGAAAGACCTCCTGCCAATAAGGCTCTATATCCCCTGATTCCTCTTTCGTCGTGATCAAGTCCTTCGCCCCGGCCAGCAAAGCCAGGGTGATCTCGTCTTTCAGTTGAAGCCTCTCCTTTAAATCATGAAGGACCCGATAATACTGTCCGGCAAGGTCAAGGTCCACGCTGAGTTGAACTTTTTCATCTCCGACGCCTTCCAGTCTGACCGAAACGTCGATCCGTCCCCTCGATACCTGCGATCGGAGGAGCTCTTTGATACGGTTTTCGAAAAGGCTCAGACGCTTAGGGAGTTTGATGTTGATGTCACAGTACCGGTGATTGACCGACCGGGACTCCACGATCACCTTGCCCAAGGTCGTCACCCCTTCCGCCCTTCCAAACCCTGTCATCGATTTTAACATGGACGATTGTTTCTCCCTCTCAAGTCTTCCAAGTATTTTCCCCTGAATTGGTTGAAGAGTGTGATCACTGCCTCTCTTCGATAATCAGGGTAGGTCCACTCCAATGGCTGAAAAGATTTATTCCGATAGATTAACGTCAAATCAGCATAGATGCCGTCCCGGAGATAGGGGCGATGGGTATACCCTTTGGTCGTGGCGAGGATCACGTGCTCCAGGCAGATGTACCCCGGATCAATGTTGATCCGGCGGCTTCCATCGGATCGTGCATATTTTTCTTCGAGCCGATTGGCAGTCAGCTTCACATCGGGGAGACTCGAGATGGGAATGAGGCGTCCGAACGTCATGAAGTGGCGAAAAAGGGGCTTCCCCATCTCAGGAGTGTAATAATCGGTAAGGTCAAAGGGAAATCTTTCGCTGATCGTATCCGTCTCCCCAAAGATTGAACGAAAATCTTCCACTCCGCCGCGAAAGATCTCCTCCTCCGAAGCGATGAGGCTCATAAAAAGTTTAGCCGGTTCGGGTTCTTTCGGTTTGCCCATTCTCCTCGTTTTCTATTTTCAGGTAGATAAAAAACTCCTTATTCCCTTTAGGGCCGAGCAGCGGCGATTCGGTGACGCCCAATACCCTTAGTCCCAGCTCTCGGCTGAAGTCTGAAATACGATCGATCACTTTTTTATGCAACGCCGCTTCCCTCACCACCCCTCCTTTGCCCACTTCCCCCCTTCCGACCTCGAATTGCGGTTTAATGAGGCCGAGAATGGCGCCCCCTCTCTTAAGAAATCCCAGGAGGTGGGGTAGAAATTTTTCGATCGAGATGAAGGAGGTATCGATGAGGATCAAATCGATTTCTTCCTCCACTTCCTCCCGTCGTAAATAACGGATGTTTCTCCTCTCCAGATTCACAACCCTGGGGTCTGTTTGAAGTCTCCATGCCAGTTGTCCATACCCCACATCCACCGCATAAACTTTTTCTGCCCCTTTTTGAAGGATGCAATCTGTGAACCCTCCTGTAGAAGCGCCCACATCCATCGCCACCATCCCCCTGGGATCAATGGCAAAGGCGTTCAGGGCGCCTTCGAGCTTCTCCCCCCCGCGACTCACATAATGAGATTCCTCTTCTTGAAGTGCGAGACGGGCTTCCACGTCGATCTGAGTCCCGGGCTTGTCAATCCTTCTCCCATCGACAGCCACTTTCCCCGCCATGATCATGGCCCTTGCTCTCTCACGGCTTTGGACGATCCCTCTGTCGACCAAGAGTTTGTCAAGGCGCTCTTTTGTTGCCATCTCACAGGAAATGGTATGGTCAAGCCTGCTGTCCGGTTGAGGGGGTGCCATCGTCAAAATCTATTCGGGGTCATGAAAATGCTGGCTTTCGGAGGTTCCAGACTGGCTCGTGGAAGCGGACCCGGACCATTCTCCCTCAAACATCTTCCTCACTCCGTTCATGATTCCATTCTCGTCAATTCCATATTTTTCTCGGAGCAGCGCTTGCGGCCCATGTTCTAAAAAGGTGTCGGGAATTCCCAGACGCCTCACTTGGACGGAACCCAAACCTCTCTCCTGAAAAAGCTCAAGCACCGCGCTTCCAAAACCTCCCTGGAGGACGTTCTCTTCAACGGTAAGAACTCTTCCGGTCCGCTTCGCCCAATCGCAAAGGAGGCCTCCGTCCAAGGGCTTCAGAAACCGGCTGTTGATCACGGCTGCCCGAATTCCCGCGTCCGACAGCTTCTCTGCGGCGCGTAGCGCTGGATAAACGGTGGAGCCAATGGCGATGATGACTATATCCTGCCCCTCTCTCAGAAGTTCTCCTTTTCCGATATCGATCGGGTGAAGAGTCCCCTCTCTTTTCACCCCCAGCCCTTTCCCCCTTGGATACCGAAATGCGGTTGGGTAGGGACACTCCGTCGCAGTCTTGATCATGTGCTGGAATTCATTTTCATCCTTGGGGGCCATGATGACAAGATTGGGAATGTGCCGGAGGTAGGAGAAGTCAAACAGACCTTGGTGGGTGGGACCATCTTCTCCCACGATACCTCCCCGGTCCAGTGCAAAGACGACCGGAAGGTTTTGGAGACAAACATCCTGAAGGATCTGGTCGTAAGCCCTCTGCAAAAAGGTGGAATAGATGGCGACCACAGGCTTCATCCCCTCAAGGGCAAGCCCTGCCGCGAAGGTAACCGCATGCTGTTCCGCGATGCCAATATCATAAAATCGATCGGGGAACCACCTCGCAAATTCCTCCAGACCTGTTCCGCTCTGCATGGCGGCCGTGATAGCAACCAGTCGCCTGTTCTCCCTCGCTAATTGACAGAGGGTTTCTCCAAAGACCTCCGTATAGCTCGGAGGATTCCCCTGACCGCTTCTGAGTTCTCCCGTCTCAATCACAAAGGGCGGGACGCCATGAAAACGGTCTGGACTCGTCTCTGCGGGAGGATACCCCTTTCCCTTTTGGGTGATCACGTGGACGAGAATCGGTCCCCTCAATTTCTTGATATTCTGAAAGGTCTCGATCAAGTAATCCATACGATGGCCGTCGATCGGCCCGATATATTGTAGACCCAGTTCTTCGAAAAGCAGTCCGGGTATGAGAAGGCCTTTTAGCGACTCTTCCGCGTGTTTGGCAAAATGCAGGAGCTTCTTCCCGATCCGGGGAGGAAGGCTTTCCAAAAAATTCTTTATCTCACTTCGGAACCGGTACGCAAATTCGCCCGTCATGAGCCGGTTGAGATAAGAGGAGAGAGCTCCGACGTTCGGAGAGATGGACATCTCATTGTCATTCAGAATGACGATGAGGTCTTGATCAATATGTCCTGTCTGATTAAGGCCTTCAAAGGCAATGCCTGCGGTCATGGACCCATCCCCGATCACGGCGATCACCTTTCCCTCTTCGCCTCTGAGCCTCCGGGCCTCCGCCATTCCAAGGGCCGAGGAGATGGAGGTACCGCTGTGTCCGGAATCAAAGGCATCGTAGGGGCTTTCCTCCCTCTTCGGGAAGCCGCTTATCCCCCCGTACTGTCTCAGGGTGTGAAAACTGCCCCTCCTTCCCGTTAAAAGCTTATGAACGTAACTTTGATGGCCCACATCCCATACGACTTTATCCCTCGGGAAGTCGAAAACATAGTGAAGGGCAATGGTCAACTCTACCACGCCTAAGTTCGAAGCGAGGTGTCCCCCGTTTTTTGAAACGACGGAGAGGATCTCTTTCCGTATCTCATGACAGAGTTGTTCTAACTCTTCAGTGTCCAATTTTTTGACATCCCGAGAAGTGTTTATCTGATCTAATACTTTCACCATGAGTCACTATTCCTTATATCAAAAAGGTTGATGTTTTAAACTTTGGGATTTGAGCTTCATTCGAACATTGAATCTTGTCGTTTAACATTGTTCTACGCTTCCTCTTCTTCGTCCGAATCGGATAGAGGAGTCTCACCAGAGCCTGCCGACGGAGCTCGTCCTGAGCCTGTCGAAGGATCAAACGGACGTGTCCTCAGGATGCCATCCTTGCCCTTCGATAGAATTTCCACTTTCTTCTCTGCTTCGTCCAGCTTCTGGTTGCAAAACCGCGAAAGCCGGATTCCCTCCTCAAAGAGTCTCAAGGATTCTTCCAGAGGAAGATCTCCTTCCTCTAATTTAGAAACGATCTTTTCCAGTTTATCGAGGGCGTCTTCAAATTTTTCCCTTGGCATTTCCATTCCTTGTCGGCTCTGTTCACCCTAAGCCCTTGGAGAGAGGTTCAAAATTCGTATAAACATTTATTTTAATTCTTTGACCCTATGGCCGTCAAGGTTTTTGCGTTTTTTCCACACTGCAGAGCAAAGCCCCTCTATAGAGTGTCACCTCCACTTTGTCTCCCTGTGCCACATGGGTCGCCTCTCTTAAAATTTGCAGCGAAGGAAGCTCGCGCGTGATGCTGTACCCCCTTTGGAGGATAGAAAGGGGGCTTAACGAATCGAGCTTGCCCAAAATTGCCGCAACCCTCTGCCGTTGAATCTCCACGGAAAATCTCGTGCCTTGCAATAGCCTCCTTCTGATCTCCGAAACAATGGATCGGAGGCTCTTCACCCTTTGAAGCGGACTACGAAAAAGGAGGCTTTCGCTCAGATGAAGACATTTTTCCTTCTTTCGTTTGAGAGTCCATGCAGCCAAAAATTGGAGTCGGCTGACAAAATCATCAACCCTCAAAAAATATTGCTCGACCTTCTTTCCAGGTTCCTTAAAAATCTTTATCAGATGGGATAAATGAACCCGGTATTCCTGTAAGGTCTGGAGAATTTGACTCTTCAAGCGGCCCTCCAGATAATGGAGGGTGTTTTCTATCTCCCTTCTATCTCTGACCACCAATTCTGCTGCCGCAGAGGGCGTAGGGGCTCTTAGATCGGCTACAAAATCCGCAATCGTGTAATCGGTCTCATGGCCCACAGCGGAGATGACGGGGATCTTGGAGTGATAAATTGCTCTCGCCACCCTCTCTTCATTAAACGCCCATAAGTCCTCGAGCGACCCCCCGCCCCGGCCAACAATGATGACGTCAACGTCCATCGATGTATTAAAATAGTCTACAGCCTCGGCGATCTCTGAGGAGGCCTCCTCCCCTTGAACCCGGACCGGATAAAGAATGATATGAAGATTTTTAAATCTCCTTTCGAGAATACGGACCATATCCTGGATGACGGCTCCGGTAGGGGAGGTAATGATCCCAATTCTTTGCGGAACCATTGGGATCGGTTTCTTTCGGGCTGGGTCGAAAAGCCCTTCGTTCTGAAGCTTCTCTTTCAATTGGAGAAAAGCCAGTTGGAGAGCCCCTATTCCTTTGGGCTCTACGGATTCCAAGATCAGCTGATAGTCTCCCCTCTTTTCATAAAGGCTGACCCTTCCTTTGCAAATGACATGAAGCCCGTCTTTAGGGACGAACCGAAGGGCGCGGGCCTGCGTTCTAAACAGGACGGCACGAACCTGACTAAAATCATCTTTCAGGGTAAGGTAGATGTGGCGGGAAGGTGGGAGCCTGAGGTTTGAAATCTCTCCCTCGACCCAGACGCCGGAAAATCTATTTTCAAGGACGTCCTTGATCTGCTGAGTGAGTTCTGAAACGGTCAAGATGTACCGAAGAGGTAGCTCCATTTTTCCTTAGCTTCTTACACCCCTTTCATTCCCGTTTCAACCCCCTTTCATTACCCCTTAAATTAAGGGGGATCAAGCGGAGCAGAGGGGAGTTATTGAGATAATATAACAGAAAGGGGTTAAACTGTAAAATTCGAGGATTGACTAACAACGGAGATAGAGTTATAAAATTCAAATAGTTAAACAGGAGTGTTTAACTATTGAAAAATTTCCCCCGGATAATGCTGGCAGATTAAACCTTGTAGGAACGCGTCTATGCATTCCTGGAAAGGAAAATGGCCATGTATGAGATCTCCGTCCACTCACACTTCTCCGGCGCACACCGATTACGTTATCTTCAGGGAAAATGCGAAGAACTTCACGGCCACAATTGGAAGGTGGAGGTCTCCGTTGTGTCCAACCGTGTAGGCAAGGACGGGCTGGTGATCGATTTCGGTATTTTGAAGCAGAAGGTAGACAAAGTCCTGAAGCCTCTGGATCATACGTACCTCAACGATCTTCGCTATTTTTTGGGAACGGAACCTTCCTCTGAAAATATTGCAAAGTATATTTTTGACAGAATGAAGACCGAGTTGAAGGGACATTCCGTGACCCTCAAAAGAGTGACCGCCTGGGAGTCGGAGACTTCCAGCGCCACCTATTTCGGGAGGTAAGCATGAATGATATTCAGAATCAGAAGGACCATCGAAGAATTGAGATCAATAAGGTCGGAGTGAAAAACATCCGTTATCCCATCACGGTCTTGGATAAGGCGAAAGGGTTCCAGCACACCGTGGCCAGTGTCAATATGTATGTGGGTCTTCCCCACCGCTTCAAAGGGACCCACATGAGCCGCTTTGTCGAAATTCTCAATAAATACAAAGGGCATATCGCTATTAAAACTTTCTCGACAATTTTGACGGAGGTTAAGCGGAAGCTGAAAGCAGAGACCGCTCACTTGGAAATAGAATTTCCTTATTTCATAGAGAAGGAAGCTCCTGTTACGAAGTCCAGGAGCTTGATGGAGTATATCTGCCGTTTCTGCGGCTCGAGCAACGAACAGGACGACTTTTATGTCGGAATCGTTGTTCCCATCACCACCGTATGCCCCTGCTCAAAAGAGATCAGCCAGTTCGGGGCACACAATCAACGGTCCCTCGTCACGGTCAACCTACGATTCAAGAAATTCATCTGGATTGAAGACATCGTCCAACTGGTTGAGGATTGTGCTTCCTGTGATCTCTATTCCATCCTAAAAAGGCCGGATGAGAAATTTGTGACGGAAAAGGCCTACGAAAACCCGATGTTTGTGGAGGATGTGGTGCGAGAGATCGCAAAACGATTGAAGAAGGATGTAAACATCACGTGGTTTACTGTGGAATCTGAAAACTTCGAGTCGATCCACAATCACAGCGCTTATGCTTATGTGGAAAGAGGAAATGAGAATCTGTAGGCAAACGGTGGGAACTTCCCTCTTAGAGTTTCAAAACCCTTTTGGCGACGTTTGACCTTTGAATTTCTGATGTTCCATCCAAAATCTCCTCGAATTTCACCTCCCGCCAATAGCGGGAGATCGGATATTCGTCCATCAATCCATATCCTCCGTGAATTTGTACCCCCCTGTCTGCGCAGCGCTTCGCCGTCTCCGAAGCAAACAGCTTGGCAAAGGTAGAAGCGGCAAAATAATTCTCCCCCTGGTCTTTCTGCCAGGCCGCCTTATAAACCATCAATCGTGCTAATTCAACCTCCATGACCATGTCCGCGAGCTTAAATTGGACAGCCTGGAACTTGCTGATAGTTCTCCCGAACTGTTCCCTCTCCTGGGCATACGACAACGACACATCGAAGATGGCCTGGGCCAATCCTACGGAGTGGGCCGCAAACCCAATGCGACTGGTCTGGAGAGCCATCAGAAATTGGGAGATCCCTTTATCGGGGTTGCCGAGAATATTTTCCTTTGGAATATGGCAGTCGTCAAAAATCAGCTCTCTGGTTTCCGAAGAACGATATCCCATCTTATTGTACTTCTGACCGAAATTATAACCGCCCACCCCCGTCGGGACGATGAAGTTGGAAACTTTCTTCCTTCCTTTCTCCCCTTCCCCTGTCACAGCGGCAATGATCACCAGGCTGTTATGCTTGAGGCCTGCGTTGGTGATGAATTGCTTCGTCCCGTTGATGACCCATTCCTCATCTTTTAAAACGGCTCTCGTCTGAATCGCGCTGGTATCCGAACCGGCTTGAGCTTCGGTCAACCCGAAGGCGCCGATTTTTTCGCCTGTCGCCAAAGGCATCAGCCATTTCTTTTTCTGATCTTCTGTTCCGAGGGTGCAAAGGAGGTTCATCGGGAGCGTTACCGAATCTAAGAGGGAGGTGCCTAAAGAAGCGTCTCCACGACTGATCTCCTCGATGGCAATGATCATAGAGAGCCAATCGAGCCCGCCTCCACCGCACTCTTCAGGAAAAGGAATTCCGCAAATACCCAGGTCACCCATTTTTTTCCATACTTCATACGGGAATTGGCCGGTTGCGTCCAATTCTTCCGCGATAGGCATGATTTCATTCTTGGAAAAATTCCTGCACAAGGCCTTGATCATCTCTTGTTCAGTGGAAAGCTTAAAATCCATATCCCTCCTTACAGGGAAAATAGCTTTTGGCAAACCGTTCGTCACATCCACGAGGTTGAAATGATCGCGGGAGTTGAGAGGGCGCTACTTCGTTTTTCCGGTTCTTGTCTTGGCCAGATCCCAACAATAGTCATAGATATGAAGTCCTTTGCTGGAGGCAATGATCTCTCCATCTTCGACTCCTATCTCTTTTGCCATGTACTCTTTCAACAGCTGAAGGCCGGCGAGATTGGACGGGAACCCAGCCCACAAGTCCCACGAGCGGAAATAGAGCATAAAATGGAGTTTTCCGTGACGAACACGCGTATCGACGCCGCGAAGGCATTGCGGGTCCTCAAGCAAAATCGAACTGGCATTGCCCACTGCCATATAGGCTTGGTTGGTATTCAGTCCCTCTTCCCGGTACATCCGAATGACCTCATCAATTTGTTTCTCAAGATCTTCCCCATACGTGTAAGCTTCGTGGACATCCTTCCTTGAGGTGATCAATTTCTCGATGTACTGTTCGACATATTCCATGGAAGTGGGAGGGGGGACATTGCATCCCGGAGGAATGTCAGGGATAAGGGGCCTTGTCCCGGGATGCGTGATCTGGACAACCATATAATCATATTCGATCCTTTTATGCCCCTTGAAGCTCCCTCGATCAATCGTATATTCAAATCCTTTATCAAAGATATTATAGACACACTGAAACCACGCATCCGGCAAATCTCTTGCTTGAATAAATTCAATCTTCATCGTCTCCTCCGGCCCTCTTGGTTGAATAATTGGTTTGTCTTAACTTAATCATCTTGAGATTGTCAACCGGACTTGCGCACAAAAATCTGGACATTTAACGGCAAATCTTGTATTTTAATCATATGCGGAAACGCTAACCTGCACCATTCATCTGACGTCGTTCAACTATTCGGGGAGTAGCGCAGCCTGGTAGCGCGCTTGGTTCGGGACCAAGAAGTCGGGAGTTCAAATCTCCTCTCCCCGACCACTTTTTCCCTTATTATTTCAAGCCGTTGCGTTAACATCAGGTTGACCCTCGACCCGCTCGATTTCCTCATTTCTTAGCATTTTCTTAGCATTTTCCCCGCAGAGGCCGTTCAGGAGGTTGACCTGTTCCCTCTGAAAGTCTTTGCTGAGATGGGAATACCTCTGACTCATGGCCATGCTGGTATGTCCAAGGTGTTCCTGGACCGCTTTCATTGATGCCCCTCTCATGAGGAGATGGGAAGCGCTTGTATGTCTTAGGTCGTGCCAGTGGAAATCCGTGATCCCGGCCTTCTTCAATGCCGTGTGGAATGATCTTTTGATATCTCTGAGGGGTTTTCCATTCGGCCCAAGGAAGATGTAGTCACTCTCTCCCTTCGGGATCTGCATCAAGAGATCAATCATATCCTCGTTGAGATACTTAAATCCAAGCTTCTCCATTTTCTTCTGCTCCCTGAAGGTGAGGAGGCCAGTTTCAAGGTTCACGTCGGTCCATTTCAGGTTGAAGAGATCACCCCTTCTCAGTCCGGTGAAGATGGCGCCTTTGATCAGGTTTGCAAGGTAGGGAGGAGAGACAGACAGGAGCGTTGGGATCTGTTCCTGCGTGAGAAACCGGACGCGATCGTTTCTCTCCCCAAAGAAGACGGGGTCCCTGAATCGGGTAAAAGGATTTTGATCGAGCATACCCCATTCCACGGCCTTATTGAGCATGTGGCGAAGGACTTCAAGCTCGCGGTTAACGGAAACATCGGACCTGATTTTTTTCCCTTTGGCCGGAGCTTGCTTCCGCAGCTTCTTGAACTCCTCAATATCCAGTGGGGTGATCTGAAAGAGCCTCCGCGCTCCGAAATGCTCCGTTAAAACTTCGTCCTTCCATAGCAACTCAGCCTGAGTCTCGTACCAGTACCCGAGAAGGTACTTTCGGTTATCCTTGCCGCAGGGCTTCCCGAATTGGAGCTCCGAATACTTTTGGGCAAGGTCCCGGAAAGTGATCTTTCGCTTCTCAGATACGGAGAGGACCGTCCCTCTCTTTACCTGCTTCTTGATCTCTGCGAGCTTCTCCTGGGCCTCTCCCAAAAGAGGGCTTATGATCTCCCTATGGAACTTCCCGCCGCTCCGGTAGCTGATTCCATAGGCTGTTCCATTCTTACCTACATACTGAAAGATCCCCGGATAACGTGTTTTAAGATATTCTCCCATTTCAACTCACCTCCTTGTTTTGGCCATTGGCCGGTTAGGGTTTAGGGCTCGGCTTCTTTCCTTTTCCAAACTTTATAATTCTGACAACGGGACCTCCGAGATCGTATTGCTTTAAATGCTCATCAACCGCGCGTCTGATGATCTCTGATACCGTGAGACCCGTTTTCTTCGATACCAATTTTAAATTCTTAATCTGCAAATCCGTCAAATAGAATCCGACCCTTTGACCCATTTCATTACCTCCCTTCATAAGTATTATACCAATTATACATAACCTGACTTATTTGTCAAGAGAAATCTTTGGCCTCTATTGGACAGAGATTTAGAAAAAAATTCTTGTGTTTTACCGACTAATTTGATAGCCTCTCAACCGTAACAAACTTTCGTTTTTTAAAAAGGGGGCAACTATGACAAATGTCTTTATCGTGATCTCAGCCATCGTTAGCGCCATTGCGACAGGGGTAATCGCCTACTATGCATGGGCGAATGATAAATTAACCAAAAACACTTTATCTCTAACTGAGGCTACACTGAAATTAAATGAATCCATTAAAACAAGCACTGACCAACACCAGGAAGACATGAAAAAATTGCAAATTGATCTTGTCGCAGCTTCCTTATGGGCGGCGACTCAGATTTCTGGGCAACGTTTGTACAGAGAATCACTCAAGGAGTTTCGGAAAATCGTTACAGACAGCATTTAGTATCTCACGATATTTCGCTCCGTATTCAGACACAGCAATAAGCAGTGGAGTGAAAGGTAATTCTGGTAATTCCCTAAAATTCTTAATGTCTTTGTATTTTTCATATCCGTCCATCTGAGATTGCTTTTGACAATAAGTTCTTACCGTTTCATAAAAAGATTTTGAATCACACAAAAAGTCGTGCAGCATAAATACCTCCTAACTACCTTTTCAACCAAATAATATCCTTCTTTGCAATCCTCCAAATCCTCCCCACTTTATAGGCCGGTATTCCCTTGGCCCACAATCGCCGGTAGATCGTCTTAGGATTCACCCTGAAATGATCCGCAAGCTCTGTTACAGTGAAATATCCCCTGTCACTCATTCTAAACCCCTTCTAACTCTCCCAGGCTTGCTCAGGAAGGCCCAGGAAGCCCTTAAAACCCTTTCCCCTACCCTATGCCATGGGGAGGCAGGGGTTATACGGCCTCTTTAATCTGAGGATAAGAAATCGAACATCCCTGTCCATGGTGTACCACCTACAAAAACCTATTTTCCCTTGCCACATGGCAAATTCAGCGTAGTTTAAAAAATCAATCAACTCCTCGATTCCCTCCTCAATGAAGTCCCTGGGGTCCGTTTTCAGGTTAAGGGGACCGTGTTTAGGCTCCCCCTGGATCATTCTTTGTGCCTTCATCTCATCAATTCGGCGGCTAAAGCAAGTCATGTCCACCCTTCACCCTTACCCTTCCTTCCCGATGATTTTATCAAAACACCCCTCACAGGCCAATTTCTGAACATAGCCATTCCCTTGATCCGGGATCTCCACGGAAGAGAGCTCTTTTTCAAGATGCCATGCCTTACAGAGATAGCATTGATTTAAGCGCGGTAGCTTCTCAGGGCTATTTAAGGGCATTTGCTCCATGTTCCCCCTTGCCCAGACACCCCTTGCAAATTAAGCCTCTGCTGGTGAATTGTAGGGCATTGTCACCCATTACCTGAACACCACAGGATCCACAGCTTACCCTCATGTCTACGGCTGGCAATTCCCCGGCCTTGCGCCTTTCCCAGGTCTTGATAAAGCCTTCAACTCTTTCCTGTATTCCTGGCATATCAATTCGATGCCGCTTTATACTCCACGGCGCACGTCCACCACTGGACCGACTCAGGCCAGGTGGAAGTCATCGTGGTGGGGGTAGCCGTTGTGATCTTGTACTGCGCCCCGAAGGTGAATCCAGTACCGTCGTTTGAGTTGATAAGCATGTTATCTGAAAAAGCTCGGAGGTGTGATCCCGTCGATAATTCGGAAGCAATGTAAATAATAACGCTGCCGGAAGTGTTGCTGATGCCATGCGTTGTTTGAGCGGTCCCCGTTCCGGTGTCCGTGTCAGTGGCCCCCACCGGGCCTGAAGCTATCCCCGAATATTCCGCGACGCCAAAGGCGATGTTTGTTATCCCCGGATTAAAAGTCATTGTAAGACTACCGCTGCCGGTAACGGAGGCACGTAAAACGGCAAGTCCCACCGTGCCGCTTGTTCCGGCGGTGTATACGTCTCTGTAGATTGTGCCTATGGTGGCCGTACCTGCCGTTTTTGATACGTCGGCGACAGCGGGCGTGTGCTGGTACGAGGCGGCGGGCATAATTATTGTGTTCCCCGAAGTCACATTAATCACGGTAGAGACGGGCAGACTTGTCGCTCCACCATTAAAGACGGGTGCACTATAAGACCCGTTGACGTTCTCTACTTGGTCGCCGCCCTCCCAATGAGAGAATCCATAGTTACTGTTCGTGCCTCCCGTAGTCTCTACAAACATCCCCATTCCGGGGGTGCCGCCCGTGTACGGACTGCTGTCAGTCCATTGGAGGCTTGGACATTGGATGTTGTTATTGTAAATGGTGATTATCCCGTTGACGATGGTCGCTTTCAAAATGTCCCCCGGCTGGCAAGTGCCGCTATTATTTACGGACTGTGTCGCTACTTCCCTGGTGTAGCTTCCCATCGAGCCAAGCCACTTATTTATGCTGCAACCGTAAGAACCCGCCGGAAAGACCTGGCAGTCGAGTTCATACGTGTAGATGTTGTGGGCTGTTATCGCTCCCTGGAGATGAAGCTCTATTTCTTCATCTATGCTATCACTCCCCGTGCAGTATACCGTCCCCTTGGCATATTGGTTGTTATTATATGCCCGGTTCGTTATCACGGCGATTGAATCATTGAGTGTGCCCGGAGGGGAACCTGTTTGCGTGCCGTATGCTTCCGTATTAGCCGTAGTCCTCACGTTCGTCCAATCAAGGCCGGTAGCAAGGCCATTTACCCAAATCCCCCCCTGACTGACTGGGTTTTCTGTGGCCGGAAAAGAGGTTGTATAAGGTGAGCTCCCGGAGCTTGTAGCGAGGCTGATTGTAACAGGCCCGGAAGCAAATTTCTTTGACCCGACCACTCCTAACCACTGGCCGTTTATTTCCGGCGCAAGTAGAAAAAGAAAACACAAAATTAGAATGACCTTTTTCATATCAATCCCCCTAACCCGAAGTCGAGGTCCCAGCCAGCGTCGTGCACTTGAGAGAGTACGTCGACGAGCCTGTCTGAAAGCTGAAGCACGATATTGCGTTTCCCACAGCCGGAGCCGCGAAGCCGACGTAAGTGACCGCTGAGCCTCCGTCGAGATAGAGATTCGTTCCTGTGCTCGTATATCTCCAATAGTTTGACCCCTGGGCCGTCCCCATGATCATGATAAAATTCATTCCCGCTGCTGGCGTGGGGCCTGTAATACTCACGTTCGCCGTCGTCTGCCCGTAGTTAGTAAGCATGGCATTGGAAAGGTTAGCCGCACTCGGAGAGGCCCCCGTATGGCCGTCCACAACCTGGGGAGTCATGGAGGGAGTCGGTATAGACAACCCCGCTGGAAGTGTGGCCGAAATTGAAGGCACGCCGGATGCACTCGTCACCAAAACTCCACCGTTCCCCGTTGATAACTGTCCCATCGTGTTAGTAGCCGACCCGTACACAATTCCATTCGATGTGAGTGAGGCCGGGTAGTAAACGGGGGAATAAGCCAGGGTTGAAGGTCCGGCCTGTAGGACCTGATACTGGCTGCCTATCCCCAGTCTTGTTGGAGTTCCAGAGGCCCCGCCTATGATGATATCGCCGGTTTGACTCATGGGATTGGTAAACGAAGAAGGCGGCATAGGCGGAATTGTCGAAGCATTCCCCACAAAGAGAAAAATCAATACAAGTGCTATCAAACAAACTATCTTCCTCATCTTTTTACTCCTCCTATTGGGCCACAAATGTTAAGATAATGGTTGTGGTTGCCTTCCGTCAGGTCCGGCGCCGGCGACTCTCCTGATTTCCGGTTGGCCCATACCTCAAGAAACTCCTTAACCCTATCCTCTACCGTTGCCATCAAGCCCGATCTTCTTCATAGCAATCGATTTCTCTTGTCGAAAAAACCATTTTTCCTCGATCCCACAGGGGAGTCAGAACTCCCTTTTTATAAAGCAAATAGACGGTATCAGGGGTCGTTTGCAGACGCCACGCGACCGCTCCAATCGGGAGAAATTTCGGAGGCGGAGGCGGCTTTTCCTTGCGCATATCCTTACAGGCCTAACGTTTCCAAAATTGGCCTTTTGACAAGGCCGTCATCAACGACGGACAAACCACTTGTCCCTGTCCCTGTCTCGCCCTCGAAACGGATAAGCCCCTCGCGTATGCTCTGCTGAAAAGCCGCCATCGTTGCGTTAAGCGTCGGGATCGCATTTTTTAACATTGGAAAAACTTCTTCGAGAAAGAGCTTGCGGGCAATGTTTTCAATCTCATTTGAGATGGAGTCCGTCCGACCATCAAGGGCGAGAATTTTTTCCCGAAGGGCCTGGCTTTGCCCTTCAACTTTTTCGGCCTCTTCAAGTTTCTTTTTCTCACCCGCAAGATTTCCCTTCGCCAAAAACTCCTCGGCCTCGCGCTTTAAAACGCTCACCTTGGCGTCTGAGATCGCCTTAGCCTGTTCGTAACCCTGGGCTAAAGTGTCTCGTTCGCTCGCTATTATTTTTAATTCTTCAAATAGATGAGCGGTCCGAGAATCATATTCCTGAAATAAACATCTCTCGATGAGAACCGAGAATAATTTTTCTGTTCCTTCCTTAAACCGGGCTATTTCTTCTTTTACCGCCGTCTCAAGCTTTTCGATTTCCATCGTTTCCCTCCTTTTTTTGGAGCTGTTGGAGTTTATTCAATTCCATCACGACCCGATAATAATTATCAGTGTCGCCACAGGCTAAAAACCCCTCCGCTTCCTCTGACATTTTTTTGATTTTTTCTTCTTCCATCTCATCCCTTCCTTCCCGGCCTAAGATCAAGGAGAGTAGAGCGCACGTCTTGAAAAATTGTCTCATGCTTCTCGATATTGTTAGTTTTGTCCATCTCTTTTCTCAACCTCCGCAGCTCGGTTAAGGTAGGAGCATCAAGGTTCAAGGCCGCGAGACAGCCGAGATAATGGTCGAAATCACGCCGATAATCCTGGCCTGTTTGAAAACTCTCTCTGAGCCGGTTGGCAATATGCAACCCTGCCTCACCAATCTTCATTTGCTCCACCCTTCCCGGAGAATATCGGCGAAGCGAAGGCGGCGCGGGAAGATCGATCACATCATTCGCTAAGTATTCCTCTTCCATCTCGGCATTGTCTGCTAAACGTTTTACTCCCGTTTCGTCACCTCCCTGCTTGGCCCGTTGTTTAGATCCCGGCTCCGGGGGTGAATTTGGAAATAAACCATCTGTTTCTTCAAAATCAGCCATCTTTCTACCTCCTTTTTCCTATAGTTTTTTTTGATTTTCTCCTTCAGACAGTAACCGGATGGTCAAAAGATCGGGTATCTTTGAGCCTTTCGGAATGTAAATCGACCCCGAAACGGCCTGGCCCCCGGTAATTGTGAATCGATGAAATCTCTTGCTGTCCTGATCGAAAACGGCCTGGATCTCAATCAGCCTTTCTTCTCCCATGGTTTCACCACCTCCCTGAGCTTCCAATTTCCTCACAGTAACCGTCCCATGTCTTTAACTTCGACGCATTTGCGCCGAGGTCTGTCCTTCTTCCCTGCCTCGACAGCAACTTCCAATCTCCTCACAATAGTCAGACCATGTCGGCGCATTTGCGCCATCACGGTGATAGCGAGTAGATAGCTTCTCCCTTGCTATCCAAAAGGGACACTCAGATTAACCTCTTCAAACTCTTCCCTTGGAATACTGGCAAGCATTTGTGCCTCAGCACTTTCCCGCTTGGTAAGGCCAAGAGAAGAAAGGGTGGGGGGATCGGTTACGTCATGTGACCGATCTTTTTTGTCTGGCCCTGGCTTCGCTCTGTCCGTCTCTCTCAGCATTTCGCCAAGCTTGCGCTCGGCCTCTAATACGTAACCTGTTGCTCTTAAATCTGAAAAAAGTTGAAAAAAACTACGGCGAAGACCATGAATCCCTGGGCCGGGGGTGTCGTGGGGGGGATCGACCCTCCCGTAGGCTCTCTTTTGGGGGCATATCACCTTACCAATGGATATTTAGACCTCGCCACGGATTGAAGCTCTCCTCATCCAATCTTTTTTGTTCTAATTCCTCAAGCAGCTCACGAAAGGCTTTCATGTGAGGATCTTGCGTATCGACCACCTTGACGATCCCCACAGACTGAGAGGCAAGCAGACAATAGCCAAGGCTATGAAGGTAATGATCCGCTCCCAACTTCCTCCACACATAGCGCCTTTCTCCTAACTCATTCTCTTCGATCACCTTCGCGCTATTTGTAAGCTCCCTCGCGAACTCTTCCATTTCCGATGATCGCCTTGGAAGGATGAGACGACCGGGAGTAGTCAATGCGGAATGCACAGAATCAAGGGCCTCAGTTCTATTGATTCGGACTATCCTTGTTTCGTCATCCCATGAAGCACCTGAAACGCTGCTAACATAGTCACAAAGATAAATCTGAAACCTCTGCGATTGCTGCCATTCCCTAACCACTCGCGTCTCAGGCTCGATATCTATGACAGCACATCGAACGTTGAACCTATGACAAAGATCACTGATATCATCAATCGAACTGAAACGTCCTGCATAAAGAACTCTCAAAACCTTCTCTTTTATCCGTGCCCCTATCGTGATATGGAATTGTTTGCCAACATCAATCCCCGCACAGGTGGGACCAGGGTGTTGGGTAAGCATTGGCTCTTGACCTTGACATTGAAAGACATCATTAACCGTCAGTTTATTTTCGCTCGCAATGTAGGCCATGCCGAGCTTTGAGTTATAAAACTCCTGAATGTTCTCCCCATCCTTAAAAGCTTTTAGGATCGCTTTAGGTTCAACGAAAGGTGAGCAAAGCTGAGAAATCCAGTAGCCCCGCATTTCAGTATTTTGAGGAGCCTGGGGAACCCATCGGCCATTTTTGGGATAGATTTCCTTCCGACAATGTAAGCAAGCGCGGATTACTTGGCCGGTAGGCAGTTCCAAAAGGCAGTTAGGGAATTCAAGCTCAAGACACGTATCATGGCCGCAGGCTTCACAGTGGATCATCCAGACCCTTTGATCGCTTCCCTGATAAACCTTGTCGATCCCATAACCGGGGATGGTAGGAGTAGAAAGATAAAACTCATGTTTCACTTTGCTATGCGAAAGCCTCTCCTTCGCAAGATCGATAGCTTTAGGTGAAATTTCGTCAACTTCATCTAAGAGAATCCCGTCAACCGGAGTGCTTTTTAAAGCCGTCGAACTTTTCTTCAAGCACTTTTCGATCGAGCTTGTGAGTTGACCACCAACGAAATAAAGAAATGATTTCTTTATCCGCTTTATGGTAGCCGCGTCCGTTTGTGACACAAATCTTTTTATTCTTTCATCCTCGATTAATGGCGTAAACCTTCCTTTTGAATAAGCGATCACGCTGTCCACAGTGGGCATTATAACCATGCCCCCCTGCAAATAGGTTCCATAAATGAGGTTGTAAATAAGCTTGAGAATAAAGATAGCCGTTGCCCCGATTTGACTCGCTTTCTTTATACAGATACGGGGAAAATCACAGGTTAAAATTTCTCTCTGCCATTCATGGCCTTCCAAGGTAAATGTTCCCCCGGTTAAACTAATTCCTTTCGCCCATTCCAGGATATTCGCCCGATCCTTCGATTCCTGAAATTGGAAGTTCAGGGCACTCGATAATTCCTCGTAAAGATTCTCTTTGGTTAATTCGATCTGTAAATCTTTTTCTCGCATCTTCACCTACCTCCTCCGCTAAAAACGTGACAAGCTCATTCATAAATTCCCTTACAACCAGAATGTTGAAACGTGTTTTTTCAAGCTCGTGCCATAAGTCAATCTGAGTCTTAATCTCCCCAAAAAGCTTTATCAGAAGGCTTCGCGGGTCCTGTAGCCTTATTTTCCCATCCGGTAAAGACTCCACTTTCTCACACGCTTGAATCAACTTGTTTAAAAGCTCATTGGCTTCTTTATTTATGAGCATAAACTGAGAAATCATATCAAGTGATCTTGTATCACCCTTTGGTCGATAGAGAGTACCCCTGTGAACAGTAACGACACCGAGCCTCTTCAATCGTTTGCTGATTGCACCTTTGGTACAATTTAGCTCTCGCGCTATTTGACTGACACCCTTTCCCTCAGTAGCGAGTCTTTTGAGATCATCGTCGTGAATTTTTTTTGCCATCAAACAACCGTCCTATTGATAAGAAACCGCTAAGATGCCATTTTATATTTAATGCTTTCAATGCCTTATCCTTGTCTTCTTGGACTGGCACCAAGAGACCACTCCTTATTCTTTCTCTCTTCAAGCCATTTCTCGATCTCTGAAGGTGAGAACCGGACGCATCTTTCTATATGGAGAAACGGAATTCTCTTCTGACGGACCAGTTTGTAGATCCAGACCGGAGTAACCTTCAGGGATTTCGAGAGATCGGAAACTGTCAAATACGTTTCCATTCACGTTTCCTTTATCCAAACTCTATTTCTCTATTCAAATAACGAAGACCTTTGAAGAATATCCGCTCTCATGGCTCGCTGCCTCCCAGAAACCGGGAGTTGACAGTTGTTTCCACGCTGGTTGCGAGTATCTCTATCCACAGCTAAGAGAGGTTCCATCATTCAACCCGGTTCGTTCGGGGACACAATAGCTTTTTGTTGACTGTTGACACCCCCATAGGGGGTTTAGTCAACACAGTGTCTTGTTGACTGCGTTGTTGACTAACTACGCTTTTAAAAACTGTGTGATTTTGAAGATTTAGAGAACGCTTGTTGACTGAAATTGACTGGTTGTTGACTAAATCGTAAAAGGGGCGTGTTGACTGGTTTTATTGACTAAATTTCATCATTTTTGAACACCTTTTGCCAACCTGTTGACGTATGATCGATTGACGTGCAGAGCTTCGGCGATTTCGGATTGTTTCACTCCTTCGGCAAGCATCCTGAGAATTTCCTCTTTGACAGCCCGCCGAATGTTTTTGGTCTGGAATTCGTACTTGCCGCCCTCGCCCTGGATTAACTGAAATTCAGTATCGCCGATCAAAGAGAGTGCTTCCTGGCTCACCCTGGCCTTTGAGAATGACACAACGAAACGGCAACCATCCTCCGGCACATAGTCGCCGGGCCTCTTCAATAAAATTGAGATATCGAGATTATCTTCCCGAGCGCTGGTTCCCCTCTGGCTACCAGCTTTTCCGGTGTGGTGTTCCATGATGGTTGAGACGCCCAGAAAGCGGAGGTCAATCAGCCATTGATTGATGGGGTCCCAATCCTTCTTGACATTTTCATCAAGCCCATAGGCAAGAGAGGCAAGGTTATCGAGAATGAGTATTTTGATATGACGCGCCATGATGATCGACTTAACTTTTTCGCGCCATGCTTCGTTCACGAGGTGTGCTCTGGAAATGCCGTTTTGATTCGCCAACGCGTCCGAGTATAAATAGAAGGGCGACAGCCCGCCCTGATTCAACCCCATCATCTCAAAACGCTCTTGTAGGTCATTTACAGTCATCTCCCCGTCAACTAACAAGATCGGCCCGGAGAGTTTGCACTCCCAGGGACCACATGACGTACCTGTTGAAATTGCGTTCGCAATGGAGTGACCGAAAAAGGATTTTCCCAGGCCGCGCTCACCGGCGATTAAGATAATTTCTTGTTCTTTGAACCATGGGTATAGATGGTAAGCGCGCCTTGGAAATTCCAGGTCGTGAAAGTCTTGAATGGTAACGATGATATCCTCGATCGTTTTCTTTTGAGGGGGTGTGTAAAGTGGGGCTTGTTCTATTAATCCTAATATTTCTTCCTTGGCTTCAAGGGGATCTTGAAATTTTATGATGAAATCTGTAACATCCCCCTTATCCGGCAGGCCCGGTAAATCAACCCATTTCAGACTTCGGCTGCCTCCATTTACACAGGAAGCAATTTTAAGCATATACTCTCGCCCTGCTATGTCGTTGTCGGGGAATAGGACAATATTTTTCCCTTCCAGATATTCCGAATATTCCGATCTGTAAGATCTGGACCCGAGAGGAAAGGTAGTAGCGACAAACCCTAACATATGCAGACTGTCAGCATCCTTCTCGCCCTCGACAACACAAGCTGTCTCCGCCTTAATGAGTTCTGGTAATCGATAGGGAACGCGCTTGACTCCGTCAAGATTCTCTATCCATCCTCCTTTTCCGTCCGGTCGCCTTGCTCTGAAATCCTTCGGTTCATAGCGACACACCTGGAAGAGAAGATTCCCTTGTTGGTCAACATAGTCGTATGTTTTAACAACTTTTCGTTCTTGCTCTGTCGATGTGATCCCAAAATCTGAGGCAATGCCTTTGAGAATCTTAGGAAAGTGATATCTGTCATCAAGCTGGTGTGTTTTAGCATAGAAATGGAATGCGTTGCCTTTCTTCCCACATCCATGACAAAAATAGGTCCCATCTTCAGAATTGATATTAAACGAAGCGTCTTTTTCTTCGTGAAATGGGCACAAAGATTTGTATTGATGCGTGCCGGCTTTTTTTAAATTGGGCAAATACTTTTCATAAAACTGATTGTATCGACTTCGGAAATGGTTTTGAATTAGAGACTTATCCATATGGCCTTTTCATACTCTTGCCTGCTATCAACAATTTCATTTTCCACTCTTCAGCGCCCCCCTTACAAGATCTATGCAACTTGGTTTAAAAAGACGGGAGAGGCCCGCCTGCAGCGCCCTCTGGTCTGCTTCACTTTCGGAATTTAGCAAGATCGCCTTCAGGCTGCCCCGTTCAGAGAATTCAAGAACTGCACTTATTTTTTCTCTCGCTCGTTTCATCCCTCGAAACACTCTTCTGGCTTAAGGCCGAGAATCCGTCCGACAGAAATCACGCGCGGGTCACTGGGCTTCGGCTGTTCAATACCACAGATCAACTTCGACAGAGTACAGGGATTTACTCCGGCCTTTTGGGCCACCCTGTAGGCCGGTTCATCCCCGAGCTTGAGTGCCGCTTTGAATTTTCGGCTGACCATCATGCAACCTCCATTAAAAGAATTATTAGTCTCTCATTATATAGGTTGAAGATATTCAATTTTTGCTGGAAAAAAGGAATTCTCAGGTGGGAAGCGTCTTATCTATGTATCTAATAGAAAAGGCAAAAAGGAGAGAAAAATTTTTTAACTTTTTTATGGAAGGACATGTTAAAGCATGTGAAGAAACTTCAATCTTGCTGGTCGGGATAGTCCTCGCTGCCGAGCGGATCGGTTATTTTGCCCCTTTGTATTTCTGACTTCATGACATCATCAAGGTCGGCGCTTCGTGCGAGCTCACGGATTTCTCTTTCTGCTTTTTGAGACAAAGTATCATCGACCATCTGAAATTTGAACCGATAGGTCCCTGGCTTTTCTGATTTTACCATTTCGTAGCATTTGAAATTTTGAGGTGACTTTCGTTGGAACGTTTTTTCGAAGAAGATGATAAATTTCTGGCTAATTGCCTTCAACATTTGCTGATGAGCATGATAGAGTTTTGATGGCTGCCTGTTGTGATCCCGGGATCCGCTGATTCTGCAAAAATGCTCCGGGTCTTCAAAAATTAGAAGAAGAAATTCGCGAGATTTTCTTCCAAGCCCGATAGATTCGAAAGTGTACGATACGGCTTTCCGGCCTGGTTCCTCCTGCACATTTATTTCTGAATCATTTTCAAGCCACACTCTTAAATTTCTTACGAAAGCCTCATCGAGTTTTTTCATCTTCAAAATTGCCTCGTGCTTCTTAGGTATCAGAATTAAGACATTCTCAAGTCCTATCTTGGGTATCCCCTTCCACGGCCATTCAATCGGGTTTTCCTGTTTGTCACACGGTAAAACCCATGGCTCTTCCTCGGGTAGAATGCCTTTATCGGACTGAACAACCTTAGCACTGCTCGTATCATAGACTTCAATTACCTCGTCTGGTCCGCCTACAGGACCGGATGCGTCAACCTTATACCGATATGGCCATGGTTCAACGGCTTTCTTTCTAAGCTCTTCCGGGGCTTTATGCTCAGGCGGAATATCAGGAAGGTTACAGATACGTGATTGTGATCGTAGCACCTTTTCACTGCCCGTCCAGTGTTCACGCATCCAGTCACAAAAGTCTATCTCGTTCATATTCAATATTTGCATGAGGTCTGTTGCGGATTTTTTTATGTACGGTTTCTCTTTCATGTGCCATTTCCTCCCATGGCCCTCAAGATTAAATTAAGGCCTCCAAACCGGGTGAGGATTCCTGGCTTGTCGGGTTCGAATCCCTATGGAGGCCCCAAAATTTCTTAGCAGCTTCTTAGCACTAACTTGACCGAACCTCAAAAAAACCCTTTGAAATCTTCTATAACTGATTATACTCTTGTCTCAAAAAAAATCAATCTAAAAATTCAGGAAAGGCTTGAAAATAAAGGGTTTGCTGGCATTCTCTCAAAATATACTATCTCATTTCGGGACCAAGAAGTCGGGAGTTCAAATCTCCTCTCCCCGACCATTTTAGCAAGATTTTCAAGCGGTTGCAAAGGCAATTTCTCGAGAGGGTATTTGAATTTTCAAAATTCTCACCGTTTTCTCACAGGTGGACAGGGGTATCCATAATATCTTCTTTCGGATAACCGGCCAAACCTAATTGATCTTCAACTAGGATTACCAACTTATTTCATCCCCTTTCTCATTTATTTGCATACGGTTTTGTATAGAATCTCACCTATTGATCCTGGATTGATAGAACTCCATTCAGCTTGTTGGGATAGATTAGATGAAATGATTTTTGCGTCCCGAGAGTACGATGTTGATTGTAAAACGCGGTTTTTTTGGCCTGCGCAGTTGACCTCCCATGAAATCAGCGTATAGCTCAAATCTTCGTAGCGTTTTCCCAGTTCTTTAACTTGCAAAGCCACCCCTTCCTTGGAATAAGTTAACCTGACCCAGGTTCTAACAATATGCTTGGATGGATGAGTTATATTGGCTGCATCGTAATAGATTATTCCGATATCAGCCTGTGTTTCTGCAAATAACCTCCAATCGGCCGCTCGCTCCCCTGCACAGCCAAAGATAACAAGTCCGATGAATATAATTCCCAATTTAAATGTTAAGGATTTCATTTGGTCACCCCATTCTTCACTTGTTAGCCATTCTTGCTATTTCAAGATTCACCACGTTGACCTTTTCTAAAAACTCTTCCTTGGTGAATACTCCCTTTTCTATAAGCAAACGAACAACGGCATCCTGAGAGACTAACAGAGACGTAACGAGTTGCTCAGGGGAAACGACTTGTTTCGGATCAAGACCGATTGCCATTCACGTCACCTCCTACTAAATTCTTTCAATTTCTATATCTTCCAACGAAAAACTAGCCCAGCCACTAAAGCAAAGAGTAAGGAAACCACATTCCCTAACAACGCTGAAAAGACCACCTGCATTTTCCATGCTTCTCTTTGTTCCTGCATAACACTGAACCATTCAGCTGCCATTTTTACAGCTACCCAAAGAATCATTGCGATTGCAGTTCCAGAGACGTCGAATCCCACAAGTAGTGCGAAGAATAGACGTTCAAGAGTTCCGGTGATTCTGGGAGGAAAATACTCGTTGCCAGAAAAACTTTCAAATTCGTCATCTTCAACATTGTCTATTCGCCTTGCATTTTCCTTTATCTTCCGCCTAATCCAATTTAAGAATTTAGTGGTCACCCATTCCCCGATAACGAGTGAGAAAAATAATCCAAGAAAAATCCGACAGGCAAGAAGCATAAATGTAACCTCCGTTCTAACTACTTATTGTCCTACATAATAATTTCATCCCAAGCTCTTTGCCTTTCTTTCAAACCTCTCCCAATACTCATCAATCGCACGCCTTAAATTTTCACTTCTTGTAGGTTTTGTCAAGCATTTCTTTGGACTCTCTCGTCTCGTAACTTTCTTCCTGAAATCCTCAAGAGTGAATTTCAACAACAGTACGAGGATTACAACTGATAATCAACAATTTCCTAAGAAAAGAATAGGCCATTTTTCTACCCCTTCTAGGTGAGGGCTGGTGGGTATCTCTTTCTTTATTGAGGAGGTGTAGAAAAATAGTCTTTTGTAAGGTAAAATGCAGTAGTTACACTATGAAAGAAGAAAAGCGAAGCATAAGTGCTGAATGGGTTGCGTATGCAAGAGCGAAGCATCTACTTTATGATGACCCAATCATGTTTGAAGATTCTTTTGCCATTGATTTTTTAAGTCCTCGCCGAAGGAGATTTCTGAAAAATCCCCTTATTGGTCTCCTGATGCGTTCAACATTATATCGCCATTTCCGCCCTCTGCGCGCCCACACTGTGGATCGGAGTCGCTATAATGAAGATAAGTTAGAGAAGGCAATTGCCCGGGGTATGACACAGTATGCAATCATCGGGGCAGGTTACGATTCGTTTGCTTTACGCCGTAGAGACCTATCCGATTCCTTGAGGATCTTCGAGATGGATCATCCGGCAACGCAAAAGGCAGAAAGGAAGAGGCTTTCCGAACTCAATGTTGAATTGCCGAAGAACCTTGAATTGATTCCGGTAGATCTCGAGAAGGAAACCGTCGCTGATGCCCTGAAGCGTTCTTCTTACATCCGTGAGGTGCCTGCCTTTTTTTCATGGCTTGGCACTATCCTTTATCTTACTCGTGATGCTGTGTTCAAAACTTTTCGGTCTTTACTTTCATTGGCTGCCCCTGGAAGCGAGATTGTTTTCGATTATATTATTCCTGATAGGCTCATGAATCCAAAGGAACTGAAGAGAGTCGATAAGATTCGGCGTCTTGCCGCACACTATGGCGAACCCATGATCACTCATTTCGATCCAGATATACTGGTTACCGAGATGGAGGATTTTGGTTTTGAACTTATTGAAAATCTCTCACCAAATGGAAGAAAGGTAAAATACTTTGCTAACCGCAAAGACAATCTTCTTCCAAGTGGAACGAATTACTTCGCTCACTTCCGTGTTCGGCGATTGGGAGGAAAGTAGATATGGGAAACTCCCTTCTTAAACATCTCTGCCATTCCGTCATCTCCCGTCCTTAATTTTCAAAGCACGGGGCAGGGTCGGAAATGGCTCTCCCTTTCTTTTATCTAATGTCTTCCGCACGCGTGTTTTCAATTCGTAATCATCAACTTTGAAGGTTATATTGGAGTGAAGACTTGTAGGTGACATTTTCAGCAGATGCGAAGGTTTTCTATTTCTACCTCACAGGTGATCCAAAATAACCCTCCCTCGGTTTCTGCTTTTGAAGTAAGGGTTTACGGACAAGTTTCCCAAACCATTATTTTGCTTTCTAAATAACTCAATCGGCATATTCCCAAGAATCGAGATTACTTGATTTTGGAGAATCTCCCGCTGATTATGGAGTGAAGTCTTCGGGTGGCATCCTTCGGAGAGGCGTCTACATATAAAGGCAGAACGATAAGCCCAACTCTTTTCAAAAGAAATCTTCACTTTTTTGAGTATTCGGTGTTAATCCGTGGTGGGTCTGCCTGCCTATTCGTTAGGCAAACAAGGGGCTGCGATGCGATGTTACTTCCTGTAATGTTTTTTTACATTTTTGTTCTGCCATACAACATTACAAATGAAAATCAGCAAGATGCTTTTACACGATCTTACACCACTTCCCACCATTTGACACTTGAGCCCAAGCTCGTATTTAGTTGCAACCGGACAAAAAGGTAATTTTCGCAATTCCATTATTTACTTGACAAAAAGTAATCATTATGATAACAATGAGTCCGATAAATGTTGGAACCTGCTCGACGGTTGGGGAGTTTCATAGCCTTCCATCAAAACAAATCCCTCAGTCCTTCATAACTTAGCAATGCAACCTTTAACCTTTTGGAGCAAATGATGAGAGGAGTGTTCCAAAAGGTTTCAATGTCCCCTCTGCGAGAGTTTAATACCTCTGTATAAGCTTTGTTATTTTAGTTCCCGATAAAGCCAAACCCTCCGTGAGGAGGGGGCGGAAAGCGGCGGGTCTTCTGACAAGATGGCCGAGCTACCGAAGGACGAACATTTCGGTAGACTCGGCTTTTTGTTTTTAGGGGCAATTCGTTACCTTCCTTTTGATTTAAACAAGCGTCACAGAGGAAGTTATGAAACGGAGTTTCCAGAAGATGCCGATATCAAACCTTCCAGGCATTTTGATATCTTTTGGGTATCTTTTTGGTACCTTTTTATGGATGTAGGGAGAATCACCAAGAGGGCTAAAAAGGTGAAAGGGGGTGGTACTCGTCAAGAAATCAATCGCAGAGGCGTTAGGGTAATGGTGAGTTATTAGCATTCAGAGGGAGAGGTTTTTGGACAGCCTAACATCAAATGTTTCGTCAGCAGAATAAAAAAGGAGGAGAACAATGAATTGGAAAAGTATTTTGAAGTTTAAAGCTATTGGCGTAGTTTTGGTCCTGGCGCTAATGATGATTCCGGTGGGTTATGTTGCTGCTTGGGGTTCCGATTGGGATCGTGACCACGAGGGTGGCGACTATATCGTTGATCCAATACAAACAGACTCTGGATTAGTTTCCGGGTCAAAGATAGACACTATTAACAGTCCCGGGCTGACGACATTGCAAACGGAAGGATGGTGGGGACCGCCGCCGTTATTACCAACGATAGGCGTAATTGGAGACATAGTTCGCATCTATAGAGGGATTCCATATGCCGCTCCACCTGTGGGGAATTTGCGGTGGAAGCCACCCCAACCGGTTACTCCTTGGAAGGGAATCCGGGAATGCACTGTGTTCAGTCCTATGGCCCCGCAATCATATCCCAGCGTGGCACTGTATGGCAGCATACCAGAATCAGGGATGAGTGAAGACTGCCTCTATTTAAACGTCCTGACGCCGGCCAAGGGGAGGCACGATCGTCTTCCTGTAATGGTTTGGTTCCATGGGGGCGGCATCACTGAAGGTTCCAGTAACCCGGTAAGCGATAATAGCCCACCCCTGCCCCAACACGGTGTAGTGTTAGTAACCGTCCAACAGCGGATAGGGCCGTTAGGTTACATGTGTCATCCCGCACTTGCCGCGGAATCAGGTAATCTGTGTGGAAATTATGGTCAATTAGATTTAATCGCTGCCTTGCAGTGGGTGCAGAGAAACATCGCTGCCTTCGGCGGCGACCCACATAACGTCACGATTTTTGGCCAGTCAGGGGGCGGTGCAAAGGTTAATGGATTGATGGCCTCACCTTTAGCCAAAAGGCTTTTCCAACGGGCTATCGCTCAAGCCGCAGGTGGTGGCTCAGGCACCCCCTTGGCAACAGCGGAACAGTATGGTGTGGACCTGGCGAATTATCTCGGGGTCTCCACTCTCGCCGCCTTACGCGCCGAAACATGGGAAAACATCATAAATGCTGCTTCACCCAGCGGGTATGTGGACGATTTTACGATCGATGGCTTTTATCTGCAAGATACCGTACTCCACATTTTTCAAGCGGGCAACCAGCAAAATGTTCCATACATGACCGGTATGAACGGAGAGGACATCACATTTATATTTAGCGGGACGCAGACCCTTGTTAGCACCATGAAGCCAGTGAATTCGGTTTATGTCTATCTGTTCGACCACGTGCCAGATGGCTGGAGAAGCGAGGGTGTACTCCATGCCTTTCATGGTCTTGATGTTGCATACGAGTCTGGCTTCTACCCATGGGTATCTTTTTTCTGGGGTACCCTTTTCTTCCCAATGTTTTATCCGCCGGCAGGTTTGGCTGTAACTCAGAACCCAGGGCTTGACTATAAAGATCCCTATGTATCTGAAGCCATGATGACTATGTGGAGTCAGTTTGCTAGAACCGGAAATCCAAGTGTAAAAGGTTTGATTAGTTGGCCAGCATATGTTCTTAGCAGCGACGATTACCTTTTTATAGACGACCCCTTGCAGGTACAATACGGGTTCTCTACGCTGGTTGAACCAACGGCGAACCACTGGGGCCTCTGAGAAGGTAAAATCCAGATTCTTCACGTTGTTGGCCAAATGAACGGCAACCGACAACCGAAGTAATGCTGGATTGGATGAATGACAAACTGAAATAGCGGGTCATGACAAATAGGCAGGGTCAGCAATGGCTCTGCCTTTTTTTATGCAATGTTTCTAACCGTAATCGTCAAGCTCCAGATCATCTCAAACTGAGGACTTATGGGGTATGCCGTGTAAAACGTATGAGTTGTCGGTTAAAGTTCGACCGTGGGAGTTCGGTAGTTTGCCCACGATAATAACTTCCTGAAACATTGATTGTTCATTCTTGTTCCATAGTACAAGATTTCAAACGTAAATCAATAACCTTTATCTCGACCTTTACCAATACTCCTGGGGGCGGGGAACGTCCGTGAATTGGAGCATAAAAAGAGCGGTTATTCTTTCAATCCGTCCGATTATCCTCCCTGAAGACCTCCCCAAAAAAATGTTCGAAGAGATCGGAGGGCCAAGAGATCCTCATGCCTGAAAAGCCACTATCCCTAAGACAATTAGAAAAACGCTATGTGCTCAAGGTGCTTCAAGAGACCGGAGGAAATAAAAAGAAGGCATGCGAGATCTTGGGCATTGATCGAACCATCCTATATAAAATATTGGAGAAAGAAGATGTGTAGATTTTTTCAACACGTTCCAGTTCCTATGTCGAATCTTCCAACATATTCTCCCTCAAAAAATTTCTACTAAAATATTTTATCTTATAAATTCAAATACTTAAAAATATTTACGTCTGACTTTCTTTGGCACCGATCTTGCCTCTATTTCTTTAAACTTAATGAGAAGGGAGGTGAATTGAATGAAAAAGACGATTCTGTTAGTGGTCATGCTTACTTTGGTAGCTTTTGTTTCCGGAGCTATTGCACAAGCTCCTGCAAAACCAGCAACAACTGCTCCTGCAAAAGCAGCGCCCGCCAAGATGGAAAAGTTCTGGGGATCGGTTAAGAGTATGGATGCAATGGCGAAGAGCATCGTTGTTGTTGGAAAAGGAAAGGCAGAGAAAACCTTCATGGTCACCGCTGATACAAAGATTACTAAGGGCAAGGAGGTTCTCAAATTTGAGGATCTGAAGGCTGGAAATCGTGTCGAGGTCCATTACAAGATGGAGATGGACAAGATGGTCGCTGGTGCGATCCACGTGCCCGTCCCAAAGGCTGCTCCGAAGGCTGCAACAACGGGAAAGTAATCCAAAAAGCAACTGAGAAATCCCTATCAGAGAGGCACACTCAATTGGGTGTGCCTCTCTGACGGCACACGAGATCCTGTACCTACAAAATTATTACCGAGTAGTCTGCAGAGGTTCTATATTATTGAATGCGGGAGAAAGGGAGGGTTCAAATATGGGAAGGCGACTTTACAGAATAGTTTTGTTATTTAGTTTAGGGATGTTCTTGTTTGGCTGCGCGGCGCAGCAGGTGATGCAGTCACCGGCGCCGCCCGCCTTCAAGCCGGTCGACCTCAATCCGATGGTAAGATCCGGCCAGTATACCCAAAAGGTGAAAAATTTTCTGGTTATCCTGGACGCGTCGGGGACTATGAAAGGGGCCGAGTTTGATACAGCCAGTGAAGCCGTCAGGCGCATGCTCCTTACGATTCCGGATCTCAGACTCAAATCAGGACTGAGGTCCTTTGGCTTCTCCCTCGGGGACCAAACGTACATGCTCTACGGCATGGCCGACCATGACAAATCGAAATTTAGTGCTGCAATGCCTGCTTTTGCAGGCCAAGGTTCGAGCCCGCTGGGAGATTCGATTATCGCCGCCGGTTTGGATCTGAGGGGAACGACAGGCCAATGTGCACTCATTGTGGTGAGTGATGGCATTCCCACTATCGAACCATCCGCTTTATTGGGTCCCAAGGCTGCACAAGCTGTTAAAAAGCAGTACGGGAGTAAACTATGTATCTACACGGTTCATGTGGGGAATAACGCCGATGGAAAAGAGATAATGGACGGAATCGCAAAGGCTGGGGAATGCGGTTTTGCAGTGCGCGCAGCGGAGATCATGTCTCCCGAAGGTATGGCGAATTTCGTAGAAAGGGTCTTCTTAGAAAAGGCTCAAGCGGCACCAGCGCCTCCTCCTTCCGCCCCGAAGCCGGAGCCAGCGCCACCTCCACCGCCCAAACCAGTTCCACCGGCGCCGCCACCACCAGCACCAGCTCCGAAGGTCATTGACAAGATGACACTGCATGTGCTTTTCGCCTTCGACAAGTCCATTCTTACCGAAGCCGACGTGACGGAACTGCAAAAGGCCGTTACTTTTGTGAAGAAGTACCCCGGCGCTAAGATCAGGCTTGACGGGTATACTGATAGTATCGGTACAGATGCATACAATATAAAGCTCTCTGAAAGGAGGGCAACGGCCGTCAAGGACTATCTCATCAAGGAAGCCAGCGTTGACAACTCGAAGATCACGGCGGTTGGACATGGTAAAGCAGATCCTGTGGCGGACAACAAGACTGCGCAAGGAAGAGCTGAGAACAGAAGGGTCGAAGTATCAATTCTGTCTGATTAGATGTCAGAAAGGGGGGAGCAGTGCTCCTCCCTTCCTTCTGGGTACGCCCGTTAGTGATCTTAGCGTTATGCTCACTTTCAATCCGTAATCTTCGATTCTTGAATATGGCCCCCGATAACGACTTGTAGGTGTTAGCATCAAATCAAGGATTGGGTCGGTTGGTTTTTGGAAGAAAGAGGACTCCTTCCTGTAATCCTTGATTTTGAATTTCGTCAGACGATACAATCTTTCAAAGGCAAATCAATAGCCTTTGTCTTAACCTATACCAATACCTCACTTACTTCCGTCATCTACACCGGCATCTGGTAAAAAATTTCCACTCCTGCCTTTTTTGTTAGTTTTATTTTCAAAAAAGCGGATACAATGCGCTTAATTTCAATAACTTATAAATGTTCCACATTTGGCACAACGTATGCACATGTACAACAACTGTCACAATTCAACGTAGACAAAGGTAGGAAGGTCATCGAAAAAAGAGCTTGATAAGGTGACTTGCATGATCTTTTTGGTGCGGAAAGAACGTCATCGTCCATTTAGGCCACTGCAAGGAGGGCAAATTATGAGAGACACAACAATCCGGAAATTGAAAAATGAAACAGGCCAATTTATTAGGAGACACCTTTTGATTTCCATCTTAATTGGGATGGTGATCCTTCTTCCGAGTCTCTCGTTTGCGGTAGAGGCAATACTGACAGACGACGCATATACTTATTCAGGCTCAAGGACCACCAAATACGGCACACAAGCCATTCTTTCAGTCGACGGTGTGGCGGGTGGTACTCCGTTAAAAAGGAGTTTCCTCAAATTTGACCTTTCCACTATACCGGCAGGCATCACTGGCGCTGATGTGCAAAAGGCAACTTTAAAGCTCTTTGTCAACAAACTCATAAAGGCCGGTTTATTTGACGTAATGACGGTTACAACCGACTGGAACGAGATGAGCATCACAGATCAGACGGCCCCGTCTGTTGGTGGGGTTGTCGCAACGGGAATCAGCATAGACAAAGGAATGATATTTGTGACTGTGGATCTTACAAACTTCGTCGCGGCTTGGCTAAATGGGACGAGCCCGAATTATGGGATTGCTCTTCTGCCGAATGCAGAAGGGATCAACGTAAATTTTGACAGCAAGGAAAGCACTACAACGTCCCACGCGGCCAGTTTAGAAATTGTTTTGACGGGACCTACAGGGCCACAGGGACCAGCGGGACCTCAAGGACCAACAGGAGCTACAGGGGCTACGGGGCCAACAGGAGCTATGGGGCCACCAGGGGCAACGGGAGCTACGGGGGCTACCGGAGCTACGGGGGCAGTCGGACCAGCGGGACCTACGGGGCCAGCCGGACCAACAGGAGCTACGGGGGCTACGGGGCCAACAGGAGCTATGGGGCCACAGGGACCACAAGGACCTCCTGCGTTTAACCCGCTCCAAGTTGCACTGCTTCGTTGGTATCAGGCAAACCAGACAGAGAATCAGTTTACCGTGGGCAGCAATCCATATGGAATAGCCTTTGATGGGGCCAACATCTGGGTGACAAACAATGGCAGCAACACTGTTACCAAGCTTCGGGCCAGTGATGGGACCAACCTCGGCACCTTTACTGTGGGCAACAATCCAGCTGGAATAGCCTTCGACGGGGCCAACATCTGGGTGACAGGCTTTACGTGCGGCACTGTTACCAAGCTTCGGGCCAGTGATGGGACCAACCTCGGCACCTTTACCGTGGGCAACAATCCAGCTGGAATAGCCTTCGACGGGGCCAACATCTGGGTGACAGGCTTTACGTGCGGCACTGTTACCAAGCTTCGGGCCAGTGATGGGACCAACCTCGGCACCTTTACCGTGGGCAGCAATCCATTTGGAATAGCCTTTGATGGGGCCAACATCTGGGTGGCAAACAATGGCAGCAATAGTGTTACTGAGCTTCGGGCCAGTGATGGGACCAACCTCGGCACCTTTGCTGTGGGCGCTGCTCCATGGGGGGTAGCCTTCGATGGGGTCAACATCTGGGTGGCAAACAATGGCAGCGACACTGTTACCAAGCTTAGGACCAGTGATGGGACGAACCTTGGCACCTTTAGCGTGGTCAGCGATCCAGTTGGAATAGCCTTCGATGGGGCCAACATCTGGGTGACAAACTGTGGCAGCGGCACCGTTTCAAAATTGTAGGGGATTATGAGAGAACTTTCCCTGGTGTGAAGGTTTTGCTACCCGTGTGGCTTTTTTTGTGTTGATCTACAGCACCCACGCTGACCACCGCCGCACGTACAATCCAAGCAAGGGGGAACCGAAAGACTCTCCCGGCTCTTGCTCATAAAGCCGGACCGCCCGTGCATGAAACTTCTCTATCGTCTTTTCTTCTACTGAAACCCCTTCAGGCTTAGAGTGATCGTTGATTTCTATCCATAATCAGCAAGTCTCAGAGTACGACTGAGCTGTAGATTCGTAGGTGTTCTCCGCAAAAAAAGAAAATCAATATTCAGTTGTCAAAGAACGAAACTTCTACAACAAGACTTTTAATCTAAACAAGTCCTAAACCAGCTAAGGAACTTTGGAAACTTATATCTTGAAAAAGTGATAACCTGGAATTTACCACGCTTGCCTTTTAGGCCCTTGACCGATTTAGAGGGGCTTAATTTCAAGCGATATGAATTATATTTCAGTGGGTACTATGGTGAGAAGTATAAAAAGGAAAACCACTTGAATCCCCAGGGCTTTAAGGTGCATCATAGTTCTGGAACAAGGACTAGGCAGTCCAGATCTAACCTCACCTACCAGTTTACTTACATATCTCTTCGAAAAGCGCTCCGACCATCGAGTCGGGGGTGAAAAGTTGCCATTCGTCGTTTTTGATCGGGTAGAAAACTGCTCCCTCCTTGGAATAAAATCGAATGCGTAAATGACGAACGGACCGATCGATACAGTTGTATTCCGACAATATCAAACTAAAGTCCAGATTCTGAAATCCTCTCCCGCCTTCTTTCACCCAATGAGATACGCCTTTCTCTGTATAAATGGATTGCACGCATACCCTGATAGTGCTTTTGGACAAGCGGGTCAGGGTTTCCGTGTCATAATAATACGTTCCCTCCTCATTCGCTCCATAATACTTCCAATTCATCCCCCAAGCTTCCGTGCCGAGAAAGGCAGAAAGCCCAATCACCAGAAAGGTAAAATAGATATTCGTTCTTTTCATTTGAGTTTGCTCGATAGATTTAGGATACTTCAAAGATACACCATCACCATGGTTTCATCAAGACTTCTCTTTATATTCTATCGCGCTAAGAAAAGATTGCAAAACGGTTCTTTCAATGACGGTAATACAGGAACCATCCCCGGGCGAATGAAGGGCCTCTTTGAAGCATTTCAGAATGTTAAAAAAACTCACATACATGACTACGGCCCCGAAGGAAAGAATCTTTATGGGACCCTTAAATAGCAAAAGTAGCGACAGAACGGCTCCTGTCTTTCCGGTTGATGAGATCCAGTCGTTGTAAAAATACAGTCTTTTCATTGGCAAAATGCATTGTTCACGGTATTTTAATTTCTACCCATTTTGGTATTGTGAAAGTATAAGAGAAATGAACAATTTTTTTCATTTCATCCTCCTCAGGCTGAGATTCCCCCTCTCAGCCTTTTTTTCTGATTTCATGGCATTGCTTTTAGACAACGGGGGAACCCTTCAATGCCAGGAGCCTCGGACCAAAGCTGGTTTCTGATGAGGTGAAGAGGGTGATTGCTCCGAAAGGGACACACGCCAAAGGCCGACCTTAAGTCGGCCTTTTTATTTTGTCCTGTAGCTGAAATTATGGCTTCAAAGAGCAGAGTCAGAAATGGCTCTGCTCTTTTATTGTTACTTCGCCCCCTCTTCGATACAGAGGTAGGGTTAAGAAATTAACTGCTACCGGAAAAAGCTCTTTTTAGCATCCGCATACCTTCGAGATGGCAGAAAGATTTTTCACTTTTACAGGGAAATTATTTAGGACTTTGATGAAAAGGAATTCCACTTTGGCTTTCCTTGAAACAAAAAAGGTTAGAAAAACACAAATGATTATTGAGGGTTATGACGATGACAGCGACTGGCATAAAAAATGCTTTTAATAACAGAATATTAGTTCAAGTAAGGGGGGAGATGGATTGAGGGGTTTCCTGATTAACAAGAACCTATGCTTTTATTACTGGCTCAAAAAGAAAATCGGAAAGAAGTTCGCCCTTCCCGTGGCCAACGGCATAGAAAAGACAATCCTCATCTTTGGAAGGGAGATAGTACCTTATTTCAATAGGGATGGGGTGCTAACCGAAGAAAAGGAATAGGTGACAAGGGGGGGGTAATAATTAGGATAAACCCAACCGGGAGATCCTGATTGATTCGACTTAATCAGAGAGGAGGACTGATTCAAATGGCGTCGAAGGAATCGAAAGTCAATCCCCGAGTTTTTAACCAACGTGAACGAGTGATCCTAAACCTGATCGCAGAAGGCTACGAGAATAGAGAGATCGCAGATGAGCTTTCCATCAGTGAGAGAGCTGTAATGGAAAATCAGATTAACCTGATGAGAAAATTGGATGTCCCGGATATGTCGTCTGTGATCGATCATGCTTTGGGAAAAGGATTGATCAGCACGTATGCGGTATTGGAATCCAGATTTTTAAAATTGAAAACCCAAGTAAATTGACACCCCTCATAGATCAGGTGACATTAAGATCTATCCCTCCGTCAATAAGAAGGTATTTGCCTTGAAGCATTGATCTCGAAGGGGTTGTCCATCCTGACCATCGACAGTGAAAAGATTCTTCTGGTACTAAGAAATATTACCGGCAATGCTATAAAGTCTACTGTTCGAAGAGGTCGAGTAAGGATTCTCGTCAGATCTATCTGCCAAGGCGCAGATGTTTCTGTCACAGACACAGCTCCCGGTATCCCAGCAGGCAATCTCATCACGATTTTCGAGAAATTTGAGCAGACGACTATCGAAGAGATGAAGAGGAGTCGACCGCAATAAAGCCCGACTCGATTCCAATTTTGACAAGTCCTGCGCACGGCTGCTTCCCGTAAATTTGTTTGAAATATGCAAAAGGCTGCCTTTTCTCGCTGCCACGGTCTGGGCCGAAAGGATCAAGCGACAAAGGTTCCCCTCTTGTATTTCCAGATGACCAAATCGTCCTCCCGCAGACGAAGGAGTGCTATGTGGACAGGATTCCTGCTGACATTTAACCGGTGAGCCAGCTTTTCCTCGACTAATCTCTGACCCTTTTTAAACTTCCCGGAAAGAATCATCTTCTTCAATTGATCGTAGACTCCTTCACTAAGCAAGGATCGCTTCACCTTCCTCGGGAATATCTCGCCAATGATTGTATCCGGAATTTTATTCTTCATTCTTAAGTCCCCCTGTCTGACATAAGATCAGTCCGAATCTCTATTCTTCATACTGCCCTACCCTATTATTCCTTGGAACACCGTACAATGCAACCGCGTTCTGCTTCCGGAAGACACCAGAGTGTCCTGAAACAGCGTCCAAGTTTACTAAGATAGTAAGATGAAGTCAACGAAGATTTGGTATAAAAGACTCCCTTTAAGAACAAGAGAGTCGATGTGTATTGCAAAAACAGTTATTTTGGTGTAAAAAGCATCAAGAATGGAAAGCAAAGATTTTTTGGATGCAAAAGCTGTTGCCACGCTGACCATTGTGACTTTGCTTTGGGGGTTTAATTATGTTGCGATCAAATATTCAAACCAGGGTGTCTCCCCCATCTTTGCGTCGACATTACGATCCGTCATTGCTTCCATTTGTGGGATATTCTACTGCTTCAGGCAGGAAGAGAAGCTATTCCACACGGATGTCATGCTCTTTCACGGAGTCATGGTGGGTCTTCTATTCGGAGCCGAGTTCGCTTGTATCTACTTGGGCCTGCTTTATACCAATGCGGCTCGCTCCGTCCTCTTTGTTTATCTGAGTCCCTTTGTGGTAGCCATTGGGGCCCATTTCTTTCTTAAAGGGGATCGGTTGACCCTTCCAAAAATGGTAGGTCTTGTCTTGGCTTTTACGGGCATCTTCGTCGTCTTCAGAGGTAGACCCAAAACAGCCAGGGCAGCCATGTTCCTGGGAGATGTTTTGCAGATCGCGGCCGCCGTCTTATGGGGAGCCACAACCCTTTACATCAAGAGGTTCATGGCAAACAGGGTTGAACCTATTCACACCTTCCTCTATCAGCTTTTTTTCTCCATCCCCATCCTGCTCATCGTGAGTATCATCCTTGAGCCGAGGTGGATTGTCAAGATGGATCCTTATATCATCGCCTCTCTCCTCTATCAATCGATCATCATCGCCTTTATTACCTATTTGGTATGGTTTAAGCTCATCCACAAATATCCGGTCAGCAGGCTCTCCGCTTTCACCTTTTTCACCCCTATCTTCGGGGTTCTTTTCGGTATTCTTCTTCTCCACGAAGAGCTCACCGTCTCTTTGATGATAGGCCTTCCCATGGTCTCCATGGGGATTTTTCTTGTGAACTGGAGAAAAAGAGGGATAGCCGTTTGATGTGAGGTCCTCCTATGCCCACTGGAATATTTATTGCTCTCTTCGGTTATCTTTTAGGTTCGGTTCCTACGGGGCTTATTCTCACCAAGCTCTTCTCCAAGGTTGACCCGAGAAAGATAGGAAGCAAAAATATCGGTGCAACCAATATTTTCCGAACGGCGGGGGAGTTATTGGGCATCCTGACGCTGGTCGGAGATGTGTTAAAGGGGATGATCCCTGCCGTGATCGCCATGTATTGGGTTCTGGGGGATCAGTGGGGCCTTTCGCATCACACGTGGATAGCCATCGCCGGGTTGAGCGCATTTCTCGGCCATGTCTTCTCGATTTTTCTTGGATTTAAGGGAGGAAAAGGGGTGGCTACCGCTCTCGGGGTTTACCTCCCGATCTCAACCATCTCCGTTCTCATCGAATGCCTTCTCTTTGTGGGAATTGTGTGGAAGTGGAGGTTCATCTCGCTGGGGTCCATTGCTTGCGCAACAACTATCCCGATTCTGATTGCTTTTTTCAGAAACGATTCTCAGGCGTACTTCATCATAAGCGTTGTTATGGCCGGCGTGATTCTCTATCGGCACCAGTCAAATATCTCCAGGCTTCTGCAAGGGACGGAAAGCAAATGGAAAGCCAAATAGAATGCGGATTGCGGAACTAAAGAAGACAGGATACTCTGATGTTCTGGTCCCCGCAGTTTCTTTACAGTTTCTTCAACGCGGCCCTGGTCCTTTTTTCCTTTTTTGAAAGTCTTCTTGCGAGTCCCTTTTTCTTAACTCCTTTCTCCTCTTCCTGCTCTTCTTCAATTCCCTCTTCGAATCTGCCAGAAGCGTGCTCCAGCTTCTCTTGAAATTGCTCCGATGGAATGACGGCGGCGCCCATTCGCTCTGCAAATTTTGATATATCCCGATCCGAAGTGATGACAATCGCGGCCGAACCTTTCTCTCTGACCAGCCGTTTGATCACCTCATCCGCCTTCTCCCCCATTCTGGAGTAGATGACCTCGATCCCTCGTTTGATCTCTCTTTGCTCCGTTGCCCAGCCTCCCAGCCATCCATCGAAAACCAACGTCATCGCGGAGGGTTTAAGTTTTTGGTAGCCTGAAAGTTGGTCGATAAGATGGTCGCGCTCCTGCCGGAGTTGAGCGGAATTGAGGCGGGTCAAGGAGTGAGCAACGTGGAGGAGATTATAGCCATCGATGAGGAGATGCATGCCGATTGCGGATTGGCGATTGCGGAATGCGGAATAGATATTAGAAAATCCGAAATCCGCATTCCGAATTCCGTAATAGGGGTATCAGAGATAATCCAGCCACTCCCGATAGTTCGGGTTTTTCCCTTTGACGATTTCAAAAAAGGCAGCTTGGAGCTCCTTGGTCACTGGGCCTGGCTTCCCATTTCCGATAAGACGATCATCGACCTCGCGGATGGGCGTCAACTCAGCGGCCGTCCCCGTAAAAAAGGCCTCCTCGGCCGTGTAAAGCTCATCTCGAGTAAATCGCTCCTCCAACAGGGTGATCTTCTTTGCCTTGGCGATCTGAATCACAGAATCCCGGGTGATGCCGGAGAGAATGGAGGTGAGCGGCGTCGTTTTCACCATCCCGTTTTTTACCATGAAGATATTCTCTCCGCTGGCCTCGGAGACATAGCCCTCGGTATCGAGCATCAGAGCCTCGTCGTATCCCATCTTCGTGACTTCTCTCTTGGCCAGAACGGAGTTGACATAATTGCCGCAAATCTTCGCTTTGGTCATCATCACGTTGACATGGTGACGGGTGAAGGAGGAGACCTTTACCCGGATTCCCTTCTCTAAAGCTCCTTCTCCCAGATAGGCCCCCCATGACCATGTGATAATCGCCGCTTGGATCGGGTTATCCCCCGGATAAACCCCCATGAGCCCGTCTCCAATGAAGACGATTGGCCGGATATAACCTTCTCTCAATTGATTCACCCGCAATGTCTCTTTGCAAGCGTCTGAAATTTCTCTCTTGGAATAAGGGATTTTGATATCTCCGATCTGAGCCGAATCGAAGAGTCGATCGACATGCTCCCTTAATCTGAAGACTGCGGATTTCCCGTCATGACAGAGATAACATCGGATCCCTTCAAAGACAGCCAAGCCGTAATGAAGACTATGCGTCAGGATGTGGACGTTGGCCTCTTCCCAAGGGATCAATTTCCCATTCATCCAGATTTTCGATACTTTCTCCACCATGAGCTGATCCCTCCATTAGAAATTACAAGTGCCGGGACGGTCTTTACGTTACGGCTAAGAAACCCGATCGATATAACCTCCAAGAAGTATCATTTTCTATCCTATTTTAGGTCAATTGTCAAAAGAAAGTTTACAAGTTCTCTCTACTATGTTAATTGTTAAGCCACTATCGAAGCACAGGCAGGAGGCCCAAAATGGAAAGGACGTTGATTACAGGAGGAGCAGGATTTCTTGGCTCTCATCTCTGCGATTTTTTTATTGCTCAGGGACACGAGGTGATCTGTATGGATAACTTGATTAAGGCAGAAAACATTGAAAATATCGCTCCCCTCATGGGACATGAGAGATTCAAATTTATCAAATACGATGTAACCGAATATCTTCATGTGGAGGGGCGGCTCGACCATGTTCTCCACTTTGCATCCCTCGCCAGTCCAAAGGATTACCTGGATTATCCCATTCAGACGTTGAAAGTAGGGTCATTGGGCACTCATAAAGCACTCGGTTTGGCAAAGGAAAAGAAAGCAAATTTTCTCCTCGCCTCGACTTCTGAAGTCTATGGAGACCCCATGATCCATCCCCAGGCCGAATCGTATCCGGGAAACGTCGATCCTGTTGTGCCAAGAGGCGTCTATGACGAAGCCAAACGGTTTGCGGAAGCTATCACCATGGCCTACCATCGAACTCACGGTCTTCGAACTCGAATTGCGAGGATCTTCAATACGTATGGTCCACGCATGAGGCTTGACGACGGAAGGGCCTTGCCCAACTTTATGGTTCAGTCATTGAAGGGAGAGGACCTCACGGTTTATGGAGCGGGCACGCAAACCCGAAGTTTCTGCTATGTGGACGACTTAATTGAGGGAATCAAAAGGCTTCTTGATTCCGACGAAGCAGAACCCGTCAACCTCGGAAACCCTGAGGAGATCACTGTGCTGGATTTCGCCAAAGAGATCATCCGCTTGACCGGAAGTAAGAGTCGGATCCTTTTCTGTCCCTTACCCCAGAATGACCCCAAAGTAAGACAGCCGGATATCACCAAGGCGAAGACGATATTAGGCTGGGAACCTAAAGTGAGCCGCCATGAAGGGTTGAAGAGGACGCTCCTTTATTTTAAGAAGAAGCTGCCTGGGGCTTAGATTTTGGTCTCGGAACTGAGACGAAAAGTATCTCGCGCAGGAGGCAAGATGCTGATTTGAATCCTTTTTTGTAGGGTGGCCTTCGCAGTCTGAACTCCGGAAAGAATCTCCGAAAGATGCTCTTCTCCTTCAGCGAAACAAAACCTTAGCCTCTTGACCCATTCACCATGGAATGGGCTCCCACTGAGGTCCAAACAATTCGCGATCCCTTCGATGAGAACCTGGGCCATTTTGCCACAATTTACATTGGTGCCCTCTTCATAGGGTAGAGAAAGGCAGACGTCAAATGCCTCGAGTCTCTTCACGATTTGCAAGAGGCGAGGAGGGACTTCCCTGAGGCGAAGATGGCCGTATTCCCTCATAGGCCCGAGGCCAAGTAGAAGGACCATCCGGGACATGACCCTTCCCTCCGAAGGGATCAAGATCGTTTCGTTCCAGTCACCGGACAGGTTCTTTTCAATCAAAAATCGGGAGAACTTTCCGTTGAACCTCCAATCGATCCAACCGCTCGAACCCCTAAGAGGCCTCTCATCCCTGAAGAATCCGCTGACAAGAAGATCGCACTCTTGAACATCAACCCTTTCTTTGGAGAGAATGATATCCATCTTCCTTAACCTAACCCCCCTCTTTCCCCCCTTAATTTAACGGGGGATGAAGGGGGGTTACATGAGAGAAAAACCGCCTCACCTTTCTCTTCTCCCCAGAGAGACTGTGTCACAATTTATAAAAGCCCGTCCCAAATAGGGCGGAAAAGGCGGTCGGGTGGAAAAGCTTTAGAGCGGCAACCTTTACGCGTGAAATTCAGACCTTGAAGATCCATGAGATGACTCCATTTTCCATAAGCACCCATTAGTCATTCCTAAAAGACCGCATTCTAAAGCATTGAAACCCGACTGTCTCTTCCGCCAGGGCGGCGATTACGACACAGTCTCAGAGGAGAGGGAGTCAGGGTGAGGAGGATTTTGTGTCGATAGGTTTTTTGACAACCTCATTCTGTATTCGGTCCAAAATGCCGTTAATGAAATTTCCAGACTCCTCGGATCCATACCGTTTTCCGAGATCGATGGCTTCGTTGATGGTAACTTTGGGAGGAATCTCTTCACAGTAGAGGAGTTCAAACAGAGCCATACGAAGGATATTTCGGTCGATCATGTTGATGCGATCTAAACGCCAATTTTCTAAGTATTGTTCGATCAGCCGATCTAACTCTCGACAGTGCTCCAAAACACCCAGGACAAGCCGTTTCAGAAAAGGATCCACCTCTTCTTGGGGTGAAAAATTTTCCTGAAATTGGGCGAGAGCCTTATTGGCATCTTCCTTCGTTATATTCAATTGATAAAGAACCTGGAGGGCAAACTCCCTCGATTTTCTTCTTCTCCCCAAACTACCCTTTACCCTTTCCTATCTCCTTCAGGAGATTGGCCATTTCGATGGCTGACGTTGCCGCGTCAAAACCTTTGTTCCCGATTTTGGTCCCTGCCCTTTCAATCGCCTGTTCGATGGTATCGGTGATCAATACCCCGAAGGAGATGGGAACTTCACTTTCCAAGGTGAGACTGGCAATTCCTTTGGTGACTTCATTAGCAATGTACCCAAAATGAGGGGTCGCTCCACGGATCACCGAACCCAAGCAGATGATGGCGTCGTATCCTCCGCTCTTGACCAACTTTTTGGCGGCAAGAGGAATCTCAAAGGCTCCTGGAACCCGAGCCACCGTGCAATCCCCCTCCTCTGCCCCGCTTCGCAGCAAGGCATCCATCGCCCCTTCAAGAAGTCGCTCGCCGATGAAGTCATTGAATCGGCTTAACACAATCCCGAATTTGAGTCCCTTTGCCGTCAGTTTTCCCTCGAAGGTCTTCACCATTCGCTTCTCCTTTCAACAACAAAATAACGTGACCGTGTCCCTGCCTACCGGCAGGCAGGCGTGCCGCGTGATTCGTGTCTCGTGACCCGCGAATCTTCCCCAACCCCTCCTGCGGGCTCCTTGTTTCATAATGCATAACTTGCAACTCAAAACTCATAACTCTTAATTCTTAACTCCCGGTTTTAGTCTCCCGATTTGATGGAAAGCAGATGCCCCATCTTCTTCGCTTTGGCCTTGAGGTATTCAATATTTTCTTGATGGGGTTTTGTCTCGATGGCCACCCTCTCGACCACCTCGATGCCATATCCCTGCAGACCGATGATTTTTCGAGGATTGTTTGTCATCAGGCGAATCTTATGCAGACCAAGATCGGCGAGGATCTGAGCCCCGATTCCATAATCCCTCATATCGGCCTTGAATCCAAGAGCCTCATTCGCCTCCACCGTATCCTTACCCATGTCTTGGAGACAGTAGGCTCTCAGCTTATTGACCAGCCCGATTCCTCTGCCTTCCTGCCTCATATAGACGATGACCCCTTTTCCCTCTTTCTCCACCATGGCCATAGCTGTATGAAGTTGCTCCTCACAGTCACACCGCTTCGATCCGAACACATCCCCGGTCAGGCATTGCGAGTGAACTCTTACCAAGACAGTATCTTCAGGTTTGATGTCCCCCTTCACCAAGGCGATATGGTGATAGGGATCCACATCGTTCTCATACGCGATGGCCGTAAATACACCCCCGTATTTTGTGGGGATGGTGGCTGTGACAATCCTCCGGACTAAGAACTCCTTACTCAGGCGATATTTGATCAAATCGGCAATAGTGACGATCTTCAGTCCATGCTCTTCAGCAAAGGCCAGGAGGTCCGGCATCCTGGCCATGGTCCCGTCATCTTTCATGATCTCGCAGATCACGCCTGCCGACTTCAACCCCGCCAATCTTGCTAAGTCGACCGATCCTTCGGTCTGGCCGGTTCGGACCAACACTCCACCCTGCATTGCTCTTAACGGAAAGATGTGCCCGGGCGAGACCAAATCCTCGGGTTGGGTGCCTTCATCCACGGCCGTCAAGATAGTGGTTGCCCGGTCACCGGCCGAAATGCCCGTGGTCACGCCTTTGCGTGCATCGATCGAGACGGTGAACGCGGTCTGAAATCGTGAGGTGTTTTCAGAGACCATCATCGGGAGACGAAGCTCATTCAGCCTCTCGTCCGTCAATGAAAGACAGATCAGTCCCCTCCCGTATCTCGCCATGAAATTGATGGCCTCAGGCGTCACCTTCTCCGCTGCCATCGTGAGATCGCCTTCATTTTCCCGGTCTTCGTCGTCGACCAGGATCACCATCTTCCCGTGGCGAATGTCCTCTAACGCAGCTTCAATTCTATGAATCATTTGGACCTCTCAATCTCCTTTGATAAAACCGTGCTCTATTAAGAAAGAACGATCCATTTCCCCCGATTTCTTATTTCCTTGGCCAATCAATTTTTCAACGTATTTTCCTAAGATGTCCGCTTCCAGGTTGACTCGATCCCCGGCTTTCTTATCCTTGAGCGTCGTTTTCTCAATCGTGTATGGAATCAAGGTTATTTGAACTTCCTCTCTCCAATGTTCATTCACCGTCAGACTGATTCCGTCAATGGCGATGGATCCTTTTTGTACAACGTACCTTGATACGGGCTCGGGAATCTTTATCCTCAATTGAAAGAAATCCCTTTCCTTCCTCTTTTCAACAATCACCCCAATCCCATCAATGTGCCCGGTTACGATGTGACCTCCCAGGCGATCTGTCAGCCTCAGAGCCCTTTCAAGATTGACTTGGTCCCCCTCCTTCAATTCTCCCAACACTGTTCTCTCAAGAGTCTCTTGGGAAAGATCAAGTTCGATCACCTGCTCCTTATTCCGAACGACGGTGAGACAAACTCCATTTACATTAATACTATCACCGAGTTGCACTTCTGTCAAATGAGGTGGAAGTCCTATGGCCAACCTTTTTTCTTGCCCCTGGTATTCTACCCTCATCACTTTTCCTCTGCCCTCTATGATTCCGGTGAACATTACTTTTTCCCCTGTTCTAAATAGCCCTCTAAGAGTATATCTTCTCCAATTCTTCTTGCTTTTATCTCCTTCAGAGGAATGGCTTCTTGAAGTTTGGATACACCTCTTCCTCCAAAGATTCCCGGTGCATGAGGGTCGCCGATCAGCTTGGGAGAAAGAAAGAGAAGAAGTTTGTCGATCAGACCTTCGTCGAGAAACGATCCATTGACCCGATTTCCTCCCTCGACCATAAGACTCACCATGCCGATCTCCCCCAATTTGGAAAGACATGACTTCAGATCGATTCTGCCCCCTTTGGATTCGAGGGTGAGGATCCGAACTCCTCTCTTTCCCAGTCTTTCTATTTTATCTTTAGGGGCTGACTCCGTTGCGACGATGATTACCTTTGTGGGAGAGTCTCCAAAGACTTTGGCCTCTTCCGGAACCTTCAATTGACTATCGAGAACAATCCGGTAGGGATCTCTGCCCCCCTTGATTCGGGCTGTAAGCAACGGGTCATCTCCTAATATCGTCCCAATGCCCACAAGAACTCCATCGACCTGATCCCTCAATTTATGGACGAAACGTCGTGAGGTCTCTCCGGAAATCCATTTGGAATTACCTTCCCGGGTTGCTATCTTTCCGTCCAGGGTAGCAGCGACCTTCAGAATCACAAAAGGCTCTTTTGCCGTGATATACTTACAGAAGGCTTCATTCAATTTCCGACATTCTTTCTCTAAAATTCCCACACGGACGCTGAGGCCCGCCTTTTTCAAAGTCTCGATCCCTTTTCCCTTTACCAACGGGTTGGGATCCTCGACGCCAATAGTCACGCTTTTGACACCCGCTTCAATCACTTGGGGAGCGCAGGGAGGAGTCTTTCCATAATGCGTGCACGGCTCCAGATTGATATAAAGGGTGGCTCCTTTCGCTTGTTCCCTTGCCCGTTGGAGTGCGATGATTTCGGCATGAGCCTCTCCTGCTCTCGCATGGTATCCTTCGCCGACCACGTTGCCATTTTTCACTAGAATGGCGCCGACCAAAGGATTGGGTGAAGTTCTTCCCCTCCCTTTCTCTGCGAGGCGGAGTGCTTTCCTCATCCAGTGTTCATCGTCCATACATTTATTGAAAAAAATCGTGACAGTGGTTCGTGACTGTGACTGGTGCCTTAAATGATTTACCCACCAGCCTCCTCACAAATCACCAACACTATTTTTTCTTGGCCTCTTCCTTGTTCCCAAGCAGGTCCTTCAGCTCGTCAATAAATTCTTGAATATCCTTGAACTGCCTGTAGACAGAGGCAAAGCGCACATAAGCGACCCCGTCTAAACGATGGAGTTCCTCCATCACCCGCTCCCCGATCTCAGAGCTTTTTACTTCTCTTTCTCCTCTTTCCTGGAAATGAAGCTCCAGGCGATTAACAATCTTTTCGATCACGTTGATGCTGATCGGCCTCTTTTCGCAGGCCTTTTTTAGGCCGTTGAAGATTTTAAGGCGATTGAAAGGTTCTCTTCTCCCGTCCTTCTTGACGACCAGTGGTAGTGCGTCCTCCGCTCTCTCGCTGGTCGTGAACCGTTTATGGCAGCCGAGACACTCCCTCCTTCGTCGAATGGAGTCTTTGTCTTTTCCCAATCGGGAATCGACCACTTTGCTCTCAGGATGATTACAAAAAGGACATTTCATATTTTTCGCCTAAACTTCTCAATTTTAATCCCTGACTCTTTTAGCATCTCTCTGGCCAGGGCATCCGCATAGCCGTCCTCATAAACGACGCTCTCAATCCCGGCATTAATGATCATCTTCGAGCAAATCATACAAGGGTGGTTTGTGCAATAAAGGGTTGCTCCGCGGATTCCCACTCCATGGTAGGCCGCTTGGACAATCGCATTCTGCTCGGCATGGAGGCCGCGGCAGAGTTCGTGTCGTTCCCCGGATGGGATTCCCTGCTTCTCGCGGAGGCAACCGATGTCTAGACAATGTTCCAGTCGGGAAGGAGCTCCATTGTAGCCGGTGGCCAAAATCTTCTTGTCTTTGACGAGAACAGCCCCTACCTGCCTTCGCAGGCAGGTTGACCGCTTGGCAACGAGATGGGTAATATCCATGAAATATTCTTCCCAGGAGGGTCGACGAAAGGAAAGCCTTTTTTTCTCTTTTGCTTTCAAGGGTGAGCCATTAGCGGACGCTATACAGCCTTTCACGCATCCTGAAATCCGAAGCACGAAATCCTAAATTCGAAACAAATTCAAATAACCCAAGCATGAAGCCCAAGACTGGAAGGAGAGGGGGGTTGGAAATTTGGTCATTTGCATTTCGGACTTGTTTCGGATTGGTCCGAGACGGACGCTTTGCCCAATATTCGAATTTCGAATTTAACAAATCACATTGGGGAATATTGTTCAAAATTACTCCTTAAACTTTTCTTTCTCAAGGGCCTCGATTTTTTCTAACCGTCTCTTGTGCCTGCCCCCGGCAAACGGGGTTTCCAACCAAACCTTCACGATTTCCTTTGCCAATTCCTTCCCGACGATTCGGCCACCGACGATGAGTATATTGGCGTCGTTATGCTCTCGACTACAACGGGAAGAGTAAAGATCGTTCGCCAGAGCCGCTCTGGTTCTCGGAAATTTATTGGCTACAATGGACATACCAATGCCGGTGCCGCAGACCAGGATCCCCTTTTCCAAATCCCCCCGAGAGACCTTCTCTGCTACCAGAACCCCAAAATCCGGATAATCCACTGAATCTTCGTTGAAGGTACCCATGTCGATGGGTTTGAAACCGAGGGATTTCAAAAAGGCCTTCAGCTCTTCCTTGAGCTCGAAGCCCCCATGGTCACAGGCCAAACCGATCTGCATGCGTTATCCTTCAAATTTCTTGAAGACGAGGGCGGCATTGGTGCCGCCAAACCCGAAGGCGTTGGACATGGCAATTCTCAATGGTTTTCGCCTTGCCACGTTGGGGACATAATCTAAATCACATTGTGGGTCGGGCTCCTCGTGGTTGAGGGTGGGCGGCATGATGCCATCCCGAATGGATAAAATGGTGAAAATGGCTTCAGTGCTTCCGGCCGCCCCTAAGAGATGGCCGGTCATCGATTTGGTTGCACTCACGGGAACCTTTTTTGCATGGTCACCGAATACCTTTTTAATGGCAATCGTCTCGGTCAAGTCATTGAGCGGAGTGGAGGTCCCGTGGGCATTGATGTAGTCCACGTCCTCCGGCTTCAGCCCGGCATCCTTGATCGCCATCTTCATGCATCGTACTGCCCCATCGCCATCCGGGGATGGGGCAGTGATATGATAAGCGTCGCCTGTGTAGCCATAGCCTACCAGCTCCGCATAGATCTTTGCTTTCCGATTTAAGGCAAACTGTAATTCTTCTAAGACAAGAATTCCTGCACCCTCTGCTATCACAAAACCGTCGCGATTCTTCTCAAATGGCCGGCTGGCCTTCTGCGGTTCGTCGTTTCTCGTAGAAAGCGCCTTCATCGCATTGAACCCGCCGACGGTGAGTGGGGTGATGTTGGCTTCGGTCCCGCCTGCAATCATCGCCTCCGCATCCCCGTAAACAATGGCGCGAAACGCATCTCCAATACAATGAGCTCCCGTCGCACAGGCGGTGACCACACACGTATTCGGCCCCTTGGGGCCAAACAGGATCGCAATCTGCCCAGAGGCCAAATTGGCAATGAGCATCGGGATGAAGAATGGAGTAATTCGGCTCGGTCCTTTTTCCATAAGGACTTTGTGATATTTTTCGATGCTGGGCAATCCTCCCAAACCCGTCCCCACGATCACGCCGATCTGTTCGGAGTTCTCGGGAGTGATAGCCAACCGGGCGTCGCCCAGGGCCTCCTTCGTGGCTGCAATGGCATAATGAATGAAGAGATCCATTTTCTTGATCTCTTTCTTATCGATGTACAGTTCTGGGTTGAAGTTTCGCACCTCCCCCGCGATCTTCGTCTCAAATCCGTTTGAGTCGAACCGCGTGAGAGGACCGATGCCTGATTTTCCCTCACAGACATTCTTCCACGCCGTTTCGACTCCGATCCCGATGGGGATCACCAACCCTATTCCGGTGACGACAACCCTTCTTCCCAAAACCTCACACCTCCTTCGGCATGTGCCCGCCGAAACCCTTACTGCGTCACGTGGGCCTGAATATATTCAATGGCATCTCCAACGGTGAGGATCTTCTCTGCCTCTTCGTCGGAGATCTCTATATTGTATTCCTCCTCCAGAGCCATGACCAATTCCACCAAATCGAGAGAATCCGCTCCTAAGTCGTCAACGAATTTGGCCTCTGGAGCCACCTCGTTTTCATTGACACCCAACTGCTCTACGATAATCTCTTTCACTCTCTTGTCAATAGACATGGAATCACCTCCTTGTTTTGATTCGTCACATATAGATGCCACCGTTCACATTCAATACCTGACCGGTAATATAACTCGATTCTTCGCAAACGAGGAAAAGCACGGCTTCGGCTACGTCTTCGGGCTTCCCCAACCGCTCCATGGGGATGAGCTTCTTTAATTCCTCCTTCGCCTTTTCCGGAAGGGCATCGGTCATCGGCGTTTCGATATATCCGGGCGCAATGGCATTGACGTTGATCCCTCTTTGCGCGTACTCCCTCGCAATGGTTTTGGTCAAACCGATGACGCCGGCCTTTGAGGCGGAGTAGTTCGCCTGTCCTGCATTCCCCATCTCCCCGACCACGGAGGCGATATTGACGATCTTGCCGCTTCGCTGTTTCGCCATGTGTCGAATGACCGTCTTGGTACAGTTGAACGTTCCCTTCAGATTCACGCCAAGAACGGCATCCCAATCCTCCTCTGTCATTCTGAGGATGAGTTTGTCACGAGTAATGCCAGCATTATTCACTAAAATATCGATCTTGGCAAGCTTTTCTATGATGGCCTCCACCATCCGCTCCACATCGCTCAGATTGGAGACGTCCACTCTGACCGCCGTCGCTTTTGGGCCAATCGCCCTAATCTCTTTTGCCGTCTCCTCGGCCTTCTCAAGATTGATGTCGGAGACAACGATATCGGCCCCGTTTCGAGCAAGAAGCAGGGCAATCGCTCTCCCGATCCCCTGAGCCGCACCCGTCACCAAAGCCACTTTCCCCGTCAGCTTCAACCCTTCCTCCGTCAATCAAAAAATCGCAAAGGGCTCGCCGCATAGCGCAAAGCGTCAAACGGCGCTCAACTTGTTTGTCATCATATCATAATATGAAGAACCGTTGGATGCGCCACACTAGCGCAGTAAATCTAACACTTCTTTACAACAATAAAAGTTGTCCTTCCCGCGAAGGCGGGAATCCAGCTTATAAAGACTGGATTCCGGATCAAGTCCGGAATGACGGCGTCTGTAAAGCAATTTACGGGCGCCACTTTAGCGCTGTGCGCTATGCTATGCTCTTTAGAGTCTTGAGGTCTTCTATGTTCTTCGTCTCCACACGACTATCGATCCGTTTCATCAGACCTGAGAGAACTTTTCCAGGGCCCACTTCCAAGATCTGCTCAATCCCTTTTTCGATCATCTTCCTCATGGACTCTTCCCAGCGAACAGGGCTTGATACCTGAGCTATCAACAATTCCTTCACCCTATCTTTCGAGGTATTGGCCTCTGCCTCTACGTTCGTCACCACCGGGATCTTCAGATCGTTAACAGAAATCTCTTCCAACGCCTTCTCCAGACGCTCCGCTGCCGGTTTCATCAGAGGAGAATGAAACGGGGCGCTGACCGGAAGCAGGACCGCTTTCTTTCCATCCTGTTTTATTCTCTCAATGGCCCGCTCGACCGCTTTCGAATGACCGGCGATGACGATCTGACCCGGGCTATTAAAATTCGCAGGAGTGAGAACCTCGCCGGAGGAAATCTCTTCGCAAAGTTTTTCTACCTGTTCCCTCTCCATACCGAGGACAGCTGCCATGGCCCCTTCTCCCACCGGCACGGCCTCCTGCATAAACTTCCCGCGGAGACGGACAATCTTCACGGCCTGCGAGAAGGCGAGCGCTTCGGAGGCGACCAAAGCGCTGTATTCTCCGAGGCTGTGCCCCGCTGCGAGCTGCGGGGCTACGCCTTTCTCCGCCTGAAGCACCTTGAGCGCGGCAACACTCGTTGTCAGCACGGCGGGTTGGGTATTTTCGGTCAGCCTTAGCGCTTCTTCAGGGCCCTTAAAACAGAGATCGGTTATGGAGAAATGAAGGGCATCATCCGCCTCCTCAAAAATCTCTCTCGCCACACTGAAATTTTCGAAGAGTTCCCTTCCCATTCCCACATATTGGGACCCTTGTCCAGGAAAGGTCAAAGCTGTCTTTTTCATATAGGATTTCTCGGTTAAGGTTAGGGTTAAGAAGCCCGTTTGGTCGAGAGGTTAAGTCATTTGTGCTGAACCTTTTACACTTAACCCCTTCACCAAGAACGAAACCGGCTTCCTCGCCCTCGCCGACCTACGTTCCCTTCTTCCCTGCATATTCCTTGCTCAATTCCAAACCGATGACATTCCGCTGGATCTGATTCGTCCCTTCGTAGATCTGGAGAATTTTTGCATCCCGCATCATCTTCTCCACGGGATAATCCCTCATATACCCGTAGCCTCCGAAGACTTGAACCGCGTCGGTGGTCACTTTCATAGCCACATCACTGGCAAAGACTTTAGCCATTCCGGAGACCTTCGAAATCTCTTTGGGGTTTTCCGATTGATCGACATAGCGGGCGACCGAATAGACCAAGGCCCTCGCGGCCTCTACGAGAGTCGCCATATCGGCTAACATGTGCTGAACCGCCTGGAAAGAAATGATCTTCTTTTCAAACTGCTCTCGTTCTCTGGCGTAACGGACCGCTTCATCGAGTGCCCCCTGGGCCAACCCGACACCCTGAGCGCCCACCCCGGGTCGGGTCCGATCAAACGTCCTCATGGTGACGATAAATCCCATTCCTTCTTTTCCAATCAGATTTTCCTTGGGAACAAAACAGTCCTGGAAGACGAGCTCCCGCGTCGCAGACGACCGGATCCCCATCTTCTTCTCTTTCTTCCCAAAATTGAAGCCCGGGGTTCCCTTCTCCACAATCAAAGCGCTCGCGCCTCTGGGACCTTTCGACCGGTCGGTCATCGCGATTACCGAGTAGGTTTCCGCCTCACCGCCGTTGGTAATCCACTGCTTCGTTCCGTTCAAAACATATCCTTCTCCCTTTCGCGTAGCAATGGTTCGGATAGAACCTGCGTCACTTCCCGCATCCGCTTCGGTCAACCCGAATGCAGCCAATTTCTTCCCTTTGGCAATGTCCGGCAGGTATTTTTTCTTCTGTTCAGGGCTTCCAAAAAGCAGGATGGGCATCGCGCCCAATCCGCTTGCGACGATACTGGTTGCGATCCCGAGACAGACACGGCTCAATTCCTCTGCAACCAAACAATATTCTAAGATACCTCCTCCAAAACCGTCGTACTCCTCCGGCATGGAGACGCCCATGAGGCCCGCTTCCGCGCTGATCTTAACGATCTCCCACGGAAATTCCTCCTTCTCGTCCAATTCGGCGCGCGCGGGCAGCATTTTTTCCTGGGCGACCTTCCTTGCTAAATCCCGAATCATTTTTTGTTCTGGTGTGAGAAAATAATCCAATCTTTTACCCTCTCTTTTCTATTTGAATTAAGCGAATCAAACCCCGCCCGTTAGGGCCACCGGGCCCAAAGCTTTCAATATATTGTGTGTGTCGCACCTTTCCTTGTAACCCCCCTCTGTTCCCCCCTTAAATTAAGGGGGGATGAAGGAGGGTTAACGTATCGATTTAACCTCCCCGTTCACCCGATCCGGTCGTTTTTGCCCCAGACGAAACAGATCCTCTTTCTCCTTAAGCTCTTCAATGACATGCTCGTTCAGTCTATTCTTGGCCAAGTTTGAGGCCAAGAGAATGGCATTCATGATCGCCTTGCCATTCGACGAACCATGGCAGATGAGGCAGTTGCCGTTAATCCCCAAGAGGGGCGCTCCTCCAACTTCTGCATAGTCAAGCCTCTTTTCCAGGCGACGAATCGCCCGCCCCATCAGGAAATAGGCCGCTTTCGCTCTAATATTATCCTCTGCTTCCTGCTTGAGAATCGCGTGGATGGTCTCCCAGAGCCCTTCGCTTACCTTTAACGCCACATTTCCAACGAAACCGTCGCATACCATGACATCCACTTCTCCGTTGTTGAGATCCCGGCCCTCCACGTAACCGACATAGTTCAAATCGGTCTCCGACAAAATATCATGCACCTCTCGCGTCAGCTCATTTCCTTTCCCTTCTTCCTCTCCGTTGCTCAACACGCCAATTCGAGGGCTTTCCTTTCCCAGGATATATTTTGCATAGGCATCCCCCATCATTGCAAACTGGACAAGATGAAAGGGTTTGCAATCCACCGTGCCGCCGGAATCAATGAGGACCGTGCTGCCTTTGGTGGTGGGATGGATCGTGGCAATAGCAGGCCGTTCCACGCCTTCCAATTTTTTCAAGATATACATCGCCAAACCCATGGCCGCTCCTGAATTTCCGGCGGAGACCACGCCGCTGGCCTGACCCTCTTTTGCCAGATCGAGGGCAACCTTGATCGAGGTATCTTTCATCCTCCGGATGACCGTCGACGGAGAGTCATGCATGGCAACCACGAATGGAGCATGGTGGATGTAGATCGCGAGTTTTGAGGTAGGGTATTTGGACAGTTCCTTGCTTACTTGATCCTCGTCCCCCACCAAAACCACCTTGACCCCGTATTCCTTTGCCGCTAAGACGGCTCCCTCCACAATCCCTTGAGGGGCAAAATCCCCTCCCATCGCATCGACCGCAATCTTCATCTTACGTTTTCTCCTAACACCATCCTCTATGCCTTCCCCCGTTAGAAAGCCCCGCTATTCATAGCAGATCAATCCGGCTCCAGACCGAGGATGATATCAAAAAGACTTCGATTCCTCCTTAAAAGGTTGGGCATTTCCATCCTCTCTAACGGGGATTACTTCTCTTCTTCCACCTTGATCACCTCTCTCCCTTTGTAAGTCCCACAATGGGGACAGACATGATGGGGGAGTAAAGGCTCATGACATTGAGGACACAGAGAGACATTAGGAGCAGCCAGTTTATCATGGGCTCGACGTTGACCCCTTTTGGATGCTGATGTTCTCCTTTTCGGAACTCCCATTCGAACGTATCCTTTCTCATCCGTTGAAATTATTTTCAGATGTTAAATTAAGACTTTGGTCTAACGACCTTATCTTTTCCACATAACAGATTATGACGGCATTAATCAAGCTTTAATTTCTTAAGAGCCGAAAACCCTGATCCAAATTCCTCCTTTACGCATTCACAGGAAGAGAGATTTAGATCTTTTCCACATTTCGGGCAAAGCCCTTTGCATCCCTCCTGACAGACGGGCTGGTAGGGGATTTCCAAAAAAATCTGTTCGCAGGCGATCTCGGAAAGCTGAATTTCTCCTCCCTCGAAGAAACTCGACTCCATCTCCTCGCTCCCGACTTCGGTCTCTTCCTCAGAGGGAGCCTCTTTTAAGGGATGGAGCGTGAGCTCAAAGGTAGTGGCGAGAGGATAGGAGAATTCCTTCAAGCATCTTACACATTGGAATCGAAGAGTGACCTCGACCTTCCCCGTAATCAAGACCGATTGCCCCGCCTTCTGGATCTTTACCTCTGCCTGAAGCGGGGTCTCGAAGTCGAAGTCGATCCTTGAAAAGCCTTTCAGGTAGGCCAACAAGGTGGCCTTTTCTTCCTTCCACTGTAGATCCAGACCCTGTTCAGGAATTTCATCCAATTTCAAAGCAAACATTTGGTTTCCGCTCATTTACGTCAAATTAAACAAATAAATATATAAAAAAAATTTTGTTTGTCAAGAGAAATTGGGATTTGGCGGAGTGCGAAGGTTTTGGTTTGAAAAAAAAACCTCAGTATGTTAACAAATTTGCAGATAGTCTCGCAAGGGTTTGTGGAAAAAACTCACCGAGTTGGCCCAAAAGGTCTGTTGAGGAGGGAAAAAGATGGAAGGAATGGATAAGATACCGAAAAAACCAATCAAGATAACGGATACGACCCTTCGGGATGGGCATCAGTCGACCTTGGCCACCCGGATGAGGACAGAGGATATGGTCCCTATAGCCGAGGGGCTCGACAAAGTGGGCTTCCATTCAGTAGAGATGTGGGGAGGGGCTACCTTTGATGTCGCCCACCGGTTTTTGGGAGAGGATCCCTGGGAAAGGGTGAAAGTCCTGAAGAAACTCATGCCGCGAACTCCCTTCCAGATGCTTCTTCGGGGCCAGAATCTGGTCGCTTACCGGAACCACCCGGACGATCTGGTAGAGGCATTCGTCGAGAAATCGGCCGAGGTGGGCATTGACATCTTCCGTTGTTTTGATGCGGTTAACGACGAGCGAAACTTTGAGACGGCCTTCAAGGTGATCAAGAAGGTCCGAAAGCATATTCAAGGGACGATCTGTTATTCATTGACTGAGAGACGGATGGGAGGGCCGGTTTATAATCTCAGCTATTATCTGGAGAAGGCAAAGATATTGGAAGGATTGGGGGCGGATTCCCTCTGTATCAAGGATATGGCAGGCTTGCTGGCTCCTTATGATGCTTACGAATTGGTTAAGGCTTTGAAGAAAACGATAAAGCTTCCTATTCAACTGCATACCCATTATACGAGCGGGATGGCATCGATGACCTATCTAAAGGCGATTGAGGCGGGGGTGGATATCATCGATACGGCCCTGGCGCCTTTTGCACTCAGGTCTTCACAGCCTGCGGTGGAGCCGATTGTCGTGGCGTTGGAGGGGACGCCCTGGGATTCGAAGCTGGACCTGGACAAGCTCCTGAACCTCGGGAATTACATCGAAAGCATTGCGCCAAAGTATCGGGAGTTCTTGGATACGACGAAGATGGCGGTGATTGATACGAGCGTGCTGAAACATCAGATACCCGGCGGGATGATCTCGAACATGGTGAGCCAGCTCAAACAGCAGAAGGCCCTGAATCGGTTGGATGAGGTCTATTCCGAGCTTCCTCAAACGAGAAAAGACCTGGGTTATCCTCCGCTGGTCACCCCGACTTCCCAGATCGTGGGAGTCCAGGCGGTTCTCAATGTTCTGTTTGGACGCTATAAGATGGTCTCGAAGGAGACGCAGGACTACGTCTATGGCCTTTACGGAAGACCGCCGGTATCTATCCCTGATGAGATCAAAAAGTTAGTGCTTAAAGGTTATAAGAGGGGAAAGGAGCCTATTTCGTGCCGCCCTGCAGATTTGATAGAGCCGGAGATGGAGAAAGTGAAAAAGGAGACAGAAGGCCTGGCGAAGGGTGTTTGTGATACGCTGATTTATGCGCTGTTTCCCCAAACCGGAAAAGAGTTCTTGAAATGGAAGTATGGGTTGGAGCCCATGCCGGACAAGGTGAAACCCAAAACCTTGGAAGATGTGAAAAAAGAAGACGAGGCTCTGGCCAAAGCTAAGGCAGAAACCCAGAAAAAGACAGGTTAGAATTACTAGGGACCGTCATTCCGGACTTGATCCGGAATCCAGTCCTTTCAACCGAATTCCCGGTTTAGGTCAGGATGTGCTTATAGCAGCAGCCTGACTTTCTTCCTCGATATATTTTATTAAAATCTCGTAGATCTTGTCGTCAATCAGGCCAACTTTGTGAAGCCACGCCATGGCATCTGAAATCTTAAACAGGACATGCGGCTCAATCCGGGATGACCGGAGCCTCTGCTGACCCCCCTGCTCCCTATCCAAGAGTACGACCAGCTCGTTCACCACACCTCCCTGGTCTCTGATCACCTCTGCCGTTTCAATGACGCTTTCACCCGTGGTGATGAGATCATCGATCACCAGGACCCGATCATTACGTTCCAGAATTCCCTCAACCTTCTTCCTTACCCCGTGTTCTTTCCTGGCCTGCCGGTAGTAAATCAGGGGAATGCCTAATTTCTGGCTCACCACTGTTGCAAAAGGAACCCCCGCTGTCGGAACGCCCAGAATCTTATCGATTTTATCCTTCCCGATCTCGTTGAGAATGATTCGGGTCAAAGAATTGGCAATCCAGTCCATGGTGGTCGGGCTGGAAATAGTTTGCCTCAGATCGATATAGTATGGGCTTTTCTTCCCGGAAGCCAGGATGTAGTCACCAAACTTGATCGCATTGTTCTTGATCAGGAGAATCCCCACCTGCTTCATGAGGAAAAGCTTTTCCTCCGTCCAAACCATCTTTTCGATCTCTTCGAGTCGTAGAATCATGATTGATCTTTTATTAAACTTTTTTATGAAAGTCAAGAAAAATTAAGTGAGATTTCTGAAAAAGTGCAGAAATCTCTGATTACACTGATTAGGAAACGATTACACCGATCTAGTCCCCTTTCATCCCCTTTGTCAAAAGTGGGAAACCTCTCTCCTATTGGCAAACGGGAGAAGTCTCTCCACTCTCTTTACCGATACGGAGAAACCTCTCTCCCCCCTTCAGCAGAGGGGAAAAACCCCTCTCCTCCCTTTGGAAAAGGGAGGCTGGGAGGGATTTTACAAGATCGTTTCAAACGGTTAGGTTGACCAGAAATCACTTGTCAAGAGGACCCCTTACACCGAGCACGTTCTTTGAGGCAACATGAGTGTAGATCATGGTGGTCTGGAGTTTTTGATAGCCGAGCAGTTCTTGACTCGTCCTGAAATCATATCCATTTTCAAGCAGGTATCCCGCAAACCGCTGTTCCAATGTATGGACAGAAACCTATTTTGTTATCCCCGTTTGCTGCACTGCAGGCCTAAATGCCCGCTTTGACAGGGGGGGAAGTATTATGGTTAAAGCGGCTTTTTCATGTAAAGATTGTCAAGGGGGCTTTTTGGAATACTTACCATATCTCTTATCACATGGGTGTAGATCATTGTGGTTTCAAGATGCTTATGACCCAGTAAACTCTGGATCTCCCTGATATTCACTCCGTTCATTAAAAGATGTGTTGCGAAACTGTGTCTGAGGGTATGCACGGATGCGTGTTTCACAATGCCTGCCTTTTTCAGGGCCTCTTTTACAGCATTCTGAATCGCCTTCTCGCTTACATGGTGGCGTCTTATCTTTCCGCTTCTTGGGTCAACCGAGCGTTTTGATGAGGGGAAAACATACTGCCAGCCCCATTCTTTTGCGGCATTTGGATATTTGCGTTCCAGAGCATCTGGAAGGTAGACCTCCCCATGTCCTTCTGAATAGACCTATTGTGAAAAAAAGGGGCTGATTTTAGGCTTAGAAGAGCAGTTTTGGGGTTGAAATCCCCCTGAGCAGGAATTCTATGGATGGCCATGGATACACGCAGAGTACCTGGAATTCCCTATAGCCCTAATTTTACCGATGAAAGTGGCGATTTAAGCCCAAAAAACACCTATTCCTGGAGCATATCTGATTGAATTTCAATAAGTTAGCTTGGTCCGACCCGAGCCGCAGAGCGGGGCATAAATATTATTAGTCAATAGAAATACTTACTGAGGTTTCCACCATAAACACCACATCGCCGGGAATTGAGACTGGCCGATAAAAGCGAGACTGATGCAGTCCTCGGGTATGCCAAAGTGTCTGTCGGGACAGGCGTTACAAAGCACGATAAATTACTACTTGACAAGTTAGTTTACTATTGGTATGTACTTTACCAATGGTAAACCAACTTTTTATGAGTGTAGTCTTAAAACAAAAACATCAATCCCCTGGCCATTACAAGGAGGAACTTACATTGCTTCAGCAGGATAAACATAAAGCGGTCTGCCGTCAGAGAAGAGAAAGGGAAAAGAATCAACGTATTCAGAGTATCATTGACGCCGCCAGAAAAGTGTTCTCTTCAAAAGGTTATCTTAAATCGACCATGGACGAAATCGCCATGGCCGCCGAGATAACCAAACCCACCATCTATTTACACTTTAAAACCAAGGACGATCTTTTATTAAGCCTCATGCAACCTTTGATTGACGATATTCGGAACAGGCTGAAAATCGTTGAAGCAAAACTTCTGTCCGGGAAGATCAAAGACGGCCGCGGCCTGATCACCGGTATCTTCAGCGCCTTCTATCACGGATATGAATCCTTGCCTGAAACATTTCGCATCGTTCAATTATTTCAGCAACGGGACCTGATAAGTGAACTAAGACCGGAAATCCGTTCTGCTTTGGATGACAGGGGCCGGATCAACTTCGCTCTGTGCCGCCGTCTGCTGACAAAGGGCATGGAGAGGGGGTTGATCAAAAAGGTTGATATCTATGCGATGGCGGATGTGATCTGGGCGTTGATGGTTGGCGTGATTCAACTGGAAGATTTTAAAGTCGATGACCAGAAGGGTCATAGATTGAAAAAAAACACGCTGGGTCTGGCACAACGCCTGATTGTGGAAGCGCTGACCTGCGATACATAGAAAATATCATTTGAACAGGAAACAGGAGAAACAGAAAGGGAGAAACGAGGGGACGTTGTTGAAAGTTTACACTTTAGAATTTACTGAAATTCGATATTAGGTATGTTAGGCTAAGGCTGAAAAGGTGAACGTTTTCAACAACGTCCCTTTTTTCCTCTTCTCTACTACGGGTAATCAACGAAATAATAGGGAGAAGATCCGTGCTTATGAACTATAATGACACATTAAAAGAGCGTAGCCCATTTGTTAAATTTCTTGGATTGCAAATAATCAAATTTGATAATGGATATTGCCACTCTAATTTGGAAATAAAAGACAATTTTTTGAATATCCATAAAGCTGTACATGGCGGGGTTATATACTCCCTGGGAGATGTTGGGATGGGTGCTGCCCTGTATTCCACACTCAAAAAAGATGAAGAAGCATCAACCATCGAAATAAAAATAAACTATTTAAAACCAGCCTATAGCAAGATACTCGTCTGCGATGCAAAAGTCATTCAAAAAGGTAAAAGCATCGCCGTATTGGAGGCGGAAATACGAGCTGATGATATTTTAGTTGCAAAGGCCCTCGGTACTTATTCAATATTCAAAGCTAAAGATGATCCAAATATGCCACTTTAATAATTAATTTGGTTGCAATTTTAAAAAAAATAAAACAAGCTCTGATTTAGACAATAAATCGTTTACGAGCACAGCATGACCCGTCCTCTTCGCATAGAACACCCTGGTGTCGTGTATCATGCTACCTCTCGCGGCAACGAAAAGAAGAAAAGAAGGCCGTCGAGAGATATGCGTGCAGGCAGAGCGAGATTGCCCGGCACCTGAGTCTGCACGTCTCTCCTGTGAGCAATATTCTCCGTGTTAGAAATTGGCACCATAACAAAAGACCTGTCCCAACTATACTATTATTTTTATCTTGGGTGAGCATTTGAAATAAAAAAAACTTGGAAAAAAGAGGAGGCCAGACGTGGAGATTAAGAAGATATGCGTGTTAGGTGCGGGATTAATGGGTAACGGTATTGCTCAGGTTTGTGCTCAGGCGGGCTATGAAGTCAGCCTACGGGATATCGAAAAGATGTTCCTCGATAACGGGATGAATACGATCAAGAAAAATCTGAGCCGCGAGGTTGCAAAAGGAAAGCGAACCCAAGAAGACGCAGATGCGATTCTGGGCAGAATAAAACCAACGCTCGATCTCAAGGAAGCCGCAAAAGATGCAGACATCATTATGGAAGTCGTGATTGAAGTCATGGATATCAAGAAAAAAGTCTATCAGGAACTGAAAGGAATTGTAAAACCTGATGGCCTTATTTTTAGCAATACATCCAGCTTGAGCATCACGGCGATGGCTGCAGCAACGGACAGACCAGATAGATTCTATTGCAAAGAGTACAAAAGACGGGCTCTTGATCTCCGGGACAAAATGCTATAACACGAATGCACCAAAGTCTAAATATACCGTCCTTTATGGGACCGAGGATCCAACCGCCGATGATGCAGAAAATCCAATGTCTCAAAGCCTCATTCCTTTAAAAGATCCGACGATCACTGTAGAACGGGTTTTTATCCCAACCGTTCCAAAGGTTCATATTGGTAAAGAGACTTTCAAGGAAACACTTGTTCCCAATAAAAGAATACTCTGCGATGTGGGCAAGGGGAAATTCGGCCTGTTTGAAGGGCTTGCTGTCGAAAGGATAGGTATTGCCATATCCGCCGTCTGCCAGTGCTGGAGCTCTCTGATGCACGCTACAATCTATTCGAATTTGAGAAAACAGTTTGGCCAAGAGGTAAGCAGATTCCAGGGTGTAGGCTTCTTGCTGGCTGAATATTATGCAAAGGTTTCGACTATAACATTTGCTACCCTTGCCTTCGCCCGGGGTTATGATGAAGCCGTTAAAAAGCACAAGGGCCATCTGCCTGATATACTCACTCAACAATATGTAATGGCTGCCTCGCAGATGAAATATCAAGCAACACATCTTTCTGAACGATGCTGCTATGAGATGTGTAATATTATGGGCGGGAACGGCCTTAATGATAATACCTTAATGGATGACCTGATGGGTTTATCGCGAATCCAGGAGATAATAGGCGGATTCAGAGAGATTCAGCTTTCATATCATGATGGGCGCCATAAAAAAGATGTGGAGATTGATATAAACTATCCTTTGCTTATCCTATTCTAAGGAGGTTGATTCTATGGCTTTAAAAACTAAGGAAGCATATTTTGAAAGTATCAGGCAATTGAATCTGCCCGTTTATGTAATGGGAGAGAAAGTTACAAACGTGGATCATCCCATGATCTGGCCTTCCATCAATAGCGTGGGAGTTACCTACGATCTTGCCCAGGATCCGCAATATGATGATCTGGCAACAGCCACATCGCATATCACGGGCAAAAAGATTAACCGTTTCTGTCATATCCATCAAAGTACGGAAGACCTGAGAAAGAAAATAAAACTCCTCCGCCTGATGGGTCAAAAGACGGCGTCCTGCTTTCAGCGTTGTGCGGGTCTTGATGTGATGAATGCCCTCAATGCGACAACCTACGAAATGGATGCGGATCTGAAAACGGAATATCATCAGAGATTTCTGAATTTTTTAAAGATCATACAGGAAGAGGATCTGGTCTGCGATGCGGCCATGACCGATGCGAAAGGAGATCGCTCCCTGCCTCCGAGCCAGCAGGCGGATCCTGACATGTATTTACATATCGTCAAGAAAGACGCCAAGGGCATTGTCGTGCGTGGTTGCAAAGCCCATCAAACCGGCGCTACCAATTCCCATTGGATAGCGGTGGTTCCCACCACAGCAATGAAAGAGGCGGATAAGGATTATACTGTTGCCTTTGTTACACCCTCTAACACTAAGGGGATCACCTATGTTTATGGCCGTCAGTCCTGCGACACGCGGAAGATAGAGGATGGTACCATCGATGTGGGAAACCTCAATTTTGGAGGACAAGAGGCATACATAATTTTTGATGATGTTTTCGTCCCCTGGGAGAATGTTCTCATGTGCGGCGAGACTGAGTATTCGGGGCGACTTGTTGAAATATTCGCTAATTACCACCGTACCAGCTATGGAGGTTGCAAGGTCGGCGTTGCCGATGTCCTAATCGGAGCTGCATCATTGATGACAGTATACAATGGTACGGCCAAAGCCTCCCATGTCAAGGACAAGCTGACAGAAATGGTTCACCTCGCCGAAACATGCCATGCGTGTGCGCTTGCCGCTCAATCCGAAGGAAGCCGTCACAGTTCCGGAGGCTATCTCGTGAACGGGTTATTGGCCAATGTCTGTAAACTCAATATTACCAGATTCCCTGCGGAGATTTCGCGTCTAACTCAGGATCTGGCGGGAGCTGTTATTGGGACAACTCCCTCGGAAAAGGATTTTGAGATACCCGGTGATGTCGGTAAACTCATGAAGAAGTATTTGAAAGGTCTGGCGGATGTTTCCTGGGAGGACAGGGTTCGCTGCATTCGGCTGATTGAGAACATCACGATGGGAACAGGAGCCGTAGCATTCTTTACGGAGTCGATTCATGGGGCTGGTTCCCCGCAGGCACAGAAAGTGATGATTTCCCGCTATAGCAATGTGAACATGAAAGAGAAAATGGCCAAAAAGATCGCGGGAATTCCAGACGACTCGGATAGTAAATAAGAGGCAATCCGATTAAAAATTTTGGCCCGCACATAAAGATCAATCCCGCGACTTGGAATCCCCCGGCTCCGGCCGGAGGAGGAAAGCGCCGTGACCCGCGGGAGGTCGCGATGTTTTAGGGAGCCTCCGGCTCCTGCCTGAGGGGGGCTCCACTTATAAATTAAGAGGAGGATTAGATAAATGTCTAATGACGTAGTTGTGGCGGAAATGGGTAGGACAGCGGTGGGAAGGATGGGAGGTGGACTTGCCAATGTGCCATCCATCGAACTGGCCACCTTTATTATCTCTTCGATTATGAAGAGGGTCAACTTCGATCCGGCGGAGATCAACGAAGTTATCCTGGGTAATGTGGAGAACCGGAGCAACGAAGCGTGTCTGGCCCGCTGGGCAGGTCAGCTGACCGGGTTGCCCGTCTCGGTAGTCGGATACGGCATCAACAAACTGTGCGGATCCAGTCTGAAGGCTTTGCATAATGCAGCGGATTCAATATTGGTCGGACGTAATGACGTAGTTCTGGCAGGCGGCGTGGAAAACATGTCCCAATACCGCTACGCCCTGAATAAAGCCAGGTTCGGGTACCGCATGGGAGACGACATTCTGATAGATACCCTGATGCAGGTACTGGCGGATAATCCTGATCCGCAAAAACGGCCGGCGGCGCAAACAGCAGAAAATCTGGCTAAAATGTACAAAATTACCCGGGAGGATCAGGATATTTTTGCCTACACAAGTCAGCAGAGAGCCATATCGGCGATCAAGGAAGGTAAGTTCAGAGAAGAGATCATTCCCATTGAGGCGAAAGTCAGCAAGAAAGAAACAAAAATCATTGATACGGATGAGCACCCCCGTGCGGAAACCACAGTGGAAGGACTCGCCAAGTTGTCCCCCATTATTCCGAGCGGGACAGTTACGGCCGGCAATGCCTGCGGCATCAATGACGGGGCATCCCTCATGATGCTCATGAGTGAGAAGAAGGCCCAGGAGCTAAAGATGAAACCGATTGCCAAGATCAGAGGGTATGCGTCGGCTGGTGTCCCAATGCACATCTTCGGCATCGGTCCAGCCCCGGCTATAAGGGCTTCATTGAAAAGAGCGAACTTGAATCTGGGTGATATGGGGCTAATTGAGATCAATGAAGCGTTTGCCGCCCAGGTTATTGCCTGTGAAAAAGAACTGGGGCTGGACCACAACATAGTCAACGCGGATGGCGGTGCCATCGCCTTGGGCCATGCCTTGGGCAACACGGGCACAAGGATCAGCATTACCCTTCTGAAAGAAATGGTCCGCAGAAAATGCAAATACGGCGTCAGCAGTGCCTGCATCGGATCGGGATTGGGCATCGCCGTCGTTTGGGAGAACCTGAAATTATAGAACAGTTCGCTAAAGGGAGTGAACGGGTATTTGCAGGAATGGATGCAATGTAGAACTAACAGGGTCAGGTCTCAACAATCAACAAGGCTTTTTCACAAGTTAAGACCAGGCCAATTTCCAGACCCCAAAGCCTTCACTGACAGAAAATAATTTTCTATTTTCGAACCGGCAGAAGAAGCGATTCTGAAAAGGCGACTTTTTCAACAGTCCCTTTACATGTTAAAATAGATCTCCATGAGTCTTACTGTCTTCAGAGAAAAAGGGTATAGATTTTATTTTCTTTCAAATGAAGAGAATAGAATCCATATCCACGTCACGTGCGAGGACGGAGAAGCTAAATTTAACATTGTTGAGGAGCATAGAGATGAAATCATTAAGGCGTCGCAAAAGCATTTCGGTAAGCGTTGAAAATATAACCCCTCTTGGCATCTGGCTTTTTGTAAAAGAAACGGAATACTTTTTGAGCTATAAAGATTATCCTTATTTTATGGATCAAAGGTTGCGTTCCATACAAAATGTTCAGTTGCTTCACGGTTATCATTTATATTGGCCAGAATTGGATATTGATTTAGAAATTGATAACCTCGTAAATCCTCAAAAATACCCTCTGAAATCAAGCGCTACAAAAAAGCGTCCGGCAACTCATTCAATGGGACGGCGAATAGCCTCCCGTTGATTCTGTCGTTATACAATGGTTTGAAGGTCTTGGCAAACGGTGGTCTTCGCTACCATGAGCTGGCCGATGTCCAGCGCTGGGCGGAGTTTGTTAGGGTGAGGGGTCAGCCCTTGACGCAGGACAAATGGAAGCAAACAGGGTCAGGCCTCAAAAATCAACAAAGCTTCTTCAAAAGTTGAAACCAGGTCTTGGTACCAGACCCAAACATTTTCAACGACAGAGAATCATTTCCTATTTTTGATCCGGCAGAAGAAGCACTTCTTTAAAAAGCACCAATTTCTACAAGCTTGTTGCAAGGAAAATAGGTTGTTTCCAAAATGCACACAATGTGCTACTATATAAGCGGATGAAGTATATAAATTGGAATACGGAAAAAAGCCTGAGACTCAAGGAACTGAGAGGAATTTGTTTTGAGGATGTAGTGTACCATATTGAAAAAGGCGACGTTCTCGATGATTATGAGCATCCGAATCAAAAGCGATATTCAGGACAGCGGATAATGGTGATCGGCATAGACAACTATGCATACCTTGTCCCCTACGTTGAGGACATAGAAGAAATATTTCTGAAGACTATTATCCCGAGCGGGAAGGCTGCTGAAATTTATTTTGGGGGAAAAGCGAAATGAAAAACAGATTGGCGGAAGAAGAACAGGCAATATTGGACAGTTTTGAAAGAGGGGAATGGGTCCCAGTAAAGGCTCTTGCAAAACGGAAAAGAGAGCTAATCCGATACGCGAGAAACACTTTAAAGAAAGATAAGAGATTGAACATCCGGATTTCCGAAAGAGACTTGAATGAACTGCAAAAAAAGGCAGTGAGCGAGGGATTGCCCTATCAGACATTTGTTTCCAGTATCATTCATAAATATGTTAACGGCAAACTAGTAGAGGCCAAGCGCTGATTAAGAAGATCAAGTCCCGAAGATCAAGGTTCTTCAAAAGTTGAGACCAAGTTTCGTGACCAGACCCGGGGACTTCCAATGACAGAGAATCATTTCCTATTTTTGATCCGGCAGAAGAAGCACCTTTTAAAAAAGTGACCTTTTCTACAAGCTCGTTGGATGGCCCTTGCGTAGAAACTGGATGGTGCACACCGTGCAAACACTTAGGAATCAGGTGATTTTAGTTACAGGTGCCACCGATGGCCTGGGGAAGCGAGTTGCCCGCGACTTGGCTGCGCGAGGGGCGACAGTTCTCCTGCACGGGCGCAGCCGGGAGAAGGGAGAAGCCACCCTTCAGGAAATCCGGGAAGCCACCGGTAACCAGAAGCTCAATTACTACAACGCCGACTTCTCCTCACTCGATGCAGTCCGACAGCTCTCCGAGGAGATACAGACTGACCAGGAGCGTCTCGATGTGCTCATTAATAATGCTGGCATTGGAGCGGGGTTGCGTCAGTCCCGGCGAGAGAAAAGTGCGGACGGCTACGAGTTACGCTTCGCTGTCAACTACTTAGCCCCCTTCCTCCTGACGCAACGGCTGCTGCCTTTGCTCCGCCGGTCGGCCCCTGCCCGTATCGTCAACGTCGCTTCAGCCGGCCAGCGGCCCATTGACTTTGACAATGTGATGCTGGAGGATGGGTACGATGGTCTGAGGGCATACCGACAGACCAAACTTGCGCTAGTGATGTTCACGTTCGATCTCGCTGAGGACTTGAGGAAAACCGGCATTACGGTCAACAGTCTTCACCCTGCAACCCTCATGAGCACAAGAATGGTGCTTGAGACCGATTACTTCGGGGGCCCGATCAGCACCGTAGAGGAGGGGGCGCATGCGGTAGAATACCTTGCTACGTCGTCCGAGCTCACTGGTGTGACTGGCGAATACTTTGACGGGAAGCAGCGGACGCGTGCTAACGCTCAGGCCTATGACAAGGAGGCACGGCGGCGGTTGCGGATATTGAGCGAGCAACTTACTATAGCGAACGACATAGAAAAGTAGTCATTGCGAGGAGCGAAGCGACGTGGCAATCCCGCGAGATTGCTTCACTTCGTTCGCAATGACATGTTGAGGATGTCAACTTATTTTTGTCGTTCGTTATAAGCTCAGGGAAAAGTGGAAGGAATATATGAAATATATGGTGGTTATTGAAAAAGGGAAGTCAAGTTTCGGTGCTCATGTTCCCGATCTGCCTGGATGTATAGCGGTAGGAAAAAGCCGAGAAGAAGTCCTCGAGCTTATCAAAGAGGCGATAGAGTTACATATCGAATCTCTTCGAGAATCGGGGAAGGAAATACCTTCTCCGTCGTCAGTTGGTGAATACGTGGAAGTAAAGGCAGCTTAGTACACCATTACAACGGACGCTGTACCTCCCGGTGAGCCATACCGTTGGGCTATCAAGCTCGCTGGAGCAGGCAGCCTAAACCCAAAGGGTGTTGAGAATAAAAAAGGAGGGGAAATACGATGATGATGTTAGAAACGATAGAATGGTTTGCTTCAATTGTCGGTGGTTTTATTGCTCTGATACTTTTTCTTCGCGGCTTTTGTTTGATCAGGGCCTATCAAGTCGGCATCCTGACTAAAAACATGTTCGGCAAAAAAATGCCCGAAGGACAAATCATCGCGCGTCATGGGCAAGTAGGGATTCAGGCGAAGACGTTGATGCCGGGGCTCTACTGGAGGCTGCCTATCATCTGGTCATTTAGAAAAGTTCCGGTCGTGACGATAGATATCGGCAGTATCGGTATTGTCGAATCGATTGACGGAGAAGCACTTCCTAAAGGGAGAGTGTTAGCCGACGAAGCCGAGTGTAATCAATTTCAAGATGCAGAGATGTTCTTAGCCAACCATGGGAAGAAGGGACCGCAAGTTGGAATTCTGCGTCCGGGTACCTACCGGATCAACACGATACTGTTCAATATTGCCAAAGCCCCTGCAGTAAAAATAGCTGAGAATACCATTGGTGTCGCCGTTGCTAAAGATGGCATTCCCCTACCGACAGGCTATATCATCGCTCCGAAGGCTAAAAATGATGACGGTACCGAAGCAGACCACAAATCTTATCAAAATGGCCAGCTCTTTATCGACAGCAAAGGATACCGGGGACCACAGTTGGATACCCTGCAGCCGGGGATATATTACATCAATCCGAACTTATTTGATATTAAAATTGAAGAGGTAGCCGAGGTCCTTCCGGGATATGTCACAGTGATCAGGTCGAACGTGGGACTAGAGCTTGAGAGGGCACCCGAAGGTCCCGATCGATCTACCGGGGAAGGAAAACTCTGTGGTCCGATCCATGAAGATGTTGAGAAAATACTGATAACCGACAAATATACTCGCGGCATTTGGAGAGAGCCGATAGCACCAGGAAAATATAATCTGAATGCGATTGCTTTCACAGCCTATCAAGTACCTACTTCCGCCGTGACCATCGATTGGGCATCCGAGGGAAGAATCGGGACGGAGGTAAAGGGAATTAAACCAACCGAGGCTAAGGCTGCCGGGGTCCTGTACAGTTTCGATCCCTTGAAGGTGACTTCTAAAGATGGCTTTCAACTGGAAGTCAATGTCCGAATGGTGATTCGAATTCAACCGGGCAATGCGGCCTACATCATCGCGAGATTCGGGTCCGTGGCCAATCTGATTGATCAAATCGTACATCCGTTGATTGATTCATCTTTCAGGAATAAAGCCGGCGAGAAGAAAGCGATTGACTTTTTCCAGAGCCGGACGGACTTACAGACCGAAGCGCTGTTACACGCCAAAGAAAGATTTTCCGAGTACAACGTAGAGGCTCAAAACTTACTCATTGCCTATATCGATATCCCTAAGGATTTGCTGGACACTCAAACCAAGAAGGAGATTGCCAATCAGCAGCAAGCCCAGTATGACCAGGAGGCACTCGCTCAGGAAAAACGCATTGCGGTCATGGAGAAATCGTCCCGGGCGGATAAGCAGAAAGATGTTATTGATGCAAAATTATCTATCGATATCAATAATGACAGGGCTGAGGCCAGAGTTAAGGAAGCCGACGGCATCAGGCGCTCTGTGATTCTCCAGGCTCAAGGGACTAAAGAATCCACGATACTGGTGGCTGACGGCAATTCTTACAAAAGCAAGATTGAGGGCGACGGTGTCGCCGCTGCCTACAATGTCCAGAAAGAGGCCATTGGTCAGCAGAATGTAGCGATCATCAAACTCATTCAGGAGATAGCGGCCGGTAAAATTCAGATCGTGCCACAGATTCTGGTTGGGGGTGGGGATGCTTCAGCGGGCGGCAACCTGTTCAATGCATGGTTAGCTCAAATGCTTTCACAAAAAGTACCGAAACAGGAGGGAAAATAGATAAAAATGAAAAAGTGTCCCTTCTGCGCTGAAGTTATTCAAGACGCCGCGATAAAGTGTAAACACTGCGGTGAGTTTCTGGATGCTTCCACCCCCCGGCGCTTTGCAGAAAAAAAGATGCAATGGTATTTCCGAAAATCCTTTATTATCATTGCAGTCCTCTCAGTGGGGCCTCTGGCCTTGCCCCTGATTTGGTGGCGGCCACAAACGACGCGGGCATGGAAGATCGGACTCACGATAGGAATCCTTGTTCTCAGTTGGATATTGTTCCAAACGACGATGGAATCCCTTCGCACAATCAAGGAGTATTACAAGCTAATCCAAGGACTATGAAATGATCTACCGGTAGAACAAGTCAGTAAACACCGACCGGGCTTACGTCGCGGCTTTATGTAAGTGTGCATGGTCTTGTAATTTATTACAAATTGGTAGTTCTTCGGGTATGACGCCCGGCGGGTTACCTCCGCGTTGAGGCTGTAGAAAAAGCCAATCTCGACCGAATCCGGTGAGTTGGATGAAAACGCGCCGTCTCAGGATGCTTTATATATGAGCATCTCATACCGGGAGGGGTCAAGATCCCCCAAAAACCACCCCCTCATTGTAACGGTGAGCTTTCTCTAAAGGCTCTTATCATTTTGCTCTTGACAATAGTAAACAAATTGTTTACTATTGTCCAATGATCAAGTCGTTCCGTTGTCGTGAAACCCAAAAAATATTTCATCGACAATTTTCCAGAAAGTTTCCACAGGACATCCAGCAACGTGCTTTTATGAAACTTAATGCGATTGATGCGGCAACTCGGCTTGAAGATTTAGGTCTACCGTCACCAAACCGACTTCAGGCTTTGAAAGGGGAACGTAAAGGGCAATGGAGCATTCGTATTAACGATCAGTGGCGTATTTGTTTTGAATGGCGTAATGGTAATGCAGAAATGGTGGAAATCGTCGATTATCACTGAGGAGGTTGACATGAACAAGAAGCGTATTTCTCCAGTACACCCTGGGTTATATCTAAAAGAGTTGCTTGACGAGTTGAAGTTGTCGCAATACCGACTCGCCCGGGAGTTGGGTGTGCCCGCTATGCGTATCAATCACGTTGTGAATGGTAAACGTCCGGTAACAGCGGAGCTTGCTTTGCGCCTGGGGCGCTATTTCGGGCAAAACCCGCGTTATTGGATAAACCTACAAAGTCGGTATGATATGGATATTGCCGAAGATGCGCTGTCCGAACAGGTAGCGCGTGAAGTACGTCCCATGATGGCAGCCGTTTGATCTCAATAACAATGTTCATTGCTTCATTCGAATGGCATGGCCTAACATGGCGCGCCGAACATTCCGGCTCTGGGTGACCCGCGTCGTTGAGGCTGTAGAAAAATTCAATCTGGTCCGAATCCGGTGAGTTGGATGAAACCGCGCCCTCAATTCGATGCTTCTGAGTTAAAAACAGGTTGACACCTTCCTTTCACGTACATATAATCCTTTCATCTATAGAACAAACTTAAGGCAACCTCTAAAAATGTGAATTTTGAAAGTTAGAAATTCGTTGAATCGAATTCAGAGAAAATGTTAAGCACAAAACCCAATCGTTCATCTTACGAAACCTATTTGAACCGATCTTTTGATCGCTTGTTAACGATCCTACCGGGTCATTTTGCCCGGTGGATATACTCGGGGGACTCATGTCCCCACCACCACGCAGTAGCGATCCAAATTGTAAGCCAGATTCCTCAAACCAACCTTGGCCTTGACCCGGACCAGGCCAATGGCCCGTACAATCAGCCTTCCCGCTCGCTTCGCCTGCACCCCAAAGACATGTTCCACACGACTCCGAATTCGGGAACGCGTTCGGTTCCCCTGAGCCTCTCGGTCCGTCAGTGTCTTGTGCCTGCATCCTTTACGCTGAAGATGCTCCCGATACTTCCGTTTCTTCAACTCCTTGAGCTTTTCCTCCGAACGGTACGCCGAGTCTGTCCACACATCTCGACTGCTGTTATCCTCATCCAGAAGATCCTCAAAGACCTGACTGTCATGAACCGACGCGGGCGTCACTTCATAACTGCGAATCAGTTTATGTTTCACATCCACATCGATATGATTCTTATAACCGTAGTAGTTCTGGCCATTCTTCTTGGTCCAGCGGGCATCCGTATCCTTCTGCCGCTTCTTCTGTTCGCTCCAGTCTTCTGGAATCTCTCCTTGCTTGATTCGCTTATTCTCTTCCCGACTGTTCCGCTGTTTCGGCACAGCAACGATACTGGCGTCCACAATCTGCCCTTTCCGGGCCGAGAAGCCTTGTTCGCAAAGATACGTTTCAAATTGCTCAAAGGCTTTCTCAATCACCCCGGCTTCGGTCAATTGCTCCCGAAACAACCAGATGGTCTTAGCGTCCGGAACGTCATCTCCCAAAGACAAATCCAAGAATCGCATAAACGAGAGACGATCCCGAATCTGAAACTCTGCTTGCTCGTCCGACAGATTGTACAGCGATTGAAGAATCAGCACCTTGAACATCAACACAACCTCAAAGGGTTTTCGACCCGCACTGGATTTGCGCTCTTTGTCTCGCACCGCTTCCAGCAGAGGTCGAAATCGGCCCCAGTCCACCATTGTCTGAATCCTGGGGAGCGGGTCACCGCCCTTGTCCAACTGTTTAAAACGTATCTGCCAATCCAACAAACCGGTCTGCATCATCTGTTTTCCTCCTGCCTCGTTTTTGGTGACCGTAACATACTGGTTGTTAGATTGGTAGAGTGTTGATAGTAAATTTAGCTAATTTTTAGAGGAACCCTTAAGAAGGATTTTAGCTGTAAAAGAAAGACGAATGATGGAAGGCAACCATGAAAGAATTCTTAACCCCTGGATATTCATCTGGACTAAACCACGAGCAACAATTCAACAGATAGTCGACACGAATCCAGGGAAATTGGTTGTACTCTTGGCCGCCATCGACGGTTTCTCGGGAGTACTGAACAATGCGAGCCTGAGGAATCTTGGAGACAAATATGACTGGCCCATCATCTTTGCCATCGCCGCAGTTGCTGGGGCAATTGGGGGAATAATAGGTTTGTATGACCCCTGATGTCAATAGTGGACACGAAGCGCTCTCTCATGCTGCAAGTTGCCTTGTATAGAACTGCCGCTCATAGACAACCGGAGAAAGGTACCCCAGCCGTGCTTGCCGTCTTTGCCGATTGTAGAATACCTCGATGTATTCCGTGATCTCCCGGATGGCCTGCTCTCTCGTCTTGAAGCGACAGTGATGGACAAGCTCATTCTTGAGCGTACCCCAGAAGCTCTCCATGGGAGCATTGTCGTAGCAGTCGCCCTTCCTGCTCATAGATGCTCTCATCTTGAACTGATCCACCAGCTTCCGGTATTCATGGGCGCAGTACTGACTCCCACGATCCGAATGGTGAATCAGGCCTGCTCCGGGCCGTTTGGCTGCCACGGCTCTGAACAGAGACTGGCTCACCAGGTTCTTGGTGAGACGATTGCCCATGGCATATCCAACGATTTCTCCCGTGCAGAGGTCCTTATGCCCTGCCAGATAGAGCCAGCCTTCTTCTGTGGGGATATAGGTAATGTCGCTGACCCAAACCTCGTTCGGCGTCGTTGCCTTAAACTGCTGATTGAGCAGATTCTGTGCCACAGGCAGAGCATGCTTCGAATCCGTGGTGGCCTTGAACTTCCTCTTCTGCTTACACCGTAACCCAAGCTTCTTCCTGATCCGTCTGATCCGGCAGATCCCGACCTTTACACCCTGTTCTTTGAGCTCATGCTGTAATCTCTCTGGACCGCACGTCTCACGGGTCCTCTTGTGGGCGGCTTTTATCTCTACTTCCAGCCTTCCCTCTTCCAGGACACGTTTGGAAGGCTTGCGCCTGAACCATTGGTAATAACCGCTCTTGGATACACGCAGAATACGGCACATCATCCCAATACAATACTTGAATCGCATTGCTTTCATGATCGCGTACCTGGCAGCGACTCCTTCGCAAAGTACACGGCCGCTTTTTTTAATATGTCTCGCTCCATCCTGGCTTCTGCCAGTTCACGCTTCACCCGGGCAAGCTCCATCTCTATTTCCGTAAGCGGCCTCTGGTGCTTTCCAACCTCCTTAAGCTTGCCTTCTCTGCTCGCCTTAACCCAGTACCGTATTGTCGAGGCCGCAACCGATAACCGACGCCCCACCTCCGGTATCTTTAATCCGCCTTCTGTTACGAGCTTCACTGCTTCCTCTCGAAGTTCCTTCGTGTAGATTGCTCTCGGAATCCTTTCCATTCTGACACCTCCGTCTTTAGTATTTTACCTCAACTTTGGTGTCCACAAAAGTCATCTTACCCCAGTACTTAGCTGGTGCGCTGATTCGTTGGACAGGAAAGTGGATTGGTGGACAAGCCCCTTCCCAAAACATTCGGGCTGCGATTGCGTGGTCTAGTGTCCCAACAATATGGGCATTAATACTCTGGATACCTCAACTTGTACTATTTGGTCAGGAACTGTTCACAACTGAGACACCAAGAATACATGCGAGCCCGTCTCTGGGGTTTATATCGCTAGGTTTTGTTGCGATTCAATTAATAATTGCGATATGGGCAATCGTTGTATTTCTGAAGTGCTTAGGGCAAGTTCAAGGATTTTCAGCCTGGAGAGCGCTTGGGAATACAACTCTGGGGGCTCTGGTTATCGTGGTCCCGATTGCAATAATTGCAATTATTGTCGTGTGTATAGCTCGATAATTTTTCGTTATATACGACTCTTCGGCTAGCGACAGCTTCCAGTTGACAGTTGATCCGCTTCGGTCCACGGCATAAACGGAACCTGGCCGATAGGCATCTATCTATCACAATATTAGCACTAACAAACTATGGAGGTCTGAGATGACACAAGCTGCTACGGAAGCCCTGAGGATACTTCGCGACGGAAGTTTGTTCCAATGGTACCTTATTACTCTATTCGCCCTAACGGTGTACGTCTATGCGGCGGAGGTTGAACGGAAAAATTGGAGCCTCGTATTCGCCGGATTAGCTTTTTGGGGAATGGACTGGTTCAACGAGATCTGGAACGGCCTGGTATTCCACTTCACCCAGTACGCCCCTGTATGGGGCGCTCCGGGCAAAACAGCCTTCCTAATCCTGATCGGGCTGAACATCGAAATCTGCTTCATGTTCGCGATTGCAGGAATCGCCTTTTCAAAGATGCTTCCTGCCGACAAGAAACTCAAAATTCTGGGACTTCCGAACCGTCTGGCCTTCGCTATCGTTAACTCGATCTTTTGCGTCCTCGTGGAGATGGTGCTGCATTCAGTTGGTGCATTGACCTGGGATTACTCATGGTGGGGTGTGAGAGCACCGTGGCTGATATTTTTGATCGGCTATTTGCCATTTTTTCTGGTCGCGTTCTGGGTGTTTGATATGGACAGTTTCCGGAAGAAGGCTACCACGGTGGGTGTTATCTATGCTTTCGACATTATCTGTCTTATCGTATTTCTGGGAATATTGAAGTGGATCTGATGAATTAGGGAACGATCTGCGTTCCTCCCCTTCCCTCTAATGCGTCGTCAGCGCACTCAAGACAGGTGATAATCGCCTTCTCTCCGAGGGCGATCACCATTTTTTTCATCAGATCATCGTTTCCCCAAGATCATGGCGAGCAAAGCCATTCTTACAAAGACACCGTTTTTCACCTGCCTGAAATAGGCTGCTCCTGGATAGGCATCCACTTCCGGCCTGATCTCGTCCACTCTTGGAAGCGGGTGAAGAATGGTGATCTTCTTTTTAAGCTCTTTCAGGAATTTTTCATCGATGACGTAATAGCCCTTCACCCGCTCGTATTCGGAAAGATTCTCAAAACGCTCCTTTTGAATCCGCGTCATGTAGACGAGAGCGCTTTCAGAGGCTGCTTTCCGGAAATCCTCTGTCTCTTCGATCTCAATCCCTTTTTGTTTGAGACTGGAGACGATTTCCTCCGGCATCCGAAGGCTGTTGGGTGAAACAAAATAGAGCCGCGCTTGAAAGAGGGACAAAAGCTCGACCAGTGCGTGGACCGTCCGGCCGTTCTTTAAATCGCCCACCATGGAGACTGCCAAATTCTTGAGCGAGCCCAATTCTTTATGAATCGTATAAATATCAAGGAGGGCTTGAGTGGGGTGCTGCCCTGCCCCATCGCCTGCATTGATGACAGGAATCGGAGCTGCCTCGGCTGCTTCTTTGGCCGATCCGATGCGCGGATGGCGGATGACGATGGCATCTGCATACTGGGAGACCGTCCTGGCTGTATCCGCAACGGTCTCACCTTTCGCCGCCGACGAGCTCTCTGCCGATGCCATGCTGATCACCCCTCCGCCCAAACGCTGCATGGCCGTCTCAAAGGAGAGTCGGGTCCGGGTGCTTGGCTCGAAGAAAAGCGTCGCCAAAATCTTCCCTTTCAAAAGAGTTAAAGAGTCCTTTTTCTTGAGTTCCTTCTCAAAATCGGACGCAATTCTAATGATCCCTTCGACATCCTTCTTTGAAAATTGATTTCCATGAAGGATATCCTTTCCTTTAAGGCTACCCATCTTGTCCCCCTTCCGCTTTCTTGATTACATTCAAAATTTTTATCACCCTCTCCCTCACCCTCCCCCGTCGAGGGGGAGGGATTGGGTGTGTCCTGCCCATCGAATTTTAGGAATTTTCGCCTGTGATGATTCCATCTCTTGCCACAATTCGTCCTGCGACAATTGTCAGTATTGCTTTTCCTTGAAGCTCCCAGCCATTAAAAGGACAATTTCTACCCTTGGAATAAAAGCGATTGACGTCCACCCTCCATTTCCAATCCAGATCGATCAAGGTCAGGTCCGCTTTAGCTCCTGGTCTGAGGCTGCCAACTCCCAGTACCTCGAGCCCAAAAATCTCGGCTGGGATGATCGTCATCTTTGCAATTGCTTGATTCAATGTCAAGATACCCGGATGCACCAGATAAGTTAAGACCAGGCCCAGCGTTGTCTCCAGGCCGATCACGCCGAAGGGAGCTTGATCCCAGGATCTGTTCTTCTCTTCGGGCGAATGAGGGGCATGGTCGCTCGCAATAATGTCAATAGTGCCGTTGGCAAGCCCTGCCCTCAAAGCCTCCACATCTCCTTCCGATCTCAATGGTGGATTTACTTTTGCGTTCGGTCCGATTTCCTGGGCCATTTTCTCCGTCAGCAGAAGATGCTGCGGGGTCGCCTCTGCTGTCACATTGACTCCCCGTTTTTTCGCATCGGCAATGAGCTCTACCGACCTGGCAAGGCTCACATGTGAGATGTGAAGCCGTGCTCCCGTTTTCTCGGCCAATTCGATATCTCGCTCGATAAACCCGGCTTCGGAGGTATAAGGATTCGCGCCCGGTGAAGCATACGGCATTTGGGGAGAGGAGGAGAGGATTCTTTGCCTGTAGAGTGAAGATTCTTCACAGTGTGGACTGACCAGGATTCCGCATTCCTTGCCTTTGACAAGTGCGCTTCGCATGAGCCTCCGGCTTGGAACGGGATTCCCATCGTCAGAAATCGCTCTGGCCCCGGCTTCTTTCAGTTTGGCAATATCCGTCAGCCTGTAGCCCATCGTTCCCTTAGTAATGGCTGACTTCGAGTAGAAATTAATGACGCTGTTCTTCTCTGCAATATTCAGTAAACGACAAAGCCGCGCAGGCGTATCTATCGGAGGAGCGGTGTTGGGCTCTGCTATGACGCTGGTGAATCCGCCGGCTGCGGCGGCCGATGAGCCGGTGTGAAGGTCTTCTTTATACTCCTGACCGGGCTCTCTGAAGTGGACGTGAGCGTCCACTAAGCCCGGTACAAGCAGCTTTCCGCTTGCGTCAATTATCGTAGCATCCGGAGCTATAATATTCTCAGCAATCTCACTTATTTTCCCGTCATCAATCAAGACGTTGGATACCCGAGGGCCCGCTAACTCCGCAGCGATTAAGCTGGCTTTCTTAATAAGGAGTTTCATAGGTTAACTCAAGGGTTCCAGGGTTCGAGGGTTCTAGGGTACGAGTGGAATTTCATGAATTTATGCCTTCGCTTGGCCACTTGATTCCTTGACCCCTTGAACCCTCTACATAATCAGCGCCAAAAGGGCTTTTTGGGCATGGAGCCTGTTCTCTGCCTGGTCGAAGATAACGCTATTTTGCGAATCGGCCACTTCGTCCGTCACCTCTTCTCCCCGGTGGGCCGGCAAACAGTGCATGAAAAGATAATCCTCTCTTGCTTCTTTGACTAGCTTGGCGTTGACCTGGTAGGGTTTTAAAATTTTCACCCTTTTTTCGCGCTCCTTTTCCTTACCCATACTGGTCCATACATCCGTATAAACAATATCGGCTCCTCTCACAGCCTCCTTCGGATCATTCGTTACCTTCACCTTGCAACCGCTTCTTTTCCCCTCTTCCCTCGCCTCGGAGACCACCTGTGAATTAGGCTCATATCCTTTCGGACATCCAAGGGCGATATCCATTCCTACCTTGGAGCAGCCGTAGAGCAGGGAGTGGGCTACATTGTTGGCGTCGCCGACATAGGCAAGCCTCAATCCTGAAAACCGTCTCTTCTTCTCGTAAATGGTGAAAAGGTCAGATAAGCCTTGGCAGGGATGCGTGAAGTCTGAAAGCCCGTTGATCACTGGCACTTTGGAATATCTTACCAGATCGATGATGGTCTGATGAGCAAAGACCCTTGCCATAATTCCGTTCACATAACGGGAGAGAACTTGAGCTGTATCAGCAACGGTCTCCCCGCGGCCTAATTGCAGATCGCTGGCATTCAGATAGAGCGCATAACCTCCGAGTTGCCACATTCCCACTTCAAAGGAAACCCTTGTTCGCGTGGACGGCTTCTCAAAGATCATCGCCAGCGTTTTCCCCTTTAAAAGAGGATGTTCCTCTCCGCGAAGCAATTGAGATTTCAATAGTTCCGCCGTCTTTAGGATCTGCTCAATTTCCTCCCTGGTTAAATGGAAAAGGCTATCTAACGATCTTCCTTTTAAGTTTACTGCCATGCTTCCCTATTCGACCTCCTCCACTATTAATCAAACATTTCCATTCATAATACCTTAACGCCTTTGTCCTGTCCATAATGAATCCACCCTCACCCCGGCCCTCTCCATCAAGAGACTGTGTCGTAATCGCCGCCCTGGCGGAAGAGACAGTCGGGTTTCAATGCTTTCGAATGCGGTCTTTTAGGAATGACTAATCGGTGCTTATGGAAAATGGAGTCATCTCATGGATCTTCAACGTCTGAATTTCACGCGTAAAAGGTTGCCGCTCTAAAGCTTTTCCACCCGACCGCCTTTTCCGCCCTATTTGGGACGGGCTTTTATAATTGTGACACAGTCTCCAAGGGAGAGGGAGAACCGGATCGAGTCAATTCTATTTTTGGGATTAAAATTTGGGATTAAAATTGGCCTTGACTTCTACTCATTGATTTGATAGTTATCACTGTCAATAAGAACTATTCAAAGGGGGTGATGATGGTGTCGAATATACTCGGGATCATTGTTGGAGTTGTGGTGATCATCATTGGTTTGATCTTACTGATCACCTGGTGGGGCATGTTCATCAAGGGGCTGATGGCAGTCGTCCCCATCCTGCTGGTTTTGATCGGTCTCGGTGTTCTCGTCTATTTCATCAGTGAGATCAAGTCAAAATTGGAAGTGGGGAAAGAAGAAGCTGCAGCTTCGGGTGAGAAAAAACCCGAATAGAACGGAATAATACATTGAAACGGATCATGGAAGACGGATTCGGAGAGGTGCTCCGAATCCGTCTTTCGTTTTTCATCCCTTCAGGTTGCCTTTCCTCCACTGCCAAAGTTATTTTGAGATTCTCCCCTGGCAGCTTAAGAAAGCACATCCTTGCGTTGAAATCCTGCACCAGCGGTTCGAACCCGTTTTACCCAACCCGGAAATTTCGCGAATCTTTCCGATTTTTCCTTTAGGCCTTTACATGGAGAATAAGTTTCTTGCCGCATTCACAGCAGTAGTTTGAATAGATGCCATTTTCCGTCCGGCAATGTTTGCAGATATTCACTTGATTCAGCGAAATAGTATTGATCAAGTGGAAGACCATATAGGTAACTAATGCAGAAAAGGTCCACACGGCAACGAATATCCAGGCCAGCTCAGAAGTGATAAAGTTTTGGATCAAAAAAGACACAAAGTAAGAAAAGATTGTTCCCGTCAAGAACAGGGTCAGGAATATTTTAGTAAATCGTCTTCCCTTGAACCACATGTACGGAATCGTAAAGCTCGCCAGGGAGATGAGAAAGGACGTGATGCACCAGGTTTGAAATTGGTTTCTAAAACTTGTGAGCAAGGTCCCCAATGTTGTTAACATTTCCTCAAAGTTGACTTTTAGGTCGACAAGGGACGCAGATTCTCTCTCAAAGTAACGGAAAATCGGTAACAGCCTCTCCAGGGAGAAGAACCATAGGCAAACAGTCCCTATGATTAGGGCCATTCCGAGGGTTATGTATGAGATGTTCTCGAGGTATTTACTCAACAGATAAACTTCAAGGCCCCGATTGTAGACTTCGAATTTTTTCGTCTCCCTTATGAAAACCAAAGATGAGATAATAGATGCCGAGACCCCGAACCCGAGAAAAATTAATCCGATAGATAGAAACATCCAAGGAAGATCCTCCCTGAAAAATACGCCAGCCGCGTCGCCATGATAAAAAACGTACGGCCAGACCGTCTTCAAAATAACGGCGATGCATAAAATAAGCGCAATATAAGCAAGTGGTTTTGCAACCTTATTCCCTTTTTCTTCAGCCGACCGGCCCACCTGTTCATGGAATTCCCTTGCAAATGCGTTTTTCTCGTAAACAAGTCTTGTAAAAATTCTATTGATCCATTTTTGTCGAATGAGACGCCATGCAAAGAATCCCAGGACCGATATCAAGATGAAGGGGAGTGTAACCTCGGCCAGCAGGAGGACAGCAATGATCAGAGACATTACAAAATGATATACCATTTGAACTGCTCACAATGGATTTAGCGCATACCTATGGTTAAACATGCATAAGGTAAGGAGCATTTTTTGTGCCAGAAATAATCCGCCTATCACCACTTGATTTTATTGAGTAATTCAATTGTAATGGTTGGAAGGAGAAGGCCGGATTTTGAACAATATGTCGCTTTCATTTACATTTTTGGGATACCGGAAAACTGTTGAATTTTAATGGCATCGGGGAAACGGTGGCTCCGTTCTATCGCCAATTGTTCTTGTCTCTCGAAATTCAATGCTTCCTGGTATTCAGACCTCTGGATGTGATTACTCTGAGGTTTCGCCCTGAGGCCTTCTCACCGGGTGTCCGTGCAGCGCCTGTGCCGCGCCGTCTCGCCCAAGCTTACCGGGAGGACGAGGGATTCGGGATGATATCATTTATAAAATTCGTTATTATTGAGACATGAAAAAACTGCAACCGGGTGACAAGATCATCAAGGTTGATAAAGAGTTGGGAATTGCCTGGATCCTGCTTCCTCCTGATGCAACCCTGGGAGGATTTCAAGGCATCTCACCCCGGATCATAGATGAAAAAAAATTCGTTTCTGCGAAGAAGAAGTCGGAGGAAAAAGAATCCTGATGTTCGGCTGCCCTACTTTTCTTTCTTTCCAATGACGGCCTCGCATCCCCATTTACAATCTTCTCTTCCAAATTCGGTCAACTGAGGGTGGTGACAATCGATCTGCCGTAAATTTCTCTTTAGGATTCGACCTTTCTGTGAAACAATGTCCCATTCTACCATGACGGCCGTCTTTTCTCCCCTTCCGGGACACTTGATCGACTTCCATTCTCTCTCTATTTTCTGTTCCAAGCCTTCCTCCTTTCCCCGACTGGAGACCCTTCGAGACCCCTCGTCTAATGCTTTAATCTCTCCTCCTTCTTCTCTTGGGCCCCGCTGTCCAAAACACCTCCATGAATAACAATTCCGTCGGGATCGGTACTGATCGCTTTGAGATAACAACGCTCTGCCTTCGCCGCTTCTCCTATTTGCTCGTAGCACTCTCCCATTAAATTAAGGGCATCTTTAAAAGTCGGCAAAAATTGGATGACCTCTTCCAGGGTGTTGATGGCAGCATGATATCGCTGCAATTTCCAAAAACACATTGCCAGCCAGTAGTGACCTTGGTAATGCTTCGGGTTCGCCCGGATTACCTTTTCATAATAGGGGATAGCGATTTCAAACATGGACCGGCGATAATAAAGCCCTCCCAAGTTTAAGAAAACGGGAATGCTATTCGGATCTCTTCTCAATATCTCTTTATACGCCCTGACCGCCCTCCTCAAAAAATCGGCCCGGTCATAAGCATTAGCCTTCCCAAAAAGGTAATTGGTCTTAATCTCTCGCGGGGAGAGGGGCTCCCATGCCAGATCCTTAAGGAGAATCCAAAGAACCGGAACCATGTAAAGAAAATATTTTAGCCTCTTTAGCACGCTCTTTCCCTCTGCGGATACAAATGTAACAGATAAAATCGCAATTACCAAATCCCGATTTTCAAATCCCCTCATTACCAAAGGGGGAATCCGACTCTGATCCCCATTTCCCCTGCCTTCGCGCCTCCCCTTAACCGTACTGGTACAGAGCAGGCCCTGAACCTAGCATGGTACAGGGCAGGCAGGCACCAGGGGAGAGTGCTGTGAAAGGGGGTTATACATTAAAGCGGAAATGGACGATATCCCCGTCTCGGATGAGATAATCTTTTCCCTCAGAACGAAGGAGTCCCTTTTCTCTCGCCGTATGCTCAGAGCCACAGGTCACGAAATCGGGAAAGGAAATGACTTCTGCGCGAATGAACCCTCTTTCCATGTCCGTGTGGATCTTGCCGGCGGCCTTAGGGGCCGGAGTTCCTTTGGGCACGGTCCAGGCCCTGAGCTCAGAGCTAACCGTTGTGTAAAACGTGACGAGGGATAAGATCTCATATCCGACTTCAATTAATCGTTCAAGGCTTGAGCCCTCCAGACCCAGCTCTTTTCTGAACTCCTCTCTCTCCTCCTCTTTCAATTCTGCAACCTCCGCCTCGAGATCACCGCAGATGACGACCACTTTATTTCCTTCTTTTTGTGCCCAGTCCGTGATCGTCTTCAAACAGGTCCCCTCCCCCTTGAGCTCTTTTTGGTCAACATTGGCAACGTAAAAAACCGGTTTTGCAGTGAGAAGGTGGAGATCAAAGAAGATCGTCTCTTTTTCTCCGGCCATGTGGAGGGTCCCCGCCCTCCGGCCCTGGTTCAAAACGGTTTGAACCTCTTGGTAAACCTCCAACTCCAAAGTGGCCTCCTTGGCACCCACCCTATGCATCTTCTCCGTTTTCGTCATTTTCTTCTCTAAAGTCTGAAGGTCTGCTAAAATAAGCTCGGTATTAACGACTTCGATATCCCTCACCGGGTCGATCGAACCGAAGTCATGGGCCACATTTTCGTTGTTGAAGCAACGAACGGTGTGGGCAACGGCATCCACATTTCGTATGTGATCCAGAAACTGATTGCCCAGCCCCTCTCCTTTGCTTGCCCCTTTGACCAATCCAGCAATATCGAAAAACTCAAGGGTGGTGGGAATCGTTTTTTTAGGGTGGATCAGCTTGGCAATCCTTTCCAGCCTTTGATCCGGCACGGGGACAATGCCAATGTTCGGGTTGATCGTGCAGAAACGGTAACTCGCTACCTCTGCGCCGGCCGCAGTCAGCGCATTGAATAACGTGGACTTCCCCACGTTTGGAAGACCCACAATGCCGCACCGAAAACCCATTGACACCCCTCTTTTTGAACCCCAAACCCGAAACCCTAAGCTCTAGATAAACTCAAATATCCCTGCCTACCGCACCCTCTTCTACTGAAGTGGGCAAGGGCGTTTGTGATTTTGATGGTTCGCCAGTGACCAACCCGTTATGCAAAATTTATTTAGAATTTGCAGTTTATCGTTTCGAGTTTAAGTTTCTTATGGATTTCCGCCTTTATATTTGTATAATAAAACTGAGAGGAAATAAAGCATTTAATGGGTTGAGCATTCCTGCCGGCAGGGAGGTCAACGTGAAGCAGCAAAATCGTATCATGATAGAGACAGCCTGCGTCATCGCGAGAAAAACCCGTTCGAAGGGGGTCTTGCTTTATGCGGATATGATCGAAGACTATGAAGCCTTGGCCAAGATCGGCCAGGAAAAACGGGTTGATCTGATTCTCGCCATCAAGGATGAATCCTATTTTCGGGAAGCTGCCTCGGTTTTTGAGAAAGTACTTCAGATCCCCGATGTCCCCCTGGGTCGAATCAATCAAATGAAAATGGCCATCATCCAAGCCCTCTCAAAGGGTCTGGTCAAAAAGGGAGATAAATGGGTCTGCCTCTCCGGAATCCCTCAAACGAAAGTCCTGGATAACCTCATCATCCTCGAATTCGGAAAAGAGTTCGAACTCGTCTCTTCCGCCGATCTTCCTGTGATTTCAGAGATTGTGAGGCCGGAAGTTTTCGAGACTGTTTTACGCCTCGCTTTGGAAATCTCTATAGAAGGAAAAGAAGGGAGAAAACCTGTTGGGACGATCTTTGTCCTCGGGAAGCATGAAGAGGTTCTCAAATTCTCACACCCCATGGTGATCAATCCCTTTCAGGGATATCCCGAAGAAGAACGAAATATTTTGGATCACCGGCTGAAAGAAACCGTCAAGGAATTTTCCTCCATCGACGGGGCATTCATTCTCCGCGAAGACGGGATCATCTTGGCAGCAGGCCGCCATCTGGATGCCTCGGGGGAAAATATCGAAATTCCCCTGGGTCTTGGAAGTCGGCATCGAGCCGCCGCCGGGATTACCAGTCTGACCGACGCCCTTGCCATCGTCATTTCTGAGGAGACGGGAGGAGTACGCATCTTTCACCATGGAAAAATCTTTATGGAGATTGAAAAAGGTGAATGATCCCGTCTTAGGAAACGGGGGAGAGGGGAATTTTTTTCTGAAACTGATTCATCGCCTTTTCAAGCCCTTCCAAGAGCATGGTCCTCAGACCTTCTGCTGCCCGGCAAAGGACTTGATCTAAATGGGACTGCTCAACGTCATCAAAGACATCCAGGACATACTCGGCGGGGTCCATCCCTTCGGGAGGTCTGCCAATGCCAACCTTCAGCCTTAGAAAGTTATTTCCACCCATGCACTCAATGACGGAACGTACCCCCTGATGTCCTCCATCCCCTCCTCTTCGTTTAAAACGAAGCCTTCCAAAGGGAAGGTCCAAATCGTCGTGAACGACAACCAGATCCTCCACATGAAGGTGGAAGAAATCCGCTGCCTTTTTGACCGCTTCTCCACTCCGATTCATGAAGGTCATTGGCTTAGCCAGGACAACCTTCTCAGAATCGATACAGCCTGTTTCATAGAGGGATCTGAAGCGTTTGGTACGGATAGAAAGGTGGCTTATTTTGGCGAGACGATCCACTACCTGAAACCCAATATTGTGCCTGCTCGTTCGATACGCAGTTCCAGGATTGCCCAGTCCTACGATGATCTTCACATTCGGTTATTCTTTTTCCTCCTCTCCCTCCTCCTTCTTTTCCTCTACCTCAGCCCCTTCAACAGCCTCCGGAGCCACTGCTTCCACAACCTTCTCCTCCGCCACAGGGGGTACGACTGTGGCGATGGTAAAGTTAGTCTCCGAAATAATTTTCGCTTTCTCCACTCTAATATCTTCGACATGAATCGAATCACCAATCTTCAGGAGGCTCACGTCAACATCAATGCTCTTAGGAATATCACCGGGGAGGCACTGAACTTGGATCTCCCTTCGGACCTGCTCAAGGATCCCTCCCACCTTGGTCCCCTCAGGTTTCCCGACCAGATGAACCGGGACCTCCACGGTGACCATCTCGTCCATAGCCACCTCGTAAAAATCCGTGTGCAAGGTCGCCCTTTGGAGAGGATCGATTTGAATGTCTTTCAGCATCACCACCTTGCGATCCGACTGAGCTCCCTTTCGGATGTCAAGGTCAATCAAGACATTCTCCCCTGCCTCTGTTTGAAGAGCCTTCGTCAATTCCTTAGAATCGATCACCAAAGGGATGGTTTGGGATCGCGGTCCATAAAATATGGCAGGGATCATGCCCTTCGACCGGAGTTTCTTTGCCTTTTCCTTTCCAACCCCTTCTCGAATCTCAGCTGTCAGCACGGGTCTTTCCATGGGTCACTCCTTATCCTGTGATTTAAACAAAAAGACAACTTACTGATTCATCTTCATAAATTCTGCGAATAGCGTCAGCCAGGAGACTGGAGATCGAGACGACTTTAATTTTTGGACATGCCTTGGCTTCCCCCCGGAGGGGAATGGTATCCGTGACGATCATTTCGACAATGGGTGATTCAGAGATGATCTTCACAGCCTTTCCCGAGAGGACAGGATGCGTGCAGCAGGCATAGACGGCCTTCGCCCCGTTCTCGATCAGGGCATAGGCCGCCCGCACCAATGTCCCCCCTGTATCCACCATGTCGTCAACCAAGAAGGCTGTCATACCGCTCACATCTCCGATGATATTCATCACCTGCGAGACATTGGGAGAATCTCTTCGTTTGTCGATGATCGCCAAGGAAGCGTCTAACCTTTTTGCAAAAGCGCGAGCCCTTTCCACTCCTCCTGCATCCGGCGATACCATGACGATATCGTTTCTGACCTGCTTCATATGTTCTAACAGCACCGGGGCAGCAAATAAGTGGTCCACCGGAATATTGAAAAAGCCCTGGATTTGACCGGCGTGAAGGTCAACGGTAAGAATTCGAGAAGCTCCTGCGGTCGTGATCAAATCTGCAACCAGTTTGGCAGAGATGGGGGCTCGAGGAAGAACTTTACGATCCTGCCTCGCATAACCGTAGTAAGGCACCACGGCGGTAATTCTTTCCGCAGAGGCTCTCTTCAGGGCGTCGATTAAGATAAGAAGCTCCATGAGATTGTCATTCACAGGAGACGAAATGGACTGGATCACGAAAACGTCCATTCCTCGGACGCTCTCATCAATCTCAACATGAATCTCTCCGTCGCTGAAAGTGCTCACCACAGATTTGCCAAGGGGGGTCCCCAACTGGTCACAAATCTTCGTCACCAATTCATTATTCGAATTCCCCGTGAATATCTTCAACCAGCTCAAATCCTGGCCGGTGGCGGCCACGGACTTATTCTTGCTCATATGAGCCTCAGTGCCTCGAAGGTGGAAAGTCGAAGGTGGTAGGTCGTTTTACAATTTTCCATAACCACCATCTACCTGCAATTCTCCACGCTCTAAATGTGGCTGGGGTGGGAGGATTCGAACCTCCGAGTCCAGGTTCCAAAGACCTGTGTCTTACCGCTTGACGACACCCCAATCTTTGAACAAACAATGTCAAATTTCAAAGGCCAAATTTCAAATGAAATCCGAAGTTCAAAGGACAAAGAAGAAAGCTTCCTGCACGTTATTCAGTCATTCCGAAAATCCGTTACTCAAAAATATCTTTGAGGCCTTGAGCTTTGACATTCATTTGACATTCGAATTTTGAAATTTGAACTTTAAGATTAAAATTAGGTTACTTGCTCTTCTGAATCTCCTTCTGCTTAAACGACGGATTCGATCCTCTTCCGGGTTCGGCTATTCAGAGAGCCAGCAGTCGTCATACAGTGAGGCTATGTGTTCTAAAAACGGCCCAGCCTTTCTTCTCGGCCATTCTTCTTATCTTTTCATAGGCCGCCGTTGAAATACTCTCCCTCTCGAAAAGGCCAAAAACCGTGGGGCCACTCCCCGTCATCAAAGCGCCCAGGGCTCCCGCAGAAAAAAGAATTTTTTTCATGATTCCAATCTGAGGATATTTTTTGCCAACCACTGTTTCTAAGTGATTCAGAAGAATGCGAGAAATTCCTTCAGGATTTTTCAAAAACCTATGAAGACTAAGATGAAATTGCCGATTTGTCAACCTTTCGGCTACCCAGCCTGAGGGCTGGTCCTTGCTCAAGGTTGACCCTGAGCGGCGCTTCTCCATCCCATTATGAAAACTGAGGTTTTCCGCGGTCGAACGGGTCAATACGAAATTTTGGTAAGCCCATCGCGTTGAGACCTCAAAATTCGGATAGATAAGAACATACCATAGATCGGGAAGCTCTACCTTTTTCAACTGTTCGCCGATCCCTGAACCAATAGCCGGGCCCTTCGAAAGGAAAAAAGGAACATCTGCCCCGATTTCCAGTCCCATTGCCAACAAGTCCTTTTTAGGGAGGCCCATTTCTAAAAGTTGATTCAATGCCTTCAACGTCGTGGCTGCGTTACTACTTCCGCCTCCGAGCCCAGCACCAAGAGGAATTCTTTTCTCAATCTCAATATGAATACCCTCTTTATAAGTGGATGCTTTAAGCATAGACTGAGCGGCCTTGTAGACCAGATTGTTTTTTCCGGTGGGGAGCTTGGGATGATCTGTCGCAATCGAAACCCCTCTTTTTTTTCTCAGGGAGAAATGGAGGGTATCGTGGAGACTGATCTTTTGGAAGATTGTCCTCAGCTCGTGATAACCATCTTCCCGTCTTCTCAGGATTTCCAATCTTAGGTTGACCTTTGCCGGAGATTCCAAACTGAGCGAATTATTCATATCGACCCAATTCCATGATAGGAAAGTCCTTCTTTTTTTTCAAGTGGTTTTTGAGGGTTAAATTTGAGGACAAAATATGCAGGATGTCGCTCGTTCGATGCCTCGGCTCAGGAGATAACTCTGGACCGCTTGGCGCGACCGAATGGATCAATCGTCATGCAGTTGGATGGATTCTGTCGGGCATTGGTTCACGCAGGCCCAGCACTCGATACAATCTTCAGGGTGGATAGGGGTTGATCTATCCTCTTCGACTTCATAGACTTCGCTTGGACAGATCTCAATGCAGTTTCCACAGCCATTGCATTTGTCTCGATCAACGATAGGATACATGATTGCTTCAAACTCCAAATTTCAAATTACAAATCCCAAGTAAATTCAAGACACAAATGCCACCCCTCTCCCCCGAATTGAGAGAGAGGAAGTGGCAAGGCTTGTTCGAAACTCCGCTGGTGAGGTCTTGACAAAAAGAGGAACCGGTTTTCTTTGAGGCTTCTTAAACCGTCTCTACGCTTTTTACCTCTGGGACCTGCTGTTTGAGCACTTTCTCAACACCCATCTTCAAAGTCATCTGGGACATGGGACAACCACCGCAAGCACCGGTCAATCTGACCCGAACCACTCCATCCACCACATCGATCAATTCGATGTCCCCGCCATCGGCTTGAAGCGCCGGCCGGATCTTCTGTAACGCCTTTTCGACATTCTCTTTCATTCCGTTTTCACCTCCCATTCATTGTTCTGTAATTATAACATATTACCTGAAAAAAGCGTGAAAAGTGATGCTTCAGATTGAGAAACCTTTAAACACTGGGGATTGTGCCCACCCATTTCTGAAAAAATTTACAAATTGGTTGAAATTTATAATGGTTTCATCTCTCTTATCTTCTGGAGGATATGATCCAAAGTTTGTTTTGAGATATACTCGCTGGGTAATTTGAGAACGTTCCGGTGCTGCGACTTTACCAATCTCGCAGGTAGGACTAAAAATTCTGTCCGAATGGTCTCCAAGGTTGCATTCTGAAATCTTGAAGGTAGACAGAGTCTCTTGAACCAATTGACCAGATTGTAGGCAAACAGTAAGAGATGGAAATAGAACTGATTGGCCTGAAAACTGTTTGTAGGAATCTTGGCCAAAGCATAACTTTCTTTGAGCTCCCTGATAGTGACTTCGATCGCTGCCCTGGGCCGATAAAAATACCAAATCTCTTCTGCCCTGAGAGGGAGATTGGTGACAAAGACCTGATAGCTGTAACGCTTCAAAGTGAAAAGCGTCAGTTGTTCGGAGTCTTTCTCGGGAAGGGGACGGCGGATGACCACAAAACGATGAGACTCCTTCCACCGGAAAGGTTTGTAGAAGAACTCGGCTGCTCCCCAGTTTCTCTTGAACCGGTAATAACGAAGATTCCCTATTTTGTTTTTGATCGGTCGGGTCATCTTGGCTACGATGACATAGCCAATGCCCTCTTGATCCAGAGGCTCGATAAATTTGTGATCGAAAAAACCGGAATCGGCTCGTACTCGAATTCGATAGATACCAGGGGGAACCTTTCGGAGACATTGTTTGAAGAATTCTGTTGCACCTGAAGAGGTATAAGCGTTTCCAGGTCTTAAGAGACCATGCCAAAAGTCTCTGGAATGATATTCGAAACAAAGCAATGGATGGTAAGAACGAGCCCCTCTTTTGTGAGGATTGTAGCCGACTTCGGCTCCTTCGATAAGCTTGCCATAAAGAGTGAGGACGGAGGAATCCAAATCGAACAGAAGGCTGGTCCGAGGTTTGGGTAGATAGAACATTTTCAGCCTTAAGTGGTCGTGGACTTTGGTGATGCTCTGAACGACCTGAGGATTGACTCGTTTGAGGAATCGCCTTAAACTGCTGGCATAAGGAAATTTCTTTAAGCCGATGATCTGTTGAAACGCGCCATTGCCTTGCAGGATTTTGGTTTTGCTTAGGCGATGGATTCCAGCAATCAAAGCATAAAGGATGGCTAGGATTAACTCTACAGGATGATAATAACTGGAACGCTGGAGGAAAGAGACCTGTTTTTGCAAATACCATTTTAATCTCAGTTTTTTGCAAAACTGATGAATAAGGAAGATACCCCCAAAGTGAGTCAGGTTGCGCTCTCCAAGGGAGATATGTAAAATTCTCAGACCTTTTGGCATCGGGCACAATGTTCCCTTTTAGGGAAGGTTCTGCCGTAGAAGCTTTATCAAGATTATATAGCGTCTCCATAAGGTTTTAAAGGCCTATCCGCTTGTATGGTGGTAAAGGAAATATCATTTTCACGCTTTTTTCAGGTATTACTCTCTGCTAACAAACAAAATTATTGATTTTATTGACTTTTACAATGGAGGGTGGGGAATTTAATCCGTCTGCCAGTCGTATAGGTCTCCGAGTTCGGTTTCGGATTCCCAACTTCAAACTTTAACCTTTATCCTTTCAACTCCAAATATTTCTCGACAGCACAGGCAGCGGTCGCTCCGTCTCCCACTGCCGTGGCGATTTGACGCACCAACTTTTTCCTGCAATCGCCGGCGGCGAAAATACCTTTCACAGAGGTTTCTCCATTCCCAGCAGTAAGAACGTATCCCTCCTCATCCGTTTCGACCAGACCTTTCAAAAACTGGGTTCTGGGCAAAAGCCCAACAAATAGAAAAACACCTTGTATATCGTGCTCGGTTACTTCTCCAGATTTTAGATTTTTTACACGAATCGACTGAACGGTTTGACCTCCTTTTATCTCTTGTATGACTGAATTCCAGAGCATTTTGATCTTTGGATTTGCAAATACTCTCTCCTGATAAATTTTTGTTCCTCGAAGCGCTTCCCTTCGATGGATAATGGTCACCTCCTTGACGAACTTCGTGAGATAAAGGGCCTCCGTAAGCGCAGAATCCCCTCCTCCCACAACAACGATTTGGTTGCCTTGGAAAAAAGCCCCATCACACGTGGCACAATAAGAGACGCCTTTGCCGGCGAACTCTTTTTCCCCGGGAACCCCCAAGTTCCGGTATTCTGTCCCGGTACAAATAATGAGAGCATCAGCAAGATAGGTTCCCTCTTCGGTCTTAATAACCTTCTTATCCCCTTCCAGCTTGACCTCCACAACATATTGGGAAACGATTTCTAACCCAAACCGCTTTGCCTGCTCCTCCATCAAACGACTTAGCTCATCTCCTGCGATCCCGTGCGGGAAGCCAGGATAGTTCTCTACGAGCTCTGTGGTGGTCATCTGACCTCCCAAAAGACCGTTATCGATGAGGACGCTACGCAGCCTTGACCTGGATGTGTAGAGACCCGCCGTGAGGCCTGCAGGTCCCCCCCCAACGATAATAACATCATAAGTCTTTCTCGCTCCCCCCTCCATCCATGCCTCCTTATTTGTAGGATAAATGCAGGATAGGACATCGATGGCTGCTTTGTCAATGAATAGGAAGGAGATTTGAGAATTAGTACTTGACATGCAAGGGGGGCTTGCTATATTCTCACGAAATTAGCGGCCTCTTATGGTGAATGGAGACGCTAAAATACCATAAAAGCAGAGGAGGCAAATTATGAGCAAAAGAGTACGGCATGGGAGTGTAGTGGCAATGTTGCTTGTGGCAGGGGCATGTATGATTTCCCTCGTATTTTCTCCGTCTATCACTTTAGCGAAAGATAAGGAATTCGTCTATGATAAGGCTCCCGCTTTCTCCGTTACCTATCCTTCGAGTTGGTCAGTGGATCGCGAAAACCCCTGGAAGGTAATGTTCCGAGTAGAAGCGTCTGCGAAAATCCCTGTAATGGATATTCAGGTCCTCGATATTCCTAAGGGGGTGGCTCTGGCGGATATTGGAAAATATTACAAGAAGGCGATATTGGACAAGGAACAGAAGGTAGATTCTGAAATCGTCTCGGATCAGATGAAAGCCCTGAAGGACGGGACTAAAGTTAATGAAATTGTACTGAAATATAAATATCAAGGGTGGCTGGATTTGCAGGCTACCATTGTATCCGCCTATAAGGATAATAAGTGGGTATACGTTTGTATTAACGATTCATCATACAACGACCCCTTGAGAAATGTTCTTTACAGTCTGAAGTTTAAATAGTCGATTAAGGCCATGAATATCGGGCCTGACTTGCAAACCCGATATTCACGGCCTTGAGAATAAGACGTCCTCCTTCTCCGTAGATCGGTCATTCTGCCTTTCTTTTTATTCCCAACCCATTAATAATTTACCCACACCCGGGTCGGTCCATTTTCCACCAAGAATGCCTTACCAGGAAACCATGAGCTTGACAATTAGGAATTGTGAAAGATAGATTAAACCCTTATAATTTAAGTCGAAGGGAGGAAGATATGGAAAGGACACTGTCTATTGTGAAGCCGGATGGCATCCAGAAACATCTGATCGGTGAGGTCATTAAACGCTTTGAAAATAGTGGGCTGAAGGTGATCGGTCTCAAAATGATTTCGATGAATAGGAAAGAGGCGGAGGGATTTTACGCCGTCCACCGAGGCAAACCTTTTTTCGAAAGCCTGACCACTTTCATGTCTTCGGGACCTTCGGTGGTCATGGTCCTTCAAGGGGAGGGGGCGATTTCAAAGACACGGGAGTTGATGGGTGCCACTGATCCTAAACAAGCAAAGGAAGGAACTCTGCGGCGCCAGTTTGCTACCAATATTGAAAAAAACGTGGTGCACGGTTCCGATGCGCCTGAAACAGCTGCCTTTGAAATCAAATACTTCTTTAATTCTCTGGAGATCTTTGATTATTGAATGGAAAAAGTTGATTTAAAGAATTTAAGCCCCTCTGAACTCAATGAATTCCTTAAATCCTTTGGCAAAGAACGCTACCGAAGTATCCAGATTCTGAGGTGGCTCTACCAGAAGGGTGTTCAATCCTTCGATGAGATGACCAATCTTTCCAAAAGATTCCGCCGGGAGTTGAGCCAGGCCAGCTTTATTTCAACCCTCTGCCCGCTGCGCGTAGAACAGGCCAGCGATGGAACAAGAAAATTCTTATTTCAACTCGAAGACGGAAACCGAATCGAAAGCGTTCTGATTCCCGATAAGGCACGCCTCACCCTTTGCCTTTCGACTCAGGTGGGATGTGCCTTCGGGTGTCGATTCTGTCTGACCGGAAAGATAGGATTGAAACGAGATCTCAGTGTCCCAGAGATCGTCAATCAAATTCTGGCGGTCAGAAGAACGCTGCCTCAAAAAAGAGCCATAACCAATATCGTCTTGATGGGAATGGGGGAACCCCTTGCCAATTACGATCATTCATTGAAGGCGATCGCGCTGATGACCCACCCTGATGCGTTTAAGTTCTCCTCGAGAAGAGTCACCCTTTCAACCGTCGGTCCCCTTCCCCAGTTGGAACGGCTGTCGAAAGAAAAGATCTCATTTCGTCTCGCCATCTCCCTCAACGCGACAGAGGAAGAGACTCGAAGTTATCTCATGCCCGTCAACCGTCTTTACCCGTTGCGTAAGGTGTTAGCATTATGCAAGCGTTTTCCTCTCACGCCAAGAACTCGCATTACCTTTGAATATGTCCTCGTGGAAGGGATGAATGATTCTTCCCAGGATGCCAAAAGACTATTAAGAATATTAAAAGGCATTCCCTCCAAGGTCAATCTCATCCCGCTCAATGAAGCCCCAGAAATCCCTTTTAAAAAGCCTTCGGAAGAAAGCGTCAAACGGTTTCAGGAAATTTTAATGGAGGGAGGGATCACAGCCATTGTCCGAACGAGCAAAGGGAGAGAGATTTCAGCGGCTTGCGGTCAACTCCACGGAAAGGGGTGATGATTGATTTTTGGCCGGCGTAGGGTTAACATGAACCTTAATTTGATCGAGGAGGATGCGAATGTCAGAAAAGATCGTTGGGGTGATTGGCGGATCAGGTCTCTACGAAATGGAGGGTCTTGAAAAGGTCCAAACCGTTGCCATAAAGACCCCGTTCGGAGACCCGTCGGATTCGTTCGTTGTGGGGGTTCTCGAAGGGGTTAGAGTCGCCTTTTTGCCGAGGCATGGAAAAGGCCATCGCATCCAGCCCTCTTCGCTAAACTTTAGGGCAAATATCTACGGAATGAAAAAGCTGGGTGCTCAGTGGATCGTCGGCGTCAGTGCGGTGGGATCTATGAAGGAATCGATTCACCCCGGAGATATGGTGATCCCGAATCAATTCATCGATCAGACAAAGGGTCGTCCGAGCACCTTCTTCAGCGGCGGGATCGTGGCTCACATCAGTTTTGCCGATCCGGTTTGTCCCGTTCTAAGCCAGATCCTGTGCGACGCCGGAAAGGGGGTCGGCGCGACCGTCCATAAAGATGGAACGTATCTTTGTATTGAGGGACCCCAATTTTCAACGCGCGCTGAATCGAGGCTTTTCCGGACTTGGGGTGTGGACGTCATCGGCATGACCAACCTCCCCGAGGCGAAACTGGCTCGGGAAGCTGAAATCTGTTATTCCACCATCGCCTTTGCAACCGATTACGATTGCTGGCACGAGGCGGCGGGAGACGTTTCCATTGGTGAGGTCTTGAGAATTCTATCCCAGAGCACGAAGATAGCAAAAAACGCGATTCGACAGGCAATCAAACATCTTCCTGACAAAAGAGAATGTGTTTGTGCCAGTGCTTTACAACATGCCCTGATCACCGGCAAAAAGTATATCCCCGAGAAAACAAAAAAAGATTTAGAACCAATTATAGGAAAATATATCCGTTGAGGACGAAACCCCCTCACCCCATCCCTCTCCCCCGATGGGGAGAGGGGAGGGTAAGGGGAATGAATTTTGTTGCAGATCGCATGCTGGGAAAATTGGCCAAGCAGTTGAGGATGCTTGGCTATGATACGATTTATTATCGAGGAGAAGAGGCCTATCGTTTGATAAAATTGGCGCGCGGGGAAGGTCGAGTCATCCTGACCCGAAACACCAAACTTCTCCCCAAGACATCGGAGGACCGGATCGTCAGAATCACAGAGGATAGACCTTCTCTTCAGATAAGGGAGCTCATTCAAAAGGGTTATATTTCACTGAGCGAGGACAACCTTCTTTCCAGGTGCCTTTTGTGCAACGTCCTTCTCGATGACATCCCGCGGGAGGAAGCCGAGGGGAAGGTCCCGGACTTTATCTTTTACCAACAGAAGGAATTTTACCGATGTCCACGATGTCTCAGAATCTACTGGCAAGGTTCCCATCAGGAGAATATGCTAAAGAGAATTGAGGAATTGAGAAATTTGGGAACAAGCACCAAATCACAAGCACCAAGCATCAAATAAATTCCAATGACCAAAATTCGAAACTACGAACAAAACAGTTTTGGCCATTTGGAAATTGGAGATTGAAGTTTGTTTGGGATTTGGGATTTGTAATCTGGAAATTAAATAGGCGATGCGCATTATCAGTGGGACATCGAGGGGACGGAAATTAGTGACGCCGAGGGACCAGTCCCTTCGCCCTACCTCTGATCGGGTGAAGGAATCCATCTTTGACATCCTTCAAGACGACCTGGAGGGAAAAATCGTTCTCGATCTTTTCGCGGGCACAGGAAATTTAGGGATCGAAGCCCTGAGCCGAGGGGCGAGGAGGGCCATCTTTGTAGAAAAGGGACGGCAGGCCTTACGACTCATTCAAAGAAATCTCACCCAAGTCGGATTGGAAGAAAGATCAGAAATCCTTCCAAAAGATGTGAGCAGGGCGATTGGAATCCTCAAACAGAGAGGAGAATGTTTCGATTTGATCATGATGGACCCTCCGTATGAGAGGGGGCTGATCCAGAGCACCTTGATGAAATTAAATTTCAATCCGATTTATCACTCGGATTCCATCCTGGTCATCGAGCACAACCGGCGTGAGCCCCTTCCCCACGTCCTGGACGGATGGAATCTCGTTCGCCAGCGGCGGATTGCAGACACCATGATCTCTATTCTAACCCCTCAGAAAGGGGATCATAAAACCGAGGTCGCTACGGAATCCTAAACCCCCTTCCTACCTAACGACAGGTCGTCACCCATGAGGAGGTGTGAAATGGCGAGGAACAAGAAAGAAGAGTTTAAGAATACGGCAAACGTGGCCATCTATCCAGGCTCCTTTGACCCCATCACCTACGGTCATATCGACATCGTCGAAAGAGCTCTTGTGATCTTTGACAAAGTGATCATTGCCATCGCAGAAAATGAAGAAAAACGTCCGCTCTTCTCCGTTGAAGAACGCCTTGAAATGGTGAAAGAGATCTTTAAAGATACGCCTAATGTCATCGTGGATAGTTTCAAGGGCCTTCTCGTCAACTACGTGGCGAAGACCAATGCCAAGGTGAGCTTACGGGGTCTCCGTGCGACCTCCGACTTCGAATATGAATTTCACATGGCCTCGATGAATCGAAGCCTCAGCACCCAACTGGATACCCTTTTCATGATGACCAGCAAGGACTATTTCTTCGTCTCCTCCAGAACCATCAAAGAGGTCGCCAGATTAGGGGGCGGCGTGGAAGGATTGGTTCCAGACCTCGTCGTCACGCGATTAAGAGAAAAGTTCAGACTCCCGGTCACAAAAAGAAAACAAATCGGCTGGGACGATTAGAGCAGGACGGGGTTTTTGGGTGGGCTCAGGAATATTTCTTTAAAATATGTTGGGCCGCTGCTAATCCGCTAAAGACCTCTCCTCCCAAACCCAGATAGGGGAAATTCTCCTTTCCAACGAAGTAAACGCCTTTCGACATTCTCACTGGAACCACTCCCTGCCTCCAATTAAAATTGGAAGTGGCCTCGTAAAGAAAGTGTGGATAAGACCACCTGGGAACATGGTCACTGGCCCATTGGAAATCAACAAACTCGGTGTAATCCTCAAGGTAGGGAAAGAGATGGTATAAATGTCTCATTACTCCTTGTTGGTAATCAGCCAGAGGGGTTTGTCCCCATTTTCCCACATCCATCAAGCTTTCAACAGTAAGGGCTCTCTTCCCCTCCGGCGCCCTAGTTTTGTCCCCTTTTGGGCTAAGGGAAAGGAGCACGACATTGCCATCCTCGTAGGGTTTTCCAAGGTCCAAAATGGAGATAACAAGATTTTCCATGCCAACCGGAATCACTTTCTCATGGACCCCTAGGAATAACGGAATCGTCTTATATAACGGTCTGATTTTCTTCTCCCATTTTATGAATTCCTTCCTTCTTTTCCCAAGAAAGGGTGAACTGCGATGAAGAGGAAAATTAATGACAAGGAATTGAGATCGAAATACGGCAGGGTTTCCTTCCAAGGTCAGGGTGCACTCCTTCCGCCAGCCGAAATCTATCTGCTTCACTCTGTCGATTTCCTCAACCCTTCCTCCGGCTCGCAAAAATTGATTTAAAATTTCTTTTTCAAGCTTCTCTGCATCGATATCCGAATTCAATTCGCTCGTCCCATCGAATAAAACCTGAGTGGCTAAGGAGAGAGGAAATCGGTCTGAATAAAAATTCCCCCGGGAGATCAGCTGAAGTTGAATGAATTCTCTAAACTCCCTCGAAAACAGACAGAGCTTCTTGTCAACTCCTTCCTCTGGTAGGGGGTCGAATGGAAAAACCTTTGCGATTAAAGAACGCTGCCGAAACGGGAAAAAGGCGGGCGAATTTTTCTTCCAATTCTCCTTTTGCAAAAGGTGCTGGATTTGACCCAGCTCATCATAAAATGCCTCAATCTGAACGACCTCTCCTGGAAATTCCCTCTTCCATTCCCTTTGGCACAAGGAGCGCTGAGGGAAAATGTCAACCCTCGCCTTGGGGAGAACGACTTGAAAGGTGGGCCTCTGCCTTGATTTGCCTGAAGGTGCCTTGGCCTCCTTGCCATCTTCTCGGGTTCCCATCAACAAAGAGAGGTTTAATGCCTGAGAAATTTTTCTAACCAGGTTCGGCTTTAAAGAGTTTTCTGAAAAGTTTGAGAAAGGGATGAAATGGTATCCCCTTGTCGAATAGGAGGGTTGGTATCCTTTTTCTCTGATCAATAACACAGAACGATTATTTTTTGAGAGGAGGGTTCCGGCCACCAGACCAGCCAACCCGGAGCCTAATACGATCACCTCTCGCTCATTTCCCAACCATTTCACCGGGCCTTAAACCCCTCTCCTCGTGACATTGGCCAATACCAATGGACGAATGGTCATGTTAACGGAACAAAACATCATGAGAATGGTGGAGATGACGAAAGCTAAAACGTTGGAAAATGAAGGTCAGGCAAATTCAATCGTCTCTTGTTCCCTTTCTGCTCTTCCCACTTCGCCGATGATAAAGGCTTTCTCGCCAAAGGAACGAACCCTGGCTATGATGTCATCGACTTCTTTCGATCGGACGATGAGGATCATTCCAATCCCGTTATTAAAGGTACGGAGCATCTCCTCCTCAGAAATGTTTCCCATTTCCTTTAGAAAGGAGAAGATTGGAGGGATATCCCATGATCCTTTTCGGACAATCGCCTTGCAGCCCTTAGGGATGATTCGCGGAAGGTTCCCGGTGATGCCTCCACCCGTGATGTGGGCAATGCCAACAACATTGAAATCTCGTGCGAGGTTGAGGACGGCCTTGACGTAAATTCGAGTCGGTCGGAGCAGCTCTTCACCCAAAACCTCTCCGATCTCTTCCACGCGTTTTTCCAAGTCTAATTTAAGCTGATCCAGAACCAATTTTCTAACCAACGAAAACCCGTTGCTGTGAAGACCGCTGGAGGCGATTCCAATCAATCTGTCCCCCACGGTCACCCCCGATCCGTCAATCACTTGGGAATCCTCTACAATGCCTACGGCGAAACCAGCCAGATCGTATTCTCCTTTTTTATAGAATCCCGGCATTTCAGCCGTCTCACCGCCAATGAGAGAGCATTCGGCCTCAATGCATCCTTTGACAATACCCGAGACCACCTTCATCGTTTTTTCAGGGTCCAGTTGAGAGGAAGCAAAATAATCGAGGAGGAAAAGGGGTTTTGCCCCGCTCACCACGATATCATTGACACACATGGCCACCAGATCAATCCCGACCGTATCATGGCGATCCATCAAGAAGGCGATCTTCAGCTTCGTCCCTACCCCGTCGGTCGAGGAGACGAGAATCGGCTTCTTATAGCGTTCCAAATTGAGAGAGACACACCCCGCAAAACCGCCAATCTTGGTCAATACCTCAGGCCGGAATGTAGATTCCACCATCGGTTTGATCGCCTGAACAAAGGCATCTCCCTTTTCAATATCAACCCCTGCGTCTCGATAGGACCACTTCTTCATCGTTCTCCTCATCAGAAGCAGAATGTTTTTACATTAATCGATACCCTCTAAAATGTCAACCCTTTGACCTGAGCGTGTTGACCTAAGCCCTTTGACCTAAGCGAGAGAGGGTCTTAATCCATTTGCCTCCGTTTCGGAAGAGCCTGCCCTTCTCTCCGGAAAGGGGCAGAGTCGAGGGATTATCGGATAGCATGCGTTTTGAGCGTGCCTATGGAGAACCTTGCCGCGGTTCTTAAAGTTGCTTGCACAAAAGAACTATTGGGGTTTATTCATCTTTTATATTTTTTAAGACAGATTTTCTCTTGACAAAAAATCAATGTTTTGTTATTTGATAAAAATAGCATTGGGTGGGATTTCGTTCTAATTTAAAATCCTCTCCTCATTCACAAAAAATTGGAAAAATTATCGTTCGGACTCTTTGCCAAGAGACGGAAACAAATCCCATAAGGGTGAGGGTATTCATTCTTTGTTTAGTAAACGAACGGCCACAAACTGGAAAACCGCCCTTCCCTCCATCTATTTTTTCTTCCCTCTTAGGATCAAGAAAATCTCTCAGGAACCGCCGGGCACAAGCCGCACCGCATCGGCAAGGAGCGCTTAATGGTCGTCGCCAAAGAAGTTCAACTTCAAGTCAAAAACCTTTATATGGCTTTCGGAGGTATCCAGGCCCTGACGGATGTAAACCTGGAGGTAAAGAAAGGTGAGATTTTTTCCATCATTGGACCTAATGGAGCTGGCAAGACAGTCCTCCTGAATTGCATCAATGGCCTTTACCATCCCCAAAGAGGCCGAATTGAATTTGAAGGAAAGGATATCACTCGATTGAGGCCCTATCAAAGGGCGAAGATGGGAATCTCAAGGACGTTCCAAAAGCTTGAACTCTTTAAAGGGGCAACCGTGCTCGATAACATCCGACTGGGTCGTCATATTCATCTCACGTCAGGATTGATCAGCAGTTCCATTTATTTTGGGAAAACGGCTCGGGAGGAAATTGAGCATCGGGATTTCATTGAGAGGGAGATCATCGATCTTCTGGAGATAGAGTCTATCCGCGATAAGATGGTGGGGATGCTTCCCTACGGACTTCAAAAGCGGGTCGAATTGGCACGTGCCCTGGCACTCAACCCTAAGATCATTCTACTGGATGAACCGCTTGCAGGTCTGAATTTAGAAGAAGTTGAGGATATGGCTCGATTTATTTTGGATATTAACGAAGAAGAGCGCTGGCAGGCGACCTGTGTCCTGGTTGAGCACGACATGGGGGTGGTCATGGACATATCTCATCGGGTGATGGCTCTTAACTTCGGCGAAAAGATTGCGGATGGAACCCCACCCGAGGTTCAGAACGATCCGCAAGTGATCAAGGCTTATCTGGGCGAGGCAGAGGATCTCTATGTCACACGTCGCTAACTGGAAAGACATTGAGATCACCGGGGATTTGACCATTCCCAAACTTTTTTTGCGGGCTGCCAGGCAATATTGGGGAAAAAGGGTGGCCATGCGGGAGAAGGAGTTTGGGATCTGGGTGCCCATTTCCTGGAAACAATATTACGAGAATGTGAAGCGCATTGCCCTTGGAATGGTTTCTCTGGGGTTAAAGAAAGGGGATAAGGTCGCCATGATCGGCGACAACCGGCCCGAGGCCCTTTGGGCAGAAATGGCTGCAATGTGTGCAGGCGGTGTGGGAGTATGGCTGTTCCAAGACTCTTTGATGGACGAAGTGCAATATATCATCGACCACTCCGATGCCAAACTGATGATCGGCGAAGGTCAGGAAGAGGTTGATAAATGCCTCGCGATCAAAGGTAAATGCCCGAATTTGAAAAAGATGATCTGGGACGACCCAAAAGGCATGAGAGACTACAATGACCCCATCCTCATCAGCATTCAAAGGCTGATGGAAATCGGTAAAGAGATGGATCAGAAAGAACCCGGTTTCTTCGTAGATATGATCGCGCAGGGCAAGGGAGATGACGTCTGTCTTCTGTTCTATACTTCGGGGACGACCGCTCTTCCGAAAGGCGCCCTTCTCACCCATTATAATATGCTGACCATGGGCCAAAATTTGATGCGTGTGGATCCCTATTTTGAATCGGATGATTTCGTCTCCTACCTCCCCTTTGCCTGGATCGGAGAGCAGATGATGTCGATCTCGTGCGGCATTCAAGCCGGGTTTACACTCAACTTTCCCGAAGAGCCTGAGACAGCTCAAGAAAACATCCGCGAAATCGGCCCTCACGTGATGTTCGCTCCGCCCCGTGTTTACGAACAGATGGTGAGGAATATCCAGGTTAAATATCTGGATTCAAGTTGGTCCAAGCGGAGAGCCTATGAATGGGCGATGCAGATCGGTTATCACGTCGCCGATTTAAAATTTTCAAAAAGACCCGTTCCATGGTATTGGAAAGCTCTCAACCGTCTTGCCTATCTGGGCGTTCACAAAAAATTGAAAGACCAGTTGGGTCTCTCCAGGATCCGAGACACCTATACAGGAGGGGCGGCTATGGGGCCAGACCATTTCCGCTTTTTCCATGCGATCGGAGTGAATCTGAAGCAGATCTACGGCCAGACAGAAATCGCGGGGATTTCAGTACTGCATCGGGACGGCGACATCAAATTCGACACGGTGGGCAAGCCCATTCCTGAGACCGAGGTAAAAATCACCCCGGATGGAGAGATCATTTCAAAAAGCCCATCCGTATTTATCGGATATTATAAGATGCCGGAGGAGACGGAGAAAACGCTCCGGGACGGATGGCTTCATTCCGGGGATACCGGGTTTATCGATACCGATGGCCATCTGGTCGTCTTTGACCGAACGAAGGATGTGATGACGCTAAGCGACGGCACAAAATTCGCTCCGCAATACCTGGAAACCCGGCTTAAATTCAGCCCCTACATTAAAGAGGTATGGGTCATCGGCGACCACAGGCCTTATGTTGCCTGCGTGATCTGCATCGATTACGGGGTGGTGGGCAATTGGGCGGAGGCCCGAAACATAGCCTATACCAGTTATCCTCAACTCTCTCAGATGCCGGAGGTCTACGAACTGGTTCAGAAGGAGATTGGCAGGATCAATCGTGATCTCCCCCCCATCGCCCGTATTAAGAAATTCGTCAATCTCTATAAGGAATTTGACGCGGATGATGACGAGCTCACTCGGACCCGAAAATTGCGAAGGGCGTTTGTCGAAGAGCGATACAAAGATATTGTCAACGGCCTTTATTCTGACGTTAAAAATGTCCATATGGACACGCATATCAACTACGAAGATGGAAGAGTTGTTCATATTACGACGGATCTGAGAGTGATGGAAGTACCGCAATAAAAATCATTGCAAAATGATCAATGCAAAATTACGAGTTAACAATGAATGAAAAAAGCGATACCCTTTCAGACCGATTACTTGGTTTTGCTGCAACGGTCATAAAAATCACTGACCCCTTGCCGAATACAGTTGCAGGAAGACACGTCGGGGGTCAGCTGATAAGGGCTGGAACATCTTGTGGGTCAAATTATGAAGAAGCTTGTGGCGCAGAATCCAGATCTGATTTTGTGCACAAGATCAGTATTGTGCTCAAAGAACTGAAGGAATCACGATTTTGGCTGAGGTTAATTTCGAGAACAGAACTGCTTACCTGTAATCTCATTCAACCCGCTCTAGATGAATGCCAGCAACTGTGTGCCATTGTTCCGAAAAGCATTCTTACAGCAAAACTCAGGAGAAGTTCAAATTGATAATTTTGCATTGCTAATTTTGCAATTTACAATGGTTCTTTAAACGGGGAGATTTTATGGAACTCTTCTCACAGCTCTTTATCACCGGAATACTCGTCGGCAGCATTTATGCCGTGGTTGCTCTTGGCTGGACCTTAATCTATAAATGCTCCGGCGTCCTCAACCTTGCGATGGGCGAACTCACCCTCATTGGAGCCTATGTTTGCCTCACCTTCTACCAATGGCATTTCCCGTTCTTGCTGGCCCTTCTTTTCACCCTGGTGATTGGATTTGCCTTGGGACTTTTGACCGAGCACCTTTTTCTCCGGCCAATGGTGGGAGAGCCCGTGTTAAGCGTCATTATGGTAACGGTGGGCCTCTCTTTCTTGTTTAAAGGGGTGGTGGAGCTCATTTGGGGAACCGATACGGTCGTTTTCACTCCTGCCGTGTTTCCAATTGAACCTGTTTTTATCGGAAAGATTGTGATCGGCCAGGTTTACCTCTGGGCTTTCGTTGCGTCCATCATCCTTCTCACGGCATTTGTCTGTTTCTTTAAATTCACCAAGTGGGGACTGTCCATGCAGGCCACTGCGGATGATGAGATGGCCGCCCTGTCTCTGGGTGTGAACGCAAAAATTGTCTATGCGCTTGCCTGGGGCATTGCCTTTATGGCCGCAGGAGTTGGCGGGACCTTATTGGGAAACATCAATGGTCTTAATATTTCCGTAGGTCATTTGGGTCTATTAGTTCTCCCCGCTGTCGTTCTGGGTGGCCTTAATTCTGTTCCTGGGGCTATCGTAGGTGGTCTGCTGATCGGGGTCCTTCAGAATCTGGCGGACGGATACTTAAGCCGTTATACGCCTGGCGGTGTAAAGGAGGTATTCCCTTTCGCTGTCATGGTGGTCATTCTATTGTTTAAACCTTACGGCCTCTGGGGATGGGTCCGAATCGAGAGGGTCTGAGAAATCATTGCAGATTGAAAAGTTAGCAATCCAAATTTATCGTTGAAAAACAATTGCTAACTTTGCAATGCTAATTTTGCGATTTTCACTGGGGGTTTTAGATGGGTTATCGACCCTGTGGTGTTTATCATCAGTACTACAAACAAGACCACGCCTGGTGGCAGACCAGATTCGTCTGGGGGAAAATGATCTTCCTATTCATCACCATTTTTTTCCTCATCCCCAGGTTTGCAGGTCTCTATCTCATATCGGTCGCCAATGTCGTCGGGTATACGATTCTTTCTGCGATGGGCGTCCAGTTGTTGATCGGCTACTGCGGGCAGGTCACTTTAGGCCACGCCGCGTTTCTTGCAGTGGGAGCGTATACCAGTACACTCCTCATGCTTCAACTGCATCTTCCTTATCCCATCACGCTCATTTTGGGAGGGATGGCTGGAGGTCTGTGGTGTGTATTATTCGGCCTCCCTTCTGCACGGGTAAAGGGATTCTACCTCATCATGACGACGATGGCAGCCCAGTTTATTACCGTTGAATTCTTTATCACACAGTATGTGAGCCAGATCGGCGGCCGCGGCGTTGCTTTCTCTATTCCCCCCGGGACGGTGAAAATCGGCCCCTGGGTGATCCAATCAGACAGAGAAGTCTACTATCTGATGCTGGTGCTGATAGTTTTGTGTACTTTGATGATGGCCAATCTCGCGCGCTCGAAGATCGGCCGAGCCTGGATCGCCATTCGAGACAACGATATTGCCGCTGAAACGCTGGGGGTGAACATTGTTTTCTACAAATTACTCGCCTTTTTTGTGGCCGGGTTTTTTGGAGGTATTGCAGGTGCTTTCTGGGTGACTTCTCTTGCTGCAGTGAGCCCAGAGCATTTTCAGTTCGGATGGTCTCTCTGGTTGGTCGGAGTGGTCCTGATCGGGGGAGTGGGGAGCATTCACGGTACCATTTTGGGAGCCTTATTTATGACCTTGATTCCCGAAGGTCTCAAATTCCTGATCTTCGTCCTCACACAGAATACTCTGATTGTCAGTCTGATGCCCTTTCTCCCTCATCTCCTTGAAAAATTTATCTTTGTTAAGGAAGCAGCCTTTGGTCTTGCTATTATCTTGTTCTTGATCTTTGAACCGAACGGCCTCTCTTATCGATGGTGGCAGATAAAAAACTATTTTAATCTGTGGCCGTTTTCATATTAACCGTGCTGCGTGCCGAAGTGTTGGCGCTTCGGCACGCAGGCGTATCCGACATCCGTGGTCGTAAATCAAACCATGATAAATTGACGGACACGAGTCACGGACACGGATCACGTTTGAAGAAAGGGGTGATGCGACGTCATTGAAGGGTTGGAGAAGGAAGACATTATCGTTCTCGATCGTTCTTACTCAAGATTCACGGGAGGTTCAAAATGAGAACAAGATCCGGAGGCTTCACAATCGTTTTGGCATTTCTGATCATAGGCTTGACTACCTCATGGGTTCTTGCCCAAGAAGTCAAATTAGGTGCCCTCCAAGATTTGACAGGGGCAACCTCTGATGTGGGAAAAGATGAGGCCATGGGGGTTCGGGAAGCGGTTCAATACTACAGTGACACCGGAGGGATCAATGGCAAAAAGATCCGATTATTCCAGTATGACTATGGATACCGGATTCCGGAAGCCATAACGACTTACAAGCGTTTCCGGGATTACGATAAGGTGGTCATGGTTTTAGGCTGGGGCACGGGAGATACCGAATCGCTCTCTCCTACCATCAACGCCGATAAGATGCCCTACCTCTCCAGCTCCTTTTCTGGCTATCTGTGTGATCCCAAGAAGACGCCTTACAACTTTGTTTACGGAGTGGACTATTCGACCAATGCCCGGGGCGCCATCACCTATTGGTTTGAACAGATCTGGAAAAAAGATCCGAAATGGAAGGAATTGCGGGAGAAAGGGGTGAAACCTAAGTTTGCGTGTTTTATCGATACGGCATCGCCTTTCGCCACTGCCCCGAGTAAGGCGATCAAAGACCAGGCTGCCCTGCTCGGTTTTGAGATCGGCCAGGATTATAATATTCCCTTAACGGCCCTGGACACCAAGAGTCAGATCATCGCTGCCAAGAATTTCGGAGTCAATCTCTGCTGGCACGGCAACACAACGATGTCCACCTCCGCTACCCTTAAAGATGCCTATGCCCTGGGTCTTGGGGCAGACCATATTATGACCCACTGGAGCTTCGATGAGAACCTTCCCAGATTGGCCGGACGTGCGGCAGAAGGAGCCATTGGCCTGATGGCCTGTGCGTTATTCAATGAGGACTATCCGGCGAAGAAGAAGGTCATGGATTATGCCAAGAAGCTTAATCCGGGCGTTCCTATGGAAAACCGTACCGTTCGTGCGGTTCAGGGATGGGTTAAAGTGACCTTGGCCGTTGAAGCGATGCGGAGAGCTGATAAGGCGGGTAAGCTTAACGGGCCCGGCATCAAAGACGCTTTCGAATCGATGCGGGAGTGGCCAGGTCTGAAAGAATTTGGCGGTCAGCTGGTAACCATTACTCCAACCGACCATCGTTACAGCTCTGTCGTCAGGGTTGGGAGAGTGATCAATGGGAAGCCTCAAACGGTAGCTGAAATCGATATGAGAGCTAAATTCCCGGATAAGTGGGCTTCGTGGCTCGGATGGTAAGGAGGATCACGTTGAAATCGGAAGCATCAACGGCCTCGGAAACCATACTGAGGCTCAATAACGTTGAGGTGATGTATCAGGAGATCATTCTGGTGCTCAAGGGGGTTTCCATCGATGTCCCTCACGGAGGCATTGTCGCCCTTCTTGGGGCAAACGGGGCAGGAAAATCGACCACCTTGAAATCCATTTCCGGTTTGCTAAAGCATGAAGATGGTGAGGTGACGGATGGAAGCATTGAATTCAAGGGGGAGAAGATACACCATCTTCCAGCGGAGGAGATCGCCAAGAAAGGGATCTTCCAGATTATCGAAGGCAGGAGGGTCTTTGAGCACCTCACGGTGGAAGAAAACCTCAGGGTCGGTGCTCACCTCAGAGGAGGCGACTCTGCGGTGAAGGAGAGGCTGGAGACGGTTTATCGCTATTTCCCCAGATTGGTCGAGCGACGTAATGTGATGGCAGGCTTCATCAGCGGCGGGGAGCAACAGATGGCGGTTATCGGCAGGAGTCTTATGGCCAGACCAAAACTGATGCTTCTCGACGAGCCATCCATGGGTCTTGCGCCTCTTCTCATTAAGGAGATCTTTGAAATCATCGCCCAATTAAACAGGGAAGAAAAAATATCTCTTCTGCTTGTGGAACAAAATGTGAAGCTTGCGCTCACTGTGGCGCCCTATGCTTATGTTTTAGAGAACGGCCGGCTCGTGATGCATGATGCCTCAGAGAAACTGAAGGAGAATCCAGACATCAGAGATTTCTATCTCGGCCTCTCTGATAGAGGTGAGCGAAAAAGCTTCAGGCATGTGAAGCATTACAAACGAAGAAAAAGATGGCTCACATAAAAAGCGATGCAAAATGTAAAATTAGCAATGGTCAGTTAGCATTGCTAATTTTGCACTGAGCATTTTGTATTTTGCATTGATCATTACCAAAGGAGGTCTTTTATGCGAAGATTACTATTGGTCCTGATGGTGCTTGCTTTGGGGGTTTGGGGAATCGCGGGATGCAAACCGGGTCTCCTCCCAACCGATGAAGCGGGAAAGCCGAAAATCACGTTGGATCGCGTTGAAGTAATGAGCTACTTTCCTTGGGCGGAACTTCCTGTTCGGACTCCGATGGCCCTTGGCTTTGTGTGGAACGTCAATAACCCGAGTGGATATCCGATCATGCTGGATAACATCAAATTTACCGTCTCTTTCGAGGTGGCGCCGGGTAAATACATTGAAATCGCCACCCCGACGTATTATGACCGCATCTATTTCCCATCCCATACAACAAGCCAGTATCGAATTGTCAGCGTGATGGATTCGGTTACGATGCGTCTGACCCTCCTGGTCGCCCAGGCACCGAAGATTCAGGCTCTGGACCTTAAGGCGAACGATGTCGTCAAAAACTGGTATTCGAAAATCGGAGATTTCGACTTTGGTATCAAAATGTCAGAAGGGATGGCAGTTTTCTCCACGGAGAAGGGAGATGTTTTTGTCCCCTTTGAAGGAAAATTCCCGAACAAGAAATGATCCCTTTTTTTCTCTCCTTTTAGCTTGGAGCCGCCCGGAAGAACAGGAGTTCTCACATGCCTAAGCCATTGCTGGACCGGAGGATAGGTTTCTTTAAGAAAAATCTTGAGACAATGGACTCCGAAAAACGCTTCGAATATCTCAACCGAAGGCTACGAGGAATTGCTCAATATGCTTATAAACATTCCTTGGCGATTAAAAACAAGATGGATGGAGCCGGTGTGAAACCAAGGGATATCCGGACCGTTAAGGATTTGGAAAAACTCCCCATTACCAAAAAGACGGAGTTGATGGAGCTTCAGAAGAAGAATCCCCCCCTCGGCGGATTTGAAGGAGTTCCCTTTCATGTCTTGAGAAGGATTTACGTCTCGCCGGGACCCCTCTATGAACCAGGCGAAACGGAGTATGATGAACTGGGATGGGCACAGGGGATGTTTGCCGCGGGCTTTCGCCCCGAAGACATTGCCATCAATACATTCAGTTACCACATGGTTCCTTTTGCGATGCAGATGGTGGACAACTCCCTCTTCAAGATCGGATGTATCACGATCCCCACAGGCGTTGGCAATACTGAGCAACAAGTGAATATCCTCAAAAATTTAAAGGTCAAGGCGTTCTGCGGAACCCCGAGCTTTCTTCTCAACATCGCTGAAAAGGCGGACGAGATGGGCTTCGATTTGAAGAAAGACCTCCATCTTCGGGTCGGCTTTGTAGCTGCAGAAATGGTCTCCGAATCCCTCAGATCTGAGTTGGAAGAAAGATTCGGGATGATTATCCGACAGGGTTATGGGACCGCCGATATTCGATGCTTGGGTTATGAGTGCATGGAGAGGAATGGAATGCATATCCCGGACGATAAGATTGTGGAGATCGTCGATCCTCAGACAGGAAAACAGCTGGGCCCTGGAAAAACTGGAGAGATTGTTGCTACCACCTTCAATAAGTTTTACCCTCTCATTCGATTTGGAACAGGAGACCTCTCGATCCTGACCGAGACCCGCTGCCCCTGTGGCAGAACATCGCCCCGGTTGTTAAAGATCCTTGGGAGAGTCGACCAGGCGACCAAGGTAAGGGGCCTCTTTGTACACCCCGGTCAGGTGGACGAAGTTGCCGCAAGGTATCCACAAATCGCAAAGTATCAGGTGGTTGTCAGAAGAGAAAAACATAAGGATGAGATGATTTTCAGGGTTGAACTGAAAGAGGAAGTTGCTCAAATTGAGAAGCTAAAGGAAAAGATAGAACAATCCATTCGAGATATGGTCAAAATAAGGGGTGATGTTCAATTTGTTCCAAAAGGGACCATCCCGGAAGGGGCCAGGAAGATCGAAGACCAACGGACATGGGAGTAAGTAAGGCATCGATGAAGTAGAGTTTTTGACGAGTCTCTTTGAAATGTGCTAAGATCAAACTCCATTTGAACGAAGGGAGAAGCGATTATGAAAATTCATTACAAAGGGTTTATGAGGGAAAGGATCCAAAGAAATCCTTTGACGATAGTGCCGGATGCTTCCTTTTTCGAAGCGAGGAGCCTTATCCATGAGAAGGGTGTTCGACATCTGCCAGTGGTGGATAAGCACGGCAGACTCATGGGAATCGTTACCGATAGAGATATTCGGGAAGCAGCTCCTTCCGATGCAACCCTACTCAGTGTACAGGAGCTCAACTTTCTCCTGGGAAAGCTGAAAGTTTCCGCCTTCATGACGCCAAAGGACAAGTTGATCACAATTACTCCTGACGCAGTGATCGAAGAAGCAGTTCAACTAATGCACGACCATAAGATCGGGTGTCTTCCTGTTCTGGAGGGGGGAAAGCTGTATGGGATTTTTACGGAAACAGATGCCTTGGACCATTTTGTTGACATATTCGGCCTTAAGCAAAAAGGCACCCGTCTAACCATCGCCCTTGAAGATAGACCCGGTATGCTCCTGGAAGTCCTTCAAGTCTTTAAAAAACATAACGTGAATGTGATCAGCATCATCAGTCCGTCTTTTATGGTCGAAGGGAAAAGGGTCGCCGCCATCCGAATTAAGACGGAAGATTACAAGGAGATTGTTAAAGATCTGGAGAAGGCTGGCTACGATGTCCTATCGATAGGCAAGTGGCCTTCTGTTTAGCGTAGACGGTCTTTGGAAGGGAGAGGACATTGATGAGAGAGGTCGTGATTACCAGTGCCGTCCGAACAGCTATCGGTAATTTTCTCGGGGGATTAAGTTCACTCAGTGCTACGGAATTGGGGGGGAAGGTAATCGAAGAGGCCGTCAAGCGATCGAAGATTCGAAAGGAGGATGTTGACGAAGTGATCATGGGGAATGTCCTCCCGTGCGGACTGGGACAGAACCCGGCGCGTCAGGCGATGATCAAGGCTGGGCTTCCAATGTCCGGGGGGGCGATCACGGTGAACAAGGTTTGCGGTTCCGGGTTGAAGGCCGTCATGCTTGCCGCCCAAGTCATCGCCGCCGGAGATGCGGAGGTGATCGTGGCAGGCGGCATGGAGAGCATGAGCCAAACTCCCTACTATTTGGAAAATGCAAGGACGGGCTACCGGCTTTGGGATGGGAAATTAGTGGATGGAATGGTCCATGATGGCCTCTGGGACGTGGTGAACGATTACCACATGGGCTATACCGCCGAGATCCAATCGAAGAAGTTTGATATCAGCCGTGAAGAACAGGACCAATTTGCCTACGAATCGAACCTCAAGGCCACGAAGGCGACCCAAGAGGGAAAATTCAAACAGGAGATCCTCCCCATCCCGATCCCCTCAAGAAAAGGGGAACCCGTCATCTTCGACACCGATGAGGGACCCCGTGATACAGATGTCAAATCTATGGCCAGATTGAAGTCTGTCTTTAAGGAGGGCGGGGTCGTCACAGCCGCAAATTCCTCTAAGATCAGCGATGGAGCGAGTGCTCTCGTGGTCATGTCAAAGGAGAAGGCCCGCGCCTTGGGCGTGGAGCCCATGGCAAAGGTCGGGGCACAAGCGGCAGCGGGTGTGGAGCTGGAGGACGTGCTCGTTGCCCCGATTCAATCGATTCCGAAGGCCCTGAAAAAGGGTGGCCTCTCCATCTCGGATATTGATCTCTTCGAAATAAACGAAGCCTTTTCTGCGACAACCATGGCCGTCGTCAAAGCGTTGGGAATAGACAAGAGCAAGGTCAATGTGCGTGGGGGTGCTGTCGCTTTGGGTCATCCCATTGGTGCGAGTGGCGCGAGAATCCTGACAACGTTGCTCTACGCTATGAGAGAGAGAGGAGCCAAGCGGGGAATGGCCTCTCTGTGTTTGGGAGGTGCAGAGGCGGTCAGCCTCATCGTGGAAAGAATAGACTAAAAAAGAACATTGAAAAATGCAAAGTTAACAATGTAAAGTTATCAATCAAAGATTTTTTCTTTCCGTTGCTAATTGCTAATTTTCCAAGGTTAATTTTGCAATGAGTTTTTACGGGGAATTATGGAAATCAAAACCATCGGCGTCGTCGGCGCGGGACAGATGGGAAATGGTATCGCTCAGGTGGCCGCCCATTCGGGGCTTCGAGTGGTGATGAGCGATATTGCAGACTCTTTCGTTCAAAAGGGACTTGGCACGATTTCTAAGAATCTGGACCGGATGGTGGAAAAGGGAAAGATCCCTTCCGGCAAGAAAGATGAAGTCATGGCAAGGATAAAGGGAACGATTCATGTTCAAGATATGGCCGAGGTCGATTTCGTTGTCGAGGCCGCCACAGAGAACGAATCCCTCAAATTAGACATCTTCAAGAAACTGGATCAGGTTTGCAAGAAAGACGTCATCCTGTCAAGCAATACGTCATCTATCTCCATCACCAAAATTGCCTCAGCAACCCAAAGGCCTTCGCAGGTCATCGGAATGCATTTCATGAACCCTGTCCCGGTGATGCAATTAGTGGAGATCGTCCGAGGTCTTCAATCTTCTCAGGAAACTTTTAATACCGTCAAGTCTCTTGCCGAGAAGTTGGGCAAGACCCCGGTAGAAGCGAATGACTTTCCAGGATTCATCTCCAATCGAGTCTTAATGCCCATGATCAACGAGGCGATTTATGCTCTCCTCGAGGGGGTGGGCACACCGGAGGCCATCGACGCCGTCATGAGACTGGGCATGAATCATCCAATGGGGCCCTTGACATTGGCTGACTTGATTGGATTGGATACGTGTCTGGCAATCATGGAGGTCATTTACAACGGTTTAGGCGATTCCAAGTATCGGCCCTGCCCTCTCCTCAAGAAGTATGTCGAAGCGGGCTACCTGGGCAGGAAAACAGGAAGAGGGTTTTATACATACTGAAGGATTCCAGGGTTCGAGGGTTCAAGGATTCTAGTTTAATACTTGAACCCTGGACCCCTAGACCCCTTGATCCCTCAGGAAGGGTTTATGGACTTCAAACTCACCCAAGAACAAGAGATGATCAGAAATATGGTGAGAGATTTTACGGAGAGGAACATCAAACCCGTGGCCGCCCAATATGACGAGGAGAAACGGTTCCCCTATCAAAACCTCAAGAAGATGGCTGAGAAAGGGTTGATGGGGATGAATATTCCTGTAGAATACGGCGGGTCCGAAGCTGGACCCGTGGCCTGTAGTCTCGTCATCACGGAAATCGCTAAGGGCTGTGCTTCGCATGCGGTGACCACCTCCGTGACCAATATGGTCGCAGAGCTGATCTATGAGTTTGGACAGGAGGAAATAAAAAGAAAGCATCTCCCCAAGATATGCAGCGGGGAATATCCCGCCGGAGCCTTTGCCCTTACCGAACCCCACACGGGATCCGATGCCGCCAACATTCGTATGACGGCCATCCATCGGGATAACGCGTATACTCTGAATGGAACTAAAGCCATGATCACCAGTGGGGAGGCCTCGGGAGTGACCATTGCCTGGGGCATCACGGATCGAAATGCGAGAAAGGGAAAAGGGATCAGCGCGTTTGTCATTGAAAGGGGAACGCCGGGATTGATCGTCGGAAAGACAGAGGAGAAGATGGGCCACCGGGCATCGCTGAACAACGAATTGATCTTTGACCATTGCGTTATTCCCCGCAATTGCCTTTTGGGCAAGGAGGGTGAGGGATTTAAGATAGCGATGATCGAACTCAATGGCGGAAGAATCGGAATTGGATCTTTGGCGGTGGGGGTCGGATTTGCGGCCATTGACTTTGCGACCACATATGTTAAAGAAAGAGAGGCTTTTGGTAAACCTCTTTCCAGCTTTGAGGCCATTCAATGGATGGTCGCAGACTCGTATACGGAGCTAGAGGCCGCTCAGCTTCTGGTGTTGCGTGCGGCTCTTCTCAAGGAGACTCGACAACCCTTCACGAAAGAGGCCTCCATGGCGAAGCTCTTTGCCACCGAGACAGCTAGGAAGGTCGCCATTCGCGCCCTCCAGATGCTGGGAGGCTATGGGTACATGAAAGACTATCCGGTCGAGCGCTACCTTCGAGATGTGATCGGAACAACCCTCTATGAAGGGACTTCAGAGGTACAGCGGATTGTGATTTCGAGGGAAATATTGAAGCGTTGAAAATTTTTTCAGCGTACAAATGAAATTATTCACAGGCTGGTACCTGCACTTTGGATTTTAATTGACATTTCGGCTTTAATATTTGATACTTAGCTGTAGCGACTTTAGTCGAGTTTCGATACGGGGAGGACGTAAGAAATGGAATCATCTGAACAGACTTTTGCCCAAAAATTCGACCTCTATGGATGTTTTCAGTGTGGTAAGTGTACAGGAGGATGCCCTGTTTCCCTCAAATCGAAGCTAAATATCCGAAAGCTGATGATCGAGGGGATTTTGGGAAAAAATCTCGATCGGATCAGCGAGAAAGAGGAGCTTTGGGATTGTACGACATGTAAGACCTGCACCCTCCGATGCCCTCGTGGCTTGAAGCCCATGGATCTGGTCATCGGAATGAGGGGGACCTTGGTTGAAGAAGGGCACATCCCTAAAACACTGATCGAAGCCATGGAAGGCGCTTACAAACACGGGAACCCCTGGGGACAAGCGAAGAACAAGAGGGCGGACTGGGTCAAGAGCCTGCCCGAAGATTTGAAGGTCAAAGACTTCTCCCAAGGAGACCGCGCTGAATTTCTTTATTTTGTCGGATGCACGGCGTCCTCCGATCCACGAATTCAGGAAATAGCAAAATCCTTTGCTCTCGTACTTCAACAAGCCGAAGTCGATTTCGGGATTCTCGGGAACCAAGAACAATGTTGTGGCAACGAAATCCGGAGAATGGGGGAGATCGGTCTCTTTGAGGAACTCGCTGAGGGAAATGTGAAACAGTTCGAGACCTATCAGATTGAAAATATCGTCACCACATGTCCTCATGGCTTCAATGCTCTCAAGAACGAGTATCCTCAGGGAAAATTCAATGTTCTCCACGCCAGCCAGCTTCTCACCAAACGATTAGAAGAGGGGAAACTCTCTCTCACACAAGAGGTCAAAAAGGTGGTCACCTATCACGATCCCTGCTTTTTGGGAAAACAGAATGACGTCTTCGATGAGCCTCGAATCCTTCTCAATGCGATCCCTGGCCTTACCTTCAAAGAACTGGACCGTTCCCGAGAGAGGAGTCTCTGCTGCGAAGGAGGGGGAGGAAGGATGTGGGTGGAATCTTCAACGGACACGGGCCAGCGCCTTGCTGAGATCCGAGTGAGAGATGCCGTGGAGTTGGGAGCAGAGATCTTGGTAACGGCATGCCCCCTCTGCGTGTTGACGTTGGAGGACGCTGCGAAAACCTCTGGCTTTGAAGAAAAAATTAAGGTGATGGATGTGACGGAATTATTGGCAGAGGCCATGGGATGAGATGAAACTAAGAGAGATTCGAGACATTTTGGACGCGGAAGTGATCACGAAAGACACGAATCTCGAAAAAGAGATAAAGTACGTCAATGCGGCCGACCTGATCAGCGATGTCCTTGCTTATAGCACCGGACCGGGGGCCCTGCTCATTACGGGGATCATCCATCCCCAGGTGATTTATGCAGCGAACACCATGGATTTGGGGGCCATCCTTTTTGTCAGAGGGAAACGGCCCAATGAGGCGACCTTGCAGCTGGCGATCGAGAATCAGGTTCCCCTCCTGACGACGCGGTATATCATGTTTGAGACATGCGGTCGCCTATATCAACTGGGTATGAGGGCATGTATCGAAAAAGTGAAAAATGTCCGGGGCTGAAAATAATATACATCTTCATGAGATGTTTCATATAGAGGGGGGCAATTTTACGAATGCCGGGTCCATTTCAAGTGAGGTCAAAAAGATTTTGAAGGAGGCCGGATTTTCGAGCCGTGTCATTCGAAGAACATCGATTGCAACCTTTGAGGCTGAGATGAACGTCATCTGCTATGCCAGCCAGGGAAAGCTTTCGCTTTTTGTTACGCCCGACTTTCTGAAGATCGTAGTCGAAGACGAAGGGATCGGTATTCCTGATGTCGATCTGGCAATGCAGGAGGGTTATTCGACCGCCAGCGAAAGGATTCATGAAATGGGGTTCGGTGCTGGCATGGGCCTTTCTAATATAAAGAATAATACGGATGGAATGATCCTCACCTCTAAATTCGGACAAGGGACTCATCTTGAGTTTCTCATCAGTCTGGAAGGAGAGGATAAGTTTGTCCCATTGTTGAACGCCGTGGGATGACCAGAGGGAAGGAATTCGTTTCATGACGGTCTCCGACATCGTCAAATCCTTTGGGCTGAAGATTAGGGCGGGGAAAAACCGCCTCGATGAAGAAGTAAAAGGAGGATACACCGGAGATCTCCTCAGCGACGTGCTTGCCCATAGCCACAAGGGAGCCATCTGGGTAACCATCCAGACCCATCCCAATATCGTCGCGGTGGCCACCATGAAGGAGCTGGCAGGGATTATTTTGACAGGAGGAAGAGAACCTGATTCCGAAACCCTTCGAAAGGCTGAAGAGGAGGGGATGCCTATTTTGGTCTCTTCGCTCCTTGCCTTTGAATTGACAGGCAAACTCTACCAGATGGGAATCTCGGGAATGGGTTGATGCTCAAAACGTTTCGGGCGGATCTCCACATTCATTCATGCCTTTCGCCTTGTGGAGAAGAAGAAATGAGGCCCCGTGCCCTCGTGAACCAGGCGAAGGCCAGGGGTTTAGATATGATCGCTATCTGTGACCATAATTCGGCGGAAAACACGGCAGCCTTCATCAGCGCTGGCGATGCGGGGGGCCTGAAAGTGCTTCCCGGGATGGAAGTCACCTCAAAGGAGGAAATCCATCTGATCGCCCTTTTCGATGCCCAAGAGAACTGTGCCGCCCTTCAAAATCTGATTTATCAAAACCTTCCTGGGGAAAATGTAGAAGAGGTGTTCGGCCCCCAGACCGTGGTCAACGAAAGGGATGAAGCGGTCGGCGTCAATCGGAGAATGTTGATTGGAGCAACCTTGCTTCCCTTTGAACAGATCGTCTCCGTGATCCATTCACTTGATGGAGTGGCCATCGCCTCTCATATCGATCGCCAGGCGTTTAGTCTCGTCGGGCAATTGGGATTCATCCCGGAAGGGATTCCGCTGGACGGGCTGGAAATCTCCCCCCGCACCTCTAAGGAAGAGGCCAAGAGTCGATTTCATTCTTATCAGCACTACTCCTTTGTCTGGTTTTCCGATGCCCATTGCCTTGAGGACATCGGCAAAAGCACGACCCCCTTTCTCCTTAAGGAGACCACGTCAAAGGAGGTTAAAATGGCCCTTCATGGCGAAGAAGGACGAAGGGTCATGGAGGCATAAAACGTCGGCAAGAGGCGGGCTTGGAAGATCTCTCTCTCCATATCCTGGATATTGTGGAGAATGCCATTGCGGCGAGGGCAAAAAAAATTGAGATCTTCGTGGATGAAGAACCCGGGGTGGACCGGTTGACGATTGAGATCCGGGATGATGGAATCGGGATGGACAAAGAGGTCAGTCGAAAGTCGGTCGATCCGTTCTTTACTACCCGTTCGTCAAGGAGAGTGGGACTCGGCCTTCCCTTTATGGCACAGGCCGCTCAAGAGGCCGGCGGGTCGCTTCGAGTGGAGTCGAAAATAGGAAAAGGCACGAAAGTGATTGCCAGTTTCCAATACCATCATATTGACAGAAAACCCTTGGGGAACATGGTTGAAACGGTGGTGACACTCCTTTTCGGAAATCCTGAGCTGGAGATCTTGTACACGCATAAGAAGGAGGGAAAGTCATTCGCTTTCAGCAGTTCATGGGTGAAAAATCATTTTAGAGATCGGCCCCTCGTCGATCCGGAAGTCATCCGAGAGGTGGAAAAGCATCTCAAAGAGGGGCTGAAACAGATTGGAGTTCAGGGATGAGGTTGGTAGAAGAAATTTCACGAACAGATTGGGAGAAGATTGACCAGGTGATCGATAAATTCAAGAACAGGCAGGGGGTCCTTATCCCGGTGTTGAAAGAGGTCCAGGATATCTGCGGGTACCTGCCCAAGAAGGTGCAGCACCGAATTGCGCAGGGACTTCAGCTTCCCGCATCTCAGGTTTACGGGGTGGTCTCATTCTATGCTTTTTTTACGACCATCCCGAGGGGAAAGCACGTCATCCGGGTGTGCCTCGGAACAGCCTGTTATGTCAGGGGATCCAAACAGATCCTCGACAATCTTCAAAGGGAGCTTCATGTTGAAGTTGGGGGGATCACACAGGACCGAAAATTTTCTTTGGAAGCGGTCCGGTGCCTTGGGGCTTGCGGCTTAGCCCCGGTCATCGTCGTGGGGAATGAGACCTACGGCATGATGACCCCCGGTAAAGCCGTTGAAATTGTGAGCTCGTATCAATAGGAGAAGAACGGCGATGGCGAAGCTAACCGTTGATGACTTAAAACGAATCAAAGAGGAAGTTCGGTCGAGCACGGTTCTTCGGGAGGGAGGCTTCAGAGCGAAAGTCAACATCCACATGGGAACCTGCGGGATCGCCGCCGGGGCCAGAAAACTGATGGCTGTTGTCTTAAAAGAGATCGAGGAGGAAAAGATCAAGGATGTCATGGTGACAACCTCCGGATGCGCAGGGCTTTGCAGCCGGGAGCCGATGGCCACGGTGGAAATTCTCGGAAAACCGCCTGTGAAATATTGCGACCTCAATGAAGAGAGGATGAAGGAAATATTCGTCAAACATGTCTTGAACGGGGAGATTGTCGAGGCCTACGCCTTGGCAAGAGGAAGTGAGACCACGTACTAGCTAAAAAAGGAGTCAAGGGGTCAAGGATTCGAGCGACGTAACCCCCAAACCTCGAATCCTTGGATTCTGGAAGGCAAAAGCATGAAAGCGTATCGAACCCATCTTATGGTGTGTGCTGGGACAGGCTGTGTTTCCTGCGGCTCCCTGCAATTGAGAGAACGCCTGGAAGCAGAATTGAAGGATCGAGGTCTTGCGGATGAAGTGAAGGTGGTCATCACAGGATGCAACGGCTTTTGTGCGGAAGGCCCGATCATGGTTGTTTATCCCGAGGGCATTTTCTACAAGAAATTGACCCCGGAGGATGTCCCTTTTCTCGTGGAGGAGCATTTCCTCAAAGGACGCCCGGTGCAGAAATTTTTATATACCGGACCAATGGTCAAGGAGAAGGTCCCTCTGTTAAAGGACATCCCCTTCTTCGAGCATCAGGTCCTGAGGGCCCTCAGGAATCGAGGCTTGATCGATGCGGAAAATATCGACGAATATATCGCCAGAGACGGATATGCCGCCCTTTCCAAAGTCCTTTCTTCCATGAAGTCCGAAGAGGTGATTCAAGAAGTGAAAACCTCTGGTTTGAGAGGCAGAGGAGGGGCTGGATTTCCAACCGGTCAAAAATGGGAAGAAGGCCGGCGGTATGATTCATTCCCCAAATTCGTCATCTGTAACGGAGACGAAGGAGATCCGGGCGCATTCATGGACCGCTCCGTTTTAGAAGCCGACCCTCACTCGGTTTTGGAGGGAATGACCATCTGCGGCTATGCCATTGACGCCCATCAGGGCTACGTCTATGTGAGAGCGGAATATCCTCTGGCCATTCATCGGCTCAACATCGCCATTGAGCAAGCGAGAAACTACGGATTGCTCGGAAAGGATATTTTGGGCTTCGGTTTCGATTTTGATATCGGGATCTACCCGGGTGCCGGGGCCTTTGTCTGTGGAGAGTCGACCGCGCTGATGTATTCACTCGAGGGAAAGCGTGGCATGCCTCGCATTAAGCCCCCGCGGTCCACAGAGGCCGGATTGTGGAGCCAGCCCACCGTTCTCAACAACGTAGAAACCTTTGCCAACGTGCCTCCCATCCTCCTGAAGGGCGGGCAGTGGTTCGCCTCTCTGGGAACGGAGGGTTCGAAAGGGACGAAGGTCTTTGCCCTCACCGGCACCGTCCAGAATGTGGGACTGATCGAGGTCCCTATGGGAACCACGCTCCGGAAGATCGTGTTCGATATCGGGGGAGGAATTTCCGACAAGAGAGAGTTCAAAGCCATTCAAATCGGAGGACCCTCCGGGGCCTGTCTCCCGAGTTCCCTATTGGATCTGGAGGTCGATTTTGACTCCCTCGCCGATGCCGGGGCCATGATGGGCTCCGGCGGTCTGGTCGCCATGAACGATTCGACCTGCATGGTCGATACGGCGCGGTTCTTCACTGACTTCTCCGTGGACGAATCGTGCGGCAAGTGCGTTCCCTGCCGCGTGGGGTTGAAGGTAATGCTCAACATCCTGAATCGCATCACGACAGGACAAGGGACGATGGAAGACATCGACCTGCTCGAACAATTGGGCAAGCACATCAAAAGTAGCTCCCACTGTGGTTTGGGAAAGTCGGCCCCGAATCCCGTTCTATCCACGATCCGCTATTTTCGGAATGAATACGAGGCTCACATTAAGGAGAAGAGATGCCCCGCCCTGGTCTGCACGAGCCTCATCAAATTTCGGGTCGATCCTGAGAAATGCAAAATGTGCGGCCTCTGCAAGAAGGCGTGCCCGATGGAGGCAATCACATGGGAGAAGAAGACGCCCGCCGTCATCTATGTGGAGAAGTGCGTTCGCTGCCGGTCCTGTATTCAGGCGTGTAAGTTCGGGGCGATTGAATAAAAGATAAGAATCGCTTTATGAAAAATGAATCATCATAAAATCCCCCTTCATCCCCCTTTTCCAAAGGGGGAATCTCTATCTCCTCCCTTTGCCAAAGGTGTACGGACTGGGGACATGGGTAACAAGCGTACCGGAGACATAGGTAACAGGTTAAGAAGAACTTCTCAAATCAATCTTACTGATGACTTCATGACAGAACATCACTTCAAACAAACCGTCTGTTGCCATAGGCCTGATCCCGATGGGATATCTATAAAAGGCGCGACTGACCCAAAATGTTTTACCTCGAAAGAAGAAATACCCTTTGTCTTGGACTTTACGAACCTCCATGCCGCTTGGATATTCGATAGGAGGCAGTATTTCGGGCATATTTCGCAGACTGGGCCGATACCGAGAAGCCGGTACCGCCAAATCCAACGCGTCATGGGGTCGCTCAAAATTGTACTGATCCCTCCAGGGATCAAATTTTCCTTGAAGATGAACGGGATCTTGCCATTGGTAACGTCTGAGAAGCTCTTCTTCCAAGGTCCGATGAAACCGTTCATCTTTGCCCAAGGTTTGTGGATGATACGAGCGGCTATGACTTACCCGGATTCCCAAGCGAAGCAGCCAAACCGTCAACGTCGTATAGCGGTACTCCGAGTCATTGCCCCAAGGAGGTCCATTATCCATCAAGAAAACGTCCGGAAGGCCATAGCGTTTGAAGGTCTTCTCCAGGGTGCTCTGCACCCCAGACCCCTGTTGGCTCGGCAACGCCTTAAGGCAGAGGTTAAACCGCGAATAGTCATCCAGGACCGTCAGGGGGTGACACGGACCCGCCAAGGTCGATACGGGGCCCTTAAAATCCATCTGCCACAAAGCATTGGGAGCAGGGGATTCAAATCGCCGCCAGTCCTGACGCCCCCCGCCTGGGATAATCAACCCATGACGATGAAGAAAGGTAGTAATGGTACTGCAAGCAGGAACAGGTTCTATTCTCATCTCTTGCAACTTCCGCCGAAGTTTACGCGCTCCCCAAGTGGGATGGGTTCTCCGCAAATGCAGAAGCGCCTTTTCGTGCACTTCCCTTACCTTCAAGACAATTCGGTGAGGCCTGCGGGATCGGTCTTGCAGCCCTTTTACACCTCCTTCTTTGTAACGAGTCAACCATTTGTATCCCGTCTTACGACTAATATTAAACCTACGGCACAATTCAGCCAAGCTCATTTTAGGCCCTTGGGTCAGTTGAACAAACTCCCGACGCAACGACATAAGGCTAACCTCTTTCCATGGCATAATCTCCTCCTTAAATGCAATCTCTCGGAAATTATGCCACACAAAGTGTTACCTATGTCTCCGGCACATCTGTTACCCATCTCTCCGGTCTATACAAAAGGGAGGCCGGGAGGGATTTTAAGAAGTGATTTCACACAGCTAATTTGATTTGAAGTTCGACGTTCACTTTAAAGGGAAGCAACTGCTATGGCAAATCAGATGATTAAACTAAGAATTGATGAAATCGAGATTGAGGTTGAGAAGGGGAAGACCATCCTCGAGGCGGCTCAATCTGCGGGGATCCGGATTCCCTCCCTCTGCCACGACCGAAGGCTCATTCCCTTTGGGGCCTGCCGCCTCTGTGTCGTTCAGCAGAAAGGAAAGTCCGAGCTTTTGCCGTCGTGCTTCACCCCCGCAAGAAACGGGATGGAGATCACGACTCAATCTCCAAAAATTTCTGAATCGAGACGGTTGCAGCTCCAGTTCATTCTGCTCAACCATCCGATGATCTGTCCCCGCTGCGAAAAAGAAGGCGAATGTGACCTCCAGAATCTGATCTATGAATACGGGGTGGAAGAGACACGCTATCCGTGGGAGCCGGTGAGATCCCCTGCCGACGATCGATCTCTTCTCCTCCAGAGAGACTCCGATAAATGTATTCTCTGCGGCCGATGTGCTCGCATCTGTGACGAGGTTCAGGGAGTGGGAGAACTCTCTTTTACCCGTAGGGGGATCAAGACAGCTATCGATACCGACTTTCATCGCCCGATGGAATGCGAATTTTGCGGCCAGTGCATGGATACGTGCCCGGTGGGGGCCATTACCAGCGACCGTTTCGACTATGCGGCCAAATCGTGGGAGTTGAAGGAGACGACCACCCCCTGCCCTTACTGCGGTTGCGGCTGCCTTCTCACCATAGGCTCGAAGGATCGAGAAGTCAAAAGGGTCTTCTCCGATCCTGCCAAAGGCCCAAGCGACGGAAACCTCTGCGTCAAGGGAAGGTTCGGCTGGGACTTCGTCGATCATCCTGAAAGGATCAAAACCCCTCTTTTAAGAGCGAACGGGTCTTTCAAAGAGGCCTCTTGGGATGAGGCCCTGCAATTCGTAATCCGTGAGATTGAAGAGACTAAAGACAAGCATGGTCCCCAGGCGATCGGGGCTATGGCCTCAAGCCGGCTGACCAACGAGGAGTATTATCTGTTTCAAAAGTTATTTCGAGAGGCAATCGGAACAGATCAGATCGGTTACGGCGGCGACAGCGCCTACAGCGGCCTGACAGAGGGTCTGGCAAAGACATTGGGTATGGCCGCCTCTACCAATTCGATCCAAGAGATCCGGAAAGCCGACTGTATTCTCCTGATCGGTGTAGACCCTGCAGCCACTCACCCGATCATCAAGAATGAGATCCATCTGGCCATCCGGCGGAACAGGGCTCAGTTGATCGTACTCGGCTCTCATGATATCGGCCTCAGCCGAGCCACGCAGATTTCTCCCATGTTTCATCCCAGCGTGACGCTCACGACGAAACCGGGGATGGAGGTCTCCTTGCTCAACGCCATGATCGGAACCTTACTGAGAGAAGGCCTTGAGGATAAAGGGTTTATCAAAGAGCGAACCCAAGGGATAGAAGAATTGATAAAGAAAATGGCCGCCTCAGATGAATCGCTCGGGACCCTTCCGGAGGCAAAGAAGATAGAAATTGAAAAGGCAGCCAGGGCATTTGCGCAGGCCAAGAAGGCCATGATTCTGATCGGTTCTGGTCTCTGGTCCCACGTCGCCTCAAAAGAGGTCGCCACGGCCGCTTCCAACCTTGCCCTGATCACGGGTCATATCGGAAAGGAATCCTCAGGGATTCTTATACTTCTCGACAAATGCAATGCCCAGGGAGCCATCGATATAGGGGAAGGTGTAAAAGGAAGCCGGTGGGGATGGAAACACTTCCTTCAAAAGGCAGAGGAAGGAAAGCTGAGGGCTGCTTATATCGTCGGAGAAAACCCTCTCATTACTTATTCCGATGCTCAGCAACTGAAGAAAGCCCTGGAAAACCTTCCATGTCTTATCGTTCAGGACCTCTTTATGACGGAGACCGCAAAGATGGCCCATGTTGTCCTCCCTGCAAGTGCTTTTGTGGAAAAGAGCGGAACGTACACCAACCTGGAGCGGAGGGTTCAGAAGTTGAATCCTCTTCGCCCGCCCCGAAACCAGTCAAGACCGGATTTCGAGATCTTCTTGAACCTGTTGCGCCTCCTCGAATGTCCTGTGCCAGGAGAAACGCCCGAGGCCATCTTTGAAGAAATCTGTCGTCAGATCCCCCATTACCGGGGTATCCAGGATGGAATGCAATGGCCCAATAATGCCTCTTACCTCTATGCTGACGGTTTTTCAGGCGGAAAGGCGAAACTGATACCGGCTGGGAAGACACCGGGACCTCCGATTCCGGAAGGCTATCCTTTCCAGTTGATCCAGAGGCCTTCGCTTTTCCAATCCGGTTTTCTGAGTTCTAAGAGCGATGCCTTGAAAGCGGTCTCTGAAAAGCCTTACCTGGAAATGAACGAAGAGGATGCCGGAAACCTTAAGATCGAGGAGGAGGAAGTCATCCAGGTCTCAACCCATGGGGGACATTCCTTGAGGATGAAAGTGAGACTTTCCTCAAAACCTGTTCCGGGGGTCATCACTGCTCCTTATCCCTGTCCCCTCGTTGATGACAGAGGGATCAGTTCGGTCAAAGTCGAAAGGTTAAAAGCAAACTAAGTAATCCCTCTCTCTCCCCTTGTTGTCGAGCGGAAAGAGGGATTCCAAGAAAGGGGGAAATGGAATGAACATTATCGTGTGTGTAAAGAGGGTCCCGGAAACGGCAGATGCCGATGTCGTCATCGACAAATCGGGGAAGGACATCGAAAGAAGCGGATTGGTATTCGATCTCAACGAGTGGGACAACTATGCCATTGAAGAAGCCATTATGCTCAAGGAAAAAATGGGCGGCACAGTAACGGTGGTCTCCATGGGAGGGGAAGACTCAAACGAATCCCTGCGGAAATGTATGGCCATGGGCGCCGATGATGCCGTCCGGTTGACCGACCCTGCGTTTGTGGGGTCAGACGGTTTCGCCACGGCAAAGGCGTTGGCAGAGGCGGTCCGAAAAATCCCTCATGATCTGGTTTTCGCAGGCGTACAAGCTGAAGATGACGGGTTTGGACAAGTCGGAGTTGCCCTGGCCGAGATCTTAGGAATTCCTCATGTCTCTCTCGTTAACTCTCTCGAAGTTCAGGAAAAGAAGATGAAGGTTCATCGAGAGCTGGAAGGAGGGTTAGAGGAGGTGGTTGAAGTCGACCTTCCCGCTGTCTTGACGATTCAAACTGGAATCAACCAACCCCGGTATGTCTCGATCATGGGTATTCGAAAGGTGGCCAAAAAAGAGATTAAGACCTTTGGTGTTTCGGATCTCAACTTGAAGCCAGAAGATGTCGGCGTCCCCGGTTCGTATCTCCAGCTGGAAAAGATCTTCCTTCCTCCAGTGGGCGAAGGAGCGCAGATGTTGGAGGGGAAGCCGGAAGACATAGCATCGAAGGTTTCCGACATTCTGAAAGATAAAGGAGGGCTCAGCTGATGAAGAAGATCATCGCCTTAGCAGAGCATCGGCAGGGAGAGTTGCGAGATATAACATGGGAGGTCCTTTCCAAGGGGAGGCAATTGGCCGAGGGGATGGGAGCAGAGGTCGAGGTCGCCCTTCTGGGCAAGGGTGTAAAAAAATTGGCGGAAGCCCTCAAACCAAAAGCCAATCGAGTCCTTCTTGTTGAAGACGATCGTCTTGAGGCATTCAACTCAGAGACCTATCAGAAGGTTCTCACCCAACTGATCACAGAGAGGAAGCCATCCCTGACCCTGATCGGACATACCGCCATGGGAATGGATATCGCTCCGGCACTGGCAGTACAACTCAAGATGCCCCTTGCCACAGACTGTATCGGGGTCGACGTAGCCGGAGAGAGCTTTGCGCTTACTCGTCAACTTTATGGAGGAAAGGTTAACGCAGCCGTTTCCTTTTTGAAAAGCGGGCCCTATATGATTACCCTTCGTTCCGGCGGCTTTCCGGTGGTGGAAAAGGAGGCTTTTCCCGGTGAAATCGTTTCCATCCCCTCTCCATTGACGGACGAAGGTCTGGCCAAGCGCTTCCTCCAGTACGTGGAAGCCGCAGTGGGTGAAGTGGATATTACTCAGGCCGATGTCCTGGTCTCTGTCGGAAGAGGAATTAAAGAAGCAGAGAACATACCGCTTGTCAAAGAGCTGGCTGACATGCTGGGAGGGGCACTCTCCTGTTCCAGACCTGTTGTGGATAAGAAGTGGCTGCCCAAAGACCGCCAGGTAGGAACCTCAGGCAAAACCGTGAAACCGAAAGTTTACGTTGCCATCGGGATCAGCGGCGCGTTTCAGCATGTGGCAGGGATGAAAGGTGCAGGGACAGTGATCGCGATTAATAAAGATCCAAAAGCCCCTATCTTTAGTGTTGCTAACTACGGTATTGTGGCAGACCTGTTCAAGTTTGTCCCCGTTTTGAAAGAAAAGCTCAAGGAGCTCAAAAAGAGTTAAGTAAAAACGATGAACGATACGATTTTCATAATGCATTATAGTAAGTTATCATTAGGTGAGAGAAGATGAATTTTGAATTAACCGGAGAGCAGAAGGACATTCAGAAAGCTGCCAGGGAGTTCGCCCAGGGAGAGTTTGACAAGGAGAAGATCCTGGAGTGGGAGGAGAACCATGCCTTCCCCAGGGAACTGTGGAAAAAGGCCTGCAAACTGGGATTCGTAGGCATTCACTTCCCGGAGGAGTACGGCGGCCAGGGTTATGGGATTACTGAGAATGCCCTGATCGTCGAAGAACTCTGCCGGAGAGACTCGGGAGTCGGCATCGCTCTGAGCCTTGTTGATTTCTCTTCCGAGGTGGTTCTCCGTTTCGGAACCCATGAGCAGAAGAGGAAGTATCTCATTCCGGTCACGAAGGGAGAATTTATCTCTGCCGGCGCCTACACAGAACCAGACCACGGGAGTGATATCACCGCAATGGCCACCACGGCGGTGAAGCAGGGAGGAGCCTTTATCATTAATGGAACCAAGACATTCATCACCAATGGGAGCCTGGCGGATTTCTTTGTTGTTCTCTGCCAGACCGATCCCGGTGTGAAGCCTCCGTATCGCGGTCAATGCACGATCCTTGTTGAAAAAGCGACAAAGGGGCTGGAGACGACTGAGATCATGCCCAAGATGGGCATCCGAATGACATCGACGGTTGAACTCTCCTTCAATGATGTCAGAGTTCCCTTAACCCATCTTCTTGGCGAAGAAAATAAGGGGTTCTATCAGGTGCTTGAATTTTTCGATGAAAGCAGGATCGAGATCGCTGCCCAGGCTCTTGGCATCGCCCAGGGGGCTTTTGACCGGGCCCTGGACTATGCGAAGCAGAGAGAGCAGTTCGGAAAGAAACTGGCCGATTTTCAGATCACCCAGCACAAGCTGGCGGATATGGCAACCAAGATCGAGACTTCCAGGCTCCTCGTCTACAAGGCCGCCTGGAACTATGACCAGAAGAGGATCGACCCGAAGTTAACCTCTATGGCCAAGATGTTTGCCGGAAGGACTGCGGTAGAGGTCGCGGACGAAGCCATCCAGATCTTCGGAGGCTATGGCTACATCACCGAGTACGAAGTCGAGCGTTTCTACCGGGATGCGAAGATTACGGAAATCTACGAGGGCACAAAAGAGATCCAGAAGAATACGATCGCCTCTGCCTTGATTGGGAAATTGAAATGATGGTTCAGCAAGAAATACGGAATTACAATTGAAGGTCAATCAAATGGAACAAATGAAGAACGAAGAGACGAGAGAAGTCATTCCCGAAATCCTAGTCATCGGGGCCGGTATTGCGGGCATGCAGGCTGCTCTGGATATCGGCGACAAGGGGTTTAAAGTCCATTTAGTGGAGAAGGAAACTTGCGTCGGGGGCCATATGGCCCAATTGGATAAGACCTTTCCCACTCTGGACTGCTCTGCCTGTATCAGCACGCCCAAAATGGTTGATACGGCGAATCATCCTAACATCAACCTTCTCACCTACTCAGAGATCGTTAGGATTGAAGGGAAGGCTGGAAATTTCAAGGTTACGGTCAGGAAGAAACCCCGTTTTGTCGATGTCACCAAATGTACGGGTTGTGGTGACTGCGCAGCTCAATGCCCCGTCACCCTCCCCAACGAATTTGACATGGGATTGGGAAATAGGAAAGCAATCTATATCTCCTTCCCCCAGGCCGTTCCGCTTAAATATACGATGGATCGCCGGGGGACTTCCCCCTGTACGGCCACCTGTCCCCTTCACTGCAATTCCCATGGCTATGTGGCCCTTATCTCTCAAGGCAAGTTCAAAGAGGCGCTTGCGCTGGTGAGGGAGAAACTCCCCTTCCCCGGAATTTTGGCGTATGCCTGCGCTCATCCGTGTGAAAGGGAGTGTAAGCGGATTGAGAAGGACCGACCGATTTCCATCTGTCATCTCAAGAGGTTCCTTGTCGACCACGTTGAAGAACCTGAGTTTGAATTTACACCTCCCGAAGAAAAGGGAAAAAAGATAGCGATCGTGGGCGGAGGGCCATCCGGCCTCACCGCCGCATACGATCTGAGAAAAATAGGTTACGGTGTCACTCTTTTTGAATCCAAAGGTGAGTTGGGTGGTCTTCTCACTCACGGTTTCCCTTCCTATCGTCTTCCGAAGCAGGTGGTGGAAAAGGACCTCTCTGTGATCGGTAAGATGGGAATAGAGGTCAAATGCAATACCCGGGTGGGAAAGGACGTCTCTCCGAAAACGCTGACGCAATCGTATGATGCGATCTTTATCGCCGGAGGTGTCACCGCCGCAGAACCAATCCTCTGCGCTTTTAAAGGCTTGAAGAAGACGAGAAGAGGAACGATTCAGGCCAACCCCATTTCGCTCGAAACCAGCCTGAAAGGAATCTTCGCGGGCGGAGATATGGTGACCGGGCCCGGGACCATTATTGAGTCGATGGCCCATGGAAGAAAGGCAGCCATCTCGATTGACCGATACCTTCGCGGAGAAGACCTCCTTCAAGGAAGGGAGTCCGAAGGGACACAAATCTCACCCTTAAAGAGCCTCCTTCCCTATTCAAAGAGGATGGAGCGAGAAGTCCTGCCCGATATGGTGAAACCCGTCGCCGCCAGCCTCACCGCGGAAGAGGCGATAGAGGACGCAAAGCGTTGTCTCAATTGCGCAGGATGTTCGGATTGCGGAGAATGCGCCAAGGCCTGCCAGCCCAAAGCGATTAATTACGGAATGAAGGAAGAGCTCGTTGAGCTTCACGTGGGATCCATCATTGTTGCCACTGGTTTCGATCCCTTCGATCCAAAACTGAAACCCGAATTTGGATATGGGCAGTATCCCAACGTCCTTCATGGTCTCGAGATAGAGAGGCTCTGCTCCGCCTCCGGCCCCACCAAAGGTGAAATCATCATCCAGGGAAAGAAGCCCAAAGAGGTGGTCTTTATTCATTGCGTTGGGTCGAGGGATAAATCAGCGGGCAATGAATACTGCTCAAGGGTCTGCTGTATGTATACGGCTAAGCAAGCCCATCTCCTCAGGGATAAGATTCCCGATGCCAATATCACCGTCCTCTACATGGATGTGAGGGCCTTTGGAAAAGGATTTGAAGAATTTTACGAGAGGGTTCAAAAAGAGAGGATCGTCTACAGACGGGGGAATCCCTCTGAGATCTATCGAAGAAATGGGAAAATGGTGGTCAGGGCCGAGGATACCCTCTTGGGAGAACCTTTCGAATTAGAAGCAGACCTGGTCGTCCTGGCTTCAGGACTCGTCCCCCGAAAGGAGGATGATCTTCTAAAAGACATCCTCAAGTTGGAGAAATCTTCTGACCGATTTTACGCAGAGGCTCCAGGGCTCGATCCCATTGTGACGGGAGTGGATGGGATCTTCCTAGCAGGTTGTTGCCAGGGGCCCAAAGATATTCCGGACACAGTGGCACAGGCCAGTGGTGCAGCTTCGATGGCCTGCGCCTTTGTAGCAAAAGGAAGAAAATCCGAAAGTGGAGAGTCGAAAGTCGAGAGTTGAGGGTAGCTATGAAAATCGGTGTTTATATCTGTCATTGCGGTATCAACATTGCTGCGACAGTAGATATTGAAAAGGTGAGGGCCTTTGCCCAGACCCTTCCCCATGTCGCTGTCGCCAGAACCTACCAGTATATGTGCTCCGATCCCGGCCAGGATCTGATCAAGAACGATATCCGAAACAACGGCATTGATCGGGTGGTCGTGGCCGCTTGCTCACCCCGGATGCACGAACCGACTTACCGTAAAGCCGTTCACTCCGCCGGGCTCAATCCCTACTTTTTTGAAATGGCCAACATCCGTGAGCAGTGTTCCTGGGTTCATGCGAGCAAAGAGGACGCCACGAAGAAGGCGATGGATCTGATCGCTGCGGCGGTTGCCAAAGTCTCCCTCGACGAAGCCTTGGATGAGAAGGAAGTGGGAGTCACTCCTTCTGTGTTAGTTATTGGTGGCGGCATTGCCGGAATTCAGGCGAGCCTCGATATCGCCCATTCAGGCTTTGAAGTCTACCTGGTAGAAAAATCACCGACCCTGGGAGGTCATCTCGCGCAATTGGATCGAACTTTCCCCAATCTGGAGGAGACCTCGACCATCCTCTCTCCGAAACTGAAAGAAGTTGGAAACCATCCCCTCATTCACGTTCTCACCCAGAGTGAAGCCGAAGAGGTGGAAGGATTTGTGGGCAATTTTAAGGTCAGGGTGAGGCAGACCCCTAGATACATCAATCCGGAAAAATGCACCCGATGCAAGAAATGCGAAGACGTCTGTCCAGTCACGGTTCCGAGTGAATTCAATATGGGACTGGCCGAGAGAAAAGCGATCTATCTCCCCTCCCCTCTTGCTGTCCCTTTCATCTACACCATCGATCCGCAAAACTGTCTCTTCCTTCAAAAGGGGGAGTGTGGAAAGTGCCGAGAGATTTGCCCGGAAGGAGCGGTTGAGTTTGAGCAGGTAGGGGTGGAACGCCAGTTCGATATCGGGACGATCATCGTGGCCACGGGTTATGACCCCTTCGATCCCAGACTAAAACCTGAGTTTGGATATGGGCTTTATAAAAATGTGATGACTGGCCTTGAATTTGAAAGGCTGCTCTCGGCCAGCGGGCCCACTCAAGGGAAGATTCAGATCGACGGCAAAGAACCGAAGAATATCGTATTTGTCCAATGCGTTGGGTCGAGAGACAAGACGGTGGGCAATGAGTACTGCTCCAGAGTCTGTTGTATGTATACAGCCAAACAAGCCTCTCTCGTCAAGGATCGAATCCCCGATGCGCGGGTTACCGTTTGCTATATCGACATCAGAGCTTTCGGAAAAGGATACGAACAGTTCTATGAGCAAGTCCAGAAAAAAGGAGTTCTCTACAGGAAGGGAACCCCATCTGAGATTTATCAACGATCCGGGAAATTGATCGTCAAGGCAGACGACGAGCTCTTGGGGGAGCCCTATGAAGAAGAGGCCGACCTGGTTGTCCTGGCAACGGGCCTCACACAGCGAAAGGATGCCAATAGCGTCCGCAGTCTTCTCAAGCTCTCCCAAAGTCCCGATCGTTTCTATTTAGAAGCCCATCCCAAGTTAAGGCCCCTCGACACGGCCACGGATGGAATCTTTTTGGCTGGAACCTGCCAAGGGCCAAAAGATATTGCCGATACCCTATCACAAGCCCATGGGGCAGCCTCTCGTGCAACCATTCCTCTCTTTGCAGGAAGAGTCAAGATCGAGCCCATCACTTCTGTGGTGGACGTCTCCTTCTGTGCTGGCTGCGGTCTCTGTGAACAGATCTGTGAATTCAGGGCCCTGAAAATGGATCCTTACCGAAAAGTGATGACCGTTAACGAAGCGCTCTGCAAGGGATGCGGGGCCTGCAATGCCACTTGCCCCTCGGGTGCCATCAGTCTGAGGGGTTTCAAGACCGAACAGATCATCGCCGAAATCAAAGAAGTCTGTTAGCCCGGGCCTGGCAGAGGACGGTTTGAAGCCGATCTCTGCGGAGTCGGGAATCCACCGTTCATCGTACGTCGCTTCCATGGAAAAGGGTCTAATCCAGGTCTACACCGGGAATGGAAAGGGCAAGACCACTGCTGCATTAGGACTTGCCCTTCGGGCCGTTGGTCATGGACTGAAGGTCTTGGTCATCCAGTTTATGAAAGGAAACATCGGGTATGGAGAAATCGAGTCTTACAAAAAGCTCTCTCCATACCTGACGATTAAGCAGATGGGTCGGGAGACTTTTGTTTCAAAAACGAATCCAGATCCCGTTGACATAAAATTAATTCAAGATGGATTTGCCCTAGCCAAAAAAGCCATCGCCGACGAAGAGTATGACATCATTATCCTCGACGAAATCAATGTGGCCCTTGACTATGGATTGATCCCTCTCACCGATTTTCTTCACGTTCTTGATACCAAGCCCGGCGGAGTTGAACTCATTCTGACAGGAAGAAACGCCCGACCAGAGGTGATGGACCGGGCCCATCTTGTTACAGAAATGGTGGAGCGAAAGCACTATTTTAAGAACGGAGTTTCAGCTCGAAAGGGCATTGAAATATAGCAGATCAATGCTAAATGCAAATTTAGCATTGAAAAATTAGCATTTTGAAATGATAATTTTGAAATGACCATTTTCCACTGTTAATTGATCTTTTTCAAAGGGGCAAACGGAGTGTCCAAAAAAGACAAACTTAAGAGGATTGAACAGGATAAGGAAAGATGGATCGGGGATATGTCAAAACTCCTCTCTGAAACCCCTGAGCGCCTCCCCCGCTTCTCCACGGTTTCCGATATGGAGATCAAGGGTCTCTACACACCGGAAGACCTAAAAGACATCGACTATTCCAGAGACATTGGCCTTCCGGGTGTCTATCCTTTCACCCGGGGAGTTCAGTCTTCTATGTATCGAGGGAGGCTCTGGACCATGCGAATGTTCTCCGGCCTGGGAGGTCCGGAGGAAACGAACAAACGCTTCCACTACCTGCTGGCTCACGGTGAAACCGGTCTCTCCATCGCCTTTCACTACCCCACCCTGATGGGCTATGACAGTGATTCTCCAATGTCGAGAGGTGAAATCGGGAAATGCGGGGTGGCGGTCGACACCCTTAAAGACATGGAAATTCTCTTCGCAGGTATTCCGTTGGATAAGGTCACTACCTCCATGACCATCAATCCGCCTGCCTCCATCCTGCTGGCCATGTATATTGTGATGGCGGAGAAGCAAGGCGTCAGCAAGAAGGAAATTGGGGGAACGATCCAGAATGACATGCTAAAGGAATTCATTGCTCAAAAGACCTTTATGCTCCCCCCCAAGCCTTCTCTACGAATCATTGTGGATACGATTGAGTATTGCACAAGAGAAGTACCGCGCTGGAACACGATCAGCATCAGCGGGTATCACATCCGTGAAGCAGGGGCGACAGCGGTTCAAGAGCTTGCGTTTACCCTGGCTGATGGAATCGCCTACGTTGAAGCAGCGATCGAAAGAGGACTCAACGTCGATGAGTTTGCTCCAAGACTTTCCTTCTTCTTCGATGCCCATATCGATTTCTTTGAAGAAATGGCCAAGTTCAGAGGGGCTCGAAGGATGTGGGCTAAAATTATGAAAGAGCGGTTCATGGCGAAAAATCCACGCTCCTGGACGCTTCGCTTTCACACGCAAACCGCCGGCTGCTCCTTGACCGCACAGCAACCCTATAACAATGTCGTTCGAACCGCTTGCGAGGCATTGGCAGCCGTATTAGGAGGAACTCAATCGCTTCATACAAACTCCCTTGACGAGACCTATGCCATCCCCACAGAGGAAGCGGTGACCGTCGCGCTGCGGACGCAACAGATCCTGGCAGAGGAAACTGGCGTGACGAATACCATTGACCCGCTGGCGGGCTCGTATTTTATCGAGGCCCTTACCGGTCAAATTGAAGAACAGGCGTGGGAGTATATACGAAAAATCGATGAAATGGGAGGAATGGTAACGGCCATTGAGAGAGGGTATCCACAATCCGAAATCGCCGATTCTGCTTACAAGTTCCAGAGACAGGTTGACTCGGGAGAAAAGACCATTGTCGGGGTCAATAAGTATGTGACGGACCATCCCCCGATTCCGATCTGGAGGATGAAACCGGAGATTGAAGAAAGGCAGCTAAGACGTCTCCACGAGGTGAAGCAGTCGCGAGACAATCGAAAAGTGAAACAGTACCTCCATGAAATTCGGGAGGCTTCTCAAGACGGAGAAAACCTCATGCCTCACATTATCGATGCCGTGAGGGAATATACCACCATCCAGGAAATCTGTGACGTGTGGAGAGATGTTTTTGGGATATACACAGACCCGGGATACTTCTAGATTGCGGAATGTAGAATGCGGAATCCGGATTTAAATCAAATACTTTTTTATTCCGAAAGCCGCATTTGAGAACTGGTGACAAAGAAAAGGGTAAGGTAAAAATGACGAGTCCGGAACGGAAGGTCCGCATCCTAATTGCAAAGCCCGGCTTGGATGGGCACGATCGGGGAGCAAAGGTCATTGCAAGGGGGTTCAGGGACGCCGGTTTTGAGGTGATCTATACAGGGCTTCATCAAACACCCGAGCAAATTGTGGCGGCTGCCATCCAAGAGGATGTCGACGCCATCGGATTATCCAGCCTGGCCGGGGCCCATGATTATCTTTTCCCAAGGGTGATTGAACTTATTAAAGAAAAAGGAGCAGAAGATATCGTGGTCTTTGGAGGGGGGATTGTCCCTGAGGAGGACATCCCTGCCCTCACACAATGTGGAGTCAGAGCCATCTTTGCTCCCGGCACATCTATCGAAGAGGCTGTTACATGGGCCCGTGAGAATATCAAACCCCGCAGTTAAAACTCCAAAGCTCAAATCGAGGAGGAATAAGCATGATAACATTTAAAGAAGGAAATTTAAGGGTTCCAAAATGGAATCGGAAAGTTTTTGTCGTGGCCGGAGGGACAACGGCCTATAAGAAATACTTTCCAGAATATAAGCTGGAAGAACTGGTCATGATCGCCTTCAAGAATATGTTAGAGGATAATGATTTGAAAAGGGACCCCTCGGAGGTCAAGGGGCTAATCAACTTCGCAGCATACGGTGAGTTCGCCGACCACTTTCAAGATCAACTGCTCTGTGAGGCTAAGATCCATGACTATTTGGGGCTGGACCCTCTTCATAATTTAGGTATCAAAACAGGAGGCGCTACCGGAGGTTCAACGATACTTGCTGCAGCCATGGCAGTGGCCTCGGGTTATGCCAATGTGGCCCTGGCTGCCGGCTGGGAGCGCATGGATGAAGTGGATACCCGGACCGGTAACTATTATATTGCGACAGCGGCCTGTAAGGATTTTGAAACTCGCTTGGGCCGAATTTACTCATCCTATTATGCCCCCATGGCAAATCGTTTTGCTGAGACGTTTAAGGTATCCGAAGTCACCCGAGCAAAAATAGCAGTCAAAAACCATGGCTACGCCTGCTCCTCCCCTTATGCCCACCAAGCAGGGAAATATACGGTCGAGGAAGTCTTGGCTAGCCCCATTTCCGCCTATCCGTTGCGATTTCTTGAATGCTGCGCCATGAGCGCTGGGGCAGCCTGTGTACTGGTCTGTGATGAAGAAACAGCTTACAAGTTAACGGACCATCCCTGTGAACTATTTATCTGTGGCGGAACACATACCCTGAGGGTGGCTGATCGAAGACATATGGAAGTTCCCCTTCTTCCTAACGAAACTCCGGAGACTTATAAAGACCTTTATTCAAAAGAAGGAGCAAGGTATCCAGGATTCGAGAGTTTCTTGGCTGCTCGGTTTGCAGCCTGGCTGGTCTATCGTATGGCTGGCATCAAGAATCCCCTTGAGGAGATGGATCTGGTAGAACTTCACGATGCCTTTACCATCAGTGACTTACAGACCTATGGGGATATCGGGCTCAGGCCTTATGGCCAGGAGCAAGATTACATTGAGTCTGGAGATGCCTATTACACCAATCCCAATACAGGGAAACCTGGAAAATGTCCTTCCAACCTATCGGGTGGACTGATAGGAACAATGCATGCAGTCGGGGCAACGGGTATCTTTCAGGCTGCTGAGTGCCTATGGCAGTTGCAGCAAAAATACGACAAATTTCATGGTGATCCCAAGATCTGGAAGAAATGGGGTAAAGAAAAACCCAAGGATTGGCAGAGCTTGCAGATTCCCGAAGGCAGCAAACAGGCCCTGTGGGTCTCCCATGCGGGCGTTGGTTCCCATGTGACTGTGGGTATTCTTAGAAAGAGCTGGTAAACCTGTGGCTAATGCACAAGCTATAAGATGGATGAACCTACAAAGTGGTCAGGGTAAACCCCATTAGAAATTCCAGAGGCACATTAAACCTCGCTGGAAGGATTTTGAGTTTCAACCCTACTCGATAAATAGCGGGGCGCTATTTCTAACGGGGTAAAGGAGGAAAGTCCCCATGGCAAAGAAAACAACAAGAGCAACAAGAACAACAAAAAAGAAGAAATTCCAGGTGAAGAAAAAACTCCAAGCCAACAGAAAGGTCAAGACGAAGAAAAGAAAAGAGATAAAGTTCATTGGTCGAGCTACCAGGATTCGCCAAACCGAGCCAGCTACAGTGATTGAATGGCCCCGATCAATTACCCACATCCATACCTACGGGATGTTGTCTCCTTTTTTCGAAGGCCTCAGGAAAGGAGAATTGCGAGCCACCCTCTGTCCCAACAGGGACTGTCCGGAAAACCGCCTCTGGATTCCGCCCCGGGGTCATTGCCCGGACTGCCATACGGAAATGGTCTGGAAGACGTTGCCCAACCCTGTCATCGGCAAAATTTATACTTTCACCGAAGTGGTTTATGCAGGTACGGGGATTGAACTTTCTACTCCTTATTGGCAAGTCGACGTGGAAATCCCGGGCCTGGCGACAATCCCAAAAAGCTATCTACTATACGGAAAACCCTATATCGGGATGAAGGTCAAAGCGGGGTTCAGGACGAAGAATCCCACAAACACGGTGCTCGACTACTACTGGGTGCCTTACCAAGAATAGAACGTGGACAGTCGTAGGTGGAATGTGGTATTGAACCACTTACCACTCACCACTTTCCACTTTCGGTATTGGGAGGTCTGTATGCCGCTCAATTTCGATTTGACAGACCAGCAACAGATTCTACGAAACATGGTGAGAACCTTTGCCGAGAAAGAGATCGCCCCCATTGCCCAGGAGCTTGATGACAAAGAAGAATTCTCCTATGCCCTGACAAAGCGAATGGGCGAGCTTGGCCTTTTCGGCCTCTTTGTTTCTGAAGAATATGGCGGAGGCGATCTCGGTTATCTCTTCTACATTATCGCAGTTGAAGAGATCGCGCGAGTCGACGGCTCTCAGGCTGCTACGCTCGCGGCGGGCAACTCTTTGGGGATTGCGCCCATTTATTACTACGGAAATGAAAGCCAAAAAAAAGAATGGCTGCCCGTTCTCTGCAAAGGGGAGGCCCTCTCCTCCTTTGGGCTGACAGAACCGAACGCCGGGTCTGACGCAGGTGCCTCGAGAACGACGGCAAACCTGGAAGGGAACCACTGGGTGATCAATGGTTCGAAGATCTTCATCAGTAATTCCGCCACCGACATCAGTAAAGTCTGCGTGGTTCAAGCGGTCACCGGAAAGCGGACGGATGGAAGGAATGAGCTCTCCTGTATCTTAGTTCCCAACGGAACCCCTGGTTTCACAACGCAGATAATGCACGGCAAGATGGTCTGGAGAGCCTCCAACACCGGCGAACTCTACTTCACGGATTGCAAGGTGCCTAAGGAGAATCTTCTCGGCAAGCGTGGCGATGGGCTCCATCAGATGCTGGCCACACTGGATGCTGGAAGGCTCAGCATTGCAGCCATGGGCTTGGGGGGCGCACAGGGTGCTTTTGAATTGGCTCTTAAATACGCGAAGCAGCGGGAACAATTCGGAAGACCCATAGCCTCATTTCAAGTAAATGCCTTCAAATTCGCAGACATGGCAACAGAGATCGAGATGGCAAGGCTCCTGCTCTACAAGGCCTGCTGGCTATGCGAGCAGCATCGTCCCTTCTCGAAGGAAGCCGCGATGGCGAAGATGTTCTGCTCCGAAATGTATCATCGCGTAGCAAACCAAGCGGTCCAGCTCCACGGTGGATACGGTCTGATGAAGGAATATGCCGTCGAACGCCATTATCGAAACCAGAAGCTCTTGGACATCGGGGAAGGAACTTCCGAGGTCCAAAGGATTGTCATCGCCCGGCATATCGGGGTCCCAGGCAGAACTCTATAGAGTTATAAGTTGAGAGTTACGAGTTATGAATTATGAGTTGTGAATTTCAATTCTTAACGATAGAGCTTTAATTCTAAACGCTTGGCTCTTAACTTTCAATTCTTAACTCTTAACTCTAAACTCTCAATTCGTTCTTATTTCACCTGTTGCCTCTTCTTGCTAACTTTGGTATCTTGTTGAAATTATGAGTCTGGCCACACGAATTTTGAAGGGGGATATCCGGGCCGCTTCCAGGCTAATGCGGGACATTGACGATCGTATTCCGAGCGCCCTCGAATCACTCAAAGAGCTTTATCCTAAGACAGGAAGGGCCTACATCGTCGGGATAACAGGCCCACCCGGTTCCGGCAAGTCCACCATTGTAGATAAACTGGTGGACATCTTTCGAAAGGAAGGGAAAAGCGTTGGGATTGTGGCGGTCGATCCGACCAGTCCTTTCTCCGGAGGAGCAATTTTGGGAGATCGAATCCGAATGCAGCGTCACGCCACAGACGAAGGCGTATTTATTCGCTCCCTGGCGACCCGCGGGTGTCTCGGTGGCCTTTCCCGCTCGACCCAAGATATTATCAACGTGATGGATGCGATGGGAAAGGACATCATCCTGGTTGAAACAGTGGGCGTCGGGCAGGATGAAGTGGAGATTGTCAACACGGCCCATACCTCCATTGTCGTCCTCGTCCCGGGATCAGGAGATGATATCCAAGCAATCAAAGCTGGGATCATAGAAATCGGAGACCTCTTTGTTGTCAACAAATGTGATCGCGACGGGGCAGATAAGGTGGAACGAGATCTCAGAATGGTCCTCGAGATGAGTCCGAGGAGAGACAACGGATGGGAGCCCCTCATTTTTAAAACAGAGGCAACCCTGGGGAAAGGGATCTTTGAACTGGTTCAAGGGATCTATCGTCATAGGCAGGCTTTGGAACAGGGTAAAGGCTTTGAGAAGAAGTTGAGAGAAAGGACCAAGACGACCTTTCTGGAAATCCTTAAGACAGAAGCCACATCCCATTTTATTGAGAAACTCGAAAAAGAGGGAGAATGGGACAAGATCATCGATGACCTAATGCATCGCCGGATTGACCCTTATTCCGTGGTAGAGAGAATCATGGCCGAGCAGTTAGAAGATCATTGAAAACTGGAAATTGTAAAATGGAAAATTAGCAATCGAACAAATGAATCAAACTGAAAATTACGCAATGTTAATCTTGCAATTTGCATTAAATTATTTTTATAGGGGGAGGCTTTCATGGGATCGATCGACGCAATTCGAAAGGAGCTTGAAAAAAGGAGATCTGAAGCTTCGTTGGGTGGAGGTCAGGAAAGAATCGATAAACAGCATCGAGAAGGGAAATTGACGGCCCGTGAAAGAATTGATTTTCTCTTCGATCCTGGAACGTTTGTTGAACTGGACTGTTTTGTCACCCATCGTTGCACCGACTTTGGGATGGAGAAGAAGAAGTTTTTTGGGGACGGCGTGGTGACAGGTTATGGAAAGATTGAAGGCCGCCTCGCGTTCGTCTTTTCGCAGGATTTTACTGTATTCGGCGGCGCTTTGGGAATGGCTTTCGCGGAAAAGATTTGTAAAGTGATGGACCTCGCCATGAAGACAGGAGCCCCGATGATTGGTTTAAATGATTCTGGAGGAGCAAGAATTCAAGAGGGGGTAGAGAGTCTTGCCGGTTATGCCTATATTTTTCTGAGAAATGTCCTCTCCTCTGGTGTGATCCCTCAAATTTCAGCCATCATGGGACCTTGCGCGGGAGGAGCCGTCTATTCCCCTGCTATGACCGATTTCATTATCATGACCAAGAAGACGAGCTATATGCATATCACGGGTCCTGATGTCATCCGGGCGGCCCTCGGTAAAGCAGAGACCCCCGACGGAAGGCCTATCACCTCTGAACTCTTAGGAGGAGCAAGAGTCCACATGGCAAAAAGCGGCGTGGCCCATTTTGCCGGAGAAGATGACGAGGATACCGTTCGCCTTATCAAGGAACTGCTCCGATTTTTTCCACAGAATAATCGGGAGAAGCCGCCAGTCATCGAAAGCACGGACGATCCCGCTCGAATGGATGAATCGTTAAAAACCGCGGTCCCCGAAGATTCCAAAAAAGCGTACGACATGAAAAAAGTGATCTTGCCGACGGTGGATAACGGCTATTTCCTTGAAGTCCAGAAAGATTGGGCCAAAAACATCATCGTCGGCTTTGCCCGCTACCACGGGATGCCCGTAGGGATTGTAGCCAATCAACCCAATTGGCTAGCCGGATCCCTTGACCCAGATTCTTCAGTGAAGGCCGGCCGATTTGTTCGCTTCTGCGACTGTTTCAACATTCCCATTGTCACCTTCGTCGATGTCCCGGGTTTTCTCCCCGGAATGGATATGGAGGAAAGAGGAATCATTCGACACGGATCTAAACTCCTGTACGCCTTCTGCGAAGCGACCGTCCCGAAGATTACGATCATCACCCGCAAAGGTTATGGGGGAGCCTATGACGTGATGTCGAGCAAGCATATCCGGGGAGATGTCAATTACTGTTACCCCACTGCCGAAATCGCAGTCATGGGCGCAGAGGGGGCAGTGAATATCATCTTCCGAAACGAAATTAAAGAGGGGAAAGATCCCAAGGAAGCGCGGCAGCAACTGGTAGCCGAATATCATGAGAAATTTGCCAGTCCTTATAAGGCCGCGGAATTAGGATATGTGGATGAGATCATCGAACCCGAGGAGACCCGTCCGAAAATCATCCAGGCTCTGGATATTTTGAAGACAAAAGTCGATACCAATCCCTGGCGGAAACACGGGAACATACCCTTATGAATAATAGTTCAGAGTTCGGAGTTATGAGTTCGGAGTTAAAACCAGGATTAAAACACTGACACTTGACCCCTCGAATCCTTGAACCCTGATGTGAGGAGTGATCTATGACCAAAGACATAAAAGAGAAATTGGATCGCTGGGAGAAGACAACCCTTTACAAAACCCTGTCCAAGTCCCCTGAACGAGAGCCTTCATTCAAAACCACTTCCCATATTGAATTAAAACGCCTTTATACTCCCCTGGATACCGTTGACCTGGATTACTGTGATGATTTCGGCTTTCCTGGGGAGTTTCCGTTCACTCGCGGAGTCCAGCCGACCATGTACCGGGGCCGACTCTGGACCATGCGGCAGTACGCCGGATTTGCCACGCCAGAGGAAACCAATAAACGCTATAAGTATCTCCTCGAGCACGGACAAACGGGTTTGAGCGTTGCCTTCGACCTTCCGACGCAGATTGGTTACGATTCGGACCACCCTTTATCTGTCGGGGAGGTTGGAAAGGTGGGTGTCGCCATCGACACCCTGAGAGATATGGAGATCCTTTTTGACGGCATCCCTTTGGATAAGGTCTCCACTTCCATGACGATCAACGCCACTGCCGCTATCCTTTTGACCATGTATCTCGCTATGGCAGAAAAGCAAGGGGTGAAAAGCGACGTCCTTCAAGGAACGATTCAGAATGATATCTTGAAAGAATACGCTGCGAGAGGAACTTACATTTATCCTCCCCTCGAATCGATGCGCATCGTCACCGATATTTTTGCATTTTGCAAAAACCATGTCCCCCGATGGAACACCATTAGCATCAGTGGCTATCATATGCGTGAGGCAGGTTGCACGGCTGTCCAGGAAGTGGCCTTTACGATCGCCGACGGCATCGCTTACGTGGAGGCGGCCATTCGGGCCGGTCTCGACGTGGATTCTTTTGCCTCCAGGCTCGCCTTCTTTTTCTGCTGCCATAATACCTTCATCGAAGAGATTGCAAAATTCAGGGCGGCTCGAAGGCTTTGGGCAAAAATCATGAAGGAACGATTCAAAGCGAAAAGGGACGAGTCGTGTATGCTGCGGTTTCATACTCAGACGGCCGGCTGTTCGCTCACCGCTCAGCAGCCCGACAACAACGTCGTGCGGGTTGCCTTCCAGGCCCTGGCAGCCGTGTTAGGAGGGACACAGTCGCTGCATACCAATTCCAGGGACGAAGCCTATGCCTTGCCCACCGAAGATTCTGTCAGGCTTGCGCTGAGAACCCAGCAGGTCATCGCTTACGAAAGCGGCGTCGCCGATTTAATCGACCCTCTCGGAGGGTCTTATGCCGTGGAAGCCCTTACGGAGGAGATAGAGAAAAAGTCGATGGAATACATCGAGAAAATCGAGGCGATGGGAGGGGCGACCAAAGCCATCGAATCAGGTTATATTCAGGAAGAGATTGCCGAAAGCGCTTATCAATACCAGAAGGAAATCGAAACCAAAAGGCGGATCATTATCGGATTGAACCAGTTTCAGATCGAAGAGCAACCCCTTAGAGATATCCTTCGTATCAAGCCCGAAGTGGAACAATACCAGAAGCAAAAACTCGCACGGGTTAAGAAAGAGAGAGACAATGCCAGGGTGAGAGAGGCCTTAGCCGTTCTGAAGAAAGCTGCCCAGGGCGCGGATAATGTGGTGCCCCCTATTTTGGAAGCCGTTAAGGTCTACGCGACATTAGGAGAAATCTCGGACACCCTAAGAGAAGTGTTTGGGGAATATCGAGAAAGGTGACCAAATTCGGAATGCGGAATTCGGAACGCGGAGTTTTTAAAATCATTCCGCAATCCGCAATCTACATTCCGAATTCACAAGGGAGGTATTTATGGCCCGAAAGATAAGGGTGCTCATTGCAAAGCCAGGATTGGACGGTCACGACAGGGGCGCCAAGGTGATTGCACGGGCCCTGAGAGATGCCGGGATGGAAGTGATCTACACCGGAATACGACAAACCCCTGAACAGATTGCGAGCGCGGCCATCCAGGAAGACGTAGACATTGTAGGTCTCTCCAGTCTCTCCGGCGCCCACAACAATCTTTTTCCAAAGGTTGTTCAGATTCTAAAAGAAAAAAAGGCGGAAGATATTCTCGTATTTGGAGGGGGGATCATCCCTGTCGAAGACATTCCCGCCCTGAAAAAAGCCGGAATTCGGGAGATCTTTCAACCCGGCGCCTCCACAGAAGACATTATTCAATACATCAGGGAGAATGTGAAAACCACATGAATCGCGCCACACCCCTTCCCTCTCCCCTCGGGGGAGAGGGGGAGAGTGAGGGGTAAGGAGAAAAACAATGCTTAAGAAGATTAATCATATTGCTGTTGCGGTGAATAACATCGAAGAGGCAGCGAAGTTCTACCAGAACGTCCTGGGTCTAAACCTCTCAGGGGTGGAGGTGGTAACCGCCCAAAAGACAAGAGTGGGGTTTCTCAAGATCGGAGAGTCCAATATCGAATTGGTCCAGCCTGCCGGGCCCGATTCTCCCCTTGTCAAATTTTTGGAGACTAAAGGTCCGGGTATCCACCACATCTGTTTTGAAGTGGATGATGTGGAAGCGGAGGTGAAAACGTATCTCGAAAAAGGAATACCGCTGATCGACCAGAAGCCAAGACCCGGGGCTCACGGCACAAGAGTCGCTTTCGTCCACCCCAAATCCTCAAGTGGTGTTCTCATCGAGCTTTGCGAACTCCCAAAGGACCGCTGAGCAATTCACATGTTTGAAAATCCCCGCATTTACCTGATTATAGGATGTGGTCGCTTTGGAAGCCGGGCTGCTGAGAGACTACTTCAGAAAAATCCCCACGCAAAAATCATCGTTGTCGATCGGAGCGAAAAGGCTCTCAAAAAAGTCTCTCACCTCCCCGTAGAATCCGAGGTCTGCGATGGAACGCTATATCTCAAACAATTTCTATCAAAGGGCCGAAAGACCGACTACATCATCCCCTCCGTTCCTTTCCACCTCGCTTTTGAATTCATTCTCTCTCAGTCAAAGCCCTGGGGTGGAAAAACAATACAGGTCCCTCCCCTCTCTGGGCTGCCCAACCCCGTGATCGGCAAAACGGGTGATCTCTATACCAGCCTTGCCGATTTTCTTTGTCCCGAGGACTGTCCAGAACCCGCTCAATATTGCACGCTCACAAAGCAAAGGCGCCCGAAGCCCCTTTATCGGATCTTAGAAGATATGAAAGGAGATTTTGAACCGAGTGTGATTCGCAGCCAACAACTGACGCCCGGAGTTGGAGGATATTCACCGGAGGCGCTGTTGGACTTATTCGAGAATATAAAAAAAAGGATGGAGCCTCGTCGCACCATCCTGATCAGCACCTCTTGCCGTTGCCACGGCGTGACCTCCGGGCTGTCGTTCTCACCGGACAAGAAACCACGTGCCACGCATTAATACGTAATTGCCAAACCCAAAAAGGACTCTTCCAGGCTTTGCGTTGCTATTATCTCCCTTTTGTACCCCCTTATTTCCCCCCTTAAATAAAGAGGGGTTAGGAGATGGAATTTATACCCCATCCTGAAGAGCGCACCTTGGCGCTACTGAACGGTGCAAATTTATTCCACCTTGAATTTAACGTCTTTCACCACTTTCCCATCGGAATCCCTGATTTCTACTTTCCAGTCCCCTTTTAATCCTCTTAAATTCTTGTAAGCGTTGGTCCTCCACCTCGGACCCATCTTGAGCGGCACACTGAATTTCGACAGCTCTTTGTCACCATTAAACCAGACAAAGGAGACCTCTGTATCTTTAGCGATATCGGTTGCCTCTAAAAAGCAGTAGACCTTCTCTGTCGAGGCAGGAAACGTCTCCGCAACCCCCACGGGCTCGCCGTTCTCCACTCCCGTTCCAACAACCAACCGCTTCACTGCGAAGGCAGCTGCCTCTTTCCCCATCTCTTTGGCAGGGGTTTCTTGTTTGGCTTTTTCCTGCCCATAGACCGGAAGACCCATTCCCAATACAGTTACAGCCAATAAAACCAACATCCATGTCCATGCCGCATGCTTCTTCATCTTGATCTCCTTTCTTTAGAAGTTAGTTTGCAAACCGTCTGCTGTCACCGCTGCTTCACCCTTTTGATCTTTCCCCTTCATCCCCCAATCTACCTCCCCCTTCCCCCTCTTAGATTAAGAGGGGGAAGGGGGAGGTATCGAGGGAGTTAGGGAATCAGGGAATAGACTTGGGCCTTCTTTGTCCACTCGCTATTCGGATAATCCCTTTGAAGAATTTCCAACCCTGATTTCAGCTCTTTCGGATCATGGCTCGCTTTATATTTCGAAACTCCTAAATAGTACTGAGCCTCAGGGGCTGCGTCTGCCTTGGGGAAGCGAACCAGGATTTCCTGAAAACACTGCATGGCCTGTTCAAAACGATCAAGATCGAATTCAACCTTGCCCTTGCCGAGGACGATCTCTCCAATAAAGTCCTCAGGAGGCAAATATCCGACAAAACGATGGTGCTCTTCCCCATCTGAATCCAGGATGATAATTGTAGGAGTCCACTTAACCGCATAGCGCTTTACCAAAGCTTTGTTCTTGTTGAAATCAATTTGAAGGGGGATGAAGTTATTCTCTACTGAGAAACAGACATTGGGATCGGGGTAAGTAACAGCTGCCAGCTGTTGACACCCAATTCAGAGATTATTGTAAAAGTCCATCAGGATGAGCTTTTTCGCTTTCCTTGCCTTTGCCCTGGCTGTGGTGAGAGAGGTCTCCCACTCAATCTGTCTTCCCATAACGAGCCCTCCTTTCATTGTTTTCAAAGCTTCTGAAATATCAGAGGTTATGTTTCATATTCTTTTCCGATTTCGACTGTTTGTCAAGTCCAATTCGCTTCCTGAAGGCCTCTCACCTGAAGGCCTATCGTTGACAGTCACAAGAAATTGTGGTAAACAGTTAAATAGTAAAGAAGAAAATGGATTGTTCCCATTTACGTCCGCCTCTGGTTCTCAGTTTCTTCCCTCGATCGAGAGGTGTCGCCACTTCGCTGTTAAGAAGATCGGTTACCTTTGAATACCTGGCCTACCATCTCTTGATCGTCCGAAAACGACAAAGACATGGCGAGGATGATTCCCATATAGCATAATTTATGGTGAGCCCACATGGACTTAATTTAAATGATTCAAAGGAGGAAAAGAATGGGAAGTCTTGGAATGCCGGAATTGATAGTCATCTTAATCATTGCTCTGATCGTTTTCGGTGCGGGAAAGCTTCCTCAGATCGGGGAAAACCTGGGAAAAGCGATCCGAAATTTCAAAAGCGCGACAACCGAAAGAGAGAAGATCGACGTCACTCCCAAGAAACCTGATGAGATCTCGGGAGGGAGTAAACAGTAGAGGGTTCTTCGCATCGTTCATCATTGAATTGTATGTTTTGAAATTTTACGGAGGCGTTTTATGCTCGCAGGGCCGGATTTGCTGGTCATCTTAGCTATCGCTTTGATTGTCTTCGGACCCAAACGGCTTCCGGAATTGGCCAGAACCATCGGTAAGGCGATGGGGGAGCTTAGGAAGACAACCGAAGAGATGAAGGAGAGTATCGGAATTAAAGATTTGGAAAAGATGAGAACCAACTTGACCGGAATAGATCTTTTGGCTGATTTGGCTGAAAAAACATCCGAATACATGGCGGGTTCCGACAGCACCAAAACGGCACCATCGTCCCAAGAGGAGCCTGTCTCTGAGAAGACGTCACCCTTAGCTTCCGTGTCCGCTGGAAATGGGAGAGAAGAAAAGAATCAGAAACCGGGGGGCTAAGGGATGGTTGACAAGAAAGCCCCGCTTGCGACTTATCTCCAGGAGATAAGGAAACGATTGATTCTTTCGTTTATTGCGGTGGGAGCGGGTTTCCTCATTTGCTACTATTTTTCCGATTCCATTTTCGAGATCCTGATTGCCCCTCTTATCAATAATATCCAGAACATTCACGTTGAGAGCACGTTGATTTTCCGGACCGTCGCCGAAGCCTTCTTTACCTACATGAAGGTCGGCTTCGTTGCAGGCCTGATGTTGGCCTCGCCCTTTATTCTTTATCAAATCTGGGGATTGGTCGTTAGCCGACTGGATCAGGATAAGAGGAGATACGTTCTACTTTTTGTCCTTGGCGGTTCCCTTCTCTTCGCACTGGGTATTCTTTTCGGATACTTCGTTGCCCTTCCCTTTGGTTGTAAATTCCTTTTGAGGTACGCTTCCAACACGATCAAGCCCATGCCGGACATGAATGAGTACCTCTCTTTTAGCGTCAAATTTTTATTGACTTTCGGGTTGGTTTTCGAATTTCCCATCCTCTTACTCATTCTGGCAAGGATCGGAGTGATCAACGCTAAGATGTTGGCCCAAAAGAGAAGATATGCTATTCTTCTCATCTTCATCTTTGCCTTCATTATCTCTCCTCCCGATCTGGTCTCTCAGGTGCTCATGGCCCTTCCTCTCATGGGGCTCTATGAGGTGAGCATTTTGCTCTGTAAAATATTCAAGAAGAAACCTGAGGAGATTCTCACAGACGAAATTGTATGAGATATTGACACGTTGGCCCATCTAAGTTAAAGGGGAGTGATCAAGAGGCGGAGCGTTCCTCCAGATGCCTTCTAAATTCACTCTTTTACGGAAAGACGGACAATCAACGTAGGATAGATTGAATCTCGGTCAATGAAATTATCATTCCGATCAAAATGGGTATGGGCAGGAATTGTAGGCCTCACAGGACTCTTCGCTTTTATTATTTATCAATATCATTCCCAGTTATGGATTCTATCCGTTAGACTCTGGGATCTCTTTCAGAGTCACCATCGATTAAAAGCATTCATCTCCTCTTTCGGGGTCTATTCTCCCCTGGCTTTTATCCTGCTTCAAGTGATCCAAGTGGTTGTTGCTCCTATTCCTGGGGGAGCGATCGAATTCTTAGGAGGCTACTTGTTTGGGGTGTGGGCTGGGATGCTCTACTCCATGATCGGGCTCATACTGGGGTCCTGGCTTGCCTTCAGCATCGCCAGGATTTTCGAGAAGTGGGCAGTTGAAAAAGTTGTTTCACCCAAGACGATGAAGAAGTTCGATTATTTGATCGGTCATGAAGGCCTGATTCTCAGCTTCTTTCTCTTCTTAATCCCAGGATTTCCAAAAGACGCCTTGTGCTACATCTTGGGTTTGACACCGATGCATCTCGGTATTTTTCTCATTATTTCCACTATCGGAAGGATACCGGGGACGCTGATGGCGACGCTACAGGGAGCGAAGGCTTTTGAGCATCAGTACAAGCTCTTTTTGCTCCTGTCGGGGATTTCCGCGCTGATCATCTTAGTCTTCTACATCTACCATGAACAAATTCATCAATGGATTAAGAAGCTGAGGTAAACCCGTAAGGGCTCTTTTTAAATCCTGTATCCACAAGGATGTTCTGAAACGTTTTAGTTTTTAAAATATAAGAAATAATGATGGCGCGATTTATGGAACTGATAAATGCCTTTCTTGAAATCCTAATGCACCTTGACAGACATCTCGACTTGGTTATTCGAAGCTACGGGACTTGGACATACGGGATTCTCTTTCTCATCATCTTTTTGGAAACCGGATTGGTCGTCACCCCTTTTCTTCCAGGAGACTCCCTGCTTTTTGCCGGAGGGACGTTTGCTGCCCTTGGTTCCTTAGAGATGAAGTGGTTGATCATATCTTTGTCCATGGCTGCCATTGCAGGAGATACGGTGAACTACTGGATCGGGTACACGGTCGGTCCAAAAGTGTTCAATAAAGAGAAGTCACGTTTCCTAAACAAGAAGCACCTGTATCGCACTCATCGGTTCTACGAGAGATACGGAGGGAAAACGATTATCCTTGCTCGATTCATTCCCATTATACGGACGTTTGCACCCTTCGTCGCGGGTATTGGAACCATGACCTACAGACGTTTTATTATCTACAACGTTTCCGGGGGAATTGCCTGGGTTGTGTTGCTTGTTCTGGGTGGCTACATGTTCGGAAACATCCCTATCATCAAGCAAAACTTTTCCATAGTCATCTTTGCGATTATTATTCTTTCTATTCTGCCCGGGATCATCGAGTTCCTTCGCCATCGGGATTGATCCTTTATGACCCTTACCATTATTCCGAGAAGCCAACACCCGATTTCGAGAAAAATGATCGATGAAGAGGCGCTGAAGGTTCTCTACCGTCTTCACCGAAACGGGTTTTTAGCCTATCTCGTCGGTGGCAGCGTCCGGGATCTGCTTCTCGGAAAGGTCCCCAAAGACTTCGACGTGGCCACAAACGCTCACCCTCATGAAATCAGCGGCCTCTTTAGGAATAGCCGCATTATTGGACGCCGGTTCCGACTGGTCCACGTCTTTTTCAGAGGAGGGAAGATCATCGAACTATCTACTTTTCGGAGCCGGTCGGAATTTGAAGAAACAGAAACGGAGCAGGGTGAGCTCGTACGAAAAGAGAGTTTTGGAACGCCGGCAGAGGATGCCCTGCGACGCGACATCACCATTAACGGCCTTTTTTACAATATCGCAGATTTTTCCATTATAGACTACGTCGGCGGGATAGCCGACCTTCACAGTCGGATCATCCGGACCATCGGCGATCCGGACGAACGATTTCAACAAGATCCTGTTAGAATGATTCGAGTCATCCGCCATGCCGCCCGAACCGGCTTCCGCGTTGAAGAAAATACGTATGAGGCCATCCTCCGGCATCGGGAAGAGATACGACAATGTCCTCCGTCTCGCCTTCGAGACGAATTCCTGCGGGAATTGAGGGAAGGCGCGGCAAACCCCTCTCTTCACTTCATGCTTCAAACGGGCCTTCTCTTTTCCCTTTTCCCAGATCTGGAGAGAGCCCTTGGAAATCGCAGCCTCTTTATGGAAAAGACCCAGGAAGTCTTTCTCTCCCTCTTCGATCTTGTGGATCAATTGATCAAAACAGGGCGAACGGTATCGGAATCGATTCTTCTTGCCCTTTTTCTCACTCCTTTTCTTCGAGCTGTCACCCCCGAACATCCCTTTCTCGGAAAAAGAGAGAACTACCTCTACCTGGCACAGACGATCCGTTGGGCCATCCACCAAATTCTTACCCCATTCTCTTTCCCGAGAGGGGCAAAGGAGATCGCTTACCAGATTCTGATGGCCCAATCCAATTTGAAGAAATCGGGACAAACAGGCGTCATTCCTAAGAGACTGAGGATGAAGAAATATTTCAAGGAATCGGTTCTTCTCTTCGGGATGGAGGCCCAGGCAAAGGGGGAGAAAGTCCCTCGGATGCTCCGAAATACGGTATCCCCTGATTTATTACCCTGGTGGCCAAAAGAAACAACAAGGAGACACGCGAGAGATAGATAGAGGTGGGGCCCCCCCGGGGACCGTATGAGGCGTCGAACCCCGGGCCTGCCTCACTTCCCGAGGTAGGCATGTTTCACCTTTTCATCTTCCAGAAGAGTCTTCGTATCCCCCTGAAGAACGATTTCGCCCGTCTCCAACACATATCCAAAGACACCCATCTTTAAAGCGGCCCTTGCATTCTGTTCTACCAGAAGGATCGTGGTTCCATCTTGATGTAGTTCCCGGATCACCCGGAAAATCTCCCTGACCATCAAGGGTGCCAAACCCATGGAAGGTTCATCCATCATCATCAATTTGGGCCGTGACATCATGGCTCGGCCGATAGCCAGCATCTGCTGCTCGCCCCCACTCAATGTTCCAGAGAGTTGTCGACGGCGGTCCTTCAAAATCGGAAAGATCGCATAGACCTTCTCCATGTTCTCCTTGATTTCATCCTTATGCCTTCGATCAAAGTATAGGTAGGCCCCTAATTTCAGGTTATCAAGAACAGAGAGGTGGCCGAAAAGTTGCCTTCCTTCTGGTACCAGGCAGATACCCAAAGCCACGATCTCTCCCGGAAGGAGACCTGATAGAGATTTTCCTTCATAAAGGATATCCCCGTTATAGTCGAGTATGAGTCCGGAGATGGTTTTGAGCAGCGTTGTCTTGCCCGCGCCATTGGCTCCGATGATGGTGATGATATCGCCTTTGTTGATGGAAAGAGACACGTTTTTCAAAGCTTGAACCGCCCCGTAAAAGGAATTCAATCTCCTCACCTCAAGCATACCTGATCTCCACTCCCAGATAGGCGTCAATCACCTTCTCATCTCCTTTCACTTCCTCCGGCGTTCCTTCGGCAACCTTCTCTCCATAGTTCAGGACGACGATCTCATCCGAAATGTTCATAACCAAATCCATATGGTGTTCTACCAAAAGTACTGTAATTCCGCTTCCCCGAATCTTTCTGATGATCTCCCCGATCCTCAATATTTCGGTTTCATTCAGGCCACCCGCAGGTTCATCTAATAGGAGGAGCTGTGGATCGGTGGCCAAGGCCCTGGCAATCTCAAGCAATTTCTGTTCCCCGAGAGGTATGCCGGAAGCCGGCTCATTGGCTCTTCGCGTTAAACCAACGATGTCCAGTTTCGCTTGAGCCGTTTCTAAAATGAACTTCTCCTCTCTTTTTACGCCTGGAAGCCTCAGCCCGGATTGAATCAGACCCATCTTTGTTCGGACGTGACGACCCACCATCACGTTCTCCAAAACGGTCATATCTCCAAAGAGCTCAACGGTCTGAAAGGTCCGGGAGATCCCTTTCTGTGCGATGCGATGAGGCTTGTCGCCGTTAATCTCCCACTCCTTAAACCGGATCGTTCCTCCTGTGGAGGGGAGGATTCCGGTAATGATGTTAAAAAGCGTGGTCTTCCCCGCACCGTTTGGGCCGATGATCGCTTTGATCTGGCCGGGCATCACCTTAAAATTTAGGTCAACAATGGCCATCAGCCCTCCGAAAATCTTTCTCAATCGAAAGGTTTCAAGAATAGGCTGAGGCATCATCTTTTTTCCCTCATCCGTGTCACCACGAGAGTCAATCCCTTGAATATCCCCTCCGGCATGAACAGAAGAATGGCCATCAGGATGACTCCGTAAACCAAGATGTCGAACTCCTTGACGGCCCTCAACAACTCCGGCAGGATGGTCAGTATCCCAGCCCCCAGTAAGGCCCCCCAAATGCTCCCCCCTCCGCCAACCACCACCATCATCAATAACAGGATGGAGACAAAAAGACTGAAGGTGGAAGGACTGATGAACGTAACAAAATGGGCGTAGAGTGTTCCTGCAACCGAGCCATAGACGGCACTGAGGACAAAAACCTGAATTTTAAACCGGCTCACATTCACACCCATTGCCTGTGCAGCCACCTCGCTCCCGTGAACCGCCCGCAAAGCCCTTCCTATCCTCGAATGGATGATGTTCAGAGAGAAAATGAGAAGAAGGATTGCAACGCTCCAGACCAAATAAAAGTATCTCCACCCTTCTCTAAAGACATAACCGAAAAAATGAATCGAGGGGATGCCCGAAAGTCCGGAAGGCCCACCCGTGATTTCCAAAAGCTCATTGAAGATGACATAAATGATTTCACCAAAGCCAAGGGTGGCCACCGCGAGGTAATGGCCCTTCAATTTCAACGTAGGGATCGCGATGGCCATCGCCATGACCACAGATAGAAAAATGCCGCAAACAAAAGCCGCCCCTGTCGAAAAGCCCAGTTTAACCGTGAGGACGCCGCTGCAATAAGCCCCGATCCCGAAAAAGGCGGCATGGCCCAATGAGATCTGGCCCGCATAGCCCATCAGAAGGCTCAATCCCATCACGATGATGGCATTGATCCCAACAAAGATCATGATGCTAAGGTAATAGTCGCTGCGGATAAAGAAAGGGAAAATGCCCAAACAGATCGTAAGAATACATACGGCTCTCCTGTTCTCCTTTCCCATTTCCTCTCCTCTAAAACTTTTTGATATTGCTGATCTCTTCACTGCCAAAGATGCCACTGGGTCTAAAGCAGAGGATAAAGAGGAGGATCACTAACGCCACGGCATCCTTAAACCCGGAGGTAACCAAGCCAGCGGTAAGAGACTCCAGTATTCCGACAATAAACCCTCCCAGCACTGCACCATAACCCACACCCAGCCCCCCGAGGACAGCCGCGCAAAACCCCTTGACTGCCAGCATCGGCCCGCGATCGTAATCCATTAAGGAGATGGGAGTGATCACTATCCCTGCCACCGCTCCCAGGCCGGCGCTCAACGCGAACGAGATGAGGGTCATCTTCCTCACATGGATACCCATCAGACTTGCAGCCGTAGGGTTGAACGAACAGGCGCTCATTGCCTTCCCGATGATCGTCTTGCTGAAAAAGAGCGTCGTTAACACGACGATGGCCAGCGTCGTTCCCAATACCCAAAAGGTCTGAAGCATAATCACTGCCCCGCCGATCATAACCGGGCCCCCGGAGGTAAAGGGTGGAAGGGAATAGGGGTCTTTCCCCCAGATGAACATCGCAATCCCCCGAAAAAGAATGGAGGCAGCAATCGTGACAATGATCAGGGTAAGGAGCGACGCATTCCTCAAGGGATGGATAGCAAAGCGCTCAAAGAGGGCTCCGATAGCTGTCGCCGCCATGACCGTCAACGGAAAACCAATGAAGAGAGGAAATTTGAGAACCACCGTGAGAAAGACCATGATCAACCCGCCAAACATCACAAATTCCCCTTGAGCCAAATTGATAATGGTCGTCGCATTATAAATGATGTTGAATCCAAGACCGACCATGGAGTAGATCGACCCGATCGTTAAACCGGTGAACACAAACTGAAGGATCTGGCTGAACAAACTCATTCTTCAGCAAACCTCCCTTATAAAAAAGGAGAGGCTGATCGCTCAGCCTCTCCCGACAGTAATTATTTCGCGAACTCCCACTCGCCATGGACGACTTCCATCATCTCGAAGCCATCGGCCCCAAAACCTGTATGATCCGTGGGCGATATATTGTATATCCCGCCTGTACCCGGCCAGTTGCGTACTTTAGTTTCAAGATAGTCCCTGATCCCTTTCTTGTCCGGGCCTACCGCTTTTAACGCGTCCACGACCATCATGATGGAATCGTATGCATGACCTCCGAAGGTAGAGACATCGCTTTTGAACCGCTTCTCATATTCCGTCTTATACTTCATAATAACCGGTTTCTGGGGGTTCCCGGGGTCAACCTTTTCAGCGTAGAGGACACGGCCAAGAGGCGTAATCACCCCCTCGGCAGCCCCTCCCGCTAATTTAATATTACTTTTATTTCCAAACCCATGGCTCTGAATCAAGGGGATCTTCCCTCGCATCCCAAGATCACTCCAGTTCTTCGTCACGATCACTTGGGTAGGGCCAACAGACCAGTTGATCACTGCCTGAGCAGGAGAGGCCTTGATCTTCGTCAACTGAGCGGTCATGTCGGTATCTCTCGGCCCATAGAGTTCGTCCGCAACAATTTCAATACCATATTTGGGAGATAGCCGCTTTAACTGCCGACGGCCTTCTACCCCAAATCCGGCACTAACCGTGATAATGGCCACTCTCTTAATCTTCTTAGCCTGACAATAAGTATAAATCTTTTCGACAGCAGAGGCATCGCTTGGAGCCACCTTAAAAATCCAGTACCGCTGCTTCCTGGGAACTTCAAGCCACGGTGTTTTTGAAGCCTCCATCCTCTTCATTTCATCATCCGGTGTGACAATGGATAACGCCGCGGCCATCGAGATCATCGGTATCCCCGCCTGTTCGCAGATGGGGACCATGGCCATCGATTCACCGGTGGTAGAAGATCCGATGACTACCAGAACATCATCCCTCTCAATCAGCTTCTTGGTGGCTAAAACGGCATCGGCTTCCATTCCTTTCGAATCCTCAATGATGATATCGATCGGTACGCCCCGGATGCCACCTGCGGCATTGATCCAGTCTCGGAGCATCAGAGCAGTGTTCTTTTCTGGTTCACCCAGCCACGAAGCAGGACCCGTGATAGAGGCCACGAACCCAATCTTATAGGCGGCCCAACCAGGACTTACAAAGACGAAGCAAAATACCATTGTCAAAAAAGCAATCCATCTCTTTTTCATAAATTTGCTCCTTTCCTAACATCCCCTTTTCTTCGAATGCCTCCTGTCCATCCTCTTCATCCGTTATCCTCCCGTATCAACACCTCCCCTCTCAATAAATTTCATATTTGATCAGGAGCAACGGAGAAAACCGGGTATTAAATCCGCTCGACTTTCCATAGCCCAAATCAGTCGAGATGAAAAACCAAAATCCAGTTCCCCGCATGTATCGAGATGGAAAACAACTTCCCTTCTTTAACTCCTCGGAATTCTTTGGCACGTTTACATATACTAAACAAAAATTGTTTGCCAAGCAAGTCGATCATCCGCCTCTTTCGCTGGTTTTGCAACTGGGAACCGCTCAGGAGAATCCCGTCTCCGTTTTCTTCGCCCTAATGAGTCTACGAATTCTCGATACCGCCTCCACCAGACCCCCGGGCAGAAGCAAGACCACCAGGATGAAGAGAAGGCCGAAGATAAAGACATGGAGCTCCGGGAAGGTCCGTGCAAAAAATTCCTTGAAGATGGCGTAAAAGAAGGCTCCGACAATTGGACCCACAATGGTTCCTACGCCTCCTACAAAGGCAATCAGAAGGGCATCGAAGGTCCAGGTAGGACTGAAAGGTAATTCATAATAATAACTGACCTGATAAAAAGCAAAAGCCCCTCCTGCCAATCCGGCGAAGAAGCTGCTGATGGCCAAAGCAATTATCTTTTGTCGGAAGGTGTTCACCCCTGAAGCCTTTGCTGCTTCTTCGTCCTCCCGTACGGCTACCATTCCCAGTCCCAACTTGGAATGATTGATCCAGTAGACCACGGCGACAATAATGACAGCTAAGATTAAAAAGAGATAATAACGGGGAATCAGATTGTATGTGGCGATGTAATCTTCTGGCAAATCAGCTACTGTCGGAAGCACATTCCCGACCGTGATCTTTAGTATTTGACCCAAACCAAGAGTGCCGATGGCGAAATAGATGCCTTTTAAGCGAAGAGCAGGATGGCCGATAATCAGAGCAAAGACCACAGCCACGACTCCTCCGGTTAGAAAGGCCAAAAAGAAAGGATATCCCCATACCCATAAACACCGTGTGGTGATGGCTCCCAACCCAAAGAAGGCAGCGTGTCCTAAACTCACCTGTCCTGCATAGCCAGCGAGGATATTCCAGCTCTGGGCTAAACAAACGTACAAGAAAATCAGAATCATTATATTGATAAAATCATTTCTTTTTGTCCACAATGGGACAAGGGCGAGAAAGATGGCAATCCCTATGCTTAAGAAAAGGATCTTCCTCTGACTGGACAACGTATCCTCCTTAACCCATGCTTTTACCGAACAAGCCCTGGGGTCTCAACTCTAACACTAAGAGAAAAAGGACCAGGCCCACGACTTCCATGTAGGGACCTACAAACAAAGTACTCACCGACTCAACTGCTCCTAAGAGCACCCCGGCGACAAAGGCCCCTCCGATGTTCCCCAATCCGGCTAAGACTACGACGATAAGGGCCTTCAGGGTCCACTCCAAGCCCATGGCTGGATGAATGGCATACCCTACGCTCACGATGGTGCCAGCCATCGCAGCCAACGCTGCCCCTAAACTAAAAGAGATCATAGAGGTTTTCTCGATATTAATCCCCATCAGAGATGCAGACTCCCAGTTCTCCGTGGTCGCCCGGATGGCCTTGCCGAAATAGGTCTTGGTGAGAAACTGGTGGAGAGCAAAAATGACAATCGTGGCCAGGATCAAACCGGAAAAACGAATAAAGGGAAACCGGAGTCCAAATAAACTGAAGCCCCATCCTGAATAGAGGACGCTCACACTCCTCTCATCCGCTGTCCAGAGTCGGATGGCAAGGTTGTGAAAGACCAGGGAAAGACCGAAACCAATCAGCAAAGAATTTCTTATCTTCACCTCTTCATGTAGTTTAGCCAGTGGAGAGAAGAGCCCTTTATAAAGGCCCATTCCAATCAGGAAGAGAATAAATGCAGATGGAAGTAAGGAGAGAAAAGGATCGATATGGTAGAGGGAGAAGAACCAAAATGTCGCATATCCTCCCAGCATCAGCAACTCACCGTGGGCGACATTCAACATCTTCATCACCCCGAAGACGAGGGAAAGCCCTACGGCCGCCAGTCCATAAAGTCCTCCAACGAAGATGCCGAAAATTAAACTCTGGCCGAACACTTGCAAATTCACGGTTTATAATCTCTTAAGCTGATTCGGTGCCGAGATAAGCCTCTCGGATATGTTGATCATCGAGCATACCCTGGCTATCGCCCTGCTTCACAATTCGTCCGTTCTCAAGGACATAAGCGCGTTTAGCCAATTCCAATGCCGTGCGGACGTTCTGCTCGATTAAAAGAACGGTCATCCCGGAATGGTTAATCTGCCCAATCACCTCATAAATGAGCTTCGACAAAAGAGGGGAAAGTCCCCAAGAGGGCTCATCAAAGAGGAGGAGCTTTGGCTTAGACATCAGTCCTCTCCCGATGGCAAGCATCTGTTGCTCCCCTCCACTCATGGTTCCTGCGGACTGTTTCTTTCTATTCTTTAAGATGGGAAACAACTCATAAACCTGTTGAAGAGTTTCATCCTTACTGGTACGGCCTTTGGCTGTAAAGGCTCCTAATTCCAAATTTTCTAAGGTGCTCATTCCAGGAAAAAGCCCCCTTCCCTCCGGGACCAGGCTGATTCCCAGTTCCACTCTCTTATGAACGGGCACCTTTTCCATTGGGACTCCTTCAAATCGAATCCTTCCTGCGAAAGGCCTTAACAACCCGGTGATCGTCTTAAGAGTGGTCGTCTTCCCAGCACCATTGGGACCGATGAGTGCCACAAGCTCTTTCTCTTCGACGTTGAAGGAGATATCCCAGAGGGTCTGCAGGTCTCCGTAGGACACATTTATCTTTTCGATCTCCAACATCGTATTTCACTTCCCCAGATAGGCCTCTATGACCAGCTGATTTTTTACCACCTCTTTAGGAAAACCTTCAGCAATTTTCTCGCCGGCATTGAGCACGATGATTCGATCAGAGATTCCTAAGACCGCCTTCATGATGTGCTCAACCATCATCACCGTTACTCCCGAATCCCTTATCTTATTTACTATTTCCATCGCCGTTTCTGTCTCGGCCGAATTCAAACCGGCCATCAATTCATCCAACAAGAGTAAGCGAGGATGTGCGGCCAAGGCCCTTGCCAGTTCCAGTCGCTTGCGTTCCGCTGCGGTGAGTTGAGAGGCAACGACTTCTATCCTATTCCCCAGGCCGGCAAAGTTGAGAATTTCCACAACCTCCTCTTTAGCCCTCCCGATATTACTCGCAGGATCTTTTCCGTAGGTACGACCAACCATGACGTTCTGGAAGGAAGTTAACTGGTAAAATGGTTTGACCAATTGAAATATACGAGCAATCCCTTTTCTGCATATTTCATGAGGAGGGAGACCCGTGATATCTTTCCCCATAAAAGTCACTTTCCCTGAGTTGGCTTTCAGAAAACCCGTGACGACATTGAAGAGAGTACTCTTGCCCGACCCATTGGGGCCGATGACACAGAATATTTCCCCCGAATGGACCTCAAAATTCACTTCACAGAGGGCCATCAGTCCCCCGAAGGATTTGTTTAATTTCTCTACCTGTAAAAGGGGCACCTTGGACTGCTTTCCTTTAGATTAAGAGCAAATGATCTGAACAAGAATTCTTTTACTACCATTGAAGCTCCCCCAGAGAGCGGGAGCTTCAATAGAAAAGATTAGGTCTGTCAGTTTCTAACGAGGTTTACCTTTCAGACCACTTGGGCATGGGAAAAATGAACGAAGCTGTGGCATACTGTTTTGGGAATATCACTTCCTGTTTCCCCCTCTGCCATTGGACACAGAAATAAATGACCACCCCTGTTCCATCCGGTCGAAATTTAAGAGGGCCAATAACGGTCATCATATTAGTGGCAGCAATGGCATCTCTGATCTTTGCCCTGTCCAAACTGCCTGCCTTTTCGATCGCGTTCGCAAGTACCTGAACACAGGCATAGGCCGGACCCGTTATAACATCTGCTGGCCGGTTGAACTTCTTCATGTGGCTTTCATTTAGTTCTTTAACTCCTGGGAATTTAAGCCCACTGTTCCACCCTGGACCCAAAACAACATAATCACCGTCTTTCCCAAGTGCCTTCCCCCATGCAATGGGGTCCGGGGCACGGTAAGCAAAGTAGAATTTGGGATTGTAGTCGAGTTCCTTGATCTGCTTGGTCATCGTAATCCCCTCAGGGGTCGTGGGACCTGTGAGCAATATCTCAGACCCCTCTGCCTTGGCTGCCATGATGAGGGGTGAAAAGTCTTTCATCTCCCGAGGCTGGTCTCGATAAAGGGGCTCCCCATACCCATGTCTCACAGATTCGTTCTTCCACATGTCACCCAACTCCATTCCAACGGGTGCCTTTTCCATGAAGATGGCAACTTTTTTGGGCTTCTGTGCGACTGGAATCGAATCAAGGAGCTCGAAGACTGCCCTGGCACAGTCGGGCGATTTGGGAAAGGGAGAAAAGTTATATTTATATCCTTTCTGGTGGACGCTATAAAGATAACTACCCACCATGAGGAACGGAACCTTATTCTTTTCAGCAATTGGCGCCTGTGCCGCATGCATCGGGCTTGAAAATCCTCCCAGGTAGGCCACCACATCGTTGCTGGAATAGAGGGTTTCCATCCGGCTCACCGTGAGAGTCATATTCGATTCATCATCCAAGAGAATCAGTTCTAAAGGAATTTTCTTGTTAAACTCTTTGACAAAGACGCCTCCCTTTTTATTGATATCGTCAATGGCAATCTCATATCCAGCCTTGCACATGGCTCCCCCGGAACCAAATGGGCCAGTCAGGGAACACGAAGAGCCGACTTTAATGGCTTTGGGGGCCTCTTTGGTGGAAGCAGCAAGCCCAAAAGAAGAAAGACTCATTACTAAAAAAATCCCTAAAACTGCAATGATTGATATTTTTCTCATCATACGCTCCTCCTTTCTATTCCGTTCAGCATCAAATAAATTTTCACTCAGCCGCCTACCCTCTTCCTTTTTCTCTGTATCCCATCTCTCCTCTGTCGGTACCCTAGAATCCACCGAAACCAGACGAAAAGCCCTGTCGCCGCTCTAAATCGAAAAATGCTCCTTATGGGAGAGTGACGCTCCCGCCGGAGAACCTCTTCACAAAAGAAGATCGGTGACGTTGATTTCAAGCATCTTCACAGAAGCAAGAATCCGCTCGGCATTCCGATCTACCGCCTGCATTCCTCCTGAAAGGGTCTTAAGTTCTTCTGCTGCCTTCTTGATGGTTTTTATTCGAGTGTCGAGCTTTTTCATCTCCCTTCGAGTCATCCCATTCTCCCTTACCACTTTCACCTCCGCATAACCCTCCGCACCTCCCCTTATTTAAGGCGAGGCTGGGTGGGGTTACCCATGTTTCCGCAGATCTTTGAACCGTTTGGCCTTCACCTCATACCGCGGTAGCGATTGATACGGGTGAACCTCAATATTATAGCCCAGGTTTGTCTTTACGCGAAGCTGATCCTTGAGTTCACCCAAAATCAACTCGCGATTCCCTTCCTCATCCGGCAACAGCTCGACCTTGAGAGTAATATCGTCCAAATCCCCTTTCTTCGTCACCGACACCTCGAACTCGTTGCTCAGTCCTTTAATCGAACGAACCACCTCCTCTATCGCCGACGGGGCGACCAGCACTCCCTTGATCTTTGTAATATCATCCGACCTTCCCGTCACCCCTCCCTGAATGATGCGAAACGTCCTTCCACAGGGACAGGGATCCTGGGACCACTCTGTCACGTCCTTGGAGTCGAATCGAATGCAGGGCTGGGCGATCCGGTCAAGGGCAGTAATGATACATTTCCCCTTCCGGCCCGGCTCCTCGATCAACTCCCCTGTCTCCAGATCCTCCAGTTGCACCAGAAACAACGCCTCGTTCACGTGAAGACCACCGGGTTGGTCCACACACTCAAAACCCCATGCCCCGATTTCTGTCGCCCCCACGTGATCATAAACCTTTGCTCCCCACGCCTTCTCCATTCGCTGTTTTGTCGATGGAATGCTTGCCCCCGGCTCCCCGGCACAGGTGATTTTTCGGATCGTCAGATCCTTGGCCGGATTGAGGCCTAGCTTCTTAACTGCCGTGTCCGCCATACCCAGTACATACGTCGGCGTCGCCATCATCGCTGTGGCCCGTAACTCTTGAATCTTCAACAACCGCGCCTCGGTATCCAGAACCCCGCCCGGGATGACTTCACATCCCAACTTCTCGGCCGCATAATGGCCCGCCCAGAACGCCACAAAAATATTATACCCAAATGGGAGAAAGACCCGATCGGTCTTCCGGTATCCCTGAGCATAGAGCAGGTACGCCCACGCTTCTGACCACCACTCCCAGTCCTGCCAGGTATCGGGCTGATAGACAGGCGTTCCCGTAGTACCGCTGGTCTGACGAAACACGGTCACTTCCTCCAGAGGCACACAGAGGGCATCGCCATACGGAAAGGGGTCTTTCCTCTGGATATCCCTCATCATTGCCTTCTCCACCTTCGGCACTTTGGCCACATCCTCGTAAGTCTTGATATCGCCCGGCTCAAGGCCTGCCTCCTGATAGAGCCTTCGGTGAAACTTCGACCTCTCGTAAACCCATTCCAAAATCCTTCTGAACTTCTTGACCTGGAGGGCTCGCAACTTCTCCTGGGGCAGCGTCTCTGCAACAGGATTCCAATACCTTGCTGTGCCCTCATGGAAGGCTTTCATTTTCTCTCCCATCGTCGGTTAAACTTTCTTTTGGCCATTGAAAATGCTGAATGGGCTGTTCAGCCCTTTGAACTGACACTCACCTCGAGGCAATTCCAATTATATTTAGAAATAACATATTGTCAAGCGAAATCGTCAACACGGCAACCCTGTAAAACCTAGTTCAGCCCCGTGAACGGCGGTCACTTCGAAGCATTTCCAATTATATTGAGAAATAACATATTGTCAAGCGAAATCGGCAACATGGCAACCCTACAAAATCTAACTAAAATAATGAGCTGTCCTAATCAGCAGGAAATAAATCAACAGGCGCCCTCGTCACGATAGCGAACGACAAAAATAAGTCGGCATCCTCAACATGTCATTGCAAACGAAGTGAAGCAATCTCACGGGATTGCCACGTCGCTTCGCTCCTCGCAACTACTTTTCTATGTCGTTTGCTATAATTTTCCTGGATAGAGGATTTCTGAGGGCAATTAGAAGATAGGTCTATATCGGAAAAAAAACATATAAATCAGGGATCTTGGTACAAATGCCACTTCTGCTCCTCTTCTCATTTTTTCTTGAGAAGAAAGTATCCAATGGAGGTCACAGGCATAATAAAGGGGATCTCTATTGTAAAGCTGAGGAGACGACTTCCTTTACTCCCAAACGCTCCAACGCCTCGTTATGTAGTTCTAAAGAAGATTTTATTTCTGCAATCAACTTTAGGGGAAGCATTTTATTCTTTGGGAGCTCCTTCCCGAGGAGAATAAGTGTCGTATTCAAAGATTCCAAAATACCCCTGGTAAATTCTTTTTCCCCAACCTCCCCCGAAAATCGAATCACCCCATCCTGGTATTCGAATTCGCCAGCAAACGGATCTAAGAAACCGAAGGCCTCAGCCTTTTCGATCAGGGACTTCTTAAACGTTACAACGAAGGTTCCATTTCGAGAAGCAGCATCCACCAACCTCTCGGCAGTGGAAAGGGTTTCCTGAAGGATAGTCATCAGTTCTCTCAGCCCTTCCTTACCCCCTGGCAGCGGTCTGCTTTCCACTCCGGGTTTGCTTTCGACTGCGGGTTTCCGTTGCGCGATGGGCTTGCTTTCTGGAACAGGTCTCTCTTTCTTAAACATCTTGCCGTAACTTTTGTACACATTTAGAAGGGCCGACTGTTTACTCACATTTTCCACAAATACGGGGATTGATTTTCGACCAAAAACAGAAGGACCAGATTCGGGAATGGTAAACATCTCCACAGGCTCTCCCCCTTCCACGAATAGAACCCCTAGGGCCTTCTTCTCTTTGGTCAGCACTTCAATGAAACCATCATGTTTATCTTCTTTAAACTTTAAGAGGAGGCGGTCCAATCGGGTAAAATCTGTGGATAATTCCTTAAAAAGAACCTCGTGTTGAAGGTGGTTGATGACGAGAGCCACCTGTTCAGGTAGCAATCGGTAGACATTCAGGACCCCATTCTTTTGATTCGACAAAGTCACAAAAGCTTGGATAGCTTCCTGTCCGATCTTCCTCTCCGCGTTACTCCTTTCTTTTATCTCCGCATTGAGGACCTCTCCCGAATCGATGAAGATGGTCCCCTCTTTCTCGGGGAATTCAATTTCAAGGGTGCCGCTGAACCCTTCTGTTTTTAGTGCCGATAGAAGGGCTGAGACATCCGTGTAGGCTGTCAACAGATTTTGGTGTCTCACCTCACCTTTTGGAAGAATCATGGCTTTCTCCTTCATCTCTATTTTTGAAACCCTGCATTCCCACGGCTCTCTATAACTTCCCGGAGGAGAGAAATTCCATCATCACCCGAATAAACTCTTTCTTCTGAGCGTCACGCGGAATCTCCTCACTCAGCGCCTCGACCAAAGGTTGTGCTTGATCTTGAGGAAGGGACGCCGTCGTCATGCCCAGCTCATTGAGTTTGTCATCGATGATGACGGAAGCGACTGGCCCTACTGCCTTTTTAAGTTCGTTTTCCAATCTCACAAAAAAAGTCTCCCCTGCCAACTTTTTCTCGGGAGGTCTTGGACCTTCGGCTTTCACCAGCAATCCTAACTGGACAAGCTGAAGGATTGCCTTAGATGTTTTGAACTCATCCCAGTTGAGCGTCCCCGCAATTTCCGTGACGCTTTTGGTCCCGTTGCATAAGGCTAATACATTCCATTGGTCAGCATTGATATTCTTATTCTCCGGGCTCTTTTGGAGAGAGAGACGAAAAGACGTACTGGGAGAGGGGATGGTCTCTTTGATCTTATCCCACTCCTGTTTTCGGTAAGACCAATTTAAAAGAAGTTGCTCCGTTGAAATGGAGATGGTTCTTTCTGACGGGACCTCATCCGTTTCAAACGAGGCCTTCCCGACTTTTAATCCCATCAGGGAAAAGAAAGCATATTCCCCGACAGCATTGTTCGCTTTCGCATGGGTAATGTTTCCGAGTTCTAAATACAATTCTCCGCTTTCTTTCCCCTTCACCATAATCTTTCCGGTCTTTTTTCCGCTAAAAAGGGGTTTAAGAACGTCAAAGAGTTTAACTTGTGTTAGGTCACCGAGAAATAGTTCAGGCATAACATTGTTCTAAAACGTTCTCTATCAGATTAAGGAACTTTCCGTCCCTCGCGGCCTAGAAGGCATTTTGCTATGCACAAAACGAAAGTCTTCTCTACGAAACGTCCGTCCCTCACCTTCCTGATGCATCGTTAAGTCGTCCTTCTGCGAAGCCTCTCGATGGATAGACGAATACTATCCTGCATACGCGAGATCGCATCAGCCAAATCTCCAATTTCATCTTTTGACTTGATTCCCATTTCTGCCCCTAATTCACCGACGCTGATACGGTAAGCTATCTCGGTCAGAGATTTGATCTTTCTCGTCACTCTGTGGACATACAGCAGCATGATGATACCGATGAGCACCAGGGTTCCTCCAAACACTCCAACTACGATGTTTCTCGTATCGAAAATTAGATTTTTTATTCGACTTTCAAGTTGCTTTACCGAGAGCATAAAATCATCCGTATCGGCAGTGGTCACGATGCCGTACGGTGTTTGTGCGACCGGCAAACAGGCCAATATTTTTTCTTTTAAAATACCGGTTTCAGTCTTCGAGAGATAAAAATCGGATGCCACGCGATGCTCCCCATGCGACCCTGCGGGGATGAGTTTCCCGAATTCGTCATACTTGTCTTTACCAAGCGTGCCGTTGACCATCAAACTGTTCACGGGTTGACCTTCCACATTTTTGTTCCGGTTTATGAGGAAAGTGCCTACGGGCTCTCGCGTTTCAGGATTGAACCTGAGATACAAACTTGCCTCGCCAGACAACGAAACGCGCTGAAAGATTATTTTTCTTAAACCAGGATCATCCGCCAAGTCTTCTCTCTTCAATTCCGGGTGGCCCAAAAGATATACCTCCACCTGATTAGCGATTGAGTTTGCCATCTGGTTCATCTCATTTTTGGCCCTATCCGTGGCAGACTGTACATCCTCGCTGACGATCAGCCCGATGGCCTTATTGATGTAGCCAAGGGCGATCGGCCCGGCGAGAACCAGCATAAGCACGGGGATAACAATGATGATAAGGAATATTTTACCTCTTAAACCGAGCTTTCTTTTCTTTAAGCCAAAACTCTCCAGTCCTGCGCCGGAGGCTTTTTCGTCCTTCGCCTTTGCAGGGGATGGGTTAGGATTCTTAGCCATCGATTTGGAAACCGTGATCACATTGCCACACGACGTGCACCTAAACCGACTTGCTTCTCCTTCAAATTTTTCAGGGTCTATCTCGTATTTTTTTCGGCATTTCTCGCATGAAACTATCATAATTTTCCTCCTTCTGATGTTGATGATCTCACAAAAACGATGAGGCGATTACAGAACAATCTCTGCTCGCTTATCAGCCAAAATGAATTGCGCATCCTCATCTTTGCTGCGGTCAGAGCTGGGTATTTGCCATGGTCCAAAGTCGAAATCGATCTTCTCGGGATTAATTCCAGTGCAATGCATTTCTTACGTCGCCTCAATCTTATAAGTATCCTGATTAGTTTTTGAGCAATTTCAATGCCAAACATGATTCCTGCTATTTAACAACTTGATTTTAAATGACTTTTCAAAATATCAGGGGTTATAGGGAAGTGACAAATCTGACCTTTTTCGTCTCAATGGATAAAAATTTACCACTCCTTGGATAAATACTGGCTCCGAGTCTTCCAATTTGAGACCACTTTTTCTTCCCTTGCCGGTCCGCTCTCTATAGGCACGTTACGAGCCCGATAAAGAACGGACGACCTACTACACTGTCGAGGAAATTGTGCGTTTGACTCCGAATCTTCCGAAAGGCTTCTTCACTTGTGGAGTACCAGTATAAGTTATGTGAATAGATTTTGTCCGCGTATCCTTATTCCAGATCTGTTACTTATGCAGACTTTATCTTGCATAACGTATATATTTGTTTATACAAAAAGTCAAGATAAATTTCAGAAAACTTTTTAATATTAATGGGTTATGACGCGGACCGTATCTATCATTTCCAGAAAGCTCGTTCGGAAGATCTCATAAACTTTTTTTTCATTCCCCGAAATGGAGCCTCTTCCCCACCCATCTCCCGCATCGGAGACCTTCATTCCAAAAGAATTGACATCTCTCGAATATCGGATGGAGACGGCGTGTTCTGCTTGGTAGACAAACTGGAATTGCCCTTGAAGAGCCCAATGGGGCGGGATGACCATTCCTCTCCTCAATAGAGGTTGGAGTGAAGGGGCTTCAGGGTTCCATGCCATCAGCTGAACCAGATAATCTATTCTCAACTCCCCCCTTCTCACACGATCCTTCAGAAACATTCTCTTCTCTGTATACGGCCTGAGCGTAGCTACGGTCATCGGTTCAACCGAAGGACCAGTCCTGTCCGCTACTTGGAGGATGAGCATCTCTTCAATCTGTTTTCCTTTGGTCTTGGTAAGAAAATAGACACGAGTTAACGAATTCTCCCCGGGATTTTCATGTGAAAAAGAATAGACGAGATCAAGTTCAGAAGGTAATGTTAAGGTGAAAGGCGGTTTCTGGGAGACGAATCTCCTTCCTTGAATCTCCAGATCCATTTCTGCAGCATCGGCGGTTGTTCCTGTAGCAACGATTAAAAATAACAATGCAACGATAATTTTCTTCACAGTCTGTTCTTCCATAGGGGCAAATGAAGTTCTCATCCTCTCCCGATATTCAAAAAGCGCTCGGCCGGGTTTCTGAAAAGATGTCCCAGGCAGATGCAACAAGGCTTGCTATTACAGTTAAAAAACTAAGAAAGCAAACCAGCACCATTGATCAAATCCGGAGACGATACTCTTTCTCGCCTAAAGCGAGGTCTCTAACACTCTGTCAAGCGTCTCGAATATCTGCTCGACCGTAAAAGGTTTCGGGAGTAATGGGATCTGATTGGATGAAGCAACCTCTGAAACCTCAGGGCTGACGTTACCGGTGCAGAAAACAAAGTGTTTCTTTAGCTGCTCGTTGTGCTCCGTGGACTCGCGGAAGAACTCGAGCCCATTCATGACGGGCATATCGACATCTGTGATAATGACGTCGAAGAAACTTCGCTTTGTTTTCTCCAGGCCCTCACGGCCATTCGTCGCAGATTCCACCTTGCCACGCTGGCGAAGAAGTCGCTCCCACAATAAGCGGATGACAGGTTCGTCTTCAACAACCAGAAAAGCGTGTTCCCAGATCTTAGGAAAATGTCGCACGTCCTCGGTCGGCCTGAGGGCGTCCGGCAGGTCGTCGAGATACTTCTCGATCCGGATTCGGTGTGCCTGAACGGTTGCGGCGACGTGCTGCCATGTCTTCGAATCTTTCTGGCAGGTTGTCACGACGTACAGAAAAATATCATTCCACTCGGAAAACTCAGCCTTAACAATGTTCGACAGGAGCGCCGGTTGCGTCAAATCGCTGGCGACCACCATAGCCAGGGAATCGTAAACCGGCTTCTCCAGCCGATCCTTTGTGTTGGTGTCCAGAATGACGGAAAACTCCGGAAACTCCCCTGCGCTGCGGAACAGGTCATTGGCGGAGGCCAGAAGCTGAGAGTGCTGAGCCTCATCCTCCGCTAGCCGATGTAGAAAGTGGGTGAAGGTTGGGTCTTCATTGAAGCGACCCGCCGCACGTTTATAGACGTCGCAAGCAAGATCTTCCATAGTACAAAGCCAAGCGATAAGGTCTTCCGCTGTCACCGCTGTTCCTCTCCTGCCAGGCGCATTATAACCTGCATAATCCAATCCTCGTTTCGAGGACTGCCCGGAGTAAGAATCATTTGCTACTCGAACTTAAAGGCCGCCATCATCTCAAGATCAGGCTCTGAGATCATCGCCCGGTCGATGTTATCGGCAATGTCTTGGGCGGTCGGGAGGCCGTCCTTTTTGTTGAAGCCATTGGACAGGGTCATCTTGAATTCCGCCACTTTAACGCCAATGGTTCCCCCATGGGCCAGGATGACTCGACCCGTGAGATTCTTTGCGAGGTCAGAGGCCAAGAAGACCGCTAATGGGGCTACTGTCGCCGGATTCAGCATCTCTTCGGTTATCCCTTTAAGGCCCGAAAGGCCAGCCGTCATGCGTGTAAAAGCATTTGGGCAGATGGCATGGACCCGGATGCCGTAACGCCCGAACTCTGCGGCCACGGTCTTGGTGAAGCCGTACATGCCCGCCTTGGCAAAGCTGTAGTTGGCTTGGCCGACATTTCCAATGAGGCCGGACATGGAGGTGGTGTTCAGGATAACGCCCCCCTTCCCTTGGCCCTTCATGATACGGCCTGCCGCCCGGGTACAGAGAAAAGTCCCCTTCGAGTGGACCTTCTGGACGAGATCCCAGTCATTCTCCTCCATGTTCAGGAGCATTTTGTCCCGCAAGATACCGGCGTTGTTAACCATGATATCCAGGCGGCCGAATTTGCTGAGCGCCTTCCAGATCATATTGTCCACGCCTTCCAGTGTGCCCACATCCGAGTAATCGGCAACTGCCTGACCGCCCATGGCCGCGACTTCGTTCACCACCTCATCGGCGACCATGGCCTGCTTCCCCGTTCCATCCAAGCCGCCTCCCAGATCATTGATCACAACCTTGGCGCCCTCTCTGACCATGGCCAAGGCCTCCGCTCTTCCGATTCCCCGGCCGGCGCCGGTGATGATCGCTATTTTACCTTCTAACAGTCCCATCCTCTTTCTCCTTTTTCACTTGATTTAAATCCAATGCTTGGTTCTGTACCCAAATAACGGTCCAAAATCGCAACCAGACCGCTTATTACCGCAGCATCCAAGTCCGCCTGGGTCATGTCTATGAAGATCGTTTTGGAATAATGTAACGGCTTCTTTCGCCCCTTGTCAAACAAATTATAGGGCAGATTATTAACATTACCCTCTTTGCTGAAACGGCCATTTATTTTTTCATGAATGATTTTGAGGCCAAGGGAGGCGAGGTTTAGACAGAACGCTAAAGCCCACAGGGAGCTGGATTTCTTAGCGATCCGGCGCGCCAACTCGTTCGGCAGCCCGGTCAGCCTATTTGGACAGCAAGCATAGAGACCGAGCCGCCATCGACACCTTGCACCGGAAAACTGATCTGTTCATTTTCTTTACGGAGACCAAGCACATAAAGCAACGGCAAGTAATGGTCCGGCGTCGGAACACACAGCATCGCGTCACGGTCGAGCTTCTCATAGTCGATAAGCGGTGCGTCGTCTCCTTTAAGCAACAACTCCCGGGCGTGTTTCTCAAAACGCACAGCCCAATCAAAAGGATGAACCCCACGGCTACCCCATGCGTAGGAGTGCAAATTATGGACGACATTGCCGCTACCGATGACTAAAACGCCTTCTTCCCGCAACGGCGCAAGACGTTTCCCCATTTCATAGTGGAGCGGCGGCGGCCGCCTTTCGTCAATACTCAGTTGCACAACGGGGATATCTGCGTCTGGAAAAACGTGACGCAGTACCGACCACGTTCCGTGATCAAGTCCCCAGCTTTCATCAAGTCCTGCCGAAACGGGGGCAAGCAAATCCTTTACACGCCGGGCAAGTTCCGGACTGCCGGGTGATGGATATTCGACTTGGTAAAGCTCTCGTGGAAAGCCACCAAAATCGTGGATTGTGCGAGGAACAAGATTAGCAGTCACCGCACAGGCCGGTATATACCAGTGAGCAGACACCGCGAGCACGGCCTTTGGACGCGGAATCGATTTACCGATAGAAACCCAGCCGTCAGTGTAGACGTTCCTCGATAAGGCATTCATTGGATTGCCGTGTCCGAAGAAGATAGCTGGCATCAGATCAGTCATTGAAAGATCTCACCCCTCAATTCTTCTGTCCTTCCATGAACGGTACCTGCAGGATTTGATTTCATCAGAGATCCACGGGATCGATCCCGCGTTCTCGAGATTACTCTATTGCGTTACTCCAATTTGCTTCATGTATGTTGCATTGTCCCAGTACAACCATTCTTCTATCATAACGCCATCCTTCCAGTGCCCTACGGTACACATGGGAAGGGGAAACTGTTTGCCTGTGGGTTGAATAAATTTACCACCTCCAATGGGCATAGGTTTAGTAAAGGTTCCGGTCATAATACCCGTTACACAGGTAAATTCTCCTGACCCGAATCTTATAGGATGCACCTTTATCTTAGTATCAGGTGCATACACAAACAATGCTTTGAGGTCTTCAATGTGCCTGTCTGTGCCGTTTGTGTGATGACCATCAGGCCAGTTGACCTTGACGTCCTTCGAATGGCTTTCATGCAGTCTTACCCATTCCTGATTGCTGAATACCACAAAATCCAAGGTGTCAAAAGTTATCAGGTTTTCCTCTACCGTCGCTCTATCATCTGTAAACTTTTTTAATTCTTTCTTCATCTCATCAATTTTTGTCTGCATCTTTCAATGGGGTCAGGTCTTGAAATATCATCTTTACCTATTCTCATCGTTCAGAACCTTGCTGACTGTAGTATAATGCACCCCTAAATGAACGGCAATCTCTTTTAAGGTATAGCCATACGTAACATGTGCATGATAGATCGCCCGATTTCTCTGAGCCTTGTCTCGCCGTATCTTCTCATGCAAAAGCTCGGCAAGCACAGGTCTCTCGGCATATCTCTGCACGCGGGGGATCTCCTGAAGATCACTCGAAACATCAAGAATCCGCTTGCACTCCTCAATAAATCCCTTGCCCCCTAAGAATATTTGGCCTTTAAGGTCTTTCCATGGTGTCTCTTTTGTTATGCCTTCCATGATAAATTGATGATAAAGCCTCTGTGCCCTTCTTCTCCTCTTCCCGAACTGGGCCAGAATCCAATCAGAGGTAAACCATTGCGGTGGTTTGGCTGCTCCTATCGTCGAGCGATAGCTGCTCCATTTCCAGTCTTGTGGCCTCTTGACTATGTTTGCTCTCACAGGATTTAAGACGACATAGCGACAGAGTTCAAGAAGGTAGCTTTCTTTATCCACAAGGATGGCTTTGTATCTCCCCTGGAAAACATGACCTGTCTTTGTATACTTCCAGTTTTGTTTCTGGGTATAAATGCCGTTGAGCTGTCGCATGCCACGAGAGAGGTTTCCTTCCGGTGTTTCCAAGATGAGGTGATAGTGGTTATCCATGAGGCACCAGGCATGGCAAAGCCAATGGAACCTCTCGATTATCAAACCAAGCAGATCAAGAAAATATTCTCTATCTTTGTCGCTTCTGAATATCCTGTTTCCTGCATTGCCTCTTGAAGTTACATGGTAAAGGGCGCCGGGGTATTCTATCCTGAGAGGTCGAGCCATAGAATAACCTTAACAGATCAATTCTTATATTTCAAGACCTGACCCCATATCCTTCCATGATGATTCGCTTGCACCGCAAGGGCATTCGTCTGTACGGTAAGAAGTATGTTGAGCAATTCGGAAGTTCGCTCTCTGACCTTATCATCAACATAAACGGATGTAAGACCCTTTGCGATGTCGTAAGCGGCTTTCGAGGAGGTAATAAGTGACGAGATTTCAGTAATCATTCTATTCTCCTTTTATCTTCTTGCATAACAGATATTAGACCTAAAAATAATATTATGATATAATAAATCTACCTATTACACAATGTCTTTGTTTCGGATAACCTCTTAACATATAAAGGGTTTCTATGGTGAAAATCATCGATATCCCCAATTCTAAAGGGCGCGACTCCTTTTGGGAAGCTTATCGGGCTTGCGCGGAGGAGAATAGGGTTCGACCTGATCGTGCCCAATTCTATGTCAACTGGGCGAGAGACTTCGCCCATTTCCTTCCAGGAAGACCTCACTCAAGCCAAGGTGTCAGGTCTACACTATGACAGCATAGTTTCTTTTAACCTCATCATCGTTTTTAACAGCTCTGGATTGTCTTTAAACCGCTTCTCTTGTCTTAGGCTGTTTTGACTCACTGCCGATATGCTAATTCCACCAAAATATTCTCCAACCTCACTTAGCGATAGCCCACTGATACGATGGGAAAGATAAAGTGCCATCCCCCTTGATTCTAAACTGTCCCCCGTAAATACCTTTTCACATACCCCTTTAATCAAAGAGATTTCCAGGTTTTTCCCCATCGCCCTCAATGCAGGCACTTCTCGATCAACTCCTTTTCTTACCCATTTCTCCCTGACCCATTCCGTAAATTCCTTCGAGCCAAGTACTGTTGAGGCAACCGTCTTTTTTAACGGGTCCTCTTGTTGTTCAATCATCCCTCTCTGAACGTAATCCCGATATCCTCTTATTGCTTTTCCTAACTTCTTACTGACCTGGGCAAATATAAAACCTCTTTGTAACCAGTCCCAATTGCTTTTCTTGCTGCAATAAGATGAATAACTACTCCATGGATACTGAACGGGGTCTTTAAGAATTCCCGCTCTCACAGGATTGAGATGAATGTAGCGTGAAAGTTCCAGCGCATAGAGGTCTTTTTCCACCAGGATCGCCCTGTATCGGCCTTGAAACAGATGACCCGACCTTCTTTTCTTGGCATTAAAGTAATTGGTATAGCCAGTATTTATATGATGGAGTATAGATTGAAGGTTGCCTTTCGGTGTCTCTAACAAAATGCATCAATGGGGTCAGGTCTTGAAATATCATCTTTACCTATTCTCATCGTTCAGAACCTTGCTGACTGTAGTATAATGCACCCCTAAATGAACGGCAATCTCTTTTAAGGTATAGCCATAGGTAACATGTGCATGATAGATCGCCCGATTTCTCTGAGCCTTGTCTCGCCGTATCTTCTCATGCAAAAGCTCGGCAAGCACCGGTCTCTCGGCATATCTCTGCACGCGGGGGATCTCCTGAAGATCACTCGTAACATCGAGAATCCGCTTGCACTCCTCAATAAATCCCTTGTCCCCTAAGAATATCTGGCCTTTAAGGTGTTTCCATGGTGTTTCTTTTGTTATGCCCTCCATGATAAATTGATGATAAAGCCTCTGTGCCCTTCTTCTCCTCCTCCCGAACTGGGCCAGAATCCAATCAGAGGTAAACCATTGCGGTGGTTTGGCTGCTCCTGTTGTCGAGCGATAGCTGCTCCATTTCCAGTCTTGTGGCCTCTTGACTATGTTTGCTCTCACAGGATTTAAGACGACATAGCGACAGAGTTCAAGAAGGTAGCTTTCTTTATCCACAAGCATGGCTTTGTATCTCCCCTGGAAAACATGACCTGTCTTTGTATACTTCCAGTTTTGTTTCTGCGTATAAATGCCGTTGAGCTGTCGCATGCCCCGAGAGAGGTTTCCTTCCGGTGTTTCCAAGATGAGGTGATAGTGGTTATCCATGAGGCACCAGGCATGGCAAAGCCAATGGAATCTCTCGATTATCAAACCGAGCAGATCAAGAAAATATTCTCTATCTTTGTCGCTTCTGAATATCCTGCTTCCTGCATTGCCTCTTGAAGTTACATGGTAAAGGGCACCGGGGTATTCTATCCTGAGAGGTCGAGCCATAGAACAACCTTAACAGATTTATTCTTATATTTCAAGACCTGACCCCAAGGCTTTCCATTTTATAGGCTTTGCTTCAGTTTGATCAATTACCTTCACTCCAGCTGCCATTTTGCCAATTGTTCGCCCAAATTTTCCGAGAAAATAGACGTTATATCCGTACCAAATGAGTGAGGGAAAGAAATTCCACGCTGCGAGCAGCCAAAGAGGAACGCTTCCATGATATTCCCATATATAATGGCTTCCTATTTGTACTGGAAGAAAGGCCAAAGAGTCGACCCATCCAGCCAAAACACGGCGCCAAAAAGTTCTATATTTTGTTTCGATCATATTTTGCTCTAACATTATTTTTTGAGTTTATTCTACGGTTGGAAGAATTATATGAACCAGCAATAAAAGTGTCAATCTATTTTTAGCTCAGAACCGTTGAGTTGAGGGGTTTTTTTCGATATAATAGATATAGAAATTGTAGGCATAATGGCGAAATAATTATGTGGACAAGAAGGAACTTTCTACGAAAATCATTCTGGGTTTCCTTGGGAGCTTTTTCCCTGACCTCCTCTTTAGGGAATTTTGTCTCAAGAGTCTGGGCTAAAGCAAAGCAACTCCTTCCCAAAGGGTTTCCAAAGAACCAACTGTTAAACATGAATCCGGCGGAGATTGATAATCGAAATCTGGAAGTCAATCCTCTCAATCAATTTGGGACCATGGGGCCCACAGATGTAACGATCGATTCAAAAACTTACCGACTCAAGGTTACCGGAAAGGTAGAACGCCCTCTTTCGTTGACTTACGATCAGATTCTCAAGTATCCCTCACTGACGGAAACCGTCCTTCTTATCTGTCCCGGTTTCTTCTCCAATAACGGTCGTTGGACAGGAGTGACCTTGAAGAGTTTGCTTCAAGAAGCGCAGATTAAGAAAGAGGCGCAATATGTCGATGTCGTTGGAGAGGGTGAAAAGCGTGCCAGGATCTCATTGAAGGAACTCGATCAGAAAAAGATCTTTTTGGCTTATCGTGTGAACGGCGAAACACTTCCTCGAAAACATGGCTTTCCATTAAGGCTGGTTTATGAAGATGCGTACGGGTCCGATTGGGTGAAATATATTGAGGAGATCGTAGTGTCTTAGACGTATTAGAATCACCCCCACCTCGGTCACTCCCCCGTCAAGGGGGAGGATAATTCTGGGTAATTTTCTTGATCGGTGGAAGACCAAGAGGAAATTTCAGATAGTTTTGATCGGAATTTATTTGGGATTTGAGGTTTTGGACTGGGCTATTTTTCCTTCCTTGGCGGCTCCGTTTTCAGCCAGAAATTCCAGAACGAGGGCAGCTACTTCTTTGGGTTTCTGCAGCTCCAAATCATGGATGCCATCGTTAAAGCGCACAATTTCGACATTGGGAAGGTAGTTTTTCAAAAATTCTGCGTTCGTCTCAGCCATGCCATGATAGTAGGAATTCCCCCCATAAAGATAGAGAACAGGGGTCTGGATGGTCTTGGCCTGATCCGTGAAATCTCTCGAACGTCTCGAGGGTTCGGGAGATGAGATGCCAAGAAACGCGCGAAGCCATTTTGTTATTCTGGGCCATGATCTCCACAACTTCCTTCTTCTCCACTTCGCTTATCTGCTCCCAAGCTTTCCCCATCACCGATTTTGCGACGAGCCTGTTAGCAATTCCCGCTCGAATCACCCCGATAGAAAGCTCTCCAAGCACAGGCCAACCTAAAAGGCCCTTCATGGGCCTATAAGGAACATTCTGATGTTTAATGCCATTTCCCTCAATCGAAATGATCATGTCCACTTTTTCCGGGTACCGGGCGGCCAAATTCAAGGCGATGGCTCCTCCGTACGACACGCCCAAAATGTGAACCTTCTCGATCTGCAACGCTTCAATCATTTTTACAATCAAATCGGCCTGCTCCTCGATGGTGTAGCCAAACCCAGACTTGGGTTTGTCAGAATCTCCCACGCCGAGGTAGTCGAGACAAAGCAGTTTATAATGTTCTGAAAGGTACGGAATGACTCTATTCCAGTGTCGGTATGTGCTAAATGCCCCTGGGATGAGAAGGATGGGCTGCCCCTCCCCTGCCTCGACATAGTGAAGATTATACCCCTGAACGGAGATAAACTTGTCCGTACCGTACCTGGGCTTCAGATAAACTTGGTGTTTTTCATTTTTCACCATGTAGCTGCAGCTGACGTTGAAAATCAGACAGGAAAATAAAAAAATCATAAAACTCTTTTGTATCAGTCCCTTGTTCATCGTCAATGACCCCGGTCCAATCGGTTCAAAAACTTCCGGCACTCCTCGGGTTTTTCAAAAGACAGCGGCTTCCTATAAAAAACTGAGAAATCGCGCAAAAGAATAATCTAATCTAACATGATATGTCAACAGGAGATAAGAAGCGAATTTTGAAAAACCGGGAAGCATTTTGGGTCGTCTGTTCTGATACAACCGACAGATCCAACCCCTTAAGCCGGCTCACTTCTTCCAGAGATATCCGCACATCTTTGGGTCTGGATTCTCTTCCCTGATAGCTTACGGGTGAGTCCGTTTCCAGCAGAATCCTCTCGATAGGTGCCCGCTTGATCGCCTCCTGATGAGGAGGACTGTAAGCTAAAGCAGGAGTCGCAGAAATAAAATAGCCCGCCTCCAGGATCTCGTCCAAAAGGCGAAGAGGTCCGGAATACCAATGAAAGACGGCTCGCTTGATCCTCCTCTCTCTCACCATATCAAAGGCCCGGCGGTGGGAGAATCGGCAGTGAACGATCACCGGCTTGTCAGACTCAAGGGCGATATCCAAAAGCTCCCGGAAGACCCTCCACTGCAGCTCCTTTTTGACTTTGATCTTATAGTCCAGCCCGATCTCACCCAGAGCCACTCCTTCTTTCGCATGATCCCGAATGAACGAAAGGTTCGCCTCCGTTTTCTCTTCTTTTATCACCCAGGGGTGATAGCCCAAAGCCGGATACACGAATTGATTGTTGGCTTGGGCGGTCTGAACAATTTTTTTATTCGACTCAATATCCATGCCTACGGCAACGATGCCATGTACACCTGACGCCCTGGCCTCTTGAAGCGACCCAGAGAGATCGCTCAACTCATTCAAATGAGCATGGCCATCGATAAGCGGAATTTTATCTATTTCTTTCCCCATCACACCCAATGGCCGATAGATTGACTTGAAAATAAAAGCTTCGTCTCAAGGCAACGGCAAGGATGCCCGTTTCGTCATCCGGTTACGTTAATCGTCTTTCATTCTTACCCTTACCCTTTGACGCTAAACGATACGGGCCTCCTAACCCTAACCGTAACTTATTGATCATTCTCAGGCCCCTTGGTCTTGCTCTCTGACTCAACATCATAGCACCAACAAAGCATGCCGCCATCGATATTCTTCACATTCTCGAAGCCTTCCTGTTGAAGTTTGAGGCAGGCCTTATATGATCGGAGACCTGATTCGCAGTGAACGGCAATCTCTTTTCTTTTGTCGAGCTCGGCGAGGCGTTTGTTTAGTTCACCATAAGGAATCCAGGTTGTACCGGAAATTCGTTTTGCCTTGACTTCGTCTTCTTCTCTGACATCCAGTACCTGGAAATTTTCTTTTGAGGTCTTGAGCTTCTCTCTCACTTCAGAGGCTTGGATCCCTTCGATCTTCCCTTCCAATTTGTTCATGAGCACATTGGCTGCCACGATGATGGGCGAGAGCGCCGGGCTGAACGGAGGGGCATAAGCCAGATCGACAGAGGCTAATTGCCGAGCAGTCATTGTACCATGGAGAGCCATTGCCAGAATGTCGATGAACTTATCCGAGGGTCCCTCGCCTATGGCCTCTCCCCCTAATATTCGACCGGTCTCTTTATCAGCAATCACTTTTAGGGTTGATTCCTTCCCACCCGGGTAATAATGGGCACGATCAAACCCCTTGACGACGGCCTGAACGGGATGGAAGCCCCCCTTCTCCGCCTCTTTCATATTCAATCCGGTCTTGGCCACATTGAAATCGAAGGTCTTAAAGATCGTTGTTCCCGTGACCCCCGGAAATGTGGCATTTCCGCCGCAGACATTGATCCCCACCACTCTGCCCTGCTTATTGGCCGTAGATCCCAACGGGACCCAAACTTTCTTACCCGTGATCAGATGGGTCGTCTCCGCGCAATCGCCCGCCGCATAAACCCCTTCGGCGCTTGTCTCCATCTTCTCATTGACCCAGATCGCTCCCGTCTCCCCAATCCTCAATCCCGCCTGCTTTGCTAACTCAACCCGGGGACGAATCCCGAGGCTCATCAAAACGGCATCCGCCTCTAACCGACGAGATGCGGTCTGGATATGGGTGACCTTCCCATTTTTTCCTTCTAATGCTTGAATCCCTTCCGAGGTGAAGACTTTCACCCCTTTCTTTTCCAGATATTGCCGCAAGATACCGGCAAAATCCTCGTCGAAAAGAGTCAAGATTTGAGGAGCCAGCTCCAAAATCGTCACATCTTTTCCTAAATGGACAAGGGACTCAGCCATTTCAAGTCCAATGTAACCTCCTCCGGCAATGACCACATTCCGGATGTCTTTCGATTGAATCCTTTCGAGGACGGCGTCCGCATCAAAGATGGAACGAAGGTAAAAGACATCTCTCACGTCAATACCTTCGATCTCAGGCCGAATGGCATAGGCACCTGTCGCAATAACCAATCGATCAAAGTGATCCGTAAAGGCCTCTCCCGATCCATTTCTTCTGCCTGAAATGGTAGAGTTTGGAAGGTCAATTTTTTCGATCTTGCGGTTCTTCAGGATCTTGATTCCGTCCTGGGCAAACTTACCCGGCGTCCGTGAGATCAACTTTTCCCGGTCTTTGATAAAGCCGCTGATATAGTAAGGAAGTCCGCAGCCCGCATAGGAGATGTCATCTTCTTCCTGGTAAATGGCGATCTCCATCTCAGGATCACATCGCCTTGCTTTGGCAGCTGCTTTAGGGCCCGCGGCAACCCCTCCGATCACTAAAAGCCTTTTCTTCATTTTTCCATAATCCTCCTTGGTGTCGCGCCTGCAACGCTACTTTGCATTATCTCTTAAGCGGTCATTCCCATGAAGACGGGAATCAAAACCACTGGATTCCGGGTCAAGCCCGGAATGACAAGCTAGTCTCTAATTTATTATGCTACAGATCGTCGAAAGGAAGCAGGAATTTATTGTCTCTTATTTAAAGTGTAATGCGAGCCACACGGTTTTATGCTCGGGGTCTGTCCATTCAACCCGGTGACGTTGGTGAGGTTCGATATGGATATAGTCGCCGGCGTTCATGATGAATACTTCGTCTTCATCCTCAAATAACAACCCCGCGCTGCCACTTAGCAGGATGACCCATTCGTCGGTATCCTGATCATACCATTTCCCAGAAGGGGTCGCCTGCCCCGCCGAAACGATTCGTTCAAGCCTGAAACCTTCCCTTTTCAGGAGTGTCTCATAACTTTCATCCTGCATAAAAGAAGGGACCCTTGAAAATATATTATTGAGTTTCATCCTCTTCCTTTCTCCCAGAAAAATCCTTCTTAAACCGCGCTGCTATTTCTTGGTTTTGGCCTTGAGGCATTCTACGGCAATTTTCTTCACGGAGTTCGCGTTGAATGAAGCCTGAGCGCTAATCAATTACTCTCTTTTGTATTTAAGTCTTGCCCTCTTCCGCCTTTTCGACTTTTGCCGTCTCGCCTTCTCAACCATCAGCTTTTCACGCGTTAACTGTCCTGACAACTTCTCGATTCTCATGACAAGCTCCCGTCTCGCAAGAAATCGATTGAGAGATTGATTCCTCTCTCTCATCGATTTCACCTCGATCCCTGTTGGAAGATGCTTGAGATAAACACAGGTGGAGGTCTTGTTTACCTTCTGCCCTCCCTTCCCGGAAGACCGAATGAATTTCTCTTCAATATCCTTCTCATGGATACCAAGGGCTTCCATCCTTTCGTCAAGCCATCTATTCTTCTTTTCGCTAACGGGAAACAGGATCATGAGATTTCCTTCCTCTACTCCTTCCCGGGCAATTTTCCAATGGTTTTTGTGTGGTGGGCTTGGTCGGGTTCCATTTTGTGTATAATCGTCACTGTCCCATCTTGCCCAAGCAGCGCCCTTTTTATTAAACCAAGATCGGTCTCCGGATCGAGCTCATGTTTGCGAATGGCGCGTTCCAATTCAGCCGGTGTCATGACCTCGCGCCTCAGGTTTCCTGCGAGGACTTTGCCGTCTTCAATGAGCGGTGTGGGTTTACCTTCCAGCAATCTTGCAATTCTCGGGAAATGAATTGTAAGACGCCCAATCAAACCGTTGGCACAAAATAAGGTCAACCCGCCGATCAGACCTCCGGTCAGAGAGTTGTCCGGACCAATCATGGCATTCTGCAAGATGTTGCTGATCGTCAGCAGAACGATCAGGTCAAAAGGCGTCATCTGGCCTAGCTCCCGTTTCCCCGCGATACGAAAGGCAACGAGCAGGAAAAAATAGACGATCAACGGCCTTACAATTTTCTCAAGTATTTGAACTTCCGGTATAAACATACTTAAGCTCATCCTCTTCCTCCTTTCAAACCTATTACCATCGTTTTACTAATCAGTCCATAATTGTATGGACGTTGAAGACCAAATCCCTCTTACCCTCCCTTTACAAAAGGGAGGAATTCCCCCTCTTTGGAAAATGATTCGACGAGGCTCATCATCCTGAGCTTGTCGAAGGAGAGGGGTTAAGGGAGATTTTTACAACAATATGTCTTTTCAATTATGAACTCCTTAGTAATTAGCCAGGTATAATTTGACCGCCTTTCTAACAGCGGTAGCGAAAACTTGGAGTTGGTCCTGATTCATTCTGAGACCATCACGCACCTTGCGACTGATTTCTAATTGGACGCCCCGCCGCGATCTTCCCCGATTGCAAATGTTCATTGGATCAGCCCCCAGCAGTCCTTCTGAGGGAGGTCGGGTTCGAAAACCAGCTGCTTCTAACTGACGCAGTATCTCTAACCGCAGCCCCTCGTCGAGACCACCCACCATTACAAACTCCTCTTTCCGGTCGATTTGTCCATGCACAGTGATGATAATATCGGCCTTTTCAACGGCCCCCAGTGCGCGAGGCTCATCAAAAAGGTGGCTCTCGATATGAAGCACGCCGTTTCCGTCAGTCCTTAACCCCTCAAAACTGTAGAAGGAGTAATCCATCCCTGCAATCGCTTCAGCAACTTCTGATGTCGCAGGCTCGATTTTTCCGCCGTGAGGGGCCATGATCAAAACCCGTGGATCTCTCAATTCGAGCCGAATCCGATAATCTTGACCTTCTGCTTCACGGTTTGCAAGTCTTCCAAAACTCGCATAAGAAGTCAATTTGCCCCTCCGAAATTTTGGGTTCACCCCGTTAGAAATGATGCTCCGCTTGGTCTCGAATCGGTCGATCCCGCCCTTGGCGGCCCTGAGCCTTTCGATAGACTCAGGGCCTTGAGCTTGTCGAAAGGTACGCTGAAGGGCCACAAGGACTGGAATTTCTAACGGGGTTCAATATAGCAAAAACGACAATGTTGTCAATGATGAAGAGCTGACGTAAGATCTTCTGTGTAAAAAGAAAGAGGGGTGTTATCCTCTTGGGAAAGATTTTTGGCAAAAGCAATCCCAATGGAAAGGAGGACACACCCCATGACAGGATTTTTGTGGAAGGCCACTACACGTAATGTAAACCGAGCGCTGAGGGAAATCAATGCATTTGAGTGGGAAGGAGACTATCGGGCGGAAGCGAGAAATCGTCTCAAAGAGCTCTTAGAGGAGAGAATAGGTGAGGAATTGGAGCAATATTTGGGACGGGGCAAGTATGAGCGGAAAGAGGAAGGAGACGCGGAGGATTATCGCAATGGATCCTACCTTCGCCACCTTTTGACAGAGATAGGAGATCTGATTCTTCGGATACGACGGACTCGCAAGGGATTTATATCAAAGGTGTTAGAGGCTTATCAGAGGCGGTCTCGTTCGGTAGATCAGTTAATCATGGCCTGTTTTGTTTTAGGGATGAGCACGAGAAAGGTTTCCACAGCCCTGCTTTCTCTTTTAGGAGAAAAAGTATCGGCATCAACCGTGAGCGCCGTGGCGAAGAAGTTGGACCATGCAGTGAGGCGGTATCACGAACGGAAGCTTGGGGATGGGTATCGATTTCTTTTTTTCGATGGAGTCGTACTCAAGCAGAAGGGAGCGGCCAAGGTTCAGAAAAAGATCATTCTTTGTGCTTATGGGATGACGTGGGAGGGGAAGAAAGAGATGATTGATTTTCTTTTGGCCACATCGGAGTCTCAGAATGCTTGGGAAGGCTTCTTAAGAGACCTCCATGAGCGGGGTTTAGAGGGAAAGCTTTGTGAGCTGATTACGACCGATGGGGGCAATGGGCTTCGGAGCGCCTTGGAGGTAGTCTATCCTCGGATTCCTCGGCAGCACTGTTGGGCCCATAAGACGCGAAACGTTTTGGATAAAGTGAAGAAGGCAGATCAGGAGAAGGTGAAGAAAGATCTTCATCGGATCTCACATGTAAAGAATCGGCAGGTAGCCACCCAGGCTTATTGGTCTTTTTGCCAGAAGTATCGGAAGGCCTATCCAGGGGCGGTGAAGAGCTTAGAGTCAGAGATTGACGACTTGCTCTCTTTTTATCAGGTGAAGCTTTCTGCAAAGGAGAGACAAGGGCTAAATGCGAAGGAGATTCAGAAAGCCCAGATGCTCCTGTGGAAGAAGATTCGTACTACCAACCTTATAGAAAGAGCTTTTAAGGAGGTTAAGAGAAGAACCAAACCCATGGGTGTCTTTGGTAACAGGAGCAGCATAGAACGAATTCTCTACGCAGTATTCTTTCACTATAATTCTAAAGGCCAAGAGGTACCCTCTTTGCTTTTTACACAGAGAGCTTGACATAAGCTGATGAAGAATTAGGTTTGCAGGGTGGGTATTTGGAGGTGTATAATGGCTTATAGAGAAAATCTAAGCGACCGGGGGCCGTGCTATGGAAACTCACAGAAAAGTTGGCGAGAAGGGAACAATGACGGTTAGCGTCATGATCGAAATCCCGAAGGGAGGTCGAAACAAGTACGAGTACGACAAAGAAAGGAGATTGCTCAAATTCGATAGAATGCTTTTTTCTTCGGTGCATTACCCAAGCGATTACGGCTTTATTTTAGACACCTTAGCGCAGGACGGAGATGCCCTCGACGCGCTTGTGCTGGTTTGGGAGCCAACTTTTCCGGGGTGCATTATCGAAGCAAACCCTGTGGGGATCTTCATTATGTGGGATGAGAAAGGAATGGATGAAAAGATTCTCTGCGTCCCCGTCTCTGATCCCTTATGGAATTATGTCAAGAGCTTGTCCAATGTCCCGCCCCACTTACTCAAAGAGATACAGCACTTCTTCTCGGTTTACAAGGATCTGGAGAGTAAAAAAACCAGAGTGAAGGGCTGGGAAGACCGCGAATCGGCTATAAAGGTCATCATTGAATCGCAGCAAAGATGCAAGGTGCAGCAGACGGAATGCTTGAACATCTAAGACTGTTCTGGTGGTTGCTGAAAAGGTATTGACTAACCAATCCATTCCAAATTAAATTATATCTACCCCTGGTCAAAGATCTGAAAAGGAAAATAGAGAATGAGTGAACCTTTAATTTGCTTTGAAAACTTGATGAGGACCGAGGCTGTATCTAATCCCCAACTCACGAAGCGACAGTTCTTGCGGTTCTGCGGCGTAAGCTTCTGCACGCTCTCCGCCGCCAGTCTCTTTGGCCTTCCAGAATCCCGCGCACAAACGCCCACGAAGGGACTCATCAAGACGAAACTGTCGCCTTATTTTACTCCGCTCGCTGGAGGAGAAATCCAATGCGAGCTGTGTCCTCACCGCTGCCGCGTGGCCAAGGGTAAGAGAGGCATCTGCAGGGTGCGAGAAAACCGCGGCGGGAAATATTACAGCCTGGTCTACGGAAATCTCTGTGCAGTTCATATCGATCCGATTGAGAAGAAACCTTTTTTTCATGTTCTCCCCGGAACCACTTCCTTCTCCCTCGCGACAGCAGGATGCAATTTCCAGTGCAAGTTCTGCCAGAATTGGGAAATCTCCCAAGCCGCTCCGGAGGATGTCACCAGTAAGGAATTCTCGCCCGAGATGGTGATCAAGGAAGCCAAAGAGAGTGGAGCCCATTCCGTTGCTTATACCTATGTGGAGCCGACGATCTTTCATGAATACATGATTGACATCGGCGCTCTCGTCAAGAAGGCAGGGCTTCTGAACGTTTACCACTCGAATGGCTTTATCAATTCGGCCCCTCTTAAACAATTATGCCAGGTGTTAGATGCGGCCGATATCGATTTGAAGGGGTTTACAGAGAATTTCTATCGTGACGTGTGCGGTGGAGAACTCAGCCCCGTTCTTGAGACATTGAAGACGCTGAAGCGGAACAAAGTCCATCTGGAGATCACAAACCTTGTTATCCCTACAAAAAACGATGAGATATCAACTATGAAAGAGATGTGCCTCTGGATAAAAAGAGAATTGGGAGCGGATACCCCGATCCATTTCTCCCGTTTCTTCCCTTTGTACAAACTGAAAACCCTTCCCTCCACACCCGTTTCGACATTGGAAAAAGCCCGGGAAGTCGCTTTTTCTGCGGGTCTTGAATACGTCTATATCGGGAACGTCCCCGGTCATGAGGGTGAAAATACCTTCTGTCCGAAGTGCAAAAAAATGGTCATCCAGCGGAGGGGATATATGGTCGGAGAAATCAACCTCAAGGCCGGGAAGTGCAAGTATTGTGGAAAACCTATTCCTGGAATTTGGGCGTAGTTACTCCTTTGATCCTCACCTCCATCCTTTTTCAACAATCTCTTTTGCCCGTCCGTAGGGATATTTTTTGGTCAGTTCTGAAACAGGCATCTTCTGATCTCCCTCGCGCATGAAGTGAAGGAGAACCACGGAGGCCCAGTAATCGTCGTAGTATTCCGTCCGGCTCAACTGAACCGGAATCCCTTTCTGATTAACGGTATGACACGCCGCGCACGTTACCGGTCCGGCATATTTTCCGTCCGGGCTGAACTGTAAGGCCTGTTCATAGGAGGTTAGGTCTACTGTTTGCTTTGCCCCATCGTATCGGACGGGGTACAAGCCATGCATCGATTTCAGGGCCGCAGATATAACCACTATAAATTCAGTTATTTCACCCAGTATCGCCCCTACGATCAGCACCTGGAAAATCTGAAAAATGACGAAAACCAAATCGTCGTAAGGATGGAAGGAATTGATGAACGCAATCACCTTATTCTGGTCGATCAGAAAGAGATTGAGCTCGTAGTGAATAACAAGGCAGGCACCAAGGATAATAAAGAAGATCAACAAAATGCCTTTGAGGGGGTAACTGATTTTCATAACAATCCGGGATTTGCTCGAAGCTCATCCCTAAACCCCGATTAGACTGTAAAAATCAAACCATCCTTGCTGCTTCCCTGAAAGAAGGGGGGTGCCCTACGCCTATGCCTATTTAACCCGTTAGAAATAATGTCTCGCTGCTCGCGACGGGGTTAACTTTAAGAATAATTTCAGCAGCATTCAATCCCCGCTCGGTTTCGAGCCGTTCGACAGTACTCACGGCCCTGAGTATGTCGAAGAGTCGCAACGACTGGAATTTCTAACGCGGTTTACTGTACTTATTGCCTACTCTTTTTGGAATAAAACAAGACAACCAGCAGAAAGACGGCAAACCAAGAAATGCCAAGGATAATAAACAACGCCTTCACCGTCATGAACAGGAAACGGATTAGAAGACGAGAGATCACATAAATGATTAATAACGTTTTCAGGGTTGTCCTTTTTCTTTCCGTTTCACCCGATTTCGCTGTTCGAGATCGTTCTTCACAAGTTGTTTAAGCAATCGAACCATGTCGATCTGAGGAGTCAATATTCGGAAGGTGTGATGGAATAAATGATATCCCTTGGCTTTAAATCAAATGCCACAGGATTTATATAGCTCTATAAGACCATGAGAATTGTTAAAAAGGGGCTTGACCGCCCGACGGGCCCGATGACCAACCCCTTTACGGCTCTTTTGGCTTGCTTCCCTCTGTATGTTTCACCTCCTCCTCCAAAATCTCAACTCTTTTCCTTAAATTTCTCACTCGAAATAAATTTTTGATGCCCCTAGGAAACCACAACAAGAGAACGATGAGCATGCCGCATCCAATGGATCCCAACATGGTATCCGTCAGGGAGGTCTCAAATTTCCAAAAGAGGCATTTTATCGCCACCACTGGAGCGTTCAAATTTTGAATCACAAGAATCGTCACACTCAGGGCTACTAAGAAAACCAACCAGAAAAAGAACTGCACGGAAATTGCCTCCTTCCAACATCACCTAAATCTCATTGCGTAACCCTTATTCTTCTGAACCCTCCAAGCTATCTTTCTCTCTCTTCCGAATTTTTTGTCCATCCGTGAGTTTCTTTATGCATGACACATAACAACAAAGCCACCGGGAGGGGTCCCCGCGAACAGGACGAATAAGGTCATGCATTTTTGATCAAGGGCCTTCGTCCCCTGAGGGCTGCCAGCCATATCCCTTAGTATTCTCCCCAAACCTTCTTCTTTAAGAAAAGAAGAAACAAGGCCCTTAAAAGGGGTTATGTCCTTTCGGAAAATGGCTCCGTTTTCGGCGACGACACTTCCCCCATTCTTTCCGAAAGAACTATGGGTTCAGATGACTTTTCAGGCAAATCAGCAGCGGGATCGCGACGGGTAGCCTGGCTACTTCTCTCTTCAACCTTTCTTATCTCCTCTTCAACACCTTCTCTGATCTCTTCGGACGCCTTTTTGAATTCCCTCATTCCTTGCCGAGTGACTTAGCCAGCCTTGGAAGCTTCCGGGGCCCAAAAACAAACAAAGCAATCACCAGGATGACCAAAACCTCAGGGCCTGAAAGCATAAATTCTCCCTTCTCCTTGGAAAGTTCCAAAAGGGACAATTCAATGCGTTTAGACTGACGAGACAATTTTCTACGCTTTGGTTTTACCTGAATCGTCTTCCAATTTCTTTTGAGGGGTCTCGTCACCTTCCAAGCCTTTCTTGAAGTTTCGAATCCCCTTTCCAAGACCCGAACCTAGGTCCGCAATTCTATTACCACCAAAGATGACCAAGGCAATCACCAAGATAACCAACAAATCCGGTCCCGCAAGCATACATCCTCCTTTCTGAAATCTCCAAAAGAAACAATTCAAAATGACCAAGGCCGCAGAGGCCTTCTGCTACTGTTCCCTTTTCCTCAAATCTCTCAGGCTTCTCACATGGAGATAACTCTTGTAGAAACGATACCCACACCGCTATTAGGAAACGAATCAAGGCGGTTAGAGGTCAATGAGGAAATCGAAGGGAATTGCATCTTCTTAACAACGGAGGATTAATTCCTTCTGATCGAGAGAAACTATCTGGGATACGAGATGGAAAGACTGTTCGAGCAGACGTGACAGCCGGAAGCTTTCGAGAAAACCGTATGATCCATACACTTTCAATTGATTCTGATTAACGGCCGATAGATAATCATGATCGAAATTCTCAAGCTTCAGATCATGAGAAATAAAATCGGCCAATGCCAGAGTATAGTACTGCCCGTAAGTAAAAGATGCGAGGATACATAAGGAAATCACTATGGCCAGAAGAATTCGCGTGGCCTCTTTTTTCATGTACGGCACGACCAATTTTGGCCGAATTGATTCGCTTCTGTCCACTCTCTTATCAGAAAAATATCATAATTTCGGCTACATGTCAATAATGGGTTCAGAATGCGTTATTCGAAGAAGTTAAAAGGTAACCGCATTGTCCATTTGTGGCTGTAATGTATCTCTTTTTCTGAAATTAGCGAGCAGAAAGTTTCGGAAATAAAGTTTTGGGTAGAAAGGTTATCATAGGTTCCGCGGTTCGCTTACAAGCAGTCATCTTCTTAGATGCACGAGGAGGATGGGTGTTTCAGCCCGGGTTAAGACCTTGTGCGCAACACTCCCCAAGACCCACCGGGTAATTCCCGAACGACCATGGGTGCACATTACGATTAAATCTACTCCGCTTTCTTTTGCGAAATCGATTATCTCTGCGGCCACCTGCATACCTACCTTGACTTTCGTCGTCACCTTGAGGCCGCTCTTCTTCAATTCCTCGGCAAGGTGGGCGAGATATTTCTCGGCCGCTTCCTGCTGTTTCTCATCAACGACAAAAGGCACCACCAACTCCGGTGCCCCATAGATGGGCATAAAAGCAACGACTTGCAATAGAATAACTTCAGCATCAAAGGTCTCGGCCAGTTTCTCGGCATGATCCAGCACCTCTTCCGCCAATTCCGAACCGTCCAACGGAACCAAAATCTTTTTATACATACCCCCCCCTTCCTCGCGACCTTTTCAAATGAACGGGAAGGTCCTGAGAGGAACTGCAGAAGGAGAGTCAAAAAAGGCCACTCAGCATTGTTTTCAAAGTACCCGGCTTTACTTTTCACCAAAAACAAGCGCTTCGTACACGTACAGGTCCGCGTCCTTCCATCCCTCCCACCCTATTCCCGCCTTATCCTGTGCGCAATGGCCGAGGAACTCTTCCTTCGTCCATCCCGTCTCCTGTGCGACCTGCGGGAGGAATGTCCCCCCACGGGCCCCCTTTCGCATATAGATCCCATGCTTGCCAAGCTGAAATTCATCGATAGAACTGATTTTTCTCATAGGCGTCAGGACCGAAATCTCGATCTTCAAATCCCTCACCTCGCCTTCCTCGACAGGCTTGAAACGATAATCCTGTGTTGCCGAGGCAACCGCCATCTCCTGCACTACTTTGTAGAGAGGCTCACCGGCATCGAACCTGCCGATGCAGCCCCGCAAAACGCCGCGTTTATTGAGAGTGACAAAGGCACCGCACGGCGTCTTGAGTGCGCTGCTCAGCGTCGCCGGATCAACTTCCGGAACCGAGCGTGTGCGGATGTAATGTTCGACCGTGCGCCGCGCAATCGCCAACAACGCTGTTTTTTCCTTTGTGTCGAGTTCAAACGAGGTCTTGCCCGGCTTCGCCTGCTTCGTGACCGCAATGGCATAGTAGCCGACCACGTGCTCCTTGTCGCCGACCGGAACGTCGCCCGAGTTCTTATACTGGATTGGACGGTAGATAACCTCTGCACCTGGTGAGGTCATGTACAGGAGCGTCAGCACCCCCAATGCGCCGCACAGGCAGGTTGCAAGGTTGGGTATGCCGGACTGGCCATACCTCCGCAAGGTGTTTATCAGGTTGTTCGGCAAATTGGACATAATCGCTTCGGCGGTCGCCTTGTCCACAGTCACTGCGTCCTCATACTTAGGATAGTGCGAGAAATCAGTGCTGATCACGAAGAGATTCTTTTCATTCAGAAAAGGCTTCAGTGCCCCGCCGATCTCACGGCAGGTTTCCGGACTGTTGGAACCGAGAACAATCGGCACGATCCGGAAGTGTTTCTTCAGCCGGTGCTGGAGAAACGGAATTTCCACCTCAATGCTGTGCTCGTAAGCGTGAGCATCCGTGCGCCGCGTAAACATTGTATCCCTCTTTATCAGTCCCTCTCCCAGCTCACGGTTCACCTCTACCGTACCGAGCGGAGTAATAAAATTTCCGGAGCAATAGACTGCAGCTCCTTCGAACCCCACATGGTGGCTCGGCCCGAGGATGAAGACGTTGTCGTACGTCCTATCGGGATCGATCTGGTTGAACCCCGAAGCCGCGACCTCACCCGAATAGACATACCCTGCGTGCGGGACAATGATCGCAACGACGTTCGAAAGATTCTTGCAGGCAACCGCCTTGGAGAACAGGTCATCGAGCATCCGTCTCAGCTCGTCCGGTCTGCCCGGATAGAACTGACCTGCGACCGCAGGCTGACGGTCCTCGGAGTGACTCTGCGAATTACAGACAGAGACACCAAGCAGTAACAGAAGCAGAAGAAGCATGCGTTTCCAGGTAACCATGGTTATACCTCCAAGGGGCAGAAGGGACGATGAAAACGGCTAATAAAGTGGAGTGATTCATCCGAGGTTCGTGCATGGCCATAATCTTTCTTCATGTCTCAGGACCACGAGAGACCCTTCCGCTAACTGAAGTGTATTCGATTAGGTTTAGGGTGTCAATGAGAATAGTGTCTTTGTCCCATTCCTATTCAATAGGGGGCTTATCGGGGCTCGGATAGGGATTTTCCCGCGTGACGGGCAAAAGCTTGGATCGGTAAGTATCAAAAATTGACAGCGAAAAGAATTTGGGAATATAATTTGCTCATGGATAGCGGTCTGGAATAATATGCGGTGAGGATGGGACGGAATGGAGTCCGTTCTCACATCCGCTAGTAACATACAACGACGTTTAAAAACAAAAAATATGAGATGGATTGACGAAGACCAAGCCCTTTCCCCTGACGAAATCATCCGATCCCTAAAAGCCTTTCCGGTCGACCTTCTGAAGATTTACCCGAGATCTTTTTGCCATAAGAATGGATTAGGCTATGGATTGGTTCGAACCCCTCATGGCAAGAAATTGGCAATCATGGGGGAAAGAAGTCTCGTCTTTAAAGATCCTTTCCAGGGGAATTGCCATCACCAACTGCTGTCTCTCAAGCTTTGCGATCTCTCGGCTGGAAATACAGAGAGCCTGATGGAACTTTTTCCTTACACAAAACCGGTCTCTCTTCAAAAATATCCAACGACCGTTGGCACAGCAGATCGTCTGGGTGTGGCCACTCCCGGACACCTCCGGGCCATCCGAAGATTCGCCGTTCATCCAGTCCTGGCCCAGCAATCCGTCATGGAAAATACTCAAACAGGGAGGGATTTTACTAAAGTGATTCAAGATGCCGCCTGGGCAGTCTTCCAGGAAAATTACCAGGAAGGTTACGGAGCAGACGGTGACCATTTGCAATCTCTTCAGGAAGTCAAATGTGCTGTGAATGCCGGAGTTTCCATGGTCACACTCGATCTATCCAAAAAAGCAGATCTTGAGGCCCTCCGGGAGCCGAAGGAGCGGATCGACCGGAAGTTTAATGACGAGATTGACGAGGGGGATGCCAAGGTCATGTTTCATCTATTCTTGGACAAAGAATTCGTATTCAGAGGCGCTGAAGGAGAGTTTACTATCCGATTCGACGAGGAAGGCGTCAAACGGAATGCGCTTCTTTTCCGTGAAGCTTTTGACTTCACCGAGGAGGTTTACGAATGGATTCGTTCTCAAAGAAAAAACGAAGGTTCGATCGATCTCGAAATATCCATGGCTGAGGCGCCTTTTACGACCTCACCGGAAAACCATTTTTTCTTTGCCCTCGAATTAAGCCACCGAGGAGTTCGGATTCAATCCCTCGCACCCCGATTCATTCGCGGGTCCGGGAGGCGCGTCGATGATTCCAGGGGTGGAGAAGCCCTCCGGAGACAATTCTATCGGCACACTCTAATCGCCCAAGATTACGGGAGGCATAAGATATCCATCCATTCCGGGAGTGATAAATTTTCTCTCTTTTCCAACCCGGGAGAGTCGTCAAAAAGATTTCTCCATTTAAAGATCCATGACACGAGTTGGCGTGAGGCGGTTCGGCTCATTGCCACGGCAAATCCTACGCTTTTTAGAGAGATGCGTTCATTCGCACGATCCCGATTTGAAAAGGGATCTAAACTGAGTACAACCGATCCCGGCGGGGTTCCGATCCTTGAAAGACGAAGTGATGAGGAACTCCCCGGCCTCCTGGAGCGAGAGGAATCCAGAGAGCTCTTCGATACGACCTATGGATATCTCCTCGATGCAAAGGATGAAGCCGGAAAGAAACTCTTCAGAGATCGGATCTACGATACGCTGATGCAAGACGAAGAGGATTACTGGTCCATGTTGGAGACCCATGTTGAAAAGCATTTGAAACTTTTTGGGGTCGGGAAAAAACAAAATTAACCTAGCAATCACCAAATGGGGAAAGGGAGGGAGATCGAAGAAAAATGGGGAAGAGGAATCCGATAAAGGTTTCGATTTGCAATGAGCTTTTCCAGGGATGGCCGATCGATAGGGTCTTCGAGTATGCCGCCCAGTTGGGTTACGACGGGGTTGAGATCGCTCCCTTCACCCTGGCAGATTCAGTTACTGAAATCTCTCAGAAGGGGCGAAACGCCATTCGGCATGCTGCCGAAAATAACGGAATCGAGATTGTTGGCCTCCATTGGTTGCTGGCGAAGCCAGAAGGACTCTACATTAACCACCCCGATGAGATTATCCGCATCAAGACCCAGGAGTATATCGAGGCGCTCATCCATTTCTGCGCTGACATTGGAGGAAAAATTCTGGTTCACGGTTCTCCACATCAGAGGACCGTTCAAGACGGATGGGACTTCGAGGAATCGTGGAATTTGGCCAAGGAAACCTTCAAGGTGTGTCTCAAGGCAGCTCGGGAAAGAAATGTGCTCTACTGTATCGAACCCCTTTCTCACACATGGACCAACTTCATCAATACCGTGGCAGAAGCCACCCGACTGGTGAAAGAGGTGAGACATCCCAATTTTAAACTGGTCTTCGACTCTCGAAGTGCATCGGCCCAGGAGAAGTCGGTCACGGAAGCCCTCCTTCGCGCCTTGGATTCCGGATACCTCCGTCATATTCATGTCAATGATTCCAACGGCAAAGGACCCGGCTTTGGAGAGATGGAGTTTATCCCTCTTCTGAAGAATCTAATCAAACATAATTATAAGGGTTATATTTCTGTTGAGGTCTTCGATTTTAGTCCTGATCCTCAGACTGTGGCCAGCCGAAGCATTGGCTATCTGCGCGGAATTCTTGAGACCCTGACTGACAGGGGTTGAAGTCCGCTGATCAATTTGACCCCGAAGACCTTGGGGAGACGCCCTTTCAAACGGCCCCATCTCGAGTAAATACAACCCATCGGACATCCCACCCTGTTAAAAAGAAAAATAGACTGCCGAAAAGTTGCCAATAATTGTTATTCAATCCTCACGTCATTTCGATAAAATGCTGAGAATTTAAATAGTTATGCTAGGCTAAACCAAACGGCATACTACTTGCAACATCATTCTTCATCTTTCAGAAAGAGGAGGTTTTTTATGAAGTCAAAAAGCTTACTGATGTTTATCGTCGCAGCTTTTCTTATCCTTAGCTGCGCCACTGTCGGTCCGAAATCCGCTCTTCAAAGAAATAGTTCTCAGACTGTATCAGAGGAGAAATGCGTTTCCCGAATCCCATACTATTTGGAAGATATCTATGACTACGACGATGTATTCTTCATCACCCAACCTGTGGTAAGGCAAACACTCGCGTCTGGGAACCTATATTATTTGGAAGATATTTATGATTATGATGAGGTATTCTTCATTACCCAACCTGTGGTAAGGCAAACGCTTGTCTCTGGGAACCTATATTATTTGGAAGATGTCTATGACTACGACGATGTATTCTTTATTACCCAACCTGTGGTAAGGCAAATACTCGCGTCTGGGAACCCATACTATTTGGAAGATATTTATGACTATGATGAGGCTTTCTTTACCAACGAAGCTATCATAAACGCAACAGCGGATTGCAAAAACCTCTTGGATTACTTTGCCGTGTTGTCAATAGTTGACGAAACTCCAGTCTCCACCATTGAACCTATGCCAAAGCAAACACTGGCTTCTGGGAACCTATATTATTTGGAAGATATGTATGATTATTGATTATGATAATCCAATTTACATCACTGAGATTACGGGAAGGAAGTGACTCATCAGCACCCTATGAGAAAAATGATGCGGAAAGAACCATCTGCGGAGGAAGACGCCGCAAGAAAATTATAGCCATTAAGTGAGAGAAACGAAAAAGGATTGGCGAGAGAAGGGAAATATCGAGATGAGAGAGAGAAAATTTTGAAAAATTTATATCTCTCTCCATCAGCCATGTGTTTCAGCCGCCTCTGTCAATAACTTTCTCAATTTCCGGAGATCCCCTTCCTGAAACGATTCAAACCTCAATCCGTACCGGCACTCCCCACCTATTTCCTTCGGTGCCGGATCAGACCAAACCACTTTTGCAGTCGCCCCCATGGAATTCAATTCCGATCCTTTTACAAAGGAAGCGTTAGAAGCGGATTGTTTCTTTCAAAGCCCAAGCTTCAACACTGAGACAAACAGGGAATTATTTCAGCCAGCGGTTTCAAGCCCCTGAACCGCCCACCCGTGCAACCCAGCGAAGATGAAGACAATGAAACAAAGGCCCACAACGCCCGCTGCCAAAATACCGACGGTTGACCTGTACCGTCTTGCGCCGTATTCTCTTAGACTGAGAAATGTCATAACGAGAAGGTCGCACCCCAAGCCAATAATAGCCCAGACAGGTCCGGGATCTGCAGGCACATCAATGCCCGGGAGTCTGACGCCTAACGCCGGTACCAACGCCAGCACGAACCACGAGCTGACCACCAGTGCGATGCCTCCGAGGGAATAGATCATCCCAAAGAGCAAACCCCTGCCGAGATCTCTCCTCGTCCGTAGCCGAGCCCGAATGAACGGCGCGACCGTCAGCAATAGAACCGACGGGCCGAAGATCGAAAAGAACGTCCTGAAATTGCCCACACTGGGCAGGAAGAGATGGAGAAAGAAAAGGATCCCGAGCGCCGCGGCAAACCAGCTTCTCCGGAGCAAGCGACGAACACGAGGCTTGAGCGAGAATTTCATCGAGAGCACAATCGCCCCCGCAATTATTCCGATCGCAACCCCGGCGAGTATGTCGCTGGGGAAGTGGAACCCATTGCTAACCCGTACTGCACCCACCGCTACCACACCGGCGAGTGCGATTGGCCTCAGGGCCGGGATAGTTGAGGCGATTGGAACCACGAATGCTGTTAATGAAGCGATGTCACCGCTCGGAAATGACATTTTATTGCTGCCGTCAGGCCGGGGACGTCCGACGATAAGTTTTGTTGGGGTTACGATCAGACCTGCGAGGAGGACGGCGATGCATGCGGAAACCGCCACTTGCTTCCATCGATGAATCGCGAGCAGAAATCCGAGAACAAAAAGGATTTCTGCTTTCCCAAAAACCCTGACTCCCTTCAACGCCTCCCACCAAAGAGGTGTGGCCACATGACCGACTCTCGATATGCAGAGCATATCGCTTAGCGCCTCATCGAAAGGCCATATCATGACTGCCATAAAGGCAATGACAACGGCGAGGCCGAAGAGTCCGTAGCGAATGCCGTGACGTCTTGGCAGGACATCGTCAGTAAATTTGGCCTTTGCCGCGTTGTCCTGGTTGTTGTTCATACGCGCTTCTATCTCATCGCCCTATTAAAATAAAAATGTTATCGTTGTCAATCAAATGATTGGATGGTTCCAAAGCAAAAAATATTCAGTTGAGCTTTTGTCACTTCCGCGTTGGTGTTTGAAATCTGTACTAAGAAGGGAGAGCCCCTTCTGACCGCACTCTTCGAGGTGGTTGGCAACTTATTGATCCCGCGTCATCGCGGGCGCAAGGTCAAGGCGTGCGATCGATCTCCTCGGATTTGAGGTGAAACGGTCTCTGGGTGGGCTATGGGACGTCCGGTGGCTATATTGGCGCGCGTTTCGCAGCGGTCTCCATGGCCTGCCGGCGTTGGGTGTGCTGTCTGTGGTTCATCGCCACCGACCACGCGAGCCCGGGAAGCCGGGGCAGCACCCGGGGAAGAAACCTGGCAGCCCCGTTCCGAATCCCCTTCATGGCGATCCGGAGAAGTTGCCTCGGCGTGTAGAACTCGCGGTAGATCCGGTGGTGCAGATCCCTGAGTTCCTTAACGGAGCAGTGGTCCGAGTAAATCTTCCCGTTGTAGGCGATGTGGTAGCCCGGACTCTCCGCCACCAACTCATCCAGTCCCGAGTAGGGACTCGATCTGAGGGTTGAGATGGCAATCGAGTCCAGGGCCAGTTCCCGCGAAAAAGGGATGATCTGCAGCATCTCCTCTACACTCTCGCCAATGTTTCCAAGGATGAAATACCCATTGAGGATCATGCTCGACTGGCTAAGCACCTTGAAGCACTCGCGGATGCGGGCGGTGTCAAAGCCCTTTCTCATCGCGCGAAGCGTTTTGTCCTGGGTAGATTCGATCCCCAGCATCAGCATCAAGAACCCTGCCTTCTCCATCTTTCGCAACACCTCCGGGCGCTGGGCGATTTCCAGCCTGGCGTTGATGATGTACTTCTTCCGAATGCCGCGGGCCAGGATCAGGTCGCAGATCCGGTCCACCCTGTCCATGTCGAAAGTGAAGAGATCGTCAGCGAAGGCAATCACAGGGGCCTCGATCTGGGCGAGCTCATCAGCCACCGACTCCGGCGAGCGGGCCGACCACGGTCGCTTACTGCCCCAGGGATTTCGGCTGAAGGAGCAGAAATTACAGTTAAAAGGGCAGCCCCGGGAAGAAGACACCATATCGATCAGAATTCCCGCTTCCACTCCCTCGAGGCCGAGCTGGTAGGGCTCCGCTCTCAAGTGGCGGGCAGGAAGGAAATCTCCCCGGAGGCAACCGGGCTTCCGGTTGGAATTGTGGACAATCTGGCCGTTTTTCCGGAAGCTGAGGCCCGTGATTCCCTTGATCGGGTTACCCCTGCAAAGTTCCTCCACCGCCTCTTCACCGTCCCCACGGACGATGGCATCTATGTTGGGGCAGGTGGCGAACCAGTCTTCGGGATTCTCCGTCACGTGCCTGCCGCCTAAAAGGACGAAGGCTCCTGCTGGCACGGACCGGATCTCCTCCCGGATGAATTCAACATCCCGTTTCCAGTTGACGGAGAAGCAAACCAGGTCGGTCTTGGCACGACAGAAATCGATGGTGCGGCCGGGCCTTTTACGGAGATCTGCGATCTCCACCGACCGGCAGCTCGGCTCCAGAATGGATGCGATCAGCTCAAGCCCCAAGGGCGGGAGGAACCCCGCGTGGAACCCGTCACTCTTGTAGGGGTAGACGCAGAGGGCATGGTCGTACATCGGTGTGTTCCTCATCATCAGTTGTTTTCTTCAAATCTCCTGTTCCGTTGCAGATATTCTTGGCTTACTCCGAGAGGTTTTTAAATGAAGAAAAACAAGCGTTTCATTTAGGGACTTTATACGACTTTATACCATGTATAGCATGTCGCACAATAGATGAAACCACTTTCTCTGCCTTTAGCAATCTTAAAGATTTATAATTTAACCTAATAAATATTAAACGGCCATTAAATCTTGATGAAGACTTCTTAATCTCGGAAAATGGAATTTCATGCTATTAAAAAGAGCCGGGCCGGATAAATATTTATTTTTAACTCAACTCTCGACAAACCTCAACTCTTCCATACAGATGGGATTCAATTCTTCTTGGCGAGTGGTGCCTCAAATGCAGTACCTAAGCAAAAGTGCAATCCTCGCGGTTTCAGAGAAGGAGAGCTAAAGAGAAAATCACTTTCTAAAAAGGGGGTTGATTTTTGGCCAAAAGAGAGCTTTAATTTTGTTTAAGGGAGCAGTCAAAGAGGGGAGAGAAAATGATGAGCATGGTATCGCAACCAGAGGATTTACAAAAGCAAAAAGGAGACAAAGTGAATGCCACGGTCCATGGAGGAAGAGACAAGAACCACGTCGAGTTTAAATCGATCGCACTCAAGGGGCTTTTTATCATCGCCCTTTTTTACACCGTCTATTTCGCCCGCGCTTTGATCCTGCCATTCATCTTAGCCTTACTCCTTAATTTTCTCCTGAGGCCGGTCGTCCGAGCCCTAAAAAAGATCTACATTCCGGAATTAGCCGGAGCCGCTTTAGTGTTAATCGCACTGCTCGGGAGTATGGGCTACGGGATGATCAGACTTTCCAGGCCTGCCGCCGAATGGATCAACAAAGCTCCCGAGAGTCTCCACCTAATCGAGTCGAAGGTTGGTTTTTTGCGCAAACCCTTAGAAGGGGTGAATCATGCGGTTGAAGAATTGAAAGGAATCACGAGGATGGGTGAGGAAAAGAAACCTCAAGTGGAGATATACCCACCCGGTATCGCCGATGCCGTCTTGACCGGGACGAGAGAAGTGATCGTCAAGAGCTCGATTATGTTCATCCTTCTCTACTTTCTTCTCGCCTCAGGGGACTTATTTTTGCGCAAGCTGATTAAACTCTTCCCCGATCTTCACAAGAAAAAAGAGATTGTGAAAATCACTCGAGAGGTTGAACACCATGCCTCCCGCTACCTCTATACCGTGACCATTGTCAATATCTTTATGGGGGCTTCCATTGGAACTGGCATGTACCTGATCGGCATGCCCAACCCTGTGCTCTGGGGAGTGATGGCTGGATTTCTGATTTTCCTCCCTTATATTGGACCTCTTATTGGCATTTCTGTTGTTACCATCGTAGCTTTCTTAACTTTTGACGGCATCGGCCGGGTACTGCTGGCCCCTGTAATCTACCTCGCCTTGGAGACGATTCAGGGCCAAATTGTAACTCCTATGGTACTCGGGTTGCGTTTCACGCTTAACCCTGTCGTCATCTTTGTATGGCTAATCTTTTGGGGGTGGATGTGGGGTATTCTCGGCGCGATGCTGGCTTTTCCCATGTTAGCTATTTTCAAAATATTATGCGATCATATCCAGCCCCTTGCACCGATTGGTGAGTTTCTCGGAAGATAGCCTTGGCTTGGAGCCCCAGCGGTTCTCCCGCATTTTCCGCCTTATGGACAGCAGTTCCTGCGGAGACAAGTAAGAGGTATCTTTTCCCAAGGCGAATACTTGCTTCGATCTGAAGATCTCTTCCCTTAGATTGCGCGGCCTCAAGTAACTGGGGCGGAAGTACATCTTTGTCGATCCAGCAAAGGAGCGCCACGACCTTGTTTTGACTCCCTGCGAGCCGGGCGACCAGTACGTCCGGCGATGTAATTTCCTGTGCTGTCCGGTTCCGATAGAAACTGGCCGCTCCGCGGAGTCCATCCGTTGGTTTGTAAAGTACGATGTCTCTGCTGCCCGCATGGCTAAGAGCTTCCAACATGGGTCGGCGTATGCTCCGTCTGGCCACATCGGCCTTTGCAACCGGTCCGGTAAACCAGAGGCACCATCCCAGGGCGAAGAGGACGGCAATGTAAACAGTGGTCCAACGAAGGTTATTGCGTCGGATGTAAAATAAGCATCCCGCTGCGCCGAGTACGAAAGTAACGGTTGCTGTCGCAACAGAAAGAGTTAATCCTTCCCGGATAGCTGTCATCCCCAGCACACTGGTGGCGAAAAAAATTGCCATGGTCGTCATGATCCAGGTGAGAATCTTGACCGCGCGCCCTGACGATGACCATCCTCTCACGATACACCAGGCAACGAGCATCGCCAGAGCTGGGTAGACTGGCAAAAAATAGACATAATCCTTGGCTGAGGAAGCCGAGAGAAGCACTAAAGGGCCAACAAGGAGTGAGAGGAAGAAGATTCCGGCCCGGTTCTCCCCCTCTTTTCGCGTCTTCCAGGCCATCCAGACAGCCAAAGGGAGGAAGATCGACCCAGGCGCGAATTCCAGCCAGATAATGAGGAGGTAGAAGTAAATAGGTCCCTTATGGCTATCATACGCGTATATGAAACGGCCGAAATGGTTCTGGATGAAGAATTCCCGGACAAGATGCGAAGGAGCACTTAAGAGGAATGGGACGATCCATGCCAGGGCTGGAACTAGAAAAGCGATGACAGAGAGTGGTCGGAGAATATGCCGAATTTCACCGAACCGCCTACCTACGATAAGGTAGAGAAGGAATCCTGAAGCAAAGATGGCCGGGCCGACGAACCCCTTAAAGAGAAAGCTCACACCGAGTGAAAAGCCTGCTGCCGCATAAGCCAGGCGTTTTTTGCGTACGTCAGTGGCTTCAAGAGCGATCCAGGTGAAAAGGACGGTGAAGGCAATGGCAGCAGCCAGGGCATTGTCAAGGAGGACATCGTGAGCTGTCCGACAGAACCGCTGGGAGAAAGCCAAAAGGGCCACTGTGAGACCGCCTCCTTCGATCCCCAGAGTACGCCAGCCAAGGAGAAAAACAGCGACTAATGATAAGAGAGCAAAAGCCGCCGCTGTAAACCGTGCAGCCGCAGTACTCGGCTCACCGACGGTTCGATACACCGCGGCTATCGCGGCCTGGAAACCAGGCGGTTTTTCGACAAACGGAAGCCCTGCGAGATGCGGCACGACATAGCTTCCTTCCTTGTACATCTCACGGGCAACCTCCACCTCCCGAAGGTCATCGGGGGCCACAAGCTCGCGCCCCGCCTGTCCAATCAGGATAACGATCGCGCTTGCAAGAAGAAGACACGCTATACGGGTTCGCACTCCTATCACCGAGGGCGGTATTTCAGGCTGCTTTTTCACTGCTATTCCCATCACGAGTTTTTAATATTATCATCAAAAGGATTGAAAACAAGTTAAGATTCCTTAATTGTCTCGATCAGGTATCGTTCGATCGAGTTTATCGATTAGGCAAGGATTTCGAGCCGAAGCAACTGAGGATTGTTGGTTAGAAGTTAGTACGGGTACCGAATTTAGTGGCCTGCGTCAGGAGATTCGTTCCCATGGCGCCAACTTGTGTTCTCTCCATATTTTATGCAGGATCGTATAAAGTATTTGTTATTGGCGTAGGATAGTCATCGTAATAACAAGGGCCCCCAGCATAAATCTGTACCAGGCAAAGGGTAAGAAATTTTTGGTTTGAACATATCGAAGCAAAAAGCCGATGCTAACTATACCGGTAACGCAAGAAACCAGCATACCTATCATAAAGCTCGCAGTAATCATAGACGAATTCGAAATAACGTGCGGCAGTTTAACCATGGCTGCGCCGAGGATGATGGGAGTAGACAACAGGAACGAAAACCGAGCTGCGCCTTCTCTGGTTACGCCCTTCAGTAATCCCGTCGTTATCGTAATGCCCGAACGGGAAACTCCTGGAATGATCGCTAACGCCTGGGATATGCCAATGAGTATGCTTGTTCCAAAAGTGATATCTTCCATCGCAACATTCTTCGCACTTCTACGATCTGCCCAATACAGAAGAATGCCCATCACGATCAACATAGCCGCAATAAGAGTAGGCGATCTGAAGATCGTCTCGGCTTTTTCTTCCAACAGATATCCTGCTGCTGCTCCGGGCACACTCGCCGCCGCCAGATACCAGAACAGTCTGCCTTTAGGGCTTCGGACATCCGTAAAACCCTTTATAATGAGCTGCCACCAGTCTCTCCAGAAGTAGAGAACCACCGCCACGAGCGTGCCGACATGGAGAGCCACATCAAAAGTAAGTCCAGGATCCGTCCATCTGAAAAACCATGGAACCAGAACTAAATGGGCTGAACTCGATATGGGCAAGAACTCTCCCAACCCTTGGGCCAATCCGAGTACGACTGCTTGCACGATTGTCAAATTCTAACTCCTGCCTCCGCAACGCCTGTCCGGTCTTGACGGGAGGGCCGGGTCCTCTTGCCCCCTCTCTCCCATCGGGGAGAGGATAAAGGTCAGGGGGATCAGCGGGTATGTAAAAAGAATTAATGCGTTTGTATTGTCACTTGCCTCTAATAATCGATTCCAGGCTGCGGGTCAATCCCTTTGCTATACGCGTGCTTCACTTCCTTAATTTCACTCACCGTATCCGCCAGCTCGACCACCTGGGGATGGACGTCTCGACCCGTCAAAACCAGATGCATCAAAGGAGGCTTGCGTTGAATGATTTCCAAAACCTGTTCCAGGTCCACGAGCCGAAGATGCAGGGCATTGTTGATTTCATCCAAGATGAGGATATCCTCTTGGCCTGACTCCATTTTCTGATGAGCTAATTTGATCGCCTCCTGAGCATTCGCTCTGTGTTCTTTGTAAGGATAGGGATTCCCTTGGATCCCGCAAAATCCTTTCCCGGTGGAGATGAGCTCCACCTCACAACCCATTTTCTTTACCCCGTCCCATTCACCCGCATACATATCACCCTTCATGAATTGGATGATACAGACCCTCATGTTGTGGCCGCATGCCCGAACCGCAATGCCAAGAGCGGATGTCGTCTTCCCCTTGCCGTTGCCGGTTATCACAACGACAAGTCCCCTTCTCTCTTTGGGAACCAATCGGGTTATTTCCACTGCCGCAACCTCCTCCGCAATATGTGCCACCTTTGCGGGGCTACTCGATAACGACTTCACAAATGCACGTATCGTGACCTCTGCCCCTTGCCCTTCAGTGCTAATTGGTGGTCCTGTTTGTAACTTGTTGTTACGTAATTATTTCAATAGGCTACATATTAAAATATCATATAAATTCTTAGCATTTAATAGAGAATAAAAAAAACCCTTGTAGCCCAAAGAAACCCGCCTACCATGGGCCGTTCAGAGCCACAAGGGCTTCTTTTCAATGACTCCCACTGCCATAACTCGTCTCCCCAAATGTTGAAGCATCGCTTACCCCATAGATACATTTAATAACCAATGCGTTGTCGATGTCAAACAAATTCTTATCTATTCCTCTCTCGATACTCAAAAATACCTTAAGATTCCTGGTCAAATACAGTGAATTCCCCATTTACGGTTTCACCCCGTTCCCGTAGAGTACTAATACATTCAAATTAATTTATGTTAAGCTCCCCCTCTGGGGGGGCGGGCTGGGAACGGAGGTTGAATGAAAACGCCATTCGTCATAAGATTATTGATTCCTCTCATGGGGTTCCTTTTTATTTATGGTACTGTCAACGCCCATATGGAGCATGAGCAACCGAAGGATCTCTCCGGGATCGGGATTGATGAAAAATTAGGGCAAGTCGTACCCCTTGATCTGACGTTTCAAGATGAAAAAGGCAATGCCGTTAACTTAAGAAAACTGATTGATCGGCCCGTCATTCTCACCCCAGTCTATTTACATTGCCCGAATGTCTGTAGTTTATTGTTGCAGAATTTGGCTGAGGCTCTGGATAAATTACCCGCGGAACCCGGAAAAGATTACACAGTCCTCACCGTCAGTTTTGACGAAACAGAAAAACCGGATCTCGCCCTGCAAAAGAAGAAAACTTACCTGGAAATGATCCAAAGACCTTTCCCCGACGGGGCCTGGAGATTCCTGACAGGCAACAAAGAGAATATCCATAAGCTGACGGACGCCATAGGCTTCCATTTCAAGCGAGTGGGTGAAGATTTCGAACACCCCGTCTCGTTAGTTATCCTCGCCCCTGATGGAAAGATTATTCGCTACATGTACGGCGCAGATCCCCTCCCCTTCGATCTCAAGCTCGCCCTTGTCGAAGCTTCCGAGGGGAGGATAGGGCCTACCATTGCTAAGGTCGTACGCTTCTGCTTCAGTTACGACCCTAAAGCTAACAAGCTCGTCTTTAACATGTTGAGAGTGACTGGAACCGTCACTCTGCTTTTTGCCTTATCGTTTGTTGTATTTCTGATTTTGAAAGGGAAGAAACCGGCTAAAGAAGTGGAGGGAGAATGACATCGACCGAGGCAGCGGAGAGTGTTCGCCCGAGGATCAGTTTCTACGAGGACCGTCGGGGAATCCTTTCCTGGATTCTTACCTTAGACCATAAAAGAATTGGCCTTCTTTACCTCATCTTTGTCATCGGCTTCTTCTTCAGCGGGGTCGTCCTTGGATTCTTTATGAGGCTGGAGATGGTCGCTCCCGGTGGCACGATCATGGGCCCCCAGACCTACAATGCCCTCTTCACGCTGCACGGCATCATCATGATCTTTCTCGTCGTCATCCCCGCGATCCCAACGATCTTCGGAAATTTTTTCCTTCCGATCCAGATCGGAGCAAGGGACGTCGCTTTTCCGAGAATCAACCTTCTCTCCTGGTGGCTTTATATCTCTGGGGCGACCATCGTCTTTTTTTCAGTCTTTACCGGAGGTGGACCTCCTGATACAGGCTGGACGTTCTATGCGCCGTACAGCCTACGGACCAATGTCAACGTCCCTCTTGCGGTATTTGGCGTCTTTATTCTTGGCATGTCTTCTATTCTGACCGGGATCAACCTCGTAACCACGACCCACAGACTCCGGGCTCCTGGCATGACCTGGAAACGCTTGCCGCTTTTTGTATGGGCCATCTATTCCACGTCATGGGTTCAAATTCTTGCCACTCCCATCATCGGGATTACGATGGTCCTCGTCCTTCTCGATCGATTTTTTGGAGTGGGGATATTCGATCCGACCAAGGGAGGAGACCCAATTCTGTACCAGCATATGTTCTGGATCTATTCCCACCCGGCGACCTATATCATGATCCTTCCTGCAATGGGGATCGTCTCGGATGTCATTCCGGTATTCGCCAGAAAAAAGATTTTTGGATATACAGCCATTGCCATTTCGGGAATGGCGATAGCAGCCGTGGGGTCCCTGGTTTGGGGCCATCACATGTTCGTCAGCGGTCAGAGTGATTTTGCTGACATCCTTTTCTCCCTTCTCACTTTTTTGGTGGCCATCCCCAGCGCAATCAAAGTCTTCAACTGGGTCGCCACTTTGCACAAGGGCTCTATTGTCATTGAGCCGCCTCTCCTCTTTTGCCTCTCTTTTATCTTTCTCTTTTCGATAGGTGGACTGACAGGCTTGATCCAAGGTGCACTGGCGCCCAATATGCATCTCCACGATACCTACTGGATACCGGCCCATTTTCACTATATCATTTTCGGCGGCATGGGATTTGGCCTTTTTGCCGGTTTCCACTATTGGTTCCCAAAGATGTTTGGCCGGATGTACAACCGAAAAAGGGCGATACGAGCATGGGCCGTCATGTTGATCGGATTCAATATCTTCTATTTTTCCATGCTCCTACTGGGATGGGAGGGGATGCCACGGAGGTACTGGGACTATCTCCCGCAATTTCGGACCCTTCACCTGACCGCCACCTTCGGCTCTTGGATTCTCATCGCAGGTCTGATTCTGATGTTCGCCAACCTGTTCCACGGGCTTTTCAAAGGCGAAAGAGCACAGGATAATCCATGGGATGCGGCAACGCTTGAATGGCAGATCCCTTCTCCGCCTCCGACGGAGAACTTTGAGAAAATTCCGGTCATTCAGCACGGCCCTCATGATTTTAAGGAGTTTGAAAATAATGGATGAGGCAAAAGCCCCTGTTTTCGAAGGGGCCATCGATTATACCGGCGCCAAACTGGGCATGTGGCTTTTTATCCTCTCCGAGCTTCTCCTCTTTGGAGGGATGTTCATTCTCTACGCGGTTTACCGCTACAAAAGCCCCGCCGATTTTCATCACGCCTCAAAGGAACTCGACGTCGTCCTCGGCACCCTGAACACAATCATTCTCCTGACCAGTAGTCTGAGCGTCGCAGTCTCCATTACCGCCATCCAAAGAGGAGGGCGCAGACTGTCGGCGGTCTTGCTGATGGTCACGATGGCTCTTGGCCTTCTGTTCCTCGTGAATAAGGGTTTTGAATGGACTAGCAAAATTGGGCATGGCATCTACCCGAACTCTCCGATCCTTTTGGCCCGTCCCAAGGGTGAGATTCTCTTCTTCGGCCTCTATTATGTCATGACGGGGCTTCACGGTTTGCATGTGCTGGTCGGGGTGTGTGTCCTCTGTGTGATGTTGATTCTCGTTGCCAAAGACAAGCTTAACCATATGCATTTCGTCCCGTTTGAAAACGCAGGATTATACTGGCACCTGGTGGATATCATCTGGATCTTTCTCTATCCCCTGTTCTATCTGATCACGTAAAGGAAGGGAAAATTTCCCGTGGAGAATAGAGAAGAGAAAATTCATCCCCCGTTTCCCCTCTCCCCCGAGGGGAGAGGGCGGGGTGAGGGGGAACTTCAAATGGTTAAGTACCGCACCTATGTTTTCGTCTGGATGGGATTAGTAACTCTCACAGCACTTACCTATACGGTTGCCGTAGGAATTCACCCGGGAGGGTGGGCTATTTTAGTAGCTTTAGCGATCGCCGGAACGAAGTCCAGCCTGGTGCTAAACTATTTTATGCATCTGAAGTCCGAGAGGCTTCTCATATTTAAAGTGATTATCCCTCTGGTTATGGCCGTTTTCCTTGTCTTCATCCTTTTGACCTTTTCCGACGTCGTTTTTCGAGGTGTTGTGGAATGATCTTTTCAGGCGCCACAGGTATATCCGGCAGAGTGGTAGACAACGTCTTTCTCTACATCGTGACCATTTGCATCATCCTGCTGGCACTCATCACTTTTCTGATGGTTTACTTCGTTGTCCGCTACCGCCGCGAAAAACACCCCAAGCCGGTTGATATCGAGGGGAGCCTCTGGCTCGAGATTATGTGGACGGTCATACCGACGGTGATCGTCCTGACCATGTTCTATTACGGGCTAACGGGCTTCGAGTTCTTGAAGAAAGCCCCTCCGGGGGCGATGGCAGTGAAGGTGATCGCGCGTCAATGGTCGTGGCTGTTCCAGTATGAAAACGGGGTTCAAGATACGGAGTTGAGAGTTCCGGTCGGAAAGCCGGTCAAGTTGGTTCTGAATTCACTCGATGTGATCCACGGTTTTTATATCCCCGCCTTCCGAATTAAACAGGACGTCGTGCCCGGAATGACAAACTATCTATGGTTTCAGCCCACTCAAGTAGGGACATTCGATGTCATGTGTTCGCAGTACTGCGGGCTGGAACATTCTCATATGCTCTCGAAGATGATCGTTCTTCCGGAAGAAGAGTTCACAAACTGGTATCAGGGCAAGAAGAAAGAAGTGACAGCAAAAGGTCCGGTCCAGGGATCGCATCTCTACGAAGTAAAAGGCTGTGTCGCCTGCCACAGTGCCGACGGAAGTCCACGAGTGGGCCCGACTTTCAAAGGTCTCCTTGGAAAGAAGGAAGAGGTTACAAGCGGTGGTAAGAAGGAGACGGCTGTCGTCGACGAGGCTTTCATCCGGAAATTTATATCCGAACCCAACGTGGTCCATATTGAGGGGTACCCGCCCATCATGCCCAAAATAAGCTTGACGAACGAGGAACTAACAGCGTTGGTCGATTATATAAAAAGTCTGAAGTGAGGAAAAACGTGAGGACAACCCCCATAGACGTAACGAACATTGCGGGTCATCCAGCCTACTCATGGAGAGAATGGGCCAATCTCATTTCCCAGCTTGGAAAGATGAAAATCTCACTTCTTGCTACGCTTTCCGCCGCCGCCGGTCATCTTCTCGCAACCGGAAAGATCACGATTGACGTCCTTGTACCAACCGCATCTGTCTTCCTTCTCGCGTGCGGATCCTGTGGGCTTAATCAATACCAGGAAAGAAAAATTGACCAATTGATGCTGAGAACGAGGCTGAGGCCTATTCCCTCCGGGAGATTAAATCCCGAGACTGCTCTCTTCATTTCTTTGGGGTTGATCCTCTCAGGCTTCGTCATTCTTCTTTACGGAGCAAATAAGATCGCTCTCTGTCTGGGAATGTTCGCCGTGGCCTGGTACAATGGAGTCTATACCTATTTGAAAGAAAAGACGGCCTTTGCGGCCGTACCGGGTGCCCTGGTCGGAGCGATACCGCCTGCTCTGGGATGGGTCACAGGAGGAGGAAGAATACTCGACCCTCGGATGGGGGTAATTGCCCTCTTCTTCTTCCTCTGGCAAATACCCCATTTTTGGCTTCTTCTTCTGGATTCTTCAAGAGATTACGAGCGGACCGGGCTTCCTTGCATCACAAAGGTCTTATCGGCGAAACAGATTAAACGAATCATCTTCATCTGGCTTCTGTCGACAGGCGTTTCTTCTCTGATCATTCCTTTGTTCGGGCTTCTCAATTCATTCTTTTCTTGTCTTCTATTAATGGCCGCCGCTTGCTGGCTCTTCCTGAATTCCGTCTCTTTTCTCAAAGCGGATATCGAGGAAACTATCTCGAGGGCGATTTTCACGAAATTAAACCTCTTCATCCTCATTGTTCTCATTCTTCTGTCGCTAAACAAAGCGTTGGCTCGTTGATGGGAAACATTGATTGATATTGACTTTCCGAAATATAATTTTGGCTACAGGAGGGAACAAATGAAAAAACGGACATGGATCATCATGATTGGATCTCTTTTTCTTCTCATAACGATAGGTCTTGCCGCAAACCCGGCGCCCCCCAAGAAAACGCCTCAACTGCTAAAAGAAGGGGAGAAAATCTATGAACAGATCTGCGCGTCCTGTCACGGCAGCAAAGGAGACGGAAAGGGCCCAGCCGGAGCTGTGCTCAAGCCCTTGCCGACGGATTTCCAGAGGCCCTTCAAGGAATGGCCCAATACGAAGGGAGATCCTCAAAAAGTCTTCGTGGTTATTTCGAAGGGGATTCCAAACTCAGCGATGGTGGCATGGACACAATACTCTGAACAACAGCGCTGGGCATTGGTCTACACCGTCATGGGATTTTCTGCGGCTGCTAAGAAAGGGAAATGAGCATAGAGCGGGCCATTCCAGAGCATTTGTCTATAGGATAAGTCTTTCGTCTAACGGCAAGGGCAACGATACCCGTATCGGTATTGGGCTACGTCTTTCGTCCTAAAGACTTGACGTAACCCTAACCTTCTCAGACGATACGGGCTTCGTAACCGTAACCCTAACCAGTCTATTTTCATCGTTCACCGGTGACGCTTCGAATGGGTCAGCCTTCCTACTTCTCTTCATCCTCCGGCTTCTTTAGGAAGGCCTGAATGTAGACCACTTTGTCTTCTTTCGGACCCTCCCCCTTTCTCAATGGTTGACGAAGCCTTTCTGACCCTTTATAGACCTCTTCTAACTTGCTGATGACCTCTTGGAGCTTCGGATCCTCCTCCACCAACTGGTTGATCTGCTGATCGAAGTAATCACCGGCCCTTTCAAGCTCAGAGAGATCAGTCTTTATCCCCGTCAAATCGGTCAGCTTTTTGAGAACGGAGCAGACGACCTTTGCATTCCTGGTTTGAAGATATTGTGGGACATGCCCCCAGAGGCTGATTGCCCTCAAATCCCTTTTTTGGGCCGCCTCGAGAATAAACGTGTGGATGCTGATGGGTCCGGAGTACTCCGTCAACCCCAGCCCGGCCCGGATCACTCTTTCCCTTAGTTCCTCATGATTGAACAGACAGCTGACTGTCGGAGGATAAGTGTGAGGGACGTAGTCGTAAGTACCGCCGATGGTAAAGAGCTCCACCACATGGAATCTCTCAGCCAAATCGAGAATAAGATCGGCAAAAACGTTCCATCGAAGATGAGGTTCGACTCCGGAAAAAAGGATAAGGTCGTTAGAAGGAAGTCCTTTGACGTAGTAAAAATGATTGCCCGAGGACTTCAGCTCGACCAATCTGCCCTCCTTAATCACTGCCATCGGTCGGAAGGAAGACATTTGATAAAAATTCTCAGTTGGAACGGAGGCGAATTTGCTTGCTCCTAAATTATCGACCAAATGTCGAAGGGCAAAAGAGGAGATTTCTCCTGCGTTTGGCCATCCTTCAAATCCCATGATCAAATAAGGCTTATTAAGAACCGGCCTCTCAATATAGACGATTTCTTCCATTTTTTTCTCCCTAAATGTGGTCCGAGATAATTCAGGTCTTTTTTCTCAATTCTCAAAAAATCTCAAGGTTTAGACTCCAGAACGGTTGATCAATCTACCGGTAGTGACCTGTCCGAGCACCACGATATCCTCTAAAGAAAGGTAATGATCCACGCACGCATCGAAAAGAAGCTGGGCGGAAGGCGGAAATTCCTCGTCGCCCTGCCAAAGAACATACTGAAGAGGCACATGGGGGAAAGCACGAAGGACGAAAGAGGCATCCCCGATTTCTGCAGGCTTCCCCCCCGATTTGACTCCAGCCTCCCTGAATGATTCGGCTGATTTCCCAAACCTCCGCTGTAAAGGTTCTGTCACCCTTCTCGCAAAAACACCTGCATAGAGGAGGCCTCCCGGAATATCTTTATAGGCCACCCATTTTCCTGTGAGGGGATTCCCACCCGCGCGCATGAGATAATGGAGCAGGAGGATGCGAGTGACCAGAGAAACCACTTTCTTCGATGGAGAATAGAATTCTATCTGAGGAAACCGGATCTGGTAGGGTTCTGAAAAAAAATGAACGGTGATTTTCTCTCCGTCTTCTCCTTTTTGATAATCCGCTCCGGCCCTCCTTGCCCTCTCCTCCAGATTCATTTTTCTAATGGAGGCACAGGCCAACTCAAAAGATTGTTGGTAATTTTTCTGTTTGGAAAGCTCCATCCTATCCTGAAAAACGCAGAGCGCATAGCGCATGGCGCATAGCGTCTTAAGAGCATTTAAAATGAAATTCCGGAATCCGCATTCCGCATTCCGCAATCATTATGCAATCTCTTCTCTCAACTTCTTTATGGTTTCTTCATAATTTGCTGTCTTAAAGATGCCCGTGCCAACAACGAAGATATCTCCGCCCGCTGCTGAAACCCCTCTGATGTTCTCGATCTTGACTCCTCCATCCACCTCTATTTCCAACGACGGACGATGTTGATCAACCATTTTTCTCAACCGTTCAATTTTTTTCAAGGTGGAGGGAATAAAGGATTGTCCGCCAAACCCCGGATTGACCGACATGATAAGGACTAAGTCCAAATCATCAAACACAGGATGGAGGATTTTCAGCGAAGTCGCGGGCTTGAGCACAACGCCCGGCCTGACGTTCAGCCCGCGTATCTTCTTGATAGTGGTTTTGAGGTGAGGACACGTCTCGGCGTGAATCGTAATCCAATCGGCACCCGCCAGAGCAAAGGCTTCGATATAGCGCCCAGGGTTCTCGATCATTAAATGGACGTCGAGAGGGAGTGAGGTCAACTTCCTCAGCCCCTGCACGACGAGAGGACCGATGGTGATGTTTGGAACAAAATGCCCATCCATCACATCGACATGGATCACATCCGCCCCGGCCTTTTCGACCGCACTGACCTCGTCACCCAAGCGACTGAAATCCGCAGACAAAATCGAAGGCGCAATTTTTTTCAATTTAACCCCCACATAAGCCTCACGACTGATAACCTGGCATCATCGCAAAGTGGTATCGATAACGTATCTTAGATTCCCCTTCTATCCCTCCATCTCCTTTAGCATCTTTTGGATGACTGGTCTTATTTCAGGCAGTCGTTTCTCGACAACCTCCCAAACGATTTTGTAGTCCACCCCAAAATAAAAATGGCTGATTTTGTCCCGCATTCTTGCCATTTCTCGCCATGGCAATTCTTTATAATTATCCCGTACATTCTTCGGTATATTCTTTGTTGCTTCCCCGATGACCCCCTATCTTCCAGACCACGGCACTTCTGGTCTTATCATCAGCGTAAAATTCATTAAAATCCATGTTTCCAATGAAAGATCCTATATTTTCTCACTGCTGTCCAAGAACGGCTGAATGTGGTGTAACGTTTGTTGATTTCATTGGACGTTTTGGCTAGTATACCCCTCTTTCAAAATCAGGTTCACCGCAGAGTCGCGGAGGTCGCTGAGAAAGATCTTTCTTCTGACCCAATCGGGAGACGGCGATTGGATCAGAAACGCTCCCCTTCGACCATAAAACCGGGACTCTTTGAAGGCTATACAAGCTATTAAGGGCCCTATCCCGGAGTAACAGAAGCCTTTTTATTTGGCGGCCTCTCACCGCCAAATAAAAAATTGGTTTCTCTGCGTCCTTTGCGTCTCTGCGTTGAGAATCCTATTTTGGACAAGAGTGATGTCGCTCCTCTTTTTGTGTTCACCTCTTACAAAGGAACCAAAAACCCCTATTTCGGTAACGTTATATTTCTTATACAGGTCTTCTTTATGGGTCTTTAATATTTCATTGATACCTTTTAAAGAGTTCATCTCCTGCTCCTTTCCCAACGCAAAAGTAGGCTTCCTTTCAATCTCTCTTTTAACCCAATTTCTCAAGCAAGACCCTGGGCTTTCCTCACGAGAGGTCATGCCAAGAAAATAGACCTGACCCCCTCTTTTGTTTTTATTTCCTTTTTTATGGATGACAACCTTTTTCTTAGGAAATGGGACGTCCCTATTTTCGCTTCTCACGAGAGACCGTGTACTCAACCTGAGGTTCCCGAACCTCGATCTGATCAGCAGGGATACGAACCACTTTGCCATTGCGCCAGATGGCAATCGGAACTCCATTTCGGCGATGTTCGGCGATCGCATCAGCTACAGCCTTCCGAAGTGCTTCTTCGGCTCGGTATGCGAGCGGAGGAGGCGTTCTTTTCTTCTTTTTCATTGGTCTCCTCTAAATCTTAATAAAATCTCAAAAAGATCCGGATCAAGTATTTCGACCCTCCCCGGTTCCTCAAAAGCAATCATTTTGGGGACATCCCCCGAATTATCAAAGATTGTCCATGAATCTGCTAGAGGTTTATAGACACGGAGAAAATTTGGCAGGCTTCTGCCGAAACGGCGGCGAACAATAGCCTCTGGGATAGCATGTCCTCCATTTCGCACCCGTAGCTTAATGCGTTGAAGTGCTAACTCCACATCGGTAATCCAAAGGAAAAATAGATGGATGAGATATCCCCCTTTTTTCATGCCCTGCAGAAGTTTCACATATGTCTTTCCTGAGAGAGTGGTTTCAAACCCAAAATCCACACCGCGCTCAGCTAAGGAATGAATTTGTTCTAGCATGAGTCTCCCCGCATGGATGGCAGCTCTCTCTGGGGCGAATGGTGACAAACCACCCGCAATGAAATCGGCGTTCACAAATTCAAGGCATTCTACATATTGGGGAAGAAACTTACGGGCAAAGGTCGTCTTCCCAGCACCATTGGGACCCGCAATGATATAGAGGTTTGCTCTTGCTTTTTTATTCTTCAAATGATTCCCTCATTCAATAACCTGTCTTGCCTTGAGCTTTCAGATTTGAGACTCAATAACCCAATGGACTCAATAACTCAATAACTGAATAATAGGGCCAACTTTTTTAGGGATGACACCTGTGAATAGTGTAGACCTGACACCCAATTTTTTCAGGGGGAATCCGGGCCAATTTTTTTAAGATGGCGCCTAATTTCAATTTCTCAAGCCAGACCCCACATCCGTGTGTCAGATGACTTGTCAAAAGTGTAGACCTGACACCTATTGCTTCGTTGGTAATTAGCACAGTGGACTTATCAACATCCTCTCCCCTGGCGGGAGAGGATGGAGGTGACGGGGAATGAACTCTCGTTCTTTCTCTACTTACCATCTCTTTTGGATGCTTCCAATATGGTCAGGCCTACAACCTGTTCTCCCCTATATCTAATCAAGATACCACTCTTCATCATTTCCGAGTCAGTTGCTTTCTGTGGTCTTTTGAAATTTATGTAGAGGACATCGGCTTCCTTGTCATAATCGATCCACATTCTTCCGGCTGGAAATTTCAAAAGGTGGGGTGTAGCTTTGAAAATCTCTTTTATCATCTCTTCTCTTATGATTTCTTTTCCCATAGTATCACCTCTTTTTCTAAGTTTAACTTACTCGTAAAATAGGCGGTTATAACAAATCCATCCTGTTTGCTAACCTCTCTATAAACCACTGCTAAGAACTTGGTTTTTGTAATTTTTTTTAATGCAATGAATGCCTTCGCGTACCCCTCTATTATGTAATCTGGATCTTCGATTGCGTTTAGCACATCATCATAATGACCTGCCAGATCGTCATGGTTCTCACTGATATGGAACCACCGTTCTTCCGTTAATCTAACAGGGATTCCATTCTTAGAGATCGCAATATCCATCCGTCATTCTCCAGGCATTACCTTGGCATTGCTAAAAGCATGGCGTCCAGTACCCTCTTTTCTTCGCTTTGTTTAAGATATAACGCGGAAAGGGCGTTGGCAAGCCTATGGCTGTTTCACTCTCCGAGTCTTCTCGTCACCGCGTCTATCTGCGGGGTTTCCGTTTGGTTTCAATCTGCGTCCCCGTGTCTCCGCGCTTGCCCTGAACCTAGTGTCGTGCAGGGTTCGCCCTAAACCCTAAGTGGTTCAGGGTCTCCCCATCTGCCTTTCATGGATGATGCCAAGGCTTTGAAAAATTAGCCTGTGTCTATTTAGTTTTTCAAAGTGAATATGAGAACCGGTCCTGATCCAGCTTTCTGTTCTTCTTTAGCCGAGGAAGAAAAGTGTTAATTTTCACCTACGTTCCCCCGTCCTTATCCTACCAAGGGAGCGTGTTACACCAGGCCGTTCGCTTAGCTGTTGACAAAGGCGAACGATGCTCACCGCAAAATTAAATTTCCTTTCTCTTATGTCCTTCGGCTTCCCCTTTATCTCCTCGATCTCTTGCATCCTATCTTTTCCTTCTTCTTTTTTTTCGCTCTTATCTTTTTCCTTTGCCTTTCCCCCCGTTTTGCCTTTTACCTTTTTACTTTTTCCCTATTTTCCAAGCGTATGACGTGGCAGGCGATTGCGGACTTCTGCTCGAACATTGTCGGCCAACCGAAGGGCCCTCTCAGCATCACTTGTGGAGACCTCCGGGTATTCGCCGGGATATCGGTAATCCACCCCGTAAGGAGTCAGTATCGCGGTATCTTGCAGAATTTTGGGGAGTCTATCATCGACTTTCCCCACAAGCTTCAGCAAGGCTTCAATATCGTGAGTCTTTTGAAATTCAATCTGGTGCCAAACCAGAAGAGCCTTTAGATATTTTTCGGCTGTCTGCTGGGAATGGAATGCTACTCCTTCCGCAAAATCAGGGCCGCCCTGGGAGAGATGTGCCGCTGTTTTGAAATCAATTTCGGCCTTCCGGACCCATTCACGTGTGAATTCTTCTTTTACTACCTCAGGCGCCTTCATAAATCACCTTCCCGTACTTGTTCGCAGGGTAGGCTAATCCCCCGATCACTCCTTTGGTTTCTTCAAAGCGTTCACGGGTCATAGCAAAAACGTCCACTGGTATGCCAAGGTCCCCCAAGGCTTCGCGTAACCGAGTACTTTCCTCCCTCTGACTCTTAAAATCACGCTCAATGACCAGTAGGTCCAAATCGCTATCGCGCGTCATTCGGCCTGTCGCGCCGGAGCCGAAGAGAATGATTCGTTCCGGCTTTGCGACAGTCAAAATTCGGTCCACCACTTTTTTGAGCAAATCGCCGTCACCCTTCATTCGAACCATACCTCCTATCTCGGCATCGCTAACAACATGGCATTCAGTAACCTCTTTTCTTCGCTTTGTTTAGGATATAACGCTGAAAGGGCGTTGGCAAGCCTATGGCTGTTTCACTCTCCGAGTCTTCTCGTCTCCGCGTCTATCTGCGGGGTTTCCGTTTGGTTTCAATCTGCGTCCCCGTGTCTCCGCGCTTGCCCTGAACCTAGTGTCGTGCAGGGTTTGCCCTAAACCCTAAGTGGTTCAGGGTCTCCCCATCTGCCTTTCATGGATGACGCCAAGGTTTTGAAAAATTACTTTGTGTCTATTTGTCTTCTCAAAGTGAATATGAGAACCGGCCCTGGTCCAGCTTCCCCTTCTTCTTTAGCCGAGGAAGAAAAGTGTTAATTTTCACCTACGTCCCCGTGTTTAACAATGCAGACTTCCTCGGGCCGAGGCGGATCGAAGGAAACCAGCCTTTTCCTCCTCTGGATTCCCGTACCTCAACGTAGAAATTGTCATTGCCAAGGAAAGCCTTCGTTAGTACCGGCTGCCAACCAGTTCTGGTCTTCCCTGTAATTATGGAGTTAGGAGGGCTTGGCTCCAGCGGGAATAATTCCCTCTGGGACGGGGGGACCGCGTTCCACTGTTTTAACCAAGGCTTTTCGGTTTGGACACCTATTTCATTCTTCTCAGCATCCAGTCCAATCCTCAACTCATAGCGAATCGTGTCAAAATTCCTTTTCAGCTTCACCTTTCTTTCTTCCGGAATCACTGCCTCGATGGCCAATTCAAATACATCGCCACTTTGGGCGAAAACCATGTCCCTGAAATCACGTGTCCGTTCGGCGATTGCAGCCTCAGGACCATCTGAAACCACGCGGCCCAGGAAAGCGATTACGTCGAGGAAGGTTGTTTTCCCACTGGCGTTCGGACCGACAAGGACGTGGAAAGGTCCAAGTTCCTGTCTTACATAGCGCAAACAACGAAAATTAAGCGCTTCGATCAATCGGATCATGATTCACCTCGTTCATTGTAGGAATACTACCGAATAATATAATCTTCATAAATGCCTTTTGACGTAAATCCCATTAGGTATTCCTTGTGCCGCCATCTGAGCGATTTGCTTTGGTATCAAGGCCGGATCACGACAGACGAGAAAATTCCACCCACCGAGACGTCCCCAGTTGTTGACCGCTGTAACCCAGCGCCTTGCTGCTTGATATTTGGCCCGGTCCTGGTCGTCTTCTTCACCCTTTGTTTCCAAGATCAATGTATTTCCGTTTTTGAGCCGAACAAGATAGTCTGGCTCATAGTGGTGCTGAACCGCTTCATACTCGTAAGGAATCAAAAGGAAAGGACGGTCGTTTCTCACATAAGAGAAAACGTGATCTTTCTGTTGCTCCAGATAAAATGCGGCAGTTTGCTCCCAGGAACTGTCGAGCACAACAGCATTGACATGTGATCGCTGTGTGCTATGGACATTCCGTTTAGTTGTGAAATCCACATCCCTTGTCGTGCCGATGGCTTTGTAGCGGTTCAGGATTGGAAGGATTGGCATCTCGCCCTCGTGCTCATCGGGCACAATTGCGTCGAGCAGTCTTTCCTTGATGCGACGGACATATCTTTCAAGCCCAAGTTCGCATCGGTTCATACCGCGAAAGTCTACTTTCTCATCGACGTATTTTCGGACAATCCTAATAACCTGGGGGAAAAGTTGATGACGCGCGAGCCCTCTCATTCGCGCAGTACCTTTAATGGGAGCCTGGGGACCTTCGCCTACCAACGCAGCGACAATCTGCCTTGCAATTTCAAATTCAATTTCCTGCAAATGGTGTCTTGCATAGTATTCCGAACGATTATGTTCGACATACTCTCCAATCCCGCCCCCTCGTGTTCCGCCTTCAAGATGATCTGTGACGATCCGCAGAAATGTAGCTGTCGGCGTCTTTTCCGGCTCAATCACCAGACGTTCCAATTGAGTGAAATCCACCTTAATTGAAGGTTTGTGAAGTGCGTAAACAAAACCCTCGACATTGGGGAAGCGAACTTCATAAGCAGCGCGCTCAGGCATGGCATATACATGGTTGACTGGTCGATCCGGTGGTGTGCGGGAGGGTTTGCCCTTGTAGGGGATTACTGAAAATGGGATACCGTACACATCTACGTACTCCTCCGGGAGAAGTTCGGTCTTCGGATCAGGAGTATAATTCCTACGGCGAAGTCCACGGCCCACCACCTGTTCACAGAGGAGTTGGCTGCCGAATGCCCGTACACCGAGAATGTGGGTAACATTGCTTGCGTCCCAGCCTTCAGTCAGCATCGCCACGGAAACGACGGACCGCACATCCTGACCCGGTTTCCCGATTTTACCAACAGTGTTTACGATCTCACGAAGTTCCTTAGCCGCTTCGTCGCGAGTTGCGTCGGGGTCCTCGCTTTCAATCTTCTCAAGGCGCTTGCTGTCGATGCGGATGGTGTAAAGGCATCCCTTTTCATTTTGAAACAGTTCGGGGAAGGAAGTTTTACTCGCTCCGTAGGACACACGCATCTTGGACCGCTTACGGCGTGCTGCCATACCTTCTTCCTCATCTTCGCTGGAATCCTCTGGAATATCCTCAACCTCGGATTGACCTGAAATATTCTCAAAGAAAATCTGGGCAATATCCGTGTTATCACAAACCACAATCATAACAGGAGGAGCCTTTAAAGCAGTATCGCTTGCCTCTTGAATCGCTTCAAAGGTCTTCTTGTACTCACCAGCTAACTGAACAAGAGCGTCTTGCGCTCGTTCCCAAACCACTTCTGGCTTGGGCCGATCATTTGATAGCTTTTGTTCCCTTGCAAGATCCTTTGTAATATTGCGCCAAAGACGGAAATACTTCGGGTCCGGCTGACCTGTTGTATCGCTCACAGGCAGACGTGGAATCTTCGTGATCCCGCTCTCGATGGCATCGACAAGACCAAAATCACTGACGATCCAGGGAAAAGGTTCACCCTCTGGATAACCACTGCCTTTGATGTAGAACGGGGTTGCCGACATATCCACGCAAAACTTGATACCGCAGGCCTTATTGATCCGGTCAAGTCCCTGAACCCAGACTGTAGCCTCTTCGCGCTCCTTCCTCTCCTCAACAGCGACTTTCTTTGCCTCTTTCTCTGAAATTGGAGCTGGGCGATAGGCATGATGGCCCTCGTCATTCAGTACCATCACAGGACTGTGTTCAAAAAGTTCTCCGAGACGATTTTGCGCAAAGGCCTCTTCCGTCTCCTCACCTTTTCTTACCACGGCAAAGCTTCTTCCGCCTTCGCTGTGTTCGGATTCGGGTGCAAAGAAATGCCAGTTTGTGACTAGCACCTTACCGGTTCTTAGAAGATCGCGATATTGGGGAGGGATAAGGTCAAACTCCGTGTAGTAATCACCACCCCGGCTGTCGGTCCTGAGTACCTGAAGACGCTCTTTGATGGTCAGATTCGGACAGCACACCAGGGCAGCATTGGGAAACCTATCATCGCTCGGTACTCGCGACCGGTTGCAGAATGCCCAGGTGATCAGCATGGCCATCACAATTGTCTTACCGCTGCCGGTGGCCATTTTGCACCCCATGCGGAACAAAGGAGCGTAGTTGGGGTCGAAAGGCCGGTCGAGGAGTGAATCAAAATCAATGTCAGTAAATTCGGGTGTCCAGCGAGGTTTGCCTCGGTGCCCATCTTTTCTTACACCTCGAATCTCGCTTAAAAAGAGAATCGTCTCAACGGCCTCAAGCTGGCAGAAGAAAAACCGGCGGGCGCGATCCTTTCGCCACCAGTGGCGCAGAAGGTCTTTTGTGACGTTTGTTGCACCTTCCCAGTTCGATTGACGCCACCGCTTGACATCAACTCTCAGTTTGTTGACAAGAGCAAGATCGCGCCTTCCTTCTTCGAGTTCAAGACGCATCTGATCTCCACGCCTGCTGCGGAAATCGAGCGGCAGGTTTCGCTGCCGCATCTCTTCCTCACTCAATTTGTACCAGTAGGTCGCCGGCCTCCGTCCCGATTGCTTGGCGGCACGTCCGGTGGTCCGGTCGTATTCCCAGTAATGAGTCGGCTCGTAATAGGGCTTGCAGATGACCGGGGTTTCAACGGGCTGGATCAATACAGCTTCACTCATACAGGCCCCCTAATTTGTGAACCCGCATCACTTCGTTGCCGCGGGGATCGATCACTTTGACTGCAATCCGTTTATGCGGACCGATTGGGAAAGGCAGAGAGACTGTGCCGGAGAGTTTAGCGAAGGCATCCGAATCCAGAGTGCTTCCAAGCGCTTTACCTAACTTCTCCCAGGCGCTCTTATCCGGAAAGAACGCCTGACACACGCAGAAACAGCGCCCATCATAGTTGCCGTCAAGAAACCACGCCGCAACCTTTTCGGCGCCTGTCGAGCGCACAGTGTTCGTAATCGGATCGTAAATATCCACTCCCTCCATATAAACAACAAACTCTCCGTCATCATTTTTCTCAAAACGCGTCCGGGGAGAACCGGAGACAGTAAAAAGTTGGCTTGAGACAGTGGTTTTTAAGAGGTCACCCATGTTAACGTCTGGACGGATCTGCGCCATGTGGAGCTTGATGTCCGGGTCCTGTACTTCTTGAATAGTTACCTGTGCCTCGCCCGTGAAACTGAAGGCAGCAAATACTAAATCGTCATAACCGCGACGGGCGGCAGTCCGAATGCCGTCTTCAACCATGTGAACGCTGAGTGGCCCGTACTGGGGGCCGAACATAACCGCCACTTTGCGTTCCCCGTTTCCGTTTCCCCATTTGCCTTTTGCGTGAAGAATCGACCCATCCGCTAAAGCTTCCAATTCGGTAAACTTGATGACTTTGTTATCGGGGAACCGAACCCCATCCTCCCGTAAGAGCCGGATCATACGGTCGAGATAGGCTTCAGCATTCTGCGATTCGCTTTGCATGGAACCTTCCTCAAACGTCTCGAGTCCTTCGGGTGCTCCACCGATGGGCGATTCGACGGGCTCTTCATCGTCGACGCTCTCCTCGGAAGGGATCACCCCTTCGACCGTAAATGGACCAGCGACGCGCACCTTTGAACGGTCTGGATAAGGCTGGTCAACCAGTTCCTCTTGAACAGCCCGGGCGGAAATGCACGCATTTACGTCATTCATCTTTCGACGCCATGCTTCTCGGTATTCTGTCAAAGCCTTCGTCAATTCGTCCGGCCAGTCGGGATCAGTATCAAAAGCGACTTCCCATTCCTTCCATTCGTTTTCCGGCAGCCTCCAGCGCCGTTCATCGGCATCGGTGATCGACTTCTTGCCTTCTGTCTTTGTCTTCCCCTGGAGCTTAAGCAGAAGCTTTTTCCGTAGGTCCTTGGCGACATACTTCGCCAGAACTTTGTTCAATGTGGCAAGCTTTTCCGCAAGCACTGGCTCCCATTTCTCGAAAATCGGATCAAGGGCTTGATTCTGGGCAATGCTCTTTAGTGCTATGTGAGGAACAGTTTTGCAGTCAAACGTGCATGTGCCTTGAATCTCGCTTTCGGGATCGGTTAGCCAAGGACCATTGGGATTCCGCTGAACATCCTCGGCGCTTGTGGGACGGAGCTTGTAGTAATCATACTTCGCCGTTAGCAGCCTTTGCCGGGCAATGGCAACCGCAACCCGGCTTACGTCAATCGAAATCCACCGCCTACCCCATTGTTCGGAAACATATGCAGTTGTTCCGCTACCACCTGTTGGATCAAGAACTAAGTCACCGGGGTCGGTAGTTATGAGAAGGCAACGGCGAACAATTTCTTCATTCGTTTGAACGACATAAACGGGGTCTTTTGCACCCTGCAAATCGGCCCAGAGGTTATGCAATACGACCCCTGGTGAATCAGACCCAAATAATAAGAAGCTTGGTTTGCTTGCACGTGGCGGGAGAAGAACACGTCCGGCCCTAATTAACCGAGCCATTCCTTCCTTGTTCGTGCGCCAACTTTTAGTTTGAGCAGGTATTCTTCTGCCTTGGAAATCAAAATCGTAGAAGCAACTTGGAGTATAGCCAGAAGATTCGAGTTTGTCATAACGAAAAACTCCAGTAACCTCTTTGCCTTCATCGAGTAATTCCTTCTCGGAGTCGTTTAGTTCTCTCACCATGCCAGACAAATCGAAGATATTATGATAGGGCGATGCCTCTCCAACAAGTCGTTCCTTTCTCAACACACGCTCCTTGAGCGTCTCTTGTTTCTTTCCATACCACAAAAGATAGTCAGTGACACCGGTGAGACCTTCGGCACCCAATGGCAGAGTCTTCCTCAGGGTAATTGTGGCGCGCCAATTCGAACTGCCAAAGACTTCATCAAGTAGGGATTGCATTCTGTGAAGATTTTCATCTCCAATCTGCACAAAGAGGCTTCCCGTATCTGCCAGCAATTCCTTACAAAGAAAAAGTCTGTCACGCAGATAAGAAAGATAAGAATGGACACCGAGGGTCCAGGTGTCACGGTAGGCTTTGACCATTTCCGGCTCGCGGGTGAGGTCTTCGTCTTTGTCCTTGACGTCACGGCGGCCCACCTCAGGCTGAAAGTTGCTGGCATACTTGATTCCATAAGGAGGGTCCATGTAGATCATTTGGACTTTGCCTGCCAGGGCCTCACGCCGGGCAAGTGAAGCCATCACCGCAAGTGAGTCGCCAAGAATCACACGGTTCGTCCAGTCCATCGGGTGCTTATAGAATTGGACAGCCTCGCGGTACTCCTGTTCTGGGTCTGCGAAAAGGTCGCGCTGAACGTCTTCTCGCTTGGCTACTCGGAGAATCGCCTGTGTGGAAATTCGTTCATGAATATGAAGGGCCACTGGATCGGCCACGCACCATTGCTGTTCCCGTTTGCCCGCCCATTCGAGCCACGGTTCATGATTTCGCATTGCTTCCTGCAAGAGTTTGATTTCGTGAGGCTCAAGTTTGCGGCGAGAGGCATCTTCGATCAGTCTTTCGATGGAGTCTGTTTTGCCAGTGGCATCAAACCGAAGCACCGGAGAGAGGTGCGGATTGTAAGCGTACCTGACCTTCTTTTCCCTGACGATCTCCCCACGTGCCGTCAATCCTGCAGGCGGGATGTTTAGCCGCTTGACGTTCTTATGCCGGTAATCGACAACATTGTCACTGGTCTTCTCAGTCTTCTTTTTTTGCCTCGCCATAAACCCTCCCGGCGCCAATTATCCTAAAACGGGATACTTCCAGTCAAAATTGGGACCTCAAATCTCCATATTCATCCATCGTCAACTGGAAACATAAAATCTGATTGAAAATTGTAGAATGTTTTGGTTTAGATAGGAGTTTATCAGATTGGGGGAAAAAATCAACCCTTCGACTTTCCCCGGTCTAAAGCCGGGGTTTGCTCAGGGTTGATACTGAGAAGATTGAAGATTGGGTGTCAGGTCTACACTATTCACTGACTCCCTTCGCCTTTCAACTGTTACCAACTTCGCGCATGGCGCATAGCGCATAGGGCATAGCGTTAATTTAGTTCCGTAAAGCGTGAGGCGTAAGGCGTTAAACGTCAGGAAAAACAAAAAAGCCCATCCCATTAATACCGTGAATCGTGAGTCGTGAAGCGTGATTCGTGAAATTCGTGAGAGTTAAAACAAAAAAGCCCATTCTTGTATCTATGATAGCTCCGGATGGTTTTTCTTAAGCCAAGCGATTACCTCATCTCTCAAATCCTTAACGAACTCAATCAGCTCATCTGCGTCCGCGCCAGAGGCCCCACCCACATATTCGTATTCTACGATGTTACGCTTCTTGCGACAGTCGTCAAGATATTCGGCATCTGGTTTCTTCGCCTCGCCTAATATCTCAGGCAGAGCGGCCAGTGTCCGGTAGTGCTGCAATTCATGGGATGGTCGGAAACCTTCGGCAGAAAGTAGAATCCTGCAGAGCTTCACGGCAGCATTGTACGCAATACCAAAACGCCAGTCTGTGGAGATGGCACTCCCGGCATCAAGCATGTCCCGATCCACAATGTCCAGAAGATTTTTGATCTCTTTCCGGCTGGTCCGGTGAGGTTTCAGCCAGCCGTTATCCTCCCATTGTTTCAAGCTCATTCTGGGATCCTATGATAAATATTTTGGGCGATTCCATGACGCTGGAGACAAAGTGCTCTTTTGTCCGAATACGCTTTCGAACCTCATCCTCGTGCAAAACATGTGGATTCACCTCACGCCCTATTTTTTCTTCAATACCGGACAATAATCGAGAGAGGTCCCGCAATCCGAGTTGGCCAATGACCATTAAATCCACATCGCTGCCGGATTTTTCTTCTCCTCGGGCGATCGAACCGAATACAAAGGCCACACGAATTCTCTTGTCCCTAAGCGCATGTTTCAGGACATCAGCCAAACCGGATGTCTTCAGGACCAGATTACGAATCTCAGGGTAAAGAGGGCTTTCTGTTTTTGCACGATAGTACACACGATTGCTGTCCCGGCGGCTGTGAACGAGATCCAGACGAACCAGTTTGCGCAGTTCCTGACGAAGGGTGCTGTCGTTCAGACCGGAACGGCGTTCGATCTCCCGCACGTGCAGTTCCTCACCCGTTCCGCCAAAAAGGAGCCGGAATATCTCCGCACGTGCCCGCGATGAAAGAAGTTCGGCCAATCGATTCATATTGCGTGTTTATACCACGCAATTGCGTGGTTTGTCCACTCATTTTTTTTGTGATTTCGGTGCAACTCCACCCCTGTTTTCTCGGAGCTTTCGGGCAATATTATCCCACCCTCACCTTTCAATTGTTCAGATGTAGGAGAAGATTGGGTGTCAGGTCTACACTATTCACTGACTCCCTTCGCCTTTCAACTGTTCCAAAGATACCGTGAGTCGCAAGTCGTAAGGCGCAAGGGGTGAAAAGAAAACAACCATACCGCGATTTACCCACCCTCGCCCTTCAATTCTTCTGGAGTCCTTTCCTCCAGCCAAAGCTTGCAGACATTCTTCCACCCAATACGCCGCCATCTTTTGAATGCTGCCTTCAACTCGTCCAAGTCCTTCGCTTCCAGGAGATCTTTTTGAGCTGCCTTTAAATCTTCAAGAGAAGCAATCGCTGGCATGGGCTACCTCAACTTCTCGCAAAGCGCATAGGGCATAGCGTTAATTTAGTTCCGTAAAGCGTGAGGCGTAAGGCGCTAAACGTCAGGAAAAACAAAAAAGCCCATCCCATTAATACCGTGAATCGTGAGTCGTGAAGCGTGATTCGTGATTCACAAATAAAACCAAAACCCAAGCCATGAGATGCAATACTAACTTTTTCTCTTCATTTTGGTGACATAAGGTACTTTAGGTTCCTCAACCAAAAATCCAATCGGACGTTTCTTGGATTCTGGTGGCTTCATCAACTCGCGTATCGCATCGAAAACCACCCTAAACTGAGCATCGTACTTCTTTTCAAGTGCGTCAAGTTTCCGGGCTAATTCAGCATGGGATGCAAGGATCCTTCGAAGGCGGACGAAGGCCCGCATGATCTCGATGTTAACCTGAACGGCTCTCTCACTATTTAATACACTCGAAAGCATTGCTACACCTTGCTCTGTAAACGCATAGGGTAGGTAACGCCGCCCTCCTCGCCCCTTCTTTGAGGTCGCAAATTGCGACCTCAAAAGGTGAGTCTCTGACTCTGTCAATTGAAACATGAAATCCTCCGGAAACCTGGAAAGATTACGCCTTACCTGTTCATTCAGTCTTTTAGTTGTTACCCTCTGAGCGGCGCTTTTCACCCCATCCTGAAGGACGGGGTTTGGCGCCGTCGAAGTATCAACAGGCGGTCTTTCACCTTAATCCGTAATCGAAAATCAAAACCTTAACGATATCCCCGTCATGCTGAAATTTTTCCAGCATCTCTCATTTTCGGCAACCCATAGATCCTGAAACAAGTTCAGGATGACGATTACGGATTATAGTTTCAGGAGTCACATGGAGTCGATAAGATTGTACTCACCACAACCTCAGAACAAACCCAGCAGCGCAAATAAGCCAAAGCCTAAAATGATCAAACCTGAGATTCTGTTCAGCCACTGCAATCTCTTCGGATTGAGCAGCTTCTGTAACAGACCGGTAAAGCCGCACAAAATGAGCCACCACATTGCGGAGCCCATGAAAACGCCAGAGACCAAGATTCCTGCTAAGAGATAGTGACCAGCTTCGGTCCCTATTCCCAGTCCAGCGAAGACGGCCACGAAAAAGAGGATGGTCAGGGGGTTCGTGAGGGTTAGAAAAAAGGTCGATAAATACGCATGCCAGCGGTTACTTCCGTCCACCGGAGTTCCTTGCTCGGCAGGTTTAGAAAGAAATGTCTTCGCACCCAAGATGCAAAGCAGCGCGCCCCCGATCAGACGAAGCCAGATCTGTCTACCGATCAGAAAGTCAACCAGAAAGGTCAGTCCGAATCCAGCGATCGCTCCGTACAAGCCATCGGCTGTAGCCGCTCCCAGTCCTGAAAGAAACCCGACCATCCGACCCCGGGCCAAGGTGCGCCGGATACACAGTATCCCAATAGGACCCACCGGCACGGCGATGGATAAGCCGATGATCAACCCCTTGATCAAATAGTGAATCTCTTGCATTTGTTTCTTCTTCTGCTGGCCTAAGACGCCTTTCTCAGCCGAGCCGCAAAAAAGCCGTCCATCCCATTTTGGGGAGGAAACGTCTTGAAACAACCGTTATGAATAAACGGGTGGCATTTTTCTGGAAGGACCTTATCCATCCGGTCAAGCTGGAAGCCTGGATGTCCCTCCAGAAATCTCTTAACAACGTCTTCATTTTCCTCATGAAAGACCGTGCAGGTACTATAAATTAAGACCCCTCTTTTTTCCACATAGGCCGAAAGATTACTCAATATCGAAAGCTGAAGCCTACTCAATCTCTTGATATCCTCTTCCCCTCTTCTCCACTTCAAATCGGGATTTTTACGAAGCGTCCCAAATCCTGAACAGGGGACATCCGCCAAAACGCGATCAAATACCAAACCTTTGGAGAGAGGGAGGGAGGCAGTTGCGTCTGCCCTGAACACTTTGACTATCTCTATCCCCAATCTTCGACATATTTCTTCGATCAAATGCAATTTCTCCTTGCTGAGATCAAGGGCATAGATTTCTCCTCGGTTTCCCATCTTTTGGGCCGTGTGAGTGGTCTTCCCACCCGGAGCAGCGCAAGCATCAAGGATTCGTTCTCCTGACCTCGGGTTCAAAATCGAACTGACCAGTTGCGAGGCCTCATCCTGAATCACGTAAAGACCTTCCTTGAGGAACGGAAGTTCCGAAGTGGGGGGAGGATCTTGCAGCAGAAGCCCCTCTTCCGAATAGGTGGTCGAATGTGATTTTAGCCCTTCTTCTCTCAACTTTTCCATGAGGTCTCCCCGATCCACTTTTAAGGTGTTGGCCCGAAGCGTCAGCGAGGAGATCTGATTGTTGAATGTGCAGATGCGAAGGGTTTCTTCGACGCCCACCTCGTTCACCCATCTCCGCACTAACCAGAGGGGATGGGACTGGGCAACAGAGATATGAAGCGCTGGATCTTCAGCAATGTCGGGATAACGGATCTCCTCCCTCTGACGGATGGAGGAGCGGAGCACGGCATTGACAAAGCCCGCTCCCCCTCTTCCTCGAATTTGCTTGGCCAATACCACCGACTCGTTCACGGCCGCCGAAGCCGGGGTTCTTGACAAGAACAGGATTTGATAGAGTCCGAGGCGGAGGATGTTGATCGTTTCTAATTCAATCTTCTCGAAAGGAATCTTCGAGAACTGGCGGATCACCCAATCAACCTTTCCTCTCCATCGGATAACACCATAAGTCAATTCCGTGAGGAAAGAGCGGTCCAGGGAGGTAAGGTGTCGGTAGCGTTTGAACGAGTCGGTAAGAAGACGATCAAGATGAAGATCCGTCTCTTCAACCCGATTCAGGATGTCGAGGCAGATCGCCCTTGGCGTCTTTTTTCTCAAAACCTTCCCGTCCTCGCCATCTCCTCGAGTCTGGCGATCCGCTCCTCGATTGGCGGATGGGTACTGAAGAGAGAAAGAACCCCTCCCCCTCTTAGCGGGTTTACGATGAACATATGGGCAGTGGAAGGATTGGCATTCATAGGAATCCTCTGAGCCGCTATTTCCAATTTGCCCAGAGCCTTTGCCAACGAAAGGGGGTTGCTGAGATGGGCCCCGCCCTCATCGGCCAAATATTCCCTGGAGCGGGAAATGGCCATTTGAATCAGCATGGCGGCAATCGAGGCCACCATGGTGAAGAGGAGAACGAAAAGGATATTACCGCCCCGTTCGTCATTATCAGACCGGCCAAAACCGAAGATCGCTCCCCAACGGGCCATCGAGGCAAGCATGCTGATGGCGCCGGCAATCGTTGCCGCAATCGAGCTAATCAGGATATCCCTATGCTGAATATGCGTCAATTCATGACCGATGACTCCCATCAGTTCTTCCTTCGACAAAATTCTAAGGATGCCGGATGTCACTGCAACGGCTGCATGCTCGGGGTTTCTCCCTGTTGCAAAAGCGTTGGGAGTATCGTTCTCAATAATGTAGACCTTAGGCATGGGAAGGCTGGCTTTGTTCACCAGTTCTGCAACGATTTGATAAAGCTCAGGGGCCTCGCTTTGAGAGACGGGTTGGGCTCTGTACATCCGAAGGACAATCTTATCGCTGAACCAGTAAGCGAAGAAATTCATCAGAGCAGCAAAGATAAAAGCATAGACGGCCCCGCTTCTCCCTCCAATGGCAGTTCCCACCAGAATAAAAAGGCCAGTCAAAACCAGCATCAAAAGGAACGTCTTAAATTGATTCATTAGTAAGCCAGCCTCCTTTTAACTCAAAATTCTAATCATCCATGCATACTTTGTCAAATGACCCGCCATTCTTCAGACTTTGAATCCTCTCTATTCCCCCCCTTATAACTTCTCCTCCCCCCTCTTAATTTAAGAGGGGGAGAGTGGAGGGGGCGTTATCTTAGGTCAATGGGGTTGATCTTTATCCTTTGAAACTTGGCATCACTTTAGCATTTTGAAAAAGGCCATCTAATCCCCCTTCCTCCCCCTTTGTCAAAAGGAGGAAATATTTCCCCCTACCTTTGGTATCTTTTCCCTGCCGGAGGCAGGCAAAGGGAGGCAGGGAGGGATTTTGATATGAACTTTGATATCTGCCATTTGTCTTTTATACAAAGACCGTTCCAACAGGGATGGGGTGTCCGGAAAGAAATTCACGGATGCCCATTTTCTTTCTTCCCTCCAACTGGACTTCTTTGATGAGGTAGGCATCCCTCCCTGCTTCCACTTCAATAAAATCCGATCCGACCCACACCACAGTACCTGCCTTCTCTAGTAGCGCTCTTTCCCTTGCTGTCCCTTTATAGATTCTCAATAACCGGTTGTCCCACCTGGTAAAAGCGCCGGGCCATGGATTAAAGGCACGGACCCGACGGTCAATTTCTTCGGCCTCCTTCTTCCAGTCAATGTGGCCATCCTCTTTCTTAAGAGGAGGCGCATAGGTTGCTTTCGAATGATCCTGGGGAACGGGTCGAATATTCCCTTCTTTCATCTTCTCCAAAGTCTTTATCAGCAACCTGGCTCCCAAAGCGGCCAGCCGATCCTGGAGCGCCTGGCACGTATCTTCCGCGCCGATCGGAACTTCAGCCTGCAAAAGGATGTCTCCCGTATCCATACCCTCGTCCATGACCATGGTCGTTACTCCTGTCACTTTCTCTCCCTGCAGGATGGCCCACGCAATGGGAGCGGCTCCCCGATACTTGGGAAGCAAGGAGGCATGAACATTGACGGCTCCATATTTGGGCATCTTCAGGAGCGACTCCGGCAAAATCTGACCGTAGGCGACCACGACACAGAGGTCCGCTTGGAGGCCCTTTAGTGCCTTCTGAAAGGCTTCTTCCTTCGCTTTTTCGGGCTGAAGCGGATTAAGACCGTGCTGAAGGGCGAGTTCCTTTACGGGAGAAAAAACAACTTTTCTTCCTCTTCCTTTTTCTCTGTCCGGCTGGGTGACAACCCCGACCACTTTATCCGGCCCTACCAAAAGGCCCTCCAGGGTCGGGATGGCGAAGGATGGTGTCCCGAAGAAAACGATCCGCCAGGGCGGTGGGTTCAAGGTCTTTCTTCCTTACGCTTTTCTTTCCTCAATTTGTTCCGATAGATCTCTTTCTTCAGCCGACTCACCCTGTCGAGGATGAGGATGCCATTGGTGTGATCAATCTCATGCTGAAGGGCAATGGCCAACATGCCGTCCCCCTTAATCTCCATCTCCGTCCCCTGGGGAGACAACCCCCTCACGCAGACCTTTTCCTTCCTTTTCACCGTTTCCAGGCAATCGGGGACGCTCAAACATCCCTCTTCGTAGTCGATCTCCCCTTCTTCTGAAATAATCTCGGGGTTGATCAGGGCCAGGAAACTGTGCTGGGGATCGATCGGGCTGACATCAAGAACGATCACCCTTCGGGGGATTCCGATCTGGCAGGCAGCCAATCCCACTCCACCCGCCATGTACATGGTCTCCTTCATGTCTTGAATCAATTTTTCCACTTCCTCATCAATCTCGCTTACGGTCTCGGAACGTTTCTTCAAAATCGGATGGGGATATTTTATCACTTCAAGAACAGCCATTTTTGTATCTCCGATATCTTTTATCTACATAGAATAACATAAAAAGAGCGGGAATGGCTAATAGAATCCCTATCCCCTGGGAGGTGGAAAGGAAATTCCCAAATAGGTACCCCCTCGGATCGCCCCTGAAGATTTCGATGAAAAAACGCGTTATCGAATAGAGAAAAACGAAGAGCCAGAAGATTTGGCCATCAAACGTCTTCCTCTTCGACATCCAACTCAAAAAGAAGAAGATGGCTAATCCGTTGGCCGCGTCATAGAGCTGGGTGGGGTGAAGTGGAACATTCAGCCGGGCCAGCGAGTCCGGATTTCTAAAGACGACAGCCCACGGTAGGGAAGTCTCTCTTCCATAACAGCAACCCGCAAAGAAACAGCCTATCCTGCCGAAGGATAGACCCAACGCAATCAGAGGAGAAATCAGGTCAGCCAATTTCCAGGTGGGCAATCTGCGCCACCTCATATATCCGAAGGCAACCGCCGCCGCAGGAATCAGTCCCCCATAAAAGACCAATCCCCCCTCCCAGATTTTGAACATCTGCAGCGGATGTTGACGATAAACATCGAAATTGATCAAAATGAACAGGATTCTTGCCCCAAGGAAGGCTGACAAAACCGTGTAGAAGAAAAGATCGGCCACATTCTCAAGCGGAAGCGTGATATCTGATTTTCGAATTTTCAAGGCGGAGAGAACCGCCGCGACGCAAAAACCCACGACAACGAAAAACCCGTACGCATAGACATGGAAGTTCCCAAATTGAAAGAGGATGGGGTGCATTTTCGAGTTATGAGTTATGAGTTTCGAGTTATGAGTACAAATGCCAAATTACAAACAATCCCAAAGCTCGAATTTCAAATGACCAAAATATTTATTCATTTCCAAATCCCCCCAACCCCTCTTTACTAAAGGGGGGCGGAGGGAATTTATGTTTGCATGGTTCGCGGGTGATTAATCCATCATGCAACATTTCTTTGGAATTTGGTCCATTGGAATTTATTTGGAATTTGGCCTGCCTGCGCGAAGCCGCTTCGGCGAGGCAGGTGCTTGGGATTTGGTGCTTCTTTTGCGGTCTCGCGTCAATATCTCCAACGCCATCAGCCCGATGCCGATACAGATGGCGGAATCCGCCACGTTGAAGGCGGGCCAATGATAAGTAGCTATGTGAAAGTCAAGAAAATCTACCACTTCCCCGTAGTGGATACGGTCAATAAGGTTGCCAAGGGCCCCACTCAGAATGAGAGAAAATGAGAGGGCGAGCCTCTTCTCATTTTCTTTTGTTTTAATAAAAAGAAAAACAATGGCTACGATGGCGATCAGGGAGACCACCACAAAGAGGATAGAACCGATTCCTCCTCTTGCTCCTCCGAAGATTCCGAAAGCGCCACCTGTATTCCTCACATGGACAACGTTAAAGAACCCGTGGACCACCTCCACCTTTCGATAGAGGCCCAATTTTTGCACAATGAGGTATTTGGTCCACTGATCCAGCAGGAGAATTCCAAAACAGAAAACCAAAAGGATCCAATATTTTCGTTTCATGACTAACCCAATAAACCGCATAGCGCCAAGCGCATAGCGTAAATACACTTCTCCGTTCTTTTCGATCTCAGCTATGCGCTCTGCGCTTTGCTCTCTGCGATTTTCACGGTTTGATCGCTTCGACGCACCTGCCGCAGATAGTCTGATGCTCCGGATGCTGGCCCACGCTCACTTCATAGTTCCAGCATCTTTCACATTTCTTGCCCTCTGCCCGGAGGATTTCCACCCTCACCTCTTTTTCGTCCTCGGCGCCGCCGGCGCGGTGAAGCGTGACCGAAGAGACAATAAAAATTGCCCTTAAGTCTTTCTCATAGCGTTCAAGAAACGAAAAGACCTTCTCGGGAAGATAGAGATGGACCTGTGCGTCCAGCGAGAGCCCGATGACCTTCTTCGTCCGGGCCTCTTCCAATGCCTTGGTCACCAGGGCTCGAATCTCCCAGATCCGCTCCCACCGTTCGTTTAAGGCCTCATCCAGATATTCACCCTGCACGTCGGGAAAAGAACTTAGGTGAACACTTTCGGTCCTCTCCAAGCCTTGAGGAAGGTATCTCCAGACCTCTTCCGATGTGAAAGAAAGTATAGGAGCCATGAGACAGGCCAGCGCTCTTAAAATCTCGTACAGGGCGGTCTGCGCCGATTTTCGTCCCTGGGAACCGGACGGGAATGTGTAGAGCCGGTCTTTCAGGATATCGAAATAGAGGGCGCTCATCTCCACCGCGCAAAAGTTCTGAACGCTGTGGTAGACCACGTGGAACTCAAACCGTTCGTAAGCCTCGCGAATTCTTGCGATCAGCTTCTGAAGCTGATGGAGAGCCCATCGGTCCATCTCGTGGAGGTCACGATAGGGAACCCGGTCTTTTTCGGGATGAAAATCGTAGAGATTGCCTAATAGAAAACGGTAGGTATTTCGAATGCGAAAGTAGCTATCCGCCAGTCGTTTTAGGATCTCGCCAGAGATCTTGATGTCATCCTTGTAATCTTCCGCCGCGACCCAGAGCCTCAAGACATCGGCTCCCAACTGATTCACGACTTCCTCGGGCGCGATCACGTTTCCTGCTGACTTCGACATCTTTTTCCCCTCGCCATCCACGACAAACCCGTGAGTCAGGACAGCGAGATACGGGGCGCACCCTCTCGTACCGACAGAAGTGAGGAGAGAGCTGTGGAACCATCCCCGGTGTTGATCGCTTCCCTCCAGATAGAGACCGGCCGGAAACTCAAGGCCCTCGCGCTTCTCCAGGACCGCCGCATAGGAAACCCCCGAGTCAAACCAGACATCCAGGATATCCATCTCCTTTTCAAAATCTTTTCCCCCGCATTTGGGGCATTGGGTTCCTTTGGGCAATAGGTGATTCGTACCCTTTTCAAACCATACGTCCGCTCCCTCCTTCTCAAAAAGACGCGCGATGTGATCGATCACCTGCTGATTAACCAAGGGCTGTTTGCAGGAAGAGCAGTAAAAGACGGTGATAGGGATGCCCCAGGCTCTCTGCCTGGATACACACCAATCCGGCCGGTTCTCAATCATCCCGTAAATACGATCCCTTCCCCAGGGGGGAATCCAGGTCACCTCACCGATGGCCTTCAGAGCATTCTGTCTCAATCCTTTTTTATCCATCGAGATGAACCATTGCTCCGTGGCTCGAAAGATAATGGGGTCATTGGTCCGCCAGCAATGGGGATAGGAATGAACCATCATCTCTTCTTTCAGGAGTGCTCCCACCTCGGCCAGCTTCTTATTCACAGCCTCATTTGCATCAAAAACGAACTGTCCCGCAAAGAAAAGGACATCCTGAGTAAAACGGCCGTCATCATCCACCGGGCTGTAGACCTCCAGACCGTACTGCACTCCGCTTTCATAGTCCTCCTGACCATGGCCGGGCGCGGTGTGAACACATCCTGTTCCTGTATCCAACGTCACATAAGAAGCAAGAATAATCAGAGAGTCTCGGTCGAGGAAGGGATGCCGGGCCTTGAATCCTTCCAATCGCTTTCCAGGAAATTTTTCCAATACTTCATATTTCTTGATCCCGAATTTCCTCATGACCCCTTCCAGGAGGCCTTCTGCGAGGATATACACCTCTTTCCCCACATCCACTGCCGCATAGGTAAAATCCGGATGAAGCGCAATTGCCAAATTAGCGGGGATTGTCCAGGGGGTGGTCGTCCAAATGATGATGTAAACGGGTTTTCCACCCAGGTTCGGGAATTCCTTCCCGATTTCGGAGACCAACTTAAATCTCACATAGATGGATGAGGAACGAAGGTCTTCGTATTTCACCTCAGCCTCAGCCAAAGCCGTTTTGCAGGTGGGGCACCAGTAGACGGGCTTCTTTCCTTTGTAAACCGAGCCATCCAGAAGGAACTTTCCGAATTCTCGAACGATGGTTGCCTGATACTCGAAATTCATGGTCAGATAAGGATTGTCCCACTCCCCAAATACCCCGAGCCGTTTGAATTCCTCTCTTTGAATGTCCACAAAACGCCCTGCGTATTCCCGGCATCTTCGTCGAATCTCGACGATCGAGAGGTCGGCCTTCCTCGCACCGAGGCCCTTCTCCACTTCGTGCTCAACGGGCAACCCATGGCAGTCCCATCCCGGAACATAGCGGCTGTCAAACCCGGTCATGAACTTCGATTTAACGATGAAATCCTTAAGGATCTTGTTCAAGGCAGTCCCGGTGTGAATGTTTCCGTTTGCATAGGGAGGTCCGTCGTGAAGGATATATTTGGGCCTTTCTTTGGCCTTTTGGAGGATTTGACGATAGATTTCCTTGACCCCCCAGTCGGCCAACATCTCAGGCTCCCTCTTTGCTAAATTGGCCTTCATGGGAAAATCCGTCTTTGGCAGATTCAGCGTGTGACGGTAATCCATTGCTTTTCCTTCCTGTCTGCAATCCTCATCATAATTTTATCAACTATTTCTGTTTATTGACCCAAAATCAAAAATCCTTTATTTTTAAAGGTATTTAAATAACATAGAAACGGGAACTTAGCAATCTCATATTCCCCTGGAGGCTTTTGATGAAGATGAAGAAAAAGAGGGAGCAAGCTGTTCCTCGCCGGTTAAAGAGAAGAGGCGCTAAAAAAGAATGGAAATCCGTCTTAGAAGGAATATCGCCAGGATGTCCGTCCCTTCGCCAGGCCTATCAATTGACGCAAAAGGCTTCCCAGGTTGGATTTGACTGGCCGAATATCGAAGGGGTGTTGAGTAAACTGGAGGAAGAAATGAGAGAGCTTAGAGAAGCCCTTTCTCTACGGGACAGGAGGAAGATTCGCGAAGAAATCGGCGATCTCCTTTTTGTTATGGCAAACATTTCGAGGTTTCTCCGTGTCCATCCGGAAGAGGCACTGAAAAAGTCCTTAGACAAATTCGTGTCTCGTTTTCATTATATTGAGACCTCCCTTCGCAGGGAAGGAAAATCCCTTTCTCAATCTAACCTTATTGAAATGGACCGATTATGGGAGGAATCAAAGAAGAAGAAATGAGATGGAGGTAGCGTCGGCATTTATTGCCGACGAAATCTTTTTCAGTATTTCGGGAGGTCACATCAGAAATTCTGCCACGTTGAGATTATATTCATTCGGGTCGAGGGTCTTGACGATGCTCCTCTTGAAGTCTCCGCTGGCATCGTCCCTCTCTTTCAAATCCACCACTTTTCCTTTCCGATACTCCCCGTCGCCGTAATAAAGGAGGCAGACTTTGGGCCGGTCGATCAGCTCTGCGTCCTCCTGGATCTGGATAACAATCCCCATTTCATTGGTGTTTAACAAAACCAGGGTCCCGAGGGGAAAGATACCGATCATGTTGATAAAGACCTTGACAATAGCGGGGTCGAAGTCTTTTCCACTTCGCTCCAGCATGATTCCCAGGATCTTTTCAGAAACATACGGGAATCGATTATAAACCCTTGGCCTCACCAGGGCATCGTAAAAATCGGCAACGGTGATGATTCTACCCAAGAGGCTAATTCTTCTCTTCCGGGTGAGTCGTGGATAGCCGGTCAGGTCGTATCGCAGGTGATGTTCAAAGGCGCCTTGAATCATCCGGGTGGAGAGTTCTCCCCATTCTTTCATCCTCATGATGAGCTCTGTCCCGGCGACAGGATGGGTACGCATGATCGACCATTCTTCAGGAGACAACTTCCCCGTTTTGTTAAGAATCTCCTTTGAAATTCGAGTCTTTCCCATGTCATGGAATAGGGCCGCCATGCCCAGATGAGAGAGGTGCTTTTTCGGAATACCGATCCTTTGCCCCAAGGCAATGGCATACATGGCCACATTCACGGAATGATTGAAGGTGTACTCATCATAGTTCTTGATATTCGCCAATCCCAGCAATGTGGAGTCATCCTGCAGGATGGCGTTGACGGCGTTTTGCATCAGGCGCTTGGCTTTTCGGATATTGAGCGCCTTTTGTTGATTGATGCTCTCCACCACCTCTTTGACTAAACTGATGGACCTGAAATAGACCTCTTTCGAGTGTTTCTTCTGATCCTCCGAATCGACATAGATTTCCTCATCTTTGAAAAACTCCAATTTCCCGACCTCGATGGATCGGATGTTTCGGTATTCTAATTGTTTCTTGACATAAAGGTAATTGCTCTCGTTACGCTGCTCCAGCCCAAGGATAAGATAGACGAAATCCTTTAGATGCTCTCCGCTCACTTCATCTGTAAACTCCACCTCCCCGATCCACCGCTTCCTCATCTCCTGCCAAAACGCCTTGAAGATGGGGTATTTGTCGGCTCTCACGATGATCCGGGTATTATTGAAGAAAAAATTATCCCGAACGATTTTCAAGAAGAAATTTCCCTGAGATCGGATGATGCCGTTGATCGCCTGGACACATTCATGCGTGAGGCGATCGATGTTGACATTCTTCTGGTCATAGATGGCCGCTCCTCTTAGGAGCCGGGAGAATCTCGTGACAAATTCTGTTCCTAATTTCGTCGGCAGATGTTCATGATCCACGGTGGGTTTTTGTTCTGGCATCGAACGATTGACTCCTCGGAGGAATTAGCTCCTTAGCGCCTGAGCGCAAGCATCCCGGATGGATTCGTCCTTTGAGCGTCTCCCTTCCTCCAGGACGGCCTTTGCTTCGGGAGTTCCGATCATGGCCATCGCTCTCGCTGCTCCCAGGCGCATTTCATCCGTGGTCCCTCTACCAAACCAGCTCTTTCGCTCCAAGAGTTGCTCCAATATAGGAACCGCCTCGTTAGAGCCGGTCATTCCGATAGCGTTAAAGAAAGCTTTGATTTCCACCGGCTCTCTCTTGTAAAATTCTTTGGCTTGCACCACTTCCAGAAGAGGAATGAGGCCCGCTTCTTTGCCTACTTTTCCTAAATTAATCGCTGCCATGCAGCGGATTCGAACATCATTGTCTGTCAGCGCCTTGACCAATAACCCGACGGCCTTCGATCCACCGATGAGTCCCAGCGCCTGCACGGCTTCTCGTCTCACACGAATTTCCTCGTGATTGAATGCCTTCAGGATGTATGGAAGAGATTGTTCCTTTCCAATTCGACCTAAGATATAGGTGATATTTCGAACCAGGAACCACCGTCGGTCGTCAACAAAGGGGGTGATCAGATCAACGGCATTCTTCCCGATCCCAGAGAGGGCGTCACAGAATACTCTTCTTGTCTTCGAGTTTTTAAGTTCTCCCAGCAACTTGATGAGGGGGGTGATTGAGTTTTTTTGGAGGAGGGAGAGATAGGCGTTGACGTCTTCCAGAGGAACGTCTTCCCTGTCGAGAACCTTGCCGATACGGGCGATACGTACCTCGTCGCCGGCCTCCAGAATGATTTTTTGAATGGTCTCGATCTGCCAATCCTGTAACTCATAAGTTTTGAGAACGATATTCACTCGTTTCAAAAGATCGGTCGCTTTGGTGAACTCGCCGAGGGTCAAAAAAGCATCCAATGCTTTGATGAGGATATTGACCGCATCTTGATAGGGCTCAGGCTCTTTCTCCAAAGCCAATATCTCGAAGAGAATGTCCAGAACATTGAAAATAAACGCTGGATCGATCTCAGCCTCAACATCCCTTCTTAATCCTTCGACTTCATTTGAGGTGAGGAAATAGACGCTTCGATCTGAAACAAATGGAGCGGCTTCCTCGACCACCTTAGATACGATCTCATCCAAATCCCCCTCTTCCTCCGAACCTTCTTCTGCGGGGTCTACCTCCACGTGGTGCGACAGAGGTTTAAAAATAAGATTCTTCCTGAACTGGTCAATATTCTCCGGGACGATGACAGGCGTCTCCTCCAAGAATTCGTCTGTCGCCAGATGACTGATGTGTTCGAAATCTTTCTCCCACATCAGGGTAACGATGTCATCCTCCAATTGATTGATATTGTCGCTCTGTTTGATGATGTCAATGATCCCCTGAACCTCCCATTCTTCCAACCCCTTCATAAAACGGATTTCCCTTAACCCGTCCTTATAAAGGAGAAAAGCAAGGCTCGTTTTTACATCCTTGTTTTCGTAAATGGCCTTCCCTTTAAAGGTGAGGACGTATTCTTCAACCTGGATCACGAAGGACTGATACTTATTTAAGAAAAACTGAAACCTTCTAAGAAGCTGCTCTTTGAATCCTTTGAGGGTGGGATTGTCCGGTGGATAAAAACGAAATGCCTTGACTGCCTTGACGAAGGCACTCGTCAAATCTCTGGCAAGGATGAACTCCTCATCCGATTCCACGCCTTCGATCAACGGTATCTCCGAACCGAGATCGAGAGCTTTTTTCTCTATCGAAACCTCTTCAGGCATAAATTCCTTTACCGGACCCTGCACTTAAGCTGGTGACCCCCAACTGGCCGCAGTCCGGGACGCCAGAGGGGCAACCTTATGAGATGACAATATCTTTATGGATTTTGACGCCATTTGTCAATAAGTTTTTTGTCTCCTCCCACTTGCTCAATTCATTAATAAATGGTAGTTTTATGAATAGCTAATGATTTCAGAGAATTATGAATTCTATTTCATTCAACCCGACAAAGGGCACGCTTTACATTGTTTCCACGCCCATTGGAAACCGGGAGGACATCACTCTAAGGGCCCTCCGCATCTTAAAAGAGGTGGATCTGATTGCCGCGGAGGACACACGGCACACCGGCCTCCTCCTGAGGCACTTCGGGATTCAAACCCCTCTCACCAGTTATTTTGAAGGAAACGAGTTAAGAAAAAAGGAGTTCATCCTCTCCAAACTGACGCAGGGCGAGCGAGTTGCCCTCGTTTCAGACGCCGGCACTCCCGGCATCTCCGACCCTGGGTTCCGTCTTATTCGAACTGCCATCGAGCACGAGATTCCCATTGTCCCTGTTCCGGGTGCTTCTGCGGTGATTGCAGCCCTGAGCGTCTCTGGGCTTCCGACAGACGCCTTCGTTTTCAGAGGCTTTCTTCCGCATAAAACCAAGAGGCGGAGGGATCTCCTCGAGGAATTGGCGGACGTGAGGGAAACCCTTATCTTTTACGAATCCCCCCATCGCATTTCCGAAACCCTGAGAGATATCTATGAAGTCCTGGGCGATCGAAAGATCGTCCTCACCCGCGAGTTGACAAAGATCTATGAAGAGGTTCTCAGGGGGAAAGTCAGTGAGATCCAGCTTCAGATTGGTGAACGGAAGTTAAAGGGCGAAATCACTTTGGTCATCTCTGGAAAAGACACGGTGCGAAAAAGGCGGCCAGAAGCGTTGAAGGGGGATGGGAAAGAAGAGCGATGGAAAAGTTAGGGCAAACCCTGCCTCCCTCTCTTTATAATCGTGACCTTTATATTTTTTGTTTAGAAGGTATGCAAATGAGGACAGTGCGGTGGAAGCGAAAGAAATGGAATAATTACTCCAATTTTTTCCTCATGTCATGTCCATGTCTTGACCCATCTTGCCGCAGCAAGGGCTGAGAGATTGGAGATGACGCCCAGAAGACGGCGCTGATCGAGCAGAAGATTTTTGAAATCAAACTGAATTCCGATGACACCGATGGTCTCTTCAAGTGTTTTCATAGGTATGAAAAAGAGTTTAACGCTCGGCAGGGTTTGCGTTCCTGCTCCGGCGGGCTCACCGTGTGCGTAAGTCCACTCGGCCACCGCCATCTCCTTGGGAGTGAGGTCCACATCCGGCTTGCTCCGGGCCCAGATCTGGAGTCTCTTGTCCTTCCCAATGAAAAGGACAAAAGACGGTGCATCCATAATTTTCGACAGGTACTTGATTGCAATATGACTGATGTGATCAAGAACGGTCGTACGAAATAGGGTCAAAACATTCTCCCATTCTTTCGAGTTCTGAACCATCCCGCCGAGAAATTGTTCAACGGGAGGAAGCATCAAGAACTCTTTGCTTATTTCTTCAATAAGGGTCACCCGCCTGACGCGAAGCTGTAAGAGTACATTTTGTCTCTTTGTTATCTTGGCGAGCTGACCAACGATGATGGACGTAAGGAAGAAGACCAAGACATTAATGACGTCATGCGGGTGATACATGGTGAAGTGGTATCTTAGCTCCGTGAAGAAAAACTCGAAAGTGAGTAGGCTGATGATCGAGGAAAATATCGAAGGTCCGGTGCCAAAAAGAAGCGCGGCTGCAATCGTCACAATCAAGTAGACATAAACCAGAGCAATGCGATTAACGAATCCCTGGAGGAAAAAGTTCAGCAGGGTCACAGCGGCGACCATAAGGGCGGTCAGGACGTACTCTTTCGGATTGAACGTAAACCGTTGGGTCGTCGGCTTTACTTCTATCTCCCTCTTTTCACCGGTCGGCGTGATGAGATGCAGTTCAAACTCACTTCGGGTGTGCAGCAGTCGGGAGGCCGGGGAGCCCTTCCAGAATCCAAACAACATGGAGTGAAGAGGTTTCCCGATAACGATATGGTTGATATTGTATTCTCCGGCAAAACGCAGGATCTCGTTTGCCACATCCGTTCCGGAAAGGGTTGCAATCTTTGCCCCCAATTCTCCTGCGAGATTCAATGCCTCGGCGATATAAGCCTTGTCCGCATCTGACATCTCCTTCAAGGCAGGTGTAGAAACATGCACGGCATACCATTCGGCATGCGCATCTTTCGCAATCTGGTACCCCTTGCGCAGCAGTTGTTTTGCATAAGGACTCGGGGCCACGCAGACCATCAACCGCTCCCCTGCTGGCCAGGGGCCGGAGATAGCCTTTGCCCTCATATAATTCAGAAGCTCGGTATCCATCTTGTGGGCGGCGTGGGTGAGCATGAGTTCCCGCAGGGCAACAAGATTGCCCCGCTGAAAAAAATTCTGCATTGCCCGTTCCGCCTGCCTGGGAATGTATACCTTTCCTTCTTTCAGCCTCTCAAAAAGCTCTTCCAGCGGGATATCGATTACTTGTACTTCGTCGGCTCGATCCAGAAAGGTATCGGGCAACGTCTCGTGCATGCGAATTCCCGTAATCTTTTCTAAAACATCGTTCAGGCTTTCGAAGTGTTGAACGTTCACCGTTGTGTAAACGTCAATGCCGCTGTCGAGCAGCTCTTCAATATCCTGGTATCGTTTCGGATGGCGGCTGCCCGGTGCATTGCTGTGCGCCAGTTCATCTACCAAAACGACCGCGGGTCGCCGTGTAAGTATGGCATCGACATCCAATTCCTCAAGAACAATACTTTGATATTCAACTCGTCGTCGCGGAATCATTTCCAGATCCTTGAGTAATGCCTCCGTTTCGATGCGGCCGTGAGTCTCCACAATACCCACCACCGCGTCCTCGCCGCGCTTCTTCAATACGTGGGCTTCGTTGAGCATTGCGTAGGTTTTTCCGACGCCTGGGGCGTAGCCGAGAAATATCTTTAGCTTTCCCCTTTTCTCTTCCTCTCGCTCAACTTCCTTCAGGAGGGCATCCGGGTCTGGTCTTGTTGTATCGTTGGGGATATCTCTGACTTCCATCTCTTAGAATGCCTCGGTTATATCCATAACTTACATCAACCAGGATGGTTGTGCAACCCGAAATAGAAAAAACCATTCCGACTTTCCCGGGAATGGTTTTTTCTATTTCTGCTCCAGCCGTTCGCTTTGGTCCCCAGAGGGCGGGTGCGAAACGCCATGGCGATCCTAAAAGGTGAAGAGGGTGTCCGCGCTAAATGTCCACTGATGTTTGTCGCTACTGTCGAAGAGCGGCTGGTTAGAACGGTCGTAGCGAACTTCCGGTCTCAACAGCCACTTCGAGAGAAACTTGTCCTTTGGAAAAGGCTTGATGGCCACGCCCACCGTGGCCTCGTAATAATTGGCGCTGATGGGCGTACCGGTGGAGAAGCCATCGGCGGCGTCTCGATACCACTCCAGCCGGGTGTTGAGCGTGAGGTGCGGATCGATCGCGTAGCTGACGTAGCCTGCCACGCCTCCCCACTGCTTGTCACCACTTGTTAAGCCGGGGATTTGCGGAGCATGGACGTAGTCAATCCCCAAGCCGAGGCTCAACTTCTCAGTGATCTTCTGGGTCGCAACCAGGTCCAACGCGGTCCACCAGTGGTCGTCGCCCTTAGGCAGATTGTGCCCGAAGCCCGTCGGGAACTCCGGGCCCTCCGTCATAACGAAAGTGATGGAAGTCTTGTCGCTAGGCGTAAAGGTGATGCGGCCTAAAAAGTCCAGGGCGCCGTTGGCGTCTTTAACAGACTGGTTCCAGCCGCGCGTGAAGCCGGCATCAAACGACCATTTGGGGTTCGCCACGTAGGTGACCAGAACGCCCGTCTGAGTAAAAGGCTCGGCGTAGAGATACTGGTAGCTGTAAGAATAGAGGGCCTTGGACGGATCGCCGAAGGCCCCGTAGATGTTGGCGCTGAACTGCTCGAAGCCCTCCAATGCCAACCATTTGCCTGCGCGGATTCGCACCGGCAGGTCGGGGAGAGTCACGTCCACATAGGCTTGGAGAAGGTCCCCTTGATAGCGGCCCGTCTGCGAATCCAGGAGCCCATTCGAGTGGACGAACGCGGCATCCGTGCCCCAAATACCCTCCACGTGGAAACCGAGATCAAACTGCTTCTTCGTCGGATCGACCGTGCGCTCGACGTTTAGACTAATTTTGTCAAGGGTGGCCGCGTCCTTGAAGCTGTTAAACCCGATGAAAGTTGGACCGCGGCCAGTACCCGGCACACTGAAGTCATGAAAGTAACCGCCTTCGATGTAGCCGTAGATATTGATCCCAGCCTTGTCCAATGGTTGGGCCAGTCCCGCCTTGCCTAAAGCGAACATCAGCAGCCCGGGTTCCGGTGCCGGGGCCTCCGGCGGCTTTGCCTCTTCGACCGGCTTTACCTCTTCGATTTTTTTGTCTGAAGTCGATGCTGATCCCTCTTCGCCGCTTGCGTTCATCACAAATGGAAACATCATCAAAACCGCCAGAATCAAGCCTAATAATTTCTTTTTCATCTCTACCTTTCAAACTAATTTTTCTCTCTTCTTAAGGGTTACACTTAGAAGATCGACAATAGTGATTGCCTGGGACAGAGCAAGGGAGCGATAACCCGGCTAAGGCGAGGGCGCTCCGTAGCGCTTGCGAAGTTCGAGATTGACTTCAAGGACATTAACGAACTTCTCACCTGCGAGACCGAACCACGGGGCCGAGGCGTTTTCCTGCAAGATTTGCCCGATCTCCTCTCGGATGACGTTCGGATCTCGTTTTAAGTTGGCAGCCCATTTGGAGGCAACCCGATTGAGCTGATACTCGGCGTTCTGTAGCGTGATATGAGGATCGAGTCCGGAGCCGGAAGTAGTGACGAGATCGCCGGGAACCTCCTGGAGGTCAGCGTTGGGATGATCCTGTCGCCACATATCAAAGAAGATCGATTGAATGTCCGAGCCGTCCTTTACCGGTTCAATTGTCGTTTGATCCTTGCCATCAGATCCTTTGCGAGTAACGGCGGAGAGAAACTTCCCGGGGTTCTCCTTGGAGAAGTTCTCGAAGAACACCACGGCCAGATCGGGTGCCTTGGGCTGTGGAGTACCCGGATTGTCCCTAATCCATTGGGCTACAAAGGCTGGATGCGCCTTTGCCCAATTGTCCACGTAAGGGCCGTGTGTCGGGTCCGCACTGACCCAGGCCTGGGCCAGAGAGTTATGCAGGTCTGCCCACTGCGCCACGATGTGGGGGCTGCCCTGGAAAATATCCTTCTGGAACCAACTTTCGATGTCCGGTGCCACGAGTTCTCCTGCTTTGGGCCCGCTTCGATATTTCACAATCGGACCGAGCGTCCGGCCGACCCGGTCGCGCAGGGCGTAATTGGATGCCGCAAGAGATGACGAGGCCGAAGCAGACGCATCGTAGGACGCAGCAGACGGGCGGGGCTGAAAGTATTCGTCCTTCGTAAACGGCTGCGCAACGAGTCGCGATCCCACCGGTTTACCATCAGGACCTGTCAGCAGGCTCCCGTTGGCCTGAAAGGGAAAGAAGGCCTGTCCGACCACCCATAACCCCAGCGGGTAAACGACGCAGCAGATCACCACCAGCACTAACAACAAAAAGATGCTCTTCGAAAAGTATCGCCACATGTTATGCCTCCCTGCCTGCCCGCCCTCGGTCGGGACCGGGGCCGATAGACACGCTTGATTCACCCCGTTAGAAATGATGCCCCGCTAATTTGCGGCGGGGTTAGATCCCAGGATAATTCCACGGGGTTCGGTGCCCCACTGGAATTTCTAACGGGGTTCACTACAGTATCAAATAGTCAAATGAAAACCCACCATGATGAGGTCAATCAGTTTGATACCGATAAAGGGCAAAATCACGCCTCCCAGTCCCCAGATCAGCATGTTCCTGCGCAATAGAGCATCGGCACCGAGAGGTCGGTATTTAACTCCCTTGAGCGCGACCGGGATGAGCATGGGAATAATCAGCGCGTTGAAGATCACAGCCGACAAAATAGCCGAGGTCGGTGAGTGCAGATGCATAACGTCGATCGCCTTGAGCCAGGGCAAAGTCCCTGCAAAAAGCGCCGGGATGATCGCAAAGTATTTGGCCACATCATTGGCGATCGAGAATGTCGTCAGGGCGCCTCGCGTTATCAAGAGCTGCTTTCCGACTTCCACAACTTCGATCAATTTGGTGGGGTCACTGTCCAGATCGACCATGTTGGCCGCTTCTTTAGCCGCCTGCGTGCCTGCGTTCATGGCCAGAGCAACGTCTGCCTGGGCCAGGGCCGGAGCGTCGTTCGTGCCGTCGCCCATCATGGCCACCAGCTTCCCGCCAGCCTGCTCCTTCCGGATGTAAGAGAGCTTGGTCTCCGGCGTGGCCTGAGCGAGAAAGTCGTCGACCCCCGCCCGTGCAGCGATGGTTGCAGCCGTTAGAGGGTTATCTCCGGTGATCATGACGGTCCGCAGTCCCATCTTCCTCAGCCGCTCAAAACGCTCATGCATATGGGGTTTCAAAATGTCCTCAAGAACGACCACGCCGGCGATACGGCCATCATCAGTCACGACCAGAGGGGTTGCCCCTTTGGATGCCACGCTATCGACCAATGCGTTGATCTCAGCCGGCACGCTGCCATGGTTGTCCTGGACGAATTTGATGATGGCGTCTGGTGCTCCTTTACGTATTCGCCTGCCGTCTGGGAGATCGACGCCGCTCATGCGCGTTTGCGCTGTAAATGGCACAGATCGCGCGTCCGCTGGCACGCTGATAGGGGTTTCGCTTTGCTTTTCGAACAATCTCACGATGCTCTTCCCCTCGGGGGTCTCGTCAGCGGCGGACGCGAGAGCAGCCAGCCGCCCAACGTCGGCAGCCGAATAATTTCCTATCGGTAAGAACGTTGTTGCATTCCGGTTCCCTATCGTGATCGTCCCTGTCTTATCGAGCAGCACAACGTCTATGTCGCCGGCCAACTCCACTGCCTTTCCGCTCTTGGCGATGATGTTGGCCTGCAGAGCGCGATCCATACCCGCAATTCCGATGGCGGCAAGCAACGCACCAATGGTCGTAGGAATGAGGCAGACTAAGAGCGCAACGAGGGTCGGAACATCGGTGCCGAGGCTTCTCAAGGGCTCTTGAAGGCCCAGGTAGCCCATCATGTATTGCTCGGCGTTCCAGGCCATGGGCCAAAGCGGGATAACCACAATTAAAAAAGCCAGCGTAAAGGCGGACAGTAGCAGCGTGAGAGCGATCTCATTCGGACTTCGCTGACGGATGGCGCCCTCCACCAGCGCAATCATCCGGTCGAGGAATGAATCACCTGCTCCGCTGGTGATCTGAACAACGATCCGATCGGAGAGCACGACTGTCCCACCGGTCACGCCGGATCGGTCGCCGCCCGCGGCGCGAATCACCGGCGCCGACTCGCCGGTAATCGCCGACTCATCCACAGAAGCGATCCCTTCGATGATCTCTCCATCTCCGGGAATCGTTTGTCCCGCCTGTACGACCACATGATCGCCCGGTTTCAAAACCGTCGAGGAAACCTCCTCGATTGCTCCGGCAGCACTCAAACGGTATGCCACCGTATCGTGACGGGCTCGCCTGAGGGAATCGGCCTGGGCTTTACCGCGAGCCTCGGCAAGGGCAGTGGCAAAGTTCGCAAACAAGACGGTCAGGAAAAGCCATGCGTCAAGCGCGACAAAATACGTAATCGGCACCTGACTGGCCTGCTTACCCCATGCCGCCTGCAGGATGAATAGAAGGGTCAGGAACGCACCCACTTCGACCACAAACATTACAGGATTGTTCCACTGGATGTCGGGCCGCAGCATGACGAACGCCTGCTTCAAGGCCGCTTTCGTTGTCTCCTTCTCCAGTAGTGCTCTCCGTTTCATACGGCGCAGCGACCGCGGCTGCTCCAAAGGCAACGGGACGGTCTTCACGGTTTCTATCGTATCGGGTACTTTATTCATGTCGCACTCCTTTGAGCATTTTATTCATCTCGCAATTCCTTGTTAGGACATTCAATGAGTTTTCGTAGGCCACCTTCAAGGCTTCCCGGTCAGCCTCCAAACGGGATGGGACCCAACTGCTCTGCAAGCGGTCCCAGTGCAGCGACCGGCAAAAAAAGCAGAGCTCCGATGATAAGGATCGTCCCGAGCAAGAGGATGCCAAACGTGACGGTGTCCGTGCGCAAAGTTCCCAGACCAAAGGGGCTCGATTTCTTCTCTCCGAGAAATGCTGCCATGGCAATCGGAGCGACAATGGGAAGAAAGCGGCTGAAGAGCACCACGAGGCCGGCCGCGATATTCCATGGGATGGCGGTCGGCGCTGGATTTGGATTGCTTACCAAACCGTAGGCAACCGACAATCCGTCGAAGGCCGAACCATTGTTGGCCGAGGCCGAAGAGAAATTGTACAGTATTTGTGTAAAACCGTCAGCACCGGGATTACTGATAGCTTTGAGTCCCCAACTGGTGGCAGCGAAGAGCCCGGTAGGAAAAAGAATCATGAACGGATGGACCAGAAGGGCGATGATCGCCAGCTTTACCTCCCGGCCCCCGATTTTCTTACCCAAATACTCGGGCGTCCGGCCTACCATCATGCCGGCCACGAAGATCCCGATGATCAAGTAGAGCAACAGGTTGATCATCCCCACCCCCTTGCCGCCGTAGATGCAGTTCAGCCACATTCCGACCATGGGCGATAAGGCTGCAACCGGGTTGAGGCTGTTTTCCTCTGCGTTTACTGCACCACACGTTACGTCTGTCGTCAGCGCATCGAAGGTGGCGCCTGCCGAGGTCCCGAACCGCATCTCTTTGCCCTCGAGATTGCCCAAGTGCTGATCCACGGGCAAGCTTGGGACTGGGGGAAGAGTGACGACCCGTTTCCCACCCGGCGCCGTAGCGCTTGGGATTTCATAGCTGCGTGCCACAGGATGGCCGGTCAATCCAGGATTTGGTTTCAGTGTATCGTAGTAGACTGCCCATACAACGGTGGCAGCCATCAACAACAACATCACTGAGAAAATGACATAGGCATGCCGCATCCGGCGGAGCATCCTGCCGTACATCAGCACGAGCGCAAACGGGAAGACCATCATTGCCAGGGTATTGAAAAAGTTGGACAATCCCGTGGGATTTTCAAAGGGGTGCGCGGAATTCATGCCGTAAAACCCACCCCCGTTCGTTCCAAGCATCTTCATGGACTCGAATGCCGCCACCGGCCCCACGACAATGGTCTGCTGCTTTGCCTCGCCCTTGTCCGTGGTTCCCATGGCTGCAGGTTCAAGTGTCAAAACCTGATGGAAGCTTTTAAAAGTCATGGGGCTGCCTTGGAACAGAAAAACAAGGGCGATGACAAAGGCGGCGGGCACGAACATGTAAACTACCACCCGCCACATGTCTACGAAGAAGTTGCCAATTTTGGACTCGCCACGGAAGAGCCGGATGATCGCGGTCAGCGCGCACAGGCCGACTGCGGCAGACATAAATAGCATGGAGATGGCAAAGAAAATCTGGCTGAAGTTCGATAAAACCTGTTCTCCGGAATAGTGCTGGATGTCCGTGTTCGTTATGAAGGAGGTCACGGCTTGAAAGATAGTGGAAGGAAAAATCATCCCCTTGCCATCCGGATTCAGCGGCATCCACGGCTGAAGTGCCAGAACCACATAGCCGTAGACGAACATCAAGGTGTTGAAAAGGAGCAACACGATGGTATAATGCTTCCAGTTCTGGGGGCCGCTATCCAAGCGTTTTTCGAACCAGCCCAAGACAGGCAAAGGCCGGTATTTTCCATCCATGATCCATGCCATGTAGCGACTTAAAGGAAACGCGATGAGGGTCGCTGCTGCAAGTAGTGAAAAGGGCAGAAGCCAGGTTTGAATAAACATTATTTATCTCCTTTCTGCATCTCAGGATTCGCTGTCGGCCTTCAGAACCATTCCGGCCGTACAAGGGCCACAACCAGGTAGAGGAACAAGAAGGCTGCAACGGCCGCTGTCACATAGATCATCATTAAGCATCACCTCATCTTCTTATATTTTCTCGCAAGCGATAAAAAACAGGTACATTATTCCCATCGTTACAATGCCCAAAAGAAACATCGCTATCAGCCAAAATTGAAGGTTCATTTACGGATTCCTCCTAAACTTTTAATAAGAACGTTAAATAAGAACTCACGTTAGGGTGAGTTTAATATATAAAAATTGGTACAATATCCACGATACGCCACTTCTTTCTCCATAGTCAAACCATTTTAACAAGAGCAAACAGTATGCCAAAAGGGTCGCTGAAATAAGATATTGAAAAACCAATGTTTTCATTTACGGAACCGATTTGAGATATTGCATTTCTCAAGAAACTGGAGACAAATCCATTGAAAATTGCAAGGACCATTATTTTATTCCCATCCCCTTTTTACCACATATACCTCAATCCAGGGCTCTTTATCGTACGCGCTGTTGACGATTCCATAAACGGTGATCAGATCATTTAGACCTAAGCGATAAACACCGTACTCCCTCGCTTCCTTTTTACTGATGAACAAATGACTGAAAATGGGTTCGTCTGTTTCTTTCCCGCTCTGCGCTATGAATCCAATGAAATAGGTGGAAAGAAATTTTGGACCATTCGTTTCATCCAAGAATTTGCCATCAAAACCGCCAAATCTACAATTTAATTTTATTTGTTGCCCTACAAAATCATTGGGTGATGCTTTCAATTTCCTCGCCAGAGCGAGAAGCTCTTCGTTGATTTCAGGCTTTGAAGCCACGCCGGGCTTCTTCTGACTCTCAAGCGATGGTATCTTTTCCTTCAAGACCCTGTTTTCTTCCTCAAGCTTACCATGGTCTTTATTCTCTTTGGTACATCCGAAAACAAGGCTTATCGCTAATGTTAGGGCTATGGCTGCCGCAAGGCTCTTCATAAGACCTCGACGGACCTGCATACATGCCCCCTTGGTTTTGTGAGCCTAACCGCATCAGGATAAGTTTGAAGGGCTGGATTCATCGTACGTCTCCCAATCGAAGATTGCTTTCATCGCTCCTTGAGAAGTCCGGACGGACCTAAGGCTCTGGAGAAGATGCCTGTTTTGAGCTGCACGGCTCGCGAGGCCTAAGATTTCAACTTGGCTATCAGGAGCTCGGGCCGGCGAGAGGATCAGAAAGACAAGTTCGATAGGTTTTTCCGTGGATACATCGGAGACACCCAGTTTTGTCAGGCCAATGCTGACTGTTGAAGTGGTCAGATGATCGGACCGCAGATGCGGGAAGGCCACCCCTTCGTTGAAAAAAGTCGAGCCCTGTTCCTCCCTTTTCATGATGGCCCTGAGTAATGCCTCAACATCTTCGATCCCGGCATGTTTCCCGATTGTCTCCGCCAATGTTCGAAGGACCGTTTCTTTTCGGACAGGCTGATCCCAGATGACAATACGTCGAGGGGAGAGGAGCCGACTTAGCCTCAGCCGATCCGGGTGTTGAGCCGCAGCTTGAGAAGGTCCAACAGTTGACTGCCTTTCTTCTGAAACCTCCAAAGGTGGCCGGGTGACGAGGGGCTCCTCTTTCCGGGTATCGAGGACGATCAGGGTGATTCCCCTGGCATTTTTGATCAGATTCTTAACTATATTTTTATTCTTTCCAAACCCCTTCCAGAATGGTTTCAGGGTCGGGCTTCCAATGACGATATGTCCCACGCGGTATTCCTTTGCAAACCTGAGGAGGGTGTCTGCGATGTCTTCGCCCTTGTAAGTGAAAACCATCGCGCCCAGTTGTTTGGCCAAGGTCAATGTATTGGAGACGAAGCGCTGCGTCTTGGCATCGATGACAGTGGCTTCCTCGGAAGGCGTTTGAACATAAACGGCATACCAGTTGCGGTTCAGTCTCCCTGCGAGGCGCGAAGCATAGCGCAGCAGTTTCTCACTGTTCGGGCCTCGCGAGCTCAGGCAGACCATCACCTGGTCCGGAGTGGTACCAATTTCTTCCTCGGGAGCTTCACGTCTTCTTAAATCAATCTGCGAGGCCAGTTCACGAAGTGTGAGCTCACGAAGCTTCTCCAGATTCGAGATCTTAAAGAAATTGATTAAAGCCCTCTCGATCCGCTCCTTTGGATAGATTTTGCCTTCCCCCAAACGTTTCTGTAAATCTTCCGTGCTCACGTCCACATTAACGATCTGGTCCGCCTCACCAAGAACGGAATCAGGTAGACGCTCGCGCACCTTCACCCCCACAGCGTTCTCCACCGTGTTATAGAGGCTCTCCAGATGTTGAACGTTCAGCGTAGTGATGACATGTATCGCTGCTGCAAGAATGTCCTGGACGTCCTGGTATCTTTTTGCGTTTCGACTCCCCGGAACATTCGTATGAGCGAGCTCGTCGATGAGAGCGACCTGGGGTTTGCGGGCTAAAATTGCATCCACGTCCATTTCCTCCACAGTCACTCCGCGGTACTCCTGCCGATGTCTTGGAATCACTTCCAGTCCCTTGGCAAGTTCTGCGATATCGGCGCGGCCATGTGTTTCGAGTAGTCCGATGACGACATCTATTCCTTCATCCTTAAGCCGATAGCCTTCCTGGAGCATCTGATAAGTCTTCCCCACGCCTGGGCAGTAACCGAGGTAAACTTTCAACCGTCCGCGCTGGCTGCGGCGGATCATCCTCAGAAAAGTAATGGCCTTGTCTTCAGGCATCGTTTACCTCTTTCGAAATTCGGTCGGCCCTTCTGAGAGTAAAGGTGAATGTGGTCCCCTTCCCTTCGTGGCTTTCAACCCCGATCGCACCACCGTGAGCCTCAACGATCTCCTTGACGATGGCAAGGCCAAGCCCTGCTCCTGTCTCTTTTCCCTGTTCAGGCACACGAAAGAATTGCTCAAAAATCCTTGGGAGATACTTACCGGGAATACCTTGACCGGTATCTGAGACGGAGAACTGGACCCGTTCTTCGTCAGCCTTTACGGAAAGGGTAATCTTGCCTCCCGGTGGCGTGTATTTGAGCGCGTTGGAGAGAAGGTTACCAAAAACATGGTTGATTCGGGTTACGTCAGCCCAAACTTCGGGCAAATCATCTTGGAACTCAGGGCTTAAACATACCCCTTGGTCTTGGGCTCCTCTCCGAAAGGACTCCACCGCTTCAGACACTATCGAATGAGGTGATACCGCGCGAAAGTCAATCTCAGCCCTCCCGGATTCGATTCGGCTGATATCCAGCAGACTATTGAGGATGCTATGCAATCGATCACCGTCCTCGTTGGCCGCCACCAGAAGCTCGACTTGCTTCTCTGTAAGGGGTCCCACCTTCTCTTCTAACAACAGGTGAATCGCCATACGAATGGAGGTGAGCGGCGTCTTCAGTTGATGGGAGACCGTTGAGATGACTCCCCTCTTTATCTCTTCCTGCTGTCGGAGTTGCGTCACATCCTGAAGCACAAGGATTACCCCTGTGAGTTGCTTGTCGTTGTCTAAAATTGGGATTGCCTCTGGACGATAGTATCGTTCCTCTCCTCCCACAAAATGTTGAACCACTTTTTGCTGCACAGCACGGTCCTCCTTCAAGGCGTCCTTGTAGAGATCAGCCATCCACCCCAATGGCAAGTCAAATAGGAGTGTGTTGAGTCTTAGCCCAAAAATGTTTCCAGCTGCTTTCGTTGCCACTTCCACTCTCCCTTGAAGGTCAACAACCGCCACTGCATCGGGGAGACTGTCGAATGCCTGCTGGGTTGCGCGCTGAATCCGAACCAGCTTGGCCAGACCGGAACGGCGAAATTCCCGAAGGCTTGCCGCCATTGCATTGAAGGCTTCGGAAAGGTGACCGACTTCATCGCTGGATTCGCTCTCTACGACGAGATCAAGATTCCCCTGCCTGATCTCATCTGCTGATTGAATAAGGCGATTGATGGGGCGAAGAATCCACCTGCCGGTAAAGAAAACAAAACCGATGGCAACAATCGTCCCGGCAACCAAAAGAATATACATCTGTCTTCGAGCTGCGGCTGCGCTGTTTCGGGCCAGATCGTTCGCATCACTCATATTCTGTTGATTCATCCGGAGGATCTCTCCGGCCGTGTCTTTAATCTGCAGGAATAACGGGAAAAGATCTGTAAAATAGGCATTGCGCCGGACAGTAATCGCCACGCTCGAATCCTCTACCCTATTAAGCGCTGTTTTGTATTTGCCAAAAAGGTCCTGGATATGATTTGCCTTTCCCCCTTCTCCCGGAAGCGTGATGTTATGCAACTCGACTCCAAGGGCCATCTCGAACGCCAGTTCATTCTTGCGGATAAGTTCGTCCCCCTTCCGGGTATATCCGAGAAGTTCAAAAAGTATTCCGCTATCCATTCGCTCCAATGCTTCTTTCATTTGTTGGCATGCAATGACACTCCGGTAGTTTTCCCTTAGGATGACATCGATGGATTCTCCCAATTTGGTAAGATGGATGATGCTTTGGGTGCCTATAATTAAGATGATAAGCAACAACGCACTGAAACCAAGAGATAACTTCTGCCGAAGCCCAAGCATATGCTTTGCTCCTCTCCTCTATGTCTACGTAGCAAACTTTATGCCTTAAAGATTTCCACTCGACATTCCATCTATTTGATACCCTTCCGAACGCTTTACCCGAATGAAAACAGATGGTTTCTTATTGGCTTCATTCGGTGTCATTCGTGCCATTCGAATCTGTTTTTTACGATGAATTTTGCAAATTGCAAAAAATAGAAAAAAGAACCTTGAAAATTGCAAGGCTGAGAAAAACAGGAAAGATTAGCAATGAGAGCCCTCCAAAAGTTGGGTTCTTAGGAAGTGAGAACGTGAGTATTTGTTTCTGAAGTCGTGCATTTCAGGATTCTTCTTGAAATGCACGATTATTAGTGGTAAAAGGTTTTAGACAAGCATAGTCTTGGTCATAGATGGAACTATCGTAGGACGAGGGATCTGGATGTTGAAAGTCCTGTGCGACGGTCCACGACTACTGGTTAATTGCGATGGTCCTGTTTTGTGTCGATGTTTTTGATTTGTCAGAAATGAACTGTTAAAAGAGTTGATATTTATGGAAAGTTCATACCTAGACTCAAAAACCTTCGGGACCGGACAGTTGATAACTCAGCGAAAGCTCTTTAAGGTGCCAGAGCACCAGCGAAACTTCTCATGGGAATTGTCTAATGTCCGCCAGTTCTTCGAGGATGTTACTAGGGCCATGAAGGATAAAGACCCAGACTATTTCGTCGGCCTCATAGTGTTAATGGGGCCACGTGAAGGGGTATGGCATATTCTCGATGGGCAACAGCGTTTGGCGACGGTCACGATGCTTTACTCGGCAATTCGGTACTGGCTTGGAAACCGAGAGCAGTACAAGACTGATGCACAGCAAATCGAATCTGAGTTCATCGGGGTTCGGCAACTGGGAGGTAACTATTATCCGCGACTCACTCTAAACGTTGAAAACCAAAGCGCTTTTCTTGAGATGGTGGTAGAACGGTTTCCGACCGAAGAGTTACAGAAGCGGCTCAAGGAAGCTCCGAAGGGATCATCGAACCGAGCGCTTATTGAGGCGATCGATCAGTGCCGGCAGCTAGTGAGTAGTTATGCGGAGACTGAGTCCTCGATGGTTGATGAGCAGGCTTCACGCTTGTTCCAACTATCCGCATACCTTGAAGAAAGAGTCAAAGTCGTTGTCCTGGAGGTGCTATCAGAAGCAAACGCATTTGTCATTTTTGAAGCGCTCAATGCCCGCGGTAACGAACTGTCCGCCCTTGATCTTGTTAAGAACTATCTGTTCGGAAGCGTGGGTACCGGTGACATAGACCGAGTTAGGCAGGACTGGGCTGTAATGGCTGAGCGGATTGAAGAGAAGAATGCTGATGATTTTCTACGAGTTTTTTGGACATCTAACTTCGGTCGAGTACAAAAACACCAATTGTTTAGTCGCATCAAACAATCGTTTCCAAGTCAGACAGACGCTGCCCGGCTATCCAGTGAGCTATCTTCCGCCTCCGAACGCTACAGCGCTCTTGACGATCCACAACACGAAATATGGTCTGACTATGGATCGGTATGTCGGGAACGAATAGAAACCCTAATGGTGCTTGGCAATAGGCAGGTTCGAATTCCAATCATGTCAGCAATACGTCGATTTAATGCTGAGCGCATGGAACACTTACTCTGGGTATTGATTGTTCTGACTATTAGATACCAAGTTGTCGGTCGGAGGCGCACGGGAGCTCTGGAGATCGAGTGTGCAAGGATGGCAAACTCAATTTCTTCGGGCAATCTTACGCATGCAAAAGATATAGAGAAGGAAATCGCTGCGATCTTGCCTTCTGATGACGAATTTCACCACGATTTTTTGCGTTTTTCAGATAAGAAGGCTTCGAGGGTCTTGTATTTTCTTGCTCAACTCGAATTAACCGAAAGATACCTCCACGACTGCAAGGCTGACGACGTTAACGACTTGGCCCACCATGCATCAAGGGTAGTTGTAGACTTTATTCTGCCAAGAGGACCAATGGATGGCCGGGGCGGATTCTTTGGGGACGATCCAGACATAGTTGAGGAAAGGCTGCACCGTCTTGGAAATAGATGCCTGTTGGAAGCAAATCTCGCCAAAGCCCATCAAGAACGCAATGTAGCTGAATGCTACGCGCACTCGAGATTTCTATTGACTAGGATGATTGAGTCTGAAGTCAAAGAAGAGTGGACCCCTGGGGATATTGATACCAGACAACAAAAGCTGGCAGATCTCGCCTTGAAAACTTGGAGTCTGGAAGAAGGACCGCATAAACGAATATAGCCAAACTTCTGACACGGAGACGTTCGGATGGCTGAAGGCCTGCCAATAGTTGTAGGAACGACGGTAAGGTCGCGCTCGGCAATCAACTATCGCGTTCTCCAAATCCTCGGCTCGGGTGGCAATTCTCTCGTCTTCTTGGTTCTCGCCCTCAACGGAGAGACTCACGGCGTTCTTTTTGCCCTGAAGGTCTTTACCAAGTTGTCAAAGCCGCAACGATTAGAGCGATTTGAGCAGGAAGCGGAGTTCCTTCGAGTGTGCACCCATCCTGCTATAATGAGAATCTATGATAATGGTACATACCCTGACAAGGGGGAGAGGTACCCATTCGTTATTGTGGACTACCTTCCGCAAACACTGGATCAACTAATTTCACGAACCACCACTACTGCTGAACGCGTTAGTTATACCCTTCAACTCCTATCGGCGCTAGCCTACCTTGACCATCACAACCCATCGGTTGTCCATAGAGACGTAAAGCCCAAGAATATTTTCGTAAAAGGCAGGTCCTGCGTTTTGGGCGACTTTGGGCTTATGAAGTTTCTTAATGAAAATGATGACATTGATCGCGAGATATACAGGGAAGCTGCCGGGCCGGGTATGCCATACTATTATCGGTCACCAGATCTCGTGGCTTATGCAAAAGGAGAGGCCCAGCTGACTACCAAGAGCGACGTTTTTCAGCTTGGACTCGTTGTCGCTGAGATGTTTACTGGAACGAATCCGTCGGAACCACCGAAGGAGATCTTGGATCCAGTGATACTGCATCAACTTGGACCTATTTCAGGTGCCCTCGGTTTGCGGATACAGGAACTGATACAGCAGATGCTCTTATTTGATGAGCAAAAGCGTCCCCGAGCTGTTGATCTCGTCGATCCGTGGGAAGGCATATTCAGGGAGGTTGTGACTCAGTCCCACGACCTGGATGGCCGCGTCTTCTAAATTCTCCGAGTGATCTCTCCTCGGGATCCTACGTTGCACGGCCACCGATAGGCAAGCCGCCACCCAGCAAAGCAGTCCCTAACGCTTTCACTCAGTAATCGTCACGGGCACGTCGAAAGTGACTTGAGGACTTGCAGGTGCAACAAAGGACCGAATCCTTTCTTCCACTAATATCAAATCCCGTACTTCTTCCTGCGGCGCCATGGGGTCGCCTGATCTATGCCGAGTATATCTGCGGCCTCTTGAAGCGATTTTGGTTAATGCCCAGGGGTCGTATTTAGGTTTGTTAAATAAGTACGGGTTACAAAGGTCTCTGGACTTCATGGAATAATTTAAAATATTTAACTGCATTCCTGAGGTCTTTTAACCTCCATAGACCTCCATTGGGGGTTGCCTCCGACCAAACTCCCGCCGAGAAACTTTTTCCTGAAATCTTGTTTTTCAATTTCTACCCTTCTATGCAATACTTCGGGTGATAATAAACGGAACAAATGAAGGGCTTTGATTTGTTTTTCATACCGAAGCCTTTTGGAAATAGCCCATCTTGGCAAGATATTCGCTCATTAGACTTTATAGAATTCGCCAACACCAGTGTCTATTTTCTTGCCCTTACTGTTGACCGTGGTTCTCAAATATTGCCTATACCTTTATGACAAGATACCCTCAAAATACAGTCCTTTTCTTTCCCAAATACGGTATTCACCCTATTTCTTTCTTCAGTAAAAACAAGATATCATAATTTATAAATTGGAATGGTTCCGAGTTACGAAAGTCGATGAGAGAATCGATCATAAGAAAGTTGAAGGAGAAAGGGTTAAAGCTAACCTCTCAGAGACTAGCCATCATTGAAGTATTAGTTGATACGACCCCCATTCATCCGAGTGCAGACCTGATCTACCGGCAAGCAAGAAAAAAGGGCAACAGGTTGAGTCTATCGACCGTCTACGCCACACTCAACGAACTTTCTAAGCATGGTATAATCAAGATGCTTGAGTTCGATAGAATGGAAAACCGTTATGAAGCAAACACAACAGAGCACATCAATTTGATCTGTAAGGGCTGTAAGAAAATTATGGATTACAAGCCGCCTTTTATTATTGATTATTGATACCCATGAGATTTCAAGAAAATGCCGTTTCTGGGTGACGGATAGCAGGCTTGAGTATTATGGGTATTGTCAGGAGTGCAGCAAAAAGTGACCGTCTCACACCATCTGAGCAGTTTGTCAGTAGATTTTAAGTAGGTATTGGATTTCTATAATTTTTTTTAAGGTTTAATTCGGAATCTTTCCAGATTAGGATCCTAAGAGGAAGGAGATGAGTTGGTCAAGGCCCCTGAAAAATTCGATAAAAAGGAGGTAAGCAAAAATGGTAAAGATGATTAAGTACATTGGGTTGGCAACTTCGGTTCTTTTATTGATCATTGTCTCAATTTCTACTTTCGCACAAACTCCTTCGAGGGGAGAAACGAGTTACTCCCCGGTGGACATCAAAGAGAGTTTTGAAGCGGTCATGGCCCGTATGAAAGCTGCAAAACCAGAGGTGATGAAACGTCAGATGGATTTGCTCAATGAGCGTTATGACTTGAGCAATCGTCCGGCTGCAGGGGTGACGATGTCTCGTGGCAAGCCTGTTCAGGAGGGCGTTCGTATCAAACTTCCAGTGGGGATGACCTGGGAGAAATTGGCTGGAATGAGTCCAGAGGAGATTCGCGAAAAGGGGATATTCCCGGCGGGTTTGTTTCCTCTCCCACACCCTAATCATGCGGAAGGAGGCATGCTTTTTCCCAAGTTCCATATTGACGAGATTAAGAAGCAAGAAGGCCGGGATCTCACCCGCTTTGACCTGGATTATGACTTGCCAGATCATTTCCTTCCTGAGTTCCCGGCTCCTATCTATCTGACCACAAGACCTGACCTGGGTGATGTTTCTCAAGGGAAATTGGTCACTATTGACAACTACTATGCGCTGTTCAATGGAATTCTAAACCCCAAACAGATTGAAGGCCTGAGGCTACTGATCACCCCATTCCCACAACAGCAGTTCAACCAAACCGAGGACCGGCGATCCGAGCGTCCAAGCCGTGGAGTAGTTTGTTTTGACTGCCATGCAAACGGACACACAAATGCCTCGACGCACCTTGTGGGAGATATCCGGCCCCAGGAGTTTCGGCATCGTCTTGATACCCCGAGTCTTCGTGGTGTGAACATTCAGCGACTGTTTGGGTCCCAGCGGGCACTGAAGTCGGTCGAAGACTTCACCGAATTTGAACAAAGGGCTGCTTATTTTGACGGCGATCCGGTCATTGCTACGAAAAAGGGCGTCAGTGTCCTTGAACGGGGGAGCCAAGTCCATTTTATGGCGGAGTTTCAAGAATTGCTGGATTTTCCCCCAGCTCCTAAGCTTGGGATCGAAGGAAAGCTTGATCCGAAAAAAGCAACCCAGTCGGAGATGCGGGGGCAGGAGGTTTTCTTCGGCAAGGCCAGATGTGCAGGCTGTCATCCTGCGCCGTATTATACCGACAATCTCATGCATAATCTGAAGACGGAGCGTTTCTACAAGCCGCGAATGATCAATGGTCGGATGGCAAGCGCGGATGGTCCTATCAAGACCTTTCCGTTGCGAGGCATCAAAGATTCCCCTCCTTATTTACATGATGGAAGACTCCTCACGTTGGAAGATACGGTGGAGTTTTTCAATTTGATTCTTGAGCTTAAACTCAGTGAGCAGGAGAAGAGGGATCTCGTGGCATTTATGCGCCAGCTTTAGGATGCAGTTTAGCCCGGTTGTTGAGGCTGTAGTAAGACCCAATCTCGCATTGAAGGAGGTGCCAGAATGACAGGTTATGTTGGAAACATCGAGAAGCAGACATTGAAGAACAATTATTTCAGGCAGGTTTTGTTCACTGCCAAGAATGCTCAACTGGTTGTGATGTGCCTTCAACGAGGAGAGGAAATTGGTGACGAGGTCCACCATGATGTAGACCAGTTCTTCAGGATTGAGCAAGGCGAGGCAAAATTCATCTTCAATGAAAAAGAGGAGCACGTTGTCCATGATGGCGAGGCGGTTATTGTTCCAGCAGGAACCTTCCACAACGTGATAAACACTGGAAAGGGGCGGTTGAAGCTGTACACTATATATTCACCGCCAAACCACCCTGATGGCACGGTGCACAAGACCAAGGCCGAGGCGGACAAAGCTGAAGAGGAGCATCATACCCACTGAGTGTATGTGACCAGTAGATAGGCGAGCTAACTGACCACTTCTTAGCAAAGATTCGTTTAAGTGGGATGAGGTCGAGGTCCTTCTTAAATCGATTCTGACTGGTGTGCCTTAGAACTTATTTGGAGGCAGAGTGAGCATCGACCCTCCTCCTCTTGCTTGAAGATTTTAACCAAAAATCGTCATTCTCTAGAGCCTTATGAGAGTGAAGGTAAGGAGGTGTACCAAAGTACCGAATTCTTCCTTCCACTCATATCAAATCCCGTACTTCTTCCTGCGGCGCCATAGGGTCGCCTGATCTATGCCGAGTATATCTGCGGCCTCTTGAAGCGATTTTGGTTAATGCCCAGGGGTCGTATTTAGGTTTGTTAAATAAGTGTGGGTTACAAAGGTCTCTGGACTTCATGGAATTATTTAAAATATTTAACTGCATTCCTAAGGTCTTTTAACGTCTTCAGACCTCCATGGGGGTTGCCTCCGACCAAACTCCCGCCCCAAAACTTCTTCTTGAAGTGTTCAGTATCCGTATAGACATGCTTCATGCAGTGTTTCAGGTCGAAAACGTCGATTCATAAAAGCGAAAATAATAGTCTTGTGGATTTATACACACCTTATGGAAGTGTGAGATTTTTGGAATCTCATTGACAAAAGGCACTCAAATGGGTAGGATTTTTAAGAAATTATTAATTGCAGCTTAATAATTGTTAGGACAGAGAACAACAAGAACGAAGATCGAGAGATCGAAAAATGAGTCATACAGACGAGCTTGAAAAACTTGGTGAATCTGAAGTCAGAAAACGTCTCGTAAATGGTGGGTTTGGCTCCCTTGGAAGTCAAAATTATTCTTCCGTAAAAGAGTGGCTTCATGGCAAAGAAATTGAACGGAGGCACATTGCCTAAAGCTACTTCACTAAGAATTTTTCTCTTTTTCGCATCGTTCACATATGAACAGCCTGTTGAAAAACTAAGCTCTTTCAAAGCAACTTCTATCGGCAAATTGTATTCTTGAAATATTCTGAGAAATCCAGTAAAGAATTTTAGTGAGCCATTTATTTTGGAAAGCTTTGCTTTCCGATACCTCAAAGCACCCTTTCGTCGGAAGGATAAGTTGTGAAATGTTTCTTTTTGACAATGACAAAAATCTGAGTTAACTCAATTCTATAAGGCTTCATTCCGCTCTATGATACACGCCAAGATAAATCTCTCAAAATATTCGTTCTATTCGGCAAGATTCCTCTGGAGGAGGCCATTTCTCAGTTGACTACTCTTCAGATTAATGATCGCCAACAAGATCTCCGAAGCCCCGGGGATTGTCGAATCTTCCAAGGATGGCAGGAGAAGAGAGGTGAAGATAGGAATTTAAGTAGGAAACGGTTTGAAACCGTTCCTTTACAAGAATTATTGAAAATTAAATTCTTTGCGTGGGGCGCTATGCGACGTGAAGGAGGAGGTTACAATGCGCCTTCCCAAATTTGAATACCTGGAACCGAGATCGCTTAAGGAGGCTTCCAAGGCTCTTGCTGCAGACCCGGGGGGAACTGTTCTTCTTGCCGGAGGGACAGATCTCATTGTCAACATGAAACATGGGGTTATCCAGCCAAAACGGCTCATCAACCTCAAGGCCATCCCAAAATTGGCTTATATCTTGGATGCAAAGGATGGATTGAAAATTGGCGCGTTAACCACTCTTCACGATCTCGCTTCTTCTCCGTTGATTGAGGAGAAATATTCCACTCTCAGCCAGACTGCCAGGGAGGTTGCTGCGTATGCTCATCAGACGATGGGAACTCTGGGTGGAAATCTCTGTCAGGGAAACCGTTGCCGTTTCTATAATCAATCGGTTTTCTGGAGGGGCACCAGATCGACTTGCTATAAAGCCGGAGGAGAGGTTTGCCATGTAGTTCCTGCTCCTCTGGCAGGCGGACGGAAGCCTAAAGAATGCCATTCAACTTATTGCGGGGATATAGCTCCTGTCCTCATTGCCATGGGTACCAGGATTAAGCTGGCTGGTCCTATACAAGAACGGACTCTTCCCCTTAAGAAACTCTATACTCAGGACGGGAAAAGGCCTCTATCTTTGAGGAAAGGAGAAATCCTCAAAGAAATTTTTGTCCCCTTCCCTTCTGGCTGCAATCTCTATCTCAAATGGAGGCTGAGAGACTCCCTTGACTTCCCTATTGTCTCTATAGCCCTCCATCTTGAAAAAAATGGCGAGGGCGGAATTGACAGGGCAAAGGTCATCTTCAGTGGAGTAGGCCCTGGGCCGGTGGAGGTGTCGGAAGCGGAAAAAATGCTTAAGGATGCATCTCTTGACGACCTAACGATTGAGAAGGTTTCCCATCAGGCAGTCAAGGAGATCTCTCCGATGCGAACTTCCATCGCCTCCCCCGCCTATAAACGAAAGATTGCCGGGATCCTTCTGAAACAAGCAATGGACAAATTGCGGAATGCGGAATGATGATTGCTGAATTCACACCCCAAATGCGAAATCCAAACGCGAGATCAAATATTCCGAACTCCGCAATCTGAAATCCGAGATATTCCCCTTGCCCTTAGTGGGAGAGGGTGGAGACGAGGGGGAAAGGAGTTCTGCATGAAACGGGCGATCAAGCTTCATGTCAACGGGGAAGAGTTCGAAGTCCTCACAGAAGAGAACAAAACCCTTCTTGAGGTTTTAAGAGAGGACCTCGGGTTAACAGGAACAAAGCGGGGTTGCGATTTGGGCGCCTGTGGGGCATGCACCGTGCTTATCGATGGAGGCCCCCACCTCTCCTGCCTCACATTAGCAGCAGCCGTTCAAGGGAAGAAGATTATGACGATTGAGGGGCTTGCTCAAGAGGGGGAACTCCATTCCATCCAGAAGGCCTTCGTCGAAAAGGGGGCAATTCAGTGTGGATTCTGCACACCCGGGATGATTTTGACAGCAAAAGCTTTTCTCGATGAGCATTCTCATCCTTCAGAAAGAGAGGTGAAGAAAGCGATTTCCGGAAATCTCTGCCGTTGTACGGGCTACGTGAAGATTGTGGAGGCAATTATCTCTGTGACAAAAAACTCATAGCCTACCAATTATTCTTAATAATTTTTTGTCCCATTCGAAAACAGGGAGAGCAAAGTGAGAGAATATGAGATTATAGGGAAGTCCCTCCCAAGGGTAGATGGAATTGAAAAGGTAACAGGACAGGCCAAATTTACAGTCGATATGGCGATGCCGGGTATGCTTCATGGAAAATTTTTGAGAAGCGCATACCCTCATGCAAGGATCCTCTCTATCAATGTGGAAAAAGCAAAAAGGCTCTCAGGTGTGAAAGCAGTCATCACTCGGGACGATGTGGCTGGCATTCGATATGCTTTTGTGGATACGCCCAGGTATCCTGCAGATGAGACGCCGCTGGCTGTAGACAAGGTCCGATATATCGGAGATGAGGTGGCCGCTGTGGCTGCAATTGATCTCGATACTGCTGAGGAAGCCATCCGCCTGATTGAAGTGGATTACAAACCTCTAACCCCGGTCTTCGATCCTGAAGAAGCGATGAAAACCGGGGCTCCGGATGTCCATGAGCCCTTTGAATTAGGGGCAAAGACCGAATGGGAAGACTGGGGTGTCCGCCGCGATAAGAGAGCTCTCGACTGGAGAGATGCAAAGAATCTGAGTGGCCGTACAAGCGTTGCCTTTGGCGATGTCGAAAAAGGATTTGCCCAGTCAGACTACGTGAGAGAGGATCGTTTCGAAACGAAGGCCACGGCTCACTGTGCTTTAGAGCCCCATGCTGCCCTGGCTTCTTTCGAACCTTCTGGAAAGCTGAACATGTATCTCTCAAGCATGGGGATTTTTTACAAACGGTTCATCCTTGCAAAAGCCCTCGGTCTTCCAATCAGCCAAGTCCGGATTCTCAAAACCTATGTAGGCGGGGCGTTTGGCGGGAAGATCGATCTTTTCCCTTATGAATTCTGTGCAGCCTTCCTTTCTCGTCTGACAGGAAAGCCTGTCCGGTTTGAGATGGAAAGAGAAGAGGTCTTCACCTGCACGCGACAGAGACATCCGACGATCGTCCATATCAAGACGGGTGTGAAGAGGGACGGAACCATTCTGGCCCAGAAAATAAAATTCATTGCCGACAATGGAGCGTACCGCGGCTCTGGTGCCATTGTCGTTTACCTGGGCCATGCCTTCAGCATCCCCGTCTATTCCGTTCCCAATTATCACTACGAAGGATATTCCGTCTATACCAACAACCCCATTCGAGGACCTCAGAGGGCTCACGGCTCGCCTCAGATTCGATTTGCCGTCGACTCCCAGATTGAGATGATCGCTGAAGAACTTGGACTCGACCCACTCGAAATCATGCTCAAGAACGCACGGAAGAAGGATGATATCCTTCCCAATGGCGATGTCCTCAAAAGTTGCGGCCTTTCTGAATGCCTTCAAAAAGCGGCCCAGGCCTCGGGCTGGAAGAAATGGAGGGGAGATAGAGTGAAAAGGACTCAGGAGCGCGAATCGGCATCACGATATAAAAGAGGTCTGGGGATGTCTTCTTGTTCCATGTTTAGCGGCGCCCCCTTTTACCCTTTCGCCTCTTCAGCCCTTGTCAAGCTCCACGATGATGGAAGTGTCACGCTCTTCACCGGCGCGACCGAAATGGGTCAGGGCTCGGATACCACGATGGCCCAGGTTGCTGCTCAGGAGTTGGGACTTCAATTGGAAGACGTACGGGTCGTCTCTGGAGATACTGAACTCTGTCCCATCGACCATGGCCAGTTCTTAAGCGGCGGAGCCTTTGTGACCGGCAATGCCGTCAAACTGGCTGCTGCCGATGCTAAATCCCAATTATTAAAGTTGGCCGTTGAGATATTGGGTGTGGATGAACCAGATCTTGAGACAAAAAAGAAACGCTTTTATGTCAGAGGAAACTCCGATAAGAGTGTCTCCTATGCTGAATTGATCCAGTGGAGTGTTCAGAGGAACAACGGAGACCCGATCATCGGGAAGGGAAACATGAAGGCTGTTCAGGAGGCGGAATTCTATCCGAGTCTGGCAAAAACCAAAGGACACTTTACTGATGCTTATGGATTTGCTGTGCAGGTCGTCGAGGTGGAGGTCGATACTCAGACCGGTCTTGTCAAGGTGCTTAAGACCGTGACTTATCACGACTGCGGATTCCCGTTGAATCTATCTATCGTGGAAGGACAAGTCCATGGAAATGTCTCCATGGGATTGGGACAGGCTTTATGGGAGGAGATTTTGCTGGAAGGGGGACAGATTCAGAATCCCACCTTTCTCGATTATCGAGCTCCTTTGGCTACTGAAACACCCAAGATGATCAGCGGAATGGTAGAAACACGAGATCCGGGCGGTCCATACGGGGCCAAGGAGGTAGGTGAAGGCTCCATTTCCGGGATCTTAGCAGCGGTTGCGAATGCCATTTACGATGCTATCGGCATTCGTTTTACCCGGCTTCCGATCACACCTGAAAAAGTCTTGGAGGCCCTATGGAAAAAGTGATCATGTTTAAAGCAGAATTGGAGACCCTATCGAGGGAGGCATTGCTGGATTACCAGCTCGGCCTCTTCAGAAAGCAGATGGCTTATGTCTACGAACGAGCCCCCATGTATAAAAGAAAGTTTGATCAGGCAGGTGTCCAACTTGGAGATATCAAGACCATCGATGACGTTCAAAGAGTTCCCTTTACAGTGAAAGAAGAACTGAGACAGAGTCAAGAAAAATATCCTCCCTTCGGAGACTTTCATTGCATTCGTCCGGAAGAAGGCGTGAGAGTCTTTCAAACCACGGGCACAACAGGCATCCCTGTTCGTTCTCTCTTGAGTAAAAAAGATTGGTATGTCAACTACTATGAACAGTTTATGTATTTTATGTACGGCTATGGAATCACCAAGGCGGATACTATATTTATCCCCTTTAACTACGGACTCTATTTAGCTTGGTGGGGAATCCACTCATCTTTTGAGCAAGGAGGTGTTCTTGTCATCCCGGGGGGTGGGCAGAGTTCTGAAGACCGAATCAGAAATATTCTTGAATGGAAACCCACCGTCGTTTGTGGAACGCCCACTTACATCCTTTTCCTCGGGGAGACTGCTAAGAAGATGGGTGTGGATCTATCAAAAACAACTGTTCGGGTTGTCATTACTGCCGGAGAACCAGGGGCTCAGGTTCCCTCAACAAAAAAATTGATTGAAACCACCTGGGGTGCTAAAAACTATGATGACATTGGTTCCACAGAAATCTCCAACTTCGGTTTTGAATGTGTCGCTCAGATGGGAACCCATATTATTGAAAGCATGTTTCTTGCAGAGGTCATTGATCCAGTAACGGGCAAAACCCTTGGTTCGGGCCAAGAGGGAGAATTGGTGCTCACAAACCTTTGCTGTGAATCAATGCCCTTGATCCGCTGGCGGATGGGCGATATCGTCAAATTCGATGTGAAGAAATGTGACTGCGGCAGAACATTCCTCCGACTGGAGGGAGGAATCATCGGTAGGGCAGATGATATGTTCCAATTTGGCGGAGTCAATATCTTCCCCTCCGCCATCGAGAATTTCGTTCGCGAAACAAAGGGGTTCTCAAATGAATATCAAGTCATCGCCCCTAAAATGGGATCAGGAAAGCGTCTAAGGATTCGGGTGGAACCCTCCTCCTCTGCACTCTCCAAGGAGGAGATGGATCAAGCAGTGAAGGCCTTCAAGAATGTCTTTAAATTTCGAATCGGGGTCACTCCAGATGTGGAAGTCATGAAGATTGGTGAACTTCCCCGATTTGAGGGCAAAGCCAAGCGGGTCATCCGGGAGTCTTAAGGCTCAAACGAACGGAGGTGGTTAAACCAATTGGATGGAACAAGACTTTCGGCGCGTGACAACGTTTTGAGCATTCATATAACGGAATAAAATTTTACGAGAAGGAGGCCTCTATGAAGAACAAATCATTAGTCAGTAATATCGGCATAAAGTTACCCCTGATGTTAATTATTGTGACCTTCCTATGTGTTCTGAATCCACAAGTATCTATCGCCCAGCCCATCGTACTCGGTGTTCCTATTTCCCGAGGGTATCCCGACGGCGTGGACGCAGAAAGAGGAATAACCTTGGCGGTGGAAGAAATTAATGCTTCGGGCGGAGTTAATGTAGCCGGAACAAAGCGTCCTTTCAAAATTGAAATAAGCGACACCCGCGACCTTGAACCAGGGGTCCCCGTGGCCGAGGCACTTCTGGCAGTGGAGAGATTAATTATTGAGAAAAAGGCAAATTTTATTATAGGTGGTCCTATCCGGTCGGAGGGGGCTTTGGCAGCCATGGACGTACTGTCTAAGCATAAGACAGTGTCCATACTTTCCGCAGGAGTTTTAAGCCCTGCCTACCAGAAGCGGATAGCTGATAACTACGATAAGTACAAATATTGCTTTAGAACAACGGGGAACGTAATCCCCATGATACAAAGGGCAATAAGAACTTTTGAGTCGATTAGAGCTAAAAAAGGATTTGATAAAGTTTTTATCATGGTTCAGGATGTCGCCCATGCTCGGGCTGCTGGTACCGCTGTGAAAGACGGACTCGAAAAGAAAGGGTGGAAAATCGTTGGGTATGAGGTATATCCAACAGGGGCTACCGATTTCTCTGTTGGACTGTCCAAAGCTAAGGATGGAAAGGCAGAGTATTTAATACCGTGGTTCGATATGCCTGAAGTCTCGATTTTGATGAAGCAGTGGTATGACATGAAGGTGCCGGCGCTACCCATTGGCTACATCCATGCGCTTAAGGACGAACTCACCTGGAAAGCCACTGATGGTAAAGTCGCTAACTCGGTTGTTCTCTACGCAAAGGCAGGTTCCGTAGCCACAAGGGCGATTCCCCTGACCGAGAAGTTTGTTTCTGCCCATAAGAAAAAGTTTGGAGAAGAACCCAGGTCAGAATGGACATCCACCAGCTATATGGTCGCTTACATCCTAAAGGACGCCATTGAGCGAGCGAAGAGCCTTGAACCCGACCTCATCATCCCGGCTTTAGAAAAAACCGATTTAATGGGAACTTACGGCAGGATAAAGTTTGACCCCAAGAATCACCAGATTATAGAGAACGGTGACCCAAAAGAGGCTGCCGTAGAAATGTGGGCTCAATGGATAGATGGCAAGAGAGTGATTGTCTTTCCAGATAAGATAGCAACTAAAAGTTTAGAACTACCCGCTTGGATGAAGTGAGGCTCACCGAAAATTTATAGGAAATATCACAAGAGATGAATATCTTTATTTTCGGGCTCGTTAACAGTGTCATTTTAGCCTTGACAGCCAGTGGTTTTGCCTTGGCGTATGGTGTCAGCCGATTAGCTAATTTCGCTCATGGAGCCCTGTATATCTTGGTAGGATTTGCCACTTGGCTCTTTCTAAACCGGCTGGGGATAAACTATATAGGATCAATACTCCTTTCTATCATCATTGTGTCAATTATTGGTGGCGGAATCTACCGTTTGTTCCTTATCCGGGTAAAAGGTATGCCCGTATCTGAGATTATTGCCTCTCTGGCCTTGGGCATAGCGATCATGGAGCTGTTTCGGTGGAGGGGGTTTATAAGCGAGGCTTATATGCTCCCTCCTTTTATTAATGGTTCGGTAAGTATAGCTGGAGTGATGATCGATTGGCAGCGCCTCATCATCATCGGCGTGGGGTTGGCAATGATGTTATTCCTGTGGCTGTTTACTCACCATACTAAAGTCGGCCTATCTTTTAGGGCTATCGCTCAAGATAAGCATGCCAGTATGATGTCGGGGATAGAACCGGATCGAACCGCGGTGATTTCTTTAGCCATGGGTTCAGCCTTAGCCGGAGTCGCCGCGGTCGTGATCCTTCCTCTGGGTAATATAACTGTAGAAACAGGATACATGGTTCTGACAAATGCAATAGCCGTGTGTATCATCGGAGGACTCGGGAGTTGGGCAGGTGTCTTTGCTGGCGCTTTTCTGTTAGGTTTTGCTCAAATACTGACTGCAGCTTTTATCGGACCCCAGTGGCAAATGGTGGTGGTTTTGTTATTCATTATTCTTACGTTGATATGCAAGCCATCAGGTCTTCTTGGAAAGCAAAAGGAGCTTGAGGAGAGGGTTTAAAGATTGGATGAAAAAATTGGGCGCCGGGAACGATTAGACCGGGGTATCAAAGTACAAACGGAAGGCATCTATGCTATTTCTTCGTGGCGTGGGATAGCCTATTCATTGTTCCCTACGGTTTCTTTTGTCTTGGGAATGCTGATTATCCCCTTGGTCGTGCCATCGATGACATGGCAAAGGATTATGACCATTGCCTGTATTTTTGCATTGTTGGCTTTAAGCTTTGATTTCCTCGCTCATTTCGTCGGGATCGTCTGTTTAGGCGGAGCATTCTTTACAGGAGTGGGTGGATATATATCTGGGGTTCTGAATTCAGCATTTGGGCTACCAATGGTAATCACAATTCCTATCGCCACAATCGCTGGGGGAGCTATATGCACTTTCTTTTTACTTCCCTGCTTGCCCATACGAGGCATTTACTTTGCCATCGTGAGCCTGATGTACCCGCTCCTATTTGCCAGAGTGATTCAAGCTCTGGAACTCTTCGGAGGCACGGATGGTTTGCCTGGGCTTGCTACTTTCCCCAATATATGGGTTGAGCTCTACTTTATCATACCCATGACGCTTATCCTAACCTTCGGTCTGAGAAGATTAGTTAACGAAGACTTTGGGATTGTGCTGCGCGCAATAAAAGATAATGACCAAGCAGTCAGGGCTTCTAATATAAATATCGCCTGGTATAAAACGAAAGCAGTATTTATAGCCTCAGCGATAGGTTGCTTTGCCGGTGCTTGTCTTGCTCACCTTTACGGTTGGGTAGGCTTATCCTTATTTGCATTAGACTTTTCCATATTCCCCATCGCCGCTACCGTGGTGGGAGGGGTGGGCACTTTGGTGGGCCCTATTATAGGAGCTTTCATCTTGGCTCCGTTATCAGAGATGCTTCGAGCTTTTGGACCACTCCGGGTGGTCTTCTACAGCTTTGTTTTAGCAGGCCTTGTCGTATTTAAGACTGAAGGTTTGGTGCCTTTTTTGCAGAGAAAATATCACCAGTTTGAGCGTTGGACAGAAATATGAATGAAGACGTTGTCCTCCAGGTTAACGGTGTGAGCAAATCATTTGGTGGGGTGAAAGCGGTAGATAATGTAAGCTTTGGCGTATTCAAAGGCGAGATTCTCGGCATTATTGGTCCCAATGGCTCAGGGAAGACCACATTAGTCAACCTCATTACCGGTTTTGTTAAGGCAGACTCGGGTATGGTTTTAGCGGAAGGAAGGAAACTTACAGGATTGGCACCTGATAAAATCGCCGGTCTCGGGATTGTCCGCACCTTTCAGATACCAAGACCGTATCACTCCTTATCCGCTGTTAAAAACTTAGTCGTCCCGTTGTATTCTTCGAGGATTATGCACACCATTGGCGGCAAGCTAGGAGATAGAGATACCGTAGCCTTGGACATCTTAGAGGAAATTGGTTTTGAGCGGGACGCCCATGTTCCGTACAAGCTCGCCTCTGCCTTTTCTGAAGGCTATCTAAAACGCCTCGAGTTAGCGAGATGCCTTGCTCTTAGACCTTATGTCATTGTCATGGATGAGCTTTTCTCAGGTTTGAGTGTGAGCGAGATTACAGCAATGATTCCTATGGTAGAGAGACTCCACATGAATGGGATTACCATAATAATGGTGGAGCATAGGGTAAGAGAGCTTTTCCAAATAGCGCATCGGGTGATGGTGATGAATTTTGGAGAAAAGATTGCGGAGGATGTCCCGGACAATATTATTAAGAGTGAAATCGTCAGGCAAGCCTATCTAGGGGTGACGTAGAACAATGCTCGAAATCAAAAATCTCTTGGTCTTTTATGAGAACGCTTTAGCCCTTAATAATGTGACCTTCACATGCCGAGAAGGCGAAATAACAGGGGTTTTTGGACCTAACGGCGCGGGCAAGTCAACATCGATGTATACCATTTCAGGAATAATCTTAGATATGAAGAAGACAGAAATCATGAGAGGGGGAGAAAGAATAACAGTACTCGGCGAGATCCATTTCAGGGGCGAGGATATCATAAACGTTAAGCCGAACGAAAGAACAAAGAAGGGAATTGTACTTTGTCCGGAAAGACGGCGAATCTTTTCTGAAAGTAGTACTCTTGAAAACCTGAAAATAGGTGGTTATCTGGCAACACGCCAAGAGGCAAAGAGAACCCTGGAATATGTATTTAGCCTTTTCCCGGCCTTGAAAGATCTAAGAAATAGGGAGGGTGGCTTCCTGAGTGGTGGTGAACAGCAAATGCTTGCCATTGGCAGAGCATTAATGGCTCAACCGAAGCTATTGTTGCTGGATGAACCCCTAATGGGACTTAGCCCAATAATGCAATCAAGACTTGTTCAAGCCGTCAAAGACATCAACGAGAAAACTGGTATTACGATATTGATCACTGAACAGTATGTTCAACCTATCCTCCCGATAGTAGATCGAGGCTACGTGATGGAAAAAGGGACAATTGTTTTGGCAGGAACAACGAAAGAACTCATGGATAACCCCCACGTCAAGGCAGCTTACCTTGGAGCTTGATTTTAGACCGGCGATTTCTAAAACTTTAAAAAAATTAGATGGGTAATCATCGGGTATTTTATGACAGTCACGTCAAGAGATGGTAAAAACATATTTGGCGTTATTGAAGATATTTGTGAGAAATATCCTCGCAAACCGGCGGTCATATACCTGGGTGAAAAATTCTCTTATTCTAAACTAAGAGATTTGGTCCGAAGATTTGCCGCTGCGTTATCCGATTTGGGTGTGAGGGTTGATAATAAGGTCATGATTTATATTGCAAATTGTCCTCAGTTCCTGATTGCCTATTTTGGAATTCAGGAGATCGGTGCGACCCCAGTACCTGTTTCCCCCATTTACACTCCTTTTGAGCTTGAATACATGGTTAATGATTCTGGGGCCGAGACGATCATCTGCCAAGATACAAATTTCCGCTATGTCAAAGAAGTGTCCGAAAAAACGAATTTAAGGAGGATAATTGTTACTAACCTTGCAGATTTACTTCCATGGTGGAAACGGGCGATAGGAAGAGCACTCGATAAGGTTCCAAAAGGCGTAGTTAAAAAGACCAGTCAGGTATATTCTTTCAGCGATTTAATAAGAAGATATCCAAACCAACCAACAAAAGTGACCATAAAACCCGAGGAACACCTTGCCTCAATTCTTTATACTGGTGGAACAACAGGATCCCCAAGAGGGGTACCAAGTTCTCACGCTAAAATGGTATGCTCCCTAATGGACTATCGAGATCTGACAAAGGACCATATTCCAGAAGGAGGGGATGATGTCCTCCTCATTGCCGTTTCTCTTTTTCACATGATGGGACAAGAAGCCATTCTGGGTTGGGGATTAGGGAAAGGTATTAGCGTTGTGTTGATGCCTGTTCCTCAAGTTGATGCTATTTTAGAAGCTATAAAAATGTACAAGGTAACGATATTTACGGGTGTGCCTGCCCTATACCGTATGATCCTGGGAAATGATAGGGTAAAATCGTATGACCTAAGTTCACTGAAATATTGCTGGTGTGGGGGTGATGTCCTTCCTCCCGATCTGTTTAAACGATGGTACGAAACATTTCAAATCCCGTTATATCAGATTTATGGTACCACAGAAATGGGCTGTATCACTCTTAGTCCTTTAGACAGATTTCCTGTGATAGGGAGTATTGGGCTTCCCATACCATCTAAGGAAATTAAGGTGGTTAACCGGGAAACCTTGGAAGAAATACCAACAAATGGAGTGGGTGAGCTATTGGTCACTTCTAAATATGGAGCCCAAAGGTGTTATTGGAACAAACCTGAAGAAACCTCAGAGTGTTTTGTGGAAATAGGCGGGAGAACATGGAACTTAACTAACGATTATGTTCAAATTGATGAGAACGGACACGTGTTTTATCTCGATAGAAGTGCAGACATTATAAAATATAAAGGGTACAGCGTTTCATGCTCAGAGATTGAATCAATTTTGCAAAGCTTTAAAGTGGTAAAAGAGGCTTGTGTTATCGGTGTTCCAGATCCTGCAGTAGGAGAGCTCATTAAGGCGATCGTAGTACTCAAGGAAAACACGCGAGGTGTCGACGCCTCCGAACTGATTAAGTGGTGCCGTGAAAAGCTTGCCCCTTACAAGATTCCTGACTTCATAGAATTCAGGGATATGTTGCCTAAATCTAAAGTTGGCAAGCTGCTAAGGCAGGAAATAAGGGAAGAAGAGCGAAGGCGATGGCAAAAGAGAAAATAACCCCTAAAAAATAGATGGTCTGCTAAAACTATTTACTCGTAAATTCAAGACATTTCTACAATTTGCCACCCCTCTTTTGTACAAAAACATGACGAGTATCCCTCTTTTAAAATTTAGAACTCTTTGCTTTTCCTTATAATTCCAGGATTAAAAAGATCATTTTATCTGGGAAGGACGGGAAACCTATGATCCGAATATTAGTAAGTGTAACAAAGCACCGAATCCTTCCTTCCACTCATATCAAATCCCGTACTTCTTCCTGCGGCGTCATAGGGTCGCCTGATCTAAGCCGAGTATATTTGCGGCTTCTTGAAGCGATGTTGGTTAATGCCCAGGGGGTGTAGTTAAGTTCGTTAAATAAGCACAAGTTTCAAAGGTCTCTGGACTTCACAAAATAATTTAAAATATTTAACTGCATTCCTAAGGTCTTTTAACGTCTTCAGACTTCCATTGCGGATTGCCTCCGACTAAACTCCCGCCCAAAAACTTCTTCCTCGTGATTTTTTAAAATTCCCCTCCCATACAACCTTTTAAGTGATAATCGATAATTCTTGTTGAAGTTTTCATTCAAAAATAGTAGGCTTCTGTCAAACGATAGGGATTTAAACCAACCTCCCAACTAACCTTTGGAGGACTTCATGATCACGCAAGCAGTTAATCGAAAACTTGCTGCCATCCTCAGTGTAGATGTGAAGAGTTATAGTCGTTTCATGGGGGAGGATGAAGAAGGAACGATCCGGACTCCTAAGGCTTACAAAGAAGTGATGTCAAACCTCATCCAACAACAAAGAGCCAGAGTAGTGGATGCTCCGGGGATAACGTTCTCGCTGAATTGGGAAGCGTGGTCGATGCGGTTCGTTGTGTTGTTGATATTCAGAAAGAGCTTAAAAATCGAAATTCCCAGTTGCCTGAGAACCGGAGGATGGAGTTTAGGATGGGTATGAATCTTGGGGATGTGGTGGAACTGCATATTTAATCCCCCCAAGGGGATTAGTTAGGGGTGATTCGGTCAGAGTTCAGAGCATAAGAAAAAAATCAATCCTCTTTATTAAAACTCCGAACCCATCACTCCAAACGCTCAACTCATACCGAAGGGATGGCTTTGCTGACGAGAAGACATTTTCTAAAATTTCTTTTGGGATTACCTCTCTTTTCTTCCTTTCCATTTCATGTTACGGAGACATGGGCAGATTCTTCCCTCCTCCCAAGAGCAGGAGCAGACTCCATTGGCCGATTCTTCAAAGGAGAAGAACTTCAATATGAAATAGGGGTTTGGATATTTAAGCAAGTGGCGGTGGGGAAATTAAGCTTCAAGGAAATGGAAGAAAAAGGTCGCTATATAGCCACCCTTCAAGGGGAGACCCTGGGCATCTTGGGGTGGGTGGCTCGTTATCGCGTGGATACCTATCGCTCAATTATGGAGGAAGTCGAAGGAGGGGGGCGCCTCCGATCCATATCCTTCGAAGAAGATGTGAAGGTTGGAGACAAGGTGAGAAGGCGAACTCATTTCTTTGATTATCAAAAACGAAAATGGACTCAGGTGTCGCAAAGAAGAAAGGATTGGCCCCAAATGAAAGAGGAAGAGGAAATCCCCGCAGGAATGGTCTATGATGATTTCCTCACCGCCTTTTATAATTTTCGTTACGGGGTTTATGGTGGAATTGAGAGGGGTAGGAAATATACAGTAGCCACTTTCCCAAGAAAGGGCGCTTCCAGTTACATCGTGCGGGTGGCTTCGAAAGGGGAGGAAGAGAAGAGAAGAAAATCTGAGAAGTCCAAAAATGAGAAAGAGTATTTCGTTAATCTTTTGCTGAATCCAGAAGTCACTCACTCCAAAGAAGGTCTTATTGAAGGGTGGTTATCGAAAGAACTTTACCCCATAGAGGGGAGGATCAAGGATGTCATCCTCTTCGGGGATGTGAAAGGAACACTGATTAAAAAAACGCGGACTTAATAGTTCGGGGTGCATAGTTTATATTGATAAATAAATGGAAATTTTAAGAACTCTGAACTACAAATCATAAAATGACTCCGAACTTGAATTATGGATACCCAACCTGTTACCTCATTCATCCTTCTGGTAGCCCTGCCTGTTGGAGCAGCAAGAAGGATCCTCGGTTTCAACTGCTGAAATATCTCTAATATGGCTGTGATGATGGTCGTCTTGCCCGTTCCGATCCCAACCCGTTCCTTGACAACCCTCTATCTGTCCCGTAGAATACGCAAAAACATCCTTGTGTCCTGTCTACCGGCAAGCAAGTGTGTTCCATGACCAAATTTCTATGAAAAAAACCCTCTACCTTTATATCTGGAAGGAGATTCTCCCCATTTTTTTCATCGGCCTGATGACCTTCACGATCATCCTCCTGATGGATAAAATCTTCAAGCTGATCGAATTGATTATTAACAAGGGTGGGAACGTTACAAACATCTTGATGCTCCTTCTCTACATCTCCCCATCTTTTCTCGCCTTTACTATTCCCACGTCAGTCCTCCTCGGAATCCTTCTCACCCTTGGCAGGCTATCAGGAGATAGTGAAGTCACTGCCTTCAAAGCTTCGGGAATAAGTCTTTATCAACTTTATAGGCCAATCGCTATTTTTTCCATCAGTGCTTATCTCGTCACGAGTTTTATAGTCTTCTACGGCCTCCCATGGGGCAACCGTGGTTTTATATCCATGCTCACGCTCATAGCCCAATCCAAGCCGGACGTTGACGTCAAGGAGCGAGTCTTCAACGATAGTTTCAAGGGTCTCGTCGTTTATGTGGACAAGGTTCCCGTCCAAGGGAAAAAGATGGAAGGCATTTTAATTTATGACGAAAGAAAGGATGAGAATGTCAGCAGCGTCTTTGCTCAAGAAGGCTCTCAGAATGTCAACACCATCTTTGCTCAAGAAGGCTTTCTGATCAGCGATCCCCAATCCAAGGGGATGGTATTAAGGCTTCTGAATGGCAGTATTCATCGGTTTGAACCCAAGACAAACGCATACCAAAGAATTGGGTTCGATACGTATGATCTAAAAATTGAACTGGGGAAGAGCATCGCCAACATTCAAAAAAACCTTCAAGAACATGAGATGTCAACCCATGAGATTAAAGAAAAGATAAAAAAGATGAAGGACCAAGGCGAAGACACGACGCCTCAAGAGGTGGAACTCCACAAACGACGTGCCGTTCCCTTTGCTTGTATCGTCTTTGGTCTCCTCGGGGTTCCCCTTGGAATTCAGCCCAGACGTTCGGGAAGGTCGTATGGGTTCGTCTTCACCATTCTCATCTTATTGGCTTACTACATTTCCGTCATCGCCTTCGAGATGTTCGCAGTGAGAAGAGTTGTGCCCGCTTTTTGGGCAGGTTGGTCCCCTACGTTTATGTTCGGGGGTCTGGGTATCTACCTTCTGATTAAGGCGGCAAATGAGTCCCCCTTCAAGCCGGCCGTATGGGTGATCGAGGGTCTCGACCTGCTCCAGAAAAAATGGAGAAAGCTTTCTAACGATGCTTGATCGTCACCGGACCCTCCATCGCTACGTCACTCGCGAGTTTCTAAAAAAAAGATATTTGGTTTTATCTCCATCCATCATCTTCTCACAAGAAAAACATCTTGAGTAAATGGTGGGGAAAGACAATCAAGTTCTAAATCAAGCGAGAAACCTATGCGGTTATGAGGTAAAGATAATTTATAGGTCCTTAGGGGATTATTTGTCCAGATCGTGAGGTCCCGTGTTGGGATAAGGATGGTTTCTATTGGAACGGCAGCGATAGACGGTACGAAGTTAAAGGCGAATGCTTCTTCTCGGAGGACCCAGAGGGTTTGGGATTCTGAAATCCGGCTCCTGCAATTATGATTCAAGCTCCCCCACCGGATTTTATATTACATTTTCACTCTCTTCGGCGTAAGGGGTTTTTCCCCCGCCGCTTGGAAAGTATTCCATTCTGAAGGGATGATGAACTTGATTCAAAGCAAAAAGGGGAGAGAGACGAAAAGTAAAATCCTCTTCCTCTTCATCATACCCCTGTTTCTCTATATCTCCCTCTTGCCTGTGATGCCCCTGATGGAACCAGATGAAGCCCGTTATAGTGATATCCCAAGTCTCATGAACCGTACAGGGGATTACATTACTCCCCATTTAAATCATGTGGTTTACCTTGAAAAACCCCCCCTGTGCTACTGGGTAACGGCGCTGGTATTTAAAATATTTGGAGAGCATGAATTCTCCTCAAGGTTATTTGTCGCCCTTTGTGCCTGGGGATCTATCTTCCTTGTTTACCGCATCGGGACTTTTTTCCATGACCAAAAGACCGGACTCTACTCGGCTGGCGTGTTGAGCACGTTTCTCTACTATTCTTTCCTTGGTAAAATCAATACGCTTGATGTGCCTCTTTCTTTCTTCGTATGTCTTGCCACTTGGGCAGGATATCGATACTTTGCTGAAGATTGCCAGAGGAAAGGCTGGGTTTATCTTCTCTACATAAGCAGTTCTTTTGCCTTTCTGACGAAAGGATTGATTGGAATCGTCTTTCCATTTGCCATCACGATCCTATGGCTTTTAATCTTCAAGGGATGGCGTGACATCTTAAGGCTCTTTTCGCCGGTTGGAATAATCATCTTTCTTCTCATCTCATGTCCGTGGATCATTCTGGTGCAAAAGGCCAATAAAGATTTTTTATGGTTTTTCTTCATTCAGGAACATTTTCTGAGATATACCACGACACTCCATGCTCGGGAGCAACCCATTTGGTTCTATGTTCCCATCGTCATCATTGGAACCTTACCGTGGTCTGCCTTTTTATTGAAAGCATTAAGGGAAGGGGTAAAAAAAGGAACTCCTCTCTTCAAGGCCGCAGAAAAACAGTTCTTGCTAATATGGATTCTCTTCATCTTCATCTTCTTCTCCTTTTCTTCATCTAAAATGATTCCCTACATCGCCCCCATCTTTTTACCCATCGCCATTTTTTTCGGTCATCTTTTTAGATCGTATGAAGAACGGGATATCAACTTCGAAAAAGGCAGGGGCAGAAGGTTTCTGTACGATCTACCGATTATTTTACAATCTCTCTTGTCCATTGGAATACTCATTTTGCCATTCTTCATCAAAGATTTGAAACTTAATATAGAACTTGGTATCGATTGGGCCAACATCCATTTCGAAAATGGGTGGCGGTTGATCATTTTGCCCATTCTATTTCAGGCGATGATGATGTCCCTCCCGGCTCTGGTTAAACGGAAATGGGGAAGAGGTTGGTTTTTTACGACCACCCTCCTTTCTGCCCTTTTCTTGGGATCCCTGGTTTTTCCCGTTGCTCATTTTTTAACTCCCTTCAAATCTGCCTATCCTGTTTCGCAGGCCATCCATGCGCACCTTCCTCCGAATCAGGAGTTGTTCCAATTTGGGACTTCCCTTTATGGAATTGATTTCTATAATAAGATCAGAACACCCCTGATACACGCCGGTGGAGAACTGAAATTTGGTTTGGACAAACTCCCCCCTGAGGAGAGATCCCGATATCATTTGTCCTCAGAAGAGTTTTTTAACCGTTGCAAAGAAAATGGTGTTATTTACTGTGTAACGCGATATAAAAAAAATGTGGAGGTATTGAAAAGGAGGGCCTCTACTCTGGATATCCTTTGGGATAACGGAGAATTTTATCTTCTGCGCTTACGATGTTAACCCCGCATCGAGACCGGGATGATGTCTCATGGACGTTTCGATCCACTCGGGTGTGTTGACATTCTCAGGGCAGAACAAGGGAATCCGGTTTTTTCTTTCCCCTGGAATGCGCAGGGCTGAGGATGGAAAGATAGAGTGGGATTGGCCGGTCATGCGAATTTACAATTGGGTGAGGGCTGTCACGGAGCCCTATCCGGGAGCCTTCACCCATCTTCCGCAACGTGATAAGTTGCTCATCTGGTGGGCCCATTTAATCGTGCAGATTTCTTCCCGTAATCGTTGCCCTCAGAATCAACTTAGACTGAAGACTTGTAGATGTTACAAAGCATCGAATCCTTCCTTCCACTCATATCAAATCCCGTACTTCTTCCGGCGGCGCCATAGCGTCGCCTGATCTATGCCGAGTATATCTGCGGCCTCTTGAAGCGATGTTGTCGTAGCCAACATCCGCCGGATATGTTCCTCCTCGATTTTCTCCAAAGAGACCCTATCGCCAGGTCTCGCGCCTGAATCACTTGGCAACAGATTTTCAGGAAGACATTCAATACCCACCTTGTCTGTTTGACAGAGAATGGCTGCCCGTTCAACAACGTTTCGCAATTCTCTGAGGTTTCCCGGCCAGTGGTATTGCTTGAGGGCTTGAAGCGCCTCCGGGGTAAAACCGAGAAAGAGATGATGCCCGGCCCGACCAAAAAAAGCTAATAACCTCTCAGCAAGGCTCGTCACATCTTCCGGTCGTTCACGCAGAGGGGGGATGTTGACCTGGATCACATTGAGTCGATAAAAAAGGTCCTCACGAAACTGGCCTTCTTTGACTGCTCTATCGAGATCCCTGTTGGTGCTGGCGATGATGCGGACGTCTGCTTTTCGTGTAGTAGTATCTCCCACCCTTTCATACTCTCTGTCCTGAAGAAAGCGCAGAAGTTTTGGCTGCAGGGCTGCCGGCAAATCGCCGATCTCATCCAGTAAAAGGGTCCCACCTTCGCATGTTGCAATGCGGCCAGGATTATCCCGCACAGCGCCTGTGAACGCCCCTTTTACATGTCCGAATAGTTCGCTCTCCAGAAGTTCTGGCAAAAGAGAGGGGCAGGAAACGACGGCAAAAGGCTTGTCGGCGCGTTTGCTCCAGGAATGGATGGCGCGGGCGAGCACGGTCTTGCCTGTTCCACTTTCCCCGCGCAAAAGAATGGTGGCTTCAGTGGAGGCCACCTGGTGCACCAGATTCACAGCCCGCTGCATGATGGCACTGGAGCTTGAAAAGTCCACTTCAGGATTTAACCGTTTCAGGTCTTCTTGTAGAACTGCAACTCTTTGCTCCAGCATACGCATTTCGAATATTTTGTCAACCGCCAGTTTTACCTGGGCGGGTGTGAATGGTTTAGGAATGTAGTCGGTCGCCCCGCGCCGCATGGCCTCGACGGCCGTATCGATAGAAGCGTAGGCTGTAATAACAATAACCTTAAGCCACGGCGCTGCTGCCAGCAAAGGAGGGATTAAATCTAGCCCATCTTCCGTACCAAGCCTTAGATCTACGAATGCAAGTTCAAAGGACCTTCGTGACGCCTCCGCTAAGGCATCCTGAAAGTTGCTGACAGCAATCACTTTGTGACCTTCGGTCTCAAGGCAGACGGACAGAGTCTTGCGGATGTTTACCTCGTCATCCACGATAAGGATATTGAGCGACTGGCCTATTGTTGCGGTCATCTATGGCTGAAATTATAACATCTTCCGAAGAATTTGTTCGCTCGTGCGCTTCACGGGAGCAATGCCCTTATCCTCGGGTAGGAACTCCGTTGTCAAAGCATTCTAAAAGAGCAACCAGTATGTCAAAGACGTCTTGGCATACGTTACTCGAAATTTTACGTTTCCCGTTATCAATTCATTAAAAAAAGGCAGGAGAAGACCCCTAGCCTCGATCTTTTCCCTTAGTCGCCTGCGGAGTTAGCTGGCGGGTTAGGATTAAGGGATATCCTTTCCAGCGTACTTGGAATTCACCCCAAAAAATCGGTTCCCCCGCTCATTTCGATTCGGCCACTCTATTATGAAAAAATATATATAAACTACCGAACCTTGTCAATCTTTTTGCGCGTCATTTTTGCACGTGGATTCCCGGGGACAGATAAAGTACGTCCCAATCAGGGCCTCTAAGGGGCGAGACCGCTGTCCACCGTCGGCCAAGGTTGTGCTTGAACACTACAGTGTATCCCGCCCACGAAAGGCCCTTCGCGCAGGCAGGCATTACAGCACGGAGGTGTGGCTTTTTCCTAGCTGGTTTAAGGGTCACTATCCATTTACAAAATTTTTGATATTTTGGACAGAATGTCAACCTCACTCATTGCTCGCCCATAATCACTAACCCTTGCCAATGTCTAATTACCTTTTAATATTCGAGACTTATTGAATTGAAACAATCTATATCTATCTCTTGGCAATTATCTTGCAGAAAAAACGACGAAATAAAGGAAAAAAGGAGTCAAGATAATGCCTTTAATGGACAAAGATGTCGTCTTAACAACCAGTGAGGCAATCCAATATCTCAAGATTTCCAAACCCACGTATCTCAAATGCATCCGACTTGGAAGAATCAAGGCCGTCAAAGCAGGGAATGGCTGGAGGGTTCACCAATCGGAGTTGTACCGGTTTCTAAAGGTAACGGACAGATGAAAAGTAGCATGCATGGAAACGCATCAAACACAGCTGAACGCGACATTGTCACTGACATGATCGAGTTCAAGAAAGCCGAAGAGGAGATGGTCGCCTGGGAAAACCAGTATGAACTGTTGATTGCAACCTCTGGACAGCTCGTCTACGAGTATCACATTAGCACGGGCGACATGATATGGGGCGCGCGCCTCGAAACAGGTATTCGGATACTCGCTTGATGAGATGTGGGGGTGAGCACGTTAAAAGATATCGGCTGAGAAGATATAGATTTCAGTATCTTTTTCTTTCCACGCATTGGAAGGGAGGCCTGCTTTTTGGCAAGTGTGTTCTACAAAGGTCTGGCGGTCCCAGCCGTATTCCGTTGCCACCTGAGGCAGGAGTAGGCCAGAAAACCAACCCTTCTTAATATAGATCCCGTGCTTCCCAACCTGAATCTCATCCACATCCTTGATCCTTCTGAGGGGGGTCAAAACAGATATCTCAAACTCCAATTCTGGGAGATCATTCTCTCTTACGGGAGGGAACCGGGGGTCCCGGAATGCGGCTGCTTCGGCCATGTCTTCGACGGTCTTGTGAAGCGGCCCATGCCCTTCAATGTATCCAATGCAACCTCTCAGCTGCCCTCTCTTGTGGATGGTGACGAAGGCCCCCCTGTTTTCCGTCAGAATAGGCGATTCAATCTTGAACTCCGGGACGGGTTTTCCTCTTGCTTTATTTTCGACCACCGTTCTCGCGATGTGACGGAGGGTCTTCTTCTCATCCTGATTTAACCCCAGATCGACACCAACCTTCTTTTCCTCTTTCATTTTCTCTTTTCCCCGGCTGCGTTATAAAAAACTCCAGCCCATACCCCACAACGCGGCTCAGATCCCCTGTCACAACGACTCATCTCCCCGTCCCTGTCGGCTGTCCAATAAAAGCGTTACCGGTCCATCGTTGACGAGATGAACCTCCATCCTCGTCTGAAATTCCCCTGTCTGGACCGGAATGCCTCGTTCCTTCAATTTCAAAACGAATTGCTCATAAAGATGTTTTGCTGTGGAAGGCTCTTCTGCTCCCGTGAAAGAGGGTCTCCTTCCTTTTCGGCAATCGCCGAAAAGAGTAAACTGGGAAACCACCAGTATCTCTCCACCGATCTCTTTTAAGGAAAGATTAAACTTCCCGGAGGCGTCTTCGAAGATTCTGAGTTCAGGTATCTTGGAGGTCAGAAAAGAGAGGTCGCTTTCTCCGTCTCCTTTTCCCACACCGAGGAGCACTAAAAGGCCCTTTCCGATCTTTCCAGATACTCGGCCATCCACGCAAACCTGGGCAGATGTTACCCTCTGGATGACAGCCCTCATAATAAAAAATCAATCCAAAATGCAAATTGTAAATTGCAAAATGCAAAATGTTCTGTCCGTTTCCACTTAGAAATGCTAATTTTGCATTTTTCAATGTTCACTGATTTGTCACTCAGTCTTCTTTCTCTTTATCCTTCTTGGCTTGAGCGATCACCTTCTCAGCCAGTTGGGCGGGGATTTCTTCATAATGGGAGAATTCCATGGTAAAGGTTCCACGACCCCCCGTTTTCGAGTTGAGGTCCGGAGCATATTTCAACACTTCCGACATGGGGACATTGGCTTCAATCACTTGATAATTTCCTTTGGAATCGACTCTCAAGACCCTTCCCCGGCGGCTGTTGAGGTCGCCGATCACATCACCGATGTTCTCATCCGGTGCCGTCACCACCACCTTCATGATGGGCTCGAGAAGCACCGGGCTGGCTTCCTGAACCCCCTTCTTAAAAGCCATGATCGCAGCGATCTTGAATGCCATTTCCGAGGAGTCAACCTCATGAGATTTCCCATCATAGAATCGGACTTTTACGTCCACGACTGGATAGCCGGCAAGAACGCCGCTTTGCATGGCTTCCGTAATTCCCTTCTCAACCGCCGGAACAAAATTCCTTGGGACATTCATCCCTGTAAGGGCGTTTTCGAATTCGAAGCCCGACCCCCGCGGAAGGGAAGAGACGTCGAAATGGACTTCAGCGAACTGCCCCCGGCCTCCGGTCTGTTTCTTATGACGATAGATCACCCCGGTCTTCGATCCGCGGATGGTCTCTTTATACGGAACTTTCGGGACGCTGAGGTTGACTTCCACTCCGAATTTCCTTTTTAATTTTTCAACGATAACTTCCACATGGGTCTGCCCCACACCGGAGAGAATGATCTCCCCGGTTTGTTCGTCCCGGCCCAGCATCATCGTCGGGTCTTCTTCGTGGATGCGTGCCAGCGAAGCGGTAATCTTGTCCTCATCCCCTTTGCTCTTCGGGGTCAAGGCATAAGAAATGACGGGAAGCGGAAGTTTCGTCTCTTCGAACACAATGGGCTTTTTCTCATCGGAAAAGGTATCGCCCGTCGTCGTCTCTTTCAATTTCGCAACCGCCACGATGTCCCCTACCCCTGCGAAGCCTACAGGCTTCTGTTTCTTTCCTTCCAGCAAGAAAATCTGGCCGATCCTTTCCCTCACGTCCTTTTTGGAATTGTAGAGGGTGGAATCTGCATTCACCGTCCCGGAATAAACTCTGAAGAGGCTCAGTTTTCCGGCAAAGGGATCGGCGATCGTCTTAAACACAAAGGCGGAGAAAGGCGCATCTTCTTTGGGTTCACGGGTTTCAGGTTCTCCCGTCCTGGGATTCTTTCCCTGAACCGGTCCCCTCTCCAAGGGTGAAGGAAAACAGGAGATCACCAGATCCAGAAGAGGTTGGATCCCTATGTTTCGGGTGGAGGAACCGCAAACCGCAGGAATCAATTTCCTTTCCAGGGTTCCTTTTCGAAGACACCGAACCGTCTCCTCTACGGAAACTTCTCCCGACTCTAAATATTTTTCCATTAACTGATCGTCCATCTCCACCACGGTCTCGACCAGCTTCTCGCGAAGTCGTTCCACCTCTTCTTTCATGTCCGGAGGGACATCCTTGAGCTCGAATTGGCCGCTTCCATCTTCACGATAGAAATAGGCTTTCCTCTGAATCAGATCCACCACTCCCTTAAAACTTCCGTCTCCTCCGATGGGAAGTTGAACAGGGACGGCGGGTTGAGAGGGAAAGGTCTTTTTCACCTCCTCCACCACTTTGAGAAAATTGGCCCGCTCCGTATCCATTTTGCTGACATACAGAATTCGAGGGACTTGAAATTCATTGGCGTATCCCCACACCGTGTCTGTTTGTACCTTGACCCCCGAATTTCCACTGACAACGATGATGGCCCCGTCCACCACCCTCATGGAAGCCTTTGCCTCTGCGATAAAATTGGCATACCCCGGCGTATCAATCACATGAAACGAATGCTTATCCCACTCAAAATGAGAAAGAGAGGCGCTGATGCTAATCTTTCGATTGATCTCCTCTGGTTCAAAATCCATCAAAGCGGAACCGTCATCGACGCGGCCAAGTCGGGTATTCTCGCCCGTGTCAAAGAGAATGGCCTCGACCAGGGAGGTCTTCCCTTCGCCACCGTGGCCGAAGGTTCCTATGTTTCGAATCTGGGTCGGTTCGCCTCGCTTCATCTCTTCTCCTTTCCGTGGTCCATCTTATCCGAGAGTTAATATGTTAAATTACCTTTTTTCTCAATAAAAAGTCAACCCTTCTCCGGCAAGCATTGACACACAAGTGGGATTTTCTTAGAATATTTGCCGAAGAGGTTCTGACATGAAAAGCACTGTCTTTTTCTCGGATCTGAAGGCTGAATCCGGAAGGATCCTCCTGGATAAATTGGACATCCTTTTGGATCGGGCTGATCTAAGGGGAAAGGTCAAAGAGAGGGATTTGGTTGCGATTAAACTCCACTTTGGGGAGAAAGGAAATACGGCCTATGTGCGGCCCATCTTTTTGAGAAGGGTGGTGGATCGGGTCAAACAATACAAGGCCAAGCCTTTCCTAACCGATACCAACACGCTCTACGTTGGAGCCCGGGCGGAGGCGGTCTCCCATTTAACCACCGCTCTTGAAAACGGTTTCACTGAGTCTGCCGTGAATGCACCCATTCTGATTGCCGACGGGTTGAGGGGCAATAGCGCCATCAAGGTTCGGATTGACAAACGTATTTTCAAAACGGTTTCCATCGCCCGAGAGATCCACATGGCAGACGGACTGGTTGCGGTCACCCATTTCAAAGGTCATGAACTCTCCGGGTTCGGAGGGGCTTTGAAAAATTTGGGAATGGGGTGCGCCAGCCGCGAAGGAAAGTTGAGTCAACATTCAAATATTTCTCCCAAGGTCAATGGGGAAGTCTGCAAAGGATGCAAGGCCTGCCTCAGTTGGTGTGCCCAGGAAGCCATTTTGATGCAGGCGCCTCCATCGGGAGTCGAGACCAAACACAGCGTTGCCTTTATCGATCCCAAAAAGTGCGTCGGGTGTGGAGAGTGCATACTCACGTGTTCTTCAGGGGCGATTCAAGTCCAATTGAACGAAAGCATCCCTATCTTCCAAAAGAAAATGGTCGAATATGCCTATGGTGTAGTCCAGAAGAAAAAAGGGAAAACCCTCTGTTTAAACTTTCTCACCCAGATCTCTCCTGCCTGTGACTGCTACGGGTATTCTGATACACCGATTGTTAATGATATCGGAATCCTTTCTTCTGAGGATCCGGTTGCGATCGATCAGGCTTCCGTCGATCTGGTGAATAGACAAGAAGGAAACCGATCTTCTAAACTTCCGGGAGCCTGGAAACCCGGAGAAGATAAATTTAAAGCGATTTATCCGCAGGTGGACTGGAGTATTCAGCTTGCTTATGCCGAAGAGATCGGGATGGGATCGAGAGACTACGAGTTGATTAAGATATAGCCATATTCTTTTCGATTGCGGCTCGAATCAGCGGCGTTGTTGAGTGTCCCCTGGATCTGTTTGCTGGCCAGCCTTTTGATCCTTCTTCTGATTAAACAGAGTCCGCAGTTTCTCCACCCTTCTCCTGTTTACGCCCAGGTCCGAATACCCTACCCTCGATCCCGAGCGTACATGGATAATGCGATCTGAGGAAACCATTCTGAACTCCACGTCATCGACAAAGCGGAACAACTTGGTGGTGAATGTGGCCCAGAGATAACCATCGTGTTCTTCTTGAATCCTCCCGCCCATATCTCGCATTGTTTCTTTGAGATCGCTCCACGCCTTTTCCGGTGAGCCCTGGAAGGTCAGTGGTTCAACATGCGATGATATAACATCGCCTTCACTGGATACACAGTTCGGACTTTTTGGACATGCTCTTAATCTTCCCTCAACCAACTGCACCTTCGGTGGATTTGAAGCGCAGGACAAAACGGCTAAGAGCACAGCCAAGATCAAGAACAAGACGATTAGTATGGAGACAATACTATTCACGACCTTTTTCTCTTTTCGGGCCAACATTATTTCTCATGTTTATTAGCCACTTGGGTAGAATTTAAGGAAATTTGCAGGAGGAGTCAAGAAAAAAAGCAGGGACATGAAAGCAGGCTCAACGGCAGAAAACAAGTGGGGCTCTTGAAGGAAATTAATACTTCACCTCTTTCAAAAATAGTCCCTGGGCTGGGGCGGTGGGACCTGCTTCTTTTCTGTCCTTGGAATTCAAGATCTTCTGCAAATCGGCAGCCTTTCTCTTTCCTTTTCCAATCTCGACTAACGTTCCAACGATGGATCTCACCATTTGTTTCAAAAAACCACTGGCTTCGATCTCGAACCGGATGAAGCCATCTCGTCCCCTCTTCCATTCCGCCCGGATCACCCTCCGAAGAGCCGTTCGAGTTGGAGAGCCAACTGAGCGGAATGCAGAAAAGTCATGCTCTCCGATCAAACTCTGAGTTGCTTTCTTGATCTCCCTCAAATTCAGCTTTTGAGGAATATTCCATACATACCTCCGGTGAAAGACTGACCGAAGATTCCGGTTGAGAATTCGGTATTCGTAGACTTTGCTTTTCGAATGCTTTCGTGCGTGAAAGCCTTCGTCAACCTCTTCTACCTCTTGAATCACAATATCTGTAGGGAGAAGACTGTTGAGTGCCCTCTGGATCGTACGGACGTCCATTTGGCTTTGTGTCTTAAAATGAGCTACCTGGCCCAAGGCATGAACCCCCGAGTCTGTTCTCCCGGAACCAGCCAAACGGATTCTTTCGCCTGTGAGACGTGACAGCTTCTCTTCAAGCACCCCCTGTATCGTTGAACCCCCGGGTTGGACCTGCCATCCCTGATAATTCGTTCCGTCGTATTCAATAATAAGCTTGATATTGCGCATTGGCCCTCGCCTACGTCACTTTTCTCCGCTTTCCACCTTCGGCCTTCTGCTCACGAGCTTCAATACCCATCCTTGCTTGATGGATATCGCTCCTGACGAGCAGACTTCCTGACAACAGAAACAACGGATACACTCACCATAGTCGAAGGCAAGACCTTCACCCGTCTTCTTCAAAGCCTTTGCAGGACAGATCTCTGCGCAGCGCCCACAATCTTCACATAGCTGATCGTCAATCCAGGGTTTGGAGGTTAATGCATTCTTCAGCCCCTTTCTCACAAATCCAGGGAGATTCCAGGTGACCGCAAAGGGCGGAGGAAGTTTGAAGCTGGAAATTTTGGACGCCTCGATCGATTCTCCCAAGACTTCAATCGAACCCCCTCCCATCCCATCTTCGAGGGACACCTGATTTGTGGGGATCGACTCCCTTGGGATTCCTAAGAGATCGCACACGACGAGATCAATGCTCAGCGCATTCTTACTCGCCAAAATCAATCCCAGTGGAATAGGGTCTCCACTTCCAGGCCCATTTCCTTCCATACCCACGACGCCATCGAGGATCGTCAACGAGGGCTGGACGACCCTGTACAGATCCAATAGAACCTGGGCAAAGGCCTTCCGGCTCTCTCCCGCCCTCAGATGCCACAAAGGCTTCCTCGGACCAGGAACGCATCCAAAAAGATTCTTCACTCCCAGGGTGAGAACCATCTGCGCGTGGGTCTTCCATTTGGGAAGATTAATGACGACATCTGCATCAAGAACTGCCTGGTCAATTTCCAGCTGTTTAAATATTTTTCCTTCCACTTTCGGAGGGGGAACAGGTCTGTTAAATTCCACCAAGGGGCACTTCATCTCATCCGCCACCGCCTTAATGCCAGCTTTCTCCGCGGTCCTCATCAGGCCTCCGACCGAGGGACTATCCCCGATGAACGGAATGCCTCCTGCCTCTCGAACGATCTGAATCATCCCTCTAACGACAGAGGGATGGGTGGTCACAGCTTTTTCTGGAGATTTTCCATAGAGGAGATTGGGCTTAAGGAGAACCCGTGGCTTCCCTCGGCTTCCCTCGGCTTCCCTCGGCTTCGCCGAAAGGCGAGCGCCGAAAGGCGAGCGCCGAGAGGCGAGCGCCCCGAGGCGAGCACGACTGCCCTTATTTACAAAAGCCTGAATCCCTCCAATCAGGTCGATGGCCCGACGAAGTGCGCTCAAGACTTTTTCTTCATCATAATCTTTACATTTGACAATAGAGACAGAAGATTCCATCTAACCCATATGTTCCTTTCCAGTCATTTCACGAATAGAGATCTCGATCACCGCTGTTCTCTTAAGAATCTCCTCAGTCACTTCTTTATAGCCGCCCTCCGGTTGGTATTTCTCCATCAGTCTCTCGAGAATTTCCAATTTCCTGTCAACCTGACTCACAAGGGCAGCACTTCCTTTGACGATAACACTTCGATAGTAGTAGGTGCTCCTGCACGCGGGTTCTACGACCGCCACATAGGCAATGGGTTTGTCCACCTCAAAACAGACAGGACTCCCTCGACGGATATCGCTGATCTTTTCTCCCTTCGTTGAGGAGTGAAGATAGATTTTCCCTTTCCAATAAATAAAGTTGACGGGCTTGATCACCGGAAAGCCCTTACGATTGACGGTGGCCATCCTCCCCACCTCAGACTGCTCTAAAATGGCTAAGAGCGTTTCCTTGTTCCTTAATTCCCGATCCCGGCGTCGCATGACTCGTTCTCCTTAAACTTGCATAGGGCATAGCGCAGAGCGCATCGCGTTGAAATCCTTCACGTCCCATTCCTTTGCGCTATTTACCCCGGCGATATTCTGTTCTTTATTCCGCATTCCCTGCCTCGCCGAGGGCTCATCAAGGCGGGCACAGTCCACACATTCAGCAATCACTTGGCCCTAATCACCCCTTCTCTAAATACTGGCACAAGAGAGCTAATATCGATTCGAGCACAATACGCGAGGTCATCCTCAAAGCCACGGTTCATTAACTCTCTTCCGTGGCGGGAGAGGTGAAAAGCCTCTAACAGATTATTTTTGAATTTTTGATAAAGGATCTGGGCACATTGAGAGGCATCCGTCAGAGAAATGGGTCTCTTCCTTTTCTCTGTGATCAGATCGATCAGCATTCCTCCGCAGAGGGTGTCTTCCAGAGAAAAATTTCCCTCATCCCCTGAGGCGAAAATGAGGAGGTCCTTGCCCGATTCAAGACATCTCTGTGCTACGGCTCCTATGTTAAAAAAACTTCCCACTAAAATTTCTTTCCCGGAAGAAACCAAATGAAACGCCTTTGTTCCATTGGTTGTCGTCAGGATTAATTTCTTTTCTTTTACTTTTTCCGCAACATAGTCTCGAGGAGAATTTCCTAAATCAAATCCCGGGATATTCCCGCTTTCCCTCTCCCCGCCCAAAAGCACAGAACCTCGTGGAAAGGCCTTAGCCATTTGAAGGGCCTCCTCTACACTGGCCAGAGGAAAGACCTCTGAGGCTCCCTCGGACATGGCATGGAGGATGACAGAAGTTGCCCTGAGAACGTCGATGATTACAACGACTCGATCAAAAAAAACATTAGGATTGGGAGCAGAAGGGACCAACTGAGTATCGATACGCATAGTGAAAAATTATCACACCTCCGAGCCCAATTCAAGACATGAGCCTGACCCATGCTTGATAATCAACTTTTTAACGGAAAAGGTTGCAATTTGAAACGGGAGATGTTAGCTTGGATTTTGGGGCTTGGTAAAATCGAATACGGATATCTTAGATCTCTTTTCTCGAGCGGGAAGGCTATCGGACGATCATGAGAGCATTCTACGCAGCAGTTACTTGTCTGTTTCTGCTGTTTTTTTTCGCTTCCTCCGCCATGCCAGTCGTTGAAGAGTACATGCCTCCTCCGATGACCGAAGGAATGTTCCCCTGCAGCAACTGCCATGCGACCATGGAAGTAAATCGAAAGAAGAGGGTCTTGAAAGAAGAGCACACGGATATCAAGCTTCATCATGCCGAAACGATGAGATGGTGCCTCGACTGCCACGATGCGAAGAATCGGGACAAGCTGCGGCTTTATAACGGAGACCTGATCGACTTCACAGAAAGCTATCGCCTCTGCGGCGAATGTCATGGCCCCCAGTATAAAGACTGGAAGGCAGGCATTCATGGAAAGCGGGTCGGATACTTTTCCGGTCAGGGCAAGAGGGTTTACTATCTCTGTGCTCATTGCCATGACCCTCATGGGCCGAGATTTAAGCCGCTAAAGCCCGAGCCTCCACCCATAAAACCAAAGGATTCGTGATGCAGAATAAACGTTACACCCGAAGAAAGTTTCTTCGTAATGCTTCGCTGACCGCCCTCGGAGGTCTCACCATCCCTCTCTTCTCCTCTTGCACGAAGGAGGAGGCCGAGGACTTTTTACAGAAACACTTTCGGGAAATGACCCCCGAAGAAAAGAAACGGGTCATTGCAAAGCTGGAACAGAGGTACTTGCAGAAATACGGAAGGAAATTTCAGATCAGCACCCAGGAGGCAGTCCCCGACACCTTTTGGGCATACGGCCTGGAGCTTTCCCGATGCATCGGGTGCCGAAGATGTGTCTATGCCTGTGTGAAAGAAAATAATCATTCGCGACATGATCCTCAGCTTCATTGGATCAGGGTGCTCAGGCTTAAAAGAGGGAATCTGATCAACCTTGAAAACTCCGAACATTATTATGACCCTGATCTGGTTCCAGAAAAAGGATTTGTTTACCTCCCCGTTCAGTGCCAGCAGTGTCAGGAGCCTCCTTGTGTGAAAGTGTGTCCTGTCCACGCCACTTGGCAAGAACCAGACGGTATCGTCGTCGTTGATTACAACTGGTGCATCGGCTGCAGGTACTGCATTGCGGCCTGTCCCTACAAAGGGAGGGTCTTCAACTGGGCGGAGCCAAACCTTCCAAGAGAGGAGATCAACCCTTCCGTCCACTACCTGGGAAACCGACCCAGGATGAAGTGTGCTGTGGAAAAATGCACCTTTTGTATCCAGCGGGTGAGACAAGGCAGATACCCCGCTTGTGTGGAAGCTTGTCCAACAGGAACAAGGAAATTCGGCAATCTCCTCGATCCAAATAGCGAGATGCGCTATATCATCGACCGAAAGCGGGTCTTCAGGCTCAAAGAAGATTTAGGGACAGAACCGAAGTTTTACTACTTCTTTGAAGCATAGAAAAGCATATGGAAAAGTTGCAGGGACTGTTGAATGAAACATGGCATTTCTACAAAAGGACCCTGACCCTTGTGGTGACAGGGAGCACGGCATACTATGCCTGGTGCGTTTTCCTGTTGACGATCATATTCATAGGTTTGTCGTTTTACCTGAAGCAACATGAAGCCGGGTTAATCGTAACGAAAATGAGCGATCAGGTTTCCTGGGGCCTCTACATCGCCAATTTCACTTATCTGGTCGGAGCGGCTGCGGCTGCGGTTCTGTTGGTCATTCCGTCTTATGTCTATCATTTCAAACCGATCAAAGAGATTGTCGTGCTCGGCGAACTCTTCGCCGCTTCCTCCATCGTCATGGCCATTCTCTTTGTGATGGTTGACCTCGGAAGACTCGACCGGTTCTGGCACATGCTTCCTCTGATAGGATTGATGAACTTTCCCCAATCGCTCTTGGCCTGGGATGTCCTGGCTCTCAACGGTTATTTATTCCTCAATCTTCTTATCCCCATCTATCTTTTAGTCAAATTCTACTACCGGAAAGAGCCCAACTGGAAATTCATCCTTCCCTTCATCTTAGTCTCCATCCCTATGGCAGTAGCAATTCACACCGTCACCGCCTTCCTGTATAACGGTCTTCCTGCCCGTCCCTTCTGGAATGCATCGATTCTTGCTCCGAGGTTTCTGGCCAGCGCCTTCTGTTCAGGGCCCGCCATCATCATCATTATTTTCCAGATTATCCGAAAGGTGTCTGTGCACCACATCGAGATAGAGGATAATGCTCTCTTCAAAATATCAGAACTAATCGCCTATGCCATGTTTCTCAACTTATTCCTTCTCTCCGCCGAGATATTTAAAGAGTATTATTCTCAAACGGTCCATATTGCATCCTTTAAATACCTGTTCGAAGGCCTCCATGGCCACAAGGAGCTCGTCCCCTGGATATGGTCGGCGATGACGATGAATGTCGTCGCATTCATTATTTTTCTGATCCCCCAAACGCGGAAGCGATTAACCACGCTTAATTTGGGCTGTTTGCTCATTATCATCGGGGTATGGATTGAAAAAGGGCCTGGCTTTGTCGTACCCGGGTTTGTCCCGGATCCTCTTGGCGAAATCTTTGAATATTTTCCTAATCACTTAGAACTCATGGTGTCCTTCGGCATCTGGGCAACCGGGCTCCTCATCTTCACCCTTTTGATGAAGGTGGCCATCCCCATTGAGGCAGGGGAATTCAGCCACGTTAGCTATGTTGAACGCAGCTTCAGGCGTGAAGAGGAATATCAGGGCTGGAAACAGGGCTCCTTCAAGAAAATTTAGACGCATTTTCAAAATACAGTTTTTTCTCCTTGAAAATACGTAATTTATTGTATTGATATGTAAAGTCCTTCTCCGTAGAATGCATTCCAAGTACGATAATTATATATGCTCCAACATATTGGAACCGGGCGATTCTCCGAATAGCCCGATACTGACCCGGCGGCTCTCGGTATGAAATTCTTCCTTTTTGGATTGGTAGTGGGGTTCTTTTTGCTCTTCCTCCTCATCAGTCTGGGTATCGGCTCCAAGACTGAACAACCGATCTCCTTTAACCACAAGAAACATCTCGAACAGGGGTTAGAGTGTGACTCTTGCCACCGTTATTTTAAAACCCAAAACTTCTCCGGAATGCCCGATAGGAGTGTCTGCCTGGAGTGCCACAAAGAAGCCATCACAAAAAATCCAGAGGAGGAAAAGATCAGGCAATTTGCTAAAAAAGGAGAAGAGATTCCCTGGAAACGGATTTACGGAGAACCCGATCACGTCTTCTTTTCCCATCGCCGCCATGTGGTATTAGGCAAACTCCCTTGCCAGGCCTGTCATGGGAATATTGCTGAGACCGAGCGACCACCCTCCAAGCCATGGGTGAACATGACGATGAATTGGTGCATGAACTGCCATACGGAGAACAAAGTAACCAATGATTGTTTAGCTTGCCATGTATAGCGAACGAAGAAAAGATAAGCACGAAATGACAAGGACCAAATTCCAAATAGGCTCCAATCTGCAAAATTCAAAAATTCAAACGAAATCGTTTCTGAATTTTGAAATTGGGGCTTGGGATTTATTTGGGATTTGGGATTTGGAATTTGGAGTTTGGTGAGTATACGATGAAGATCAATCGTAGAGATTTTCTAAAGATGGGTGCAGGGGCCGGAACCGCCATTGCCCTGGGGGGTGGTTTCTGGAAATGGTCCCAATTTCCGGCTGCGGAAAATCTAAATCCTCCCGGTGTTGAAAAGTGGGTTCCCACCATCTGCGGGCAATGCATGGGGGGGTGCGGAGTACTGGCCAGAATCATCGACGGATGGGCCGTCAATATCGTTGGGAACCCTCTCCATCCGGTTAACCGTGGAACCCTTTGTCCCAAAGGAATTGCAGGGCTTCAAGGCCTCTACGACCCTGATCGTATTCGTACTCCTCTGAAGAGGGTTGGCCAGAGAGGCCAAGGTCGATGGCAGCCCATCTCGTGGGATGAAGCTCTGTCCACCCTTATCGAACCCTTAAAAAAGCTCCGGAAAAATGGAGAGTGCCACCGTCTTGTGGTTCTCGGTGGAAGATACCGAGGATTGATGAGGTCACTCTGGGAGCGCTTCTTAGAAGCCTATGGGTCACCCAACTATATTGACAATCAATTCCAGTGGGAAGGACCACCGAACGAGGGCCTCTTCTTAACACAGGGGATTTACGGGCCGCCGGCTTACGATTTTGAAAAGGCCCGTTATATCCTCTCCTTTGGCTCGGGGCTCCTGGAATCCTACTGGTCTCCTGTGCAAGCGCTGAGTGCTTACGGCCAATTTAGGAGAGGAAACCCCGAACGTCGAGGAAAGTTGGTTCAGATTGAACCTCGCCTCTCCATCACCGGTATCAAGGCCGATGAATGGGTTCCCATTCAGCCAGGGGGAGAAGGATTATTGGCCCTTGGTATTGCCGCGATGATGATCAAAGAGGGCCTGTATAATAAGGATTTTGTGTCCAACCTTACTTTCGGCTTTGAGAATTGGACGGATCCAGTTGGAAGGGAGCATCTCGGCTTTAAGGAGTTTGTCCTTTCAGAATACGACCCTGACGTCGTCTCTCGGCGAACGGGTGTCCCCATTGATTCCATCATCCGGTTGTCCCGGGAGTTTGCCTCAAACCAGCCTTCTCTTGCCATAGGTTTTCGGGATCGTCCTTTTCACCAAATGGCCGTTTCAATCCTGAATGGATTGGTTGGCAACATCGATGCTTCGGGCGGGATCCTCATACCGAGGACCGTTCCTCTTCAATCGCTGCCGCCAGTTGGGAAAGATGCGATCGCTCAGAGGGGGCTGCAGGTGGAGAGAATCGACGGCGGGAAGAAGTCCCTCTCGATGCTCCAGCAACCCTATCTCTTTGCCAGGAATGTCATTTCAGGAAAACCCTATCGTCCAGAAGTCTTATTTCTTTATTATACCGATCCTCTCTTTTCAAATCCGAGTCCGGAGCTTTTCTCAAAGGCCCTTGCCCAGATTCCATTGATTGTTAGTTTCTCTCCCTGCATGGATGACACCACGTCAATGGCGGATCTCGTTTTGCCCGACCGGACCCCGCTTGAAAGGTGGCAGGATGATCCAGTCTTTTTGAACAACGGCTTCCCCGTTCTGGGGATCCGGCAACCCGTGATCGAGCCCCTCTATCAGACGAAAGCGACAGGGGATGTACTTCTTCATCTGGCCAAATCTTTCGGGGGAGAAATTCAGAAGGCTTTCCCTTGGACCGATTTCAAAGAGATTTTGCTTTACGGGCTCAAAGGGGTTTTTGACACCCGACGGGGCGATACGTTCGGCCTCCAGTTCGAACAGGCATGGACCCGTCTTCTTGAGAGGGGAGGCTGGGCAGCACCTTCGTACAAAACGTTTGAAGAGTTCTGGAAACAACTTCAGGAGAGAGGCGGATGGTGGGACCCCATCTATGACTTCAAGGAATGGGATCGGGTTTTTAGGACGCCTTCAAGAAAATTCGAGTTCTATTCACAGGCATTGAAGCAAATTGATCCTACCTTTAGCTCAACAAATCTTAAAGATTTGTCTTTCTTCCCCCACTGGGAGGAATCAAAAAAAGGGACCGATGAAAAGGAGTATCCGTTCCATTTTAATGTATTCAGAACGATGACCTTGACAGGAAGCCGCAATGCCAATCAGCCCTGGCTCCAGGCGAGTGTCGGATCTTATGTATTTGAGCGGTGGGAGACCTGGGTGGAGATCAATCCAGAGACAGCGAAACGGCTCGGGATTGCGGATGAGGACTGGGTATGGATCGAATCGCCAAAAGGCAAGATGAAGGCTAGGGCAAAACTGTATCAGGGAGCCATGCCGGATGTAGTGAGCGTACCATTCGGAGAAGGACATACCTCTGGAGGTCGTTGGTCCAAAGACTTCGGAGAAAATCCTTATCGACTCATCGACGGAGACTTGGATTCGTTGACTGGATATCCGGTCAACGAATCCAGTCGCGTGAAAATCTATAAGGCCTGATTGTGATCATATGAAATTCGAAATCCGAATATCGGGCGAAGCGTCCGTCTCGGACCAATCCGAAACAAATTCCAAATTCAAATTCTCAAAACAGCAATGTTCTGGATTTCTCATTTTGGTCATTTAGGATTGTTTCGAATTTCGGATTTCGTGCTTCGAATTTGAGGGGTTTTAGATGCATCGGTGGGGAATGGTGATTGACTTAGACAAATGCTCGGCCTGCCAGGCCTGCGTGGTTGCCTGCCAGGCCGAGAACAACGTAGCGATTATCGGGCCGCCGGAGTCGGCAAAGGGCCGAACGATTCACTGGATCGAACTCATACCTTATATTGAGGGAGAATATCCTCATATTAAAGCGAGGCTTCTTCCACGCCCCTGTATGCATTGCGACAATCCTCCCTGCACTAAAGTCTGTCCGGTCAATGCTACTTACATCAATGAAGAAGGGCTTGTGGGACAGATCAATCACCGATGCATTGGTTGCCGCTACTGCACCACCGCCTGCCCCTACACCGTCAAATACTTTAACTGGTATCCACCCGAATGGCCAAAGGAGCTGAAGGGCTCCCTTAATCGAGATGTCTCAGTCAGAACGAAAGGGGTGGTGGAAAAATGCACCTTCTGCAGCCACCGGCTCCTCCGAGCAAGAGAAAAGGCAAAGATCGAAGGAAGAGATCTTCTGCCCGAAGATTATATTCCGGCTTGCGTCCAGGCATGCCCGAGCGGTGCCATGTACTTCGGCGATCTGAACGATCCCAACAGCGTCGTCTCAACCCTTTCACGCGAGAGGAGAGCCTTCAGGCTGATGGAAGAGTTAGGAACGGAGCCTAAGGTGATCTATCTATCAGAGGGGATGTGATGGAAGAAAAAGAGCGAAGATTGGAAGAAGACGCCGTTCTGTTCGAGCCTATCAGAAAGACAGGAAAGGCATTCTACCTCACCCTCTGCATCCTCATCGCCATCATCCTCTGGGCTGTATCGGCTTACCTTTATCAATACGGCCATGGACTCGGTGTGACCGGACTGGCGAGGCCGATCTTTTGGGGAGTCTACATCACCAACTTCGTCTTCTTCATCGGGATCAGCCACGCCGGGACCCTCATCTCTGCCATCCTTCGTCTCGCCAAGGCGGAATGGAGAAGGTCGATCACCCGATCCGCAGAAGTGATCACGGTTCTTGTCCTATTTTTCGGCGTGGGCAATATCTTGATGGATCTCGGAAGGCCCGACCGCATGTTGAATATCATCCAATTTGCTCAATTCCGATCCCCCCTGCTCTGGGACGTTCTCGAGCATTACCGTCTATCTCACTGCCAGTTCGATCTATCTTTTCATTCCATTGATTCCGGATATCGCTCTCCTCAGAGATCATGCGGGGAAGTGGCAATGGTTTTACCGGATATTCGCGCTCGGTTGGCAGGGGACAGAAAAACAGCATCGACTTTTAGAAAAGGGGATCGCCTTCATGGCCATTCTGGTGATTCCAGTCGCTATCTCCGTCCACACGGTCGTGTCCTTTGTCTTCGCCATGACCATTCAACCGATGTGGCACAGCGCCATCTTCGGCCCCTACTTCGTCGCCGGCGCCATCTTCTCGGGGATAGCCGGGCTCATCGTAGCCATGAATGTAATCCGAAAAGTTTACCACCTGGAGGATTATCTCAGACCTGTCCATTTCAATAACCTCGGGATTCTCCTCCTCGTGATGACCCTTCTCTGGTTCTACTTCACCTTCACCGAATACATTACAGTCTACTACGGCGGCGAACCCATTCATATGACCATTTTCTGGTCAAAATTTATAGGAAGATTTGCACCGTATTTTTGGGGAATGTTCTTATTCTGTTTTGTCATTCCGCTACCCATTCTAAGCCTTCGAAAGACGCGAACACCTTTGGGCACCCTAATCGCTTCCATATCCATTATCATCGGCATGTGGCTGGAACGATTTGTGATCGTCGTACCGACCTTGACCAACCCCAGGGTCCCCAGCGAAGCGGTGATCTATTCGCCCACATGGGTGGAGTGGTCTATTTTGGCTGGTTGCCTTTCCTTCTTTATCCTTCTCTATATGATATTCACCAAAATCTTTCCCATCGTCTCTATCTGGGAGATAAGGGAAGGAAGGGAAAAATCGATGGCCGAAGTTCAAGAAAGAATTAAAACATATTTGCCAGGCCTCGGCGTTGAATAAAGATCAATGCAAAATGGGCAAGAATCAGTTAGCAATGACCAATGAAGACAAGAACCCTCCCCCATTGCTAATTTTACATTGTTAATTTTGCATTGCTAATTTTGCAATTTTCACTGTCGTCCTTAGGAGTGTCTTTATGATGAAAACCATGATCCCTGTGGGAGTGGTCGTTCTCCTGATCGCCTCGTCTCTTTTGGCACAACCCCCCCTGCCTCAGGATCCGACCAGAGGAGCTCGTCTCTTTGTCGGTAAAGGATGCGTTAAATGTCATGCCCTCAAAGGAGAAGGGGGTAAGGTGGGGCCGGATCTGGGGAAGATCGATTTGGGGGATACCCAATTGGATCTGGCTGGAAAACTCTGGAACCATATCCCTTCGATGACCACGGGGATGGAGCGGGCAAAAATGATAAAGCCGAATTTAACCGGGGAAGAAATTACCGAAATCTCCGGTTATCTCTATTTCCTCAAATTCTTTGATGAGCCTGGGAACCCTACCCAAGGAAAATATGTCTTTAATGAAAAAGGCTGCAATAACTGCCATCCTTTAATTGGTAAAGGTAAGGAAGGAGAACCGGGCCTGGATCAATTTCCACAGAACATCTCTCCAGTCTTTTTGAGCCAGTCCATTTGGAATCACGGTCCCGTCATGATTGCCCGGATGGTCAAGATTGGAATGAAGTGGCCTGTCTTTGAAGGAACGGAGATGATGGATCTTTTGGAATATATCAAAATGAATGCGAAAGGGCCAAAGGAAACAGCTTTTATCATACCAGGAAACCCGAAAGAAGGTAAGCAGGTCTTTATTTCAAAGGGTTGTATGAAATGCCATGCCATCCGAGGCGAGGGTGGAAAGGTGGCAGAGGATCTTGGCAAGAAGGCAAAGACCTTCTATAAAAGCCTCACTCAAATTGCTTCGATCATGTGGAATAAAGGACCCACGGTCTTTGCTAAAATGGCCCAGACCGAAACAGGAATTCCGAAATTCACCCCGAAGGAGATGGCCGATCTGATGGCCTATCTCTACTTCCTCCATTTCATCGACGAACCCGGAAGCTCGATCAGCGGCAAAAGAGCCTTTTCGGAACTGGGGTGCTCCAAGTGTCATGGTTTAGACGGGAAACCGGGTGAATTAATGACTATCGATCTCTCCAAGTACCAAAGGGTTTCCAATCTTATGGAAATTGTGGCGGGCATCTGGAACCATAGCACTGAGATCGAAAACGCGATGAAGGAAAAAGGGATTCCCTGGCCCCGGTTTAAGAAGGGTGAGTTGGCTGATCTGCTTGAATATATCCGTACTCCCAAGAAGAAATCTTAAGGATCCACCCCCTCCCGCCCTGCCCCTTCGAGAGGAGAAGTCGGGTGGGGAAGAAATAGAAAGGGAACGAAATGAGACGCATCGGTATCTGGTTCTTTCTCAGTTTCCTCTTTTTGAGTGGAAATTGGATCTCTTTCGATCAGGCAGCAGGAGCAGAAAAAAAGGGAGAGTACCTCCTCCTGGGAGACATCAAAGAGGGATGGAAGGTTTTCTATCAAAAAGGGTGCAGCCGGTGTCATTCCATTTGGGGAGAAGGGGGCAAGGGAGGACCTGATCTGGGCACCCTCCCACAAGCTTACGTTAGCCAGGCTCAGCTTGCGGCTTTGATGTGGAACCACAGTCCCGAAATGTGGGGGCGGATGGAAGCACGAAAGATCCCCATCCTCAAAATGGAAAAGAAGGAGATGGCGGACCTTTTCGCCTTTCTTTACTTCATCCGGTATATGGATGAACCAGGAGATTCGCAAAAAGGGAGAAAGCTGCTGGAGACGAAGGATTGCATTAAGTGTCATTCGGTGAAAGAAGGGATGACGGGAGACCTCAGTCGATGGGGAATGTATACCAACCCGATTGTATGGGCTCAGATGATGTGGAACCACTCTCCCCAGATGGAACAGGAGATGAGGAAAAAGGGGCTTTCCTGGGTTGAATTTAGCGGGAATGAAATGGTCGACCTGATCGCCTATATCAGAGGTGTCAGTCCTAAGAAGGAGAAGGTTTATCTGGAGCCAGGCGACCCCAAGACGGGCGAGAAATTGTTTGCCGAAAAGGGATGCATCCGGTGTCATGGACCGGGAGCGGAAGTCGATTTAGCGAGGAAAAAAGAATTTCCAAGGACCTTAGGCCAGTTGGCAGGGATGATGTGGAACCATTCCCATGAAATGTGGAGGAAGATGGAAGAAAAAGGGATGAGACGGGAAAACCTTTCCCCTCAAGAGATGGCGGATCTGGTCGCCTATCTTTTTTCAACCCGATATTTTGACGAGCCGGGCGATCCTGAAATAGGAAAAACCATCTTTGTCAAGAAACAATGCAGCCTCTGCCACGCGAAGGGTTCCAAAAAGCTTGACCTGTCCGGTCTGAAAGGCCAGATCTCTCCCATCTTCATGGCCCAGATGATGTGGAATCACGGGCCGAATATGTTGGAGGGAATGAGGAAAGCTAAAGTGCCCTGGCAAAAAATCGACGGGAAGGAAATGGTCGATCTGATGGGGTATCTCAACCGGGGAATGCCCTAATCTTAAGACGGAAACCCAAAGCATGAAATCCGAAATTCGAAACAAACACAAATGTTCAAAACACAAGGCATTGAAACAGGTAAGAACGCTTTTAGATTTTGAATTTTGAATTTTGAATTTGTTTCGGATTTCGATATTCGGATTTCGGACTTTCAATGAGGTAAGATAAGATGGTCTCTACAGACTGGTTAAGAAAGACGGAATTATTTGGGACCCTCACCGAATCCCAGTTGAACATCTTGCTCTCCGATTCCTCTGTTGAATCCCTCCCAGGAGGGAAAATAATTTTCCGCCAGGGAGATGAAGCGAATCACCTTTACGTCCTGATCGAAGGCATGGTCGCCCTTTCGGTGAAGACTGCGGAAAAATTTGACTTTTTGACCTCCAAGGTCGAGAAAGAGGGAGCGGCCTTCGGGATCCCATCCCTCATTGAGCCTTTCCGTTACAATATGACGGCCACATGCTTAAAGCCCTCCAAAGTATTAGTCATCGATGCGGGCGTTGTTAGATTGGACATGGAAAGGGATCCGAAAATGGGGATGGAGATTATGAAGAAGCTCGCCTCCATCTATTTCAATCGTCTTAGCGAGATGCGTTTGGGAGTCTCTGATTTCCTTAGGGATTCTAAATTCAAGGCATCGTGAACCCCGTTAGAAATTCCAGCGGGGCAGATTTCTAACGGGGTGAATCGACCTCATATGAATCGATTTCGTGTTCAAATTCCGAATCAACGCTGGTTTGAAGAAAACATCGGCTGCGAAAATGCCTGCCCGGTGAATACCCGTGCTCCCCAATACATCTCAGCGATCCGACAAGAGAATTACAATCTGGCCTTTGGGCTTAACCGCGGCGACAACCTCTTCCCCGCTATGCTGGGCCGGATCTGTGTCCACCCCTGCGAAGAAAAATGCCGAAGAGGTCTCCTGCTCGACCTTCCTATTTCCATCTGCTCATTGAAGAGGGCTTGTGCGGACTTCGAAACTCATGTCCATCAAAAAGAAACACCGGCCGGAATAAGGGACAAAAAGGTGGCGGTCATCGGTGCCGGTCCCTCCGGGCTTTCAGCCGCCAATGACCTCGCCAGGCTCGGTTATTCTGTCACGATCCACGAGTCTTTCCCCATTCCAGGTGGAATGCTTAATGTCGGTATTCCTTCTTACCGTCTTCCGAGAGAAGTGGTAGGACGCGCGATTGAGGAGGTGAGGCAATTGGGAGTGGAAATCCTCACAGACGCTCCCATCGGAAAAGATCTGAATTTAGAGATTTTGAGGAAGGGGTACGATGCCGTTTATATCGCCGCAGGGGCGCATAAGGCTGAAACATTGGGAATCCCCGGGGAAGATCTTCAAGGGGTGATCCACGGCGTGACCTTCATGCGAATAGTCAATCTGGAAAAGAATCCAAGAATTGGCTCAAGAGTGGCTGTGGTCGGAGGCGGAAATACAGCCATGGACTCAGCCCGTTCTTCTTTTCGATTGGGCGCAAAGGAAGTCTTCATTCTCTATCGCAGGACCAGAGAGGAGATGCCAGTTGATCCCAGGGAATTAGAGGAGGTGGAAGAGGAAGGCATCAAGGTACATTACCTCACCCAGCCGGTTCGGGTCCTCTCGAGAGACGGAACAAAGGTCTCAGGGGTCCAATGTATTCGAAACCGATTGGGCGACCCCGAAAAGGATGGCCGCCGAAGGCCGATCCCCGTTGAAGGAACTGAATTCGACATCGATATCGATCTCCTCATACCTGCCGTCAGTCAATCGCCGGACATCTCCTTCCTTCCCGAAGAGATCGGTCTCGAAATTTCCAAATGGGATCGCCTGTCCGTCAATCCAGAAACGTTTGAGACGAATGTGCGCGGTATCTTCGCCGGAGGAGACTTTGTCACAGGCCCCAGGGACGTGATACGGGTGATCGCCGATGGAAGGAAGGCGGCACTCTCGATTCACAAGTATCTGAGTGGAGAAGTATTCCAAAAGAAGCCCGCTTACTTCACCGCGATTCGGGAGGTCCAAATCGACCCCGACCTGGAGAAAATACCTCGACAGAGAATGGACATTCTTCCTGTTCAGGAGAGAGGGTCCATGGATAGAGAAGTGGAATTGGGCTTTTCCAGAGAGGCGGCGGTAAAGGAGGCTGTGCGGTGTCTCCAGTGCCACATCTTCACCGTCTTCGACCGAACGAAATGTATCCTCTGCGGTGGGTGTGTCGATATCTGCCCAAAATCTTGCTTTCGGATGGCAAGACTCGATGAAATAGAGGAAGATGAAAAGCTCTCCAAATTGGTTCAATCCCTTTACAAAGTTTCCTTAGAAGAAGCTCAAAAACTCAACGTGGCGTCGGTCATCTTCAAAGACGAATCGCGCTGCATCCAATGTGGCCTCTGTGTGAAACGATGTCCTACTGGAACCATTGCGATGGAAGAATACCATCGTGAATCTGCCTTTTACAGGGTGGATGCCACCTAATGTTACAGAAATCATTATTTTTTCAAGGCTCTCTGACAGAGCTATGGTATACTGAAAAAAAATGAAGAAAAGAATTGTTCAGCGCATTACAGATTCAGCATTTTGGCGTTCAATCTTCCGGACGGGGATGCCCGATACTGATCTGAAACGTTCCCTGTTGATCTATAACAACTTTTTCCTCCATGTCTTCCCGGCCAAGATAAAACGTCACGGTCTCCGTTTCTCTTATACCTTCTGCCTGGGAGGGATCTCCTGTCTTCTCTTCATCATCCTTACGGTCACCGGCATACTCCTGATGTTTCATTATACGCCTTCTATTGAAAGGGCCTACTTCGATATGCAGGCATTGGCCCTTATTTTCAACGGCAAGATTTTAAGAAATTTGCACCGATGGTCCGCTCACGGAATGGTGGTAACGGTCTTCCTCCACATGGTGAGGGTATTCTACACACGGTCCTACAAGCCTCCCCGGGAGTTCAATTGGGTCATTGGAATCATTCTACTGATCCTCACGCTGGCCCTTAGCTATACGGGATATCTTCTCCCCTGGGATCAGCTCGCTTATTGGGGAATTACCGTAGGGACGACCATCATGAGCTATACTCCTTTTATCGGAAATTATGTCCGTTTCTTTCTCCTTGGGGCGGATGAAGTGGGCCATGAGGCCTTGCTCCGGTTTTATGTCGTGCACTGCGTCGAGCTTCCTCTTATACTGGGTGCCCTGATGGTCGTCCATTTTTGGAGAGTGAGAAAAGACGGAGGAATATCGGGACCATTGTAATATTGCGGATTTCGGAGTTCCCCTCACCCCGCCCTCTCCCCAATGGGGAGAGGGAAAGGGTGAGGGGCTTTCCGGATTCAACATGAAGGGTGAAATTTAAAATGGACAAGGATCAGGAAAAAATTTTCGTCAGAGATCCCAACAAGACGTATGGTCTCATGGAGATTGTGGAAGGGACCTCACCGATGGTGGAGAAGGCCCCGGAAGACACGGTCGAGACCTTTCCGCATTACATCATTCTCCTCACAATCTGCTCGTTAGCCGTGGCCTTCGCCCTTTTACTGATTTCCCTCTTCTTCGATGCCCCATTAGAAGATCTTGCAAATCCCCTCCTGACCCCGAATCCCGGAAAGGCACCCTGGTATTTTACAGGAATTCAGGAACTGATCCATTACACAAATAAGCCTGTGATTCCAGCCATTGTCCTTCCTCTACTCCTCTTCGTATGGCTTTTCTTGATCCCCTATATCGATAGGAAGCCGAAAACCAGATTCACGTCTCTTCTTAATCAAATCTTCATCGGCGGTGAAAAACGGAAAATATTGATTACTTTATTTACCGTGTTCATTTTCGGCGCTCTCATCTTCACAATGATCGGGTCCCTCTTTAGAGGACCCAATTGGAGTTTTGTCCTACCATGGAAATGATGAAAGAGAAAAAGGACCCTGGTTCACAGGCTGACAAAAAACCTATCTCCCGGAGGAGATTTATCGCGTATGCCTGGATTGCCGCAGCGGCTGTGGTCGTCGGTGAGTTGATTGCCGGCACCTTTGCCTTTCTCTGGCCGAGGCGAAAGGGAGGAAAAATTGAAACCGTTTTTATCGCCGGTAAGGTGACCGACTTTAAAGTGGGCGAGGTTATCCCCTTTCGTAAGGAGAGAACCTTTATTGTGAGAACAGAAGGAGGATTTTTAGCGATTTCCTCTGTCTGCACCCACCTCCACTGCATCGTTAACTGGAACGCGGTTCTTAAAGAATTCGAATGCCCTTGCCATGGAGCTAAATTCAACCAATTTGGAGAGGTGGTTGCGGGCCCTCCTCCACGCCCATTAGATCTTTATAAGCTTCAAATCGTGGCTGGAAACGTCGTGATTGATACAGTCAGCGGGATTGAAAGAAATAAGTTCGACCCCTCCCAGCTGGTCAAGGTTTAGGATGTTTGAGAACCTAATGGAAAAGAAGATATGGATCGCTACGATATTGACAGTGGCCACAGCTGCCCTCCTGACCGTCTATTGGCTCCTGGAGCCCCATCGTGTCAGAGTCGAGGCGGAGCAGATGAGAGTGGAGGCCGCCGGAAAGGGAAAAATTCTTTACCAGAAACATTGCGCCCGATGCCATGGGGAGAACGGAGCCCCTCAGAGGGGAATCCGTGCCATCAACTCAAAAAACTACCTCAAGGCGGTCAATGACACGATCCTTTATAAAATCATTGAACGGGGAATCCCCGGAACGGGAATGGTCGCCCTGGGCGACAATGAAGGAGGTCCGCTTAATCCGGAACAGATCCATCAACTGGTAGCTTTTATTCGAAACTGGGAAAAGACAGCGCCTATGCTACCCGAAGAAACCGCCCCTAAGAAAACCGCCTTTGTTCAGGAAGAGGCAGGTTATGTCGGCTCCGAATCCTGCCTCGGATGCCATCAGGATCTTAACAAGGAAAAGATCAACGCCTGGAGAAAGTCCCCCATGACAACAAAGGCTTTTTCTCTCATCGAAAATGAAAAGGATAGAACCAAATGTGTTCCCTGCCATGCCACCGGCTATGACCCGGAAAAGAAAACCTACTTAGAAAAAAATGTGGGGTGTGAGGCCTGTCACGGCCCGGGTGAAAAATATCAAGAGATGATGATGGGTTCAAATGCCCAGGAGGGTGGTAAAATAGCGAGGGAGAATGCCCTGAAATCCTGCACCCGATGCCATCACCCCCACATCGCAAAAGAAGAGCATGTGGCCCTGTCGAGAAAAGGGCTCCTAGCCTATCCGTAGTAAAGAAAGAGGGGGAATGAACGCAAAGGAGATGAAGGAATTTGGATTCTTAAATTCCCTGAGCAAAAGGAGGTAGATTTGATGAAGAAATCTTTGGCACTGACTGGACTGCTTTTCCTCTCTATTCTATTCTTCGTGCCTTCCTTGACGATGGCTCAGGCTACCTATGTCGGTTCTAAAAAATGCATGCCCTGCCATGGTTCGATCTATGAGATGTGGAAGGATACCCTTCACAACAAATCTCAACAAATCCTGAGCCGCACCAACGATACCCTTGTGGTCGATTGGAAAGGTATGATTAAATTAAAAGCTGAAAACATCCCCGAAGTCATTGTCAAATTGGAGGATGGACCCGGAGATGTCCATCAAGCCATCTTAGTCGATGCCAGAGATCTTACGAAAGAAGTCACTTATAACGTGGCGAGGACCTTTGGGGGATGGGGCTGGAAACAGCGCTATGAAGTCAAGATTGGAAATCGCCACTACATCCTCCCGCTCCAATGGAACCAAGCGACTGCGCGCTGGGTTCCCTACAATCTACAAGATTGGTATGGTGAGGATGGGAGTCTCAAACAACCCCCTGCCGAGAAATCCTTTGACATGAGCTGTGCGGGTTGCCATAATACCGGCCTCGAATTGAAGAAGGTTGACAGAGGATATGAATCCAAATATGTCGAACTCAATATTGGGTGTGAAAAATGTCACGGCCCAGCCTCCGAACACATCAAATCTCCCAAGGCAAAGGGGAAAATCATCCATCCTCGAAAACTATCTTACGAACGAAGTCTGGAAGTGTGTGGGCAATGCCATTCGAGGGGGGTGAGCGTTCCCAATGGGACTTTTGAGTTTCCTTGGAACGACAAAGATAACAAGCCCTACAAAATAGGAGAGCCCTTATCCAACTATTACCAGTTTAAGCCCGGCATCTGGGGAGATCCGCAGGCCCATTCCAAATCGCAGCATCAACAATGGCTTGACTTTCAAAAGAGTGGCCATTTCTATGCACGCGTTCTCTGCTTTGATTGTCACAACCCCCATGGAGGACCCAGCCGGTCCCAACTGGTCAAGGCAGACTATAATGATACGCTCTGTCTCTCCTGCCACGGCAAAAATCAAACGTTTGCCAATCCCTGGGCCATCCGGATCCATACCAAGCACAACTATGCCCCGGAGACCAGGGGAACCAGCCGATGTTCCTCCTGCCATATGGTAAAAACCGCTTCTTCAGCCGAAGCCGGAGATATTCACTCCCACGACTTTAGAATCATCAGACCTCGAATCAGTTTGGAGATGTTCGAGAAAGACCCGAAAAATGTTGTCCCCAATTCATGCAACGGGTGCCATACAGAATGGGGTAAAGATGAGGCAGGGTACAAAGCGGGAGCAAAAGCCTACGAATCGCTCTTCCTAAAATAGAAAATTGGAGAAGGGGCCTTAGAAAATGTTGAAGGCCCCTTCCCTTTTGAATCTCCCATTTCCAATTGCCTATTTCCCGTTTGCCATTCTTTGCGTCATTTATTTTAAGTCTTATTGGGAAGACCAGAGTGCAAAGATCTGTTCGAGCAGTTCTTTTTTCTTCTTCAGCATCTCCTGCTTCGATTTGCAGTGAACCGTCCCTGCGGCCGCTCCCGGGTGACCGTCTCCGATGTTGAGCGCTCGCATGATCTCGCCGATATTCTTATTCCGGTCGTGCCTGTTTCCGTTGATGGAGAGGGACATGGAGACCCCCATGTCGTTACTCTTCACGCCCTGATGATCCATCAAACTATAGACTTCCAAAACCGCCAATGCCTCTGGGTAGATCAAGAAGGCCAGGTTTCTGATGACGTGGGGCCTCCGCTGAAAAGGGGTGAGATCGATGACGACCACCTCTTTCTTCTCATCCTGATCGCCGAAATAAGAAGCACCCTCAATGATTCGAAGCATCCGTCCTTCTTCTTCTCTATATTTTTTCAACCCTCTCTGAACAAAATCGAGATGAGACACCTCTTCAATCGGACGGTCTCGAAGTTGTTGAACTAAATTTCTCATGTGGCTGGCCTGATCATTGGCAGATGGAAAAGAGACCTTTAAAGTCAAGTCAATCACCCTCCCCGGGGTTTCTCTTCTCCAATCCTCTGCCGAAGAATATGAAAAGCTATCGATAGCATCCGCCTCCTCCACCGCGTCCAGAAAATAGGCGGGGAGATCCCCTCTTTCAGAAAAATATTCAAAAACCACCCGGCTGCAACTCGGTTTCAAATCGAATCGGCCAGGAACGGATTTCGGATCGATCTTGCGGAGTGCCAGTTCCTGAAGATTTCCCTCGTGGTGATCGAACCAGAGTCCGCATTGCAGAGGGTATGGCAAATCACAGACCACCTCTCTCTCGGTAATCGTGATTTGAGAGCGGGTGATGGCAAGCGGACCCGCAAAGAATACCTTTTGGATTCCTAATGCCCATGAACAGACAGAGGCGCTGACGATACCATCAAAGTCGTTGTGGGTGACAATCTTTTCGTACACTTCTAAACTCGGACTATTATGAGACGCCATCACGTTGTATTCCTTCCTGTAAAAAATCTTAACAGAACGCCAAAGCAAGGTCAATTTTAGAATTGACAAATGAAAGGGAATGGGTTAATGTGAAATTGAAATTCAATTTCAAATAGGCATGCCGATGAAGGCCGATTTGTTTAAGGCAAGGATTTCCAAAGAGGGGCTGAACGCAACCAGACAACGGGAAGAAATCCTCAATATCTTCCTGAATTCTTCCGGTCACAAGAGCCTCGCGCAGATTTATGCCCAAGTTGTCAAAACAGATCCTAAAATCGGCTACACAACCGTTTATCGCACCCTGAAGCTGCTCACCCGTCTCGGTCTGGCAACCCAACGAAAATTTGGCGACGGGGAGACCCGGTATGAACCCGCTTCGGAGGGCGACCATCATGATCACCTGATATGCCTCGACTGCGGAAAGATCATTGAATTCGAGGACCAAACGCTTGAAATCCTTCAGAATGGAATTGCGCAACGTCACCGGTTTAAGATCTCTGATCATCGCCTGGAACTCTATGGTCGTTGTGAGGAATGCAACCGGAGGAGAAGAACCGTCAGGAGAAAGAGTTAGCGGATGACACCTCCCGGCAAAATAACGTTAAGATGGACCGATGTCTCCAGGGAAAAATTGATTCTCATTGGAAATCCGAATGTTGGGAAGTCGGTCATCTTCAATTATCTCACGGGCAAATACGTCACCGTCTCAAACTATCCCGGGACGACCGTGGAAGTATCTACTGGCACTTTGTCCGCTCATGGGAAGAAGTTTCAGGTGCTTGACACCCCTGGAGTCAACTCCCTCATCCCAATGTCAGAAGATGAAAAAGTGACCCGGGACATCCTCATCAAAGAACCCAAGAGCTATTTGGTCCAGGTCATCGATACGAAGAATATTCGTCGAGGCCTTCTCATCTCCCTTCAGCTATTGGAGATGGGGCTTCCCTTCATCGTCCTCTTGAATATGTGGGACGAGGCGAAGAGCCGAGGCATCGACATTAACATGCAGACGCTGTCCGAGATCTTGGACGCTCCCATCCTGAAAACCGTAGCCACCAGAAAAAAAGGCCTTGAGAAGATCAAAGAAAATCTCCAGGCTCGTCCCCCCTCTTCGATCTCGGTCAATTATCCAGATGTCATTGAAGGCGGCCTCTCAAAAATAACGTCCCTCCTTCCGGAAGCCTCTATTTCCAAACGCTCTTTAGCACTCATGCTGCTCTCCGGGGACGAGAGCCTCGCCGAATGGCTTCACACGAAACTTTCGGAAAATGATATTCAACAAATTGAGAACATCCGGCAGGAGATCCAGGCTCATCTTGCTGATTCGGTCGGTTATCTGATCAATCAAGCCAGACTCCGAAAGGTGGATGAAGTCTTGTCGAAAGTAATGGGGCTGCGAGGAGAGGCGCCTAAGTCCATCTCCTCCTTTTTAGGAAACCTCGCCCTTCATCCTATCTGGGGGATTCCCATCCTTCTGCTGGTCCTCTTGGGCACCTACGAATTTGTCGGGGTCTTCGGGGCACAAACCAGCGTTAAATTCTTAGAGGAAACCCTATTTGGAAAGTGGGTTCTTCCACCCGTCGCCACTCTCTTCCAGCGCTTTATCCCTATCCCCCTCATTCAAGAATTTTTCATTGGCCCCTATGGCATCATCACCATGGCTCTCACGTATGCCATTGCGATCGTTCTCCCCATTGTGGGCTGTTTCTTTCTGGTCTTTGGACTGATGGAGGATTCAGGATACTTACCCAGACTGGCCGTGATGACCAATCAGATCTTCAAAAAAATGGGGTTAAACGGTAAGGCGGTTCTGCCCATGGTTCTCGGTCTCGGATGCGACACGATGGCTACCATGACTACACGAATCCTGGAGACGGAAAAAGACAGGACCATTGTGACGCTTCTTTTAGCCCTTGCGGTACCCTGTTCTGCCCAATTAGGGGTCACCCTTGGGATGTTTGCAAGCCTTCCTGCCCTCTACCTCTTCACATGGATATTTATTATCGTTGGGATTCTGATCTTGGTGGGTTATTTGGCGTCGCGGGTGATTCCGGGTGAAGGTTCCGATTTCATCTTGGAGATTCCACCTTTGAGGATTCCTCTTATCTCCAATGTGATCGTCAAGACCCTGGCCCGGATTGAATGGTACCTGAAAGAAGCTGTTCCCCTTTTCATTCTGGGCACCGTGATTCTTTTTGTACTTCACAAAACAGAAGTCTTAACCCTCTTAGAAAGGGCTACCACCCCGCTGATCGTCCATTTCCTGGGTCTTCCCGCTAAGGTGACGGAAGCATTCCTCATTGGATTTCTTCGAAGAGATTACGGAGCAGCAGGCCTATTCGTTTTGGCCAAAGAGGGCCAACTCAATTCCCATCAAATTCTGGTCAGCCTGGTAACCATCACTCTTTTCATCCCCTGCATTGCCCAGTTTTTTATGATGATTAAGGAAAGAGGTTTAAGAAAGGCTCTATGGATGTCGGCGGTGATCATCCCCGTTGCTTTTGGAGTGGGTGGGATGGTAAATTTTTTATTAAACATTTTTGGAGCGTGATATGGAGAACCCTACCGCTTACCGGTGCCCTCTCTGTGGGAAGCAATTTTCTCCCGAGGAGATGAAATGCCATTCGGGTTGCCTTCTTTCAAAGAATTGTAATCTCCTCTGCTGTCCCCACTGCGGGTATAGCTATAAGGAGCAATCGACCATCGTCGATTTTTTAAAATCCTTATGGAGAAGAAAGGCGAAGCCATGACCAAAGAATCTGAACATAAAAGAGGCTTACATCAAAGGATGGGCGCATCCGTTGACGGGGTGGAAGAGGACCGGATCGATGAACTCCTCGAGCTCGTCTGGACCCTCAGGGAAGAAGGGGTCTCTGATATGGACCACCTCCTTGAGACAACCCAGGACATTGAAGCAAGATCCATTCTCCGCAAGATGATCAAGGACGATCTCTTCGAAATAGAAGGGAAACGAATGATATTCAAGGAGCGCGGGGAGGAAAAGGCGAGAGAGATCGTTCGACGTCACCGTTTGACAGAGAGGCTCCTCTATGAGATTTTTGAGATGTCCGAGGAGGAAGTGGAGGAAGAAGCTTGTAAACTCGAACACATTCTGAGCCCCGGAGTGACGGAAAGCGTCTGCACCTTTCTCGGCCACCCGCCGACCTGCATTCATGGGAAACCCATTCCGAGGGGGGGATGTTGCGCAAAATTCAAAAAAGAGATGAAACCTCTTGTCACCCCTCTTGATGAATTAGGTTTGGGCGAGGAGGGACGAATCGTCTTTATCGCACCCAAATCACACCAGAGGCTCGACCGGCTGAGCACCCTCGGGATCGTCCCGGGAAGCATTCTCAGGATGCACCAGAAAAACCCTTCCTATGTCCTGCAGATTGGAGAAACAACGCTTGCGTTGGATAGGGATATCGTGAAGAATATCTATGTCAAGAGGGTGTGACCTTCGAAAGGCGGATTCTCAGGTTTAGGCTCTTTGTCGATTTGCAATCAGGAGTTCGTGTAGTGGGAAATAAGTTCGAATGTCAAAATCCCTACCTACCGGGAGGCAGGCAAATTTCAAATCAATGCCAAATGCCTAAACATCAAAACATCTTTCATTTGACCTTTGAAATTTCATCTTTGTTTGAACTTTGAACTTTGACATTTGATATTAGTATTAATCCCCCTCTTTTTTGGCTGGCAGTTCTCCTCCTCGCTTCTCCATCTCTTCCTGAATCAATTCTCCGAGACTGGGGGAAGTGGACCCCTGATCCGAGATATATTTTTCGATCTCCGCCTTCTCGGTCTTTTCCTTTAGCCCTTTGATGCTAAGGCCAATTCTTCGTTCATGGGGATCAATGTGAAGAACCATGGCCGATAAGGTATCCCCGACCTTCAGGACATCCGAGGGTTTCTCCACTTTCTCCCGGCTGATCTCCGAAACATGGACCAGCCCTTCAATCCCCTCTTCCAACTCTACAAAGGCGCCAAAATCGGTCACATTGGTGACCTTTCCCGCAACCACCTCTCCTTTCCGATATCGCCGAGCAACGTCCTTCCACGGATCGGCCGTGAGTTGCTTAACGCCTAATGAGAAGCGTTCGTTTTTGCGATCAATATTCAAAACCACGGCTTCTACTTGTTGCCCCTTCTTATAGAGTTCACCAGGGTGCTTGATCTTTTTTGTCCATGACATCTCGGAGACATGGACGAGCCCATCTACGCCTTCATCAAATCCAATGAAGATCCCAAAATCGGTGACGGTTTTTACCCTCCCCACCACTTTGGTCCCCACCGGATATTTCTCCTCGATCAAGGCCCATGGGTTGGGCTCGACCTGTTTCATCCCCAAAGAGATTCGGCGTTTGACCGGATCACAGTCAAGGACCATCACCTCGACCGTGTCACCGATGTGGACGACCTTGGAGGGGTGTTTCAATTTCTTGCTCCAAGTCAACTCTGAGACATGGACAAGCCCTTCGACTCCGTCTTCCAACTCCACAAAGACTCCGTAATCCGTCAGATTGACGACTTTCCCTTTGATGCGGGAACCCGCGGGGTATCTCTGGGGCACTGTTTCCCAGGGATCGGGCAGGGCCTGCTTCAACCCCAACGAAACCTTTTCTTTCTCTCGGTCGAAGCGAAGGATTTTCACTTTGATCCGATCTCCGACAGAGAGTCTCTCCGAAGGATGCCCAATCCTCCCCCAGGAGATGTCCGTGATATGGAGAAGACCATCCATTCCGCCCAGATCGATGAAGGCCCCGTAGTCCGTGAGATTCTTCACCGTCCCCTCTACAATGTCTCCTTCGTTCAGATTTTTTAAGGTTTCGTCTCTCAACTGCTTCCGCTCTTCGTCGAGAAGTACGCGCCGGGAGAGAACAATGTTATTCCGCTTCCGGTTGAACTTGATCACCTTGAACTTTAATCGTTGGCCGATCAGGGCATCCAGATTTCGAACAGGTTTTAAATCAATCTGAGAACCGGGTAAAAAAGCAAGAATCCGGCCGATATCTACGGAAAGCCCTCCTTTCACTTTCCCAACAATCTCCCCTTCAATGACCTCCCCTTCCCGGCAGGATTTACTGATGTCCCTCCAAACGGTTATCTTGTCCGCTTTCTCCTTCGACAGCGTCAATAACCCTTCTTCACCCTCCTTCTTCTCCAGAAACACCTCGATGTGGTCTCCGATCTTCACATCGACTTTCTTATCCCTTTTCAAGAACTCCTGCATGGGGATCTGTCCTTCCGACTTATACCCCACATCCACGGTCACATGGTCCGGAGTAATGTCAATGACCGTTCCTCTGAGAATCTGACCCTCTTCCAAGGTCTTCAGACTCTCCTCATAAAGCGCTTGAAAATCCTCGGGTTCGTCCCTCCGGGGAAGCTCCTTTTCGTCTCTTCTCTCCGAATCTCCACCAGGAGGACCTTGTTTTCTCTCTTCCTCGGAAGAAACCAATTCTTCCTTGTCCATTCAAAACTCCCTTCTTCAGCTAATCAGCACTTTATAGCACACCGATCAAAAAATTACAAATTTTTTGAGAGCTTGGAAAAAACCACTTTAGACTCTCCGGATGACACAGATCCCAAAAACGATGCGCGGATTTTCCCTTATTTTCAGAAATCTTTCCACCCGGGACCTTTCAGATGGAGGACTTCCCAATCTACCTGCTTATGAACTCAACGGGACTCGGCCGTCTCTGAGGCCAATTCTTTTCTTTTAGAGCTATCCATTCTAAATAGAGTTTCTATGTTATTTCAATAGGATACACTACAGGACATCATTGTTTAGAAGCAGCGAATTATCAATCAGCCCATAATTGAATAGACATCTGTTGCCCCCACCCCCACCCTTCCCCTCCCCCTGAAGAGACTGTGTCACAATTATAAAAGCCCGTCCCAAATAGGGCGGAAAAGGCGGTCGGGTGGAAAAGCTTTAGAGCGGCAACCTTTTACGCGTGAAATTCAGACGTTGAAGATCCATGAGATGACTCCATTTTCCATAAGCACCCATTAGTCATTCCTAAAAGACCGCATTCTAAAGCATTGAAACCCGACTGTCTCTTCCGCCAGGGCGGCGATTACGACACAGTCTCGAAGGGGAGGGAAATCGTTGTGTTCCTCCCTCTTCAAGGGGGGGTTAGAAGGGGGATGGGGATTTGCCGGAGCAGTATAATTATATCTTCTCAATCATGGCCTCTTTAGCAAGGGTCCTGAGGTGCACAGACTTCGGGCTGACTGAATCGTCTGACTGAAATCAACCTATGAACAGGCCCATACAGTCAGCAATCCTCAGTTTCACTCCCTTTCGCTTTTGCCTTCACAACCAGGACCATTTCTTCCACGATCTCTGCCACAGAGCGATAGGTGGAGTCGATGAACACGGCATCGTTTGCCCTCTTGAGAGGGGAATGACTCCGATGCATATCACTATGGTCCCTTTGTGCCAAATCTTCCTGTGTTTCCTTCAAATTCACGTTTACCCCCTTTTGGACCATTTCATGATATCTTCTTCTCGCCCTTTCATCGTTCTCAGCATCCAAATAGAATTTTACATCGGCGTCAGGAAAAACCACCGTCCCGATATCCCTCCCTTCCAGAATAACGCCCCCCTCCTTTCCTATCTCCCTCTGCATCCGGACAAGAGCTTCTCTCACTCCTTTTTGTCTCGAGATGGAAGAGGCAAGGCGGCTGATTTCAGGGGTGCGGATGGCTTCCGTCATTTCTTCTCCATCACAAAAAATGTGGGTTTGTTCCCCTTCTGTAACGAAGGTGATGTAAAGGGATTCGGCCAACTGGCTAAGCGCGGATTCATTCTCCGGAGAGATGCCTTTTTCTTTAGCCCTCAGCGCAACAGTCCGGTACATCGCTCCTGTGTCAGTATAAAGGTAGCCCAATCGTTTGCTTAACGCCTTCGCCACTGTGCTCTTTCCGGCGCCCGAAGGGCCGTCGATCGCGATAGTCAACCTTTTTTTGTTGGATACCTTCCTCATTTCGATATCCACTCCTCCTTTTTCTAACCGCGTTTATTCTATCAAGGAAGGGTCTTCAAAGATGCGGGAGAAAAGGGATTTTGCATGAAAGGAAATCCAAAGCTTTCTGCGACAGCCTGATAGACGACCTTCCCGTCAATCAGATTAAGCCCTTTCCTCAATGCCGCATTCTCCTCCATAGCCTTTCCATAACCTTTATCTGCGATCTCAAGGACGTAAGGAAATGTCGCATTCGTGAGGGCGAACGTGGAAGTTCTCGGAAAGCCGCCCGGGATATTGGTCACGCAATAGTGGACAATTCCTTCTTCGACGTACGTGGGATTCTCATGGGTGGTGGGACGCGTGGTTTCGAAACAGCCGCCCTGATCCACAGAGATGTCCACTACCGCAGAACCAGGGCGCATCCTCTTCAGCATCTGGCGAGTCACCAGTTTCGGTGCATGAGCGCCCGGGATAAGGACCGCCCCGATGACAAGGTCGGCGCCTGCAATTTCTTCTCCAATCGTCATCCGATTGGAAATGAAAGTGGCAATATGCCCTTGCGTAATGTCATGGATATAGCTTAGTCTTTCCGGATGGATATCAAGAATACTCACACGAGCGCCAATCCCTAAAGCAACCTTGCAGGCGTTGGTGCCCACCACCCCTGCTCCAAGAATAACCACTTTGGCCGGAGGAACGCCCGACGCCCCGCACAGGAGAACACCCCTTCCTCCGTGCCTCGCCTCTAAGCACATCCCCCCTGCAAGAACTGAGGCCCTTCCCGCAATTTCGCTCATGGGTCGGAGGAGAGGAAGGGATCCATCCTGACCCTGAACCGTTTCATACCCGATTCCAACGATCCGGCGTTCCATCAATTTTAGGGTGAGTTCCCGATTCGCAGCCAGATGAAGATAGGTAAAGAGAATTTGACCGGGTCTCATCAGTCGAAACTCTGGCTCCAATGGCTCCTTGACTTTCACCACTATTTCGCCCTCGTTCCAGATATCCCTTGCCTTTTCGACAAGTGTTGCTCCAGCTTCCTTATATTCCCTGTCAGAAAAACCGCTGCCTTCCCCTGCCCTTCTTTCCACAAACACGCGATGACCGTGGGCAACTAAGGCATCTACGCCTTGTGGGGTCATGCCCACCCTCTTCTCACCCTCTTTAATCTCCCTTGGCACTCCGATGATCATAGTATGCCTCCAATCCAAGACGCTACCTGTCTTCACCCCTCCCACCGGAGACTCTGTCGCAATAACAAAAACCGGTTCCAGCATAGCCGTGATTCCAACGCCGCCTCTCGGCAGAGGAGAGATCTCCTGAATCTCAATTTAAATCAATATATCCAAATTGAACAATTGTCAACGAAAACGCAGTACCAAAATGTTTTCAATCGTCGCCTTCACTTTGATCTCTTCCCAAATTGGCAACAAATATGCTATTAGGATTAATCTATATAAGTTGGAAAGTGCGAATTCATCTTACGACAAAGGCAACGATGCCCGCCCTGTACCATACAGCAGAGCGTCTTAGACCACCAGAGCGTCCGCAGGCTAATAGGAACGCAGTCACTGATTTTTACATCCAGTGTGAAAGGTACAGGGCCCGTATCGTGATTCGGTTACGTTATTCGTCTTTAAGGTCTCTTGGCCGTAGCCCACTGACGGCACACGAAACTGGCTTCGTAACCCTAGCCCAAAAACTCGATCAATTTTTTCCCGATTGCGGGACTCAGGTTTGCCCTTTCCGTCATGACCCATTGCAGCGGAGGTAAAAGATGCAGGGAAGAAGATTCGATGCTGAAAACCTGGATAAAAAATCTCTCGAAAAGTTATCCGAGCTGGCGAGGCTGGCAAGAGGCGATATTTTGAAAATGACCACCCTTGCCGGATCAGGACACCCCGGGGGGTCCATGTCATCCATTGATTTCTATCTCGTCCTCTATTCGTACGCCAATGTCGATCCTCGATCTCCATCGGACCCAAACAGGGACAGGATTGTGATCAGCCATGGCCATACCTCTCCGGGAGTGTATGCAGCTTTAGGCCGTGTGGGTTTCTTTCCAATCGAGGCGGCCATCGCTGCTTTTCGTAAAGCAGGGAGTCCTTTTGAGGGGCATGTTGAGAAAGGGATCCCGGGGGTCGAGTGGAACACCGGCAATCTGGGACAAGGATTGTCAGCGGGTTGTGGATTCGCTTTAGGGGCAAAGATCTTGAAAAAAGAATTTCATGTGTTTGTCGCCATGGGTTGCGGAGAACAGCAGAAAGGTCAAATTTCCGAGGCCCGTCGATTCGCTGTCAAATACAGTCTCGATAACCTGACCGCGATCATCGATTTCAACTGTAGACAGATCAGCGGAGTCACTCAAGAGATCATGCCTCAGGATATCGTGAGAAACTTCGAATCGGACGGATGGCGGGTGATCGAAGCAGACGGCCATCAATCTCAGGAGATCTATACCGCATTCCGGCAAGCGGCCCTTTCTAAACATCCGACGCTCATCCTTGCCCATACCACGATGGGGAAAGGGGTTTCTTTCATGGAAGGGAAGGAGGAGTTTCACGGAAAGGCCCTCACCCTCGAGGAATACAAGAAGGCCATCCGGGAATTGGGAGTTGAAGATGATTTGGATCGATATAGGCGCATTCAGGATTGGGGAACTCCTTCTTTTGCGGGAAGAAAATATCTGGTGCCCTCTCCCTCTATCCAAATCGGGAGTCCGAAAAATTACGAAAAAGATCGGAAACTCGACAATCGATCAGCCTTTGGAAATGCCTTGGTCGATATCGCCAAAGCCAGCGTTCAAGGGGACTCCCCCCTTCCCATGGCAGTCTTCGATTGTGATTTGGCCTCCTCCGTCAAAACGGCAGCATTCGGTAAACAATTTCCCGACCATTTCTTTCAGGGAGGAATCCAGGAGCATAATACGGCCACCGTCGCCGGGGCTATCTCCACTCTTGGGCTTCTCTCTTTCTTTGCAGATTTTGGAGTATTCGGCGTGGATGAGACGTATAATCAACACCGTCTCAACGATATCAATGAGACAAACCTCAAACTCATCTGCACCCATAACGGCCTCGATGTGGGCGAAGATGGGAAAACGCACCAATGTATCGACTACATCGGAGTGATGCAAAATCTGTTTGGATATAAGACGATTGTCCCCGCAGACCCTAACCAAACCGATCGCGTGACTCGATACGTTGCAAAGACCCATGGAAATTTCGTCGTCATCATGGGGAGGTCTTTTATTCCAATCCTCCTCACCGAGAAAGGGACGCCCTTATTTGGCAACCCCTATGAATTTCGGTATGGTCATGCCGATCTGGTGCGGGACGGAAAGGATGCGGCTATCCTCACGATGGGAGGGATGGTTCACAAGGCCATCCAAGCCTGGCAAAAATTAAGCGAAAGGGGGGTGGCGGTCCAAGTCCTCAACATCTCCTGTTCGAGCGATTTAGATAGCGAAGCCATCCTCAAAGCGGCTAAGACAGGAATCCTCATCACCTATGAAGACCATCATATTCAGACCGGTCTGGGGAGTCTCATCGCCAACTTCATCGCAGAGCGCGGCCTGCGGGTCCGTTTCCGAAAGCTCGGAATCAAGCAATATGGCAGTTCCGGCAAGCCGGATGAGCTCTACCAGTCGCAGGGGTTAGATGTGGAAAGCCTTGTCCAGACAGTCATGGAAGAGGTCAAGAAGAAATAGGTTAAGGTTAAGGTTAAGGTTAAGGTCAGGGCTAAGCCTAAGGTTGAAGTTGAGATTTTTGGATCACCCATAAAAAATTCAAACACAAAAAATGTTTATAAAACCATCTTTTTTTCTTAACCTTACCCTCAGCCTTAACCTTTGATTCTTTACTTGTAATTTGGGATTTGATAATTGGAATTTTATGAATTTGGATCTTCTTATCTTCGATATGGACGGCGTTCTCATTGATGTCTCAAAGTCTTATCGCAAAACCATTCAGCGGACCATCCAGATTTACCTGGAAAGCTGCCTCGGGTTTAAGAAAAAAGGCAGAAGGGGTTGGATCACGAACGAGGAAATCGCCCTCTTCAAAACGGCAGGGGGCTTCAATAATGACTGGGATTTGACCTCCGGACTCCTCCTCTATCTCCTCTCCATCTCAGGTATCCCCCCTCTTCCAAAACGGAAGAGATTCTCTTCCATTTCGGAGGTTGTTTCTTATCTCAAGACAAAATCTTCCCGGATCCATGAGAAGACAACCATCCGGATAAAGAAGAAGGGCCTCCTTTTTTTTCTAAGAAAGATCAAATCAATAGGAGGAGGGTTGAGGGGGGTTGGCCGGATTTTAGGAGCTTCTTGGGAGGGTTGGGTCTATGGGGTGGGAGATCCCGACCGAGAAAATTTGCTAAAACGTATCTTTCAAGAGATCTACTTGGGGAGAATATTTGCTCATCGGTATCATCTACGCCCCATGTTTTATAAAGGCGAAGGACTCTATCTGCAAGAAAGGGCGTTGATCCACCGAAAAATTCTCCTAACCGTTCGGAAGAAAGTGCGCATGGGCATTGCCAGTGGCCGGCCAAGATTTGAAGCAGAACTCGCGCTCAGACGGTTTCATCTTCATCCTTATTTTGATAGTATGGTGACGCTGAACGAATGTGAGGCAGAGGAAAACCATATCTTCCTTTCAACAGGAAAGAAGATAGGACGCTCAAAACCTCACCCTTACCCCATCTTAAGGGTAGTTCAGGAGATCGATATTCCGAATCCTCACTGCGCTTACGTCGGAGATGTTGTGGACGACATCCTGGCCGCCCGAGCTGCGAAAAAATATTTGCAAATACTCGCCATTGGATATTTGAGCGGCCATCGGAACAAGAAAATCGAGAGAGAATCTTTGATAAAAGCGGGGGCTGATCTCGTGATTGAAAGCCCCGGGCAACTTCTTGGCCTCGTTTCATCACCCCGCCCTGGATAGCTATCCTTCCCAAAATCTCCCCTCCCCACGGTGGGAGGGGATGAAGGGGAGGGGGATGGGGTGAGGGGACAGCGAAATGAAATGTAATAATAGTTACTAAGGAACCCATAATTGGAAAGACGTTAGTTCTGAAAATCTCCCATAGCCCCTCTCCTTCGACAAGCTCAGGATGATGAGCCTCGTCGAATCATTTGCCAAAGAGGGGTAACTCCTCCCTTTGGTATCTTTCCCCTGCTGAAAGCAGGCAAAGGGAGGGTGGGAGGGATTTTGTCAATCAATGTCGTTATTATTATGGACTGATTAGTAATGTGTTTGTATTTACTAACCCGATAAAGGAGGGTAAAATGGTATTTGGTTTCAAAAAGCGAAGACTATTCGGCCAAGACGGAAACCGATTCTTCGAGATCCTTTCTCGCCAAGCTTCCAAGACCCTGGAGGGTCTAGAGGCTCTTTGGAATTTTGCACAGAATGGAACAAAGGAGAATGCCAATCTCGTGCGAAATGTCGAACACGAGGCGGATGATCTGAGAAGAATTTTGATCGAGGAGCTGGACCAGACATTTGTCACCCCCCTGGACCGCGAGGATATTTATGCCCTGTCACGGGCCATCGATGATGTCGTAGACTACGCCAAAACCACCGTAGATGAGATGGAGATTTACGGAGTCAAGGGAGACGAACATATAAGAGAGATGGTCGATATCCTTCGGAAGTCGGCGAGGGAGTTAAACGATGCGGTCAAAATCCTGAAAGACTACCCGAAGATCGCCTTAGCCCATGCCGTTAAGGCGAAATCTTACGAGAACCAGATGGAGGAGGCTTATCATCTGGCGTTAGCCGAACTTTTCAAGGGAACGGATACGGTTTATATGCTCAAGATGCGTGAGATTTACCGCCATCTCAGCAATGCCGCCGACCGGGGAGATGAAGCCGCCAATATCATCTCAAGCATTGTCATGAAACAGACGTGATTGGAATGCCGAATGCAGAATGCGGATTACGGAATAGAAATTTCAAAATCTGCAGTTCGATGTTCTTGGCCCTAATTCCGCATTCCAAAACCCACATTCCGATTCTACTCTACTGTCACACTCTTAGCCAAATTCCTCGGCTGGTCTACATCACAGCCACGGCGCACAGCGATGTGGTAAGCCAACAGTTGTAAAGGAACGACAGCCAGCACAGGCGTTAGGAGCGGTGATGTTCGCGGGATGTAAAGGACATGATCAGCCTTCCTGGCAATATCCTCATCGCCCTCGGTAGCCAGGGCGATGACAATGCCCCCCCGCGCCTTGACCTGTTCAATGTTGCTGATCATCTTGTCGTAGACTCTGTCCTTGACGGCAACGGTCACCACAGGCATGCGCTCATCAATCAGAGCGATGGGGCCATGCTTCATCTCACCGGCGGGATAGCCCTCGGCGTGGATGTAGCTGATCTCCTTCAGCTTGAGAGCCCCTTCCAAAGCAATCGGGTAGTTGATCCCCCGCCCCAAGTAGAGAAAATTCTCACGCTTGAAGTACTCGTTAGCCAGGGCTTCATAGTTGGCACTGTCTTCCAACACCTGCCCCACCAGATTAGGCAGTTCCACCAAACTTTGCAGCAACTCCTTCATGCGGTCTTTCTGTATCGTGCCCCGCACTTGGCCCAGGTAGAGCGCTAACAGGTATTGTGACACCATCTGGGAGGTAAAGGTTTTGGTGGCAGCCACCCCGATTTCCAGCGCAGCGCGCATGTACACCACCCCATCGGCCATCCGACTGGCCTCACTGCCCACCACGTTGACAATGGCGATGGTTTTGATGCCTGCTTTTCTCGCTTTGTCCATTGGAGCCAGAGTGTCCACCGTCTCTCCTGATTGAGTCACGGCCAGGAATAGCGTCCTTTGATCCAAGAGTGGATCGCGGTAGCGGAATTCGGAGCCGTAATCCACTTCAACCCGTATTTTGGCCAACTCCTCGATCACGAATTTGCCTACCAGGGCCGAGTGCCATGCCGTACCGCAGGCCACGCTGTAGATTAAGTTTGCGCGCCGCATCACCTCTGGGTCAATGTGCATGTCCTCCAAGTGGATTACAGTCTCATCAAAGTCCACGCGTCCCCGGATCGCGTCAGTAATCGAGCGAGGTTGTTCGTAAATTTCCTTCTGCATAAAGTGCTTGTACCCTCCCTTGACCACGGCCACAGGGTCCAGAGGGACAACAGCCACGTCCTTTTTAATGGGTACCCCTTCCAAGGTGAAGAAGCAGGCTCCTGTCTGGGTAACCATAGCCATTTCCCGGCTCTCGAGGAAGATCATCCGTTGGGTGTGATCAAGGAGAGCGGGCATGTCGGAGGCCAGAAACATCTCCCCCTCTCCGTGACCGATCACCACGCCACCAGCGCTACCCAGACGAGCGGCTACCAGCTTATCCGGCTCATGGGAACTCAGGACAACAATAGCATTGAAGCCCCTCATACGGTTCAGGGCCTGACGCACGGCGGTGATCAAATCTCCTTCACGCCGGTAGTACTTCTCCACCAGGTGGGAGATTACTTCGGTATCGGTTTGCGAGCGAAAAGTGTGTCCTTCAGTTCGTAGTTCCTCCTTCAACTCGACATAATTTTCCACGATGCCGTTTTGGACGACTATGATCTCGCCCTGACAATCGATGTGGGGATGGGCATTGGCCTCCGTAACTCCACCATGGGTAGCCCAGCGGGTATGGCCTATGCCGATGTGCCCGCTTAGAGGGTCTGCCTCCAGGGCACTGACCAGATTGGTCAGCTTTCCTACGCTGCGACGCAAGGCGATGCAACCATCCTGGTGGAGTACGGCCACTCCGGCCGAGTCGTAACCACGGTACTCCAAGCGTTTAAGTCCCTCAACGACAATGGATGCCGCTTGGCGAGGACCCACGTAACCAACAATTCCGCACATTTTGTGTCCCTCCTGTGTTTTTGCCGTGGTCAATAGCAGCAACAGGCCTGATGAATGTTTGATTTGTCAGACGGCAAGAGCAGATCCTGAATTTCTCAACTGAGCTTTCATACATGCGAGACGAAGCCCTGCACCGCTCATCCTGACCTGTATCAGAACCTTATAAATCTTCCTTCGTCAGATGCTAAACCGAGTTCAGCATGACGGGTCTGGGGTTTGATAATCTCTTAGTCATCAAATTTGCCAGCGAGTCCCTTGTCGGCTCCAAGTTGAACAGCTCTTTCTGCGATTTTGCTTTCCGTCCATTCCGCAGGTTCTTCCATTCGCCTGACTTTGGGACCAAGATTATAAGAGCCCTTCTTTAAAATGGCCTCGATGGCGAGGGGAGCGGTGTCCTGGGAATTGAAAACCTCTGTCATCATCCTATAAGCGAAGTCCTCCACTTCCTTTACCATCCGGTCTCTGATCTCCTTGGGCTGGGCAAGCAGCTTGTTCTCAAATGGGAGGTTAACATTTTTATAGTCTCCCTTTTTCCAGCCCTTCGATTGGGCATAAGCTACCATCTCACCCCACATCTCCTCCGAGACTCCTTCTCCTTTCACTTTGCTGAAATTCCCATCCCCGTCCAGAATGGCATTTCCATAATCATTCACCTGAACACCCCATGTGATCATCTGCAGGGCTGTGGCGACATTGGCTTTCGTGGTATGGGTCTTGGCAGCGATTTCGCGAAGCCTTTCGGAGCTGTTCCCCGAGGTTCCGTGCTGAGCGCCGGAGACCTTATACTTTTCCAAGGCTTTGTGAATGTCTGCGGTCAATTGGACCTGGATCCCGGAATCCTTCTCTTCGATCCCGTGGGTAGTCCCGTTGTTCAGAGCGATCCAATCTGGGAAAATACTATGGGCATTGAGCCCCTGGATGAGAAACAGGGCCTCTTCGACTGTGGAAAGCCCTTCTTCTCCCTTGATCTCACCCACTTCTGTTTCAAGCCCCGCCCATTTAGGGATATAGGGATGGATGGCAATATTGGCTAAAAGGTTTTTGTCATCCGGAAGATGAGAGGCATCAATGGCAACCGAGGTCATTCCTGCATCAAAAAAGCTTGGGATCTCCACCTTGGCCGCCTCGAGGTCCTTTTCATCTCTAATCCCATAGTGGTCGGCATGAACGGCCACGGGGATGGTAATTCCGAGCTGGTTGCAGAGGGTATCGACCAGCATGGCAATATTCCAGTAGTTCACCGCGCAATAGGCTTTTTTGCCCCCTTCCGATTTCGCGATCTCGATAATCACAGGGGCATTGGCCCGCTGCGCGGCCAGAAGAGCTCCTTGGATGACAAATTGGTTTCGGCCATTTGCAGCCATCGTGATCGCTTTCCCTTTGGCGATCATGGCCCGATCTACCACTTTTCCACTCACGATCAGGGCATTTGAGTTAGGGAAGAGCTTCTTGATATTGGGTGGCCGTCCTATCTCAAGAGCTTTCTTAAAACCGGCTGGGGGTGCTTTTCTTTTTGCCATGGCATTCTCCTTTTCGCGTGATTCGTGTTACACTTCTTTCCTTAGCTCATTGCCCAGAAAGTATGCCTACGTCCTACGGCAACGGTAAAGATGCCCGTCTCGTCAATCGGTTAATTCCTTCGTCTTAACGAGGTTACGTAACCCTTTAACCTCAAACCAAACGGGCTTCGTAGCCGTAACCCTAACCTTTGTTCTTTAAAACCTGGGCGATATCTTCCACCAATTTCTTGGAGCCTACGTAGAGGGCTGTCCGCTGGTGAAGTTTCTTCGGGTGAACATCGAGAATCGGGACCCCCGCTTCGTTGACGGCCGTCCCGCCCGCTTCGCGGCACATGAAGGCCACCACGGATGCTTCGTACATCAGGCGCAGTTTGCCCTCGGGACGGTTTTTCTTAGGATTCGGGTGATTGACAATGGCTGGGTACATGAACATGCCTCCGTTTGCCAAAATCCTGTGAAAATCTCCGGCCAATGCGCCGATGTACCGGAAAGCATACTTACTTTCGTTTTCAGCGATCCACTTCTGAACCCATTCGGCGTAGGTGTGGCGGTTGGACGCATTGAACGACAATTCCCAGCTCTTGGTGTCCTCCGGAAGAACCATCCGGGTTGGCCTGACGAAAGCCATCGTCTCATCGATGTGGAACCGCCATGTGCCCGCATCCTTGAGCCCAAGGGTGAATGTCCCGGTTGGAATCACGAACATGCCAGCAGCGATATAATCCTTCCCCGCTCTCAGATGGCCGTCCTCGGGCCCTTCCAAATTACGCTTGGCGATCCCGAAGAGAAAGCCGACCGGCAGTGCGTGCGGGATGTTGGACGATCCATCCAGAGGGTCAAAATAGACAAAATAACGCCCCCCATCAGGATTCATCGGGATAATCTCTTCCGATTCCTCACTGATCGCATGAATCACCCGCTCCGAGGCCTTCAAATAATGGATGGTGATCTCCTGGGCAATTTGATCCATACGCATGACATCCTCACCCTGGACGTTGATGTCCCCTGCCAGCCCCAGGTTTCCCTTTAGGGCGCCCGTCAGATAGTAGTACTGGATATGCTTTGCGGCACTGATCATTGCGTCCATGAGGATCAGGAAGTGGTATGTGCGGTTATGTCTCTCCTGGTGTTGGAGAAGAAAATTCATGAAGGTCTGATCGAGCCGGATCATGGCATCTCCTTTCCGTTTTATATCAAAATTTCGGACGACTTCGCTCCGCAATTTGCACTCTGCAATCTGCATTGAGGAGAAACGAATTCACCACGGAGCGAGTGGGCATAACCCTTTGTAATTCGGATACGAACCAATTTCCCCACCAAATTTAAATCGCCTTCAACATTGACAATTTTATTGGACCGAGTCCTTCCGGTCACGTCCCGGTCGCTCTGCTTACTCCGGCCTTCCACTAAGATCTCCTCAACACTCCCGACGAGGTCTTGATTCTTTTGAAGGGTAATCTCCCTCTGGATTTCCTGAAGGATGGAGAGCCGATCCTGTTTCACTTTTTCTTCAACCCTGTCCTCAAATTCGGCAGCTCGGGTCCCCTTTCTGGGTGAATACTTAAACGAAAAAAGATCATCGAATCGAACCTTCTCTATCAAATCGAGAGTCTGTCTAAAATCCTCGTCTTCTTCTCCCGGAAATCCAACCATCACGTCGGCGGTCAATGCAATCGAAGGACATGTCTCTTTCAGACGGTCTATTTTTTCAAGATACGATTCTCTCGCATATCCTCGATGCATCGCCTCTAAAATCTTATTCGAGCCCGATTGAAAAGGAAGATGGATATGCTCGCAGAGTTTGGAAAGTCTCGAATAAGCTTGTATCAGCTCTACGGACAAGTCCCTTGGATGGGAAGTGGTAAACCGGATCCGTTCGATACCTTTGATTTCATTGATTTGATGGAGAAGTCCTGGAAACGCTAACTCTCCCTTCAACCCCTTGCCGTAGCCATTCACATTCTGACCAAGAAGGTAAACTTCTTTTATGCCCCCTTCGGCCAGGGTCTTCACTTCTTCAATAATCTCGTGGCTCGGCCGGCTTTGCTCCCTTCCCCTCACGTAAGGGACAATGCAAAAAGAGCAGAAATGGTCACACCCCTGCATGATGGTCACATAGGACTTGATTCCGTCCAGAGGCTTTCGGAGAGAAATGGCCTCCAAGTATTTCCCATTCTTATCAAACCCTGTTTCACAAACCCTCTTCCCGGAAACTTCTATCGTTCGTAATAGTTGTGGAAGCAGGGGGATGGCCTGGGTTCCGATGACCATGTCCAGATAGGGTATCCGCTCTATGAGCCGTTCACCTTCCTGTTGGGCTACGCATCCAGCCACTCCGATAATGGTACCGTTCTCCTCCTTTAATTTCTTGAATCTTCCCAAAGCGCTATAAACTTTATGCTCTGGTTTCTCCCGCACGCTGCACGTATTGATGAGGATGAAATCAGCCTCTTTCGGCTCATTCGTCTCAGAGTAAGAGATCTCCTCTAAGAGCCGAAGCATTCGCTCCGTGTCATGTTCGTTCATTTGACAACCGTAGGTCTCGATGTATACCCGCTTGGTCAAAACCTTTTCCTTATTTACCCCGTTAGAAATGATGCCCCGCTCAGTTTCAAGTCGCAATGGCTGGAATTTCTAACGGGGCTCACCTCTACCGTACATCACCTCGTAAGCCTCACCCTTCCACCCCTCACCCGTTGGACACCGTGTCGTAATGAACCGGAGATCGTTCCCGCGACAAGACGTAGCCCCGCCCTGGCGGGGTCGGGTGACGAAGATTTAGGGCGGAAACCTTTTATCGGTCAGCCACCATGGCCTGCAGGCCCATGGAAAGACTGCATCTGCAAGAAGCTCCATTACCCATACTTCTATAATGACCGCATTCTAAATCTGAGGAGACTGATCCCGCAAAGGTGGGGTAGCGTCCGTATGCCCCTCCGCCATCACCACGACACAATCTGATGACGGAGCTTAAAGTCTCCACTTCTTTAGTCGCCCAATGGATGGATAGTGCGTCAGATCGAGGTGGAGGGGTGTGATAGAGATATAGGAATTGGACACCGCCTCAAAATCCGTATCCTTTCTCTTGTCAAAGACAAGCTGTCCACCTCCGATCCAATAGTACTTTTTCCCTCTTGGATCCATCTTTTCTACAACCGCACTTCCATTGTGAACCCATCTTCCCTGTTGTGTGATCTTATAGGATTTGATCTCCTTCTCGTGCAGGTTGGGAACGTTGATATTAAGAAGCGTATCTTTTGAAAGCCCCTTCTTGAGAATATATCGTGCTACCCTCACGGCAAACCGGGCAGCCGCATCAAACTTGAAATGACTCCTTGAGACCAAGGAGATAGCGAACGAAGGAACCCCGAGCAACGTGGCTTCAAAAGCAGCCGAAACCGTTCCAGAATAGGTAATGTCGTCTCCTAAGTTTCCTCCCTTGTTAATACCCGATACCACCAATCGGGGTCGCTCGGGGAGGATAGCATTGATTCCCAAGTGTACGCAATCGGCTGGGGTTCCGTCCACGGCATAAAAATTTTTCTTGATCTTTTCTACTCGAAGTGGCCGGTGAAGGGTCAGGGAATGAGCAATGGCACTCTTCTCCCTGTCCGGAGCGACGACAAAGACATCTCCAATCTCTTGAAGAGCCTTTGCCAAGACGATAATGCCTTTCGAATGGATGCCATCATCATTGGTAACCAGGATCATCAATCGGTCATCCATGATTCACTGTTAAAGGGATCGAGAAAACGGGACACTGCCGTTCGTTCACATTCAACAAGCCGCAACTGGAATAAAAATATCAGAAAAGAGGCATAAAATCAAGAAGAGCGGGGTTACCCAAATCCCGATTTGGGAAGCTGTCTCTGCGAGTGAAACGAAGCAGTCTCGCTTTCTTCAAAGAGATTGCCACGCACCTTTCAGGTGCTCGCAATGACATGCCGACAAAAGGGTCTCCTTTTGTAAATTGGGATTTGGGGGGCTTCCCCAACCGCACCCTATAATCGAGATTCATCCCGCTAAGGAGAGGAAAGATTCTTTAGAAATTTCTTCAGCTTGCTCATGTCCTCCATGGAGATTTCAACAAACCTCACCCCGGTCCGGTAATCTCCCCAATCCTCTCCGAGGTGAATATCCGTCCAGACCACCTCTACAAGGGTTTCAACAGCGTGGAGATCAGAGCCCATAGTAAAGAAAAGCTTCAATCTCAAATGCTTACCAATATCGATCTGCTCCGGAAGGCAGAGAAGCAACCCTCCTTCACTGGCATTCATCGCACGGCCATTGTCGACGAATAGGTCAACCCGACCATACTCAATGGGCAGATCAACACTAAACCTTGGGTGCTTTCTTTTTTCAAAATTCACAGTCCCGTAACGGGGCCTGGTTTCTCTCTCTTCTTCTCTCATTGAAACTTTCTCATATTTCTATTCTTCTATCTGTCGAACTCTGGGGTTCAAAATGTCTCTATTCCCGAATTTGGAGGCTATCATAACCCTGTCTTAAACTCAAGAGAAATTAAAAGTCACCATTTCATGGTTCAAAAAAAGCAAAAGGGGCGACGATTACGTTCGCCCCTTTTCATAAAGAACCCCGCCCACAGCGAGGGGTTTTCAGGTGTGATTTCAATAAGCTATTGTTATTACGTCGCAATACCAGCGAATGTATATTTATGTCCGTTACTGCTGACCAGGTTGAATGTAAATTTTTTCGTGCTTGGATTGAGTGTCCCTGTAAAGGTTCCTGTCTCGGGGTTTCCCGCGATAGTGAGGTTATAAAATCCATATACAGTTTTGGCCGGAGTAAGGTAGAAATCTCCACTGATCGAGATAGGCGTGACCCCATCTGAGAGTAACCCGGACCCGGAGACGTCAAAGACGTATGGATAATCCGGATCAGCCACGATCGTTAGTGGATTACTGGGACTAATAGTGCCTTTTGCACTCCCTGAAATCTGAACACTCCAATCCTCCTCAGGCGTGGTCAGATTGCTAAGCCATACCCCCGACATACTAAAGACAGTAACAGGCGGGTTGCTCGAGTTTTTCAATGTCAATGTCATCGTCGTCGCATTTAAATTCGGAGTTCCAGTAATGGTCCCAGTTCCATTTGGGTTTGGCAGTGGGGTTCCAGAGGTGTTAAAGAGTTGATAGGGCCCGCTGATTAACCCATTCGCACCAAGAGTGTAAGTCCCTTGGATTTGAAACAACAGCCCTAACTGAGACGAAATCCCATAACCATCAAAGGTACCATCCGCATTAAAATAGAGAGTTGCTCCTCCTTTGTTTGCCCCGGAGATCGTAAACGCCCACCCGTTATCCAGTATCTTGAAACTCTTGTCATTCGTATCCCAACACAGCCAAGTTCCATTGGTCTGCATATCACCGATATAAATCGAGGTCCACGCCATATGGCTTTTCGGAACGGTCGAACCCGATGCAGGAGAAGTGGGAGGCAGATCAGGAATGGTCCAGGAATAAGAAGAACTTGTGATTGAGCTCGCCGGCAGGCTTGTTATCGGATACCATTCTCCGGCATACCAATAATATAACCAAATCGTGTCGGTTGAGTTCAAGTAATTTGAATTCCATGTAATCGCTTGCGTTGTACCAACGACCCAGGTCTCACCGCCGTTGGGTGAAGTGATATGGATGAAAGGCTTCTCATTAGTAATGTATACAGAAGCGAAAAGCGATTCACTTGATTCTACACCTGTGGAACTTTTAGCCCTTACTGTGACCTGGTAGGGACCCCCATTAGAATTACTATCATTAATCCAGAAGTGAGACTGAGTCGCAGGACCCAAGGCAGAGGTTGACCCGTCCCCCCAATTATATTGATATTGGACTGGGTTACCAAAAGTTGAGGTACTATGCGATGAAAAAGTATAAGACGTACCTGTAGATCCATTCGTGACGTTTTTGGGAGTTGTAGGAGTTGATACCTCCTCCGTAACTGTAGTAAAGTTTGCCGTGTAAGTTGCGTTTGCAGATGAGACCGTGATCGTTAGAGTCTTGGATGTGGACAGAGTCTTGGACGTGGACCCATTATTCCATCCCGTAAAAACATATCGAACTCCTGGAGCCCCGTTCTGAGGCGAAGTGACCGCAAGAGTGTGTTTCGAACCCACCGTCCAGAGAAATGTAGAACCTGATGGGTACGATGTTCCATCCACCTTAACCTGAGGCCCTGATATATTGGCGTACACCGTATCTGTACTAAAACTGTAAGATGCAAATGTGCTGGGTGTGCTTTCATTTCCCATCGAGTCGACCGCCGTGACATCAAAATAGATCGTTCCGCTGGTTCCCGAAATAGTGACCGAGAACTGGTACGGTGATGATTTGGTTCCGCTGGTAGGCGGTATGGCCGACGTGTTGATCTTCGTCGGCGTCCCCGTGTCCGTTGGATAAGAATAATAGAGGTTAAACGAAGCCAAATCAGTCAACTTCGAGCCGTCAATATTAGTGGTCGGAGCGGTCCAAGTCGCCTCGAGGTTGAGAGTCGTCTGACCCCATGCGGATTGAGATAAAATTAGAAGGGACACAAAAAATAGGAGCAGGAAAAGGACTTGTGATCTATACTTTTTATGGGAAACAAATATTCTTTCCATAAAATATCCTCACGTTTTACAACAGTTTATTCCATTTTACACGATTTTATCCTATTTACTTGCACTGATAAAACTATGCCTTTTTCATTTCAAAAAAGAGCACAGAAATACAGAAATAATTTATCGCGTGCCCCACTTTATTCCTCTCTCTTAAAGAAAAGTCAAATTAAAAGTTTTTAATATTGAAATTTTTATTGTTTCAGAACAGTTAGGTTCTTGGGCGGAGATGGTGGAACAGTGTTTGAGTAACTGTAAGACGCTGGCGCACTGTCCGCACTCTCATTTCCACTTGTGTCTACTGCCGTGATCACGAACGTCAATGTCACCGAATTGGTAACGGTAACGGAAAAGAGATACGGCTGCGCCGCTGTACTGGAAATGTTGCCAATCCGGGTTCTTCCGGAATCCGTCCGGTAAAGGTTGTACGATGCCAAATCCGTTAAAGGTGTGCCATCCGAATTGGTCGTCGGAGGAGTCCAGGTCGCCTTGAGGTTGAGTGTCGCACCCAATGCCGATCCGCAAACCACCATAAACATCATTATTGAAGCGATGACAACCCATCTCATATGCTATCCTCCTTCTCTTGATTTGTTAAAATCTTTGAAAAACCTAATCGAGAAGGGATAGCAATAAGAATGCCATGGAGACTACCAATTTTTGGCTTCCGTCAAGAGAAATGCGGTTAATTAGAATTAAACAGGGAAAAGGATGGCTTGTTTTTTGTCACTCCATCTTGGTACAATTTTGCAAGCCCTTAACAATGTTGTGATAAAAGATTAATCGCGCAAGAAGGATGCAGTGCTGTTCTTGGCTGAAATTTAAAAAGTCGTTCATAAAATCCGGTAGATTTTTAGTCTTCAAGAGAAAGAAAATTCACCAAGAAATGACCAGTATGAAGTGTTTGGGAAATCGGGCGTCAATAGCTTGCGCGGGGGGCCGTAGGAGAATTTAACCCGGCCGAGGGCTAAACAAAAAAAGGGGCGAGAATTTATCTCCGTCCCCTTTCATTTGAGAACCCCGCACGCCTGCGTTTTCAGGTGTGACACGTAATGCAAACGCATCAAGTCTTGTCAGACCCAAGAGCACCTCCCCTCACCCTATGCGTCCCCCCGCCGACCTGCCTGCGCGACGTCCTTCTCGAGGGACGAAAACAGGGAAGAGGGGCAGCATCATCAACGGCCCCTCTTCAAAAATTGAATGCGTTCTTGATACTAAACCACAGTTATGGTGTCGCTACCTTAAGACCAGCGAACGTATATTTATGTCCTTTGCCGTTTGTGCTCGTGGTCGTCAAGCTGAATGTAAATTTCCCCGTTGAGAGATTGAGTGTCCCCGAAAGGATTCCGTCCTCGATGCTACCATTGATATTGAGCTCATAAAAACCGTACACACTTTTGGCCGGAGTGAAGAAGAAATCTCCAGTGATCGAGATAGGCGTGATCCCGTCCGGGAGTGTCCCGGACCCGTTGATGTCAAAGACGTCCGCATATGGTTGATCGTTTAGATCTGTATAGGTCTCTATCTTTAATGGGTTCCCTGGACTAATAGCGCCCTTTGCACTCCCCGAGATCTGAACACTCCAGTTCTCAGGCATGGTCAGATCGCTAAGCCATACCCCCGACATAGTAAAGACCGTAACAGGAGGAGTGCTTTGATTTTTCAATGTCAACGCCATCGTCTTCGCATTTGCGTTCAACGTCCCAGTAATACTGCCACTTCCATCCGGCGACGGGTTGTCGGAGAAGTCAGAGAGTTGGTCAGCAAGTTGATAGGCTCCGTTGATTTTCCCATTTGCAGCAACCGTGTACGTCCCGAGGCCTTCATCTTGATTTTGCGGGTCTTGTGGAATTCGGAACATCCCCTTATTAAGCGAAATTCCATAACCATCGAAAGTGCTCCCATCCGCATTAAAGAAGAGGACTGCTCCTCCTTTGTCCGCACCGGAGATCGTGAATGCCCACCCGTTGTCGAGTATATAGAAATTCTTGTCACTCGTATCCCAACACTGCCAGGCTCCACTCACATAATTACCGACATAGACCGATGTCGACGCCATATGGTTCTTCGGAACGGGCGAACCCGCTGTAGGAGTACCAGTGGCAGGCATCGGAGGAATGACCCAATTATAAGAACAACTGGTACCTGAACAAGTGATTGCAGAGGGATTTGTTAAGGAGTCTGTTATCGGATGCCATGCTCCGGCATACGAATAATATAAATAAACCGTTCCGGGATCCGTTACGTTTCCTAAGTAGTTTGAATCCCATGTAATCGGATGCGTTGTGCCAACGATCCAGGTCTCACCCCCGTTGGGTGAAGTGACATGAATGAAGGCTTTATCCGTAGGGGAAACAACAAGGAAGCCGGACCAATCAGAAACCAAATCGTGATTCAACGTAGACCGGGCTCTGGCTCTGACACTATAAGTACTACCACTTAGCCACATTTTAGATTGCGAAGCAGAGCCATAGACAGAAAGATTCGTACCGTCACCCGCCCAGTCGAACTGGTACTCGACCGGATCCCCAGTCTTTACAACGGACCCACCCGTAGCATACTTATAGGCGGTCCCCGTTGTCACTGCCTTGGGACCCGTCGGAGTTTTCGGGATAGTGATGGTCGCGTCGTATGTGAAGGTGGCAAGGACGGTCTTTCCTGAGTTCACGGTGCTTATCGTACACGTCGCTGCAGTCGTACTCCCACCCGTAGAATCGCAATCACCAGTCCATGCTACCGTCGAACCTGTTTTCTTTGTCGCCGTTGCTGTCGCTGTTAGCACTACGTTCGTTGTCCCATAATTCAACAGTGTGCTCGCCCCCGTGCTGTAGGCAGGATAATTGTAATTGATCCCAGCAGTCGATGAAACACTTCCTAACCCGTTCCCAGTTGCATTAGCCGTCACCGTAAACTGGTTCAGGCCAAAGGCGACGGTGACAGTCTTATTTCCAGTTAGACTCGCGAATGTACAGGTGGCTGTGGCACCATTAACCTCTGCACCTCCTGCAGCCGTGCAGGTATTTTGCCACGAAGCCGCCGAACCCGTGGCTGCCGAGGCTGTCAACACCACCGTCGCCCCATAATTAAATAACGCATTGCCCGAAGCAGCACTGCCCGAATAACTGTAGCTGATCCCCGTAGGACTCGATGAAACACTCCCTGAACCGTTGCCAGCCCCATTGGCCGTCACCGTAAAGGTGTTCAACGTAAAGGTCGCTGTCGCAGCCCTTGCCGCAGTGACGTTGTTGAGCGTACAGGTCGCCGCAGTCGTACTCCCTCCCGTAGAGTCGCAGCCAGTCCAGGCTACCGTTGAACCCGTCGCTGCCGTCGCCGTCAACACCACCGTCGCCCCATAATTAAATAACGCATTGCCCGAAGTAGCACTGCCCGAATACGTGTAGCTTATCCCCGTAGGACTCGATGAAACGCCTCCCGAACCGTTGCCAGCCCCATTGGCCGTCACCGTAAAGGTGTTCAACGTAAAGGTCGCTGTCGCAGCCCTTGCCGCAGTGACGTTGTTGAGCGTACAGGTCGCCGCAGTCGTACTCCCACCCGTAGAATCGCAGCCAGTCCAGGCTACCGTTGAACCCGTCGCTGCCGTCGCCGTCAACACCACCGTCGCCCCATAATTAAATAACGCATTGCCCGAAGTAGCACTGCCCGAATAACTGTAGCTTATCCCCGTAGGATTCGATGAAACGCCTCCCGAACCGTTGCCAGCCCCATTGGCCGTCACCGTAAAGGTGTTCAATGTAAAGGTCGCTGTCGCAGCCCTTGCCGCAGTGACGTTGTTGAGCGTACAGGTCGCCGCAGTCGTACTCCCACCCGTAGAATCGCAGCCAGTCCACGCTACCGTTGAACCCGTCGCTGCCGTCGCCGTCAACACCACCGTCGCCCCATAATTAAATAACGCATTGCCCGAAGTAGGACTGCCCGAATAACTGTAGCTTATCCCCGTAGGACTCGATGAAACGCCTCCCGAACCGTTGCCAGCCCCATTGGCCGTCACCGTAAAGGTGTTGAGCGTAAAGGTCGCTGTCGCAGCCCTTGCCGCAGTGACGTTGTTGAGCGTACAGGTCGCCGCAGTCGTACTCCCACCCGTAGAATCGCAGCCAGTCCACGCTACCGTTGAACCCGTCGCTGCCGTCGCCGTCAACACCACCGTCGCCCCATAATTAAATAACGCATTGCCCGAAGTAGGACTGCCCGAATAACTGTAGCTTATCCCCGTAGGACTCGATGAAACGCCTCCCGAACCGTTGCCAGCCCCATTGGCCGTCACCGTAAAGGTGTTGAGCGTAAAGGTCGCTGTGGCGGTCTCAGTCGCAGTGAGACTCCCAAACGTACAGGTGGCTGATGTCGTGTTGTCACCCGCCTCTGTGCCTCCTGCTGACGTGCAGGTGCCTGCCCACGATGCCGTCGATGAACTCGCAGTCGCTGCCGCTGTCAACACCACCGACGCCCCATAATTCAACGCCGTGGTCGTCCCTGTGCTGGCCGTAGGATAGCTGTAACTGATACCCCCCGTATTCGATGTAACGTTTCCTGTGCCATTCCCACTCGCTTTCCCTGTTACCGTATAGGTGTTCAAAGTAAAGGTCGCCGTGGCGGTCTCAGTCGCAGTGAGACTCCCAAACGTACAGGTGGCTGATGTCGTGTTGTCACCCGCCTCTGTGCCTCCTGCTGACGTGCAGGTGCCTGCCCACGATGCCGTCGATGAACTCGCAGTCGCTGCCGCTGTCAACACCACCGTCGCCCCATAATTCAACGCCGTGGTCGTCCCTGTGCTGGCCGTAGGATAGCTGTAACTGATACCCCCCGTATTCGATGTAACGTTTCCTGTGCCATTCCCACTCGCTTTCCCTGTTACCGTATAGGTGTTCAAAGTAAAGGTCGCTGTGGCAGTCTCAGTCGCAGTGAGACTCCCAAACGTACAGGTGGCTGATGTCGTGTTGTCACCCGCCTCTGTGCCTCCTGCTGACGTGCAGGTGCCTGCCCACGATGCCGTCGATGAACTCGCAGTCGCTGCCGCTGTCAACACCACCGTCGCCCCATAATTCAACGCCGTGGTCGTCCCTGTGCTGGCCGTAGGATAGCTGTAACTGATACCCCCCGTATTCGATGTAACGTTTCCTGTGCCATTCCCACTCGCTTTCCCTGTTACCGTATAGGTGTTCAAAGTAAAGGTCGCTGTGGCGGTCTCAGTCGCAGTGAGACTCCCAAACGTACAGGTGGCTGATGTCGTGTTGTCACCCGCCTCTGTGCCTCCTGCTGACGTGCAGGTGCCTGCCCACGATGCCGTCGATGAACTCGCAGTCGCTGCCGCTGTCAACACCACCGACGCCCCATAATTCAACGCCGTGGTCGTCCCTGTGCTGGCCGTAGGATAGCTGTAACTGATACCCCCCGTATTCGATGTAACGTTTCCTGTGCCATTCCCACTCGCTTTCCCTGTTACCGTATAGGTGTTCAAAGTAAAGGTCGCTGTGGCGGTCTCAGTCGCAGTGAGACTCCCAAACGTACAGGTGGCTGATGTCGTGTTGTCACCCGCCTCTGTGCCTCCTGCTGACGTGCAGGTGCCTGCCCACGATGCCGTCGATGAACTCGCAGTCGCTGCCGCTGTCAACACCACCGACGCCCCATAATTCAACGCCGTGGTCGTCCCTGTGCTGGCCGTAGGATAGCTGTAACTGATACCCCCCGTATTCGATGTAACGTTTCCTGTGCCATTCCCACTCGCTTTCCCTGTTACCGTATAGGTGTTCAAAGTAAAGGTCGCCGTGGCGGTCTCAGTCGCAGTGAGACTCCCAAACGTACAGGTGGCTGATGTCGTGTTGTCACCCGCCTCTGTGCCTCCTGCTGACGTGCAGGTGCCTGCCCACGATGCCGTCGATGAACTCGCAGTCGCTGCCGCTGTCAACACCACCGACGCCCCATAATTCAACGCCGTGGTCGTCCCTGTGCTGGCCGTAGGATAGCTGTAACTGATACCCCCCGTATTCGATGTAACGTTTCCTGTGCCATTCCCACTCGCTTTCCCTGTTACCGTATAGGTGTTCAAAGTAAAGGTCGCTGTGGCGGTCTCAGTCGCAGTGAGACTCCCAAACGTACAGGTGGCTGATGTCGTGTTGTCACCCGCCTCTGTGCCTCCTGCTGACGTGCAGGTGCCTGCCCACGATGCCGTCGATGAACTCGCAGTCGCTGCCGCTGTCAACACCACCGACGCCCCATAATTCAACGCCGTGGTCGTCCCTGTGCTGGCCGTAGGATAGCTGTAACTGATACCCCCCGTATTCGATGTAACGTTTCCTGTGCCATTCCCACTCGCTTTCCCTGTTACCGTATAGGTGTTCAAAGTAAAGGTCGCCGTGGCGGTCTCAGTCGCAGTGAGACTCCCAAACGTACAGGTGGCTGATGTCGTGTTGTCACCCGCCTCTGTGCCTCCTGCTGACGTGCAGGTGCCTGCCCACGATGCCGTCGATGAACTCGCAGTCGCTGCCGCTGTCAACACCACCGTCGCCCCATAATTCAACGCCGTGGTCGTCCCTGTGCTGGCCGTAGGATAGCTGTAACTGATACCCCCCGTATTCGATGTAACGTTTCCTGTGCCATTCCCACTCGCTTTCCCTGTTACCGTATAGGTGTTGATCGCAAATGACGCTGTCACCGTAATATTGGCGGTTACATTGGTATCCGTCCGCGGGTTGGTTGTCGAGAGGTCGCTCCACTGGACAAAGTGATAGCCCGGAGCCGGAACCGCCGTCACCTGTGTACCGCTTCCACCGTAGTTGACCGTCTGGGGACTCGTCCCACTGATCGAACCGTTCGCCCCCGGTGTGTACGTCAGCGTGTATTGGTTGATCGCAAAAGTCGCACTCACCGTACAGGCTGCCGTAATAGCTGGTGTTGTATAGGTATATGTGCTGATCGAATTTGAGGTGTTGCTATACCCCGGCCCGCCGCAGCCGTCGGTGATGGTCGCCACATGGTAGTTCGTATTGGCATTGAATTTGAACGCAGTCGTATTACCGTAGACTATGCTCGCAGGCGAGGTTGTTGATGGATCCAGGGTCCCATTGCTCCCCGGCGTAGCCGTCACTGTGAGGATCGGAAGTCCATATACCATAATCTCAGCTAACCCTGTACTAGAACCGCTAGCTGAAGTTATATTAAGTGTTAGACTAGTTATCGTCTTAGGGGAAGGTGTGAAATCGGCATTATGCGCGCCGTCAAATATAACCCCTGCCCCATTATTGTTTAAACTCCCCACTGAAACCGTTGAACCATCACTAAAAGTTATCGTTCCCCCCCAGATCCAATCGGTACTGTTAGGCCGATCGTAAAGAACGATCCGGTCCACTACATAAGGATTGGTCCATTGCAACTCAATCGATGCCGGGGGCCCGCTCAACGAGGCCCACTCCGCTGTAAAACAATTAGGATCACAACTAGGATTAACAAATCCAGGAATAGTATCAGTGGTGCCCTCATCAGAACTTATATATCCATCCAGTACCCCATCAATAGCGCTTGTGCAAAGTTGACCGTACGTTGTATTCTGAGAGGAACAAGTTGGCGCAGCTACTAAAGCTATATCTGCTTCAAAGGTGACAGTGACAGTCTCATTCCCGGTTAGACTCGCGAACGTGCAGGTGGCTGAGGCTGTGCCGTTGCCTGCTTCTACTCCTCCTGCTGCTGTACAGGTGCCTCCCCAGGATGCTGTTGAGCAGGACGCCGACGCGCAGGATGCCGTAGTCATTGCATTAGGATACGCCACCGCTGCTGTCAACACTACCGGCACCTGCGTCGCACTATTAAATGAAGCGCTGCCCGAAGTAGGAGTGCCAGAATAACTGTAGCTTATTCCCGCAGGGGGGGTCGTCCCAGGGGTCGATGAAACGGTTCCTCCTATACCGTTCCCAGTCGCGTTCGCTGTTACAGTATACGTAGCAGCCTGGGCCGGTTGTACGTTGATCGATAGGATTGTGCACCACAAAATCGTAAAGAATATGAAAAATTCCATTCCAAAAACGTGATTCTTTCTCATTGTTGCCCCCTCCTCATTTTAATTACTCTTGATCTTTAAGAAGTCAGACATTTTAGAAGTCAAACATTCAAGTAGATTTGCAATATGAATGCCACTCCCCCAGACTTGGCACAACATATTGAAACCATTATACTTTTTAATTTATTAAAGCATTTTAGGTTCATCGCTCCTTCAAGAATTAGGAAGAACTTTTCTCTTTTTAGGAAAAACATTTCCTCTTTAAGAAACTTTCTTACTATTTAAGGAAGATTTGTTGTCAGATAATCGAGGATGTTAGGATGGGAGACTCAGATCGGAAATGTTTTGATTAGCTTCTTCTGTGCTTTGAAAGGAATAGGTCGAGGTATAGAGGAATCGTAAAGATGATGGGCCTCCTTCGGTTGATTTGGTATCGTCGCGCAGGCTGAGTTTCTTTAACTTCTCTACTGTGTTCAATAATTCGATTTTCGTCAATGCCTCCATCTGCATCTGGAGTGCTTGAGTTGCCAATCTCCCTTTTCAGGTACAAGTTGCATGTTCGGAGCGAAGGTTCCAAAAACCAAGGGCGGCATTTATCGCTCCGTCTTTTTAACTTGAGCTCTGAGAGGCTTCAATCCGCGGGCAAAGTCTTGATAATTGACGTCTAAGGTGAAAGGAACGGTTACACTGGCCACTGCCTTGATCCGCGGGCCGGCGCAAAGAGTAAAAGGAGGAATGTCGTTTTGGACAACAGACCCAGCAGATATCACCGAGCCTTCGCCAATAGTCAGACTCTGCCCATAGGAGCAGATAATTGTGCAGCCTACCGTGATGACGGCATTCTTCTCGATGATCACTTTTCCCGGCCCTCTGCTGTGTGCGATAATTGTGGAACGAAGCCCAATGAGGGCCCCATCATGAATCTCCACACACTCAGGATACTCGTTTTCGAGATAGACATCATCACCGATGAAGATCTTGCCATGAATCTTAACGCCGCGCAGTCGATGCAGGAAGGGCCTCAGATTGGTTGATCCCGGCAAGAATCGCGCCATCAGATGGAGTATTCTGTTGAACATCCTTCTTACGAGTGTTCTTTCCATGACCCCTCTACGTTGTGGTGCAATGAAGCCGTGTCAATTTTTGGCTGCCCACGGCTAAGAATCAAGATACGAATTTATGTATCGTCAGCCCGGAGCGAATCACAGCATCTTTCTTGCAAAGCTAAGCTTCCCTGTCGCGACCACGTTGCCCTCTACCGTGACGGTCCCTTCGACAAGTGCCGCATCCTCTACCATTTTAATGACGTTTACTTCGATCAGCATCGTCTGACCGGGGTATACAGGAGCAAGGAATCTCATGTTGTTTATGACTCCCAGGACCATGACCTCACCTTTTTCGATTCCTTTCTTCGTACTGCTGCTAAACAATATGGATGCGCTCTGTCCGATTGCTTCGACGATGAATACCCCTGGCATGATTGCATACTCAGGGAAATGCCCAAGGAATTGAATCTCGTTTCCCGTCACATTCTTGAGGGACTTAATCTTCTTGCCGGGCTCGATCTCCAGGACTCTGTCCACCATAATGAATGGGAATCTCTGTTTCAAGAGACCCTTTATTTCCTCAAAATTCATGGCCATGTGTGAGTTGGACCTCCCTCAGCTACGACGCAGAATCATCGCCACCGCGCGCGGATGAAAACGGGCTCCGGCAGGAGGCGCACTGGCGTCGGAGATCAGCCGTGTCACCCGGAGTCCAACTTCTTCCGCCATTTTCAGCGGTTCGCTTTCTTGACGGAATTCATAAATGTGGTCCCGCTGCGCAGACTCGATGGCAGTGCTAAAAAAAACGAGCCCGTCATCAGCAAGGAGATGAGAAATGGATCGGAAGAGAGGCCGTGGGTCCTGCAGGTGTTCTGCCAGCATCGCTGCAATGATTCCCTGGTACCGGCCGTCTGTGCTTGTCTGTCCGATGTCGAGGGCATCTCTGATCTCAAATCTTACCCTTTGCTTATGCCCGGAGACAGCCAGAAGGCGGTTTGCAACCGCAACTGCCGGCGGACTAATATCGATGCCTTCAAGCCGTATGTCCGGCCGTTCCTCTGCTGCCAGCAGTCCAAGAACTCCATGTCCCGAGGCCAACTCCATCACATTGCCTTGCGACGGGAGCGCTCTTAGGAACTCATCCCGGTACAAAGCGATGTGCTTCACCATCGATGGCCAGAAGGGATAAATGAGTATGGCTGCCCACATGTAAGGGACCATGTAGCTCTCGTCCTCGTACACCTCCGATATGACGTCGGGTAGGTCTTCAGGAGTGTATTTACCCGCCCTTTCGTAAACTTGTTGCGATTTAGCGACGCCAAGGCAATACCGGGCGTATCCCCGAGCAGCGTCCTCAAACGCACGGTCTCCATAGGCGGCATGAGCCCACCTGGCAAGGGGGGCTAACAGCCATGAACATACGGATTCGTTTGCCTCAAATGTGGCCCGAGCAGCGGGAGCAAACATCCTCGCCTTTTTCTCCATCGCTTCCAGAAACGCTCTGGCATCTACCATCTTTGCGGTCCCTCCGTACCCATGATTCATTCCGTCGAGCGGACGTGACGAATCATCCGTACCATAGGCCTGATCAGGTCAACGCCATCCCAGGGCGATGTGAAGACATGCATCCGCCCGAGCTTGACCACTCTGTTTACGCCTCTCCTCGCTGCTGCGGAAGCGAGTTTCTCCTCTTTCTCAGTGTCTTTCACCCCCAGGCCAAGCGTTTGCACATTTGCGTCGAGTTTTGAAATTGGGTCGAACAAATCATCCACCTCGAGGACCGTCAAGGTTCTCCCCTGTGTCGGCTTGGGAATCTCAGACCCGGACCCGAGCAGAAGCGTCCAATCCGGACTCAGTGAAAAAAGAGCCTTGTTCGCGGTATCGTCCAGCAGCCAGGACGCGCGGGCCTGACATATGGCTGACGTCAAGGCCGCTTGAATCGTTTGCCGCGGATGAAGCCGGTTTTCTGCCTCGAAGGCATTCCCGAGATCTTGCAGGAACCCTTCCGGGGAGTGGCCTGCTTTTTTCTCCAAAAACAACGCTTGAGGAGAAGAACATGCCTGCTGATCAAACTGCCACACGTCTCGAGCGATGCGACGGCACCACGACTCTCGCTCCTGCTTGTCACCCCAGGTGTCAGCGTCCATGGCAGCCAAAGATATCCGGGGCCCGAAAACGGCCAATCTTGCCCAGTGGGGAAACGGCAGCGCCCTTACCTTCAAAACCGCCTCCTCCCCTCCCCAAATCATGGCTCCATCAACAACTCGGGCCATTGCTTCCTGTAAATCCTCCCGGGCATGATCGAACGCAGCCATGAAAACCCGACCTACCAGAATACGGGAAGTGTCACTTTGATCCAGCTTCTGCATGAGAAGGCGTGTTACGCCGACGAGATCGGTAGGAATCCGCACCAAAGAGGCGTTACCTCCCAGCAGTGCACATATCGCAGACAAAATCGGCTGGATTTCCACGTTTCCGGCCGGCCAGTGGCCTACGACGCCAATAGGATAGGCCTTAAGTCTTGCCCGGCCATCTTCCGTCCAGTCGCCGTGCAACGCGCCCGGTCCAAGTTCTCGATGGATGATGGGCTCAAGCGTCCCGCGCCTTAACCACAAACGCAAGAAAGCGACGCCGGGGATATGCGACGTGTTGGGCGCCCCCAGAGCGGAAGCCCATGCCTCGAACACGTCCAAAATTGTGTCGGGCATGATCTCCGTTGCCATCGCGGTCTGACGAAGTCCTTCCGCGGCGGCGACGATCTCTTCCGGCGAATCCATGATATAAGTGAAATCATTCATTCAAGAATCCGCGACTCCCAAGCCCGCTATCGTTTTCTTTCAATGTTCCCGCAGCCTCTGATCTCAGCTTTCGGCACCCGTCCAGCAAAGCGGAAACAAGTGCCCCGTCGACCACACGAACACCCGTCCTCTGCCACGACTTCACCGATGTCTTCCGTAAGGAGAAGGTAGCCGGGAAAGCTGGTAGGCAACACACTGCACACTTGGACAATGCCCTGCTCTCCCTTCCCAACGGGCTCGAGCGTCAGGGGGTTTCTGACAATCACCTCTCCAAATCCGGGAACATGCTTGTTTCCTGACGGGCAATCGGGGTAAATGATACCGACGTTTTCCACCATGCCGTAAAAATCGATCACTCGATCAGGGGAACACCCGAATACCCGGGCCACCGCCTGATTGAATGCGTGCTTTTCAACGGCTTCATCCTGCAAGCGTTTCCAGCCGCCACTGTGAAGAATGTGGACATCGGGCATATCGAGTCCTATGCCATCCTCCAGCAGCGGCTTTACCAGGTGGTTCCAGAGAATATATGTGAATCCATACACCAATACAGAGGCCCCCCGCCGACTTTCTGCAAACTCTAAGACCTTATCCCGCTCCAGCGTGAGCGGTCCGTGGTTGCTCTGACTCAGGCAATACGTGGCCTCTGTGGCAAAGGGTTGAAGACCCTGGATCGCCGCACCCCTCGCCCCCATTTCTTGTCCGCCTCGGACGGAACCCGGCACGTCTACTACCAGATAAGGCCTGCGGGATGATCCAATGAAATTCTGGACAATGGTAATGACGCCTTTCGTCATACGCCTTGCCGTCGAAGAGTCGAGCGCAATTCTGCTGGGCTGCTGACCTGTCGTAGAGCTTGACGTCAGCGTTCTCTTGATCTCTGCCGGCGCAACCAGTGACAGAGGAGGCTGGGTTTTGAACAGGCCGACCGGCAGATAGGGAAGATCCTCAATTCTCCGGGCAAGCCGAAAGTCGACGGGCCAGTGTCGAACGTAATTTTGGAGGCCCGAGTTCCTCTCGCAGGCATATTCCAGCTCATCTTTCAGCATCTCCAGCAAGACAAGCGATTTCTCCTCGGGAGGGATGCCGTAGACCGGGCCTGCGAGCAGCCTATCTATTCTCTCTCCAAGCGCTTCCATCAATGCCGATTATTCTCCTCGGAGGGATGAAAGGGAAATTTTCCCGTGCGGGGTTTTAGGTATTTCCGAGACGATCTTGATCGATTCACAATTCCAATGCACCGGCAGGCTACGGCGAACCTGTTCCGCAATATTCTGCGCTCCCTGCTTCGGAACCACCCACAACACCAGAGCCTCGCCAACCTCCTCATGGGGAACAGCGCTGGCGGCGCACTCGTAGATTCCGGGTACGGCCCCTACCGTAGCCTCGACTTCTGCAAAACTCACCCTCACTCCTCTGATCTTGAGGAAGGCCCCCTTCCGTCCATGGATCCAGATGTATCCGTCCTCGTCAAGGTGACCAAGGTCACCCGTCCGGAGCCAGCCATCTTTGAAGACGCGACGACTCTCTTCCGGATCATTGAAATAGCCACTGCTGACGGATGGACCTTTTACGAGTATCTCACCGACCTCTCCTTTCAGGAGATCCCTTCCCATCTCGTCTACGATGCGAATTGTGAGATTGTCCAAAGGACGGCCAACGCTGCCGAGTTTTTCATCCAAGCGCTCGGGGGAAAGACAAGAAATACGAGCGGTCGCCTCTGTCTGACCGTACATCACATAAAATTTTGCCGTCGGGACAGCGGCCCGCATCTCACGAATACGTTCGGGAGCGAGCGCTCCTCCGGCCTGCAAAAACCGCCTCAGGCTCGGCATCGGGATCGACCTGATATTGGACCGATGCAGGAGAATATTGTAGACGGTTGGCACGCCGGCGAAAGTCGTGCAACCATGCTTCTCAATGGCACGAAGAACCTTATCCGGAAACATGAAGCGCCGGTCGAACACCACTCCCCCGCCCTGGAATAAATGCGTATGCAATACGCTGGCGCCAAAGCAATAGTTGAGCGGCAAAATCAGCATGGCTCGTTCGTCGTCTTTCAGGTGTTGGCTGCGTAGGATCGCCTCCGTATTGGCCATTAAGTTTCGATGGCTCACCCTCACGAAACGAGGAACCCCGGTGGTTCCGGAGGTAGCAACGAGGGCGGCCAAGTCGTTCTCGGCACATGCGGCGGGTGACATCGTTTCTGAGGTCCTGTCTGCCAGATAACCATGAAGATGCGGAATAGAGTTCTCACTAATCCGTTTGAGAGGCAGGTCCTTTTCCGTCCAAACCGCTCTTGGGCTTGTCTCTCGGATCAGCACATCTCCTGATGCCGTGAGCGTTCGATCCTCCACTGGCACTGCTATCAGCCCTGCATAAATAGCGCCCAGATAGGCGATGCAGCTCGACGGCGACAAGGTGCAGCCGATAATGACCCGGTCTCCTTTGCTCAAGCCGGCGGAGAGAAAGGCGGCGCCAGAGCACGAAATGAGCCGGGGCAAATCTGAGGGAGAAATAATGTCCCCCGTCGCCGCATCAATCAGATAGGATGACAGCCCCATGCGTTTGACCAATTGTCCAGCAAAATTAAATTCGGGAGTTATCGTCATTTCAAACCTTTTTCAGTTTTGATTGGAGGATCCTCACAATCTCATGAACATTTTCCATCTCCATTAGATCGTCGACATCGAAGGTCACTCCGAAAGCAGACTCCAGACTACTTGCTAAAGCCAGATGACCTACCGAATCCCACCCCGGTATGTCATCAGGAGTCGTGTCTATCGAAACGAGTTTCGAATCAACGTCGAATGCATCATGGAAAGCCTGCTGAATTTTAGTAAGAACATCTTCCATATTCTTGCTCCCCGGTCGAGTATGTAGAACGAATCCGCAATCCACTGAGAAAATTTATTCCACTTCTATTCGATAATCCCCGCGCCTCCATCCACGAATAAGGTGTGGCCGACGATCCCGGAGGCTGCATTCGAACAGAGAAATTGGGCGGCCGCCGCCACCTCATCCGGGGTGACCAGACGCCCAATGGGTGCACGATGCGCTGCCTCCGCGAGGCGATGCTCGCTGTCTGGAATCGCTTTCCAGGCATCGGTAAGCACTGTCCCAGGCACGAGAATGTTTATGCGAATGCCTTTGGGAGCAAGTTCGACTGCGAAATGGCGAGCTAATGCTGCGAGCGCCCCTTTGGAGGAGCCAACGACGGAGTAGCAAGGTAAAGCCCGCAGTGCCCCTATCGAACTCACAGCCACCACGCTGGCCGCTTCGGAGAAATGCGGCATGAGAATCTTCATGAGATCAAAAAAAGCACCCACATTGAGGGAAAAGGTCCATTCCAGGTGACGCTTCGTGAGTTCCGCAATCGGACGATGTACACCTGTCGCGGCACAATGAACCAACCCGCCAATGGGCTTATCGGCATCCTTTACCGCATGTTCTATCTGCTCAAGCCCCCTTGGGGTGGTAAGGTCGGCCCGACAAAGCTTGATAGGAAGTTCCTCCTGGGCTGCCAGGGACCTCAGCTCTTCCGCCGCTTTCTCGTTGCGGATATAGTTTGCTACCACAGTAGCGCCTGCCCGCGCAAATCGGAGGGAGATCGCCCGCCCGATCCCTCTCGTGCCCCCGGTTATCAGCATCGTTCCAGAAAGTGCAAACAAGCTATCCGACATTACACTCACCTAAATAGATTTGGTTTTTCGCCGGCGGAAAGGATTCAAAAATTTCACGATCCGAGGATTCGAGGGCCCAAGGATTTTTCCAGAAGCACTTCACTCCGATCTTTAACCTTTCAATCCTAAGAGCCTCAACGACTCCTTCGGTCTACCATTATATCAACATATCATCAGTTGGAAACCACAATGGTGTTACCTGGGAGTCGAAGATTACTTGCGCTTGAATAGAATGGGTAACACTCGATCCCTGCCTTCGGTTAGGAACCTGCGAGCCACCGGCCAGAGACGAAACGGTGGTGAAGGTACCTCTGTATGGCTCAACGTAGTATTCGGAACTGACATCAGTTCAATGGTATCGAACGGCTGAACCGGGATTCCCGTTGTCGCCCTTCCCACATTCAATTTCAGAATTCCTGTTCCGGCTCGTTTGCAGACCAAAATCTCTTCGGCGCCCTCTGCAATCCATGGCCGCTCGATCGAGATTTCACCGACGCCTTCCGGAACTTGTATTACGATGCGCCTCGAATACATCTTGATCTTAAGCAGCGTACCTTCTAACCACGTCATGTAATTCGACCTCGCTATATCTTTCATATCCATCCACATCACCTTCCCCAAGTGGTTGATGGTGTCTGCGACCTGTGCCAGAAGCTCCATTCTGCCGCCAGCAACATGATGATGGCCGACGGGAATAAGAGGCTGCGAGAGAAAGGCGCTGAGAAGGATTCCTGTCTTCCAGTCAGAGTATAATTTCAACCGGGGATTCCATTCCGGTCGCAACCGGACCCTCGGGATGATCGGCAGGCCGCTGTTTTGAAACCCAACCATGTCCACGCCAATCGTGGGGAACCAACGACCTTGTGGATTGTAACGAAAGAGCGAGTCCCAGGGCAAGCAGATGCCCTCATAACCCATCAGCAACATGAGGTGCATCATCTCCTCGCTGCAGGCACTGTGGGGCGCGGCCATCACTCGAGAGACCTCCAGCCCCGAAGCCCTCTCCAGCCTTTCGATACGCCTTAGCGCCTGTGCAAGAAGCCCCAGCCTGTAGCCATCCGAGCCAGAGAAAGCCATCTCTTCGAGCGTATGGTTGTTGCCATGGATCAATAGAGAAATTCGCGATCGGTTTTCGCGAAACAGGCTTGCGGTTTCGGAGTAAACATGCCATGCGTCCATCGGTATGGTTGCCAGGCTAACGTGGTAGTTATGCATTTTTGCATGCTGCACCAAATCTTTGTAGTTGATATACCCGTATGACCGACCATGCAAATTGGGGTCATCGAACATCATGCAGGCGCGAAGGGGTGGAGCCGTCCAGCAAATGTCTTTCGTCATCTCGCGCAAAAAATGAAACAGAGGTAGCAGGCGCAGAAATTGGCCTGTCTGCAAGTACTCGCAGGCATACTGATCGTCAGCAAGCTTGGGGGGCGGCACAGCGAGGAAGTCTACGCCCGACCTGCCTTCGGGCCGGTAAATCCAGAAAATGTGACCTTCCTTAGAGGCAACTGTTTCGTCGCCCGGCAACGGTGAAAGGGGAACGAATTCCTTAACGTCCGCGTCTCCCAGAGTCTGATTTTGGAGCAAAGGGTGAAGGTTGGCCGTCTTGCCAAAATCAACGTTGGCTGATTCACAATAGACCGGTTTCCCGCCAGCGTTCAAAACCACATAGCAACGAATCCCTGCTGCTGCAGCTCTTGTGCCAGCTTCCCTGCTGCCACCGAACAGTATCAGCGCGTCCAACCCTGCATGGGAATCCTCCCCAGACTTGCGGAACTCCACAGGGAAAAGAGAGCTTAATGTGAGAAACAGTCTTTGATGCTTCCCAAACTCAGCCGCGGGAAAAACGCCGATGATTCTCCGAGCCATTGTCTGACTTCCTGCTTTACCGTGTGGCAAGTGGCACCTTATAAGAATGCCTTATAAACCCCGTGAGTGATCTCTCCAACTTTATCCCATGAATATCTCTCGTTTGCATATTCCTTAATGATCTTTTGGTTTTTTTCTAAATTCTTGAATAATTCACTCTTAAAATATAGATCAATTTTCTCGGATAGATCCTGAGGATCTTCCGGTTTACAGATGAAACCCGTTTCTCCTTCAACGACTTCCTCTCTGAGCGAACCCACATCGGTCGCAATCACCGGAAGACCAAAGCTGTAAGACAAGAAGAGCACGCCGCTTTGATAAATGAATTTGTACGGGAGCATGAGAACATCCGAGGATTTAAAAAACACTTCGACCTCCTCATCTGGTATGTACTCAATCTTCCTTATTATATAATTATTAAGATTATGATTCTCAATGAACCGTTGGAGTCTTTCCCAATACGGTTGGCACTCTTTTATCCGTCCTGCTATGACCAGCCGGAAAGTATCCTCTTTGTTTCTCAACCAATGTATAGCATCTATGACATATTCCAACCCCTTATAGGGAGCGATATTGCCAAAAAATAGAAGGACCTTCTCATGATCCCGCAATTCAAGCCGGGCACGAGCTTCCGTCTTTGTCAAATGAGACGTCGGGATCGTGTTATTGATACCAAATGGGATGACCGTGACCTTATCTTCCTTTATCTTAAATTCCCGAATCAACTGAGACTTCATTTTCGTTGTATGAACAAAAATATGATCCACGAGAGTGTACAAAATCTTTAAAGACAGCCTATTCAGGATATGGTTCCCTCCATCCCTTTCTTTTTCATCGATGTTGTGCGCAGTAAATATTAATTTCTTACCCAAGAGCTTGTAATAAACATTTAGAAGAGTTCTATCAAACAAGAGGAACTTATTCAACCACAGAATGTGGAATAGGGTTGAATCCGTTGTCGTTGCGTATTTTAGAAGCCGCCAATAATAAATGAGGACACGGCCGATTTTCTCAAGGATGGGCGCCGTCGGATTCTGATCGCCACGCAAATTAAGAAAAATGACGTTTTTCTGCGCCACGGTCTGAGCATTGCCCATATCGTCATTACCGATGAAATCCACTGTAATGCCCTTGGAGATCAAGGCATCGAGCAGGCCTAATGCATAGGGTTTGTCCCCGCCGCCTGTGAGTAGTGAAACTTTCAATTCTTCATTTCTCCATGAATCTTTGAGGCCTACCAATTTTAAGACTGCTACGGCTCAAGTTCTCTAAATTCTTGTATTGGCAGAGTCGCGCGCTCTCTTTCGACACCGGAAAAATCCTCTTCGGGATCATAAAAAATGATCTGGCTTCCATGCCCTTCAAACCTAAAAGGCACATGCACCAGGTTCTTAAGCCCTTCCCGAACTTGTTCCTTCCGTTCCGGAGGAACGAATAGAAGCATAAAACCCCCGCCGCCCGCACCCGCAATCTTTCCGCCGATAGCGCCAGTCGAGACTGCCTTTGTATAGATTTCATCGACACTTGAATTAGAGACTCGATCACTAAAACTACATTTGATCTTCCAGGCCTCATGAAGCAATCTGCCAAAATCAATAATATCACGATCGCTGTTAAGGACGGCTATGCTTTCATCGACCAGTCCCGTCATCGTTTCCATCTGCCTTCTCTTTTCCTCAATGTTGTTGACGTAGCTTTGAGCAACATCCGAAGCCGTACGTTTGATGCCTGTGTAAAATAACATCAGGTGGGATTCCAATTGATGGATGCGTTCTTGCGACAAGGTCACCGGTTTGACGATGATCTCCCCATTTTCCTGAAAAATAATGTGATTTAAACCACCGTAGGCGGTGGATACCTGATCTTGTGATCCAACTGTTTCGCGAAGAATTTCTTGCTCAATGTGAATGCTTTCCATAGCCAGTTGCTTCTTGCTCAGCATTCGTCCCTGCATGGCATACAAAGCGTGCAGCAGGCCCACCGTAAAAGATGAACTTGATCCCATGCCCCCCCTGGCGGGTAGATCTCCAACGTGGTGAATTTCAACCCCTCGATCCCACTTCAAATAACGCAATATTTCACGCACCGCAGGATGGGATATTTCCTCAACCGTCTTGCAGTCTTCACTCTTTATATAAACGATACGAAACTTGTGCTCGAAAAATGGCGGAAAATAGCGACACGAAAGATAACAATACTTATTGATTGTCGTGACGAGAACGCTTCCACCATACTTGCGATACCATGCCGGGTAGTCTGTCCCGCCACCGAAGAAAGAAATACGAAATGGAGTTCGGCTTATAATCATTGGTTTCTGACCTCCGCTCCTTTTTCTGCGGAAAAGATAAGGCATTCCACGAGATCGCATAGGGCGTGCTCAATCGCTATGTGAGACTCTTGAATGTGCTGCGTGCTTTTGCTTGGAACGCATATGGCGACACTCCCCATTTTTCCCAGCTGGCCGTCCTTGCCAGTCAGAACAATGGTCGGCATCTTTAGCTTCTGAGCGACCTCGACGGCACGAATGATATTTCCAGAATTGCCGCTCGTGCTTATGCCAATAAGCACGTCGCCGGCATTTCCAAGGGTCTCAACCTGCCTTGCGAAAACACCTTCAAAGCCAAAATCGTTCGCATAGGCCGTTAGCAAAGAAGTATCCGTTGTGAGAGCAATCGCCTTCAATCCAGGCCTACTGAAATCTTTTGTAAGCAAGCTGACAAACTCCGCAGCCATGTGCTGGCAGTCGGCTGCGCTCCCTCCGTTTCCGCACAAAAGCAACTTCCCTCCGTTTTGAAGTGAACGGGCAATCAGCGATGCCCCCTCCACGATCTTTTCAAGACCATCCTCCGCAATTTTCCTTTTGATCTCTGCACTTTCTAACAAATGCATTCTCACACGATCATAGGACGATTTTATATCTGAGTCCGTTTGCCGACTCCTGTTATCCTTTTCTACTATTGCCCTCATAACCTTAGCGGCCTCCTTCAGATCGTTTACTGCAAAATCCGGTTGGGGAATTTCACCTTTTTCAAATTGCTCTCCGTAACCGGTTCGCACAAGGATGGTTGTGGCTCCGACACGACGGCCTAATTCGATATCGCACACCTTATCCCCGATGACGAAACTCTCACTTGGATCGAAGTTTAATTCTTGAGCTGCAGATCTCAATAAAGCGGGTGCGGGCTTGCGACAACCACACCCTTCTTCGGGCAAATGAGGGCAAAAATAGATGCCGTCTAAGAAAACCCCTTCTTGTTCGAGCAGCTCACTAAAACGTTTATGAATCAGGTCGAGCTGGGCTTTGTTTATCATGCCGCGCCCTATAGCAGATTGATTCGTGATCACAACAACCCCGAGTCCGAGCTCGCGCATAGATCTCAATCCAGCCGCTGAACCCGGAAGAAGCTGCACTTCGCTCGGGTCGGAGAGATAGTGCCTCTCAAAAATGATGGTGCCATCCCTGTCGAGTACTGCAAAGCGACGTTTTAACATGTTAAGAATTTTCGGAGAAGAATTGTTTTGCAGCCCGGTAGGACTCCGGGGTTCCAATGTCGATGAATTGCGCATCACTTTTGTAACCATAGATCCCCTGGCCTATCCACGATGGGAATATTTCTCTTTCTAATGAAACTGGATGCTCTGAGGGGATAGATTTGATGAAGCCTTGTCGAAAGAGGTAAATACCTGCATTGATCCAGCCCGATCCCTCCGATTCTGTTTTTTCCTCGAATCTCAGTATGGTACCGTTTCCGTCAACCTCAACCTTTCCATATCGTCTGGTGTTACGACTTTCCACAAGAAGTAAGGTTGCCATAGCATCCTTCACAAGGTGCCATTCTAAAAAAGGCCTCGGGTTTGCATCACAGTAAGAGTCTCCATTTATTACAAGAACCGACTCGGAATGAAGGAGGTGGGAGGCCATCCTTAAAGCGCCACCTGTTCCCAAAGGAGATTTTTCTTCTGAATAAATAAGCTGGACGCCTCGGTAGGTATTTCCAAATTTCGAAAGTATCTGATTACTTAAATATCCGGTGCACAGTATGACCCTTCTCCCGCCCCAAAGCTTAATTTGGTCTAAGATGTATTCCAGAAAGGGACGATCGTTAATCTCAACCATTACCTTTGGACGGTTTTCTACTAAAGGACGTAACCGCGTTCCCAGACCTCCCGCGAGAATAGCGACATCAATATTCGAAAAAGCTTCCATTTTCTTATTCCCACAACCCTACTTCCCCCACCCTAACCCTTAGGGGGTACGCAATTTGGCTCTTTTCCCCTAAAGGACTCCTCGCCAATAATTCAGCATATCGTTGAGGGTTTGATCCAAGGGAATCTCTTGCTTCCAGCCTGTTTCTCGCTTAAACTTCCAACTGTCTCCATAAATAATCGGCTCATCGGAGGACCTTAATAATTTAGGATCGACCTCCAATTCAAACTCGAAATCTACCAATTTCCTCAATAGATCGATCAGCTCTTCGATTTCGTATACGTTCTCTCCACTCAAGTTATAAGTCTCTCCTATCGTCGCTTTGTCTAATGCCAACTGAAAAGCTCTTACCGAATCTCTGACATCTGTAATCGTCCTTTTGCTTTTTATATTTCCGACCCTCAGCTTTTTTCCCGGGTTTTTCCCTTTCTCAATTTTCACTAATCTTTTTGTAAAGTCTGAACATACGTCATTCACTTTTCTTGGGCCTGTTGTGTTGAAAATCCTCATCGAGATCGATTTTATTCCGAAATTTTTAAAGTACTCGTATGCGAGCATCTCCTGCGCTACTTTTGAGACCCCATAAGGGTGGAGGGGTCTCAAGGAATGCTCTTCCTTTAAAGGGACTTCTTCCTGACTAACGAATCCGTATTCAGCGCTGCTGCATGCATTCAGAATCTTACAGTCTAATCCCAATTCTTTTATCCCTTCAAAAATATTAGTTGTTCCAATGACATTTGTTTCGATGGTGTACCAGGGGTCATCCCAAGAAACCGTCGGATAGCTCTGCGCAGCTAAATGGAATATTCTGTCAGGCTTATGCTCGGAAAGTAACCCCTTCACCCTATTTCTGTCTCTTATATCACATTCTTCTATTCTTGCTCTTCGATCAATATTCTTTACATCTGTTGTCGGTCTGTAATAAGTTGCCAAGACCTCGTGGCCTTTGTTCACTAACATCTCGGCTAAGTAATCACCCATGAATCCCGCTGCACCTGTCACCCAATCCTTAATCAACTCTTGGCCTTCCTCTCTTTACTCGTGCCCTTGCATTGCCGAAACTCGACGAGCATTGTTCTTGTTTCGGGTCAGTACCCAACTGCTGAGCTTATCGCTCTATTGTTTCAAAGAGTCCCCTCCGGCTTGATTCCTTGAACCGAGATGACAAGACTCGTCGGGGAATTTGGCACACTGCTCGAAGCCGTTCCGTCCGAAGCCGTGAAACTTGTGAATCCAAAATTGCCATATGTCCCGTTGCACCCATAATTAAATCCTATCCCAGGGCTCCCACTCGCATAAGTCTTATCTGTCGCTTGGAGAACTTGGATACCATTGACATAAGCAGTGATTGTTGAACCTATGATCGTGGCTTTAACAACATCTCCCGTCTTAAGACCCGGTCCAAGAGTTCCATTGATCTCTGTCCAATTTCCAACTGGGCCATTCCATCTGACAATCTGAACATACCTGTTTGAGTCCGTCCTGGGCAAGCATCGAAAGTTAACCTCATACCCGGTAATGGAATGGGCAGTAATCGTAGTCCTTAATCTCAGTTCGACCTCTTGATAGAGACTATTTGTTTGACTGACTGTGGACACAGTTGCCTGGGCCGTTTGATCCGGGCCCCACGTTCCCGCCAACACCGCTGTAGGGTCGGTGTATGACCCTTGGTTGTTAGTCCCAAAGGCCATTCTCCCGTTCGTCTGAACATTGTACCAGTCCAAGCCAACCGTTCCGCCATTGATCCAATTTCCCTTCTCAGAGATTGGGTTCTCCGCGACCGGAAAATTGGTGGTATATCTTCGAGCTATCGCTTCGGCAGAAAATAAAAATGTCGAGGCAAGTACAAAGACCGACAGGAAAACAAGAAATGGCTTTTTCATTCGTAACTTACCTCAGCTTATCAGTCCATAATTGTATAGACACTGAAGGCTAAATCTTTCCTGCCCTCCCCTGCTTACCGGCGGGCAGGCTTTACAAAAGAGAGGAATCCCCCTCTTTAGCAAATGACTCGACGAGGCTCATCATCCTGAGCTTGTCGAAGGAGAGGGGCAAGGGGAGATTTTCACAACAATGTGTTTTCTCAATTATGGATTCCTTGGTAAGACCGGAATTCAAAATGTTTGACAGAGAGGAAGATGAGGCTCTCCTGGCCCGATTCATTGAGCCGAGATTCTCAGCGTCGTCGGGGGAGATGGTTTTTCATGGGCGAAGTTTGCTGTGATGGTCATGTTCTGGGTCACATCGGTCACGGTCACCGGATTGCTCGTCGAGGAAAACCCGCCCGTCCCAGTCCAGTTGACGAAGTAATAATTCGCCGGGGCGTTAGCAGTCACTGCAGTACAATTGGCTCCCTGGTTGACGGTCTGACTGGTCGTGCCCGTGAGAGTGGCCCCTGCTGTGCCATCCGTCTGAAAGGTCACAGTATACTGCGTTGTGCCCGTTCCATCCGTCGCAGAAAAGTTTGTAAATCCATACTGATTGTCTGTAATGCCTGTACCCTGTGCATAAAAACCCATACCTGGACTGCCCGTCGGATATGTGCTGTCAGTAGCCGTTAGGACCTGATTACCATTGATATATGCAGTAATAGTACTCCCACTAATCGTGGCCTTGATCACATCCCCGTTCTTAGCTCCAAAAGAACCGGTACCATTTAATTCAGTAAAGTCCCCCAACGCTCCATTCCATCTCACTATCTGGACATATGCATTAGATGGATTCACGCTGAAGTTAATTTCATACCCGGTACAATTGTGGGCAGAGAGGGAGCTCCTGACACGCAATTCAACCTCTTCCCAATTGCTGTTACCTGCAACTGTCGTATATACTGTCGCCTGAACTGTTTGGTTAGGTCCCCAGGTCCCTGTCAGAAGAGCAGTCGAATCGTTATAATTGATCGATCCGGTTTCGGTCCCATAGGCTTTCCCGGGAGTTCCACCAGTTGTGTTAACGTTACACCAATCGAGTCCCACCGTTCCACCATTAATCCAGTTGCCATTCTCAGAAATTGGGTTCTCAGTAAGGGGGAAATTGGTGGCATATGTTGTGGCTATAGCTTCAGCACCAGACAAAAATGCGAAAGCAAGGGGGAAAATTACCCAGGAGACGATAAACACTTTTTTCATTACACTTTCCTTCTTCTGCACCACAAAAAGAATGAAACCTACCTTTAGACGTTAATTCGCGCGAGCCCTATATATATCCGCTCCTTTAAGGTATGAGAATTCATTCTCCACTCCCCACAATTCTTAAGGTTGAATCTGTAAGTTTTGTGCGGGACTTGGAGAGGACCGGTTAGAGGAGGCTTCGATTGACGAAGTGGATGAGGATAAGTATATCTTGTCCATCCTGGTTTAGCAGCACTTGAGTCTGTACTGACAAAGTAATCTTGATTTTGCACAAAGAAATCCGTGGTCACGTATCCTTTGCCACAATCATCGGTTTGATTGTTCGTACTCGTAAGTAGAGCCACTGTATTGCCTGTGCCAGAATTACCCCAAATGTAGACTGGTTCTGGAATCTGGTAGCTATCATAGGGAGTCTGATTTGCTGATAGATAATTATGTCGAGACGTTCCATTTGATCCCGATCCTGGCTGGTGAAAGCATTCCCATGCACTACAACAATTATGACTCGTAGTCCTGGTAGTATTTTCTACAATGAATTGAAGTGTTGCCCTTGTTCCTCCGTGACACGAACCCAAGGTAATTGCTTGAAACGAATTCCCAGTAAACACCCCAGTTCCTCCACGCATCCAGTAATAACGAATTACATCCACATCCTTGTCGGGAAGACTGAAAGTATTATCGTAGATTTCAACGTGCCTTCCTCCGTAAGTGCTGGTAGGACCATGAGAACCACCAGTTGTCGGACTTCGCAAATTGCAATGTCGAAGCACTACCCTTGCATTCTCATCAACGTCAATAGTTGGGAGATTAATAAAAATACAATCTTCGATATATGTATTTGTCTGGCCATTGGTGTCGTTAGTTCCCATTGTGGAAGCATTGTCCCAATTAACGGTGGATGTCAGCTTAATGTTATCACCGGCTGTATTGCCATGAGAGCACGCCCCATTGTTAGTAGTCGATTCAAAGGTGCAATTCCAAATCACTCCTCCTGCAACATACCATTCAGTAGTAAAAGCAAGAGATGAAGCAGGTTCATTCATGTATATGTCGTGCATCAATGGAGGTTTGCCAGTCCCCAACATCTTGACATAACTACCAGTTCCAGTAGTCACTTGAAATCGAAGATTTGCAATAGTTGAATTGAAACTATTCCCGATAGTAAATACGAAAAGGGTATTACGTCCGGCAGCATGAACAATTGTTGTCCCATCAGTTGCAGTATTCGTGCGGGTAGCAACTGTCGCTCCGCTAATTCTGATTTGCTTACTCGTTAAGATACCACTTGTCCAGGTACAGGAGCCATTCGGGATAATTACGGTATCTCCATCTGAAGCTGAATTCACTGCTGTCTGAACGTTTGCGACGTTACAGCTTGCCGCAGTATAAGTGGCGCTCCAAGCATCCGACAGTGAAAATACGCAGATTAAACCAACTACAAATATCTCGCTTATTTTCACTTCATCCCTCTACGCGTTCGATCATAAATGCCAAGAAGAGTCTTTATGAGCTTTTTCCTTCCTTTTGATTTATTGTATACTCAAATTCTGAGGTGGGGAAGGAGCACCGACAGAACTTCCCGCATTATATCCAGCCGTCCCCGGCGTTGATGGATCACAGCTTCCTTTTAATCCAGTCAATGGGTGAGGACAGGCATATCTCGCCCAACCCGGTTTTGCCGCACTTGAGTCTGTACTTACAAAATAGTCGCGACCTGATACGAAGAAATTTGCGCTAAGCAACCCATTACCACACTCATCAGGTGAGTCGTCATTCGTAGATGTAAGCAAGGCCACGGTGTTGCCCGTCCCAGAATTGCCCCAGATGTAGACAGGATCAGACATCTGGTAAGTATCATCTGGGGTTTGACTTGGTGATAAAAGGCTAGGGGATTGGACTGTCCCATTAGCCCCAGTTCCAGGTTGATGAAAACATTGCCAAGAGGTACAACAACCGTGAGAAGTGGTCCTAGTAAGACTTTCTACGATGAATTGGAGTGTGCTCCTCGCTCCATGGCATGAAGTCGTATTCGCCTGAAATGAATTTCCAGTGAATAATCCCGAGCCTCCACGCATCCAGTTATAGCGCTGCACATCTACATCAGCATCCGCAATATTAAAAATATTATCGTAGATTTCAGTATATCTACCACCCGTGGTGCTCGTTGGGCCATGACTGCCACCGGTCGTCGGGCTTTGAACATTATTATGTCTGAATACGAGTCTACAACCACTATCACAATCATAAGTAGGGCAGTTGATGAAAATACAGTTTTCTATATACAAATTTGCTGTTCCAGTAGTATCTAACGTCCCCGTTGTATCCGCAGAATCCCAGTTACTGTTAGGTAAATGCCTGATATTGTCATTCGCTGTATCTCCATCAGCGCAATTTCCTGCCCCTCCAGAGGTGATTGACTCAAATGTGCAATTCCAAATTACTCCACCCACAACATCCCAGTCAACAACTAAATCTGTACCCATTGGCAGGTCGAAGTATATATCATGCATCAGCGGGGGATTTCCAGTTCCAGACATAGTTACGAAGGTCCCTGGGGTGGAAGTAGATGCTAGTAATCTAAGATTTGCAATGGTTGTAGTGTAACTACTCCCAATGGTGAATGCAAAAAGAACGCTACTGCCAGCATTATGATAAATAGTCGTTCCATCAGTTGCCGTGTGGGTGCGAGTAGGAACATTTGCACCCTGAATTGTAATCTGCTTGCTGATAGTGAGACCACTTGTCCAGGTACATGAGCCATTGGGAATAATGACCGTATCTCCGTTTGAGGCCGAATTTATCGCAGTCTGAACAGCAGATGAAGAACAGTCAGCCGCGTTAATAGTGGCAGCTTCCACTCTGAAACTAAAGACAGAACTTATTAAAAAAGCGACAACGATGTGGCCTATAAACCTACCTATTTTCATAAAGTCCTCCCGGGTTTATAATTTAACGTGAAGCGCCCTCTTTTGGGTTGGAACCGAAGACGAGGTCTTCTGCTTATTCAAGAGAGCATAAATCATACCAAATTCCCTAAGGGCACAAGCTCGGTGAGGTACCATTCATCTGGCGCTTTTCATAAAGTTTTTGCTCCATAACTAATCACCGTTTTCGAAAAATTCATACTAACCCCTTGTTTATGACAGAAAATACATTATACGCCTTGACTTTTTGTCATAACTATTAATTCTTATAACTTCCCAACCTTTTATGCCCATCAGCAAAAAAATGAACCAAATTAAACTGCCTTTGATAGCACGCTCCGTCACATTGGACAGCAAGGTTATAAAAAGAAACATCATTCCAAATCTTCCGTACTCAAAGTCTGAGATCAAATCTTTTTTAATCTTTCTGAAAGCAGAACTTATAACTCCTTTCAGGTTGGATTACTGACATTTATGTACAGGAGTTCTTATTTGTACCTCAGTCCCTTAGGGAATTAAATAGCGAATGGTAATAACTACCGTCGATTTGGCCATAATATTTCAAACAAATCCTACATATTTTCCAATAGAAGCCTATGTATCAACTCAACTGTCATTGTCTTATTTATTTCATTCGTATAGTTCCTATTACCCCTTATGTGGCTCTCGACCATTTTCTCCAAGAATTCCTTATTTAAGTACTGTCTGCCGAGCGTTTTTTTGTCCAACAATATTTCCCGCACATAATTGGATAATTCGTCACGGAACCATATTCGGTAATATCCTAATTGATGACGCCCTGCGATTAACCTTTCTGGATGCAACACTGCAAAAATGTTATCGAGCCTTGCCGCCCAGTGAGGCAGTTGCCAAAAGTAAACATAATCCCATTTCACCAGAAAATAATAATACAACTGGGCAAACTTAGAAAAAAGATAGTTGGAATCCCCGGCAGTTCCCCGGTCTGTCATAATCTTGAGCAACCCTGGATTACCATTCGCTATAAGCCGGAGACTAATTTCAATAGAGTCGCGTGTATTTGGCGGGGCTTGATACATCAGCTTTACGAGCTCATTGTCCATATATGGTGTACGGAGTGTCACTTTACACATTTCCATGGCAACACGGCCGTATTCGTGCAATGGTATTTCCTTGAAGACTGCAAAGCTCAGCTTATTCTCCTTTTTGATATCCCAAAAAGTCCTTACTGCTTCATCGATATATCTCCTGAAATCGGAGTGGAAAAGTCCATCACAAAAAGTCGCTGTTTTTTTTAACATACTATGACTTCTCAACACCTCACTCCCAAATTTGCCAGTCATGCGAATCGGCGCAATCTCCCTCGCAAGACTATTAAAATAAGCGTCATGCGTTCCACATACATCATGGCATCCCTCGGCAACATACACTGTTTTTTCAGCAAGTTTTGAGAAATCAGAGAGGAATGTTCTCTCAAGTCGGATCAGACGATGTGTTTGATGACATGCATCCGCAACTTTGCGGGCAATGATAGCATCAAGTTGGTTACGATACATGCCGGCAAAGGTATAGCAGGCTAATCCATTACGTGGAGGATCCAAACATGAAATGATTGCTCGTGTGTCCAACCCAGAACTCAAAGACAATGCAACCGGTTGTTTTGCCCAGAAATAACGCGGTAATATCTTCAGAAAAGTTTCCCCTAGTCTATTGTAGAATACTTCTTCCTCTAAAATAGGCTGATTTTCCCAAATGTCAGGCTTAAAATAGCAATCTTTCTCTGTTTTTCCAGAATTTTGAAATAGCCAGGAAGAACCGCCTGGCAACACAGAGATGCCCGAAAATAAGCTTCGATTTTCCAAGATACAGTCGCAGGCGAAGAACTCCCCAAGGCTTTTCATATCTATGTTTCGAAGTCCAGGCCTGACCTTCAGCAAAGATTTTGCTTCGGAAGAAAATAAAACTTCATCCTTACCCTCATAATAATAAATTCTACTCATACCATATCGATCATTGAAAAGGATCATTTTCCCTTTCCGAAGATCTACTAAAACCCCACTAAACCAGCCATTCAATTTTTCTAAGAATTCATCCTCGTCCTGCTCATACAAATGTATCAAATAGCTTGCGTTACAGGGGTCAAACTCGTGGCCATGATTTCTTAGTTCATCAGTCACCTGCTTATCTGCAAAGTTCTCTCCTGTATAGATCAACACAAGATCCTTCTTTTCGTTAAACACGGGCATACAATCTGAAAACGAATCTTTATGATGCAACCAACCCACATAGAGACCCAGTTGATTGTTGACATATGTACCCCGAGTATAGAAAGGTTCATGCATCATAGAATCAACCATTTCATTAAGGTCTTCTATGTTTTTCTCAAATGATCTTCTGCTAATAATTCCAGTGATTCCTGGCATTAATTACCTTCCCCATTCGAATGAAGCACTTTTTTCCAATTTTATCTTCAGGGTTTTCATCCTTTCCCTTATTTGAGCAATGGCTTTGGCCTTTTCAACCCCCCAAAGTTTATGAACCATTCTTACGTAAAATAATTGATATATCCCTGCTATTGCTCGGTCTTTAGTTAGCTATGGCTTTTTGATTTCCACCTTTATATGAAGATCGGCACCGTATTTTCTAAACAACTTACCCTCGCAATATTTCATTTCCATTCTTCTTATCTTATGGACCAAGAACTTTGGGAAAAAGTCTATAAGAAAAATATTACCCGACTGATAATCTATTATTTTAGCACCTAATTCGGACAATCTCTTCTCGTACCACTTATAGAACCTATAGTTTTCTATTTTGACATTCTTACTAAACAGTTTCTTTAACCTTTTAGCGACATATAGGGTCGACAAATAAAGAGAACAGAGGTTCTTTATGTGAAAAACAATTATCGCTCCATCCTTCGCAACTCTCACAAACTCCCTCAAAGCTTCCTCACATTCCTCATCGTCCAAGTATTGAAAAACGCTTATGCAAACTATCCTATCAAACATGTTACTTTTTATTCCAATCTCCGAAACATTTCCAACTATCAATCTCACATTAGTAATGTTTTCCTTCTTAATTCGATTCTCAGCGCGGTTTATCATACTTTCAGAATAGTCCATGCCAATCATCGCTTTAACTCCGGAGCTTAACCTACCTAAATTTATGCCCGTTCCACATCCCGCGTCAAAAATAAAATCACCCGCTTTGGGGTCTATGAGAGCAAGGAGTTTCCTTTCAGACGTGCACTCAATGTCTTCACCCTGAAAAGCGATACCTCTATCCACCTCATAATCCGAGCCACCCTTTTCTGAGAGTGAGTCCCAATACCTCTTCCAAAAATTCATATCCCCCCGCTATCCGTTTGCAACACCGTTACCCGTTAACAAACTACCCAGCTTCCGGTTTGGGCTATGGAAGCCACGGAGCATATTATCAATCTTTTCGGTCCAAAGAATGCCCTTAATGCCTGTATCCGTCGCAACCGCTCGAAGGATATTCCTCTCAATGGGCATGTAAAACCAAAAAACTACCTTTCAAAACAACTTGTTTAGTTTAAAACTGACCGAAACAATGAAGAAGCCCAATCATTTTACAGTTGCTAATTGATCATTTTCTTCCTCTATTTTGGATTTTTCCCCGTATTTTCTGGCATACCACCTTTTCCGCAGAGCCTTCAAACGAACCTTCAATTTCTCTGGCATTACCTCCAGAACACTATGATGAAAATTTAATCGTAAGGCTATCTTCCCCTTATTCGTTAAAGGGTAATAGTATCTTGGTAGGTCTATTTTTCTAAAGCCATTATGCCGCTTAAAATCACCTAATGTTCCATCACTCCATTCGCCGTAGGTAAGACAGTCAAACCCTTTCCTGCAGCAAAGCTCTACTATCTTAGCCAATAATGCATTCGTTGGTGCTTTATCATGATATTTGATTTTAGATATAACGTGCATCGTACAAGCAAATTTTTCTGTGTAAACCAGCTTGATAAACCCTACCAGTTCATCGTTGTAGTAAGCACCTATGAAATCACATTTGTCCAAATAAGTCGATGCCTCTTTTTTAACAGTATCAAAGTCTTTTCCGTAGTTCCAAGAAGGCTTGCCCTGTCTGATGGGTGACTCGTTGTATATACTGGTTATTCCCTTCACAAGTTCATCATTGAAATCAACCACCCTAACAACAACTCCCTTCTTTTCAGCTTTTCTGATTTTCTTTCTAACGTCTTTGTCTATCTGTTTATCCCACCAGTCATCATAGCTCTTGACAAACATGCCGGCAACGCTCTCCCATTCCAGATGATAATCATATTTTGGCTGGGCTTCCGGGAGCCTCTGCACGAATGTGAAGATATCCACGTTAAGTTTAGCTTTTTTTAATTTCTCTACTAATGAATCAGGATCATGTAGGTCCTCAAAAACAAACCATTCGTCCTTAATTCTAGCCGTTTTTACAAAATTACCTGTTACAATTACTATATTATCATCGATCCTAATCGAATCGACCATATGTGTTCTGCCTCTAATCCTCAGTTCTTCTTTACTCACTTGCATTGGCCTCCGGAAAAACCGTGTCTTTTGTTTATTGAATCCGTCCTCTTTTAGAGAATCAGTTTAACTCTACTTGATACCAAGTTGAGTCTTTGGCGTGCCTCTGAAATTCTCCTAAGGTGGGGTGCTCACAAAATAAATAGCCTTTCTTCCCGCACCGAAACTCTGTTCTCAGGGTACTCCTACCCGCGGTTCCCATACCACGATAAGAAGAGGCGTTTTAATACGAGAGCATTGCTTCGCTCTGAGCATTCACATAAGGCGGCTGGCTGACCCGACGGCAGAAGCCTCGATTACTGTCACATCGTTTCGCACTTCGGAGGAAGGCTCTCCAGGCAAGGCTCGCGATGTCGGTTCGGAGCGCTCGCGGCTCCCGGGAACGGCAATCACTTCCAGCAAGAAGACAACCCAAATCAAGTGGCCTCTGAAGGCTGACTCAGTGACGTTGTAGAAGAGCAGAACGGTCCACAGGGCCAGACTCAGCGAGCCGAAGCCGGTGGAGCCTCTGAATCTCCTGCAAATATTTCGGTAGCTGGCGATCAGGAATCCGGCAAGAAGGGAGAGCCCGATCAGACCTAAAGTGAGGTATACCTCAAGATAGCCGTTATGCGCCTCGTTTACGTGTACAGTCTCCTTCCATATCCATTGCAGCCGTGGACCCAGCCAGAAGCTCTCGTAGCCGGTGCCAACGTATGGATCGGTGTTTGTGCTAAGCACGACGCGCCAGATTTCGGTTCTGCCGGTGAGATCTGATGTTCGCCCGACCGCCTTGGACACAAAACCAATGATGTCAATCCCGAAGCCAAATTCAAGAAATAGATATAGACAGATTCCGACCGGGATCAACACTAATAGCAGAGTGGGACTCCGCTTGACCGTATTGCTGTGAGCCAGTGCGATCACCACGCAGCCGAGCATCAAGCACACGTTGGAGGTCGCGCTGCCGGCTTGACTCATGAGCTGCAGCGTCATGGCAAAGAGCGCCACGTTCACACCGATGATCCATCTCGTCCGCCGTTCCTTGCGGTCGCCCCAGCGCATAAATATATCCCAGAAAAAGAAGAGCCCGCCGACCAGGCACAGGACACCGAGCATGTTCTTGCTCGTTGTGGCTCCTGTAAAATAGCCCTGACCTGTCCATGGGTCGTACCCTTTGGCTATTCCGGGAAAGTACTTGTTGAGCAAAAGGCAAAGTGGGATCAGCAGAAAGTAAAGGCGGCGAAGTAGCGTACGGGCGGCCTCAAAGCGACGAGAATCGGATAGGGCGACGAGGATCACCACGTAGGTGCCCAGGTCTCGAAACCACCGCTTGAAGGCGACGAAAGGAAAATCGGACCATAAGACGCTCAGCAGGGCGAAAGAAAGGAAGGCCGTCAAAGCAACGTTTGCAACGCAGAATTTTCCCCAGTCGAAAGAGCGCGACACCAGGATGCCAAACGCCAGCAGGATCAAAACGAGATAGATGCTTCGATCCAAGGGATTCCCTTCCTCAAGGGCCGAAGCCACCACCGCCACCTGGCCGCCAAGCCATTGCGAAGGCAGCCGTGATCCGACAATAAAGATCCAGATCGCAGGCACCCACAACGCCAGCGAGGTCCTCGGCTCCCTGGCAGGGTCGAAACGCAACAACGCCAATAGAAGCACGAACCAAAGAAACAATGCAAAAGAAGGGGGCATTTATCGATCCGGTTGCAGTTGAAGCATACGAAATTCAAACGAGCTTTGAGAGCATGAGTCTAGGAGACTCAATTGTTGTGCTTGCCTTCAATGAGCAGGAGGGCTGGCCTTTTGCGGTCCGAAGCCGACACGGTTTTCTACCAATGTCATGATGCTGCGTGTTGTCACTGCTATAAATCCCCAATTCGATAGCAGGTCGTTTGGAGTATCCGGGTATACTGGGAAGGCATCGGTATGTTTAGGCTCCGCCTCTGCCGCTATTGAGTCGGAAGGATCTGCTCTCGTTTCAGTGGTTGGATCGATTCGTTATGGATGGTTTGCAACTGGAAATGCCAGAAAAAACCATGAAGGTATTCCTAATACTGCTGCAAGGCCAACTGGCGGGTTTCCGAAATGGATTGTTCTATGGTTCATAGCCATTGGCTCCCCCATCGGTTATCATTTTACGATTTAGTTTCAGTCCATTAAGAATCAATTCCTTCAGCCTGCTCATTTGTTCTCGTCTATGGAATTTGATAAGTTCCTTCGATACTGGCCTTTTTACAAAGGTCATCCAACTGCCAAAATATCCTGCGAACAGAAATATCCCACCCAACAAGTATGGCTTTTTAACCATCTGAAAGGTCGCTCTAAATATCTCCCAGATCGGATGGCCACCTAAAAAATAATCTTTTTTCCCATAGTGAAATCGAGATGAAAGCACATTGCTACCGGCTGTCCCCATTTTGCGGTAATGCGTAAAAACCCTCTCTTGGAAAGAGAACGTTTCCCATCCTCTCATACGAGCCGTCGTAACTGCAACCCAATCGATTCCACCACCTTTAATCGGAAGATACCCTCCAATCCCCTCATAGCATTGCCGCCTGAACAATTGACATTGCCCGTTAACATGATGAACGTTGACGTAGCTGTCGGTAAACGAATGAAAATTACCTTCGACATAATCAGTGCCGGCAACTCCGAGTTCTGGCAATTTCTCAAATTCATGAAGCAAGTATTCAAAAAAATCTTCCCCAAAGGATATATCTGCATCAAGATTTCCTATTACATCGTAGGACAAATTTTTCACTCTCTCATAACCGGCATTAAAGGCATGTGCCTTACCAGCGAAATCTCTTTCTCTTCGTTCTGGCATCCGAATAAATTCTATCCAGTCCTTCTCCTTCGCATAACTTTCTACTATCTCATCGGTGCGATCTGTAGAGCCATCACTGAGGATAACCCACTTTTTGGGCAAAACGGTCTGGGCAATTACCGATTGGATGGTTTTTTCAATAAAAGCTTCTTCATTACGTGCCGCTGTTATAAGAACATAAGTCAACTTCAATGCTTGATCCTCTCCTTCATCCTATTCCGGGGAATGATCTTAGCCACTGTTCAAAAATTACAAGACTCGATAAGATCTTGTAATTGTCTCTTCTGCCGGATACATGTTCTTCAAGGAGTTGTTGGACTCTTTGGGGTCGTAGAAATCGATACATTGATGAGCTGCCGTCTGAGAAGAATTCTTTCATTTTCCCACTTGAGGAGTTTTGAAACCATCCATCCACGACATTGGTGGCAAACCCCCGTTTCTTTCTTCTTAGGATTTCTTTGGGGAGAAAATCTTGACACACCTTGCGGTGCAACCACTTTTGGGCACCGTTTCTTACTTTGAAATGAGCTGGTAGTCTTTCAACATATTCCACAACTTCCCGGTCCAGGTACGGGACTCTGACCTCAAGACCATGCGCCATTGAGAGCTTATCCCCGAACATGAGCAATTCATCAGGAAGAGATGATCTTATTTCGAGGAATTGGAGACCTCCAAGTTCGTCAGTATTCTCCATTAAACCTGCAAGATCCTCCCAGCATTCCAAGACCTCGTCTCCTGAGTTAGGAGGCAACAGCTCCTCCTGAAAAAGATCATTAACGGTCTCCCCAGGTATGATCGAAAACACGTGCTGATATCTTTGCAGCCGATTTAAGATATTTAACGAATAAACACCTCTCTTTAGAGTTTCGTTCCTTGGCAAGGTATTGATGGCTGAGGTAAAGGGATTCCTTACCCAGTCAGGCAAAGCTCTCCAATAAGCTCCATAACGAACACCGAGATGGCGGCGATAACCACCAAACAGTTCATCAGGACCCTGCCCAATAAGAGCCACCTTTACATCTTCTCGGGCACGCTGACTTACAAAATACATCGGCACGATAGATGAAGTACAAACAGGCTCCTCCAAGAAAGAGACTATCTTTGACAAACTTGCCTCAAAGGTCTCCCTATCCAGTTCAACTGATATATTCTGTGCCGAGAATACCTTTGCTGTCTCTGCCGCATAGGAAAGCTCATCGTCCTTAAACGCTGCTCCATATCCAACGGTAAACGTCGGCCAGGAGTCCCCGTTAAGCTTCATCAGACCGAGCAAAAGCCCTGAATCTACCCCACCACTCAGTAGCAGTCCAAGAGGAACGTCGCTCATTAGTTGCCTCTTCACAGCTCTCTTGTAAATTTCCAGCAAGTCTTCTCTTGCTTCTTCCACCGAGGGTGGCGGCGAGAATGGCACCGGTTTAAACTGATACCAGCGCCTGATGTGGCTTACACCGTTTTCGTAAGTGATCATGGTTCCCGGTGCAAGCTTCTTTATTCCCTTAAACAAGGTAAGCGGTGACGGTGTATATCGATAACGTAGCAAGAGGTTCAGCGACACCGGATCAATCTCGGGTTTCCTCTCCATAGCAGCAAGAATGGGACGGATCTCGGATCCAAAATGGACCGCCCCCTCTTCCTCTTTGTAATAGACTAATTTTATCCCCATTGCATCACGAGCCAGAACGAGCCTTTTCTTTCTCTCATCCCAGATGGCTACACCAAACATTCCGTTCAGATGATTGAAAACCTCGTCGCCCCACTGCTTGTATCCATGGATGATGGCCTCGGTGTCACATTTTGTTTGAAAAATATGTCCAAAACTTTCAAGCTCTCGCCTTATTTCGGGGAAATTGTATATTTCTCCATTGAAGACCACCCAAACAGACCCCTCCCGATCTGACATAGGCTGGTGCCCACCCTCAAGATCGATAATCGACAGCCGACGGAATCCGAACCCCAGCGATCCGGAGAAATAGTATCCCTCGTCATCCGGGCCGCGATGCAGCATCGTCCGGGTCATCTTCCGGATGATTGCCTGATCAACCGCCTTGCCGCTTTTGAAGTTATAGTTGCCGCAAATACCGCACATTTTAAAAGATAGTATTCAGAATACAGGAGTCAGAAGAGAGATTAAAATCAGGAGTCAGAATGCACAAGGGTCCGGTAGTACGATTCCAGCAATTTGCTCACCTCTTCGATCTGACGTGTCATAGAATCGGTTTCGGCATAGCCTAAATCGGCAACCAGTATTAGGTAGTAGCGATACTCTTCAAGTGATCCTTGGGCTATATTCATGAAGCGAGCTTTGTCTGCCTTTGTCCTCTTTTTAAAACCCTCAGCAATATTTGCTGGAATAGACACTGCGGCTCTCTGTAATTGCTGGGTTAACCCATATAGTTCTGATTTGGGGAACCCAGTTGTCAAGCGACACACAGCTAACACAAACTGATGAGCTTTTTGCCAAACTATGAGGTTTTTAAAAGTTTTTGCAGTAGTTCTCTGCATGATCTCAACTCTCCTCTATATTTTTTAATTACTCCTGACTCCTGAATTCTGTATCCTGGATTCGTTATAGAGAAGAAAACAGAGACTTCTGAATAATTGCGATTGGGCCCAGCGGTGCATCGGGACATTGTCCCACCCAATGTAAAGCTTTCTGGACCTGAAGGAGCCATCCGGTTTTTGCCACCGGTTCAGCAGATCATTAAGAACGGTTTCCAGCACTCTCACTAATTCGGGATACCTGTCTTTTAACAGGACACAAAGGTTTATACATTCGGCGTAATCATACAATTCGCTCCGATACACCGTTAACCTTGGGGCCTTTGCGAAAGGTTTTGGAAGCCCGTTCGAATCGAAAAGGTTGTTCACATAATACTCGATCCCTTTTTCGATAACCTTCCGGCATTCCGCATGTCCGGTCAAACTTTCGATCTTGGCAAGCGCTTTCAGCACGAAGCAAGTGTGAAAGTGGTCAATGAAATCCCTTGAATCGACCGCATAATACCATGAACCGTCGGGCTGCTGCTGCTCCAGAACAAAATTCAGATTTCCTTCAGCCACCTTCCAGTACCTATCATCGCCGAGATCTACTGATGCGCTCGTTAGCAAGAATGCCCGATAAGCGCTCGCATTGATCACCCCGCCTTTGTCATCGTAAGGGCTGTAACCGCAGGAGCAAACGCCTGGGGACATTTCAAAGTCCTTAATATCCCGGGATGCGTGCTCCGCTATTGAACGCATGATATCGAGCCAGTGCTCATTTTTGTCAATGTGCTGCACATACTCAAAAGCTTCATAGGCATACGGGAGCGTCGTGATGAACGGAGTGTTGGCCGGAACCGTACCGGTTCCTGTGACCCAATCAAAAGGGTAGCCCCAACAATAATGTTCAAACCCTTCAGACCGGGATTCTTTCAGCTTTTCGAGAAAATGAACAGCCCTATCATAGTACCCATTTTTCTTCGTCGTCTCCGCCAGCAATGCAAATCCCATCGCATAATGGGCATCCGCAATCGGAAACCTCTGGGCCTTCCAGAATAACCTCCGCGCCAATGGGAGCAAGGCTTCAAATAATATCATAGGAGCAACGGCAAGAGTGCCAAGGAGCGGTTTCCTGTAATAGAGCGCCTTCGCCTTCCCCCCGATGGGCCCAGCAAAAAAGCTTTGATGGTCAAAAGAAGTTTCCCCATACCTTTCAAGCCATCCAATAAATCTGCCGAGGCTTAGCTCAACTTTTTCAAAAGACTGATCTATCGTCATCGTGTGCGCCGTTTACTGCAGATCAAGCAGCAAGACCCGGGAGTCTCCTTCTATTTGACTCCCCCGATCTGAGCAAAGATATCGTCCATAATTCTTGCCGTCGTTAGGATCTCTTGATAGGAAATGGGTAAGGGGTCCTTGTTGGCTACGGAGCTATAGAACATCTCTATCAAACACTTTAATCCTGAATCATTATGAAAGTCCCTTTGAAGAAACTTCTTTACGTTGTGTTTTGTGTTATCCAAATACTGTTTAGCAAAAAGGACCGGAGGCACAAACTGATCGAGGTAGCTTTTGTACTTTCGACCGCTGATTCGGATCACCGTTTGGTGGTCGTCGTCGGCCACCAATCCGTTCTCCGGGCCGTAAATCCGGAATTGATGAAGGGTCGGTTTCATTTGCGACGAAAACGTGAAGTAGGCCGTTGGTCCCCCATTATCACGGATAATGACGCGTAGCTCGTCAACGATGTCTTCTCCCATAATATTCAGCAGCGGGCTGGTGAATCCCAGAGCAATAATGCTCTGATTCTCGCCTTTCATGAATTCTGCGATTTTGCTTATCCCGTGGCTAATAATATTTTGCAACAGTTTGCCGGGAAGCCCCCTTACCCAGTGGTCTTTGTCGCCGAGCACCGCCTTTGCATAGGCGGGGTCTGCCAGGTTATAGCAGTAATAGCTCTCCATATGAACCGGTGCCCCCCCCAAAAAACCCTCCCGGATAAGTTCTCTCATGCGAATGGCAGCATGCGTAAATTGCCAATTGTGTCCTGCGGTTATTTTCAAATTCTTTTTCTTAGCAAGATCTATCAATTTTTCCGCTTCTCCCGTGTTGACGGTAAAGGGTTTTTCAACGTAAACATGGCACCCTGCCTCCAAACACAATTCCCCAAGAGAAAAATGACTCCGTGGAGGCGTCGTGATATGGACGACATCAGGGTGGGTTTGTTCTAAGAGCTCGCTCACTTCAGTAAAGTGCTTCTTCACAGAGAATCTTTCAGCGAACTGTTTTGACATCAATTCTTCGTGATCGCACGCAGCGACGATTTCACAGCCTGAAATTCTCCCAATGGCAGTCGCATGTTGATCTGCCATCTTACCGCACCCGATAATGGCAACTCTAATCATTTATGCTTCCGTACCCCGTTGATATTCAAAGTAGCGACGTAACGCCTCATCAAGCGGAATCCTTGGCTTCCATCCCAGTATTTCCTTCGCTTTTCTGTTGGAATAAAGGAGGCCTTTCCACTCCGCTGCCCATCGATTCCTGTTATAAGCCGGCGGCAACTGTCCCTGCGACCACTCCGCATATAATTCCCACAGGTAACAAAGTCCGTATGATAATCTGTTCGGAATGTAGATGGACCTGAACTTCTTCACCTCTTTCTTGTACCTTCTCAGGAATTCTCTGCTTGTTGGAATACCATCATCAACCACATTAAAAATCTCTCCATCAATCCCTTTTTTAATACCCGCCAATAGGATCGCTTCAGCACAATTATCCACATAGGTCAGTGGAATTCTATTTGAACCACCCAAATGCAGAAAAATTCCAAAGGTATCAATTCCTATCCTTCCTGTAATCGCTTTTTTCCCCGGCCCGAACACAGCTCCCGGCCGGACAATCACGTAGGGAAGATTCCGTTTTTCCCCATACTCCCTGACCAATTCCTCTTGTTTCACCTTGCCATAGCAGTATGCTTCATGCCTTTCTTCGGGTTTGCCTTCCGTCTCGCATGTCTCGTCCAGAACGTCTCCTCGTTTTAACTTCTTGGTTGAATAGACTGCGAACGAGCTCACGTTCACGAACCGTTTCAGCTTTTCCCCCTGCAGGGCAGTGTCAAGAAGGTTCCGTGTTGTAATGACGGAATTCATGAACGAGCCCGGAAATGTTTTTTCGATGCCCGCCGCCAGGTGAACTATTACCGAGATGCCGGCCGCCGCTTTTTTGCAGTCATCGCGCGAGAGTAAGTTGCCTTTCACCATCTTAATCCCGTTATTTTGGGAAGAGTTGATCATTTCATTCAGCTTGGCTAAATTGCTTGAAGGCCTGACAAAACAGCGTAAATTCTTGAATCCATAAGACAGCAGGGTTTCGACCACTTTCGAGCCTATGAAACCGTTTGATCCAGTCACAAGTATGGGATCACGAATGTCTATAATGAAGTCATTTCTCATCAGAAACGATGTGTCCTTCCTTTCCAAAAATTATATTCAAGCTCTAAATTCTCGTACTTTCTCCACTATATATCCTATCTGGGTCTCCGTTAGTTCCGGAAACATGGGCAATGATAGGATCTCCTGGGAAGCTCTCGTCGCTTCAGGAAAATCGTTTCCGTTGTGATCTAAATAGGCATAAGCCTTGAGATTAGGCAACGCAATCGGATAGTGAATGCCTGTAGAAATGCCTTTGGAGCCCAGGTACTCCTGAATTTCTGAACGCCATTCTTTTCTTGTCCTCACCACATATAAATGATAGACCGCCTTTGCTCCTTCCATCTCCGTAGGAGTGATTAAATCCGTATCTTTTAAATACCGCTTGTACAGGGTGGCATTCTTTCTCCGTTTCTCCGTCCATTCCGGCAGGTGTCTCAATTTGACCCCTAATACAGCGGCTTGCAAACCATCCAATCGGCTATTAACACCTTCAACCTGGTGGTCGTACTTGTCGATTCTTCCATGGTTGGCAAACATCCTTGCTCTGAGGGCGAATTCGTCGTTGTTCGTAACAATCGCTCCGCCGTCTCCGTATGCCCCCAAATTCTTTCCCGGGTAAAAACTGAAACAGGCCACATCACCGATGGACCCAATTGGACGCCCCTTGTAAACAGCTCCATGAGCTTGAGCCGCATCTTCAACGACATTGAGATCATATTTTTTTGCGATTTCCAGAATCGAATCCATATCCGCTGGTTGGCCGTAGAGATGGACAGGTATAATCGCCTTTGGGCGATTGGCAGAGCGCATAGAGCATAGCGCATAGCGTGACTTAAGGCAATCTTCGAGCTTGTTGGGGTCTATGTTGTAGGTTTTGGGATCGATATCCACAAAAGCAACCTTCGCGCCGGTCATGGTGACAGCTTCTGAGGTAGCGATGAAGCTATTCGCTGGAACGATCACCTCATCTCCGTCGCCGATCCGCAACGCTTTAAGAGCAAGGAAAAGCGCGTCCGTCCCGTTCCCAACGCCGATGCAATGTTTGGCGTTGCAGAATTTAGCAAAAGATTGCTCAAAAGAATCGAGAAACGGACCGCCTACAAAAGCTGTTTTTGAAATAACTTGGGAGATGGCCTCATCGATTTCCTCTTTAATGGAATCATATTGAGACCGGAGATCGACAAATGGAATATTCATGGGTTATACCTCCAAAAATGTGACGGGTTTCAAGTGATGGGTTGCAGGCCATCAATGATCGCCAGCTGCACCCCTGCTCATCCATGGCTGCTGACCCCTGTTTCTATAAGCGCTTTGAGCGTCCATATGGCCAGGGTATTGTCAAAATGGAATCCCACTTTTAATTCTTCCAACCGTTCAATCGCTTTTTCCAGCTCATCCGTATTTCTCACAACTTTCGTATAACCCAATTCTTCCAGCTTAAGATGTAGATCTTCCTTCATGTCGGTCTTGGCGGGTAGTTCTCGATACTGAAACTCTCTCGGCATCACGATAAACTTTGTTCCGTATTTCAAACACTGTGTGCCGATCCCCGCACTTTCCTGCGTGATCACATATCTCGCATTCAGGATGAACTCCTCAATCATTTCGGGCGTGCAGAAATCAAACGCTTCGACGCAGGGTGAGTGATATTTGGTATTCCCCGCCTGGACGATCACCTTCTCTTTTATGATGCCCTTTATTACCAAGTCCTCGACGGCTTTCAACAATCTTGTAAATGGTTCTTCTCTTGTGCCGACCGTAACGAAGATGTATCTCGGGTTGCGGCATTTATCGCAGATTTCTTCCTGTTTGAATATCGGCCCCACATAAATCACATTTTCATTTTGTCGATCTTCCCATTGGGCATATATCTTGTTTCCCGTTTTGAGCAAGAACGTACCGAATTTTGAATACCCATCCACTCTGGAAAATGTGTCAATGTGAACAAATTTTATCTTCAACACCCGGGACAGGAAGAAAGGGATTAACGCCACTCGTCCCGATCCCGTCGACAGCACATGCGTTGGTTTTTCTCTGGCAAAACTTTTTAATACCGGTGGTATCTGAGATAGGTAAGTCCAAGGCTTTTTAAAGTGGGCCATTTCTATGAAATACGTCCTCTCTTCCCTCAGTTCACTCTCCGTCTGTTTACTCCTGTTGGTAATCCAGAAATGGTCATACCGATTGTAAAAATCGGACAGATTGGTCATCTGTTCGAAATGCCCACCTTTGGTACAAACCAAGGCGATATTTATTCTTCGATGAGAAGATGGGACCACAGGGATATTCATAACGGGGAGGCCCCGGGGATTCGAGGGCTCTCTTGAATCCTGGTCTCATGGCCCTCTTGAACCCTATCGTCGTTATTCGCGGATAGTATTCGAACTACTTTTTTAGCGTGATCTACGCCTGTCAGACACTTCGTTCCGTTTTGTGTGCAGTCAATAAAATGCTCTATTTCCACCTTGAGTGGTTCCTTGAAATCGATCTTCGGCAAAAGCACATCCCCGGACCTGTGGTCAAATTTTCGAAACTCGGGGCTGTCGTAGTCCATGTGTTCTCCTAATACGGCTTTTCGATCTATCCCTTTGTCATAAACCGCGATTTTATTCTCAGCTGTGTCGTCATAAACCACCATTTTTTTCGAGCCCACGATGGTCATCGACCGGGCCCTCTGCGGATCGAGCCAGCTCACATGGATATTGGCCATGATTTTCTTCGGGTAAAGGATATTCATAAAGACGACATCGTCGATGTTTTCCTGGATATAATCAACCCCACGTTTGACGACGGAGATGGGATCGGGATCGTCAAGCCAATACTGAATAATGCTGATATCATGAGGTGCGAGATTCCATAAGGCATCGACATCAGAGCGGATGCGACCTAAATTTAATCTCTGGCTGTAGATGTAACGTACATCGCCGATTTCTCCCGAATCGATCAATTTTTTTACATAACGTACAGCAGCATTATAGAGAAATGTGTGCCCAACCATCACCACCAAATTCTTTCTGCTGGCAATGTTGCCAATCTGTTCCACCTCCGCCACACTTGTAGCCAATGGCTTTTCCACCAAAATATGTTTTCCTGCCTGAAGAGCCTTTACGGACATCTCAAAATGCGTTTCCACCGGGGTAGCAATCACCACACCTTTGATTTCAGGATCCCGAAACACATCATTGGCATCATCCGTTACCTGGATCGCTGGATAAAGGCTTTTCACATACTCCCGCCTTTCCGCCGAGAGATCAACGGCTGTTTTTACTCTGCAGTTCTTATTCGCCACTAAATTTCTTAGAAGGTTAGGCCCCCAGTACCCAACACCAATTTGTGCAACGTTAAGCATTTAAATTCCCTCCTGCAATTTGCATACGATCGCGTTAGTCACCAGTTCCACCTTGCGGTTCATTTCGCTTAAAAGCATTTTGGACTAGGCTCTTTGGCTTGCCAAACATCAGGCTCGCGTTGCCGGGGAGTGTCATGAGGAGTGAATCATTGAATCGAGAGAGCTGGTTTTGTAAGTCAAATGATAAAGCAATCTATCCCAATTTTTGTAACTCTTTGATTTCACGCTCCGCCAACAAGTCATCACTTTCTTGGCAATCTCCCAACCCATTGCCCTTTCAATCGGATAATATTTCCAGCTTACCTCAGGGGGCGGCAGGCTCCCTCCTAAATCACGGGCGAGGTCATTCATTCTATTTATTAGCTTGGGTTTTTCCGGATAAAAATAAGGGAGCCAGATTTGTAAATACTTTAAGCAAGCGGATCGAGTTCTTTCGCTGTTTTCAAGTAACAATAGATGTTCGAAACACAGAGTAAGTGATAACAAAAGAGATTCACAAGCTTTATAAGAAGTCCTTTTGCTCAGGCTGCCGGTATTGCCGACTCTGTAGTAGCTCTCGGCTTCCGGGACAAACTTCACTCTTTCGCTCGCAGCGACTACCCTACAAAAATACTCTCCATCGTCATCCAGCGATAGTCGCTCATCCCAAAGGCCGGCAAGGTCTGTCAGCTCTCGGCTGACCAGCCACACAGCCGGATTCATCCAAATATTATTATTAAACTTGGTTATGATCCACTCGACAGGTGCCAAGTCGTGCCAAAGTGAATTCGGTATAAATTGTGCTTTTTGACGACGAAAAAAAAATGTCCCGAACGCCGAGCCAAAAAGTACCCGGGAGCTGTCACCGCTACCGCTCTCCCTCAGTTGTTGTGATATTTTATCAGGAGCCAACAGATCATCGGCGTCGAGCCATTGGACGTAACTCCCCTGAGCAAAGCTAAGCGCTTTATTACGCGCTCCACATGCGCCCGCGTTCTCTTGCGCTATAACTTTAACTGCTGTTGATTCGAATTTCTTAGCAACCTTGAGTGTGTTGTCCGTAGACCCGTCATCAACAACTATGATTTCCTTGTTCGGCCACGTTTGGTTAAGGGCTGACCGTATCGTATCACCTACCCATTTTTCTGCATTATAAGCAGGTATCAAGATCGAAACTAATTCCGGCACGATATCACCCTCCATGCATTATCCATTTCACATGTGTCCCGTGAATCTCAAGACCAGAAGTAAATTCGAGGAATATCACTTCAGCTTGTTTTCCCCTGCCTCAAAAGAAGATAAACCAAATAGCCGGCGATTGACTTCCCATTTTGGGACCACGACGGACCGCTTAATGATTTTAGCCGGGATACCGGCAACGGTTTGGTTTGGCGGAACGGAGCACAGCACGACGGAGTTGGCCCCAATGTTGACGTCGTCTCCTATCGTGATGGCCCCAAGCAATTTCGCACCTGCTCCGATGTTCACCCTGGATCCTATGGTCGGCGTATCCAGCGGGCGATCCATGTGCCGATTTCCAATGGTGACGCCATGGCGGATAATGCAGTCATCTCCAATCACAGAATAGGCATGAATGACGATTCCATGTTGATGTTCTATGACGACACGGCGTCCAAGCTCGACCGTGTATGGCAATTCGATCCCATAGTGATTTCTGATGTAACGAAATAGAAACTTATAAACAACGCTGAAAGGAGCACGCACTATTCTCGGCTGAAGTTGCGTGCGCCAGACGCCAAACCGGTGCAAGGCGACTGCCCTAAAACCCGGCCTGGACCAGTCTCTTTCATGCGTTTCCCAATCTTCGAGAATCTGACGCCACAGCTCGCGAACCGTTCTACGTCGATTTGTTGCCGCAGCGCAGTGCGACGCTTGATCGATCCCTTGCATATCAGGCTCCATACCCCGACATCATGACCCCGTTCAAGAAAGTTTCACCACCTGCCCGCCTTCCGCCTTCTTGAACATGAAAACAAAATCCGCAAAAAGCTCCTTCAACATTTGAATACCGCCCGGTATCATTGCCCACGCTACCAAATAGACAACAATCCCTATTGACAAAGACGCCCCCATCGCGGTGAGACTATTTCCAATCTTCATTGTGCTATAGAATATGGACAAAACACCGCCCATGAGCAGGCTTGAAATTACAGAAGGCAGGATCGACCGGAAGAATAGTTCAAGACCTATCGGCGTGCCCCTGAGGGCAAAATATACAACCGGTAATACCACAATGTAGTTCTCTATCACGTGTCCTGCGGCGACTCCAACCGCGCCCCATTTCAGTCCAATGACGATCGATATGATGATCATTATAGAGTTCGCCACTCCCAAGAACAAATATCTCTTACTCTTTCCACAGGCGATCATCACCAGCCCCGTGGTGCTCAAAACCGGCCTTATGAAGACCGCAAACGCAAAAATCCTGAATATCACGACAGCCCCGCCCCATTTCGGGCCCAATACCAACAAAACGACGTCCTTTGCGTGCACAAATAAGAAGGCCGCGAGGGGCATCGTGACGAAGCTCAAGAGCGTCAGTATTCTGCCGTAGTAACGACGGAATTTCAGAACATTGTCCTGGAGTACACTTAAAGAAGACTGGCCCACAAGCTGCACCGGGTTGTTTATTTGAGCGATAGGCACCATGACCAATTGAAACGCCTGCCGGTAAACACCCAAAAGACTTGGGCCAAAGAACTTCCCGAGCAGGATTTGATCAAGGTTGTCCGTAAAATAAGTGACGATATTGAAGCCGGTTACATCTCTGCCAAAACGTACCATTCTTCCAATACCCGTATTTCTCCTGGGTAACCCCGGAATCCACGGACACGCGATCCAGATGCCGATGGCAACAAAAATGCTCACCGTCACCTCTCTCAACACCAGCGCCCAGTATCCATAGCCTTTGACCGCCAGGACAATGGCAACCAAAATGCTGCATATATTGGCCACGACATTGATCACGCTTATTTTCAAATACTCCATTCTTCGCCGAAGCAGCGCCTGGTGTTGAACCGTTATCCCGCTCCAGAAGAACGTGGTCGCAATGGCCATGGTAATCCAGACAAGCCGCTGGTCGGCGTAAAACCAACCCACCACCCTGGAGCACAGGCATAAAATGAGCGTTATTACTGAACCGACGATCAGATTAATCCAAAAAAGAGTACTGACTTGCTCGTTCGTGATCTCTTTTTGCTGAACGGTGGCGAGTGAAAGTCCCATGTCTTTGAACTGCACGGCTATGACGGTAACCGCCATCACCATGCTTAAGAGTCCAAAATGTTCAGGGATGAGAATTCTTGCCAGCACTGAGATTGAACCAAGCCGCAGCACGAAGTTAATCCCTTCTGCTGAGAACGCGAACACACCGCTATGAATCGATTTCTTTTTCAGATCGTCGGTAAGCGCTCCTGTATTAAAAAACTCTGTATACTTGTTATTGGGTTTCAATTTTTCCGCCATTTTGTTCGATGGGTAAGCAATCGCGAAGTGAGAGTGCGGTCCGGGTTTCGTTGTGCCGCCTGAACGATAGCATCCGTGGATTTAAGAAACAAAATGCTTCCGAAACTTCCGAACGGCTTGTTCCGGATTCAGAAGTTCTCGTAGCACCTTGATAACCAAAGCCCTTAACAGCTCGAAAAACCTGACTGGATGACCCAACTCTTCGAGTCTGCTTTTATGATAATCCCAGAATTCTTTTCCTCTAAACCTAATCATGTTGACCCCTAAGAATCGACGATAATCATTGAGGTCTTCTTTCACCTTGTGTTCGAACTCCTCCTTGCTGAGGTAAAAGGGACCGTATTGTATGAGATCGTCGAGATAGGCTGACGCATAACGGTTGATCTCTGCGGATTTGGAAGTCTGCGTCTCCCCGTGCGTTCTCTCGTATGAAAGGACTTGGTATACAAATCCGAAATCAGAATCTTTCAAATATTTAAAGCAAGCGCTCGTATCCGCATGCGGGGAAGCATTCGGATAAAACGCGCCACTCTTTCGAACAAGATCGGCCCGATACAAAAGTGAAGTCGGGGTTCCAAAACCAAATGTTGGATCACCCCCGAGGAAAATCCGACGGCAGATCTCGCGGCCAGGCAGAACAGCCTTTGGGTATGGGAATCCTTGCCATTTGACGATGCTTCCGCTGAGCTGGTATGACCCGACGATGCCGACAAAGGGATTTGCTTCGGCGACGTCCACTGTTCGCATAATAAAATCCGGGAAGATAAAGTCATCCGCGGAAACCACTTTACAGTACTTCGCCCCCGGAGAAATAAGACTAAAAGCAATATTGTGGTTCTCTATGACACCAACAAATTTTTCATTGTTATGAACGCGGACGCGAGAATCTTTCTTCGCATAAGCCGAAGCTATTTCCAGCGTATTATCTTTACTGCAGTTGTTAACAATGATGTATTCAAAATTCTTGTACGTTTGCATCAGGACGCCTTCGATGCACTCCGGCAGAAATTGCCCCATATTGTAGACGGGGGTGATCACACTGACCAATGGCTGAGACTCTGGTATCATTTTCATAAACTCCCTGTGTTGTTTCCGGAAAATGCCATGACAGGATTCCATTGAAGAGCCCCGGAAGTCGGATGTCGATCGCTTCGCGCCCTCTCAGGAATCAGATCCATGAGAAGCTCTTTAACCGTTTGTCCGGCAATCGACCAATTGAGGCGAGCCTCATATTCCTTGAAAGAAGACAAAGCGAGAGTTTTATACCGTGAGTAATTGGAAAATAAATTAGAAATATACGCACAGTATTCCTCAAAGCCCGCCTCTTTTGAAAAGGTTCTTCCATTGACATCGTTTCGAACCGCCGTCGGTATCCCGCCCACATTGGTCGCAAGGCTCGGAACTCCGAAAGAACTTGCCTCACAAAATACATGCCCGAACGATTCTGCCCTTGACGGCATAATGAAAAAGTGAGATTCGGAAAACAACTTGTAGAGCCGATCTAACCCTTCCTGGGTAGCGTTACTGATACGACCTAACGGTCGAACAAAGCTTGGAATAGGTTCATCTATGACGGGCTGACATCCAACCACGGTTAATTCGGTGGGCAACCCTGTTTTATTCAATTCTTTGGCAACCTGAAAAACGATGTCTCCACCCTTTCGAACCCATTCCAGGCCTACGAATAATAGTTTACATTTGTCAGTCGGTCTTGCATCCACGATTCTCTTGATATCGTCGAGGCTCCTGTGACAATCGAAATTTGCTCCAAATGGGACAACTTTAATCCGAGAGGGGTCGAGCTGGTAATGATCCATCGCACTTTGGGCGCCCCATTCGGACGAAAAGATGGCCAGCCTGCATCTGCTGAATGCCGCTCTTTCATTTGCGAATATGTCTCGAATACTCTCCTGGCAAATTGAATTTCTGAAATACTTGGGATAGAAATCTATCGCCGAGGCAAACGTCGTATCGGTCCAAATCACAATGGGTTGATCACACTCGAGATAAGCAATCGGCTGAACGCATGGATTTACTCCGCTACAAACGATATCCACATTCTCGCGCGTCGATAATTGCCGGGAAATTTGCCGCGCATAGTCCCTTAAAATAATCGGGATATTATCCGTGGAGCACCATCTCCTGTCGCCTGTCTTAGTAAACCGGTTTTCATGGAGGAGACGATGCCTGATCACGAGTAGTTTCCGATAGAATCTCAGTCTTTTGGGTATTTGCAGAGGACCTATATACTCAACCGATATCGATTGATTTTTGAGAGAGAGGGGCGCGTAATAGCCACGTCCATCGTAGGCATTTGGATCCTCGGCATTATAAACGGACACCCATGCCACCTTCATTGAATTCCACCTCTCCGGTTGGGCCAAAATGATAAATCAAGAATTCGAATCATGTCCATTAAGGCCACCAGACCATCTTTCGACAATAGAAAGCCTCCGCGTATTTTCCAGGAGCTTTGGATTCTATGCCCCGAATTCTAAGGGGCGACATGAACGCATCGGGTGTAAACCAATCCCGGTTCCCCTGACTCCTAAAGGAGTCCATCACGAAGTCAATTTTCTTTTGGCAAATCTTTTTATCCAAATGAACAAAGAAATTAGGGGCGCCGAAGTCGCCGTCGTATTTTATGATTTCATATTCAAGGATGAAATGGTTTCTGAAAGTATTCCAGGTAAGTTCAGAGACCAGCCCGTGATCCTGGTGCAGATCATGACGATAATGAGTGAAAATAATGTCAGGGGAGACTCTCTTTTTTAGTTCTTCAAAGAAGTCCTTTATTTCTCCTCCAACATAGGGGAAAAAACTTTCCTTGAAATTCTTAATGATGATTTTTTTCTTTTTTGCATCTGCCAGGAATTTCTTGGCGCTCGCAACTGCCTCCCGATCCCTTTGGCCACTCGATCCAAGAACGACCCAGTGGGCTTCCACATCGCTATATTCAGACAAAAGTCTTAGGATGGCGCCGCCACACCCGATTTCGATATCATCGCTGTGGGCACCCAGGCAAAGAACCTTAAGGGGTTGGTCTTTTCCGATCGCAAATTGGAATGTCAGCATTTGATTTTGAAAAAAGGGGGCGAGGATTCCAGGATTCAAGCGCTCAAGGGTTATTCGGCGACCCTTTCACTCGACCCCTTGACCCTATTTATTATTATTTTTCCAAACTTCCCAGGGCGCATTACCCTGTTCACACATATCGTTTAATTCTTGTTGTTCCTTAAATGTATCCATACAATGCCAGAATGCATCATATCGGTAGCCAATGAGTTGATTCTCTTTGATCAACCGCTGAAAAGGCTCGGCAACGAGTTCCTCACCGTCTTTCATATACCGGAACAGCTCATTCCTAAAAACAAAATATCCTCCGTTGATCGTAATATCCGTATCCTTTACGTGGTTCACCCTTTCTATAAGATCTCCATTTCCCATCGATACAACATGAAAGCTGAGGGATGGCTTGACGCACAAAAAGCTGCCTACTTTTTTGCTCTCAATGAAGTGATCAATCATATCTGGCAGGTGCAAGTCGGTGAGCGCATCGGCATAGTTCGCCAAGAAAATTTCTTCGCCTTCAAGGTAGGGTTCAACGACTTTCAGTCGTTGCCCGATATTGGCCCTAAAACCTGTGTCAATGAAGTTTATGGTCCAGTCCGCGATGTCGCTGTGATTAAGGATGTGTTGTTTCCCGCCGTTGCATATCTTAAAATCATCGGAAATGTATTCGTTATAATTCAGAAAATAATCTTTGATCACATCCGCCTTATAACCCAGGCATAGAATGAAATCTTTGTGGCCGTAATGTGCATAGTATCTCATGATATGCCACAAGATCGGCCGGTAACCGATTTTGACCATCGGTTTTGGAACATTATTGGAATTTCCGCCCAACCTTGTTCCTAACCCCCCGCAGAAAAGGACCACTTTCATTCGACTTCACCTCCGTACCAAACTCATGAGTTCATTCTGTCTAAGACTTTCTGAGCCGCATTCTCGCCACTTTTGAATGATTCATCCGTCCAGAGGTATCCCCAGTCTCCGTACCGTCCACAATAGGCGATGCCGAGATCGTCGAGATAGCCATGGACCGTCTCGAGTGCAGCCGCACGATCGAGGTCGAAGATGACGTTGGCGTATCGGACTAATGTCGCTTTGCTGAACAAGACGCCGTCGCCCTCCCGCAAGATGCCACAGCGGCGGAGGTCCGTGATGACAGGCTTGATCCAGTCATCAGGCGACCCGGTCAAGGGTTTGTACTTGTCAGAAAAATAGACTTCCGCCTGAATACTCCCTGTGCCCGAGGGGGCATTGCTAGCGGAAAGCATATGCGGAAAACTGAGGCGCGTAAAGCAAATGTCCTCGTCGTAGAAATAGGTCATGTGGGCATCAGAAAGATCACCGCGGTCCACGCCGACGTTCACGAGCACGCACGTAGAGCAAGCCAGGCGTCGGGAAGCGTCGAGCACGTCCCGGGGCGTGCCTCGGATCATACGAACGAGATCTGGCAGCGGTATCGAAGAAACGATCGCATTGTAACGTGCGACGATGCCGTTCGAAAAAGTGAGCTGTCGTGTGCGGGGATCAAGTGACACCAGCTCGTGATCGAGTTTTAGATTTCCAAGCGGGACGAACTTCTTCAAATAGGATACGAATCCGCCTTCCGTCGGGTAGCGGAAGTGCGTGATGTAGTGATTGTGCGGGGATGACGGCGAGAGCGCCCCACGCAGCACCTCCTCCAAGCTTGGCCGGTAGATGCGTGGGCCCAGCCAATCGGTGCTCATGTTGTCGGCAGTAGTCAGATGGTACTTCCGCGTGTACTGCATGGGAAAAAGCTCGGCGAATGTTTTACCGAAGCTCGACAGCAGCCAATCCGCATAGTTCTCCACCGGCCGATCGGGTGACTGGCGATTTTCCACGAAGTCGATAATCACTTTTACAATGACGTCTTCGGGTAATCCGTGCAAATGGACCTGCACGGGATGAAGTGGCCAGTAGCCATGCCAGTAGTTGTTCAGGTTTATCTGCACTGTCTCGTACTGCTGCCCAACGCTTTCGGCGAACAGGTCCTGAATCCGGGGGTCTTTCGTAAAGGAAATGTGCGGTCCGATGTCGAACACAAAGCCGCTGTTGTACCGGAACGATGCCGTCTGGCCGCCATAGTAAGTGTTCTTGTCGTACATGACGGGTGTCATGCTCTCTGCATGAAGCCGGTAAGCGGCACCATATCCACCCATTCCAGTTCCCAGGATGACGATGTTTGACATTGAAAACGTTTCTTTTTATTCTTTGGTCTGAGTTTTTATGACCGCTCGTCCCGAAGTATGCAGGAGTATCTGGCAGCCATGGTGATGGGGACGTGAGGTGTCGGCATCAGTTATGCAAAAGTGTTTCATATCGCTCAATTTGTGTCCGAGTGAGGCGGCCAAGATTGTCCCCTGCCCGAAAAGCACGATACCACTCGACGATCCACTCGAGGGCCAAGTTCAAGGGAACCAATGGATGCCAATTCAGGCACGTTCTCGCCTTGGATGCATCCAACTTGAGATAGTGGGACTCGCGCGGGTGCATTCCGGCATCCTCGATCCAGGAGGCGTGGTTACCCCACAGCCGTACCAACCGGTCTCCAATCCAAGATACAGGTTTAGCGTCTGCTTCCGCCGGCCCGAAGTTCCAGGCCGAATCAAACCGGCCGGGGTCTTCGGCGAGTCGCTCGGCAAGCAGGAGGTATCCGCGGAGCGGCTCCAGAACAAACTGCCATGGTCGAATGGCGGAGGGATTTCGAATCAAACACGGTTCACTCGAAAGGAAAGCCCTCATGAGGTCGGGGATGAGTTGGTCAGCGGTCCAATCGCCACCACCGATCACGTTGCCCGCTCTGGCGCTCGCAACCGTCGTCCGATGCCCTCCAAAATCCTCCGCCTGGAAATAGGAGTTGCGAAACGCAGACGTCACCAGTTCGGCACAGGCTTTGCTATTGGAATACGGGTCATGCCCTCCCATCGCGTCGTCTTCTCTGTATCCCCAAATCCATTCCCTGTTTTCATAACACTTGTCGCTCGTCACGTTGACCACGACGCACGGCTGTCCGAGTTGCCGCACTGCCTCCAGAAGGTGAACGGTTCCCATGATGTTGGAAGAATAGGTTTCAATGGGATCTTCGTAGCCGCGACGCACGACGGACTGGGCAGCCATGTGGATGACCACCTCGGGACGGCACTCGGCTACCGAAGACTTCAGCCGCGGAAAATCGCGAATGTCCGCGCAAATGGAGCGCAGGACGCCTGAGACTTCCGCCTGCTCGAACAGGCTTGGCTGGGTTGGCGGGTCGAGGGCGTATCCCGTCACGTTGGCTCCGAGTCTATCCAACCAGAGCGACAGCCAGCTTCCCTTGAAGCCGGTATGTCCGGTAAGGAACACCTTGCGACCTTTCCAGAACGAACGGTCGACCATGCTTTTTATTTCATCCATTCCCATTATCTAATTTCGGTCTGTTCTCTTATTTGGCACGTTAAGATGAATCCCTTTGTTCCTCCGAAACTCATGTGGCGAGCGGCCATCGCGCGCTCTGTTCCCGCCAGAGCGCCTCGGCCGCCAAGCCGCGGGGTAACTCCACATCATCGAACGAGACCGTATCATCCTTCCGAATGTCTCGGCGCAGCAAGCAGCCTTCCGAAAGGCCTATTGGCAAAGCCGCCGCAGCCCGGGCCGCAACGGCGTTATCGATAAGCCCGTAGGCGCAGAACCCACCGATACCGTCGAGTCGCTCGCCGGCTTTCAGATCGCGCTTGGCCACGGTCACCACTTCGCAGATCGGACCCCCGATAGGAGTGACGGTCGGATCGCGATGAATGACCGCCCGACCGATGGTCGAAGCAATCTGGATGTGAGGCAGATGATACGGTGTGTAGAAGACGTAGAACGGGCCGTCGCCGAGCTTGTAGTACCTTAACTGAGCCTTTTTGAGCGCAGAGTTCTCGTGAACGATGACGAAGGCGCCGGTGCCGGGCGCCGCGCCGAGGGCATAGTCAACGAGGCCAGTGCCGAGCATCTGGTCGGCGGGCAGCAGGTGCGCCAATTCCCGGACGTGCTCGCAGGCAGGGCCATACATGCCACGGCGGCCCACGCGGAACCCCGTCGCATTGGCAAGGACCGTCGTCTCCATGGATAATTTCGTGGCATCTGCAAACGAGGTGACCTTCCGCACATCCTGGTCATACTTTTCAGCAAATGCCCGCTGGGTCTCGGGGGTCCGATAGTGGTCGACCATGCCTTTGATGTTGCCCGCGGCCACCGGACGCAGTCCCAGCGATCGGAGATAGCGAAAGAGAGTCATCGCCACTCCCGGCTCATCCCCGTCCGTGTTGGTGACCACCACGCCGGCCCGGTCCGCCTTCTCCTTCAGAATTGGGCCGAGCATCGAATCCATCTCGGCATTCACCATGACCACATGCTTCCCGTGATCGAAAGCGTCCAGCACCACATGGGCTGCGGTCTCAACAGTGCCCGTCACTTCCACGAGTACGTCGATGGCATCGCAGCGGGTCAGCACGAAAGGATCGTCGGTCAGGACGGGGAGCCCTCGGGTAATGGTCGCCTCTGCCTCACGAGCAGATCCTGCGCCACGCCATTCCGCCACACCGGCTTCCCGGAATGCCCGTTCACCATGCTCCGGCGTTCGATTCGCAATCGCTACGAGGCGAATCCCCGGTGCTGGTGTTCCGAGCTGCAGGGCGATGGCGCGCCCCGTGGCACCGGCCCCAACCATGCCGACGCGGATCGGATGATGCGTGGCTTCACGTTCTTGAAGAGCTGTATCAACGATCATCTCGTGCTTATCTCCTGCCGTTTTATAAGCGGCCAACGGAGGTCTTGTTCAGAGACTGCCGTGGCGACCAATGGCCATTGAATGCGGAACGCCGGATCATCGAATCGCACGCCACGCACTGCGCTTGGGGTGTAGAACCCCGAAGCCATGTAGTAGATCTCCGTATCATCCTCAAGCGTTTGATATCCGTGCGCGCAGTGCTCGGGCACGTAAAGCATTCGACCATCCTCCGTACTCAACTCTACGCCGTACCATTCGCCATAGGATTTGGACTCCGGTCTGAGGTCGAGAACCACGTCGAAAATGGTCCCTCTCGTGCAGCGGACCAGCTTGGCTTCGAGCGCGGGGGCCTCCTGAAAATGCATGCCTCGAACCGTCCCCTTGCGTGTGCTAAACCCCATGTTCGCCTGAACAGGCGAGAACTTCAGACCGTGCTCCGCGAACTCTTGAGCACACCACGCTCGCATGAACCGACCACGATCGTCTTCATGCGGATTTGGATCGATCAGCCATGCACCAACAAGGTCGGTCTCCTTAAAACGCATACCGCCACCCTGCTTCCCTGAGAAGCCCAGGCCAAAGCATAAAAGAATAATCTGGGCATGAGAGAATGAGGTCGTCCCAACCTTTGTATTCAATCGGATTAATTATTTGGGTACCCATATAAGTGTTGGAGATTACAGGAGGATTTTACTTGAAGTCGGAGCAAAATTCCTTTATTTTTTCGGCGACATACAGGATTTGCATCACGTCAGTCCATCTAATCCGGTCTTTTTGACAATTCATGCGAGGCATGCTGCAGTTCTTCTTTTTCGGTTTCACCAAGCAGTTTGATGGTGCGGAAGACGCGAGCGGGGTTGCCGGCAACGATAGCGTTTGGGGGGACATCTCTTGTCACGACACTCCCTGCACCCACAATGGCATTCTCGCCGATGGTCACATTGCACAAAATCGTGCAATTGGAACCGATGGAGGCGCCGTTCTTGACATGGATGGGTCCCACCTTCCAATCTTCTTCGGTCTGGAGCATTCCATTACCGTTGGTTGCCCGTGGATAGGTGTCATTGATAAATACAACACTGTGGCCGATAAAAACGTTGTCTTCAATCGTGACTCCTTCACAGATAAAGGTATGGCTGGAGATTTTACAATATTTGCCTACTTTGGCATTCTTCTGGATTTCTACAAAAACGCCGATCCTGGTGTTGTCGCCGATCTCGCAGCCATAGAGATTTACGAAGTTGTGAATCTTTACGTTTTCACCAAGTTTGACATCAGGTGCAATCGACACAAATTCCATTCATTTCTCCTTGTTAGACCGTTAATCGCAAGTCGTAGGGCGGAAGGGGCAAACCAAGACAGAATAATCGTAAAGGGCAAGGCGTTCGGGGCAAAGTTAAAGGCGTGATTAAAAAATCTACTTGCGCCCTCGCGGCGACGATTTACTATTTTCTCACTGCCAGCCATTGGCGACTAACCAGCCATTCCCGTTGCCATTCGATTTTCTGCTCATTGCCCGGATACCTTGAATTGGAACAGCTCTGCCATGAAGTTTCAAGGATCTGTTCGCGGCCTCCAAAATCGAAACCACCCGTAGCCCACTGTAGCCATCACTTAAGGGACATGCTCCTTTCTGGATGCATGCGAGGAAGTGTTCACATTCCTTTTTAAGAGGTTCATAATCCTCAATTCTTGGGCTGTGAATATCGCCATACCGATAAGAGAATTGAAATTCTGCGAAGGTATCGTAGTAGGGCGGGACTTCAACTCCCTTATCATAAATTTTAATTTTTTCTTGGGGTTCGATGTCGTCATATACCAGCATTCGTCTTGACCCCACTATCGTCGTTCGGCGAATCTTGTTGGGGTCGAGCCAGCTGTTGTGAATGAAGGCGATCACACCATTCTTGTAATTAAGTGTCGTTGTGGCAACATCTTCAATGCCAGGCTTGAAATGGGCTTTCCCTTGACTATTAACAGATATCGGTGTTGCTCCCAGGATGTAAAGGATTATGGAAATATCGTGGGGAGCAAGATCCCATACTACATTAATATCGGGCTGAAAGAGCCCGAGATTTACACGAATGCAACTGATATAGAGGATTTTCCCAAGTTCGCCATTTTCAACAATCGATTTGATTTTGTTGACTGCCGCGGTATATTCGAATGTGTGCCCTACCATGAGCACCTTTTCTTTCTCTTCCGCCAGTTTAACCAGCTCCAAAGCGGTGTCATGAGAATGCGTCAGGGGTTTTTCGATAAAGACATGTTTCCCTTGAGCAAGAAACTCTTTCGCAATGGGATAATGGGTTTTGACTGGAGTCGCAATAGCCACTCCATCCAGATCAGGCATTTCAATCAACTGTTTGTAGTCTGATAGAACTTCTACGGAGGGATAAAGGTTCTTCATCCGTTCCAATCTATTTGGATCCAGATCACAGCAAATCAACTCCTGGATCTTGTGAGACTGAACAAAGTTCCTTATAAGATTCGGACCCCAATAACCACAACCAATCACTGCGATTTTCATAAAACCCTCCCCCTTTCTAAATGACGCAGAGCGCATAGAGCATCGCGCCAACCACAGGTTAAACGAAAAAACCATCCACCCCCGTCGAGTTGGAGGCATTTTGTATCAAAAGACTTCTGGAAATTTCTTCTCACCATTTGTTCTATAACACCATCCGCCTACGGCTTCTCGTCACGCGTTTAGTGGGCGCCATTGGGACGAATGAACACCTTCAGCGTTTTTAATATTATCTTTATATCAAGCCACAAAGACCAATTCTGTACATACCTCAGGTCCAACCGAACCATGTCATCAAAAGAGGTGATACTCCTTCCGTCCACCTGCCAAAGTCCCGTGATACCAGGCTTCACCTCTAATATCCTCCTCAGGTGCCAAGGTTCATATTTCTCCACTTCATAGGGAATGGGAGGTCGAGGCCCCACTAAACTCATTTCTCCTTTCAATACGTTAAGAAATTGCGGAAGTTCATCGATGCTCGTCTTGCGAATAATCCTCCCTACCGCGGTAACTCGAGGATCGGATTTCATCTTATAAAGCGGGGTCCCCTCGTCTCCCTGATTGATTTTCTCAAGGTCCCCTTTGATTAAGTTTGTGACATATTCACGATGGATTTGATCATCGGCATTCGATTGCATGGATCGAAACTTGTAGAATGCAAAATGGATACCTTTCTCACCAAAACGGAATTGTTTAAAAATGATTGGGCCCGAAGAGGTGATCTTTATTGCAATCGCGGTGAGGAACATTAATGGTGAAAAGAGCAGTAACCCAACAAGAGATCCTGCGATATCCATGACTCTCTTTAAAGCGATTTGAGAACGACGGATCTTTATCGGCTCATCGAGGTCGAGGGGGGATAAATCCGGGTCGCCTTGCTCCTCGGCAAGAAGCCGCTCAAAGAGGTGGTTTGGGTAGGTTCCTGTGAGCATGGAAAACTTAATGTCCCCACTTCTGTTGGCGATTTTCTCACCGCAGTGCCGGACTCCTCCCTCGTCGGTATCCGGGAGGATGAGTCCAATGACATCATGATCAACCCATCCTTTAATGTCTGTCTCCCGGGTATTTTCGTGAATCGATTTCAAGAACTCTTGAGTCAGTCTTTGGTCACTGACTGCTCCATTCTGAAGAGACAAAAGGATAACGGATAAGGGCGACTTAGACCGGTCCGCACGGCGTTTTTCAACCCGCAGGCGGTCAACGAAATGGTGCTTAGGCAGTATGTTCTTTTCTATGGATCGGGAATCAATCATCGTACTGCTGTGCTGCCGTGCGGCGATACCTCGGGTGACTGTTCTCAACAAACCCAATGCAGGCTACCGCCGGTTCGGATTTGGTATAAATCCGATGAAACGTTTCAACACTGGATTGTTCAGGCCACATAGAGTGGGAAAAAGATTAATTACGATAGGCTCCAGGATTCAAGGGTTAAGGGTTCAAGTGATTTTGCATAAAGTATCTGTGTTTCTAATTCACAATTCGAATCCTGCACTTAAAACCTTGCCCCCTCGAACCTCTGCCCACTTAAACCCTCCAATCACGCAACTTTTTCAATCATCGAGCAGTGGAGCTCGATACTTGGTTGATATCCAATTAGATTCAAAAGGACCCTCACCCGCTCGCCATCTGACACCCACCTTTCAAAGATACCTAAAAGATCCTTTAGCGGGCCTGTCTTAATCCGTATCACGTCATTCACTTGGAAAGGATGCGCTAATCTCACAATCCCCTGAGTATCAGCTCTCTCCTTAATGATTTCTACCACTCCCTCCGAGATGGGGGTGGGATACCCCCCCAAACCCAAAATCTTTTTAACTCCTCTTCCCCATCTGACCAAAGGATAATTTTGGTCGAGATCGAACTTCCCAAAAATATACCCCGGAAAGAGGGATTTTATTTCTTTGTTCATCCTTCCGTTTCTTAACGCGAAGGTTTCCATAAGAGGATTCAACATTTCTATCCCTTTTGACGAAAGATAGGATTCCGCTTCTGCTTCCTTCTTAGGTTTGGTTTGGATGACATACCAAAGATTCATATTTCACCTTCTTTATTCCAAAGCCTTTCACTTGGCTCCATGAATCCTTGACCGCTTGAGCCCTCTGTCACAATTTATTTTCTGTAGTATTTGTAATAGTACTTCGAATAGTAATGCGACCGCTTCAACTCGATTCCGTTAAAAACAACCCCGATGATTTTGTGGCGATCGATGGACCTCACTGCCCGTTGAATGGACTCCCTTGGCATCCGGTCCGCCTTCACCACCAGAATAATCCCATCTACCATTTTCGAGAGTACCGTGGGTTCCGTGGTAGCAATAATGGGTGGGGAGTCGATCAGAATATACGCATTCTCCCCGACCTCGCGCAGGGACTTCAAAAGTTCTCCCATCCTTTTTGATCCGATGAGCTCTGAGGATTTCTCGGTAGAAGGCCCTGCCAAAATAACCCGGAGGTTTTCCATTTGAGAATTTATCAGGATCTCCGTCAAGGGAGTCCCATCTGAAAGATAGTTGGATAGACCTTTTGCGTTTTGACTGTTTTCAAGATGGATACTCGGCTTCCGAAGGTCCGCATCGATGAGTATGGCTTTTCTATGAATTTCCTTTGAAATAGCCGTCGCTAAATTGACAGACACCGTTGTCTTTCCTTCTCCGGGTCCCGTGCTCGTAATAAGAATTGAATGAGGAGGATTAGGTAAACGAAGAAAAATTTGAGTCTTCAGTTTCCGAAATTCCTCTTCCGCAATAGAATTGCGCGGAACGAGTAAAACAGGAAGTTCTTCTTTCGAGGGAAGTCCCGGTTCTTCTGTCTTCCCCGTCCTCTCTATTCTTTCTTGAGTCAATTTTAGGCTCAGCGGTTCTTTTTTTAGGACAGGCTTCTCTTCGACTACTCTTATAGAGGGCTCTTCCTTTACCTTCTGCCTTTTTTCTTCTTCTGCCTTTTCAAGGGCGCGGTAAATTCGACTCATTCTAAACCTCGCAAACCGCATAGCGCACAGCATAAAGGGGCAACAGATGCCCACCCCCTCTGCAAATAAACGAATAGTAGAATGCCTGCGGTAATAGAAATGCCTATCACGAGCAAAATCAAAACTCCATAAGACCTCTTCCTTAGCTTCAAATCCTTAGCGGCCTCTTTTACCGAGCCTTTGTCCACCATCTTTTGGTCCAGGGCATATCCATTTAATAAGGCATTGTCACAGAGAATGTTGATTAATCGAGGGATTCCTCCTGATGTCAGATAGATTTCTTGAATTGCTTTCTCCGTGAAAACAGGCTCCTTGGCGCCTGCAATTTTCAACCTCTTCCCGATATATTCCCTTGTCTCTTTTTCAGAAAGAGGCGACAAACGGTATCTTAAATTAATGCGTTGCCTTAGCTGGCGAAATCCCGGTTGGGAAAGGGTCCTATCTAATTCTGGTTGACCGAGCAAAACGATTTGGATCAGCTTCGATCTTGATGTCTCGAGGTTTGAGAGAAGCCTGATCTCTTCGAGCAGATCCGGTCTTAACCCCTGCGCTTCATCAACGATTAAGACGACTCTTTCATCCCTCTGGTAAGCCTCGAGCAAGTATCGGTGCAGGTTATGAAGATACTCTCCCTTTGTTTTTCCCTGAACCCTTACTCCCAGATCCTTCAATATGTATTGAAGGAAATCGTCAACAGTCAATTTGGGGTTAAATAGGAAGGCTGTCCTTGTGGGACTACCGTTCATTTTATCAAGAAGATAGTGGATCAGGGTTGTTTTCCCGGTGCCCACTTCCCCGGTAATGACGATGAACCCCTTTCTCTCCCTCACCCCGTAAAGTAATTGCGCGAGGGCCTCCCGATGCTTCTCACCCAGATAGATATATTCGGGGTTGGGGGTCACATTAAAAGGATTTTCCTTTAATCCGTAATATTGTTCGTACATCTTCAGGTACCCGCATAGCGCAAAGCGCAGAGCGCATAGCGCGTAATGACCGAACCTAAATAGCTTCGATTAATAAATGCAAAATCTTTAAATCTTCAAACCTGAATTGATCCATACGTGGTGTCATTTTTAAAAAACGCTATGCACCAGGCGCTATGCGCTCGGCGTTTTTAGGCTGCTTTCCTTTCTTCTATCAGATTTGGGATGGCCGCTATCACGGGAATGCCCAAATACTCTTCCAGGTCCGAGACGGCATGGAAAGATTGATCCATTGATTCTCGAAACCAGACCAGCCCCAATCCCGCCACAAGTCCAATGACACCCCCCATCAGCAGCATTTTGTTGCGATCGGGTTTGAATGGTTTTACGGGAATACGGGCCGGGTCTAAAATCTTAAACTGCTCCCCTTGCTGTTTCCGTTCCAAATTCTCCGCCATCCGAGCCTGAATCTTTTTCTCCATAAGAGATTGATAATTGCTCCTTAAGAGGTCGTAGTCTCTTGTCAAGAGTGCTATCTCTTGCTCCCGTTTTGGTGTTTCTTCGATTCGTCTTTGATAGATGCCGATTTGCTCTTTTAAGTTTTTTATCTCTTCCTTTAACCGCTTTGTTTCGAGCATTGCACTGTTGTATTGTTCCGTATATTGAGCAATCAGTCTTGCCGTATTGGGATCTAAAGTGAAGCCGGATAAACTCTCGTCGCTCATCCCCGTCCCCGCTCTCTCAGCCTCTTGCCTTTCGAACAATTTCTTCACCTTGAGCTCAAGGTTCGCTATTTTTTTCTTCAGATCGATTACATCTGGATGAGTGTCCTTATATTTAGATTGTGCGCTTGCTAACTCCCGCTTCAGATTATTCAGTTGAATGATTAATGGATCTTCGGGAATGCCTTCCCTGCCCATATCTTCTGTCCCTGAACCCGTGTCTCCATGAAGTCTATGGGACATTGAGAATTGTCCCCGCGTCTTTAGCTGTTCAATTTGATTTTGGAGCAGCATGTTCCTATCCTCTGCAGCCCTCAGGTTTTCACTGGTCGTTTGAAGTTGTTGTTGTAACCGTTCGAGGGTTCTCAAATTTGCATCAAGCTGCTGGGGAAGTTGACCCATTGACCGCTCTTTAAAATTCCGAATAGCGCGCTCATCCTGTTTCAATCGTTCCTCCATTTCCATCAGTTCCTTACTGAGGAATTCAGCAGTACCTTCGGCCTGCGATTCACGGACTCTTAAATTCTCTTCGATGAACAAGGCGGCTAGCTCATTTGTCACCATCATCACTGTCTTGGGATCTTTGCCCTCGAAAGAGATGGAAAAAGAGTTTTGCGTCCGATCATTTTGAGGAGTGGTTTGAACCTTTACTTCGACCGCATTTCTCATCATTTCGACGATCCCCTCCATGGGAACTTTATTTCGAACCTCTGAATAGAGGTTAAATTCCTGAATAACTTTTTCCAAGCGCGTGCGGCTCAATATTTCCTGACCAATCGTACTTAATCGCCCTGCCACAGAATCCGTGATGGTCGCCCGGACATAACTCTCCGGAACCCTTTGTGGCTGGACCAGAATCACGGTCGTCGCTTTATAGATCTTGGGAAGATATTTATAAACACCACAGGAGACCAGAACACAAAGAATGAGTGGAATGATGATGTACCACTTTCGGCGCAGACCAATTTCTAAATAGTCATGAATGTTAAAAGGCTTTTCAGTCGTTGGCATTTGATTACTCCCCCAAACTTAAGGGTCCGAAGGTTTCAGAGGCAAAGAATTTCAAGATCAGAGAATGAATCTTTAACCCCTTCCAGCCTTAAGTTAATATGTGGCAGTCACCCGAATCATTCCTCGAAAATCGGTATAACTATTTCCTTCTTCATTTGAATGATCTCCTGTGTAGGAGAATTCGGGGCCGATGGTCAGCCATTTCAGTATTCGATAAGAAGCTCCCGTTGTGACTCCCCATAGGTTATCTAAACGCCCGTCATCATACTTAGGTCTTTGATAGCGGCCTGAAAGGGTCACGGCAAATCTTTCCATCAGTTGGTGCGTGATTGTTCCAACCACCTGGTTGTACTTTGCAAACCCAAGATTCTGAGCTGTAAAGTAGTCCTCAATGTATCCGCCTTGGAAGCCGAGAGTATACGTAGTTTTTTGAATGCGCTGCTTGATAACGATGTCGTAAACCGGCCCGGCCTCATTCGATCCCTTCGGTACGACTTGCCAGAAATAGCCAAATTTCGCGGTAAGAGAGAGCGTCGGACTGAAAGCATGTTCGAAACCAACCGCCGGTACGTGGACATCATAATCTAACCCAGCACTCGAAACTTGCCTTTGAAATTCCCGGGTCTCGAAGGTATATTCTCCAAAAACCAACGTCTCCGGATCAAAACGATAGGTATAACGGCCCCTTCCTAGATTCGCTGTTGTATCAGGGGAACGCTGAAATTCGCCCAGGTCAAGGGCGTATTCTAAAGTCACCCCATGTCTGATATTGAACCAGTAAGTGAGCTTAGGATTGATGCAGTTCTCCGTGCTATCCTCGTAGAGGGAATTCTCTCTATTTCTGTAAATATTGTTGGTGTAATTGACCGAGATAACGTCTTCCTTGCCAAATTGATATTCGAGAGAAGGTTGCGCCACGTTTCGGAAATAGATAGGCCTTCCCATTTGGCTTCCGAGAAGAATTTGGCCCGGTAATGCATTGGAGGAATAATTTTGCTCCAAAGGCTCTTCGGATCGGATTGAATAATCTTTGACTCGGAACGTCAGCTTCCTATCCCATGTGTACCAGGCATCCATGTTTCCGTAGAGGCCTACGTAATTGTCATTCGTGCCTTTTGCATAAAAAACATAGCTGGGAAGAAAGTTTAAGTAGATCCCGTACGGTGTTCCCGCAGTAGTAGAAGGAGGTTCCAATCTACCGATCGTCTCAGACGGCGGAGCCGAAGGAGGTTGAAATTCACCGGTCGTCTCGGACCGCGGGAGCGTGGAGAATCTTAGACCAAGGGAAACATTAGTAATAAAATCATCTTGCTTGTCCCTGTTCACCGTAAGGTTGACGTTGTTATCATATGTTTCTTGGACGTTGCCATAAAATTGAAATCTGGAGAGGATATCCCCAACATCCGCATAAACCATCGAAGGGGCCGATAAAATTAACAAGATAAAGATCAACCTGACAAAGCAGGTTAGTTGGCTTGTTAAGTTCATTGAGCTCTTTGAGTTTACTCGGTTCATCGGATTTCTACTCCTCTCTCTTCTCAACACTGGCCGCCAAGATCTGTCCGCCAACGATTAGGGGACAATAACCGTATCGCCCGATTTTAATGTAATGTCGGAACCTGAATTGTCACCTTTCATAATTTTCTTATAATTAACAGTGATTCGTCTCTCCTGACTGTTTTCTTTTCGGATAATGACGATTTTCTTTTGGTTAGCCCATTCCGTAAACCCGCCTGCCATAGGGATGATCTGCAGGACCGTCGTCTCGCTTCGAAGGCGATACACCCCAGGAGTCCTGACTTGCCCTGAAACATAGACCTTGAAGCTGTTGGCTTCCATCACGGTCACAGACACATTCGGGCTTTCAATGAATTCTTTTAATCTCTGGGTCAATGCCTCCTTCAAATGAAGAGGCGTGAGTCCAGCCGCCTTAATTTCATTGATGATCGGAAGAGAAATATTTCCATCCATCCTGACAGGAACCGTCCTCGACAGAGTGTCTTCTCTCCAAACGTGGATGTAAAGAACATCTTCGGCCCCGATCACATATCGGTCGCTGTCCGCAGCAATTTCGGCCTGGGCTTCCTTTGCCGGAAAGGTCGCCTTATCCGCTTGAGGGTAGGCACCGTGGGCCATTATTAATAAGAGTATGAATGCCCCTGTGCTCCCGATGCTCAGTAATTTTTTCATCTGATCTCTCCATTCATAGGCTGATTAATAGTTTTCAAGACTTTCTCCTTTGACCTTCACCTTGGATGAAGATTAGGGTACTCGTAATGCCCCTTTAATAAGATCCATCATGTCTGACCCATTGACAGGAAAACAGACTTGATCGATCATGATTTCAAAGCCCTTGCTCTTAAAGTCATAATATTTCAGAGCATCTTCAAAACGGGATTTAACATGGGTTCCCGCTTCCACATCCGCATAAGGGAGAAGAACCACCAGTTTATCCAATTCTAAAGAACCAATGATATCGCTCTCGCGTATCTCCTCCATTAAGAGATGACTCAATGTCCGTGAGCAGGCCTGCAAACGCTGTCGATCCCCCTCTGGTGAAAATTGCTTAATTTTGAAAAGCACGAGGCATAGAAAATTCTGATAACGCCGTGAACGTTTCACCTCGATGTCCAAAATAAAAAGGAACAAATTTCGATTCAGGATTCTGCCGATTGCTTCCTCTGCTCCGTTCGGGAGCCCCTCCCCCCAATTTCCCATTCCCGCTCCTCCCTCTCATGTCCCCATCCCCATTTTATTCCTGAAATAATTAAGGGGAGACCTTCAATCGGTCTCTTCTCCCACCTTTCGGCATCCTCTTATATCATCTAAATGATATTTTTGAATCTTATACAGGAGTGCCTTATAACTCACGCGAAGTAATTTAGCTGCCTGTTTCCGGTTCCAATGAGTCTCTTGCAGAGTATTTTGAATAATTTCTTTTTCTGCAACTTCAGCTGCTCTTTTCCCGACCTCTTTCAAGTTGAAATACTTATTTTCCCCCGAAGCATTGGGTTCTCCATCTCCATCGGGCTTAGGATTCCTTCCATCGACCAACCTGCTATTGGAAATACTCTGCAGGACAGTATTTTCCTCACCCAACAGGACAATTCGTTTGACCACATTCTCTAATTCACGGATATTTCCAGGCCATGCATATTCTCTCAGCGCGCTGATGATCGGCGATGAAAAAGGTGGAGTTTCTCTTCCATACTTCTTCTTATAAAAGTCGAAATAATATTGTGAAAGAGGAAGGATCTGCTCTCTCCGATCTCGTAAAGGCGGAACCGTGATGTTAATCACGTTAACCCTGAAAAATAGGTCTTCACGGAAATTCCCTTCCATTATTGTTCTTTCCAAATGATCTTTGGTTGTCGCAACGACACGGGTATTCACCGTCACATCTCCACTCCCCCCTAGACGAGAAAACGTCCCATCTTGTAGCACTTGCAGAAGTTTTGCCTGAATGGAAATGTCTATTTCTCCGATATCGTTCAGCAAGATCGTCCCATTATTGGCCAGTTCGAATTTCCCCGGCTTTTCTAAATGGGCTCCTGTAAAGGCACCTTTTTCAAATCCAAAGAGTTCACTTTCAAGGAGTCCCTTAGGAATCGCCGCGCAATTCACCTTGATAAAAGGTTTGTTTTGCCGGTGCGAATTTAAATGGATGGCTTGAGCCAGCAGTCCTTTTCCTGTCCCGCTCTCACCCTTAATTAAAACCGTAATATCCGTTTTGGCCACCTCATCAATGGTTGACTTGATTTTATTCATCTTAGGATTATTGGCGAAAAAGATCTGGGAAAGGTCACTCATAAAATACCCCTCATAAAAAACTAAAAGAGCAATCTATATGCCAATAAGAGACTATTTCTCGTTTACTGACTAATCCTTTGAAAAGGAACAGATTTCACCGACCTCGATCGGGAAATATTCTCTTAACCTGCTAAAAACACCGGGAACAAAGTGGAAAAAAAGGGGGAAAAAGTGGAAAAGCAATTCCACTTTGGTCCATTTTCTAAAGGGAGTGGAAATTTCATTCTGTTCTTCTGATTCCATTCTACTGAGAAGGAGGCCAGCCATGTCAGAGTATGCCCCGCAGAGCCGGGGTTTACGTAATTGGAATGATGCCCCTCTTCAATTCTCTGCTCGTTCACTTTCCGAGAATTCTAAAGCAGGGATAAAAATTTACGACGCTTGAGGAATAAATCTTTTGTCGAGGCCACTTTCTTTAATCTTATAGAGAAGGGCTTTATAACTAATACTTAGTATATCGGCCGCCTTCTTGCGGTTCCAATTGGTCATTTCTAAAGCTTTAAGGATAACTTCGTGCTCTGCCTCTTTAATGGCTTCCTGATGAACCTCTTTTAAGGAAGGCCAGACTTCTCTCGCTGGGACCGTTTTTCTCTTTTTCTCAAAGATAGAATCCTCTTGGACCGCAGGAGTCAATTCCTCGAGGATCGCTTTTTCATTCCCCAGAACAACAAACCGCTGGACCACATTTTCCAACTCCCGCACATTTCCTGACCAATGATGCTTCGAAAAAGCCTCCTTCATCTTATCCGAGAGGGGAACTACCTTTTTCTGGTATTTCCTGCTAAATTTGTCCAAAAAATACTCAACAAATATTGGGATCTCCTCACACCTATCTCTCAAGGGGGGAATCGTGATATTGACCACATCCAGCCGATAGTAAAGATCCTCACGGAATCGACCGTTCTTGACGCCCTCTTCCATATTTCTGTTTGTCGCTACGAGTACTCGCACATCTACTCGGATGTCCTTCTTCCCTCCTAATCTCGAGAACTCCCTGTCCTGAAGGACTTGGAGAAGTTTTCCCTGAAGAGAAAGGCTGATCTCTGAGATTTCATCTAAGAAGATCGTTCCACCGTTGGCCAGTTCAAATTTCCCTGGTTTTTGACGATAAGCTCCTGTAAACGCACCCTTTTCATAGCCGAAAAGCTCACTCTCCAAAAGTTCCTGAGGGAGGGCAGCGCAATTCACCTTGACAAACGGTCTCTCTCTGCGAAAGGAATTGAGATGGATGGAACGGGCCACCACCTCCTTGCCCACCCCGCTTTCTCCCTGGATCAGCACCGTGACATCCGTATTGGCTATCTGGTCAATAATTTCTTTAATTCGCTGCATCTTGTCACTGGTGTAAATAAAGATCCCTTCCTCTCGAGTGACTTCACCCACCTCAACAAAAGTGGAAGAGGAGGGAGGAAAGATAGGAACCACTTTCTCCTTGGAAAAAACTTCCTTGGAATCCTTCGTCAAGCGGCTTACTTCATTGATTTCCAAAAAGAAACGGGCGGAGGTCAGGGCGGCGCCAACCTGGTTGGAAATATAGGCTAAAGCCAATTTATCCCCTTCGTTAAAGGCTCCTCTCTTAGAATGACTGAGATTGAAGACTCCCACAACCTGATCTTTCTCACGTATTGGAAAACAGATGAGTGAATTAACCTTATTATTATGGTTGTTGCTATTACTTAACCCCGCTACACTGATAAAATGAGGTTCCCTTACTACGTCATTCAGCAATACGGCCTGCCCTTCCTTTAGGACCCAACCTGCAATCCCTTCTCCTGATTTGAATCTTTTCCCGTTACCGGATCGATTTGGGTAAAACACACTTTTCTCTTCATTCTTCCCGCGGGCGGCGCAGATCGCTAAATCGCCGGAGATCGGATCTTTCAGCATCAGAGAACAGTTTTCGGCATCCATCTCGTCCATGACGGCATCCAAAATCGCTTTGCAGGTATCGCCAAAATTAGGAACGCTCCGCATGGCTCCCTGAACCTTTTGAAAAAGTACGAAGGCCCTACTTTTCTTATCAAGCGGATAGAGAACATTGGTGGATATTTTAGAACTTTTCGTTAGGGTCCCTGCTTCCATTTTCTCACCCCCAATAGCTGATTTTTTTACCTCACCGTGAAAGATTTATTGTGAGACGCACTACCCATGCTGAAGGCGGCCTCTTGGCCGCTTCTATTCGTTTTTATTTCGTTCAATCTTTGTTCCAACCGCTTTTTTTGAAGAAGGATCCTGCGTTGTCGCAGCCCTTTTTTCAGATGGATGAGAATTTTCTCGCCTGAGATCGGCTTCAGAAAAAAATCATCTATGCCGGAACTCATGATTTTCATGTATTCCTTCTCCTCCAAATTTTCATAGGTAACCATCATCACATAGAGCTCTTGGAAATTTTTCTTTAATTCTCTAATGATTTCAGGAGTGGGGGTGTAATCGATTCGATACTCGGTGATCAGACCGGACACCTCAAACTCTTGAAAATTTTGCAAGGCCCTTTCAATCGTATCCACAGCGAGCACAATATATTTTTCTCCCTCTAAAAGCGTTTTCAACGTCCATTGGGTATGAAATTCCTTATCGAGTATGAGAATCGTTTCTTTCGACATAACCAAAGGTGTTAAGAGAAGTCTGGATGACAGATGAGGTACATCATTTTTCGTTTGTTGAAAAAGATACCTTGCTCGGGATCTGCCACCTCTCGAATTGAAAACTAAATTAGGTAGAGCAATTTGCGTACCAATTGTACGCCATTTCATGCAATCTCTAATCCTTTGATTTCTTAAGGGTTTTTAGAGAAACGAATCCGCTAAGAATTTACATTCAAGTCTGAAAATGACCCTTTGGCACGAAACCTGTGCCAAAAGGCTCACACTCTTAAATTATTTTAATAATTTCGATTGGTTCTAGAGACGAGCTAAAAGGGGATAAATTGGGGGGCGGATCATCAATATCAATGAAGGGTTTCCTTATCTACCTCCTCTAAAACAGCCCGCAGAGGCTCGGGAATGGAAAACTGATCTGGATAGGTAAAGGATTGGAAAGACAAGGCTCGAATGTATGGTCCTATCAGGCTATCAGACTTAAATTGGGGATGAGTAAGAATTAATTCAGAAAGCCTTTGCACTAAAGCCTCGGAGCCAGTTCGGTCTGTCTCCGGGAGAAGGATGCCTATTTCACCATTGTGTTTACCCACCATATCTTCTTCTCTTGTATGTTTCTTGACGATTCTCACAAGCTCCGTGTAAAAACTCCCGAATCGATCGTTTATTTTTCCCTTGTCGGGCATTTGTATCAACAATAGAGAAAAGGGACGGTGATGACGCCTCGCCTTCTTAATCTCTTGACGAAGACATCTTCGAAAAAACATGATATTGAATATGACCTCTTGAATCTCTTCCGTAATTGGTTCAAGTAGACTGAGCCTTTCCAACTCTTTAACTTTAAGAATTAAATCCCTTTGTTTTATGCCTTTTTTAACATGGACGAGAATTCTATCCGGAGAATAGGGTTTCAAAATGAAATCATCGACACCCATGTCGAAAAGATTCTCGTACGTTTTCTCGTCAATAGCTGCATCGGTAACGATGATGACATAGGTTTCCGGCGAGATCCTTTTCACCCACTGAATCATGTAATCGGTGCTCTCAAAAGGAGGGGCATACTCTGTAATAATGACGGAATAATGCCTTCGCTTAATAAGTTGATAGGCGTCCCTTAAATTTGGAGCAGTTTCGACAAGATAATTCTCTTCTTCCAAAATCATGCGATAGGCATTGAGGAGGTTCTTAAAAGGGTCAAGTAAGAGAATCCAGTTGGAGGTCATGGCAATCATATCCCGGGAAATTTACTGTCAAATCTTAGGATGAGGCCATCTGTTACTCCTTTTGGGTTTGATATTGTACTTGTTGATTCGATTACCAAGCATTTTCCGAGTGATCCCCAAAAGTTTTGCTGCTTTTTCTTGGTTCCAATCGGTTTCCTCAAGCTTGCTGACGATCCACCTTTTTTCGAGGTCAGAGACCATCTTGATCAATTGGACCTTTCCCCTTTCGTCCTTTCGTTCCTTTCCCTCCTTCAGGAAAAGCTGAGGCGGAAGGTCATCGATACTGATGGTATTTTTTCTACAGAACACCACCATCTGCTGAATAATGTTGGCCAATTCCCTTACGTTTCCGGACCAAGAAAAAGTCTTCAATTGCTCCATCACTTCCGGCTCGACCCGGATGGGCGTCTTCCCTTTCTGGAATTTTCTAAGAAAATGATTGACCAACAAGGAAATATCAGATGCCCGTTCTCTTAAGGGCGGAAGGGTAATGGGAACGATACTCAATCTATAATAAAGATCCTCTCTGAAATTATTTTGGGCAACTTCCTCCTGAAGATTGCGATTCGTCGTAGAGATGATTCGAATATCCACTTTTGTCGATTGACTATCTCCCACCCTTTCGAACTCTTTCTCCTCAATCACCCTTAAAAGCGTTTTTTGCAGATTAATTGGAATCTCACCAATCTCATCTAAGACCACTGTTCCGCCGTCCGCCGCCTGGAAGCGACCAATGGTATCTTTGACCGCGCCTGTAAAGGACCCCTTTCTATGGCCAAAGAGTTCGCTGGTGAGGAGGCTCTCGGTCAATGCTCCGCAATTGACAGTGACCAGGGGTTTTTCTCTTCTCAAGCTTCTGTAGTGGATCGTCTTTGCGATGAGATCTTTCCCCGTCCCACTCTCTCCCTGGATCAGGACCGTTGCATCCGTTTCGGCAACTCGACTAATGATCTCAAAAATCTCCGCCATCTTGGGATGATCTCCGATGATATTCGGGAAAGAGTATTTTTCGGTAATTTCTTTCCGGAGATAGTCGATCTCCTTCTCCATCTCCTGTGTTTTAAGGGCCTGGCGGATGATGATAAAAAACCTTTCCAGCTTATCAAAGATGGGTTTTTCGAAGAAATAAAAGGCACCCCTTCTTAGGGCTTCGACAGCCATCAAGACAGAACCATAGGCCGTGATGAGAATCAATGGAATGTGCGGATGTGTTTTCCTGACCTCCAAAAGGAGCTCCATTCCGGTCAGATCGGGCATTTTTTCATCGGTGATGATAAGGCTGACCGGATGGGTTCTGAGCTTCTCTAACGCCTCTTTCCCATTATTGGCTGGAATGGTTTGAAATCCTTCGTCGGCTAAAACCTGACAAATTCCAAAAAGGGAATTGGGTTCGTCATCGACGACTAAAATGGATGGAGCAGACACCATGCCCTAATCTCCCGGTCGACGGCCCGCGGGTAACTCCACTTTGACAGTCGTTCCTTTGTTCTCTATACTTTCAACATGAATTTTCCCATGATACCGCTCAACGATAATCCTCCGACAGACAGCCAATCCTAAACCGGTTCCCCTGACTTTGGTGGTAAAAAAGGGATTAAAAAGCTTGTTCAAATTCTCCTTTTTGATGCCCGCTCCATTATCGATAAAAGTAATTTCTATGTCTTTCTGAGAATCCGGTCTTAAGCAAGCCTTTATGGCAAGTTCTCCTCCGTCAGGCATGGCTTCGTAAGCATTTTTCACAATATTTAAAAAGACCTGTTTGAGCTCCTCGTAATTGGCATAAACCATTGGGAGGTGGGGAGTGATATCTGTCACCACTCTGATTTTTTTGGATTCTGACTCAAGCATGTGGAGGATGACATTCATCACAACCGAGATAACCTCGCTGATTTCAACTCCGATGAAGCGAACCGCATTGGGGGGCCGAACAAAGTTTAGACAGTCCTGCACAAACTCGTTTAAATGTCGAACTTCCTCATTGATAATCTTTACGGACTGAGCAAGAATCTCATCTTTTAGATCCGATCTCCTCTGAATGATAGCAAGCGCTCCAGAGATGGCGTGGAGTGGATTTCGAATCTCGTGTGCCAAAAACGGGAAGAATCTTTCGAGGGAAGGATAACGGTCAAACCGTCTATCTTCAATCTGGGCGTCACGGATCTCTAACCCATTCTTTATAGACGATATAAGAACTTCGTAAGCGATGGGCTTTGAAAGGAAATCGATCGCGCCTTTTCTCATCATATCGACGGCTACCTGTTCTCCTCCGTATCCCGTAATAACGATGACGGCGATATCCTTGTCAATTTCCTTGATTCTCTTCAATACTTCTTCTCCGGGGATATCGGGTAACTTCAGATCGAGAAGAACCAACTCAGGGATATCAAATAGTGCTTTTTCGATGGCCGTCTTCCCATCCGAAGCAATAGAGACCCTAAAATCTTCACTTTCCAAAATTTTTCTAATAAAATCGACAAAATCCTGGTTGTCATCAACCACCATGATTTTTCTTCCAGGGGTTCCCATATGGATAGATATTAGGATAAAACTTTATTTTGTTCAACTGAAAAATAATAGGAATCCAGACTAAACCAATAGTGTTTCATCTCAGAAATTGCCTTCACTGATGATCGTATTGCCGTATTCAAGTTTTATGGTACCAACGGGTAAGGCATAGAGTTGATCCCCTTGTCCGATCGACGATCTTGTTATATATATGAAATGAGGCAAGAAACTTGCCATCAGCCTCAGAGGAAAGTCACCTCATGTCTTTAGGTTTTTTTTCAGAAGAGGATTTGCGGGCGATCACAAATAGAGAAATGGATATCCACGAGGTCCTAAGGCAGCTCGAGATATTCCGTAGGGGGGTAGAACCAATCAAATTGATAAGGCCCGCTCGAATCGGAGACGGTATCATACAAGTAACCCCGTCTGAGAGAGGGGCCCTGGTCTCCCTCCACAACCAGGCTGCCATGAAGGGGGGGATGCTCAAGTTTGTGCCTGCTTCGGGCGCTGCCAGCCGTTTGTTCAAAGACTGGCAAAGTGGTTGCCGCCAGGGGAGATTCGATTCGGAAGAAGGTTCTTCAACATTTCTGCAAAATGTCGTCAAGTTTGCTTTTTACGATGACCTGAAGGACGTCATGGCCTTACACGGACAGAGCGTAGAAACCTATATTCGCGATAAGCGTTGCGCCGATATTCTTGAGTATATCCTTACCCGGAGAGGTCTTAACTATGCGTGGCTTCCAAAGGCCCTGCTGAAATTTCATATCTATCCCGGACACAGTCGAACTGCCCTGGAGGAGCATCTTGCTGAAGCAGGTCTCTATATCAGAGATGCCCATAACACCTGTAGAATCCATTTTACCGTCTCTCAAGAGCACGGATCCCAGGTTAAGGATTTGCTCCATCGAGTGACAGCGGATTACGAAAATCTGTACGGAATGCGTTATGAAATCTCTGTCACGACGCAGCTCCCTTCCACGGATACGATAGCCATGGGTACGGAGAATAGACCTTTCCGGGATAGGAACGGCGAAATCCTATTCAGGCCAGGAGGCCATGGCGCGCTTCTTCAAAATCTCAACGCTGTTGACGGCGATCTTATCTTCCTGAAGAACATCGACAATGTCGTTCCTGACCGACTGAAAGATATCACGGCTCTCTACAAGAAGCTGTTGGGGGGGTATTTGGTCCAGTTACAAAACGAGATCTTCAGGATTCTAAATCTTTTTTCCGGAAAAGGAGTGGAGGATGCGCAGCTATCGTCGATCATCGGTTTCTGCCGAGAAAGGCTGCTCATCCCTTTTCCTGACGGATTTAGGGACTACTCGGCATCTGCCAGAAAAGAATATATCTTCCAAAAGCTAAACAGACCTGTCCGGGTCTGCGGCATGGTTAAGAATGAGGGTGAACCCGGCGGGGGCCCTTTCTGGGTCGAGGAGAGGGACGGGACCCGGTCACTCCAGATCGTAGAAGAAAACCAAATAGATCCAGATTCGAGGGAGCAAAAAGAGATTTGGAGATCCTCTACACATTTTAATCCCGTTGACCTGGTGTGCGGCGTCAGGAACTACCGGGGCGAGAGGTTTGATTTGGGCCGTTACGCCGATAGGGATGCGGTTTTGATTTCCACCAAACCTTATGCAAATGGGGAAATCAAGGCGCTGGAACTACCCGGTTTGTGGAATGGATCGATGGCCTTCTGGAATACTGTCTTTGTGGAAGTTCCTCTCGAAACTTTCAATCCGGTCAAGACCGTTGATGACCTGCTGCGGGAGTCACACCTGCCTTCATAGAGTCTGAATCGGCGCAACTCCTTTTCAGATATAAAAGTCTATCCTATCAATCGCCCCTTATATACTTTACCCCCTCCCCCTTTGCCTTCATCTCTTGGTCAATCGGCGTAATCATCCCGAGCAACTCTGCTCTGGTAAATACCCCCTTCTCCATAAGCCATTTGGCATCGCTTCCTGGCATTAACTCACTGGGCACAACAAAGATCGCTCTTGAATCTCTCACCATAGAGCCGAATGTCAACTTTGCCCATCTCAACCCGGATTCAAGCTGGGTCTTTCCCCTCAAGTCTTTCCTCCTCTCCGCCAACAACCCCACGAATTCACCTTGCTTAAGCTCATAATTCTTGTGAAAGACTTTATAAACCACCATGTCGCCACCTGCTTGAATCCAGCATTACCTCTACTCCTTGAACGGAATAAACTTCAGCGGCAATCCAGTTGAAAAGACTGGATTCCGGATCAAAGTCCGGAATGACGGTCACCGTAAAGTAATATACGAATCTATACCCTTAGCGCTCAAAATTCTACCTGAACAAAATAGATATCATTGACGCCTGAATTATCACCTATAACCATCATTCCCCAATTCAGGACCGACTTCTGCGTTATTCTCTCTGGCTTTTTCCTTCTCTCTGGGAGGATACCAATAAAGTGGACTCCCTCTGCTTCATCACGCCAGTAGAATTCATAAGCGACCATGTGTAACCCTTTCCCCATTTTTTTAGCTCACTCGCGGAGCCCAAGTCTGTGGGCCACTGCCCATGGTGAGCACGGTGGTTGGTTGCGGGTAGGTACAAATCATCACCGAGTAAATCAAGCAAATTTAGTGCCAGCAAAATCTCTTTTAAGAGGAACGTTGGAAACCCCGTAAACTTATCAACAAATTGCTGCCCTCAAGACGCACGTCCTGGAAAACCAGTCCCATAAGAATGGGAAACAATTTTCACAAAAGTCCCGAATCGCTTATCAAAAAATGTGGAAACGGTTTCCTTTTCATTCGGGCTCCCGCACGAGGCTCTGTGGGCAGGTCGATGATCTCCAAGAACCCTACCTACCGCATCTAAGCGCTGAAGCGTTCATGCCCATGCAACCTATCCGGGATACGGGATGTCATGGCGGCCAGCCGCGCTATCTAAGGCATCGAAGATCTTTTCTTGCCGGTTGTCCCTAAAGAGGGGCCATTGGAGCAACTCACTCCATTGCAAAGCGAGTTCCTACCTGTGTTTGGGAGACTTCTCCTTCCCTGAATACCGCTCTCCTTGCTAAATTCACACCCAACGCTATTGTATTAATAGGTGAGGCCAGGCATTTAAGGACGTTGATTTGACTTGAAGGTTTTTCAAAGAAAAGATACCAAATAAATGATAATGTGATTGCGATAGCGATCACGGCAAGAGGCTGAGTCAAGTCCCCCAAAAACGGAATAAGATTTTTTGCAAACATTCCTGCCAATATTCTCAAGGGAAAATGTAGCAAATATAGACTATAAGAAAAGGCACCCATTATTGAGAATAGCCTAACAACTAAAAAACGCTCTACTGTGAGATCGTATTTGTGCATTACCAACAATACATAACCAATTATAAGAGCAAAACTCAAAGTAAAAAATTCATTCTGTGGAAATGCACAGAAACAATAAAATGCCAAGAGAAAAAAAGAAACTGGATATATGATCAGCTTCCTTTTTGGAACAAAACCCCTCCTCAATAACGAATATACCGTAAATCCAACATAGACCTGTGCAAGATATGGAAGAAAAAGACCGTATGGCAGTATGCCTTTGATTACAGGCACATACGTTAGTAATGAGGCAATGAATCCAATAAACATCAGGCAAGAGAAATATTTCTTAAAATAAAGACAAATGAATACATATATATATATTTGCACGATAATTGCTACATACCATATGGGTCCATTCAGTGGGTCAAACGCCAGGTGCAGGACCCAACTCGTTGCCGAAAAAATCTTTGCCAGGGTTATTACCTGAATCCACTCCATGAGAGAATACGGTGAGGAAAGCATGAAAGCGTGTGCCTTGAATGTTAAAGCTACGGCATGAACAAATGGAATGAACAAAGCTGCAATGAGTAAACTCCACCAATAGGGGAAAAATATTCTCTTAAGCCGGCGCAATAAGAACATGTAGGGCTGATGATGATAAGCAGCGTTAGATGTCGACGCTGCAATTCCATATCCGCTTATCACAAAGAAGACTGGAAGGCCATTAAATCCATAGGTTATTATGACGTTTTTAATAAATCCATAATGCTCGGAAGGCAACAAATGAAAACATACAATCGTCAATATTGCCAAACCTTTAAATGCATCTACTAATCTATACGTTTTTAAGTGTGGGTTCTCATTCGATAATGTGCGTTCCATTGCTCCATAATAAGAGCAATTTTTATGCCTAAAAGCGTCAGCATATCAATCCGTGTCAATTGTTGAAAATGCACAATAATTCGCGGCCATTCATTTAAGCTTTTTGGGAATTCCTATTTTCATTGGAAAAGGTCAAAAATGGAAAAGATTTTCCTAAAAACCCTAAACTATTTCTCTAATAACCCGTAGGGCAGAGTTCCACGGGCTGTGCCCATGGGTGAATGGGAACTCGCCCATAGGGCGTCAAGCATAGCTTGTGTTCCGCAACGAGTGCCACGGGCTATGCCCGTTGGTATCTACGAATTTGAATAAGGGTTCTCACTTTTATTGATTTCCATGGAAATATGCATAATGAAAGGGCGAGACATTGCATCTCCGTCCTCCCTTGGCATCCGGGGCAGGTCAACAGGTTAATCTATTAAATCTTCCGAATGAACATAGCTCAGTTTTTTTATAAAAAGGTCCTTGCCCTAAATAAGGGCAAGGACAGAATAGTTTCCTGGCTATTGTTTAAGATGAAATAAATTACTCGGACTTTCCTGGATGACCAGCTTTCGGCTCTGCACCAGCTGGTGGTCTATGAAAATCTCAGTTACGGACACGAATCGCCGGCACAAACACGTACTCTTATCCAATTACTTCGTAATCCTTATCCAGTCTGTCAATTTCTTCACCGTGCTGTCAGGCTGCACCTGGCCGAAGAAAACATGTTTCGCACCCTGGTGATCCGTAGGCGTGAAGGTGATAGGCCCGCCGATCCCCTGCCAGTCCCTCAGGGTTTCCATGGCTTTGATAAAAGTCTCGGGTGTCAAATTCCTGCCCGCCCGTCTCAACCCCTCCACCAAGGGCTCGGCGAATAAGATCCCCGCATAATAGAAGGTTCCCCATCGCTCATCCGGTTCGTACTTTTGGTGCCAGGCGCGATATTTGACCATCAGGGGATGGTTCGAGTCCGGGAGCTCGGCGAAGTTTGAGTGAATCATCCCGGCCCAGAGTCCCTTGGTAATCTGCATCATCAATGTGGCATCGGAGAGGGTGGCACTGGTTCCCCATTGGGGTTTGTAGCCGATCTTGGCACACTCACCCAGGAGCAAAGCTCCATGGGTGGGCATGGCCCACACGATCACTGCCTCGGCCCCGGAATTTTTCAACTTCAAGGCATGGGAACTCAGATCCCTGTCCGTTACCTCGGCGGAAACCGAGGCCGCTACCTTCAGATTCTTTTCTTTTTCGTAACGCTCCACACCCTCCAGACCCTGCTTCCCGTAATCGTCGTTCTGGTAAAACACGGCCACCTTCGTGAGCTTCAATTGTTCAAAGAAATATCGGGTCAGGGCATAGGCATCATCGACGTAAAGGGGAAAGATGGGGAAGATGTATTTGTTGAAGGGTTGAATCCAGTTGGTTACGCCGCTACAGCCGAAACTGACCATTAAAACCTTATTTTCCGTATAATAATCGCGGACGCTCATGCCCGGTCCGACGCCCACGCAACCGACCACTCCAAAAATCCCGATCTGTTCCACGAATTCAGTACCGATGGCCTTGGTTTTGGCTGGCTGGTAACCATCGTCGCGCAGGAAGTATTTGATCTTTCTGCCGTGGATTCCCCCTTCATCGTTGATTCCCTTGAAGAAAAGGCCTGAACCGCGGGCCACTGCTCCCCAGGCGGCTGCCGGTCCTGTTTGCGGACCTGTCTGCCCAATGAGGATTTCCGTGTCTGTTACTCCACGGACCTGTTGAGCTGGGGCTGAAGCTGCGATTAAGAAAACCGCTACGGCCAGCAGTCCAATAGGAACTAATTTTTTCTTCAACATTTTTCTTCCTCCTTTCTAAATTTTTTTGAATCCATCTCCATTTAAACTTTTTTAGAGGGGATATAAGAATATCCCTTGGAGGTTTTGTATCGACACCTTTTGGAAACTCCTCTTCATGTGGCACCAAAGAAGGTTAGAGGTCAAGTTGTGCCGGAAGCCCAGAAAGCCACAGACAATGTGGGCGAATGGGTTAAGAAACTTTACGGGTAGTTACTCAGCCTCCGAATAACCATCTCTTGGTCTTCCAGAAATTAAGGAGCCTCATCATGAAGGCTGTTTGGTCGGTCTTATCAGCAAGATCCTTAAGCTCTAATGACAAACTCTCTATTCTCTTGTCTTGCGCCCTTTCGAGACCTCCGTCCACAATAAAAAGCCTTATCTTTTCTAACTTGCCGGCATCCAGCCATACCCCATGAGAGCCACACTCATCTATAATGATTCCCGAGATGTGTGCAAAGTTCTTCCGGTTCATCAGCTTCCCGCACCGCACGCAGGGCATGTATTCCACAGGGTCGGTCACCGGCCCATGAAAATATCTCATGCGAGTGTCCTCATGTTTGTAAACGTCCGACTCCTTCGTAGCCTGGTGAAACTCGTCCGAATCAAGCCATATTCCGCCACAACGGGGGCAGAGACTATAATTCTCTCCGTCCCGAGCTTGAGGTTCAAGGGAAACGCGGCATCGGGGGCAAAGAGGAACAAGTTCTTTTTCGAGAATGTCGTGAACCTCCCCTCCGCAGAAAGGACATACTTTCATGTGAATATTGATATTTTTGCCGCAGTACTCACACGTTCTCGTTTGATTCATGTTTTCTTCCATTATACCCCTCTGAATGATGATTGGAGTAGAATATGGAAAACGACTCCTGATCAAACCTATGTAAATAGCTCCCACTTGTCAAGAAAAAAATTAGGAAGCAAAGACATCTTTTATCGATTACTATGCGAGAAACGGCCGGGTGTCCTCTTTGCACTGTTTACATTGGATACCGAGTCCGGCTGACCGGCTACGAGATCCTTACCGCCAGTCCCGTCTTCTTTTCTGGTGTTCTCGTTGCAGATCGGGGAGAAACCCAGCTAGCACCCCTAGTAGCGGGAGGAAGGCACATACCTGATACACGGTCATGATGCTCGTCGCGTCGGCCAATCTTCCCAACACCGCCGCGCCGATTCCACCCATGCCAAATGCCAAGCCAAAGAAGAGGCCGGAAATCATCCCGACTCTCCCCGGGATTAGCTCTTGCGCATACACCACGATTGCGGGAAATGCGGACGCCAGGATCAGGCCGATGGCCACGGTGAGTGGGCCAGTCCAAGCGAGGGAGACGTGCGGCAGCAGGAGGGTAAAGGGCAGGACCCCCAGAACCGACACCCAGATGACACGTTTCCGACCAATGCGGTCCCCAATCGGTCCGCCGATCAGGGTCCCGGCTGCCGCTGCTCCAAGGAACACGAAAAGGTGGATCTGTGCGCTCCGTATCGAGACGTGAAACTTGCTGATCAAATGAACCCACTCCCTGGGCTAAAGCCCAGGGTTTCAGGTCTACCGATATGATCTGGCATGATCACCGACGTTGTTCCCTTATGTATCGCCGCACGACCTCTTCATCAACATTGCCTACTGTCTCGGCAAAATACCCATCCGCCCAAAAACTATCTCCCCACAAAAACTCTTCCAGCTCCGGATACTCCTTTCTTATCACCCGACTCGTTCCCCCCTTCAACCTTTGTACCACCTCCGCCACGCTATCCTCTGGTCTCGTCTGGATGATAAGATGCATGTGGTCCTCTTGGACACTCAATTCACTGATCCACCACTTATTGATCCGGCATGCTTCATACAACAACTTTCTCAGGCGGATGACCATTTTGCCTCGCAGTACGCGCCGACGATACTTCGGTATCCATACCAGGTGGTACTGCAATCGGTGTTTCGTATGGGACCCAGTCTGATATTTCGCCATGGCCAGATCATATCGAAATTTGCTCCGCTTCGCCAGGTTTCACCTGGCTTCGCTCCGGGCACCATTCATCCCCAGGCTTGAAAGCCTGGGGTTTTCTGGAAGCTTTATAAAAAGTGTAATAGCTGTTGAGGCTTGCGAGATAAAAGAACTTCGAAAAAATCAGGGCCATGAGGATCGTTAGGGAACGGCCGACCTTCGGTGTGGAGGCCCTGCCTGCAATGGGCGGGTGCGGACGGGGCGGATCTGCCTTGGGGTGGACACGTCCATACCACCCCCCGATGCGGCTAAGAATCAAAATGGCGAGGAGTGCTGCGATCCCAAACCATCCAATGCTTTCTCGCCCGCGCGGCAGCACAAACAGCGCGGCCAGCAAGGGGCCCAAGGCTCCGCCCGCGTTCCCACCAACTTGGAAGAGCGATTGCGCCAGGCCATGCTGTCCCCCCGAGGCGAGGTGGGCTACCCGGGACGCCTCTGGGTGGAACACCGCAGAGCCCATGCCGATCAGGGCCGCTGATGCGAGAAGGAGCGGGAATGCTGGCACCCGCGAGAATAAGATGAGCCCGATCAGGGTCGAAGCCATTCCCGCCGCCAGCGAATACGGCTGAGGGTGGCGATCCGTCGTGAGCCCCACCAGCGGCTGCAGGAGCGACGCTGTGCACTGATACGTCAACGTGATCAGTCCCACCTGCGCAAAGTTGAGTTGGAATCCGGTTTTCAGCAACGGATACATCGCTGGAATCAGCGATTGCATCATATCATTGAGGAAATGGCAAAAGCCGATGGCCACAAGAATCGGGAAGACAGTCCCGTACCCTCCTGCGGTAGACTCCTTTGCGATCACTTCATTCTCCCTTTGACATCAAAGCCAGCACCACTAGCCAAAGTGGATGCGAACCCCTGCCGGGTTATCTGAACCGCCGTCGAAATGACCTTTCGCTGGTCGTGCGTCAGTTTCATAAAAACTCCGTAGCATTTGCTCCCGTTTGAAGCTTACAACCCGATGTTATCTTAATCCTGGGCAAGGTAACAAATGGGTTGGATTCTTCTCAAATCCGGCCGCAAATCCCTGCTTCTAAAATATTATTTCATCAAAAAGAGAGGCCACTTCAAGAGTGGCCTCTCCTGACAAAATACTCATTTCATCGGATAGCATTACATTCGAGTTTCCTAGAGCAAAAAAGTTAGTCTAGCCCTAAGATCATAATGAATATTTTGGCATATTCGATGTCTATCTCAAAATGGTAATAAAGGTACTCGAAGAAGTCAATGAAGTATGAGGATAAGCATGGATCAACTGAAACGCAGCACGAGTCCTCTATAGGAAGAAGATTTTAGCCGATAGTAACGATTGACATATGAAAACTTGCGTGCTTTTGAAATCCGGAAATTTATGGCATCAGAAAACAAGTCCACAGTCCCAGGGTTGAGTGATATCAGTCTCCAGAAGATGAACATATCTTGCCGCTATACGTACCTCCCAAAAAGTTACGATTTGGAAGACATATCAAAACGTTAACTCAGAGGATAATGACCACCTATCGATTACTAATACAAACGTATTAAATACTTTGACACGGAGGCCCCCTCACCCTCCCCTCTCCCCGCTGGGGAGAGGGATGGGGTGAGGGGCAATTCAATGAAATGTAATAATATTTAATGCGTTTGTATTAATTGCAATCGAGTATGGTTTCCCAAATTGGCCCCCCGTGGATTACAATAGGTGAGCTCTTTGGCCGAAGCGGGCTTCTAATAAAGTGAAGAGGGTGATTGCTCCGAAAGAGGACACACACCATAGGCTGACGTTAGGGGCACCCACGATTAAGGGGTGGTTTTCGGGGGGACTTGACCCTTCCCTGTGAAGCCCACAAGATCTAAAAAAGATTAATTTAGGGACAAAGGTTTTGACAGTGGTCTCTTTATATCTTATAGTTTGTTAGTTCGTTTATCATTCATTATGAAGCGTCTATCAAGGATCATCCTGAAGAGAGCGTTCTTAGTTGTGGGAATAATAGGTGTTGCCATCTTGGTGTGCACACCTGCCGGCGCCGGCGAGTACGGGACAACTTTTGCTCTTAGCGGGAGTGATTCCCACGCCCGCAGTGACCTGAGCGACAATCTTTCCGAGAATTCCTCTTCCAATCTTGGATTAATAATTCCCCTTACTCGATCGGTCTCTCTTAGCTTGAGATTAAGCTCCGTTAGCACAGGTAGAGCTCCAATCGGAGAAAACCAGTCGAGTGTTCCACCGATCCCGATCCCCAACACGCCTGGGTCTGACCTACGCTACAGCAGGCTTGGAGCGGGTCTCAGTTTTAGGTTTTAATCCGCATTTTTCTTTTCCAAGCTCGCTCTTTCCTGCTCCCTCAAGGCTCATCTGGGTTATCCCATTCTCCCTCAGTCCACTCTGTTCAATGAGCCTTTCAATCTCCAATTTTATGTTTTGGAATCCTCCTTAGCCAGTAAGAACGCAAATAATCAGCATGGAACAAAGATTGTAAACCTTTGCAATGGTCTTAAACATTCTTTTGGTTGTCAAAGGTTAGATGAAGGATACAGCCTTGAAGAAATAAGGGCAGTCATGGGGCATACTGATTCACAGACAATACGACGGTATGCTGAATATGCAAACAGTAGAGTAAGTAATGTTATGAGGGGCTCCAGTTCACAGGGGGTTCACAGTAACGAAAATTAGAAAAAGCCTTTAAATATCAATAATATAAAATCGGGGCGAGAGGATTTGAACCTCCGACACCTGACACCCCATGCCAGTGCGCTACCAGGCTGCGCTACGCCCCGATCATCAGAATTCTCAGTTCATCTTCTTCCCCCCTCCCCTTCAAAAAGAGAGGGAGAAGTCGAGGGTCAACCTCAAAAGATCTAATGCGTTTTGTATCGCTATCTAATATACTTAAGTTTCCCTTAAAAGTCCAGCTTTCCAATCGACAGGAAAAGCCGCCCTTTTGGCTCCCTCTTTCCCTTTTCTGGCGAAGATCAGAAGAGCGAGGGTTAGGACAGCGATACAGAGTAAAAGAAGGATGAGGACGAGAAATACAAGAATCAGCAAACCAATGATGACCTTGGACATCTGCTCTGCCTCTCAAGGGCCATAAAAAATCAATTCTTTACTTATTTTTGAATCAGGATGAATTATTCCAATATTTTCTTGATCCCCTTCAGTTCTTCCTGAAGGGCAATCAGAAACTCATGGGCCTCTCCGTTGGACCCTTTCTCTACCAGTTTCAACTTCAATTGCTTGTTTTCCAATCTCTCCAGATCCCTGATCTTTTTCTTTGCGCCAGCGATGGTGAATCCTTCCTCGTAAAGGAGTTTCTTTATCTTCAAGATGAGGTCTAAGTCTTTCCTCCGGTAAAGCCGCTGCAAGGATCCCTCTTTATGAGGCCTGATGGCCTTGAACTCCGATTCCCAATAACGCAGCACGTGAGGCTTGAGACCGGTAATGCGGCTCACCTCTCCGATACGATAATAGAGCCTCTCGTGGGAAATGGTGGTCTCCATCTCATGACTCTTGAGCAGCCTTCCCATCTTTCCTCTCTGACTCCTCCCTGCAGCGGATCAGCAGGAAAGCCAGGCGTTGACAATACCCTCAAAAAGTTATGACTCTTTACGGTTGAGGGCTCCCTTTAATACCTGGCTTGGCTTAAAGGTCAAGATCCTTCTTGCCGTGATCTCGATGTCGCTCCCTGTCTGCGGGTTCCGGCCCCGCCTCGACCTCTTTTTCCTGACCACAAAATTTCCGAAGCCGGAGATCTTGATCTTGTCCTCCTTGATCAGGCTATCCTTGATGATATCAAAAATATACTCTACAATCTTGGCCACCTCTTTCTTCGAAAATCCCACCTTCTCGTAAATGTTCTCCACAATATCCACCTTCGTCATCGCCTATCTCCTCCTTTCTTCTAAGGATTATTTCGTGACGGGTGCGCCACCCTGGAACGATGAAAATCGCAAATCCCCTCTCGCCTTCTCTCGTACGGGGGGTTGAGAGGATTTGGCAATGTCTATTGTCTTAAATCGAGTTGGAAGACCTCCTTCAATCTGGAGAAAAGTTCTTCGTGGTATCGATTCACCTCTTCGTCCGTCAAGGTTCGGTCATTCGCCTGATACCGGATTCGATAGGAAATTCCCTTCTTCCCACCCTGGATTGGAGGTCCTTGATAGATATCGAAAACGGCGACCTCTTCGACGAAAGGCTGATGGAAGGACCGGAGCGCTTCCATGACCCTCTCTACTTCCAGGTCTTTGTCGACCACGATGGAAAGATCTCTATAGACCGCAGGGAATTTTGGCAGAGGCTGAAATTCCCTTCTTTCCCCTGCCCACTTCGCCATCTTGCTGAAGTCCAATTCAAATAGATAAGCCGCCCCATGAAGCTCGTAGTGTCCCAGAACCTGCGGGTGGGCTTCTCCTAAAACTCCAAAAATCTCATGATCAACCCCGACCCTCGAGGCTTTTCCCGGATGAAGATAAGGGACATCGTCCGCCTTGCTGAACGTTGCCCCCTTAATTTGCAAGTTGTCCAAAACATCTTCCACGCAACCCTTCACATCATAAAAATCAACCGATCTCGAAGAAAAGGCCCAATGGGGGTCTCTGTCGAACCCCATGGCCAATCCCGCCAAAAATTTGACTTCTTTCGGGAGCCTTTCACCCTCTTGGGGAAAGAATACTTTTCTTAATTCAAAGAGCTTAAGATTGGAATTCTTCCGGGAGATATTGTACCGTGCAGTCTCCATCAGACCCGGGATGAGCGTGGTCCTCATGACTGAGAAATCTTCTGTCAGCGGGTTGAGGATTCGCAGGTGCCGCCTCCTCGGGTCGTCCGAAGGAAGCGCAATCTTGTCCCAGGATGCGGGAGAGGTAAAGCTATAGGTAATCGCCTCATGGTAACCGTGATAGATCAGAGCGTCTATCGCTTTCTTTTCGACAACGAACTCCTTGCTTCTCCCTTCCGAGGAAGGAGACCCTTTGGGAAGGGTAAGAGGAATTTTCTCGTAACCATCCAGCCTGGCCACTTCTTCAATGAGATCGATCTCTCTTTCTAAATCCCCTCTGAAAGAAGGAGGGGTTACCACGAGACAATCCTGACCTTCTCCCCGAACTTCCAGTTCCAAATCTTCGAGATACTTCCTTGCCAATGCGGCAGAAACCTCGATCCCCAACACCTGATGAATCTTTTTGACGCTCAAACGAACCGGACTTGGCTGAATCGGCACGGGATAAACATCCACCACGCCCTCCACGACGATTCCACCCGCCAGCTCATGAATCAGTTGGGTGGCCCGGTTCGCCGCAACGAGGCATCCTCCGTAATCGATCCCTCTTCCAAAACGGAAAGCTGCCTCTGTTTCCAGACTGAGTTTTTTGGAGGTCCTCCGAATCCCTGCCGGGTTGAAATAGGCGCTTTCAAGCAAGACCCGCTTCGTGTCTTCTTTGATCTCTGAATTGAGGCCACCCATGATGCCGGCAATGGCAACAGGCTTTGCAGCATCACAAATCATGAGCATCTCTCCGTCCAGGGTCCTTTTGACTCCGTCGAGAGTGATGAATTCCTCACCCTCCTTCGCTCTCCGGACGATAATCCGACCTCCCCCCAGTAGTTCGAAGTCGAAGGCGTGGAGGGGTTGTCCACATTCCATCATGACGTAATTGGTCACGTCGACGACATTATTAATGGATCGTATCCCCACGCTTTCCAATCGATTGCTCATCCAATTGGGAGTAGGACCGATCTTCACCCTTTCGATCATCCTCGCCACGTACCGGGGACACAAGTCTTGATCTAAAATCGTCACGGAAGTTTTTTGATGAATCTCCTCCCCCTGGTTCGTAAGAGAAGAGCCTGGATACTTTATTCTCTGATGGGTTAAGGCAGCGATCTCTCGGGCCACTCCGATGACGCAGAGGCAGTCCGGACGATTAGGGGTCACGCTGATATCGAGAACGGTATCCTTCAAGCCTAATGCCTCGCCTAATTCCGCTCCCAACGGAACAGAACCGGGAAGAATCATAATCCCGGAAGCATCCTGGCCGAGAGCAAGCTCTATTTCTGAGCAAAGCATCCCATCCGAGGCGACTCCTCTGATCTTTGATCTCTTGATATCAACCCCGTTCGGGAGTCGGGCTCCGACAAGGGCTAACGGGACTTTCTGACCCTCTTTGATATTGGTCGCCCCGCACACGATTGAAAAAGTCTCCCGATCCGTCTTCGCCTCGACCAAGGAGAGTCGGTCTGCATTGGGGTGTCTTCGAATGGATCGAATTTCAGCCACCACCACCTTCTCAAGTCCTTCTCCCACGGAGGTGGCCCCTTCCACTTCCAGACCGGCCATGGTCAGAAGGTTGGTTAACTCCTTCAGTCCCATCCTGATCTCGACAAAGTCTTTGATCCAATTCAGACTAACCTTCATCTTACTCCAATTGCGGATACCCCCTCCCTCACCCTCCCCCTCGATGGGGAGGGGGGGGCGCATTCAAAATTGCCTGAGGAATCTCAGATCGTTTGTAAAGAAGAGACGGATATCGTTAATTCCGAACTTAAGCATCGCAATCCGCTCAATGCCCAATCCAAATGCAAAACCGGTCACTTCCTCGGGATCGTAGTTCACAAACTTATAAACCGCCGGGTCCACCATTCCAGACCCAAGGATCTCCAACCATCCTGTACTGGAACAAATCCCGCATCCCTTTCCCCCGCAGATGAAACATTCAATGTCGATTTCCGCACTGGGCTCTGTGAAGGGGAAAAAACTGGGCCGGAATCGGAGCTTTGTCCCTTTGCCAAACATCTGGTGAACAAAGGCGGTGAGTACGCCTTTCAGATCGGCAAACGTGACTCCCTTGTCGACGAGAAGTCCCTCAACCTGATGGAACATAGGAGAATGACTTGGGTCCGAATCGCATCGGTAAACGGCCCCCGGGGAGATCACTCGCACGGGAGGTCGTTTCTTCTCCATCGTCCTCGCCTGAACGGGCGACGTATGGGTCCTCAGAACCACGTCATCCGAAATAAAGAAGGTCGCCTGCATTTCTCTGGCAGGATGACCCTTTGGAATATTGAGGGCCTCGAAATTGTAGTAGTCCAGTTCGACCTCCGGTCCTTCTACAACCTCGAAGCCAAGGCGGGAGAAGATATCGATGATCGCATCAAGGATCTGGGTGAGAGGATGCCTCTTCCCCACGGCAATCCTCCTCCCGGGAAGCGTCACGTCGATCTTCTCTCTCTCCAAAGCCTCCCGTCTGTCTTTCTCTCGAATTCGCGAAAGGGCTTCTTCGATTCTCGTTTCCGTGTTCTGCTTGAGTTGATTCGCTCTTTGCCCTATCTCTCTGCGTTCTGACTCAGGGAGCGTTCCTAAACTTTTAAGGATCTGTGTGATGCTCCCCTTTTTACCCAGATACTTGACGCGGACTTCCGAGATCTCTTTCTCCGTGGGGGCTTGAGAAAGGGAAATGAGCACTTCATTTTGAAGTCTGTCCAACTCCTCTTTCACGAGGCGACTCTCCTGCGTTAAGCCTTCCCCGACCTGCTCGTCTTTGCCATCTCGGCGATTTTGGAAAAGGCGTTGGGATCATTCACCGCCAAATCGGCTAATATCTTTCGGTCCAATTCGATATGAGCTTTCCTCAGGGCCTCCATCAAACGGCTGTAAGAGAGACCATGAAGCCTTGCTGCCGCATTGATGCGAGTAATCCATAATCTTCTAAAGTCCCTCTTCCTGGCCCTTCGGTCTCGGTAGGCATAAGCCAGAGCCCGATGAACCGCATCGACAGCCGTTCGATAGAGCCGGCGTCTCCCTGCCCGGTAACCCTTGGCCATTTTCAGGACCTTTTTCCGCCTCTGTCTTGTCTTAGGTCCTCCTTTTACCCTCGGCATGATTGATTATCCTCCTGGTCCTTCGAAAGTAACCCCTCACCCTCCCCTCTCCCCCAAGGGGAGAGGGATAGGGAGAGGGGGTTTAGATATACGGTATCAACTTCTTGATCCCTTTGGAGTCGCTTTTCTCGATAAGCTTCGGCCTCCGGAGGCCCCGCTTTCGATTGGTCGCTTTCTTCGTCAGAATATGCCGGGCAAATGCCTTCTTGGCCCTTATCTTCCCCGTCCCGGTCTTCTTAAACCTTTTGGCTGCTCCTCGATTGGTTTTCAGTTTTGGCACGTGATTCTCCTTTTTGGACAGTCGGCAGTGGAACGTAGCATGTGGTCCTCCCTTCAACCTTCCACTTTCGACCTTCGACATTCTATGTTGTTTTTTGACTCTGGAGAGGAGCTAAGATCATAATGAAATTTCTTCCCTCAAATTTGGGGGCCTGTTCGACCTTCGCCCACTCCTTCGCCTCCTCGGTGATCCTCCCGAGCATGTTCCTCCCCAGGTCCGGGTGGGTTAACTCCCTTCCCCTAAAAACAATCGTCACCTTGGTCTTGTTCCCCTCCTTTAAGAAACGCTCGATATTACGAAGCTTAAACTGGAAATCATGCTCCTCCGTCTTTGGTCTCATTTTCACTTCCTTAAGATGGACAACGACCTGTTTCTTTTTCGCATCATGCGCCTTCTTGCTTTGTTGGTATTTGAACTTCCCGAAGTCCATGATGCGGCAGACCGGAGGCTCCGATTTCGGAGAAACCTCTACCAGGTCTAACTCAGAATTGATGGCCAGCCGGAGTGCCTCGACCACGGGTAGGATTCCCAGTTGCTTCCCCTCGGAGTCGATGACCCTCACTTCCCTCGCTCGAATTTCTCGATTAATTCGAACATCTCTTGCGATAAGCACCACCTCCTTTTTTCAGCACGCGGAAGGTGGAGGGTGGAATGTGGTTAAACCCACCTTTCACGTTCCAGCACTTACTGTCCACTTTCCACTCTCCACTTTCCACACTCTATGTTTCACTTTCCACTTTCCATCTTCTGCTTTCCACCTTCCACTCTCTACTTTCCACTCTCCAATTTGGGATATTCGGATTCGATCTGTTTAACGAAATCCTCAACCGGCATCGATTTTAGCGTTTCCCCATTTCGTTTCCGGGGAGCAATGGTTTTCTCTTTTACTTCCCGATCTCCAATCACCAACATATAGGGAACCTTCTGGATCTGTGCTTCTCGAATCTTGAACCCTAACTTCTCATTACGGAAATCCTTCTCGACTCGTATCCCTGCTTGAATGAGTTGTTTGTAGGCGCCTTCACCATAAGGCGCCTGCCGGTCCGTGACCGTCATTAAAATCGCCTGGGTGGGAGCAAGCCAAACGGGGAATGCTCCGGCATAGTGCTCGATCAATACTCCGATAAATCTCTCCATGGCTCCGAGGATGACCCGATGAAGCATGACCGGCCTGTGCCGTTCCCCGTCGCTCCCCACATAGGTCAGGTCAAACCTCTCGGGCATAGCGAAGTCCACTTGAATCGTCGCACACTGCCACCTCCGGTTGAGCGCATCTTTTAGCTTGACATCGATCTTCGGACCGTAAAAAGCCCCTTCCCCTTCATTCACATCGTACGGAAGGTTTTTCGTTTTAAGGGCATTCATAAGTGCCCGGGTGGCTCTTTCCCAGTCCTCATCCGCCCCAATCGATTTTTCCGGCCGTGTGCTGAGTTCCATCTCATACTCGAAGCCAAAGATCTTCATCACATCATCCACAAACTCGATGATCGAGCAAATCTCGTCGTTCAACTGATCGGGCCGGCAGAGGATATGGGCATCGTCCTGGGTAAACCCTCTCACCCGGAGAAGACCATGAAGCTCCCCCGATTTCTCGTGCCGGTACACCGTTCCCAATTCGAAATAACGGATCGGGAGGTCTCGATAGCTCCGAATTTGAGATTTGTAGATGAGCATATGGGCCAGGCAGTTCATCGGTTTGATCCCATATTCGGCATCCTCCACCTTTGTGAAGTACATCTTGTCCCGATAGTTTTCGAAATGGCCGGACTGTTTCCAAAGTTCCAGCCGGAGGAGATGAGGACCGATGACGATTTGATAACCTCGCTTCAGATGCTCCTTCTTTTCAAAGTCCTCTAAGATCGTCCTGAGGATAGCGCCCTTGGGATGATAGATCACCAGGCCCGGGCCCGCTTCTTCGCTAAGACTGAAGAGGTCGAGCTCTCTTCCCAATTTTCGGTGATCCCGTTTACGAGCCTCCTCGAGCATGCGGAGAAACTCTTCCAGGGCCTCTTGGGCTGGAAATGCCGTTCCGTAAATTCTTTGGAGAACCCTGTTCCGGGCATCTCCTCTCCAATAAGTTCCCGATACGCTTAAGAGTCGAAAAGCTTTGATTCTCCCTGTCGAGGGGACATGAGGACCTTCACAAAGGTCTAAAAAGCTCCCCTGCCGATACAGGGAAACGCGACCCGGAAGGTCTTCCAGGTGCTCCACTTTATAGGCTTCCCCCATCTCTCGAAATCTTCTAAGGGCCTCTTCTTTTGAGACCTCCTCGCGGATAAAGGGCTCGTCCTTCGCAACAATGTCGGACATCCTTTTTTCGATCGCCTCAAGATCTTGCGTCGTAAAAGTTCGATCATAATCGAAATCGTAATAAAAACCGTTTTCCGTCGATGGGCCGAAGGTGAGTTTAACCGTTGGGAAGAGCTCCTTCACTGCCTGAGCCATGACATGCGATGCGGAATGGCGCAGTATCTCTAATCCTTTTTTCGACCGAACCGAAATGAATGAAACCGGGGCATCCTTTTCCATCGCCCTGCTGAGGTCGAGGAGAGTTCCATCCACTTGTGCGGCGATCGCATCCTTATCCCACTGGTCAGCCAGCTCTTTAAGCTTCGTGCCTTTTGGAATCTGCCTTTTCTCACCATCAGACATGGTGATCGTAACCTGCTCTCCCATTTCCACGCCGTCCCACTTGAATTGAAAATGGAGAGGCATCACTCAAAACAAATCTGAATGATGCCTCTCCATTTTGTCTTCATTAAAATGTCTGACTCTTCAATAACTTATGTTCCACTTTTAGTAGATTGGTTTCAATGGTAGGCACGTGGGGATTTGAACCCCAGACTTCTACCGCGTCAAGGTAGCGCTCTCCCCCTGAGCTACGTGCCTTCAGACCTCCCTTTCCCGAATGTGCGCGTTTTCGAAAGTATTTGTTTTCATAACAGCTTTTTGAAATATTGTCAAGAAAATTCTTAAGTTACGACTCTATGCCCTGAAAACCAATTCCCCTTTCCTGTCATCCAGATCTGCGGTAATCATATTGCCTTCCTTAAATTTGCCTTCCAATAATTTCATTGCTAATTTATCCTGAATCTCTTTTTGAATCACCCGCTTAAGGGGCCGCGCCCCATAGGCGGGATCAAATCCTTCCTTGGCTAACCATTCCTTGGCCTTTTCGGTCATCTTCAGTTGTATTCGTTTCTCCGATAGTCGTTGCTCGAGCTTCTTCACCTGGATTTCGACGATCGCCTTAATCTGTTCCAGTCCGAGACCGTGGAAGATGATGAGCTCGTCAACCCGATTCAAGAATTCCGGTTTGAACTGGGCCTTGACTGCATCCATCACCCGACGCCGCATCTCTTCATAATCTTTCTCACCTAAGTCCATGATCCACTGGCTTCCGATATTGGAGGTCATGATCACCACGGTGTTCTTGAAATCAACCGTTCGACCGTGGCCGTCGGTGAGCCGCCCATCATCCAATATCTGTAACAGGATGTTGAACACTTCCGGATGGGCCTTCTCGATCTCATCCATCAGCACGATGGAATAAGGTCTTCTTCGAACCGCCTCCGTAAGAAAACCGCCCTCCTCGTATCCGACATACCCCGGGGGTGCGCCGATCAGTCGGGCCACAGAATGTTTCTCCATGTACTCCGACATGTCAATTCTCACCATGGCCTGCTCATCGTCGAATAAGAACTCGGCCAGGGCGCGAGCCAGCTCCGTCTTTCCCACCCCGGTGGGTCCCAGAAAGATAAAGGAGCCGATGGGCCGATTCGGGTCCTGTAGACCTGCCCTCGCCCTTCTCACGGCATTGGAAACAGCGATAATCGCATCATCCTGCCCGACGACCCTTTGCTTGAGCCTCTCTTCCATGTGGACCAGCTTTTCGACCTCTCCCTCCAACATCCTTGAAACGGGGATGCCGGTCCATTTGGAAACCACCTCAGCAACGTCCTCCTCATCCACTTCCTCTTTCAACATCTTTTGGCTTTTTTGAAGTTCGGCAAGTTTTTCTTCTTCTTTTTTCAGTTCGCTTTCGAGTCTGGCCATCTCTCCATACTGCAGCTCTGCCAACCTCGAATAATTCACCTCTCTCTCTGCCTCTTTCATCATCTGCTTCGTCTTCTCGATCTTTTCTTTGATCTCGCGGATTCTTGAAATCCCTTTCTTCTCGTTATCCCACTTGACTTTCTTTTCGGCGACTTCCTCTTTCAGGTCGGCAAGCTCTTTCTCCAACTTTTTCAACCGCTCGAGGGAGGCTTTGTCTTTCTCCTTTTTCAGGGCTTGACGTTCGATCTCAAGCTGCATGATCTTCCGCTGCACTTCGTCGATCTCCACAGGGACGCTATCGATCTCAATTCTCAGCCTCGATGCGGCTTCGTCAATCAAATCAACCGCCTTATCCGGAAGAAAACGGTCTGAAATGTATCGGTGTGAAAGCATGGCTGCCGCGATGATGGCAGAGTCTTTGATTTTGACGCCATGATGAATCTCATACCGTTCTTTCAATCCTCTCAGAATGGCAATCGTATCTTCGACCGACGGCTGGCTGACGTAGATCGGCTGGAATCGTCTCTCCAAGGCGGCATCCTTTTCCACATATTTTCGATACTCATTGAGCGTGGTGGCGCCCACACACCGGAGCTCCCCCCGAGCCAGGGCGGGCTTCAGCATATTCGAGGCGTCGATGGCGCCCTCTGCGGCGCCCGCTCCGACTAAGGTGTGGAGCTCATCGATGAAGAGAATGATATTCCCCGCGGCATTCGAAATCTCTTTCAAAACGGCTTTCAACCTGTCTTCAAACTCACCCCTGAATTTGGCGCCGGCAATCAGGGCTCCCAGATCAAGGGCGACCAGTTTCTTATTTTTCAACGTCTCCGGAATATCTCCTTTGACGATTCTCTGCGCCAATCCCTCCACAATGGCGGTCTTGCCGACTCCCGGCTCGCCGATCAAGACAGGGTTATTCTTCGTTCTCCTTGAGAGGACTTGAATCACCCTTCGGATTTCATCATCCCTGCCGATAACCGGATCGAGCTTTCCTTTCCTTGCCTCCTCGGTGAGGTCCCTGGCATAGCGTTTTAAGGCCTGGTATTTCTCTTCGGGGTTTTGATCCGTGACACGATGAGGCCCGCGAATCTCTTGCAGCACTCTGAAAATCGCATCCTTCGTCACCCCATTTCTCCGGAGGATCTGAAAAGCAGCCCCTTGCTTTTCATCGGCAATCGCAATGAGCAGATGTTCGGTTGAAACGTATTCATCCGTCAATCTCTCGGCTTCCTTCCAAGCATTGTTTAGAATTTCATTGAGCCGGCTGGATAGATAGACCTGTCCTGCTCCTCTCCCCGTCACCTGAGGAATCCGATTTAACTCATCCTCCAACTGAGAAGTGATTAAATCCGGGTTCGACCCTAATTTTTGGAGGATGGGGATGACAATCCCCTCCTTCTGTCCGAGGAGGGCTGCCAAGAGGTGCTCCACGTCTACTTGCTGATGGTGCTTTCGCTCGGCAACAGCTTTGGCCTCTTGCAGAGCTTCCTGAGCTTTCAGCGTCAGTTTTTCTGCGTCCATTTCGCTCCACTCCCCTTATTCAATTACCCATTATAAAACAAGCCACCTACTCCCACGTAACCTACATGGCCGTGGGGGTACCCACAAATCATTAAAATAGGCCGACTCTTAAGGTTACGGTTACGAGGCCCGTTTCGTATGTCGGCTAAGGGGTACGGTCAAAACATCTTAAAGACGAACGACCTAACCCCATAACGACCCGGGAATCGTTACCATAACCGATGGACGAGACCTTGATTTCTCAAGTAAAATAACCATCCTTCCAAGGTTTTGCAAATAAAACCGTAACCCCCCTTCCTCCCCCCTTAAATTAAGGGGGGAACAGAGGGGGGTTATCAATCTTCACCAGTCGTGCCCGCACACCGAAGCGGTGTTTCTTTTTATACTCGTAAGACGTTTGCCAGTTTGGTAAATTCTTCAATGGTGAGGGTTTCCGGCCTTCTTCGGGGGTCTATTCCAATCTTCTCTACTCTTGCTCCGATGGACTCAGGCAGCGAAAGCTCTGAATGTCTCAGCGCATTGATCAATGTCTTTCTTCGATAGCCAAAACAGGCTTTAACAACTTTCTTGAACCATTCCTCGTCTTCCTTTTCAATCATAGGCTTTTCTTTCCAAACCATTTGAACCACGGCTGATTCAACCTTCGGTGGGGGAAAGAAGGCAGGGGGTTTTATGAAGAAACGGATGGAGAGGTCTAAAAACATTTGTACGAAGATCGACAGTGGACCGTATTCTTTTCTGCCCGTAGGAGCCACCATCCTCTCGGCAACCTCTTTTTGAAGCATTAAAGTGAATGCAGAAAAGGCTTCCTTTGATTCAATGAAGCGGAACAGAAGAGGTGTGGAGATCTGATACGGAAGGTTCGCCACCACTTTAACCGGATGTCCTTCTTTTTCAAGAAAATGCTTGAAGTCCACCCTCAAAATATCGCTTTTCACCACCTCCACGTTGTGATGCTGTTTCATTTTTTCTTTCAGTATGGCGACCAATTTTGGATCGATCTCTACGGCAATCACTTTCTTCGCTTCACGGGAAAGGGCAAGGGTCATCCCCCCGAGACCCGGGCCTATCTCAAGAACCACGTCCTGTTTTCCAACCTCAGCCGTTCGGACCACCTTATTTAAAATGTTCGGATCGACGAGAAAGTGCTGGCCCAGTCTCTTCTTGAGGAATAGACCATATTCTCTTATTTCACTTCGAATCGATACCATAATCATTAGATGAGGAAATATCGGCTTATTAATCAGTCCCTAATTATATGGACACCTAAAATTAAATCCCTCCTGCCCCCCCCTTTACTAAAGGGAGGAATTACCCCTCTTTGGCAAAGAGGGGTGAGGGGAGATTTTCTAAGGCATATGTCTTCTTTATTGTGGACTCCTTAATAATATCTCCCCTCACCTAATTTCACCCTCACCCCCACCCTCTCCCATCAAGGGAGAGGGAGAAATATTTTGTTCTTATGGTGTGCCTTCATTCTCATCAGAGGGGTAAATTTGAGAATGCATTGAGTGATAGTGGTGACCTCATGCCTCGCTTCAAATATTCATATCCCACTACCCCGACCATCGCCGCATTATCCGTGCAAAAGGAAGGAGAAGGAAGGTAGACTTTTAATTTCTGGTCCAGGGACTCCTCCCCTATCCTCTGCCGAAGGCGTTGATTGGCGGCCACCCCGCCTGCAAGAACGATTCTTTTCAGCCCCTGATGGCGGGCGGCTTGAACCGTCTTTTTCACCAATACCTCGACAACGGCCTCCTGAAAACTGGAGACAATGTCCCTGATGAGGTCTTCCGGATACCCTCCCGGAGGTTCGGGATGAGTCTTCACGTAATTGACGACGGCCGTCTTGAGTCCGCTGAAACTGAAGTCGAACGATTTTTTCGAAAGCACCGGCCTCGGGAATCGAATCGCCTTGGGATTCCCTGCTCTTGAGAGCTCATCAATCACCGGCCCTCCTGGATATCCCAGACCCAAAAGCTTTGCCACCTTGTCGAAGGCCTCCCCTGCGGCATCGTCCCGGGTCCGTCCCAATCGCTCATATTTTCCGAATCCATCCATACGAAAAAGAGAGGTGTGACCTCCGGAGACGACCAATCCAATGAAAGGGAATCTTGGGGGCTTCTTCTCGAGAAAAATGGCTGCGAGATGCGCCTCGATGTGATTGACTCCGATGAATGGTAATCCTGTGGCAAAGGCTATGGATTTTGCGAAGGAGAGGCCGACTAACAGGGACCCTACCAGGCCTGGACCCTGGGTTACTGCAATCCCGTCCATTTCTTTTAAGGTAACGTTGGCTGTCTTCAACGCCTCCGCTGCAATGGGCACAATCGACTCGATATGCTTTCTCGATGCCAGCTCCGGGACAACCCCTCCGTATTTCTGATGAATGGGAACCTGAGAAGAGACGATGTTGGAAAGAATCTTTCTCCCGTCCAAAACGACCGCTGCCCCCGTATCGTCACAAGATGTCTCAATCGCCAAAATCAGCATGGATATGCCCTTGAACTGTCAATCATTCCCCTGCCTGCCGGCAAGCAGCAACGATGAAAACAGGCGGATTTTTTGGGTTACGGCTACGACGCCGGTTTCGTACATCGTCAAAGGGCTACGGTCAAGAGATCTTAAAGACGAATGACGTAACCGAATGACGATACGGGCATCGTTGCCTTTGCTCTAAGACGAATTCCTTTGTTCTACGCGGTTTAATAAGATACTCCAAAATGCGGACGGATGCAAAAGAAAAAATAAAAAAGCCTTCGAAAGAACATTTTCGAAGGCATCCAAGTATAAACGCAGAGCAAAAATGACGAAAGGGTATCAGGGGCCGGTTAACCTCCTTTTCTCATCTCCTCAAGGGATGAGAGTCTCTCGAAGGTACTCTTAAATTTGGGCGCATCTGAAGTCAATTCACTTGGCTCCTGATAATAGACTACCTTTCTTCGTTCCACGGGGAATCGCAAGGAAACGACGGTCTTTACCTTCTTTTCATCCTCCTCGAATTTCATTATTCCGCGGTTTCTTAGCACAATCTCATCAACCAGTTTTAACGCAAGGTCCAAAATTTTTTCTCTTTGATGGGCAGAAATTCCCGATGGCGATCCGGGTTGCTCTGTCGGTTTCTTATAACCCGAATACATTATTAAGATCTCAACAAAGTTCCCTTCTTGATCCTCTCTCACTTCCCTCTGGGGAGCAGCGTGTCTGCTAAATACTCCTAAATTTCCGTTAACACCAATCAAGGCCATGACGTACTGCAGGACACAGCTCAAAATATACCTTAGCTGGTCGTCAGGAACAGAGGTTTCCGGGAGATTCTTTTCAAGGGTCTTGAATAATTTGATCTTCTTTTCTTCCAGCTCGGTTTGATATTTTTTAACCTCCTCTTCGATGAGGGTGTTTACGGTATTTGTTTTTGTAATAGGATTGTTGATCCGAATATAAGCGAGAAGGCTACTCTGAACTAATTCGATCTTCTTAATATCCTCGGTAATGACTCGATTGAGATAAACACCGACCTCCCTATCGTTAAATTTTTCTTGAACAACTCGTGTAAAATTTTTGAGGTTCTTCAGAGTATCTTTGAATTGATCGATTAAATCAATGAAAAAGGGGAACAGGAGGAAGGCCACCCGCTCGTTGGGAATGATATTCTTTCTCATTTGGATTGATTCTGCCTCGCTCTTGGGTCCGGGGGATGCAGAAGGATGCGTTTCATTCAAAAAGTCAAAAAAGATATCCTTTTCCATGTCTTTCTATAACCTCTTAAGTTTAATCTCTACCTAAACTGAGCAAATTTAATGCCAACAATCAAGATATTTGTAATTATTTAATATTGTTTGAATTTTTGGCAAATCCAACATTTTCGAATGGGTCTAAAAAAGGAAAAGATTTTCTCAAATGTCCAAAAATATTCCACAATAGTGAATAGCAGGACCGCATTCCCTTTTAATTCATGATGTCAACAGGCAAAGGCCCGAAGCCCCGTATTGTACGCCGAACAATCGAGATTCAGTGCAGTCATCAGAAAGGGACCCAGGATATTTAATGCCCTATCCAGTTACCCTAAAATCCTCAATCTTTTTCTATCTCTTGCTTGATAAAATTCAGGAACGACGGATAGAGGTGAGGCACGATATGGAGGAACCTTCTTATATCTTCCCACTTCATGTCTAAGTAGCGATGAGCTAAAGTATTTCTTATCCTCGCAAGTTCTGAAAATGTTTCTGCTTCTTTCTCTTCACTATAAACATGGGATCCCATCCGAAAGAGAACTTCTCTTGAGGTTTCGGAAATTTCCTCTCCTCTGATCGTAAGAAGCATTTTTGAGATATCTAAAGTCGCATTAATAAGACTTTCAACCCATCTTTCTATTTCCAATCTCTTGCTTCTCTGGGATTGGTAGACCTTCCAGTCGATTTCCCTTTCATATCCAGAAAGAAATTGCAGTTCTTTCTCCAGATAATCCACATAAGGAATGATTTTCGATTTATCGCCCTGGCGCAACTCTCTTCTCCCTGTAGGAGGCTATTAGCCAACCCCGCACATACTCAGCTTCGTCGCTGACGACACATAAGAAATCCATAAACAATCCTCTGTCTCTAATGATGATCGGCTCTCCTTTTCTTACGATCTCATCGGCCAGAACCGACCTTGCTCTATTTAGAACCACAAGATCAACCTCTTTCTTCAAGAGCCTTTCGAGATCAAGACCAATCCTGTTTTCTCCCTGATATGCCCTGCTGATATTCTCCCACTCCACATCTTTCTCAGGATAGAAATAGATACCAATGTCGATATCACCTTCTTTCCTGGTTTTGCCTCTGGCCGCTGAGCCGAAAAGGAATGCAAAGGCGATGTCCTCCCTTTCCTCAAAATAATCTTTAACAAGCTTCATGATCTTTTCATGGGAGCACATACGGTCTATTGTACCACAATTTTCAGGAATGGAACACCGGAAAAGCATCGAGGCTGGATAGGGGTTGCTAAAACCTTTGGTTCTTCCTCAAATCACCACTGTTTCGGCCCATGCAACAGCGTCACCCTGTGGTTCTTCCTTGATAAACGGATTCGATTATTTTTTCTGAAGGCGGATCAATGATGCTGATGTCTTTGACAGAAAAATTGGCCAAGAGCTGCGATGCGACGGATGCTGCCCAATGCGGCTCCGCCTCAAGAATCAACGACGAGAGGATTCCGCTGGCGACCTCCATAAAGAAGTTGACCCGGTAGGCCAATCGCTCCATCCACGTCAGCTTAAAGACAAACCAGAATTTTAAGAGAGGTTGACTCATTCGGAAATGAGGTGCTGCCGTGTTGCTTCCATTTTTTGTCCCAAGATGGACTGCTGAGGCGTGTCGAGGAATAAGTTCATTGTCGTCCTAAACCTTTCCCCTTTATCCTTTATCTTTTCGCCTTCAGCCTTATCCTTGTCCTTATCTTCCTTTACCTTTAATCTTTAACCTTTTATCTTATTCCCCAGTCCTTATTTCTGCGGTAAGTCGTAAAAAATGCAAATTGTAAATTGTGTTCCAATTTGCCTGCTTGAAATGCCCTCATAAAATCCCTCCCGACCTCCCTTTGCCTGCTTTCAGCAGGAAAAAGATACCAAAGGGAGGAGAGAAGTCTCCCCCTTTTGACAAAGGGGGATGAAGGGGGATTAGATGTTTCTTTCTAAGGCGTTGCCTCCCTATCTGAAATCTCCTTGCGATTCAAATGAGATTTGGGTATATTGGATTTGACGAGAACAGTTTGAAGAATCCCGTAAGATAATGAAAGAATTTGATATAGAGAAAACAGTATCCTACTGGCGTGAAGGCGCTAAATACGATTTGAGTGTAGCCAATGCAATGCTCAAGAGCAAGAAATATCCTTATGCACTCTTCATGGGACATCTATCACTGGAAAAACTTCTCAAGGCATTTGTTGTGAAACATACGAAGGCGCACGCTCCGTTCAGCCATTCGCTCCCGTACCTAGCAGAAAAATCAGGAGCTAAGATTCCCGAAAGAATACTCGAAAAGCTACGTGAATTTATGGAATTTCATTTCGAAGCTCGATACCCTGATGCGAATAAAGCGTTCTACAAGAAATGCACGAAAACCTATACTGCTGGAAGGTTAAAAGAGATAAAAGAGGTATTCATATGGGTAAGGGCCAAGCTATAAGGGTCATCAAGGAATTTGTTAACGCCCTAAAACGGGAAGGGATAACGATTGATCGTGTCATCCTATATGGTTCTTACGTAAAGGGTAATGTGCGACCTGATAGCGATATCGATGTAGCTGTCATATCAAAAGATTTCGGAAAGGATCGGGTAGAAGAAGGGATGATCCTTTATAGGATTGCTGGGAAGATCGATCCGCGGCTTGAACCTGTGCCGTTTTCAACAAAAATGTACGAAAAAGATACATGGATCCCCCTCATCTATGAAATCAGGGAAAAAGGTGAAGAACTAAAAATATCGTAAATCGTAACTTGCCTCCAACCTCAAGCACTTAAGATTACGTGAACCAGACCCTCCGGAACCCCCTTGGAGTCGAATAAATCGTAACCCGTTTGCCCTGTTCTATTGTGCCTTACACCGCAATACTGCAGCACTAAAATTGCGGATCAGACCATCCAAACGACTAAGATTGCAAATTGTCAAAAAGCAACGGCCTGCCCCATCAGTCCTTTTCTTACTCTGAATAAATCCAAATACCCCAAGTCTGATTCCATGACTCCAATGTTCCCTTTTTCAAGAAGTCATATTATGATATAATGGCCGCTGCAAGAAAGGAAGTTGAAAGCTAGCTGGACCATTCGGTCAACCAGGTAAATCAGAGGATACTAATAGACAAAAATGAAAGCCCTTGTACTTGCAGGAGGATCTGGCACAAGGCTTTGGCCTCTTAGCAGGAAGGATTACCCCAAGCAGTTTCTGAAGCTCAACGGGAATGAGTCTCTCTTGCGGCAGACCGTCAACAGACTTCTGAATGTCCTCTCGAAAGATGAAATCATTGTGATGACAAACGAAGAATATCGATTCTATGTCAGGTCAGAGCTCAAGGAGATAAGTCACGTCATCCTTGAGCGTGAAAGCCGAAACACGGCTCCTGCCATAGCTCTCGGCATAAAATATTGTACGGAAAAGCTCGGATGTGATGGGGGAGAGGTGGTTTTCGTCTCTCCCTCAGACCATATCATCCGCCCTCTCGATCGGTTTGTTGAGTATTTCAGGCTTGCCGAGAAGGTTGCGAAACAAGGCCGCATTGTCACCTTTGGCATAAGGCCGGATCGACCTGAAACAGGTTATGGATATATAAAAACCAGTCCGTACCAGGGAGTAGCCGACGGCTTTAGCCTGCATTCTGTTAAAGACTATTTCTTGGTGGAAAAGTTTGTAGAAAAACCTGATGCAGCCACAGCGATGCAGTATCTTGATGCTGGCAATTACTACTGGAACTCGGGGATGTTCGCGTTCAGCATCCAGACCATGATAGATGAATTGAGAAAATACGCTCCGGCGATAGGGGAAATGCTGGGCAGAAGTTTCGATGAGATGAACGACCAATTTCACAAGATGCCTGAAATTTCCATAGACTATGCCGTGATGGAAAAATCAGACAGGGTGGCCGTCCTCCCCCTGGATTTGTATTGGAATGATATCGGATCGTGGGATTCGCTGCATGACGTCTTATCGCGGGACGAAAATGGAAATGCGACAGTAGGCGATGTGATGGCCATCGACACCAAAAACTGTTTGATCTTTGGCGACAAGAGGCTCCTATCCACGATCGGGCTGGAGGATTGCCTTGTTGTCGAAACGAGCGACGCGGTCTTAATTGCGAAGAAGGGGGAGACTTGGAAAGTCAGGGAGATTGTAAACAGGCTGAAGGAGAACGAGAGAAAAGAGGCATCGGAGCATGTGACGACCTATCGTCCGTGGGGAAGTTACACCATCCTTCAGCACGGCCCGAGATATAAAATCAAACATGTCGTGGTCAATCCTGGAGAGAAGCTCAGCCTTCAGAAGCATTCACACCGGTCTGAACACTGGGTGGTTGTTAAAGGAACCGCAAAGATCGTAATAGGAGATAAAGAGATTTTCGTCCATGAGAACGAGTCTGCTTATGTGCCCCAATCGACTCTCCACCGGCTTGAAAATGAAGGCAAGATTCCGGTGGAGATTATCGAAGTTCAAAACGGCGAATACTTAGAGGAAGACGACATCGAACGCTTCTCCGATGACTACGGTCGTTAACCCGAAATCGCATTTTTCTCTTGAAAGGGGAAATATGGGATGCCCCGTTTTCTAATTATTTGCCAATGAGTCTTCTTGCCAGTTTTTTAAACCCGTTACGAAAACCTAACTCTTGAATTTTCCTTATGGTTACATATGAGTAAGACTTTTTAATGTCATTGAGCCAGTTTGTCTTATCTACCATTTTTTCTACCTTGGACACAAGGGTTCTAAATCTATCTGGGGGTATATTAACACTAAAGCAGTTAACAGGACTTTGATGATGGTGCAAAGAAATGTCATAGTGATTGTCGATCATCCCTTGTTCTTTGCAGAATTCAAAATTTTCCGTACCCGGATAAGGAGTAAATGTGCTATAGACCAAACGATCGGGTTTTATTTTTCTGATTGCTGCAAGAGTTTCATTTAAAGTGCCTTCAGTCTCCATAGGAAATCCGACCATAAAAAAAATCTCCAACTTTATCCCGGATTTCTTGACGTTTTGACAGGCAATGAAGGCTTCTTCTATTGTGGTATTTTTCCTCATTGCTCTCAGTATCTCATTGCTGCCCGATTCAATCCCTACCATGATCATATAACAGCCTGCTGATTTCATAAGAGCCAGACTTTTTTCATCAATTAATTTAGCATGTTGTTCACAACTCCACCTTAATCCACGACAATGGATTTTCATGGCCTCACATAGATCATGGATGTATTCTTTATTTGTTGCGAAAACATCATTTGCAAAATGAATAACCTTTACTCCTTTTCTTTGAAGCCCTATGATTTCTTTTATTACATTCTCAGGGGAACGAAATCTCGGCCTCTGGCCCCATATCATTCTTGATCCGCAAAACAAACAGTTATACGGGCATCCTCTTCCTGCAAAAATATATTTGAATGCTGTAAGTGGATATTTGTCATAGTCTTTCAATACTTCCGAAGCATATTCATGTGGGAAACAAAGAGAATCCAAATCTTTCAAATATGCTCTTGAGGGGTTTTCAACAATCTTATCATTTTTTCTATAGATGATACCCTGAATGCCAGCGAATTCTTTTGGTTCCTCTAATGCATCAAGCAACTCAATAATTGTAAATTCACCTTCGCCTTTAACAGCAACATCAATATCCGGGCAATTCATGACTTCAGGACCTACCCCGGAGGGATGCGGACCCCCAACGATGACGATGATTTGTCTGTTGATTTCTTTAGCAAATCTGGCAATGTGGCATGCCGACTTAAAATTTGGAGATACCGCAGAAATTCCGACAACGGTGGGGTTGTATCCTTTTATCGTCGTTCTGATTTCGTCCCATATCGGTCTCGACAAGTCATTTAAATTTTTCACATAATTTTCAAAGCCACTACTTGTCAAAAACCCATATTTAAATCCGTCGCATTGAGGATGGAAATCAGCATTATAAACGAGTACACTCCAATTTGTTTCCCTTTTTATTGTCCCGGCCAGGTAACCTAAAGAAAGAGGATACCTGTCAAGAGAATACGTATCTTTAAACAATCTTTGGAAGGGGGGTTCAATGAGCAGAATTTTGTTCTCTTGTCTTTTCACAATAATTTATCCTTCTCTCTCAATACTATATCAAGGCCACTACCGCCAGTTTGGGCTCAGGATCAGTACTTCCTTCTGCCGGGGTCTTAAGAGCAGACTATACGGAAATTGGAAGTTTGGGGAAAAACGTTGAAAATAAGTAAGATTACAAAATGCCAAAAAGCAAGCCCTGTCATCCCGGCCTTTGAGTGGTAAATAAGTCTGGATGCCTGAAAATATTGTCCTAAGTGCCCAAAAATATTCCAAAATTGATTCACAGAATATTTCAATCCACCACAGCCAATTCTATTATTCTTGGCATAACATTTACCACTATTAAATGAAGGAATCCATTTTCCCCAATGCTTGTGGATATGCGACCATTGAATCCAGATGCTAATTGTTTCATAATATGATCCATCGCAATTCGTAAACGCCACCAAAGCCAACGACACCAATAAACGGGATATCCATGTCAAAGTCTTCGACACCATCGCAAGACTTCCATCTCCGACCCACTTCCCCTTGCATCAATGCGGGAACGGCTAATTGTTCCGGATTAGATTGTACTGACAGCGATATTTGAAGTTATATCGTAAATAAAGCCATTATTGATACGCAACCGATAGAGAGTAATCCATGATGAAGAGAAAAAACAAAATGATAAAGAGACTATTTTGGGTACTATTGTTCCTGGCTTTTGCTGCTCCACGTGTGGCGCCTGGGGAAACGATCGGCATCAACGTATCCGGATCGGAATATTCCTGGGAAACGTATCCGATTGCAAGCCATCTTGATTATCTCAAAAACAAAGGCATCGTCCTTATCCGCGTGCCCATCGCGTGGGAGAAGGTACAGCCGGCGCTCAATGGAGCCCTCAATCAAACTGAAATAGGGAAGCTCAAATCTTTTTTAGATTTGACAGCGTCCCGCAATATACGAGTAATTGTCGATATCCATAACTACGGGCGCTATAATCCTAACTGGGCGGCTGATGCAGCTGCTAATTACGGTATCGTTGCCGTTAACAGCGGTACGGTCGAACTGGTTATGGGGTCGAGTTCTCTTCCCATCTCTGCTTTTCAAGATCTCTGGACTAAACTGGCGGGGGTGCTTGCGGGACACGCTGGTCTCGTGGGATACGATATCATGAACGAGCCTTACGACCTGGGCACAGGCGTGTGGCCAAACGCCGCGCAGGCGGCAGTTAATGGAATCCGTTCAGTCGATATGAACACCACCATCTACGTGGAAGGCGATGGGTGGGCCAGCGCCTACAATTGGCTCACTAAGAATGGCAGCCTCAAAATTACCGACCCAGCGAACAAGATCATCTACGAAGCCCACTTGTATTTTGACGGCAACGGGAGTGGTACTTACTCTCAGACCTATGACCAGCAAGGCGCGTATCCCAACTGGGGCGTCGATAGAGTCCAGCCCTTCCTCAACTGGCTAAACCAGAACAATGCAAAAGGATTTATCGGAGAGTTTGGGGTGCCCGAAAACGATTTTCGATGGCTTACGGTACTTGACAATTTCCTGAACGCCTTGAAACAAAACGGGGTGCCAGGAGCATATTGGAGCTATGCCTACCCGGCTTCCCCCGACACTCTTAATACAAATTCATGGTGGCCTATAATGACGGGTATCCCTTTCTCTATGAGCCTAGTCCCATATGCCAATGGTCAGGATAAACCACAGTGGAGCATTATCACCAAATACAATTTAAGTCCGCCATCTAACTTGAAGATTGTCGTGCCATGAAGAATAAACATTTATCGGGGTCTGATGCAAAAGAAAAAGAAATCCCGGTTAATTCTTCATTAGAAAAGATGGGATGTTTGCGAATATGTCCTGTAGTTTTGAGACCGTTGAGAGAGACGGTATAGTCACCGTAGACCACCTCTCCCTTTCTGGAAAGCCGTTCGAGCTAGAGGAGTGGTAAATAGTTACAAAGATTCTTATTAATCAGCGGTATCGGCGCTTGACATCAAATGATAAAAACCCAAACAATTGAAGAACAAAATTTATAACGAAAACACAATTATAGTACGTGTATCGCCTCCAAAGCCTCTTAAAGTCTTTGCTGAAAAGGCGGTAAAGCCATTCAAAGCCAGATAATCTAATCCATTTTGGAGCCATTTTGATTCGTCCACCAAAGAAATCAAATGTCGCACCGCTAGCCACCATAACTGTACCACGTATTTTGTCGATGTGATCCGCAATCCAGTAATCCTGCTTCGGAGTTCCAAGTCCAACGAGAAGAATATCTGGTTTTAAACCACTAATTTCAGAACATATGGCGGCGTCCTCCTCAGCGGTCAATGGACGAAAAGGTGGAGCGTAACTGCCAACGATACGTAGATAAGGGAATTTCGACAATAGACACTTTTTCATATTGTCTAATACATCCGGAGCTCCACCATAGAAATAAAAGGTGTATCCTTTCTCTTCTGCTCTTTTTGCCAAATACAATGCGACGTCAGGTGCACAAAAACGGTCTGCATTCCTCCTAACCGCAATACGAATCCATCTTACGAACGGCATTCCATCAGGACCTGCTATGTCGGAGTGATTATATATTTCGTTCAATCTCTTATCCGACAATGATAGCGAGATGCAGTAAGCATTAATACAGGCTATGTGATGTGAACGTGAATTCTTGTTAAGCAACCATTGATCAATCCGCTGGCCCATCGTATCAAGCGTAAGTGCCTCAATACCAATACCAAGGAAATTAAAGTGATCTGAAAGAGATCCATCATCGCCGGTTATTGAGAACTTAAGCCGTGAAAACAGACGAGAAAAAGATTCGCGGTCAACCTTCTCTTGATTATCCGACATGGATCATTCCTTCCACCCAACGATATAAATCAGTCAGGCCTTCCCGCAGACCAATTCGCGGTGACCAACCCAGTAAGCTGAGTGCCTTAGTGTAGTCAGCACACCGGCCGCGATCACCTTCCGGCTTTGATATATCGTAGCCAATCTCAATGGGTTTGGCGGATATGTCCACAATGGTTTCCGCGATCTCCCGAATCGAGGTGCACACGTCTGGACCGATCTGTATTGGACCAAAGCCAAAGCCACGCTCCGAGGCAAGGCAAAGGGCGTGCACTACGTCGTTAACATGGACAAAGGCACGCCCTTGGTTGCCACTCCCCCAGACAACAAAGTTCTCTCGAGGCCAGAGAATTGCCTTGCGCACTAATGAAGGTATGACCTGCCCTGTACGAGAGCTAAAATCAGCCGGAGCACCATACACATTATGCAAGACAAGCACACACGTAGGTATGCCAATTTCTTTCTCCATCAATAACGCCTCATACTCGCCCATAAGTTTACTCCAGCCATACGCTGATTCAGGGGACGCCGGGTATTGGTCTTCTTCTTTGAGTGGCCTTGCGTCAACGCCCGTTTGCATGTGTGCTGGGAAGCTACATGCGGTGCCAACATAGATGAGACCTTTAACTTTGGACCGTCTAACAGAATCTACAACATTCGAGTTTATTAGAAAATTGTCTCGAAAGATGCTCAATTGGTTGTTGAATACATATCCTATTCCTGCAACAATATCGGCCAAATGGTAAACATAGTCCACATCTTCTAGAAGTGGATCGATCGTCCCCGGTTTCCTAAGGTCTATCTGGTAAAAACATGTGTTAAGGTCGATGATCGGAACACCCTGAGGATCATTTAGGTAATCCAATTTGCCTCGCCACAGATTATCTACGACAAGAACATCGCGTCCGAGAGAGGCCAGGTGCTTGACCAGATTTGAACCAATCATTCCGGCACCACCAGTTACCATTATCTTTCCCATGAATAAAACCTCCGTTACGATTAAGCAAGGCCTAATTTGGAAGTGAATCGCGTACAACCCTTCCTTACATGGTTACAGCAGCACAATGCGAAAGGATTTATTGGAGAGTTTGGGGTTCCCGAAAACGATTTTCGATGGCTTACGGTACTTGACAATTTCCTGAACGCCTTGAAACAAAACGGGGTGCCAGGAGCATATTGGAGCTATGCCTACCCGGCTTCCCCCGACACTCTTAATACAAATTCATGGTGGCCTATAATGACGGGTATCCCTTTCTCTATGAGCCTAGTCCCATATGCCAATGGTCAGGATAAACCACAGTGGAGCATTATCACCAAATATAATCGTCTACTGCCTCCAGCTGGTCTGAAGATTCTTGCCAATGAAAAATGACATTATTCAGCCGGTTCCCTTACGTATGGGTTTTTTTAGTGCTGGCAAGATCATGCGTCAACGATGGCCATTTGTTTAGAAACATTTCATTTACGACCCACAGACCCATCGAATTTACTTTGATACTGCTAATTGATCTAACGTACCACCTCATGACGTCGTCAGATTACGGCCTGAATAAGGCGGCTATCTCCTCGCAACAAATCGTTCTATGCTCCCGATCAACGCTTCGTCAAACTTATCTCTCGTGAATCTTGCTGCCCATTCCGAACGAGAATGTTTGCCAATAGCCGTCAGCTTGCCCGGATCGTATGCGACTTCAGCAATTTTGGAAGCGAGATCGGCCGCGTTCCCCGGCCGATAGGCTATGCCAGAGTAACCGTCTCGGAAATACTGGCTTACGGTCAAGAAGTCCGCATAGATGATCGCCTTCCCCATTTGCATGGCCGACAAGACGACCTGCTGCCCTGACGAGCCAACGTCGTGCTTCAAGGGGATAATAACGAGCCTGCTCCCCTCCATGAGGGAAAGGAATTGCGCATGTGGCAAGTCCGTGTGCACTTCCACATTTCGCGGTATGGAGTTGGGGAGAAGGTTGTCGGGGCCACGCACAATCACGAACTTTACGGATGGAAGAGTTCTCGCAACGTCTACTAGAAGATCATAGTCTCGATTAGTGTGCCCTCCAGAGAAGATGTAGTCACCGGTAGCTGTAAAATTAGGTGGTTGCTCCTCTATATAACCCTGGCAGTATGGGTAATAATCTACCTGTGATGGCAGGCTAATACTCCTAAACCAAATCGCCTCGGCTGGAGATTGCGCAAACAGCCCAACTCCCTGCGATAACAACACCCACAGCATGCCACGGACCAACCTAAGCGTGCCTAGTTCATGAATATAGAAGTTGTAAAGAAATATCCTCGGCTTCATGCAGAAAAGTCGCGCGATGAGGCCAGAGACCAAGGCAGTATAGTGAGATCCTTGGCAAACCAGCAGGATTCGTCCGCGTGCACTGATAATGCGTCTCAACACGACTGGAACATGCAACAATTGCATCTCCATTATTAGTAGAACTCTCTTCCATTTCCTGTCTGTATTTGGCTCAGAGGGCAAAATGCAATGCTCAACCTCAAATCTGACCTTCAGATTGCGGTAAAGGTATGTAGTCCAGTCCTCCCTAGGCGTCAGCAAGACGACCCTCATGGATGCCTTCGTTGGCTCGTGTGCACGCTTGTCTGGATATGACACAGACATTTTAAATTGATTCTACCGCTCAACCCCGGATTTCGTAAGGGCAGCCCCGCCCTCCCTTGAAAAACTACACAACGCAGGGGTCAGTTTGTGGCAGAATACAGAGACGAACATCTTGACCATGAAAGAACCGAGGATAGATTGGCCAGCCTTGCTCAACCGTCTCCTGTACAATAGTTCGCTCTAATCCTTCCCTTTGTCTATGGTTCGCAGGTCGCTCTTAACACCGGCATCTATTGCCTCTTGATCCAGACAACATCGGTAGGATAGCTTGAAATGTCATTTACCCGACGGAATAGTCCTTTGAAAACTTCCGCCGAAATTACCGACAAGTTTGTAAAGCTTACGAGTCCTCTATAAAAGCTTCCCTTCCTAAGAGACTGTATTATAATAAACATCGGCATCAAAGAGCCGAACAGGGCTGATAGGATAGGCTTGCCAGTAACAGCAAAACAAACCATGCCCGCCATACTTACCATAATAAAGCCGGGGAATAGCATGTATTGTTTAAACCTTTTCCAAAGCATGAAGTAAAATCTGTTCCTCACCGACCAAGATACCATATCTCCTGTGCCCATAAGCAATCCGTGCTGACATCGTCTAACCATTTCTGCAAATGTCTGATCAGGCGCACAGTGATGGTAAATCGAATCGTAAGGAATAAAGTACAGCTTATATCCCTTATTCCTTAGTCTTTGTGAAATGTCTGCCTCCTCTTCTGCTCTCAGAAATGGTTGAAAGTTCCCCGAATGGAGCAAGGCGCTCCTCCGAAAAATCGATGACCCCCAAACGTAGTCAATAAGTTGAGCCCTATTCTTGTCTTTTGGCCAGGAGCCAGGTCGTCTGAACTGCGGGGATTTCTGCGTGCCGGCTTGTAAATCATACACGTCATATTGCCTTCCCATCACAGCGGCAACCCGAAGGTCGCGGTCCATAAAGTCGAGACTCGCTTCAATCCATCCTTTTTGTAGTTCCATGTCTCCGTCAATGATCAGAATGTATTTTCCGGAAGTGTTATTTACTCCTGCAAATCTACCGGCCGCTGGTGACAACTGCCAAGTTTCCTTTAGCCGTACGATATTAATCGCGTACCCTTTAGCTAGAGGGACCGTGCGGTCGGTAGAGCAAGAATCCACCAGTAAAATTTCTGTATCCCTGAGATGTTTGGTATACTGTTCGATTGATTCTATGCACCTAGCAATATTCCTTTCTTCGTTCCTTGCCACAATTACACAACTCAGATACATACCCTATTCCCTCGTTCCGTCAGAATAATCTGTGTGTCGACATCAAGAAAGCACTGGCAAGACGTATAAGCAATTGATTTCACGGATCGAATATCCTCCTTCACATCTGGTGATCAATTTGCGCACAGCTCCCCTTGGCCTGGCCCTAAGCCTGTTTGCGCGACTTTGTGGCTCTCGTCGAAAAATCTCCCGGCATCGTCGAGCGTTTGCCGCTTCCAGGTGGAGATCATCGTCGCATGGATGTCGAAGCGGCCGCAGCGTTGCGCAGTGATTTCTTCTAAAAAAGCGAAAAATATTATGCCTTATCTCGTTCTACAATGCTGCCAGCCCGACCCCTGCCCTGAAGTGGGAACTGTATTGTTTGTGTTTCTATCTCATCTCAGACCCTTCATGGGTGGTCTGCATCAGAGCTACTACGCTGTCCTAATTTGGGGCTCAACCGCCTCAGGGTCATCGGGGGAAACCGAGGTAGAAAGTCTAATTCTCGAGTTGGCGAAAAGTCGACGGCCGAAAAGACGACCCGGCTCTTCGATGAGAGCATAGGTCGCTGAGGCTGTCGCAACTACGGCCACGACTATCCCCAGAACAAGGAGATCGCCAATCCACGGATTGATCATGACAATCGGCTTTCCCCTAATGGGACTTATGGCCATTGGCAAGACAAATAACCGTTTTAGGATGATCAGAAGACAGACCACAAGAAAGGAATGAACCATGTAGATCGAATAGGAGATACGACCGAGAAACTGCGCCAACGGTGAAATCAAAAGACGCGCCACAGGACCCTGATCAGACCGAAGCAGCGCAATTGCAATCGCAAAAAGTGGAATAACGAGGGCAATAAGTGGACCAGAGGTGAAAGACATCGTCAAAATTGTGGCGATCATCACCGCGATCCCGCAGCCTCCGATAAACACCGGGTATTGGCAAAGAATATTCCTTCGTTTGAAACGGAAGATCAGCATTCCAAGGAAGAAGCCCGCGAGGCAACGAATTATGCCCCAATCCACGGTGACGTCCAAGGTGCCCCGTTCGAGAGCGATAACGGCATAGCTAGCACCGGCTATTAAGGACCCAGCCAGAAAAAACAGCCTGCTCCGAACGAGCCCGATTAAGACGGTGATACTGAACACGACATAAGCAGCAAATTCGCAGCTAATGACCCAACTCGGGCCATTCCAGCCAGGCCGATCCAAAACGTGCAATCCGTGGATGACGAAGAGGTTGGCCACAAGCGCTCCAAACGAATCGCCCCCTGTAAACGGAGGTTGCGGTCCCGATTTTATTGCGAAAGCGTGCTGTGCGACGAGCTTCGCGCACTCAAGGCATACGAAAGCGCCAAGCATCGCAAGATGAAGTGGATATAGCCGAAAAAGACGCAACCCAATGAAGCTCCGTGCCTCTCTTAAATTGGTTATCCGATGTGAATAGTTGTACGAAATTACCAAGCCTGACAGAATGAAAAACATATCAACCGCGAGATAGCCGTTGCGGACGAAATTATTCTCCGTAAGATGATTGGACCATTCAACGTGAAGAAGAACGACAAGGAGAGCTGCGACTCCGCGCAACCCATCCAGGGCCTGGAATCGATGTTTGCCTTGGGCCGTTAAAGTATCTCTGCTCACCGGATATTCCATCTCAACGCGAAGCGTTTGAGAAACATAAAACGCGCGAGTGGCCACGAGGTCAGACGGTGCGCTACAGGCTCGGGGACTGTCAGCCGCCTCGACAGTATCATCGCGGCACAGGCCTCATTGGGCGGACAAGGCGACGGTGGACAATAGTGAGGCCGGTCTCCCTACGTGATGCCAAACCTATTCCGCAACTGAAGCTGAGCACATTGAATACCACCCATTCAATAACCTGATTCTGTCCCAGCGTCTCCATAGTCAGGCCGGCCATGATCGCTCCTACAACGAACATCAGCGAAAACCAGCCGAGGGGAAGAATCCCCGTCTTGCAACACTGCAGGCTGCGCCCTAACGCGATGACGATGATCACCAGCATCATCCCCACTCCCATCAGGCCCAGCTGCAGTGTGATTTCCAGAAATGCGTTGTGCGAACTGGCTGCGCCCCATTCAGCCACTTGGTCTATGAGACCAGTGGAAGCATCGTTCGCTTGCCACATTGCCCGGTACCCCCAGCCAAGCACTGGCCGCTTCTCTATGAGCGGAATTACCGAGGACCACAGCGCGGTACGCCCGCTAAGACTTGTGTCTTTCGCTATTATGCCGAGGGCAAATTTCGGCTCGCTCCAGAGAACGATGAGAACTGCGAAGAGAGAAAGAGCAACCAATATCGAAACACCGACACCCATCAATCTATCTCGCTGCCAGAGAAGATAGACGCAGGTGCCGGCCAAGAACGCCAACGACAGAAGTAAGGCTGTTGCCGAATGGGAAAGCACAACTAACGCAAAATAGGTACTCAACAAAGCCAAACGCCATCGGGGCCGGCCCTTACAAACTACCAGAATGAACAACTCTGTAAAGACCGCGGCTGCCATGATAGGACCAAGCGAATTCTTATGCGTGAATACACCCCGCCAAGCCCCAGCCAGATCGCCGTCTTGCATGATTCCGTATTGGGGAAAGGCTGCCACAAACACCACGGAACCGATTGCCGAAATGGCAAAGCTCGCGGAAAGCACCTTCATTCTGTCAAGGACATCGAATCGTAATGCGAGATACGCCGCGACAAGCATCGTCAAGACGTAACCTATACCTCGGCGGATTGTTAGGTCAGGATGTACTGACCAAGTCGCGGACACTATGACGATCAGCATAAATAAAACCGAGGACTTATTGTTCAAGGCTAAGAACCACATTTGCCGAATCCAGGGAAAACATCCGATCCCGATACATACGATACTTATGGCAATGGCGGCCGTATTGAAGGGATTTCGAATGTCCTGTAGTGCAGACGCTGAAGACTCTCTGAGAATCAGGGGGGTTGATAGGAAAGCACCCTGCTGAATTATCACCACAAAGACGGCAACGATCCATGCTAATCTTGACGGTACTGCCTTAACAGGCTCAGACATCCAATTAGTATGATTCCTAAATAACATATCAACAGATATTAAATGACCGAAAGAGTTCCGATCCTGTATTTCGGATCAACAAGCATCGGTTCGCCGCCCACTGTCGTCAGGTATATTTCAATTTGAGCCTTCAATTCATGCATAATTACGAGACCCAATAACGTTTTGGAATCTATCGGGCCTCCTTGCCTTCGCCGAGTAATGCCTACCCTGTTTCTTCATCCTATCTAAAACACATTTTCTAATCCCGATTGTTATCTAGCAGATTTATCACTGATGAACATTCCAACGATTTTTTAACACCATTCAAAATAGTATGCACTTTTAAAGCATCTTCAACAGATATTGTTGGTTTTTCTACACCAATTATTGATTTTATAAAGTGCTCATTAATTAATTCGTATTCTTCCGCCAACAATACAGGATGTACAATTGCTTTTATTTTACTATAGATAATCTCTCTTGCATTCTTCAGGTCAAAGATTACTTTATCAAATCCCCCAGAATAGGGAGTTATATGCTCAATCGAATCTGGACATATAACTAAACTTCCGGCTGTCCCATGGATTATAATAGAATTATAATGGCGTCCCGAATTCCATCCAATGTTTACTGAACAAATCGTTCTATCATTCTGCATTATAAACGCAATATTATCTGGCATTTTCAAACCAGGAAACGAACTGATATACGAAGCACTCACCTTATCAAAAGTCTCCCCGCATATATAAAATATTAAATCAATAATATGACTTCCCATATCATATAAAACCCCGATATTCTCCTTATTATAATACCACTCGCTTTTCGGGTCCCATCCCGCGTATGGCCCCGGTACAAAACTGGCTGCTTGTATTTGGATCAGTTTACCCATACTTTTTGAATTAACAATTTCTTTCGCCCTCGAATAATATTTGTTAAACCTTCTGTTGTAACCAGCCATGATTATCCTTTTATTTATATTAGCCTTGCTTATCATCGATAACTCAACGCCCGATAACCCAAGTGGTTTTTCACAATAAACATGCATGTTCTTTGAAATTGCAGCCTTTACTGCATCCAAATGCAAGTGATTTGGCAAACATATATACACGGCGTCCAAAGTTTCTCTCTCTATCATTTCTTCATAACTCGAATAAACACGTCTGATATGGAAACGTTTTTGACTGCGCTCCCTTTGATAATCACCGACTTCAGCACCCGCGATGATTTCAGTATCTTTTCGCGCCATCAAAATTGGAATATGTACACGCGTAGCTATCCCCCCTAGGCCGATTATTCCGATCCTAATTGTATCCATTTTCCTTTAGCCCTCCACCGTCCTTTCTTCTTCGCGTTAATCCTTGAAACATAGTTTGAGCCCATTTTTTCCATAAAGGTATTGTCTGAAATTTCACACAACCTTCCTTGATAGATACTCCCAATACTTCGTAGTCCCTTGCCCCAATTTCATTTTTTACTGCAATTCTAATATGTGGAACCTTCAAAGGGTTTATGCCCATGAGCTGAGCGCATACCATATCAGTTGCAACCGCATCTGTTCCCCCTATAAGTAATCCAGAGAGTATGGGAATTCCGCTCACTGGGCCTGGCCCCTGATGACCAATTAATCCATCTATTAAACAAATATCCGGAGGGCGAATTCTGACACTATCTACAATGGCCTCTGCTAAATTAGAATGGTAATTCATTTTTAATTTCTCAGAAAGCATTCCAAATTGGTTTTTCATTATACATGTAATTGTTTGCGCACTATGAGTTTTGAGCTTACCGAACGATATTAATAGGTCGGCATCAAAAAGTTTCTTTGAGATGTTTACCTTCTTAAAGAACAACCCATTCAATTTAAACTCGATTTGCTCATCCTTACTCAAATTTAGAAGCTCCACTTTTTCCATGTCCCCAAATATCCTTTCCCATCCGAGCGCTTTGAAAGCAATTTGGGCATTAAGGTGAGTTGCATCGGATTCCGCAATATAAATCTTGTCTATTTCACAATTCTCAAATAGCCACTCGCATAACCACCGAACTAACACTGGATCGGTTGTTATTCCAGTCTCTGGTCCCCTTAAATAGCATATATTTACTTTTATAATTATACTGTCTATTGTTTTATGTTTTAATGACCCTATAATGTCTTCTATCAAACTATTAAACTTATCTTTTATTTCATTGGCATCATCTATGTTTTGAATCTTTCGAACAGATACCTTTGCAATCATGGGTTTCTCCTTTGATTATTTCACCAATCCGTGCGCTGCCCAGAAATACCAACCCTTGATGTAGCCGCGTATGTGGACCTCATAACGGTAAATGTCAGATACGCCTTTTGGCAGCCGGCCGGGGAAGTCTAAAGGCTCGAATAGAGTTCCTCGAGTTTGCGAGAAACGACTTCGATATCAAATTCCTCTCTGGAGAGCCGGACATTACAGTCTCCGATCTTTTTTCTGAGCGCATCATTTTGCAGAAGGAAGAGTATCCTGTCGACGAGCTGCGCAGGGTTACGAGGTTCCACCAGAAAACCATGCACCCCGTCTTGGATCACTTCCGGGATTCCGCCCGCACGCGTAGAGATGATGGGGAGACCGGCAGCCAGAGCTTGAAGTATAGCTGTGGGCATACCTTCGATATAGGTCGGCAAAACGAAGATGTCCGCTGCCGTAAGCGCCCTCACCACATCTTTGTATGTGAGGTGGCCTGTAAACCGCACATAGTGGTCAAGCCCGTTCTCACTGCAGGCGGCCTTCATCTGATTAAATTCGGGCCCGTCGCCGGCAAAAACGAAACTGACATTTTCGAATCGGCTCACAACCCCCGGAATGGACTCCATAAGGTCAAAGATCCCCTTTTCTTTTATGAACCGTGAGACGAAGAGGACAATTTTGTTTTCCAGAGGAACGGCTATATCCTTCTTGAAAGATCCCTCACCTTTCTTAAAATCGCTGACCCTTATGGCGTTCGGAAAAGTCTGAATGGGGACATGGGGGACCAGGGCCGCTATTAACCTGATGTCTTTCTGGGAAAACACGAGCACCCTGTGGCAAAGAGACAAGGCCCGGATGGCCACCCAGCGGACAAACGGGGGATAGGTGTAGTCGCTCACGGCCCCGTGAATTTGAAGCACAACTTTTCTCCTTAACAGCCGGGAGGTGAGGATTAGCAGCGCGTCTCTTAAGATGGCTTTCGACACTGGGGAGGTATTAACGTGTACTATCCTGGCGAACCTATTCCTTAAAAGCATGACGAGAAGGCGATTGAGGCCTATCAATATTCTCAAAAGTCTGCTGGCCAGGCGTTCTTGAAAAGGCATTGGCGAAGTGATTTGAAAGGGGATGAAGGCGAAATTTCGTTGCCGGGGCAAATCAAATAGGACCTGGTGGAGAGCCACGATGCCCCCTTTTGCCTGGGGAGGAACGGTGGTCATAAGAACTTGGGTCTTGCGTGCTGCTTTTATACCAAGGCGTTCGGTGGACATGTTATAAATCAGAATCCTCTTCAAGGAAAGAAACTATGGATTTGTATCTCTGGTTCACTTCGTCCATGCCCCAAGTCAACCATCACTTCGATCTGCGGTCTCGCAACTCCTTCGAGAGCGGACTATTCGAGAGAAAGCTGCCGAGAGCAGTACCAAGTATGCAGAATTGCTTAATAACAAGCCCACCGCCGCGCCCGCGGGACCAAATTGTTTCACGAGCAAAATTCCGCAAGAAAACAATAGTACCAGGGCCACAATGCCAATCTTGCAATCCACGTCAACACGTTCTACGGTAAAGAGGGCTCGAGAAGGAGCGAAAGCCAGAGATGAAACAAGGAGGTTGACGGCCAATATGGACACAATTAAGCCGTTCCCGGAGTACTTACTTCCGTAAAACCCTGAGACCAAATGGCCGCCGAAGATTAGCAGAGCCAAGCAAAAGGGCAAAATCGCCAATCCCATTATGACGGTCGTGTGCAGCGCAAACCGGCGTAAACCATCCATTTTGCCCTTGGCATAGACATGCGCTATTTGGGGAGTGAAAGAATTCTGGAGTCCCATAAAAAGCGGGTTGACCAGGCCCACAACTCCCTGGCACGCGGCCCATACAGCGGTCAAAGCAACACCGTGAAAAGCCGCGAGCAACCACGGATAAAGATAGTTACTTACGCTGAATAGGAGTCCGCTGGCCAAGAGCCACAGGCCGACTGACAGATTTTTGAGCAGGTCGGTAATCGCCTGCTTAAGACTCAATTTGAAGTTCTTGCTGTTCAAGAAAAGCCAACCAAAGGCTACGACACCACAGGCAGTACCAACTACCCAGTATGCCCGGGCGGCCGACAAATAGCCAAATTTGGCCAGGATCAGAAGCACACCGACCTGCAATACTAATACGCAGGAATCCAGGAGAAGAGCGTTTTTCATCTTGAGAGTCGCGAGGGAGATGCGTCTGGCGTAATCCCAGAGGAGGATGAAACTGCTAACAAACAAGAGCGTCTTAACGACCGGAGCCAGTCCTGAAGGTCCGAATCCCAGCGAAAGGGCAGCTCCGGCTATTGCCAGGATGATTACGATCAAGAACGACAACGCCAGTTGATGGAGGAGTGTGCTGCCTGTGTATCTATTTAGATCGACTTCCTTCAGATGCGGGCTAAAGATAATGTAAGGTGTAGAGATGAGGTAGCCCTGAGCATTAATTATGAACATCACGATGGTAAACCCGAGCATATAGAGGCCTAATTGCTCTTTGCTACAGATACGGCCAACGATCAGCCCGGTCGAGAAGTTGGCAAGACTTACCACCCCCTGGTCTACAACCGCGACAATTCCCCTGCCGAGTACAACCTCTGATAAAGCACCGTATTGGGCTTTAATCCTATTCATCAACCTGACAGGCGCTGCAAGTGTGTCTAAGACTATATTGTCTGCCCTCATCAAGGAAACCTAACTCCCTTTGATTTTGAAATGCTTCAGAGCATCCTTTGATATTCCTGCCGAATACCTGTGTGATATTTCAGACAAATCATAAAAAAGTGATAGCTTGGGACGACTAAAGCAAGGTGTAGATTCGAAGTTCGGTTTGGTCGCTCCGGGTGCAATCGCTTCGCTTATACAGGTTAGGGTTGGCGGGTTCTAGACCTCTACTCGATCTATGCTTTCCACTATTCCCCAAGCCATGGGGACCCATTTGGTAGTCGTTTATTCAATTCAGGTTAAACGGGCCCTAAAAAGCTTTTCACTCAGCAGTTGTTTTATCATAATCTGCCATGTCGATTCTGACTCCGAGAATTCTTACAAAGGATTTATTCATTAATTCAGGCGTCTCCTAAATATTTCTTATACCAGTAAGCCGTTTTGGCAAGTCCGTCTTCTAATGGCGTCTTTGCCTCGAACCCAAATTCCTGTTTGGCTTTTAGAGTATCGAGCATCCGGCGCGGTTGGCCATCGGGCTTGCTTGTATTCCATCGAATGGTACCCATAAAGCCTACATGCTTAGCAATCAAATTTGTTAAGTCGGCTATGGAGATTTCAAAACCTGCGCCTAAATTAACAGGGTGCCTGTTATTATAAAACTCAGATGCCAATAAAATCGCTTCCGCAGCATCCTCAACATATAGGAATTCTCTGGTCGCTTTTCCGGTCCCCCAGACCTCAATCTCCTTTTCATTATTTTTAAGGGCATGAAAACATTTCTTAACTAATGCCGGGATCACATGAGATGAGTCAGGATCGAAATTATCCCTGGGTCCGTACAAATTAACTGGCAGCAAGAAGATTGAATTCATACCATACTGCTGGCGGTAGGCCTGGGATTGAACAAGGAGCATCTTTTTAGCCAATCCATAAGGGGCGTTTGTTTCCTCAGGATAGCCATTCCAGAGATCTTCCTCCTTAAATGGGACAGGTGTAAACTTTGGATAGGCGCAGACTGTCCCGATGGCCACAAATTTTTCAATCTCTGTCTGCCTCCCAACTTCCATCATCTGGACACCCATCATCAGGTTTTCGTAGAAGAATCTGCCAGGACTGGCCCGGTTCGCACCTATGCCGCCGACGACGGCGGCAAGATGAATAACGATATCTGGACAAGCATCACGATAAAGGCGCCGGACGTTCTCCATTTCAACAAGGTCGTAATCTTTACTCCTTGGAACAAATATACTCCCGCATTCCCTATCCCGGAGTCTCTCGACGACAAAGGATCCGAGGAAACCAGCACCGCCGGTGACCAGAACGCGCTTATCTTTCCAAAAACTCATAATCACTTGTTCTTTGTCTTAATCCCATTTTTCTTCTGCTCTTACTTATTCCTACCTAATCTTTGAATTATACCCTGACAGTGTTTTAATTCTTCCAGTTCTTTAATGTCATTATCAACCATCATTTTGACCAGATCTTTAAATTTTACTTTCGGTTCCCAGCCAAGTTTTTCCTTTGCTTTAGAGGCATCGCCCTGCAAAAATCCTGCTTCCAAGGGTCTGAAATACCGCGAATCAATTTCCACATGATTCTTCCAATCCAAGCCAACATGCTGAAAGGCTTTGTCAAGAAACTCTCTGACAGAATGGGTCTCCCCCGTGGCCACAACATAATCATCCGGATGATCTTCCTGCAACATGAGCCACATGGCTTCCACATAGTCCGGAGCAAACCCCCAATCTCTTTTTGCTTCCAGATTCCCAAGATATAACTTGTCCTGCAAACCAAATTTAATTCGAGCTACCGCCCTTGTGATTTTTCGGGTTACAAAAGTCTCTCCCCTTCTTGGAGATTCATGGTTAAAAAGGATACCGTTTGCGGCAAACATTCCGTATGCTTCTCTATAGTTTCTGACCATCCAGAAGGCATAGACCTTGGCCACTGCATAAGGGCTTCTCGGCAGGAATGGTGTGTCCTCGTTCTGAGGCGGCGAAGCACCTCCAAACATCTCACTACTTGACGCCTGATAGAACCTTGTCTGAATCCCGCTTCTTCTTATCGCTTCCAACAATCGCGTCGTCCCAATGGCCGTAACATCTCCAGTGAACTCCGGCATGTCAAAGCTTACCCGGACATGGCTCTGAGCAGCTAAGTGATAAATTTCGTCTGGCTGGATGTTGTAAATGAGGTTTGTTAATTGTCCCGAATCGGTAATATCCCCATAATGGAGAAAGAGCTTTACTGTTGGGTTGTGAGGATCGATATAAAGATGGTCTATTCTCTCCGTATTAAATGTACTTGATCTTCGTATGAGTCCATGAACTTCGTAGCCTTTTGAGAGCAGGAGTTCTGCAAGATAAGATCCGTCCTGTCCCGTGATTCCTGTGATTAGGGCCTTCAACATTTTTAGCCTTTCTAGACTGCTCCTGAACCCTTAAATACGGCCGGTACAGTTTGTGCCAAAATTCTAAGATCTAACCAGAGTGACCAATTATCGATATACTCCATGTCTAATTCCATCCATTTTCCAAAAGAGACATTGCTACGGCCATTGATCTGCCAGAGACACGTAATGCCTGGACGGACGCTGAAGCGGCGGCGGTGCCGATCTTCGTCAAAACCGTCGTAATCCCTCACCGGTAGAGGTCTTGGTCCCACCAGGCTCATGTCTCCTTTCAAGACATTAATAAGCTGGGGTAGTTCATCGACACTTGTTTTTCTCAAGAACTTTCCAATTCGTGTAATCCTCGGATCATTTTTTATTTTAAATACCGGACCGCTAAGCTCATTGAGGTCCTCCAATTCAGCAAGTTTCTTCTCGGCGCCTGGCACCATGGTTCGGAACTTGTGTAGGCGAAACCTCCGCTTATTGAGTCCAATGCGTTCCTGAACAAAGAAAATAGGTCCTGGAGAGGTAAGTTTTATCAGTAGAGCAATGACAAGAAAAAAGGGAGCAACAATGCTAAGTAGGATCAAGGATGCGGATAAATCCATCGCTCGCTTTATCATGGCAGGTATTCCCTTAATGCTCCCGGTGGTAACTGTAATAAATGAGTCATCATCGAATTGATCTTGCTCCAACTGACCCAATTTTAGGTTAAAGATGTTAGAGAGAAACCTGACAATGACACCTTGTTCCTCACATAAGGCAATGATCCGCGAAGCTTGATCATAAAATGATTTCATAGGAAGCGACATGACCACCTCATCCACCACATGGTCTCTAAGAAATGCAGAGAAATCGTTAAAACCAGCTACCAATGCATAACCTGATTTTTTGAATTCTCCATTCTCAGCATACTCATCGTCCACAAATCCGATGAGGCGATAGCCAAGTTCTGGTTTTTTTTCGATCTTTTTGGCAAACTCCACGGCCCGCGGATTTGTACCAACAAGTAGCATGTGCCGCAGGTTGCGGCCTCGAAGCCTGGCCCACTCCAGTGTGTATCTAAGCACAAGTCGGCTCAGGATGGTTATACCGCTGCTCCCAATCCAAAAAACTGCAATGAAAACTGGTGTAACCAACCCAACCTTTAACAAAATCGAGGCGGCGTAAATTAAAAAGGCTCCAATAGAAGATGCCCTGATCACATCAATGGCCTCGTTTAACCGCGTGGAGAATCGCCTGGAATGGTAAAGCCCAAAAAGGGAGAAAATGATATGCCATGCAATGAGGAACCCGAGAAAGAGCGCAAAGTTCTGGATTTTGACACGCATGGATAGAAAATCGGCAAATGAGGCCACACCGCTCTGTTCATAAGATGCCAGCGTGCCGAGGCCAAAGGCAAAGACCATGGCCAGAAGATCAAATAATTTGAAGGTTTCGAGGAGGATCTTACCGCGCAGCAGCTGATAGCTCATAGCTCATGGCTCATTGTTCAAATGACAGACTGTTTTACGGAAGTGATTAGGTTGGACAGCATTTTAAAATAAGTCCACAGTTGATAGTCCATAGATCAAAATAAGTCCACAGCAATCAGTCGACGGTCCACAGATTAAAAGAAGTCCACGGTTGATAGTCTACAGTCCATAGAACAAAATAAGAAAAACTGTGGACTATGGACCGTTGACTATTAACTATTTCCAAGACTGTGGACTATCGAATGTCGACTATAGACTCTCCCATCAATTAAGGGAATTTCGAAGTGCTTGAAGCATTTTCACTATTTCTTCTATCTCAGAATATAATTCTTGAAAATTACTTTCTCTTATTAATTTCCTTCTTCTGCCAATATACAGGCAGGATACAACCTCAATCGCCGATCTAATGGCATAACCAAGAAATAGCTTAAACTCGGCATTCGTCTGACCAGTTGAACCTTCTGCTATGTTTAAAGCAATTGAATCCGCTGCCCGTTTAATTTGAGAAGTCAAAATATACAACTCTTCTTTTGGGAACATTCGTGTTAATTCATGAATATGGAAACCAAGTTCTATTGATTTTTGCCAAACAGCCAGTTTTTCAAACTTAAACGCCATTTGTTCTATTTCCAAAACTGTGGACTATGGACTGTTGACTATTAACTATTCCCAAAACTGTGGACTATGGACCGTTGACAATTAACTATTTAAGTTCATAGTCGTCTATAAATAAAATCCGGGATGTGAAACCGCCTTTTGTTAAGGACGATTCCGAGGATGCTTCCCCCGCTTCTCTTGATTTTGTCCCTTGCGATTTCTGCCACAGGCCAGCGGGTCTTTTCTGCCTCGACGACAAGAACAACCCCGTCCACTTTTGACGAGATCGTCAGACCGTCTGTCGAGGTCGTGGCCGGCGGGGAATCGATCAGGATCAAGTCAAATCTTTGCCTCAACTTTGTCAGGAAGGCGTCGATGAGAAGGGAATTATAAACATGAGGGTGGGAAGGGGAGTATTCCGAACTCGGACTGATGAACAACTTCGTGTCCCCGATCTGGTGAAGCGCTTTTTCAATGGGCCGGTTATCCCGCACCACCTCCTGCCACCCACAGTCCGGTATAATGTGAAAAAAGAGATGCTGGGTTGGGTGACGCTGGTCTGCATCCAGAAGGAGAACCGATTTACCAAACTTCGCGGCCGACACCCTGGCAAATTCCCGAACGACAGTGGATGTGCCTTCCCCCTGTCGAGAACCTATAAATTGAATCATCTTCCGTGTCGAATCCGAAATGAGGGCAGCCAGGGGTTGGTAAACGCGAATCTCCTTCTCTATGACCGATCCGGAGGATGTCGAAGAAGATGCGGCTGCGCCGGGACGGGACGAATAAGTCTTAGACTCCCCCTGGAATACTTCTATTTTTGCATTTTCCAAAGCTTCGTAGATTTTGGTCATTTGAAAAACCCTTTAAATAAAAAAGCTCCGGGCTATGGGCTATAGGCAATAGGCAATGGACAATGGGCTATGGGCCATAGGCCATGGGGAATGGGCAATGGGCTATAGACCATAGGCTATAGGCGATGCTACAGGAGTGATCCCTTTCTAACTTGAATTAGCCTGCCGATCATTCTCCCAAGCTCGATACACTCGTTTTCTAAGCTCTTATACAGTTCCCGTTTTAAATAGCCTATTTCATGAGCGATCTGAACCTGAGTCCTCAACTCGGCAAGAGATCCTTTGGCGATATAAAAAAACCTGATCGATTCTTTATCCGTTTCTCGCTCGTCTCCTTCAGCTAAGTTACTGGCAATACTTATCGCACTCCTTCTTATTTGATCCCTTAATCCAAAATCCCGACTTAAAGCTCCGCTCTCAGAAAGTTTGTAAATCTCAACAACAAGGTCCTTGGCCTTTTGCCAGACGACTAAGTCTTGAAAACCCTTCCTGCCTATGTCACACCCCTTTTTTCTATCTCTATCGCCTATTCCTTTTCTTTATGTTCCGGGAAAATAGTTTCCTCGCCAACTTGAATGTTATTGACATTTTTGATTCGGTTCGGGACCGCGGTCTGGGAAGGGTCCGGATTTTCCACTTTGGGCATGGAAAGGCCTTTGTGGGGGAAAATGACGTTCTCCATCCAGGATGAAACGGCGCTCTTATAAGGAGAGATGAGGAACAGACCACCAATGAAAAGACCGAGGGCCGCAGAAGCGATCATCCATTTTAAGGGAGAGGGTTCTTCTTCTCTATTAAAATCAGTGATGACTTCCTTAACGATCTTGGCGTTCACCGGGTTTCTTTTATATCCGAAGCCGGTGATCAGCGCATTGTCACAAAGGATGTTGAGGTTTCGCGGAACACCCTGAGCTTCTTTGACGATTCTCTTCAAAGCGCCTCTGGTGAAAACCGTACTCCCGTTAGACGCCACCTTGGCCAATCGATGCTTGATATAGGCCGCGCTCTCATCCTCGGTGAAGGGAACGATGGTAGAGCGTATGGCAATCCGCTGCTTGAGCTGTCGCAGGTTGTACTGATTGATGATGGTCTCAAATTCGGACTGGCCGATGAGCACAATTTGGAGGAGTTTATCCTTGGAGGTTTCCAGATTGGACAGCATCCGCAGGTTTTCCAGCGTCCTCATCGGCATGTTCTGGGCCTCGTCGACGATCAGCAACACCGTGTTGCCCTGTTTATATTCCTCCACCAATATCTGGTACAGGTCGTTCAGCAGCTCAACCATATCCTCCGCCTTCGGAAGAACCCCCAGTTCTTTGTAGATCGTTCTCAAGAGGTTTTGAAAGCTCACATTGGCGTTAAAAATATAGATGATCTTCGTTTTTTCTTTCGCGACCCCTTCCAGATAGGAACGGAGGATCGTTGTCTTTCCCACGCCCACCTCGCCGGTGATCACAATAAAACCTTTTCTATTTCTTACGCCGTAAACGATCGAACCCAGCGCCTGTTTATGGCTGGGGCTCAGGAAAAGAAATTCCGGGTCCGGGGTGATATGGAAGGGCTCCTTTTTCAAATGATAAAAATGTTGATACATGCCTACTCCTCCTCTTTATACGGAACCGTGCCAAGGACTGGCAGCCCTAAGTGTTTTTCGACACCTTCAGGGTTGGAAAGGCCCTCGCTCGTATACTCGCTGAAAAAGGCAAGACCCAGTCCGGAGACCGCGCCGAGGATGATTCCCAAGGCAATATTTAATGCCTTTTTCGGCTTGATCGGTTTTGCGGGAACCGTTGCCGCCTGGATCACACTGATGTTGGCCATCTTCTGACGGTTTAAATTATCTGAGATAAGCGCTTCCTCCACTTTCTCTAAATAGGTTTTGTAGTTCTTCTCGTTGGCCGCCAGCTCACGCTTTAAGTTCTGGAGGTCATTCTCCCTGAGATCCAGTGTCTGCATCTCCCTATCCAATTGTGCAATTTGCTCCCGAAGGGTGGCGCTTTTCCCCTCCTGTGATGAAAGCTCAGCCTGCGCTTTGATCCTCTCCTTCTCGACATCTTGATACACGATATTTTGCCCTGTTCTCACTTTGCCTTTCAGGTCTTCCTCCTGCTTTTTGATGAAATCCTGTACAATCTTTTTCTCTTTACGCACATTGATCACCATGGCCGTGTCCTCATTATACTTTTGCAGAAGTTCCTGCTCTTTGAGCTGAAGACTGAGGAGCTGGGCTTTGGCATCGTCAATGATTTTGTATCGTTCGGTCTCGGTGTAAAGCGGAACATCTTTGGAAACCGCCCGCATCTGGGTTTTAAGGGACCAGAGCTTATTTTGAAGCTCCCTGATCTGGTTCTGTGAGGTCTTGAAGGAAGTGTCGAGCTCCGTGCGCTGCTTGAGGAGGAGCGTTCTCTGTTCTTCGAGGGAAAAAACCCGGTATTTTTGTTTAAAAGCCTCCAGCTGATTCTGCGAGTCTTTGAGCCTCTGGTCGTAGGCTGCGAGCTGCTGTTCCAGGAAAGAGGATTTGGGATCGCTGTAGACCTGAAGATGCTTTTCCTTGAGGAAATCGACAAGCAGGTTCACGGCTTTCGCCGCGATATGAGGGTCTTTGTGCTGGAAGGAAATCTGGATCACGCTTGATTTTTTCACACCCTCAACAGAAATCTTCTTCTCAAATTGAAGGATGGCAGCCTCCATGGGGGTGATCACTTTGGAAGGGTTTTTGACCAAGTCCGGATAGATGTTTTCGACTTTGATGGTCTGAATGACCTTATCGATCAAGTCCCGGCTGGTCAGAATCTGGATCTCGGAATTGATGACCTCTTCCTGGTTGAGAGGAATCAGAGGTCCCATATCCGAAGAACCCCTCTCGCCGACTTCGGAGCGGTAGATGTACTCCCTCCCGAACTTAACGAGCAGGGTCGATTTGGCCTCATAGGTAGGCGGGAGTAAAAGGGAACCAATGGTAACCGTAACGACAACAGCGAAAAAAAGGATCAGGACGGTTTGTTTGTGTTTAAATAACACCGTCAAAAAATCTCTCAAACTTACAGCCTGATTCTGCTGTTCCATCGAAGCACCTGCCCTGAATTCTTAAGGATAATAACCAAAGCCTGTAGTAATGTTAACGGGGAGGATTTTACGTACGTATTGATCAACCCAGACATCGACATTGGCAATGGAGGATCGGGGGACATAAACAATATCGAAAGGTTTGAGGGCGATGTCCTGACTCATGTCCGTGCCGTCGAGAACCTTTTGCACATTCACTTGAAGGGCCAGTCGTCTATTGTCCGCGCCGTGACGAATAATCACAACTTCCTTTGTTCTCGCCGTATCTTTCACGCCCCCGGCCTGAGAGATAGCCTGCATCACCGTCACGAGTCCCACGAGGGGAAACATCCCGGATTTATTCACTTCACCGTCTACGTAGATTCTGTGTGCGCCGAAGGAACGGACGATCACAGTGATCTCCGGCTTTTTAAGCTCGGTAGCATATTTTCTGGTCAGGGAGTCGGTTAGTTCAGACGGCGTTAAGCCCGCGACCTTCACTTCATGCACCAGCTGCAGGGAAATGCGGCCGTCAGGCCGTACCGTAACCAGCTCATTCAGCTCGGGATTATAGAAGAATTTGATGTCGAGTTGGTCTCCTATTTGTATCCTATATTCTTGCTCCATATAAGGACTGACCTGGAAGGCATGATCATGAAGAGGGGCGGGATTTTTCACTACCGGAGCGCAAGCGAATAATATTAACGAAATAAATAAAAATTTGATGAGTGTTATGCTCTTCATTCTTGACACGGATGGCCCCCTAAAAACGAAATGACGCTTCCGCCCTTCGATTCACAAAAAAATCCCCACAAAAACCCTCCACTTCTCATTATTCGTGGGGGAAAGTTTTGCATATCGAGGATTTAAAAAGACTTATCCTTCTTGTAGGAAGGGCAAGTCTTATGCCAAATTTCCCAGTCAACATAAGCTTTCGTAATTACGTTGGTTTTATCAAACTTTGGTATTTCAAAGGAAAAAAAGAGGGAAAAGAATTTCCTAAAAAGTGAAAAAGCTTTCCACTTTTTAGATAATTAATACAAACGCGTTTAATCATTTTACATGTAGCGCAAGGCTTCAGCCTTGCTTAAAGCAACCCTAAAGGGTTGCCCTACAAAATATTTAATGCCACTGCTGTCCAAGAACGGTGGAATGAGGTGTAACGGTAGTTGATTTCATTGGACTTTTTGGATAGTATTCCCCTCTTTCAAAATCAGGTTTACCGCAGAGTCGCGGAGGTCGCTGAGAAGGATTTCTTCTGACCCAATCGGGAGACGGCGATTGGATCAGAAACTGTCCCGTTCGAGCATAAAACCGGGACTCTTTGAAGGCTATACAAGCTATTAAGGGCCCTATCCCGGAGTAACAGAAGCCTTTTTATTTGGCGGCCTCTCACCGCCAAATAAAAAATTGGTTTCTCCGCGTCCTTTGCGTCTCTGCGTTGAGAATCGTATTTTGGACAAGAGTGATTTAATGCGTTTGTATTAATAAGGGTTGGTTGAAGCGCTGCCTGACTCGGCGATAGTCGTAAGATCAAACACCGGCTTTCAAACCTCCAAGGGATATGCTACCGCCCTTAGACTTTATAACGAGTCATGTAATGACGGAATTGATTTAAGGGGTCCCAAAACTACGCTCTGGCTATGGAAGAGATGCTAAGTCTCCCACTGGTCTGTGACGCTTAATTTACTAATCAGTCCATAATTGGAAAGACATTAGTTCTGAAAATCTCCTCTAGCCCCTCTCCTTCGACAAGCTCAGGATGATGAGCCTCGTCGAATCATTTGCCAAAGAGGGGTAACTCCTCCCTTTGGTATCTTTTCCCTGCTGAAAGCAGGCAAAGGGAGGGTGGGAGGGATTTTATCAATCAATGTCGTTATTATTATGGACTCCTTAGTAATAAGCTGTTACGGTGTCGCCGCACCAACGAACGTATATTTATGTCCGTTACTGCTCGTCAAGTTGAGTGTAAATTTTCCCGTGGTGGGATTGAGTGTCCCCGAAAAGGTTCCTGCCTCCGGGGTGTTTGCCCCGATAATGAGTTGATCATAAACACCATATACAACGTTTCCCACAGATGTTTTGAGCGGAGTGAAGAAGAAATATCCATCGATCGAGATAGGCGTGGCACCATCTGAGAGGGTCCCGGACCCGTTGACGTCAAACACGTTCAAAAGAACTATATTGTTTGAATCTTGATAGGCCTCGATCGTTAATGGATTACTGGGACTAAAAGCGCCCTTTGAACTCCCTGAAATCTGAACACTCCAGCTTTCAGGCATGGGGAACCAGCTAAGCCATACCCCTGACATAGTAAACACAGGAACATTGCTTGGATCTTTCCATGTCAACGTCATCGTCGTTGCATTTAAGTTCAGAGTCCCCGTAATGTTCCCGCTTACCGTTGGGTTTCCAGATACGATGTCATAGAGTGTATAGGTCCCACTGATTAACCCATTCGCACCAACCGTGTAGGTCCCTAGGATCCAGAACATCCCCAACTTAAACGACATCCCATAACCCCCAAAGCTCCTCTCGTCAGTATTAAACCAGAGGTCTGCTCCTCCTTTGTCTGCCCCGGAGATCGTAAATGCCCACCCATTGTCCAATATCTTAAAACTCTTGTCATTCGTATCCCAACACTGCCAAGCTCCATTCACCCAATTGCCGATATAAATCGCAGTCCACGCCATATGGCTTTTCGGAACGGTCGAACCCGATGCAGGAGAAGTTGGAGGCAGATCAGGAATGGTCCAATTATAAGAAGAACTGGTGCCTGTGATTGAGCTCGCGGGCTCGCTTGTTATCGGATACCATTTTCCGGCATACCAATAATATACGTAAATCGTTCCGGTTTGGTCTAAGTAATTGAAATTCCATGTAATCGGATGCGTCGTACCAACGACCCAGGTCTCACCCCCGTTGGGAGAGGTCACATGAATAAAGGGTTTCTCCATGACAGAAACCGAAAGGACACCGGACGGATCAGACACCAGATTGGGATTCAACTTAGACCGTGCCCTGGCGATGACGCTATTATAAGGAGGAATTGCACTTGTGGTAGCATTTATCCAGATTTTAGATTGCTTAGCAGAACCCCAGGGAGAAAGATCCGTACCATCACCCAGCCAGTCGAATTGGTACTCTACTGGACCCCCAGAGCCTGCAACAGACCCACCTGTGGCATACGTATAAGTATTCCCTGCTATCCCTGTCTTGGGACCCGTTGGAGTTTTGGGTGCTGTGATGGTTGTGTTATATGTGAAGGTGGCTGCAGCGGTCTTATTCCCATTTAGGCTCCCAAAGGTGCAGGTGGCTGTTCCCGTGCCATCGCCTGCCTCTGTTCCTGCCGCGGATATGCAAGTACCTCCCCAGGATGCTGTTGAACCTGTAACCGCCACCGCTGTCAACTTAACCGATGTTCCATAATTCAACGCTGGGGTTGTCCCTGTGTTGTTATCAGGATAGCTGCAATTGATCCCTGCCGGATTCGATGAAACGTTTCCTGTTCCATTCCCACTAGCAGTTGCCGTCACCTGGTACTGGTTGATCCCGAAGGCGGCACTCACCGTAATATTCGCTGTGACGTTGGTATCGGTACGCGAGGCGGTTGTTAAACCGTCGCTCCACTGGACAAAGGAATAGCCCGTGGCCGGAACCGCCGCCACCGACGCCCCGCTTGCGCCGTAATTGACTGTCTGGGGACTCGCCCCACTGATCGAGCCGTGGGACCCCGCCGTGTACGTCAGGGTGTAGGTATTAATGGCAAAGCTGGCCGTGACCCCACAGTTTGCCGTGATAGCCGGCGTGGTATAGGTATATGTGCTGACCGAGTTGGATGTGTTGGTATACTTCGTCCCACCGCAGGTGTTAGTGACGGTTGCCACATGATACCCTGTATTCGCATCAAATTTGAACGCCGTCGTTGCATTGTAGCTTACGGTCGCAGGCGACGGTGTCGTCCCATCAAGGCTCCCATTGGTCCCTGCCGCAGCGCTCACCTGGTAGGTGTTAATGGCAAATGCCGCTGTCACCGTAATATTCGCTGTGACGTTGGTATCGGTACGCGAGGCGGTTGTTAAACCGTCGCTCCACTGGACGAAGGAATAGCCCGTGGCCGGAACCGCCGTCACCGGCGTCCCGCTTGCGCCGTAATTGACTGTCTGGGGACTCACCCCACTGATCGAGCCGTGGGGCCCCACCGTGTACGTCAGGGTGTAGGTATTAATGGCAAAGCTGGCCGTCACCCCACAGTTTGCCGTGATAGCTGGTGTGGTATAGGTATATGTGCTGACCGAGTTGGATGTGTTGGTATACCTCGTCCCACCGCAGGTGTTGGTGACGGTTGCCACATGGTACCCTGTATTCGCATCAAATTTGAACTGCGTGGTCGTGTTGGCATTTACCATTACAGGCGATGGTGTCGTCGCATCAAGTTTCCCATTAGTCCCAGCCGTAGCTGTCACCTGATACTGGGTGACAGGGGGACTTAAATTATATTGATAGGATGCCGGCGCACTGTCCGCACTCTCATTCCCACTTGTATCTACAGCAGTTATCACAAATGTTAATGTCCCTTGGCTTCCATCTGGGACCGTTACAGAGAATAAATATGGTTGTGTGGCCGTTGCCGGTATGTTCACGATAAGAGTTCTCGTAGTATCAGTTTCATACAGGTTATAAGAAGCTAAATCAGTCAAAGGCGTGCCATCCGTATAAGTAGTCGGAGGAGTCCAAGTCCCCTTGAGGTTGAGTGTTGCACCCGATGCAGATTGAGATAAAATTAAGAAGCCCGCAGAAAATAGAAGGATAAAAAAGATTTCTACTGTGAACCTTTTATAGGAAACAAATATTCTTTTCATAAAATATGGTGTGAACCCGCTGCCTTACTTTTTTTTAATTCAGACAATTTTTATGCTAATACAAACGCATTAAATATTTTGTAGGGCAACCCTTTAGGGTTGCTTGAAGCAAGGTTAAAGCCTTGCGCTACATGTAAAATAATTCAACGCGTTTGTATTAGTTCTTGGAAGAAGATCACTAACTCTCCGTTACAGGGGAAACTCCTCTTTTTTCTAAATCCTGCCAATCCCATTCCCGATCAAATGGTTCGGAATAAGAAGAGACATAAAATGATTGTGATAATTTGAGCAGTCAAATTCAAAACATAGGTTGGCGCAGCTATCTTGTCAGAGGGAATAAACTCCTCTTCGGCCGAAAATACGTATTTCTCCATTGGAGATATTTGGACACCCCTTTTTTTTACAGAGGGTGATTTGGTTCTCTCTTTCGCTGTTACCCGGGTCAACGTGCCAGTCGGCAAGAAAATTCTGCAGGATTAAAGTTCTGCGTGGTGTTTCTCGTCTTTGGCGACAACCCAATTATGTGATAAGGCCGATTAAAGAAGCCTACCCGATTGTATTCGGTTCAATATTCGTGCCAAATAGAGTCAGGTTCTGTAAGATCGCGACAAATCGAAACATTTCAGAAATCATAATTTTAGACGGAAACTAAAAGCGGAAGAGTTTTTCACAAAAGTCCCGAATCATTTCATAAAGAAGTGTGAAAAACTTTTCCTACTCCTTATTGATTTCGATCTGAAATATTGCATTAACACAGCAACATTTAAAAACTCGATTACAGGCAGGACTCCTCAGAAAACGGGTCGAGAACTACACAAATGTTTACTCTGGAGTTACTTAGGAAGTCGACGATTATGGAAAGAAATCTGCATAAAAAAGGCAGAGCCATTTCTGACCTGCCTCTGGAAGCTGGCCCTGATTTTTTTGAAACCATACCTCTAAATAGAACAGAACTGAGCGAAGAACGTAGCCTTTGATGGGACGAACATCCAACTGACAAATAGCAGCAGCAATTTGGCTTCGGAACTTCCTCCTGCAGAAAAGGCTTCACGGTACAAATCCGCTCCACGCGGTCTGTGAACCGGTGAAGCAGCTATCACCCGTGTTGAAGACATCAATCGTTATTGGATCGCCGGTCTGCACGATGGCACAACCCGGCCCATACGAGCCCTCAAATCCGTTAATCACAATCTCAGTATCTGTAACCTGACGTTCTGGGGTAAGATGACTTTTGTGGACACCAAAGTTGAGGTAAAATACTAAAGACGGAGGTGTCAGAATGGAAAGGATTCCGAGAGCAATCTACACGAAGGAACTTCGAGAGGAAGCAGTGAAGCTCGTAACAGAAGGCGGATTAAAGATACCGGAGGTGGGGCGTCGGTTATCGGTTGCGGCCTCGACAATACGGTACTGGGTTAAGGCGAGCAGAGAAGGCAAGCTTAAGGAGGTTGGAAAGCACCAGAGGCCGCTTACGGAAATAGAGATGGAGCTTGCCCGGGTGAAGCGTGAACTGGCAGAAGCCAGGATGGAGCGAGACATATTAAAAAAAGCGGCCGTGTACTTTGCGAAGGAGTCGCTGCCAGGTACGCGATCATGAAAGCAATGCGATTCAAGTATTGTATTGGGATGATGTGCCGTATTCTGCGTGTATCCAAGAGCGGTTATTACCAATGGTTCAGGCGCAAGCCTTCCAAACGTGTCCTGGAAGAGGGAAGGCTGGAAGTAGAGATAAAAGCCGCCCACAAGAGGACCCGTGAGACGTGCGGTCCAGAGAGATTACAGCATGAGCTCAAAGAACAGGGTGTAAAGGTCGGGATCTGCCGGATCAGACGGATCAGGAAGAAGCTTGGGTTACGGTGTAAGCAGAAGAGGAAGTTCAAGGCCACTACGGATTCGAAGCATGCTCTGCCTGTGGCACAGAATCTGCTCAATCAGCAGTTTAAGGCAACGACGCCGAACGAGGTTTGGGTCAGCGACATTACCTATATCCCCACAGAAGAAGGCTGGCTCTATCTGGCAGGGCATAAGGACCTCTGCACGGGAGAAATCGTTGGATATGCCATGGGCAATCGTCTCACCAAGAACCTGGTGAGCCAGTCTCTGTTCAGAGCCGTGGCAGCCAAACGGCCCGGAGCAGGCCTGATTCACCATTCGGATCGTGGGAGTCAGTACTGCGCCCATGAATACCGGAAGCTGGTGGATCAGTTCAAGATGAGAGCATCTATGAGCAGGAAGGGCGACTGCTACGACAATGCTCCCATGGAGAGCTTCTGGGGTACGCTCAAGAATGAGCTTGTCCATCACTGTCGCTTCAAGACGAGAGAGCAGGCCATCCGGGAGATCACGGAATACATCGAGGTATTCTACAATCGGCAAAGACGGCAAGCACGGCTGGGGTACCTTTCTCCGGTTGTCTATGAGCGGCAGTTCTATACAAGGCAACTTGCAGCATGAGAGAGCGCTTCGTGTCCACTATTGACATCAGGGGTCATTCCACTATAACCAGATTGACCTGATCCTCCGAGAATTAAACTTGATCCTCCAAAACGGCCATTAGTAGCCTGCACCATAAATGGTATTTTCGGATATTGTATCCCCATGACCAGAGGCGTAGTCAATCCCGGTGTTAAAAATATTCAGATTCGTGCCATCATTGTAGATTTGATTGTTTCCTATAAAGTTCGTCGTCCTGCTGGGTTGTGAACTTCCGGTGTTCATGTTACTTAAGTAAACGCCAACGTCATTATTTCGCAGAGTGTTGTTTTCAACTACAACGTCCCCCGTATAATTCGGTCCTCCAAAAACTCCACATTCACCTGAAGTAATGTCTACGAAAGGCGGAGTTCCCGAACAAAATCCAGGGCCTCCGTAAATGAGGACACCCGTTGCGTTAGTATCGGTGCCGGTGTACTGATGCAATGTCACAGTATTATCCACGATGGAAGCATATGCCCCATCCCCAATCTCGATTCCATTTTGGGCGATACCGGAATTTGGGCCAGAGCCTGTTAGTGTATTGTTCATGATTTCTACGAAGGTTCCAGGATTTTTTGCGACAATTTCACCTTTACCCCATGTAGGCAACGTAATGGTATTGCCTTGGATCATATTGCTATGGAACTTATTGCCATGGAACTTATTGCCATTTAAATAAAAAATCCCTATCGGCCTATACTGTACGTTACCAAAAATATTACTTGATGGTCCAATATTGGTAATCGTACTGTCAATCACATCAACCTTTGCTCCGTTGACCAAAACGCCAAAATAAGTAGCCCCTGATATGTTTGCTCCGTTTACCAAGCCTTTATTACCGGGACCATAATACACTCCAACGTCACAACCGGTCGCATTTATTGTGGTGTTCACCGTTCCGGTAGGATTGACTAAAGCAGCACACAACGCCGGATTTGCTTGCGTAGGTGTAATAGGAAAGTTAGTGGGTGTGCAACCAGCATTGCATTGTGCGAAGGCACTTCCCCAGGCTGTGAAAACGCCACACAGCACTATTAAAACAATCAATAACTTTTTCATAACATTCTCCTTTTTTGTTTTAAGTCTCAAGTACTAAGCCAAAAGGTTAACTTTTCATTACTGCCCCTCTACTTCTTACTTTTTGCTCTGCTTTACCAAAGCACCACCTCCTTTCGTTTTATTTTCCTTCCAAAAATTCTCCAACACTCTTAATTCCACCTGAATAACGTTTTGTTGGAGGTGGAGGGTTTACCTAATCCACCCCCCGAAGGTGTTTAGAAAGGAGGGAAGACATAGAAATGAGCGGAATCAACCACCTGACTTGGGAAAGGCAAATTATATGCCAAATTTAAGAGTCCGAAATTACAGAGATTTTATTTTGAAGTTATTGTCAAATGACAATTTTGTTACCGTTTAGGACAAATTTAGCCTGCCCTCGCTATCGACACAATGCAAAAGAGAAAACAGGATATGTTACGTATAGCGCGTAGAAATATGCATAATTAAGGGAAGTAATACAGAGTGGGTTAGGATTAATCCCTTCACCCTCAAATAACGCTTTTGGGATGGCTGAAATTCTTAATTTTTTGGTGTGAAGAAATTATTTGTTTTTAGGGGGGTTCTAAGTCTTCTTTAAGCTTGCCTGTAACTCATCTAAAAGTTCTCTCATGCCATCATCTACACCCTTTTCCCTCTTCATTTGCTTCGGAAGCTCTAACTCATTTGTAAATTCTTGGATGCCCTTATCTACGTCCTTTTCCCTCTTCATTCGCCTTTGAGCTTCCGAGTCATTGATCATCTTATGTAATCTAACGGAGAACTCATTAAGAGAGAATGGCTTTCGTATAAAATCTCGAGCCCCAACACAAACTGCTAATCCGGCAGTGTCTTCTTCTTCAAACGCTGTCATTATCATGATCGGGAGCTCAGGGTATTGTATTGAAACCTTACTTGTAAGAGTAATTCCATCCATGTGGGGCATTTTTATATCTGTTACTACAGCATCGATTTTATTTCCCTTCATTTTATCCAGAGCATCAACTCCATCAATTGCTGTGACGCATGAATGTCCCAGTTTGGATAGAAAAGTGACGATTAAGTTTCTTAATAACTCTTCATCATCCACCACAAGAATTGTATATTTGGAAGGTTGCATCCTGATATTTTCTACCACCCTTTATCTTCAGGGAATTCAATTTCGATGATCCCGCTTAAATCTCCTGTCTTTAAGGTTGATAAAGGGGCAGGGAAATCCATATAGGCCGCCGATAAATTTCTATGTGGCACTTCTCCTCTAAGAAATATCATGGTTTCCCCTCTTCCTTTTCTTTTTATAAAAAGGGTTTTAAGAAATCGTGATTAGAAGAAAATATCTCATCTTCCTTCTGTTGTCTTCTGCAACTGCTCAATTGCAACCTTCACGCCTGTTTGCATCCGTTCAATAGATTCAGCTAGAGCACCAACCTCCCCTTTCTCCTTGATCTGGATGGGGGTATCCCATTGACCCATGCTAATTTTGTCAGCAACTTCTGAAAGGTAACGAATGGGGCGAATCAAGGAACGGGCGTAAAAATAGATCCGTATCAACAAAACAAGGACAACACACAGAATAACCACATAAAATATTTTGATTTTATCCTCATATCCTTCCAAAGAGCTTTTCTCGAGCTGGTTCATTCTCCCTTCAATGGTTTTTGTGGGTTTAGAAAATTCATCGATATAAGTGGTTGCCGCGACAATGAGGTCTGTATCTTTTACATGGGCTAAATACATATATTTGGAACGTATTCTACCGTCTGCATCCATCCAATCATAATAACCATAGGCTGGCCCTTTCAGGCTGGCGTCCAGAATCTTCCCAAAGGCAGGGAGTTTAATGGAAAGATCGTGCAAGTCTGACCCGACGATTTGGGGATTGACATGGAAGTAGTTAACACCCATATTATCGTGGACGGCTGTGTAACCTGTCTCCCCGACTTTCTGGACAGCAATCGATTTAAGCCATGGATCTTTTAGTAATTCCTCCCTTTTAACCGTGGGATGCGTTTTAATAAAAAGCTCAATCTCCGTAGCTACATCGATTGCTTTCTCCTTGATCATCCTCTCTCCCATTTGACCCAGCGAGGACTTGGACTCATTTAAGGAGGCAGAGGTTAATTCCTTCAGACTTTCGGATCCAATGTCTTTAACACTGGTCATCCGAAATTTACCCAAATCCACACTGAAGAATACGATCACCCCGATGATTAAAAAGGCCACAAAAATAGGGATTAACGTCCCAATTAATAATTTTGGTAACAGACCTAACCCGCTTCTCTTTTTCGCTGCCATAAGGCCCCTCCTTTTAAAGTGCCCTGCTCAGAGGACAGGGCTTAGGATTGTTTTTTATTTCTTGAGTGAGAAAAACTCTATTATGGTTTTTTTAAACTTTTTCCTCTTTTCGTCATGAGGAATCTCTTCCCCCAGTGCCTCGACGAATGATAATAATTTATCCTCTGGGAAAGAATCTCTTTTTTCCCCGAATTCAGCAAGCTTATGATCGATGACAAAAGGAGAAACTGCTCCCATAATCTTCCTTAATTCATTCTCAGCCACAGAGAAAAAATTCTCTTGTACCGATTTTTTTTCGACAGGTTTTTGTTCACCCACTTCTTTCATTAACCTTGCTTGGACGAGTTGATAAATCGTCTTGATAACTCTAAACTCATCCCAATTAAGAAGGCTCGCAATTTCTGATACATTTCTCACCCCGTTTGACAAAGCCAATACGTTCCATTGATCCCCGCTGAGGGTTTTGTTTTCTCCATCGTTCAGAGAGGAAGAACAGAAAATGGCGCTGTTAGAAGGGATCACCTCACGGATTCTCTCCCACTCCATTTTTTTCGAGGACCAATTTGACAGTAACTGCTCGTAAGGAATACAAATGGTTCTTTCGGGAGGGGGTTCATCTGGCTCAAACGTAATTCTGCCCATTTTCCATTCCATAATAGTAAAAAATCCATTCTCTCCGAGAGAATGAGGGGTCTTTGCGTGAACAATATTACCTATTTCTAAATACATTTCTCCGTTCTCTTTGCCTTTGAAAGATATTTTTCCAGTCTTCTTTCCCATCCATAAGGGTTTGAGAATGTCAAGAAGTTCTACTTGGGAAAGATCGCCTAGGAGTATTTCAAGCATAAAATCCTCTGTTTTCCTTCTTCTCAAACTCAGTCAGTTTCCTTCGGAGTACTGTTTCAGGGCATCAGGTTTCTCGCAGGATTTGACATCCCCTTTAACGGCCGTAGAACTATTGTCAAAGTTGCGGTAGCCACTTCCCTGTCCAAAGCTCAGAATTTCTGGCTGCCTGAAGAGTGCGCATTTCTTCTCTTCTCCCATTCCTTCCTCCTCTTTTGGACCAAAGAATATCCTTTTAGGAGATCGAGCGTTTCACAAAAGTGAATATCTCCATCACAAGTCGGCTGGTTCCCATCGAGATTGCAATACCCAATTCCACGACTCACGCTAAGGTTTCCCCAACTTCGATAAAATGGACATTTTTTTTTGAGATCCATTCAAGCTCCCTTACTTCAAATGGTGTTGCTCTAAAAAGAAGGACCTTTGGGTTTCCGTCCCACGATTACTCGTGGTTTAACTTTATTGGCAATCTACCTTAAAACCTTTTTTCCTATCTAAGGCATAAGCAATTCCCGTGCCAAAAGCGTGTTGATCGCTAAACCATTTGATTTTCAAAGGAATATTTAGAAATTGGATTTCAAGGAAGAGTAAAGAAATGCCATTTTCCTGTCATAAGAAACACAGTATTTATTTTTGGGCAAATGAAAAATTAGATAATCATTTTTGCCCTTGCGAATAATAAACGAATCAATAAATACCTTTCTTTGAATTTTGGAAGCAAAAGGAAGGAAAGGGGAATTCAAGAAAGGGACGTTTGCTACAATTGCTATGCAAATTGTTAGACTTTAACAGATGACCTCCTCTTCTGTTATATTTTGGAAATCTGGAAATTAACCTAATTTCGCAGTCTGTTATTCGTGTGATTTTACCAAATTCAAAGAGGAGAGACAATTTTGGTATACTAACAGGTCTTATCGCGAACAAATAATCTTAAGAAGTATTGAAGTTTTAGATGGTTATGAATTTTTTTTGGAACTGGCATGATCCTTGCTCAATTAAGGGTAAGAAGAAAAAAGGCAGATAGAGCCGAGTTACAAAAACAATCTTGGGATGCCTGTCCGCCCCAACCGGCCGCGCTGACTGTGTTCGCAGCTATTAACTCTAGTAGTGACGCGGGTGCTGCCACGAGAGAGGTAAGATAGTCATGGAACAATTCAAACAATTCATTCTGCGACATTTTGAAAAGATTTTGGTTGCCGTGATTCTTATCGCTGCCTTGATCGGCACCTACGTCGTTGAGGAAAAGTTTATCATCCTAAACTTTTATTATCTTCCCGTGCTTACGGCAGGGTATTTTCTTGGACGCCGGATGGGCGTCCTCGCTTCGGTCTTCTCCATTCTTGCCGTGCTGATCTGCGTCTTGGTCTTTCCCAGTCGTTTCCTTGGCGGAAAGGAAATAACGACAGGCGTGGCGCAACTTTCCTCGTGGGGCGGGTTTCTCATTTTGGTGAGTTTCACCGTTGGGACTCTATACGAAAAAAATGAGCAACGGGTCAAAGAATTGAAAGGTGCGTATATCGGCGTTTTAGAAATCCTCTCGAAGTACCTCGAATCAACGGATCGCTACACAAAGGGTCATTCCGTCCGGGTCTCGGAATTGGCGACAGAGATTGCGATCGCCATGGGGTTGCCCCGGCCTGAAGTTGAAAACATCAGGGTCTCGGGTTTGCTGCATGATATTGGAAAGATCGAAATCAGCAGCGAAATCTTAAGCAAGGCTGCCGACTTGAGCACGGAGGAAAAGGAGCTGATGGATTTGCACACCGTCAAAGGCGCCTATATCCTTACTGCCGTAGGGTCTGTTCTTAAAGAGGTTGTGCCCATTGTGGTCGCTCACCACAAGTATTTTACGGAAACGCTTGAGAATAATAACGGAGTCACCCCGAAGATACCATTGGGAGCTCGTGTGATCGCCGTAGCAGATGCCTATGATGCGATGACAACGGACCGCCCTTACCGCAAAGGCATGCCGCCCTGGGAGGCTTTTCAGGAGATCGTAGCTAAAACAGGCAAACAATTTGATCCCGCAGTGGTTGACGCGTTTAGACGGGTCGTGAGCGAAAAATTGGAGAGCGGATAAAGGGACCTTGGGGATAAAAAGAATCCAATAGAAATCATCAAAATACATCGTATTGAAAATGGAAATTTGAACAGACATATTTCGAGGTAAGCAGTGGAGAGAGGGATTTTTCAAGCCTATGTGGCAAGCTTAGAACAAATCATAGAAAATATCCATTTTGATCTTAGGGAGGCGATGGACCAATTTCGGGAGTTATGCTTGATGATTACCCCGGAGAGGATTGCACCCGTCGAAATCATTACCGATATTCGCCAAACCTATAGACACATTCAGGACCAACTCGCAAAGATCAGGGGGGTTAAACAACTCCTGGAAGGCAAATACAGGCAGTATTATCACCGGGACTCCCGGCGCGAAAGAGAGATCATGGAATTTGCATTCTTGGCCAAGAGCCTATACTCCAAGTTCGGATACACATTAGAGGAGATGGAGGCAAAGAGAAGGCTAAAAGACAGCGGAGAACATTTTAAGGCGTACCGCCAGCGTATACCGTATCCGTGGTTTCAATCTAAAAGGAACCAGATCATTCTTTTAAGAAATCTACGGACTCTATGCGAGCTGGACTATGAAACTCGATCCGATTTGGAGTACGAGCATAGACGAGAGGTAATTCGGAGTGGGATGCGGAGCGTTTCCCTCTTTGCCTTCTCAGGAGAAGTTGGTTTGATTGACAATCTCCAATCCCGTATGCGATTGCGAGAATATGATATCAAAGAGCGGTTGACAAGGGGTGAACTCCGTGGAGCTTTAACTCATTTAAGGGAAATTTCTCTTCCAGAAGTGGAGGGGGTAATTAGACGTTTCGTGGACACCAGTGAATTCTCAAAGTTGAGATGCCTTCTTCTTACGATTCAATCTCAGCAGGATCTCGAGAAAGAAATATTGGGTTCGGCAGAAAACATGTTGCACGTGATGGGAATGGGAGAACTGAAAATACTCTCGATTTGAAAGCCTCCTCCTCAAAAAAGCGTTATTACGAGGTGAATTGGTCCTATCAGGCGAAAAATACTGCGCCGTCAAAACACGCTGTTTCCATCCATAAATCTCTCATTAAATTTTCCCATTGAGAAGTCAACGGGTATCCTCTAACTCTCACCGTCCAACCCCCACCTAAATCGCAATGTGAACTTCTTCTCCCTGCCTAAAATCCCTCCTTACTGAATATCGTCTTCTTCGCAGGTACTATAGGAATCCTTTTTTGATTTCAGCTTATGGGGAACAACAAAGATCGCATGTTTATCCCTCACCTCTTGGCCAAACATCGATTTTGCCCAGTTCAAACCAGATTCAAGCAGGCTTTTTCCCCTCAGATCTTTCCTTCTCTCTACTAATATGCCCATAAGCTCGCCTTTTTTAAGCTTATAATTCTTATAGAAAACTTTATATGTTATCATCTTGCTCATGCCACCCCCGTCCATATTATTTTAAACTTTTTGACCCCTAATACCTAAATGCCAAGGAGCGTTGCCTCCTTTACTTTCCTTAAAACTCCGCCTCCTTATCCGTGTGAACTTCATTAATTGTGAGCATCTCTTCCAAATTGTATCGGTCACTGAGAAGAAGATCCAGTTTCAAGCGATCCTCCTGCGATATCTGAATAAATTCTAATCCATACTGGTATCCCTCTCGCCAAGGGACTCCTTTCCAGTCCTCTCTCCGATAAGGTTCTTTCCGGACAATCTTCGCTACCACCTTAAAGTCAGCCAATTCAAATCCCTTTGGGAACAGGACAGTGACATTTAGTTCCATACCAACAGGGATGTCTCTGGTTGTTTCGATGAGAAAGCCTCCCTCGCTTGCATTGACAACAATCCCTCCACGTAGACACGGTCCATCCATAACCCGATATTCAAGGGGCAAATCAATAATAAACCGCGGATAGCTTCTTCTCTCTCTGTTACTAAATGATCCTTCCATTATCTCCTTATACCCTCAGGTTTTTCTATTGCCAAATTCGCATCTTATTTCATAGGGCAATGGGCTCATAATAGACTACTTTTCTTCTCTCAATAGGAAATCTCAGAGCAATGAAAGTCTCCGATTTTTCCCCATGGGTTTCTATCATCACCCCATGGTTTCTTTCAAGAATATCCTTCGCTAATTTCAATATTAAATCGGCCATCCCCTTAGTCTGATCCGGTGGAACTTCCGATAAATTCTCTGATTGCTTAACCGGCTTCCCGTTTCCATTGAAACCTATCATCACCTCAACATATCTCCTTTTATCCTCTGGCAAAGTCTTCTCGATACCCGTTCCATTATCATCTGATTTCATTAAAATTCCGATAGCCTCGTTCGGAGACGTTAAAAAGATGGCGTACTGAAGAACGGAATGTAAAATGAATCTCACCTGTTCGGGATGGATAAAAGTTTCAGGAAGATCCTTTTCATATCTTTTATTGATCTTGATATCTTTCTGCTGAAGCTGCTTGTCGTTAGCCTCTAAAATGTCTTCAAGGATCACATATAGGGTGTTCGTCTTTGTGAGGGGGGTAGTGACGTTGATGAAATTTAGAAGACTGTTCAGAACGGAATCAATCTTTTTGATCTCCTCCTTCACTTGAGTATGAGACCGTTTTCTGATTTCCGCATCGTCATATTTGTCCATTGCTAAAACTGTATCGTGATAAATGGAGGCGAGAGCATTCTTGATACTATGGACCAATTCAATTAAAAAAGAGCCCATGAAGGACGGCCCCTGCTCACCTGGGAGGTCTTCCTTTTTGTGTTCGGTTAGTTTCACCTCATCCTTCTTTAGAAAGGAATCCGTCGGATTGACTTTCTTTTCTGATTCAGTAAAGTCATTTCCCCGGCTGCGAGATTTAGTCAAGTCCGGCTCGCCATTTTCCAACAACCCTGGGAGGCCATTTCTGTCTTCTTTCATAAAAACACCATCTCTTCCTGAAACAGACTCAGGGGGCGTCGAATTCAATTTGTTGGGAAAGGACATAACCTCTGCCATCAAAGGGGTATTTCCCATCGGACTATCTCCATCCAGTGCGGGAGATCTGACCTTGGAATATTTACATTTCTATTGGCAATTTTAGTGCCAAAAGAGGATTGACAGTTAAAACCTGCATCCAAGCATGCTACGCAAACACCCTTAAGCTTCTTCCCTCGCCTGCCATTCCCTCGTTCCAAACACTTCATATTCGATCCTATTCTTGCCGTTCTTCTTTGCAGTGTACATCAGCCGATCAGATATCCTAAGCACCTCGTCAACAGTGGATGGTGGGTTCGTGAAGGTCACAACCCCGATGCTTAATGTGACAGGCCAACCATGCTTTCGCATATAGTCCAAATTGATCTTTTGAACTCTCTGTATGATCACTTCGGCCACGTCACCTCCGGTTTCCGGCATCAGGATCGCGAATTCATCACCCCCAAGGCGTGCCACCGTGTCGGTGACCCGGATGTTTTCACATATGGTACGCGCCACTAAACGCAGCAGGATATCTCCGGTGCTATGTCCAAAAGAATCATTAACCACCTTGAAATTGTCCAGATCAATACATAACATGGTGAAAGGATGTTCATATCTGCGGGCTCTGTTGATTTCCATATTGGCCAGCTCAATAAAGTATCTTCGGTTTTTAATGCCGGTCAGAAAATCGATTCTGGATAATTGTTTTTCTTGCTTCAAGGTGCTTTTCAACGACGACAGAACAATAGTGAGGATAAAAAAGGAACTCAATCTACTAACCCCGTTCCAATAAAGGATGGCTAAATTGAAGTAAGTGGCTCCCGACGTAAGATCTGCGATCAGCCACGCAAGAGCACTGAGGATTGAGAAGATGAGTCCGATTGATCTTCCTGTAAACCAGGTAACCAGAACGATAGGGATCGAGTAAAATACGGCAGAAGAAATCTCAGGACCCGCCAGGTGAGTAAGAATCCCCGCCAGGAGTACCATTGCAAATCCTGTTGATATCAAAAGGGATTGAGGTAGCTTAGACAGACGTCCCACGATTAACCCAGGGAACGAATCGGTTGTGGTTTCCCATTCGTTTATGGCTCCCCCCATTTGTGCAAGACTCTCTTGAGGGGGCCTCCCCACAGTTGTTCGACTACAATTAAGTTTATTCTGTAGGGTATCTGGACTCTTGACAGGGGTTTCTGATTGTGGATAAGGCGAAGGTCTTAGAGGTGGCATCTCATCCTCCTGCATCTGATCTTCTCATCACCGACAATTGCAACACAATTCCTTACCATTCTTTCTCCTCTCGATTGCCCTCTACCATCCCCAAGGGACTCGAAATCTCTCCCGCCTGGAGCCCACTGCTGAGAGGATTAATAAACAGTGTTGAGTTTTCCATGCTCTCTCGATCTCTGCCAGGATAGACTTTCTCCAAAAACAAAAACCGAATTACCGCTTTGATAAAGCCATGGTAATCCGGTTCCTACAGCTCACCTGCAACTTCGGCAACCCGGCTATCCCAGTAGGACCCGTGGCTTTCCGTCCCACGATTACTCGTGGTTTGGCTTTATCAATTATGTTTGGTTTTAAATTGTTGCTGTCATGTTAAATTAGCAATTTCAATGCCAAGAACACTTAATTCATATAACGGTTTGATATTTAATGGTTTTCAGAAAAATAGAATTTCACAGCAATAAGATTTGTAACGTTTTTTGGATTGCCCTATGCAATCGTAGGGTCAAGGAATGGCGAGTTACCTATAAGTATTCCCTTGGCTGTGTCCACCGTATCCAGTTTCGTGCCCGTTTAGGTTCGCCGCAGCACCTCTGCCCTCCCTGCCACCTCAGGAGAGCCGAAAATGACTCTGCTTTTTATCTTAGGAAATTGCTGATTATCAATTGTTATCTTCATAATGGCATGGAAATCTACTCTTGAGGAAGAAGTCACCAAGTTTGACACTGTCTGCGAGGTTAAATTCTAACTTTTACATCTAAAGGCCGGGAGGTACCCTCTCTCCTTTTTACACAGGGAGCTTGACGCGAAGTAATCCCTCGCACAATTGACCTAAAAGACAATTCATTGCCTCTCCATGACCTTTGAAAGTATCCTCAGCCGCTCAATCTCTCCAATCCTGCTCGTGATTATGCACTCTCTTTCAGCTTTTCCTTGGCTTGTCTTATTCAGGGTGGAACCTCGGCCTGAGCTCGGGTCGAAGGCGAAGCGCCGGCCTTTAGGCCAGGCCGAATGGGTGGAAATCGGACATGATCACGTTGCGTCTACACAAAGGCAAAAAAGTCTTGACGGGAAGAAGGTGACACCTTAATCTATCTTTTATAGAGATCGCATTCCCTAAACGGAATACCTTTACTTAGGAGAAAACGATTTTTGAATTCTATTGAATTCTCAATCATCGTTCCTGTATTTCACGAGGGCGAAAGGATCAACGACCTGATCGAGTCTCTAAATCATTTGGATTCTGATAAAACTATTGAGATCATTGTCGTGGACGGATCTCAGGAAAGGGATACGTTGAGGACTATCCATAGTAACCAGGTCGTTAAAATCTCATCTGAAAAGGGCCGTGCAATACAGATGAACGCAGGGGCTTTTATCGCCAAAGGAGAGATTCTGATCTTTCTTCATGCTGACACAGAATTGCCTTCCGGGGCCATTGAAAAGATCCATTCCCTCATGGAGCGAACCGACTATGTGGGAGGGGCCTTTGACCTGGGCATAAAATCGGATAAGCTCATCTATAAGACGATCGGGACCCTATCCTCTTTGCGTTCTCGTTTGAGCAGGATCCCTTTTGGAGACCAGGCCATCTTCATCCGAAAAACTTATTTTGACCGAGTGGGTGGTTATAAAGAGATTCCTCTGATGGAAGATGTCGAGTTGATGAGGCGCATCAAGAGATCTCAAAAAAAGATACAGATTTTCCATGACCGGGTCATGACCTCTCCAAGAAGATGGGAGAAAGAGGGAGTGATTTACTGCACCGTCAGAGATTGGGTGCTCCGAATCCTTTATTTTTTGGGCGTTTCCCCTTATCACCTCGTAAAGTATTACAAAAGCGGCTACAGGGAGGATACCTTCCGTGGGTAAACATCTGGTTTTGGTGGGTGGAGGGCATGCCCACCTGACCTCACTCAAAGCTCTTTTGAGCTTCAGGAATCGCGGTCATCAGGTCACGCTCATTAGCCTCTCCCCCTATCACTACTATTCGGGGATGGGTCCGGGGCTGCTCTCCGGGATCTATCAACCCCAGGAAGTACGTTTTCACGTCAAGAGGTTAGCCGAGAATCAAGGGGCCACCTTCATAAAGGGTAAAGTCATAAAGATAGATCCACACCAAAAACGCCTCCTCCTCTCTTCCGGCGAGACTGTAAACTATGATGTTGTTTCGTTTAACACGGGAAGTGAGGTCCCCAGGGAATCCCTGACCACTGCGCCTGGAGAAAACGTCATTCCGGTTAAGCCAATCATCAACCTTCTCAGAATTCGCCGTCTCCTCTTAAAGGCCATAAAAGAGAATAAGGTCATGAATCTTATAGTGGTCGGAGGCGGCCCGGCTGGAATAGAGGTTTCGGCAAACCTCTGGAGGTTATTTCAGGAAAACCGGGGAACGGGAAAGATTACGCTCCTCGGAGGCATGCGGCTGATGGGTAATGCACCCGATAAAGTACGGTCTCTGGCGCTGCATTCTCTTGTGCATAGGGGGGTGACCGTCATCGAAGGAACCTATGCAAAGGCAATTGAAAATGGGGTGGTTACCTTGAGTGACGGGCGGAAGGTTTTTTTTGATATGGCACTCGTTGCCATAGGTACCCGTCCTCCTTCCCTCTTCCGGGATTCTGGTCTCCCTACTTCCGCTGACGGAGGTTTGCTTGTGAACGCTCACCTTCAAAGCGTACGGTATCCCGATATCTTCGGAGGCGGGGATTGCGTGAGCCTGGAGGGGCAGTCGCTGGCTCGGGTGGGTGTCTATGCGGTGAGGGAAAACCCTATTATTTGCCATAACCTTTTGGCAGCGCTGGAGGGAGTCAACATGCTGACCTTCAGGCCGCAGAAATCTTTTTTGTTAATCTTAAACATGGGGAACGGTCAGGGGATTTTCTGGAAAAAGAACTGGATATGGAAAAGTCGCCTTGCTTTCCTCTTGAAGAATTATATTGATAAAAAATTTATGAGAAAGTTTCAGATATCAGGCGAGCTCAACGAGCAATATGATGATGAGTAAAGAGAAAGACCGACTCATGACGGAAGAAGAGGACCTTGTCAAGGATAAAGGAGGTAATGAACATGGCAATGAACAACATCAATTTAGAAGAAATGAAAAGCTTCGTAGAGGAAGTCAAACAAGATTTAGCAAAATCGAAAAGGACCAAGAAAGTCGAATGCTCATGGAACTTCGATGAGAGAACGCCTCAGATTGGGTCGAAACTTCAGCATCCGAGAGGGGAGACCACGCTTCACTCCGACCTTGCTCCTTTCATGGGCGGAAGCGGATCAGCTCCCGACCCGATTCAGTATTGTCTCTTCGGTTTAGCCGCCTGTTTTACCGGGACTTTTATGTCCACGGCTACAATGATGGGGATCAAAATCCAGAGCCTCAAGGTTTCTGCGGAGAATTCCATGGATTTGAGTAAGACAATAGGCCTGACGAATAACCCGATTACGGAAAAGGTTAAGATCGTCACCGAGGTGAAGAGCGACGCGAAAAAGGAACAACTGGAAGATCTCGAAAGACTCACTCGTGAAAGGTGCCCGGGAGTCTATTGCCTGATCAACCCGATTCCTCTCGAATTAGAATTGGTACATGTCCATTAATTTTCTCACATCGTAAAAGTTCTTGTCGTCGCCATTCCTGCCCCGTAGCACGTACGGGGTAAACTCCAGCAGGAATCCAGGGTTCCCGATGAAAATCGAGACCCAGGGTAAATGGTTCCTGGCTTTCGCCGGGACGACGTTCTGGATTCCGGGTCGCCCCCGGCTCAAGGCCGGGGTCGCCCGGAATGACGATCCCCCATTCCCGGCACTGTCAACCCCGTACTCCTTACGGGGCCCCCGGCAGAGCCAGGGGTTTACCTAAGTGCTAATTATGACACTGTCTCTACAGGGGGATTTGGATTATTTCATGAAAGAAAATTTATGGAGCCCCCGTAGGATTGACCGGGGCAAGGAGCATTCCATTGGATGACCGCTGCCTGCTCTTCTTTATAAAAAATCCGCGAAAGGGGCAGGTCAAAACAAGACTGGCTTCCGTCATCGGCGACGAGGCGGCAGTAAGGCTTTACAAGCGCTTTCTGCTTGAAATGCTGTCCGCCTTGAATAAAGGAACCTTCCTCTTCTACTTATGCGTTTACCCGGTGGACGCATTGGAGGGTCTTAGGACGTGGCTGGGCCAGGACTATCTCTATATGCCGCAACAAGGAGAGAATTTGGGCGAGAGGATGAAGAACGGCTTCATAGAGGCCCTTGCCATGAACTTCAAAAGAGTCGTCCTCATCGGAAGCGACATTCCAAGCCTGCCGTTGGAGTTCATCGAAGAAGCCTTCATTTCGCTCGAAAAGAAGGATGTGGTGATCGGTCCTTCCGTGGATGGTGGGTATTATCTTATCGGTTTTCGAGACAAGAAATTCTACCCCCGGGCGTTTAAAGGAATCCCTTGGAGTACGGAGCGCGTTTTTGAAGAAACGATGAAGGTTTTAGAGCATGCAGGTTTGACGGTTCACACCCTCAAAACGCTCAGGGACATTGATACGATTCAAGATCTAAGAGATCATCGGAGATGGCCTACCCGCTCTTAAGACGACTGATGATGGCAAATGAGACGACCTCCATTACTAATACGAACGCATTAAATCTTATTACACACAAGGGCGCGCCCCTTGGGACGGGCTTTTACAATTGTGACACAGTCTCTGAAGGGGAATGAAAACCCCACATTCCCTCATGAAGGGAAGAGAAAGCCCTAGATTCCTACCCCTTCAGAGGCTGTGTCGTAATCGAGTGGAAATAGATTAAACCGGAACAAACAGCCGGATTCCAAAGCTTTAGAATGCGCACGTTTAGGTTAGAGGTTATTGTTGTCATCACAAGAAAGTTAATTGTTTCATGACCTTGAAACGCCGATGCCCGTAGCTTAAAGGTTGCGCCTAAAGCTTTCTCATCCGTCTATCTGTCCCGTTTTTCGAAGTTTGTGTCGCTTCTCCGAATTAAGACACAGTTTCTTCAAGGGGGAGGTCGGGAGGGGGATGGGGATTTGTTGCCTAACCGTTCCTCATCCACACTTGCAATATTTTTGGCATCATCACCAAAACAACGAAGGCCGCAAAGAAGAATCCAAAGAAGAGTAAGTTGAAGATAAGGATCGCCTCCCTCCACCACGACGGTCGGTACTCCTTCGGGAGGAACTTCCGATTCAACCGAATGGTCAGGATGGCTGAGACGGCAATCGTAAAATTGGCGATATTGGCGCTGATGGCGAGGATGACGAGCGGAACCGCGATATTCACGAAAAGGCAGCCCCAGACCATGAACACAGCCAGGAAGAAATAGTAGATCCGTCGAATGTCCGCTTTCGCCCATTTCCTTACTCGCTCTGATGCAAACCACACCATGTCTGTGCCCTGCCGAGCTACAAGGTCCACATTACTAATGGTTGTTGAATAGAGAATCCAGAATCCGAAGAAAAGAGCAAGGAACCAGCCCACATTGCCCATCTTCGGGATAAGCCCGCCTGCAGAAGAGGCAGCGATCCCCCAGCTTGAAAGGGTCATTCCCCGAGGAAGCACACCCACATAAAGAATACCCGGAAGAAACATCCCTGCCATCGCCCCAAACCAGAAAACGCCAAACTGGCCGATATCCACGAGCTTCCACCAGCCTTTCCAGCTGTATAGGTTCTTTTCCGTGGGCAGGGGAACCTTTCCAGCAGGCGAGACGTGAACAACCTTACCGCCAATGGCAGCCGGGATATAACCAATCTTTTGCCCCATGCCATAACCCTTGTCCCGGTACCAGTTCGTTATGGCGCTGTTACCAAAGCCACCATAGGCCGAATAACCAACGAGTGCACCCAGGAGGAGCACATCGATACCCTTTGGGATGTACCCGAAGCTGACAAACCCTTTAAGCCCTTCCCACCAGAGAGAAGCCGGAACAACATAGATATCCAGTAGTAGAAGCCCGCCGAGGACAACGAACATCATGAGCCAGTTTGCCCACTCGAGGGTCCGTTCCATCTTTCGCCCCAGAAAGACAAGGACGACACAGGAGGCAAACAGGATATAAGTCCAGATGACGACCATCCCTTTATCCGAACCTCCTGGGATCCTACCTAACTGAGCGGCAGCTAAAGCTGTCGCCGCACCCATGGCCCATCCCGGCATGGCTCGCTCCAAGAATCCAATGATGGTGTAGAACCAACCCCAGAATGCCTTCCCAGGCCAAAGCCTCATAAAACCGACGGTGATCGGCTCTCCCGCATAGAGAGTGTATCGAATCATCTCAAGATTGAGAAAAACCTGGAGCGTAGAAGAGCATGTCGTGATCCAGAGGAGGGCGAGACCCCATTTTACGAAGAGGGAAGGACCGACAAGCCACTCGCCGCCACCAATGGTCCCGCCAAGGGCAATAACGGCCGGCCCGAGGATGGCTAAAAGTTTCCTTGGAGCCAGATGGACCGGGGGCTCCGGGAGATCCGTGACCTCAAAAGGAGGTCCGTAACCTCCAGGAAACGTTTTTAGTGGTCTGACTTCATTCATAGCCCCCCTCCCTTCTCTTCCTCATTATATCCACCGGGAGAAATTCATCCCTCCTCCAGCCTCTTCTTCTACAGTTTTCGAGATATTATTTGATTATTTAACCAAAAGTCAACAAAAAATATGGCCAATGATTATGATCATCGGGAGTCTCTAATTCTAAGACAGGAAGGGAACTTTAGTCTCATGTGGGCCTGTTGATGCAGTTTGACATGAGGTTTGGCTATTTTAACTTGACTGTTATAGGTGTTTCATTTATAAGCAATCAGAAATGGTGGGAAATAGCTGAATACTCGGGTATTATGAAGAAAGAGCTTCCAAGAGAACGAACCAACAGGAGAACAGCTGATGGATCTGATGTTATCCGCTCAAGAGAGGGATTTTAAGGAATATTGCCGAAAGTTCGCCAGAGAGAAAGTGATCCCGATCGCCGAAAAATACGGGGAGACAGATGATATTCCCAAAGAATTAGTGGCCGCCATGGCCAAGGCCGGATTTTTCCAACTCTTCCTTCCTGAAGATCTTGGGGGAAGGGGCGCCAAGGCGTTACCCATATGCCTGGCCAGGGAGGAGTTGGCCGGTGTCTACTGTCCCGCTGACGTGACGCTGGCCATGCAGGGATTAGGTAGTTATCCGATAATTCTGGCCGGTAACAGAGATCAAAAAGAAAAGTTTTTATCCAAGATAGGATCCGGGGAATGGCTCACCACCTACGCCCTCACTGAGCCGGAGGCGGGAAGCGACGTGAACGGGATGAGGAGCCAGGCAAAAGAAGAGCCAGAGGGATTTATCCTTAATGGGTCGAAGAGATTCATCTCCAACGGGTATGCGGCAGATATCCTGGTTGCTTTTGCTAAGACGCCCCTCGATGGAAATCCGAAGGCAATGTCGGCTTTTGTTTTGGAGAAAGGAATGCCGGGTCTTGTGGTCGCTAAGAGACTCAAGGCAATGGCCCCGCACGATCTTGTGGAACTGGAGTTCAATCAGTGCTTCGTGCCGAGAAAAAACCTCTTGGGCAAAGTGGGTGAAGGGTTCAAGATTGCGATGAAGACCCTGGATGTATTTCGCATGTCCGTAGGCGCCGCAGCGGTGGGTATTGGTCAGGCCGCATTTGAAGCGGCCCTAGACTATTCGAAAAAGAGGGTGCAATTTGGAAGTTCCATTGCCACGTTTCAGGCAATACAACTCAAATTGGCCGAAATGGCGACGGAATTGGATGCAGCCAGGGCACTCGTCTACCGGGCGGCTATCGCGAAAGATAGAGGGGATTCTAATGTCTCCAGATTCGCCTCCATGGCAAAGTTTTATGCCACGGAAATCGGATTTCACGTTGTGGACCAGGGGCTCCAAATCCATGGCGGTATCGGGGTGATACAGGGATCTCTGGTGGAGCGCCTTTATCGCGAAATCAGGGCTCTCAGGATTTATGAAGGAACATCCGAGATCCAACAATTAATCATTGCCAATAGCTTTTTGAAGGGATAAGTCCAGAGGAAAGTGACGGTGTGCCTATGCTTAAATACAGACAGACGTTCGCCATCTTTCTCGTCATAATGCATGTTCTTATCGCATTTGGATTGGGAGGATGTAGCAGAGGCGGTTTTAGTTCAGGCCAAGGGATGGGGAAGTTAAAATTGACCTGGGATGCGAACAAAGAACCTGGCATCTCAGGATACAAGGTCTATTACGGAACGACTCCCGGGAAATACGGCCCCGGAATTGACGTCGGAAATGTCACGAAGTATACCTTAGAAGGCCTTGTCAAAAGACAGACGTACTACATCGCCATCAAGGCCTATACCGGGTCTGAAAAGGAAAGCGCCTTTTCGCAGGAAGTCAGCGGCGTCGCCAAGTAGGCCGCAACGGTCACCCGCCAAGTAGGCCTTCTTGCAATGGGCTAACCTCGTTCCTTAGGCTTCGTTCGTGTACCCGTGATTTTTGAAAATCCTCCTTCACCGTCTTCAAATCCCCCCAACCCCCCTTTGCTAAAGGGGGGCGAGGGGGATTTATGATTTTCATGGTTCGAGGGTGACGAATGTGGCGTCGCACGAGGTTTGGCACTTTGTTGCAAGGTTGGCACAAATGGCAGAAGGCGGGCGAAAAGTGGAGATACCTATACCCTGAAAACTGACATTTTGTCACTTTTCGGGTCGCTTGTGAAATCGCTAAGCCATTACTTACAAACTATCTTAACAGCCTAAACAACGCCGTTTTCTTCGATCTGGATCACACTGCTTACCGCCAACGTACGGCCTCCGCGCACCCATATCCTTTAACAGAAACCATTCGCCGGATCTGCCCCTGGTCGCAATAATCCCCGCCTTGGCTAACGCCTTCGTATACCAACGGACATTCGAATTCGACGCCCCCGCCAGAACCCGGAGATCGCGCCGTGTAAACGTGCCCTTCTTACGTATGATGAACCACATGCGATCAGCCGCATTGTTCTCGCCCCGATATTTTGGCGCGATTCTCGCAGCGAGTTTTGCTGGCGCTCCTACACGATACCGCACACTCAACAACGGCGGCCCCTTGCTCCATGAATAATCTCGATTCTTGCGAATCCTTACCAGGAGTTTCTCTCTCCAGAGATCAAGGAGAATATTCCGAACTTCGTCCCTTTTTAGGCCGGCCGCCTTCACGATCTGAGCCAGAGAAAAGAAGGTGCGGTCCCGCCTCAAAAGTTCGTTGCCTACCACACGTAGTTTGTTCACCTTAAATCCTTTGCCTCGATGGTCTTGCCTTTTAATCCCCTGGCAACGTATTCGGCACGGTGGATTAGGATAAGAATCTTTCTAACCTTGCCCTCGCTGTCACGGGCGATCCGATCTATCGCCTCGTCCGAGAATTGAAATTCGGAGAGCTCTTTCGTCATTTTCTCCACATCCTCGTGGTCCAAGGGCATGAATTTGAATACCTCAACAAATCGGTCATACAGATGTGGATATCGCATTAACCTCTTATCGGCGTGCTCCATGCCGAGAAAGAGCATCGGGATTTGCGTGAGGTCATGAAGATCGCGGAGAGTTTCTGTTACCTTCGAATCGCTGCTGAAGTAATCGACCTCATCCAATATGAGGGTACAACCTCTCTCCTTTAGGGTTCTTTCCGCCTCACTGAAGAGGTCCATCGTCCTCCATCGAACGGGAGCTTGGAGATCGTGCAATAGCTGGATGAGAAACCACCGAGCGTTCATAAGCTTTTTCATTCGGATGTAGAGTACAGTATTTTGAAACCCGCCATTATTTGATGCGGCATATTGCAATGCGCATTCCGTCTTTCCGAGGCCCGGTTGCCCGAAGATCAGGCCCATTCGCGGCATTCCCTTTAGTTGGCGGTGGATTCTGTCCATCACAGCCTGAAAGCGTTTGACGTTTTTGGTGGTAACGAACAAGTCTTTCATTCTAACCCTCCTGAGAGAAGCTGATTTGATTTAGGGTTTTGGGTGACCTGATATTCAGATGTCGTCTCATACCAGGCTATCCACTCGTGATCATCGGAAGTCAAGGTTTTTGGATCCTGAGCCCTGAGATGTTCGTATTTCTCCCACCAATCGCCTTTAAACCCGGTCCAGTCCCTTGGCGATTTGTATTTGGGCCTCTCATCCCTGGGCTCCTCTTCGTAGATTGCGCCTTCAGGATATGGCGATATCACTTCGCGAGGGGCGGCTTGCGCCCGCTCTGCATCATGTTTCTCAATCGCCTCGACAATATTCGGGACCTCAGAAACGATGCCTTTCCAGGGAAGCATCTCGGTGGATTTTTGGCCCAGCAGACGATGAAGTTTTACGGTTTCTCTCTTGAGCCGGCGCTTCAAGGCAATTTGCCTCTTTACGGCTTCCATATCTTTGGGCGCGTCGCTTTCGGAAGCCATCGGATGAGTCTTCTCAACGGGTTTTGCGGAGCACAGGAACTCGTTTTTTGCGGTGTAGACGTAGATTTGCGAAAGATCGCAGAGGCTATATTTGATGATGACGCGATCCCGATATCCGTAGAGCGCCTCGTCGTACCAATTGTATCCGAGAAAGTTGATACCGTTCCGGTGGACCTGTGTGTTCTTCCGCGAAAGCATCTGATATATAAGTTCAGACGAGTCTACCCCAGGGCCTTTGCCCGCCTCAAATATTTGGCGGGGAATCTGCCCGGCGAGGCCCCTGGATGGCTGATCAATGTAGAATTCTCTCCATTTGGTTATCATCTCATTGACCTCTGGAATTGTCGGAACCCAGTCATCATGTAACGAGCGGGCGAGTTTCTCGTTTCGTTTCATCCAGGAGGGCTTGTCCTCTATTGATGACCCGGTGAAGGAGGGCATCATCCTTTCAAACCAATCGGTGAACACTCCGAAGAACCGCTCAATCGGCTTTGCCTTAGCGTTATAGGGCCAGGCGAAATGAGACCCTATGCCGAGGCGAGCAAAGATGCCCACAAGTTCGTTATCGGCAAGATCGAGCTCGGACGTAAAGACCTTCGCCTTAAAAGCTTTGCCGTTATCGATAAGAACCCATTTTGGATATTTGCCCAGGACGATGATGGCATTCCTTAAGGCCGAGGCGATGCACTGGATATCCTCCTCAAGCATGATTTCCCATCCGAGAGGATAAGAAGACCTCCAATCCCAAAAAAGGACTATCGCCGCCCTGCAAGGTTTTCCTGTAAAGGGGTTGATGACCTGGAAGTTCAAACGATGCCCATCGGCAACCAGACCTTCCCCCACGTCGAGGAGATTGCGATCACGTTCAATGTAGGGAAGGACCTTATCATCGAGGGCCTTCTCTCCCTCGCGATGAAGGACCCAAAGATCGTAATGCTCTTTTTTAAATTGATCGACAAAGCGCCTTAACGTATCTGCGCTGGAAGGCGATTCGAGTTTCTGTTTGCTCAGGTGAATTTTCGCAAGGGTGATGGCATAAGCGGTTTTTAGGCGGTTCGGGTGAAGAAGAAGCGTAAGAAGAACATTTCTCTCATGGTCCGTTACCTTTGATGCTCCCTTCCGGCCACTCTGCGGGACCAGGGCCTCCACTCCGCCTTCAGCAGCTGACCTTTTCCATCTATAGAAGGTTCTCCGAGAAACGTGGCCAAGTTTCGCATGGGTCGCCTGTAAGAGAAGGCCGGTATTATAACGGTCGAGAAATTTGTCTGCGCATTTTCCGGGCGGCTTATCCTCCCCGGACGTTTCAGTCTCGAAGGCATGGATTAGGCCCGCACGATAGTGAGCAATCTCATCTCGGGAAGAAAACAGAGGCGAGGGCAAGGGCGTCCCCGGATGAAGACCTGCCATAATAGGTTGCCCGCCCTCAAGTGGTATTACGGCTCCCTTGCCTGGCTCGCCTCGGTGGACCTTGTAACGGTCTTTCTTAGCGGCTGCCGCGCCAGTTTGAGCACTCATGAACCCATCTTCTCCTCGATGATCAATCCCTTATCCCGCTTTTTGGATAGCTGATCTACCACAAAATCAAGATCCTTTCTGATTTCCTGGAGAATCCTAACAACGCCAGATGCGTCTTTGTTAGTGAGGTTTACCTCTTCGTCGGGGTTTATCAAAATAAAAAAAGTACTAAGGAAAGAGATTTTGTCAGCGGAATTCTCTACCATATCCTGAAGGTCGATTAGTTTCTTTTCCTTTTCCATGATACCTCCTTTTGCTCGCCTCGGTGTACCCTATAACGTTCCTTTTTGGCAGTTGCCGAATTGCCTTTCATTTAGTCCACCCTTTTTTGTTCTGCGGTTTGACCCGCCAACTGGATCTTGGATAAGCGATCAACGGCAGAATTTAAATCCCTTTCAACCTCCATCAGGATGTGACTAAACCCTGTGAGTCCGCTGTCACTAAAAAGTTCATCGGTAGCAACGCTATGAGTCGTAAAATCTCTAAGGCAACCGATCTTGCTCGCACAATAGCAGATCAGGTCCCGGATGTCCGTTAAACTTAAATCGTCTTGCCCAATGGTCTCTGGCTTGGTTTGCTTCTCCATGATGGCCTCCCTTTGCTATGACGCTGTCGCTATAGTCCCTGTCACGGGGTCATGTCCGCATCCTTCGCGACTTGAGCTTTGGCCTCCCTTTCGGCCAATTGACCGGAGATAAGTTCGATATCATCCTCCATGTCCAACAGGATTTGATAAAGCCCCGATTTCCCCTTCTCACTGATATTTTCAGACGCGTCATTACAAGTAAAAAAATCCTCAAGAAAACAAACCTTGGATTGCAGATCATCAAGCGTATTCTCGACAAAGGTCGGATCGCTTATTGGTGTTCCCCTTCTTTTGCTTTTCTCTTCCATAATAGCCTCCTTTTGTCAGTACATTGTATCCACGTTGCTACCACGCTGTATCCACGTTGCTACCACACTGTATCCACGCTGTTACCATGCTGCATCCACAACGTATTGACATCGCATCTCTCCTGTGATAAGAAATAAATAAGCCTTGAAGACTTGAAAACTTCTTCTCAGCTGGGCCTCCCGGTGATCTTGGCGGATTGAGGGGGGCCTTTTTTATTTCCCCCTTGCTCACAGCAAAGGGGTTGCTACGGAAATCAAAAATCGATATTGCGTGTTCGACCCGCTGGTCTGGTTCACCTCCTTTCGCGACATGCCTTCCCACTTCTTTTTCAACTCATCCAGGAGTTTTGGCCTATGGGCAACACCCCTGCCGCCTTGAGTTTGCTTTGTAGCTCTCCAAGATGAAGTCCGAATAAAATCTCCTCAGTTGTCCCCTTCCCCTCTACAATTCGCGAAGCCGTATCGGTGATAAATTTGGTTCCAACAAAACCAAGGTAAAATCCAAGGACAAAAGCGGCGATCGACTCCCTGTCAATGGTGGGCATCAAAGATTCTTCCCCAATGGCCGCGACAGCATTAATGAGAATGTCAGGAGCTCCAAATTTCTTACTCAGCCAGGCGAAAATCACCTCGCAATCTTCAAACAGCTTTTGCTTTTTTACGTCGTCGATCGTAGCCATTTTACCTCCTTAAGGCCCTTTGGCTGGCAATAAAAAAGCCGTCCAGGCCCCGGGCGTCAGTGAGGGAAATGCCCGAGGAGGGATTTCTCTCCCGGAGTCGGACGGCGGTTTTGTGGTTTGGGTAGATGGAAAGCATTTTTGCCTCACTGACCCCCTCAGTAAAACACAAACAATCAAGAAAGTCAAGACAATTTTTATTGTCTTTTCCTCGGGCCGTCAGACTTCCCCTCGTTCGGGAGATCCTTGACTATTTTGCTCCGGAGGAGGCCCACCTTCCTCCGCTGAACGAGTACAGGTTGTGTCCACAATCTCGCCCTGTAGACCCTTTTCAGAAAACCAGCGGTCGATTTTATCCTTGTCAAAGTGCCAGCATGGGCCAACCTTGCGAGCCGGGATCTTTCCTTCTTTCGCCAACTCCTGGATCCTTCTCTTAGACTTTCCAAGGAGCTCCGCCATAGATTTCACACTATAGGTCTTCTCGGTGTCCCCGGCGATAGTTCTAATCTTGTTTGGCCTCTTCCTTGTTCCTGCCTCGGCCTTTTTTCCCGGCCTCGCCTTCGCCCCTTTGATTCCACGAGATTTAACTCTCTCCATCACCCGCACGATACAGTCTTCGCAGGTCTTATTCCCTTCTATGATCTTAGAAAGGGAAAACAAACATCGATCGTCGTACACAACGCCCTCGACGATTTCGCAGAAAACCTTTCTACTGGGCATTCGGGCTTTCCTAATTTTTCAAATCCTGAATTTTATCGCCGTTTCGATTCGGCACTTCAGGCTTTCGTTCAATCCATCCAGGGGAGCCCCACGGCGCCAAGTTACCGCGTGGCCAGATTGATCCGCGCCTTCCTTTAACTCGGGGCCGACCTCCCTCGTCTTGGTCTTCACTAAATCGATCAAGCTTTCATCGCCTTTCTCAAAGCTGCCTTCATATCCCTGACCACCCTGCCTTGTTATGGGATGCACGGGGAACAGTTCGTTGTACGCGCTCAAGATATCCCGGTACGCATCCCGGATCTCTCTTCGAGTCAAAGACATTTTATTTTTTTATTATGCCGCCTTCCGAGATCGACGTGGGACTCCCTTTGAAGTGATCATATTACAGCCCCGCAAAAATTTTAGATGACGATAAATTGTTCCGGCAGTCTTGCCCTCTTCTTTCGCCACTTTGAGGACCTGCTTTTTGTGGTTCTTACCGGACGGAAGGCAGAGCAGCGGAATGAGATGATTTGAATCAATACGGGTTGCCCGGATCCACCGCAACGGTCTCAGCTTTCGCGTTCCGATCATGGAAAGAATAACCATCACCCACGCCTGAAAACTCCGAGCCCTGTCGCGGACTCTCGGATTCTTGGTGCTCGAAGCTTGGATTCCGAGCGTAAGTGCGCTCAACATTTCCACCGGGATCAGGAGCATGCTTTCATGACCCCCGCGATTATCTGCCGCAAAATCAATTTTGTGAAAATTGAGAAAGAATTTTAAATTCCGTAGGACCATCGCCCGAATGAACTTCTGAGGATAGTTCGTTGAGGACGCAAGATCGGCCACCGGGATTGCCCAGAGGTCAAGCGATTTCTTCGTGTGTATTTCCACTTCAAACTTAACCCGGAAGAGCCTGACACAATTTCCGTAAAAATTTTGCACGATCAAGGGATAGCGACATACCACATCACCTTCTATGCGGTATGGTGGTCGCTTGTCTCCCAGGGATGGGGTTTTTCCTACGCCGAGGGGCAATCTCGTTTCCTCATATCTTATTTGGCTGGTCTCCATTTTTGCCTCCTATGCCGATCTTCCAACCCCCATCACCCAAAAAAGGCACTTTTTAGGTCAGTGACCCCGCTATCACCCAACAAAACACCCCCCAAACCCCCTCGAAACCCCCTCCAAACACCCCCCATTCCGGTCAACTTTTCGGGGGTGCAGCCTCTTCCATTGGCCGACCGACAAAGTCGCCTCATGACGCATCCTGTGCATTCGGCCTAACCTCGTGCTCTCTCGCCCATTTCAGAAAACTATCTTCCAAAATGAAGATCGATTTGCCGATCTTTACCCACGGCATTCCAAGGTCTCTCCAGCCGAGGAGTGTCTCTTCGGAGATCCCCAACCTCTTGGCCATATCTTCGGCGCGTTTCAACTTCATTTGTCTCCTTACCCCCGGATGGGGGATTAACTACCCGACGCTCCCTGGTCTATCTGCTGCTGCAAGACAGGGCCGAGCTGCGACCGGTTATTCCGCATCCGCATCGCAAGCTTGTTCTCCAGCTCCTGGACAAACTCGTCTCCGAGAATTTCCACGGATAGTTTTACTTTGTAATCGCCTCCGACAAGCGCGAGGATCTTGCTGTTGAAGCTATCAACGTCTTGAATTGCGCGAAGCAGGTTCGATGTATCAACCTGGAGCTTTTGATCTTTCACCTGCTCGATGGTCTGCTGAAGCTCAAGCGCCTTGTTTCTCGCAAGGTCGAAGGCGTCGGTGATCCCTGTCACGCCCGTCTGCGTGTTGGCCGCAGCGCCCGGCTGCGCGGCGGTGAACATGCCCTGCATCGCCGTCGTGGTCGCCTGCCTGATCGTCTCGATCTCCTGCTGGAGCGCCGTCATGCCCGACTCGATCCACCGGTAGTCCGTGCCGTAATTCTCCGACACGTTCGTCCCGCTTACGGTCGCGCCTCCGGTCGGCGACTGGAACTCTTCCCACTGGCCGGTTTGAGCGGGAAGAAGCGCCTTTACTTTTTCGGCATAGGCCGCCTTCAGCTGATCCAGCTCATCTTTGGTGAACATCGAGGACTGCGCCATGATCTTTCTGAACTCTTCCTCAATGGCCGCAAATTCCGATTTGGCCTCAACCGTCGTCTGAACGCCGGAGGCCTTAACCAGGTCGATGACTTCTTTTTGCTTCGCGATCCGCTCGTCGTAATATCCCTTCCACATGGTGGCGAGCGTCTGCGCGGCATTGAGTTCTTCTTCTTTTTCTTTCGCAATCTCCTCAAGGCGCTTGAGGTGAAAAACGCTGCGGATCTGGCTGAGGTCCGCGCCATACTTCTTGGCCTTCTTCGTTACATCGAGTTCCTGCGCATCGATCAGGGCCAGGTTATTTTTTCTGATGGTCCATTCCTGCTCGGCCATCGAAAAATTGATCTGCTGGCGCTGCTCCTGGTTCTTCTTCCACTCGGCGAGGTCCGCCGCGGAGGCCGCTGCGGCCCTTTGCTGGGCGAGCGCTGGCGCGGCTTTTATTTCGGCCTGCCAATCATCCCACTGCTTTTTCAGACTCCCGAGGCCGAGGCCCCCTTCCTTCATATAGTTTATCGTTTTTGCCAACGCGGTGAACATTTCTGCCCAGCCGGTTGCAGGCCCGATAAGGGTCTTTCCCGTCTCCTCTTTCATCGCCGCCAATTGATTTTTAAGTTGTTGGACCTTCCCGGCATAGGTTTCGAGGTCGGCGGCGGAAGCGCCCGCGAATTTCTCGTTGAGGATTTTAAAGGCGTAGGCGGCCTTATCGGCGCTGGTAGCGCTCGATCCGAGTGTGGCGTCGAGATTGCGGAGCTCCGGGATCCAGCGGCCGAGGATCTCCACGTCGCCCTGCATGGCCATGCCGACGTATCGCGTGGTGGATCCCAAATCCTGGCCGGTCTGCGTAGCCATATCCATTGCGAGCTTTACGCCGGACATGGCCTTGTTCACGTCGGTCGTGTACTGCATCATCTGGCCGAGTCCCTGCTCGGCCATGTCGCGGGAGTAGCGCGTGGTTTGAAGGATGGAATCGGCGAACTCGTCTACAAAGGGTTTGATTTCCTGAAATTTATAGCCTGCCGCCCCGAGCTGGAACGCCATGCGCGATTGGATCTGCTCGGCCTCGCTCGCTGCATCGATGTAGGACTTTACGGTTTCGTAAGCAGCGAGAGCAGCGGCCGCGTAACCCAGCCAGGCTGTCTTTACCTGGCCGAGGATATCGGCGACGGATGATCCGCCGGAGACGGTTGATTGATTGAGCGAATCGACCTTGCCTTTTACCGTATCGACGACGACGGAGCCGTCGTCTTTGACCTGGAGGGTGAGCGTAAGGGTTTGTGAGTTATCGGCCATAGTCCGTTCCCCTTGAGTGAATTAAAAAGTCGGGCGTGACCTTCCCGCTGCCAGTCAACGGTACTCTCTCACGCCCGGAAGGAAAAGCAAAAGGAGGTTGGGGCAAAGCACCTACTACCGCCCCAAGGCGGTTATTCTACTCTTTTTGGCTGAGATGCCTTTTCGAAGGCTTTTCTATTTTCTTCTCTCGCTCTGTCTTCAAAAATTTTGACGAGATTAAAAAAGTCCTCCCCGGGGTCTTCCCCTGCCGGAGCCAGATGAGCAATGACTTTGAGACCCATCCAGGAGCTGGGTTTAAAAAATCTGCCCCAACTGTCCCTCGTTGCCTCGCCGAAATCCATCCCCCATCTATCCATAAGGGAAAAAATTTCCCCGAAGGTCTCGGAGAGCGACTTAGCCTTTGCATTATATTCCTCCAGTAATGGAGCGAGGCTCGCCTCGATGATCGCATCACGGAGGGAATTTTTCTCGTCAAGAAGTTTTATTCTTTCATCGTCAAGGTCCTCCAGGTGGGCTTTAAGACCGACGACCATATCCTCTCTCTCATCGCACGCCTCCCAAAGTTTCTTGTATTCCAAATTCACCTTACTGATTTCGTCACCGGCGACGCCGGCGGCAAGTAGCCCCTGTCTTTTTTCCCGGACCTCTTCTTCCCTTCTCAAAGCCTGTTCAACAGCCCACTTACCTTCCTCTATCTTCTTCTTGGTTTCAATAATCTCTCCCGGGATACCTACATCAATCCGCTTTGCTATCGCCTCGTACCTTTCGTTAAGATCTCTCAGTCGTTCCTCCATTACCGTTCTCCTTTCAATTAAATTTTGAACCACAGTTCCCACAATCCGCACCAGCCAGACCCATCACCGCGTTGATGTTCCTCCCGGTAGCCACCTCCATCACCAACAGTTTGTCCCGAAGTATATCGAGTCGTAGACCGATTGTCTCAAGCGTCTTCAGCCTCCGGACCGCTTCTGGATCAACCGAACCTTCCATCATGTTCGCTCCCTGTTTATGTATTCCCTTGAACGGCAGACTTTCCATCTCCAAAGACTTTTTTTGGATCCACGCCCAGGGCTTTCGCAATCCGATCTTGCTCATCCTGAGTCAGGTCAGTCAGCTCATTCTCATAAAGCGAAATGCGAGATTGATGAACGCGTGAGAGACGTGCCAGGTACCACTGGCTCATCGTGTGTGACTTGCGGATTTCTTTTAGGCTGCCATGCATAAGCACCTCCGAAAATGAAAAAGCCCGATATCTCTATCAGGCTTTTTATAATAATAATTCCAAATTAAAAAGATGATTATGGAAACTTTCTTTTACCTTATTTTTTTGCGCGGACGGCCAGACCGCTCTCGAATCCGAACTCTTCTTAATTTCTTTTTGTTTACGGGGAGGGAGGATTCTATTATTTGGCAGGCAAGCTCTTTGGTGACGTGACCTTTTTTTTCAATGTCGGTTATTAGTTGCGACAGGCCATTCTCTGCCAAGGCCACTTCTATCCTGTGTTTCCTTAAAATCCTTCTCATATTCAGGTCGATAAGCACCTCGTTAATCGGGGTCTCCATCAATCTCATTATTCGACGCCTTAAGCTCTCGACGGAAATATGCAGTCTGCCCCCTGCACGGTTCGGTAAGACCCCACACCAAACATCTTGGCGTGTGGATACAAGATTGCCCTTGTTAATTTTGTACCAATGTAAGATCTCGATCATCTTATCGGTAACGAACGGTAGCTCCATACTTTGAGGACTGCCCTCGATCAGTCTCTGGATCGCTTTAATAGATCCCTCTTGAGCCCCTTCGAGTAGCGACATTTCTCCCTCGCTTATCCGATCCAAAATTAAGCCGGTGCCCAACTTGAGGTCTCCCTTGCTGAGCTTACGAGCTCGATCCCAAAAAACCTTTAAACCCCTTTTTTGAGCCTTCAGTACCTCCTGTCTAAAGCCTGCGATTAGGTACCTTAATTTAAGTGAGTCAAGAGAATAAAAACCGGCGTCCGAAAATGGTAGGTCTTTTGGTTCTGCTTCTTTTCCTTTGGGTCGATCTTCTCGTTCCATTGCCACTTCCTCCTGCGGCCCTCATTAAAGTTAGGGCCTCCAAACCGGGTGAGGATTTCCCAGCTTGTCGGGTGATCTGCCCTATGGAGGCCCTTTTCTCATGTCCATCTTACTCCTAACCCATCTTTAAAACAAGAAGGATTTTAACGAAGCAAGGATATCGGCTCTCCGACGTACACAAAAAATCTATTGACAATGGAGCCAAAATTTTAGAAAGTAACTACGGGCTGTCGGTCACTACCCTGAAGGCAAATATCAAGGCGGTTGGATGAATCAACCTTGAGCAATAGAAAGGAGGGGTTCGGATGTGGTTCGTATCCATCGTTTATATCGGGCTTTCAATTTTTGTCGGCTGGTTCACGACCACAAAGGGAAGGAGTGGCACCGCCTGGTTCTTGCTATCGCTGCTAATAGACCCTGTCATCCCGTTCCTTATTTTGGCGGTCATTGGCGTGCCACAAAGGGACCTGAAAAAATGCCCGAAGTGCGCTGAGACCGTAAAGGCCGAGGCTCAGGTCTGCCGGTTCTGCGGCTTTGCTTTCGCGGAGACTGCGAGCTCGCCGGTTGCAGATCCGGCGCCGCCTGCGGCAAGAAAGAAGGATACCGAGGTTCGGGATCTCGCCGCCGACTACATTAATAGGATGTCGAAAAAGACCTGACCGAACGCCCCTGGCGATCGCACGGTGCGCATTTTTCCGTCCCTCGTGTGACAATTCTGCATTCCTCAGTGGTTCTGCCTGGTTAATCTTTCTCTCTCACTCTTTACCTCTCAAAAATTGTCAATTGCTCCTCCCGCTCTCAGAATAGATCAAATTTAGCCATCAAAAACCCCTGATTTTGCGGCCCCTTACATGCGTGAGATAGTAAATGCAATCGGTACAATTTATGCAATCAATACAATCAAGACAATCTAACTGCTCAACGGAGGCTATGATGGAACAAACAAACGGAGTCATCAGGATCGAAGGGTTCGCATTTGCGGTCGCCGAGGCTCTCAGGGCTGTCAAAAGGCTTGAGATGGCCTGGGCCGGAGGGCAAATCGCGTGATTCAGGTCTGCCATTTCTGCGGGGAGAGTTACGAGCAGGAAGCGCCGCTCGAAAGCAGAGAGAGAAAACATGGTGAGTGCACCCTCTGCGCGTTCCTCTTTGACATCTGGTTCTACCACTGGAGAGCGGGGATGATGAAGGAGAGGGCCTCGGACTTTATTCGAAAATGCCGGGAGATCTTGCGACCGGACTGGAAGGAACTAAAGTTTCCCTGGAGACAAGGAGGTCAAAAATGAAAAAGCCATATTATCGTTGCGCGTGCTGTGATGTAGAGTTTGATTCCGATGAAGCCTGCCGGGAGCATTTCAAATCGCTGGAGCACAACATGGTTGCCATTCCGGCGTGGATTCGGTGCGTCGCCTCGATGCACCGGGGCGCTCCCCGGGAGGCCGAGGAGTGGTCGAAAAAATGTTTCGACGATGTGGCGGAATATGCGGTAAGTCATTGATTCATGGTGCTTGGTTTAGCCCTGGGGGATCGGAGAAGTCTCGTTGTAGGGCATCGTTGCGATTAATTCGATGTGCCAGTTGTCTTTAAAATGTTTAGGTGGTAGAATCTCCCCAAACGGATCCAGGGGAGGGCAAATGGCTATTTATACGTTGAAGGACATTCCTGATGATTTGTGGCGAGAGGCCAGAAAGAAAGCCATAGATGAGGGCGTCACCATGAAAGACCTTTTGATCCGGTTGCTGGATGAGTGGATCAAGAAAAAGAAAAATAAAAAGTCCTAACGTTGTCTCAGACCTCCCATCACCCTACCAATATGATCAGCTCGCTTCGCTCGGCAACGGGAGTGCGATTCAAGGGTCCGCGCACATGAGGATTCAGTACGGAGGTTGGCGGCGGCGGCGCGAAATTTTTCCAAAGTCAAACCAAGTTTGAGATTCCCGTCTTACCACCATCCCAATCTCTCCTTGAGTCCAGTTTTTCTTCAGATTTCACAAAGTGACAAAACGTCCCCAAACTGTGCCAAGTATCTGCAAGAAATCGGTCTTTTTCGTCCAATTCCATTTGCAAGGTTGGCACAGTTCTTTTTCTCCATAACGTAAGGCAATCGTTTACTTTTTTCCTCCAAATTCCTTTAAAATCAACAGTGTCAAACACCCTACCCCCCCACAACGAACTCGTCATGTAAAATTTATTTCAAAAATAGCAACGGGTCCAACGCCTTGTTATTTTTTCGAATCTCGAAGTGCAGATGAGGTCCCGTCGCCTTCCCCGTCTGGCCCACCTTCCCGATGATCTGCCCCTTCTCCACCCATGTCCCCTCTTCTACCAGATTCACCTGATTGTAAGCGTAAACCGTAACATATTCCTCGGAATGGCGAAGGATGATCAAGTTCCCGTATCCCTTGATCCCGTTATTGGAGTATATCACCTTACCGGCGTTTGACGCCTTAATCGGCGTCCCCATGGCGGAGGAGATATCGATCCCCTGATGCCTTCTGCTTTCCGCCTCTTCAAAAGGATTGCTAATTTTCCCTTCAACAGGCCAGATGAAATCAAGCTTCTTATAAGCCGTCTTTGCCGTTTCCGCTTGCTCCGCCGCCACATCATCAATATAAATCTCAACTTTCAACACTTTTTTCGCCCCTGGTATAAAAATCCGCTGACCGGTCTCGATCTTACTCGGATCTGCAATTCGATTTAAAGAGGCAACCTCCTTGAGATCGACCCTGTAAGTTTTGCAAATCCGATAAAGGGTTTGGTGTCTCTCCACGACGTGATAGACCTCTTTTGTCCCCGTAGGCAGAGATGGCGTCTCAGAGGAAACTCGATGTCTTGCGCAGCCACCCATGAGGAGAAATAGAGAAAGAAATGAAACGCATAGAGTATTTTTTACTATCTGATTCAAGAAATTTGACCGCTTTGTTCGGCCCCCCACCCTCCCCCTCATGGGCCCTAAGCGCTTATCTTGTTGTAGCGTCATTCCGGCCCCGTATCAAGTACGGGGCCGGAATGACGAATGAGGGATCTCCCTCGCTTCTTAGGTTAGCGCTTATGCCCTCAAGGCTGGAATCTACTCTTAAAGTGAGGAATTTCTCCTCTTGTCATTGTTCATTTGTCATCGTTCGTCGTTCATTCGTTTTCCCACCCATATTTCCCTATCAACTTAACAAATCGGCAACCACCCAAATCTTCTTTTTTTACCCCTCCTTCTGTTTTGGTCACCCGAAACAGATCCTGGACAAATGCATCTCCCACGGGGATGACCAGCTTCCCGCCCACCGCCAGTTGATCGATCAGAGTTTCCGGGATGTCGGGAGATCCAGCTGTCACAAGAATCGCATCAAATGGACTTTCTTCCATCCATCCAAAAGTCCCATCAAAGATCTTAATTTCAACATTGAAATACCCCAATTCATAGAGTAGCTTTCGCGCCCGAATGGCCAGGGGACGAATCCTTTCGACAGAGAAGACCTTCTCAGACAACTCAGCCAGGATCGCCGTCTGATATCCCGATCCTGTCCCGATCTCCAAAATCCTTTCTCTCCCCGTTAATAACAGCGCCTCCGTCATCAAGGCGACCATGTAGGGCTGAGAAATGGTTTGCTTGTCTCCAATGGGAAGAGGATGATCCGTATAGGCCTGGATTTGAAGGGCCTCTTCCACAAAGAGATGCCGAGGGATTTTCCTCATGGCAGCAATCAACCTGGGATTTTTAATCCCCCTTGAGACGATCTGCTCTTCCACCATCTTCAATCGCGCCTTCGGGAAATCCATCATTCTTCCAGACCCTCTCCCTTGATTAAATTACCTTCGCATAAAATTTATCCCCCAGAATGGCAATCCAACCTAATGGGTATGGAAATTTCAAATAACAAATTCCAAATCCCAAATAAGCTCCAAATTCCAATTTCAAATGAGCCAAAATATCTTGTTCTCAATTTTGGTGATTGGAATTTATTTGAAATTTGGTACTTGGGATTTGCTGTTTCCTGTACATACTTTGCGAATCTCAGTCCTCCTTTTCGGCCTTCTTCTTCAGTTCGTCCAGGAAATTTAAAGCCTCGAGAGGAGTCAGTTGATCGGTTTTGACCTTCTTCAATTCAGACCGGATGGGATCGGGCTGAACAAAGAGGGAGGGTTGCAAGGGAGGCTTCGGCTTAGAGGTCACCATTCTCGTCGTTGCGATTTTGGGCATCCCCGTGGCATCCAGTTCGCCCTTCTCCAGGTTGGAAAGAATCTCTTTGGCCCGATCGATCACTTTTTGGGGAAGCCCCGCCAGTCGCGCCACTTGAATACCGTAACTGCGATTCGTCCCTCCCTCCACAATTTTCCTGAGAAAGATAATCTCCCCACCCCACTCCTTTACAGCCACATTGTAGTTTTTGACCCTGTCCTTTGTGAGGGCCAACTCGGTCAATTCATGGTAGTGCGTTGCGAAAAGGGTCTTCGGCCGGAGCGAGGGAAGGTCGTGGAGATACTCGGCAACCGCCCAGGCAATGCTCAATCCATCAAAGGTGCTGGTCCCTCTTCCAATCTCATCCAGAACGACAAAGCTCTTCGAGGTCGCTTGATTTAGAATGCGGGCCGTCTCCATCATCTCCACCATAAAGGTGCTTTGTCCCCTCATGATATTGTCCAGGGCACCGATTCGCGTGAAGATCCGGTCCACCGCGCCGATCTTCGCCTCGCTTGCCGGCACAAAACACCCCATCTGCGCCATCAATATGATCAGGGCGACTTGTCTTAAATAGGTTGACTTACCTGCCATATTCGGTCCCGTGATGATGAGAATCTGATGCTCCTGGCCATCCATTTGGGTATCGTTGGGAACAAATCTTTCCGAAAGCCCCATTCTTTCCAAGACGGGATGCCGCCCGTCGCGAATGACAATCTCATCCTCCTCATCCACAATGGGTCGGACATAATTATACCGATCAGCAATCTCCGCCATGGCGCCCAGAATATCTACAACCGCAATGACAGAAGCTGTTTTTTGAAGCCTTGGGGTTTCCTCCGACACTTTTTCCCGAATCTCTTCGAAGAGCCGGTATTCCAACTGACAGATTGCTTCTTCAGCGCCCAACACCTTGGTTTCGAATTCCTTGAGTTCCGGGGTGATAAATCGCTCCGCATTCACCAACGTCTGTTTCCTGATATAATGATCCGGGACGAGGTGAAGATTGCTTTTGGTCACTTCAATATAATATCCAAAGACTTGGTTATATCGAACCTTCAAAGAGGAAATCCCCGTCTTCTTCCTCTCTTCCGCTTCCAATCGAAGGATCCATCCCTTCCCCTCCCGGCCGATCTCTCTTAATGCGTCTAATTCCTTGTCGTACTTCGTTTTGATGATCCCTCCCTCTTTAATCGTCAGGGGTGGATTATCCACGATGGAGGATTCGAGAAGCTGATACAGATCGTCGAAATTCTCAATCTCTGACGCGAACTCTGCAACGAGGGAGGCATCAAAGGGCTGGAGACTCGCTTTGAGAATAGGTAAGTTTTGGACCGAATTTTTCAATCCGACAAGATCACGGGCATTGGCATGCCCAAGGAAAATTCGAGAGGTCAGTCTTTCGATGTCTTGAATTCCTCTCAAGGATTCTCGCAGTTGCTTCCTTTCGATCTTTTTTCCCTTCAGTTCAGAGACCCCTTCCAAACGGCGCCCGATCTCCTTGATATCGATCAGCGGATAATTCAACCACTGCTTCAATGTCCGGCTCCCCATCAGGGTAATCGTCTCATCCAAAAGCCAGAAAAGAGAACCTCTCTTGCCCCGGTCAAAAAGGGATTGCGTGAGCTCTAAATTTCTCTTTGTCGTTTCATCGATGACCATAAAATCCTGGACTTGATAAAAAGAGAGGGGCCGGATGTGGGAGAGCGGCTTTTTCTGGTTCTCCTCTGCATAGCGAAGAACCATGGCTACAGCCTGCGCAGCCAAAGGGGCTTTCAGGTGGATCGTACTCCGCTCCTCCTGATCGAAAGAAGGGACGGCATCGAACGTTGGACCATCTAAATAGGTAATCAACCCGTTCTCAAAATTCTTTTTAAATCCCTCAAACCAGGGAGTTTCCTGAAATCTCTTGAGCGACAAGATTTCTTTAGGTTCGTTTCGAAGGGCTTCGCTCAGAAAGGGTTCAAACCCTGAGATTTGGCAGACCTTCAATTCGCCCGTCGAAATGTCCAGAAAGGCAAGCCCGAAAACCTCGCCCTCTGCGGAAAATCCCATCAGGTAATTATTTTCCCCAGTCCCCAGCTGGACCGTATCAACCACAAGGCCAGGAGTAAAAACCCTGACGACTTCTCTCTTGACAATCCCTTTGGCGAGTTTAGGGTCTTCTACCTGGTCACAGAGGGCAACCTTGTATCCTTTCTGCAATAGTTTGGAGATATACGTTTCGACCGTAAAGTAAGGGACCCCACACAGGGGAACGCTATCCTTTTGGCCTTTATCCCTTGAGGTTAACGCAATGTCCAATTCTCGAGAACCGACACGGGCGTCTTCAAAAAACATCTCATAGAAGTCCCCCATCCTGAAGAAAAGGATGGCATCCGGATATTGACTCTTAATCTGGAGATATTGCTTGATCACGGGGGTTAGCGGTTTCGTCGTCATTCCGAAAATAATCTAACAGAATCTCGCGGGGTTGTAAAATAGAAACAGAGGAAGAGTTAAGAGTGAAGAATTATGAGTTTAGACTTATAAGCTTGAGAGTGAGACGGGAGAAAGTATTTTTTTCTCCATGCGCTATGCGCTTAACGCTTCATGTCTCAGGGAGCCAGTGCCAGTCCGTCGAGCCCCATGGTCTCAGGATACCCGAGCATGATATTCATATTTTGGACCGCTTCGCCGGAAGCGCCCTTGACCAGATTATCAATGGCCGTAACGATGACGGCCCAACCGTCGGATTCGTTCACCTTGACCCCGATATCACAATAGTTGGAGCCCCGCACATTCTTTGTGTTTGGAAATTTCTCTTTTGAATAGATTCGAACGAAGGGCTCTCCTCGGTAAAAATCGTGGAAGACGTCGAGCAACTCTTCGGTCTTCATCTTTTTTGTGAGACGGACATAAAGGGTAGATAGGATCCCACGGTCCATCGGAATGAGATGCGGGACGAACGTGACCCGGATCTCTTTCCGAGCCAGAAGGCTCAGTTCCTGGTCGATCTCCGGAGTGTGTCGGTGAGCAAAGATCTTGTAAGCTTTCACCCCCTCGTTCACCTCACAGAAGAGAGATTCGAGAACCACATCCCGGCCCGCTCCGGTCACACCGGATTTTGAATCAATCACAATATTTTCAACGGAGATCATCCCCTTCTTCACAAGGGGAATGAGGCCGATCAAGGCTCCGGTTGGATAGCATCCCGGGTTCCCGACGATTTTTGCATTTCGGATCTTCTCACGATGAAGCTCAGGGAGGCCATAGACCGATTCGGAAAGAAGATCCACAGCCGTATGCTTTTGATACCACTTTTCATATATGGCTGCATCTGTAAATCGAAAATCAGCGCTCAGGTCAACGACCTTTTTGTCAACCCGATAAAATGACGGAACAATCTCCATAGCTGTTTTATGAGGAACCGCCGTGAAGACAAAATCTGTCTTTTTTGAGATTTCCTCAACCGAGAGTTCTTCACATTTCAAATCGAGACCTTTCATCAGAGATGGAAAGACTTGATCAATCGGAACTCCAGCATATTTCTGTGAGGTCAGTGCGGTGACCTCCACCTGAGGGTGATGAAGGAGAAGACGGAGGAGCTCCACCCCTGTGTAACCTGTCGCTCCAACGATACCCACTCGTATTTTCATCCGGCACCTCTTCGGTTTATTCGGTTTAATTGGTTGTTTGGAAAATAAAAGATTCGTCTCACGGCAAGGGTAAGGATGCCCGTTTCGTCATTAGGTAGAGTCGTTCGTTTTAAAGAATTCACGTAACCCTGTGACCCGATACCAAACGGGCCTCGTAGCCGTATAAACAAGAAAACCCAAAAAACAAAAAAGGGAGGTACCATGACCTCCCTTTTCGGACAAGTTCAACAGGATCATGGAATTATCTCTTAGAGAACTGCGGTCTTCTCCTGGCTCCTCTTCTCCCATACTTCTTCCGCTCCTTGACCCTTGAATCCCGTGTGAGAAATCCCGCCTTTTTCAAAACATCCTTAAAATCGGCGTTGTATTGGAGCAATGCTTTTGAAATCCCATGGCGAATGGCAACGGATTGCCCGGAGATACCTCCTCCCTGGACGTTCACCGTTATATCGAATTGGTTTCGGGTTCCGGTGAGTTCTAAGGCCTGAAGGGTGACCATTTCACAGGTCTCTCTCCCAAAGTACTCTTTCAACGCCCTCTCGTTGATAACAAACTTCCCCTCTCCTGGTTCAAGCCAAACCCTCGCGATCGAAGTCTTTCTCTTTCCTGTGGCATAAATTGGCTCTGTCACTTTCTTCTCTCTCCTTCAGTTAAAAATAAGGGTTTGATTCCATGGTAACGGTAATGATGCCCGTTACGTCATTCGGTTATGTCGTTCGTCTTAAGCAGTTCACGTAACCCTCTAACCCTAAACCAAACGGGCTTCGTAGCCTTGACCTCAACCATTTTACCCGCCAAAGGCAGAATTCGGACGGGGGTGCCGCACTATGAAAAATTAGTTAGACCTCTAAGGGCACGGGTTTCTGTGCCTCGTGCGGATGATTCGGGCCTGCATAAATCTTCAGCTTTCGAAGCATCTGACGGCCCAAACTGGTTTTGGGAAGCATCCCTTTCACTGCCATCCTGATCATCTCTGTGGGTTTTTTCGCCAACAGCTTTTCAGCATTCGTCTCTTTAATCCCGCCGGGATAACCCGTATGATGATAATAAATCTTGTCTTTCATCTTCTTTCCAGTTAAAGTGACTTTCCCCGCATTGACCACGATAACAAAATCCCCTGTATCCAGATGGGGAGTGTAGGTAGGTTTATTCTTCCCCCTCAATATCTTTGCCAGCTCGGTAGACAGTCTCCCCAAAATCTTTCCCTCGGCATTTACCAGATACCATTTAGGGTCTAATTCTTCATTTTTCGCTTGGTAGGTCTTCATCCCGTCACCTTCAACCATCTCATTTCTTTAATACATCGTCACCGTTTATGTCAAGAATTGTGCTCTATCTTATCTTTCGCTTGCTCGCGATATGCTCCTCCCAAAAGAGGACGACCGGGCTCGCGATATAGACCGTGGAATAAGTGCCAGTCACGATCCCGACGATAAGAGCGATGGTGAACTCATGAAGGACCTGTCCGGCGAAAAAGAAAAGAATCAGCACCGATATCATGACTGTCCCTGTGGTAAGGATCGTTCGTCCGAGACATTCGTTGATGCTTTCGTTAAAAACCGTAACGAGGTCTGTCTTCTTCATCTTCTTGATGTTCTCTCTTACTCGGTCAAAAATAACGATGGTATCGTTGATGGAAAAACCAATGACTGTGAGAACGACAGCCATAAGGGACAAATTATATTCCAGTTTCAAGACAGAGATAGCGCCATAGGTTACGGCAATATCGTGAAATAACGAGATCAGGCCGCCCAGCCCGTAAGAAAACTTGTGGAACCGCAGGGCAATATAAATCATGATCCCCAACATAGAGAGGATTACCGCCCACGCTGCCTTCTGCTTCAAATCCTTCCCAACCATGGGACCGACGACTTGAACGCTTTCGATATCCGGAGTCCTTTCTTTGAACCGCTCTTGAAGGGCGGTTTGGATACCTTTAGCGATGGTCTCGATATCTTCCGAACTCTTTTCTACGCGGATCAAAAACTCGTTCTCTCCCCCGAAATTCTGGACCACGGCCTCCTTCGAACCGGAGGTCTCTAAAGCATTCCTTACCTCCGAAATGTCCACGGGCTTCGAGAATTTGACCTGAATCACTGCTCCCCCCGCGAAATCGACCCCGTTTCTCAATCCACCATGATAAAGGATGGAGCCAATGGTCACAAGAATGGCCAAGGCTGAAATCCAGAGGGTGATTTTCTTCATCCCTATAAAATCGTAATGCGTACCCGGTCGAATCAGTTCCATGGGATGGTTTCCTCTAAACCCCTAAATGCTCAATCGTTTAATCGCAAATTTAAGTGTAATATAATCGTAGATTAATCTTGTCACAAAATAAGCCGTGAATAGGTTGGCCAGAAGGCCGAAGCACAACGTCACTGCAAACCCCTTCACCGGACCTGTTCCAAACTCATAGAGAATGGCCCCCGAGATCAAAGCCGCTACGTGAGAGTCCAAGATGGCAGTGAAGGCGCGGTGGTAACCTTGATCGATTGCCGTTCGAACCGTCTTTCCTATTCTCAACTCTTCCTTGATTCTCTCGTTAATCAGAATGTTAGAATCGACTGCCATTCCAATGGTCAGGACTAAACCCGCAATGCCGGGAAGGGTCAAGGTCGCCCGGAGGAGAGCCAGCACGGCTAACGTCAAGATCACGTTCAGGATAAGAGCGCAATCAGCGATCAGCCCCGAATACTGATAGTAAATCACCATAAAAATGGCCACGACAATCCCGCTCAGCACGATCGAGATAATCCCTTTGTGGATCGAATCCTGTCCGAGAGAGGGTCCCACGGTTCTTTGCTCAAGGATCTTGACGGGTGCAGGCAGTGCCCCGGATCTGAGAACCACAGACAGATCTTTGGCCTGATCCATAGTGAAACGGCCGGTGATTTGGGCCCTCCCTCCTGCAATCCTTTCCTGGATCACCGGAGCGGAGTAGACGTTGTTATCCAAAATAATAGCCAGTCTCTTCTTTACGTTGGCCCCGGTAATCTGCTCAAAAAGTCTCGCTCCCACATCTGTAAACTCCATGGCCACATAAGGTTCGTGGAACTGCGAATCAAGCGAAACCCGGGCATCCTTTATGAATTCACCGGTCATCAGGGTTTTCTCTTTGAGCAGGAAGGGGACCTTCCTCACCGCGCCTGTCTGCGGGTCCACAGATCTCTCGTACAGAATTATGTCCCCGGGAGGGATATTCCCTTTTAATGCCTCTTCAATGTTTCCCTCTTCATCCAACAGCTTGAATTCGAGCAGAGCGGTCTGGCCGATTAAATTGATCGCTCTCTGGGGATCTCTGATCCCGGGAAGCTGGACCAGTATCTGGTCTCCCCCTTGAAGGGTTATCTCTGGCTCGGAAACGCCAAACTGGTCGATTCGGTTCCGGATGATCTCCAGGGCCTGATCAATCGCCCTCTTCTTTACACTCTCTATTTCTTTGCTATCGAGGACCAGCTGGACCTTCCAAATCCCTCCTTCTCCTGAGGAGGAGAGCTCGCGCAACATGGTAAAATGCGTTCCAAGCACATTGTCCACTTTTTCCTTGGCTCCGGAGAATTCGAGAACGATCCGGTCCTTCTCTCTTTCCAATTTTCCAACGGGAACTCCTTGGTCCTTGAGCTCGTCCCTCAAATTATTCTTGATCTGCTCCACATAGCTTTCAACGGCCTTCTCACCCTCCACGGTTAGGAGGAGGTACATGCCTCCCTGCAGGTCGAGGCCGAGATGGACCTTCTCGGTAGGCACGACGCTACTCCACCAGGAGGGCAATTGAGACGTCACATTGGGCACCAGAAGAAGGATGGCAAAAACAGCGATGGCCCCGTAAAATATTGCTTTCCACCTCAGGTTTTTGACCATGCGAAACTCCTTCCCAGATCACCCTAACAAAATGAAACCAAGGGCCGCTTGAACCCTTGGTGATTTTTAACATACCCCATGCCGAGGTATTTTGCAAGAAAAAATTTATGAAAAAGGCCCAAGGATCACCGACTTGGGCCTTCACGAAGAATCCTGAAGGAAAGAAGGCTACTTTAGGTCACTCCATTTTCCGTATCGCTCCCTTAGAATACGATGGAGGATTTTCCCGGTGGGGGTCATCGGCATCTCTTCATCCTTGATGAAATCGACTGATTTGGGAATTTTATATCCTGCAATCTTCCCCCTGCAATGTTCGATAAGTTCCTTGTCGGTTACCGTTTTTCCCGTATGAAGAGTGACCACGGCCTTCACCGACTCTCCCCATTTCTCGTGGGGCACCCCGATCACTGCCACATATTTAACGGCGGGATGAGATCCCACAACATTTTCAATCTCTGAGGGGAAGACATTCTCGCCTCCCGTAATGATCATGTTCGCCTTTCGGTCCACCAGGACATAATATCCGTCCGGGTCCCGATAGGCCATATCGCCTGCGGAGAACCATTCCCCTTGGAAGACCGACTTCGTCTTTTCAGGATCTTTCCAATATTCCTTGAAAACGCTCGCTGTCCGTGAATACAGTTCTCCCACCTGTCCATCCGGGACTTCCTGTCCATTTTCATCCAGAATTTTTATTCGATCTGATCCCCAGATCTCCCTTCCGATGGAACCCAACTTCTTGAATTGCTCTTCCGGCCTGAGAAGCGTCACCAGACCGGCCTCGGTTGAACCATAAGCCTCCCAGAGCTCTGCGTTTTTGAAATATTCCATAATGGCCATTTTGACATCTTTCCGGGCCGGTGCGGACGAGATCAAGAGCTGCCGCATCGAACTCACGTCGATCTTCTTTTTGATCTCGTCGGGGAGGGCGAGCATCATGATGTAATGAGTGGGAACAAGCGACGTAAACGTAATCTTCTCTTTCTCAATCGTCCTCAACAGGTCCAGCGGGTCGAAGCTGACCATATTGTAAACAAACACCTTCGCACTGCAATAGGTATAGGCAAATGAATAGAATATTGAATTGATATGGCACATGGGCATGACGAGCATGACGCAATCGTCCGGCCGAATCCCCATACAGAGGTCGCTCAGCAGGTACTGGCCAAGGTTCCCTTCGTGGGTTCGAACGGCCCCTTTGGGCTTGCCAGTCGTCCCTGAGGTATACATGAGGTTCCAGGGATCGTCTGCGTCGACCAGCACATCCGGTTCCGCAGGGGAGGCCTTCGCAATGATCGCTTCATAATGCACATAACCCTCTGGTGCCTTTTCATCTCCCCAAAATACGTAATTCGCCGGCGGGACGCTGGGAAGCTTACTTCGGATGGAATCGACCACCTGAACAAATTCCTTGGCCACGAAAAAAGCCTTGCATTCAGAATGGTTGATCACATATTCTATCTCAGGAGGCGCAAGCCGGAACATAACGGGAACCGTGATCTGTCCTCCCTTCGCAGCCGCCGCGTAAATTTCCATCCACTCGACGCTGTTGTAAGCCAATATGGCAAAGCGATCTCCTTTCTTAACCCCCATGTTATTCAACGCGTTGCATATTCGACAGCTCCTGTCGTTCCACTCCTTGAAGGTTATCTTACGAAACTTATCCCCTGCGCCCTGCTTGTCAGGATAATGCATGGCCATCATTTTAAGAACCGTTCCCGCTGTCATCCATTTGCTGATTGTCATAAACTCACCTCTTCTTCAATCCCCCGTTCTTCTTCCCATCCCATTATCATTGCAGCGAAATTTTGTCAAGGAGAAATTAATAAAAGGACTTGTGATCACTTTGTTTTTGATGTATATAGTCCTAAAATGATGGAAGGGAGATTTCGGTCGATGGACATTGAAGGATATATCTTTCCGGACGATTTATACTACCACAAAGAACATTTTTGGGCAAGAGTTGAGGGAAATCTGGTGGTAATGGGCACGAACGATTTTGCTCAAAAATTGGCAGGGCAGATCGTCTACGTCGAGCTGCCTTCTCCGGGCAGAGGCGTCGAGCAGGGGAAACCGTGCGGCTCCATGGAGTCCGGCAAATGGGTCGGAAGGATCTACGCTCCGGTTTCCGGAAAGGTGGAATCCTCCAACCAGGACCTCGAAGAGAACCCTGAGCAGATCAACGAGAGTCCTTATGAAAAAGGCTGGATATGCAAGATCAACCCCTCTAACCTTCAGGAGGAACTCAAGAACTTATTCAAAGGAGAAAGTTTATTCGAGTTTATGAAATCTGAGATCGATCGGGTTAAAAAAATGAAGAAATAAATTACGGTGCGACGATCGTATCTGAAGGTTTGGCCTCCTAACTTTCAAGATCTTCAAAAAAGAAACCTCAACTGAATCCTTGATCTCTCGCCTCTCAACACGTGTAACCTCACCCGACGCTTTCTGCCTCTATCCCAACAGAGTAGATTCTTGTTTAAGATAGGGAATGATAAATTCAAGTTCTATAATAATTTAAATAATTACAATAGGTTGCTTAGTTTTCCAATGAGTTTTAGCGCAATCTGCAAATTTTTTTCAGAAAGATCTTGACAATGGCCCCCATATTTTTTAAGATATGTGAAAAAAAGAACAGCATGGACGATCAGCGAGCGTTACCGTGAACACACTTGATTCCCTTTCATTGCAAAAAGGGGGTTCGTATCTTATTATTAAGTGTAATGACTTTTCTACCCAGCTAATGTCCCATCCTAAAATAGCATCGAGGTGAAAGATGGATTTGAACCAGAAAGGCAGTTCTTTCTTGTCGGAAGTGGTTCAGGCCAGTGGTGAAACCCTGCAGGCCTGTTATCAATGCCAGAAGTGTTCCGCCGGATGTCCGGTCGCTTTCGCCATGGATATCCTTCCTAACCAGGTCCTCCGTCATATTCAGTACGACCACCGGGAGAAGGTTCTCTCATCGAAAACGATCTGGATCTGCGCTTCCTGTTATTCCTGCAGCGTACGGTGCCCAAACAACATCGATATTGCCAAGATCATGGATACGTTAAGAAATCTGGCAATGCATTCTGAATTCAAACCTGGGGAAAAGGATATTCCGATTTTCCACTCCGCTTTTTTGGATACGATCAAATCGAAAGGCCGAATTCACGAGCTAAGCCTCATCCTGCAGTTTAAGTCTAAAACGAAAGACTTTTTTAAGGATGCTGCCTTGGGATTAAAGATGTACCGCAAGGGAAAGATTAAACTCCTTCCGTCCAAATTTGGCGGGGGAAAAGAGATTAAGGAGATTTTCAACGCTTTTGAGAAGGGGGCGAGAACGTGAAAGAGATTTCCTATTATCCTGGATGTTCTCTCCATGGGACGGCCAGGGAATACGACGATTCGATTCGAGGCGTCTTGAGCCTGCTCGATATCCAGGCTCGTGAGCTCGAGGACTGGACCTGCTGCGGCGCGAGTTCTGCCCACTGCACGGATGAAGAGCTCGCCATCGATCTGGCCGCTCGCAACCTTGCCATCGCGGAGAAAAGCAACCGGGAGCTGCTGGTCCCGTGTGTCGCATGCTACAGCCGGTTCAAGGTGGCTGAAAACGAGGTCAAGGAGCATTCCAAGAAAGTCCCGTTCTCGTATCACGGTAACGTTCCGATCCGTTACTCGTTGGATTTCTTCTGCGACGAACCCATTTTGGACGAGGTAAAGAAGAAGCGAGTGAAGCCCCTCACGGGGCTGAAGGTCGTTTGTTACTACGGGTGCCTTACGGTTCGGCCTCCCAAGCTGACCGGGATTCGTGAATATGAGAACCCTCAGCACATGGATCGTTTGATGGAAGCTCTGGGCGCGGAGCCGGTTCAATGGTCATACAAGACCGATTGTTGCGGGGCCAGTTTGGTGATGACACGGACGGATATCGTCAGGAAATTGGGGGAGCGTCTGCTGTCGATGGCAAAGGAAGCAGAGGCGGACTGCCTGGTCACAGGCTGTCCGATGTGCCACGCCAATCTGGATATGCGCCAGGAGGAATTTGAAAAAGAGTCTGGAGAGAAATACGATCTTCCCATCCTCTATTTTACGGAGTTGATGGGATTGGCCCTGGGTCACAAAGACGTCAAGAAATGGTTGGGCCGGCATCTCACCGACCCCGTGAAAGTGCTCAGTAGCAAAGGCCTAATATAGCGACTACGAGGAATTTAATGGCGGACAAAGTCGGAGATAAAGTCGGAGCCGTGATGGTGGTAGGTGGAGGCGTTGCAGGAATTCAGGCTTCCCTCGACCTGGCCGAATCGGGATACTATGTCTACCTCGTCGAGTCGTCGCCCGCGATCGGCGGCGTGATGGCACAGCTGGACAAGACCTTTCCCACGAATGACTGCTCCATGTGTATTCTCTCCCCGAAACTGGTCGAATGCGGGCGTCACCTCAACATCAAGTTGTTGACCCTTTCCGAAGTGACAGACGTTTCGGGAACGCAGGGCAATTTTCAGGTCAGGGTCGTCCAGCATCCACGGTATGTCGACGTCAATAAATGCATCGCCTGCGGTCTGTGCGCGGAGAAATGTCCGGCGAAGGTAGACAACGGATACGAAGAAGGTCTTTCCAAGCGTAAGGCGATCTATATCAAGTACGCACAGGCCGTCCCTCTCAAGTATGCGATCGACCCTGCCCATTGCATCTATCTCACAAAGGGAAAATGCAGGGCATGTGAGAAGCTCTGTACGGCGAAGGCAATCAACTTTGAAGATAAGGAACAAGAAAGCATCATCAACGTCGGTTCGATTATTTTGAGCCCCGGATTTGATGAGTTTGACCCAATCCGGCTGGTCGCTTATGGATACGGACGTTATCCAAATGTGATTTCGAGCATTCAGTTCGAGCGAATTCTCAACGCCTCAGGTCCTTTTCAGGGAACCCTCTTGAGACCCTCGGATCAACAAGCACCCAAGAAAGTGGCCTGGATCCAATGTGCCGGCTCCAGGGATATGACAGGAAATAGCGGGAACGCCTTTTGCGGAAACGAATACTGCAGCTCGGTCTGCTGCATGTACGCGATCAAAGAGGCGGTCATCGCAAAAGAGCATGCCCACCACGTCGAGCCGACGATCTTCTACATGGATATCCGCGCCCATGGAAAGGATTTCGATGCCTACTACGAAAGAGCAAAAAGCGAGCACGGCATTCGATTCATCCGGTCGATGGTCTCCCGGGTGGCAGAGAGACCCAAAACCAAAGACTTGGTGATCAGCTACGTCGATTCGGAAGGAAAGATAAAAGAGGAGGAGTTCAATCTGGTCGTCTTATCCGTCGGGTTGACCCCTTCAAAAGAAGCCAAGGAATTGGCTCAAAGGATTGGCATTCAGCTCGACCCGTACGGCTTCTGTAAGACCAACGAGTTCGCACCCCTCGACACAACCCGGCCCGGTATCTTTGTCTGCGGGGCCTTCCAAGGACCCAAGGACATTCCTGAGACGGTCGTCCAGGCGAGCGGCGCGGTGGCAAGCGCATCCGCCCTTCTCGCCGATGTCAGCGGAAGCATGACGAAGAAGAAAGACTACCCTCCCGAACTGGATTTGAGGAACGAGGAGCCGCGCATCGGCGTATTCGTCTGCCATTGCGGGATCAACATCGGCGCAACGGTGAATGTCCCCGAAGTCAAAGAATACGCCAAGACCCTCGACGGGGTGGTCTTTGCCGAGGAGAATATCTACACGTGTTCCCAGGATGCTCAGGAGAAAATTAAGAAGGCGATTCAAGAAAATCACCTGAACCGAATCGTCGTCGCCTCCTGCACACCGAGGACGCATGAGCCCATGTTCCAGGAGACGATCCGGGAGGTGGGACTCAATAAGTACGTCTTTGAGATGGCCAATATAAGAGACCAGTGCTCCTGGGTCCATATGCACCAGCCCAAGGAGGCCACGGAAAAGGCAAAGGAACTTCTTCGCATGGTCGTGGCAAAATCCCGGCTGCTGCAGCCTCTCGAAGAGCCTCAGGTGGAGGTGATCAAAAAGGGCCTGGTCATTGGGGGAGGCCTCACAGGGATGAGGGCCGCCCTGAAACTGGCCGATCAAGGGTTTGACTGCGCTCTTGTGGAAAGAGAAGCTGAACTCGGCGGGAACCTGCGTCACATCTATCATACACTCGAAGGGAATGATCCACAGGAACTCCTTCGAAAGATGGTCGGCAACGTCAAGAACCATCCTCGTATCCAGGTTTTTACCAAGGCGGCCTTAAAAAACCTGAGCGGGTATATTGGGAATTTCAAGTCAGTCATTTCAACCGAGGGCAGCGAGAAGGAGTTCGAACACGGCGTTGTCATCGTTGCCGTGGGGGCAAAGGAGAAGACACCTGCTGAATATCTCTACGGCCAGGATTCCCGGGTGATTACACAGACCGAGCTGGAAGAAAAGATCGCCCATCATGCGGAAGAGATCAAACGATATCCGCATGTCGTCATGGTACAATGCGTGGGATCCCGAACTGCGGAAAGGCCGAATTGCAGCAGGATCTGCTGTTCTGTCGCGGTGAAGAACGCCCTGAAGATCAAAGAACAGAATCCCGACGCCAAGGTAACCGTTCTTTACCGGGACATCCGGACCTATGGATTGGCAGAACGGTACTACACTGAGGCAAGAAAGCAGGGGGTAGAGTTCATTCAGTATGAGCTTGATTCGAAGCCTGACCTGAAAATAGAAGGAGGCCGGCTCCAGCTCAAGGTCAGGGACCGGATCGTTGGCGAGGAGATCATCCTCCAGCCCGATCTCGTGGCCCTGGCGAGCGCGATCATCCCGTATGAGAACGAGGCCCTGGCAAAGATGCTTAAGGTGCCCTTGACAGCGGATGGATTTTTCCTTGAGGCTCATATGAAGCTTCGGCCCGTCGATTTTGCGACGGACGGCATCTTCCTGGCAGGGCTGGCCCACTTTCCGAAGAACATCAGCGAGTCGCTTTCTCAGGCCAATGCGGCCGTAGCCCGTGCCACGGCTTCGGTTGCCAAGGGATATGTCAGCGTCCTTCCAACCATCTCGGAGGTCGACCAGACGGTCTGCGTGGGCTGCGGTCTGTGCGAAGAGCTCTGCCCTTTCAGCGCCATTCGCGTGGTGGAGACCGCGAAGGGAAGAAAGGCGGAGACGATTGCCGCTTCGTGCAAAGGATGCGGGGTCTGCGCATCCAGCTGCCCGCAGAAGGCGGTGACGGTCCATCATTTCTCTGATGAGCAATTAACAGCCCAGATCGAGGCGCTTAATCTCGTGAAAGATAAAGAAGCAGCCTGATTCCCCCTTCCCTCTCCCATGCGGGGAGAGGGGCAGGGTGAGGGGGATTAAACGATTGCGGATTTCGGATTTGAAATCACAAATTGAAAGTGGATTAGAAAATGGCTTTTGAACCGAAGATTTTATCCTTTCTGTGCAACTGGTGTGCTTATGCGGGAGCTGACCTGGCAGGAGTCTCCAGGTTTCAATATCCTCCCAACACGCGGGTAATCCGGGTGATGTGCTCCGGGAGAGTGGATCCAGCCTTTATCCCTAAGGCCTTCCTGGCTGGATATGATGCGGTGACGGTCCTCGGTTGCCATCCAGGAGACTGTCATTACCTGACGGGCAATGTCCAGGCCCAGCAGAAGATGGACCTGACGCACAAGCTATTGGCCATGGTACAGATTGAATCGGAAAGGCTCCTTCTGGACTGGGTCTCTGCCGGCGAGGGCGAGCGCTTCTCGAGGGTGATCCGAGATTTTGTTGAGAAGATCCGTAGTCTGGGGCCATTCCCTCTCGACCAGGAAATTAAACTAAAACTTCAGGCGATCGAAGCCTCGCTCGAAGGAGAAAAGATCCGGTGGATGGTGGGGAAAGGCTATGAGCTCATCGAAAAGGAGAATGTCTACGGAGAGCATCTTTCCCGGGAGAAATTGGACAAGTTGATTGAAGAGACCATTCGCAATGAGCTGATCAAGAACCGAATCGCCGGAGCGGTGGAATCTCAACACCTTTCCGCCAAAGAGATCAGTCAAGCGCTGAATTTGGAGCTAAGGGAGACCCTCTCTTTTCTGTCCTTGTTGGTCGGAGAAGGCAGGGTAGGCTTTGACCCTTCGGAAGAAGGAAAGGTCCCGAAATACATCCGAAAGTAAATCCCGTTAGAAATTTCAGCGGGGCGCTATTTCTAACGGGGTAAATTCTCCCTTCCTTTTCAATTTTCGGAGCGGGCTGGACGGAACAGGCAGAGAATGAACGAAACAGATAAGAATCATCCTGTAGGCGCGGTTATGGTGGTCGGGGGGGGAATCGGTGGAATGCAAGCCGCCCTGGACCTCGTCGAATCGGGGTACTTTGTCTACCTGGTTGACAGCTCTCCTGCGATCGGAGGGGTAATGGCACAGTTGGACAAGACCTTCCCCACCAATGACTGCTCCATGTGCATCATGTCTCCAAAACTGGTCGAATGCGGTCGCCATTTGAATATCCGGGTTATCACGCATGCGGACGTAGAGTCCGTCGAAGGCGAACCCGGCCACTTCTCCGTGACGCTCAATAGAAAACCGCGGTATATCCGAAGCGACCAATGCACAGGATGCGGCGAGTGCGCCAAGCACTGTCCGGTGACGGCGATCGATACCTATAACGAGAAGCTCAGCCAGCGGGCGGCGATTTATATCCAATACCCTCAAGCCATTCCCAAAGTCTATCTGATTGACCGCGAGCAATGTATCGGGTGCGGGCTTTGCGAGCGGGTCTGCTTAGCCAGAGCGGTAGATTACAGCGACAAACAACAAGTCGAGAAAATCGAGGTCGGCTCCGTCATCCTGGCAACCGGCTACGAGATGTTCGATGCCCGTCTTCGGCCGGAGTTTGGCTACGGCGTTTTTCCCAATGTGGTGACGAGCATTGAATTCGAAAGGCTGTTGAGCGCCACCGGGCCGCACCGCGGCCATCTCCTTCGTCCCTCTGACGGAACCATTCCCGAGAAGGTCGCCTTTATTCAATGCGTGGGCTCCCGCAACGTCAACTGCGGCAACGGCTATTGTTCATCCGTGTGCTGTATGTATGCCACGAAAGAAGCCATCATCGCCAAAGAACATGTCCATTTCGTCAAGCCCACTATCTTCTTTATGGATGTTCGGGCCTATGGCAAGGGTTTCGACGCTTACTACGAGAGTGCAAAGACCAAGTATGGAATCCGATTCATTCGATGCATGGTCTCCAAGATAAGGGAATCCTTGAAAACGAAAAACCTGCTCGTCACCTACATGAACGACGAAGGGAAATTGGTCGAGGAAGAGTTTGAGTTGGTCGTCCTTTCGGTAGGGATGGTCCCTTCTCAAGAGACCGTTGAGATGGCGAAGCGGATCGGTGTTGAATTGGAATCTCACGGCTTCTGCAAAACGACGACTTTCGAGCCAACGTCCACTACCAGAAAAGGGATTTACGTGTGCGGCGCTTTTCAAGAGCCCAAAGACATCCCGGAGACAGTGGCCCAGGCGAGCGCGGCAGCGGCAGAGGCTTCTTCCCTTCTCGCCGAAGCGAGAGGAACGCTGGTTGCTGAAAAGAAGTACGTCCCAGAGAAAAATGTGAACTACGAAGGGCCCCGCGTCGGTGCCTTCATCTGCCACTGTGGCATTAATATCGGTGGCATCGTGGATGTCCCCGCGGTCGTGGAGTACGCGCGAACGTTGCCCGATGTGGTCTATGCCGAGGCAAACCTTTATACCTGCTCTCAGGATACTCAGGACCATATCAAGCAGGTGATTGAGGAAAACCGGTTGAACCGGGTCGTTGTGGCCTCCTGTACTCCCCGAACGCATGAACCGCTGTTTCAGGACACGATTCGTGAGGCGGGCCTCAACCGTTATCTCTTCGAAATGACCAATATCCGGGACCAATGCTCCTGGGTGCATATGCAGCAACCCAAGGAGGCAACGGAGAAGTCAAAGGACCTCGTGAGGATGGCCGTGGCCAAGGCTTCCCTCCTCGAACCCCTTCAGACCCAGATGGTCGGCGTCGTTCAGAAGGCACTGGTCATCGGTGGAGGTCTGAGCGGGATGACCGCCGCCAAGAAGATAGCGGATGCCGGTTATGAAGTCTACCTGGTTGAGAGAGAATCTCAGCTCGGAGGCAAGGCGAGAGCAATTCATTTCACCCTGGAGGGAGACGACGTTCAATCTCATCTAAAGGAATTGGCCGAAAAGGTGGAGAAAGACCCGCGCATCCATCTGATGACTCAGACCGAGATAGAAAGTGTCGAGGGCTTTGTGGGAAATTTCAAGACAAAGCTCCGCACGGGAAAGGAACTTCAGGAAATCGACCACGGCGTCATCGTGGTGGCGACAGGGGCCGAGGAATACCGGCCGAAGGAATTCCTTTACGGTCAGGATTCGCATGTGATCACGCAGAAGGAGATGGAAGAGAGGATCTCCCTTCACCCTGCGTCTCTCAAGTCTCTGAAGAATATAGTAATGATCCAGTGTGTCGGTTCGAGGAATGACGAGAGACCTTATTGCAGCCGCATCTGCTGCTCAGAAGCGGTTAAGAATGCCTTAAAACTGAAATCGATGAATCCTGAAACGAATGTCTATATCCTCTACCGGGACATTCGAACCTACGGGTTTAAGGAAGACTATTATCGAAAGGCTAGGGAGGCCGGAGTGATTTTCGTCCGCTTTGATCCGGAGCGAGAGCCTCACGTGGAAAAAGAGGGAAAAGACCTCAAGGTGATCGTTCGCGAACCTATTTTGCAGGATGCATTACAGATCCAAACCGATCTTCTCGTTCTCAGCGCGGGGATCATACCCTCCCCCGATAACGAACGGCTGTCAAAGATGCTGAAGGTTCCGTTGAATCAGGATGGGTATTTCCTGGAAGCCCATATGAAACTGAGGCCTGTCGATTTTGCAACGGAGGGGATCTTTCTGGCCGGGCTCGCACACAATCCCAAATCGATTGAGGAGAGCTTGAGCCAGGCGAATGCGGCCGTCTCACGCGCTTTGACTTACCTTTCGAAAAAAGAACTCGAGACCATCGGGACCATCTCGGAGGTGGACGAAAGGACTTGCATCGGTTGCGGCCTCTGTGAAAGTGTCTGTCCCTACAAGGCCATTGAGATTTTAACAAAAAGGACCGTCGTGGGAGAAAAGCAGGTGGCCCAAATCAATCGAGTCCTGTGCAAAGGCTGCGGGGCCTGCACCGCCTCTTGCCGTTCAGGCTCTATCGATTTGAAAGGCTACACGAACTCAGAGGTAGTTGCGCAGATCCTAGAGCTGGTAGTCAACTGGTAAGGGGATTGTAAATAATTCCTCGGGTGCTCATTCCCGCGAAGGCGGGAATCCAGTCCGTAAACACTGGATTCCGGGTCAAGCCCGGAATGACAAATAAAAGAAACAGATTTTTGCGATGGACGATAAACAGTCAAGTGTGAAGATGGAAAATCGTTGGGAACCAAAGATCTTAGCCTTCTTATGTAATTGGTGTTCTTATGCGGGTGCCGACCTGGCGGGAACATCGAGGATCCAGTATCCTCCGAGCATCCGTGTCATTCGTGTCCCCTGCTCCGGTCGAATCAATCCCCTTTTTATTCTCAAAGCTCTCCAGAGCGGGATCGATGGAGTGCTGATCTCCGGCTGCCATCCGGGGGATTGCCACTATCTCACAGGAAACTACGTGGGAAGGAGAAAGTCAGCGACCATGAGATCGTTCCTTCAATACCTCGGCGTTGAAGAAGGCCGCGTGCAGTTTTCCTGGGTCTCCGCTGCGGAAGGAACCAAGTTTTCTCAAGTGGTTGAAGAGGTCACTCAGGATATTAAGAAATTAGGACCCGCTAAGCAGTTTGTGAAAGAAGAGTTCGGAGTGCAAAGTTCAGAGTAAAAATAAGACATAATCTCCGAACTCCGAACTTTGGGAAGAAAGATGATCCAAGATAAAATCAGACAAAAGGCCAAAGAACTTTTGGAAAGCAAGAAGGTGGACGTCGTCATCGGTTTCAGTGAAGGGACCCTTCCCCTTCGTGCGACTCCGATTTTTGTCAGAACCCCGGAAGAAGCGGACCGCCTGATCTGGAACTCCTTCTGCGAGAACAACCTGGCGACTTACCTTCATAAGCTCAGTCAGTTTAAGGTTGGTCTCGTCGTGAAAGGATGTGACGCTCGCTCTGTCATCGCCCTAAGCCACGAAAAAAGGTTCAAACCCGATCAGTTATTTTTGATCGGAGTACCCTGCCAGAGGATGGTGGACCGGAGAAAGGTGCAGAAGGCATTCGAAGGAGAAATTCTCCGCGTGAGCGAGCAAGGGGACGAAATCACCGTAGAAGGTGAAGACTTCAAGAAAACGCTGAAACGAGAAGACTTTCTCTACCCCTCCTGTCAGGTATGCGTTCATCGGAACCCCGTCAAGGCAGATGTGCTGGTGGGAGACCCGGTGGAGGAATCCTCCCTTGCCGAAGTCCATCCCGACGTGAAAGAGTTTGAAAAGATGTCTCCTGAAGAACGATGGAGATATTTCGAGAAAGAGGCCAGCCGGTGCATCCGGTGCTATGCTTGCCGGGAAGCCTGTCCGATGTGTTACTGTGCCGAATGCTTTGTCGACAGCTCTAATCCCAAGTGGATTGAAAAGGGGCTTTCTCCCTCGGATATCGACTTCTATCACATCGTGCGGGCCTATCATCAATCCGGAAGATGCTCGGGTTGCGGTGCGTGTGAACGGGCTTGTCCGATGGAAATTAGGCTCACTTATCTTACTCAGAGGCTGAATCAGGATGTGAAGGAGATGTTCGGGTTTGAGACGGGAGTCGATCCGGACGCTCCTCCTCCTCTTTCGACTTACGAAACTGAGGATCGTCAGGAATTTATCAAATGAAATTAAAGCTGGATAAGAAAAACTTCGTACCGTTCTTACAGAGCTTGATGGACGAAAACGACCTCTTCGCCCCGGTCCAGCTGGCAGAGGGGGTTTCAGTTTACAAGAAGATTGATCGGCCCGAAGAAGTGGACCTTTCCATCCGCAACACCCAAAAACCTGCCAAGGAGATCTTCTTCCCCCAATCGGAGACCATGTTCCGGTATGAAAAGGCGGGGAAAGAGAATCGGGTCACCTCCACGGAAGAGGTAAAGAGAAACCGGGTTCTCCTGGGCGCAAGGCCGTGCGATATTCAGGCCTTTGCGCTCATGGATCAGGTCTTTGCAGGAAAAGACTATACGGATGTCTATTACCTGAACAAGCGAAAGGCGACGACGGTTGTCGGGATGGGCTGTGACCGTCCTCTTTCGACCTGCTTCTGTTCGTCCCTGAACGGAGGTCCTTTCCATCGCGAAGGGTCGGACCTCTTTTTGACCGATCTGGGCGAATCCTATCTGGTGGAATTGCTCACCGATAAAGGAATGGCTTTTCAAAAAAATAATTTTTTTGAAAAGGCGAACGATAATGAGTTAGCCGTGGCAAAGGAGGTCGAGGAGAAGGCGGCGGAGAAGGTAAAGGCTTCCGTTCCGGTAGACGGGATCGAAAAACGATTGGATCAGATGGTGGAAAGTCCGTATTGGGACCGGGTCCAGGAAAAGTGTCTCGGATGCAGGGTGTGCACTTACCTTTGTCCGACGTGCCATTGCTTCGATATCGTGGATGAGGCTTTAACCAAGAAGGGCCGGCGGGTGAGGAATTGGGACTCCTGCCTTTCCTCTCTCTATTCGCAGGAAACATCAGGCCATAATCCAAGGCCGACGAACCGTGAACGGACCCGGCAGCGACTCATGCACAAGTTTAATTATTTTCCGAAAAACTTCGACCGGATCGCCTGCGTGGGCTGTGGAAGGTGTATCATCCACTGCCCTGCTCACTCCGACATCCGGCAGACCATCAAAGAAATACAAAAAGGCGGTGAGGGGTGAACGAAATCGCCATCACGAGCCACCATCACGAGTCTATTCATATGAAAAATCCTTATCTTCCTATTCCTGCCGTGGTCAAAAACGCTCTGGTCGAGACAAGCGACCGGATGCTAAGGACCGTTGAACTCCGCTTCCTGAACGAAGAGGATGCACAGGCCTTCCGCTTCGTTCCAGGCCAGTTCTGCGAGCTCTCTCTCCTCGGGAAAGGAGAGGCGCCCTTCGGGATCGCCTCCTCGCCCACGGAGAAGGGTTCTCTAAAGTTTACGATTAACAAAGCCGGTGTGGTCACCACAGCCCTCCACCACCTCGAAGAGGGCACGGAAGTTGGTATCCGGGGCCCGCTGGGTAACGGATATCCGATGGACCTTTTCAAAGGGAAAAACGTGCTTGTGATCGGCGGAGGATTTGCCTTTACGACGCTGCGATCCCTGATCGCGTATTTTCTCCATCCGGAGAACCGGAGCAAGGTGAAGGATATCACGGTTGTCTACGGAGCACGGACACCGGGTCTCCTCCTGTACAAACAAGAGCTGGCAGAATGGGAAAAAAGGAGCGACATCAAATTAGTGGTTACGGTGGACCAGGGCGACAAGGACTGGAAGGGAAAAGTGGGACTCGTGCCGAACGTCTTAGAAGAAGCTGCTCCGTCGTCGGAGAACACGTACGCCGTCATCTGCGGACCTCCGGTAATGATCAAGTTCACCTTTCCTAAATTGATGGCCCTCCGATTTCCCAACGAGCGCATCTATACTTCATTGGAGAAGAGGATGAAATGCGGCATCGGCAAATGTGGCCGATGCAACATCGGCCATCTCTACGTTTGCAAGGATGGTCCCGTCTTCAGCTACGCTCAGTTAGAAAAGCTACCCAAAGACTATTAAACCCACCCAACCCTCCTCTTTAAAAGGAACCTGTAACCATAAGCTGTAGCCGCAAGCTTTAGCCTGCGTGGTGGATTCTGAAACAAAGGCTTGACTTTGTACGAAAATGGTTCCATAATGCAATAAAAATGGTTCCGAAACGATTCTGCTCCTATCAAAGCCTTAGAAGGAGGGCAGTATGGCTGTAAACCTCTCGATAAAAAAAGTGCCCGACCATGTCGCTAAACGGCTCCGGGGCCGTGCAATCAAGAATCATCGTTCGCTGCAAGGGGAGCTCTTAGCCCTATTGGAAGAGAGCGTCGCCAGCGAGCATATCCTTACACCTTCAGAATTGCTGGCAGATGTTCGTAAATCTGGCCTTAAGACTGGTGAAGAGATCGCGAAACTTATAAGAAAGGATAGACGAAGGAACCACTTCAGGCTGCGAAAGGCCACTTTCAAGGGCAAAGGTCTGCAACCCTATCTCGAGAGGGCTCCTTGGGACAAAATTCGCGAGCTGAGCTATGAAGGGAGAGGCGGATGATCGCTGTCGACAGTAATCTTCTGGTTTATGCACACAGGGAGGATTCTGCCTGGTTTGATGCCGCCCATGCCCGCATTGTCGAACTGGCTGAGGGTGGGGCTTTATGGGCGATACCGTGGCCATGCATCCACGAATTTCTGGCTATTGTGACTCATCCACGGATTTACAATCCGCCGACCCCTCTGGAAAAGGCAATTGACCAGGTTGAGGCATGGTTAGAGTCGCCGAGCCTCCTCGTGCTCGCGGAATCAGCGGAGTATTGGCCGCTCCTGCGATCCACACTCCGCACCGGTCGCATATCAGGTCCACAAGTACATGACGCCCGAGTAGTAGCTTTGTGCCAGCAGCATGGAGTAAATGAGCTATGGACAGCTGACAGGGATTTTGGCCGATTTCCAGGTTTAACGATTCGAAATCCGTTGGTTGGCTGAGGGACGCGAATTACCTTGGTTCCAGATACCTTGACGAGTCTATCGTCTTTTTGATAAGGTTCCGCCATAGCAGGAAAACGGAGGCCGGGTGCTCACGGGTTATATGATTTTCGCCTTGAAAATCTTTTTTATTTCAACAGGTTAAGGAAACATCAGGCATTGCATAATAGGCAGATGTTTTATATCATAATATTATTTTTAGGTCTAATAATATCTGTTCGGCGGGGAGTAATAAATGAAAACATTAACACTAATACCACGTCTTAAGAAGCGCGCCAGTTCATTAATGGCTTTAGGTACATCCGAGTACGACGCCGCTGAGAAACTTATTGAAATTGAGCTTTATCGAGAATCAGTAGTTCATTTGTATTTCACTTGTTTCTATATATCTCAAGCATTGCTCTGCAATAAGGTTAAAAGCGATGTTTCACATAAAAGCCTAAATGTCCAAATGCATAATGTCTACGGTCGAAAGAAAGATTTCCCACGCCGGTACGTCGAACTACATACCACTTTATACAATCAACGCACAGAATTTGATTACAAAACAATGCACAGTCCCGATCCGGAACAACTCAAGAAGCAACTCGCAGTCCTGAAAGCATTTGTTAAATATTCTTTAAAAGTGGTTCCTAGAGTTACTGTCTTTGATCTCTTAAAAAGTTTTTGTGATGATAACGAAAAAAACATTAGAGACTTTTCCTTCGATATCTATTGTCCGAAGACTTATTCTCATCATACAAGACTGACTTTTTGGCAACCTCCATTTTACTTGGATATTTTCGGGGTTGATCAAATTGCAAAACATGCTGTTGAGGTCTTGGGCAAGCTCAGAGTGCGACGTAATAAGGATTATGTAGTAGGTCTTAACAGTAAAGTAAATCAGTATAAGGACGATCACCTTATCATGGTTGATATAGACGCTGTCAATCCCGCAGTGGAGTCAGCATTAAAACCCATCGGGGGGGTTTTATTAAAAAGCGGCCGCGGTTATCATTTCATCAGCCGTAAGATTGTATCTGGTGCGTCAATTTGGCGGAAAGAAATGCGCAACCTCTTACACAATCCAGCACTGAAGCAACACATTGACAAAGACCACATAGAAATATCTTTGAGGCGCGGATATGCGACTCTCCGCGTAACATCAAGTCCCGTTAAACCGACAGTTCCATATTTTTATAAAGAGCTATGACGAAGACGCCCAACAAAACAATCGAGGCGACAGGGAATAGACTCTGTGGTTTATTCAAAGGCGGTAGCCCCTGCGCCTCATTTATCTCGTTGAGGCCGTAGAAAAAGCCCCCAAGCCTCAAAACTCTAGAGTGTCGCAGTTGTTTATTGAATTCGGGATTCACATTCGTCCTTCCTATCAAGCGTAGTGAATCTAATACTTCTTTGCTAATGATAATGAGGGTTGTCATTCCCGCCCCGTATCAAGCACGGGGTAAACTTTAGCGGGAATCCGGTTGGAAAAACTGGATTCCCCCGTGTCAAGCACGGGGCAAGCTTATCGAGTCCGGAATGACGGTCTCTGTAGTATCTATAAATGAATTTCTGGCCCACACCGGAAATTCCTTATTATCTCAACAATCAAAAAGGCATATTTAAGTGTAGATTCTGGGTGTTTGTTTTATAATTATTTACTATTAAACCTATCCAAACCTATTTTGGATTTTCCCCTCACCCCATCCCTCTCCCCGAGGGGAGAGGAGGATTACCCTTAACGGAGGCCGGCTCATGGACTATATCAAAGAATTGATTGAAATCGTCGGCGAGAAGAATGTCAGGGCTGATGAAATCGAACGGCTCTGCTACTCCAGGGATCTATCGGTCCACGAAGCCGTCCCGGATGTCATTGTTTTTGTCAAAACCACAGAAGAAGTTTCAAAAATCATGTCTTTGGCCAATAAGGAAAAAATTCCTGTGACCCCGAGAGGATCGGGGACAAGCGCTGTGGGGGGCGCCTTGGCTGCCAAAGGAGGCGTTCTGCTCGACCTGAGCAGGATGAATCGTATTTTAGAGATAGACAAAGAGAATGGATACGTCGTGGTTGAACCCGGCGTCATATGCAACCATCTCAATGCAGCCATTGCCCCCACCCATTTTTTCCCTCCTGACCCTGGGAGCGCTAACCTTGCGTCGCTGGGAGGAATGGTTTCAACCAATGCCAGCGGAAATCGGGCTCTGAAGTACGGCACAACGAAGAATTACGTCTTGGGGCTGGAAGTCGTGCTGGCCGATGGCCGAATGATTAACACAGGTTCGGTCTTAGGCAAGACCTCTTCCGGGTACGACCTGACCCAGCTCTTCACCCAGGCCGAGGGCACGCTCGGCATTATCACAAAGATCATTCTGAGAATCCTCCCGGTTCCCGAATATGTTGCTTTTGCAGAAGCGCGATTTCCCTCTACCCTGGAGGCCGGAAAGGCGGTTCGGGAAATCCTGACCTCAGGCATTGCACTGTCTTCTTGCGAGATCTTGGACAAAGTGACGATCGATGTGGTCAACAAAGCGATGGGACTCGACATCCCCGACGACGTAGGATGCCTCTTGTTTATAGAGATCGACGGCAATAAGAAAGCAGTTCAGGAAAACATAGAGAAAATCAACAAGATTTGTCATGCCAATCATGGCATCGAGAACCGATGGGAGGATGATCCTGCGAAGCGCCTTAAGATGTGGGCCGCTCGTCAGGGGATTATCGCCTCGTTGTCAAAAGTCAAGCGAGGGTCAAGGATGCAGTCCATTATGGATGATCCGGGAATCCCTATCACCAAAATCCCGGAAGCCATTATGGAAATCAACAAAATCTCGGAGAAACATCATATCCCCATCAATACCTTCGGCCATATCGGTGATGGGAATATTCATCCCATCATCATCTCCGACCCGAGAAACAAGGAGCAATGGAATACCATCCGAGAAGTGGCCAAGGACTTAATTGACCTCACGATGCGGCTCAGGGGCACGCTCACGGCCGAGCATGGAACGGGAATGGCCAAATCGCCTTATATCAAGAAGGAGCTTGGAGAAACGCTCGAAGTGATGAAGGAGATCAAAAAAGCCCTTGACCCTAACAATATACTCAATCCGGGGAAGATGGGGTTCGACGACTCCATCCAGGGCATTTATGAAAATTTTGCTTTTCTACCCCTGGTTGAAAGACCCGGCGAGATGCACCCCTTTAGCGAGGCACTGGACAATGAAATCATGGCCTGTATCATGTGCGGATTCTGTCGAGCAGGGTGTCCCACTTATGGGGAGACTTCCCTTGAATCGATCAATGCGCGCGGAAGGGTGATCTTGGCCTATCACCTCCTTACCGGGAAACTGAAGCCCTCGAAGGAACTCGCGGAAAGGTTCTATAAGTGTACCACCTGCCTGAACTGCAATGCCGTCTGCCCCGCAGGGGTCAAAGTTTCCGATATTGTCCAGGCAGCCCGCGTGCGACTAGTGGAGGCAGGATATCTTCCGCCCATCCACCGGACGCTGATACAATCGATTGAAGAGAAAGGAAACCCCTTTGGGGAATCGATAGAAAAAAGAAGGGAGATCTATCCCGCAGAGTTTAAGTTCAAAGAGAAAGCATCCACCCTTCTTTTTTTCGGGTGTGTGGCTTCCTATCAGGATATCAACGTCATTCCAAGCACCTTGAAGATCATGGATAAGGCGAATATCGACTATACGACATTGGGAAATGACGAGTACTGCTGCGGGTACGTCTCTTATCTGGTGGGGGATCAAAAAGAATTTGAGAGCTGCATCAAAAATAATATAAGTAGTTTCGAACGGATGGGGCTTAAAGAGATTGTGACCACCTGCGCAGGATGTTTTCGAACCTTTAAAGATCTGTACCCAAAACAAACCAGGTTTCCTGACATCCAGGTTTACCATGCGGTAGAATATTTGGAAAAACTCATTACCACCGGCAAGCTAAGTTTTAAGAATGGGGCGAAAATGAAAGTGGCCTATCACGACCCCTGCGATATCGGGCGACACATGAATATCTATGACCCACCCCGAAATGTCATCAGGGCGGTCCCATCGGTCGATTTGATTGAATTTCCTCAGAACAGAAACCTTGCCAAATGCTGCGGTGGCGGTGGGGGTCTTAAGGCCTATGACACGGAAATGAGCTTAGAGATAGCTTACAAACGCGTTCAACAGGCTTCGACCATAGGAGCGGACACCATTGTCTCTGCTTGCCCGGCGTGTAAGTCCAATTTACAACTGGCCGCCGCAAGACTCCGAAAAGAGAAGAAAGGCCGGATTAAAGTGATGGATATTACGGAGTTGGTAGCAGAAGCCTTGGCCTAACACGCAAAGCGCATAGGGCATGGCGCATAGCGAAAGAAGAAGCACCAAATCCTAAGCACCAAATAACAAACAAATCCAGATGACCCAAATTCAAAATTCTAAACAAAATCGTTTCGGTGATTTGAAATGGCGAAATTGGAGTTTATTTGGGATTTGAAATTTGGAGTTTCAGACGCTATGCGCTAAGCGCTCTGCACTTTGCGGTTTACTGTGTAAGGTATTCCTTCCAAATCTCCTCGAACCTTTCGGTCAGCTCCCTGAATTCATAAAGAAGCGTCATCTCATTCAAGTGCTGATCCAATGTGACCGCTTTCGACGTTTCCACGAATCTCCTGCAGCTCTTTCTGAGGCTGGGTCTAAGCTTATCGCATCCGATCGTCTCTGCCCGGATTCTCACCGGCAAGCCCATGTGAGCCGTGCCCGTTTCGTCATAAAACCTGCCGTGGAGGCAACGAATGCACTTGGTCTTTCTCAGGTGAATAGCCTTATCGATTTCCTCGTCAACCGCCTGACGAATCATCCTCTTCAAAAGAAGGGTTCTTTCCTTCTGGGCCATCGCCCTTGTTAATTTGATTATTTCTTTCTTAGTCTCCCGAATCGACTGGGACATCCCGTCGATAATAATGTGTGGCGTGAGGGAGCGCTCCAAGCGCAGAAGTCTGACCTCCTGGATGATCAGGGTCCTGATCCCCAACTTTATCGCATTCCTCAATTCTTTGTCTCTTACCGGCATATAAATCTTTTACCAAAAAGAAATATTTTTAGCAAGGGAGAAATAGGTGGGGTCGTGACGGGAGGGGAGACATAGCGTGAGAATAAGAACATCGATCCCGGATCTGGGGTGTCTTCTTTGATCTGAAACATCTTGACTTTAACTGAACAATTAGGTAATGATTCGACGAACTTAGAGATTCCATAACGCTTCGCTAATCAAGAGATCTATTGTTATAAGAATGTCGATATTAGAAACTTCTGCTCGAACGTCACCTTCACGATTGGCCATTTCAGTGATCATTCCAGTGCGAGATGGCGGCCCGGGTTTCCGCAGGTGTCTGCAAGGGATTACTGAGGCTGTTCCGGCCTCTACTGAAATTATCGTGGTAGCAGACGGAGATACGGACGGCTCCTGGCACGTGGCACAAGGCTTCGGAGTGAAGGTTTTGAGAAATGATAGACCGCAGGGTCCTGCTCGAGCCCGAAACTTTGGAGCCCAGGCTGCCCAAGGAGACATCCTTTTCTTTCTTGACGCGGATGTGGTGATTCATCCCAATGCGATCACACTGGTCGAAATGACTTTTCGCAACGACCCTCGACTGGCCGCCCTCTTCGGGTCGTACGATGATGAACCCGGCGAAAACAATTTTCTTTCTCAGTATAAGAACCTATTTCACCACTACGTTCATCAGATATCGCGCGAAGAGGCGTCCACATTCTGGAGCGGATGTGGAGCCGTTCGCCGCAAGGTTTTCCTGGAACTGGGTGGTTTCAACGAAACCTACCAAAAACCCAGTATCGAAGATATCGAACTGGGTTGCCGAATGAAACAAGCGGGGTATCGGATTCGACTCTCCAGGGAACTTCAGGTCAAACATCTGAAACGATGGAATATCCGCAGCCTGTTACAATCCGACTTTTTCGACCGGGCCCTTCCATGGACAGAACTGATCTTGAGGGATCGCCGCTTCGTCAATGATTTGAATCTGCGATTCTCAAGCCGCCTCAGTGTGGTGTTGACCTATGGTCTTTTGGCGACCTTAGTCGGAGGTTGCTGGTGGTCTGGCTCTTTTGCTGCCGCCGGTGGATTCGCCTTCCTGCTCATCGTCCTTGGCATGCCCGTGTATCGGTTCTTCCTTCAAAAGCGCGGGTTCTGGTTTATGATGGGAACAATTCCTTGGCATTGGTTCTACTTTTTTTATTGTGGTTTGGCTTTCGCCATTGGTCTGGTTCAATTCATCTTCTCCAGACGTAAATTCACTAAGGTCGGTTTGTCAGTCGCTCCAAAGGCATGATCTGACACCGGCTCATTCTCGGAGTAGAGCGGATGGAGCATCGTCCCGTCGTGATCATCGGTGCCGGCCCCGCAGGCTTGACTGCTGCCTACGTACTTTCCAAGGCAGGGGTACGATCTATCGTTCTCGAGAAAGACCAAACGGTAGGAGGGCTTGCAAGAACGGTCAATTACAAGGGCTATTATTTCGACACGGGGGGACATCGTTTTTTCACCAAGGTCGAGTCCGTTGAAAATATCTGGAAGGAAGTGCTTGGCGAAGATCTACTCCAACGTAACAGACTCTCGCGAATCTATTACAACAAGAAGTTCTTTTACTACCCGCTTCGTCCCTTAAACGCTTTGCTGGGGTTGGGGGGATGGAATAGTATTCTCATCCTTTGCAGTTATCTGACCGCCCAGCTCTTCCCATCGAAAGACGAGGAAACCTTCGAAAACTGGGTTTCAAACCGTTTTGGGAAAAGGCTGTTCAAAATCTTCTTCAAGACCTATACCGAGAAAGTCTGGGGAATTTCTTGCAATGACATCAGCGCGGAATGGGCTGCCCAGCGGGTCAAAGGGCTTTCCCTCATGACCGCTCTCAAAAATGCGATCATCAAAAACCGGAATGAACAGAGAGACAAAAGGAAAGTAATTAAGACACTGATTGACGAATTCGATTATCCTAAGTTCGGCCCTGGCATGATGTGGCAAGCTCTGGTGGACATCCTCCAGAGGACGGGTTCTCAGGTTTGGCTAGGAAGCGAAGTTGAGGGAATTCGGTGGTCGAGAAATAAAGTGGAGGCTCTTGAAGTAAAACGAAACGAACAAATTGAATTCTTATACGGTTCGGATTTTATCAGCAGCATGCCCATCCGTGAAGCCTTACAGAGGTTTAAACCGGCGGTGCCGAAAGACGTACTGGATGCCGCCAACGATCTCAAGTACAGAGACTTTCTCACAGTGGCTCTCATCATTAGGAAACCCATGCTATTTCCGGATACATGGATATACATCCATGATCCCGACGTAAAGGTCGGCCGGATCCAAAACTTCAAAAACTGGAGCCCTTTCATGGTTCCCGACCCAAATAACACGTGTTTGGGTCTGGAATATTTTTGTTACGAGGGGGATGAGCTTTGGAACCTGCCGGATGATGAATTGATCGAGCTTGGCAAAACCGAATTGGAAACATTAGGTTTGGCGAACAAAAACGACGTGCAAGAGGGTACCGTGGTGCGGATGCCCAAAGCCTACCCGATTTACGATTTGACTTACAGGAAGTCCCTGGAGGTCGTGCGCCAATTCCTGAAGCCACTCGACAACCTTCAGATGGTCGGACGCAACGGGATGCATAAATACAATAATCAGGACCATTCCATGCTCACGGCCATGCTCTCGGCGGAAAATATTCTCGGGGCAAATCACGACCTGTGGGCAATCAACGTCGAGCAGGAATATCATGAGGAAATAACCTTAGAACCCAGTGAGGAAGCCGCCTTAGATAAGCTCCTTCCGGTTGTATTTTCCAGGATGGATCAATTAGGACTGGCTACGGCGATAGGATCGGTTTGCGGTCTCCTCACTTTTTTGGCCACGATCTGGATGGCGATGAAGGGCGGAGCGGCAAGTCTTCATCTCCAGCTCCTCAACCAATATTTCTTCGGATATACAGTGACGGTAAGGGGAGCGTTTATCGGGATGGCTTATAGTTTCTCGTGGGGATTTCTCTTCGGGTGGCTTTTCGCCTATCTGAGGAACTTTTCTATGGCCTATTATATCTATCGGATAAAAAGAAAAGCCGAATTGCTGACTTTCAGGGATTTTTTAGATCATTTCTAATCGGAATGATCGCATAGGAATAGGGAATACGTGTCAATAACCTGAAACGTCGATATTCTTCCATAAAGTCTGACAATGGAGTATGAACATGATAGCTGAAAACTTTCCGAACGAAGAGAAATTGCTAAGAGGTGTCCTGCGCCTCAACTCGAAGATCATGGGATTGGTTCTTGGCATTGTCGTAGGTCTGATCATCTTCATTGGAACCAACTGGCTCTTAATCAAGGGCGGCTATACCACTTCCGGTGGAAAGTACATCGTGGGTCCGCATTTACAGCTTCTCAGTCAGTTCTTTATTGGATATAAAGTCTCATTTTTGGGAAGCATCATTGGCTTTTTTTACGGCTTTGCCCTGGGGACACTGTGTGGTTCGGCTATAGGCTGGATCTACAATAAGATTGTTGATTTGAGAACAAAATAGGGTCAGCGGGGATGTTGGCTGTCTAGAAGACCCTCTTGCTCTAAAACGGAGTGCCTCGTGCAGCAGCGGACCGCTTTCTTTTCGATCATTATCCCCACGCACAACCGTCCACAATGGGTCAGCTGCCCGTTTTTTTCAGAAGCGAATAAGCGATTTGGAGTGCCACCGGCCCCAACCCCTATAGAGCGGCAAGGGTATAATCACTAATTCATGATTGAATGGGGCTACCAGATCAGATCTCAAAAGGAGATAAAGAGATTAAACCCTCGGCTAAGAAATGGAGCGGGATGATTGCTCCAACGATTCGAAAGTGGTGGGTCCTTCACCATACGACCTTCCTCCGCCTTGCCATTGTGTTGATGGCTGTCCTTGCCTTATCAAAGCTTGGAAGTGAGTATTGGCGTTTGCTCTTGGACACTGGTCGAAATGGGGCAATAGACCTGAGGCACCGTCACGAAGAGGTGTGCCGTTGGTTCACGGGGAGGCCCGTATATAGGAATCTGGGAACTGCTGTCTACCCGCCGGCGAGCTGCGTGATACTCTGGCCGTTCCTGGGTTGGCTTGCAATTGCCCCAGCCCGCTGGCTATGGGCAATAACCTCGACAGTGGCGCTTGGAGCGTTAGCCTATTTGATTGTCCGGAAAAGCGACGCAGAGACACCTTTCGAGAAAGCCTTCGCGGTACTGATGCTCTTTTCGATGAACGCGACGGGGGTGACGATTGGCAACGGGCAGCTCATCCTTCATCTACTGCCTCTGTTGGTAGCAGGGGTGTGTTTGACCGACTCTGCGCGGCGCAGTTGGCGAAAAGATTTACTTGGAGCCGGCCTGTTGCTGATAACCCTGGTGAAACCGAATGTATCCATTCCTTTCTTGTGGATCATCCTATTCCGTCCCGGCGGGCTTCGGATAGCCGTGTTGATCTCGCTAGGGTATGCTGCACTCACCTTTCTTGCAGTGCCTTTTCAGAAGTTAGAGCCACTGACACTTTTACGTGATTGGCTGGCAAATGCTTCAGCAGAAGCCGCTAAAGGAGGGTTGGCTGACTTACACATTTGTTTGTCCACTCTTGGGCTAAAGGAATGGATCTTTCCTGCCTCGCTGATTGTGCTGGCAGCTCTTGGCTTCTGGGTATACTGTCACCGTGATGGAGATCGTTGGCTCCTTCTGGGGGTTACAGCTCTGGTTGCACGATTCTGGGCGTACCATCGTGTGTATGATAATTTGCTGATCCTCCTCCCAATGATTACTCTTTTTCAAATCGCCAAACGGGGCTCCCCTGCCAATGGGGAGGATGTCACAGCGGGAGTGCTTCTGGGAATCACCATGCTTCTTGCGCTTGCTCCAGCTCGCCTCTATATTGCGCCACCTCCTTGGAATGTATTTTTTATAGCCCTACAGGTGATCGTCTGGATAGCTATCTTAATCTTTCTTCTCCATCAATCCTGGCAGGAAAAGAAGAAAAAAGTTAAACCTTTCTCAGGAAATGCCACAGGAGTAAGTTAGAATAAAGTCAAATGAGTCAAAAGCTTCCTTTCTTCTCAAGCAAGATCCCGACTTTTGACCGGCCAGTGCAGCTGACCAATTGCCTTCAGTCCCTGGCCGGTCTGGATTATCCCCACCTGGGCTTTGAAGTGATCGTGGTAGACGATGGGGGTGAAACCCTTACTGAGACCGTGGTTTCCTCCTTCTACGATCGGCTCAACGTCACATTCATCACTATAATGCGAATCCAGACCAGGCACAATTTTTTACATCCAAGAACTCAACGTTACCAGAAAAAAGCTTACGCCAAATAGGCGGTTTAGATATGTTTTTCTAACGTTTGGAGGCGGAGGACCGAGAATTCTGCGAACGCTGGCTTCGTCACGACTTTCGGATGACGTATGTACCAGAAGCCATGATCTATAGCCCATCGACTGACACTTCAAAGCTTCTGCAGGCAGCAATTCAATTATGGTTGTGGCGTTTTCCACTTTCACCAACTCCATGCTCGCCGCCGATCCGATCGCCTCAGGTTGGAACCCTTATTATTTTACGCGAATATGTTACGATGCCCTTTGCCGAAGGTCCAAGGACCCAAAAAATATTTGTTTCTGACATTGATCCTCCTGTCGCAAGGGTAAACGCAACAGGTTTTCTGTGCAGATGCTGAGATACCTCATCGGAAAAAAAGCCATGTACTCTCATCGGGGCGGTATGATTGACGAAGAACGAATCACCATTCGAAATGCCGGTTTCCTCCTAGCTCAAAGTGGATTCCATATCGTCGCCAGCTTTCTCTTTGCTGTCTTAGTGCCTCGAATGATGGGACCCGGCAACTATGGACGATATGCCTTGATCACCTCTCTTTACCTCTGGCTCGTGTGGGGGAGCGATCTTGGCTCCACCCAAGTCATGGGGCGATATGTCCCACATTTCGTGCTTGAAGGAGAGAAGGAGAAGCTCCAAAAGTTCTTCAGCAACCTATTGGCCGCGAGCCTGGTAACCGGTGCCTTGTGCGCGTGTATGTATCTACTGCTCACCTCCTTATGGCTCACCGACCTTGACTCCATCTTGCTTGTTACGATGTCGGCCGCCCTGCTCCTTCGAGCAGCTTCCCATCCTTTTTTCACCCTGTTCTTAGGTCTTAACAAGGCAGCGCGTTGGGGGATGGGCGAAATTCTTCGCCACTGGTTTCTCCTCGTCTTAATCATCATCGGTTTTTATGTAGCCAGTCTGCAGGGGGCTTGCCTGGGACTATGGCTTACCGAGCTTATCGTCCTATGCATTGGTGCCTGGTGGGGGAAATCGTATTTTTCTTGGACGGAATTGCGGTTGGACATGCATTATCTGACCCCTTATCTTCGATTCGGTCTGATCTTTATCATTTTTAACCTGCTCTCCGCCGCTTTCCAACGCAGCGGAGAGGTATTGGTGCGTTTATTCTATCCCGATTATGTGCAGGTGGGATATTTTGGACTTGCTAATAACGTGTATCTCACGATCTCTCTGGTCATTCCACAATTTACGATCGCTTTTGCTCCGTTCATGGTCACGCTCCAAGCCCAGGGAAAAACTAAAATTCTTAGACAATGGATAGAACGATTGATCAACGGGTTGACCGCAGGCGGGATGTTCGCGGTGTTTGGCGTTCTTCTTCTCGGAAAGAACCTGGTTCCCCTGGTTTTGGGTGCTGCCTATCAGCCTGTGGCTACGAATTTGTTACCTCTCTCCATAACGCTTTGGGCTCAAGTCCTGAGTAGTGTGGCCATACTCCTTACGGTCGTCTACAACTATCCCAAAACAGCGGTAATGGCGGCGGTCGTACGTCTCGCCGCACTCTGGATTTTCGGGCCTTTCCTCATCGCCAAATGGGGAAGCCTGGGAGGATGTTTTGCTGTCCTGCTGGCATCGGCCATCTGTGCAGCCTATTTGACATGGCGTATGAAAAAAGTAATAAGCTATTCACTAAGGAAGTGGGCATCGATCATTGCTTTGGGGTTCATTTTCCTCCCCCTGTTGCGGCTGCAAGCTTCATGGCCGGTCAATGTGTTGCTTTATGCCGTCTTCGGAGTGGGTTATTGTACCCTTTTAATACGTTTGCGAATCTTTACATTTTCTGAAGCGGTTGCTGTAGTACGGGCATTCCATTCAAAAAATGCGATAGTCAACGTGTCAGAAAGTCCTGGGGAAGAATATCTTGACGGCTGAAAAAGAGAATATCTGGGAAGGATTCCCAAAAACCTACCAGGCTCAAGGGTCACAGAGACTGTGGCGGACCTATGCCGACTCAGTCCATAAGGCTCTCATGGCTCGATGGGGGCCCGTGGGACAAATTGAGACTCTTCTCAAAACAGACCTGTTTGATGAAGCCGTCGGGGATGGGTTGCTGCCACAGTTGACCTCTCAGGCAGGTAGAGTATTTTATATTGATACATCGTTTGAGGTTCACCAGATGGCAAGATGCCGCTATTCCGGTCTGCATTCGATTGTCGCTGATGTGCGCCGGCTTCCCTTTGCCCGGGATACGTTTCACGGGATCGTTTCCAATTCAACGCTTGACCATTTTCAATCCCTTGATGATCTCCTGGTCAGCCTGAAAGAACTCTCTCAGGTGCTTCGTCCTGGGGGACAAATGATCCTGACTTTGGACAACCCATCGAACCCGGTCATCCTTTTGCGTAATTGGCTCCCCTTCCGTTTTCTAAAACGACTCCACATTGTCCCTTACTATGTCGGTGTTACCTTAGGGCCCCATCAGCTGGAACATCTTCTGAAAGAGAATGGATTCAAGGTTCTCGAGGTGGACGCCATCATGCACTGCCCGCGCATGCCGGCGATCATGGCAGCCCGCTGGCTGGAAAAACATGCCCGCCTCCGGGCACAAAGATTTTTGTTACGTCTTCTAATGGCCTTTGAAGCGTTATCCCGCTTGCCGACACGTTTTTTGACCGGATACTTCATCGCCATCAAAGCAACGAGACGTTGAAATCTGCTGGACTTTGGCGATGGAACTATAGTAAGTTAGACATTTGACATTGGGTGAAATCGGAGGGTTGTAACGACATGAGGGAGGAGAGAATTTGAGGAGTTTGAAAATGGAAATAGACGATATCATCAAAGGAAGGAGATCCATCCGGAAGTACCAGGACAAGGATATCCCGGACTCTGTCATAAAAGAGTTGCTCGATTTAGCTACCTATGCGCCTTCTTCGATGAACGGTCAACCCTGGTATTTTATCGTGATTAGAGCGGGAAGAATAAAAGAACAAATTGTAGAAATCAAAAACAGGTATTGTCCTGTGGAAAAACAGGACTATAAAGCTAACTTCCTACGGAAGGCCCCTGTGATCATCGTCGTTTGTGTGGACAAGGAAAAGTCGTATGACCGAGAAATTGAAAATGGCGTTTTGGCGACAGCGAATCTAATGCTGGGAGCCTATAGCAAGGGGTTGGGCAGCGTCTATCTGTCAGCCCACCGGATAGGACAACCGAAAATCTCACAAGAACTGAAGCAAGTTCTGAATATTCCTCAAAACATAGACCCGATCACCCTCATCCCTTTGGGCCATCCGGATGAGACTCCTGAGCCCAAGATCGTAGGCCCGTTGGAGGAAAGGATCTTTTATGAAACTTTTGATCGGAGATAAGGCGGGTCTCGACCGCGCAATTGATTCGAAGCACGATCCCGAAACCAGCATTGTCCTCCGGTACAGGAACGTATTCCAATTCGGAGAGACGGTTGAGGAGGACTCGGAATATAAGAAGTGGCTGCAGAGGACAAGCATCAGGGAAGGCGCGAGGATCTTTCCCTTCCTCGTCTATAAGGGAGTGGAGATCTTCATTTTAGATGAGACCTCCTTAATGCATACGAAAACATTAAAGTCCGTTGACGGATGTATCACCATCGCCAGATGCAAATTAAGGGGTCTTGAAAAGGTGGTCTTTGAATCGGGCGGCAATACGGGAACCGCCTTAACCCAATACGGGATCCGGGCAGGATTGGAAACCTTCATGCTGGTTCCTGAAGAAAACCTGTCCCTGTTGAACAGCAGAATATTCGAACCGGACAAAGCTCATCTCCTCTCTGTAGTAGAGCCACGACTGGTTAAAGAGACTGCCCGTCTGCTTGGAAAATTGAACGGATTGAAACAGATTCCCGAGACCACTTGGCGTTACGAAGCCTCGATGTTCAGAGGCTCTTTTATCCTTGAGCATCTACTGAAAAAGGAAAAATTTGACTGGCTCGCCCAAACCATCAGTGCTGCCTTCGGGCCCATCGGTATTTACAGGGTTTTAAAAGGAATCGAAAAGGGGGCCGGCCAACTTCCCCGGTTTCTGGGTGTTCAACAGGAGGCGAATGCTCCTCTATTTACAGCCTGGAAAAAAGGAAAAACGGATGCAGGACCAACTAAAATGGATTCCACTAATAAGTTGCTGGCAAAGGCAATGTATGACTGCCATCCGCAGACATACGGGACTTTTGAAGAATTTAGAAATATACTCAGCGCCGTCGGTGGAGACCTGACCACCGTCAATCATCGAGAATTTTATGGGGTCTTGGAAGCAACTTATGACGGCAAAAATATTTTGGACCTTCTCAAAGAACATGGAATTGAGATTACCGTCAAGGAAGGAGAAGTCATTGAAAAGACAGGGTTGATCTGTCTATCAGGAACCCTGAAAGAAATAGATAGCGGAAAGATCGCTAAGGGAAGCAAGGTGGTGTGCGCTCTGACGAGCGGCATCAGCGAAGCAGATGGTATGGCAAAACCTGAACGGCGAATTTCAAGCTTAGATGATTTAACTGATACCGTAAGTAAGATAACATAGCGCAGATGTTCGAGAAGGTTAATCCCAGTAAGAGAATCGTCATCAAGGACTCCACCCTAAGAGAGGGGTTGGATGTCCCGGATATCCATTTCTCATTCGAGCAAAAACTGAATATCGCAAAATTGATGGATCGGGCGAAAGTGCCTGAAATCGAGGTGGTGGCGCCCGGTAACGTTTTCCAGGATTTAGAATTTGTCAAAAGACTCAAGGCAAGAGGTCTGAGCATCAGGACTTCAGGTCTTGTCTATTCATTCAATAGCCAAGCCCGGGAAGAAATCAAAGAGGCAAGCAAGTATTTAGACCGATTTGACTTGCTTATGCCTCTCTCCCAAAAAAGAAAACCTTACGAACGTGCCGATAAAATAAGTCTCCTGTTAGACACCGTTGCCTTTTCTCTTCCTCGTTCTCCGGAGGTGGGCGTAGGTTTTCCCCATGCCGGCCAGACAGAGGTTGAATTCTTGTTAAATATCTCTGTCGAGGCAGTCCGGCAGGGGGCCAAAAGGGTAACCCTATACGATACGAATGGAAGCTTAGACCCCTTTGAAGTGTACCATTTGATAAGAAAGCTAAAAGAGACTTTGGAGGTTCCTCTTTTTTTCCATGGGCATAATGATCTGGGAATGGCAACCGCCAATTCCCTGGCGGCGGTTTATGCAGGGGCGCAAGGGCTGGATGTAACGGTGAACGGCCTTGGAGATAGGGCAGGCAATGCCTCGCTGGAGCAGGTAGTCTTGGGTTTACATCTTAAGGGCTTCGACACAGGAATCATCCTACAGAATTTGAAACGATTATCTGAGACCATTGAGAAAGCAAGCGGTCTTCGTGTTTCCAAGCTTGCCCCGGTTGTCGGGGAATATATCTCTGTTCATAAATCACCCGGCCATCTGGAATGCCCGGAATTATTTGAAGCTTTCGATCCTCTTCTCGTTGGATCCGAAAGAAAACTTTGTCGTGAATAACTTTTCGACCACATAGAAAGCTCAGCCATGGACATTGTCCTATTCAACCCTGCACCGCGGAGCGGAATACAGGTACAAAGGCGCATCGAACTTCCTTTAAGCCTCCTCTGTCCCGCTGGCCCTCTGGACCGCCAGGGGTACCGCATTAAGATTATCGACGAATTTGCCAATCCCAACTGGAGAAGAGAGCTTCTTGAAACACTGGCCCAAAAACCGATCTGCTTCGGTGTGACGTCCATGACTGGGCCTCAAATCCTCCACGCGCTGGAAGCGTGCAGATTGGTGAAAGAGCGGTATCCCGACGTCCCGGTCATCTGGGGCGGCATTCATGCGAGCCTGCTTCCTGAGCAGACACTTCAAAATCCGTATTCGGATATCATCGTGGTTGGAGAAGGAGAAGAGACATTTTTGGATCTGGTGAAAGCACTGGAATCAGGGTTACCGTTAAGCAAGGTTCCCGGTATCTATTACAAAGAAGACGGAAAAGTTCGCTTCACCGGAGTCCGGCCTTTTGTAAACCTCGATGGACAACCCCCTCTCCCTTATCACCTCATCCATATGGACCAGTACCGACGGCGTCTTTTCGGTATCGACCACATCAGTTTCAACTCAAGCCGAGGTTGCACGTATCGTTGCAGTTTCTGCTGGGATCCGGTCATGCACAAGAGAAAATGGAGGGCGATGAGCCCGGAGACCGTCTTGGACCATCTGAGCCGTATTATTCGTGATTACGGCATAAGAGGATTCCTCTTCACGGATGACCATTTTTTCATTGATATGGATCGAGCCTATCTTATCCTAGAAGGGATCGCCCGCGCCGATCTCAAGATTTCTATCAGCAAGCTCCAGATCCGTGCGGATACCATCTGCCGGTTGGATAAAGAGTTTCTTCAACTCATGGTCAGGGCTGGAGTAAAACGTTTTTCCATAGGCATAGAATCGGGGAGTCAGCGGATCCTGGATTTGATCAAGAAGGACTGTTCCGTCGAAGAGATTGTCGAGGCGAACCGGAAACTGATTCCCTATCCCATCGTCCCTGTCTTCTTATTCATGATGGGTTTGCCCAGCGAAACCCCCGAGGAATTCGCTCAAAGCATCCGCTTGGCGATCCAGCTAACCGACGAGAATTCCCATGCCGTCAAGACATTTAACATTTATACCCCGTATCCAGGAACCGAACTCTATGAGCTTGCGATTCAGCTCGGCTTAAAAGAACCTCAACGCCTCGGAGACTGGGCGCGCTTTAACTTCCGAAACATCCCGAGAGAATCTGCATGGATTGAACCGGAAATGAGAAAATTGATTACAGGACTGGACCTTCCCCTGATGTTCCTCGGCAAAGGCCACTTTGTGAATCCCTATAAGAAGACAAATCCTCTCGTGGTGGCTCTGGCCAGATTATACTATCCGGTTGCCCGATACCGTGTTAAGCATCTTAATGGACGAATCCCCATCGAGACGAAGGTGGTCAAGGCCCTGGGATTATTCGGAAGGCAGGACTGAATCAATCTCAATTTGATTCGTTCATAATCCTATGCGCGTCTATCGGGTATTTAGATGGCGCCCACCCTTAAAGCCTTGCGCTAAATGTAAAATGATTAAACGCGTTTGTATTAATTACAACTAAAATTATTGGGACAGAAGGTCATGTTGATCGCTCGTTTGTTTTGGAATGCTTACTTGGCCTATCAAATGATCGGCCAGTCCCGTTTGCCCTTCAAGCCTCTCGAAACCATTAAACGCTTCCAGGCCTGGCGTGTCCGAAAAATGGTAGCTCATGCTTATCGGACGGTGCCTTACTATCGAGAAACAATGGATCGAATGGGGTTGAAGGTCGGAGATTTCCAGAACGCCGGGGACCTGGGCAAACTCCCTCTGATCGAGCCTTCCCAGCTTCAGAGTCACCCGGAATACTTCACCTCCACCGCCCAACCGATAGGGCGTTACCTTCGTCTCTACACAGGAGGCAGTACGGGCGATCCACGGTCCGTCTATCATACCCCAAGAGCCATCTTCCAAAACGCAGCTCACGGAGAACGAGAAAGGTGCATCATTACTTCACTAATTGGCAAACAGTTCGGCTATCGCGAAACAGTAATCGTTTCACCCAATTGTACAGCTCATAAGCTTCAGACTTTCTGTCAGTCGCAAGCCCTGTTCCCCGATCGCCTTCGGATCAACCGGCAATACATCTCACTGATGGACCCGACGGAGGAGAACGTCCGTCTGATCAATCATTTTCAGCCAGATGTGATTCAGAGCTATGGCTCTTATCTGGGGATTCTTTTTTCTTACTTGGCGGACACAGGTCAGCCTTTTCACCGACCCAAGGTCATTACCTTCAGCTCAGACGGTTTGGCCGATTCCGTGCGAAAATTGATTCAGGGGCAATTTGGCATTCCAGTCTTCAGCGCCTATCAGGCAAACGAAGCGCTCAAACTCGGCTTCGAATGCGAAAAACATTTGGGCTTCCATCTGAACGTCGACCTCTATCCAGTGCGAATTGCAGATGCAACAGGTCGGGACCTACCGGTCGGAGAAACCGGAGAAGTGGTGGTCTCTAATTTGGTCAACCCTGCAACCGTGTTGTTGAATTATCGTCTGGGAGACCTTGCTGCTTTCTTACCTGAAGAATGCCTATGCGGCCGGTCGCTGCCCATGCTCTCCTTTACTCCCGGACGTACCGACGACCTCATCACTCTCCCTTCAGGCAGAATTATTCACCCACAGGCAGTGCGTACAATTTTCACTGTCGAAGAGCAGGTCTGGCAGTACCAGATCGTACAACACTCAAACACCCAATTTAGCATAAAAATAGTGGCTTCCAGGATGGCTGATCGGCAGAAGCTAAAGGAGCGCGTCACAGCCAAATTCGCTGAACGATTTGGGAGCGAAGTCTCGACAGATATCTCCTTTGTTGACTCGATTGACCGCACGGCAAGCGGAAAGTTCAAGCCGGTGATTTCGATGATTCCAAAATCCCTTTCTGGTTTGGCTGAAAAACGGGAGAGTTAAAGCATGGATGACCGTACCCGTTTCCTCCGACGCTTTGTCAATACAGCCTATGTCGCTTCCCTGTCTTACCTGAAGCGCCGCGTTCCATTCTGGCCCATCGAGCGTATAGAGCATCTTCAGCGACATCGTCTCCGTTCGATGATCCAGCATGCCTACGACACCGTCCCGTTTTATCACCAGGTAATGGACGAGCGTCATTTGCGACCGGGGGACTTCAAAAACGTCACCGACCTGAGCGCCCTGGGATGAACTTTTTATGAATGGCCAGGTAAAAGACCCTCCGACATAAGTTTGGGGAAAAAATGGAATTAAGCTTTAAAGATGAGAACAACGGTCGAATCTTCACAGCCACCCATCATGGAGATGTCTTGGGATATGTGGCCATTGATTCCACCATTCGTGGCCGTTCGTGCGGCGGATTGCGGATGCTGCCCGATATCGATGAGGCAGAGATTCGAATGCTGGCCCGGTCAATGACGCTTAAGTATGGCTTTCTTGGCCTGCCTCAAGGCGGGGCCAAAGCTGGAGTTCTCGGCAATCCTGAAGCTCCTGAGTCGGAACGTTTGGAGCGGTTGGTTGAATTCGGCCATGCGATAGGGCCTCTACTGCGCACGAACGCCTTTATCCCTGCGTCAGATATGGGCACACAAGACTCAGATATCCTTTATATGCTCCACTCTGTGGGGATGCATGTCACGCGTCGGGACTTTCGGACGACCTCATCGGGTTACTACACCGGCCTTTCTGTGATGGCCGGAGTCATACAATCAGCTCAACACCTCGGGCTGGACCTCTCTCGATGCACTGCTGCCATCGAGGGCTTTGGCAACGTTGGCAAGCCTCTTGCCGATCTTCTGCGTAAGGCGGGCGTTAAAATCGTCGCCATCTCCACCTCCCGAGGAGGGCTCTACAATCCCCAGGGGCTCGATGTGGATCGGCTTGTCCGGTTGGCCGAGCAAACAGGAAGCCGGGTCGTAGAGCATTATCATGATGCAGAATTGATTGTCCCTGAGAAACTCCTCGAATTACCGGTTGATATTCTCTGCCCCTGCGCTCGGTGGAACAGTCTGAATATGACCAACGTTGAGCGCATTGTCGTGAAGGTCATCTGCCCCGGCGCAAACAACCCCATCACACCCGAGGCAGAAAACGTTTTGTTTGAACGTGGGGTGCTATGCCTTCCCGATTTCGTAACAAATTGCGGCGGGGTGTTGGGTGGCACGATGGAATTTGCATCAATCAGCAGGGAAAAAATAACGACTTTTATTAATCATCACTTAGGAATTCGCATCGCCTGGCTGTTAAACGAGGCCATGTCCAAACACCAGCTGCCCCGTGAAGTGGTTGTCCCCTTTGCGCTTCGCCGATTCAGCCGCGTAGCGCAGAGGGCTGAGCGTACCACGCCGTTCAGCCGGTTGTTTCGTTTGGGATTAGAATATTATCGCCGGGGTTGGATCCCAGGCCCTTTCATTGCCCCCTTGTCTTTAAGATACTTTAAGAAGATACTAACTTGATCCCTCCGGCACCGATCTTTCTTAACGGGTGTACCATGTGTTTAAGAGGACACTTTGGTTTGAAGGTTGAAGGATCTACAAGTTATTAAGAACAAGTGTCAATGCGATCCAGATATTCTTCATGAAAATGCTGACCACCTTTTATCGTGGAGCTATCGTGGTGGCCCAGCCTACGGGCCTATTAAAAAATCAATAAAGTGAGGAAGAAAGGCTGTGATTACCGTTCGATCATACCGTGAGATCCCACAGCTTCTGAAAACGCCTTTCGGTCGTATGGAGCTTTGGAAAGAGTTCCTGGATGGAAGCTGGCCGATTCTGAGCAGGGCGGCGAGGTGCTACCGACGGCTCGTCCTCCGGGGGACTTGCGTCATTGTCGTTACCGGGACATACGGCAAGACCACCACCCAGCGGGCGATCACTGCTGCCTTAGGGATGAAGCCCGATACGGTGGAAAAGGCCAACGCTCCGAGCGGGGTCGCCAAGGCTCTCGTTATGACCCCTCCATGGCAACGCTTTGCGCCATTTGAAGTGGGAATCTTTCGGCCCGGACAGATGATCCAGTATGCCCGGATGATGCAGCCAGACATCGTAGTCGTAAACAGCATAGGGCTGGAGCATCAACGGGCTTTCAAGACACTGGAGAATACGCGCGACGAGAAAGCTCAGCTCCTCACAGGGATCACCCCTCATGGCATTGCCATCCTGAATGGAGACGATCCCCGTGTGCTCTGGATGAGAGGAACGACGATCCGTAGGGTAATCACCTATGGTTTCAACGAAGGCAACGAACTCTGTGCCAGCCGGGATGCCTCGTAAACGAATCTTCAAATTCCACAGCGATCTAAGGCAGGCTATCGAAACGCTGCGGACTACGTTCCAGGCCGGAGACGTACTTGTCGTCAAGGGACGGTTGGACGATCACCTCGAACGAGTCACGCTGGCCCTCTCAGGGCACAAAATAGGATGCTGGCGAACGCAGTGCAGATCGAAAGCATACCGATGCGGTAACTGCCCCATGCTGAAGAAAGGATGGCAATGAGGTGCGCGAATGACTAAGATGGTACGGAGTTTTCGAGAATGAGAAGTCATTACACTTGGCGAGACATCCCTGCTTTTTTGAATACGCGGGTGGGACGAAGGCACCTATGGCTAGCCACCTTGCGCCGCCTCTGGCCTCTCCTGCAGAAATTGGCCATGCTCTACCGGCGTGTGGCTTTGAGGCATACATGTCTGGTGGTGGTCGTCGGATCATTCGGGAAAACCACCACTGCCAGGGCCATCTCCGTTGCCCTGGGAGGCGCTGATCAGGATGTCAATTTAAATAACTTTAAGAGCAGTCTGGCCGGGGCGGTCTTGAAGATACCACACTGGCGCCGTTTTGCCGTCGTTGAGGCCGGCATTGATGGGGCAGGACAGATGATTCAGTACGCCAGAATGACCCGACCGGACGTTGCCGTTGTAACATCCATCGGCAGTGAACACAATCGCTCGCTGCGAAACATCCAGCGCACACGTGAGGAAAAGGTTAAGATCTTGGCTGGGCTGTCCCCACGGGGTGTGGCGGTTCTCAATGGCGATGACCCGAACGTCCGCTGGATGGCCACACAGACTGAAAATCGGACCATTACTTTTGGGTTCGGAGAAACGAATGAAGTCCGGGCTAGCCAGCTTGCCACGTACTGGCCCAAAGGCACACAATTAAAGGTGCATGCGAATGGAAAGACATGCGAGATGTCCATCAGACTCCTTGGCCGCCACATGGTCTATCCCATTCTTGCGGCGATTGCGACCGCCCTTGCGAAAGGGTTTTCTCTTGAGCAGATACTGCCGCCTCTCGAAAACCTTTCTCCAACGCCGGGCCGTTTGGAGCCGATCCAACTTGCAAATGGTGCTGTCATCCTTCGTGATGACTTCAAGTCGCCTTTGGAAACAATCCATGCGGCACTCGACCTCTTTTCGCAAATCCCTGCAAAGCGGCGGATGGTTGTCCTTGGCGACGTTTCTGAGCCACCCGGAAGTCAAGGTCCCATTTACCGCGAGATTGGGGAACGGATTGCAAACATTGCCTCCCATGCCATCTTCGTCGGTGGAAGCTTCCAGTGCTACGCAGCCGGGGCAAGGCGCGGCGGACTCCCTTCCTCGTCAATATTGAACGCTGGAAGAAGTGCCTTGAAAGCGGCCGAGCTTCTCCGGAAGGAGTTGCGCCCCGGGGACGTGGTGTTAATTAAGGGGCGCGATACCCAGTGTCTGAGCCGTATCACCCTCGCTTTGACAGGAAGGAAGGTGCGTTGTAACATCGACTTCTGCGATACCCGAGCCGTGTATTGCGAAACATGTCCGATCTTAGAACGCGGATACGAAGGTCAGCGCGTGTTCGTATGAATCAGCCGAAGGAGAGGTTCATCCATGGATATCGAACGTAGCCTTTCGAGAATTCCTGTCCTAAAAGGCTATTACTTGAAAAAAGGAGCCAGGCTGAAGCGCCATCTCTGCCTTTTCCTCGAGAGGTTTGGACGCCTCAAACCTTTTACTTTTGTTCAGTGGCTAGCGACCTACAATTGCAACCTTCACTGTCCTTACTGTGAGGCCTCTGCTGGAAAGGCCGCTGAAAATGAATTGTCGACAGAGGAGGTAAACCGTCTGATCGATGACCTAGGCCATATGGGCGTAAAACGTTTCTTGATTTCAGGAGGGGAACCTCTTTTAAGGCCGGACTTAATCGAGATCATGAAATATGCCACCCGCCGTCATCTTAAACTCGGACTGGTGACGAACGGCTTCTTTGTCGAAGATCGATGGAACGAGCTTAAACAATTCAACTATTTCCTATATTTCACAAGTATCGATGGCACCCCGGAATACGGTAATCGAATGCGCGGAAATCAAGAAGCCTTTGAAAGGGCAATGAAAGGCCTCGAATTATTCAGCCGGCTGCGCGTTCCCGTAAGAATAGTGAACACCGTTGTCCATCCGGAAAATATTGATCAACTTGATAGCGTTTTCAAAATGATCAAGGACTCCGCTGCAAACGTTTGGCATTTGTCCCCCATTGCCAAGGTTGGAAGGGCAGCCAGCGGAAGCGGGTACAGCCTTACGGGAAAACAATTGAGATTCCTTGCCGATTTTATTAAGACCCACCAAGACGCCATGAAAATTGAGATTTGTGAATCTCATGCCTACCTCGGCTGTTTTGACGGCGGTTCGCTCGGAAAACCCTTCTTCTGCGGAGCCGGGCTCAGTAGGTGCTCTATCATGCCGGAGGGGGAAGTGATGGGATGCCACCAGGTTTATGATACCTCCCTGTCGGAGGGAAATATTCGGGACAAACCTTTTTCAACAATCTGGAAAAAGGGGTTCATCCACTTCAGAAGAACTGAATTTCCTCTTCCTTGTCAGAAGTGTGATTACCTCAACCAATGCCAAGGAGGATGCTGGGCCGAGATGACAAAACAAGGCTCGTGCCTGAAATCGGTGTGGGAGGATAACAGGTGAGGCTGAAAGTGGAATTCCAGGAACCAACGAACAGCGTCTTATACAGCCTGGCAAGTTTTGCTAAGCGCATTATCCTGTTTTATCGATCTTTCTGGCTCAAGCAGGTTGAGATGGAAGGCCCTCTTTCGGGCGGACGCTTCACTTACATAGGCGAAGGCGAGAGTCTAAACTATGTGAGAGGAACCCTTTTTGCTAATGCCAAAGAAATAAAGACAACCCCTCTGCCCCTATGGCTCTTGCGGCAGAGGGTTAGGCATCTGGTCCCTTCCAATGGCCCGATCCTTGTTGAAATAAATCGGATCCTCCAGCCTTTGATTCCTGCCGGAGGCCTTCTCAGTTTCCCGTGGGTCAGGCAGAAGGTTTCATTGAATAGCCACGACCATACGGAGAAAAAACGTAAAATTGAGGCCTATTGGGAGAGAAGGGTGAATAAATTCGAATATCGATGTCAGATGACAAGAGATAAAAAGATGGTTCAAAAATTCTATGAAGATCTCTACCTCCCCTATGTCACCACCCGATTTGAGAACGCCTGCCATGCTCGAACCCTTTCAGAGCTTCAGGCCGCCGCCCGATCCGGCTTTTTAATCCAGGTCTTCTCACAAGACCTTTGGGTATCAGGGGTCATCTGCAGGCTTCAGAGAGACGGGATCTGTACCTTCGCCTTCGGTCATCTCCCTGCCGACCAATATGATTTGCGACGCGGAGCGCTCTCGGCAGCCTACTATTTCATCTTTAAGTGGGCGGAGGAGCACTCGGTGCAAAAGGTTGACTTCTTGCGAAGCCGGCCCAATACGAGCGATGGCGTCTATGAACACAAACGAAGGTGGGGTGCAAAGCCCGTGATCGACAGCTGGCCTCATACCGCCCTGTGGCTCTTCGTCCCCCAAGCGGAGATTTGTCCAGGGTTAAAAACGCAATTGGTATGTAAGAAGGGTGAATTTACTGAAATCCAAAAGCTAAGCTTTGGATTGAAAAACGGTATAGGAAGATCATAGAATGATAATATTATGAGACTTCCAACAACCCTTTTGGAAGGGAAAAAGATTTCAAGGATTATTCTCTCCATTCAGCCGCGCCCCCCTTTCAGTCAACCTCAGATTTCGTCCCTCATGAAAAAAGCCTACGAGATGGGGGTCTGGTGTTTTGACCTCCCCTCCGGGAATCATCTCGAATCCTTTGGAGAGTTAAGAAATCTTACGGCTGATGAGATGCTCATCGGTCTCGGCCATGTGGAGGCGGAATCAGGGGTCTCTTTCTTGGGAAAGCCTCTCCATCGTTTTGAATCAAAAATTATCTCTACGATCCGGAGCGAACTCCTCCCTTCTCATCAGACTCAAAATGTTCTTCCCCCCATCTTTTCCTCCGAGGTCCTTACACAAAAAGAGATTGACCGGATCGCCTTCGATGCTTTTCGCTTCGAGAAAGCCCTCTCTTCTTTCGATCCCAAAGAGTCCCCCTTCCTCCTCGTTGGTGAAAAATACGGAGATTGGCTCTTGGCGCTGGGCCGGATCGATCTTCTTCGCGAGATGGTGTCCAAGGTCAGGGAAAAGGGGTTTATCCCGATCTTTTCAGGTCAATGGGCGACCTTTGCCCTCCCAAAGGCAAAATCCCTCGATGTGTCGGCTTACGCCGTTCCCATCAATAAGAAATGGAGCCTCTTTGATTTGAAGCGAGCCTCTGATCTGATCAAGAAGTTTGAAAAGCCCGTGATCAGCCTGAATCCTCTTGCTGACGGGAACCTCCTAAGGGAATCTGAAGGAGCCCTTTCCTTCCTCTTTGACGAGTTGAAGATTTGTGCGGTGATTGCTAAGGTTGCCTCAGAAGGAGAAGCTGAAATAGTCGTTGAGGCCCTGAAGAAATTTCCCTCCCTCATCCCCCCACGAAAAACATGATCGCTCCTGCCGCAAGGGGAATACTGAGGTTGTCGTTCACTCCAATTGGAAGAATCTCGATCACCGCTGCTCCCAGCGCTGCGAGGCTTCCCGAGAATCGGCCGAGGTGAGGATAGATCCAGACGATCAAGAGGGAGGTGATCAGAAAAGCCATGCTCCCTTCAAGGGTTTTCCCAAAGAGCTTCACTCTCCCAATCCATTTTCCGATGAGGGCGGCCGCTGTGTCAGAAAGGATGAGAATGAAGAGGCTGGCAATGGCAATGGATTTGGGAAAGAGGAGGATGCTCAGGATCGTTGAGAAGATAAAATAGGTCGACCCCATAAAGGCGGATTTCTCCTCTTCTCTGAGAACTCTCCCAAAAAAATATTTTTGGAAAAGGGAAGCCATCCCGGAATGAAACTGGCGGAGAAGATCAACCAACAGAAGGGCCATAAAAAAAGGGACAAGAAACAGGATGGCCGTTTCCTGAGACGTCAAAGCATACCCGACAGGAATGATCAGCGTAGCCAGGTGAACAGTTTTTCTTAGAATCTCAACTTTGGTCAGCATAATCCAGTTCAGAGTGCATAGTTCAAAGAGAATCCCGAATTATGATTTAACGTTCCGATTTTATGATCAGTGTTTCCGCTTCCCCGCGTCCCCGCGCCTTTCTTTCCCATGTATTTTACTCGGAACTGTGTACTCTGTACTTATTTGCCTGAGCTTCTCCGTTTCCTCTGGCTTGAGATAACGGAATTGTCCGAAAGGAAGGTCTCCCAATTGGATCGGTCCGTATTCAACCCGCTTGAGCTTGAGAACCGTGTGGCCGACGGCTGAAAACATCCTCTTCACCAGGCGGTTTCTCCCTTCCGTCACCACCACCCGAACCCAGCTATTTTTTTCTCTCTGGCGAACAAGGCTGCAAGAAACGGCCTTGGCTTCCCCATCTTCGAGCATCACTCCCCTCTTGAGCCGAATCAGCTTTTTCTCTTCCGGAACCCCTGCCACTTTCACCAGGTAGGTCTTCGGAACAGAGAATCTTGGATGGGAGAGCAGGTGGGCAAGGTCACCATCATTGGTGAGGAGGAGGAGTCCCTCCGCGTCGAAATCGAGCCGACCTACTGGATAGATTCTCCAATGCACGTTCTTGAGAAGGTCCATGATCGTTGGCCTTCCCTTTGGGTCCTTCACCGTAGAAAGATAGCCCCTGGGTTTATTGAGGAGAAGAATGACCTTGGGCTCAGGATGGGCGAGCCTTCTCCCATCCACTTTGATGTGATCTCTGGAAGGATCGGCTTTGAAACCCAGTGCGTCAACGATTTTACCGTTGACCAACACCCTGCCTTCAAGCACCATCCTCTCGGCCTCTCTCCTCGAGGCGATCCCGGCCTTGGCTAAAATCTTTTGAATCCGTTCCAGTGCCAATCGAGTTTCCCCACTCTCCGGAGGCTCCAAAACACCAGAAGGAAGGATTGAGAAAATCCCTCTAAATCTCCCTTTACAAAAGGGAGACTTTCAATTTCCTCCTTTGGAAGAGGGGGACGAAGGGGGATTTTCCAATCGACCTACCTTCAAAATCAATTTTACGAGATAACTCTGGCCTTCCTCCCATCCAGTCCTACTTCTCCGTTTCGTTGATCGTCGGGTTTGAATCAGGGAGGAGAGGCGCGCTGTCGGTTTTTATCATCTCTTCCTTAGCTATTTCTTCCGGGGCCGGCGGGGGCTGGATTTCCTGGAGACTGGGAAGGTCAGAAAGCGTATTAAGGCTGAAGAGTTCGAGAAAGGTCTTGGTGGTACCATAGACAATGGGACGTCCCGGCAGGTCCTTTCGGCCCATCATCTTGATTAAGCCCTTTTCCAAGAGAGTATGAAGAACAGACCCGGAGTCGACTCCCCGAACCTCCTCGATAGCAGGCCGGATGACGGGCTGGCGATAGGCGACAATGGCTAATGTTTCCAGAGCAGCCTGGCTCAGCTTAACTGCCTTCATTTTTTTCAGCCGGTTCACCCATCCTGCGAAACCGGGTTTTGTCCGGAATTGATATCCTCCAGCGATCTCCGTCAACTCTATCCCCTTGGAACGATCTTCATATTCCGCTTGAATCTGACGAATCCCTTCCAAAATGGCTTCCTTATTCGATTCGGGCAGGATCTCGATAATGGTTTCGAGCCGGATTGCAGAATCTGAGACGAAAAGGAGGCTTTCTAATATTGGCTTGACGTCGAAATCATCCATCATCCTGACCTCTGATTCACACTTTAATCAACCTACCGTATCGCGTCCAACGCTTCTTTACATTAGTTACTGAGGCGTCATTCCCGCTCCGTATCAAGTACGGGGTAAACTCCAGTTCTGCCTTTGGCGGGATTGAAGAGACTGGATTCCGGGTCAAGCCCGGAATGACAATCAAAGTAAACCGTCTTTTGACTCAATACATCATTTACGACCAAGCTCCCAACATCCATCATCAAAAAATAACCAACTTTTAATATCCAAATCCCCCCACAACCCCCCTTTGCTAAAGGGGGGCAAGGGGGGATTTGCGATTTTCATGGTTCGCACCCGTCTGCCCCGCTCTCGGTCGGGACCGCCTGCCTGCCGGTAGGCAGGGAACCGGTGGGCAGGGATAGAAGCGCAATTCTATTTTGCCTCAAGAAACTCTATTTTCTCGCCGGGCGAGATGGAGGAGATGGCATGTTTATAGACCAGCTGATCCGTCTGTCCTCGGAGGATGATACAGAAATTATCGAAGCTGAGGATGACTCCTTCCATCTTGTGACCTGTGGTCAATTCGATCACCACATGTTTCCGGTCACGCCGGATGCGATTGAGAAATTGATCCTGGATGTTCATCTGATTCTTCATCATGCCATGGGCCCTCCCCTTTCCCAAAAGGATCTGACTTCGAGAAACATTTTCCCCCGATCCGCCGACTCATCCCACCAGTGAACCTCAGGATCGGCCTTAAACCATGTCCATTGTCGCTTGGCATAATGACGCGTATCCCTTTTCATCTGTCGGACCGCTTCATCCCACCCGATCTCTTTCGAAAGAAATTGAACCATCTGTTTATAACCTAAACTTTGCATCGGCTTCAATTCACGGCCGTACCCCATCGCCATCAACCTCTCCACCTCTCCCAGGAGCCCCTTTTCGATCATGTGATCAACTCTCTCCTCGATGCGACGATAGAGCATGTCCCGGTTCATCTCCAGGCCAATTTTCAAAGTCACATAGGGTCTTTCCCCAAAACGATGTTGTTCCCGATAAAAAGAGATGGGGACTCCCGTCGAGTCAAAGACCTCCAGAGCCCGGATAATTCGAAAGAGGTCATTGGGATGAAGACGAAGGGCCGTTTGCGAATCGACTTTTCTCAAACGCGCATAAAGGGCAGCGCCCCCTTTCTCCTTTGCTTCCCCTCTCAGGTTCTCTCTCACCCGGGGGTCGATTCGAGGACTGGAGAAGAGTCCCTGAGTCAGGGTTTTGATGTAGAGGCCGGTTCCCCCGACGACCCAAATGGGTTTCCTGTTCTGAAATAATTGATCAATCGTTTTCCGACCTAAGGTTCGATAGAGGGCAGCGTGAAAAGATTGATCAGGGGTCACCAGGTCAATCAGGTGGTGCCGTACTCTTCTTTGGTCCTCGGGTGTGGGTTTGGCCGTGCCGATATCCATGTACCGATAAACCTGCATCGAATCAGCGCCGATGATTTCACCCCCCAATTCCTCCGCCCATTCGATCGCTAACCGGGATTTCCCCGCTCCCGTAGGACCGAGGAGGATCACGACCCGAGGCCGGTCCGTCTCAACCTTTGCGGCCATATCGAGTCGATTTTAATGAATTCATGATGACACTTCAAGTGTAAAATGGTGTAAAGAAAAACCTTATAAATTTTTCTTGAAATTGGAATTCAATTTATATAGGATTAACCATGTCGCCGATACTTCCCTCAAGTTCCACCGGATAGGAGCCCGACATGCTTTCCACATCCCTCAGCAATCCTCAGTCAAATCCCGAATTGAGAAGCCTCTACGAGATTATCCTGCTTCCTCCGCTGAACCACCTCCAAGACTATTTTCTTAGGGTGATCGCAATCCTGTCTGGCTATTTTTCAATCAAGTATTCGGCCCTTTTCCTCCAAAACCCGCAAAAAGATTCTCTCCACGTGGAGGCCCTTTACGGGATCGAAAAAGAAACCCACCCTCTCACATGCAGCAGCCAAAAAGGGACGATAGGCAAAGTCCTTGGATCACGGCAGCCCATGGTGATTCAGAATTTGAGCCAGGAGCCACTCTATGAAGAGATGATGAAGATTCAGAAAGGGGTTGAAAAGATCCAACCTCCCTTGCTTTGTGTCCCTCTCGTTACAGATGATGAGTCGATGGGGGTGATCAATGTAAACTCCCTCTACGGTCCCGGAAACGAATTTGTTGAGGATTTCCAATTCCTATCCATTTTGTCGGTCATCCTGTCCCCAGCCATCAAGAATTATCACCAGAAAATGGCCGGATCTCACCCAAAAGATGGGAAGCCCAAGGCAAGATCTCATCTGCTGGATGAGCTCTTAGAACAGAAGCTGGTAGAAGTTCTGAATAAGATCGATCCGTATGTGGAGACAAAGACCAAGATGAAGATCTACAATGATATTATTAGACTGGTAGAAAAGATTTTGATCAAGTCCGCCTTAAACAGGGTGGACCATGTTCAAATTGCTGCTGCCCAATTCTTAGGGATCAATCGAAACACCCTTCGTAAGAAGATGAAAGAGCTGAAAATCAAAGCCCGCTAGTTCGATTGCGGAATGCGGAATTCGAAGTTCGGGTTTTCTTACCGATGGAACTATTAACAGTCTCAGAATAATGGCGACATCGATTTGTAAAATCCCTCCCAACCTCCCTTTTCCAAAGGGAGGAATTGCCCCTCTTTGGCAAAGAGGGGCGAGGGGAGATTTTCTAATGACTATGTCAACCCAATTTTGAGACCCATAATAAGCTCAGAACTTCAAGCTTGACGATTGCGGCTGTTTATTCCGCAATCCGAGCTCCCTTCCTGCGCGAAGTTGCTTCGGCGAAGGCAGGCGAAATCCGCATTCGCAGAGCCCTTGCAATAAATCTACTCAGAAGTAACAATTTACCTGTGACGAATCCTGAGAAAAACGTTGAAAAGCTCAAAACCCTTTGCCATCAACAGGGAGGTTCCCTGTTTGGAGTAGCAGATCTTCGCTCTTTTAAAAAGGAAGAAATGCTTCTTCCCCTTTCCTTGCCGGATCGACTTCCTTACGCTATCTCAGTGGGATATCATCTTTCCGATGCGATCCTGGAAGAAATTGAAAACCAACCCACGCCACTCTATTTCCATCACTACCAGAGAGCCAACATTCTTCTCGACACCATCGGGTTGATTGTGACTTCAACAATTCAAAATCTAGGATACCAGGCCATGCCCATCCCTGCCTCCCAATTGCTGGATTGGAAAAACCAAAGGGGACACCTTTCCCATAAACACGTGGCCCGGGCTGCGGGATTGGGATGGATAGGCCGAAACAACCTCCTCGTCAACGAGCAATTCGGTTCGCATATTCGTCTGGTCACCATTCTCACCGATCTTCCTCTTAAGATCGATTCGCAATCACTGAATAATTGCGGCTCCTGTCACCATTGCCTGTCTGTCTGTCCGGCAGGGGCGATTAAGGAACGACAAGAGGACTTCGATCACCTTCGATGTTACGAACAACTGAGAACCTTTGCCAAAACCCTCCACTTCAGCCATAATATCTGTGGTGTCTGCGTGAAAGCCTGTCGGGGAACAAAAACCGCATAGGGCGGAGCGCAGAGCAAAAAATACCCAAACTAAAGTTGGCTCATTTTTATTTTCCCCCTTTGGCAAAGCCTGCCTGCCGGTAGGCAGGGAAGGTTGGGAGGGATTTTATGATGGGAAGAGATTTGAAATTTGGTTATTGGAATTTCAGGAGTGGATGAGTAATCTATTTTAGCGAGCGTTGATAAGAACATGCTGTCTGTCGCTACTAAGTTTGATGTGGTGGTCGTCGGTGGAGGGCATGCCGGAATCGAAGCCTGCCTGGCCTGCGCCCGTGTAGGCCACCCTACCCTTCTTATCACTCAAAGAGTCGAACAGATTGGTTATATGTCCTGCAACCCTGCCGTAGGTGGACTGGCAAAGGGCCATCTGGTGAAAGAGATCGACGCACTGGGTGGAGAAATGGCGAAGGCCACCGACGAAACAGGAATACAGTTCCGCCAGCTCAATAATACGAGAGGTCCTGCGGTTCGCTCTTCACGAGTTCAGGTGGACCGCCAGGAATACCGGCTGCAAATGAAAAAGACTGTTGAGAATCAAGAGAATCTCTCGATTAAAGAGGCCACTGTAGAGGAAATTCTAATTGATGAAAATCGGGTGGTCGGTGTCAAGACGGATTCAGGTGAAACCGTTCTGACAAAAACCTTGATCCTTGCCCCGGGGACCTTCATGAATGGTTTGATCCACATCGGCCTCGATCATTTTCAAGCCGGCAGGATGGGTGATCCACCCTCCATCGGTTTATCAGAATCGCTCAAGAGATTGGGGTTTCGAATGGGAAGGCTCAAGACCGGAACCACTCCGAGACTCAATCGCAATACCATTGATTTCTCTCAGCTCACACCTCAATACGGGGACGAACCGCCCATTCCTTTTTCCTTCTCAACAGAAAAGATCGGTGTTCAACAGGTTCCCTGCCACATGACTTATACGAATCCCATCACCCACGAAATTATAAAGAGCGGTCTCGACCGTTCCCCTCTCTACTGCGGGATCATCAAAGGCATCGGACCGCGATATTGTCCGTCGATTGAGGATAAAGTCGTCCGTTTTTCGGATAAGAAGAGACACCAGATCTTTTTAGAACCCGACGGCCGAAATACCGATGAAATTTATCCGAGCGGAATCTCCACCAGCCTTCCTCTGGATATCCAGATTCGAATGCTGAGGTCGATCAAAGGCCTTGAACAGGTCGAGATTATCCGGCCGGGTTATGCCATTGAATATGATTTTGTCGATCCCACGGAGCTGAAGCCTTCTCTTGAGACCAAGAAGATCAGAGGGCTCTTCCATGCCGGACAGATAAACGGAACGTCGGGTTACGAGGAGGCAGGAGCACAAGGATTAATGGCCGGGATCAATGCCTCGCTTTATATTCGAGGAGAGGAACCTCTCATCTTGAAGCGTTCCGATGCCTATATCGGTGTTTTGATCGATGACCTGGTCACCAAAGGGACTGCCGAGCCCTACCGCATGTTTACCTCCCGTGCGGAATACCGTCTTCATTTGAGAGAAGACAATGCCGATTTGAGATTGCGAGAAAAAGGATATGAAGTAGGATTGGTGAAGAAGAAGGATTACGAAATCTTTCTGGAGAAGAAGGTGGCAATCGAAAAAGCGCTATCCGGAATCTCATCTCTCAGAATCAATCCGACGATGGAAAATAACGCGATCCTCCAACAATGGGGAAGCGCCACCCTGAAAAAGGACTCGTCGCTTCAAGAAATATTGAAAAGACCTGAAATCCATTTTACGCACCTCTTTCACCTTGATCGAAGCCTTGAAGCTTTTCCAGAATCCATACAGGAGCAGGTCGAGATTCAGGTAAAATATGACGGATATATGAAGAGACAGATGGAACAGATCGAAAGGTTTAGAAGATTGGAGGACGTGAGCTTCCCGGAAGAATTTGATTTCAGCTCTGTGATAGGACTCACCACAGAGGTCATGGAGAAGCTGAAGAAAATTAAACCTCATTCCCTCGGCCAGGCCTCAAGAATTTCCGGTGTCACTCCCGCCGCCGTCTCCATCCTAATGGTCAACCTAAAAAAACAAGGATATTTGTAGAATTATTTATTTCGGATTTGCCATTTTGAATTTGTAGCGACGGCATTCCATGCCGACGACCTCTGGTAAAGGAAACGGTATGCACCTATCTGCCCTCAATGATGAATATGAGAACCGTCCCCAAAACCGTCCGCTAATCTCCCCCAATTCTCATTGACACTCTGTCCCTAATTTAGTAGACTACCGTCGAAATTGAAGCCTTTGGTTTTATTTCCAAAGAGAAGTTATACGGGTCGGGTCCGCGCATTCGACAGAATTCAAACGGGATCGCTCCGGCAATTTAAGTAAATGTCTTAGGTTGTTTTAGAACCAACGTTATATATATCTGGAGAGCAAGGGTAGACTCTCAATAATAAAATGGGAAAAGTATAATACCAGTCTACCTAAAAAAGAAACCTCCTGTTAAGAGTTGAAGTGTGCGCTTCAAAAAAAACTTAGACAGGAGGTTTCCAATGGATGAAGTAAATCGTAACCGGCTAGAGGAATTTCGTCAACTGAGGTAGGAGATCAGGCAATCGGAGGAGCACTTGATCGTGGGGATCGATATTGCGAAGGATCGGCACCACGCTTTTTTCGGGACCGCGACAGGGAAGACGCTTTTGAGGCGACTTGTTTTCAGCAACGACGGGGAGGGGTTTGGAAAGCTTCTGGATCAGACGGAGGCCCTGCGGGTGCGACATGGGCTGAAAAAGGTGGTCTATGGGATGGAGCCGACGGGGAACTACCATAAGCCGTTGGGGGAATACTTAATCCACATGGGGAGGATGGTGGTCTTGGTCTCCGGGGTGACGGCGAAGCACAACCGGGAATCACTGGACGGGCGGTGGGACAAGCATGACGATAAAGATTCGGCGAATGTGGCAGATTTAATCTCCCAAGGGAAATGCTTGTATTACGAGTATCCCACGGCGGAGCTGCGGGGGCTGCGAGGATTGCTCTCGTTGAAGCGGCGATTGAAGAGACAAGAGCAGAGCTACCGGGTTCGAATTCGGAATCATTTGATTGCGCAATACTTTCCGGAGCTGGACAGCCACTATGGGCGATCGGAGGCGCAGGGATTGGCCATTGTGAGGTGGTGTTTCCCGGCCTCCCATATTACGGAAATAGACGTTGACCCATTTATAGAGAGGGTGACGTCCCGACGGGTCAGGATGGAGAAGAGACGGCGCTTAGAGGCCCTCTGGGAGAAAGCTGGGGAGTCGATAGGCTGTGACGAAGTGCCCGGGCTGGAACATGAGGCAAAAGTGATGGTGGAAGGGTTGAGGCAGATTCGAGAGATGATCAAAGAGACGAAAGACAGAATCGAGGAACTCTGTAAGCGATATCCGGAGTACCCCTTCCTTTTGACGATTCCTGGGTTTGGTCCAGATGTGTCCGCAAAGGTTCTGGGAGCGATAGGAGATCCGGACCGATTTGAGAACGGGAAGCAGGTGTTGAAGCAGGCGGGGTTGGACCTCAGTGCGAACCGAAGTGGGAAGAATTCGGCTCAGGCGATTCCTCAAATCTCGAAACAAGGCAAGGCCGATCTTCGCTATGCCTTGTATCAGGCAGCTTTCATTGCTTCAACGAAGAATCGGGGTTTTATGCGCTATTATACGAGCAAGCTACGTGGTCGAGAGAAAGAGAAAGCAATTAACGGGAAGATACTCGTCAAGCTATCGGCTAAAATGCTTCTGATTGCTTGGACCTTGATGAAGAAAAAGGAGGCGTTTAATCCGGCTTATCTAAACGCCGAATAAAAACACTTGTCATTTTCGACGAGAGAGTCCGAGAACCAACGTGGAGGCTCATTGGAGACCTCGTACGGGACAATGCTGGGCCTCTCGCTGAACTTTGGAATCTGAATAAAGGATGCTGGGCGGTCCCGCTTTGGCGGGACACACTGGGGTAAGATGACTTTTGTGGACACCAAAGTTGAGGTAAAATACTAAAGACGGAGGTGTCAGAATGGAAAGGATTCCGAGAGCAATCTACACGAAGGAACTTCGAGAGGAAGCAGTGAAGCTCGTAACAGAAGGCGGATTAAAGATACCGGAGGTGGGGCGTCGGTTATCGGTTGCGGCCTCGACAATACGGTACTGGGTTAAGGCGAGCAGAGAAGGCAAGCTTAAGGAGGTTGGAAAGCACCAGAGGCCGCTTACGGAAATAGAGATGGAGCTTGCCCGGGTGAAGCGTGAACTGGCAGAAGCCAGGATGGAGCGAGACATATTAAAAAAAGCGGCCGTGTACTTTGCGAAGGAGTCGCTGCCAGGTACGCGATCATGAAAGCAATGCGATTCAAGTATTGTATTGGGATGATGTGCCGTATTCTGCGTGTATCCAAGAGCGGTTATTACCAATGGTTCAGGCGCAAGCCTTCCAAACGTGTCCTGGAAGAGGGAAGGCTGGAAGTAGAGATAAAAGCCGCCCACAAGAGGACCCGTGAGACGTGCGGTCCAGAGAGATTACAGCATGAGCTCAAAGAACAGGGTGTAAAGGTCGGGATCTGCCGGATCAGACGGATCAGGAAGAAGCTTGGGTTACGGTGTAAGCAGAAGAGGAAGTTCAAGGCCACCACGGATTCGAAGCATGCTCTGCCTGTGGCACAGAATCTGCTCAATCAGCAGTTTAAGGCAACGACGCCGAACGAGGTTTGGGTCAGCGACATTACCTATATCCCCACAGAAGAAGGCTGGCTCTATCTGGCAGGGCATAAGGACCTCTGCACGGGAGAAATCGTTGGATATGCCATGGGCAATCGTCTCACCAAGAACCTGGTGAGCCAGTCTCTGTTCAGAGCCGTGGCAGCCAAACGGCCCGGAGCAGGCCTGATTCACCATTCGGATCGTGGGAGTCAGTACTGCGCCCATGAATACCGGAAGCTGGTGGATCAGTTCAAGATGAGAGCATCTATGAGCAGGAAGGGCGACTGCTACGACAATGCTCCCATGGAGAGCTTCTGGGGTACGCTCAAGAATGAGCTTGTCCATCACTGTCGCTTCAAGACGAGAGAGCAGGCCATCCGGGAGATCACGGAATACATCGAGGTATTCTACAATCGGCAAAGACGGCAAGCACGGCTGGGGTACCTTTCTCCGGTTGTCTATGAGCGGCAGTTCTATACAAGGCAACTTGCAGCATGAGAGAGCGCTTCGTGTCCACTATTGACATCAGGGGTCACACCGGATAATGATAACGCTGAGATTCAGAGTTCGTGGTTGGCGAGAGATTCGTCGAGTCAGATGCGAATCCGTAAAGGGATTCGAAGGGAGGAATGTTCCTACAATCAAACCAGTTTTCTAAGTTATTGTTTTTATAAAAGATAAAAGTTTTTCGTTTTCTCTCTTGACAGGGACAATATAGGATGTCCTCTCGTTTCCGTTATAGAGATAAAGAGGCGCTTTTGTCAATAATAAGTGAGAAACCAAAGTGGCCACGATGGTTTGAGATCTTTAACAAGACAACAGACCATCTTATGGAGGTTATCGCTTTTGCTGCCCTGTGGATATCGTGTTCCATATTTCTAATAATACGAATTTGGCTAATTTCGGGCCGTCATCCAAAATCTGAGCTTGTATGGATAGTTGCAATTATCGTATTGCCGATTTTATGGGTAGCTGGCAGAATCTTCGTTTGGTACTTTAGGAGGTTTAAACCGATCAAGGCCCTGCGTGATTCGATAGATAAGAAAACAGAAGGAAAGTCGATATCTGCGACTCGAGTATTTTACCTCTTCATCGAATGCCTAGCATTACTCGGAATATTTTGGGGAGTTTGGTGGGCCATATCTTCTGTATTCTTTTAATTGCCTTGCATGCGCCCATGGTGCGCCCATGGGGTCAGCCCTTGACCGGTGACAACTTGAGCACATCTTTGGAACAACACAGAAGCAGTAATGAGGAATCGGCCAATTTAAGCAAGTATGTGAGGTTTTTTTAGAACCGGCGTCCCCTTCTTTATTCAATTCACCCTAAAGCGAGTTCTTATCATTTTGGAGTTAATAGCCATTAGACTCCTTACTCTTCTCCTTTCCTTCTTCTTTGTATTTTAACTTAGGTGCCTCGATCATAACCGTCGTGCCTGACGGGACCGAACGGGTTAGCCAGACATTCCCTCCGATAACGGAGCCGGCGCCAATCACTGTCTCCCCTCCTAAAATTGTGGCGCCGGCATAAATAGTTACATGATCTTCTATGGTCGGATGGCGTTTCATCTTCCTAAGCAAATCACCTTTTTCCTCCATGGGCAGACTTAAGGCACCCAGGGTAACCCCTTGATAAATCCTGACGTGGTCGCCGATAACACTCGTCTCTCCAATAACCACCCCAGTACCATGGTCGATGAAAAAATGCCGACCGATGACCGCCCCCGGGTTGATATCTATTCCGGTGACGCTATGGGCGTATTCGGTCATCATCCTTGGGATTAAAGGAACCTCTTTATCATGAAGCTCGTGGGCTACTCGGTAGGTCAAGATGGCCAAAATGCTAGGGTAGCTAAAAATAATCTCGTCAAAGCTTTTCGCTGCCGGATCTCCCTGGTAGGCTGCTCTAACGTCTTCGGTCAGGATTTTTTTAAGACCTTTCAATTTATTCAACAGGGTAAGGGCTTCCTTTTGTCCCCTTTCCGAGCAGGAAGTACAGACCATCTGCTGGCGGCGGCATTCATGGCGGATGCTCAGGGTGATCTGCTTAGATAAGAGTTCAAAAAGGGTATTTATTTCGATGCCCATCTGGTAGGCCAGACTGAAACTATCCACCTCATGTTCCCCAAAATACCCGGGGAAGAGGACCTTTTTAAGGCGCTCGATGATCTCAATCACGACCCCTCGGGAGGGCAATCCTACCAGGTTCAGGTGATGAAAAGCATCCTTGTCCTGGCAACTTTCCACGAGGTCAGACACAATTTGAGGAAGTTCTTGCCGAAACAGAGGTGGCAGTTCACATTCCACATGGTTAGGCTCTGACGCGAAGGCCTTTTCTGCGGGGCATGCAGGATCAAGCTTATCCATACTGATGACTCCTTTCTTGGAATTTTTCAGTAATTTTTTATCCATGGAAGTTCAATCTTTTCTAACTCTAACTGTGATCGGCATGGATTGAATCTCCCTTACGACGACTGTTCTCCACTCCGCTGTCTGGGCTCAGGAGGAAAATCGCAAGCCTTCCATACCCCGTTTCAAGTAGACACCTTCTATTAGAATTTAATCTCGACTGAGGATAATGCACAGGAAAAGTAGAGGAGTTTAGGAACGAATTTCGAATTCCTGTTTCGGGGCATCCTGAACCACGTCCTGAACGCGCTTCAGGATCTGCAATTTTGCGAGCTCTGTTTTAGTCCTCGATTTTACTTCCCTGCATTAATCATTCTGCGGCTGGCCTTCGAAAAAACCGCACGAAGGCCCCGATTCCTCGAACCACTGCGCTGATCACCGTTGGAAGCTTTAGTAGGGGCCCCCCAGCAATGGTTAATATTGCTTCCTCGAACTCCCGCAGGCGCCCCGCAGCATCCTGAACAGTGGCAATCCCTTCCTCAACTTTGTCCACCTGCCGATGGATGGATTGCACGATACTACTGACTTCCTTGGAAATGACAGTCAGGTCGTGGCTCAGAGGAACAATCTCCATGCGAACTGTTTCAAATAATTTTTCAGCCGCGGAAGCGGTTCGGCGGATCTGCAGGATAACAGGAATGAGGACAATAGCAACAACCACTACGGCGGCTGCAATGATAGTGATACTGATAGTCTGCAACATAGGTTGTGATCTCCCTTCGGCCCATTCGACGGCGCCAGCTCCTGCGTTCGAAGGCAGGAGAAGATAAATCCCTTAGGGCCGACCCTGAGCCCTCGGTCCTCTGACCGGGGAGTTGAAGGGTCGGCTTAAGCCTTGGTTTCGTCCTTCTTTGCTCCCTTGGATAACTCTTGCCTTGCAGCTTCCAAACCTACTTCCACTGCTCCCTTCACTTTTTTCACACCTGTTTTTGCATCCTCGATCACTTCTTTTGCCTTCAGCCGTGCCTCTGCAAGCTGGAGATTGGCCTCTTTCTTCAATTCTTCGGCCCGACGCTGAGCCTCGTCAAGGATCGTCTTCGCCTTAAGCTGCGCTTCTGAGTAAAGTCCCTTGGCTTCTTCAAGGACCTCGCTCCCTTTTTGCTTAAGTTCGGACCTCAACTCTTTTCCGGATTTAGGAGCTAATAAAAGTCCGGCTATCGCTCCCAGCGCGCTCCCGATAAAGAACCCTCGCAGAAATCCTCCGCGACCGCTTTCATCTTCTGCCATAGGACAAAACCCCCTTTCCTTTTTGTAGGAATTTCATAACTCCCCTCCCCCCTCTTAGCCTTAAGAGGGGGGATACCACCCACACTAAACCCGGGAGAATTTTCAAAATTCGCTTTTAATAAAAGGACACGCGTCTATTCTCCTTGAATCATCCCATTTAAGAATCATCCGAAACGGTAAATAAAGTAAATAAGGTTAACTTGGTATTTTTATCCTGAAAAAGCTGTATTTCATCCAAAGAACCAAACCCGGGACCCCTCAGACGAACATAAGCATCCGGCTTGAAGCCCCGGGTTTGTCAGTGTATTTTACCGATCTTGCCCTCCTAACCTCTCAATTTTTCTCAGGCATCCCCCATTATTTCTTCGGGCGACCCGATCCCACTCAGTTAAGCCCCTTCTCTTCTCCCGGTAATAGACGCACGAACATTTTCGAACTTTGTGCGGCCTTCCGAGTATAACCGCTTTGTCTCCCCTAAAGCCTTGTTTGTCTTCTCCCTGATTCCTGATCTCAGTTCTTTTCCAGCTTTGGGAGCCAATAAGAAACCTGCTGTCGCACCCAAAACACCGCCAACAAAAAGTCCTCTCAAGAGTTTGGAATCTTTTCTTTGATCGTTCTCCATTGTCTTTTCCTCCTTCCTTGGCTCACTTTTTATCACTTGTGGACGTTGTTATTTCTGTCTCAGAAACCCCAAAAACTTTCAGTTTAAAGTTAGTTATTACCGCCCATGTTTGTCAAGGTAGAAGCGGGAGAGCCTGAAAAATAAGCTTTCACTCGCTTGATTACACAGATTCTCAGAAAGGATTACACAGATTTTTGAACCCATCCCTAAATCCGGACTTTTAAAAAGCTTAAATGTAGGATATATTAACACCACAAAAACGGGGGGTTGACGAGACCTTTTGGGAAGGCAGGGGGACCTTAAAGGGACGGGAAGGTCTCCTCCTCAAAGAAAACGAAGCAGCAATATAAGAAATAACGTTCGATTAGATATTCAAAGGAATTGTGGCGGTTGGACTATGAGAGAAGAAAAGCGAAGCATAACTGCTGAATGGGTTGCGTATGCAAGAGCGAAGCATTTACTTTATGATGATCCAATCATGTTTGAAGATTCTTTTGCCATTGATTTTTTAAGTCCCCGCCGAAGGAGATTTCTGAAAAATCCCCTTATTGGTCTCCTGATGCGTTCAACATTATATCGTCATCTTCGTCCTCTGCATGCCCACTCTGTGGACCGGAGTCGCTATAATGAGGAAAAGTTAGAGAAGGCAATTGCCCGGGGTATGACACAATATGCAATCATCGGGGCAGGTTACGATTCGTTTGCTTTACGCCGCAGAGACCTATCCGATTCCATTAAGATCTTTGAGCTGGATCATCCGGCAACGCAAAAAGCAAAAAAACAAAGGCTTTCGGAGCTCAATCTTGAATTGCCGAAGAACCTCGAATTCATTCCAGTGGATTTGGAGAAGGAAACCGTCGCTGATGCCCTGAAGCGCTCCTCTTACATCCGTGAGGTGCCTGCCTTTTTTTCATGGCTTGGCACGATCCGTTATCTTACTCGTGATGCTGTGTTCAAAACGCTTCGGTCTTTACTTTCATTGGCGGCTCCTGAAAGCGAGATTGTTTTCGATTATATTATCCCTGATAGGCTCATGAATCCAAAGGAGCTGAAGAGAATGAATAAGATCCGGCGTCTTGCCGCACACCATGGCGAACCCATGATCACTCATTTCGATCCAGATATACTGGTTACCGAGATGGAGGATCTTGGTTTTGAACTTATTGAAAATCTCTCACCCAAGGAAAGAAGAGCAAGATACTTTGCTAACCGCAAAGACAATCTTATTCCAAGTGGAACAACCTACTTCGCTCACTTTCGTGTCCGGCAGGTGGAAGGAAAGACGAGGTAAGACCATGAAAAGGGTTCTTAGAATCTTTCTCGTTGGATTCATTATATGCGTCGTAGTTACCCTGCTCTTTGTCATTGTTGCACTTTACCTATACCCTCCACTTGGGGAAACAACCAAACCCTATATCAAGAAGGCTTATAGATACTTGCCGCTACAGATCTCGTGTACGATCCCCATTCCTCCGGAGTATGGCACTCTGACGTTTCTCCGACATGGCATTCACCCTTCCCTAAGTCCATACGAATACAAATTGAAATTTACCAAAGGATCGACCGTGGTTGGGCGATCCCTGCCCTCTGACAGTCGAAGTCTCACTTTGATCAACATTTACTGGTACCCTGCAAATCAACAAGGAGGCCCCTGGCTCCGCCTTCAGCATCAAGAGGGAGAATACGTTGTCGATATGAAAGAGCACAAAGTTTCCCGCATTCTCCGGTATAAGGGGCATGTTTTCGCGGGGCAACTATCGGGTGACCAAGAGGGCGTTGCTATTGTGGAATCCGGCGGAAAAATCCTCATATCCGTCGGGCGCAGGGACGCCTACGAGGTCACTGGAACCCCAGTCGGCGATTCTTCGGGAGAATACATCGGAAGAATTGAAGAGAATTACTATCGCCTTCGATTCATCCCTCCAAGCCAAAGCCCCGAGCAGAGAATGAGGATCTTGGATTAACTGGAAGGCGCGTTAGCTAAAGATTTGGAGGATGTCATGCAACAACCGAAGTATATTAAAGGGGGAGAATTCTTGATCACATCGATTTCACCCCAGGAAATCTTTACGCCTGAGGATTTTACTGAAGAACAGCGACTGGTTGCAAAGGCGGCGACGGAATTTGTGGCAGGGGAAGTTCTACCCGTAGCCGACGATATTGAAGAAAAGAAAGAGGGGCTCGTTCCAGGCCTGCTCAGGAAAGCAGGAGAATTAGGCTTTCTATCCGGAGATATTGCCGAGGAGTACGGGGGGCAGGATCTGGATAAGATCAGTGTCATCCTGTTGATGGAGAACTTGTCCCGGGGAGGGGGATCCTTTATGGCTGCCTACTCCGTCCATTCCGGCGTCGGTATCCTTCCCATAACCCTCTTCGGCAATCAAGACCAGAAGATTCGCTATCTGCCCAAGTTGGCCACTGGAGAGTTCATCGGCGCCTATGCCCTGACAGAACCCCAGGCAGGCTCCGATGCCTTGAACGCCAAGACGACGGCTACCCTCAGCTCCGATGGAAAATATTACATTCTGAATGGCCAGAAGCAGTTCATCACGAATGCAGGCATTGCCGATACGTTCGTCACGTACGCCAAGGTGAATGGAGAAAAATTTACCGCCTTCATTGTCGAGAAAGCGTTCGAAGGGGTTTCGTTAGACGAAGAAGAGAATAAGATGGGGATGAAAGGCTCCTCGACCCGGAGCGTGATTTACAGCAATGTGAAGGTCCCGGTGGAGAATCTTCTCGGTGAGGTGGGCAAGGGCCATATTGTGGCGTTAAACGTCCTGAATATCGCCCGTTTCATCCTGGGTGCAGGTTGTTTGGGGGGATCGAAAAAAGGTGTGCAGGAAGTGGTCACGTATGCGAAACAGAGAGTTCAATTCGGCAGGCCGATTGCCGAATTCGGTCTGATCAAACAGAAGATCGGAGAGATGGCGATTCGAACGTTTATCATGGAGAGCATGATTTACCGAACCGCAGGCCTAACCGATCTGATTCTCCGACATATCGCCCGCCATGCTGAAGATGTTGGGATTCAGACGGCGAGGGGGGTCGAGGAATATAACATTGAAGACTCGATCATTAAGATCTTTTGTTCGGAGATGGCTGGTTATGTTGCCGACGAAGCTGTCCAGATTTACGGAGGCTACGGATATATCCACGAGTTTCCTGCTGAGCGGGGCTATCGAGATTCACGAATCAGCCGAATTGTGGAGGGAACAAACGAGATTAATCGTCTCCTCATCGTGGATATGCTGATAAAGCGGGCCATGAAGAATCGCCTCCCCGTGTTCGATGCGGCGCAAAAAGTTACAAATGAGCTCCCTACCCTTCAGCCGAAAGTGCAAACGGATGATGAGAAGTTGAGCATGCAGAAAGAGATGGTGGGCATGTCAAGGAAGATCGCCCTCATGATTACAGGGGCTGCGGTTCAGAAGTTTGGGGTGAAGTTGGCAGAGGAACAGGAGATTGTGGGTCTGATCAGCGATATGGCGATCGAGGTCTTCGCCATGGAAAGCGGCCTGCTGCGGGCGTTGAAGACAATGCAAAGGTTTGGAGACGAGAAATCCCAGGTTCAAAAGGCCATGGTGAAGGTTTTTGTCAATGATTCGTTTGGCCGGATAATGAGTTTCGCAAAACAGGCATTCTCTGCCATTGCCGATCCGGATGCACTTAGGACCCAGTTGTCTGTCCTCGAGAAGCTGGCTCGCTTTACTCCCATCAACACGGTGATGCTAAGAAGGGAGATTGCCGACGCCGTGATCAAAGCAGGGAAATACCCCTTTTAGGCAAAAACCATCTTACCAGGTTCAAGTAAACCCCGTTGGAAATTCCGGCGTGGCATTTAAACTCCGCCGGGATTATTTAAAAAAGGTCTTGCTCCTTCCCAGCGAAGACTGTTTTTTTTCCTCCCCTTATTTAAGGGGAGGTTAGGCGGGGTTACCTGTCTCGCAGGCGTGCCCAGAGGGTATCCTCCGTTTCGGGTTGATTGCGCATAATCTCTCGTCGCCGTCGTAACCCCCCTCAATTCCCCCCTTAAACTAAGGGGGGATGAAGGGGAGTTAAGAGGGGAAATCGCATTCCTATGATTCTCATCTATGCTCCCGTTGTCAAGCCGTGTGAACCTCCAGCGGGTATAGCAAAACTCTGCGGTGTTCTGAATCACCACGGGGTAGGTTACACGGCCTTGGATGCAAATTTAGAGGGCCTTCTCTACCTACTGAACACTCCACTTGCGCCATCGGATACCTGGACTCGCCGGGCAGCCCGCCATCTTTCCAGACACCTCGCCTCGTTAAACTGTTGGGACGCTTACCAGGATGACGGCCGTTATCGCCGGGCCATTAAGGACATGAACCGGCTTCTCGAGATGGCGGGACAATCCAGTTGTGTACGTCTCGGTTTGGCGAATTATCAACATGAAAAACTCTCTCCCGCAAGGAGTGCAGATCTTATTAGAGCCGCAGAAAATCCGGAAAACAATCCCTTCTATCCCTATTTTAAAGAACGGCTCGCTGATTATTTGAAAAGCGAGCAACCTTCAATCGTCGGATTTTCGCTCAATTATTTAACCCAGGCCCTGTGTACGTTTGCAATGATCGGTTTTCTCAGGCGGGAGTACCCTGGAGTAAAATTGGTTTTGGGCGGAGGGCTTGTGACTTCGTGGATGAAAAACCCCCATTGGAAGACTCCCTTTAAGGGCCTGGTGGATCATCTTGTGGCTGGTCCGGGGGAAACCGCTTTGCTTTCATTTTCGGGAATAAGACCCTCCAAAGATAATCATTTCAGGCCGAATTACGATTCTCTCCCCTTAAGAGATTACTTTGCGCCCGGGCCGATTCTTCCTTACAGCACTTCAACCGGATGCTACTGGAATAAGTGTTCATTTTGTCCGGAGAGGGCCGAGGCAAATTCTTATGATGCCATTCCTGCGAACAAGGTAATCGATGATCTTCTCCACCTGGTCGATAAACATAAGCCGGTTCTTATCCATTTGTTGGACAACGCCATCAGTCCGCCGCTGATGAACGAAATTTGTAAACACCCTCCGGGCGCCCCCTGGTACGGTTTTGCCAGAATTACTCGCCATCTAACTGATCCGGATTTTTGCGTGGCCCTGAGGCAATCAGGATGCGTGACGTTAAAACTCGGTCTGGAATCAGGAGACCAGAGCGCGCTCGACTCTCTCCAAAAGGGAATCGATCTTCACGAGGCTTCATTGGCTTTAAGAAATCTGAGAAAGGCAGGGATTTCCACCTATGTCTATCTTCTTTTTGGAACGCCTTCGGAAGGACTGACAGAAGCACGAAAAACCCTCGAGTTTGTTGCGAAGCACCACGACTGCATTGGTTTCTTGAATCTCGCCATCTTCAACATGCCGATCTACGGGCCGGAGGTCCAACAGATGGAAACAAGAGCCTTTTATGATGGAGACCTTTCCCTTTATACGAGTTTCGATCATCCGAAAGGATGGAGCAGGCAACTGATCAGGCAATTCCTGGACAAGGAATTCAAGAGACATCCTGCCATAGCGCCGATTTTGAGAAGAGACCCACCCGTATTCACCTCGAATCACGCACCGTTCTTTGTAATGGATAAGGTGGCAAACCGATAAGGAGATGGGGAGGTGGGAAGACAGGGGGAATTTTAAATACTAATTGCGCCTGCCTTCGCCGAAGCGGCTTCGCGCAGGCGGGGAATTCGCCTGCGTGCCGGTAGGCAGGGATTTCGAAATGTTGAGAACTGAAAACCGAATGCTGAAAGCCATTGCGTCTTCTTTAAAAAACTGCACATAAAGAACGTGAAGGAGATTTTTGGAGAAAAATAACTTAGAATTCATTGTATCTAATACAAACGCATTAAATATTTTGCAGGGCGACCCTTTAGGGTTGCTTTAAGCAAGGCTAAAGCCTTGCGCTACATGTGAAATGATTTAACACGTATGTATTAGTCACGGACACGCGACACGCCTGCCTGCCGGTAGGCAGGGGGGGATTTGAAACACATTTTCTTAAGCAATCGATGAAAAATATACGAAACTTTAGCATCATCGCACATATCGATCACGGGAAATCGACTCTTGCGGACCGCCTCATTCAATATACCGGCATGGTCGATGAACGAAACTTCAAGGACCAGATTTTGGATAATATGGACATTGAGCGCGAGCGGGGGATCACCATCAAGAGTCAGGCCATTGCCCTGCCCTATCATGCCAAGGATGGAGAGGAGTATGTTCTCAATTTGATCGATACACCGGGCCATGTCGACTTTTCTTATGAGGTCTCGCGCTCCCTCGCATCTTGTGAAGGCGTCCTTCTTCTGATTGATGCGGCCCAGGGCGTGCAGGCTCAGACAATCGCCAATCTTTATTTAGCCATGGAAAACAACCTGGAAATCATTCCGGTCATCAATAAGATCGATCTTGTTACCGCAGATGTGGACCGGGTGATTGAACAGATCGACTCGGAGCTGGGATTGGATCCTTTCAGCTGTCTAAAATGCTCGGCTAAAGAAGGAATAGGCATCGAAGAAATTCTGGAGGCCATTGTTAAGAGAATCCCTCCTCCGAAAGGAGACCCGGATGCGCCGCTTGCTGCGCTGATCTTCGATGCCCAGTACGATTCTTTTCGCGGGACGGTCATCCACTGCCGCGTCTTTGATGGAACCGTGAAGAATGGGGATATCATCCGCCTGATGTCCAATCAGGCGACTTATAAGGTCGAAGAGGTAGGGCGATTCCTGCTTGCCAGAGAAAAACGTGACAAGATCTCTGCCGGAGAGGTGGGTTATATCTTTGCAAGTGTCAAAACCGTATCGGATGTACACATCGGCGACACGATTACGCTCGACGACCGACCCTGTGACAAGCCCCTCTCCGGCTTTAAGGAATTCAAACCGGTAGTCTTCTCCTCCATCTATCCCATTGCTCCTGAGGACTACGAAGACCTTGCCGTCGCCCTTGAGAAATATAAATTGAATGATGCGGCCTTCGTCTATCAAAAAGACTCCTCAATTGCCTTGGGACAGGGTTTCCGGTGCGGGTTTCTCGGTCTCCTCCATCTCGAAATCGTCCAGGAAAGGATAGAACGGGAATACGATCTTTCCATCATTCTTTCTGTTCCGAGCGTTCGCTACCGGTTTACATTGAAAGATGGAAGCGTCGAGTTCGTTGACAATCCCGCCCACTATCCGGACCCAAGCGCCATTGAAAAAGGAGAAGAGCCTTATATCCGCGCCACGCTGCTCATGCCCGAAAGATATCTGGGTGCGGTCATAAAGCTTTGCCTGGAAAAACGGGGTGAAAATTCAAAGCTGAACTACCTGGGCCCGGGTCGCGTGGAGTTGACCTATGAGATGCCTCTGGCCGACGTAATCTATGATTTTTACGATCGTTTCAAATCCATCACCCAGGGATACGGGTCATTTGATTACGAGGTCCTTGACTACAGAGAAAGTACTCTGGTTCTGGTGGACATCCTGGTCAACGGCGAGAAGGTCGATGCCTTATCACAGGTTGTCAACCGCGAGCAGGCCCGTCCCCGTGCTTTGCATGCTTGCGAAAGATTAAAGGAAGAAATTCCCCGGCAGATGTTTAAAATTGCGATTCAGGGAGCGATCGGAGGAGAGATCATCGCCCGTACCACGATCTCTCCCTTCCGCAAGGATGTCACCGCAAAGTGCTACGGAGGGGATATTACCCGTAAGCGAAAGCTTCTGGAGAAGCAGAAGAAAGGCAAAAAGAGGATGAAGACAATCGGGTCGGTGTCCATTCCTCAGAGCGCATTTTTAGCTGTTTTGAAAACGAACACGGATGATTAAAAAGCAGGTTGAGGCTAAGGTTAAGACTTTAACCTTAAACTAAACCTGAACCTTAACCTTCATCGGACTTACTAATGAGGCCATAATTGAGGAGACATAATTATACTGCTCCGGCAAATCCCCATCCCCCTCCTAACCTCCCCCTTGAATGGGGAGGAACATAATGGTTTCCCTCCCCTTCAGGGGGAGGGAAAGAGTGGGGGTGGGGCGAACAGATGTCTATTCAATTATGGACTGATTATTACCTATGGACTTAAAAACTCCTGCTATTTACATTCACATTCCCTTTTGCATTAACAAATGCCACTACTGTGATTTCTATTCCTCAACATCTACCCCTTCTATTCCGGATTTTCTAAGCGCTCTCTTCAAAGAGATGGAGCTGTACCATAACAGGTTCGATGTTTTTGATACACTCTACATCGGAGGTGGAACCCCTTCCCTTCTCAGCCCCAAACAGTTAAAAGGCATCCTGACAAGGGTGCATAAAAACTTCGATCTCATGGCGGACTCGGAAATAACTGTCGAGACGAACCCGGCTGATCTCGATCAATCTCTACTTGAATCGATGCGTCAGATGGGAATCAATCGAATCAATATCGGAATCCAATCTTTTGATGGAAAAGTGCTGGGTTTTCTCGGAAGAAGGCATTCTGCAAATCAGGCCTTTTCAGCCATTGAGGCATCGAGAAAGGCCGGGTTTCAAAATATTGGACTCGATCTGATCTATGGTGTTCCGGTACAGGACATGAACTCATGGCTAAATACCTTGAGACAAGCCGTGGCTTTTTCACCGGAGCATCTCTCCTGTTACCAATTGACACTCGAAGCAAAAACCCCATTGGGGATAAGATTACAGGCCGGAGAGTTTCTCATGCCCGGAGAAGAATTGCAGTATGAATTCTTCACAAAGACGTCTCGAGTTCCTCGAAGATGCCGGATATATCCATTACGAAGTATCGAACTTTGCGAGGGGAATGCAGTATGCCTCCCGACATAATCAAAAATATTGGGACCATTCTCCTTACCTTGGTCTCGGCCCTTCAGCCCACTCCTTCCGGGACAATCGTCGCTGGTGGAACCATCGCCTGCTCGATCAATACCTTGCTGCGATCAAAGCGGGAACTCCTCCTGTTGAAGAGACAGAGATCCTGACGATGGCGCAGCTGAGATTGGAGGCGCTATACCTCGGCTTCCGGACCAAAAAAGGGGTTAACTTCGAGGATTTTAAGAACCGGTATCAGTACGACCTCTTCGCTGAAAAAAAGGAAATGTTGAACAGGCTCCTGGAAGAAGGACTGATATCGATCCAGGATGGGTGCCTCTATCCTACGCAAACCGGCCTCGCCGTCGCCGACAGCCTCGCATTGATTTAAGGAGAGACTTTTTTTTGATGACCAACATCCCATTCTTTAGGGAGGGTATTTATGAAAACCAATAATCTATCAGATTGCGCAAATTGCGTTCTGACGCCGAAGGAAAGGGTCTGCATAAATCCAAAAGGAAAGGGAGCGAAAGGGTGCCCTACCCTTGTGAAAAAGAAGCTTGCCGGACAGGCACAGAAGAAGTATCAAAAAGCAAACGTCAGGGAATTTGCGCGTCAGGCCTCTATTCAGGAGGGTGAGTGTTATGCCGGAAGGGATAAAAGGCCATATGTGATGCATCCGACAAAACCAAGGATACAGGAAATATGCGAGTTTGCCAGGAAGATGGGGTACACCCGTCTGGGCTTGGTGTTTTGCATAGGGTTATACAAGGAAGCGGCAGTGGTTGCCCGAATTCTCCAAAATCAGGGCTTTGAAACGGTATCGGTTGTATGTAAGGTCGGATCAATACCAAAAGAGGAGATTGGTGTGAAGGACAGCGAGAAGATCTTTATCGGGCAGTACGAGTCAATGTGTAATCCCATTCTCCAGGCAGTGATCGTCAACGAGGCTAAGACGGATTTCAATATTTTGCTGGGACTCTGCGTGGGACACGATTCCCTGTTTTTCAAATATGCCGAAGCGCCGACAACTGTCCTGGCGGTGAAAGACAGAGTGGCAGGCCATAACCCCTTAGCTCCTATTTACTTATCGGGGAACTACTATTCCTGGCTCAATGTGCCGTAATCTAATCTGCTTGTGTGTCAGGGGAATGAGATAGGATGTTGATCCTTTTTGGAGTAGAGGAGAACTCTTATCCTTAACCTTAACCTTAACCTGAACCTCAACCTTTACTTATTCTATTATCTTTGCGGTTCGATGACTACTTTTATGGAGTCTTTTGCTTCAGCCACCGATTGAAATCCAAGACCGGTCTCTTTAAGAGAAAGCCAATGGGTGATCATTTCCCGAATAGGAATGCGTTGAGCCCTTATCAATTCAATGGCATTTGCAATATCGAGAGGACTGCCTCCGTAAGTGGACATGAGGGTAATCCCATCATTCCAAAACTCGAAAAAAGGAAAAACGAAATTGAGACCCGGCTCCAGAGGAGCAAAACATAAGACCGTTCCTCCCCGGTCAACAGATTGCAGAGCTTGTGTGTAGGCGGAAATTGCCCCTGCACACACAATAACCATATCAACCAACAGCCCCTGGTTAATTTCTCGAATCTTCGAGGGATTGACATCTTTTGCGAAGATCGTGTCATCCGCTCCAAATTGTCTTGCTGCCTTAAGACGGTATTCACTGATGTCCGAGGCAATGATCCGGCCTGCCCCTGATGCACAAGCCAATGCAATATGAAGGACTCCGGAGATTCCGCTTCCGATGACAAAGACACTCTGCCCGGGTCTAAGTCTTGCCAGTCTCTGTCCTCGTAGGACGCAGGCTAATGGCTCAATGAAGACACCATCTTCAAAGGAAATTTCATCCGGCAATACAAATACACCGCGATCCACATTGATCCTGGGAACACGAAGATATTCGGCAAAACCTCCCGGATCAAAATTGGTCGTTCTCAACGTATCGCAGAGGGTGTGAAAACCGTTCAGACAATACCGGCAGGTGTTGCAGGGAACATGGTGGGAGACGAAGACCCGATCCCCGACTTTATATTTTTTTACCTCTTTACCAACCTCAACGATCTCTCCTGTAATCTCGTGACCCAGAACACGGGGGGCTTTCTTAATTCGATACCATTCCATGACATCGCTGCCGCAGATGCCGCTTGCCAGCACCTTGACCAACAGCTCACCGGGTCCGATCTGAGGGGTTGGCATTTCCTCCAGCCTTACATCCATGTTGTTGTAATACATGGCCACGCGCATGACTGTGCCTGCCAATAGATTTCTTCTTGAAGCTATAAATGAGTAAGAATATACATTACTGGAATTGATATGACAACAGATAATTTTCCAAACGATTCTCGTTGGATTTTGCTCCCTTTTGTGGTATGTTTTAGCCATGATCCGCTTTAAAAAGATTCCCGAGGACATTCATCCAAAAATTGCACTCTTAACGGATCTCTTCACGGAAGACTCCAATATCGTCTTCGCTTATCTTTTTGGAGGTCTCGCGGGAAACCAAAGGAAACCTTTGAGCGATGTGGATTTGGGGATATACGTGAAGAATATAAGAGGATTAGACTATCTCTTGTTTTTCGGCAAAATCTCAGAAATCCTCTGTACCGATGAGGTCGACTTAGTGGTTCTAAATTCCGCACCGGTTAGCTTGGCCGGGAGGATCATACAGACAAGAAAAGTGCTGGTCGATAAAGACCCTTTTCTAAGGCACAAATACGAATCCCGGATACTGAGAGAATTTTTTGATTTCACCATAAAGGAAAAAGAGATTCTGCACGGGAGGTACGGCATTGGTTGATAAGCTGTTGGTAGGCAGGAAGCTCGCGCAGATAGAAACCTACTTTAATCAGATTGGGGATTTCTCCAAGATTTCTCTGATCCAATACAAAAAGAATTGGAAAACCCAGAGGATTGTTGAAAGGACACTGCAAATTCTTATTGAGGTCTGTGTCGATATTGCAAATCACATTATTTCTGATCAGGGGATGAGACTACCCACCGGATATGCGGATACGTTTAAGGTTTTGATGGAGAATAAGGTGATTGGCAAAACGTTATGCGAAATCCTGGAGAAGATGGCGAAATTCAGAAATGTCGTTGTCCATCAATACGAGACTATCGATCCTACGATCGTTGTTTCCATACTTCACAAGAACTTACGTGACTTTGAAAAATACAAGAAATCTATCATCAAATATTTATTAACAGTCTCATAATAGTAACGACATTGTTTTATAAAATCCCTCCAACCTCCCTTTTCCAAAGGGAGGTGCAATCCCCCTCTTTGGCAAAGAGGGGAAAGGGGAGATTTTACGAAGATGTCTATTCAATTTTGAGACTCTTATTAGCTTCTCAATAAGACGGGAAATAACTCATGCACTGGTTTAATGCCAACGTCAAGACACCTTCCCCTTTTGACCCGCCCCAAGCATTTTCTTGACATTACCACCAAATTTCCATAAATTTTACTAAAATTAGCCATTAATATAAAAGATAATGTTAAATGGCATAAGATACCAAACATGGATCTAACACCCACTGAAATAAAATATGCTGAAAAATGCATTCGTCGACTTGAAAAAGATACTCGCCAATGGCCATGGATGCGCTGGACTATGCTCGTCGCCTCAATCTTTATCTTGGGAATCAGTATATACAACTTCAGTAAGTTGGCTGACCTAAATGAGTCGATTTCCCGCGCCTTCTCACTTCATCGAAGCAACTTTGATCCGAAAGAAGTTGAATTATTTGTTACCGACCAGTTGACGAACCTGCGGTTAGAAATGGTCTTTATTTTTAGGATTAGTCTTCAAACATTGGTTGGAGGGGTATGGCTAGTATATTGTTTAATGAATTGGAACCGCCACCTGAAATCGGCTCTAATGGCGAAAGCTTTGCGTAAGCTCGTTTCCGAAGAATGAATCTGTCTCTCATTCGCATTTAATAAATCACTACAGTGGATGGCTTACAGCCACCACGGACTTCGGTCGTTTGCCGAACTCATCACTCAGAACTAACCTTTAGTCTTTTTTGTTTTCTCCTGTTCAAAGATATCGTTCGCTTCTTTCACTGGCGCCTTCTCATGGATGATTGCACGCAAGGCCTTGATCATGGGCACAGGATATTCATTCTGCCAGATGTTTCTTCCCAGGTTCACTCCAATGGCGCCCTTCTCCATTCCATCATGTACAAACTCGAATACTTGTAGCTCCGTATCGACCTTTGGGCCTCCGGCCATAACCACAGGAACCGGGCAGCCATCGACCACCTTATCGAAATTCTCACACCAGTAGGTCTTTACGATCCGCGCGCCCAACTCAGCAGCAATCCGTGAGCTCAGAGCGAGGTAACGTGCATCCCTTTTCTCCAGCTCCTTTCCGACGGCTGTGACGGCCATGACGGGGATTCCATACTTTTCTCCTTCATCCACCAGCTTGGAAAGGTTCAATAATGATTCCCTCTCATACTCACTCCCGACAAAGATTGAAATACCCACGGCTGCGACATTCAGACGAATCGCCTCTTCCATCGACGTGGTAATCCCTTCGTTCGAGAGATCCTTACCGACCATACTCGTGCCACCGGAAACACGAAGAATGATGGGCTTGGTATTTTCAGGATCGATAGACGCACGCAACACCCCCCTTGTCACAAAAAGGGCATCGCAATAGCGGAGCAGTGGTCGAATGGTTTCGCCGGGTTTTTCTAATTTCCGGGTAGGCCCCTGAAAATAGCCATGATCAATGGGCAAAAAGAGACAATGCCCATCCGATTTAACCAACTGGGCCAAACGGTTTTTCATTCCCCATTCCATGGTTTACCTCCATTCCCTACATGCCTTAACCCCTCTTCATCCCCCCTTAAGTTAAGGGGGGAATAGTGGGGGGTTACAAGGGCGAATTTATTTTTTAAGAATATACTTCACTACGAGGTCGCCGACCTGAGAGGTGGAATATCCCATCTTGCCGGCATTCACGCTCTTGACGTCCTGCTTCAGGACCTTCATGACGGCTTCCTCAATTGCCCGGCCGGCCTTTTCTTCTCCAAGATGTTCGAGCATCATCTGACATGCGGAAATCGCTGCCAGGGGACTCACCACTCCCATCCCCGTATATTTGGGGGCAGAGCCACCAATCGGCTCGAACATCGAGACCCCTTTTGGATTGATATTTCCTCCGGCCGCAATTCCCAATCCTCCCTGGATCATTGCGCCCAGGTCGGTGATGATATCTCCGAACATATTGTCGGTGACGATGACATCGAACCATTCCGGATTCTTAACCATCCACATACAGATCGCATCCACATGAGCGTAGTCCGCCTCAATCCCTTTAAATTCCTTGGCCACTTCACGAAAGACCCGCTCCCAAAGGTCGAACGCATAGGTGAGAACATTTGTCTTCCCGCAGAGAGTCACCTTGTTCTTCTGCTTCCTTTTGCGACAGTATTCGAAGGCAAAACGGATGCACCGCTCCACGCCTTTTCGGGTATGAATCGCCTCCTGAATCGCAACCTCATCGGGTGTTCCTTTTTTAACGAATCCTCCCACGCCCGTATAGGCGCCTTCCGTATTCTCCCTGACAACAATGAAGTCAATATCTTTAGGTCCTTTGTCTTTCAACGGTGTTTCCACACCGTCATAAAGTTTGACAGGCCTGAGATTGATATATTGGTCCAGCTGAAATCGAATCTTCAAAAGAATTCCCTGTTCCAGGATTCCGGGCTTGACATCCGGATGGCCGATCGCACCCAGATAAATGACATCCATCTTTTTCAACTCATTGAGAACAGAATCCGGCAATGTCTCTTTGGTTTTCAGATAGCGACTCCCACCAAGGTCGTAGTGCTCCAATTGATATTTGAACTTGAATTTTCCGGACACGGCTTTCAGAACCTTCAACCCTTCAGCTACGACTTCAGGTCCGGTCCCATCTCCGGGAATCACCGCGATTTTATACATTCTCCATCGCCCTCCATTTTGCTTTTGTCATTCCTCCAACGCTTTTAGGGAACCGAATAAGTGCATTAAAAAATCCGAAATTCGAAACAAGCATAAAATTCAAATTTCCAAAATAAGAAAAGCTTCAGGCTTTGCGTTTTGGTCATCTGGATTCGTTTCGGATTTCGCCGGCCTTCGCCGAAGCGGCTACGCGCAGGCAGGTACTTCGATCTTAGAACCATTTTTCGTCGGCAGTAAATGCCGACGCTACCCTATGCTCTATGCGCTACCTGTCCGCCGTAGTCCCTTATGGGACGTAGGAGGATGCTCTCTGCGTTTTTATTACAGCCGGCACAGTGCTTTTTGTCCGATATCGGTTCGATACTGAACGCCATCCCAGGAGATCTTCTTAACCGCCTGATAAGTCCTCTCAATGGCTCTGGAAATATCTTCTCCCAACCCTGTGACTCCCAAAACCCTTCCGCCATTGGTGACGATCTGCCCGTCCTTCAAGGCTGTCCCTGCATGAAATACAAAAACTCCATCCATTCGAGAAACCTCTTTTAGCCCCTCGATGACTTTCCCCTTCTCGTAATCTCCAGGATATCCCTTTGAAGCCATCACCACACACACGGAGGCACGGCTGTCCCATTCAATCTTGCATTGGGACAAATTCCCTTTCATGCAAGCTTCTAGGATAGGAACGATATCTCCTTTCATACGCATCAAAACAGGCTGAGTCTCCGGATCTCCGAACCGAGCATTGAACTCCAATACCTTAGGGTGGCCATCGAGAATCATCAGCCCGGCATAGAGAACCCCTTTATAGGGTCTTCCCTCCTCCCCCATGCCGTAGATGATGGGCCTTAAAACCTTCTCGATAATCCTCTCATGAACCTCGTCCGTCACGACGGGTGCCGGGGAATAAGCGCCCATCCCGCCTGTGTTGGGCCCCTCATCTCCATCGAAGATAGCCTTATGATCCTGGGAAGACGCCATAGGAAGAATGGTCTTCCCATCCGTAAAAGCAATGTAAGACGCCTCCTCTCCTACAAGATATTCCTCGACCACCACTCGATTTCCTGCCTCCCCGAATATCTTCTCCATCATGATCTTGTCAACGGACTGGATGGCTTCCTCTATGGTGTTGCAAACGATCACTCCTTTGCCCGCAGCCAAGCCATCTGCCTTGACCACGATGGGGGCCCCCTGCTTTCGAATATATTTCACCGCTTCATTCCGGTTATCGAAGATCTCGTAAAAAGCCGTCGGAATAAAATACTTCTTCATCATCTCCTTGGCAAAGGCTTTGCTCCCTTCGATCTCCGCCGCCTTCCTGTTTGCTCCAAAAATGAAAAGACCCTTGGATTCGAAGAGATCGACAACGCCCCGGGTTAAAGGATCCTCAGGCCCAACGACAGTTAAATCGATCTTCTCTTTCAGGGCAAAGTCAAGTAAACCATTTAAGTCGCTGACCTTGATGGGGACAATCGTCGCCTGTTCGGAGATGCCCGCATTTCCGGGAGCGCAATAGACCTTTGTTACCTTCGGACTCTGAGCAATCTTCCAAACTAAGGCGTGCTCTCTGCCCCCACTGCCTACCACCAGAACCTTCATGTGAACCCCGTATTTAGTGACTAAAGTTAAGAGTGATCTAAATTGACTAAAATTAAAAAAATTTTGATTATCTGCTCACTCTAGGCACTTAAGACACTTTAGTCACTTGAAACTTTTTAATGCCTAAAATGTCTCATTCCCGTAAAGACCATGGCGATGTTGTGTTCGTTCGCGGCGGCAATCACTTCATCGTCTCGAATCGAACCGCCGGGTTGGATAATCGCCACTGCACCCGCTTCCGCGCCCGTATCCACACCATCCCTGAAGGGGAACATTGCATCCGAGGCCAACACCGTTCCTTTGGTTGAGGATTGAGCCTTCATCACCGCTATGCGGGTGGAATCAACACGGCTCATCTGCCCAGCGCCGATTCCAATGGTCCGGTCTTCCCGGACGAGGATGATGGCATTCGATTTGACATGCTTCGCAACTTTCCATCCAAAAGCCATCGCCTTTTTCTCTTCCTCGGTGGGCTTCCTCTTGGTCACGACTTTCCATTGATCCATCGGCACCTTTCCGAGGTCTCGGTCCTGGACCAGGAGCCCGCCCACCACTTTTCTGAGATCGAATCCTCCCTGCGAATGGGAACCCGTGAGCGGAGGAGTTTTGAGAATCCGAAGATCCTTTTTCTTCTTAAGAATCTCCAATGCCTCCGGGTCAATACCCGGAGCAATGATGGCTTCAAGAAAGATATCCGCCATCTCCTTTGCCGTCTCTTTATCCACGATCCGATTGAAACCCACTACGCCGCCGAACGCCGAGACCGGGTCGCAGTCCCTGGCTTTCTTGTAGGCCTCCGCTAAACTCTTAGAAGAGACCGCCGCACCGCAGGGGTTGTTATGCTTGATGATGACCGTGGCCGATTCTTCAAACTCCTTAACTGTCTCATAGGCAGAGTCGATATCGAGTATATTATTGTAGGACAATTCTTTCCCCTGGAGCTGGACCGCATTCGAAACTGAAGGCTCGGTGAGCAAATACTCCCGATAAAAGGCAGCTTTTTGGTGCGGGTTTTCTCCGTAGCGCAGCTCCTGAGTTTTCTTTACCTGAAACGTGAAGGTCTCCGGAAATTCATGCACTTTCTTGCCCTTTTCGATCTGGCCAAGGTAATTTGAGATGGCGCCATCATAACGGGCCGTATGTTGAAAAACCTTCTTGGCCAAACGGAAATTGGTCTCCAAAGAAATTTCCCCTTTCTCCTTCAATTCAGAAAGGACCGGCTCGTAATCGCTGGGATCCACCACCACGGTCACATCGGGATAATTTTTCGCCGACGAGCGGAGCATCGTCGGCCCGCCGATATCGATATTCTCAATCGCCTCTTCCAGGGCGCAATCCTTCTTCGCCACCGTTGCCTCGAAGGGGTAGAGGTTGACAGCGACCAGATCGATCGGAAGGATTCCGTGCTCTTCCATTTTCTTGACATGCTCCTTCTTGGATCGCTGGCCCAAAAGCCCTCCGTGGACTTTCGGATGAAGGGTCTTCACTCGTCCATCCAGCATCTCCGGGAATCCCGTGTAGTCAGAGATATCCATCACAGACACGCCCTGCTCTCCTAATGTTTTTGCCGTTCCTCCTGTGGAAAGGATCTCGACACCCATCTGTGCCAAGCCCTTGGCAAATGGAACCACCCCTGCCTTATCCGAAACACTGACAATTGCCCTCCTGATCTTACCCATAGCTCCTCCTCCGTAATAAAATTTTAGAATGCGGAATGCAGATTGCGGATTAAGATCCGAAATTCGAATTCCGAAATCCGCAATGAACTAGAATCCCAGTTCTTCTCCGACCAGAATGATGAAGATATCTGTCAAGGAAGGTTTCCGTTCATGGATGACGATGACCCTGCAGATCCGGTTGGGAGAATTGCAATCCACACACTTCCCCAGCTTAGCGCACGGGACATCGATATTGAGTCGCCTTGCATTGAGCGGAGCAGCCACATTTTTTATTCTCTTGATCCCTTCTTGAACATCATCAACGATTTTATTATGGCCGGCGACAAGGATGACCTTTCCAGGGCCGAAAACGCTTGAATTCACACGGTTCCCGATCCCGTCGATATTGACGAGCTCTCCGTTCAACGTGACGGCATTGACGCTGCTCAGAAACAGGTCCGAAGTCATTTGGGACTTTCTGATCTCAAGCATGCTCTCTCTTGAAAGTCCCGGTTTCCAATGATTGTAAATAGTATAACCCTCCGCTTCCAATTTTTCCAAGATTCCTAACTCTCGTAGGGTTAGGGATCCGCCTACTCCTATTCTCTGCTTCGGGGTAATCTGTTTCCGAATTTCCTGAACCGCTTCTTCTTTCGTCTTGGCATAAACCGCCTTAAAATCATGAGCCACAAGCCTTTCAACGGCCTTCTTCGCCTTTTCTTCAATCCACCACTCTTTAATGGAATCCATTTCCTCTCCTTGACGCAATTGAAAAGAGTATTGGGTCACGCTCGGCCAGTAACACTTCTGCTCAGTCCTCTTGGACTTGATAAATGGGTGAAATATAAGGTCTTCCGATGACGATTCAACTGTTCAGATTTAGCATAATCTCCTACCTGGGTCAACACACTACCGGAAATTCTCACAAGATTGCGCTGTTGACAACCCAGGGAAAGGGTTCAAGGGGCCACGAGTCAGAGAGCAGAAAGCAGAGGGTGGAAAGTGGTAAACACCACGCTCCACCGTCCACGTTTCACCTTCAAATCCTGAAATCCTTGAATCCTTTGGAATGAACCCCGTTAGAAATTCCAGTCGTTACGACCCCTTGACACACCTTTCGATGAGTCTATCGAGGGGCTGAGGGCCATGAGTCCCGCTAGTGCGGGATCGAACGGCTCAAAACCGACCGGGGCATCCTGTCTAACGGGGTGAATCAATTCGCTTTTCAAATGAACGGTTTTCGTTTATGATAGAGTGGAAGGAAGATGGTTTTGTCTAAAAATAAAAAACGTCTCGATGCCAAAGAGATCAATGCCCTGCTCGAAATCAGCAAGGCGATTGCGTCCGGTCTCTATCTTGAAGATGTTCTGCGGCTCATTGTGACGGTCACCGCCAATATAATGAACTCAAAGATCTGTTCCCTTTGGATTTTCGATGAGAGAGATCAAAAACTGAAGCTCAAGGCCACCCAAAGCATCAGCGAAGAGTATCTGAAGGAACGAAGTCTCGCTTTGGGAGAAGGAGTGGTCGGCCGCGTGGCCCTTCGAAATCAACCCATAGCCATTCTCGACGTTCTCAAAGATCCCCTGTATAAAGAGAAAGAGTTGGCAAAAAAGGAGGGACTGGTTTCGATGCTCAGTGTCCCTATGTGCATTAAGGACAGGGTAATCGGGGTGATCAATTGTTACACTTCCTTCCCCCATTCCTTCGCGAAGAGCGAGGAGGAAATTCTCACGACGGTTGCGAACCAGGCGGCGATCTGCATCGAAAATTCGGGCCTGACGGAAGCTTTTGATATCGATGAGATTCTCAGACTCGTTTTGGAGGGCGTGACGAAGAATATCGGGTTTGACCGCGCCCGGCTCTACCTGATCAACGAGAAAAGGAATATTCTTGAATGCAAGATGGCTGTGGGAATCGATGAGGAGAAGATCAAAGGGATCGCCCTGCACTTAGACCCCGAGGACAGCGCCGTGGCCCGGTCGGTTCTTGAGCGAAAACCCTTCATCATCCAAGATGCAGGACAAGATCCAAGGGTCAACCCCTTCTTGAGAGAAAAATTGAATCTTCATTCTCTGTTAGTGGTCCCTCTGTTAGCGAAGGGAAAGGCTTTGGGAGCCATTGCCGCGGACTTTCTCGAACCGAATAAAAGCATCACCAAAGAGACTGTCGAATCGGTGACGGCTTTTGCTCAGCAAGCAGGCCTGGCCATCTACAACGCGTTTATGTACCAGGAGCTGAAGGCGTTCAGCCAGCAGATGGAGGAAAAGATTCAAAAGACGACCGCCGATCTCAGAAAGACGGAGGCCCAGCTGATTCGGTCCGAGAAATTAGCTGCCTTAGGGCAATTGGCCGCGGGCATTGCTCACGAAATTCGCAATCCCCTCACCAGCATCAACATTCTCATTCATTCCCTGACAGAGAATTTTCCCCCGGAAAGCGCCCGTCGTGAGGACCTCCGAGTCATTGAAGAGGAAATCCGTCGGATCAATGAGATCGTCGATCAATTCCTCCGATTTGCCAGACCGGCACCTCCCCGTCTACAAAAAGCGGATGCCCTCTCCATTTTCGAGGAGACCCTTCAATTGCTTCGACCTCAAATGGAAAAATATCGGATCATTGTTCAAAAAGAATTTCAGGTTCTTCGCCCCATCTCGATGGACCGTGAGCAGATGAAACAGGTTATCCTCAACCTTTTCTTAAACGCGGTTCAGGCGATGCCAAACGGCGGCCGCCTGACCTTGAGGGGACAGGTTTTGGAGGACGGTCATTGGGTCACGCTTTCCGTTCAGGACTCCGGGATGGGTATTCGCAGCGAAAACATGGATAAGCTCTTTGACCCATTCTTCTCCACCAAGGAGGGCGGGGTCGGCCTCGGCCTCTCCATTGCGCATCGAATCATCGATCAGCACCACGGAAAGATTGAGGTGGAGAGCGCCCCCGGAAAAGGGACCCTCTTGACGGTTTGGCTCCCTATTTCGTGAGAGGAGGAAGATGGAAACCATTCTGATCGTCGATGATGACAAATCGATCCGGTATTCGCTGAAACGGATGATGGAAGGGAAATATTCCATCCTCACTGCCCAGAACGGGGATGAAGCACTGGATCGGATGAAGGAAAGCTTTCCCGACCTGATCATCATGGATATCAAGATGCCGGGCCGAAACGGAATCGAGGTGCTGAAGGAGATCAGATCGATCGATCCCAAGTCCCTGGTCATCCTCATGACGGCCTACGGGACGACCGAGACGGCGATCGAGGCCATGAAGTATGGGGCCTTCGACTATATCCTAAAACCCTTTCCCATCCCGCAGATGAAAGGACTCGTTGAGAAAGCTCTTTCCTTGCGAAGGATGATGAAGCAGGAAGTGGCCTACGCCCCGCCGGAGGCGAAAGAGACAGACGAGGGAGAACGGATCATCGGATCCTCCCCCAAGATGCAGGAGATTTACAAAATCGTGGGGCAGATCGCTCCGAGCGATGTCACGGTCCTGCTCCGGGGCGAAAGCGGAACGGGCAAGGAGCTCTTTGCACGGGCGATTTACCAGCATAGCGCCCGTTCGAGCCTCCCGTTTCTCCCCGTCAATTGTGCGGCGATCCCCGACACGCTTCTGGAGAGCGAACTCTTCGGCCATGAGAAAGGGGCTTTCACCGGAGCCACTTCTCGGCGCATCGGAAAGCTGGAACAGGGTCAGGGAGGGACGATCTTCTTGGACGAGATCGGGGATATGTCCCTCTCCACTCAGGCCAAACTATTGCGGGTCCTTCAGGAGAAGAGTTTCGAAAGGTTGGGGGGAATGGAGACGATCAAGGTGGATATCCGGCTGATCGTCGCAACGAATAAAGACTTGGAGGAGGCCATTGCCAACGGAAAGTTCAGGGAAGACCTCTATTACCGGCTCAATGTCGTCTCCATCATGATCCCTCCCCTGAAAGAGAGGAAAGGGGACATTCCTGAGCTGGTTTCCTACTTCTTGAAAAAGTTTAACCGGGAATTCAAAAAAGGGATTGTCGGAATCACTCCTCCTGCCATGGAAAAAATTACTTCCTATGGGTGGCCCGGAAATGTGCGTCAATTGGAGAACGTCCTGAAAAGGGCGATGGTGCTGTGCCAGGGCGAATGGATTCTTGAGGACCAACTTCTTTTCGAAAAGGGGTGGGAAAGGCGGGAGGCGGAAGAGGAATTGAGCAAAAAAAATGTTGAGGATCTCCTGGACGCCCTGTTCGAGGAGCTTTCAACGCCTCCGACAGCCTCACCAGAGATGGACATGATCTCCAGCCTGGAAAGAGGATTGATCCTCCGGGCTCTTCAAAAGACCAGGGGGAATCAGGTCCAAGCCGCTCTGCTTCTAGGGATCAACCGGAGCACCTTGCGCGGCAAAATGGAGAGGTATCACATCAAGAAAGATGTGCTGATTTCGGAAGAAGAATAAAAATTGCGGATTTCGGAATCGGAGCATTACTAACAATCTCATAATTGAATTGAGATAAACATTGGAAAATCTCCCCTTGCCCCTCTTTACCAAAGAGGGGTAATTCCTCCCTTAGGCAAAGGTGTATAGACCGGAGAGATGGGTAACAGATGTGCCGGAGACATAGGTAACACTTTGTGTGGCATAATTTCCGAGAGATTGCATTTAAGGAGGAGATTATGCCATGGAAAGAGGTTAGCCTTATGTCGTTGCGTCGGGAGTTTGTTCAACTGACCCAAGGGCCTAAAATGAGCTTGGCTGAATTGTGCCGTAGGTTTAATATTAGTCGTAAGACGGGATACAAATGGTTGACTCGTTACAAAGAAGGAGGTGTAAAAGGGCTGCAAGACCGATCCCGCAGGCCTCACCGAATTGTCTTGAAGGTAAGGGAAGTGCACGAAAAGGCGCTTCTGCATTTGCGGAGAACCCATCCCACTTGGGGAGCGCGTAAACTTCGGCGGAAGTTGCAAGAGATGAGAATAGAACCTGTTCCTGCTTGCAGTACCATTACTACCTTTCTTCATCGTCATGGGTTGATTATCCCAGGCGGGGGGCGTCAGGACTGGCGGCGATTTGAATCCCCTGCTCCCAATGCTTTGTGGCAGATGGATTTTAAGGGCCCCGTATCGACCTTGGCGGGTCCGTGTCACCCCCTGACGGTCCTGGATGACTATTCGCGGTTTAACCTCTGCCTTAAGGCGTTGCCGAGCCAACAGGGGTCTGGGGTGCAGAGCACCCTGGAGAAGACCTTCAAACGCTATGGCCTTCCGGACGTTTTCTTGATGGATAATGGACCTCCTTGGGGCAATGACTCGGAGTACCGCTATACGACGTTGACGGTTTGGCTGCTTCGCTTGGGAATCCGGGTAAGTCATAGCCGCTCGTATCATCCACAAACCTTGGGCAAAGATGAACGGTTTCATCGGACCTTGGAAGAAGAGCTTCTCAGACGTTACCAATGGCAAGATCCCGTTCATCTTCAAGGGAAATTTGATCCCTGGAGGGATCAGTACAATTTTGAGCGACCCCATGACGCGTTGGATTTGGCGGTACCGGCTTCTCGGTATCGGCCCAGTCTGCGAAATATGCCCGAAATACTGCCTCCTATCGAATATCCAAGCGGCATGGAGGTTCGTAAAGTCCAAGACAAAGGGTATTTCTTCTTTCGAGGTAAAACATTTTGGGTCAGTCGCGCCTTTTATAGATATCCCATCGGGATCAGGCCTATGGCAACAGACGGTTTGTTTGAAGTGATGTTCTGTCATGAAGTCATCAGTAAGATTGATTTGAGAAGTTCTTCTTAACCTGTTACCTATGTCTCCGGTACGCTTGTTACCCATGTCCCCAGTCCGTACAAAAGGGAGGTCAGGAGGGATTTTATAAATAACGTGGTCTTTATTATAGTAAGTCAGGAACTCTCTACGCTTTTCGCTTTGCGCTATGCTCTTTGCGCTATGCTTTTTTTGGGGGTGAACGATGCGAACACTGAGAATTGGGCTCTGTCAAATCAACACGATTGTGGGCGACATCGAAGGAAATACGAAGAAGATTCTGGCCTACATCGCAAAAGGGAAGAAGATGGGGGCCGATCTTCTGGTTTTTCCCGAGATGGCCGTTACCGGCTATCCTCCCGAAGACTTATTGCTCATGCCCAAGTTCATTGACGCCAATCTAAAGGCGATCCAGACGATCGCCAAGTCCACGTCATCGATAACCGCTGTCGTCGGTTTTGTGAATAAGGATGGAGACATCTTCAATTCCGCCGGCCTCCTTCATAACGGAAAGCTCCTGGACGCCTATTCCAAAATCTATCTTCCGAACTATGGTGTCTTTGACGAAGATCGCTATTTCCAGGTTGGAAGGGAGAATTTCATCTTCACCCTTAAGTCAACTCCTATCGGGCTGAGCATCTGTGAAGATCTGTGGTATCCCGGCGACCCCATCCGGACACAAGCCCTTTACGGTGGCGCGGAGCTGATCGTAAACATCTCCTCTTCCCCCTATCATACTGGCAAGGTCGGGTTTCGGGAAAAGATGATCTCGACCCGGGCATCGGACAATTTGGCGATCGTCGCCTACTGTAATCTTGTCGGCGGTCAGGATGAATTGGTCTTCGATGGCGGCAGCATGATCTTCGACCAGACGGGGGATTTGATTATCCGCGGGAAACAATTTGAGGAAGATCTGGTGATGGCGGACCTCAATATGGAGGCGGTTTTTCGAATGCGGCTTCACGACCCCCGAATCAGGAGGGAGAGGGTGTCTGAAGAAGAGAGGGGCTTGAGGAAGATAGCGCTTTCGAATCAAACCCGTCCCAATAGAAGAAAGCCTACCCTTTCCAGGAGGGATTCGAAACCATTAGCCCGCCTCGCCGAGATTTACACCGCTTTGGTCCTTGGGACAGGGGACTATATCCGAAAAAATGGATTCAAGACGGTTCTCATCGGTCTGAGCGGAGGGATCGATTCTGCTCTGACCGCGGCAGTCGCTGTGGATGCTTTGGGGAAGAAGGGAGTGGTTGGGGTCACCATGCCCTCTCAATATTCTTCCAGGGAATCCATCGAGGATTCCGAATTCCTGGCAAAAAACCTTGGCATCCGCCTCCTCACGATTCCGATTACAGAGATATTTCAGTCTTATTTGAAAACCCTCTCTCCCTCTTTCAAGGGGCTAAAACGTGATGTGACAGAAGAAAATATCCAGGCACGTATTCGAGGAAACATTCTCATGGCCCTCTCCAACAAAATGGGCTGGCTCGTTTTGACCACCGGGAACAAGAGTGAGATGAGCGTGGGGTATTGCACGCTCTACGGGGATATGGCAGGTGGTTTCGCCGTCTTGAAAGATGTTCCCAAAACCATGGTTTACGAATTGACAAAGTTCAGAAACAGGAGAGAAGGGAGGGATATCATTCCCAGACGCGTATTCACGAAACCGCCTTCGGCGGAGTTGAGGCCGAATCAAAAGGACGAAGACTCCCTTCCCCCCTACCCTGTCCTGGATCCCATTCTCCAGGCTTACGTCGAAGAGGACAAAGGGCTTCAAGAAATTACAAAGATGGGATTTAAGGAAGTTATGATTAAAGAAGTGATTAATATGGTTGACCGGAATGAGTACAAACGGAGACAAAGCCCGCCGGGCGTGAAGATCACCCATCGTGCCTTAGGGAAGGATCGGAGATTACCGGTCACCAATAAATATCGGAATTTTTAGGTTCTCCTTTTTCCCAACCGGCAAAGATTATCTTAGCGGGTTGATCACCTTGATGCCTCTGAACTGCAGAAAATCCGTGTCAGTGGTATAAATTTCTCGAACACCATGTTCGTGCATTAAAGCGACCGTTCGGATATCAAAGAACAAATTACCTGAAGGACGGGTCATCTCTCCAAGAATCCTCTCCAGCATTACCCAATGGTCTTCGCCGGCGATCAGAATCTGGAATTGGGGTGATAGCAAAAACGGCTTGACGAAACGCAACGCCTCCTTCCAGGTGAGCGGCCGTTCAAAAACTTTTGAATGGGTTGAAACCCGCAAAAACTCGTACAAGATACCTTCGGTTAAAAACCAAATCCTCGATGACCCCGCTGCTTGACGAAGAAAAGAGCCAGACTTGGAATGTTCCTCAGCATCTTTGTTTGCAGCGTACAATAGGATGTTCGTATCAATGACGCCCGCCATCAAGAATCCATTAGCGCCTCCAGCGCATGACGGTCGCCCAAATTAATTTTGGGCCGCCCCATAGAATAAACGGGCAAGTCAAAAACCTCTTTGACATGGCGTTTCTTATGCCTTACTCCCTCAAGCAGAAGGTCATTAACCACCTGGGAGAGCTGTCGCCCTTCTTTATGGGCGAGCTTGCGCACCGCATCCATACAACCATCCTCAAGCACCAGAGTTGTCCTCTTCATACATATAGACATACCATGCATTCATACGTATGTCAACATAATAATGTTTAACCTGACGGATACAAAGCCCACCGGGCCTTAGAAAAGATCGAAGACTACCGGTAACGAACAAATATCGGAACTTTTAGGTTCTCCTTGACGCCCCTACCCTTTTTTGATAATTTTCCACAAAACTGCGAGGATTGGGACCTGATGCGCTGATGCTTCATCGAGCCAGCCGGAAAGGTTTAATTATTCTTCTTGAGGAATTGCAGGTATCCGTGGTTTTCACCATAGAACCCTTTTAAATATTAAGAGGAGTTTTGGCTGTTGACTTTTTGTCGAGTCAGGCATATAAAACTCCCAGAAGGATGCCCCAATGTCGCTGATAACGGCATTGGGCAAAATCGCCTGAAAACCCAGCTCTTATCGCATTATCAGGGCAAAACGGCAAGTTAATCAATGGTTCGCCACAGAAAAGGATAAATAATGGACCCAGTATTTACCCTGCAATGGCCTGAATTTTTGGTAGCCGAGCGCCTTCAGAATCTTCTGCCGAAAAAAGACGGATATTCGGTCTTGATACCTCTTTCGCGGCAAGAGAAAGGCATTGATCTTGTTATTCACCGCCGTGACAAATTAGGCGCGTCTTCTGTGCTGACTATTCAGGTCAAGGCTTCCAGAACATACTTGCCACCGGCCCCTAAGCGAAAAAACACAATCAGATACAAATACTACACATGGTTTAATCGATTTGACGTACCAGACGAAGCTGATTTTGTAGTCCTGGTTGGCATGTACGCGCCCGATCTGATCAGAACAAGACGAGTAGCTTGCAAATGGTATCAAGACTGTTCGCTCCTTTTCACAAGAGAAGAAATGCGTGATTTTATCAAGACCTGCAAGACACGTAAAGGAAAGCCGGATCGAATGTTCGGCTTTGGATTTGATGACCTGTTGTCGATTGTTTTAACCAGAGGAGATATGAGCCGGGCCCAGAAGGACTACGCATCGTTCCTTTTGAATAGGAAGATCAAGGAGATTAAGGAACGACTGAAAGGCGAACAACCGGCTCGATCCGACACGGGATAAACGTGGCACGATTTTCGACAATGCTGGTTGTTCCGTGCGGGTCAGCCGAAGCGTTAGGTCTAAAAAATGAAAACCAAATATTACGTCGCTAATGCCATAACAGGTGCAGTCTTCGGTTTTTTAGGATACCTGATCTTTATCTTCTCAGAACATAGAGACTATCAACCTATATGGTCCCTTATTACCCTTGTTGTTGGAGCCATAATAGGAATATCCGGCATCATATTTCTGAAAAAGAATAGTCCACAAATCTGTAACTCCTCCTCTCTTTCCGTATGGACGATTCTCCTCATCAACTTGAATCTATTCGTCGGAATATTCCTCGGGATAGGTGCAGGTTTAGGCGCATCATATATCTTATTCATTATATTATCCGCGATATTTGGGCATCCAGAAAACCATGCATGGCACGGGGGCTTATCGCAAGTCTTTCTCCTCACCGCTCTAGTCATTACTTGCTCAACAGTTGCATATTTTGCACGGTCAAGCTTTATGTATGGAATTCGATACGTTGAAAGAAAGAGCAAGACCTAATCGAGTGAAAACATGGGGTCAGGTCTTGAAATATAAGAATTGATCTGTTAAGGTTGTTCTATGGCTCGACCTCTCAGGATAGAATACCCCGGTGCCCTTTACCATGTAACTTCAAGAGGCAATGCAGGAAGCAGGATATTCAGAAGCGACAAAGATAGAGAATATTTTCTTGATCTGCTCGGTTTGATAATCGAGAGATTCCATTGGCTTTGCCATGCCTGGTGCCTCATGGATAACCACTATCACCTCATCTTGGAAACACCGGAAGGAAACCTCTCTCGGGGCATGCGACAGCTCAACGGCATTTATACGCAGAAACAAAACTGGAAGTATACAAAGACAGGTCATGTTTTCCAGGGGAGATACAAAGCCATGCTTGTGGATAAAGAAAGCTACCTTCTTGAACTCTGTCGCTATGTCGTCTTAAATCCTGTGAGAGCAAACATAGTCAAGAGGCCACAAGACTGGAAATGGAGCAGCTATCGCTCGACGATAGGAGCAGCCAAACCACCGCAATGGTTTACCTCTGATTGGGATTCTGGCCCAGTTCGGGAAGAGGAGAAGAAGGGCACAGAGGCTTTATCATCAATTTATCATGGAAGGCATAACAAAAGAGACACCATGGAAAGACCTTAAAGACCAAATATTCTTAGGGGGCAAGGGATTTATTGAGGAGTGCAAGCGGATTCTTGATGTTTCGAGTGATCTTCAGGAGATCCCCCGCGTGCAGAGATATGCCGAGAGACCGGTGCTTGCCGAGCTTTTGCATGAGAAGATACGGCGAGACAAGGCTCAGAGAAATCGGGCGATCTATCATGCACATGTTACCTATGGCTATACCTTAAAAGAGATTGCCGTTCATTTAGGGGTGCATTATACTACAGTCAGCAAGGTTCTGAACGATGAGAATAGGTAAAGATGATATTTCAAGACCTGACCCCATTTAGTTGCCTTGGATTTTAGTTCACCTTGGAAAAGACAACGAAATATCCAGAAATCCGAGCCGAACAAAATAATCAACCCGACCGGCAATAGCTCTGTGTGGTTTTACCTCAAGGTGAGCGCCCGGCGGGTTATTTCAATCGTTGTGGCGCGGCGATCCCTGATATCATTATTAGACGTTGAACCAAGGCGGTTTTATGGCTGATTATGATTCAGCCGTTTGTCCAAAGTGCAAGGTCGGTTTCGCCCCGGATACGGCGGTTTGCCCCATCTGCAAGATTCCGCTCGTTTCCGAAGAAGAGTCTGAAGACGAGTTTGACGATGAGCCCGGTGAAACTCCTAAACCGATAATATTAGATGATGATATATCCTCTCTCAAAGAACTGAGGACGGCTGACGTGGATTGGATTCACCATCTGCAGGACAAACTGGCCGAAGCTGGGATTCCACATTGTATAGAGCAGTCCGCTCCTCGACGTATGCTTTTTTCGGTTTACGTTCGGCCGGAACACCTGTCCCGGGCGAAAGATGTCGATGAAAAAGTCTATGCGGAAGAGGTTCCGGATGGCGAAGGAATGCCCCACGCAGAGGATCTCGATTTCTCGTCTTGCCCGGGTTGTGGCAACCGGCTTGGGGAAAACGACCTCAAGTGCAGTAGCTGCGGCTTAGACCTATCTCCAGCCCCCCGCCGAAAGTGTGGTAATTGCGAAGAGGTGATAGAGGCCGACGTTCGGGTCTGTCCCCACTGCGGGTGCGACGTTGATGGGAGTGAGAAGTAGTTTTGGAATGATTATCGGTTTTTTACCGCAGTCTGAAGATCCAGAATAATCTGCATTGAGATTTTTTCCATGGCTTTGCTCATCCCCTGGGCAAAGGCTGCGGGAGTCCTTTCGGTATAGGGTTCCACCACCTTATAATCCTGCTGGAAGATCACTTTCTCGGCAGTATCTCCCTTCTTCAAATCGAGAAACGTTATATTTAAACTGAGCACAGCCTTCCGGCCGTCTTTTTCGCTGGCGTCAAGAAATTCTTCCACCTGTCCTTCCAGAAGATACCGGGTTTCCTCGGGGTTGTTGTAGGAAATGACAGCTCGGAAAAGACCCGAATTTCTGAGATCGCGAGTGAGATACTCTGTGGCCATCTCTCCGGGTTTGGTCCTCCAACGATTGTAGGGATCCACATTCCTGAGGTTTGGTCCCTCCTTGTAAATCATCGCCGGAGTGTTAAAGGTTTGAGCGACATTGAATTGCTCCACCTTGACCAATTCGTTGATCGAAGTTGACTCTTTCAAAACTGGCGAAGGGTATTCCAAAGTATACTGATTCACTATGTAAGAGGGCTTTGCGCCAAGACCACAACCGGTAATCAAAACCGTTAATAAAATGGCCAAAGCCAGATTCTGCCATAGCCTTTTGTCTTTTATCCTTAGTGATAGGGACATCATTTTCTCCTTACCTTTCTTGTTTTTCACTCCCTCTTCTGGGAGGCGGGGGCTGGCCGTAAAGGAGATCCGACGGACTTGCGTAAACCCGGTCGATCAGCATCTCCAGAGATTCGGAGGCTCGTTTCAGGTTCTCGCTGGTAGTCCTAATGTTGTTCGTGATCTCGAGGCTTCCCTTATCCAGGCCTTCCACCAACTGATTCATTTTCTTAGCCGCGCCTTTTGCATCGCCGAGGATGGTCTCCACCTCTCCGGAATTCATGATCTTATCCAGTCTTGCGGTGGCGCTCTCTATATTGCTTCCCGTTTTTCCGAGGTTCAACGCCTCCAGCTCCTTCTGGACATGAGAAACAAAGCTCTGGAGTTTAAGCAATGTATTTCGAACTTCCCCCACGGTTTCTTCCAGCCTTCCGCCTCCCAGTGTTTTCTCCACACTCCCCACGACACTATTCAAACCTGCCACCGTGGACTCCAATACCTTCAAAGTCGATTTGACTTGGTCCGAAATCCCCTGGGTATCGATCTTCTTGAAACTTTGGATGACATTATCAATCCCGGCCAGGAGCTGTTTGATATCGGATGGCTTGGACGGGATGACAGCGTGCGTTGAAGCGAAAGTGATCTTAGGAGAGAGGTCGGGCTCCTTTGGGTCCCTCCGGGAAAGCTCGACAAAAACAATTCCTGTAATCCCGGCGGCTTTCAACTGAGCGACATCGTCACGCTCAAGTTTTCCTTTGAGATCAATCTTCATGATGACCTCGATCAGCGTATTGTCAGGAGCCACTCGAATTTTCTCCACTCTTCCAACCTCGACCCCCCGATATTTGACAGCGGAATCTGATTGAAGCCCCTGAACGGACTCATCGAAATACGTCACATAGGTCGCTCCTTTCTCAAAATACTTGGAGGCGCCCAGCCACACAACAGCAACCACTCCGATCAGGATGCCAATAATCACAAAAAGTCCTATCATGAATTTGGAGGTTTTTCTCGCCATCTAAGTTTCCTTCCCTTCTTGTCCTAGCACGCTTCGATTGAAGAACGCCTTCACTCGCGGATCGCTGGAGTTGTCTTTTAGCCATCTCGGATCGCCCTCCGCAATAATTCCTTTTGCCTCCTTATCGAGCATGATGATCCTGTCCGCAATATTAAAGATCGACTGTAGTTCATGGGTGACAATGACCATGGTTGTTCCTATCCCTGCTCTGATGCTCTTGATCAGAGAATCGAGTTCGGCAGAGGTGATAGGGTCCAATCCAGCCGAAGGCTCATCAAAGAAGAGAACCGTCGGATCGAGGGCCATGGCCCTGGCAAGACCTCCCCTCTTTATCATCCCCCCGGATAACTCTTCAGGAAGGTAGTTTTCATAACCGGCAAGGTCCACAATACCGAGTTTCATCCTGACGACGAGGTCAATGGTCTCCGGGGAGAGGTCTGTGTATTCCTGGAGCGGCAAAGCCACGTTTTCCGCTAAGGTCATGGATCCCAAAAGCCCCCCTGACTGAAACGCCACACCAATGTCCAGTCGCATTTTCTTTAATTCCCTTTCATCGGCCTTTCTAATATCAACCCCATGGATCATCACCTTACCGGATGTGGTTTCATACAGGCCGATCATGTGTTTCATGAGGGTTGATTTTCCACACCCGCTCCCGCCCAAGATAACAAAGATCTCTCCCTCGTAAACCTCAAAACTCACATTTTGGAAGATGGTATCGTCTCCGAAGCGGGCTGTCAAATTCTCAACGACAATGATCGGTTTTCTGTCTGATCTTTCCATCTCAAATATAGGTAAATAGGATGGCGAATGCCGAATCGGTCACAATAATCAGAAAGATGCCAGCGACCACGGCTGAAGTCGTTGCCGACCCCACAGCTTCTGCTCCCCCTCTGACCCGGAACCCTCTCTGACAACCAATCCCAGCAATCAATACCGCAAAGACGACTGATTTTAATAAGCCCTTGAAGATAGAGGTCACGCTGATGACATTCATCGTCTCTCGGATATAAGTATAAACCGTCAAATCGAGCCCGAGGACCCCTACGACCAAACCGCCGCCAATACCAAAAAAGTCTGAATAAAGGGTGAGTATGGGGACAGCGACCATGGCCGCCAGAACCTTGGGAACCGCGAGAAAGTGCGTGGGATCGAATCCCATGGCCACCAGCGCATCGACTTCTTCGTTGACCTTCATCGTTCCTATCTCAGCGGCGAAGGCCGACCCTGAGCGACCTGCCACAATAATGGCCGTCATGATCGGTCCCAGCTCCGAGACCATGGCCACGCCTACCAGAGAGGCCACGTAGATATTGGCTCCAAACTGTTTGAGCTGCAAAGAAGACATGAATGCGATAATCAGACCGAGGAGAAAGCTGATGAGACCCACGATCGGAAGCCCCTCCACTCCTGACCTTTTCAAGTAAAAAAGAAGGTCTTGCCATCGAACGGAACGAGGATGCGAAAAGGAATGGATCAAGGCTGTAAGAAGGTCTCCTAAGAAGGTGATGATGGATACAAAGTCGTTGAACATCCTGAGACTTCCATCCCCAATCTGTTCGATGAGGCTCGATTTTCTCTCAACGGCAAGAGGCTTCATGGTGAGGGCCCTTCGGTTGACCAGGCCCATGATTCTCTTCGCTCCTTCCGTTGCGTTATCAAATTGAAAGGGAATGGACTTAGCCCTTGCCCTATCCTCCATTTGTAAGAGTCCAAGAGCTCCGGCGCTGTCAAGATACTCCAGGTTTGAAAGGTTAACCAGGAGCTTTCTGGGAGTCATCTCTTCGAGCAGGGCATCTGTATCAGATAAGAAAAGGTCAAGGTTTCCAACTTCTATTCGACCTGACAGAGAGAGGAAGATTTCTCCTGATCTTTCTCCCCGGATATGGATGGTGTACGTTTTTTGAGTATCCATCTGTCTACGATGAGAGCATCACGAATGTTCGACTGATACGGTTATACTGCCTAACAGTCCCTGTGTCAACTGAAACAAACGGATAGGCTAGCGCTGAAGAAAGAGGTTGGAGAAATCGCAAGGACGGGAAAGGGAGACAAAACTCACCGCTGTGAAGATCACTCACCGCGCCTTGGGAAAAGACCGAGGACTGCCGGTAACGAACATGTATCGGAATGTTTGATTCTCATGGGGTTCTTGATTCGTTCTGACAGGGATTTTCCTGGTGCACCATTTTCCAAAGAAGTCCGTAATAGTGGAAGCTTGACAGGAAAATGGCGCCACCAATGGTTGTGTAGATAACGGCCAGGTATTGTTTAGGGATGGCCGAATTGCGGAGAATGATGCCTAAAGTGATCATGAAACCAATAATCAAATATCCCCTCCACGTTTGGAATGCAAAAACGCAGGTCCTTTCCGTCAGCAGGCAGAGCCGCTTGAGATTTTTCCGGGCAATCTTCGAAAAGCCGAGATAATAGACAGCAACCGCCATCCCAATACCAAACAATCCCAGGCTTGCAGCCATGGCCCTACTGATTACCGCAAGCCAGATATACGCAAGGCGGCAGAGCATCACTCCTACCCCGGTCCACATCAATCCCGCCAGTGCGATAAGCCAATATTTCGTGACAGCAGGTCTCAGACTACTCAACGTCATAAATCCCTCTCACCTCATTAACAGCCCATAATAATATTATGCAACATTCGCACCCTAAAACACCACCCATCCCGAATACTCAAGAAGATGCTACGGAGCCGACCTCCCATTGGTGGCTTTGCGTTTGAGCGTCGATCGTGGGCGCGTTTACTCCGGATTCATTCCCACAGACACCGCCCGCCCAATCGCCGTGCCCGCCAGATTAACAACTGCAACAAAAAGATAGGAGAGGATCCCAAGGAGTGCAACCAGAAACATGCCGTAGTCGCGGGCAAGGATGGAAGCGACGACCGTTCCGAATACAGAGCCCGTCACCGTAATCGCCCAGCACCACGCCAACAAGTTAGGCTGTTTCTGTTTATAATCAAGTAATAGGAAGTTAAGAGAGGCACGGATGATATGATACTCACCCATGCCTCTGTAAATGACCACTTCTGGGAGAGGATAGCAAGGGGAATCTCCCCTGTCTGAAGCCCTTCCATCTTTGCTTCAAGTTGAGCTAATTTCTCTGTTGGGGTGCTAATCACGGCCTGCTGCTTCTCGACTGCCTGCGACAAAATCAGAGGGAACGTCCCGGAGGCGGACGATCTTCCGGATCCGCTCGGAAACATTCCATTGGTTCGAGCACTGGACCGGGCACGAACCGCAGTCCCCGCAAGGATTCGCGGGAAGGTTCAGGGAGGACACCAGATCCTGGGCCTCGACCAGATTTCGGTACCCGTAAAGATACATGTAGGCTCGCATCAAGTCAGGGATGGGAAGTTGGGCCGGGCATGATTTCAAGCACTGCTCACAACCCTGACAGTATAAGCTAGCCAACGAAATCGCCCTTTGCAGGTGGGATTTTTCGGGGGCCGTGAGGGTAGAGTCTTTCATGATGGACAGGTCAAGTTTCATCTGATCGAAGGTGGTAAATCCGGCGATAATGGTATGAACATTGGGGTCCTGCAGAACCCACTTCATAGCCGCCCGTGCATCTTCACCCTGGTCCGCGAGATAAGGACCTCGACTCCCCAATCCCCCGAAGTGTTCTTGCCATTCTGGACTCCATCCCCCGATGGTTTTCATCGCCACGACTCCTAACCCGGCCTTGGCTGCTGTGGCGATGGCGTTTCTTACTTCCACATAATGCTTCTGCCTGAAATTGTAGGCCGTCAAAACCACGTCATAGACCTTGGAGTCCACCGCGGCCTTAATGATCTCGGGTTCATTCCGATGGGTGGAAACCCCTACAAACCGGGTTTTTCCTTCCTTTTTTGCCTTTTCCAACGCCTTCAATATCGGTTCAAACAAAGCTGTTTCTCTCGTCCATACATTATGATGGTAAAGAATATCCACATACTCCAGCCCCAAACGTTTGAGGCTAATGTCCAGTTCGCGCAGAAAGGCTTCTTCCGTTGCCCCTCCTCTATAAAGACCCGTGATTCTATCCTTCGGGAGACTCTCCTTGGTGGCGATGACAAAAGAATCCCTGGGCCTACCCTTGATCACCTCTCCGATCATTACTTCATTTGTGCCACGCTGATAGTAATGGGCAGTGTCCAGGTGAACCATGCCGGCATCCAGTGCAGCCCGCACCAGATTCGGATTATCGGAATTCTGCACGCCCATGGTGATGACCGGGAGTTTGATGCCCGTTTTTCCCAGGGTGCGGTAGATGATTTTCTCTTCCTTATCCTTCTGGACTTCCGCCGACAAGCTCTTCTCGTTGGCGCCGAGATAGACACATCCCCCCAACCCGGCGGCCGTGAACTTCAAGAAATCCCTTCTGCTCATTCTCTTCTTGCTCATCCCTGACCCCTCCTTTCCAAGCGATTACCTAGTCTTGAGGCCGGCTGGACTTCCATTTATAAAAAAGAAAACCGTTTCCCCTTGTAAAATAAAAGATTTTTTCCGATCTTCGGTTATGCCCAGGGAAGCAAATCCGAAGATTGGTGACAGGGATTCAAAATGATCGGGCAAAGAATAATTTACTACTACCCCTTTCTTCTATCAAGGCATTATCTGGTCGCTTCGAGAGAAGAATGCCGCGATGAGTCGAATGTACGAAAAACGGAGTGGTATGTCAATCGTAGAAGGCCAGGAAATATGGACGAAGGTCTTAAGCCAGTATCCCAGATAAGTATTACCCTGCTAATCATTGAAATAAATTGCAGAAGAAGATGACGATTACGGCTTGAAAGCGGTAACGCTTGCAGGAAAAGGCAAGCAAGTACTAATGACCGCATTGCAGACACGTGATGAACGATTCGAAGTCTATTTCAGTGGTCGTACGGCTGGGATCTGAACAAGGCCCGTCTCGGGTCTCAGGTCATAGAGTTCTATGCCTCTTCTCTGCTCTACGAGCTTTCCATTAGCTCTGATCCAGTCGGCCACGGGTTTGCCGGCGGCATCGGCGCCCATCTTCCGACTTACCGTTGTAACGTCACCGACCGTTGCAAACCGCACCTCCTTGGTGTCCACCATGCGCGCTAGCGTCTCCGGGCTTACCGCAGGATCCAACCCATAAAAGCCGCCTCTGGCCAACACTGCCTCACCGGTGCTGATGATGATCATGGCTGCAAGTTGGGTATTTGAGGTTGTTAGCAAGTAGCGTTCACTTTTGCGGTTTGCTTTTAGGAAAGCAACCAGTTTCGAGATGTCTACTGACTGTCCAAGCCTAGCGCGCACACGCGGGCCGTCATTGCCGAAGGCAGCCACTAGCCTGTACAGGTCTGATGAGGGAAGCACACCCTGACCGGGCAGGAACACGGTGCCACTTAATACCCAGGCGACAGGAAGTACCAGTACTGCCATGATCCCGATTGTGAGCGAACCCACGGCAAGACCATAAGTTGCCTGGTTTGATACACTCTGAAACCGAATCAGAAGCAGCCCTGCGGCAGCTACGAGGGTCCCGCCAGTTAGCGCGATGTGAAGCCAGCTCAGCCAACTGTTCGACAGGTCTGTGAGCTGGCTGTGTGACCAACCTAGGGCACTCGCCTGAATGTAGAGCTGCCAGGCGGCAGTTACCAGCAGCGTAGCCGGGAGAAGGAGCGCATAAGAATCCTTTCGGAGGTAATAACTCCACATGTTGACAACCCCAATACCCGCCAATGCCGCCAAAGCAGGTGCCATGGTTGAAAGGTAATAAAAATGCATGATGCCGCCTAAGTAACTGTACAGCCCCCCATAGGTTATAGTCCAGCAGAACCAAAACAGAAGGGCAAGGTGTGTAGCAGTGAGCGGTCTACGTAAGCGGTTTTGGCCAATACCGATGACCATTGCCATAGCTGCAAAGGGAAATAGCCAAGCCATCTGAGCAGCCAGTTGGCCGTTAGCCAGCCGCAAGGGGCCCTTTGGGGTACGCACGAAAAGCCGTGAATATAAGGTGCGCATGACGGGCTCCGCCCCGGGACTTGTGCTGGAAGCTGATTCCACCTCCGAACCTGCAGCTTGTCTTGTTTCCGGACCGCGCAAGTTGGCTGCCAAGGGTTTCAGTGGTGAAACGAATCGATCAAACGCGTTATGGCCTATCACAAGTTCCAGCATAGAGTTCTTACGACTGCCACCAACGAATGGTCGGCGATCCTTTTGCGTAAATTCGTAAGCAAGCACCCAAGGCAGAGAGCTTACTACCAGGATAAGGGTAGCCATCGCCAAATCAACAAACCTACGCCGCCAGAGCTGGGGCGCACCGATTAAGTAAACGATGAAGAAGGCTGGCAGGACGATGAACGCAGCCAACATCTTAACGTTGAATGCGAGACCAATCAGTGCCATGGACAACAGCAGCATGCGGCGGTTACCGTCTTCAGCTGCCTTCATTAGCGCCCAGGTTGCCAGGAGGAGCACCAGTAGTAGGCAGCTGTCGGTATTGTTTGTGCGGTTGACTGCGACCCACACTGGTGTAATGGCAAGGAAAAGGGCCGACAGCAAGGCGGCTGATGCGCTAAAACGGCGCCGCACCAGATGAAAGAGGATCAAAACCGAACCGACTCCCTCAAGGACTTGGGGCATGAGGATGCTCAAAGGATGGAAGCCGAACAACTTAACGCTGATCACCTGAAGCCATAGTGCGACCGGAGGCTTGTCGATGGAAATGAACCCGGCCGGATCGAATGCGGTGTAAAAGAAGTTGTGCCAGTTCATTACCATGCTCCGGACAGCGGCTGTGTAGTATTCGGCTCCCCATTGGCTCCGGTCTAAGCCCCACAAACGGAACACTAGAGCAAGGATGAGTACTGTGACAAGCGCGATTACCTCCCACAGGTGGCCATCCTTGTCGATTCTGTCGGCAGTCTTGCTAGAGTACCGTGCGTCTGGCCTATCACTTCTATTTACTGTGGTGTGCACTATCGATCTCCTTTGCCTGATTGGCGTAAGGGGGGAAGAATTCGGGGGATATCCATTCCCAATTCGTCGATCTCCTCCTTTTCGGTCCCCACTTTAGTTATCTAAGCATCCGCTCCAGTATGGGTTGAACGTTATCTATAAACTCTTCGCTTCCGAGTGGCCTTTCACTGCGCTAGGAGGTTGTCGAACTTTCGGTTCCGAGCCAGCCACCACTACCAGAAAGTCCTGACTCCGTCGCCACCCCCACCCCCGAGTTTTCAAAAGGTCAGCAGGGGGGAAGGGAGGCCGGGAGGAATTTATTATCCAATGAACGCCGCCGGAATATCTCTTAAACGGACTACATCTCGAATCTTACCAGAAACGTTAAGGCCAACCGAACATTTTACCTGGCACTGAGAACAATCTTCACAAACCTTGGTGGGAAGATTTAGGGACAATATGACATCTTGAGCATGTGTGAGATTACAATAGTCATGAGTATACATATAGGCACGCATCAGATCCGGGATAGGCAAGTGCTCCGAGCATTGCCCCAAACATTGCCTGCAACCCTGACAGTATAGTCCCGAAACAGAGGCCACTTTCTCTAAATCCTTCTTTTCGGGGTCGGTGAGCAAAGGATTTTCCGCCACTGCTATATCGATATTCATCTCATCGAAAGTGCTAAATCCCGGAACAATCGTATGCACGTTCGGATCCTGAAGCACCCATTTGAGAGCCGCAGCAGGATTCTTCACAGAGGCAGTCTGCCTGGACCAGCCTCGAATGGCTTTCATTCCAACAATTCCAATGCCAGCCTGCGCCGCTCCATCGATAGCATTCCTCATCTCAGCGTAATGCTTCTGTTGAAAATTATAGGCTGTCAAAATCACATCGTAGAATTTCGAATCAACGGCTGCACGAATGACCTCTGGCTCATTCATGTGGGTGGTGATCCCCGCAAAGCGAGCCTTCCCCTTCTTCTTAACCTTTTCCAATGCTTTCAAAACCGGTTCATACAGAGCCGATTCTTTCTTCCGTACGTCGCTATGGTAATAAATGTCTACATAGTCGAGGCCTAAATTCTTAAGGCTGCTGTCCACTTTCTTGAGAAAAGCTTCTTCCGTTGCCTCTTCCGTATAAAGACCGGTTATTTGATTCTTTGGGAGACGCGCTGTGGTGGCAACAACATAAGAATCCCTGGGACGTCCTTTAAGCACCTCTCCAATCATTCCTTCACTTTGGCCTCTTTGGTACGTTTGAGCCGTGTCGAGCATCACTATACCGGAATCCAGCGCCACCCGGACAAGGTTCGGATTATCCGTATTCATCACTCCCATGCTGATCACTGGAACCTTGATCCCCGTCTTGCCAAGGGTTCGGTAAACAAATTTCTTTTCCTTACTCTTCGCCTCAACAACCTTTAACTCCTGTTTCATCTCGATCTTAGGAAGAAAAAATAATCCGCCAAGCCCCGCGAGTGTTGATTTAATGAAATCTCTTCTACCAATCAACTTATTTCTCATGGTCCTTTCTTCCTTTCAGGGCATAGCGCATGGTCCACTCACCCTTTTCCTCTCTGCCCAGAGACTGTATGACAATGGTGATGATGAAAAGATGACCCCTTCCTTTGTTAGGAAGCAGGAGGAAGAGGAACCCTTTCTGTTGTTGAGTCAATTGCACAGCTTCATTTCTTTATACACTCCTACCGCTAAATCCTCCCCATGGCTATTTCCAATTGGGCCTTGGCGACATTGAAATCGCTCAAAGCGCCATAGTAATTGGTTCTCGCCTGGGCGAGTAATGTCAAGGCATTGACCACATCCGTCTGCATGGCCACCTGGTACTTATACCTCTCCTCGTTCATCCTTAAATTCTCCTCGGCCTGCTCAATGGACTTTTCGGCAGTATCGATATTTTTTTTCGCCACTAACCTGACCGAGTCGATAAGCTGAGTTTTCGTATCTTCTGCCTGTTTGACCTTTACCCTGTTCTCCCCAACCTTGAATGCCGTATTCCCCCAATTCCAAAGAGTAAAGGTGCTATTCATACCGGAGAGCTTCGATGGGGTTCAGCAGAGAGGCTTTCCGTGCCGGATAGAATCCAAAAAATACTCCCACCGACCCAGAAAAGAGAAAAGCCAAAAGGATGGCTTCCACTGAAAACAGGGTCGGCCATTGGGTAAAACTGGATAAGATGAGGGTCCCTGCCACTCCAATCCCAATTCCCACTGTTCCCCCAATCAGACTGAGCACCAATGATTCAATGAGGAATTGAAGGAGGATATCCCGTCCCTTTGCGCCGACAGCGATTCGAATGCCAATCTCTCTTGTTCTCTCCGTGACCGAGACAAGCATAATGTTCATAATCCCGATACCCCCGACAATCAAAGAGACGGAGGCAATGGCACCCAGGAGAAGGGACATAACATTCGCTGATTGCTCGGCGGTCGACATAATCTCTGTGAGATTCCGCACCGTAAAGTCATTATCCTGTTTTGCTTGAATATGATGCCTCTGCCGAAGAAGATCATTAATTTGATTCTCCACATCCTTCATCACCTCCGGCTCCGTCGCTTGCACCAGGATCCATCTCACCATCCCTGGGAATTGCATTCCAAAGAGTTTTTTTTGGGCTGTGGTCAAGGGGACGATGATCGTATCGTCCTGATCCTGTCCCTGAGTCGATTGTCCCTTCGGAGCAAGTACTCCGATCACGGTGAAAGGAACCAACTTAATACGAATGATTTGGCCCATCGGATCGACCCCTCCAAAGAGATTATCGACCACGGTCTGTCCAAGAAGACAGACCTTTGTCGCTCCGTCTATATCCTGTTGTGTGAACGAGCGACCCGAAGCAAGGGGCCATTCCCTGATATCGAGAACTTCAGGGGTGTATCCGTTAACAATGGTCGACCAGTTCTGGTTCCCAAAGACTACCTGTGCTCCCCCGCCAAGGCCAGGCGCTACATACTTGACCGCTGGGATCTCGTTTAGGATCGCTTTCGCATCATCCACTCTTAATGTTGGAACTGTTCCTGATCCGAACCGAACTCCGCCGCTTGTTGAACTCCCTGAGAGGACGATCAGGAGATTCGATCCTATACTGGCAATCTGCTCAGCGATTCGCTTCTTTGCCCCTGAACCGATGGCAATCATGGCAATCACCGCACCCACACCGATGATGATCCCCAACATGGTCAGGGCCGAGCGCATCTTATTGACCGTGAGCGCCCTTAGGGCAATCCGGAGACTTGCAAGAAGGCGTGTCATTTTTCCCCCATCCTCCCTCCCGCAACGGTAGGCGCCGAATTCTTGCGATCATCAACGATCTTTCCGTCCCTAAAGAGAATACTCCTCTTAGCAAAGGATGCTATGTCCGGCTCGTGGGTGATCATGATGATGGTAATTCCCATCTCTCGATTGAGGCGCTGAAAGATACCCATGATCTCTTCACTTGTCTTGGAATCAAGATTGCCCGTAGGTTCATCGGCTAAAAGAATGGAGGGCTGGTTGACTAAGGCCCTGGCAATGGCTACCCGTTGCTGTTCACCTCCGGAAAGCTGGTTGGGATGATGATGTCCCCTCCCCTTTAGACCCACCTCAGTAAGGGCTTTTTGCGCCATCTCCTTCCTTTTTGAAGCTTGAGTCCCTGCGTAGGTCAGAGGCAGCTCGACATTCTCTACGGCCGACGTCCTGGATAAAAGATTAAATCCCTGAAAGACGAAACCGATCTTTCGATTCCGAATCTCCGCCAGCTCATCCCTCGAAAGGTGTTCGCCATTAATGCCTTCCAAAAGATATTGCCCGCTCGTCGGTCGATCCAGGAAACCTATAATATTCATGAAGGTTGACTTCCCAGAGCCTGAAGCCCCCATGATGGCCACAAATTCACCTCGTTCAACCAACAGAGAAACACTCCGAAGGGCTTGAACTTCCACCTCGCCCAAGCTATAAACCTTCACTAAATCCTTAACCTGAATCGATGACTCCATATCATTCAATTTCAAATTTTAGATTTTAGATTTCAGATTTCTTCAATCCGCAATTTGCACTTTACAATCCCAAATGTATCCGGTTTATCTCCCTGGGGCTTTCATCAAAGGTTGAGAAGCGCTGCTTTGCGCAGTGCCTTTCTTCCCCGAAGTCTCTTCAACGATAACCTCTGCACCCTCCCGAAGGTCCCCTGACATCACCTCACTGAAAGTCCCGTCGGTAATTCCAAGGACAATAGAAACTGGAGTCGGCTTTCCTTCTGGAGATAGAATCCATACCGTTCCCGGTTTTGCCTGTTCCGTCTGAGAAGAGTCAGATAGCAGCTTCACCTTCTGTTTCTGTTCGTCCGTGAGAATCCCACTGATCTTCTGCCGAATGAGACTTCGGATCCGGCTTCTCGCCTCCTCCGGCTTCATCTTCTGGCTAATCTCTTGAAATTCCTGTTTCGATGACCTCAAAACCATTGCAAGTTTCGACTGCTGATCCGGCGTCAGGTTCAATTCATCTGTCAATCGCTCGATCAACAGGCGACCCGCTGATGCAGAGCTTTGGCTCCCTTTTCCAGGAAGGCCTCCCTGCTTTGCAAATTGTGGCTGAAACCTGAGAGCAGCGTTGGGTATTTCCAAAACTCTTTCTCTATGGGCAATCATCACTGAGACGTTGGCAGTCATCCCCGGCTTCAGCTTTAAGTCTTTATTGTCCACCAGGATCACAACATCATAAGTCACTACATTCTGTACGATAATGGGAGCAATGCGAATCTCAGAAACTTTTCCACGAAAAATTCTTCCAGGATAAGCATCAACGGTAAAGGTCGCATCCTGCCCCATTGTAATACGTCCAACGTCTGCTTCACTCACGTTCGTATCAACCTGCATCTTGGTTAGGTCTTTGGCGATGGTAAAAATGGTTGGGGCCTGGAGGCTGGCTGCCACGGTTTGACCCACATCGACATTTCTCGAAACGACAGTCCCATTGACCGGAGAACGAATAGTGGCATATCTCAGGTTGGTCTCTGCCAGTTCCAAAGCGGCCTTCGCCTGCTCCACCTGAGCCTTGGAAGAATCCACTTGGGCTTTGGCCACCCCTATCTGAGCTACAGCGGTATCATAATTTACCTGGGCCGTATCGAGGGTAGCTTGAGCAATGACCTGCCTTTCCAAAAGAGGCTTGTTTCGGTCGAGATTTCTCTTCGCATCGACGACGGCCACTTCAGCCTTCACAAGATTGGCCTGAGCATTCAAGAGATTGGCCTGAGTGTTCAATAAATTAGCCTTCGCCTGATCGACCTGAGCCTGAAAGATCGCAGGATCGATCTGAGCGATCACCTGTCCTTCCTTGACCTGAGAATTATAATCGGCGTAAAGAGCTTTGATTGTGCCTGAAACCTGGCTTCCCACTAAAACGTTAATGACCGGATTGATCGTCCCGGTAGCTGTCACAACCAAGTCGACCTCTCCCCTTTCAACCTTCACCAAGCGAAATTTTTGTTTCGATCCACCTTGGCCGATCAACCGATAGAGAAGAAATCCTCCTGCCAAGACAAGAATGACGATCCCAATCGCTATCAGATGTTTCTTCTTTCGGTTTTCCATCTCACTTTTCCCCCCTTTCTTTCTAAAGCAAAGACGAACAGGGACCCCTTCGAAGCCGAAAGTTTCCCTTACTTGGCCTTTGAGATTCTCTCAAAGGCAAGGCAATGTATGGCCCCGTCGAATAGAGCCTCCAAACCCACGCACTAACCCTCCTCCGTGAGACGGTCCAGCAGGCGGGAAGCCTGGAGCAGAAGTCCACGCTCATCGGGTGCCAAAACTCTCTCCATCTCTTTGGCGAGCCATGCCTCTTTTTTGCGAACGTCTGCTCCAAGGGCTTTCTTGCCCTCCGGAGTGAGGGTGATCAAAAGACGCCTGCCGTCCGCTCCATCCGGTTGCCGAGAGACAAAACCTTTCTTCTCAAGGGAGGCCAGGACCCTGGTCAGCGATTGAGGCCGGACACGCTCCCGTGTTGCAAGTTCGGTGGCAGTCACTGCGCCTTTTCGATAGAGTATCCCCAGAATGCTGAGCGTGAGCAGACTGAGCGCCTCATCCGTTCGCTCCAGACGCATTCGTCTCACCAGACGAACAACGCTGCGCCGTATCGAGCTTGCGGCCTCCGTTAAATCATCCGTTTCTCTTCTCATGGGTGCCATCGTTTTATTAAGCTATAGCTTATTATTTTGGAAATGTCAAGGTTTCCAGGGATTAAGGAGGATAAGACTTCGACACATATCTTCCCTAGAAGATTTGGCCCGGAAAGGCGGGGCGATGGATTTTAATATCTACTCTGGAGATATCTCGCCACTATATGCGCCGGCGAGAAGGTTGGGATATGAATTTTTGTGAAGGTCCGTTACGAGAAGGTGAGCACCTGCTTCGTTCCTTCCCGGCCACTGGCGATTTCTTCATATGCCTCAACAGCGTTTTTAAACGGAACGGCCTTAATCGGAGGAACTTTCAGGGCATTGGCTTCAAAGCCAGCACGCAATTCATCGGCAATTGCTCCCACATCACCCGGAGTAAACTTCATGCTGTCCACGCCGATCAATCGAGAAAGATTGTGGTAGAAGTCAACCAGATCGAAACAGACACGCTTCTCACCTGTGCTTGTGATTGCGATATGCCGGCCTCCCACCCGCAACGATCGCAGAGCCGGCTCGAACATGGACCCGCCGACCGTATCGAAGACGGCATCGGCGCCCTTGCCCTTCGTCAATTCGAAAACGCGTTCGCGTACCTCCTCCGTCGTTGTGTTGACGACAGCATCGGCGCCCGGAATAGGATTCGAGCCCCGAGCAGCCCCCAGCACGCGGGCCTTCCTCCAGCTCGCAATTTGTGTGGCTGCCTGACCCACAGCGCCGGCAGCGCCAACGATCAGAATGGTCTCTCCCGCCTGAAGCTCCGCGGCACGCACTAAGGCAAACCAGGCAGTGATAAACGGGACTCCAATAGCCGCAGCCTGTTCCATGCTCAGCGAACGGGGTTTAAGCGACAGCGCCTCTTCTGGTACTGTGACGTACTCGGCATGGGCTCCGTCACGGGTGATGCCGAGTCCAGGACCGCTGCTCCATACCTCCTTACCTTTATACTTCTTCCCTTCAACGACAACGCCCGAGAAATCGCGGCCTGGAGTGCGAGGCAGGGTTGTTCCACGGAAGAAACCCGAGACGTTCTTAATGTCACTCGGATTAATTGCGGCTGCCTTCACTTGAATCAATGCTTCCCCATCCACCGGCTCGGGCCGTGGAACCTCTTCGATGGCCAGGACTGACGGAGGGCCAAATTTGCTAAAGCGCAGAGCTTTCATAGTTCGTCTCCTCTCGGTTTCGGCGATCCTCTGTGGAGTTCGGCCCGGCCGCCCTTTTCGCTCTTTAAATCATTCTGATAACGCATCCCATGTGTGGGGTCTGGGCTTAGTAGATCTGCTCCACCAGATAATTCTGAAGCCCCGTCTGTTTGATCTGGTCGAGTTGGGCCTCGATCCAGTCGATGTGGTCCTCTTCATCCTTCAGGATGGACTCGAGGAGCACTTTGGTGTTGTTATCTCCCACGTCGACCGCCAGCCGAATGGTCTCATTGTATCCCCGGATGGCCAGTCCTTCGGCACCGTGGTCATACTCATGCATCTTCGGCACTTCGGCGCCAATGTAAATTTTGTTCAGGTTGCTCACGATCGGACGCCCCTCAAGAAAGAGGATACGGGCGATCAGCTTTTCCGCGTGCTTCATCTCGGCGATGGCCCGCTTCTGGATCGTTTCATCCAGCCGCTTGTACTTCCAGTTGTCGCACATCTCGGCATGGACCATATACTGGTTGACGGCGGTCAATTCCTCCGCCAGTCGCGCGTTCAACTGCTCGATGATCTTGTCATTCCCCTTCATAACATTACCTCCTTTGCAAAAGAATCTAGATGGTCATTCTTCAGATATCCGATTTTCTCAAGGCTACATACCCACCTTCTACCTTTGATCAGGCTTCCCATACTTGATGAACGTTCCGTTCTGGTACTCTTCAAAGGCGATCCTCAGCTCCTCCTGGGTGTTCATGACAATTGGGCCGTACCAGGCGACCGATTCGCCGATAGGCTGTCCCGATACGAGGAGAAAGCGGACCGGCCTCTTCTCGGTGGTAATGGCCACTTCATCGCCGTCCTGGTACAGAACGAGACTCTCGGCACTGCAGGCGCACTTTCGCTTCATGTCGAAATAATTGTCCCCCACCACTTCGTGGGCGAAGGCGTTCCGCTCCGGGTCGAAATACCCCTCCCCGTCGACCACGTAGGCGAAGACCTTGTGCCCAAGTCTGACCGGGTGCTTGAAGGTCGTTTCCGGCGGCACCGTCACGTCCAGATACGCGGGATCGACGACGACATCCCGCACCGGTCCCTTTACCCCGCCGACCTCGCCACAGATCACCTTCACCTTGACGTCGCCCTTGAGGGTCACCTCCGGAGTCTCCGCGCTCACGATTCCGCGGTAGCGGGGATCCATCATCTTGTGGGAGGCCGGAAGGTTCGCCCAGAGCTGAAATCCCCACATGACCTTCTTCTTGTCCCCTTTTGGCATTTCCTGGTGGATGATGCCGCTACCAGCGGTCATCCACTGCACGTCGCCCGAGGCGATGACCCCCTTGTTCCCCATGCTGTCGCCGTGCTCCACCCGGCCGTGAATGACGTAGGTGATTGTCTCGATCCCCCGGTGCGGGTGCCAGGGAAACCCTTTTAAATAGTCCGAGGGACGATTCGAATGGAAGTCGTCAAGCATGAGGAAGGGGTCGAACAGGGGGACCTGATAATAACCAAAGGCCCTCTTGAGATGCACTCCTGCTCCCTCGATCGTTGGCTTGCTTTTCCAGACTTTCTTAATTCTCCTTACTGTGCTCATAACATTCCTCCTTTGAAGTACCATGCCGAAACTGGGGATGTCTGAGTGACAAATATAGTCCCCCGTTATGCCTTGAAGAACGCGAGCAGATCGTCATTGACCCGATCCTTGAGAGTCGTGCACATGCCGTGCGGCACCCCCTTGTAGACCTTCAGCGTAGCACTCTTGACGGTCTTGGCCGAGAGCAGGGCCGAGGCGCCGATTTGTTGTCCCACACTTTCAGCATACCACTGGCATTTGAAAAAGGTAAATGGGATGAATGCTGTATTTTTGCAGGAGCAGTACAGTATTTATCAGCTAAGGGACGATTACGATCTGAAGGCTTGTATGGCGGGGCGAGATTCAAGAATGACGACCTCAGAAGAAATTAAAAGTCTCCATTGGATGGCCACCATCTGGAGGTTGAACATTCTACGCCCCTGCAAGACCCGGACGTTAGCCTCTTGGCTTCCTCCGTTCCTATGAGCTTGGCTGCTTTGGCAAGCTTTCCCTGGGAGTGCTCCTGTCACACCAAGAGGTAAACAGGCATAATTTCAAATTATTTTGGCAAACTCGTTTCGCTCTTCGCTTCCCTTACCGTCCAAGAGATGATCCCCCCCACCAACACGGCCCAGAAGTAAAGCCCGATCAAGACTTCGGAGACTACCAGAAATCTAACTAATACGGTGTGTCTCGCCGGACTGATGTCTCCCATTCCCAGGGCAGTCATGGTGGTGCCACTGAAATAAGCTAGCTCAAAGAGGTCGGGGTCAATATTAAAGGAAGAGCGGCAAAGCGTGATATACAACAATCCAAATGCTATGGAGATCGAGATATAATTAAAGAAGACAAAAACCAGAGCCCGCAGCGGCCGCATGGGCGTCATTCCGCCGAAGGCGATCGAAGTGGGCAACATGAACATATCCGCGATGAGACAAATGGCGATGAAGGTTAGAGATATTTTTGACCAGGCGTATAAAGGCAAGTAAAAGGCCGCCACATAGAGGCCGACCAAAAAGACAAACCTCAGAAAAACGACATAGCCTTGCCTCCCCCTGGTCAAGCCCCCCCAATCGCCGAACCAGCGCACCGGGGCATAGGCTCGTTCGTAATTCCGCAGGAATGATTCGATTTTTCTCCAAAACTCATGCTGTTCCATCTCAGGGATCGTCCTCTTTTACAATGCCAATAGCGTCTGCCCTGCCGATGGCCTCATGGCCCGGCAGACGCGGGTAGACGATGTTCGGAAAGGCCCTCGACACTGGCAATGTCCGAATGGCAGACGGCGCAAGCCTCGACCCATTGCCTATACATCGGAGCCGGAATCACTTTGACAAGACATGATTGGTGGTCACATCTGCGATCAGCTTCTCGTCGGCGCCGTACACAAGAGTCCGAACGATGCTGACGGTGTGTCCACGCTTCACGAATGAGGAAACGGCTGTGAACATCCCGTCTGTCTGATTGCCGATGAAATTGGCATTCAGGGTAATGGCAAGGGGAAAGCCTTTCATCCCCTCCGACGCCTGCGCGGAACCCATCGCCAAGACCGTCGCGGTTACATCCGCGAGCCACACGATGGCGCCGACGTGAACAACTCCGAAGGGATTCTTTATGCCGGCCCGAATCGGCATTTCCGAGACAACACGATTGTCGCCGCGCTCGATGATTGAGAACTCAATCGACCCTTCGATCTTCACGTCTCCTCCACCTCACCACGGTTCTATATTCCATGGCCGAGAAACTGCTTCACAAACCGGACCTCGATGCATGCGGCGTATGCGCCTTCATGATCTCCGTGTACCCTTCGTGGGTCTCGCTGCCGGGACCAGTCCTGCTGGAGCTCGAAGAGGAGTTGCCGGGCCGCCGCCGGTCTTAGGTGATGATCGGACAACCGCGAGGGCATTTTCGGAACTTCTGTTGGCAAATTAAATCGCTCTTCTCGTCGCTTAGAAATTCATTGTCCCACACCTTCAGGCTACCACTGGCATTTGAAAAAGGTAAATGAGGTGAATGCTGTATTTTTACAGGAACGATATAGTATTTATCAGCTGAAGGGGATGATTACGATTTAGAAGCTTGCTATTGTGGGGTGAGATTCAAGATCGCGACTTCAGAAGAAGTTATAAGTTCCCATCGGATGGCATCGGCACCTCGAAGTTATCCGCACCTGCCAAATTCCACCCTCCTGTCAAAGAAAAGGTGATGCGAGGGTTTGAAGGTCTTGATGGCGGAGATTGAATTCGCGTTGAGTTCATCGGAACTGATGCAAAACGAGGGGTTTGTCGGCTTAGCTGGAGTATGATGAGGGGAGGGATGAGATCGCCTGTCCAAGCAGGTAAGGAGATCATTAAGTAGAAACTTATAATTTTATGGACATCCCCCTTGTTTCCTTTGATGCTGACCGCCGAGGATTTCATCGCAGACATGAACGATGAGTTTGTGGCGCTGGTCGTCGAGCCGCTTTCCCGCGTGGTTCGCGTTGGCCGCAACTTTCTTTAAAACGGCGTACGCGGTAATCATCTCACGCGGAATTAGGTCCTTGCCGATGCTGAAGTGCTCCAGCGAGCGCTGGGTTTGGGCACCCCACAGTTTGTCCGCAGGCACTTCAACCGCGCCGAGGCTGTCGCTCTCTTTTCTCATGTTTGTCATGTGATCTCTCCTACATCCAATTCGCAATTTCCTACTGAACGAAATACACGATTGAGATTGCCACCCCAAGCACCACAACAATCCAGCGTAGCATTGAGGGCCGAACCCGCCCTGCCACCGATCCCCCAATTGCTCCCCCTGCCAGGGCCCCAATTGCCATGACCACCGTTGCCGGCCATACCACTTTTCCGGAGAAGAGGAAGAAAATGGCGGCTGCAAGGTTCACACACAATGCGATCACTTGTTTTAAAGCGTTGAGTCGTGTGAGCGATTCGTGTGACACGAGTGCAAGCACCGCGAGCAGAATGACACTGAGACCCCCGCCGAAGTATCCCCCGTAAATCGAGGCCAGAAACACCGGAAACGCTTTCAATACCTCATGCTCATGTTGAACTCCACCTCGACCGACTCGCCGTGCGCGCCATCTTTGAACAGGAGCCTCGATGGCTAGGAGACTTGCAGCAAGAAGAATCAGGTATGGAACCAGTGTGCGAAACGTCTCCTCTCCAGTGTTTAGCAGCAAGATACCTCCTGCGGCTCCACCAAGTGCGCCCGTGGCACCAAAAGCACACAGCCTTTGCTTACTCCCACTCAGGTCTTTGATCTGCGCAAGTGTTCCCCCCAGATATCCGGGGCAAAGCGCGACCGTGTTGGTGACGTTGGCAGCTACCGCCGGGATTCCTACCGCAATTAGCGTTGGAAAAGTGATGAGTGTGCCCCCACCGGCCAGAGCATTTACAAAACCCCCTGCAACGGCCACAACGCCCACGACAACTAATTCAACTTCAGTCATTTCGCTCCTTCATTCCCGAAAGCGGCTCTGCGAGCAAATGACTACCCCGCCATAGCTAGAAGATGCTGCAGCCTTGTAATAACGGCATCAGGTCGGCGCTTGAAGGATATGGAACGATAAACTTCGGACAGTTGTAAGAGACTGCAACCCATCTGCTCAGTAGGTCCCCTGAACCCCCAGAGGCTTTTCTCTTTCGTCCAGGATGCTTACGGCTTCTTCCCTATTATCGCCCTTGCGGCCAAAGCGGTGATTATCCCGTACGGCAGATTTACGAGCAGCAGGTAGACTGCGAACATCGGCCCGCCCTGCTGAAGCCCGAAATACCCCGCGCCCGCCATCGGTAGGAAGATTATGTACAACGCCAGCACCGGCGCGAGGAAGTATAGAAGACCGAAGACGTACAGCCGCTTCCAGGCGGTCTTTATAAAAAGCCCGAACGGGATACCCCACAGCCCGCCCCAGAAGAGCGGCCTGTATATATATGGCGGGTTCAGGGATATCGGGGCCTTTACCCCGAATGTGGCGCTAAGCCCCAGCTCAAACAGGACGCGGCCGAAAAGGACCACGGCCAGTCCGCCCACAATCCCCGCCGCGAAGCAAATTGCCACCCGCTGTATCAGGGTCAATCCTTTTTCCATTACGTTCAAACCCTCCTTAGTTAATTATACCGTACAAGAAACCGAGAGGCCACCCGGGAAACCCCCTTGCCGTAAAAACAGCCATCCGTGCAAAGAACTCGGTCATCGGGCGGATATTTTCGGGCACGCTGAAAGCTGCTACTCGGCTGCTTTTGCTGCTAGCCCCTCGACCAAAGCGATGTTCTGCAGTAACTCGCTCGGTATTCTGTGCCGCTCCTGCAAATAGGCGGGGCTGTTGTAGGAAATCCAGACCTTTCCTTCCGCATCCTCCCACACCAGAATCTTGAGAGGCAAATCAATCGCACTGCTCGGTGCCGCCAGCATCAAGGGAGTGCCCGCCCTGGGGTTGCCGAAGATCATTAGCTTGGTGGGCTTCATCTTCATGCCGACTTTTTCCGCCTCGCCACTGTGATCAATCAATGCAAAGAGCGTGACTCCCTTGGCTTGCAGAATGCTCTTGAGCTTCCCTACGGTTTCGTCCACCGAGTGATCGGTGGGTTTGTTGATCATTCCGTTGTTTGTCATAATCATCTTCCCCGCGTCTCGATGTCGCAGTTTGTCCGGCTTTTCTTCTTTATCAAAAAATGCTTATTGGAAATCCGCCTGTCAAGCAGGACCCTATTTGATGTCGGAGATCGAGCTCGCGTTGAGCGATTAGGGATGGATGCGGAATGAGGATTCATCGACCCATTCGGTGGCGCCAAGCCCCGCCTTGCAGGACGGGGCAAAGAAGCCTTGCCCAGGGTCAACCCTCAGTCTTTGGCCCGATCCAAGGCCGGAGGGTCGAAGGGTTGACTTCGCCCGAGCAGGAAGAAGGCAGGGGGATTGAGATTCGCCTGTCCCGACAGGGAAAATAGATCATTAATAAAGTAAAAATTTATAATTTTAGGGATGCCCCCCCTTGCCCTGCCGACCTAGAGCCTATTTGACAACGTTCAGGACATCGTTTACTCAATGCTTGGAGATTGTGTAGTTAAGACGCCGTGACCCGCATCTTCAATGGCGAAGCTGATATTGATATTCTTCGACCTGGATCGTATCCAGGAAGAGTTTTAGCTTTTGTTCTTTGACATCGATAGTAGCCACAACGTATTCGTACTGGGTTTCCGGTGGAGCGGGGAAGATTTCGCCGAAGATGTCCAATTGAAGGTTGCTTCGGATGAATCTCACAAGATGATAGCAGCCTTCCTCCGGCTTATCCAAGGGATGTCTTGGGGCATCGCGTTTGCTCGGGAAGACCAATTTCTTCTCTGTCCCAGCCAATGCCTTGAGAGGAGTTTTCCCTTTGATCTTGCTATAGCGATAGGTGCTGTTATGCCGGTGCTCGAATTCCAGCGATTCTTGCCGAAGCTGTGGTATTGACACCATGGTGACCTTGTCGAGAAACTTCTGCCGATAATGGTCATTGAATTTCTCGACGAGACCGTTCCGCCACGGTTCCGAAGGTGGAATGAACCAGAGATGGACGCCATAACGCAGGCAGAGACGGATAAGTGGTCCCATGCCTCGTGGATGGGTTGGGCTTCCGTAAAAAGCCAGTTCATTATCCACCTGAACGTTCTCAGGGATGCCCATACGCAGCCAAACAGCATAAACAGCGTCCAAAACGCTTTGCGCTGCCTTGGAGGGCATTGGCTCTATTCCGCACCGGTTAATTGCGGTATCGACGGCATTCAGGCTGTAGAACCGGATCGGGCCGGTTAGGTAGCAGGGACCGACCAGATCAACCTGATGGGTTTGGTTGGGCAAAGCCCCCGGGAGCTCGGGATATTTCTTGCCCTTTGGGATGTATCTTCCGGTCCGACGATGCGTCAATTCCCGGCGACGTAGGATACGGCCAATCGTGCTAAGGGAGGGAATCGGCTGCGCTTCCATGTCGATCATCTCCCATTGGATGGCCTGGTTGCCGCAAAAGAGCCCCTTGTTGTACAGGTTTAATCGGACCATCTCGACGATCTTTTCGATCTCCGTCGGAGTACGATAGGGGCTGGAAAGAGGCCGTCGAGACCGATCTTCAGACCATGTTGGATCATCAGGGGTGTGGCGTGCCACCCATTTGTACAGCCACGGCTTCGTTTTTCCAAGTGAAGCACAGATGCTTTCTGGACTTTCACCTGCGAGATACCGCTGTACTGCTAATGCCCGCTGTTTCTGGATCTTCTTTTTCATGGACACCTCCTCAAAAAAGATTTGGGTGCCCATGATATAACGGGTTGTGGCTATTCGATTGTCAAAGAGCGATAGTAAACGATGTCCTGAACGTAAAATCAGTAAACGATGTCTTGAACGTTATCACCTATTACCTACCATCTCTTGAGCCAGTGGAACCAAAACCTGATGAGTTTCGCTCTGTCTTCTTGAGACTTGTCGCCGCTTCAACCTTAATATCTACGATCGGAAGTATGACCAACTGCGCAACTCGGTCTCCTATCCTGACTTTGTAAGGTTTTGAGCTAAAGTTTTTGAGCTCAACATTGAGTTCTCCGCGATAGTCGCTGTCGACCCAACCTGCACCAACCTCTAAATTGAACTGAACGGATAAGCCTGAGCGGGATGCAATTCGGCCTACCGCACCTGACGGCAATTCCAATTTAATGCCAATGGGTATCAATGCCCTTCCAACATCTACACGCCCATCTACATCCCAAGTTGCCGGGGGTATCTCAATATTTTCGACCGCGTAGAGGTCGAAGCCGACGCTTCCCGCAGTCATCCTTGTCGGTAGCTTCGCGGCTGGATGAACCAGTTCTACCTTGAGTATTTGTAAACCGCAATCCTTATGCGGAATCATCTAATGGCTCCCGTTCTTGATGCCGCGACTTATCAAAGTATTCAACTCTTTCACGATAACAGAGGCGCCTGCTAGTTTTACTTCTGAAGCACGTGGTGAACTCGCCTTGTTTAATATATTCTTAAAAGCCCTCGATAGTTCCCGGGTTACTTTCTGGCCTGGCAAATACAAGGGCATAGCCATCAGGTCGGCCTTAGTGATGTACCGGCTGCACACCCCTCTGGCACAGGCATTGAAGTACTTCTTGGCAAAAGGTGTATTGAGATAAAGGCAAAGATAATATAAGTCGACGCGTTTGCTGCGCAAGACATACACGCAGTCACTTGCAAACGCGTTTGTCGCCCAGGTTGAAATCGCACATTTACCTGCACAACCTTTCCCCACTCTAACAAGCAATACGTCATCTTTCCTTATCAGTGCTCTTGGGTGCTGCTTGCCAAGCTTCTTGTCGACCATCAATCGTTGGGCTGATTTCTCAATGACAAAATCTCGAATGTCAATGCTGTGAATATACTGAAAATCTCCATCACAGGTCAGAAGACTGCGATCACCACCGTAGAATCCGTATCCCCGGGTACAAGAATCCAAGTATCTCCCCAGTGGCTTAAATTCGTTGAGCACTTTTTTAAGCTTTGCAGTCATAATATGATATGCTGGGTCCATTCGAAGTAAGAGATCTCTCTGGTTGACGGCAACACTGGGCATGGATTCTGTGTCGCCATCCACACTGCCCAAGTGAACCTTACCCGTTCGTTCTGCCTTGACAGTACTTTTTTGTGCTATGACTAAAGAAATCCTTGCCTCGCTTGAGTTAAACGAATTTATTGGCAGCGACAAGACAAGGCGTATCTTTGTATGCGTTAGCAAGAAACGTCTGAATGACTCAGTTTTCATCCCTGAGACCACACCTTCTGGAAGGAGTATCGCTACATAACCCCCGTTATCTACCAATCCGAGGTTTCTAAGAAAGAAAGCTGCCTCCGTAAGGACTTGGTATCCACCAGTGCCATCTGTCCACACCAGCTTGTGTGCGGAAAGGGTGTCTAAAAGGTCCGGAGCCAATTCTTCTGCTGCAGTAGTACCAAATGGAGGGTTACTCAAAGCTAAGTTTACGGGATGTGTGTATGACTTACTACCGAACATGTCGCGAATATCAGGCAGATTGGTACGAAGAGTATCAACGCAATTAAATGTCCCAGAGCCTCCAAAACGAGATTTGCAGTGGTCGATAAGTGCTTGGTCAATATCAAAGCCCGCAACCCAACAAGCAGGCCATTTCCTTTTTGCATACCAAAGTAATTCGCCTTTTCCCACGGATAAGTCAACAACCAGCCCCGCATCGGAAATTGGAATCTTTTCCATCATTAGCTTACATATCTCGACGGGGGTGAAATGTTGGCTCCAGCGCTTTTTTGATAACGGACCTGTTGGCTCACTTTTAGGGAAAATCACTTCTTCAGCTAGCCGGGATGTTGGCATTATCTGTTACCAGCCATGAAAGATTGTATATCCAAGTAGTACCATATCCTTCACTTCTATATCTTCGCGCCTTCACCGGAAAATCATATACTAACCTCGTGTCGGTGGGGTGTCGCAACGCAAATATTGCAGCTCCGAGGGAGTGCGGCTTTGTTCCAACAGGTGCCAGAACCAGCTCTGGGCTCATTTTTGATTGAACTTGGTTCTGTCTTATCTCAGAAAGTGCTGAATAGGCTTCAAAAGGGTCATTGGCTGCTGCGAACCAGACGAAGCGATGTGCATGGAATTGTTCAAACATAGACTGATTCCCGCCATATGCAAGATACTGCCATCCAGGTCTGAAACCTGGAAAACCGAGCACTACACGAATGTTATCGCTTTCTACCTCAAGGGTTTCACAAACGTACTTGGCCCTTTTACCTTCAAAGCCTATGAGTAGTACGATTACAGGTTTCTTTCTTTCAATAGGCTTACGAACGAATCCGGGCAAGGCCCTCAGTCCAATGAACCGTTCGGTAAGCTCGAAAGCATCTTCGGAAGAAGGTAGACTTCTGGCCCTATATCGAAATGGCTCCGTGTAGGCTAGGAAAAGGTGGGCGGGACGAATATCTTCGTGGAGCAATTTTAACATAAAGAAAATGGCAGGCTGAGAAATTCCCGTGATATCAACTAGTAAGTTCTTGCCTCGTGCTCCTATGGAATCCATCTGAGCCCTTAAAAAAGCCGTAATATCGCACTTAGCATCAGAGATGGCCCGCTGTTCCGGGATAGAACCCAGCGGGGCTGCAATGAGCGAATATTCCTCCGCCTCCAAGTCATAATCTAGATGATAACTGGGGGGCAATTCCTCGCCACCCCATAAGTTAACGAGACGGCGGTTACGCTCTTCGTCAGTGACCGTTCCAAATATGAATAAATCTATGGATTGGAAGAAGCTGCGGCCAAGGCTCTCTGCCTCATAAATCCTACTGACCTTCATCAGAGCTCCAGAGGTCCATTTGATAGGGTTGCATGTCTTGCCATTGTAATAAGTCCGATAAACTGCCCACCTTTACCTGACCTAATTTCTGTGCCGCGGCTGCAACGGAGGAGTCGTCACCATCCACTAGACTGTTAAAATCATCCACAGGAATGTCCAATCTCCTCTTACGCCTATACGAAATCTCGAAATATGGCGCATAAATATGGTTTAGGTGATATTCAATCCCTCGAGGTTGTTTCACAGACTTTATCTTAGTCAATGGCCTCGGCTGGAAGACGGCCCACATTATGCCCGAATTTAGAGTTTCTCTTGAAGAAGCCGAAATGGCATCGTAGTTTGTGTAGAAATGGTTGCGCTCTGGTTCACTAATGGTAGGTCGCTTATGCAACTGTTCGAATACGCGCCCTAAGACCAGTACCAACCTCTTCAGTTTATGGCCGACCGGAGGATATGTGTCAATTTCGTCAACCTTGTTCACACTGAGATGGTAAGCGGCTTTGTCCTGCACCTGGATAGATATTTTATCCTCAGCGCTAAACACGAAACTATCATCCTTGTTGGCGTAATCGAATGCATAAAAACAAAGCTGAATGAAATACCGAGGAATACCGGAGGACAATTGCAGATAGGCGTCATATCCAAAATATCTCTTCCTTTGTCGATAATCTCGACACAGCAAAAACACAACACCCAGGCCGTAATTGTGTAGCCATTCTTTAAACTTGGAGTCATGCCCCCCCTTGTACTTTTTAAGTTCAGCAAGCACTTGGTCTGGTTTTTTCCCTTGTAATAGAAGCACCAAGCTTAGTCGACTGAACATTGGGTCGGTCTTAGTAAGCGCCTCAAGGAGTTCTTCTTTCTTCTCCACATCGCTTATTCTATCTAACTGGGCTTCGATATCCTTCAGATATGGTGGGGTCCGCTGTCCGGACACTATCAGGTCTACTTCTTTTCTAATGTCATAGAAGCCCAGATACGACTCTATTTTGAGTCGGCTATCATCTGCTGGACAGCTAATCAATTCAGACACCGTCCGCAAGCGCTTCGTGCAAATTTCTCGGATTAGCCTGTCATATCCACTCCCGCTTATTTCTTCTTCAAGGTCAAATGGACGAAAATCGTCCCAGGCACTAATCTGTTCACTATCCGCCAGGGTGTTGAGAGTCTTGAACCCCCTTTTTCTTACCCCAACATCAAACACCAAGTTCTTATCTGGGTTCTTAACCAGTGAGTTAATCAGTTGTTGCTGATAACCTTCTAGGTTTTCGAACTCATCAACAAAAACATGAAACGTTAGACCATTAATGCCAATGCTGTTCACAAGCATTTCAGCGAATCGCCTCATCGCACGTGAGGAATGAGACAAGAATGGCTTGGGTTTCTGGTCAATGTTATTGATGTACAGGAGAACTAAATCTTCAGAACATTCTAGTTTCTCTGCCAGTTCCTTAAACGTGGTTATGTTGTTATCATCCCAACCAAAGTTCCTACTCATAGCCGCACATATTTTGACCTCGTCTTTGAGGGACGCAAGTTCAGATCCCTTGATGTCCGCAGCTATGTGACACATCTGGTGGCATATTGTGACATTAAAATAGTGGCCGAAAACATCTAGCCACCACACATCGCCCTGTCCTTTTCTACGAAAGCCCGTGACTAGATCAGGCCCGGCCTTGAAGTATATACCCAAAATCTTTTCCATTTCGAGTAACCGAGAACGGTTTGACACTGGGTCTAGATGTTCTCGCTTCTTGGACTCGTATGAGTGGTACATAAAAAACATCGTTTTCCCGGAACCACGTCCTCCCTGTAATACTAGAGATTTGCCACTCAATAGGCCACCAAGAAGGTTGGCTCCGGCATAAAACCTGTAAAGATCTGCACCCAAGTGCTCGGCTCGGTTGATTGAAAATGGATTCTGAAAAGCCTTATTCTCTGTTTTGCTTATCACATTCGCCTCTGGAATAGCGGCACCCAGTTTGAACTCTCCTCCCAAAAAAGGGGCATGCAACTATCAGGAGCCCCGTGGCTGAACGCTACAGCAAAATCGAGTCCTCGGTACCCACCAAAGTGAATTTTTTTTCGGTAGCATAAATCCTCCAAGTAGCTTTTACAGGCTTGTCTGTCCTCAGGTGTCTCAAAAAAGATGGAATCATCGCCAAAAACGCGATATTCTTCGGAGAGCTTCTCACAAAAGCATATGTTTAAGCCTGGAACCCGATGTTCGATGTAACGAAGTCCTGGTTCTGTGGCTAACAAAACCAAATAATCAAAACTCACGTCTTTGTGCTGGGCCGAGATTTGGGCAAGAGACATTTCTTCGCCGTTCACTTTAAGCCAGGCAAAGGGCTGGTTCCAAAAAGACTCAAGTTGTTCACCGCTTCCCATAATATCATCCACGAACAAAACCCGCTTGCATGACTTTTTGTCGATGTGGGCATGAATTTCATCGGGGCGAATTACCTGTGGTTCAGCTACCAAACCAAGAGTGGTGTATAATCTTGCAATCGCGTTACCACTTTCCGTGGGGTTCCCATCCAATAGAAGTGGCACTAATAGTGTCTCACGGATTCTGTCGGTCAGTTCCTGGCGGAGAGCATCGTCCGTGCAACAGAAGTCCTGACCTCGGTCAACTCCTAGCAGTTGTTCACTAAAAAGGGCCTTCGTTAATCCGTATCGACACAATTGCTTCACGTCCCGTGCAGGGTAGTAAATGAAGTAGTTCAGAAGGGTTAACGCCCACTTCTGCCCTGCTTCATCGAAGTTACCTAACCACGCGTTTAGTTGTGCAGCGTCAACGTTATCCCACCTGCCCGTCGATATATAAAAACCAATTTTCTTCTTGACCCATTCCTTCCACCTTTGCTCCTGTTTCCGCCGTACTGCCTTTTCGTCACCATTCATAACTTGCATCTTGATCGCCCAAAAGCCGAATTTTTCCGCCCATCATAACATCTTTTTGCCGAATGAAAAAGGTCGAATAAATAGGACCTGATTTTGAGAAGATTGGTGTAGAATCTTTATTCTTGACTTTGCCTATATTTCACTTAGGTTTTCTTTGTGACTGTGGGCTTCTACCCCTGAACACGAGCAAATATCTGCACCGCCACCCCATTTGATTGCTGATTGAACTATACAGATTTTATGAAAATTGGTCAACCGAAACTTTCAGAAAGATCGGGTCAAAGAAGTGGGCTGATTGTTATGCCAACACCTAAACGATCACTGACCGAGTTTAGACAAGTTATCAAGAACAACATCAATCTCATTTTGACTGGTAAACCGTCCGAGGCTGAAACGGATTACCGTTCCGACTTCTTCTGCGGCCACGCCCATTGCCTTTAGCACTGGTGACATAGTTGTTAACCCAGAATGACAGGCTGAGCCTGTCGATATAGCAACATTGGCCAAGGCTTTATGAACTGCATCGCTTGTATACCCCAGAAAACTTATATACAGAGTGTTAGGCAGACGGTTTTCCGGGTGGCCGTTGAGACGTATTTTATTGCCGAAAAGAGCCTGAAGGGCACGATAAAAACGATTCGTAAGGTCTCTCACCGTATTGTCGTGAAGCAACGCCTGCGCTAACTGACAGGCACGCCCCAAGCCAACATCAAAAACCACATTTTCGGTTCCCGCCCTTCTACCGTTTTCATGACCGGCGCCATGAATGAGAGGTTCAATCGTAATTCCATCTCTTATATAAAGTGCCCCGATCCCTTTCGGCGCGTAGATCTTATGCCCTGCAATTGATAGGAAATCCACCCCCAATTCATCTACCCGGGAAGGGATTTTCCCGACCGACTGAGCGGCATCCGTATGAAAAAGTACTCCTCTTTTCCGACAGATTGTTGAAATATCAGAAACAGGCTGAATGGTTCCAGTTTCGTTATTCGCATGCATGACCGTCACGAGAATCGTTTTCGAATTTATTGCATTTTCGACGTCCCGTGGTAGTACGGAACCATAACGGTCAACAGGGAGATACGATGTCTCATATCCGTTCTTTTCCAGAAACCCGCAAGGATTCAAGACCGCCGGATGTTCAATCTGCGACGTAATGATATGGTTGCCCTTGCTTTGGAGAGAATGTGCAACCCCCTTTATAACAGTGTTATTCGATTCGCTGCCCCCGCTTGTGAATACAATTTCCGACGGTTTCGCACCGATGAGGTTCGCCACGTGTTCCCGGGCCGCTTCAACGGCCCCTTTTGCCGCAATGCCAAATGCATGGCTGCTTGACGGATTGCCGAAATTCGTCTGAATGTATGGAAACATAGCATCGGCAACGGACTTGTCGATAGGCGTTGTTGCATTATAATCGAGGTATATCATTTGCCCCGTGCTCGAACCTTTGCCCTTGGCGAAGATTCTACTCCCTATTCACAATCTCGCCGTTTGTTGTTTTAGATGGATAGTGAACCCGCCCCGTCTTTATCAAACAAAGAAATATCTGCACCGCCACCCCATTTGATTGCTGATTGGCGATTGTGGATTGCTGATTGAACTATACAAATTTTATGAAAATTGGTCAACCGAAACTTTCAGAGGGACTCAAATAAGTGGGAAGTGGAATGTTTGTTACACCACTCAACAAAAGTAGGACATTATAGGGTTGGGGATTACCGGTTGAAAGCGAGTATAAGGACGCCGATCATCGTACCCGACTCATCCCAAACTAAACAACGTGTTTTAAGTCTTTATCCAGAATCTCCCTCACTTTTCTAATCAGTTTATCTATCGTAAAGGGCTTCTGGATGTAATTCACTCCCTCCTCCAGAACACCATGATGGACAATCGCATTGTCTGTGTAGCCCGACATATAGAGCACTTTCATCTCCGGATGAAGCGGTATCAGTCGGTCGGCCAACTGACGTCCACTCATCCCTGGCATGACAACATCAGTTAAAATCATGTGAATTGGCTCCTTACTAAGCACCAGAGCATCGTCGCCACAAGAAGCCTCCAGAACCCTGTATCCCTGCCTCTCAAGAGCCCGTACAGCTAACCTCCGAACATCCTCCTCATCCTCCACCACCAGGATAGTCTCATTCCCACGAGGAAACTCCTCTGTCGTCACCTTTTCTCTCATTTCCTCAAAAGGTTCCTCCACCCTCGGCAAGTAGATCTTAAATGTCGTCCCCAGACCCGGTTCACTATATACCCAGATGTTACCTCCGCTCTGCTTGACAATTCCATAGACCGTCGATAGACCCAATCCTGTCCCCTTGCCCTTCTCCTTAGTTGTAAAGAAGGGTTCAAAGACCTGTTGTCTTATCTCCGGTGTCATACCCACTCCGGTATCACTCACTGAAAGCATCACGTAGCGACCCGGCTTCACTGCTATATGGCCACGAGCATAAGCCTCGTCCAACTCCACATTGGCTGTCTCGATGGTAAGTTTCCCTCCATTCTGCATCGCATCCCTGGCGTTGACGGCAAGGTTCATAATAATCTGTTCAACCCACCCAGAATCGGTCTTCACCCTTCCTAAATCATCAGCTAATAAGGTGATCAGTTCGATATCCTCGCCGATCAGTCGATGGAGCATCTTATCCAGATCCATGAGCAGGCTGTTTAGATTAAGAACTCTCATCTCCAGGATCTGACGACGGCTGAAGGCCAGAAGTTGTCGGGTGAGGTCTGCTGCTTTTTCACTGGCTCTTTTGATCTGATCAATGTTTCCCTTCAAGGGGTCCCCTTCCTTGAGTTCAAGAAGGGAGAGTTGGCAGTTACCACTGATAACAGTCAGAAGGTTGTTGAAATCATGAGCAACGCCTCCTGCCAAACGCCCAATCGCCTCTATCTTCTGCGACTGGCGAAGCTGCTCCTCCACGTTTGCCTTTTCTTGTTCGATCTGCTTGCGCTCGGTGATGTCTCTGATAAAACATAGAACAGCAGGCTTCCCATCCCATGTAATGGCAGCCGCATTGATTTGCCCCCATAACTCTTCACCTTTTTTGTTGATTATTCTAAAAGAATAAGTGCTGGGAACTTCCTCACCTTCAAGTCTTCTCCTGTAATTATCAAGGACCATATCTCTGTCGTCAGGATGGATGAAGGTGAGAACGGGAAGAGTGGTCAATTCTTCTTGAGAATATCCTGTCAATGCCAGGGTGATCGGGTTCGGAAATTTTATTAATCCCTCCTGAACAATAAAGATGGCATCCATCGCATTGGCCACGAAGGAACGATACCTTTCTTCCGACTCCCGCAGCGTCTCCTCCACCTGCTTGCGCTCCTCTACTTGAGTTTTAAGAGCGCTAAGCGCAGCATGCAACTTTTCACTTTCCGCCAATAGTTTATTATGGGCATCGCGTTCCTTCTTTAAAGACCAGTCCAGCCTATCGAGAAGAAAACCGGCCGCTCCGCTGGAGGCAAGCGTGATTAAAGAAACATTGACGACGAACATCACCCATTTACTGAAAGGGGCCGCGTACTCTGAAGCCCAGGCTTGGTTCTCAGGTCCAATCGACCAATAAAGCACCATGAGTATTGCGGCATTAATGCCGGTGGACAAAAGCGCTGCACGAGCACCGAAAAAAAGAGCAGCCATGATAGCACACATGACGAGCCACGCTGGGCGTGCATGGTATGGCCCAAGCGCTATAAAGAATGTAATGGTCATGATGTATAGAACGGCAAGCCAAAAATATCCTCGGTACTTGTGCAACCCACGCTTGATGAAGAGTCGAACGATTACAACAACCAAAATACCTACGTCAAGGCCTATGAGTCCATAACGCTTTTCCATAATGAATATTGGGAAGATAGTCACCATTGACAGCGGCAAGGCGAATAAGGCAAAAATCGCTGCAGCGCTGACAAGCCAGTCCCTCCAACTCTTGAGGTCGGTGGGCTGGTTGAGCCTTTTTCCCAACAGTGAGTCCTCCAACCAAGTTAGGATATTCATTCTTTCCCCTTCCTATGCGTCAATAACTCTGCCTTATGTTGTTTGTGTGTTAGTTAGAGTTCCAAACATTTGGCTTTTGGGTCTTCACCCGCTTTGACAGGTCGCAGCCCCTCACCGTAGAAGGCCTTTGGCCAATTAACCGCTTTCAAATCAAGAGATGGGCGGCCCTTCAGTGGCACGGGGTAGTCCACGAGCACGTGATCGAGGTCTTCGCCCCCGTGCAACAGTGCCTTAACAACCAGTGTCGCGTGGCGCGGCTATTTGCCGTCGCCTGCATCCGGCTTGTTGGCTGGTGCTATTCCAAGCCATTGGAGAGCGTCTTCAAGACTGTCGAACGCCTTGACAACCATTCCTCGGTTCACTGCAACGTCTTCGCCGAGCCTCTGTGGGTCAAGCACTGGTTCTCTAAGGACGTATGCGAATTGTGTGGTGCGGGATACACCCCGTTCTGCATAATCCGCGACCGTCTGCGCCGCGAATTCGCCGTAATAGAATCGTTCCATGGTTTTCGGTTTTCCAATAAGCTTCCGGCCATCGAACAACACTTTCTCAGTTTTGTGTAGCGCAACAGCCTCAAGCATTTCTAAAAAAGTTCGTTTCGCCTCTTCCAACGAAAACTTCCCCATTGCGTCTACGTTGAGGAGGCCCGATTCAGCGCGTATCTCTAACAGCATGCTCATTTTATCACCGGTCCTTCCAGCCAACAACTAATATACGGAATATTCAAGAAGGCGAAAAAGAAAGGGCTCCAAAGGGATATCAAATCCCCTTGGAGTCTTCGTATCGGCATCTTCTGGAAACTCCTCCTCATAACATCCTCAAAAAGGTTAGAGGTTAGGTTGTAGGGTAAATTAGGGCCAGGTGGGAAATACCATAAATACGACATACTCTCATGTGCATGGAAAGTCAATGGAAAAATTCCGTCCATAATTTACCCCATATTGCGGATTATCGTTTGAAATGTTGCATTCTGAAGGAAGATACCAAAAACTATATTACAGAAAGGAACGCACATCTTGAGAAAGGGCTAGATGGTATCAAATCGTTCTCTTGACTTTGCCTATATTCCAAGATCATTTCCTTCTGACTCCAGGCTTTCCTTCCCTGACAACGAAGAAATATCTGCACCGCCACCCTGTGGGTTGTTGATTGGAATATATCTATTTTGTGAAAATTGGTCAACCGAAACTTTCGAAAAAAGAGAGTCAAAGAAGCGGGTCCCTGCAACACCCATTTTTGATGTGGGCTAGATTGCTCTGCATACTGATGATACTATGTTGCTAACTATTTTGTTTAATCTGCGTAGCGAGGTCTATGAGTTCTTGTTTCTTCGGACGAAAATATAAATGAGCAGCAGCAGCAATACCAATTAAGAGATACAGTGAAAGAAAGTCTGCGTTGATTATGAATATTATGAGACCGTATATACCTATTGCTTCAATCAAAGCGGAACAAAAAACTATGCCTACAAGATAACGTCCTACTGCTGAACGAGGATTTCCACCTGACACCGCTACGGTTGAACGACCAGTTGTTGACATAAAGCCAACAATCCGTGAAATTACACTTTTCTGGTTGGTTATGGCTCTGCGAATGAAATAGACTACGACAAGTATTAATGCTCCTATAGCATACAAGATGTAGCCAATAAGCAGAAAAGCCTTATCTGGCTCATTATTGCCTGTTATGGTTCCTTGTTTCCCAATTACGTTAGCTATAATGATGAAGACAGCCAATGCAATTACTATCATGACCCAAGTGAGCCTAATGGCACTGAATCCTTTTTCTATATCATGTGTCTCATCGTCATTCAACATTTGCATCGCTTTGCTCCTTCCTATTTATAGGTCCTCAACCAATATCCTCACCGCCACCCCTGATGATTGGCGATTGTGATTGAAATATATAAATTTTATGAAAATTGGTCAACCGAAACTTTCAGAAAGCCCGTCGAAGAAGCGGGCTGTTTGGCACACCCGCAAGTCCGTAATCCAACGCTGAGGTGAGCATCAACGATTACGTTTGGAAATATTGGGTGAACCACCGAAGGTCAACTCTGAAACTGCCAGTTCACTTTCTATATGAGGTGGAGGCGAGTCCCGTCTCGGTTATCGACAGACAAATAATAAGAACTCGCTTTGGGTCGAATTGAATTTAATGAAAAAGAAGTGGGATATTTTGACAAACAAGGCACCAAAATTATCCCTTGCTTACTACTTAACTTGAAGCTGAAGCGAACAGGAGTATTTTACAGAAATCCCTTTGGTTTCTTGGGCTGGGGGTTTTCGGTTGGTAAGGTGCTCTTTTCTTTCTTCTCTTCAACTTTGGATCCAGGTTCTTCCAAAATGAACTTGTCGTCGCCAGGATCGGGTTTAAACTCTAACTGAAGCTTCTTCGCTTCCTTTATATACGACCCGTCTTTCAGACGGATCTCTCCGTTCGGCACAACGACGATGGCTGATTCTCCTTGGACAGGACATCTCTGCTCGCAGAATCCGCAACCGTTGCATTTCGATGCAATGACAACCGGGCGCCGGTACCCTTCCACAGCACGAAAGACAATGGCGTGATATGGACAGATTTCAGCACAGATCAAACAGATCTTATTCTGAGCCCAGACCAGGCACATCTCTTTCCGTAAAACAGATGTACCCACTTTGGCGTGGGTCTTTTCCTGTAAAGGCAGTGATCGAATGGCTTGCGTGGGACAAACCTTACCGCAGACATTACAATGCTGATCGCATGGAGCCAAACGCGGGTCCATCCTTGGCGTCCACAGACCTGAGAATCCAGACTCCCAAAGACAGGGTTGTAGCGTGTTTGTCAAGCAAGACTTCATACACTCACCGCAGCGGATGCAGGTGCGCAAAAACTCAGTCTCGGGAATCGCCCCGGGTGGCCGGATGAGTGGATGTTTGCCCTGCTTGAAGGCGAAAGGAGTCCGCATAACCAGAAAGCCAGCTCCCAGCCCACCGGCCAGAGAATAGAGGAATCCCCTCCGGGAAAAATCCACTTTTGAATATTCTCCACCTATAGAAAGAGAGGCGGGGAAAGTGATCGCGTTCTGTGGACAAACCTTAGCGCACGTCCGGCATTGGATGCATTCCGGGAGGCGGGTTCCCCTTGGGTCTTCAGTGATCGCTCCCATGGGACAGGCCTTCTGGCATTTCAGACATTCATTACACTCTTGGCTGACCCGACGTTTGAAGAAGCCGAGAGGAGAGATGAAACTTAATAAAGCTCCCAATGGACAGAGGTAGCGGCACCAAAACCGCGGGACAAGACGATTAAGAACGATGATCCCTCCGAAGATCAGGAGTGTGATGGCCGTCATGTAGTAGACAGACTGAAAATAGTGCTGGTGAGATGCGGCAACCCATCCGAGCGCTTCAAACAAGGGACGCAGCAAATCCAGGAGGAGATTGATCAGGGTAAGCGCAAGAGGATAAATGAAAAAAGTGTAAAAGCGCGTGAGAAGGGACATCGGGTCCATCAGGAAGACTAAGGAGAGCCCGGTCAGCGCAGCAACGATAAAAATGACGAGTAAAAAGTATTTCAATCTTCGAAGGCTGGTTCCAATCTTCAGGCCCAAACGTTTTTTCTTTCGAAAAAAAAGAAAGTCCAAAAAATCAATCGAGGCACCCATTGGACAAACATAGGCGCAAAAGAACCTGCCGATAGCGAGCGTTGCCCCGAGGGTGACGAGGGACCACAATGCCCGACCAATGATCTCCCTGGCCGCAAAAACCGCATTCATTCCCAAAAGGGGATCAAGACGTAAATAGATGTCCGCAGGAATCCAATTCGGGAGTTTGTAGGTGGCTAATACGAAAAACGCGGAGAAAAAGAGAAGAGAGAGGCCCTGGATGATCGTCCTCATACTTTTTCCCTGGAAACTTTAAGCTGGTCGATATCGATCTTCCCAAGACCCTTTTCGTAAGCGGCGAGCAGATGCTCAACCTGTCGACCCTTGAAGTTCTGACCATACCATGGAACGATGCTCACTCCGTAGGAATCCACGGCAACCGGATCAGTGCCGGCAATGATAAGATTCGGTTTCTTAACCTCGCCAGGCCCACCCGGTCCGCCTGAGACCAAAGCCCGCGTCGCGTCAAGAATGGTGAGCTCTGGTTTGATGACCGTCCCCAAATCCGCTATGGCCTGATTGATATTGAACCGAGAATGGAAGCTCTCTCGATCCCAGACCAGACCCATGAGCCCCTTCATGCCAAGACTAACCCCTGTTGCAGAATGAGATTTAGCAACCGGAATGTTGATCAAGATATAGCCGTCCAAAATTTCCTTGACGACCTCGACGCTTTCCAAGTCCTTTCCCTTAGGGACCTTGACTTCGCGGAAAAATGTTCTCTCTTGAAGGGCAAGGACATGGACGCCGGAGATGATCTTACATGCATCGCGAATCCCTGTTCTTTCAAGGCAGATTTCTGCTCGGTGCAGCGTGTGATCTAAAACCAAGACTTGCTGGGCCCCTGCTTCCATACAAGCCTGAGCCACTGTAGCCACCACCAGAGGGTGAGTGGTAGCGCTGAGATCAGGAGTCCTGGCAAAGGACATGTTGGGTTTGAGGACGACCCGCTGTCCCTTTTTAACAAACCGCGAAATACCTCCTATAGCTTCAAGGGCCTTTCTCGTGGCCGCAGCGGGTTCACCCGAAATCACTGCGAGGTCATATTCTTCTTTTGCAAATGAAAAAGAAGGCCTGCCAACGAAACCTAAAGCCATTCCCCCAGCAGCTATCTTCAGGAATTTACGACGGGTTATCCCTTGTTTACATCTACTCATGAATTATTCCTTCTTTTTTCTGAAAGTACCGTGCGTCGCGTTCTTTATTCCGCATTCCGCGATCCGCAATCTGAAATATCTTTTTACCCAATGAACTCCGTCAGGACCTCCCTTAAACGGACTATATCTCGAATCTTACCAGAAACGTTAAACCCAATCGAACATTTCACCTGGCACTGAGAACAATCCTCACAGACCCTGGTGGGTAAATTCAAGGACAATACGAGATCTTGAGCATGTGTGAGATTACCGTAACCATGAGCGTACATATAGGCGCGCATTAGGTCAGGGATGGGCAGATGCTCCAGACATTGTCCCAAACATTGCCTGCAACCCTGACAGTATAGCCCCGAGACAGAGGCCACTTTCTCTAATTCCTTCTTTTCGGGGTCGGTGAGCAAAGGATTTTCCGCCACTGCTATATCGATATTCATCTCATCGAAAGTGCTAAATCCCGGAACAATCGTATGCACGTTCGGATCCTGAAGTACCCATTTGAGAGCCGCAGCAGGATTCTTCACAGTAGGATTCTGCCTGGACCCGCCTCGAATGGCTTTCATCCCAACAATTCCAATGCCAGCCTGCGCTGCGCTGGCAATGGCGTTACGCACCTCAGTGTAATGCTTTTGTTGAAAATTATAGGCTGTCAAAATCACATCGTAGAATTTCGAATCGATGGCTGCCTGAATAACCTCCGGCTCATTCATGTGCGTGGTGATCCCCACAAAGCGGGCTTTTCCAGCCTTCTTCACCTTTTCCAATGCTTTCAAAATCGGCTCATACAGGGCTGATTCTCTTTTCCATACGTTATGATGGTAATAAATGTCTACATAGTCGAGGCCTAAATTCTTAAGGCTGCTGTCCACTTTCTTGAGAAAAGCTTCTTCCGTTGCTTCTTCTGTATAAAGACCGGTTGTTTGATTATTTGGGAGGCGCGCTTTGGTGGCAATGACATAAGAATCCCTTGGACGTCCCTTGATCACCTCTCCGATCATTCCTTCGTTTTGGCCTCTTTGATACGTTTGGGCAGTGTCGAGCATGACCATGCCGGAATCCAGCGCCACCCGGACGAGGCTCGGATTATCCGTATTCATCACTCCCATGCTGACCACCGGAACCTTGATCCCTGTCTTGCCAAGGGTTCGGAAAACAAATTTCTTCTCCTTCCCTTTTGCTTCGACAACCGTCAACCCCTGTTTCATACCAATCTTAGGGAGAAAAAATAATCCGCCAAGCCCGGCAAGGGTCGATTTCACAAAATCTCTTCTACCCATCAATTTATTTTTCATGGTTGCCTCCTTATCTGAATAAAGTAGATTGCCCGGCGTATTATGCGCAGCTTTCTTGCGCCGCATTCCGAAATCCGTGAAGCTCTTTACTTCCTCTTCGTCAACCTCTCTCCGAAAATTCTCAGGTAATTTGTTCGAAGGGATGGATCACTGAGATTAACTATACCCCAAAGATATTTACCCTGCCAGTCAAGGTCGATTTCTCCCTGATAAGGGTCGCGCAATGTGTAACGTCCCTCCACGACCTCTTTTGCAGGGCTCCCGATTTGCTGAAGATACTTTTGAATTATCTCCTTGCACTCGATTGGGTCGCTTTCAATGACAAAGAGTTTAAATTTCGCTCCCGAAAGCTCATAATCCGCAGCAAAGGCAGAATGTAAAAACGAATAACCCAGGAAGTTTTTGTTGATGAATTTTTCGGAATTTTTTATCTTTCTCTCATCTGGAAACGCGGATAAAATCGAAGGAAGCGACCCCTTCTCTCCTAAGCCTTCAGCCACCTTTTTGGCAAAGGTCAGTAAAATCTCCCGATCTTCTGCTCCGGTGTTGTAGCCGCTTATCTTCACATAGTAGGGACCGGTCAAAAAGTTAAGGACATTACTTTCAACATACCCCTGAGCCCCAGTGTTAATAAAGTTCGCGTCGGGAAGACGCTCCTGACTGTAGATTCCAAAGGCCTGGATAGGGGTTTTGTGGAAATAGACGTCCACGGTGACAGAACCCTTTTTCTCATTTTGGTATTCGGCCACTTTCAATGCCTGAAAATCATACATCAAATAAAGATCCGCAGCTCCATCGATATACTCATACAGAGTCTTGGGCGAGAAAGTCTGAATTTCCCCCGACTGTTTCCATCCCGCCACTTCCGGAAAGAGAAACTCCTTTAAATCCGAAGGAGAGGCCCATAGGGGAGTGACCACTCCCAATATCAAATAAACGAAGCAAGAAATAAGATGCCTCTTTTTCATCTTTTCACTTCCTTCCAGATCATGCTTTATTGCGTCATTGGTACGAATCCAACCCTCATCCGCCCAGTCCATCAATGTCGCGGGCAGATAAGTTTTTAATCCTGGGATTATTTCGAAAAGTTAGGCTTGAATTAAATCATAAAAGGGAACGATGGACTAATCAATAGAGAATTAAACCTCCCGCCACAAATAGGAAGGTTTGACGTCTCCCCCTTTCTTGTCCCCGAGCCTATTCCTCAAGTTTGTGTGGAAGAGGATAAGGACGTTAAGGATGTTGCAAAGACGGGAACCATCGGTTGAATCATCACAGCGGTTCGCAGGCTATCTCTGGTCTTAGTTGATCAAGGATATAGAAGGTACGGTTGATTAAGAAGCACGTGACAAACACTCATGAGGTAACGGATGCTGCTTTCTGTTCTGCCAGCCATGCTTTGATACGTTGTTCTATTTGATCTCTGACTTCCCGAAACTTCGCCAATTTTTCATCGTCTGCCCCCCTCGCGGCCGAAGGGTCTTCAAATGGCCAGTATAGTCTTTGACCCATTCCTGGAAACGTTGTGGGACAGCCTGCTTCAGCTTCGTTGCACACGGTAATCAAGTATCCGAAGTGTGCCTTACCCATATATTCCTTCACGTGCTTGGAGTGCTGACCGCTGAGATTTATTCCAACTTCTTCCATGACAAGCTCAGTATATGGATCGATGTGTTTCGGTTCAGTTCCGGCGCTGTAAATGTCGTACCCGTCACCGCCATGCTTCTTAAGAAAGGCTTCCGCCATCTGACTACGAGCAGAATTACCCGTGCATAGAAACAGAACCTTTGCTTTTCTCATGAAATACTTTTTCCCCTACCCTCCTCTTCAACATCCGCGTGATGCTTGATCACACGGGCGTCGAGCATAAAGATCACGTCCTCCGCAATATTGGTGGCGTGGTCCCCGATGCGCTCCAGACAGCGGCACACAATCATCAAATGAATCGACCTTGTAATGGTCTGCATGTCTGTATTCATATAGGTGAGCAGCTCCCGGAAAACCTGGTCATTCAACCCGTCGACCAGGTCATCCCTCTCGCAAACAGAACGAGCCAATTGGGAGTCTTGATTTACAAAAGCGTCGAGGACGTCCTTGACCATCGATTGGACGACTTCAGCCATCCTTGGGATATCGATATAAGGTTTAAGTTGGGGCTCCTGATTCAGAGAGATCGCCCGTTCGCCGATATTGACCGCCTGGTCGCCCATTCGCTCCAGATCCGTGGTGATCTTCATGGCAGAAGTGACAAACCGAAGGTCGGCGGCCATAGGCTGTCTCAGGGCTAAAAGCCTCAAACACATCTCATCGATGGCGATCTCCAATTTGTTAATTCTTTCTTCAAGCTCAAATGTCTTCTTGGCAAGGTCGGAATCCCTTTTGACTAAGGATTGTATGGCATCGCCGATCGCTTCTTCCACGAGGGCGGCCATCGTCAGTAGGCTTTCCTTCAGCTCTGCCAGCTCGGTCTGGAAATGGGTCTCCATCATTACGAAAGCCTCCTCTCTAACCAAATTTCCCGGTAAGATAGTCCTCGGTCTTCTTATCCTTCGGAGCGGTGAAGATAGTCCCCGTGGACCCAAACTCGATGAGCTCACCCAGGTAGATAAAGGCCGTATAGTCAGAAACGCGGGCGGCCTGAGCCATGTTGTGCGTGACGAGCATAATCGTCACGTTATTCTTGAGTTGGGCGACCAACTCTTCGATATGCGACGTTGCCTTTGGATCCAAGGCCGAGGTCGGCTCGTCCAGGAGAAGGATCTCAGGCTGCATGGCAAGGGCCCGGGCAATACAAAGTCTCTGCTGCTGCCCTCCGGAGAGAAAAGTCCCTTTTCTGTGAAGAGATTCTTTGACCTCGTCCCATAAAGCTGCCTTCCTCAACGACTCTGTGACAATCTTTTCCTTCTCCTCTTTGCTCAAATGGATCCCATTGAGCTGATATCCGGCGATGACATTTTCATAGATACTCATTGTTGGAAATGGATTCGGTTTTTGGAAGACCATCCCGATTTGTCTTCGAACGATGATTGGATCCGTGGCATAGATGTCTTCGCCGTCCAAAAAAATCCTTCCTGAGACGGTGGCGTCTGGGTTCAGCTCGTGCATCCGATTGATACACCGGATGAGCGTTGATTTACCGCATCCCGAAGGCCCCATGATGGCCGTTATTTTGTTCTGGGGGATTGAGAGCTTGATGTCCTTCAATACCGTCGTTGCGCCGTAGAAGGCGCTAAACTGCTCTATTCTTAAAATTGTACTTTCCATCGTCTCGTCACCAGTTTGGTAAAAAGGTTTATACCCAAAACAAACACGATCAAGACAAAAGAGGCCCCCCAGGCAAGTTTGTGCCATTCCGGATAAGGACTCTTGGCATAGTTGAAGATCATCAGGGGAAGCGAATTGACAGGCTTCAAAATATTGAAATCCATAAAAGGACTTCCGAAGGCCGTGAAAAGCAGAGGCGCCGTCTCGCCGGCCACTCGCCCGACGCTCAGCAATATCCCTGTCATTATGCCGCTGAGTCCTGACAGAAGCACCACTTTTAGGATCGTCCTCGGATAGGAGACACCCAGTGCCAGAGAAGCCTCTCTCAAAGAATCTGGAATGAGTTTCAGGGTCTCCTCTGTGGCGGTGATAATGACGGGTAACATCATCATGGCGAGGGCCACTCCGCCCGATAGGGCCGAGAAAGAACCCACGAGTACGACAATCCATACGTAGGCGATGATACCGAAAACAATCGAGGGAATCCCCTGGAGTGTTTCAATCGATAGCCTGACGAGGTATACCAGTCTTCCTTTTCTGTATTCGGAAAGAAAGATACCTGTAAAAACACCGATCGGAACAGATAGGAGCGTTGAGACGGTAATCAGCATGAGGGTTCCTATGAGGGCATTAAAAATTCCGCCCCCGGCTTCGCCTACCGGCTTCGGAAGCTGAGTAAGAAATTCCCAGTTGATTACAGAGATCCCTTTGCTGGTTATGAAAAAGATAATAAAGAACATGGGAAGGATGCATGCGAAAGAGAGAAAGATGATGATCGCTTTGAATGATTTATCCGCCAGAATCCTTCTGCGAACCGGAAACTCTTTCATCTCATCCCTCTACTCCCATCCGCCGGACGATGATCTTTCCGAGGATATTGATAACGGTCGTGACCATGAAGAGCACGAGTCCGAGCTCAATCAGGCTTGAAAGATAAAGACGGCCGGTGGCTTCGGTAAATTCATTGGCAATGACACTGGCCAGGCTGTTGCTCGGACTGAAAATGCTCGTCGGTAGGAAATTGGAGTTGCCGATGACCATGGTGACTGCCATCGTCTCTCCTAAGGCCCTTCCCAGGGAGAGGAGAATCCCTGCAAATATTCCTGACCGGGCATAGGGAAGGATCACCTTCCGGATGACCTCGAATCGGGTGGCCCCAAGGGAGAAGGCCGCCTCTTTGAGATCATTAGGCACGAGGTTGATCACTTCTCTTCCGATCGAGGCGGAGTACGGGATAATCATGATAGAAAGGACCAATGCAGCGGTCAATATCCCCACTCCGTAGGGCGCGACTCCTAATTTGACCTCCAGGGACCTCACGAGGGGAGTAAGAAGGAACAGTCCGCAAAATCCATAAATGACCGAAGGAACCCCTGCCAGAAGTTCGATCATGCTTTTTATAAAAGTAGGCGTACCGCCTTGGGTAAAATACTCTCCCAAAAAGATGGAGGTGGGCAGGGAGAGGAAGACCGAAAAAATGAGTGCCAAGAAAGAGACGATCAGTGTGCCAACGACAAAAGGGAGTGCCCCAAATTCCCCTCTTACGGGATCCCACGTTGATCCAGAAAGAAATCCTACGCCAAAATGACGAATGGCAGGGAAAGATGCAATGACCAGCGACAAGAAGATCGCCACCAGTAGAACCAACACACAGATGCCGGCAAAGTAGAGTATTTTACGAAAGGAAGATTCGGAAAAACCGGATTTCCACCGGGCCTTCACCTGCGCATGGATTTTGGTTAGAACGTCCGCGGTAGCGGAATCTTTTACCAACGTCATCGGATATTTCAACTCTGCTGATATATCGTCTGTGTCATTTCCAAGCATATCACGAAATCCGTTTAGAATTGTAATTCTTTTTGGAACAGATATTGGGCAGGATGCGGGTGGGATCAGTGTAGTATCCCACCCGCCCCACTGTCACGTCATTTCATTATTGGCTTTCCATTGTACGTAACTGATTTGATTAATTTTTCCGCTTTTTCCACAGCCTTTTTGGAAAGAGGTGCATAGTCAAGGGGCTCTGTATTTTTTTGTCCTTCATGGGTCATCCACCAGATTAACTTAACCACTTCCCTTGCCTTTTCTTCAGACTTCCCGGCGTAATTCTGCTCTTTGTAAACGAGTATCCAGGTGAAGCCACTGATCGGGTAGCCCTCCGGAGCATCCGTATTGGGAAGCATCACCTTCATATCGTCGGGCAGATTCGTATCGGCGGCTTTACTTGTAGAGGTGATGTTGGGCGTCACAAAATTACCCTTCTTGTTCTTCACCGGTCCATAAGACATCTTGTTATGAACGGCGTAGATGAGCTCGACATATCCGATGCTCCCGGGTGTTTGTTGGACCAAACCTGCAACGCCCTCATTGCCCTTTCCACCCAAGCCGGTTGGCCAATTTAAGGACGTACCTCCTCCAACTTTTTCTTTCCATTCAGGACTGACTTTGCTCAAGTAATCGCTGAAGGTGAAGGTCGTGCCGCTCCCATCGGACCTGTGCACCACCATAATATTCATATCAGGAAGCTTTACCCCCGGATTGATTTCGCCGAGGCGGCGATCGCTCCATTTGGTTATCTTTCCGAGGAAGATGTCGGCAATGACATCCGGTGTAAATCTCAATTGCGGGGCCCCCGGGAGATTGTAAGTTATAACAACTGCACCCGCGCAGCTCGGAATATGGAGGATCGGGGCTTTTGCCTCTGATAGGTCTCTGTCGCTTATAATCGCATCAGAACCCCCGAAATCGACAGTCTTATTGATCAGTTGCCGTATTCCTCCACCTGAACCTATAGACTGATAGTTCACCTTCACCCCGTACTCCTTGTTATAGACATCAAACATTTTTGAATAGAGTGGATACGGAAATGTAGCCCCCGCTCCTATGAGCTCGACATCTTTTGCATGGCCAACGCCCGCAAATACTACTGAGACCAACAAGATTATCAAGAGACTCAAAACCTTCTTCACTCCTACGCCTGATGAGCTTTCTCCAAAATGAATCATGGTAGTACCTCCTCCTCTGTTTCAGTATTTTAAGCTATAGATTAATTTTTCTTTGTTACAATTGTGTTACGAGGCTATAACTTTTTGGTTAAATTTTTTTACCCCCTCTGGTTTATCTTTGTTATTGAAATGCACCCCCGGGGTTGCAAAAACAGCATAATTCGAGGCGTGCATGGAAGGAAAAAGGATAGGGATTCGCCCCAATGAGAGTCTTAACAAAAGGTCAACTTGTATGCGATTTTCGGGTTCGTTATTGTGATGGAGGAGAATATGATTTGGAAGTCTTTCCGGTTGTCATACGTTCTGATTCCACGACCCAGCCACCCCCCATCGCCTTGTAAAGGTCCACCAGTGCCTGGAAGAGAACTCCCTTCGTTTCTGCGTGGGAGAGCTCGGCGATGAAGAGGCTTCGTTCTGCGTCGAGTACCTCGATGTAACTCGTATATCCGCTGTCAAATCGCAAGCGGGCAACACGCGCGTAGTTATGTAATGTGGCAACCTCTTGGGTCTGAATCTCAAGCTGCTCCCTTGATTTCCTCTGGTCAATAAGAGCATCTTCAACCTCGCGAAACCCCGTCTGGATAGATTGCCCATACCGCACAAGAGCCTCTTGTTGAACCGCCCTGCTTGACTTCACCTGTCCTGAAATAGCGCCGGCTGTGAATATGGGGGTGATTAGGGGGACGGCAAAGTTCCACACCCTTGCGGGCCCGGTGAACAGGCTTGATAGGTCTGCGCTCGCATTGCCATACGAACCCGTTAGAGAAATCGCCGGGAAATACAGAGATGTTGCCACGCCTATCCTCGCATTTGCAGCAATGAGGTCTTGTTCTGCCTGCCGGATGTCAGGACGGTTCGTGAGGAGATCGGATGGCAGGCCCGCAGGAACGGCTGGAAGGACAAGATCGTCGATCGTTTTGCCTCGTGGAATGGGACCGGGATTTCTGCCGAGGAGCACGCTCAAAGCGTTTTCCTGCAGGGCTATGGTTTTTTCGATAAATGGAATGGTAGAGAGGGCCTGCTCATACTCAAACTTGACCTGGCTGAATTCGAGCTCTGAAATCATGCCTCCCCGGAAGCGGATTTTAAATAAATTGTAGGTATCTTCCCGACTTTTGGCTGTTTGCTTTGCGATCTCAAGCTGCAGGTCAAGGTCACAGAGATTCACATAGGCGCTCGCCACAGAGGTAACGAGCGTGAGGATGACAGCTCTTCGTCCCTCCTCCGTACTGAGGAGGTCTGCACGGGCTGCCTGTGTCGCCCGCCTGAGCTTACCCCAAAGGTCTATTTCCCAATTGGCATTCAAGAAGATCTGAAAACTGTTCCCGGGATTGACGGTGCCTTTGCTGAGGGGGGCAGCCGCAAGCTCTGTAGCACGAGTTCTTCCTCCACTCGCACCGCCACCCAACTGTGGAAAGAGCGGGGCCCGGGTGGTCACGTATCGGCCCATGAAGTCTTCAACCCTGGCTGCGGCAATCTTGACATCTTTGTTCTCTCTGAGCGCGATCCCAATGAGTTCATTGAGGACAGGATCGCCAAACTGCTCCCACCATTTCGTATTGGCAACCTCTCTGGCTTCTTTCTCTTCAAAGCGCCATGACGGTGGCGTCTCAACGGAAGGCCGCCGGTAGTTCGGACCCACCATGCATCCGATAAGCGAAAGGGCAAGCAGAAAGGAAATAATAATGTTACGAATCTTTTCCTCCTTCTTTTTCCAATGGCCCCTCTTTTTTTCCGCGACCGGAGAGTTTTCCGACGACGTAAAACGTCACGGGGATCAGGAATATCGCGATGACCAATGCAGCGGTCGTGCCTCCCATGACCGCAGTGCCCATCGTCTGTCGCGCCACGGCACCCGCACCCTTGGAGAAGACAAGGGGGAGCACACCGAGGAGGAAGGCGAAGGACGTCATAAGGATCGGCCTGAGGCGCAGCCGGGCTCCCTCAAGGGCGGCATCGTCAAGGCGTCTTCCCTGTTCATGTCTCCTCTTCGCGAACTCCACGATAAGGATGGCATTTTTTGCAGCAAGTCCGATGAGGACGATGAGACCGATCTGTGCATAAACATTGTCTACCAAGCCGCGCAGCCCTATGGCGGTGAGGGCGCCAAAGACGGCGACCGGAGTAGTGAGGAGCACGCTGAACGGCAACGACCAGCTTTCATACAGAGCCGCAAGGATGAGAAAGACACAGAACAACGAAAACCCAAAGATGGCTGCGGCGGGAATCCCTTCCTGCGCTTTCTTTTCCTGGAAGCTCATCCCAATGTAGCCGAGCCCCATCTCAGCCGGCATCGTCTGGTGAAAGACTTCTTCAAGCGCTTTCGTCACCTGGCCCGAGCTGAAGCCGGGCTTGCCGATGGCGTTAATCTGAGCTGATCGGTAAAGGTTGTACCGCATGGTGAATTCAGGACCGGGCCGCGACTCCATCGTTGCTACAGCGGAAAGCGGTACAGGATCCCCTCGATTGTTGCGGACATAGAATTGCTGGATATCTTCTGCCCTCGTGCGATATTCGCCTTCTGCTTCAACATAAACCTGCCACTGGCGACCGAAGCGATTAAAATAGTTGATGAAGTAGCCGCCCATGAAAGCCTGAAGGGTCTGGTAGACCTGACCTAAGTCAATGCCCTGTTTGAGCACCTTGTCTCGGTCCACATTAACGAAAAGCTGAGGGACAGCTGGCAGAAGGGTGGTTGTCACACGGGCGAGTTCTGGTCTCTTGCGAGCCGCTTCGATGAACTTGTTGACATTGTCCGCCAGGAAAGAGATGGGTTTGTTTGCTCGGTCCTCGAGAACGAGCGTTGCGCCGCCAGCCACGCCAATACCTTGAATGGCCGGGGGGGGAAAGGCAAAGGCAACAGCCTGGGGCAGTTTGCTCAGTTTATTGTTCACGTTTGCGATGATAGCCTCAGCCTGTTCTTCCGGTTTTTTTCGGTCCTTCCACTCTTTCAGTGTCACAAAGAAAAAAGCGCTGTACGTGTTCTGGGAAAGGCTCAATAAACTGTTGCCGATCACGGTCTGGTAGTGCTCGATCCCCGGAGTGTTTTTGAGGATCTCCTCCACACTTCTACAGGCTGCGTCGGTGCGCTGAAGTGATGCGGCATTGGGCAGAGTCATGTTAATGAAGAAGTACCCCTCGTCTTCTTCCGGCAAGAATCCTGTGGGAATTCCTTTGCCGAGCAACCCTGCAGCGATTGTTATTCCAGCGAGAAAGAGAAGGCTCAGGGCACTTTTACGAATCAGGGCGCCGCACAGACTGACATAGCCCTTGGAGGCCCGGCCGAAGATCCGGTTGAAAGACCCGAAGAAGGCGTTCAGAGGACCCCGTGTCTCTTTCCCTGGCTTGAGGAGGAGGGCACAAAGTGCTGGACTGAGGGTCAGGGCGTTGAAGGCCGAGATGAGAACAGAGATTGCGATGGTCACGGCAAACTGCTGATAGAGTCTACCCGTGATACCCGGAATAAAAATGGTGGGGATGAAAACCGCGGCGAGGATCAGGGCAATGGCCAAGACCGGCCCTGAGACTTCCTGCATGGCCTTCAGCGATGCTTCCTTAGGAGACAAGCCTTCCTCGATGTGGCGTTCTACCGCCTCCACGACAACGATGGCGTCGTCCACAACCAGTCCGATGGCCAGCACAAGGCCGAAAAGCGACAGGGTGTTGATCGAGAACCCCAGGATCGGGAAGACGGCAAACGTGCCGATGAGAGAGACCGGAACAGCAAGGGCCGGAATGAGCGTTGCCCTCCATCCCTGAAGGAAGATAAAGACGACGAGGATGACAAGGGCCAGCGCCGCAAAAAGGGTTTTGACGATCTCACGGATTCCCTCGTTAATGGATCTTGTCGTGTCAAGGGGAATAGTATATTTAAGGTCCGACGGGAATCGTTTTTGCGCCTCCTCCATCACTTTTCTTGCACCCTGGACCGTGGCAACGGCATTTGTGCCGGGCAACTGGTAGACAGCCATGAGGCACGCAGGTTTGCCATCGATACGGCTGCGCATATTGTAAATCTGGGCGCCCAATTCGATCCGGGCCACGTCCTTCAACCGGACGATGGAGCCGTTGGGGTTGGCGCGGAGAACGATAGAGCTGAAATCGTCCGAGGAAATGAGACGGCCTTGGGCCCGGACCGTATAGGTAAATTCCTGACCTGGGGGTACAGGTTCGCTGCCGATCTGTCCGGCTGGGTTAACCGTATTCTGATTCTTCACGGCGCTCACAATATCAGGAATGGTGAGACCGAGCTTACCCAGGGTGTCTGGCTTTACCCAGATACGGGTCGCATATTGGCCCACGGCATAGATGTAGACCATGGCGATGCCAGGCGAGCGGACGAGTTCGTCGACGAGGTTGATATTGGCATAGTTCGCCATAAACGTTGCGTCGTACGTACCCTTCGGTGAGTAAAGGCCAATCAGCATCAGCGGGGCGGTTCTCCCTTTTAGCATCGTCACGCCGTAATTGCGTACGTCAGCTGGAAGCTGGGATTCCGCCTGGTTCTCGCGCATCTGGGTAAAAATGAGGTCCGTGTTCGGGTCCGTTTTGACGTCGAAATCGACGTAAAGCCGCAGGACGCCGTTACTGGCATTCACCGAATACATGTAGGTCATGTTATCTACGCCACTGATCTGCTCCTCCATGGGAGTGGCAACCGATTGCTCAACGGTTTCTGCATCGGCACCCGTATACATGGTATTGATTTGAATCTCCGGTGGGACGATCTCCGGGAATTGGGCCACAGGCAATTGCATCATTGAGACGAGCCCTATGACGACAAAGATGATGGAAATGACCATGGCGACAATGGGACGATTGATAAAGAATTTCGACATGGAGCAGATTACCTTTTCTCAGATTTGACTTCGCATCCGGGTTCTGTCTTGGATATTGAAGATGGCTCCGTCTTCGCCTGGGCCTGCATCGTGTAGGGTACCGGGTTTATGGTCATACCCTCCTTCACTTTTTGGAGACCTTCTGCAACGACACGCTCACCCGGCTTCAACCCCTCGTCAATTACCCAGAGGTTATCAACACGGTCACCCACTTTCACCGGCCGTATATCGACTTTGCTGTCGGGGCCAACCACCGCTACCTGGTAGCTTCCCTGCAGTTCGATAACCGCCCGCTGCGGCACCAAAAGCGCCCCTTGCTTGATCGTGGTCAGCGCGCGGACCCGAGCGAATTGCCCAGGCCGAAGGATGTTTCCCGGGTTAGGAAAAAGGGCGACGACCGTAATCGTGCCGGTCCTGACATCCACTTGACGGTCAGCAAAGGCAAGTGTGCCCTTTTGTGGATGGATGCTCCCATCAGCAAGAATTAAATCGAGCGGGATCGGCCGAGTACACCCACCGTTATGCATTTCCCTCAAATACTCCTGCTCGCTCATCGGGATGTACACTTTGATAGGATTAACGGTCGAAACAGTTGTCAGCCCCTCCGCAGATCCACGGCCCACGAGGTCGCCTAATTGCGCCCTGGCAATACCCGCTATTCCGTCGATGGGAGAAGTAATCTTGGTAAAACCGAGGTCAACCTGGGCCTTATCTACTGCCGCTTGTGCAACCATCACTGTTGCACGAGTTGCCTGTTCCGCACCGACAGCATCGTCAAGGTCTTTCTCGCTTATCGCTTTCTGTTCTACCAGAGGCTTGATGCGCTCAAGATTGGCCCTGGCATTTTCCCACCTCGCCTTCTGTTGCGCGAGTTGCCCTTTGGCCTCCTCCAGAGCCGCCTCAAAGGGTCGCGGGTCGAGTTCGAAGAGAGCCTCCCCCTTCTTGACTAAATCGCCTTCCTTGTAGTTCTGCTTGATGAGGTAACCCTGGACCTGTGCGCGAATCGTGGCATTAACAAAGCCATCCGTTGACGCAATCCACTCCGAATAGATCGGGACATCCTTTTGGATGACGCTCAACACTTCCACGTCGGGTGGAGGGGATCCTTCTCGCCCTTGCCCTTTTTTGCATCCAGGCAGAAGAAGAAGCGTCGCTCCGAGAACCATGAGGAAACTCACATGACAGAAATTAACTTTTCGATTTTTCCATACCATACAAAACCCCTCCTTAGATCTGCTCCAATTTAATGGAAGAGAGGAAGCCCCCTTGCTTACTAATCAACCCATAATTGTGTGGACGTTGAAAACCAAATCCCTCCTGCCCTCCCTTTACAAAAGGGAGGAATTCCCCCTCTTTGGTAATCGTCTCCCTGTCGTTAGACAGGCAAAGAGGGGTTAGGGGAGATTTTGCAACAATATGTCTTTTCAATTATGGATTCCTTAGTAATTCTCCCGTCCGTTCTTAGACTTCTTCACCGGCGAAACTGAGGAGTTTCTCCGTCACCTTTTCTCTTTGGTTCTCATTTAAGGGAGATAGAGCAAGGAGTTCATGTAGTTGAGGGCTGTCTATCACGCGTAAAATAGCAGCCGCTCGTTCAAATCTGAGTTTGGCCGGGATGCACCTATCCAAACGTCTTCTGTTGTCATCGCGTGCGGGACCAAACAGCTCGGAATTACATGCGATAGCGGCCAGGAGTGAAGCACCCACCCGATCTCTCTGCGGGATCAACTGTCTTGCCATGGCAACTCAATAACAGAGGCAAACGCTCCCTCCCCACTTATTTTATAATACTAACGAGTCCACATTCACTTTGTCAAGAATTTTTCAATCCTTAGGCAACGCCACATTATGCCCACACCAATGTGTGCTCTGACAACGATGATGAAGCACGGAAGGACGGAGGTTTTCAGCTTGATGGGGGGAGTATGGAGTTTTCGAGATTGCGACTGTGACCAACAAACAAATGGCCCTGGACTCAACGGCTTCCAGGGCCATTCTCGTTGTCTTGAGCATCTATCCGCCAGCAGCCACGTAGGCCACCGGGAAGAGGCTGCCATTGAACCATTAGCGACGGTCAGTTAAAAGTAATATCGGAAGCTGAGCATGACAATGCTTTCGTCCTCGCTCGGTAAACTGAAAATGCTGAGTTTATTGTACGAATACGAAGCACCGACTCGCATCTTTCCATACTTGCCTTTGTAGAAATCGTACCAGGCTCCCAGGGTACCCTGAAGGACGCCATTAGCCTGAACGAAGCCAAGGCTGCCAGCAGTGCCGCCAGGGCAGATCCCGCCCTCCTCTTCGCAGCCGATGCCCACGTAGGCCGGGTTGCCGAAGCCACCCTTTGTTCCGAAGATATCCTTGTGACTCTCCTTCTCCCAGCCCGCATAACCCCAGACTTCGAGGCGATCGGTGGGATGGCCGATCACGCCGATCAATGCCTCGGTCTCAGTGATAGGATCCAGATTACCGGTGATGGGATTGACCACAACGTCGTTGAACTGAGCTGACCCGTAGCGACCAATGCCGCGGCCCCAGAGGAAGCTGCCCTGGAGGTCTATCAGTTTGGGCACAACTGGTATCAGCGCCGCACCACCTATACCATAGCCAAAGGTGGTGTTGTTACTGCGGCTCATATTAAATAAGGTTCTGTCGGTAAAGAAACGCTGTAGGCCGTACACCTCATAGTGGCCGAAACCCGGATCTACTGCCACTTTTTCTATAATATCCGGATATTGGTCTAATGACACGGCGTTGGACAGGTTGGAATTAGTGGCGCTCGTGGTGTAAGCATAGTTGCCAGCGTGCAGTAACGCATAGGTATAACCTACGGCCGCACCGGATCCCAGGTTCCCTGCCGTTAGCAAGGCCTGCGGGCTCTCGACCGACAGGCCGACCCACACTGTTTTGTCAAAGTCCTTGACCACGCGGAACTGGGGGTTCCGGGTCCACGTAAAACCCGGTACGTACTGCGCATCAATGGTCAGTGGGCTGTTCACCTGACGCGGCATGATGCCGGTCGTATTCATAGTAAGGAGACTCCAGGTCTGGCCAGCCAAGAAGTGCCAGCCGTCGTTAGTGTCATAGGTCAGATAGAGATGACGAATTCGTGGAATGTAGCTGTTGCTCTCCTTGGAGTTGGCCGAGGTACCGCTGCCGCCTCCTAAGAAGTCAAACTCGAAATAGGCCGCTAATGAAGCGTAATCCTCCTTCCCCTGGGCCAGGAAAGAGAGACGCGATTGGCGGGCGGTAAAACGAAGCTCGTCCGTGTAGTAATTCGGTGAATTGCGTAGTGGAATACCCCCACTGCCGAGGTTAAAGCTCGAGTTGATGTCGGAGCCCTCGAAACGGCTGCGATACATTCCTGCGGCTTCGATGAACCCCCCTATAGTCAGGTCCACCTGAGACGTCGGCAATGTTCTCCCGGCGCCTGGTTCATATTTTTTGCCGGCCTTCGCTTGTTCCGCTGCCACTTTCTCTTGTTCCTTGGCTTTCGTCTCTTTCATATCTTTCAACATCTGGTCGCCCTGTTCTCTGGTGATCACCCCTTGTTTAATCATCTCGTTGACCATGATCTCCATATCCCCGGCAAAAGCCCTGCACGGCAAAAAAGCCAAGGATACGATCAAAAACACAGTAAAAAGATAGACACAACCTCTTATTTTCCTTCCTCTTTCTTCCATCTCTAATTCCTCCTCCTTTTGAATTTTCAAAGTGCAACTCCCTTGTTAAAATAGATTGAAACGGTAAATCACAAAGCTTGTAACTGACCCATCACCTCCTCTCCATTCTTAAGGGAACCTCTAATAATTCTCAATTCGTCACTCCCGCGCATGCGGGAGTCCAGTTATGTCGAGAGCTTATGGATTCCTGCTTTCGCAGGAATGACATTTTTAGAGGTAGCCTTAAATCTTAGAAATGACAGACGAATAGGACAAATATTCTCTTATCACTGGATGTGAATCTTGCCAGGGAATTGTTACAACATTATTTCTGGCAGGTTAATTTCTTGTTACAAATTGGTCCGTGTATGAGTCAGACAGAGGGTGTTGCAGGACTCGAGGATCTTCCTTGCAAAAGAAATAGCCCCCCTCCCGAAAATCATTCCTACGGCTTTTACGTTTAGATTCCTTATTCATTCTATGGTTATAGAAAAAAGAGGGATCAAGAATTGGAACGCACAATTCCGTAGGCAGGGGGACGAAATTGACTGATGGAGACATTCCGGTCTCCGTTAAGTAATTTCTTGGCATTGATAATGGCCTGGGCGAGATCCTGTCCAGGGTTTTTAGAGATATTTCCATGGCTCGGAAAAATCTCTGATATTTTGCGGGCTTCCAAGCGCATGATGGAATTGACATAATCCCCTACGCTTCCGGACTCGGCAATGTAAGAAAGGGTGCCTCCTGCAAAGACGGTGTCTCCTGAGAAAAGGACTTTCGTTTTGAACTCATAGATGCATATGGAGCCTGACGTGTGTCCGGGCGTGTGGATCACTTCAAGCGTATGGCTTCCGAGGTCGAAAAAGGATCTGTTTTCCAGCCAGAGGTGGACACGGAGCGGCAATTCATTCCTATCTCCGGAACGATAGAGGGTGACGTAGTGGTCTTCCAAAGTGATTTTAGTTGCCGCGAAGCGATGGGCAGCGATGAAAGAAGACTCCTGAAAATATCGATTGGCACCGATGTGGTCCAAATGTTCGTGGGTATTGATCACCAGGTCGATGTCCCTCACCTTCAAGCCCAAACTGAGGAGTTGCTCCTGAAGAAAATGAAAATTTTGATCCAGACCTGAATCGATTAAAACATTCAGATAAGAAGCGCGGACCAAATAATTATGGCTCCCTTTCCCCTCTCCTCTTAAAAGATAAATATCCTGTTGAATCTCTTCGGTTTTATCTCCCATGATTTTTCTCCTTAAAGCTTTGTTTGACTTGTTCTGCGGACTGAGCAATTTCAAATAATTGATCTAAACGATTTTCCCGGAAATAACGATTAAGCTCAGGGTTCAGGTGGCACAGCTTTACCTCACCGCCCACGAGCTCGAATTCCTTCTTGATCGTATTCAAAACACCTAAGACACGGACTCCCTCTGATTCACCCAGACCCCTCAGATCCACGATGACCTTTTTGCATGATCGTTCAAGGTAAGGGGTCAAACGTTTCTTCACCGATAAACGTTCGTTTAAACTGGCAGTGCCAGATAGCTTCACGATTAAGAAACTCTCTTCACATACAAATTCATAATTCATTAGAGTTTTCCCTCTTGATTCAAATAATCTATCAACTCTTCCGATCTCCATTAATTTGGGGTATTCCTTGGGAAGTGAGAGGGCAGAAACGGTGCTGTCCTTAGTGGGGATTAAGCCTTTGTCTTTCTGAAACCCAACTCTCTCTTAACTCCGCTAAGACGAATCAAGATATTTATTTCCGCCAGCAGTTTTAAGTATCGCAATCTCAATAAAAAAGAATATACTCTCTTCCGGATCATCGCTTGAAGTCCTCCATTCCCAAACCCCTTCTTCCCGCCCAAGCCGATTCCTTTTGCTTCGTCGGAACTAATACAAACGCATTAAATATTTTGTAGGGCAACCCTTTAGGGTTGCTTTAAGCAAGGCTAAAGCCTTGCGCTACATGTAAAATGATTAAACGCGTTTGTATTAATTCTCCAGACTTCTAAGAGCCTCTTCTTCCTTTCTAATAGCGCCGAATCCACCACATTTGGCGCAAACGCTTTTACTTAAGATGTCAGTCAGGCCAGAGCTTTTAATCAAAAACCCTTTCCCATTGCAAACCGGACAGATCGCCATCCCATATTTTTCCGGAACCAAGTCTTTATGCATCTCAATCCTCCCTCCTATTACCCGGTACCTCCTCTCCCCTCGGAGCCTGCCTGCGCGAAGCCGCTTCGGCGAAGGCAGGGGAGAGGATCGAGGTGAGGGGGAGCATCATCTGGACATCCACCCCTACCCTCATCCTCCCCCATCAAAGGGGGAGGTGATTATCCGGGAGATTCGTCTTATCAGGATTCAGCACCATTCCTCCCCACTCCTCCGTTTCTCCCTTACGCTCCACTCATCTTTTGGTGGTCGATGGACCTCCTGGACCTGATCGATAATCTCTTTACAAAAAAAGCATTTCCAGCCCCAAGAATGCCCGCCATAGTCAACGAATTTTTTGAAGATCATGGTACTGCCACACCGAGGACAATTCATAGAGCGTTGGCAATTCATATGAACCTCCTTAATCCGTGGATTACCCTTATTCAAACAAATCGATGTCACGATTTCATGATAGGGATGTTAAATTTCTATGAAGGGGAAACGACGACCGTCTCAAGAATCTCTCAACAATGTCAATTATCCGTCACTCTGGACAATTTGATTCTTGACTTAACGGGCAACAGGATGGAAAAAATGCTCCCTTTGAGAGGCTCGCTTTGAACTAATATTTTACCTCCGTGCAATTCCACTGTCTGCTTGGCAAAAGAAAGACCTAACCCAGCTCCCGCTTGTCCAGAATTATTTCTCCCCCTGTAGAAAGGCTCAAAAATTCGGTCGATTTCATCATCCAAAATTCCAATCCCTGTGTCTTTAATGGATATCTCAACAAACCCCCCCTCTTTCCATTGAAGATAGGGGGTTATCGTGATATCTATTCTTCCGCCTCTCGGGGTGTACTTCAAGGCGTTATTCAAAAGGTTCTCGATGGTCCGGAAGATTAATTGTTCATGGCAGAAAATGTGTGCGGCAGAGGGTGAAGGATCAAAGTGAACTTCAATGTTCTTCGCCTCACGCGTTTCCTTCAGCAAGTGGATGGCTTGCTCAATCATGCGTTGGATATCGACTCTCTTTACTTCGATCTCAGATCTATCAGGAGAAAGAGTATCGTCGATCCATCCGGTTAAACGCACGCTATTGTCATAGATGTTTGTAAGAATACTCAAATCTTCTTCGCTTTGGCTCCTCCGGAGCATCCTCTTCGCAGAGGCTCCCATGGAGAGAAGAGGGTTTTTCAGATCGTGGACAACTCTTTTGAGATCCGTCTCTTTCCTGTGCACGGAAGACTGGAGGCACTCCATTTCTTCTTTTAGCTGATACACGGACTTTCTCTTAGCAGCCAGCTTTTCCACTCGTAGAAGCAGCTCGCTGAGAGAAAATGGCTTCGTGAGATAATCGTCCGCCCCGATTTCAAGACCGTAAACTCTGTCTTCAGGCATGGCCCTCGCAGTGAGCATCAGTATTCCTATACCGCTGATCGCCTCTTTTTGACTCCGGCGGATCAAACGGCAGAGTTCCCAGCCATCGAGATCCGGCATCATCAGGTCGAGGATCAAAAGTTCCGGTTTTTCTGATTCGATTTTCTCCCAAGCTTCAAACCCATTATAGGCAGTTGAAATTTGATATCCTCTCTTGCCAAGGTTGTAAGCCAGCATCGCGACAAGGTCTCTCTCGTCATCGACAATTAATACCTTTCCTTTCTCTCCCCCTCCCGGCTGTTCAGCCTGCCCTGTCTCCTCATGGATCACTTTGGGCTGTTCCCGCTTTCTCATTGAGCCATTCTCGTTAAGAAAGAAAAGAGACAGCTTTCTTTGAAGAATGGATCGCTTCAGGGCCTCCTTCTCCTTTTCCGCGAAGATGAGTGATTTCCATGAAGTGAGATGATGGCGCTCGTGGAAATCAGAATTGGCCACAAAAGGAAGGTGCTCTAAGCTTACCACTGAGAAGAGGTCTTCACGATTGGCGATCTCCCATGCATCGAGTTTATCAAGATACTTTTCTCTATGTTTCCACAGGTGAAGGGGATGGTTTCGAATCGAAACTTTATCATCTTCTATAAAATAAGAGAGCTTCAGATGAGGATGGGAGGCAATAGCAAGTCCACCTTGGCGATGGATCTCGTTAATTACGCCCTCCGCATTCTGGTTGGGATCGACCGCCTCCTTCAAATCAATGCCGAGGATGTGGTAATCTTCAAGCAAATTACAGATCTCCAGGCCCGGAATCACCAAGAGATGGTAGGTCTCCTGGGCGTGGCGGGAAACCTCTTCAATCTTTTGAAAATAGTCTTTCAGATCCTTGATCGACTTTCCTTCATTGTAGAGTTCCAGACTTCTTGGGGATTGGGTGTCAAAAAGATGGTCTGTGATAGCGATGGCATCAAACCGTGCTTCCCCGTAAATCTTTACCACTTCTTCTATCGGGAGGATCCCATCGCTAAATGTGGTATGGATGTGGAGATCGGTCAGTAACCATTCAGTCATTAGTAACAGAATAGCCTTCGAATGTTACAAAAAGATGTCAGGCAAATGGAATTTATGTGAATAATTAATAGAGGTTTCCGTGTCAAAGAGAAGGGAGGCCAAAGGGGAAAAGGTTTCATTCATTTTCTGCTCGGAATCGGTATCCCACTCCTCTGAGTGTTTCTATACAGTCGCCCAAATCCCCAAGTTTTTCGCGCAAATGACGAATATGGGTATCCACGGTCCGATCGTACCCTTCATAGGTGTACCCCCACACTCTGTCTAAAAGACTCGTCCGAGTTTGAACTCGCCCCCTTTTGGAGGCAAGCTCCACAAGAAGTTTGAACTCGGTTGAAGTTAATTGGACTTCTATTTTATTCACGGAAACATGATGGCCTTCCACATCGATCAGGAGATCTCCGATCTGAATGAACTTCTCGCTCTGTCGATCCGTTTCCCTTCTTCGAAGGATAGCTCTCACCCTCAAGACTAACTCCCTCGGGCTGAAAGGTTTAGTCACATAGTCATCTGCACCTAACTCAAACCCAATAATTCTATCTACCTCATCAGCCCTTGCCGTGAGCATGAGGACGGGAATCAATCTCGTGAGCGGATTTGCCTTAAGCGATCGGCAGACATCCTTTCCATCCATCCCGGGGAGCATCAGATCCAGAATAATGAGGGTTGGGTGGTTCCTTCTGGCTTCCTCTAATCCAGAAGAGCCGTCCAAGGCTGTGATGACAGGGAAACCGGCTTGTCTGAGATGATATTCAACCAGATCAAGAATATCCTTTTCATCCTCAACAATCAAAACAGGATTCATAGACGAATTTTCCCTTTAAATACAGGATAATTAACAATTGCTCACTCCCGCCCCGCACCCGTACGGGGGTGCCCTACCTGACCGAGGAAAACTTCAGCCCCACGACGCCGCCGATGATCATCACAAGAAATAAAATTTTTGCAAACCTGTAAGGTTCGCCTAAAAAAAGGATCCCCACAAGATTGCTGCCCGCTGCGGCGATTCCTACCCAAACCGCGTAAGTAATGCCGACAGGCATATATCTCAGGGCCAAGGAAAGAAAAATGACGGCTCCGATGCCAAAAAAGCCGTAAGAAACCGTGGGCCAAAGTCGGGTAAAGCCTTCTGTGAATTTCAGGCTGTAGATCCACCCGATTTCAAACATTCCCGCAGCGAAAAGGTACAACCAAGCCATCCGCCTCCCATTGCGTTCGCTCCTTACGAGGAGCTTCGCCCCTCCGCAAGACTCGCCCCGACTAGAGTAAAGTACAATTCCAAGTCTTTCATATTCATCAATGCGGTCCTCGACCCGTCTTCTGAGCTTAAGATCACAAATCCTTTATCGTGGATCTTTTTCACCTCATAAATGATCCCATTTTCCGTTTTCTTCACTTTCTCCCCTTCTCTCAAGATCATGGAAGAACTCCTCTTGGAATCGATACGTTAATTTTCCAAAGAAATTTCCTGAGATCTAAACCTCCAAAAATTTCTTCCGATCAAATAGCAGAAACCGAAACCCAAAGTAGTGAAGAGCAACGTGTCTTTCCTCAGAAACAGCCAGACGATTCCGAGGACAATCGCTCCGACCGCGCAAAGCGTGACCAGGACAGTAATCCCTGTCTCCCACTTCGCCAAGAGAGCTTCAAGTTTGACGGTGGTGTTTGGAAAATAAGCCGTTTTTTCCATTTCCACATCCCTCCTTTCGTAGGATGGCTAAACAATACAAAACCATTGTTACGATTTCATTAAAGATCGATAAACTTTCTGTTAAATTTATCCTGAGTGCACCGAATCGACCTCGGCAGGGTTTGGTCACGGGAACTTCTTGGAATTTGGCCACTCAGAATATCAGCGAGTTCAAGGATCATTCTGAATCTGAAGTATCTACCTTCTCCTCGCGTCGAGAAGTTCCTTGACCTTCTTGCTGACAAGGATAGATAGAAAGGTCTTAATTCTTGCCTCGCTCTTAAACTCTTTCAAAACATCCTCATAAAGAGGACGGATCTCCTCTTCTGGAGAGCGCACATCCCTGACAAGCCTTTGAATAGCGCTAAAATGCTGCTTTTGTTCAGCTTCATTTTCATACAAAGCAAGGTCATTCATGATCTCCCCCATCGATGCGGTTCGCCTACCAGGCTATTTTCGCTTTGATCCCTTCCATGATTCTGGTCTTCCATGCCCCTCCCCTTTCTGGGCAGAGGGATAGTCTTGTATCTTTGCCCATGAGGTACCGGTTCCCTCTCCAGACCACGGTGTCGTCCGCCAACGGAACAAACCACAGCACGCCCATGAGGAGGTCTTTGATCGGTGATAACAGGTAGACCGAAGGGTGCGTGGGCGTTGAGATGCTCCTTCCGAGATAGAAATCGCCGATGATTTTTATCAGGCAAACCAGCGCCAGGATAGAAAGTGTTTTTTCTGTCGGACCCCATAGGAGTAAGGGGAGACATGCGGTGAATACAGGGTTGATGGTCAACTCAAGAAGGTATTTCACCCCCCCTATTTTCCATCTCATCTTTCCCCATCGGACATGACGATTGATAAACTTCCGGAGGTTCCAGTATTCGTTTACGTTATTGATCAAGTAATTTGAGATGACCACCCTTTGCTTTTGCCCTCTGATCTTTTCACCGATGAAATGATCCTCTGCCAGAACATCCTTCACAGACGCCAGGCCGCCGACAGCTTCCAGATCGCTTTTTCTCATGAGCATGGATTTCCCCACCACGCAAGGGATCCTCAGATACCTGTCCAGGAAGCAAATGTTCCCCAAGATAAAAGAGTTTAAATGGAGGTTCTCAAAGATCGAACCGAGGGTCTTTCCCCCGATGCCTTTAATGAGGTTGCACACTAGTCCAACGTCCGGGTTATCCATAGGCTTTACAATCGTTCTTAAGTAATACGGGTCCACCATGACATTGCTATCACTTATTAAGATGATGGGATACTTGGAGTGCCGGTAGGCTGGAAAGAGATTATTGACTTTCGGATTGAATCCATGATGGCATCTTTCAACGACGATCGAAATGGGTTTGTCCGGGAACTTGTCTTTTACCTTCCGGACAACCTTATAAGCCGGGTCATTCTCATCTTGAAGAGAGAAAATCACTTCGTATTCCGGATAATCCTGGACGCAAAAACTCTCAAGATTGCCGAATAGATTGTCTTCTAACCCTTTGAGGGGTTTGATGACAGAGATGGGGGGACAGGATTGAGAGAGGATCGGATGCCCCTGCCGGTTTCTTACCGGAGAAAGGGCTAGCCGAACCGCAACGATCTGAAGGCCGTAAATGACCAATCCGAAAAAAACGAGCACACCAAAAATCCAAAAGAGCACCATAAGTTTTCTCCTTCTATAGAAAATGGGCTTCGCTCAGCGGCAACTGAAACAATGCCCGTCTCGCCATAGGGCTAAGTAACCCCCCTTCATCCCCCCTTAAATTAAGGGGGGACAGGGAGGGGTTATCAATTTTCATTGTTTGGGTGCGACATGCTCGTCATGACCCATCAATTCCTAAAGAGGGTGATGGCCACCCCCCAGTTCGACCGGATACATTGTTTGATGGATTCCATATCCTTTTTACAATTGAGGAGGGATTTCCACGAATACAGGTGCCTGACCCTGTGAAAATCGCTTCCTGCGATGTAGGGGTATTTTTTTAGACTGATGACGTTAAAGACATCGTCCCGGTTGGCAATCTCCCAGGCGTCGATATACCTGGCATACTTGTCTCGATTATTCCAGAGAAAAAGCGTATCGACGAAAGTCTTGTCCGAGGTTCGGTGAGGGTGACAGGCGACGATGAGAGCATCCTGCTTCTTTGCTTCAAGAAAAATCTTCTCATAATCCCACGAAGCCGGGATGAATTCTTTGATATCGATCAGGAGGAGATGAGCCGATTTGTCGGAGGAGAAAGAGCTCTTCGTAATCTCGACCCCAGGAATAATCAACAATCCGTATCGGTCCCATGCCCTCTCGGCCTCTTCTGCGATGTGAGACATGTACGTCTTAAAACTTTCACCGGTCACAGAGAATTTGAACCGATTGGCAAGTTTCCCAAAGGGATTGTCTCCATTGACGACGTGATCCGTAATCGCAATGACATCGAAACCTGCCTGGCCGAAAAGGTCTACCGTTCTCCTGAGACCCACAGAGCCATCGGAATATCTTGTGTGGATATGGAAATCGCAAAGCAACATTTTGTATGAAATCTTAATAGGTTAATGTTACGGATTGATGACGAAAAGATGATATTTTGGTTAAAAAATGGACCTGGATTTGATGATGTAGGAATAAAAGGCCGCAGCGACGGTGGGTTTACGTTTTAGCGTATCATAATCGACGCGATAGAGGCCAAACCTCGCATCGAATCCTCGCAGCCACTCATAATTGTCCAGCAAAGACCAATAAAAATAGCCCCTTACGTCTATTTGCTTCTTCAAGCATCCTTCAATCACATCCACATGGCTCTTAATGAACTTTTCCTTTTTCCCGTCATCGTCAGCGGCAATGCCATTTTCGGTAATGATGATAGGAACACTAAGTTTCGACACCTCCCTCAGCACTCTTTCCAGACCGTGGGGATGGATCTCCCATCCCATATCGGACACTCCCTGTCTTTCCACATCCTTATGTTTCAACTCAACCCCCATCTTCCGAAGGGGATTAAATCTCAAATGGATTCTCGTATAATAGTTCACCCCGAAGAAATCGAGTTTTCCCTTGATGGGGATATCCATCTCAATCGATCTCACAAAGGGAAATTTTATTTTCAGGCGGCCGGTGAGGAAGGCATCGAGCAGGGAGCGGTTGTAAAAGAATTGCGCAAAACGAGAAAGGAGTCTGTCAAATGGGTTCCACTTCTGACAGGGAGCAAAGGTGGCCATATTGTGAGCGATGCTGACCATGGCATCCCTCCTGATGGAATGGAGAAGATCATATGCCTCTTGGTGAGAGCGGAGAAGATGCTCCAATGCCTTCAGGAAGGACGGAAAATTTTGAATCCCCGGGGGCATGCACCCCTCCAGATATCCTCCCAGAAGAAGAACATAAGGCTCGTTGATTGTGATCCAGTACTTCACGTCTTTCAGAACGGATGCCGCTTTTTCGACATACTTCAAGAACTTCGATACGGAGTGAGCTTCGTGCCAGGGATATCTTTCGGAGAGCCATCGGGGATTTGTAAAATGGTGGAGGGTCACCATGGGCTCGATATTGTTTTGGCGAAGGATGCGGACGATCTCCTGATAGTGTTGAATCGCTTCGTCATTCCATCGATCCTCCTCCGGTTGGATTCGACTCCATTCTACCGAGAAGCGATAGGCATTCACGCCCAATTCCTTGAGTAATTTTAGATCCTCCCTGAAAAGATGATAATGGTGAGTGACATCCGGCTTCGACTGCAAGACAGGGTCCCACGCCGCCCAGTCCGCATGCACAGACCCTTCCAGCTGAAAGGCTGAGGTTGCCACACCCCACAAAAAATCAGGTCTCATTGGATAACGCTTAGCCCCCTCATTCTTTTTAAACGGGCTACATCATAACATGATTGTACAGTCATTGCATACCCAAGCCTTCCGCCCAAATCCCGGTATAGAAAAAGAGGCATAGTGGGTTGGAATGGCACCCCAACTGTAATATAATATGATCAGGGACAGGATGACGGGCCGAAGAGAGTATCATGGAACCAATCCCTGAAGCAATCGTGGAAAGAACTTGGCAGGAAGTTGCGGGTTGTAGTCCTTATAGAGTGAAGAAAGAACTGGAGGTAACCAAAATGAAACCAGCCATCAGCGACACAGGTTTCGGCTATATTACCGTTGAAGGTTCGAAGATCGAACACGATATCGTGGTTCGGCTCTCCGGCAAGACAAAAAAGCGAAAGAAAAAGCTGTCCAAGGCTATTTACGGCACGTCTCACACTCTTTCCTTGCAGGAGGCGAAGTATATTTATCAGGGTGGCGCGAAACGATTGATCATCGGCTCGGGTCAGGAGGGAAAGTTGAGTCTCGCAGAAGACGCGGCGGAGTACTTTAAGAAGAAGAAATGCGGGGTGGATCTGCAGCCCACCCCTAAAGCGATAGAAAGCTGGAATAAGGCCAAAGGCCCGGTCATAGGCCTTTTCCACATAACGTGCTGACCGCCATAATCTCATCTGGTAATGAACGAGGGCCGTACCTCATCTTCCTTACCCACTGGAGAGAGAATCAGGTAATTTGAGCGGCTTTGGCTGCGGCAGAAGGGTTTCTTTGAGCAGGTTAACGGTTTCCTCAGAGGAAAACCGCTCCCATATCTTGCTGAACCTTTCACGGCGGTCTCCGGCGATTTCTGTCTGCAGCTGGTAGATCTCTCCCAGGATGAACAGGAGATCGGGTTCGACCAGTTTTCCCTTCCATTCCTCGAGTAGAAACTCGATGAATTCACGGGTAAAGACCGTATCCTGGAGTTCTCCCAGACAGTCTTGGATCTCGACCGTTCGTTCGATGAAAGGGGTGAGAGCTCCCTCATAGGCTGGGGCCATGAACTCGACCGCGTAGCGGAGCCTTTTCATTTGAATCCGGAGAGCGTGAAACTGCTTGAGTTTGGGTTTCGCGAAAACTTTGTGCCCCTGCTGAACCGCAGCTTCGAATTTCTCGGTGATCACGAGCGGCGCCACCTCCCGGACTGGTTTCACTGCCAAGGGCGCCCGCGGACGAGCGGGAAGAGGCCTTTCGAGGAACTGCATGAACCGGCGTTCGAAAGCTCTGTAACGCGATGATTCGAGGGCCTCTTGCAGCGCCTTGAGGGGGGATCGGCGATGTTTCTCTATCCAATTCTCGAAGGCTTTTTTCTTATTCGACGGAAAGAATTTGATCTGCGGTTTGAATCGGGATAAGTTGAGAAGGAAAACGTCGAGGTCGCGGACCGCGCCGAATTTTGCCCCGAGCCACTTCAATTCTTCCCCGAGATAGCTGACGGCGCTCTGCGGGATTGCCTCACGAGATAGTCGTAGCGCGGAGCGCATCCGCCTGGTGGCGACCCGCGCCTGATGGACGAACTCCGTATCGATGTCCTGGCGCACGCCGGGAAGCTGTTCCCGGAACCGCTGGAATTGATAGGTGAGAAATTTTCGTACGGCAAGGTCGAGACGGTCTTCTAAGCGCACCCTAAGCTTTTCTGACATTCTCTTGGAAGGCAGGGCCAGTTTGAGCCGCTTGAAAGCCGCCTCGAACTTCGATGCGGCGGATGGGGAATAACCGAAGGTGGCTGATAGGGAAGGGGCGAGAGATTCCAGCGCGGTGACCGACCCGTGGTGGATTTCCGCCTCCATCTCGTACAGTTTCTGCGCACGCCGCTTCTGGTGCAGCCCCCGTAGGGAGAAGCTCGAAGTGTCGAAAGCAAGCTCGATTTCTGTCCCCTCCGACGAAAGGACCTGGTAACGGCGGCGATCCGTACTGATTTGGATGTGTTCCAGGAGCTTGCGAGGAAAGATGAGGCCGTCGATAAGCTTCCGAATCCGCTTTACGGGGACCTCCGCCGGAGCATCCACCAGTCCGTCGAGAGGGACCTCGGTTTCCATCCTCTTGGCAATCCCCTCTTCGAAAGCCCCCAAACTCTTCAGGGTATACATCGCTTGCCCGTTCGAGATGCGATAGCGGAGCGATAACTTATTCTTCATGAGGGACCAGTCAAAGGTGTCGAGATAGAGATCGGTATTTCTCACTGGGTCGAGTTCCTTCACCTGGTAGCCGTGCTCACGGATGTAGGCGACAACTGCCGACTCGGCCTCCGGCCCGGGGAGTACCAGCTTAAGTTCTATCTCCATCGGTTTCGTCCCATCGGTCATGACAAAAACATCGTCAGCATCGATATGAAATCGTCCTTCCAGCCTTCCGAACGAGCAGGTCTTGCTTCTGAGTAGCCCGCTCCACCTCTGTCCGGCAGTCGCCCGTAACCTCGAGACGAATCGTGATCGCCCGGCCACCGACTCCGCAAGACAACCCCCTGACAGCGTTCGCATGGGCACAGTCGAGGCCGTCGGCGACCCGCAGGATCCCTGCGAGCCATTCGACCCGCTCGCGCCCACGGAGGTCGAGGGACGCGAAGCGCCGGTGCCTGGATTCGTCCGGCAAGGCCTTGGTGTGATATCGGGCAACGAGGGCGCAGATCATTTGATCCTGGCGGTCGAGCCCGGGGACGTCGAGATCCAGGATCATGTCCCGGCTCAGTTTGTGGTGCTTCCCCGTAACCGCTCGTGACCAGCCTATATCATGCAGCCTGCCGGCGATTTCAAGCAGATGCCGCTCGCGAAGGCCGTATCCATGGAGGGTGCGCAGGCCGTCGAAAAGGGCGAGCGCGAGAGCCGTAACCTGTTCGTTGTGCGCGGGATCGGGGTCATAGGTCCGGGCCGTTTCAGTAATGAAGGACATTGTCGCGCTTTTGTTTCGCCTCCCCACGTTTCCGTCCTCCTCGCCCCCTTAGCGCTTCAAACCCTTCTTCTTGCCGATTTTCTTGACAAGCTCTTCGTAAGGTGGAGATTTCACGCCGCCCTTGCGGGCGATGGCAATCAGCTCGTTCTGGCTCCGTATCGGTTTCTCCCCATCCTTGGGCTTCACCCGGACGTACGACCCGTCCGGCTGCATGAGACGGGCTTTTACGTTGTCATTCAAGTAGGTCAAAAGGATTTCATTAATAATGCGGGATTTCAGATCGGTGTTCTCTATCGGATAAAGAATTTCCGCGCGTTTTTTGAAATTTCGCGGCATCCAATCGGCGCTTCCGGAATAGATTTCCGGATTCCCGCCGTTGTGAAAGTAATAAATCCGCGAATGTTCGAGGAACCGGTCGAGAATACTGATGACCCGGATATTCTCGCTAACCCCGGGTACGCCCGGGCGCAGGCAGCAAATGCCCCTCGCCAGGAGATCAATATGAACCCCGGCGCGCGAGGCCTCATAAAGTTTGCGAATGGTCTTCGTGTCCACGAGGGCGTTCATCTTGGCGATGATGCGTCCCGGCGTCTTCGGGGAAGACTTCTGGATTTCGCGATCGATGAGGCGAAGGAGCGTCTCCTGGGTCGTCACCGGCGAGATCATGAATTTGCGAAACATCGAGGCCACCGTTTCGGCGGTTAACAGGTCTCCCCCGGTCCACGAGTTGAACCCCGTGAGAACATTGAAGAGCGCGGAGACGTCATTGCCAAAATCGGGATGGCAGGTAAAGAGGCCCAAGTCAGTGTATATCTTCGCGGTAACGGTGTTGTAGTTGCCGCTGGAGAGGTGGATGTACCGCCGCAATTGTTTTCCCTCCCGCCGAACGACGAGGGTTGCCTTGCAATGAGTTTTCCAGCGGACGAACCCAAATACCGCATTGACCCCCGAACCCTCCATCTGCCGCGACCAATCGATGTTGTACTCCTCGTCGAACCGCGCCTTTAGTTCGACGACGGCCGTCACCTGTTTTCCGTTCTCCGCGGCCCGCCGCAACGCCCCAATCACCGGGGAGTCTTTCCCGATTCGGTAAAGGGTCTGCTTGATCGCCAGTACGTCCGGATCATCGGCGGCCGCGTTGAGGAAGTCCATCACCACCGCGAACGAGTCGTAGGGATGGTGCAGAAGAACGTCACCCTCGCGGATGATCGTAAAGATATCTTTATCGGGATCGGCAGCAAAACGGGAAGGGATACGCGGGTTGAAGGGGGGGTCCCGACGGGAGGCATCGACGGAGAGTTCGTACAGAGAAAGGAAATCCTGGAGGTTGATCGGGCAGTTGATTTCAAAGACAAAGCGTTCTTCGACTCCAAGCTGCCGGGTGATCAGGTTGACAACCCGTTTCGGGGCGCCGGGCTCGATCTCCAGCCGCACCGCGATCTTGTTGGAGCGATCCTTAAGCTCCGCCTCCACCGACTTTAGAAGATCCAATACTTCATCTTCGTGGAGTTCGTAATCATGGTTTCGAGTGATGCGGAAGCCAATAATGTTTTTGATCTCCATCCCGGGGAACAGTATATGGATGTGCTGGCGGATAACCTCTTCCAGGAGAACGAAATGGTGCCCGGGCATTTCCTTGTTCACGGGAATAAGCCTTGGCAAGATAGACGGCACTTCTACGAATGCGTAGGCTTGCGGCACCTTGATTCCGCTGGCTTCCTTGAAAACAACCATAAGGTTGAGACGAAGGTTGCTGAGGAAAGGAAACGGATGTCCTGCGTCGACAGCCAGCGGGGTCAGAATGGGGAACACCTCTCCCTCGAAGTATTCATCGAGCCGTTTGCTCTCTTTTTTGTCGAGTTCGTCAAGGCGGTGGATGAAGATCCCTGCTTTTTCGAGACCGGGTAGCACCTCATCCGTAATGCACCGGCATTGTTCGGCAACGAGTCTGTGAACTTTTTCCGCGATTTCGTCGAGCTGCTGCCGGATCGTCTTCCCGCTCGGATCGACTTCATCGATGCGCGCTTCGAGGGCCCGAAAGAGCCCGCCTACCCGGACCATGAAGTATTCGTCGAGGTTAGAGCTAAATATCGACGCAAACTTGAGCTTTTCGAGGGATGGGGTCAGAGTGTCCCGGGCCTCTTCGAGCACTCGCCCGTTAAAATCGAGCCAGGAAAGTTCCCGATTGATATAGAGAAAGGGGTTGTCGAGGTCGATATCCGCCTCGGGCAAGACATCCTTTGCTGGTTTTTCCGGTGTCATGGTTCACCCTCGAATAAATTCATTTCCGGGGCGGACCGTTGCCGCCTCCGTGCTCATTGAGCTTCTCTGAAATCGTTTCGATAAATGTTTCCAGAACCTTGATGCGGGAATAGTACTTATCGTTGGAAGCAACGACCGTCCAGGGAGCGTAGGTGGTTGATGTTTTTTCGATCATATCGGCGATGGCCATTTCGTATTCTTCCCATTTTCCGCGATTACGCCAATCCTCGTCGGTAAGCTTCCAACGCTTATGCGGAATTTCATCACGGGCCTTAAACCTACGGAGTTGTTCGTCCTTGTCGATATGCAACCAGAATTTGATGATCACGGTTCCATAATCGGTGAGCATCTTTTCGAATTCATTGATCTCCTTGTAGGCCCGCTGCCAGGCTTCGGTCATGCACAGCCCCTCGACCCGTTCTAAGAGAACACGTGCGTACCAGCTCCGGTCAAAAATCGCCAAGAATCCCGCGTGCGGAATATTTTTCCAGAAACGCCGCAAGTAGTGCTGGGCGAGCTCTTCGTTCGTGGGCGGGTGGGGAGTGAGAACCTCGAAGCGTCGTGTTTCGAGCTGGGCCACGAGTCGCTTGATCGCACCCCCTTTGCCGGCTGCATCCCAACCTTCGAAAACCACCACCGCGGGCATCTGCGCAAGAAAGAGCCGATTTTGTACCTGACGAGCCTCTCTCTGGAGCCGGCCAAGCCGTTCCTTGTAATCTTTAACGCTTTGAATCTTCTTCGAGAGGTCGTATCGTTTCAGGAAACGCTCGCTTCGCGTGACGATCGCTCGGTAGGCGCTCGGATCGACGTGAAACCCATAGGACTTTTCAACCTTGGCCAGACGCTCCCGTTCGTTGAGCGCCCGCTCCATGGCTGCGGCCAGGGTTTCATAGGTCTTGAGCCGGCCAAAATAGCGATCTTCACTCTCGATGATGGTCCACGGGGCAAACGAGTTGGAGGTTCTTTGGAGCATCTCTTCAACCGCTTTGACGTAGGCCCGATACTTATTATGGCTCTCCCAGTTCTCTGGCTTGACCTTCCATGACTCGAAGGGATCCTTCTCTAAACGCCGGAGCCGCCGCGCCTGCTCCTTCTTGCTGATGTGTAGCCAGAACTTAACGAGAATCGCCCCATCATCCACCAGTTGACGCTCAAAACCATTAATTTCTTCATATGCCCTGCGCCACTCGCTTTTCGGCACGAACTTCTCCACCCGTTCCACAAGGACCCGTCCGTACCAGGAGCGAATGAGTATGACCATAAACCCCCGATGGGGCATGCGGATGGCGAACCGCCAGAGGAAAGGCCGCATCCGATCCTTCTCTGTAGGCACCTCCGTCGCATAGACCTTAAACCCTCGAGGGTCAATCAGCCGCATGAGCTGGTTGACGCTCCCGTCCTTGCCTGCGGAATCCCATCCCTCGAGAACAACGATGATGGGGATCTCGGCATCGCGGCACCGTCTCTGAAGATCGACGAGTCGATAGCCGAGCTGCTCAACGAGCCCGTTATACTCTTTCTTCGGTATGGTAAGCGACAAATCGACTTGTTCAAGCATGTGAGATTGACCCCCGGAATCCTTAACCTACTGACTTCCTCGCTCGATTTCGTGTTTTGAGGAGAGTGGAAGAACTTCGATATAATAAAATGATAGCAGAGCCACGCAGAAACAACCAGCCTGACGACGTTTTCATTAGAAATCAGTGGTCACGATGATCTCCCTTCCTGAGAAACCAAGGGGTGAAAGAAAACAGAAGGGCCCCGGGATCGGGAATAGAAAAAATTAATGATCCTCTTACCGAAAATTGTTTCGGTCCTCAGCTCTGAGATTTTGCGATCTAAGGAAAAGAATCCATATCCCATTTTATTCTCGTTTTGGCCGAGGAAGTGAATGGGGTGAATATTGTATTTGATGAGTGGAAATACAGTAATTTGGAACGCGTTCGTTTATTTCATCCTGAGATTCATGAGCCATGCGGGATAACTAAAAGAATTGGTTTTGGTCAGGTTCATCCCGGGCGCTGGTCCTTGCGCCTTGAAGAAAGAGCCAACTCCTTCCTCCAGAATTCCAGGCGTAACAGACGGGGGACCGTAGGCCTCAAAGCCAAGGGTGAACCAGGATTGAGGATCGGCTTCCACCTCGATGGAGGTTAATTCGATATTGAAGCCCGTGACGGGCAATGAATCCCTGGAGACTTCTTGCAGATGACCGGTCTCTGCCGAGAAGGTACGTTGATTTCGCTCTTTGCGGACTTTCAGCCATGGGCCTGATTGGTACAGCGTCTGACCGAGCATCGGGAGCCCTTTCGTCGGTAAAGACCATTTGATCCACCGTTCACTCCGGCCTTGGATACTCACCGGCAGGCTGAGCGGCTGAGAGACGCCCGGATTGGCCTTAATTTCGAATCTGTCCTCACGGAATTTCACACCCACTGTATCGCACCCCGGGAACAGCAGATACTCATGAACCTGAACGGTTGCTTGTTCCAGGCGATGGCCGGCGCTGAACCAGCTTAGTGCTTCCTTTGATAAGATTCCTTCAATGAACCATCGAATTTCTGAGGTGTGCAACATTTCCAGCTCCCCTTTGGTATATCACATCCCATCAAGGCTGAGTTTCTTCATTCCTGCTTCCAAACAGGGAGGTCGCCCATCTGAGAAGCCCCTAAATCCCTTTTTTAGGCAGTGGCTTATTGACGGTATCACCAGGTAATATAAGATCAAGAGCCGGGCGAGATCAAGAGAGAGGCGAAATCCAGTCCAGATATGGGAAAATGGGGCCCACCATTCTTTTAATCAAAAGCCGAGAGATTGGGCGTCCAACATTCCTACCGGAAATCCTCAATAGCCTCAACTTTCCAGAACTGTTTAGTAGCAGCCGCAATCTTCAACGTGGGTATATACCTTCTCCGATTCAAAGGCTTCTGCGATTGCCCTTATCTCTGTCATATGCTGGACGCAAAATGCGGTCTTTTTTTTTAAAACATAAGGGATTCACCCCATTGCCTTGCCTCAGAAAAGACATAGGATATTCTTAGTTAAGGTTTTGCCGTGGAAGCACAGAGTCATGGAAGGATCAAAGCTAAATTGGCATGGCAGGACAATCAAAACCATGGAGGAAGATCATGAACGACCTTGCTTTATATGAAGATGAAACTGAACAAAAGCAGCATTTCAGCGCTATTCAAAAACTTGTCAGGGATGTAAGCTCTTCAGAAGAGGAGATCCGTCATCTTTATGAGGATGTTTTGAAAGAGTTTAAGAGCGAGGCAAAAATTAGGACCTTCCTACCTATCCTTGTCAGCAAGAAGGTTAAGGAACTTCTCGACGCCAGGAGAAGGTAGATATTTCTCACCTCATATTTGGATTCCCCTCAGGTGTTTCTTTATATCTTTCTTGTAGGTTAAAAGCCAGGAGAACTGATCCTCAGACAATTGGGATCGCAGTTTTTCGATTTCAAATCCCTCCTCCTCCAGTCGCTCTGCAAGATCCGATAATTTGAGGTTGAATTCTTTTATACTACGGGCATACTCAGCCTTAACCTTTTCGAGGCTCATCAATCGCTCCAATTTCTCTTTAAATTTTTCGCGGCTGCCTTTGGGTATTTCCTTCGCTGCGATTTTTTCCATGCTTAGGGAAGGAGATAGGGAGAGGATGATTGGAGTAAGCAAAGCTATTTCATGCTGTAACTGAACACATTTGCTGATGAGTTCTCCGAGGCTCATCGTTGTCCTCCCGTTTTCGTGGAAGCACTCCCGATAATCGGAATGTTTATAGCAGAGGTTTGTTAAGACCGGATTAAGGGCATGTTAACTTTCGGTGGTTGTTTCAATCTTGAAAGAAAAGATGGTTTGAATTTTTTTTGTTCTTTAAATTCCTATATCTTTTTTAGGGTTCTGTGTTGTTAACGTCTTGACATCGGAGTCATCCATTGATCTGTTCTTAAAGCTCTCCTTTGAAAATTAAGCCGCATTTTAATCCCACTCTCATATTCCTGTAGCCTCCATGGGTAGAGAGCCGAGTTTTTCTGCAAGGGGACTCTTAGTAAGAAATTCTTGAAAATTTAACATTGACATCATCGAGACATAACAGACGTGGGTTGAAATACCTTCAAGATTCGACCGCCTTTTTTTCTCTCTCCGTTGTTTCAAGTGATCTATCCCTGTTTGGCAATGGGCTCGGTCTTTAGAAAGGAGGTGATGCATTCACAAGGGGGGGGTGGTTGGCGGCAAATTGAATCTTTAGGATAGACAAGGGTTTAAAAATTTCGAAAGGAGAGGAACCATAATGAAAAAAATATCTTGTTTCAAAACACTGTTTGCATTGGCTTTGGTGTTTGCGATGTTCATTGGGCATGCATGGGCATTTGAGGGTCCTCACGGACCCTGGAGGTTCGGCATCATTTCCGATACCCAGTGGACCGTGCCTGATGACGGCAAGAACCCCAACACGGTGGCAGCGGACATCATCAAACAAATCGACCGGGAATTCATTCTCAAAGGCGTCGACCTCGTGATCGCGGTGGGTGATACGGTTGACGTAAGTACTCAAACCAGCATCGATACCCGCGCGCTCTTCGCCCAAGACCTATACAACGCTGGTATCGGTTTCTATCCCCTCCGCGGGAACCATGAAGCTGAATGGACTGGCTCGGGACCGGAATTTGCGCGTGTCTTCCCGCAGACCCAAAATGGCGTGAACAATAATACGCCTGGCGACATTAGCCTCAGCATCGGCGTGGACACCAACATCTCGCCTGATAACAAGGTTGGCTTTCCCTTTGTCGTGGGGTACAATTTCAGCAGTCCCAATCTTACCTTTAACGGCGTCTCCACGCAGGGCCTGACTTACTCCTTCGACTACAACAACGTCCGCTTCGTCCTCCTCGATCAGTTCGACAACTCCGGCAATACGAACAACACCACGATTTCCCTGCAACAGCCGTGGATCACCGGTAGGCTTTCGGATCCGAAACGGCCACAACACGCTTTTGTATTCGCCCACAAGGGACTGATTACCGAAAATCACGTCGACAACCTCTTTGGCCTAAGCCCTGCTGCCGATCCAGCTTCAACGGATGCCTTCATCGAGAGCCTGGCAAATAACGGAGTGAGGTATTATATCGGCGGCCATGATCACATGCACGACCGCACGATCGTCTGGACCACCGACGACAAGACGGCAAGCGTGCATGAACTCGTCTGCGCCTCGGACAGCTCCAAGTTCTACACGCCTGCAAACCCATCGAACGATACGACATACGATGTGCCAGCGTTCGGGCATACTCGCCAAATTCCCCTATCCCAGGATCTCTATCGGATTGGTTACTACCTCGTCACCGTGGACGGGCCGCATGTGACGGTTGATTATTACGCTGTGCCCTCAGGCGCTGCGCCAGCTGCGCCGGGTGGGTCCACCACCATCCTAACCACACCCCCTCTGAGCGGCAACTGGCAGAAGCGTGAGAGATTTGGTTACAGTCTCAACGGCAAGGAATTCCTGGTGGCTCAAAACCAGTTCTACACCAACGTTCAAGACAGTTTCGCGAATACCACCGCCGCAATTCTGAGCGGAACCAACGGCAGCACGGCGACGGACGCCAGCGGTCGACCGTTCACCAAGGCCGTGGACATCGGCTGGTCCTACAGAAGTCATGATACCGCCAGTGATATCCTCACACTCTGGGGCATGGCCAGCAATCCGGGAAGCGATCAGACCGACGTGTACACTCTGTCAATGAGCTACGATTCCCATTTCGGCCAAATGCAGGGAAATCTCAAAAGTGGCCTGTTCGGCCTGGCTACCAAGGACGCTAATGGCAATTGGATTAATGCCGTGGATAAGAATTTCGGCGGGACCGTGAAGTTTGTATTGGGCCCTTGGAATCCAACCTACGGCTTGGGCACCTACGGCATCGACCCGAGCACGCACACGGCTTGGGCTATCATCAATTATAATAGCCAATTTGCTGTGACCTGGTTTTGACAACCTTCAGGATCAAGACCACGGAGGTCTGAAACAGACCGCATGATGAGTAGTGAAATGATGATGACGACGATCTTGTTGGAAGCGCAGTAAGAAAGGGATTCGATCTGTAAGCAAAAAAGGAGTCCGTGGATTTTTCCACGGGCTCCTTTTTTTGATCTGCAGGATGGATCGAAAATATCTCGGCCTCGCGCTCAAAACAATTTCACAACACGAGGAGAGGTCTCATGGTTTCCGAATGCGAATGGTGCTGATCATCGCACTCCCGCTAACCGCGTAAAGGACGGTGAGGGGATGAAATACCCACAGTCCAATCTGGTAAGATCCGAGGGGAAGGAGATGGTCAACATGCCCTTGCCAGTAAAAAATCCCGAGAATGGCTACAATGAGGATGCTGCTGGGGATGGGGGTCCCTTCGTAATATTTTACTTTCCCCGTTTCATCCGCAAGCGTCGCGGCTGTGACATTAAATCGCGCCAGTCGACTAATTCCACAAACGACAAAGTAAATCAGAACCAGCGCATCCCATAGGCCCCGCAAACCCAACGTGAATCCAAGTGCCGCCGGTGCTACGCCGAAAGAAACGATATCAGCTAAAGAGTCGAGATCGCCTCCCAGAGGCGAATGGCGGGTGAGACGGCGAGCCGTGAATCCGTCCAAAACATCACAAACGAGCGATAGAGGAAGGAGGACAAAGATGCACCAAAGATAAGGCGTATGGTTGCCGGTGACATGTTTTAAACACAAAAAGATGGCCCCCATTCCACAGCTGGCGTTGGCCAGAGTGATGAAATCTGCCAGGACAAAAGAACGAAACAGGGACCCAGACTTCTCGGATGGATGTCTCATTCGCTTACCTCCGAAGGGTACGCTCGAACAAAATAGTGATACGGGTCAGTGTTCTTTGTGCACTACAGCAGTAGATATTAATCGCCCTCCTACTGGAGGGTTTTAAAGGGTGGAGCTTCTGTATTGGAAGAAGAAAAATGATACTCCGGGTTTTCCGTGGCGAAGTCGGCATCCGTTAGCCCTGCATTCAACCGGAGGTCCTCAAATCCGTAATCCTCGATGAGTAACCCCTCCCAGTCGTATATCCTTACTCTGATGGGAATTTTGGTTTCGGTGTCGATATTGATGATGGCCCGGCAGCAATAGTAGCCTTTTGTCTTATCTTTCGGAAAGAAGTATTCAACTTTCATGGATGGACGACCATAAACCATCTCTTCACCAAGCTCTCTGTAGGTGAACTCACCGGATTGGATGCCGCCACATACGTCTTTTCCAAGAATCATTAGGAGGTTCATTAACCCGGACTCCGTGATTGAGTGGCGGCTGCCTCTCATGGCAAAAAAGCCTTTTGCATCAAGATCGAGTGTGAAATTTCTTTTCATCCAAACTTCGTGGACCTTCATCCTGTTGTGATTCCGTCCTTCTACGTAGAGCACCTCACGGCCTTTCCCAGGATCTTTGACCCACTTCATGTAAATCTTGAAGGGCTTCTTGAACTTAAGAAACACAACCTCTTCCTCCTTAAGTTTTCCCTTGACTCGCTCCTGCTTATGAAAGAATGAAGTGTAATTATCAATTTGGGCGAGTTTCATCTCTGCTTCATTAATCCATCTTATGGGAACTATTTTCTCCTGGCTTGCACTCACATTCACAGCCGTGACGGCAAATATAAAAAACGCTTGAACAATATTGATCATCCCTTCCTCCTTACGTCGCTCTGGCCGCAGAAGTTTTTGCCGCGATATTTTCTGAAGATCTATTTGAGACGCTTTCAATGGCTTCTGTCATGGTCATCACGCCCACAACTGATAAAGGGTCTCAAAATTGAATGGACACCGTCATTAGAAAATCTCCCCTCGCCCCTCTTTGTCAAAGAGGGGTAATGCCTCCCTTTGAAAAAGGGAGGTGCGGAGAGATTTTACAAATCAATGTCTTTATTATTATGAGGCCGCTAATAAAATAAAATACATGAATGTTGAGGTTTGACGATCATCATGTGAAATTTCTGTTACAAATGAGAGATCAGGGCTAAATCATGTGCGGTGGGAAACCGGAGTGAGGAGGGAGCGGTTTATGTCATTGCCTCCGATCTTATTGGCAGGCTGAAATAGAAGGTAGACCCCTTCCCCAGCTGGCTCTCGACCCAAACCTTTCCGCCGTGCGCTTGAACCAGATGTTTCACAATGGAGAGGCCGAGGCCGGTTCCTCCCAATTCCTTAGACCTTCCTTTATCCACTCGATAGAAACGTTCAAAAATTCTGGAAAGGTCTTCGTTGGGAATTCCGATACCATTGTCCTCAATCGAAAACTGAATGTCCTTTGAATCCTTTTCAACCGCTGAGACGATCACCCTTCCTCCTTCAGGAGTATATTTAATGGCATTATCCAAGAGATTAATCAAAATCTGTTCCAAATAGCTGCGGTCAGCCCGAATGGCCAGGGATGAAGGGGTTTCATGCCGAGAGAGTGATATCTTCTTCTTTTCCGCAGGCTTTTTCATAAAGTCGATGATGTCATCAATAAAGTTCGGGAGAAAGAGATCCTCCATCTTCAGGTGAAATTCTTTCGTTTCAATCTTTGACAGCATCAATAGGTCTTCCACAATTTTTGTCAAGCGGTCGGTGTGCCGCTTAATCACCTGGACAAATTGAGAGGCCAGGTCTTCTTTCAGGGCTCCATCCAAAAGCGTCTCAGCATATCCTTTGATGGTCGTCAAGGGAGTCCGTAATTCATGCGATACATTGGCCACGAAATCCTGCCGGATTTTTTCCAGCTGCTTTAAGCGAGTGATATCGTGAAAAACAGCAACGGCCCCCCTAACTCCCTCGCTGGCTTCATCCTTCCTTGTACCGGAGGGATGGATGCTCACCACACTGACTTCAATCGTTTTCTCTCCGGCTTTATTAAGATCCAATTCAAGGGCGATGTTCTCACCGTCCTGGATGGCTTTCCGAATGGCTTCTTCCAGTTCCGCATTCCGGATAATTTCCACCGGCATCCTGTCTGATACATCCGAAGAAAGTGACAACAACTGTCGAAGGGCGTCATTTACCATCAAGATGCGAGCTCTCCCGTCCACGACCAAAACGCCCTCCGTCATGCCTTTCAGAATGGTTTGGAGGTAGTCTTTTTCATTGGAAATCTCTTCGATCTTATTCCTCAGCTGGGTACCCATCTCCCCGATCGCCTTTGAAAGACTTCGGAGTTCGTCCGTTGAACGGACTTGAACCTCCCCACCAAAATTGCTGGAAACCAATTGAATCGCTTTCTGGGTCACTTCCAATATGGGGTTAGTGAGAGATCTCGCAAGGAAGTAGGCCAGGGGAATGATCAGGATCACGCTAAAAAGAGAGGAAAAAAGAAAAGACTTCCTGAAAAAGTAAAGCAGGCACACTTGGATGGCGAAAAAGACAAGAACAAGAAATATAAAAAACAGCATCCATTTCCATCGAAGGCGCAGACTCATTCGCTCTCCTCTTGAAACCGGTAACCCACCCCACGGATAGTCTCAATTGAGTCACCTAAAGATCCGAGTTTCTCCCTCAATCGGCGTACATGTGTATCCACCGTCCTTGCATACCCTTCATAAGTATACCCCCAGACTTTATCCAGAAGGTGCTCCCGGGTTTGAACCCTCCCCCTTTTAGAGGCGAGTTCCGCAAGCAACTTAAACTCCGTTGAGGTCAGACGAACTTCGCTCTTTTTGATCGAGACATGGTGCCGGTCGACATCGATCATCAGATCGCCCACCCGAATAATCTTCTCTCCCTCCAGATCTGTCTCCTTGCGGCGAAGGATAGCTTTCACTCTTAGAACTAATTCCTTCGGGCTGAAAGGCTTGGTCACATAATCGTCCGCTCCCAATTCAAATCCAATCAACCGGTCTGTCTCCTCCGCCTTTGCAGTAAGCATGAGGATAGGAATGGATTGAGTCAGCGGGTTTGACTTAAGTGAACGGCAGATATCTTTTCCGTCCATTTCCGGAAGCATCAAATCCAGAATGATGAGACGGGGATGTTCCTTTCTGGCCTTTTCCAGCCCTGTGGGACCATCCAAAGCCGAGACGACAGAAAAACCTGATTGCTTCAAATGATACGCAATTAAATCCACAATATCCTTTTCGTCTTCAATAATCAGAATGGATTTCATAACAGCCATTGCCCCTCCTGATCATTATATTAATGGTCCCGAAATAGGATCGACGTAAGCGTTTGGAAATCTCCCCTCACCCCTCTTTGCCAAAGAGGGGTAATTCCTCGCTTAGGAAAAGGGAGGGCAGGAGGGATTTTACAAATCAACGTCATTACTATGATGAGGCTCCTAATAATTTATTGAGCCATGCGTCGTTGCTCCCCGATGAGTAAACATTATGGCCGCGTCTCCCCATATGCACTTTTAGAGCCTGAAAAAGGTGGCCAGTTGCTCTGTCCCTTGGTTTTTTCTATTATACACCCTGCAACCATTTACTGCACTCTCTAAATGCCAATGGAGCTATCTCTTGGATGTTTTGGTTGTTTTTTAACAGCCTGTCTAAATTTCAACAAAGATTTTTCCCATATCCTAATATTGAAATCGATGGGCGTCCCATCAAACTATACAATAATGTTAAGGAATCCATCTTAATGATTATTCGGACCAAATGGCATAAGGATTGCTCATGTAATATAAACTTATTTTCAAACTGGAGGTCAGATTTCATTGATCGGGGTTGTTCCCGCACTACCTGGTACTGCGGCAGTCATCAAGAAAACCGCTACCTCTCGTGACAAGCTTTTGGTTTCCCTCGAAAGGAAGCTCAAAGAGTTCACGGTTCTTTACGAGATCAGTCAGCTGATTGGATCCACCCCGAGCTGCCAGGAAGTCCTGTCCGATATTCTCGCTACGTTCCATTCCCGCTTAGGAATGAACCGCGGGACGATCACTCTACTCAATCCCGAGACAGGAGAACTGGAAATCCGGGCGGCCCACGGGATGACCGAGGACGAGATGAAAAGGGGGAGATATCTGGTCGGCGAGGGAATTACTGGAAAAGTCGTAGAGACGGGAGAACCTGCGGTCGTCCCTCAAATCGAAAAGGAGCCACTCTTTCTAAATCGAACTCAATCGAGAAACGATCTCAAGAAGAGCGATATCTCCTTCATCTGTGTGCCTGTGAAGATAGGGTCGACCATTTATGGGACGTTAAGCGTCGATCGGCTTTTCAATGAAGACATTGCGTTTGAAGAAGATGTTCGCCTTCTCTCTATCGTGGCATCCGCGATCGCTCAGGGGCTCAAGATTCAGCAGATGGTCCAGGATGAAAAGAAACAACTTCTGAATGAGAACATCACTCTTAGGGAAAAGCTGAAAGAAAGATATAGCCTTTACAACATTGTGGGCACAAGCAATAAGATGAACGAGGTCTTTCAGATGATCGAGAGGATCGCCAACACGGATGTGACCGTTCTCATCCGGGGTGAGAGTGGCACCGGAAAAGAATTAGTCGCCAATGCGATCCATTTCAATAGCGCTCGGGCCCCAAAGCCTTTTTTGAAACTGAACTGCGCAGCCCTTCCCGACACGCTCACCGAGAGCGAGCTTTTCGGACACGAGAGGGGCGCCTTCACAGGAGCGACCGAGCAGCGAATGGGGAGATTTGAAAGAGCCGACGGTGGAACTCTTTTCCTCGATGAGATTGGAACGTTAAGCCTCGTTGCTCAAGCAAAGGTTCTCAGGGTCCTTCAGGAGAGGGAATTTGAAAGGATCGGAGGAAACCGAACGCTTCGGGTTGATGTGCGCATTATCACTGCCACCAGCAAAGACTTGGAAAGATCGATTGCGGAAGGCACTTTTCGGGAGGACCTGTATTATCGTCTGAATGTTTTCCCCATCTTCATCCCGCCCCTTCGAGAGAGAAAGACGGATATTTTGCTCCTGGCCGATCATTTTGTTGAAAAATTCAACCAAAGACATAAAAAGGATGTTCGAAGGATTTCAACTCCAGCGATCGACATGCTCACGCAATACCACTGGCCGGGCAATGTGAGAGAGCTCGAAAATTCTATAGAGAGAGCCGTTCTCCTCTGCACGGATCGGGTCATCCACAGCCACCACCTTCCCCCTACCCTTCAGACCGGAGAGCAATCCGGTACCCTCCCTTCCATTTCCTTTGACGGGGCAATTCAAAACTATGAGAAAGAGCTGATCGTCGATGCCCTCAAGAACTCAGGAGGAAATATGGCTGAGGCGGCCAGGCTTTTAAAAACCTCGGAACGGGTTGTCTCTTACAGCATAAGAAAGCTTCGAATTAACCCAAAATCTTATCGTCCCTAATCCTACAAAATTGTGGTTTTCTCTCTCTTTTCCAACAAGATTGTCGCTTTCTCATATTCCTCGTCTGTCTCTACCTTTCTCACTCTACTTTTCTGTCCCATAAACAAGTGACTTCGATTTCAACACGTTAGTCCTTAATCAGACACGAAGCATCTCCTTTGGCATTATTCTTGATAACTTAAATATAATGCAAAGGCCTTGCAGTGAGGAAAAAATCGAAGGGGGTGCTCATTCGAAAATCAAATTTTTAAGGAGGAAGAAAATGCTGAAGGTAAAAAGCGGAACCTTTATTCTGTCCATCTTTATCATCGCCGTGGTTGTGGGTGTTGGCAGTGCTTGGATCAATGATGCTCGGTCTGCTGAAAAAGAACCCATCAAGGTGGGAATCCTACATTCCCTGAGCGGTACGATGTCGATCAGTGAGGTTGCGGTAAAAGACGGGGAGATATTAGCGATTGAGGAGATCAACGCTCGAGGTGGCGTACTCGGCAGAAAGATCGTGCCGATCATAGAAGATGGGGCCTCTGATTGGCCTACTTTTGCTGAGAAAGCAAAGAAGTTGATTATGAAAGATAAGGTCGCTGTCGTATTTGGCTGCTGGACCTCCGCCAGCCGGAAGGCGGTCCTGCCGGTTTTCGAAAAATATGACCACCTCCTATTTTACCCAGTCCAGTACGAGGGGCTGGAAGCTTCAAAAAATATTATTTACACCGGAGCGACAGCAAACCAGCAGATTATGCCGGGCGTGACATGGCTCTTGAAGAATGGTCACAAGAAGTTTTATTTGCTCGGTTCGGATTACGTCTTTCCCAGAACCTGCAATTTAATCGTCAAGGCCCAACTTAAAGCTGAAGGAGGGACGCTGGTGGGCGAGGAATATACGCCACTCGGACACACGGAGTACAGTACCGTGATCAGTAAAATCAAGGCAGCCAAGCCCGATGTCGTCTTTAATTCATTGAACGGCGATAGTAATGTGGCTTTCTTCAAACAACTTCGCTCTGCGGGGATTACTGCAAAGGATATTCCGACGATGTCGGTCAGCATCGCTGAAGACGAAATTCGCGGGATTGGTGCCGAGAACATGTTAGATCATCTCGCTGTCTGGAACTATTTTATGAGCATGAACACCCCTGAGAATAAGAAATTTGTGGCGGCCTATAAAACCCGCTACGGGAAGGACCGTGTGACGGATGATCCAATCGAAGCCAACTATTTCGGTGTCTATCTCTGGGCCAAAGCAGTGGAGAAGGCAGGAACACCCGACCGGTTGAAGGTCCGTGCCGCGGTGAGGGGACTGAAGTTTAAAGCTCCCGAAGGAGAGGTTACGGTCGATCCTACCAACAACCACGTTTGGAAGATTGTTCAGGTTGGCAAGGTGAAGCCAGACGGCCAGTTTGATATCATCTGGAGTTCCGGAAAGCCCGTTGCTCCTGATCCATTTCCTTCACTGGTCTCTAACAAAATAGTGCTTGAACCGGGAAAAATTGTAGACCGTAAAAAACAATAAGTCGCAGCGCTCATTTATCCTTCCTCCTGCATTTGTGCGGGAGGAAGGGTTTTTTTGTGAAAACCGCAAAAGATGGGAATAGAAACCCTTCTCTCTCAAATTTTCAACGGCCTCAGTTTGAGTTCCGTTCTACTGCTGGTCGGCCTGGGTCTTAGCATTACTTTCGGAATTATGGGAGTGATCAACTTTGCCCATGGCGAGTTCCTGATGGTGGGAGCTTATGTCGTATACGTTCTCCAAACCCTTTTTAACAAGTTCTACGGCCATGGGGCCGCTGGACTCTCTTTCTTAATCTCCATTCCCCTATCATTTTTCGTAGCGGCTTCGTTGGGCTTTTTACTTGAAAAAGTCCTGATCCGCTTTTTGTACGGGCGCCCGTATGAAAGTATCCTCGCAACGTGGGGATGTAGTCTGATATTGCAGCAGGCGGCCAGAAATATCTTTGGAGCCAATAACGTAGATGTTGCCAGTCCAAAGTGGCTTGAAGGGGGAGTGGAGGCTATGCCTGGGCTTCAACTTCCTTATAGCCGTTTATTCATTCTCGCCCTCACCACCCTGTGTGTGGTGGGAATATATCTCTATCTTTACCGAACGGCACAAGGACGACGTATGCGGGCTGTCATGCAGAACCGGGATATGAGCGCCTGCTTGGGAATCCGAACTCGCAAGGTAGACACCTTCACCTTTGCGTTGGGCTCGGGCCTGGCCGGGATTGCAGGGTGCGCTGTGAGCCTCTTAGGATCGATCGGTCCTTCCACCGGACAAAATTACATCATTGATGCCTTTATGGTCGTGGTGCTGGGAGGGACGGGAAGGCTCGCCGGGACCATTGCCGGAGCGCTGGTCATGGGCGTCCTCAATCCAGTCTTTGAATTGATCAGTACGTCGAGTATGGGAAAGGTGATCCTCTTCATCCTGGTGATTTTATTCCTCCAGGGAAAACCGCAGGGACTATTCTCCTTAAAGACCCGTGCGTTGGATTGAGAAAGTTTTACGGATGGATACAAAGCCTACTAAGTCCGCCATCTTTAGGTTTAAATGGTTTGCCTTGGTCATGCTTCTTCTGGCATTGGCGCCTTTTTTTCTCTCAGACTTTCGCTTGAACCTGTTTGGGAAGTTCTTAACCTTTGCTATTGTCGCTCTGGGCATTGACCTCATTTGGGGGTATGCCGGGATTTTAAGTCTGGGCCACGGTGTCTTTTTTGGTTTGGGCGCGTATTGTATGGGAGCCTATCTCAAGCTTCAGGCAGAAGAGTTGCCGGACTTTATGGGCTGGAGTGGACTCACCGAACTTCCCCGGTTTTGGAAGCCTTTCTATCATGCCTGGTTCGCCTTGCCGATGACTCTCCTGCTCCCAATGCTCTTTGCTCTTTTGGTCGGCTTTCCAACATTCCGTGCAAGGATTAAAGGGGTTTATTTTTCGATCCTGACCCAAGCCTTAGCTCTTATCTTCGTTACTCTTTTTATTGGTCAACAACCATACACGGGAGGGACCAATGGGATAACAAATCTCCAGAGCATCTTTGGGTTTTCCCTGGCAGAACCGGCCACCATGCGAGGTCTTTATGCGGTGACGGTCTTGATGCTTGGGATAGCTTACTTATTATGCCACTGGCTGACTCATACTCAGCTTGGCAAAGTGCTCGTGGCCATTCGAGACGGAGAAAATCGACTCCGCTTTTTAGGTTACAATCCGGCGTTGTTTAAAGTCCTTATCTTCGCCATCTCTGCGGGATTGGCCGGTTTGGCGGGAGCCCTCTTTGTCCCTCAGGTGGGCATCATCTCTCCTTCGATGATGGGGATCCTTCCTTCTGTGGAGATGGCCATTTGGGTGGCTGTCGGAGGAAGGGGCACTTTAAAAGGGGCCGTGATCGGGGCTGTTTTAGTGAATGCGGCCAAAAGTTACTTCAGCGAAAACTTCCCAGAACTCTGGCTCTATTTCTTAGGAGTCCTTTTCATCAGTTTCGTTCTTCTCTTCCCTCAGGGGATAATGGGATTTTGGCAAAAGGGTCGCTTTGAGTGGATGACTTTCATTTTGCGATGGCGGGAAACGAGACTCGCGAGATCCTCTGATCCGAACGGCCTTCCTCGTAAGTGCCATTGATAGGAGCGGGTTTGTGGCTGTAACGATCATCTATTTGGAAAACGTCACGGTCGATTTTAATGGCTTTAAAGCCCTCCATGGCGTAAATTTTTTTGTGGATTATGGTGAGCTCCGGGTTTTGATCGGTCCGAATGGGGCAGGAAAGACGACGCTTCTGGATGTCATTTGTGGATGGGTGAAGCCAGAAAGTGGGCGGGTTCTTTACGGGGAAGGTGAAGATATTCAGAAGTTGACCGAGCATAAAATTGCCAGGTTGGGCATCAGCCGAAAATTTCAAACCCCTTCGGTCTTTGTCAACCTCACTCTATTCGAGAATATTGAGCTTTCCTTGCGGCGGGGCGAAGGATTTTGGGGCAGCCTTTCTTCCTCATTGAATGGGGAAGATCGCGATCGGATATTTTCTGTTCTGAACATGATCGGCTTGGCCGATAAAGCTTCCGACAGGGCCGGGTCTCTCTCACATGGCGAGAAGCAATGGCTGGAGCTTGGGATGAACATTGTTGTGCAACCATCGCTCTTATTAGTTGATGAACCGGTGGCCGGAATGACAGGAAGGGAAAGGGAGAAAACAGGTGAACTCCTCCAAGCGATCGCCAAAGACAGATCCGTCCTGATTGTAGAACACGATATGGAATTCGTTCGCCAGATTGCAAAAAAAGTGACGGTCCTTCACGAGGGTTCCGTTTTGTGCGAAGGATCCATGGAGCGGATTCAAAACGACCCGACGGTGATAGAAGTCTATTTGGGGAGGGGAGAAAAAGGGGAACGCGAATGCTAAACATCCGGCAACTGAACTGCTCCTACGGTGAGACTACCATTCTGCGAAATATCAACCTCACCATCCCCGCCGGAAAGGTCATGGCTCTCATGGGCCGCAATGGGGTCGGGAAAACGACTTTGTTAAAAACCATCATGGGGCTCCTCCGTCCTCTTGCCGGCAAGATTTCTTTCGATGGCCAGGAGATCACCCACTGGTCACCGGAGAAACGGGCAAGCGGCGGAATCGGATATGTGCCTCAAGGGCGGGATATTTTCCCTTATTTAACTGTGGAGGAGAATCTCCTCCTCGGTCTGGAGGCTCATAAAGCAGGAAGAGCTATGGCTATTCCGGAAGGCATCTTTGATCTATTTCCCGCCTTAAAGAGCATGCTTTTGCGAAAAGGAGGGAACTTGAGCGGCGGTGAACAACAGCAGTTAGCGATTGCGCGAGTCTTGGTCTCAGAACCAAAATTATTGCTTCTCGATGAGCCGACCGAAGGAATTCAACCCTCGATCGTTCTGCAAATTGAAAATACGATTCGGTTCATCAAGGAACAGGGAACGATATCTATCCTCTTGGTGGAACAGTATCTCGAATTCGCCCTGCGTCTGGCAGATTACTATTACATCATGGAGAAAGGTTCGATTGTCTCTGAAGGAATAACCCATGACATAAGCAAGGAAGTCATTGCAAACCATTTAACCGTCTAATCGTCCACCTTTTTGGCCTACTGGGCAAGAGGGAAGGACATTGATCATAACAGAAGGGGGATGCGATGAAGATGATTCAAGCTATTTTGAGGCCGGAGAAATTAAAAGATGTGGAAGAACGCCTAAAGGGGGAAGGATTCCCTTCCCTGACGGAGATCAGTGTCCGGGGTCGAGGCAAGCAGAGAGGGATTGTCATTGGCGAGATGAGATATGACAAGTTACCTAAGGAACTTTTGGTGGTGACCTGTAAAGATGGTGACCTGCAGAGAATCGTGGACATCATTTTAGAAGAAGGGCGAACGGGGAATATCGGAGATGGAAAGATTTTTGTGTTGAATGTCGAAGACGCAATCACCATCCGGGAAGGCCGCAGAGGGGAAGCGGCGCTCTAATAAGATTTACTTAAATGATGATGGAGGTCTTGATCAATGATGCTCTCACAGAAAGAACGGGATAAACTTCTTATTTATGTGGCCTCTTCTCTGGCAAAAGAGAGAAGGGCCAGAGGATTGAGATTAAACTATCCCGAAGCAATCGCCCTGATTACTGGGGAAATTCTTGAGGGGATACGGGAAGGGAAAACGGTGGCCGACTTAATGCAGCTCGGTGCCCTTATCCTGAAGAGGGAGGATGTGATGGATGGGGTGGCAGAGATGATCAAGGAGGTCCAGGTCGAAGGGACCTTCCCTGATGGGACAAAACTGGTCACCATCCATCAACCGGTGAGATAAAGGAGAGCGATATGATCCCAGGCGAATATTTTTTATTGCATGAGCCTATCGAGGCCAACAGAGGTAGAAGGATGATGACTCTCATCATCGGGAACACGGGAGACAGGCCCATACAGGTCGGCTCCCATTATCACTTTTTCGAGGTGAACCGTGCCCTGGTCTTCGAACGGGAGAAGACCTTCGGCATGAGGCTGAACATACCTGCGGGAACAGCCCTCCGATTTGAACCGGGCCAGGAACGAGAGGTTCAACTCGTCGAATTCGGAGGGAAAAAGAGCGTTTGTGGACTCAATGCACTGACAGAGGGGAATATCGACGAGCCAGAAACAAAAAGGAGGGCCCTGCAAAGATTAAAGACGAGGGGCTTTGGGGGTGCACGATGAGCCTTAAGATGGACAGAAGACAATATGCTGATATGTTCGGCCCGACAACCGGTGATCGGATCAGACTCGCAGATACGGAAATTCTGATTGAGATCGAAAAGGACATGACGTCCTACGGCGATGAGGTGAAGTTTGGGGGCGGCAAAGTCATCCGGGATGGGATGGGCCAGTCACCCAAGGCAACGAGGAGGGATGGAACACTCGATCTGGTGATTACGAATGCGGTCATCCTTGACTTTTGGGGGATTATAAAAGCGGATATCGGAATAAGAGAAGGAAGAATTTGCGGCATCGGAAAAGCAGGAAACCCTGATTTAATGGAAGGGGTCCATCCGAAAATGGTCATTGGCGCCTCCACCGAGGTGATTGCCGGAGAGGGTTTGATCGCCACCCCAGGAGGGGTGGATACCCATATCCACTTTATCTGTCCCCAGCAGATCGAAGAGGCCCTTTCTTCCGGGATTACCACGATGATCGGAGGCGGAACAGGTCCGGCAACAGGCACCAATGCAACGACCTGCACCCCTGGTGAATGGAACATCCACAGGATGCTCGAGGCGGCAGAGGCCTTTCCGGTTAATCTCGGCTTTCTGGGAAAGGGGAATTCCTCAAGGCCCGAAAGTCTGAGGGAGCAGATCGAGGCAGGAGCAATGGGACTCAAGTTGCATGAGGACTGGGGGACAACACCCGCTGCCATTGATACCTGCCTCTCTGTGGCAGAAGAATATGATGTCCAGGTGGCCATCCATACAGACACCCTTAATGAAGCCGGTTTTGTTGAAGACACTCTCGCAGCCTTCAAGGGGAGAACCATTCATACCTACCACACAGAGGGAGCGGGAGGAGGACACGCCCCTGACATCATCAGGGTATGTGGCGAAAGCAACGTATTACCTTCCTCAACCAATCCCACCATGCCCTTTACCATAAATACGATGGACGAGCACCTTGACATGCTCATGGTCTGTCATCATCTTGATCCACGTATACCCGAAGACGTGGCCTTTGCCGATTCAAGAATAAGGGCAGAGACCATTGCGGCGGAGGACATCCTTCATGACATGGGGGCTTTCAGCATGCTCTCGTCCGATTCCCAAGCCATGGGAAGAGTGGGCGAGGTGATCCTCCGAACCTGGCAGACAGCGGACAAGATGAAGCGGCAAAGGGGCAGGCTCAAGGAGGAAAAAGGGGAGAACGATAATGTTAGGGCGAAAAGGTACATTTCAAAGTATGCCATCAACCCGGCGATCACGCACGGCATCGCAGAGGATGTGGGTTCCATTGAGACCGGAAAGCTCGCGGATATTGTCCTTTGGGAACCTTCATTCTTCGGGGTCAAACCCAATTTGATCATCAAGGGCGGGTTGATAGCTTATGCCCAGATGGGAGACGCCAATGCCTCCATTCCAACGCCTCAGCCCTATTTGATGAGGCCCATGTTTGGCGCCTTTGGCCGCGCTCCTTTGAGCACATCCCTGACGTTCGTCTCAAGGGCTGCTTATGAAAGAAGCATTGCTCAAAAGCTCGGACTCCAAAAAAGAATCGCCTTTGTCAAGAACTGCCGCGGCCTCGGTAAGAAAGACATGATCCATAACGATTATCTTCCCCGGATTGAAGTTGACCCTGAAACCTATATCGTCAAGGCAAATGGCGAAATTCTGAAATGCGACCCTGCCCATGTTCTTTCCATGGCTCAGCGTTATTTCCTGTTTTAGCGATGATCTTAATCGAACAAAAGATAAAGATCACAGATCTTCAGCCTCTCGATGGCCTCGAAAGGGATACCATTGTTCTAGGCTGGGAAGAGAGGAGAAAACCCAGACAGAGACTCACGACCAAAAAGGGGAGCGAAATTGCCCTCGCCCTTCCCACAGGCACAATCCTGAAGGATGGAGATATCCTTTACTTAGATGATCGTTGCTATGTAACGGTGGAGGAAGCGAAAGAGGACGTCATCGTGATCTCCCCGGAGGATTTGGAGGAGGGTGCAGCCATTGCTTATGAGATTGGAAACAGGCATCTTCCTGTTTCGATCGGGAAGGAAAACATTGTCACACCGCAAAACCCGCAAATGGAGGAATTCTTGAAAAAGACCGCGATCCGGTATCAACTCCGGAAAGAGAGCTTTGAGCCAACCCGAAAAGGTCATTCGCATGCATAGTCAAAGCAATCTTTTCAGGCTGTTTCAGATCACTGACTCCTTTTTCCCATCCGGGTCCTTTGCTTATTCCCGCGGACTCGAAACCTATGTGAACGAAGGGATCATCCAGGATAGAAATGGACTTGAGAAATTCCTAAAGGCCTATTTGACAGGACTCGTCGCTAAAGGGGATGCCCTTTTCGTTAAACTCTCCTGGGAAGCGGCGGGGCGAGAAGAATTGAGTACGATCCTCAGACTCGACAAGCTCACTCACTCCATGAGGTTGGCAAACGAACTGAGAGAGGGCAGCATTCATACAGGAAGACAACTCATAAAGGTCATGGGAGCGCTGCATTCTTCTGTGTTGCTCGGTCACTTTGGCGAAAAGATTGAGACAGGAGACGCCTGGGGACATCATCCTGTGGTCTTCGCACTCGTCTGTGATGCACTGGAAATCAGTAAGGAGGATGCCTTGATGGCCTATCTGTATCAGACTGTATCCGGCGTCGTCAGTGCGGGCCTCCGTTTAATTCCTCTCGGTCATCTGGAGGGCCAGAGGGTGATAGAGGAGATAAGGCCCATGGCGCTGAAAATCGCAGAGGATCTGGTCCCTCTAACCGAAGATGACCTTTCCTCCTTTGCTCCTGGTATCGAAATAAGAGCGATGAGGCATGAATGCCTCTATACAAGATTGTTCAGATCATAGGGGAGCACGCCATGCCAAGACCCGTAAAGATTGGGGTCGGAGGACCTGTAGGCTCAGGAAAGACAGCCTTAATTGAAAAGCTCTGCAAGAGAATGTCAAAGATCTTCTCTATCGCCGCGGTGACCAACGACATCTATACAAGAGAAGATGCGGAATTCCTCATCAGGGCGGGGGCATTGCCCGAGGAGAGGATCATCGGTGTTGAAACAGGGGGGTGCCCTCACACAGCCATCCGCGAGGACGCCTCGATCAACCAGGAAGCCGTTCAGAGACTGGCTCAAAAATTCCCCGATCTTGACATCATTTTTGTGGAAAGCGGGGGGGATAATCTCGCTGCCAGCTTCAGCCCGGAACTGGTCGACAGTTCCATCTATGTGATTGATGTCTCCGGAGGCGACAAAATCCCCAGAAAAGGAGGCCCGGGCATCACGAAATCAGACCTCCTCGTCATCAACAAAATAGACCTGGCTCCCCACGTGGGAGCAGATCTTGGGGTGATGGAGAGGGACGCAAAAAGGATGAGAGGTGCAAGGCCGTTTCTGTTTACCAACCTGAAGCTTTGTGAAGGCCTTGATGGTGTTATTGAGTGGATAAAAAAAGATGTGCTCTTTATCGATAAAAGATGATCCGTCAGAGGTTGGACGCCATGGGATACTACGCCTGGAGTTTGAGAAAAGAAAGGATCGGACGATCCTTTCCGAATCCTATTCAAAATCTCCGATGCATATATTTCAGCCTTTCTATCCCAATGAGACCGGCTGTGCTTTCACCCATCTCTTTAATGCCTCCGGGGGGCTTGTCTGCGGGGACAGAATCGAGATCCATATTATCCTAAATGAGAATTCCCATGTCTTTGCAACCACTCCTTCAGCAACGAAGATCTACAGAAGCTCGGGGGACTCTGCCTGTCAGCAGACGGAGATCACTATCAGGAAAGGAGGCGTTTTTGAGTACCTCCCTTCTTATGTCATCCCCTTCGCAAATTCTTCATATCGCCAGAAAACGAGACTAACAATGGAGGAAGATACGGTAGCATTTGTCATCGATTTTTTTACAACCGGGAGACTGGCGAGAGGAGAGCACCTCCAGTTCTATCGATACAGCAGTATCCTGGAGATCAATTATTGTGGGGAACCGATTCTGTTTGAGAAGGCAACATTAAAACCCCTTGATACGGATTATGGGGGTCTTGGTTTCCTGGAATCCTTCGTTGCGGCAGCATCCATATACCTTATCTTCGATAATCCTCGGATAGAAAAAGACCTCCTCAACATCCTACGGGCAGGAGTTGGTGATCTAAGCGGTGTGCTGGGAGGAGTATCTGCCCTACCCTCAAAAGGCCTAATTATAAGACTTCTCGGAAATGGGACCCGTTCTATTGAAAGGGCCCTCATTGAAATATGGTCTGTTGCAAGAAAGCATATTCTTGGGAGAAAATCTTCCTCACAACTGAGGAGGGTAGTCCCTTTTTAGCATGGAAGGCCACTGACCTCTTTTTGGATTCTTTTTAAGAGCACGATAGGGACGGTCCTCCAAGTATCACCGTAAGGTACGGTTTTTCGAATAGATGTATTAAGGGTCATCAGACCCAGTCGAGAGCCTTCTGTGCTTTTCGACTCAACTCTGACCCTATCAAAGGGTGAGCGAAAGGAGAAGTCATGAAAAAGATTGAAGCCATTATTAGCCCTTCTAAGTTACGAGAAGTAAAGAATGCTTTGACTCAGATCGGGATCCGGCGGATAACGATAAACAAGGTCGATGAGTTTGGGATCCAAGATGCTCACAAAGAGTTTTATCGGGGGAAGGAATGCATAGTGGACGTTGTCAAAGAATTCAAAATCGAGCTCATGGTCACAGATGAGAGGCTCAGCCAGGTCATTGAGACCATCAAAAAAGCTACCAAAACAGAAAGCATTGGAGACGAAGAAATCTCTGTGTCTCCCGTGGAGAGGGTGTGACCCCAGGGAGAGATCGTAGAGCAGGGAACCGTTGAAGAGGTCTTCAAATATCCTAAACACGAACATACCCAGGATTTCATCAGGTCTATTCCAAATATTAGTCGTAGGGACGGATCATAGTTCGATATAGCTATTCAAACAAATGAGGCAAGAGTTTCGACATCTAAAAGCGGGAATGTAAAACATCGAATAGGTAGCCTAAAAAATGGAGAGAAAAAGGAGACCACGTTTCATGCAACTTCCAAAAATCCCGCAACCGCCTTCTGATGCAGTGGTGGCTGTCATTTCAGAAGGACCGACGCGAGAGAGAGTTGTTTACCGGATAGCTGGGGATTCTTATATTCTTGTGGAATATGGGCAAATGGTTCTTGATCTTAATCTCAGGTTCAGGGTCCATGCCTTGGAACAAGCCATTACTAACACCAACTTAGAGGGACTCTTGGAAACTGTCCCTGGAGTAAGGTCTCTGCTGATCAAATACAATGGCATGCGCCTGCCCCTCAATAGGCTCCTTGAAGCTCTCAAAACAATAGAAAAAAACCTCCCCCCGGTTGAGGAGATGGAAGTCCCCTCACGGATTATTCATCTTCCTATTGCCATTCATGACAAATGGACCCGAGATGCCATTGCTTATTACATGCAATCGGTGAGGGCAGAAGCCCCCTACTTACCGGACAACGTTCAGTTCGTCGCTCGCTGTAATGGGTTGGACAACATCGAGCAAGTAGAAACCTATCTTCAAGCCACCAAGATCATGGTTCTTGGTTTGGGAGACGTATACCTTGGAGCACCTTGTGCTGTCCCACTCGATCCAAGATGTCGATTGGTGGTTCCGAAGTATAATCCTGCGAGGATGATAACACCTGAGGGCGCTGTTGGAATTGGAGGAGCCTATATCTGCATCTATCCTATGGAATCCCCCGGAGGATATCAACTCGTCGGGCGCACTTTACCCATTTGGAATACTTGGCAAACCACTCCAGCTTTTGCTGAAGCCCCCTGGCTGCTGAGATTTTTCGACCGAATTCAATTCGAGGCGGTAAGTGAGAAGGAATTGGAAGAAGCCCGAGAAGCAATGATAAACGGAGATTATCCTCTCCGAATTGAGAATGGAATCTTTAATATTAAGCAATACAATGTATTCATGCAGTCTATTTCTGATGAAATAGAAGCATTTAAGATGACACAACGCGAAGCAGTGTTTCGTTGGACCAAAGGTTATTAAAAAATATGGAGAGGGATTAAGAGATGACCGAAATCATGAATGGCGGAATTTATACTACGGTACAAGATTATCCGGGTCGGGTTGGTTATTGGAATGTCGGGGTTCCACCGTCGGGACCTATGGATTGGTTGGCCTTTCGAATCGGGAATCGGTTGGTGGGAAACAGTGATGCCGAAGCAGGCTTAGAGATCACTGTGGTGGGTCCTACCCTAAAGTTCAAATCGGATACGGTTGTCGCCCTTACCGGAGCCAAACTCAAAGGGTCAATCAATGGTAGGGAAGTTCCTTGGTGGGAATCGATTTATGTAGAAGGGGGAGAGGTTTTGAGTTTCGGAGCTGTGCAAGGACCAGGGTCTCGTGCCTACTTAGCTGTGAGCGGTGGAATCGATGTTCCGGATTACCTCGGAAGCAAATCCACCTTTCCAAAAGGGCATTTTGGAGGCTATGAAGGCCGCCCGTTAACAAAGGGCGATTTCCTTTTCATTAATAAAAAGGAGTTAAGTCGTCGTTGGAAACGGAAGCTAGCTCCCGCCAGCATACCTCAATATGGAACGGAATGGGAAGTGGGGGTCATTCCAGGCCCTCATACGGCCCCCGACCTCTTTACTACGGCAGACGTTGAAATGTTTTACAACACAAAATGGCGTGTCCACCGCAACTCCAATCGGCTCGGTTATCGGCTCGAGGGACCTCGCCCCGAATTCGCCCGCAAAGACGGAGGAGAAGGTGGTCGCCATCCTTCCAATCTTCATGATTATGCGTACGCTATCGGAACCATCAATTTTACCGGGGACATGCCTATTATCTTAACCGTAGACGGGCCGAGTTTGGGTGGATTTGTTTCTCTGGCCACGATTGCAACTTCCGAGTTATGGAAGATTGGCCAAGCGAAACCTCATGACTATCTTGTCTTTATAAAAATGACCCTTGAACAAGCGATGGAGAGTCTTATCAGGCAGGAAAGGGCTCTGGAAGAACTGGCCACAGGTCCTTAATCCTTATCCAATGAAGGCAAAAATACTGAGCGAAGTCTTTGACTCCACCAAGGGGAGGCCAATGTCGCGCCCATAATCCCACAAAATTGTCGGTTTCCGCCTTTTTTCAAACAAAATTGTTGTTTTTTATTCTTTACTTCCCTTTCATTCTTTCTCCCTTTCCTTTTCTTTCAAGTGAATAAGAGGCTTTGGTTTCAAAACGTTAGACGTTAATCAGAGACGAAGCATCTTCGTTGGTGTGATTCTTGATAAGTTAAACCCAAAACGAGGGCCATGCAGTGAAAAAGGGTCGTCGTCGTATTCGGCTGTTAGGCCTCTGTCAGTCGGAAGGTAGTGCTGCCGGTTTTCGCAAAATATGACCACCTTGCAAGCAACTTTTAAAAAGATATCCACCGCATTTCACAAAGCATCAGACGCGCCATCAAATACTGTCGCAAAAGAGCCCGGTGATACGGGTATTGTACCGGAAAATACTAACCTTACGATGGGTCAATCTGAACCTCTTCTTGCATTACGCGGTATCACCAAAGAATTCCCTGGCGTCGTCGCTAACGACCATATTAACCTGGATATTTTCGCCGGTGAGACCCATGTAATACTTGGCGAGAACGGCGCGGGCAAAAGCACCTTGATGAAAATAGTCTATGGCTTTTACCAACCTGATAGCGGGAAAATGTCTATCCAAGGGGAAGAGGTGACCATTCGGTCTCCTAAAGATAGCCGACAAATTGGCATTGGCATGGTTTTCCAAAACTTTTCGCTGATCCCGGCAATGACCGTCGCCGAAAACATTGCCCTCTTTCTTCCCAACCAGGCTGTTTTTCTGAACCGGAGAACCCTCTCCGGGCAAATCAGTGAAGTGGCTGAAAAATTCCGCCTACATATCAACCCTGAAGCAAGACTGGGAGAGCTTTCGATGGGAGACAGACAAAAGGTGGAACTGATCAAACTCCTGCTGTGTCATGCCCGGGTACTAATTTTCGATGAACCGACCAGCATCCTCGCCCCTCACGAGGTAGAAAGGTTATTCAGCGTATTTGATGAGCTGCGGAAAGAGGGATACGCCATCCTTTTTATTACGCACAAGCTCCAGGAGGCTTTATCAGTCGCGCACCGGGTTACCGTTCTGCGTCACGGCAAAGTGATCACCACCGTGCCAAGAGCAGAAGTAGATGGACGGAGCCTTGTTTCTCTGATGCTCGGCGTCGAGATTACAGAAGAGGCGGAAAATACTCCTGTGGAACAGAATCCCCTCAGCCCGGTCGTCCTGGAATTTCGCAACGTGTTCACGAGCAGCATCAGTGATTCACACGGGCTGGACGATGTCAGTCTCAGCATCCAGTCAGGTGAAATCTTGGGAGTCGCAGGGGTTTCCGGCAACGGGCAACAGCAGCTTGGCGAAGTGCTGCTTGGCCTACACTGTAAAAGCCAGGGTAACATCCGTCTTTTTGGAAATGACCTAGACCACTGGTCTGTGTCCCGTATCCTGCAATCGGGGGTCAGCTACATTCCCGAAGATATCCTGGGAATGGGAGTAGTACCCCAGATGAGAGTATGCGAAAACTTGGTGCTGGGTGAAATCGATAAATTCGGCAGCGGTGGCACTTGGATTAACTGGGGCGAAGTAAAGGCGCAGTTGGATCAAGTATTGAATACTTTTCCGCTGCCCCTCGCGGGGCATGACGCACGAACCGATAGTTTATCGGGAGGGAATATCCAGCGATTGGTCGTCGCAAGGGAACTGATATGCAATCCCAAACTCCTAATTGCATACTATCCAACGCGCGGACTGGATGTCATGACAGCAGAAAAAACCAGGAAACTCCTCTTGGATTGCAGAGCAAAGGGCGGCGCTATTCTCCTCATATCGGAAGACCTTGATGAACTCCTCGCGCTCTCCAATCGTATTGTCGTGATGTACCAGGGAAAAATCGTGCATGAATTTGGCTACTGCAACGCTTCAGCATATGATATTGGCCTAGCGATGACCGGGCACCGGTAAGGGGGCGTGATGGAACATGCTGAGGCCGAACAACGTGACCTGTCAGGAAAGTTCCAGGCTCGCTGTATAGACCTTGTTAAGCCATTAATCCGTTCCCTTATGGGTATAGGCTTGGCGCTCGTTGTGTTTGGAATACTCCTCGGGATTACCAGCCGTAACCCGATAAGAATTTACGCCAATTTATTTAGCTATACATTCGGTAGCACGGCCGGACTCAGTGAAGTTGGGGTACTCATGATACCCTTTTTGCTTACTGGGCTGGCAGCGACGATTCCAGCCCGAGTTGGACTAATTAACGTAGGAGGACAGGGACAGCTATACCTCGGGGCCTGGGCGGCGACCGGGGTTGCCCTTTATTCCAATATCGATTCAATCTGGCTGATGCTACCGGCGATGGCAATCGCCGGTTCCGTGGGAGGCACCCTGTGGGCGGCGATTCCCACGTGTCTAAGACAATGGCGAGACGTGAACGAGGTGATTTCGACCTTGCTACTTAATTTCGTTGCCGGTCTTTTCGTGAACATCTTTGTTTTTGGTCCCTGGAAAAGTAGCGGAAGTTACGGTTACCCGTATACCCCCAATTTTTCAGCCGCTGCGATTCTGCCGTCAATTGGCTCAACCCGCCTCCATTGGGGTTTTATCGTGCCTTTACTTGCGGTTACAGCCTGTTATTTTGTATTTGGACGTACCACATGGGGTTACAACATGCGCGCCGTTGGTGGAAATGTCAACGCCTCGGTGCGCCGGGGTATTCCCGTGACCCGCTATATCGTGGTTGCCATGCTGATAGGCGGAGCCATCGCCGGCCTCGCCGGTATGATTGAGGTGGCTGGAATACACCGCCATTTACGCCCGGATATTAATTTCCAGTTCGGGACAATGGGTTTTCTTGCCAGTTGGCTTGCGGGACACGATCCGGTCGTCCTCCTAGGAACGACGTTCCTGCTCTCATCCATCATGGTCGGTGGTGACCTCCTGCAAATCAGCGCCAATTTTCCCTCGGCCGGAATATATATTCTTATCGGCCTTGTATTTTTCTGTGTACTCGGGTTCCGGCGACTAAGAGAGGCGGCAAAATGAATTCGCTCTGGCTGATCATCCTTACTGGTGCATTGACAGGAGCGATGGGGCCTGGTATCCCCGTCCTCTATGCCACATACGGAGAGCTTGTCGTGGAGCGAGCTGGCCTGATAAACCTTGGTACCGAGGGAAGCATGCTCATGGGAGCCTGTTTTGGTTTCATCGCAACGGTGGAGACGGATAACGTCGCGATCGGTATTCTGGCCGGATCTTTAGCTGGCGCGCTTCTCAGCCTTATTTACGCCTACCTTGTGATAAAACGGCACACGAACCAGCTTGCTACTGGGTTCACGCTCGCCCTGTTTGGCGCTGGTATCACCGCTTACGCAGGGAAAGGTTTCGTCGGCAGTAGGATCGAAGGTATTAACCCGGTTGCTATTCCGTTATTAGCTGATATTCCACTGTTCGGAAGGGCTTTCTTCCAGCAAGATATCCTCACGTACGTTGCTTACATCATGGGGCCATTACTCTGGGCTTTCCTGCACTACACGCGTCCAGGTCTTAGTCTCCGGGCAGTGGGGGAGCAGGCCGATATCGCCTTTGCCGGCGGGCGTAATCCGGCTGCATGGCAGTTTGGTGCAATCATCGCTGGAGGCATGTTGGCGGGAATCGGCGGGGCGGAGCTTTCGCTTGGCCTTACCCATTGCTGGATAGAAGGCATGACCGCAGGGAGGGGCTTTATCGCCGTCGCTCTGGTTATTTTCAGCATGTGGTCTCCATTACGGGCCATGGTCGGTGCTTTCCTTTTCGGCGGCGCCATTGGGTTTCAGTTACAACTGCAAAGCATCGGGGCGCCCATTTCCCCGTTTGTACTGGACATGTTCCCTTACGTGATCACGCTATTTGTTTTGACATTCTGGACAGGCATTGCCCTGCGGGCCATGCCCGAGGGTCTGAAGGAGGTGCTGAGAATGAATGCGTAGCCTTAGATTGAAACCCGTAATTTATCCTAATGAAAGAAAGGAGAACTAATTATGAATCGCATTAAGCATCAAAAGTTATTACGACATATTCTTATCGCCGGTTGTCTTGTAATTTCAGTAATACTCTCATCAGTCGCTCCGGCCACGACTGCTGATGCGGCCTGGGCAATGGCTACCAAACCTACAAAAGATGACCTCGCAGGTGGTTCACCGGAAATTTTCTCCAAGGCTTTCCACGATTGCGCAGCTTCAAGTCAATTCCAGCCGACCGCAGCCTTTGCCAACGCGGCCAAACCTCTTCCGACCGGGACCAAGCTAAAAATCGGATTTATTTTTGTCGGTTCGCAACAGGATTTGGGTTACAATCAGGCGGCCTTTAATGGCAGCCGGTATTTGGAGAAAATATATTCTAATGTCGAAATTCTCCGGGCAGAGAACATCCCGGAAAATGCCGAAGTCCAGCGTGTTGCCGAGCAGATGATCGGGCAAGGAGCCAAGATAATCTTCGCAACCTCTTTTGGCTATTCCGGGCCCATCAAGCAGATCGTTGATAAATATCCTAAAGTCATCTTTCTGCACCAGGGCGACCTTGAAGCGAAGCCAAACTACGGAGCCTATTTCGGAGATATCTGGCAACTCCAGTATTCCAACGGCATCGCCGCCGGAAGGATGACCAAGAGCAACAAGCTGGGCTTTATCGGCGCCTTCCCGATTCCGCAGACCCTCCTGAATGTCAACGCTTTTGAACTTGGTGCAAGGTCGGTCAACCCGAAGGTACAGACAACCTTCGTGCTGACGAATAACTGGGCAGACCCCGCCAAGCAGGTAACCGCGATTAACACGATGGCCGGTTCCGGCATCGATGTAGTCACCTATCAACAGGACTCGACCAGGGCGCTTGTTGAAGCGGCCGAGCGCAAGAAAATGTATGTCTGCGGTTACCATGAAGACGGCAGCCCCTCGGCGCCCAACGGGTGGCTCACTGGGGCGGTCTGGAACTGGGGACCGGTCTACGCGGAACTGGTGGGGGAGATAATTAAGGGTACTTACCGGCCTTGCGTCATGTTTGCCGGCCTTGAAGCCGGTTGGGTGAAAGTTGCTCGCTTCGGTAAATCCGTCCCTCCCGATGTGCGGAAGAGTGTACTCGATACCGTCGAAAGACTCAGGAGTGGAAAGATCAACCCCTTTACCGGCCCGATAAAAGATCAAGGAGGCACGGTTAAAATAAAAGATGGTGTCATGCCAACAAGCGCCCAGCTACAGACCATCGACTGGCTGATGGATGGCGTTATCGGGAGGACCAAATAAGACGCGTATTTTGTCGGGGTACATCGGCAACACGCTGTCTCCTTGGCGACCACCAGTCTCAATCGATGGTTGAAGCTTGAAGAAATTTTTTTGATACTAAGGAGTGCGAACATGAAGGCAACTGTAAAAGCCGATCCGTATATCTGGCCTTATGATGGCACACTGGACGTAGTCAGAACCGCGCTCATACTCATTGACTGGCAAAACGACTTTTGCGGTGAGGGCGGTTACGTCGACAAGATGGGATATGATATCTCTTTGACACGCCGGGGCATTGCCCCTACTCGAACCGTGCTCAACGCATGCCGCAAGATCCCAGGTTTTACCATAATCCATACCCGGGAAGGCCATAAACCGGATTTATCTGACTGCCCGGCGAACAAACTCTGGCGCTCAAGGCAGATCGGAGCAGGCATAGGGGATATGGGACCCTGCGGGCGAATCCTTGTACGCGGTGAACCGGGATGGGAAATTATTCAGGAACTTAAACCGTTACCAGGGGAGCCGATAATAGACAAACCGACGAAAGGAGCATTTGGCGCGACGGACATCGGCCTTGTCTTGCACAACCGTCACATCAATTACCTTATTTTCACCGGTATAACGACCGATGTCTGTGTCCATACTATCATGCGCGAGGCCAACGACCTCGGTTATGAGTGCCTGTTGCTGTCGGATTGCACCGGCGCGACCGACGAAGGCAACTACCAGGCTGCCGTTAAAATGATCAAGATGCAGGGCGGAGTTTTCGGAGCGGTATCTACCTCCAGAGATTTTTTGGCCGCCTTGGGAGCTTAAGTTATTAAATCACTGGAAGCTATCTTGAAATAGATTATGAGCACCGAATATTCGGTGTTTTGAAACCCGCTGTTTCAACTTCTCCGCTTCCAGGTTGCTTTTGGTAGAAGTAATGAGATGGATATCAGCTAAACCCGACCGGCTTTTCGCGATGCCACAGCCGTCCCTTCTTAGCATGGAAGGTCACTGGCCTCTTTTGGACTCTTCTTAAGAGGCTTCATAGAAAATATTCCCCCTAAATATCATCTCACGCCATACCCTACCCAACAAGTTTGTAGAATCTAAAATTCTATCCGACAAAATTGTTGTTTTTCATTTCATATTAATTCCATATTCGTAATCATTTCAACTTTCCACTCGAATCGAAAACCACTTTGAATTTAAAATGTTAGATTCCATTCGTCGACGACAAAAATCTCTTTGGCATCATTCTTGATAAAGATAAGAATCAAAGATTGAAAACCGAGCCTAAAGGTAATCCAAAGAGAAAGGAGGAAGAAGATGCGAAACATTGATGGCGTCGCGAGGTCAAGATTAAGTTCTGTTTCTTCGGGTGAGCTTCTAAAGCTGAAAGACGGTTTGTATAGACAGCTGAAGGAACGTGAGTGGATATTTAACAGAACGGAAAACGATTTAATATTCCTCGTTCATAAGGATGGGGCTTATGGTGTGGTTGTGAGAATTGAGGATATTGAATGGAGTGAATGTTGAATCGAGTTAGAGCGCAACTTCAAATAAAAGGATGATGGAGGAGGGGGAATGAAAAAGAGATTATTAGGCTTGATTCTGGCGGTATTGGTATTAACGATGTGTCCATTTGTCATTAACGCAAGCGGCGAAGAGGGATCAGCATCGACTTCAGACAAAAAAATCGAAGAGGTAAAGCCGGTCGAAGAGGCAAAGCCGCCGGAGGCCCCGGCACCGGAACCCGGGCTGCTGATGTTCGCTTTAGGCAAGGCGGGACTGGCCCAACCTTTGGACAAGGCTGGGATCAACATCTACGGCTACATCGAAGGCGGTTACATGCATGACTTTAGCTCGTCGAGTCGTGACAGTGGTCCAACCTACATCGGATTTAACAGTTACAAGAACGCAGCCACCCTTGACAAGATTAGCCTCAACGTCGAGCGCACGGTCGATCCGACGAAGAAGCAGTTTGACTTGGGTTTCCACGTGGAGGGTATCTGGGGTACGGATGCCGCGTTCGTCCACTCGAATGGGCTCTTGGATTCGCAGACGGGCCGCTATCAAGGGGACCTTCTCCAAGCCTATGTGGACGTGACCATCCCCGACCTGCCGGTGCGAATCCGCGCGGGCAAATGGATCGAACTGGCGGGCTTCGAGCACTTCAGCGCCAACATCTACGGGGCCTTCGGCGATCCGTCCAAGGCCCTCTATTCTTACAGCTACCAGTTTCTCTACGCCGAGCCGAGCACACAGACGGGCGTTCTGGTCACCTACGTGGCGAACCCCAAATGGTCGTTTGACGCCGGCTTCACGCGCGGCTGGAACCAGTCCGTTAAAGACGCCAACGGTGTCCTGGACTTTTTAGGCCGCATCACCTTTACCCCCAGCGACAAGACTTCCATCACTTTCGTTATGACGGAAGGCCCGGAGTTCCCGACGGGCTTCGGGCACGATCTGCCTAAGGGCGACGACGACCACTGGTGGACCGCGTTGGACCTGGTTGCCACCCAGAAGATCACTGAGAAGTTGAGCCTCGGCTTGGGCATTGACTACGTCCATGCTCCGCAAATCCCCGGCTTAACAAGCGGCGGCAAGCAGTGGGGAGGCGTGGCAGGCTACGTCAGCTACGCGATCGATCCGCACCTCACGCTCAACACCCGGCTGGAGTGGTATCGAGACGCCGCCGATGGCTTCTCCACCGGTACGCCCATCAGCGCCAACTATTACGAGGCCACGGTGGGCGTGGCCATCAAGCCTTTTCCAAAGGACAAGTTTCTCTCGAAGTGGCTGTTAAGGCCGGAAGTGCGCTACGACCGCTCTAACCAGCCGCTCTTCGACAGTAGCGACAAACATCAGTGGACATTCAGCGCGGACACCCTCTTCACCTTTTAGGATGTAAGAAGAGCCAGGATGCCATTGCCCTCGGTATGATGCATATATGGCAACAGCCCCAGTAAAAGCGGGGGAAACAAAACAGGAGGTAGGATAAATGAAAAGAATTGAAGCCCTTATTGACCCTTCCAAGAAGGAAGAAGTTAAGAATGCTTTGACGAAGATCGGAATCATGCGGATGACGATAAGTAAGGTGGATGAGTTTGGAAGCCGAGAAGCCCACAAGGAGTTCTACCGAGGAAAGGAATATACCGTTGACTTCGTCAAAGAACTTAAGATCGAACTGATGGTTCCTACCGATGACATGCTCAGCCAGGTCATTGAGACCATCGAGAAAAAAGGGAACCTTAGCGATGCAGAAATTTTCGTGTCTCCCGTGGAAGAGGGGAGCCGGTTCCGAAATCCTTCTCACTGAGCACCGTCTCGTGAGAAAACGATCCATGGGCAATGGGCGAGAGGCAAGCATCGTGGTGATTTGAGGAAAATAGACACAAAGGAGGATATTTATCATGGCACAACAAGGTGAATTGAAGAAGAGCCTGGGGTTGACAGGAGTCACAGTAAATGCCATGGCGTTGATCGCACCGGGCGCATTTTTGTGGCTGACCTTCCAGATGCAGGCGGCACAAGTGGATTTAGCCAGCCAGACGACTGCGATGGACATGTTCACCGGTCTGATTCTCGCGCTCATTTTGGCGTTCCTAACAGCCATTTCGTATTCCAAGCTTGCAGAGTTATATCCTGACGCTGGCACGGGCAGTTCTTATTATTTCACGGAACAGGCGGTATTGAACGAGAAACGGTTATCCCCCTTTTCAAGATTGTCCAAGGTTACCGTGGGCTGGTTCTCCCATCTTTATTATTGGGTGTATCCAGGGGTCATGGTGGCGGTCATGGCTATTCTGATCAATTATATCTTCAACCAATTCGGGGTAAACCTCTCACCTTTCTGGCAGGTAATGATAGCGGTCATATTTGCATTCCTGACAGGATATGTAGCCTACCGCGGCATAACGGGCTCGACCATATCTTCTATAGTGATCAACGTGGTCCAGATCATTTGTCTCGTATTCATAACGATCCTGGCATTGGTCTACCGATTTAAAAATCCGCAGAATGTTACCTTTATTCATCCCAACTTATCCTCGATTGCGCTACCGCATAGTCTCGCGAATGTGATGTTTCAAGCAACCATTGCCATATTATTGCTCGTAGGTTTTGAATCGGCCACGGCTTTAACGGCCGAATCCAAATCTCCCAAGCATGTCTCCCGCGGGGTTATCCTCTCTTTGGTCATTCAGGGATTAATCTTCTACGTCTTTGAATACTTCGGCGCCAATGCCTGGCTGAACACGGCCTATACCGCAAAAGATGCCAAGGATGCCGTGGTCAGTGGTATTCAGGCCGCCGCCGCTTCCGGCGCTCCGATAGGCGACATGTGCAAAATCCTTGGTGATGCACTGCTGGGTAATGCCGGCTTCTTCTTGATGATTATCGTGGCGGCCACAGTCGCGATTGCGATATTCGGCACCACTCTGGCATGTATGAACACCGGCGTGCGTGTAACCTACGCCATGTCAAAGGATAACGAAGTCCCGAGCTTCTTAGGTTTTTTGCATTCTACTTATGCGACACCCCATACTGCGGTATTGGCCATTACCATTGTCTCGGCGGCGATCGGCGGCTTTGGAGTTTTATCCGTTACGAATCTGACGGCGATCACCTTTTTATCGAACATCGGTACCTTTATTCTCTATGGTATGACCAACGCCGTGGCACTCGTGGCATTTCTCCGCCATCCGCAACGAAATACGTTTACGCATATTGTGGTGCCGATCCTGGGGGCTATAGCCAATATCGCCATGCTGGTGACGGTCATCTATCTGGGAGTTCTCGGTGGCGGCGACACTAAAACTGCCGCATTGATGTCAATCATAGGGACCGCCGTCTGGTTGCTAATTGGTATTGGGTATGTCATTGTTGAGAGTACCCGGTCAGGGCGTAAAATAATTGGAGAACCCGTTATACAGAAATAGAATTAAACTGAGATAGTTCCAATTGAAATCGTGGGGCAAGAAGGCTCTGTAAGAGCAAGAGCCTTTTTGCCTTTAGTGGCGTTATTGATGGGCGGCTCGATTCTCCAGAAAAATTTTACCCGGGATAGGCTACAGGCATATGGATTGTCTGACAAAGGAACAGTTCGCCCTAATAATGAAGATTATTTCGGTTATTACATACCCACCGAGGCCAGATTAAATGATGCATGGGGCAGCTTATTTGTAGTGTCAGACGGCGTGGGCGGAAGCGCCGCAGGACAGGTCGCCAGCGCGGAGGCGGTTAATGTCTTGCTCCAAGAATATTACTTCGGCGATCTTACCAGAAAAATACCAAATAGGCTAACAAGCGCCTTTCAACGTGCCGCATTGCATATTTACGATCTATCAATCAGTCACGCCTCTACACGTAACATGAAATGTACCTTAACCGCCCTTCTGCTGAAACAAGACCGGTTTTTCATCAACCACGTGGGCGATTCAAAGATTCTTTTGCTGCGCAACGACAAAATCGTCCAGCTCACCAAGGACCATAGCTTTGTGAGTAAACTCGTGCGGCTGGGGTTAATCACGCAGGAGGAAGCCCGTACCCACCCCAATAGAAATATCCTGCTGAAGGCAATCGGTGATGGACCCCTGTTGCTGCCCGACTTCTATTCGGGATTCGTCAAAGCGGGAGACCTGTTCTGCTTAATAACCGATGGTATTTTGGAACATGCCACAGATGAAGAGCTCAAGGCATTTCTAATGGAACAGGGTTTTTCTGAAGCGGGACTAACCCAATTAATAGCTGAACTTAACAGACGCGGAGGTTATGACAACATGACCATCCTGACGGTTGAAGTTAATAAAGTGCCCTGTTGACATGCAGCCTGAGGATACGGTTGATAGGCAATACCGATGGAAAAATCTTTACCTATCCCATCGGGACCGCCATCCGTATTCGTACCGGCGAAACCAGCGAGAGTGCTATTTAAATGGATCACATTAAATCTTTCTTCTACTTTGTTGCGGCCGGATTATGCGAAATCGGCGGAGGCTATCTCATCTGGCTCTGTCTACGGGAGAGCAAGGGCATTGGGTTTGCGATTGCCGGTGCCATCATTCTCTTCCTTTTTGGTGTGATTCTCACTCTGCAGCCTGTTAATTTTGGACGGGTCTATGCTGCTTACGGCGGGGTTTTCATCGCTCTTTCAATTTTATGGGGATGGAAAATCGATAAGATCGCACCTGACAGATTTGATCTTATCGGAGGCGCGATCACACTCATTGGTGTAGGAATCATCATGTACGCGCCAAGAAGCTGATCCATCACTTATGGAATTTCAATGGAAGCAGTGCGTTTAATGTTTCCTCAAAAAAACCAATAAAAGCGTGAGAATAAAGGAAACGAAAAATGGCTGTCCATTTCTCGATTCGTCTCGGAGGTGCTGTCAGAAAATGGGCCGAAGGGGTGTTAAACTCGCTTAAGACTTCTCTGTAGTTTTTAGACCCATCAAAGGAGGCGAGATGAAAAAGATTGAAGCAATTATAAAACCCTTTAAGTTAGATGAAGTGAAGAATGCATTGACTAAAATCGGCGTTCAGGGAATGACGATGACGGAAGTTGTAGGATTCGGGAGACAGAAAGGTCACACGGAAACTTATCGTGGAGCAGAATATAAAACCGATTTCCTACCCAAATCTAAGATTGAAATCATCGTTGCCGATGGGGTAAGATGACTTTTGTGGACACCAAAGTTGAGGTAAAATACTAAAGACGGAGGTGTCAGAATGGAAAGGATTCCGAGAGCAATCTACACGAAGGAACTTCGAGAGGAAGCAGTGAAGCTCGTAACAGAAGGCGGATTAAAGATACCGGAGGTGGGGCGTCGGTTATCGGTTGCGGCCTCGACAATACGGTACTGGGTTAAGGCGAGCAGAGAAGGCAAGCTTAAGGAGGTTGGAAAGCACCAGAGGCCGCTTACGGAAATAGAGATGGAGCTTGCCCGGGTGAAGCGTGAACTGGCAGAAGCCAGGATGGAGCGAGACATATTAAAAAAAGCGGCCGTGTACTTTGCGAAGGAGTCGCTGCCAGGTACGCGATCATGAAAGCAATGCGATTCAAGTATTGTATTGGGATGATGTGCCGTATTCTGCGTGTATCCAAGAGCGGTTATTACCAATGGTTCAGGCGCAAGCCTTCCAAACGTGTCCTGGAAGAGGGAAGGCTGGAAGTAGAGATAAAAGCCGCCCACAAGAGGACCCGTGAGACGTGCGGTCCAGAGAGATTACAGCATGAGCTCAAAGAACAGGGTGTAAAGGTCGGGATCTGCCGGATCAGACGGATCAGGAAGAAGCTTGGGTTACGGTGTAAGCAGAAGAGGAAGTTCAAGGCCACCACGGATTCGAAGCATGCTCTGCCTGTGGCACAGAATCTGCTCAATCAGCAGTTTAAGGCAACGACGCCGAACGAGGTTTGGGTCAGCGACATTACCTATATCCCCACAGAAGAAGGCTGGCTCTATCTGGCAGGGCATAAGGACCTCTGCACGGGAGAAATCGTTGGATATGCCATGGGCAATCGTCTCACCAAGAACCTGGTGAGCCAGTCTCTGTTCAGAGCCGTGGCAGCCAAACGGCCCGGAGCAGGCCTGATTCACCATTCGGATCGTGGGAGTCAGTACTGCGCCCATGAATACCGGAAGCTGGTGGATCAGTTCAAGATGAGAGCATCTATGAGCAGGAAGGGCGACTGCTACGACAATGCTCCCATGGAGAGCTTCTGGGGTACGCTCAAGAATGAGCTTGTCCATCACTGTCGCTTCAAGACGAGAGAGCAGGCCATCCGGGAGATCACGGAATACATCGAGGTATTCTACAATCGGCAAAGACGGCAAGCACGGCTGGGGTACCTTTCTCCGGTTGTCTATGAGCGGCAGTTCTATACAAGGCAACTTGCAGCATGAGAGAGCGCTTCGTGTCCACTATTGACATCAGGGGTCACGATGAATTGGTCAATCAAGTCATAGAAACCATCGAGAGGGCTGCCAAAACCGGAAAGATCGGGGATGGAAAGATCTTTTTATCTTCTATAGAAGAGGTGATTCGGATTCGAACGGGTGAGCGCGGTAGGGATGCAATATAATGTAAACATCCTTCACCGGAAGCATACGGATGACCACTGATGTCAATAGTGGACACGAAACATTCTCTCGCGCAGCAACCTGCGTTGCACAGAACTGCCGCTCAATCATCAACTACAATATAGCAAGCTGTAACTCTCAGGTGGACACTTTTGTAAAACATGTTTGATTTTAAGTGATAATAAATGACGAAAGTCAATCATTGGTTAGCCTACGCTGATCTTGATTACCTGGTGGATTCCTATGTGAGTTGATCGGGTAGAGGATATTATTGGTTGGTTTCCTTGACGTACTGCTCCTTTTTTTCGTATATTCAACTCTTTTCAATGCACACCCGAACAGGTTCGTTCGGGTTTAATATTGCTAACAACTTTTGAGGATGACAATCATGAACCTGTCTCCATTAGTCAGTTTAAATTTAGTAACCGTAAGTTTAAAATCGCGTACCCGGGAAGCCGTCATCTCCGAAATTGTGGAGGATATCTGCAAACAGAAAAAGATCAAGAACAAAAAAGAAATTCTTGAAAGCATCCTGGAGAGGGAAAAACAAGAGACCACGGCCATCGGAAATGGGGTGGCAATTCCCCATACCCGGCTGGAACTCATAAAAGATGTTCTCTTTTTTGTAGGAGTTTCAAAAACAGGGATTGATTTTTCTTCTCCGGATGGAAAACCGGTTCACCTCGTCTTCCTTTTCATCACCCCACTCACCGAGAGCCAGACCCATCTTAAGATCCTCTCCAAAATTGCAAGCCTCATTAGAAAAGATAGTTTTATCAATCATCTGATCACCGCCCAAACAGACGGGGAGCTTTATCGCCTGTTGAATATTGAAGAAGTTGGGAAAGAGGAGTTTTTGCCGCTGACCAAGCAAGAAATTTGCCTGGAACTTGGCACCTGTGAGCCGGGACTCTCCGAGGAAGAGGCTAAAAAACGACTGGAGGTTTATGGCCAGAATAGACTGAAAAAGATAAAGAAGGCTTCTCTCGCGAGGCGCTTTCTCTACAATTTTACAAACCTCTTAGCCATTTTAATGTGGGTAGGAAGTATCCTCGCATTCTTAGTCGAGATGCCAGTAGTCGGCTGGGCTATTATCGCTGTCATTATCATCAATGCCCTTTTCAGTTTCTGGCAGGAATTCAAGGCAGAAAAGGCCATCGATGCCTTGAGAAATTTGATTCCTTCTTACACCCGAGTCATCCGGGATGGAGAAGAGAAGAAGGTTATGTCGGACGATATTGTTCCAGGAGATATGATTGTTCTTGAAGAAGGGGACAATGTTTCAGCCGATGCAAGGCTGATCGAAGCTTATGAATTGAGGTTGGACAATAGCGTTTTCTCCGGGGAATCAAGACCGGCTTATAAGATGGCAGAGCCTTTCCAGGATGGAAAAAACTTTCTCTGGACAGAAATCCCAAACCTCATTTTTGCGGGGACAAGTGTCGTTTCTGGGAGTGGAAAAGCGGTTGTGATGGCTACGGGCATGAATACGGAAATTGGGAGAATTGCGTACCTGACTCAGGCGATCAAAGAGGCACCAAGCCCTCTTCAAAAAGAGATTGGGCGGCTTGTTAAAGTGATTGCCATCGTGGCTGTTGTGATGGGCCTGGTATTTCTATCAGTCGGGGCTGTATTCACTAAGATGACCTTTGCTGCCTCCGTCATCTTTGCCATCGGGATCATTTTGGGGAATGTTCCCGAGGGACTCATGCCTACGGTGACGCTCGCTCTGGCCATGGGTGTCCAGAAGATGGCTAAGCGCCATGCATTGATTAAGAAACTCTCTTCCGTAGAAACCTTGGGATGTACTAACGTCATCTGTACTGATAAGACAGGGACCCTGACAACGAATCAAATGAGTGTCCGAAAAATATGGCTCAACGATAAGGTGATTGACATCACCGGGACCGGTTATGAACCCACGGGAACGTTTTCGTTTCAGGGCAAAAAGGTTCATGCCGAGAGCTTTAAGCAGGATAACCTGGAATTGTTGATCAGAGCAGGGGTTCTCTGTAACACGGCTAAGCTCGTTCCGCCGTCCGAGACCCAAAAATACTGGAACATCATCGGTGATCCAACGGAGGGAGCCCTCTTGGTTTTATCCGGAAAGGCCGGATTCGATATCGACAGGGAGCGTGAAGCCTATCCTCATGAGAAACGATTTCCTTTTGAATCCGTACGAAAAAGGATGAGTTCCATTCATCGAATAGGAGATGGAACCTCAATGTGCTTTGTTAAGGGGGCTCCCAAAGAGGTTCTGGAGCTTTCAACCCAAATCAACCTGAGCGAAAAGGTGGTGGAGCTGACATCCTCGAAGAGAGCTGAAATCAATGAACAGATAGACCATTTGGCAAGAGAGGGGTTACGTGTTCTGGGATTCGCCTATCGTCCAATCACAGCTTCAGAGGTGAAAGAGGCTACGGCACAAGCGGTAGAAAGAGACCTGGTTTTCATAGGTGCCACGGCGATGTATGATCCCCCTCGACCGGAGGTCAAAGATGCGATTGCCCAATGCAGGAAAGCAGGGATTCGGGTAGTGATGATTACCGGCGATTATCAGATTACCGCGCTTTCGATCGCAAAGCAGGTGGGGATTGTCAGTTCAGAAGAGGCTGAGGTGATGACCGGGGCTGATCTTTCAGAGATTTCGGATGAACAATTGAAGGACAAGCTTTCGAAAAAGGAGGTCATTTTTGCCCGAGTGAATCCCGAGCATAAACTGAGGGTGGTCAGCGTTTTTAAAGACATGGAGAATATCGTAGCAGTAACAGGGGATGGGGTCAATGATGCACCGGCGCTTAAAAAGGCGGATATCGGGGTAGCCATGGGGCTGCGCGGGACGGATGTAGCCAGGGAGGCTGCAGAAATGATTTTAACCGACGACAATTTCGCCAGCATCGTGGGCGCCATCGAGGAGGGAAGGGCTGTCTTTTCGAATATCAAGAAATTCATCACCTACATCTTTGCTCACTTAATTCCAGAAGCCGTCCCTTTTATCTTATATGTCCTCCTCAAAATTCCTGCTCCGATTACTGCCTTGCAGATTCTCGCCATTGATCTGGGAACGGAGACACTCCCGGCCCTTGCCCTGGGTGTTGAAGAACCGGAACCGGGCGTTATGGATGTCCCGCCCCGGTCGAAGAAACAGGGAGTTGTGGATAAACTTCTACTTTTCCGTGGATATGTCTTCCTGGGGCTACTCAACACCGCTGCGGTATTGGCCGCCTATTTCTATGTTCTTTATCAGGGAGGGTGGAGTTTTGGAATGCAACTGGAAGCCCATGAAACAGAATTTATCAACCCGCTCCATTTGAAGGCGACGACCATGGTCTTTTTCGGTATTGTGGTGATGCAGATTGCCAACGTCTTTGCCTGCCGCAGTGAAAGACACTCTGCCTTTAAGATTGGGTTTTTCAACAATAAGCTGATCCTCTGGGGGATCGTTTTTGAGTTGGTTTTTGCGTCCGTACTGATCTATGTCCCCTTTTTCCAGAACATCTTTAATACAATCCCGATTGGATGGAAAGATTGGGAACTCCTCTTGATCTTCATGGTGGGGATTTTTATCTTAGAAGAATTAAGAAAAAGGGCTTGGGGCAACGGAACAGCATCCGGAGGGAGATCTAAGAGCCATAAAACTTGGCCCGTTACATCATCCGGGCTTCTTTTTCCCAGGAGAGGATGACCTACCTGCGTGAGGAGTCCAAGGTGATCTATGAATCCAAGGACGGCAAAGAGAAGAAGGTCTTTGACGCCCTGGAGTGGTTGGCCGCCATGGATTCCTATGTCCTGGACAAGGAAGAGCAGATGGCAAGGTGATTTTGATCTCTGAAACGTAGACTACTTGCTTTCAAATGGTAATCAGCAACCTATGGTAATAAAGAGACCTGAAGAGATGCAGCCTGAGGATACGGTTGATAGGCAATACCGATGGAAAAATCTTACCTATCCCATTGGGACCGCCATCGGTATTCGTACCGGCGAAACCGGCGAGAGTGCTATTTAAATGGATCACATTAAATCTTTCTTCTACTTTGTTGCGGCCGGATTATGCGAAATCGGCGGAGGTTATCTTATCTGGCTCTGTCTACGGGAGAGCAAGGGCGTTGGCTTTGCGATTGCCGGTGCCATCATTCTCTTCCTTTTTGGTGTGATTCTCACTCTGCAGCCTGCCAATTTTGGACGGGTCTATGCTGGCTACGGCGGGGTTTTCATCGCTCTTTCAATTTTGTGGGGATGGAAAATCGATAAGATCGCCCCTGACAGATTTGATCTTATCGGAAGCGCGATCACACTCATTGGTGTAGGAATCATCATGTACGCGCCAAGAAGCTGATCCATCACTTATGGAATTTCAATGGAAGCAGTGCGTTTAATGTTTCCTCAAAAGGACCAATAAAAGCGTGAGAATAATGGCGATCAGGACGGATCCGGCGATAACCATCCAGTTGGTCCGCCTGGTGGGAAGAATCGCCGTCATCGGAGGATCAGGTTCGTCTATCCATTTGAGGTCGACCTTTTCAGGGTGGCGCAAGTCATCCGCCATCTCCCGTGCAGAGGCATAGCGCTCCTCTTTACGGCGTCGTAAGGATCTCCGAATGGAGGCCCAGATGCCTGGATGCAAGTCCGGCAATGTGACAGTTAATGGTGTAGGATCATCCGTCATATGTTGATACATGATCGTAAAAGGATTATCGCCGGTAAACGGAGGGGTTCCGGACAAAAGGTGATACGTCAGGCAGCCCATGGCATAAATATCGGTGCTAGCGCCGCCGCGTTCTCCTTTGATCTGTTCGGGTGCCATATACTCGGGAGTTCCCATAAGACCGGAAAAACCCCGCCAGGTCACTCGCGGTGCGCCTTCCATGAAGGCAATTCCAAAATCGATAATCTTCAAATGGCCATCGGAGGCCAGCAAGAGATTTTCCGGTTTTAAATCTCGATGATACACGCCTTTCTGATGGCAGTAGTCCAACGCATCGAGGAGGTTTGCCACCATGAAGACAGTCTGATCAATAGGGAACCTGCCCTTTTCATTCAGGATTTTTGCCAAGGATTCGCCTTCAATGTACTTCAAAACCAGATAAGGAGGTCTCCCTTCTGATATGGCGACGGTCGTCGGCAAATCGGGATGGCTCAACAATTTACCGATCGCCATTTCTCGCCTGAAACGTTCATAAATAGCGGGATCTCCCAACTGTGATATATCAGGAATTTTTATTACGACTTTCTCGTTGGAGCGAATGTCTTCTGCCAGAAAGGCGCTGGCGAATCCTCCATGACCTAAAGGAGCGAGCAGCCTATACTTATTCTCAAAAATGGTTCCTATTTCTAACATGTCTTGCAAAGTTCCTTAAAAAAGGATAAGTATAATCCGAAAATTTGACATAAAAACCGCATAAAAACAAGTGAGCAGAAGGAGGCAAGATGAAAAAGATTGAGGCGATTATAAAACCCTTTAAGTTAGATGAACTGAAGAATGCATTGACTAAAATCGGCATTCAGGGAATGACGATGACAGAAGTTGTAGGATTCGGGAGACAGAAAGGCCACACGGAAACTTATCGTGGTGCAGAATATAAAACCGATTTTCTCCCCAAATCTAAGATTGAAATCATCGTTACGGATGAGCTGGTCACTCAGGTGATAGAGACCATCGAGAGGGCTGCCAAAACAGGAAAGATCGGCGACGGCAAGATCTTTATAATGCCTGTGGATGAAGTGATTCGAATCCGAACAGGCGAGCGCGGCAGAGAAGCTATTTAAATGAAAAGAGAAGGAGGATGTTTGAGGCATTCCCCTTCTTCAGTTCTCTCCCGTAACGCCCTTCCCCCTCTTTTCCCACTTAACCCAACCCTTTTCAATCCCCTCACGTTAACCCTTTTCCCGCATCTTCAGCGAGCACCATTGTGGTTCCCGGTTGGCTCTGAATTGGGCGTTACAAAAAAAGATTGATATTCTTGGAAAAGTTTGGTACAGATGAGCATCTTTTCGCCGTTTTTACAGGAGGCGCCAGATGAAAAAGATTCTCTTTTTGTCGTTGTTGATAAGCCTGCTCATGGCAGGGGTGGCTTGTGCCCAGACGCCAGCCTCTTCTCCGCCCAAAGTGGATTCAGGAGATACGGCGTGGCTGTTGATCTCGGCTGCGCTGGTCATGCTGATGACGCCCGGTCTTGCCCTGTTTTATGGAGGCATGGTGAGATCAAAGAACGTCCTGGGAACGATCATGCAAAGCTTCATTGCCTTGGGCATCATCAGCATTCAGTGGGCTTTCTTCGGATACAGTCTCGCATTCGGCCCTGATATCGGCCACGTCATCGGAAGTCTGAAGTGGGCCGGGCTCAGTGGAGTGGGGCTCGATCCCTTCCCGGATTACGCAGCCACGGTTCCGCATCAAACCTTTATGATTTTCCAGATGATGTTTGCTGTAATTACACCTGCGTTGATCACAGGGGCCTTTGCCGAGAGGTTCAAATTTAAGACCTATCTTGTCTTCCTTCTTCTGTGGACAACCTTCGTATATGACCCCCTTTGCCACTGGGTTTGGGGAGTAGGAGGCTGGATCAGAAATCTCGGTGGACTCGATTTCGCGGGAGGGCTGGTCGTCCACATCAGCTCCGGCGTAGCCGCACTGGCCGCCGCTCTGATCGTGGGCAAGAGAAAGAGTTATGGCGATGAACCCATGCCTCCTCATAATCTGCCGATGACCTTGATGGGCGCCGGAATTCTCTGGTTCGGCTGGTTCGGTTTCAACGGCGGAAGCGCCGTGACATCGGGTTCGCTGGCAACCTCCGCATTTGTGGCGACTCAATTTGCCGCCGCTTCTGCCGCCCTTTCGTGGATGCTGCTGGAATGGGCATCCAAAGGCAATCCAACCGTTTTGGGTGCGGCATCGGGCGCCGTCGCGGGCCTGGCCACCATCACACCCGCCTCAGGTTTCGTGAGCCCCATTTCAGCGATCATCATTGGATTCGTTGCAGGAGGACTATGTTATTATGCCGTTAACCTGAAGTCAAAATTCGGATATGATGACTCTCTCGATGTCGTCGGTGTTCACGGAGTGGGAAGCACGTGGGGCGTCTTGGCCACGGGGCTGTTTGCATCAAAGGTAATTAACGCCTCGGGCAATAACGGTTTATTCTTCGGGAATTCCTCCTTGCTCATGACCCAGGCCATTAGCGTCGCTTCCGTATGGATTTATTCCTTCGTGGTCACGTTGATCCTATTGAAGGTTCTTGACTGGACCATGGGGCTGAGAGTGAGCGATGACCAAGAAACCAGCGGTCTGGATCTCAGCCAGCACGGCGAAGCAGGATATTCCGATTAACCAAATGCAGGAGGTGAAATGAAAAAGATTGAAGCCATTATCAAGCCGTTCAAATTGGATGAAGTGAAGCATGCCTTGACCAAAATCGGCGTCCAGGGGATAACGGCGACCGAGGTCAAGGGCTTCGGAAGGCAGAAAGGCCACACCGAGATCTATCGTGGCGCCGAATACAAAATCGACTTCCTCGCCAAGGTGAAGATCGAACTGATCGTTGTCGATGAATTGGTCAATCAGGTGATTGACACCATCGAGCGGACGGCCAAGACGGGAAAGATCGGCGACGGCAAGATCTTCATAATGCCTGTGGAAGAAGTGATTCGAATCCGAACAGGCGAGCGCGGCAAAGACGCCATATGAATGAAGGCGGCGGGGAGCTTCGTGCTGCCGCATCGGTGAAGCTTCCCGCTCCTCCCGCCCGAGGCAGCGCAGACCTGCGCGAAGCTTGCCGGTCAGGATTTACCTTTCTGAGCACTCCTAAAAGGTGTGGCGACTTCTTCCTGAAACATTCGCTTCCCTAATTCTTAGAAAAGGTGTATATTACAAACCGTAATTCACGTTGGGCAGCACAATGCCCCCCCTCCATTTCGGGAGACAGGAAATGTTTGACTTGACCGGAAGAGTCGCGATCGTGACTGGCGGAAACGGAGGAATTGGTTTGGGAATGGCACGAGGTCTAGCTAAGGCCGGAGCGCGCGTTGTTGTGGCTGCCCGAAACGAGGAGAAGTCGAACGCTGCGGTTCGGGATCTACGAGCGCTTGGTTCCGACTCACTCGCCATAACGGTCGATGTTACGGACGAGCGCTCGGTTGACGCTCTCATGAAGGAGACGGTAAAACGGTGCGGCCGCCTCGACATACTAATCAACAATGCTGGGATCAATGTCCAAAAGCCGGCCCACGAGCTTGGGCTAAAAGAATGGCAGCAGGTGATGGACACAAACCTCACCGGCGCCTTCCTCTGTTCACGATCCGCTTACCCGTACATGAAGAGCCTCGGCGGTGGCAAGATCATTAATGTTGGATCAATGATGTCCATATTCGGTGCATCTCATGCGCCGGCCTACGGTGCAAGCAAAGGCGGCATCGTGCAACTCTCCAAATCCCTTGCAGTCGCATGGGCGAGCGACAACATTCAGGTCAACGCAGTCCTGCCGGGCTGGGTTGACACCGATCTAACTCGCCGGGCCCGAGAGAAGATCCAGGGCCTTAACGAACGTGTACTTGCCCGGTCGCCTTCGGGCCGGTGGGGCAGCATTGACGACTTCGCTGGGGTAGCGGTTTTTCTGGCGAGCCCTGCATCTATGTTCGTCACAGGCACAGCGATCCCCGTTGATGGTGGGTATTCCTCTGTAGCTTGATTGTGCATTCATTTGTGGATGTGGATATCCCCTCTTCCGGTAACACGAGTCTCCGAAGGACAATGGTCGCACGAGATGTTTGAATAAGAAATCCGAACGGAAAAAAGTTGCTTCCTGAAACATTGATTGCTCGTTTTTGTTCCTCAATGCAACATTTCAAACAAAAACCATTCGTACGGACTCACTTCCCAAAATCAAATAAGTGGATTTTGCAGCTGGGCTTCATAAAAGGCTCAACGATACACTCCCCCGCTGTAAAGTTTTCGCTGATCATTTTCATAATCTCTTTCCCTCATAAATAAAGCTGATTCGCTCCCTCCTCCTTCATCCTTTCTTCGACGATTCCAGTAATTCATCTCCCCCTTTCTTTCTTATTGAAAAAAAATCTTTTAGGGGCCCCAAAAAGAATGACTCCGAGGAACAGTAATCAACTGCCCGAAACGGAAATTCAATCCTTCAGCGAAATTTCTCGTTTCAGGATCTTTCCGGCTGAAGTCTTGGGCAGTTCGCTCACGAACTTAATGATTCGGGGATATTTGTACGGAGCGACCTGGTTCTTAACGTATTGCCGCAGTTCATCGGGCGAGATCTTGACTCCAGGCCGCAGGACAACCGCTGCTGCCACCTCCTCTCCCAAATCGGCATGAGGTACCCCGATAACCGCTCCCTCCAACACCCCCGGATGTTTATACAGAACTTCTTCAATCTCGCGGGGGTAGACATTATAACCCCCTCTTATAATCATTTCCTTCTTTCGGTCTACAATATAGATATAACCGTCCTCATCCATCCGAGCTAGATCGCCTGTGTGTAACCAACCCCCTCGCAGGGTTTTGGCCGTCGCCTCCGGCTGGTTCAGATATTCTTTCATGACTCCAGGCCCCATAATTACGAGTTCGCCGACTTCACCTCGCACTACGTCCTTGTCATTGTCGTCCAAAATTCGTGCTTGGAAACCGGGTATGGGAAGTCCGATGGATCCGGGGCGCGTGGGTCTTCCGTAAGGGTTCTCCACGCAGGTAGGAGAACATTCCGTCAGCCCGTAGCTTTCATAGATAGTTGCGTTAAAGGTCGCCTGGAAACGGTGCAGTATTTCAACTGGTAGAGAGGCCCCGCCTGAGATGCAGAAACGCAGGCTTGATCTCTTAGGAGGCGTGCTTTTTGCTAGCTCGACAAGGCGGTTTATCATGGTGGGCACAGCGTAAAGAATCGTGCTTTTCTCCTCCTCAATGGCGGCTAAAACCTCCTCCGCAACAAAATGCTCCCACATTCGAATCGTAAGCCCGAGATAGACCGATATATTCAGGGAGTGGGTCATGCCGTAAATGTGAAAGAGGGGCAACACACCCAAAACAATATCCTGGGGTTCCGTATATCTCAATTTGGTCACCGCGATGGCGTCACTCCTAAGACTGTGATGGGTCAGCACGGCTCCTTTGGGCAAGCCCGTCGTCCCGCTGGTATAAATTACTGCAAAAGGGTCACCGGGGCGGGTTGTGTTGACTTTAAATTCCCCAGCCTCGTTAAACAGGTCTTTTAACGGACGAAATCCAGCAGGTAATTTCTCTCCTTCGGCGATGCGGATATCAATGGTCGGTGTGGAGTTTATCACAAGGGATGGCTCCACTAAATAATCCACGTGGCCTACAAAGGCCCGCGCGCCAGAATCACGGAAGATATGGCCGAGTTCTCCCTGGCGATAGAGGGGGTTCACGGGCACCACGATCGCTCCCATCTTGGCTAAGGCATAGTAGACGAGAGTCCAGTTGAGAGAGCTGGGCATCATTAAGATGCAAACATCCTTCGGTCGGATCCCCAGTCGTTTGAGACCATGAGCAAGAGCATCTACTCTCTGGTTCATTTCGCCATAAGTCAGGACCCCTCCTGAAAATCGAATCGCCGGATGGTCAGGGATACGAGCGGCCGTATCGATTAAGAATTGGGCTAAGTTCATAGTATCTCCTTTAACTTTGTTTTTTGGGAAATACCAAGGGGAAAAGGACTGCTTGTGACATTATTTTTCTCCAATAAGTTCGAATACCGCTATCTCATAGGCCTAAATAATTTTTCATGATTTCCGGGTCACCTTTCAACTCCGAAACGCCCCCCTGCCAAGCCACAAGACCTTTTTCGAGAATATAGCTGCGGTCGGAAATCTTCAGGGCCAAGTTGGAATTTTGCTCTGAAAGAAGGATCGTCATCCCTTCTTTCTTGAGCAACAAGATTTGTTCCTCGATCGCCTTAACAACGAGCGGAGCTAGTCCTTCCGAGGGTTCGTCTAAAAGCAGGAGACGGGGGTTGCCCATTAAGGTCCTGGCGATAGTAAGCATCTGCTGTTCTCCTCCGGAAAGGGTCCCGCCCCATTGCTTATCCCTCGCTTTCAATATTGGAAACAACCGCTGAACTTTCTCAATTGTCCAGCCCTCCATACTCCCCCTTTTTTCACCCTTCTTAACTGCAATCTCAAGATTTTCGTGAACAGTAAGGTCCGGGAAGATAATCCGATCTTCGGGCACCAGACCGATGCCCAACCGATATATATCGAAGGGCTGTTTGCCCCTAATTTCTTCACCCATGAATTTTATGCTCCCTGACCGTGGTGGGGCAAGCCCCATAATGCTCCGGAGGGTAGTTGTCTTACCAACTCCATTTCTTCCCAATATACAGACGGTTTCGCTCTGCCTTACCTCCAAAGAAACACCAAAGAGGATATGGCTGAGACCATAGAAGGTGTTTATTTCCTTAACAGCGAGGACCATGTTTCCTTTTCGTCTCCCAAATAGACTCTCTGGACCTCTTCGTTTTTCCTCACTTTGTCGGGGTTACCCTCAAATAGGATCTTTCCCTGGTGTAGGACTATTATACTATCGGAGATGCCAAAGACGACGTTCATGTCGTGTTCCACAAAGATAAGAGTCAATCCCCGTTCTCTGACCAGTTTTTGAATCAACTGCGTAAGATCACCGCTTTCCTTGGGACTCATTCCTTGGGTTGGCTCGTCCAGCAGGAGCAAGCTCGGTTCCACCGCCAGGGCGATTCCCATTTCCAATCGTTTTTGGTCTCCATGGGCCAGGAGCCCTCCCGTAACGTTTTTCTTATCCAGAAGCCCTACGCTTTCCAAGATAGCTTCGGTCTCGTGCCGAGCCAGTTTGGAAGCCCGGGCAAATATATTGCGGCTTTTCCGCTGCTGGGAAAAAACCGCCACCTGGATATTCTCAAAGGCGCTCAGCCGGGGGAAAATATTGAGGCGCTGAAAGGAACGGCCTATGCCCATGCGAGAAATCGCATGAGGAGGCAGTTGGGTGATATCCTTCCCTTTGAAAATTACCCTTCCAGAATCAACCGATATGTGCCCGGTGAGAAGGTTGAATAGGGTCGTCTTCCCGGCACCATTAGGTCCAATGATGGAGACCAGCTCCCCTTCCTGGATATGGAGATTGACATCATGGACGGCCGTTAACCCTCCAAACGATTTTGCCAGCTTCTGAGTTTCTAAGATCATTGGCCTTCCTCACTTCGGTCGGGTTCAGAGGTTCTATGGAGAACAGGGGCGAGCTTCTCCGAGAGAAATCCCACAATGCCGTTCCGCATGAACAAAACCAGGAAGACAATGATAACCCCCAGGAAGAACATCCAGAACATCGTCTCTTTGGAGATCATTTTGCTGAGAAAGATATAAACGGCGGAGCCAACGATCGGACCCCCAAAATTATAAAACCCTCCCAGAAGGCAGATGACCAGCATATCCGTAGATTTCACCCAATGAGCATAATCCGGGAAAACACTTCCGCTAAAAACACAAAACAAAGAACCTGCGATGCCAAGAAATGCGCTCGACAGAACAAAGGCCCACAGCTGATATCTTCTTAGGTGAATGGCAATAAATTCTGTTCTCCCAGGATTTTCCCGTATGGCCTGAAGCGTCTTACCGAAGGGGGATTGAACGATCATCCATAGCAGCAACAGACTGATCCCCACAACTGTCAGGGTAAGATAATAACAATGGCTGATCGTAAAGAAAAATTCCGGGATGGGAATGGAGACAATACCGTTGTCGCCCCCGGTAAAGCCGTACCATTCAAAGATGATAGTCCAGATAATCTGGGCAAAGGCCAAGGTAAGCAAAGCAAAGTAAACGGCGCTTCGGCGAACACAGAACCATCCTATCAGGCCCCCAATGATTCCGGCCAAGACAGGAGCGGAAATCACCGCGATCGCAAACGGAAACCTATATCGCGTCAGAAGAATGGCTGTCGTATAAGCTCCTACGGCATACAGGCCCGCTGGGCCGAAGGAGATCATTCCGGTGTAACCCAGCATAAGATTCAGGGCACAACCGGCCAGGGCCATAATCAACATTTCATTGACCAGGCTTACCCAGCTTTCCTTCATAACGAAGGGTACAATGAAAAGAAAGAGAAGCAACAGGAGGAGCAGTAGAAAGCGGTGGGAACTTAGCGTAGTGACCAAACGGTTCATCTCCCGATTTTCCTCACCCCGGTTTGCCCATTAACCCCCACGGCCGGATAATTAAAATGAAAATCATCAACATGAAACCAAAGGCCACAGCCAATTTCGGAATGATATAGATGCCAAAGGCATTCAACAACCCAAGAATGATTGCCCCGACGAAGGCACCGGACAGACTGCCCAGTCCACCAATGACCACGATGATAAAACACTCAATGATGACCGCCATATCCGAGCCCAGGGCCACCACAGACATAGGAGGCATCAATGTTCCGGCCAGCCCCCCGAGCCAGCACCCAAGCATGAATACCCCCGTGTAGACCTTAGGCACATTGATTCCTAGGGCGCTGGCCATCTCCCGATGGTAGGTCACGGCCCGAATAATCCTCCCCAGACCGGTGTAGCGCATTAATGCTACGAGTCCGATAAAAACCGTAAACCCACATCCAATTAGAAAAAGGTTATATACGGGGAAAGACAATCCCCACAAAGATACATTCCCGCCAAATGGCCAAGGGATTCCTACACTATGGTATCCGACCCCCCAAATAAACTTACACGTCTCTCCGATAATCAAAATCAACCCGAAGGTCAGAATATACTGATAGAGCATTTCCTGGGTATAAATCCGACGTAAGAGAAATATTTCAATAAGACCGCCTACCAGGGCGACAATTAAGGGTGCGGCCAGCAGGGTCCACCAGAAGACACCTGGTAGGGAAACAAAAGTAGAAGTGAATCCATAACACAAGAATCCGCCTAACATAAAGATGGACCCGTGGGCGAGGTTTAACACTTTCAAGGTGCCGAAAATAATAGACAGGCCGGCGGCGATTAAAAACAGAACCATTCCCACGCTGATCCCGCTCAAGGTCTGCCCCGCGATCGCGTCGAAGGTCACAAGATTCACTCTCTCTTTCCAGATGCCGGAAAAAGAGAAACCACCTCCCCGGCATCTTCATCAAAATCAGCCGTTTAAAGCTTCATTTTCCATGGCATAGAAAAGATCCCGAAAGGTGGTTGGGCATACTCTGAAGGCTTTTACAATGGGATCTTTTAATCTTTCGCCGCTTCGTTTTCAGGTCCATATTAAGGATCACTTCAAATGGCATTGCCTGTTGCCCATAGAAAATAATAAAGAACGCTTGGTAAAGGTTTGAAAGCGCACCCAACCACCTTCGCAACATCTGGCTTCATTTGCCTTCTCGAAGCTTCTTGATCTGTTCGGTGGTATGGTACCCTTCTTCCCCGATGATACCAATTTTGGTGATATGGGGGAAGGAGAATTCAGGCGTAAAGTCGATGATCCCATCCCAGTTCGGCATCATGGCCTGGTGGTCATAAGCTCGGATGGGAATCTTCCCCACAAAGGTATCCAAGACCATCCCTTCCATTGCATTGATAATCTTTTCCGTATCAACGGCCCCAACCTTTTCGATGGCGGCCTTCAAGGCGTACATGATTAAATACTCGTTCATGGCCCCGTATGAAGGCCAAAATCCGACTTTCTTGTAGTGCTTTTCGACAAATCCCTTGCTTCTCGGATCCTTAATCGCCCAGAATGGGTACCGACAGGTGGCCAAGGCTCCTTTGGGGTAGGGATCCCCTTTCTTAATACTGGACCAAGTTTCGACATCCCCCGCGCAGGGTTGAATCGCATGCATTTTGTCATAGAGGCCGAAGGCATAAGCCTGTTTTGAAAAAGCCAATTCCCCTCCCCCGTAGATACAAGCGAGAAAAAAGGCATCTGCTCCAGAGTTAGCTATTTTGGAAATGTAAGCGGTAAAATCGGTCGTCCCCAACGGGGCCCAGAGTTCGTCTACAATCGTTGCGTCTGGAACCAGTTCCAAATACTTTTCCTTGAAACCCTTGAGGGAGTTTTTCCCCGTTTCGTAGTCGAAGCCAAGACTCACGATCTTTTTGTCTTTCCATTTTTGCTCCAAGGCCAGAGCCGGGGCATATCCCCAATAAGGAACGGCATTCGTGTCGATCCGGAAAATATAACGATTCCAGTTCTCCTCCGTTAAACTCGAGGATTGAGAAATGTTGATAAGAAAGATTTTCTTTTCTCTTTTCACATAATTCGATATAGCGAGGGCTACAGCGCTGCTGATCGTTCCGGTGAGAAAGTCAGCCTTTTCGCTTAAGATGAGATCTTTGGCCTCCCTTAACCCTGTCTCTGGGTTTAGTTTATCGTCCCGGGTGATCATTTTTATAGGCCGGCCCAGAATCCCGCCAGCGGCATTGATTTCCTCCACAGCGATTTGCCCCCCGGCCTCGGAACTGATACCATACATGGACATGGCTCCGCTCATCGAATGGATGAGCCCGACAACGATGGGTTCTTTTGCTGAATGCGCTGGAGAAGAAAAACCAAGAAACATCAAAAAAATTACTGCCAGGGTCGGAAAAAGGATTGTTTTTTTCATGAGAGTCCTCCTTTAATTGGTTCTGAAGAAAAGTATTCAAGAAAAGCCATCCCTCCACTGATAGGATTATTTTACCTCCTTTCTTCTTTAGTCAATTCGCGGCAAGGTGGCCTCTGTCACCTTTGCCCCCTCAAATTCTTGGATGGGGTAGTAGCGCTCCCCTCGGTTCCTTCCATTTTCAGTCAGGTTTAGGACCCTTAGTCGTGCCATTCTTTAAGTCATCTTCCCAATTATTTTGCGGGCGATCTTCAAAGGAAATGGTCTATTCGTGTTTGGGAAATTCTTGAAAGACATGATTTCAAATTAGACTGGAGTGAAGTGAACCTCCCTAGCCAGAACGGCTCCTTTCACCTTCGTATCTGGGTCCAATTCCTTCAGCACAAATTGTTGGCGGGGTTTTTTGATCAGAACCCATCTTGAGTTCGCTTGAATATACGAGAAAAAGGGGTTCCCTGTCAAGCAAAAAGACCGCGACTTTATGTCAAGTTCTCTGTGTAAAAGGGAGAGAGGGTACTTCCTGGCCTTTAGAATTGTAGTGAAAGAAGACTGCATACCGCGGGGTCATTGATGGTTTCCGTAATCCTTAGTCTCTTGCTCTTATCAAAAACGAGGATTGGTGTAGTTTTTGGAGCAACACTTATACTCGCACTATCCCTCAAGCCGGGGGTTCGTCAGCGCGGTCGAACGAGGCCATCCCTCCTTCCTTCTTTTCCCAACATAATTGTTGGCACCAACATAATTGTAGTCAGCTTGTTTGAAAAGTTGGTTGTTTTTTATCAGGATGCCTAAAATCAAACAAAACATCCCTTCAACAAACGACGATTTAGGTAATGATTGCCCTGACAGAAATCTTCTCTAACCATCTAATTATCCAGAAAAAAACAAAATAATCTCTATCGTCCCTTCTACTGGCATAGGGATTGCTCAGGACTCGGGATGGGTGAGGGTGATTCGTGATCCGCAACAGCAATCACGCACACTATTCACCCACGGGAAACATCGTTTGCCATGAATGTTCTCATTGTCAAACATATCGGGAACGAGGGGCCCGGATTGATTGAATATCGCCTCATGCAGGAGAAAATTCCGTATCAGACCCTCGATCTTGAAACAGGCGCCCGGCTCCCAAGAGTGAATGGCCTGAGTCACCTCATCTTTCTGGGAGGACCGATGAACGTTTACGAGGAGGACCGTTATCCCTTCCTCCGTGACGAGGACCTTTTTATAAAGGAGGCGATTCAGCGGGGGAAGGCGGTCTTGGGGATATGTCTGGGGGCTCAATTGATCGCCAAGGCCCTCGGGGCAAGGGTTTTCAAGGCCCCCATGAAAGAGATCGGATGGTACGACGTTTCATTGACAAAGATGGGCTCACAGGATCCTCTGCTTTCCGATCTTCCGAACACATTCCCCGTCTTTCAATGGCATGGCGACACCTTTGAAATTCCGAACGGGGCGAAGCTCATCGCCACTTCGTCTCCCATCTCTCACCAGGCCTTTCGATACGGAGAAAAAGTTTATGGCCTTCAATTCCATCTCGAAGTGACTAAAGCGATGATCCGGGAGTGGATGGAAACGTACGAAGAAGAGTTTAAGGACGGTCAGCTCCCGCCTCCGTTTTCAAAAGCTGAGATCATGGCTGAAACCGAAATGAAGATCGAGACATCTATCAGGAGGGGGATCCGTTTTCTCACTCACTTTTTTGGACAATAGCTTCAACCCATCCTCCACGTGGGGCGGAGGGGCGGTTGAGGGGAATCCCACAATCTATTTTCAGGAGGGACGAGATGAAAAAATTTCTGTTTTTATGGTTCTTTGTGATGATGAGTCTGTTCGTTGTCGGAGTTGTCCATGCCGAGGCACCCGCTTCCCCGCCACCCAAAGTAGATACGGGGGATACTTCTTGGATCCTCATCTCTTCAGCTCTGGTCATGCTGATGACACCAGGACTTGCCCTCTTCTACGGAGGCATGGTCAGAACGAAAAACGTCCTCGGGACAATCATGCAAAGCTTTATCGCCCTCGGAGTCATCAGCATCCAGTGGGTCCTTTACGGATATAGCCTTGCCTTCGGTCCTGATATCGGCCACGTGATCGGAAGTCTCAGCTGGATCGGCCTCAGGGGTGTCGGTCTCGACCCGAACCCCGACTATGCGGCCACGGTTCCCCATCAGGCATTCATGATCTTTCAAATGATGTTTGCTGTGATCACGCCGGCACTGATCACGGGCGCATTTGCTGAAAGGTTCAAATTCAAAACCTATCTGGTATTCCTCGTCCTTTGGGCCACATTCGTCTATGATCCTCTTGCACACTGGGTTTGGGGTACGGGTGGCTGGATCAAGAATCTCGGTGCCCTTGACTTTGCAGGAGGTCTCGTCGTACACATCAGCTCAGGAATGGCAGCACTGGTGGCAGCCTTGGTCGTCGGGAAGAGAAAAAACTACGGTGAAGAACCCATGCCGCCTCATAACCTGACCCTGACGCTCCTCGGTGCGGCATTGCTCTGGTTCGGTTGGTTCGGCTTTAATGGTGGGAGCGCGGTCGCATCGGGCTCGCTTGCCACGTCTGCCTTTGTGGTGACACATATTTCAACCGCGGCTGCAGCCCTCTCATGGATGATTGCGGAGTGGGCCTATCGGGGTGAACCAACCGTTCTCGGTGTGGCGTCGGGTGCGGTCGCCGGGCTGGTGGCTATCACGCCTGCGTCCGGTTTTGTGGGCCCCGTACCCGCCATTCTCATCGGAGCAGGAGCGGGTGTAGCGTGTTATTTTGCCATTAATCTCAAAACCAAGCTCGGATACGATGATTCTCTCGACGTCGTCGGCGTTCATGGCGTGGGGGGAACCTTGGGTGCATTGGCCACGGGATTATTCGCTTCGAAAGCGATTAACGCAGCGGGAAGCGATGGTCTATTTTTCGGCAATCCTTCCCTTCTGGGCATTCAGGCAATCAGCGTGGTTTCGGCATGGGTTTACTCCTTCGTGGTGACATTGATCATACTGAAGGTTCTCGACTGGACCATGGGCTTGAGAGTAACCGATGAACACGAGGTCACCGGCCTTGATTTAAGTCAGCACGGAGAGTCCGGGTATACTTTTTAACCAATAGTTAAGAATTGTGAGTTATGAGTTACGAATCGAAACCTTGAAAGCTCCGAACTCATTACTCCGAACGAATGCGGGAGGCGACATGAAAAAGATTGAGGCAATTATCAAGCCCTTTAAACTGGATGAAGTGAAGAACGCATTGACCAAAATCGGCATTCAAGGGATGACGGCAACCGAAGTCAAAGGTTTTGGGAGGCAAAGGGGTCATACCGAGGTCTACCGAGGGGCAGAATATAAGATTGACTTTCTACCGAAAGTTAAGATTGAGTTGATCACGACCGATGAAATGGTCCCCCAGGTGATCGAAACCATTGAACGGGCTTCCAAGACTGGAAAGATTGGGGACGGAAAAATCTTTCTTTCATCTGTCGAAGAGGTGATTCGGATCCGAACCGGAGAGCGCGGGAGAGATGCCATTTGATTTAGGCATGACCAGAAACGGGCTCATCGACACGAAAAACCTGATGGCCCAGGCAGTATCCAATTATTCCTCCCCGAGGGAGTTCCTCCGTCAACACTCCGATATGGTGGATGGCCTTGTGAGAAAGGCTTTCCAGAAGGCACAGTCCGAAGTTTCGGCGCCGTCGGTCTGCCTTATCGCCGTGGGAGGCTACGGAAGGGCTGAGTTAGCTCCTTACTCGGATGTCGATCTCCTGCTCCTCTATTCCTCTTCGGGAAAAGAGGACCTTCCTCCTTTGGTCGAGAAGATCCTTTACCCCCTCTGGGACTTAGGGTTGGAAGTGAGTTGCAGTTCGAGGTCCATTAGCGAATGTCTGAGGATGGCCCAATCGGATGTGCATATCAAAACAGGGTTGATCGACGGACGTTATCTCGACGGAGAATACGAATTTTTTCGTAGGTTATACAGCCTTTTCACGAAAAGAGTCCTCCACCGAAACGTGCGAAAATTTGCCGAGGCTTTGGCAAATGATCTTCGCCTCCGCAACCAGAAATACGAAGATCCGGCTTATGCCTTGGAGCCCAATATCAAAGAAGGAGAAGGAGGGCTGAGAAACTTTCAGATTGGTCGGTGGACCATCAGGGCGAAATACAAAACGGATCGTTGGGATTCGATCCTCTTCCCGGACCACTCCCGAATGCTGGAGAGAAGTCTTCAATTTCTCTGGGCAGTAAGAAACCAGCTGCATCTCCTCAGCGGGAGAAAACAGGACCATCTGACCTTCGAATTGCAAGAAAAAATCGCGCCCATCCTTGGCCTTTCCCCGGGCACGGAAGGGATCGAGGAGATGATGAGACAATATCATCTCTCGACCCAGAGGATTTCAACCTTTGTCTACGATATTCTCGACCGGACCCTTCACGAACCCTCTTGGGCAAAGAAAACCTTCTTTTTCTTCCAACGAAAGAAGATTGACGAAAATTTTGGAATGGCCTATGGAGAACTCCATCTTTTTGATCCAGTGACTTTCAAGAGAGACCCATCGCAACTGATGACCCTTTTTAAGCATTGCCAGGGTTACCGAACCCACATGGATTTTCGGACGGAGGAAGCGGTGATGGAGGCTCTCCCGTTCGTCGACGATCGCTTCAGGACCATGGAGGGAGTGAATCAAACCTTCCTTTCGATTCTGAGGAAGGGAGACGGTGTGAATACCATTCTCAAGAAGATGCACGAGCTGGGACTGCTCTCACGCTATATTCCTGAGTTCTCAGAGATCGAAGGGAAGGTCCATTACGACCTTTATCACGTCCATCCTGTGGATATCCATTCTATCCTGGCTGTCGAGGAACTGGGGAAGCTCAGAAGCGGCCTTTACCAGGAAGACTATTTTTTGCTCACCTCGCTCATCAGAGAGATAGAAAATCCGGAGATTCTCTTCTTAACCACCCTCCTCCACGACATCGGAAAAGGGATGGACGGCGATCACTCGGTGATCGGAAAAGAGACGGTGAAGCACATTGGAGAGCGGATGGGACTCCCGGTGGAAGACCGGGAATTGATGGAATTCTTAGTAAGTCACCACCTCTATATGATCGAAACGGCTTTCCGCAGAGACCTCCATGATGAGCAGGTTATCTTGCGTTTTGCTGACGAAGTGAAGGACACCAATCAATTAAAAATGCTTTACCTTTTGACCTTTGCCGACGTTAAAGCCGTTGGACCCGATGCCTGGACTTCCTGGAAGAACACCCTTCTCATGGAGCTTTTCCTAAAGGTCTTGCATTTTTTTGAAAAGGGCGCTGTGGCCGGCCCGTTTCTGAAAAGAGATGAAATGATTCAGAAGCTTCAGACATCGCTCTCTCGAGAAATCATTTCTGAATACGTTGAACATCTACCGGACCGGTACCTCTCCTGCTACTCTTCTGACGAGATTGCACATCACCTGGAACTGGCTCGATCCGTCGAGAAGAAACTTCTTCTTGCCGAATGGGAGATTGAAGACGAGACCCAGGCGAGGGTTACGGTATGCACCAAAGACCGCTATGGGCTTTTTTCAAAAATTACGGGTTCGATGTTTTTAAACCGCCTGAATATTCTCGAAGCCCAAATTCACACCTGGGGAAATGGCATTGTTCTCGATACCTTCTGGGTGGTGGATGCCACAAGAAATATGGATCGGCGTCTTCAACAGTTTAAGAAGGATCTGGAAGAAATCCTGGGTGAAAAAGCTTCTCTGAGAGACCTTCTTTCCAAAAGGAAAGAGGTAAACGGGATCAAGCAAAAAGTCATCCCAAGGGTGCCACAAGAAGTAAAGGTCAACAATCAGGATTCTGACTTTTATACCATCGTCGAGGTCATGGGAGAGGATCGACTAGGTATCCTTTATGAGATCACACAAGCCTTGACCGACCACGGATGCGATATCCACTTCGCAAGGATTTCAACCTTAGGTAACCGCATTGTGGACGTTTTCTATGTGCAGGACGAATGGGGAGAAAAAATAAAGGAAAAGAACAGGACAGATCAGCTCAAGAGAACCGTTCTCTCCCGTCTCACTCCGCGAGAAGTCAGCCTTCCTTAAATCCGGGTTCTCCCTTTTGACACCCATCCAAGCACCCCCGCTTCATGGGACAGAAAGCCTTTGATTTTGAGAGGTTATAGGATTCATTTCATCGCTTTCATTAGACCTGGCAGGATTGCTTTTCAAGCCCTGAATTATTATATTTACATAGAAATAAGATAAGGACTTGTGAGCTCCACATAGGGAAGGAGGGAGCGCATATGAAAAGAGCATTTTTAATAATGACTATAATGGCTTTTCTTTTGCTATCTTTGAATGCTTACGCACAATCCGACCAGAAGTCGGCGGGCACTCCTCCGGTATCACAGACACTCATCCCCGAAGGTGATTTTGCCCTTAAGCTCGCAACCGCACTCAAGTTAGGAACGCCTAATAACGAGGCACAAGCGGAGGACCTGTTGACCTCGGCAGGAATCGCACCAAAGAACGGCTGGATCGCCGACTACCCGGTGACACCCAATGTTATTGGCGAGCTGCAAAACGCCGTAACGACTGCGGCAGATGCTAAGAAGCTTTCAATGGGAAAGGATGAGGCTTTAAAAGCATTTCAGGGACTCACAACTGAGTTCGGCTTAGCGGTCTCGCCCGAGTCTGGCCCATACGCAGAGAGTCAACCCCCCACAAGCAGCGAATACGGTGAGCCTCAGGAAATCAACGACTATTACTATGACGAAGGGCCCCCGGTTGTCACCTACTATCCTCCGCCCTGGGATTATTACTACCTCTATGGTTGGGTTCCTTATCCGTTCTGGTGTGCCGGGTTCTTTTTCCCGGGATTCTTCGTCCTGAACGACTTTGACATTATCGTTGTGGGTCATCACCACCATCATTTCCGGGTAACCAATCACTTCTTCGATCCCAGGACTCATGCGTTCGGCAGGGTGGACCCGGTGAGGCATACGCTGGCCAATGTCTCAAATAGGACAGCATTCCATTCTGCATCGACAAAAAACGCTGCCTATTCCATTTTCAACCGGAGTCTCAATTCCACGGGCGGCAGGCCATTGGGCAATTCAAACAGCCGTGCTAATGGCAGCGGAATGAACCATCAATCGTCCCAAGGCTTCGCCAGATCTTCCAGCTCGCATTCCGGCGGTGGCAGTTTCTCCTGCGCAAATTGCCACGGAGGCAGCAGTTCGTTCGGGGGTAGCAGCGGCCATTCATTCAGTGGTTTCTCGGGCGGCCATTCGTTCGGCGGCTTTTCGGGTGGTGGTCACGGAGGCGCTGGAGGCCGCAGATAAAAGTCAGGGGAAATTAACCTGAGAGGAGGATCCTTCGATCCTCTTTTTTGTTTCGAGCGGACGCCGAATTCGAGAGTCGTTATCCTCAAATTTGTGGGCGTGCTTTTTCATAGAAAAGCACGATGAGTAAACACAAAATCGTGGAAAAAACGAAACACACGGGTCTGATTCAGGATAAGTCTCCGGTTCTTCAGCGTGGACAGTAGTAGCCTACCGTACAAATACAGTTCTTTCTTGAAAAAAATAAAGTGCTTACCTTATTCCCTCTTCAATCCATGTCGGATAAACTACAATTGTTATCTGATAAAGGGATGCCGCGGCTGCGGTATGGCCCCACCTCAAAGATTCTGATGGGGTTCCCAAGGAGATTTCGTGTGGTCGAGGAACTGAAAAAGGCATAAGTTCGATTGCTCTTTCAACAGATAATGATCTTACCTCCAGGGGAGGACCCATCATGACGGAACCTGAACGAATCAGCCCGAAAGAGGTCTACGAGAAATTGAAAGCTGGCGCTGCCATCCTTGTTTGTGCCTATGAAGACGACGAAAAATTTAAGGCATTACATCTCGACGGAGCCATCTCTTTCAATGAGTTCAGGTCGAATCTTCCATCCTTATCAAAGAATCGGGAGATGGTCTTCTATTGTGCCTGACCCGATGATGCGGCGGCAGCCGGTCAGGCAGCCAAATATCTGGGCATGGGGTATAAAAATGCAAAAGTCCTTCTCGGCGGCGTGGACGGATGGAAGAAGGCAGGGTACCGACTCATTTGAGCAGGACTGCCGACCGTAATAAACCATAGAAAGGATAGACCAATGTCTGAAACCACAAACACAAGTTTTCTGTTTAGCCCCTTTGATCTGCACGGACTGCCGTTAAAAAACAGACTGGCGATGGCGCCCATGACCCGATCCAGGGCAGGAAAGGAGCGCCTTCCCAATTCCCTGATGGCCGAGTATTATCTTCAACGGGCTTCGGCCGGGCTCATCATCACAGAAGCAACGGTGATTTCAACGCAGGCCATCGGCTGGCCGAATACCCCTGGGATCTATTCAAATGAACAAGCCCAAACCTGGAAAATGGTGGTGGATGCGGTTCATTCCAAGGGGACGCCGATCTTTCTTCAGCTCTGGCATACCGGCCGGGCTTCCCACACCAGCTTCCACGAAAAAGATGGGCCTCCGGTGGCTCCCTCCGCCATCAAGATCGACAGGGATAACGTTCACACCCCTACGGGTAAGCAGCCGTATGAAACGCCCCACGCGCTGGAGACAGAAGAAGTTTCAGATATTGTAAATGACTACCGACGCGCTGCCGAGCGGGCCAAATCAGCCGGATTTGATGGCGTCGAAATACATGCAGCCAACGGATATCTGATTGACGAGTTCCTGCAGTCTAAGACGAACCATCGGACTGACCGCTACGGAGGAAGCCTGGAAAACCGGTACCGGTTTTTGGATGAGATCGTAAGTTCGGTTTCAGCGGTCTGGACCTCCGCCAGGGTTGGTGTGCACCTTTCACCAAACGGTAATTTCAACGACATGGGCTCGCCGGATTTTCGTGAAGCCTTTCTTTACACCGCAAAACAGCTTAGCCGACACAAGATCGCTTACATCCACATCGTCGATGGTCTTGCTTTTGGCTCTCATGGACTCGGTCCTCCCATGACATTAAAAGAGTTCCGGGAGGTCTTTGAAGGGCCGCTGATCGGAAACTCTGGCTATACGCAGGAAACAGCGGAAGCTGCAATTCGGCAACGCCACACAGACTTGATCTCCTTTGGCAGACCGTTTATCAGTAATCCTGACCTCGCGGAGCGTTTTGCGAATAGCTGGCCTTTGAATCCGCCGGCGGACATGAAGGTCTGGTACTCCTTCGACAAGGCCGGCTATACCGATTTTCCGAGGTATAAGGGTTCCCGAGGGGAATAGCCTCAAAAAGAGGGAATGAATGAAAGCAATTCGCGTTCATGAGTTCGGCGAGCCGGAAAAGATGCGGCTTGAAGAGGTGGGGGACCCCTCGTGTGGCCTCGGACAGGTTTTGGTTAAGATTCACGCCATAGGAGTCAACCCGGTAGATACTTACATTCGGGCAGGAATCTATGCCCTAAAACCAAAGTTGCCCTACATTCCTGGCAGCGATGCCTCCGGCATAGTCGAGGCTGTAGGTGAAGGAGTGAAATGCTTCAAGGCGGGCGACAGGGTCTACACATCTGGTACAATCAGCGGCGCGTACGCCGAGAAGGCACTTTGCTTAGAGTCCCAGGTGCATTCTCTCCCCCCCAGAGTCACTTATTCCCAGGGCGCGGCCTTGAATGTGCCTTACAGCGCCGCCTACCGGGCCCTTTTCCAGCGTGCTCGAGCCATACCGGGTGAAGCTGTCTTGATTCACGGGGCCAGCGGCGCCGTAGGGATTGCAGCACTTCAATTTTCCCGAGCCGCAGGAATGACGGTTATCGGAACTGCCGGAACTGAGCCAGGGCGTCAGCTCGCGGCTGAGCAGGGAGCTCATCACGTCTTGGACCATCGCAGCTCAGATCATTTTGAGGATGTTCTCAGACTGACGGAGAACCGTGGCGTGGACGTCATTGTGGAATTGTTAGCCAACGTGAACTTGGGCAAGGACTTAGGGATTCTTGCCAAAGGTGGCCGGGTAGTGGTCATCGGAAGCCGGGGCACGGTGGAGGTCAATCCTCGCGACGCGATTGGCCGGGAAGCCGCAATCTTGGGGATGTCCGTCTTTAACGCCACAGAGCGCGAAACGACCAGTATTCATGCTGCCATCGGCGCCGGTTTGGAGAACGGCACGCTACGGCCGGTCATCGGCCAAGAAATGCCGTTGGCGGATGCGCCCCGTGCTCACCGAAAGGTTATAGAAGCAACGGCATTCGGGAAGATCGTATTGGTTCCCTGAACGGCGAGTGCCGCTTCGCGCCAAGGAGACCGTGTCATCCTCATGGCGTTGAGGGAAGAGACGGTCGGCTTCCAAAGTCTCAGAATGCGGTCTTTTAGGAATGACTAATCGGAGCTTGTGGAAAATGGGGGCATCTCAAGGATATGGAATGTCTGAATCTCACATGTAAATGGTTGCCGCTCTAAGACTTTCTCAGCCCCCGTCTCCTCCCTCCTGTCTGCAACAGGCTATTCCATTTGCGCCTTAGGCTTCCGTCCTATGTCCTTCGCCCTTAGTTCCTTTTCCTCGCTTTACTGTATCTCCACATATGGGCAAAGACTCGAACCGCGTGCTCCGGAAAATCATAGCAGGGAATGCGGTTCCCTTCCAGAAAGCCCTCACAGGCCTCTTTATCTTTTTGGGCCCCCAAAAGGGAGAAGAAGACCGGCTTGGGGCGTTGCTGCACAAGCAGGTCCGCCATAGGCCGGTGGATTTCAGGCCCCCGATTGGCAAAGGAGATCCAAATAATTCCGTCCACCCCATCGTCTTCCAAGAGGGCCTTCAAAATCTCCATGGAGGTCTTTTCAAATCCATGAGCCAGCATATCGGGAAAAAGGTCCACAGGATTCCGAGTCTTGGAAGGGGTGGCAATCACCCTGGAGATTTTTTCGCGCGTAGTCTGTCCCAGACGGGCCACCTGTAGCCCGTGCTCTACCGCGGCATCGATGCTCATGATGGCTTGTGCCCCGCTGTAGGTGACAAAGGCAAGTCGGCCTCCCTGAGGAAGGGGCATGTTTAGAAATCCTTTCAGCGTCCGGACGAAATCATCGACCCCGGTCATGCGCAAAACACCCGCCTGGCGCATGGCACCCTCGAACACGGCGTCTTCCCCTGCCATGCTGGCAGTATGGGATGCCATGGCCCGGCTTCCTTCCTGAGTTCGTCCTCCTTTGATCAGAAGCACAGGTTTTCTGGCCACTGCCTTCCTTACTGTTTCCAAAAATCGGCGGCCGTCGCGCACGTCCTCCAGGTACATCCCAATGATTTCCGTTTGCTCGTCATCCACCAAATAGGACAACGCATCGGATTCGTCCACATCCACTTTGTTACCCAGCCCAATTCCTTTGGAAAGCTGGCAACCTTCAAAGGAGCTTAAATACCGGAGAAGGGCTCCTATGAAAATCCCCGATTGGGCAGCAAACCCAATAGGCCCAGGCCTCATCATGCGGGGAGTGGCAAAATAGGAAGTGGTCAATCCGTTCTCCGTGTTCACCAGGCCCAAGGTGTTAGGTCCAAACCCTCTCATGCCCGTCGATCGGAGGATGTCTCTCACCTCCTCCTGGTATTTTGCTCCTTCCGGACCGGCCTCCGCAAACCCCTCTGCGGAAATGACCACTCCCTTTACACCCTTACGGCTGCATTCCTTCAAAGCCTCAGCGATCAACCTCGGGGGAATGTGTAAAACCGCCAGGTCAACAGGAAAAGGAACCTCTTGCAGGCTGCGATACAAATGCGTTTCGAAAACTTGCCCCCCCTGTGGATTGACACCCGCCACCCGGCCCTGATAGCCGACTCTCTTCAGAGCTTTGAGGAGCTGCGCTCCCGGCTTCTCCGGGTCCCTCGATGCTCCGACGACCGCTACGCTTTTGGATTCCAAAATTTCCCGAATGGACCACACCAAGCTCTTCCTCCGATTAAAATAGGGACACATCCCATCGATTCGATCATTCCACATGTTTTGCCAGAGGGGGGTGTGTCCCTATTTTTTGTCAGCCAGATAGTCCTTCAGCAGCATCTCATTCTTGGTCTGGATTTTTTGCAACTCGCCCAATTCCACATTTTCAAGAGGCAGTTTCATCCTTTTATTTCTCAGCCGGGTAATCTCGGCATCCAAATATCGAATCGTGTTTGCAACTGCCTCTGCCGTGGACGAGATGGACCCCTGAGCCTTTTCAAAGGTCTCTTTGTCTAAATAGGCCCGGTTCAAGAGATGAAATCGTTCAAAGAATTTTTGAAACTTCTCCGCCTCTTCTTTCTTTTCCTTCTTCTTCGAATCCAGTTTTTTCGCCAGCTCCAAGAGTTTTTCTAAGTCCATAAAATTTTTCTCCCGATTTTTTCGATCTGACCTTTCCTTAAATCTATGAGAACGATTTGCCTTTGTCAATCCTTTTATACTGGATTATTGGATGGTTTGCCTTTTTTAGACAGCCTGCCTAAAATCCATCATCTTTCTTGATCCTTAATCATTTCTCAGATTACAACAGCCATCGGAATGAAAAATATTCCATTTGATTTCAATGAATTATAAAATAGAAATTTATCCGCATACATAAGTCGTGATGGCATGTAATTTGCTCTTAGATTCGACCCATACACCGCTGTATTGAGGTGACAAGGTCGTCTCAAGCACGGGGGCGCCCTTTTATTGATTTCAAAATCCCATGAGACAGGAGGAACAATTCTATGAGTCCCAAAGATGTGGTGAAGATGATCAAGGACAACGGTGTTCAAATTGTCGATTTAAAGTTTATCGATCTCCCCGGGTTGTGGCAGCATTTTTCATTGCCCGCTTCGGAAATATCCGAGGAAGATCCGAAGGAAAGTATCTTCGACCAGGGGATTGGGTTTGACGGTTCCAGTATCCGAGGCTTTCAAAAGATCGAAGAAAGCGACATGCTCCTGATGCCAGACGCGTCCACCGCGATTATCGATCCGGTCTGCGAAGTCCCGACGCTGAGCATAATCTGCGGTGTTTCTGATCCTGTGACGAAACAGCCCTACAGCCGCGACCCGAGGTATGTGGCGAGAAAGGCCGAGGAATATCTAAAAAGCTCCGGCATTGCCGATCAGAGCTACTGGGGCCCTGAAATGGAATTCTTCATCTTTGATGACATTCGATTCGATCAAAATGAGCGTTGCGGGTTCTACTACATCGACTCAGTAGAAGGCCAATGGAATTCCGGAAGGGATGAGAAACCGAACTTGGGATACAAACCGCGGTATAAAGAGGGATACTTCCCGGTTCCTCCCACCGATTCCCAGCAGGATCTTCGAAGCGAAATCATTCTGACGATGATCAAGGCGGGAATTGACGTTGAAGTTCATCACCACGAGGTTGCGACTGCAGGCCAGGCCGAGATCGATATGAGATATGGTGGCCTTGTTAAGATGGCGGATAGCTGCTTACTCTATAAATATATCGTCAAGAACGTTGCCAAGAAGCATGGCAAGGCAGCTACTTTCATGCCGAAGCCTCTCTTTGGCGATAATGGAAGCGGCATGCATACCCATCAGAGTCTCTTCAAGAATGGGAAAAACATCTTCTTCGACCCGAAGGGATATGCCCTAATCAGTCAGATAGCGAAATACTATATCGGGGGCTTGCTGGCCCATGCAGATGCATTGATGGCGTTCTGTGCCCCCACGACCAATTCTTACAAGCGGCTGGTCCCAGGGTATGAAGCGCCGGTCAACCTTACTTATTCAAAAAGAAACCGAAGCGCGGCAATTCGAATTCCTGTCTATAGCGAAAATCCAAAAGTCAAACGCCTTGAATTCCGGCCTCCGGACAACACGTGTAATCCCTACCTGGCCTTCCCAGCCATGCTCATGGCAGGGCTGGACGGAATTAAACGAAAGCTTGATCCAGGAGAACCTATGGATAAAGACACCTATCACCTGACTGGCAAAGACAAGGAGAAGGTCAAAACCGTTCCAGGATCTCTCGATGCGTCCCTTAACGCCCTTGAAAAAGATCACAAGTTCCTCCTCGAGGGAGGGGTTTTCACACAGGATGTCATTGACGTTTGGATCGAATACAAACGGGAGAAGGAAATCGATGCAGTGAGGCTCCGGCCTCATCCTTATGAATTTCACCTTTACTTCGATCTTTAAGAATGAAATGAAGTGATTTCAACCACAAGATCTTAGGTTGAAAAAGATACTTCCAGATGTTCCCAAAAATATGGCAGCGCAGGCATTCACTGCCAGCGGATTTGACGCGCCCCCTTTGGTCGAGGGCGCGTCATTTTCTATTTCCTGTCCCCTCCTCACCCCGTGGCGAGCCGAGCCGCCGGGAAGTCCCCTGTCTCAGGGGAAGCGGAACAGATTGAGTTTTCTTCATCCGTGGGTTATCTTTAATTGATTTGTAAAATTGCAGAGGTAAAGCGAGGAAAACCGTATGGTAAGTGGTGAGAAACTTACTTGGAGCAAAGATCTCGAAAACTTCTTACACCGGAATCCCGGCCTGAGGATGATTGATGATCCCAAGAAACTCGAATATTACCGCAATGACTTGAACGTCGATCTTCCTTTCATGATCCGGGACCTCATGCTGAAGAGTTTGCCGGATATCATTTTCCAGCCTGCCGCTGAAGAACACCTGCTGGAGATCTTTGCCTTTGCCCGAGAGCATAAAATCCCAGTGACCGTTCGGGGCGCTGGAACCTGGGGATATGGCGGAGCAGTCCCTACCCGGGGAGGAATACTCATCGATCTCAGCTTCATGGACAAGATTGAGGTTGACTCTGCGGCCTTCCAGCTCACAGTCGGTCCGGGCGCAAGATTTCTCGACATCCATCGTCAACTCGAACACCATGGCCTCACCCTCCTCAGCATGACTTCAGGGAAGGGCGGGACGCTCGCGGGATGGATGGCCACGGGAGGCATGGGATTTGGCACCTTCAGCCATGGCCCGGTGCGAAATCAGCTGATCTCCATACGGGTGATCACACCCGAAGGCAAAGCACGAGATCTGAAGGCTGACGATCCAGAAATTGGTTACTTCCTTTCCACTGAAGGGCAGATGGGAATTATTGTGAGAGCTACGCTCAAGGTCGACCAACGACCCTCACAATGGTATCCTTTCGTTCTCTCCTTCGAAAGGACGTCGGCTGCCTATGCCTTTGCAAAGCAGGTTTCCCATCACCCCTTGCTCAAGCCTCATGACGTGATCGTTTACCACACCGAATTGGTGCGCGTCCTCAAGGAACAATCAAATGGAAAAATGTCGATTGAGGATAAGAACGTGGTCCTGGTCGCATTTGCCGACGAAGGGCAGGCCCATGAGTTCAAGGCCTATCTGAATGAGCACGGCATTCAACCAGCTGATGAAGCATCAGCCCGTTACCTCTGGGAAGAGCGGTTCCTCCCCATGTCCATCAAGCATCTTGGGCCGTCTCTTCTGGCCACGGAGGTGCTTCTCCCTCTGGATCAAGTCGCTGCCTACTTTGAGAAAATCAGCGAATGGGGCAAACGTCTCGGTGTAACTTTTTATCCATCTTCTCATCTCATCAGTCAAGAACAAGTCCTATTTCTTGCCATGGTGGCCTCTGACCATCGGAAGGCCATTTTTTATGCAGACCTCTTGCTCGTTCCAATGATGGTCAGGCTGGCCGTTCAGTTTTACCATGGGAAGCCTTATGGATTGGGAATCTGGAACACACCTTTCTTACGCGACCTCTACCCCAAAGAAGAGTTGAAACAACTGCGCCAATACAAAAAGGTCGTAGATCCTGCCGGAATCCTCAATCCAGGAAAATTCTTCTCTGTTTCAGGGAGACTGGGTCCTCTGCAAAAAATACTATTCCATTCTGACGTCTTTAATCTCGAGCTCTCCTCGACCCAATGGCTTCTTTTCAAGTTGTTCTCCATCATTCCGGAAAAGACCCTTCGGCGGCGCATCACGATTGCTCCCCAGGGAATTGAAGGAATCTCAAATGACGTCTTCGCCTGCGCCCAATGTGGAAATTGCGTATCCAGATGTCCTGTTTATCGTGCGACCGGGGATGAAACCTTTACGGCCAGAGGAAAGCTGCTCACCATGAAGAGGGCACTGGAAACGAAGAAGCTCGAACTTTCGAAAGTCTTGCCGCTCTACTTCTGTCTTCACTGTGGACGTTGCGATGAAGAATGCCAGGTGAATCTGAAGCATCGCGAGCTTTACGATCAACTGGAGAAGTTTCTATCCCGAACCATCGATTTTCCGATTCAGGAGATAACAAACTTTATCCAGGAAGTAGAGAATAGCCCGGATTTTTACCGATTTCTCGATGTGATCCGAACGGGTTTCGATCAGAAGATTCACGAACAGCGCCAGACCTTCCCGAGGTACCGTGTCCTCATTGATGAAGAATATTGTCTTCATTGCGGCACCTGTGTCGATGCCTGCATGTATAGCGTGCGGAAGCGTGATGAGTCCGATCCCCGTAAGGTTGTGATTGCGGACGAATCCCTCTGTCGCGGCTGCGGGGCCTGCCTGGAACGGTGCCCGCAGATCGCAGCCGGACTACCAGCCACGTCCGTGGAACTGCATCCGGACTATCTCAGCTTGGATGACCCGTACTGGAAAGGCGAAGTCATCACCCGGATCGACCTGGAAGCGACGACGGGTAAGATTCCTGTTTCTGGCACGGGTCAGGGAGACCCACACCGCGGCTCCGGCAACGACGGCATTCGTTTCGGTCACTTTCACATCGTAGGCCCCGCGCAGAATCTCCTGTATGAAAGCTCCGCGGACGCCATCGTTGTCCAGCTGGGTCAGCGGCCGAAATATCTGACGTTCAACGGACACGGGATCGAGACCCCTGCCCCTCGCCTGATCGGGCTGAAGACGCCTCTCATCCTCGACGTGATGCCGATGGACGGGGGAGAAACCTTATTGGACTCCATGTTGGAGGCCGCCCGAACCACGGGGACCCGTCTTACCCTCCGGTTAGAAGAAGTTGAGAAATACGGGTCGAAGATCGGGGATCGAACGCATTCTCTGATTCTCCGATTGACTGCAAACGATGTTAGGAACCTGGCCGCGGGGAAGAGGTGGCCTGAAGTCTTTCAGAATCATTCTTGCGATTTGATAGAAATCGAACTGGACGACACGGTTCTGGGACGGATCGATAATTTGAAACGTCTCTTCTTTGGATCCGCTGTTCTCTCCGCCGTCATAAAGATCAATAAGGATGATGTGGACTCGGAGCTCAGGCCAACGCCGGTGTTCCAGCAAAAACTGGAATCCTTATTCGGATCACCTTTTGATATTTTGTGTCTCACGTCGGATTACGACGCGGACAAAGGATACTATCCCACCACGGATGCCGTGCCCGCGGTTCATCGATTTCTGGTCGAGCAAAAACTGCGTCACCGGTTTTCAATCCTTGCGGCCGGAGGAATCCGCTCTGCAGCGGATTCGCAAAAAACAATCCAACGGGGTGCCAACGGAATAAAGATCGATTGGCCCGTGTTGTTGACCGTCGATCCAATGGCACGGCAGAGATTCCTCAGAGGCGAAGCGATCCGGATTTCGCTTGATGCACCCGCATTGGCAAAGCGAATCACCAGCCTCATCCGGGTATGGAATGTTCAGATCATTGAGGTTCTCGGTGCCTCCGGGTTTAAAGAGATCAGAAAGACCGTGGGCGAAGAGAACCGGTTGCTCATTTTTGACGACCTCGAGGAGCGGGTTTACGACATCTTTAAGAACCAGGGCCGCCTGGAACGAAACAGCCAAAGCAACCGGGCTCGCATACAGAGAGAGGGAGACGGCTTTGGATGGCGATACAGCCAGTTGGCGGCTCTGATCCAGCCCACGCAGCTCCCGCACCGGTTCTACAATTGTGACCTGAAGGCATCATGCTATCGCATCTTCGACCGCGATTATGTCTGGCCGGCCTCCCTCATTGCATCCGTTGGCCGCATGGCCAGTGGAGACCGCGAAGCGCTTCTTCTGAGCCATACGGAGGAGCGAGGCAATCTTGGAGACGGCTTCGATTTTATTCAGGTCCAATTCCAGCAGAACCCTGACGCGATCCCGGAAGGAAAGCTGGAGGAGGTGTCAACCGCTCTTCAGATCGCGCCTCAATTGCGGCTGAAGGCACCCTTTATCGGGGCCGGAATGTCTGTTGGGTCGATCGGGCCGGGGACCTGGCGCGCCCGAGTTTTGGCAACGCGAGCCCTCGGGACGCAGATGGATACCGGCGAGGGCGGATACCCGACTTTTTTCATCCTTGATTCGAAGTGGAATCCCCTGGATTTAACGGATCAACAAGTGGCCCTTTTGGGACAATTGATAGAAGAGAGAAAACTCATCCCAGTGGAGGAGCTGATCAAGAGGGTTCGGCAAGAGCTGGACGAATCCCCTGAATTTCAGGGATTGCTGGATGCACTCGGAAAATATCCGGCTTCCATGCCGGTCCAGTACGTTCCAATTGTCACGGCCGAAGACGAGCCTTATGTCTCCACCCAGCTCAAGACGGGATTATTTGGAGTGACCAAGGAAAGTATCCGGCGTGCCCGCCGCGTGGTGATCGCCTATAGCCAGGGAGCGAAACAAGGGGTCGGGGGTCACCTGCTCGGACGAAAAGTCTTTGGTCTGGTGTCGAGGCTCCGGGGGGTGGCCGAAGGCGTCAGCCTTATCTCGCCCTTCCCTTTCCACAATTGCTACTCGATTGAAGATGTGAAGGCATTCATCGATGCGGTCCGCATGATCAACCGTCGTACGACCATCTGCATCAAGGTTTCGCCCTCTCCCGATATTGAATTCATCGTTTCCGGCCTCGCCCGCATCGCCAAGGATAACCAGATGCTGATCGAGGTCTGGTTGGATGGTCCCCGTGGAGGCACCGGCGCAGCTCCGGACATTATCAAGGGCCAGATGGGAATGCACATGGAGTATGCGATCTCCCTTTGCCATGAAAAATTGATGGACGACGGATTGAGAGACACCGTCGTTTTCATGGGAAGCGGCGGATTTCGCACATGGGGAGACGTGATCAAGGGAATCGCCTTGGGACTCGATGGCGTCGTCCTGGGTACCGCAGACCTTGTGGCCATCGGCTGTGTTCGGGACCGCAACTGCGAGTCAGGGTGCCGAAGCGGCATCTCCACCATTGAACCGAGAATGCAGCTTTTACGCAACGTCGAAATAAACGCCCAACAGATCATCAACTTCCGTTCAATTCTCCAGGCTCAGACGATCAGGGCCCTTGCGGCCTTGGGTATGAAAGACATTCGGGAGCTTCGGGGCCATTATGAATGCATCCAATGGCCACTTCTCGAAGAGAGAGTTCGAGAGCGTCGCCGTCGCAGGGCTGAAGTTTCACGGACACGGCCTTTCGGCAGACCGGAAGAAACCTTCCAGCAAGTTACGGCCAATCCAATGCCCGCTCCCTCGGATTGTGGAGTCGCTGCCATTGTCTCCAACCATTTCATCCCGAGTCACGTAATGGACTTGATGCTTGAACGTATGGGTAACCGGGGCATGGATGGGGTTGGAATTTGGAAAGGAGGCTGTTACCCGCTTTATATGGAACACTATGCCCTGCAGGTCTTGGTCAAGGGCATACTTCAATCCGACGTAGAACAGGAATATGCGTCCAGAGAAGCGGCTCTGGATCCGACAGAACTTCGTCGGCGAGCCAGGCAGGAGGTCTTGGTCAAGCGCCGTCATATTATGAAAGAAATCGCTGACCACTATTTCACAGGGGTCGAACTGGATGATTTCGACGGCGATCTCGAGAAGTGCCGTTTCCCGTATCGGCTCGATCAGGAAGGCCATGAGCAGGATTTCCGGCTCTTTGGCGAGAAAGATCCGGGCGATGTGTTCCGATTCTTTGTACGGGTGCGACGTGAAGAGCTGTGTCGCTTTGTAGAGAAGGACCTGTTGAAGGATCCCATCTGGCCGCCCCGCCAGATGCGCTACCGAGATCTGACCGTTGAGAATTACAGAACGAACATAGATTTCTTGCAGGAGGCCGAGGACGAGTACATCTACCGGCTTTCCCGAAACATCACTCGGGAGAACTACGCAGAGGTTTTGCAGAAGAAGGCGGCGGTGATGTCGTGCGGTAAAAACTCCGGCTGCTGGAAGAGCGATGGCCGGGAAATCCCATGGGAGCTTCCAGAAGCGCCTGTAAATGTTATCCATCGGCGCCTGGCCACTGGTTCTGTGGTGGACCAGATGAATGCCCACCCCTTTGCTGAGCTTCACACAGCCCTGACCCATAATGGGGAGACGACGAATTATCGCACGATGCTGAATCGAATCTCACAGTTCAACCTGACGCCTTTGGCTCAAACGGATACAGCCGTGGCGTCTCTTAAACTTCACCTGCTCAGCCAATACCTCCATTATCCCTTCGACGCTCTTGTCGAATCTTTTTCACCCACGACAGGGTGGAAGCTGACCCAGTTGCCTCCTGAGATAAAGGATCGCTTCGAGCATATCCAGGAGGTGGAGTTGGAAAGCGCTCCGGATGGTCCATACCAGTACCTTTGCGGCCGGATCGACCCCTATCGCAGGGTCATCGAGCGGCTGGACATTATCGACCCGTCCTTGCTTCGGCCCAACGTGGCAATGCTCTATGACGACGGAGATAATTTCGTGAGCATTATCTGTTCCGAGAAACAAGGGAGTGATGCAGGGTTGCAGGAGCTTCATCGTCTGGGGATCGTGCGAAACACCCACCCACCCTTAACCTTCACAGTCAACACAGGCATGGTGAGCAGGGTCTTCTACAACGAGAAGGGAAAAATCACAGGCCACGAGGTATTAGACAAATTCGGCAAACGGCTGGATATTCCCCATGGGACGTACCCTTCTGCGAAGTCAATCTCTTCGCTATCCGGCGGCATAGGAATCGAGAAAATATCCGATCCTTCCGCCTTTGTGCGAGATCGGCTATCCCGATGGGGGTTTGGCGAATTCACAACCGCTTTGGAGGAGATAACGAGGAACGCTTCAACAGCCCAGGCCGTAAAGGAGCTGACCCGAATCCACGATTATCTGCCGGGTTGGGAAACCGGAGATAAAGACAGAGGGACCCTTCAACATATCCTCGAAGACCATATCAACTCGGCGTTGGATCGCGTGAACGGTGAAAATGGAATCGTTCGCGTTAGCTTGGCCAATGCTGGAAAGCTTGAAAAACCTGAGGGAACAGACCAGATCTTGATCGTTGACAGCCGGGGGTTTCGACCCGAAGGCATCGACCCGTTGAAGGTGTTGAGCTGTTTTCTCGACCATGCCCATCGGATGGGATGGAGAAGATTCATCGTCTACAGGGCGGAAGGCCAGCGGGGGATTGGCATGGGTATGGGATCCGGTAATACCTCCGATTCTATCATGGATGTCTATGGAAGCCCGGGCGAGTATTGTGGTGCGTTCAACATGGGAACCTTGATTCGTGTCCATGGCCATGCTCAGAACTTCACCGGAATGGTCATGCATTCCGGAACACTTGAGATCCACGGTGACGTGGGAAAGGTGACGGGATACTCTGCAAAGGGAGGAACATTTAATATCCTCGGCAACGTCGTAGACCGGGGGTGGGTCTGCGCGGTAAGCGATCCTCGAGGCCCGGGGCTTGAGGTGAACATCGTGGGGACTGCGTACGAGCATCTCTGCCAAGCCTTAATGGGTGGATCCGTCATCATGCTCGGCCTCTTCCGGGGGTATGACGGAATGCTCCGTCACATGGACTCTCCTTACTCCGGAGCCAAGATCCTGGCAGGCGCCTCTGCCGGAGAAGCGATCTTCTACGACCCCAAGGAGAGGTTGGAAGAAGGACAATATAAGAGCTGTGCCGTACAAACGCTTGATGATAAAAAGTGGGAAGAAATCATGGGCCGCCTGATGAAGCTGGAAGATATCTTTAGCCTGGGTTTCTCCCGGCAAAACGGCCATCTCACGGCTCGTATCGATGGAGAGACAAGAACCATCACGCCCGAGAGTTTTCGATGGATTCTGCCCAAGGGGGAGCTGGAAGGTTATCACTAAACCATCATTGCAAAATGGACAATGAATATTGAGCATTGAGAGTTTAAACACCATTGTTAATTTTGAAATGCTAATTTTTCAATTTGCACTGATTTGCCCTCCCCCTACCCTCTTCATAGTGAACTTCAATATACCGCAACCAATGTAATGCCTCAGTTGCGGGAGAATTTTTATAGTAGCGGAGTCCGTCGGCAATAAATGCCGATGCTACTGAAGGATTACCGACGAACGTAACTTTTGCTTGAAATCTACGAAGATAATTGGTATGATCCAAGAAAATTGCGGAGGGGAAAACGATGGCGGTGAGGATCATTATCGATCGGAAGGTGAAGAAGGGAAAAGAAAGGGATTTTGCAGAAATACTCAGGAAGTTGAGAGCCAAAGCCATTCCCTCAAAGGGATATATCTCAGGAGAGACACTTCGGGCGCAAGACGATCCTTATAACTATATTGTGATCACCACGTGGCAAAACGTCGAAGACTGGAAATCATGGGAAAAAAATCCGGACAGAAAGAAGATTCACGCAAGAATCGAAAAACTGATGGCCAGACCCACCAAGACGAAGATATACATGTATGCCTGATCGCAATTGATGAATTGCGGCCGCAGCCTTCAGGCTGCAAACCCGGGCAAGTTGAAGCTTATGATCTTCATTACCGATGACGGGGAAAGATTGACAATCAGAAGCAGGTGTGTTAAAAAAGCAAAAATGAAGTAAAGAAAATTTATGGTCAAACAAGTGAGACAACTTAAAGACCCTCGTTCCTGTTCAGACAGGACCGGGGGTCTTTTTTTATGGGGAAACGAAATCCCCCTCCCGCCCCGAAGCTGTGAAAAAATTCAGTGAGGTGGGCGGGCAAGAATATCTCTAAAGTTTTACAATTGCGGTTTCTTAAGGCAAAGCTAACGAAAGCTTGGTAAGGGCCCAATGCCTGTTAAACTTTTTAATTGCACATAGTCCATGTGAAGAGGTGCCGCTGTAAGACTTTCTCGACATCCTCGCCCGCCCTTTGTGCAGAGAGGAAATTTTTTACACCTCCCCGTTTATAAAAGGAGGGTGGGGCAATTCAGGAATACGGAGCCGCGGATGAAATCAAGGCAGAGAGCTATATTGGCTTTAGAGGACGGGGTGGTATTTGAAGGGTGGTCGTTCGGGTTTCTGGGAGAAAAGACGGGAGAAGTTGTCTTCAATACGAGCATGACCGGCTATCAGGAGATTCTCACCGATCCGTCTTATAAAGGCCAGATTGTCATCATGACCTATCCGCTCATCGGAAACTACGGAATCAATCAAGAGGATATCGAATCCCAGGGCCCGAAGGTGGAGGGGTTCATTGTCAAAGAGAACAGTCCTATCTTCAGCAACTGGCGTGGAGACAACTCTCTTTCCGATTATTTGACCCGTCACCGCATTATGGGAGCGGAGGGCATGGATACTCGCGCCATCACCAAGCATATCCGCCAGGCGGGTGCTATGAAGGCTGTCCTTTCCACGGACGACCTCGACAGGGATCGTCTGATTGAAAAAGCCAAGGCCTCTCCGGGCCTGATCGGTCGGGACCTCGTCAAGGAGGTGACTTGTGGGAAATCCTTCCCATGGACGAGTGGTAATGATTCTCAATTTTTGAATCACCATCCACCATCCCCCGCCCCTCGCGTTCGACCAAAGGTAGTCGCTCTCGACTATGGTATCAAATATAACATTCTTCGTTCCCTTTACGATTGGAACTGTGACGTTACCGTTCTTCCCGCCCCTTCCAGCGCAGAATCTATCCTCGCCCTTCAGCCGGACGGGATTCTTTTATCTAATGGTCCGGGCGACCCGGAGGGAGTTCCCTATGCCATTGAGACGATCCGCCAACTGATTGGGAAAAAACCGATCTTCGGCATCTGCCTGGGACACCAGCTCTTGGGATTAGCTCTTGGAGGAAGAACGTTTAAATTGAAATTCGGCCATCGTGGGGCCAATCAACCTGTCAAAGATTTGAAAACAGGGAAGGTGATGATTACTTCTCAAAATCATGGGTTCTGCGTTGACCCTCACTCGCTGGATCCGGCGGAGGTTGAATTAACCCAGATCAATCTCAACGACCAGACCCTCGAAGGGATGAGGCACAAACGGTTTCCGATCTTTTCCGTACAATACCACCCCGAAGCTTCGCCGGGGCCTCACGATACGCAAGACCTCTTTGGAGAATTTGTGAAGATGATGGAGCTCCACTCCAATGCCTAAGCGGACAGACATCAAAAGAATCCTGATCATCGGTTCCGGTCCCATTGTGATCAGCCAGGCCTGCGAATTTGACTACTCCGGCACTCAGGCCTGTAAGGCTTTAAAAGAAGAAGGTTTCGAAGTGGTGTTGGTCAACTCCAATCCTGCCACCATCATGACCGATCCTGAGATGTCCGACCGGACTTACATCGAGCCTATCACTCCGGAAATTTTGGAAAAGATCATCGACCGGGAAAAACCGGATGCCCTTCTCCCCACCTTAGGCGGTCAGACGGGCCTCAACGTATCCGTCGCCCTCCATGAGTCTGGAGTGCTCCAGAAATACGGCGTTCAAATGATCGGGGCAAAATATGAGGCCATCAAGAAAGGAGAAGATCGGAATCTCTTCAAGGAATCGATGAGGAAGATCGGCCTCGACCTTCCAAAGAGCGGGCTTGCCTATTCGCTGACCGAAGCCTTGGAGGTGGCGAAGGGAATCGGTTTTCCTCTGATTATCCGGCCCAGTTTCACCCTGGGAGGGACAGGGGGTGGAGTGGCCTACAATATCGAAGAACTCGAAGAGATGGCAGCCCGTGGACTTGAGTGGAGTATGATCGGAGAGATTTTAATTGAAGAGTCCGTTCTCGGTTGGAAGGAGTTCGAGCTGGAGGTGATGAGGGATCTCCATGACAATGTCGTCATCGTCTGTTCGATTGAAAATTTTGATCCCATGGGCGTCCATACGGGGGATAGCATCACCGTTGCCCCTGCTCAAACGTTAACCGACAAAGAATATCAGAGAATGAGGGACGGAGCCATTCGAGCCATTCGAGAAATAGGAGTCGAGACGGGAGGATCGAACATCCAGTTCGCTATTCGCCCGGAGGACGGACGAATGGTCATCATTGAAATGAACCCCAGGGTTTCCCGTTCTTCAGCCCTCGCCTCCAAAGCGACCGGATTCCCAATCGCCAAGATGGCGGCGAAGCTCGCGGTGGGATATACCCTTGACGAGATTCCGAATGACATTACGAAAAAGACGCCTGCCTGTTTTGAGCCCACGATTGACTATTGTGTGGTGAAGATCCCAAGATTCACCTTTGAAAAATTTCCCGGAGCAGATCCAACGCTGACTGTCTCGATGAAGTCGGTCGGTGAAACCATGGCCATCGGCCGGACTTTCAAAGAAGCGCTCCAAAAAGGTCTCCGGTCTTTGGAGATCGGAAGACATGGTCTTGGAGCGGATGGGAGGGACAAATTCCCCTTCCCCGCGGAGAGCTCCGGTGAAGGCGCACGGGCCAATCTCTTTCAAGAAGTGAAGAAAAAGCTCTCCACTCCCAATGCGGAGAGGATCTTTTACATTCGACATGCTTTGCTCCTGGGGATGAAGGTCGAGGAGATCCACGAGCTGACAAAGATCGATCCCTGGTTCCTTACCAACATTCAAGAGATCACCGACCTTGAGAAGGAGATCCAGTCTTTTGGAACGAAGGTAGGGGACCTGGATCTCTGGAAAAAGACGCTGACTCCTGACCAGGTTCAACTTCCGGATCCTCTTTTGAGGAAGGCAAAGGAGTTCGGCTTCTCCGACCATCAGCTGGGCCACCTCCTCGGGTTTGATGAAGCCATTCTCCGGGACAGGAGAAAGGAGAAGGGGATCCTTCCCACTTACAAATTAGTGGATACCTGCGGGGCGGAGTTTGAAGCCTATACCCCCTATTACTATTCGACGTATGAAGCAGAAGATGAATCCAAGGTCTCTTCGAGAAAGAAGATTATGATTTTAGGGGGAGGCCCCAATCGAATCGGCCAGGGGATCGAATTCGACTACTGCTGTGTCCACGCCTCCTTCGCCTTAAAAGAATTGGGGTATGAGACGATCATGGTGAACTCCAACCCGGAAACCGTCTCCACGGACTACGACACCTCTGACAAACTCTATTTCGAGCCCCTCACCTTTGAAGATGTCCTTCACATTGTCAATGCCGAAAACCCGGATGGAGTGATCGTCCAGTTTGGAGGCCAAACCCCTCTCAATCTGGCGGTGCCCTTGGAAAGGGCGGGGGTGAAAATCGTTGGAACGAGTCCTGACAACATTGACCTGGCGGAAGATCGAAAACGCTTCAAGGCACTTCTCAAGAAGTTGCGTCTCATCCAGCCCTGGAACGGCACGGCAAATTCCGTGGAGGAGGCGAGAAGGGTGGCCGAAGAGATCGGCTATCCGGTCGTCGTGAGGCCCTCTTACGTGTTGGGAGGAAGGGCCATGGAGATCGTTTACGATGAGGAAGCGTTGGAAGGCTTTGCCCGTCGTGCTGTGGAGGCCTCTCCTGAACATCCGATTCTCATCGACAAATTTTTGGAGGACGCCATCGAGATCGATGTCGATGCGGTCGCTGACGGAGAAACCTGCGTCATCGCGGGGATCATGGAACACATCGAACAGGCCGGGATCCATTCCGGGGATAGCGCTTGTGTCACTCCTCCCTATTCTCTCAGCGATGATTTGATCGAAGGTCTGAAACGAAACACCTACGCCCTGGCCAAGGAGCTCCAGGTCATCGGTTTGATGAATATTCAGTATGCAATCAAGAACGATACCATCTATGTCCTGGAGGTCAATCCAAGAGCCTCCAGAACGGTTCCTTTCATCAGCAAGGCGACCGGAGTTCCCTGGGCGAAGGTGGCTGCCAAAGTGATGGTGGGGAAAAAGCTCGAGGAGCTGGGGATTCGGGGAGAAGTCGAGATCCCCCATATCGCCGTGAAGGAATCCGTCTTCCCCTTCAACCGTTTCTACGGAGTCGATACCGTGCTGGGGCCGGAGATGAAATCCACCGGTGAAGTGATGGGAATTGACACCGATTTTGGAATGGCCTTCGCCAAATCTCAAATCGGTGCGGGGGTGAACATTCCCCTGGCCGGGAAGGTCTTCATCAGCGTCATGAATAAAGATAAGCGCTCCATCGTCTTTCTCGCGAAGAAACTGGTCGACCTCGGATTTGAGATCGTAGCCACCAAGGGAACGGCTAAAGTCTTGACCAACAACGCCATTCCTGTCCAAACCGTTCTTAAGGTGGGAGAAGGAAGACCGGATATTGTCGATCAGATGAAAAATGGAGAGATCCATCTGGTTATCAATACTCCCAGCGGGAAGAAGCCCAAGACCGATGAAGTGGCCATACGGAGTCAGTCCGTGGCACACAACATCCCTTGTGTCACAACGCTCTCCGGTGCGGAGGCGGTCGTCAATGCGATTGAATCCTTGAGGAGAGGCATGTCGGTGAAATCGGTCCAGGAATACCATCAGAATATTTCGTCTTCTTCTGCATCCACTGGAGCTATTCGTTTGCAAAGTGGAGCACCACGGATATAAAATGCCACCTGTTCCTTATCCCTCCTGAAGCTGTAAAAAATCGGGAGGCGGGCGGGGAGGAGTTTGGTTGTAAATTGAGGATCATTTCATGGGAGTTTTGACAAGAGAGGAAATTTTGAAAGAAATTCGCCAGGGAACCGTCGAAATCGAACCCTTCGAGGAGAGCCAGGTCGGCCCGGGCTCCATTGATCTCCATTTGGGAAACCAGTTCAGGGTTTTTAAAAAACTGAGAAATGCCTGTGTTGTCGAAGATAACATCTCGATTGAAGACCTGACGGAACGTCTGGAGACAGACGAATCCTTCACCCTGATGCCCGGGGAAACAGTACTGGGGATTACCCATGAAAGGATTAGGTTGCCTGCCAATATCTGCGGCTGGCTTGAAGGAAGGAGCCGTTTTGCCCGAATGGGCCTGGTCATTCATATGACCGCAGGATTCGTTCAACCCGGGATTGACAATCGCCAGGTGCTCGAGATCGGAAACCTGGCGCCCTTTCCTCTCGTCCTCAAACCCGGAGTCCGGATCTGTCAGATCATCCTTGAGCGCACGGAGGGAAAAGCCTCATACCAGGGCAAATTCAAGAACCAAAACCGCTTATGAGTGTGGATTTTAGATTGCTGAATGCGGATTATCAAATCACAAACCTCAGACACTTAATTTCGCATTCAAAATTCCGCAATCCCTGCCCGCCGCACAAGTGCTTTGGCAGGCGGGCGAATTCCGAAATCCGAAATTAAAAATGAACCGTTATTCGATCGCGTCCATTGTCGGTATTCTATTGCTCTGGGAGCTTCTCATACGATGGCTGGAGATTCCAAAATTTCTCCTTCCCACACCCACGACGATCATCTCTTATATCATTGTAAAAATACAACTCCTCACCTCCCACACAGTTATGACATTGCTTGAGGCAGGAATCGGTTTCGTCGTCGGCTCCTTGTCCGCCATTGTAGCAGCCATTCTCTTTCTCTGGTACCGGCCTTTGAAAGAGATGTTCTACCCCTATGCCGTGATCCTCAACAGCACTCCGATCGTTGCCATCGCTGCACCCATTGTGATCATCTTCGGAAGTGGCATGGGGTCTAAGGTCGTGACCGCCGTCATCTGCGTTTTCTTTCCGGTCTTAGGACCGACCTTTAAGGCCCTGGCCTCAGTGGGCGCCACAGAGATGAAATGGATGGATTCTTATCATTCCTCCAGATGGCAAAAATTTTGGTATCTCCAGTTTCCTTTTGCTCTTCCACAGATATTCGCGAGCTTTAAGGTTGCCTGGACGCTGCCGTCATCGGCGCCGTCGTGGGGGAAGTTTTCGGGGCCTATCGCGGATTGGGGTTTCTCATCGTCGATGCGATCTACATCATGGACACTCCCAGGGTTTTTGCCAGCATTATCGCCTGCTCACTGCTTGGACTCTGTTTTGTCGGAATGATCACCCTCCTTGAGAAAAAGACGATCGCCTGGCATATTTCTGAAGAGAGGAGGTGACTCAATTTCGGATTTCGAAATGTGGAATGCGGAATCAAAGATTTGTTTCTTAGGTTTTAACTCCGCAATCCGAATTCCGCAATCCGCAATTTAAAAAAGGAGGAGGGATAAATATGAAAAGATTCTTATTATGCCTTGCATTGTTGACGATCATGAGTCTGCCTTGTTACGCCATCGGTCAGGAGAAGGAGGCCATTGTCCATGAAGCCTGGTTTGTTCATATGGAATCAGCAGGTGGCTGGGTGGCCATGGATAAGGGCTTTTACGGAAAGATGAAAGTGAGGGAGGTTCAGGGAGGACCCGGGATCTCTCCGATCCAAAAGGTGGTTGCTTCGGTGAGTGCCGGGAACATCGCCTTTGGGAATGACTATCCTGAAAATATTATCCGGGCGAGAGAGAAGGAAGGAATCGATCTGGTTGCCGTGAGCGTCGATTTTCAAACGAGCGCTATGCGAATCATCAGTTGGAAGCCGATTAACTCCGCAAAAGACATTAAGGGAGACTTCGGCATCTGGATCGGTTACGATGCCAAAGCGAAATGTGCTGTTGGCAAGGTATGGGAAAAACAGTTCACCATTCAAAACCAGGGTGGGCATATCAAGCCCTGGCTGGCTGGAACCTGGCCTATTGCCTCCGCAATGACTTACAACGAATTGATCACGGCCCAGCGCGAGGCGAAAAAAATGGGAAAAACATTTTACACGGTCGACTATAAGGATTTAGGGATTGACTGGATGGATAATGTTCTCTTTACGACAGAAGAAATTCTCAAGAAGTATCCGGACGTCGTTCAGGCGGTGGTCACAGGGAGATATAAAGGGTTCCAATGGGCTCTCGAAAATCCAAAAGAAACCTTTAACATTCTGAAAAAGACCAACGAGGGCCTCGACTTTGCGCACGAGATGGATGCGGTTGCTCCGATGAAGGCATTGATGATCACCCCTGACACAAGGAAGAACGGTTTGGGTTACATTCTTCCGAAAAAATGGGAAAATGTGGCCAGGGATATGTTCAAGGTTGGGCTATCGGAAAAAATGCCGGATGTGAAAAAAGTCTACGCGGAGAAATTTCCAAGCGGCGTATTCCCCAAATAAACCAAATTGTCAAATGCCAGAGGTCAAACCTCAAAATGTTTTGGATTTTGACTTTGACATTCCTTTGACATTTGCCTGCCTGCGCGAAGTCCCGCCTTGCGGGACGAAGGCAGGGATTTTGGCATTGGGGCTTGTTGCCTGCAACCCGAACATTCTGATCCTTAGACTGGAGGAGTATTAATGACAGACCGTACCTTTCTCGAAAACATAGGAACCCCGCATAGCATCAATGCGATTGGAAGTGCCAGGGCATGGGAGGTGCGTCATCTCCGAAATGACCGAACCATCCCGCCTTTGATTTATGTCGTCGAAAGCGACCCTGCTCAACAATTTCTGCTTGGAAGAGAGATCAGCGGCCGGCCAAAATTCAATCTGATCCGTTACATGGCGAAATCCTTCGTTGAGTTATTCTTCGAAAAACTTAGTGGCAAAGAATTGTGTCAATACATTATTCTCAGGGGCGCCTACCCTTTCGACCTCCAGCATGCGTTCGGCCACGCCCCACCCTATGACCGCCTGCTTCTTGCAACCGGTTTCATCAAACTTCAGAGAGTCCTCAACCAGGAAGGCACGGATTGGGAGATTCGTGCAGAGAACTTTGTCGGAGAATATCATGGGGATACCTGGCTGATCCCCGATACAGCGATTGCCTCTGGCTCAACGATCGCTTACTTTTTAAGAAACGGTTTTGTCCACCATCGGCCAAAGCAGGTCTATGTGATTACGGCGTGCGGCAGCCTAGAGGGTATCCGGCGAATTTACCAGGAATGCCTGAAGAGGAAGGTGGAATTGATACCCGTCTTCTTTCAATGCATCTTTGAGGTTTCGAAGGTCGGAAACCTTCCACGACTTCCACTCACCGACCTCTCCGTGATCAGCCCCGGGTCAATTACGACGAAGGAACTTTATGAAAAAGCACTTCGCCGGTACCAGGAAAAGAGGATGTGCTGTGTCGGCGATATCGGCGAGAGCCTTGAGGACCCGATAAACTATTCCATCCATACCCTCTGGGAAATGCAGGTTCTGGGCATGGATCCGAAAAAGGAGGATTGGAGTTCCTGGACAGTCGATATCCGGACAGAAGAAATGAAGAAGAGGGTTCATGATTTCAACCCGTCTCTCAGTGAGTATTTTAAGGAAATATGGGAATAAAAAATCTCCTCTCCCCCACGAGGAGAGGATGAACGTGAGGGGGAAAACATTTTCTACCTACCCTCACCCCTACAAGGGGAGGGAAGATATAATTAACTACTTCCAAGAGAGCTGCAAGGAAAAACATTGATGGATCCTCAATCAACCCTTCCGGTTGCCATCCGCTTGACCAATGTGAAGAAATATTTCAAAGACCGCGATGTAGAAGCTCTGGATGGCATCGACCTGGAGGTGGCTCAGGGCGAGTTCCTTTCCCTCATTGGCCCGTCGGGATCGGGAAAGAGCACGCTTCTTGAACTTATGGGAGATATTGGCGATGAGGGCGGCCCCTCTGATGGGGAAATCCTCATCGAAGAAAAGACCCCTCAAGAACTGAGGCAAGCAAGAGGATATGGGATTGTCTTCCAAGACTCTACCCTCTTTCCCTGGTATCGAGTCTTTGAAAATTGCCTTTTGCCGTTTCGGATCGCGAAAACAAAGGTCCGAAAAGAAGAGCAAGCGAAGCGGATTGAATCGTTATTGGAAATGGTAGGTCTGGACAGAAAATTCTGGTCTTATTACCCCAAAGAACTCTCCGGCGGAATGCAGCAGAGAGTGGCGATCGTCCGGGCCCTCGCGTTGGACCCTCCCCTTCTCCTGATGGATGAACCCTTTGGTGCTCTGGATGATCTGACTCGAAAATCGATGCAGAAGCTCTTGCTCGACATCTGGGCAAAGACGAAGAAAACCATCCTGATGGTAACCCACTCTATTTCCGAGGCCTGTTTCATGTCAGACCGGGTGGTTGTCCTCTCTCACCGCCCGGGCCGAATCGTCCGCATTATCTCCATCCCCTTGGACAGGCCCCGAGATCGATCCATGACAGAGACCAAGGCATTCGCAAGGATCTGCGGGATGGTCAGGGAGACATTAGGCTCTGGAGGAGGATTGGAAGAAGATACGTCGAATAAAGATTAGGATTGGGGAGTTCAGAGTTCAGAGTTCAAATTCGATACGAAAACCAGAGTTCGACCTTCAAGACACTGTCAACCCCGGCAACACTTCCTTCCGTATCGTTCTATTCCCTAATTTTAGAGAACCGGACCAAGTACTGCCGTCCTATCTGAAGTTTAATGCACACGAGATAAATTGAGTCTCGTTACACTCTTTTCCTTGCCGCCTTCAAAAAAACTCCAATTGTGGACGATATGATCTTTATCGACGAATAAAATGGTTAGGGCATGCATATGCGAGTCCTTCTTCGGATCAACGTTACTCCCTCCAGCGAACATAAAATCGAGTCTGTCTGTACCAGCTCTTAGGAGTTTCATGTGAGGCTGATTTTGGAGCATGCAATAATGAGTCATTGATAGCTTGCCATTACTATCATGGTAAACTGAAATCATCTCTTCGGAAGTACCCGGGAAGAGCGTTTCGACAATTGCGCTACCCCCGGCGGTCAGGCGATACTCCACCCTTATGGGCTGCCCCTCTTTCCCCATGTTGGAAGTCCCTTCCCATGCGCCAATAAGCCCTCTCATGCGTTCGTACTCTTTGGAACCAGAATATGGAGCTTTTCGCCCCTCCCCAGCATATGCCACGAACGATACAATAAATAGCAAGCATGTGAAAAGAAGTGATATAGACGCGATCTTTTTCATTCTTATCCCTCCTTTACCTTGGCGTTTTACGATATTTCCAGACTATCTAAGACTCCTTTTTATATAAAGATAACCATCCATGCAATAAAATCAAAAGGGTCTTGTGGAAAACGGAACTTCACCCATTGTAGGCGAAGACCCACTGTCTCTTCTGAGGACTCTTTCCTGAAATACAGTGTCAATGTCTTCCCTTTCAAACACAGAAGGTCACATCAAAATCAATAAAAACATGTAGGAAAAGTTTTTCCTTTTGGGAAATGATTTGGGACTTTTCGGTAAACCGTTTTAGCTTTTGAAAGTGCCATGTGACAAAGACATTCGACTCAAAGTCTGTAACCCCTAGAGAAGCTTACTGGTTTCTGATGTCCTATTAAAATAGCAAAACTTGGTATGGAAAATGCTCGAAATTTGCCAGGGTACGTATACATTCATGCCGATAAAGCCGAACCTCTCATAACCGGGGGACGGAAAGAGGCGGATCTTTTGGAAGGAAGCGGCTGAACTGCCGGACGACAAACCGCAGGAGGTCGGGAGGACAGACATATTATGTTTAGAACGATGCTCGTTGAAGATAGCCATTCTTTCAGACAGGTAGTTAAATTTTACTTACAGTCTGTGTTCCCTTCCATGTCCATTATTGAAGCAGCGGATGGGATAGAGGCGCTAAAGGAAGTCGATTTTTGTCCGCCAGATCTAATCTTCATGGACTTCATCTTACCCGGGGAAAACGGCCTTGAACTAACCAGAAAGATAAAAGCCAGTCACCCGGATATCGTGATTATCATCCTTACAGGTTATGACTTAAAAGAAATTCAAGACTTAGCGACCCAACGCAAACCTGATTATTTCTTCAGTAAGGGTTCGATCGCCACCGGTGAGATCGCTGCATTGGTTAAATCAATTTTATCAGAAAAAGGGTTTAGAGCAGATGGTTCAATTGAACCATCTGAGTTGAGGAGGAGAGGGAATATTGCGCCTTGCGTTCTTAAACGAAGAATTTGGTGGGAATCTGTGCCCGAAGCAAGCAGCTACAGACTGTATGTGAGCAAAGACAGAACACTTCTTGAACCCGATCAGTTCTCCTGGGAGACGACACCCGGGATCATTTCAAAAACGGTCATTGGGAAGACGGAGTTGGTCATTCCAGATGAGTGGCCTGAGTTTCCGACAGAACCTGGAACTTACCATATCGGGATCACATCCCGAGATGATTTAGGAAATCAAAGCGACCCTTTCCTGTTATCCGGAGTCTTCAAATTCTTCGCTCCGCCGGCTCCATCAAGGGGTGGAATCGAAAGGCTGTAGTCAAACAGCCTGTTTATTGAGTTGAATTATCCCAACATCATGCTTCAAGATCCCTTCCTTCTCAGCGGGCAAATCTCCAAATAATAAAGATTGTTTTCACAAGCCAAGTTTCCTATTGACAAGCAAAACTTTTTTTGATACCAAACCCAATGGTGGGAGTCTTCTCCGGATTAGTATGCGGAAAAGTGATCTAACACACAATGCCTTCAAACCCTTCGAAGGGGATCGCCGGGTAGCAGTGCCAGTTCATTATGTCTTTTAATTGAGTATCTTCCGCAGATTCTATTTTGAATTTTGCATTTTTCTTGTCTTCACGAAGGAAAAGGGTGCTGAAAGGCAATCAGTTGGGAGGCTGACGATCTGTGGGAGGTGAAAAAATGAACAAGAAGATTTTCAACCCCGAAAATTTTGGCATGGTCATCTGTTTATGCTGTGACGGCCACGGATATATCCGGAATCCAGAACGCCAATGCTGCCTAAAATGCGGGGGCTTTGGTTTCATTAAAAAGGAAGCAAATGCAGATAAGAACATTGCCACCCGTAATCCATTACATGCCAACCATATCTTAGGCGAAGAGTAGTGGGTGTTACCCACGGCCCCATCTTCTGAGGACTCCTTCCCGAAACTTTCGGTTTCCTAACTGTGAAAAAAGGTATATATTACAAACCGTCATCGAGATTTTTGGAAAAACATCGCAACTGCATTAAAATAATGTTGGAGAGTCATTTTCGATGATTAAAATCTTTGATATTACAGGATGGCTACACTCAGGATGAAACGGATAATAAGAGCGTCTACAATACTTATAATTGCAACGGGACTACTCATGACACTGTCGAGGTGTTCAACCCGATCGTTTGATAATGTGGATCAGGAAATGAAATCCTTGGTTTCTGGATTAGTGGAGAAAGACAAATCGGTCAGGAATTGTGTTTTGTCTGTGATGAAGGGGGATGGCTCCTTCTCCTGGTCGGGGGCAGCGGGAATCGGCAACCAAGACGGGCAGGTGCCTATGACCAAGGATACTCCTATTTATATTGCCAGTATCACAAAACTGTGTACTGCAACGGTAATCATGCGATTGTATGAGAAGGGAGCCCTTTCTTTAGATGATCCAATGTCGCGATACCTTCCAGAAAAGCTTATCCGTGGCATTCATGTATATAAAGGGAAGGATTATTCCCACGAGATCACCATTAGGCAATTGTTGTCGCATACTTCAGGCATAGCAGATTACTACACTGAGAAACCCAAGGGAGGGAAAAACCTTTTTGACCTGTTCCTGGAAAAACCGGACCGATCATGGACGGTAGATGAAGCTATCGCAAGGGCGCGAAACGACCTGGTACCCAATTTTCAGCCGGATACGAATACGTCCTATTCGGATACAAATTTCCAGTTATTGGGAAAAATCATCGAGGCCGTAACCGGCAAGCCGCTTCACGTCGTTTACGAGGATTTTATCTTTCGTCCTCTGGGCCTCAAGCATACTTGGTTGATCGGCCGTTCTGAACCTCAGCTCACTCCCTCAGCTGCTCTGGCGGAAGTATTTTATAAAGATAGGAACATTACCAAAATGCGTTCGAATGGGGCCTACTGGGCTGATGGAGGCATTGTCTCTGCAGCAGATGAGATGATCATTTTCCTGAAAGCCCTCAATGAAGGGCGAATTATTAGGAAGGATACGCTAAAATTGATGCACCAGTGGCACAAATTGCAATTTCCGCTTCAGTATGGTTACGGAACGATGTATTTCAAACTGCCCAGGCTCATTAGCACAGTGATGAAAGCAGCGCCTTTATGGGGTCATTCAGGCTCCACCGGTTCATTCCTTTATTATTCCGAGGACCTGAATCTCTACATGGCAGGAACTATCAATCAGGTAGGATCACAGTCTAAACCGTTTAGACTGATGCTGAGGGTGATGAGGCTATTCAATCGAAAATGAAACCGCCCTGGGGTAGTTAATTCGCACAGACAAGCGCCTCTGGACTTCAGAAATTAATTTAAAATATTTAAGCACGTCTCCAAGGCGACTTGGCTTCTTGCAACAGACATTTAACAGACCTTACTTGAAAGTACATAATCCTTGCCTCCTGCGATTCCACTGCGGGGAGGACATGGGTCTGTGTTTGTCAGCCAATAGGTAATCTGAGAGCGTCTGTCGTATGGAGTATCGGTCAGGATAACAGGATAACGTGAACTCTGGACTAACTGTTTTGGACTAATGGATAGGATATTTTCCGTATTCGATGACTACCTGATCGACGCCCGCTAATTCCTTCAACTCCACATTGACAGAGTCCTGTCTCGATATCTTTTCTAAGGTCTTACCGGTATAGTCAGCACAGATGGGCAATTCTCTGTGGCCCCGGTCGATCAATGCGGCAAGCTCGACCCGGCGAGGTCTACCTAAGTCCAACAGCGCATCGAGGGCAGCCCGGATGGTTCTCCCTGTGAAGAGGACATCGTCAACCAAAAGGACATGCTTATCCTCGATTGAAAAATGAATCTCGGTCTTCTTGACTTCGGGCGTTTGACTCCGCCTGGTCCAGTCATCGCGGTAGAGCGTGATGTCAATAATTCCCGTAGGAAGTTCGACGCCTCTCTCTTGAAGAATCTTCTGTTTCAGCCGCTCCGCCAGATAGACTCCTCCTGTCCGGATTCCAACCAGAACCGTATCGTTCAATTGAGGATGTCTGCCGAGCAATTGTTTGCAAATTTTCTTTAGAGCAATCTCGATGTCCTTTTCTTGCAGCACGACCTGTTTCGAAACCATCTTTAAAATTGCTCCCCAACCCCTTCCCTTCGAGGGGAGGGTGAAGGGAGGGGTGTCAAAATCATAAAAATTTCTTTGTTTTGGGCCGGCGAACCCACCACAATCCAAAGCCAACGACGATGACAAGCCCGCAAAGGATCCCAAGCAAAATTGGCCATGGAGGAATCAAGCTTTTCTCCACATCCGAAGAGGCAAGCAGATTAACTTCTTTAGCCACCTTGCCTTCGTTTTGGACAGAGACTTTTGCTACTACCTGCCCTTTTTGGACGGGAGCCACGACAGAGGGCGGCAGTTGAGGAACAGCGGAGACCGAATTTTCCTTGCCCTTCCCCACCGTCACCCATCCCCCCTCTGCAGCGACAAGGACGACCTGATTCAACTTTCCTCTCCTCACCTTTACCGGACCGAAGGTCGCGCCTTTCTTGACAGCTTCTACTGTGGAGAAATTCTTGAAGCCATATTCCAACAATTTCTGCGCCTCGGGTCCCCTTTTCCTCATCTTGTCGCAACCCATCACCACAGCAATCATCCTTTGTCCTTCCCTCTTGGCTGTGGCTGTCAGATGATAGCCCGCCTCCTCAACATGCCCTGTTTTCAATCCATCTACCCCAATGTTTTTCTGGAGGAGGGTATTTCGATTTTCCTGATGAATCCCGTTGTATTCAAATTCGACCGTGGAATGATAAAGGAGGGCCTCTGGATGATCCTCGATATAGCGTTTCGCCAATGTGGCCATATCCATGGCTGTTGTATACTGACCCTCTGCAGGCATCCCATCGGGGTTCCTGAACTGAGAATCCTTTAGTCCCAGGAGCTTGGCCTTTTCATTCATCTTGGAGACAAATGCCTCTTCTGATCCTGCCAGATGTTCTGCCAGGGCGATACAAGCATCATTTCCGGAAGCGATAGCAACCCCCTTCAATAGATCGTCAACCTTGACCCGCTCTCCGACGTTCAAAAACATCGATGAACTATCGGTTTTATACGTTCTTTTCCAGGCCTTTTCACTCACTGTCACCATATCATCCAGCTTCATTTGTCCTGCGCGAATGGCATCGAGAACGACATAGAGCGTCATGACTTTGACGAAGCTGGCAGGGGCAATTCTCAAGTCCGGCTTCTGCTCGTAAAGAACCTGCCCTGTGAGGCCGTCCATCAACACAGCGGACTTAGCATCACATTGAAGGCCTCCTGAGGTCGTCGGGCTGGCCTGGGACTTTTCGGTCTTGTCATGCGTTTTCGCCTTATGTGAGGCTTTGTGGGCCTTTGAGGTTGTCGTCGTCTTTGGAAGAACTTGGTTCGGGTAGGCTAGGGCAAAGATAATCAAAAAGAGAATGGCCATCCATCCATTTTTGTGAAAACGAATCATCTTTTTTCTCCTCCGGGTTTACTTACCTGCTGCATAAAATGCTTTAAAAAGCTGTTGTGTGCGCTGGAAAATCTTCATCAAAAATTACAGTAAGAGGTTTTATTTCTAACAGATTCAATTCCAATTTTCAATCTGAATGTTGTAATAGAGGTTTGTCTGGGTTAGATTTAGTGTGGAAATGAAGAGTTTGTATAATTTCTGGCCGTTATGAGTAAAGAAATTTCTCTTTCAAAGGTCCTAAGAGAATTCGAGACGATCACTTCTGCAGGATACCGGGAAGTTTCCTTATTTCTTCCAAAAGACCGTGCTCCAATCGGGTTTTTCTGTCCCCATGTTCCCGAAGAACTCATTCACGCAGCAGGGGCTCTCCCCTTTCGTGTCATGGGCACGCCCATCAAGATGTCCCATGTCCAGGCACACCTTCCTCCCAACTGCTGCCATCTGGTCAAATCTTCCTTTGAAAGTTTGCTCCAGGGGGAGCTCGATTTTCTGAAGGGGATTGTTTTCAGTCATACCTGTGACACCATGCAGGGGCTTGCCGAAACTTGGGCTCTCCAGAAACGCATTCCTCTTCAATTCAATTTGATGATTCCCTCACATTTCGATTCCGGGCTATCTCGTCCTTACTTAAAAGCGGAGCTGGAGCGATTTAAGAATTTTCTGGATTCCAGCGTGGGAAAGATCACTCCCCAGAATCTCAATGCATCTATCCGGCTTTTTAATCGCATAAGGCAAAACCTTCAAGAGATCTACGGCCGCAGGCCTAAAGCGCACACTCAAATCTCTGGAGGGGACTTTGCCCGGATCATTCGAGCAGGCTATCTGATGGATCGTCGGCGGTACCTCGACCTCTTGGACGAATTGCTGACCGGGTTGTCTGCGAAAACGGAAGAGAGTGGAAATCGGGTTCCTGTTTATCTTGCGGGAAATATGACTCATTCCGATTCCTATTTTTCCTTAATCGAAGAGGCCGGCGCTATCGTCGTCCAAGACGATCTTTGTAGCGGAATGCGATTTCTCAGTCTGATGGTCCCGGAAGATACCGATCCGATCGACGGCCTCACCAACCGGTACTTTACCTCCTTTCTTTGCCCCACCCAGTATAGCGGGGCGCATGCCCACATTGAGACCCTTTTGAGGGAAGTTGAAAAATCCGGGGCGCAAGGCGTCATCTTCCTTCTTTATAAATACTGCGAAAGCCATTTTTTTGACTATCCGGATTTAAAGCAGGCTCTTGAATCGAAAGGGATTCCGACGTTGCTTCTCGAAGTGGAAGACCCATCCTATTCCGTCGGCCAACTTAAGATTCGGGTTCAGGCCTTTGTGGAAATGCTAAGTCCTTTGTAAGATTGCGGATTTCGGAATGCGGAATTCGGATTTGAAAACCTAAAAGCTAATTCTTTTCTTGTGGTTTTACTCCGCAATCCGCAGTCCGCACTCCGCAATAATTTAGGGAAAAGATTATGCCGCAGAATGGAGCCCCAAGCAATCCCTACCGGAAGATAAGCGCCACTTCGGCCTACCGCCGTCTGATGATGGCTTATTACCTCATGGTGAAGCATCCGAGCTGGTTTGGCAAAAAGGTCGCATGGATTACGAGCGGTGGGCCGGTGGAGCCCCTCTATGCCATGGGAGTCCTCCCGTTTTATCCGGAGAATTATGGGGCGATGTGTGGAACCTTCCGGATGTCACCCTCCCTCTGTGAGGCTGCCGAGCATAAAGGCTACTCTCACGATCTCTGTTCCTATGCCCTCACAGATATCGGCTCTCCTTTGGCTAAGAAAGGTCCTCTGGGCAGACTTCCGAAACCAGACTTTTTGGTCTGCGCAAACAATATCTGTGGTACGGTCATCAAATGGTATGAGATCCAGGCCCGATCCTTCAATGTGCCCCTCTTCTTCTTTGACACGCCCTTCATCCATGATGGGATGGAAACCCATACGTTGGAATATGTTCAAAATCAGATGGGGGAATATGTCTCTTTTCTCGAGAAAGAGCTTCATCAGCCATTTTCAGACAAACGTTTTCAGAAGGTCTGTTCCCGCTCTTTCGAAGCCATCACTTTGTGGAAAGAGATTCTTGAGATGGCACGCCACCATCCAGCCCCCCTGGCTGCTTTTGACGCTTTTATCCACATGGCCCCTATTGTCACCCTAAGAGGAACACGCTGGGCAGTCGGCTATTACAGAAAGCTCAAGAAAGAGATGGAAGGAAGGGTTCAAAAGGGAGTCGGGGCATTTGCTCGCGAGGAGATACGGCTTATCTGGGATAATATTCCCATCTGGTATGATATTCGAAACCTTTCAAGAATGCTCTCCTCTCAGGGAGCTGTGCTGGTCGCCGATACCTATACGTCGGCCTGGACGCTGAACGAACTTGACTTTGGCCAATCTCTGCTGAATGGTTTGGCCGGGGCTTATGCCACCATCCATCTCAACCGCGGCTTAGAGTATAAGATACAGAAAATGGCTAACCTGATTGAGATGTACGGAGCCGACGGATTTATCATGCACTCCAATCGAAGTTGCAAACCATACTCTTTGGGGCAGTCAGATCTCAAACGGGAAGTGACCAGGTTAACCGGAAAACCTGGGCTGCTCATTGAGGCGGATCACACCGATTCTCGAAGCTATGCGCCCAAGCAGGTCGAAAAGCAGATTCAAATATTTTTGGATATTGTCAGAACGAAGGGCCGTCAATCCGAGCCATCTTGAAAATTTATCTGCCATTTATTTCCGTTCTTTCCCCATCCTGAATTGACACAACGCATTCCAGGCGGGGCGAGGGTCACCTTTCGCGTCGGCCAACCCCATCGAGCCAAAGTAAGGTTTTTTGCTGTCACGAAGAAGTGACCAGTAAATCCTTTCGACACCCAATTCGAACGCCTGTTGATACGCCTCCATAAGCCATCTGGCTTGTTTTTCAGGAGACCCACTATCCATACGATCCCCGGCGTCTGCGGGAAGGCTCACAAATCCGGTTTCTGTGATCCAAACGGGGAAGGTCCCCAAACCTGATTTCTTCATGACATCACGAATATGTTCCAAATAACTGCGAAACGTCAGGCCGTTGGCATTGATTTCGCTAGGGAAATAGTAATCGTGGACGCTCACCGCATCAAGTTGCTTAGCAGAAAGTATCGCTTGTAGCCAACCGTCGTGCCATCTCCAAGCATTCTGGCCTCCCGACCCCAGTTGAAGATTACGAGTAATGCCGCACCCCATGGCCGATGGAAGCACTTTTGCTTTCGGGTCAGCCTTCTTAATCGCCTCATAACCCGCCTTCAACAGCTCTAAATACTCTTCACGGGTCCCCTTCCAGGAAGCTGTCTCATTCACCTCGCTCTCAATTTCGTAATTGACTCCTTGCCCCTGGTAGCGATTGGCGAGGATTTCCACAAAATGAACCCATTCTTTCATATCCATCGAAGGAGGGTTAATCTGGATAGAACCCCTTTGGATATGCGTTCCGGGCCCAAATTTTTTGGGCTTCTCTTGAAAAGTCGTGCGTACCGTAAATAGAATGCCGATCTGTTTTGCTTGAGCCGCTTTCAATAGACGATCAACATCACTCCAGTCATATTCGCCCGGGCGTAATTTTATAAACTGCCACTGTAAAGGGACGCGGATTGCGCCCACGCCTAATTCGTTTAGGTACTTCAACTCCTCTTCGTAGGTCCGCATTGTTATATTGATCCCCAAACGCCCTGTCTCCTGGGCCGGAGCATCCAAAACCAAAATAGACGATAACAGCATCAGGCCGGTGAGCAACGCGCCTATTTTCATCCTCATGACTGACCTCTCCACTCAACCATACCGTTGTCAGGATTAGTAAACAAATTCCATCACTTCATCCACAGGCTTTCTATCCCTCCGGGGCGACTCCGCAGGATATCCTACGGCGGCGAGGCAGATCAGGTTCATATTCGATGGAACTTTTAGTATGGCTTCAATCTCTCTTTTTGCCTGAATAGGCGATACCAGCCAGACAGCACCCAGTCCCATGCCATGAAACACCAGAAGCATCGTTGTGATGGCAGCGGCCGCACTCTGGATCGTCGTAGGCGCCGATCTTCGAAACCCCAGGATCTCCCTGGCTTCAAGGTCGAAGGATTCCCGAGCAACCAGCACTCTGTCCATTGGACTCTGATACTCGCTGGCAAAAACTCCGACGCAGGCTGGGGCATTTCTGAAGAAGGAAGCATTCTTTTGATACCGTTTCACATCTTCCTGCCATGACCTCGCCTCCGGCCAGGAAGCGATTCGATCCGCCACAGACTGGACGGCATTTGCCAATTTCTCAACTGTCTCTTTACTCTTCACTATGATGAAACGCCATCCTTGGTAATTCCCTCCGTTGGGAGCCCAGGTTGCCAGCTCCACCGCCTTTTTCAGCAGCTCGTCCGGAACTTCATCCTTTTTCCATTGCCTGATCGAGCGCCTTCCCCGAATCAATCTTTCCAAGCCCTCAATGTCCATTGATCTTCCCTTTCTGACCGGGGACCCCTGCCCCGCGATCCTCCTAAAAAACTGCCTTACGGTTAATGAAAGACTAGCTCTGTCGCAAAACGCAGCCTCGCCCTTGCGGGGTCAGGTGACGAAGCTTTAGAGCAGAAACCTTTTATCGGACAACTACTATCATAGAAACCCATAAAAAGATTGAATTAACAAGAAGGAAAGTGGCCTATAACTCTGAATGACCGCATTCTAAAGCTGAGGAGCCTGTTCACGCAAGGGCGAGGCTACACCCTCCGTCATGATTGCAACACATCCTCTAATGGGAAGGGCGGCCGATTCAAAATCTCCGAGCGTAGTGATGGGCGAGGCCAAAATATTTCTGAGCCCTTTTCAGAGCCTCTGCCTTCTGCTTTTCCGGCATATTGGGATCGTCGAGCCGGAAACTCTCCACCTTCCCGCGGACATAAGCCCGATAGCACTTGTAAAAATCCAGCACTTCCATTAATTCGTGGTCTCCGGACTCCCCGATAAAAGCACGGATGAGATGCTCGCTGAGGTCCTGCCTGCCGTGATAGTCGAGATCCATGGCCAGAAAAGCGATGTCCGCCGCCACGTCCGTATAGCGGAACCGCTCATTAAATTCGATGCAATCGAATATAGAGATCCCGTCTCTCCAGAAGATATGCTCCAGTCGCAGGTCTCCGTGACAGTCTCGAATTCGATCCGAGGCGATCCTCTGACGAAATACTTTCCTTTTCGCTTCGAAGAATTCGTTCGTCCTTCTTTGTACCTCTTCATAAACTTCTCTCGGAATCGTCAGGTCAATGTATTTCTCCGTCTGGTCGAAGTTCTCGTCCGTATCCTGTCTCACCCTTTCCGGTTCCGCAAAGCTCTGAATCAGATCGTTCGTCTCTGCGGTGAAATAGAATTTCGCCAATTTCTCAGAGATGGCCTCAATCATTTTGGGAGTGACCTGTTTTCTCTCGAGTAATTTGTCCATCAGAAATTCTTCGGGGATCTGTTTCATTTTAACGGCGCACTCCACCCACTCTCCTTTTCCCTCCAAGGAGATCCGATTGCCCTCTCGGGTAATCCTCACGACCCCCAGATAAATATCCGGAGACAGCCGTCGATTCAGCCGGACTTCTTCCTCGCAAAATATTTTTCTTTTTTCGAGAGAGGTAAAATCCAAAAAGCCGAAATCCACCGGTTTTTTCACCTTGTAGACATGGGTCCCTGTCAGGAAAAGAAGGGAGATATGCGTCTCGATAAATTTTACGGCTCGAGGATGGTCGGGATAAATCTTGGGATCCAGGAGTGCTCTCTGGAGGGATGGGATATCGAGCGTCATCTTTTTTCGATTTTTTTTATCTTCCAGTCCGCGGGCGTATTGTGTTCCGTATCGATTGCGAGGTGGATGATCGAAAGCGTGCTAAACTTCTTTTTCAAATCGGCCGGATCCACAGGCTGAAACAAAGCTTTATTGTTAACGTAAGCCTCCCGGGTTAAGGCGTTCGACTCATAGTTCTCTTTCGTCCTCTTGGAAATTCGCTCAAGGGACTTCTCCTCTGTGCAGACACACTCAGCGATGACGAGGGTCCGACCCGCCTTCTCAGCCAACTCAGCGGCCCTCGACCTCAACTCCTGAGTAAAAAAAGTGGCATCCAAAATCAGCCCTTCCTGAGTTTCCTTCAACGCCTTCTCAGCCCGTCTGAACATCTCTTCGTAAACTCTCTTCCTCCTGTCCGGGTCGGAAGCGACCTTATTGTCGAAGATGTCCTCACCCTTTAGGACTTCCACCCGGATCATATCGGATCGAAGAATCTGAAACCCTTTCAATCTTGCAATTTCCTCCGTCACCGGACTTTTCCAACTACCCGGGAGCCCCACAGAAATTAACACACTGCCCTTCGGAATCTTGGATTCGACGACCCTTGAGAAAGCCTTTTCCATTTGAGATCTCCCCTTTCCCACCTGCATTGTCATCCTGAACTTGGTTCAGCATCTCGACTTGTACCTATGGTGAGACCCTGAAATGAATTCAGGATGACAGATCCAGTAAATTTCAAAAACCTTTCGTTAGGAATGATCTGGAACTTGGTTATTGCAGTCTCACGGTGCATACTATCACGTCTCAAGCGCCTTCAGAACCACATCGTGCAAAACCCCGTTACTCACCAAGATGCCATGATTCTTCACCATCTTTATACCACTTGAGAAATCTAAGGGGTGGCCCAAAATGTCTGTCACTTTACCACCTGCCTCTTCAGCGATAATCGCTCCTGCGGCATGGTCCCAAATATTTTCTTTATACCCCGACTCAGCAGAAGACGGAACTCTCAGATAGAGGGTAACCTCCCCTCTCGCTAAAATCCCGTATTTCGCCTGGCTATCCATTCTAACGGAGGGTTTTGTAATATTCAATCTCTCCGCAAGGCGTTGATGCGTGAGATGATCTGCATGGTCTGCCTCAACGCTTTCCGTGATGGTTGCCTCGGACGGATTTTTTACCTTCTGGACGGAGATCGCCCGTGGGTTTGACCCATTTCGGTCCCACTGCACTGAACCTTTTCCCCTCAATGCGAGAAAAAGGCATCCTTTCTCCCCAAGGGGATGGGCGATATCTACATAGAGATTGGGGCAAACTAAAATCCCCAATTTCACCCTACCGTTCTCGACAAGCGCCAAGGCGATGGCGTATTGATCTCCTCTGAGAAACCCCTTGGTTCCGTCAATGGGGTCTAAAGCCCAAAACCGATCAGTGACCGCATTGGAACTAAAATCAATCCACGAACAGACCTCCTTTGAAGAGGCAGTAGGAATGAAGGCATTCACATAGGTTGTGACTTGATCGAGGATCTTCGAATGATCCGGTCTCCTCAACTCCTTTGAGTCCTCCTCTGCCACAATCGTATCATTGGGAAATCTTTCTCTGATCAATTTACAAATAATCGCCTGAGACCCATAATCGGCAACGGTCACCGGGCTTCTGTCGCTCTTCAGGATGGATTCTCCACCTAAAAGTTCGGCCCTTATCCTTCGGCAGAGCGCCGAGGCTTTGACGGCCGCCTGGATGGCGGTCACGACTTCGGGAGAATTTTGATTCACGGAGAAGCCCATCCCGAACAGGACGAATGATAGCGAATAAAACAAACGTCAATTATCAAATTCAACTCCCTTCGTCGAACTCGTTATCATTTGAATCCTTCGTTTCTCTAAAATAACAAAGAGGAGGGGTCTTCTCGCCTCTCCTCCTGTTATTCGTTCCATGGTGCCGAAGGGGGGATTTGAACCCCCACGGGGATTACCCACCACCCCCTCAAGATGGCGTGTCTACCAATTCCACCACTTCGGCATTAAATAGTCGGGGCAAACCTATTTCTTCGGCTCGGGTATAGGCGCCTGGGGCTGAACTGGCGCACCCAAGGGCGCTGCCGGGGCCGTGGGAGCCGGCTTTTCCCTCATGATCGTAGAAGCCCTTTTTGTTGAGGAGAAGGTGAGAAGAAGCGAGGTGAGCATAAAGATGATGGCAGCGACCGTAGTCAGTTTAGAAAGAAACCCCATCGCACCGGCACTTCCGAAAATGGTCTGACTCGCTCCTCCGAATGCAGCTCCCATCTCTGCTCCCTTTCCTGCTTGAAGCAGCACGATCAAAATGAGCGCAATGCAGACTAAAACATGCAGCACAACGATGAACGTCATAAACCCAATCCTTTCTTCGCATAAAATCTATATCACAATTCTTTGAATCTGACAATCTTTGAGAAGGATTCCACTTTCAAGCTCGCTCCTCCCACCAACGCACCATCGATATTCGGCTGGTTCATCAGACCTTTGATATTTTCCGGGGTCACGCTCCCACCATATTGGATCCGCAATTCTTCTGAGACCTTTCGAGAATAAAGCTTTTCCACCTTTCCCCTGATGAACCGATGCACCTCTTCAGCCTGCTCCGGAGTGGCGGTCTTGCCCGTGCCGATAGCCCAAACGGGTTCGTAAGCGATCACCATACCTCTCAATTCCTTTTCGCCCGATCCCTTCAATCCGCCTTCTATCTGCCTCTCGATCACCGAAAACGTCTTCCCCTCCTCCCTTTCCTTCAAGGTCTCACCGATGCAGAAGATCACCTTCAAACCCTGGGCAAGGGCTGCCTTGATCCTTCGATTCACCGTCTCGTCTGTCTCTCCGAAATACTGCCGTCTTTCGGAGTGGCCGATAATGACATAGTCACAACCCACTTCCTTGAGCATGAGAGGAGAGATTTCACCGGTGAAGGCACCCTTCTCCTCCCAGTAAAGATTCTGCGCAGCAAGGCGAATGGGACCGCCTTCGAGCTCCCTGCGGACAGCGTAGAGGGCCGTAAACGGGGGAGCGACAGCCACTTCCACTTCTTTAACTCCTGAAATGGCCTCTTTCAGTTCTCTGACAAGATCGACAGCTTCTCCCACTGTCTTGTTCATCTTCCAATTTCCGGCGATGAAGGACAATCTCACCATTATCCCCTCCTCAGTGCCTCGATGCCTGGCAACTTCTTTCCTTCAAGAAATTCGAGGGATGCTCCGCCTCCCGTAGAAATGTGACTGATGCGATCCGCCACCCCTGCTTGGTTCACCGCCGCCACAGAATCTCCTCCTCCCACGATACTGAAGGCCGAGGAGTCAGCGATCGCCTTCGCAATGGCAAATGTCCCCTGGCTGAAGGGCTTCAATTCAAAGACGCCCATGGGACCATTCCATACGATGGTGTTCGCAACATCGATCTCTTTTGAAAAGGCCTTTACCGTTTCCGGCCCAATATCCAAGCAGATCCATCCCGAAGGAATTTTGTCGTTCTTGACAACCTCTCTCTTCGCTTGAATATCCATTCGCTCGGCAGCAACGTGATCAGAAGGAAGGAGAAAGGCAATCTTCCCCTTCGCTTTTTCCAACAGGTTACGCGAGAAGTCAATCTGATCCTCTTCGACAAGTGATTTTCCCACCTGAAATCCTTCAGCCTTGAGGAAAGTATATGCCATCCCTCCTCCGATTAGGAGCGTGGTTACCTTGTCCAGAAGGTTCTGGATGACACCGATCTTATCGGAAACCTTCGCCCCGCCGAGAATTGCCACATAAGGCTTTTGTGGATTTACCAGGGCCTTCTCGAGACTCTCAACTTCTTTCATCATTAAAAAACCCGCTGCCACGATCTTCACAAATCGTGTCATTCCCTCTGTGGAGGCATGAGCCCTGTGGGCAGTCCCAAAAGCATCATTGACATAAACGTCACAGAGAGAGGCCAGGGCTTTTGAAAAAGCTTCTTCATTTTTCTCCTCTTCAGGATGAAACCTGAGGTTCTCCAGGAGAAGAACCTCCCCATCTTTCAGCCCTGCAATCTGTTTCTGAACTTCTTGTCCGATACAATCCGTGGCGAAAGCCACTTTTTTCTCCAAGAGTTCAGATAACCTTTTGGCAACAGGAGCCAAACTAAATTTAGGGTCCTTCTTTCCCTTAGGTCTCCCCAGATGAGAGGCGAGGATCACCTTTCCCCCGGCCTCACCGACAAACCGAATCGTTGGAAGTGAAAGCAGAATCCGAGTATCATCGGTAATGTTGCCCTTTTCGTCTTGGGGAACATTAAAATCGACTCGAATGAAAACCCGCTTCCCCTTCAGGTCGATCTGATCAATGGTGCGAATGGCCATTACCTGCTCCTACTCATGTCTTCGTTTTACAATTCAGGTTAAGGTCAGGGCCAGAAAGCTGGCTTCGTACAATCAACGATGGACAATGAACAAAAAATAATACACTGTTCATCGTTTATCGTTTAATGTTCGTCGTCCCTCAATAACACGGCCACCTTTGCTCTTACCGTATCACGAACCAGCATTACTTCTTCCCAAAAAGATACAGTAACAACTCGACCATTCGATTCGAGAAACCCCATTCGTTATCGTACCAGGAAATAATTTTCACCAGTTTTCCACCGATCACCTTCGTTGAGGGACCATCCACAATGGAGGAGTGGGGATTGCCATTGAAGTCAATGGAGACAAGGGGCTCTTCACAAAAACTCAAGATTCCTTTCAATTTCCCGCCGGCATAGGACTTTAAAACTTTATTCACCTCTTCTACCGTCGTCTCTCTCTTCAACCTCGCTACCAGGTCGACCACGGAAACATTCGGTGTGGGAACCCGGATGGCCATCCCGTCCATCTTTCCTTTCAGTTCCGGGATGACCAAGGAGAGAGCGGTGGCCGCCCCTGTGGTGGTTGGAATCATGGACATTCCAGCTGCCCTGGCCCGGCGAAGATCCCGATGCGGAAAATCGAGAATCACCTGATCATTGGTATAGGCATGAATGGTGGTCATCAGTCCATATTCCACCCCGAACTCATCAACTAATATCTTGGCAATCGGAGCAAGACAGTTTGTCGTGCAAGACCCCATTGAGATGATGTGATGTTTTGAAGGATCATAATCCTTCTCATTGACTCCCAAGACCAATGACACGTCCGGGTCTTTTGCCGGGGCAGAAACCACTACTTTTTTCGCGCCCGCCTCCATATGTTTTGAGCCGCCCGCTCGATCTGTAAATTTCCCCGTGCTTTCCAGCACGGCATCCACTCCCAAATCCCTCCAGGGAAGCTGTCCCGGGTCTTTGAGCGCTAAGACCTTCACTTCTTTCCCGTCGATCGAGATGGCATCCTTCTTCGCTTCGACCCGTGTGCCAAATTTTCCATGGACGGAATCGTATTTCAAGAGGTGGGCTAATGTCTGCGCATCGGTAAGATCGTTGACCGCCACAAATTCCAACTCCTTCCGATTCAGACCCGCTCGCAGGACATTTCGACCAATTCTGCCAAATCCATTAATCCCGACCCTGACTGCCATGAGAATCCCCTCCTTTCAAAGATTAACGTCAATATATAACTTTTTTTTGTCCGTTGCGTCAATATTTTTCAACAAATTTGCGTACTTCACAAAAGCAGGTTGACCTGCTATATTGAATAACAAGAGAACAGATGGAAGGAACGGAAATCCGAAGTGACAGGGGACAGAAATATATTGGAAATCGTAAGGGGACTTCTCCTCTCGCAAGTCGCTTTCCAAGAAATCCTCAAGAAATATAACGAGGGTCGCCTCCGTTTCTCAGATATTGGCGTTTGGGTGGATGACAAAGGCCAGAGCGTCCTCTATAATTTGAAGGAGCAGTGTCATTCCTTCTTTCGATATAAAGGGAAAAAACCGGTTCAGAAGAATGAGTGGCTTCTCGACCTGGTGATTGGGTCGATTTTCCACGAAGCCATGAAATTGAGAGAAAACTTCTATCAAATGGAAGTCTACCGGCCCAGGTATCTTCAATACAAGGCGAAGTTCGGGAAATCCGAGTACGAAAGGGACTACCTTCAACTGTTCGAACGAATCATTCTGAAGGCCGAGCAGGGTGTGGCCGAAGGGATGCTGGAGACGCGATCTCTTTTTAAAGATGCAACGGTGCAACTGACCGATCTTTTCAAAGAGAGCTCGAAAAATCCCTTTTTGGTCCGTTTCCTTCTGGAAAATCTGACGCTTCTGCACAAGGTTTATGGTCCAAAAAAGACGAGAGACATCTTCAATGACATGTTCAAAGAAGGGTTTTTGGATGCCTATCGGTTCGCGGGTGTAAGCTATCTGCGGAGTGGACATTACGACCTTTCGTCGAACTATTTTGTAAAGGCGCTGGAAATAGACCCTCATGACGGCGGCCTTCAATTCCTGCTGAACTTCAGCCTCGGGATGATCGAATACTATAGGAATGCTTATTTAAAGTCCTTATCCTATTTTTCCAAAGTGGCTCGCGCCAAATTAGACGGAAAACTGAAAAAGGAATATTTGAGAAAAGTAGAAGAGGTCTGCAAAAAGATCGCTTCCGACTTGAAAGAAGAAAAGGGTCTCAAAGCCGCAAAGGAAGCAGGTTCCCTTGCTGATCGAATAAGAAAATGTTACGATGAACTTAAAAGGAGTTCGTGAGATGCCTATTTACGAGTATCACTGTGGTCAATGCCAGATTGAATTTGAAAAATTGGTGTTGAATACCTCTGAAAAGATTGCCTGCCCTAAATGTAAGAGCAAGAAAGTCCACCGAGTGATGTCCGCTTTTGCTTTTTCCGTCGGCGGGAAGTTTAAGAGCACCGCCAGCTCCTCCTGCGGAACCTGCTCCGCCACCACCTGTTCCACCTGCGGCTCCAAGTAAATCGGTTCGTAGAGTTCATTGTGGGGTTCGACATACCGATTTAAATTATCGGTTGGGAATTCTCCCTTTCGACTTATTCCGCCGAACTCTGAACTCCTAACTCCAAACTTGCTTTTAGAGGTTGGTCAGGTGCCGTCGCATCTCCATCTCTTCCCGCAGCGAATCATTTTCTTTGAGCTCTTCTAAAGCTTCCCCGATCATCCGAATCATTCTGTCCTTGTCTTCGGGGAGCCTTCCGTGGAGGGGGAGTAGGTTGGAGATATGGTCGCTCAAGAATTGCGAGGTGACTTGAAGCTCCTCTAAGAGCAGCTTTGTTTCTTTTAATATCGTCTCCGGCGAAGCCAGTTGGAAACGACCCTCCGTCATGGTCTCATAGAGCGGAGAGTTGGGTTGGGGGACGAAGGTCCGGACACGGATGAAATGGGGATCGATTTGATTCAACACCTCTGCGGTCCCCCTGGCATGTTGTTCCCATTTTTCTTCGCCGCCAATCCCCAGCAAAACATACAAGGAATACTCAAACCCGGCTTCTTTCGCCTTTCTCCCTGCCTCTACCATCTCTTCCGGAGTCCCCCCTTTTTCAATCCCCTTGAGAAGCTCTCGATCGCCCGTCTCAAGACCCACGTGAAGTCTGGTTAAACCCGCCTGACGGATCTTTATCAGATCCTCTAAAGATTTTTTGGCGATGGTCTTGGCTCGCGCATAACTGGTCACCCGTTCAACATGCGGGAAAGAGGAAAGCAAGGTGTTCAAAATTTTGACCAGCATCTCGGTCTTCGCCACAAGACTGTTGGAATCTCCAATAAAAATTGCCCTGACCCTATCCCCATACAGCTCTCTTGCTGCTTCGATATCTTCGAGGACCTCTTCGAGCTCCCTGATTTCGAACTTCATTCCTTTATACATCGAACAGAAAGTGCATCGGTTCCACGGGCATCCCCGGGTCACCCTGAGAAGAAGGCTGTTCGCTTCGCTGGGCGGCCTAAAAGGTGGAAAATCGTAATCTCTTCTTCTCAATCCAAATCTGCCGATCGTCATGGTGCACCTCAAACCAGAGTGTCTAAAGTTGAAAGCGCCTATGGTGACTAAACCACCCTCGCCTCGAAGGCGAGGGGTTCTTAAACATAGTGTCGACTTAAAGTCGACTTCAAACATTCTCGTTCTTTTGCATGTCATTCCTGCGCAAGCAGGAATCCAGTTCTAAAATGGTTCTCTGCTTTCGCATGAACAATGTCTGGATTCCCGTTTTCACGAGAATGACAATCTCAACGCAAAAAGATTCAGATGCTCATGATCGGCCTAACTCTAACCCTATGAGCATCAATCACCACTTATTGGCCGATCATTTCGCAATATTTCGCTTCGCCTCAAGACGAGGGGTTTCGACCATCCCCCGAGGGGGACACTAAATTCAAAGAGTTATCGTCATTTCAGTTTACCTTTAGGTATTTTAGCTCACTTTAGGCATTTTAGGCACTTTTTTAAAAAATTACCGAAACACGAATCCCTTTTTTCTCAAAACGCTCTTTCAGCTCTGTTCCGGTCAGATGAAAAAAATCTTCTTCCAGATACTGATCCAGCTTCGCTTTGCGGTAAATCGCCTTCACCTTATTCGGATAATTCATTCGATCGATCAGGACTTCATCAATTAACCCATCCAGCATCGCCACCAAAGGTTTGGGATCTAAAGGAAGCATCGGACCGATAAAAGCATAGGTCCCTATCTTTTCCCGACGGAGGGCTCTCAGGGCTTTGACTCGTGACAGAATTGAAGGAGAACGGGGTTCAAACATCCTCTTGATCCTCTCGTCATGGGTGGTAATGGAAAAGCCCACTTCAATTCTTTTGAATCGTTTAAATAAATCCATGTCCCTTAGACAAAGTGGAGAACGGGTCAATAGATCCACTGAAAACTGGGCATCCAAAAGGGCTTCCAAACATTTTCGAGTCAGTTGATACTTCCTCTCCAGAGGCTGGTAGGGATCGGTCACTGTACTGAGGGCAACAACCCCATGCCTTGCCCTTCTTAGCTGTTTTCTCAGCAAGTAAGGAGCATTTACCTTCACATCGACAAACTCTCCCCAAGGCTCCAGGTGGCCGGTGAAACGCTTCATGAAACTGGCATAGCAGTACCGGCAGCCATGACCGCAACCCACATACGGATTGATACAGTAATCGAAGCCGGGGATGGCGGTCTTGGTCAGAATGGTCTTTGCAAAGATTTCTTTGACTTTCATTATTCTTATTATAACGGAGGGGTAAAAAAACTGAAAGTTCTCCCCGCCGGTGTGACTGTGCGCCAATCGCGGCATTGATAAAGGAGCCGGCACAGGCAGGTCTAAGACTTTTCCGCCCTGCCGTCTCCTCGATCTTATTTGGAACGGGTTTTTATTATTACGACAAACTCTCTGCGCGGTCCAGGGTGAACTGAGGGTTTATTAGGCTGGATTGACTAAAGGCGATTGAGAATTCGAATTCCCTTTTGATGGAAGGGCCTCATCAGAGTGCGAATAGACTTGTTCAAAGAAACCCAAAATATCAATCTCTCCTCTTTTTGCCTTTTGCCAGAGATCATAAAGGTGATGCGTCGTAATCAAACTCATATGGTGCCGGCTTAAAAAATGGCTCAGCTCTTTGGAGATGTGACTCACCTGGCTCCTCTCAGAAAGTGGGAGGCCGATATGGGTGCTGGCAATGATCAACGACTTCTCATCCTCCTTTTTCTCTTTCTCAAACTGCAGCGCCCGGTTGATCTTGGGATGGTTTCCCTCCACCTCTCCTTGACTCATCAGAATCTGTACCCCAAAAGCGATGCGGGTCTTGGGGATTTTCACAATCCGATCGACGGATTGGTAGTGGATCCCAGTAGACACGTTGAACCCCAAATCCTTAAAGATGGAATGAACGGTATCGATCAATAACAATTCACTTTTTGGCCAGAGCAGTGACTCGATGGTGGAAAAATCCTGATCTCTGATCGCTGTAGATTCTTTCTTCGTTGCCTTGTCGATTTCGGATCGCAAAAAACTCTTCCTTGCGGTTTTCTTCTCAGACTTTCTTTTTTCAATCCTGCTCACCACGAGCATCGCAACAAGACAACCCAGAGGGATGAAAAGTTTCAGTTCTTCGGGAAATTTGAGAGCACTATAAATGGCAAAAACAGCAAGTAAAAGTTGTAACAACCCTAACATCTTTGCCCCTTCAGTTTAAAAATTAAATGAAAACAATAAGTTAACGCATGCTTACTCTGAGCAATTTCCATACCAAATTCAACTATATCAAAAAGAGCTATGATTTCAACAGATTAACTTTCCAATTGCCTTATCCTTACATCACCTCAAATATGACAATATTTCACGATTCAAGCAAAAAATGTCTATTTTGACAAGAAAAGGCACTAACATTAGGGTATCGAAAGGGGTTAATTCAGGTCTGTATTTAAATAGAGGATGGCCTAAAAAGATATTCAATTGTTCGATTTAACATCTTTGCGCCCTTCACCTCTGTTTCGAACAAAGGAACAATCGCCCTCACCTTGTCTTTGAATATCCTCCAAACCTCTTCCATATGCTCATCTTGCATCTGGATTCGGTTGAGGACGAACTCCACAGCGTCCTTTCCGACCTGATCCTTTTGAATAACTCCATTGACCACCACGCCGCCGACAGGAATCCCAAATTCCTCGAACCAATGGATGAAGCGGGTGATGACCGCAATGGGAAGGCTCTCAGGTAAGGTCACGAAAAAGAAGGCGGTCAGGGCTTCGTCAGTTAACAGGCCCTTGGCATTGGCCATTCTATCCTTGAAGCCTAAGAGGTAATCCAGAAGGGGGTCCTTTTCTTCTTTTTTCGAGAAGGAGAGCATTTCCCTTAGCGATCTGGCCTCCTCTCGGCTCTTCAGCATCTTCTCCACCCAGAGGGAGTAGACCTTCGACATCCCGAGAAGGCGTCTCGCATTGGCTGTGGGGGCCGTATCGAAGACGTAAAAATCATATTCATCCTTGAACATGAGATCCACCATATTTTCAAACATAGCCGACTCTTCGAAGGCAGGATTCATCGTGGCCGATTCGATGAAATCTTCTGCTTTGGTCGTGATATCCGCAAATTTGAGAAACCAGTTGATCTTCTCTCGGATTTCTCGTTTGGACCGTTCGATCGTATCCCGTGTATCGATCTCGAACGCATAGCATTTTTCTTCGTCGCAGACGACGGCTGCTTTTCCAAAGACATCTTTTTCTAAGAGGTTAGAAAGGCTATGGACAGGATTGGTCGATGCTAGCAAAGTCTTCTTTCCTTGTTTGGCGGACCACAGAGCTGCTGCCCCTGCCATGACCGTCTTGCCAACACCCCCTTTCCCTCCAAAAAATACATATTTTAAGCGGGGGTGATCCTTCATGAACTTATGCATATCGATTGTGATACGGTTCATGGTCTCCTACCCTTCACCACCTTCCTCTGCTATCCAAACATGGCCTTGGCCATCTTTTCAATCATAGCAAGGCCGGTTACATCTCGTTCCATCTCAGGCACAGATGCTAAAATCTGTTTATCAAAAGTGGTGTCAATCACCCTCAGGTAATGTTCCTCCATCGCGAGACGATTTTTTAAATATTCGGGAATATTTTTCCCTTTTAAGTCAGAAGGCAAGACCCGGTTGATGATATAGCCGCTCAAGGGAACATCGAATTTAGCAAAAAGTTCTGCCGCCTTTAAGGTGTCCTTAATGATCATCTCCTCAGCGGTCAAAACAAAAAAGAAGGCTGTCTTTTCTTTATCGGTCAGGATGCTTGAGGATTTGTGGATGCGTTCTTTGATATAAAGAAGTTCTTTCAAGATGGCGTCTTCATCCAATTCTTTTTCCCGCTGCATCACAGCCGCCACCTGATCGTACTCCCTCATCTGTTCTCGGAGACCAGTGATCTTATCAATCCAGGCATCGTAGACGGATGCCATGCTCAAATAGTAAAGGGCATGACCTAATGGCACCAAATCGTAAATGTAGTAGTCGTAGCCTCCTTTGACGACAATATCTACCACCTCATCAAAAATGGCGCTTTCCTCCATGGCGGGCTCTGCCGCAGCAGCCTGAATATAGCTCTCGATCTCTTCCGGAATCTTATTCATTCCATACATATCGAAGATCTTCTGTCTAATCTCTTGCTGATATTCTTTCACACGACGGTCGGCATCGATCTCTTGTGCATAAAGGTTGGGAATGATCTCTGTCGGCCCCTTGCCAAAGATATCCCTTTCGAAGATATCGGTTAACGAGGCTTGCGGATCAACAGAGAAGACCAAAACCCTTTTCCCTTTTTTGGCCAAATAATAGGCCGTAGCGGCGGAGAAAGTGGTCTTTCCCAAACCTCCCTTTCCGCCAAACATGATGTACCGCCGATCCGGATACTTCTCAAATATATCGGCTAACGGAATGTTAATCACCCCTCTCTAAAAACTCAAACCCGAATATCGAATCTCGAAACCCGAAACAAACTCCAATCAAAATCCAAATGATCTAAACTGGTTTGAGTATTTTGAAATTCGAATTTTGAATTTGTTTCGTGCTTCGGATTTCGAATTTCGAGTTTATCTTCCTATGCCAGCCCATCCGTGAAATCTTTTTCCCTTAGCATTCTCCGTTTCCATGTAGATATCTGAGGAACTACATAAGGCAATAATCTTAATGAATAGTAAGGCGGTAGAATCGGCACACCCAGCATGTCTCCCATGGTGATGAGGATGAAGAGGTGCTCCATGCTCGCCCTCGTCTTCATAGCAAATCGGTACGAGTCGTGAGCTGCCATCCCATAGACGAACTCCTTGATCGCCTGGAAAAATCCCCTTTTCTTTTTTTCTACCTCTGGCATAAATCTTTCTCCTTCCAGAAATTTTGTAGCGCCCCAGCAAATGCGGGCGCTCCAGATCCTCCCAATTTCCCGACTATTACAAACTTGAAACGCAGAAGCTGAAACTTCCTAAGCCACGGCTGCGGCAGGTTGAGTTCTTAAAGCCCGATATCGGCTAAACGCCTTGATTCCTTCCACAGCCAGAATGATCGCGGCAATAACCAGGAAGATTCCAACTAAAATCATCAGTATGTTCCCCACCAATGCCTCTCCTTTAACCGCCCCTGAATAAACCTGTTTGAAAAGCCTATAAGAGGTGACGATGAGAGCAGTCGTGGTCGTGAAAAACATAAAAATCATTGGGTAGAAGGTCCATCCATACGGTTTCCCCTGGGACATCAACCACGCTGTCATTAGCATCAGGGCCATGGACGCCATCAACTGGTTAGCCCCTCCAAAAAGGATCCAGAGATATTGCCACCATCCTGTCAAGATCAGGGCCAGCGTGAGAAGGCTGGCAATAATGGTACCGATATGGACATTTTTGAAAATGGGGCTGATATCGCCCAACATTTCAGAAGTGGCCACTCTCATGAATCGAATCACAAGCTGCAGGATGGTAACTGCCAGGACGATTAGCATAACGCTACCATAAGCTCTCCCGAAGGCATCCGGCACTCCCACCGCACCCAAAAATTTCCCGACACCTGATGCAAAGATGTCGATAGGCCCTTTGGCAATGGCGGCCGTATATTCCGAAGACGAGGCGTATATCGTCCCGGCAATGACCAGAGCGAACACGCCAAGCATCATCTCGACAAACATCACCCCGCCTCCCACTGGGCGAGCATCTGTTTCGTACTCTAATTGCCTGGCCGTTCCCGAACTCGCAACAATACTGTGCCAACCGGACACTGCTCCGCAACCGATGGTGACAAACATGATGGGCCAAAGAGGCCCGATCTTGATGTCAAAACTGGTATAAGCTGGGAGTGTGAAATTAGGATGCAGCACAAAAACTCCAATGATCCCGAATAAGAGGCCCAAGAAAACAATGTAGGAGGTGACATAGTTAATGGGAAGGGCAAACCTCCAGATGGGTAAAACCGCTGCGAAGTAACAGAAAATAAGTGCGGCGATCGCCCAAACAAGTCGACTATTGGCAATTCCTTCTCCAAGAATATTGTTAGAAGGAGCAACGGATCCAAGCCATATCCCGAACAACGAAATGGCGACTGTGACAACAGTGGCCAGAATAATATCCTTCTTCCAGCGATAGATCATCTGCCCGGCAAGAACTCCACCGATGGTGAAAAAAAGCCAGGCCACGGGAGAACTTTTCTGATCGATGGCTGCATTGACAACGACTGCGCCGAAGGCGCCCGCGATGAGAAGCAGAAAGAAATAGACAAAACAGAGTAGGATGATCCGAGCCCGCGGCGAGATCAATTTGTAGCTCAATCCGCCAAAGGAAGCTCCTTCATTTCGCATGGCCACCACGGCGCTCGAGTAGTCATGAACCCAGCCGATAAAGAACGCACCCAGCAAGAGCCACAGCAATGCGGGAAGCCATCCCCATTGGATAGCAAGAATAGGCCCGATCACAGGGGCTGCGCCAGCAATGGATTTGAATTGATAACCGAAGAGGATGTTCTTACTCGTGGGCATGAATTCCACCCCGTCCATGTACATCTTCGCCGGAGTGGTTCTCTTTGGGTCGGATTTGATGATTTTCGCGTCAATGTACTTTGCGTAGTAGCGGTACCCAATGAAAAAAACGAAAAAGCCTATGATGAGAACAACCACTGAATTCATAATGTGAACTCCTCGCGGTCGCCAAATCGAAATTTATTCAAAACAGCCCAGCTGGCATTGGCTGATTTTGACCTTCGTCTCATTCAGGATCTTCCCCATTTCCTTCTTCGAAATTCCAAATTCCTCTGCGATTTTAAAGCACACTGCGCAAGGAAGTTTTCCGTCTTTTGCCTTTTCATTAATGGCCTCTTCTAACCTTTTACGATCCATAATGTGCTCCGTATACGAGGGTCAATGCCAAATGTCAAAGCCCAAAGTTCAAATCAAATCCAAATCTCAAGCCTCAAATACAAAAATGACAAAAAATTGTTGACATTTGGATTGCTGCATTCATTTGCATTTGAAATTTGCCCTTTGACATTTGGATTTCGATTATCTAATCCCTCTTCTCGCTGAAAATATAAATCCCATATTCAAACCCGTCCACCAATGCCAGAAAGGAGGCTTTGCATATATTTTCTGAAAATGCTTTCACCCTCCATGCATCCTTCCCGTTGGTAAATAGAATCTCCACCTCCACGCCGGCAGCGGTTCCGGCCCCCGGATCAAAGATTTTGGAACTGAAATCGACCAGCTTCACCCGGTCAATCTCGGGGAAGATCGACTTGAGCGATTTTGTCAATACCTTTGCTAAGGCATCCACCGGCCCCACCCCTGTGTCCGCTTCGTGCATCTCTTTCCCATTAGCCCGAAGCATAATGGTAGCCTCGGGCTGGATGCCATCATCAATGAGTCGATAATTGCCGATGACCTCAAAATGGGGTTTATAGTCGGACATCGATCTTAAAAGGTTCAAAATCTTTGTCGCATCCTTTATTTTTTCCTCAACCAATGTCTCCCCCTAGCAGAAAATCAAGTGACCCGTGTCCGTTATAAAAGGCAGCAGTTTAGAGTCTCCGTATATTTCAGAAATAAGCCTCATTACATTAAGATTCTTAGGAATTGTCAAGACAAATTATAACATAGGAATCAACGAAAGAGGCTATTGACCGTAACTCGTCTCCCGTCATATTAAACACGAACTTCTCGAAGCCCAGGTTGAAGCTTGGGGCTTGCTCTCGGTTCACCCTGAGCCCCACTTCTTCACCCCGCCGTCAAGGACATACGGAGGGCTTCACTCGGTTCTGGCCGAGCGTGGGGATGTTGTCAGCAGCAATAGCCAGTTTCTTCTTTCTATCCACTACCCTTAAATCCATCCCGGTGGGGACCGCCTATGTGGTTTTCACAGGAATCGGAGCCGCCGGCACCGTTCTGTTCGGGATATTCTTCCTGGGGGGAATCAAGAGATATTCTAAGGCTTGGGTTTATCACGCTGATCATCTTCGGAACCATCGGACTGAAGTTTGCAGGAAAGTGATTGTGAAGTTTTAGAACCGAAGTCCTCTCTTTCTGCATGTATTTAATATTAATCAAGCAACCATTTGCCTCTTTCGATTATCTTCTTCCCATCAATTTCGAGCGTCATCGCGCCGCTCACGGCATCATGATGGATATTGCTGTAGACATGGCCTCCGACAAATGTCGTATTCTTGCCGCAGGCGATGTGAAGGGTGCCTAAAATCATTTTATCCGTAATGGTCCCAGAGAAACCTTCATACGTCAGTACGTGGTTGGTGGCAACGCCAAGCTCAGCGATGTTGGTTCCATTTTCATCCGCAGCGGCGAGGATTTTTCGGCACTTCTCTGCCTCCGGCCCGTCGCCCACGACTTCCACAATCCTACCGTTCTTTATAATCCAGGCAAAAGGTTTCACGACCCTTCCCACATACTCGAAAAATCCATTTACCACATATTTTCCGTTCGCTGTGCCTTCAACAGGAGCCAGTGCCGCTTCGGCATAAAGAGGTACAGCGCCCCATTCGCCCGGTTCCCACATTGATGCTCGCAACCTCTCGCATTTTCTCCCCTCCACGCTAAAGGTGAGGTCCGTCCCATCCGGCCCGGTAATACGCGCGATCTTACCGCTTTCCATAATTCGTGCCACTTTTTCCGTACGCTCTCGAATTTTCATGATATCATCGTGCGTGATATTGGCCAAGAGAGCCGGCGCCATGCCGAAACGCGCCTTTTTTTCATTAGTGGCCACATTTCTCGCTTTCGTGTGGGCGATGATTTGGGTGTTGTCGAGATTCAGCGTGGCCAGTATAACATCACTCGTCATCATTGCATCAACCACTCTCTTCGGGGGCTCCGCTTTCATCTCACTATCATCAACAAAAATGATTGTGGGAATGGCTTGGAGACGCCGAACTTCGGCCTCAAGATATTTACCTACCAGTTTGCGCTTCTCATCGTTCTGAACGATGAGAAGGACTTTTTCGCCGCTTTTAACATTCATGCAGCTTTTGACGATTACTTTCGCCGCATTAACCCTCTGCTCCTCACTTAAATCTTCAACACTTAAACGATTCATTAACTTTCCCCTCCTATAGTTCCTATTTTATACCACATTTAGAATTAATGGAAGTGAGAATTTCAGTTGAAAGAAAGTTTTAAAACGAGATGCGGGAACCAGGATAATGTGGCAAAATGGGGACCAAGGACTCAAGGGATTCAGCGCTACATTACACCATCCGCTTTCCACATTCGAATCTTAACCCCTTGGCCCCTAGACCCTTGAATTCTCGAATCCTGAAATTCCAATGAAACATTGAAAGACAAGGAGGTATGCTATGGACGTTTATGAGGCAATCGAAAAGAGAAGAACGATTCGGGTGTACAAGAAAAAAGCAACAGAAGATCAAATACGAAAGCTTATGCTTGCGGGCGCAAAGGCACCCTCCGGTGGAAACCGCCAGCCCTGGGAATTCATCATCGTCGATGAAGAGAAAATTATCGATCAACTTTCTGAAATCAAGTACCAGTTGAATCGAAAATTCCCTCCTCAAGCTGGAGAAACTCAAAAAGAGGTAGAAGCAAGGGCTATTTCCCAGAAGAAATCGTTCGAAAATGCAAGCGTTGTTGCTGTATGCTGTGGCTTAGAACAGGCAGCAAGTGCATGGCTCTGCGTCGAAAACATATCTCTGGCAGCGGTCGCAGACGGCCTTGGCACTGGAATCGTTTCCTATTGGGGCGAAGCGAAAAAACAGGCTGAAAAACTCCTTGGCATTCCGGCGGATCATGAACTGGTCTGCGTATTGAAAATCGGCGTACCTGGAGAAGAAGGAACTCCACGAAAAAGACGGCTAGAATTCAGCTGGCTCCACCGAAATAAATTTTAGGGATATGTTCCGGGTTGCTCAGGAACTCTGGTGGTATTTAGCAGTCCTAATTTGATAAACACCCACGGGGCGCCGTAAGCGACCCAAAAGCCAGTGACGGCATAACGCAAGTAACGCAGCACCTGTGATAAGACCGTCGCATCTCCCGGAAGCACCATGCGCAGTCCCCACCACAGGATCACCAGGCCGATGATGCCAACTCCAAAGCACAGAGCGCGTTCCGACCACTTCCCCGCAGCATCAAATCCACCTCGGTGAAAGATTAAAATCGCCCCAGCGACCAGCCCAAAAAACGTGCCCGCGACACCGACGATGCCTGTCGTCCCGCGGGGGTGGATAGCTGATTGGCCCGGTGCGAGTGAAAGAGCGCGTGCGGCACTGATTTCCCATTGAGAAGGATCAGCAGACGGCGCAAGGGCCAGCCCGGCCATGGAGATGATGAGCAGCATCATCGAGGCAGCAAAGGCCAGGCCGATTTTCTGCGCCAGCGTGAAGCGATTAAACCAGGCCATTACAGCAGCTTCCCATTTCAAGAACGCCCATAGGATCAAACCACCGATCAACCAACCGGCCAGCACGTCCGTTGGAAAATGAACAGCAAGCACGAGGCGTGAAAAACCAATCAGAAATATGAGGGCCACCATCACCCAGCGCAGCCAGCCCTTGACCCGTGCGGCCATTGTGCCCCAGACAGCCATGGCATGTTGGGCGTGACCCGATGGGAGGCCGTATGAACCTTCGCCGCTGAAAGGCCGAACGCTATCGCTCACCCAGAAGGGCCGCGGCTGGTGAAAGGCGAGTTTAAAAAAGATGTTCAGGCTGTCTGACACCGTCAAGATGACACCGAAACGCATACCCAGGCGCATGTCCACACACCAGTAGAGAAAAGGCATAATGAACAGGTAAAACTCTTCGGTCCCAAGGAAACTAAAGAACCGCGCAGGAGCAACGAGCCAGGGGGCGCTGGTCTGCAATCCGGCGATGAAATGGATTCCCCAGTCAAGGATAGGATTCATCGGAATGACAAAAAACCTTTCTTGGGATAAGTTTACTATGCGAAAAACAGGGTTGAATGTCAATTAAAAAACCCACTCGTCAGCATGCTATTTCGCTGTCATGACCCGTGACCAACAGGGCTTCACGACATCGATGCGCGCTTTTCCTCCATTCACTGGGAAACTGTCTCCTTCGTTCAGCAGATCAATCAACTGGTTCCTGCCTGTCACCGGAAGGTCCAATTCAAATGGAACGGGTTTGCCCGCAGCATTGACGGCCACAATCACACATTCCTCCCGAGTCTGGCGCGCAAAGACAAATTGCTCGTGACTGACTAAAAGCTGGCGATAATTGCCGTATCGCAGGGCTTCGGAATGGCGCCGAATTTGGGCGAGGCGGCTGATGACTTTGGACAAATCACGGTGCGGGCTGTTGTGAGACATCTCGAACAAATCGAGTCGCGGGCGTAGTGCCTGGTCGTTTCCGCCGGTTCTCTTCCCTTCGATCCCCCATTCGCTCCCATAGTAGATCGAAGGGACACCCGGTATCGTAAACAACAGGGTGTAGAGGGGATAGAGATGTGCAGGATTCTTCAGAAGGCTGGCAACACGGTTCACATCGTGGTTATCGGCAAAAGCGTACAGGGGCAGATTCCGGTACAGCCCGCCTTCGCCAAACTGACGATTCAATGCATACGCGATTTCAAAATAATTCTTATCCACGTGGCTGGAGTACAAGCTCTTGTAACATTCATAGTTAGTGACCGAATCAAGGGTTTCCGCACTGACCCATTTTCTGTAATCCCCGTGAAGCACTTCTCCCATCAACCAGAAATCGGGACGGCGGCTTTTGCAAAAGGCCGCCAGCTCCTTCAGGAAGGCGATGTCAATGCAATCCGCAGCGTCCAGCCGTAAGCCATCAATATCAAATTCCCGGATCCACATATCAACAGCCTGGAAGAGGTGATCCTTGACTGCCGGGTTGTGCAGGTTGAGCTTGACCAGGCTGTAATGGCCGTTCCAGCCTTCGTAAGCAAACGGATCGTTATAAGGGCTGCGCTTGTGGAAATCGAGCCCGTAGAACCAGTTGCGATAAGAAGACTGTTTGTGATGCTCCAGGAGATCCCGGAAAGCCCAAAAATCTCTTCCGACGTGATTGAACACCCCGTCCAGGATAAGGCGTATCTTTTTTTGGTGGAGAACGGAGCTTAGGCGGGATAACATTTCATTACTTCCCAGCCGGCGATCCACATGGTAATAATCCGCTGTGTCGTAACCGTGCGCGGTGGATTCAAATACCGGCCCCAGGTAGAGCGCGTTCACTCCCAGACTCTGCAAATGCTCCACCCAGCCGTACAACTGCTCCAGCCGAGGGTTGGCAGGAGAGTGGAAGTCATTCCTCAAAGGAGCGCCGCAAAATCCCAACGGATAAATGTGGTAGAAAACCGAATCATAGGCCCAATGTTCCACTGTAAACCTCCTCAACATGTTGGATGCCTTAGTATACCGATTGGTATACTAAGACGGTAAAAAAAATTACACGGTCACGAAAAGATGCCATGCATGAATTGGTGCACAGCCTGGTACAGCAATTTGTCGTCCAGTTTTGCAAATCCGTTAAGCGACAGGGCAATATAGTTGTTGATCACTCCCACGAAGGTGGCCGCGTAGGCGCGGTGCCGGCCCTTCATGTTGCCGTGGTCGACAGCGGCACGCATAAACACTTCTTCGGTCAGTTGATACAGCTCATGATTCAGCCGGGATACAGCTTTGAAAGCATCGCTTTCCGGCGGGGCAAACCATAGGGCAAGCTGCAGCCTGCAAAACATCTTGTTTCGATTTGCGAAATCGAAATAGGCCTTCGCCATTTGATGGAGGGTAAGAGGCAAATCGCTTCGGTAAACCGAGGCCGATTTAACCCCCTTGTAAAGTGGGTCAAAAGATTCTTTCAGCAACGCATCCAAAAGTCCTTGCTTGCTTCCAAAGTAGTGGTACAGCGTGGGCTTGGTGATACCAGCCGCTTCTACGATCTCTTGAACGCCGACCGCATCATAGCCGCGTGTTGCAAAGAGTCGTAGCGCACAGGATAGAATGTTGGATCGATTATCCATGCGAAACCTGCTCCCAAACCGCTCCCCTCAGCCCTCTCTCCGCTGGGGAGAGGGCGAGGGTGAGGGATACAAAGTTACTATACCGCTCGGTATAGTTGATGTCAAGCGATATATCCATCTCCTACGTCTCCTCCTTCGCACAAGAAATAGATGGAGCAGTTTCGTCATCTGTGGTAAAAGAAAGGATGGAGAAAGAACGAAGGAGGAATCATGGAAAGAAGCGCCGGGCTCTTCGACACTATCTTCAATCCCCGCTCGGTAGCGATCATCGGAGCTTCCCCTAATGATCTGGCCACTGTCGCGCAGATGAAAACAAAAATCAGGGATCGCCTGTTCCTGGTGAACCCGAAATATGCGGAGGTTCTGGGAAAGAAATGCTACCCGAGCGTTTTGGACGTGGACTCCGAGATCGACTACGTCATCCTTGGAGTCTCCGCCTCGGCCCTGCCTAAGGTTCTGGAGGAATCCATCCAAAAAGGCGTAAAGGTGGCACATATTTTTACTGCCGGGTTTAGTGAAACGGGAACCCACGAAGGGATCGAACAGGAGAAGGAGCTGAAACGGATGGCAGCAGGCAGGATCCGGATCATCGGCCCCAATTGTTTTGGGGTCTATTGCCCCTCCTCGGGGTTGACTATTGTTCCAGAGGCCCCCACGGAGAGCGGCCACTTGGGGGTCATTACCCAGAGTGGCAGCGTGGCCGAATCCTTCTCCTACTTTGCCAATACCAAAAATCTCAGATTCAGCAAAATGGTGAGTTATGGCAATGCCGTTGACCTGGACGCTCCTGATTTCCTGGAATACCTGGCCGACGACCCGGATACAAAGATGATCGCTCTTTACATTGAAGGCACCCGAAATGGCGAGGCCCTGAAAACGGCTCTGGCCAAGGCCGCAAAGCAAAAGCCGGTGATCGCCATCAAAGGGGGAATGACGGAGCAGGGCATTCGGGCGGCTACCTCTCATACCGCTTCCCTGGCCGGGACCCCTGAAATCTGGAGGACTCTCTTTAGACAAACCGCAACCCTTCAAGTGGGGAGCTTTGATGAAATGGTGAGCCTGGTCATGGCGTTCGACACCTCTCCTCTCCCCGCGGGCCGATCCCTTGCCATGATCACTAACTCCGGGGGGTTCAGTGTTATCCAAACGGACCTCTGTATGAATGCCGGAATCGAGGTCCCCAGGTTCTCCCGGGAGACCATCGAGGCGCTTCGGGCGCTGGTTCCTCTCGCGGGAACCAGTATCGGCAATCCCCTTGACGCCTGGCCCATCTACTATAATGTATCTCCCTCGGGGAACATGGCTGACATCATCCAGATTGTGTCCTCAGACCAAAACACCCATTCTTTGGTATTTCAATTTGATCAGTTTCGCTATCTAAGGCGGATCTTGGGCCAAAAGATTGAGGCCCACATGAAGCGATTACTGGAATTGATGGTTGAAGGATGTGAGCGCAGCCGGGAGAAACAGAAAAAACCGGTGTTGGTCACCGTCTCCTTAGATCCCTACCTGGAAGACGAGGAAGACAGGTATTACAACCTCATGATCAAAAGAGCTTTTGCAGCAAGAGGGTTTCCTGTCTATTCAAGCCTCGACGCAACCATCAGGGTTCTTTCCAATTTATGCAGGTTCAGCGAGAGTAGAAGATGAGCCTGATGTTGAAAAAAGAACCGAGAACCAGGATAATGGGGCAAAATAGGGGTCAAGGGTTCGAGGGGGCATGGCTTCAAGTGAAAAACTAAAAAATGGAATTTTAGGACAAAAGCCCTCGAACCCTAAGACCCTCGAATCCTCGAACCCTGGAATTTCTCGACCAATGAGGCATCAACCGAAGATCACTGTAGGTATCATGGACCACCAGACCGAGGTGACCGGTCGTCTGGATGGACATTTTCGTTCGGATGTCTTTGGCTCTGCTTCGGGCCGGTTTTCGGCAAAGTCTGACGCCGGGATGATTGTGTTCTTTGATGCTGTTCATCAAGAAATGGCTCGCTCTCCATCGATCAAGCTGACAGGGCCAGACAAATCCAAGTTTTCGCTCTTCGGCGTCACCATCGGAAGTCGCTTCCACTGGGAAAGGACAGAGGATCAGACCTTTGGAGGGGACCTTATCCTCCGGCCCCGCAAGGACGGAACGATCACTGTCATCAACGAAACCCCTCTTGAGGACTATCTGAAAAGTGTGATTTCCTCAGAGATGAGTAGTGCCGCTCCGATGGAATTTCTGAAGGCCCATGCTATCCTATCCCGCAGCTGGCTTCTGGCAGCACTTGATCGCAAGAAAAAAACAAAGGAATCGTCAGAGAAGATCACCGATAGAGAAGTGATACGCTGGTATGACCGGGGAGACCACGATCTCTTCGATGTCTGCGCGGATGATCACTGCCAGCGATACCAGGGCGTCGCTAAGATTGTATCCGAGCAAGCTGAAGAGGCTATCCTCAACACCCGGGGGGTGGCGATCACCCATCAGGGCAAAATCTGTGATGCCCGATATTCCAAGGCCTGCGGGGGAATCACTGAAAACTTCGACACAGCCTGGAATGACAAGCAAGTCCCCTATCTCAAAAGCGTTTCGGACGCATCCGTTCCCCACCACCCAATCAACACGGAGGGAGAAGCTTCGGCCTGGATTCTTTCGAATCCCGATGCCTACTGCAACACCCAAGATGAAGGTCTTCTTGGAAAAATCCTTCCTGACTTTGACCGCAAGACAAAAGGTTTTTTCCGTTGGTCAATCGACTATTCCCGAAGCGAACTGGAGGAGATCCTTCGGGACAAATCTGGTTTTGATTTCGGTACGCTTCAAGAGATCGTCCCTCTTTATCGCGGTCCCTCAGGGCGGATCTCCCGGTTGAAGATCGTCGGTTCGAAGAAGAGCATCATCGTGGGAAAGGAGCTCGAAATAAGGCGCTGGCTCTCCAGGACGCATCTCTACAGCAGTGCCTTCGTTGTGACGGTTGAAGCCGGGCGATTTACGTTTCATGGCGCCGGCTGGGGACACGGCGTAGGACTCTGCCAGATCGGCGCCGCGGTCATGGCAGCCCAGGGATTTTCAGCAGAGAAAATCTTGGAACACTATTTTCGGGGAGTAGAGGTACAGAAAATCTACTGAGAGTTCAAGGATTCGAGGGTGCAAGGGTCCCAGTGAAGGACCTCGCAAGAGGAAGCCTGAACCCTTGAATCCTGGACCCCTCGGCCCCTTGAACCCTTGGGGTAAGTAAAATAATGTCCACACAGAAACCGACATCGCGAAATCCCTGGGCCTGGGTTCCCTCTCTGTATCTTGCAGAGGGAATTCCTTACGCCATGGCGATGACGGTTTCAGTGGTCCTCTACAAGCGTCTCGGCATCTCAAACACCGACATCGCCTTTTACACAAGCTGGCTCTATCTTCCCTGGGTGATCAAGCCTCTCTGGAGTCCTTTTGTCGATCTGTTTATGACGAAGCGCTACTGGATTCTTCTGACGCAGCTTCTCATCGGGGCGTCGTTAGCCTGCATTGCATTCACCATTCCAGCTGCCCGGTTCTTCCAATATACCCTCGCTTTCTTCTGGTTGATGGCCTTCGGTTCGGCAACCCACGACACCGCCGCTGATGGCTTTTACATGCTAGAACTTCCGGAAGATCTTCAGGCCGCCTTTGTCGGGGTGCGAACGATCTCTTACCGCTTCGCTATGATCTGCAACCCAGGGCGGGCTCGTCTTCTTTGCAGGCTACCTTGAAAAAAGCGGTCATGGTATCCCCACAGCCTGGTCCATTGCGTTCTTTATGGCTGCCGCAACCTTTGCAGCACTCTTTCTTTATCATCTTTTTATTCTCCCCTACCCTGCTGCAGACCATCCGGCTAAGCGAGACCCTTCGACATCTGTCGCACGGGAGTTCCTCCACATTTTCGGCCTCTTCTTCAGGAAAAAGAACATCATTGCCATTCTTGCTTTCTTTCTCTTCTACCGACTTGCAGAAACCCAGCTTTTCAAGATGATCGCGCCCTTTCTGCTCGACGCACGTTCAGTAGGAGGACTGGGGCTCACCACACAGGATGTGGGAATCATCTACGGCACGGTGGGACTCGTTGCACTGCTGCTGGGGGGACTTCTCGGCGGGTATGCGATTTACAGAAGGGGACTCAAATTCTGGATCTGGATCATGGTCTGCGCGATGCATCTGCCGGATCTGGTCTTCGTCTATCTTTCCCAGGCCATGCCTCAAAATTTCTATTTGATCAGCCTGGCCGTTGCCGTGGAGCAATTCGGTTACGGCTTCGGTTTTCGGCCTACACGATGTTCATGATCATGGTGTCGGAGGGAGAATATAAAACGGTTCACTATGCTATCTCCACAGGGATCATGGCTCTGGGCATGATGGTTCCGGCCATGGCGAGCGGCTGGCTCCAGGAGATCATGGGCTACCAGAACTTCTTTCTCTGGGTCATGGCCGCAACGATCCCTGGATTTATCGTGGTGGCGTTGGCAAAGATCGACCCCGATTTTGGAAAGAAAAGGCCGAGGCGAGGGTGAGCCTGCCTGCGGTAGATAGGGGTGTGGAGGGCGAGGTGCCAATAAATAAGCGACGGTTCAAGACGGCTTTTATCCTCGGTGCTGGATTGGGGACCCGGCTTCGACCTCTGACAGATCAACTTCCGAAGCCACTCCTGAAGATTGGAGGAAGGCCGATCATTACTTATGTGATGGATCATCTCCTGGAGGTTGGTGTGGATCGCTTCATCGTGAATACGCATCACTGGTCGGAAGCCTATTCGGAAAAATTCCCTGAAAGGCGATGGCGGGGTGTCCCCATTACCTTTCGGCATGAGACAGTCCTTCTGGATACGGCAGGGGGATTGAAAAACATCGAAAATCTCCTGGATGAGGACAAGGCCATTCTCTGTTACAATGGGGATCTCATCACCGATCTTCCTTTGCGAAGGCTCCTGGACGCCCACGAGCAGAAGCGGCCCGAGGTGACCCTTGCTTTGCGAAGCAGCGGTCCTCTTCTCAATGTAAACATGAATGAGGCTGGTGAGATCTGCGATCTTAGGAGCACCCTCGGCTACACCCGAAGAAATCCCGAGGCTCGAAGCTTTCTCTTCGCCGGGATCTACGCCGTGGAGACTTTGTTCCTCCGACACCTCGAGGCCGACAAAGTCGAATCCGTCGTTTCGGCCTTCATCCGAAGAATCAAGGAAAAACCAGGATCGATCCAAGGGATCGTCATCGACGAAGGCGAGTGGCACGACCTTGGTTCCATCGAAGCCTATGAAAAACTGAAATTAAAAAGGGTTCCAGGGGTCGAGGATTCATCAGAGTAATGCAGCGACGGCATTCATCCACGACGGACTCCGTCACCGATAACTGGGGACGTTACAAATCCTTGTTTCCGACGAAATAGATTGAATATCAAGGATCTCAAATCGATGATTCCGCAATCCGCATTCGGCAATCCGAAATATAAAGACATGATCGGTTTTGCGAGAGAGGCCCTGGGGCTTTCAGCGTCCGTCTCAATAGAGCTTTCTCCTTTGGAGGGGAGAGGTTCGGACCGGACTTTCTTCAGACTGAAGTGGAACCGCGACGCTTCAGCCATTTTGCTCTATTACGATCCCAAGCGTGTAGAAAACGGATACTACGCCGACATTGCAACGTTTCTCCACGAGATCGATGTCCAGATACCCCGGCTGATTCGCCACGATCCAGTTCGCTGTTTCATCGTCATGGAGGATTTGGGCGATACGAATCTCTGGTCTTTCAGGAAAAGCCCGTGGGAAACTCGGCGAGCCTTTTACCAAAAGACGCTCACCATCGTGCATAAGCTTCATTCCTTCCCCAAGGGTGACTTCCCTTCGGGTCGTGTGAAGCTCTCCGAGGGATTCGGACCCCATCTCTACCGCTGGGAACGAGAATACTTCAGGGAGCATTTTGTCACGGATGTGTGCGGGATCAAACTTGGCCCTTCTTTCCAAAAAGAAATCGAGTCAGAGCTTTCAGCCTTGGCCGAGCGACTTGCAGGAGCAGCCCGCTGTCTCGTGCACAGGGATCTTCAGTCCCAGAACGTGATGATCCGCGACGGCGAGCCTTTCCTCATCGACTTTCAGGGTATGCGCTTCGGAAACCCCTTCTATGACATCGGCTCGCTCCTCTGCGATCCTTATGTGAACTTTTCCGGAGGCGAGCGAGCTGGACTGCTGTCCTTTTATTACGGGCTGGAGAAATGGGATCTTGATTGGCCCGCTTTCCAGAATGCCTTCTGGGAGGCTTCCGTACAGCGTCTGATGCAAGCTCTTGGCGCTTACGGCTTCTTGGGCCTTAAGAAAGGGCTTAAAGGCTTCCTCGACCATGCCCCTTCCGGACTCCGCAATCTTCAACAGGCGGCCTCACGGTTGACATCGCTCCCCAGAATCCAGGAACTCTGCCTTGACTGCCAGAGGGCAATGGAACAACCACGATAGAACACGTCTTCCTTGCTCCGTTTCACCCAAAACCAATCTGCCAATGTGTTCTTGCTGGATGACCGCGAATAGATGGGTTTCTTCAAAGGGAAAGTCTCGCTCAGGGCCAAACCTGGTTGCCATAATAAGCGGCCGGGGTCAGGTTGAAAGCGGAGTGGCATCGCAGCCAAGATATTTCAATAAGCCGGCAATATAGTTTCCCCACATCGGTGCCAGTTTGTCAATTTCATAGGCGAGCAGGGCAATTTCCCCATTGTGAAATTTAGTGTGCACTTCTTCCAGCTTCCGATATTTCAATGGCCATGATATTTTTCCTGATTGATTGATCACATAAACGCTTCTTCCCTTCTCGTCAATTTCAACTATTTGCAACAGATTCAGGCCATCCGCTGCCCAAAATTTAACTTCTTTGTCCTTCATTTCCTTCAACTTTTCCCAGCTGAAAGAGCACTTTAGAAAAATCTCTATGATTTTCGTCATCGTAATTCCTCGATTTCCATCGTCCCGTTTATCCCCTTTAAACGATTTGATTCCTCGTACTAACAGACATTTCTAAAACTCTCATTGTGAAAGGTTACCCAAAAAACTCTTCAGCCTGGCCATATCCTCTGGGTGGATATCAATAAATTTAACTCCGCACCGGTAATCCCCCCAGCCTTTGCCCAAATGGATGTCCTTCCAAACCACCTCAGCCAGTACTTCAATAGTATTCCATTCCGAACCCGAAGAGAAAGAAAATTTCAACCTTAGATGTTGATTGATCTCCATTTGCTCCGGAAAATGAATCAGTAGCCCACCCTCGCTAATGCTGAGACTTCGGCCACGATGACCGATGGATGAGTCGATTTGAAAATATTCTATCGGCAAATCGATATTATACCGGGGATATCTTCTCCTTTCAAAATTAACAATCCCACTCCGAGCTTTCGTCTATTTCTCTCCTTTTTTCGTCTGCGTGTCGGCCTTTCTGTACAAGCCTACTAAATTTCCCTGAAGAGATCAACAAGAATTTAGGGAATAACGTCGTGTTCCGATATTTATCAGGACTCCGCTCTCAAAAAATGAGCGGGCTGCAATCGTCTTATTAGCATCCCCCCCGCGACGGAAGCGCTACGGGAAGGGACTGGTTAGGCCTCATGCCCTTCGAGAAAATTCTCACAAGAAAATTTGTGACATTAGGAGGAAAGTTTGGTAAAATAGTTGAATTATGTTTATCAGAAAGTTGGGCGTATTATCCGTTACGGGTCTGCGAAGAACGGGCCGCTTGGGCCTTTTCTTCGTCACGACATTTTTCTTTGCGGTAACCCCTCCTCTGAAGTTTTCGCAACTTCTCAAGCAAATCCAGTTTATCGGATTCCAATCCGCCCTGGTCATCTTCCTGACCGGAGCCTTCACAGGAATGGTTCTCGGCCTTCAAGGTTTTTACACACTGAACCGATTCGGTTCGGCCGCTCTCTTGGGGCCGATGGTTGCCCTTTCCCTCATTAAAGAGCTCGGGCCCGTCTTATCCGCCTTAATGGTGACAGGAAGGGCCGGGTCTGCCATGACGGCCGAAATAGGGATTATGCGAATCACCGAACAGATCGATGCCATCAAGCTGATGGGTCTCAACCCTTTCCGGTATCTCGTGGTTCCAAAATTTCTGGCGGGCATTTTTGCCTTGCCCCTGCTTACCGCCATTTTCAACGTGGTCGGTATTTTCGGAGGCTATGTCATCGGCGTGAAGCTTCTTGGAATTGGCGAAGGGACCTACTTTGGAGAAATGTCTAATCATGTCACCGTGCAGGACATTGTGCAGGGGATCTATAAGTCTCTTAGCTTTGGAGCATTGATTCCCTGGGTTTGCTGTTATAAGGGCTACTATGTTGGGTACGGAGCTGAGGGCGTCAGCAAGGCAACGACGCAGGCGGTCGTTCTTTCATCGGTATTGATCCTTTTCTGGGATTATATTCTGACATCCGCCCTGTTTTGAGGACCCTATGATCCAAATGGAAAACCTGCATAAATCCTTTCAGGACCTCGAAGTACTCAAGGGAGTATCGCTCCAAGTGGAGAAGGGAGAGATCCTCGCCCTGATCGGAGGAAGCGGGCATGGCAAAACCGTGATCCTAAAACACGTCGCGGGATTGATGAAGCCGGATCGAGGCCGCGTTTATGTTAATGGAAAGGATGTCTACAATCTGAGAGGGGATGAACTCGAACAATTGCGAAGCCACTTGGGTTTTCTCTTTCAAAGTGGGGCGCTGTTCTCCTCTCTAAACGTTTTTGACAACGTGGCTTTTCCCCTAAGAGAAAAGACCCATTTGGGCGAACGGGAAATTAGGGAAAAGGTGCTCAATGTTTTGGAACAGGTCGGCTTGAGAGGCGCGGAGGACAAGTACCCAGCACAAATCAGCGGTGGGATGATCAAGCGCACCGCCCTGGCCCGTTCGCTGGTGAGGAAGCCTGAGATCATGCTCTTTGATGAACCCACCACAGGGCTGGATCCGGTCATTGCCCACACCATTCTCGACCTGATTAGGTCGATTCACAAAGATCTCGGGTTTACAGGAATAATTGTGAGCCATGAGTTGTCGAGAGTCTTTCAGATTGTTCAAAAAGTGGCTATGCTGCATGAGGGGCTAATTCTCTTCGTGGGGACACCGGAGGAGATTATGACATCCGGAGAGCCTGTCGTCCGGCAGTTCGTCACGGAAGCACTGAGGATCCCATCCAGTGCTATGAGGAGTTTCGATTGGGAGGAGAAACCCCGCGAGAAAAAATGAACCTGTTCAGTGAATCATGAAATCAGGGGGAGAGCGATGAAGAAGTTTGATCTTGAACTTGCCGTTGGATTATTCATCATTGCCGGGATCGTCTGTCTGGGGTACCTTTCCATCAAACTCGGGAAATTAGAGATTGTGGGAGAAAGAGGATACGAGATCTATGGAGTGTTTTCCAATATCGGAGGGCTAAAGGTGGGTGCCGGCGTTGAAATTGCAGGTGTGACGGTCGGGCGCGTCAAAACCATCACATTAAAGAACTATCAAGCCTATGTGGTGTTAAATTTTCGTAAGGGCTTAAAAATCCAGGAAGATGCCATCGCTTCCATCAAGACCAGGGGTCTGATCGGGGAAAAGTATGTCGATATTACACCCGGCGGATCAGAAAAGGATATCGAACCCGGAGGCAGAATTCGAGAGACACAGCCGCCGATCGATATAGAAGAATTGATTTCTAAGTTCGTCTTTGGGAAAATATAATTAATATAGAGGATTTGCTGCGGAGGTCTTTATGAGCCTTACTTGTCTTCTCAGGAGCATAGTCCCTGTCTTCTTAGTTGTAATAATGGCTGTACCCGTGCTGGCAGCCGATCCGATGGATAGGGTCAAACAGACGACGGACAAGATTCTCTCCGTCGTCACCAATCCAGCTCTTAAAGCGCCCTCCAAAACGGAGGAGAGAGAGAAGCTCATTCGCCAGGCAGTGGATGAGCGATTCGATTGGGAAGAGATGGCCCGTCGGTCTCTGGCTGTCCATTGGGCGAAAAGAACGACCGAGGAGAGAAAAGAGTTCGTTCGTCTCTTCGGGGACCTGGTGGAACGAACATACATGAAGAAAGTCGAGGACTATTCCGGAGAAAAGGTTCTCTACGAAGGGGAAACGAAAGAAGGAGACTATGCCAGCGTCCGAGTCAAAATCGTCACCAAGAAGGGTGAAGACATTCCCGTAGAGTACCATCTCAAGAAAGAGAGAGAGGACTGGTTTGTCTACGATGTCTCGATTGAGGGCGTCAGCCTTATCAACAATTATCGGACACAGTTTAACAGCATCCTATCTCAATCCTCTTACGAAAACCTGGTCAAAAGACTGAGAGAAAAGGTTGAACTGAAATGAGACTTCTTCGGATCCATCTATCGCGCTTTTATTCCAGAACGGAGGTGAAGCGATGAAGGCTGTTTTCCCGGTCTATTTTTTAGCGCTGTGTCTCGTTATGGCCTCCGGTCCATGCGCTGCATCCCCCTCCGCTGAGGCCTCTGCTTCAATATCCCCCTCCGGCGAAACCAACCCCATAGTAATCGCCATGGGATCCCCTGAACCATTAAGCGAAGCGGAGCCAGGGAGGTCGCTTGTTCCCTTGGACCTGACTGCTTCTGATGACCGGGAAGATGGGTCGGACGAGACCTTTTTGACGGAAGTGCCATCCCCCTCCCAACCTGAACAACCTGAGGGAACCATCGCTGATCCGCTCGAACCCGTGAATCGCGCCTTTTTCCACTTTAATGACAAACTCTATGTTTGGGTTCTTAAACCCGCTGCCACCGGATACAAGGCGGTCATTCCCGAGGACGGAAGAATTGGGATCCGTAACTTTTTCTCTAATGTAAAGACCCCTGTCCGTCTGGTCAACTGTTTGCTTCAGGCTAAGTTCAAAGGCGTGGGAAACGAAACGGTTCGTTTTGTTTTGAATACAACGATCGGGATAGCCGGTTTTTTTGACCCCGCTAAGAAAACATTCAAAATTGAAAAACAGGATGTGGATTTCGGCCAAACCCTGGGAATCTGGGGAATCGGACCGGCTTTCTACCTCAATTTGCCCATCCTGGGCCCATCGAGTTTACGGGACGGGATCGGCTATGCCGTAGACCTTTTCTTCGACCCTCAGACTTATTTAGCCTACATTTATTTGGTCGAAGAGATTGTCGATTACGCGACGTGGGTGTTGGATAAGGTGAACGAAACCTCTCTGGAGCTTGGCGAATACGAGAATTTGAAAAAGGCTGCCCTCGACCCCTATATCGCTTTAAGAGAGGCCTACGCTCAATACCGGCAGAATAAGATAAAAAAATAAAAAAAACCGCCACCCAAGTAGCCAAGGGTAATACGGCCTCAGCCGAGATATCCGTTCTCTCGAAACCAATCCACTGCATCGCGCAAAGCCTCCTCAACAGGCCGCGGATTAAATCCCAAGAAACGCTTTGCCTTTTCTATTGAAAAGAACATCTTTTTCCTTGCCAGTCGCACTCCAGTCAGTGGGACACGCGGCTCTCTCCTGCTCACGAGCCTTGCCCAAGCCTCCGAGATACACGCGATGGGAAAGACCAGAGGATGGGGCAAACGGATCTTGGGAGGATTCCGACCGGTGAGCCTTCCGACCCCGCAGAAAATCTCTCTCAGCGTCATGTTGCAGGCTCCCAGGATGTACCGATCCCCCACCTTGCCACGCTCTAAAACAAGGAGATGACCAATCGCGACATCATCCACATGGACCAGGTTAAGACCTGTATCCACGTAGGCGGGCATGCGACCGGATGCTGCATCGACAATGATCCGGCCGGTGGGTGTGGGCTTGATGTCGAGGACCGACAGGGGTTGAGGGATTGACGATGATGACGGGGAGACCTTCTTTATCGGCGAGGCGCTTCACCTCTGCTTCAGCTATGAACTTCGAGCGCTTGTAATGGCCAATCATATCTTTGAGCGACACCGGTGTGTCTTCGTCCGCCGGGCTTCCGTTCAGCGTGAACCCAAGAGTCGCCACACTGCTCGTATAAACAACGCGCTTGATCCCGGCATCCATGGCAGCGAGCATGACGTTGCGCGTACCGATCACATTGGTCTCATACATTTCGTCGGGCTTGGGGAGCCACAACCGGTAGTCCGCCGCTACATGAAACAGCGTGGAACAGCCCCCCATCGCGCGATCGAGTGACTGACGATCCGTCACATCACGGTTGACGATCTCGACAGGCAAACCGCTGAGGTTACGGCGATCGCTCTTGGGCCTGACCAGAGCCCGAACGTGGTAACCTGCGGAAAGGAGTTGACGCATACCGCAGATCCTACGAAACCATTGGCGCCGGTGATCAAAGCCTTCATCGTCTCCCTCCGAGGATATGCCCACCTCTGACTATCCTGGTGCATGCGCTACGAATCCTATAGATTGATCACACTCTTTGCATTGTCACTGAACGGAGGCTTTGAATCAATGGGCTGACGGAAATACTCTCCTGCGATTACCTATTGTGGGAGGAGCAGATCGGTTCCCGCCAACCGAGCAACCTTCGCCAGAGTTAGTTGCGCAGTGCGGAAATTCCAGCCGAGGCGGATCATGGCAAAGAGTTCGAAAGGTTGCCTTATCAATTCCTTTAAGAGACGAAGCAGATTTAATTCTCCGAACTCATCGATCACTCCCACTGAGCTTTGAGGAATGGCCATATTGGCTGAATCGGAAATAGCGCGAACGGCCATAAAGGGCGCATGCGCCCCCTGAGCCACCCTGGCCACAGCGCCACTCTCCATATCCACCGCAATCGCGCCGGTGCGCTCAAACAAATTTCTCTTTTCCGCTGCGCTTCTTAACACCGTGCTACTTTCGGCTAAGGGGCCCTGGTGAAGATCCACACAACCCTTCAATCGATTGAGAAGGCGTCCATGCCAAGTTGGGTCGGAAGAATAGAAGGACTGGTCAGCGCCAATCACCGAGTTTGCGAGAACCACACTTCCGGCAGAAAGAGTGGGAACAAGCGCCCCGGCGCATCCCCAGCTAAGGAGGGCCGTGGCCCCGTTTCCCAGCAAATTCTTGGCAGCTTCTCCCGCCCTCCGTGGACCAATACCGGAGAGCTTCAGCAGTATTCCTTCGGCAAGGTGAATCAACTCGTCTGTGACGGTGGGCTCTCTCACCAGGCTCCGAGCTTCAGCCGTCATCGCTACGACAATACCTAAACGTCTCAAACTGATTTCCTACTTCGCAGGTTGCGATAGCGTGCCAAGGCCCACAGAGGGAAGTGTTTCGCGTACCCGTGGTACTTCAGATAGAAGACCCGCGGAAAACCAGGCGCGTTGAACCACTCATCTTTCCACGCGCCATCGGCCTGTTGTGTACGTATCAAATACTCAGCTCCTCTGCGCACCTCGGGCGAATTCACTTCGCCGGCAACCATGAGACCGAGCATCGCCCAGGCTGTATGGAAGGGTGTGCTGGCGTAACCCTGTCCCGCCCGCTCCGGCCGAAAATAAGTATCACAGTCTTCACCCCAGCCGCCATCGGGCCGCTGCACACTTTTCATCCAAATGACAGCACGACGAATGTGTGCCTGATCCGGCCGATGGCCTGCCTTTTCAAGAGCAACGAGGGCGGACCATGTACCGTAAATATAATTGGTACCCCAGCGGCCGAACCAGGAACCGTTTTGCTCCTGTTCCTCCCGCAAGTAGTCAAGACAAGCCTTTAGCTTCTGGTCATGATGGCCGGCTTCAGCCAGCGCGGTTGCGCACCGAGCGCTCACATCACTCGTCGGAGGATCGAGGAGAGCTTGGTGATCCGCAAACGGGATTTCATTAAGATAGTAATAGGTATTGTCGGCATCATAGGCGGCGAACCCCCCGTTTCTTGACTGCATCCCGCAAATCCAATCGATGGCGCGTTTGATCGGTTCGCGGTAGCGTTTCGGGTCAGTCAAAGCCATCGCCCAGGCGACCACCGAGGTATCGTCGAGATCCGGATAGTAGGGATTATTAAACTGGAAAGCCCACCCACCACCCTTAAGATCCGGATGGTTCCCGCGCCAATCCCCCGGCTCATCAAACAGTTGTCGGTCTTTGAGCCAGTCCAAACCGAGCAGGATATTTTCTGCCGCCACACTGCTGGCATCTTCCTGTAGCGCCAGGCAGGAAAGCGCGGTATCCCAGACAGGGGATACGCACGGCTGACAATAGGCTACCTCGCCACCGACGACAAGGAGGTTCTTTAACGCCCCCTTGGTAGTGGTTCGGTATGGGTGATCGGATGGATACCCCAGGCAAGCCAGGGCCTCATGGGCATTGACCATAGCCGGAAAGATCCCTCCAAGGCCATCCATCCCGTTCAGTCGTTCGATGAACCACGCTTCCGCTTTTTTGAGTGCTATCCGTCGAATTTTCGTCGGAATAAAAGGTTCAATAAAATGTCCTATTCCGTCGAGCAGCAGGAAGACACGGTTCAGACGGGAGCGGACGGGAAAATAGTGCTTCTCTTTCTCGGGAGGGACAGCAAACAACTCTCGTATGTTGACCCCTCTCGGATTCTTGGCCTTCGCCTTTAGACTGCACAAAATAGACAATGGAATAGCTACGGTTCGCGACCAGTAAGAGACCTTACTGATGTGAAAAGGAAACCATCGAGGCAACAGCATGATTTCAACGGGTACGAAAGGGACGCCTCGCCAGGGAATTTGGCCAAAAAGTGCAAGGGTGATGCGAGTAAAGACGTTCGATCGGGCTGCGCCACCATGGGCCAAGATGGCCTCGCGCGCCTTCGCCATGTGGGGCGCGTCAGGACTATCCCCGGCCAATTTCAAAGCGTAGTAAGTTTTTACAGAACAGCTCATGTCGAACGGACCGCCATAGAATAGCGGCCAGCCCCCGTGACCACCCTGGTGTCTACGGAGGTAGACGGCTGTTTTGGCCTGAAGATCCTCTTCGATCTCATCCATATAATGCATCATCAAGATGTATTCAGCGGGAATCGTGCAGTCTGCCTCCAACTCGAAGCACCAATAGCCGTCCGGATGCTGAAGAGTGAGCAGGGCTTCGCGGGCGCGTAAAACGGCCTGCTCAAGCTTCTCCCTAAAAAAAGATTCTGCCAAATAGGTCGCTTCTTCTTTTTTCTTGTAATTCATTTGAGGGGTTATAAGCTCAACGTCTCGGAACTAACCTTAAGATAAATTAGCATGCCACCAGCCACAATGCAACTCAAAAATGATGAAGACGGCAACCCCTCAGTTATGAGTTTTTTATCCCCCTTTGCCAAAGGGGGATACTGGGGGATTTTAAAATGATGTTGATAAAATCTCCCCTCGCCCCTCTTTGCCTGTCTAAGGACAGGGAAAAGATTACCAAAGAGGGGTATGAGAGCTCATTGGTAATACCTACCCATAACTGAGGGAATACCGAGGCCGAAACCGTAGGTAATATCTCATCGGCCTTTCTGGCCAACAGTATGATAGAATTCCAATCCTCTGGTCAATTCTTCGCACCGGAAACCCTTTCAGAAACCAGTTCGGCCCCTGTTTCTCTTGTTTTTCATGGCGTATTTTCTTATGATAAAAACTGTCAGATCAAATTGATTTCTTTGAACCCCTTTCGATGATCAAACGGGTGCGAACTTATTCAACACATCTCTTTGAAAAGTGGGCAGATTTCGTCGGCCACCACTCTTCCCTTATCCTCTTAGTCTCCCTTCTTGTGACCGCTGGCGTCGTGATCTATACGGTGAACCATTTTCGGATTGACACCGAACTGACGGATATGATTTCCGACAAGCTTCCCTATCGCAAGCTGGAGAAGGAGTTCCAAAACGCCTTTCCGCAATTCAATGACACCATCGTGATCGTCATCGACGCCGATACCCCTGAGACCGCCCGCCTTCAGAGAGAAAAATTGACCGAACGCTTAAAGAGGGAGACAGGGTTATTCAAGGGGATTTATGCGCCAGGAAGTGGAGAATTCTTTGAGAGAAATGGCCTCCTCTATCTGAGCGTCAAGGACCTTGAAGGGCTTTCTGAAAACCTCGCGACCGCACAGCCTCTGCTCGGACTCATTTCAAAGGACCTAACCGTCCGTGGTCTCTTCTCCGTCCTCGAAAGGATTGTGAGCCAAGGAGGTGATATCGAGCAGAAGGAAAAGCTCGTCCCCTTCTTTGACCACCTGGCCCAAACCGTTGAAAGTTCAACTTCAAACCGGCCGAGACCGCTTTCCTGGGAGGAACTTATTCTGGGGAAAGAGGCGGCGGTAGAGGCAAGCCGCCAGTTTATTATCGTTGATCCCGTTCTCGATTACGCTACTCTTTCCGGAGGAGAGGCTGCCATCGAAGCCATTTATCGTATCCGGGACGAACTTGGTCTTCATAAAACCAACGGGGTGACGGTCCGGCTGACCGGGGACGTTGTGCTCAATTACGAAAGCCTGGCCGCGGTGAGTAAAGGAATGGGATTGACGACTCTGATATCCTTCCTCCTCGTGGCCATCGCCCTGATGATCGGCCTGGGTTCGGGCAGGCTTGTCTTTGCCAGCCTGGTCACGCTTCTCATGGGTTTCGTTTGGACCCTGGGGTTTGCCATTGCCTTTGTGGGCCGTCTCAACCTCATTTCCGTGGCTTTCGGGGTGCTTTTCATAGGCCTTGGCATTGATTACGGCATCCAATACTGTCTCCGGTACCGGGAACTCGTCGCATCGGGCCTCGGACACCACGAAGCGATTGTCGGAACGGCAAAGGGGTTGGGCGTTAGTCTCCGACTTTGTACCATAGCCGCAGCCATCGGTTTCTATTCCTTTCTACCAACCCCTTATACTGGCGTTTCAGAACTAGGCCTGATCGCCGGCACAGGAATGTTCATCAACCTCTTTGCCACCCTGACCGTCCTCCCTGCACTCCTCACCCTGCTCCCCCTTAAGGGGGTAGGCATAAAAGCGGTCACTGCCAACAGGCCTTTTTACCAGGCGCCTTGCAAACATGCCAAAGCAATCGTTCTTGGCGCGATTGTGATTGGGATAGGAGCTGTCTTCCTCGTACCGAAACTCTATTTCGACTACAATCCCCTCAGCCTCTATGACCCGTATGGCGAGGCAGTCTTGACGATTAAGGAGCTTTTCAAAAATGAAATGACCTGCCCGTGGACCATCTCCGTCCTTGCAGGAAATGCCAAAGAAGCGGAGGAGATGGCCGCGAGGCTGAGAGGTCTTAAAGAAGTCAAGGAGGCAATCACTATCTCGAGCTTCGTTCCTGAAGATCAGTCCAGCAAGCTCGCGATCCTCTCCGACATCGCCCTTTTCATGCCGCCGGGAGAGGAAACGATGAAACCCCAAAAGATAAGTTACGAAAAGAACGTTGCTTCTTTGGAAAGTTTGGAAGCCTCCTTGAACAACGTCCTCTCCACAGCTCCACAGGAGAACGGCGACTACGCCACCTCTCTTACCCGGCTCCGTCGTTCCCTGGAAGGGTTCAAGAGAACGCTTCAGCATCCCGAAAAACGCAAGGAGGCGTTTGATAAGCTTGAACAGATGGCTCTTTCCAATTTGCCTGTCCTCTTTCATGATCTCGAGACTTCCCTTCGGGCATCTCCTGTGAAAGAATCGAGTTTGCCCCGTGAGTTACGTTCCCGGTATGTCGCACCGGACGGACGTTATCGTGTGGAGGTCTTTCCCAAGGACAACATCTTGCAGACCGCCTCCTTGAAAAGGTTCGTTAAAGCGGTGAGCGCCTTGGCACCCAACGCAACGGATACGCCTGTCACGATACAGGAGGCGGGAAATGCGGTTGTCCGTTCCTTTCTCCTGGCGACCCTATATGCCCTTCTGGCGATCACTCTCTACTTGTTGATCGAACTTCGAAGCATCTCAGACACCCTCCTCGTCCTTTTGCCTCTCACGCTTTCGCTGCTAATGACAGGGGCAAGCTCCGTCATCCTGGATATCCCGTTCAATTTTGCAAACGTCATCGTGATCCCCCTTCTTCTGGGCAGCGGTGTCGAAGGAATCTATCTCATCCGCCGTTTCCGGACAGACCCGCCACCGAGTGGCGACATGTTGGAAACGAGCACGGCGAGGGCTCTTTTTTTCAGTACCCTGACAACCATCCTGAGTTTCAGCGCGCTCTCTTTTTCCTCCCACCGCGGCATGGCCAGTATGGGAAAGCTCCTCACCATCTGCATCGGTTCCCTGATGATCACCACGCTCGTTTTTCTACCTGCCGTGCTGAAATTTGTGAAAACCTCGGGAGGAAATTCGAGCCTCAAGAATTAGCATTCCTTATGCGCGAATGGCTTTTCCCCGAAATCGAGGTTGCTGGATTATTGCAAATCAAGTAGAAAAAGAATAAGATTGGTGCGGCCGCTTCGCCAGAAAAAGCGGACTTCCTGCTCCCATGGACGCAGGGACAAGGGCTATTTGTGCAACTCTTTGGGTCTCTTTTCCAGTGGATCTGTTTGGTTCCTATCCTCGGCGGCTCGGTCTACGCGATTCTATGCCTGCTTGCTCTTCTTCGTTTTCGTACACAACCTCCCTCCTCACCTCCATCCCCCTTTACGGAGTGGCCGCCGGTGACCATCCTGAAGCCCTTGTGCGGCCTTGAAAAAAACCAACGCGTGAACTTGAGAAGTGCTTGCCTCCAGGATTACCCCAAGTACCAGGTCATCTTTTCAGTCCAGGACCCAGATGATCCGGTCACGCCGCTGCTCAAAGAAATCCAGCAGGAATTTGGTCCTGAAAAAGTGTCCGTGGTTGTTGAGAATCGTCAGGCCGGCCCCAACGGCAAGATCAACAATCTTCTGGGCGCCCTACCCCATGCCCATTATGATATCCTGGTCATCAGCGACAGTGACGTCCACTTGGGGCTGGGTTATTTAAAAGCGATCGTCGCCCCTCTATCAGAGCCAGATGTAGGATGTGCCTGTACACTCTATAAAGCAACCTGCGCGGATCGATGGTTCGAAAGAATGGAGCTGTTGACGTTCAACGCCGATTTTATTCCGAGTGTGATCTTTGCTTATGTCAGCGGCGCCTCACACTTTTGCTTGGGACCTTCCATGGCCCTGCGCCGCTCTACCCTGAAGGACATAGGTGGGTTAGAGGCTTTGGCACGCTATCTCGTGGAAGACTACGAGATTGGAAGACGGCTCTGGATTTCCGGAAAGAGAGTCGCCATCGTGCGGCACTTCGTTGAAATCGTCGTGGATCTCAAGGATCCCTCCCAATGGTGGAATCACCAAATCTACTGGGATCAAAACACCAGGGCAGCCCGGCCAATAGGGTTTTTAGCCAGCATATTGATCCGTTCCGTGCCCTTTGCCCTCTTATTCGCGGCATCCCGTTCGGGGGATGCGGCCGGGCTCATGGTCCTCGGAGGAACCATTGGGCTTCGGTTGGCGACGGCAGCGGTCATTTTGGAGTGGGGACTTCGAGATTCGGAGGGATTGAAAAGTATTGCGCTTCTTCCTTTGAGAGATATAATAGCCCTTTTTTCGTGGCTTTTGGCCTTTACAAAAAAGACGGTCACTTGGCGCGGCGCCAAGTTCATTTTGGCCCGCGATGGACGTTCGGTACCCAAGGAGAAGTCATCGTGAACCCCGTTAGAAATTCCAGCCGGAAGGACTCGAAACCGGATGCGGCATCAAACCCCGCTCGAATGATTTCGGGACCAAATCCCGCTGTAAGCGGAACGACAAAACAGCGATCCATCGTTTCTAACGAGGTGAAAAAACTCATCATGACTGGCGATGACTTTGGCTTTTCCCTGCCTGTCAATGAAGCCATTGAAGAAGCCCATCGTCAAGGGACCCTGACCACCGCGAGTTTGATGGTGGGAGCGAAGTCCGCCAAAGATGCGGTGGAGCGAGCCAGGCGTCTTCCGACATTGAAAGTTGGCCTGCATCTGGTGCTAGTGGACGGATCATCAATCTTGCCTCCGGAAGTAGTCCCTGATTTGGTGAGCAGGCAGGGTGAGTTCTCCTCGCATTTCCTCCGCGCTGGAATCAATTTTTTTTTCCGACGACAGGTGAGGCGCCAGCTGGAGGCCGAAATCCGTGCACAATTTGACGCCTTCCGGAAAACTGGATTCAGCCTCGACCATGTCAACGCCCACCATCACATGCATCTCCATCCGACCATTTCAGGCCTCGCCTTGAAAGTAGGCCGAGATTACGGGATGACAGCGATGCGATTGCCCTATGAACCTCTTCTGCCTTCATGGCGAGCATCGAGGAACGGACTTCTCCAGAGGACAAGGACCTGTCTTGCTCTGTCCCCCTGGGTCTCTCTCTTAAAGAGAAAACTCAGACATGCAGGGGTGCATTCGAATGACTTTGTTTTTGGCATGAATGACAGCGGACATATGAATTCAGGTCTGGTGCTCCGCATTTTCAGACAGCTTCCTTTGGGAGTGACCGAAATCTACTTCCATCCTGTCGCTCCGGAGGCCGGCTGGCATGGGAAAGGCAATCGGCTGCAGGGCGATTTCGTCGTCTTGAAAAGTCTTGAGGTGAGGGAGGCGCTCCTCGCCTCAGGTGTCCAATTGATCACGTTCAGTGACCTTGGGAGATAATATCGAAATTCGAAGCAGCACTACCTGATTGCAAAAGCCTTTTGTAAGGCTTTCGGATGGCTTATGAAAATGCCCTATATCTTCTGCCTGCCTTTTTGCTTGACATGGAATTCCGTTTTTCGTATATTCTCCCCACCGTAAGCGAGTGACCATCACCTAAAGGAGATGGCAGGGAGGCGGGCGGTGTGAGCCCGGGATTCCCGGTTGAAGTTCGTGATCGTGTTCAAATGGTTGACACCCAATCCCCTCGACGTAATGGTGCGCACCCCATCGGATTCGACATCCTAAGCCTGTTCCGGCAGCGGCTTGGGGAGAACTCGAAGCTGCATGCGAAGTTTATCAACCCGGCGTGGGTCAAGTCGATGGAGCTCATCGGTTATGACCGGATATATACCCGCGCCGAGGGCTGCCACCTCTGGGACAAAAACGCCCGTCGCTACTTGGATTGCGCCTCCGGCTTCTGCGTCTCCAATATCGGCCACAACCACCCCGTCGTCCGTCGGGCACTTGCGGACGTTCTGGGCGAATCACTCCCCAACCTGATCCAGCTCGACATACCGCTCCTCTCCGGCCTCCTTGCTGAAGCGCTGGTCAAGCGCATCCCTTGGCTTGACATGGTCTTCTTCGCAAATTCAGGATCGGAGGCCATCGAGGCGGCGCTGAAATTCGCCCGGTGTGTCACCAAGCGGCCACGAATCCTTTACGCCGACCACTCTTACCACGGCGTGACCTACGGCGCTCTCTCTGTGACCGGCCACGCGATGTGGCGAAATGGGTTCGAACCCCTGCTGCCCGAAACAAAGGCCGTCCCGTTCAACGACGCCGATGCGCTCGAACGGGATCTTGCCTCAGGCAACGTGGCTGCAGTCGTCCTCGAGCCCATCCAGGTCGGGGCAGGAATCATCATTCCCTCCGATGGTTACTTGCCGAGGGTGCAGGAGCTCTGCCGGAGGCACAAGGCCATCTTCATCCTGGACGAGATCCACACCGGCTTCGGGCGGACAGGGACGTTCCTCGCGGCCGAGCACTGGAAGGTGGAGCCCGACGTCGTTTGCCTCTCTAAAGGACTGAGCGGAGCAATGGTTCCTGTGTCAGCCGTGGTCACGCGGAAGGAAATTATGGAGGGCGTTTTCTCGCGCCTTGACCGCTCGGAGGTTCACGCAACGACATTCGGCGGGAACAATCTCGCCATGGTCTCGGGGCTGGCCACGCTCGCGGTCTTGGACAACGAACACCTCCTTGCACATTGCCGGGAGATGGGCGAATACCTCTTGCAGTCGTTGCAGCCCTTCCCCCTGAAATACGAGCTGGTCAAGGCAGTCCGCGGCAAGGGGCTGCTCATAGGTGTAGAATTCTGGGAACCAAAGTCCTTTATGCTCCGACAGGCCTGGACGCTCATGCATCGAATCAACCCGGGTCTCTTCGCCCAAGCTCTTACGATCCCCCTCCTTGAAAAGCACGCCGTGTTGTCACAGGTGGCAGGGTCGAATCAGGACGTGCTGAAGGTCGCGCCGTCGCTCGTCGTGACACGGGAGGATATCGACTGGTTCGTCCGTGCGCTCGACGAGGTCCTCGCCTCGGCGCACAGATTCCCGGGACCGGTCTGGGAAGTCGCAAAGTCCCTGGCCAAGAACGCTCTTCTATAACGACAGGCGGTTTCTCTTCCCAATGCATCCCTTCATCAAACAACGCCGGGTCTCTTGCCCGTGACAGATCTTACGAGCTCACTTTTTCCCGAAAGAAGATTTTCGAAAGCCTCTCTCTATCCGATAAAGGCTCAAGGAAAGGAGGTTAAAGCGACTCCGAGGCAGACGAGGAGAATCCCAGCCCATCGCTCAAGGGTTACGGTCTCCCCTAAAATGAATCTGGCTCCGAGCGTGCTGACGACGTAGATCAGAGAAGTGGCTGGGAAGATCAGGCTCAGATCAGCCCAGGAGAGGACGGTCAGAAAGGAGACGAAGGTCACACTGATGAAGAAAATGGCGGAGAGAAAGCTACGATTGCTAAGCACCTTTCGTGCAATGGCGAGAAGCTCCCTCCATCGGAGGGTCGAAATCTCTCCCACCTGCTTCATCCCCCGCGTCAGAAGGACATCGCCTGCTGAATCGGCGAGGACAATAACGGCGATCAGGATGGCGGTCTTCACTTTTCTTGCACCTTTTGTCTTGCGGATCGCATCACCAGAATCACCCCGATGGAAACGAAGATTGCCCCGATCCATCTCACCGCAGAAACGGGTTCGTTCAGAAAATAATCTGCAAAAGCGACGTTGACGATGACTTCGATCGAAACCGTAGGGAGGACGAAGCTCAGGTCGGCCCATGACAGGGCAGCGCTGAAGAGAAGAAAGGCGATGAGCAATAAGGCGGTGCCGAGCCAGATCGTGGGATTGCCGATCGCATGGAAAAAAGGCACCAGCAAACCGGCTTCTCCAATCCCGCTGGCTGAGCCGATCTGTTTCATCCCCTTGCTCAGGAATACATTTCCCGTGGCTTGGGACAGTATGGAGATGGTCAATACAATATACGTCTTCACCGAAGTTCCCCATCATGAAAAAGCGCTTCGATAGAAACAGCGGATTCTCTGTTCCAAATTCAGCAGTTCAAGAAATCTTTTCTCTTGGCCCGGAGCTGGAGAAACTCTCTCCCCTCTTGGTATAACCGGCGGCGTTCCGTGCGATTAAAGATGGCGCCACGGATGATCCTGAAGATGATCCTCGGCCTAAAATAGTAGCGGGAATAGAAATCTTCAACGGCCTCCAGAATCTCTTTCCTGCTGAGATTCGGGTACTGGAGGTTCGGCAGTTGATGCCCCTGCTCATCCGTCATCTCTGTGGTCGCGAGGTATCCCTGTTCGACGAGGTAATCGAAAAACCGCGTCCCAGGAAAAGGATGAGAGACGGAGACCTGTATCGTCTTGGGGTCGAGTTGCATGGCAAACCGGATCGTTCTTTCAATCGTCTCCCGTGTTTCACCCGGATGCCCGATTTGAAAATCCCCATGAACGGTAATGCCCAGCCGTTTGCAGTCTTTCATGAAACCGAGGGCCCGCTCGACCGTTGCCCCTTTTTTGATGTTCTCCAGGATCGTCTGGTCCCCTGACTCAAAACCAACGTCCAGGACACGGCAGCCGGCGTCCTTCATCGCCTTGAGTGTTTCATAGTCGACGTTTACCCTGGAATTGCACGACCATGTTATCTTAAGAGGCTTCAGCTTACTACAGAGATCAAGGACCCGAGACTTGTTCCAGGTGAAGGTGTCATCGTCAAAAAATATTTCCCGGGCTTCAGGAAACAGCTCGCGGGCTCGTCTGACCTCAGCGACCACCTTCTCGCTGCTGCGCGTCCGCCAGCGATGGCCGCTCATCGTCTGGGGCCATAGGCAAAAGGTGCAAAGCGCCGGGCAGCCGCGGGTGGTATGAAAGGAAACGTAAGGATAAAGCAGATAAGGAATCGTGTACTTTTTGAAATCGAGATCGCGCTTAAAAATCTCGACAACCGAGGGAAGTTCGTCGAGATCTTCGATTTGCGGCCGATCGGGATTGTGAACCACGCGGCCATTCTTCCTGAAACTGATGCCGGCGATCTCTTCCATCTCCTTCCCCCAGGCAAATTCGGCCACCGAGTAGTCGAACTCCTTCCTGGCGACGAAGTCGATCGCCGGTGAGGCGTTGAGACTCTCTTCAGGAAGAACCGAAACGTGAGGACCGACGAAGGCGATTTTGATCTCAGGTCTCACATCCTTCATCATCCGGGCCAGTCGGATGTCGCTCTTGAATCCCGTAGTGCTCGTAAAGAGGACGACAAAATCGTAATCCTTGGCAATCCGAACAGCCTCATGAGGATCGACACCGTGGGGCGGTGCGTCAAGGAGGCGGCTCTCTTTTATCAAACCAGCGGGATAGGCAAGCCACACCGGGTACCAAAAAGAAGTAATCTCACGGGTGGCCTGAAAACGAGATCCTGCGCCACCATCAAATTTTTCAAAGGAAGGAGGATTCAAGAGGAGTGTCTTCATTCCCCATCTCCTTTCATCGAATGACTCACCCTTTCCTCCCGCTGTACCACGCCACCGTTTCGGCGAGGCCCTGCTCAATATCCCGCCGGGGCTGATAGGACAAAAGACGGCTCGCCTTCTTGATATCGGCATAGTCGTATTTAATATCACCGGGCTGAGGCGGACCGAAGCGAGGTGGGATCTTTCTGCCAAGGATCTCCTGAAGATGGGAACAGAGCTGGTTTACCGTGGTGGGCTTCCCGGTCCCGATATTCAAAACCTGTCCCGAGAGGCCGGGCGTATGGCATGCTCTCAGCACCGCGGCCACACAGTCCATGACATGGGTGAAATCTCGAGATTGTTCTCCATCCCCATAAATCGTAGGCGCGGTGTTAGAAAGAAGGGCAGAGATAAATTTCGGGATGACGCCCGCGTAATCTGACGCTGCATCCTGACGAGGGCCGAAGATATTGAAGAATCGTAAGGAAACGGTTTCGAGGCCGTAAAGGTTGGAAAACAGTCGGCAATAATACTCTCCGGTCAGCTTGCTCACTGCATAGGGTGAAGAGGTGGGCATTGGAACCATTTCCTCCGATCTCGGAAGAATGGGGCTATCCCCATAGACGGCAGAGGAAGAAGCGTACACAAACCGCTTGACCCCTGCGTCCCGGGCGGCCACGAGGAGATTCAATATTCCCGTCACATTCACGTCATGCGTTTCCACCGGTTGCTCCACAGAACGAGGAACCTCATGGAGAGCTGCCAAGTGGATGACGTACTGCGCCTGGGCCATGACTTTTCGGCAGACCGAGGTATTTCGAATGTCTCCTTCGATCAACTCAACCCGGTGGTCGACTCCGGAAAGATTCTGCCTTTTTCCGGCAGAAAAGTTGTCAAGGATTCTAACCTCTTCTCCCTTCTTGATAAGAGCTTCTGCCATATGGGAGCCGATAAAACCGGCTCCTCCCGTTACAACATAGAGTGGCATGGTTCATTCTTCCTTTGTTCCATAAGAGCCGCTGAATTTATATATCGAATTTCTCCCTTTTTTTGTCAACACCCCGCCGCTTTTCTGTGATTCAGACGATCTAAAGAGAGTTCAAGAACATTTTTGGCTTGACAGTGATTTCCTTAATCGAATATTTTATATTAATTATATTTGAACTGCTTATGGAGATGCATTCCGATGACAATTTCTTCCAGAAACTCTGCTAATCATCCCTTGCATCAGATTCCTGCGGCGAGAATTCAATTTCGTCCTGAAGATCGGACGTGGATTGCAGAGCGGCTTCAAGAAGTCTTGGCCTCAGGACAGTTGACCCTGGGCAAGTATGGAACCCAGTTTGAACAGAAATTTGCTCAGCTCTGCGGTTGCCGACATGCGGTCTCCGTGAATAGCGGCACGAGCGCACTGGAGATTATTCTCCGCGCATTGGGCGTTGAAGGCAAGGATGTTTTGGTCCCTACTAACACGTTCTTCGCCACAGCGGCTGCTGTGATCCATGCGGGGGGACGTCCCGTGTTGGTGGACATGGACCCGGAATCCTTCGGCATCCGACCTGAGGACGTGGAGAAGTGTCTGACTCCGAAAACGGCTGGATTCGTCGTCGTCCATATCGGGGGTATCATCTCCCATCGGATGCGAGATTTAGGGGAACTGGCCCAGAAGAAAGGGATCTGGCTTGTGGAAGATGCCGCTCACGCCCACGGCTCCTCCCTCGACGGAATGAACGCGGGCGCTTTTGGAGTGGCCAGTGCGTTTAGTTTCTACCCCACGAAAGTCATGACCTCAGCGGAGGGAGGCATGATTGTTACGAACAACCAGCACATCGCTGAGGAAGCCCGGATTTATCGGGACCAAGGAAAGGCGAGCTTCACACAAAACGCACATACACGCATGGGCTACAATTGGCGGATGTCAGAGCCTCACGCCATCATTGGCTTGAGGCATCTGGAACGATTACCGGAGATGATTGGAGACCGGCAAATGATCGCCAGAATCTATGACCAAGGCTTGAAAAATCTTTCCCATCTAGGTCGGCTTGAGATACCGTCAGAAGGAGTCTGCAATTACTATAAGTATATTGTTGTTCTTAGGGCTAAGAGAGACCGCAAAGCACTCAAAACAGAACTGCGTGATCGCTACGGAGTATCCCTTTCGGGGGAAGTTTATGAAGAACCCTTGCATAAGCAGCCGGTTTTTGGACAGTATGTGTCCGGCCCGCTCGCCGTTTCAGAGGATTACTGTGCCCGGCACATCTGCCTTCCGATATTTTCAGGCATGCAAGAGGATGAAGCGCTTCAGGTGCTCAGGGCCCTGAAGGAAGTCATAGGATGAAGGAGTTGTACCAATGGCCAAAGTCATCGTTACAGGAGGAAGCGGTTTCATCGGCTCCCACGTGGTAGATGCCCTGATGGATGCAGGGCACCAAGTGACTGTCATAGATCACCGTGTCCGTCCCCACCGCGAGGATGTCAGGTTCGAAGATGTCGATCTAATGGACCTCTCCTCAGTCCTTGGAGCAACCAAAGGGGCAGAACACATTTTCCACCTCGCTGCGGTTTCAAACGTGAATTATGCCTATAACTACCCTGTCTATACCGTCGCGCTCAACATCCTTGGCACGACTCACGTATTGGAGGCCGCGAGGATCAACGGCGCGAAGCGTGTCTATTTGGCCTCTACCGTTTGGGTCTACAACGGAACACCCAATGGAGGACCCCTGGGAGAATCCGTCCCTTTCTACCTGGACGGCGCAGGTCACATCTATACTTCCTCCAAAATGGCTTGTGAGATGGTATGCCACAACTACAGACAACTCTACGATGTCCCCTTTACGATATTGCGGCTGGGAATCCCTTACGGGCCGCGCATGCGGGAGGAATTACTGATTCCGACGTTCATCAAAAAAGCCCTGGCCGGCCAACCTCTTACCATAGCAGGAACAGGCAATCAGTATCGGAACTTCATCTATGTGCGGGACCTTGCCGAAGCCCACGCCCTCGCCACGAAGGAGACCGCCGCTGACCAGACCTATAACCTCGAAGGCTCGCAGAAAGTCACGGTCCTTGAGGTCGCCCAAGGCATCCGGGCGGCTATCGGGGATCACGTGAAAATCGAATTTGTTCCCGAGCGCCCCGGAGACTTTGGCGGAAAAGAAGTGGCGGCTAAAAAGGCGCATCAAGAATTGGGCTGGGGTCCGACGGTTGAATTTGAGGACGGGCTCCGAATGACGGTAGAATGGTTTCGGAAAAAATGGGGAAAATAGAGTCTATGGCCTCCGCTCATGTGACGGCTGCCCTCCATCTGAAACAATGCAGAGTTAATCAATGCAGGTGACACTCGCTCAACCCCGTGGATTCTGCGCAGGCGTGGTTCGCGCCATCAAGATCGTGGAGCGTGCCCTCGAGATTTACGGCACGACCGTTCATGTGCTCCATGAGATCGTCCACAATCACCGTGTCGTCGAGGATTTGAAGAACCAGGGTGCCTCCTTTATCGAAATGCTCGACGACGTGCCTGCCGGCGCGGTGACCATCTTCAGCGCCCACGGCGTATCCACCGCCGTCGTTAAAGAGGCGGAAAAGAGAAATTTGAAGATCATCGACGCCACCTGCCCCTTGGTGACCAAGGTCCATCTCCAGGCCCAGCGGTACAGCCGTTCTGGCTTCGAGGTCATCATCATCGGCCATCCCGGCCATCCGGAGGTAGAGGCCACCCGGGGCTGGGTGGAAGGCCCGGTTTATGTCCTTTCGAGGAGAGAGGAAGTGGAAGGGCTAAAAGTTAGAAATCCGAACCGCCTCGCGTATGTCACTCAAACCACGCTCAGTCTTGACGATACCCGTGAAGTGATCGATGCCTTAAAAAGGCACTGGTGCAACATTCAAGGTCCTGAGTTAAGCGATATTTGTTATGCCACACAAAGCCGCCAGAACGCGGTCCGGCAGCTGGCAAAAGACGTCGATTTATTATTGGTGGTGGGGGCCCGTAACAGCTCTAATTCGAATCGCTTGCGGGAGGTAGGTGAACACAGCGGCTTGCCTGCTTATTTGATCGAGGATGTGGGTGATCTCGACCGCTCCTGGTTCTCGGAGAAGACCAGGGTTGGCATTACTGCAGGAACCTCTGCGCCCGAGGAAATGGTGCAGGAGGTTTTAAAAAGGCTTCATGCTTACGGTGTCAGCACGGTGAACGAGATGAAGGGCGAGCCTGAAAAAATGATTTTCCGCCTGCCGGATTCCCTCTTCCCAAAAAGTTAACTGCTGGAAACGACCATGGGCGTACCTTTTATTCAGCAATATCGCATTTCGAGCTACTTAATCAGCCAGAAGCTTCACGGGAGACGGCGCTATCCTCTGGTGATGATGTTGGAGCCCTTGTTCCGCTGCAACCTGAAGTGTGCCGGTTGCGGCAGGGTCGACTATCCTGAAGAGATTCTCGACCGCCGTCTCAGTGTAGATGAATGTCTGTCAGCATCCGATGAATGCGGCGCGCCTATCGTGGCCATAGCTGGCGGAGAGCCTCTGATCCATGAAGAGATGCCTCAAATTGTCTCGGGTCTCACCAAGAGGAAAAGGTTTGTCTATCTCTGTACCAATGGCCTACTACTTAAAACTCGTATCCGAGACTATGCCCCCTCTCCCTACCTTAGCCTCTCGATCCATCTGGATGGGGATCGGGAGACGCACGATGCTTTGGCTTGTCGGCAAGGGGTATTCGATGCAGCAGTAGAAGCCGTCAGGCTTGCCTGTGCGAAAGGGTTTCGGGTGACCATTAACTGCACTCTCTATGAGGGCGTCGCCGCACAAGAGGTTTCGGATTTCTTCGATTTTGTCATGAGTTTGGGAGTGGAAGGCATGATGGTGTCGCCCGCTTACCGATATTCCCAGGCGCCACAAAAGGATATCTTCCTGATGAGGGCACGAAGCATCAGCCTCTTCCGCGATATCCTCAAACTCAGCAAAGGTCGAAATTGGAAATTTAATCAGTCGATTCTATTCCTCGACTTTCTGGCGGGAAATCAAGCTTATGAGTGCACCCCCTGGGGTAACCCGACGCGGAACATCTTTGGCTGGCAGAGACCTTGTTATCTGCTAACGAAGGAGGGCTATGCCCCGAGTTTCAAGACCCTTCTGGAGGAGACGAATTGGGGCCAGTACGGCAATGGTCGCAACCCCAAATGTGCCAATTGCATGCTCCATAGCGGTTTCGAGCCCACCGCAGTCAATGACGCTTTCACACATCCTTTCAAGGCGCTTTGGGTCTATGTGCGCGGTCCCCGGACCGATGGCCCAATGGCTCGAAAATTACCGGGTGAGGACGAAAGAGTAGTATGAAACGGGTCTGTCTATTTGTATTTCTTGTATTTCTTTTCTTGGTAGTCCCCATGCTCCAGCCATTGCCTCTGGTCAGCGCTCAGCCTGCGATCGATGTCGTTGAAAACTTACACAAGACACTCCTTCTCGCTATGAAGGAGGGAAAAGAGATTGGCTACCAGGGACGATATGATCGACTTGCACCGGTGATCACGGCCGGTTTTGACATGCCTTTTATCGCCAAAATAGTATTAGGTAGATTTTGGGAGACGTTTGATAACGAACAAAGGTCAAAATTCGTTGAGACGTTCAATAGGCTCAGCATTGCCACCTATGCGGCGAACTTCGATACCTATTCCGGAGAACGGTTCAAGGTAATCTCAGAAAAAGAGGTGAGCGGCGGCCGGATTCTGGTCCAGACCCAACTCATCAAGTCCGATGGCGGACAGGTCCAGTTGGATTACCTGCTGCACCGGGTTGGCAGCCAGTGGCGAATCATTAATGTTGTCGCGGACGGCGTCAGCGACCTTGCCCTGAAGCGGGCAGACTACACGAGCTTCCTCAAAAGTAACGGGCTCGATCCCTTCCTCATCAAATTAAACGAAAAGATTGCTCAATATTCTAAGTGATTCTAAAATCCTTTCTAAAAAGAAACCCCCAGGAATGCATTATGGCTGTTCAGTCCTCTGTCATGCCTGAAAGGATCGGAGATATGATAGAAACGATATTCTGCCCTTAATGCCAACCCTTTCCCAAGGTTATAGTAAATGCCCGCACCCGTCTGAAGAATCCCTCCGCTACCCGAGTGTCCAATCTCGCTCACTCTATTACGAGCGCTGTCATAACCAATCCCTCCTCCAGCGAGCATAAATAAAGAGCCCCATTTTCGCTGGATGGGTTTTAAAAGAAGGTTGACATTTCCACCCAAAAAGCAGAAATTTCTCTCAGCGGCGATGTTCCAATAAGAAAAATTTCCTTCAAGCTCCAAAGCCAAGCTCTTGTAAACATTCCAATCAACACGAGGGAGAAATCCGTAAACTTCAAAATGGGGTTTATTGTGCCAAGCGTCACCTCTCCCCCCGAAGACGGAAAACCCGTAATTGAATTGGCTGGCCTCCTCCCCGTAAGAGTAAGAAACGAAAAGCCCAACCATCATGAAGGCAACGAAAGTGATGACCAAATACCTTTTACTTGCCGTCTCTCTAGAGACCTCCCCCATGGTGCCTTCCTCCAAGTAACCGCTCAAGAACGGTCCGAAATTCCAAAAAATATCAGGTCAAAAGAATTTTCCCCTGTCAATTATATTATAGGCGTCGCTCGATTGCCAATGTCAAAGGAAAAAACCAGCACCAGTCTCTCTCCTGCATGCCATGGTGAAGTATTTCGGATGGAGACGCTTCGGCAAATTTTAGTGGTGACAGGTGTCAAAATTTGTTAAAATACTTTTGGGTCACTTCCAACCGGATTGTCTACTTCCGATTTTGATATTTGGATATTTGAGAGGATAACATTGGAGATCAGGCCGCAGAAAAGAATTTTCATCGGACTGTTAGTCTTTACCTGTGTGATTCTCTTCATTCTCATCTTTCTCCTCTGGTATGTTCCCATGGTTGGGTTGAAAAACATTCATCCCTCCCTGCCGCCTCTCTTCAGTTTCGCCCTCGCCTTTTTAGTTCTCCTCATGACCTTTGGTGGTCTCCTCCTGGTCTTCACCATACTCCGGGGCAAGGACATCTTTCTCTCTCATAAGCTCAGGGGTGTTGTGGCAAAAGTCCTTTTTCCGCTCATGATCCTGATGGGAAGGTTCGTCGGGATACCAAAAGAGAAAGTGCAGCAGTCTTTCGTCGAATTGAACAATCACCTCATTCGATCCAACAGGCGCCGGATCCGACCCGACAAACTTTTGATCCTTCTCCCTCACTGCATTCAAGATTTTGACTGCCAGATTAAGATCACAGGGAATATCAGAAACTGCAAAGGCTGCGGAAAATGTGAGATTAAGGATTTGATTGAAATCTCTGACCAATATCATTTGAAGATCGCGGTGGCCACGGGCGGGACATTGGCCAGGAGAATCGTTCTGGAGAATAGACCCGAGGCCATTGTGGCGGTAGCCTGCGAACTTGATCTGACTGCTGGCATCCAAGATACGTATCCGATTCCGGTGATCGGAATCTTGAACGAACGTCCCAACGGGCCCTGCATCAACACCAAAGCCGACCTTGATAAAGTGAAGCGTGCCATTTTGGACTTCCTTGAAGGTCCTCAACCTTCCGGCTCTTCGGGAAAGTAAGTAATCATGATCCATCGAACCCATCCGGTACGCCAGGCGCGGATGCGCTAAGGATACCTCCTCATGGATATTCGTCGATACTTACAGGAGAAAAAGGAAATCGTGGATGCCGCTCTGGAGAGATATCTCCCGAAAAAAGAGGAATTCACATCGAATCTTCACAAGGCGATCCAGCACAGTCTCTTCGCCGGAGGGAAACGGATTCGTCCCATTTTATCCATCGCTTCCTTTGAGGCCGTCGGAGGAAAAGGGGAGGGAATACTTCCATTTGCCTGCGCCCTGGAGATGATCCATACCTACTCTTTGATCCACGACGATCTCCCGGCCCTCGATAATGACGACTACCGGCGGGGAAAACCCACCTGTCACAAAGTATTTGGAGAGGCAATCGCTATTTTGGCAGGAGATGGTCTCCTTACAGAGGCCTTCAGACTGATGACAACCCAGCCTCCAGGAGAGTTCCGTCCAAGTGACGGCGGGGTGATCCTGGATCTGGTCAACGAAGTCGCTCGGGCAGCAGGGGTCTTGGGGATGGTAGGCGGGCAGGTCGTGGACGTTGAATCAGAGGGAAAAGGGGTGGATCTCCCAACGGTGCAATATATCCACGCGCGTAAAACAGGAGCGATGATCTCGGTTTCGGTTCGGGTGGGAGCAAAATTGGGGGGCGCAAAAGGAGAAATCCTCAATGCCCTGACCCGCTACGGGGAAAGCGTAGGGTTGGCGTTTCAGGTCGTGGACGATATTCTGAATGTCGAGGGAAAGGCGGCCTTGATGGGTAAAAAGACGGGAAGTGATCTTTCCAGGGGGAAAGCGACTTACCCTTCTGTGCTGGGTTTGGAGGAGTCGAAGAAGAAGGGCAGAGAACTGGTGAAAATGGCTGTCGATGCTTTAAAGCCATTTGGGCCGGAAGCCGATCCGCTCAGAGAGATCGCACATTTCGTTGCCACGAGAGAATATTGATCGATAGACAGGGTATGAAATCATTTTAATCAAACGATTCCGCTATCATTAGACCTTTTTATCTGGCCTGTAGAATCTCCCTTTCCAAGGCGATCCTGTTCCAACCCAAAATCGAATTGCCGACGACCAGGTCATGGCAAGATAGAAAGTAGCGATGAGCGGCAGAAGCAAAGCCCAGCTTCTGGACTGCCCATAGAACTTAAGGGTTGGCAAATAGCTTAGGATCATTGCTGCTAAGGCACAAGCCGAAATGACCTTTGCAATGACAGCCGGAAAGAACAATCCTGCAATCGGCAGCCAGAATACCAGCAGCATGATCATTGTTGTTCCTACCAGTAAGATCGCAGAGTAACGCAACTGACAAAAAGCTGTCCGGGCCACCATGTTCCAAATATCTGCCAAATCTTCATAAGAGCGCAGACTACGAACGGAATGGGTCAAACCAATCCAGGTTCTGTAACCGAGGGCCTTGACTCGTTTCGCCAAGGCACAATCATCGATCAACTCCTTGCGCATAGCCTTGAACCCACCGATTTCCTCGATCAGCCGGGTTTCCAGTAAAATACATCCGCCGGCAGCCGCCGCCACACGAGTGGAACCGGAATTGGACAGCCGGAAGGGATAAAGCATCTTAAAAAAGTAGACAAAGGCTGGCATGAACAACCGTTCCCAGAGGTTGACCATGCGCATATGGGCCATGGCGGAAATAAGCTGGAGATGGTTTTCTCTCAATTTCTGTCGTAGCGTCTGGATGATGCCCGGCCGCAGTTCAATATCAGCGTCGAGCAAAAGGGTCAACGGGGTGCTCACATGGCGAAATCCCTGTTCAAGTGCCCAAAGCTTTCCGCTCCATTCTGCCGGCAAGAGTTCGCCGGAGAGGACCCGCAGATTCTGTACGCCCGATGTCTGTGCAATAGCAAAAGTTCCGTCCGTGGACCGGTCATCCACAACGACCATCGCAAGATCATGCCCCTGGTTGTTCAGAGTGGATAGGGTCGTCGCAATAACCTCCGCTTCATTTCGGGCCGGGATGAGCACGGTGATGTCACTTAGATCAAGATCAGGGCAAGCCGGGGCAGAATCGATGACCTCACGTATATCCCACGGGCGCCAGGGAAGAAAAATGATCACTAACCAGATGAAAGCGCCAATCGTTGCAAGATAAATCCAATACATACAGTAGGCCTGGCAAAAAAGAAGCCCCTTTGCTGAATGGGGCCAGATTCAAAAATGCTCGGTCTCATGGTGCTTAGAACAGGGGTCGGATCGGCATGATGCGGAGCCGCTGACGGATTTTAGATCAATACCCAAGCATCAGGCGATTTCCCATCATTTTTCGAAACTTATAAATCAACGACTTGGAGAAGTCAAGTTGGAACAGTCTGGTTTCGGTCTCCGAAACGCTTAAAAGGTTTCCTATGTGTTGGGGACGAAAACTCGGGGTGGCCCAGCTATTGATTCAAATTGACTTCGGTCTGTTTTGGCAATAAAATTAGCCGGTCTATCGATTCCTATTCACAATCGAATCCTACAAAAGCGGCAAAAGGGAGAAGGCATGGAAAAATACATTCAACTGGCAAAAGAGCTCCATATGATCGATGCGATGCTTATCTCGCCCAAGCAGGTCTTTTTTGACATCCGGGCAATTCTGAAATGTCGATGGGGATGTGAGTATTCTCTTCAGGAAAATATAAAATGCCATTTCAGAGATACGACCTATCAGGAGCGAATAGAGATGATGAAAAGATATCATCATGTTCTGCTTGTCCGTTCGCATGATGAGAGGGCGCTCAGTGAAGCGGTCATTGACATCGAAAGAGCCGCCTTCCTGGATGGTTACTATTTTGCCTTCGCAATCCGGGCATGTCATTTATGTGAGAGGTGTGCCGTTGAACAAGGCAATCCATGCCATACCCCGGAAAAGGTGAGACCTTGCGATTCCATCTTTGGTATTGATGTATATAAGACGGTCAGGAATTTAGGACTTCCATGTGAGGTTCTCAAAACGAAAGACGATGTTCAAAACCGTTATGGTTTTGTGCTGCTCGAATAGGAATTCCTTCATCATGGAACGTCACCCTCGAATCCGACACTCGACGGGGAAAATTGATGGGGTTTTCGGGTTAGGGTTACGGTTAGGAAGCCCGTTTGGTTTAGGGGTAACGGGTTACGTAAACTCCCTAAGACGACCGACCTAACCGATCGACGAAACGGGCATCTTTACCCTTCCCCTGGGACGTAACCTTATTTCCTCGAAAAATTCACTTCGATATGGGGATTTCAAAATACTGGCCGTTGTGCGAGAATCGTACGCTGGTCGGATTGATCTCCTCCACTTTCACGCCTTCTACCATGGATCCCTCGGTAGAAATCATGCCGTTGATCATGGCGAAGCGCTTGGAGGGGTCTTCATACCAGACGATTGCCGATATCGCAAGCGAAGGTGGAACTGCCGAAGGTCCGGTTTGAGTGTGTTCCAAGACTTTCTTTGCACTTCCATGGGTGGTGTCTGTCTCTTCCGATGTAACATTCCGTTCTACTTTTTTCTCGCCGGAAGGGGTCTCGGTGGGTTTGCTTCCAGCAGGGCTCTCCATCTTCTGAGGCACCCGGCTTATTTCGTCTCGAGCATCGCGGACCGGTTCACGGGAAAGCGGGGCAGGTGTGGCCTGCTGAATAGGTGCAGGATGACTCACGGGCACGGGTGGCGATGACTTCGGCAGGGACCCGGGCTCCGACATCAGGACATATGTGACGGCAGCAGCAGCAATGGCTGTCAAGAAAACGGGGATAGCATACAGAGCGATCTTTTTCCTCGGGCGGGACAGCTCAGGTCTGAGAATTTCCGCCGCGATATTAGCTGTTCCGCCGCGGCGAGATGACTTTTCGCGATCCAGCCTTTTTAAGGCATCCAGTATCACGCTCATTTTCGTTCTACCGTGAGTTTCGGAACTTTAAAACGATTGACGGACCCGTACAAAAGCATCAGTGTTTGACCGCCGACGATACCATCGTGTTCGATTCCCTTCGACGACTGGAACCCTTTGACGGCCGAAAGAGTTTCGTCATCATAGACGCCGGTCAAAGGTTTGCTGTAGGCCCCTGCCTCTCTGAGGAGGTCCTGAAGCTGTTTGATCGGAGATCCCTTTGACCCCGGCGCTATCGTCCTTAAAAGATTCAAAGGATCTTTCCAAAGAAGAAAACCCTGGCCGGTCCAGTACTTTTCAAGCTCCTTGAACGAAAGGGATCTCCTCCCCGCAATCGGCGGAGCGATAAGGAGTCGTTCGTTCTCTATGCCTACCAGCGAAACAAAGCGTTTTCCTCGTATGCCCGGCACGGTCAGTTCGAGCACTGCCGGATAATCGATGCGAAGCAAGGCGCCCAGGTTTCCGGAAAATCTGTACAGACGAAGCTCCCGGTCCAAAGCCGCGCGCTCTATTCCACTGAACGGGCTCGAATCGCCGTCTCCGGAGAAGGGCGGAGCATTCCAAAAACCGGCCAGAATATTAAAGGCCCCTCGGGCACTTTCTGGTTCCGTGACCTTCTCGAGCTCAACAGCCATGGCACGGGAAAGCTCTTCACCGGTTGGGGCCGGATCTTTATTCGTCAGCTCCTCCGTCGCCTTGCTGCGTTGGGAGGCATCAAACGGGGCCGTAAAGTTATACTGTTTGAAATAGAGGCCTGTCGCGAAGAGGACCGCAAGCAACCCAAACGTCGGGATCAGAATAAGCCGTCGTCTCCGAGTGTAACACGCCGTATTCCTTTTCATGTCTCTTATCCCTGTCGCAGCAATGCGGGAGTCTATCCTTGCCGTGTCCCTTGCGTAGCCTGCCAGGAGCGCCCTGTCGCAGGCCGCATTGACCAGTCTCGGAAGCCCCCCTGAATACCTGTATATTCGCCTGAGCGCCCTCCCGGAGAAGAGAACCCCACCCTTTCCCCCTGCCACGTCGAGCCGATGGTTGATGTATTGGACAGTGTCCTGGAAATCCATGGCCTGCAGATGGTATCGCACATTAATCCGCTGGCTCAGTTGCCTCATCTCGTTTCTCTTTAGGATCTGAACAAACTCAGGCTGTCCCGACAGGATAATCTGTATCAGCTTTTCCCTGTCTGTCTCCAGGTTCGAGATCAGCCGGATCTGTTCGAGCACCGGTGCTTCCAAATCTTGTGCCTCGTCGATGACCAGGACAACCGTGCGTCCCTCGGCGTTCTGCTGGAGAAGAAACACATTGAGGGAATCCAGGAAGCTTGTGTGATTGGGGGTATTTGCCGAGATACCGAATTCGCGGTTGATATTCTGAAGAAGCACCTCTGGTGAAACGCAGGGATTGAAGATCAAGGCTGTACGGTGACGATCCGCGTCCAGCTGGCTGAGGAGTGCACGTAAGACCGTTGTTTTCCCGGTTCCCACCTCTCCTGTCAGGGCAATGAATCCGACGCGATGGTTGACACCGTACAGAAGGTGGGCAAACGCCTCTTTATGCGTCTTACTCAGAAAGACAAAACGGGGGTCAGGAGTCAGACTGAAAGGCTTTTCCCGGAAGCCATAAAAGTTGAGATACATCAGAGGACACTCCTTAATACTTCCACATCATTGGCCAGTCATTCTGCCCTGCTAACGCCTGCATCCGTAGAATAGCAGATTCCATGACGAATGTAAAATACTCCTCGCTCATCTGAATAGGCTATTCATAATTTTTCCTCTTTATCGTGTCAACAGATTCCTTTCCTGTTTAATCTACCGGTTCTTTTTTTGCCGATTGTTTGAAGGTGCCGAATGTGCTAAATTAGAATTCCATGAAAAAGACTTTTCCCATTCATGGGATTTTAGGAATCATTCTTCTTCTTCTCTCCGAAATCTTCCTCTTCGAAAAGCTCGATCCGTTCTACAGCTGGTTTTATTCCTTTGCCTGGTGGTCTTATATCCTCGTCGTTGATGCGGTCATCTACCGATTAAAAGGGAACTCCCTCATCCTCAATCGCACCAAAGAATTCTTCGTGATGATCCCATGGTCGATTTTCATCTGGTCGATCTTTGAAGCGGCCAACCTCTCGTTAAAGAATTGGTATTATATCGACCTTCCCCACGTCGTGGTGGAGAGATGGTGTGGTTATGCGATTGCCTATGGGACGGTTCTTCCTGGGTTGTTCGAGACGACGGAATTGTTGGAATCTTTAGGTTTGTTTAAAAAATCTAAAATCAAAAAGACGGAGATCTCCGGCGGAGGCCACTCTGTTCTCGTTCTCCTAGGAGCCCTTTGCCTTCTGTCTTCTCTGCTCGTCCCTGAATACTTCTTTCCCCTCATCTGGGTAGGATTCATCTTTCTCTTGGAACCTTTGAATTACCGGTTTGGCGGGAAGTCTCTCTTAAGAGACCTCGAACAAGGAAGTCCACGGAAAATCTACCTCCTGCTCATCGCTGGGTTGATGTGCGGCTTTCTCTGGGAGTTCTGGAATTTTTGGGCCCTCTCAAAGTGGGTTTACACCGTTCCTTTTTTTGAGAAAGGGAAAGGGTTCGAAATGCCATTCCTGGGTTTCCTGGGATTTCCTCCGTTTGCCGTCCAAGCTTACGTGATGTATAACTTCGTCTCTCTGTTTCGATCCGGAAGGGGATGGGAAGAATCTGCGTGTCGCCTGAATATAGAGAGAAAGACACGACCGTTGACGACGATCCTGACAGCCATACTGATCGCAAGTTTTTCTGTCCTTATCTTTAAGGCCATCGATTCCTACACCGTTGACTCTTATTATCCCACGCTTGAGGATGCTTACTGGATTGAACCTCAATATCGCAGGGAACTCCCGAAAGTCGGAATCAGCAGCCTGGACGATCTCATCTCAAAAACCAGAGGGAAAGACGAGAGGGATGAGCTGGCACTCCGTCTTCTCATTCCGAAGGAAGCACTCGTCCAATGGGTCGAAGAAGCCCGGTTGGTTCAGTTAAAGGGGCTGGGGGTTGAAAACCTTCGGTTATTGGAAAGAGTGGGCATCGAATCGACCTCGGCTCTCGCAAGGGAAGATCCAGGAAGTCTTTATCAAAAGCTTGAGCAGGTCATCCAGGAAAAGGGACCTCCTCGAAAGGCAATGATAAGAATCTGGGTGAGAGAAGCAAGGGAAGAAGTTAAGAAGTTGGAGTGGTGAGACGTAGCGTTCCGACATCATCGGAACGAACCACTTCGCCCCCAGTAAATGGGGGCGCTACAATCCTTTCAGTAATAAGTTAGGGACAATCCGAAATCCCTGCCTACCGGCAGGCCCTGAACCTAATATGGTACAGGGCAGGCAGGCGCACTCCGCAATCCGAAATCGGAACGGGTTTATTCTGACAGCTTAATCAGGACGCCAGTCCTTCTTGCACGGTGAAGCACGGCTTTGAAAAGAATTGCTTCCCCGACAACGTAAAGGCCCGCTAAGCCGAATCCCCACGCTAACACGTTCTTAAACCCTTCGTTGAATCCATAAAAGGAACGAAAGTATGCCAAGAAATACGTCAGCGGAATGGCTTGGGCTATCTGCGGAAAAGGAAAGGGGAGGATGAAGACGGGATAATATATCCCACAGATCAAGGAAATCAAACCGCTGAAAGACCAGGCCGCCACATCCGCCATATAACCAAAAAGGAGAACGAGGATGCAGACGCTCATGCCTACGGATGCGGCAGTAAGGAAAAGGCCCAAGAGAAAGAGGATGAGAGGACCGATGCCCGGCCGCAAAAGATCAAACCCAAAGGCAAGACTGCTGAAAATCGAAAGCAATAAAAAGACGAAGAAGGATCGAATCACGCCGATTAGCCAGGACCCCAATATGAGCTGAAAGGATTGCACAGGGGCGATGAAGGTATGTTTGAGCGATTTCGACCAGAGATCGTACAGAAGGACATAGGCGACATCAATTTGGCAAACCTGAATCACGCTCATGGAGATGATGCCGACCAGAATGAACCCCGTTTTGTTCGGATCCAGCTCCAGAAAGCTTGTCAAAAGCCCCACGGAAAAGAAGCCGACAACGGGCCAGAAAAGGATCTCGAAGATCGTAAAGACATTCCGCTTCGCGATGATCCAATTCTTAAACACGAAGGCCCATATCTGAATCAATCTTCGCTGTAACGTCAATGAAGACATGTTCTACAGCCCAGCCGACCGTATTTGAAATTCTTATTGTTCTACCGAAGCGTGCTCCGTCTTTCCAGCCAATCGCGCAAAGCATGACCGGTTCCAAACGGCCACGGCTTTAGTTTATCAATGGGGATCGATTTGACTTCCGCCAATTCATCTCCCAATTTTATTTCCCCGGCTGCGGAGAGGTGATAGGCGATGATCAATTGGTTCCTCTCAAAAAAAGAATAAAGGCCTACAAATTCTACGATCTCGCCATCGAGCCCTAATTCTTCTTTCACTTCCCTCTTGATGGCTGTTTCCGGCGTTTCCCCTCTTTCCAAAAATCCTGTGATGAGTCCGAAAACCTTTCCGGGCCATTCTTTATTCCGCGCAAGAACAACTCGACCGTCCATTTCGACGATGGCCGCGACGACTGGTATGGGATTATCCCAGAACACGTAACCGCAGTTATTCGACATGCAGCAAAGGACATCTTTCCCATCCACAATGTTCCTCGCTAAACTTTTTCCGCACAGCGGGCAATATTTGAATTCGCTCATAACGCCCTCATTCTCAGAAGAGTTAATTTCGCAGAAGAGTGACTTCCCCGAACTTTTTGCAGTTTGGCCTCCCTTCATTCTCCCATTTACTTAAATAGTACCCCACCGATTCCCTACTTTAGATTTAACCCCCCTTCGTCCCCCCTTAAGGTAAGGGGGGAATAGAGGGGGGTTAAGAAATAGGTCGCCACGCGATGCTTACGGCAATAACATCTCAATGAGATGGGGCCCCGGTTCGGCAAAGGCATTGCTCAGTTCCTGGGCGAGGTCTTCTGCAGTGCTGACAGCGACCCCCGGAACTCCAAACCCTTGAGCAATTCTTGCCCAATTGATCGGGGGCTTCGTCAGCTCTGTCAGGGCTTGAGCATTCGGGCCAAGGGACGTGTTGCCCGCATGGACCAATTCCACCTGAAGGATGCGGTAGCTCCGGTTGGAGCAAATCAAGGTGGTCACGTTTAATCCTTCACGGGCCTGCGTCCACAGGGCCTGCACTGTATACATCGCACTTCCATCCGCCTCCAGGTTGATCACCGGCCGATCGGGACAAGCAATGGCAGCACCCGTCGCACAGGGAATGCCCTGCCCGAGCGCGCCGCCCGTTAGGGTCATGAGGCTGTAGGCCGGTAGCCACGGAGGCGGAGCAAAATAGAGATACCCCGATGTGGCGGATTCATCGATAATGATCGCGTTTTCCGGCTGCATTGCCGCCAAAGTAAGGCAGGCCTTTTCGGCCGTAAGCTTTCCTTCCGGTATTGCCTGCCGCTCCTGTCCCACGAGGAGATTGTCGCCAATGGGAAGATGCAAAGGTGCGCCCAACGCGTCGGCAAGATTTTCAAGAGCCTCCACAACATTCTGCCGATCCGTACAGAGTGTCATTCTCTCTTGCTCATCAGTTAAAATTCGGCTCCCAAACCCAGGGTACCCAAAGAAAGCAACCGGCTCAGGAGCCCCAGCGAGTAGTATTACCTCGTACTGCGAAATCACTTTTGTCGCCTGCCTTGGAAAATATGGAAGCCGCTCCACGATGGGCAGGCCCGCGCCACGCTCCATGTATCCGGGAAACGTTTGGGTAAAGAGATCGCATCCTATCGCCTTCTGAATACGGGCCGCTGCATCCAGACCAGGCCTTCGCAGCGCCCTCCCTCCGAGCATAAGTGCCACTTTGCGAGAGCCACGTAACCGAGAGGCAATCCTTTTAATGGCATCGGGGTCAGGAGAATCAAAAGGGTCACCAGGTGTCTTCACCTTAGAGGAGTCGCATTCGGCCAGTTGATAGTCGTGAGGCACGATCAGAGTTGCCACTTGACCCAGCCGGGTGGCTATAATCGCCTCCAAGACATCCACCCCAATCTCGGGAGCAGATTTGCTGGTCCGCCACCATCCTGAGACCGTCCTGGAAAGGCTCTCAATATCCATGGCAAGCGGCGGGTCCGCATCCCGGTGCCACGTGGCATGCTCGCCGACCACGGTCAGCACCGGCGATTTGGCACGGCGTGCGTTATGCAGGTTCGATATGCCGTTGGCAAGACCAGGACCCAGATGGAGGAGCACCATTGCCGGTTTATCCAGCATCCGTCCATAACCGTCCGCAGCACCGGTACAGACGCCCTCGAAGAGCCCCAGGAAAGCCTTGATGCCCGACGTTTTGTCGAGCGATGTAACAATCGGCAATTCAGTCGTTCCGGGATTTGCAAAGCAAACCTTCACACCCGCCTCGATCGCAGTCTTTACAAGAAGCTCAGCACCATTCATAATTTTCTCCTCCCCCTCACCCTTCCCCTCTCCCCACTGGGGAGAGGGAGGCGGTGAGGGGAAATTCATCACCTATTGAGATCAGGATTTTCTTCACCCTTTGCAAACTCAATGAAGACATCCTCCAAATCGGTTTGTCCTAAGGTGACCTTTTTGATCTCGACACCGCCCTGAGAAAGCAAGGCAATCAGGCTTCCCATCCTTCTTTCCCCATCATCTACTACGATCTCACAAAGGGAATTGGAAATCGTAAAATTAATCACACCGTCGGCACGGAGCAATTCGTCTTCTTGGATCTTCCCTTTAAATTCAACCTTTAACCGATCGCCGATCCGAACCATCCGTTTTAAAGCCTCGGCAGTTCCAGTGGTGACGATCCTCCCCTCTTTCAAAAAGGCGATGCGACCGCAGAGATTTTCTGCCTCCTTCATGTTATGAGTGGTGAGAAGGATGGTTATCCCCTTTTGCCTATGAATTGAGAGAATCTCTTCCCGAATTCGTATCGAGACATCGGGATCGAGGCCCACTGTGGGTTCATCCAGGAAGAGAACTTCCGGATCGTTGATAAGGGATTTCGCAAGGGAGAGTCGCTGTTTCATCCCGGTGGAGAGCTCGTCAAAAGGGATATTTTGGTATTCCCTCAGGTTGAAAAGATTGATCAAAGTCCCAACCTTCGTCTCACGCTCTCTCCCTGTGAGGCCGTAGAGCATACCGTAGTAGTGAAGGTTTTCCTTTACGGTCAGGCTCCAGAGGAAATTGGCATTTCCGCTTACTACGTTCACCCTCTTCCTGATTTCATGTTCATCGTGGAGACCATCCATACCAAGGATTTGAACCTTGCCGCGGTCAGGGAGGAGTAAAGTGCAGAGAATCGACAATAGAGTGGTCTTGCCAGCACCATTGGGACCCAGGATGCCAAAGATCTCCCTTTCCTCGATTTTAAGGTCAACCCCTTTGAGGGCTTCCTTCTCCCGCTTCTTCCACCAGCCTGACCGGAAGGTCTTGAATATTCCCTCTGCTTCAATCGCTAAGGTCATTATACGTGCCTGTGATCCGTGCCCGGTGCCTGCAGAAACTCACTTCGGATTATCACTCCGCAATCCGCACTCCGAACTCCGCAATAGAAAACAGTATATTATGGAATTAGTGATTTGCCAAATGGAAATTTGAGTTCTTGTAAGGTTTTCTGCGGGGCAGGCAGAAATGCAACGCTGGCATTTATTGCCGACGAATTTTCTTTCGCCCTCAATGAATGAGGGTGCTACACAACCCGATCCATTCAAAATTCTTGCGGCAGGTCCTAAATCTAACACGGTCTAGGAAAGGCAGGCGAACCCGGCAACTCTCATTCTGGCATTGTCCATAGAAACAAGCCGGTCGTCTCATCAAAATCCCTCTGTAACGCTGGCCCATCAAAGACTTCCAGCATGAACTCACATGCAAAAACGACTGTTCCCGATGCGAGATGACCCCCGTAGGCATTTCCTTTCTTGTCCGCCACCGTGATGTGTGCATGGACAAAGGGATTGCCATCCTTGAGTGAGACATTGCCCACGAGCTTGGTGATTTCAAGCGGCTGATCAATTACAAAGAATTGATACTCATGCGTTTCTTGATTGTAGAACGCAAGACGGGCCCTCTGAACTGCACCCAGCGCCTCGAAACGCGCAAGCTGAATATTTTCCCTTTGGCAAATATCAGTCATTTCTTCCAGCAAGTCACCCCCATGACTTAGTTTTCCAATGAATACTTCCCTGGGTTTAACCTTTTGCATAGTTGCCATATCTGCCCTCGTTTCATATTCTATATGGTCTTTCAATCATTCATCTGATATTCACCGTTAAGAGGAAATACATATTTCTCCCAGACACGGCTAACCTGCTCGTCATCCCCGACGGTCCTGATCAGCATAATCTGCCGGCAAAAGTCCCTTTGATCCGCTTTGGTCGTATTCATCCCGTAGATCTGCAGGGCAAATGAGGCGAAGTCCCTGACCATGAAATCGAATATCTGGTTGAGGATGTCCTTATCCAGATTTTCAATACGGGACTGTTCAAGAATCAACTGTCCATAAACCACGATGGAGAACATCTCACCAAGGGATAATGAGAAGGAAGAATCCATATCCTGCTTCTGATCCGGATAAGCTTTGGTCAAGAACTCCTTGAAGAGTTCGATCTGCTTGATGAAGACAGCCACGTTCGGCAGATCTTTATGGGAATCGAAAGTGGATTGATAGTCGTGAAACCGGATATTACCCAGGCCTTTGGCCGGTCCCTGCTTAAACGGAAACAAATCGTCCTTAGTCGAGAGGTCAGGTGGCACCGGAGGATAATCGAGAGGATTGAAAAAATAATTTTTCATGAACTTGCGGATAAGCTGAATGTTGACATGCACAGTGCCTTCAAGCTTGGACGGACCTCGAATTTCGCTGACGCCCGTGGAGAAGTAGGTGTCCCTCTCAAAACCCTTGGCGGCAATGACATCCCATAGCAGATTGATAACCTCTTCGGCCTGAAGGGTGACCTTCATCTTGCTCGTGGGATTGTAAAGGAGATAACGCCGATCCGTTTCATCGGCATTCCGGAAATAATCGGTGGCCCGGCGCTGGTAGAGCTTCATGCCTACCAGGCGGAGCCAGGCGTCCATAAAATTTTTTCTCACATGGGGCATATCGGTGACGCGACGGCCATAGAGGATACGGTTGGAGGCATGCGTAATGGCCTCGTAAAAACAATGCTCAGCCACCCCGATGGAAGCCGGGCCGATATTGAATTTCCCGATATTGACCGTATTCAGGGCGGCATCCCAAGCCTCCGAACCCCGCGAGAGGAGGTCTTCTTCCCTGATGGGGTAATCATGGAGGGCGAAGTTGGACACATACTGCTGGTGGGAAACAACGTTTTTTTTCAACTCGTAGGCTTTGTGATGGAAATTGGTGACGAAAAAGGCATAGTCATCTGTGCCGTCTTTTATTTTGCCCATGGTCGAAACCATCTCGGCCTCGTTCCCGTTACCGATATAGTATTTCTCTCCATTGGCAACCCAGGCGCCGTCTCCTTTTGGTGTGAGCGTCGTATCCGTACTGTAGATATCGGCGCCGTGTGCCCGTTCGGAGAGGCCGAAAGCAAAGATCGCCCCTTCCCTGAGAAGCCTGGCCGCTCTCTGCTTGGCCCTCTCATTCTTACTCATCCAGATGGGCCCCAAGCCGAGGATGGTCACCTGGAAGCAATACCAGTAACCCAGGCCATAAAAGGCCAGGAGTTCGCTGTAGGCGTTGTTGCGGGCCGTATCCCAACGGCAATCCGAATCACCGCCATCATAGGCCCTGGGTGTAAGCAACTTCGAAAAGATTCGTTCTTCCTCGATAAAATCGACAAACTCCTTGTACCAGACTTTCTTATTGAAATCTTCGAGGAGCTTGTCCTTCCCCATGGTTTCGAAAAATTGGATTGTCCTTGTCATAATGGTTCGCGAATTTTCATCGACCATGAGGCCTGTGTATTTTTTAGGTTGAAGCAGAAAGTTCATTTTTCCGTCCTTACTCCTGTCATTTTCACGACGGGGCTACCTCTTCCGATTTTGCACATTGCTTGCAGATTACAGTTTCTGATTTCTTACTTTTAATTCGATGCAGTGTACCAAGACCGAAGCAAAGCATACACGTTGGTTTATTGCATTCTCTGCAAATGCCTGCATCCAAGGTATCGAATTTCCTTCCACAACAGTGACAAGTCCAGGGAATAATTTTACTTATTTTTTGCATGGCGAGCCTGTAAACCCCGGTGTACAATCAAGCGTTGGTTCTAGGGGGTCTTTTGACTCCTCCCCCGTGTGAGATCGTCGCATACCGAGCGTCCTGAAATGTCGCATTTTCCCCGACTCACCGGATTCACGCGGGCGTAAGATCGACTTTTTCCACAGCCTCAGCGATGCGGGTCAGACGTAACTGTCAGTCATCCGCTGATTAGTTATGCCGCCACTGTGTGAACGTCGGATGGAAGTCTGCTAAGAATCAATTCCTTTAATTGAATCTTCTTGCTTGCGTTATCAATATCAATACCCACCAAATTGCCTTCGGCATCATAATCAAGCACGACACCTTCAGAAATCTCCTTGCTCTCGACGCTCGTTTTCTCGGAGAGGTCGATGTACAGGGAATCGGTCTCCGGGTAATAGTTGAGTTTCATAGCTTGTGCCTCCTGTCTAAAAAAGCATTGTGAATCGTTTTTTTATCTTCCAAGGTCACTACTCGTAACACACGGCCTTCAAGTTCATCGATTATACCCCAAAATCGAAAACGGTTATGTTCTTGAGGTTCGATTTTGAGCGGGTTCTCAATTACGCGAATACACCATTCCCTCTTGAGATATGGACGTTTCCTCAAAACCTCTTTATCAAAATATTCTGTAAATCTATATTCAGCCATTAAATAATTGAATTATACCATGTTTACTGGCAATTTTTACTAAAATTTAGGGCAATTGATGGGGGGAGTCAAGAAGAAAATCTGGGGCTTGAAAATCTTAGGCTATTTGAGATCAACGATGAATCGTCCCAACAACTGAATTTGAAGAAATAATGGACTTATGTATTATAATTACTAAGGTGAATATAACTTAGTTGAAATATTGTTCTGAAAATCTCCCCTAACCCCTCTTTTCCAAAGAGGGGGAATTCCTCCCTTTTGTAAATGGAGGCGGGGAAGGATTTAATCTTCAGTGTCTACATAATTATTGCCTGGCTGTTGTTGCGATGGAAAAGTTTATCGAGATTATCGGGGCCAAATCCCACAACCTCAAGAATATCAACTGCAAAATTCCGAGAGGCAAGATCACGGTCATCACGGGTGTCTCCGGGTCGGGGAAATCAACTCTTGCTTTTGATACCCTCTTTGCAGAAGGCCAGAGACGATATATTGAATCTCTCTCCACTTATGCTCGGCAATTTTTAGAGAAGATGGACCGGCCCGACGTAGAGGCCATTCATGGAATCCCCCCTGCCATTGCCATCGAGCAGAAAAACAGTGTCAAGAATGCCCGCTCCACAGTTGGAACAGCCTCTGAGATTTATGATTACCTCAGGCTTCTCTTCGCCAAGATCGGTGAGGTCTTCTGTCCGGAGTGCCACATCAAAGTCTCAGGGGATACTGTGGAGAGTGTCGTCGAACAGATTCTGAGCCAATTCCAAGGAGTGAAGGTTTTCGTCCTCAGCCCGGTCTCTCTGGACGACGGCCAAGACAGAGAGCTGAAGGTAAACCCCGTTAGAAATTCCAGTCGGTCCGACTCGAAACCAAGTGGTGGTTTAAACCCTGCCGGAAATGTTCTAAAGTCTGACCTTTCTGCAGAGCAGCGCGACATTATTTCTAACGGGGTAAAAGATCTCATCAAAAATGGGTATTACCGAATCTGGGAAAATGGACAAATTCTCGATCTCACCGCACTTCCCCTTTCTGAGATTGAACATCCCGAAGCTCTTTCTGTTCTCATCGACCGGCTTCTCTCTGAAGATAAGGAAAGATCAAGGCTATCCGAAGCCATTCAGAGAGGGTTTCAAGTGGGGAATGGTAAAATTGAACTGATCACAGAGAATGGGGAGAGGACCACATTCAATCGGAGCTTCTCCTGCAATCGCTGCGGACGGAATTTTTCAGAGCCTGAACCCCTTCTCTTCTCGTTTAACAGCCCTCTCGGAGCGTGCCGCATATGCCAGGGTTTTGGCAGGATCATTGGGATCGATTGGCAGAAGGTGATCCCGGATCCGAAAAAGACATTGAAAGAAAAACCCTTTGCTCCCTGGAACACCCCGGCCTATGAAGACCTATATGAATATCTATGGACTGCCTGCCGGAGGCACAAAATTCCGACCCAAAAACCCTTTGAAGAACTTCTCCCTCAACAGAAAGAGATTTTAATCAACGGGAAAGGAGAGTTCATCGGTTTAAAAGGATTCTTTGAATGGATGGAGGGCAAGCGGTACAAAGTTCACTATAGAGTCTTTTTGAGCAAATACCGGGCTTATACCCCCTGTCCCACGTGCCACAATACACGACTCAAAGAAGAAGCGCTCTATGTGTTCCTGGCGGGAAAGAATATTGCTGAGCTTTGCGACATGCCTATTTCTGACCTTCAGATGTTTTTCAAAAATTTGCCGGTCAAAGACTTCCAAAAGAAAGTCGGAGAGCGTCTGCTTAAAGAGATTAACGACCGAATCGGATTCATGGTGGATGTCGGATTGGGATACCTCACCCTCTCCCGTCAAACCAGGACTCTCTCGAGCGGCGAATATCAACGGATCACATTGGCGAGGTCGCTCGGTTCCTCTTTGACCGAGACTCTCTATGTCTTAGATGAGCCAAGCATCGGCCTGCACGCAAGGGATACCCATCGTCTTCTCGGATCTCTCCGGAAACTACGAGAGGGTGGAAACACGGCCGTCGTAGTAGAACACGATCCGGATGTGATACGTGCAGCCGATGAGGTCATTGACCTCGGCCCCGGCGCCGGAAGATGGGGAGGCTCTATGGTCTTTCAAGGGGGATTAGAATCCCTTCTGAAAAATCAGGATTCGATTACAGCCCGTTACCTGAGGAACGGAACACCCTCTGCTCAAACCGGGTCTCTTAGAAAACCACAGGGGTGGATCTCCATCCACAATGCGAGGGAGCACAATCTTAAAGGAATCAATGTCAGAATTCCATTGGGTGTGATGGTTTGTATCACAGGCGTCTCCGGTGCGGGGAAGACCACGCTGGTCCATAACATTCTTTATGCGGGAGCAAAGGGTAACGGAATCTCAGGTTTTGACAAGGGAGCGTTTGATTCCATCAAAGGTCTCGAACAGATTGACGATCTCATTCTGGTCGATCAATCGCCCATCGGGAAAAGTCTTCGCTCAAACTCAGCCACCTATATCAAGGTATTCAGCGAGATTCGGGATCTCTTTGCCCAGACCCGGGAGGCCAAGAGATATGGGTTTAAACCCCGACATTTCTCTTTCAATACAGAAGGGGGCCGATGCGAAACCTGCCAGGGTGCAGGGTTTCAGGTTCTCGACATGCAATTCTTAGAGGATGTCATTATCACCTGTGAGACGTGCGAAGGGAAGAGATTCCGACCCGAGATTCTCAAAGTGAACTATCGAGATAGAAATATTTCCGAAGTGTTAAATATGACCGTTGACGAGGCAATCACCTTCTTCCAAAACCATCACCGAATCGTGCAAAAACTTCAAACCCTGAAAGACGTGGGCTTAGGCTATCTCGCCCTTGGCCAATCCACCAATACACTGAGCGGGGGAGAATCCCAGCGTCTGAAACTGGCTCAGCATATCGCCCAAAGCCATGAGGGGAAGAGTCTCTTCATCTTTGACGAACCCACCACAGGACTCCACATGGCCGATGTCGAACTCCTCTTGATGACCTTTGAGAAACTTCTATCCCAGGGCCATTCGCTGATCGTGATTGAGCACAACCTGGACCTCATTCGATGCGCCGACTACATCATCGATTTGGGGCCTGAAGGAGGGGAAGAAGGAGGAAGGATTGTGGCGGAGGGGGATCTCAAAAAGATCATGGCCTCGCCGCAGTCCTACACAGGGCAGTTTTTAAGGCAACGCCTCCACAAACCTTAAATCCGAAGCACGAAATCCGAAGTTCGAAACAAGCACGAATGTTTAAATTAGGAGAATGACCTAAACAGAAACGTTTTGACATTCGAAATTTGAATTTTGGATTTGTTTCGGACTTCGATATTTGAATTTCGAATTTTATTCTTCATATTTCTGATCTCTGTTTCATGCAGCTGAGCATCTGTTCGAGGCGATTCCGTTCAAACCCTACCATCACCTCGTTGCATGCCGTAATGACCGGAACGCTTCGTGCCCCCGAAACCTTCACCATCTCGTCCAATGCTGCCCGGTCTTTGGTCACATCGTACTCTGTAAATTTGTAGCCCTTTTGCGAAAGAAACTCTTTCGCCATTTTGCAATAAGGTCAGGTCGGTGTCGAGTAAACTTTGATTTCGTCTTCTGCCATAGGGATTCCTCCTCGCGCGTTTATTATTCACAGCTTCTTCTTTATTTTTACACATATCTCCTTTCAATTGTCAATCAATGTTTTTCTCCTCAGACCTTTCGTCTATTGGGCTCACCCTCACCCCGCCCTCTCCCTCAAGGGAGAGGGAAGTGGAAGGTAGTTCCACCCTCACTCCTGCCTGCGGCAGGCCATCCCTTCCCCTGCCCTCGCCGAAGCGGCTCCCGCCTACGCGAAGCCCACGCTTCGGCGGGCGCAGGTAGGTCGCGCAGGCCCTGAACCGCACTGGTACAGGGCAGGCAGGCATCAAGGGAGAAGGGAGTTGAGGGTGCTCCACACTCACCCCGTCCGCTGCCTCAGTCCCCACCCGTACTGTTCATCTCGAATTTCTCTATCATTCGCACGAAAGCTATCTAACATTATATCGTAATTTTCAGATTTTCTTTACAGAATTTTGGGCTATAATGGCCTCATGAATAGCAAGAAATCCAAGCTCAAGGACCTACAAGAACCTGCACAAGACTTCCGTTATCTTCTCAACCGGGGTTATCCGAGAAAGGTAACACTGGAGCTCGTGGGGAATCGATACGGACTAACTTTCGATGAGCGGCATCTCCTCCATCGGGGAGTTTTTTCAGGTTCCGACTCTAAATCGAGGATGAAAAAAATTATCCCCATCACAGGTATCCGGGACAAAGACTTGGCAATCGATGGTCACAATGTCTTGATCACCATTGAAGCTGCCCTCTCCGGCCGTGCTCTGGTTCTTGCAGATGACGGGTTTATCAGAGATATCTCCGGCCTCTCCGGAAGTTTTACGAAATCGAAGGTAACAGAAACAGCCATCCAATTGGTTCTCAACGTCATAAAGAAGTGGAAACCCCGTAAAACCCTCTTCCTTTTCGATGCACCGATCAGCATGAGCGGTAAATTGGCCGAGGAGATCGGGGACCGACTGAAGCTAGCGAATCTCCCAGGAGATGCCCTGGCGATAAAGGTTCCGGAGAAGATTCTCATTGGGTTCCCCGGAATAATCGCTACCAGTGACACAGCCATCATTGACCAATCTGAGAAGGTGTTGGATTTGGCCGGGTATATCCTGCGGAGACATTTGTGTAATCGGAAACATGTAGCTGTGATTCGATTAAGGTAGCTAAGTAGTGTTTTTCCATAAACAATATGTTCCGTCATGCCGGACTTGATCCGGCATCCAGAAGGTCTCGAAAGTTCTGGATTCCGGCCCAGGCTTCGCTAAGGCGAGCGCCGAGGCGAGCTTTCGCCGGAATGACGACAAATCTCCCCTCGCCCCTCTTTGCCAAAGAGGGGTGATTCCTCTTTTTGCCAAGAGAAGGAGTACTAAGAAGAAAGCGAGCGGCACTTGAGAGGAAGTGAAGAAAATAAAAGCTATCGATGGGTCATCCTGATCGTTGTCTACCTATCGATCCTTGCCTTCACGTTCATCTTCCAATCCATCCCTCCCCTTCTACCCTTGATCACCTCTGATCTGCATCTAACTTACGCCCAATCCGGCCTCGCGATGAGCCTCTTTTCCCTCCCAGGCATCTTCGTCTCGCTTTTAGGTGGATTTGTTTCAGACCGGTATGGGATGAGGTCTTTAGGAGCAGGCTGTTTCCTATTAATGATCGGCGGAACCTTGCTGGTGGGATTAGGAATGAATCTGCACATTCTATGGATAGGAAGAATTATCGCTGGGATCGGTGGTTTCACCCTCTCCGTTTTCATCCCCAAGCTGCTCTCTCAATGGTTTCGTCACAAGGAATTAGGTCTTGCCATGGGCATTTACAACACCGGCGTTCCCCTTGGCTCGGTGATCTGCTTTGGGTTCTTTGGAGAAATGGGAAGCCGATGGGGATGGCATGTTCCTATTTTATTGACCGGGTTGTTTCTGGTTATCACGTTCCTTCTCTTCTTAAGCCTTTACCGATTGCCCCCTTCACCAGTGACAAGGGAAGGTGGACCGCTCAGTATTTATAAGTCGATAATAGAGTTAGGATGGCCCATCTGGTGGGTGGGCCTTTCCTGGCTCTGGTACAATGCTGCCTTCACCTCTTTTGCCACCTTCGCACCTAATCTCTTTCTGCAAAAGGGCTATACAATTGAAGGGAGCGGTCTCCTCATCGGAATTCCTCTTTTAGGTTCTCTCTTCCTAAGCGCCCCCATCGGACATCTGGTGGACCGGTTTAAACATCAGGAATGGTTTATTGGATTAGGAGCCGCTGCATTGGCCGTTCTGGCACTGTTCTTCAATTTTAGCTCTCTGTTTCTGCTTCTCGTCATCCTGATGGGAATCTTCTCTGCAATGATTCCCGCTCCCACTTATTCCCTTCCTCCGGAAATGTTAAAACCAGAAAATGTTGGGTTGGGATTTGGAGTCATCTCCACCTGTTCAAGCGCCGGTTTATTTATTGCGCCCTATCTGGTTGGAGAGGCGGAGGATTTAACAGGCTCCTATCATTGGAGTTTCATCTTGATCTCGGTCTTCTTCTTTCTCATCGCGATCTTCATTTTCCTTGCTCACCGTTCCCGTAAGAGAAAAAAAAGTTTTGATAAGCGGTGCCATCAGGGGATCCCAATTGTTTTTGGAAAACTCCCCAAACACTCTTGACAAGCCAAAACCCTTAGCTTATAGAGACGTGTTTCTGGATGCCGCATACAAAGGTTTGACTGAAAAAGGAGGACGTTATGGAAGTCGGTTTAGGCGGTCTTAAGACCAGCAAAAAGAGATCTCTACGGGAAGAGGTCTATCAATCGCTTAAGAAATCTATTCTTCACGGAAAATTGAAGGGCGGGCAGCGTCTCATTGAGGAACAACTGGCCGATCAGGTGGGGATCAGCCGCACCCCTGTCAGGGAGGCTTTCCACAAACTGGAGAGGGAAGAATTAGTCATCCGACTTTCCAAAGGGGGCTTTGCGGTGAGGGAATTTACCAAAGAGGACGTGGAGGAAATCTTTGGGATTCGGAGTGCCCTCGAAAGTTATGCTGCTTATTTGACCACCGTTCATATGGCTCCGGACAAGATTTCTATCCTGGAGAGAAAATTGAAGGAATCGGAAGATGCCTTAGAGAAAGGAGATGATGACAAAGCCCTTCAACTTCACACCGAATTTTACGATCTCTTCTATAAATCCTGCAGGAGCAAAAAACTGGCGGAGATGATTGATAACTTCAGCGATTACTTCTATCGTTATCGGGCCGCTCTGCTCCGCACCGAGAATGGAGCGAGCCACACCACCCAATACCATCGTCAGATGTTGGAAGCGATGAAGAAGAAGAATCCAAGGCTGGCAGAAAGGCTTGTCCGAATGCATTTGGCGAGAGCAAAGGAACTTGTTCTGAGGGAAATCGAAGTGGGAAGAATCGTCGCCTGAATTGCGGAACAGGCTGCTTTTTCAGTGATCTATTACCCATCATAAGTCGTTGCCGGACCAAACAAAAGCCAGCCTGTCTCATTTTTCACCTCTTTTACAAAAATGTCAATTTCTAAGTAAATTTTTCATAATTTGTCCACCTTTCTCCATTAATGTCCTCTGAAGTGCATTTACATGCCTTACCTCCCATAAACTAAACATTCCTTAAAATACAGCGGGTTACAACAAAATCGGTATCTTCGTGAAGAATTTGGAGCATCTTGGAACAAAAGTTGCTGTTTTGCTAATCCTTAGGAAAATCCATGCCCGTTGCAGGCTAAATCATGCTGGCGAAAAAATCCAAAAGAGCCATTTCAGAACAGCATAAAGAAACACACATACCAACCCAATATATGAAGAGAAGCAAAATAACTGCCCACTTAACAAACCGTACAAGAACTCGAACCCTCAAAAACTCTGCTCTTACCAAACCTTTCCTCGTTGAAAGGACGGAGGAGGTCCTGCGAAAAAGCGAGGAGAGGTATCGGACCATTCTCGAGGAAATGGAGGAGGGATATTTTGAGACCGATCTCACCGGCAATCTCACCCTCATTAATGATGCGGGAGCCCGACATTTGGGATATTCCAACGAAGAGTTGGTCGGGATGAACAACCGGGTGTACGCAGATAAAGCAAATGCGAAGAAAGTGTTTCAATTATTTAACAAAATCTACAGAACAGGGCAGCCTTGCAAAATATTCGATTATGAGGTCACCCGAAAAGAGGGAGCCAAGGCAATTATCGAACTCTCGGCATCTCTGGTAAGGGATTCGGAAGGCAAGCCAGTCGGGTTCCGGGGTATTTCACGAAACATCACCGAACGTAAGCGAGCAGAGAAGGCATTGCTTAATGCAGCCCGGCAATGGCGGGCGACTTTCGATGGTATTAGCGACATCGTTTGTCTGCTGGACCCAGAAGGAAGAATTATCAAATGTAATAAAGCCCTGACAGAGTTTTTGGGGAAACCTTTCGGTGACATCATTAACCGCACCCATTTGGAAATCGTACACGGTGCCCCAATGCCTATCGAAGAGTGCCCTGTCGAGCGTTTGTGGAAGACCCACCGCAGAGAAACCGATGTTCTACTAATAAATGACCGATGGTTTAGCATCGCAGTAGACCCACTTCTGGATGAAGCCGGTGGTCTCGTTGGAGCTGTTCACATCATGTCTGATGTCACTGAGCGGAAGCGAGCGGAGGAGGCGATCAGAGAGTCCGAAAAGAGGTATAGGCAAGTTATAGAAAACGCCGTAGATATTATCTACACAACTGATGCAAATGGTAATTTTACTTACGCCAATCCTGCGGCACTGACGATTACGGGTTACTCTCTTGAAGAACTTCAGCGATTCAATTACCTGAACCTCATCCTTCCTGAACACCGAGACAGGGTATCAAAGATTTATGTCGGTCAGTTTCGCGAAAGACAGGCAACGACCTATGTGGAATTTCCGTTTTTCAACAAATCCGGAGATGTCCTTTGGTTCGGGCAGAATGCCTCCCTTGTGATAGAAGGGGGAAAGCCTGTTGGATTTCACGTCATCGCGCGGGATATCACCGAGCGCAAGAGAGTGGAGGAGGCGCTTCTGGAGAGTGAGGAGCAATATCGTTTAGCTTTCACAAACGTATCTGACGTAATCTACACAATAAATTCGAATCTTGTGGTTTCAAGTGTTTCCCCAAGCGTGGAAAGATTACTAGGTTACAAGGTTGAAGAACTGGTCAACAGACCGATCCAAGATTTGGATCTCATACCCGCAGAATATCTGGAGAAAGCCTTTTCCGAGACGATGCGTATCTTTTCCGGAGAGCAAATTTCTAACTCAATATATGAATTTATCGCAAAAGATGGAACGAGAAGAATCGGTGAAATCAGTGGCTCGCCCCTTCGCAACAACGGTAAAATTGTAGGTTCAATCTCCGTTGCTCGCGACATCACCGAGCGCAAAACAATGGAAGAGGCCCTCCACGAATCTGAGAATAAGTTCAAAAATCTGGTGGAGAATTCGATTGTCGGCGTCTACTTAGTACAGGATAGTCTATTCAGATACGTCAACCCACGGGGTGCGGAAATACACGGCTACAAGCCTGATGAAATGATCGGGAAAATGGGACCAAAACAACTGACCTTTTCGGAAGATTGGCCGACCGTGGAGGAAAGCATTACTAAAAAGACAAGAGGTGAAGAAGAATTCAACCATTATGAGTTTAGAACTATTACGAAGAGCCAGGAAACAAGAAAGGTCGAGCTTTTCAGTTCCCGGACTATCTATCAGGGAAGGCCGGCAGTCTTAGGGACAATGTTGGATGTTACCGAGCGCAAACGGGCGGAAGAAGCATTACGAGAAAGTGAGGAAAAATATCGAAACATTCTTGAACGCATCGAAGAGGGCTATTACGAAGAAGATCTTGCCGGCAACTTTACCTTCTTCAATGACTCCACGTGCCGGATATATGGGTACCCCAGAGAGGAATTGCTCGGCTTAAACTACAAGCGATATACGGATAAAGAAACCGCAAGAAAGCTGTTTCAAATATTTAACGAAATCTACAGGACAGGGAATCTCTGCAGCGAATACAGTTATGAGCTTATCAGAAAGGATGGGACGAGGCGATACATCGAGGCATCCGCATCTTTGATAAAGGATTCATCGGATAAACCCGCAGGTTTTAGGGGAATCGTGCGTGACGTCACCGAACGCAAGAAGGCCGAAGAAACATTGCGCCAGAGCGAAGAGAGATACCGGAACATTCTTGAGAGCATCCAGGACGGCTATTTCGAAGTTGATCTTGCCGGCAACTTAACCTTCCTCAATGATTCTATGTGCCGCATTTTTGGGTATCCTGAAGATGAATTGATGGGTATGAGTAACCGGCAGTATACAGATGAGAAGAACGCCAAGAAAGTATTTCAAGCGTTTAATCGAGTCTACAAGACAGGGGAAACCGGTAGAATCGTTGACTATGAGATTATTCGAAAAGACCGAGCCAAAAGATTCGTTGAGACATCTTTTTCGCTGACAAGAGATTCATCAGGTGAACCCACAGGGTTTAGAGGAATCGTACGCGACGTCACCGAGCGCAAGCAAGCAGAAGAGGCCCTTCGCCAGAGTGAAGAGAGATACCGGAACATTCTTGAGAGCATCCAGGACGGCTATTTCGAGGTTGACCTTACTGGCAATTTTACCTTCGTTAATGATGCGGAGTGCGTAATTTCTGGTTATTCCAAAGATGAATTGATCGGAATGAACAACCGCCAGTATACAGATAAAGAGAACGCAAAGAAATTGTTTCAAGCTTTTAATAAACTCTACAGAACAGGGGAACCGGTTAAGGGATTAGCTTTGGAAGTTTTCAGAAAGGACGGGACGAAAGGGTTTGACGAACTTTCTATATCTCTTATAAGGGATACAGAAGGCAAACCGGTCGGATTCCGGGGTATTTCTCGCAACATCGCCGAGCGCAAGCGGGCAGAAGAGGAACTGCGCCAGAGTGAGGAGAGATACCGAACCATTCTTGAAAGCATCGAAGAGGCCTATTTTGAGGATGATCTTGCCGGTAATTTTACCTTTGTGAATGATGTGCTCTGCAAACTTCTCGGATATACCCGAGAGGAATTGATTGGGATGAACTCCCGGCAGTTTACAGATCCAAATAATTACAAAAGATTGCAAGAGCTCTATACCGAACTCTACAAAACAGGCAAACCGATTAGGGCATACGATCTCGAAGCTATCAAAAAGGATGGGACCAAAGCGATTTATGAAACGTCGGCATCTCTCTTGAGGGATACGGAAGGCAAGCCGATCGGATTCCGGGGTGTCTCTCGCAACGTCACCGAGAGCAAGCAAGTAGAAGAGGCCCTTCGCCAGAGTGAAGAGAAATACCGAACCATTATTGAAAACATCCAGGACGGCTATTTTGAGGTTGACCTTGCTGGCAATTTTACCTTCGTTAATGATGCGGAGTGCAGGAGTCTCGGATATTCCAAAGATGAATTGATCGGAATGAACAACCGCCAGTATACAGATAAAGAGAACGCAAAGAAATTGTTTCAAGCTTTCAATAAACTCTACAGAACAGGAGAACCGGTTAAGGGATTAGATTTGGAGGTCATCAGAAAGGACGGGACGAAAGCGTTTGACGAACTTTCGGTATCTCTTATAAGGGATTTGGAAGGCAAACCGATCAGATTTCGGGGCATCGCGCGTGATGTCAGCGAGCGAAAGCGGGCGGAAGAAGAAAAGTTGTCTCTTCAAGAGCAGCTTCGGCAGGCGCAGAAAATGGAGGCTATCGGCCAGTTGGCTGGGGGTGTTGCCCATGACTTCAACAACCTCCTGACCGTCATCAAGGGTTACAGTCAACTATCCCTTCTCGACCTTAAAGAAGATAGCCCCCTTTGGGGAAACATCCAAGAGATTGAAAAAGCCAGCCAACGGGCAACGGATTTAACCCGCCAACTTTTAGCCTTCAGCCGTCGTCAGATCTTAGACCTCAAAGTGCTCGATCTCAACGTCCTCTTAAAAGATGTGGAAAAGATGCTGCGCCGGATCATCGGCGAGGACATTGCATTGGTCACTCTTCTATCCGAAGGTTTAGGAAAGGTGAAAGTAGATCCGGGTCAGATCGAGCAAGTGATCTTCAATTTAGCCGTAAATGCCAGAGATGCGATGCCTTCGGGAGGGAAACTCTCCATCGAAACGGCCAATGCAGAGTTGGATGAAGAGTACGCCCGTTCCCATGTCAATGTGGCCCCGGGTCGGTATGTGAGGCTTTCCGTTAGCGATACGGGGGTCGGGATGACGCAGGAGGTGAAAGAAAGAGTCTTCGAGCCCTTCTTCACGACTAAAGAAAAAGGAAAGGGCACCGGATTGGGCCTCTCCATGGTTTACGGAATTGTGAAGCAGAGTGAGGGGAATATCTGGCTTTATAGTGAACCGGGGCGCGGTACGACCTTTAGGATTTATTTTCCGAGGACGGAGGAAGAGGCAGATGGTCTTCATAGGGAAGAAGTAACGGATGTCTTTCCGAGGGGAAGCGAAACAATCCTTCTGGTGGAGGACGACGAGTTGGTGCGAGACTTGGCCACCCGACTTTTAGAACAACAGGGCTACAGGGTCTTGAAGGCAACCAACGGCCAAGAGGCGCTGCGCGTCGCGAGGGAACATGTCGGAGAAACGATCCACCTCCTGCTGTCTGACATTGTGATGCCTCAGATGGGTGGAAAAGAGTTAGGCGATTGGCTTAAAATCTCGCGGCCCAACGTCAAGGTCCTTTATACCTCGGGTTATGCGGACAATGCGATTGTCCACCAGGGTGTGCTGGACCCGGGGACCCATTTCTTGCAAAAACCTTTCTCACTCAAAACGCTATCACACAAAGTACGCGAAGTATTGGATGGATGAGCCAAGATGACGTACCCCCCCTATTCCCCCCTTAACTTAAGGGGGGATGAAGGGGGGTTAGAAGAGCCGAGACTTATTAGGACAGATCGAACCATAGAAATGAATAACATTGAGACAAGAATTGGAGCCATTCAATGAAAGAGATTATGACACCCCGTGAGGCAGCCGAATATCTGAGCGTTCATGTTCGAACGATCTACCGCCTGGCTAAGAATGGGGAAATCCCCGGTCGAAAGGTAGGTGGAAGTTGGCGGTTCAAAAAGGACGCCCTGGATGAATGGCTCTCATGGAGAGAAGCCCCCCTTTCATACGGCAAAAGATAGAATGAGAGGATTCAAGGGAGCAAGTGACGCGATTAAGAATGGTAAGGAATTAATGGCCTGGCAGAAAGTGTATCAACAAAAGACGTGTGACCCCGTAAACCCTCGTCTGCTCGCAGGCGAGCCCGAGACTTTTGGGGAACTTCTTAGGAGAAGGACTTAAGAGTGGAAAGTCGAATCTTAATCGTGGATGACGAAAAAGAGATCAGGGGTTTTCTCAGCAAGGCCCTCAGCCGTCTTGGAGGGTTTCAGGTGGAACTTGCAGAGTCCGGAGAAGATGCGCTTCAAAAAATGGAGAAAGACCCCTTTGACCTGGTTTTGACGGATCTGAAAATGCCAAAGATGGACGGACTCCAATTGATCTCAGAGATCGCTAAATCGAAGCCGGAGACCCTTACGATAATGATGACGGGGCATGGAACCATTGACTCCGCATTGACGGCGATGAAACGGGGAGCAAGTGATTATCTCATGAAGCCCCTCAACCTCGATGAACTGATCGTTCGCATCCGAAAGGTCTTGGAGGAGAAACAACGCTTTGTCAGGCTGAGGGATTTCGCCGATCAATTGGAAAAGGCCAATCAGGAGTTGAGAAGGATTGACAGCATGAAGTCCGAGTTTGTCTCGGTCGCTTCTCATGAGTTAAGGACCCCCCTCGCCGCCATTAAGAATGCAGTCCAATTGGTGCTGAAGGGGACTGCCGGGAACATCAATGAAAACCAATCGAAGTTTCTTTCCATGGCAGAGAGAAATATCAATCGCCTGACCAATATCCTCAACGATCTTCTAAACCTGTCGAGGATTGAGTCTGGAAGGATTGAAATGAAGTTCGAAAATATTGGCTTGAAGGGGATTATCGAACTGACGGCATCCTCCCTCAAACCCCACGCGGACGGGAAATCCATAAAAATCGACATGGAAATCAATGAACCCCTTCCGCCGATCTACGCAGATCCCGAAAAAATGGAACAGATTCTCACGAACCTTATTGGCAACGCAATCAAATTCACGCCGGAGGGAGGGAGGATTCTCATTGCCGCCCAGTTCCTCCCTCACGATGGGAAGAGTGGTTACGGCGACAGGGTTACTGTTTCCGTCAAGGACACCGGGATTGGGATTCCGTCCGATCATTTGGATGCCATCTTCGAAAAATTTCACCAGGTGGAAAGCTCGCTTCAGCGGTCGGTGAGCGGAACAGGATTGGGTCTGGCGATCACAAAAGGGCTGGTGGAAGCTCATCAAGGAAAAATCTGGGTGGAGAGCGAATTAGGCAAAGGAAGCACATTTACATTCAGCTTGCCCATCTCACAAGATGAGAGAAGAGACCCTTATTTCCGCCTCATCCTGGACAAGGAGTTTCAGCGAGCCCTGGAAAATGATGCTCCCCTCACCCTCTTTCTGATCGAGGTCCTGGATGAACGGGGAGAGGTTAGAGAGACATTATTAACCGAGTTGGAGAAGAGGGTTAAGCAGTGTCTTTGTCGGAAGGCAGATATTTTATTGAGACGGGAGAAAGAGAAAATATTGGCCGCATTATGCGAGGCAGACCTCAAAGGAGCTCAGGTCATCCGGCAGCGGATTCAGGAAGGAATTCAAAAGATCTCTGTTGGAGGTCAAGAAGCCTCTGCCGTCATCAAAGTGGGGACGGCCACTTACCCTGAAGAGGCCGTTTCAAAGGCCGAACTCTTTAGGCTCGCAAAACAAAGATTGGGAGGTTGAAAGATGAATCCAAAAAAGATTTTAATTGTCGATGACGAAGTCGACTTGGTGGAAACCGTCCGTTTCCCGCTGGAGATCGAGGGATATCATGTCCTGGTTGCCTACAACGGCGAGGATGCCTTGAGCCAGGCTCGCAAAGAAAGCCCGGACCTGATCCTCCTGGACCTCATGCTTCCAAAATTGGATGGGTATAAGGTATGCCGGCTATTGAAATTTGACGAAAGATACAAGCATATCCCCATCCTCATGCTGACCGCCAAGACCCAGGAAAAGGATAAAGTCCTCGGAATGGAGACAGGGGCGAACGAGTATATCACCAAACCTTTTGATATGGATTATTTGTTGAAGAAGGTAAAGGAGTACTTGAGTAAATGAAGTTCAGAGTTCGGAGATTAAAGTCAGGCGCGCCGGACTCCGAACTAACTACTCCGAACTTTAGTTGGTGGGAAGATGCCTACTTTTAAATATCGTGTAAGGGACAGATTAGGGAAGGCCATGACCGGGACGATCGAGGCTCAGACGGTCGAGGTGGCAGGGAATCACCTTTACCAGAGCGGATACTTCCCTATTGCCATTGAGGAGGAGTCGGCTTCGGCCTCCCTCGATTTGTCGGACTTTTGGAAACGATTCAAAAAGGTGAAGCCGGAGGAAATAATCGTCTTCAGTCAGCAGCTCTCCACTTTATATAAAGCAGGATTACCCTTGCTTACAGGGTTAAAAGGTTTGAGAGATCAGACATTGAATCAACGGTTTAAAAAAGTACTGGAAGAAATCAATCTCCAGGTGGAAGGAGGAAATACACTTTTTGGGGCCATGTCGAAGCACCCGGATGTCTTTTCTGCGGTTTATCTCAATATGATCCGGGCCGGTGAAGCTTCAGGAAGGCTGGGCGAATCGCTCGACCGTTACGTTGCCCTTGCCGATCGAGAATTGAGGAGTCGCCAAAAAGTAAACGAGGCAACCCGTTATCCTAAGATTGTCGTCGTTTCAGTAATCATCGCATTTGTGGTCTTGCTCTCTTTTGTCATTCCACGGTTTGCCCAGGTTTTTTCCCAATTTAATACACCCCTGCCCTTGCCCACCCGGATAATGATTGGGATTAATAACCTCTTTCATCATTATTGGTATCTTATTTTAGCCGTATTTCTGTTCATACCGATCCTGCTGAGACGCTATATTCATACGAAAAAAGGAAGGATCTTCTGGGATAGGCTTAAGACGAGAATTCCAGGAATCGGCCATCTCTTCATCATCTCTGCCCTCTCTCGATTTGCTCATACCTTTGTCATGCTCAACAAAAGCGGTATTCCTCTCCTGCAGACTCTCGAAGTCGCTTCCACTACCATCAACAACGTTGTTATTTCTCAATCGATTCGAGAAATCGGGAAACAGGTAAGAGAAGGAAGAAGCCTGGCCGACTCGATGAAGGAGACTGGAAGGTTTACCCCTCTCGTCATCCAGATGGTAGGGGTGGGGGAGACGACAGGAACATTGGATGAGATGCTGGTGAGAGTAACGGAATACTATGATATCGAGCTGGAAAATGCGATTAAAAAGATGACTACTTACATTGAACCTGCTTTGACATTGTTTATGGGGGTTGTGGTTTTACTTCTGGCACTGGCCGTGTTTTTGCCGTGGTGGAACATGGCCAAACTGTTTAAACTTTAAATAACTTCCGGAGGAAAGGTGTTCAAGAAGATGCAAATTGATGTCGCAGCAGTAACCTTCAGGTCGCTCCGGTTATTATTGCCTTTGACCATCTGGTCATGCCATGCGTGGGTAGCGCCAACGTTCAGGTTGTACCATGGCTTGGCAGCCGCACTTCACCCACAGGATGAGGTATTAAAACCAAAATTCTTGGACGCAAATCCGAGATCCCGAACCGAGTTCGGGATGACAAAAAGAGAAGAAACGGACAGTCATGTCATGCCCAACACTGAAAGTGCAATGCCAAGCGCCGGAAGTGTCATGCCGAACTTGTTTCGGCATCTCTCCAGGGCGGCCTTGTTTCAGCATTTGGTTTGCTCTTTTTCTACTGTCAGCAGACGCGGTATTAATAAACCTTCGGACCCTCGACCCCATGAACCCGTGAACTCTTCGGGGTTCACCGTAATCGAACTCATCGTCGTCATAGTCATCATCGGAATCTTGGCTGCCACCGTGCTGCCCAAAATCAATTTCGGCACCACCTCCTCCACAGTCTCGGCATGGGGAGCGGCCTATATGATTGCCTCTGATATTCGATATACCCAGGAGTGCGCCATGGCCAGCATGGTCTCCAAAAGTATCAGTTTCACGAGCGGTCAATCCGTTTACACATTTCCTGCGACTACCCCTTCCACAAGCAGTCTTGATCCTACAGGTCGATTGCCGTCAGGGGTAACGATTGGCGCCACGATCACATTTACCTTTAATTCACTTGGAGAACCGGAGGAGAGTACTAGCAATTCGGTTACAGTCACCGTGGGAGGAATAACAAGAACGATCACAGTCACGCAATATACAGGAATGGCAACTATTTCATGAATAATATTAATAGCCTGCAATCAAAAAAGTCGTCATTCCCGCGAAAGCGGGAATCCAGGATTTACATCTGAAAAAGAAGGATTTTTATGTCCATATACTATCTAACAAACGAAATGGTACTTTATATGTTGGAGTTACATCAGATCTTGTTAAACGCGTTTACGAACACAAGAACAATCTTATTGAAGGTTTTACAAAAAAATATAGCGTTCATAGCCTTGTTTGGTATGAGACACATGACTCCGCAGAAAGCGCTATTACAAGGGAAAAACAGATAAAAAAATGGAACCGAGTTTGGAAATTGGAATTGATCGAACAAAGCGATCCGGGATGGAATGATCTTTATGAAACTATTTGTAATTAATACTGGATTCCTGCCCTGGCTTCCCTTGGCTTCGCCGAGAGGCGAGCGCCGAGGCGAGCATCCGCAAGAATGACTAAAAAGATTATAGTAAGAGCTATGAATAAAAAAGGTTTTACTCTTATTGAAATTATCATTTTAATCGTCTTGGCGGGTATCATCATTCCTGCTATTGTCGTCCCTTTTGCAACAGGTATTAGGGGAAGTGGAAAACCGGAAATGGTCGCAACAGCAATGTATCTCGCTCATTATAAGATGGAAGAGTTGATGAAATATAATTATTGCCAGGCGAGTTTAAGTACCGGAACTTATACAACGCCGGCGCCGTCCATCACCGGATATACGTGGACATGGACGATTTCCTACGTGACCAGTGCTAGTGGTTTTCCTACTTCAGCGACGGATGTCGGCTATAAAGAGATTGTGGTGACTGTAACAGATCCACAAGGCAGTACTTATAGTGTCTATTCGGTTGTCACAAGATTTTAATAATGAGGGAATAAACGACAAGACATGACTGATTATATCGAAATCCGCAATTCGAAATCCCCCCCACCTTCTCCCTCCCCCTCCAGGGGGGAGGGGCGGATGGGTTGTAGGGGTTTCACATTGATTGAAATGATTGTTGTGATTGTGATTTTGTCGATTGTCGCGGCTATTAGTATCAACTTCTTGGTTAGTAGTTTGAAAATCTATACAATGACAGTCAATCAGAAGACACTCTATGATCAAGCCAAACTATCACTCGAACAGACGTGCAGAGGTATCCGGGATGCAAAGAGCATTACAGGAGTCACTGCCAGTTCGATAACTTTTGTGAGAACCCATGCAACCTATTGTGATGTTGCAGGAGAAACCATCATTTATCAACTCAACGCAGGCGCACTCCAAAAAGTGAAAGCTTCACCTGCCTCAACGAACACCATGGCCAACAATGTGACTGCATTTACCGTGGCAAACGCGACAAATGAGATCCAGCTTACATTAACACTCAGTCTAACAAGCGGTGAGAATGTCACGTTACAGACAAAGGTCTATCCCAAAAATCTTGCAAGAGACACGACATATACATATAAAAACTTTATTCAAAACTGGCAGGAGGCCTTCAATAATTGAAGAACCTTAACCTCAGCAATTCAAAAGGTATTTCAGTCATCTTCCTGATCATTGCCATGCTGCTGATGGTCATCATCGGATACGTGTTCTCTTACTTGATCCCAACAAAACAGAAGTCCGTAGTATATCCCATCCAGTCCACCCAGGCCTTCTTCATCGCCCAATCCGGCGTGGAATTTGCCGTCCGCTTGGCCAAGGATAACGGCTGGACATCGCCGACTTTGCTTAATACTAATCTTAATCTCGCTGCTAACAACACAAGAGCCCTTGGGGGAGGAAGCTTCACGCTCACCTATGCAAGCGGCAGTGATACACTGACCTCGGCGGGATACGTTCCTACCGGCACTCTAAGAAGGGAGGTTGTTGTCTCCAATTTCAGCACTTTCTTGTCTTATTACGCCTACCGCAGGACGATTACGGTACAGGCGGGGCAGGTAAGTGGTGGTCCTCTGACTAGTTTTCCCATGCTTGTAAGTGTGACAAACGCTAATCTTGCAACCGTCGCAAACGGGGGATATATTGCGAGCTACAATGCGGCAACCAATGATCCCCAGGATCTTGTCTTTGAAGGTCTGGACGACACCACTTGCGGCGGAACAGGGACCTCACCCTGCAAGTTGAGCCATGAAGTTGAATACTATGTCCCAACAACGGGGCAGCTTATTGCATGGGTAAAGGTTCCCTCAATCAATAACGGCACGGTCATCTATATGTATTATGGAAATGGCTGTTCAGTTTCTACGCAGAGTCCGAGCACGGTATGGTCTGACTACAGTGGGGTGTGGCATAGCAAAGAAGCAGCCACGCCGCTTGCAGACTCCACCGGACACAATAATCTGACCACCAATTCCACGCAGGTCGCAGGAGAGATAGGGTACGCACAATCTTACAACGGCACCACGCAACTGGCGAGTAAGACCGCGGGTGTCGTAAACATACCGGCGAATAACGCCAATCAGACGATTTCTGTCTGGTTCACCATTGGGGTTGCCGATGCGAACGTGCGGTCTGGAGTCTCATTTGTCAACGGCACCAACTCCGGCCTGCAATTCGGACAGAGGAATAGCGAAGTATGCTTCTGGCAGTGGGGCGGCAATGTTTTAGGCGGCAATCACGCGAACCCAGCGGTCAATACATGGCATTATATGGTTTATACCTTTGATGGCACGACCCATCGCCCGTATTATGACGGCGCAGCGCTTGCTACGGCGAACACGGCCCCACAGACTGGCACTCCCTCACAAATTTATTTTTCAACCTACGACGGCGCCGATGAACTTTGGAATGGGAGAATTGATGAAGTACGAATCTCAAACTCAGGCATCGTGCGTTCCGCCGGCTGGATCACGACCGAATACAGCAACCAGAACGCCCCCGGTACTTTTTCTACACTGGGGGCCCAGCAAAATAATTGAGGAGGAGGCTCCTTAAGGAGTTAAATATGCCAGAGACAATCGGTTTGGATATTGGTTCTCATGCAATTAAGTTAATCGGTCTTAAGACGACTTCCAAGGGGCCGTTCCTGACCTGTTTGGGGATGAAAGAGATTCCTCAGAACACTAATAAAGAGGATGTGAACGCTTTTTCCGAGACCCTCGGGGCTCTGGTTAAGGAAATTGGTCTTAAGACGAAAAAGGTGAATCTGGTCGTTTCAGGCTCAGGAGTTCAGGTCAAGCGAATCTCCGTCCCTTCTCTCCCAAAGGCCGAATTGAAAGAAGCTGTTCGCTGGGAGATGAAGAATTACCTCCCCTTCCCTGTTGAAACAGCCGAAGTTGATTTCCATGTCCTGAATGAATATGTGGAAGATAACGTTAAGAGATTAAACCTGGTGGTAGTGGCTTGCCCGAAAGACCTCATTAGCCGAACGCTCTCCATTGCCGAGAGGGCTGGGCTTCAACCGATTCATCTCGATGTAGCTCCCTTTGCCCTTTGGAATACTCTGTTGGTTTGGAATCAACTTAAGAAGGAAGAAACCGTTGCCTTGATTGACCTCGGAGCTGAAAAAACCGGGATTTATCTTTTCAAGGATAAAATTTTGCAGTTCGTTCGAGAGGTCACTCCTGCCGGAGCAGACATTACCAGAGCCATTATGGAAGGGATCGGTTCTGAAGGAGAGACCAATGTCATTTTTGAGCGAGCCGAAGGCATAAAGCAAGAGATAGGAATCCCTTCGGAAGCTTATCAGGAGAAAGGCGGCGATAAGTCCTTATCGAAGATATCCTTTCTCGTCAGACCTGTGTTCGAGAGACTATCAGCAGAGATAGGACGATCTCTCGATTATTACAGGACCCAATTTAATGAAGAACGGATTGACAAGCTGCTACTGACTGCTGGAGGCGCCAACCTGAAAAATTTGGTTTCCTATCTCGCAAGCGAGCTTCGGTTGCCCGTGGAGCATTTTAATCCGTTAAGCGATATCCTTTTCGATCCAAGAAGGATCGGCACTCAATTTCTTAATCAGATGGGTTCACTTTTCGCCGTCGCAGCAGGCGTAGCGCTCCCTGAACCCAAACGAATCGAATTGCTCCCGGTTATAGAACCATTTTTATCTAAGGCTCAATTCGTGAAGTCATTTCCTGTCCTGGCTCCCGGAATCGCATTGCTTGTCTTTTTAGGAATCGCCTCATACATGAACGGACGGACGAATGCAATAAGAAGAGAAATAGATATGAAGAAGGCGAAGCTGGCGGTTCTGGATGCCCGTCAGGAAAAACTCAAAATGTTAAGAGAGAAAGATATTCAGCTCAAGGAAAAGCTTTCTCAATTCCCGTCTTCAATGATCGTTCCCGTTCCCTTTCGAGACATCTTATGGGAGGTGAGTCGAATTGCCCCGGACAACATCACCTTGACGCTCCTTTCAGTTCAAGACAAAGGAAAAACTCTGACGAAAGGAACTCCCCCCCCAAAGCCACAGGAAGGGGAATCCCAAAAAGGCGTGGGGAGGGAACTTCATATAACAGGTGTTGCTTTCGGAAGCGATCTTCGCTGCCTCACAGCCTTAGCCCAGATCATTGAGCGGCTCGAGAGAACACCCTTGTTTAATAATGTAAGACTGGTTTCAGCCGATGAGAACAAACTCTATACTCAATCAGGAGCAGCATTTGGCATCGTCTGCGACATCAATCCTAATAATCCCCCCTCTCCCCCCGACACCTCCTTCTCCCCCCTTTACAAAAGGGGGGATGGGGGGATTACTAAAGGGGAAGTAACAGGATTAAGAGAGGAAAAAAAATAAACCATGGTACTGAAAAGCAGAGAAAAAATGTTGATCGTCTTGGCCGTCATTGCTATTGCCTTTTGGGCCTTCGCCACCTTTTACTACGCGCCACAGAGTCGCAAAATAAAGGCGCTGGAGGCAGACCTCAAAGCGGCTGATCTAAAATCTGAAGAATCCCAACTGGTGACGAAAGGGGTAGAAACGTTAGAGGCTGAAGTCCTTCGTCAGGAGGAAGCGCTAAAAAGACTAAGTGAACGCACCTTGAGAGGCGAAGAATTCAGAACCTTCCTAAGACACTTAGCCAGGGAAAGCGACTCCCCTGAGATGAAGGTGATCTCTCTGACCCCTCAGGAAGAAAATCTTCCGCCGCCCGAGGGGCAGAAGGAACGTCCTACGCCTCAATACAGGAAGGTAACTGTTCAGATGGTTCTTCACTCAACATTTGCGAAGCTGGAGACCTATTTAAAAGGGATTGAACAACTTCCTTTTCTCATTAATGTGGACAATATCCAGATGGAAAGGATTGAAGAGGTTCAACCCTTTTTAAAGGTCACCATAGGGTTAAGCATGTACGTTACATCACAATAGAAGATCGGGCGGCCACGGAGGGCCGCCCCTACAGAGGTTAGAACCAAGTGGGGGAGTCCCCCTGTGGGCTCCCAACCCTTGAAGGAGAAGATTCCGTGAGACGACATCAAAAAATAATTATGGCTATGGTTCTCATCACCTTTTTCATTTTTGCCGGAATCGCCTTGTTGCGCCCGATCATGGCAAACGGACAAGCCAAAGAGAGGACAATTTTCTCTCAAGAAAGTGGGAGGGATCCATTCCTCCTCCCTCCGGGCGTCAATCTTCTCTCGAAGATCGGATCGCCTCAAGGAGCGAAGGGAGTTTCTCCAAAAACGGAAACGGATGCGCCGCTCAAGGCGATCTTAATCGGCGACCACGTTCGATTGGCATTGATCGATCATCATATTGTTACCGTTGGAGATTCGATTTATGGTGAAAAGGTTTTAGAGATCAAAACAGACCGAGTCATTTTAGGAAAAGGAGAGCAAAAGAGAAGCCTTCTTTTGCCTCAAAGCCTTGTTCTATTGACCGTTGAAGAGAAACCCCACCTTTCTCCTCCCCCGCAAAAGGGGGAGCGAAGCCCGTTAGAAATTCCTGCGGTGAATCAAACCCCGCCGGAGGGATCTCATCCCGCAGCAGAGCCATTCGATCCCGCGCTTCGCGGGACTCATGGCCCTGAGGTTGTCGAAGGGCAGCTGGGCATCATTTCTGACGAGGTCAAGGAGGGAGTTAAAGGAGATGAACGATGAAAACGAAGACCCTCTTTATGCTCTATCTCATTCCATTGCTGGTCCTGGGATGCGCTACCCTCCCGAATAAGGAGCGTGCCAAGTTACCTCCCCAAAAGGCGGAGGCTGTAAGACCTCAACCTCCTCCTGAAGAAAAATTGAAAGAACTGATGATCCCCCAAATGGAGGAGGCGAAAAAGGTGCCCGAAAAGCTCTTCTCCATCTATGCCAGAGATTCGAGTATCCAGGATGTCCTTCTGGCCTTTTCAAAGGAGAGCGACCTCAACATTGTCATCGATCCCCAGCTGAGCGGCAAAGTAACCGTGGATTTAAAGCGCGTCACCTTAAAAGAAGCCCTGGATACCGTTCTTTCTCCGCTGGGTTGGACTTATCGAACCGATGGAAAATTCATCAAGATATTAAAGCCCCAGATCGAGATCCGTCTCTTCACACTCAATTACGTCGCAACCAGACGGACCGGAAGAAGGGAAGTCTATGCTACCACCAGCTCAGGCGGAGGGTTGGAGACCAGTTCCCTTCCAGGACAGCAGGTCGCCATCAGTCCAGGAGGTGCTCGGACCGGATACACTGACCTCATCAGTATTGACGAGGTAGATCTATGGAGAGAAATTCAAAAAGGGTTGGAGGGCCTGATTTTTGGAACCGTCGAGAAGGAGACCGCGGCCGACAAGGACAAAATGACCTGGACAAGGGTGGACGAGAAAGGAAGAAAATTGATCATCAACAGATCTGTTGGGATCATCATGGTGGCGGATTATCCGCTCAATTTGAACAAGGTTGCCTCCTACCTTGAGGCCGTTGAGGGAAGTTCTCAAAGACAAGTCAGCATCCAGGCAAAAATCATGGAGGTAACCCTCTCCGATAGCCACCAAGAAGGGATTAACTGGCAGACGATCCAAGGGCTTCCTAATACGACTAACTTAGCTTGGGGACTTACAAATAAAGCAGGGACGGCAGGGTTTCCAGGTGGATCGACTGGTTTCATTAACAGCACCGGGACAGGGGGGACAGCAACGACGACAACCAGCAGCATTGCAACCCCTGGTATCTTCAAAATCATGCCCTACGGTGGCCTTTTTGCGCTCGGTGCAGCAGGGCAACAAGTATCCCTTTCACAGATCATGCAGGCCATCGCACAACAGGGAGATATAAAGGTCCTCTCCAGTCCAACGATCTCAACTCTCAATAACCAGAAAGCGGTTATCCGGGTCGGGAATCAGAATGTCTTCTTCATTACCGGGGCTGTGGCTACCCAAACCACCGTGACTCAGACCGTTCAGCCCATGACCATTGATGTTGGGATTATCCTGGATGTGACTCCTCAAATCGCTGAAGACGGCACCATCATCATGAATATTCATCCCAGTGTCACCAACCAAATAGGATCGGTACCTGTTCCGGGTGGAAATTCAACTTTTCCTCTCATTAGCGTTAGGGAAACGGATACAACGGTGAAGGTCAGGGACGGCGAGACGATCATCATCGGTGGTCTGATGCAGGAGAATACTGAAGACGATTATACTGGCGTTCCTATCCTGCAATCGCTTCCCTTGATGGGCCCTCTGTTCCGATACAAGAACCATACAAAAACAAAATCGGAGCTGGTGATCATGATCACCCCTACCCTTCAAGTGGGTAAAAAGGTGGAAGACTTCGCTAGTAAATGAAACTCTAAGTTGAATTCGAAGCAAAGATATGGAAGTTCAAATTTCAAAATCCAAATTTCAAAGGAATGCCAAATGACTCAATGTCAAAAGATTTCTCTTGTAAAATTTTGCCATTTGAGCTTTGGATTTCATTTGAACTTTGAGATTTGACATTTGACATTGTCTTGCTCCAGCGATTTCGGATTCGAGGAGAATGAGATGTACCAAGGATTTTATGGCCTGAGAGAAAAACCATTTGTCTTGACCCCTGACCCTCAATTTCTCTTCTTAAGCGAGGGCCATCGTACGGCGATCGAATCTCTTCTTTATGGGATTCGACAGAAGGAAGGATTTATGGTCATCACCGGTGATATCGGAACCGGGAAGACAACCATCTGCCGGGCCTTCCTGGAGAGATTGGATAAAAACGTGAAGACGGCAGTCATCTTCAATTCCTTCCTCACCGAAGAAGAATTGTTAGAAGCGATCCTTCGCGATTTCGGATTCTCATCAAAGGGAAGGACAAAGAAGGAGCGGATCGATGCGCTGAATAAAATACTCATCTACTTCTCGTCCCACGGAAAGAATGCCGTCCTGATCGTCGACGAGGCCCAGAATTTGTCCATCCCTGTCCTGGAGCAGATTCGTATGCTCTCCAATTTGGAGACGGAAAAGGAGAAATTGCTTCAGATCATATTAATTGGCCAGTTAGAGCTCGACCAAAAACTCCGGTCCGCCGAATTGAAACAATTGAACCAACGGATCGCCGTCCGGCATTACCTCCAACCCCTCACCCAGATGGAGACAGAGTATTATATCTACCAGCGTTTAATGGTGGCAGGCTCTCAAGGAAGCATTACTTTTTCAAAATCTGCGCTCCACGAGATCTACAGATTTTCGAAAGGGGCTCCCAGGCTGATCAACCTTCTCTGCGATCGATCCCTATTGGCCGGTTTCATCCAGCAGACCTACTATTTCGACAAAGAAATTATCAAGCTGGCGAAGGACAGTCTTTTGGGAGAGGAGGCAGTCCCAAAGCCATTCTATTCTTTTGCCTTGCCAAGAAGTTTAAGCTCGTTACGCATCCCGTTCTTGACGATTTTCCTTTTCTTAATGGCGGGTATGATCTCAACAAGCCAAGGCCATTTCCCTTCGCATCAAGATGCAAAGAGCGCTATTGGGGGAAGAGTTCAAGGCATCTATTCTCGGATATCGGAATCTATTCCTCCTTCTATTCCTGCCCTTCCACTGGATAAGGAACGGTTTCAAAATTCTGCAAAAGAGCCTTTGGAGAATCCAGAAAGGGCATCCCAGGAGGTTTCAAAATGAGCCTGATCATCGATGCCCTCAAAAGGGCACAACAGCTTCGATTGAGCGGGGCCGAGGAGTCTCCAACCTTGAACTATCCATACCCGAAGAGAAAAACGGGGAGGAGGTCTAAAAAACAATGGATTCCCGTCGGCGCGGGTCTCATCGGCCTCTGTATCGTTCTGCTCGTTTTTTTGAGACCTGCCTCTTCACCCTTGGCCACCCAAACCAATCGAGCCATCGTTCCCGTGGAGAGGGAGCCTTCTGTTTCTGTAGCGGAGAAGATGGCTTCAGAGCCTCCGAAGGAAGTGGTGGGTGCGGCAAAGGATGAAGAACCGCTGTCTGCTGGATCTTCAGCCAAAGGCGATCGCCCGCAGGCGAGCCAGACCCTGAATCCCGTCAATAGCAGGACTGAATCGGGGAAGGCCATCAATCCCGGCCACGGTGGGAGTGGTTCGGGGCAAGCACGCCCTCAGGTATCCCTCAACGCTGGGGCGTCCCTCAGCGAGCACCCCTCTCATCCCCAAGAAGAGAAGAAGTCAGTTGAAACGACGACATCTTCCACTGAAAAAAAGGGAGGACCGTTGAAAAAACAGGCACCCCCTCCTCTCGCCGCTCAGAAAGAAGATAAGCCTCCCAAGTCCATCGGGGTGGAACAGGAAGGCGGAAAGGCCGGCGCATTGGCCTCGGATGTCCTCACTCATTTTAATTCCGGGGTGACTTTCTATAATCAGAGAGAATTTTCGAAAGCGATCCAGGCTTACCAGAAGGTCATCGAGCTGGATCCGACCTATGTCGAGGCCTATAACAATCTGGGGATCATCTATCAAACGATGGGGGATGTGGACAGGGCCTTCGGAGCTTACCAGAAAGCGACGGAGATCAACCCAAGGTATGAGAAAGGATATAATAATCTTGGGATCCTCCTTTTGCTCAAAGGCCGTGACGAAGAGGCGCTGGAGGCTTTCCAAAAAGCTCTGGCCATCAATCCTAAGAATATCGAAAGTTTTATTAACCTCGGGACCCTTTTTAAGAGAAAAAGCCAGTGGGATGAGGCGATTGAGTCGTATCAGAAGGCTCTGGCGATTGATCCCCTCCGCAGGGAGATGCACTACAATATGGGGCTGCTTTATGAACAAATGGAGAAGTTGGAATTGGCGATCAGCCATTATCAACAATTTATCCGGCTCTCCTCGAGATCCGATCCGGAATTGGTCTCGCGGGTGCAAAAACATTTAAACGATCTAATGAAGGCAAAAAATAGGTAGTGGCCTCCAGTGATTGGGGGCTAATAAAATCGCGTAGGCAATAAATGCTTGCGCTATTGTAACACGTCAAAATGGTCCAGGGTTAAGGTTACGGCTACGAGGCCCGTTTAGTTTAGTGTTAGAAGGTTACGTCAAGTTCTTAACACGAACAACCTAACCGTTGGACGATACGGGCATCCTTGCCGTTGCCGATGGACGAGACCCTTTTTTTCTGGGTAATTGGTCTTTGGAGGTATTCTATGGCCGAGGAGAAAAAAAGCTTTGGAGATTTTCTGATGGGATTGGGAGTGCTCACCGCTGATCAGTTAAGAACGGCCTCCCAGGAACAAAAACAGAGAGGCGAACGTCTGGAACAGACCCTCGTCCGGCTGGGTTACGCTAAAGAAGAGTTGATTCTGCAGAGCTTGGCCGATTATTTTAATCTTCCCTACGTCGATCTGGACACCTATCTGATTGATGAGACTATCGTAAAAACCATCCCGGAAGACCTGGCGAGGCGCCATACATTGATCCCTCTCTTTAAGATCGGGAACACGTTGACGGTCGCCATGCCCGATCCGCTCAATCTGCTTGCATTGGATGAAGTGAGGAACAAGGTGAAGAATGACGTGGAGATAGCCATCGGCACCGAAAAAAAGATTAAAAGGGCGATTGAACAACACTACGGAGCCGCAGCCGCGGTTTTTGAAAGTACCATCCAGCAAATGGCAAAGGGCAGCGTAGGCGGGCTGTCCCAGGAATCAACGGATTACCGAAAGACCCACGACCTCGTTATGAAAGATGTCCGGCCAGGAGCGATGGAGGATGCGTCGGCTGCCCGGGTGCTCGATTTGGTCATGATTCAAGCCATTCGAGATCGCGCCAGCGATATTCACTTCGAGCCCGATGAAAAGAACCTCCGGGTCCGGTTACGAATCGACGGCTTTTTATATGAATCTCTCACCCTCCCTAAGCCAATCCAGCCGGCCATCACTTCGAGGATTAAGATCCTGGCTGAGATGGATATTGCGGAGACAAGACTTCCCCAAGACGGAAATTTCAATGTCAAAATGGAGAAACGGGGTTTTGAAATCCGGGTCTCAACATTTCCCACGATCCACGGTGAAAACGTGGTGCTTCGAATTCTCGACCAGACCAGCCCTCTTTTCAAACTGGATGACTTGGGGTTTTCCGGACAGATGCTAAACCAATTCAAACAACTGGTTCGAAAAACGAACGGGATCATCCTGGTCACCGGTCCGACAGGGAGCGGAAAAACAACCACACTCTACGGCCTCTTAAACATGATCAATTCGAAGGATAAAAACATTATCACCATAGAGGACCCTGTGGAGTACCGGTTGGCTCTGATCAGACAGACACAGATCAATCCCAAAGCGGGAATTACGTTTGCTACAGGATTGAGGTCTATTCTCAGGCAGGACCCTGATATCATCATGATCGGAGAGGTCAGGGATCTGGAGACCTCGGAGATCGCGATGCAGGCGGCCCTGACAGGCCATCTGGTATTGAGCACGCTCCATACGAATGACGCGCCGGAAGCGATCTCTCGACTGATGGATATCGGCGTGGAACCCTACCTCATCTCATCCTGTGTCATTGGGGTTTTAGCACAACGTCTGGTTCGAACCATCTGTCCGGATTGCAAGGCCTCTTATCAGATTGATACGAAAGGCACGAGTGATCTCGGCGATGATGTCTCGAAATCAAAAGGACCGTTAACTCTCTATCGGGGGAAGGGCTGCAAGAATTGCAAACAGTCCGGATTCCGGGGAAGAACCGGCATCTTCGAGCTTCTCTTGGTCAATGAGGAGATTAAGAAGCTTATTTCCGAAAGAGCTTCGGTCCAGGTGATTCGAGAGGTAGCGAAGAAGACGGCGGGAATGGTTCCCTTGAGGGAGGACGGTCTGGGAAAGGTTCTAAAGGGAATCACCACCCTTAAAGAAGTGGATCGGGTGGCTTACTAACGAGAAGGGTCCTTCACGTTAAGAATTATTGTCCGTAGTGGCGGCCCTCCGTGGCCGCCCATCGTGAATCCATTGGTGCCAAGAATAAGGGTAGTCTTTCCAGTTCTGCACCATTTCCTTTCTCACAGGATTAAAAACAATATATTCTGCAGCCTTTATTATGTCTTCTTCCTGCCTTAAGGCATGGTCATAGAAACTTCGTTGCCACACTTTTCCTTTGTATCCTTCTTTCCATATCAAGTGAGTTGCATAGCCTTTCCACTTCCCAATAAGATCAACCAGATTTTCCGAAATAGGGGCCAACAAAAAATGGATGTGGTCTGGCATCACACAAACGGCCATTAGATCAGATGCTTTCCTCAATGTGCCTTTCATGATTGACTGGAAAATTAATTCACCAAATTCATTCAGCAGAGGTATGTCGTTATGGGTGCAGATGGTGACAGAAAAAGGTTGACCTTTTTTCTGATAGAGTTCCCTATTCAGACGGATGGTCTTCCGCTTGCAAATATCCTTCTTCACAATATCCCCGGATTCCAGGAGCCCGCGGAGAGGCTCCTCTACGCTTACCCTGGCTAATTAACACAAGACCAACACAACCTAAGATTCCCAGGAGGGTTGCTCCGAGACCCAACTTAAAACTCAAGGGATCATAAACAAATTCTACCTGATGTGTCCCGGCACTCAGAGAAATTGCTCTGAATGTGTAATCCGCCCTATATATCTTGGATTCTTTCCCATCCACGAAAGCCTTCCACCCCGGATAGTAAGTGTCGCTCAACACTAGCAGGCAATCTTCGGGAGGCTTCACCTGAAGGTCTAACCGGTTATTGCTCTCCATCAAGATTTGGGCCTTCTGAGGGAACCCACTGAGTGGCTCCCCTACATCATTCGTTCTTCGTAGAGACGGCCCTCTGTGGCCGCTCTGGCTTGGGGTGGCTTCTTCCCCCTTTACAAAAGGAACGGCGCGGGAACTTATCCATTTGGGTTTTTCTTCAAGAAGAACCTCCTGAGCCGGATGGAATTCTTTCTGTATCATCATCCGAAGGATTGTTTGCGAGTCCATGACGTTGAAATCTTTTACAAGCCATGCTCTTGGGAGAGGGTTGAGGTTTTTGTATAGTTTGATTGTATTGTCTTTGAGAAGATCTTTCCTTTTCCCCTGAAGTCCTTCAAGCCTCGCATAAATAAGCTCGAATTTGCTTTTCTCGTTAAGAGGGGTAATCGAGGTAACATATTTCACTCCGTAAAGGTCAATGAGATGCGTTGCCGTAATAGACGGAGCATTGGTGAATGCATTATAGAGATCTTCTGCTCTTTTTACCCGAATCACATCGACTCCCCAGATGTCATGCAACTGAAAAAGCAGATTCATGGATGGAGGATTCTTCTCTTTTAGGATATTAAGAGAAGTGGGCTCGCCAATTAAAATGGTAGTTTCTTGTGAAATGGTTTTGGCAGTTGAAAGTACCCTACCATTTTCTTTGTCAGAGGAGATGATCTCTACACTTTTGGTTTTTTTGAAATAGTCCTGGGTCTTTTCCCTGCTAAAGTACCCCATATTGCCGAAAAGATCGATGATTAGGAACGCGACCAATAGAAATTTGGTCCAGCTTTTCCATCTCTTCTCAAGGCCTACCCTGATGAGGAGAAAGAAGAGGGCGAGCCAGAAAAAAAATCTTTTCGCATGATAGAGGTTTACGCCAAGAAAATTAAATTGTGGATAATCTATTCCTCTTAATTTTAAGAACGGCTCGATCTCCTTATGGCCTAAAATCAAGGCTAAGAGGAGAAGGCCGCTGAGGACAGAAGAAATCATAAGAATATTCTTTAGTTTGTTCCCTCTTCTCCTTTTTGAAAACTCGACCACCCTCTGAAATCCCAGACCTGCCGTGACGGAAAGGACAAGAATAAAAATGTGGAGAAATTTGGCGGGATATCGGATTCCGTTGAAAAATGGAACGTACTTAAAGATAAAGGGATAGAGAGGATTGTAACAGCCTAAAGATAAAAAGATCGAGAAGAACATGAGAACGAGAAAGAGCATCTTGTTGTTTTGGCGCGCTTCCGTTCGATCCTTTTCTTCAGAGGATAGGGTGCGGCGATGGGGCATGAGAAAGAAGATCAAGCTCAGTATAAAGGGAAGTCCTCCCGTATAGAGCGTTTTGAACCAGCATTGAACGGTCCAATATTTTTTTATGTCTAAAAAATATCCATAGGCATCGGGAAGAAAGAATAAAAGAATATCCTTAGGCGCAAAACTCCACGTTGTTGCTTCTTGGTAGGAAATTCCATTTCCCCTGACGGAGTGATGGAATAATTCAATAAAAGGAAACAACTGAATGGCGGAGAAAAATAAAAAGAGAATGGAAACAACCAAGAGGCCTCTTATTCGTGCCCAATAAATGGGGACGCTATGCCTCTCTTTTCCCCCCTTTAATAAAGGGGGGATGTAGGGAATATTTGAAAAAATCACCATGATTAACAGCACAAAGAAATTACCATAGACAATTTCTATCCCTCCGCCCAGGAAAGAAATAGTGATCAAAATGGCCGTAAAAATCTCATTTTTCAAACCCCGCCCATTGATCGCCCTTCTGAAAAACATCATGATCAAAGGTGTCCAGATACTCGAAAGAAGAATGGTCAGCAGGCTATGGACGGAAAGGAGGTAACCGCTGAGCATGAAGATCAAGCCAGAGATGAGGGCCCCCGCTGAATTGACTTTCAAATCTTTAAGAAAAAGATAGGTGAATAACCCTGCCAGAAAAAAATGAAGAATAATAATGGAATTAAAGGCTATATCAAACGGCAAAATGAAGAAAACGAGGTTTAATGGATAGAGCATGCCATGTTGGGGGTTTGCAAAGAAAGCTTGGCCGCAGAATTGATAGGGATTCCAGAGAGGAAAACTGCCATGTTTGATGCTCTCAACCCAGAAGAATCTCGAGGGGATGAAATAAGGACCCAAATCCCTTTCTATAAGAAGAAATCTTTCAAATTCCGTGAAGAGAGGTCCTTTAAAAAAAAGATCATAGAAGAAGAACAGGGATAAGAAAAAAAAGGCCAGAACGGCCAAAAAATCCGGCGATCTGACCCACTTTGCTTTTCTTCTTGGTGTTTCTATCACGAGAGGCCGGTCTTACCCCATTCCTTTCCTATGTTGTGTTTACCATGTTGCGTATGTTCCAGTGCCAGCAGTAATCCGGCCAGGGGTAGTGGGAACATTTGGATAGGGAGTCAGTGTAAACCTGTAGCTAATCCCCCCAACTGTCATTGTAAACCGCGTTGCTGCCGCGGTCCAGCTGAACCCGTACCCCATCGTCGTGGGAGCGCGCAACATACTAAGGCCAACATACCGCATGGTGTAGGTTCCGGTGGTTCCCCCGAGTACACGCTGAGCGTATATCAAGGTGTTCTGGCTTCTTAAAGCACCCAATACACCTTTTGCGACACCATCTGAGGCATTCTGCCTCAAATCAATGTAGTGGAGAATAGCCGTTGCCAACAAAATGGAAATAATTACTATTGTAACAATCAATTCAAGCAGGGTAAAACCATTCTTTTTTCTTAAAATCCCCCCACTTCTTACCAATATCCCTTCCCCCAGAGAAATACCAACATGCATCTTCAAGTAAAATGACGGTACCCATCAGCAATAACAATCCGAGCATAATAAACACCCTTTCCTTCTCCCCACTGAGGAAAAGGAAAGGGTTTAGGACAACATTTTAAATTTAGTTTAGCTATCCTTCTGTTCTATTACCACGTAGCCGTTGCAGCCGACACTTTTCTTAGGTTGTGTTTACCACGTTGCGAATGTTCCGCCACCGGCAGTAATTGTAGCCACCGTTGTGGGTGCCGCAGCGCCAGCTGGCTGGAAAGTCAAGGTGTAAGAATAACCCCCAACAGAAAAATTATAAGTAGTAGCGCCGGATGCCGTGTTCGAAACACCCTGTATAGTAGCAGCACCCAATACATCACCCATGGTGTAGGCAGCAACGGTCCCGCCAATTGTCCTCGATGCGTACAAAAGGGTCGTCGCACTTCTGAGGGCACCCAAGATTCCCTTTGCCGACCCATCAGCCGCCTGTTGAGTCAAACTAATATAATTGGGAATGGCTACTGCTGCGAGAATTCCGATAATCACGATGATCACAATCAACTCAATTAACGTGAAGCCTTTCTGATTCTTAACCATGTTTTCTCCTCCTTTTTGAGAATTTATTGGAATTCAATCCAATTTGCACAATTTAATATCAGCTTGGAAATTCCTTGTCAAGTGGATAAATTAATAGCAATATTTATGCCAGTTGAACCCAAAATTGGCAAGATCATTATACTAAGAATAAAATAAATGATTTTAAATAGTTACTTGGTGCCGTGTAGTTATTTTGAATTCAAAATACATCCACGTGGTAAAAAAAAGAGACAATTTTTGTACATTTGACAAAAATTGTTCGTTTTTTTCCTTATCGGGGAGGACTTTCTCCTCTCACCTTAATTAATTCGGCTACAATGCTGACAGCGATCTCCTCAGGGGTTTCGGAATTGATGTCAAGCCCGATGGGCGCATGAACTCGATTCAGGGCCTCTTTAGTGACGCCATTCTCCATTAAACTTTGGTAAAGGGTTCGAATTTTCTTCTTCGATCCTATCATTCCGATATAGCGGGCGTTTGTCTTGATTGCCTGCTCCAGTACGAAACCATCATAAAGATGACCGCGGGTGACGATGACAATATAAGAGGAATCATCAACATTGAGTCGGTCGAAGCATTTCTCAAATTCTGTCACGACGATTTCGTCCGCTTCTGGAAAACGTTCTCGATTGGCAAACATCTCCCGATCATCGATAACCACTACTCTGAAATGGACTTTCTCGACAAGAGGAGCCAACTGCACAGAAATATGGCCTCCTCCAAAAATATAGACCGTGGGCTCACAAAAAACGGGTTCCAGCAGGACTTCCATCCTTCTGTGTTCAGAACTTAAGACTGACACCTTCGGCATCTTCTCTTTTAATAAAATCTCGCCCTCACTCAAGATCTTTTTCTCTAATTCCACTCCACCAAATAAAGAGCCGATCTTCTCCCCGGAAGTCTTTATCAATATCTTTGAACCTTCTCCTTTTAGAAAATCACTTTCCGCCGTGACAGGGGTAGCCAGAATGGCTGCCCCTCCTCTCTGTCTTATCCTTGCCACCTCCTGATAGATGTTCAAGAGATCTTCTTCCAGGGGTTCTAAAAAGATATCAACATTCCCACCGCAAATCAGGCCACCTTCGGCCAATTGCTCAGACGTCAGTTCGAAATGGAGAATTCTCCCCTTCCCTGTTTCTATCACTTTTTGAGCTTCTTGCCAAACCTCTGCCTCAACGCATCCTCCCCCAATAGAGCCCGTAGAGGTGCCATCCTCTTTTACCAGGAACTTCGCGCCTACAGCTCTTGGGGCAGAACCTACCCGGTTGATCAGAGTGGCGAGTACGCACTTTTCTTTCTTCTCGAGGGCCTTCACAATTTCAGAATAGATATCTTGCATGGTGCTCCTCAGGTATAACTCAAGAAGTCTCTTAGGAACCTGTCGAGAGTTTCCTGCCTATATCATGCCTTCGATAAAGGCCGATTCTGTAAGGTGGTACGGAAATTTCCACATTTTTATCCATGTTGTAAAGATCCCGAACAAAGACTTGAAGCTCAGGGAAGTTTTCGAGACCAAATATCTGGACAATGTAAGCTGGAGGAGACTTTCTTAAATCTTCCATCACCATAGGCGCATAGGCCTTCAGGGCCTCAAGTGGGTTATGGGTGACGTAAAAGCTCATATTGTAATTATTTCGGTATCGGGTTGCCGCTCTACGTTGCGCTAAAAAATAGATCTGCGGCGCCACCCCCCAAACATAGATCGTCTCGGTAGGATCAGTGTGATCGCGGATATCGATGGCGATCGCCTGTTGATAGATGTTATATAGACCATATCCATCAAATGTGCCATCTGAAAGCTTATGCTGGAGCGCTGTCTGCTCAAGGGGGGTATAGGTAAAGAAATATTTATAGTCGGTTTTTATAAAAATAATAACCACGATTAGGAGTAGCGCTGCCCATCCTGCTTTCGCCACAACTCTTGGCAAAGAAGAGAGTGATTTTAACATTTCCCAGCTTACCACAATTCCAAAAGCACCTAATACGGAGAAAGGCCCGACGATCTGAAGAAAGTAATGGTAGAAGAATGTCCCGCTGATCCAGAGCATTGCGAAGGACCAGAAAGCCCACCAAAGCAATACTCGATCCCTCGCTTCTCCCTCACCACGCCCAATCCTCCTCCCTATGCAGACTGCCGCAAACCCTGTACCAAACCAGAGGAGACCGTTCTCTGGAAGCATGACTTTCATAGCAGAAGAAAAAGATCCCAGCAGACTCCTATACTCGTACCCTCTTTGAATATAGCGCAAATTGCTTCCCAACATAGAGTCGTAGAGTTGGCTTAATGAGTATCCGTGGAAACGATAGAAAACGATCACGGCGATCACCGGTAGCAAAGCCCCTGTACATAGCATCATATAGCGATAAAGATACTTCCTTCCCGGAAAAGAGTCTCTCTCTTTCCACCACCCATTAATCCCGTAGCAGAAGAATACAATAAAGAGTACTCCACCAACCTGTTTAACGAGCGTAGCCGATGCAGCACAGAGGCCTGCAAGGAAGTACCAACGCAGACGGCCTGAGGTGGCGGCTTTAAGGAAAAGACCGATAGCTAAGATATAGGGAAGGTGCATAACCGTTTCCAGGTTCACCGTCCCGCCATCGATTATCGGGCCGGATGAGAAGACCCCGAAGAGCAAAGCGGCTAAGACTCCAACCTTCCTCCCACAGGCTTGATTTGCCAGCCAGTAGACCGCAAGCACCGCCCCGAGGACAAAAATCGTTCCAAACATCTTGAGTCCAAGGGCAGAGGGGCCAAAGAAGCGAATGAACACAGCATACAGCATCGGATAGAGAGGCGGCTTCCCTGGACCTTCGAGATCGATAAGGATCTCTCCTTCAGCCATCCGCCACGCCTGATAAGCCACATTTCCCACATCCGCGTCAATATATTGTCCGAAATAACGGAGGCGAAGGCAAAAGGTAAGGGCGAGAATCGCGACTAAAACCACGGACGGCTTGGCTATTGCACGCAAAGAATCCTGAATGCCTGCAGTCCTACCCTGTTTCATCACTCACCCCCATGTGTCACGGTGATGTTTTCCGTAATAGGCTTCATTTTTAAGGCTTCTTCCCTTTTGGGCCCGGTTTCTGCTCCCTCTGTGGAACCACTTTCTCTATATCCTTCGAATGGGCAAGAGGAAGAAGATAGAGTTTGTAAAAAACTGGGTCACCCCATAATTCGATTTCCGGCGCCAGATCGCCTACTAAAGCGGAGAAGGGAGGGAAATTGTTATAGGCATTAAAATTCTCCGAGAGGTCTTTTAAATATTTATAAAGTTTGACCGAGGCGACGAGTTGGGTGGGCTTCTCCTTCAACAACTTGATTTGCTGAATTCCTGTTTCGATCGATGCTTGGTCTTCCTCCAGTTTTGACATCCAAAATTTTCCCTCCTGATATAAAACCTCCGTCTCCCCTGTCTGAACGGCCTGCGTCAGTTTTGTGCGAATCCCTTGAGCCCGCTTCATCACTTCATCCAGTTGATTGAGCAGTTCCATCCTTTCTTTCTTGGAAAGTTCGATGGTCTTGGATGAGGCCTTTGACAAAAAATACTGCAGAGTATCGTCTTCTGCAAAGCCCATGCTGGTGAAGCCAAAGGACAAAAGAATTGCCATGAGAAAAAATTTGCCACGTCTCATCTTATCCCTCCATTAACCTCTCGTCCATCCCTTCTCCTCTGCCTTCGGCTTGGAAGGCAGGGAGAACAGTCCACCTGTTTGGGCAATAGTCACGGTGACGAGGCCCATTTCGCACAATGAACGATGGACAATGAACCATAAACAAAAAAATAATAAGCTGTTTATCGTCTATCGTTTCATGTTCATCGTCTATGGAAAGATCACCTCTACCACAGGGGGCTCACTATTCAACTGTCCCAAGACGATCTTTTCGATCTTCTGGTGCTTTTTGTCAAGAACTTTCTGCGCGATATTCTTTGCCTTTGCTACGCCATCTGGAAGATCCACTTTGTTAAGGAAGGCGACGACCCTCGACGAAGAAGGAGCTCCTTTAAAGATGCCCTCGGAATGAGTCATTAAAATAGCCATGGCCTCATCCGTCAGCCTTTCTCCAACAGGAATCCCTGTTATCTTTGAAACCCTTTCCGGCTGAAAAACATTTTCATCGCTTAATTCTTTCCCCATCCCATCTATCCCCAAAATGGCCACGACTAAACTCGTCGCGGTTGGGATCACAGGCTCATTCTCCCTCGGGGCTTTCACCGGTCGGCCCGCTGCACCATCTGCTTCTATAATGATCGCATCAATTCCACGTAATCGCCAAAGTTCATTCACTAAATTCTGAGAAATCCCCTTCAGTTTCCCTGATCCAAGTCTTTCCCGAGCAACCGTGATATGAGCGTATTGATCGAGACGGAGCCGCACAAAATCCTTAATCTTCCCTTCATCCGGATCGACAAACAGAGAACCCGTTTCTCCTAAATTTGGCTCCGCTATCTTCGTGGTCGTTGTGGTCACCACCTTCATCCCGCGGAGAAGCAGCTCTTTGGCAAGGCGAAACATGAGTGTGGTCTTTCCCCCTGCTCCGACCAAGCTGACCACATCTTTTGTCTTGATCCCCAAGACTTCGGTCAGAGAATCAACCATGCCTTCCTCTTTGGGGTCCCCTTCACGAACTCTCGATGACGAACAAGTGACGACGAACGATAAATCGATGAACAGTGCGTCTTCTCTTTTCTTCACTGCCTACAGTCTATTGCCCACGGTTCATTGTTCATCGCCCATTGTTCATGGTTGATCGTTCAAAACGTTTCCGTCACCGCAACCTTAACCCCTTCATCCCCCCAATCTAACGCCACCTCCACTCTCCCCCTCTTAAATTAAGAGGGGGAAGGGGGAGTTATAAGGGATGAAAGGGGTTAACTACGATTGAACCTGTATAAAACGGCTTCCAGCACTCCTCCGCCGATGGCTCTTGCTTTATCTGAGATAGTAAAGCAGGACTCCTTTTTGCTCCTCGGATCGATATCGCCTACCTTCATCCCTTTCTTGACTTCCACCCCTTCTCGAAGAAGCCCTCTCAAAACACCGCTGATTCTGGCGATGACCGGAAAATCGTCTACCACCGCCACCACGGATCCCATTTCCAGTCTGTCTCCAATTGATTTTTGCGGATGGAAAATCCCTTTTTTCATTGCTCGAAGAACCCTTCCCATCGTATATCCGCCGATCTCCCCCGGAACGCCCGTGTCAGGTTCTGCTGTCCCATTCAGGATCATCCTGCCCAGATGCTGCCCGCGATTCGTTTCGATGACGATGTGGACATCTTTCCCTGCCGTAAAACCTGGACCAAGACCGATCACCAAAGGCGCATCGTGAACCTGAGTACCTAAATTCTGTTTAGCCATGATAGCGTCCACCAGAACATCGGGTTTCAAAAAAGTTTTTATCCTCTTCCCATCAGGGTCCACGAGAATTGGGACGTCCGCTTTCTCCCACACGGATACAGCTTCCTCCGGCCTGGAAATAAGTCGGGCACGAACGCCTTCCACTTCTTTCTTGCCTTCATAGATCGCCTCGCTGAAGGCTACCCCTCTTCTTACAGCCAGGGGATGGGGGATCTCTGTCAGGCAGATCTTAAAATGGGACCGGTAAAGCCGGTGTGCAACCCCGCTGGCTACCTCCCCGGCCCCTCGAATCAAAACGACTAACTCACCCACGCTCTTTTTTGATTTCGTCTGAATTCCCTTCTTCATTCTCTCACTCAACCCTTGCTTCTTGCTTCTCGCCCTTTTTTATAATCTTGCCATGTATCCACATCCTTTACAACGCCTATCGATTTTACGCGAATCGCTCGTACGTCTTGAGGATGCCTCTCCATGATGGGCCTGCCTCCCACATCTCCCTCCAAATTCAACAACTCCTTCCTGTATCTCCTATGGAAAATAACAGGATGCCCTTGTCTACCCTGAAAGGAGGGAACGATGATTCCACCTTTTCCTTTTTGAAAGGCATGGATCAAAACATTGATCGTCGGCGTCTTGAGAAAAGGCTGATCCCCCAAAGCGATGAGGATCCCGTCACTTTTGGAGCGGAGGGCCATAAGACCTCTACGGATGGAAGTACTCATGCCCCTGTATGAATAGGGATTGATGACAGCTCTCGCTTTTCGACTGCAAAATCGATTTTTCGCCCCCTTCTTTCGAACGCCAAGGACGATGACTAACTCCTGGACTTCGGATCGCAACAGAGTTTCAAAGCAATGCTCCAGGACGGTCTTCCTTCCCCAAGGGAGGGATAATTTATCGACGCCCATTCTTTTCGACTTACCGGCTCCGAGGAGAATGGCTGAAATCATCATCTTCTTCTTCCACTTTTTAACTCTTACAAATTTAATCCGTATCCTCAATTTCTGTCAAGGTTTTGAGCCAGAATATCGGCTCTTAACTCCATCGGACGCTTACAAAAAAAAACGGACAAGCTTTCCGCTGAATCCTTTGAGGAGGGGGAATCTGAAGGCCGGTTCCAATATTGCCTTCGCTGTTGTGGATTTAAGAGTTTTAAGAGGATTCCTGTTTAGTAAGAAAAGCAGAATTCTCGAAAAGTGGGATATCTACGATGGTGTCGTCTGTTATCTTCAGACCCTGCTAATGAAAATGCCTGATCCTCGGCGTGTCATAATAACCAAGTGGAGAAAATCTTCAATCCCGGTGCGGGGGAAAAAATCCCCCCAAGTCTTCCTTTACAGGCTGAGGTGGGGGGATTAACAAATCCTACACTTTTTCCAGCATCGTGGTGAAGAGATCATGATGCTCCTCTTCATCCTCAAGGATCTCTTTGAACATAAAAGCCGTCGTAACATCTCCTTCTTTTTGAGCCAGCTCAATAATCCCCCGATACATCTCGATCGCTTCGACCTCTGCCCTTACATCGAGTTCGAGGAACTCTTCCAAACTCTCACCCACCTTGATCGGGGATGGCTTCGTCGTCGGGGTTCCCTCCAGATACCAAAGTCTCTCAGCAATCTTCTCAGCATGTTTCATCTCCACAATGGCCGTCTGTTGGAATTTATCCTGGACCGCGACGCCCTTCACCCCCACCACCTGCACATGCTGCCACATATACTGGATGCTCACTTGAATCTCCCTGGCAATGGCGTCATTTAACATTCCTTTCAGCTTGTCACTCGCCTTAACGACAGGTTTTAACGAAATTGCCATATCCTTCACCTCCTCTCTGAATTTGGATTAGTCATCCTTCATTTTCTGTTCCAATTCTCTACCAAGCCCCTTTTGAAAGAAATAAGGTGAAGTACGTATTTTTCGACGAAAAACACGGTATTTTTGAAAAGGGCCTAACGATTTGCAGACAGGCTGCCCTTTCCTATCGCTGAATCTTAGGCATCAGATTGACATATCGATTTGGTTATGCTATCGCTAAGCCAAAGATGGGAACTAAATTTTCAAAAATCATCCTCCTGTCCTTTTTCCTAATCCCCATCCTGACGTTACAGCCTGCTTTTGCCCTAGCTGCCCTCATCACGGATGTGAGGTCTTGGTCTGCCACGGATCACACCCGAGTGGTCATCGACCTCACGGAACCCGTCCAATATGAGAGCGCTTCACAGGAAAATCCTCCACAATTTCAGCTGGAGTTGAAAGGGGTCTACTTCTATACTCCCAAGAGAGAGTTAGAAGTGAAAGATCCATTTCTTCGCACGATTAGTCTAACGGATCTTGGCGATGGAAGAGTCAGAATTATTTTTCACCAAACAAAGATCCTGAACACCAATGTTTTCCTTCTAAAGCCTTACCAAGATAAACCCCACCGTCTTGTCATTGACCTTATCGATGTATCGCTGGAGAAAAAGGAAATAGAAGAGAGGCAGAAGCAAAAAGAGATCAGACCCAAAGGGACCAAGATCGTTGTCATTGATCCGGGTCACGGCGGGGAAGATCCGGGAGCCATTGGTCCGAAAAAGACGATGGAAAAGGATATCGTGTTAAAGGTGGGAGTGAAATTGGTTCAACTCCTTAATCGAGACAAGGAAATTCAGGCATTCCTTACCCGAAAAGGAGATTATTTTATTCCTTTGGGTGGTAGAAGTAAGATGGCAGCGGATTACGGTGCCGACCTATTTATCAGCCTCCATACAGACGCAAGTTTCAACCCGCAGGCCAGAGGATCCTCTGTCTATTGTCTCTCCCTCGCGGGAGCCACGGATCAAGCAGCTAAGATCCTCGCTGACAAAGAGAATTTGTCGAACTTTCTGGGCGGTGTTACCTCAAAACCTATTACCAACGGAAAAGATAAAGTGGAGCCGATCTTAGTGGACCTCGCGCAGAACGATACGATGAGGGAAAGCTTTGTATTCGCTGAGACTGTTCTCCAGGACCTCAAGGCTGTCAACCTACTGAAATACTCTTCCTACCGGCAGGCCAACTTCATTGTTTTGAGAGCCCCGAGGATCCCTTCCGTGCTGGTCGAGATAGCTTACATTACGAATAAGGAAGACGAACGCTTGCTCAAGAGCAACGACTTTCAAGAAAAAATAGCGAAAACCCTGGCCACCTCTATTAAGAAATACTTCAGACCCTAACGCCTTCGGCTGCTCCTATTGACGTCTGCTAGCCGGACAGCGCGTTACCGTTGGCACATCGACCGTTTTCTAAGATCCGCAAAGGAGTGCCCCGTCTCCTCTTCCCCACAGAAACATCGCCATGCCGCCTGCTTTATTTACATTTGTCCGAATTTGACAAAGACCCAAAATATCAGCACCCCCACAGCTGTCGTACAAAAGGTGATCGGCAGGCCAGCACTGAGAAAGCCTGAGAAAGTCGGTGAAGCGAACTTGAGGAAATGCAGAATTCTCAGATGGATTCTTGAGAAACGTTTGGTGTAATAACAGATTTCGTGACTTTTTCAAACATATCCCAAAAAATATTTGACAAATTCCACCATTATCGTATATAAAAAGGTTAGCCACGAAGGCGATGCTCCTACGAAAGGCGCGGCCAGAAGTGGCTTTTTTATTGACGGAATGACCGTGGAAAATAGGAAAAAATCTATCGCAGTGATCGACGGTCAGGGTGGGGGGATCGGAAGTGCCGTCATCAAGCGCCTGCAGGAAAAGGTTGCCGGAGAGGCTGAAATCATCGCTTTAGGAACAAATGCAATGGCAACGGGAGCGATGCTGAAAGCGGGCGCCAACAAAGGCGCTTCCGGAGAGAATGCCATTGTCCAAACCGTAAAAACCGTGGATATCATCATCGGGACGACTGGCATCGTGTTAGCCAATTCAATGATGGGGGAGTTGACCCCAACAATGGCAGAGGCCATTGCTTCGTCACCTGCGATGAAATTTCTGCTCCCGCTAAAAATGCAGGACGTTGAAATCGTTGGTGCGCCGAAGGAACCCCTTCCCCATTTGATTGATCAACTGATCAGACGGATCCAAGAATTGCTTGGAACTTGAAGGGAAAAGCTCCGGACACGAATCACACCTGCCTACCGGTAGGCCGGGACACGGGCGCGTTAATTTAGGAGGAAACCATGTGTGAGGCCAATGCATATTTAGTAAAAGAAGGAAAGGAAGAATTGGTGCTAGAAGACATCTCCATCCTTCGGCCGGAAAAGGACGAACTTTATCTTCAAAATATCTTTGGGGAGCAAAAACGGGTTAAGGCTCGAATCAAAGAGATGAACCTTATTGATCACCGAATACTATTGGAAGAATCCAGATAGTACCGAGCCTTAAACTCCGAACTCAAAATTTAATTGGCCACGAAGGCCTTTCCTTCCCGCAGAAACGGGAAGAGTCTTCGTGGCTTTTTTATAGGGTTTAGGGGTAAAATCTTAATTCCAGGAGGTTCTCATGCATATACCCGACGGTTACTTAAGCCCCCAAACATATATTCCATTGTATGGAGTTTCCATTGGCTTCTGGGCAATGGCGCAGAAGAAGCTGAAGAAACAGCTCTCTCTGAAACATGTCCCTTACCTCGCCATGGCCGCAGCCTTTTCTTTCCTCATCATGATGTTCAATATCCCAATTCTAGGAGGGACGACGGGCCATGCCGTAGGAGCCGGTATTATCGCCATTCTCTTGGGACCCTGGACAGCAATTCTGGCCGTATCCGTGGTGTTGATCATCCAGGCTCTGTTGTTTGGCGACGGAGGAATCACCTCCATTGGGGCCAACTGTTTGAACATGGCGGTGGTGATGCCCTTCGTGTCTTATTGGATATTCAAACTCGTCAATGGGAAATCCGTGAGCGGGGCCAGACCCGCAGTCGCAGCCTTCCTTGCCGGGTACCTGGGTTTGGTGGTTGCAGCCCTATTTGCTGCCCTTGAATTCGGGATTCAGCCTCTGATCGCGACGGGGGCAAACGGCAGGCCGCTCTACGGTCCCTACCCTCTCTCCGTAGCCGTGCCTGCAATGGTCCTGGAGCATTTGTTCCCGTTCGGGATCGTCGAAGGGTTAGTAACGATGCTCCTGCTCAAGTACTTTCTGAAACACGAGCCCGATCTCGTGTATGCGGTGTCAGACCCGTCGAAGGACAGATAATTTCTGAAGAGGCTTGCGATGACAAGATTTCAGAAAAAACTTTGGACAGGCCTTTTGGTCATGGCACTGCTTACTCCCCTCGGTATCCTCATCCCAGAAAAATTCAAGGCAGAAGGGGCATGGGGAGAGTGGGGAATAGCCAAACTCGGCAAACTTCTCGGCTATGTTCCAGAAGGACTAAAGAAATTGTCTGATTTTTGGAAAGCCCCCATCCCTGACTACAACTTTAGCGGTGAAGGCGCATCGATGACGCTTCAAGTAATCTCCTATATTGCCTCTGGACTCTTGGGCGTAGGGGTATGTGCCTTCGTGGTGTTTATCATTTCGAGGTTCATCGCAAAGCATGGCAAGTAGAATACCCTCATTTCTGTTGGCCCGATCCACTGCCCGTTCTTTCAAGCAGGGGACAGGGAAAGTAAAGGTACCTTTTCTCGAAAGAGGAATAGATCATCTGGCAGGTGTGATCAGAAACGGATATGCCCAGTGGGAATTCTCGTCACAAAAAGGATTCTTTCAAGGGATCGATGCCAGGGTCAAAGTCCTTTTCCTCCTCTTTTTCATCCTGATCGTCAGCCTGAAAAGAGAGGTACTACCGGAAACCTGCATCTGTTTTTTTGTTTTTGTGCTGACCCTACTTTCCCGTTTGAACATTCTAAGGGTTTACAAAAGAGTCCTTTTCTTGGGGCTTGTCTTCGGCTTTCTGATCGCGTTGCCCTCCGCTTTCAACGTGATCACAAAAGGGGAAACCATTTTACCCGTCGCAAAACTTCCAAAGCCGTATGCCTTCTGGATCTATCATCTCCCCGCAGACATTGGAATAACCCGTGAGGGAATTTATACGGTCGCCATGCTCACCGTGAGGGTGATCAATTCCTTGTCACTGTCATTTTTAGTACTGTATACGACTCCGTTCCATGAGATCATCAGAGCCCTCAAAGTTCTGAAAGCTCCTGATAGCTTTCTTATTATCATCACCCTCTGTTACAAATATATCCTCATATTCTCGAAGACCGTTGAAGAGATGCACCTCGCTAAAAAAAACAGGATCGTCCGGGAATTAAGCCATGCTGAAGCGAGACAATGGATTGCGGGCCGGATGGCGTTCATCTTTAGAAAAGGCCGGCTGAGGTGCGAAGACGTGTTTAAGGCGATGATGGCGAGAGGCTTTTCTGATTCAATCAAGTTTTATGGTTTCAGAAAGATGCGCATGGGGGATTGGTATGCTGCCATCTTCCTCTTTCTCCCGGGGTTCTTATTTCTGTTGATGTGAGGTGTTATCCATGGAAACTCTTATGAGACTCGAAAAAGTAAGTTACAGTTACTACGACAAAATTTCTGCCCTTTCCGACGTAATTCTCGAAGTGAATGACGGAGATCATGTCGCGATTGTTGGCGCGAATGGCAGCGGCAAGTCGACGCTCCTGCAAATCATGGGCGGCCTGAAATATCCAGTCACAGGAAGATTTCTCTTCAGAGAAACCGAGGTGACAGAGAGATCGTTGCGGGATAGAGGATTCCTCAGACTGTTCCGAGAGAGCGTTGGATACGTTTTTCAGGATTCTGATGTTCAGTTATTCTGTCCGACCGTGCTGGATGAGCTTCTTTACGGTCCCCTCCAGCTGGATATTGATGAGAAAGAGGCTCTGGACAGGGCCTTTGAGGTGATACAGATGCTGGAAATAGAACACCTCAAAGAGAGACCTTCCTACATGCTTTCAGAAGGAGAGAAGAAGAAGGTGGCGATCGGGTCAGTCCTGACCATGAACCCGGAAATTCTTCTACTTGACGAGCCGACCAACGGGCTGGATCCCAGGACACAAGTCTTCCTCGTGGAGCTGATGTTTGCCCTGAGCGAATCCGGGAAGACTATTGTTCTCGCCACCCATGATCTTGGACTGGTCGCCGAGCTCGGGGCCCGGGTGGTCGTCCTCTCGGAGGATCACCGAATTGTAAAGATCGGAAGCACAGATGAGATTCTCGGAGATCAGGATCTTCTGCTCAGAGTGAACCTTATCCACGAGCATGCGCACCTCCACGGAAAAACCAAACACACCCATCTTCATTCGCATTATCTATTTCACAGGCACTGATGGCGTGCTTCCTCCTTCTTTCTTAGATCAGTTCTCCAATCCCCGTAGCGATAAAGAAGACGGCAAGGACTCTCGTCAGACCAGAGAGGGCGGGAGTGATTTTCTCATTCTCGATTCACGGAGGACTACGGGAAGAGGTAGGGGTGAAAAGGACAAAGCGGTTATTTAAAATTTTTCTCGCCGGTTCGGATCACGATATTCAGCATATTTTCTCGAGGAGGGAGAACGCAGACGAATTTTTCGTTATACGCGCAAGAGGGATTATAGGCCATATTGAAGTCCAAGACCATCTTATAATCTGTCAGGACTTCGGCATCGAGATACCTCCCACCTTCATAAGTCTCTTCTCCGTTCGTCTTATCTTTAAAAGGAACGAAAAGATAATCGCTCAAAATGGATTTGTAAATTTCAATAGCATATTGCTTCCCATCCAGGGTGAAACGGAATTTCCCGTAGCTCAGATAGCGCTTGTTTGTTCCTTTGTTCGTTAGGAAGGTGGCGTAATATTTCGGGTTATTGATATTGAAGACGAAGCGTTCAATCTGGCCGGAGAAGACATATTTCGGATCGAAAGGATAGTATTTCAACCCTCCAAAATGCCTTTTCTCGTTAGGAAGGAGCGGGGAGCGCTGGTGGGTCTTGAAGAATGTATCCCGCTCCTTTCTCCACTCGAGAACCCGTTGCTCTTCGAGTTTCATTTCTTCCTGGACCCCTCCGCCTACCGCAACAGGAATTCCTTGGATCAGAGTGAAAATTCCGATCATCCATAGAATAGAAATGATTTCCCTTTTCTTCATGCCGGGCCACCAAGACCTCCCGTATCTTAACAAATAGGATACCCAGGCGCAAATCATCTATCATCTTGACAGGGTGAACGGCATTCAGTATATTGGCGTTATACGCAATAAAGAATAACGGAGCGGGTAAACCATGAAGATCGGTTATAAAGTCTGGCTTGACAATCATGGGAAGGCCTTTGGAGATGGCCCTTATGAGCTTTTGAGGCGAGTGGAAAAACTCCTGTCCCTTCACCAAGCGGCCAATCAAATGGGTATGTCCTACAGCAAGGCATGGCGCTTAATCCAGATCCTGGAAAAAAGACTTGGCTTTGCTCTTCTGGAGCGGAAGGTCGGCGGCCCATCCGGAGGAGGGTCCCGGGTCACCTCCCAAGGAAAAGATCTCATGAGCCATTATGAGCGATTTCGGAGAGACGTGGAAAAGGATTTGTTGAAAATCTATGATAAACATTTTGGGCCGCGGAAATAAAGGGACGGCAACGAATTCCTTGATCACCCTCCTTCTCGCTGTCTCGGTGATCCAAAGTGCTCAATTCACGCTCGCTGAACCAACAAAAGAGATTACTGTCTCTGCTGCGATTAGCCTTAAAGACGCATTTGCAGAGATCGGGAAGATTTTTAAAGAGAGGCACTCAGGAGCGAAGCTGGTCTTTAATTTTGCCGCTTCAGGGGATCTTGCAAGGCAGATTGAGGCCGGCGCCCCAGTCGACCTATTTGCCCCGGCGGCACAAAAGGACATGGACGATCTTGGGCGCAAAGGCCTCCTTGTGGCCAATTCGAGGACCAATTTTGCGAGCAATAAAGTGGTCTTGGTAAAACCCGCTCGTTCAAGGATCCCCCTAAACTCATTTCAAGACCTCCAGAAAAATGAAATAAAAAGGATGGTCATCGGAAATCCCAAAACAGTTCCGGCGGGGAGATATGCAGAAGAGGTTTTAAGATATTTGAATCTATGGGATGTGGTCAAGGAAAAACTTATCTTTGCGGAACATGTCAGACAGGGTTTGGACTACGTTGCCAGGAATGAAGTCGATGCAGCGATTGTCTATTCAACGGACGCTTTCGTCAGAGATAAGCAAGTTAAAATTGTTGCCATTGCACCGGATGGCAGCCATCAGCCTATTATTTATCCCATCGCTATCGTCCAGGGGACCAAGAATGAAGATTTGGCAAAATCATTTATTTCTCTTATCCTGTCTGAAGAGGGGAAAAAGGTTCTTCAAAAATTTGGATTCGGGATATTAAGATAAAAAGCCATGGAAAGCACACTCTTATTCTCTCTGAGACTTTCCGTACAGGTGGCACTGGCCGCAACGTTCCTGATTGTGATGGTAGGCGTTACGGCCGCGTATCTCCTTGCGAGCAAGAACTTCAAGGGAAAGGAGTTTATTGATATCCTCTTCACCCTCCCTCTGGTACTGCCGCCCACGGTGACAGGGTATTATCTGATTATACTCTTCGGGAGAAACGGTCTGATCGGTAGATTTGTTTACGACTGGACAGGATGGGGGATCATGTTCACCTGGTACGCAGCCGTCCTTGCTTCCTTTGTGGTAGCTCTGCCGCTGATGATCAGGACCACAAGAGCCGCTATCGAATCCGTAGATAAGAGTCTCATCAACGCGTCGCTCACCTTGGGCCATTCGGAATTTGAAACGGCCCTCCGGGTCGTGCTTCCTCTTGCAAAAAAGGGCATCCTTGCCGGAACGGTCCTTTCCTTTGCCAGGGCGATGGGAGAATTTGGTGCCACCCTGATGGTTGCAGGAAATATCCCTGGAAAAACAAACACCATGCCCCTTGCGATTTATACCTCCGCGAGCAGTGGGGATTGGTCAAAGGCCAATGTCATGGTCATTTTCTTTTCTCTCCTATCAGGGCTATTTCTTTATATCGCAAACCAATTTACCAAAAGGACGATCTGATGGGACTATCAGTAAAATTGCTGAAAAAAGTCAAAGGATTCACTCTCGATGTGGAGTGGAAGATAGGGAATGAGCTCGCCATTCTTTTTGGTTATTCGGGGTCGGGGAAATCCTTAACCCTTCAATGCGTCGCCGGTCTTATGGAACCTGACGAAGGATTCATTCGTTCCAACGGGGACCTCTTTTTCGATAGCACCTTGGAAATAGATGTGCCTCCTCAAAGACGATCCTTCGGATATGTTTTCCAGGATCGTGTTCTTTTCCCCCATATGACCGTGAGAGGAAACATAGCCTACGGGCTCAAGGGACTGCGTCATTCCGACATAAAGGATAAAGTGGGCGAAATGATGAACCTGTTTCACCTCCAGGGGTTGGAAGACAAGTCCCCTTCGGAAATCTCCGGAGGTCAAAAACAGAGAGTCGCGCTTGCGAGAGCCCTCATCCGGAGACCCAAAGCGCTCCTTTTAGATGAACCCTTTTCAGCGCTCGATAGCCCGATACGGCTGGAAATGAGACGACTCCTGAAGGATATCAGAAATGATTTTGATATCCCAGTGGTCCTCGTGACGCATGATGTGATCGAAGCTTATACCATGGCCGACAAAATCATTGTCTATTCAGAAGGGAAAGTAGTTAAGACAGGTTCGCCATCCGAAATCTTTTATCTCCCGGTAGGCTCAGAGGTGGAACCACTTCGGGGTAGAATTTGAAACCTCCCAACGAAAGGGAGGGCCTCGAAGGGTGGAGGGGAAAGCATTACTGTCCCTTCTCCCCCTCTTCAACATGAATCTCAATCTGTTCAGGCGTTTCACATCCTCTCAGGCTGGAAACCATCCCTTCGATCGTCTTGGTTAAGAAATCTCTGACGAAAGGGGTTATGGGAATTGGCCTTCCATCCACCCTTAGAAAGATCTCCTTCTCTTTCTTCGATTTCAGGATGTCTTTCTCGATAAAGTTGGCTAAACCCCTCATATCTTCAAGGTCGAAGCAGGGAACGCCCACACGAAATTTTTGGTTCGAAACGATAGCAATGAGGTTATCTTTCTTTGCGCAGAGGAGTTTCTCGTGTTTCTCCTTCCGAAAAATCTCAATCTTAGGCTGAACATCCTTTTTATACCCTTCCGAAAGAATAAGGTCCACATCCTGAATCCATTTCCTCCGGATCTCATCCAGGGTTAAATCCTTTTCCACATCCCGGATCAGGGCGAGCTTTTGCGGCGACGAGATGACGACGGTGTGTGCCCCTGCCTGCTTATGTCGCCAGCTATCTTTCCCTTCCCGATCCACTTCAAACCCGTGCATGTCGTGCTTGACCGTTGCAACCCGGTAACCCCGCCGGGTCAACTCGGGCACCAATTTTTCAATCAGCGTGGTTTTTCCGCTGTCCGATTTTCCAACGATAGAAATGATGGGGATCATAAATAATAACCCTCCTAAAAGGGCCCGAGGATTCAAGGGGTCGAGGGGTCAAGTGTTAAAAGGGAATTGGTTTTTATAATTGCTGAGAATTTATTCACTTCGTTCATCGCTTTGTGTCACTGGAATCCTTGAACCCTAGACCCTTGAACCCTTTAAAGGGTATTATCGAGCAACTGGACTTTCACTTTCTCCCCTGCCCTCGCGATCTCCCGGTCCTCAGGGATGACGATCAAGCCGTTTGCCTTAACCATGGACCTTAGAATTCCAGACCCCTGCTCTCCGGTGGTGGTGACGACGTATTGATCCTTTTCAAGAGAGACGAACCCTCTGACGAAATAACGCCTTCCGACGATCTTCTTTATCTCCTCCTTTAGGATGGCCTCGACCAGTGGCCGGAAAATGTGACGACAGCCCATCATCTTCAAAAGAGAGGGTCTCACAAACTGCTCAAAAGAAATCATGGATGAGACGGGATTGCCGGGAAGACCGAACACCGGCTTTTCCCCAATCCTCCCAAAAGCCAAAGGTTGCCCGGGCCTCATGGCCACTTTCCAAAATACCATCTCCATACCCAACTGCTTCATCACATCCTTGACGAAATCATAATCACCCACCGAAACCCCGGCTGAAGAGATCAGGACATCTGCTCGGATTCCCTGACGAAGTTTCTCCTCGATCTCCTCTTTCCGATCCCTGGCAATACCCAGTTGGAGGGGGATGGCCCCACAATCTTTCACCTGGGCCCCTAAGGTGTACGAATTACTTGAGATGATTTTGAATCCATCCAAATCCCCATCCACATCGACTAATTCGTCTCCGGTGCAGAGAATGGCGACCAGCGGCTTCTGATAGACAGAGACAAAAGAGCGTCCTACAGAAGCAAGCATTCCCACCTCGGCAGGACGCACAATATCTCCTTTGGAGATCACACAATCTCCTTGTTTCACATCCTCGCCGGACTCCCGGATGTTTTCACCAACCCCAGTCGCTTTGAAGATTAATACGGATCCATCTTCTTTCTTCGTCACCTCAACTGGTACAACCGTATCTGCTCCTTTCGGAATGGGAGCACCCGTCATAATTCGGACGGCCTTTCCTCTCTCAACGGTCTTGGTTGAAATAAAACCTGCGGGAAGATCTTCGATCACGACTAATCGCACAGGATGATCTTGCGAGGCCTGCCGAACATCCTCTGATCTCAGGGCATACCCATCCATTGCTGAATTATCCAAGGGGGGGATATTTCTCTTGGCGAAGATGTCTTCCGCGATCACCCTTCCTAAAGCATCTAAAAGGGATACCTTTTCGAACCCTAAAGGCTGGACGTGAGAAAGAATCTTATCTAAGGCTTCATCAACCGGGATCATACGGAAAATATAACATAAAATTTATTCCATGGGAATTCAGACAAACCTCAATCTTCCTTTTGTCTTTGGAGTATGTGATTGAGAGCCATTGTGAGCGGCACCAAGAACCTGCGAAGCCGTTCTCTTATGGGCAAGTGGAAAACAGGGTGGAAAGATAAGAAATGCGTGGAAATTATCCAAAAATCTCCTGGTCTTAACGGTGGGATTTAAGGCGGAGGCTTATCCATTAAAAATACTTTTAAATTCAAGATGTTATACAAATTTGTTCTTCACAAAGTTTTCCCTTGACAATTTTTTTGCCCTTGTCTTATAATTACTTTGTAGCTATATTGTGATTACATGATCCTTTTCGCGTCTCGTAGATTTGAAACAACCTAATTTAAACTATGCCTCCTAAGAAAGCGCCATTGCCTTACATGCCAACTCAGATGGAAGAACTGAATTTTGTTCAGAACAAGTCCAAGTTCGAACTCTACGGCGAAGAGATGATTGAGAAGGTTGTCAAACTGAGCGGGAACAGTGGTCGAGTCTATCTTCCTCCGGAGTGGGTGGGAAAGCATGTCAAGATCATCCGCATCGATTGACCCAGGAATGTTAAAAGGAATCAAAATCCGAAAGATTGGAACTGACAATATCCCTGAGATGGTTGCCATCCAGGAAGCCATATTACAGAAAAAGGTTTCCAAAAAGTGGATCCGAATGGTAAAGGCCCGATTAACAAAACAAGAAGCCGTGGGTTTCGTTGCCTCCATGGATGATCGAGTTGCCGGATTTATCATCGGAGAGATCAAAGGTGAAAGCTTTGGTTTGGAGCAGAGCGGCTGGATCGAAGTGGTTGGAGTCCATCCCGGGCACATGGGCGTTGGAATCGGCCGGATCCTGGCCAAAAAACTCTTCGATTTTTTTAAGAAGAAGGGGATCCGGGACATCTACACCACGGTGCTCTGGGACGCGGGTGATATGCTTTCCTTCTTCAAGGCGATTGGCTTTGACCGTTCACCATTTATCAATCTCAGGAAACATTTGGATTGAGGCGGTAGGGAACGCATATATGCGTTCCCTACATTGATGCCGCAACATGCCTCTTGCCGCTTCGCAAGGGCGTTTTTCAGTAACCTGATCGAGGGGCTAAAAAAATGAGGTACTCAGAGACAGGGTTTAATTTAGAAATTGATCTATCCCGAGGAAACATTGAGAGGGTGGAAACTGACCCAAGATTGACCGAACTTCACCTTGGGGGATTGGGTACTAACGCCAAGATATTATGGGATAGGGTTCCCCCTGAAACTGAACCCTTTTCTCCTGATAATCTCCTCATATTCAGCACTGGTCTTTTAGGTGGCACACCTGCTCCTGGCGCTAATCGTACCATTGTTTCTACTTATTCTCCTCAGACTTTGTTAATGGCATATTCAATGATGGGGGGATTTTGGGCGCCAGAATTGAAATACGCCGGTTATGACAAAGTAATCTTTCGCGGCAAGTCCCCCAATCTGGTCTATGTGTGGATAAACAATGACAAAGCAGAAATACGTGATGCTAGTCATCTCCGCGGTAAAGGCGCTGTTGAAACTGCAGAACTTATTAAACAGGAGCTGAAGGAGCCCAACGCCCAGGTGGCTGCTATCGGACTGGCCGGTGAAAACAGGGTCTATACGGCTTCCATCGAGCAGGGCCGCTCCAGTGCCAGCCGACTCGGAGTAGGCGCTGTTATGGGAGACAAAGGGGTAAAGGCTATAGTTGTTCGTGGAACAAAGGACATCAATGTTGCCCGACCGGCTGAATTCATGGAGCTCTGCAACGAAGTGCTGAAGTACATAAAAGTCCGGGAAGAACATCCAGTTCCGGGGGTAATGACCATTTTACAGGGGCTTGGGTCACCGCAAGAAATGAAACACGTTGATGAAGAGTGGCACACCCAGAATTTCATGTGGGGGAATGCCCGCACTCGGAAAAAAGATTATTGGAACAAGGAAGTCGAAGAGAAGTGGAAGGAGACTCAAGAAAACGTGCGGAAGCGGTTAATAAGTTGCTATAACTGTCCGATGAAATGCGGGGCAATAATTTCCGTCCCGGGAATTTCAACCTACATGATGAAATGTTTCTCGAAACTTACTTATACCATGGCGGCCTATTCAGACCTGGATTTTGGTTTTAAAATCGCTCAACGTGCTACGGAGTACGGCGTGGACGGGTTCTCAACTCCGCAAATTATGGCCTTCGCCTTTGAGCTTAAAGAAGCCGGCATTTTGACTGACGCGGACTTTGCAGGATGTCCGTCCGATAACGAGGGGAAATTTTACTGGTTACTCGACAGAATTGCCCGGCGAGAAGGGATAGGAGACGTGTTGGCCAATGGCACTTATTGGGCAGCCCAACAGATCGGCAAGGGCGCAGAAGCATATGCTCATAATAACATTAAGAAACATGAGCAGCTGCCTCTCAAGCTGGGAATGCTGAATCCCGTTTATTTCCTTATGTATGCCACCGGCGAGAAGATAAACATTACCCAGATTGAAGGCCAGTTCCCGCAGTCGCCTTTTCCCACGATGGCGGAAAGAGAAGACTTTGTCAAGGATTGGATCCAGGTTCCCGATGAAAAGTTTAAGCGATACCTTCTGGACTGGGAAATCCGGGGAGAACGCTCAAATCCATATTACCCGACTGTTGACATGTCCGTTGACATTGTTGACTGGCAAGAGAAGATGCACTACATTGATGACACCCTCGGGGTGTGCTCCGGTTTGTCGTCATTTCCCCTGAAGCCTCCCTATCACATGCACAATTACCCGCGTTTTATCTCATCGGCGACCGGGATCGATATGGATGAAGCCGGCCTCACACAGGTATATAAGAGGAACCGAACTTTACTTAGGGCCGTTAATGTAAGAAGAGGCTTGAGGAGAGCCAATGAGAAGCCGCCAGAGGACCATTGGAAGAAAAGATTTCCCGAGCTTGAAGCTAAGCTCTTAGACGCGTATTACAAATTTAAGGGGTGGAATAATGATGGTATTCCTACTAAAGAGACCCTTCACGAATTAGGTATGGATTACATTAGCGAAGACTTAGAACAGAGAGGGATAATAAAAAATGGCCAAGATTAAGAAGAAAGTCAAGACAATCAAGATCGATGTTGATAAATGCAATGGTTGCCGGGCATGTGAGGTAGCCTGCTCCGCATTCCACGCCAAACCAAAATATAGCAGTAATAATCCGGCGAGGTCTCGTATTCGGCTGATTCGTGAACCAATAAGAGACGTATATCTTCCCGTTTACGCGGGTGAGTACGCGAAAGCCGAATGTGCTGGCAGAGACAAATATGTGATTGACGGAAAGGAATACGACGAGTGCGACTTCTGCAGGGCTTCCTGCCCATCCAGGGACGTTTTCAAAGAACCCGATTCCAGTCTCCCTCTCAAATGCGATATGTGTGAAGACGATCCGCCACAAGAAAAGCCCTTGTGTGTTCAGTGGTGCCTAAATGATGCCCTGACCTACGAAGAAAGGGAAGAGGAGGTCGAAGAAGAAGTGAAGATGGAGGACGTGGAGATAGGGTTGGAATCCATGGTAGATAAATATGGACTGCAGAAGGTAATGGATACCGTTGCCCGAATGTCAAAGAAGGACTAAAGAGCTTGCTTTCTGATTACGGCGATTATGAGATGATTACACCGAATTAACCCCTCCCTACCTCCCCTTAATTTAAGGGGAGGCGAAGTGGGGTTAATCCTCTAAAAAAGCTGCGGAAGAGAAATCTCTGTAATCATTTTTCCAATCTCTGTAATCAAGAGAAAGAGGATTGAAAAAGAGTATGGAAACTGTACCCCTATCCCCCTTCAAAATGGTCATCGATGGCATCAAAGAGGCCGGTGGAGACGCCTTCAAATTCTGCTACCAATGCGGGAAATGCGATACGGTATGCCCTTGGAATCGCGTCAGAAAATTTTTTGTTCGCAAAATTGTCAATCAGGCAAAATTCGGCGTGGTTCCTTTCGAATCCGAAGACATATGGCTATGTGCCACCTGCGGTAGATGCCCTCAGCGGTGCCCCAGAGGCGTAGAAATAATCGACGTTATGAGAGCTATGCGCAGGCTGTTGGTGCCGGACGGGGTAGTTCCTGCCAGTATCCCCAGTCTGCGGAGTGTCATGACAAGCTTTGCCAGTGTAGGTAATCCCTGGGGACAAGAACCGAAGGACCGGGCAAATTGGGCTAAAGATCTGGGGGTCAAGGAGTTCGGCGAAGGCACTGAGCTGCTCTATTTCCCCTGCTGCTATCCCAGCTATGACCCGAGATTAAGGAAGGTAGCTCAGGCCACGGTCAAACTCCTGAATAAGGCAGGGGTAGATTTTGGGATACTGGGTCCCAAGGAGAATTGCTGTGGTGAGAGTATACGCAAGGCGGGCAATGAGACATTGTTCAAACGCCTGGCCAGGGAAAACATCAAGACTTTTATCGAAAATGGGGTGAAGAAGATCCTTGTTTCTTCCCCTCATTGCTACCACACCTTCAAAAAGGAGTATCCCGAATTCAAGGTCAACTTTGAGGTGGTCCATATCTCCCAATATTTATTCGATCTGATCAATAAGGGAAGGCTTCAGATCGTCAAGGAGTATAGTAAGAAAATGACCTATCATGACCCATGTTACCTGGGTCGACATAATGGTATCTATGATGAACCCCGAGGGGTCTTGAAGAAGATACCGGGTTTGGAACTGACTGAGATGCCTGAGTCGCGGGAAGATAGCCTCTGTTGCGGAATGGGAGGAGGCAGGATTTGGATGGAAACTCCAAAGACGGAAAGATTCTCCAACCTCAGACTGGAACAAGCTATCGGGGTTGGGGCTGAGGTGCTGGCAACTTCCTGCCCGTATTGCATTACCCAATTCGAGGACAGCAGGTTAACCCTGAAGGATAGTGAGGTCATACAGATTAAGGACATTACGGAGATTCTCCAGGAAGTAATATAGCTACGGAAGAAACTTGATGAGGTGATAGAAAGTGGAAAATGAACTGGAAAAAATTGAAGACCAGATTCGTGAAAGTCTCGCAGACAGTATTCGTAAAAGTTTCGCGGACAGTCATTTTGGAGATGTGATGGTTGTCGGTGGAGGGATCAGCGGTGTTCAGGCCTCTCTTGATCTCGGCACTGCTGGTTTTAAGGTTTACCTGGTTGACAAAGCACCGTCCATTGGCGGCCATATGGCCCAGCTTGACAAGACCTTTCCCACCAATGACTGCTCCATCTGAATACTCGCGCCCAAACTGGTCGAGGTCGGCCGGCATCCCAATATAGAGGTCCTGACGTATACTGAAGTTGAGAGTATAGAAGGTGAAGCAGGAGACTTCAGGGTCACCCTGATTAAAAAGCCCAGATATATTGGAGAGAGCAAATGCACGGGTTGTACGACTTGCGTAGAATACTGCCCGGTCAAATACCCTGATCAATTTAATCAAGAGATATCGAAGCATAAAGCCGTCCATATATACTTCGCTCAAGCCATTCCCCTGATCACTTATATTGATGAAAGCTGTCTTTACCTCAAAGAGAAGAAATGTCGTATTTGCGAAGGAGTGTGTAAGAATAAGGCCATCGATTTGAATCAGACGGCGGAGAAGGTGGAAGTAAAAGTAGGGGCGATCATTCTGTCTCCTGGCCTTGAGCCGTTTGATCCTAAGGTGGGCGATGGATATGGCTACGGAAAGTTTGAGAACGTGGTAACCAGCATGGACTATGAACGGCTGATGTGCGCCACCGGACCATACGAAGGTGAGATACTGCGTGCTTCCGACAAGAAGCATCCCCATAAAATAGCCTGGATTCAATGCGTCGGTTCCCGACAGGTTAACCCCCCGGGCGGTAACAGCTATTGTTCAGGCGTGTGCTGCACGTATACCCAGAAACAGGTGATTTTGACAAAAGAACATGACGCAGAGGCAGAGTGTACGATATTCCATAACGATATTCGTTCCTTTGGGAAGGATTTTGAGCGATTCTATCAAAGAGCAGAGAAACTTCCCGGGACTCGGTTTATCAGAAGCTACACATCCATAGTAAAAGAGAACCCGGAAACCAAGAATGTAACCATACGATATTCTACACCGGATGATGGAGTAAAAGACGAAGAATTCGATATGGTGGTATTATCCGTCGGATTGAATCCTCCTGCTGATGCGAAGGGTCTGGCAGATAAGTTCGGAATCGAGCTCAATTCACACGGATTCTGTAAAGCAATTCCTACCAATCCTATGGAGACCACCCGGCCTGGGATCTTTGTAAGCGGAGGCTTCCAGGGTCCTACAGATATTCCCGAGTCGGTTTTTAGCGCCAGCGGAGCTGGTTCCCAGTGTGGTGAGCTCCTTGACTACCGGCGAGGGAAGCTGGCCAAAGAAAGGATCTATCCGCCGGAAAGGGATGTCTCTGCAGAAGAGCCAAGGATAGGAGTCTTTGTGTGTCATTGTGGGGCTAATATCGGAAGGGTAGTCAATGTTCCTGAAACAGTTGAATATTGTAAAACCTTACCCAATGTTGTCTACGCTCAGGAACAGCTATTTTCATGTGCTACGAATTGTGCCAAAGAAATAACAGACATGACAAAGGAAAAAGGGCTCAATCGCGTGATTGTCGCTGCCTGCTCCCCCAGGACCCTTGAACCACTATTCCGGGACACCGTTCGGGAGGCGGGGCTTAATCAATATTACTACGAAATGGCTAATATTAGGGAGCATAACTCCTGGGTCCACTCTAAAGAAAAGGAAGAAGCCACACAGAAGGCAAAGGATATCATCCGGATGTCGGCAGCCCGGGCCCTCTATTTGGAGCCATTACAAGAAATTGATCTGCCTGTCAACAAGACGGCGTTAGTGGTTGGTGGAGGGATAGCCGGCATGACGTGTGCTCTCTCCATAGCCAACCAGGGACATGAGGTTCACCTGGTGGAAAAAGAAAAAGACTTAGGGGGGACGGCAAGAAGAATCCACACCACCCTGGAAGGACTGGATGTTGAGGCCTATTTGCGTGATCTTGTGCGCCGGGTTTATCAACACCCCTTAGTACATGTATATACGGATGCGACGATCACAGGGGCTACCGGCTATGTTGGGAATTTCGTAACCAAGGTGAAGTCTGAAAGAGGGGTTACAGAGATAAAACATGGCGCAGCCGTCATCGCTGTAGGTGCTGATGTATATCAACCTGCAGAATACCTTTATGGAGAAGATGACAGAGTAATGACCCACCTTGAGCTGGAGGAGCAGATCAACAAAGGAAACGAAAAGGTAATGAATGCAGAAAGTCTCGTGATGATCCAATGCGTAGGCTGCAGAAATGAAGACAGAAATTACTGCAGCAGGATCTGTTGTAGCGAGTCTATAAAGAACGCATTGAAGCTGAAAGAGAGTAACCCAAAGATGGATATCTACATTCTCTTTCGGGATATGAGAACTTATGGGTTTAGTGAGGATTATTACAGGGAAGCGGCAGATAAAGATGTAAAGTTCATCCGCTATGAACCGCAAGATAAACCAGAGGTGCAAGCGGGTGAGTCGGAGGAGCGGCGGCCTGTTCTAAAGGTTACCGCCCCAGATTATATCTTAGGTACGAAGGTTGAAATAGATGCCGATATCGTAGCTTTGGCTGCTGCCGTTATTCCCCCCGCAGGGAACAAGGAAATATCCCAATTATTCAAGGTACCTTTGGGCCCGGATGGTTTCTTCCAGGAAGCCCATGTCAAATTAAGACCTGTTGAGTTTGCTGCAGACGGCGTTTATCTTTGTGGGATAGCTCACTACCCCAAGTTTATATCTGAAGCGATTAACCAGGCTTATGGAGCTGCAGGCCGGGTCTTAACGCTTCTCTCACATGACACAGTCGTCGCCTCCGGCTCTGTTTGCGAGGTGGATGAGAGGAAGTGTATGGGGTGTGGGCAATGTATCTCAGTTTGTACGTATGGTGCCATAGAGTTTCGTGAGACACGACAGGGCAAGAAGGCCGTCGTGAATCCTGTTATCTGTAAAGGAGACGGTCTCTGTAATGCAAAGTGTCCCACGGGGGCAATTCGACTAAAGCACTTTACCGATGAAGAAATCTTAGCCGAAATTGACGCTGCGGCGGAGGACACATAGAAGTTTAACCCCTCTCTATTCCCCCCTTAGTCTAAGGGGGGATGAAGGGGGGTTAGGATTTAAGGAGCCAAGGATTCAAGTGAAAGGCCAGGATTTAAACCCTTGAACCCTCGAATCCTGGAATCCTAGGATCCTTGACACCTGTTTTCGTATTTAAGAGGTGAGAACGAATGAGCGCAGGACTTAAATTTAAGCCAAGAATCATAGGCTTCGTATGCCATTGGTGAGCATACGGCGCTGGTGATATGGCTGGAGTTTCCAGACTACAATATACAACTGAAATGAGGCTTATACGCGTCATGTGTTCCGGTAGAGTCGACCTGGAATTTGTACTCCGGGCTTTCTCAAATGGAATGGATGGGGTGTTTATTGGCGGATGCCGTTTAAATGAATGCAATTATATCACTCATGGAAATTACCATGCACTCAACATGGTGCTTCTATGTAGAAAAATAATGGAACACATCGGGCTGAACCCGGAAAGGTTAAGGATCGAATTCATGTCTTCGGCTGAAGGAACCCGTTTTGCCGAAGTGATGGGTGAGTTTGGCAACAAGGTGACTAAGCTGGGACCTCTCGGAAAAGCCGAAGGAATCGACCAAAATGAATTAAATTCCAAACTTGCAGAAATTAGAAAGCTGGTCCCCTACATCAAGCTGGTGAAAAATGAGAAGCTGGCGTCACGTCTTGGGAACCCGGAAGAATATGATAAGCTTTTCACCAAAGACGAAATAGACAAATTATTCAGCGAAGTCGTCTCGTACTATATCGACCCGGAAAAATGCCAGGCCTGCATGACTTGCGCTAAGAGATGCCCTGCAGAGGCGATTGTCGGCGCCAAGAACCAGATCCACGTCATTGACCAAGAGAAATGCATAAAATGCGGAACGTGTTTTGAAGTTTGCCCGCCTAAATTTCGTGCGGTGACGAAGATTTCTGGCGAGCCTGTTCCGCCTCCCATTCCTGAAGAAAAAAGAACCATCGTCAGAAAGGGTAAAGAAAAATAAGGAAAGAGAATGGGTGCCAATTTAGCTGTTTGAAACCGCCTTTCCTCCCTTTACTAAAGGGAGGAGTTACCGCTCTTTGGCAAAGAGGGGCGAGGGGAGATTTTCCAATGTCTCTGTCAATTCAATTTTGAGACCCTTAATAACATGACCTTGTATCTCAACCGATATGGTATACATCAGGAGCGATCAAAATGATGAAGATAAATCCGGATCTGATTTCTCCTTGCGGTCTTTATTGCGGAGTCTGTGCCGTTTATATCGCGCACCGTGATAAAAATCAAAAATTCAAAGAGGTGTTACTGGGTCTTTACAAAGGAGGAGTTCCCGGCAAAGGCACCCTTCCTAATAGTGAAAAACTTACGATAGAAGATATTAAATGCCGCGGCTGCTTATCTGATGAGCAGTTTATGCACTGCCGACAGTGTGACATCAGGAAATGCACAAGAGAGAAAGGTTACACCGGATGTCATCAATGCGATGAATTCCCTTGTCAGTATATTGAGAATTTTCCCATGGCTGCAGGCAAAAAGGTTATCCTGCGGACGATTCCGTATTGGCGAGAGGTTGGTACTGAAAAATGGATTCAAGATGAAGAAGCCCGCTATATTTGTCCTCAGTGCGGCAACAAAGTTTTCCGGGGCGCTGTTAAATGTAATCAGTGTAAAGCGAATTTGGATCTGGATTAGTGTCCCCGAGCATCTCAATCTTTTGACGTTGAGATTTGTCATTCCCTCTGTGAAAACGGGAATCCAGCCCTGTACTTGATACGGGGGAAGGCAGGGAACCAGAAATATATGAAACTGGATTCCTGCTGGAGTTTATCCCGACGAAAATCGGGGCAGGAATGACGAGCTTTTTAACGCTCTTTCTTATAATTTTTCAAAGAGATAAATTAATACAGATAAAGAATCAAACAAAGAGGAGGATCGCTTTTGGCATCCCGGGAAGTGTTCTGGAATATCCCTTACGGTTACGTGATTTACGTATTGGCAGCAATCGCTCTAACTTTCTGGGCGTTTGGTTTCTACAGGCGCTATCAGCTATGGCGCCTGGGGAAGCCGGATGATTGCTCTAAGAACATAGGCAAAAGAATACCGGTTTTTATCCGCACCACCCTTGTGGATGTTTTGGCCCACCGGCGCTTTCTTCGCGATCCTTACTCCGGGATGATGCACCTGATTCTCTTCTGGGGTTTTATCATACTCCTTTTGGCATCGGCTGTGGATGCTGTGACCCATTACATCATCGGTCATATCATTGGCACTCCCTACCTGTGGTTCAAGCTCGTCGTCAATATCGGAGGCCTCCTGGCTCTTGCCGGGATCATCATGGCCGCCTACCGCCGTTACGTCTCGAAACCGAAGAGGCTGAATACCCTGCTTGACGACGGCATCGGTATGGCATTGATCACTGCGATGCTGATTACCGGTTTCATGGTTGAGGGGCTGCGGCAGGCAGCTACCGAATTAACGCTTCACCCCGACTGGGCAGTATGGTCTGCAGGCGGATTTCTCGTCGCCAAAGCCTTTGCCGGCACGAGCCAGAGCTCGCTTTTGTTCTGGCACTGGTCTTTGTGGTGGTCCCATTCTGTGCTCGTCCTTGCCTCCATCATTTATTCCGGACTGGCCTTTTCCAAATTACAGCATGTGGTCGTATCCCCGCTGAATATCTTTTTCCGCTCCCTGGGACCCGTAGGATCCCCTGCCCCCATCGATATTGAAAATGCCGACACGCTTGGGGTGGCGACCATCAAGGATTTCACCTGGAAGCAGCTTCTTGATCTGGACGCCTGCACCAACTGCGGTCGCTGCCAGGATGCCTGCCCGGCGTGGGCAACAGGCAAGCCCCTTTCGCCAAGGAAAGTCGTACAGGACCTCAAAGTCCACATGCTCAAAGCAGCGAACAACCAGGCGAATCAATCCGACAGCGCTCCGACCCTGGTTGGCGAAGCCCCAAACGAAGCCGAAATCTGGGCGTGCACCACGTGCGCTGCCTGCCAGGAGACGTGTCCCGTCTATGTGGAACACATTGTTAAGATCATTGACCTCAGACGCAATCTGGTGCTGGCGCAAAGCAAGATGCCCGAAACTGCCCAGCTGATGCTCAGAAATATGCAGTCCAGAGGACACCCGTGGGCCGGAGTGCAGTCGCTGAGGTTGAGGGGCGACTGGACCAGTGGCCTGGAACTCAAAATATTGGCTGAAGGGGATAGCGCGAATACCCTATTCTGGGTGGGTTGCACCGGGGCCCTGGTGGAGCGCAATGTCGAAGCGACGCTTTCCATGACGAGGGTGCTGAAAGCAGCCGGAGTCGATTTCGCGGTATTAGGCGAAGTCGAGACCTGCTGCGGCGACCCGGCACGAAGAGCAGGCTACGAGTTTCAGTTCCAGGTCATGGCGGAGCAAAATATTGAAATTTTCAAAAACCACCAAATCAAAGAGATTATCACCTCCTGTCCCCACTGCTACCATACCATTAAGAACGAGTACCCTCGGTACGGCGGCGATTTCAAGGTCGTTCACTATACCCAGCTGATTGCTGATTTGATCAGCCAGGGCAGATTGAAACTTACCAATAAGATAAATTCTATACTCACCTATCATGACCCTTGCTATTTGGGCCGTTATAATGGAGTATATCTGGAGCCGCGCCGGGTACTGGAGGCTATCTCAAAGCCAAAGCTTGAGGAAATGGGACGCTCGCGAAGCACGAGCTTCTGCTGCGGCGGCGGCGGCGGACACATGTGGATAGAAGAACAGCCCGGTACGACAAAGATCAATCAGATGCGTATGGAAGACGTTCTCAAGACCGGGGCTGAGACCGTGGTGACTGCCTGCCCCTATTGTTTACAGATGTTCGAGGAGAGCATCGAACATAAACAGATGAAGGACTCGTTGAAGGCAAGAGATCTTGTCGAAGTGGTTGAAGCAGCGATGAAGCAATCTTAAGGAGAGCATAAAATTACTTACTTTCACCGCAGAGACGCCGAGATCGCAGAGGGGAAATTTTTGATTTGGCGGTGAGAGGCCACCAAATCAAAAGCTTTCAGCATCCTAGGAATATCGATGGCCGCAGGCCTGGGACTTCTGGAGAATCGGCCTCTCACCGATTCTCCAGGAAAAACCTTCTCTCAGTGGCCTCTGCGTCTCGAAAGAGTCACGCCTTCGCGGGACGAGTGGGCGGTGAAAAACGGCTTTTGAAGATGTAACCTATTCTATGGCACCAGTAATAATTAGGAGGAGAGTCATATGAATACGATCGTCTGTGTTAAACAAGTACCCGACCCCGAAATACCACCGGCCAAATTCAAGATTGACCCCGAAACGAAAAAGGTGATCCCTCCCGCCGGAGTGCCGCCGGTGATCAGCGTCTACGATGAACGGGCCGTTGAAGCCGCAGCCCGGCTCAAAGACAAGCACAAAGGGAAAATAACCGTGATCAGCATGGGGTCAGGGAAAGCTTCTGACGTGATAAAGCACACCATCTCGATGGGGGCCGACGAAGGCTTTGTTCTCGAGGATCAAGCCTTCGAGAACCTGGATAGCTTCGGAACTGCTTACGTATTGGCGAAAGCGATCCAGAAAATTGGCGTGTATGACCTGGTTCTGTGCGGCCGGCAGGCCGCTGACTGGGGCGCCGGCCAGGTGGGGTCTATTCTGGCCGAAATACTCGGCATCCCTGTCGTGACCCTCGCGTGTGATATCCAGGCGGTGGATAAGAAGCTCAGGGTAAAGAGGATCGTGAAGGATGGCTTTGAGGTACTGGAAGCTCCGATGCCAAGCCTGGTGACGGTCAGCAGTGAGATCGGTCTGCCTCGTCTTCCCGGCGGAATGGGCCTCATGCTTGCTCGGAAAAAGCAGATTCCGGTCTGGAAGGCGCCGGATATCGGGGCGGAGGCCTCACAGTTGGACAAGACGAACGCCCATACCGAGATCACCGGTCTCTCTGTGCCGACCCGAAAGACCGAGTGCGAGATGGTGACCGGGGGTACTCCTGGCGAAGCCGGCGTCAATCTCGCATTAAAGCTTGCCAAACTGATATGAAGAGATTTCTGGAAAAATCCAGAAATCTCTGATTACATAGATTATGGAACGATTACACCGAAATAACCCCTCCCTTCCTCCCCTTAATTTAAGGGGAGGTGAGGTGGGGTTAATCAAGATATGGAGGGAATCCAATGGCTAATCATAAGGGTGTTTTGGTTTGCGGCGAGATCGCAGAAGGGAGGCTTTCGCCAATCACGACAGAACTCCTTGGAGTCGGAAGAAAGCTCGCCAATGAACTGGGCGAGGACTTAAGTACCCTGTTGATGGGTAGCAAAGCAGGCGGCCTGGGTCAGGAGGCAATCGCCTATGGGGCTGACAAAGTCTATGTTGCTGAAGACAGTCTCCTCGATGATTATAACTCCGATGCCTACACCCAGGTAGCGGCTGACCTTTGCCAGAAGGTGCTTCCTTCCATTATGCTTCTTGGCCATACCGATGTCGGTTGCGATTTAGCCCCGCGGCTCAATGGTCGCTTAGGGGGCGGGCTCGCTATGGATTGCCTGGCAATATCCGTCGACCCGGCGACCAAGCTCCTGGTCTCGACCAGGCCTGTCTTTGGTGGTAACGCCCACGCCACGATGGTATCAAAGTCTGTCCGGCCTCAGATGGCTACTATAAGGCCGAAAATAGTGCCGCCGGCAGAGCGCAATGATTCCCGCCAAGGTCAGGTTATCCCTTTTGAAGGCAAGGTCGATCCTTCGGCGGTTAAAGTCAAGGTTGTCGATCGCATCAAAGAGGAAGTCGAAGGGGTGAAGCTGGAAGACGCTGAGGTCGTCGTCAGCGGTGGCCGTGGCATAGGCAATGCTCAGAATTTCGGGATGCTCCGGGAGCTTGCGAACATTCTGGGGGGCGCTGTGGGCGCGACTCGTCCTGCCTGCGACGAGGGTTGGGCGCCGACGAGGCTCCAGGTGGGCCAGAGCGGAAAGGTGGTCAGCCCTAAACTATACGTGGCCGTCGCTCTCTCCGGCGCCATGTCGCATATCGCCGGCTGTTTGGGATCGAAGGTCATTGTGGCTATCAATAAGGATAAGGAGGCGAATATCTTCAACGTCGCCCACTTCGGTATCGTCGGGGATTATAAAGAAGTCCTCCCTGCCTTGACCGCGAAACTAAAGGAGCTAAAATCAAAATAACCCGCCGAACTTCTAAAGAGCCCCTAATTGTATGGACCACGATAACTAAATCCCTCCTTCTCTCCCTTGCCTACCGGCAGGCAGGCTTCGCAAAAGGGAGGAATTATCTTTCACCAGCAACATCTCAACCGATTTGACTATTGCTCCAACGGTCGTGTTTATTGAACTCCTTCCTTGGGAAGAGTGAAACAAAAAGTAGCACCTTTTTTGGGTTCTGACTCAACCCAGATGCGCCCCCCATGGCGTTCTACAATCTTTTTGCAGATCGCCAGGCCAATACCTGTCCCCGGATACTTATCCTTGGCATGCAGACGCTGGAAGATAACAAAAATACGCTCTTTGTATTCCGGAGCAATGCCAATGCCATTATCACGAACCGAGAAGACCCAATGGTCCCCATTGGGTCTCGCCGAGATATGAACCCGGGGCGACTCCCTCCCATGAAACTTGATCCCATTGCCGATGAGATTCTGAAACAATTGTTCAAGCTGCAAGAAATCAGCTACGGTCTTGGGGAGAGGATCATGAGTTACCTCAGCCCCGCTTTCTTCCATGGCTACCTTTAAATTGTTGACAGACTTATGAAAGACCTCTTCGCAGTCTACTAATTCAAAGGGATTTCCTCGGGTACCTACTCGGGAGTAAGCGAGGAGATCATTGATCAACTGATACATGCGGGTGGCGCCATTAGCGGCAAAATCGATGAATTCGTTGGCATCCTGATCAAGCTTGTTTTTGTAGCGCTGGGATAGAAGTTGTACGTAGGAGGTGACCATACGGAGAGGTTCTTGGAGATCATGGGAGGCTACATAGGCAAACTGCTCCAACTCTTTGTTGGAACGAATGAGGTCCTCAGTCTTCTGATGCAATTGCTCGTTTGCGATCACGAGATCCAAAGTGCGCTCTTTCACGCGTTGTTCTAATTCATCTCGAGCTTTCTCCGCAGCCTCCTTGGCATGGACCAGTTCGGCATTTTGCCGCCTTAGTTTTTCTCTGTTCTCCTTCAGAAGATTGCCGGTGTAGTACGCAATGAAGGCTCCCATGAAGAGCAGCGCTGTGATTACAAAAAGAATGTCAAACTGATTTTTCCAAGGAAAATAAAAGCCCATTGCATGAAATTGATCGGGGAGAAAACCCAAGTACTCCAATACCACGATGAGAGCAAAGGCAATCGAACAGATACTGGCTATGATAAACGGCAATTTCCCGTGTGCCACCACCCCGACATAGGTTATCAAGAGACAGTAAATGGGGATAAGATACGTAGCCTCAATACCCCCCAAAAAATAAATGACAGATGTATATCCGATTATTTCTAATATATTGATAAAAAGCGACAAATATTTATATAAATTTATTTGGGTTATCCGCCTTGAGAGCCATAGAGTGGGCGGATTTATCAAGATCAGGAAGGCAACGGAAGCGCTAACTCCTTCCATTTGATGTTTGTTAATATGGCCCTCAAGAAAGGCAGCCAAAGCAAACACCCACATGAACACACTGGCCCCTGATCGAACAAGAGCTCCTTGTACATGTCTGCGAAAAAGGGTCCTCATATAATAAGCATCCCTTACGCTACGATGCTGATCGGGTATGGCCGTCATTTCACCTTCCTTTCGATTGGCCTTGGAGAAATAGACACCGGAGATGAGACGCAAGGTGACTCATAATCGTCTTCACGAGACCGCAAGCAGCCCATGGATCTACAATTAGAGTCGTGCAAGGACTATGCCGTTCCTGAGTTCAATCGATATCTCAACGCCTTTGCAGGATAAACGGAGGGCCAGGTTAAGGGGGCAACTTGAATTTTCGAAGTTCAGGAATTATCTGTGGATCTTCATGGTCAAAGGGCACCGTAATTTCCGGCATCGGAAAGAAGCTTCGCCGAAGCCCTTAAGAGGGCGAATACAAAGATTTTACGAAGAAATCCGGAAAGAGGAAGACGAGATTGCTGACCTTCTGACGAACAGACTTTGTATCCGTAAACCCGACGATAATGTTGGTCAAACGGCTAAAAAAGAAAGTGACTTGGCAGGTCTTTATGAACTAAGTCCAGAGTTTTAAGAGATCCTTTTTATTGAGGAAAGTGCCGTTTTTTGTTACATCCTAGGAAGAGCGCTGAGGGATTTAGGCGAAGGCTGACATTTTTCATGACGAATGGATGGGGGCCACGGTTTGACTAAATTCTGAGCATCTTGATCATCGCTCCGCCGATCCCTCAATCCCCTTCGTTCCGGGCTCACCGATCAGCCACCCGCATTCAGCATATTGTCATATAGCTTATCAGCAGCGAGGAATTTCCCTTCCTTACTATTGTCAAGGAACGGAGCCCCCTACTATTGCCGAAATATTAATCTCTCTTCAAGTATCCCACGGGGTGCGTCCCAATTTGCTATTTCTTCCTAATTTTGGTAGGGTAAATCCAATACGCTTGGGGCAAGGAGAATTCTGCAAAATTTTAGGGTCGCGTCGAAGTCTATCCTCAAAAAGAATGGGCTTTTTTGTTAAGGTCATACGTTGTATCAGCGGAATCTCTTCATCCTGAAATCACAATAAAGGCTGAGGTGGTCGCAATTTGTGACCACTTCACGAAACTCAAATTCTCGCCCGATAGTGCATTTGCAAAGGGATTTGACCCATCTCACCATCTCCTTTATGAGAGGGGAAAGGAGAAATGCGGATGTTACCTTTTAAGAAGATCCTTTATCCAACTGATTTCAGTGAGGCATCCTATGAAGCGCTGAAGGTGGCTAATGAGTTAGCTTTGCACTTCTCAGCCGAACTGTGCCTCGTCCATGTTGTTTCCCCGGTTGTACAAACTTCTCCGGATTTTGCACCCAGCGTTTTGCCTCTGCAGAAGATGGAAGCATCCGCTGAGAACCCTCTCCAAGAAGTAATTAAGCAAAGGGTGCCAAAAGAACTGCAAGTGCGTCAAATTGTTTTACTGGGAGGGGCCGCTGACGAAATCATACGAATCTCTGAAGAGGAGAAAGTAGACCTCATCGTGATAGCCACTCACGGACAGACAGGCTGGCGGCATATGGTATTTGGCTCGGTGGCAGAGAAAGTTGTACGGCTTGCCCCATGCCCTGTATTCACCATTCGAGCCCCGCATAAGGGGAGGTGAGGTAGAGGCACAAAAGAGTGATTTGAAGAGCGAGGTTCTTCGATTTTTACCCCCGGGGAAGATATTCATTGTTCGGTATATTGCAACAGGATCTTAACCGGGTCTTTCCGAACACAAGGAGTCGGGCAAAGATCAAGGCATCATAAACAAATGATTCCTTTGGAAAGGACACCAATATGGGAGAAACAAAAAATCATCTTAATAAGTTTTCGGAACTTTCGCAGAGAATTTTTGCACTTGGGGAATCAATAAGCCGAGCAGAAAAGGATTTGAAATCCCAATGGGTAGATGAAATCGAACAGAGAGACCTTCAGGACATAAATGAGCACATGAAGTCACTGGAGGATGCACTTCGGATGTTCCGGGCAGAAATGGGACATGTCGAGGCAGAGCACTTGAAACATTAAAGTGGAGTGAGCACCTCGAAATGTTACTCGTGAAAAGAATTGAAGGGAAGGGATGGCTGGTTGCCTTCAAGTCTGTCAGTTTGCATAGCGCCAATGTAGTGGTTGAAATAAACTTTTTGGAGACTATCCACTCGATGTGGTATAACTTCTGGAAAACGGAAAGGAGAAGTAAATATGAAGATTACTTATAAGGGATTTATTAGGGAAAGGATACAAAGAAATCCAGTCACGATTACCCCCGATGCAACTTTTTTTGACGCTTGGAACCTCACCCAACAAAAGGGCATTCGGCATCTCCCCGTGGTAGATAAGAAAGACAGGGTGGTTGGAATCGTTACAGAAAGAGACATTCGGAAAGCAGCCCCTTCGGGTGTGTCTTCTTTGAGCGTGTATGAGCTTAATTATCTTTTAGGGATGTTGAAGGTTTCAGGATTTATGACGCCGAAGGAAAAGTTAATCACCATTACCCCTGACACGCTTGTTGAAGAGGCTGTTCAACTGATGTATTCGAATAAGATCGGGTGCCTCCCTGTTTTAGAAGAGAAAAAGCTCTATGGAATTTTCACAGAAACGGATGCCTTGGACCTCCTTGTTGATATATTTGGCCTCAAGCAAAAGGGTACGCGTCTGACGATCGCTCTTGAAGATAAACCCGGTATGATGCTTGGGATACTTGAAATTTTTAAAAAATATAAGCTGAATGTCATCAGCTTTGTATCCCCCTCTTTTATGGTAGAAGGAAATAGGGTAGCTGCTGTCCGTGTTAAGACAGAAGAATACAAGGATATTGTTAAAGATTTGGAGAAAGCAGGCTATCCGGTGTTATCCATTGGAAAGTGGCCGTCCGTATAGTCGAAGGGTTCACCCCACGAGTTTTTATTTCCGATTCCACGCAATATGGGGCTGAAGTGTCGATCGTCTCACCGTGGGGTTTGACAAAGGCTTGATTGAATTTGGTTTGCGAAGGGCACAAGGCCTGCATGGCGGGGTTTTCCGCTTCCCGTTACAGCTATATGGGGGGCTTTGATGGGACAAGCAACGTTCTTGCAGGCTATCTTTTTGGTGTGCCGATACGGGGAACTCATGCCCACCCCTATGTTCAGTCCTTTATCGGTGTTGAGGATTTGAAAGATTACACGCTTGCTCGAGCAGACAGAAAAATACACGATTTTGTCAAGGAGAATCAACTACGGAGCACGAGAGAGGACCATCTAAGAGACATCAATTCTACTCCTTACAAGGTGTCGGTGAGCGAAGAACTTTACAATTACGTTTACCACTTGTGGTCAGAGGAGTTACCCGTGACGGAGTTGAAATGATTAGATTCTGGATTCCTTCTCAAAAAGCCCTGGTCCATTTTTGAAAAATGGAGGTTTCGATAGTCTGTCAAAGTTGGAATTTGACCTTAGAATGAGTGTCTGCTTAAAGGGTCAGGCATTGCAATAATACATTTGATTTGACAAGTTGGTTTCTATGGCGAGACCTTCGCGTGTAGAATTTCCGGGTGCAGTTTATTCAGCAGTTTGCATAATGCCAATTAGGTAAAGGGATAAAGACTTTCTTCTGTCAGGGATAATCTTTTAACATTTTGGAAAATATAATTAGACTGGTATCCGAAATGAACCCCACAGCAATCATATTGGCTTTGATAACATTTTTGTCGACGCTCCTCGGCGGGTTCATCATTTTAAAATTCAAGAAAAGGCTTTCGATTATATTTGCTTTTTCCGCAGGGAGCTTCCTAACCGTTGCGCTAATGGAAATACTGCCCGAAAGCTTGGAAATTGCAAACAAATCCGGAATCCCGGTTAAGCATATAATGGCATGTGTTGTGCTATCCTTCCTATTTTTCTTACTCCTGGAGAAGTATTTCTCAGCCCATCCTGTCACGGGGATAGCTTCTGAGGGGCATGTCATGGGACCCATTGGTGCAGGAAGCCTTATTCTGCTAAGCTTCCTGGATGGCTTGACCATGGGGATAGCGTTTCAAGTGGGCTTCCACATTGGAATCCTCGTGGCCTTTTCAATAATAATTCATGACCTGCCGGACGGCATCAATACAGTGGTCTTGATGCTCAAGGGGGGACAGTCAGAAAAAAAGGCATTGCTCTTTCTTTTTATGGACGGTCTCACGCCTCTGCTTGGGGTTTTGCTCACTTCAATCATAATGTTCCCACAAAATAGCCTTGCATTACTGCTGGCGGTTTTTGCCGGCGAGTTCATTTATGTGGGAGCTGCGGGTCTTCTCCCGGAAAACCAAGAGCACAGTATCCTAAAAATTGCAGTAGCGGCAACTTTGGGCTTCCTCTTTATATTCATAATTACGACATTCCTGTAGAGACATCCGTTTAGATCAATTGGGGTCAGGCGTTGCAATAATACATTTGGTTTGGCAAGTTGGTTTCTATGGCGAGACCTTTATGCATAGAATCTCCGGGTACAACTGATCATGTTACTTCGGGAGGAAATGCCCAATAGGGCGTTTTGGGGAGAGGGTCAATACGGATTCTTCATGAAAACTTAATCATTATGAGGGAGGAGAATATGCCATCTAATGGGAAAAAAGAACCAATAGAAGATTTAAAAGATAAGTTACGTTCCTTCTTCGGTCCCCGAGACCCCCAGAAAAAGAAGGATGCCTTGCCCCCTAAGACTCATTTCACCATCTGGTATCTCCTGATTGCTTTCCTTTTGTTTATCTACCTGCAACAATACTTTCTTTCTCCAAAAGTGGAGACGATTCCTTACGGCCAATTTAAACAAGCCCTGGCTGAAGGCAACGTCAGTAAATTAACCATTGGCCCACAAAACATCACCGGAACGCTCACAGGAAAAGAAAAGAAGCCGGGCCAGCAGTTCACTACAATTCGGGTGGACGATCCCGGCCTGGTGAAAGAACTGGATGAACACAAGGTCGATTATTCCGGACGCTATGAGAGCAAATTCTTAACCAATGTCCTCTCCTGGATCCTCCCCATCGGCATTATGATCCTGATCTGGCGGTTCGCCATGAAAAGAATGGGGCCGGGGATGGGGGTCATGTCTTTTAGCAAGAGTAAAGCCAAGCTTTTTGCAGAGAATGAGACCAAGGTTACTTTTGCCGATGTGGCCGGAATTGATGAGGCCAAAGAAGAACTCCAGGAAGTGGTAGAATTTTTGAGGAATCCGGAGAAATTCCAAAAATTAGGGGGGAGAATTCCCAAAGGGGTGCTTCTGGTTGGCCCACCGGGAACTGGCAAAACGCTTTTGGCCAAAGCGGTGGCCGGGGAGGCAAAAGTACCATTCTTCAGCATCAGCGGGTCCGAGTTTGTGGAGATGTTCGTCGGCGTGGGAGCGGCGCGCGTTCGCGATCTTTTCTCTCAGGCTACTCGCCAAGCGCCGTGCATCATCTTCATCGATGAACTGGATGCATTAGGGAAAGCCCGGGGAATAAATGTCTATAGGGGGAATGACGAACAAGAGCAAACCCTCAACCAGCTCCTGGCGGAGATGGATGGATTCGAATCGAATAAAGGGGTCATCATTATGGCGGCCACTAATCGACCGGAAATCCTGGACCCTGCCCTGTTGCGCCCGGGGCGGTTTGACCGGCAGGTCCTGGTAGACCGCCCGGATATCAACGGGCGAGAAGCCATTCTGAAAATCCATTCCAAGAGGGTTCTCTTAAGTCCTGATGTGGATCTCCGTAAGATCGCCGGCCGCACCCCAGGTTTTGTGGGAGCGGACTTGGCCAACATCGTCAATGAGGCTGCCCTGTTGGCTGCCCGGAAAAATAAGGAAGTGGTAGAGGCGGCAGATTTCGACGAGGCCATCGACCGGGTGGTTGGGGGTCTGGAGAAAAAGAACCGGGTGATGAATGCGCAGGAGAAGAAGATTGTCGCCTTCCATGAATCCGGACATGCGATTGTGGCTGAATCTGTAGAGCATGCCGACCCGGTGGCCAAAATCTCCATTATTCCCCGAGGGATTGCGGCTTTAGGATATACCCAACAGCAACCCACGGAGGACCGCTATTTAATGACCCGTTCGGAGCTACTGGATCGGTTAGCCGTTCTCTTAGGAGGTAGGGTAGCGGAGGAGCAAGTCTTCGGAGAGATCTCCACAGGAGCCCAAAACGACCTGCAGCGGGCTACAGACATTGCCCGAGCCATGGTCACGGAATATAGCATGAGCGATTCCCTGGGGCTGGCGACCTATGAGCGCCCTCGTCAACCCATGTTCCTTCCAGAGAGTTTTACTCCCAGCAAGACCTACAGTGAAAAGAAAGCCGCCCAAATTGATGATGAGGTCACCCGGGTCATCGACGAAGCCCATCAAAGGGTGCGAGGAATCATATCCTCTCACCGGAAAGTTTTAGATGAATTAGCCCACCTCCTTTCCCAAGAGGAGGTTGTGCAAGGGGAGACGCTCAGAAAGATGCTGGGCAAAACCCCTGCGGAGACTTCACCGGTGCCAAAAGTACCGTGAAAATCTTCCAAAAGGTTGAAGATCAAATAGGGAACGAATTGATACATCGTCCATAATGGCTCCTTTGGTAATGATCGTTGTCGAGGTGAAAAGTGCTGAAATGAGAAACGGCATCGGGCTGAACAAAAGAAAGGAAAAACTGTGGCTAAGGGAACCGATTTCTTAACAACTTTGGTTGGCTTGGCCATCATGGTTGCACTTTGCGTAATTCTGATCAAGTTTATAGAAAAAGCCCTATAGCCTCCCGGAATAGCCACTAAAACATAACCCCTCCTAACCTCCCCTTAATTTAAGGGGAGGCAGGGTGGGGTTAAAGAGAGGGATGTCACATGAAAGAGATTGGAGAGCCCAAGACTATGTTCAATCCTAAGACCGTTGCTCTGATTGGCGCCAGTGATAAGGCAGGATCTGTTGGCCGGGCGGTCCTTGAGAATCTGATACTCTTTAAGGGAGGGAAAATATTCCCGGTAAATCCCAATAGAAAAGCAGTGCTTGGGTTCCCCTGTTTTCCTGCGGTAGCGAACATACCGGAAGACATTGATCTTGCGGTGATCGCCACGCCTGCGCCAGGGGTGCCGGGTGTTGTGGAGGAATGCGGCAGAAAGGGAGTCCTGGGAATTGTGATCATCTCCGCAGGATTCAAAGAGATCGGTGAGGAGGGCAAAAGATTAGAAAAAGAGATCAAAGAAATCCGGGAAAGATATCATATGAGGATTATTGGGCCCAACTGCCTGGGGATAATAAGACCGAAAATTGGACTCAATACGACGTTTTCGAAAGTCCAGCCGGAGCCGGGGAAGATCGGTTTCATCTCCCAGAGCGGCGCTCTTGGAGAGGCGATCCTCGATTGGGCCACGGACAACCACATCGGTTTCAGCTTTTTTGCCTCCCTTGGCTCCATGCTCGATGTGGACTTTGGCGACCTGATCGATTTTCTGGGCGAAGATGAAGAAACAAAGAGTATCATCCTGTACATGGAAGGGATCGGGAATGCGAAAAAATTTATGAGCGCAGCCAGGGGGTTTGCCCGGAATAAACCCATTGTCGTCGTAAAGTCCGGAAGATTCTCAGAGAGCGCCCAGGCTGCTCATTCGCACACGGGCGCCATGGCGGGAGACGATGAGGTCTATAATGCGGCATTCAAGCGAGTGGGAGTCGTCAGGGTGGATACCATTCAGGACCTCTTCAATGCGGCAGCCATCCTCGATTCCAGGCGTCTGCCCCATGGCCCCATGCTGGCAATGATTACCAATGCTGGCGGGCCCGGGGTCATGGCCACTGACGCCCTGATAAAGATCGGAGGAAAACTCGCTCATCTTTCAGCAGAAAGCGTAAAAGCGCTTGATTCCGTACTTCCTAAATATTGGTCAAAGGCTAACCCTGTGGACCTCCTGGGCGATGCAACCATCGAAAGATTTGTGAAGGCAACCGATATCTGTCTGAAGGATCCAGGCGTCGACGGTCTACTCTTGATCTATGTGCCGCAGGCGATGATAAAACCTGAAGAACTTGCCCAAACATTGGTGAAACCAACGGAGAAAGTCTGGAAGCCTGTCCTGGCTGCTTGGATCGGGGGATCGGACGTTGAAAAAGGGAGAAAGATCCTTCTTCAGCACGCTATTCCAACTTACGAGACTCCGGAGGAAGCGGTCAAGACTTACCACTTTATGTACCGATACCAAAGGAATCTTGAACTGCTGTACGAGGCTCCTTCTGAACTTGACATCGATCAGGCCCCTCCCAAAGATGATTTGAAGGCCCTCATCAGGACAGCTGTTCTGCATGAAGGCAGGACCCTTCTCTCCGAGCAAGAGTCAAAACGATTTCTATCACGGTACGGTATTCCGACCACTGCTCCATCAACCGCTCAAGATGTCGAAACAGCGGTTCATACGGCAAAACAAATGGGCTATCCTGTCGTCCTAAAAATAGTTTCTCCGGACATATCCCACAAGACGGAAGTAGGCGGAGTGATCCTCGATATCAACTCCGATGAAGAGGTGAGGGGAGCTTATGAGCAAATGATGAAGAGTGTCAAGTCGAAGGCGCCTCAAGCTCATATCGTTGGCTCCAGTGTGCAGAAAATGGTTAAGAATGTAGACTATGAGGTTATTCTGGGGGCGAAAAAAGACAGGGATTTCGGCTCAATCATTCTCTTTGGTATGGGAGGGATAGGAGTAGAGATCTTAAGGGACTATGCCGTTGGCCTTCCCCCGCTGAACCAGACGCTTGCAAAAAGGTTGATGGAGGAGACACACGTTTACAAAATGCTTCAGGGATACAGGGGCAAGGTCCCTGCGGATCTTCTTCAATTGGAGCAGATTTTGGTATCTTTCTCAAACCTCATCGTCGATTTCCCTGAAATTCTTGAGATGGACCTCAATCCCATCGCCATCAGTAACGGAAAGGCAATCGCAATCGATGCCAGAATCATCATTGATCAAGAAGGATTGAAGCACACCGCTCCTTACCCTCACCTTGTCATCACCCCTTATCCTGCAAAATATATCACATCCTGGAGACTTCCGGATGGGACCGAAGTTCTGTTAAGGCCCATCCGGCCCGAAGATGAATCTCTCGAGCGGGAATTGCTCTCCAGTCTCTCTGAAGAGACCATGAGGATGCGCCTCTTTGGATTGATCAAAGATATCACTCACGAGATGCTCGTACGATTCTGCAATATCGATTATGACAGGGATATTGCGATCGTGGCTGAGATAAAAGAGGATGGAAAGAGGAGGATGGTGGGAATTGGCAGGGTCATGAGAGAATACGATCTGAAATCTGGAGAGATCGGTGTGCTGGTACACGATGATTTTCAAGGGAAAGGACTCGGCTATAAATTGATGGAGATGTTGATTGACATAGCGAAGGAAAAGGGCATTGAGGAATTGCGCGGGATCGCCCTAACGGAGAATACCAGGATATTGAGGATGGTAAGAGAGTTTAACTTCACAAAGGAATACCTTCCCGGAGGGATGACAGAGATTAGGTTGAAGTTGAAATAATCCCCTTTCTACCATTGTCAAGAAACGGAAACCCCACCGCATAGGTTTATCTTGATTCTCTCCATTTACGAAAGGGAGGAATTTCTCCCCTTTGGCAAAGACCCATTCTTGTCCACCTCTTTGGCTATCTTTTCCCTGCCGCACAGGCAGGCGAAAAGGGTCAGGGGAGATTTTCAGAACAGTGTGCTGTTGTGAGGACGAGGATTAAATTGACTTCGTCCGACCAGGAAGGGCCTGCCTGCCGGTAGGCGGGGACGGGAGGATGAGGGTCAGACATGTCCCGCTCCACTCTATTGATTCACTCCTGACCTATTAACGGGAATGTGTTATTCTAGATAATACTCTTTTTCTCCTTTGTAGTTCTGAAGGGAGAAAGATAGGAGATCGGTTTGTGAACTTTCTTACCCATCTGTTTCTCTCCGGCGATGCTCCGGGACTCCTTGTCGGAAATCTCATGGGCGATTTTGTCAAAGGGAGGCTGGATGGGCGTTTCCCGGCCGATATCGAACAGGGGATTTTACTCCACCGGGAGATCGATTCCTTTGCGGGACAGAACCGGAATTTCCTTCGCAGCAAGCGGCGGCTCGATCCATCCTTCGGTCATTACCGGGGAGTGTTGGTCGATCTTTTCTATGACCACTTTCTTGCCGCACACTGGGAGGATTATGCGGACGTGTCACTGTCTTTTTTTATATCGGACACCTGGCGGGTCCTTTGCGAGCACGAGGAATTTCTCCCGCACAAGCTGCGGCGCATCATACCGTTCTTGTTCAGGGACTGGCTGCCGTCGTATAGCGACATCGGGGGAATTGCCGCGGTCCTGCACAGGATGTCTCGTTTCAGGCTTAAGAGAGCAAACCGTCTTTGGGAAGGGGTTGAAGCATTGAGCAGACATTATGGGGGACTTTACGGGGACTTCCGGGAGTTCTTCCCTGAATTGCTCGCCTTCTCGGAGACGCGAGGCGCGCCATGAAGGAGGGTCATCTTCCGCCGATTTGCTCGAAGAGGATTCGAATCCAGGTTTCACCGCTGAGTCGCCGAGAGCGCAAAGTCAGATTTTTTTCTGATCCAATCGGGAGGCGACGATTGGATCAGAAACCTGACTCTTAGACCATAAAACCGGGATTCTTTGAAGGCTATATACGCTATTAAAAACCCTATCCAAGAGTAAGACGCCTTTTTACTTGGCGGCCTCTCACCGCCAAATAAAAAATCGGTTTCTCTGCGTCCTTTGCGGCTCTGCGGTGAAAATGTTATTTGGACAAGCATGATCGAAAATAGAAACCTTTACGAGACAATATTCAAGCGGAAATCAATCAGGGCATACGATCTGACTCCGCTTGATGGGCATACGCTCGCGGGGATTATGGCACATACGAGCGCCTTAAAGCCCCTGTATGACGATATCAAAATCGAAATGAAACTTTTGTCGCAAAAGGATGTTAAGGGTTTATTTTTGGCAAAAGCACCCCATTATCTTGCGGTATTTTCAGAACCTAAAGATGGATATTTAACGAATGCTGGCTTTATGCTGCAGCAGATGGACTTGTTCTTTTCGGCGAGCGGTATCGGCAGCTGCTGGCAAGGAATGCCGAAACCGACAAAAGAAATAGTGAACAGGTCAAAGCTTGAGTTTGTCATTTTATTAGCTTTTGGTAAGCCAAAAGAAAGATTGCATAGAGAAAGCGTTTCGGAGTTCCAGAGAAAACCGCTTAGGGAAATCACTGACATTAAGGGCGCAGATGAGTTATTGGAGCCTGCTCGCCTTGCCCCGTCTGCAATGAATCGGCAGCAGTGGTTTTTCACAGGCGACGCCAGCGCCATTCATGCCTATCGCGTTAAATCAAGCTTTCTAACAGCCTTTATGTTTGACAGGATGAGCAAGATTAGCATGGGTATTGCCATTTGCCACGTCTGGATAGCTGCAAAACACTTTGGCAAAGAAGTTGAATTCATAAATGATAAAGAGCGACAAAACAAAGCGCCTGCCGGGTGTGATTACGTCATCACCATAAAAATAAAATAAATCCTGACCATTTCGATCACCGCTTAGCCAAACCCGCAATTCCCCTCGTTACTATTTACCGGTCTCTCCGCCACTTCTTTAAAAATGACCAACCAATGCTGGGTTGCTTTAGAACCAACGTTCCTTCCAGTCCCGGATAAGTCTAATTTGAGTTCTTCCATTTACCAAAGGGAGGAATTTCCCCTCTTTGGCAAAGAGGGGTCGGGGGAGATTTTCAGAGCAATGTACTGTTCAGTACTGTTCAGTTGTGGACTCCTTGGTAATTGGAACTGATGTGGGAGGGAAGATTCGATTTTGCCCAAACAGGAAGAGATCAAGGGATTGAGAACGATTTCTTTAATGACGGTCAACGATGTCAAGTTGTTTTAGAGCCAACGTCCCCTTTTTCCCACGTAGTTGAAAATTAGCACTTATTCTTTGCTCCCTCCACCCTCCTGTCTCGTTTTTTGTACTAAATGGAAAGGACTTCTTGGGATCAAATCTTTATTCTTGATTTCGCCTATATTTCACGAAAGTTTTCTTCGGGCACCAGTCTTTATTCCCTGAAAACGAAGAAATATCTGCACCGCCACCCTGTGGATTCCTGAATGGAATATACAGATTTTATGAAAATTGGTCAACCGAAACTTTCAGAAAGGAGGGCTCACACAAGCAGGCTGTTCGTTACACCTTGGCCTTCCCCTGAATTGAATATGAAGATCATATCGTAACTTTTTACATTTGTTGCAGACAGCACATCTATGGCAGAACGACGCTATTTCCCTGATGGAGTAATGAGGCAAAGTCGTTATCGCGAGTGGGTTACTCACTGACGTCTTCAGCCGGCTTTTGCCGAGATAAGACTCTGTGGACTACTTTCAGCTGCTCTTGGATCTGAAGATGCTGTGGACATTGTTCCTCACATTTTCCGCATTCAATGCAAGCCGATGCCCTCTGCTCAGGGGAAATCATCTCGTTGTAACGTAGGAGATTGACTTCAGCATCTTTGAACATAAACAGATCGTTATATAAAGAAAAGTTTAACGGAATATTGACGCCGGTTTCGCATGGCATGCAATAGGCGCAGCCCGTGCAGTCGATTTTGAGCATTCTTCGGTAGGCCCCTTTCACCTGAGCGATGATGGAAAGCTCTTTATCGGTCAGCGAATCAGGCTTGCCTTCATCCGCTACCCTGATATTCTCCATTATTTGTGCCATCGTGCTCACTCCGCTGAGCGCTGTTGAGACCTCAGAATGATTCCAGACCCATCGAAGGGCCCAATCGGCCGGCGTTCTCCTCTCCTCTGCAGACTCCCAGATCGTCTGAATCTCACCAGGTACTCGGTCAGCCAACTTTCCTCCCCGAAGCGGTTCCATCACTACTACCCCGAGCCCTTTGGATGCCGCATAGATCAGCCCCTCTTTTCCTGCCTGATAATTTTCATCGAAGAAATTGTACTGGATCTGACAGATTTCCCAGTCATAACTGTCCACAATTTCCTTAAAGATCTTTATATCATCATGAAAGGAGAACCCCACATGCCGAACCCGACCATCCGCCTGTATTTGCTTGAGAAATTCGAACACCTTCAGCTGCAGCATGCTTGACCAGAACTGTCGGTTCAATCCATGAAGCAGATAGACATCGATATAGTTAGTTTCAAGCCGTTTCAATTGCTTATCCAGGAATTTTTCAAAGTCTTTTCTCTCTTTTGCCAGCCAGACAGGCAACTTTGTTGCAATGATGACCTTGTCCCGATATCCCTTTAGCGATTTCCCGAGAAGAGGTTCACTCTTCCCGCTATGGTATGGATAGGCCGTGTCGAAGTAGTTCACCCCGTGATCAATCGCATATTGGATCATCTTTTTCGCTTCTTCCTCGTTGATGCCCTTATTCGGATCAAAAATATCAGCACCGCTGCCGCTCCCATCTTGGATTGGAAGGCGCATGCAACCAAACCCAAGAATTGAAACATTGAGGTTAACTCTGCCGAGCTTTCGGTACAACATCTATTTCTCCTCCTTTTCCCAACTTGTTTCGGCTTTTTGGCCCCACAGGGAGGTCGCTTTTGGAAAGCACTGTGAGAGTCATGGAAGCTATATTAGATTCATTTTCCCATCAGTAGAGCTATTTGTCCAGACCCACAACGGGCTGAAATGCTCATTCTGGGTGTAACTTGGATAGAGGATGAGGGAGGTTAAATAACGTATATGGACAAATATCTACGCCGCCAGCCTGCAAGTCCTTGATTGAAATATACAAATTTTGAGAAAATTGATCAACCGAAACTTTCATAAAAGAAGAATCAAAGAAGAGGGCTGTTTGTAACACCTACTAATCCGTACTCTTGAAGTGAATGAAAAGGGATGATTACGGATTGAAAGTGAGTATTCGGCCACTACTGGAAGAGTGCCTTAGATATATTAGAATACTACTACAAAGTTCCCCGTTAAATCAGAGAGGCACACTCAAATAGTGTGCCTCTCTGATAGGGATTTCTCAGTTGCTTTTTGGATTACTTTTCCTTTGGGTGAGCCTTTGGGGCGAATGCTTTGATCGTGGCAGCAGTATTTTTGTCCATTTCCTTTGTGTACTCGATGTGGACATGCGCTCCCACCTTCAGATCCTCAAATTTGATAGCCTCCTTGCCCTTCATAATCTTCGTATCAGCGGCGACCATGAAGGTTTTCTCCCCTGCCTTTCCCCTTCCAGCAACCACAATGCTCTTTGCCATGGCGTCCATGCTCTTAATTTCTCCCATGAACTTGTCCATTTTAGCTTTAGCGGGCGCAGTGGAGGCCGGTGCTGCTTTTGCAGGAGCAGTCGTTGCTGATTTTGCAGGAGCTTGTGCAATGGCTCCGGAAACAAAAGCTACCAACGTCAGCATAACCACAAACAGAATTGTCTTTTTCATTCAATTCACCTCCCTTCTCATTAAGTTTAAATATATAACAGCAAAATCGGTGCCAAGGAAATTTATAAGACGATATTTTTAACTATATGAATTTACAAGAGAAAATATTTTAATAGAAATTTTGTGAGGAGGGGCATGTTGTAGGATTCGACACAGCCACTGGAGAGTGTTGTAAAAATCTACACCTCCTCTTTCTGTAATATTTTACGGTTTATCTTGGGAACGCTTCTTATATTCTGATTGAAGCTCCCCGCCCATCCCGTTAGGACGGGGCAGGCACGGGGGGGGGCTTCCCGGCATTGTATAATATCATTCATATTGTGCTCCTTCCTGCCTGCCGGTAGGCAGGAAGCCCGCCTATCCCGCTCTTGCAGGGACGAGGCACGTTCCGGCCAATAACAATTAGATAAAAACTATTTTATTGGTCTCTCCGTTCTTGTCCCATGTCAAGAGTAGACCCTGTATTTTTATTGCTAAGTATTTCTCGATGAAAACGAAGAAATATCTGCACCGCCGCCCATTTCATTGACGATTGCTGATTGCTGATGGATGATTGAAATATACAAATTTTGAGAAAATTGGTCAACCGAAACTTTTGGAATCTTTCAGAAAACAAAGAGTTAAAGAACCGGGCTGTTTATTGGGAAAGAGGTGGGGCGTCAGGTCTTGAAGGCCTGACACCAAATCCGTAGACGACCTAAACCGTTCCCCAAATTTCTTTTCCTCCAAGGAAAGAAGCCGTCAACAGTTTGGCCGGATCATCCGTGATGATGACGTTGGATGCGGGCCGTCCGCCCAATAGTTCAAATCCTTTGGGGAAGTAAACCGTGAAATCCAGGGGCTTCGCTCCTGTAGCGACATCCGCGAGGTACGCGTCAAGAGCTCCCTTTCGGGTCCGGGCACGTATCGCGCCCGAGTACTTGCCTTCGTTCTGGCTCCGGTCGGCATACACGAAGGCAATCCCGTACAAACTCCCGGCTGCGGCCTTCTCGGGATACCTCGAACCGTACAGGCTTGTGGCTAGGAAGTTGTCTTGGGCCAACTGGAAGCTGGGCCATTTTCCCCGTCCCCAGACAAGGCCGGGAGAGAAGGGATCGGGGAGCTCCCTTTCGGACTGCGACATCCGGTAAACGGTCAAGGCGATGTTGCCCCACGTGATTTCTCGCATGAAATGATGTCCCTGTGGATTCCATTTCGGTTCCGAACATTTCAGTCCTGCCACACGCATTATGTAAGTTCCTTTAAGGTGCCCCAACGGTTCCGTCCCCGAAATTGAATTTGAATTAGCCCCCCAGTGGGCGTTGAACATGGCGTGGCCTTTTTTCCCGACTTCCTCGTAACCGATCGAGCCGTCTCCGTCCTCGTCGAAGTCTGCCAGGAATATCTTTTTCCGCTGGGATCTTTTCTGGAGACGGTCGGTCGCATCGAGATAATTCAAAAAGGTCTGCTGCATATCCCAGGGAAATTTGAACACATCGAAATAAAGCTCTTTGGTGACGATTTCGTGGAAACGGCTGCCGTCCACCGTGCCGATTCGTCCGCCAACGGAGACAAGCGGCCGGCCGGTCACCACATCTTTTCCCGCTATATAGTATTTTCTCTGTCCCAGCCCCCGCTCTTCACAGCGCACCCCCACGAAATCCCGGGCAACAGGGCAGTCGCAGCCCGGCCGGGTCACAATCTGTCCGTCTTCCAAGGAAGGGACAGGTACTCGCTGGGGGAAACGGCCGCCCAAGCCGTCATCGAGCCCGGCTTCGTGAGCCTCCTTCATGGAGACATTGCTGTAAATGTAGCGGGCCGCCGCCAGGTCCAGGGCAACGGGATCGGCCCCCGCAAATACCAGACCCTCTGGCACCGTGATCCCCGGCAGGATGCCCTGGTGGTCCAGGTTGGTCGGCTGAATCGCGTCAAGCACGTGAAACATTGGAATGGACTGGCTTCGGACGGCCTGAATGATATCGATCATGGCAGCCGTGATGCCACCCGTCTTGGTGGCCACATAATTCCCTTCGCTGTCCCGCTTGGGAAGACCTTTCTCATCCATTTCCGGAACCCAAGGCTGATGGGGGATGAGCCCCTTGACCCCGGGAATGCCCGTTCGGGGCAGACCGTAGTCGTATCCTTCTTCCGTGCGGGCGGATTCCATGGGATAGAGTCCTATTCCCAGGTTTTTGATGACGGCGGTGAGCAGGGTGCAATTGTGGACCTTCAGTCTCGGCACATTGACGAGGATGCACCCCGGATAAAGCTTGCAGTCCTCTTTGTCTTTCGGGTCGCCTCCCACAACCGCTTTATGCAGGGTGATTGTACGGAAGTACTCGCCGTCCACGACATCGATTTCCCGGCCTTTGGAGGGGTTGTCGACAATACGGTTGAGGTCGTAAACCATGAGTTTGTCGCGGACCAGTCCCGGCGGGATATAGGTCCCGGCAATGCTTTCCTCATACCCGCCCATGGGATCGTCACCCGGGCCGGCACTGGACGGGAGCGATTCTTTCAGATACTTGCGGACGAAGTAAAATCCCCAGCCGCAATAATAGTTGTCTATCTTTCCTTCAATCGCGGCCTGGGGGGTGATCCGTTTCTTCTGGGGGTGGAGCATGGTGTAGGTGGCCGCTGCGGACGACATCATCGTTGCCGCCTCCCCCATCGCCATTTCAAAGTAGCGGACCCCCATGCGATCGTGATACCAGCGCATCAGGGCCGCGAGAAAGGACCATTCCAGGCAGGCAGTTATAGCCCGGTCGGGGCCGTGCGTCTCCGGATCGATGCAGGTCATGGCCACCAGGTTCGGCTTGAAAAAGAGCTTTCTCCCCTTTTTCATTCCAGAGCGGATTTCCTCGCTGAAGCCTGTTATCCGCATAACCGGATCCATCGCCCAATCCAGATTGCTGTACATGTAATCGATTCTGGCCCGGATCTTATCCCAGGCCTCCGGATCGGTCCCGTTGATGTACGCCTGGAGGAGTTCCCCCATGCCCACCTGGGCGGCATTGGGATCGAGCCGGACGAGTCCGACCATGGAGCCTTCGGCATCGGGCTTGCGGCGGCCGACCGCGGAATAGAGGTTCATGTCTGTGTTCAGTTCCATGTGATTCCCCCTATCCATTTTTTGACTTCACTCAATTTCATAAAACAAATCGAAGAAAATAGAAAGAGGAAATTAGAACATCTTGGGGACGGCTCCGATATTCTGAATGAAGCTTCCCGCCCATCCCGTTAGGACGGGGCAGGCACGGGGGGGGCTTTCCGGCATTGTATAATATCATTCATATTGTGCTCCTTCCTGCCCGCCGGTAGGCAGGAAGCCCGCCTATCCCGCTCTTGGAGGGACGAGGCACGTTCCGGCCAATAACAATTAGATAAAAACTATTTTAAGCCCTATTGAGGCCCAAGAGGCGCCCAGAAAGGACGCACCTTGGCAATTTCCGATATCACAGAAACAACTTCGTCGAAATATTCCAGAGCGTGTGAAGCATAGTTCGAGTCTAGCCGCTTTTGCATAAATTTTCCCGAGAACACGTTGACTACGTTTTGAAGCGGAAGAATGCCTTGTTCAGTTGCAGGATCGTAGCGCGCCCAGTTTCGGATGTGCTCTTCCGACCGGAAGAGGTTCATGGTGCTTCAGGCATATGGAAATCGCTTCGCCCATTTTGAGAATGGAAGAGGAACATAACCCATGATTCCCTTCGGTTTGGTTTTTAATACAACTCCGTCCTGCATTTCTACGTGAACGGGTGAGCCGCAATCCAGGCAGGGTGCGTCAATCTGCACCACCTTCCCTGGAAAAAGCCAGCAAACTGCCAGCGACTCAAAACCTCACTGACCAAACCAGTTTTGCTCGCCATCGACTGTAATTCGATACTGGGTTGGAAGGTTGCTGAATGGTGCAAAACTGCCGATATAATAAGTATCAGGGAATAACCAGATACCCGGGATTTCTACAGACACCAAATCGTGAAGAGCCTTTCGGCCATCCTCAATCGGGACCCCGAGTTTCGCAGCAATCTCCGTGTAGTGCGGGGCTTGACCTGTCTTTACCATCCTTTTGATAATGATGCTGTATGTCTTATCCAGGACACTTGATGAGCTCATATGCGCTTGCCTCCTTTCTTTTGTTTCTGTCCACTTTTCACCGGGGGTTTAGCTTTACGGGTTGTATAACTTTTTTTGAACCTACAATTAAGCTACCTAAGGTGATTTCAGGACTAAATACCTTGAAGATTGTATTTTGTGAGAAAAAAGACTGTATTCTGCACTAGCAGATCGCACAAATTGGAGGGTTGGATGGAAAAGAGCTTACGATTCCGATTTGAAATGTTGTATGGAGGGAAGATTTTCAAAAACGAGGGGTAGGCTTGTTTTCCTGAAAACGAAGAAATATCTGCACCGCCACCCATTTCATTGACGATTGATGAGTGTCGATTGAATATACAGATTCTATGAAAATTGGTCAATCGAACTATTCAGAAAGAACCAGAGAAGTATGTTACATCTGCAGTCTAAGCCATCTTCAAGAGTTAACGATTTCCGGCAGAAATGTGCATAAAAAAGGCAGGACCAAAATGACCCTGCCTTTGCTCTGGAGTATTGGGAATATCTCCACTCTTTTAACTTACAATTCTGACACAATTTTGGCTTCCGAAAGGATTTTCAACCCTTTCTTGGGCATCCGGGTCATCATACCAGACTCCATCAACCCAAAAACGGTATTCATACCTTCCAGGTGACAGAGGGAAACTGGCCTCCCAGGTTCCTTTCTTAGCGTTCTTCATCGGGAGGTTTTTGACATCCCAATTGTTGAAATCTCCTGCCAAAAATACCCTCTCAGCTTCAAGGGCATGCAAATTGAATTGAACCTTTTTAGCCTTAGGTTTGGTTTCCTCGGATGATTTCTTTTTCATCTTTCTTCTCCTTGCCGTTATATTGGTTATCTGCTTTAAGATGTATCTTAAAGTTCAATAAAAAATTTAAAAGAGACCCCAAAAGAAAAAACTGAGGTCTCTTTCCTCTTGAGCCTAACGTGCTTCTATCTCAGCCCAAAACGACTACATTCGTCGCCTGCAAACCCTTCGGTCCTTCGGATACTTCGAACTCTACCTCGTCGCCTTCATCAAGGGATTTAAATCCATCCCTCTTAATGGCGGAGAAGTGAACGAATACGTCGTTTCCATCGTCTTTGGAAATAAATCCGAAGCCCTTCTTCTCGTTAAACCATTTTACATGACCTTTGGCCATTACAACTCACCTCCTTCCATTTCTGAACTTGAGTAAGTTGTAATAGCCTTTGATCCTAAATAAAAAAGGCCACAGAAGTTTCCGAAGCACTTTTGTGACCTTTTACGATCCAAACAATTACTTCTTACAACCTACAGAACTGTATTATCACTCCTTATTTTCCAAAAGTCAAGAGTTTAGGCTAAAATTGTTTAATTGTTTCGGACAGCAGGCCTTTTTCCATGAAGCCGATGAATCTTTTGGAAAGAAACAATCAGCATAGTGACACGAAAATGTCCGACATGGGTCAACGAAGACCGAATAGTTCTTTCATGCAGGACCAAGCTTCTGGTGAAGACCAATTTCTTTGCCCGATAATCTTCCCTACCAGCATCCCTTCTTGATCGACAAGAAATGTTTGGGGCATCCAGCCCCTCACTCCATATTGATCCATCGTTTTTTCCTTCAAGAGCAAGAGGACGGGAAGGGTGATCTTGTTTTGATCGATGACTTTTTGAGCGGCTCTTTTTCTTTCTCCATCAATTGTAATAAGAAGGATCGTTAACGGAGTTCTATTTCCTTGGAAGAATTTTTCAAGAGCTACCAGCTCTTCTCTGCAAGCTTGTCACCAAGTCGCCCAAAAGACAATGAGCATCGGTTTTCCTTTGAAGTCGCTGAGGGAAACTTGTTTTCCATCCAAACTCTTGAGAGAAAAAGCAGGAGCTTCTTTCTTTGCCTGAGTTCTCTGGATACCAAAAGAATCACAGGATGGACATGCCGGTTGAGGGGAAGAAGCAGCCCTTGCAGCCTGAAGGCAAAACATGAGCATGATAGTCATTCCTACCATGGCCGAAAGCGAAAGAACGATTCTTTTTTTCATCTCCACCTCCAAATGGAAGACTTAGCAAAAAACTGCAGTGCTCTGGGCCGAATCGTTATCCTTGACCCATTCGGTGGCACCAAGCCCCGCCTTGCAGGACGGGGCAAAGAAGCCGTGCTCAGGGTCAACCCTCTGCCTTTGGCCCGATCCAAGGCCGGAGAGTCGAAGGGTTGACTTCGCCCATATTTCACGGACGTATCCTTCAGACAGCGGGCTTTTTCCGAAAACGAAGAAATATCTACGCCGCCGCCCATTTCATTGACGATTGATGATTGCTGATTGAAATATACAAATTTTGAGAAAATTGGTCAACCGAAACTTTCAGAAAGCAAGGGCCAATGCTTTGGGATAAAAAGGCAGGCCAAATCGGAGGGAATTCTTGAAAGTCAGAGTTACGAGTACCCGTTTTTACCATCTGAACCATCCACATTAAACCCTTTTTCTAATAAAATTGATTTGACCAATTTGAAAACTTCACCAGTGCTTATTGAACCCTTCGAAAGGAAGTAATCGGCCTTGGCTCCGGCAGCCGCTTCTCGATATTCTGGTAAATCATGAGTTGTTAGAATGATGACAATTATCTCTGGGTATTTAGCCTTTATCTTTCTGGTTAATTCAAGGCCGTTTTCCCCGGGCAACTGGATGTCCATAAAGATCAGATTGGGAGGATGAGAATCGATATTCTGAAATGCTTCTATCCCATCCCCTGCTTCAATAATGTCCATTGAAGGAAATTGATCCTTTAACTCATTTTTCACGAGTCGTCTAAATGAGGAGTTATCTTCAACGAGCATTGTCTTAAACATCACACTGCTTCCTTTCTCGCATTTTTAGGCTCATATTGTATTTTCCGGGGTCAAAAGTCTTGCCCATATCGACCCCCTCACCTTTTCCTGTTTCTCGTGCTAGGCACCCGGCCCATTCTTATCAATTCCCGGTTCTCCAAAATCACCTGGTCGACAATCTCCCCGCAGATAACACATTTCCATCCCCAAAAGTACTCATGAGGGCCGTAAAATTTATCATAAATCATGACATTCCTGCACCGAAGACACTTCATAAGAATATCCTCCTTCATGCCGTTCAGTGATTATACAGGAGTGATTTAGGGATCAAATAGGGCGAACGCTGTATTTTAGGGTGAAAAAATACGTATATAAAATTGGGCTCCCCATCCTCAAAAAATCATTTTACACGAAAGGTTTCTGCTTGACGTGTTGTATGGTGTCACAAAAATGTAAACTGAATGTTCCAGACAGGTAATATTGGGGGTGGTATAGAAGCAAAGGGAAGAGCCATTCCGGACCCTTCGTTGGTTCTCCGAGAAATGGTTCTGCTTTAAGATCTTATGTCGTCCAACTTCTCGCAGGTTTGTTTGAGACTTGCTTTACCAGTCAATCTGCGGCCCAAACCGTTTTCTCCTTCCAGACAAACCGTATCGTTGCCGATTTCCATTCTTATAATGTATATCTTTCCGGTTGTCTTATCTTTGAACCTGTCTCCTATCTTCATCACAGCACCTTCATCTTTCTTGCCGCCCTGTCGGACTACAAAGGCTTGACGCCAAAAATCAGTCTGCTAAATCCGGAACCCGTATTGCCTTTTTTTCGGGATCGTTGAGGTCGAGCTTAATGACTCTTCGACAATGAGGACATTGTATAAACTCTTTGGTTTCCAGGCCAATCATGCTCAGTTTGAATTTTTCATCACAATGCGGGCATAGGGCGTCCAAATCAAACATAGGTTTTCCTTTCTTTAAGATCTGAAAACGAGGCTGCGAACCCCTAACCTCGTTTACTCCGTTAGCAATAATGCGTCGCCGGTTTGCAGGAGGGTTAGACTTTAGAATAATTCCGGCTGGGTTTAATGCCTCGCCGGAATTTCTGAGGGGCTTACTCTTTGGGTTTTTCCTGGACCTCGCCTTCTACGATGGGCAGGAATACGGATTCCATGTTGTTTGGATTGACAAACATCGATTGGAATCCATCCTTTGTTCCCAAAATGACGGTGCCGGGATCAACGCTTTTAACTGTAAATATTCTCCCACTTTCTATGTTTTTGAACATGTCGCCTGCTTTAATCATGGTATCTCCTCTCTCGGGAATCGTTGCAAATCAGGTCTGTGCCGCTCTCGCCAGCCCTGCCCGAAATCCCTGCTTCCTGAACCCTTTCACATCAATTGGGTCTTACCAGAGGCCTCTGGGGCCTGACTTTTTTGGGGACGCTTTTCTTGACGGCAAAACGATCGGATCTCTTGTTGGGTAACAATTGTGACTTCGTCCTGTAAAGGCTTTCCAGTCTATCCTCCTGCCCTTCTGTTAGCGCATGGTTTTTATCGAAGTCCCCCAAAGCCGTTTTGAGAAATTTGTCTTCAGCCTGGGTTAACGCATACTGATTTAGCCCTGACATAACCCATTCAAGCCTTGCTTTATTCATTGTGACTCCTTTCCATCCTGATGACTGTCGTTAAGCGTTCTTATTGCTATCTTCCCCGGAAGCCGCGCTTGACGATCGCCTCTTTGACCAGCAAGTTGTTCCCCATAAAATCTGTCTTATTCAGCATGGAGACAGCTCTCCGGGCTTCCCATTGTGTTGACATCTCAACGAAAGCAATACCTCTCGGTTGGCCGGTTTGCCTGTCCGATACAATCTTGACAGACATCACGTCTCCAGCTTTGGAGAACAGCATTTTGAGTTCAGGTTCGCAGGCCTTAAAAGGGAGGTTGGCTACATAAACCTTCTTATTCATATATTTTCTCCTCAATGATCTCTATTTACTGAAGCACTCGGTACACAATAGTTTCTTGTCGGCCGGTGGGGGAACGGGAGTAACAACTTCCTTTCCACAACCCGAACATAAAACTTTATAGGATTTCGGATGCCTCAAGTGGTTCGGTCTTGAAGCCCGGAACCTCCCGTGTCTTCTTCGCTGTAACATCGTTTCAGCCTCTTTTCTGCGAAAATAGGTTTAATAACGGTTTCTATGGCCGCTATAATCCATCCGAGATCCTCCGGTTCTTCCCTGGTCGGCACGGGGACGGGCCTCATTCACACTGATCGCCTTGCCAAGGATTTCCTTCCCGTTAAGGCCTCGAATGGCCGTTTGAGCCTGAGACTGCGCAGGCATTTCAACAAAACCAAACCCACGCGACTGGCCACTGTACTTGTCTTTGATCACTCTCGCCGAGGTTACCTCCCCGAAGGATTCAAAAGCCTCCCGAATCGTACCGTCTGTTGCTTCATAAGATAAGTTTCCCACATAGATATTCATCATCATTCTCCTTTTCTAAAAATTCCCTTCGTTAGACGGAATACTTCTCGCTCCAGTCACGTGAAAAAGTGTCATGGTTCCACCGTTTCCATTTCGAAGAGACAATCTCGTGGCGGACGAGTACCTCCTCTTCTTCTTCCCTTCCGTCTTCAACTTCGATAACCTTCAAACCCCCCTTTCCCTGTTTCTTGTAGAATGGGATTACCATTTGAACCTCCAGGTCCGCTTTTATGCCAATAAAAAAAGCCCGCAAAGAAGTCGTTTAGAGTTCTTGCGGGCATAAGCTATAAGCCTATAAGGCTCTCTGCAACTTGGTTTGTCAAGTTATTATAAGCTAATCCATACTTAAAAGCAAGAAAATTAACATATCTTGTCTTGGGGCGGTTCTTATTTTCTGATTGAAGCTCCCCGCCTATCCCGCAGGGAGCGGGACGGGGCACGTTCCGGCCAATAACAAACAGATTCAAACTATTCTATTCGTCTCGTCGCAAACCTCCCCCTTCTTCAGTCAGGCATTGACATGAAAGTCACGAACAGTATAGGTGGTCGCTGACTGCGCTAAGGAAGACAGGCACAATAATAATATTAGTTTTATAATACTTCAGTCTTGCCTTTTCCGGACAAAATGGATCACCCCTCAGAATCAGGGTTGCCGTTTGTGAAATGCGGGCGTCGCCTGAAGAGGAAAAAGAAAGAGGGTCGATGATGATCGTTGCAGGAATAGATGTCGGTGGAAAAAATGTTCACATTGTCATTAAGAAAGACGGCCAAATTCTCGGAAAAGCTACGGGGCCTACAGGAACAAAGAAGGCAGAGGCTGTGGAACAACTCTATAGCGAAGCCCTGAAGAAGGCGGACATTAGCCGGAAGGATGTGGAGCGTGTGGTAGCCACAGGGAGTGCGGCGAAACGAGTGGCCTTTGCAAACGATATCGTCCTCGATGCGGCGGCCGATGCCCGCGGGGTCATTAAACTGATCCCCTCGGCAAGGACGGTCATCGATGTGGGGGCAGAGGAAGGCAGGGCCATCAAAGTCGGCGCTGACGGGAAAGTGTTGGACTTTGCCGTCAACGAGAAATGCGCCGCCGGTACAGGCACATTTGTTGAGACCATGTCCAGGGCGCTTGAGGTCTCCGTGGATGAGATGTCCGAGATCACCCTTCAATCCACCCAAACCCTTCCGATCAATGCCCAATGTGCGGTCTTCGGAGAATCCGAGGTGGTCTCACTCATTCATCAAAAGACATCCAAACCGGATATTGCCCGAGCAGTGATGAATGCCATTGCCGGCAGAATTGCTTCCGTCGCACGAATTGTGGGACTGGACAAGGATGTGGTGATGGTCGGCGGCATGGCGAGAAACGCCGGGTTCGTTGACTCTCTGAAAAAGAGTATCGAGATGAATGTCTTGGTTCCGGAGGATCCTGATTATGTGGGGGCTCTCGGGGCCGCCGAAGCGGCGCTTGCCGGTAACCCCACCCCCACCCGACCCTCCTCCTGAAGGGGAGGGAAACTGGTATGTTCCTCCCCTTTCAAGGAGGAGGTGAGAGCCTGCCCCGTACACGATACGGGGAGGGAGATGAGACATCAAAAATGGCAGAGGAAGTGAAAATCCAGGAATTTTGGAGATGGCCTGAAACCAACTGGGTCAACCCGGACATCGATTGGAAAAAAGGCAAGGTGACTACGGCAGGAGTCGATGTGGGCTCGGTGAGCACTCAAGCGGTCGTTATGGTCGATGGCGGATTTTTCGCCTATGGCAACATGCGGACCGGTTCAGACAGTCCCGATAGTGCCAGAAAAGGCATGGACTTTGCGTTAGAAAAAACCGATATGAAAATTGAGAATATCGATTACTGCGTCGGCACAGGCTACGGGAGGGTCAACGTCCCCATGGCCCAGCAGTCCATTACTGAGATCTCTTGCCACGCCCGGGGGGCCAACTTCATGTATGGCCCGGAAGTCAGGACCGTCATGGACATGGGGGGTCAGGACTGCAAAGCCATCAACGTCGATGATCAAGGAAAGGTCCTCAATTTTATGATGAACGACAAGTGTGCGGCGGGAACGGGCCGGGGGATGGAAGTCTTTGCTGACCTGATCCGCGTCCCTGTCTGGGAGATCGGACCCCGCTCGTTTAAGATCAAGAGAGAGCCTCCCATGATCAGCAGTACCTGTGTCGTATTTGCCAAGAGTGAAGTCGTCGGGTTGTTGGAGTCGGGAATGCCTGAAAACGATATCATGGCTGCTTACTGCTCTGCGATGGCCCACCGAATCATGGAGCTATTGAACCGTCTGGGTGTAAAGGAAACGTTTGTCATTACCGGCGGGATCGCCAAGAATGTCGGTGTTGTAAAGAGACTGGAAAAGGAATTAGGCATTAAAACTGCCGAACGTGTTTGGAATAAAAAAGAGTATGTCGATCGCGGTTATCCTTTTGACACGCAGCTCGCCGGCGGCATTGGAGCAGCCCTGTTCGGACAAGCCCTCTTGAAAATGGGAAAAGCCAAGAGTGCAAGAAAAGCCTAAGCCGATTGCGGAATGCGGAATGTAGATTGCGGAGTCAATGAGAAATAACAAATGATAGCCAATTATGGTTTTAAGGACGGGTCCGGCGACTGGTATGTCGTCATCGACACGGATAAGTGCACTGGGTGCGGCAAGTGCCCTGAAGTCTGTCCGGCCAAAATCCTCGAGGTGGGGCCGGACGAGATCGACATCTTCCGCCAAGAACCCGTCGTCTTTGTAAAGCATGAGGAGCGAAAAAAAGTCAGGTATAGCTGCGCTCCCTGCCACCCCGGCTACGGTGATAAACCAGCACCCTGTGTCGGAGTCTGTGAACCAAACGCCATCTCTCACTCGGAAGGATGGAAGACCTTGTACGGTCGCAGGTGACTTTTCCCTATTGAATGGAAGACCTGTAACTTCTTCCCCTCTCCCTTGAGGGAGAGAGCGGGGTGAAGGTGTATAAAATTTCTTTTAAATGACCCGAGAACAAGAACTTAACAAGCAAGGTTGGGAGAAACGTTTCACCATCGATGAGCCCCGTCTATCGGAGATGGCAGACCAATACAAGGAGTTCGGATTCGAAGTTCTTCTCGAACCCGTGGATACCTCCTCTGAGGAATGCATGACGTGCATCGTCGCCTTCCACGATCGTTACAAAACCATCTACACCCGACCCAAAAAGTAACAGCAATTGCCTCAAATAAACAGACATTAGAGATCTGAAGGTAAAAAAAATACAGTGATTGTCTGCCGGAGGTGATCAAAACCTGTACTCCGGATTTTTGGGCGAGAAATCAGCATCGCTAAGGCCGCCGTTGAACCTCAGATCCTCGTACCCGTAGTTTTCAATGAGGTTGTTTTCCCAATCATAGATTTGAATCTTGATGGGAACTCTCCTCTCAAGATCCAGGTTTAATACGGCCCGGTAACAGTAATAGTCTCTTGCTTTATCTCTCGGTGAGAGGACTTCAACCCGTCGGGTCCTACGGCCATAAAGGATCTCTTCGCCCACGTCCTTGAACTCAAGCTCTTTCTCCTTGACCCCTCTCCGCATATCATTCCCCAAGAGCTTCACCAGGTGATCCAGACCCGACTCGGTGACGGGGTGACGGTTTCCTTTCATGGCCAACGACCCCTTCGGGTTGATGTTCACTGTCATTATACCCATGATCCCACTGTCGCGAACCATCATGCGATTATCGTTCCATCCCTCCACATAGAGCAATTCGCGGCCCTTGTAAGGTTTCTTTATCCACTTCATGTAAACCTTAAACGGCCTCTTGAACTTTAGCAGGACCGTCTCCTCCTCCATGAGCCTTCCTTCGACCCGCTCCTGCTTGTGGAAAATCGCCCGGTAATTCTCGACTTGCACGAGGGCTGTCTCGGCTTCCCTCATCCACCGCTCAGGATCGCCCTTTTCCTCCGCCCCGGCTTTTGTGATAAGAGCCGCGACTAAGAGTAGCGAGAGCAGTAGAATATTACCAACCGCATAAACTCGACTTTCCATTCTTCTCAATTTTTCCCTTTGACTCATTCGGCGGCATTAGGCTTTCGGCATAAGACTTCGAACCGCTCCGTCGAACGGTCGCCATCCTGGTTTAAAGACCTTCTTTTTTGAAGTCTCTCGAGAGGGCCACGTAAAAGCTGACTCCGGAAATAATCCTCTCTATCTCCTTTGTGTTTATCGCCCTCTTCATTCTCGCCGGCACCCCTGCGGCCAAAGATCTTGGAGGAACCCTGAAACGATCTTTCACCATCGAATGGGCTCCGATGATACAGTCGTCGCCAATGTCCGCAAAAATACCGAGGGTAGTATTCATTCCGATAAGAACATTATTCCCGATTCTGGAACAATGGATGACGGAGCCGTGTCCCACGATCACATTGTCTCCGATGATGACGTCCGCCACCCCCGCATGGATGACACAATTGTCCTGGATGCTGCAATTGCAGCCGATTTGAATTCGGAATCGATCTGCTCTCAAGACCGCGCCGGGCCAAATACTGGAGTTTTTTCCTATTTTTATATCTCCGACCAAATAGGCACTCTCGCTGACAAAAGCAGTGGGATCAACCTTCGGCTTTTTCTTCCCAAAACTTTTAATCATAGCCCTCATGTGCTCCTATTTAATTAGAAAATGTCATCCTAAAATCCTTCCCAACCTCCCCTGCCTACCGGCAGGCAGGCTTTACCAAAGGGAGGAGATCATTACCCCCCTTAGAAAAAGGGAAGGTATTAAAAAATCGTTCCCAAGTGCAAAGGGCGGGCAGGGATGTCGGAAAAGTTTTACAGCGGTACCTCTTTACGCTAACTGCTGACGATGAAAAACCTTAACACATGTTGAATACTTACAGATTTTTGTCAGCTTGACGCTCTTAAATGATCGCATTTGTAAAACTTTGGAGATATCCTTGCCCGACCTCATCCCCGAATTTTTTCACAGTTTCAGGGGAGCGAGGCGGGGATTTTCATTGTTCAAGACCGGAATTTTATAGAAAGGTTTATGCCTTCTCGTCTACGATGGCGACAGGCCGAACCCAGCCTGCACTGGCCTTTTTGATGTTGATAGGAAAACAGCACACCTTAAACCCGTGAGGCTTCCCGATCGCTGACAAGTTCGCCAACTTCTCCATATGACAATATCCAATCTCGATTCCCGCAAAGTGGGCTTCCCAGATGACCCTTGGGTCCCCGGTCCTCTTGAACTCGTTGGCCAGGAAAGGTAAGGGCCTGTCCCAACTCCACGCATCAATACCCACCACCTTCACCCCTTTCTCCGTAAGGAACAGGGTGCTCTCGCGATCCATACCAGCACCTTTGGTCAAATACGCAGGTGTGCCCCAAGCAGCGTCAGCCCCGGTCTGGATCAGGACGATGTCGAGTGGACGAACCTTGTATTTGATTCGTTTCAATTCCTTCTCGATGTCCACTGCCCTAATCCTTTCGCCGTCGGCCTTGTGGCGAAAATCGAGGACGACCCCGTTGCTAAAACACCAATCCAGAGGGATCTGATCGATGGTGAGTGAAAGTTTCCCCTTATCCATGGTCGGGTGATAATGATAGGGAGCATCCAAATGCGTTCCAGAATGGGTCGCCAACGTGAGGAACTCTACGGCCCAGCCCATACCGCCGGGCAGCTGTTCGGGCGTTACTCCCGGAAAGAACTCCTTCATCCCTTCGGCGCCCTGGATGTGATCGACATAATCGATTTTCGGAATCATCATCGGAGGGTCACTCGGGAGTCCTGACTCAATGGCCAAACTCAAATCGACAAACCTTTTCCGCTTCATAGATTAACCTTTCCTTCTCGCGGTTGACTTCGCGTTTCTAACGAAGATTGGTTTCGCTCACAGTCAGCCGGTTCCTAGGCTCCCAATTTAAATCCGAGATCCCTGACCATGGTCAAATCATCCGCCGCATTCCGACCGGGGGTCGTAAGATAGTTTCCCACAATCAGACCGTTTGCACCGGCGAGAAGGGCAAGAGACTGCAAATCTCTCAGATTGGCTTCTCTCCCGCCCGCAATCTTTATCGTCCCTTTGGGTAAAACGAGACGAAACAGAGAAATGGTCTTGATGACCTCCATGGGAGGGATAGGTTCTGAATTCTCCAAAGGCGTCCCCGGTCTGGGATTAAGAATATTGAAGGGAATGCAGTCGATCCCAAGTTGCTTAAGGGAGAAGGCAAGTTCCAGGCGTTGCTGAGGGGATTCTCCCAGTCCAATGATTCCTCCACAGCAGACCGAGAATCCCTGTTCTTTCAAAACCTCAACGGTCTTCACGCGGTCCCTAAAAGAGTGGGTCGTGCATATTTGGAGAAAATGGCTCTCCGCCGTTTCCACATTATGGTTATATCGGGTCACCCCAACCTTTCTCAAAGATTCTGCCCTTTCTTTGCTCAACGTTCCCAAAGAGCAATCGAGGTCGAGGGTTGTTTCTCCTCGTATTCGGCCGAGCGCCTCCAGAATGATCTCAAATTCTTTGTCACTTACCTCCCGACCACTCGTAATGAGACAGAAGCGGCCCGCCCCTCTTGCCTGGGCCTCCTTAGCCTCTTCTACTATTCGCTGTATGTCCATTAGAGGATAAACAGGGGCTTCCGTTTTGTAATGGGCCGACTGGGCGCAGAAAGCGCAGTCCTCGGGGCACTTTCCTGATTTGACACTGAGGAGTGAACAGAGATCGATCTTGTTCCCGTTGAATTCCTCTCTCACGCGATTGGCCACAGCAGCAAGGTCCAAGACATCAGGTCCGTTTGTCCCTAACAGGGGGAGGACATCCTTTATACTGACGTCCTTTCCTTCGAGAACCTTATCTCCAATCTTCCGGATTTCTCTTCTCATGGTTGTTCCCTTAGCCCTTTCGCAATAGTCTCATGTTTTGGACAGAATTCATATTGACTGTTCCGTCTGCTCCCCTCCCTTCCCTCTCAAGAGACTGGTTGCCTGCCAGGAATCCGCGCGGTTGGGAGCTTCACTCATTGATCATCAGTCTCTCAATTTCTCCCCTCTGAATAGGCGAGATAGAAAGAGACCGATAGCGATCTTCATTCACAATCTTATAGACCACTTCTGTATTCCCTAAGTCTTTTGCCTTGCTATAATGAGCTGTGATGGCTGCCGCCTTCTCGACATCTCTTCCATCGCCCTTTCCTCTCAAGAGAGAAAGCGGCCCAGGGAAACCGGAGACCTTCAATAAAAAGTCTTCCTCCTGGGCAAAGGTCTCGATCTTTCGGTTCTCTTCCTCATTCCTCCCGACCACCAATTTCACTCCTTCGGAGAGCCGAAAATGTCTCCCGATCTTAAGAAGGTGAACATCGTTTACAGAAAAAGCAGGTTCGTGGAGCATCAAGTCTTTCATACGCTTTGCAAACCCAGGGTCTGTAAGAAGACATCCGCCGGCAGGGCATGGATAGTCATGAATGCCATAATGCTCTGCCAATTGGATCTGAGGCTTTCTCGACCGCCCCTGAAACTTTAACAACTTCCCCCGATCCACCCATCCTTGCTTTTCCGGAACGGTCATTGGAAGGACGTTGGCAGAGAGGGGTCGCAGGATGAGACCCTCGAGTTCTGCCTCCTTTTCAATCAGCCGCATCGCCTCTTTTCTTTGGGACATGGGTCTTTGTCCCAGCACTTCACCCGTCACGATGAAAGCGGCTCCCGAATCCTGCATATAGGCCTTGGCTTTCTTCAGCATGAAAATCCGGCAATCGATGCAGGGATTCATATTTCTCCCATAACCATGTTTGGGATCCTTCACCACGCTGAGGTATTCCTCGGAGACATTGAATATTCTCAAAGGAATGTCCAGCGTTTCGACGGCCTTTTGAGACGCCAGACAGGTAGCCCCCCGGCTGGTGCAGGTGCAAAATAACGTCATAAAATTGAGTGCCTCGATCTCGATTCCCTGTTCCATGACCACCTTGGCCGCGAGCGTGCTGTCGAGCCCTCCGGATAGGAGAGCGATGGCTCTCATTGTAGAACCTCATTCATGGACCCCGAGCGGAAACCCTGAAGATCCAGCGTGACGTAGCGGTAGCCAATCTCTTTCAAACGGCCTGCCACTTTCTCTCTCAACGGGCCGTCCATCAGACGGCCCATCTCTTCCTTGAGAATCTCGATTCTCGCCAGATTCCCGTAGTGGCGCACCCGGACCTGCTTGAACCCCAATCCAAACAGGAAATCCTCCGCTTCATCGACCATTCTCAATCCCTGTTCATCGATTTCTTCTCCGTAAGGAAATCGCGACGCGAGGCAGGCGAAAGAAGGTTTATCCCATGTGGGAAGCCCCAATGCTTTGGATAATTCCCTCACTTCCATTTTTGTAAAGGAGGCTTCTTTGAGGGGGCTTCTGATCCCCAGCTCCTGAACCGCCACCCTTCCGGGTCTGTGGTCCTTGTCGTCGTCTAAGGTGGAGCCTTCGACGATAAAGGAGATCCCTTCCTCGTTGGCCACTTCCAACAACTCCCCGAAGAGCTTCCGTTTGCAGTGGTAGCATCGGTTGGGAGGATTCTTAGAAAATCCTGGAATCTCCAGTTCATTCGATTCGATCAGGCGGTGTCTCGTTCTTAAGGTTCGAATCAGTTTCCTCACTCCTGCCAATTCCCGTTCCGGGTAAAGAGGAGAATGTGCCGTGACAGCAAGGACATTTCCATCCCCAAGGGTATCTTGAGCCACCTTCAGAAGGAGCGTGCTATCCACCCCCCCTGAAAAGGCAACCAGCACCTTCCCCATCGATTGAATAATTTCCCTTAATCTTTGAGTCTTAATCTCTAACTCTAAACTCATAACTCTCTCATTCCGTGTCCCGTGTCGGTAACTTCGATTCCGCAATCCGCATTCCCTGCCTGCGCGAAGCCACTTCGCGAAGGCAGGCGAAATCCGCAATCGGATACTCATAACTCTTAACTCAGTACTTCCTTGATCCATCCTCCTCCGAGCACGGTATCCCCATCGTAAAAAACCGCTGCTTGCCCGGGAGTGATGGCCTTCTGAGGCGACTTGAACTTCACCTCCAATTCACCCTCCCCCTTGGGTGAGAGACCGGCCTCCGAGCCAGGATGGTTATACCTGATCTTCACTTGGGTCTGATGGAAAGGAATCCTTTCCCGCGGAACAATCCAGTTGACAGATTCGACAATAAATGTGTCACCGTAAACCTCTTCTTCTTCTCCAATGATAATCGTATTCTTTTCTCGATCGATGCCGATCACGTAGAGAGGCTTCCCTTTTGCCAGGTGGAGACCCCTTCGCTGGCCAATGGTGTAGAAAGGGATTCCTTTATGTCTTCCCAGGATGTTCCCTTTTCTATCGACCATGGGGCCCGGTTCAAACGACTTTTCAAGCCTCTCGGATAAAAAAGAATGATAAGACGATTCCTGAATAAAACACACCTCCTGGCTGTCGGGTTTGTCATGTACCCGAAGACCCCGTTGAAGCGCCTTCTTCCTCACTTCTTCTTTCCGAAGCTCTCCCAATGGAAATAGCGTATGACGAAATTGGTCTTGAGTCAAAGAGAAAAGGACATAGGATTGATCCTTCTTCTGATCCACCCCTTTTCTTAGAAGGTAGTGTCCGATCCTTTCGTCGAAATCCAATCTTGCATAATGGCCTGTGGCGATAAAATCTGCCTCCAGTTCCAAAGCCCTCTTTAAAAAAGAGCCGAACTTTACTTTCTCATTGCATAGGATGCAAGGGTTAGGCGTTTTTCCCTTAGCGTATTCTTCGCAAAAATATTGGACGACTTCTTTTTCAAACTCTTCTCTGAGATGGAAAACATAAAAAGGAATCTCGAGTTCAAGCGCGACGCGTCTGGCATCCTCGATGTCTGCAATACCGCAACACCGGGCCGGCCCTCCCTGGGTCTTATCCGTCATTCCGATACACATCGTCGCCCCGATGACTTCATAGCCCTTCTGCTTGAGAAGCCAGGCAGTCGTGCTCGAATCCACCCCCCCACTCATGGCCACCACAACCCTCTGACTCATTTCCGTTTCACCTTTTTAGAGTACCGTCCGCATTCCTGGCCCCGATCTACTGATGGCGCGGAGCAGGCACTGTCAACGTTGTCTCAATCAACGTCGTCGATGAGACCGCTGCAATGTTTATCAAGCGTACGAATAGTAATCGTTTGTGAATTTACGTTGGTTTACGAGAATCTGTCCGCTTCGACCCTTGAATCCTAAGCCCCTCGACCCGAATCAAAAAAGGATTTCCATGGCCTGGTAAGGGCAGACCGGAATGCACAGTTCACAGGCAATGCACTTGTCCCGTTTAAAGGAGACCTCCATATTCGTCCTTTGGACGTCCAATGCCTTCGTAGGACAGACACTGATACAGGCCGTGCAGTGGGTGCAGCGATCCTCATGCCATTTGACGTCCTGGGCCAAAGATTGGGTCTGCACACCTATCTCGCTGAGATATTTGAGCCCTGCCTCCATCCCGGCCCTCTTCCCAGTAAGCTCTAAGACGAGCCTTCCCTCTTCCTTAGGTGTAATCCGGGCTCTCATGATATTGACGACCAGATCATAATCCTTGACGAGTTTTGAGAGGACGGGTTGATCGACGAGATGCTGAGGGTAATTGAGAACAATTCTTTTTTTCTGCATGGGACACCTCTTTTTCAGTCTAAAATTCTAAATTTCAAATGACAAATCCCAAATGAATTCCAAAATGCCATGACCCGAACGGCTCCAAATCCCCCCAACCCCCCTTTGCTAAAGGGGGGCGAGGGGGGATTGATAGTTTCGATATTTCGTGGGTCGCCAAATCGCCCATGGGATTGCTTCTCATTTGGTGCTTATTCCTAATTTTTTTTAATAGGTCGTTCTTTTAAAGTTTTGAAAACGACCCCAGAATCGGCAGAGGGAAGGAGTTCGACGGGTTGGGTCAAAAAGAACTTTCCAGCTTCAATCCACTCTTTCAAGGTCTGAGCGATCTCCGTCGCTCTCAGATAACTCGAAAGGCCAGCGGTTGGAATCTCTTTTCCCTGGACTGTAATCCTGCCGCTCTTGAGCTGTTTATAATTCACCTCTCCTATGCTTCCGGGAACACATTGAGGATAGGAATCGCTATAGTCCACCACTTGAGCCAGGATCTCCTCATCCCGGACCGCAGTATACCGGAGGATCTCCTCATTTAAAATGGGAATGGGAACTCCAATGCCTACGGTGAGAGTCACCCCATATCCCGTGTAGGAAGTTCCTCGAAGCCATTTTGGATTCATCATCTTGAGATCTCCAGTGACGCAGAGTGTGCCTGATGGAGTTTTAGGAACCCCACCATCAGTCCTCTTCACTCCCGGATTATGTTGGGTTCCATTTCCAACGACATATCCGACGCCTCCAGCAAGAAAAATTCGAGTTCCCACTCCTATCGTCTTGAAGTACGGATCATTAAGAAGGGGACTTAGTTGGCCTGCACTGCAGTAGTTCGCATTACCCATTTTGGGTTGAAGAACTCCCATATAGGTATAAATCACCTTCTCCGAGAGATTGACTGCCACATTGTAATTCTGATACGCATTCCGGATGTTCAAAAGGGAGGCTTCGTTCATATCCTTCAGGGAGATATAAGTCTCTAAGGTCTTTCTGGGATAGCAGTCCGTCCCATAAGCTGTTGCAGTCAGTTTGACATCTTTCCCTTCGACCAGTTCTTCAATGACATAGGCTCCCCCATAAGCAAACTTCCCTGGGAAGATTTTATTCCTGGGATCATCTTCCGGCATCGCTGTTGCACCCAAGAAAAAATCGACGGCTGCAAACCCCGTATAGACGGGGACGTCATTGAGATAGGTCTTTCCCCCTCCCAGTTTGATCCGGGGCTTTGTGTGTCCCACATTGAAATAGGCCCCCGAGGAACACATTGGACCAAAGGTTCCTGTGGTGACAACATCTACTTCCTGAGCTGCCCTTTTCACTCCCTTTTCAGCAGCATATCCGATAATCTCCTCTGCCGTGAACACGACAGCCTTTCCCTTCTTAATCTTGTCATTTATCTCCTCAATGGTTTTGGCCATGTTTTGCCTCCGAATAGTTTAACTGTAGACCACGGGATTCAGAATTGGGATTTCAACTCTCAACTCTTAATTCTTAACTCTTAACTCTAATCCATCCCCATATCGGGGCCACCCATGATCCATACCATAAGATCACCCCCTGATTCGATTGCGGAATGCGGAGAAAATAATTCGTAGTTAGCTTTGATTTTGTAACTGTTGGCATTGATACTCCGAACCCTGAACTCCGAACTTTTATTTTATCCCATTAAACAGCCGGGTGCTGATATATCGTTCTCCCGTGTCGGGCAGGATGACGACGATCATCTTCCCTTCGCTCTCTCGCCTCTTGGCTACCTCAATGGCTGCCCATGCCGCTGCACCGGAGGAGATCCCTGCCAATACCCCCTCTTCTTTGGCCAGTTTTCTTGCCATTCCTCCGGCATCCTCGTCCGATACTTCAACGATCTCATCGACCAAATCCGCTCGAAACACTTCTGGAACAAAACCGGCGCCGATCCCCTGTATCTTATGGGGTCCTGGTCTCCCTCCTGAAAGGACTGGAGAATTCTTCGGTTCCACGGCAATGACTCTGGATTCCGGCTTTCTTTTCTTGAGGACTTCAGAAATTCCGCTAATCGTCCCTCCTGTTCCCACGCCCGCCACTAAGACATCCACTTGCCCATCCGTATCTTCCCAAATTTCCAGAGCGGTGGTCTTTCGGTGGATCTCGGGATTCGCAGGGTTCTTAAACTGCTGTGGAATAAAATATCGAGCATCCTTTGAAGCCATCTCTTCCGCCATCCTCACCGCACCCGTCATCCCTTCATTTCCGGGCGTCAGGATGACCTCCGCTCCAAACGTTCTAAGAAGATGAACGCGTTCAATAGACATGGTATCCGGCATCGTCAGAACCAAGCGATATTTCTTCGCTGCGCAGATAAATGCCAAAGCGATCCCCGTATTTCCACTCGTAGGTTCTAAAATAACCGTATCCTCCTTGATCAAACCTGCCTTCTCAGCCGTTTCAATCATCGCATAGCCGATGCGGTCTTTCACACTTCCGCAGGGGTTAAAGGACTCGAGTTTCGCTATGACCTGGCCTTTACACCCCACGGTGACTCGATTCAATTTCAACAAAGGCGTCCGTCCTATCAATTCAGAGATAAAGTTGGCTATTTTTGCCATCGCTATACACCAAGAAATGACGCTGAGCGCTTAGCGCTATGCGCATAGCGCGTTTAGATCTGGTACGTCGCCGAGTCGCGTCCTTCTTTTTCCTTTCTCCGGTTAACCATATCTTCTAAGGTAACGGAATAAAAAATTTGCGAGATGGCATCCGAAACCTCCTTCCAGATATCTCGAGTGACACACGAGGAGGTTTTCTGACAGACCTTCGAATCATGCAAACATTCAACCAAATTGAGCGCCCCCTCCAAGGACTCAACCACATCGTACAAACAGATTTGAGAAGGAGCCTTCGCTAATGAATACCCGCCTTTGGACCCACGAATTGATTTCACCAAACCCGCAGCACGAAGCGGATTGATCACCTGCTCAAGATACTTTAGGGAAATATCTTCTTTCCTGGCTATCTCCTTCAACTCAATAGGCCCTTCCCCATAACGAGAGGCAAGCTCTAACATCGCCCTTGCCCCATATCTGATTTTCGTTGATATTTTCATGAGTTATTAAATCATAGTTTTTCTATAGGAATTAGGAATTATTAACCCAATCTTCCGCCGGTTGTCAAGGGCTGTTGCAGGGTTTGCTGGATTGAATAAGTGAGGGGAAGTGGATGGTTTTTTCTAAACGACCTTTACTACCAAAACCTTTTCTGTCTTCTCGGTCACCTTTGCCCGTTCATCAATGCGATACCCGACGATCCATACGATCCTCTCTCCTGAAACGAGCAGGGGGACCTTGGGTCTCTCCACCTTTGGGACCTTATGATCGATAAAGAATTCTTTCAACTTTTGAGTTCCTTTTACTCCCAACGGATGGAACCGATCGCCCGGTCTGAAATTCCTCATCTTCAACGGAAATTGCAGGCTTCCGTAATCCACGAGAGCTGTGTTGGCAGGTCCATTGTAATCTTTAAGCTGGTGTCGATCCGTCTCCTCAACAACCACCTCCTTTCCAATCTCTTCAATAAAGGTACTGCCCGGGAAGCGAAGTTCAACTTCGAAAGGCGGCAACGGCTTTACCTTTCCCTTTCCCAACGAAACCATGTCGTAGCGTTTCTCAACCCAGGCGCCATGGGGCAACTCGAGAAGAAAACTTGGAGAAGATTGGTGCAATTTCTGATAAATCTTATCAACCTCTGACCAGTCTCCTTCCTCCACCCCTGCTCCCCAGTCATAGACTCTCTCTAAGATCTTCTTCATCACTCTCCACTGAATGGCTTGATGAAGGGATCGGTATTCTGCTAATTTAAAAAAAAGGGTATCCTTCTCCTTCCGGACGATCTCTTGATACGCTGCCTCGGCGCCCTTCTCCAAATAGTCATTTTCTTCCCTGAGAATGTTCGAGGTCCTCAGGAGGATCTCTTTGAAATTCGGCTGATACTCCCTTTCCATCAACGGAATCAGAGTCAGGCGGATTCTGTTCCGAAGATAATCGCTCTTGAGATTTGACGAATCTAATAAGAAAGGGAGCTTTTTCTCTGCGGCGAAGGTTCGAATCTCCTCCCTCCACACTCCAAGAAGAGGTCGAATCACCCTTCCTTCCCGAATGGGAAGCATCCCTTTTAGGCCCTGTAACCCAGATCCCCTAATTAGCTTTAAGAGCACCGTCTCCACCTGATCATCCCCGTGGTGGCCGAGTACGATCTTTTGTGCTTCATGCCTTTGGAGAAGGTCATAAAAGAAGTGGAAACGAATCCTTCTGGCTGCATCCTGCGGAGAGAGCCCCATCGTCTTTTGAAATTCTTTCACATTGAATTGTCCGTATTCAAAAGGCAAGCTAAGCCGTGCCGCCTCCTTCTGAACCATCCCGGCTTCTTTTTCCGACTCGGAGGGTCGGAGACCATGATTGACATGAGCTACGATAAGTGAGAGGTCAAACGCTTCGCGGCAGGCGTATAATAGATGGAGGAGGACCATTGAATCCACCCCCCCCGAGACACCCACAATCAACCGATCCCCTTTTTCCACTAAACGGTGGCAGTCAATGGCCCTTTTGAATTGATCCAATAGCATACGTGACTCTTACATCTTCTTTTCTCCTAACGGACCCACTCGAATTTCCACGACGGTCGTACCATACCATTTTTCAACAATCTTGATCGTACAGGTCTTATCCGGTTTTGAGAAATTGAGAATGGATTCTTTCCCCTTAAAGCTGTTCACTGCTTTCCAATTGTCTTTTCCCATTTGGTAGTTAAAGAAATCCATTAAGGAGTCTACATCGAGACGCCATTTTGAAAAAACCAGAATACCCGCTTTAAATCCGGGAGTCTCATAGACAAAGGACTTATTCTGCCTATAATTCAACTCGCTTGGGACACGGACATCGTCAAAATAATAATACTTACCCATCCCCTCCTCTGACGTTGCCTCTCCTGCAGGCTGACCCTGCTGGCGCTCTTTCACCGTTGTCGTACAGCCCACCCACGTCGCACTCAGAACGATCAGCAGCCACAAAGCGATAACCGAATTCCTTCGAAAGATATTTTGGCTCATTGTATCCCTCCCGTACGATGGAATATAAGATGATAAAAAATTTCTACCATTCCCCATTGAGAAAAGCAAGAAGAAATAAAAAGGGCCGCTTAAGCAACGGCCCTCAAAATTGAGTGGTTCTGCATGCAGCACAAGGATCGGGATCACCAGCGGCCTATTCCGCCGTACCCCCCCTCACCAGGATAATAAAGATCGACATCGACATACCCCAGCCTTGGGAGATTCCCCTGATCGAAAGGAGCGGGCAGGGTATACGCATATTGGTTCGGCGTTAACTCGAAACTGAACGGGAGAACGACCTCATTGCTCTCATTCCCGGCCTTGTCAAATACAGCAACCTTCAGTGTAATCTGTGTCCACTCAGGCAGATACCCTGCATTCGTACTGTACGTATTCCATTGGATATACCCCGTGAAGTGCTTTTGATACTCCGGCTTCAGATAGATCCAATCGGTCGGGTAATGACCATAACCCACCTCGTCCACCATCGAGGCGATTCGAAGCATGTCCCCATCTGGATCATCTGCCTCAAGATAGATTTTCCAAATATATCCATAATATCCCTTCTCGACGGCAAAGGCATGGGTGATGAGTGGGGCATGCGTACCTGGTTTGGTTGGTCCTCCCTCGTACGGAAATAATTGAGCCCGTCCTTGAAAAGGCATGAAAAGGACCAGGGCTGACAAAACGCTTATAAAATAAAGGGCCCTTTTGTAATTCATCGAAAACACCTCCCTTCTTTAATATATAATGTAAGCTCGATAGGCGTAAATATCAAGGAAGTGAAAAAACGAAAAATAGGCTGAGTTAGGCGTCTCGCGCCGATGGAAAATGACAATAATACCAATCACCCATGGGTTTGTCGGGGTTTATTTCTTTTTGAGGTGGGAAGTCCTCAGCCCAGTTTTTTGGAGGGTAATGACTTCCTTTTTCGCTTCCTCAAAGATCTGTTTAAGAGGAACTCCTTTTTCCAAGGCCAATTTCTTACAATCTTCATATTCCGGGGAGAGGTTGACGATCTTGCCTTCCCATCTCGACACTTTGAAACGGATTCTTCCATACTTCGTTTGGCAAGGTATGATTTCCCTATCGGCCTTCGCCCTCTCCTCTTCATGCCATCTCAAGCCGATCGTCGTCGTCTCTGTTAAAAGAAATTGTGTCACGGAAGCCAGCATCTCAGACGGACAAATCACGGTGAGCAGATGGCCTGGCCTACTCTTCTTCATCAGAATGGGAGTGATGAACACCTCGAGGATTTTCATGGCCAAGAGTTTTTCCATCACATAGTCGTAGAACTGAGGGTTCATGTCATCAATATTCGTTTCGATGACGGCAACTCTTTCTTTTCCAAATGCCGATCCCAAGGTCCCGACGATCAGCCTCAGAAGATTGGGATGGGGAAGGTCGGCCCGGCCGGCCCCATAGCCAATTCGCTCTATCTTGACTGGAGGCATTGAACCGAACTCAGATCCCAGTGTGGTGAGGAGAGCGGCGCCCGTGGGCGTGAAAAGCTCTCTCTCCGCTCCCGATGAATAGATCGTTTTCCCTTCCATCAACGAAAGCGTGGCAGGGGCTGGGACCGGAAGGGTTCCATGTTCGCATTTTACAAATCCTCCTCCTACATTCACCCTGGAGACATAGATCTTTTCAATCCCCATCTGCCGGATGCCCCATACCGACCCGACAATGTCGACAATGGAATCCAGCCCGCCCACTTCATGAAAGTGGACCTCCTCCGTCGGAGTTCGGTGGATCTTCGCTTCCACCGAAGCAATTCGCTTGAAAATTTCCTTGCTCTTCTCCTTCACATCGGTTTCCACGCCACTTCTTTCAATGATCCTCAGAATCTCTTTCAAATTGCGATGGGTTCTCTTCTCATTTCTTCCTTCAACGATCACCTGGGTAGCCGCGAGACCCCCCTTCAAAACCCTCTCCGTTTTTAAACGGACGGTCGGGATTCGGAGTTTTTTCAGCTCTTCTCTCAACCCTCGAGGGCTCAGCCCGGCATCGATCAGGGAACCGAGAATCATATCCCCGCTGGCTCCAGAAAAACAATCAAAATACCCAATTCGCATAAACCTCTCTCCTCATCACCGCTTTTCCGTGTCATAACCCCTCTTCATCCCCCCTTAGCCTAAGGGGGGATAGAGGGGGGTTACGTCATCGCGTCCCTTCCTTTCTCGTCTGCCTATTTCCCTATCGGGTTGGACGGCTCCGTTAAGAATTCATAGGCGGTCAGATAGATGAGTTTGCTCACATCTGCGAGCCTCTCAAAATTGACGGATTCGAGATGATCGCGGGAGGCACGCGTCTTTTTGCAATCCGATGCGACAAAGTCTAATGTCGGGATCCCCTTTTGATGGAAAGGATAATGATCCCTCCCAAGCTCGAGCGAATTCGGGTCGATGTTCCTTCCTTCTCTGATTCCCAAGGGCTCCAAGAACCTCCGGCTTAGCTGCGCCAGAGAGGGCTGGATAGAGCTTCCGATCAAGAAGACCTCTTTTTCGTCCGTGGTCCCGCCGGGCGTATCCAAAGAGAACATTGCCTTGATCTGTGTCAGAGGAACAAAGGGGTGATTGATGAAGTAACGGGATCCCCACGATCCCCACTCCTCGCCTCCGAAGAAGACCAGGATCACGCTCCTTTTTAAATCCGTACTTCTCTTCGCCAGAGACCTTCCGATTTCTAAGAGGGCTGAAACCCCTGATGCATTATCCTCCGCTCCCGGATAGGTCTTTCCACTTTTTTCATCTTTGCCCAGGTAATCATAGTGGACACCCAGGAGCAGAAACTCCTTTTGCTTGTTTGGATCATGGCCTTCCATCATCACCCCAATATTGGCATCCTTAAACCGCGTCCTCTTAAACTGAAGACCGATTTCGAAGGAAACATCCTCCTGGTCGAGAATGCCCTTCGTCCAATCCTCCTCCCCCGGGGTGTAGGGAACGAAAAAGACTGGGATATGAATTGAGAAATCCGGTTCCCTGGCCACTGCCGCTACCTTCGAAGCCTCGATCAAACGCTGGACAGGGCTGTCTCCCTGTTCTCTCTTGCGTAGCTTCTCATCCAGTTTCGGAGGGAAATAGGAAGGGTAAGTGAGATAGGGCGCCAAATAATCTAAATCCTCTTCCTTCGTCAGGAAAAGAATGGCTCTGGCCCCCTTCTGTTGAACTTCCTTCACCTTTCTTAAAAGCTGGTCATAGTGAAACTCTTTCGTGAGATCCAGAAAAATCATTGCCCCTTTATCAGAGAGTTTGTCCATCTCATCCTTTTTGTTTTCACGCATCCATAGGAAAGGACCTTCCCATTTTCCTTGTGCGGAAAACCGAAACGGAATGGCCTTAAGTTTCTGTTCCCTATTTGGCGCCTTCAAAACCAAGGTTGCATTTTTGACCTCTTTTACGGTAATGGAGAAGGATTGAGTAACCGGCGTCAATCCCATCCCTTCCAGTTGCTTGATCAGGTACGTCTGCGCTTTTTGATAACCTAATGTTCCCGGGAACCGTCCGGCCAGCTCAGGGGAGGACAGATAGGCAACATGCTCCCTCAACCGCTGCGGCTCCATTTTGACGAAATCATCTTTGGACAAGAAGTTGTGGGAGAGAAAAAAGCTTCTTGGAGGAAAATCTCCCCTCTCTTTCGGCCTTCCATTCTTGAAAAGGATGTAACTATCCCAGCCGTAGAAGAAGAGGGAGCGAGCCCGGGAAAGAGCACCGGCAGACCGTCCAAAGTAGAGGCTCACCCATTTCCCCGGAGAAAGAGGCTTGGGAAAGCTTAGAAGAAGGGATTCATCATCTTCCTCCACTTTCTCCCCCTTCATAAAAAATGAACCCTCTTTGTGATCCACGGGCTTTGGAAGATGCGACAGGAGCTTGGAGAGGATCGGAGTTTTCCAGCTTTCACCTAAAAGCATCACAGAGGAGTTTCTCAGTTTCTCTTCGGTCGCCTCTTTGGCCGACAGGATTTGCCCACCCTTTAGCTCCTTCACCCTCTTGGCCAGTTCAAAATAGATCTTTCGACTTTCCTCATCCCCTTGATCCGAGAGGATAAGGACCTTCTCGGGGTCTTCCAGCAACGCATTCAATCCGGGGATAATTTCTTCCGGGTACAACCTTCGAAAGAGTTGATCATCGGGATCCAAAGTGAGCTTTAACGGCATTCTGGGAACTTCCATGGAAAAAGAGCTTCTTTTCTTCGAAACCTCCAAAATAAGGCGTTTCTTTCCCACCCCATCATCAACTTCGACGAGAAGGGGAAGTTCGTATACGTCCCCCTCCTGAACCACCTCCCCTGAGATGAGGAATCCATCGGCGATGGCCTGAACTCCGACATTTTCCAGCTTCAGTTGGGGCCCGCCGGGCCGATCTAACCATTCAGAAAAGAAGCGATTCAGCCGCTTGTCACTCATCTCTTCAAAGACTTTCTGGATATCCTCCCAGCTTGCTTGTTTTCCCCCGTATCGCATTGCAAATTGTCTCAAGCTGGCGAAGAAGAGGTCTTTCCCAATCACCCTCCGGAGCATATGAAAGACCATGGACCCTTTTCCGTAGCCGATCTGTGAGTCCAACGCCGTCTCTTTCCCCTCAAACTTCCGGAGAGGATAATCTCTTGAAAGAGGCACCTTAATGGCGTACTTCTGCATCACATCCTGCCGGTATTTATGGGCCACGTCCTTTCCAACCTTCAACTCTTTATCGTAATAATTGGCACAATAAGTGGTGAGCGGCTCCACCCAGTTGCCCGTGCCACGCTTCTCACTGACATAGTGCCCCCACCAGGAGTGGACGATCTCATGATCCAGGGCGCCCGGCTTGAGGAATTCTTTCCCCTGCCGGATGGCTTCCGGCGCGAGCAGAGTGAGAGTGGGAATTTCATAGTCCCTTGAGAAAAAATTCTGGACGATATCGAATTTTTTGAAGGGGAATGGGCCCAACAGGTCTGAATAGATTTTCAGATATTCTTCAGCGCTATTGAGAAAGGTTTCTGAAAACCGGTCATCCTCATGGAAAAAATAAGTGGAGATTTTGACGCCATCGACGTTCCGTGTTTTGACAGAATATTTGCCGGCAACGAGCGTGAGGCTTCCAGCCGGCAGTGCATTCACCCACTTGCTTGTCCAGCTACCGTCTTTAAGCTTTTCAGACACCGGTTCCCCCTGGGTGACGATTCGAAATGGGTCTGAAATGGTCGCCTCGACCTGGAATGTCGCCATTGAATCGGGCTTATCAGGATACCAGTGTGACTCCGATGACAAATAGACCCCTTCCGAGCCGATAAGCCCGGAGGTCTTATCTACGCTTGCTAATTGAAGCTCTTTTTCCTTGACGATGGGATCATAGATAGAACCTTCATAAGAAATCGAGAGAATCAGAGGCTCCTCCACTTCCTGAAGGGAGAGATCCAACCGATTGGCGTGTGACGAAAAATTAACCTCGGACCAAGACAGTGGCTGGCCTGTTCTCTGGTCAACGATCCGCGTGATTTTCAGGTGAGGATTGAGGAGGAGTGAAAGGGTTGGGGACCTTCCCCGTTTCACGTCTATCTCAAGCCGATCCTCTGCCTTGAGGAGGTGCCGGGAGGGATCGATCTGGATGATCAGATGATGGGATTGAATATTAAAATCGAAATGAGGGGATGACGCAAACGGTTCTTCAACGGCGTAAGGAATAATTGCCAGAGAGACCAGAAGAAAGATCACGTTTCTCAGACTCTTACGTTTCATCGAAAACGATCATAACACAACCCGCTCAAAAAGGGCATCCTTTCCTATGGTCTTCCTCTCCCCGTTTAGTCATTGCGTGGCAATCTCATTGAAAAGAGCGAGATTGCTTCGTTTCAGTCGCAATGACAACTCCCTAAATCGGAATTTTGGTCCGATAAATGTATTGACAATTATTGGGGATTCGGTAAAACTTAATAATCCGGCGGTGTAGCTCAGTCGGTCAGAGCATGCGGCTCATATCCGCAGTGTCCGGGGTTCAAATCCCTGCACCGCCACCAAATTTCTTCTTAGTCAGATCGGACAACCAAGAACCCCATCGCCTTATCGGATCTTGCCTCGTTAAGATACCACTTGGCCAAGGCACTCGTATCAAAGTAGATGACTTCGTTCATTGTCGATCTCTATCCTCACGGACAACTCTTTCGCTTCCCTTCCGCATGAGAGACATTCTTCTCCGAAGATCTCGATGCGATGGAATGGGCCTCTTCTTCCCGATTTGTGTTAAACGAGCAATAGCCTCTCCCCGACGAGTGATCATCACTCCCCCCTCATCTGCCAGCAAACGGTCCAGGTGTGACAACAACTGGCGGGATCCCCGTATGGTAAGTTTCTTCATCTCCAGACCCCCTCCTGATTATTCATCGGATCTCAGCGGAAAATTCATTTGTGCTACAGCATGTTTCAATGTAGTACAGATTGCCGCGCTCTGCAACCTCTTCCTTATTAACCCTCTTGGCTTTCCGAAAATTCCTTCATATTGTGTCTCCTCCAGAACCACACGCCGGCCAAATCCCTCCGCCTCGTCTCCCCACCTTCATTTTAATGGAAATGCCCAAACTTCTTTATGGAAGCCGCTAAATTTCAAATCCAAAGGCTAACTCTTTATCTTTACTTTGGCTTGATAAGCATTTGATTATTTATTAAGAATGTATTACATTATTAACACATTGAGGATATCTTGAAGATAGAAAAAATCTCATGGGATCAGGAAACAGTTGATCATATTTCTAATCACCTGGTTTCACCGGAAGAGGTTGAAGAGGTATTGTTTAATGATGGTGACACACCCCTTATGATGCGGGGCAAAGAAGGCAAATATCTTGCTTATGGAAAAACTCATGGGGGACGGCTGCTATTCATCGTGTGGGTCTTAAAATATAAAAAGACAAAAATCATTACTGCCAGAGACATGACCGAAAAGGAAAAGCGATTTTATAGAAGGAGGAAAGAATGAAAGTGCCAAAATTTAAAACTTTAAAGGAAGAAAGGGAATTTTGGGACACGCATGATTCAACCGATTATCACGATGACTTCAAGACAACAAAAAATGTGGTTTTTGTTCGACCCAAGAAAGAAGTTATTTCATTACGTCTGGAGCCTAAGTTCATAAAGAGGTTAAGAGAGCTTGCTGATAAAGAAGGCCTACCTCCTACCACCTATGCCAGGATGTTAATTGTTAAGAGTATTCAGGCCCATACGAAATAAACCCATCATCCGGAATTCATCCGAGTAACCTCTTCACTTCTCTGCGCTACCTGTCCTCAGAAGTCCCGCAAGGCGGGGCGTAGGATAATGGATGTCAACCACATGCCGGCCAAATCCCTGCACCGCCACCAAATCTCTTGTTTCCTGGTTATAGCGAACGACAAAAATAAGTTGACATCCTCAACATGTCATTGCGAACAAAGTGAAGCAATCTCGCGGGATTGCCACGTCGCCTCGCTCCTCGCAATGACTACTTTTCTATGTCGTTCGCTATAGTATATAAAACCCCTGCCCCTAAACTTCGGGCATTCTTCATTCGAGCCGCTCTTACTCACAAAAAGAAAATATTAATTCAAGAACTCCTTTGTCTATTTCTTACATATTACCGTTGAGATATGGCATGAATGAATATGGCATGAATGACAAGCCCACACCCAAGCCCCCCCAAATCCTTTGCCTGTTTATTACTTCCTCAAAAAAATCTGTACCCTGATATTGACACGCTCCTCAAACGGGTGTAAATTTGCCTCTAAAACCACATGCAAAGTCACTCAATCAAGGACGGAAACCATGTTTGACCTATTAGCGACCTCGATCCCACTTCTATCTCTGATTCTCATAGCACTCCTCATTCGCAAGAAAGAAGGAAGCTGGAGTATTCTTCTGAAAAAGGAATATTTTTCGCTTATGATTGTCATCCCCACCCTTTTGCTTTCATCCTTCACCTTCCTATTTACAAAGCAACTTAATACCTCCCAACTGAAACATGCAGAGGCCCAAGAAAAAGCCGAATTTGGCAGAAGGAAGTTACAAGAACAGGTCACATTCAAATTCGATTTAACCAAAATTTCAAGTGATTTCGATTTAAATATATGGTACGAAAAGACTCCTGAAACTTTTACTCCGAAAAATATAACGGTAACCTTAATTCCCATTTTGATAAACAACAAATCGAAAGAAAAGGTGCCTTATGAAGAACTCCGAAAGCAGAATCTGACCATTACGTTAGAAGAGGAAGCCGTTAACTTCAAAAATGCTCGATGCCGAATTCCTGCTGTCAGGAAAACTATTCAAGAAGACACCCGGATACGTAATTACGTAGAATCAAACCAGCTGAAGCACATAGGACTAGGGTTTGAAGTGTGCTATAATGGAGTTGAAGGTTACTTGCAACCTCTTAAATCTTTTGACTTTAAATTATTCCCCAATGGAGGCCTGAGATGAAAGATAAAGACTTCCCTCACGGATTTACCCCGGTAGAATTACTCATTGTCATTGTAATCCTCGGGATCCTTGCGGCAATTGCGATACCTATCTATCGCACCCAAACGCTCGATGCTCGATTGGCTCAATTGAACAACCAGTTAGCGTCGATCTCAAGCGTTCAAGCATATGACACGATGCCGATACCCATCGCATCCGACAAAGTCTCTACCGTTGTTAACGCCGCAATTCTCGATAGCGTGACTTCTAAGTCTTACGATCAAGGGGATTTCCCCAACAAAGAAATCATGACCACATCTTTGAGGTTAAGAAAATCAATGAAAGAAAATAACGAAAAGGCAATTTACTTTTACGAGATCAATGACCAATTCGTTCCGGTAGTTCGAAAGCGAGATCAAAACTACAAGTTACTTGTTGATGAAAAAGATGTCAGAACTTTCTTGCTTTACAAAGACCTTTTTGAGAAAAAGCAAAACTAAAACGAAGCTACAAGCGAATCAAAAATCTCAAGGAACTTTTCCCTTCCTTTAATTCTTCTTTAGGAACACCGTCAATTCACAATCCCCACCTCCATGAATTTCAGGGACCCAGGCACTCCACCCAAACTTAATGCCTCATCACTCCCTTCGACATTAACAATGTAGTCAAGTCAATAACGGGGCCAGCACCATCCAGCCCAAGCTCCTCCCCTTAACCCAACTCACGCAGGCGGTCCCCCCCCTTAAATCATGCTCCACTAAGGGCACCGCCGCGCAGGTCTATGTGCCTTTGGTTATGCCTTCTTGCTTCTAAGGAGCGTGTTCCGCCCGCCCGCTCTCGCTTCAGGCCGGGCTTTTCCCGGTTTCTTCTCTCTACCATATAAACCATCAATTATTTCTTTCTCAGTATTTCCAGGCCCCCGTGTCACTTAAACGCAGGCGAGATGTATGTTCCGCTTTCTCCAAGATCGCACTTGCGAAAACATCGGAAATGCCGTATATCAATGTTAAGCCAAGATCATGGATGAGAAGTACTTTATCGGCGACCTCGAACGACAACAATTCCGGAAAGAGATCTCCCCTGCTCACTACAAGGAACTTGACCACTGTCACCAAGTGGTCCTTGGGACACTTGATATTGAACACAGGTATGCTTTGCTCCTCGACAACTTTAAAGAACTGGAGCTGGAGTTGCTACGCTACGCCCTTGAACATGCACTCCACTCCCGCGCCAAATGGACGGACTTTGCCGAAGAGCGTCTTATCTTGGACCGCCGGATTCTCAATGTATTAGCAGCTTCAAAGGCATATACTGACCAAACGTGCACAACCATCTCTCGAGTCTACGGGCGCGGCTCGAAGGAATATAAAGCTTTCACTGAAGCAATCAAGATCATGGAGACCTCAGATATAGAGTACATCTTCGGCTCCGGATTAAGAAATTATGCCCAGCATCAGCATATGCCGGTTTATATTGAATCGGTAAGCTTCAATGTCGTCCGCAGAGCACCCTTTCAGAGCGCATGCACCGTAATCCCGAGAATAAAGAGGGAAGTTCTGCTTAGGGGTCTTAGGGATAAAAATGTCACTGCGAAATTCAAGAAAGTGGTAAGTGCCATGCCGGATGAGATTGATCTCAAACCTCGTATACGTGGGTTCGTAAGATCTCTCTCGAGCCTTCATCTTAAAATGCGAGAGGCCACCGCTGATGCCACTAAGACGGCTGTCGATGTATGGAAAGGCATCAGGAATGAGTGTAAAGCTTTTGGTTGCGATCAATTCATATCTGCTCTCGCAACACCCTCAGATGATCCTGGCATTGCCCTCAAGTATCTTGCCTTCATGGCCGACCCTCTTAAACACCTTGGAGAGCTACAGGAGTATAATTCATCTGGCCGAAAAATCGGCGACCATTTCGTAACAAGCCAGGATGAAGACAAGATGTTGAGAGACTTGGCTCCCCCCCGATCTTAACAGTGAGGGATCTTCTGACTTTGTAGGTCAAACTATAATCTCATACTTAAAGAGTCGCAGACACCTCACAGTGCCCAGTTTCGGTAGCTTTGGGGAGCCACACATCCGCTCCGAACTCAACGCCTCATCATTCCCTTCGACATTAACAACAAGTTAGTCAAGTTGAGAAGGAAGAACAAGCTTTACTGTATACCAGAACGAGTGAGTTTGATCTCTCTTTTAAGAGGAAAGTAGTTTTCCAGTCAGGGAACTCACGGCCTACCGGGTGTTCTTGAATCATGTCCCTCGCTCGCAGGAGTGGCCGCAGCGAGTGGTGGGGGCATTAGCATCCGGCGGCGTCGGCACTCCGTTCTTTCCGCCGCCCGCCCTTTTCTTTTGATCTATCCGCTAATCGGACACCCTCTTCTGTGAAATCACAGCAGGTTCCTTGTGCGTCATGTTAATCCTGTTCTTAAGCGATTGCTCTGGTTATCTAATTTTTGCAATTCTTTCCAGTCCTCTAAGGACTACACATGATCGACTCCATGAACAACAAACTCATATGCTCCTCAATTCATTCATTACTACTTTTGCCTTATCTTCTACTCCCCTTATCGATGACAGAATCAATTTGTAACGTTCGCCGAATTTGCCTATATGATTATCTTTCAGTACCGGGAATTCCTTACCGCCTTTCACATCCTCAATCCGCTGTTCCATACCATCCACCAGCCATTGCGAGAAGGCCGCATCGGCCAAATACAACACACTCATCTCTCCATCCAATTCGGGAAAATACAATTTATGGATTGCTGTTGCACGGTCTAATGGATTCACCCCACCGGTAGGTTTCCCAGCGAACATTTTCTCTTGCATCTCCGCATATATCCTATCTTTGTACTCGTAGAGCCATACCAGTAGCTCTTCCAATTTCTGGCGGCGCAGAATATTAAATTCCTTTTTTATCCAAATCTCTTTCTCGATATTAGCCCTAATTTCCTCTGTCAAACGGGTCGTTTTCCTTAGTTCCTCTAATACAGCATTAATATCTGACCTCCTTGCTAACTGTTCTCCCTTCTTAGTCAAGTAAGGTCTCACAAAGCTATAAAACAAGAAAGCTATAATGAGTAAAACAAGCTCAATCCCATAAAAACGCCAATTTAGCAGTATCTTTGAAGTTACAATTTCCTCTACGATTTTCCTGATCAGTTCAGAGTCCATACCACTTTTCTCCGCCGCATCACCCAGAACGCGTTTTTTCGGTAAATATCCTGTGCAATCGGACCAGCCTCTTTACCTACTTCAATTGAGTTATAATGTACACCTTTTTCATAGATAAGGAAAGAGGAACTTACAACCAAGAACTCAACACTCAACCAGAACCAAACACCCCTGTATATCCCGCTCTCAACCCCAGCAAACCAATATTGAATATGTAATGACCCTCATCCCTGAACCTTTTAACAGCATCCTCTAAACTTTCTAGCCCCCCACCCTTGCCCCTTCCTCTACGCAGGAACTCCCATTCACTACTTGCCTTATCCTCACCCCTATACTTAAACACTCTTGAAAATGTGTAAGTCCTAATATTAAAGAACCACATCATCGCCATCATAAAATCCTTGCCCTTCATCTTAGTTATGTATTTACACGCATACTCAGCCGGATGCACAGACCCCCCAACGTTCACTTTTATAAACCCATGCCCCCACAATTCCGCTACCACATCATGAGGAGCAAGGTATTTTAATCCTGGAAAAACTATATGAGGTGCAGGATAACCACTACCCGGCTGATCTTCATTTACGTGAAGAAACCCTTTGATCTTCGACAGCCCCCTGGACCCACGCCATTTATTAATCTTGTCAATAAACGCCCTCACTCTATACCCTAGAACACACCAGGCACCCAATTTTGTAGCTCTTTTGGGGTCAAACGTCAAAGTAACCATGACGCCAAATTTAAAATAATAATGCCCCAATGCCTTCATAATATGCACCTTCTGTTTAGCTTGACCATTCACATGATACCTGCTCGACCAGATAGCCAATATTACCTTGACGGTCTTTTCAATATGATTCACCAATCCGAACCTTTTAGCTTTAAGAGACTCCATATACCATACCCATTCATCACTAATACGATTTTCCACCTCAGCTAAATCTTCAGCTTTTAACGCACCAATACCGTTAGGAATGATTTTAGACCTGGCAATTTTGGACGCAGCAATTCTTCCACCCTCCACAAGCCCCGAAGTTATTAGTGTTCCATTCGTTGCATTTCATCCCGTGCTAATCCCGTGCTAATGTTGAAACAAAAAAGCGTAAACAGACGCCCCCACACGTCCATTTACGCTTTCTTATCTCCTTGATTATTTTTACTTTCTTTGTCTAATTCCCCTTTTTCAGAATTACCCTTTTCCTCCTCATATCCGCAGTGTCCGGGGTGAAGCTCTTGATCGAGCTTCCGGAGAGGAATACTATTTCATATTGTGTCCCTTCCAGGACAACAGGCCGGCCAAATCCCTGCACCGCCACCAAATTTCTTCTTAGTCAGATCGGACAACCAAGAACCCCATCGCCTTATCGGATCTTGCTTCGTTAAGATACCACTTGGCCAGGGCACTCGTATCAAAGTAGATGACTTCGTTCATTGTCGATCTCTATCCTCACGGACAACCCTTTCGCCTCCCTTCCGTATGAGAGACATTCTTCTTCGAAGATCTTGATGCGATGGAATGGGTCTCTTCTTCTCGATTTGTGTTAAACGAGCAATAGCCTCTCCCCGACGAGTGATCATCACTTCCCCCTCATCTGCCAGCAAACGGTCCAGGTGTGACAACAACTGGCGGGATCCCCGTATGGTAAGTTTCTTCATCTCCAGACCCCCTCCTGATTATTCATCGGATCTCAGCGGAAAATTCATTTGTGCTACAGCATGTTTCAATGTAGTACAGATTGCCGCGCTCTGCAACCTCTTCCTTATTAACCCTCTTGGCTTTCCGAAAATTCCTTCATATTGTGTCTCCTCCAGAACCACACGCCGGCCAAATCCCTCCGCCTCGTCTCCCCACCTTCATTTTAATGGAAATGCCCAAACTTCTTTATGGAAGCCGCTAAATTTCAAATCCAAAGGCTAACTCTTTATCTTTACTTTGGCTTGATAAGCATTTGATTATTTATTAAGAATGTATTACATTATTAACACATTGAGGATATCTTGAAGATAGAAAAAATCTCATGGGATCAGGAAACAGTTGATCATATTTCTAATCACCTGGTTTCACCGGAAGAGGTTGAAGAGGTATTGTTTAATGATGGTGACACACCCCTTATGATGCGGGGCAAAGAAGGCAAATATCTTGCTTATGGAAAAACTCATGGGGGACGGCTGCTATTCATCGTGTGGGTCTTAAAATATAAAAAGACAAAAATCATTACTGCCAGAGACATGACCGAAAAGGAAAAGCGATTTTATAGAAGGAGGAAAGAATGAAAGTGCCAAAATTTAAAACTTTAAAGGAAGAAAGGGAATTTTGGGACACGCATGATTCAACCGATTATCACGATGACTTCAAGACAACAAAAAATGTGGTTTTTGTTCGACCCAAGAAAGAAGTTATTTCATTACGTCTGGAGCCTAAGTTCATAAAGAGGTTAAGAGAGCTTGCTGATAAAGAAGGCCTACCTCCTACCACCTATGCCAGGATGTTAATTGTTAAGAGTATTCAGGCCCATACGAAATAAACCCATCCTCCGGAATTCATCCGAGTAACCTCTTCACTTCTCTGCGCTACCTGTCCTCAGAAGCCCCGCAAGGCGGGGCGTAGGATAATGGATGACAACCACATGCCCGCCAAATCCCTGCACCGCCACCAATTATTTCAATAGCTTAGCTCCAAAATCACGTGGTGCAGATGTGGTACAAAAACCCTCTGCACCATTTTCTATTCCGGGATGTGAAATCCTTCAGGCAATCCACTATAATTCAATAAAAGAGGTTTTCGCTCTCTTCAGCCTATTCCATCTACCTCAGTCGTTTTGAGTTACATAAAGATGGATAACCCCAAAATCTTTAACCTTCCGAAACTACGTAACCGAGTCCGGGTATTTTGGGATAGGGCGTCGGCAGGCAAGGTGCTCGCTGGGATGCTCGAGGAATACCGGAACACTAATGCCACAGTAGAATTTCTTCATGGACGCAAAGACTCCTCTCCATTACCTGAGGTGCACAGCATCCACAAAGAAGGTGTTTAATGGTGTTAAGGCGTGTCTATCCCCTCCCTAAACAGCTGTCTTAAATATAACCGGTTAATCCTATTCATTTAATGATGGATAATCTTTGAGGTGTTAAGGTGTTAAGGCGAAATACGGGAGGGATGTAATATTTAAAGGTCCGAGGGTTCGTATAAAAAAAGGGAGTATGATATCAAATAAAAGCAGACCATCGTCATTGTGGAAGACTATACGATCCTGAGAGAGGGGTTGCAAGCCCTGATCTAAAAAGGCCACGATGCACGAACAATCGTGCCTTTTCCCTCCACGGATTCAATAGCGAAAGAACCTCCTGAAAGGTCGGTCCGCTCCCGCATGCTCGTTAGACCCAATCCCCGCTTCGTGCTCTCCGAACCGAGCACTTTTTTCAGATCGAAACCCTGGCCATTATCCTTGAGAACAAGTTCCAATCTGCCCTCCAGTTTTCGCAGGGACAAGCGGACAAGGTCGGCTCTACTATGCTTGGCACTATTGTTTATCCCCTCTTGAGTGACCCGGTAGATGATGATCTTCAAAACATGCGGTATTTCGTCTTCCTGTATGTCAATTTCCTGTTCGAACCGAATCCCTGAATAAATGGTCTGATATTTCCTAAAAAACCAGGAAAGAGTTGGCAGGAGACCCAGGTCGTCAAGCATAGCTGGCCGTAAATCCATCTGGATTCTTCGGCATTCATCAATACTTTCTTGAACGACGGGGATAATGATTCTCAGACGTTCTGAGGCAGAATGGGTAGTCTGTTCAAGTTGCCTCAGAACGTCTTCCACTTTGAACTTTACTGCACTCAAACAAGCTCCAATGGTATCGTGGATTTCCCCGGCAACCCTCTTTCTCTCCTCTTCGTGGGCTGAAAGAAGTCTTAAGGAAAGATCTCGCAAGTCTTGGTTGGCCTTTACCAGTTCCTCAGTACGTTCCTGCACCTGTTGTTCAAGTGTCTCGGTGAGTTGCTGAAGTTCCAAAGACCGCTGTCTGATAGCTTCCTCAGCCCGTTTGCGGTCGGCGATTGCCCAAGCCACATCGGCCAGGTAAGAGACGAGTTCGGCGTCTTTTTCGGTATAGTCCGACGGCTTATTGCCTACACCCAGAATAGCTACAATAGAGTCGCCGCGCATCACGGGGACCACCAATTCGCGATTCAGTTGGGCATGGCCCTCCGGCATCCCTTTGCGGTGTGGCAGGGAGGCATAGTCGTTGTGGATAACGGGGCGGCGTTGATGGACGCAATCGACCCACACGCCTGCGTCGGAAATGCTGTAATGTAACCCTTTCCCCTGGGCGGTGCAAAACTCCTGGAGCGTGCGGGTGGACCAGGCCTGAAGTGAAAGGGTCTTTTGGTCCACCTCAACCAAATGATAAAAACCGATCGGACTGTCGGTGATTTCACCGACTTCGTCCAGCGTCTTTTGGAAGATTTGCTCCAGTGAATGGGTGGCTGCGAACTCCATCAGCCGCATCCGCACCTGTAGCGAACTTTCGACCTTCTTCCGCTCAGTGATGTTCTCAAATACTGCCACAAAATACTCCTTGGCGGGACTGAATACAGAGATCGAGAACCAAATCCCCAAAGATCGCAAGTAGGTCTCAAATTTTTCCGGTTTGCCAGTCAATGCAACTCTTCCGTAAATCGCAAACAGTTCCGGGTTGGAATTTTGAATACCAGGAATAAGTTGACTCACCTTCTGCCCAACAGCGTTCTTTAGGCCCGTTAGCGTTTCGAATGCGGGATTGACATCCACGTAGATAAAATCTTGCGGTTGGCCATCATGGAAGAGCATCTTGCAGTACGCGTATCCATCCAGCATATTCTCAAATAAAGAGCGATAGCGTCTTTCGCTCTCGTGGAGCGCATCTTCCTCCCGCTTGCGCTCGGGTACGAGGTACTTGTTGGTGATCGTCTTCACCTTAGCTTTTCCTCCATTTCTTCAGTTATCATTCCACCCATTGCTGGATAGACTGTAATTTAGCTATTGGTATTATAAAATGTCGGGAATGTCAACTTATCGTGAGCAGTTGTGAGCCTTTATGCTTTGGGCTTCCAATCGCCTTCATGTCGAAATGTTCGATTGGGAGAGGGAATCAAGAGAACATCTGGAGGTGGAACAGCAGATTTTCTGGTGCGAAGAATTTGGGAATCTGAACCGTGGATATTGTTTAAGATTGTACCCGAAGTGAAGCAAAGCGGAATTCCGGATACTTGCCATTATACGCACCTGCCCAAAGGTTTTGATTTTAAAGATATATCAAAACCTTAAGTCAGAGAATAATAACCCCTTATCGATTACTAATTGCAATCGAACATGCTGTATCAAATTGGCTGGCCCCTCGTGGATTTCAGGAAGGAAGAGTTGAGAAAGGGGGTGTTTGCTTCACCCACAAATTTTGATTGGAGCGTGACCCTTGAGGGTGAAGATTATGCCTTGAAAGTGAGGATAACGATCCGGTTCAGCGGCGGCGATACGCCGTCCGCTGGAGCCGGTCGTTGAGGCTGTAGAAAAAGTCTTAAAAGCATGATAATATCGCCATATCAGTAGCAGAAAAGAGAGCGGAGACCGCTTAGGAGGACTGGATGGCGAGATACAAAGACTATGATTATTCCCAAGGAAAGTTTATTCCGATTCACTTTGACCGACAGATCCTACCTGGAACCTTTGAATATAGCCTTCATTATCTGATCGACAAGGAAATCGACCTATCCATCTTTGATACCCGGTACCGAAATGACGAGACCGGGGCTACTGCTTATGATCCCGCCATCCTATTAAAGATCATCCTGTATGCCTACTCTCGGGGGATCACCTCCAGCCGAAAGATCGCGCAGTGTTGTCAAGAGAACGTTATCTTCATGGCGCTTTCGGCGGATACGCAGCCCCACTTTACAACGATTGCAGACTTCATTTCGACCTCGGGTCAGGAGATCATCCATCTGTTTTTAGAGATTCTGTTGATCTGCGATGAGATGGGGTTGATCGGGAAAGAGATGTTTGCAGTGGATGGCTGCAAGCTACCGTCCAATGCTTCTAAGGAATGGAGCGGGACGAAGGGAGAATTGGAGAAGAAGAGAGAGAGGATGGAGAAGGCGATTCGGCAGATCGTCAAGCGGCACCGGGAGGTGGATGTAACCGAGGCAGAGCGGGGAGTGATGGAGCAGGAGGAGCAGTATGTGGAGACGCTTCGGGGGAAGGTGAAGAAGATCAAGGCATGGTTGAGGGAGAATGAAGACAAACCTGGCAAGACGGGTAAGCCCGTAAAGAGCAACATCACGGACAATGAGAGTGCCAAGATGAAGACCTCCCACGGGGTGATCCAGGGTTATGACGGGGTTGCAGTGGTCGATGGTAAGCATCAGGTCATCGTTCATGCGGAGGCCTTTGGGGTGGCGCAGGAGCATGAACTTCTTCTCCCAATGATCGAGGGGACGAAGGAGAACTTCGAAGCCATTGGTAACAAAAAGGACGTATTCAAGGAAGCGAAGCTTACGGCTGACAGCGGGTTTCATACCGAGGTGAACATGAGGGAGGTCATGGGACAGGGGATTGATGCCTACATTGCGGACACCCAATTTAGGAAGCGTGATCCCCGGTTTTCGGAGGTGGACAGATACAAGGAGCGATTTAGAAAAGAGAGGGCGGAGTACTTCGGAGTGGCCGGCTTATACAGGCCACACAGAGACTTTACGATCAGCCAAGACAAGACGCACTGCATCTGTCCCGCGGGTAAGCGACTTTACCGCAATGGGGGGAATGTGGTGGTTAACGGTCAGCGGGCGGTCAAATTTCATGGGAGACTGACAGACTGTCGGGTCTGTGGGCTACGGGAGAAATGCCTGAGACATCCGGACCGTACGGAGGCAAGACAGGTATACTTCTTTCAGGGGAGTGCAGGGTCGAAGCCGGAGACGTTTACCCAGAAGATGAAGCGAAAGATCGATTCGGTAAAAGGCAGGCTGATCTATAACCGGAGACTTGGGACGGCAGAACCTGTCTTTGGGAATATCTGTTCCACCTTAGGCTTGAACAGATTTAGCCTTCGAGGGAAGCGAAAAGTGAACAGCCAGTGGGTGCTCTACTGTGCGGTGCACAATCTCTTTAAAGTGCATCGATACGGCCTGGCGCTTGCGTGAATGGGGCGGGATCGGGTAATAGGGTATCGAGGTAGGAAAATATCATGGGAACAGGAACATTACAGCAAGGATTGTAAAAACTTTTGATGACAAAAAATAATTTCCTATTTTTGATCCAGCAGAAGAAGCGTTTTTAAAAAACTGACTTTTCCTACAGGCTCGTTAGCTGATCGTGTTTCATCTTCCTGCCAGAAGCCATCGAAGACGTTTATGCTACGATCAGGCGAGGTCGAAACGGTCAAGGTTCATGGCTTTGTTCCACACCGCTACAAAGTCGTGCAGGAACTTCTCCTGGGAGTCCTCACATCCGTAGACTTCCGCCAAGGCCCGGAGTTGGGAGTTCGAACCGAAGATTAGGTCGACACGGGTGCCGGTCCACTTGAGTGCGCCCGTTGCGCGATCACGACCCTCGAACACGTCATCGTCTTCCGCGGTTGCCTTCCACGTCGTGCTCATGTCGAGCAGATTCACGAAGAAGTCATTGGTGAGCGCCTCCGGCCGCTTGGTGAAGACGCCGTGCTGGGACCCTCCGAAGTTGGTCTTCAGGACACGCATGCCGCCCACGAGCACCGTCATTTCGGGTGCGGTCAGGGTCAGCAACTTCGCCTTGTCAATCAGCAATTCCTCGGCCGATACGGCATAGCGGGCCTTCTGGTAGTTACGGAAGCCGTCCGCTTTCGGCTCTAGCACGGCGAAGGAGGCCACATCGGTTTGCTTCTGCGAGGCGTCCATGCGTCCCGGCGTAAAGGGAACCGTCGCTTTGTGACCGGCATTTTTCGCAGCTTGCTCGACGCCTGCGCAACCGGCCAGAACGATCAGGTCAGCCAGCGAAACCTTCTTACCGCCAGACTGGGCGCTATTGAACGCTTTCTGGATGCGCTCTAGGGTCTTTAGGATTTTCGCCAGTTGGGCTGGCTGATTGACTTCCCAATCCTTTTGCGGCGCCAGACGAATGCGGGCACCGTTGGCACCGCCGCGCTTGTCGGAGCCACGGAAGGTGGACGCCGACGCCCAGGCGGTCGAAACCAGCTCCGACACTGACAGGCCGGAAGCCAGGATCTTGCCCTTGAGGGAGGCGATGTCCCGTGCATTAATCAGTTTGTGATTGACGGCAGGGATGGGGTCTTGCCAGATGAGCTCTTTTGCCGGAACCTCCGGGCCCAGATAGCGTGCGCGCGGGCCCATGTCGCGGTGTGTCAGCTTGAACCACGCCCGGGCGAACGCGTCCGCGAGCTGATCCGGATTTTCCATGAAGCGCCGGGAAATCTTTTCATAGACAGGGTCGAACCGCAAGGCAAGGTCAGTGGTCAGCATTGATGGCGCGCGACGCTTTGACGGGTCGTGCGGATCCGGCACGGTACCGGCACCTGCGTCACCCTTCGGCTTCCACTGGTACGCACCGGCCGGGCTCTTCGTCAGTTCCCATTCAAAGCTAAATAAGATTCGAAAGAAGTTGTTGCTCCACTTCGTGGGCGTGTTGGTCCAGATGACTTCCGGGCCGCCGGTAATCGCGTCGTTGCCTTTGCCCGTGCCAAACCTGCTCTTCCAGCCCAGGCCCTGCTCCTCGATGCCGGCGGCTTCCGGCTCTGGGCCTACCAGTGACGCATCACCGGCGCCGTGGGTCTTGCCGAACGCGTGGCCGCCCGCGATGAGGGCCACCGTCTCCTCGTCGTTCATCGCCATGCGAGCGAAGACCTCGCGGATATCCCGCGCCGCAGCGATCGGGTCCGGGTTGCCGTTCGGGCCTTCCGGGTTGACATAGATCAGGCCCATCTGCACCGCGGCGAGCGGGTTCTCGAGGTCCCGCTCTCCGGAATAGCGCTTGTCGCCACCCAGCCAGGTCTTCTCGGCGCCCCAATAGACGTCCTGATCCGGCTCCCAGACGTCCTCGCGACCGCCACCGAAACCGAAGGTCTTGAATCCCATCGTTTCCAGGGCGACGTTGCCAGCGAGGATCATCAGGTCGGCCCAGGAAATTTTCCGGCCGTACTTCTGCTTGATCGGCCAGAGCAGGCGACGCGCCTTGTCCAGGCTGGCGTTGTCCGGCCAACTATTGAGCGGGGCGAAGCGCTGCTGGCCCCTGCCGCCGCCACCGCGGCCGTCGCCGGTGCGGTACGTGCCGGCGCTGTGCCACGCCATGCGAATGAACAAAGGGCCGTAGTGGCCAAAGTCTGCCGGCCACCAGTCCTGCGAGTCGGTCATCAGCGCCGCGAGATCTTTCTTCACGGCCGCCAGGTCGAGGCTCTTGAACTCTTTTGCGTAGTTGAAACCCTCGCCCATCGGATTGGACTTGGAGGAATGCTGGTGCAGGATATCGAGCCTCAACCGGTTCGGCCACCAGTCTTGGTTCGTCGTGCCGCCGCCGGCAGTGTGTTTGTCAGCCGTGCCCGTTACCGTGGACTTGCTTTCTTCATTCATAATATTTCCTCCTTCCGTTGTGTGAATTGACAAATACGCTCACGAAGTCTTGTGAGGAAGTCACTTCTTTTTACACTCCTCACAATACCCATAATATTCAAATCGGCTATCCGTCACACGGAAACCACTTTTTCTTGCAACCTCATTGGTATCAATTTTGAGTGGAAGTTTGAAATCCAAAATCTTCTTGCAGCCCTTACAAATCAAATTAATATGCTCTGTTATGTTCGACTCGTAGCGGTTTTCCATTTTGTCAAATTCCAGCATTTTTATGATCCCACGCTTAGAAAACTCGTTCAGGATGGAGTAGACCGTAGATAAACTCAGACTCTTCACCTTCTTACTTGCATCGTGATAAATAAGATATGCACTTGGATGAAGAGGGGTTTTATCGACCAACACTTCAATCACCGCAAGCCTCTGGGGGGTTAACTTCAGCCTTTCTTCTCTCATCTTTTTGATAATCGATTCTTTCATGAATTTTTGTAATCTGGAACTATTCCAGCCTGAATTAAGGATATCCTATCTTTAATTGAGAAAGCAATAGGGTGAATGCTGTATTTGGGGGGGAAAAAGACTGTATTTTGAAGCTACCCTATCAAGAGTATAGGCAATATTCGAGAATCTTCAAGAGCAGAGACAAGGAGCGGATACGCTAAAGTGGGGACATGCTAATGATAGGGTCTCATCTGCGGATAGCTTGCTACTCCCTGCACTTCCGAACCCACTTTTCCGGTTGAGATACGATACTCATCCTTGTCAATATTTCCATTCAAAATGGGTTGACTCTGTCTCATGGTTGAGTAATATTAGAAAAACGGTGAACGATCATACCGACTGGGATAAGATATGAAACATAAGGCCAAATGGATCTGGGGAGGAATCTGTCTTTCTCTATTTTTAGTAATGATTCTTATTTTTTCATTCCGGGTGGCAATCCTGATGCGAGCAGGCCGATTTATGGCGCCCGGGGGTAATGATATTGCCGATGTCGCCATTCTCGAAGGCTCTGGATTCATCGATAGGGGCATCGTAATGAATGGGATGAATTTGCTATCGTCGGGAAAGGTGAAGAGACTAATTGTCGTCTTGCATCGAATTGCCCCGTCGCATAGACCATTTGCCCTCAACGAAGATTACCCAGGTCTCGTAAAAAAAGAACTGAAAGCCCTTGGGCTTAGAGAAAGGGATTTCAAAATCATTGTAGCCAACATTCGTGGTCTAATAACCTTGATAGAGGCGAGAGAGGTTGCGGAGATTCTTTCTAAAGAGGAAAACGTAAAGAGTGCCGTGCTCCTATCACCAGGTTTTCATACTCGGCGGAGCTACCTCATCTATCGACATGTATGCGGCCCATTCCAAATTAAGATCTTCCCTTCTGCCTGCTTTAATTCATACCAACTTGACCATTGGTGGTCCCAGGAGAATGGATTGCGCGACTTCACTGCGGAACTGGTGAAACTGGCTTATTATTTGGCCGGAGGGTATATTCCGCTTAAGTTGTCCTACTAACCCTGGAGCTTGGTGGAAGGCTAAAGCCTTCAATGATGATGTCTGGATTTATCCACACTCCGACCAAACCCGTGCCCCGGCAATGATTTTCAGCAGTCAGATCATTGTCCCTGCTTTTATTACCTTCCCACCGCACTAATGTCAGTATATTGTTAAGCATCCTTTTATGAACATTTGAACCCATCCTTCCCGTTGGAATATGACATTAATAACAAGCCACCAACCCTCCCCCGTTCAACGTTTCCTTCCTGTAATATTGTTTTTAGTATCTTCCTTCAGAGTGCAACATTTCAAGCGGAAATCAATAAAAGTGAGAAACCTATTCAACCTTTTAAGGAAATAATTTAGAGCCTTAATTAATGGTCAGGAGGGCGTGTTGAGTTCCTCCCGTACAAGATGGAGAAAGGTGGGAAAATTATTATCAGATTTCCGAAGAGAGTTTTAGTTTACCCCATATTTTTCGTTAAGTTATATTTTATAATGGTATGGCATGAGTATTGCTTCAGATAATGAGTTGCTAATCTGACGTGGGATGGTTTCTGAGTGGGGACGCATCCCTCTATAAGTTAAGGAAATTTAATTCTTCTTTAATGAGGGACTAATTTTGGTAATGTAAAATCTCGGCGCATCAGGTGGGGTGGGCATGCTTAGCGGATTGAAAAAACCTCGGATTCTTCTCGCTTTGATAATTTCTCTTTCTGTTCCAATCCTTTCAAGTTACCTCATTTACTGCGACATAGTAGAGGATGATCGTTTTTCTCCAGAGGCACAGTATGAGTATGATGATTTAGATGAGCCCTTCCTGGCACCGGATTCTCAAAACCAATTGATATCCTCCGGATCAATCGGATCAAATGCTTTAGGATCAAATGCTTCGTTTCCCGTCTTCCTTCCAGAAATCAATGCTATCGAGCAGGTGTCTCCTTTCTGTTCCCTATGGCCTTGTCTCGAACAAAAAACCCCTGTTCTGCGTTGTTAGAAAACCCCAGTTACTTCTCGTATTTAATTCCCATTCCATTTCTTAAGGCCGAGAAATAATTGTTCAAGCAGGGTGAGAAAACCCTCCGTCGTTGTTTCCGATGAAATATCTTTGGGGATGGTTCCCTTTAGATACTTCCGGAATACATCGTTCTGCGAAAAAGGAGATGGAGATTATGCTAACTTACTGTGGTCTGAAACATTCCAATCCGGTGGCGCTGTTCGCGCTGGCGTTCGTCCTTTTTGCCGCGGCAGGGTGCGGTACTTTAAGTAATGGTCGGGGTTGGGGCCAGGATGCGATCTACCCGGTAGAACTCAAGCAGATCCCCCGTGCGGCATTGAACGCCCTGGTAGATCCACAGACTTTCATCCCCGCGGCAGGAGCGCTCGCTTTCGGTTTGAGTAAATGGGACAAAAAAGTTTCGCATTGGGCTACGGGCCATACACCCATTTTTGGGTCTACCAGCAATGCGTCACATGACGCCTTGTACTTAGAGGTTCCTCTCTATACAGAGGTGTTTATCACTGCGCTTGCGACTCCGAGCGGTGATGATTCGAAGGATTGGGTATATTCGAAGTTGAAAGGCATGGTCGTTGAGGGGGCTGCGGAGTTGGTGACAGCTGGAGCAACAAGCTTGCTAAAGGATGCCACCGGTCGTACTCGACCAAACGGGGGCAATAAAAGTTTTCCATCGGGAGAAGCCTCCGCTGCCTTCTCATCGGTGGCCCTTAGTAATCGAAATCTTGATTCCGTTGAAATACCTCAAGAGGTCAAGATCCCGCTGAAAGTCATAAACATTGTGCTGGGTTCAGGTGTTGCCTGGGCACGAGTTGAAGCTCAAGCGCATTACCCGTCAGACGTTCTGGCCGGTGCAGCCTTAGGAAATTTCCTCAGCGCTACGGTACATGACTCCTTCTTAAATCTTCCCAAGGAGAAAGGATACGGTTTTGGCATTTTCCCTCTGAGAGGTGGAGCGATGGCAGGGTTGTACTTTACCCTCCACCCCGGTGCTGTCCGCCAATCCAGTTTCATCTATCGGAGCTCGACGGCAAATGACTCTGACCATGAGAGAGACCGAACTATATCTTCTGCCTTTTAATCTTGCGCATTTCGCTTACTTGAGCTAATAGGTCAGAGGAGGTTTTGAACTGAGATAGGGGTTTGATAAGAGGTTGATCGATGGCAAACGAAAAACATCCATGGCCAAAGGAACAAACGCAGGGTCGCCCATTCAAAGGCACCAAAAATCCGAACAGGATCAAGTATAAGCATGCTCTCGCTCTGAACCCCTATTTCGGTGATGCTACGGCACTTATTGGGGTTTTTCCTCCAACCGGCCTTGAGTATATCGTCGCGAGCATGAAAGATCTCGTCGGCAAGGTGACGCTTCTTGACCTTCGGCATGAGAGCGCCTACCAGGACCCGAAGGTGCTCAGTAAGTTCATTAGGGATGAAATCGATCTTCTATGCGTAAGCATCCGATGGGAATCCCGGTTCGAGGAGGTCTGTGATTTTGTATCTCAGCTGCCTCGTGAGGTCTGCACAGTCGTCGGAGGCTATAAGGCAACGGAGGAAGTTGAGTGTCTGTTTGACCGTTGCCCGAATATCGACATGATCGTACGAGGTGAGGGCGAAGAGATCATCAAACAGATCGTCACAGGGATCCCATGCAAGGATATCCGTGGGCTCTCCTATCGGCAGAACGGAGGAATCGTCCACAACGAAATCCATTCTCTGCCTGACATCACGAGAATTCCGTTTCCCGACCGTTCCTTGAGAAAGCACCACTACCGCATGGTAAAGTTCGGTATTCAAATCAGCAGCCACACCTTCGATACCGTGCTGACAACAAGGGGATGCCCGTTCAAATGCAAATTCTGCACATTCAGTCTCAATCCCCTTGGGCAGAAGAGGAGCTACACGGAGCGGCCCGTTGATTCGGTCATCGAAGAATTGAAGACGGTGACGGCCGACGTGGTGCTTTTCAGCGATGACAACTTCTTCACGAACCCGAAACGGAGCGAACAGCTTTGCGATCTGATTATCGAGAACGAGATCAAGAAGATCTTTGTTGTCCAGGCACGGATTGATATCGCGAAACATCGCCATGTCCTCGACAAAGCCCAAAAAGCGGGATTCAAGGTCTTTCTGATCGGAGTCGAGTCGCCCCACGACAGGATATTGAACCAGCTTCAGAAAGGCATCACCCAGCAGGAAGTCCGGGATGCATTTTCGGTCCTGACACAGTACGATTTCTATCTGCATGGATATTTCATCTATGGCAACATCGGCGAGACGGTAGAAGAGATGCTCTACATCCCAAAGTTCGCGAAGGAGATCAAGCTGGATTCCATCAGTTTCCAGAAACTCCGCGTTGAGAAGTTTTCACCCCTAAAAGAAGTGGTTGAAGAAACGCCGGGGTACTACTACAACCATATCGGCGGTTCCGTCTATTCGGACCAATACGGGCGCAAAGAGCTGAAGCAAATCCGGAACCGAATTCGGTCGATGTTCTACGATCTACCGCAGGTCATCCGTATCCTCAGAAAAGCGCGGCGATTGGGACTCGTCAGCGGTCGCGACTTGACGAATGCATTTTTTAAACTACCCCTTCTCATATACGGGTTGGCCAGACGAAAAACAAGAAAGAGGATATAGAACTGGACTCTCTTCAGATATTTGGATATTCCAAGAACATGATGCTTTCATTGGTAATCATTAATGCACTTTTCCTTCCAGGGTTGGCGCTCAAAAGTAGGAGGGGATTGTCATATCTTGTAGTCGATTTTTCTATGGTGGATTTTTCTTGAGACACTACTCCATTTTTCTTAGATTCAACTCATCTAAAAGCCAGTTCTCATCAAAAAATATCAAAGCTGAAGATCCTCCAAGAGGTGATAACGCTGTCTGCCTTTGTGCCGTTTTCTCTATTTTATATGAAGGAGAACCTGAAACAGGTTTATCTCTGGGCAGGGTTGTTTATCATGGCCGCTTTCCTTTTTATGTTCCGCGGATTATTGGCAAAAGGATGAAAACAGTATACTCAGCGTCTTCCCGCCGTACCTCTCCTAATTCACCGGTGTATTCATGTCCGTCTGGATCTCGGATTGAGTCAAGGCACGGTTGTAGATACGGATGTCGTCAAGCTCGCCCAGGTAGGGCTGGCCGAATGCGCCGTCGACTCCCAGCCGCAGGCTGTTGCCCCGCGCCTGGATGCTCCTGGTCTCTGCGGTCGAGAATTGCTGGACGCCATTCAAATAACCTTTGACTGCGGCGCCGTCATACGTGAAGGCAACGTGGGTCCAGGAGGCCAGGGCTGGGGTCATAGAGAAATACGTATAGGCCATGGTGGTGAATCCCAGGTAAAAGTCAAGTTGTTTCCGGCCGGCGGAGAACTCGATGCCATATTGATAATACGGGGAATTCATGGAGCTCGGATTCCACGGCTTGGCAAACAAGACACCGTCACTGCCGCTGACATTGGTGATATTGGCCCAGAACTCAATGGTTAGCCCTTGACCGGAGATATCCAAGGAAGATGAGTTGGGAATGAGCACGTAATTATTTACCCCGTTGAAGCTGATCGCAGTACCATACTTTCCGGTGGTCCAGGTCGGGCCATTGGTTAGCGTACCTGTGTTGGCGTTGCCTGAAAGGTCATGTGCGAGCGTGCCCGTTCCTTCATCAAAGTTATAGGCTGCTGCAAGACCGCTTCCCGGAGGAGGAGGGTTCAAGGTAGTAGCGCTGGCCGGATCGGACTGGCCGGAGTTGTTGAGTGCGGCATCGTAGGCAGAAACGGTATAGGTATACGTGGTGGAGGCAGATAGGCCGGTATCACTGTAGCTGTCGATGGCGGACGTGCCTACCTGTAATCCATTCCTGAAGATTTTGTAACCGACTACTCCAACATTATCCGTAGAAGGAGTCCAGGAGAGATCGATTTGCGATGAGGAAACAGCGGTGGCAGAAAGATTGGTCGGGATAGTTGGGGCCTGGGTATCAACCAATGACCCGTCTGTAGCCGTAAAGCTCGTAAATCCATATTCGCTATCTATGCCGTTGACCCCTTGTACATAGAAGCCCATCCCGGGACTGCCTGTGGAATATGTGCTGTCAGTAGCTGTTAGAACCGGATTACCATTGATATATGCAGTAACCGTACTCCCGCTAATCGTGGCTTTGATTACATCCCCGTTCTTAGCACCATAAGACCCAGTACCATCTAATTCAGTCCAGCTACCCAAAGGTCCATTCCATCTCACTATCTGGACATATGGGTTAGATGGATCCGCGCTGAAGTTAATTTCATATCCAGTACAATTGTGGGCAGAAAGGGAACTCCTGACACGCAATTCAACCTCTTCCCAATCGCTGTTACTCGCAACTGTCGTATATACTGTCGCCTGGACTGTTTGGTCAGGTCCCCAGGTCCCTGTCAGCAGAGCAGTCGAATCGTTATAATCGATCGATCCGGTTTCAGTCCCATAGGCAAGTCCTGGGCTTCCACCAGTCGTCGCGATATTGCACCAGTCAAGGCCAACGGTTCCACCATTAATCCAATTTCCGTTCTCGGAGATGGGATTCTCGGTGAGAGGAAAACTGGTTGTGTAGGTCCTATTTGCCCCGGTTGAGGGAGACGTGGTGGCGCTGACTGGACTGGACTGGCCGGAGGTATTTCCTGCGGCATCATACGCGGAGACCGTGTACGTATACGTCGTTGCGGGAGTAAGCCCGGTATCCTGGTACGATGTGCCGGAGGTAACGACGGCGATTCGAGAACCGTTCCGGTAAACATTGTACCCGGACACAGAGACGTTATCGGAGGAAGCCGTCCACGATAAGTTGATCTGGCTGGCCGAGATAACGGTGGCTGCGAGATTAGTCGGGATCGTGGGCGCCTGGGTGTCGGCATTGACGATAACGGCAGTTATTGCGGTGGCTGAACCTGAGCTATTCGTAGCGGTCAATGTGTAGATGGTGGTAGTTGCCGGAGTGACGACTTTTGAGGTAGTGCCGGTGACTGTCCCGATACCGTTATCGATACTCAAAGATGTGGCATTTGATACTGTCCAGGAAAGGATTGAGGACTGACTGACGAAGATTGTACCCGGGTTGGCAGCAAAAGAACTGATTGTCGGGGCAGGCAGGGGCTGGGTCGTGGCGCTGGCGACAGCGGATTGAGCGCTGGTGTTTCCCGCCGCATCATAGGCAGCGACAGTGTAGCTATAAGTTGTATTGGGAGATAGTCCTGTGTTTTGATAGATCGTACCGGAGGTGACAGTAGCTATTTGGGTGCCGCCACGGTAAACTTTATAACCGGTTACCCCGACATTATCGGTGGAAGCCGTCCATGACAAATTAATTTGCGAAGTGGATACTGCCGTAGCCGTTAGATTCGTGGGGACTGAGGGAGGCGTGGTATCAGCCGGAGTGCTGCCGGCTACGCGAAATGCCACCATTTGCATGATCCAGGCATTGCCGCTTTGGGTAGCTGTGGCGTTGTACGAACCGGTAGCAGTGACTCTCCTATCCATGGTCATGTTGCCGTGAGCAGTGGAGCGGCTCGTATAGCCTGTGCCTGCCTTGGTCACGGTATTGCCTGACTCTGCAGCGCCGAACAGTAAGTCATTGGCATTTAAGGTCATGACCGAACCGCTGTTCATTGCCGAAGCAGAACCTGTGGCAGCGGCAGTCACGTCTACCGCAGTGACCTGATCTATCCCGGAATATTCATGGATATACAGGATTCCGAAAGAGGTGATAGCAGTGGCAAAGGTCGCCGTTACCGAATTGCCCCCGCCCGCGACATTTTTGGCATAAAAAACCTGGGCGTTGGCCCTGTCCCCACTGTATTTGGCCTGGCTGATGGCCCCGATATAGGTATTACCTCTTGTATCAGACAGGAAAACCGAACCGCTGTTGTCCCAAATGACATAGGCAACGATTAAATTACCCGCTGCGTTTGGGCTAGGGAAGGTCACGCTGACGCTGTTACCCGAGGTGACCTGGAGATCCTTTTCCTGCACGAATACCGGCGTGACGGCCGCATGTGCTGTGTTTAGAAGCGGCAGTGAGCCTGATAGCATGATAACCACAGCCACCAAAACAGCCCCGACCCTGAACGGTTTAAATGATTTGTTACACAGAATGGACATGAGGCGTTTTAGCCCCTCCTTAGCAAGGCTTATTGTTATCCGTTGCCTTAATTTTCCATTAGTCATGCGAATCAATGAATCGTAATGATTAAAAACGGTGATTTTTGATGAATAATTGTACAAATTTAAAGAGATAATGTCAAGATAAATTTTTAGTCCTTAAAAATCAATTCGTTGCAAGAAATATTTGAGTAACAAGGCATTTGATACACACTTCCTAAACAATTTCGTTGACACTTCGGCGGTCCCAAATCCTATTCCATAGGACGGGGTAAGAGCACGGCTAAGCATCAACTCTGAACAAACCTCCGGCTTTAGATCTAGGAAAATGGTAACGTCAATTCTGTTGACACCTCTGAAGAAATTCGTTAATGTGTTGTAAAAGAGAAACGAACAAAGAGGTGATGGATATTAAGTCTATTTTAAGTATTGTTTTCATCGGTGCTGTTGTTTTGGCGGCAATTTCTTCTTGTGCCACCATGACCATTGGGCCGGACGCCACTCTCTCGCTTGGAACGAAAGCGCCCTCCAGGGGAGGCGAACTCAAATTATTGAGCATGGATATTCCCCAAACTGGATCTCTCTCAGCGGACGTAGAATATTGGACCACTATCCATTTTGAGGCAGATCCTAAACCGGACGTTCGCAGAGCATGTTTCAACTTCTCGGGTGGCAGCCAATCCTGCCTGGACGTTCAGGCGAAAGATGTGACCTACGGATCGCATCCCTACTTCCGGGTATCGATTCATGTCCCGGTGGATTCAAAGAAGATAGACTGTTATGCTGAGTACGTACGAGATGGAGAAACACACCGGACAAATACCGTGACTTATTACGTTGTCGCTCTGAAGAAACCCGAGGAATAATCACAAAAGAGACGGATTTCCCACAGGCCGTCATACGCCCGCAACAACAGGCTTTCTTACCGAAAAACTCCTCAATTAAATTCCGCTTAGAGAAACTTGCCGCATGGATGAGAATGCCATGCAAGTGTGGTGAATCTAGAATTTCTTTACAAGGATAATTAGGGTTGTCATTCCCGCCCCGTGTCAAGCACGGGGTAGACTCCAGCGGGAATCCAGTTGAAAAGACTGGATTCCGGATCAAGTCCGGAATGACGCTCTCTGTAAAGTAATTTCTAAATCGCTGCACTAATACAAACGCGTTAAATCATTTTACATGTAGCGCAAGGCTTTAGCCTTGCTTAAAGCAACCCTAAAGGGTTGCCCTACAAAATATTTAATGCGTTTGTATTAGAACGACTTGAAGAATTGATAAAAAGCTTTCGCATACAGATCCCCCATGAAGCAATAAAGCAAGACCTGGACATTCGCTTGATTTCTTTAGATGCTGTGACTATTTTTAAACTAAGAAAGGGGGTCTGTCAAAATGGAGAGGGTTAAGCGAATTCTGTTTTTCACATTCGTTGCTCTGTTGCTCATCTTCGAGGCAAATGCATTGGTCTCACAGGAACATTTCTCCACATTTATAGGCGCCACCGTGGGAATTCAAGGAGTGTTTAGACAGTGGTTGGATGTGAAAAATAATAAGGACGGATTGATTATCAATTTCAGGATCGGGAGAGATACGGTCTATACTCCCCATAGGTATCCCTTTCCCGGGGAGATGGTGAAGGTGGAGTACTTACCAGTCCGAGGGGTTGATGTGGCTTATAAGGTCACTATCTTAGGGGAACCTAAAAATAAAGAAGGAGATGAGAAGAGATGGTGAGAAAGAGGATTGTCGGGTTATTCCTTTTCGTTGGGCTTATGCTCATTTTTTCTTCATGCCACCCTCGTCATGTTTCGGATGTCAAGCCTAACATGACTAAAGAGGAAGTGGTCGCCTTGTGGGGAAAAACGGACCTGATCACTTATAAGATGGTTAACGGGAAGACTCTTGAAACGTGGGAATATCATTTTTCAAACACCGATTCCCTTTGTTTTGTCACTTTCTCTGAAGACAGGGTGGTAGCCACCCGATGTCGCCCTCTACCAAGGCGGTATTATCGCGCATACCCATACTACCCGTATTATTACCCGTATCCATACCGATATTACTACCCTTACTAATAGAAACGCGTTAAATCAATTGACATCACCCCTGCCCTTACCCTCCCCACTTGGAGACTGTGTCACAATTATAAAAGCCCGTCCCAAATAGGGCGGAAAAGGCGGTCGGGTGGAAAAGCTTTAGAGCGGCAACCTTTTACGCGTGAAATTCAGACGTTGAAGATCCATGAGATGACTCCATTTTCCATAAGCACCCATTAGTCATTCCTAAAAGACCGCATTCTAAAGCATTGAAACCCGACTGTCTCTTCCGCCAGGGCGGTGATGACGACACAGTCTCTTGAGGGGGAGGAATGGGTGGGGGTGAAGGACAACTTGACATATTACTAACCGCTACCTACATTTTAATTGGAGTTGTTTGAAAGGAAAGAGGTGACTAAACATGAACAAAAAGTTAACAGTCCTAGCAGCTGCTTTGCTGTTATTGTTAGGCTTCTCGACTAAGGGCATCGCGGGAGTGAGTATTAATATCGGGTTCCCTCTTCCGCCACCATTTGTATTCCCTGCACCTCCTTCGGTGGCTGTGATACCGGGCACGGACGCCTACTATTGTCCTGATGCAGGTTTCGATATCTTCTTCTACAGTGGAAACTGGTATCGTTCTTTTGAAGGGCGCTGGTACTTGGCTACCGCTTACGACGGACCATGGGTTTATGTCGCAAGTCCCCCAGTCGTTTTCCTAAATCTGCCTACTGATTTCAGGATCATTGTGGGGGGGGAAGGACGTATCCCATTTGGCGAGCTGCACAGGAATTGGCGAGCCTGGGAAAGAGATAGGTACTGGGAACACCATGACTGGGGAAGACCGGAACACGAAAGACACTACGGAGTAGCCCCCTCCTTTAGAGAAAGAGAGCGCGGTGAACATGGTGGTGCCGTCCACGGAGGACGTATGCACGAGGAGCATGAAAGACGTTAGAATCTGATCGCGCGAAACGTTACGAATGATCTCAGGGGTAATTAGAATTCGGGAGGACCGTTCGGAGTTCAAGAGCCTCCCAATTTTTTTGTAGAAAAAATAATCCAACTCTTCATGCTGAGGCTAATAACCTGCCCTGTCCGTCCCGATTTTTTCTTCCACGGATAAAAAGATCTCAGAACCCAAGACCGGGGTGGGCAAGCCCATCATCATTGTTGACACTTTCATTCGAAATCATGTATAAGGTCTTAGATCAAGCCTTCGCTCTCTTGGGCTGTTTGATGAGAAGGAATTTTCGGAAGATACCTCTGTAAAGCCTCCAGTGGATCACAGTCTGCCGGAGGCTTTCTCTCTTGCGCCCGTAAGATAATTTTTTTTTGGAAAAAAGGAGGAAGAGATGAACCTGGCTGGAATCGCCGAGCAAAAAATAAAGGAAGAGGGGGAGCGGCCCACCCTCATTTACGAGGGGAGAGAGATTACGAACGTGGAGATGAACCGGGCATCCCGGAGGCTGGCCCGGGCCCTTAAGGACCTGGGCGTGAAGCGGGGCGACCGAGTCATCCTGCAGATGCCCAACTGTCCGGAGGTGCTCCAGGGTTTCGGAGCCATCTGGAGGATCGGCGCCGTGGTCGTGCCGATCAATTACCTGGTCGGCGAAGAAGAGATCGCTTACATTTACCAGGACTCGGGCGCGAAAGTGGTGATCAGCAGTTCGGTCTTCCTTCCCAAGATCCAGGCAGGCAAGGCAAAGACCCCCGGCCTGGAGACGGTCATCCTTGTCGACCCGGAGGTTCCTCAAGGGTTCCTTTCCTATCCGCATCTCCTCGAAAAAAAGTCTGAGGAAACGAAAGTAGTGGAGATGGATGCTGAGGAGTTAGCGGCCTTAATCTACACGGCGGGCACGACGGGTCGGCCCAAGGGCGTCATGCACACCCATCGCAGCCTTTACGAGAACGCCCGAATGCAATATGAATCCCTGGCCCTGCCCGAGGGCCTCTTGGCAGTCTTCGTCCTTCCCCTCTGCCATTCCTATGGCATCGCCAGCATCAACCAAGGCCTTTTCCGACGGAGGGGAAAAGCGGTTCTACTCAACTCCTTCAACGTCGAGGCCATCTTTTCTGCCATCGAGAAGTACCGGGCCGATACCCTGGCCGGAGTTCCCACCATGTATGTGTTCATGCTGCTTTTCCCCGAAGCGAAGAAGTACGACCTGAGCTCGATGAAATACTGGTTCTGTGGATCCGCGCCGTTGGCCCTCGAGACCTTCAAGCGTTTTAAGGAAACCTTCGGCTTCGAGATTATCGAAGGCTGGGGCCTGACAGAGGCGGGGGCGAACAACACGACCAATCCCCTGGAAGGTGTGAAAAAGGTCGGATCCATCGGCGTTCCCCATATAGGAACAGAGATGAGGGTCGTGGACAATGCGGGGAACCGGCTCCCCGCCCGCCAGGAGGGGGAAATCGTGATCCGGGGCCCCATGCTCATGAAGGGCTACTGGAACAGGCCGGAAGAGACGGCGGAGGTGCTCCGAGGCGGCTGGCTCCATACAGGAGACGTAGGCTACGTGGACGAGGATGGTTACTTCTGGATCACGGAACGGAAAAAGGACCTGATCATCAAGGCGGGCGAAAATATCTCCCCGCGGACGGTTGAGGAGGTTCTCTTCGGATGCCCCAAGGTGTCTGAGGCGGCCGTCATCGGGATGAAGGACGATCTCTATGGCGAGAACATCAAGGCCTTCGTCGTCTTGAGACCCGGAGAGGAGGCCACGGCCGAGGAGATCGTCGACCATTGCCGGAAAAAACTGACGAACTTTTTGCTCCCCAAGGAAGTGGTTTTTTTGAAAGCCCTGCCCAAAAACCTTGTGGGCAAGGTGCTCAAAAAGGAGTTGAGGGCGTTGTGATACACGGCAAATACTGCTCTGCGTAATAGGGATGTTTCCTCATAGCTCTCACACGTCCACACTTCGACGGACCCGCGGCAGATAGGCGGGAGGCGGGAATTCTAAAGCCTTTTTCTGAAAAGCGCGAAAAAGTGTTCTTTCATCTTTTCTGCAATCGGTCTTTTGCGCCAAGCTTCTTCATCGATTTTGGCAGAGTTTCTCAGGTCCTCTTCAAAGATCCCGGTCATCTTTAAAGCAAAAGCTGAATCCAGGATTCCAACGTTTCCCTCATCGTTATACACAAGAGATTGATAGTCGAGATTGGTGGAGCCAATGATGCTCCAACATTCGTCGAAAAGATAGGTTTTTGCATGAAGCATTTCTCCCAGGTACGTATAGATTTCAATCCCACCCTTCAGAAGCCTTGAAAAAAAAGCTCTTCCTGCGTAGGACGCCGCGGGGATATCGCTTTTGCCCGGCACGAGGAGCCTCACCCTCACTCCGCGCCTCACTGCCGTTTCGAGCTTTTCGATCAGCCTGCGGCTCGGAATGAAATAAGCGGTGGTCAGTAGGATGCGGGTTTGGGCGTGGTCAATGCTGTAGCGAAGAAGGTCTCTCATGCTTTTTCTGCCCTCCCTTGAATAAGAAAAGATGGGGAGTACAGGAATGCCGTCTTCCCCCTCGCCCCCCCCTTTTCCACCGCGGGGAGAAGGAGAGGATGCAGGAGAGTCATGAGACGCTTTATTCCCCGTATGAACAGAAATTTCCTCTCCTCCCCAGGTTTTCCAGCTTTTCTTGAACGCCTCGAAAAGTTCGTAGACGATCGGTCCTTCCAAAAAAATTCCTGTATCGCGCCAACCCCTGCTTCGCCTCCGGAGGTGAAATCCGCTGTATTCATTCGCAATGTTAAGCCCGCCCGTAAAGGCCCTTTTCGAATCGATCACGATGAGTTTTCTGTGATCCCGATGGACGTAGGTAAACGGGGCTGTCCACTTTAACGGATGCGAGGCTCTGATCTGAATACCCTCCACGCGCATCTTCCTCCAAAAACTTCTTGGAGTTCCAAAAGATCCGAAGTGGTCGTACAGGACATAGACCTTTACTCCTTCACGGCTCTTCTCTCTCAACAGCTCGGATAAACCCATCCCGGTGTCGTCATTCTTGAATATATAAAATTGAAGGCAGACGAATCTTTCTGCCCTGTGGATCGCATCGAAGATCGTTCGGAAGGAATCCCCTCCCTTCCACAGCAACTCGACACTCGTGGCAAGGGAGAATTTCTGTCTGAAGATTCTTTCAATGGATGGAATGGTAAACCCGTTTTCCATAGCCGTTGACCTAAGCTCAAATTCTATACCACCCAGGTCAACTTGGGAAGGGGGCAAGATGAGATGGACAATTTTTGTCCACATTCTTGAATTTTGTTCAATCGCTTCTGCCAATGACGAGAGAAGCCCGTGAAATCTGAAGACAATAATTTTTTGTCTCATGGCACATAAAATGCATCCGAACCCTTCGTTATACTTAAGAAAACGCGAAATGTAGGGAGCGGAAAATGGTCATTTGCCCGCAATGCAGCATCGAGCATGACCCCGGGGAGGAATTTTGCAGAAGGTGCGGAAAGTATCTTTTAGACATAGAGGATCCCGCTCCCGGAGAGGAGAGGAAAAACGTGAAACTCTTTTGTCCGAAATGCCAACTCCTATATAAAAAAGGCAACTATTGCAGAAAATGCGGCTCTCTATTGATGCAGAAGGATCCGTCACAGGAAAATGGCCTTCAGCCTTTGGAGAAGAAATCGGCTACACGATGGTCCAGAGAATGGTTCACGCTATTGAAAGAAGAAAAGGAGTTGGAATTCTGCATCAGTAAGCTGGAAACGCAGCGGGAAAAAGTGTCCGGGGAAGTCCTCGATCTCCTGTGCGCCCGCTACCAGGACCGGATGAAGTCCCTGTTCCCATTGCATCAAGAAATTGAAACGGAGCTTGAATCGATCAAGAAAAAAGCGTTGGAACAGATCGATTCCCTGAAAAACGAACTGGAACCCGTTCAAAAAAGGCTTGGGGAATTTCAATCGCTTTTCAAGTCGGGCGCGCTCACGAAGCCGGATTTCGTCAGAGAGAGGAAGGAATTAAGGAGGGAAGTCAAATCAAGAGAAAAAAGGTTGAAAAAATACCACCAAATCCTTTCGCTCCTGCCCCGTAAGATGGGAGGAAATGCGACCTCCGCCGGATTCACGGGAGGCCTCCTTCGGCCCCCGGCATTGCTAACAGCTGGGGTTCTCATTCTCCTGATCATCGCAGGAGGGTATTTCCTCTGGCCGCATCACTCTCAGTCTAGCGGACCGGCCCCGGTGGACATCGTTACTCCCCTTTCCTCGCCCCTCCCGCCACAAGATCCACCTCCTCCGTTAAAAGACCAGGGAGTCGAAAAGATAACCTCCCTCTTCGAAAATATTAGACAGGCAAATCTCGGCAAGAATATCGATCTCTTTATGTCCTGTTTCTCCCGCGACTTTAACGGAATGGAACGAAAACGGCAGGACACGCTGAAGATGTGGGAAAGCTACAGCTACCTCGATCTTTCTTATGATTTGAAGAGACAGACGGTAACGGGCGATAGCGCCGATGTCAGGCTGGAGTGGCTTGCCAAGACCTCCCAGAAGTCAAGCGGGAAAATACACCCAAATCCCGATATAGAAAAAGTACACGTAGCTGACCGTCCGGATCTCGAGAGATTTTTTAAGCGTAGAATTCCTGATTCTTCAAATTGTCTCCCTAACCCGTATCAAGAAAGAATACCCCCCGGTGGGGCACGGCCATTCCTTAGACTTTGGGCAAACTACTCCGTTAGCTTTGTGTCTTGTCCGCTGTATTCGTCTCCTCTTTCACCCACCCGGACAGACGCTCAGTTCAAAAGACTTTTTTCTGATCCCTTGAAATAGTTCCAATTTCTCCAAATCGATCATCAACTTCAGAACGACCTCCCCTGCATGTTTCACAATTCGACCCGCCACTTGAACCATCTTCCACCGGAACGTGGCGATGGTCTGTTGCATCCATGATTCTGGACAAGCAAGTCGTTTGAATCCGATAAAGAGATTATAGGCAATGACTCCGATCCTGAAAAAGACGGCATTGGCGTAGCTCTGCCCACAAGGCATCCGCTCCATCCCAAACCCTAGCTTCAACTCCTTATTAAAGTTCTCTGCCTGCCCCCTCTGATTATGCCACTTTAGAACCTCCTCTGTATTCTTCTCCTCCTCCAACCAGTTTGTCGCTACGGCATGATAAAAATACTGCCCCTCTTCCTCAAAAAGTTCCCCCTGTCTCCGAATCTCTCGCTTGACCACCAAACGGAATGCCTTCTTCGTCTCTCTCATACAATGCACCGTCTCCCCTAACTCATAACCACAACCCTTCACCGGCTCCTTCCATTCTACACTCCGTATCAACCCAATGGCCGATTTCACCGCTTGGTCCTGATCCACCGTGATCCCATACCTCACCCCATCCTCCTCTAATTGGTTCAAAAGACCCGCCTGATACGAGGCACTGTCCCCTCGATAATACCCAATCCTCTTGCCCCGGGGCATCCGCTCTTTACATCGAAGGTAGAACTCCTTCTGCCCAAAAGCGGGCGCTACATTGCCCTCCCGAAATTCATCCAAAAAACAAACCGGGGTCTCATACAAAAACCCAAGCATCGGCATATAGCCCTTGTTCCCATGATAGGTAAACAAGGCATCGGCTTTCTCCCCTATAATCTCGGTCGCGTCGGCATCCAACGTGTATTCCTTTGTCCCATCCCTTTTCAAAACCCTTTCATTTATCTTATCCCGAACTCGATCCAACCCTTCCAACCCCAATTGCCCTGCCTTCGGATTCCCCATCCTCCTAAACCAATCTCCCACCGTATCGGGCTCTGGAATCTCATCTCGCCCAATCAGCTTCATTAAACCTTCCTCATTTTTAAGCTCCCTCAAATCCTCCAGGCTTCTCCCTCCCCCCTGCAACAGTAGCACCACTGTATCCACCATCTCTGAAGGATCAAAACCCCGATTGCTCCCAGGTCCCGGAAGATGCCGATCCGTCAGCTCTCTCAGCCCAATCCCGTGATTAAACTCCGCCATCAATGCCAGACCCCCGTGGGCTGTGAGTCTCTCCTTCGTCGCCTTTATCTTGAATGAAAAGATGGTTTGCTGTATCATCACTATCAACCTCCTTTTGGTCTTTTGGTTTCACCCAACAGGTGATATTTTATATCACCGAAACCTCAAGACCAAAAGAGGTTTTTTTTATTTTTTGGATTCCTATATCTTTTTCAGGGATACAAGACGGCAAGACCGTTCTCGACGTTACCTTGAAGAGAGAAGACGGTCATTGGAAGATCGCGGAGATCAAACCCGTAAGCTAAGATACTGAAGTGTCACAGAGGGCCGGGCATGTTTTGCACAAATTGTGGCGCCTCCAATAAAAGAGATTCCAAATTCTGCGTCAACTGTGCAGAATCGCTCGGTGAGGTCCAGGGCGCGGAAAGACTTCCACGGGCGGTGGGGTTAAAAAAAGCATCCTATTTTAAAAAGGTGGATTTTCTCCGGACTTTCTTCGATTTCTCATTCAGTCAATTTGTCGGCCCAAAAATAGTGAAGTTTCTTTACGGCCTATCTCTTTTATTCGCTGTATTGCTAGCCCTCTCGTTGATCGTAGCGGGGTTCAACGCTTCAACCCTGCTCGGAATTCTTGCACTCCTTATCGTCGCGCCCTTGACATTCCTTCTTACAGTCATGTCCAGCAGGGTCCTTCTTGAAGTGGTCCTCGTTATCTTCCGCACGGCCGACCGTGTGGAGAACATAAGGTTGATCAACCTAGAAGAAAATCCGGAATCGAGAGATGACATCCAGTGGAACGTTTGAACCGCATTCGTGTTTCATCGTCGAGGGGAAATGTCTTTACCGGTAAGAAAAAAAGTAAATTCAAAGTCAAAAATTCTCCTTTTTCGCCTTAGGTCAAAGTCCGCTTTTTTGTAAATCCGTGTAATTTTAACGGCTTAGAATCGTTGTCAATCTATGGCATTCAAATTGCCTCATATTTTGGGTGTCATGGCGAAAAAGTTATTTTTACTTATAGCTGCTTTTCTTCTTTTCACCCTTCCGGCACACGGTGAGGAAGGTAACCTTTTTTCAAAAATTCGAATTCAATCGGCAAGGGAGAAGAAAAAAGTCCCTTATTGCTGTCTCGAGGCGTTGAATGGCGAAAAGGTTCAGTTGGCGGACCTGAAGGACAAAATCATTTTTCTCAATTTCTGGGCGAGCTGGTGCGGTCCCTGTAAGGAAGAGATGCCTTCTATAGAGACTCTCTACCAGCGCTACAAGGAAAGAGATTTCGTCTTTCTAACGATCTCGGTCGACTATGAAGGCCCGGAGCCAGTCAGGAAGTTCATCGAAAAACATCGCTACCGATTCCCTGTCTTACTCGACCCAAAAGGTGAAACACTCGATCTTTTTGAAATAAGTAAAATTCCTGCGACACTCATCATTGATAGGAAAGGAAAGATGATAGGAAGAGTCATTGGCCCCAGGAATTGGAGCAGTCCGGAGGTCTATTCGCTTATCGACCAAATGCTGAACGACAAGCCGAGCACGGTTATATCTTTAAGAGACTGAAAAGGAACAGGGATTGCAGAAAGCCAAGACCTTGTTCCCCATTTTTTGGTTTTCGAGGCTGAATCCTCGCCAAAATTCAAGACCTGCCAGGGCCAAAATAAGCAGCAGGATCAGGAATTCCTGCCTCCCTGAAGCCTTTCTTTCTAAGGAAACAGCTATCGCATTGTCCACAGGCTTTCCCTTCGGGTGATGGATCATAACAACTATGCGTGAGGCCATAATCAACGCCGAGCTCAACACCCTTGCGAATAATTTCAGCCTTGGTCATATGGATAAGAGGAGTCTGAATACGAATTCTCATCTTACCTTCCACTGTTGCCTTGAGGGCTAAATGTGCCATGTTTTCAAAGGCTCTAATATATTCAGGTCGGCAATCAGGATAGCCCGAGTAGTCGATCGCATTGACGCCGACGAAAATATCCGAAGCTCCCAACACCTCGGCCCATGCCAAGGCATAGGAAAGAAAAATGGTATTCCGCGCCGGGACATAGGTGACCGGTATCTCCTCCTTCATTTTCTTCGCGCTTCTTGCCTTGGGCACTCCGATATCATCTGCTGTTAGCGCTGACCCGCCTATCTTTCCCAAATCGAGATCCAGAATCAAATGTTCTTTTACGGCAAAGGTCTCAGCAACTTTCTTGGCCGCTTCCAATTCCGATGCATGACGCTGACCATAATTGAACGTCAAACTATAAATCTCGTAACCCTCCGCTTTGGCGACGGCCATGGCGGTAGTTGAATCAAGCCCGCCACTCGAAAGCACAACAGCCTTTTTCCTCATCGTCTTCCCGCCGCCCATTTTTTGACAACGGATCGTTCTGCTCATTGAATCGGTTTGTTTGAAGGATTACTCGCCTAACAAGAGAGGATTAAACCTTGTGCCATAATCAAATACGTCCAGCCCCTCTTTCCTCTTGAGGAAATTCACCACGATGTACGTGAAGGGAGTCGCGACCGCTTCATACGCTGATTTCACAAGCCACTGGGTTAAAATGGCCAATCCGAGGGCTTCGGTGGGTATCGTCCCCACAAAGGCAAGGGTCATGAACACTGAAGAATCCAACCCCTGTCCTACCAGGGTTGAGCCAATGGTCCGGGTCCATAACCAGCGTCCTTTGGTGGCAATTTTCATCTTCGCCAAGACGAACGAGTTGGCAAATTCTCCGACCAGGTAGGCGAGGAAAGAAGCGACGAGTAGCCTGGGGGTGTAACCCAGGATGCGCTCATACGCTTTCTGTCCATCCCAAAATGGAGCAGGAGGAAGTACTTGTCCGATCCATATCGTAACGACCACAATAAAGTTGCAGAAGAAACCCAGCCAGATCACTCTTCTTGCCTGACGGTAACCGTAAACCTCGGTCAGGATGTCACCGAAAATATAACTAATGGGAAAGATAATGGTACCCGCAGGCAACACAAACCCGAATACCTGTACCAATTTTACCGCTGCGATGTTGGCTGTTATCAAGCAGGTGATGAAAATGGCGACAACGAATACAAGCCATACAGAATAGGTGGTCTTTCCGTCGATGGTGGGCTGATCCTGCAACATCTTATTCCCTATGGGTGACGACAAAGCTCGGGCCTCTGACACTTCTGATGATGTACGATTACTCTGGACTCTTGCGTTTCCTGGCGCCGCAGGCCTTCAGGAATTGCTCGAGGACTTCGTAGGATTGAAATCCGACAACCTCCTGGTGGTCGGCCACAAACGTAGGGACGGCCGTAATTCCCAGGCTGCGAGAACGCGACCAGTCGGAATCAACGGCTGTCTTGAAGGTTCTCAATTCAAGAACGGACCTTGTCTCCTTTTCCGGAAGACCTATGGATTTCGCGAGAGTCACCAGCTCCTCCACGTTGCCGATGTTCTTCCCTTCGACAAAATATGCCCGAAAAATGGCTTCGTGGCACGAATCGCCCTTTCCCTTCGATTCTGCCCACTTCGCCAGCTCCTGCGCCAGGCGACTGTTATACGTCCTCTTCCTTTCGGCAAGCGGCAGGCCTAATTCATCCGCCACCTGCCTCAGTCGAGACAGGATCTTCTTAATGTCGATAGGCCGTCCGGAGAAGAGCTCTTCAAGGGTAAACCCTTCTTCCGGTGTTTCGGGATGAAGAGGAAAAGCCGCCCAGTGCACTTCAATGCCGTAACTTTTTTTTAATTGATCAATACGCACCGTACTGAAATAGCACCAGGGTCAAACATAATCGGAGAAGACTTCAAGAATCACCGGCTCGGCCATGGCTTTCTCCTTTCGTCTTCCTGGCGAAAAAGACGGGCCTTTTCCCAGGGAAGATTCAATGATCGTTTGGACGAGAGAATGCCCTTCTTCTCTCAACGGGGAATTGCAGGGAAATCGAAAGTTTTCCCTCCTTCTCATCTCCTTGGAGTTTCATCACTCCTCGATTTCTTCGGACTATTTCGTCGACCATTTTTAATAGGAGATCCAAACCACTGCTTCCCGTTCCTTCCTTCAGAGGCCCCACGGGTTTTTTGCCGCCCGCAAAGAGCAGGGCGATCTCCACATACTGCCCTCCTTTGCCGTGCAAGGCTTGTTCTGGAGGTGGCTCCTGAAGAAAGAAAGATCGTGTTAAGAGTCCAAGGGCTTCATGGGGAGGCGTCGAGGTCACTCCATATTGAAGGATCGATTTCAACACAAACCTCAACGGCTCCTCGGGAATGATGATTTCCGGAAGATCCTTTTCAAGTTTCTTGAATAAGTTCACTTCCCTCTCTTTTAGTTGGGCCTGGTTTTTCTTTAACACCTCCCCGATAAGAATGTTTACGGTATCCTTTTTTTTGATCGGGGTTATGACCTGGAAATAGTTGAGAAGGCTATCTAACAGCAGACCGCTTTCCCGGATATGCTCAGTAATCCTTCGGTGGAGAAATTCAGCAAGCTCTTTGTCGCTCAATCTGCCCCGGCAAAGCTGTGTCAGCTTCTGAATAGATTCCAGCCTGCTTTTCACGTAAGGAATCCACCCGGCCAATAAGACCTCTTCGTCTAAAGACTCTCGATCCCTCCCCGCGATGGAGGCGACGGGGCAAGGAATTTCAACTGGCCGGAGAATACGAAAGGGTCGCTTTGGTTCCCCACGTCGTCTCTGGAAGTAATCCCAATATAGTAGGTTCCCGGTTCCGTAGGAAACTCCGGCCATTCATCCGGAATGACCAACTCGGTCCTCCCACTGACCGGTTTTGAGATGATTCCAGGAGTCGCCTCCCACGAGAAGTGCGTCGGCTCGAAGTGTACAGGATCCCGACTCACGTACACCACATAGCTGGCCGCCTCTGGAACGGATTCCCACCAAATTCGTCGTTTGCGAATGAAGGCCATCCCCCATCCCCCTTTCTAAGAATGACCAAACCCCGGGTCTTGGTTCATTTCTCCTATTACAACTCAAAATCCTTTTAAAAGCAAATCGAGCGAGACTTCCTTTCATGTTAGTGTGGTGCGTCTAACGCTTCTTTGCCCTATCTCGCAACGCCACTCCATTCCGCGTCAACCCCGGAATGACGAACAGGGTCGAAGAATGTTTGACGCACTGTCTATCTTCAAGACCCGCAGCAGGCAGGGGACGAGGATTATAAGGAGCGTCTTTCTTTATGTCTCCGTATATCGTAGAATTGGAAATATTAATCTTAATGAAGAGACCTTTTGCTCTTGCACGGTTTGAAGGAACGGAAAAGCGCTTGACGAAGAATCTGAAAACCGAAACGCTCACGGAAGGGGCTGGATAAATGGGACTTCTAAAACTGCTGACCGCGGATCCGCTGACTTTCGCTCTTATCGCTATCCCTCTTCTTTTTTCCGTCATCATCCATGAGGTGGCTCACGGGTGGGTCGCTTACAGGATGGGAGATCCCACGGCCAAATGGTCGGGCCGGTTAACCCTCAACCCCCTGAGCCATCTCGACCCCATCGGGACCCTTATGCTCTTTCTGGCGGGCTTTGGGTGGGCAAAACCAGTTCCGGTCAACTTCAACAACCTCACGGACAAGCGGAAGGGTCTCATCTTCGTCTCTTCCGCCGGCGTCATCGCAAATATCCTACTCGCCTTTTTCGCTGTGTTGTTCCTCCGCCTTTTCTCCTCATCCTCCTCGGAAATGGCCGTCGTCTCCAAAGCGTGCACGTACGTGGCCCACATCAATATCACGCTGGCCGCCCTTAATTTGATTCCCATTCCGCCCCTCGACGGCTCAAAGATACTGATGGGAATCGCATGGGAAAGAACTCCCTCTTTTCTCACCCGCCTCGAACCCTACGGGTTCTTTATCATCATCGGCTTGCTTTATCTGGGCATTTTGGATCCGCTGATCAGACTCTTCGGCTGGATCATCGTAACCCTGATCCAAATCCTATTACCCTGAAGATTCAACGGGTCCATGCGCTTTCTCCCTATCTTCTCGGCTCTCAAGAATTGTCAATCTTGAATCGGGGCGGGGAAATGTGCTCGCCCTTGCAAACAGGACAGCGGCCCGGGCTGTTCAGACGAGTTCGTTTCTTGAAAGAGAAGCCGCAATGTTTGCAAGATGCAGGCTCCACGGTAACCCGTTTGGGATGGGCAGACCTCGCAATATGCTTGAGATGGTCAAGGGCTTCTCCCTCTCTCACCCCGAACAATTTCGAAATCTCCCGCAAATCAAGGCTTTCCTTTTCCAAGGCTTTCGCCATCCTCTTCCGCAAAGTCACCATTTCCCGCTGGGCCGGGCTCTGTCCTTTGCCCTCCGCCGGACTGCCTTGGGCGGGTCTTTTTTCGAAAGTTATGTCATATCCCGCCACGCCGGCGTGGTAATAGTTCTTTACCGTCCTTTTTAAGACAAACCCGGACTTCAGGAAAAAGTCGAGGGTCTCTCTTCGTGTGACCGCTATCAGTTTTTCGGACATGGCTTTGATTTGTTCAAGAACCGCCTTCCCAATTCCTTTCCCCTGATATTCCGGTAAAATGCTAAAATCGACGATGTACTTCATGCCTTTTCCCCTGTCTTCCAATAAGACATCTCCACCATACCTCCCGTCTATTTCGATGCGATACACATCACACGCGGCAAGGACTGCTTCCCAGGTCTCTCTGTCCCAGATTAAATAAGGTTCATGGTAAATCTTGAATTGCTGACGGTAGTAAAAATCGGGGTCTGGGCTGATGTCTTCTCTGAATGCAATTTCCATAGAGTTGATAAACTCGCTCCCGGATAAAACTTTCTTACATCGTACCCTATTCTCCGACTCAAGACCAAGAGGTGGAAAAAAATATGCGGGTCTCCGCGGAGGCTCGCTCCGACACGTATGGGGTAAACTCCAGCAGGGTTTGCTCCGCACTTGATGCGGGGAATCCAGTTTTCCAAGATAATGGTTCCCTGCTTTCGCAGGGACGGAGTCTGGATTCCCGTTCCCCGATCAAGTCGAGGACAAGTTTCACGGAATGACATTTTCAGGCAGGATTCAGGTTGGATTCCAATAGCAGGAGGCGAGCAGAAGTAATGCTTCGATAGAAGGGCAGAGGTGTATGAACATTCACGGTGAAACGTATTGCCGGAGTCTGAGTATCGCGTGATGGGACATTACTTAGCGCGACGGCTGCCGTCTCGGCCCTTTCCACTCTTTTTCCGGGCCGCTGTGACAGGTTTTATTTCTTCGTCCTGTGAGATAGGAATGGAGAGGATCGTGCCTTTTGAAATCGGCGTTGTCTTGGTGAGATGATTGAGTTCGAGCAATGGCTCGAGGTCCACCCGGTATAATTTAGCAATCCCTTTCAGGGTTTCTCCTTTCTTGACGACGTGGGTTTTAAATTCAAACTTCTCATAGGCCCGGAGGATTTGGAAAGTAATCTCAAAGAGATCCTTTCTCCCGAAGGGAATTTTGATCTCATAATCGTTTTCATTCGGAGGCGTCACCCCTCTTCGAAGTCCGGGGTTAAGATCCTTGATTTCCTCAAGCGAGACTTCGCAGGCATTGGCAACAACGGAGAGACCCGTTAATTCAGGAACCGTCACCTTTTCATACCGAAGGGGTTTCTGATATTCGACGTCGGTGAATCCATATTTCTCCGGGTCTTTGGCAACAAGGGCTGCTGCAATCATAAGCGGGACATAATTTTTGGTCTCCCGTTTCAGATAACGTGCTTTCGTCAGTGTCCAGAAGTCCTCTGTCCGGTAGCGTTTTATCGCTTTGACGATCTTGTATTCCCCCGCGTTGTAACCCGCCGCAGCAAGATACCAGCAGGCGAAGGTCTCGTAGAGGTCCTTCAAATATTTGGCCGCGGCAATCGTGGACTTTTCCGGATCCCTCCGTTCATCGACCCACCAATTCGCCTTTAGACCATACCTTTTCCCTGTAAGATAGATAAATTGCCACGGGCCCACAGCCTTGCTCCTCGAGTAGGCATAAGGATTGAACCCGCTCTCGATGAGCGCAATGTAAACCAGATCTTCGGGAAGCCCCTGTTCCTTCAGGAGTTTTTTCATAAAAGGGATATATCTGCCTGACCGGGCGAGCCACGTCACAAATCTTTCCCGCAAAGTCGTCTGGAAAATTTGAATGAACTGTTCCACCCTGGCATTGATGACGATGGGGATGTCGAAATCGGGCTCTTTTTTACGGCCATCCTCGAGAATAGCCTCGAGGTTAAAATCTTCCTCTTCTTGAAGATGAAAAAACTCCACTTCTTGTTGATTGGAAAGCTGTTCCTCCATTGTTAAATAAGAGCGGAGATGGGTTTGTGCGGATACGTTCGAAAAGCACACCGAGGACAGAAACAATAGGAACCCTATTATAGAGATCTTTCGGACCACGTAAAACCCCCGTGAAACGCGACGTATCAAGGACACATTGCATTTTTTGTGCCATCGAAAGATCTCCTAATCTATTAATTTTTAAAGCATTTTTTGAGTAAGGGCCGATGGATATGGATTAGAATTGACCGAAATTGGCATGAATTGACAATTTGTGCCCGCATTGAGGTTTAATTGGTTTGATCCCGAACGCCTTGAGGGGCGAAGACTATTCCAGCGGCAACCGAAACCGTTGCAAGGGAGATCACCGAAGGCAGGGTAAGCCTCCCCTTGTCTTTCTGGCTATGCTTTCCCTGAATCTTTTCCTATGATTCTCCAGAGAATTTCCTCCATCTCAAAGGATAACTTGGGCATTTTCTCCCCTTCCTTCGTCTTGACCCGAATCTCATACATGGTCTCAAGTTGAGGGAGAAGATTCTTCAGTTCTGGCGTCCTTTCTACTTTCTGACTGATTAAACTGCGCTGCTCGAGAGCCATCTCAAAGTCCCTCTTGCCAATAGGGATGTGATAGAGCAAATTCAGAATCTCCATCAGCCGCACTTTTCCCACATAATCCTCCCCCAACACAACATATTGGGGGAGAGAAACGATAAACCAGCTCGTTTCGATGTCAAGCTCTTGCGCTTTTTGTGTAATCAAAATGGTAATCGTTGTCGGGCCCTGATAATGACTCGGCAGGGCACCCGATTTCCTTAACTCCTGCTCCGCCTCTCTCCCGACCGCCCCCCCATTAACAATTAAGGGCCGGGTATGGGGAACTACATCGTACATGCTTCCCAAAAGAATGTATTTCTTCCCTTTGAAAGCCTTCAGAAGCCTTAAGACAGAATCAACATAAACCTCGGAAAGGGCATGAGGCTCAAGAAGATGAAAAAAGAGAAGGTCGTTTCCACCTTCTCTTTTGGCGTAGTGAACTGTTACGTTGGGAATGGAAACTTTACGAACCCCTTCTTCAAGATACAGGGTTGGACGGTAGCGGGTGAAGTCAAAAAAGTGGCCGGGTTTGGCGAGCCTGGCCAACTCCACAGCCCCAAACTGGGTCTCCAATTCGTTCAGGACCAACGTCCCAACATTATTGACGTCTATCCAGGGACGAAGGATGGCGAACGCATATGGGTCGTTCAATTCCGGTATGGGTTCCTCTACGTCAAAAGCGCCAATTCTCACCTTCCATTCCTCCAATATTTATTATCCTCATGATTCATTATTCATTATAAAAGAACATGGAACATTCGGGAAGGAAATTCTTGTTCTTTTCGGCCCCACCTTTGATATTTCCCGGGAGAATCCTGCAAAATTTAGTCTCAGAAGTCAAAGCTTGGGAAACCGACCTCTACGATGAGTGTCCTTTAGCGTAAATAGGTAATGGCTTGAACGTTTTTGGCGGTGGGATGATTCTTCTCGAAGAATACTTTATATTCCTCGAGAGAACGGAATGGGCCGTGGACCCCGACGATCGTTTTATACGGTGTCCCATAGTCCATGATGAAAAGCTTACCCTCCCTCACAAAAGAACAGACGTAATGATTCGCGCCGCCTCCAATCAAAAGAACCACGATCTTGGCGCCATAGGAGGAATCAATCCGGTTGAGAGTCTCCTTGGCGAAAATCGCGGCATCGATGTAGATTCCAGATTTGAGTTTGAAAGTCTCTTCCGGAGTTCTCGGAGGGGGTAATGTCCCTTCAAATCTTTTAAACCTCTCCGCATCGAGAGAAAAATCCTTTCCCATCCATCTCTCTACATCCTTATACGATTTCCATCGGGAAACCGTTTCATCATAGGATCTGACGAAGATAATCCCGCAGGCAAAGAGAAGGAGAAAAAGAACGGGCGACATTTTGACGATACATCTCACCATTTTAGTTCGATCCATTTGAGAATCCATTCTCCACCACTGACCTCCTACAATTCGTTTTTAACCGATATGTGACGGAAGGTCAATTGCCAGGCGCTCCCTTATGATCAAGGGTCCAGAGAAAGGAATTGATTTTCCGCCCCAGAATGAGTAAACTGAAATCTGTTTTTTTCATCAGGCTTTCGGAACTCAAATACGTCTCCGACTGAGAAGTTAAATAGGTTTTTTTGAGACCAACGGGAAGGAGAGAGCCCAAATGACGGGTGGACTGACGGCCGACGGCTATTTCTTCTTCATCACGCGCATCGCCCGTATGTTCGGTTATGGATTTCTCTCCGTTGTGCTCGCGCTTTATCTGGAACAAGTAGGACTGAACCTAGTCCAAATCGGCCTCCTGCTAACCCTGACCTTAATTGGCGATACCGTCATTTCCTTATGGATTACCACCCATGCCGACCGTATTGGCAGGCGGCGTATGCTGATCGCCGGGGCCCTCCTCATGGTTTTCGCCGGCGTTTTATTCGCCGTAACTCGCAATTTTCTCTTCCTTTTAATTGCGGCTACCATTGGGGTCATCAGCCCGAGTGGCTATGAAGTCGGCCCATTCTTGTCTATTGAGCAGGCCGCTCTGTCGCAGATTATCCCGGACGAAAAACGGACCAATATCTTTGCCTGGTATAACCTTGTGGGTTCATTTGCCACGGCACTAGGTGCCTTAGCGGGGGGTTCATTGGTTCAACTCCTTATGGACTCTGGTGTGTCATCCCTCGGAAGCTATCGCGTGATTGTGATCGGCTATGCAGTCATAGGTGCGGTCCTCGGAGGATTATTCACCCGCCTTTCTCCCGCAGTCGAAATCCGGACAGCCGCTAACCCGTCTCAATCTCCTTCTGCCTCCAAAACTCTTTTTGGTCTGCATCGTTCAAGGAGGGTGGTGCTCAAACTATCTGCTTTGTTCTCCATCGATGCCTTTGCGGGCGGCTTTGTCTTGCAAAGCATCTTGGCCTATTGGTTCCATGTCCGATTCAACGTGCAACCCGCCGTGCTCGGCAGCATTTTTTTCGGCGCAAATATTCTTGCCGGTCTCTCAGCGCTGAGCGCAGCGTGGGTGGCCAAAAAAATCGGCCTGATTCGGACCATGGTATTCACGCATATCCCATCCAATATCTTGCTCATCCTGGTGCCGCTCATGCCGAACCTGCCGTTGGCCATTGCTGTCTTACTGCTGCGTTTTAGCATCTCGCAGATGGATGTGCCCACTCGTCAATCCTACACCATGGCCGTGGTGGCACCGGACGAACGTTCCGCTGCCTCTGGCATCACTGGCATTGCCAGGACGACGGGCGCCTCGCTTTCACCCGTCTTCACTGGACCTTTACTGGCTAATGCAGCCCTGATGAACGTACCCTTCTTTTTGTCGGGCGGCCTTAAGATCATATACGACCTGTTGCTCTATCGCAGCTTCAAGGCGATCAAACCCCCCGAAGAAAAATAGGAAAGCTATCCCGAATTCCTCACACGGGTGGCCCTTCCTTGCATGCTTCTACAAGAAGAGAGTATCCCGGTCGAGATAACTTACATCGCCCTAAAAGGATTATGGTAGGGGATGGCTCGATCGATTGACAGAAGTGACATCTCTTGGTAAATGAGTTACAGTGCATCTCATATCGAAGGTCAACCCTGTAGTAAGTGCGGCTTTTTTGAGGGAGCGTATGAAAAAGCGAGTGAATAAATCCATTTGGATAACCCTGCCAATCGTTCTCTTCTCCTTATTCTCCTATGCCTTTGCTCAACCGAAACAGACGGAACCAAAGGACGCTGACTTCTACAAGAATCGGGGACTCGCCTACTCGGAGAAACATCAGTATGACCAAGCTATATCTGATTTCACCGAGGCTCTAAAAGTAAACCCAAAGGACACTTATGCTTACTATTATCGGGGGATTGCCTATGGAGAAAGAAATCAATATGACCAGGCGATCGACGATTTCACCAAGGCCCTTGAGATAGAGCCGAAGGCTGTGAGCCCCCGCTATTATCGGGGGATTGCCTATCGAGAGAAAGGTCAGTTTGATTGGGCGATCGAGGATTTCACTAAGATCCTTGAGATCGACCCCAAGGCTGCCAGCACCTATTATCATCGTGCGCTGACCTATTACTATAAGAAAGAATACGACAAATCATGGAAGGACATGAAGAAGGCGCAAGATCTGGGCTACCAGATTCCGTCTGACTTTCTTCAAAATCTTCGCAAGTCTTTGGGAAAATAGAATTGAGGGCTCCGATCTCGGGGTGTTCCCGGACATGGTTTGATCGAGCTTCGATTAAACACGAAAAATCCCAAGACAATCGTTCAGAATCTTAAGAAGGAAGGCTTTAACGTCACTTGGGCTGTAGCCCCTGTGAAGGCAGAATGGTAAATGATTCAAATCTAATTCTAAGGAAAAGCAAACGAGGCGTTGCTTTGACAGTTTCTGATTTATCCTGAAGAGGTTTGATGAATTTCCCACCAGCTTTCAAATAGCCTGTCTGCTAGATTCTTGGCAAAAGAACGACCCCGCGGCCCATCTTCCAGCTGTTCTACCCACTCCACCGGAAGTCCTTTTTCCCCAACATGGGCGCCCACGATCGCACCCGCCATCCCTGCAATCGTATCCGTGTCGCCTCCGAGGGAAATGGCCGCCCGAATGGCATCGCAGAAATCCGGGCTATAAGTGATCGCAATGTAGCAGGCGCTCGGAACAGAAAAATGAGCCTCGACTCCATTTCCAAGGGACCGGGCGACCTCACGGGCCTGGAGTCTCCTCCCCTGAAACAACATCTCCTCGATCTTGTTTAAAGCCTTTACATATTCGATCGGTCCACCCCAAAGGATTTCTCTCAGACCAATGATCGTTCGCTCTTTCCTGAACCGTTCCTTGGGATCCTGGATCACTGCCAATGCTACGGAGCAAGCTTGCATCACAGCCCCCCATTGACCAAGGGGATGGACATGGGTGATGCTTGCTTGTTTAATAACTGAATCTTTCAGGCCATCCAGATCGTGATGATAGACGAGCCCAACAGGAGAGACCCGCATGGCCGCACCATTCCCGAATGACCCATTTTGAAAAACGATCCGCGCAACCTCGCCCCACTTCAAGCCGGCCCGAAGTGCCTGGACCGCTTTGATCGTTCCAATGGCATAACCACGGCTGAGATCACAATGAAGGCTGAACTGCTTCGCAATATCCTCCGGATCGATTTTCCCACATTGGATAATCGACTCCGCCAGGGCAAGCGTCATGTCTGTGTCATCGGTATACTTTCTCACATTTTTTTTTGCAAGAATACTCATATGAAACATCGCCCGATCCGGGTCCATCCCTTCGAAGCCTGATCCAAAGGCATCTCCCAAAAAACAGCCGAGGATGGCCCCCCTGAATTTATCGCGAAGAATGTCACGAGACAGGGACATCTCCAGATCCCCAAATTTCATTTGATATTTGGATTTTGAACTTTGAACTTTGAACTTCGAACTTTAATCTTTCGGAAGGGGTCTTCCCACCAGCCTCTCATAGGCCTCAAGATATTTTTCTCTCGTTTTCTGAACGATTTCTTCTGGCAATGGAGGAGCAGGTGGGCTCTTATCCCACTTGATGGAGAGAAGGTAATCTCGCAAGAACTGCTTGTCAAAGCTCTTCTGCGGACCTCCGGGTTGGTATCCTTCTTTTGGCCAGAATCTTGAGGAGTCCGGTGTGAGGAGTTCATCGATCAGTAGAAGCTTTTTGTCTTTGATCCCAAACTCCATCTTGGTATCGGCGATGATGATTCCCCTGCCCTCGGCAAAATCTCGCGCCTTTTTGTAGATGGCCAATGAGAGAGATCGCAGTTGCTTCGCGCGATCTTTTCCAACAATCTTTTCCACCTTCTCAAAAGTAATATTTTCGTCATGGAGCCCCATCTCGGCCTTTGTAGCCGGGGTGAAGATCGGCTCCTCCAGCTTCGAAGACTCCCGCAGTCCCTTTGGAAGCGGAATCTCACAAACGTTCCCAGTCTTTTGATATTCTACCCACCCCGAACCAGAGAGATAACCTCTGACCACACACTCAATGGGAAGGACTTCAGCCTTTCTCACCAGCATAGAGCGATCCTTCAACGTCTCCCCATAGGGTTTGCACTCTTTGGGATAATCCTCTGCTTCCGTTGAGAGGACATGATTGGGGATAATCTCCTTCGTCAGATCGAACCAGAATTTCGACAGCTGGGTCAATATCCTCCCTTTATCCGGAATCGGATTGGGCATCACCACGTCAAAAGCCGATATCCGATCCGTGGCAACGATGAGAAGTTGGTCGCCAAGGTCATAAATATCCCTCACCTTCCCCCTTCCTTTCAATGCCAAGGCTTTGAAATCTGTCGTGGTCATCACATGAAGCGGCATACGTCCTTGCTCCCCTTTCATTTCGTACTAATACAAACGCATTTAATGCTTTGACATGGAGGCCCCCTCACCCTCCCCTCTCCCCGCTGGGGAGAGGGATAGGGTGAGGGGCAATCTAGTGAAATGCAATAAGACTTAATGCGTTTGTATTAAAAATCAAATTTAAGTCGAATAATTGACTTTTGCAATAGAAATGTTATGTTCTCTCCCAAAAATGCCCCCTGCCTTGCTCCTCTCCTATCTTGCCAACCCCGCATGGTACGGAGCAGGTACTCAAGAGGGAAAAACAGGAGGGTGGTACTTTTCAAAGATGATCGGCAACAAAATCGGACATCGACTCGATCCTTACCTCTACTCAGTTCTTAAAAAATTCTCAGCAGAACGTGGCAACCCCAATTTTTTTACTTTGCTGGGTTTTTTTGCAACGCTCTTCGCCTCTCTGCTTATCCTCAATGGATATTGGTTCCTCGCAGGACTGGCGATTATCCTTTCTGGACTTTTCGACCTCTTTGATGGTGTAGCCGCCAGGAAATTAGGAAAGGTGACAGCCCTGGGGAGCTTCTTGGATTCGGTTTTGGACCGATATTCCGACCTCCTTCTTCTTCTTGCCATCCTTGTCTATTACTTGAAAAGGGGAGAATCTGATATCGTCGTCCTCACTTCTTTTGTCAGCATGGGCACCGTCTTGATCCCGTATATTAGGGCGAAGGCGGAGGCATTGCAGGTCCCTTGCAACATCGGGGTCATGGAAAGAGCAGAGCGAATCATCCTTCTCGTTATGGGCGCTCTTTTCCATTGCATGGAGCCCATCCTCTGGATTTTGGCTGTCCTCACGCACTTTACCGTGCTCCAGCGGATCTATTACGTTTGGAAAAAACTCCATGCATCCCGGGCATGACGAATTCTAATTTTCGCTCCCCTGTCAAATCTATACCGATTGTCGGAAACTCCAGCGCTATGAACAATTTTTTGATTATAATGGCAAGAATTGATACAGCTCTGGCTTTCTCACAAAGGACCCCTTGTTTCACTTGATTGTAATTGCCTTGACTATTCGGAAAGTTATGTATGCAACGGCAAAATTACAATTTTTGGCATAGTACTTGCTTGATATACTTCAATGATTAAAAAAAGCCTTCAATTTCAGGGATATTGGATATTAAGGACAAGTCCTTTCGCAGCACAAAACAGGGTGAGCTTCCGAATAAGCTCTGGCCACTTCTGACTTATAAGGAGGGTGCAACAAAATGGACAACAGGGTAAAAGGATGCTTAAAATTCAGCCTGATGTTTACATTCCTCATCTTTCTTCTGTCCGGCTTTCTGTATTCCCCTCTCGTCTATGGAGGTCCAGAATCTCTTGGGGTGAACGCATCCGCCCCCCGGCAGTCTGCGGGAGTAATCCCCAGTGGAGAGGACACGATCGCTGAAGGCGCCCTGGAGCCGGAAGCGGTGATAGAGATCTCGGATGACAGGGCTTTGCCGGTTGCCGCCATGGGGGAAATTACCTCGACAAGGCAAGAGGCTGCTCTTTTTCGCAAGGCCAGCGGTTTCGATGCCTTTAATACCCAATACCAGAATCAATGGAACGCATCCTTCAGTGAGAAGACGGGCAAGGTGAAAACACTTTATGGCTTCTCTTCGAATCCGTATGAAGGAGAACCTGACGATGTCGCCAAGGGATTTCTGAGAGATTCACACGCCATATTCGGTCTGAAGCCGGACCTCTCCGATCTCAGGATCGCGAGGGTGGATAAGACAGATATCCGGGATCATGTCAGACTTCAACAAACCTACAACGGAATTCCAATCGTTGGTGTATATGTCCTTGTGCACTCGGATAAGAGAAACCAGGTAACCATGGTCCAGAACAGTTATATCCCCGAGTTCCAAGTAGCCAATGAGGAATCCCTCTCCGAGGGATCAGGAAAGAATGTCGCCCGGAGCGATCTTCAGACCAGCCTTGGAAGTGGAGCTGTGCTCTCCGATGCCAAGGCTGAAAAACTTATCACTCCCTACAACAAAAAATATTATTACATTTGGAAAATTGTCATTTCCAGCCGACGCCCAATTGGGTTCTGGGTCTATCATGTCGATGCGGCCACCGGACAGATTCTTTACAAGGGGAATGAAATGCATTCTTTGAGGTCCGGTACGGGAAGCGTTTACACAACCAACGCCAACTGGCTTAAGGGGAAGGTCAGCAATGTCTCTCTTAGCAATATGTTTACACCGGATATAACGAATGACTGGGGATATCTCCATGGATCTCATGCAGCGATATATAATTTTAATTCGCTTGGCCTTGACGATCCTAGTGGGCCATATGACTATACTCTTGGCAATTTTGATCCCCCTATAGACCCCTGGACTTACAGTTCTAACGACAACCCTTGGCCCCCTGGTTACAGGTTTATTTATTATGATTTTAAGAATCACTTCATCACGTCGAAGCCTGATTTTGATGCCACCAATGCTTATTACAGGCTGAATACGATTTGGAGCTGGTGGAATAGCAATGTCGTCAACAGATACGTGAATAATCCGGATAATACCACCTATCCACACTATGTTCCTTACTTTTCGGACAATTACCCGATTCCCGCTATCGTCAATGTGGCTGGCCTTTGCGACGCCTATTACGATTCTGATATTTATGGGGATAGTACTGGTTATCCGGGGTTTGTTTTTGGAAATGAAGACTCCTGCGCTGCCGCTTCAGAGGATCTTGTCATTGACGAAACTGTTGTCCGCCATGAGTATACCCACTTCATGATGGATATGTGCGGTTTTAGCGGTGATAGCGATCAATTCGGCGGCGATGTTGACTATTATGGCCGGGCCATGGGAGAAGGAAATGCAGACTTTTTCGCATTTCTCGGTACCACCCCTAAAAATCCAGAGATTGGTAACGTGGCCTGGGCTTGGAATATCCCCCCCTATCTAAGGGATCTGGACAACAGCCAGGAGTATCCCGCTGATGTGGATGATCCGGATACAGGATTGCCGGAAGAACACTATACAGGAGAAATCTGGGGTGGATACCTCTATGATGTCTACCGGATCCTTGGAGCTGGTGCACTAAAATATGTCTTTCAGTCTTTCTACTATTTTAATCCCTCTGGAGGATTGATGGACAGCCTCCCTGATTTTGCCGATGCCATTGATGCCCAATACACCGCCGATTTTGACTTAACCAATGGAAAAATTCCTTGGACCATAAAAGTTTATGGATCCCAGGTGAGCCGGGGATTCGTCGGACTCTTGAAGACTCCGTATCAATCATCTAACTATTTCAATACCGGCACTGCTGGCTCAGATACATACGCTGGCCCCATATGGATTTATCCACCCACGACAGTGGTTAGCACAAAGGCTAATCTCCTTCACGATAACGACGTGCATGAATACGTAGTGGAAAATAACAATCCTGGGAAAGTCATGAATCTTTCGGTCACGGTTACTTCACCATCGTTTGGACCGAAAATGGCTGATCCATATATTTCCCTATATAGCGTATCCATTGATTCGAGCGGTAATGCAACAGGAAAGCTTTGGGCTTACGTCGGGCCAAGTATTCCGCCAAATACGCCTACAAGAGCTCACCTGGGTTGGTCCAATCTACCGCCAGGTTTTTATTCGATTCAGGTTACGGGAACACGAGCGGTTTCTGGGCAGGCGGCCTATTACAATATTAGCATATCGCTTCAGTAAATGAAGAGTTTGGGCCTGGTCCAATTTTATGTCACCTGAAGAATGGCGGGCTGATTCGTTGGTTGTGGGATTTTGAAGTTTGGGTTTTATTTTGACGAGGTCATAGCCTGGATTTCTTTTAACAAAACCGAAGCGAAATCTTTCTCTTTAACCTTCCTAACAATTTCTCCTCTTTTGAACAGGACCCCTGCTCCTTTTCCACCGGCGATCCCGATGTCCACTTCTTTTGCCTCTCCGGGTCCATTGACGACACAACCCATAATCGCTACCGTCAGAGGGGTGGAGATCTTTTCAACACCCCTTTCCACCATTCCCACAAGGCGGGTGAGATCGACCTGGCAACGGCCACAGGTGGGACAGGAAATGATCTCGACGCCCCGCCTGCGAATATTCAGTGCTCTCAATATCGCATAGCCAACCCGGACCTCTTCGACAGGGTCTCCGGTCAACGAAACCCTGAGCGTATCTCCAATTCCTTCGCTCAGCAGGAGTCCGATGCCGATGGACGATTTGACGACGGCCCCCGAGCCCTTTCCGGCTTCTGTCACACCCAGATGGAGTGGATAATCCGATTTCTTTGAAAACAGGCGGTAAGCCTCCACTGTCCTCAAGGCATCCGAGGCCTTCAAAGAGATCTTGATCAGATGAAAACCGAGATCCTCCATCCATTCGATGGTCCGCAGGGCGCTGGAAACCATCGTCTCCGGAGTCACTCCTCCAAATCGCTTTAAAAGGTCTTTCTCTAAAGAACCCGAATTCACCCCAATACGGATGGGAACGGAACGCTCTTTCGCCTCTATCACGACGGGCTTGAGACGATCTCTTCCCCCGATGTTTCCGGGGTTGATGCGGAGAGCATCCGCTCCCGACGCCATGGCCAGCAAAGCCAGGCGAGGGTGAAAGTGGATATCGGCAATGAGGGGAATTCGAATCCTTTTCTTGATTTCAGTGATCGCACGGGCTGCTGCTTCATCGACCACAGCCACCCGAATGATCTCGCAGCCTGCCCCTTCGAGACGTCTTATCTGAGCGACCGTCTTTCGAATATCCCTGGTATCGGTTTTCGTCATTGACTGGACGGAGATGGGTGCATCCCCTCCCACCTTGACCGGGCCGATAAAAATGTGGCGTGTCTCTCTGCGAGGAATGACCATGGGCTGGGTTGGGAAAATCATGTCCCTTGTTCCCAGGAGGATAGATAGTGCACTTGTTCCTCGGTCAGCCGATCGATCCGGATACCCATCGAGCGAAGTTTGATCCGGGCGATTTCTTGATCAATTTCAAAAGGAACCGGATAGACTTTTTTCTCTAATTTTCGATGACGTTTTGCCAAGTATTCTGTAGCAAGGGCCTGGTTCGCAAAGCTCATATCCATGACGCTGGAAGGATGACCCTCCGCAGAAGCGAGGTTGATCAATCTCCCCTCGCCCAGCAGATAGACTCTTCGTCCCTGTTTCAGTTGATACTCCTCCACGAAATCACGGATTTTTCTCCGGGAAACGGTCACCTCACGCAGGCCTTCCAAATCGAGTTCTACGTTAAAGTGGCCTGAATTGGCGACAATGGCCCCGTCTTTCATCTTCAAAAAATGTTCCTTCCGGATCACGTTGACGTCTCCGGAGACCGTGCAAAAGATATCGCCTACCTCAGCCGCCTCCGCGATGGGCATGACTCGATATCCATCCATGACGGCTTCCAGGGCTCTCAGAGGACTCACCTCGGTGACGATCACGTTGGCCCCCATTCCCTTTGCCCTCATCGCCAGTCCCTTCCCGCACCATCCGTATCCCGAGACGACAAACGCGGCGCCGGCCATCAAACGATTCGTAGCCCGGATGATCCCGTCGATCGTGGACTGGCCCGTGCCGTATCGATTGTCAAAAAAATGCTTGGTCTCGGCATCGTTGACCGCGATGATCGGGAACTGTAATACCCCTGTTTTCTCCATGGAGCGAAGCCGGATCACACCGGTCGTTGTCTCTTCCGTTCCGCCGATCACCCCTTCAATCATTCTTTCCCTTTTTGATGGGGAGAGACCCTCTGCCCACTTTCGAACCGAAGGCGATAGCTCTTTCCATTTTCTCAAAGCGATGAAATGGAGAGAGGAGACCAAGTCCGCTCCGTCATCCATTGTCAGATTGGGAAAATGGGCCAAGGCCATCCGGATATGATTGTAATAGGTTTTGCCATCCTCTCCCTTGATGGCAAAGACCGGAATATTTAGCTCCTTAACCAGGTAAGCTGCCACGTCATCCTGGGTGCTCAACGGGTTGGAGGCGCACAGCGCCAATTTGGCTCCTCCGGCCACGAGCGTCCTCATCAATACCGCCGTCTCCGTGGTCACATGGAGGCAAGCAGAAAGACGCAGCCCCTTCAAGGGCCTCTCCTTCTCAAAACGGCCTCGGATCAGTTTCGAAACAGGCATGGCCATCTCTGCCCATTCCATCCGAAGCCGTCCCTTCTTGGCCAATGAAATATCTTTAATGTCGTAATCCATGTTTTCTCCTTACGATTCAAATTAAGGGTTCGTGGATTCGAGGGTTCAAGGGTTCGAGCAAAAATCCAACTTTCAAATTGTTAAAAGCCTTCAACTTGACCGCTTGAATCCTGGACTCCTTTCCCCTTTTGTTTTAAAGCCCCGCGGCCTTTCTCAGCTCTTCCGCTCGGTGGGTATTCTCCCATGTCAACCCAGGTTCATTTCGACCGAAATGGCCGTAGCAGGCCGTCTTCTTGTAGATCGGCTTGAGAAGGTCGAGATACTTGATGATCGCCTTCGGCCTCATGTCGAAATGCTCACGAATGATCTTCGCAATCTTATCAGGAGATATCTTTGAGGTTCTTGACGTATCGATCATCAGGGAGACAGGTTCTGCTTTCCCAATCGTGTAGGCAATTTGAACTTCGCATTTTTCCGCCAGACCAGCAGCGACTACGTTCTTGGCAATATGCCTGGCCATATAAGAGGCGGTTCGGTCCATCTTCGACGGGTCTTTCCCCGAGAAAGCGCCTCCCCCGTGACTCCCAATTCCCCCATAGGTATCGACAATGATTTTCCTTCCCGTCAGGCCGCAATCCGCTTTCGGGCCTCCCACGACAAAGCGTCCTGTGGTATTGACATAGTATTTCGTATTCTTATCGCGAAGGTTCTCAGGAATGGTTTTGAAGATGACCTCTTCGATGATTCCTCCCCTGAGCCTCTCATACGCAACGCTTTCCGAGTGCTGAGCAGCGATCACGACCGAATCGACACGGGTTGGCTTCCCCTTGATGTATTGGATGGTCACCTGGGATTTTCCATCCGGCCTCAGAAAGTCGAGGATCTTCTTCTTCCGCACCTCGGCCAATCGTTGCGTCAGGCGATGGGCGAAGATGATGGGCATGGGCATCAGCTCCGGGGTTTCATCGCAGGCATAGCCGAACATCAACCCTTGGTCCCCTGCCCCCTGTTCGTGATCTCCTAATTCATCCACCCCCTGTTTGATGTCGGGTGACTGCTCATCAATGGAGGTGATCACTGCGCATGTCTCCCAATCGAAGCCCATGCCTGAGTTGTTGTAGCCGATCTCCTTAATCGTCTCCCGGACGATGGAGGGGATATGGACATAGCAGGAAGTCGTAATCTCTCCTGCAATAATGGCCATTCCCGTGGTGACCATCGTCTCGCAGGCCACCCGCGCCCGGGTATCCTGGGCGATGATCGCATCCAGGATGGAATCCGAAATCTGGTCAGCCACCTTATCCGGATGACCCTCGGTGACCGATTCTGAGGTGAACAAAAAGTCTGTCATCGCCATGAAGCATTTCCTCCTTTTCGTACCGTTTTAGGTGTTTACCCGATGAATCCGACAACCTCCTTCTAACGCTTTCGACGCCCTCATTCCCCTTCCTCTCCTTGGGGGACAAGGGAAGGGTGAGCGGAAAATTCAAGCAATTTTGGTTAAGCTTTCATCTCCTCCGGATAGGGTTCGATGACCTCTTCAGGAAATCGTTCGGCCATCCAGTTTCGTACAAAACGCTCGATCTCCGAGGCCGTTGGGAATTGGAACAATTGTTCGACCAACGACCGGGTTTCCTCAAATCTCGACATCCGGAGTACCTTCTTGACTTTGGGAATGGAAGTCGGGTTCATACTGAACTCATCCAGGCCCAACCCTAAAAGGACGACGGCATAAATCGGCTCTGCCGCCATCTCCCCACAAATGGCCACCGGGATTCCGGCTTGATGCCCTGATTGGACCACCCATCGGATAATTCTAAGAACGGCCGGATGAAGGGGCTCGTACAAATAGGAGACGTGTTCATTGATCCGGTCGACGGCCAACGCGTACTGGATCAGGTCGTTGGTTCCGATGCTGAAAAAATCCACCTCTCTGGCTAATATGTCAGCAATCTCCGACGCGGAGGGAATCTCAATCATAGCCCCTATTCCTATCTTCTCGTCAAAAGGAACTCTTGCTTTGGCCAAACTCTTCTTCGCCTCTTCTAAGATGGTTTTCGCCTGCCGGATTTCTTCAATCCCTGAGATCATAGGAAAAAGGATCCTCAGTTTTCCATAGGCGCTGGCCCTCAAGATCCCCCTCAGCTGCGTCCTAAAGATTTCAGTCTCCTTAAGGCTGAACCGGATCGCCCTTAACCCCAGGGCTGGGTTCAATTCGTTGTTCTTCGAATAATTCGGAAGAAATTTGTCGCCGCCGATGTCCAATGTGCGGATGGTCGCGATGGCGGGATGAATATCTTCAACCAGATGTCGGTAGGCCTGCAAATGCTCCTCCTCCGTGGGGAGGTCTTTCCGGTTGAGGTAAAGGATTTCCGTACGATAAAGCCCGATCCCCTCCGCGCCATGCATCTTGGCGGAGGAAATCTCCTCCACCATTTCAATGTTGGCCTGGAGGCGAACACGAACCCCATCACGGGTCTCTGCCGGCAGAGAGGCGTATTTAAGGATCTCGCGCTCGACCAGCCTGGTCCGGCGTTTCCGTTCGAGAAAGGACTTCGAGACTTCCTCCGTGGGGTTAATCACCACCTCCCCAGTCTCCCCATCGATGATCAAGAGGTCTCCCCCGTTGATCAGGGAGGTCGCTACCTGGAGTCCGACCACTGCGGGAATGCCCAGGGACCGGGAGAGGATGGCCGTGTGGGAAACCTTGCCACCAATATCCGTGATGAACCCTGCCACATGCTCCAGGTTCATCTGAAGGGTATCCGCGGGGGAGAGGTCATGGGCGACGACAATCACTTTGTCTTTGATCTGGGTGATATCATCATGCTTCCTCCCCAACAGGTTTCGAAAAATCCTCGCCGCCACATAATGAAGGTCGCTCCGCCGTTCCCTCAGATATTCGTCTTCGATGGCCTTGAAGGCCGTGTCCAGTTTCTCCAGGGTCAGATCCAGGGCCCACTCCGCATTCACTTTTTTCTTCCGGATCGCGTCCACGGTATCCTGAAGCAGCATCTCATCCTTCAAGATCATCACATGGACATCCAGGATAAAGGAATGCTTGCGCACTTCCGGGTCTAGGATCTTTTCTTTAATCTCGGCTAACTGATTCTGCGATTCCTCAATCGCATTGAGGAACCGCTTGACTTCCTTCTCCACCTGAGCCGGATCGATTTGCTTCTGAGGAAGACGAACCTTCAGTCGTTCGACCAAATAGGCCTTCCCGACGACGATCCCGGGTGACGCTCCGATTCCCTGGACAAATTCATTGATCTGTTGCTGAACGGCCACTCCTATTCCTCACCAAATCTATTCTCAATCAATTCGCCCAGGGTTTTGATCGCTTGAGCTGCGTCTTTGCCTTCTGCCTTCAACGTAATCTTCGACCCCTTCGAAGCGGCCAACATCAGGATGCCCATGATCGATTTCCCATTGACCTCCAGCCCGTCCTTCTCGAGGGTAATCTCTGAAACGAAGTGATTCGCTGTCTTAACCAAAAGAGCAGCGACCCGCGCATGAAGCCCTAAGCGATTCCGAATCGTAAAGGTCTGAACTTCCATCCCGATGAAAGGTTTGGTCCCACGGTTAAAGGTAACGAGGCCCGTATCGTCATTCGATTAGGTCGTCGCTTCTTAGAATATGACGTAACCCCCTTACGTTAAACCAGACGGACTTCGTAACCGCAACCCTTTACCCAAGAACAGGTCCCTATTCTTAACTCTTCTTCTTGTCCACCCTTTTCTTGAGCACCTGGCTGGCCAGATTGATATTTCTTTGACCGTAATCGGTGATAAAAGTGGCCAGGGTTTCAAGGTCCATATTGTCCTGATAAGTCGCTAGCTTTAGCAACATCGGAAGGTTGACTCCTGTGATCACTTCTATCTTTTTCTCTTCTAAGAAAGAGAGGCTGATATTGGAAGGGGTTCCTCCGTACATGTCGGTCAAGATCAGCACCCCTTGCCCGACATCCACTTTTCGGAGGGCAGAAATAATCTTCTCCCGGATCTCCTCCGATCCCTCCTTCGGGTCAATCGAGACGGGTTGAAATTGTCTCAGCTCTTCCCCCACCACCAACCGAGCAGCGCAGATCATCTCCTCAGCCAGACGACAATGGGTCACCACAATCACCCCGACCATCTCTCTCCTCATCCCTTCTCCGCATCGCGGTGTTGTACGGACAAAAACACTCCCCGCTCCACCAGCTCATCGCGGAGCATCTCTGCCAGCCGGTTGACGATCACGATAGACCGATGTCTCCCTCCGGTACATCCCACGGCAATAGTCAAATGGGTCTTCATCTCCCTTTCATACAGGGGGAGAAGAAACCGGATTAAATCTTGAAGGCGCCGCAAAAATTCTTTTGTCTCTTCCCACTGGAGGACGTATTCGGATACCTTTGGATGATCCCCCTTCAATCGTTTCAGCTCCTCAACGAAATAAGGATTGGGCAAAAAACGAACGTCCATCAAAAGGTCCGTTTCAAAAGGTATCCCGTAGCTATATCCAAACGAAAGGAGGGTAACCGTCATCCGGCCTGAACTTCTTCCCTCCTCGGCGTACTGCTGGACCTTTTCTTTCAGTTGATGGACATTCAATTGCGATGTATCAATCACCTGATTGGCCATATCCCTGATCGCTTGAAGTCTTTTTCGTTCCAGCTGGAGCCCTTCTCGGATCGATCCGCCTACCGCCAAAGGATGCTGACGACGGGTTTCGCTGAATCGCCTCATCAGAACCGGGTCGGAAGACTCCAAAAAGAGAATCTCGATCGGGCACCCTTCCCTCTTCAAGTCCTGGAGGATTCTTCTCGAATCGGACAAGAAATCGCCTTCTCCTCCCATCCTTGCTGACTGCTCCGAGCCAGTCCCGCCGCTGGCGGGATTCGGGGCCTGCTGGCCGATGGGGTAGGAGGCTTCTCCCCGAATATCCTCCACCACAGCCACCTTGGAGATCTTTCCGTTCGACTGATCGCACAGTTCTATGAATTTGGGTAAAAGGAGGATGGGTAGGTTGTCCACACAATAAAAGCCAACGTCCTCTAAGGCTTTAATCGCCGTAGTCTTGCCCGACCCGGAAAGGCCGCTGATGAGAATCACTCGCAGACTCTTCACTCCACTTCACCCTCGACCTCAAATCGATCTCCCCCTGTTTCTTCCATCTTGCGGAGGAGTTTTTTCTCAAACTCCAGCGCCGAATCGTATCCCATCACCTTCAAAAGGTGATTGCGGACAGCGACTTCAATGATGGTCGTTAAATTCCGAGCGGGTGTGACAGGAATTCTAAACATCGGAAGCTCAACGTCCAAGATGGAAAATTTTTCTTCTTCAAACCCCAACCGGTCGTATTCCCTCTGGGCATCCCATTCCGTCAGCTCCAGGACGAGCTCAATTTTCTTCTTATCGCGGATGGCCTCGACCCCAAAAAGGCTCCGGATGTTGATGATTCCCAAACCCCGGATCTCCATGTGGTGTTGGATCACTTCAAAACCGCTTCCGACGACAGACGTGGGAGATCGCTTCTGAATATGAACCATATCGTCCGCCACCAGTCGGTGACCTCGGAGGATCAGATCCAAGGCGCATTCACTCTTCCCGATCCCGCTTTTGCCCAGGATGAGCGCGCCCACGCCGAAGACGTCCATGAGGACCCCGTGGAGGCTGCTTGTGGCGGAAAGCTTTTCTTCTAGGAACCGGGTGATCCGCTCAATGAAATCGAAAGAACGCATATCGGTTCGAAAAACAGGGATGTCTTTCTCATCGGCTTCCCGGAGCAGAAGTTCAGGAATCTCCAGACCCCGCGTGATGACCAAACAGGACAACGGAAGGCTGCAAATCTGATGGATCACGTTTTCCTGCATCTCGGGAGTCAGCGTGTTGAAATAAGCCATTTCTGTGTTTCCAATGATCTGGAGGCGCTCTGGGTTGATGAATGGGATAAAACCCGTTAAGGCCAACCCCATCTTCTGGACTTGCGAATGGGTAATCTTTTTACGGAGCCCTTTTCGCCCGGCCATCAGGGTGAGTTCCAAATGGTGTTCCCGAGCCTGCTCCAGCTCTTGTACAGCGATACTGTCCATCGACTAATATTTCTCATCCTCTTCGGAAATGACTTGGAAAAGCTCCCTCTGGGAAGGAGCCTCCATCAATCTCTTCTTGAAGGAAGGCTCTTTGAGCAGGGTGACGATGCGACCCAGAAGTTTTAAATTATCCACCGCCGAATTCTCCGGGGCGATCACTAGAAAGAAGAGATGGCTGGGTTTTTGATCGATGGAATCAAAATCCACGCCCTTGAGAGAACGGCCAAAAGAGACGAAGAACTTTTTCAGTTTTTTTAATCGACCATGGGGGATGGCAATCCCTTCTCCAATTCCCGTCGATCCCAGTTTTTCCCGGTCGAGGAGCACTTGAAGCAGCTCTTCCACAGAGGTCCCTTGACAGGATTTTACCAAAACATTCGATAACTCCTTCAGAATGGATGGCTTGTCCGTTCCCTTCAGGTCCGAGAGCACCCACTCTTCGTTTAGATAATCCATGATCTTCATCGTTCCCTCTTGAACGCCCCGTTATTTGGGATGAGGTTCCACCCACCCGTACCCTCCGTTTTTTGAGCGATACACGACATTCATTTGTCCAGAATCCGAATTGATAAACGCCAGAAAATCCTTTTTCGAAAGGGACAATTGCGAAAGGGCTTCTTCAACCGACATGGGCTTTGCAATCGTGCGTTTCCTCTGAATGAGACGAGGGGGCTCACCCTCTTCTTTTCCTTCTCCCACCTTCCCACTCCTTGGGAAAGGGGCCTTGAAAGAAGACGGAACGGCTCTTTTCCGTATGACCTTCCCCCTCCGTTCACGAATCTGTCGCTCCATCTTATCCACCATCTGATCGATGGCGGCATAAAGGTCGTTGTCCCTTCCTTGGCTATTGAAAGCCCCTCCGTTTCCGACAACAGTGATTTCGGCAATATGCCGAAATTTTTCTACCGTCAGGACGACATGAACCTCCCTTGGATTTTCGATATATTTTTGAAGCTTCTGAACCTTGTCCCTCACATAGGCCTTGGTTCCTTCGTCTGCTTCCATATGCCGAAATGTCACTGCAATCTGCATCGGTCCCTCCGCCTCTTCATCAAAGTGTGTCCGATTTACGAAAGATCCTAGCGCAACAACAACCCGATGATTCTCTCAAAAAATCTTCCTCCGTTCGTTGGAGGAAAGGATCTTCATCATCTCTCGATATTTCGATACGGTCCTCCGGGCGATATGGATGTTCATCCCCTGGAGAATCTGAACCAATTTCTCATCGCTGTAGGGTTTTCTGGGATCTTCTTTCGCGATGATCTCCCGAACCAGATTCTTGACGCTTTCGGAAGCCATCGTCTCCCCCTGGGTGGACGTGATTCCCGCATTGAAGAAGAATTTTAATTCATAAATTCCTTGGGGGGTGTGTGCATATTTGTTGTGGGTCACGCGGCTGATTGTGGATTCATGCATTTGGATATCTTCCGCGACATCCCGAAGCACGAGCGGCTTGAGAGATTGGATCCCTTTGTCCAAAAATTCCCTCTGGAATTTCACGATGCTTTTGGCGACCTTGTAAATTGTCCTTTGCCGTTGGTGAATGCTGCGGATCAGCCAGAGGGCGGATCGAAGTTTATCCTGAACATATTTTCGGTCCCCTTCCACAGCAAGACGGCTGCCGTTGAGGATGTTCCGGTAAAAAGAATTGATCTTGAGCCTCGGGATCCCGTCATCGTTCAGATAGATGACATAATCTCCCTCCACCTTGTAAATATAGACGTCGGGAATGATCTCTTGGATCACCTCGCCTCCAAAGGCCTTGCCCGGTTTGGGATCCAATTTGGAAATGAGAGAGGCAGCGCGATTCACTCGATCTAAAGACACCCCTAAGCGTTTGGCAATGGCCGGATAATTCCGATTTTTCAAAAGAGAGAGATGTTCAGAAACAATTTTCTCCGCCAGGAGATCTCGGGGATTGATCTGCTCCAGTTGGATGAGGAGGCATTCTTTAAAATCTCTCGCCGCCACTCCCACCGGATCGAATTGCTGAACCTTTCGCAGGACTCTCTCCACGACCTCCATCGGAAGGCGGGTTTCTGAGCAGATGTCTTCCAAGGAAATTCTCAGATATCCGTCTTCATCCAGATTTCCGATGATCCACGTCCCGGCTTCCAGCTCTTCGTCTGTAAAACGTGAGAGTTGAAGTTGCCACTGAAGGTGATCGGTAAGGGTTGTTCTCTTCGTGAGAAAATTCTCGAAGGAGGGCCTTTCTTCCCCGTCCTGGGAGACCCGAGAACTCTTCTCAAATGGCGTGAGGTTCGAATTCTCCAAATAGTTCTCCCAATCAAACTCGTCCCCCCCCTCTCCGTTTCCTTTTACCTCTGGGGTCACCTCGGGTTCGGGAGCGGCTTCTGTTTCCTCCCCGTCAGTCGCCGGGGCCTCGCCCTCTGCCAGTTCCTTCTCCTCCTCCGCCTCTTCCAGGAGTGGGTTTTCCTTCATCTCCTGGCTGATCAGGTCTACCAGTTCAAGGCGGGTTAATTGGAGAAGCCGGATCGCCTGCTGGAGTTGAGGCGTGATCACCAGCTGTTGAACGAGCTTAGCCGTTTGTTTGATCTCTAAAGCCATCTCACTTCCATAATCTCCCCTGTGCCGGGGAGTCTATACTCTTTTTCTCTTCCTTTTGACTGAGGCGTCTGCCCCCTAACTCGAACCCGTCTCCCAAATAGATCTTCTTCGCCTTCTCACTTTGAGCGATCTTTTCGGGGCTTCCTTCCTCCAGGATACGTCCCTCGTTCAGGATATACGCCCGGTCGCAAACTCCCAGTGTTTCCCGGACATTGTGATCTGTAATTATAATGCCAATCCCCCTTGATTTCAATTGACGGATGATGGCCTGAATATCTAAAACGGCGAGGGGGTCGATTCCTGAAAAGGGTTCGTCCAACAGGATAAAAGAAGGTGAGAGTACTAAGGCCCGTGTAATCTCCACCCGTCTGCGTTCGCCTCCCGAGAGGACATAGGCTTTCTGTTTACGCAGCGAGGAGAGTCCCAACTCGTTTAACAGCTTTTCCAATCTATCTTTCCTCTCCTCTTTGGAAAGCGGAAGGGTCTCCAGAATCGCCATCAGATTCTCTTCGGTCGTCAGTTTTCTAAAAACCGATGGCTCCTGAGGAAGGTACCCGATTCCTTTTCTCGCTCTCAAGTACATGGGGAGATGACTAATCTCCTCATCGTTGAGATAGATCTCCCCCCCGTTGGGTTGATACAATCCGACGATCATGTAAAAAATGGTCGTCTTCCCGGCACCGTTAGGTCCCAGCAGTCCCACCACTTCTCCCCCTTGGATGTCGATACTTACCGAATCCACAACCCTTTTATGACGAAATGACTTGATCAAACCCTCACATAAGATCCGCGACATGTTACTCCCAGTTCTTGGTTCGCAGTAATTTAGTTCGGAGATTTAAAAACTCCGGACTCCTAACTCACAACACAAAACTGTTATTATTTTTTCTTTTCCTCTTTGGGCTTTTTCTCTTCCCCTTCCTCTTTGGGAGGTGGGGTAATGCTGGTGTTGACGCGCCCTCCCTTCGCCGGTTCGACCACACTCCTCTCCTCCTCGACGTAGAAAGTGATCCGCTCCCCCCGGACGACATTCGTCCCTTCACGAACCACCGCGTCCCCGTCCAGAATCACCTTATTCTTGTCCTGATCAAACGTAGCCTTCTGGCCGGTAGCCCGGCGATCCAATTGGACGACCTTCACGTTGCCGATCGCGATGACCTCCTTCATCTGTTTCGTGTCAGGATCATAAATCACGACCAGCGTATTGGCATACAGCGTGACGTCCTCCTGTTTCGCTACCACATTCCCCTTAAAAGTAACCTTGTTCTGCTTCTGGTCCGCCTCCACCGTGTCGGAGGCGATATCGATGGGGGCACGACTGGTAGTAAATCCAAAACCCTTATCGGTTTTGATGGTTCTCTCCCCGCCTTTTCCGCTCCCCTTCTTTTCCTGCGCCTCGCCGGAGACGAAAAAGAGAAGAAGGGAAAACAGAACGACAAGGAGACGGATCGCCCTGTTTGTCTTCATGCCTTCTTTTTCGCTTTCAGGTGCGTCTTTACCTGGCTGAGAATCCTAAACGTCTTGGCTTCTACATTGACCAGCATCCCTTTGCCCGTCACGTGCATCTGTTCCCCTTCGATCTCCACCGGATCGGGAGTGCTCACGATCTTCTCCGAATGATGATAGGAGGCAGATTGGGTCTTTAGCTGATATCCATCGTTCGAGGTAAGTACAACATCGCCTATCAAGTCCACATTTTTCGAGTCCTGATAAATCTTTCCCTGTTTGCTGGTGAGATAGAAGATCCGTCCTTCTTTCCCGTAAAAGGTCAGTTTTACGTCCTCTAAAACCATCATGTTTTGTTCTTCGTATTGCCGAGCAGAATTCGCCTCCAACTCCCAAGTCTTTTGACCGTGTTTATCCTCGACTAATCGAACCTTTTCCAGCCTCATATCAGCCCCTCCGGTGGAAACCTTCGGGACCTTCTCCACGGCTTCCGAAGCCCTTCTCTCCCGGAGGTTTGCCCAAAGACGGACGAGGACAATCCCACCGATCAACAGAATCGCTATTAATAGGGCAAACTTAAGTCTTTTCATATTTGAGCCCTGGGTTAGGAGTTTCACTATCTCCGAACTCCGAACTAATCGCTCTGAACTCCTTACACCACGCCCGCCTTCAGCAGGTCGTGAAGATGAATGATCCCCGCGGGGACTTTGTCCCCTGTCTTGTCGAAAACAAAAAGGGATGTGATCGAATGCTCCTCCATCCTCTGCACGGCCTTCGCCGCCAAGGCATCCCTTTCAATCCACTTTGGGCTCTTCGTCATCACCTCAGAGGCCTCCCGATTGAAAAGATCGCTGAACTTTTCCAAGGCCCGCCTCAAATCTCCGTCGGTAATCACGCCGACCAGATGCCCATCGGCGTTACAGACCCCGGTTACTCCCAATCGTTTTGAGGTAATCTCGAAAATCGCGTCCTTCATCAGGGTCTTCTCCGAGACCATCGGAAAGGCCTTTCCAACATGCATCAGGTGCTCCACCTTCAGGAGAAGCCTCTTCCCCAGCGCACCGCCAGGGTGGAGCATGGCAAAATCCTCTTTTTTGAAATCCCTCTTCCCCATGAGGGCGATGGCCAAAGCATCTCCCAGAGCGAGGGTCACTGTGGTGCTTGCGGTGGGCGCCAAACCAAATGGGCAAGCTTCCTCTTTCACATGGACATTGAGGTTCACATCGCCGGCCTTTGCCAGCGTGGAGCTGACGTTTCCGGTGAAAGTGATCAAGCGGTTTCCGTATCGTTTGACGAGAGGCAGGGCTTCCAAAAGCTCTCGAGTCTCTCCGCTATTGGAGATGGCGATGATCACATCCTCCTTGGCCAACATCCCAAAATCTCCGTTGAGCCCTTCTGCGGGGTGAAGAAAAAAAGAGGGGGTCCCCGTGCTGGCAAAGGTGGAGGAGATCTTTCGGCCTACCAGTCCCGATTTCCCCATTCCCATGAGCACAACTTTTCCTTTACAATGATAAAGTAACTCGACCGCCCGTGAGAAATTCTCATCGACTCGTTCTGCCAAATCGAGAATGGATTGCGCCTCCACCTTCAATACCCGCTTTGCCTCTTTAACGATATCCAATGATGCAGATCTCCTTTCTAACCCCGGTTTGGTACGATGAACAATGAACAGGAAAGATAACAAACCACTCATCGTTTAACGTTTATCGTTCAATGTTCACGCACTATGCGCTTTGCCACTTCGCCTTAGCTTTGAACCTCTTGTCTTTCTCCTCAGGGCTTTCCCTCGCCGGAGGGAGGCCCTGATAAACTCCCTGAAGAGAGGATGAGGATCCATCGGCTTCGATTTGAATTCTGGGTGGAACTGGCATCCGAGAAACCAGGGGTGGCCTTTCAGTTCGATAATTTCGACAAGCTCCTTGTCAGGAGAGACGCCACTGAATACCATTCCTGCTTTCCCTAAAATATCCATATAGGCATTGTTAAATTCGTAACGATGTCGGTGCCGCTCGTTGATCAATTTTTTGTTATAAGCCTCAAGAGCCAGACTTCCCTCTTCGAGCCGGCAGGGATAAGACCCCAGCCTCATGGAACCGCCCTTTTCCGAATCGCATGTCCGTTTCTGAACGACCTGATTGCGATCTACCCACTCCTCGATGAGATAGATCACAGGGTGTGGCGTGTGGGAGTCGAATTCTTCGCTGTTCGCCCCTTTCAGGCCGGCGCAGTGTCTGGCCATTTCAATCACAGCGCACTGCATCCCCAAACAGATTCCGAAATAAGGGATTTGTTTCTCCCTGGCATATTGAATCGCTTTGATCTTTCCTTCAATTCCCCTCGTCCCAAACCCTCCTGGCACGAGAATGCCATTGGCCTCCTTGAGAAAATGCTCCGGCCCCTCTTTGTCAACCTGCTCTGAATCGATATATTTCAGGTTCACCCGGGCATCATTGGCAATGCCTCCGTGGATCAACGCCTCCGTTAAACTTTTGTAGGATTCGACCAAGCCGACATATTTCCCTACCACGCCGATGGTCGTCTCGAAACGGGGATGTTTGGCCCTTTTCACGATACGCTCCCATCCCCGCAGGTTTGGCCGCCCGGTCCAGATGTTGAGTTTTTCGACAATCTTTTCGTCCAGCCCCTCCTGATGAAAGACCAGGGGAACTTCATAAACCGTCTCCACATTCTTGGCCGTGATCACCGCATCTTTGTCCACATTGCAAAAGAGGGCGATTTTGGCTTTCACATCGGGAGAGAGCAATCGATCGGTCCGGCAAAGAAGAATGTCGGGCTGGATACCAATTTCTCGAAGCTCCTTGACACTATGCTGGGTCGGCTTCGTCTTTAACTCCCCGGCGGTTTGGATGTAGGGCACCAAGGTGAGGTGGATGTAGAGCGTATTCTCCCTGCCCACATCTCCTCGCATCTGCCGGATCGCCTCCAAAAAAGGAAGGCTCTCGATGTCGCCGACGGTTCCACCCACCTCGATGATGACAATGTCCACATCCTGCGCCAAGTCGAGAATCTTGGACTTGATCTCGTCGGTGATATGCGGAATCACCTGAACCGTGCTGCCCAGGTAGTCCCCTCTTCTCTCTTTGGAGATGACCGAATCGTAGATCTGTCCGGTGGTGTAATTATTCTTCTTCAACGTCTTGACATTGGTGTAGCGCTCGTAGTGGCCTAAATCAAGATCCGCCTCGGCGCCATCGTCGGTTACGTAGACCTCTCCATGCTGGAAAGGATTCATGGTTCCCGGGTCCACGTTGATGTAGGGATCGAACTTGAGGAAATTGACTTTCAAGCCCCTCAGCTCCAGGAGGGACCCGATCGATGACGACGCCAGTCCCTTTCCCAGGGAGGAAACCACGCCTCCGGTCATGAAAATATATTTGGTCCTCGAATTCGCCAAAACGCCCTCCCTCCCCTCAACACGAACAACGCCGATTCAAAAATCTTTCGATCAACTCAAACCCCTTCTCAATAAAGATTCCGGATTGAGCCGCGGAAACTTCGTCAAACGCCTTCCCATTGCCGGAGGTGTCCCCGCCCTCGTTGGAATAGATGACAAAAGGAACCGGATCAGCCGTATGCGTTCTAACGGAGAGCGGCGTGGGATGATCGGGGATGACCATCACCTTGTACCGTTTGAATTCCTTCATCCCTCCTAAAATCGTCCCCACAATCTTTTGGTCAAAAGCCTCGATGGCTTCAACCTTCAGCCGAAGATCCCCCATGTGACTCGCTTCATCAGGGGCCTCCACATGAACATACACAAAATCTTTTCTCCTCAAGCCCTTCAGGGTATACTGGGCCTTCCCGTCGTAATTCGTGTCAACGAATCCCGTTATCCCCGGAACCTCCATCACTTCCAATCCTGCTAAGATTCCAATCCCCTTAATCAGGTGGACCGCTGAGATCACATAGCCATCAATTCCGAACCGTTCCTTCAGCGGGATCATCTGCGGCGAACGCCCTTGCCCCCAAAGCCAGATAGAGTTGGCAGGAGGAAGCCCGCTTGCCTCACGGGCTTGATTAACAGGATGATTTTTGAGAAGTCGCTGAGATTCCTTCATCAAGGAAAGGACGGGGTCTGCCATCTGAGGAAGGTAGGAAGATATCTCCTTACCGATGAGGTCATGGGGAGGGGGAACGCTTAGTTTCTCCAGGTTTGAGAATTTCGCCGCTCCATTCTTCAAAACCATGAGATGCCGATAACTCACCCCCGGATAGAATCGAATCTCGTTCGTTCCCATCTGTTTGTCAATATCAAGGATGACCTTCCTCGCTTCCTCGTTTGTGATGTGGCCGGCAGAGAAATCTTCCATGAGGATTTTGTTCCCCTGGAATTTCAGGGTGACCAGATTACATCGGAAAGCGATATCATCCGCCGCAAGTTTGACCCTCAGGCTCGCAGCTTCCAAAGGACCTCTTCCAGTATAATAACGGATGGGGTCGTATCCGAAGATGGAAAGGTTGGCGATCTCGCTGCCCGGGGTAAAACCTTCCGGAATGGTCCTGACCAAGCCGATCTCCCCATGGTTCGCCATCCAATCCATGTGGGGTGTCCTGGCGACCATCAATGGAGTCCTCCCTCCCAGGCTCTCAACCGGGTAGTCTGCCATCCCATCTCCAACGATAATAACATACTTCACCTTCTCCGGCATTTCCCAACATCCTCAAAACCTCTAAATATACCAAAAACTTACAAATGTCAAATCAAAAGCGAAAAACATTAGCAAAAGGCATGCCAAATTTTAGGGAGGGCCGCAAGATTTACCTTTGACCTTGGGAAGGACCGTCCCTTTTATATATCGGACCACTCTTTGCATCTCCATTTGACTCTCCTTATTCTGGTTGCTCAAAGGGGGTCTCAGATCCCCTTTGAGATCTCTTCCCTCAAATCCGATTTTCACTGCCTCCTTCAAGAAGGACTCTGGAAGCTTCTCATTCAACTCCACTCCGTTCATAACCGCCCATGCCAATGTCCAGGCTCGTGCCACATTAGAAATGTTATATCCTCCTCCCCCTAAGGCCACCCATCTCGGAGCAAGATCTTTCATTTTTCTGAGAACTCTTTCATACCCGGGAATGGAGAGGTGAAGATTTGTTAACGGGTCGTTATAAAACGTATCGACCCCCAATTGGGTCACCACCACGTCGGGTTTGAAGGCCTGGACAAGTTCCGGAACAACTTCTTCGAAGGCCCAAGAGAAGACTTCATCATCGGTACCGGGAGGGAAAGGAAGATTGACGGAATACCCCTCTCCCTCCCCTTTGCCAATCTCGTGCTCAAAACCGGTTCCCGGAAAGAGCGTGTATCCGGTCTCGTGGAGTGAAATCGTCAAAACCTGGTTTGTCTCATAGAATGCCTTCTGAACCCCGTCCCCGTGATGTGCATCGATATCAATATAGGCTACCCTCTTTCCCGACTTCACGAGTTTCATAATTCCAATGACAGGATCGTTGATATAACAGAATCCAGAAGCCCGCGCCCTCATTGCATGGTGAAGCCCTCCCGCGATGTTAAAGGCGATTTCCCCTTTTCCTTCTGCCACAAAATCGACTGCCTGAAGTGTGGCCCCCGTCGTCAGAAGCGACCAGCTATAAAGACCGCGGAAGATGGGGTTATCTCCCGGCCCCAATCCGTAGGAAAAAGCATTTCCCGATAGATGTCCTTTGTCCGCCTGCCTCAATATATTCAGATATTCCTCGCTGTGATAGGAGGCCAGATCTTTTTCTTCAGCTTTGACAGTCGAAACAAATTGAACGGAGGGAAGATCAAGAAGCCCGTAGGCTTTGATTAGATCGTAGGTCAATTTAAGTCGGATGACTTGAAGGGGATGGGTGGGTCCGTAATCATAGTCGAGGTAGGTGTCAGTGTAAATAAAGGCTGCCGTCATACGGATGAATCAATGCGAACCCTTCCAAAAAGGCCATTTAACTTTACCCTGATATCAACCATTTTTCAAGATGGACCCAAGAAATAGTTGGTTGAAAAACGTAAGTTCCGACCCGCAAGTTCCCCTCCCAGCACGGTCTCCGAAAAGGCTTGAAATTCTCAGACGCCCGCACGAATAGCCAAAGAGTCCTTCTTTCTTATGGGCAGTACCCGGAGACTTCCTCTTAAAATACAAAGTTCCTCGGCACAAAATACATTGTTAACCCCATAGGTTTCTCCAGTCAGCTTTAGTAGCCTAGTCAATAGCTGCCTCACCTCTAAAAAACTATCTTCACGGAAGGAATTCATAATGACGACGGTCATGACGATGCATCAGCCAATTCTCTCCCTCATCGCCGGGATACTCATCCTGATTTTTCCAAGACTCCTAAACTTTATTGTGGCGATCTATTTGATTGTCGCAGGCATTGTAGGTTTGCTTCGTTAAGGCTGGTGGATTGCTTATCCGAGGTTGCAGGACGTGGGAAGGGCAAGGAGGAACTGCTGTTCTCATTTCATGGCGAAGAAAGGAGGCGTGACATGAAATTACCTGCCATTCATCAACCACTACTTTCCTTAATCGCCGGGATACTGATTCTCATCATGCCCGGATTATTGAACCTAATTGTTGCAGTGTACCTGATCGTTGTCGGCCTCTTGGGCCTGATGCGTCGTTAAAATCGACTCTTCTCAGTCTAAGATATGGGTGCAAGATCAGAGATATAGTTGGCGTCATATCGAAGAAGCCCCAAAAACCGCGGAGGTTAGAGCTGGGAGCAACTGTTTCGAGGAGCTATATTCCATCGGCCAGCGACGGAGACCTGAAGGAGAACATCTGCGCCTTCGCAAGGCAGGAGCAAGGGCAAGTGGTATTGGTCGTTGTTCCCAGATTCGTGGCGCGCTTGACGCAGATGCACGAAATGCCGCTGGGGACGGAAGTATGGGGAGATTCATCGATTGACATACCGAGCGAAATCGTCGAGCAAAGATTTAGCAATATCTTTACTGGTGAAAGGGTCGATGCCTCAGAGCGGGATGGGAAAAACCGATTAATCCTCGGTCAGATATTTGCGAATTTTCCAGTGGCCATGTTGGAGGGGACATGAAACTTCTTTATGAATGGGGAATTCCGTCAGCAGGCTTTTTCATTTGGATTGTGCTGACTTTTATCATTGTCCGGGCCTTCGTACGCTATTTGGGTAAAAAGGGGGATCAAGACCAGCGGCTTTTTAATAAAATCCTTTCATCCGTTTTGGGAACGCCGCTCATCTTATTTATCCTCGTCCTCGGCTTGAAACTCTTCCTCGATGCCATTCCTCCCGTTCCTGCCAAATGGGAGAAATACACGGATGCCGTTGTGCTCGTCCTCTTCGCCCTGGCCGTTTATGTCTTCGTAGACAAGTTGATGATACAAGTTCTACGGCGATACGGCAAGAAGTTGGAGATGATCGCTTCCTCAGAAGGATTGGTCAAGGCGATCTACCGAAGTATCCTTCTCATCTTTATCCTCCTCATTATCCTCGACAGTCTCAAGATCACGATCACTCCCTTTATCGCGTCTTTGGGAATCGGAGGAGTGGTGATCGGACTTGCCATGCAGGACACCCTCTCAAATTTTTTCTCTTGGGCATATATCGTTTCAAATAAACCGGTCCGGATTGGAGATTATATTCAACTCGAGGCGGGGAAAGAAGGCTACGTCGAACGAATCGGCTGGCGGAACGTACGGGTCAGAACCCTCTCTAACAACACGTTAATCGTACCGAATAACAAACTGGTGAGCAGCCATGTCACCAATTTCTATCTTCCAGAACCAGAGCTGGCGGTCCTCGTCAACGTGGGCGTTGCTTATCCGAGCGACCTTGAGAAGGTGGAAAAGGTGACCATCGAAGTGGCCAAAGAAGTTCTTCAGGGGACAGAAGGGGCGGTCAACGAATTCCAACCATTCATTCGTTACAATGCTTTCGCTGAGTCCACCATCAATTTCACGGTCATTCTCCGAGCAAAGGAGTATGCGGCCCAATACCTGATCGTTCATGAGTTCATGAAACGGCTTCATCAGCGGTACCGGCTTGAGGGAATCGAAATACCCTTTGCCACTCGGACCGTGTATATAAAAGGTGGGATTCCAAAATCTTAAAAATCCCCCTTCGCCCTTTGAAGCTTCGAAAAAGCTCGGGGATGAGGTCGGGCAATGATATCTCCAAAGTTTTACAAATGCGATCATCCGTCATCCCTGCCCGCCCTTTGCACTTGGGAACGATTTTTTCACGCCTTCCCTTTAGTAAAGGGCGGTTAGGGGAGATATTGAGGTTTGCCATGAAATGGATCATTATTTTTCTGGGAATCGTTCTTATCCTTATCGGGGTTCTGTCGATCGCCTACCATGGGATTCCTTATACGACCCGTCAGCAGCTTATCGCTATTGGTCCGCTTGAGGCCACCCAGGAGATTAGGAAGACGATTCCTTTGCCACCTGTTTTGGGAGGACCGATCCTTGCGGTTGGAATCGTCTTGGTCATTATCGGGGTCAAGAGGCCATAGCGGAAACGTTTGGCATCGCACAGAGAACACGGGTCGAGTTCACTTTATAACTGTAGTTTTCGGGGAAGGCTGAGGGAGGTTATCAGAGATTGAGGTATTTCAGGACTTTCTCTTTGCTGGGAGGAAGGGAAACAGGTTTCTGGGAGACTCGGATGGCGATGTCCGGATCCTTCAGGCCATGGCCCGTAATGGTTAGTACGGCGATATCTCCTTTCTTAAAAAAACCCTTGCGATAAAGCTTGATCACGCCGGCCAAGGAGGCCGCCGAAGCGGGTTCGCAGAAGATCCCTTCCAGGCCCGCCATCATCCGATAGGCTTCGAGAATCTCATCATCGGTCACGATGTCAATTAGGCCTCCGGATTCATCCCGGGCTGCCACGGCCTGCTTCCAACTGGCTGGATTCCCGATTCGGATAGCGGTGGCAATGGTTTCAGGGTTTTCAATGACTTTTCCCCTAACAATGGGGGCCGCTCCCTCCGCCTGAAATCCCAACATCTTCGGAAGCCCATCCATTCTCCCTTTTTCCCAGTATTCTTTGTAACCTTTCCAATAAGCGGTGATGTTGCCCGCGTTGCCGACAGGGAGGCAATGGTAAGTCGGAACAAATCCAAGGTGGTCAATGATCTCAAAGGAAGCTGTCTTCTGGCCCTCGATCCGATAGGGATTGAGGGAGTTGACTAAAGTGACGGGCTCTGTCTCGGAAATCTCCCTGACGATATGCAGGGCCTCGTCAAAGTTCCCTTCGATTTGGATGACCTGGGCCCCGTGGGCCATGGCTTGAGACAACTTGCCGAGGGCAATTTTCCCCTCAGGAATAAGCACATAAGCTTTCATCCCCGCCTTGGAGGCATAGGCAGCTGCGGAGGCAGAGGTGTTTCCCGTGGAGGCACAAATGACCGCCTTAGAAGCCATTTCTTTCGCCATCGAAACAGCCACGGTCATCCCTCGATCCTTGAAAGAACCTGTGGGGTTGAGACCCTCATATTTAAAATAGAGGTCCATTCCAGAAGTCACTTCCTTCTGGATCCGAGAAGAAGGGATGAGCGGGGTGTCTCCTTCGAGCAAGGTGATGATGGATTCCTCTTTCGTAACAGGTAGAAAATCCCAGTACTCTCGAATCACCCCTCGCCACATAATTTACCCCAATTTCAAATTTCAGATTTTGTAGGGAACGCATATATGCATTCCCTACTCCAATCTGCGCTTTGAGATTTGCAATTCAGTTATTCCAATTCATTTTCGACTCGAATATACACCGTCTTTCCCAAAATCACGCCCAGCCGATTAATCTCCCTCAGGGCCCGATGAACATTCTCCTCTTTGGCCTCATGGGTCATCATGACCACGGGCACCGCACCATTGACCTGCCTTCCTTTTTGAATCACGGCAGAGATGCTGATATCGTTCTTTCCTAAGATACCGGAAATCTTAGAAAGCACTCTGGGCCGGTCCAATGCCGAGAACCTCATGTAGAAAGGCATCACCACATCATCCATCTTTTTCAGAGGAATTTCTTCTATGGCCCACTCCTGGAAAGAGAGCAGTGGCACCCGCTGCCCGGAGGCTCGGGTCAGAACATTCCTCCCGAGTTCGACCAGATCGCTCACAACCGCGCTTCCAGTGGGCATCTGCCCTGCCCCCTGGCCGTAGAAGAGCGTCGGGCCAACGGCATCCCCTTTAATATAAATCGCATTGAAAACCCCGTCCACCGTGGAAAGCAAGTGTCCCTCAGGAATCATCGTGGGATGGACATGAGCTTCTATCTTGCCCTTCTCCATTTTAGCGATGGCGAGGAGCTTAATCCGGTATCCAAATTCCCGACTGAATTGAATATCCAGAGGTGTGATCTCCGAAATTCCTCCGATGAATATCTCCTTAAATCGCAGAACAGTTCCAAAGGCAAGGCGGATCAGAATGGCCAGCTTGTGAGCGGCATCAATCCCCTCCACATCATAGGTTGGGTCCGCCTCCGCGTATCCCATCTCCTGGGATTCCTGTAGGACTTGCTTGAAATTTCTTCCTTCATCCGTCATCTTGGAAAGGATATAGTTAGAAGTCCCGTTTAGAATTCCATAGATCGAACGGATTTGATTGGCAACCAAACCTTCTTTGATCGACCGGATGAGTGGAATGCCCCCACCGACGGAGGCTTCAAAGTTGACATCCACGCCGTAACGATGGGCCTCCCTGAAGATCTCATCTCCATGAAGAGCAAGAAGCGCTTTGTTGGCGGTGACGATATGCTTCTTGTTCCGAATGGCTTGCAGAATAAAAGTTTTCGCAGGCTCAGCCCCTCCGATTAACTCCATGACAATATGGATTTCGGGATCCTTGATCACATCTTCGGCTCTCCGTGTGAGGACACCCGGCCTTAACCTCACTCCGCGGTCCGTCTCTAAATCGATGTCAGCGATTCGTTTCAAAATGAGCCTGGCGCCCATACGCCTCTCGATCAGCTTTGAATTCTTCTGCAGAATAGTGACAACGCCAGTGCCCACTGTCCCGAAGCCGATCAGACCCACCTTGATTTCTTTCATGATCCCCTTCCCTTGATAAACCTAAGAATCAACCGATGCCCGCATCACAAAATGGGTGGTGACAAGCACCAATTTCCCTGCCTACCGGCAGGCAGGCAAACATCAAATCCCAAACAAATTCCAATAGCCAAAATTCAAAATGCCAAACGCCCCTCACCCTTGGTCTCTCCTCTCCGGGGAGAGGGATGGGGTTATTCGGATTTCATTTGAACTTGATTCACCTCCGGTTCATCACTTCGTGCGAACTTTGTTATTTGAAATTTGTCCTCAAATGCCTTCTTTCAGAACTTTTTGAATCCCCTTGACCGCCTGTTTGATGCGGGCCTCGTTTTCCACCAATGCAAACCTCACGAAGCCCTCTCCATATTCACCGAAGCCGATTCCCGGCGAGACAGCCACTTTTCCTTCTCTTAGTAACAGCTTGGAAAAGTCAATGGATCCCATCTTTTTCAAAGGTTTTGGAATCTCTGCCCAAACAAACATCGTTCCCTTCGGCTTTTCAATCTCCCAGCCCACTCGTTTCAGTCCATTGATGAGCGTATCCCTCCTCATCCGATACTCCTCAACGGTCTTACGAACACAATCCTGATCTTCATTGAGGGCAATGATGCCCGCAATTTGAATGGGTTGGAAGACTCCGTAATCCAGATAGCTCTTCAGTCTTGCTAACGCAGCAAGCATCTCCGCATTTCCCACAGCAAACCCCAAGCGCCAGCCGGGCATGTTGTAACTTTTCGAAAGAGAGAAGAATTCCACGCCCACATCCTTTGCCCCTTTGACCTGAAGCAGGCTGGGCGCCTTGTATCCATCGAAGACGATATCCCCGTAGGCCAAATCGTGAACAATCATCAGTTGATGCTCTTTCGCAAAAGCCACGAGATTCTCGAAGAAATCAAGGTCCACCACAACGGTGGTCGGATTATGTGGGAAACTTACAATGATCATCTTGGGATGCGGCCACGACTGTTTAGTTGCCGTCAATAACCTTTGAAAAAAATCTCCTCCCCCGATCAAGGGGACGGAACGCAGATCCCCTCCTGCAATCACGACCGAATAGGCATGGATGGGATAGGTTGGGTCCGGAACGAGGACAACATCTCCGGGACCCAGGGTCGCCAAAGCTAGATGTCCGAGTCCTTCCTTGGCGCCGATGGTGACGACACTCTCGGTTTCTGCGTCGAGATCGACATCGTAGCGTCTTCGGTACCAATCGGTGATGGCACACCTCAATTTATAAATCCCTTTCGACGCAGAGTACCGATGGTTCCTCGGATTTTTTACGGCATCGACCAGCTTATTAACGATGTGGCTGGGCGTGGGTAGATCCGGGTTTCCCATGCCCAAGTCAATGATATCCTCTCCCCTTCGTCTCGCCTCCATCTTCAATTGATTGACAATCCCGAAGATATAAGGGGGGAGCCTTTCCATTCGATGAAATCCCGACCCCTCTGGATGAAACAGTGACATATTGATTTCCTCTCAACGCAACCTATGTATTAATCCCCTCATTCTCCCTTTGGCAAAGGACGGGCAGGGATATTGCAAAAGTTTTGCAGCGGTATCTCTTTACAGTAGCTGCTGACGTTGAAAAACCTTAAGGCATGTTAGATAGTTACTGACTCTTGTTAGCTTTACCCTTTAAAATGACCGCGTTTGGAAAACTTTGGAGATATCCTTGCCCGTCTTCGTAACCGAATTTTTCACAGCTTCAGAAGGGAAGAAGGGAATCTCTTATTCACGATTAACACACTTTCCCTTTGTTTTCAATGGATTTCAGCCGATGGTGCCCAGTTCCATTCTTCCCTTCCATCGCCTGGTCAAAATGTCCCTCACCCCTGCGTGAGAAGGATGAGCCAGGTCAGGGTCCTCCTGAATCAGCCGAAAGGCTTCTTTTCGCGCCTCAATCAAAACGGGGGTATCCCGGATGATATGGGCCACTCTGAAATCCGGCAATCCGGATTGCCGGATGCCGAAGAATTCTCCTGGTCCCCTGAGAGTCAAATCCTCTTCGGCGATCTTAAATCCATCGGTCGTTTTCTCCATGGCTCGGAGGCGAACTCTTGCTTCCTCGGAAGACCGGTACTGGGCCAGTAAAATACACTTAGAGGGATAACGTCCCCGGCCAATTCTCCCCCGCAACTGATGGAGTTGGGAGAGGCCGAATCGTTCGGCATGCTCTACCACCATCACAGAGGCGTTGGGAATATCGATTCCCACCTCGATCACGGTCGTGGCCACGAGGATCTGAATCCTTCCTTCCTTAACCTCCATCATGATGGCTTCTTTCTCGTCACTCTTCATCCTGCCGTGGAGCAGGCCGATCCGAAACTCGGGGAAGACTTCTTTCTGAAGGTGTTCGGCCATTCTCGTCGCATCCCTGAGATCCAATTTCTCAGACTCCTCTACCAACGGATAGACGATGAAAGCCTGGCGACCTTTCTTCACCTCCTCCTCGACGATACGATAAACTTTGGCCCTTGCGGGTTCGGGAAAGACCTTGGTCTCCACAGGCACCCTTCCGGGCGGCATTTCGTCGATGAGCGAAACGTCAAGATCCCCGTAAACGGTCATGGCGAGGGTCCTCGGAATCGGAGTCGCCGTCATGACGAGAACGTCAGGGTTTCCCCCTTTTTTTTTCAGAAGCCCTCTTTGAACCACGCCGAATTTGTGCTGTTCATCAATGATGGCCAGGCCGAGGCGGCGGAACTCGACCGCTTCCTGGATCACCGCATGGGTTCCGATCACCAAGTGGATATCTCCGTTCCCAATGCTTCGATATAGATCTTCTCTCTCCGAACCTTTGACGCTGCTGGTCAGCAAAGCCACTTTTACCCCTAAGGGCTCCACCCAACGGTGGAGGTTGAGAAAGTGTTGTTCGGCCAAAACCTCCGTGGGGGCCATGATGGCAGCCTGATAACCGCTCTCTACCACGTCGAGACAGGTTAAGAGCGCGACCACTGTCTTTCCGCTCCCCACGTCTCCCTGGATCAGTCGGTTCATGGGGTGCGGTCTTTCCAGGTCTTCCTTGATCTCGGCCAAAGCCCTCTCCTGAGCGCTGGTTAACTTGAAAGAGAGAAGATTTAATAAATTCTGGACCAAGACGCCGTCGGTTTTGAAAGAGATCCCTGTCTCCAATGCCACCCCTCTCTTCTTCAATGCCATGCCGAGTTCCAGGAAAAAAAATTCATCGAAGATGATCCGTCGGTGGGCGTCTGAGCGCTGGAGATTGAGGGCTTCAACGGGCTCGCCCTCGTGAGGGAAATGGACTCTCCGGAAAGCTTCCGAAAAATCAATCAGGTCCTGTCGCTCCACTATCTCTGGCGGGATGGGACTTGAAAGCTCATCCGCATACCCGTCCAAGATGGCCTTCATCAACCTTCTCAAAGTTCTCTGATAAAGTCCTTCTGTCTCGGAATAGATGGGAACGATCCGTTTGAAGTTGAGATAATCCTTCTCAATATCGCCATCCACGATCTCAACGTCGGGATGATGAATCTCTCTCTGATAATTGAACCACCTCACCTCACCCGAGAAGATCAGTTGACGGCCCTTTTTGAACCGCTCCCTGAGATATCTCTCGTTGCCATGAAACCACTTCAATGTGATCGTACCGCTCCCGTCCCCCACCACGGTCTCAAAGACTCTTTTCTTCCTGCCCTGATAAAAGGCCACTCCCGACAGCAGCACCTCACCGAAGCCTGTCTCCTTTCTTCCGGCTTTGAGCTCGGAGATCTTTTTCAGGTTGCTTCGGTCTTCGTAGCACCGCGGCAGAAAGTACAGGGCGTCCTCAACCGTCAGAATCCCTTTTTTCTCAAAGAGCTTGGCGAGCCTGGGCCCTACCCCCTTCACATACTGAATGGGAGTGAGGAGACGATTCCGAAAATGCTGGGGTTGGGAGCGATTCATATATAATTCAGATTAACGTGGCGTTCCGACCTTGCCCGAACGGGATTTGTGTCTGCCCCCAGTGAACGGGGGCGCCACCATTTTGATATAGATCTTTTTACAGGAGAGACATTGGATCTCATTCTCCCCTATCTTCAAATCGAATTGATCATAAGAGACGGGTTGATCACAATAGGGACAACGATAGGAAAACTTCTGAATCACCTGCTCAGTCAATTCCGTTTTCTTAACCATTGATTTCCCAACATGTCCCCTCTCCCCCAGGAGACTGTGTCTTAATTCGGAGAAGTGACAAAAACTTCGAAAAACGGGACAGATAGACGGATGAGAAAGCTTTAGAGCGCAACCTTTAAACTATGAGCATCGGCGTTTCAAGGTCATGAAAGAATTAACTTTCTTGTGACGACAACAATAACCTCTAACCTAAACGTGCGCATTCTAAAGCTTTGGAATCCGGCTGTTTGTCCCGTTTTACCCTATTTTCACTCGATTACGACACAGTCTCCAGGGAAAAGGTCCCGCGTGACTGCGGTTTTCAAAAACTATACTAAAACTGTTTCCAAGAATCAAGAAACGGTCCTGCCTATCCCCACAAGATGGGACAGGCCCTGAATCTAGTATAGTTCGTCTAAGCCCTTTACATTATTTCTCAAGCCGTCGTTCGTGCCCCGTATCGAGTACGGGGTAAACTCCAGTCCCGCCTTTGGCGGGATTGAAAAGACTGGATTCCGGATCAAGTCCGGAATGACAACCAAACGAAAGGGACTCTTGACACATTACACTGGCATGGTAGTAATGGTGCCTGAGTTATCAGAGGACGGAAGCTGATTGGGGTGGGTCAGAGTTGAAATAGAATTTCACTCAAAGGATTTATTCTACCTTCTTCCAGGTCTTGTCGGGATCGAACTTCTTCATGGCGGCGGCAATCTTCTCAGTATCTTTACCCAAATTCTTCTCGCACACGACGCCATCCTGGTTCACAATAAAGGTCATGACCCCGGAGTTGCCATATCCCGCTGGATAGGCAACCAGGGCAAATCCGCCGATCATCTTTCCTTTGACCACGTAATCGTATTCTCCCCCTGATGCGTGCTCGCCCTGGGATTTTAAAATCCTGTAGTAATACCCATGGTAAGGGCTTCGTTTTCCAACGGGCCTCTCACCAGAGTATCCCTCCGTGGCAGCCTTGGCCATTAAGGGGCCAAGAGGGCTTTGGGGCTCGCCCTCTTTCGCCTCCCAGTAAAGGCCATCCTTCATCCCTTTCCTGCTGATCAATCTCTGGGCATATTCCAATAACTTGCCGCTGGCCTTGTCCTTCAGCGCATATTCCCGCTGCGCGTCCACGTAGGCTAGGCACACTTGAATCGCATTAAGTTCGTTGCGCCCGACTCTGCGGTTGAGGATCTCTTCCCTCCCCGCCGCCGTATCGAACAGCCAAGAATCGCCCTTCTTAACAACAGGAATCGGAAATGGCCAATCTCCATTTCCTACATGGAGGATGACCTTCGCCTCATTCTCATTCACCAGTTTGTTCATTTCCTCATAGGCCTTAATGAAATGACCTCTTCCTGTTTTGTCGGCAACCTCATCTCCGGAGAAAATTAATTCCTTCCCTGAAGAACCAAAGATCGCTAACAACTCCTTCGTATCATTCCCTTTGACTGCTTCGGCCAGTGCCTTCACAGCCTCCTCGGGAGACTTGAAAGTTTTTTGGCCACCCTCTGCTGAAAACACACTCTGATAAAAACCAGCTAACATTATCACTCCTGCTATGATTGCCAAAACAGAGAGGCGCATTGAATGCTTTTTTTGATTCCCTATATTGATAAACATCGCTTTTTTCCTCCGTCGAACTATTGATGATGTTTAAATCGTCTGATCGAGCCCTAACGGCGACCGCCAACATTGCCCCTGCTCACACCGCTCGTCCCTTTTGAAGGCATGTTCTGCCGGCTTTGGAAGCCGCGGTTGCTCTGCGTTCGTGCATCGCTTCCCTGCCCCACGCCCCCAAAGGCACTCTTATTCTTACTGAGATCCAGACTCTTTTGGACTGAGCCAGCAGTCCCGCTTTGCTGTTCAAAACTTTGGCCAGTGGCTACAGGAGCCTGTTGGTATCTTGTCTGCGGTTCAAAGCCCCGGAAGTCCCGACGGTTCTCCGCTCCCTTTGCCGACTGGCCATAACGTTGCCGGGTCGCCTCATTCCTGTAGGAAATGCCCTTCCGATGGCTCGCGTCATGCTGCCATTGAGTGGTTTGGACATTTGCAGCGGTGATGTCTATGTTACGGTTAATGTTTATATGGCGGTCGGTGTTCACATTAAGCTGATGATTCCGCCAATCCCAGTGCCCCCACGCATGGCCCCAGGATCTACCCACGCCGATGCCCCTCCCAAACCCCATTCGACCGTGAAAACCGATAACCATCCCAGGAGGAGGGAGGAAGAAGAAGGGAGGGAAATCCGGGTCCCACCAAGGGCCATAGACCTCGGTCGGATCATAGACCGGCACATAAACCACGTCGGGCTGGGCTGGCTCGATCTCGGTGTCGCCGTCCTCGGCAGTCACACTCTCCTCTTCGGTATCCTTCAGGTTGCCTGCTGCCTGCGCCTTAGCCCTCAGTCGCTGAACTGTGTCCATCACCTCGCCTTGTTGATCCAGAAAGGCATCCCCTAGGCTCTGCATCCACTCCAGCCTTTGGTCCATCATCGACAAGACCTGTTGAAAAGGCACCAGCGCCTTTACACTGGGGTCCCAGTCCTTTTGGTCTAGGGCGTTGTTGAGCTGATCACCCGTGAGATTTCTATTTGCCCTTATCCACCGGTCTGCCTGCACAACCTCAAGGGGATAGGTGGCTGCCATCAGAATCTGGGCCAGGAGCGAGTCAGGATAAAGCGCGATGGGTGCCAGCATTTGATCCAGTTCTTCCTGACTGAATTGCGTTGCTGTCGGCTCGTCTTGGGCAAACCCCCGGGAGGGTGTCACCATTAACAGGATGAGAACGCAAATGAATGCGCGTATAAAGGTCTTTCTTGTCTTCATGGCAAGTCCCTTCTCTTTGCTGATACCGCAGCTACCGATTATCCTTGACTTAGCTTAACGGTAAGATAAAGTTACCGAAGAAATCAAATTCTTGAACCTGCAACTTCTCATGAACTACTTCATTGCGTCAACGGCCCTTTCGACAGCCTTTCTTTCCAGGGATACTTCCCCGTAAATACCCTCCACAGCGGCCGCATCCAGCCGATAGAAATCTCTTTCCACAGGAGTGATAAGCAGACCGCCCATATCAATCACCCCCGGGCTGACCACAACCCGTGCGTCCCCTTCCTTGAAAAAGATGTCCGGACGGTGTTTTTGGCGCGGAAAGATCACCACATGCCATTTCTCCCCCTTCCGGAAACCGGCGATATTGATCATGGGCTCCTCGTCAACGAGAAGAACTTCTTTCATGGCATTCAGATAACTTTTGAAGGCGCCTCTCACGGCCATCCAGTCATCCCCCTCGAGGACGACGACTTCCCGTCCAAGGTCTCTCAAGTGATACAGGGAAACACCATCAATCCGTTTCATCGGAGTGAGCCTTTTCCGCTCACGAATCTCCTTCTCGATCGGCATCTGCCCGGATGGGCCTGCATGAAAATGAAGGTGATCCGGTGCGGAAGCGCCGCATGTGGGTCCGTTGTAGAGGACCGTCCAGCCGGAACCAAAATCGGTCATGAGATGAAGAAGGGTATCGATATGCTCGGCAATCGCCTGGCGGCGGTGGTCTAAATGGGAGACGATGAGGTGAGAGGAAAACACAGGCATGGGATTGCAGAGGATCAAGTATTCGCTTCGGTAGAGAATTCCCCTCTGGCTCCCAGGGAGATTGTCAAGACAGAGGAAACATCGTCGCTCGTTTCCATTTTTCTGGTCCACGTTGGCCAGGCTGTTCTTGATTCTTCCGGGATTGTACTGAAGGCGGATGGAAAATCCTATGCAACGGACATCCCGCTCCCTGACGTCCTTAAGCAACTTATAGGCTTCCCGGAGCTCGGGCCACACCTTTTTCTGCTCCGCGAGGAGTTCGAGACAAAGTTTTGGAAGCCCCTTCGCCCCTCCCCCTTCATCGAAAGCAGCGTAAATCTTCTGGCTGAGAAACGAGCTCTTCCCTAATTTCTTATAGCCGATCACATGACTCACCATTGTTTTTCCCATGGTGAAAGGTTCTTCCCGTACGAATTGGAACCCCGTCTTCCTGTAAAAGGCAAGGGCTTGCCTGTTTTCAACCATCACGCCGATCCAGAATCGATCGAGACCCTTTCCTCTGGCCAAACCCTCCGCCGCACCGAGAAGCCGCCTGCCCATGCCTTGACCCTGAAAGCCTGGAAGGAAATAGAGCGAAGGGACGTAGAGACGGCCCTCGTCCCGGTTAAGCAAAAGTCGTATGAAACCCGCAATTTGATGATCCTTCTCTGCAATGAAACCATAGGTGAACGGATCGTCGAACATATTGAGCAGGGACGCTTCCGTATAGTGAACATCAAAATACGACCTCAGGTCGCTCTCGGGAATGAAGCTCGAATAGGTGGCAACCCAGGACTGCCAGGTTATTCTTCGGATGGATGCGACATCATCCTTCTGCCACGGTCGAATCGCGACTCCCACGGCTATCGCTTATCCTCCTCGATACACTACCGAGATAAGAAAATAACCCAAGACACGGTCACGGACTTACGCTATGCTTATGCGGCATGCGTCCTACAATTTTCTTCCGGGCGAGGATTTCAGTGGTCCGGATCTTGTCCTTGAACGCATTGTTCCGGTTTACCTCTTCGATGCTGAGTACCGCATCAGTGTTGCCCGGCCAGCGTCTGCAGAGGTAAACGCTTTTATAGACCCTTCCAATACGGTATTCCCGGCAGATCCGCAATGCTGCGGCATAATCCTCACCATAGCTCACATTGAGAAAACCGATTTTTCGCATGAGGCCGGTGTTGAAAGCCCGCGGCGCACCCAGGCCATTGATTCGCAAAGCATTGTTGTGGCCGTTCTCATCGGTCCATTCGTGATGGTCGATGAGCCCCGGAGGAATCTCCTCTAATCTCGAATCGACGAGGGTGTAGGAGCCGATGACCATGGCATAGCTGCCTTCAAAGAACCTATCGACCATCTTCTGCAAGGCCCGGGGGTCGCTGTAGAGATCGTCCGAATCGAGCTGAACGGCATAGCGGCCGCAGGCTCCGTGCTGAAGGGCCTCGTTCCAGCAACCGCCGATACCAAGATCGGTCCTTTTCGGGATGTGGTGCTTCAGGCTCGAATATTGCCTGGCCAGATCACCGAGAACGGCTGAGGTCCCGTCCGTCGAGTGGTTGTCCACGACAATGACGTTGTATGGAAAATTCGTTTCCTGCGATAAAGCGCTTCCCACGGCTTCTGCAATCGTCTCTTTTCGGTTTCGCACGGGAATGACCACAGAGGCCTCCACTGGAAATAACTCCGGTGTCGGCTCGACCTCCCTGAGTAAACGGGATGGTAGATAAGCTCCGATTCTTTTCAAGTAATCCGTAAAGACTCCTTCCATTTCCTTCTGGGCAACTTGGTTGCGGGGATCGAGATAGGCGAAAATCTCTTCACCGTCCGAAGGCTCATCGATACCCGTCACAGAATAGAGGGGTTCCTGAAAATGATGGATAGAATGATTGATGGAAACTCTCAGGCGAAGATCGTAAAGGCCGGCGAATTTGACGTGGGGAATGGGACCGTATTCTTCCAAGGCCCTCCTGGCGGCAGCGACTGAAAACAGCATCATGCTGCCGAAATCAAAATCGTCGCGGACACTTCCAGGCTGGTAATCAATGAGGGGATGAAAGGTCTTCCAGTGTTCGTTTTTGTCATAAAAATCTGTAAAGACCAGGCCAGCCTTCGTAGACCCAACCTTCCGCAGAATTTTTTCCAAGGCGTTAGGCTCAGCCGAAATCTGTCGGGATCCCGGTAATAGGAGAAAGTAGTCCGCTCGCATTCCAGTCAGGATCGGGTTGAGTGTCTCGTATGACGTGATGGGACCCCCAACAAGAACGTGACACTTCTCCTGCTTGAAATGAACCGGCTCCGGACTGACGATCATCACATTTTCGATCAGGTCTAACTTCGTCAGGGGAAGCAGAGTCTTTTCAAAAGAAGGTCCAGGGCTATAAGGGATGACGATGGTAAGAGGGTTCATCCTGTCCAGCGCATTCCGCAAGGACTATCCTATCATCATGGATAGTATTGCCCGCAATCAACGATGCGTTGTATTTTACACCAGGGTTAGCTTTTTGGGAAGCGGAAATTCGAAAGACACATTCTCGTCTTAGCGTAGTGAATCTAACACTTCCTTGCGATAATAATGGGCGGGTTGTCCTTCGCACCCCATATCCCGATGCGGGTCTTCGCGGAGGGCCGCTCCGACAAGCACGGGGCAGGCTTATCACGTCCGGAATGACCGTCTCTGTAATGTGTGAATCATTGCGTCAGTTATGAATCGGAAAGAAAAATTCGTCATTATTCTTGGAGAACGGAAGGATCGGAGACGGGGGTCGGGGTACAGGGTGCCCCGGCGGAGCGCTTTTGCTGAGTTTGCGTGATTCTTAAATTAACCCGGATTATCGATGTCAAAAACTTCTTCGCTATTTTTGTCCAGTGGCGCCTGGCCGGAGGTAGAAGAAAGAGCCGCTCTTTTTTCAAAGTGGATGAGATTGGTTGTTACGAACAACGTCAATTTGAGGACTTCGAACTCACACTCGGCCCGGAGGTAATAGATAACGTCATTTATGTTATCGCTCCTCGTGACAAAGTCTTGTGACATCCCTCGCCCATAACATAATAGTAATTGCATCAGATCCTCATTTCTTATCATCGTATTTCTCCCTCCCAAATAGATTCGTGAAAGATTCTTCGAGAAAGATGCAGATTCGGTTTGCCCTTTCTCTCCCGATGAGCCTCCCGAGACGATACTGGAATGAAAGGATCTTATTGATTATCGCACTTCTCATGGCATCGAAACCATCACCCTTAAGTTAAAAACCGGATTGCCTTTTCGTAAAGCCGCGACAATCCGGTTCCTGAGAGATCTCACTTCGGCAACCCGGCTATCCCAGTGGGACCCGCGGCTTTCCCCGCCTGCTCCGTCTTTGGAACAGTGGGCCCCCCGTCAGTAAGGCGGGTAGGCGTCCCACGATTACTCGTGGTTTGGCTTTGTCGGCAAATTTGATGGAAGATTTTTTTGTTATCCTGGGAGGAGCAATTTCGATGCCAAAAAGGATAAATCAATACAACAGATTGATATTTAAAGACATTCTAAAAAAGTGCAGGATTTCATACGAGCAAAATTCATGACGTATTTTGGCTCAAACACTGACAATCATCAAAAGCTGGAAATGCGGTCAACCCTTCGACATTCCCCGGTCTAAAGCCCGGGAGGCTCAGGGTTGATACTGAGCGGCGCTTTTCACCCCTTCCTAAAGGATGGGGTTGGGGCAGTCGAAGTATCAATTTTTCGGCTCCGGATTTTCGGTCTTGTCCCCGTTTTCCTCGGAATCCTCATCGACGGTCAGATGACGCATGAACATTTCCAGCTTCGCCTCCATCTCTTTCTGACTGATGTTTCCCTCCTTGATGAAACCGACGGTGTACAGAACGGAGCCAGAGGGTCCTTCCTTTTTTACCCCTTGGCCGCCCCCGTCGTTTGTCGTAGAGATCATTGTGACCTTGTCCTTGTAATAAGCACAACGATCATAGGGAAATTTCCGCTTCACCATATTCTCCCAGTTGCTCTGATACTGATCGCCGAGTTCCTTCGGAGGTTTCATCATTCTTGAGACGGCGTAGCCAACCTGATTGTATTTTTCCTCAATGGTTATGATGCCGTTGATGTCCCATACTGCCTTACCCTTCTCCTTAAAGTAGCCAAAATCAAGCTCGAAGCTGCTCTTATCGGAAATTTTCATGATCTCGGGGCCGTAGGACAGACAGAGTCTGGCCGATTTGTACCGGAAAATCTTCTCCTTCTCAATATGAATGTCGAGGGTTGAAAAGAGAGACGGGAGGAGGTTCTTCATGCTCAGGAATTCCTGCCACTCTTTGAAGGCCCCGTAATAAGACACATAAATAAAATCCGAGAGCACTTTCAGCTCGGGGATGTCTTCCCTGTCAACGTCACCCGTCCGGCCTGTTCTCATCATGACGATGCAGCCCCCTGGGACCGGGAGAGAAAAGGTCACTACCTTCCGGTCGTCATATTCGATGAGCCATGTGCGCACCATCCAGATCCTTCCGTAGGAGTCCGTGAACCGGTCGTCTTCAAAGGCACGGCCCATCGACGTGATCTTGATGTTCTCCGGGCCGACCTCCCTGTAACGGTCACCCCCCCTGAGGATCATATCCATAAACAGCTTCGAGTCGCCGTAGAACGTTTCCAGAGGAATGCCTTCCGGCTTATGGATATAAAGGAATGTCGTGCTGCCCAGCGTTCCATAGGTGAGACGGCCGTTGTTTCCCAGGTCGGCCTCTCTCGTCCTGTTCGGATAAAAGGCATCCCAGTTTCCGTCCTTACCCTTCATGATGAGACGGGGGAAGACCGCATTATAACTCTTGTAGAACAGCCGGGTTGACCCTGGGCCATGGGGGAATATCGTGTCCCGATTCTCTGCCAGCAGATCCTTGAGGAGCTTGTTGGAAAACTGGTCCATCATCGCGTTCAGCTCGCTGTCCAATTCCTGGTAGGTCTTGGGCAGAATGATCTCCCTTCTCAGAGTTTCTCTTTTGGTCATATCCATATTATCCAGGATGTAACGCATCCTCGTTTGAACGACGGCCACGTTTTTATTTGCGTTGATGACTTCAAGGATTGGAACAGCATAATTGAGATTCTCATTCGCGGACTTTCTCAGGACGATGCCGATCACTCTTCCATTGTGGTCAAGGAGCGGACCGCCGCTATTGCCGGGAGAGGCCGCGGCGGAGAAACGTATCCATTTCCACTCCCCCGCTTCTTCTTCAGGTGTGTCAGACGTATAGAGACCATCCCTGATGACAATTCCCTCGCCGAGGGCATTGCCTACGGCATACACTCTTTGATTGAGCCGGGGGCTCTTGTTTGTCGGCAAAAACCCTCTTGCTTTGGCATGATGCAGGGAGAAGACGATGAAATCCCTGTTCTTTGAGTACTTGAGGACCTTTTCGATGGAGTACACTTTCCCTTCCTTATCTCGGAGAAAAATTTCCTTAAATTGGCTCCTGCCTCCGAGGTTCATGACATGGGCTGCCGAAACAAACTCGGAAGGGCTGATGGCGAACGCCGTACCGAGCGGATAGTACTTATCCGTTCGTGTGGAATAGGGCAGAAGATCCATTGGCAACGGTTTCTCGTATTGCAGGGAGTCGGTCGTCGGCTTCGGCACGACGACCTCATACACCGCGTTACTGATATCGTCCATCACACGACAATCGAGTTCGGTCCCCTCGGATGCTACCCCATGGGGTCCCGCACACCCGATCCAATACGGAAAAAGCAAGATCAACACAGCTACCATCACATTCCTCAAGGCCTTCATCACTTTTGTCTCCTTCGCGATCGAATCCTCACGGCCGTGAACTCCTGCGGCCCTCACGTTCTGCATCTTAACACGATCCTTTGCCCACTGACAATTCCTTAAGGCAGACTCATCCATCACCGGAAAACGCTGCGGGGGAGTTTCAGTTGAAGAAGCGTGTTCAGGGGCACCGTGTGGTATTTCCCCATGAGCCTATTTGAGCAGTTGAGTAAACGTTTACCCCGTTAGAAAGGCCCAACATTGATGCTGGGGATAGTAGAAATGAAGGCATTGACTCCTTGTTTCGGGCGGGGTTAAAGCCACCCCTTTTCTAACGGGGTTTACTTGGCAGAAATCGTGGTGGTGCGGCGAGACAGGTAGCAATCACCGTCATGATATCGTTGAGCTGACGTATCTGAACGAGCCAAGGCGACAGTACACCATGTGTTATCAAGGGGAGAATCATTTGAGTCTTGAGCTGCGGTAGAGAGGCGGCTTACTCGTTTAGCTTTTCTCCCTATGCGCTTCGTATCTTTCGCGGCCCTCCTCAAAAAGCCTTTCCCCTTCTTCCGTCGTGATTAGAAGAGGAGGCACTTTCGTGGGCTTACCCACCTTGTCCAGGGCGACATAAATGAAATTAGCGGTCAACGCCTTTTGCTTCTTCTCCTGAGCGAGGTTTTCGGTTTCCACTTCGACGCGTATGTCCATGGAGGAATGACCGACGAAGGTCAGCGAAGCGTGAACCAGCAGGACATCCCCCACCCTCACCGGTTTCAAAAAAAATATATTATCCGCTCTCACGGTTACTACGTTCGTATGGGCATGGCGGGCCGCTACCACTCCGGCGGCATTGTCCATGATCTTCATAATCTCTCCACCATGGACGTAGCCCGCCAGGTTGGCCTGGTGCGGCAACATGAGTTGGGCCATGATAACGGAAGAATGCCCGACGGTCCTTTCTTCCGGAGTGATCTGCTCACCAAACTGTTTTAACAGGTCAAGACAAATCTCTTCGTGCTTCGCCTCCACCTTACTCATCCCCTCGAAACATCGGGCGATCTCCTCGAAACCTTCTTCTCTTGCCGTCTTGGCGAATCCAGGATACATGACCGTGCCCTCGTATTTCTCTTGTCGGACGACGGCTTGCAGGTTCGCCCTCGTATCCTTAACTCGGCCGAGGAGTTCAAACTGCGTCCTCGCATGTTCCCCTTCATTCTTGGCGATCTCCAGGAAGAAATCGGCAATATGATCCTGGCCTTCTTCCCTCGCGGCGTCGGCATAGTACCTGTACGTATTCTGAGCCCTGGACTCATCCGCAAAAGCGTCCTCCAGATTTTTCTCTGTTCTGCTCCCTTTCAAGCTCACGTCTCTCTCCCTCCTAAAAATTCCTCATCCAAGAAATAGAAACCATAATATCAATATAGGCACTGGTCGCTCTCCATTCAACACCTTTTTGGGGGACTGAACTATCCTCGTCTTCAAAAAAGAGAGGGGTACCGAGAAGGGACGACTCCATGTCGACCTTAGCGATTCTCTTTTGTCGTTATTGGTGGGCAGGCAGGAGCCCAGGGTTTCCTGTGAAAACAGGAAACCAGTCTTATATGCCTCTGGCTCCCTCCTTTCTCAGAGCCTGCCCCGTACTTGATACGGGGGACAAAGCCCGGATTCCCGTTTTCACAGGAATGGCGTCGTTAGATCCATTGATTATGGATCATAGAAGAGTTCTTACTGATGGAATCGACTAAAAGGAAGCGGGACAATTTTTGTTTCGGTTGGCCTTTAGAACCCTTGCTAATTTTCGATGATCAGGGACTTCAGGTTTTTGATCGTAGCTTCGGCTTCTTTCATGATACGGTCGCAGAGCTCCTGGACCGTAGGGATGTCATGGACACGGCCAGCCACGGTCCCCCCCAAAACCGCTGCCTCTTCCATTTTGCCCTGAAATAAATTGGCCAACCCGCCAATCTCCAAGTCGAGGATCTCCTGGGTCGAGCCGCATGGATTTCCTTTAAAGAGGGCTGAGCTGCCCCGTATCGTGGCGTCGACAAGCTCTAACGCACGACGGTTCCGTAAGAACCGCATCGGTCCAAAAAATCCACGAGCCACCAAGGCATCCTCTTCCGTGCTTTTCACAATCAATTCTTTCCACCCTTGCTCAAAATCGCTTTCTTGGGTCGCGATAAACCGGGTCCCCATCTGGACGCCGATCGCTCCCATCGCAAGGCCGGCGACCAAGGAAACCCCGTCGGCAAACCCGCCCGCTGCAACGACCGGCGTTGGGGCGACACGTCTAACGACTTCCGGGAGAAGAACCATGGTGCTCGTATCTCGCCAGCTGCAATGGGCTCCTCCTTCACGGCCCGATGCGACAATCACATCGGCGCCCGCTTTGACGCCCCGCAATGCTGCCCGGACGGATGGAACGACATGGACCCACACGATTTCAGGAATCTCATCCTTGATCGCAATGGATTCCGCAAGTTTCTTGGCCCCAGGGGTTTTGGACCACGGCAAGGGATCTCCTGCTGAGGTTACAATCACCTTCAATTTTTTTCTGACGGCAGCGTCATTCTTCACCGTGCTGATCACACAGCGGATCAACCTGGCCGCCGTGGGGATGAATTCTTCCGAAAGAGGAATATTGACGCCAAACCGGGCCTGTGGGGCTTCTTCGATCTCAGCCAGCACATGGTTAATGGAGCGAGTCAAAAGCTCCTCGGGAGAGGCGTCGTCAAAAATCCATGAATAACGGGACGGGCCGAGACCGGGTATTGCAAAAGTGCCCATGCCGACTGTCGAGATGATCCCTAATCCCCCTGCCTTGGCAGCCGCACCCGCGAGCTTCGTGGTATCGTAAGGCCCCATTCCCGCCTGGATAATGGGAAGCTTTGTTTGAAAAATGTCGTGGAACTTGGTTCTGATCATGATCCCGTTTTCGAGGCCAGAGATTATGAAACGGCGATGCCCGTTATTCCCAAACCCGATTCCTGTGAGAAAACATGCGGTAGAATTATCATATTCCCTTTCAAACTTCAATAGTCCAGTTTACGCCTTTCATCGGGCAGTCACACGTGTATGTTTCTTCCCAAACGTAAAAGCTCGCATGTGGAAACCATTTTACACATCTCCAGGGAGTCAATTCGGGACTTTTGTGAAAAACGTTTCCACTTCCGGCTTTCATTAGGAGATCGAAGCTACCGGGAATCAGCATAGTTACAACACCTTATAATTATGGCGAAGTCTTGGCATGAGGATTGATACTCGATGAATTCTGATTGGTTCAGATCCTGATAGAATCAAACCATTCATCATAATTAGATGTCATATTGAGCGCTTGTCAGTTAGATACTATCTAAAAAATTGGAGGAAAGATGGGAGGTACGGTGACCACTGCTCTTGTATTTCTTTTATTATTATTGACGTTTGGCGCTTTAGGTTTCACCTTCGGCCATTTCGACTAACTTCCATTCCGCTCCATCCCGGTTCAGGCCTGCCTCGTCTTTTGGGGTTCCTGCAGAAACGACTATCCTTACCCTCGGGAGGGAGCGGTGGTTATTCTCAGGACCATCTCAGAGACGAGGGCGGGAGAGGATACGGAGTGTCATCACAATTCAATCTTCAGGAAGAGGAACGACCATGTTTAGAACGATGCTCGTCGAAGATAACCCCTCCTTTAGACGGATACTCAAAGATAATTTGGAAGATCTGTTTCCTTCAATGGAGATCATTGAAGCGGAGGACGGAGTAGAAGCGTTCGAGAAAATCGGTTCTCATCCTCCGGATTTAATCTTTATGGATGTCAGACTACCCGGGGAAAACGGGTTGGAACTGACCAGGAGGATCAAAGCCGACCATCCGGGCATCATCGTGATTATTCTTACAAGTTATGAATCACCGGAGTATCGGGAGGCTGCCATCCGATTCAAGGCCGATTATTTCTTTTCTAAGGATGCCGTTAGCGATGATCAGATTTACGCGTTGGTCAAATCCATTGTATTAAAGAAAGGGCTTAGTGCCGAAGGCTCAGGATAATGCCTATCCCTGCCGGTAGTCGTCCCCCCTCGAGGTTCATCCCGGGCAGAAACCCCGTTAGACCAGCAGCCCGCCCATTTTATTAGAAAAGCGTCTTGCAAAAAATGCATTACCCCTGTCTCTTTCCTTTATTTCCCGACTTTTTTCTCTGGTGCCGGAGGCGGCTCGGCGCATCCGGACCTGGTCCACTCCTCGGTCAGCCGTCGCAGATCCTGCTGCTGTTGTAGAATTGAGAAGTCGGCATATTCAGGGTCTTTCTTCCGATAGGTCCTCTCAATGAAGGCGATGGAGTTGTCCGTGGCCCGGATCTGTGCGCGGATCATTTCACACGTTCTCACTCCTCTCTGGGTCTTGATCGAAACAACAGGATGGGGGGGCGGCCAGACTTTTTTCACTGGTGTGAGAAGAGACTCTCGGCATCCGGACCTGGTCCACTCCTCGGTCAGCCTTCCCAAGAGCAACCCTTGTTGTTGAATCGAGAAGTCGGCATATCTGGGATCCTTCTTTCGGTAAGTCCTTTCAACGAAGGCAATAGAATTTTGGGCTGTGCGGGTCTGTGCGTGGATCATCTCACACTTCTTCAATCCCCAACGGGCTTCGATCGAGTCCTCTGGATGAGGAGAAAACCAGAGATGGTTCTGATAAACGTGATAGAGTGAGACCGAGCGGTTCTCTGCGATAGCAATCGGAATAGCCTCCATCATCCCTTTCACCATCTCACGGTCCAAATGGTTCGATTCGATGATCTGAGAAAGATGATCCATCAAGGAGACGATCATTCCGTCACGGCCTGGGGTGCTGTAGATCTCCCACAATTCCGAGGCCTCTGGGCAGCCTCCATTGCGACACTGCTGGTTTCCTGCCAGAACAATGGGAACCCTCTCCCTGAGAAAACGAGTGACCGTTTCCATAACTCTTGCCATCTTCTCCGCGGGGGCATAGTGGGTGGGGTCGATCCTTTTGGCCACGGCCTCGACAAAGTCGGCATAGCCATCACAAAAACCAGGGGCATATTGCTCTTCGGAATAGAAGGGGTGCTCTTCAACAGGAAGATATTTCCATTCCCCGTTTTCAGTGAAAGGCCATCGGAACTTCACGAGACCGGAGCGGGCTTTGGATTCGGGCCTCGCTGAAAAAAAATACCCCGGGCTCAGTTTTTGAACCTTCACGGGAAGCGCCGACTCCCAAGTCTGAAGCGGATGGGCTTGGCTCCCGTCGAGGAAGACATGGCCGATGATCCCGGCATGGGATTCTCTTACTAAAAATAGCGTTCCCGGTCTAATCGAATCGGAAGAAATGCGGACGGGATAGGTATCGAGGGGGAGGGTCCCCGTCCACGTCTTCTGAAGGACGTAGAGAAGGCAAGCGCGAAAACGCTCGTCCCTGTGCCACTCCGGGTCGGTCGGAAGATGCTTCCAGTCCGTGGACCAGTGGCCGATGAGTTCCCCGTCCGTTGTGGTAGCCGCAGCGGGGAGATGGGCGATCCGGGCATAGATCCATCGGATTGCATAGACGGCATCCGCACAATCCGCGGGGATCCCGTAGCGAATGAAAAAATCTTCCTTAATCGTCTCGTCCACCCATTTTTCAAACCGATGTTCTTCTTCAACCGTCCACCGCCGATCGCCGACGTCCCAGACCTGATCAGAGGGTTGAAGCTCCGCGCCCGCAAAACGGGAGTTCCCAGGCACGTGCCGGCCGTCGAGCGACTGGCTGAAGGAGGGGGTGGAAATAAGAAGAATCAGAAAGAGAAGGAAAAAGGGCATTGCCTCATATTAAAAAGAAGGAGAGAAGATTGTCAACAGGAGGAACGAGGAAAATTTTCGGGGCGCCTGCGCAGTCTATTTCCTGCCGAATCCAATATTTCTTTCTCGAGATCCTGTCGAGATTGAATCGTAAAGAGGAGGCATTTCAGTTTTAAAAATTCGCTGGTATCTGTGAAGCGTCTAAGGATCGTCTCCACTTCCGGCAGGGATATTTCCCTTAAGTGGGTTAAAGCCCCCCGGAGTTCCTCCTTTGTCAACCGCTCTTTGATATCATATTCTCGCAAGTGCATCCGGGATTGGAGGTTGTCAATTAATGGTCCCTCGCCTGACAGGGCGAAGAGGGAAACACTCCGCAACCCATCCCATATTATCCTCCGCCTCTGCGCGGACTCCGAGTCAGACCAAGCCTTATAATCCAACTCGTGCAGATTCTGCAGATTTCTTAGGAGAATCATCTGATTCTCCTCTGAATGAAACCACGGAAAGGGCAAACGCGGACGGTGGGCGACAATATGTTCTCCGCCAGCTCTTAGCTTCCTCTTTGCATCTATCTCCTGCAGTGTGTACTCGAATCTCGAGTACAGGCTCTTGGCCAAGAATCCAAATTCCATGAGTTCTCTTTCGCGCCCAGAATCCCTTCGATAATATCCCCTGTATTTGCCTTGAAGAAGTTGATCGATCCCCCTGATTTTTGCAAGCTGATCTTGAATCTCCTTATAGGATTGGCGAATATCGGTAATCATCTCCGTTGGAACAAGCCTCTCCGAGGACACCCTTAAACACATCTCCTGAAATTGATCCATCGTTTCCCTAAGATCAAAATGACTACTCTTCACAATTTGTCCTAAGCTCGCCACATAGGCCTGAAATCTTGCCTTCTCCACCACTTACCTCGAAAACAGTTTGCTGAAACTTCCTCTCTCAACAGGAGGCATCTTGAACGAACTCCATCCCCCTGCTCTTTATCCCAATGCGGCCTCATCCTCTCTCTAACTTTTCGCTTACGACCCGCTTGAACGCATCAACCACTACGGGATCAAATTGTTTGCCTGTTTTGGCTACGATCTCCTGAAAAGCCTCCCAGGGCGGCATGCCTTTGCGGTAAGGACGGTCCGTTGTCATCGCATCATAGGCATCTGCTACCGCCACCACACGCGCTCCCACCGGTATCTTCGGGGCGACTCCGTTATTATTCTCAAGCGTTTCTGTAAAATACTTGTGGTGAGCGACCACAATGGGCACGACCTCTTTAAGGACTGATCCTACCGCGGTAAGGATATAGGCGCCTTTGACGGTGTGCTCATCCATCAGCTTCTTCTCCTCTGTGCTCAATTCGGCAGCCTTGCTTAAGATCTCGCCGCTGATTTCAATTTTTCCAATGTCATGCAGTAAACCCGACACGCGGATGTTTTCAACCTCTGACCGGGGCAGGCCCATGGCGATCGCAATCTCCATCGCCAACTCCGAGACCCGGACTGAATGACCCTTGGTGTAGCGATCCGTTGATTCAAGGTACTTCGAGAGGATCTCTAAGACGCCGATGTAGGCATTTTTCAATTCTTTGACCCGTTGTTCGTTTTTTTCGTATAGAGTCCCAACGGTGAAACTGACCAAGATGAGAAACCCGCCCCAGGAAGAAAGTTGCGCCACGCCTGTCAGAATTTCCCTGTCACCGAGAAAACGCCTCGGAAAGACCAAGACGCAGATCAGCACGGCAAGAATCGAGAAAACCGCAGCAAGGACACTCATCCGGCGCCCCAGAAAATATCCTGCCGTAAGCACGGGAAGATAATAAAAGTTCAGGATGATAAACTTTTCCTCAACGGCATAGGTGCCGATCAAGGCAGCGATAAGAATCACGACAACCAAAATCTTTTCAAAATGTCGCAGAATGAATTGTTTCAATTGTTCCATGAGTTTCTCCCCTTTCCTATGTCCACACCACGTTTCACCACCAAAGCCAACGCCTGCGAATACACCCGGCCCGTGCGACTTGACCGAAGACTCAAACCGCCCGAGCCTCGACGCATAAATCTTCGCCGTTTTACATATTCGAAACCGGGTTGGTATCTGAATCAAAACAGCCGGGCTCGTCTCCTGTGATTCTCTCCTGTTTGAAGCAAAGACGATGCCAGTTCCCTGAAAAATATATAACCATTTAAAACCTCATCACTTTTTAAGATTGTTTCTTCGGGATGGGATCTGATGATGTACCAAAATTGTCCCTTCTCTATGAACCTATTGAAAGAAGAGGCTCCAGCAGTTGCCTGTAACACAAAGGCGACTTCCTTCCAAGAAATAGCGGATTACACTTGTTTTGAGATTTGATGATTGGCGTGGTTGTTCGAGGTGTGAGCCTTCCGTAAAGCCAAAAAATAGGAATCCGATCCATCCTGCGGCAACTACTTAAGATGCTTGAAGGCTGCCACTTCCGTCTTTAGCCAGTCGATCCAGCTTTTGATTCCTGCACCGGTCTTGCAGGACACCTCCAGGATGAGGATGCGGGGATTAAGCGCCAAAACCCGCTTCCGCAATGCCGCCATATCAAAGTCGCTGAGGGACAGATAGTCGATTTTATTGACCAGCAGAAGATCGCATACGGAGAACATGAGGGGATATTTGAGGGGCTTGTCGTCCCCCTCGGGAACGCTCAGGATCATCACGTTTTTGTGGGCTCCCGTATCGAATTCGGCAGGACAAACCAGGTTCCCCACATTTTCGATGATGACCAAATCCAACTCGCTCACGTCCATGGCGTCAATGCCCCGGGTGACCATACCTGCGTCGAGATGGCAGAATCCCCCAGTCCTGAGCTGGATGGCCCGTATTCCCCGGGCAGCAACCTTTTCCGCATCAACGGTCGATTCAATATCCGCTTCGATCACGCCAAGTCGCAAATTACCTCTCAGGCCTTCGATCGTTTGGAGAATGAGGCTGGTCTTGCCTGAGCCGGGCGAGGACATGAGATTTAAAAGCATCGTCTTTGTCTTCCGGAGACGTTCCCGGACCTCCCCTGCCTGCTTGATATTGTCGGAAAGGATTTCCTCCTTCACTTCTATGAGTCTGATCTCCTCCACTATAGCACCTCCATCTCTTTGACCGTATATTCTCTTCCTGAAAGGATCGTGCCACTTTTTTCACCGCAGACAGGACAGACAAGATCGCCCATTCCTGCGATATCAGCTTCGTAGGAGGCGGAACAGGCGTTGCACCGCATCATGACAGGCGTCCTTTCGATTTTGAGCTTTGCCCCCTCCGCGATCGTGCCCTTGCTCAGGTAATCGAAATAGCGCTGGATCCAATCGTCTTCGAGGTCGCTGAGCTTGCCGACCTTCAGGTGAATGGCGATCACCTTCTGGACGTTATTCCCTTCGGCATGTTTCAGCACAATCTTCAGAATACTCTCGGTGATCGGAAGTTCGTGCATGCCTCTGTCCCCTCAAATCGATTCGGCTGTCTCATGCCATCTTAATACCATTACGAAGATATTTCAAAGCCTCGCCATCCTATCAAGAGACTGTGCCGCAACGGTGGCACTGACGGAAGGGACCGTCGGGTGAAAAAGTCTTAGAGCGGCAACCTCTTACAAGTGAGATTGAGACGCTCCATATCCCTGGAAGGTCTCCATTTTCCACGGGCACCGATTAACCATTCTTAAAAGACCGCACTCTAAGACTTTGAAGCCTGACGGTCGCCTCCGTCTCGTTCGGGACCTCTTTTTATCATCGCGACACAGTTTCGAACGGGTGAGGGTAAGCCTGCCTGCTGGTAGGCAGGGGTGGGGCCAGTCTCGCCCTGCCCTTGACACACAGGTTTTTATTTTTGATACTAAGCTAAAACCCGAAAGGAAGGAGGAACACATAAGAAATGACGGATAAGATACTTTGTCGGCAGTTGGCAGAGGCGGTGGGCGCAGTGGAATCTCCCTTGATTCAAAAGATTTTTGAGGCGCTTGTCAAGGATGATGAAGCGAAGGTTTTGCTCGCGGCGGCGCCGCCGGCAACAGCGGAGGAACTCGGCCAGAAAACGGGCCTCCCTACGGAAACGATCAAGACTATGATGGGATCCCTTTTTAACAGGGGGCTTATTTTCAAATCGAAAAAGGGCGAGCAGATGAAGTACTATCGCGTGAAAAGCATTCCCCAGATGCACGATGCCACTGCTGTTACTATCGGTTTATCGAGAGAGGTGCTGGATCTGTGGAAAGAATATATGGAGACGGAATGGCGGGAATATGGTCAGAAAATAATGGATTTCCTTCCTGGCTCCGTCGTGCGCGTGATTCCCGTAAACGAAGGCATCACCCCGGAATCGCGTATCCTCGCCTACGATGATGTCGTCAAGATCATCGAGAACGCCAAAACCCTCGCCGTCGTGAGATGCTCATGTCGCGTGATCGACGGCGCCTGCGGGAAACCGGTGGAGGTCTGCATACAGGTGGATCGCGCGGCTGAATACAGCCTGGAGAGAGGCACGGGGAGAGCTTTGTCGAAAGATGAGGCCATCGACATAGTGAAAACCTCCGAGAAGGAGGGGCTCGTTCATGTCGTTGATAATCGGCAGGTCGTAGGCCATGTCATCTGCAACTGCTGCAAGGACTGTTGCCTCAACTGGTCCGTCATGGCGGGGCCGAAAAAATGGGTTGCTCCCAGCCGTTTCGAGGCCGTCGTGGATCCCGATTTGTGCACGGGTTGTGAGACCTGCCTGGAGCGTTGCTTCTTCGACGCGATTGCGGTAAAGAACGATCTGGCGGCAGTGGATCCGGAAAAATGCATGGGCTGCGGCGTTTGCGCCGTCTCCTGTCCCACAGAGGCGCTCCGGCTCAAAGAGGTCCGAGCTGCGGATTTCGTCCCGGTCTAAAACTCTTTTGGGACCATCTCACCATAGCTCATGCCCGTTCCATATCTTTTTGAGGAGGAGATGTATGAAACTCAAAGATCAAACTGCGCTGATCACCGGCTCAAGCCGGGGCATCGGCGAAGCCATCGCCCGCGCCTTTGCAGCGGAAGGTGCGCAGATCGTTATCACGGGACGCTCGGCACAGGATTTGGAAAGACTGCAAAAGGAGTTTAACGACATGGGCGTGCGATGCGAGAGCCTTGTCGCCGATCTGTTGAAGAAGGGCGTCGTCGAGCAAGTTTGGACGCAAGCGACGCAAGCGCTCGGTCACATCGACATCCTTGTGAACAACGCCGGCATGGGCAGTGGCCCGGATTTCAGGCCCATCGTCGATCACGATGACCTTCTTTGGGAAAACATCCTTTACCTCAACCTCACGGTACCCTATCTGCTTTCGAAGAAAGCGCTGCCCTCGATGATCGACCGCAAATACGGGCGCATCATTATGACCTCTTCTGCCAACGGTAAAATAGGGTTGTTTTTGGGTGGAGCCTATCCGGCAAGCAAGCACGGACTCTTGGGCCTGATGCGCACGTTGGCGATCGAGACGGCAAAACAGGGCATCACTGTCAATGCCATCTGCCCCGGCCCCGTGCGCACCCGGATGAACAATATGCGCGTAGAGTATAATGCGAAGCGCGTCGGCAAATCGGTCGAAGCCTATGAGGCAAGCTTAACGCCGATCGGCCGCCGTCTTGAGCCGCACGAGATTCCGCCGCTCGTCGTGTATCTCGCCAGCCGGGAAGCCTCCGTCATCACGGGACAGGCGTTCAACATTGACGGCGGTCTTTTGATGATATGACAGCATTTTGGGCTATCGCACAGAAACCCATTGCCAAATCGGGTAAGTACGATGCCCCCGACATGAGAAAAGAATAGTCTTCCCTATACCGTTTGTGACGCTCTGCCCGATTCGGCGAAGGCTTGAGAGAACGGACATCCGATGATGAAACGAAGGCACATAAACCTATCAGCATATTCTTTGGTCGGCCTACTCCCCGTAGGCCTTTGCTGGCCAATGCCTTCCTTATTGGCAAAACGAATAAAGATATAGATGCCAACCTCGGAATGGGTCACACCTCTTACAGCCCACTACCGTGATCTGTAATCAGACGGGTAGGCTCAGGCTTTAGCCTGCGTGAGCTCTTGGAGAATCCAAAGATTTCTCCAGATTGGCAAGAGGAGTTGAAAAAATAGGAGAGAGAGGATAGAAATTGACGGAGCGGATTGCATCCCCGGCTCCAAACATCATCCTGATGCATTGAAAAAAAAGGAGACAACCATGGCCATCGCATCGAATATCCATCCGGGTGACGACCCCGTTGAAGTCGCCAAAAAACTCGTTGGCGAGACGCGGACTCGCCTGATGAGAGAGCTGCTCGCTTACTTTGATATACCGGCTAAAATCATCGATCACGTGTTCGGCAATCTCTACGCCCGCGACGTACTGACGCAGAGGGAGAGGGAACTCTGCGCCGTGGCTGCACTGTGTGTTTTGAATCGTGCCAATGAACTGAAGAGCCACATCATTGCCGCAGTCCGGACCGGCGCTACCAAGGCAGAGGTGGCTGAGGTGATCCTCCAGATGTCCACCTACGGTGGCATGCCTGTTTGCCTTGAGGGGCTGGAGATCGCCAGACAGGTCTTTGAAAAGAGTGCGACAACGCCGAAGACGAAATAGCGCTCTCGACCATGGATATGGATACTTTTTTCCACCCGCGCTCGATCGCAGTGATCGGGGCCAGCAACCGTAATATTGGGAACTTTGTCGTCGGAAATCTGCTTCTCGGATTCCAGGGAGCGGTTTATCCGGTAAACCCCAACTACAAGGAAATTGAAGGCCTGCCCTGTTTCCCCTCCCTCGAAGACATTCCTCACCCTATTGATTTGGCAATCGTCCTGGTACCTGCCTCATCCGTTCCCTCCGTGCTGGAGGCATGCGCCCTCAAAGGCATCCGAAGGGTGATTATCGAAAGCGCGGGGTTCGCCGAGACCGGAGAAGAGGGTCTGGCACTGCAGGATCAGTGCGTCGCTATCGCGAAACAAAACGGCATGCGAATTTGGGGCCCGAACTGCATGGGGCTCGTCGATATTCATCGAAGGTACTTCTTCACTTTTATGCATCCAGGTGTGCGTGAGGAAGGGCTGATTCCGGGCCGGATCTCTTTGATCGTCCAGAGCGGAATGATGTCGGCCATTTTTCTTGCAGAGCTGGGCCGAAGGGGTATTGGTATCGCGAAGGCCTGTTCCATCGGGAATAGAGCGGATGTGGATGAGTGTGATATCCTGGAGTACCTGCTGAAGGACCCCAACACGGAGGTGATCGCCTTGTATTTGGAGTCCATTCCGCGCGGCAGGCTCTTTGCCCAAATAGCGGGAAGTTCGGCCAAACCCATCGTTCTGTTGAAAGGAGGCAAAAGCAAAGCCGGGGCGCTGGCGGCCAAGAGCCATACGTACAGCCTTTCGGGGAACTCTCGCCTGTTAAATAGCGTTTTGGAAATGGAAGGGGTCACCCTGGCCGATAGCATCTATCAAATGATGGATCTGGCAAATACCCTGGCTATGATCCCCCATGTCAACCCGCCCTGTCGCACAGCCGTCCTTAGCCTGAGCGGCGGCGCAGGCGTTCTCGCCTGCGATGCGCTCGAAAGCCACGGTGTTCCTGTGGCGCAGCTCTCAGAACAGACGCAAAAAGCGGTCGGCGAGGTCTTTCCTGTCTGGATGCCTGTCACGAATCCCATAGACCTTTTCCCTTCGGTGGGATTACACGGCCGGGATGTCGTCTTCGATCATACCATTTCTGCCGTCCTGGAGGACGCCCATACGGATGTGCTCCTCATCCATTTTGTAGCGGGGCTGGATGAAAGGATCCTGGATCTCGATGCCTTGAAGGAAAAAGCGGACCGGTCTGAGAAGGCGGTTTTTTTCTGGCTGATGGGGCGCCGGGAAGGATGCGAGCGATTCCGTCAGAAGGCCCGGGCCCTTGGTATACCCGTTCATGATGACGTCCCCAGGATAGCCGAGTGTTTGGCGGCGGCGTCTCGTTTCAGAGCGCATAAACTCAGCTTGAGGACTGTTCATGCGAACGCGGCATCACCCTCACCGGACTTTCCTGGAAAATTGCCCTTCCCATCCGGTGAAAAAATATGGGATGAATTTGACAGTAAAAAATTCCTTTCCGGCTGGAAGATTCCGGTGGTGGAAGAAAGACTGGTCCGAAGCCTCAGCGGGGCGTGGAAGGCTGCCCAGCAAATGGGCTTGCCCGTTGTTTTAAAGGGATTGATGCCCGGCGAGGTGCACAAGACCGAACATGGGTTGGTACGTTTGGGAATCATGAACAAAACCCTTCTGGAGTCGGCGTATCATGATGTCCGTGAAAAAGTCGGCCCTCGCGGCAGACTCCTGATCCAGAAAGAGGTCAAATCAGACTATGAACTGATCGCGGGCTTCATCCGGGACAATCAATTCGGGCCCTGCGTGATGTTCGGCCTGGGAGGAATCTTTTCAGAGCTTGAGCCGGATGTGGTCTTTGCCATGGCGCCCCTGGACAGGGAATGGGCGTTGAAACTCATCGGTCGGATCCGCGGCAAGCGCCTCTTGCAAGGCTACCGTGGGATGGCGCCTCTCGAGAAAGATACCGTGGCAGATATCCTTGTCAGATTGGGCAATACCGGCATTGCCTATCCACAGATCGAGCAGATTGATATTAATCCTTTAGTGGTCAGTAAAGGAATTCCTCTGGCCGTGGATGCCAACATCATAGTGAAAGCATAGTAACCCAATGGCAGAGTGCGAATGCCAGGCACATGCTTAAGACAGTAACGGTGGGGCAATAAGAAGCAATCCTCATCCATCTTTCTCGCCTAACATCGACACTTCTAAACACAGACTGATCTCCAAACTTTGCAGATGGAAGCGGTAAACTCTCTTTTTTCACTCTTAAGTTTCATCTCTGGGTACAAGACTTCAACTCACAAACCAGTAACAAGGGGTGGTCAAAAATTTGTCACTGATTTGACAAAATAACGCGTTTTGCCTCAACAAGAGCAATGAATTTTTGAAAAGCCATTGAAAAAACAGCTAGTTACAATTTATCGTTGTCCTGGCATCTAAAATGCATCGACTCTGCTTCCAGGTAGAAGCAAGAAGAGCTGGAACTTAAGGAATTCATTGGGTGTCAGCAGTGACCAATTGATTTTCTTACTGACGGCTCTTTCATCTAATTAACGACTACATTAAAGGAGGGTTCATCTTATGAAGCGAATCTCGTTACTTATGGTTTGTCTGTTTTTTGTCGTTGGCATGGCAGTGGTCGGTAGGGCCCAGGTGAACGTCAGCATTGGCGTTCCCCCTCCCCCGCCTCTGGCATTTCCAGCACCGCCCGATGTCGTGGTGGTTCCCAGTGAAGAAAGCGATGTCTATTTGGTCCCGAACACGGCAGGTCTTTATTTTTTCGACGGTTTCTGGTATCGCTTCTTTGAGAATCACTGGTTCAGGTCTACCATCTACAACGGACCCTGGGGTTTTATTGAAACGCCTCTTATCCCCGCGGCTGTCGGGGTTGTCCCACCTGACTATATCCTCGGACTGCCGCCAGGGTATCATCATATACACTACGGTGAGTTCCGTGGCCACTGGAGGGATTGGGGCCGTAATCACTACTGGAACAACAAGCCTTGGTACAGAGACCACGCCCTGCATCATTGGGGTGGGAGAGAGTTTCATAGCTCCACCGGATTTCATCATGCGGATGTCCACCATGGCGGAGACCTTCATCACGGCAAAGAGGCCATCGGCGCAAAGGATACAAAAACGAAAGTGGGGTCTACCGAAAAAACTACAGGAGCAAAAACAGGAACAGGCATGAAAACAGGGACAGGCACAAAGACAATGTCAGGGACGAAAACAGGAACAGGAACGAAAACAGCGACAGGAACAAAGACAATGTCAGGAACGAAAACAGCGACAGGAGCGAAAACAGCGACACGAACAAAGACAATGTCAGGGACCAAAACAGGAACAGGAATGAAAACAGGAACAGGGATGAAAACAGGGACGCCTAAGACCTCAGGAGGCGCAGGGCATAGCACTGGACATACAGGTGGTACACCGTCTAAAGTCAATCATAAGTAATTTTTTTCATATTTAAACGATAACCGAGAAAACTTTTTCTGTCCTTGCCCTGACCCGCAGGGCAAGGACTTTTTCTTCTCAACCTACTCCAAAGCGAGTTTTCATCATTCAGGATCAGCTGGAAAGGAGCACACCATGAAGAAAGGTTTACGTTTCATCCCTGTGGTACTGTTTTTATTTTTTGCAACGTTTTCCTTTGCTGCACCGAACATCGAAGATGGCCTCTGGGAGATGACCAGCACGATGGACATGCCTGGCATGCCTGCAAAATCCTTCACGCATAATAGCTGTTTGACCAAGGAAAAAGCAGTACCTCAAACAAGACCGCAGTCAGACTGCACGATCAAGGATGTAAAGAACCTGGGGAACACCATTACCTGGACCGTGGTTTGCCGGGAGGGCGCGACCATGAGCAAGGGTAAGGTCACCTATGCAGGCACCACGATGGATGGTGTTATCGAAACGACCGTCAAGAGCAACGGCGGAAAGACCATGACGATGAAGATTAAAGGCAAGCGCATCGGCCCCTGCAAATAGGCGGGAAAATATTTCCAGACCCGCAGCGCAACTTTTCCATCCTTCGCCACCTTAAAGGGAGACCTTGGAGGTGGCGAAGAAGAAACCTTTTCGTCACCCACCTTTTCTGAAGCTGACGTAAGATCTTCTGTGTAAAAAGAAAGAGGGGTGTTATCCTCTTGGGAAAGATTTTTGGCAAAAGCAATCCCAATGGAAAGGAGGACACACCCCATGACAGGATTTTTGTGGAAGGCCACTACACGTAATGTAAACCGAGCGCTGAGGGAAATCAATGCATTTGAGTGGGAAGGAGACTATCGGGCGGAAGCGAGAAATCGTCTCAAAGAGCTCTTAGAGGAGAGAATAGGTGAGGAATTGGAGCAATATTTGGGACGGGGCAAGTATGAGCGGAAAGAGGAAGGAGACGCGGAGGATTATCGCAATGGATCCTACCTTCGCCACCTTTTGACAGAGATAGGAGATCTGATTCTTCGGATACGACGGACTCGCAAGGGATTTATATCAAAGGTGTTAGAGGCTTATCAGAGGCGGTCTCGTTCGGTAGATCAGTTAATCATGGCCTGTTTTGTTTTAGGGATGAGCACGAGAAAGGTTTCCACAGCCCTGCTTTCTCTTTTAGGAGAAAAAGTATCGGCATCAACCGTGAGCGCCGTGGCGAAGAAGTTGGACCATGCAGTGAGGCGGTATCACGAACGGAAGCTTGGGGATGGGTATCGATTTCTTTTTTTCGATGGAGTCGTACTCAAGCAGAAGGGAGCGGCCAAGGTTCAGAAAAAGATCATTCTTTGTGCTTATGGGATGACGTGGGAGGGGAAGAAAGAGATGATTGATTTTCTTTTGGCCACATCGGAGTCTCAGAATGCTTGGGAAGGCTTCTTAAGAGACCTCCATGAGCGGGGTTTAGAGGGAAAGCTTTGTGAGCTGATTACGACCGATGGGGGCAATGGGCTTCGGAGCGCCTTGGAGGTAGTCTATCCTCGGATTCCTCGGCAGCACTGTTGGGCCCATAAGACGCGAAACGTTTTGGATAAAGTGAAGAAGGCAGATCAGGAGAAGGTGAAGAAAGATCTTCATCGGATCTCACATGTAAAGAATCGGCAGGTAGCCACCCAGGCTTATTGGTCTTTTTGCCAGAAGTATCGGAAGGCCTATCCAGGGGCGGTGAAGAGCTTAGAGTCAGAGATTGACGACTTGCTCTCTTTTTATCAGGTGAAGCTTTCTGCAAAGGAGAGACAAGGGCTAAATGCGAAGGAGATTCAGAAAGCCCAGATGCTCCTGTGGAAGAAGATTCGTACTACCAACCTTATAGAAAGAGCTTTTAAGGAGGTTAAGAGAAGAACCAAACCCATGGGTGTCTTTGGTAACAGGAGCAGCATAGAACGAATTCTCTACGCAGTATTCTTTCACTATAATTCTAAAGGCCAAGAGGTACCCTCTTTGCTTTTTACACAGAGAGCTTGACATAAGCTTTCTGAAAGTTTCGATTGACCAATTTTCATAAAATAGGTATATTCCAACCAACAATCCGCAGGAAGCGCCCGAACACGGGAGACACCGGAGAAACAAGCCAGAGTCTAAATCAAAAAGGAGGGTGGCCACTCATGAAGTTGCTAAGGACCCCTGATGAAAGATTTGAAGGATTGCCCGGTTATCCCTTCAAGCCACATTATGCTGGAGTCGAAGGAGTGAGAATCCATTACGTTGATGAAGGCCATCATGACCGCGAGACAGTATTGATGTTGCACGGCGAACCCTCGTGGTCGTATCTCTACAGAAAGATGATCCCTGTCGTGGTCGGGGCCGGATACCGCGTCATCGCTCCGGACCTGGTTGGGTTCGGAAAATCAGATAAACCTGCGGAGATGAGTGATTATTCATATCAGAGGCATGTCAGCTGGATGACCGGACTCATCACATTACTTGATTTAAGGAATATGACGCTGGTATGCCAGGACTGGGGTGGTTTGATCGGACTGCGCATTGCCGCCGAAAATGAAAAACGATTCAAGCGGATATGCATCTCAAACACAGGGTTGCCAGCCGGAAAAGGAAAACCATCGGAAGCCTTTCTCGCGTGGCGCAAATATTCTCAAAAATCACCCGATTTCAATATCGGGGAAATCGTCAATAGGGCCTGCGTTAATAAACTTGAACCTGAAGTCATGGCCGCCTACGATGCCCCCTTCCCAGATGATTCATACAAGGCTGGCGCAAGAATTTTCCCGTCGCTGGTCCCCACATCGCCCGACGATCCAGCCGTACCCGCGAATCTGAAAGCGTGGGAAGTTTTTTCACGGTGGAAGAAACCTTTCCTGACCGCTTTTAGCGATTCAGATCCCATCACGAGAGGCGGTGACGCCCATTTCCAAAAAACCATACCCGGGGCAAAGGGAATGAAGCACACAACGATCATGAACGCCGGCCATTTCGTTCAGGAAGACAAAGGTGAGGAATGGGCTCAGATCATTGTGAAATTTATCCGTGAGAATTAAGCTTAGAAACCACCTTAGGCGGAAACCTATGCCCTTGACACAGGACGAAAACGGCGAGACCAATAAAATAGTATCTATCTAATTTTGTTATTGGCCGGATCTTGCCCCGTCCCGCTCCCCGCGGGATAGGCGGAATTCCTGCCTACCGGCAGGTGGGAAGGGGCACAATGTGTTATACAATGCCTGGAAGCCCATCCGGATTACCACGATGAACCTGCATGGCGATTCCAAAAAGCATGAACACAGTGGAGGATGAATTCATGGGTGATTATGGTGAGAGCAGCGATGTGGTAATTGTGGGAGCGGTACGTACGCCGTTCGGCCGCTTTGATGGAATCTTGAAGACGACTCTGAGTATGGATCTTGGGGTCATGGTCTTAAAAGAGATCGTAAAGAGGACAGGGGTTGACCCCAAGGGTGTGGATGAAGTCTATTACGGGACCTGCATTCCTGCCGAATACGCTATATACACGAATGTCCCTGCCCGTCAAATCACACTTCTGGCTGGGTTTCCGGAGGACTCAATTTCTCTGACAATCGATCGGGCGTGCTGCTCGTCAATGACGGCCCTTCGTCTCGGTTACCAGGCCATAAAGGCCGGAAATGCTGAGATCGTTATTGCCTCGGGGGCGGAAAGCATGGGAAATACTCCTCTCATTGCCAAAGCGGATAAGGTCCGCTGGGGAAGCAAGCTCGGGCCCGTTGAGCTTGAGGATGTCCTTTTTGAGCTGGGTTACAGCCGCAAAGGGTTCGCTCCCGTTGCTACTGACAGTGGTGAAGTGGCTGTTGAATACGGGGTAACAAGAGAGATGCAGGACATCTGGGCGCTTCAAAGCCATCAGCGGTGGTTCAGGGCATACGAACAAGGCAAATACAACGTGGGTGAAGAGCTGATGGCCATCCAGGTGCCTCAGTCGAAGGGCGGCCCCATTCTGCTCGACAAGGATGAGCAGCCAAGAAATGACAGCTCCCTGGAAAAGCTGGCGAAACTGAAAACGGTGTACGGGAGTCCCACGGTCACCGCAGGGAATGCGCCGGGCATGAATTCGGGGGCCTCGGCTGTCATGATTATGTCGCAAAAGAAGGCAAAGGAGAGAGGGCTCAAGCCCTTAGCGACTATCGAGGCCATGCAATGTGCTGCCGGGCCGCCCAAGTATATGGCCTGTGTGCCTGCCAAAGCCATTGAAAAGCTGCTAAGCAAGGTAGGCAAGACCATCGATGATATGGGGCTTATCGAGATCAACGAGGCTTTTGCTGCTGTGACGCTGGTTTCTCTAAAGATCCTCGCTAAAGATAATCCTGATAAAATGAAGGAGCTACAGGAGAAGACAAACGTAAACGGCGGCGCCATTGCCATGGGCCATCCTGTCGGCGCAAGCGGGGCAAGGATCACTATGACGCTCATGTATGAACTGATGAGAAGGGGGGGCGGTTACGGAATAGCAGCCATATGCGGTGGCCTGTCCCAGGGGGAGGCGGTTCTGTTAAAGGTGTGATATGCATCGCTTGGCAATCTATAAGAGCACAAGGTGTAACAACCAGCCCGCCTGTTTGACTTGTTCTTTCTGAAAGTTTGGGTTGACCGATTTTCTCAAAATTTGTATATTTCAATCATCAATCAGCAGTCATCAATCGTCAATGAAATGGGTGGCGGTGCAGATAGCTCTTCGTTTTCATGGAAATTTATCGGGGGAGTTTTTTCTTGACAGTTTTGCTGTTGACGAGTATTTTCAAATTGTCGTTTCCCACCTGGCCCTCATTAACCTTACAGAGTAACCTTCAACCTTGTTGGAGATAGTCATGAGAAGGGGATTCCAGAAGATGCCCATACGATAGGCTCCAGGGGGACCTTGCTATCCCTTTGGAGCCTTTTCCTTTCAACCCCTTAAGAAACAATTTTGAGATCGTAAAGGCAGGAATTCTTCATTGAAACGGAAAGGAATATTTATGCTTAGTTAAGGTTAGATAGTTCAAAGCAAAGCATTGACCAGACAGGAAGGAAAGGAGAGCAAATCGATGAAAATCAGCAAGCAAATGATGTTGGTCACCCTATGTCTTATTCTGATAGCTTCGATAGCCAGCGCACAAGGCATCCCTAAAGCAACAAGGCCTGAAGAGGTGGGGTTATCGAAAGAGCGGCTACAAAGAATCTCGGCATGGATTCAGAGCGATGTTGATAAAAAAGTCGTTCCTGGAGCGGTCGTTATGGTTTTGCGCAAAGGCAAGATCGCTTACTACGAAGCGTTTGGCTATCAGGATCGAGAAAAAAACATTCCCATGACCCGCGATTCGATCTTCCGTATCTACTCTATGACAAAGCCTTTCACCTCCCTCGCAATCATGATGTTGGCAGAAGAAGGTAAAATACAACTACCCGTTCCTGTCTCCCTATATCTTCCAGAGTTCAAAAATCTGAAGGTAGGAGTGGAGAAGAAAGATCCGGCAACTGGTAAGACTGAGCTCATTCTCGAAACGCCCAGTCGTGAGATGACGGTGCAGGATCTGCTCCGCCACACGTCAGGCCTCACTTATGCCTTTCTTGGAAAATCTATGGTTAAGGATCGCTATAACGAAGCCAAAACAACTGATTATGATCAGACAAATGCCGAGCTGGTTACAAAACTCTCTCTACTACCCCTACAAAATCATCCGGGAACGACATGGGATTATTCGCAATCGACAGACGTGCTGGCACGCATCGTAGAGGTTATAACAGGTGTTGAATTCGATACTTTTATTGCGGAGAGGATCGTTAAACCGCTTAAACTTGTGGATACGGCATTTTGGGCAGAAGGCGTTGGACGGCAAGCGCGAATTGCTGAACCGCAAATTAATCCAGCAACGGGTCAAAGGCCGCCTGTTATTGATGTGAGAAAAAAGCCAAAATGGTTGTCGGGTGCCGGTGGCTTGGTGTCAACTGCCCACGATTATGCTCGTTTATGCCTGATGTTTCTCAATGGAGGAACCCTGGATGGAGTACGTTTGGTTTCGCGCAAAACCATAGAGCACATGACCTCTAACAATGTACCACCGGGGTATAAATCTGCATATCCTGTGCAATGGCAAATTGCATGGCCGACCCCCAGTGTGGAAACTGGTCAGGGGTTTGGGTTAGGTTTTGCCATTAATTGCAAGCCAGGACTAAGTCCTTTGCCAGGTTCTAAAGGAGATTATTATTGGTCTGGGATTTTAGGCACATATTTCTGGGTAGACCCGAAGGAACAATTGATTGCCATTCTGATGATTCAAGCACCTACTCAGCTGCTCCCGTACCAATATCGTATGAGAGATTCTGTGTATCAGGCCATTCGGGATTAGGAGAGTTTTCTTGGTAACCTAAGAAGACCTGACCGCGGTTTAAACTTGCTCGGATTATCAAGTCATATAGAAAGGCAGGGTCGTTATGTCCCTGCCTTTCTTGTGCACATTTCTCTTGGTAATCGTTGACCTCCAAATTTATGCCAGGCCGAAGACTACTTGATCTCAGAAACATTCCACGTCTCTGACTCTTTCTTTCTGAAAGTTTCGGTTGACCAACTCCCTTAGAATTTGTATATTTCAATCAGCAATCATTTTTCATGAGGTTTGTATATTCCAATCACCAATCAACAATCATCAATGAGATGGGTGGCAGTGCAAATATTTCTTTGCTTTCAGGAAAAAAGACTGTGCCCTAAGGAAATGTCCGTGAAATATAGGCAAAATCAATGATAAAGATTTGACCCCAGAACCCCTGAAATGATCTCCTTAACCATCTATCTATGTAGGAAACGGTCTAGGTTTTAATTGCAATATGGAGTAATGAAAAACGACGGAATTGACGTTTTTCGATTCATGGTATTTATCCAGAACTGGCGTTTTCCCAGAGAAATGTCGGAATGATTTTAATAGGATTAAGGGCAGAAAAAACGGATGCTGGACTTTACTCATTACGTTTTTATGCCCAGATATCTTTTGAAAAGATGATCCAATCGGAAATTCTTGTCGAATTCGTCATCAAAATTGTCGAAACTCGTTATCCATCGAAATCTAAGAATAAAGCTTTTACCACTTTCAAAAGATCGACAAACCATTCCGGTTTAAAGGTAAGCCTTAAGCCTTTTATTTTTTTCAAGAATGCATTTATCCAAATGTCTAAGGCGTTCGTATGCCTATAAATATTTTAAATAAATCGGCTTGAGGATCCTGAAGAATATGTTTTGAATTCCTTTGAAAATGGATTGGCACAGGAGTTGCTTTTATAGTAAATGTACAGATATTTCGCTTGGAGATGGAGTATAATTGCATAAATTTTTGGAAGCCTAAATAATACCTCGAAAGAAAAAAAAGATGGGAGGAGGCAAGGTTTATAGAAAAGGCAATGATTGCATTAGGGTTGGTAAGGGTCAATTTTTTCCTTAAGCGGTAACAAAATTATTAATTTGACAATAACCTCAAAATAAAATCTCTGTAATTTTGGATTCTTAAATTTGGCATATAATATGCTTTTCCCAGGGCAGGCGGTTGATTCCGCTCATCTTCATGTGCCCCTCCTTTCAAAACACCTTCGGGGGGTGGATTAGGGAAACCCCCCACCAATGATACCAAACGTTTCGTCGAAAACCCTGGGGTGGGTCAGCATGTACCCGTTGGCCCCCCGCCGGTAAACCTTTACCATTGTCCTGAGAAACCAGTAGGCTTAAATTGTAAAAGTAGGATTCGACCTTAGAAAAAGAAGACATAAGGGGTTTGAATATATATTGACTTAATTCTGTATTCGCTGCCCGCTCTCCTAAGCTGAGAGGAAAAAGGTGAGGGGGCAATGCCCTATGACCTGAAGAGAGGAAGGGACCATGAAGAATAAGTTGATTGGTAGAAGAGATTTCATGAAATCGACCCTGGCTGGGTTTGGCGGATTATTTTTTCTTCCTAAGATTGATATGAAACAGGAGTTGAGGGTTGTTGAAGCAAAAGGGAAGGAGAAGAGATTTATTTACCGAACCCTTGGAAAGACGGGGATCAAGGTTCCAGTGATCAGCATGGGAGCGCATCATACCGATAATCCGAACCTTGTCCGGGTGGCGCTGGATTCCGGTATAGTGATGCTGGACACTGCTCAAGCGTATCAAAGAGGCCAAAATGAAGAAATGATTGGAGAAGTCCTCAAGGGACGTCCCAGGGATTCTTACGTCATTGCCACCAAAGCAGGCCTCCCAAACAATCAAACGACCGGTCTTTATACGGAAGAGGCGACGGAAAAAGCTTTTCTAAAGAAAGTGGACAGCAGCCTTAAGAATTTAGGCCTCGACTATGTAGACATTTATTACCACCATAGCGTATGGAAAAGAGAATCGGCCCTGTATGAACCGGTTTTAAAAGCATTGGAAAAGGTTAAAAAAGGGGGGAGGGCTCGCTTCGTGGGAATCACCACCCACATGAATGAGCCGGAGGTCATTCAGGCAGCCATTGATTCGAAATTCTACGATGTGATTTTGACAGCCTATAATTTTCAGCAGAAGCACTACGCTGAGATGAGGAATGCTATCGCCGGTGCGTCTCAGGCTGGCCTTGGTGTTGTTGGGATGAAAGCAATCCGAGGCGGGTCCGGACAGACCCCGACTGTGAAGAATAGCGCTGCCGCTCTCAAATGGGTCTTACAGGATCCGAACGTGGCTACCATCGTTTCTGGATTCACGACATTCAACGAGATGAATATTGACCTGACCGTTATGGAGGATCCCTCCCTCACAGACTCTGAAAAGAAAGACCTGCAAAAAGAGGCATCCCTTCCCGGATTATACTGCCAGGGTTGCAGGCAATGTTTGGGACAATGCCCGGAGCATCTTCCCGTCCCTGATCTAATGCGAGCTTACATGTATACTTACGGCTACCGTCATCTCGGCCTTGCCCAAGATCTCATATTGTCCCTGAATCTTCCTCCCAGAGTCTGTGTAGATTGTTCTGATTGCCTAGTGAAATGTTCGATTGGGTTTAACGTTTCTGGCAAGATTAGAGATGTAGTCCGTTTAAGAAATATTCCGTCGGCGTTCATCGGATAATAAATCCATCCCACTTCCCTCTGGTAAAGAAAGGTTTGAAGAATCCTTCCGATCATTTGACTTTCTGAAAGTAACATTTTCGGCGACATCGGAAAAGAAGGACAAGGGAAGAAATAACCATGAGAAAATCGCTCGTTGTTTTGATCATTTCTCTTGCCGCTCTCAAGCTCTCGCTGGTTTCTGCCTTTGCGGCTTCCTCTCTGGAAACCATTCAACTACAGGTCAACCGAATGCTCGAGGTGTTACGGGACCCAGCTCTGAAGGCCGAATCTGCCAGGGGGGCTAAAGAAAAGAAGATTTGGGCGATCCTCGACGGTGTCTTTGATTACACCGAGCTTTCGAAACGGACATTGGCCCAGCATTGGAAACAGTTTTCCCCTGACCAACAGGAGGAGTTCACACGTCTTTTCGCGAAACTCCTTGGCGGTGTTTACATGGACAGGATCATCGCGTATAAGGACGAGAAAGTGGTTTTCGGCAAAGTCACTGCCGTGTCAGATAAAACCGTTGAAGTTCAGAGTGAGGTCCTTAGGTCGTCGAAATCGATTCCGATCTATTATAGAATGATCTTAGAGAACGGAGAGTGGAAGGTCTACGATGTGGTGATTGAGGGGGTCAGCCTGGTACAGAATTATCGCAGCCAATTCAATGAGATTCTGACGAACAAGTTCTCTGAAGATCTTCTGAAAATGCTCCGAGAAAAGGTTCGCAAATAGGTCTCACGCCACTAAAAATATGGATACATCCCATATTTCATTTCTGCAACATATGGTGGGGATACGTTGATTCTTAACAAAACCACGGGGGAGATAATGGATAGATTTCATGGGAAAAACCAAACCGTTATCGGAAACCAAGAATACATCTTCCAGTGCTGTATTGGGTATCGTTGAGAAATGATCAAACTTACGTGAAAACCAATTTTTCTTGTTTGTAGGTGAAGGTCGCAACCTTCCTTTCCAAGTACTCCTTCCTCCACCAGCATTTTGCCAAATTGTACACGATTTGAATTGGTAATCCTCGGTCCTCCTTCCTTTCATTTCCAATTTCCTTCCTTACCTTCTAAGCACCGCACATCGCGCATCTTGCAATCTGTTTTTTTGACTCAAGACAAAAAGAGAGGTATAAATGGACGAAAAGATTACCCGGAATCTTAATCTATAAAAGAAGGGCAAATCACAATGCCAACTGAGCTGGATGTCTTTCTCCAACCCCGAAGCGTAGCCGTAATAGGAGCTACAGAGAGGCTTGGATCGTGGGGGTCGTTTATTATGGAAGGCTTGCTTTCCTTTCCTTATCCGGGAAAGATCTATCCCGTGAATCAGCATTCCTCCACGGTTTATGGCACCCGGGCATATCCGGACGTTAAGTCGATCCCCGATTCCGTTGAACTGGCTGTGCTCACAATTCCAGAGGCTTCGGTGGAACGGGTGGTTCAAGACTGTTGCGAAAAAGGAGTCAAAGGGATCACCATCATCACGTCCGGGTTTGGGGAGGCCATAGAAGGAGGGCAGGCCCGGGAACAGGCCATCGCGAAACTAGCTCGAGCCCATGGGGTAAGGGTCGTAGGTCCCAACGTAAGTGGTACGTTTAACTTGCATGCTGGCTTCAATGCCTCTCCACTCCAATATCTCCTCGCCACGCCCTTGGCGGGGATCTCCCAAGGAGGATACGCGTTTGGCGACCTTCTAGCTTCGGGGTATGGCCGCAGGATGGGGGTGGGGAAATTCATCCATACCGGAAACGAATGTGATCTTCAAGTGACCGACTTCTTGGATTACTTCGGGAAAGACCCTCAGGTGCGGGGGATTGTGATGTATGTGGAGACTCTGAGGGATGGAAGGCGCTTCCTCGAGGTGGCCCGTCGAGTAGGCCGGGATAAACCCATCATCGTCCATAAGGCTGGGTGCACATCGGGTGGTATCCGGGCCGCACGAAGCCACACAGGCGCAATGGCGGGTTCGAAAGAGGTCTATAGTGCAGCCCTCCAACAGGTCAATGTCATCCTTTCTCCGTCCATGGAGCTTCTTCTGCCTTTAGGGCATGCTTTAATTGAGCGCCCCCGTATGAGGGGGAAGCGCGTCGCCATCGTGACGATGGGAGGGTCGTGGGGCGTAGCCCTCTCGGATCGCTTGGAAGAAGAGGGGTTGATCGTGCCAGAGTTGAGCTGGTCTACTCAGGCAAGGTTGAGGTCCTTGGGGATGCCCCTGCGAGCGTCTGCGTCCAATCCTGTGGACATCGGAGCAGCCGGGGTTATGGCTCTTTCAGTGGAAAAGCTCATCGAGATAGGGCAGGTGATCGTTGCTTCGGGTGAAGTGGATGCACTCATTCTCCATGGGCTAGGCCGAGTAGGTTTTGTTCATAATGAAACTCCTGACAGAAGGAAAATTTCGCTAGAGCTGGAAAAACAGCTCATGCGGGGTTACGACGGGCTTCAGGAAGAATCCCACAAGCCGGTTATCCTGGGATCCCATCACTCTTCTTGGGATAGCCAAACAATCTCTGATCTCCAAGGCGAAGGGCTTCGCGTCCTTAATCGCCTGGAGGAGATCGCCCAGATACTTTACCGGATGTATGAGTACTGGAGGAAAATGCCGGAAGGAGAATAGGTCGGCATTCTTTTGGCTACCCTGCCCTTCTCCTAATTTTATCCTTTGTCTTAGTTGGTCGCCCAGCCGGTCCGGTCAAGATCTTGCTCTGGGCAAAAGATGACCAACCACTGGGTTTCATGTATGTGCTCTAATCCCCCATGGAGAAGTTGTTGTGAATTTTCATTGTCACAGGAAGCCGGACTCCTTTAAACTCGACCTCCATGATGGATTTGGCCAAGTCCCCTATTTTTTCTGAGACTCTCTTTTTGGCTTCGTTAGCTCAGAGATAACTTCCTGAAATCAGCAAGAAGTCGTTTTGCTCTAATGATGCAGATTTGAAACCGTAATCGGCAAACTATATTGGCTGTGTTAATACTTTAAACAAATTGAAATCACCTGATTGACAAATGTCACATTTCTTGGTAAACAAATTACTGATAACGAATGACCTATAAAGCCAACCCTTGGATGGGTTCGGGTTCCTGATTGGAACTATGAAAAATACTGTGGATAAATCGATACGGATAATCCTGCCAGTAGTTCTCTTCTTTTCGTTCTCCTATGCCTCGGCTCAACAAAAGCAGGATGAGCCCAAGGATGCGAAGTTCTACATCGATCGTGGGATTGCCTACGAGGAAAAAGGTCAATTCGATCAGGCCGTCGATGATTTCACCAAGGCTCTTGAGATAGGCTCAAAGGATGCTGTTGCCTACTATCATCGGGGAATTGGCTATGTGAATCAAGAGCAATATAGTTGGGCGATCAATGATTTCAACAAGGCCGTTGAGATAGACCCAAAGAATGCTGGTGCCTACTATTATCGGGGAGTTGCGTATTACTCTAAGAAAGAATACGACAAATCTTGGAAGGACATTAAAAAGGCACAAGATTTGGGCTACAAAATTCCTTCTAAATTTCTTGAAAAACTTCGCGACGATTCGGGAAGGCGAAATTGAGGAAAGAACAAAACGCTCTTTCTTAACTTCTTCTCTATTTGCTCGGTATAAGCCTTTTCAACTCGTGATCTTCGATTCTTGAATATGGCCTCCAGTGACGACTTGTGGGTGGAAGTGGCAACCTCTTTTTCAGCTATTCCTTCCTGTAAACAAGTTTTGACAAATTCCGCCAAAAGGGATAGATTTCTTTCCATAATTATTTCGGTTGTTGAAATAGGGAGCTAAGGCCTTTGTCCATGATCCCGAAAAATTTGCCTATCTCGATGGCGGTGGTGTCAGCGGAGCTATTTTCGAGTTGATGAGTATGTTTGATAAGAGATTAAAATGAAGGAGAGCCCGCCCGCCATCGATACGTTCTATGAAAGCATCGCCTTGACGGCCAAAAAATAATATATGCCCTGGGAATTTTTCCCAGGGCATCACACGTTCATCGGGTGGATGACAGGGTTTATTTTAATCAAATTTTCAAAAAAGGAGGCAACCATGAAAGGGTGCAGCAAAATTGGAGTAATTTTTATTGGGCTGTTTTTGTTGCTGTTGTGTGCTCCCTCAGATCCAGTGCTATCGGTAGCGGCCGCGGCCGACAAAAAGCCCACCGCCGTTAAGGCAGATCAGGACGACAAAATAGGGAAACCCAACGCGAAGTTTGACGTCAATAAAATGTCGGACATGTCCGACTTCGACCCCACAACATCGGCGCTGCAAGGACACGTTCAAGGGGATACCATCAAGATTGCCTATGTGAATGCTTTTTCCGGAGCGGCCGCCGAGAATGGCCCGATCCACATGATGCCACTTCAGTTTGCCGCCCACGACATCAACAAGCGGGGGGGCATCTGGGTGGATGGCAAAAAGAGACTGATTGAGATCATTCAGGCCGATCACATGTCCAAGCCGGACCAATGCAAGACTATCTGTGAAAGGATGGTTCTCCAGGAGAAGGTCCACGTCCTCATGGGTACCTCCGGCAGCAACTTGATGAAGATCATCAACCAAACGGGAAACAAGTACAAAGTCATCAGCGTCAATGAGGGGTCTCTGGCGGATGAGCTCCAGGACGCCGTGAATTTCGGGCGCTATTCTTTCATGCCCTCACCAACGACGGATCAGATCGGCCGTGGGATGGCCTATTACTACGGCCAGATCCGGAAGAAGGAAAAGAAATTTTATATTCTTTGCCAGGATTACAGTTTCGGACACGACATGGCCGATTCGTTTAAGGCAGGATTGAAGGAATACTTCCCGGGGGCGCAGATTGTCGGTGAAGATTACCACAAGCTCTTCCTTACGGACTTTGCCCCCTACCTGGAAAAGATCAAGGCCTCCGGCGCCGAGGTCATCTATACGGGTGACTGGATTCCGGACGCAGCCAATCTTTTGAAGCAGGCCCGTCAGGCGGGCATAAAGCTTCCCTTCGCCAACCTTTTCCTAAACGAGCCCAATTTTCTCCATGACGTGGGCGTGGAGGGAACAAAAGGCCTGGTGAATATCGATGTCTACGACATGCCTCAGGCCTTCAAGAACTATCCCGACTTCATAAAATTCTACAAAGCGTGGAACAATGGCTGGAAAAAAGGCTGGAAGCCCCCCTTCAATACACGGCTGTATGAACATGGAACCGGTGGTATCGGTTTATACGGTGTGAGCGGTTACTGGCTTTTCAGCGTCATTGAGCGGGCCAAGAGTCTGGATCCCGAAAAGATCATCAAGGTCTGGGAGGGGGATGTCTATCAGTACCCCAACGGCAAAATTGTGAAAATGCGGGCCTGCGACCACAAGACGATCCAGCCCTTGAGGGTTGCCGAGTACGTACCGCCGGCGGAACAGAAGGCCTCTTTCTCGATTCCCCCATATTACTGGTACCAAGGCACATCGCTCAATGGGCCGGAATGGTTCGTTCCGGCGAGCAAGGTCCTTCCGCCGATGGACCAGAAGCTGGATCGCTGTAACGGGAAGAATGCCTGGGGAGAATAGATGAGTTAAGAAAGCCATGAATTCGGAGTTGGTATTATATGAGCTAAATATCCAGGCGCAGCCCGACGGCAGCATGAAAATATTGACAGACTGGGTAAGGATTACGAACTAATTGGATAAGGAGTACGTGTGAGCGCTGGCGATTCGTGTCCGCAACTGAGATTTTCATAGGCGACCAGCGGGTGGAGAACCGAAATCTGCTTATCCAGCAAAGTCCGAGTAATTTATTTCATCTCAAACAATAGCTGGAAAAATATCTGTCCTTGCCCTTATTTAGGGCAAGGACTTTTTTGTTGGCTGGAAGGTAAAGATGAGAAAAATAATTCATTCAGGGTAGGTTGCGAAGCGGATTTTCGTGTTCTGAGTACTTACCCAACTGAAAATCCTCAGAAAGGAGGTCATTGTGGCAACGGACGTTTATGAAAAATTGGCTAAGCATCTAGACAACCTGCCAGGAGGTTTCCCACAGACCAAGAGCGGTGTGGAAATGCGAATTCTTCGAAGGATCTTCACCCCTGAGGATGCTGAATTTGCGACGCACTTGACACTCATCCCTGAGGAGCCTCGGGTGATTGCTCGCCGTGCTAAAATTCCGGTCGAGGGGGCTGCTCGGCGATTGGAAGAAATGGAGGAGAAGGGCCTTATCATAAGTTTTCGTGAGGAGAACAAGCCCCCTTCATACATGGCCGAGCAATTCGTTGTGGGCTTCTGGGAAGGACAGGTCAACAAGTTGGACCCAGAACTTGTTCAAATGGTTGAGGAGTACCGGGATACCATTATTAAGGAGGTAACCTTGGGGCGGCGTACACCCCAATTGCGCACGATCCCTGTAAACAGGAGCATCAGCATAGAGAACGTTGTTATGCCCTACGAGAGGGCGGAGGAGTTGGTGCACACCCACAAGTCCTTTGCTGTCTCTAATTGCATCTGTAGGCAAGGGATGCGTATAATTGGCAAGGGTTGCGACAAGCCTGAGGAGAGTTGCTTGCAATTTGGCATGGCCGCAGACTCAGTAGTGCGCAACGGCCAGGGCCGGGCCATCGGCATGGAGGAAACTCTGGCGATCCTTCAGCGAGCCGAGGAGGTTGGGCTGGTGCTCCAGCCGAACAACGCCAAGGAGCCCCTCTTTATCTGTACATGCTGTGGCTGTTGCTGTGGCGTGCTTAGAAATCTCAAGGCCTACCCTGAACCGGCGAGCGTGGTAGCTAGCCCTTTTTGGGCGAGCCTCAATACCGACACATGCAAGGGATGTGGCCTTTGTACAAAGCGTTGTCAAATGGAAGCTCTTCATCTGGACAACAAGAAGTTGGTCCTGGATGTGAACCGGTGCATCGGCTGCGGGTTGTGTGTCAGCACGTGTCCCACTCACTCTCTTTCCCTTGTCCGCAAGCCGAAGGCAAAGCAGCCCTACGTTCCTAAAGACATTATTGAGACCAACATCAAGTTAGGAAAGGACCGGGGAAAACTAGGCATAAGCAAACTGATCGGCATGCAGGTCAGGTCAAAGCTGGACCGGTTGTTAGCATCTAAATAAATAAGGAACCGTATCCGTAATATACGCTGTCACCCTATTGAATATTAGCCTTACGGGGTAGAAGAAGAGGGCTCACTGACTGAGGACGAGAAGCGGCCGGGTTCATCCTAGTGCTGCTCTCTTTTTCAATCCGAAATCAATAACCCTTAGAGCACAGTAATCTCACTCTTTACCCGCGTAACAAACACTCCACTTTTTTGACTCTCTCTTTCTGAAAGTTTGCAAAAGTTTCGGTTGACCAATTTTCATGAGATTTGTATACTCCAGTCAACAATCACCAATCCGCAATCGCCAATCATCAATCAACTGCGGTGATCGCGTAAATATTTCTTCGTTTTCGGGGAAAATGCTTAATATGCTCCCGAAACAAACCCAAGTTGCTCTGCCAAAATCCCCTTGACACACAATTGCCTTACCAGTATATTTTGCGTATCCAAAAGTGGGATACTACCAAATTTGAAGGAGGAAGGGTATGGAAGCTAAAAAGAAATCAGTCGTATTTTTATTTATCGCAATTGCCCTCGTTTTGCTGGGATCGTTAGGCGCGTACCTTGTTCACACAAGTGCCGGTAAGGTTAAAATTACCGACATGACCTATGTCACCGAAGACGGCGCCCGAATGTGCGCGTTGCTTTATGTCCCCTCTTCCGCAAGCGTTGAAAATCCCGCCCCGGCAATTGTCTCTATGCACGGCTACAACAATACCCGTGAAGTGCAGGATCTCAACGCCGTTGAACTGTCACGCCGCGGTTATGTCGTAATAGCCATCGACGCTTACGATCATGGCGGATCGTCGTTTCCTGATCCACGGATTAACAAAGGCGTGGCACCGGATATGGGTACGTATGCCGCATTGCAATATTTGGGCACACTGCCTTATGTCGATAAAAAACGTATCGGCATGGTCGGCCATTCCCTGGGTAGTATTTGTTTGCAAATCGGCGCGGTAAGGGCATTTGTCAAACACGAAAAAGATCAGACGATCATAGTACCCAAAGCCTTAGTGCCCACGGAGCACACTTTTTTGATCGGCAAAGACGGTGCCCTTGCGTATGGCAAGTATCCGGTCAATGTCGGCCTCATGTTCGGCAAGTACGATGAGTGGGCGGAAAATATGTGGAAGGTCCCCAGGGCAAGCGAAATCAATGTTTCAAAAAATGGTATTGCCGGTATGGGTTTCCCCGGTGCGGAATATCAGGCCTACTACCTGTTTGGCAACAATAGAAAGTTGACCAGGGAAGAGGCCATCGCTGCTGCCGCTGAGGAAAAACCGTTGAGAGTTCTTTACCAGCCGCCAATTGAGCATCCTAAAGCTCATTTCTCAAAGGTTGCTGTTGGGTATATTATTGATTTTTTCGATATAACGTTAAAAGGTGGCAAAGAGACTTTACCGGCCGTTGACCAGATCTGGCCCTGGAAGCAATTTTTCACCGGCCTTGCTTTAGTGGGTTTTTTCCTTTTCGTCGTTCCATTTGCCTTCCTGATGCTGGAAATCCCCTATTTCAAAACCATTATCAGGCCTGAACCTGTGGCGCCCTCTATCGTGACAACAGCCAAGAGCAAGCTTATCTATTGGATAATATTTATTATCTGTTTGCTGCCAGCTCCGTTACTTTACAACTGGGCGGTGGGTTATCCCATTGGCATCAAGTCATTCGATCGTTACGTTCCCACCGTATTTCCTTTAACCAGTTATTTTCAATTGCCTTGTGTAAATGGCTTTGTACTGCTGATGCTGATCGTGGGCGCCATTCTACTGATCGTATTCATCCTTACCTACCTTTTGGTTATGAAGAAAAATGGCGTGACTTTCGATAATCTGGGGGTAAGACTTTCCGGCGGGGATATTGGGAAAAGCGCTGTTCTGGCCTTGATTGTATTTACGGCAACCTATTTTCTGCTGGTTATCAGTAATTTCTTCTTCCTCAGCGACGCGAGATTCTGGGTCTTCAGCATTAAAACCCTCACGCCTATTAAATTCTTCATTCTACTCAAATACCTCCCCTTCTTCCTGTTCTTCTATCTGATTAACATATTACTGCTTAACTCGTTCACCAGAATGAGAGGGGCGGGCGAAGCGACCAACATCGCCCTGATGATCATCGCGAACGTGGCCGGATTAGCGGTGATAACCATTCTGGATTATACATGGCTGTTTAGCACAGGCATTAAGCTGTTCCCCTACGTGCCGTATCCGCCCAAGACAACGTCGGCGCTTGCCGGCGTGTTACTCTGGAATCTGCTGTTTATCCTCCCGATAGCTGCAGTCATTGGTAGACTCTTTTTCAAGAAAACAGGTTCTATATGGCTGGGAGGGTTTGTCAACAGTTTGATTATCACTTTATTTGCGATTTCGAACACGGTGGTCTCGGCAGGAGTTATCTAGTTATTTGTTAAACTGGATATTCTATTCCCAACTTGTTTTACGCAAAAAGATCAAACAGACCCACTAAATAGTGGGTCTGTTTTTTTATTATGGTAACATCAGGTGGAACAGGACACGTTTTCGATTTTTTCTTTCTGAAATTCCAAAAGTTTCGGTTGACCAATTTTCATAAAATTTGTATATTCCAGTCAACGATCACCAATCAACAATCGTCAATGAACTGGGGTGGCGGTGCAGATATTTCTTCGTTTCCAGGAAAGAAACCTGAGGTCAGAAGGAAACTCTCGTAAAATATGAGGATTCAACACCGAAGATCTCGAAAAAAAATCGCATATGTCCCTATTTAAAGTTTTTCTAAAAATGCGGCCGCATTGAGAATGTCTATATTGAGGTACTTTTTTAGCTTCAGAAGGTGAGAATCTCCCGTAATGACATAGTCCGCGTTGGCTGCGACCGCACATTCCAAAATCCTATTGTCCTCGGGATCTTCCGCCACAATATTAATGGTCTCTGATGTATTCACGAAATCTGAAATACTCATGAGTTCCGTGAGGATGATTTGGATCATCTCAGGAGAGTAATCAAATTTGGATCTTTGCAAAACTCCTTTGAGTTCTTCCAGCATGGGTTCTGACAGACACAATCGTATTTCCACGCGGATGGCTTTCTCAAGAATTCGTCTCGGTTTGCCTCCAAAAAGAATGGCTGAGATCAGAACGTTCGTATCCAAAACGACTCTGAGCACCTATTTCCTCTTCTCTCTGCGGTAGGCTGCAATTTCAGTTTCGATATCGGCCTCAGCAGTCCCCTTCCTGGCGGCGTTCATTTTGCCGAAATCAAATATCTGCTTCCACCGCCGCTTTCGATCAATGTACCCCCGCGCCGCCTCCCGAATGAGCTCGGACCGTGATCGAGACTCTTCTCGTGCCACTTGATCTATCTTCCTCAAGAGGTCATCGCTGAAAGAAATATTCACAGTACTCGACTTCATCTTCTTACCTCCTTTCCGATAAAGTATACATACAAACTTTGTATATTGTCAAGATGTTCTTCTGAAAGTTTCGGTTGACCAATTTTCAGAATAGGAGAGTCGTCCCCTAGGCCTAAAGGGTCGGAGGGGTTTCGCAAAATCAATAAGCAATATTTCTTGACAAGATTAGTGATACCGTATATAGTACTATATATATGACTGAGAAAAAAACGAGGATCGTCCTGGATACAAATGTGCTCTATGCGGGCTTTTATTCATCGAAGGGCGCTTCCTTTAAGGTTTTAAAGGCGATAGACGACGGTAAACTCCAAATAGTGATATCAACAACGCTACTATTTGAATATGAAGACATTCTCAGGAGAGATCAAGCCATTTTGGGCTTATCGAGCCAAGAAATTGAAAAGATATTGGATTATCTTTGTATGCAAAGCGAACATCAAAAGATCTATTTCCTTTGGCGTCCTTATCTCTCCGACCCAAAGGACGATCATTTGCTGGAATTGGCCATTGCTTCTGAAACAAAACTTATTGTGACCCACAATACAAAGGATTTTAAAGGAGTGGAAGAGTTTGGCATAAGACCAATAACACCTAGGAAATTACTGGAGGAAATGTTATGAGTGCTTTAAGTCTACGATTACCCGAATCTATTCATCGTCACATCAGGGAAATTGCCAAAAAAGAAGGAGTTTCGATCAACCAGTTTATCTCATCAGCGGTTTCAGAGAAGATTTCTGCATTGATGACGGAGGACTATTTGGAGAAAAGGGCCAAAAGAGCTAAAAAGGGAGACTTCAAGAAAATATTGTCCCAAGTTCCGAGACGCGCACCCCTTCATGGCGATGAACTATAGATTTTGGACGAACATTCGTATTGCTGTTGTTTCCCCTCTATCGGGAGCATAAAGCTTGGCCGGCGGATTAACTCATCTAAGAGTCAAAGGGTAGATCGGGCGCTCCACTCTTCCATGATGTAACTTCTCTTTCCACTTCGCCGTTGAACAGACAGCCCACTTCTTTGAGCCTCTTTGAAAGTTTCGGTTGACCAATTTTCATAAAATTGATACATTCCAACCATCAATCATCAATCAACAATCATCAATCGTCAATGAAATGGGTGGCGCCGGATTTTTTACCTCCTTGCCAACGCTATGAGTTATTGTGTATAATGTGATGTATAAAGATTCTAAGGAGAATGATATGGCAGAAATGGTACGCAAACAGATTTACGTTGAAGAGCGCCACGAGCGGCTACTCAAGCGAATTTCCAAAGCCCGTGGCGTCAGCGAAGCCGAACTCATTCGCCAGGCGATTGAACGGGAGACGGTGGGTGAAAAACCTCTTCTAGCGCCCGATCAAGAGGCCTGGGACAAGATTCTTCGCTTCGCCAGGAGCCGGAAAACCCTTCGACCTGGTGTTCGGCCCTACCGCTGGAGCCGCCCGGACGCCTACGAGGACAGAGAAAGACGTTTCACCAGACGCGCAAAGGGATGAGGGACCAATGCCGCCAATATTGATAGATACAAACCTTCTGATCTACCTTTACGATCCAAAGCAACCTGATAAACAGAAACAATCGGAGCTTGTCCTTGAACAGCTGGAGCTGACGCGCAACGGGCGTTTGAGCGTTCAGACGCTCGCCGAATTCTTCAGCGTGGCCACACGAAAACTCTCTCCGGGCCTCACCTCAGCACAGGCTTTGGACCAGGTAACGCTTTTCACCCGTCTCTGGCCTGTTTTTGATTTAACCCCTATGATTGTGATGGAGGCTGGACGAGGCGTCCGTGATCACAAACTTTCCTACTATGACGCGCAGGTATGGGCGACGGCGCGCCTGAACCAGCTATCGGTTGTGTTCACTGAAGACTTTCGGGATGGGTCGATCCTGGAGGGTGTGCGTTTTGTGAATCCCTTTTCTCCTAAGTTCCTGCTCGAAAAATGGCTTTAATCATCAACAGCAGTTTAAAGTTTCGGTTGACCAATTTTCATAAAATCTGTAAAATCGTCAATCATCAATCCACAATCATCAACCATCAATCATCAGTGTGGCCGTGTGGAAGTTTCTTGGTTTCCAGGAAAGAAACCTGAGGTCAGAAGGGAACGAACCACGGACCCTAACAGGATTAATATTTTGACAAAGCCAAACGTCAATTGACAAGGTGTAGCCAATAGGCTACAATGAATATGGTTGAAATTCGCAAAACTGAACTTTTCGCTAAATGGATCGACGGCTTGAAGGACGTCCGGGCACGGGCACGTATTCTGGTAAGGATTGAGCGATTAGCTGCTGGAAATCCCGGAGATGCAAAGCCGGTGGGAAAAGGGGTTTCAGAGTTGCGGATTGATTACGGACCGGGGTATCGGGTTTATTACACGCTATACGGGCAATCGGTGATAATTTTGCTGGCAGGTGGCGAGAAGCGCACACAGAATAAAGATATCAAGACTGCACTTCGCCTGGCAAGGAATCTTTAGGAGGACATGATGGCAAAAACAATCACGACCAAATACGATGTTTCCGAACATCTTCGTACTCCGCAGGAAATGGCTGCTTATCTTGAAGCATGTATTGAAGATGCAAATGGTGATGCCGCTTTTATTACCAAAGCACTGGGAGATATTGCCCGAGCCAAAGGCATGTCTCAGGTGGCGCGGGATGCCGGGTTGTCCCGCGAAAGCCTTTACAAGGCGCTCTCCGGAGACAGGAGTCCGGGCTTCGAGACCATTCTTAAAGTTATCGATGCACTCGGTCTGAGGCTCCACGCCGAAACAGCCCACGGCCAGAAACTGCGGAAGGGAACCAAGAGATTCCCAAAAAAAAGCACCCCAGCGGATGGCTTACGGCCACCACTAACCTAAGTCCTTCTTGATTAGGGATGAATAGACGGGGATGCCATTAAAATCTTCAAAGACAAGAATACAGGGTCTGAGAATAAGAAATCTGCCCTTAACACAGGACAAAAATGGCAAGACCGATAAAATAGTTTGTATCTAATTTTGTTACTGGCCGGACCGTGCCCCGTCCCGGTCCCTGCCGGATAGGCGGGGTTAAGGGGCACACCATGAATGATAATATGCAATGCCAGGAAGCCCCGCCGTGCCTGCCCCGTCCTAACGGGGTGGGCGGGGAGCTTCAATCAGAACATAAAAACCGTCCCCCAAATATAAGAGTCAAAAAAGGGGGCGGAAGGACACCCCTTCCCACACCGCCCCCTCTATTGCCCTTTTGCCGCTTCCTAGTCCATCAATGGAACACACGTGAAGCTGGAAGCATCCTTGGGATCGCCCGATCCCTTGTACCTTGGGTACAGTCCGTAGCCGCACATAGGGCGGGAAGACCTAACCTTGAAGTTCGTCCGGTCCATGTCCACCGCCACGATGTTTTTTGGCGGCGTTATCCCCTTTTCGACCCATTCTTCCAACGTCGAGATAAGATCAGCCTGTGACGGCGCACCCTGCCCGAAATGGTCCGCGCCGGCGGCAACATAGAGCCTTACGGACTTGTCGACGGCCGATTCACCGAACTTGTCAAGAAGTGATTTGTAGTAATTGATGCCCAGAAACACACTTCTGAAGTAGTCACAGGTGTTCTCCCTCATAATGAGCTTCCCGCCGCGTCCCATGAATTTAGAGATGTCCGGGTTTATCGAGTCCATGATTGACGACAGGAACTGAATACGATCCTTGAACGGGACGGGATCAAAGTCGTACGTCTGGAAATTCGGGTCCCGCGCAACCATGAAACGCATATTGCCATGACCAAAATATGGAACGAGGGGGACATCGGGCGAGAACCAGACCCCCGGGGGTTGGGGCACGGGCGGCGGTTTTGTGCCTACGTCCGCCGGCAGCCACATGTTCGGACCGGCTTCGCCTCCCATTGCTCCATACCCGACGTAATCGGTTGCCCCGCTGGCCAGTTTAAAGGGAAACACGAATCGGTCCCGAAGCATCCTGACGGTAGCGAGCTGCGCGTCAGAAAGACACGTGTCTCCCTCATCCGCGCCGGAAGGACAACGAAGGACAGTGGCGTCGTGGGGGCAAGCGGCGTGCCAACCCAGCTTCGGGTCCAACTTTCCATACTTGCCGATGATGCCGTCTTTTAGCCCATCGAGCTCATCGCATAAGTCAGTGGTCGACTTTTCGATGAGTTCGATCTTCTTCTTGTTCATCCAGCCCCCTTTCGCCAGCGTCGTCAGGGCGGCATTGTCGTGGATGTGCGTTCCCTCCTCGCTGATGATCGGCACCACGGCAATGACGCCGTCATAGTCGTCGGGAAAACGCTGGACTACCGTGTGTCCCTGGCGTCCGCCGTTCGAAGAACCATAGAAATAGTTGTGCTTAGGCGGTCTTCCGTAGTAGAGCGTGATGATCTCGAAGGCCGTGTCCTTCACTTTTTTAAGTGCAGCGTATGCAAAATTGAGGAGGGATTCATCGTTGAGCGCAAAGGTGGCGTCGAAGATCGGGCTGTTGTGGCCCGAATCGCTCCCGTACGTCGCATAACCCCGCATGATCGGCATGGGGCTGTCCGGCCGCTCTGGATACGTTGCGCCTTTGATGGCCCCGAGGATCGGGACTGTATCGTAGATGACCACGCCATCCAAGCCGCCACCGCCGAAGTGAAATGATTTCCCGTTCCAATCCTTGGGTAGGTGAACCTCGTAACGGATGGGGGGAGCCTTGGGATCGACCGGACGGATGATCCCTTGTACCTTGCAGTACTCGGGCATGGGAAGGACAATCCCGCCGGTATCGGGGTCAATGGTGCGCGGTGCCGCGGGTACCACGGCAGCGGACGTTATAACCGCCCCGGTCGTTGGGAGCCCGATCCTGTCTGCCTTGATCTCCTTACCGGCCAGCGATGCGCACGAGGGCTGGTCGAAGGCGAACGCGCCAGAACACAAAGATACTATCAATATTGCGCCAATTGCTATCAATCCTCTCTTGACGTGCATATCAATCCACCTCCTTTTTGGTTTATCTGCATTCTTGAGCGCTCATCTGCAAATGCTATTTCCGTCACCTCCTTTCCTGTCTCTGGAAATGTTCAGTCAGGTCCGATTCCTTAAGCTTGAAACAAGTCGATCCACTGTATCTTATAAGGGATTATTTCAAAACCCAGCTTGACTGTCAAGACGAAGCTCCTAAGCGCTTATGTCAAGCTCTCTGTGTAAAAAGCAAAGAGGGTACCTCTTGGCCTTTAGAATTATAGTGAAAGAATACTGCGTAGAGAATTCGTTCTATGCTGCTCCTGTTACCAAAGACACCCATGGGTTTGGTTCTTCTCTTAACCTCCTTAAAAGCTCTTTCTATAAGGTTGGTAGTACGAATCTTCTTCCACAGGAGCATCTGGGCTTTCTGAATCTCCTTCGCATTTAGCCCTTGTCTCTCCTTTGCAGAAAGCTTCACCTGATAAAAAGAGAGCAAGTCGTCAATCTCTGACTCTAAGCTCTTCACCGCCCCTGGATAGGCCTTCCGATACTTCTGGCAAAAAGACCAATAAGCCTGGGTGGCTACCTGCCGATTCTTTACATGTGAGATCCGATGAAGATCTTTCTTCACCTTCTCCTGATCTGCCTTCTTCACTTTATCCAAAACGTTTCGCGTCTTATGGGCCCAACAGTGCTGCCGAGGAATCCGAGGATAGACTACCTCCAAGGCGCTCCGAAGCCCATTGCCCCCATCGGTCGTAATCAGCTCACAAAGCTTTCCCTCTAAACCCCGCTCATGGAGGTCTCTTAAGAAGCCTTCCCAAGCATTCTGAGACTCCGATGTGGCCAAAAGAAAATCAATCATCTCTTTCTTCCCCTCCCACGTCATCCCATAAGCACAAAGAATGATCTTTTTCTGAACCTTGGCCGCTCCCTTCTGCTTGAGTACGACTCCATCGAAAAAAAGAAATCGATACCCATCCCCAAGCTTCCGTTCGTGATACCGCCTCACTGCATGGTCCAACTTCTTCGCCACGGCGCTCACGGTTGATGCCGATACTTTTTCTCCTAAAAGAGAAAGCAGGGCTGTGGAAACCTTTCTCGTGCTCATCCCTAAAACAAAACAGGCCATGATTAACTGATCTACCGAACGAGACCGCCTCTGATAAGCCTCTAACACCTTTGATATAAATCCCTTGCGAGTCCGTCGTATCCGAAGAATCAGATCTCCTATCTCTGTCAAAAGGTGGCGAAGGTAGGATCCATTGCGATAATCCTCCGCGTCTCCTTCCTCTTTCCGCTCATACTTGCCCCGTCCCAAATATTGCTCCAATTCCTCACCTATTCTCTCCTCTAAGAGCTCTTTGAGACGATTTCTCGCTTCCGCCCGATAGTCTCCTTCCCACTCAAATGCATTGATTTCCCTCAGCGCTCGGTTTACATTACGTGTAGTGGCCTTCCACAAAAATCCTGTCATGGGGTGTGTCCTCCTTTCCATTGGGATTGCTTTTGCCAAAAATCTTTCCCAAGAGGATAACACCCCTCTTTCTTTTTACACAGAAGATCTTACGTCAGCCTCCTAAGCAACCCCCTCCCGCACGAGTGGTTGCAGTGTCAGTTGACAGCCCGGATCTCTCGCCCTCTTGGCAATGGTGCGGAGCACGCGCAGATTCTTTCCCTTATCTTTGCTTTCAATCCGTAACCCTCGATTGTTGGATATGGCTCCCGATATTGACTTGTGGGTGTAACAAACAGCCCACTTCTTTGATCTTTCTTTCTGAAAGTTTCGGTTGACCAATTTTCGTAAAATATATATACTCCAATCAGCAATCAACAATCATCAATCGTCAATGGACTGGGTGGCGGGGTAGATAGGCGAATCATTGTATTATTGCAACACCTCTCCCACGCCTTTCAAAGAAGGAGCGAATTATGCGCATTTTTGAGTGGAATCGTCTGCTAACCAGCACTTCGGCGGTCGTGGTTCTTCTTGCTTCAGTCTTTGCGACGCCCCCTGCAGCCTCCGCTCAGACATCCAAGATCCCGGTTATTTCTCTTAAGAGGTTCATCGCGATGCCCGAGTGGGCACTTGACATAACGTGGAGCGCCCACGATGCGTACGAGGATGCGGATAGGAGCGGAAAGGTCGAAATGACGGCGACGGTCCGATACATCCTGAACCAGAGGGACAAGAAGGATGCATGGGGGCGTTGGGACGTTGAGAGCGTGAAGTCCTACAACCTCGTTTTCAATGGCTCTCTTGTTTTCAAAAACAAGGGCCAGCGGAACGAGTGGAGAAGTACGGCCGGACCCATGACGAACCTTGGGGCTGCTTTCGAGGTTGGCGGGGACACACCGGGTTACCGGTTAACATTAGTAACGGCTTTTCCGACGAAGGCCATGGGTACTGGCACGGGGACGACGGATGGCATTTTGACACTGGGGACGTGGGTTCCTGGCTCGAACCCTCCTATTTCCGCCGCCGGACCCCTGCCCAGCACGGGCACAACCATTCATGGTTCGCTGGTCTTGCCCTGGGATGTGCCTCCCTTTGGCTTGAGCCCGCTGCCCAAGACAAGGGTGGGGATTCAGTTCGTGCTGCAACCGATAGAAGCCCTCCAGCCACTTGTGCCTCTGAAAAAGAAGTAACTCTCTCGAACCACACGCGTGGCAAGCGGCACCGGTGCGGGCGATTGATAATCAACCGCATCAACCTGACGCGGAATAGCCGCTAGAGAACTCATCCCAATTCTTTGCAGGCGTTAAAAATAGCTCACTTTGACTTTTTCTTTCTGAAAGTTTCGGTTGACCAATTTTCATAAAATAGATATATTCCAATTAACAATCCACAGGGTGGCGGTGCAGATATTTCTTCGTTTCCAGGGGGAAAAGCCTGGGGCCACAAAGAAACTTTCTTGAAATTTAGGCAAAGGCGAGGATAAAGATTCGACCCCAGAGGTCTTATGAAATCGGTGGTGACAATGCAGAATCAATTAGGGCGATCTGAATTTTCCGTTCTAAAAGGTTTAATTATTTCGCTTGCCTTACTCTCTATTGTCGTTGGCTGCAGTGCCCCAAAGCGTTTTGCAATGGACTCAGATCACCTCACGTTAAACAATTCAGGGATTGTATTTGGAAGAGTAACTAATCAACGTTTTTACGGGTTATTTATGTACGATGCCGAAAGCGCAGGGAGAAATCTTTACATAAAAAACAAAGAGACTGGGGAAAGTTTTACAAATATACTCGCTCATTATTTTGAAATGCGGCTTCCTGAGGGGACATACCAAATAATGATGATGGGTACTGTGAAAGGGTGGATTATTCCAAGAACTGAACCTTTTGAGTTTAATATAAGAAATGGTGAAGTTAAGTATATAGGTTCAATAGTTGCCGACAGGGATTTGAGAAGGCATTTAAAGAAAATGAATGTTTATAAACCTATCTTAGGTGTTCATGTGCTTTCGGTCAAAGATTATGGCGAGGAAGAAATTAAAGGGTTTTTTAAAGGAACAGGAAGGGCTGGAGAGCCACTCTTCACATTCTTTATAATAGATGAAAGCGAAGATGTAATAGCAAGGTTTAAAGAGAAATACCCGAGTCTCCGGACGGAAAATATTCTAGTTGATTTCATGAAATAATAACAGTGGGGGTCATTCTAGCGAACGACAAGATCTGGTGGTGGTTGGAATTTGGCCTTTGTGCAGCCCAACATGTATGGATGCGGCCGCGGTCTTCCATTATGCTTACTTTCATTCGTAGTCTTCAAAACTGAAAGTTTCGGTTAACCAATTTTCGTAAAATAGATATACTCCAATCAACAATCAGCAACCCACAATCAAACGGGTGGCGGCGTAGATATTTTTTCGTTTTCAAGGAAAGGACTTGGGGTCAGAAAGAAGTATTCGTAAAATATTGACAAAGTCAAGAGTAAAAATTCGATTCCGGGGTCACCGCAAAAAATCGCGAGATCGATAAAATAGTTTGTATCTAATTGTTATTGGCCGGAACACGGCCCGTCCCGCCAAGGCGGGATACGCGGGGTTAAGGAGCACAATATGAATTATATTATACAATGCCGGGAAGCTCCGCCGTGCCTGCCCCGTCCTAACGGGGTGGGCAGAGAGCTTCAATCAGAATATAAGAAGCGTCCCCAAGATGTGCAAAGAGGAGGGATAGACTATGGCATCAACTAAGAAAGGCATTCCCATTCAGGGTAGTGAGCGCACTGTTCTTAAAGGAGCACGCAGGGTAGGTGCAGCCGATCCCAAGGAGCGTATATTGGTAACCATACTGGTTCGGCGCCGCCCGTCTGCCAAGGATCTCTCATCGGCGGTGGAAGAGATTAGCGCTCTCCGACCGCAGGAGCGCAAGCACTTTACCCATGAAGAGTTTGTCGCCGCCCATGGGGCTGACCCCGCTGAACTGGAAAAAGTGGAGGTGTTCGCCCATGAGCACGGCCTCGACGTGGTAGAAATCAGCCCCGCGCAGCGTCGCCTGGTGCTATCGGGGACAGTGGCTGCCTTTAGCAAAGCTTTTGGAGTTTCTCTGGCACGTTATAAACATCCCAGAGGGACCTACCGTGGTCGTACCGGGCCTGTGCGCGTGCCGGAAGATCTAGCGCCGATCATAGAAGGGGTCTTCGGTCTTGACAATCGGCCGCAAGCCAAGCCGCACATGCGCGTGTACGGTGGAAAGAAGAGAGCGGTGCGACCTCGTGCCGGAGGGATCTCCTATACACCCCCTCAAATAGCAGAACTCTATGACTTCCAGACAGGCATCAACGGGCAAGGTCAGTGTATCGGAATTATCGAGTTAGGTGGCGGTTACCGCAGCTCGAATCTCACGACCTACTTCCAAAACCTTGGAATTCCCATGCCGGTGGTCACTGCCAGGTCAGTCGATGGGGGACACAACCAGCCGACGGGAGACCCCAATGGTCCGGACGGTGAAGTGATGCTCGACATTGAGGTAGCGGGCGCTGTCGCCCCTGGGGCAAAGATCGTCGTCTACTTCGCTCCCAACACCGACGCTGGATTTCTGGATGCCGTTAGCACTGCTATCCACGATACCCTAAATAAACCATCTGCGGTCTCGATCAGCTGGGGCTCTGCGGAATCGGACTGGACAAATCAAGCCATGCAGGCGATGGACCAAGCCTTCCAGGATGCCGCTTCCCTCGGCGTAACAATCTGCTGCGCCGCCGGGGACAATGGTTCAACCAATGGGGTGAACGATGGTCTTCTTCATGTCGACTTTCCGGCTTCGAGTCCATATGCTCATGCCTGCGGAGGGACCCGTTTGGAAGGATCCGGCAGTATGATTACGAATGAGATTGTTTGGAACGAAGGGGTTAGTGGCGGCGCGACCGGCGGGGGGATCAGTGATGTCTTTGATCTGCCGAAGTGGCAAGCCAATGCCAACATCCCGCCATCGGCAAACCCGGGTGGGCGCATCGGCCGGGGCGTGCCCGATGTGGCTGGTGATGCCGACCCGGTCACTGGTTACCGGGTCTTGGTCGATGGGAAGCAGTTGACCATCGGTGGAACGAGCGCGGTGGCCCCTCTCTGGGCTGGCATGATCGCCCTCATCAACCAGAAACTGGGTCATTCCATGGGTTATCTGAATCCCGGGATTTACGGCTTGGCCTCTTCTTCCGGTGCATTTCATGATATCAGCGTGGGTAATAACGACATCACGGGTAATAACGGCCCCTATCCAGCCCATTCAGGCTGGGACGCCTGCACCGGATGGGGAAGCCCTGATGGGGTAAAGCTTCTGAGTGCACTGAGTGGACCGTAACAAATCTTTGGCATCAAATGCAGCTTCATAGTATATTTCCTTCTCCACTCTTTCCATTGGTAATCATCAACTCCGATGAGCATGTTGGAGTAAGGACTTGTGGGTGGAACAACCATCCCACTTCTCTAACTTTTTTTTCTGAAAGTTTCGGTTGACCAATTTTCATAAAATTTGTATATTCCAATCATCGATCGTCAATCAACAATCATTTTTCATGAGGTTTGTATATTCCAATCACCAATCAACAATCATCAATGAGATGGGTGGCGGTGCAGATATTTCTTCGTTTTCAAACTGAAGAATAAAGGTTCGACCGGAGTCATTGTATCATTGCAAGCCCTGACGCCGGTCCTCCCGACGTTTTTGGAAAACCGGAGTAACAAACGCGAAGAACTAAAGAAAGGAGGCCGCCATGTTTAAGAATTTTTGTCTTAGAAAGTCTATCATGTTGGTTAGTTGCACTTTGGCGCTGTTTTTACTTTCAGCTTGTGGAGTAACCTTAAAACATGTCTCCAGCCAAAATCTTAACGGAATAGTTATTCAAAAGCCTTTGAGTATTATGGTATCGGATATAGGAGATGAGAGGGAGGGTTATGGAGACTACCCGGACAGGATAGGCCAAGGTGTATCCTACTGGTTGCCAGTAATTTTTGACGCCACAGATGATAATGGAAAACTATTACCCGTATCATATTATATCGCCCAAAGTCTCAGTGAAGATCTTGCCAAAATTGGATACCGCACAAAACTCGCTAATGATACTGAAAAACGCACTCCATTGACTCTTGAGCAATCTATTGCGACTGCCAAGGAACAAAATATGGACTATTTGGTAACAACAAAGGTAAAAATCGGTAAAACAGGTTTTTGGGGATTTTTGTTCATTCCATTTGTTGAACCAGTATGGACACATATTGGATATGATTCCCAACTTATTAGTATGAAGAATGAAAATGATATTATTCCTTTAAAAACATTCCACAAGAAGACCGAGTGGCATTTCGCTAAAATAACGATATTAGATGCAATATATGATGCGGGTATTTTTGGTAAATATTGGCACAGTACTGCGTGGGGAAAAACAGTCGTATCGGATGCTCTGGCGGAGACTACTCAGAAAATATCCGAGAAGGTCCAATCTAAATGACATATTAAAAGGAATCTAACCAAGTGCTGGACTGAATGGATGACAAAACGTTTTTTTTATGAATCCGAATTGTTCTTTGGTTTTATCGGTATGCATGGTACGCCCTGACTTATGAGTATACTAACGACTAGTTTCGGTTGACCAATTTTCACAAAATGTGTATATTCCAATCAACAATCCAGAGGATCTATGAAAAATGCCTCAAATAAAAAGATCTGGATAATCCTCCCAATCGTTCTTTTCTCCCTACTCTCTTGTGGGAAAAATGATGCGTTCTATTTCAACCGTGGGAATGACCATTCTAAGAGAGGCCAATATGATGAGGCGATCTCAGATTTCACCAAGGCTCTTGAGCTAAACCCAAGGCTTGCTGAGGCCTACTACAATCGGGGACTTGCCTATTACTTTAAGAGAGAATATGACCAAGTGATCTCAGATTCCACCAAGGCTCTCGAGCTAAATCCGCGTTTTGCTGAGGCCTACTATAATCGGGGGAATGCTTACTTGATGAAAAACAAGCTTGATCAGGCGATCTCAGACTATACCAAGGCTATTGAGCTAAGGCCGAGGTATGCTGAGGCCTACTACAATCGAGGCTCTGCCTATGATGACAAGAGCCAATATGATGAGGCGATCTCAGATTTCACCAAGGCTATTGAGCTAAACCCGAGGCTCGCTGACGCTTACAACAATCGGGGGACTGACTATGCCCGTGAGGGTAAACTTGATCAGGCAATCTTAGATTTCAATAAGGCCCTTGAGCTAAACGAAAACATGGCTGAGGCCTATTACAATCGGGCGGCTGCCTATTGCCTTAAGAAAGAATATGAAAAATCGTGGAAGGACGTTGAAAAAGGACAAAGTTTAGGCCTTGCAATGCCTCCCGAATTTCTTGATAAACTTCGTAAGGCGTCGGGAAGAGACAAGTAACAATTTTTTCCAGTCGTCATCAATCCATTCAAATTCTCAGAATGAAGATAGGCGTTTCAAACTACCCATTTCTTTGACCCGATCTTTCTGAAAGTTTCGGTTGACCAATTCTCATAAAATCTATATACTTCCATCAGCAATAGGGAAAGGAGACCCAAGAAGATAGGAAAGGGCCTGTTCTGCAGTTCATGAAAATTAGAAAAGGAGCGGTAATGCCATGATAAACGAGCCAATTGTCCCCTTAAAAAAGAGTATTCGATCGGCATTAACGATAATAGTGCTGTTTCTTCTGACATTGGCTACCCTTAGCGCTTGCGTTAATATTAGAACCGTCAAAATACCCGAGGAATATAACAAAGTCGAAAATAAAGTCGCCGTTGTCCCAATTGAAACGGTTTGCAAAGATGCATACCTGAATAGAATGAATATTGAGATATTACTCAATGAAATAAGTAAGGCGCCCGATTTAAACGAGCTTAAGCTAGGTGTCTTGGGAAATTTGATCAATTGGCACCCTGAGTTGGCTCTATCTGAAAAGATTTCGGAAGAGCTTACAAGAAGAGGAAGACCAGTGATTCAAGTAAGTGAGATTGTCCCCTTACCGGAGAATATCCGTCATAGCAGTTCTGCTGGACCAAAATGGTATAACCCTGACGTGTCTATGTTTGACCATTCCGAAATCAAGAATCTTTACAATCCTACGGTTATTATGGAAGTGAGCTTTGAGAGTGTAACCGTTTTTGGCAATGCGACGCTTACCGGAATTTTAATAAGGGGAGTAAATCCCCAAAACAATAGAGTCATTGCCCGGATACGTACCATTCAAACGCTACGCAGGGGAAAATATGATTTTAGAGATCCAATTCAACGTCAACAGTATGTCGTAAATTTCAGGGCTGAATTCGAAAGTGAGTTATCTAAAGAAATCCCAAGGATTTTGGATAAAATGGGCTTCTAAGAGTATCCCCTACGGGTCAGGACCGTCCTCCAAATGTGTACCCAGGGTGATCCCAACATAGTATTACGGAGCTAACATGATTAAGAAAGCTTTCGCCATAGGTATTGTTTCTGCGTTTCTTGCTATGTTTGGATGTGCTCCAATGGTGACGGTTGTGAAGGTAGATGTTGCTTACTTACCTTCCAACGGGCCAGCCAAACCGCAAATCACGCTATCGAAGAGAATCAGAATCGAACCTATTGTGGATAAACGCTGGAATATGGCGCTTGGCGAAATAAGAGAGCAGGGAAAGACCATAGGAATGTATATGAGCAACACGGACGTCCCAAAGGTTATTACGGAAGCCGTTAAGGCAGAACTTACAAACCAAGGGTACCAGGTTGTTTCTGAGCGAGGAGACCTTGTCCTTTCTGGAGATCTGCTTGCTCTCAAGGGGAAGAGAATACAAGGTTTCTTCTTGAGGGGAACTTTCGAAGCAGCAGCTCAGGCTCGCATGACCTTAAGGGATGCGAGCGGCAACGCCATCTGGTCCGACGTTGTGAACGGACGCTCAGAACTCAAATACGGGCCTCTTACGAAACCAAATGAGAGATTCGTAGAAGCGATTGATTCAGCCATCACAGATTTGATCGAAAGGTTGGTTGGTTTGGAATCGTTTCGTTCAGCCTTGATGTAGGCAACTCCACTTCTCCACTTCTCTCTTTCCAAAAGTTTCGGTTGACCAATTTTCGTAAAATTTATATACTCAAATCACAGGGTGGCGGCGCAGATACTCCTTCGTTTCCGGGGAAAATGCTGGAGCCATTATATTATTGCAAGACCCGACCCCGCGACAACCCTGAGGCAAGAATGGTTACCGTAGAAGAGCTCCAGATCCGGGATTTACCCGAGAAAGTTATTGCGGCCGCGTCGAGAAAGGTTGCCGAGTACAGCATCGGCTTCCTTCGTGTCAAGAGCCCTCCACGTAGGTCAGATGACGTAATCCTACTTGGCTCTGGTACTCTTGTGTCTGTTGGCACAACGCATGCGATATTAACGACACAACATGTGCTCTCTATTTTGCCGCGAAGTGGACGTTTGGGTCTCGCACTCTCACGAACGGCACAACAAGACACCGTTGACACGCAGGGTCTTGCGTTTCTTCCCATTGCTCGCGGAACAGTTGATGCCGAGGGCCCCGATTTGGGGGCAGTTGTTCTTGCTCCTTCTATCGCGAGTTCTATTGCAGCAAAAAAATCCTTCTATCCCGTGGACTTCCATCGAGATCGTGTGCTCTATTCACCTCCCGACATCCGCGAGGGCGTCTGGTTCATTAATGGATTCGTGGATGAGAGGACCGTGGAAGAGCGAGACAAGGATGGATACCACTTAGTCAAGGGATTTTACAACTTGTGTGGGGCCGGACAGCCAGATCATACTATTGTGGTGGGCGATCACGACTACTTTGATTTTCCTGTGAGCTACGACGCCAGATCGATTGCTCCAACGAGTTTCGGTGGAATGAGTGGGGGTGGCCTCTGGCAGATTCCCCTTATACGCGATGCTGAGAGACAGATAAAGTATGAAACGCCACTTCTCTCAGGTGTTGTCTTCTACCAGGAGCCGACCACTGATAATTACTGCGGTGTCAAATGTCACGGTCGGGCCAGTGTCTACAGGATAGCGTTTGAGGCGATCCGGGAGAAGAAGTAGCTTTAAGAACCGCATCATGTGTCGGATCGGAGACAAGCCGTCCCTGCCATGTGGAGCGTTAGCTTCTATTTCAGTCACACATTAACAATTCCCCATACGGTTCGTTCCAAACTCTTTGTAGGTCAACCGCTCGGTTTATCCTCTCTCCCAATATTTTCCTCTGTACCAACCCATCAGTAAGACAAGGGGGCCAGCCATAAAATTTCTACTTTTATGATGATCTGTTTCCCTGCCGGGACGGGCGAATCTCAACCCCTACTCTCTTCCTGCTTGGGTAAAATCCTAAATCCCCGTTTCACATCACTGCTTCCCCCTCACCGCGCCGTTCGCCAAAGCGCTATGGTGCGTCGGCGACCCGCCCCCCTCAGGCCTTCACAAAACTGATGCCGAAAGTTCCGGGACCCCCATGCGATGTGATGACCCCCCCGAGTTTACACCGGTGGACAAGGGAAATACCCGGAATCTTCATCAGCCTCTCAAGAAGTCCTGTCATAACGTCGCCGTTGTCCGACTCGGCTACCGAAAGCTGGAGGCGCGAACCTTCCCGCGCTTCGCTCTCCGCCAATTCCACGAATCGGTTTAGCAGCCTTTCCGTGGTGCGGATTTTTTCGACGGGTTGGACCTCACCTTCCACCAGCATCAAGAGGGGCTTGATTTTCATGAGGGTCCCAAAAAACGCCTGGGCCTTACCGATACGGCCTCCTCGGTGTAAATACTCGAGAGAATCGACCGAAAAATACGTTTTTATCTTGCGGGTGAGTCCTCGGGCGAAATCGACCACGCTTTCAAAGGAAGCCCCCAAGCTTGCTTTCTCTGCGCAGAGGAGAAGAATCATGCCCAGTCCCAAGGAGGCTTGAAGGGAATCGACCACTTCTACCCGGGCTTCGGGAAAATGACTTCTGGCCAGCGCCGCGGACTGATACGTTCCGCTTAACTTCGATGAAATATGGATTGAGAGGACAGGTTCACCTTTTGCCGTAAAAGGGACGAAGACATCGATAAAATCCTGGGGCGAGGGCTGGGATGTGGTTGGAAAGGCTTTTGAGTTCCTCAACATCGCATAATATTCGTCCGGTTCAATATCATGAAAATCGAGCCATGTTCTTTCTCCCAGATGAATAGTAAGAGGAACCATGCCTATGTCGTATTTCTGATAGAGGTCTCTCGATAGGTCCGCAGTGCTGTCTGTTATGATCTTCATGTTTCTTTCCCTCTCTTACTCTACCGAAATGAGATAGTGCGCATAGGGTTGCCCTCCCCAATAAAGCTCGACCGTCTTGTTTTGAAAACGGGACTGCAAGGCGGACTTCAGGGTTTCCAGTTCGTTTTTCTCAATAGAATCACGATAAAAAAGGGTGATGATTTCATCGGAAGGATCGACCATCGACTCAACCAGACGGATGGCAGTCTCTTCCGCATTGGAGCACGAACATTGAATTTTACCCTGGTAAATGCCGATCGAATCGCCGGATCTGACTTCAACCCCCATGAGGACGACACTACGGGACGCTGGCAAAGCTTCCCCGCTCTTGACATTTTTGAAGGCCTGCTCCATCCGTCCGATGTTCTCCTCGAAGGCAGCCTCATCCATATAGGATAGCAAAGCCGAAAGACCTTCGGGGACAGAGGATGTTTTCAAGACCGTAACCTTTTTCGAAGTCCTTTCTGCTGCTTGAAGCGCTGCAGGGTACACGTTCTTATCATTGGGCAGGATGATCACGCTTGAGGACGTCACGGTTTCTATAGCTTCTATGATGTCCAAAGTGCTGGGGTTCTGGGTTGGACCTCCATCGACTACTAATTCTGCTCCGGCGTTGTAAAATAGCTCTTTTAAACCGTCTCCCAGAACAGTGGCAATAACCGAAGTGGCCTTCGTTAGGTTCGAGCCCTCAAAGCGTGCCGTGTGCTGAACCAGCATGTCATCCACCTTGATCGATGAAACCTGGCCTAATGTGGAGCCATAGCGAAGCACCTCCTCAGGCTTGCCGGTATGGATATGAATCCTTGCCAGCCGACTGTCTCCAACCACCACGATCGAATCCCCCAACGGAGTCAGAGCGTCCTTGATCGTATCTTCGGAGATCCGACTTCCTTTCAGAATAAATTCCGTACAATACCTGAAATTCAAGTGATGTTCCACCGAATCACTCATCGTTTCGTTGAGCATGACCTCGTCTTCTATCGTTCCACCCGTTTCAATCGCGCCCTGGATAAGGAACAGCATGCCTTCCAAAAAATTGAGAAACCCCAGTCCCCCGGCATCGACGACACCGGCTTCTTTGAGCTTGGGTAGGAGAAGGGGAGTCCGCTCGACCGAAGACCGGGCTGACTCGACCATTTCACCCAGGAGAAGGGCGAGATCCTTATCGGTCTTGACGACCTCCTCCGCGGTTCCCGCAGTTTCCCTGATGACGGTCAGAATAGTACCCTCTGTCGGGTGTAGGACTGCTTTATAGGCCTTCTTCGCCGCACGGGAAAGAGCAAAAGCAATGTCTTCCGCAAATAAACGCTCACGGCCCTCGATTCCTTCCGCCAAACTGATCAAGACTTGAGACAGAATAATCCCGGAGTTGCCCCTCGCCCCCATGAGTGCTCCCCATGCAGCGGCCTTGACGGTCGTTTCCAGGGAAATCTCCTTTAAAGCCTCCATTTCCCTGATGGCGGCCGTAAGCGTAACGGACATATTCGTCCCCGTATCCCCATCCGGTACAGGAAAGACATTGATCTTGTTCAATTGGTCGCGGTTTTTGAATACCCGGTCCGCTCCGGCTATGATGGTTTGTTTAAACCGCTTTGCATCGCAATAGAGAATCGCCACTCCGCTCCTTCTCTCTTCATTTCCTATCTGGAATCTACCGTATGAAAGAAATTATAATATATTCTCCTTTTTTTGAAAGCAAGTTCAATCCTCCCTGCCCCTGCCTACCGGCCCCGGTCCCGCACTATTAATAGACCGAGGGCGGGGCAGGCAGGCTCTCCCTGCTCGGGCAAAGTCGATGAATCCTCGTTCTACATCCTTGCCTATTCGCTAAACATGAACTCGACCCTCATTTGTCTTAGCAAACCATTAAGATTAGATTGACAAGGGTGTATAGGACCATAGAGGTGAAATTTTTTCAGATCTTGAATTCTTGTCATGGATGGTTTTCCCTGGGAAAGCGAGAAGAGTCTATCCAATAAATTAGAAACATATTAATTTCATTAAGGTTAAGAATTTTCAGGTGACCTTTCCCAGAAAAAATGGACACAGGATTAAGTTTCATTAAGTAACTTTTCGTACTGCTCTGGGCTTTTGTACCCCAATGCCGAATGACTCCTCTGAAGAAGCCCTTACTGGTTTGCTCGTCGAGAAAGAGATATTCACCGGGGAGGAGTTTTCAGGAAGGGTGAAGGTTGTGAATAAGGAGATGATAAACCTCAACTCATCCTGTATTAAAAAGTATGTCCACCTCATCTTTTAGATGAGGTGGACATACTTTCAACAGGAAATCTAATTTAATGGGCCGAGCCCGCGAGATTAATGAGTGATCCAGCCGCAAGGAACCACGTGACCAAGCTTGCTAACATCAGAGATCCCAAATAGACTCGACCGGTACGACGATAGAACCACGTGAGGAACCAGAACAAGATGGCAAATTCGGGTAGATACACAAAGAGCATCAGCAGCCAAATTCCTTGAATCGACATTAAACCAATTGCTTCAAAACCAGGACCGATTCCCAACCAAAATGGTAAGTATTGGAACACCCATATCAAAAAGAGGCCGGCGAGACCGGCGTATAGATTCTTTACCCACCAAACCCATTGAGTCTTAGCTGGGGTTTTTTGTTCTGGCAGGCGAAACTGGCCAAAGAGTAAAATGCCCAGGTTGATCAAGCAGAAAAGCAAAGCGGGAATAAGGTAGAGGAAGAAATAACCTACCCGATCAGGCCTGCCAAACTGGCGCATAAATGGCCACACGAAGCGAAATTCCTGACCTGTAAAAAATTGGAAGATTCCTTCCAATAAATACATCCAAAAGAACAAAATCGCTCCCAGCAAGATTGTTTTGCCAATGATTTTCCAATCGATAACGGTCTTCGCTTTATCAAAGGATACGCCCACATCATACATAGTCACGCCGGCTTTTTTATTCGCACCGCGATACCAAAGCCAGAAGAAAAATGCACCAAGAATTGCATTTCCAAGGAACCATACCATCAGGCCATTGGCCATTTGCATCCTGAATATCGGGATAATACCCTCAATCTTATCCATGATGGAACCATAGTTCGCCAGGAATGGGAATGTAATGCCAGCAACCAGAGCATTCGTCGTCGCAAACCACCACCAAGTGCTTTTTTTTGGGACATATCTATTTGGGATAGGCTGTGCCACTGGAGCAAAATATTTTGCTGCCAACAAAATATTTGTAAGAGGAATAAGCGAAATGAGCGCTAATAATAAGGTGATTCCGCCAAAAACTTCCTTCACCATGAAAATTTGCTTGTTTGGAGGTAAGTAATATTTGTCGTGTTTTCCTTCCTTTAGCGCAAGATTCATCCATTCTACACCTTCACCAACAGCTTTGTTGAATAATGGAAGAAGGTGGTGCTCGAAGGGTATGAGCGCTATCCGCCTTGCAGTGCCATCGGCAAAATTACCATAAGTTGTATCCCATTGGACTGGGCAAACCCCAAAATCTGCACAACGTTCCGGATCATTTGTTAGTTTAAGAACATTCGGTTTGCCCTCGCGGAAAATACCAAACTCATCAAATTGAGCTTGTGTTACGAGAACATTTTTCAATTGGTGATTGCGTGGAGCAAAGCCGCACAAATAATCTGCGGCTCGGACATCCGGGTCATTGTTGCCGATCCGTTCGCTGTTCATTGCGCCCAGTGAATGCCCGTCCACACCCAAACGAGTTTTATCTACAAACGGTAATGATTTTAGGTATTGGAAAGCATCTAACATCCCAGCCGTGTAGGGATCGTTATTCTTCATGTCTGCAAAGTACTTAAGTATATCAAGATAACCACCAGAATCACCGTGCCCTAACGCGTCTGGAGCTAATACAACATAACCACGGCGCGATAATTCAATGCTAAGAGAACTAGACACGTCTTTATCGTTTTGGTAGCCATGCATATTAAGAATGCCTGGCATTGGATTCTTAGCGGTTGCATCGACCGGCCGGTAGAGTTTAGCAGCGATAATATCTCCATTGTGGTCAGAAAACGTAATCGTCTTAACATCGACCTTACCAAAATCAGTCTCAATCAAATGGGCCATCACTGCAAAAAAACCAATGATGATCACGATCGCTATAAGCCAATAAACGTTTTTTTTGAGATTTGTTTCCATTTTTCCCTCCTCCTATTGGATATTCTCATCAGGCAGCAATTAAAATGTCCTGTCAGATCGTTTCGATATTTCACCTCCTTTCTCAATCAAATCAATTAACTAATGAAATATATTGGGTTTATTAGCTTTCCTTATATAGTGAACCCCTCCCCAATGTCAAGACAAAAAAATGGGGGGTATTTGGTACATAATGTGACAAGCCTGCCCGTCGACAAATCCTCTTTTCACGTCTTCCCCTAATTGCTCACCGCGAACTCGGTTTTCATTCAGCTTGACAAAGCATCACTGTGATTCAGACAGTAAGACTATAGACCTCAGACATTAGACTGAAGGGGGAAATGGCTTGAAATTACATGAAGAAGACTTATCAGCTGTCAGAGGAATTGGCGCTCTTGTTATGAACGAAAGAATTTCGAGGAAGTGAAACATAGGGGGGATTCCTTATATCAGAAGAGCCTGGTGTCTAATCCCGCGAAACGCGGGAAAGTCCAGTGTCTGAATTGCAGAAAGCATCAAGACTGCATTGACAAGAGCCAGCCCATCTACTATTCTTTCTTACAGACGAAAGGAGAGCGAGCCATGATTAAAACCGTGCAACAGTATCTTGAAAGTTTGAATGACGGACGGGAAGTCTGGTGCCTGGGGGAAAGGGTAGCCGATGTCCGGACCCATCCGACAATAAGCACCATCATCAGAACGGCCTGCATGGACTATGTCCTGCCCAACCATCCGGATTACCGGAACCTTTTTGTGACCCAGAATGAGGACGGCGAAGATATCAATTTTTTACTGACCTCTCCGAAAACGCCCGAAGACATGCTCCGCCGGCGGGAATGTTATACGGTCGGAATCAGATCCGGCGGCGGAGTGATTGTGCATTGTATGGGCGCCAATGCCCTGGCCGCTTTTACCGTTGCTGCCCAGGTCATGGACAGCAAGCTCAAGACCGGGTATATGGAGCGGGTCGAGCATTACCGAAAGCATCTGCAGAAGAACGACCTGGCCATTACCGGGGCCATGACCAATGTCAAGGGGGACCGAAGCCTTCATCCCTCCAAGCAAAAGCAGCACCAGGACTTCTACCTGAGGGTAGTGGACCGGCAGAAGGACGGCATCGTCGTCCGGGGGGCCAAAGTGCATATCAGTGCCTCTCCCTGCGCCAATGAGCTGCTTTGCCTGCCCTGTCGAACCCATGGCGAAGCAGACAAAGACGATGCCCTGGCCTTTGCCGTGCCGGTCAATACGCCCGGGGTCAAGCTTTTGGGTGTGGAACCGAATGTACGGCTCTACGGTGAGGAATGTGAATTTGATTACCCCATGTCGGACCACATGCAGCCGTCGGAATCCCTGATCATCTTCGATAATGTTTTTGTGCCCTGGGAACGGGTGTTTATGTGCGGCGAATGGGAGTATTCCCAAATCCTGACCTATGCCTTTGCCAGTTACCACCGCTTATTCGGCACCTGTAAGATGACCGGAACCCTCGAAGTCATGACCGGGGCAGCCAGTCTGATCGCAGAATATAACGGGGTCCAAAATGCCCCTCATGTCCGGAAAAAGCTCGCCTGGATGGCCATGATCACCGAAACGGTGCAAATGCTGGGGAAACAGGCCTGCCTCGATCCGGTGACTGAATTCGGGATGGATGTGATGATGCCCAATCGGATGGCCATTAATGCCTCGAAGTATACTTACGCCAACAACTTTCACCAGATGGTCCAGCACATGCAAGATATCGGGGGCGGATTGACCACCACGGTGCCGGCCTTCCGGGATTGGAAAAATCCCGCCCTAAGGCCCTTCATCGAAAAATATCTGGCGGCCAAGGATGGTGTGCCCACGGAGGACCGGATTCGCCTATTGCGCCTCATCAAGGACTTGACCGGGAATCACTGGGAGGTCGACACCATTCACGGTGAAGGATCCATGGCCGCCCAAGAGATGTTTCTTTATGGAAGCGCCCCCTGGAAAAAATACCACGCTGCGGTCAAACGGGCCGCTCGTATCGATGGGTGGCAGGACGATCCCATCTATGGAAAGCTTCCGGTGCGGATAGATCACGTGACAATGCCCAAGGTGGATGAATCGTATCAAAGTATTCCGAAAACAGCTCAGAAAAAATAGGAAAATCTCCCCTGCCCCCTCTTGCCTGCCTGCGCGGCAGGGAAAAGATAGCCAAAGAGGGGGAATTCCTCCCTTTTGTAAAGCCTGCCTGCCGGTAGGCAGGGGAGGGCAGGAGGGATTTAGTCTTCCGTGTTTATACAACTATGAACTGACTAAACTAATACCTGAAAAAAGCGTGAAAAGTGATGCTTCAGATTGAGAAACCTTTAAACACTGGGGATTGTGCCCACCCATTTCTGAAAAAATTTACAAATTGGTTGAAATTTATAATGGTTTCATCTCTCTTATCTTCTGGAGGATATGATCCAAAGTTTGTTTTGAGATATACTCGCTGGGTAATTTGAGAACGTTCCGGTGCTGCGACTTTACCAATCTCGCAGGTAGGACTAAAAATTCTGTCCGAATGGTCTCCAAGGTTGCATTCTGAAATCTTGAAGGTAGACAGAGTCTCTTGAACCAATTGACCAGATTGTAGGCAAACAGTAAGAGATGGAAATAGAACTGATTGGCCTGAAAACTGTTTGTAGGAATCTTGGCCAAAGCATAACTTTCTTTGAGCTCCCTGATAGTGACTTCGATCGCTGCCCTGGGCCGATAAAAATACCAAATCTCTTCTGCCCTGAGAGGGAGATTGGTGACAAAGACCTGATAGCTGTAACGCTTCAAAGTGAAAAGCGTCAGTTGTTCGGAGTCTTTCTCGGGAAGGGGACGGCGGATGACCACAAAACGATGAGACTCCTTCCACCGGAAAGGTTTGTAGAAGAACTCGGCTGCTCCCCAGTTTCTCTTGAACCGGTAATAACGAAGATTCCCTATTTTGTTTTTGATCGGTCGGGTCATCTTGGCTACGATGACATAGCCAATGCCCTCTTGATCCAGAGGCTCGATAAATTTGTGATCGAAAAAACCGGAATCGGCTCGTACTCGAATTCGATAGATACCAGGGGGAACCTTTCGGAGACATTGTTTGAAGAATTCTGTTGCACCTGAAGAGGTATAAGCGTTTCCAGGTCTTAAGAGACCATGCCAAAAGTCTCTGGAATGATATTCGAAACAAAGCAATGGATGGTAAGAACGAGCCCCTCTTTTGTGAGGATTGTAGCCGACTTCGGCTCCTTCGATAAGCTTGCCATAAAGAGTGAGGACGGAGGAATCCAAATCGAACAGAAGGCTGGTCCGAGGTTTGGGTAGATAGAACATTTTCAGCCTTAAGTGGTCGTGGACTTTGGTGATGCTCTGAACGACCTGAGGATTGACTCGTTTGAGGAATCGCCTTAAACTGCTGGCATAAGGAAATTTCTTTAAGCCAATGATCTGTTGAAACGCGCCATTGCCTTGCAGGATTTTGGTTTTGCTTAGGCGATGGATTCCAGCAATCAAAGCATAAAGGATGGCTAGGATTAACTCTACAGGATGATAATAACTGGAACGCTGGAGGAAAGAGACCTGTTTTTGCAAATACCATTTTAATCTCAGTTTTTTGCAAAACTGATGAATAAGGAAGATACCCCCAAAGTGAGTCAGGTTGCGCTCTCCAAGGGAGATATGTAAAATTCTCAGACCTTTTGGCATCGGGCACAATGTTCCCTTTTAGGGAAGGTTCTGCCGTAGAAGCTTTATCAAGATTATATAGCGTCTCCATAAGGTTTTAAAGGCCTATCCGCTTGTATGGTGGTAAAGGAAATATCATTTTCACGCTTTTTTCAGGTAATATATTGTTAATTTAAAAAACTCTTAAGAAAGGAAAAGACCATGAATCTCTCATCGTTTTCGCTTGAAGGAAAGGTGGCCGTGATCTCCGGCGCGAGCCGAGGCATCGGACATGCCAGCGCTCTCGCCCTGGCCGACGCCGGCGCCAACGTGGTGGTCGCCAGTCGAAAGATCGCCGATCTCGAACCGGTGGCCGAGGAGGTGAAAGCCAAAGGCGTTAAGTCCATGGCGATAGCAGCCCACATCGCCAAGGTAGAAGACTCCAAAGCGCTGACCGAACAGGTGATGAAAACATTCGGAAGGATCGATATCCTGATGAACAATGCCGGAACCAACCCGTATTACGGCCCGATCATGGACCAGGACGAAAAGACTTACGATATCACTATGAATGTCAATCTCAAGGGTCTCTTCTTTCTGAGCCAGTTAGCGGCAAGAATCATGAAAGCTCAGGGCGGAGGAAGCATCATCAATACCGCGTCCATCGGCGGCCTGCGGGCGGGTGACCTGGGCGTCTACTGTGTGACCAAGGCCGCTGTCATCATGCTCACCCAGGTCATGGCCAAGGAGTGGGGACAGTACAAGATCAGAGTAAACGCGATTGCCCCGGGGGTTATTAAGACGCGCCTGAGCGAGGCCCTGTGGAAAGATCCGGCGGTCAATGCAAAAGCGATTGCTTCGATTCCCATGATGCGGCTCGGCGAGCCCGAGGAGGTCGCAGGCGCGGTCGTGTTTCTGGCCTCTAAGGCGGGAAGCTACATCACGGGAGAGACGATCGTGGTTGACGGAGGCCGTGTTCACGGCGAACCCGCGCATCTGAAAAAGAAATAACACGAACGTTGCACTCGGTCGGCAGGTAAGTGTGCTAAAAAGTTTCCCCCCCTTTGGAAAAGGGGGGGAAAATCTCCCCCCGCCCCTCTTTACCAAAGAGGGGATAAGAAAAGTACGCGATTAAGACCACGAAATAACTTCGCGCCAACACAGGAGGGAAAGCCATGCAGATTAAATTGGTCGATCACATCAGCTACGCCGTTACGGACATCGATAAGGTCGTTGAGGCGTGGTCGCGGCTGTACGGCATCGGGCCGTGGACCTTCAAGGAAAACGGCGGGAAGGATGGGAAGGGGCGTCCCTGGAAAATACGAATGGCATTTGCCTACCTGGGACCCGTAGAGATCGAACTCGTTCAGTGCCTGGAAGGAAGAATTTTCCAGTCCAAGTTCATCGACAAATGGGGAGAAGGTGTCCATCATCTCGGCTTTTACGTGGACGACGTTGACGCAGAAGTGGCAAAACTGGTGAAAGAAGGGGCCAGCCTGCTCATTCATGATCCGGGAAGATTCGCCTATCTGGATGCAGGCGGCCCGGGCGGCGCCATCTTCGAGCTGATGCAAAGAAGAGACTGACCCGAGAAATCTACAGAAAATCTCCCTCCAGATCTATTTTCATGCCATCGCTGGCCGCGATGATTTTCAAACCCAGTTCTTTCTCCAATTCCGCGGCGACGACCCAGGGTTTTGCCTTGATCATCGTCATCCCAAAATGGGTCAGGATGGTCAATTTCGGCTTGGCCTTCTTAACGATGTTCTTCACGTCCTCTATCGAGAGGTGATCGATCGGATCATCGCCAACGGGTTTAAGACGGACCACATGAATGACCAGAATCTCCCCTCGATAAAGGCTCGGGAGTTCCGGAAAAAATCTCGTGTCGGTGATAAAGGAAATGGTATGAGGAGATACCTTGAAATTAAGACCGTAGGTCTCCACTCGATGATGGTGCTTCCGGGCAGTGGAGAATCGAATGTCTCCGATCCGGTATTCGGAATCCTCCTTCAACACTTCCACTTTCTCGACATAATCCATTGCATATCTTAAGACGACCGGATCTTCCTCCAGGGCATCCCTCGGAGCGAACAGGACACCCCTTTTCTGAAACCCTCCTTCCGTCATCGCCTCAATCATGACGTTGACATCTCCGGAATGGTCTAAGTGTTTATGGGTAAGGAGAATGCCGTCCAATGTGGAAGGCTCTAATCTCGGTCTGCTGTTGAGACACCGGATCAAAGCGCCCGGCCCCGGGTCGAGATAGAGATTCGTCTTGCCAACCGAGAGCCAAACGCCACCGGAGGCCCGGAGTTGCTTCATCACCACGAATCGGGCACCTGCCGTGCCTAAGAATTTAATGAAAGACATAGGATACAACCGAAAGAAACGTGCTCAAATTCTAAACGCTAAACACTAAATCCTAAATAAACCCGAAATTAACCCCACCTCACCTCCCCTTAGTTAAGGGGAGGAAGGAGGGGTTACGTTCGGTGCCGTATGAGTCATTCGCTTCTTTCGAGTTCTCTCAGCTTCTCGTCATTCAGCCCAAAGTAGTGTCCGACCTCATGGACCACCACCTCTCTGACCCTCTCTTCGATCTCCTCCTTCGTTCGACATATCGACTCGATTGGAATCTGAAAGAGCGTGATTTTATCCGGAAGGACATTTCCGTAGTAAAATCCTCTTCGATCTAAGGGGACGCCCTGATACAGTCCTAACAATTGGAAAGGGGACTGTAGTCCCATCCCCGAGAGGAGTTCTCTCGAAGCTCGATCCTCCACCACCACATCCACATTCTTCATTTTTTTCTTGAAAAATTTGGGAAGCCTCTTCAGCGCCAAAACCACTAACGCCTCAAATTCTTGACGGGTCAATTTCATCACAATAAGTTCGGAGTGCTAAGTTCGGAGATCGGAGCGTCAGGTTCTAAAACTCTGTACTCTGTACTCTGAACTCATAACTATGGCTGCTTTTGAATCTCCGGAATGATTTTCTCGAAATAGTCGAGAACCTGTGGGTTCATTAAGGCATCCCTGTTCGAAACCGGCCTCCCACGGATAATATGACTGCACTGTCGACCTTTCTCATACTTAAGGTATAAGGCGCCTCAGGCATCTCCAGGATGATCGCCGAAGTCTTCTTTAAAGGCTTTCTCAAAGCCTTTTTCGGCGGCTTTTTCATGAACTTCTCCATCCTCAAATAAAAATCTGCAGAGTGCCCTTCTTTCAATATCACTCTTATCGGTTTTTCCGTCAAGGAGTATTTGCCGACGGAAAATGGCCGAGAACATAACGGCTACCTGTAAGACAACTTCCTGTATCGCCGCTGCGTTGACGACTTTTATTTTCCACCTTTATATGTTATTCATTTTTTATAAATCATCTCACAGGTGGCGCTGGTGGGGCTTCTAAGAGAATTAAAAATGCTCGACCTCTCAAGGCTTTTGCCGGGTCCTTACTGTTCCCTGCTCTTAGCCGACTTAGGAATGGAGATACTGAAAGTTGAAGACACTGAACAGGGTGATTATACCCGAGCGATGGGCCCCATTCGGAAGAAGGACAGTGCCATTTTTCTTGCTTTGAATCGAAACAAGAAAAGCATCAAATTGAATCTTAAGATAAGAGAAGGAAAGGAGATCTTCTATAAACTCATTCAATCCTATGACATCGTTTTGGAGAGTTTCAGGCCGGGCGTGATGGATCGACTTGGTATCGGTTATCAGGAGCTGAAGAAAAGAAACCCCCGTATCATCCTATGTTCTCTTTCGGGCTATGGACAGGATGGACCTTATCAGGAGAGGTCCGGCCATGACATCAATTACATCGGCCTGGGAGGAGTGCTTGAGATAACGGGAGCAAAAAATGGCGGCCCTGTCCTCCCGGGAGTTCAAATCGCGGATATCGGTGGAGGGGGGATGATGGCTGCCATTGCGATTCTTGCTGCGGCCGTCTACCGGGAAAAGACGGGGAAGGGACAATTCCTGGATATCTCAATGATGGACAGTGTCGTCTCCTGGCTCTCCGTCCACGCAGTAAAATATTTTATGGATGGAGAACTCCTGAAACGGGGGGACATGCCTTTGACGGGAAGATATGCTTGTTATCAAGTCTATCCGACAAAGGATAGCAGACACATGTCTCTGGGGGCGCTGGAACCTAAATTTTGGAAGAACTTCTGCGAAGCGATCAGACGGAGAGACCTTTTCGATAAGCAATTCATCGAAGGAGAGGAACGGCTTCGTATCATCGAGGAGATCCAAACTCTTTTTAAGACCAAAACTCAAGAGGAGTGGGTTGACTTTTTTAAGGCCGTGGATGCATGCTGTGAACCCATCCTAACCTTTGAAGAGGTCTTTCAACATCCGCAAGTCCTCCATCGACAGATGGTGATGGAGGCGGAGCACCCTGTCGAAGGGAAGGTTCGCCAGCTGGGAAATCCGATCAAATCGTCCCTATTCCCTTTTGAAATCCGCACCCCTTCGCCGGGATGGGGAGAACACACGACTGAGGTTCTGAAAGCCATTGGTTTCTCAGGAAAAGAGATTGAATATTTTAGGGAAGTAAAGGCAATCTAGAAAAAACAGGATTCAAGGGGTCAAGCCCCGAAAGTGGACGGTAGTAAGTAGAAAGTAGTTAAATCCACATTCCACATACCGCCTTCCACTTTCCATATTTGAACCCTTCATTGGAGAACGATGGGCAAGATTGAAATTGATCAAGAGCGGTGCAAGGGGTGCGGACTCTGTACGATTGCCTGTCCGAAAGGTCTGATCCGGATTGGAGAGGAGATTAATCGTCAGGGATATTTCCACGTCGTCTGGGAGGCAGCGGAGACATGCACAGGATGCGCTCTTTGTGGAGAGATCTGTCCTGATGTCGCCATCCGTGTGTGGAGGGAGTAAAGGAGGGCAGAGAGATGGGGAGACAGGGGGATAAGATCATTAGAAAAAGTAACTGCGTAAAAGGAAGCGTTTGTCAGAAGGAAAGGCTCGAAGCTTGATGGAACCACATTCCGAAAAAATATTGGCCAAAGGGAATGAAGCGATCGCCATGGCTGCCATTGATTCGGGATGTCTCCTCTATTTCGGATATCCCATCACTCCGCAGAATGACATCCCGGAGTATCTTTCCAAACATCTTCCGCCGTTGGGTGGAGAGTTCATCCAGGCAGAAAGCGAGATTGCTTCGATCAATTTACTCCTGGGGGCCTCAGCCACCGGAGCAAGAGCCATGACCTCTTCCTCAAGTCCTGGAATTTCCCTCATGCAAGAGGGAATCTCCTACCTGGCAGGGAGCGAACTTCCGGGACTCATCGTCAATATATCGAGGAGTGGACCAGGACTGGGGGGAATCTCTCCCTCTCAGGGAGACTATTTCCAAGCCACACGGGGTGGAGGCCATGGAGATTATCGAACGATCGTTCTTGCCCCTTCCTCGATTCAGGAGATGTACGACCTGACTTGTCTTGCCTTCGACCTTTCCGACAAATACCGAAATCCCGCCATCATTCTTGGCGACGCCTTGATTGGACAGATGAAGGAACCCCTCGTGCGGAGAAGGGATGCGAAGATAAACCTTCCGCCGAAAGAGTGGGCCCTGACCGGAGCAAACGGGAGAAAACCCAATCGGCTCAAGTCCCTATATCTCGAAGAGGGGGAGCTTTCGGAACAAAATTGGAAGCTTCATCAAAAATACGAGCGGATGAAAAAAGAGGAGGTCCGGTTCGAAAGCGCTTGCACCGAGGATGCCAAACTCGTTCTTGTCGCCTTTGGAAGCATGGCCAGGGTATCGAAAACTTCTGTCGAGTTGGCGAGGGAGGAAGGCCTGAGGGTGGGACTTCTCCGGCCGATCACGCTCTTCCCCTTCCCGGAAAAGGCTCTTAATGACCTTTCCAAAAGGGTCACACGATTTTTGACCGTCGAATTGAACACGGGACAAATGTTGGAGGATGTAAAGCTTTCGGTGGCAAGGGACGCCCAAGTCTACTTTTACGGAAGACCTCCGGGCTCCCTCCCTTCTCCGGAAGAGGTGCTGGAAGAGATAAAGAAATACTACTGAAGAGGCTTTAATCTCGAAGCACGAAATCCGAAATTCGAAACAAGTTCAAATGACCAAAATTGAAATTAGAAGAAGCAACGCTCTTAAGTAATATGCATTCGTTTCTTTGATATTGTTTCGGATTTCGATATTCGGATTTAGAATTTAGAGGGTTATAAGATGGAGCTTGTTTTCAAACGTCCGGAATGTCTCATTGATATTCCTTTCCATTTCTGCCCGGGATGCCACCATGGTATCGCGCATCGACTGGTGGCAGAGGCCATTGACTATTTTCGGATCAGAGAAAAGACCATCGGGGTCGCCTCCGTGGGCTGCTCCGTTTTTATGTATGACTATTTCAATATCGATGTCCTGGAGGCGCCTCATGGAAGAGCTTCGGCTGTGGCCTCCGGAGTGAAACGCGCCAGGAAGGACCGAATCGTCTTTACCTACCAGGGGGACGGAGATCTCGCCGCCATTGGAATCGCGGAGAGCATTCATACGGCGAATCGAGGGGAAAAGATCACCATCATTTTTGCCAACAACGGGATCTACGGGATGACCGGGGGACAAATGGCCCCTACCACGCTTCTTGGACAGAAGACGAGCACGAGCCCTTATGGAAGAGATTTTACCTATGACGGTTACCCCATCCGAATGGCGGAGATGTTAGCCACCTTAGAGGGAAGCGCCTTTGTCGCGAGGGTGGCTGTAAACAATCCGGCTAATTTGATGAAGGCCAAGAGAGCCATTCGCAAGGCCTTTCAGATGCAAATCAAAGAGATCGGTTTTTCGTTTGTCGAGGTGTTATTGGCTTGCCCCACCAACTGGGGGATGACGGCCTTGGAAGCCAATAAGCGCGTCGAAGAGGAAATGATCCCCTACTTTCCGTTGGGTATTCTGAAGGAGCGGAAGATGGCAGACTCTCTATGAACTAATCGCCGGGCGTGAGGCGGGAGGCGTAAGGTGTTAACCCCTCACCCCTCACGTCTGTCGCTTCGCGTCTTTCAGGACCATAGTTTATGTCAGCCGACCGATTCTATTACGACTTCATTGTGGCCGGGTTTGGAGGACAAGGAGTATTGATCATCGGAAACCTTCTTGCCTACGCCGCCATGAAAGAAGGCAAGTGCGTCACCTACCTTCCCGTCTACGGAGTCGAGATGCGAGGGGGAACGGCCAGTTGCACGGTCGTGATCTCTTCCCGCCAGATCGGATCTCCTGTCGTGGGGAGACCCCACGCCGCGCTGGTGATGAACTTGCCGTCGTTGATAAAATATGGGCCGCTTATTTTGCCCGATGGGCTTCTCTTCGTCAATTCCTCTCTCATCGAGCCCAAAGAGGCTTGCCGGAAGGACATCGAAAATTTCTTCATCCCCGTCAATGCCATTGCGATTGACCATGGGAACCCAAAGCTCGCGAATATGATCGCCTTGGGCGCCTTCAATCAAAAAACCGAATTGGTTCAGATGACTTCTCTATTTGAGTCCTTGGAAAAAGTGCTGGATGAACGCTATCATCATCTCATTCCATCCAATATCGAGGCCATTGAGATTGGGGCCGAATTTGCCAGAAATACGAAATAACGCTCGAAACCATTTCATAGAAGGAGCCACGCAGGTCGAGAGGGAGAATCATGGAAGAAGAAAGGGTTCTTGAAGAGATCCGTGTTGGGGAAAAAGTCAAGGCCCTGAGAGAACAGAAAGGCCTTTCACTGAGAGAATTGGCCGACTTAACCGGATTTTCTACAGCGCTGCTCTCTCAGATGGAAAACCACCTTGTCTCCCCATCCCTTGGAACGATTATTAAACTGGCGAAGGCGCTGGGCGTCAGAGTGGGTGACTTTTTGGGTGAAACAGAAGGAGAACCGTTTGCGATTGTGAGGAAGGACGAACGAAAAACGGTCTCCCGATTCGCCTCCAAAGAAGGAGTCAAGTATGGCTATTCATACGAGTCTTTGGGGTTTGAGAAGAAAAACCGCCACATGGAACCTTTTATCGTGACTCTGGAGCCCGCCACGGTCAAGACTTCCAAGACCTCTGTTCATGACGGAGAGGAATTCATCTTCGTTCTTGAAGGTGAAATGGAGGTGATTTTGGGAAATCATACCGATATCCTTTACCCAGGGGATTCCATATATTATGATTCGAATATTCCCCATCGAGTCCAATGCCACCAGGACAGGGTGACGAGAATCTTGGCAGTTCTCTACACGGTGGGTGCTTGAGAACCCGATAGTAGGGAGCGGACGGTCGCGAATAGGTATCCAGGTTGAAAATGGAACTCGAGCCAATCACGAAAAAGCTTTCTTCCTTTTTTTTCTTCGTGCTACTTCTCATCCTAATGCTTCCTCAACGCAGTTTCAGCCTTCCTACCCTCAAAGTGGGAGCGTTGATCCCCCACTCCGAGCGCTGGGGAGATTCAGGGAGGGAATGTGCCAGAGGGATGCTGGATGCAGCCAAATGGCTCAATCAACGAGACGGTGCCTTTGGAAGGAAATTAGAGATCATTCTCATTGACGATACCTCCCAGCCCGCTGAGTTCCTGGCGGCCTACCGGAAATTGAATGAGGCGGATCGTATTCTGGTTCTCTACATCTATTCCACCGAGACAGCCCTTGCCCTGGTTCCTCAATTTCATTTCGACCGAATCCCTGCTTTCGTCAGTTCCTTGCCTTCCCAATTTTCCAACGCGTCCAAATACCCCTATATTTTCTCGATCACGCCAACCCCTCTCGATCTGGCAAAAATTGCGATGAGCTTTATTTCGGATAAATCCGGCCTTCAAGTGAGAAGACCTAAGGTCATCTTCGTCGGATCCTCTGACCGCTTGGGGGGCTATTTTTTAGATGAAACGAAGGAATATGCCAGAGCGCTGGGAATTGAAATCGGACCGGATGTCTGGATTTCCGACTTATTCCAGCCCGGAGACAGGGTGGGAAAAGATACCCCTTCTCCCCTCGCAGCGATCAAAACATACAACCCCGATTTCGCCTACCTAAGTCTCACCTCTAAGGAAGCTTCTTTATTCCTTCAGGAAGCTAAGAAAACGGACCTCAAGACCAAATGGATTTGCAACAGGAGGGCCTTTGACGAAAATCTGGCGCCTTTCGATGGAGTTTTTGGCGTACAACCTGTCGCTCCTTTTGGAGAGGACGTACCAGGAATGACCGCCATCAAGGAGGCCCATCAGAGATGGCACTCTTATGATTCTCATACGCTTTCGTACGTGGAGGGGTGGGCGACGATGCAGGTGATCTCAGAAGCCTTAAGAAGGTCCCTCTCAGGGCAGGGATTTTCTCGCGAAAAGGTAAAGCTCACACTGGAAGGTTTTAAAGATTATGTCACCGGGGGTCTCACCCCTCCTCTCACCATCACCTCCAAAGACCATCGTCCCAGTGTAGAATCGAGGGTCTTTATTATCAAAGACGGAAAACTCTCGCGCCATACGAGCTTCATCTCTTTGGGAAGATAGCAAATAAATTACCTTGACAGGAACAACAGAGAGCGATAAAAGACATTTATCGTTATCAGGATTTCGAGTCATTCCTTGTTGATAAAAAGAATTTTTGATCATCTGCGCGGGTGGGGAAAATCCTTTTGTTAAGGAGGTAGAAGAATGGAAAAGCCGAAACGATGGATAGGAGTATTGTCTCTTGTACTGGTTTTAGCGGGCTTGCCCTTTTTAGGCCATCAGGCTAACGCAGCGGGCAAACCGATTGTGATCGGAGCTCCTCTTGCCACAGCCTTTTTATATGGCTGGGATGCGGAGAGGGCAATGAACCTGGCTGCGGAGGAGATCAATGCCAAAGGAGGTGTCACCGTAGGCAAAGAAAAGAGACCGCTTAAGATCGAAGCGATAGATACCCGAGACCTTGAGCCCGGGGTGCCCGTCAGCGATGCCCTCTTGGTGGTGGAGAAGCTTATTCTCGAAAAGAATGCTGATTTTATTGTCGGTGGGCCAGTTCGGTCCGAGGCTGCTCTTGCAGCCATGGACTTGGAATCCAAGTATAAGAAAGTGTCCATTTTAACCACGGGTGCCCTGACTCCGAAATATCATCAACGGGTGGCGGAGGAATACGACAAATTCAAATATTGTTTCAGAGTGTCAGGCGAGGTGGGCTGGATGGTGACAGGAGAGTTCGTCCCCTGTCTAATGGGTATCAAGGACAAATACGGTCTCAAAAAGCTGTTTATCATGGTTCAGGATGTCGCTCATGCCCGAGGGGGTGGGGATCTCGTGGGCAAGTTAGCCGCAGAAAAAGGTTGGGAGATTGTGGGTAAGGAGATCTATCCCACCGGGACGACCGATTATTCCGTCGGCTTACTGAAAGCTAAGAAGGAGAATGCACAAGTGATCCTCATCTGGATGGATATGCCCGAAAGCTCCATTCTCCTGAAGCAGTGGTATGACTTGAGAATACCCGCCCTTCCCTTCGGCACGATCATCGCTGCCGCCGAGCAGCCTGGATTCTGGAAAGCCACAGAGGGGAAAGGCGAATACTGTCTGGCCAGTGTGGTGAATGCGGGCAATGCTCCTTCTCAAGCAACTCCCTGGACGATGAAGTTCGTTGACGCCTACAAGAAAAAATATGGGCTGGAGCCCGAGGGTTACGGAACTTCCTCAAGTTACATGGCGGTCTACGTCCTGGAGGATGCCATCAAGCGGGCGGGTTCATTAAACTCCGACGCTGTCGTAGCCGCCCTTGAGAAAACGGACCTGATGGGCGTCTATGGAAGGATAAGGTTTAATCCAAAGAACCACCAGGTCATTCCCAGCACTGACCCAAAAGAGGGTGCCGTGGGTACGATTTTCCAGTGGCAGGCCGGGAAGCGGGTCGTGGTATTTCCGCCCCAAATTGCCGTAGGTGAAATTAAGCTTCCTCCCTGGATGAAGAAGTAGAAAAAATAGAACAATTGCAAAATGCAAAGTTAGCAATGAAAAGTGATCAATAAAAAGAAAAAAATTGATAATTGCTAACTTTGCACTGACTAATTTGCAATTTGCATTGAGTCTGCGATGGACATCCTCATCTACGGAATCATCAACAGTTTTTCTCTTGCGCTGATGGCGATCGGTTTTACCCTGGTTTACGGAATTAGTCGTCTCCCCAATTTCGCCCATGGGGCATTGTATGTCGTCACAGGGTTTCTTGTCTGGAGTTTAATAAACCTCCTCAAATTAAACTATCTCGTTTCCATTCTCCTAGCGCTTGTGATCATGGGGCTGGTTGGGGCGGCTATTTATCGTTTTGTTCTCATTCGGGTGAGAGGGATGGCCACCTCTGAAATCATTGCCACGTACGCCCTGGGACTGGCCATTCTTGAATTCTTGCGGTGGGGAGGGTTCAAAGGAATGACCTACACGCTTCCTGTTTTTATTGAAGGAACCGTCACGATAGGAGGCACCCCCGTCGACCTTCAGCGGGTTATCGTCATAGGCATAGGAATCGTCGTAGTCTCCTTCATGTGGCTCTTTACCCACTTCAACAAAACCGGCTTGGCCTTGAGAGGGATGGCGCAGGATGAGCATGCTGCCATGATGCTGGGGATAGATTCGGACTGGATGGCCGTCATTGCCATGGCCATGGGATCTATTTTGGCCGGAATCTCGGCCATCGCTCTACTTCCCTTGGGCAATATTGTCGTGGAAGCGGGTTACAATGTATTGATCCTTTCGATTGCCGTATGCATCGTGGGAGGCCTCGGTAGCTGGGTGGGTGCGATCATCGCTTCCTTTATGATTGGATTTCTTCAGATCCTTACGGTTGCCTACATCGAATCCCATTTCCAGATGGTCGTCGCTCTCCTGGCGATCATCGTCACCTTGATCCTAAAGCCTTCCGGGCTCTTCGGCAGGCAGAAGGAACTGGAGGAAAGAGTATAAAACTAGAAATTCGAAGCACGAAATCCGAAACACGAAACAAATTCAAAATTCTAATTTCCGAATATTCAAAACTGTTTTGGTCATTCGAGTTTAGGGCAGTTGGACTTGTTTCGAATTTCGATATTCGAATTTCGGATTTAGCAAGTATCTAAGACTTAACAACAGTATTTGAAGGAAACAGGCTTGGAGACAACGGAGAGGCGTAAAGAACGGTTAGATCGGGGTATCAAAGTCAGGACAGAAGGAATATACGCTGTCTGTTCATGGCAGGAGGTTACTTACCTTGTTCTTCCGAGACTGATTTTAATTGTGGGCCTTCTTCTCCTTCCTCTCCTTATTCCGTCCCTTTATTGGAAACGGGTTGTATCCATTGCCGGCATATACGCCCTGCTCGCCCTTGGGTTTGATTTCTTGGCCCATTTTGTAGGGTTGGTCTCTCTGGGTGGTGCTTTCTTTATCGGGGTGGGCGGATACACCGCGGCCATCCTCGACAAATTATTAGGATTGTCCCCTGCCCTCACCATTCCCATGGCCGCCGTCGGGGGAGCCTTCATCTGCACCCTTCTCCTTTTCCCCGCCCTTCCCCTTAGAGGAGTTTACTTTGCCATTGTGACCCTTATGTACCCGCTTGCCCTGATGAGAATCATTGAAGCATTAAATATTTTCGGCGGAACCGACGGCATCCTCGGGGTATCCAGCTTTCCCAACAGATGGATTGAACAGTATTCCATCATCTTCACCGTGATCTTTGCGCTCTTCGGGTTAAGGAGATTGGTGAATGAGGATATCGGACTCGTGTTTCGGGGAGTCAAGGATAATGATCAGGCTGTCAGGGCCTCTGGATTGAGCATCACTCTTTACAAGGCAATCGCTGTCTTCATTGCATCCGGATTGGGTTGCCTCGGAGGGGCCTATCTCTCTCATATCTACATGTGGTCAGGGATATCTCAATTCGCTCTCGACTTCTCTGTCATTCCCATCGCTGCCACAGTGATTGGTGGAGGAGGCACCTTGGTAGGCCCTGTTTTGGGATGTTTCTTTCTTGTTCCCATCTCAGAATGGCTAAGAGAGTTCGGAACGTTAAGGATTGTCTTCTATTCCGTGATCCTGATGGCGTTCATTATGTTTCGAAGTGAGGGGATCATGGTCTATGCCCAGCGGAAATACCATCAGTTTGAGAGGTGGGTGAAGGTATGAGCGGGAATGATGTTCTCCGAGTGACAGGTGTCTCCAAAACGTTCGGCGGCATCCAGGCCTTATTGAATGTCAGCTTTGCTGTTGAGCAGGGTGAGGTTTTTGGAATCATGGGCCCCAACGGTTCGGGGAAAACAACCCTCATCAACTGTATCACCGGTTTTATCAAAATGGACTCCGGCAAAGTTCTCTACAAAGGCAAAGAGATCGGCCACAAGCCCCCGCATCAGATTGCTAATCTTGGCGTGACAAGGACCTTCCAGATTATGAGGCCTTATTACAGCCTCCCCACGTATAAGAATTTGGTCATCCCCTTATTCTCGCCAAGGGCCAGAAGAACAGGAGGGTGGAGAGGCGGAGGGAAACTTGGGGATCGAGGCACAGTAAGCATTGACATCTTGGAAGAGATCGGCTTTGAGCGGGATTCTTTTGTTCCCTATAAACTTGCGTCAACCTTGCCCACAGGCTATCTCAAGCGGCTTGAACTTGCCCGATGTCTCGCCTTAAGACCCGATGTCATTCTTTGTGACGAAGTTTTCTCCGGACTCAGCATGAGTGAGATCGCCAGTATGGTTCCCCTTATTGAAAAGCTACAGATGGATGGAATTACTCTGATCATGGTCGAACACCGCTTGAGGGAACTCTTTCGGGTCGCGAGTCGTGTGATGGTGCTAAACTTCGGACAAAAACTGACCGAAGGTGCGCCGGAAGAAGTGATGCAGGATGAGAGGGTTAAAGAGGCCTATCTGGGTTCGGAAAAGGCGTCAGATTATATCTAAACCAATGCAAAATGTTCAATGAATAATTATCAATAATCAATGAATGAACGAATAAATGATCTTTCCAGCCGATTACTTGATTTTACCGTAGAGGTAATAAAAGTCGTAAATGCCTTGCCAAAAACAGTACCTGGAAGACATATCGCAAAACAGATGACAAGAGCTGGAACCTCATGCGGCACAAATTATGAAGAGGCATGTGGTGCTGAATCCAGACTTGACTTCATTCATAAAATGGGTATTGTCCTGAAGGAACTAAAAGAGACAAGATATTGGCTTCGGTTGATTAGGAAGACGGAACTGCTTACGCCGAAACGGACTGAACCTGTGATGAATGAATGTGAACAGCTTTGTGCCATTATAGCAAAAAGTATCATTACCGCTAAAACCAAAAAGAAAAATCATTGCTAATTTTGCATTGCTAATTTCTCAATTTTCATTGATTTTTCACCAGGGAACTGAATCGTGCAAAAAGTTCAAGAGGAATTAGTCTTCACCCGTTTTGATCGGATGTGCGAAAAATACCCGAATCGGTCTGCCATTATCTATCTGGGCACTCCTTTCTCGTACCAAGGGCTGAAGGACCTCATCGGTCGATTTGCTTCCTCTTTGGTTCGTCTCGGGATTGGCAAAGGGGATAAGGTGGTGATCTATATTTCAAACTCTGTTCAATGGGTTATCACATTTTTCGCCATTCAAAAAATTGGAGCCACCGCCGTCCCCATTCCTCCCATCTATACCTCGTTTGAGATCGAGTATATGATTAACGACTCCGGGGCAGAAACGATCGTCTGCCTGGATACCAATTTCTGTTACGTGAAAGAAATATTCTCCAAGACCTGCTTAAAGAGGGCCATCGTCACCAACCTGGTTGATCTCCTCCCCATTTGGAAACGAACCATCGGCTTCCTCTTCGACAAGATTCCTCGAGGAAATGTGGCAAAGGGCAAAAATGTCTATTCCTTTAAAAACATGCTTAGGACACCGGCCAAGAAGATAGATGTTCAAATTGATCCACGGAAGGATCTTGCCTACATCCTGTATACCGGCGGGACAACCGGCTTCCCAAAAGGAGTCCCGGGGAATCATGCGGGTATGACCTCTTACGTGAATGACATCACCGAAGATGTGGCAGCGGGATACCTGAAGGAAGGCGGTGACGTCTATATTGCCATCAATCCTCTTTTTCACATCATGGCCCTTGGGCTGTTCGTAGGCATCGGCCTGAATTATGGCAATACGACCATCCTTATGCCCGTCCCGCAGGTGGACGCGATTTTACAGGCCATACAGAAATATGAGGTCAGGTGGTTTTTAGGCGTGCCCGCTCTTTATCGGATGATCTTGGAAAACGATCGCCTCGGTCAGTACGATCTGAGTTCTCTAAAATACTGTTACTGCGGCGGGGATGTTCTTCCGGTTGAAGTCTCAAAGAGATGGAAAGAGCTTTTCGGACTTTCCATCTATCAAGTCTATGGGTCGACAGAAGCCGGTCACGTGACCTACTCTCGGCTCGATAGAGATCCGGAGCTGATGTCCATCGGAGTCCCTCTAAAGACCAGACGATGTAAAGTGGTTGATCCGGACACCTTGGAACCGGTGCCCGTCGGTGAGATCGGAGAACTCCTGGTGACTTCGGACTACACGGTCAAGAACTATTGGAATAAGCCTGAGGAGACCAGCCACTCCTATGTGGAAATTGGAGGGAAGATTTACTATCGCATGGGAGATTTCGTCAAGCAGGATGAAAAGGGGGAGATCTATTACGTTGAGAGATCCGCGGATATCATCAAGCATAAAGCTTATCGCGTCTCTGCCTCCGAGATCGAGGCGGTATTGCAAGACCACCCCACGGTCATCGGCGCCTGTGTCGTGGGTGTTCCGGATTCCAAGGTAGGAGAACGGATCAAGGCGATGGTCGTCCTCAAGGAAGATGCACGTGGTGTCGACGCCTCGGAGCTCATCCGATGGTGCCGGGAAAGGCTGGCCCCCTATAAGATCCCGCAATACGTCGAATTCAGGGACATGCTGCCCAAATCAAAAGTTGGAAAACTCCTGAGACGGGAGATCAGAGAAGAAGAACGCCGTAGAACATCCAAAGAAAAAAGATAAGGGGAGAGAACGGGGAAATGCTCGAGGTTAGAAACCTCATGGTATTTTATGAGAATGCAGTCGCCATCAATAACATCAGTATAAAATGTGAGGGCGGAAAGGTGACGGGCATCTTCGGCGCTAACAGCGCCGGAAAGTCCACATTGATGTATGCGATCTCCGGAATCCTATTGGACGTGAAGAAAAAGGAAGAGATGAAAGGGGGAGAGAGGATTACGGTCCTGGGCCATATCACTTTTGAAGGAATGGATATCACATACATGAAGGCAAGCGAAAGAGCCCGAAAGGGAATTATCCTCTGTCCCGAAAGACGAAGGATCTTTGCGGAGAGCACTACATTGGAGAATCTCAAGATAGGAGGTTATCTGGCCACAAAATCTCAGGCTAAAAAGACTTTGGAGTATGTCTTTACCATTTTTCCACCCTTGAAAAATTTGAAGAAGAGAGAGGGAGGTTTTCTCAGCGGAGGCGAACAGCAGATGCTGGCCATCGGAAGGGCCCTGATGGCACAGCCGAAACTTCTTCTCCTCGACGAGCCTTTGCTTGGACTGAGTCCGATGATTGAGGGAATGCTTGCCCGATCCGTCCAGGACATCAATTTACAGACAGGGATTACCGTTCTCATCTCGGAACAATATGCTCGCCCCATCTTGCCGATTATCCATCATGCGTACGTCCTTGAGAACGGAGGAGCGGTCCTGGAAGGGAATTCCCGGGAATTGATGGAGAACCCAGATGTGAAATCCGCCTATTTTGGGCTGTAACTACGGAAGTCCTGCCCAATCAATATTCACCTTGAAGATTTAAACAGGCTTTGTTAATTTTATTCAGTTTTGGTTGTATTTCAGGTAACGGAACATGAGAGTTGAAGAATTCGATTACCACCTTCCTCCATCCCTGATCGCTCAGTATCCGCCTCCTCAAAGGGGAGAGACCTCTTTAATGGTCCTTCACCGTCAGACGGGCGGGATCGAGCACCAGGCCTTCAGAGATATCGCTCAACACGTAGACCCTTCTGACCTCCTTGTGATGAATAATACCCGCGTTCTTCGGGCCCGACTCATTGGGAAAAAAGAAACCGGAGGACGGGTCGAGATGCTCTTCGTCCCTTCATGGAATGGCATAGAGGGGGGATGGAGAGCCTTGATCAAGGGTGGAGGAAAGATGAAACGAGGGGCTCGAATCCGATTTGAGCAGGGGCTTGAGGCAGAGGTGGGAGAGGTGAAGAATGGAATAGGAAAAGTTAGCTTCTCCGATCAACGCGAGGTCATGGATATCCTTCTGAAAATCGGCCACGTCCCCCTCCCTCCTTACATCAAACGAGGGGATGAACCTCTGGACAGGGAGCGGTATCAGACCGTTTTTGCAGAGAGAGATGGATCCATTGCCGCCCCGACCGCAGGCCTCCATTTCACTCATGATTTGCTTCAATCGCTTGGAGGGAACGGAGTGCGCACCGCGACGATCACCCTCCATGTTGGAATTGGAACCTTCGCTCCGGTAAAGGCCCGAGACGTCGAGGACCATCTCATGGAAGCGGAATGGGTCGAGATATCAGAGAAAACAGCGAGACAAATTGAAGATACGAAAGCTCGCGGTGGGAAGGTCATTGCTGTTGGGACGACCACGACGCGGGCCCTTGAATCTTTCTCCACTGGCAGCGGAGGGGTGAAACCCGGTAGAGGAATGACTTCCTTGTTCATCTATCCTCCCTACCGCTTTAGGATCATAGACGGGCTAATCACCAACTTCCATCTACCCAAATCGACGTTGGTCATGTTGACATCGGCCTTCGCAGGAAAAGACTTATTGATCAAGGCTTATCAGGAAGCCATTCGCAGAAAATACCGGTTCTATAGTTATGGCGATGCCATGCTGATCCTGTAGGAAGTAACGTAACCGTTGTCCGTGTCGCGTGTCCGAAAAAATGGGATCACTTACAGTCACGAATCTTCATTTTTTCTGCGGTCACGGATAACGGACACGGAAAACGTTTTTTAAAGTTATGGCCTTTCGATTTGAGATCATCAAGAAAGATCGTCCATCACAGGCACGCCTGGGAAGGATGGATACAGACCACGGCTCTTTTTCCACTCCTGCTTTTCTTCCCGTGGGGACCCAGGGCACTATCAAATCCCTGACCCCTGAAGAGCTGGTGGAAATAGGCGTTGAAGCAATATTGGGCAATACCTACCACCTTTACCTCAGACCCGGGCACGAGACCATCGGAAGATTAGGGGGGCTTCACACCTTCACCCATTGGGAAAGACCGATACTGACGGATAGCGGTGGTTTTCAGATATTCAGCCTGGGAAGCCTTCGGAAGATTTCAGAAGAAGGAGTGACTTTTCAATCCCACCTGGACGGCTCTTCCCATTTCCTTACACCGGAAAAGGTAGTGGAGATTCAGAGGGTCCTCGGTACGGATATTGCCATGGTTTTGGATGAATGTGTCCCCTACACGTCGCCTTACGAATATGTGAAGGTCTCTATGGAGCGAACGAGCCGTTGGGCGGGCAGAAGCCTACAGTCGAGGCGAGAAAACGACCCAGCCCTTTTCGCCATCGTACAGGGAGGGATCCATCGGGATCTGAGGGAAAAGAGCGCCCGGGCATTGGTGGAGATGGGATTCCAGGGATACGCCATTGGCGGTTTGAGTGTGGGCGAACCAAAATCAATGATGATGGATGTCCTGAAATGGACAACGCCTCTCTTGCCCGAAGACACCCCCCGATATTTAATGGGTGTCGGAACGCCCGAGGATATGATCAATGCCGTGTCCCTTGGAATAGATTTCTTTGACTGTGTCCTTCCGACAAGGAATGCACGAAACGGAACACTTTTTACCTCTTCGGGGAAGATATCGATCAAACAGGCCCGATATGCTGAGGACGGAAGGCCCGTAGATGAAACGTGTGCCTGCTATGCCTGTCGCCACTATTCCAGGGCCTATCTCCGTCACCTTTACTTAGCCAAAGAAATTTTATCGTCGAGGTTGAATACTATTCACAATTTGTATTATTATATGAATCTTTTGGTAAAGATGAGGGAGGCAATCCGAGAGGGCCGCTTCCTCGAATTTTATCAATCTCACACCTCCTCCCAAGGATTGGAAACAGAATGTTCGGCCCCTTTTCAATCAAACGGATGAGGAAGGAAGAATTTAGAAGGAGGATTTTATGGGAATAGATCTGGCTTATGCAATGGGAATGCAGCCGGGAGGGGGTGGAGGTCAAGGGTCTTCCCTCGTGACTTTCCTGCCCATTATTTTGATCTTTGTCGTCTTTTACTTTCTGCTGATTCGACCTCAACAAAAGCAGAAAAAAGAGCATCAAAACCTTCTGACGAACCTCAAGGTGGGAGATAATGTGTTAACCTCGGGAGGAATCTACGGTCGGATTACGGGCATCAAGGATGACAAACTGACTGTGGAGATCTCGGACAAGGTGAGGGTGAAGATTAATCGAAGCCACATTGCCGGAGTCATCAAGCAGGACGTATTGAAAGGAGACTAACATAATTTCGGATTGTGGAATGCGGATTGCGGAATCCAGATTCTATTTCTAAATTCCGCATTCCGAAATCCGCAATCGGCAATTGAAATGCTCCTTGCTCTAAACTTTGTTTTAGGGCTATAATCCACGAGGAGGTGAACCATGAGGAAATATGAAATCATTTTCATCCTGGACCCCGATCTCGAAGAAGAGCAGGCCCAGTCGTTGCTCGAAAAAGTCAAAGGAATTATCACGCAGGCCAACGGAGAGGTCTTAAAGGTTGAAGATTGGGGAAAAAGAAAGCTCGCCTACGAAGTCAAAAAGAAAGCCAAAGGTCATTACATCCTCGCGCACTTTTTGGGGACGCCTTCCCTGCTCTCTGAATTAGAGAGAAATTTTCGGGTCATGGATGCCGTCATCAAGTTCCAATCCGTCCGATTGGACGAACGACAAGCCTCCTCGTCGGAGGGCCCGGTGTTAGAGGAAGCCCCGCAGGAGGGAACCGAGGCCGCGGCGAAGACATGACCTCTTTAAACCGCGTGGTCCTCACAGGTAAGGTGGTGACCCCTCCTCGACGCCATTATCGCCCGGACGGGTCGCCCGTGATCCAATTTCCACTGGAATTAAACGACTCAGACGACCGGACGGGGCAAGCCCGAAATCATAATGCTACGAGGCAAGCCCTGCACCGTGCGGGTACAGGGCAAGAAGGTCGAAATCGAATTACCATTGTGGCCATCGGAGAATTGGCTGAATTTAATCTCGACCTCCTCCAGAGCGGCCAACCCCTGATGGTTATCGGCAAACTCAACCTACGATCCTGGCAAACGCCGGAAGGGAAAAATCGAACCCGCACAGAGGTCATCGCCTCCGCCCTCCGGAGGATCGGGGAAAAGAACGAGGCATCCGGACCAGAGAAATAAGGAGAGCAGAATGAGAAAACCAATGGAAAGACCAGCTGGCGACAGGAAGAGAAAACCCTTCATGAGGCGAAAGGTCTGCCGATTCTGTACGGACAAAAAATTGGATATCGATTATAAGAATCCAAAGATTCTTCGATATTTTATTACGGAACGGGGAAAGATCATTCCCCGAAGGATCTCGGGAAACTGTGCAAAGCACCAGCGGCAGGTGACGGTCGCGATCAAGAGGGCGCGCAACATCGCCATCCTTCCGTTTACGACGGCGTCTCATTAAAGTAAACAGGCTATGAACGATGGACAACGAACTGTTCATCGCTTACTGTTCATCGTCCCAACGGTACTCTGTTCATAGTTCATCGTTATAAAGTCCATCGTCCCCCCCTTAGCAAGGGGGGTATTATCTTTGATCACCATTTAGGATCTCCGCCGTAAAGAGTCGGGCGTAGGGAGGTATTCCATGAAGATTATTTTGTTAGAGAATGTCCCTTCTTTGGGGAAAGCCGGGGACCTGGTCAAGGTCTCCGACGGATACGGGAGGAATTATCTCATCCCTCAAAAGAAAGCCATGGTCGCTACAGAGAAAAGCGTTAAGGTGATTGAACACCAAAAGCGCCTGGTCCAACAGCGCATCGATAAGGCAAAAAAGGATGCGGAGAAGTTGGGCCGGCAGATCGAAAGCCTCTCCTGCACCTTTGCCAAAACGGTCGGAGAAAGCGGGAAACTTTTCGGCTCCGTCACTTCCATGGATGTTGAGAATTATCTGAAGGAAAACGGGATCGAGGTGGACCGGAAAAAGATCGCCTTGGAGGAACCCATTAAAAATCTGGGGATGTTCACCGTACCGATCAAGCTCCATCCCGAGGTGACCACCCATCTGAAGGTCTGGGTGGTTCAGGAGTAATCGCTCATGAACGAGGCGGACTTCTCTTCCCACAAACTTCCTCCTCAGCATATTGAGGCAGAACAATCTGTGCTGGGAGGAATCCTTATTGAAAATGAAGCGATTAATCGCGTAATGGAATTTCTTGATGCCGGTGACTTTTATCGGGATGCCCATCGCAAAATCTTCGATGCCTTGATTAACCTTTCGGAGCGTGACGAGCCTGCGGATCTGATCACCCTCACGAACGAACTCCGAAAAATCGACCAGCTCGATTCCATCGGCGGGGCTTCTTATCTCGCCTCCCTGATTGATTCCGTCCCTACCGCCGCCAACATTGAATACTATGCCAGGATCGTCAAAGAAAAGGCCATCCTGCGGAAGCTGATTCAAACCTCCACGGAGATCATCACGCAGAGTTACGAGGATCGAGGAGATGTGGAAGGGTTTCTTGACGAGGCAGAGCGGGCCATTTTCGAGATCTCGGAAAAAAGAGTGCGGCCTTCTTTTTACCCGATCCGAGAAATCGTCAAACAGAGTTTTACAACCATTGAAAGGCTCTTCAAAAAGAAGGAGGCCGTCACCGGCGTTCCCTCGGGGTTTAAGGAGCTGGACCGGATGACAGCGGGTTTTCAGCCCTCTGACCTGATCATTATTGCCGGAAGGCCCAGCATGGGCAAGACGGCCTTTTGCCTCGACGTCGCCGAGTATGCCGCCATCGAGAACAAAATTCCTGTAGCCATTTTTTCCCTGGAGATGTCGAAGGAGCAACTGGTCATCCGTATGCTCTGTTCCCAGGCAAACGTGGAAGGAACACGGCTCCGGACAGGCTATCTCACCGAGAGCGATTGGCCAAAGCTGACCATTGCGGCGGGGAATCTGTCGGAGGCGCCCATCTATATTGACGACACGGCAGCTCTCTCGGCCCTTGAATTGAGAGCCAAGGCCCGCCGCCTTAAATCGGAATATGGCTTGGGGATGGTCATTGTCGACTACCTGCAACTGATGAAGGGGAGGTCAAGAGTCGAAAGCCGACAGCAGGAAATCTCAGAGATCTCCCGATCTTTAAAAGCGCTCGCCAAGGAACTGAACATCCCTGTGATCGCTGTGTCTCAGCTCAGCCGGAAGACCGAGGAACGAACAGGGAATAGGCCCCAGTTGTCAGACCTTCGGGAATCCGGCGCCATCGAACAAGATGCCGATTTAATCCTTTTCATCTACCGGGATGAAGTTTATAATCGTGCAGAAGACAATCCCAATAGAGGCAAAGCGGAGGTCATTATAGGAAAACAGAGGAATGGTCCCATTGGAAAGATCGACCTGGCCTTTTTAGACAAATTCACAACGTTTAAAGACCTCTACAGGGGAGAGACTGAAAATAATTACCAGTAACCCTATTCTATTGCGGAATGCACCTGCCTGCCGGTAGGCAGGGATTGCGGAATTCGGAATGAAAGTTCCGAAATGTGAATAGTTGCCGATGAGCCTACCCAATATCCTCACCTTACTAAGAATCCTTTTGATTCCCCTGTTCGTCATCCTCATCATCAACAAACATCTCGATTGGGCCCTTCTCACTTTTGCGATTGCAGGGATTACAGATGGATTGGACGGTCTTATCGCGCGTCTGACTCACCAACGGACCGAATTGGGCGCTTATCTCGATCCCATCGCCGACAAACTGCTCCTTTTCGCCGGTTTCATCTGCCTCGCCATCATCGAAGTGATCCCCAGCTGGCTCGTGGTTATCGTCATCACCCGGGATGTCATCATTCTCATGGGTTTTCTTGTCATGTTCCTCACCGGATACCACCCCAAGATCAACCCCAGCTTCTTGAGCAAGACGACCACGACTTTTCAGATTGTGACAATCCTTTTCGTATTGATGGCGTGGTACTTCCCAGCCTTCAAACATCTCTCCATGGTCGCCGTTTACGGAACCGCCATCATTACGATCTTATCCGGAATCCAGTACGTTTACATCGGCACTCGAATTTTAAATGAAAAAAAATAGGCATCCGTCACGGAAGGGAGAAATAGATATGGCCACCATCGTTGAGGTTGCCGGGAGGGAAATCCTCGACTCCAGAGGAAACCCGACCGTGGAAGTGGAGGTCTTTTTGGAAAGCGGTTTTAGCGGGAGAGCCTCGGTCCCTTCCGGAGCCTCGGCCGGAAGGCATGAGGCCTTGGAATTAAGGGATAAAGATCCCAAACGTTATCTTGGCAAAGGAGTCCAAAAAGCAGTTCGAAACGTCAATCGTGTGATGGCACCTAAGCTTCTGGGAATGGACGTCCTCGATCAAAAAGCCATCGACACGGCGATGCTCCAGTGGGATGGAACTCCAAATAAAATCCGACTGGGTGCCAACGCGATCCTGGGGGTCTCACTGGCCTGTGCCCGAGCCGCTGCCAACCACCTGGGACTCCCTCTCTATCAGCATCTTGGAGGACTTTCCGCCTCGCGGCTCCCCCTCCCCATGATGAACATTCTCAACGGTGGCGTCCACGCCGATAATAATCTCGACCTCCAGGAATGCTTGATCATTCCTGTGGGGGCCAAGAGTTTCAGGGAGGCATTGAGAATGGGAGTGGAGGTTTTTCACCATCTCAAGGCGATCCTGAAAGGAAAAGGTTACAAAACTTCGGTAGGCGATGAGGGGGGATTTGCACCGGACCTTCGCTCCAATGAGGAAGCCTTCTCTTTGATCCTCGAAGCTATCCGAAAATCAGGGTACCAGCCCGGAAGAGCGATGGCGCTTGGCATCGATGCTGCTGCTTCCGAGTTCTGCCAGAAGAGCGCTTATTTTCTCAAGGCTGAAAGGAAATCGAAAAGGACTTCTGCCGAAATGATTGACTACTACGAAGGCTTGATCAAGAAGTTTCCCATTGTCTCCATCGAAGATGGTCTTGCCGAGGATGACTGGGAAGGATGGAAAGCGATGACAGCCCGTCTGGGCAAAAAGATCCAATTGATTGGAGACGACCTTTTCGTCACCAATCCTGACCGGCTGATGAGAGGGATTCGAGAAGGAATAGGAAATGCCATCCTCATCAAGCTCAACCAGATCGGGACATTGACAGAAACGCTCGAAGTGATTGAGATCGCAAAAAAGGCCGGCTATCGGACCGTTATCTCCCATCGCTCCGGTGAGACAGAGGATACGACCATTTCCGATTTGGCCGTGGGCACCAACGCGGGTCAGATCAAAACCGGCGCTCCCTCCAGGACGGATCGGGTGGCTAAATACAATCAGCTTCTTCGAATCGAAGAGGAGCTTGGGGACCGAGCCACTTATGCTCCTCCACTTCGATGGCGTTCTAAGAGTAGTTCGGAGTAACTCCCCTCTATTCCCCCCTTAAATTAAGGGGGGATGAAGGGGGATTACAAGGTGAGCTAACCACAGAAAACCCGGAAGAGCCTCATTTCACTACCCACTCTTTACAAACGGCAAAGATATTGATAATGAATTAGCACATGAGACCATTCTCCCTCAAAGCCTCTTTGCTCATCATGGGGATGAGCGGCATCGTTGCACAGATCGTCCTGTTGAGGGAGCTTCTCGTCTCTTTTCTTGGCAATGAGCTCACCGTCGGAATCATTCTCGGCAATTGGCTGATCTTGGAAGCGCTTGGCTCTTACGTCATCGGTCGATCCGTCGAGAAGGTGAAGAGGAAACGAGAGACCTATGTCGTCTTCCAACTGGTCTTTTCCGTCGCCTTCCCTTTCTCCATCTACCTTTGTCGGATATTCAAAACCATCCTTCTTGCCACTCCCGGAGAAGGGCTTGGCTTTGGTCCCATTTTTTATTCCTCTTTCCTGATCCTCTTGCCGGTCGCGCTCCCCCATGGGGCCCTTTTCACTTACGGGTGTAAACTCTACTCCCAGTACGTCAGAAAAGAGGCTGCCTCCGTTGGAAAAGTCTATGCCTTCGAGAGCATCGGGTCCATCATCGGTGGACTGCTCGTGACATTTCTTCTTGTTCAATACTTCAATTCCTTTCAGGTCGCCTTTATTCTCTCTTCGATAAATGCGTCCATTTCCGTATTTCTTATCCCGCCTCTGCTGAGGGCACCCTTCTTTCGTTTTCGAAATATGCTGTGTTACTTTTCGATCTTCCTTGCAGTCCTTTTGATCTATTTTCTTTTCGCGACCCCTGCAAAAGAAATCAATTCATTTTCAATCCAATCCCAGTGGAGAAACCTAAAGGTCGTCCACAATGAAAATTCGATCTACGGAAATATTACGGTCACAAAAAAAGGTGAACAATTTACCTTCTTCACCAACGGGGTCCCTTCCATCACCACCCCGGTTCCGGATGTGGCCTCCATCGAGGATTTCGTCCATTTTCCAATGCTTTTCCATGAAAAACCTGAATCGGTTTTGATCCTGAGCGGTGGCGCCGGAGGAATGATTCACGAAATTTTGAAATATCCTGTGGCACATGTGGACTATGTTGAGTTAGATCCCCTGCTCTTGAAACTGATTCAAAAATTTTCAACCCCTCTCACGCAATCCGAGCTTTCCGATAAACGCGTCAGGATTCACTATGCCGATAGTCGGTTCTTCGTGAAAAGGACCCGGAATCGATTCGATATGATTTTCGTCGGGATTCCTGTCCCTCAGGAACTGCAGACCAACAGACTTTTTTCATCCGAATTTTTCGTGGCGGCCCAGGAGAAGATGAATCCCGATGGAATCATCGTTCTTTCCCTTCCGGGTTCGTTGACCTATATCAGTCCCGAATTGAGAGATTTGAACGTGTGTATTCTGGATACCCTAAAAAGTGTGTTTCGATCGGTAAGGATAATCCCAGGCGATCTTAATCTTTATTTAGCCTCGAATTCCAGCCAGCTTGAAAAAGTTACCCCTGGAGAAATCATCGAGAGGTTTGATCAGAGGAAAATACAGACGAGCCTCTTCACTAAAGGCTATATCGAATTCCGGCTTCATGAAAGATGGACGAAATGGTTTCACCAATCGATGGAAGGGAAAACGACTCCGATCAACTCCGATCTTCGTCCCATAGGCGTTTTCTTCAGCCTCTCTTACTGGAACGCCCTCTTTTCCCCATACCTCACACGGGTGTTTAAATGGTTTGAAGGATTCAGCGTTCCAATATCGATTGCCTTGATGGCCCTCTTCACCCTCTTGATGGGCGCTGTTTTTATAAAAAAACCCCGTCTTTCCAGGCAGTCCATTCCCTATGCCATCTTTACCACCGGATTAGCGGGGATGATATTCAATTTAGCCATCATCTTCACCTTTCAAACATTTTACGGCTATCTCTACCATCAAATCGGCTTGCTCATAGCCGTCTTCATGTTCGGGGTCGCACTGAGCAGCTCCGTAATCACCCAGCGTCTGGATCGGATAAGGAGGGATTCTATTCTATTTCTGAGAATAGAAATGGTCATCATTTTCTTCTCATTTCTCTTCCCCTTCGTGTTCTCCATCCCGGCTCCGTATCTTGAAAAACCAGCTGTCTTTCTTCTTATCTACCCGGTGTTTTTGATCATGTCCTTCCTCTCCGGTGCGTGGATCGGGCTCCAATTCCCTCTGGCGACTAAAATCTATCTCGGTGCGCCTGAAGAGGGAGAGATGCTCGGCCACACCGCGGGGCTACTGTACGGAGCGGATCTTCTGGGAGGCTTTTTGGGAGGGCTCTTTGGAGGCATTCTTTTATTGCCCATTCTGGGGTTGAAGCAGTCCTGCTTCATGATGGCCATGATCAAAATCAGCAGTGGACTCCTCTTCCTTCTCTTCATGAGACTCAACAGCCCCCTCGCCCTCAGTGGCGAGAGGGGAAGGGTCAGGGGGCTTACCCGCGTCTCTCCATGACGTTCTCTTATATTGAGATTTCCGGCCTGACGTGCAAGGGCATGTAACGAGCCTGTAGGAAAAGTCAGTTTTTTAAAAACGCTTCTTCTGCTGGATCAAAAATAGGAAATTATTTTTTGTCATCAAAAGTTTTTACAATCCTTGCTGTAATGTTCCTGTTCCCATGATATTTTCCTACCTCGATACCCTATTACCCGATCCCGCCCCATTCACGCAAGCGCCAGGCCGTATCGATGCACTTTAAAGAGATTGTGCACCGCACAGTAGAGCACCCACTGGCTGTTCACTTTTCGCTTCCCTCGAAGGCTAAATCTGTTCAAGCCTAAGGTGGAACAGATATTCCCAAAGACAGGTTCTGCCGTCCCAAGTCTCCGGTTATAGATCAGCCTGCCTTTTACCGAATCGATCTTTCGCTTCATCTTCTGGGTAAACGTCTCCGGCTTCGACCCTGCACTCCCCTGAAAGAAGTATACCTGTCTTGCCTCCGTACGGTCCGGATGTCTCAGGCATTTCTCCCGTAGCCCACAGACCCGACAGTCTGTCAGTCTCCCATGAAATTTGACCGCCCGCTGACCGTTAACCACCACATTCCCCCCATTGCGGTAAAGTCGCTTACCCGCGGGACAGATGCAGTGCGTCTTGTCTTGGCTGATCGTAAAGTCTCTGTGTGGCCTGTATAAGCCGGCCACTCCGAAGTACTCCGCCCTCTCTTTTCTAAATCGCTCCTTGTATCTGTCCACCTCCGAAAACCGGGGATCACGCTTCCTAAATTGGGTGTCCGCAATGTAGGCATCAATCCCCTGTCCCATGACCTCCCTCATGTTCACCTCGGTATGAAACCCGCTGTCAGCCGTAAGCTTCGCTTCCTTGAATACGTCCTTTTTGTTACCAATGGCTTCGAAGTTCTCCTTCGTCCCCTCGATCATTGGGAGAAGAAGTTCATGCTCCTGCGCCACCCCAAAGGCCTCCGCATGAACGATGACCTGATGCTTACCATCGACCACTGCAACCCCGTCATAACCCTGGATCACCCCGTGGGAGGTCTTCATCTTGGCACTCTCATTGTCCGTGATGTTGCTCTTTACGGGCTTACCCGTCTTGCCAGGTTTGTCTTCATTCTCCCTCAACCATGCCTTGATCTTCTTCACCTTCCCCCGAAGCGTCTCCACATACTGCTCCTCCTGCTCCATCACTCCCCGCTCTGCCTCGGTTACATCCACCTCCCGGTGCCGCTTGACGATCTGCCGAATCGCCTTCTCCATCCTCTCTCTCTTCTTCTCCAATTCTCCCTTCGTCCCGCTCCATTCCTTAGAAGCATTGGACGGTAGCTTGCAGCCATCCACTGCAAACATCTCTTTCCCGATCAACCCCATCTCATCGCAGATCAACAGAATCTCTAAAAACAGATGGATGATCTCCTGACCCGAGGTCGAAATGAAGTCTGCAATCGTTGTAAAGTGGGGCTGCGTATCCGCCGAAAGCGCCATGAAGATAACGTTCTCTTGACAACACTGCGCGATCTTTCGGCTGGAGGTGATCCCCCGAGAGTAGGCATACAGGATGATCTTTAATAGGATGGCGGGATCATAAGCAGTAGCCCCGGTCTCGTCATTTCGGTACCGGGTATCAAAGATGGATAGGTCGATTTCCTTGTCGATCAGATAATGAAGGCTATATTCAAAGGTTCCAGGTAGGATCTGTCGGTCAAAGTGAATCGGAATAAACTTTCCTTGGGAATAATCATAGTCTTTGTATCTCGCCATCCAGTCCTCCTAAGCGGTCTCCGCTCTCTTTTCTGCTACTGATATGGCGATATTATCATGCTTTTAAGACTTTTTCTACAGCCTCAACAGCTGAAATCAGCGGGAAAGGTGTTCTATCCGTTGTTCATTTGTAGTAATATACACTGTTTTTGAAGATTAGGGAAGCGAATGTCACAGGAAGTTATTATCGTGGGCAAACTACCGAACTGCCACGGTCGAACTTTAACCGACAAGTCATACGTTTTACACGGCATACCCTACGAATCTTCAGTCTAAGGCAACTCTTGACGTTGACGATTACGGTGGAAATCACGCATCCCCATTCAATAGAGTAATCGTATTGAAACATTTTGGGTGGTCTAAAAACGGTAGATAGATAGCAGTAATCGAAACTTTATATGCTATGAGTTGATGCAATTACATAGGTGTGCCCCGGTGTCGTTGACAGACCAGGCAAAGCATTTTATCCTATCAAAACAATCATGGCCTTAAAGGAGGATTTAATGAAAGAAACGGTGATTAAGGGAATCGGATGTTTGCTCGGCCAGGACAGCATCGTGCAAAACCGGAGGACAATTGTCTTCGTGCACGGATCTGGTGGTAGTCACCAAATGTGGATACCCCAAATGGAATATCTTTCATTAAAATATAACACGGTCGCCATAAACCTGCCTGGACACGGCCTCGGCCAGAGAAAAGGCGAAACGACCATTGCAGGCTATGTCAATGCCGTCCAAGACTGTATTGTCGGACTCGATCTTAAAAATATTGTGCTTGCAGGTCAGTCAATGGGCGGCGCCATTACACAGGAGTTTGCCCTGACTTATCCTGAAAGGCTTTCTGCCATTATTCTTTTCAGCACCGGTGCAAAGCTAAAGGTTATGCCTGAGATCTTTGAAATGATCCGAAATAACTTTGGGGCTTACATCAGTTCTTTGCCCCAGTTCGCCTTCGCAAAGTCGACCCCGCAGGAGGTCATTGAGCGTGCCGTGGAAGAGGTAAGAAAGTGTGACCCTGAAGTGGTTTACGGCGACTTTCAAGCTTGCGATAAATTCAATCTCCTTGCGAGAATCAAAGAAATAAAAATCCCTTGTCTAATTTTTTCCGGAACCGAAGATAAACTCACTGTTCCGAAGTATCAGGACTATCTGCACGAACAAATCTCAGGTTCAAAACTCATCCGATTTGAGAATGCCGGCCACTTATTGAATCTTGAGAAGCCCAAGGATGTCAATAAGGCTATTGACGAGTTTGTTGACTCTTTGCCCAAGGACTGAATCTAATACTTTTAATTTCTTACCAATACCTGCACTTTGACCAAACCGAAGATATCCAGTTGAAATCTGCATTGGAAGGGAAGATGGGCGCTTTATTGACTTCAGGAAGGAACCTTCCTTCCGTATAAGATCTCTCGCCCGATGATACCTATCACTGTGGAGCGGGGAGGGTTAGTGAGCCAAATTAAAGGTCTTTTAAAGTATAAATTGCCTCGTGAGGCATTACAAATGCTTCACACCTCTAACTGCTCCGCTGAATTAAAATGGCATTGAACTCAGGGTAATTTGAGACCCAATAGAGAGCGACTCAGAACAAAAGAGGGGTTAACTTAAATTCAGTTAACCCCCCAACCAATAGTTTATGGTCTGAATGAGTTATCTCGGTGGGTGAAGTTTGTCTTGTCTCGCTCTATATGCCAGTGCCAATTTCAACTGCCTTACGGCTCTTTCGCTGGCTTCAATGGCCTTTTCCTTGTGCCCGCCAAAATTGTGTGGGGCCTCTTTCAAATAAGCTATCGCATCTTCAAGTGAGGCGATTGCCTTGGCAATTCTGGGGTGCTCCGAAGCTTCCTGTGCAATAGGAGATTCTGAATTTACCGTTCTGGCAGTCATTGTGATAATCCCCGCAAAAAGCAATCCCAACATTAGCATCCGGGCAATTTTTTTCATCACAGCCTCCTTTTGTAAATTTAAAATATGGTTATACGCTATTATCATAAGAAGTCTGTATTGTCAATGTTGACTTCGGTAAAAAAACAATAAGGATTTACCAAATTATCTTTTTAAACATTACTGCTTTAAATCTCGTATAGAAAGAAGAACTTCGAACTTCGCTCTTTCAGGAAGGAAGACTTGTTAAAGGAGAAATTCATGTTTTCAATTTAAAAATGTTAAAAATATCTCTATAATAAAGGATAACATACATAGAGAATAATCATTAGTTGATTCCCGTGAAGGCTCCGAATCTATATTCTATCCAAGAAATTTATCACCTCTGGGAACCAGTCTATCCCTATCTAGGCGAACACATCCACGAGCTCTATAATCGTCAAAATGGGGACATTTTGGAAATTGGGCCTTTCAGCGGGGTCATATTCACTTTGCAAAAAAAGAATATTGGCAGTTCTTTCTTAATTGCAGCTTTCCCATCTGGAATGGGAAAATTTTTCCATGTAGAAGCAAGAAAACAAAAGGTGGAGGATAAAATCAAGGTCATTGAGACCGACCCTGCCTTAACTGGGGTGGAAGAAAATAAGATCGATCTTGCTATTTTCAGAGGAGCTTTTTTCTTCCCCTCACTGTTTAAAGTTAATTTTTCAGCCATTTATAGAATTTTAAAAATAAATGGGATCGCATTTATCGGAGGAGGATTCGGGAAATTCACTCCTGAGGCCGTGATTAAGAGAATCGGAAAGAGATCACGGGACCTAAACCTCAAGATCGGAAAGATCGAAGTAAATGAAGATCAATTGAGGCGAGATATCCGTACGAGCAATGTGAAAGGAAAAGTGGAAATAATCTCTGAGGGTGGATTATGGTTGCTGATGAGAAAATAGATCAAATGTTGAGGAAGAGAAGCATTACATACCTCCCTTATGTTCCATTCTTATAGAATACTGCTTGGAAGATTGTATTTTGTGGCGAGAGTTGAAAATTACTCTTTCGGGAAGGGAAAGGTAAGAAACCGGATTATCGCTTCCACCTACCTTCAAATCTCTTCGCTAAGGACGATTGTAGATTACCACTTGAAATCAAGTAGCCTACGCCACGGTGAACGATTGCAGCCTCACCATCAGTTGTTACCTTGTACCGCTATGGATGTCCATGGCAGCCAGCCATTCTAAAGCGTCAAAGACTTTCTCCCCTTGGCTGCTCCTGGATCGCCGTCGAGGACAGGCCTTGGATTCATAAATCAGCTTGGACTCCTCAGGAAGATAGGTCATCCTCTCTTGGGAAAAAGAGGCCCAAATGATCCAACGGCCTAACTTTTCCATAGGTTCCTCTCCTCTGTAGGGCTGTTTTCAGGTGGTAGGCAGGCACAAGGATTTGAGCTTCTCTTTGGAAGGATATCCTGTGATTGGATCCCAACCTCTTTCTTGGTAATAGTCTTCGAGAGTCTGATATAGATCCTCCCGGCTCAATGGTCTGGCCCCGAAGTAGTCCATCATTCGCAACTTTTTCCCTTCCGACTCCAGTGGCTGGAACCATTGGTCAGGAATGAGATCATCCCTTTTTGAGAACCCTTCGCGGGCGTTGAGTAGCCGTTGGAGGGTCCACGAACGGTCGGCAGCTTCCATCATCGCTTCGGGGGACATCTCCATTCCCGTTCCCTTCTCGTAGAATTCGCTGCAAAGACCAATATGGTAGAAGCGATTGTTCTGAGCACGGTTACAAATACCGAGGGAACTGAGAACAGCATACCAGTCTTCCGAGTACCGGGATAGGCGCCCCATGTTTACGTTCACTGCCGTGGGTAAGATGCGGGCCACCGCTTCTTTAGAAGCTCCCATGCGCTCAATGTGCCTGGCGAACATTTCCAGCGGAGCATTGGGCAAATACGTAGGTGAACCAGAGGTTGCTGAAGTAGGGCCCCGCGGGCAGACGACTTGTTCAAACTCCATCGTGCCTAACCCGGCGACCCTCGGGTCATAGATCGTTTCCAGTCCCTTGATAATGACGACTTCATTCCGGGCTGTTTCCCCAAAGACCTCCAGGATGTTGTTCCACCCTTCGGCCATGAGATCACCCATTCCCTCTCGTCTGGAAATCAAATCGATGAGCTGAAGGAAAAATTCGTATGTCCTCGTGGGAACTAGCCCCTGGGTTTGTTTCTCCCCGATCCCTCCCTTTTCATAGACCTTTACCAGAAGATCGGCCATTTTCACGAAGGTGAAGAGGTCTATTCCTTGACGGTTGAGTTGGTCGAAAATCTCAAGAAGATGCTCCGGGGAAATTTGAGACAAATAATGGGAGAGGGGTCGGATAAGGGCGAAGCTCGTCGGGTAAGTGGTGAAGGTTTCACCACAACTCTCTTTTACCTCTAAGACATCCTTATCCGCGACGAAACAGGAAGGGCAGGCTCTTCGAGCCTTTTTGAATTTTTGATAAACCGATGGCCCATAGAGATGGGTGAGGATTTGAATCTTTTCTGGAGCGTGAGGGAACTCCCTCTCCAACGCAGGCAGCCATCCGGACATCATACCAAACTCGACCACATTTTCCCTCTGGGGGAATTTGTTAGCCCTATTGTAAAGTCCATCCACTATTTTCAAGAATCCTTTCGCATCGGCCACTCGAATTCCCTTCGTTCCTTTGACCGCGATGGCCTTGAGTCGCTTGGAGCCCATAACCGCAGCCAGACCCCCGCGGCCGATCGTTGCAGTGCCATCCACCAAGGCCAGTGAAAATTTCACAAGGTTCTCACCGGCTGGGCCGATGGCGATGATGCCGCAGGGTCCATACTTATCCCATAGAGCCTCGGTTGTTTGAAGAATATCCTTGCCCCAGAGCGCGGAGGCATCACAAACCTGCAGGGTTTCGTCCTGGATGTAGAGATAAATCGGCCGGTCCGATTGTCCCTGGACGACGATGTGGTCGTATCCGGCCCACTTCATCTGCGCGCCGAAGGTCATGGATCCGGAAGCTGAAGCCACTGCACCCGTCATAGGATATTTCGTTGTGGCCATGATTCGAGAAGCTCCCGGTGCCATCGTGCCGATGAGGGGGCCAGCACCGATGACGACCGGATTGTCTGGTGAGAAAGGATCTTTTCCTGCGAATGCCAAATCGGCAAAAAGCTGATTGTTCAGACCGAAGCCGCCGACAAATTGATGGCAATTTCTTGGGTCCAAGGGTCGTTTCTCTGAGGAGCCAGAAAAGAGGTCGATCAGCAGAATCTGGCCTGCATATCCTCCGTTCATCCTTCCTCCTTCGCTGCGATAATCGCACCGTAAGGACAATGGCGGGCGCATAGACCACACTGAGTGCATTCGGGTTCGAATGCGATCTGACGGGGCTCCCTTGCGGAAATTCTCAACCTGGCCATCCCCGGGTTAAAGATTCCTGCATAGGTAATAGAGCAAACGAGCTGGCAGTTCAGACATTGGGCACACCTGGAGCCGTCAGTTTTTAAGGGAGTTCTACCTTCCATATTTTTCTCTTTTTGAACTGATTCTATTTAATTTCATCCGTATCTTTCTTTTTTGCCAAAAAAATTTCCATCACCTTTTGATAAAATTTTTCCTCCTCCCAGATCTTCATTTCGATGCGAAGGGCTCGAATGGGAAGATGCCTGATATTGAATTCCATTAATTTTACTGTATCCTTCCCTGTTGCAAAAAACCAGTCTGCTCCTTTGCTTTTTTTTTCGAGATTTTGTGATTTTTTTGATAAGATTTGATAAGAACTCTCTTTTGGGTGGTTTGATAATACGAAAAACAGCCTTGTATGTCAAGCAACAATGACCACAAGATACTAAGGACAATTTTAGGCCAGTGTTGCAGATACCGATTACCAAATGAAGCTTTGCATTGGGGTCGAAATCTGTCAAGCGGTGGCTACAGGAAGGAGTCCTCGAAAAAGGGGGTGTGGATAACATCTACAAATAGTTGCTTAACGATGACATCTTGGGCTGCGGGTTACGGGTTGAAATCACGTATCCGAGGTGAACATATGGAAATCAAATCCTCGCTTTTTTGAAGTGTCGGAAGCAGAGGGTTCATAGCAGCTATCGAAACTCCTTCGGTGTCGTAATTTGTCCTGAACGGTACTTAATCTGAAAGGTGGTCAAATTGACTCATTCTCTCTCAGTCAGGAATCCTATAACCTCACGCAAAAATAGTTCCGGAGCTGTGTCCATCGTGGCATGCCGTTGACCGGGCATCATTGCAGTTCTACTATGGGGAATAGATCTTTTTACCGTTTCGATCGCGGCACTGTAGAATGGAGGGCTTTCCGCACCCAGAAGCAGTAACGTTGGTATTTCCATTTGGAAAAACCGCTCAGGGTTGAAGATGTAGGAGTTGACACTCGCTTCCTCCCGGGGAATGGTGTGGGCTGCGGCTACCCTTAAGGGCCACCCGGGGCTGGATCTCAACATATTTGTTTCACTCGTTGGGATGCCAACGATCTCCTGGAGAAAAATGAGCAAGGCTTTCTCGCCTTCTCCGACATGCAGATAGGAGTTTATTCTGTCCATCGCGTTGGGAGGGTAGCTTTTTTCAATATGAGTGGATATTGGAGGTTCATATAAAATGAGCTTTCGAAGGTTGAGCGTCTTCAGAGAGGCTTCCAAAGCGCATAGGGCACCAAAGGAATGCCCGAGGAGGTTCACTGGGCCAGAAATAGAATCAACGACGGCCACCACATCTTCGTATTCATGCTCTATAGCATAAGGCTCGGCATCCCCGCTCTGACCGCGACCTCTACGATCCATCGCGTAAACGGTGAAATATTTTTCCATTTTCTCGAGGACCGGCCTCCAACGTCTATGATCCGCAGCAGAACCGTGTACCAAAACCAGCGGAGGTCCTGTGCCGCTACATTCATACGCAATGGGGACGCCATCTTTCGATGTGAGATGGTCCACGTTTACCCCTGCCGAATCACTGGATTGGAAAGAATACCAATCCCCTTAATCTCACACTCCACCCTTTGCCCATCTTTGAGAAACACCGGAGGTTTTCGTACGAAGCCAACCCCTTCAGGGGTACCAGTTAGGATGACTGTCCCTGGAAGCAACGTCATACATTCAGAGATATATGAAACAAGTTGGCAAGTTGAAAAACTCATATCAGAGGTATTGGATGCTTGCATTACTTTTCCGTCAATTTTGCATGTGAGGTCAAGGTTGTCTCCGTTAAGATCGGTGACAATAGTCGGTCCTAAAGGGCAAAACGTATCATAACTCTTCCCTCTAGCCCACTGGATTTCTTGAAATTGTGCCTCTCTGTCAGAAATGTCATTAGCAATCGTATATCCCAAAATAACTTCGGGTACTTTCTCTTTGGGGACCCATTTAGCTCTTTTACCGATAACAATTGCCAACTCAACCTCATAATCAATCTTTTCCGGATCATGAAAAGGAAGGACAATTGAATCGCCTGGCCCACAAATAGATGTGGTCGCCTTCAAAAAAATCAATGGCTTTGACGGGAAATTTACACCTGCTTCCTCAGCATGTTTTCTATAATTCAGGCCAACGCAGACAATATTGGGAGGAGAAACAGGTGATAGGAGCTTTACTGAACGTAAGTCTAATGCTTTTTTTTGCTTCGTTAGTCCTGTAAAAGGATCTCCAAAGCATGGGAAGAGTTGTTCGCCTTCAACAATCCCATATTGAGGTTCCATATCTGTTTTATATCTGACGATTTTCATTGTCCATTCCCATCTGTTAATAATACCCAGATTTTCTTACCATTTGTTAATCCACCTCTTCTACACCTTTGATCGCAACAGCTTGATTAGGTCCAGAAACGATGTTGAAGCGATCGTTTAAGAAGAACTTACTATCTCTCAAAGCAAAAACCATGTGTGATGATCAATCACAAAATTTCTATATGACGTATCTTCTAAAGTCTCTTCCCAGCGCTAAAAAGAACAGCAGTCGTGGTCGGTGGTGAGGAAGCCACAGATAACGACGTCTGCGGTGATATTCTTTTTTGCGACTTCCTTCGCCAATGATTTAGTGAAGCCCCCGACCACAGGGCGGAGTTTCACTTTTTAATATATTTAAGATCCCCTTTAACTACTTTACCGGCAGGATTTCTGGGCAACGCATCTAAAAATTCTACGTATTTGGGAACCTTATAATCTGCCAGGTGTTGAGAACAGAAATTCTTAATCTCCTCGTCGTCTGCAGTTTGACCAGGCCTTAAAACGATAGCTACCTTCACTGCCTCGCCAAAAAATTGGTCAGGGACTCCCACCGCCGCCACTTCCAGCACTTTCGGATGTCCTGAGATGACATTCTCTACCTCGAGAGAATAAATCTTCTCTCCGCCTCGGTTAATCATGTCTTTCTTGCGGTCTAATATGTAGATAAAGCCTTCGTCATCAACCTTGCCTATATCCCCTGTATGAAGCCAGCCATCCACAATCGTTTGCTTCGTGGCCTCCGGCTTCTTCCAGTATCCTTTAAACGTTTTTGCACCTTTTAACACAATCTCACCTATCCCGTCCGCTGGCAGATCATGACCTTCATCGTCCACTATCTTTGCCTCTACCGTTGGAAGGCATTTGCCAACAGCTTTTATCTTGCCAAGGGCATCCTCAAAGGGCGTTGACGTTACAATGGCGAAGGATTCCGTCAGCCCGTATCCCACACTGATCTGAATATGCGGCAGTCTATGGAAGATACCCGTAACCATCTCTTCTGTGGCAGGCGAGCCCCCGAATAAGGCCGTCCGCAAAGAAGAAAAATCATATTGATCGAAATCAGGGTGATTGACCATTAGCCAGATAACGTTAACGACCCCCATGTACTGTGTCACTTTTTCCTTAGCCATGATCTCCAAAAAATCCTTGGTCTTAAATGTCCTCATATAGACGCATGCGACCCCGCTGAAAATGGGGGGGAGCATTAAACAGGAAAGGCCTGTGATATGAAAAAGGGGAATGCAGCACATCATCTTGTCTTCCGGCTCAAATTGAATAAAGTCGCTCACAAGCATCGCCGTTAATACGAAGCCCCGCTGATGGAGGATGGCACCCTTCGGTTTGCCCGTTGTACCCGAAGTATACATGATGGCGGCGTCATCCGATTCGGATAAGGCGGCCCTTGTAAAGACTTCTTCTTTGTTTTCCTTTAACAATGAAAAAGAGAGCGTTCCCTCGGGGGCATGAAGCCCATTGAAAAATATCCTCTGAATCGTTTTCAGCTGGCCCCTTGCAGAATCAATAAAGGGCCAGTATTCCTCATCGACAATCAGTAGCTTGCTCTCGGAATCGTTTATCTCATAGGCTAATTCCTCACCCTTAAATCGGGTATTAAGAGGCACGATGATCGCTCCCAATTTCATCAATGCAAAAAAGCTGAAGGGGAATTCCATCTGGACGCCTAAGAGGACGGCCACATGGTCTCCCGGCTTGACTCCATATTTCTCCAGTCCGGCTGCAATCCGGTTAACGATTCCGTCAAATTCCCTAAAGGTTAAACGCCAGTTGTCCCCGATAAAGCCCACTTTGTCCGGATATTTTTGGACAGCATTTTTCAGCAATTCCACGACATTTTTTGGCCTGTTTTTAAAAATTCTCCCTTTAAAATCAGGCCATTCCTCCTCCACGATCTCCCAACCCATCTTACTCCCCAAGCCTTTCACTTGGCCTCCCTCTAAATCCCTAAATAAGCCTTTCTCACATAATCTTCCCCTAAAAGTTTATCACTCCCTCCTTCCAAAACAATTCTTCCATTCTCGATGACGTATCCCCTTTGAGCGGTAGAGAGGGCGAGATGCACGTTTTGCTCTACTAATAGAATCGTCGTCCCTTCTTGGTTAATCCTCTTGATCACTTCAAAGAGGTTCATGACGATCAAAGGGGCAAGCCCTAAAGAAGGTTCATCCAACATGAGAATCCGGGGAATTGTCATTAAGCCTCTTCCGATGGCTAACATCTGTTGCTCTCCTCCGCTGAGCGTTCCTGCGAGTTGATGCTTCCTCTCCTCAAGGCGGGGGAATAAGGTAAATACCTTAACCAAGTTCTCTTTCCGATGTATTTTGGCCGTCCTGATATAGCTTCCCAATTCAAGATTTTCGAGTATGGTCATTTCCTGGAAAATCTTTCTCCCTTCAGGGATTCGGACTACTCCTTGTTTGACAATCAGGTGAGGTTCTAAACAATCAACCCGTCTGTCGGAAAAGTAAATTTCCCCAGCTGTCGGCCGTAGAACTCCCGAAAGGGTGAGGAGCAGAGTCGTCTTCCCTGAGCCGTTTGCCCCTAGCACGGATACGATCTCTCCCCGTTCAATCTTCAGGGAAATCGCATGAAGGATTTGAATGTCGCCGTATCCTGCGGAAATCTGTTTAACATCAAACAAAGCGATATTTCTCCCCTAAATAGGATTTAATGACATTGGGATCTTGCGCTACCTCTCCGGGCACTCCCTGAGCAATCATCCCTCCAAAGCATAAGACGATTATCCGATCCGATATGGTCATGATGATTTGCATGGTGTGTTCAATCACGATGATGGTGATCCCCCGCTCCCTGATCTTGATGACCAACTCGATCATCTGTTTCTGTTCGACAGGGTTTAGACCAGCCATCACCTCGTCCAGCAGGAGGAATTTGGGTTGGGTGGCCAAGCACCTGGCCAATTCTAACTGTTTTCGTTCTGCCAAGGTGAGACTGCCTGCAAGTTCATTTCTCTTTGACCATAGACCCGCAAATTCAAGGAGGCTTTCCGATTGACGATTTGCCCGGTTGGTCTCTTTTTCCCTGTTGAACGCCGCTGCTCTAACATTTCTCATCACACTCAGATGAGGAAAGGGTTTGACAATCTGAAAAGTTCTGCCAATCCCTCTCTTGCAAATCTGATGGGGTTTGAGGCCGACTAAACTCTCCTCTCCTAAATAAATCCTTCCCGTATCAGGAGGGAAAAAACCGGAGATGAGATTGAACAGGGTGGTTTTGCCTGATCCATTGGGGCCGATTAAACCCAGAATCTCCCCTTCTCCGACCTCAAATGTTACGTGGTTGACCGCCATCAATCCACCGAATGACTTGGACAGATTTTCTATTTTCAAGGATGGCATACTCTTTACCTTTTATTTCCCCTGATGAAACCATCGAGCCATCCATAGATCCCTTTGGGGAGGAAGACAATCACGCCAACCAAAATGGCCCCGTAGATCATGAGATGGACCCCGTGGTAACCACCCAATATTCCCCGGGTCACCTCGCCCAAAGGGCCCAGCACCAAGGCCCCGATGATAGGGCCATACACGGTCCCCATGCCCCCGACGATGGGCCTTAAAAAAATTTCAATAGAGGTGCCGATGCCGAAGGTGACCTCTGGGTCGATGTAAAGGAAATACTGAGCATAGAAGGTTCCCCCAAGGGCCGTGAGAAAGCCACTGATCAAGATACCCAAAAGCTTGTACGCAAATGTGTTGACCCCGATCGCCTCGGCTGAATCTTCGTCCTCCCGGATGGCAGCAAAATAGTCGCCGATTCTTCCCCTATCAATCCACCGGGCAACCCAAAGAACACCAATGAACATCAGTAAAATCACAAAGTAGTAGAAAATCTTCGATTCATGCTGAAAAGAGAGGGGGGCATTTCCTTTAAGTGGAATGAGGATGCCCATCGCCTTCCCGGTCAGGTCGAGGTTTAGAGAGATCAAACGCAACAATTCAGCGAACGCTAATGTCGCCAAGGCAAAATAGGGTCCTTTCAATCCATAGTGGAAGCAAAGAGAGCCTATCAAGAGCCCTAATAACATTCCCAGAAGGCCACCGAAAACCATCCCAATCCATGGACTAATGCCCCAATTCACAAAAATTAATGTTGAAGTATAAGCGCCTATTCCAAAAAAAGCAGCGTGTCCGAAAGAAAATTGACCAGCATATCCTCCCAAGATGTTCCAACTCGTTCCCAAAAATCCGTAAAAGAGAATCATAATGAGAACGTGGACGAAATAGGAGGGGAGTAGAAAGGGTAGCAGAACGGCGATCAAAATAAAGGCGAACCAAAAGAAAAGTATCTTTCGAGTTCCATTTCTAAACATGCTTCTTCCCGAACAACCCTTTCGGTCTGAGCAGAAGAGTGAGAATAAAGATGGAATAGATGGGCACTTGCTTCAAAGAGCCAGGGAGCAGAACTTCTCCAAGAGATTCTGCGATTCCTACAATGAGAGCTCCAAAAAATGCTCCCCAGAAACTTCCCAGCCCACCCAAGACAACAATGACAAACGCTGTGATGACGAAGACCTGTCCAACCGTAGGGCTGATATAGAAGAAAGGGGTGATTATAGTGCCTGCAGCAGCGACACAGGCTGACCCAATCCCAAAAGCGACGGAATATATTATCTTCATATTGATGCCGATCACATGTGCTCCCTCGCGATCTTGGGAAATAGCTCGAATTGCTTTTCCAGAATCAGTTTTGGTCAAGAAGAGATAGAGCAGTAAGGTCATCGTAAGGGCCGCTCCAAAAGCGATCATCCGGGGAGTGCTGAACATCAGCTTGTGTGTATGCATGGCCCCTGCTAAGGTTGTCACCTGTAACATCCGATAGTTCGGGCTCCATAGGAATAAAGCCAAGTTCTCAAAGAAAAGGGCGATGCCTAATGTTAAAAGAAGTTGATTATGTTCAGGGGCTTCGATGATCCGATTGATCAAACCATATTGGATAAAGAAGCCAATTACGAAGAGAGCAGACATACTTATGAATAGAGAAAGATAAGGATGGATATCCAAAAAGATCGAAACCCAGTAAGTGAAATACATGCCAAGCATCATAAAGGCGCCATGGGCAAAATTGATGATCTTCATCACCCCGAAGATCAAGTTCAGACTGACAGCAACCAATGCATAGATCCCGCCCATAAGGAGCCCGCTGATGAGGGCTTGAACCAAAATGTTGGTATCCATCCCTGCTCTCTCTGAGATTTGCTAAAGACGATTATTTACGATCTTTCCACTTGGGCATCGGCCAAATGGGTTTGCTGGCAGCATACTCTTCAGGGAAAATGGAACGACGCTTCCCATTTTGAATCTGAGCAATCACCGTTCTCGCATCTCTATTTTGCCCGTCCTCGCCAAAGATAATGGCGCAAGGTTGGATGTTTCCTTTTTCTCCTGGTTTCAAATTGGTCTTCGTAAGAGCCTCCCGTATTTTTTCACGATCCGTTGATGCTGCTCTCTCAAGGGCATCCTTAAGTACATAAACACACGTGTAGCACATGGAGGCGACACAGTCCATCTCAACGCCATTTCTCTTCAGAAAATTCTCATTGGCCTCTTTGACCCCATGAATCTTTAAGTCATTTTCCCAGTTCTCGCACACGGAGACGTATTCTGCCAGTCTCCCCAACGTCTTGATGTAGGCATCATCTTGATGTCCTCCACCCATGCCAATGATGGCCTGTGTGTCAAAGTCAAGATCTTTCATCGCTTTTGTTGAGAGAATGGCATCAGAAATGTAAGCAACAGTTAAGGCCACATCTGGATTAGCAGCTTTTAGTTTTGAAATCACACCCGTCAGATCTGAGGTGGCGTGAGGATACGGAAGATCGGCTACAATCGAATACCCTTTGTCCGTAGCCAGCCTTTTCCAGGCCTTTGCACTCGATTGACCCCAAAGGGTATCTTCATAATATATTCCGATATTCTTTATCTTGATCCCCTTTTTTTTCTGAATATAACCCAAATATTCATATTCATCCCGAATGTGCCATGCGTCCGTAGCAATGGGTCTGAAGGTATATTTGAATCCACGCTGTGTGATCGACTCGGCCACGCCAATACCTACGATGAAGGGGGTCTTAAACTTCTCTGCCACCTGCGTAGTAGCAAAAACGACAGCGCTTTGAAAGGCTCCCATGACAGCAACTGCACCGTTTTGAATCTGCTTTTCCGTCTCCGCCATTCCCACCTCGGGTTTTCCTTCGCTATCCCCGAGCATGATCCTCAATTTGGCACCGCCCAACGATTTGATTCCGCCTGCAGTATTGATCTCATCCACTGCCTGTTCATAGCCTCTTCGATCACTCAAACCCAAGGGAGCCAAAGGACCGGTCAAAGGTTCAACCACACCAAACCTTATTTCTTCTACAGAATGGGCTAATCGAGGAAATCCAGAGAGGGTGACCACTGCTCCTAATGCGCCCATTCCTTTTATAAATTCTCTTCGATTTACACCCCTTTTAACCCTCTTCTTCATACGAACCTCCTTTCAAAATAGAATGAGTGAGCTAAAATGGCATACAGCTTGTTACCCTTTTAAGATAACCCCCATCACCCCCTTTCAATCACCATGGCGAACCCTAAGCCCCCTCCAACGCAAAGCGTAGCAAGTCCCAAAGTGAGATCCCTCTTGGCCATCTCATGGATGAGCGTCACGACCAGCCGGCATCCTGTTGCCCCTACAGGATGGCCTAGTGCAATGCCACTGCCGTTGACATTGACAATCTCCCTATTTATTCCTAACTCTTTCTCACAGGACAAATACTGTGCGGCAAAGGCCTCATTGATTTCGATGAGCTGAATATCCTTGAGGGGAAGGCCAACCTTCTTTAATACTTTCTGGGTGGCAGGAACAGGTCCGATACCCATATAGGATGGGTCCACACCAACGATCGCATAACCCAATATTTTGGCTAAAGGTTTTAGCCCTATTTCTTTCGCTTTTTCTTTCGACATTAGTAGAGTCATTGCAGCGGCATCATTGAGCCCTGATGAATTTCCTGCTGTCACGGTTCCACCCTTTTTAAAGGCCGGAGGCAACTTGGCCAGTTTTTCCATGGTCACATCAGGTCTTGGGTGTTCATCGGTATCAACAATCTTTGCCTCTCCTTTTTTCTGAGGAATGGAGACAGGAGTGATTTCGTCCTTGAACCTTCCCTCTTGAATTGCTTTACAAGCTCTCTGTTGGCTGACCAACGAAAACTTATCCTGTTCTTCCCTCGAAATCCCATACTTCTCCGCTAGATTTTCCGCTGTTAACCCCATTCCAGCACCAATAGGATACTCCTGCATAGCTCTCCATAACATATCGATCAACTGTCCATGGTGAAAACGCTGGCCCCAACGAGTCGTCGTAAGAATGTAAGGAGCATTGCTCATGCTTTCAACCCCTCCGGCCAGGACTACACCCACGTCACCATCTCGGATAGCCTGGGTTCCACAGATCATCGCCTGCATTCCAGACGCACAATTGACCACAATCGTGAAGGCAGGCGTTTCAAGGGGGAGACCACATTTGACTGCTGCGATTCGCGCAACATTTTGATCCAGCGGTTCAAAACAGTTTCCCATGATCACCTGCTCAACGAACCTCTTTTCGATACCAGCCTGCCGAAAAGAGGAGTCAATGACCGCCATCGCTAAAGAAGTTGCTGAGACATCCTTTAATGACCCGCCGAAATCCCCGATGGGTGTTCTCGTCGCACTCACAATCACAACGTCTCTCATCTCGTCCTCCTTTCAACAATATTTTTGCAATCGTCCATTCCAGAAGTATCTCGAAAACGCCTACTCATACAACAGATAACTTCTCACCCATCAAATGGTAAGAGTCCGCCTTTGGATGCGTTAAATATTATGAAGAACGGAGTTGAATGTCAACCAAAAAGGACCAGAAATATTTTGGTCAATATTCTAGTGTGGTGAGTCATTAATTCGTTTACAAAATCTTGCAATCGTAGCAAGAATTTGGTCTGCTGTTTTAGTCCATTTAAAGGGTTTCGTGTGCTTATTGGTAATTTCCAAATACCGTTCAATAGCCAATTCCAACTCTCGAGTGCTTCGATGGGCGCTGCGCCGAAGCTGTTTCTCGGTCAGAGCGGCAAACCAGCGCTCGACCTCATTGATCCACGAGGCCCCCGTGGGAGTAAAATGCAAATGATAGCGAGGCCGCTTTGCCAGCCAACGCTGGATCATGGGCGTTTTATGAGTCCCATAATTGTCCAGAACCAGATGGAGGTCGAGATCCGCAGGAACGGCATCATCAATCGTATCCAGGAATTTGCGAAATTCAATCGATCGATGCCGACGATGACATTCGCCGATCACCTGGCCCGTCTTCACATCGAGCGCGGCAAAGAGCGACGTCGTTCCATAGCGGGTATAATCATGAGTGCGCCGCTCGATCTGCCCTGGACGCATGGGCAAGATAGGCTGGGTTCGATCCAACGCCTGAATTTGCGACTTCTCATCCACACACAAGACCAAGGCTCGATCCGGTGGGTTCAAATACAACCCCACAATATCTCGCACTTTCTCAATGAACAACGGATCTTTCGACAACTTAAACGTCTCGGTCCGATGGGGCTGAAGTGCAAAAGCCCTCCAGATCCGACTCACAGCACTCTGGGTCAATCCCGACGCCTTCGCCATCGAACGGGTGCTCCAGTGTGTCGCATCTTTGGGAGTCGACTCAAGGGTTTGGGTAATTACCCGCTCCACATCCATGTCGGTGATTTGCCGAGGAGCTCCCGGACGAGGCTCATCGAGCAGGCCATCCAAACGACGTGCGATAAACCGCGCCCGCCATTTCCCCACGGTGGGCCGGGTTACGCGAAACGCGGCAGCCACATCGCCATTCTTCTTGCCTTCCGCGCAGGCAAGAATAACGCGTGCTCGAAAAGCCAATGCCTGAGCAGTTTTTCGTCTTCGAGCCCATCGCTCGAGAGTTTCCTGTTCATCGTCGCTCAGGTGGAGGAGAGGTATTGGACGTCCAATGGTCATGGTCGTTCTCCTTTCTCCACCCACTATATAGCAACAAAGGTAATTTGTCAACAAATTTATAACTCAGCACACTAGATAACCATTACCAAATGAAATCTTGCATAATGGTCAAAATCTGGTAGGCAACGATTACAGGAAGCAATGTTGCGTTGTTATCCCTTGGTTGCCTAAGAAATAGGCAAACACACCCCGCACGGATTAACATAGGATGCCCCAAAAAGTGAAGATTTCTTTTAAAAAGATTTAGGGTTATCGCCTTTCTCTTATATGTAGATGCTCCACTCAGAAGATCCCTTCTGAAGACTTCACCCAGTAATCAGCAGAAGCTCCCCAAAAAATGGGAAGATTCCAATTTGGAAGTATAACCCTTGGTATTGGATTATACATATTGACAATACTTTCATTTGTTTCTATATTTGTGGCTAAAAATCGGAACTTATCAAATAAAATTTTGGTTTCTGTGGAGGAGGAATCATGTTTAGGGTAAGCGTCATGTATCCGAATCAAGAAGGGGGAAGATTCGATATCAGCTACTATCGAACAAAGCATATGGAATTAGTGGATAAACTTTTGAAACCATTTGGACTAATCAAAACGGAAGTAGATAAAGGGATCTCCGGTGGAGGTGGACAATCCCCACCTTATATTTGTGTTGGACACCTCTACTTTGGGTCTAAGGATGGGTATGACAGAGGAGTGGCCGAGGTGGGTTTGACCATCCGAGGAGATATACCTAATTTTACGAATGTCACACCCATTCGACAGATTAGCCAAATTCTTGATTAATCCTTTGCAACTCTTAATTTAGCCGCCTCAGCACCCCGAAAGATTCCACCTTACCGAATACCGTTTTCTCCACAGGCGTTATGGTATTGTCTTTCAAGTCCAACTCATAGGGTATAACAAAGATCGCTTGTTTATCTCTCACCATTTGGCCAAATACTAATTTTGCCCATTTCGTTCCAGACTCAACTCTGTTCTTTCCCCTTAAATCCTTCCTTCTCTCTGCCAATGCACCCATCAATTGGCCTTGTTTAAGCTCATAATTTTTATAGAGAACTTTATATACTATCACCCTGCTATTGCCACCTCCGAGTACATATTATTCTAGACGTTTGGCTCCTTAATAACTTATTATTTTGATTTTTTGCTCGCTAGGCCAGCATGAAATAAATCATCTCAAGCTAACTAAAATGGAAGAAAACAAAATTAGTATTACGACCTTTTCCGTCCTCTCATCAAATTGTATAGATAAAGTTCTTTGGTTCCTGAGCGGATTGCCTCCACATTTACCTTTACTTCAATAAGGTACATAGCAGAGGCGTTCAAGTGGATACCAAAATATTTTTTTCCCCAATTCAAGATCGATTCCTTAGTTACTCTCTGAGGGTTGTTTCTCCTCTCCGGTAATACCCCCATGAGCTCACACCCTTTTGCCTTATTGAATGCGTATAGCTCGTAAACCAACATACACAGAATTGGCGGGGGGTTTCCCTGATCCACCCCCCGAAGGTGCAAAGAAAGGAGATACCATAATGAGTCGGGCGGAATCAAAGCGCCTGAGGTTAAAACTGCATATTATATGCCAAATTTAAGGGTTGGAAATTAAAGAAATTTTATTTTTAATGGAATCCATAAGGGAAAGAGATTTACACAAAAGTCTTAAATTGCTTCTCAAAGAATGTGAGGCAGGTCTGTCGCTTTTTGTTGATTTAAGATTGAAATCTCCTAACTTAAAGGAACGTCCAAGAATCACTCTTGCAGGAAGTTAGCAACGACTCCGCCCATCCCGCGTTACAATCTAAAGATCCCCGGTCGCCGGGTATAAAACGTAATGAGTAAAATTAACCATTCACTTTTCATTGAACAGCCATCTATCCAGTTAACAAATTCTGACTCCCTTGGCCAAGATTCGTTAGGCAAGTGTGATGCGGTAATGAAGGTAGATTGGATCAGGAGGTTTTTGCGTTTGCTTAATTGGGATCGCGTTAGTGCCGATACATCTCCTTCGCGGCCAGATTTTCAGGATTCACTTCTGTTGTTGAGAGATCCACAATCCACGTCCTGGTCAGCGAAGGACCTGCCTCTCCCCTCGAATATTGTGTGACCCGGTATATATTCTTTCCGATTTCCTCTGCTTCATACCTCCATTTTAGATTCGGGAAAGATCGTGCTCTCTCTTCGATCATCCTCATTTCGACAGACCTTTTCCTGCCGGTCGCGGGATCGGTCAGAGTCGCATGATGCTTCACCAGGTCCACGGCCCGAGAAGAACGGACCTTCGATTGACTCTGACCTCTGCTGATCATTCTGGCCTTCTTCTGGACAGAAATGAGACTCCCTTCCTCAATCCTTATTTCCAAATTATTTCCGTCTGCGGCTAAATAACCCGTTTCTCCAGAATCAAATTTTACCTGATAAAAGTTCATCGTCCCCGAACGATTCTGGACCACTTTCTCAATGATGAAACCTTCTTTCTCTCTCTTTACTCTGATCTTTTTCTCCAGATCATCCGGGAATTCGTAGAACTCCATGGGATTGGTAGTTGGGGCGGTCATCAGCCGTCTGCCGACGTTTTGCTCCATCTTGGCAAGCCTCTCCTTTTCGTATTGCTCAATAGCCTTGGGAGGCATCACTTTCGAATCCTCGTTAGTGGAAGCCGCCTCTTCATTCTTCGCCAGCAAGGAAAAGGATTCCTTAGGAGAATGTTGACCGAGGCAAGGGTTGGTTTGAACAAAGAACAGATGGAAGAAAACCAAAAATATTGCCAAAAAAGGCAAGCGAACATTCATGGGGCGACCCTCCTGTTAAACAATCCCATGCAAATACAATGCCCTTTTCCAAAACTTGCAACCCTTTGAATTTGCTAGACTCGTGGGAGAACTTTTTTAAGGGAACCTGATTCGAAACATGCCCTTTGTCCAATTTTGTCAAAAGGGTTTTTTTGATCCCTTTTTACTAATGCTCATAATCGAAACAGCGCCACTCATGCGTCCTGTACCACCTTTAATAGAATGGGTCCTTGGATCTGTAACCGAAGTCAACCGGACAGTGTGAGTATCGTCAAATCCTAATTTTTACAGATTAAATTAGATTCAACTAGCGCAGCGATCCTTCGGTCATCCATTTAGATTTCATTGAAAAGCTAGCTAAACAGTGAGTATTGCCAGAGTCTTTGGTAAGATTCGTCGGGCTGGTGTGACCTAGTCCGGTAATGAGGATAGACTGGATTATCTTTTGGTTGGCGATAACACCTACAAAGAGCGAGTATACGCTCTCTATATGATCTGAAGATTTACGATTGAAATCGAGTGTAACACTCCACATCAAGCGCGGGACCAAACTGGATTACGCACCATTCGGTTGACAACATCGATGCTCAGACCAAACAGGTCTTGAGCCTCTTGGATATCATAGACCTTATCAGGGTGCTGAGTTGGGTTACGGAACGAAGTTCGAATATTATCGAGATTGTTCAGAAGTTCGACTGGGGGTGAGCTACGTCGCTTCTTTAACCCCTCGACCATGGGGCCCTAGAGCAGCGGGTCTACTCTATCTCGCCTAACTACTGTGCAGTAGAAGGTACGCAGGACATCCTCCGTCCCCCTTAGAAGATGGAAAGCCGCGGCCGTAGGCCGCTCAAATGCGATGCATAGCGCAGCTTCGGCAAAGTCATACTTGGCCACCTCGGGGAGGTTCTGAAAGACGTCAGGTGCAAAGAGATCCTGCGGGCGGGCTAGCAGCTTTCTTACGTCTAGGCGCTTGTCGGTGACGATGTAGGCAAAGTTCCCTTGTGCTTCTGCCGCTAGTGTTCGTTGCAGGTCGTTCATGAGTGTTTGGAGATTGGTAGCCTGAGCGGCGGTGAGTGTGCTGCCGGCTGGCATCACCTGCAACTCATCCCGAAGCTGCCCGAGGTCCTTAGCGGCGCGAAGAGTGACTAACAAACCCAGACTCTCTAACCCCTCAAGGACGCGTGAGATGTTCGCCAAAACTAAGTTTTCCCCGTGAATATGGAAGCCTGTTTGGGCGTCCTGCAAGAAGCGCCAGAACAGACCAAACCATATATATTGTGATATCGGCTGATTTATCATGATCTCCTCAACTGACGCTGCCTAGCAATTATTATGCTGCAATTTATAATTTCATAAAAATCCTACCCGTTTGAGTGCCTTTTGTCAATGAGATTCCAGAAATCTCGCACTTCCGTAAGGTGAATCCCTCATTTATTGGTTATGGTTTGTACTATGCACCACTCTTGGGTTTTTGGAAAGTGAAAGTTTCAGGAAGTACTTAACGCAGCATGGATGGCTTTCCTGGTATTCTGGCGGCAGTTCCAAATGGAGCTATAGATCAACGCTTCACAAAAATATGACGGATATTCTGATAAAGCGGCCGCAGGCGGTCGTACATCTTAAGATACACCTGATGGTAGAGCTCGTCATAGAGCTCGTGAGTTTTCGGGTCTGGCTCGAAGCTCTGACCCTTGTGTGCCATCTCGGCTGCCGCAGCCTTGAAATCGGGGTGAACCTTAACACCCACTGCGGCATCCATGGCCGCTCCCAGTCCTGAAGCTTCGTAAAGATGCGGCCGGGCAGCGGTTATGCCGAAGACATCTGCGGTCAACTGCATCGCAGCATTGCTCTGGCTGCCTCCGCCGGCGACCCTCAGGTCCGTAACAGGAACGCCGCTCCGCTTTTCGGTGCGTTCCTTTCCCTCTCTTAGAGCATAGGCCAGTCCTTCCAGAATCGCGCGGTAAACGTGAGCCCGGGTGTGCACCTCGCTAAACCCGATAATGGCCCCACGCGCCTCGGGCCCGGGATGGCGCAGCCCCGGAGACCAATATGGCTGCAGCACCAGTCCTTGCGAACCTGCCGGCACAGCGTTCACTAAGTCGTCAAATAATACCTCCGGTTCTACACCTCGCTCAGTGGCGATGTTTACCTCGGACAGTCCAAACTCACGCTTGAACCAGCTTATCATCCAATACCCGCGATAGATTTCGATTTCCAGGTTATAGAACCCTGGCTCCGCCGCGGGATAAGGTGGAATGAGCCGGATCACTTCGATATATTTGCCATGGGTGGTATTGATCGATGCGGTAGTACCATAACTCAGGCAGGCGACATTGGGCTCCAGCGCCCCTGACCCAAGCACTTCGCAGGCTTTATCGGCTGCTGCGGCTATCAGAGGTAACCCTTCCGGGATGCCGGTGGCTTCCGATGCCTTCCGGGTGATCTGGCCGAGCAACTGTCCCTGAGGTATCAAATCAGATAGCAAGCTTGGGTCCATGGGTACGGCCTTCCACTTCCAATCCCATTTAGCTGCCCAGCGGTGGCGCTTGTAGTCGAAAGGAATGTAGCCGACCTGGCAACCCACCGAGTCTATGAATCTGCCTGTCAACAGGAACGTGAGATACCCGGAAAGCAGCAGATACTTATAGGTCTTGCTCCATATCTCAGGTTGGTAAGTGCGTATCCAGTTCGCCTCCGCCTCTGCGCAAAGATACGCTACGGTCTCGCTCGCTCCAGCAATCGCAAACGCCAGGCCCCATAGCCCGCCGAGGCGGGGTAGTCCTTCAGTACGGCGCTTGTCCAGCCAGATAATCGCCGGCCGAAGCGGATTTCCTTCTTGGTCAACGTTGATCACCGTAGCGCGCTGGGTGGTCAGCGCGACGGCAGCAATGCTGTCCTTAAAGACCCCCGACTGCTGCCATAGGCCCTGGCAGGCATGACAGACGGCATTCCAGAAGACTTGCGGCCTTTGTTCGGCCAGTCCAGGGGCATCTGAATAGTATGGCTCGATAGGCACACGTTGCTTTGCAATCAACTTCCCTCGCGGATCGAACAACAACGCGCGCACGCTCTGAGTGCCGTTATCGATTGCCAGCAAATTCTCAGCCATGTTTCACCTCAACGATTAGCTGTCTGAAATTTCTTCGTAAAATCCCTCCCGACCTCCCTTTTGTACGGACTGGGGACATGGGTAACAAGCGTACCGGAGACATAGGTAACAGGTTAAGAAGAACTTCTCAAATCAATCTTACTGATGACTTCATGACAGAACATCACTTCAAACAAACCGTCTGTTGCCATAGGCCTGATCCCGATGGGATATCTATAAAAGGCGCGACTGACCCAAAATGTTTTACCTCGAAAGAAGAAATACCCTTTGTCTTGGACTTTACGAACCTCCATGCCGCTTGGATATTCGATAGGAGGCAGTATTTCGGGCATATTTCGCAGACTGGGCCGATACCGAGAAGCCGGTACCGCCAAATCCAACGCGTCATGGGGTCGCTCAAAATTGTACTGATCCCTCCAGGGATCAAATTTCCCTTGAAGATGAACGGGATCTTGCCATTGGTAACGTCTGAGAAGCTCTTCTTCCAAGGTCCAATGAAACCGTTCATCTTTGCCCAAGGTTTGTGGATGATACGAGCGGCTATGACTTACCCGGATTCCCAAGCGAAGCAGCCAAACCGTCAACGTCGTATAGCGGTACTCCGAGTCATTGCCCCAAGGAGGTCCATTATCCATCAAGAAAACGTCCGGAAGGCCATAGCGTTTGAAGGTCTTCTCCAGGGTGCTCTGCACCCCAGACCCCTGTTGGCTCGGCAACGCCTTAAGGCAGAGGTTAAACCGCGAATAGTCATCCAGGACCGTCAGGGGGTGACACGGACCCGCCAAGGTCGATACGGGGCCCTTAAAATCCATCTGCCACAAAGCATTGGGAGCAGGGGATTCAAATCGCCGCCAGTCCTGACGCCCCCCGCCTGGGATAATCAACCCATGACGATGAAGAAAGGTAGTAATGGTACTGCAAGCAGGAACAGGTTCTATTCTCATCTCTTGCAACTTCCGCCGAAGTTTACGCGCTCCCCAAGTGGGATGGGTTCTCCGCAAATGCAGAAGCGCCTTTTCGTGCACTTCCCTTACCTTCAAGACAATTCGGTGAGGCCTGCGGGATCGGTCTTGCAGCCCTTTTACACCTCCTTCTTTGTAACGAGTCAACCATTTGTATCCCGTCTTACGACTAATATTAAACCTACGGCACAATTCAGCCAAGCTCATTTTAGGCCCTTGGGTCAGTTGAACAAACTCCCGACGCAACGACATAAGGCTAACCTCTTTCCATGGCATAATCTCCTCCTTAAATGCAATCTCTCGGAAATTATGCCACACAAAGTGTTACCTATGTCTCCGGCACATCTGTTACCCATCTCTCCGGTCTATACACCTTTACCAAAGGGAGGAGAGAGACTTCTCCCGTTGCCAATGGAAGGAGAGAGGCTCCCCCTTTTGACAAAGGGGGATGGAGGGGGATTGGATCGTTTCTTCCAAAGCACTAAATTACTTTCTCAATCCCCATTGTTTCTTTTTCTGCTCCTCGGTCATATCGAGGGCCAGAGTTCCGCCCGGGTTCATGATCTGGTTCGGATCAAAGTGGCTGCGCAAGGCACGGATCACATCGACCCAGCCCTCGCCTACCTGTTCTTCGAACCATGGGGCGGTCTGCTTTCCGATCCCGTGATGGTGGCTCACTGCCGCACCCGCCTTCAGGATAGCTTCCAGTATGCCGTACTGCAGGGTGAGGTATTCGTTGATATCTTCGATCCTGGCGACGAAGATGAAATAGAGGTTAGCACCCTGAGGATACGCGTGCGACAAATGGCTCATACAGATGGTATGCGGCCGGCGCTTCACAAAAGAGCGCACCTGTTCATGCACCTCAGCCATTTGTGACCAGGTGACCGCACATTCCAGGGTGTCGATCATGATGCCGTAATCCATGAGGTCCTCGCGCATGAAGGGATCGGTGAAGCGACTCCTTTCCCATGCCTGCGCAACCCTGAAAGGTGTCAGCGTGAAGGCATGGTATCTCTTGCATACCCGTCTGACCTTTTTGGCTGCTAACCGGGTGAAATCCGAATCGCCGTCTACAGTCCCCAGAAGCAAGGAGCGCTGCATGGGCTGATAGTCGAGCCACCGCAGCAGCGTATCCGCAGGCGTCCCATGCACGTGGTAGGTACGCATGGCCACATCCGTCTCTTCCTGATCGGAAAGGCGGAAAATCGAAGGATAACCGAATTCGGCCTGCATGATCTCACGGCAAGCGTTGCGGGCATCTTCCCAGTTCTTGAACAGGTAGCTGAAGCGCCGGGTATTTTCCGGAGTGTAGCGGCATACCCTCAGGGTGACGTTCATCAGGACGCCGAAAGTACCCTCGCTTCCGATCATGATTTGGTCGAAGTCAGGGCCGGTGGCGCTCCTGGGGTATTCTGGTGTTTTGAATACGCCAATGGGAGTAACGTAGTCCTGGGCGATCACCATGTCCTCAATCTTGCCGTAGTACGTGGAGTTCTGTCCCGCGCCGCGCGTCACCACCCAGCCGCCCACGCTGGAATGGTCAAACGACTGGGGAAAATGTCCACAGGTATAGCGCCTTCGGGCTGCCAGCGTCTTCGGGGCGTTGTTCAGGATGCGCTCCAGTTCGGGGCCCCACATGCCGGCCTGAACGGTGATTGTCTGGTTGGCCTCATTGAACGCCACTACTTTATTCAAGTGGACGCTCATATCGAGGCTGACCCCCCCCTTGACAGCCTCTTTGCCGCGGGTGACGGAAGAACCACCGCCGTTCACATAGACAGGAATTCGATGTTCATGACAGTAGCCGACGATTGCTTCCAGGTCCTGCTGGCTGCGCGGGTAAAGAACCGCGTCGGCGATGTTTTCAACAACCTTGTGACGCAAGCGCAGAGCATCGATCGTGGCTGCCCCAAAAGAGGCACGGGTGCGACTATAGGTATCCGTGAAAAAATTTTCTATGCCAACAATCTGCCGCATTGCCTCAATATGCTCTTCCGCCAGCTTTGGAGGGATCTCAACATCGAAGGGCTCCATGCAAAGCTTTGGCTTTTTAAAATCTTCGTCGCTCATGCCGAGGCGCTCTTTCAACAGCCTGAAGAGACCGCGATTGGGATGCTTAAAACCCTTTGGATCGCCGTATTTGATCAGGCTGCGAAAGGACCTCGGAGGAGGTTCTTGCTCGCACCACTGGGGGTAAAACTCGTCCTTTTTAGCCATCCTCTTCTCCCAGAAACAAGCCGCTTCCTTTTGCTACGGCATGCCATCGCATTCGATTACTAAGGAGTGCATAATTGGAAAAACATATTGTTGTCAAAATCTCCCCTAACCCCTCTTTGCCAAATCCCGCGAAACGCGGGACTCCCTTTTATAAAGCTGCGTGCCTTGTCCCATGTTAGGTTCAGGGCCTGCCGGTAGGCAGGGAACCCGGCTGTTTGTCCCGTTTTTGCCCACTTTCATTCGATTACCGTACAACCCCTAAAAGAGGGACGCCGGTTCTACCCCGGCTTCGTGCTGTAATACTTTTGCCAGGTCTGCAGATACGCCGCTTCCTCTTGTTGCCAGCGATCATCGCTCCATCCAAGTTCGGGCTGCACGATGGAACGGATGCGTCCAATGAGGTCAGCGGCGCCACGGGGCAAAAGCAGACCAAGGCGTACCCTTCGCAGAAGCAAATCGTCCAGGTGTTCCACGCCCTCCTCGCGCGCTGCCCAGCGCAGCTCCGCCCATGTGTTAGGAAGCTGTTCGATAGGCTCCAGCTCGCCTTGTTTAGCCGCCGTTAAAAGCCCGGCAGTCTCGTTTCCGTGGCGGCCTGCCAGATAAGCAAGGCGCGAGGGCTCAAGAGAGAAAGACGAGAGGTCTGGCAGCGGATCGAAGATACGTTCGCGGGCAGCCGTCTGCGGCTTACCAAGCCGCGCCAGTACCCTACGCATTGTCTGCCGTGACATCACGCGAAACGTGGTGTACTTGCCTCCGGTGATCGTGATCAGCCCGTTCTCTTCCCACAGAGCATGGGCGCGCGATTCTTTGGAGGGACTTGCCGCGCCGGTATGAATCACCGGGCGAAGGCCCGAGAAGGAAGATACCATATCCTTGTCGCTTAAACCGAGGCTTGGGAACAGGAGCGAGAGCGCTTCCATCATGTAGCCAATCTCTTCCCCGCTGGCGAAGGGTTCAAGGTATTTCTTATCAAGAGCAGGATCATGGTCAATATCGGTGGTGCCGACAATGGTCGCTCCTTCCCAGGGTATGACGAACATGGCACGGCCGTCGCGTGGGTGGAAGAGAGTCAGCGCCTGGTTGACAGGAAGCCTGGCTCGGCCGAATACCAGATGGCTGCCGCGCAGCCTGCGCAATCGGGCAAGCTGTCCTAACTGATTGCGAACCTCGTCGGACCAGGCGCCGGAAGCATTTACCACCACCTTAGCTTTCACTTCAGCCGTACGGCCATCGGGAGACAGCCTATCTCTCAGCAGCGCGCCGCAAACCTGACCGTCGCCGGTCCGTAATAATCTTTCCGCCCTGGTGTAGCTCAGCGCCGTACCACCTGACTGCACTGCCTCACGCAAGATTCGCAACAGGAGGCGGGCGTCATCCATGACAGCGTCGTAGTACTGGAAACCTCCGATGAGTCCCCCTGCATTTAGGAACGGGCAAGCCTCCAGCAGTTTGGTGGGGCTACATTTCCGGTGGTTCCACTTTGGCGCCAGCAGATCATAAATCATCACGCCTAAAGCGAGGTTCCACGAAGGGAAATGATACCGGTCAAAGTTCGGCAACAGGAAGCTGAGGGGAGTGACCAGGTTCGGCGCTTCACGCAGCATCCACTCCCGCTCGCGTACCGATTCCTTGGTGACATTTATCTGTTTGTTGCGCAGATAGCGAAAGCCGCCGTGGATCAGTTTGGATGAACGGCTGGAAGTGCCAAAGGCGAAGTCATTTGCTTCAACGAGCAGAGCCTTCAGACCTGATGCCACTGCTTGGCGGAGCACTCCGGCACCGGTGATCCCACCCCCGATAATGATTAAATCCCATGGTTGATCGATCGCGGACCAGATGTGGTCGCGCCAGCCTTTACGCCACATCGAAGACTCCTTTTAAAAAGGTTCCGAATCAACCTAAATGCGGGACGCCTCAACATCCATCCCTCACCCCTGCCTTCGTCCCGCAAAGCGGGGCTTCGCGCAGGCAGGCCACCGGGGAGAGGGAAAATCCAGAAAAATGTCAAAATTCTTTCTGCATATGTCTTAGATCATGATTTCAGCTTATTCCTATAGACACAGATTGTCAATTGGTAGGTTACAAGGACTAGGCTTCATGCCTTCGCTTCGATCTGCGACCTTATCCCATCGACCATCGCTTGAAGTGTGTTACTGTATAGTGGGACTTAAAAGTTGGGGGGCTATTTGTCACACCTTGAGTGAGGGGGGGCTTTCAGCAGAAATGATGTATAACCATTAAGTGGGCAGGAATGAACAAAAGCGGTTAGGTAACTCCACAAAACCAATCCTTACCCGTCTATGCCTCCTCCAGCTTTTTGAAGATCATCAAGAAACTCAGGCGGAATCTGATAACCTAATTTTTGAGCCTTGATTGCATCTAACAAAGCTTTATCATATTCCTCCAAAAGAGAATAGACGATGGCTCGATAAAAGTAAGCTTCGGCCAACCTTGGATCTATTTCGATCGTCTTATTAAAATCGGAGATAGCCTCATCATATTGCTGCAGTTTTGTATAAGCCCACCCCCGGTTGTTATAGGCCTGAGCAAACCGTGGCTCTATTTCAAGGGCCTTGCTGAGGTCTGAGATAGCTTGGTCATATTGGGCTGTATATAAGTAGGCCGCCCCTCGGTTGTTGTAGGCAGGGGCAAGCCGAGGATTGATTTCGATGGCCTTGCTGAAATCTGAGATAGCTTGGTCGTATTGACCTATTTCGCAATAGGCAAAACCCCGATTGTTGTAAACCTCAGCAACTCTTGATTTCAATTGCCTTTGTTGTGTAGTCGCACATGAGAATAGGGCTGAGCAGGCGATGATAACGATTATTCGAATTGAATTGTTAATGTTTTTTCTCAACGGATGCCTCCTCAAGAAACGAAAAATCTGAACATAGCTTTCGGGACTTAAATATATTTGACTCTTAATTCACTACAAAGAGCAAATTCAGTACCAAACTTTCACTATCATCATAAGGCATTAGAATTATATTACTTCCCGACAGCACCGTTATTTTAGCGAGACGTTAAGAGTGGAAGAGTTCCTCCCAAATGTTCTAAATTATTTCCCTCGAATGTGAAAACTTCTTCCAATAGGACAGACCGTTCTTTCCAGAGAAGTTGAATCCTAGAAAACCGAACACTTAATTCAGACCGTTTCCAAAACTCTAAAGTCAGGAGTGACAGATGGCTTTTTGGAAGCAAACTCAAAAAAGTTTTTGGTCCGTGGTTACAACTCTTTTGGCAAGTCAAAAAAAGCGGAGAGGAGATAGGCCATTTCTGCCTAATCTTTGGGCAGCTTCCGGCCATGTCGAATTGTCGTCCAATTGACAAATTTTTGATCTTATCTACCAAATTGAACCACTTCTGTATTACAAGGGCTTACGGGATTTTCCAGCATTTTACCTTAAATTTCCAATAGATTTAGTGCAAGAACTATCCGATTTTATTGGTTTCGTGCTCCTTTGGCACTCATTTTGCTCAATCAGAAGTAGTTACCCAATAGAGGGGACTTTCAAAATGTTTCAGACCATCCGGTTCAAACTCACTGTCTTTGTGTTCCTCCTTCTCATCTTCACCACATTTGTATCCTTTCTTGCCACGGTTAAGATTTCGAACCGAGTCATTCTCAACGAAATTATTAAAAGGGCAGAATCTTTGAGTAAGAGTTCTGCAGCGGCAGCGGCCTACAGCCTGATCTCCGGCGACGCGTTGGGGATAGATCACCTCGTTTTTAAGGGAAAAGAATCGAACAGGGATGTGGAATACATGGCCGTGATTGATACCAAGATGAGTGTCGTGGCCCACAGTGACATCAGAAAGAGAGGAGAGATTCTAAAAGGCAATGAAGGAAATTTGTTCAAGAAAAATGGGGACGGAACGATCGTAAGAGAAATCTCACTCTCCTCCGGTAGATCTTTTGAGGTCTCTACCCCCATTGTCTTCAAGGATAAGGTGTTGGGGACGGTGATCGTAGGAGTGAACCAATCGGTCCTTTTAGAGGCCCAACGCTTAGCCCGTCGTCGAATTCTCGTCATACTAACCGTTATCCTGTTCGTGGGGTTGATCGGCATTTTAGGGCTATCGTATTTCATTACGAGACCTATCCGGGAGCTCTCCGCGGGCGTGAAGGATCTCAAGGAAGGCACAAGAACGAGGCCTCTCAGGGTTTATTCGAAGGACGAGCTTGGAAAATTGACAGAAAGCTTCAATGAAATGAGCGAGTTGATTACGAATCAGAAGAAGGATCTATCCAGGTATACTCAAGAGCTGGAGGAGGCCTATACCTCTATCCTCAGAATCCTGGCCATGGCCATCGATGCCCGGGACTCCTATACGCTCGGCCACTCGGCAAGAGTGGCTCTGCATTCATTAATGATCGGCGAAGAGCTTGGTCTCAAAGAAGATGAACTTGAGGAGCTTGAAATCGCTTCTCTTTTCCATGACGTGGGAAAGCTTAAAACCCCGGATGCCATCCTGTTTAAAAACAGGTCTCTGAGTTCGACGGAGTACGATGAGATGAGACATCACCCGGAGGACGGCGCGGAAATCCTGAAGAAGGTAAAACCGCTCCAGAAATATGTCGAACCGGTCAAGCATCATCACGAGTACTACAACGGAAAAGGCTACCCGGACGGGCTGAACGGAGACGATATCCCTCTCTATGCGGCCATCATCTCCATAGCGGATACCTACGATGCCATGACTTCAACAAGACCCTACAGGAAGGCCTTGTCAAAGGAAGAAGCCTGCAGAGAACTGGAGAAGGGAGCAGGCAAACAGTTTCACCCTGAATTGGTCAAGGCCTTCTTAAGGGCGGTGAAGAATCGGGGACAACCGTCGTTTCATCCCTATCTCGAGAAGGTAATATGACAAGAAACTTGCCAAGAAACGCAGTCCTTTGCCTGTGGATTTTTTTGTCTCCGCTCCTCTCTTCATGCAGCTGGTTGAAGGGAGAGCAGACTCAGAGACTAACGGACGCGGACGGCCAGGCCCAGATGGAGCTCGAGGCAGGAAGGTTTCAAAGGGCCATCGACATCTACGAGGAGTTCCGTCAAAAATATCCTCAGGATTCCGCCGCTCAGAGCGGCTATGTCCGGATGCTGGAGTCGATTAAGAGCAGTGGTGACCGGGCCTTTGAAAGAAACGATTTTGAAACGGCTCAAAATATTTATGAGATTCTGGCGAGAAATTGGCCCCGGTTCGCGGATCTCGGTCCATCCCTCTCATTCAACAAGAGCTTTCTGGGAAAAAAGGCCAAAGCCAGCGCTTGCCTTTTCGTCAGAGGACAGGTCGCGTCTTACCTCAAGGCAGGAGAGTTCCAAAGGGCTATCAATCTTTCCAAAGACACCTATCAAAAATATCCTCGGAATCCCGGCGTGCGAAGCGACTATATCCAAACACTGGAAAGGATTAAGATCAACGGAGATCGGGCCTTTGAAAAAGGTGATTTCGCCCTGGCTGGATCGGTCTATGAATTATTGTTGAAACATGTTCCTTCGGTGGCCCGTTTAAATGGCTCTTCTCCTCTTAATAAAGAGGACTTAAGTGCGAAGATTAAGACTTGTGTAAAAAGCCTATTCGAAAGCGGCCTCCGGCAGTATCGATTCGGCAACCTGGACCAGGCCATCTCGATATGGAAGGGTATCCTCGCCTTTGATCCCGGGAATGAAGAGGTTAAAAGGGTGGTGGATAGGGCGGCCCTTCAGCTCAAGAATCTTCAGAAGACCAAATAACAGAGAGAATTGGCCCTCCCCGGTTTACCCCGTAAGAAATAATGCTCGCTCGATTTCTGGAATTTTAAACCGGGCTTACTTCTCCTTCTTAAGCTTCTTAATAATCTTTGGGATGAAAAGGGAAAAAACAAATAGGCAGACCGAGAAAAAAACCTTGAAAGAAAGCAACTGACCCCAATCGCCTCCGACCCAGACCTCCTTCAACGTCCCGATGAAAAAAGTAAAAACGAATGTCCCCACGATAATGCCCAAAGCCGTGCCAAAAAAATAATCCCAGAAGCGCACCTTGGTCAGCCCCATGCCAAAGTTCATCGGCGTAAAGGGAAAATAAACCAGCCGCAAATAGAGCACCGTCGCAAAGCCGTTTCGCTCGATGGCGTCGTCGTATTTTCTCAAGCGATCCCCGATCACCGAAGTTGCAAATTCCCTGCCCAAGGTACGACCGATCCAGAAAGCCACGCTCGATCCGACCATGCCTCCTACCCAAACACACAGAAAACCCAGGTAAGCACCGAAAATAGCGGCTCCCAGGGCAGTCAGCAACGTGCCAGGCACGAACAGACAGACTCCCACGGCATATACAGCGATAAAAAGCAGAGGAGCCCATATGCCCGCGGTTTCCAGAAAATGACTCAGGGCCGTTTTTGTAAAGAACGCTTTGACCGGAGTGAACCGGACCAAGTAGACGGCTGCAATGACGAAGGCAACAAACACAGCGGCTTTTACCATTGCTCGTTTACGGCCCTTGGCTGGTTTTTGGACAACTGCATTCATGCTGTTTTACTACTCATGCGCGATACGCGCCCCCCACTCTTATCCCTCTTCTCCAAGAGACTGCGTCATAATCCAGATAAGTGGCGGAAATTCCAAAAAACGGGACAGACAGATGGGCGAGAAAGCTTTAGAGCGCAACCTTTAAATTATGAGCATCGACGTTTCAAGGTCATGAAAGAAGTCACTTTCTTGTGACGACGACAATTACCCCTAACCTTAAACGTGCGCATTCTAAAGCTTTCGAATCCGGCTGTTTGTCCCGTTTTACCCTATTTCCACTCGATTAGACACAGTCGCCCTTGCTCCACGCCAGCCACCGGATAAACAATCCTTTAATAAAAGGGGTCAGCCGGGTGCGGTTGTAGGCATCGGCCACCTGTTTGATCGCCTCAGCCTGTGTGGGGTAAGTATGAATAACGTTCGCCAGTGTTCCTAGACCCACATTGCCCACGATAGCCAGGGTGATCTCACTGAGCATCTCGCCGGCATGACGGGCGACGATGGTCGCTCCGAGAATTTGGTCCGTTCCTTTTCTGACGTGAATCTTAACAAAACCTTCTTCCTCTCCGTCGGTGATAGCGCGGTCGACGTCGCTCAGCGGTCTGACGAAGGTACCCACAGCGATTCCCTTCTCCCGGGCATCTCTCTCATACATCCCCACATGAGCAATCTCCGGGTCGGTGTAGGTACACCATGGAATAGTCAAGGCACTTTGTTTCTTACGTCCAAGAAACAGGGCGTTCTGGATGACCATCCGCGCCGTAGCATCGGCGGTATGAGTAAATTTATACTTCAGGCAGATGTCCCCGCAAGCATAAATCCCGGGATTGGTAGTCTGGAGATATTCATTCACCTCGACTCCTTCCCTCTTGTCGTATTTCACTCCTGCGACCTCGAGATTGAGACCCTCCACGTTAGGAGCCCGGCCAGCTCCTGCCAGGATCTCGTCCACCACGATCTCTTCCTCTTTTCCGCCGCATTCAATATGGATCACTTTGGTCCCATTTTTCTTTTCAACTCGTTTCGTCTTGCAGTCGAAAACCAGGCGGATTCCATCACGGATGAAGGATCGCTGGAGAATTTCTGCGGCATCCTCGTCCTCGCGATTCAGGATATGGGAGGCGTTGTGAAAAAGACTAACCTCGCATCCCAATCGCCGAAATGCCTGGGCCAATTCGCAGCCAATGGGTCCGCCGCCAATGACGGCCAGACGCTGCGGCCGTTCGGTCAGGGAGAAGACGGTCTCATTGGTAAGAAAGCCGGCTTCGGCTAATCCTTCGATCGTAGGATACACCGGACGCGTACCTGTGGCAATCACAGCTTTCTTAAAACGAAGTACCTTCCCAGACACTTCCACGGCATCCGGTCTTGAAAAATGGCCCTCTCCCAGGAAAACATCGACCCCCATCTCCTTAAATCGTTTCGCCGAATCATGGGCACTGATCCGGGCCCGGAGTCTTCTCATGCGCTCCATCACGAAAGGAAAATCCACTTCCATGCCCTGCGGAACCCGGATGCCAAATTGGTTTGCATCACGAATATCAGCCACCACCCGGGAGGATCGAATAATGCATTTCGAGGGAACGCATCCCACGTTGAGACAATCTCCCCCGAGAAGGTGCCGCTCTACAAGCGCGACCTTTGCCCCCAATCCTGCTGCCCCTGCGGCCGTGACCAAACCAGCCGTTCCTGCTCCGATCACGACAAGATTATAGCGAGGGGCTGGATCGGGGTTTTCCCAGTCGAGCGGGTGGACATTGGAAACCAAAGTTTTATTGTAAACGTCATGAGGCAAGACTTCCGGGATTTGAGGCATGGTCATCTCCTACTCGCTATACGAAGAGGTATGTCATTGCGAACCAGGTCCTGAACTTGATTCAGAATCTATCGATTTCGGAATCTCGAATTTGGAAATGACAATTTTGACGTTGGACCCGCCTCCCCCTCACCCCGCCCTCTCCCCGCCGGGGAGAGGGGAAGGGTGAGGGGGCATTCATACCAGCACTCCGCCGCAGGAGGACCCGGACCCCGCGGTGCAAGCAAAGCAATGTTCTCCGGTAACCACCCGGCGCATCCTTAGATCCAACGGTCTGAAAGATCGTATGTGGTTGGGAGCCCCGTGATTCACCGGGAGGGCGAGCGCCAGGTTGAAGTCGCAATCATAAAGAGTGCCATCCCATCCCACGCTAATCTGATGGCGACACATCAACCCTGTTACCGTCTGGGGATTAAAGGATTTCCGAAGGAGTTGCAAATAATTCTCTTCCTCCTTTTTCCGGATCAGTTCTGCCCGAAAGCGCCCCAGCGGCATATTGGTGATGGTGAGAAGGCGGGTGAAAGCGACCCCAAAACGCTGGCCCAGCTCGCGCCGGTAATCCTTTTCAAGATCCAATTGCGGAGGGGGCAGAAACGGCCCTCCCGGGTTGTAGACAAGGTTTAGAGGCAAGCCGGACTCGGAGCCGTAGCCCAGGCCGTTCAGTCGTTTGATGGCTTCTATGCTTCTTTCATACACTCCCCTGCCCCGCTGGGCACATACGTTCTCCTGGAGATAGCACGGCAGGGAGGCCACGAGTTGAACCCGGTGGTCCCGGAAAAACTCAGGCAAACCTTCCATGCCCGGTTCCAAGAGCACTGTCAGGTTGGTTCGAACCTGGACCCGGTGACCCTCCTGACAGAGAGCTTTGACAAAACGGCGGAAATTCGGGTTAAGCTCGGGGGCTCCTCCGGTCAGGTCAATGAGTTTGCAACCCACAGTTTTGGCGGCCTCTAGAACCATCTGCATGGTCGGCCACTCCATCATCTCCTTTCGTTGCGGGGACGCCTCGAGGTGACAATGGTTGCACTGCTGATTGCACCGGAGTCCTAAATTTACTTGCAGCGTCTCGATCTTCAGACTGTGCAATCCCTTGTCGCATACACCGGCAATCTGTTTTTCGAATTCGTTCATCCCTTTTCCTCCCCTGTGAGCTCATGGAGCACTTTTGACGTTTCTCCATTTCCAATTACAATTATAATTGAGATATTCTGACGAAAGATAGATAAATTTTTTCTCCCGGTCAATCCGGAGGCCCTTCTTGGGTCTTTGCCCTGTTTCCCGATGCGGATGAAATCGACCGAAGGGATGGTCGCGGCAATCTGGGTATTCGTTGTCCCGCGATATCCCCCTAATTCTTGCCAATCCATATCGCTAAAATTATCTACCCGCATCGTTGAGGAAGTAAATACGCAGAATCCTGTATTTTGGGGAATGAAGGGACGTATTTTCCCCCGGCACGACTCATCCTTTCATACCACTGCTATTGACCGAAAAGAGCTTGACTTACATATAAATGTCTGTAGTATGTAGACCAGGTTGTGGTCTTAACCCTTTCGCCGCCAAGGATATTCAAAGGAGGGAAAGATGACATCGAATGAATCCAGGAAAGATGATATTGAAAAATTAATATCGGCTTTTGATCATGATGGTTTTGCTGTTGATCCGAACAAGGATGTTTTTCTCCACGAAGGGAAAATAGGGATTGTCGCCACCCATAAAACCGCCATTATAGGAACAACGGGGAAGAAGAAACAGGTTTTCTACGTCGAAGGGTCTCCTTACGACATGGGCTATCTGATGGGTAAAATGGCAGAATCTCAAATCGAAAGGATGTGCACGGAATTCAATCAAAACATTATCTTTGATTTTGTAAGCCTCAACGTCAAAGACGAACCGCTGAGGAAAATATTAGGCAGCATTTTAGACGATATTTTTTATCTGCTCTCTTTGCATATTTATCCGGATGTGCCCGCGGATTACAAACAAGAACTGGAGGGGATGCTGGATGGGTGTAAAGAGGTTCACCCATCAACAAAAGTGAGCCGCCACGGGCTATGGCTGCTTAATGTGGGGATCGACGCCGCTCTCTCATTCATCTACACCCTTAAACTGCCCCTCAAGAAAAAATACCCTGTCGAAATACGCCCCGAACATTTTAGAGTTCCGATCGGATGCAATGGCTTCGCCGTTTTCGGGGAAGACAATCAAAAAAACAAATTTCACTACATGGGAAGAGATTTCATGTTCCCGACGGCAGGGGTTTTCCAAGATACGGCCACCATGATCGTTTATAGGCCCGACCAAGGGCTTCCATTCGTTGCCGTGGCCGCGCCCGGCATCATCGGCGCTATTGCAGCCATGAATAGTGAAGGCGTTGGCATTGGAGTGGATATGTCTCCCTCTGGCAACTGCAACCCGGGCCGCCCCGGTATCAATTCATTATTGTTAAACCGGCATAGCATCCAGCATGGCGAAGATGGCCAATCCGCTGTAGATCTTATTGTCGAGGCTCAAAGAGGGGTCTCGTGGAATTATATCTTAGCGGATGGTAAGAATGATACGGCCTGTATTGTCGAAGCGGGTGAAACGACGGAGGCCATCGATTTTCTCTCCTATCCTCCGGAAGATTTACGGGAAGGAATATTGAAACCTGCGGAAGCGCTGCTGAAAAATCCTTCAACTCCCATCCGGCGCGGGTTAATGGTGAGAGGGAACGATTATGTTTACCCCGATATCTATGCGTCGAAGTTCAACGAAGCGCTCTTTGCCACTTTCAAAGCTAACCCTAAACGATATGAGTATTTACTTCAGGAAAAGTTTGATTATGATTACCAGCCGGAGGATTTTGCTGAAAACGGCTATCTGAACAAAACCTGGACGGATAAGAATTGCCCGATGGCCCATTACTTTGCTCCCCAGCGTGAGCATTTCGATAATCTTATTCTGACAACAAACCATTTCATCATTCCAGAAATGCGATTATGCTCCATGTCGCCTGTCTGCAATTTTGTTGCCCAATGGAACTGGGATGATTTTCAATGGCGGTATGACGAACTCCATCATCAATTGTCAAACGCTCTTAATCAAAACTTCTCAAAATACAACCAGTCCTCCCTCACCTACGAAGAAGCAAAACAGATAATCGATTTCCTGGCTCCGTACAACAAATACCCCGACTATTATAATAAGGACCATAAACCGTTGGACCAATTATCAGTACATGGATCCGTTTCGTTGCTCGACCTAAAAAAGAAAACCATCGAAAGCCATTACGGATATTACAGCGACCCATGGCTCAAAATTTCACTGGAAAATTATCTGTAAGACATCGTCCGTCGCATTGGGCAATAAACGGACATCGTCAAGCTCCTGAACTTGACATTCTTTTTTAGAATATGTATAATGCAACTATACATATCAGAGGTGACCTATGAAAGCATCGGTTGTCGATTTACGTTACCGGATGAATGAAATTCTTAAGGCCATCGATCGCAACGAGGAGGTGACCATCTTGTATCACGGCAAAGTGAAAGGGGTCATCAAAGCTAAAACATCCAGAGGCCGCAGACCAATATCAGATCATCCTTTCTTCAATATGTACTCATCAAAGAAGACGGTCCATCAGGTGATGGACGGCCTCAGAGGAAATCGATATCGTGCTATTTGACACCGACATCCTCGTTTGGATACAAAGAGGAAACCATCGGGCTGCAGCTTTAGTCGAAAGAGAAGAGGAGCGCTGTATTTCCGTGCTGACTTACATGGAGCTGCTCCAGGGGGCGAGGGAGAAGCGACAACATGAACACATCCTGGACTTCCTAAGCGAATACACCTTTCGTGTTCTTCCCCTAACCGAGAACATCGGCCATAGAGCAGCCGTTTATATTGAGGAATATTCTCTGTCTCACGGGCTTCGGGCCGGCGACGCCATCATAGCGGCCACGGCTACCGACAACAATCTCACTTTGTGCACGAGCAACCTTAGGCACTACAGACCCGTCAAGAAACTGAAACTGAGGGCGTTCAAACCATAGTCTCTTCCTGATCGCCCGCCCAATCGCCGAGCGGTTTTTCACTGCACATTGCCCCTTACGTCCTCGAAACTTTTTGATTGTATTTTTGTGTTATTCTGATAAGATTTGGTGAACGGAAGCGTCTCGCGTGAATTTATGCTACGGAGGAAACGTCATGAGATCTAAGTCTGCAATCGGAGCGTACATCCTTATTGGGTTGGGTATCCTTTTCCTCCTGGCAAATCTCGGCTGGATACCGCCTGTTCGCTTACTCGTGGCTCAGTGGTGGCCACTGATTCTTATTATTGTTGGCATTTTGGTGTTGGTAAGACACTCATCTCGCCCAAAACCGTAGGTCCGTCTCTTTGGAGAACCCAGGCGATTTGCCCCAGACGTGACGTAAAGCTACCAAAAAAATTCTGAGACCATCTGAATGTCTGGTGACGACATTTTGTAAAATCCCTCCCCACCTCCCTTTTTTCCAAAGGGAGGAGTTACCCCTCTTTGGCAAAGAGGGGCAAGGGGAGATTTGGAAACAAGACGGATTGGATTCGGTAACTATAAATGCCACAATGCAGGCTCGATGCGGGGATGATGCGTTTTTTTTACGGATGGAAGAGGTGCAGCCAGCCCATGATTCCTGTCCGGATCATCATCATGGCAAAGGCGGCGAGAAGCAGAGAAAAGACTTTCCCGATTCCCCTGGCCCCTCCCTCTTTGAAAAATCTCATCAGCCGGTGAGAGTAGATGAAGGCAAGCCAGACAATCAAAAGATTGAGAATGAGACAAAGCACCGAGGAAGCATAACCATAGGCATCGACGATGATCAGAAGCAATGTGAGGACGCCGGGCCCGACGATCAGCGGGATTCCGATCGGGACGACCCCGATCGTCTCCTTGGGAAAGGTTCGGGTCCTTTCGGGAAAGATTAAATCGACGACGGCAATGATGAAAAGGAGAATGCCTCCTGCCACCTTAAAATCAGAGACCGTGATATTGAGCAAAGCAAAGACGGATTTGCCCACCAAAAGAAACCCGATGCTGATCAGAAGGGCTGTCAGAATGGATTGACGGACGACCCTCTTGCGTTCGGGCTCATCCATCTCCATCGTGAACGAAACAAAGATCGGCAAGATCCCCAAGACATCGAAGGCAACGAAGAGGGGAATAAATGGGACAAAGAGTTTCAGAGAGATCAGGTCTTTCAAGAGTGAACTCACCCATTCCATAAGAACCAGTGAGGAGTTAATAATCGGCCCACCCCCACCCTTTCCCTCCCCCTGAAGGGGAGGGAAACTGATATGTTGCTCCCCCTTCAAGAGGGTTAGAAGGGGGATGGGAATTTGCCGGAGCAGTATATTTATGTCTTCTCAATTAGGGTTTCATTACTATGTTATTAGATCGGCCTCCACCTCCATGTGAATACTGACATCCCAGGCTGTTACCACGCCGTCCCCTTCCATGGCAACGTTCCACGTCATACCGTAATCTTCGCGATTGACCTTGCCGGTCGCAGAGAAACCAATACACGTCTTCCCGCTAAAAGGGCTTTTAACCGGACCAAAGAATTCGGACTCCAAAGTTACCGGCTTCCGGATGCCTCGGATAGTCAAATCTCCTGTCACCTTAGCACGATTTTTCCCCGTAGGTCCGACGCGGGTGCTCTTAAAGAAAATCTTGGGATATTTCTCCGCATCAAAATAATCCGGGCTCAAGAGATGCTCGTCTCGCTCCTGAAGACCGGTGGTGAGACTCGCGACGTCTATTTCAGCTTCCACGGACAACGAAGCGAAGTCCGGCGGATCAAATTGGATCGCACCGGTCATCTTGCTGAACAGACCTTGGACGTTTGCAATCATGAAATGCCGGACAGAAAATCTTGCCACGGCATGATCCGAATCAATCAGCCATTTTTTCATTCGTGACTCCTTTGCTGGCGTATCGCGCTTGCCCCTCACCCCGCCCTCTCCCCTGAGGGGAGAGGGGAGTGAGGAGGCCTTCTGCAACGGCCCGGAGAGGGGAGACTGAGGGGGCCGTAATTGCAAGGGTTTGGAAGTGCCCTTGCCCGAATTCGATATTGGTCTATTTTCGCTCCACGTGGCCGCCGAACTTGTAGCGCATGGCCGATAGAACCTTCCCCGCAAAGTCGGACTCTCCCCGGGAGGCGAATCGTTGATACAGGGCTGTGCTGAGAACAGGGGCAGGAGATCCCTCTTCGATGGCTGCCATGATCGTCCACCGTCCCTCGCCGGAATCGGCTACGCGACCGCCGAAATTCGACAGATCCGGATTCTCGAGGAATGCCATTGCCGAGAGGTCGAGAAGCCATGAGGCGATCACACTCCCCCGGCGCCACAACTCCGAAATATCCGCGAGATTTAAGTCGTATTGATAATATTCGGGATGGCGCAGCGGAGTGGTCTCGGCGTCGACTGGGCGTTCCTGCTTCCCGACATTCGCGTGTTGAAGGATATTGAACCCCTCCGCGTAGGCCGCCATGATGCCGTATTCGATTCCGTTATGAACCATCTTAACAAAATGACCTGCACCCGAAGGCCCGCAGTGAAGATAACCCTCCTCTGCGGTTCCGCCCATCTTTTCTCGGCCAGGCGTCCGTGACGCCGAGCCCAGGCCGGGTGCGAGGACTTTAAAAATCGGATCGAGATGTTTAACGATCTCACCCGGCCCGCCGATCATCAGGCAATACCCACGCTCCATCCCCCAAACGCCTCCGCTCGTCCCGCAATCGACATAATGGATGCCTTTAGGAGCCAGTTCCTTTGCGCGCCTGATGTCGTCGATGTAGTAAGAGTTGCCTCCGTCAATGATGATGTCACCCGTCTGCATCAGAGGGGCCAGATCGCCCAGGGTTTGATCCACGACAGCCGCAGGGATCATCAGCCAGGCAACCCGCGGCGGGGCAAGTCTCGCAACGAAATCCTTGAGAGACGAAGCGGCAGTAGCGCCCGTCTCCTTGGCGAATTTTTCTCTTGAGCTGGCTCGCGCCGAATAAACGACGACTTGATGTCCAGCCCGGATCAGCCGAAGCGCCATATTCCCGCCCATCCTGCCGATGCCGATCATTCCGAGTTGCATATTCCTTGCTCCTTTCCTGGTTAGACTTGCAATGAAGCTTAAACGAAAGCGTTTTGCAATAGATCAAAGACCACTACGCTTGCAATACGAAATCCTGCCCTGGCGGGGTCAGCCGACAAAGCTTTAGAGCGGAAACCTTTATCGGTCGGCTACAGGGCTTCAAGTCCATGAAAGGACCGCATTGGCGAGAGACTCGATTACCCATAACCTAAACGACCGCATTCTAAAGCAGAGGAGTCTGATCCTGCCGGGGCAGGATTCAACCAAGGTCTCTCCTCCGTCATGACCTCGATCCAGTCTTCCTCTGCCCTATGGCAGCCCTTAGCTCCCGAAGATTGCCCGCGACCGAACCGTGGCTGTTGAAAATAGCCGACCCCGCAACAAGCACGGTGGCGCCGGCCCTGGCCACCGGCCCTGCCGTTTGAGCATGGATGCCGCCGTCCACAACAATTTGCACCTGAAGGCCCCGCTCGTTGAGCACGCGGCGCAGACGGATGATCTTATCCAGACTGGAGGGGATAAACTCCTGGCCTCCAAAGCCTGGCTCTACCGACATGATCAGCACAAAGTCTACCTCGCTAAGAATCTCCTGCAGGGCCAGGAGCGGCGTAGCCGGATTGAGCGCAACACCAGCCCGTGCTCCCAATGCACGGATCTCCTGAATGGTGCGGTGAAGATGAGGGCAGGTTTCAACGTGGACACTGACAGAGTTTGCACCCGCACGCACGAAATCTGCCAGGTATTGTTCCGGCTCCTCAACCATCAGATGAACGTGCAATAAAGCATCGAACTTGTCTGCAATCGGACGTAACGAACGCACAACCTGGGAACCCATGCTTAGATTCGGAACGAAGTGGCCGTCCATGATATCCACATGAATCCATCTCACGCCTGCCTCTAATGCTTGCGTCACCTCTTCGCCGAGGCGGCTGAAATCGGCCGAAAGAATGGACGCGGCTATCTGTATCTTGCTTTTACTTATCGAGCTTCCTTTAGACAAAGTTCTGCTTCATCCTTTGCGCTCAAGATGGCGGATGCCATCCTTTCCGGCAACGATCAGGTCCGTTGCCAGTCCAAGAAACAACCCATGCTCAGCGATCCCGGCCCGTGTACTCAACCTGACTGCCAGTTCAGCAGGGTTTGCAATCGGGCCGAAGTTACAATCCATGACCATATTTCCTGAGTCGGTCATAAACACGGATCCATCTGTGTTATACCGGACCTCAACCTGCGCCCCCAACGACTCAAGATAACCGAATTGAGAACGCCAGCCAAACGAGAGGACTTCGACCGGCACCGCATGAAGTGTACCCAGCCTGGGTGAGAGTTTGCTGTCGTCCGCGACAATGATCACACGCCGGCTGGCCTGGGCAGCGATCTTTTCCCGGAGCAGCGCACCTCCTCTCCCTTTGATCAAATTCAGATCAGGATCTACTTCGTCCGCGCCGTCGATGGTCAAGTCAAGACTGTTCGGCATCTCCTCCGACATCATCGGGATACCGAGCCTTTGGGCCTCTTTCCAAACGGTCTTGGACGTGGCGAAGCCGAAGATGCTATCAAGCTGCCCGTCGTGGAGCAACCGGGCGATGTGTCGCGTGGCGAAGATCGCCGTGGAGCCCGTGCCCAAGCCCACGACCATGCCCGACCGGACAAACTCCGCGGCCCTCTCGCCCGCTTGTTGCTTGTACTGTGTGGAAAGCTCAGCCTCTTTGGTCATCCCGATGTTCGTATTTTCCACCCGTCACAGAGACTGTGTCAAAATATGAAAAACCAACTTTTTCATAACCCCATCTAACCTCCCCTTATCTTAAGGGGAGAACTATGCCCCCTCTTAGGTTAAGAGGGGGGAAGGGGGAGTAACTCCTATCGACTGCAAGCATAAGTTCATCGCAAGGGGTGTCCATTCTATTATGAGACTGTTAATAACAATAACTCACGAGCTGCGAGCGATCATCTTGCCTTTGATGCGCTTGAGGCGAAAAATGTCCTCCTGCTCCTGCTGGTCGAGGACCTGCTGGATGTAATGGATCTGAGATTGAATGCCGGGGATCACCGCCTGTTCAAGAGCGTTCACCCGGCGGGCGGTTTTCTTAATCTCTTCTCCGATGCGGCGCAGCCGCGACTCGGTGTTTGCCACCCGCAACAGCGCTTCGGACAGCTTCCGAAATGCAGCCTGTGCGGCCAGCGTCTGCCCTCCAACACCGAGAGGACTAACCGTGATTCCCCGAGGCCGTTTCACCTCCAGCCGCGGCACCCGGGTGCCCCAAACATTCTCCACCTCAGCCTGAGCGTTGGAGATGACCGGTACGCTGAGCGACAGGACCTCTACCTCCTGGGGGCCGTCGAATGCTTTCGCAAGGAACAATGCCATATGCGCCTCCCGGCCTGCTGCATTCAACTGCCTGCGGGCCTCCAGCGTTTCGTGAATCAGGCCGAAGAACTCCCTCACCAGCGCGTCCCGCTTCTTCTGCAAGAGATCAACGCCTCTGACCGCCAGCCCGAGCTGGCCGCGCCGGGCGAGTAAGTTCATCCGGGTTGGACTGGTATCGTTCATGAAGTTTCCTTAGCGGGATGCGTCCAAAGTCCCTTCACCTTCTTCGTCATTCCGGGCCTGACCAAGCTTGCCCCGTGCTTGACACGGGGGAGTCCAGTGTTCTGGACTGGATTCCCGCTGATTGTTTGTAATATCCCCCTTTGGTAATCTCTTCCCTGTCATAGACAGGCAAAGGGGAATTTAGGGGGATTTTGTCAATGTTGTCACTTCAAATCCCCCCTCTCCCCCCTTTGCTAAAGGGGGGAAGTTATTTGTGGATAAGCTCTATATCCCGTGGCGAGTGCCCCAGAACTCCCTGAGCCTTGTGCCGTAGTACTTACCGATGTGGTCCGAGGAAATCCGCTTCAACTCGGACTCAGGCAGCATGGAGAGCAACGTCCACGCGATGCTCAACGATTCTTCCAGATCGCGATTCTGTTCGCCCTGATGAATGAAGTCCTTCTCGAACGCGTCCGCAAACTTCAGATAGCACCGGTCGTTCTCGGTGAGGGCCTCCTCGCCGATGATCGCAACCAGCTTGCGGATGTCCACGCCGTTGGCGTACGCGGCAAAGAGTTGGTCGGAGACCTGCTTGTGATCCTCACGCGTCTTGCCTTTGCCGATCCCGCTGTTCGCCAGCCTCGAAAGGGACGGCAGCGGATCGATCGGGGGAAAGAAGCCTTTGCGGTACAGCTCGCTCGAGAGCTGGATCTGACCCTCCGTAATGTATCCCGTAAGGTCGGGAATGGGATGCGTTCGGTCGCCCCCGGGCATCGAGAGAATCGGAATCTGCGTCACAGACCCCGGGCTGTCTGCGATCACACCAGCACGCTCATAGATGGTGGAAAGGTCGGTGTACATATAGCCCGGATAGCCGCGCCGCCCCGGAATCTCACCTTTTGAAGCCCCCACTTCCCGCAACGCCTCGCAGTAGTTGGTCATATCCGTCAGAATGACCAGAACGTGGTAGCCGTGGCTGTAGGCCAGGTGCTCGGCCACGGTCAGCGCCATGCGGGGTGTCAGGATGCGCGCGATCGTGGGGTCGTCCGCTTTATTGAGAAAAAGAACCGAGCGAGAGAGAGCACCGGTCTTCTCGAATTCCGCGGTGAAATAACTCACCTCCCGCTGTGTCACGCCCATGGCGCAAAAAACGACTGCGAATTGGATGTTCTCACCCGGCACGGTGGCCTGGCGTGCGATCTGTGCTGCCAACTCGTTGGCAGGAAGGCCAGGGCCCGAGAAGATGGGAAGCTTCTGTCCCCGGACCAGAGTGTTCATAATATCGATGGTAGAAATGCCGGTCTGGATAAACGCTTCGGGCTTGCGTCGTGCGACCGGGTTGATCGGCATGCTGGCGATAGGGAGGCGTTTCTCCGGCGTCACTTCCGGAAGGCCATCGATGGGCTTCCCAACGCCATTGAAGCGGCGGCCCAGCATCTCTTTCGCTACGCCCAGGCGCGCGACATTCTCCACCAGACTCACCGACGTGCGCGCCAAATCGAGCCCTGCTGTTTCCTGGAAGACCTGAATCACAGCGTATTCTTCCGAAACTTCGATGACCTGCCCGCTGCGCACCCGACCCGCCCCATCCTTGATATCAACGATGGCGTTATAGGCCAGGTCCCATGCGTTTTCCAGAAATAGGAGCGGACCGGAAATGTAGGTCGGCGAGTGATATTCCTTTTTCAAAAGATCCATGTGGTTGACTTCCTTAACCTGCCTGCCACGCTCCGTCGATCTCGTTTAGTACGCCTTCCAGGTATGTCTGAAAATCCTTCTCCGGTGTGTAACGGGCTCGGGCGATCTTCTGCAGTACTGGGTTCTGAATGATCTTGTCGATGGAGACCCCTTTTTTGAGCGCCTTCTCGGCCGCCTGATAGAGGGTCGTCACCATGCTCATGATCCCATAGGCCTTTCTCATGGAGCAATAGGCGTCGATCTCGTGGAAGCCGTTCTGCTGCAAGAAGTCCTCCCTCAAGATCCGACCGACTTCGATGATAAGACGCTCGTGATCCTGCAGGGCGTCGGGACCAACGAGCTGGACCATTTCCTGGAGGGAGGCCTCCCGTTGCAGCAACTCCCGAATGGCGTCTCGCATCTCGGGGTAGTTGGGGTCCACGTTCTCGCGATACCAATGGTCGAGAAGCTGGATGTAGAGCGAGTAAGAACCGTTCCAGTTGATTGCCGGGAAGTGGCGGCGATACGCCAGTGTGGCATCCAGCTGCCAGAAAGCGCCGGCGATTCGGAGTGTGGATTGCGTGACCGGTTCGGACATGTCGCCGCCGGCGGGCGACACAGCTCCTACCACGGTGATCGCACCGCGTTCTCCTGCTGAGTTCGTCACCACGCCGGAGCGTTCGTAGAACGCCGCGAGACGGGAAGACAGGTAAGGCGGATAGCCTTCTTCGGCCGGCATCTCTTCGAGCCGGGAGGAGATCTCACGCAGCGCTTCAGCCCAGCGGCTGGTGGAGTCAGCCATCAGCGCGACAGCACAACCCTGGTCCCGGAAATACTCGGCCAGGGTCACGCCTACATAAATACTCGCCTCCCGGGCCGCCACTGGCATGTTGGAGGTGTTGGCGATGAGTATGGTGCGCTGCATCAGCGGCCGGCCACTCCTCGGGTCCTGGAGATCCGGAAACTCCTTGAGAACATCCGTCATCTCGTTGCCTCGTTCGCCGCAGCCCACGTAGACCACGATATCGGCGTTGGACCATTTCGCCAGCGATTGCTGAGCCACTGTTTTGCCCGAGCCAAAGGGCCCTGGAATCGCCGCGGTCCCGCCCATGGCGATGGGAAATAGCACATCCAGAGTTCGCATCCCGGTGAGAAAGGGTTCCTTCGGATCAAGCTTTTCCTGAACGGGACGGGGTCTTCGCGCCGGCCAGAGGTGGAACATTTTGAGCTCCCGGCCATCTCCAAGTAACACCACCGGCTCCTCCACGGTGCAAGCGCCGGCCTCCCTGACCTTCTTGACCGTTCCAGCCACTTCCGGTGGCACCAGAATCTTGTGAACGAACCGGAACTCACGGACAGTACCCAGAGTCATGCCCGCCGTGACCGGGTCGCCAGCCTTCACGATGGGCGTCCAGTCCCATTTTTTTTGGCGGTCTAACGCCTCTGCCTCTACGCCGCGAGTGATAAAGTTTCCGGTTTTCTCCCGGATCTTTTCAAGCGGTCGCTGGATGCCGTCGTAAACGGAGTTTAGAAGCCCCGGTCCCAGCTCTACCACAAGCGGCATGCCCGTGGAGACCACGGGCTGACCGACGACCAGACCGGAAGTATCCTCGTAGACTTGAACGAATGCCGTGTCGTGCTCCAGCCGGATGATTTCACCGATAAGCCCCTCGTCGCCCACTTTGACAATGTCGTACATGCGAGCGCCGAGCATCTCCTTGGCGATCACCGCCGGGCCCGTAATCTTGCGGATGACCCCTCGAACCGTAGAGTTACTGGTTGCTGCGTTATTCATTCAAACACCGATGATTGCTTACTGTACCCCCCACTCCTCCCCTTCAAGGAGACTGCGTCAAAATAACAACCGGTTCCAAACAAGACGGAGGAGACGGTCGGATGGAAAAGTCTTAGGGCGGCAACCTTTTACGTATGATATTCAGACGGTCCATACGCTTGAGATGACCCCATTTTCCATAAGCCCCGGTTAGCGATTCCTAAAAGACCGCATTCTAACACTTTGAAGCCCGACTGTCTCTTCCGTCAATGCCGCGATTACGACGCAGTCTCCTATATTTTTATCTCATACCCCATCGTCGCGATGATCAGTCGTCGCATGTACGCTTCCGCATCCTCGCCTTCTCCTGCGCCAGCGGCAAGGGGCGACGGCGCCGAAAGCAGAACAGGGAGATCCCGACCGCGCATCTCGCGCTTGACCGCCTGGTAAGGATCGGGCAGGAGCGCCGCGCTTACCGCAATCAGGGCGTAGATGTCCCCCTGAATCATTCGGGCCAGTGCCTCCCGAGCCTCTGTTGCATCTGCGGCAACGGTCACGTGTAGGCCCGCCAGGCGGTAGCCCGCGGCCGATTCCGGATCGGTCAGAACCCCGATCTTCATTCGCAGAAGACCTCCTGTTCAACTGAAACAGCCGGCAGGTCGTAATAGGCGCGCCGCGCAAGAAGGCGGATTCGGCCGGTCTCCCATTCCTTACACCGGATATAGTCGATGGCAAGACCCGGCCCCAGGACATCCTTGGATTGCGCACGGGCCTTAGCCAGCAGGACGCAGCGCAGGCTCCGCTCAAGTGCCCCCAGGTCTCTCGTCTCTGCGACACGTCCGAAGTCGAAATCCCTCAGTTCCTGAAGCGCAGCCATCTCGCCCCCTGCCAATCGTTGGAAAAGGGAAAGCGTTGCGTAACGGCCTCCCCGCAGAAAGATCCATTCGGACGGTCCTTCGAAACCGACGGTAAAGAGCTTGACTCCGGTTGCGAGGTTCAATGTGTCGATCTCGAAACGGATGAAATCTACAAGGCATGGTTCGTCAAGTTCCTGAGCCCGACGCAGCACCTCCTCATAGAAGCCGTGGTCCAGTAATACCTCCATCTGCATCGGTTCATGGCTGGTCTTAGACGCCTCACGCAGGACCTTGGCGACGGGATGTCCCAGTAACGAGAGCACCTGTGCCAGCGATGCAGGGTCAGGGGCCTCTGCCATGGCTCTGTATAAACCTTGAGGAACGGTGCCCCCGGCCAGATGTCCTGCGATCTCATCTGCCGACCATCCCGCTGTTCTTCCACGAAGGATGGTTTTCACATTGGTCAGGTCAGACCGCATGAGCAGCAGGCTCACGGCCTCGCGGGCTTTGCCCGAGACCAGACGGGGAAGGTCGGCCACCGTTCGATTCAGGTGAACCGTCACGGCGCGATCAATGTCAGCAAGAGTTTCTCCCGTGAGGTCAGGGCCGTAGATGCTTTCCTCAAGGACTTTGACCAGCTCGGAGAAATTCAGGCTCAGCGCCTCGCGGAAAAAACCTTCGGGCAGCAACCGGCTGCGTCTGGCCCGGATACGGGCGTTCAAATAAGCGAAATCGTCGGTCATCTATTACGCCTCATATACAAACAAACTCCATCTCTGTTAAGACTGTGTGCCCTACAATAAAACCAATCCCAAACAAGACGAAAGAGACGGTCGGGTGAAAAAGTTTTAGGGCGGAAACTTCTTTAGAGATAAGGTTAAGACGTTTCATATCTTGAGATGATTTCATTATCCACAAGCGACTATTCGCCATTCCTAAAAGTCCGCATCCTAAGACGTTGAAAGCCGACTGTCTCTTTCGTCAGACACACTGCCCCAGAGTCGCTGGGCCACACCAGAGGCGACACCCTCCCAGGCGCGCTTAAGCCGTTCGGGGAGGCTGTTCTCTACGCTACGTTGACCCCCGCGAGCCACGATTCGCACCCCAAGGCGAAGCCCGGGATCGGTCCGCAGATCGAGCCCCTTCTGGATTGCCCACGTGCTGAGCTTGGCATTGTCATCCGGGTGTACAACCACTGCTTCCGGCGCTTCAACTGCCTTCATGGCCTCTTCAGCCAGTGCCTCCAGGATCTCACCATAATTCGGCTTGCCCGCAATCTCTTCAAGACCGGCTAAGACCTTCTCCTTCACCAGAACAATCGCCTGGCCCCTTGCCTGCATTCGAGCCGTAGCAAGGGTGAGCTCCGCGGCGCTCTTTGCCCGGCGGGTAGCAACGCGAAGCTCGGCATCAGCTCTCTTCCGAAAGGCTGCCACCCGGTCGGATGCCTGTTTCTCGGCCACCCGGATGAGCACCGCGGCCTTTGAATCCGCTTCGGTCAGGATCGAGTTGATCTCCGCAATGGCCTCTTCCTGAAGAATGTCTCCGAGCTTTGACATCACAGCTTCCCGAAAAGGAGGAACGCAACGACCATGCCGAAAATCACCAGGGTTTCCGGAAGCAGAAAGAAGACGAGCGCCATCCCAAACGACTCAGGCTTCTCCGCCACACTGCCCACGCCCGCCGGACCGATGCGGGCCTGCGCGATGGCCGTTCCCAGCGCGCCAAGTCCCACAGCAAGACCCATGCCGATGGCGATGAGACCCTTGCTTGAGCTGCCGCTTGTCTCAGCTGCCTGGCTGGCCTGCTGGCCAGATGCCGAAGCAGCGCATAGGATCACAAAACCCAGAATCAAAACAATCTTGACCTTCATCATCTCTCCTCCTTGAAAAAAATATCTGTGATCTGTCCAATTACTTAATGCCTTACCAAAACGTGGAAACTTGGAACGATACGGCAGGAATGCCCTCCGAAAATCTTATTAAGCGGACGGATCATATTTTTATCAGTAAGGGCAACAATTACTGTCGATACCTCGGTTCTTTCCGTGTTCAGGGGATTCCCTCAGTTCACGGACAAGTTACGGTTACCGCTATAAGATTTTCTCCGACATCCCTGCCGCATCTCAACAAGTTTACGTGAAAGTTAGGCATTATACAGTCACCTCTATCACGATGAGCTGCAGACCGATCTGAAGGGACGGTAGCGCCTGCCCCTAGCCATGTAAAAATCAAACTTGCTGAAAAATTCGACCCAGATGAGACGAATGGGTTGCAGGACATGGCTCGCGGTAAGCAGAATGACAAGAGAGGTCTGAATGAGCAGGCCCATCAACAAACCGACCAACACCCCGAGTACCAGGCCGACGACCCCTAACCATCGGTGCAGAGAAAAGCCCAAGTCCGTGGCCAGGCAAGCAAGAATGGCCGAGGCCAGTCCGACGGCGTAGAGACGGATGTAACTCAAGACGTGACCTGCCTGCATCGGCAGTTCAGCGATCATCATGGGCATCCTTGCCCGTATCATTCCTGCAAAAAACAGGGCCGCACCCGCGACGGTCGGGATAAGCAACCAGAGCCGGAAATTCCCGGTCATGAAGGCATAAGCAAACAGGACCAGGGCCGCAACGCCGCCGAAGTAGCCGCTCGCCTCCCAGAAATGCTTCTTCTCGCCCTGACGCCGCCTCAGGGAGGCTTTGACATACAATCCATAAAGGACCTGGTAGACCCCGAAGCCGATGCAAACCAGAATCAACCCGTTCGCCGTGGCGACCGTGTCGATGCGCGGAATCAGAACAGGGAACAGCCCGGGGTGTCCTGCGGTTCCAAAGATGCCAAGTCGCTGGAGCAGGTCACCGAAGAGCTCTCCGTACAGCAACCCCCAGACGACCGTCCATATGATCATCGATCTCATCACTCGAACCACCTTCTTGACGGCTTCGGGTGAAAGCCGCATCCTGAAGAAATCGACGTCCAACCTCTGGTTGCGCCTGACATAGCCTGAAAGATACCGGGACAAAGCGACGAACATGATGGCATAGCCGATATCACCGACGATCATCCCGAACCATAATGGAAAAAAGGAGGCGACGACCCACGTAGGATCCCACCCGTCGTAACGCGGTGTGTTCAGAAAGGAGATCAGGGCCTCGAAGGGTTTAACCCAGCCCGGATTCTCCAGCATGACCGGGACACGCGCTGCTTCGTCATGTTCATCCACAGGCTCGAACGTATGGAGTGTCTGGCCCTTGAATCGGTCCGTCACCTCCACTGCCCTGCTTTTAAGGCCAACCGGCACCCAACCGAACAAAGCAAAGCCGTATCGGCCGGAGGCGGTTTCCGTGAGAGTGTGGAGACGCATGGATTCATCCTTTGCCCGGTTCCATATTCCCTGGAGTCCCGCAGCCGCTTCCGTTGCCATCTGGCTCAGCTCTTCTTCCAGAGCGACCAGCTCTTGGGGTGCAAGCTGCGAACGGTCTCTGATGTGGGAAGCCATCTTTTTCAGGCTCATTCCGGCGTACTCTCCGGCGCGCGGAAGTTCGGCCAGACCCTGATGGCTCAGGACCCCTCTGGCTTGCTCGGCGTCACGTCTCAGCACGACGATCACGGCGGCCATCTTGCCGCCCACCGGTTTTTTCGCCAGCAGAAAACGGTCACCAAGTGCCGATGCGAGCTCCGGCTCGAGAGGAATGGGATGCGTGCGTCTCTCCAGAACAAAAGCCAGGACGGCTAGCCATTGACTCTCGTCCAGGCCCTGTCCAATCTCTGCCAACGCCTCCATGATGTTCCGGTACTGGCCGATCAGCCCGATTTCATTCCGGAGCCGCTCCCTTTCTTCCACCAGAGCGGCAGCTCGCTTTTCACGCGGGGAGACCGCTGCCTCAGCCTCTTCCAAGGTGCCGGAGAACGGCTGCACGGATGAATCCGTCTCGAGATCGAGGAGCTTCATCGCATGATCCGCCGAGGTTGCCACCGCTCCCCAGCGCCTGAGCCAGGCCTCTTCATCCTGACTGAGCCGGTATCCGCTGATTTCATCGGTTCGCAGCGGATCGATTTGAACGACCCCTGCGCGTTGCAGGTCGAGCAGGATCGTGGGAGCAAGCTGCCTCGGGCCTGCCATAAAGAGCTTTTCCATCCTGCCGATCACGGCAGCACCTCCGAGAAAATGTAGTCCACGGCCCGGTCGATATTTCGTTCAGCCTGCTCGCGGATTTGACGGGCCTCTGCTTCGGCCCGGCCGCGTGCCTCTTCGGCATCCTTTTCGTTCTCCTCGGCTATTCGGACTTTCGACGTATCCGCCATCTGACGGATTTGAGCATCGGCCTCGGTCAGGATACGTCGCGCCTCCTGCTCCGCGCTCGCAATTCTTTGCTCGGCAGACCGGCGGGCTTCGTCGAGCTTTTTGGCGAGCTCGGCCTCAAGTTCAGCAAGAATCTTCACGGGCTCAACTGCCTGCATCGTTCCTCCAAGTAAGGACACGAACCAGTACCCATTACAGAGTGCAGAGGTCAGAGTTCAGAATACAAAACTCAGAGCGCAGAGTGCAGAATCCAAAATTCAGAATCCAGAATCGACAGTCAAAAATAAATCACCTCAGAACCCAAATTTCAAAACGCACAATCCGCAATCCCTGCCTGCCGGCAGGCAGGCGCAATCTACAATCAACAATTGAATCACCTCTGCCAAAGGATTTGAGAAGCCTCGAGCGGAACGGCAACGCCAGGGCGGCTCGGTATCACGCGTGGCGTATAGTCCGACGCAGGGCGTGTCGCCTGGACCTGACCGCTATAGACGTAACCACTTCCACCTGCCAGCCTTTGGCCGCGTGTCATCTCTTGCCGCACCGGCGCGGCACCGTTGGTTCCGTTCGCATAAAGTTCCACGTGCACTGCATCGGGATCGAGGTCGCCAAAATAGATCTGAACCTCGAAGGTGTGCTTTTCTTCGTCACTCTCAACTTTCACTTCGCCGAAGCGGAGCTTCGACCAATTCTGTTGCAGGGTGTGACGCCACGAAACCAACTCGGCTCCTGCTGTTCCCTTATTCGCTGCACGCCGCCGGTAGTTTCCTGCGGCAGGAAGGTAGTACTCTTCCGTGTACTCCCGCACCGTGCGGTTGGCAGAAAAACGAGGCGTCAGCCGAGCCATGCTCTCGCGCATTCGTGCGATCCAACCGGAAGGGTTTCCGTTTCGGTCCCGGTCATAAAACAAGGGAACCACCTCCCGCTCGAACAGCGTATAGAGCGCCTCTGCTTCCGCTGCATCCCAGGCCGGGTCATCACCATGCTCCTTTCCATCGCCCAACGCCCAGCCGACCTCGGGAGTATAGGCCTCTGCCCACCAGCCGTCCAGCTCGGAAAGGTTGATGCCTCCATTGACGAGCACCTTCATGCCGCTCGTGCCGCTGGCCTCCCAGGGCCGGCGCGGCGTGTTGATCCAAAGATCCACTCCCCGCACCAGCTCTCCGGTCAAAAGCATGTCGTAATCGCTCAGAAAGACCACGTGCTTGCGTGCCTCGGGCCTCCGGATAAAATGGGTCCATTCCCGGATCATGGCTTGCCCCGCCTGATCCTCAGGGTGTGCCTTGCCGGCGATGACGAGTTGAACGGGGCGGTCCCGCTGGGTCAGGATTCGAAGAAGCCTCTCAGGATCGTGCAGCAGGAGGTTCGGCCTCTTGTAGGTGGCGAAACGCCGGGCAAACCCCATCGTCAAGGCATCCACATCGAAGACACGATTCGCTTCTTCACATTTTTCAGGTGCTGCGCCCGAAGCTTCCAGTTGCCTGGAAAGCCGCTCGCGGACATACTGAACGAGCGATTCGCGGGCGGAAGCACGGCACTCCCAGAGCCTCGAATCGGAAACGCCGCGCATTTCTTCTTCGACGGTCTCCAGCGCGCCCAGCCAGGGATCCGTTCCACAGGCTCCTATCCACAGGGCCTCGGACTCTTCTGAGTCCCAGCTTGGCATATGAACCCCGTTGGTCACATGTCCGATCGGTACCTCATCCTCAGACCAGCGTGGAAAGAGAGGCTGAAAGATGCGCCGGCTGACCTGCCCGTGCAAACGACTCACTCCATTGACTGCCCCGCTCCCACGCACAGCCAGGTAAGCCATATTAAAGGGTTCGGATGAGTCATCGGCGTTCAGACGGCCCAGGGCCAGGAAATCATGGAGCGAGATTCCGAGCCTGTTCTGTGCGTACCAGCCGAGGTATTGCTCGACGAGGGCAGGAGCGAACCGGTCAAAACCCGCCTCCACCGGCGTGTGTGTGGTGAAGAGGTTGCCCGCCCGTGTGACGGCAAGCGCGACTTCGAAGGGCTGGCCTGTTTCTTTTATAAAGGTTCGAGCCCGTTCCAACACGGCGAAGGCAGCATGCCCTTCATTCAGATGACAGACCTCCGGTTTAATGCCAAGGGCGTTGAGCAGACGCCATCCGCCGATCCCGAGCAACATCTCTTGCTTAAGACGTAGCTCCGGTCCGCCGCCATAAAGCTCGCTCGTGATCCCGCGATGGGCCGGGAAGTTCGCCGCATCATTGGTGTCAAGCAGGTAGAGCTTCACCCTACCGACCTGAACCTGCCAGGCACGCAACCAGACCGAGTAACCGGGCAACTTGATCTCCAGCCGCAGCCATTCCCCATTCGGCTCGCGCAAAGGCATGATCGGCAATTGCCCGGGATCGTTGTAAGGAAACAGGGCTTGTTGCGCTCCGTCCTTGTCTATCACCTGGCGAAAATAGCCTTGCTGGTAGAGCAGCCCTACGCCGACGACGGGCACGCCCAGATCGCTCGCTGTTTTGAGCTGATCGCCGGCCACGTTGCCAAGCCCGCCCGAATAGATGGGAAGGGCCTCGCTCAACATAAACTCCATGCTAAAATAAGCGACAGAGGTCAGAGGCGCCCGCGGATAATTCTCCTGAAACCATGCAGGCGACTCTGCCTCCTGACGCTTCGCCTTGATGAGACCATCCACTTTCTCGCGGAAAGCGGGATCGGCCAGCGTGCGCTCAAGCCGGTCCCGCGAGACCGTTTGCAGGACAACCCATGGGTTTCCGGTCAGATCCCAGAGTGCTCGATCAAGCTGCTTCCACACTTCGTCGGCAGAATGATTCCACGACCAGCGCATATCCAGAGCCAGCTCGGCCAGGGGTTCGAACCCCTCGACTTCGGTCGGGAGAAAAGCGTAAATCGGATTGCCGGCTCTCTTCGGCTTGTTCATGGCCTCCTCCACTTCCGTATTCATCACGCTGCACTCTTATCCTGGGTTGCGGCGGCCTTTAATGCTTCGTCAACGATCGTCTGCGCTTCTCCGAGTACGCGCCGCAGGTGATCCTCCCCCCGGAAGCTCTCGGCGTAGATTTTATAGATATTCTCGGTCCCGGATGGACGCGCGGCAAACCACCCGTTCTCAGCCACCACCTTTATTCCACCGATCGCAGCCCCGTTGCCCGGCGCATGAGTCAATAGGGTCTTGATCTTTTCGCCAGCCAGGTCTGCGAATCGAACCTGCTCCGGCGAGAGTCTTTCCAGCGCCTTTTTTTGCTCCGGAGTGGCAGGTGCGTCAATCCGATCGTAGATAGGTTCGCCGAACTCGCGCGCGAGCTCCTGGTAGATTTCGCCTGGGTCTCGGCCCATCCGTGCCGTGATTTCCGCCGAGAGCAGAGCCGGAACGATTCCATCTTTGTCCGTCACCCAGACCGTGCCATCCCTGCGCACAAACGATGCGCCCGCGCTCTCCTCACCGCAGAAGCCGAGCGAGCCTTCGAGGAGCCCGCTAACGAACCACTTGAAGCCGACCGGCACCTCGTAGAGTTTTCTGCCGAGCCTCGTGGTCACACGATCAATCATCTGGCTGCTCACCAGGGTCTTTCCCACAGCCGCATCCTGCCGCCACCCGGGCCAATGTTGAAAAAGGTAGTCGATGGCAACAGAAAGGTAGTGGTTCGGCTGGAGCAGCCCGGCGCTCCGGGTAACCACGCCATGTCGGTCGTGATCCGTATCGCACGCGAAAGCGATGTCGAAGCGGTCCTTCAGACCAATCAACCGCTGCATTGCGAAAGGCGACGATGGGTCCATGCGAATCCGACCGTCCCAATCAACCGTCATAAAACGGAACGTGGGATCAACGGCGTCGTTCACGATGGTTAAGTTCAGACCATAGCGTTCCGCGATGGGCGCCCAGTAATGAACGCCCGCGCCTCCGAGCGGATCGACTCCCAGACTGACCTTCGAGCGATGAATGGCGTCCATGTCGATCACGCTGCTCAGGTCGCTGACATAGGCGTGGAGATAGTCGTGCCGGTGCGTTGTAGTGGCATGAAGCGCCTTCTCAAAAAGAATTCTCCTCACACCCTTCAGGCGGTGTTGCAGGTACTCATTTGCTTTGGCCTCGATCCAGCCGGTGACAGCGGGTTCGGCAGGTCCACCCTCCGGTGGATTGTACTTGAAACCGCCATCCTCAGGCGGATTGTGGGACGGCGTGACCACGATGCCGTCAGCGAGCCCTACCCTGCGGCCGCGGTTGAAAGTAAGAATCGAGTGGGATACCACGGGCGTGGGAGTATATTCATCCCTCTCCGAGATCATGACCTCCACATCATTCGCTGCAAGCACTTCGATGGCGCTCCGAAAGGCCGGGACAGAAATCGCGTGAGTGTCGATGCCGAGGAACAGGGGACCGTCGGTCTTCTGCTGCTTACGGTACAGGCAAATGGCCTGTGTGATGGCGAGGATATGCCATTCGTTGAAAGACTTCTTCAGAGCGGAGCCACGATGTCCCGATGTACCAAAGATCACCTGCTGCTCAGGCACGGAAGGATCAGGAATCTCGTCGTAATAGGCTGCGGTGAGCTTGGGCACGTCAACGAGCATCGATGGCTCGGCAGGCTTTCCCGCAAGGGGACTCACTTTGATGGGCATATCTTTTCTCCGGTATCTCTCGCCTTTAGCTAAGGCTGGCCTTTCGTCGCTGAAGCGGGTCCGACAAGTGCGGGGTAAACTCCAGCGGGAATCCCTGGATTCCGGATCAGGTCCGGAATGACGAAAAAAATAAAGCGACTCTTTACCTCCCCACGTCACGAGGAGACACAAATCTCCCGCACGGCATCATCCATTGGCTCCATAGGCGTAGGGTTGTGCCAGCCCCCATCGCCCGCAATGATCCGGTCCGCCTCTGCCGGGCCCCAGGTATTCGGCTCATACTCATGGACCGGTGCCGGGTCTTTCAGGATCGGGTCGACAATCTTCCAGGCGGCCTCGACGCTGTCCTCTCGGGCAAAGAGAGTAGCGTCGCCCCGTACGGCGTCGTTGAGAAGCCGTTCGTAGGGCGACATCTCACCGCCGAAGTGCTGGCAGGCCACCAACTCCACGCCTTTGCCGACCATGGATTCTCCGGGCACCTTGGTCCGCGCCCCAAGAGCGATAAAGACACTGGGACTGAGGCGGAAGTGAACGTAGTTCCGCTGGCCGAGCTTGATCTCATCGAAGACCGTTTGAGGCGGAGGCTTGAGTTCGACCACCACTTCGGTAGCTGTGAACGGGAGTCGCTTACCCGCCCGCACGTAGAAGGGCACGCCTGTCCAGCGCCAGGTATCGATATGGAACCGTACCGCCGCAAACGTCTCCACCTGAGAATCAGGGGCCACGCCGCCCTCGTTACGGTAGCCATGAAACTGGCCCAGCACGATGTCTCCGGGTAAAAGGGGTTTGATCGCTCGAAAGACGCGAATCTTTTCGTCCCGCGTCGCCTCTGGATCGTTGACGGTCGGGGCATCCATGGCGAGCAACACCATGACCTGAAGCATGTGATTCTGTACGACGTCCCGGATCGCCCCCACCTCCTCGTAGAAACGGCCACGGCCCTCTACTCCAAAGCTCTCGCAAAGCGTAATCTGAACGCTTTCGACGTAGTTGCGATTCCAGATGGGCTCCAGAAACGAATTGGCGAATCGGAAGTAAAGCAGGTTCTGGACCGCTTCCTTGCCAAGGTAGTGGTCGATCCGGAAGATCGCAGATTCCGGGAAGAATTGGAGAAGCGTTCGATTGAGCTCCTGCGCCGAGGCGAGGTCGCGGCCAAAGGGCTTTTCAATGATCACACGGCCGTCCTTTGCACAACCGGACTTCGCCAGCCCCCTTGCGACGATCTCAAACTCGCTCGGCGGGATGGCTAAGTAGTGAAGAGGCCGTGCGGAGCTGCCGAGGGCGTTGCGCAAACGCTCGTACGTCGCTGGGTCCGCGTAATCGCCGGAGAGGTACTGGAGCCGGGTCGAGAGCTTGGCAAAGGCGTCAGGATCAACGCCGCCGTGCTTCTCAAGACTGTCGTGGGCCCGCGCCCGGAGCTGATCAGAAGTCCAGTTGCGCCTCGCCACTCCGATGATCGGCAGGTCGAGAAGGCCGCGGCGGATCATCCCTTGAAGGGCGGGAAAAATCATCTTTGAAGCCAGATCACCCGTAGCACCGAAAAAAACGAACGCGTCCGACCGCAATGCGGACATGCTCAACCTCCTGAACCGTGGTCTTTCCGCTTCCGTGAGTCCTCTGCCCTGAAAGGCCCTTGACTCCATGAGGACAAACGGTCACCCTGCTCTCATCGTCATTGTTTGCCAATGGAAGGATTCAATTGTCGTTGAACCCTGGCGCTTAGACGACCTCTTTCACTTTTTTGATAATGGCGGCTCGGGAGATCTCTTCATAGTCCAGGAGCTCCTCGGGTTTGCCGCTCTTCGGCTTCTTTCTTACGGCCAGACAGCGGATGGAAACGGGCGAAGTGGATAAAGCACTCCCCACAGCCTCCCCCATCCCTCCTTCAGGGTAATGATCTTCGACAGTGATGATGGCCCGCGTATCACTGGCCGCCTGGCGTAAGGTTTTTTCATCAATCGGTTTGATGCTGTAGAGATCGATGACACGGATAAGAACGTTCTCTTTCTTCAGGGCCTCATAAGCTGCCAGCGCTTCATGGAGTGTCACGCCTGCCCCGATAACCGTAGCCTTATCCTTATCGCTTTTTCTTAGAACCTTGCTTCCACCGATGGCAAACGTTTCCTCCGGACCATAGAGGATAGGCGTCTCCATTCTCGTGGTCCGAATGAAAACGATGCCAGCATGTTTTGCGGCCTCCTCGACCAATTTCTCCGTGGACACCGCATCGGACGGATATAAGACGACACTGCCTAAGATCGCCCTGAACATAGCTATGTCTTCAAGAGCCATCTGGGAAGGACCATCTTCTCCGATCGATACGCCGGCATGGGATCCAACAAACTTGATGTTCGCATCGGAATACTGGCTCAGCCTGATCTGATCGAAAGCGCGGGTAAGAAATGCCCCGAAGGTAGAGACGAAGGGAATCTTGCCCCGACGCGACAGGCCCAAGGCCGCACCGACCATGTTCTGCTCCGCAATATACATCTCGAAGAAACGCTCCGGAAAAGCCTTTTTGAATATTTCTGCGTACGTCGAGTTACTGACTTCGCCGTCCAAACTCACCAGACTTGGGAATTGCGGAAAAATTCTGACCAGCGCATTCCCGTAAGCTTTCCGGGTCGCAACAGGTTTGTCCGCCGGATAATCCAGCTTCTTGACCGGTCCTCCGGGCGCCTGTTCCTTCGACTTCAGATCCTCCGGGAGGGAAATCTCTCCTCGAACAGACTTATCGATATCTCCCAATTCCTTGAGCGCACGATCATACTCTTCTCTCTTAAGTGGCTTTCCGTGCCAGCCGTTCTTATTCTCAATGAAAGAGACCCCTTTCCCCTTGATCGTTTTTCCGATCAACATGACCGGCTGGTCAATTGAGTGCGCGGCTTCCTCATAGGCGGCAAGCACTTCCGGGATGGAGTGGCCGTCGAATATCAGCGTCCTCCACCCGAAAGATGAAATCCTTTTCTCATAGGCTCCGAGGTCCCATCCGTACATAGTCTCTCCCCGCTGGCCCAGCCGGTTCACGTCAAGGACGCCGATCAAGTTGTCCAGCTTATAGTACGAAGCAATCTGCATCGATTCCCATTGAGAGCCCTCGGCCATTTCGCTGTCGCCAAGAAGAACATATGTCCTGTACGGAAGCTTATCAAGATACTTGGCATTCAGGGCCATTCCCAGGCCAATCGAAAGACCCTGCCCCAGGGAACCCGTTGCTGCTTCGACAAATGGAAAGGCAACCGTGGGGTGGCCTTCTAAGGGACTTCCGAATTTTCTGTAGGTCAGGAGATCTTTTTCAGTCAACTCGCCTGCGGCTGCCCATAAGGCGTAGAAAAGCGGAGAGGCATGCCCTTTGGAAAAAATGAGTCGATCGTTATTCGGGCATTGGGGATGGTCGACGTCGTATCGAAAAAAACCGCCAAAAAGCAGACAGGCCATCAGCTCCGTCGCCGACAGGGATGAGGTCGGATGCCCGGAGCCAGCCTCTGTGGTCATAAAAAGGATATAGTAACGCATCAGGGTAGCTATCCTTCTCAGGTTTTCGATCATCTTTTCGTTCTTCATTGGTTCCTCCGATCTTCAGTCCGTTAGGAAGCTCCTCTGAAAGTTATCAGTGTCTAACGTGAGCTAAAGTGCCTAAAGTTAATAAACTTTAGGCACTTCAAACTTTAGTCACTTTAAACTATCTTTTTGGCGAAACGTTTACTCCTCTCCATCCGCGCAAGGACTGTACTTTTGAATATTGAGGATGAACTGGTATGCGGAGAGGGCAGCCCTTACCCCATCCCCCGCCGAAATATTATTTTGCTTGAACGGGTCGTCGGTCACATCGCCCGCAGCGAAAATGCCCTTCTTCGAGGTTTGACCGGTCCTGTGTTCTACAATAATTTCTCCGGCCTGGTTGGTGTCGATCAGGGATCGGACAAAATCCGAGTTCGCGGACAAACCGATCTGTACGAACACGCCGCTGACCGCCATTTCCTTGACTTCGCCGGCCCTCTTATCTTTGTACCGCAATCCGGCAACGGTCTTATCCCCCAGAATCCCCATGACCTCTGCATTGCTAATCATTTGCAGTTTGTCCGACCCCTTTACTTTTTCTTCAGTGACGGGATCACCCTTCGGTTTGTCGCTTCGAATGAGAAGAGAAATCTTGCGTGCGTAGGGAATCAGATCAACCACCGTCTCAAGGGCTGCGTTTCCGCTTCCAACCACAGCCACGTCGACCCCGTTGTAAAAAGGAGCATCACAGGTCGAGCAAAAAGCAAGCCCCCTGCCTTCAAACTTTTCCTCTCCCGCAATACCGAGGCGTCTGCGTCTCGCCCCGGAGCAAACGATCACCGTCTTGGACCGGTAAGCATTGCCGCTTGCCGTTTTGACCTCAAAGATACAGTCCCCCCCCTGCGTCACGGTAACCACTCGCTCTGGAGTCTTAATTTCAATCCCCTTTTGAGCCTCCACGTGCTTCTTGAGCTTTTCAGCGAGGTCCAGGCCTGAGAGGGTAACTTCGCCGATCCAATTTTGAATGTTGCTGGAAACCGCCGATTGTCCGCCGAACGCCTCCGTGATGACGAGCGTCTTCAGTTTTTTTCTTGCCGCATAAACGGCCGCCGCGGCTCCGGCAGGTCCTCCTCCGATGATGACGGTATCATACAGATCCTGAGCCATGCGTTTCCCCCCATTCGTAATACCTCATAAGGCGTAAAGGAATTCTTCCTCTCTTGCCCTCGGCCCTTCCAGGATGGCTCTCTTTCCGAACTTTAGAACGCGCGGCATCATAGGTGCGCAACCATTCGTGGCAGTAAGCACATGGAAGATACTACGATTAGACCGCCAAAAGTTATCGGCAAGAGGTTTCGCTCTAAAGTTCTCCAGGAGAACCATCCTTGCGGGCCTGGTTCCATTTTTATCGTTTTCCAAATTTCTTCATACCTTCTGGGGCATTTCCCCCCGCTCATTTTTTGTCTTCGGTCGACCTCTCCTTTTTCGAGCGGGCGAGCCTCTCGGTTAGACGTTCCGTGACCACGTAGAAAACCGGCACAAAGGGGATAGCCAGGAGCGTCGAAGAGAGCATGCCGCCGAAAACTACGGTGCCAATGGCTTGCTGACTTGCAGCGCCAGCACCTCTTGCGATCAGCAAAGGGAAAACCCCCAGGATGAACGCAAAGGAAGTCATGACGATGGGCCGAAAGCGCCGACTCGTCGCTTCGACGGCAGCCTCTGTGATGGACATACCTTCCCGCTTCAAATCACGCGCAAACTCCACAATCAGGATAGCGTTCTTGCTGGCCAATGCAATCATGAGCACCAGCCCAATCTGTGTGTAGAGATTGTTGTCAAGCCCTCGAATGATGAGACCGAGGAGAACCCCGACCAATGCTATGGGTACTGCGAAAATGACAGCCGCCGGAGACGTCCAGCTCTCATACAGTGCGGCCAGCACCATAAAGACCAGAATAATGGAGATGGCGTAAATGAAGTATGCCTGATGGCCAACCTTCTTTTCCTGATAGCTCGTAGCGGTCCACTCGTAGCTGGCTCCTCGCGGCAGAGCATTCGCCGCTAGTTTTTCCATCACTTTAAGAGCCTGTCCCGAGCTGGATCCCGGAGCAGCCATACCAAAGATCGGGGCTGCCGGATAGAGGTTGTAGCGGGTGATCAATTCGGGCCCCTGGGAACGCCTGACTTGTACAAGGCTCCCGAGCGGGACCATTTCTCCGTTGGCATTCCGGGTATATAGGTTCTTAATGTCCTCAGGTTCCACACGGTTGCTACTGTTTGCCTGGATATAGACCTGGAATACCTGGTTGAACTTGTTGAAGAGATTGACAAAAGAAGAACCTAAGTACCCCTCGAGCGTGTCAAACACATTATTCAGCGGAACCTGAAAGGATTGGGCCTTTGTCCTGTCTATATCCAGGTAGAGTTGGGGGCTGCTGACATTAAAGGTGCTGGTCAGGTCCTGTAAACTCTTCTGGGAGCTGCCCGCCTTGACGAGGTCATTGGTGGCCTTCTGGAGTTCCTGGAGACCGATATCTTTCTTGTCCTCCACCATCATCTGAAAGCCGCCCGTTTGGCCTAACCCCCTGATGGATGGTGGAATCATCACAAACGCCACCGCTTCCTGGACGGCAGAAAGGTCGCGGTTAAGATGGGTGATGATCTTATCCTGACTTAGCGCAGAGCCGCGTTCACTCCAGTCTTTGTAAGTGACAAAAATACTTGTAATCGAGGAGACATTGGCCCCATCGAGTAAAGAATAGCCCCCGATCGTAACCCAGTTAGCGACACCGGGGTTTTTTTTCAGAATGGCATCGATCTTTTCTGATACTTCTCGTGCCCTCGGCTGCGCAGCCCCGTCCGGCAGACGGGCGAATAGATAACCATAGCCCTGGTCTTCGATGGGGAGAAAGCCAGTGGGGCGATGAACAAATAGCCAGCCGGAAATGATAATGATAACAAAAAAAACCACGATCATGAGTCCCGCCCGGTTTACCATCCAGCGAACCATCCCCATGTAAGGGTCCTTCATATCCTGGTAAAATTTATTGAAGCCCCGATAAAACCAGTTTAACTGCTTCTCCGGTCTGGGCCGGAGCCACAGGGCGCACTGGGCCGGTTTCAAAGTCAGGGCATTAATGGCACTGATTACGGCAGTCGAGGCGATCACCAGGGCAAATTGCCGAAAGATCTGTCCTGTGATGCCGGGTAAAAAGGCCGCAGGCAAGAAGACCGAAACCAGGGCCATGGTAATGCCCATAATCGGACCGGTCAACTCGCTCATCGCCTTAATAGCGGCCTCTTTTGGAGGTAGACCCTTCTCGATATAATAGGCACTGTTTTCCACAATGACGATGGCGTCGTCGACCACGATGCCAATGGCCAGAATCAAAGCGAACAAGGTCATGAGATTAATGGTGAATCCGAGCGCCATCATAGCGGCAAAACCGCCGATAATGGTGACTGGGACGGTGGTAGCAGGAACGAGCATTCCCCTGAAACTTTGCAGAAATACCATGATCACAATGAGAACTAGAATGCCGGCTTCGAAAAGCGTTTCATACACCTTGGATATTGCCTGACGGACGAACGTAGTGGTATCGAAGCGGATTGCGTACTTCAGACCTTCAGGGAAATCCTTGCTCATTTCTTCCACAGCCTTGTAAACATTGTTAGCGACAGCGATGGCGTTCGCCTCGGGAAGGGCGAAGACGATGATCTGGGCTGCTTTGAGTCCACGCATATTGGCAAAGTTTGAGTAACTCTGTTGGCCCAGTTCAACGCGGGCAATGTCGCGCAAGCGCACAATTCGGGCGGCCACGCCGCGGCTGTTCTTGACAATGATGTTTTCAAACTGATCAACATCGGACAGCCGACCAAGGCTATTAATGGTAAACTGAAAGCTCTGATCCCGTGGTACAGGAGGAGCACCCAGTTGCCCAGCCGCGACCTGTATATTCTGGTTTCCGATGGTATTCAGGACATCCTGGGTGGTAAGGTTGAAATTCTGGAGTCTCTCCGGGTTCAACCAGACCCGCATGCTGTAAGGGCCCGCACCAAAGACCCTTACCTGGCCGATGCCTTCCAGCCGAGCCAGTGGATTCTGCATATTGATGATGGCGTAGTTGGAGAGAAAGGCTTCATCAAACCGGTTGCCATCCGAATATAAACTGATAACCAGCAAAAAGTTAGTGGAAACTTTCCTAACGGTAATCCCTTGCTGCGAAACGGCTGGCGGCAGTTCTGCCAATGCGGTGCTGACCTGATTTTGGACGAGCGTAAGAGATTTATTAAGATCGGTTCCCACTTCAAAGGTAATGGTCAGATTATAGGAGCCATCGTTACTACTTTTGGAGGACATGTAGATGGAATGCTCAACCCCGTTGACAGCTTGCTCAATGGGCACTCCTACTGTTTGTGCAATGACGGAGGCACTTGCTCCCGGATACGTGGTGAGTACCTGAATTGTCGGTGGCGTAATCGGGGGATACTGCTCCACTGCCAGGTGATAATAGCTTACTAACCCAATAACAATGGTGATGAATGCGACGACATTAGCGAGGATCGGCCGCTCGATGAAGAACCGGGAGATCATGACCCTTCCCTCCTTTGGCTTGTGGATTGACGGGAGCTTGTACCAGATGTCCGTAAATCCTGCCTCTCCGGGGTCACGGGTCGTCCTGGAATGGCTTTCTGAACGCCCCTGATCACAACCCATTCCTTTCCCGTCAGACCTTCTTCAACGACACGCAGACGGTCCACCAATGTGCCAGTTCTGACGCTGGAACGTTGCACCATGTTATTTCCGTTCACCACCAACACATACGATCCACGCTGGTCATAACCGATAGCCTCCTGAGGCACCAAAAATGCAGGCCCTTCCTTAACAGGCACATGCACCCGGGCATAGAGTCCTGGCAAGATCTTACCGTCCGGGTTTGAGAAGATTCCCCTAAGCAGCAAGGTGCCGGTAGTAGGGGTGAGGCTGATTGACGCAAAATCGAGGTGGCCCTTGTGAGGGTAACCTGTTTCATTGGTCAAGCCTACAAAGACCGGCCATTGTTTGGCTTCGGTTTTGCCTGGGGTCCAATGGGCCTCTTCCATCAGGCGCGCCAGATCCGCATCACTGATGTTGAAATAGATATAGATGGGATTGATCTGGTTGACTTCAGCGAGAACCGTGCTTTGACCTGAACCGACCAGGTTGCCGGGATCGACCAGCCTGCGATCAATTCTGCCATCGAAAGGAGCGGCGACCTCCGTATAGCTCAGATTGAGCTTGCTTAGGTCTCGGGCCGCTTCTGCCACCTTCAGGTTGGCCTGGGCCGAATCCCGTTGATAGCGCCAGTTGTCCACATTTTCCTGGGAGGTAGCCTTTTGCTCCAACAGGTTGGAATATCGGACAAATTGTTTTCCGGCATATTCCAGCTGGGCCTTTTGTTGCAATATCTGCGCTTCATTCTGCCGAAGTGTATCCTGGTAGGTGTTCTGCTGGATGAGAAAGAGAAGCTGTCCCTTTTTGACGATTTGACCATCCTGGAATAATACTTTTTCCAGATAACCTGAAACCCGGGCAACCAGCTGCACCGTCTGAATAGCCTGTGCATTGCCTGTGAGATCCAGATAGTCCGTCACCGTCCGCTGGATGGGCTGGGCCACCGCAACGGAGGGCGGAGGAGGGGGAGGAGGAGCCTTTTCTTTGCACGCCATCAAGAGAACAAGAAAGGTCAGACAGAGTATCCGGGCTGAAATAAATCGAAAGCGTCCTGATAGATCACTCTTCGTGCGACTCATTAAACCTCCGCTCATCAGCGTCGTCCTTATCGTAACCCCCTTCATCCCCCCTTAAGTTAAGGGGGGACAGAGAAGGGTTATTTATTTCTATGGCTCGAAGATGACGTTCATGTCTATTGCTACCAATCGGGAAGCTGAATCAGAGACTTGGGCTCCTCGGGAGGAAGCGGATTGTAGGATGCTGGGGCCAGCAATTTCCCCCAGTTGGTACGTTTCGCCATCTCTTCCTTGATCTCGGAGGGTATCAGATCCTTTCCTTCTCGGACTTCCCAGCCGCCGCCCAGGGCTTTATACACCCCCACCAAATTGCTCGCGATGTTTCCCAGGGTAGTAGCGAGATTGTCCTGGACACTTAACAGGGACTGCTGCGCAACAAGGACCGTAGTAAAATCGACGATTCCTTCCCGATACTGCTGGATCGCAAGATCAAGAGCGCCCCTGGCGGTCGTCGCGCTCTTGGCCAGAGATCCGGCTTGCTCCTGAGCCTTCAGAAAGGCGATCAGGTTGTCCTCCACTTCCTGCTGCGCTGTGAGAACCGCATTTTGATACGTCATGAGCAGTTCCTGGAACCGGGCATCCTGAACCCGCACATTGTTTGTAATCTGACCATAGTTGAGGATATTCCACTGGACGGTGGGGCCTGCCTGGATATTGCGACTACTCCATTTGAACATATCACTGAGGCTGACTTTCCCGATGTCCGTCGAGAGAACGCCGAAACTTCCGGTGAGTGAGAAAGCGGGATAAAGCTCTGCTTTGGCCACGCCGATCTGAGCACATTGTGCTGCCGCCTGTAGCTCAGCGCTCCGAATATCCGGCCTGCGGCGAAGGAGATCGGCAGGGATGCCCACGATGACCTCCATTGGAGAGACCGGAATGGATGAAGAACCCGCCAGTTCATCCGCCAGATGACTCGGAGGCAAACCGAGCAGCACACTAAGGGCATCTTTGGCTTGCCGCAACTGGGTTTCAAGAGGAGGGATGGAAGCCTCTGTATTATAGAGCACGGTCTTGGCCTGATCAACGTCTAACTGAGACGCGGTACCGTACTGGTAACGGGCCTCTGCGATTTTCAGAGTCTCCTTTTGCGTCTCCACGTTTTCGCGGGCAATCGCGATTCGCTTCTCAAGGGTTCTGATCTGGATATAGGAATTTGCCGCACCTGCCGTCAGGCTCACCAGGGCGTTGTCATAGTTCGCAATTGAGGCAAGCCAGCTCGCATTGCCTGACTCGACGGCCCGTCTGAATTTTCCCCAGAAATCGATCTCCCAGTTGGCCGCCAAACCGATCTGCGATTGCCAATACGATACGGAAGGGCTACGAGTAGACGGGAAGCGGGAAACGGACTCCAGCGAGATAACTTGGCCGGACTGCTCACTCGGTCGGTTGTATTGAAGAGAACCGAACGCCTGCTGCGTCTGGGGAAAAAGTTGACCCACCGCAATGCCGAGCTGGGCACGAGCTTCCAGTACCCGGACACCCGCGATCCTGAGAGAAAGGTTCTCCTTATAAGCTCGGCCAATGAGCCGGTCGAGGACCGGATCGTCGAATACCCGCCACCAGTTACGGTACTCGGTCGCTTCTGTCTTCACACGCTGATCACCTGCATCCAGCCAGGCTTGTGAAACTGCCACCGGAGGAGGACTGAAATTCGGTCCGACTTTGAAGCATCCGGACAAAAATAGCCCGATGAACAAGAGTAGAAAAAGTTTGCAGTGTCTCATGGTCGCCCTATTTGCTTCAAGTCCTTGAGCCATATTATCCGTAGACACCAAAGGCAAGTCATGTCCAAACCTACACCTTCGATGATAGAAGACGGCATAAACTATTAAATTCTGATTGCTTATCTATTCTCTTTGATCGAGGCTTGAATGTGAATACTGTAAAACCAGTATTTTGGGGCCGAAAAAAATGTATTTGAGCCCCTTCATCCCCCTGAGGGTGTGAAAAATTGCTTTTCTTTGCCCTCGGCCCTTTCATGATGGCTCTCTTTCCGAACTTTAGAATGCGTGGCATCATAGTGCGCAACCATTCGTAGCAGTAAGCAGATGAAAATACTACCATGAGACCGCCAAAAGTTACCGGTGAGAGGTTCCGCCCTAAAGTTCTCCAAGAGAACCATCCTTGCGGGCCCGGTTCTGTTTTTAGCTTAAGGGTAACCTTTTTTATTCCCCCCTTATGTTAAGGGGGAATGGAGAGGGGTTACAATAGCGGGTGTCACTGACGCGAAAGCCGGAAAAGCTATAAATTAGGGTAGCATATGAATAGCGGAGGTATTCTTCAGGAGGCTCTATGATTCAAAATCAGATCTAAGACGTTGAGGTGGTCTTCTATAAAAAGGTCGTTGGCGATCTCCCTGTTCTTGTAAGCGATGAACCGCACGCCCGAAGACTCAGCCGTCTGTTTATCCACCACAGAATCTCCTATGAAAACAGCCTCCTCTTTCTTCAGCTTGAAGGCTTCAACGATCTTCTCGATCGATTCCGGATGGGGCTTGGGGTTGTTAACATCCAGGGCAGTGACAACCATCTCAAAATAAGGATCGAGGTCGAACCTTTCCATGACATATTTCATGGATGTCGTCCGGTTGGTATTGATGACTCGGAGGATCCCCTTTTCTTTTAGTTTCTCCAATGTTTGAAACAGGTGGGGCTCGATCTTCAAATACTCGACGTAATTTCTCAAATCGACCTGTTTCTCTCTCAACATTTCTAACGCCTTCTTTTCCAAATCGCTTTCTTTCCCGAAAATGAAGCGGAGGGCTTCAAAGACGGTGTGAATGTGAACGTATTGCATCTCTTCTTCGCTGAGACGGCCTCTTCCCACCCAAGCACACAGATCATTATACAACTTTGTGTTGGCCTCAAAGGAATCGAAGAGGACGCCGTCGCAGTCGTAGATCACACAGCGGATTTTCGATTGAAACTTTTGAACACGCATCTCTTCTCTCTCCTTAAGCCGCCTTCATCGTGCTCCCGAAAGAAATCCTTTCCTCATCTCGCCATTCTCAGGATAAAAGACCCTGGCTTCGCCATTCTTTTCGACCAGATAATAGCAGCCGTTGCTTTGCTGCATCGCTAACATCGCCTCCGGCGGACAATCCATCAGAAGTCCGATCAGCATTTGATTGACAACACGGTGGCCGACGATCAATATCTCCTCTCCTCTGTGGTTCTGAAGCATCGTCTCCGCAAAGGGCCTGATTCGGTTCATGACATCCGTATAATTTTCGCCTCCAGGGATGCGGTAGGTGAAACGGTTTTCCTTGAACCTTTCCCATTCGCGCCTCACTTCTCCGTCGGAGTCAAGGAACTGCTTCCCTTCCAGAATACCAAAGGCGATCTCATCCAACTCTGGCTGTTCCTGAAGAGGAAGACCCAAGTGGTTGGCAATCGGTTGAGCGGTGAGAATGGATCTCTTCAGAGTACTGGTGTAAATGGTTGAGATGGCGCGGCTTTCAAGTTGCTCAAGCAACGCCCGGCTCTGGGCACAGCCCTCAGGACTCAAGCCGGGGTCACTTCGGCCTTGAATCCTTCCCTGCACATTCCACGTCGTCTCTCCATGCCGGGCAACGTAAATCCTAATCAATTCGTAAAAGTTCCTTCCTTCTCTTCGGACTGCAGATTCCGATCCGCCTCCGGTCCCCTGACTTCAAAATAAACATAATCTAAGATTTTTCCATCCCCGTCCGCAATAGCGAGGGAATATTTTCCTGCTTCTGGGGTCCAGGGGATCGTTCTACCCACAGCTTCTATGCGTTCACCATTCAGCACCCATCGAAAATCGTTTTCACCCGTCTGAGCAATGAAGAAGATTTTTTGAAGTTCAAGAGGAATGTCCGGATCAAGCGCAATCACGGTTCCGGAGGGAGGATAGATGATTCTCGGGTTGAATTGCCCTATTCCCTGATTCTTCGAATCGGGTTCTGTCCCGCGAATAAACCATTCTTCTCTGGAGGCCGCCACGTTCTGGGAAAATTCTACCTTTTTTCGCACAAGGCTGGAAAGAGCTTCTCTTTCGATACTGGGGATATCCCGATGAAGAAAATTCATCACCTCAATCCAGATGGGAGCCGCTCCTGTGATGCCGCTCACATTCCACATGGGCTCTCCGGAAAAGTTGCCTGTCCAGACGCCCACCGTATACTTTCTTGAATATCCGATACACCAATTATCCCTCATATCCTTACTGGTACCGGTCTTTACGGCCGTCCAGAAACGGGTGGATAAGGAATTCTCAAGTCCGAAGGTGATACTGCGGGCCTCTCTGTCAGAGAGTATATCCGAGATGAGAAAGGACGCCTCTTTAGAGAATAACCGTTTCATCCGAGCTGAGGCATCCTCATCAGAAATAAGACGGAGTGGACCCCATACCCCTTCATTGGCCAGACTTCGATAGGCATTGGTAAGCTCCCAAAGGCTGACATCCGCTGAGCCAAGGGCGAGAGAAGGACCATAAAAATCACCCGACTCATTTAGGCCCTTGATCCCCAGTTGCCTCAGCTTATTCAAGAAAGGCTCAACACCCACCAGGGACAACGTCTTGACAGCAGGCACGTTCAGGGAGGATGCCAGGGCAACTCTTGAAGTAACCAGTCCCTCGAAATGGGAGTCATAGTTTCTCGGCTGGTAAACCCCACTCAAGACAGCGATATCAAGAGGCGAATCATCCAGGAGAGAGGCCGGAGTAAGAATCCGTCGTTCGAAGCTCAGGCCATAAAGAAAAGGTTTTAGGGTGGAACCTGCTTGCCTCTTTGCCTGAATCCCATCCACAAACCTCGCCGATAAAGGTTCTCCACTGTAACTCACATACGCAAGCACATCCCCTGTGTTGTTTTCCACAACGAGAATAGCACCATCCTTCATATTCTGGGTCCTGAGGGGAAGGAGATGCTGCACCAAGCAATCGAGAACAAATCGCTGTATCCGGCTGTCTAAAGTAGAAGTGACTGTGGACCCAGGAGATCCGCCTTTCAATAAGTGCCTGGCAAGATGGGGAGCAAGATTAACTCGCGGCTGCGGGAAATTGGGTCCTAAGAATATCTGTCTTACCTCAGAACGAATCTCCTCTTCGCCAATTTGCCAACCCATTGCTTGATTGAGATGAGAGACCCTCTTCACTAAGTCTGACGAAGAGGCATTGGGCGATCGTATCAAAGAGGCCAGGAGGAGGGACTCAGATTGATCGAGACCGTGAGGATCTTTTCCAAGGAGCGCTCTCGACGCGGCTCCAATCCCTTGAAGCTCTCCCCGGAATGTGACGAGGTTGAGGTAGGCTTCAAATATTTCTGTCTTTGACCAGCTCTTCTCTATTTCCCAGGCGTCCATGATTTGCTTTTCTTTTTGCCAGATGGTTCGCCTTCCTCTTTTTTTCTGGAGCTCTCCATCCAAGAGGGAGGCTAATTGCATGGTGATGGTACTCGCTCCGCGAAAGCTCTCTGACGCAAGTCCCCGGATCAAGGCGGCACCCATCGATCTATAGTCCACTCCCCCGTGGTCATAGAACCGCTTGTCTTCGGCTTGGATCACCGCCTCTCTCAAGGCAGGGGAAATGTCCTTCAAGAAAGTCCAATCCAGCCTCCTCCGGTATTTATCCGTCCTCAATTCATAAAGGACCTCTCCACGGCGATCCAATAATAGAGAATCCGACTTTACGTAAGACCGCCGGACCTCATCATAACTAGGAAGCGCAAAAACCACTCCGCTAAAAAGGAAGACCAGAATGAGTGACAGAAACAGTTTTTTCATGGGTTCCAAAACCAAACGATTTATGTAGCGCCCCCATTTAATGGGGGCGGCATGGACGTCGGTACCTGCCGGCAGGCAGGAATGCCGACGCTACACTGCTTTTCTACCTGAACATTAAGGCTTCACCTCAACGGTCTTGTTCGGAATCTCTCCAAACATCTCCGGAAAGTAGAGGGCTTCCACCCTTGTTGTCGGAAGCTGGAAAACTCCGTTCTGATTCAACCGAAGGGTGTACTCAACCGTCCACTTTCCTTTGGGTACGTATTCATAATAGGCCCGGAAGGCTTCAAAGGAACGCTCTTCATAGGCTGGCCAAACCCACCCTTTCCGTTCTTCCTCTTTGGTCAATAGCCGGGAGTCTCTGCCAAGCCCGGTTCCGAGGATGGTGCTTCCCGCGGGAATCGGATCGCTTACTACAACCCAGGTCTGATCCGACTGGGCCTCCAATTCCAGCCGGATTCGGACAATATCCCCCCGATTCCATGTCTTGGGTTGTTTCTGCTCGACAGGAGTGACGGTCTTCTTAATCCGGTATCCGCTGGAGAAGGGCTCTTTGAGGGGAACGGCAGCAAGGCTCTGGATAGTTGCCCACGGTTTTCCCGTCCCTTGATGATGGATGGATAGTTCTTCTTTCTTAGCAGGCCACGAGAACAAGGAAGTTTTCCCTTTGGGCAGGACATCCCAGTCGGTCGTAAAAGACTCTCTGGATAAGGCGGCACGGGTCGATCCAGTGACCGGAACGCTCTCAAAAACCTTTGAGAATTTCTCCATGGCCAGAACACCCCAGGCATTGGCAAGCGTCAAGTCCCATCTTCCTCGCTTCTGTCGCGCCAGGGCCCCCTGTACCAATCTCGGCATATCCTCCTTCCACTGTTCTGAGCGGAGAAGAGATAGGATGACACGGATGGCATTGACGTCGTTGGAGATCATGAGCCACCACAAACCGTCTGACCTTTCCGTTGAAAAATTCATGACGGTCCCTTGAAAGTTGAGGCGAGATCGGATGATCTGCTCCGCTTCTTTTAAACGCTCCCCCTGATTTGCAATGATTTGAACGTTGCGGAGTATATTCATCCAGTCGATGACGGCTGAGGTCGGCCAGAGATTGGGCTCGATGGAGATGGAGCCCAACAACTTTGGCTCTGCTTTTCCCGTTCTTGATAGGGCTTCGACGGCAGCTAATTTTCGAATGGAAAGATCCGCTGTTGGAATGGGCGAATAACGGACGATCGACCCTTCAATAAATTTCTTCAGGCCCGTCTCCATCTTCTCCTTGGTTTCATCCGGAATCGTCCAGCCTGCTTCGTGACCAATGGCCATGATGTAGGACGTCAATGTCGGGCTTCCTTCGAGGCATGGCGGAAAATACTTCACCAAACCGTCGGAGTCGAGATGGGAAGGAAGCTCCGACATACATTTCTTCCAAAGCCCCTCATCCCGTAGTGCAACAGCCACTGAGACCTTCTGCTCCATGCACCCGTACGGATACCACTTCATATATTCAAGCACGCCGCTTAGCCCATCGCTAATTTTGGGCCGCAGGGTCACCCTCACGCCTCCACGGCCTGGAAGTCCATCTTTGGGGCGCTCCACAGAGACCTTAAATTCTTTATCCACTTGTGCGATCGTCGCTTGAAAAGTTCTCACCGGAACGGCGGGAATCACTTTCTGCGTCACTTTGATTCGATCTCCTGTTTCGGAACTCTTCTCTCTCACTTCCACTTCCCATCGAAGCATCTCAACGTTGAGTGGCACCACGGTGTCCCATCCAACCTCTTTCGCCTCTCCCGGAATCAAAGAAACCGCCATCGGGTTTAGAGTCTGTGAAATGCCCTCCACCTTTGCGGAAACATCCACATCCATATTCCGGTTCGTCGTATTGCGAAGGGTAAACCCTGCCTTGAATCGATCTCCTTCTCTCACAAGAGGAGGAAGCCCGGACAGGATCATCAAATCTTGCGTAGATTGAATGGAGGTGGACCCAGTTCCGAAGAGTCCAATGCCTCCGGTCGCAACAGCTACAATTCGGAAGCCGGTGATGGAGTCATTCAGAGGAACTTCGACCGTTGCCTCTCCATTGGCATCCAGAGGTTGACGGGCCTTCCACAAAAGCAGGGTATCGAATAGCTCTCGTGTCGACTGCTTCCCTCCGCCCCCTCCCGGAGGTATTGCCTTCAGCCCGAAGTGACGCTTCCCAACAACCTGCATCTGGGCTGTTGCGGTGCGAATGCTATATTCTCTTCTCCCCATCATTGCAGAGAGGAGATCCCAGCTGTGATTGGGCATCAGTTCAAGCAAGCCCTCGTCCACAGCGGCAACGGCGATCTCGCTCCCCGGGGGAGGAACCTTTCCGTCCGACGTTCTTACCTTTACTTGAATCTTTGCCTTTTGCCGAACCTTATAGATTTTCCTATCCGAAGACACGTTCACCTTCAGTTCGTGATCTTTCCATCCGACATTGATCTCGGCGATACCGAGCTTGTAAGCAGGTTTCCCAAGATCGACCATGGCAGTCGGCCTGATCCAGGGCAAACGGCCTCTTACGACCAGGGCAGAGACAAAGACATTCGGAGCGTAGGATCCTTTGATAGGAACTTCAATCACCGGTTTCTTTCCCGAGATTCTCTTCACCCATGCCTCCATCACCCCTTCCCTTTCAATTGTGATCAGAGCCATGGCACTCCGAAATGGCATCCGGACCTGAAAGATTGCCTTTTCGCCGGGCTCATACCGCTTTTTCTCGGGAAGAAGGTCTATCCGGTCGTGGTCTCCAACCTCGAACCACCATTCGTCTTTTCCTGCTACCCAGACCTCCCTGTTGGCGACCGTCTTATTACCAAGATCATCAAGGCTCTGGGCTTGAAGGATCACATTTCCGGAAATCGGCGATTTGGCCTCGCAGATCAAAAGTCCCTTTGAATCCGTCTTCCCTTCGTTAAGCGTGGCCACCTTCTTTATTTCCGTCGTATGCTCATAGGCATAAAATCCTCCCACGAGTCGCTTCCTGTGGGAATAGACTTTTCTTTCAAAAAGCTCAACCTTGACCGGCGCCCCTGAGACAGGCTTACCGGAGAGATCGACCACGGCGACATGAAATTTAAAAGCATCCTTCGACAGGGCCCATGCGTCCGGCTTGATCCCGATGAGATACTTGGAATGCCACAGGGGAATTTTGGAAGAGACTGTTTGGATTTCTCCGTTGGGGTCTTTAAATTCGACCTCAGCCAGTATCTCTTTTGGGTTTTCTACTTTTGGCAGATTGGAGATTATGGTCCGCGTTGATCCTGATTGATCCAAGACCAGATCGACGGTAGGAAGCTTAATCTCTTTCTTCTCGGGGATCCTCTCTTCCCCTTCCATCCCCTCCTCAAACTCTTCAGCCTCTAATGCCTCCCCTCTTCGAACCAGCCCTTCCTTTACCAAACCATTGCTAAATACGAAGTCGTCAAAACCTTCAAACGGAGCGATCACTTTAGGTCTGACCTCCGCTCGCAATTTCACGGGAAGAAGGCTTGCCCCGCCCCCTGCGAGATATTGGATATTCAAATCAAGCGTAATATCTTTTGCATTGATCAACGGCTCGGTGGGCGGATGGATAACCCCTTTTAAAAGAGGAACCCGAAATTCCTCCACCCTGAATCTTCCGGAAGTCCATTCTTGAGCGTGTCTATGATATAATCTTCGATAGAATGTTCTCCCCTGTTCTGTTCCGATCTTTTTAAATAGCCTCACTTCATAAAACCCAAGTTTTGCCTCCTTTGGGATGTCCCAGGTCGTCTCAGCAATTCCATTGGCATCCCACGTCAACGGGAACTCGTACTTCTGTCCGCTCCCCTCATGTTCGATCGACATGAAATCCGGCATTTGAGGTTTTGGAACCGCAGAAAATCCACTCATCGTATGCTGACGAAAGACATGTTTCATATGGACCGTTTCACCAGCGCGGAGCAGGGTACGGTCAAAAATGGTGTGCGGAACGAAGGGACCCGAGTAAGATTCACTGGGAAGGTTAAACCTCCAAGGTTCAATCCCATTGTCCCAACTGGAGTGAACAAAAGCCATGTCTTCAGAGGTCTGAGCCGTGATGAAAAGACCGCTTCCGAGAGAGTGGAGGGCTCCCATCTGGGGATAATCATCATAATTTTTTATCTCATATCTGCACTGGGGAAGCTCTCCCCGGGAAGGCAACGCCCCATCAATTCGTGCAATACCGCTGGCGTCGGTTTTGCCCTGCCATAAGATCTTTTCCTGGCAGTCCTTTATGGTCACCACGGCTTCTTTTACCGGATCTCCTGTATCAAGAGAAGTGACCCATACCAGAGAGGATTCCCGGCCCCACTTGAAATGGACGGAGAGATTGGTCACCAAAACCGCGGTTGGAACGTACATGGGTCCGGGTGAACCGAGAAGAGAGTTTCCCAGGATAGTGCTCTCAAGCTCAACAATGTAGAGCCCGGGCTTTTTAAACGGAATCCCCACAACCTCAAAGGCGCGGCCGCCCATCGGCTTGGGAACTTTGAACTCTTTCACTCCGGCCCCATCGCCGAAAACGGACTTATCCCGTGAGGCCGAGGCCACCCTCCTCAGCCAGGACTGAAGGCTCTCTCCTTTTTCAGCCTGGACATTGAGGACTTTCCCAATCACCTTTCCGACGACCCCTTCGCCCGCTTTTAACATCTTGCCCTTCACCTCGGGCTCGAGGTTCCTTAACGTGACAGGAAGCACAGGCTCAGGCTTAAGTTCTACTATCCCAAATCTTGCGGAAAACTTGGCCAGGGGAGGATATTTGTCGGTTCGAACGGAGAGAGGAAATTTATCTGCGTTGATGAGCCGCCTGTCTGAAACATCTTTGAGCCCCGGTGGAATTTCAACGCTGAAATTCGTATCCTCCGGAAAAGGACCCTTGAACAAGACATTGTAAATTTCTTCCTCCTCTCCTATTTGCGGTTTCCATATCTTTCCGTCAGGCCCTTTCAAGACGATTCGATTGGCTTGGTTCTTCGAAATGGAAGCAGAAAAGTATAGGTTCATGGGTAAGATGGGAATACAGCCTGCCCCTTTATGTTCTCTTTCACAACGAAACTCTGCAGTAAAGGGTTTTCTGACCTGGAAGTGAAGGACCTGATCCTGGTCCGTTGCCACCTCAGTCTTTGTCATCACTCCTTTTCCCCAGATCAGGCTAACCTTGGCCTCCGAAGGAAAACGCTGTTTGCTCTGGATTAGGACCATGGGAGGGAATGGAGGCTTCCTATTTCTAAAGAGGGATTTCAAGATCTCCCGCCTTTCCTTTCCCGTGATGAGCTTGATCCCCACACGGTCCTGGATGCCTTCAATGGAGAAGGAAACATTCTGAATGACAGACGCCTCTTCGGCTTCCGCATCCAGGGTCAGAACGAATATCTGTTCCTCATCAAGGTAATTTGATCCCTCGTAAGGGAAAGATTCTTTAATAGCGGGGCCACCTGTGGAAAAGGAAAAGACCTTTTGGCCTACGATCTCTTTTCCCGAAAGGGCCTTCAGGCCGGGCTTCAGCTTAAATTCGCAGCGTATCCCCGCAGGGAGGTCTCTTTCAAAATCGAAGGCCCAATTCTTTCCGTCCGCCCAGCGACTGGTTCCTTTTTCAGGGCAGACGATATCGAAGGGCTCGATCACTCCTCTCGGATCGCCGAATGGAACCATCTGTTCAGAAAATCGAGCGGTCACCTGACGAACGGTTTTGACCGTTCCCTGCGGAGAGAAGAACTCAATCTGCGGCCCCTCTTCTGCATAAACCAAGGGGATAAGAAGAATGTTGATGAGCGCGAATATTCCGAATAGTCTTAGCTTCATATTCCCTCCTGCCGGCATTTAAAGTTCCTGCCAAACTCTGAAAGTTGCAATACTCCTGCCATTAAACTACTTCAAATAGGATATGTAAACCCCGTTAGAAAGTCCAGAACTTTGTCTTCGTCCCCGCTGCAGAGCAGCGGGGCATTATTTCTAACGGGGTAAATAATTAAATATTTTTGCTGCTCGTGGTTCTCCCCTCAGATGGTGTTCCCTTGTCTCTCTTCCCAAAAAATCAGAAAAGGTATATATTAAGAAACGAGAATTGATGATTGATAACCATTTCATTAGGCCCAGATAATTTTATTCATTAATTATGAAAATGCGATATAATGTTGATAAGCAGGCGCTTGTCGCCCGCCTATCAAAACGGTTTGAGCAGACAATGCCCCTTCAGGGCGCGCTCCTCACCCGCACCCGGTTGGCCTTTGCAACGGCTTAATTTCGTCTTATGAAATTAAGGAGTTTCGGTTTGCCTGACAACACCAAAGATACAGTTGCGAACTACCGCGTTATCAAAGTTCTGCGAGAGATCAGCGCCGTGATCTTATGGACCTTTATCTTTATTAAGGTAATTGTATTTGATATTGACGTCTACGTTGTTGGCGAATACATACCGTCCGTCCGTTGGATTTTGAATTATAGGTTTTTTGGATTATTAATGCTGATTTCGATTGTCTTGCTAGGAGTGCGGAAAAAACCATTCCGGCAATTCTTCATCTATGTTCTCGGTTATCCATTCGTTCTCTTGTTCTGGCGCCTCCCGAAACTCTTTTTTCACAACTGGGCACTGGCGATAGCATTTGCTCCCGCTATTTACGATATGCTCAGCTCCTTTCGCTCAAGATTTGTTTTTATGACCGTAGCGGTCCTATCTGCTCTATGCATTGTCCTTTCATCTCGGTCATGCCTTCTCATCCCTGCAATGGTTTTACTCGGCATATATCTCATTGTACGTTTGTATCGAAGTTTGAGAATAGCCTATCAATCCAGTATCTTCGAAGGATTGGGTGATCTTGTGAAAAAGCTGCGGGCAACATTGAACGGTGGACAGCACGGATTATGGAAGAAAGAGGAGTATGACCCAGGGACAAAAGATTATGAGCAGCAATGCCTAACATTCTATCTTCTAAACTGGGGCGTGGAACTCGTCGCCGAGAAGCTACTCAGAGTCGCAAAGAGTCGAAAGCCAGATCTATGCCTGATGTTCTCGTGGCTCGGAACGGTTTTAATGACATCGCTGATCTATGCGCTTGAATACCGGTCCTTGTATAAGATTGACATGCTAAGTTTTAAAGCGGATCACACCCTCTCTTTCTGGAGTTTCTGGGACTTCAGTTTTGGCAAATTGACGCCTTCCAGCATCTCTGCAATAGTGCCGATGAGTCTTGAGGCAACCATCTTTTCATATTCGGAACTCTTTTGTGCTTTGATAATCTTGGTTATATTAGTTTTTTCTGTCCTCACTGCAGCAAGAGAAAAATACAGGGACGATATTTCCGATTTTATTACAGAACTACGAAGCCTGGGTAACGACATGCAAGAGCAGTTCTCTCAACTTTACGCCATAGCCTTGGCTGACGTGGAGAAAGCTTTGCTATCTAGTAATGCAATACTGATAAATCAACTGAGGAAAGCGAGAGGGCTTCCAGGTCTGCCCTTGCCCGAAAGGAACGAGGGCACGGGAGTAAAGGACACAAAGTGATTGGCCCAACCATGCCATGCAGCGGATCGCTTGTGGTTCCCGCTGATGGCCATGTTAGACGCCGAGAGAGGTCTCATGATTGCGACAACAATTGGAATCGATGTTCCGGCTGACTTTCCCGCGCAGACATACAACGACGTGCACTCGAGAGTTTGGCCTCGGCATTCTGACTTTGTCGAGCCATTTCGGCATTACGCGGGGGCATGGAACGCAGTAGCCATTCGCTTCCGCTCGCTGGCCGATAGTGATCAGAACTTTCAGCAAACGTTGGTCGAGGCTGGTTCTCCGTTGAACCGGTATTCTCAAGAGGTCACCATGTTTCTGTTCTTCGGCAATTCGGTAGCTACGCTCGATAGCCTTGCCTATGGCCTATATGCCATCGGGGCTATGGTGGACCCGAAAGTCTTCGTGTTAACCGCAGCGGCACTGCGGAACATTCAACTGCACACTGCTGGTAAGTTATTCACTCAAACATTCCCCAGTGAGCCCCTTGGCAAAAGCATGCTTACATCTGCAACTGACGCGACAGGCCAAGACCTGCGGGAAATCCGAAACGCATTGAGCCACCGCGCGTCTTCAACTCGGACCTTCGAGATGAGTCCATCTCCTGAGAGTGCGTCCTGTGGGACGTGGCGAATTGATCATCTTCAACTAAGGTCAGGAGCGCAAGCTTTGAGCATAAACACTCAGACAACAAGTCGTTACCGACAGTGGTTGGCCGCGCAGCTCGAGACTATTATTGGTTACGCCTGTTCTTTCGTGTACGCCAAACTCTAGGGTTAAAATGGCGTCTAGCCGCGGCGTGCACCCGACCGCCCATAAAGCGGGCGGCGGGTGACGCTGGAGTTGAGGCTGTAGAAAAAGTCGCCGAGCAGATTCTTGGGCGAGATGCAGAAAAAAATGACCCCACAGAATGTGCCACAATAAACGATATCCTCCTTACGGTCATCTCTGCCCGAGACATGAACACGAAGGAGAGAAAATTCTATGAAGAAAATGAAAAGAGAAATTCCGAATTTCAAGAATGAAGACGAAGAACGAGAATTTTGGGCCACCCATTCTCCTCTGGATTATTTTGATTCGAAAAAGTTCAAAAAGGGGTCCTTTCCCAATCTGAAGCCCTCGCTCAAATCCATCTCTATTCGCCTCCCGGAAGATTTGCTGATTGAGCTCAAGACCCTTGCAAATAAGAAGGATGTGCCTTATCAAAGTCTTGCAAAAATGTTTCTTGCTAAACAAATTGTCCTCGAGCGGGAATCCTTGAATAGCGCTTCCGGGAGACGCAAAGAAAAAGTCGCAGCCTAATCGGACACGAAATGGGGTCATGCCTTGCAATGATACATTCCATTTGATACGCAAGACCTGACCCTTATTTTCTCTCTGGAAACTTCTTGACAAAAGTTGAAAAGAGTTTAGAGTTTTCTTGTAAATTGGAGAAATGGAGAATTCCTGGCTTGAACCGATTTCCTGCGGGTACCAACGGCATTTTTAGGGTATCGGAAAAAGGCGTCGTAAGGAACTCAAGAGGGTACCCGAATTCAAGTGAGAAATAAGACGAAAAGGGCCTAGCAAGTGGAATACCTTCCTGTTACGGTCGATAAAAGCCATCTGATCACTATCGGAGAGAGACTCTATTCTGAGAGTATCGAACTCATCCGTGAGTTGGTCAATAATGCTTATGATGCTGATGCGACAGAGGTCGATATTAAAATGACGGAAGAATCCATCGAAGTGAAAGATAACGGTACTGGAATGGATCGGGAGGGACTTAGGCAGTATTTCAATATCGGTTCCCCGGAAAAGGTCCTAAAAAGCAGGTCCCCGGGTTTCCATCGGGATCTCGTCGGCCAGTTCGGAATCGGAAAATTTGCAAGCCTTTCTGCTTGCGAGTGTTTTGAGGTCCGCACTCAGAAACGGGATTTCGCAGCCAAGGTCACCTTCGACAAGACGGAATGGGAAAAGGAAGGAGACCAATGGAATCTCCCGCTCCAAATGCTGCCTCCCAACCGGGAAGGAGGAGATGGAACCACAGTCACGCTTCTCCGCCTGAAAAGACGATTTGATCCAGAAGAAGTTGTACGGAAGATAGTCGAAGGGACTCCCTTAAAAGCACAGAATTTCGTAGTCAGGCTTAACGGGTTAAGAATTACCCCGAGAAGCCTAACGGGCCACCGGATTCCTTTTCTCGAGGGTACGGACTTTGGACCTGTTCACGGAGAAATTATCATTTTGCCCTCCTCCACTCCTTCTCCACAGGAGTTGGGAATCGAAGTGAAAGTGAAGCAGGTCACTGTCAAGAGGGAATTTTTTGGCCTGGAACACTGGGGAAAAGTTGCTTCCAGAGTTCAGGGTGAAGTGCATGCTAATTTTCTGCCGGTTACCACGGACCGAACAGGTTTTATTCTGGATAGTCCAGAATACCAAGCTTTCGAAAAGGTTATGGAGAAGGTCATTCAGGAAGTGGAGGGCATCCTTAAACGTCTTGCAGGACATAGAGAAAAAAGGAAAGCAGGCAAAGTACTCAATGAAGCGCTCCACAGGGTGCATCGAGCCTTGGCTCTTAACCCTGATCTTTCTCCTTTCGGCGCCATTCCTTTAGCCGGAGAAGGGGAAGGCATGGGAGGAGCAGGCGTCGTCACAAAAAAATCGAATCAAAAGGGGGAAATCGAGGTTCAACTCACTGAAGGTGGAAAAGGAGATGAGGGCGTTCAGCCCTCTCAGCAACAGAAAAAGCTGAGAAAGAAATCCCCAAAGATCAAGCGCTTGACACCTAATGCAGTCGTCCGGAGGATGAAATTCGGAGAGATGGGAGTTTCAGTCTGCATCGATGGTTTTGGAGAGAATGAACCAGAATGTTTTACCGAGGGTACGGTGATTTACATTAATCAGGAGCATCCGCTTTACCAGAGGGAGGTCAAGAAGCCAGAGACTCACCTTTTGAATGTCACAAGGTTGATTACGCAAGAAATTTCATTGCTGAAGGATACCAAGAGCCCACGTCAGGCCTTTTCAAGGCAAAGCAAACTCCTCCGGGATGCCTTCATTGAACCACCATGATTATGATTCGATGCGCGTCTGGTGTAGGCTAAGGTTTGGAGTTTGGTAATGCCCGATTGGGTAAAGACCAGAAACTGACGGCAAGAGTTGAGAGGACGAAGAAACTCCGACAGGCCGCCGCCAAATTTCAGGGTAAACCATACGACTCCTACTTTGAGTGGTCTGATAACCGGATGTACTGTTCTGAGCTTGTGTGGAAGATCTATGACAAGGGGCTCGGCATTCGTATCGGAAAACTTCAGAAAATTCGGGACATCGATCTTTCCGACCCAATCGTAAAGGCTAAGATCAAGGAGCGTTATGGTAATAAGGTCCCGCTGGAAGAAACTGTTATCTCCCCTGGCGAGATGTTTTCGTCTGACCTACTTGTTACGGTGATCCAGAAGTGACTACTTCAACTCCAATTACATCGGACTACTGCCAGTGACTATTTGATGGGCCACTCGCCTCTTTCCTTCAGGACGTCTCTGTAAACATGAAGAGCCTCATTCACAGCAGGCATTCCCGCGTAGGGAGCTAATTGGAAAAAGACCTCGGCAAGCTTTTTGGGGTCGCAGCCGACATTCAAGGCTGCATTCACATGGAGTTTCAATTCATCCGTTGCCCGGAGCGCCGCCAGCATGGCACAGGCGACCATCTGCCTTTCGGGGAGAGTTAAGACCGTCCTCGAATAGAGCTTGCCGGTAATGAACAGGGAGAAATCGTTGGCAAGGTCCCTATCAAATTCTTTCCACGTCAGGTAAGGCGGATCCATCTTGATCCCCTTGCCGAACAGGCGATTGGCCGTCTCCTGAGTCTTTTTTCTCAACTCGTCATCCACGATGTAGGTCCTCCTTCAATCATTTGATTCTTCAGGTAACAATCTCGAAATAATAACGACATTGATTTGTAAAATCCCTCCCATCCTCCCTTTGCCTGTCTTTGACAGGAAGAAGATTGCCAAAGGGAGGAATTACCCCTCTTTGGCAAAGAGGGGCGAGGGGAGATTTTCTAATAACTATGTCAATCCAATTTCGAGACCCTTACAAAATATTCCTAAAAGCATTATCACAAGCTTCAATCGTTCGATCCAGATCCTTCTGCGTATGGGCTAAAGAAACGAACCAGGCTTCGAATTGGGAGGGGGGGAGATAAATCCCCTGTTCCATCATCTCGACAAAGAACTGGGCAAATCGTTTGGTATCGCTCATCTTGGCCGTGTGGTAGTCCTTGACCGGCCCCTCGGTAAAAAAGAGGGTGAACAGCCCCGTGGCTCCGTTAATGCAAACGGGAATCCCGTTTATCTCCGCCCGTTCAGAAATATTTTCCGTCAAATAGGAAGTCTTCTCATCCAGCTCCTGATAAACTTTTTTGGATTTCAAAAGCGCCAGGGTCTGGATGCCTGCGGTCATGGCAAGAGGATTCCCAGAAAGTGTCCCGGCCTGATAAACTCCCCCCAGGGGCGACACCATCTCCATGATATCCCTCTTACCACCATAGGCCCCTACCGGAAGGCCGCCCCCGATAATCTTTCCGAGGCAAGTCATATCGGCTTCGATATTGTACAACTCTTGTGCACCTCCAAAGGCCACGCGGAATCCGGTAATCACTTCATCAAATATGAGAAGGACTCCTTTCTTGTCGCAAATTTTTCTCAACCCCTCCAAAAATCCCATTTCAGGCAGGACGACTCCCATATTTCCTGCAATGGGTTCCACGATGATACAGGCAATCTGCTCCGAATATTGATCGACCAGGGCTTTTACACTTTCCAGGTCATTATAGGTGGCGGTTAACGTATGCCTTGCCAAATCCTCTGGAATACCCAGACTATCGGGGATACCGAAAGTGGTCGCACCGGAGCCTGCCTTGACCAGCAGACTGTCACTGTGGCCATGGTAGCATCCTTCGAACTTAATAATTTTCACCTTTCCCGTATGGCCCCTTGCCAATCGAATCGCACTCATCACAGCTTCGGTGCCAGAGCTCACCATTCTCATCAATTCCATGCAGGGAAAAGCCTTCTTCACTTTAATCGCAAGTTCGACTTCAAGAGAAGTGGGGGCACCGTAACTCGTTCCCTTTGAGATGGCTTTTTTAAGCGCGGCAACAACTCTGGGGTGAGCGTGGCCAAGGATCATCGGTCCCCAAGAGCCCACATAATCAATATATTCATTACCGTCTACGTCGAAAATCTTCGATCCCTTCGCCCGGTCGATAAACGCGGGCGGAACGCCGACGGCCTTGAAGGCCCTGACCGGGCTGTTCACGCCACCCGGGATGATTTCCCATGCCCAATGAAAGAGTCCGATCGATTTTTTTCTGCTCATTTCCAATCTCCTGATCATTCCTCGACAACCACGTTGTTGCTCAAAGTGCCGATCCCTTCGATCACCACTTCAATCTTATCGCCAACGGCCATCGGGCCAATTCCGGAGGGCGTGCCTGTGGCAATCACATCCCCCGGCAGAAGCGTCATCACCCGTGAGATGAAACTTACTAATTGACGAGGGCCGAAGATGAGATTCTTCGTATTGGAGTGCTGACGCCTCTCTCCATTCAGATAACTCGCTACATCTAAATGATGAGGATCGATGTCTGTCACAATCCAGGGGCCGATGGGAGCAAAGGTGTCGAAACCTTTTGCCGTCGTCCACTGGCCGTTCTGAGGTTGCAGATCCCTGGCGGTCACGTCGTTCAAACACGTGTACCCAAGAATATATTCCCCTGCCCTTTCCTCCGAAACGCTTTTCGTCGCTTTCCCAATGACCACGGCCAGCTCCGCCTCGTAATCCACCCTCTTCGACATGTTCGGGTAGACGATGGCCTCTCCAGGACCGATCACAGACGTGGAAGGTTTGAGAAAAAGAAGAGGTTCCTTGGGGAGGGGTATTTTCATCTCTTCCGCATGGTCTCGGTAGTTCAAACCCAAGGCAACAATTTTTGAAGGAAGACAGGGGACCAGAAGTTTCACCTCCTCCATCGTTTTTGTCTTGGAGGTCAAATGGAAATGACCAAACGGATCTCCCTCCATTTCCCGAACGCCTTCCCCCTCAATCACTCCCCAACTTATTCTCGACTCGGCTTCATATCTGATGATCTTCATTTCAATCCTTTCTGTCTTTCCCATAAATTATAAGCTGACGACTGTGCCGAGAAAGTTTTACAGCGAAAACCTTTATATATTTACTAATCAGTCCATAATTGTATGGACGTTGAAGACCAAATCCCTCCTACCCTCCCTTTACAAAAGGGAGGAATTCCCCCTCTTTGGAAAAGAGGGGTTAGGGGAGATTTTCACAACAACATGTCTTTTCAATTATGAATTCCTTAGTAACTGCTGAATCCAAAAACAACATCCAAAATTCATTATTAGCAGCGGGGTATGTGTTATTCATAAATTTCATGTTCGCTTTGTAAAACTTTCGAAGGGCACCCGTCAGCCTATCAATTTATCCTTTCAACCCCAACACATCCTGCATGTCGTAAAGCCCGTTGGGCTGGTTGACCACCCAAAGGGCTGCCCGAATGGCTCCACGGGCAAAGTTATCCCGGCTGTGTGCACGGTGGATGATCTCTAATCGTTCACCAATCCCCCCGAAGAGCACGGTGTGTTCTCCCACAATATCTCCTGCCCGGATCACCTGCATCCCGATCTCTTCCTTCGTCCTCTCGCCCACCATCCCTTTTCTGCCGTAGACTCCTACCTTACTAAAATCTCGTCCCGCCGCCTTGGCCACCAACTCTCCCAATTTCACTGCCGTGCCACTGGGCGAATCTTTCTTGAGACGGTGATGGGCCTCAAAAATCTCTATGTCATAATCCGGGCCCAGAACTCGAGCCACCTCTTGGACGATCTTGAACATGACATTGACCCCTACACTCATATTGGGCGAGAAGACACAGCGGACGCTTTTCGCAAGATCCTTGATCCGCTCAACCTGCTCCGGGCTCAAGCCGGTGGTGCCGATCACGATGGCCGAACCTGTTTCTTTACCAAACTCCAGACTCTCGATGGAGCTCTTAGGATTGGTGAAGTTGATAATCACATCCCCTCCAGCCTTTCCCAGACTCCCCTCCAACGGGATATTCATCTTCCCCAATCCGATGACCTCTCCGATATCTTTCCCAATAGACGGATGATCGGGTCTCTCGACAGCGCGGTAGAGGGAAATAGAAGGGGTTTCGTGAATGATATGAATGATTCGGCTTCCCATTTTTCCCGCCGCACCAACGATAATGGCTTTGATCTCTTTCATTGATACGCCTCCTCCCACATCTCGGCTTCATATATAATGTGAACATCTCCTTCGAAAAAAACCTTTTTTACTTCCTTGCCTTCGATCTCGAAATGGACTGTCAACACCTCGCCTCCCCTGGTCTTGATCGAAGCCGGAGATTTTACGAGTCCCTTGAAGGCAGCAATCAATGCCGCCGCCACCACGCCGGTGCCGCAGGCCAGGGTTTCATCCTCCACGCCCCGCTCATAAGTGCGGACGGTCAATGAAACCCCTTTCTCTACCCTGACAAAATTGACATTGGTTCCAGCGGGGGCAAAATGGGAATGACGCCGAATCGCCCTTCCGATCTTGACTATATCCAATTTCTCAGGGTCTTCCCTGAAAAGCACGACATGCGGAACGCCTGTATTAATGAACGAAAAAACTTCTTTTTCTCCATCGACAAGAAGGGTCTCGTCGAGCCTGAGACCAAACGGTTTTGTCAATTCAAGCTTCACTCTTTTTCCGTCCACCATGGCAGAAAGGATCCCGGCTAATGTCTCAAATTTTAGAGAAGGACCTGCAATCCCCCTTAGATGCGCAAAACGGGCCGCGCAGCGCCCTCCGTTCCCGCACATTTCCGGTTCACTCCCATCCGCATTGTAGAAGCGCCATTTGAAATCGGCCTTCTTCGATCGCTCGATCAGGATGAGACCATCTGCCCCGACAGAGACTCTCCTCCGGCAGACCTTTTGAATGAAGTCTTTCAGACGATTCTCTTCGAGGAAGGGTTCCCGATGATCGATGAGGATGAAGTCGTTGCCGCTTCCGCTCATCTTCGTGAAAGGAATCCTCATCAAAACCTCCGGTTTTGAAAATTCGAAATTCGAATATCGAAGCTCGAAACAAATCCCAGTTCAAATTTCAAAATCCTGAACTTTTCGTTTGGAACACTCGTATTTTAAACATTCGTGCTTGTTTCGAGTTTCGGATTTCGTGCTTCGGATTTGAGGATTATTCTTTTATCAGAAACTCCGGGATCTCTTCTCCCCGGATCAAATCCTCGTAGCCTTCTCGACGGCGGATGACAAACATCTGATCGTCCCGAACCAAAACCTCCGCGATCCTGGGCCTTGCATTATAGTTGCTGGACATAGAAAATCCATAGGCTCCCGCACTCATCACGGCAATCAGCTCACCCGCACGTAGATCCGGGATCTTTCGTCCCTTTGCAAAAAAGTCGCTCGACTCGCAGATGGGACCGACCACCTCGGCTACAATTTCTTCCCGGGCCTCCTCTTTGACGGGGAGGATCTGGTGGTAGGACCCGTAAAAACTGGGCCGGACGAGATCGTTCATGCCTGCATCCACGATCACGAACCGCTTCTCTTCATTCTCTTTCGTGTAGAGGACCTTTGATACTAAAACCCCTGCGTTCCCGACGATGACGCGACCCGGCTCCAAAACGAGGGTACAGCCGAATCCACGAATCTGTTCAAGAATGGGGAAGGCGTATTCCACAGGGTCAGGCGGTTCTTCATCCTCATAGGTGATCCCCAGGCCACCTCCCAAATCCAAGTATTGAACCTCTATCCCTTTCTTTCTCAAATTCTCAACCAACTGTTTGAGTCTCCTCAACGCCTCGATGACGGGCTCTACCTCGACTAATTGGGATCCGATATGACAATCAATGCCGACAACCTTTAGATTCGGCAACCGTGAAGCAAGACGGTAGGCCATTGGCGCGCGAAGGATGTCAATCCCGAATTTACTCTGTTTCAAGCCGGTTGAAATATAAGGGTGTGTCTTTGGATCGATATCCGGGTTGACGCGTATGGCGACCGATGCCTTTTTCCCAATTCGGCCCGCTACGTCATCGATCACCTGGAGCTCTTGAGGAGACTCCACATTGAACATGAGGATGCCCGTTTCCAAGGCATATTCAATTTCATCTTCTCTCTTCCCGACTCCCGAATAGACAATTTTTTGCGGGTTCGCTCCACCTTTGAGGGCCCGATAAAGCTCGCCTCCGGAGACCACATCCACTCCTCCGCCCAGGTTGACGAAGACGCGGAGGAGAGCCAGATTGGAATTGGCCTTGGCAGAATAACAAATGAGATGAGGAATCCCTTTGAAGGCCTCATCGAAAACGGTGAAATGTCTGACTAAGGTCTGGTAGCTGTAGAGATAGAAAGGGGTGCCCACTTTTTCAGCGATCTGCTGAACCGGAATCCCCTCACAATAAAGCTGATGATCCTTATACTCAAAGAAATGCATCGCCTTATCCATTGCGGAGTGTAGATTGCGGAATGCGGAATGAAATCTAAAGATTCATATCCCAGAAATTATGTTCAACTTTCTTACTCCGCAATCCGAACTCTGAACTCCGGACTTCAGTACAGATACTTCACTCTCACTTCTTCGGAGCGGGCGCTTTCATTTTTTCTTGGAGAGTTATCCACGGCTGTGACCGCATACTCGTATTCTTGCCGCAGAATAACGCCGGTATCAAGATAAGTGTCTTGCGTCACGGGAGTCTCATTCAACCTATGAAATTCTTTCTCTCCGAGTTTCCGACGATAGACGTTATACCCGAGAATATCGGCCTCCGGATTCCTCCTCCAATTTAACTCTATCCCCTCCTTGAGAGGAAATGCTGCCAGCCCGACAGGGGCACTCGGTGGAGCAAGCTTGATCGGGGTTACGGCTAAGCCGGGAGATCCCTTTCCCTCTACGTCGGTCTTGACCACTCTCCTCACCGTTCTCACCGAATAGATATATTTAATATCGTTCTGCACATTCAGGTCGGTATACCGCGTTACGCTTAGCGGCTCCCTGTTCGACGGGTTGAGGGGAAACCCCTGCTCTCCTTCTAACCTCCTATAAACATTATAGCCCGTGGCACCCTCGACGGGGTCCCAGAGGAGATCCACTTTCTTATCTCCGCGCTCCGCCCTCACAACGGAAGGTGAAGCAGGCGGCAGATCCCAGTAAACAGTAACCGGATTTGAGGAAGAGCTCGGGTACCCTCTTTGATTCACCGAAACAACCTCATAGACATAGACCCTTCTTGGCTCTTGATTCTCGAAAAGAATCAACACTTTCTTACCCGGGACGAAATTTTCCGGAGTCACCTTCATCTCATAGACGACCTTTGGCTTCCCTCCACACCCCTTACATTCCTCTCCAACGAGAACTCCTTCGGATCTCAGAATCTCGAAGCTTACCAAGTCTGTAAGGGGGGTTTTATCTGTATTTTCCTTCGGGGTTTTCCATTCCAAAAGGAGACGACCTTCCCTCGGAATGGCTTGAAGGTCCACAATTCTCATGGGAACGATCGATTCCCATGGCACAGGAGGACCCTTCTTGCCACAAGCGCTCAATAGAATCAAAAGCATCCATAAAAAGATATTTGCTTTTGTTCCGAATTTAAAACTTTGAACTTTGAACTTTGAACTTTGAACTTTTTTATTCATTTTCTTGGTCCGAAGATTGCTGTCCCCACCCGTATAAAAGTGGCCCCCTCCTCTATGGCGACCTCGAAGTCATTCGACATTCCCATAGAGAGCTCTTTCATCGGAGTCCCATCCTTGATCATCCTCTCCTTTAATTCTCGGAGGGCGATATAATAGGGACGGCTCATTTCTGGCGAATCGAAATAGGGCGGCATGGTCATCAGTCCCTCCAAGGAGAGATAGTGAAGGGGTTGAATCCTCCTGGCGAGAGCGAATACCATCTCCTCATCCGTCCCGAATTTAGTCGCTTCCTTGGAAAGATTTACTTCAATCATCACCTTGCTCACCCGGTCCGCTTGCTCTGCCCTCCGGTTCAACTCCTCAACCAGAGGATGGCTATCTACACAGTGTATCATATCGAAGAGGCGAATGGCATATTTCGCCTTATTCGATTGAAGGTGGCCGATGAAGTGCCAGGAGACAGGCCTGCCAATCTCCTCAATCTTTTTTTGCGCCTCCTGGATATAGTTCTCGCCCAGGATAGAAACGCCCGCTTCAATGGCCTCACTGATTCGAGCCACCTCGACGGTCTTGGAGACGGCAACCAATTTTACCTCGGCCGGGTCTCGCCCAGATTTTCGAGCGGCCTTCTCTATTCTCTCCATCACCCTTAATAAATTTTCTTTGATTAAGGACATAGGTTTATTAATCCCCCCAACCCCCCTTTACCAAAGGGGGGAGAGGGGGGATTTATCTTCTTACCCTGCAATCCGCATTCCGAATTCCGAAATCGTAATCGCTCCCAGGCGAAGGAGCATCTGAATCAACTCACACAGGGGGAGGCCGACGACGTTGGTATAGGACCCGTGGATCGATTCGATCATAAAAGAACCAATCCCTTGAATGCCGTATCCCCCTGCTTTATCAAAGGGTTCTCCCGTCTGCACATACCATTCTATCTCTTCAGGAGTCAGGCTCTTCACTTTTACCGCCGTTCGAACTGCCCCTTGATCGCTTTTCTTTTTTACTGAATGGCACACAGAAAACCCGGTCAATACCCAATGCTCCCGACCACTGAGGCGACGTAGCATTCCAGTAGCTTCTTCTTGGCTTTTCGGCTTTCCCAAAATGGACCCATCAATATAGACAACGGTATCCGCAGCAATCACCCAGCGACTCGGATAGTTAGTCGCTACCTGCATGGCCTTGGCTTCAGCCAATCGAATGACATGGTCTTGAGGGGATTCCGTTCGAAGGAAATCCTCTATCACCCTGCTTGGGACCACCTCGAAATCAAGGCCCACTTGTTTTAGTAATTCATATCGACGGGGAGACTTAGAGGCCAGGATGAGCCGGCAATCCATCTGTCAAAAACTAAATGAATCCGATAGGCTTGTCAAGTTTGAAATGAATTGCAACGATTCCAATTGAGGCTATTTCCTAAAAATATCACTACCTGCTGTTAACCTATTTCTTACCGTTTACCTGAAAAAATATTTCCGGGCCGACGGCACAATTTAGATCCGGAATCACACAAAAGGATTTTGCTTGACATCCCACCTGAAAAAAACGTAGAAGAAAACACATAAAAGACTATCCAAACCAAACAAAGAGGAGGAAAAACATGAAGAAGGCATCCTTGTACACACTGACGGTATTTTTCCTCTTTTCAATGCTGGCACAAGTTTCAGCCCCGGCACAGGAGGTGATCTTCCCCGAGAGTTTTACCAGCGGTCTTGGCCAGCTTACCGGTGCAGGAAGAGTCTATACCGGAACCTATGGAGTACGGATCAGCAGGGGTGCTCCCAACACCATAATCGCCTCATACACCATCAGCACAATAGATTATTCAGACATTGCGTTCCGTTACGAAACTTATCCAGTCGACAATATCGTCTTGGGAGGAACCAGTGGCATCGAGCCTCCTCCCCCTCCTTCTAAATCGAACCCTTATCAAAGGGGACCGGATCCTACGGTGGCCATGCTTGAGGCCGGCCTTGGCCCTTTCAATTATGCGAGCACGAGGGTTTCTTCAGGATCAGGATTTGGAGGCGGCACCCTATTCTACCCGATTAAGACCACGGAAGGGCCGTTTGCAGCTATTGCCGTATGCCCTGGTTATAGACAAACGTCAACAAGCATCGACTGGTGGGGACCGCGTTTGGCATCAGAGGGCTTTGTCGTGATCGCCGTGAATACAAAATGGGAGGGTGATGGACCAACAAGCCGGGCAACCCAGTTGATAGCTGCCTTGAATTACGCGGTCAGGCAAAGTAACCAGGCGGGCAGTCCCATATATCAAAAGGTCGATCCCAATCGCCGGGGCGTCATGGGATGGTCCATGGGTGGTGGAGGCGCACTGATCGCAGCAAGAGATAACCCGTCACTGAAAGGGGTTATCCCGCTCGCACCCTGGACTTCATCTACCTCCAATTTTTCCGGTGTCACGGTGCCAACCCTGATCGTCGGATGCGAAGCCGACATTCTCGCTCCGGTCAATATTCACGCACTCCCTTTTTACAACAGTTTTTCATCTTCATTGCCGAAGGCTTACATCGAGTTCAGCAAAGATGGTCATTTCTGTGTGACGACCGACAATGATCACTATGCAACCCTCGGTAAATATGGGATCGCATGGATGAAACGGTTCCTGGATAACGACATACGGTACGAGCCGTTTTTGTGCGGCGCTCCTCATAAAGATGATCTGTTGGGGCAGGAGATTTCCGCTTATCTAGAAGATTGCCCGTATGCGAGGTAAGAAGTAGTGGAAAAGCTATTTTAGTAGTTTACTTTGTCTATCCCTTTTAGCCCCAGAATTCTCCTTGCCTCATCGGGGGTCGCCGCCTCAATACCAAATTCCTTGGCAATCCGAATCATTTTCGTCACCTGTTCAGCATTGCTTTTTGCCATCACACCTCTCTCCAAATAGAGGTTGTCTTCCAGCCCGACCCGGCAGTTTCCGTCGATGAGCAATGATTGGGTGCATATCGGGAACTGGGCACGACCTGCAACGCAAACCGAGAATATGAAATCGCCGATCTGCTTGCGGGCGTAGTCAACAAGGAACAGAAGATTTTCCGGGCTGGGGGTGATTCCCCCGAGAACTCCCATGACGAATTGAATATAAACAGGTCCTTTTACGTAACCGGCCTGAATCGCGAAGGCAACGTTATTCACCATGCCCGCATCGTAAGCTTCAAACTCGGGCTTTGCCCCAGCCTCGTTGAATGCTGCGCAGTACTCTCTCATGGATTTAAATGTATTGGGGAAAATGAAATCTTCGCTCGTCTCCAAGCGCTCTTTCTCCCAGTCAAATTTCCATTCTTTATACCGGGAAGCCAATGGAAACATAGCAAAATTCATAGATCCAGCATTCAACGAAGCTAACTCTGGTTTATAGACCCTCACAGGCGCTACACGCTCCGCAACCGGCATCCTTCCGTCGCCACCGGTGGTAATGCAGATGACGATATTGCAGCGGCTCTTGATGCTTGTGATGATCTCTTTGAAAAGGTTAAGGTTAGAAGAGGGAGCACCTGTTTTGGGATCGCGGGCGTGAACGTGACAGACGGCCGCCCCGGCTTCATAAGCCCGAACGGCTTCGTCGGCAATTTCTTTAGGTGTTATGGGAAGATGGGGTGACATGGTTGGCGTATGAATGCTTCCCGTAATCGCTGCAGTAATAATCACTTTATCCTTCATATTGTTTAGCTCCTTTCATTCCACTATCGGCGCCTGTAGTAAGAATCTCCTATGCCTCTATCATTCTTGTCATTCCTGCCCCGTTTTTGTACCGGGGCGGGAATGACGAAACGAACCTTTTATTTCTTCGGATCTAAAAAGTCAGGCTTGAGAAACTCGGGATCTGGATAAGTATAAAATCCCTTCCCGCTCTTCACACCCAATTCACCTTTCTTTATCTTTTCCATCAATGCCTCGGGGGGCTTATCTTTGGGATCCTTCGAATCGTTGTAATAGACCATTTCGATGTTATAGACAGTATCGAGACCAACTGTATCCATCACGCCAAAAGGGCCAATTTTATTTCCCCAAAAGATGCGCCAGGCGCGATCGATGTCTCGGAAATCAACAAAATCATTTCCCCACATATAGAGACATTGCCTTTTAATCGCCCGCCAGACGCTGTTGAAGCAAAAGCCGAGGGTTTCCTTTTTTACTGTCAGCGGAATACATCCCAGCGAGCGAATCCATGCCTCACCTGTTTCCATCACTTCAGGCAGGGTCTTTGTTCCCGCCATGAGATCCGCCATGTTCATTCCTTGGAGGATTCCATAAAAGTGGGTGTTGATACACCGCTCCGGCCTGCCGCTGCTTTGTTCCATTCTTGATATCGGAAGGGAAGAGCTATTCGATGCAAAGATTGCTTTAGCCGGTGCACTTTCACCCAATTGCTTGAAAAGTTTACGTTTTGCTTCCAAGTCTTCCGTTATCACTTCTACAACCAGATCGGCATCTTTGAGCGCATCGCGTAGATCAGTCGTAAAGTTTATAGCCGCCTTACACTTCCCCCAATGTTCCCAGGGAATAAAAGGATTGATTCCTTTCGCCTTTAAATCCGTGGAAAGTTTGTTGTACGTGTCGTCGAAGGCACCGGCAATGGTGTCATAAACGCTGACTTTATACCCAGCGTGCGCTGATATCATGGCTATCTGGGTACCTAAGATACCGGTGCCGATCACAGCCACTTTCTTAATCTTCTGGGTCATAGATGTCTCCTTTCTGGTTTACCCGAGAGAAAGGGATCGAAGGCCGGGTGCCAGCCATCCCTTCCCGAATCTGTCTCTATTCACTTCTGATCACATACCGCCGGTACATCTGGGATTCCCAGTCTCCCTGAGTGGAACGGCCACTTTATCCATCGGGATCATTACAGCCGTCCCGGCGAAGGGGAACGGAAAAATCGTTGACTTGGCCTGAATTTCGCCAACGGGCCCCGGCATCATGATTTGATGGTCGCAGGCTCGCATAATCTGCTTCCCAACCAAACTATTATACTCCATCCCCTCCCAAGCCTTGATGACTGCTTCGGCATCAAAGGATTTGGCTTTCTTGATCGCCTCGAAGAGAAACATCGCGCCATTATAAGAATACCCAAGGTTCGCGCATGGATAAGGGTGGTTTGTATCTTTGAACTTTTTGTGCCATCGTTCCAGGAAAGCTTTGTTCTGCGGAGTATTGATCGTCGGCAGGTACGTGCTGTTCACAAAAGTTCCTACCGCCGCCTGGCCAGTTTGGGGAAGCTGTACGTCGTCATCCAGGAAGTAAGTGGCGTAGCGGACCGGAAGCTTGATCCCCATCTGAGCCCCCTGCACAATCAGGTTTTGCACGTCTGCACCATAGTTTCCCGTGAAAACGATCTCTGCCCCGCTGGCCAGGATCTTGGAAATGTAAGGGCCAAAATCCTTGTTGCCGATAGGAGCATAATCTTCTCCCACAATTTTCACGCCCGGAATCTCCTTGGTGATCACCTTTTTGAAATCATCAGCCACGGCATGGCCAAAGGCATAATCCTGGTTCATGAGGTAAAATTTTCGCCAGGGCTTGGTCTTGAAGAATTCTGTGTAAGCACGAGCGCGGTTGCCGGTAGTGAAGCAAGTGCGGAAGGAGTACTTATTGAAATTCTTGCCGGTGAGGAAATCCGACTCCGCTCCAAGCATTGTATAGATCACTTTGTTCTTCTCCGCCACATCCATCAACGCCTGGGCCACAGCCGTGGAGGTAAGATGCATGATAAATTGGGCCTTATCTTCCATAATTGCCCTGATGGCTTTTCGCGCAGCCACGTCCGCTTTCATCTGGCTGTCTTCTGGTATGAGCTTAATCTGCTTCCCGAGAAGCCCCCCTGCCGCATTGGTCTCGTCAACGGCAAATTGTACTCCCCAGACCGTGCGGTCCCCAACGTCTTTCATAGTACCGGAGAGTGGATCCAGGATGACGATGTTCACCGTATCAGCAGCTAAAGCTTGACCGACGACAAAAATCATAACCAAGAAAATGAGACCCATCAAACCTTTCCATTTTAGCAACATCATTTTCTCCTCTCCTTTCGTTTTTATCCTGGGGGAATAGGTTGTTTGCACCCTTCCCTAAAAAGTGAATGATAAAAATTGCGCCTTTCTGCCCGTTCATTCCGCTTAACTCAACGAAACGGTCGTTATTATGAAAAGGCTTAATTCCACCTCCTTTCTTTGGTTCAGCTACTAAGGTCCATGTCTTACGGCTCAAACTTCCAAATACTTCTCGCGTATTTCATGTGCTTCTTTGAGTTCCTCGCATATCCCTTGGAAAACAATCTTTCCTTTGGAAATGACATAGATCCTTCCAGCCAGACGCATGGCCACTCGCATGTTCTGCTCCACCAAAAGGATAGGTATGCTGTGTTGGTGAATATCCCTGATGACCTGCTCCACGGTCTCCACGATCAGGGGAGCAAGCCCCTCGGTGGGCTCATCGATCAGGAGAACCTCGGGGTTTCCCATGATGGTCCTGGCAATGGTCAGCATTTGCTGTTCCCCACCCGATAAGTGACCTCCCTTCTGCTTGTCCCTGGCCTGCAAGGCCGGAAAGTATTTGTAGACCTTTTCAATGGTCCACCCGTCCCCGTTGCCTTTTTGACCCGGTTTAATGCCCATGAACAGATTCTCTCGTACCGTCAAGGTCGGAAATATCCTTCGCTCCTCTGGAACGTATCCTACCCCCAGTTTGGCGATGGTATGGGGGGGCATTCCGGCAATGTTTCGCCCTTTGAAGACCACTTCACCGGACCGAGGTTCGACCAACCCAATGATAGATTTTAGAGTCGTGCTCTTCCCGACCCCATTGCGGCCTAAGAGACATACGATTTCCCCTCGGTCAACATTTAATGAGACTCCTTGTAGAATGTGGCTCTCCTCATAATACGTATGAAGCCCTTTGAGCTCCAGTAACATCTGCTACTTCCTCTCCTCGCCCAGGTATGCGTCTTTCACCCTCTGGTCATTTCGAATTTCCCCGGGAAGCCCACTGGCTAAAATTTTGCCGTAATAGAGAACCGAAATGCGGTCGGCAATACTGAAGACCACTTCCATGTCATGCTCAACGATGATTAAAGTCTTTCCTTCCGTGACCCGCTGGATTAGCTTCACCGCTTCCCGAGTCTCCTCCGAGGACATACCGGCCGTAGGCTCATCCAGAAGGATGAGCTCTGGATTGGTCGCGATCGTCAGGCCAATCTCCAAGGCCCTCTGCTGACCGTAGGAGAGCTCACCGGCAATGTCATCTTTTCGTTGCAGAAGGCCGATCTCGTGCAGCACCTTCTCCGTTTGCCTGTTGATTTCATCCATCCTGGATAGTCTGGAAAACATGTTATAGCGAATCTTGTTTTTGGAGAGAATGGCATTTCGCACATTCTCGAAGACGGTCATCGTCCGAAAAATATTCGTAATCTGGAAGGAGCGAGCCATGCCCATACGGTTAAGTTTGAAAGGATTTGCTCCGGTAATAGCCTCGCCTTTCAAAAATATTCTTCCTCTACTGGGATGATATTTTCCGGTGATCAGGTTAAAAAGCGTGCTCTTGCCGGCCCCGTTCGGGCCGATGATCGCGTGACGCTCCCCTTCTCGAACCCCCAGATTAACATCAAACAGGACCTGCAGGCCCTCAAAGTCCTTATAGATTTCTTGCAGATCCAAGATGTTCTTTGGTCTTTCGACCCATTCGGCCATCTCCGATTCACCTACTTTCTCTTCCTGGTGATTCCCAAGATGCCTTGGGGCGCACGGAGGACGAGAATGACGACAACAATCCCAAAGATCAGTTCCCACCGGTCCGTGTAATGGCTCAGATATTCGGAGAGATAAACATAAATTCCCGACCCAAGTAAAGGACCCCAGAAATGTCCGACCCCTCCGATGAAGGCCATGAAGATGACGTGGGTGGACATCACCAAATCGATGCTGCTGGTGCCAATGAACTCCTGAAACTGGGCGTATAGGGCTCCTGAGACACCTGCAAAAAATGCCAACATCGTTAAGAAGATGATCTTGGAGACCCCTACATTGAAACCGATAAATCTTGTTCGCTCTTCATTCGATTTGATACTCTTCGTCACGCTTCCCAACGGAGTCTTAGTAAAATACCAGCAGAGGAACAGACAGAGCGCAACGATTGCCAGCGAAAGGTAATAATAGTTCGCCGGGTCTCTCATGGAAATTCCTAACAGATCCGGCTTAGGGAACTTGCCGAGTCCATCATCCCCTCCTGTGACGTCACGCCATTTCCACACAATCGCCCAGATAAGCTGGTTGAAGGCAAGGGTAAGCAGTGCGTAATAAGTTCCGCTCATTCTCACTAAAAAAGCACTCAAAATAGACCCGATGAGGGCAGCCGCGAATCCTCCCAGAAGAATTCCGCTCATCAAGGAAAGACCCTTAATATGCAACCAGCCTAAAACCGAGGCGTAGGCTCCCAGCCCAAAGTAAACGGCGTGGCCAAAAGAGAACAAACCTGCCTCATTCAACATCATCTTCCAGGTCATGACAAGGAGGGCCACAATGACTATTTCCGTCACCATGCGCAACTGAAATCCGGGTGAGATGTGAGGAAAAAGAATGGCCAGGACCCCAACGGCAATCCCAGCCCAAAGGTAAAGGTTCTTATTCCTCATAAAAATCTCTCTACGCCTTCTCTCCAAAAAGTCCCGACGGTTTGATCACCAACACGACCGCCATCAGGAGAAAGCCAAAGACAATCGCGAAACGGGGCACGAAGAGGATCCCAAAAGACGAGAGTTGCCCGATAAGGAATGAGGCTACGACCGCTCCCCAAAGGCTCCCCAATCCACCCGTAACGGTCACGATAAAACAGTCGGTCAGGAAGTCTAAGCCCATGCCGGAGCTTATACCGAGAAAAGGGGCTGCAATGACGCCGGCTAAGCCAGCTAGCCACGACCCGATACCCATGACCAGCATGAAAACGAAAGGCGCGTTCGTGCCCAATGCGCTGGCCATATCCCGGTCAGAAACCATTGCCCGAACGGTAATACCCAGACGCGTTTTCATCAGAATGAAAGCCAGGAAGGCGAGGATGAAAAGTGAGAAGAAGAGAATGAAGAGACGATAGGCAGGGTAGATGTTCCCCATGATCAGTAAAGAGCCCGAAAGGGCTGATGGAACGGGGACGGATAAATTCTCTGACCCCCAGACCCATTTGATCACTTCATTGAGTGCGAAAAGGATGCCAAAGGTGATGACAAACTCCTGTACGTGGCCGGCCGCATGAACCCGACGCAGAATAAAACGTTCCATCAGAATTCCCAAGAAGGCAACGAGGATCGGGCAAATGATCAGCGCTAACCAGAAGTTGCCCATCACCTTGAACATCGTGTAGGACAGATAGGCTCCGAGCATATAGAAAGAAACGTGGGCGATGTTCAGAACACTCATCATGCCGAACACCAAGGTCAGCCCGGAAGCCACGAGAAAAAGCAGCAGGCCATAGACCAAACCGTGAATAAATTGGATCACAAGCGTTTCCATTCAGTTTTTCCTTTCAAGAAAAATCACCGAGTGATGAACGCTATTTCTTTCTGTAATCCAACAACAGCTCCCCGAGGGGGGACCTGTTGTTCTCTCCTGAACAAATGACCATAAAGGCTTTTACAGGTTTATTTCCAACGGGCTTTCCTGAGTGAGGGATACTGGCATCAAAATAAATACAATCCCCTTTCCTAAGGATCAGTTTTTGATCACCGTGTTTGAATTCCCAAGTCCCTTCCAGCAAAAAGAGGATTTCTTCTCCGGGATGGGAAAAAGTAATCTCTTTTGCCGTCTTCTTATCCATATAGAGGATAAAAGGCTCCATCAGCTTTTCCTTGCGTTTGTAACCTAAAGCCTCATACGTATATCCAAACTGAGCGCCGACTCGGTGAAATTGCCGACGTTCATTTTTTCGCACCAGAATGATCGGGAGGTTCTCATCCTGGTCACTGAAGAAATAAGTGATCTTGGTGTTCAGGGACTTGGCAATGACGAAAAGGGTAGAAACGGGTGAGGAGACCTTTCCGTTCTCGATTTTGGAGAGAAGGCTTTTAGAAAGATTGGTTCGCGAAGCCAGCTCTTGCAGGCTTATCCCTCGCTGCAAGCGGACAGAGTGTACTCTTTTACCGATATCCTGCTCAGGGGTCGCCGCCATCGTTTTGTCTGGTTTCTTATGAGTAAACTTTTTTTAATATTACGAAACTATAGGTGAAGGGGTTTTTGTTGTCAAGAAAAAAATTTGGATCTCGTTCAATAAGATCCCATTGCTTCATCGGGTTGTCAAGTTTTGAATGGAAGATCGTTTTCCCTGGAAAACGATTGTGCCCTTTCAGAAGGGCGATCCGAAAAATCTCACCCCATCCTCACTTCCTCTTTTTTAAATGACCCTTGTTTTAAGAGAAGTGCGGTCCTTTTCCGGAGGTCGGGGTCAACCATTCGTCTGACCTGGGTTGACTCTGAAGTTCAAATCTGATACTAAAATAAAAAGGACACAGAATGAGACAAAAGATCAAGGTAAAAAAGGAGCTTCTCAGAATCATCACAGACCTCAAGACAAAGGGAAAACGCATTGTTTTCACTAACGGCTGTTTTGATCTTCTCCACATCGGTCATGTCCGCTATCTTGAAAAAGCCAAAGCCCTCGGAGATGTCCTGGTCGTAGGGGTCAACAGCGACTCCTCCGTCCGAAAGCTGAAAGGCCGTAGAAGACCAATCCTACCCGAACAAGAGAGGGCGGAAATTCTTTCAGGCCTCGGATGTGTAGACTACGTCGCTCTTTTTGATGAAATAGACCCGTTGAAACTCATCACTTCCCTCAAGCCGAATGTATTGGTCAAGGGAGGGGATTGGACAAAAGAACAAACCGTGGGAAAGGAAGTGGTCGAAAGGTCAGGGGGAGAAGTGGTCATCCTTCCTTTTGTCAAAGGGGCTTCTACCTCAAACCTTATCGAAACCATCTTGAAAAAATATGAAAAAAGCGCCTGAACGAGACCTCCTATCGCTTCCGGAAGCCCTCCCGTTGCTTCCTATCAGAGACATCGTCGTTTTCCCCTACATGGTCCTTCCTCTTTTTGTGAACCGGGAAAAATCGATCAAATCTTTAGAAGAAGCCCTTTCAAGAGACCGCCTGATCTTCCTGGTCGCTCAGAAAAAACCCTCCGAAGAAGACCCCTCTCCCAAGGATCTCTACCGGGTGGGCACGGTGGCCGTCGTCATGAAGATGCTCAAGCTGCCCGACGGAAAGGTCAAGATCCTTGTCCAGGGCCTCTCCAAGGCTTCCATCAAAGAGACCCTTCAGACGGCGCCCTACCCTCTTGTGAAAGTTGAAAATATTAAAGACCCATTCATCACGCAGATCACGCTCGAGACTGAAGCTCTGATGAGAAATGTCAGAGAACAATTGGAGAGGATTGTCTCCTACGGCAAATTCCTCTCGCCGGATATGATGTTCGTCCTCGAGAGCGTCGACGACCCCGGAAGGTTGGCCGACCTGGTAGCCTCCAACTTGGACCTCACCGTCGAAAAGGCCCAGGAGATTCTGGAAATCCTCGACCCCGTGGAAAGGCTGAAGACGCTGAACGAGCTCCTCGGAAAAGAGGTCCAGGTCCTCACCATGCAGGCCAAGATCCAGTCCCAGGCCAAAGAAGAGATCACCAAAACGCAAAGGGAATATTTTCTTCGGGAGCAGATGAGGGCGATTCGAAGCGAACTGGGAGAGGTGGACGAGCGCACGGACGAATTCAAGTCCCTCCAGCAGAAGATCAAGAAGGCCAAAATGCCCAGAGAAGTCGAGAAGGAGGCCCGGCGCGAGCTGGAGCGCTTGGAACAGATGCACCCCGATGCGGCAGAGGCCTCCATGGTTCGCACTTACCTTGACTGGCTCATCGATATGCCCTGGTCCAAAGCGACCACAGATAACCTCGACCTTCAGAAAGCCAAAAAAGTTTTGGAGGAAGACCACTACGACTTGGAAAAGGTAAAGGAGCGAATTCTGGAGTACCTGAGTGTCCATAAATTGAAAAAAAAGATGAAGGGCCCCATCCTCTGTTTTATCGGACCTCCCGGGGTCGGAAAAACCTCCCTGGGCAGATCGATCGCCAGGGCCCTGGGAAGAAAATTCGTCAGAATTTCGCTGGGAGGAATAAGAGATGAGGCTGAGATTCGCGGCCACCGACGGACCTACGTCGGCGCTCTGCCGGGCCGGATCATCCAGTCGATTAAACAGGCCGGAAGTAATAATCCGGTCTTCATGATGGATGAGGTGGATAAAATCGGAATCGACTTCCGGGGAGATCCCGCCTCTGCCCTCTTAGAGGTTCTCGACCCGGAACAGAACAATGCCTTTAGCGACCACTACCTCAATGTCCCCTTCGACCTTTCCGGGGTGATGTTTATCACCACGGGGAATTTGACCGACCCCATCCCCTCTGCCCTCAAAGACCGGATGGAGGTGATTAACCTTCCGGGTTACACCGACCTGGAGAAGCTGAAGATTGCGCAAACCTTTCTCCTACCCCGCCAGATGGAAGAAAACGGGATCAACCCGAAGATGCTTGAAATTTCTGACAAGGCCATCCTTCAGGTCATCTCTCAGTACACTCAGGAGGCCGGCCTCCGCAACCTCGAGAGGGAACTGGCTTCCGTATGCAGAAAAGTCGCCAGGAAAGTGGCGGAAGGAAAGAAGGAGAAGACCAAAATTAGTACCAAGAACCTCCATCAACTCCTGGGACCTCCCCCTTACTTGCCAGATGAAGAACAAAAACGTAATGAAGTCGGCGTGGCCACAGGCCTGGCCTGGACGGAGACCGGCGGCGAAATTCTCCATGTGGAAGCCTCCACCACTCCGGGCAAAGGCTCGCTCATCCTCACCGGTCATCTGGGAGACGTGATGAAAGAATCCGCCCAGGCCGCCCTCACCTACGTCCGATCCAAAGGAAAGTCTTATCGGATCAGCCCCAATACCCTTAACAATAAAGAGATTCATATCCATGTCCCCGCAGGCGCCATTCCAAAGGATGGACCCTCTGCAGGCATTACCATGGCGGTCGCCATCTTCTCTGCTCTCACAGGCATCCCCGTGAAAAAGAATGTCGCGATGACGGGTGAGATCACGCTAAGGGGGAGCGTTCTCCCGATCGGAGGGTTGAAGGAAAAAGCCCTTGCCGCCCTTCGAAACAAAGTCAAGGATGTCATCATACCCTATCTGAACAAGAAGGATCTCATCGATCTTCCCCTCTACGTCCGAAGGAAAATCAACTTTACACCAGTGAAGCATATGGATGAAGTCTTGAAAGTCGCTTTGGCGAAAAGCAAAGGATAACCCCTCTCTTTTCCCCCCTTATAACTCCCCCTTCCCCCTCTTAATTTAAGAGGGGGAGAGTGGAGGGGGCGTTAGAAAGGGGGGATGAAGGGGGGTTACGAGACATGTCTGTCGGTTCCGAATGCCGCAAGCGGGGAATTCAATGAAGACGTACATCAACGACATCAAAGAAAATGACAGTGTGGAATCCCTCTTTCTGGTCAAGGAGAAGTCTTCCGGGATCACCAAGACGGGAAACACGTACTTGAAGTTGAAACTGGTGGACCGCTCCGGAGAGATCGAAGGCAGGATTTGGACATCGGTGGAAAACCTTGCCGAATCCTTTCGGAAGGACGACTTCGTCCAGGTGACGGGAAAGGCAGTCTCCTTTCAGGAGCATCTTCAATTAAACATCACCCATATCGATAGAAAAGGCGAAGACGAAATTCTTCTTCCAGATTTTTTCCCCATGACCGAAAAAAACATCGACGAGATGTTCCAATCCCTGGTGGAAGTCAGCCGGCAGATAAAGAACCCGCACCTCAGCCAGCTCCTCCAACTCTTCTGGGAAGATGAATCCTTCGTGAAACTTTTTAAGATCGCGCCCGCGGCCAAATGGCTCCATCACAATTATTTGGGCGGTCTCTTAGAGCATACTCTTTCCCTGGCGCACCTGGTATTGAAAAATGCCAGCCATTACAGTGGATTGAACCTCGACCTCTTGCTCACAGGTTCGATCCTCCACGATATCGGAAAGGTCGATGAACTCTCTTACCGCCGATCGTTAGACTATTCAGATGAAGGCCGCCTTCTCGGCCACATCCTTCTTGGGATAGAAAGGGTGGAAGATAAAATCCGTCAACTCCCCGATTTCCCGAAGGACCTTTCCATGCTGTTGAGGCATTTCCTCCTCAGTCACCATGGTCAGTATATGTGGGGTTCACCCAAAAGACCGATGACGCTGGAAGCGGTGATGCTCCATTTCTTAGATGACATGGACGCAAAAATCACCGGAATTCAACAATTCATAAAAAGAGAGGTTCCCGAGGGATCCAGATGGAGCGCCTACCACCGCACCTTCGAGCAGAACTTTTATGTACCGCCCCTTTTAGGTCAGATGGAACTACCTGATAAATTTGGGGAAAATGAATCGGAAGAGGAAGGATAAAATTCTTCCAATTTCTTGACAAACCGGCCATCCGTAATTATCTTAAAGAGCGGAAATAAATATGCTTTTAAGCAAAAATGTCTGCCTCGTTAGCCTAAATTAAAGAAGGAGAAGCTTCAGATGGATTTTTCCCTCTCCGAAAGGATGAAGCGGGTTTTGGAAACCATCATTGAAGATTACATTCTCACGGCAGAGCCCGTGGGTTCAAGGACGATCTCTAAGCAATCGAACCTTAACCTGAGCCCTGCTACCATACGGAATATCATGTCGGATTTGGAAGAATTGGGCTTACTCTCTCAACCCTACACGTCAGCAGGGAGGGTGCCAACGGAGAGGGGTCTTCGGTTTTACGTCGACGCGATCATCGATGTCCACGAGCTCAGTGATCAGGAGCAACAGGAGATGCGATCCAAATACGTGGGGCATCTCAACGAGGGACCGGACCTGTTCCGGGAGACCTCTCGCATCCTATCGTTGTCTTCTCATTATTTAGGAATTGTTTGGACGCCCCGAATGAACTCAGTCATACTTCAGCATATTGAGTTCGTGAAGCTGAGAAAATATCTGGCTTTGGCTATCTTGGTGAGCACCGCCGGTCTGGTTCACAACCGAATCATCGAAGTGGAGGAAGATTTCTCACAATCCGAATTGGACCATCTCTCAGATTATCTGAATAGCTTCCTGGCAGGTCTCACTCTCTTTCAGGTGAGGGAGAGACTGCTGGAGCAGATGAAGGTGGCAAAGAAGGCTTACGATCATCTCCTTGAGCAGGCCCTCCTGCTGGGGGAAAAGGCTTTTTCTTCCATCGATGAGTCAGATGTCTTCATCGAGGGGAGGACCAATATTCTGAGCGAGCCCGAATTCAACAATGTCTCAAGAATGACCGATCTCTTTCGGACGTTTGAGGAAAAGGCCATCATGGTGAAACTCCTGGAGAAGTTTATGGCGCCGAAGGGGGTCCAAATTGCGATCGGATCTGAGAGCCAGGTTCAGGAGATGGAGACGTGCAGCGTCGTCACCTCCACCTATAGTTGTGGAGGCGACGTCCTGGGTGTTTTAGGGGTCATCGGACCTCGTCGAATGAACTATTCGAGAGTGATCCCCCTGGTCGGATACACGGCCAAACTCCTCACGGAGATCCTGGAGACATAACACATCTCCTTCTCCAGCAAACCTTATCTTGTTTGTGAAAAGATGATTTCTTAAGGGAAAAGGGATTCTGGGCCAGGGCAGAAGCCGGGGTAGAAAGAATGGAGAAAAAGGAGACTAAGAAAAATCAAGACCCAAAGGGAACATCGAAAAAAGGCCAGGAAGCGTCCATCGAGACCATTGGCCAAGAACTCCATTACCACATAGAGGAAGAAAGGGAAGAGAAAGAAAAGGAGATCGAGGAACTGAAAAAGAAACTGGAGGAAAAGGAGAAAGAGCTCAAGGGACATCATGACCGTCTCCTCAGGCTTGCCGCTGATTTTGACAACTACAAGAAAAGGGCGGCCAAAGAAAAAGAGGATTGGACGAAATTTGCCAATGAAGATTTGATTAGGGCAATTCTTCCCTTTATCGATAATTTGGAGAGAGCAGTGAATCATGCTGAAAAGGTAGCGGACGCCGGGGTTTTAATCGAAGGGGTTCGATTGACCATCCAGCAGCTTCTCCAGGTCCTGAACCGATTTGGTCTTTCTTCTTTCGAATCTGTTGGAAAGCCCTTCGATCCGGCCGTGCACGAGGCGATGTTAGTCGTGGAAACGGACAAACATGAACCCAATCAGGTTGTGGAGGAATTCCAGAAGGGCTACCTTTTGAATGATCGGCTCTTGAGAGCGGCAACCGTTTCCGTGTCGAAACCTCCGGAGAAAGAGGCTCAGACATCAGATTCATAAATTAAAGGGTTCATCTTACGGTAACGGCGACGATGCCGGTGTCGTCAACCGGTAACGTTTTTGTTTGGAGAAGTTGACGTAACCGTCCAACGCTAAACGAAACGGGCTTCGTAACCGTACCCCGAGGACAAATAAATTATGACTAAAAAGGAGAATTAAAATGGCAAAGACAATAGGAATCGATTTAGGAACGACGAACTCCGTGGTGGCCATCATGGAGGGAGGGGATCCCGTCGTTATCGCCAATCAGGAAGGGAGCCGGACCACCCCTTCCGTTGTTGCCTTTACAGATAAAGGGGAAAGGGTGGTGGGACAGATTGCGAAGCGGCAAGCGATTACCAACTCTGAGAATACCATCTTTTCGATCAAACGGTTGATGGGAAGAAAATTCTCCGATCCCGAAGTTCAGAAAGATTTGAAGATCCTTCCCTATAAGATCGTCGAAGCAAAGAACGGGGACGCATGGGTCAGGGTGAGGGATAAGGAGTACAGCCCCCCTGAAATCTCCGCTTTTGTCCTTCAGAAGATGAAGGAGACAGCCGAGGCCTACCTGGGTGAAAAGGTGACGGACGCTGTGGTTACCGTTCCGGCTTATTTTAACGACAGTCAACGTCAAGCGACGAAGGACGCAGGACGAATCGCAGGCCTGAATGTCATTCGAATCATCAACGAGCCGACGGCCGCTTCCCTCGCCTATGGTCTCGAGAAAAAGAAGGATGAGAAGATCGCCGTCTTCGATCTGGGGGGTGGAACGTTCGATATCTCCATTCTTGAATTGGGCGAGGGGGTCTTCGAAGTCAAATCGACCAACGGGAATACGCATCTGGGCGGAGATGATTTTGACCAGCGTGTCATCGATTATTTAGCGGATGAGTTCAGAAAAGATCAAGGGATTGATCTGAGAAAAGACCGAATGGCCCTTCAGAGGCTGAAGGAAGCTGCCGAAAAGGCAAAGATCGAGCTCTCCAACATGATGGAGACGGATATCAATCTGCCTTTCGTCACGGCCAATGCCTCGGGGCCCAAGCATCTGAACATGAAGCTGACCCGGGCCAAACTGGAAAAGCTGACCGAGGATCTCATCGAAATGGTAGATGGCCCATGCCGACAAGCCCTTGCGGATGCCGGACTTTCGTCCCAGAAGATCGATGAGGTGATTCTCGTCGGCGGGATGACCCGCATGCCCAAAGTCCAGGAGAAGGTGAGACAACTCTTCGGGAAAGAGCCCAATAAGAGCGTTAACCCCGATGAGGCCGTGGGTATTGGCGCTGCCATTCAGGCTGGAGTCTTGAAAGGTGAGGTAAAGGATGTGCTCCTCTTGGACGTTACCCCGCTCTCCCTTGGGATCGAGACACTCGGTGGTGTTTTTACCAAACTGATTGAAAGAAACACAACCATTCCATCGAAGAAGAGTCAGATCTTTTCAACCGCATCGGATAGCCAGCCTGCTGTCACGATCCATGTGCTTCAAGGGGAGAGGGAAATGGCACCCGATAACAAGACCCTCGGCCAATTTGAACTGGTGGGAATTCCACCTGCCCCCCGAGGTATTCCGCAAATCGAAGTGACGTTTGATATCGACGCGAATGGAATCGTCCACGTGGCGGCGAAGGACCTTGGAACGGGCAAAGAGCAATCGATAAAAATTACTGCTTCCAGCGGTCTTAACGAAGATGAGATCAAAAAGATGGTCAGGGATGCGGATGCCCATGCCGCGGAAGATAAGAAAAGACGCGAGCTGGCCGAAGCGAGAAACCAACTGGATACGCTTATATATTCGACCGAAAAATCCTTAAAGGAATACGGCGATAAGGTCGATTCCGGAGAGAAACAGAATATCGAAGAGGCGGTTGCCAAAGCGAAGAAGGCGATGGAATTGAACGATCTGAGCGCCATCAAATCCGCCCAGGAAGAACTCACCCGCTCCTCCCATAAATTGGCAGAGGCCATGTATGCCAAGGCCTCCCAAAAAGGAACTGCCGGACCGGGTGCTGAAGCGGGTCCTCAGGAAGGACCGCGTCCCAAAGGGCAGGAAGATGTCGTCGACGCGGACTTCGAGGATGTAGGGAAAAAATAATCACCTAAACCTCCTCTCCCCTGGTGGGAGAGGGCCGGGTGAGGGGGAAATGGTTTCGTCGGGCGAGGCAAGAATCCTCGCCCTTTTTTTGTTTCACACCTGGCGTACTTTCTCAGCCGTGACTTTACAATGTTGTCATTCCGGACTTGCCCTGCACCACATGGTGTTCAGGGCTGATCCGGAATCGATTGATTCCAGCGGGTTTGATTTTATCGCACGGGGGTGATAGATATTAACACCTGAAAAAAGCGTGAAAAGTGATGCTTCAGATTGAGAAACCTTTAAACACTGGGGATTGTGCCCACCCATTTCTGAAAAAATTTACAAATTGGTTGAAATTTATAATGGTTTCATCTCTCTTATCTTCTGGAGGATATGATCCAAAGTTTGTTTTGAGATATACTCGCTGGGTAATTTGAGAACGTTCCGGTGCTGCGACTTTACCAATCTCGCAGGTAGGACTAAAAATTCTGTCCGAATGGTCTCCAAGGTTGCATTCTGAAATCTTGAAGGTAGACAGAGTCTCTTGAACCAATTGACCAGATTGTAGGCAAACAGTAAGAGATGGAAATAGAACTGATTGGCCTGAAAACTGTTTGTAGGAATCTTGGCCAAAGCATAACTTTCTTTGAGCTCCCTGATAGTGACTTCGATCGCTGCCCTGGGCCGATAAAAATACCAAATCTCTTCTGCCCTGAGAGGGAGATTGGTGACAAAGACCTGATAGCTGTAACGCTTCAAAGTGAAAAGCGTCAGTTGTTCGGAGTCTTTCTCGGGAAGGGGACGGCGGATGACCACAAAACGATGAGACTCCTTCCACCGGAAAGGTTTGTAGAAGAACTCGGCTGCTCCCCAGTTTCTCTTGAACCGGTAATAACGAAGATTCCCTATTTTGTTTTTGATCGGTCGGGTCATCTTGGCTACGATGACATAGCCAATGCCCTCTTGATCCAGAGGCTCGATAAATTTGTGATCGAAAAAACCGGAATCGGCTCGTACTCGAATTCGATAGATACCAGGGGGAACCTTTCGGAGACATTGTTTGAAGAATTCTGTTGCACCTGAAGAGGTATAAGCGTTTCCAGGTCTTAAGAGACCATGCCAAAAGTCTCTGGAATGATATTCGAAACAAAGCAATGGATGGTAAGAACGAGCCCCTCTTTTGTGAGGATTGTAGCCGACTTCGGCTCCTTCGATAAGCTTGCCATAAAGAGTGAGGACGGAGGAATCCAAATCGAACAGAAGGCTGGTCCGAGGTTTGGGTAGATAGAACATTTTCAGCCTTAAGTGGTCGTGGACTTTGGTGATGCTCTGAACGACCTGAGGATTGACTCGTTTGAGGAATCGCCTTAAACTGCTGGCATAAGGAAATTTCTTTAAGCCGATGATCTGTTGAAACGCGCCATTGCCTTGCAGGATTTTGGTTTTGCTTAGGCGATGGATTCCAGCAATCAAAGCATAAAGGATGGCTAGGATTAACTCTACAGGATGATAATAACTGGAACGCTGGAGGAAAGAGACCTGTTTTTGCAAATACCATTTTAATCTCAGTTTTTTGCAAAACTGATGAATAAGGAAGATACCCCCAAAGTGAGTCAGGTTGCGCTCTCCAAGGGAGATATGTAAAATTCTCAGACCTTTTGGCATCGGGCACAATGTTCCCTTTTAGGGAAGGTTCTGCCGTAGAAGCTTTATCAAGATTATATAGCGTCTCCATAAGGTTTTAAAGGCCTATCCGCTTGTATGGTGGTAAAGGAAATATCATTTTCACGCTTTTTTCAGGTAACAGTCTCATAATAATAGAGAGTTCGATTTGTAAAATCCCTCCCAACCTCCCTTTACCAAAGGGAGGAATTCCCCCTCTTTGAAAAAGAGGGGAAGGGGAGATTTTCTAATGACGATATCAACCCAAATTTAATAGGCATAAATGCGTTGGGAGAAAACTCAATGTTGGGATTTATTGAAAAATTGAAAAAAGGTCTTTCGAAAACCCACCAGGGCTTTGTCGAAAAGATCGACCAGCTCTTTCTGGGAAAAAAGACGATCGATCAGGAGGTCCTCGACGAACTGGAAGGTCTTCTCTTCGAAGCGGATTTGGGCGTGAAGACGTCTCATCATTTAATAGAGGGGGTAAACCAGGGGCTCAAAAGAGGAGAGCTCCAGGAACCCGAAAAGGTGAAGGAGTATATCAAGCAAGAGATCCTCCGGACCCTAAAATCGGGAGAGAAACCTCTTTCCATCGACTTCTCCCGGACGAAGCCGTTCGTCATGATGGTGGTCGGCGTCAACGGCGGTGGCAAGACGACCACCATCGGAAAGATCGCCCATCAGTATTCCTCCCAGGGGAAGAAGGTCCTGGTCGGTGCAGCGGATACGTTCAGGGCTGCCGCGGTGGAGCAGCTTGAGGTCTGGGCAAACCGTGTGGGAGCCGATCTCATCAAACAATCCAAGGGGTCGGATCCTTCCGCCGTGGCCTTCGACTCCATCCATGCTGCCAGGGCCAGAGGTACCGATCTCGTTTTTATCGATACAGCCGGAAGGCTTCACACCAAAGTCAATCTCATGGAAGAGTTAAAAAAAATGAAGCGGATTGTGGGGAGAGAATACCCCGGGGCGCCTCATGAGATCCTTCTCGTCCTCGACGCCACGACAGGCCAGAATGCCATCTCCCAGGCGAAGCTCTTCAACGAGGCCGTCGGCGTGACAGGGATCGCCCTTACCAAACTGGATGGAACGGCCAAAGGAGGAATCATCGTCGGAATCACGGAAGAGCTGAAAATTCCGATCCGATATATCGGCGTGGGAGAGGGGATCGATGACCTGAAAGAGTTTGATGCCACGGAATTTGTCCGGGCCCTGTTTTAAAGAAATGTTTGACAACCCCACTCTTCTCTTTCGTATTCAGAATTCTTTTTATCAGGAAGTTCGGTCTTGAAAAACATGGAGTCGGAGAAAGAAGTTAGTTTTTTCATTTCCGGCGCCCATTTCATACGGCGCAATCCGTCGCCTTGCAAAACAATGACATACAACGAAGTTAATCAGAGTAAAGGAAGTCATTCCTGCGAAAGCAGGAATCCAGGAAAACACTGGATTCCGGGTCAAGCCCGGAATGACAAACTAAACGGAACTTACGGCGTCATTGACAGAAAATTGAAACCAACCGGCAAAAGTAAGCGGATTAGAACGCACTTCATTCCGGTTTTGCTCCTGCTGACCTGTTTGACCGTGGGTTGTTTCCACGCTCCGGCTGCTTATCGACCGAGCAGTTGGGTGAATACTCCCATCGGCATGAAAGCCGTTGCAGACAACCCAAACCACCCCTTGCTCCAGGTGATTATTGTTTACGGACCCTGGTGGGGCCACCACTCGGCTTTGCGTTTGGTCTGTCCAGATCGGCCGGTTCTGTTCTGGGATCCCGGGGGCAGTTACGGCATTTTCCATCAAGAGGACATCCGAGACAAAGACCTGATCCGGATAGATCCTCCTGATCTCGAAGCCTACCTGCAGTTCACTTGGAAATTTAACAGTGTAGAAGTAGAGGTTTTCGAATGGGATCTGACAACAGAACGGGCCGGAGAGTTGTACGACATACTCCTTAATGGAACTGACAAAAATTATCCTGCGGGAAAGTTCTCCACGACGACGATGGGAGGATTTTGTTGTGTTGCCTTAAGCGATTTCTTGCACCGTTTTGCGAAAAAGACGATGAATGTGCCGAAATCTTTCTTCTTCCCGCACGATTTAGCCCGGGTGCTGTATACGCAGTCGCCCAGGCGTGTGCTGGCATTTCGCCGCGGTAAACAAGTGGTGTATGTGCCCCCCTGAGTTACTCTATGAGGCTACTGAAAAACGCCCATCTGCGGCGTTTTCCTTATCCTTCGTCGTTGCGGCGTACATTCAAGTACGCCTCACTCCTCAGGATTTCGGGGGCCTTGCATCTGGGCATTTTTGAGCAGCCTGGCCTATCCCCCCGTGTCAAGCACGGAGCAGGCTAAGGCAGGCTTATCAAGGCCGTAATGACGCGTTTCGTAAAATAATCTATAATTCACTGCACTGGTTCCTAATCCCGATGCTATGAAAATCCGTTCATTTCTTATCCACTTGTTCCTTTTTGCCCTTCTCATCATGGGGTTGGTTCAACCTGTCAACGCCGAACAACTCAACTACCTTTCCCCCTTGGAAAACGCCGTTATCCAGGAGATAAACATGGCGAGGGCGAATCCCAAAGGCTACGCTACTCTTCTTGAGGAATGGAAGTGGTACTTCGATGGGAGGCTGCTTAAGATTCCCGGAGAAAGAATCGTCCTGACGAGGGAAGGCGCAACTGCGGTGAATGAAGCGATGAATGTCGTTCGCTCCATGAATCCGGTCGCCCGGCTTAGCCCGTCGAAGGGGATGTCCTTGGGAGCAAAGGATCATGTGAAGGATCAGGGATTATCGGGTTCCATCGGGCACAGGGGTCGCGATGGAAGCACGGTTTGGGATAGGGTGAATCGCTACGGGACTTGGGAGAAGAGCATAGCCGAAAATATATCCTACGGCAGTGACAAGGCTCGAAATATTGTGATGGGTTTAATCATAGACGACGGGGTTTCCGGCCGAGGACACAGAAAAAATATCTTTAACCCGGATTTTCGTGTGATCGGAGTTGCCTGTGGCCACCATGGAACTTACGGAACCGTTTGTGTGATCACCTTTGCAGGAGGATACAACGAGCGAAACGGGAAATAATCGGAATATCAAGCCGTTTTTTCATCATAGTTTGCGCCGCCAACGCCCGGCCAAAAATTATCCTTGACTTCTCCGACCAGGTTTGATAAAGAAAAACACGACAACAATTGAACTCCAGCGCCTGATCATGCTCCAGTTTAGTCTTTTGGAGGGGGAAATGAAAAGGTCCTTCCAGAAAATCCTCTATATTTATTGTTAGCTCTAAGGGAGATTCTCCGCTTCCTTAGAGCCTTCCGCACTCTTCCTCTATAAATCGAGAAGCATCGGACTCTAGAGTTCAGGTTGTTTTGTCACATATCAAAGGCAACGCCCGTTTGCTATTCTTTGGATAAGAAATTCTGTGGCGGTTTCACTATAAGCTTAAAGAATCAAGTTCTTATTACCTACATCGAAAGGAGGACAAAAAATGGCTTACAAAATCAAACGCTATGGTTGGACCCCTGACCTTCCTGATCATCGAGATCACGTGTATGCCGCTCCCTTTGAAGTTCTGACAAAACTACCCCCAAAATGTGATCTTCGTAATCAATGCCCAGGCGTGTATGACCAGGGGGACCTGGGCAGTTGCACGGCGAACGCTATTGCCGCTGCCGTAGAGTTCGACCGGATGAAGCAACATCTGCAGGATTTCATACCCTCCCGTCTCTTCATTTATTACGATGAGCGTGAGATGGAAGGGACAGTGGACTCAGATAGCGGTGCACAGATCCGGGACGGAATTAAGAGTGTGGGGAAACAGGGGGCATGCCCTGAAAAAGAATGGCCATATGATATTTCAAAGTTTGCAGTGAAGCCCCCGTCCTCATGTTACCGAGATGCGCTCAAAGACAGAGCAGTCCAGTACAGCAGGATAAACCGCAACCTCAATCAGATGAAAGGGTGCCTCGCGTCCGGCTATCCATTTGTCTTTGGTTTTACCGTTTACGAAAGCTTCGAAAGTCAGGAAGTGGCACAAACAGGAAACGCGCCGATGCCCAAACCAGGCGAGCAGGTTCTTGGCGGCCACGCTGTGCTCGCGGTTGGTTATGACGACGGACTACAGCGTTTCATCGTCAGGAATTCCTGGGGGCCAAAGTGGGGCATACAAGGCTATTTCACTTTACCCTATAGCTACTTGACTGAGCCGAACCTTTCTGACGATTTCTGGTCAATTCGGCTGGTCTCCCCATGAGCGAAGCAGCCACCTGCCGCCACCCTTACCAAGATATTGAGAGGAGAACAATATGTTTGGATCGGGGATAATCGATTTGGCAATTGGGGTAATACTGGTCTATCTATTTTTGAGTCTGATCTGCTCAGTGATTACGGAATGGATTTCAAAGCGGTTTGAAATGAGGGCAAAGAGTCTGGAAGAGGGAATCCGAAACCTTCTCAGTGACCCAGGAGGAACTGGACATTCCCTGAAGCTTTTTGACCATCCTCTTATCAAAGGACTTTCCAAGAACGGCAAGAAGCCTTCCTACATTCCCTCCAGTCTCTTTGCTCTTGCTTTAATGGACATCATCGCCCCTTCCGATCCCGCGAAGGGTTCGAGAACAATCGGCGACCTACGCAAAGGAGTCAAAAACCTGCCTGAAGAGCTTCGAAAGACTATCGCGAGCCTTCTCGACGGTGCCGAAGACAGTCTGAACAAAGCCCGGGAGAGCTTCGAGAAATGGTTTGACGAAGCTATGGACAGGGTTTCCGGCTGGTACAAAAGGGAATCCAAGAAAATTATCTTTGCCTGTGCTTTGGCGGTCACTCTCCTATTGAATGCGGATACAATTTCCATCACCCAAACGCTTTTCCGCGATCCTACCCTGCGTGCTGGACTGGTCGCAACAGCTCAAGAGATCGCAAAGAAGCCTACCGATAACAGTCCCGGAGAGGACCAGAAAAACATAGACCTCGTGAAAGGGGAAATGAACAGATTGCAGTTTCCGCTTGGTTGGACAAAGGATTCTGTTGCTGCACTCGGCTGGACAAAGGAACCGTTTCATATCTGGAACGCCCTTTGGCAGACTCTCATTAAGGCCGTTGGTCTGTTTCTCACAGGCCTGGCTGTTTCCATCGGGGCCCCCTTCTGGTTTGACATGCTCAATAAAATTGTCAACTTTCGCTCAACAGGCAGAAAGCCCGAGAAAATTACGGCGGTTTCGCAAGAGACAGATGGAACGAAATAACCATTTCCTTCCAAGGGAAAACATTTTGATGCGAGTAAAGGGTGGCTGCGAATAAACGGTCCCTGACTTTAAAGGACACGAGGGCAGGACCTTAACTTTTTACAAAGGTTTGGTGATTGTTGGGACTCGATCCCAGAGATGCCAACATTTAGATAAACGACGCCGAGGAGGGTACTAAAATGAAAAAAAATGTAATCTGCATGATCATCGGCCTGCTGTTTGTATCCGGATGCGCACATTTAGAATTTACTGATTTTACCGATGGTAAGGGGGGTGCTACATATTACGATCCCAAGCCATACCTGTTTGTGTCAACTAACAAAGACTGTGTTACTACTGCAACGGTAGTCGTGCTTCCGGAGAAGAAGAAAACGCTCAAATTTGCGCCCGGTTACGGCTCTGCTGATCTCTCTGTCGGCTTAAGTAATGGAATGTTCACCTCTGTGGGTCAAAAAACGGATACTAAAATTCCAGAAACTATCTCGGCGATCGCAAGTTTGGGGACGGCCGCTGGCGGCTTCATGAAAGCCAAACCTGAGCCTGGCAAGCAGGCTATTTGCACCCCGTCAGCTATGCTTTTTCCAATCAAAGACGGCGCACCGGATGTCCAGAATCCTATTAAATTTGCGGTTGAAAGGGAAGTAGTTGACCTAAAGTGAACGCCGTTAGAAATTCCAGCGGGGCATTATTTCTAAGAGGATAGAGATGTTCATCATCAAGCAAAGCTGTTAGCATGATTGCTTCTGCCCAATAACCCGCCCCGATAACTGGTGGCCGACCCTGAAATCGACAAAGGATTCTATTGCAGTGTGGAGCGAATGCAGGATCAGGTATCGGCAGAATTTGGCAGAAAGGTGAATGCTAAGAAATCGACTTGGTCCCGTCGTTTACATAAACGTTGATCTATCGAGCAAAGTTGAAGATCTTGTTACGGCCCTGAATTTCGACACAAAAGTGTTGATTCGGGGCCGATTCTTTTATATAAAGGAGAATTACAACTCTAACATTCCTCAGGAGGTTATTATGAAAAAAGTTTCTCTTGCTTTTGTGGCCATTTTCTTGTCTATCTGCTTCTTGAATCCTGCGATGGCGTGGTACGACAGGACGCACGTCGCCGTGGGCATTGCCGCCAAATTCGATCAATCTTACAACCTAGCGGCGCCGGATGTCGCCAAGCTTAAGGCCTATCACGTGGAAGAGTACAATCACTGGGTGAATAATGAAGAGAAGGACGAGATCACCCCAGAATTAATAAGGAGCCAAATACAAAAATATAACCTTGGAATAGAGGGAGAAGAGAAGGGCCATCTGTATGGCGCCATTGTTGCAGCTGTTCGGGCTTATCGGGACGAGTCGGGTGCGGGCAAATTTGCCACGTATCACCTCGTGTACGCAGGGCATTATATTGGAGATTTGTCAATGCCTCTTCACAATATTGTTTATGACAAGTTCAACGCAGATCATCACAGCCTGAACGATGGTATTGTCGAGAATGAGATATTGACGAACATCACCAATGTAAAATTATATCCGATCACGATCAAAAACGAAGACGATCTGATTCAGAATATCGCCCGAATAGCAAAGAAGGCAAAAGACCTGGGTTATAAGATGAGAAAAGAGAATAGGGATATGACCAAAAAGGAAGCGTATGAGCAACTGTCCGATTCGGCAAGTCTGTTCAAGGCCGTCCTCGAATATGTCGGGTACACTAAAACCCCGTAGGACAGAGCCCAAATAAAAGAAGCATGGCTCATGGTGGAAGTGGGTGGGTAAAAATCTCATGAAGATATGGCCATTATCCTCATTATCCCCCTTTGGCAAAGGGGGATACAGGGGGATTTTAAGAACAAATGCTTTCTTATGATAAACAGCTGAAATCATTATCGCAGCATCTGAGAAAACCGCGCCTCATCTGCGCTATGCTTTTAGTCCTGATCGCATTTGCCTGTCTTTCAGAAGCATTTTACGTGAGGGCACAAACACGGGAGGAAAAGACCTTGCGAATTTCAATCGAGCGGAGCGGCGGCTTTGCCGGCATCACGATGAAAACGGCTGTTGATAAAAAAGACCTTGCGCCGGATGAAGCCCTGAAGCTTCACCAGCTGGTCGAGGACGCCGACTTCTTTAATTTGCCCCGGGAGATCATGCCGCCGTCGCGCAGCCGCGACCGCTTCCAGTACAAATTGACGGTAGAAGAGAACGGCCGGCAGCACACGGTGAGAGTGACCGAGGAAGCCATGCCGGAAAAACTGAAACCGCTCGTCAAATGGCTGATGGAAAGAGCCCGCCAGTCAAGAAAAAGCAACGAATCCCGCTGACAATAGTGTTCTGTCGCAGAAAAAGCTTTACACATTTTGTCATTCCGGACTTGATCCGGAATCCAGTGTCCTCGGTCTGGATCCCCGCTGGAGTCCACCCCGTATTTGATACGGGACGGGAATAACAACTCTTGGGTCATTGTAAAAAAGTGTAGGGAGCTTTACACTATCATTGGTGGAAAAGGTGACCGGACCCTCTGCTTTGAATAGGCCTTGACCCGTTCGACGGTCCCAAGCCCCGCCTTTCAAGGCGGAGCAAAAAACCCACCGCTCAGGGTCAACCCTGAGCCAGATCGCGCCGGAGGCAAGCCCTGGCCTTTGGTTGGCCGGGGGAATCGAAGGGTTGACATATATATATAAATCGTATAACTTTATATATATCGGGAGGCATGATGAAGACGTTGGTGGACATTAATGAAGAGGTTCTAAGAAAAGCGATGGAATTGTCAGAAGCAGAGACGAAAAAGGAGGTCATCGCGCTCGCGCTACAAGAACTGGTCCGGTCAAAACTTCGGGAGAAACTTAAACAATCCGCCGGCAGTGGGATGATCCAAACAAGACTCTCTGATCTAAAAAGAATCCGCCATCGCCGAGAAAAAGCGCATCGAAATCTTCGCGTGGTCAAGCGATGAAAAATCGCGTTCTCATTGATACCAGTGGATGGATTTGCTTCTTTGCCCGCCGCGGATATGAGGATATGAAGAAAGCCATATCCGTCTTGCTTGACGAAGACAGAGTGGCCATAGCGGGTCCAATCCTGGTTGAGCTCATCCAAGGAGCGAGAGATATTGAAGAAAAACAGAATATCCAAGATTACGCAAAGGGTCTTTACTGGCTTCGGACAATGGATGAGCACTGGACCAAATCCGCCGATTTGATTTTTCAACTGAGGAGAAAAGGAGTTACAAGTTCGATCATCGATGTGCTCATTGCTGTCCTGGCGATGGATTATCAATGCACTCTCCTGCATAAGGATTCAGACTTCGATACTATCGCGCGAAATTCTTCTCTGAGCTGCTATCTATCGGACGCCATGTAAGCGTACTCCTCTATCCTCGCGGAGAGAAGGCACTGTGTTAGGGTTACGGCTACGATGCCTGTTTTGTGCAATAAACAATGGACAATGAACGATAAACAATGAACAAAAAAGTTTTTAAGTCCCTTGTTCATCGTTTAACGTTTAACGCTCATCGTCCCTGAGTGACACGGACACGCCTGCCTGCCGGTAGGCAGGGGCACGTTATTTTCAGACTAGAGTGACAATTTTTGTCAGCTCTTTACATATCTGTCAGCATCGAACCTTCCTTAATTTTCAAAAAAGCCTGTAATTTTAACCTATTAAATTTGGCATTAGATTTGCCTCTCAAGGGTCATGAAAATCCTGGATGAAAATCAACTGGCAGAAGCTGTAAATAACATGGAGGCCCCTGAGCGATTGATTATGGACGATAAGGTCTTTCTCGAAAGCCTGGCAAAGAAGGCGGCGGAAATAGAGAGCGAGCCCGAAAAGTCCAAATGACAAGCCCAAATAAGGGCGATCGCACCCCTCCCAGTCCCCCCTTAATTTAAGGGAAAGCGAACGGGAGTTACTGCGGAGTCCATAATAAAAAGGACATGATCCTCTGAAAATCTCCCCTAACCGCTCTCCTTCGACAAGCTCAGGATGGTGAGTCTCGTCGAACCATTTTTCAAAGAGGGGAATTCCTCCCTTTTGCAAAGGGAGGGCCGGAGGGATTTAGCTTCCAGTGTGTACACAATTATCGCCTGATTAAATAAATAACAAAAGGAGGAGAAACGATGAACGTAAAGCGGTTTTTATTCTATCTCATGGTTGCAGGCATTTTCACTGCATTGGTGAGCACAGGCACCATTGCCCAGGACCAATCTTCTTCGACGTCGGAGGAGACTCTCTCTGCTGAAGAACCGGGTGAAGCTGCCTCTGAGTCCTTTATGACCTTCAAGAACTATCCTGATCATACTTTCCAGCTCAAGGCCAAAGAATATATCAGTGGAATGCGGAAAGGCGGACGCAATCTTCTCATTTGGAGGGATCCGGCAGTAGACCTTTCACAATACGGGTCGGTGGTGGTAACGGAATTTGACGGCCGATTGTTGCCGCAGCAGAATGTCTTCTCCTACGATCCCTATATTACGATCTTTAATGCAACATTTAAGGGCTCGCTCACACTGAATCAGCAAGATGCTTCCGATGCGTTGCTGATTGAGGGTGCGGTCGTGGAATGCAACCCAGGGAGCCGGGCAGCCCGTGCCTGGGTGGGATTTGGTGCAGGTAGAGCTGGCGCTGCGGTCGTCTGCGAGGTTTATCAGCCCGGCGAATCGAAGCCTTGCATACGCATCTATACCAGGGATACTTCTGCCGCTTCTGGAAACTACGGCGGCAATTCGGTCATGATGCTCAACAATCTCATGACCGTGCTTGCGCAGCGGCTCGCCGGGACCTTGAATGCCACTATTGCCGGTCCCGCTCCCGCGCCGAGGCGAGGCATGAAAAAAGCCACTCCCCGTCGCCCGCCGGCAGAAGAGAGTACAGGTGAGGGTGAGAGTCAATAACCCGTTTTTCCCCTCGCCTCAATCCTCCGCCTCAGTCCTCTTTTACTCCTCCCCTTGGCAAGGGGAGGAATTTCCCCTCTTTGGCAAATGGTTCGACGAGACTCACCATCCTGAGCTTGTCGAAGGAGAGGGGCTACCTGCCTGCGCAAAGCCCAACCTGCCAAAGCCTTGTGCGGCGGGCAGGCGCTTCGGCGAAGGCAGGGGGGAGATTTTGCCAACAACATTTCGCGCTCTCTAATCAGTGTAATCCTTTCTCATTCCGTGTAATCAGAGACTTCTGAGCTACTTCAGAAGTCTCTAAATTTTCCCTTGACAACACAAAATATAGTAGTACTCTATCACATAAATAGGTATCCTCCTGAAGGGTGGTGAGGGCCTCTAAGAAAAACATGTGAGTTTAAGGAGAATTACGGAACCCTCCCTTAGCATATAGACGACCACTCAACTTTGAGGATAAACTTCACATGAACGGAATCACCAAAAAAATATTTAATTTTATTAAACATTTCTCGAAGGAAATCTTAATCGCATTAATACTTGCGGTTATTGCTGCTGTTGCGATTGAGGTCTATAAGACTGAGTTATATAAAAATAATATTCAAGTTAACAAGAAAGCTGTCGCAACCGTATTAGTGTATGATAAGGACAGAAAGCTCTTGGGCCAAGGCAGTGGAGTGTTCGTTAACGCAACTGGACGCTTAGTAACAAATTCTCATGTCATAATAGGGATAGAAGGAACGGATATTAGCAAAACTGTAGCGAAACTTTCCACTGGAGCTCAATACACCCTGGGAGGTGTTATAGAGTTAGACAAGAAACTCGATATTGCCCTTTTGCAATTTGAGGGTACCGAAATTCCTCATGTCAAAAAATTAGGGGATTCGGACAAGCTTTTGAGCGGCGACAAAGTTATAGCCATCGGTTCTCCTTTGGGCCAAGAGAACTCAGTTTCTGATGGTGTTATAGCAAATCCCGCTCGTGAATCATTAGGTGTAAAATTTATTCAATTTACCGCTCCTATTTCTCCAGGAAGTAGCGGAGGCGGCCTTTTTAACAAAGATGGTGAAGCAGTAGGAATCACGAGAGGAGTATTGCAAGATGAGAAACGTGAAGCACAAAATGTTAATTTCGCAATTCCCATAAACTTTATAAAAAATATCTTGGGCGGTTCTGAGAAAAAATTAGTAGAACAAAGCGCCGAATACTATTATTCGTTGGGACAAATAGAAGAGAATAATGAAAATAATGAGAAGGCAATTGGTTATTATCAGAAAGCCATTTCTGTAGACAGTCAATATGCAGATGCCTATATTAATTTAGGCAGCATCTATTATGATAAGGGAGAGTATGATTTAGAAGTTACCAATTTCGAGAAAGCCGTAAAAATAAGTCCTGATAAATGTGAATATTGGTATTATTTGGGAACAGCCTACGAAGATATCCATCAATATGATGAGGCTGTAAAAGCCTATAAAAACGCTTTACGCCTTAGACCGTATCACAAAGACACTCTGCATGATTTCGCAATATTATCGATGGCTGGCGGTAATTGTGACCGAGCAAGCAAATTGATATCCAAGTTGAAGGAATCAGATCCGGGTCAAGCCACAAAATTAGAATTTCTGATGAGAAGAGCATGCCGTTAGATTAGGTAGACCCCACGGTCAGGTCTTCCATATAGTGGAATTTGGTGGAAAAGGTGGACGCTAAAAAACGGAATTGGCTGCACAACGGATATCAGCACGGGTCTCAGATTGCCAGTTTTGAAGATGCGACCGAGACCAACTAGGACGTTAATGGAAGAAAATAAGAAAGAAGACCATTTCCTGTCAGAGGCACGAAAAGACACATCAAGAAAGAGAGTATTTTGGGTTACGACTTTTATTGCAGGACTTGCTTCCATTTCGGCAATTATTAGCCTACTGATCTTGTCATACAATACTTTCTGCATTGAGCCGACCGTTAGAGGGTATTATGCAACATATATGGCTGCCAGGGTTGCCAGTTATAGCGGAGAATTGGTAAATGAGTCTTCTTTTCATGCAGGGGAGCTTACGTTTAAGGGCAGGCTTAACGCAAAAGTTATCGACCTCGCCATTACCACGAGTGACAGTATTGAAAAAAAGGTAATCAATAACCCGATAGGTTCTGTCGAATTTTCATTAAAACGATTATCAGCGAGAAATACGTGTCAATTTGATGTCATCGTTGGCCAGGGCTGTGAAATTATAGAAAATTTTAAGATTTCCTGGGGTAAGAAAGGTTACCTAGTTCTAGCCCCTGAAAAGTCAGACTCCAATATAAGAAGAGGTGTCGAATTAGGAGAAAGACTCTCAGATTTGTCTCGCAAGGCGAGGCAGAGGTGGTTTGAGAATAATTCTAAGGATATTAGGAAGTAATTATGAACCCTGTGAAAAAAAGATATTCTTTATTAATATTGAGTTTCTCGCTACTGATTTTGTACTTTAGTGGCAGGTTTATCTTCCACCAATTTCTTTATAAACCCAGTAAAGAAGATTTCTCAATTCTCACATTAGATGAAGATAAGCAATTCTCCAAAAATCCCAATTACATGAACGCCGTTGAGGCATATAACCGGAAGGAATATGGAGTTGCGATTGACGAATTGAAAGAAGAAATAGATAAGAACCATGATCATGCTCAAGCCTACTTTTTACTCGGGGTGATTTACGAGGAAATAAAATTCAAGGAAGGGAAATATCTCAAGGAGATGGTGAGTAATTACGAAATGTATATCAAATTAAAACCAAGAGGGAAAAGGGTAGAATATGCGAAACTGCGTGCGGCTCAGTACTACGTCCGGGAGGGGTTAACAAAACAAAACCTAAAATCCCTTGATAAAGCAGAAAATTATTTGAAGTCCTTAGACCAGACAAACAGCGATGTGAGAATGGCGTTGGGCGCAATCTATTTAGACAAGAGGGACTACGACCACGCAATAGCAGCCTTTGAGAAATCCGCTAATCTAGCACCTAGTGAATTAAAATTGAAATATAATAGCCTGGGCTTAGCATATATCAAAAGGGGGTCGTATGCTAAGGCAGAAAAAGTATTGGAGATCGCAGTTAAGATAGATCCTACGTACAAATACGCCCATAACAATCTTGGTTTCGTATATGCTCAGCGTGGAAAACTGGAGGAAGCTAGACAGCAATTTTCGGAAGCATTAACGATTGACCCCACATATAAGAATGCAGAAAAAAATTTGTTTTGGGTAGAAGGCGAAATTAGGAAAAGACAGTAAGCCTGGGTTAAGCTTGGCCACTGGCACAATAGACCAGTACAGGTCATGTCTTTAGTGTTAGTGGAATTTGGTGGAAAAGGTGAACGCTAGGAAAATGGACTCAGGCAAATTGAATCTTTGTTTTCGTTTCGGCTAGAGAAACTCAGTCTAGTCAGGCAAAGGAAAGGGAGGGTTTCATGAAAGAAATTGAAGACTGCATAAAGAAACTTAGGAAATTATTGAGAAACCGTGAAGATAAATTATCCCATAGCGAAAACCTTGGTGCATATATTCCAGGCAGAATTGATGTCATAAGAGATAAAATTGATTCTTTGGAATTTCATCTCAAGAAGGTTGAAAAAAATCCCGTTTATAGGAGGGAGGTTCTTAAGAGTTTCAGAGCGGAAGCAGGCCGAATTAAGGAGGAGATAAGAACCAATCTGTCGGACGGCGGGTCGGACAGCGATACATGAACCAATCTAACTAATGGAAAGGCCTAATGATCATGGAAGAGAAAAAAAAGATCGTTGTGTTTTCAGATGCACCAATCTCTGAAGAAAGTGATGACAAGTTTGCTCACAATGTTTTAACTGAGACGCTCAGTTCTGCAATAGAGACAGCTTTAGATCATCGTGAGGCTATAAACGTTGGATTATTTGGAAGATGGGGAGCGGGCAAGACCTCCGTCATAAACCTCTTATGTAAACATATTGAGAAAAATACTACCCTGACTGGGAGGGTTCGAATCCTCGTTTTTAATGTGTGGAAGTATAGTTTTGATAGTCTCAGAACGTCAATTCTTGATTTTTTTGGATAGTGAAGAAGGTCTGAAGACAGGATTAAAAATACAAGACGAACTTGATACTTCGACAGAGAAATCGACTTCGAGAACAAAGATAGACTGGCGAAATGCATTTTTGGCTCTTCTATTGACGGGGCTTGTCTTCTTAATCCTAACATATTTGGGCAAGGAGAGTGTTGTTTCGAGTTCGGTTTTATCGATTCTAATATTGCTTCTTGTTTACTTTTTTCAAGAATACAGGAAAGGTATTACAAAGGAAGAGACATCTAAGAAGACCACCCACCGGCTTGATCAAGCGGATCAGTTTGAACGCAAATTTAAGGAAGTTATGGCAACGTATAGAAAAAAGTCAAAAGGCAGGAAATTAATTATGGTTTTTGATGACCTAGATCGTTGTCCAGAACAAACCATCTTTGAAACGCTAAGTATGATTAAAACATTCCTTGGTGAAGAAGATTGTATTTACATCATCCCATGCGATGATGAGAGAATTAAGAATCATTTGGTTGGGAAAATGGGTTACACACCCGAGAACGCTGATGAGTTTCTGAGAAAATTTTTCCAAGTTTGTTTGCGAATACCTCCTTTTGGTGAAGAAGATATATTCAGTTACACCCACGAACTTGCTGATAAAGCCGGTTTCCCCAAGGAGATAGAAAAGGTCATTGCCAGTGCGTTTGCTGAAACTCCTAGACATGTAAAATATTTTTTAAATAATCTCTCGGTTCTCTTCAATATTGCAGCAGAAAAGGAAAAGCAGATTGAGGGGAAGCCCGGTTCTATACGGCAAGGGCTTGTTACCGGTAATCCGGCACTCTTGGCAAAAGTTGAAGCCATGCGCGTAAAGTGGCCTGAGGCGTTCGGTGAACTGAGTGCTGACGAAAGCCTTTTGACTATTTTAGAGGGCATAATTACTGGTCGGACCTCTCAAATTTCTCCGGAAAAACAAGAAAAAGCGAAAAACATTTTGAAACATTCGGTAGGGCTAAAAAAATTTCTGTTTTCAACCATTGATATTAAAAAACAACGGGAGCTATCTGCTTTTGTTAAGCTTTCGGAACCATTATATTCATCAACGCTCTCAGACTGTGGAGAGTTCTTGGTTCGTGCACTAACGGGAGACATTGAATTTGCAAAGTCGAAACTTATGGATCCAGAAAGCGGTGAGGAGTATCTCAATGCATTACTTGACGTGGTAAGGAAAAAAGTAGACACCGGGTATCCTGATCAGGCATTTAATGCCCTGCACATCCTGGTTGAAACATATCCCGACTTGTCTTCTAATATCCAACAGCGCGCCGGCCAAGAAATCGTAGTGACGTTTAACCGGGCCGAGATCAAGAATAAGGTATGGGTTGTAACAATGCCAAAATTGTTTCAAGCACTTACCGATACCCCCGGTGAACTGGCTAGCGAGCTAATACGTGAACTTGCTCTCCAAATTGGCGATTTCTCAAAGGAACCCCCTAACCTGAATAATCAACGAGAGGTCGTCGAATCACTTATTATACATTGGACAAAATTGAATCAAATACTGAGCGATGTTTATACGTCAGTTCGGAACAATATTTCGAAAGCCTATAAAACCCAACCCGACAAAGCCAAAATTTTTATCGAGGCTATTGTAAAATCCCAGAATCTTGACGCGCAAAGGAGCTTCATTAACGATGCATTATTCCCGGAAATGATAGAGAAGTTATCGAATGGGACAACTCCTTCTGATGTTGAGATGAAGAATTTTCTGATTGGTCTTCGACAAATAACTTCAGATCGCAGCAAATTAGTTGTTCTGGGAAAGTGTCTTGAAATCCTAAAAGTGCATACCGCAAATTCAATTGACCCGCCGAAGCGATTTGCTCTTGATCTTATCTCCGCTTATGATCCACCTAAAACTCTTGGTCCTAAAGAAAAAGAGTTTTTCGAAGTTGTTAATAGTCTGGTAGCTAATCTCGCGTCACAAGCGGAAAAAATCGAAGCGATCTATATTTTCTTTAAATTTGCGCAAATCTTACAAGAGAGGACAACTGAACCCTTCTGCAAAAATCTGACAAATTTTATCAATTCGAATGATGCGAATTTTGCCAAACAACTCATTGGCGCAATTACTAGAACAGGTAACCAAGTACCAACTCTTGTGTGGACGTTACTAAGACCTCGTTCTATTGCACTTGGTGACCAAGAGCTAATCGATATTGTCTTTAAATATTATGTCAGCGCGCAAGATGAGGCGAAAAAATATTTTACAGAGCTGTTAAATCATAATATTCCATTAGCGACAACCTTGTTTTTAAAGAACCATAGTGAGCTATCTGAAGAGTTGAACGGAGGATTGATCGAGGTTCTGATTCAGAAATCAAGAAGCGTTCCTCCAAATCAATTACCCCAGATTTTTGACCCAATAGTTCAAGCAATAAATATTACTCCACCTGAGTACCGGGATATGTTTGGTGAGAGACTTCTGGAACTGATCAGGGACTTTGAACAACAACCGGGTGGGCAAGAAATCGGTTTACAGTTTATTCTCAGAACAAAGGAAAAACTTTCTGACACAAAGAAACAGTATATAACTTCCCAACTGATCAGCAAGGCAAGGACACAACAAATCTCTCCGATGATGCAATTGCCCATTGTCGTGAATCTTTTGAAGGGAGTTATTCTTTTGCAGGAAAATTTACCGGAAGATAGTATGGAAGATCTAATCGATTACTTACTACCTCTTGTAGTAACTGAAACCCTACCTGCTTCTTTTAGGATTACTGGGTGTGACTTATTGAGGCAGGTTCGTGCCATCCCGGTTTCCCGCAGAGATCAAGTCTTACGAGGATTATTTGACGGGTTCAAACTTAACCAAGAACAACCGTTGAAGGAAGCATTTAAGAATTGCCTTGTTCAATTTCGCGATGCCCATGCGGATTGGAAGGGGTGGAAAGAAGTTGAACAAGTTATACAACCGAAAGAAAGTCCGACTTGAGGCGATTAATAAGGTAGAGAAGTTATCAACAAGAGGGTTAAATCTTTATTCTTGATCTTGTGATTCCTAAATGATGCCTGGTCTTGAAACCTGACAGAAGATCTTATTGAAGTGTGGGGCGAATGCATAGGTCAGGTCTTCAATGGCAGCGGAATTTGGTAGTGAACGCTAAAGAACTACGACCGAAATAGCGAGACGCGGGGACACGGGGACGCGGAGAATCACATTGCAAAACAATTATTCTCGTGTACTCATTCCGAGAATAAAGGGTAAACTGGTCAATATCAGGAATCCAATAAAATTTCTCAGATGGAGGCGGAGCCGTTGACAAAATCTGCAGAATTTCTTGACGCCACAATTCATACTGTCTGGATGATTCAGAATGGATGCTGTGGTCATTGTGGGAAAAGTTTAACTCTTCAGAACAGAGATCATGGTCTCCGCGGCGCGTGGCATGCACATCATCGGATACCTGTCCAAATGGGAGGACAAGGGACTGTTGAGAACTGTGTTCTCCTCTGCATAAATCCTCCTGAAGACTGTCACTCCTTAGCCCATCCAAGTGGTACCGAGAATCCACAAATCGTTCCAAAACTTTCCTTCCTTTATCGTTATTATGGCGAATTCTATGAGTTGACATATTAATCACACCTTTCTGGATTCAGGTGTTCCCATTCACCATTAGAGTGAAGGAATTGGTGCCTGGTCTTGAAACTTGACAAAAAATTTTATTGAAGTGCGGAGTGAATATTACGGTCCACCGACACTCGTCACGTTGTTTTTCTACGGATTTAACGGCAAAGGGCGCGTCGGGCCATTTTTCTATTGAGTTTTTTAAAGTATCGGTTTAAAATACTCAAAATGAAATACGTCCCGCGACAGATCGAATCAGAACTCCTGTCTATTTCGGGGCATTTTTAACTGGTTCCGAATTACAACGTCCAAAGCTTTCTCGTCTATCGACCTTCGAAGGAAAAAGAGGCGATTTTAACGCTTCGCCCTGGCACAAAAGCATTCTCAATAGAAAAGCTCCTGTCTGTCCTATTATCCAAGAGTCCAAGAGCTTTTTAATTCGTAATCGGTACGCTAATGAGCCTTGAGCGATGAAAAGACGAATTTTAGAAATCGTTTTAGCATTTGTAGTCGGGGCGTTTACCTGCTGTGCATTTCTTGCAATAATTGGAATCGTTATAGCCGATATGGGAGTGAATGGTGCCCGGTCTTGAAACTTGACAGAAGATTTTATTGAGGTCTGGAGCAAACCTGACGACGCCCAGGCGATTCAATCCCAAGAGACCTGCAGGAGATTTCCACGGGATATGCAGGAAGAGCTATTTCTTCATATCATTTTTTGGGTGCGCCGCTAAGTAATGCTTGACGGCTTCTTCCGCTTGCTGGGTCAAGACTCGAATTTCGTTTTTCTGAACGCTCCACAGAGAAGAGAAATAGATACCGGACAGGATGATCAGCAATGACAGGATGATTGCAATCACTTTTAATATCCGTGGAGGAATGGCCGGAGAAAAAATAAGGCCCAAAAGCCCAATGCTGATGAGAACACCCACACCTAAAGCAAAAAAAAGCCAAACGATTTCGTAGAGCATAAAATATCCTCCTGTACGATCGGAATTTCTACGTGGCAGATTTTGACGGGCTGTTGAAAAATTCTCTCATTGAAATCGCTTTATTTAATACAAACGCATTAAGTATTATTACATTTCATTGAATTGCCCCTCACCCCATCCCTCTCCCCAGCGGGGAGAGGGGAGGGTGAGGGGGCCTCCATGTCAAAGCATTAAATGCGTTTGTATTATAGCAAACGACAAAAATAAGTTGACATCCTCAACATGTCATTGCGAACGAAGTGAAGCAATCTCGCGGGATTGCCACGTCGCTTCGCTCCTCGCAATGACTACTTTTCTATGTCGTTTGCTATAGTATATCAGGATGACAGAATATGGCAACTCGAAAATTATAACCTGGGAGGGGGGCGGTGTTCATCGGGGGAGAAAGTCTGGGGTCAGCCATTGTCACGGGACAAGTTGAGGTGAACCATACTCAACCTTGAAACTTGACAGAAGATGTTATTGAAGTTTTACTAATCAGTCCATAATAATAACGACATTGATTGACAAAATCCCTCCCACCCTCCCTTTGCCTGCTTTCAGCAGGGAAAAGATACCAAAGGGAGGAGTTACCCCTCTTTGGCAAAGAGGGGCTAGGGAAAATTTTCAGAACTAATGTCTTTCCAATTACGGGCTCCTTAGTAAGCTAAGGGAAAATGGCCCTTGAAATGGCGCCATAATCTGGCTATATTCTTCCCAGAATGGAGCCCCACGGGCAAGGCCGTGGTCTCCTGCGTAGGTGGATGAAACCCGAAGCGGAAAATTGGTTGCAAGAATACGGAGTACCGAAATGAAAAAACATACGATGAGCGAAGCGAAAAACGATATCTGCAGCATCGTCCGTGAGGCAGAAAAGGAGGAAGTCCTTATTACTCGTCACGGCAAGCCAGCCGCCGTGGTGATTGGATTCCGGGACGAGGACGACTGGTTCGACTATAAGATCGAGCACGATGAAAGATTTTTCAGGAGAATCGCCAAGGCCAGAGAAGAGATCCGCAAAGAGGAATATATTACTCTGGACGAGCTGTCCGATTGAACACCTATCCCTGTTGGAGCTGTTGCTGCCCGGTCTCGAAATTTGACAGAAGATGTTATTGAAGTGTGGGACGAAAGGTGGATCAGCTCTCTGCGAATTTGCTGGAAAAGGCGATCGCTAATACGTAGACCCTAGTGGATGAGAATGTTCTTGGACTTACGTCCTTGTGTCTCGAGAGAATCCCATGTCGTTGACGGAATCATCAGATTCACCAACTGAAATGAAAGCGAAGCCCTGGGGATTTTGGGCCACCCTTGGGTTTTCGGCGATCATCTTCGGTCTCTTTTGCGCCCTTCAAATTCTCGTTGCGACTGTCTTCGTTTCTCTCGCGAAGGGCCAGCATCCAGAATTGGATTTGGAGGTCTACGCGAAAAGCCTCCCCTCCGATGGATTTTGTATCACCATGATGGTGATCGTCACAGGACTAATTTGCACCCCTCTGACCCTTTTGTTTGCAAAACTTCGAAAAAATATTTCCGTCAAGAATTATATTGGTTTTAGGGAGCCCCTGAAGAGAGAGTGGGGCAAATGGCTCCCTATTCTGGCAGCATTTTTATTTCTGTCGGATGCAGTTACTTACCTTCTTCATCGTCCGGTCGTTCCTCCTTTTATGGCCGACGCTTATAAAACCGCTTCCTTTCTTCCAGCCCTTCTCTTTGCGATCATCATTGTGGCGCCAATGTTTGAAGAGATTTTTTTTAGGGGGTTCCTCTTTCAGGGGATCCGGTACTCTCGACTGGGGCCCATAGGAGCGATTGGAATCACCTCCTTCTTTTGGGCCGCCATCCATTTACAGTACGACATTTACGGCATCGCGACCATTTTTGCTCTTGGAATCTTCTTTGGAATAGCGCGGCTTAAAACGGGCTCAATTCATCTTTTGATGGTCATGCATTCCTTAGCGAGCCTCGTGGCGACGATCGAAATGGTTCTCTCTGTCCACTTTGTCGGTTAAACGTCCCACCCTCGTCGAGCATGTGGAGTCAGGGTGTGTCATTGGATAAGTTGGCGACAGGTGGGATTAAGAAGATGTGAATATTCAGGGGCAGATTCTTGAAGTGAGCATCTTCAGAATTTGGTGGAGAAGGTGACCAAAAATAGAGTTGACCCTCCTTACGAGAGGGGTCTTGGTAAGAAAGGAGGTTGAATATGGGACATGCGGATGGTAAAGAGATTTTCCGAAAACTAGGGAGGAAGATTGATAGTCTGCCCATGAGGGCTCCTTGGAATAAAGCATTTTATGAGCTCTTAAAGGGTCTTTATTCCGAGAAGGAAGCGGATGTGATTGTGAAGATGCCGTATGGCATGTCCGACCTCAATCATATCGCACAGGTGACGAAATACGAAAGCTCAGAACTTCAAAAGATCCTCGAGGGTTTATGCTCAAAAGGCCTCGTGATCGACTTTTGGGGAAATGACGCCTATCACTACATGCCTTCGCCGATTGTGATCGGTATTTTTGAGTTTAGCATGATGCGAACCGGGGAGGGCGTTGACTCAAAAGCACTGGCGCGTCTTTTTAGCCAGTATTTAAACGCGGATCATGGAGCCTTCTACGCAGCGAACGCGGAGAAAGGAGGAAAAATCTCGCCCATCCGCGCGTTACCACACTGGGATGCAATTAACCCATCGGAGTACATGGAGGTTCTGGATTACGAAAAGGCTACGAGTATAATTGAATCTTCCGAGAAGTTTTCGGTCGGAATATGTTCATGCCGCCATGAAAAGTTACATGTAGGCGAAAAGGAGTGTGATATTCCCCTGGAGACGTGTTCCTCTTTTAATTACGCTGCAGACTACCTGATCAGGAACAACCTGGCAAAGGAAGTCTCCAAATCCGAGATGCTGGAAAACCTGGCACGGTCCGTAGAGATGAAGCTCGTCCTCTGTGCAGACAATATAAAAAGAAATGTCACCTTTATCTGTCACTGCTGTAAGGACTGCTGCAATGCGCTCGCAGGGATCAGCAAATTTGGTTACCCGAATGCGGTGGTCACTTCCAGCTTTATCGCCAAGAACAATCCTGACGCCTGCCTCGGCTGTGGAAAGTGTGCGAAGGCCTGCCCGATTGACGCAATTCAGATGATCCCCATAGATCACCCGCAAACAAAGAAGAAAAAAGACGCCATCATCGATGGCTCTATTTGCCTCGGATGTGGTGTTTGTGCATTAAGCTGTAGCACCGGTTCGGTTACTCTGGTGAAGCGAGAAAAACGGGTTCTCCATCCGGAGACCACCTTTGAGCGGGTCATTCTACAAAGCCTGGAGAGAGGAACTCTTCAGAACCAGATCTTCGGCAATCCTCAAAGTATCACCCAAAAATTCATGCGAGGATTCATAGGAGGATTCTTAAGACTTTCTCCGGTGAAAGCGATGCTGATGAGCGACATGCTGCAATCCTCCTTTCTCAAAGCGATGGCAGGAGGAGTTGAAAAACAAGGAAAAGGATGGATTACTGAAATATAGGGAGGTGGTGTCAACGAGGAAATTTCTAAAATCCTTAGCCTGTTTTATGTTTCTCGTTTTTGCGTTTTTGGTTTGTGCATCCACCTCTATTGCTCAACAAGATTACGTCAATCCAATCGATGCCCACAAGTATATCGGGATGGAGAAAACGGTTTGTGGGACGGTGGCGAGTGCCACGTACGCAGTGCGAACCAAGGGACGGCCTACTTTTCTGAATCTTGATCAACCCTACCCTAAGCAGATTTTCACGGTTCTTATTTGGGGATCCGACAGAAATAAGTTTCAGAATCCACCGGAGACATCTTTTAGGGGCAAAAGGATTTGCGTTTCCGGTATCGTAGAAGACTTTCGTGGGAAGCCTGAAATCATTGTCCGCAGCCCAGATCAAATAATTCTCAAACCCCAATAATCGGGGACGGATCGGTATTTCAAGGGAGGGCTAAATGAAGAAAGTTACGATCCTGCTCTTTGTTATTATCATCGCTGCGTGCGCCTCAAACCACAGCGGATATCAGGGGACTATGCAGATGCCGAAAGCGGTTGACTCATCCAAGTTCAATGAGCTGACTGAACTTAGAGAGCAGTATCTTGCCTCTGGCAGATACAAGGAAGCGGTGGAGGTTTCAAATAGACTGATTGAGTTGATGCCGGATAACGCTCTCTTTTACCTGGCAAGGGGGGGCGATTACGCTAACATCGAGAAATACCAAGATGCTATTGCCGACTATGAGAAAGCGTTGAATATGGATCGGGGTGAATTAACCAAGAAGCCACCGGTATATTTCAATTTGGGCACAGCATATCTCAATTTGGGTAAGAATACCGAAGCGATAAAGTATTTCGATAAGGCGCTTAAACTGGACCGACGGTACTCCCAGGCGTTGGCTCACCGTGGGGTCGCTTACCACAATGTTGGTAAGTTTGATCTAGCTAAAGCCGATTTCGATGCTGCCTTGGAATTAGATCCAGAGAATGCGACAGCCTATCGTTTCCGTGCCAATATCTACGCTTTAGCCAATGACTATAAAAGGGTTGTATTGGATTTGAATAAGTGCCTTCAACTCGATCCCAAGAAATACGGCCAGGATCCGGCAACATTCCAAAATCGTGGTGAAGCCTATCATCAATTGGGGAAACCAAAAGAGGCTCTCGAGGACTTTGACAGGGCGCTCAACTTGAACCCTCGGTATGTTTTCGCCCTGGTTAATCGAGGGAAGACGTATGTCGACCTGCGAAAATATGATCTCGCCCTTAAGGACTATAACAAGGCAGTGGAGTATGAGCCGACAAGCGACTTTCCCCTATTTTGGAGAGGGGCTCTTTATTACAGCACTTACAAGTTAGCCCCCGCCTTAGAGGACTTAATGAAGGTTGTTGAACTGAATCCTCGGCATGTTGCTGCTCATCTTTTGATAATAGGTCTTTATTCCCGGCAAAACGATATGGAAGCCGCATGCCGGTGGCTCAGGAAAACAGTTGCAGCGGCGAAGCAAACTGGTTTTAATAGCTGGAATTATCTGAAGACTGATAAAGCCTTTGAGAACGTCCGTAAAGCATCCTGTTATAACGAAGCAATGACGTTAAACTGAGACATAAAAGAAGGTTTGATCCTGGACAGGGGCATTGATTTGATCATTTTGGAAAAAATGTGGTCTATCCTTCTTATCCTCAAATCTGTTATAATGCTTGCTGGCTGATAAAGAAGGAGGCTTACTATGCCCACAATACGGTATATATTAAGTGAATATGTGGAAAAGGTAATGGCGAAAGCCGTTTCCGATAAACTTGGAGATGGCACATTTGCCGGCAGAATCCCTCCCTGCAAAGGAGTGGTCGCATTTGGAAAGACTTTACGTGAATGTGAGGATGAATTACATTCGACACTCGAAGACTGGATTTTAGTAGGTTTGAAACTTGGGCATCCTTTGCCGGTCATAGAGGGAATTGATCTGAACAAGGAGCCAGCCCCATTGCCATTGTGTAACCTCTTGCCATGAACATCCTTCGGTCTATTTGTTTAACTCAACGCTTGCTATTCGATTGACTTTCTCTTATATTGGTCGAATTATGGAAAAGAAGAAAAACTGGAAACAGAAAATCAAAGATTATTTCATCGCCACCCGACCCTGGTCCTTTCCCATGTCCCTGATCTCCGTTTCGGCAGGGACTCTCATGGCCGCGGAGGGTGGTTCTATCCTGTGGGGATGGTATCTCCTGGTATGCATCGGGATCGTCTGTTTCCACGCGGCTGCGAACATATTCAACGATTATTTTGACACCCGTTATCAGGTAGACCAGCCGGACTCTCCTACGGCTCGATACCGTCCTCAACCCATTCTTGCGGGCATATTCACTCCGGCCCAGCTTTTGACCGAAGCGATCGTTTTCACCGGGATCACCATATTGCTCGGTTTGATCTTTTCCTTCGGCCGTTCAATGCTCGTGTTTTGGATCGGTTTGATCGGCTTTTTTGCCTGCCTCTTCTATACGGCGGCTCCGATCAAATTCAAATATAAGGCCTGGGGAGAATTTTTTGTTTTCCTCATGTGGGGGCCTTTGATGTTCGAAGGGGCCTACGCCGTCCAACGACAAGCGCTTTCCTTAAAGGCTCTTTATATCTCCATCCCCTTCGGCCTTCTGGTGGGATTGGTTCTTCTGGCGAATAATATCCGGGACATCGCTTACGATTCCCGGCAGGGGATCAAAACGATTGGAATCTTGCTTGGCGGCCGGCGGAGCATCGCTCTCTATGCCGGTCTCATCCTCACGGCCTATGTCTATACGATCGGAATGGTGGTGATCGGGATCTTGAGCCCCTGGGGTCTACTGGTACTTCTCTCTCTCCCGAGGGCGATCAAGCTTTTGAAGAGTTTTATGACAAAGATCCCGGAGGCGGCGGACGCCATCACCGCGCAGCTCAACACCCTTTTTGGCCTCTTTCTCATTGCCTCGCTGGTCCTCAGTAGAATGGTGCCCTTGTGATTTGGGGAGCCATTCTTTTAGCATCGATCTGCTGGGCGATCACCTTTGGCTGGGCCGGGGGAAATTTCTGGGTAAAGATCGGCCTTTCGGTCATTGCGGTTTCTCTCTATTCCCTTTTCTGGCAAAGGCCGAAGATCTCTTTTCGGCCTCGTTCCTTCCTGTACGGACTCCTTTCAGCAGCTGCCCTCTACCTGATTTTCTTCCTGGGAAACAAACTCGCCCTTCAAATCCTTTCAGGGGCGAAGACCCAGGTCGGGGCGATTTATTATTTGGGAGCCGGGGTCAATAAGGTTCTCGTCTTTCTCCTTCTTTTCTTCATTACCGGACCCGGGGAGGAGATCTTCTGGAGAGGATTTCTGCAAGGCCATCTCATGGCGAAGCGGGGAAAATTCTCCGGATATCTGACCACCACCCTCGTTTATGCAGGAGTCCATGTCTTCTCCCGGAATCTCGTGCTCATCTTGGCTGCCCTGGTGGCAGGTTCTTTTTGGGGTCTTCTGTATCTCTGGAAAAAAGACTTGCTGATTCAGATCGTTTCCCATTCCTTCTGGAGCGGAGTGATCTTTGCCGTGGCGCCGATTCAATGAGAATCCCTTTCGGACGGAGAGAAGTGCCCCCCGAGAGAATGGAACGATCCCCCCTCACCCCACCCTCTCCCCTGCCTTCGCCGAAGCGGCTTCGCGCAGGCAGGCGCCAGGGGGAGAGGGAGTAATCGAGTTGTTTTACGAACAATCTTAGTGGAAAAGGTGAACGCTGAGAAAATAGAATCAGCCCAAAAACAAATTAGAATGAGGACTTTCTATGGCAACGAAGCTGTATGTTTATACGGGAACCGGGAATTCGTTATGGGTCGCCCGTCAGCTGGCACTGGAATTAAAAGATGCCCCTGTTCAATTTATTCCGAATCTATCAAGAGATCTTAAGATGGACGCCGATCGGATAGGGATCATTTTCCCAGTCCATATCTGGGGATTGCCCTCCCATGTCATCCAGTTCATCGATCATCTTCAAATCAACCCCGAGACGTATCTTTTCGCCCTGGCTGTCAACGCCGGCCAGCCTGCCGCCACACTGCTGCAACTTAAGAAGTTGATGTTAACCCGGGGACATTCCCTCGCCCAAGGTTATTCGATTGCCCTCCCCTCCAATTACACCCCGTGGGGCGGTCCAGGGCCTGTTGAAACTCAGCAGCGGTTGTTCAGAGAAGCCCGGGAGAGGGTAAAAGCGATTGCAGAGGCGATACTCCGGCAGGAGCGGAAGAAGGTGGATCGGGGGCCTCTATGGCAAAACATCCTCTTTTCGTGGATCTATAAGATGTCTTTTCGATCTGTTCGGAAGATGGACAAGAAATTCTGGGTCGATGATAACTGTAATCGCTGTGGAATCTGCTCCAAGGTTTGCCCGGCCAGCAACGTCGAGATGATCGATGAAAAGCCGTCATGGGTTCACCGATGCGAGCAATGCCTGGCGTGCCTCCAGTGGTGCCCGCAGGAAGCGATTCAGTACGGGGGAAGAACCGTTAAGTACCCGCGGTACCATCACCCTGAAGTCACTCTGAAGGACATCCTCGATCAAGCGAAAGCCAACAAAGAATGAAAGGCACAGGAGCTTAAGGGGCGGCCACTTTTTCACAATCTCAAAAACTCCTCAAATCTTCCCCCTCACCCCTTCCGGCAATTCTGCCGGAGATGATTGTCTATCTGCCCAAAAAATTGAAAATAAGAAAGGGAAGAATCAAATAGGAATTGGGAAGTTTTGAAATACGGAAAATCTATTTGTAGCTGCCTAACCATGTTACAGAATCCCTTAGATCGGTTTTACCTAACCCCTCGGCAAGCTTTCGGTCGGCGGTAATCCATGTGGTCTCATAAACTTTTGTCAGGCTGATATATAAAGCGTCGCAAACAGTAATCCCGTATACGGTCGCTAACTCTACAGCCAATGAGATCAGGGGCTTTGAGGACTCTATCTTTAAAGGCAGCGATAGGATAGCATCGGTGATCTCTTCAACCTCGAAACGAGTGAGTTCTTTCAGACGTTGCTTCTTCCAGAGTGTGTTCCCAGCTTCAGGATAGATCAAATCCGGCGCGAGCAAGCCAATTTCCTCCCTCTCCACCTTGGCCAACAATCGCTCAGCCCTATCCGAGAGGATCTCGGGAACATAGAATTTGATCAAGACACTTGCATCAATCACAAGATTCAACGGGTCCTGTCCTCCCTGAGCAGCCTGGCGCTGTCGACGAAACGAACGGCTTTCTTCCGGAGTTTTCTCCTGAGGTCTGATGCCTTCTGGAAAATGTCAGGTGAGGATTGGTCCACTGTTTTTTCGAGGATTACTCTGAGTTCCTGTTGAAGCGACCTTTTGTGGCTCCTTGCCATGTTTTTAAACCTATCCAGAACTTCCTCGGGGATATTCCTTATGAGAACGTTTGCCATCGCATTACCTCCTCCTTGATATCAAAATGATATCATAGTTTACACACATTTGTAAACCGATTAAGTGATTTACGGAGATAAAGAATCGAGTCTTCGATGTCGGCGGAATTTGGTGGAAAAGGCTGAGGTTAAAGAAAGCTTCCTATTCCTAACCTTCTTGAAGCAGAGCATTTACGGCCACACTCCGCACAAAGAATACACTCGGATGAGCGTCTCCCATTCTTGATATTCTTATCGTGAGTTATTTCCATGGGACATTCCTGCTCGCAAGTTCTACAATCGTTACACCCTGCGTCGTTCTTTATGATAAATAAAAGGGAAAATTTATTGAAAATTCCCATGAGGGCGCCAAGCGGGCATAACATTTTACAGAACGCTCTCAGGCTGGCTGTTGCCAAGATAACGACCGCCAGCAAAACAGTTGCTCTTAAGAGTCCGGGGATCAATTCAGGCAACTCCCGGCGAATAATGGCCCAGGGAAGAGCGGATTGAATGGTTGCAGGGGGACAAAGTTTACAGAAGAAAAGAGGCGTGTTGGTCCCCAAGAAGAAAGGCAGTGCAATCACAAGCACTGCCAGTATCAGATATTTCAATTTCTCTGCATGTCGTGCAATATGTACTTTAGGCGTGGGGATTTTATACAGGACTTCCTGAAGCAAGCCAAACGGACAGCCCCAGCCACAGAAGAACCGGCCGATAAATGCGCCGAAGAGCAAAAGAATTCCCAGGGTCAAAAAGGGAAACAGATGAAGGGCGCTGAATTGGCCTATAATACCGACAGGACAGGCGAAAATTGCCAGCGGACAGGAGTGGCAGTTCAAAACCGGCAGGCAGAGTGATTTAAGCTCAAAAAAGAAGGAAGAGTTGAGGGCAAGCGCTGACACAATTTGAACTTTTTTCCGTAGCGTCACTCCAGGGCACCCCATTCCGTTATGAACCTCATAACGGAGAGCCGTTAGATTCAGCTGGGACAAAACTTCCACAGCTTCTGATGCATCATGGACCGGTAGCTGGAGAGCGTCACCATCCGGCCATCCGCCGCCCTTTGAACACCGCTGAAGGTTGCGCCCACGATGATTTCGGTCTCCTTAAACCAGTCATAAAAGGGACCCTCTCTGTTTTGGGCTTCTGCCATTTCATAGACTTTATAAGTGCTGCAGAAGCCGCCGTAAACGATCGTACCAAGGGCGATCAGGATGCTTGTCAAGAAAACAATCGTTCTGGGATTCATAGGCTTCTTGTAACCACAATCACCATCATGGCACCATAGGCGATTGCGACAGAGACCAGATTGATCGTTCCTACACAAAGAAGCTGCCAGAGGCTTAGCGTGAGCATGGGTAATGGTCTTTCTGTTGCCTCCTCGATGGCATCCGGATAGGCCTGTCTGAATTTTAGCCCATATCTTTTTTTGGAAATGATCCAGTAGATGGCTAAGCTGAGCAGGCCGAACAGCAACGGCACGGCAAATCTCGAGCCGAGAGAGAGAATGCTTAGGTCGAAACCACATAACACAGCGATCACAAACGCAAGACAGAATAAAGCCATCGGGGAAAAGTATGCTTTGCCGTAAGTCCCAAGCACATCTTGAAAACTCCACGACACCTTCTTGGCAGGTGCTCCTGACATTCCTCTCTGTTTCTTTAACATCGCATTGCGAATCAATAGATAGACACAGGCTGTGAGCACCAGCGAGAACTGAACTAATCCGAGCAGGATAGCCGTAAATCCAAAGGAAATCAGATTCAGGAATATTTTCGATCTTCTTTCCAGTTGATCTGCTTTCCGCTCATTGAGCAGGGCTTTCTGCTCTTCGCCTTTTTCCCTGCAAATTTTGCCCAGTCCCCTGTAGATACCGCTGTCCTGTGATGCAAAAAAAGCGAACCCCCTTTTCCCTTTCTCCTTTTTTCTTAGAACGTCCTCATAGATCTCGATGGCCTTATCCAATTTTCTCGCTCGATGATACACCTCTGCCATCGAAATACGAACCTTGGGGCCGTAATATCGAGATGAAAACGAAGTATCCGGATTGCGTTCAAGTTCTTTAAGGACGTTTTCGTAAAGGACAATCGCCCCGTCAAACTCACCCGCTCTGATCAACGGCTCACAAAGTCCGTCCTGGATGTCTATCCAGTAGCCCATATCTTTAAGCTTCTTATCAAGCTTGATTGCCTGGTGATAGCTTTTTTCAGCGGCATGAGGGTCTTTCTGCGCCAGCTGACACCTGGAAAGATAGAGGTGGGCCATGCCACTCTCGGGTATTAGGGTGACGCTATGCTCCATTACTTTCAGGGTTCTTGGAGAGCTGACCAGCCTCTCTATTGTCCACTGAACGCCTCAGGTAGGACAGGCCTGCTCGGCCTCTTTAAATGTCTCCAGAGCTTTGTCCTTGTACCCAGAATCCCAGTAGAGATTCCCAAGGTAAAAATAGACAGGCACAACATCCTTGTTTTTCTTTAGGTATAATCGGTATTCTGCAACAGCATCCGTTGTCTTGCCTTCTCTTTCAAAGGCCACCGCTCTTTTTAGAGTATCGGCATTTCTGCCGGTAAACTTAAGCTCATCGGCATGAGATATTAAAGCGAAAGGCAGACATACAGGACATACAGTAAGACCCATGAAAAGAATGATTACAAACGCTCTACGGCTCACGTTCATGCTGTGACCCCCTTCTTTAAATCGCTCCGCCAATATCCTTCTTATACATCCCCCTGCCAACCGGCAGGCCCTGAACCTAGCATGGTACAGGGCAGACAAGGGCGACGAACCCGCAATGTAGAATCAAATCGAAAGAAGCACATTTTGTGCCAAGCATAAACTCACTGATTTTACATAACTTTTTTGAGACTCGACTCCGACTCTGACATTTTTGGACTCCCTCCTGGTTAAGCATCGACCAGGCGAGACAAATTAAGGATACGGGCGATAGCCGACCCTTCCGTAGGAATGGAGCACCGCGGGCAAGTCCGTAGCCCCAGCGTAAGCGGATGAAATTTAGGACTTGATTATTGGCTTAAGGGGAAGCGAATCGAAGTTCGGCGTCTTCAAGGATGTAACAAGAGAGGTCAGGATTGGTGCCGGAGTCTAGAGCATCGTTTAGGCCAGACACCGTTTTGCGATGGATTCGGCGTTTTTCACCATGGTTTGGTAATCGTCCTCTGTCAAACCAGCCCCGAGGACGATCTCGTGCAGGCGATCCACCGGCCAGATATCTGAGGGGGCATGGGTGTCGCTGTTCAAAATCATAGGGGCGCCGATCTTTTGAGCCAGCCTGGCCACATGACCGTTGGTCAACGAGTGGCCTTTGCGCGAGGTCAACTCCAAGGTCACGGAGTGCTCCCTGGCCAAGTGGACCTCCTCTTCTGTAATCAGCCCGGGATGGGCCAGGATGTCGACAGAGGATTCGATGGCCATTCTGTTGGTCCCCAGCGCTACAGGCTCGACGATCGTCTCACCGTGAACCACCACCAGCCTCGCCCCTAACTTCCTGCTTCTGGTGACCAGGGCCGGTATGGCCTTAGGCCGGATATGGGTCAGCTCGATCCCCGGAATAAGGCGAATCCCTTCCAGACGATTGACCTCCTTACAAAAGGCCGCAATTCTGGGGATGATCAGATCGATCGTGGACGGGTCACCGTGATCCGTGATGGCGAGCGCTTTATAGCCCGCCGCCTCAAATCTCCGCGCCAATTCAGCAGGAGTGAGTTCTCCGTCACTTAAGAGAGAGTGGGTGTGCAGGTCAATCATATTCCACTAATGGAAGTGATAACCACCTCCTCGTCCTCCATTTCTATTAATCCATAAATTGTCATGTTATCTGAAAATTGTCAAATGGTTAATTCGTTTGGCTCTTCCAGGGTTTCCGGCGAAGATCATATTCTATCTCCAAAGCATTTCGAAGATTCGTCTTTACAAATAGAATGAGAAAGCCTAAGATCATCCTACTAAATACAAAGGAAACAGGGGGGGCCATCATGAACATTCCAAAATCAGGAAGAGGCTGGCTTATTATAGTGACGTTGACCATTCTCTTCGCGGTCTGTCCCTCTTTTGCGAAGGAGGTTTACAAATGGGTGGACGAAAAAGGGACCGTTCACTTTTCAGAAGATGAATCGAGCGTCCCTGAAGAGTACAAAGGGCGAGCCGAAAAGAAGTCCATGCCGGAGGAAGCCAAGCCACCCGAAGCGAAAGGGACGACCAAGAAGCAAGACGGGAAAAAGGCCAAGGACCGGCCCCCGCTGAAAGAAAAGGAAAAGATCTATAAGAACAGGATCGAAGGCGATGTGATCGATTCCGTCAAGACGATCCTCTCTCTATGGAAAGACGGAAGGTACGACCTCTTGTATGAGTGGGGGGATCAAAAAAGCCGAGCAGCCGTCAATAAAGAAAACTTTGAACACCGGATGAAGAAGAAAGGGATAGGATTAGCCTCTTCATGGGAGACCATGCAAGACATCCAAGTCGATGTGAAGAGCGCCACGCAGGCCTATGTCACGGTGAAAATAGGATACAAACTCGTAAGAGGAGGAGAGACGAAGTTTCGGACGGAGACCTACCGGATGTCCCTTGAAAAGGGCGCGTGGAAAATTAGTCTGACGAAGCTTCTCTCCGTTAGGATTCCTAAATAGGGGAAAGGGAGGCGGTAAGAAAACAGACCGATGATCAAGAAATATCTCAAAAGGCTGATCCTTGTGAACAAGGACGCCATCCTCATGGAAGTCCTTTCGATAAAGGGATTGATGCATCTTCTTATGAAAACCCGGAACACGAATGAAAAATGGACAAGGGACGAGAGGAAGGAGATCAAGAGGCATCTGAAAAACATCGCCAAGATCATCCCGGCAGTCGCCATTTTCTCGCTCCCCGGAGGTTCCATAATCTTGCCCCTTCTTGCCGAGGCCATCGATCGAAGAAAAACGAGAAGGCTGCAACAAAAACAGGATCCCGCGTCCATGTTTGATAGGAAGCTGTGAAGTGGGACGGGCTGGTCTCCCGTAAGTCATTGCGAGGAGTGCAACGACGAAGCAATCTAAAACCGAGATTGCCACGCCCTCCGGGCTCGCAATGACAACTTTTTGTGGTCCCTAATGTAAACTATTTTATGTTCTCACTAATCATAGTTCCGAGCAACCAGGGCAAGGAGGAATCATGGAAGATAGAATTCTACATATGAAGCTGAGCGATTTTGAAAAGGAAGGGCTTTATCTCCTTTTCCCGGACTCCACAAGGTTAGAACTTACGAAAGAGAATGTCGAAAAGGTCACGGAGCGTTATTGGCAAGACCCCACGAAAATACCCGAGGATAAGAGAAAAGCCATTGATTTCCAAAAATGCTACTTTTGTCCGCACAGGGATAAAGAAGACATCTGTGATTCAATCAGGCCCATGCTTCCATTTTTGGATATTGTCGACAAGTACATGTCCTATGACAAGATCATAGCCGTGTACAAGGGGAATGAAGACAACTTGGTGCATGTCAAGTCAACAACGATGCAGGATGCCCTCAAATACGTTTCTATCCTAAGTTTATTGCGGTATAACTTGGTGTTACAAAAATACTGGAAATATTATTATGGTATTATTCCGATTATGGGCGGAAGAGAGGTCGCCACCAGGGTCTACCTGAATATGTATTGGCTTCATCACGGAAACCTCGAAGAGATCGAGGGGATGATTAAGAGATTCGGAGAAGAGCTAACGATCTCAAGCACGAATCAGGTGAAACGGCTGAATTTGGTGTGTAAGAACGATGCGTTCGTCAATGCGTTTGTAAACACCCAATTGGTCACACAATTCCTTATCCATATGGAAGATATTCTTACGAAGTCCTTCAATGAATTTGAGAGAAGTTTTCAGGTCCGGCCATGATGACGGTTCTTCCGCCAAGGTAACACCAAAGGCAGGATCAGAGATGGCTCCTCCTTTGTTCATGAACATTTCTGCCAGCGGCCGGTGAAGATCTGGGGTCACTCATTGAGTGGCAATCCCTCCCAATTCTTCCAAATTCTCCCAATCTATGCCATTGACTCTAATTTGGCTTAATTTTATAGTCTTTTCAACAAAACCGGCCAAACCATTTCATCCAGGGGAGGAGTCGAACCATGAAATTCTTAAGAGTTGACATGTCGCGCGAGACCACCCGTTTCGAGGACGTACCCCAACCTTATCTCGGTTTGGGCGGCAGGGGCTTGACCTCGACCATGATCAACGCCGACGTGCCTCCGAGATGCGATCCCCTGGGCCCGGAAAATAAGCTCATCTTCGCCCCCGGGATTTTGAGCGGAACCAGTTTGATCAATACCAGCCGAATGTCTGTGGGCGCCAAGAGCCCCTTGACCGGCACGATCAAAGAGAGCAATGCCGGAGGCACCATTGCCGCGGCCCTGGGCCGCCTTGGGATCACGGCGATCATCGTCGAGGGACAGGCGAAGAAGGGAAAACAGTTTATTCTGCGGCTGAATGAAAACGGAGAAGCCAGCCTCCTGCCGGCCCAGGAGTTCAAAGGGATGCGGACTTACAGCCTGGTAGACAGATTATTGAAAGCCTATGGAGATAAAACGTCGGTCATGTGCATTGGCCCGGCTGGAGAATATCTCCTGAAGTCCGCCTCCATTCAGGCTTCGGATGTCGACGGCCGTCCTTGCCGATCGGCGGGGAGGGGAGGACTTGGCGCGGTCATGGCGGCCAAGGGCTTGAAGGCCCTGATCGTCGACCAGCGGGGAAAAACTCCTGATGCGATTCCGGATCCAGAGACGTTTAGGGAATCGGCCAGAATTTTTGCCCAGAAGGTCAAAGAAAATCCCTTTACCGGCATGCAGCTGTCCAATTTTGGGACTGCCGGATTGGTTTCCGCGATGAACGCCATGGGCGCTTTCCCCAGCTATAATGCCACCAAAGGGGTTTTGGAGGGCTGGGAGATGATCACCGGAGAAACCCTGACAAAGATCATGAAGGAACGCGGGGGAACTCCCGGCCATATGGGTTGTGCCCAATGTATCATCCACTGTTCCAATGTATACCTCGATGAGCAAGGGAAGTATGTAACTTCATCGCTCGAATACGAGACCATCTGGTCCTTTGGCGCCATGCTCGGAATAAACGACATGGATACCATCGCCCGCCTTGACTTCCTCTGCGATGACATCGGCCTGGATACCATGAACACCGGCGTCGCCGTGGCCGTGGCCATGGACGCGGGATACAGAAAGTTTGGCGATGCCGAGGCGATCCTCCGGATGGTGGAAGAGATCGGCCAGGGCACTGAAATGGGCAAGGTCCTCGGAAACGGCCCGGTGGCTGTGGGAAGCCATTTCAACCATCACCGTGTCCCGGCGGTAAAGGGCCAGAGCATCGCCGCCTATGACCCGAGGGCCATGCAAGGAAACGGCGTTACCTACGCCACCTCGCCCATGGGCGCCGATCATACGGCCGGAAATGTGATCGGCGAATACATGGCCCGAAAACTCGATCCGCTGAAGCCCGAAGGCCAAGTCAAGGCTTCGCGAAACACACAGATCGCCATGGCCGGTCTTGATTGCATCGGTCTTTGTATCCTCGCAGCAGCTGCACTGGCCGCGCCTGAGGCAAGAGAGGCATTGGTCAAGGCGCTGAGCGCCAAACTGGGCACGCCGCTTGGTCCTGACGCCGTCGCTCGATTGGGGATCCGGACTCTACAGGCGGAAAGGGAGTTCAATCGCAAGGCGGGTTTCACCAACAAGGATGATCGACTTCCAGAATTCTTCTATAAAGAAGCTCTGCCACCTCACAACACCGTGTTCGCGGTGACCGATGAGGAGCTGGACAGCACGTTCGCTTTCTAACGGCTTGCCCCCTCCCGAGAGGTCGGAGCCTCAGGCCACAGAGGATCACGAGAAAGCCGGGTCCCCTTCACTCGCTGGAAGGGTGAAGTAAAAGGTGGCACCTCTTCCCAGTTCCGATTCGACCCAGATATGCCCTCCGTGTCGTTCCACAATCTTTTGGCATACCGCCAGACCAATACCGGTGCCGGCATACTTCTCCCGGCCGTGAAGCCGCTGGAAGAGGATGAAAATGCGCTTGGCATACTCCGGGGCGATGCCGATCCCGTTGTCGCGTACAGAGAACGTCCACCCGTTGCCGTTGCGGCCCGCCGAGACGTGAATGCGGGGCGATTCGCTTCCACGGAACTTGATGGCGTTCCCGATCAGGTTTTGAAACAGCTGCATCAATTGCGGGCTGTTGGCGGTGACCGTTGGAAGGGCGTCATGGGTGACGACGGCCCCACTTTCCTCGATCGCCACCTTCAGGTTGTCGAGGGACTGATGGAGGACGGCCTCGCAGTCCGTGGACTCGAGTTCACTGCTCTCTGTCCTGACGCGGGAGTAAGCGAGCAGGTCATTGATCAGCCTCCACATGCGCATGGCTCCGTCCATGGCAAAGACGATGAACTCGTCGGCCTCGGAGTCGAGCTTGCCTTTGTATCGCCTGGCCAGCAGCTGGACATAACTTGTCACCATGCGCAACGGTTCCTGGAGGTCGTGGGAGGCAACGTAAGCAAATTGTTCCAGGTCCCTGTTCGACCTGGCGAGTTCTTCGGTCTTCTTTTCCAGCGCCTCCTCTGCCCGGCGGCGCTCGCTAATTTCGGTTTGCAACGACTGGTTTGCTTGGCGCAAGGCCAAGGTCCGCTCCTCGACTTGCTTTTCCAGCTCACTCTGTGCGCTTCGAAGTTCTTCGTGATTCTTCTCCCGTGCGCATTCGAACAGGTAGGAAAAGACAGAGACCAGCAAAAAGGAAAAGAGGAATCTTAATTTGAAATCGAAGCTGTAGCGGGCAAAGATGGACGGAGGGGTTTTGATCAGGAAAAGGGCGATCACGGGCAACGAGATCAAAGCAGTGGCGATGGCTCCCCTCTTAGATCCAAAGAAGAAGCAGGCGATCAAAGGGAAGGCATAGTAACAGACAAACCCGGTTCCGTTGATCCCGCCCGTCAGGAATACATAAACCAGGAGGAGGGCGGAGATCATGATGCCAAAACGGATATTAGAGCCGTAGTTTCTGTAGCGTCGAGCGTGTAAGAGATTGATCGTCAGCAAAAAAGCCAAGGCAAGATCGAATATCCCAACGGTATAATTTTGCTTTTTTAACGCAATGATTCCAAAGGGAACGAGAGTGATGATGGTTAGTGTGGAGATTGGAAAAATGAGGAATACGGGGCGAGTCTGCTCCACGCCGGGAGGGCGGTTTAAATAGCCGTCCCGAATGCTCGTTAAGTATCGAAGAATATGGGTGATCTCTAACCTCTGAGAAATCCAGCTCTTACGCATAACCCTGCCCATCCCGTAAGCAAGACGACCACGAGTCAGGTCTTGGCAGGTGGTTGAAAAACTCACAGAGAACGCAACCGATCACTGGAGCGCCTCTTCTCGTCAAATCGATTTCATTCATTTTGATCTCTTGAATCACGCTGTAGGTGACCGCTATGGAGTTTTTCGACGACCGGTTGACCGTTCGCTTACTTCCCTTCTCCGTTCTAAAAGATAACCGCTCCCTGAAATTCTAATTCGGGAGGCCGGGTTTCTAACATCTGCACGAACTTTTCTAAGAGCTTGGGATCAAAGTGCGTTCCAGTGTATTTCTGGAGTTCAGAGACAGCCTCCGCATTGGAAAGTGTCTTTCGATAGGGACGGGCACTGGTGAGAACCTCATAGGCATCAGCGATGGCCAACAGACGGCACTCGACGGGGATTTCTTCTCCCTCGATTCCCAGAGGATAGCCCCTGCCGTCCCACCATTCATGGTGCTTAAGTATCCAGTCCGCAATCGGAATGAGCTCGGGGGCGGACAGGGCAATACGATAACCGATCTCGCAATGCCGCTTCATCTCCGTCCACTCCTCAGAGGTCAGGGCGCCTTCTTTGAACAGAATCGCGTCAGAGATCCCCACTTTACCGATGTCATGAAATTTGGCGAGGAGGGACAAGTCGGACCTTGTGGATTCCGGTAGCCCGATAAAGGCGGCCACACCGACCAATAACTTTTCCAAACGAGCCACGTGCCTCTCGGTCGTGAGATCCCTCTCTTTGAGGGTATTGACCAGCGTTTTAACAAGGGTGCTACGAACGCTCTGCGTATGGTACAGCTTCTTCCGGTACATGCTGTTGTCCGCTTCCTTGAAAAGGTCTCTCGGGTTTCTATGGGCGCCCTTGCTGACGGCAGATCCAACAGAGATGCTCAACGGCATCTCAGGGCCGGTGGCATTGTGGCCTGACACCGCTTCCTGAATCCTTTGACAAGCCTTTTCAACAGCCGGTTCGGTCGTGTCCGGAAGGATGATGCAGAACTCGTCCCCGCCCATCCGGGCCACCAGATCTCCCTCTCGGAAGCATTCCCGGATCACCCTGGCAGCCGTTACCAGCAGGTTATCCCCTTGATCGTGCCCTAAGGTATCGTTGACAAGCTTGAGCCCATCCACATCACACGATACGATCCCTACCGTATCATACCGCCCCTTCTCAATCCGGCTCATCTCCTCCTCAAAATAGATGCGGTTATAGAGTCCGGTCAGCGGATCGTGTAAACTCAGGTATTTCAATTTTTCTTCCCCGAGCTTAAGGTCTGTGATATCGGCGGCAATCCCGACCACTCGAAGCGTTTCCCCTAAATCATCATAAATCGGGAAAGAGCGGTCTTTGATCCAGCGGATGGACCCATCGGGACGCACAATGCGGTAGACCTGCTCGACCTCCCGCCGACCTCTGTTCACTAAGGATCCTCTCATGTCCTCCTTATCCTCGGGATGGACGGTATCCAAGAAGGATTGCGGGTCCTCGTAAAGGTGCTGAGGGGTGCGTCCCCAGATTTCCATGTAGGCGGGGCTCACGTATCGAATGATGCCCTGTTCGGAGATGTAAAAGACATCGCGGATGTTCTCTGCCAGCTGGCGGAACCTCTCCTCACTCTCCCGCACCGCCTCCTCTGCTTGCTTACGCTCCGTGACATCACGAGAAATACCACGGAATCCGATCGGTTTCCCCTGCGAGTCCCTGATGAGAGACACCGAGATTTCGAAGGTACGCCTGGTCCCGTCTTTTCGGATCGCATCAAAATCCACTGACTTGATGGGCTCCCCTGTCCGGTAGAGTCTCCCGTAGTATTGACTCACTCTTGTTGCGGTTTCCCCGTCTGTATACTGCCGGTAGTTCATCCCCTTCAGTTCCTCTGCGGTGTATCCTAAGTGTCTGGATATCGTATCGTTAAAAAAGGTGAAATTACCGGCAAGGTCAACCTCCAAATAGCCGTCCTGGATGTTTTCAATAATGGTTCGATATTTCTCCTCACTCTGGCGCAACAGTTCTTCTGTCCGCTTGCGCTCGGTGATGTCCCGTAAAATCCCTCGAAACCCGACGGGCTTACCGGAGGCGTCTTTTCGCAGCGAGATAGATGCCTCAACGTATGCTTTGTCTCCATCTCTTCGGGTAATCTCCCAATCAAATGCCCGATAGGGGTCCCCTGTTCTGTAGACTTCGTTAAACGCATGGTACACTCTCTTTGCGTTCTCCGGGTCCATATACCGCCGATTGTTCAAGCCGATCAATTGTTCCTTGGGGGTCTTGAATATTCGGCACATCGAATCGTTGAAGGCGGTCAAATTGCCGGCAAGGTCTGTTTCGTAATAGCCGTCTTCGACGTTTTCAAGAATGGTTCGATATCTCTCCTCGCTGTCCCGGAGGGCCTCCTCCGCTCGCTTGCGTTCAATGGCGTAACGGATCGCCCGTGCCAGCAAATTGCCATCCATCTGACCCTTGACCAGATAGTCCTCCGCCCCTTCCTGGACAGCTCGGATCGCAATCGTTTCATCGTCGAGACCGGTTAAGATGAGAACGGGCAGATGAGGCGCCACGGTGCACACCTGTCTGACGGTGTCGAGGCCATGTCCGTCCGGCAGCGACAGGTCGAGTAGGATGACATGATGAGTCTCCTCTCTGAGGAGGGACAGGCCTTCGCTGAGAAGCCCCGCATGGGTCACGCTGAACTTGTTGGCCCCTGCATCCACCAGCATCTCTTTGACCAGCCGAGCATCTCCGGGATTGTCTTCGATCAACAGCACCCTGATGATCTCTGGCCGCGGGTGGGGGACCTTCAATGGCTTCTCTTCTTTTGCTTCAGGATTGGACATCAACGTCTGCACCTTTCGACAGCTTAACGATGCTGAACCAAAAATCCTCTATTAATTTGACGACGGTGACGAACTGCGCGAAATCCACCGGCTTGGTGATATAGCAGCTCGCGCGCAGGTTGTGTGTTTCCAAGATGTCTTTCTCCGCATTCGAGGTGGTCAGGACCACGACAGGGATCCGCTTCAAAAATTCCTCTTCTTTGATCTCCGCAAGGACATCCCGACCATCCTTCTTGGGGAGGTTAAGGTCAAGTAAAATGAGGTCCGGCCGGGCGACATTGGCATAACGCTCCTCCCGGCGCAAGAAGGCCATGGCCTCGACCCCGTCACTGACCACACTCAGGTGGTTGTATATCTTCCCTTCTCGGAAGGCCTCCAAGATAAGGCGAACGTCACCTGGGTTGTCCTCCACCAATAAAATCTCCACAGGCTCGAACCCTCTCTCCAGTATCATTCTTTCTCCTCCGACTATTCGTCTAATCCCCGATCCCATCCCTTGAGGCGCTTATGAGCAAGCCTGCTCCACTTTACCCCGTTAGAAATAACGCCCCACTGCTCTGCCCTGTACACCATGCGATGCAGGGTTCTGCAGCGAGGTTAAATCTTACAATAATTCCGGCGGGGTTAATGCCCCTCAGAATTTCCAACCGGGTTGACTCGCCGCAAGGGTGAAATAAAAGGTGGCTCCCTTTCCCACTTCTGACTCGACCCAGATGCGTCCGCCGTGTCGCTCCACAATCTTTTGGCATATCGCCAGACCGATACCCGTCCCGGCATATTTCTCCCGGCTGTGAAGCCGCTGGAAAATGATGAAAATGCGCTTGGAATACTCCGAGGCAATGCCGATCCCGTTGTCGCGCACGGAAAAGACCCACCCTTTGCCGTTTCGGCCGGCGGAGACGTGTATGCGGGGCGGTTTGCTTCCGCGGAATTTGATGGCGTTTCCGATCAGGTTTTGAAACAACTCCACCAATTGCGGGTTATCGGCCATCACCGTCGGAAGGGAATCATGGGTCACGAGGGCTCCGTTTTCCTCGATGGCCACCTTCAGGTTGTCGAGGGATTGGCTGAGGACGCTCTCACAGTCCGTGGGCTCGAGTGCCTTACCCTTCGTCTTTACCCGGGAGCAGGTCAGCAGGTCATTGATCAGCTTCCGCATACGAATGGAGCCGTCCATGGCGAAGTTGATGAACTCGTCGGCCTCGGAGTCAAGCTTGCCGTTGTATCTTCGGGCCAGCAGCTGGACATAACTCGTCACCATGCGCAGCGGCTCCTGAAGGTCGTGAGAAGCCACATAGGCAAATTGCTCCAGGTCTCTGTTTGAACGGGCCAGTTCCTCGGTTTTTACTCTCAGGACCTCCTCCGCCTGCTTGCGTTCGGTGACATCCCGTATGATCCCTCGAAACCCGATCACCTTACCGGATGAATCTTTTCGTAACGATATCGATGCTTCAATGCATCTTCTGGTCCCGTCTTTCCTGATGATCTCATAATCACATACTCTACCGGGATCTCCTGATTGGTAAACTTTATGGTAGGCTTGAAACGCCTTCCTTGCGTTCTCTTGATCCATATACTGCCGGTTGTTCAAGCCAAGCAACTCCTCTTTGGGGTATTGCCATATTCGGCATATGGAATCGTTGAAAAAGGTCAAGTTGCCCTTGAGGTCCGATTCGTAATATCCATCCTCGATGTTTTCAAGAATGGTTCGATATCTCTCCTCACTCTCTCGAAGTGCTCCTTCTACCCGACGGCGCTCGCTAATCTCCTTTTGCAACGACCGAATCGCTCCTTGTAGAGCCTGCAAAGCCGAGGTCCGTTCGTCAAAACGCTTCTCCAGGCCGACATGCGCTTCCTGAAGCTGTCCCCAACTCTTCTCTCGCGAATATTCGAATAAGTACGAAAAGGCAAAAACCACGGAAAAAGAAAAGATGAACCTTAACTTGAAATCGAGGCTATAACTCGCGAAGATGGAGGGAGGGGTCCTCATCAGAAAAAAAACGACCATAGGTAAGGATATCAAGGCCGTGGCGGTGGCTCCTTTCTTAGACCCAAGGAGGAAAAAGGCTACGACAGGGAAGGCATAATACCAGACAAATCCGCCCCTGTTCATCCCCATGGTGAGGAACATGTAGACAAACAGCACGGCGGCCAAGAAAACACCTAAGTTGATATTGAAGGTGTACCGCTTGTATCGTTGGGCGTGAAGATAATTTGTAATGAGGAAGAACGCCAAAGACAAGTCCATTATGCCCGCGGAGGTATTGTTCTCCGATAGAGCAAGTATGCCGAATGGAATGAGTGTGACGATTGCGATAATGCAGACGAAGCGAAGGATGTACACGGGGCGAACCTGCGCGGGGTCGAAAGAACAAATGCGGGAACTGTCTGGGGCGGCCGTTAAGTAATGAAGATACCGCCCAATATCTAATCTCTTAGGAATCCAACTCTTGCCCATAGGCCCCTCTCCTAAAGAAACTCAGCGCGAAATCAAACCATTTGAATGAACGGTTCAGGTCCTCTGTCCAAAATATCTAAGAGTTCGCGGATCTTTCCTGCCGGGACGTCCACCAAGAAGGAATTTCGGAGACCATTCATGCCTGCATCCAACTCGCCACGAGAGCCAACGGTCGCAGCCGTGCTCGCCCCTATAGCCCTCTTGCTCCGAGTTTGGCGTAACCGCCCGGTATGTACATAAAATTGAGCAAATATAGTGCCAAGGGGGGCTACCAGTTTAAGGTATTGGATTTTAAAAGGTTTTTCAAGAAATGAAGATTTTCGACAGGGGGAGAAAGGTGCCCTTTTTTGTCTCAAAAAAGTTAACTTAGACGAGGACCTTCGGGGGACTCCCAAAGGCACTTTATCGTCTCATCCTTTTCGCGCTCTGTGTTTCTCCGCCGCCTCTTTAAATCCCGGAAGGGCTGCTTCAATCGCTCTATTTTCCACGGCATAGGCGATCCTGAAATAACCCGGCTTTCCAAAACCCGTTCCCGGAACCGTGAGGATCCGTTTTGATTGAAGTTCTCTAACAAATGCCACGTCATCTTCAATAGGAGCTTTGGGGAAGAGATAGAAAGCCCCCTGAGGTTTGACCACGTCATAGCCAAAGGCGGTTAAGGAGCGGTAAAAGAAGTCCCTTTTATCCTCGTATTCTCTGACGTCCACCGAATTCTTTTGCAGGGGAGCCACCAGCCTCTGCATCAATGCCGGGGCGTTGACGAAACCGAGAGTTCGGTTGGCAAAGACAATGGCGGAAATCAGTTCGTCGACTTCGTCACAAAACGGGTTCACGGCAATATAACCGATTCTCTCCCCCGCGAGAGCGAGGTCCTTGGAATGGGAGGTCACACGAATCGTGTGAGGATAGTGACGAAAGGCGATAGGAAGCTGGATGTGATCGAAAACGATCCGTCTGTAAGCTTCATCCGTAATGAGGTAGAGCGTCTTCCCTAACTCCCGACTTTTCTTTTTCAGCAACTCCCCCAATTTTTCAACGGAGGCTTGATGATAAACAACGCCCGTGGGATTATTGGGCGAGTTGATCAGGATCGCTTTGGTCTTCTTTCCTATCGCTTTTTCAATCTCTGACAGGTTGAGTGAGAAATCGTCATTGGTTTCGACCAACCGAATTTGACCGCCGCTGTTCTCGATGTAAAATTTGAATTCCATAAAATAAGGGCTGGGGACGATGACCTCTTCCCCCTCATCCAAGATCGCCTTTAAGACGACGTTGAGTCCACCGGCAGCGCCCACGGTCATCACGACATGCTTCTCATTGAAAGGAACCCCGGATTCCTCTTTCAGATAATCGGCAACGGCCCTTCTCGTATCGCTGTAACCGGAGTTCGCCATGTAGCGATGCATTCCCGGAATCGGGTGGTCGGCAAGGGCTTTTAGTGCCTTCTTAAGCGAGTCGGGAGGCTCGAGATTTGGGTTTCCGAGGGAGAAATCATAAACATTTTCGTCACCATGAATTCGCTTTAATTCTTCCCCTTCTTCGAACATCCGCCTCACCCATGAGGCGTTGCTCAGCGCATCCTTCACTTTCTTTGAGATGGCCATATCTGATATCTCCTTTCTGGATCCCCTTGAGCTCAAAAAATAAAAGAGCCATAGGGTGACCCCTATGGCTCTCAAAAAAGGAAAAGCCATGGGGCCTTCTCGGTCACCCATGGCTTCCATTCCGTCTTCGGCAATGGATTTATGGGTGACCCTTTCGAAAATAAAAGAAGCAAAAGTTAGACATGTTTCTGTTCCTTGGCCTGTATTATAAAACACAAAGGACCAGGATTGTCAAGGAATTTCACCATTTGGAAAAACTGTCTCTGCGAGTGAAGCGAAGCAGTCTCGGACTTCGGAGAGATTGCCACGCTTGCGTACCGAAACTATTACTTGCCGGATGCTTTGACGGAGCACTTCGGCGTGCAGGCACGCACCTTTCAGGTCCTCGCAATGACATCTTCTGAAAAGGGTCTCTTCCCTAAATCGGGATTTGGGCCTCACTTTGCACTTGTCCGGTCCTGGTATTTTTGATATAAATGGTTTCAAAGGGCGAGAAGGGCGATAACATAGGTCAAATGTTAGCCAAGGTTCTGAGCAGCACTGTTTTTGGAATCGATGCCTACGTCGTAGAGGTGGAGGTGGACATTGCCCAAGGCCTTCCCACCTTCGCAACCGTCGGGCTCCCGGAAGGTGCGGTCAAAGAATCCAAGGACAGGGTCAAGGCAGCCGTTAAGAACTGCGGCTATGATTTTCCCTCCCAGAGGATTACGGTCAACCTGGCGCCGGCGGATATCAAGAAGGAAGGGGCCGCTTTCGACCTCCCCATGGCCGTTGGCATCCTCGCAGCCACAGAGGTGGTTCAAAAAAGTAAGCTTGCCCATTATTTTATTTTGGGTGAGTTGTCTCTTGACGGACAGGTGAAGCCAATCAGAGGCACACTTCCCGTTGCCGTGGCTGCAAGAGATGCGGGGTATCGAGGTCTCTTGCTTCCCAGAGACAACTCCAAGGAAGCAGCGGTGGTCAAAGGAATTGAGATTCTTCCTCTCGACACCCTCTCCGATTGTGTTCAATTTTTGAACGGGAATCTCCAGATCAATCCAGTCGAAGTGGATCTCGATGAAGTCTTCAGGACAGAGCTGAACTACCCGGTTGATTTCAACGATGTGAAGGGTCAGGAGCATGTGAAGCGCTGTCTGGAAGTGGCGGCGGCCGGCGGGCACAATGTCATCATGATCGGCCCTCCTGGTTCCGGAAAAACCATGCTCGCCAAAAGGCTCCCGACGATTCTGCCGGATATGAATTTTGAGGAGAGCCTTGAAACCACAAAGATCCACAGCGTAATGGGGTTGATCCCACCCGACAGCGCCCTCATCGTGACCCGACCGTTTCGAAGTCCTCACCACACGATATCCGATGCGGGCCTGATTGGAGGAGGACAGATCCCGAAACCCGGGGAAGTCAGCCTCTCCCACAATGGCGTTCTTTTTCTGGACGAATTGCCCGAATTCAAGAAGAATGTCCTGGAAGTCCTGCGTCAACCCTTGGAAGAGGAAAGGGTGACCATCGCCCGTGCAGCCACCTCTCTCACCTACCCTGCCCGCTTCATGCTGGTCGCTGCCATGAACCCCTGCCCCTGCGGTTACTACAGCGATCCCAACAACGAATGCACCTGCACGATCCCCCAGATCCAGCGCTATCGATCCAAGATCTCCGGACCTTTGATGGATCGAATCGACATCCATATTGAGGTTCCCGCAGTCAAGTACAGGGACCTGGCAAGCCGCGAGCCCGGGGAGTCCTCGAGGGAAATCAAGAAACGAATCGATTTGGCTAGAAAGACACAGCTCAGTCGTTTCAAAGGGCTAAAGATCTACTGCAATGCCCAGATGACCAACCGCCATATCAAGAAGTTCTGCCAGATTGAAGAGGCGAGCCAGAAACTGTTGGAATTGGCCATCGATAAATTCGGCCTCAGCGCCAGGGCCTACGCGAGGGTGCTCAAGGTCGCCCGGACCATCGCTGACCTTGAAGGTCATGAAAACATTCAGCCTGCCCACCTCTCCGAGGCGATCCAATACCGAAGTCTGGATCGAAATCTTATTTCTTGAACCACATTTCGTAACTCATTTCTTGTGAAAAATGCTGTTTCTCACAAGATCTCTCTCCCGCTGAAAAAGAAACGTATTCTTTTAAATGCTTGACAAGGTGCCATAATAATGTATACTTTGCATGTAACTAAATAGTTCCATTATAGAAGGATTTTTATGAAAATAAAAGCTCATCTTGTGTTTCCCCGCGACATTTTAGAAGAAGTCGACCAAATCGCCGGGAAAAGAAAAAGAAGCTTATTTATTGCTGAGGCCACTCGGGAAAAGCTTCAAAGGGAACGGTTTCTAAGAACCTTGGAGGAGACCCAAGGGGCCTGGAAAGATAAGAACCATCCTGAATTAAGAACGGCGAGAGATATGGAACAGTTTGTCAGCGACAAGAGGCAGTCCTATCGAAAAAGGCTCAGAAGGATTCCCAATGAGTAGGTTCCTTTTAGATTCAGATGTGATCATTTGGCATTTGAGAGGCCGAGGCGTAGTAACGCAGGTCCTTCGAGATTTGCAGAAATTCGGATTGCCCGCCTGCTCCGCTCTTTCAGTCCTTGAGATTCAATTGGGAGTGAAGAAGGGGGAAGAGGAAAACACTGACCGCTTCCTGAAGTCTTTAAGAATTTTTGATGTCGATATGGAGATCGCCAGCAAAGCAGCCCAATTGATTCGCCGGTCTAAGACCAGGGGGGTAACCTTGGATTTGCCTGATTCGGTCATCGCCGCGACCTGCATATTGCACGATCTAATACTCGTCACCTATAACACAAAACACTATCCCCTCTCAGAGATAAAATTTCATCGCCTGCCGCCAATAGAATCGTAATGCTTGACTCCCATCCACGGGGCCATGTCACACTGCCTTTGGCAAGCCTCTTCGCTTGAGGGCCAGGGTCTATGCGAGGGTGCTCAAGGTAGCCCGCACCATCGCCGACCTTGAGGGCCAAGAGAGTGTTCAGCCCGCCCACCTCTCCGAGGCGATCCAATATAGAAGTCTGGATAGGAATTTGATTTCGTAAGAATACCTCCACTTGCTTCTCCAATCGCAAGATTCTTGCTTAGAGACGGTTTCTACTCTTTCGGGAAATGACAAACCAAAGAAAGATAGGTTATAATTCGTTAGATTTAAAGAATCCCTCAATCAATAGATCAATCACAAAACAGGCCATTGACTAAGGAGTACAAAATTAAGAAGACATATTTTTCCGAAAATGTCCCCTAACCCCTCTTTGCCTGTCTCATGAGGGGAATTCCTCCTTTCATAAAAGGGGGATAAGGGATTTAGTCTCCAGTGTCTAAATAATTATCGACTGACTCATTAAGATAATGACCGAATCTCTTGATCTCCTTTTCATTCATACGCCTAAATTCTCCAATTTCTACCGTCCCTTCGGCGAGTATATGACCGTCAATCTCCTTCCGATGGGAACTCTCTCTCTTGCCGATCTCGCCTCGCAGCGTGGATATAAGACAAAAATATTGCATCTGGGTCTGGAGTGGATCGAAAAGAAAGTCTCCTCACCCTTGGCCTATATGAAAGATAAAGAGATAAGCGTTGTGGCCATCCCCCTCCACTTTCATCACCAGTCCTACGATGTAATGAGAATAGCCAAAGAGATAAAGGCAGAAAGGCCTGAGATGTGCCTCATGCTGGGTGGATATACTGCCAGTTTCTTCCACCGAGAGATTCTGACTTCTTTTCCTCAGATCGATGCCGTCGCCCGTGGCGATGCTGAAGCCCCTGTTACCGAATTGATGAGAGCAGTAAAAGAGAAGAGAGGGTGGGAAGGCATCCCCAATCTCACCTGGAGAAAAGATGGAGAGATCAGGGAAAATCCTCTCTCCTATGTTGCCTCTGAGGAGGATCTGGATCAGTCCTCATACGCCAATCTTTCTCTGCTCCATGACAAGGAAACCTATATTCATTATATTGGAATGCCCTTTTTCTGGGCCAAAGGGCTTTCCAAAGAGAAGAACAGACGACACTTTCATCTTGGCCCTCCTCTCTTCCCTCTCAATATCGGCAGAGGGTGTTTTGGAAACTGTACCTGGTGCGGAGGGGGTGCAGAAGCTCAGAAAGTCGTAAACGGTAGAAGGGGAGTAGTTTTTCGTTCTCCCAAAGCAGTGGTGAATACCATGGCCGAAGCGCTCGAATTAGGTTACGAGATGTTCAACATCGCCTTTGATCCGGGGAAAGAAGGAGAAAAATATTATCTAGAATTATTTCCCCTATTGAGAAAAAAGAAGATGCGCACAAGGGTTTACTTTGAATCCTTCTCCCTGCCTTCAGAGCGCTTCCTCCGGGAATTCGCAGAGTCATTCATTCTTGACGGCTCGATGATCGCCCTCTCTCCTGAGTCCGGAGATGAAAGGGTGAGGCATCGAAACAAGACATTCACTTACTCCAACGAGGAATTGATGGAGGCCATCTCCGTAGCAGAGAAGTTTCGGATCAGGACAGATGTCTTCTTTGCCATGGGAATCCCCGGGGAAAGATATTCTGATTTATCTAAGACCGCTGCCTTGAAAAGAGAGATCAAGAGAAAGTTCAAGAATATAGGGAGAATCTGGTCTGCTCCGATATCCCTGGAGCCTGCCTCTCCCTGGCACCTCCATCCGGGGGAGTTCGGTATTGTTTCGACGAAGCAGACCTTTGCCGATTTCTATCAAAAAAGTTCTCCTGAAGGAGGAGGATTAGGCTACGCTATCCCTGACTACATGGGTGATGGAAAGGAACTCAACGAACAAAGGTTTGAGATGATCTTAAGAGAGACGAAGTGCCGAGACTTCTGTTCACTTCATCCCAATCCTACAAAATCCAGCGATCCCTTTTGGGGCAGGCTCTTCTGTCATTACATGAGTTGGCGTTCGAGGGGTGCTCGTGACTAAAATCAATATTGTGGATGGAACCCTGAGGGAGGGTGAGCAGTCTCCCGGAGTATACTTTACAAAGGAAGAGAAAGTCCGGATCGCTATGGAGCTGGACCGAATTGGTGTGCCAATCCTTGATGTGGGAATGCCATCTATATCCACTGAGGAGAGAGAGGCGATCTATGCCATTTCAAAACAAGGGCTCAGGGCGTCGACAGGCGTCTCCGTTCGGCTAAAAAGGGATGAGGTGGATCAGGCTTTTGAGTGCGGTGTTAAAGAAGTTTTCCTTATCTGCCCTGTGAGTTCTCTTCATTTGCATTCGAAACTTGGATTGGATGAAAAGGGTGTGAAGAGATTGGCTGAAGAGTTGGTGCGCTATGCCTGCCGCAAAACACTCCTGGTCAATCTGGTAGCAGAAGATGCCTCCCGGGCTGAAATCCCATTTCTCTGTGAAATCCTTTCCCACGCCTTTCAATGGGGAGCCCAACGAGCCTTTATCTGTGACACCGTGGGCGTGATGGAACCCTTCAGGATGAAGGACCTCGTTAAAAAAGTGAGAGATCAAATCCCACAGGAGATGGAATTGGGTGTCCATTGCCACAATGACCTCGGTCTGGCCACAGCCAACACCCTGGCTGCCATAGAAGCCGGAGTGAATTATCCCTCGGTCACGGTCAATGGAATCGGTGAGCGGGCTGGAAATCCTCCTCTTCATGAAGTGGTATTGGCTTTGAAGAAGATCTTCCACCGGCAACACGGAATCGATTCGCAGGGACTCTACCACCTCTCCCGACTCGTGGAGCAGTGCTCAGGGATTTTCATCCCTCCTCATGCTCCGATCATCGGGCTCAATGCCTTTCGCCATGAGTCAGGGATCCACGTCGACGGCATTCTTAAAAACAGCCAGACTTACAAGATCATCGATGCAAAGGAGGTGGGGAGGAAGTCCTCTTTCGTCTTGGGAAAACATACAGGCACCCAAGCCATCCTACACCTTTTACGGCAGAGGGGTTATGAGGCGAATGAGGAAGAGCTGAAGGAAATCCTCCAAAGGGTTAAGGAAAGAAAGACGGCAAAGAGTAAGACGGAGATCCATCGGATGGCCGAAGAGATGGGGTCCTATTACGAAGGCTCTCTCAACTTCCCGTTAGAGGCTTTCTGGGATATCGCAAAAGAGGTTCTGAAAAAGGATGCTTGAAGGATATACAGGTAAAATCATTCAGAAACACTCGGACGGGATAAGAGAGGGCGAATACCATGCCGTCCTTGTCGACTTTGTCCTCTTACCCGACCCGACTTTTGCTCTTCTTCTCTCAGAGCTAAAAGATTTGGGAGGTCGGATCTGGAACAAGGAGAGGGTTTTCGTCACGGTCGATCATTTTGCCCCTCCCTCTACGATTGAAAGGGCCAATATCGCAAAGACGGTCATCTCCTTTGCCAAGGATGAGGCATTACCGCATCAGTCCATCTATCAAGGAATCTGTCACCAGCTCTTGATCGAAGGGCCCTGGTTAAGGCCCGGGATGTTAGTCCTTGGGGCCGACTCACACACAACCACTGCCGGAGCTCTTGGCTGTTTGGCAACGGGTATGGGTTCTACGGATATTCTCTATACACTCGTTACAGGAAAGACGTGGCTCAAGCCTCCTAACACAGTACGAATCAACCTCAAGGGAAAACTTCCTCCTTATATCATGGGAAAGGACGTTATCCTCGATCTCCTGGCAAGATTCGGAGAAGGAGGGTTCCGCTATCAGGCTCTTGAGTTTTATGACGATGACGGTGTCCTCTCCATGGACGACCGACTCGCCATCTGCAATATGGTGGTTGAAGGAGGAGCGAAGAACGGGCTTTTCTCTCCCGATCAAGTGACGAAGAATTATTTAAAAAAAAGAGACGGCCATTTGGACCAATGGGAGAACTTCTCTCACGAAGATTTTCGTTATACCCAGAAATTAACTACAGACCTCTCTTCACTTAAACCGAAGGTAGCCCTCCCTCACAGCCCTGCTCATGTCGTCGATATCGAAGAGATAAAGGGCGAAGGGATTGAACAGGTCTTTATCGGCTCTTGCACCGGAGGAAGGTTGCGGGATATTGAACTGACAGCCCGTATTCTTAATAAGAGAAAGATTGCTCCGGGGATAAGACTTCTCATCACACCCGCTTCCCAGAAGATCTACCAAGAGGCAATGGAGAAAGGATATCTCAAGATCATTTTGGAAGCAGGCGGGGTGGTTCTGAATCCGAGCTGCGGTCTGTGCGGAGGCATAGACAAAGGAATTCTCGGAAGCGCGGAGAGATGCCTCAGCACTTCCAACAGAAATTTTCAGGGGAGAATGGGAGATCCCTCTTCCAGAATCTATCTTTCTTCTCCTCTGACTGCGGCGGCCTCTGCCTTGGCAGGGAGGATCACGGATCCCAGAGAGGTGATGTGATGGGACTTCCCAAAAGGATCACAGGTCGGGTCTGGAAATTAGGGGACCATATCAATACAGACATCCTCCATCCTTCTCCCTACTTCAGCCTGGACGAGGCCAGAGTGAAGGAGGGTTTATATGAAGGGATGGAGAGACTGGGCACGAATGCAAAAAGGGATTCTTCTGATGAAGGAGTCATCATCGTCGCCGGGGAGAACTTCGGTTGCGGTTCGAGCCGTGAGACTTCGGTCAGAGGACTCAGAAGCTTTGGCGTCAGAGGAGTGGTGGCCGCATCCTTTGCCAGAATCTTCTTCCGGAGTCTGACCAACCTCGGCCTCCCGGCCCTTGAGTGCCGAGACTTCCAGGGACGGGTGAAGGACGGAGATTCTGTCCTTCTCTCCATTGAAGAAGGATGGGTCGAACTGGCGGATAAAAGACGTTTTCCTTTTTCTCCCATCGACACCCATATCAAAAAGATCTTGGAGGCTGGAGGGCTCATCCCCTATCTTCAGAAGGAAAGGGGGAGGGAGAGAGATGGGATATGACTGGGATGTGATCGTGGTGGGTGGAGGACCCGCTGGGCTCAATGCAGCGATCAGGGCCCGATGGGTCAAGAGATACAAGGCGATCCCTTGCAGCACCCTCTTGATCGAGAACTCCTACCTTGGCGGATTGGCAGGTTGGCGGGGATGTCTCTTCACAGGCCCTTCATGGAAGATCCAGGGGAAGGAGATTGTCGGACGCCTCATGAGGGATATGAAGGCCCTCGAAATAGCCACGGTTCAGGGCAGGGTCCACCGGATCAATCTTCAAGGCGAAATAAAAGAGGTCTTTACTTCTGACGGCAAGGTCTTCCGTTCATTAGCCGTGATCATAGCCACCGGAATCAAGGTTCTGGCCAATGAGAGGGACTACCTGGGACGGGGCCTCGAAGTGACCAGTATGGGGTATGAATTTATCATCTCTCACCTCAAGAAGCTCCTCAGCAGAAGATGGGAGCCAAGGCTGGTCATTGTGGGAAGCGAAAAGCTGCAGAACCTGATTCCCTTGATCAGAGATCTAAATGCAGGTAAATCTCCTCTATTATTCATCATGGAGGGAGAAGGAGAGGATACGGAGGATATCCTTCGAGGCTGGGTGGAAAGATACTGGGGGAATAAACGGCTAAGGGGATTGACCCTTCAAACTCCGCATGGAACACGTAAGATAGTCTGCAAGAAAGTCCTCTTAGATTTCAACTCCTATGAACTCTCGCCCGCCTGGCGATTTGAGATAGAGACTGAAGACTTCCATTCTCCTTTCGTCAGAGTGGATCAAGATATGCAGACTCCTATCCCCGGAGTATTCGCTGCTGGCGATGTCACATCCGAAGGTTACAACTCTTTCTCCAGAGCAGTCTCCCAGGGGATTGCCGCCGGTTTGAGTGCTTACCGTTATGTCTATCAAAAGAAATTCGGCGTCTCTCCACCACTCTTCGCTTATCGACCGACCGATTTTCTTATTTCATCTCACTTCCAAGAGCTCCCTTTTCTGGATGAAAGACTTCTGCCAATGTCTTTAGTCTCTAAGGAAGAGATTAAGACTACCTTAAGAAAAGGCTGGTCATGGTTGACGGAGAAGCTTCATGGGAATCTCTCCATTCGTGAGATCGCCAAAGAAAAGAGCATCCCGATAGAAGATTTGAAAAAGATGTTGCTCCATCTCGTGGAAAAGAAGATGATCACCTTCCACACGGAGGTGGGATGATGAAGGAGTTCCCTAAAGAGGTATTGGATCTCGACGAAATGATCCTGTCCTATATCCGCAGGGGGACGGATCATCAGGATTCAGAAGAGTTCAATCGCCTTGCCCTTCTGGTCTTTGAACTCCAGGTTAAATATATTCCGATTTACAGGCGCTACTGCGAAAAGCGGGGTATCCATCCTGAGAATATCTCTTCCTGGGATCAGATTCCCGCCCTGCCTACGGATGCCTTCAAAGTGATGGACCTCGCGATGTTTCCCTCTTTCACGGTTCGGACGTTCATGACCAGCGGCACAACCAAGCCTGAAGAGAAGGGAAAGGTCGCCTATGACGATGGAGGACTCCGGCTTATGGATGCAACCATCGATGAAGCAGCCTCTGTCTTCCTTTTCCCTGAGCGAATCAAAACGAAAATCCTCGTCCTCGCCCCTTCCCCCGACACGGTCCCCCATATGATCATGGCTTACGGGATGAACCGACTGAAGGAATCCTTTGGACTCCCTCAGAGCCGCTTCCTCATCGGTCAGGATGGTTTTGAGGTTCAAGTCTTGGTGGATGAGCTCCGCCGCTCTGAAGCCAATGGCATTCCGACAACGATTTGCGGCGGCTCCTTCGGCTTTGTCAACTTCTTCGATTACTGCCGCGAGAAAGGGTTACGTTTTAAACTCCCACCAGGTTCGAGAACACTCGATGCCGGAGGGTTTAAGGGAAGAAGCAGGGAGGTGAAAAGGGAAGAATTTGTCAGGGCGGGTGAGGAATTTCTTGGAATCCCAAAATATTACTCCGTGAATCTGCTGGGGATGACAGAAGTCAGCTCCCAATTCTATGACAATACCTTGAGAAATTTCCAAAGAGGGTTGGACCTCCCCGAGACAAAGGTCAATCCCCCTTGGACAAGAACTTTAGTGGTTGATCCGGACACCCTCGAACCCCTCCCTCAAGGGAAGGTCGGCCTCCTCCGCCACTTTGACCTTGCTAACCGAGGTCACATCGCGGCCATCCAGACCGACGACGTTGGAAGGACGACCTCAGAAGGATTCGAGATCTACGGAGGATCGAGGGGAGGAGAAGCCAGGGGCTGCTCTTTAACGATCGAGGAGATGACCCAAATAAAAACTTGAACGTAGAATGTGGAATGTAGAATGTGGTCTTACTAATCAGGCCATAATTGTCTGGACACCGGAAACTAAATCCCTCCTTCCCTCCCTTTGCAAAAGGGAGGAATTACCCCTCTTTGGCAAAGAGGGGCGAGGGGAGATTTTATGAATAATATGTCTTCTCAATTATGGACCCCTTAGTAACTACTTTCCACCCTCTACTGGCTACTATCGAGTTTATGAAAAGGATTGACGATGGAGATCATCGAAGTAGATGCATACTACGTGCCTCCGGATTTTAGGCCCCAGGTGAAGGACTTCAGAACCGAAGTCTATCAGGACGAAAACATCACGATTCATCTAAAAATCCCTCAGATCAGCACCTCTTTCGTGGAGACCTTGACCGACCACCTGAAGAAGAGAAGAGAGACATATCTTGCCAGCCTCCCTATTGGGAAAATCATCGATGTCCTTGATGAGGCATCCAGGAAGTGGCTGGAAAGAGATTATCCTCTTCGGAAACTCGCACTCAAGACCATTCCTTTCACCACCCGTTTCTCCCGTGACGTCGTGGAGGCGAGCATCGATGTGGAGATGCAGAGTTCCTTGCGGGAAGACATTTGGCATGCCCTTTGCTCTGAGATCAAAAATCCTCTCTTTCTTGATGATTTCCAATACTCCCCGGAGCTGAACGGTTATAGCCGGGCTTTTGGTCCTAAACTCATCATCTCCATATTCTCTGAAAATATTCCTGCCCTGCCCCATCTCCTCTTCATGAGGTCTGCGCTTCTGAAGGCCGCTTGTCTGGGAAAAGTGGCCACAGGAGAACCGACCTTTGCTCCACTCTACCTCAAGACGATCGAAGAGATCGATCCAGAGATGGCTGAATCCATGGCTGTCCTTTACTGGCGAGGGGGAGAAGAAGACATTGAAGGGGCAGCCTTTCATCAAGCCGATGCCGTCATTATGTTTGGCGGGGTGGAGGCGTGTGAATCCCTAAGGGAGAAAATCCCCCGGGGGGTGAAGGTTCTTCTCCACGGCCATAGGCTCGGCTTTGGAATCATTGGCCGGAAGAGATTGCGTCGTAAAGGATTATGGGAACTGGCAGCCTCTGTTGCATACGATTGCTCTATGTTCGACCAACAGGCATGCCTCGCTCCCCATGTCTATTATCTGGAAGCAGGGGGGGAAGTTTCTCCGAAAGAATTTTGCCGGACCCTGGCTGAAGCCATGGAGCGTTTAAATCTAAAGATGCCCAGAGGGAAAATTTCTCCTGGGGAGGCTTCGGCTATCCATCAGCTCAGAGCAAAGTATGAGTTCAGGGAGTTAAATGGCAAAGAGGTTCTGCTGTTAGCCTCGCCTCACGGAACGGATTGGACAATCGTTTATGAAAAGGACCCAGGAATCTTCTCTCCCTCTCCGTTGAATCGTTTCATCCGGATCTTCGGGGTAGAAGATATTCTTCAGATACTGCCTTCCCTGAAGTCTATCGCTTCTTACTTGCAGAATGCGGCCGTCGCTATCGGGGACGAGCGTGAAAAAGAGTTGATCAGGAGACTGGGGGAGTTGGGGGTGGCTCGAATTACTTCTCCTGGAAAGATGCCGGTCCCTTCCATGATGTGGCACCACGATGGAATTTCTCCTTTGGCTTCTTTGCTTCGATGGTGTGATATCGAGAAGAAAGACGGAATCGATGGAGTGAAACGATGAAAACAGTCCAGGGTTAAGGTTACGGCTACGAGGCCCGTTTCGTCTAGCGTCAGAGGACTACGGCAAATTCTTAAGACCTGCCTTCGCCGAAGCGGCTACGCGCAGGCAGGCGAACCACCTAACCGTTGGACGATACGGGCATCGTTACCGTTGCCGATAGACGAATTTATTTTCTGAGAGGAGAGGTCAGCGATGCGTTATTCCATAGCCACCAATTGGGATTTCGATTTACTGGAGAGGCTGGAGGGAACTTCTGTTCAAAGTCTCTACGGACAGATGTGGAACGACCCTCTGGGAGGAGGGAGGATGGCCCTCTTCATTCCCAAAGTGGGAAAAACAGAGGTGGCCTCCTTTATTGCCGAGGCCCGAAAGAGAGGTCTCAGTTTCAATTACCTCATCAACACCACCTGTTTTGATAATCTGGAGTTCACCAAGAAGGGATATAAGAAGATCGTAGAGCACATCGAATGGATCTCCTCGACTGGGGCCAACATGGTCACGGTTACCCTGCCCTTCCTTCTCGATATGGTGAAGCGGGAATTCCCGAACCTCAAGGTCTGCGTCTCCTCTTTTGCCCGTATCCAGAATATTCATCTGGCACGCTACTGGGAAGATTTGGGAGCGGATAAGATCATCCTTCCTGAATCCATCGGCCGTGATTTTCGGACCCTTCGTTCTATTCGGGAGGCTGTCGGCTGCGAGCTTGAGCTGATCGCCAATCACTGCTGTCTCTTCCAATGTCCTCTCGATCTCCACCACCGGAACATGGTCTCCCATGGCTCGCAGGAGGGTCATCCATGCGGAGGTTTTGCACCGGACTACTGTAAGCTTGCCTGCCAGCGCCTGAAGCTGTTCCGGCCTGCTGAATTGATCAAGTCCCGCTGGATACGGCCTGAAGATGTATCCGATTACGAGGTCATGGGAATAGACTGTTTGAAGCTCATAGAGAGGTTTAGGGGAACGGAAAGCTTGGTTCAGATTCTCAATGCCTATGAGCGAAAAAGCTATAAAGGAAATCTGGTAGAACTCTTGTCACTCCCCCAGCAAGGAGCCTTCCTGTCACCCAATATGGAGGTCCTCCAACGAACCGACCTCATCGAGCCTGAAAAGATGAAAGAGGCAATGGAAGTCCTCAAGGAGCCTTTTCCCGGAAAAGTCTTTATCGACAACTCGAAGCTGAACGGCTTCCTTGACTATTTCAAGAAAACCGATTGCCTTCACACAGATTGTGATCGCTGCGGTTATTGTGAACAGATGGCTTCCAAGGCTATCTCCATTGATGAAGAATGGAGAAAAGAGATGATTTCCAGATTTGAGAAGGCCATAGATATCTTAATCACAGGAGAAATCGCTGGTTTCGGACCGCCCCCCCTCAGACCATTTCCGGTTTAAGAAACCAGTCCACCGCCCATCTTCCCGGCTTCTTCTTTTCCAAACATAAGATGGCGCTGTATCGAAATACGACGGCCTTTGAACCCTCGTCGCCGCGAACCAAAAAGGAAGCAAGCTTTTCCAGGAACGGCAGGTGGCCGACAATCATCAGGTCCTCCGCTGCTGTCCAAATTAAGTGGAATTTCTCGGGGTGACGTTGATTTCATTCGGCTTTTGGATTAATATTCGCCCCTTTCAACACCAGGTTTCACCGCAGAGGCGCGGAGGTCGCAGAGGAGATTTTTCTTCTGCTCCAATCGGGAGACGGCGGCTGGAGCCGAAACTCCGTCCCTTTGGGATGGATTAAGATCGATCCGTTTGATGGTCGTGGTACCTACCATAAGCCTTGTCTTAAGAAATAGAGACCTTTTTATTTGGCGGTATCTCTCCGCCAAACAAAAAATCCCTCTCCGCGTTCTCTGCGGCTCAGCGGTGAAAATTCTATTTTCCGCTGTGATAGATTCTTGAAGGACGAATGCCGACCATTTTTGCAGCGCCGGAGATTTTTCTGGTCTCCTCTTCTCCTCTCGCTGTCAGTGAGCGCTCCGGATCTTCTGCTTCGGGCTTGGCCTCTCCGTGCTGAATGAGATAGAGTTTCATAGACATCACCTCCCCTGCCAGACAGTATACCACGTACGTTTACAAATCTTATGGTTACCTCTATTCCTGCCCCGATTTCCATCGGGATAAACTCCGGCAGGAATCCAGAAGCTTTTGACAATACTGGACTCCCGCCGGATTGCCCCGAAGACCGGGATGGGGCAGCTTCCGGATGACATGGCGTTTCTCCTGTCATGATACTGAAGAAAAATACCTTGACATAATGGTACTATGATGCTATGATACTATTGTGGCGCCGAATGGAGGTTTATTGTGTCTACAAAGATAGCAACGAATATACGGCTTCCCGAAGATCTCTTGAAGACCCTTAAGTATAGAGCCATTGAGGAAAAGAAAAGTGTGAACCAGCTTATCCGCGAAGCGATTGAGATGTCTCTCGCAGTTGCTCCGCAGCCCGAAGAACACGAAAAGGACCCTTTTGAAGGCGTGATCGGAATCGCAAAATCAGGCATCAAAGACGCCTCTTCAAAACATGACCGCTATCTCTACGGGAGAAAGAAATGAAGTTATTTGTAGACACGGGAGCCTTTATAGCGCTCACGGATGCAGATGACGAGAACCACAAGAGTGCTGCAGCCTTTTACAGAAATGCAAGAGAGGAAGGGACGCGGTTTATCACCACAAACTTCGTCGTCTGTGAAACATTGAATTACCTCAGAGCAAGGATTTCGCATCCTATTGCTGTTCTTTTCCGGGAGAACCTGAAAAAGAGCGGTTTCATCGAAATTGCCACGGTTACTCCTTCCGTTGAGGACGAGGCGTTTACTATTTTTAAGCGATACGCCGACAAGGATTTCAGTTTTACCGATTGCACAAGCTTCTCCATGATGAGGTCTCTCAAACTCAAAAGCGCCTTTGCCTTTGACAAACATTTTGAGCAGTTCGAAGGTATCCGCCGTCTACCCTGAATCCCGACGCATCGCGAGTAATTCGATACACTGGAGCACCCCGGCTATCCCGCTTTTCCAAGATGATGCACACACCTGTCAAACTGATACCACAAGAATCACCAGGAAGCGATCCAATACCGTAGCCTGGATCGAAATCTCATTTCCTGACGATGAAAGGCGCCGCACAAAGATAGTCTGTAACTACCAGTTATTTTTTATAAATACGAAAACCGTCCCCAAATTTCGTCCTATGCTGGCATGGACTGCAAGCCGTATCTCCCCCATCCATCCTCTTCTACGATCCCTCTGATAACGTTTTCTTGTGGGGCAACAAGGTTAACTTTCTTTCGATCCTTTTTTAAGATATAATGGAATTATGACCAGGCTAAGGGAACACGAAGAAGATTGCATCCGAGAGTTAGGAGAGCCTTTCACCGAGGTCCATCAATGGCTTGATGACATATCTCGCTGCGAGGGTTCCGACGATCGGGGATATCGGCATAATCGCCTTGGAGTTGAGGAAATAAAGAGAAGATGGGGAGATAGGGCTGCGAAGGCTGCCGAGATCCACTTGAAGGGTGATGAGGAAATGGGAGAAGAGTGAGAGGAAGCCTTCTTGACAATGTCTACCAATGCAAGTTTCTAATGATAAGTCTCCAAGGAATTGCCCCTCTTGGGCAAAGAGGGGCCAGGGGAGATTTTCCGAACAATATGCCTTCTGAATTACAGATTCCTCTATCCCTCAGACCATTTCCGGTTTGAGAAACCAGTCCACTGCCCACCTTCCGGGCTCCTTCATTTCCAAACATAAGATGGCGCCGTATCGAAACACGACGGCCTTTGAACCCTCGTCGCCGCAGACAAGAAAGGAGGTAAGCTTCTCCAGGAAAGGCAGGTGGCCGACAATCATCAGGTCTTCTGCTTCTTTGGATATCCGTTCGACCCACGGACGGACTTCGTCGTTCGGATTGAGCCCCTGGCCAAGCTGAGCAGACAGACCTAAAGCCTCCGCAATGATCCCGGCGGTCTGTTCGGCCCTCTTCTTCCCGCTGCGATAGATCCTTGAAGGGCGAATGCCGACCTTTTTTGCAGCGCCCGAGATTTTCTTGGTCTCCTCTTCTCCCCTAACTGTCAGTGAGCGTTCCGGATCTTCCGCTTCGGACTTGGCCTCTCCATGCTGCACGAGGTAAAGTTTCATAGACATTACCTCCCCTGCAAGACAGTATACCATAGCTCATCTTCACCGATGACGCCATAACCTTCCCCCAGAACAAAACGGCGATCACAAGAGAGCGTACAGAAGTTGTTCACCACCCTCCAAAAATGGGCTTGATCACCGTACGATTTTGGTGTAGAAATACACCAGTTGAGGAGGGGTGATCAGATGGATTTCACCCCAATAATTGGTAGGTGTCCTTGGATCAGCAAAATATAGATAGGGGTATCTAATGCGGGCGCTACAGCGTATCCAACGGGCGATACGCGAGCAGAGATATCGAATAAGTTCGCATGCGAACGAAGAAATGTCGGAGGACAACCTTGTCGCAAAGGATGTTGAAAATGTTATACTTAGGGGTCGAGTCATACGGAAGTTTACCCGTGACCTCGTGGCACCCGTTATGAAATAGCAGGCTATACCGCAGATGGGCGGCGAGCACGAGTAGTGTGCCGTTTTTTGCTTTCGGGGATGCTTTTGATTATCACAGCTTACGAAGATGAGGAGTGACAGATGAAAAAAAAGAGAAATGACATGTGTGAATTCTGTGAGGGAATAGTAGAAGAGCGTATCATCCGGGCCAGGTTCCATTTCAAGGGAAAAACGATTTATGTTGATCGTGTCCCCGCCTGGGTATGCATCAAGTGTGGTGAGCAGTATTTTGATGCGCCTGTCTATAAGCGGCTCGAAGAGATTGCCCAGCATCGTGCTCAGATCAAGAAAAAAATCTGCTTCCCTCTTGCAGAATATGATGTAGGCCTTGCCCAGGCCTGAAGAGATTTGCAGCGCCGGAGATTTTCCTGGTCTCCTCTTCTCCCCTGACTGTCAGTGAGTGCTCCGGATCTTCAGCCTCGGACTTGGCCTCTCCGTGCTGCATGAGATAGAGTCTCACAGACATCACCTCCCCTGGAAGACACGACATCACAACCCGTCACAAACCCTTATCTTTTATTATCAGGAGCATGACAAGTAGTCGGTGCGCCATAAGTTGTTTTAGAACCAACGCCCCGGCTGTTTCCTATAAGCAGAAAGTCACTTTGCCGGAGAGTAGATTTTGTTTTATAGTTTTTGCTCTAAATGAATAAACATCTTTGAGGTCTTAAGAATGAAATACCAATGGGTTGTTCTTACAGTGACAACAGTCGGAATCTTGATGGCAGGAATTGACTCCCGGATTGTCATCATTGGTCTTCCCCAAGTAGCTTCAGCATTGGGAGCTGATGTAGAACAAGCAATATGGTTCACCCAATCGTATGTGCTCGGAACGACAATAGCTCTACTGCTAATAGGAAGAATAACTGACATCATAGGAAGGGTTAAGATTTACACTTTAGGTTTTACAATTTTCACTCTTGGCTCCGCATTAACGAGCCTTTCCCGAACTCCTCTTCAATTCATTCTCTTCCGGGCCATTCAAGGAATAGGAGCAGGCATGCTCTTTACGAATAGCCTTGCGATCGTTGTAGATGCAACTCCAAAGAAAGAACTCGGTTTTGCCCTTGGTGTGAATCAGACGGCGTTTAGATTCGGTGCAATGGCTGGGCTGACTGTCAGCGGCTTGATTCTATCCTTTCTGGACTGGCGGGCACTGTTCTACCTGAATGTCCCAATAGGTATATTCGGAACGATATGGGCTCATCGAAGACTAAAGGAAATAGCAAAATTAGAAACAGGTGCAAAGATAGATTTCTTTGGTTTTGTAGCATTTTCAATTTCATTGCTCACCTTCCTGCTTGCTTTAACCTATCAAGCTTACGGATTGTCAGAAGAATCTACCGTTTATTGTTTCTTCATCATCAGTGTAATAACTGCCGTAGTGTTTATATTACATGAGAGAAAGCAATTGCATCCATTACTCGATTTTGGGTTGTTCAGGATAAGAGAGTTCACCGGTGGCATCATCGCGCTAATGCTGAACGCAGTCGCTTGGGGCGCCATGTTGCTATTGATCAGCCTTTACTTCCAACTCATCCTTGATTTGAGTCCGCTTGATGCAGGGATAAGAATGATTCCGTTCGACGGTGCTTTTTTGATTTGTGGGCTTATCAGTGGAAGACTTTCTGACAAATATGGACATCTCCCTTTCACAACGTTAGGACTGGCTCTCATGAGCCTATCTCTTTATGCCTTCTCCACTCTTACCGAAGCAACTTCATTTTTACATATAATTGTTTACTTAGTTGCATTGGGGATTGGTTGCGGGGGATTCGTCTCGCCAAACATGAGCTCGATCATGAGCTCTGTACCTGCGGAAAGGAGAGGAATAGCATCAGCAGTGAGGGCGACTGCTTTCAACGTGGGTTTTGTCATAAGCCTGAATTTGGCAATCTCAATAATGACGTTTACTGTCCCGTTCTCGATTGCAACGAAAATCCTATCATCAATTAACGGGATAGGAATATCCCGAGCCGACAAAATGCTATTCATGAAAGGACTGAACAATACCTATCTGTGGCTCGCAGTCATCAACTCTGCTGCAATTCCGCCTTCTGTCCTTAGAGGAGGGAGAAAAAGCAAATCAGGTAAAATTCAGTGATACTTATAAGCAATGCACATTTTTTCCGAGACAGACGGAAGGAAAGATATCAAAGATAAAAAAGAGTTTCAAAAAGGTATTGAAAGACCTTGTTTTTAAAATTGGGAACTCCAGCAGGGATGGGAACCAGCCCTACATCTTTAATGTCAGATTCTTTCAAGATGAGGAGCAAGCATGGTCATAGGGTTTGCTCTTTAAGAAAAGCACACCTGGGATAGCACAAGGGAGGATCAAATGAATAAGGCCAATCTTATTAAACAGGTCTCAGAGAAAACCAGTATTGAACTGAAAGCAGCCAAGGTCATTGTAGATACTTTTTTTGATGCCATACGAGAGAGTTTGGAGAAAGGCGACAGAATTGAGATCAGAGGATTTGGAACCTTTGTGGTCAGGCATTACGGCGCTTATAAGGGTCGAAACCCCAAAACTGGTGAGATTGTCCATGTCCTGCCTAAGAAACTCCCTTACTTCAAAGTTGGAAGGGAAATGAAAAAATTGGTTAACAGATAGATTGAGAAGTAGAGTAAGTTTTTATGAATAGAAACACGGTCATTGAACATCTGAAGGAACTAACTCAAAGATTTAGCGCACAAATCCGCTCCCTTGGATAATGCTTCATTCCCATTCACGGCATCAACCCTTTTGGCTGATTCGATTCTCTAAAATAACCTGATCAACGATCTCTCCGCAGGAAATGCATCTCCATCCGAAAAAATCCTCAACCCGACTGTAAAACTTCTCATAAGCCATAAGACCACCGCATCGATTGCAGTTCATGGTATCCTCCTTACGTCATCATCTCTTCGACGATTTTAGCCTACTATAAAGTTCCTGTTGTTTCCGGCTGATCTTTATTTTCTTTGGTTTCTCTGCTCTTCTCTGTGCCATGACTTTACTCCTCTCAAATCACTTCAAAATTAAGATAATCATGGACTAAAAATATATCAACCAACATTCATGATTGGAATTACAAATAAACATAATCAGCCATTATATCAATAAGTTAGAAAGGGGATTATTTAGATGTTTAGAGGAGATAGGGTGATTTTTGGACCATGGTTTTGGCTGAATGCCTGTTTACAAAAAAAGGCCAATAATTTCTTCGGCTCATGGAATGTGGCGAAGGATCTGGCTGATAGAGTTTCCCGGGACTTTCTCGGAGGAGGAAATGGACCGGGACCCGGAATCGAAACTAATTGGTGAGCTTTCTGGTATCTTCAACTGGGCTCTCGAAGGATACAGAAGATTGAGGGAGAGAAAGTTCAGACTAATGGAGTCTCAGTCGATGAGACTTACGAAGCAGGACTATAGGAAGGAAATGGACAGTGTGCGTGCCTTGGCAAATGGATGCCTTATGAAGACAAAAGACTCTAACGACAAGGTGAAATTTGGGACCGCATATCAAGCCTATGTCACTCTCTGCAAAAACGATGGAAAGAAAGACCCTGAAAAGAAGACCGACTTCAGGAAAGTGCTCAAAGAGCTTGGATATGGAATTGATAATTCAAGGGTGGATGGGAATCAAGTCTACATCTTCAACACAAGAGTGGTGGTAGACGCTGAATGGGTTATAGAAAAGGACAGATTCAGGATGTAGTGGCGCTCCTTTCCTCCAAAAAGGAAGCACCGAAGTCTCTTTTGCTATAGGCTTTTTCCAGACCAAAAATATTGGTCAGGCGTACCTGGCTTCCATTTTCTGATTCAAGAACAACTGCTGTATGATCAGCCCACTTTACCCTGCAAATCTGTCCGTCTGAATTGCGGATATAAGTATCTCCGACCTTTATCTCCATAAGAACATCTCCTTTCACTGCTGTCCAAGAACGGCTGAATGTGGTGTAACGTTTGTTGATTTCATTGGACTTTTTGGCTAGTATACCCCTCTTTCAAAATCAGGTTCACCGCAGAGTCGCGGAGGTCGCTGAGAAAGATCTTTCTTCTGACCCAATCGGGAGACGGCGATTGGATCAGAAACGCTCCCCTTCGACCATAAAACCGGGACTCTTTGAAGGCTATACAGGCTATTAAGGGCCCTATCCCGAAGTAACGGAAGCCTTTTTATTTGGCGGCCTCTCACCGCCAAATAAAAAATTGGTTTCTCTGCGTCCTTTGCGTCTCCGCGTTGAGAATCCTATTTTGAACAAAAGTAATCTCCTTTATATATTTTCAAATGTATCTGTCAGGAAATCAAGCCTGAAGGAGCCAACCCATAACAGGTTCATGTAGAAGAATCGGAGTTACGTTCAGGGACGCGAAAGAGAGAGGTGGTCAGAGCAAGGAAGATCTTTTGTCAGTTAGCGATCGGGAGGACGGGTTATCCTGGTGCCGAGGTTGCGCGTTTTTTTGGAGTGACGACTTCTTCGGTCAATCGATTGGCCGTTTGCAAAGATGTGGCCAATTTAAAGAAATATCTTAAATTGTTTTAGAACCAATGTCCCCTATCTGGTCAAAAGCTGAACTTTACGCCGCCGGATATACTAAAACTTATTTGCCAATAATTCTTCCTTTTGTCTTTGGATCTAGATAGTACTGAAAAGCTTTTTTCAAAAACTCATGCCTTCTTTTAATGGAATATGCTTCGACTGAAGCTTGTATAACATATTTCTGAAATTCTTCCATTACCCTAGTATTTTCAGGTCTCGTATAGTCCCTTAGAAGTTCCATATTATTATCAATTTCATTTATCAATTTAATGAAAAAATCGACAAATTTCGGAATAAGAGCAGTTTTTTTATTCAAATATAATTCCTCGACAAACAAGTACGCTGAAACAGCAATGGCTCTACTTGAAATGATCTGAGCATTTTCCCCAAATTCTTTGTCCATGACTTCTAGAACTTTTTTTATTCGGACTAAATTTCCATCATCCTTTTCTAAATTTTGATATTCCTCGAAAACATCTTCGATGTCTTGCAATCTAGCTCTAACAAAATCGCCCTCTTTTATTCGATTAAACGAATTAATACAGATTTGGGCCAAGGTGAATGGCCTTGAAAATCTTTTTTCAGATAACTTCGTATGCCTAAAGAACGGGCCATCATTTCCAATTTCTTTATAAATAAAGTCTCTAAGGGTGCCCGTACGAGTTTTTAATAGCTCCCCGGAATTAAGTCTAATTCCTAATTGTAACCGTCTAAAAATTTCTCTAATAAGTTCCCCAGTAATTTTTGTGTAGATGATGAAAGTCAACTCATAATTCTCAATTTTCTTAGCCGGTTTTGGAAATTCCTTTTTTAGTTGCTCATAAGTATATTCCTCTCCTGCGATTTCAACCGTTAATGGATTCTTTTCATTTAGATCTGGTTTAAAAAAATTTAATAACGTTAACATGCGCTGCTTCCCATCAATACATTCAAAATCGAATATCTCTTTTTCTTCAGGTATGGCGAGATAAATTTTAGGTATGTCAATATTTTTAATTATTGAATCTAACAATTTTTCTTGGTCTTTTTTTGACCATATCTTTTCCCTTTGATAATCTGCATCTAAATCAATTCGATAGATATAATCATCAATAAATTTCTTGATTGAAATTGTATCGATAATTCTGTTAATTCTCGCTTTTTTCTTTTTCTCTTCCACATTCTCCTCTGACATATTTGATCTCCTGTTTATTACAAATTACAAACCTTTTTTAGATACTTGGTTTTCCTAATTTTGTCTTTTAACATTTTCATCCCTTTCGCCTTCAACCACGCCTCGAAAGCATTCCCCTCTTCATTGGTTTCGATTGCGTCCGGTACCAAATGATCCTCGATTTTATTTAGATCTTTGATTTTTGGGAAAAAACCATAGTTGCCTTTTATTTGATCATAAGTTCTTTTTGAGTTTATTATTTGAAACTCAAACGCTTCTCCTTTTTCTAGATGGGCTTTGAATAATAAATCAATTAAAGCAACATCATTTTGGCCGAGCGAGCAACCTATTACACGAAGGATGGTGCAATCTGCCAAGATTTCCAATGCGCGGCCCCAAATAAAATTATATGGAATCTGTAAGTAATTTTTGTTTATGCCCAGCGGGATTATTTCAATATTTCTTTTCCTTCCACATATACTGACGTTTTTCCAATTAAAAGAACCATGTAACTTTAACAAGGGAATATCTTTTATATTTTTCCATTCTTCTGAAGAGAAACAATAATTGGGTTCTCTTTGGAGAATTTCTCTATATGCCTCATCTATAACAGAATCATAGTTCAATGATATTATCCCAAGCAATGATTCTTTATCTTCGGTTCTCTTATGGAGTTCTAACAGCGCCTTATGTAGATAGAATTGGTTTAGAAGATCTTCAGTCAACAAACCTGAGATGTCTTGTTTAACCAATCTCCTTAAGTATTCGGTCTTATAATTGGAGTTAATGATTGTATTAACGTTTTCAAGTAGACTTATTAGCAGTTCGATATTCAAGGAACCTGTTGTGCTTGAAACCATTTTAATATCCTTTACATATTTTGGAGATCGACTGGCTTTTTTGACCACCCTTCTAGATACATTAGTTACCAATAATCCGTATTTCTGCCGCTCATGTTCTCCGGAAAGGTCTTTTTGAAGAGCTATCTCGGCATTTGTCGCCCCTGCTCCCAGAAGATAAACAATCTTTTCTTTTTTGTTTTCTACCATATTGAAGCTTAAATATACCTATTTAAATAGAAACTTGTCAAATTTTGGTTGACTTTTGCTGCTCTTAGGGAACAGCCCTGGTGGGTTTTAGGCTTTTTACCAAACTTGTCTTTTAGGCCTTGATAGTTCTATACCCTCTCTGACAGTGACTCAGAGGATCTTTTCCGGGGAGCTCAGTGTATGCAATCCTTCTCTTGCTTTTTTTCTCTGAATCATGTTTAATTTCATTGTGGATTCGTTTAACATGTTATTTTAAATTGAAGAAAAGTATATTATTGGGATGGCTAATAATTCGGAAGATATTAGGATTTTGAACAGGCTGGATTGGTATCGATTAGCATCTCCAAGGGGTGACAATGATGTACCTGTCTACAACTGGTATCTTTATAAACATGGATACTCGCGTGGCCTTGTCTTCAATCTAATTGACGAGATGTCTATAAAACCTAGGATGAAAGTATTAGATGTCTTTTGCGGAGCTGGGACTACACTGCTTGCGTGCCAGGAGAAAGGCATATACTCTCTTGGCGTTGATATCGTTCCTTTCGCTAGTTTCTTGTCTAACAGTAGGCTAGACAACTATCAATATAATAAGGTATTGAAATACATAGAATATTTCAAAGAAAATGGAATTGGGACCGTGGATTATCCCGGGACAGACATAGTTACGATAGAGAAAGCCTTTAGCAAGAAAATGTTGAACTATCTTTACTCTTTGAAGGAAAAGATTACTAAAGTGGAAGAGGAGAAATATAGAAATCTTCTCCTGCTTGCCTTCTTCTCTATTCTAGAGGAGTCAAGCACAACATCAAAAAGCGGAGGATTCCTTAGATTGGTTAAAAGAAGGACTGGTCCGGAGTTGTCCCGGAAATTGTTCATTTCTAGGCTTGAATCTTTTGCCAAAGATATTAGGAATACAAGGCCAAATAAAAAACTAGGTAAAGCGATAGTGGGCGATTCTAGGTATTTCAACACCAAAATGTTGTTTGATGCCGTTATAACTTCTCCACCATATCCCAACAGACACGACTATACTAGAATATACTTGTTAGAGCTTGCCCTTGGGTTTATTAACGAGGATGATAAAATAAAAGAGTTGCGATATAAAACCATAAGGTCTCATGTAGAGGCCAAACCCCCCTATGAGATAGACAGGGAGTATGTGCCGTCAAGATATCTTAAATCTTTAGTAGGGAAAATCAAGGATAGAAAACCAAATAACGATATGATAGAGGACATGCTTTACGGGTATTTCGAGGATATGTATATGACCTTGAAAAACATAAAAAGATTCCTCAAAAAAGGCGCTAAAGTGGCGTTTGTAGTTAGTAACGTGAGGTATTGTGGAATTAATGTTCCTGTAGATAAATTATTAGCAAGGACAGGCGAGGCTGCGGGGTTATCAATAGAAAAAATAATTGTGATGAGATACCGTGGCAATACCCCCCAGCAGATAATTAAATACAAGAGAAAACCTTCTCGAGAGAGTGTTGTTATTTGGAAATATCGCGGGAAAAACTCTGGGGATGGAAAAAACCTCTGGAGACGTAGGTGAAATTGCAGCTGGGAAATGGGGTCAAATCTTTATTCTTGACATACTTGGTTTGAGGAAAACGCTTCGACTCAACCCCCATCGAATCAAACTCAAGATAAAGTCAAAGATAAAGGTTTGACCCCAATCTCCCTATTTTTCTTCCGAAAAGAAGCGAGTGAAATTAATGGGATGGTCGTTCATTTGCAGGGGAAAGTGGATCGAATGGGGAAAAGGTAGGTGCGTGGCCCCTGCACGCACCTGTGAAGCGCCAGGCCCCTCTGCGTGATGGCCAGGATGATGCCGGGAAGATGCTTTTGACCTCTCATCTACCTTACCCCCCACATCTCTTCTTCGCCTTTTCCCACAAATCCCTAACTATAGGCTTTTTGCTTTCTGGGAGCACCTCGTAGAACTTGCTCATCACCCCATCAATCTCCCACGGAACACTGATATAGTCCCGATATCCCAGGGTCGAGAAGTTGGGGGGGACTCTCCCATTCCAGTTGAGTGATAAGAGGATGGGGATTTCCTTCCCGCATTTCCTAAGCATATCCCTGACTGGGTAATCGTCTGGGCCGTGTTGCCATTCGATGGCGAGATCGATGTCCCACTCTTTTATCTCCATCTCCAAAACTTCTTCGTCATAGCTGTGAACGACAGCAAAGCCCATGTCGGTGAAAAGCCAGATAAAGCCGTCCAGATAAGAAGGGAGAAGGAGAATAATAATAGATTTTGACAATTCTTGTGGCCCCTAAGTTTTGAGCACCGCTTCGACTGCTTTAAAAAACTCCGCCACCTTTTTACTTACCCATTCCTTAGCTCTTTTGCGTCTTTCCCATCGTATGAGAGTAGGCTAAGGGCCTTGGTCATGGTTTGTGCTCACTTGGCGAAAGCGTGAAAGTGCCCTCATCTCTATAATTTAGCGTTGTGCTAGTGATTGCATATCTTCCCAACATTGTTTTGTCGCGAACCGTTCCCAAACATTCAAAGGAAAAATCTGAACTACGGGTAGAAACTCTAAAGCCACTTCCTAAAACTACGCCGGGGCACTTAATTGTAGGAAAAAAGGATTTTTCCAGAGTCAACTCTATGTTAACCTCTTTTTCTTTTTGATGTATAAGCAGGATAACCCCACCTTCTTCCTTACTAAGATCACTCTTCCATTGTCCAAGCCATGTACCGTCTATATGCACTGAACCTATGGAGGCCTCTGTTGAAACTCTCTGCTCAGGCTGAACCCAGTATTCTCTTTTTCTGATCAGCACTCCATTTTTGTCAAAAGTAAACTCATAACAGTATGGGCGGGTTCGGGCGAGAATGTCTAACATAGAATATCTTTCATCTAATATGTAATAGTAGGTAGTTAAATCTCCAACTCGCCCAACCCTTGCAGGCGGTCCCCATTTATTCTGGACACTGTCTATTGTCGTCGTGGCGCATCCACTTACAAATACCCCTAATGCTATAGCCAGCACGATCAATGCCCTTTTCATGGCGCGTCTCCTTTTCTTTTAGTAGGGCCAGCATACCACAAAACGGGGAAAAGGGGAAGGAGCGGGCGGGCCTGGTACTCAGCCTTCTGGCAAATCCACAAAAGATTTTTGTTGACTTTTAGAATCCATGGGGACGTTCGAATCCATGGGGACGTTCTTAAGCTATTTAAGTTTCTTATGGCGATTCGAGAAATTTTATGCAACGAACTTGGGCGTCAGGTCTACGCTCTTCACGGGAACATTTTAAGTTATTTAAGTAACCTTAAGAAGGCTTCCTGAAATCCGGGGGCGCGCTCGGATCAGGGTTACAGTATATAAAAACGACAACGTCAGCGTAAGTGTTAGTGTGAGTAACTGCTTGAGGGTAAGATCACATGCTTTTTCGATACAAAGAGAAAACGTTTGACGCGCTCATAAATAATGGTGTAAATTTGCATGGGCAGTCGATGGGGATACATGTCTGACCATATCTCCTCCATTCCTCCTGTAAAGTGTAGCTGTTTAAGCAAAGGCAATATGTCCCCTTAATTGTGTTTCAATTTAGTGCGTTTTAAAGGGAGCAAGTGTTTTCTGATCATTGGGTACCGAATCCAGAGTACAACGAATTGCCAGGATGCGTTAGAAACGATGATCATCTGCTTCCCCATAGGTTGATATCCACCCAAAAACCCAATTTCATGCTGCTCATGAGCCCTGTGCCGAAGGAGCTTGTGCTGACGGAGCGGAAGCCCAATAAACCCATTGGTCAGGGAAAGTACCTTTGATGTGTCGAGTATGTTTAAGCGCCCGAACCGGCTCTCGAAGCTCTGTTGAAGGATGTTTCGCGATGACTTGATCCTGGTAATAGACCCTCCATGACCCATTAAGGAGTTGTCGGACTTCGACTTGAGCCTTGGCATAGGAGCGCCGGTTGGGACCGGGAAGAACATCCAAAATCAGACCTCCAATCCGAACACTGTTATCATTGCCTACGACCGAGCGGTAGCGGAAGCTAATCAATCGGTCCAGATCGAGCTCTTCAGGCACCTTGCGCCAGGCTTTCTCAGATTCTCGGGCAGGGATCGCAAAACGACGATTAAACCTTGGGATAAAGGTTTTGAGAAAGCGATTTGCTGCTTCGAGACCCTGGATCCGTTGGAGGCCTAGTTCAGCGATGAGGCGATCCTGCAAGGTCCCAAAGAGCCTTTCGATTCGCCCTTTGGCCTGCGGGGAGAGTGCCGCAATGGACTCAATGCCCAAGGCTTCAAGCGCCAAGCCCACCTGAGTCGGTTCCTGACGACCAGCCAACTGTTCTTCCAAGCTCCAATGCGAATCATTTCGATGAAGCGACCCATGACGATCGTGATACATCACCAAAGGAATCCCATAACGTTTAACCACCTCTCGAAGCAGCCACAGATACCCTGACGAGCCTTCAAAAGGAAAAAACCGGGCCACCAGCAGTTTGCCGGTTGCATCATCCATGGCGGCCATCAGGCAACACGCAGGCCGATCCGGACCTAACCAGTGATGGGGACTTCCATCCCAAAGCACCATGGCCCCCTCCTGAGCCTTTCGCTCCCGACGCTTGCGGTGCCCGGGTGCTCGACGACGGCGCTTGGGTGCTACCCCTGCCTTACGCCTTAACTTCCTCACTGTCTCTCGGCTCAACTCAATCTGATGCTCCTCGGACAACTTCTCCGTAAAATGCATATCATTAAAATCCTCGTAGAGCCCTTTGGAGAGCTCGAGAACTTTCTGACGGATGGAATCCGCCGTCAGGTTCCATGGAGCGCGCCCCGTGTTTCCATGGATGATGCCTTTCACTCCCTTGACTCGAAGCGCTCTTCGAATTCGTTTGGCCTGCCGGTAGGACACACCTATCTTCTCTCTTGCCTCCTTCAAGGTGATCTTTCCTCCCTCCACCAAACCCATTACCTGCCACCTCTGTAGCTGCCTCTGACTCATAAGTATCTTTTCCCCTTTCATAGGGGACATTTTAGCTTGGCAGTTACAGGGGACACTTTCCCTTTGCTAACACATCCTGTAAAGTGTAGCTTGACACGCGACACCTTTTGAGGTAACCTTATTCATAAAGATCCGGAACGTGGTCCATCGGGGACTGAGACGCTTTATTCAGCATAATGATCCGTCCGGTTTAGCCCCTGCTGCCGTGGAAAGGGTCCGCAACATTCTGACCTTCCTGCAGGAGATGGAAACCGCCAAGGAACTCCGCGACATCCCGAGCTGGAAAGCCCATCAGTTGACTGGCGACCGCAAGGGAACATGGAGCCTCACCATCACCCGCAACTGGCGGATCACGTTCAGGATTGACCAGACCGAGAAGGAAATCCTCGACCTGGACTATGAAGATTACCATTGAAAGGAGATGAGCCCATGTTGCGTATGGTACGCCCGGCCCATCCGGGACAATTCATCAGGATGGAAGTCATTAAGCCTCTTCATCTCTCCGTTACCCAGGCCGCCAAGGCTCTTGGCGTGACCAGGGCCGCTCTTTCCGCCCTTCTCAACGGCCGCGCTGCGCTCTCGCCTGACATGGCCCTGCGGATCGAGAAGGCTTTCGGCCCGAAGATGGATACCCTTCTTCGCATGCAGACCGCCTACGAGATTGCCGAGACCCGCGACAGGGAGGCCGACATCAAGGTTAAGCGGTATGTGGCGAAGGTGTCGACCGCTCGCGACAGGGCCACGCTTTGAATCTTTCTTATCCGCCCCCTCCCCCCTGGAAAGGAGGTAAATCGTCTTATTACTCCCCCTTCAAGGTGGGTGAGGATGCAGAAAACCTGGGTGCAAGAAAACCCAGGAAACCTCGGTGTCATCCATAAACTTTTCACAGGGGCATTCTTGAGTTACTTGCTTCGAGGATGCCTTCCGGGGATTGTTATGTTCATTATTTCTGCGATTTCTGGGCCTCAAGAGAAAAAATGCTTCTCACATGATGGGACCATATTATAATGGAACTTAATCGGAGGGATTCGCCATCAGAATCAAACCCATAAAAACAAAGGCAGATTATGATGCGACTCTTAAAGAAATCGAGCGCATCTTTGATGCTGCACCTGGAACACGGGAAGGAGACCGACTGGAGGTATTAACCACCCTTGTCGAAGCCTATGAGGAAAAACGCTTCCGTATCCCATTGCCCGATCCAATTGAGGCGATCTTGTATTACATCGAGACCAGAGGGCTTACCCGGCGCGATCTTGAACGTTACATCGGTAGCCGTGCTAGGGTATCGGAGGTTCTCAACAGAAAAAGACCCCTGACCATGGAGATGATTCGCAATCTCCATAAAGGACTCGGTATTCCCGCAGAAGTCTTAATACAGCCGTATCGCACTTTCAAAGATGCTGCCTAATTAAAGAAACCTGCGTTTAGCTCGCTGGAAGCGTGCGGGGTCGGTCTTGCAATTAACACAATCCAAACCGAAGGTACTTTTTCCTTTTGAAGTCATCCTCTGAGGAAATGATGTTGTCGTGTGAGTGAATGCTTGTCATTATCCGTGCGAACGAGAGCGAGGGCCATGATTTGTGGGTAATTAAGATCTTATGACTTGAGCCGAAGGGGAGGAGAAAAAATAATCTATGTCTATCCGTTATTATTTATGATCACGAGAACCGTCCCGGAATTTGAAGGTGCTCATTCGATGAATAATTGTGCGCTCCACGTTCGGCGGAAACAGCATTTTTGTTCTGTCCCCGCCGAACATAGAGTTAAGTTGCAGCCCAGAATCAGCCCCAAGGTCGTGGCGTTTTTCAGACTACGTTGACGCTCGACCGCGGAATCCAGGCTGTCAACTTCAACGGTTTGATACTCATCAATTCGCCTTGATCGCCCGCTTGGCAATGTACAGGCTCAAGCACGAGACCAGGCCTCCCGCGGATGTATCGCCAAACCCAGGAATCCGAACTTGCATTCCGGATCGAGGGATATGCGCCGGCGGCGACCTCGGTTGATCCAGACGACCTCCCCGGCTGCAATGCTCGAAACTTCGCCACCGCAATCCTCTTGCTCGGCGTAAACGGATGCCCTGCCTTTGACGGCTATGAGAAGACAGGGCAAGGCTGCAATGTGGACCGCTTTGCGCTCTGTAGGGAGCTCAAGCCTCCGCACCTCAAAATCGGAGTCGGCATACTCGATCTCATCCCCAGCCGGGACACCTTTGCATGGAGAAACGGCTCTGCGGATGAGCTCGACGCCCATCATCCTCACTGCCGTGGTGTTACGTAACGAAGCTCTCACGGTATGGATCTGGGGAATACCCCTGCACAATTGAAGAAAATGGGCGCCAGTAGGCATCTGGATGGACCCGCAAAGTATCCTCTGCAAACCCCACCGCACAATCCGAGTTTTTGGAAAACTCCTTGGGAACACGTAAGATCCGGTCCCTCGTCCTTTGAGCGGAATGGTTGCAGTCCGTCCCCCCTCGAGTATGACATAAAGAGTGTCCCGGGAATGCCGATGGAAAAGCGTCTCCTTCCCGGGGGCGATGGCAGCGATGTAAGCCCGCAGGAATTCGTTTCTGAATATCTCGACGTGATTCGGTTCAGACTCGACATCAACCACCACATTACTATCCATCGTGTTCTGTCTATCGCGCATTGGATGCCTCCGGGATGAGAAATCCCTCCTTGCACAGCCATTCATAAGTGTCGCGGATTATTTCGGAGATGGGCGCGGCCGAATAACCGAGTTCCTCACGCGCCTTTCTGAAATCACAGCGAATGGAGGCAACCGCGCGATTGTACTTCTCTGGAGTCAGAAGCGGTTCCTTGCCGTCTATAAAGGACTTCAGGGCACCGGCGACGACGCCAGCGCGCATAACGGCCTTGGAAAAGACCCGCTCCGTCCTGGGCCTGCCCATCATCGCCTCGATTTCATTGACGATCTCCTTGAAGCTCGCCTCCACGCCGCCGAGCAGGTAGTTGTGACCCGCGCGCCCGCGTTCGGCCGCAGAGATATGGGCGGCCGCGACATCTCTGACATGGCACCACATGGCCCGCCCCGGAGGAGCCGCGCGCAGCTTGCTCTGATAGATGGGAAGTATGAATTGCCGCGTCCAATTGTTCGTATCGTGAGGACCCAGGATATTGCACGGATTGAGAATCACCGCCCGCGGTCCCGCGGCAAAGGCTTTTTTCACTTCCTGTTCGGCGAGAAACTTCGTCCGGTTGTAATTCATTCCGCATCTCATGGCGTTGGACGCGGTTTCTTCGTCGACGAGCACGCCCGGATGATAGCCGAACGCGGAGATCGATGAAGTGTACACGAAAATGCGGGCCCCTTTGTCTATCGCCACTTTCGCCATATTCTTCGTGCCGATGACATTGTCTCTATACTGCCGTTCATTTCCCTTTGCCCAGGCGCTCGTGTTGCCGGCAACATGGAAAACCGCGTCCACGGCGCTTGGAAATACTCCCTCAAGGGAGGCTTCCACGGTGATGTCCGCCGGAGCTTTTCTGACGGAAAGTCTGTCCAGATAGCTCAGGTCTGAGCCGGGCAGATACAAAGCCGTGACGTCCCAACCGTTCCGCTTCAATTCAGAGATAAGGTTCAAACCAAGAAAACCCGTTGAACCGGTGACGAGTGCTCTTTTGCCCATGCTGCCCTTCCTTTCACGCTGCCACACACTCAAATGGTAACGCGACAAACGTGCGAGCGCATTAACCTATGTTAACGTCACGAAGTTTTATGGCGCGCCGCGGCGGCGCGAATTCTACTCAGCGCAACGGGAGTGATGCCGAGGTATGCCGCCACGTGATGCTGCTTAACCCTGGCCTCGATGCCGGGATATCGTTCCTTGAACATCTCATATCTTTGCGCCGCACTCATAGAGAGCAGCTCGCGTTCCCGCTGTTCCTTCTCCGTAAATAGGGCGCGCGTATAGTCGGCGGCGATCCCCGCCCAATAAGGATGACGCGACGTGAGGGCCGTAATGTCGCGAAGCATGGCGACCAGAAGAAAGCTGTCTTCGATGGCCTGTATCGAGAAAGGAGAAAGCCCGCCTTCCAGGTACGCAAAGTAGGCGGAAACAGGCCTACCCTCATCGCGGAAAATCACGATTCTTTCCACTCCCGCGGGGGTCGAATAGAACACGCGCACGAGTCCCGAAATGATGAAGCCGAGCCTCTGAGGGCGCTCCCCTTGGCGGGCGAAATACTCGCCACTGGAAAGAACCAGCGGGCGAAGGATGGACTCCATCGCTTGCCAATCGGATTCCGAGGGCTTCGCATGCCGCTCAATGGACCGGCGCAAGGCGGAGAGACCGCGTGCTTTCCGCGCGTCCAAACCAGCTGAATCGGCCAAAACCCCGGGCGTCGGTTTCAACGGCTTATAGGAGTGCATGACTTTTTTCCACGGCGGCGTGCGCAAGGGCGCCGAAGCATATGTGCGCCATTGTGAATCGTTGCGCCGTTCTTTTGCCGAGTGTTCATTTCGCTGCGCATCCCTTGTCTCGCATAGTATAGAAGCTCCGGCGATCGGGCAACCGGCGCTTTGCCTTGATGGTTGATCAGAACCTGGTAAATAAACGAGTCAGGAGGTCTGGGGTCAGGTCTTGCAATAACACAATTCAAAAAACCGAACCTACTTTTTCATTTTGAAGCGAGTTTCAATCAAACTCAAGATTTCACGGGGATGGACAATTTTCACACCCCCAACCTTACCCGCTCTTCTCAAGCGTATATCACCGGACACGATGTATTCGGCATGAAGCGAAATTGCACAGGCTATAAATTTATTATCTGCCGGATCCTCCCTTATCCAATTCTGCTCCTTTGGATTATCCACGAAGAGGACATTCGGCCCCCTCTCAAAGGCAGTGATCAGTCTCCCTAAAAAAGCCTCCCGATCAAATTGAAAGCGACTCAGGACATCGAAATACTCCTTAAGGATCGGTCTAGAAACGCACAAAATGAGTTCGCCCGAAAACCAATGGTCTACGACCTGTCGCGGAACACCTCCAAAAAAGGATGAAACGAAGACATTCGTATCGATGACGATCCTCATCGGCCTGAACGAACCTCTGTAACCTTTTTTTTGACATCCGATGCCTTATATCTCTTCTTTTTCAACGACTGCCCGATCTCATCCCATAAGCTTCTCATGGCGCCCTCCATGCTATGGTCTTTTACGTACTCTTCCATGAGCTCCCGCACCTTTCCGTTGACGGACTTCTGCTCCGCTCTGCTTAATCGTCGAAATTTATCCTTTAATTCTTTGTCCACCCGGATCAGTATCTCTGAAACCATTGCGTAGCCTCCAAATGATATATTCTATATCGATGATATCATATCTCCCCTAATCCACCAAGCGAAAACTGAAAAAGCTGTCGTTCGAGCTTTGCTTCGTATCAGTGAAAGCCGGCCTTTGCGAAGTTTGTTTTCAGCCCCAGTCCCAAATTCCTTTAGGCTGTTTCCTTGACCCCGGAAGGTCGCTCTGAAGCGATTCAATACCGTAATCCTGACAGAAATTCGGATATATGAGCTTCGATTTTTCTGCCAACAAAAAAACCCAGCTTTTTGGCTGGGTCTCTTTTTCCGAAGCCCGCTTTGCCAGAAAGCTTCTGCTTTCTGGTTTCTTGCCATAACCTCTGAAGGTTTTACCCTTTCAGTCTTCTGATAAGAATTGCGGGTTTCGAAAATCCTTTATTTACTTACAACCTGAATAATCAATTCCTTCAACAGAACGCTCGTCAGAGGACTTCCCTGATTCGGGACCTGACTTTTTCCCGGGTTTCGGCAGAATTGTCGCATTTCCCGTGAGCACTGCAGGCATGCGCCTGGCACTTGTCCAATATTTCATCTTCCGACCTTGACCGCACGGTAAAATCGCAGCTCTGTTTGAAGTCTCTGCATCCTAATTCCTTAATAGCCATAATACCTACCTCCTTTCATCTTCACCTTTAAGATAATCATTCGAGTCTGCCATAGCAAGCCGGCCCCTGACAGGGATCAGCATCGGCACACGCGAGCTGTATCGAAGGTATTGGCTTCCGAATTCACGATGAAGATCTCGATCCTCCAGATACGTGCCGATAACAATCCAGAGAGTCCACAGGATATTGAATATCAGCCTGTCAAGAGTGAGCACGGGACACGACCAGATTATAACTATCAAAAATAGATACAGCGGATGCCGAACCCATCGATACGGGCCTTTCGCCATAATCTGCTGCTGTTTCCCCGGCCTATTGCTGATGTAACGCATAAGGCGCTTTACACCAAGCATATCGAATGAACCAAGCGATTTATTCCCCCAGAAAAATCCGGCCAAACAAACGCAGAATAAAGCCCGAAGCAGCCAGAAAATAAAGCCGCTGGCGTTTGCGATTAGAGTGGGGGATTTCTGCCAGAATATCACAACCAAAAGCAAGCAAATGCCCGAGGTGAATCCATAGAAGGCACTGTAATATTCTTCGGGTATGAATTTTGCGAACCTGTGCCTGATTCCGGGACGGACTAAGGCACTGTGTTGCAGAAAGAAGATGATCGACAAAAAGGCGTCTATCAGCAATGCGTTTCTCTCGCTCAGTTGGAGATCAATTATGGTAAAGGAGCCCATAAAAAGAAACAACCCGAACATGATTCCGGTAGGTATTACAAGTATAAAAAGAATCCAAATCAGTATGACGGTTTTAGCATGGTTCTTGATGAGTTCGGGATTTAAGGTTTTGATCAGAAAACGTATCATGTGATACCCTTCCTTTCATTTATATGCGAAACTGTACTTCAATAAATTAGGGGCCGGCTCACACAGCCGGCCCCTGGGAAATCGTGCATATTTTTATGCTACGCTTTTTCCGCCTTCTCTGTGCCTTCGGGCTGTGAGCCCATCTTTTTAAAGAAGGACGACATTTTCTCCATCTTGCTGCCGCAGAACGACATCATCCTTTCCATCATTGCCTTTTTTTCTTCTTCGGACATCTCCTTCATCTTCAGACAAGGACACATCGACGCCATCTTCTCCCCACACGTCATCATCCTTTTCTTGCCATCCTCAGAAATGCCCTTCATAAATTCTGACACGATTGACGCAAATGTCTTTTCCATTTTCTTCCTCCTTTCGATTTCGGAAAGATCCTCCGTCATTTCTCAACTCCTATCGACATCGTCGTTCCTTCGATCCGTGATCAATCGGGGTACACACGAGGACATTTCTCTCGTCCCTCTCGAAAGCACACTTCTCTTCAAGGATGGGCTTCAATTTTTCCCGCGCCCTGTGGAGTCCCACTTTGACATTCGTAACGGTTATTCCCAGGATGTCCGCAATCTCCTGATGGCTGCATTCCATGATATCAAATAGGACAAGGACCGCTCGCAGAGGCTCAGGAAGAAGGTCGATCTGGTTCTGGACACATCTCCCCATCTCTCGCTGTTCCAATTCTTTTTGGACGAAACCTTCTTGAATAAGTGCTTGCTCGAGCCCTTCAGCCTGCTGCAGGCCTGTGCTTTCCTTCCTTCGCCCTGCTTTCCCTTGGCGGAAATGGTCTTGGCAAAGATTGTAGGCGATCCGATATATCCACGAAGACAGTTTGGAGGGGTCCTTCAGGGTCCCTAAGTTTTCCTGAACTCTTAGAAACGTTTCCTGAATCAGGTCGTCAGCCGTCCATGGGTCCTTGACGATGGCCAAAATGAACTTCCTTACTTTAGCGTAATACGGATCATAGATCTCCCAAAATTCCATTCCCAGTTCCTCCGAGACTACCCGCAGCACGAACGGTCCGTCTGCCTGCTACAAGGCAAGGAATACTCCTTATCCCCGCCCATCTTATCCCGGACGCTGTTTCTGAAAGCCATGTGGGCTCCTTTCTTGACCTGGCTTGCAAGATCGACCGCCTCCTCAATTTCGTCCGTCTTAAGCCCCGCGGCTTCGACCTTCCCGAAATAGTACTCAAAACAAGAGATACAGTTCGCTGCCGTGGCCGCCCCTATGCAAACCAAAACTCTCGTCCTCTCGTCCATGTGAAGCCCTCCTTTTCGGACTGTTTGCATATAAGACGCAAAAGGAGACCAAAAGGTTACACTGCTTTATCATCCTCGATGAGTTTGTGGGTTCCGTCATCTATATGGAGACAGGTTTCACGCCATGAACCTTAATGCTCATCACCGTGCTGGCGATTTCCCCCACTCTCTTCGGCTCCATTTCCAATTTCTTGATAATTTCTTTCGCAATCGGATCACTGATCATAAGCTCCGCCGGGAAAACAGTTTCGTCAATTATTTTGATATCCTGAAACCCTGCCTCCCTAACGGCCTTCAAGTATTCGTCCTTAAGCATGGCCCCGGACACACAGCCGACATAGGCCTGAATGGAATTTCTTATGAAGTCCGGAAGCTCCTTCAACAGGACGATATCTGAAATCATCAGCCTGCCGCCCGGTTTCAGTACTCTGAATGTTTCGACAAATACCCTCTTCTTATCTGGCGAAAGGTTGATGACGCAGTTTGAGATGACGGCATCAACAGAATTGTCACCTGCCGGCAGGTTCTCGATCTCGCCGAGCCTGAATTCCACATTCGCATAATTGCCATTTTTCGCATTCTCTCTTGCTTTCTCGACCATTTCCGGCGTCATATCCACCCCGATGATCTTTCCCCGATCGCCCACCTTGCTGGAGGCAAGAAAGCAATCGAAACCCGCTCCGGAACCAAGATCAAGAACCGTCTCACCCTCCTTTAAGGAAGCAAGAGCGACGGGATTACCGCATCCCAGTCCCAAGTTTGCCCCCTCCGGAACGGTTCCCAGTTCTTCTTCCGTATACCCCATCTTCTTGCTGATCTCCTGTGCACGGTCAGTCCCCCCACAGCACAACGTCACGGGAGCACAGCAGGAGCTTTTTTGTTTGGCAATCTTGGCATAGTTCTCTCTTACGATTTTTCTTGTTTCGTCTTCCTTCATCTCAATCACCTCCAAGGTTATTTTGCAACGTCACTCGCCATCACTTCTTTCATCATGGGACCGAGAAGCCCTTTCACCATGTCCCCGAATTCCTCGGCCTTGATCAGGGTAAAGCAACATACTCTTCCATCTTTTTTCCAACTGACAAGGGCCAATTTATCACCCGCGCGGATATTGGCCTGGTCTCTTATATCCTTGGGAAGCACCATCTGCCCCCGCTCGTCTACACTGATTAATGCCTCGACCTTACAGCAGGACATTGTCTCACAGGTGGATCCGGCACAGGAAGATTGTCCAGACTTCTTGACCATTTTTCTCACCTCCTAACAAGATATCAGTATTTTTAAATTATACTGATTAATCAGATTTTACTGATTAAAGTAACCCATCAGAAAACATTTGTCAAGCTGTTTTTGAGAGGTCTTTTAACCCCCCTCTATTCCCCGTTAAGTTAACCCCCCTTCATCCCCCCTTACGTTAAGGGGGGAATAGAGGAGGGTATCCTTAACTTAAGGGGGAGAAAATTAGGAAACCGAGAAGAATACAACCAGGCCCGTAAGGATGGCTCCCTTGGAAAAGTTTAGACCTGCCTGCGCGTAGCCGCTTCGGCGAAGGCAGGGCGCAACCTTTTATCGATAACTCTGGGCGGTTTAATCGTGGGATCATCATAGGCTTACTGCCACGAATGGTTGCGCACCTATGACGTCGCGCATTCTAAAATTCGGAAAGAGAGCCATCCTGAAAGGGCTGAGGACAAAAGAGGACCAATTTTTCACAGCTTCAGGGGGGATGAATAGCGTTGAAAAGCTATGATAGATTCTTGAAAGGGGGAAACCTTGCCGCGTGAATGAAGCCAGTCAAAAAAGATTGAAAATGGCGTGCTCCTGCCTTCGAAGCTACTCAATGCCGTAGCCTCGACCGAGATCTGATCGTATGAATTCAGCAGAAGAACTCTAAACCCAGACATTGTTAATGAGAGACCTCATTCTCTCATCGGTCTTGGGCGAACTCCCGCATTTAGCGTGGGCCCTGCAGCTATGGTTGTATCCGTATTCCAAAACTTCCTCTGTGGTCTTGGCCCGGACCGTAAAATCACAATCCGCCCCAAAATCCCTGCAACTCAGTTGTTTATACAATTTGTTGTGATAGGCCATCCGTTTATCCTCCTTTCTACAATCTAAGATAATCACGAGGCACCCAGATTGCAAAGGGAGTGGGTCCCCGGCGAAATCCTTTGCCATAAACCCGGACTTGAAACAAAATCCTGCTTACATTATGATAGTGTTCTGGAAGACATGGCCGTTGGATGACATCCCTTTTCGGCGGGATGAATGAAACTGCCGCCCACGGGTTGCCCCGTTGAAAATTCGAGTCCCGCTATAGCGGGACCGAAACCGAGCGGAGCATGATTTCTAACGGGGCAAGGAGGAAAAAATGAGAAAAGGATCGTTATGGGTCACGTTGGTTCTGTGTGTTTTCATCGCCGCCGCCCTTTCTGGCTGTGGCTATAACACGATGCAGAAAAATGAGGAGGCGGTCAAGGCCGCATGGGGAGATGTTGAATCGGCCTATCAGAGAAGGAATGACCTCGTCCCCAATCTCGTTGAGGTAGTCAAGGGCTATGCCAAACATGAAAGAGAAACCCTTACGGCTGTGACAGAGGCAAGAGCCAAAGTGGGTTCAATGCAGATTTCCAAAGACATGATCAATGATCCCAAGGCCTTCTCACAATTCCAGGAAGCCCAAGCCGGGATGACCAGCGCCCTTTCCCGGCTCATGGTTGTGGTTGAGCGTTATCCCGATCTCAAGGCAAACCAGAACTTTCTGGACCTTCAGCACCAACTGGAAGGGACAGAGAACAGGATCAATGTCGCAAGGACCCGGTACAACGAGGCGGTCCAGGTCTTCAACACCTCCATCCGGATATTCCCGAACAGTTTAACCAATAGCCTTTTGCTCCACCTGACCCTGAAAGAACCTTTCAAGGCCGAGGCAGGTGCTGAAAAAGCACCCCAAGTAAAATTTTAGGGATACAAGATTAAGGCTGAGGCTCAGGTTAAGAATGAAAGTGGAAACGATAAACGACGATCAATAGAGTTCATAGTTTATAGTCCATCGTTCATTGTCTGCATGAGGGAATCGGGAAGGAACTTAAGGGTGAAATTCTGAAATGAAAAAGTTCTTATTCTTAGTGATCTTTTTTTTCTTATGCTTGGCTTTTCCTGCTCACGGCCTTGATGTTCCAAAACTCCAGGGCTATGTCAACGATTATGCGGGGATGATAAGCCCTTCCGCGAAGTCGAAGCTGGAGGAGGGGTTGAGGGCCTTTGAGCAATCGGATTCGACCCAGATCGTTATTCTGACCATTCCCTCTCTCGAAGGAGAAAATCTTGAGGAATTCGGCATCAAAGTGGCAGAGGCATGGAAGATCGGGCAAAAGGGGAAAGACAACGGGGCCATCCTCATCGTCTCCAAACAGGACAGAAAGATCAGGATCGAAGTGGGCTACGGCCTCGAAGGAAAGCTGACGGATTTAATCTCGGGAAGGATTATCGACGGGGTTATTACTCCGAGATTTAAAGAAGGTGATTTTGACGGAGGATTTATCGCTGGCATCTCTTCAATGATTGACGCCACGCGAGGCGAGTTCAAGGCCGGGCCACGGCCGGTTCGTCAAAGACAGAGAGGCGTCCCCCCTTTTCTGGGCATTTTTCTCTTTTTTGGGATCTTTACACTTATCTTAGGAAGCCTTTCTCGTGTTCTCGGTGGAGTCACTGCAGCCATTGGGCTTCCCGCTTTTGTCTATCTCGCTATTCTCCCGATAGGAATCCCAATATTAATTCTCTTAGCCATCATTGGGTTTGGGGGAGGCTTCTTTTTGCCCAGCCTCTTCTCTTCAGGAGATTCTGGAAAAGACGACCATAGGCGCCGTCGGGGTGGATTTTTCTTTGGACCTGGCACAGGTGGTTTCTTCTCCGGAGGGGGTGGCTTTGGCGGTGGAGGCGGTTTCAGTGGTGGAGGCGGCTCATTCGGTGGCGGAGGAGCTTCAGGGGGCTGGTAATGAGAGGACATCCGAAATCGGAAAGATTCTTTACTGCAGAAGAAAAAGAGAAGTTGAAGGCTACCACCCAAGATGTCGAATCCAGGACGATTGGCGAAATCGTTGTCATGGTCGTTGACCACAGCGATCACTACATTGAGGCAGAGGTCCTCGGCAGTGTTCTTCTCGGGAGCCTTTTGTCGTTGATCTTGACCGTTCTCTTTTTCAACTCCTCCATCTGGTCTTATATCCCCCTGAGCTTCATATTCTTTTTCCCGTGCTGGTTCCTCTTTATAAAAGTGGAGGCTTTGAAAAGACTCTTTCTTGGAACCAGAAGAAAAGAAGAAGCAGTCAGGCTGAGGGCCGAGAGGGCTTTTTTTGAGAGGGGGCTTTACAGGACGAAGAAAAATACGGGGGTTCTTTTCTTTCTCTCCCTTCTCGAGAGGAAAGTCTGGGTTCTCGCGGATAAAGGGATTCACGAGAAGATGGACGAGGGGACGCTCGACCGGTTTGCCGATGAGGTTTCCAAAGGGGTTAGAGAGGGGCGAGCCTTCGATGCCCTTTGTCAGGCTATCCAGGAAATAGGGACTTTGCTTTCTCGGCATTTCCCCATTACCGCCGACAATACCGTTGAACTTCCCGACAACGTGATCACAGAGGAGTAATCACGACTTCTTTTATGTTCAATACGATCCACAAGTTCTTATCATGAATTTGCTATCCTTCATTCTCAATTACTGATCACTCTTCAAGGAGGGCTTTCATGGCGAATCAAATCGTTAAATGGGAAGTGAAAAACAGCATCGGTACGATCACGCTCAACCGTCCGGAAAAGCGGAACGCCATCAACGGAGAAGTGCTGGAAGGAATTAACAAGGCATTCTCCGAACTCAGCGCGAATTTGGAAGCCAAAGTCATTCTGCTCCAGGGGGCCGGTCCGGTCTTCTCTGCCGGCATCGATTTTAACCACTTGGCTGCGGTTGCCCAAGATGACGGAAGGCCTGCAGGGGTCCACCTCCGAGAGAGTGTCGATGCCATTCAGACCATCCTCAACCGGATCGAACGTGTTGAGAAACCCGTCGTGGCCAAGATTCACGGCTTCTGTGGCGGGCTGGGGCTGGAGTTAGCGTTGACAGCGGATTTCCGTCTCGCCTCCGAAAGTGCGACGCTGGGGGTCCCTGAGATTATCCTGGGGATCATCCCGGATTGCGGCGGAACGACCCGCTTGACGCGGATGCTCGGCCCGGCCTGGGCCAAAGAGCTCATCATGACGGGCGACATGATCTCTGCCCGGAGAGCATATGAGATCGGCCTGATCAATCGAGTTTTTCCGGATAGCCAACTGGAACCGGAGACCAATGCCTTCTTGGTCAAACTCCTTCAAAGACCTTCCCTGGCTATAGGGCTGGCCAAACGGGCTGTCGATTTGGGCGTAGGGCTGGAAAAGTTAACCCACTTGGAGATCGAAGGACTGGTCCAGAGTCTTCTGATTACGGCAAAGGATTTCCCGGAGACTCTCAAAAAGGGTTTTGCCACATTGCTCAAGAAATAGGTTGCTTCGCTAAAGCCGATACGTGTTTATGATCCTCATGAGGAAGCATCGGGGGAGTTGTGGAACGAAAACCGAGAAAGATCGGTCTCGAAAGTGACGAAGCGCAGCTGGCACGCGATCTGCAAAAGTATCAAGACAAGGCCCTTGAACTGGGAGCTACTAAAGTAAAAATTGTCAGAGCCGACGAAATCCCTGTGGATGAGCGGGTGACGCTGAAATGTCAGATTCCCAGGTGTTTCGGATACGGTGCCGGCGCGAACTGTCCGCCCAATGCGTTGAAGCCTGCTGAGTTAAGAGAACTGCTCCAGAAATACAAGCGGGCCCTTTTCTTCGTCAAAGAAGTTCCTTCAAACATCATCGTCCGGGACAAGGCGACCATCAAAGAACGGGTCGCCGCTTATCAAGAACGTCCTCAAGATCGTGACGGAAATCGAATCGATGGCCTTTTACGACGGGTATTATCTTGCGTTTGGCTTGGGTGCAGGCTCCTGCCGACACACATTCTGCGGCTTGGCAGAGGATTGCGCTGCACTGAAGGGAGAAAAGTGCCGGTTTCCCCTGCGCGCCAGGCCGTCAATGGAAGCGGTCGGCATCAACGTCTACAAGCTGATCGTGTCAGCAGGATGGACCATCTATCCCATCGGGAGCGGCGCTAAGCCCGAAGAGATACCTTGCGGGGTTCTCGCGGGCATCATCGTCGTGCAATAAAGAACCCCCTTACCGTACCCCACCAGTTTCTCCTTAGGCTCTGAGGGTGGCCGAGATTCAATCCCGGGGTTAACGCTCATACTTGCCGGTGATGGTCGCTGAACCGATCACCTTGCCCTCAATCGCTTTTTTAAAGGCCGAAAGGGAGGTAGACATCCCGAGGTCGAGCTTCTCTAAGCTGAGGGCGTAAAGGGTCACGACATAAGGATGGTCGCCTGTTCCTTTGGGAGGTTGCGGTCCGCCGTACCCGATCTCTCCGAAGGAGTTCTTCAGCTCAACAGATCCCTTAGGCATTCTCTTCCTGGAAGCCCCTTCTTCAAGCGAGGTTGCCTGCGCCGGAATGTTAATCACCAACCAGTGAACCCAATTTTGGGCCACCGGATGCGGATCGACGATTGAAAGGCAAAAGGACTTGGTCCCGGCAGGGATGTCCTTCCACGCCAGCGGAATGGAGACATTCTTTCCTCCCGCTCCTGGCATGACGTATTGGCTCGGGATCTTCTCCCCATCTTTGAACGCAGCAGATGAAATCTCCATAGTATTCCCTCCAAAAACATTTTCTTGGCCAAGCGATAAAGGCAGAAAAACCATCAGGAATAAGCAAAACTTCTTGACCCCTTCCATATCGATCACCTCCCTCTTGAAATGATTCGAAAGAATGGGCGTCATCCCACAGCTGCCAGCCGATGAATGACGATCGTCCTGTAAACGAATCCGTAGGCCCGGAAGAGCAAAGTATACTTCGACCATCTTATAACGAATCAAGATAAAGCACAATTTAAATCGTACTCCCCATCGACCTCTCTTTTTGACCTTTCTTTAATAATGTTTTACCTTTCTGGGGAAAAAGACTTAAATAAACCTTTTCCTAAGTGAATTGTTTTGATATAATCGCGGAAATCTTGTATGAGACTTTCGGTCGTCATCCCTGTCTACAATGAAATCAATACCATCGGCGAGATTCTCTCCAGAGTTCTCGACGTCGATCTTCCCAAAGAAGTGATTGTGGTAGATGATTGTTCCACAGACGGGACAAGGGAATTCCTAAAAGAATGGGAAACGGACAGGAGAAAAAAATCGAAGGACGAGGTCCGCATCTGCTATCAACCCCAGAATATGGGTAAGGGGGCAGCCTTGCGCTCCGGGTTCAAGGAAGCCACAGGGGAGATCGTCATCATCCAGGATGCGGATTTGGAATATCATCCCCAGGAATATTCCAAACTCATCGAACCGATTCTCGACGGAAGGGCGGATGTCGTCTACGGTTCTCGGTTCCTCGGCACCCCGAGGCGGGTGTTGATGTTTCGGCATACCCTGGGTAATAAGCTCCTGACTTTTTTTTCCAACCTGTGCACCGACCTTAACCTCACGGATATGGAAACAGGTTATAAAGTGTTTAAAAAGGAGGTGCTGGAGCATCTTCATTTAAAATCAAACCGGTTTGGCTTTGAGCCCGAGGTGACAGCCAAGATTGCTAAGATGAATTACCGAATCTATGAAGTCCCCATCTCCTACAGCGGTCGCGATTATTGGGAAGGGAAGAAAATCAAATGGATGGATGGATTGAAGGCTGTCTTTTCCATCTTGAGGTATAATTTTTTTGATAGAGAGACCGAGGATACCGTCTACCAAACGCTCCAGAACATGAAGAGACTCCATCGTTATAACCGGTGGATTTTTTCAAAATTCCAGCCCTTCTTGGGCAAGAGGGTCTTGGAAATCGGCTCCGGGACCGGTAATATCACGAAGTTTCTTTTGGATCGGGATCTCATCATCGCGACCAATGTGGAGGCGAAATACCTTACCCTTTTAAAGAATACTTTTGAAAAGTATAAGAAATTTATGATCGAGCGCCTCTATATACCTGGGGCAGAAATAGAACGCTACCGATCCTATCATATTGATTCGGTCATCTGCTTCAACGTATTGGAACACATTGAACAGGATGAAACAGCACTAAAAAATATCTTCGACCTTTTGGAACCTGGTGGACGGTTCCTCCTCCTGGTTCCCTCTCATCCATGGCTTTATGGAAGCCTGGATCAACATTTACGCCACCACAGGCGATACGGAAAGAAGGAATTAAAAAATAAATTAGAAGCCCAAGGGTTTAGAGTAATTTATTTGAAATACTTCAATCGAATTGGAATTCTGGGATGGTTTCTAAACAGCAAAGTGCTCCGAAGAGAAGAGCTTCCCTCCTTTCAATTGAGGATGTATAATCTCCTTGTTCCACTGCTCAAATTAGAAAACTTTTTTCCCCTTCCCTTCGGCACCTCCCTCCTTGCCGTCGCTGAAAAATCAGAATGATGGATACAATTGAATATTTCTCAGATTTTCTAAGAAAAATAGGGCCTCCGAATTTTTTAGCCATTGGCATCGTGATTATTGTCCTATGGCTTCTGATCTCGGGCTTCCTCAGGGGATTAAGAAGGCGAGGACGACATCAGGGGCATGAAGATAACGCTGAACACAAGGATGAAGAGTAATAACCCCTCTTCATCCCCCCTTAAATTAAGGGGGGAAAGAGGGGGGTTAGGTTAAGGGGAAATTATCTTTTAAATATCTTCCAGGAGAGGAGAAAGGAGACGGTTAGGGCGATCAACATTCCTGACATGGAGAAAAAGAAGAAAAGAAGGATCAGCTTTTCTTTCATCAAAGCGTACTTGCTCTCCAACATCCCCACGTAAAGCATCCCGACAATCTTATCCTCGACATCCCGTAGGGGTTCGTAGGCGGTGATATACCAATCATTCACAACAAACGCCCTTTGTATCCACGGAAGTCCCTTTCCGAGAACTCGCTCATAAACTTCTCTACTGGCTCGAGTCCCGACGGCCCGATTTCCTTGTTGATCGACGACATTGGTCGAGATTCTCAAATCGCCTAAGAAGATGGTGGCTGTCCCGATTTCCTTTCCTTTGTATTTCGCGTCTTTGAAGACAATGTTTTTGATCTGGTCCACGATCTCAAAATTTCGGTTGAGGAGCACCCCTCCTGTCAGGACACCTAAAACGGTCCCATCAAAATCAATAATCGGACTGGCCGCCTTCAATACCATTCCGGAAGTCTCTTCTATTTTCCTGGCCGGTTTTTCTTTGGAAACGGAAATGGATTGGATGATAGCCTTTTGCGCCAGGCGCCTCCCTTCCTTCGACAACTCATCTCCTGACAGAACCTGGGTCCCTGAAATCTCCTTTTTCTCCAGGGCTATCTCAATAAAAGGATCGTGGAGCAAACTGTCTCCTGACACGGGGGGGTTGTGGAATCTGAATACGACCACTCCGTTCCGGTCCACCAGTGTCAAGAAATCAAGTTCCTCCTCAACCATCAGTCCTTCAAGCTCGTTCCGAATGGGAGAGATATTTTTCTCCTTCAATCCCTTTTTCAACACATGTCTGACCGCTGTCCAGCGGATCGTCCGATCGATGTCTCTAATTTTGGAGGTATAAACATATCTGGCTGTATTGAGATCTTCTTTAACCCTCTCTTGGGCTTCAAAAATAATCTGATTGGTGATAAGGGAGTTAACAATGAGACTCGTTACAACGCCCATGAAGCAGGCGACGGCTAAAAAAATCAGTGCTAATCGAGTTTTTGTGGATATCTTCATGCCTATAAATTACCAGAAATGCACGAAAAGTAAACAAAAATTTTTCTTGCTATAATAACTCTTTTCTGTTAAAAATGCCGTGGAAAAATTTTTTGATTCCACGTAAGGGGGATTTTCGATGAAACCATATTTTGAAAAGATGACCGATTTGGGCAAAGCGTTGACTGAGCAACAGTTGAAGCAGGCGGATGAAAATGTCAAGAAAATTAGGGAAGTGGAAAAAACAATAGCAGAAGCCGTGGAAAAAGTGAAAAAGGCGGGTCTTCCCACGGAGGAAATTAATAAGAGGGGAGAGATGACCGTATACCAGAGGCTTGAATATTTGCTGGACCCCGGCACATGGTGTCCTTTACATACCCTTTTCGACCCGATGGAAGAGGAATCAGGCACCACCGGCGTGGTGGATGGTCTGGGCAGAATCGGCGGCAAGTGGGCTGTCATCATCGGCTTTGACAATAAGGTCATGGCGGGTGCCTGGATTGCCGGTCAATCAGAAAATATCTTGAGGGTGACGGATATGGCAAAGCGCCTCCACCTCCCTCTGGTCTGGCTGGTGAATTGCAGCGGTGTGAAGCTCCCTGAACAGGAAAAGGTGTACGCCAACCGAAGAGGAAGCGGAACCACTTTCTTTAGGCATGCTGAGCTCGAAAAATTAGGCATTCCCGTCCTCGCGGGGATCTATGGTACCAATCCTGCGGGCGGCGGATACCAGGGGGTTAGTCCTACCGTTCTTTTGGCCCACAAGAATTGCAACATTGCGGTAGGAGGTGGCGGCATTGTCAGCGGAATGAGTCCAAGAGGTTTTTTTGATGAAGAGGGCGCCGAGCAGATTATCGAAGCGACGAGAAAATTCAAATCTGTTCCGCCCGGGCGCGTGGAGATCCATTACGATTCCACCGGTTTTTTCAAGGCTGTCTTTGAAAAGGAAGAAGGCGTCCTGGACGGACTGAAAACATACATGAAGTATCTTCCGGCCTATGATCCCAAATTCTTCAGGGTCGCTGACCCGAAAGAACCCAAATTCTCGCCCGGAGAGATCGATTATCTGGTCTCTTTCAATCAAAAGCTCGCCTATAATTTCGACCAGGTTCTTGCCAGGCTGACGGATAACAGCGAACACATGGAGTTCAGACCGGGTTATGGCCCGGAGGTCTATACGGGTCTGGTAAAAATCGACGGTCTCTTGGTTGGAATCATAGGCAATCGGCAGGGATTTCTGCCCAAAGGATATCCCGAATATGCGCCCTATCCGGGCGTCGGTGGAAAGCTTTACAGACAGGGCCTCATCAAGATGAACGAATTCGTCACCCAATGCGGGAGAGACAGAGTTCCGATCATCTGGTTTCAGGACACGACCGGCATTGACGTAGGGGATATTGCGGAGAAAGCCGAGCTCCTTGGACTGGGCCAATCCTTGATTTACTCTATCGAGCAGACCGATCTGCCCATGATGTGCATCGTCCTGAGAAAGGGAACGGCCGCTGCCCACTATATCATGGGGGGTCCTCAGGCGAACAATAATAATGTGTTTACGCTGGGTACACCTACGACGGAGATCTATGTCATGCACGGAGAAACCGCAGCCGTCGCCTCCTTTGCAAGAAGACTGGTGAAAGAAAAGGATTCGGGCCGACCGCTCAAGCCCGTCATTGACAAAATGAATGCCCTGGCACAGGAATACTATGACAAGTCGAGACCCATTTATTGCGCGAAAAAAGGGTTGGTTGATGAGCTTGTCTCTTTTGCAGATATCAGAAAATATATGGTGGCTTTTGCGGACGCTGCCTACCAAAACCCCGCTTCCATATGCCCTCACCACCATATGATGCTCCCCAGGCTGATCAAGGGTTGAAAAATTGCTGCCAGACCAAAATGTGACGAAAAGGCCCATCTCCTATGAGGTGGGCCTTTTTTACCATGGCACGAGGTCTCGGAACCGCTGTATTGATTCTCGCACAACGGCAAGTTGACAGATCGACCTCGGTCAGTTATATACCCTTATCATTAAAGGATCTTTCATGGCACGAAGTCCAATCACGCGCAGCGGATATAACAACCTTCACAAAGAACTGGAGAACCTGAAGAAGGTCGTCCGGCCTCAAGTGATTAAGGCCATTGAGGAGGCGCGTGCCCATGGAGATCTTAGTGAGAACGCAGAATATGTGGCAGCCAAGGAACACCAGTCGTTCATCGAAAAGAAGATCCGAGAAATTGAACAAAAATTGTCCAACTCCGAGATCATTGATACCATTCCTCTCCCAAGCGGGAAAGTGGGTTTTGGCTCTGTGGTCACTTTAGAAAACCTCAATAATGCAGGCAAAGCCACTTATCAGATCGTCGGACCCGACGAATCAGACATCTCGTCCGGCAAGATTTCAATCGCTTCACCCCTGGGTAAGGCCTTAATTGGAAAGGAAGTGGAGGATGGGGTCATCGTACAAACCCCAGGGGGCGCCAAGAACTATACGATATTGAAAATAGCCTGAAGCACCCTCTTCAGACCTTTTTTTCCCCGCCTCTGCAGCCTTCTTCCAAAATCTCTAAGATCTTTCGAATCAGTACCTTCCTCCCATCTGAAATCTTTCCACAATCATTTGCTTCTTTTTCTCTGGTAGGGCCATGGGAAAAATTTCGCAAAAATAATCTTCCCGCTGGTTTTTTTGCAACTCGATTCCTATATTTATATTGAGTAATTTTTAATGAAAGGAGGACGGAAACATGAAAGGGAAAGGACAAAACGGTATGAACATTGGGATGATGATGTTGGCTTTCTTCGTGATCGGGATAGTTCTTGCATCGTATACTCCCGCTATCGCAAAAGATAGGGAACAGGTTCAAGGGCTTGTGGACAAAGCCAGGATTACCTTTAACGATTTCATGCATGACTCGAACTACGCCTGGCTTCACGAAAACGTAAATCACGCCAAAGGAGTGCTGATTTTTCCTCAGGTCCTCAAAGGAGGATTCATCTGGGGTGGTTCCGGTGGGACCGGTGTTTTTTTGGCGAGGGATGAAAAAACAGGTAGATGGGGCGAACCTGCTTTCTACACCATCGGCTCGGTGACCTTCGGTCTTCAGATCGGCGGCGAAGCCGCAGAGGTAGTTATGCTGGCAATGACCCGGAAAGCTGTTGATTCGCTGCTTTCTTCATCGGTCAAATTAGGCGGAGATATCTCGGTCGCACTGGGCCCAGTGGGCGGCGGAGCTCAGGCGAACGCCGGCGTCCCCAATGTCACCGCTGATTTGGTCTCCTTCGCAAAGGCAAAAGGCCTCTATGCAGGACTGGACCTCCAAGGCTCTGTGATTGCGGTGAGGGATAGCATGAACACGGCCTACTGCGGTAAAGGCGTAAGACCGGCGGACATCATTGTAAAAAAGGATTGCAGCAATAGGGGAGCGGATCAACTTCGCGAAGCCCTGAGAAGAGCTGCTTAATGGGCTCCTTGATATCTTGAGCCATCAAGGGAAGATTAAATCAAAGGCAGGACCAGAAACGGCCCTGCCTTTTCCCGCCTTCAGTTCCTCGGATCCTCTCTCGGATTATTCTCACTTCCTGATGACCATGACCGCGGTGGCCTTAAAGGAAGCCCTCACGTCCTTTCCCTCCACTAATGATAATTCTTCCAGAGAATGATTCGTCACATAGGCCACGAGTGGAAACCCACAATCAAGCTGGACTTTCTGATAAAGGCCCAAAGAGGCGACCTTTAGAATCTTCCCCGGGAATACGTTTCTGGCGCTTGTTCCCTCTCGGGAGGACCGAATCGACAAGGTGACATTCTCCGGCCGGATGCATAGAACCACAGTCTCTCCCAAGGGGACATCCCCAACGGCCTCGATCTCTTGACCCTTAACGGATGCGATAAAAGTCCCGCCATCTCTTTTAATCACTTTTCCGGTCCAGATCGCCTCCACGCCCATGAAGGAAGCCACCAATTCATTGACAGGATGATTCGTCACTTCTTCGGGAGACCCGATCTGAAGGATCCTCCCTTTGTTCATCACCGCAATGCGGTCTGACAGTCTCAAGGCTTCCAGGCGATCATGCGTGGCAAAGATTGTGGTCGTTCGGGTCTGCTGGAGGATATGTTCGAGGTCTTCCATCAGGGAATCCCGGGTGGGAGGATCGAGGGAAGAGAAAGGTTCGTCCAGCAGAAGGATTTCAGGTCGAAGGGCAAAGGCACGTGCGAGACTCGCCCTTTGCGCTTCCCCTCCTGAAAGCGTTTTCGCAGAACGACCTTTGAGATGACCGATTCCAAATCGCTCCAATTGTTCCATGGCCCGGTCATGAATTTCATCCCTCTTCATCCCGCGGATTTTTAGGCCGGACGCGACGTTATTAAGGACCGTTGTATCAAAAAGAAGAGGCTCCTGGAAGACCATGGCCAGTTTCCTCCGGTACCCCAATACGGAATGATTCGTTTCTACCCTTTTCCCTCTAAAGAAGAGCTCGCCCTGGAAGGGTTTCAACAAATGGGATAAGGTTTGAAGCAACGTAGTCTTTCCGGCTCCATTTGGCCCGATTAGAGAAAAGATCTCCCCTTCCTGGATTGAGAGAGACGGAACCTGAAGGAGGATTGCTCCTCCGCTATTCACCTCGATATTTCTTGCTTCGAGTATTGGTATTTGTTGGCCCATCTCTTTCATTTCGCGATCCGCATTCCCTGCCTGCGCGAAGCCGCTTCGGCGAAGGCAGGCGAAATCCGAAATTTGACTTATCTCGGTCTTTCTCTCTGTTGGATCTGAGTGAGGATCAGATTGACGAAGTAGGCAAGCAACAGGAGGATGATACCCAAGGCGATGGCGACATCGAAATTTCCCCGACTCGTCTCCAAAACGGTCGCCGTGGTAAGAACTCGGGAATAACCCTTGATATTACCGCCTACCATGATGGAGGCGCCCACCTCAGAGATGACACCGCCGAATCCTGCCATCACCGCAGCCAAAAGTGGAAGCTTCGCCTCTTTGATCAAAATCCAAACCATCTGAAGACGAGTCGCCCCGAGGGACAGAATTTGAAGTCGAAGTTTCTGGGGAAGTTGCTGAATGGCTGCCAGGGTAATACCCATCACAATCGGAGTCGCGATGATCGTCTGGGCGATGACCATGGCCGTGGGTGTATAGAGAATTTCAAGAAAACCAAGAGGACCATTCCTCCACAAAAAGAGCGTTACGAAAAGGCCCACCACAACGGGTGGAAGACCCATGCCGGTGTTGATGAGGCTCACAACCATTCTCTTTCCGATGAACCTGGAAAGGGCTACCGCGACTCCGGTAGAAATCCCGATCAAGAGGCTTACGAGGGTAGCTATACCGGAAACCTCCAGCGACAGAAGAGTGATCCCCATGACTTCAGGATCAAAGGTAATCAGCAACCAGAAAGCCTTTTTGATCCCCTCAAGGATGAGATCCATCCTCACCTCAATTTCAAAATTGGAATATCGAAGAAATCCAAAGTGGTTTAAACTCTAAACTCAAAACTCTAAATCCTAAACAAATCCAAAATATAAAACTCAAGAGGTAATTCTCGCTTCTCAACAAATGAACCAAATTTTCCTAAGTCATACAGTTTTGTGTTCTGTGCTTTGTGTTTTGGCATTTGAGTTTGTTTCGAGTTTAGGATTTCGAGTTCAAGATTTACCTGCCAACTTCTTCATCCTTCTTCCCCGCATCCGGGAAGAAAAGGGGAGACCCAAATTTGTCAACGCCGAAGGTCTTGATGATGCCCTGGGTTTCCTTGGAAACCATGAAGTCAGCAAAGGCCTTTGCCCCTGCGTTGTTGACTTTGGGCCATTTTGCAGGATTCACCTCGATCACATGATAGATGTTGAGCAGAATGGCATCCCCTTCGACCAGAATATCGAGTCCGAGGTTTTTCTTCAATGCCAGGTAGGTTCCTCGATCGGTAAGAGTGGTCCCCTTCTTCTCGGCAGCCACATTCAATGTCTGACCCATTCCAAGACCGGTCTCTTGATACCATTTTTCCCCCTCAGGATTTATGCCCGCGGTTTTCCAGATGGCTTTCTCCTTTGCGTCGGTCCCCGAGGTATCTCCTCTGGAAAAAAATAACACCTTCGCAGAAGCGATCTTTTTGAAAGATTCTACACACGACTTTGCTCCCTTGATCTTCCCAGGGTCGCCTGGGGGCCCAACAATGATAAAGTCATTATGCATGACGAGCCTTCGATTTATTCCATAACCCCCGGCCATGAATTTCCTCTCCGCTTCAGGAGAATGGACCAGGAGTACGTCTGCCTCTCCCTTTTGCCCCATGGCCATGGCCTGACCAGAGCCTACCGCAATCGTCTTGACGAAATAACCGGTCTCCTTCTCAAAAATTGGCAATAGAACGTCAAGAAGTCCGGAATCCTGCGTGCTGGTGGTTGTGGCAAGGATGACGGTCTTCTCCTGCGCCTGGACGGAGAAAACTCCTGTAATGGAGAGAAATAAGACGACGACGCCTAATAAGAAAATCTTTTGGCCGATCCGTCGTTTCACAATCTCTCCTCCTCGAACCACCACACTTTAGCTACGCCCGGCAAGGAACGGAGCAATACGAAACGGAAGAATTTAACAGAAATCCATTTCCCCATGCCCATGCCTCTTTAGACTATTTTTTTGAATAGAGAACTTTCCCCGAATTCTTGAAATCGTAGCTTCCCAACCGTTCAACCCTGTTTCGAAATTCCTGGGAGTTCAGGACTTCCATGAAAGCCTGGACTCCTTTTTCGAAAAAGGTGGATTGGTCGAGGATCATATCAAAGCTTTCCTGGGTGATCGGGATAAACGGGAGACCAAGGAGTTTGGAAACGGCGATGGTGGCGACACCCACATCCGCTTCTTTTGAGAGGATCGAAAGAGCCACTTCAAAATGGGTGTAGACCTCTTTTCCGTATCCGTTGATCTTCGTAGGGGAGATCTGCAGTCGCTTCAGGTGCTGATCCAAAAGCACCCTCGTTCCGGAACCCTTCTGCCGATTGACAAACCGGATTCCCTTTCGAGTCAAGTCCTCGAATCCCTGGATCTGAAACGGATTCTTGGGAGCCACTACAAAACCAAGGTCCCGGCGGAAGAGGTTGACCACCACCGGTTTCATATTCGGAAGATACTGCGGAAGAAATGGAATGTTGTACTCGCCGGTCTTGGGATCAAGAAGGTGGGACCAGGCGATATCCGTATAACCCGTGTTCAAGGCCTTGAGCCCGTCCGTGCTTCCTGTATTGGCTGAGAAAATATAAAATTCAGGATACGATTTTTTCACGGAAGTCTGAAGCATATCGAGGATAGGGTCGTTGCTCCCCGATGCCAGAAGTCCTCCTTCAATCCTTCTGCTTTTCTGCCTTGCCTGGTCAAGCCCTGTCTTGGCATTTGATTCGATCCATTCTTCGATCAATTTCCTTGGAAAGACCCATTTCCCCGTCACCCGTGTCGACGGGATTCTTTTCGTCTTGATCAGCGCATAGACCTGCTTCTCATGAATTCCCAGATACTTGGCCACTTCTTTGGTATTCAACATCTCTTCAGACATGGCTTCCTCCCATAAATAATAAAATATTAAAGGAGATGGAAATACTTGTCAATGAATAGGTTTACAAACAATTCCTTTTTATTACTCGAAAATCCTTATTAATCAGCGTTAAATTCGGCTCCTTGAGAGGTCCCCTGTCAGAGGAATGCAACGGCTCTTCGATTTGAGACGGAAGTCAGATTGTTTGGATGAAGTCGGTTTGTGGAGAAGGATAGAATAGAAACTTATTCCTGGCGAATAGTTGTCCCGAAATGCTCCCTTTTGAGAGCTTGGGTGATATCTTTCTTCTCCAAACTATTGACGATCTGAATTTTGTTGAACACCTGAAGGCGTCCAAACACAGGCAGATTTAATCTGTGGCAATCATCACATTAGTGGCTTTGATTACCGCATACACTTGTTTACTCTTAGAAAGGCGGAGATCTTGTGCTGATTTTTTAGTAATGACAGAGACGATCTGAACGCCTCCGGGAAGTGCAATGGTAACTTCTGAATTAACTGCCCCATGTTTGACGGTTTTTACCTTGCCTTTAAGGACATTACGAGCACTTAGCTTCATAATTTTGCCTCCTTTGTAAAATATTTAAACTCAATTGTAGTCGCAGAATCTATCGCTGTCAAGAGATCTCGACGACCTTGACTATGCACACTCATCATAATGCAAGAATTGTCAATTACGGTTGAAATCTGCACTATTGAGGTAAACTTGTTCTCTGAGGAGGAAGGAGTCCTTGGAAAGGGGGGTTGCGAACTTCACCTTATCTGTAAATCGCAGGTTGGCCTTGGATTTGATGATTACCAAAGGAAATAAACAAAAAAGGCAGAGCCATCTCTGACCCTGCCTTTTAGTATTCTATATTAGTTTTCTCTCGGCTTTCGTTCCATTTATTTACTCATCTGAATTAAGTTGTTAGTCAAAATTATAGATGTATGTTAACCTGCAGGTCGAATGAAATTGATGAGGATTGCTTAAAGGCAAATCGATCCCGGCGATCACCACGTGGCTATGGTACAGCCTAAAGCGGATACCCGGAGTCATATTGAAGTCAGTATGACCATGGGTACTGCCATCGAGATCCGTGGTGCCATAAAACTCGACAAAAGTAGTGAAACTCCCAAAGACCGGCTTTTTCGGATCATTCCATGTCTTGGCCAGGGAAACAGCATAAGTAATGTCGTTGCGCAAAGGTTGCGGCGAGGCAGGTCCCACATACGTCTCCTCCTGAATGTGGTAGTAAAGTCCAATGCGGTTCAATCCAGTGTTTTCCAATCCAAGAAGCATGCTCAAATCGTTCCAGCCTGCAAACGCAAAACCCAATGTGGTTGTCTTCGTATTAATCCCCGGATTGGGAGATGAGACGCGGAAGTTAAAGTCGTACGAGGACCCGGGAACGTCCACCAACTGCAGACGACCCACTAATGCAGCGCCAGCTCCGGAAACACTATTGACGCCTGGCTGCCCGACCTTCCAGGTATAGTTGCCAACCACTTCCAGCATGAACCTGCGATCAACACCATAGGCAACCAACGCATCCATGAAGTCGCTACTGCTATGATCATCGGTGGCCAGATTACGCTGATGGTAGGAATCAAACCGAAATTCCTGCTCTAGAAAATTCGTTGTCACATGCAACAGTGCCATGTCCGGAGCCCCTCCCGGTGTGTACCGGTGGACCCATGGCTCACCCCATCCCGCAGTGAAGAAATTCGAGAGGGTGAGATTGGAGGGCTGAGCAGGAGGGGAAGATTGAGCCGGGGTCACGGGCGCCGAATACTCCCCGGCAACGACCGGCGGGCTCTCAGAGCTCACAAACACTTTCCCAAGGTCAAATGCTAGGTAATCTTTCTGACTTTCACTATTAGCCACTTCTTCTGCCCAAGCAGGGCCGAAACAAACAGGAACAGCAAGACACATACCGATAAAAAAACAGCCTCTCTTTTTCATAAGTTCCTCCTCCTCTTGGATTTTTAAACGTGACTCCCTTGTTAGCGTCCCGGGTTCAGCAAATCGTTCAGCATACTGAACACTCGTCGGCTGGGATAAAAAGCTTATTTGCCCATTTTATGACCAATAGTTACTAATTAGTATTTTGGATAACCAATTCTTCAATCCTTGTCAAGAATAAATTTTCAGGAGCGCAATTGAAGGCAAGAAGGTTCATTATAATGAACGCACGTCATCCTTTCATTTCGGGAAACTACCCTCATTGCAGGAAGTAGAAGGAGGAGAAAATGCGAAATAAACTTTTCGCTCTATTGACGATTTTAATACAAACGCGTTAAATCATTTTACATGTAGCGCAAGGCTTTAGCCTTGCTTAAAGCAACCCTAAAGGGTTGCCCCACAAAATATTTAATGCGTTTGTATTAGTTATGGTCGTTTCTTTAATCGTTGCCTGTCAGAGTGCCCCTAAAAAACAGAACCAACGACCTTGGAGATCAACCCGAGGCACGCCGAGGCCTACAACAATCGGGGAATTGTCTATTACTTCAAGAAAGAATATGACAAATCTTGGGGAAATGTTAAAAAGGCACAGGAGTTAGGTTATAAAAGTCATCCTAAATTTCTTGAAGACCTTAGTAAGGCTTCGGGAAGAGAGAGGTGAAGATTTCTTCGAGTAATCATCAATTCAATCATTTCCTCAGAATGAAGATTAGCAGGTGGAAGCTGCGACCTATTTTTTCACCTCTTCCTTCCTGCAATTTTCATTTCCTAAAACCCTAAAAAAAGTGTATATTACAACCACGAATGAACACTCTAGATAATCACCATTTCGAAACGGTAATCATCAATCTGGCAGGGCGTCCCTGTTGTTTTGAGGGTTCGTCAAGCAAACAGATTTGAACAGAGAGGGGAAAGATTATGGGCAAAAAGAGACGATTATGGGTGATATGGGGAACCATGCTTGTGATTATCGGTCTTGTAGAGATTCAAACCGAAGCACATGGAGACAGTTGGACCTGGAAATTCTTCTTGAGCAACGCAGAATGCGATTTTTATTACGACCCCGATACCGTCTCAAGATCTCCAGAGAGGATCGTAAGGGTTTGGTGGAAAGAAGTCTTCAAGACGAAAGAAGTATTGAGGTCCATGGGATTCACTGGGAGTGAGTATGAGAAAGTGGCGTACCAGGTAAACGTGACGGAAATAAACTGTCCGAGAAAAGAGTGGCGTAGAAAAGTTTTTATGCTTTGTTCGGGAGAAGGTGACGATACTCCCTGCACCATCCGCAGGGAACAATCGGATAAATGGGTTCCTGTGATGGAAGAACAGCCCATTGGAGCCCTGTATCGGAAGCTATGCCAATAATTCCCCTGTTACTAACACAAATCATCAACTTTTATTGCCCGTGCATTCGGCCGGAGCGTACTCACCCGCGAACACAGGAAGCCATATGTTTTTTAGCCGGTGACTAATCACCTGAACACGAGACCTCGCCGGATTAACCGTCCCGATTTCTCATTGTTTCTTCAAGCAGAGAATCCTTCTTCATCCGCATCCGAGTTTAACGGGCAGGCCGCAGCTTGCGAACAAGGATTGGTAGCAATAAGTAGTATTAAGTAGGAATAAGTAGTGATTAGGTAATAATTTTTCTTGACAAGCATTTGCGTTTTGTTATAGGATGCCTAACGATTGATTTGGGTTAGATTCGATTTGCATCATCAGTGCAGATTATTGGGGGACGTGAAGAAACCATCAAGGGGTTTCTAAATCTCAACAAAGGAGGAGGGACTTATGAAGAAGAGGGGATTTTTTTTAATTGGCATGTGTTTTATTTCACTTATTTTCTTACGCGTAGCATTGGCAGATGAAACGGCTAAAAGTGAAGCCCAGAAAGACTACCAAGTATTTGACCTCGGGGAAATCTTTGTGTTCTCTCAGAAACCGCCGGCGGTTCAGGAGATGGCTATCACCAATGTGCTAACCCCTGAAGACTTCAAGGCCACGAATAGCACTACCGTTGCCGAAGCTCTGACGTATGTCCCGGGCATTCGGGTTTCAACGGGACGTAAAAACCAGCCCCTGGTTCAAATTCATGGGTTGGATCAGACCCATGTTTTGGTCCTCATTGATGGCGTCCCTTATTATGAAACCAAATACGGATACCTTGATCTGAATGAGATTCCAGTAGACAACATCGCCAGAATCGAGGTCACCAAGGGAGACGCCTCTGTCCTCTACGGACCGAATGCTTTCGTGGGGGTTATTAACATCGTTACGAAGAAAGCCACTGAAAAACTTTCTATTGACGCAAATTTCGAGTATGGGCCGTACAATTACAACAGGGAATCGGTTTCGAACGGCATGAAGGTCGGTATGTTCAGCTACTGGTTGAGCTACACCCATCAACAATCAGATGGATGGAGTTTGCCTAATGCTTTCATTCCACAGATTGGGCAAATTACGACAAGAATCCCACATGTTTCAAGTACCACTACCAACGCTATCTTGCAAGATACGGGTCCTCGCCTTAATTCTGACTACAGGACGGACGCCCTCTGGGCGAAAGTGGGCATCGATCCGAATCCGGGATCAGAATACTATCTGAATTTCCATTATATCACCAGAGAAAAAGGCGATCCTCCAGACATATACGGTGGGGTGACGTTCCCCACACCGTCGGGCGGGCTCTTTTCATCCATCTTTGACAAGATTCCCAGGTACGACGATTGGGGCATGGATCTGAGCGGGCAGCAAAAGATCTTCGACCAGTTGACCCTCAAGGGGAAGTTGTTTTATCACAATCACGTCGATGACTACACCTCGTATTCGGATCCGAATTATGCCAACGAACTTGCCGATAGCAGGTACGAAGACTACAATTTGGGTGGGTCACTTATTGCAGACTTCCGGCCTTTGGAGTGGGATACCATCAGGACCGCTTTCAACTACAGAGTGGATTCCCACAAGGAGACGGAAGCCACTTACCTGCCTTTTGCACAAACATTTTCCGAAACGGGGTCCCTTGCCATTGAGAATGAGTTTAACCTAATAAAACATTTATCTGTCGTTGCAGGAACGAGCTACGATTGGTTTATTGTTACGAAGGCCAGGCAGGACAATTTCAACATGGCAGGAGTTTACACCGGGCAGGGAGCTCTTGCTGGCCTGCCAGAATACCGTAACTTGGAACCGATGATTGGGGCTAACTACGACCTTACTGATACCACAAGACTTTTTGGCTCGATTGCCCGAAAGGTGCGCTACCCGACGCTAACTGACCTCTATACATCCAAAGGCGGAAATCCAGACTTGGAGCCAGAAAAAACAATTAACTATACCCTTGGGGTCTCCCAATCCTTATCCAAATACGCAAAGGTGGAACTTGCAGGTTTCTATCATGACATCTCGGATTTCATCAGTAGTAGTGCAAATCCTATTCAAAATCCTTTGGCCCAGTACCAAAATTACGGCAAAATCCAGTTGTTGGGGTTTGAGGTAAATGCAGAAATTTCTCCCATGAAAGACCTTGTCCTCAATGCCGGTTATATGTTTAATGATGCCAAAGACAGGAGCATAGGTGCTGTAACCAGCGATGTCGTCAACATCCCTGAACATAAAATTGACATAGGGGCCCATTATACGATCCCCTACGTCACGATTCCTTACATTAAAGGCGCCGTGCATCTTGATCTCGAAGGCCTCTATATGGCCAGGATCTTCAGCCAGCTTCCAACCCCCCAATATCCAACTCAGCCGATAGAATTAGTCCACGGCTACTTTACTGCAAATGCGAGGCTTTCAACAACTTTCCTGAAGCATTTTGAGGCTTATATAGCGGTCAACAACCTCTTCGACAAGAACTATCAGTCAGAATATGGCTTTCCTGGTCAGGGGCGATTTGTTTATGCCGGGATTTCCGCGAAGTATTAGCGATTAAGGGTTCTCTCTGAAGGCCCATGTAATCGTAAAAGGAGGGGCAAATGAAAAAAAGGTTAGTGTTGTCACTTTTTTCACTTATTATTTGCTTTTTATGTTTCCTCACGGTGAGCGGATGGACAGCATCCTTACCGGCAGTCAGCGTCACGGGTGCGGTCCGACAGCCATTGAATCTGACCTTAGAGGACCTCCAGAAACTTGAGGCCGCTACGGTCCGGTTGAATGAGGTGACCATGGATCATCGCTATAACGGCGCATTTTATTTCCGGGGGGTTCCGTTAAAAACATTACTCGAACTTGCCTATGTCGAGAAAGAAGAGACAGGATTTTCAAAACAGACTGACCTTGCCATCGTGGTGCGGAATAAAGAGGGGAAGCAGACCGTGCTCTCATGGGGTGAAGTATTCTTCAGCAACCCCGGAGAAGTGGTGCTGGCCTTTTCGAGCGGTCCGATTATACCGCATGCAGACTGCAAAATTTGTCATGGACCGGAAGTCTTTCAGTCCAGGCTGGATATTCTTTCGCGGCGGGTAGGCCTTCCCAAACTTGTCGTCGCCAATGATTTCTATACAGACCGCTGCCTCGAAGACGTCACGAATATCGAAGTCGTGGACCTTCACCTCAAATTGGCTTTTAAAAGAACGCAAAACCTCTTCTCACCCAGTTTTACAGTAACAGGCGATGTGAAACAGACACTGAATATCTCGGACCTCGCTTCCTATCCTCGTACTCATGCTCCGGCAAAAATGATAGGAGACGGAGCAGGTTATCACGGCCTGGAGACTTACGGCGGGGTCCTTCTTTCAGAGCTCCTCAAGAAGGCGGGCGTAACGCCAGATGTAAATCAAGCCATCGTCATCTCGGCGCCTGATGGTTACCGTACCCTTCTTTCTTGCGGAGAAGTGTTCTTATCTTCAAGAGGAAAAAGCATCATGATTGCCGATCAGGCGGCAAATCAACCTTTCAAGAAGGACGGGAAATTTAAGCTGATCTTACCCGATGATCTCTCTGCTGACAGGACAGTCAAGGCCGTGAGTAAAATTGAAGTCATGACTCTTAGGCCAAAATCGAGCTTTTACATAATCGGAATGGGTTGCGCGGACACTAATTTGATTACTTTAGAAGCAATCTCTGCTATGGGCAAGGCCGATGTTTTTGTCTGTCCGGAAGATATCCAAAAGCGGTTTGGCAAATACATGGGAAACAAACCTGTTCTTTTCGAAACTCTGAAACACATTGAACACCTGTTCAGCAAAGAGCATCCCAATTTATCCCCTGAGGAAAAAAAGAAAGCATTGGAGGAGCTAAACAGAAAAGACATCCAGAGCATACGGGATGGGCTCAAGGCCGGTAAAACCGTGGCCTTTTTGGAGTATGGAGATCCCACCCTCTATCCAAGCTGGATGCATTGGCTCGGCGACCTATCGAAAGAGGCCCATTACATCCCCGGTATCAGCGCCTTCAATGCCGCCAATGCAATGATTGGAAAACATCTTGGCTGTAATGGTTCAATCGTCATCACCGTTCCCCAAGGTCTAAAGACCAACGAGGCGATGCTCAAGGCAGTGGCCGACAATGGAGACACACTTGTCATTTTCATCGGACTGAAGGAGCTGAAAAATCTCAAACCCCTTTTCCAAAAATACTTCGCCAACACAACACCTGTTCAGCTTGTCTACAGGGCAGGATATTCTGACAGCGGATATATAGTCAAAACCACGGTTGCAGAAGTGGCTGAGGTGGCGGAAAAGGAACAGGAACAATTTTTAGGAATGATCTATGTCGGCCCGTGCCTGAAGTAGAGCCTAAGCATGCAGCTGAAGCGGAGGCTCAACCTTTTCGACGCCACCTTGCTTGTGATCGGTAATGTCGTTGGGGCAGGCATCTTCACCACAAGCGGCTTTCTGGCCGGGGAACTGCCCCAACCCCTGCTTTTTATCGCCATCTGGGTCATCGGGGGACTTCTTACGTTGTGCGGAGCCTTGACCTATGCCGAGATGGCGGGAATGTTTCCCCGCTCGGGCGGAGATTACCAATTCTTAAAAGAGGCATACGGCCCATGGGCGGGTTTTCTCCTGGGCTGGGTCAGCTTTTGGGTGATCACCCCAGGCTCCATTGCCGTGCTTTCCATTGCAATGGTTGCCTATATAAAAGGCTTTCTTCCTCTTCATTTCGCTCTCTCAGAAAAGTTCTTGGCGGTAGCGATCATCTTTTTCCTCTCTTTTGTAAACTACCGGGGGGTACGCTTGAGCGGGACGGTGCAGGATATTTTCACCCTGGGAAACCTGCTCATCGTTCTTGCATTAATCTTAGGCGGATTGACATCCGGAAACGGCAACTGGCAGCACTTTACGACGGCTTCTTCAGCCTCTTTGCCTTTTCCCAAACTTTTTGGACCCGCCATGATTGCGGTGCTTTTTACTTATAGCGGTTGGTTTGCTTCTGCCTACATCGGGGCCGAAGTCAAAAACCCCGAGAGGAACCTTCCCTTTTCCCTGTTATTGGGGACAATTATCGTTATCCTTTTTTACACGGCTATCAATCTTGTTTATCTCTATGCCCTTCCGCTCTCACAACTGAAAGGGACTGTCAACGTGGCACAAGTTACGGCAGGGATCCTTTTCAACCCCAGAGTCGCTCAGATCGTTTCCTTATCGATCATTTTGGCTATCAGCGGCAGCATCAATGCGACCATCCTCGGGGGAACGCGCATCTATTATGCGATGGCTGAGGACAAGGTTTTCTGGTCCCCCCTCAAAAGGCTTCACCCCAAGTACGGCACGCCCCATTTTTCCATTTTGAGTCAACTGATTTTAGCCTGCATCCTGGTTTCATTAGGAACGTTTGGGCAGCTGCTAAGTTATGTGGTGTTTGTGATGCTCCTCTCCTCTATTGCCGCAGGCGTGGCCCATTTTATATTGCGTCTGCGAAAACCGGACCTGCCGAGACCTTACCGCACCGGAGGTTATCCTGTCGTCCCTCTTCTGTTTATTTGTTTTTATATTTGGATCGCCGCTCAAATAGCCTATGCCAAGCCTTTGACCTCCATCGCAGGTCTCCTGATCACTCTGTCCGGGCTGCCTTTCTTTATTTGGCTTAACACAAAAAGATTACGAGAAGAAAACAGGATGGATTGCAGAACGGCTTAGGGTATGCATGTTCGGGTGCCGCACCGGTTCTTAAAATCGTAGCGGAGCCCCTCGAATGATAAAATCGCTTGCGAATGATACTTTGCTTTGCACGCCGCAGCAATAAATGGTACACTTTTTTCATATAGGCTTGCCTTATCCTCAAAGGAGAACTGAGATGTTTGCTGGGAAAACAATTTTGGAGATCATTCAGATCGGTGGTTTTACGATGTACATCCTGCTCTTCTGCTCTTTCCTGTCCATCACCATCCTTCTGGAAAGGCTCCTGTATTACCGAAGACGCTCCAGAACCAAACGATCGGAATTCATGGCTCGAATCAAGAAGGCATTAAAAAGCGGAAGTATTGAAAAGGCGATGGATATCTGCACGCACACCCGTGCCCCTTTCTCAAACGTCATCTATTCCGGACTCGTCCTCCATGATCACCATGAGAAAGAAATATCCAGTGCCATGGAGCGGGAGATCACGGTTGAGACGACGAAACTGGAGCGCTTTACGAGCATTGTGGGGACCATTGGCAACACGGCGGTCTATATCGGTCTCTTTGGGACCGTGTTAGGGATCATTCGGGCCTTTCATGACATTGCGGCGGCCGGAGCGGGAGGGATGAGCATTGTGATTGGGGGGGTGGCCGAGGCCCTGGTCTGTACGGCCATGGGGCTATTCGTGGCTGTCCCTGCCGTGATCGCCTTCAACTACTTTATGAAGCGGGTGGAGCGTTTTATCCATGATATGGAACTCTGTGCTTCGGAGGTCATCGACCTGATCGGCAGGGGATCGGCAGCATGAAGAGCGAGCGCGGAAGATCCAGATTGATGGCGGAGATTAACATCACCCCGTTTACCGACGTGGTCTTGGTACTGCTTATTATCTTCATGATCGCGACGCCGTTTATCTATCAATCCAGTTTGAAGGTGCAACTGCCCAAGGCGACGAAATCGGAGGAGCCGTCGAGAGACATTGTGATCAGCATCAATGCGCAGGGGGAGGTTTATTTGGAGGATACGAGGCTGGATTTAGAGGCGCTCAAATATAAGTTGACGGCGATGATGAGGAGCAGGCCGGACGCCTTTGTGATCATCAACGGGGACAAGAACGTCAGGTATGATTCCGTGATCCAGGTGATGGATGTCTTGACGCAATCGGGTGTGAAGAATCCTGGCTTGGGAATCGAACTAAAAAGATGAACGAACTAGAAAATACAGAGAATCAACTTCCCTTTCTTGTGGATTCTCCTCAACCGGATACAGGCGGACTGCTGAGGACAGGCGTCTTCTCCTTGCTTCTCCATCTTGCCTTGATCAGTCTTCTGATTTTTAACCTCAAGACAGGAACCACGAGAGATAAGCTTCCCGTTTATAGGGTGGCCATTCAGCCCTTATCCCTCCAGAATGACTCAAAACCCCTTCTGCCCAAGGCAGTGCAGCCTACTCCTGCAAAACCTCAAATCCAAAAAGAAGAAATCAAGTCCAAGGAACAAGTAAAACAACTCACTAAGCTCAAGGAGGATGATCAAACCATACAAAAGCCGATTCCCTTACCCATGGCTGAGACATCGGATTTGAAAACGGACTCCAAACCTGAAGAAGAAATTCTTCCTATCCCTAATATGCTCTCTTATGAAGAAAAAAATGCCTCAGCCAAACCGGGAACCGGCATAGGGTCTGGAGGTACCCCCGGTGGTGTGGGTGAAGGAGGAACGGGAGGGGCCGGATGGAGCAGCATTGGGAAAGGGACCGGCGTCGAGCGAGGAGGGGGCTCCGGCCTTCATGGATCGGGTTTTGTAGGCTCGGGGAAAGGATCAGCGGGTGGAAGGGGTCGAGGTCGGGGCGATTCGGGTACAGGCTCACCCAGATATGCCCAGAATCCAAAACCTCCCTATCCTCAGGAAGCCAGGGATAAAGGATACCAAGGGAGAGTCTTATTGGAGGTGGAGGTTCTCGCCAACGGCAAGGTAGGAGATATTTTTGTAAAACAGTCTTCCGGCTACGACGTGCTTGATCAATGCGCTCTCGAAACAGTGAAAAAATGGACATTTATTCCTGCCATGAAGGGAAACGTTCCAATCACCATGGGGGCAAACATACCGATCACTTTTCAGATTAAAGATGCTTCCTTCTGATAATCTCTTGACGAAAGTCCTGTCTTCTCATATATAATTAAGCCAGCTCATCGTGACTGGGTAAAAACTCCGTGAAGATATGGCTATTATCCTTATTATCCCCCTTTGGCAAAGGGGGATGAAAGGGGATTTTAAGAATAAGCGCTTTCTTATGACAACAGTTGAAATCATTGTCGCGGCATCTGAGAAAAAATATGACAGATGCTGAAAACATGCTTTGGTTTAAATTGAGACGAAAGCAATTGAAGGGTATAAAATCTCCCCTAACCCCTCTTTGCCAAAGAGGGGAAGAAAAAGCATAAATAGTCCACCCGATTACGGGAAGAGTCATGAACCCGTTTATTATTCAGTTTATGCGTATACACAATGATTAAGAGCGCCTCTTCCAAACGGGCAGTGAAGTTCACAGAATCCGTCATCCGGGAAATGACCCGCATCTGTCTCAAGCATGACGGTGTGAACCTGGCTCAAGGATTCCCTGATTTTCCGGCCCCGGAAGAGGTTAAGGAAGCGGCGGTGCAAGCCATTCGCGCAGATTTGAACCAGTATGCCATTACCTGGGGAGAGCCCAATCTTCGTCAGGCCATTGCCGAAAAATTTGCCTGGTATAACGGGGTCAGCATAGATCCTGAAAAGGAGATTACCGTCTGTTGCGGATCAACAGAGGCCATGATCTCTTCTCTGATGGCCATCGTCAACCCCGGCGAAGAGGTCATTGTGTTCGAACCTTTTTACGAAAACTATGGCCCGGATACTATCCTCTGTGATGCAAGGCCGCGATTCGTTACCCTCCACGAGCCGGATTGGCATTTTGACGAGCAGGATCTCAAGAAAGCCTTCAATAACAAGACGAAGGCGATCGTAATCAACACACCCAATAACCCCACCGGCAAAGTCTTCTCCCGAGAGGAATTGCAGTTCATCGCCGACCTTTGCGTGAAATGGGGCGTCGTGGCCGTGACCGATGAGATTTACGAGCATATCCTGTACGATGGGACCGAACATATCAGCATTGCCTCTCTCCCCGGAATGCGAGATCAAACCATTACCATTAACTCCATCTCCAAGACCTATAGTCTCACAGGATGGCGCGTGGGCTGGGCCATTGCTCCCTCTTCGCTGACGTTGTCCATCCGAAAGGTTCATGATTTCTTGACCGTAGGAGCACCGCACCCTCTTCAGGAGGCCGCAGCAGCTGCCCTGCGGATGGATCGAAGTTACTACCGGACTTTGGCCAAGGAATATGAGAAAAGGAGGGAGTTTTTTTCTAAGGTCTTAGAAAAAGCCGGATTTCGTATCTACCGTCCCCACGGGGCCTATTACATTATGACGGATATAGGCCACTTTGGCTTTTCAGATGATGTGGCCTTTGCTTTACACTTGGTAGAGAAATTCGGCGTAGCCACTGTGCCGGGCAGCAGCTTCTACAGTCGCCCTTCTTTGGGAACGACGAAGGTTCGGTTTTGTTTTCCCAAGAGGATGGAAACCCTCGAACAAGCCGCCGAGAGATTGAGGAAATTCAAAGAAACCCGAAAAACGACACGCCGTTAATTCCTTCGTCCTTCCCGTCTTCGCCAGAGACTGTGCCGTAATGAGGATAAGCGGTAGAAATCCTAAGAAACGGGACAGACAGACGGATGAGAAAGCTTTAGAGCGCAACCTCTATCTGTGAGAATGGGAAAGTTCAAGATAATGAAAAAATTGAGTTCCTCGTGACGGCGACAATGACCTCTAACATAAACGTGCGCATTCTAAAGCTTTGAAGTCCGGCTGTCCGTCCCGTTTTCACCTGCTTCCATTCGAATTACGACACGGACTTTTTACTTCAGCCGGCCTTCCACGGCCTCCCATTTGATGTTCTTGAAGAAGGCTGCAATATAATCGGCCCTTTTCAACCCATAATCGGTCATAAAGGCGTGCTCGAAGACATCCATGATCAATAGCGGATTGCCGCCTGCGGGATGACCGACATCATGCTCATTGATCCACTGATTGATCAATTTGCCGCCCGCAGCGTCCTGGTAAAGGATCGCCCATCCGATGCCCCGCATCGTACCGACTCCTTTAAAATCGGCCTCCCAATTCTCATAACTCCCAAACTCTTCAGCCAGCTTCTTCCCGAGTTTACCCGACTTATTCAACGGTCCCTTACCCCCTAAATTCTCAAAGTAGAGCTCGTGAAGCCGCATGCCGTTGAACTCCCAGCCACACCGGCGCTTCAATTCAGCATACTCAGGGGTCCCGATCTTCCCTCCCTTTGCCATTTCAGAAAGGGAATCCAGCACCTTATTGGTATTGGTCACATACCCCTGATAGAGAGTAAAATGGTTCTTCAATAAGGTCTCGCTAAACCCTTCCATCCCGATGAGCTTGTTGTAGTCTTTTGCCGTGTACGCCATATCCTTCCTCCTTTCTGAGATATATAATTTCATCATAGCAAAAAAAATCTCAGTTTCAAGGAAATTCTTTCATGGTTGAATGATTTGAATTGTAACGGATGGAGCAATTGGGAGTAGAATCAAAAAGCTGCTATTTGCTTCATCTCCGCTCATCCAGGCCTTGCATATCAGGAATTTCCTGATTTTTTCCAGGGCATTGGGTGTACCAGAGGACTTGACAAACTCAAAAGCCGTAATTATTTCTTTTCTAGAAATTGGAAGAAAGGAGTGATGATATATGGCATGGGAATTAACAACATGGAAGCCCTTTAGGGAGTTGGCACCTTTTAGGGAATTTGAGAGGATGAGGAGGGATATGGACCGATTCTGGGACTCTTTCTTAGAGGGCGGATTAAGAAAGAGAACCGAGGAAGGCGGAGAATGGCTTCCTTCTCTGGATGTCGCGGAGACAAAGAACGAGTTGGTGGTGAAAGCTGAAGTGTCCGGAATGGATGCCAAAGACATCGATATCTCTCTTTCCGACGGAATGCTCACCATCAAAGGCGAAAAGAAACAGGAAAAGGAAGAGAAAGAAGCGGATTATCACCTCGTTGAGAGAAGTTACGGATCGTTTACCCGGTTCTTTCAACTTCCAACGGGGGTCCAGAGCGACAAGATCAGCGCCTCATATAAAAATGGAGTTTTGACAGTCATCCTTCCGAAATCTGAGGGAACTTAGAAGAAGGAGATCAAGGTAAAAATTGAGTGATTACGGCTTCGTTGGCGCGCTCACCCACTACAATTGGGCCTTGATGGCGAACCCAGTTGGGAGGGGTGAACATACTAACTCAGCAGTCTCGAAAAATTTCTTGCCATTATTATCTCTCCGCTTTATACTCTAACCAAAACTACAGATTATTTTTGGACTATGCCTAACCCTTGATAGGTATTTTATGGGAAAAAACCCTAAGTCCAAATGGATCTTGTTATACGCATTTTTTCTCACGGGTCAATTCATCTTGAATGGCCCGGCTTATGCCGACTGGACTGCAGTTAGTCCGCCATCTGTCAGTTCAAATTGGGAGCTTTTTAATATTCGTTTCCCCTGGGCCGTAGGACAGGATTCCCAAAATCAAACAGGGGTCTTGCTCTATTTCGCCGCAAATGGCCATTGGATATCCGCAACCCTCCCTGATGTAAGTTCAAATTGGGCGCTTTCGGGTCTCGATCTCACCTCTTCCAGCAAGGGATGGGCCGTAGGACGGGATATTGCAAATCAGAAAGGGGTTTTGATTTATTTTGCGAATCCGGTGGTAGCAAATGTGCCAAGCGTCACCACTACGCAGCCGTCAAATATTACCCCCACAACAGCGACTGCAGGCGGTGACGTAACTTCCGATGGCGGAGCACCCGTTACGGCATATGGGGTCTGCTGGGACACATCGCCAAACCCAGTCGTTGGAGGAAACTGCACCGACGACGGGTCAGGAACAGGTGTATTTACCAGCTCCATTACCAATTTGACGCTAGGTACCCAATACTACGTGGTGGCATACGCCACCAATTCAATAGGTACGGGCTACGGCAGCGATCTCACATTTACAACAACGACCTCAACACTGCCAACTGTCACCACTACGCAGCCGTCAAGTATTACCTCCACAACAGCGACTGCAGGCGGTGACGTAACTTCTGATGGCGGAGCACCCGTTACGGCATATGGGGTCTGCTGGGACACATCGCCAAACCCAGTCGTCGGAGGAGTCAACTGCACCAGCGACGGGACAGGAACAGGTTCGTTCACCAGCTCCATTACCGGGCTGACAGCCAGTACCCTCTATTACGTGGTGGCATATGCCACGAATTCAATAGGTACGGGCTACGGCAGCGATCTTACATTTACAACATTAGCGTCAACAACCTCGAGCCTGACTCTTTCAACCTTTAAGAAAAGCACACCCATTTCCAATATAGCTGCCGCAGCAGCTTCCGGCAGCGGTTTAGTATGGCCTGTCTTAAGCGTGATTCCTCCCAATGTAAGTTCAAACTGGGGGCTCTCAGCCGTCAGCTTCTTTTCTTCATACGAGGGATGGGCAGTAGGAACGGATTTGGCAAATAATAGAGGGGTCATACTCTATTTCTCAGACGGCTCCTGGCAATCTCTCTTCGTGCCCAATGTGAGTTCAAATTGGGGACTCTCATCCGTTCACGTCATCTGGGCAGTAGGACAGGATTCAGCAAATGGGAAAGGGGTCATACTCCGTTTCTCGGGCAGCGTCCCTTGGACGTCTATCGTGCCCCCCGATGTAAGTTCAGATTGGGGGCTCTCAGCCGTCCGCTATATCTCCCTTCATGAGGCATGGGCGGTAGGAACGGACTATTCCGGCGGGGAAAATAATTACAAGGGGGTCATACTCCATTTTTTAAATGGCAAGTGGACATCCGTCAGCCCACCCTCCGTCGGCCAACCCAATGTCAGTTCGGACTGGGGCCTTTCATCTGTTGACTTCAGCTCCTCCAGTGAGGGATGGGCGGTAGGACAGGACATTACAAATGGAACAGGGGTCTTACTCCATTTTTTAAATGGCTCATGGACCTCTGTCAGCCCACCCCCACTCGTTGTCAGTTCATCAAACTGGGGACTTTCAGGGATTGACCTAATCGGTGCTGTCAGCGGATGGGCAGTAGGATCAGATGTCTCAAATACGACAGGCGTTTTGCTTAAATATACGGCCCCTCGGATCTCAATTTCTCCAACAAGTTTAGACTTTAAAAAAGTGGAAACAGGGGCCTTTTTGGAGAAGACGGTAACGGTAAGGAACACTGGAAATGACTACCTGGCCATCTACAGCGTTAGTTCTCCTTCTCCTCCTTTCTCCATAAGCACGGACAGTTGTTCGAACCAGTCTCTTGCCCCGTCTAAAGCTTGCAAAATAACTTACGGATTTCTGCCAACTTCTGCGGGATACTTTAACGCCAATTCAAACATACCCTCCAATAGTTCCGATCAAAACCCTGGTACCGTGACCCTTAAAGGAACCGGAGTGACCGATTCCCTTAGTAATGTAATGGGCCCAGACAACGTAACCTTTACTGCCTGCGATTATGTCGATGCCGATCCACCTACATTTCAATGGGATCCCATTAACAGTAAAATATTTAGCAGCATTGGGGTCCAATTCTCCGTAAACAAGGATTTCTCGGGAGTCTCCTTCAAGGTAAACGGAAACTTGCAATCGAATTTATTAAGCATTCAGAAAGCCGTTTGGAAGAGAATTCTTCTTCTACCCGGCACCAGTGGAGGGCCCGTCTACTGGAAGGTGATTGCAACCAAAAAGGATAGAACAATGGTAGAAAGCAGTCCTTACTCCTTTACTGTCGGCGCAGCAGGGCCTGTTGGGAATCTGAATCCCCCCGACAATTCTAACATAAGTAAGACGTCGCCACCGCCTACCATCTCGTGGGACAACAATTGCAACATACTTTTTACTGTATGGTTTGGGAATAACTCTGATTTCAATCTTCACACGAAGAAGTTATCTCTTTCTTTTAAGAAAAATACAGACCCTTTTACAACAACGTTGACTTCCAGCCAATGGCTTTCTATTCGGAAATTGGTTGGAGACGTAACGGGAAATACTATCTATTGGTATGTTCAGTCGCAGGACGGATTAGGGAGATGGCAAAGCACCAGTGTAGTAAACTTTACTCTGACTGATTGAAAATTCTTCTTTTCTGTTGGTACCGCCGCGTAAAAGGTCCACTTCATCTTACAAGCGTTTTTCATCATTACTAATACAAACGTAGGCCCCTCACCCCGCCCTTTCCCCTGCCTTCGCCGAAGCGGCTTCGCGCAGGCAGGCCACTGGGAGAGGGAAAGTGTGAGATTTATGTCGTAACAACTCCCTTCCCTTGAAACGTGTTCCGCTGCGTGTTACTTTTAATCCATGAAATTGCGGGTTGGGGCCAACTGGGATATTGCATTCTTGGATGCCGTTCAAGGGACGTCCGTGGACGCTCTCTTCGGCAAACTCCCTTTTGACATCGTCGGAGGGGCAAGGCCGGGCTTCGTCCTTCCCCAGATAAATCGAAAAGATGTAGAGAATTACATTAAGGCGTGTCACGATCGAGGACTGGAGTTCAGCTATCTTATCAATGCCCCCTGTCTCGGAAATCTCGAATATTCGAAAAAAGGCTACGCACAGATCATCGACCTCCTGGAATGGATCGATCATTCCGGCGCCGACGCGGTGACCGTCGGCCTACCCTACCTGATCGAACTGGTGAGGACACGTTTCCCGCGACTCAAAATCAAAGTGTCCACGACCGCGCGGGTCAATACCGTGAGAAAAGCTCTTCAATACGAAGACATGGGCGTGGAAGAAATCATTGTCGATGAGCATATTAACCGCGAGTTCAAAACGCTTGAGGCGATCCGGAAGGCCGTGAAGTGCAATCTGGAGTTGATCCTGAATAATATCTGCCTCTGGCAGTGCCCTTATAACTACGAGCATGTCAATCACGACGGCCATGCGTCCAGGAGCGGCGAAGAAGACCATGCATGCTATCTCCAATATCCGGGATATCTCTGCCTGTACCGAAAACTAACGGACCCGGTAGAGCTGCTAAAATCTCCATGGATACGGCCGGAAGATATCCATCACTATGAGGCCATCGGATACGAGCATTTCAAAATCACGGAGCGATTTAAACGAACCCCCCTTCTCCTTGAAAACGTCAGGGTCTATGAAAACCGCCGCTATGACGGAAATATTCTGGACCTTTTCACTCTCCCCAGAAAAGGGGCTTTCACCCCGATTCATATGGAATATTTTATCCAGCCCAAACATGTAAACATCATGAAGATCTCTGAACTGGAAAAGGTCTTCGACCTGGAAGTGAGGGACTTGATTCACCTGGACAACAAGAAACTGGAAGGGTTCATCGAACATTTTAAGGATAAGAATTGTAATCAGATGTCTTGTTCAAGCTGCCGTTATTGCGACACCGTCTTCGAGAAGGTAGCGGTGGTGAAAAAAGAGGAAGTGGAGCGGGCGGCCCAAAAGGTTAAAAACTTTTCGGCAAAGCTTGTTTCAGGAGAGATCTTTGAGATTCCGCGGTTCCATCTTCTCTTCCGGTTCCCGTTGTTCAAATGGCTCATCAAACGCAAGGTGAGACGACAGCTCGCCGCAACTTCCAAATGACAATTCCCATATATCGACGTGATGTAATTGTAGCGCCCCCATTTATTGTAGGCGAGACCGATAAGATCAAGGCAGGTACAGAGGCCCCTCCTACAAGAGAATAATTTATGCGATTCTTACTGGTTGATCCCCCGCATAAAATCTGGACCATTCTTCGAGCCTGGACTCCCTCGCCGGGATGCCTCCAATTATTAGCCTATTTGGAACGGGAGCAAATGGACGTTGAATATATGGATTGCACCCTTAACGAAAATCCCTGGAGGGACCTTGAGGAGAAAATTCGGAGAGAAAAACCCGAGGTCGTGGGCATCTCCGTCATTTGCACCGCCTTCGTCTATGATGGGATGAACGCAGCCAGCCTGATCAAAGCGGCTAATCCAAAAACGATCGTCATCATGGGAGGGGAACACCCTTCCTTTATGGCCGAAGAGACACTCCGGGGTTGTCCTGCCATCGATTATATCTGCGTAGGCGAAGGAGAAGTCACGCTGACGGAGTTCCTCCGCGCCGTGAGGGAGAAGCAAGATCTCTCCAGAGTCCTGGGTCTTGGTTATCTCAATGAAAAAGGCGAATTCGTCTATACCGGAGATCGTCCCTTTATCGAAGACCTCGACACCCTTCCAATGCCGGCTTATCACCTCGCCAAAATGGATCACCCCTTTGTGACTCTTCCGTCGGAAGGGAAAAGAGGGCTTGTGGTCAATTTTTCAAGAGGATGCCTCTGGGATTGCACTTTCTGCTCGGAATCGGCCTTTTACAAAAAGACCTGGAGGAGAAGGAGTCCAAGATTGATCGCCGATGAGCTCGAGCTCCTCAAAGAGAAGTATCACCGGGATATTTTCTACGTGGGCGACAATACGTTCAACGTCCGACGCGAGCAAGGCATCGGATTCATCGAGGAGATGCTGAAGCGAAAGACGAATCAGCACTTCTGGCTGCAATCCAGGGCGGACCTCGTGATCCGGGATGAAGATCTGCTGGACGGTTTTCGTGAGGCCGGGGTCTATCAATTTATGATGGGGCTCGAATACCATTCCGATTCCGTTCTCAAAGATATCAAAAAGCATCAGACCACGGAGCAGGCTATGAAGGCGATGGAGCTTCTAAAAAAACATAAGCTCATGGTCATGGCCACCCTCCTCATCGGGCACTGGAACGAGACAGAACAGGACCGCAACGAGTTTTTCAAATTCTTCGGACAATATGTGGATCATTTCGGTCTGAATCTCATCACCCCTCTTCCTGGAACTCCACTCTTTAACGAGATGAAGCAACTGGGAAGGATCAAGGATTGGGATTATCGGAATTACGATTACCTCCATGCGGTCATGTCGGCACAGGAAGTAGACGACCTGGAACAGCTGAACTTCATCTACCGGGACATCATGAGACGCTATTATTGGCGGCCCAGAGAAATGCTCAAGATGTTTTCACCCAATCCTATTTTGAGGCACCATCATCGATACTACATCACCAAAGTGGCTTTCAACATTATGATGCACGAAGTCTTCGGGACGCCGATCTGGGTTCAGCCCAACTATGAGGAATATAAAGACTACTTGGTGGGGAGGGGAGAGGCGCTTCCCAAAGAGCTGATGGCTTTGGCTAAATAGTCATGCCATTGCTTCTGGTAGTAGATTCTTCTTCTCGGGACGAGAAAAATCGGGGCGAATCGCAGGGTGAAGGGATTATTTTTTTCATCGTAAAAGGACAGGTTAAAAATTATCGTATCGGCGCCATAATAATTGTCGCGCGTCTGAAAGATCTTCTCCATCCGTGAAAAAGGAATTTTCAGGTCGATTCTTTCAGCCCCCTTCCCTGCCGGGACTTCAAAATAGAGCTTATTTTCTTTCACGCGCATCCGTCCCTTGCGTCTCGATCCTTTTACCGGAAGCCCCCCATAGTAGTAAGCATGGCAAGGTTTGAGTGTCATCATGATGGAATATAGCACGGAGGTGACGCCTCAGCAATAGGGAAGGACGGGCGTGGATATTTCGACTGCATTTAAAAGAGGTTAAACAATGAGAAAAGAGGCTCAATCCGATTTTTCTCGAAAATTGAGGGAAAACAGGAGGAAGTTGGATCTCCTTGACCAAAAATTGCTGACCCTTCTCAATCGCCGGTTCCGCATCAGCCAGGAAATAGGAAAAATCAAAAAGAGGATCGGCAAGAAAATCTATGATGCCGAGAGAGAAAAAGAAATTTTAGATAGATTAAAACGAAAGAACAAGGGTCCGCTGAAGGAAGGAGATTTAAGAAGAGTATTTGCGACGATCATGCGGGTGTCCAGGAAGTCTCAGATTTAGATACAGCCGCACGAGTTTCACAAAAAAATTCTAAAGGGCTGTAAGATACCCTATTCCCGCCCTCGGAATAATCACATCCCATCGATCAGACATGATGAAAAACGCAGCATTGCAAATCAACGGCATAAGATGGACAAAAAAGGCCATAAATCTTATTTCTGCGAAATTTTATCTCTCCCCGGAAACGATTAAATATCAGGTCCTTATATGAATTAACCCCTCTTGGCACTCAAATTGCTAAATCCATAGGGGAATAAAAGGATTCTCAATCAAGGGGGGTCATTCCCTATGGCAATTGCAGAAGGAGATAGGTTTAGGGATAAGTTAACCGGGCAGGCCTTTATTGTGAAGAAGATCATGGACAGAACTATTATTTTGGAGGCGGAGGATACGCCGAACAGGTTCTGCCTCAGCGACGGAATCGTGGAATTATTTTTCGACAAGGCGGAGAATAAGAAAAATGTAAATTAGATTCTCCTGTCAACCTTAAGAAAGGACGGATGAATGGCTTTCTGCCTGAGCCAATGATCGGCCAGGACAAGAGCCACCATGGCTTCGCAGACCGGGTTGATCCTCGGAATAGCGGAGATATCGTGCCGGCCTTTTATCCGGAGTGAGACGCGCCGCATCGCTTGACTGATTGTCCTTTGTTCCAGGCGAATTGAAGGAATAGGCTTCACGGCCGCCCGCAGCACAATATCCGCTCCATTGGATATTCCACCCAGAATTCCACCGGCGTCATTTTTTTCGAATCCCTTTGGTCCAATGGGGTCATTGCATTCTGATCCAAACAAGCGGGCTACGCCAAACCCCGCGCCAACCTCCACGCCCCGCACCGCACCGATGCTCATCAACGCCTTGGCAAGATCAGCTTCCAATTTATCGAATACCGGCTCTCCCAATCCTGGAGGGCAGCCTCGGGCAAGCACCTCCACGATACCGCCTAACGTATCCCCTCGTGCTTTGGCCTCTTCAATCTTGCTTTCCATTGCCGCAGCGGCTCTCCGATCCGGGCAGCGCAAACCATTTCTTTCGATTTCCTTATAATCTATCTTTTCTGTTCGAATTCCCCCAAGCTCAATGGTATAGGCCAGAACCTCTACCTTTTCTTTCTCCAAAATCTTCTTGGCCACGGCCCCTGCAGCCACCCTTCCCACAGTCTCTCTTGCGGAAGCTCTCCCTCCACCTCGAAAATCTCGGATTCCGTACTTGGCCTGATAGGTGAAATCAGCCTGACCGGGTCGGAAGACCTCCTTCCATTCTTCATACGAACTGGAATCAACGTCTTCATTTCTGATGAGAAGGGAGATGGGCGTTCCTGTCGTCTTTCCCCCGAATACCCCGGAAAGAATCTCCACCTTATCCCTTTCTTTTCGAGGGCTTGATGCCTTGCCCTGCCCGGGCTTTCTTCGATCAAGCTCCTTCTGAATGTCTCCGCTCGAAAGATCTAACCGGGGCGGACAGCCATCGATCACCACTCCCAGGGCCTCGCCGTGGGATTCCCCCCACGTGGTGATTCTGAACAGAGTTCCGAATGAATTACCCGCCATATTAAATCCTCTCCTCCCTCTCTTTAAGGACGATTAAAATAGTTTCAACAACCGCATCCGCAGCCAACATGGACGTATCGATTTGGACTTCCGAAGCCCTCTCGTAAAACGGCTCCCGTTGGGATATGGTTTCTTCTATCTCTTCCAGTGTACCTTTTCCTGTCAAGGTTGGTCTTCGGGTTGGGGATGCTTGATCCTTCTGAATTCTTTTGAGAAGGGTTTGTTGATCTGCCTTAAGCCAGATGATGAATCCGTTTTGTCTTAAAGCTTTGACATTGTCTGCGTCAAGCACCGCTCCTCCTCCGGGAGCAATGATCAGATTATTGTCTTTTGAAATCTCCTCGATGATAGCTTTCTCTATCTTCCTGAAATGATTCCATCCGTGGGATTTCACGATATCGCTGATCGGAAGTTCCTGGCGTTCTTCGGTAAGATCATCCGTATCCACAAACCTCCTCTTGAGGCGGGCGGCCAGCTTGCTTCCCACCGCACTTTTACCCGAACCGCGATATCCGATCAAGACGATGTTCATCAAGAAACCTATAGAAGTCAGGAGTCAGAACTCAGAATGGAAGAGGAATATGTGTGCAACATCTTGCTAACCTCCTCGAGATGAGCTAATAAATCCAAGCTGTCACCATATCCAAGGTCCTTCGCCAGAATTAAATAGTACCGACATTCTTCAATAGAACCTTGAGCAATATTCATGAATCGGACCTTATCGCCCCTGGCCCTCTTCTTGAAACCCTCAGCTATATTAGCTGGAATAGAAATGCCTGCTCGCCTGATCTGAGAAGTTAAGCCATAGCTCTCTGTTTTAGGAAAACCTTCGCTGAAACGGTAAACAGACAAAACAAACTGATGGGCCTTTTGCCAGACAACTAAATCTTGAAAACTCTTTGCAGGTGCTTTTTCCATACTGACTCCTGAATTCTGACTTCTGACTTCACGTAAAATCAGTAGAGCTTTTGCAACGTCTCCCAAAATCCGGGGAAAGATTTGTCTACACATCGTTCCCCTTTAATCCTTATTCCGGGGACAGCAAGTCCGGCAATGGCAAAACTCATGGCCATTCGATGGTCATTATACGTCTCGATCTCTGCCCCATGGGGTTTTCCTCCTTCGATTTCTAACCCGTCTCCCCCCTCTCTTACGCGAATCTCCATTTTGCTCAGCTCTACTGCCAAGGCATGGATGCGGTCCGATTCTTTAAGACGAAGGTGCCCGATATTTTGAATGGCAGTCTTCCCCCGGGCAAAGGCAGCGGTGACCGCCAGGGTTGGGACGAGATCAGGCATTCCGTTCATGTCCACCTTGATCCCACGAAGTTCCTTGCTCGACACTTCTATCCAGTCACTTCCCCGGGTCACCCGGCATCCCATTCTTTCCAAAATCTCCAGAAATCCTATGTCACCCTGGATCGTCGCTGGATTGAGATTCTCAATTCTCACTCTCCCTCTACAAACTGCCGCGGCCGAAAAAAAATACGAGGCACTGGAAGCATCCCCTTCAATCCGATACTCTCGTGGAAGATACCGTTGCCCTGCCTTGATGAAAAAGGACTGGTATCCCTGGTTTTTTACCTCCACGCCAAAGGCAGACATCACATCCTGAGTGATGTCCACGTAGGGTTTGGAAGCTAAAGAACCAGTCACTTCTACATTTACATCTCTCTGGGCGTAGGGGACCACCATCAGGAGGCCGGAAAGAAATTGGCTGCTTTCTTCACCCTTGATCCTTGCCGTACCTCCTTTCAGCCCCTGGGACTCCACAACCACTGGTGGACAATCGTTTCCTCTTTGAGAATAGGCTTTGACTCCCAACTCTCCCAGACCACTCAACAGCTCGCCGATGGGCCTTTTTCTCATCCGCTCACTTCCGTCCAGCAGAGTGATTCCCGTCTTAAGGGCAGCCAGGGCCGTGAGAAATCTCATGGAGGTCCCTGAATTACCCACATCGACTTTTTCATCTGCCGCCTTAAACATTCCCCCTTTTCCAAGAACTCGAAAACCATCGTTTTCCCAATGGACCTCCACTCCAAATTTTTTCAGCCCCTCGATCGTGCGTTCGGTATCCTCGCATCGAAGGGCATTGATCAGAGAAGATTCCCCATCGCCTAACGAAGAAACGATAAGGGCCCGGTGCGTATAGCTCTTCGATCCGGGGACGGCGACCACCCCATCGCAATAATTGATGGGTCTTATTTCTATCATCCCCTCCCCTTCTTAAATCCAACAGAACGGGGCTTTGCGGGTTTTCCCTCCAAGGCTCTGAGAAGAGCTTTCTTGATCTGGCCGATTTTCAGACTTCTCCCCGTCCAAATCTCAAACTGGGCTGCTGCCTGACGCACGAGCATCTCCAAACCGTTAACCGTGACACACCCTCTTCGTTTAGCCTCTTGGAGGAGTTTTGTCCGCGAGGGCTGGTAGACAATGTCCATGACCATCATCCCTTTTTTCAACAAACCTTTCGGAATGGGAGTCTCTCCATCGCGCGGATACATTCCAAGAGAGGTGGCATTGATGATCACGTCGGCTTCAAGTTCTCCTGTTCTCATCATGGCAAGAGAGGATAAGGGCAGATACGCACATCCTAATTCCTTGCTCAGCCTTTCTCCCCTCTTCGAGCGATTGACGACGATCAAATGACAGTCTTTTTCCTTTAAGCCAAAACCTATGGCCCGGGCCGCACCTCCTGCCCCAACAAGGACGATCTTCTTTCCTCTTAAGTTCATCTTTTCTTCCAGCGCCTTAAGAGCCGCATCGCAGTCCGTGTTATAGCCGGTCAGCTTTCCCCCTCGATTAACAATCGTGTTCACAGCTCCGATCTTTCTCGCTAACGCTTCAACCTTATCAAGAAGAGGAACAACCGCGGTTTTAAACGGGATCGTCACGCTCACCCCTCTCACGCCAAGTCCTCTGATCCCCCTCAGAGCTTCTTCGAGATCCTTCACTTCAAATGCCAAATAGACCGCGTTCCGACCGAGTTGTCTAAAAGCTCGGTTGTGAATCGCGGGACTCAAGCTGTGATGAACCGGATTTCCGATAATTCCGTAAAGCTCGGTCTGAGCATCGATCATCTCGTCTTCTCCCGCAACAAGTTACCGCCCTAAAGGATCGGCCCGCAACATCCTGCCGAAGATGGGCCCGAGAAAGTTTTAGAAATGCGTTAGAGTTTTAGCACTTTCCAAATTTCTTTCATCTCGCCAACCGTCATCTGTCCGGGGGCAGAAGCCTTGCCCCTCCTGAGCGAAGCGTATGTCCAGGACGCTCCTAAAAAGGGAGAAAAGATGCGGCTGATCCTCCCCTTCTCACCCATACAGAAGGCAACGATCTTCTGTCTTCTCCTCTTGGCAAAGGGAATGAGCGACAGGATGCTCAGATTATCTTCCCAGGACCTGGCAAGGGGGACGATTTTAATTACGTCCGCTCCCAATCGAACCATTTGGTCAAAGAGCCTTTGTAGTTCCTTCAGCGAAGGTGTCCTATGAAAATCATGGAAGGACAAGACCACTTGTGTTCCCCCTTTGTTCCTTATCAAACTCCGCAGATAGGGCCGCTCCGTTGCCCATTCGACGTCGATGTAATCTCCTCCCAGATCGATAGCTTCCTGGAAAACGGCCAACCTCTTTCTCTCCTCCCCTTTGTATTGACCTCCTTCCTCTCCTCTACGATTGGTGACGATAAGGGGTTTGTGCCGACTCTCAAGAAAAGGTGTTAGGCTCACTGTCTTGAGATAGTCAACCCGGATCTCAACAAGGTCTGCCAACTGGCTGGCTTTCTTGATAGCGATCAGTGCCTTTTCTACCGTCGTCTCGACGATAGGGATACACAGTTTCCCCACATTTCCCACCTTTCTACGATGGTCTCATCCATTTTGAGTCCGATCTTCTTATCCGACAGAAAACATAACACAGGCTTAGGGATTGAACAAGAACTCTCAAGGGATAGCCACCTTCCTGAAGAGTGAGCCCTGGTCAAACTCATATAAAACCAAAGATGCTTTCTGTCGCGCTACGTCAATAATTCGCAAGGCCTGTCCGTCGCCCCACCCTTCTCGCCAGCGCCTGCCTGCCAGTAGGCAGGGGGAGAGGGGTGGGTGAGGGATACCAGCACAAATCATTTCCCCCCGTGACAAAAAATGTCCTCTCTTACATTCTTCGAAAGATTCTTCCATTTCAGTTAATCCCTTAGAATTCAGTTACTTCTGCCATCAGCCACCTTTTGGCATCGAATTTGCGTGAAGTTAATAGCAACGTTTTTCTCCAAACCGCTTAGGGGGTAGGATAAAATGACCAGTTCTTCTGACTTCAACGAGAAACGGAAATATCCTCGAGTTTTGATCAATATGCCCCTTAATTTTAAGATGACCGAAGATTCGAGTCAAAGCACGGGACTGGTCATTAATGCAAGCGAAGTGGGGCTCCTCATTCAGACTTTCAAAGATATGCCCATTGGAAGAAAAATAATTGTTGAAGTCTCGTTTTCAAACAGACTTAAATTCGAGAAATTCAGTGCCATGACTGAGATTATTTGGAAAGACATATATATTTGGGATGATTGGGAGGCGTATCAGTATGGCCTAAAATTCAGTCAGATTTCGTACGAAGATTATCTTAAACTAAAACAGGTTCTCGGCAGCCAATCTAATCTAAAAGAGGTCACGTTTGGCGATGAGTCTCATCACCAGGAAACGTTGATCATAAAGACAAGGTCGTAGTTAACAAAACAATGGCCCCTTCCATCTCCTTTAGCTAGTCCGCCTTATCTCTCGGAGAGAACGAAACCCCATAAAATCTCGGAACCTTATCCGTCCATACTTTTATGTGTTGACTTATAAGAAAAATAGTCAGACAATGCAGGGAAAATCACGATACATGCCTTAATCCTCTTCGCAAAAAACCGATTGTCATGTTGGATATGGGCTTTAAGAACTTAGCTGAATCGGGATCTCATCCCAAAAAATATATCGATTGATCAACTTCAAGGAGTGAAGAAATGAGAACTTACGGAAAAAGTTTTAGAATAGCTGTGGGCGTTCTCTTTTCTCTCGCTGCCGGAGGGTTGCTGACCGGGCGGGCTTATTCTCAAACCTCAAGTATAAAAATCGGGTCCGTCGATATCCAGAGGGCGCTCAACGAATGCCATGCGGGGAAGGAGGCTAAAAAGGCACTCACCAAAGACGTGGAACAATTTCAGCGCCTCGTCGCCGAAAAGCAGAAGGAGCTTCAAGATATGAAAGAGTCCCTGGAGAAACAGGTCATGATGCTGACCCCAGAAGCCAGGGGGACAAGAGAAAAAGAACTCCAGACCAGACTTCGAGATATCCAGAGATGGGGGGAGGATGTTCAGAACGAAGTCAATCAGAGGCGGGCGGAGATGGAGAGGAACATTGTTGTTGGCCTCCAAAAAGTGGTTCAAAAGTTGGGGGCAGATGAAGGGTACACACTCATTTTGGAGAAAAGCCAAAACACTGTGCTCTTCGCTTCCAAGTCTATTGACATGACGGATCTGGTCATCAAAGCGTATGATGTCCAAAAGAAATAGCCTAAGCGGAGCCTCACGGGCAAGCCCGTAGGCGGATGAAGGCCGTACGGGATGAGACGTTTTGTAAAGGTGTTGATAACCCCGGCAAGACGAGCTGTCAAGAAACTCTGAGGAGGTGAAACGCAATGTCAGTGAGAATTATCATCGATCGGAAGGTGAAGAAAGGGAAGGAGGCGGACTTTGCCAAACTTTTGAGGACATTAAGATCCAAATCCATTTTTTCAAAGGGTTATATCTCAGGCGAGATGCTTCGAGACCGGGATGACCCTCAAAATTATATCGTCATCACAGCCTGGCAGAGTGTCGCAGACTGGGAAGAATATGAGAAGGTTCCGGAAACAAGTAAGATCCATGCCAAAATTGAAAAGCTGATGGCCAGGCCTACGAAGGTAAAAATATGTGTCCATGCTTAGAGCGTTATTCCTAAAACAAAAGTTTTTCTCGTTTTCATTCATCATGCCTTATGACGCCATTGCTCGTTCTCCGTAAGCGCTTCGGGAATGTTGGGTAATCAGGAGGATTCTCATGGCTGAACTTTGGAGATTATCCGGACTGGAGTTGAGTGGGATGATAGCTGCCAAAGAAGTGAAACCCTCTGAGATCATGGCAGCCGTCCTGGCCCGAATTGAGAAACTGAACCCCAAGCTCAACGCCTTCTGCACGATCACTCAGGATTTAGCCATGGCCGAAGCGCGGCGAGCCGATAAGAAAATGGTCCAGGCGAAGGTCAACGGGAAACTCTTCGGCCTTCCCGTGTCCGTTAAAGACTTAATTCTCACGAAGGGTATCCGCACCACGTTTGCCTCAAAAATGTACGAAAATTTTATACCCGTCCAGGATGGGATTGTGGTAGAGAGGCTCAAGGCGGCCGGAGCGATTATCATTGGTAAGACGAATTCGTGTGAGCACGGTTACAAGGCTGTCACGGACAGCCCGCTATGGGGAATCACACGCAACCCCTGGAATTCGGAGATGACTCCAGCAGGTTCGAGCGGCGGTGCAGGAGCAGCCGTAGCCTCCGGCATGGGGCCTTTGGCCCTTGGAAGTGATGGCGGAGGGTCCATCCGGGCGCCGGCAAGCTTCTGCGGAATCTTTGGCCTCAAATCATCCCGTGGAAGAATACCCATGTATCCCTTGCTCTCAGGCTGGGAAACGCTCGAGAGACGTTTGGCTCACTACGGTCCTCTCACCCGCACCGTGGCCGATGCAGCCCTGATGTTGGAGGTGATGGCTGGGCCGGACGACCGGGATCCTTTGTCATTACCGGGAGGAAAACTCCGTTACCGAGAAGAAATGAAAAAGTCCGTACAGGGCCTGCGGGTTGCCTGGAGCAGGGACCTGGGCCATGTCGTCGTCGACTCGGCAGTCCGAGAGGCCGTTGAGGAGGCAGCCCGAGTTTTTGCAAAGATCGGGTGCGAGGTGGAAGAGGCCACCCCGGAGTTCCCGCTGATGCACGATGCCTTTCAACTCCTTTTTGCCGCGGATTGCGCGGGTGCCATTGGAGCCCAATTGGACGAATGGAAAGGTCGCTTGGATCCGGGGTTGGTAAGATTAACTGAGATTGGTCTCAAGGCCAGTGCAGTCGATTACGTGCGCGCCGTAAACCAATGCCATATCCTTTGGCAGAAACTGGAGCCTTTCTTCGCGAAATACGATTTGCTCCTGACGCCCACGCTGCCTCTTCCTCCCTTTCCGACGGGCATCGATTGGCCCAGGGAGGTTGCCGGCCAGAAAGTCCATCCTTTAAATTACCTGGGTTTTACTTATCCGTTTAATTTAACCGGCCAGCCTGCGGCCTCTTTGCCCTGCGCCTGGACAGCAGATGGTTTGCCCATCGGTGTCCAGATCGTGGCCGGGCGTTCCGATGATCTCACGGTTTTAAAAGCGGCAGCGGCCTTCGAACAGGCCAGGCCCTGGAAGGATAAGTGGCCGGATTGATCTCTTTCTTCCGCCTTCACGAGTTGAAGCGATCTCGTTCCATCCCCGGTTACTCGAATTCAAACGTCACGGGTTTTAAAGGTTTCCGATTGACATGCAAATGAAAGATGTCGGGCCTGGCATAGTGTCCTGCCACATCAAGCGTGCGGCGGGAAGCGGCCACACTGGCAGAATCGATCTCTCCATAGAGAATGCCTTCGTCGTTTCGCATGGGCCCCGAAACAATTTTCCCGCCCGGCTTGATCACGACAGAGTCTCCGGGGTTAATCCACTCCTCAGGATCGGGGTACAAGCTGTTCTTGCTCGGAAATGCCTCCGGGATGTCGCGTCCTCTCAGCACGGTTCCGCTTCCTACAACCCAGCAACGGCCTTCCCTCGCAATGTGCTGGAGGGTGCCGATCCAACCATCCCCGTAATCGTAGGTGGGCGCAATGTACACTTCAACCCCTTGAGCATACAGTGCGTACCGCGAAAGCGGCATGTAATTCTCCCAGCAGATAAGCGTTCCGATGCGGCCACACGGTGTTTCAACGACTTTTAGACCGGAGGCATCGCCGACGCCCCACACCATCCGCTCGGGATTTGTCGGCATGAGTTTACGGTGTCTGTTCAAGATTTCGCCGTCTGGTCCGATAACCGCTACGGTGTTATAAATCGTCCCGCGGCTCAGCTCATGGTCACGTTCGTCCATTCCGCACACAACCGTGACACGGTGTTGCTTCGCCGCCTCACGCAGGGGCCGAAGGTCCTCACCGTCAAGGGTTACCGAATTTTTCAGCAGGAGGGCATGAAGGTCTCCGCTCAAAACATAGTCGCTGCCCGGTCGAAGACGCCAAATCCATGCAGGATAGCCGGGGATGTATGCCTCCGGGAAAATGACCAACGAGGCTCCGGAGGAAACCGCCTCGCCGATCAGTGAGACCGCTTCAAGAATTGTCTTTTCACGGTCCAGCAATTTTGGAGGTTTTTGAACAACGGCTATTCTCGGCATAATCCGGCCCTCCGCAAGTGTTTAAGACGCATGATTGGAGAAATTCGTTTCCGTTCCTTCCCTCTCAGATTGAAGGAAATAACACCACCTTAGGAAAGTTCCTCATCACGTGCGAGCTATTCTAATTTAAAATAGAACAATCTGCAAGGAGGTCTGAAAAAGTGGTTTCCGGTGAAGAAGCGGTCGTTGAGTCCATGAAGACACCGTGTGTGGAGCTACCGTAAAATTTTTCTTGACCTCACACGAGAAATTTAGTAGGGTGCTATGAACTATTTCATATTCTCCGAATATTCTATTAGGGGGTCCAAATGGGAATAGCAGAAAAAGGAGCCAAGCCCCGCTACGGGATCGCCAATTTTGAAAGAAGAACCTACCGGAGATTTCCAATCCGTCTCCCGATAGAGTATTATCGAGCCGACTCGTCAGGCAATCAGCCCGGCCAGGCTCTCGATGCCAGCGAAGGGGGATTACAGATTCTCTTTCCAGAACAGGTGGAGATAGGCCAGAACCTGAAGTTGAGACTTTTTTTCTCTTCCGAATCTGGGTTGAATACAGTCGAAGCCCTTGTCGAGGTGGTTTGGACCGACGCTCAAATAGGCGATGACGGAAATCATTATCGATCGGGTGTGAGATTTCTCAATATCTCTCCGGATGATATGGCTAAATTGAAAACGTTTTCGGCAAGTTTTTTGTGACCTTTCTGATAGTTTGGCGGACCGCGAGTGATTCTCGTTTCCGGTCGCCGGGTTTCTTCTTTCACCATTGATATCCTATTTTTGCCCTTCCCTACAGGGTTAAGACCCAAATCGTCGCTCCCACGCTCGCTTGCTCCTCCGGTGTCTCCAGAGGCTGACCCAGAAATACTGTCTTCTCTACCACAAAATACAATCTTCACCCCATTTACGTTCAACTTTACCTCTAGTACACTTGAATCAGATATAGAGCTTTATCGCCGAGTCACTTCTCCTTGAAAGGGAGAATAAGGAGCGACGGATATTTTCAAAGAAGGATCCCTCTGAGACAGAAAGGATAGAATAAAATGTTTAAGACGATGCTGATCGAGGACAATTCTCCATTTAGGAATGTGTTCAAAGAAAGCCTCAAATCCCGATTCCCTTCAATGGCAGTCACCGAAGCAGGAGATTCGGAGGAGGCATTGAAACAAATTGGTGCGGTTCCTCCTGATCTCATCTTCATGGATATCCGATTGCCGGGAGAAAACGGGCTTGAACTGACCAGAAGGATTAAAACGGATCACCCTGAGATCACCGTGATCATTTTTACGAGCCACAACTTTCCGGAATATCGAGAAGCCGCCATTCGATATAAGGCCGACTACTTTCTCTCGAAGAGCTCCGTAGCGACTGAGGAGATCTTCAAGCTGGTCAAAATAATACTCTTGGAAAAAGGTTTCAAATCGAACGGCTCAGACAGTGTGAAGGCCACTGCATAGCGGGTAACGACATTCTGATAACGGGGAGGAAGCAATGGTCAAGAAGAAGACGGTAAAGAAGGTAGCAAAAAAGGGCGTGAAGAAGGGAGACGTTTACAAGTGCGGGGTCTGCGGTCTGGCGGTCACAGTAGATGAGACCTGCGGGTGTGTCGACTATTGCGACATCATTTGCTGCGAAAAGCCCATGAGGCCTAAACGCCGGGCCTGATCGAGTAATTCAATCGGCCCGTCCCGCCGGGAATAGCTATTCAGGTTTCCACAATGATGACCTCTTGGAGATCGCTAATCATGGAGTGGGAAGAGGTTCAGGCAGGCGGGTGCTAGCGCATACCAAAATTCCCTCTCTGGATGCGTCTTTAACCCATTCCTATTCAATTTGGGCCTTATGAAGGCCCGGAGAGGAGGAAGACATGTTCATTCTTATGCTGTTGAAGCGGCCAGGAATTCTGGCCACCCTCATTCTGCTTGCCTGGACGCTCCCCTAAGTGCTGCGACAGGTGGTCCCTCCACTCAGGGAACTGTGAATACGCTCCTGACAGCCATTGCTACAAACAATTATGACATTTTCGTCGCCAATGCCACGCCCTCCTTCAAAACGATCATCACAAAAGAGGCGTTTCGGCAGGCCAGTACCGGGCTGTCTCCCAGGCTGAAAAAAGGATATGAGCTGCAATACCTCGGCAGTTTCAAACACGACGGGATCGAGACTTTTTTGTGGAAGATCGTTTACAAAGATGGCGGCGACGATATGCTCGCCGAGCTGGAGCTGCAAAGTGATAAGGTGGCTTTCTTCTGGTTTCCTCCACCGCCTCCACCGCCGGGCTTCACTCCGGGGTCAGCCGGTCCATCCCGTGCCGGGCCTCCCGGCTCCCAATAGCGTCATGCCCCCTGAATAAATTGAATCATTCGGCGACCCCCGATCCACTTCTGGTATTTCCCAGGAACCTTATCCTATTCCCAGTGTTTCTAAAAAGACCCATTTCCCGCAGAAGTTACGGTGTTCCGCAAGAGATTCAAAGCATCCCGGTTTGAAACGAGAAGACAACTCTTGATTTATTCCATTTTTTTTGTTAGTTCAATCATGAGATTTTAGATCAGGAGGAAAACCTTGAAAACGACAGTGAGATATTTCTTTATTTTTGCCATAGTCATTTTTCTGATTTCTTGTGCAGAAGGAAGCAAGAGCCAAAAGAAAGAAAACAATACGGAAAAGAAGGCTAAAGCGGTCACCGCCGAGAATCATTTTCAATTGGCTTATCAGGCTGTGGAGAAAAGGAATTTTGATGAGGCTGCCAAGGAATATCAAGAAGTGCTCAAATTGGATCCAAAGAACGCAAAGGCCCACCTCAATCTCGGCGTCGTCTATGGCCGGCTGAAGAAATGGAAAAAAGAGATTTCAGAGTATGAGGAAGCGCTTCGTATTGACCCTCATCTGGCGGGGGCCCATTTTAATCTTGGGGTTGCCAACGAAGAAAGAGGAAACCTTAAAGAGGCAGTGGCCGAATATCAGAAGACGCTCCAAATCTCTCCGGATTATGTCGAAGCCCATACCAATATAGGCGTGCTTTATTTCAGAAAGGGAATGTTCGATCAGGCCTTGGCGGAGTATCAAAAAACAGTTGACATCAAACCGGACTATGCCAAGGGTTATTACAATATTGGAAGCGTCTATTGGGAAAAGAAGAAAATAGAAGAGGCGATGGCTTCCTTTCAAAAGGCATTGGAGATCGACCCCAAATTCGCCGAAGCTCATTATGCCCTGGCCGGCGCCTATTACGAGAAACAGGAATATAAGTTAGCTGTTGAACACTGCGACGCAGCCGGGAAATTAGGGATTGTCGTTGATCCGAAATTTTTGGAGCAACTCAAACCCTATCGTTAAACCCTGTTTTTCGCCCTCCGGTAGAAGAGTCACTTTCTGACGACCAGAGACTATTTAATAGCGTCCAGTTTCTTTTTTGCCATCTCCGCCTGCTTCGAGCGGGGAAATCGCTGGATGACCCGTTTGAGAAGATTTCTGGCATTCCCCTTATCCCCCAGTTCCAGAAAGGCCAGGGCCTGTTTGTATAAGGCTGCCGGGACTTTATCCGTTTCCGGATACTTGGTGATCGCTTTCTCATATTCCAGGATTGCCTTCTCAAAGTCCTTTTTTTGATAATAGATTTCTCCGATCCAGAACTGGGCGTTGCCGGAGAGCTCGGTGTTAGGGTACTGTTTGAGGAATGCCTCAAATTTCTTCCGCGCCCCCTCTAAATCTTTTTTCTGAAAGGTGTCGTAGGCATCCTTATACAGGTTTTTTATCCCTGCGGAGGTCCCTTTGGGTTTGGAAGGGAGCTCTTTGGTTGAATCCAGTTTTTCCGGCTCTGTCTCTTTTGACCTCTCGTCCACGGCCTTGAGACGGGCCTCCATCTCTCTGATCTTTTCTTCCTGGGCCTTATTTTTTTCCTCCAGGTTTCTCCTGCCCTCTTCCAAGCCCTTTAGTCGAGCTTCAACATCTGCTTTAACCTGGCCAATCTCTTTCGAGGGCCTCTTCAGGTAATCCTTATATTCCTCGACCCCTGTGGAAAGGGTTCGAACTTCGGACTGAAGATTGTCGACCCGAATCAGAACGTCCGTCTTGAGCTTCTGGTTCTCCGCGGACAGGGTGGATATCTTATCCTTCAAAGAACTGTTCTCTTTTCGAAGCGCATTGAGCTCCGAATAAACTTTGTCAATCTCCCTGTCAAGGGTTCGCACGTCCCTGACGCTTGCGCATCCGAGGAGAAATATTCCGATGGAAATAATCATCCACGTCTTAATCCTGTATAACTTTTTCAACTTTCCCTCCCTGAAAGTCCATGCCCGGAGCAGATCCATGCCCCCGAGGATGAGCTGGCTTGAATTACTTGGATAACAAGACCGTGTGAGCCCTTCGGTTGACGGCCCATGTCTCCTCACTGTGGCCCTTGTCCAAAGGTCTCTCTTTTCCAAAGCTGATGGTTGAGATACGATTTGAAGCAATGCCGAGTGAGACGAGATATTTTTTGGTATTGTTGGCCCTTCTCTCCCCGAGGGCGAGGTTGTACTCCACGGTTCCTCTTTCGTCACAATGACCCTCAATCTGAATCTTCGTCTTAGGATACTTTTTCAATAGGGCCGCATTTTCCTTTAAGACCTCCTCATCCTCCCGACGGACGTCATATTTGTCAAAATCGAAATGGATGTCCTTGAGCAGCTTCGTTTCGAAGACCTCCCCTTCGATTCCACGTTCTTTTTTTGCCACCAAACTCTTTTCGAGCTCGCCCCCTGTAGGTTGCTTAGCCTCTTCTTCCCTGATCCTTGCCAATTCTCTTTCTTTAGCTTCTTTTGCCTCTCTTTCCTCTCTCGCTGCCCGTTCGGCCTCGAGTCTACTCGCTTCTTCTGACTTCTGGCCCGAAGGTTGGTCTCTCCTAACGACCACGGTCTTCTTAGGACATCCCGTCAAAACCAGCCCGAGACACAATATAAGAACGAAAAGGATCACACTTTTCTTAACCATGATCAACCTCCTTCGGTAATTGACTTCCTATCTCTCCCGCCTTTTGACAAACAGAATAACCAAGGAATCGTCGAAATGCAACGGACGTTATGGTTAGACTCTTATACCACGGCTTAGCCGAGTTTGGAAGGACTAAGTGACCCCTGATGTCAATAGTGGACACGAAGCGCTCTCTCATGCTGCAAGTTGCCTTGTATAGAACTGCCGCTCATAGACAACCGGAGAAAGGTACCCCAGCCGTGCTTGCCGTCTTTGCCGATTGTAGAATACCTCGATGTATTCCGTGATCTCCCGGATGGCCTGCTCTCTCGTCTTGAAGCGACAGTGATGGACAAGCTCATTCTTGAGCGTACCCCAGAAGCTCTCCATGGGAGCATTGTCGTAGCAGTCGCCCTTCCTGCTCATAGATGCTCTCATCTTGAACTGATCCACCAGCTTCCGGTATTCATGGGCGCAGTACTGACTCCCACGATCCGAATGGTGAATCAGGCCTGCTCCGGGCCGTTTGGCTGCCACGGCTCTGAACAGAGACTGGCTCACCAGGTTCTTGGTGAGACGATTGCCCATGGCATATCCAACGATTTCTCCCGTGCAGAGGTCCTTATGCCCTGCCAGATAGAGCCAGCCTTCTTCTGTGGGGATATAGGTAATGTCGCTGACCCAAACCTCGTTCGGCGTCGTTGCCTTAAACTGCTGATTGAGCAGATTCTGTGCCACAGGCAGAGCATGCTTCGAATCCGTGGTGGCCTTGAACTTCCTCTTCTGCTTACACCGTAACCCAAGCTTCTTCCTGATCCGTCTGATCCGGCAGATCCCGACCTTTACACCCTGTTCTTTGAGCTCATGCTGTAATCTCTCTGGACCGCACGTCTCACGGGTCCTCTTGTGGGCGGCTTTTATCTCTACTTCCAGCCTTCCCTCTTCCAGGACACGTTTGGAAGGCTTGCGCCTGAACCATTGGTAATAACCGCTCTTGGATACACGCAGAATACGGCACATCATCCCAATACAATACTTGAATCGCATTGCTTTCATGATCGCGTACCTGGCAGCGACTCCTTCGCAAAGTACACGGCCGCTTTTTTTAATATGTCTCGCTCCATCCTGGCTTCTGCCAGTTCACGCTTCACCCGGGCAAGCTCCATCTCTATTTCCGTAAGCGGCCTCTGGTGCTTTCCAACCTCCTTAAGCTTGCCTTCTCTGCTCGCCTTAACCCAGTACCGTATTGTCGAGGCCGCAACCGATAACCGACGCCCCACCTCCGGTATCTTTAATCCGCCTTCTGTGACGAGCTTCACTGCTTCCTCTCGAAGTTCCTTCGTGTAGATTGCTCTCGGAATCCTTTCCATTCTGACACCTCCGTCTTTAGTATTTTACCTCAACTTTGGTGTCCACAAAAGTCATCTTACCCCAAAGTCCCGACCACTTTCCCGACCAAAAGTTACTTCCTGTACTAAATAATTGACAGATTATAGCAAGAATCGCAGATTTCAATTGATAATTAATAGGGAGGTATATCAAAACTTACTTCGAATATGAAGGAGTATTTTCCTGTCCTCTTCTGCGTAAAAAGGCAACATTTTTATTCTCTTTAGCTATTGACAACTAACCTTAATCGGATATAGCATTTCTACAAATTGTCGGTATAACCGGTCATAGAGGATGAGGTAAAAGAATCAAAGCTTAAGGAGTAAGCCATGTTACCAGAAGGGTGTATAGGGTGCGATCACATCAAGGGTGATGTCTGTACTAAATATGCTATGCCCCAAGCCCAATGGGATAGGGTTATGGGCTGTGCTATGCGTTCCCACAATCGCATAGAGATGAAGAAGCAAGCTGGCTTTGTGGACCCATTACCAAAAAAGATGTCAAAAAGAAGAGCCGCGGTGGCTAAAGTTATCCCAATTTTGCAAAGAAAACAATAGAAGGGTTCAAAGAGCCTGTTTTTCTACCATCTGCCTGCTTAGCTATCTGCTTTAGATTTTCTTTGCGCAAATCGCTTAATGGTTTTTTGATCAATCTTCTGTCGCCTTCTACGTGTTATGCTGAACCGCACCAAGGTGGGGCTGGGGAGGACTCACTGAGGGCAATCGTGAAAGGGGAACCGTTTCAGGAGGGAGTCCATGTGATCAAGACAGAAGGGAAAGCCGTGACCTACCATCGAATAGAGGTTCGACAGAATAATGGGCGCTGGAGGGCCCAAATTGTCTTTGACTTGTAACCATTTAAGGTCATCAGGTAATCAGGGAACAGGATGTAGGAGGTCAGGAAAACAGGGGATTGGAGAAAAACACAAGGTTTGAGTAGCCTGATGTCCCATATCCTGATCACGCATTACCCGATAACCTGACACTCGGATGCCCTGATGATACGCTGGGCAAGATCATTAAGAACAAGGGAGGTTGCTGTTCGTGGCAGAGGAAAAGGTCAAAGTCCAGAAGATTGATGATTATCGATGGAGAATTCCTCGAGAGGGAAAGATGAGGACCGATGGAATCATCTATGCCGACGAGCGGATGTTCAACGATATTCGAAAGGACCAGAGTCTGGTCCAAGTAGCTAATGTCGCGTGGCTCCCGGGGATTGTGGGCCATTCCTTGGCCATGCCGGATATCCATTGGGGTTATGGTTTCCCTATCGGAGGTGTGGCAGGCTTCGACATGGATGAAGGCATCGTCTCCCCTGGGGGAGTGGGTTACGATATCAACTGAGGTGTCCGATTGATGCGCTCAGGTTTGAGCCGCACGGACATCCAGGCAAGAATAAAGGAATTAGTAGAGGCCCTCTTCATCAACATCCCTTCGGGTGTAGGGTCCCACCGAAAAGACCTAAAACTGAACCGGGAGGAGGAACGACGAGTTTTGAAAAAGGGGGCCAAGTGGGCTGTTGAAAAAGGTTTTGGTTCATCAGAGGATCTTGACCATATTGAGGAACAGGGATGCATCGAGGGGGGCGATTCGGACCGCGTCTCTGAAAAAGCAATGGAAAGAGGCAGGGCCCAGTTGGGAACATTGGGCTCTGGAAATCATTTCGTTGAGGTGGGATATGTGGCTGAGATCTTTGATGAGACCATCGCCCGCGCGTTAGGGCTGTGGAAGGACCAGGCTACTGTTATCGTTCATACTGGTTCAAGAGGTTTGGGTCACCAGGTTTGTGATGATTACATCCGTGTCATGCTGGATGCCGCCAGAAAGTATAAAATCGAACTTCCAGACCCCCAGCTCTGCTGTGCCCCTGTTTCCTCCCCAGAAGGGCAGGGATACCTCGAGGCAATGGCCTGTGCAGCCAATTTTGCCTTCACCAACCGACAAATGATCACCCATTGGGTGAGAGAGACCTTTGAACAAGTTCTTAGAAAGAGTCCGAGAGATTTGAAGTTGGATTTGATCTATGATGTCTGCCACAATATTGCAAAGATTGAAACCCATACAGTGAACGGAAAGAAAAAGAACCTCTGTATCCACAGGAAAGGGGCAACCAGAGCCTTCCCTCCAAACCATCCGGATATCCCATCGGATTACCAATCCACTGGCCAGCCCGTCCTGGTCCCAGGGGACATGGGTAGATGTTCCTACGTTTTGGTTGGAACAGAAAGAGCTATGGAAGAGACCTTAGGGAGCACCTGTCATGGAGCAGGCCGGGTGATGAGCCGGCATCAAGCTATTAGGGCCGCAAAAGGGAGGGCGATTGTAAGGGAATTGGAAGATAAAGGCATTATCGTAAAAGGTGCAAGCCGAGGAACCATTGTGGAAGAGATGCCTGATGCCTATAAAGATGTCAATGATGTTGTGAATGTGGTCCATCATGCTGGCATCAGCCGAAAAGTCGCGAAGCTTGTGCCCATGGGAGTGATCAAAGGATAATAGAAAGTGGAAGGTAGAAAGTGGATAATTATTTAACGGATATTTTAATCATGACGATCTGCTACTCTCCACATTCCGCATGCGAATGAGATGAAGATTCTCGCCTACCGATCAAAGGTCGTCGCCCTGGGCGACGCAGAAAAGGAGCGTAAGAAAGTATGGCTAAAAAACTATTTGTAGGGGGTCTGAGCTGGGACACGAAGGACGATAGCCTGCGCCAGGCGTTTGCGTCCTATGGGGAAATCACTGAAGCCAAGGTCATCACAGACCGCGATACGGGGCGCTCCCGGGGCTTTGGATTCGTGACCTTCGCTCAAGATGACGATGCTAAAACGGCGATATCCAAGATGGATGGTACGAACCTTGACGGCAAGACCATTAAGGTTAACGAGGCGCAGGAAAAGAGTCCTCGCGGAGGTGGCCGATCCGGCGGTGGTTTTGGGGGAGGTCGTGGCAGCGGACGCAATCGCTGGTAGTTCCGGCTACGCTCATCTATGGACATACTCTCCGATCCGTGAGATCTACAGGCGACAGTCAGACCAAAGGCTTGAGGGTAAACAATAATGGCAGCCAGAGGAAAGACACAGGGACGACATTGAACAGATTGAGAGGGATTCCTACCGGTATGCCAAGGTCAGGAAGAGGAGTGTTGTGGCCACCCTCTTTGTGAACCCAGCCCCCGAGTGTTTGTGCAACCGGTGCATGGGGAAGAGATGAATAAGTTAACTGAGAGTGAGAAAGGATATATTGCTGGATTCTTAGATGGAGAGGGAGAGATATAAGAAAGTGACCGAAGAGAAGATTTTTCAACTTGAAGCAAGGGTAAAGGAGTTGGGAGGGAAAGCTGGAGAACCCCGCGCTATTTCGTTATAAGCTTTCAGCGGTCAGCTTCGCCTCGGGGGATTGGGATTATGGTATCTGATTTGATAATAAAAATTTTAACTCACATGGGGTGGCGGATATGTTTTGGAAGCGAATTTACACCAAATTTTCTTCAAAGAAAATGGTTTTTTACGATTTATCAGATAGGGGAGGAATAGATGAGTTCGACCAAGGAGAAATATGGGAGAGAATCTTGAATGTTGTTTAAAGTGTGGGAAGCAGCAAGGATTGCAGGGTGTTGCTGTAACTATTGGGAGAAGAACATTTCATCTCTTTTATCTTTGTTCTAAATGCGGAAATGTCAACATTGAAGAATTGCTAAGGATAATTGGGTCGTATAAAGACAAGAAAACAACTTGATTAGAGCCCAAACCTATCTGAAAAACCCATTTTCCTGAAACTGAAGGTGAAAGCCTATCAGTTTTCGCTTCTTAATCCTAAAGCTTTTGAGATTTAGAAATGAGATAATCTAGGTAAAAGTGAGGGGAGGGTTGATGAAAGTGGATTCAAAAGTAGATTCGAGTAAAGGTAAGGCAGTGGAATTAGCCATCACCCAGATCGAAAGGCAGTACGGGAAAGGCGCCATTATGAAATTGGGTGCGGATGCAATACTCGGAGAGATTCCCATCATCTCCACAGGATCCCTCTCCTTAGATCTTGCCCTGGGGGTTGGAGGATTGCCAAAGGGAAGGGTGGTGGAGATTTTCGGCCCCGAGGCTTCAGGCAAGACGACATTAGCCCTCCATGTCGTTTCGGAAGCACAGAAGAAGGGAGGCATTGCTGCATTCATTGATGCAGAGCATGCCTTAGATGTTAAATACGCACAGAAGTTGGGGGTGAAAATCGACGACTTTCTCATCTCCCAGCCTGACACTGGAGAACAGGCCTTGGAGATTACAGAGATTCTGGTTCGGAGTGGCGCCGTGGATGTGATCGTTGTCGACTCGGTCGCCGCCCTGGTTCCCAAGGCGGAGATTGAAGGAGATATGGGCGACGCCCATATGGGGCTTCAGGCCAGACTGATGTCTCAAGCGCTGAGAAAATTGACGGCCACCATTAGCAAGTCGAATACGATCGTGGTCTTCGTTAATCAGATTCGGATGAAAATCGGGATCATGTTCGGAAATCCGGAGACGACCACCGGAGGCAATGCCCTCAAATTTTACGCCTCTGTCCGGCTCGATATTCGACGGATCGCTTCCATCAAACAGGGCCAGGACGTGATTGGGAGTCGCACAAGGGTTCGTGTGGTGAAGAACAAGGTGGCCCCTCCGTTCAAAGAGGTAGAGTTTGACCTGATTCACGGAGAGGGCATTTCAAGAGAGGGAGATGTCCTCGACCTGGCTGCGGAAAAGAATATCGTTGAGAAGAGCGGAACTTGGTATGCCTACGGCGGCCAGCGCATCGGCCAGGGAAGGGAGAACGCAAAGCAGTTTTTAAAAGAGAATCCTAAGGTCCTGGAGCAGATGGAGAAGGAGATCCTTGAGAACTTTCGCATCGCCAAAACGGGATCGGTAGGGTGAGATAAGGAAGGAGAAGAAGATGGATTTGAACCAGATCCTTTTGGAAGCCCTTTCCCAGGAAGCTTCTGACGTTCATATCAAGGAGGGGGCAGAAAGGAGAAGATGATGAAGGCGAAGGGAGGGAATTACGGGACCGTCCTGCATTGTTCTTTCTGTGGAAAGAGTCAGGAGGAAGTCAGGAAGCTCGTCGCCGGCCCCACGGTCTACATCTGTGATGAATGTATCAAGCTTTGCAATGAGATCATTGCAGAAGAGGCCGAGGAAAGGTTTGTTCCGGGAAGACTGACCGTTCCCAAACCAGTGGAGATAAAAGCCAAGTTAGACGAGTATGTCATCGGACAGGAAAATGCTAAGAAGATCTTATCGGTAGCGGTCCACAATCACTATAAGCGGATTGATTCTCGCGTGGCCTCAGGAGATGTGGAGCTTCAGAAATCGAATATCATTCTCATCGGTCCCACCGGGTCCGGGAAAACCCTCCTCGCCCAGACGCTGGCCCGTATCCTCGACGTTCCGTTCACGATTGCGGATGCCACCTGCCTGACCCAAGCGGGGTATGTGGGTGAGGATGTGGAAAATATTATTTTGAGTCTTCTTCAGTCCGCCGATTACGATATCGAGCGGACTCAGAAAGGGATTGTCTGCATTGACGAGATCGATAAGATTTCGAGAAAGTCCGATAGTCCTTCTATCACACGAGATGTTTCTGGCGAGGGCGTGCAGCAGGCCCTCCTGAAGATCATCGAGGGGACTGTGGCGAGTGTCCCACCGAAGGGGGGTCGAAACCACCCGCAGCAGGAGTTTATACAGATCCACACGACCAATATTCTCTTCATCTGCGGCGGAGCCTTTGTGGGGCTGGAAAAATTAGTTGAACAACGGATCGGAGGGAAGACCCTCGGATTTGGCGCGGATATTAAGTCCCAGCATGAACGGGACATGGGAGAATTACTGAGAGAGGTTCAACCTGAAGACCTTTTAAATTTTGGATTGATTCCGGAGTTCATCGGGAGACTTCCCGTGATTGCTACTCTGGATGAGCTCAGCATCGATGCCCTGGTGGATATTTTGAAGAAGCCGAAGAATGCCTTGGTGAAACAGTATCAAAAACTGTTCGAATTTGAAAATGTCAAACTTCGATTCACCGAAGGAGCGTTGATGGCCATTGCCAAGGAGGCGATTAAACGGAAATCCGGAGCCCGGGGTCTTCGTGCAATCATGGAGAACACCATGTTGGATGTGATGTATAAGATTCCTTCCCAATCCAACATTCGCGAATGTATTATCAGTGAAGAGGCGGTTCTCCATCACGGAAGCCCGATCCTCCTTTATGAGAAAGAGGTTGAGGTCGCCTGACCTTGACCCTTCGACTCCTGTTGACAATTACTCTTTAGAGTGGGGAGAAAATGGACATGAGTGAAGGACTTCCCCGTGTCTCGGATATAGCGTCCCCGTGGGAGGATACCACATTTTACGATGACTTCTCCAGGGAGAGAGGCAAGGAGTTTTTATGGAGTTTGATAAACGAAAATCCTCTTCAAGGCTTCATAAGGCCGATTTCTTAGAGAGTATTTTGTAATCTGACCGGGAAGAGAGGGGACTTCCTTATAACGTTGAAATCCATGTACCCAAGCGCAGAGTGGTGCGTCCTGTGAAGCCTCTCTGAGGGGCTCGGCCGGGTGGCTTGTTCCTATAAAAGCTCAGGGCTTCTAAAAAACTGGGGGGCAAGCAACAAAAAACCCTTGACCAATCGGGGATTGGGTGAACACTTCAAAAGGAGCAGGGGGAAAGTTGGGTGAGGATTATTCCTGGACTATTGAGGTTCTGGAATAGTGCTCTCTTAGCAAGTGTAAACTGAGTAAACACTGTAAACTGGTAGGTTAGAGGAGGACAATGATGCGAGGTTACTTGCGTACAAAGAAAATAGAGGGGGAACCCACTACCCTTGATGTCATGGTCGATTATCCGGGTGGCACTGACATGTCGGTTGACTCTACTGTTGAAGTGAGAATCACCGAGGCTAACGGCCTTCTGCATAGAAAGGCTTATGTTGGTTTACAATACGGGTGGTTTGAAGCAGAGGGCAACGTAGAAGGATTAGGCGCCGAAATCGTTAGACCAAAAACCGGAATTCCCAATGTCTTCCCAGTCGACACGGTTTTGACAATCAGACTTATACGGACGTGATCGTTAGCATAGACGAGGAGTGACGCAAGGCGAGCGGAGTACGCTCTTTAAGTAACCAAAATTGTGAAAAGGAAAGACACAGGGACGACATTGAACAGATTGAGAGGGATTCCTACCGGTATGCCAAGGTCAGGAAGAGGAGTGTTGTGGCCACCCTCTTTGTGAACCCAGCCCCCGAGTGTTTGTGCAACCGGTGTATGGGGAAGAGATGAATAAGTTAACTGAGAGTGAGAAAGGATATATTGCTGGATTCTTAGATGGAGAGAGAGATGAAACCCTTGAAGCCTGGCGACTCAAATGGGAGGGTCTGGCCAAAGGCTTTATGAATTATCTTTAGGACAGGTTTGCAAGCATCGAACAGAGGCTTGAGAAGTTGGAGCAGCTGGAAGAAGAAAGGCATGGATGCCAAAAGGACTGAATCTGTACATAAGAGAATATCCGGCAGGAGGCAGGGTTCCGAAGCACAAAGAGGTGAATCAAACCCATGAGAAGATCCTCTCCAGATTAAAGGAGATCTCAGATAAAGGGGTAGGGCCTAATAGGGTCTGGTACAAACTGACGAAGTATGTTAAGCCTCAAAAGGAGGCAAAGACAAATGGCAATTAAGACAAACAGTAAATCTAAGCCAAAACGGATTAAGGAATGGCATCCTGAGAGTGGCAAAGGTGACAGACCACTTGATGATTGGAAGCGGCTTATGTCTGAACCTTATGAACGAAGAGTAATCAAGACAGAGAAAGACCCTAAGAAGCCATAAATGATTTAAAACCTTTACCAGATGCAATAAATATCATTTTTCAGGTTTCGTAATCAGTAGGTCGAGGGATCAATTGACAGCTCTCTTTCAGATTAAGTTTCGTTCAGGACAATTTAAGTTGAAAACGAGCAGACCTTAAACTTTATGCCTGCCCGTTTTCCTCTTAGCCTTCGAAAGCGAGGTGAACGGGTGAACCTGAAAGACTTGGTGCTCCTCCCTTCATATGAAGGAACGTTTTAAGCGAGTATTGCAGGTTAACGATTCTCCTTGCTTTTTAGCAGAGAATAGTATAGAAAGAAGCTAGCTGCAAAGAGTCCTTTTTTTGGACGTGAGAGGAACCCGCAAAGAACTCTAAACAACTTCTTTGCGGGTTTTTTTATGGAGCCTTATCTTATGATACATTTAATATTTAGTTACCAGGTTTCGTTCATTAAAAATTTGAAAATTAAAGGAAGAAATTAGAAAGGGACCTAAGGAGAAAATGGCGATAGTAAATTTGCAGAAAGAATTAGACAAGGGGAAACTGGAGGCTTTAGTTGAGATTTATGAAAAAATTAATAAACTTGAATTTGAGGAGATGCTGGAATTTTTAATCCATCAGACTATCGAAACTCTTGGGGTGAAAAGATGCGCTATTTTTAAAGTTTTTCCTGAGCCAGAGGTAGTGGCCTTGGTAGCCGGAGAACCAAAAGATCAGCATGGGGTAGGCATGAAATTCTCTTTCGAGGATTTAGGGGCGGTAAAAGAGGTAGTTGGGACTAAGTCTTATCTTTTAATTACGGAGCCCCGGCAGGATAAACGCACCTGGCACAGTCGAGAATTGATCTACCATCGAGGCATTAATGTGATTTTGTTTGTCCCCATATTGGCGCGAGATAAAGTAATTGGCGTGATTGCCATTGATGCGACGGGCGAGAGAAAAACTTTTACCGAGGAAGAGATATACTTCTCTGTGGTTTTGAGCAATTTGGTCGGCGTAATTTTAGAAAGAGATTTAATTCATAAAGAAAGAGGGGAGGAGAAGGCTTTAATGTTTTTGGGGCAGGCAGCTGCTGAAGTTGCTCACCGACTGCGTAATCCTCTGGTAGTGATTGGTGGTTTTGCTCGAAGATTGGGAAAATTGAAAGATCCTCTGTGCCAAGATTATGCCTCGCACATTATCGAAGGGGCCGATAAGATGGACACCGTAATCAGAGGATTGCTGAGGTTTTCTGCGCCTAAAAAAGTCCAGCTTACCGAAACCAAAATTAATGAGGTTATAAAAGAGGTTGAGAAATTAATTCCGGAGTTAATTGGTGCGAAAGATATTAGGCTTAGCCTCCAATTAGACTCAGGGATTCCAGCCGTTCTTGTTGATCCCACTGAGATCGAAGATGTGTTTTCTTTAATATTGCGCAACGCGGTTGAGGCGGTTGAGGCAGAGGGAGAAATACTCATCAAAAGCAAAGAAGAAGGAAGCGAGATCAAGGTTTCTATTACCAATACGGGTGGGTGTATTGATGAGGAAATTCTCCAAGAGATATTCAATCCTTTTTTCACTACTAAAGCAGCGGGTACCGGTTTGGGTTTAGCTACCGCCTTGGCGACAATTAAAGCTTATAACGGAGACATAAAAGTACAGAATGACCAGGCGTTCAAACTAACCACTTTTGTTATTACGATACCCATACCAGAAAGGAAGGGATAAACGAGTGTTCTTAAATCAAGAGAGTGCTTGAGCTGATTAAAATAGTATTTGAGTACTGGGCAATTCTGTCACTACAGAAAATTAGACCCCGCGAGGAGTTTGACATCGATGAAAGATTCTGATTCCAAAGTTCCAGACCAGAAAGAACTAGAGAAGGAACTGAACGAATACTTAGGCAAAAAATATGGGGACCGAATCCGATTAGTCGTGCCCATGCTCTTTCCCAAACCCCAGACAGAAGAGGTTTCGAAAGAACAGAAGGGGATCGGTGAGGGCAAGGGTAAGATTCATTTCGACCTTAAGCCCGAGGAGTTGGAAGCCTTTCTCAATGACTACATCATAAGACAGGATGAGGCAAAAGAGATTCTGGCTACAAAAATATGCACCCATTTCAATCGGATCAAGTTCACCGAATTAACTGAAGGCCGAAATCGATATGATGGTGTGGGCCATATTAAGAACAATATCCTGATGATCGGTCCTACCGGTGTAGGGAAGACGTACCTGATTAAATTAATTGCAAAAAAGATTGGAGTTTCGTTTGTGAAGGGAGATGCCACAAAGTTCAGTGAAACCGGCTATGTTGGGGGGGATGTGGAGGATCTCGTTCGGGATCTTGTTTACGAAGCCAACGGAGATATCGAACTGGCGCAGTATGGGATCATTTATGTTGATGAGATTGATAAGATTGCCTCATCCAATAATCTCATCGGTCCCGATGTATCGAGGGCAGGGGTTCAACGGGCACTGCTGAAACCAATGGAAGAGACGGAAGTGGACCTCAAAGTCCTTCATGATCCCATCTCTCAGTTGGAGGCCATCGAGCACTATCGGAGGACCGGAAAAAGGGAGAAACGTACGATCAATACAAAGAATATCCTTTTTATCATGAGTGGGGCCTTCAATGGTCTGGATGAGTTCATCAAGCAGCGTGTGAGCAAAGAAGGGATCGGCTTCGGAGCTGAGATCCGCTCAAAAGACGAACGGGCTGAATATCTCAAACAGGTGAAGGCCGAGGATCTCATAGCCTATGGGTTCGAATCGGAGTTCATCGGAAGGCTTCCGGTGGCCACGGTTTTTGAGAAACTTGAGGTCGACGACCTCTATGCGATACTAAAAAATCCCAACAACCCAATCATACTTGGGAAGGAGAAAGATTTTAAATCCTATGGGATCGACATTCGGTTTGAGGATGAAGCCCTTTACGAGTTAGCAGTGAAGGCCTATGAGGAGAAGACTGGAGCAAGGGGACTGGTCAGCGCAGTGGAGAAGGTTCTCATCAAATTTGAAAAGCGGCTTCCCTCCACCGACATTCCAAAATTTGTCGTCACACGGGAACTGGTGGAAAACCCTGAACGGGAGATAGAAAGATTGCTCCAGGATCCTTCGAACCCGGAGATGCAAGCTAAGTTTGAAATGCTCCTCTCTCGAGAAAGGGCGCTTTTAAAGACATCTACCCTGAGCAGAGAGGCAGAATTTAAAAAACGCTATGGAATCATTTTCCGAGAGAACAGGATCACTATCATTGTCAATCGGATGATTGAAAAAGGGTATGATGTCAACACCGTTTTTGAGGAGGCAGTGGAGATTCAGCGACAGGTCGAAGAGTTTGAAATGAATTTTAAACGGAGGAATGGAATTAACCTTCAATTTAACGCGGAGGCCATTGACCGGATTTCGGAGATGATCCTGAATGAAGGCGGGAAAGCAGTAGCGATCTTCTCGCGGCTTTCAAAAGATTATGAATATGGGTTGGAATTGATCAGCGATAAAACGGGTCAAAAAGAGGTCATCATTACAAGAGAGGCGGTTGATAACCCAGAGGGATATCTCGACCGGGCGATCCGTGAGCTCAACAGGCGACAGTCAGACCAAGGGCTTGAGGGTAAAGAATAATGGCAGCCAGAGATTATTACGATATTTTAGGCGTGAAAAGCGATGCCAGCGATGAAGAAATAAAGTGGCGAGAAGATGAGGAAAAACTGGAAAAGGAGGTACGCAATGGGAGACAAAGGCAAGAAGGACAAAGACAAGGGTCGGAAACAGAAGATAGACAAGCAGGAACAAAAGGCAAAAGGGAAGCTATCGAAGCAACCGAGAAGAACCGCTTGACAGAAAGCATGCTGAGGTGCCCCCCTCACCCATAGGGTCACCATGGTCGTGTCCCTTGATGGATAGGCAATGGCGGACGGTGCCACCTCGGTGGGCTTTCCGGGAAGACAGGGGTTCAAACGCATGAACATCACAATTCATGACGAAGTCCGATGCCTGATGACGGACGTTTCTTCAGGGAGGAGAGATCATTCAAATTTTCGTGGATAAAGAGAAATGCAGCCGCGATGGGATTTGTGTTGCCGAATGTCCCACTCAGTTTCTAAGGCATTCACCTTACTCTCTGCATCACTAAGAGTGTCCAAAGTCTTCCCATCGGAAGGTTACCTCCCATGTTGCATTAGATGCCACCCTTAAATATTTTTGTAAGAAATGAGGGCGTACTGATGAAACTCTTACTGATTTCACCTTCTCATAAGTTTCGTAAGAAACTAAAAGCCATTAAAATACCTCAATTAAGCCTACACATTCTGGCCTCACTGACGCCAAATGATGTTGATATTACCGTTGTAGACGAAGAAATCAGAGAGATCGATTTTTCTTTGGATTTCGATTTGGTTGGGATTTCTTGCATGACCGCAACGGCAAATAGAACCTATCAATTATCCGATATGTTTAGAAAGAAAGGTTCCAAAGTCGTTCTCGGTGGAATTCATCCTACCATCTTGCCCGAGGAAGCCATAGAGCACGCCGATGCAGTGGTCATCGGAGAGGCAGAAGGCTGTTGGGCAGATGTCATCAACGATTTTAGAAAGAGCAACCTCCAGAAATTTTACCATGTACCAGAACCTGATCTTTCAAAGCTCCCTTTCCCAAGGCGAGATTTTCGTATTGACAAGGCGCTATTTAACTGTGTCGGGCTATTGACGACCAGAGGGTGTCCGTACGCCTGTGAATTCTGTTCGGTGACGGATTTCTATGGGAGGAAAATCAGGCATCGACCGGTTTCTAGGGTTGTTGAGGATATCAAACGATCCGGCTCAAAGGCGTTTTTGATCTTAGACGATAATGTGGCGGGACACCCGGAATATTCCAAAGAATTATTTGAAGCGTTGATACCCCTGGGCATCGAATGGGTAGGACAAAGTTCCGTCTCCTTGGCGAAAGACAAAGAAATGTTGAAATTATGTCGCCTCTCGGGCTGTGCGGCCTTATTCTTTGGGCTGGAGTCTGTATCGCCTTCAAGCCTGATGGGAATGAAAAAAACGCTTAAATCCATAGAAGAGACGGAGGAGGCGATTAAGATTATCCAGGACAATGGTATCGCCTTTCACCCTTCCATTATTTTGGGGTTTGATACGGATACGAAGGCCATCTTCAATGATACCCTGGAATTTTTGGCAAGAACCAAACTTCCCACGATGGCTTTACATGTTCTGACGCCCTATCCCGGAACACGAGTATACCAGCGTTTCAAAGATCAGGGGCGAATCATCTCACATGATTGGAGCCATTACGACCACCATACCGTCGTATTTCAACCCAAGAACATGACTCCCCAGGAGCTTGCCGAGGGACACCATTACGTCCAAAGCGAGTTTTATTCTTTCTCTTCGATCCTTCGGCATATTCCATTTCTTTTAAGAGTTTCTCCCATCAACCTCAGGCGTACCTTGCTTTTCCTGTTACTTAATATCGCTGGTAAAAGCGTTGCGAAATGTATCGATACATCCCTGGATTGGGCTGATAACAACGAAAAGTGGACTTCAAAGACAATTCCGCCCGATGATGAAGTCTTAAGAGGAGGCGCCGTCTTCCCGTTACCTGAATCCCCTCTTCCGTTTCAGGCTTTAAAAGAGGGTAGCCCGTATGAAAACGATGAACCGCATCCTAATGAGGAGAACAAAATACCATAGACGACCCGAGAGGTTTCTTGCTTTTTGAAGGGATATGGATTTTTGTAATAACAAAATAACTTTTGGAGCGGTTTGTAGGAACTGACAGACTAACCACAAAAGGATTGCTTTACGGTGTTTTGTAAGATCCGGCAGGGTATTGACAACTTATAAATCAAATTTTGAGGGGAGGTTGTAACGGTGAAGGGTCGAGTCAAGTGGTTCAATGATCAAAAAGGATTTGGGTTTATCGAAGTGAAAGACGAAAAGGATGTATTCGTTCATCGTACTGCTATTCAGGGTGAAAGACTCACCCTGAAAGAGGGAGATGAGGTGGAATTCGAAATCTCGCAGGGCCCCAAAGGCCCTCAAGCCACCAATGTACGGGTGGTTAGTTAAAGAGCAGAGGGGCCGGCGTTTGCCGATTTGGGTTAGCTCAGTTGAGCTGTGCTTGAATGCTTTGAGTATATCCTCCCTGGACATAGACAGGCCTCCTACACCCTGCCCGCCAAAGGCGGGGATGCCCTTACTTCGGGGTATTACCTTAATATGAACTTCTTTACAGGGTTTCATGGGAAAAGCTTAAGTGGAAAGAAAGCAAAAAAATAGAAACAAGGCAAGAAGTTTGAAAGAGCAGGTTCCAAAAAGATCTTACAGATCTGAGTCCCGCCAAGGGTGGGACAAAGATACTTTGGTCCCGTCCGATGAGTTGGATGTCGATGTGGCCAGCGAGTTCCAGGGATTGAAAGTGGAGAATGAGGATGTTCAGGCGAGGGAAGAGGAGGAGGTTGTTAAACACGAACCGGAGACGTTTGGAAGGGCAAAGGACCCTATTCTCATCTACTTGAAGGAGATGGGGTCGTTTCCCTTATTGACCCGGGAAGGGGAAGTGGAGATTGCCAAGAGGATCGAGAGCGGAAAGCAGGATGTGTTGAGCGTGGTGCTTAATTGTCCCATTGCTGTAAGGGAAGTTATCAGCCTTGGAAGTGCCCTTCGTGCTGGAAAGACAGAGATCAAAGAAGTGACCAATGAGATCGGCGATAAAGAGACGAATGTTGAGGAAGAACAGATCCAGAAGAAGATCGTTCTCAACTTAATCAACAAGATCCAGAGGGGAGAAGAGCGCATTCGAATCCTCCAGAGAGGGTTGAGGTCCAAGAATAAAGAAGTTTTAAAAAAGAAGATTCGGGAGCAGATCTGGAAGAAACAAATCAAGATAATCGATACCTTTAGGCGGATCAATTTGAGGGAAAAACAGATCAACAGAATCGTTCAGAAGTTGAAACACTGGGGCATTCGGATGGAAAAGGCTCAAAAAGAGCTGGAACAATACGAGAAGGGCATAGGGATTTCAATCCGGGAGGCCAGAAATTCTTTGAGGGTAATGAGAAAAAAAGCAATTAAAAAAGGTTCTCTTTCCCTTGTTAAAGTGGGCCTTCGGCTAAAAGATTTAGAGGAGATGGACAGGATCGCCCGGGATGTCAACAGGAAGGTAATCAGAATGGAGGTGGAGTGTGGCCTTTCTTCGGATCAGATCAAAGAGGCAGTGAGGGCGATTGAGAAAGGGGAAGCCAAGGCCAAAGAAGCCAAGAGTGAAATGGTGAAGGCCAACCTGAGGATGGTCATCGCCATTGCCAAAAGATACATCAATCGGGGACTTCACTTTCTGGATTTGATCCAGGAGGGAAATATTGGATTAATGAAGGCAGTGGACAAGTTTGAATACCAGCGGGGCTACAAATTCGGTACGTATGCGACGTGGTGGGTCCGGCAGGCCATCACGCGAGCCATTGCCGATCAAGCTCGGACCATTCGCATCCCTATCCATATGAACGATATCATCAATAAACTGAACCGAACCTCCCGAACCTTGGTTCAGCAGATTGGAAGAGAACCCACTCTGGAGGAGATTGCCGAAAGAATGGGGATGTCTCTGGACAAGGTGCAGAAAGTTTTTAAGATTACCAAGAGCCCCATTTCGCTCGAAACGCCTATTGGTGAGGAAGGGGATTCCCGCTTAGAGGATTTTATTGAGGATAAAGAGGTGATCTCCCCTCAGGATGCAGCGATAAGTTCCAATATGGCAAAGCGGATTCAAAAAGTTCTCTCCACACTGAACGAAAGGGAGGAAAAGATTTTGAGGATGCGGTTCGGGATCGGAGAGAAGCACGACCATACCCTTGAAGAGGTGGGACAGTACTTTGAAGTTACCCGGGAAAGGATCCGACAGATTGAGGAGAAGGCCTTAAGGAAGTTGAAGCATTCCAGCCGGGCCCATAAACTAAAGAGTTTCATCGAAACCTAAAAAGGAGAACGACTGTGGACATTTATGTTGGAAACTTATCTTATGATGTAACAGACGAAACGATTAAGCAGGCTTTTGAATCCTTCGGCGAGGTAACCTCAGCGAGAGTGATCAAAGACAAGTATACTGGCCAGTCCCGGGGGTTTGGTTTTGTAGAAATGCCTGTACAGTCCCAGGCTCAAACGGCGATCAAAAGCGTTAACGGAAAGGAACTCCTGGGTAAAGAGATGAGGGTGAACGAGGCACGTCCTCGTACCGGTGATCGAAGAACTGGGGGAGGGCGGATGGAATATGGTCGCTGCGGGAACCGTTATTAATCTTATTTTTCCAGGGAAGAGGTTGGTCAATGTTACAGCGAAGAAGGCATGGGCGTTCCCATGCTCCAAAATCAAAGCATTTTAGACACCCAAAGTCCTATAAAGTCGTATGCTCGGGCTGCGGAAAGGAAGTCATCACCCCGGTTCTCCCGCCAGATGACAAGAAACTACTTTGCATGGAATGCTTCAGCAAATCAGGAATCTCAAAGAAGGAAACATGAACAGGAAAGTTTACGTAGCCAACCTCCCCGGACAAGCCACCGAGACCGAACTCAGGGCGCTTTTCTCGAAAGCCGGAAACGTCATTTCGGTCAAGATGGTCCAGGACCGACAAACGGGGCAGCCAAGAGGCATTGCCTTCGTGGAGATGTCCACGCAATGGGAAGCCCGGAGAGCTGTCTCCATGCTGAACCGAACAGATTTCATGGGAAAAACTTACTGCTCAAAGAGGCGATCGTTAGGCGCGGCCTCCGGGGGAGATAGGGTCTCGTACAAGAGTGTTTTGGTGTGAAAAGGTGGGGGAAGCAGCGACTCGGGGAGGGCTGTCGAGAGCGGGAAAGGATTCTTGTCATTGTGTCATGTTAAGACACCCAGAGGAGGTGAACGATGGAGGAAAGAACCAGAGATTTAGGTGAATTTAAATTGCCGAAGCTACGAACTGTTGGAATACTCATTTTGCTCATCATCATCATTATCGTTCTTTGGGGCACCTTTGTCATCATCCCGGCTGGCCACAGGGGGGTTGCCCTCTGGTGGGGGAGCGTGGAGAATAGAATTATGGGGGAGGGGCTCAACTTCAAGGTACCCATTGCTGAAGATGTCATAAAGGTAGATGTTAAGGTTCAACCGCATCCGTTCAAGGAGATCGATGCTTCCTCAAAGGAGTACCAGATAGTTAAGATGACAGGGATGATGAATTTCCATATCGACCCGGCTTTTGTGAATGACCTTTACCAGAAAGTGGGGCTCGATTTTGCCGACAAGGTGATCGATCCAGCTTTCAACGACTTCGTCAAGGAAGTTGTGCCGACCTACCCGATCGGGGAGATTCTTCCCAAGAGGGAGGAGATCCGGCAGAGGGCGATGAAAAAGTTGGGAGATAACTTGTCGAGGTATCACATCATTGTTGATGATATTTACTTTGCCAACATCCAATTCTCTCCTGAATATGCAGGGGCCATCGAGGCCAAACAAGTGGCCCAGCAACAGGTGGAAACGCAGAAACAGGTTTTGGCCCAACGGGAGATTGAAGCTCAGCAGAAGGTCGCCACCGCAAAAGGAGAGGCTGAATCCATCCTGGTGGTGGCTCAGGGACAGGCTAAAGCCAATGATGCCCTATCCCGTTCCATCAGTCCAATTTTGGTTCAGTATAAGAGCGTTGAGAAGTGGAATGGGATCTTACCGCAGGTCTCCGGAGGAGCCGTCCCCTTCATCGACTTGGGCAAGATGAGTGGTTTGCCGGGCGGAACGGAAGGAAGCAAAAGATAAGTGAAGGGTTCAGAACTGGGAGTTCGAAGTCGGGAAGAAAAGAATTGGAGGGTGCCGGATAGGGGATGAAGAAGTTTTTAGGAGATATACCTACGTATAATTAGCGAAGCACAAGGGCAGGATCAGAGATGGTCCTGCCTTTTTTGTTTATTTCCTTCGGTAATCATCAAATCCCAGATCATCTCGCTGTTGAAGATAAGTAGGTGAAGTCGACAAATTTCTGTGATACTAAGGTGAGAATCAAAGAGCCCAATATAACAGCACGAACACAACGGAAAAAGAATAAGCCAGAAACGACAAGGGTCGTTGCTCCTTTTGGTCCCGGATAAAAAAAGGGATTAGCCGATTTGCTAATCCCATGATTAATTTTGGCGTCCCCAGGGGGATTCGAACCCCCGTTGCCGACGTGAAAGGCCGGTGTCCTTGGCCGACTAGACGATGGGGACCCTTTCAATTGCCGATTGCGGATTGCAGATTGCGGATCCAAAAATCAAAGCAATTCTAAAATTCGCAATTCGCAATCCGAAATTGGAATGGTGGGCCGTGCGGGACTCGAACCCACGACTCTCTGCTTAAAAGGCAGATACTCTACCTCCTGAGTTAACGGCCCTTCTCCAATCCAACATATGGAAAAAACTATCAAATTGTCAAGTGAAATGTGAAACTTCATCAGCCATTATCCCGGCATTGTGCTAAATTTGTGCTATCCAGCCTGGTGACAGCATCCCTCAAATGCTCTAGAGATAGATGGGCGTACCTTTGTGTCATAGCATTTGACCTGTGTCCTAATAACCTCTGTATCTGGTATAAGTCAACCCCTTTCTGTGCCAAGGCGGAGGCAAAACAGTGACGAAGGTCATGGAATTTGAAGTCTGTGATACCAGCCTTTATAACAGCTTTCCAAAATCCATTTAGGCTATTGTGGTATCTGCTCCCATCTGGTTTGCTGAAGACATAAGGAGATTTGATATGCCTTACCTTGGATAGCTGTTTGAACAAACTCATCAGAGTTTCATTCAGGGGGACACTGAGCCTTTCATTGTTTTTAGTATGCTCAATGGTAATCAATCTCCTAAATAGATCGACCTGCGACCAGGTTAAAGACAGGATGTTTTCCTTTCTGAGGCCAGTGTGTCTTGCCACGGTGACAATGGGCTTTAACCAGTCTGGGCATTCGTTCAAGAGCTTATCAAATTCCTCATCCGAGAGATACCTGACTCTTCCAGGTGACTCCTTCCACAGCTTTACTTTATTCACAGGATTGTCTTTCAGCCACTCCCACTCTCTGATGGCTATGTTGAATGCTGCCCTCAAAACGCTGAGTTCTCTGTTGGTGGCAATCTTTTTTCCTTCCCCTCTTACCTTATATTTTTTGACCAATGAGGGTGTAATTTCTGTGATGTAGAAGTCTCCAAAGAAGGAGAGGAGGTTTTCGATGATGCTCTCATATTTCTTTGGGTGACTTTTTAGAGGTAGATGCTCGACCATATACTTTTCCATCATCTCCCTAAAGGTTTTCTCTTCACCGGGCAACCTTTCAAACCACTTCCCTTCAGCCACCTCACCCAAGACTTTGTGATAAATCCTTTCTGCCAACTTCTTATCATTCGTTTCTGTAGATTTCCTTATCTGTTTCCCCTTGTAAGTGAACCTGACCCACCAGGTTTGACCTCTCTTAAATAATCCCATCGTCGACCTCCTTTCCGAGGCCCTCGATTCCACCTGGTTTCTCTTGAGGGAAATTATATCCCTTCTTCTTGGACTGTTCAACGGCCTTCTTCATGATCCGGTCAAGATCCAAATCTGATTTCTTCTCAATGGACCTGAAAATTTTGTTCGATTCAACTTTGGTATCGATAACCTCTTCTTTCCGCTCCTGCATCCACAGGTCAATATCCGCTTTCCGAAATCTTATCTGTCGGTTTAGGCGGTAGTGGGGGATGGCTCGCTGCTCCACCATAGTGTAAAGCGTGCTGGACTTGATCCCCAAATATAATGAAACCTCTTTGACATTTAAAAATGATGACAGACTATTCATATAAACTCTCCCTTTCACCAAACTCGTTCCGTTTGGATTTTGAGGAGAGTCTCGGCGGTAACTAAATTCATGATTCACAGCGGATCCAGATAAATTGGAATCGTAATTCGGGGCTGGATAGGTAAGTGGTAACTGGTATTGAGCGCCGCTATAAAATTCGAAGATTAAATATTTGAAGCGTTCCGAAACTCTCGTTAAGACATCCCCGGCCATAGACTTTACTTATCCTTTGACGCGTCAATCATCTCCTAATTTGCCTCCCACTTCGGTAGTCTTGACCTTTCCCTCACTTCATTCCACAAGGGTGTATTTTGACTCTTGGCTATCTTGAGCGAGTTCCCTGACCAGATCTGTGCTCAGAGGGTCGCCCAGCAAATAAGCTTTCTCTAACAAGCCAAGGCACTCTCGGGGTAATCGATGACCCCTTATAGCAAGCTCCTTGAGGGCGTTATTGTCCTTAACAATGATGCCTTCGGCTGCGCATATTCGTTGAAGCCAGGGGACGAGGTCATCAACTTCTGGCGGAGCAGTCTTAAGGACAGTGACCCTCTGAAGAAAAGCATCATTATCACCCCTCTTGAGGTCGATCCGGCAAAAAACGAGTAGAATATCCGGCATCCTTTCCAAAGGGATAAGGAATTTGTCCTGGATGGGTTCCTTGGCCCGATGGAACTCATCGAAAATATGGATATGCAGTTTCACCTTGAGATCGGGGCGTAGCTTTGCCTCGGGGATGTTTTTAAGACTGTCGATGATCTCATCCACTTTTTTTGCGGTGATCCTGCTGCAGTCGTGGCAGGAAAAGAATGCCTCTGGTCCGCAGAGATTACTTTTGAAGGAGCGACAGTTCTTACATTTATTGCAAACATCGTCGGAAAACTTTTCGCAAAGGAGGCCCTTTATAAGTAGATGCGCAAGGGTAGTCTTGCCGGACCCCGGAGGTCCGTGGAAAAGTATCCCTTTACGGATATCTCCTGTCTTGACCATATTCTTTAAGATTTTTATTGGCGTCTTGTTTCCAATGACTTCCGCAAAGCATTGGGGCCTATATTTCTGCCTGAAATCCTGATTGTTCATGAACCTTACCTCCTAAAAGAATTCAATCGTGAGTCTCGAAAGTATTTCTTGATCGAACACGTAGCAGGTTTTTTGAACCGTTTTTGTCAACCCACCCTCACTAATCTCCAAACGCGGACGTTTAAGTTCTTTAATCACCCCGTTCCGATTGAGAGTCCGGCCAACTGCTTCGGTGGTCAAGCCAGAAATGTTCCAACTTAGCCTAATGAAGTCCCTCAGATTTTCTGCAACAAAAAGGCCGTTGCTCACGGACTTCTCTTCCCGTAGAAACTCACGTGTAGAGACAAGAATTTGTAGATCGCGATTGCCAATCAGCCTTTTCCTTTTACGATCCCGAATTGTGTTTCTTGCAAGCGTCACCATATCTTTCTTTACAAATGGGGCATCCAGTAGAGCGGCCAAAAGACCGGCAATAATAATGATAGGAGTCCAAACTTCTCGGTCTCGGCCCGATACTCCATCGATGCGCTCATAAGAAAGGTAACGATCGGTGACAAGGTCTCTATAATCCCCACAAAAAGAACGGATCTCTTCTCTTATCGTTTTGAAGTCTTTTTCAACTTCGGAGGACCGGAACTCTTTAAGCGGACTTTCAGACTTGACCATATAGATCGGTACCGTTCGGGAGTCCAGGGCCGAATCCTCGATCCCCGTTTCAGTCAAAATAATCTTTGGCGAATACGTTGAAAACCGTTCGATTGTGCCGTAAGGCCCGCAGCGTATAACATTCCCGTTCTTCCGAAAACCGCTTCGAAGGACACGGAGCAGAATGCCACGACGTATGGAGCCACTGACCTCATCGGCCTCGTCAATAATCATGGTTATGCCACCTTTTTTCTGACCAATTTCTATCACACGATATAAAGCGGCATCGGAGATTTCAGAGGAGATGAAGGAGTTAGAACATACACCGTGAAGGATGTCCCCGAAGAGAGTTTTCCCGCTGCCCCATTGACCAAAAACCTGAAGGTACGGAATTTGGTCGAAGATGTCGTAAAGGTACGTCAGAATCGCGAAGATCACTGAGAGCGTATAAAGACGAGGATCCCGAAAATCGATGAATTTTCGAAAAAGGTTATTTAATGTTGAAACCAATGCCACCGTTCTAAAAGAGGTCTTTGGTAGGCAAAGCCGTTCTGACCCTATATTAGCCACATTTTCCGTCATGACATATACCCCCTTCAAGATTGCCGCAACGCTGCACAATCGTTGCTAATTATTTGACATTCAAATGGATTTTTGTGTGCAGCGAGTAAAGATTTCGTTACTCAATGCTGAACAAAGATCGGCGAGGGGGGCCTCGGACTGGAGGTGAGAACGGGCTTTTCGAAGTGGATTGGAAAAAAGTGGTATAAAAATGTTGCATCGACGACGCCCCTTTAAATTCTCGTGATGAGACTTGGAAGGGCATCGCCGATACCGCGGGGATCAGCCTCGTAGGAAGTATAAATATGAAGAGGCTTGTTGCGTTTCAGATCCCCGTTGGGCGAACTTTTATAGATCCCAGGCGGGTAATTTTTCTCTTAACTAAAAATATAATAAATCTAAAGAAATGTCAAGACCTCTCTCTTGTAAATTGATTTTGACCACTCGCATTTTTTTTCAAGGCTCCCTCCCTTCTTTAGAAAGCGATCATCATTGATGCAATTAAAGTTCCCCTCACTTAAAACTGAAAACCACCATCAGTAATTCAGATTGTTTCTGCCCTCTGTTTTGTGGATCTCGATAGAACAAAATAAAAAGAAAATAATTAAGTCGAGGAGGTGTAGTATGCGAGGGAAGAAGCTCACCTACGGCATCACGTTTTTTACAACCCCAGAGATGTATCAAGCCATCAAAAACGATTCAGACGAGTTTGGAATTTCGACATCGGACCTAATGCGGCGCTTAATCGAGGACTACCTGAATGGAACTCACTCCTACTCCAGAACGAATGTGACGGAAAGGGAGGTTCAGGGAATAAGCATCAAGGAGGCCGAACATAATGAACAACCTTGAAATCGCAACGGCCTATTTGAAAAAGGGTATTTCTGTGATGCCACTCTGGAGCCCGGAGATGGTCAAGAGAGACCCTCCAAACAGATTCGTCCAAAACTTGGAGGCGAAGCTGAAAGAGAATTCTGAAAGTGGAAATCCACTGCCAAAGGAAGAAATCCAAAAGAAGGTGCTTATTGATGAATGCAAGACTCCTATCCTCTTCAACTGGAAAGAATACCAGGAAAGGTTGCCTACCGTAGAGGAGATCACAAAATGGTTTACAGAGAACCCCTTGGCCAACATCGCGATCATCACGGGGAAGGTATCTAACATCGTGGTCTTTGATCTGGATTCAGAAGAAGCAGAGAAATATGCCGACGAAAAGGGAGGATTTCCAACTACTGTTCGGGCCAAAACTGGGAAGGGCTATCACGTCTATGTGAAGCATCCGGGAATCGATATCCATAACAGAATAAACAAGTCATTGAAGATTGATATCAAAGCCGATGGAGGCTATGTGGTAGCCCCTCCTTCAATTCATGGGTCGGGAGCTCAATACCAATGGGAAGAAGGTCTTTCTATCTTTGACCTTGAATTGGCAGAATGTACCCCCTGGATGCTTGACCACCTTAAAGGGATCACTGAAAAATCGACTGAGGAGAAAAAAGACAATAAGCGTGAAGCCAGTCATGACGGCGAAGGAAAAGCTCTCAGAAATAAGGAATTTCAGGATACATGGACAGAAACCCTTAGAACTGGATGTAAGGAAGGAGAACGAAACGATACCGCAACTCGTCTGATTGGTCACCTCTTCAAAAAGGGTTTGAATGAAGGTGAGGTCTGGGAATGGATCACCATGTGGAATGAGAAAAACAAGCCCCCTGTAGCCGCAAATGAACTCAAGAGAACGTTTGAATCCGTCAAGAGAAATGAGTCAGAGAACAAGGCTCAACGAATGGACATAGAAGCCTTCCTTGATACTGCTGATATGGTAACCAAGGAATACGATCAAAATTATGTCCGTGTCCCATTTGGAGGATTAAACCTCAGCCTTCTCGAAAGAAAACTAAATGGAGGGCTGATCGGCGGGAGACTTTACATACTCGGGGGTATCCCTACCTCTGGGAAGACGGTCCTGGCGAATAACATCACTGATAACATTTGCTTGAATGGAAACCCGGTCCTCTTCTTCAGCTATGACGACGGCCGGGCTGAATTGCGATATAGAACTCTGGCAAGGCTGTGTAAAATGCCCATACAGTCCTTCAATGTGAAATCTCAACCCAAAATCAAAGATCTCTGTATTGACCCTCAGGTCAAGAAGGTAATGAACCTTAAATACGTTGTTGAAGCGATGATCCCGGTGGAGGAATGGAATGAGCCTATCGAACAGATTAAAAAGAAACATAGCAGGCCACCCGTCCTCGTCATCGACTATCTCCGTAAGCTCAGGACAAAGACAAAGTCGCAGGATGAAAGACTCCGCATTGAGGAGATCGTTGGCCAACTTACAAATCTTGCTAAGACCTGGAATATTCCGATCATAGCAATCTCCGAATTGGCTAGGGATTCCTATAAGTTGGGTCAGAAATTAAGCATTGCGTCATTCAAGGAAACCGGAATGATCGAATATGAGGCAAGCTGGCTGGGCATTCTTGCCCCGGTTGAGGAGACCGACGGAGGATATCAACTCAAGCAAGATTGGGAAAATATAATTCATCATGACGGGACCATAGACCTAATTGTTTTCAAAGCAAAGAGAGGGACAGGGTTTACTGGGAAGATCCCTTTAACAGTGGACAAGGAGTACATGACGGTGACAGACCGCCCGGCTATTAAGACTAACAAGAAAACCTCATCAATATTTGGACAGGAGTGAACATGACAAAGCAAGAAGCAACCGACATCTTTTGTAAAATTCGTTCTGAATACTTATCCCTACCCTTTCCGAAATACCAAAACGCAGACTTTGAGGATTTAAAAAAGAAATATGAAATACTTGGAGGACTAAGGGATCATCTGTCGGAGAATGCTCTATATCACCGCCTGATGAACTCTATCTCTCAGACCATCGCCAGGTTATCAAATAAGGGTACCTGGTTCAATATATCGGAGAGGGGAATCAACAAATCCATTCCCCCGGTCATTAAGAAAGGCGAGAAGGAAATCGAGTTCCCTTTTAGATGGGTGACAGGACGGTCTGACCATGCCTGCTTCATTAACGGCTATTGGGATGACAAGAATTACATGGTGATGGATGTGCTAGGCTACTTTCTCCTCTTAAAAGAAGGGGGAGACCGGCTTCCAGAAGACAAATCGAATGTTTTTGACGACCTCGAAAGCATTAAAGCACGGGAGATAGAGTTGAATCAACAAAGGGACGAAAAAACCAGTGAACTGCCCATCGAAGAGGCTTTCAGGAGTCAGAGGTATTCCGTAAGGTTTAACGATGCTTACTTTAGGAAATTTACGGGAAAGTGCAAGATGCATTCAAATGAAATTCTTAATCTTCTTCTCGAAACCTCCCGAGTTGAATTTAGAATTGCTTTTCCTGTCCGGCTCCAGGAGGGGGGCAGATCCGGGATAAAGGAAAAATGGTACAGCATGAACCTCTTTAGCAGGCCCTTTGAAATGGGCTACACGGAGGCAGCAAGGAAAGATGGGATCGTCCAGGAGAGAACTTATTACATCTTTTTTAACACAATTCTAGGAGAGCTCTTCGTCCATAACCTCCTGACCAAAGGATATGACCGGGTCAGCAACAGCCTGTATAACCTTCCGCCATCAGCACAGATCTTTTATAGGCGTCTCCTTCTTCATCACGATTTTCACCGAATAGAGCTGAATCTGGAAACCATTGCAAGAACAATGAACTTCACGGATAAGAATAGAAGCAATCTCATGAGCAGTATCGAGGAAAATTCACTAAAACCTCTGGAAAGAAAAGGGTTGATCTTGTCCTATAAAAAGGTGGAGGGTCTTCATGGAGTTAAGTACGAAATACTACTCCCTGATAAGAAGCAGAGAGGGATTGAGGGTCTGGAAAAATCAATTGAGGGTCCGGAAAAAACAATTGAGGGTCCGGAAAACCCACCCAAACAATAACCTTTTAAGATTATTATGGATTCCGATGATTCTTGGTTACACCAATATATATTAATAAATATAAAGGACTTAAAATCAAAAAACCTTCCCGATGGGTCGGTTTTTTTTGTACCATTTTACTCTACTCCCTCCTCTGAAGATTGAACAACAAATCTTTTAAGCTCAAACTTTTTTGTTGGACTAGTTCTATTTTTATGAGAAAGGGAAGAACTATTAAAAGGAGGAGAGGAGAAATGGTAAGGAATCGCATCCGAAAGCCCCCTCGATTGCCTCAAGATAAACCTTATTTCCATCGGTTGTTAATTGAACCCTGTTGGCAAGCCGAGAGGCAAGGTCATCAATAAAAATCTTTGCGGTCTCTGCATCACGCCTACCCACCATGAATGAAGGGACAAGCTTTGTTTCTGCATCCATGGCAACCCAAGTCCACACGTCCCCATAACCAAAGATTCCTTGCTTATTCTCTGGAACATTCTTTTGTTTCGCGTAACAGAACGACCAGATTTCATCGCATTGAATCCGCTTGCATTTTAGGTTGAGAAATGCCTTGTCCTGATATTCAGCGCAGGCTTGCCCGATCTCTGGCACGAATTTCAGAACCGTATTGAAGGCAACGTCACAAATCCTTGCTGTGGCGCGGAGTGAATTGCCTTCTACCAAAACCGAAATCAACTGAGCCCGTTTTATTTTATTTAATGTATTCATGATTCCATTATACTTGAGCAGCTCAAGTATTTTCAAGTATTATTTTGGCTTGTGAAAAGAAAAACTTCTAACTCGAATAAGTTTAGATTTAATGGCGATAGAGTGTGTTAGGTGGAAAAGGAATAGAGAAAGGAATTCGTAAGGCAGTTCAGGTTAATTTTAAAACAACTTTCAACCCCTGTTCTATTTGTTTCATCACTGTTTCAGATATTTCACCAATTTTGTGTTTTAATCTTCCTTTTGACACTGATCGAACTTGAAAGGTATCAATACTAGAATCTTCATCAAGTCCATTAATCGCACCATGAACAATCTTGACCATCCACGGTGCTGTTTTGTATCTGTCCTGCCATCTAGTGATGGGAACAATTACTTTGAGTGGCAGGATTCCTAATGAATCTCTGTTCACAATAACCGCAGGTCTTTCATCTTTTATTTCAGCACCTTTGGTTGGGTCAAGATTAACCAGCCAGATTTCACCCCTCTTCATAGAAATCTTCGGAATCCAGAGAAGTAAATGCTGTCAACTCTTTGTTTTCAGCGTAATCTTTATACAGAAGCTGTGCAGCGTCAGCAATCCTAATATCAAGAATTTTTTCTTCATCGAATAAGTTAACGGTTTGACTCAGGAAAAGGAACAGTAGGCTAATGTCAGCAATAAGCACCGTTCCGATGTTTATCGTCACAGGAACTACGATTGCATCTTTCTCTGGATATATTGGTGTTGATTGCATAGTAGGCATAATATCCTCATCTTTTATGTTTGAGAGTCTTTTTTACGTAGTTTTTCCGGTGAATAATAAACATAATTAACTGGTGAGCTGAACACAAGGTACATTGGCGATCCGTCTGGGCCGTACTGATTCTCTACACGCACGATGGAAGTTGCTACATTCTTAAACCTCACGATCGAACCATCTTCAAGCTCGTATTCACTCCAAGGCTCAGTAGATTTTACAATGGGAACATCGGTTACTTCTTTATCTTGACCGAATAGCTTAATCTTCTTTTTAACTTCTGGCATTGTATTACCTCAGATTATGCAACTCTCCCGACCGCAGGTTAATTAATACCAAAATTCTTAACTTGACGTCAAGCTTTATTTTCTAACAAAAATATAGCAATGAATGTGCCAAATTTCAAGTTTTCAATAACCAATTGATATTACATAAAAAGTAGTCTAAATTTTATCTTAGGTATTATTGAAGGTATTATTGAAAAATTGCAAAATTTTACCATTTAGTGCCCAAAAAGGTCAGTTACTGAAAAATTCAGTTTTCCCTTCGATCATGAGTCTTTGTTCTTTTCCATCTTGCCTTTGCAGCTTCCCGGGCTATTTCTTTGCGCTTTTTAGAAGATAATTTCTTCGCTCGTGCAGGTCCTCCCTTCAACCCGCCTCTCTTCCCGATTTCGGAGAGGTATTTTGAGATTTCCGATCTTTCCTTGAGCGGCTCCGGTTCCTCTGTTGAAAGCTTTACGATTTGGTAGGCTAACTTATTGGGGTCTTTTGGGAGTGGATTGCTTGATCGCCTCATGCATCCATTATCGCAGGGATTGCCCTTGGTGTCAAGAAGAGATTAAAATTGTAAAAATCAAAATGAGTCACTACCCTCAGGCCGTGCAGTCAGTGCCTCCCAGTTTGACGGGTGTGCTGCTGTACTCACCTTACCCCAACTGAAGATATCTAATTGTAATCTTCAATGTTGTGACAAATTTCAATTTTGCGTGTTTCAGGAAGTAACCAACGACCCAGCCTGTCCCTTTCCAAACAATGTAAAAATCCAATTTAGCCGGGCATAAAACGTAACGACAGGAGTCCAGAACGCACGGTTTTTTCTGTAAATTTTAGAATGATTTTAATAGCTTCAACACCGGAAAAAGAGGGTTCTGGATAAATACCATGTTCAATATTTTAATGAAGACCCAGACCGTTTCCCATACAGATAGAAAGGTAAGGGGCTAAAGGGCCGGAGATGCTCGACTTGATGCCAGGGGTGGATGGGGATTGGGGGTTAAGGGGTTAAGGATAGAGTGCCGTGGGGAGGTCAGGGATTGGCGGGTAGGTGTGCGTTGCTTCCTGAAAGTGTGATTCTGAAAATCGACCATTTATGCAATATTTTACTTGGCAATCCTTAAAAAATTATTCCCTTCTGTTTTATAAGCCTATCCCGCGTTCAGGTCCAAATCGCAAAATTCGTTACCACTTTAAACAAAATGTCATTATGGGAACGTGTTTCAACATTTTAAGCCCTTGCTGACAACCTCGCCAAAATAAAAAAGATCTCTTTCACATTAAGAGGTTACCAAGAAGAACCCCTCCCACTTTTCTCTCTGGCACATATCTTGCTTTCTATCAAAATGAAGCATATCAAGAAAAACTCTATAAACCTAAAGGAAAGCGAGACAGAGTATATCATGGTAGGAACCAAAGATGAGGTCTTAACCACGGACGAAGCGATTCAATACCTAAAGATATCAAGGCCCACTTACTTTAAGTGCATTCGCCTTCGTAGGATAAACGCAATCAAGGTTGGTAGCGGCTGGAAAGTCCTTCAGTCAGAGTTAACCAGATTCTTAAAGAGTGGTAGCAGGAATAGAAAAGAAAGATTAACCGCAACGGGATGACGAAGTACCGATTCATACGTTCGCCGGTCAGTGTTACCCTTATGTGTCGACAAGTAACGTTACAATTGGAACGGTAGCGCTAATGTTTTTGAGACAGGCTCTAAAAAGGGCTTAAATTATGTTTGAAATAATGGGTACAATCGGATCATTGATAATATGTATCAGTGCCCTTCCTCAGATCGCAAAAACATACAGGACTAAAAAAGCCAATGACCTAAGTATTTCGTACCTAATCATCCTGATGTCCGGTATGACCCTGATGATGATCTATTCGCTTCACATCGGAGATCTGATCTTTATCTTTGGGAATTCTCTTTCTGTCTTATCCACAGGGATTTTGATTTTACTTTGTTTGCGTTACAGGAGTCAATTCATGGCTCAAGTAATTGAAAACAGACATTGAAGGAGAATCACTAAATTTATATTGGCAATTTTGAATAGGTGCATTGAGGAAATATTCTATTCAAGTTGCAGCACGAGGAGGGATATCCCTATGGGGTCATATGCCCAGTATAGGATTTCACAAAAGAAGTGTGCAACATCTACTTTTTGGGGAGGACAGAGAGAGATCCAGATGGTCGCGTATAAACCAACCTATGTTAAAGCCTTTGCCGGTCTCGCATCTTGCTTGGTTAACAGCGAAAGGCATAAAACGGCAGTGGACTTTTGCTTAGACTGGCACTTATGGGAGAAGATTGATCGACCAGGCTTTTAGAATTTTGAAAACTCGAAATATCATAGGACCGCACTTTTTGGGATAAGTCGTAATGGTTAAACCGGTTTATTACTGCATTTTGAAACACTATAAAGGATTATTTAAGAAGAGATTTTCAAACAATACACATCTCTTTATCCTTCCAAGAACAGACACTGATTATTTGTATTTAGCTTTACTGGGAGAAAGGGTCACGGCACGCGATACTTACGCTTGTGTTTACATTACCAGGATCCCTGATGACCTTTTAAACACAATCATCGATGGAGAAAAAGAATATTTCAAAGATAGATTCGCGATAGTTGAAGAAACTCCGGCAGAGGTTAGCACAATAGAGAAAAGTAGATATTTAATACGCCTCAAAAAGGAAAGCCAGGTGTTTTTGTCCAAAGAAATGATTCTTGTTTACCAAAAAGGAGAAAGCACTCCAAAGCAGAGAATCTATGATTTAGTTTCAAAATTAAACTTACAGGTGGAAGAACTAACAGATAGTCAAGAACTTTTGAGAATCATCCCCAATGTTAGAAATTCAGTAGAAAAAGAATTTCATTGACAAATATATTCGCGTTGGGGATGTGGGTAAAGTTGAATAAGCTGAAGCATTTGCACACGATAGGTTATGACCATCAAATTACCGAAACCCAGCATTGCTGATAAGTTTCTTATTTTAATTGGAAAGAAGCGTGCTTTTCGATTGCCTTTTGAGATCTACAAGAAATTAGGACCCTACGCATATGCCCAAGCAGAGAAAGAATCTTTCTGGCGAGCTCTTGTTAGGACTAGAAACCAAGAACCACCTGAGGGTTGGATCTACCTTGACAAAATCATTCCGGGAGAAAATTGCCATGATAGAAGGTAAAGGGGAATTTTATGGAAAAGCAGAAGAAGCTTTAAAGAGCAAGGGGTATCAGTATTATGGTGAGAAGGACATAATAGGCATTGGGAGTGCTCACAGCAGCAAACCTGATTACATAGCAGTAAAGGGTAATATCGTGGTCATTGGTGAAATTAAATCCCCAAGAGAAGGGCCAAAATCCGCGATGTGGAGGCAAGTTCAGAGGGGGGACAGCGAAGAATTCAAAGCTGTGCGACTTGATGTGTCAAAAAGAGAGGAAACAGGAAAATTGCCTAGAGAAGTTGGAGGTCACGAGATTATTATCCGTGGGCAAATTCCAGATTATGTTAGGAAGTTAAACAAAACTTATAATCCTCCCATAGAACTTGATAACAAGAAAATAATACTTGGTTATTCTTTCCCACCTGAGCAATCCTCCAACGTAGATAAGGCTTTTAAGCACTACGGAAAAAGTGTCTTCCAAAAAATAGATGCTGGAAATGGGGTAATTACATATCTCTTTACTTTATAGGAAGAATGACTTTACTGGTCAAGGTGAGAAGGGAGGTGCGTAATAATGTCTGAAGAGGAAAAGGAAGAAAAAACAGTGTGGAAAGTTATAAAGACAGTCGGTAAGATCGCTACTGTCCTTGGCGTGATTGCTACGGCGGTAATAAGCGCAAAGAAGGACTAAGGACATCAAAACATAGGGAACTGCCAATCTGGTGTAGCGTGTCCCATGTTGCTTGCTGTGTTTGTCATTCTGGGCCTGATCAGGAATCCAGTGTTTCTAAGCTTGATTCATGCCTTCCCGGAATGACGTCTTTAGAGGTATTGTAAAGAACTGTTGTACACACTACACCAGCATCTTGTGGCAACTTATTAAGACTCGATTGATATCCTGGTTATCAAATGGAGCCGTAAAGCTATATCCGGAATGAGCGGGACTCCAATCTTCAAAAGCCCTCTTTTAGGTTCAATTCCAATTTTTTTATCTTCATATTTCATTGTATCTCATCCACCACCCTTTCCATTCACCCCAATATACTCTTCGAATCCATGCCCACTGATATCCCTCTCCTCAATCCTCTCCAGCAGTCCGTCAAATTCAGACAGTAGCTTTTAGTTGATCACAACATCACAAGAATAAACAGACAGTAGCATGGTTTTCACACCAAAATTTCTACTGTGATCTCTCTCGACACAGAGGGACATCTCTCTTTCTATATATATAAATTACCAATAGGATTTGTTTCGCAATTTCTATAAAGCCTGCCCAAAGACCTACCTTTTCAAACCTAAACCTACTCCCCACCTGATCCCAAGAAATCTTTTTCCACTAACCAGAATTCCCATTCCAAAACGAAAGGAGGCTTACATGAACTCAGTCCCAGAAATCCGCAGAGAAAAAATCTTCATTCCACCAGAGATGACACCTAAAGAGATTCGGGAGAAATATGGTTTGTCATCAGGAAGATCAAGACAGGTAAAGAAACAAGGATTCTTTGTGAAGAACTATTCCAAGAAACAAATCATCATCGATCCTGAAAATTTCGATCCAGCAGTTTCCTACTCCACTGCGAAGAGGGTCTACTTTAAGAACTTTTCCTTGAATAAAGTGGCACAAAGTATCAAAGATGACTTAATTCAAGAGGCCGTGACGAGAATGTATGAATTGAGTGGGAAGGTCAAGGAGAGAGCGAATGAAAAATATGGTATCGGCTATGCCTATTTTTACGTAGCGCATAATGCAATGCTGGCCTTTCTCAAGAGCTGGCAGCGTCACACCAGATCCAGAATTCCTGGAGATATTAGCGATAAGGAGGTGCTTACAAAGATTTACAAATCCAAAAAGGAGATGTTGATTTCATGATGGAGGATAGGCTGGGGGTCTGGTCGTCTATCGATAATGTCAAAGATGGTTTGGGAGACAAAACACAAATTGTATTTATTAGACGGCGATCCGCTTGTGGAGGAACCGGTCTCTACTGCCCGGACACATTTTTCAAATTGTCAAAGCAATCTTAAATTGTCTGAGGACGTACCTCCACTCACTTTGTGGGGGAACATTTTGTCGGTCGATTGTGATCCGATTCATCAAATGCTTATCATGGATCACAAGTAGATTCTCAGCATCATTCTCCTCACCAGCCTTTGTGAAATTGAAGCACCCGGTAATTACTGTCTCCCCATCAATAATCATCACCTTGTTGTGGACTATAGCGTGTTTAGCATCTATTTTTACAGGGATCCTTTGGTTATAGAGAAAGGTGGCTGATGAATACCTCTGTGTCCTTTGGCTCTTGTCCAGGATGACTTCTACCTTGACTTCTCTCTTGTGGGCACCTAATAAAGCTTTGGCAATGGGAGCTGAAGTGAGGGTGTAGGCTTGGACCAGAACGGTATTCTTGGCTTTGTTTAATTCTTTGATAATGGCATCTGTGCATCCGCCGTGAGGGGAGAAGTAGACTTCCCAGTTACAGGTGGATGGGTGTTCTTGGGGAAGGGTGATGGGTGGGGATAAGAGTATCAGGACCGTCAAAATGAAGATGGTTAGCAAAACAGTTATTGGTTTCATCAGATTTCCTTTTGTTGGTAAATTGTGCCTCGTCTGCTTCTGAACTTTATTAAAATCATTGAATCTAGTCAATATTTAGAAGGATTGCTTTTCGGATCGCAAACAACGAGATGCTGAGCTATCTCAAAACCTGAAAGAGGCAAATGCGATGGCGTGTGTTTGGAAATATTGAAGACGAAGGATTGCTTTTAAGAAATCACAGTTCTCAGTAACAATATCAATCAATAATAATCTTATCAATTTCTTTCATAATTCTATCTGTTTCGCTTAGCGCCACAATCATTTCCTGATAATGCTCAATATCAGCATTGGAAAGATTACGATTCTTACGATCTTTCAGCCATTTCTGCGCTGGTTGGTAACCGCCGATATAGAAGTTCCAAGCTGATTCGGGGACGTTACCGAAGTATTGATCTTTATTGATAAATACATTGCCATCTTTGTAAATCAATTTGTCCACGATATCTGATCCGGCGACGGGATAGGTAGTAATGTATTGATTTACCTTTGGTGATTCGAGGAGGTGGAGTGTGCGCAATTCACCGCCAAGGGCGACAAGCTCCTTGAAAGTTTTGGCGTCTTTCGGATATGGCACACGCGGGAAATCGATTTTTAAAAATTCTTTATATTTCTCACGATAATTTGGGGAATAAAGAATAGCGTAGATATATTGAAAAACAAAGTCAGGGGAAACCTTTCCCACAATGTTTTCGACCTGATCAATAATTTCTTTCTTGAGATTTGGCACACGAGAGCCGTCTTTAAGGTATAGATAAAGTGGGAATACTGTATCTATACTTACACTATCGGAGCGGATGTAGCCATTAGAGTATGGAAATCGGGTTATAAAATAATAAGATGCTGGTGTTTCGGCAGGAGAACGATTTACCGTTATAAGTCCAATATTCTCTCCCTGAAGAAAGTGACGCATTGTCTCTCCCCGGGGCATACAGTGGAAACCCTTAGAATTACCAGTATAGAATGTCCAACGAGTATCGAAGGGGCGATACGAAATCGGAATCAGCTTCTCTTCACTAAAATTCTTAATTACGTCATCTTTAGCTAAAGCCAATTTCCAATCTCGTGTATCTTTTCTAAGATCGTATTTTACGCGTAGTGTCTGGGTATCCATCGTTTGAAAATCATTCACGACTTTTTCGATATCAGCTCTGGTGTGTTGTATAGACATTCCATCACGGGCTGTGACAAAACCAACGGTTGATATTGGAAACAGATCCGCAACTAAAACCCCTTTTAGATATTCCTCTCTTATTTTCTCATCACGAGCAACCCATTCATAATTCGGGGCTGATGGAATAATCTCCTTCCAAGGTATTGTTTTAAATAAATTGTCGTTGAGGTATTCAAACTTTTTTATACGCACTCCGAAACAATCAGCACGGAATACTTTCCCAGATTTACTGATAGACTTCCCTCCACGCTTTACGCCAATAAATATCGCAACCCCTTGTTTAATATCGAATACATTTTTGTCATCGCTGCCGTCAGGAGCTTTCTCCTTCTTATTGGCATTGCCATGAAGATCGAGCACGTATATCTCATCGAATGTCCGCATAAGATGGAATCGCATGCCACGAAATGTCGGATTATCAATATATCCATGAGCAGTAATCATTCCAATAATACCCTCCCCCGTCTTTTCAACCATGCTCTCGGCAAATCGAATAAATTTAACATAGTCATCGTTGAGCCATTTAGAATTTCGTTCCTGTAATTTTCCTCCTGACGGTTCTCTTTTATATACGTCATTACCAGTATATGAGGCATTGCTTGATTCACCCGAATATGGCGGATTCCCAATAACAACCATAATTGGCGTTTTGTTTTTTATTGTCGATGCTTCTTCAGATTCCTTTGCGATACTTTCAGCAAAACCAAAACCCGTGAACATGTTCTGGTGGATGTCACCTTCTTCAAGAGAGTTAGTAAGATAAATCCCGAGACGGCGATGAAAATTCCAGAAGCCCGTTTCTTTAAACGCCATGCTCAACTTCAAGTGAGCTATCGTATATGGCGCCATCATGAGCTCGAAACCATACAGACGCGGAAGCAAATCATGATGGACGTATGCCGGCCAGCGGCCCTTCTGGCCACCCTTAAGTAATCGTTCGTAGATGATTCGGATAGTAGCGCTGATAAATGTTCCTGTGCCGACAGCCGGATCAAGGATCTGAACCCGATGGATACCTGTCGTTGTTTTTGATGTATCTGCCAAGCCAGAGGCAAGACAGAAATCTTTTTCAAGGAGATAATCAACAGAGCGCACAATGAAACGCACTACAGGCAATGGGGTATAGAAAGCGCCAAGTTTCTTGCGGAGCTCTGGGTCGTATTCTTTTAAGAAGTCTTCATAAAAATGAATAACCGGATCGGGACTTTCATGAGCTTTTCCCCACAAATCATATTGGAAATACTGGATCATAAGTTCTTGAACATTGGCGTGAGAAAAAACCTCGCACAATTCATTTACAATATACTCAAGCCGTTTATCAAAATCGGGGCCAACAATGTGATCGAAAAAGTGCTGGAGGAGAGGGTTTGACTTCGGTATCAGGTCGCGGGCCTCTTGACGGGAAAAGTTTCCAAGTGTGTTGGCATGATATCGAGCAACAAAGAGGCCGTACACAAGAGTTTGCGCATACATATCTGCAAATGACTCTTGTGTTAGATCGTGGACAAGTAGCTTTTTTATAGTTTCATATACACGTATTATCTCAGCATTCTTTTCTGATTTATAAGAGAGAAACTGTTTAACGTTATCTCGGATTCTTTGAGCTTTCCCTCCCATAATTTTTGAGAGGTGTTCTCCTGATCGTATCGGTTCTCTATGTGATTGTGAGAAATCGACCAATGTTTTAGCAACGTGACTATAACTTTCTGGAATAGGCGCAATGGTTCTATGTTTGATATCATAATTTGCTATTTTTATTGGGTCTTCGTAACGCTTGCCATTTCTGTAAAAACGAAATTCAACATAATCCGTCAAAACTAAATTTGCGTATCCATAATATCTGGTCATTTGTTCGGACTTCTCACTTTTATCCAAAGAAACGCCAATATCTTTTGTTTCAATATATAGAATTGGTACATCATGGTTAAGAATAACAAAATCCGGCTTATCCCCTTGTTTAGCTCTCGGGTCGTGGTCTATACGCCTAACGTTTATTGATTCAAAAATTCTTTTCAGTAAAATCTCAAAGTCAGTGCGGTAACCCATTTCACTTGTTTCTTCGTGGACAAATTTGAAGGAAATGGATTGAATGTAATGTTCAAATATTTTTTGCATAGTTTTAATGATTCCGTTCTAATGTCACTAACCCAGCAATCATAACTGTTTCTCTCGCCACATTTATGCGGATTTCACGAGGGATACTGCTTTTTCTCTCTATTTAAAATAGGTTTAATCATTCGCGCTCTTGTTTTTATTTTAGTGTAGACGAAATACTTTGGATTTATCAACTAAGGATTACGGTTTGGAATATACACTTTTTTACCAAATGTGTAAAGTATTTAGTAGAGGAAGTGATCAAGCCGCGATTAACTAACACGGGGGCTAAACATACAATGCGTCCCCCTCCAGAGACCCTGCCCACTTTCCTCAAATGAAAACCTTCCTTAATATATTATTGATTAATGCTCGACTCGGCACCTCCACCGCTTTGTTAGGAGGCATGGGGGAGTGAGGGAGGGAGGGAGGGATATTAGCCTTCCATTAAAAAGATTGAATTCTGTGATAAATGGAGGATAATATCTACTAAAATGGGAATAGGCATCCGAGTTTTTCTTGTCAATGATAATGATTCTGTTCAACGTCTTCCTCTGGCACGATTGGAGAGGTTGCTCCATTTCGACCAAGAAGAAAGTCTTCCTCAGCATGCCGGCAAGCGTATCCGATGTGCTATGGTATTCTTGCAGATGGCAGGGAGACAGGTGTTTTCCATAAGGAATGTCGATTACCTTCTACTTCCATTTGATGATAAAGGGCGAATCAATAAAAAAGAGTGGGAAAAAGGGATGCACCTTGGGATGGATCTATTGCCTCCTTCATTTAAAGAGGAAAATCCCAAACAGGTTATAAATGCGAGTCATCGTTTTGCCAAGAGACGTTATGAACACGAGTTTAAGTGGAAGCCCAGTAGAAAGGTGGAGGAGGCAATCGTGGGCCTTGTGTTTCAGTCAACTTGAAGACTGTGCTAAATTTGTGCTAAAATCAACTCGAAAAGACTGAAATAGATAGAATAGACTGGAATAGGTAGAAATGAACTTGGCCCAATACTTTCAATGACTTAAGAGAAACCAGGTGAAGAATCAAGGGGTTAATAATATCGTTAAAATCCGATTAAAAGGCAGATACTCTACCTCCTGAGTTAACGGCCCCTCTTGTTTCAAGGTAAGAAAAACCTGCTGAGCTGTCAAGCAAAATTTAGAGAGATTTCTGAAAGAACCCAGAAATCTCTGATTACACGCCTGCCTGCCGGCAGGCCGGGATTATAAAACGATTACACCGATTAGATATGCACCGAAAATAAAGAGAAATCTGTGTAATTCTTTTTGGGAATCTGGTTCATCAGGAGAGCCAACGGGCGTTTTCCAGAGCTTTCTCTAAAAAGGATTTCTAACTCTTACCGTTTCACTTCTCTCCGAGCCGACGGAAATCATCGCCATTCTTGTGCCGATCAATTTCTCAATTCTCTTGAGATACCGCTTCGCGTCAGGAGGAAGGTCCTTAACGTCTCTCGCCCCCTTGATTTCGGTCTTCCAGCCCTTCATCTCTTCATAGACGGGCTCAGCGCGTTTCAATAGCTCGAGGTTGGAAGGGACATGGTGAAAAACCTTTCCGTCCGCACGATACCCCACACAGATCTTAATCGTATCGAAATCATTCAAGACATCCAACTTGGTAATGACCATCTCCCGGATGCCGTTCAACCGGATGGAGTGGTTGACCACGACGGCATCGAACCAGCCACATCTTCTCGGCCTTCCCGTGGTGGCGCCGTATTCCCCGCCTTTTTGGCGAATTTTCTCTCCCAGCTCATCTTGAAGCTCCGTGGGAAAAGGGCCCTCACCGACCCGGGTGGTATAGGCTTTGGCCACCCCGATCACAGACTTGATCATGGTAGGACCGATCCCCGAACCGAGACAGGCGTTCCCCGCCAGCGTATTCGAGGCCGTGACATACGGATAGGTCCCATGATCCACATCCAACAAGGCTCCCTGCGCCCCTTCGAAGAGGACATGTTTTCCTTTTTTTATTTCTTCGTGAAGGATGAGGGAGGTATTCTTCACATACTTTTCAAGCCGATTCTTATACTGAAGATATTCATCAAAAATCTCCGAAAACTCGAAACCTTTCTCGTTCAATACTTGAGTTAAATAAGCATTTTTCGTGATCAGGTTTGCTTCTAACTTTTCCCGGAATACCTTTTCATCCAGGAGATCAACCACCCGGATCCCGCAGCGGGCAACCTTATCCTCATACGCAGGACCGATTCCCCGTCCGGTGGTGCCAATCTTGAACGTTCTCTCTCTGGCCGCATCAATCCTCCGATGATACGGGAGGATGAGGTGAGTCTCTTCGCTGATCATCAATTGAGAGTCATTCTTTAGATAGCCTCTCTTCTTTATCTCATCCATCTCCTGAATCAATACGGCCGGGTCCAACACGACCCCGCTGCCGATAATGCATATTTTATTTTTATAAAGGATACCGGAAGGGACGAGATGAAAGACAAACTTCTCTCCCTTTAAAACGATCGTATGCCCCGCATTGCTCCCCCCCTGGAACCTCACGACGAGGTCGGCATACCGCGTCAACAAATCGACAATCTTCCCTTTTCCCTCATCTCCCCATTGCGCTCCGACAATAACGATGTTGGCCATTCTGAATGAACCCTCCGCTTAGTTAATACTCGATCCCTAATTGAATAGACATCGGATTAACCCACCCCACCCTTTCCTTCCCCCTGAAGGGGAGGGAAGCTGTTCTATTCCTCCTCCTGAAGGGGGGAAATTACTATCCTCCTCCCCCTTCAAGGGAGGAGTTGGGAGGGGGATGGGGATTTGCCATAGCAGGATAATTATGCTTTATTAATTATGGCCTTAAATTAGAGCTGAATTTGACGAACCGAGATAATGTTCGGCAGCCTCAAAATATCGCCCACCATTCCCGCTGGCAGAGGGACGTCCAGGTGGAGCAGCGAAATCGCCTTGCCGCCCATTTGATCGCGTCCGAACTGCATCGTCGCAATGTTGATATTCCGGCTTCCCAGGGCATTCCCGATATTCCCGATCACCCCGGGTTTGTCATAATTGTTGACCAGCAGGATATGCCCCTCCGGAATGGCCTCGATAAAAAAATCGTTCAGCTTGACGATGCGCAGTTCTTTCCTTCCGAAGAGGGTCCCGGCAATATAGTTTCGCTCCATCTTCGACCGGGCCGTGATGGCAATGAGACTCGCATAATCTTCTGTCACAGCCCGGGTAGACTCCGTGACTTTTATCCCTCTCTCCTTGGCCATGATCGGGGCATTGACAAAGTTGACCGTTTCGCCCACGAAAGGCGTCAGCAGGCCTTTCAAGACCGAGATGGTGATCGGTTTCGTCCCGTACTCCACAACTTCGCCGTAATATTCGATCAGAACCTCCTCGATGGCGTAATTTGAAATTTGTCCCAAAAAGCTTCCCAACTGCTCCCCGAGCCGGAGATAGGGCCTCAAGAAAGGAAGAATATCCGGACTAACAGCGGGCATATTGACCGCATTCCTCGCCTCGCCCGAAGTCAAAAAATCGACGACCTGCTGCGCAATGGCAATGGCCACATTCTCCTGGGCCTCCTCCGTGGCAGCTCCCAAGTGCGGGGTACTGATCACCGCTTCCAACTCCAGCAGAGGGTTTCCAATGGAGGGTTCCTTCTCAAAAACGTCTAAGGCGGCTCCCGCCACCTTCCCTTCCTGAAGGGCCTCGTGTAGGTCCTTCTCGTTGATGATCCCTCCCCGGGCACAATTGACCAGGATCACACCTTTCTTCATTTTTGAAAAAGCCTTCTTGTCGATGAGATTCCGTGTTTCATCGGTCAACGGCGTGTGGATGCTGATGAAGTCAGAACGTTCCAGAAGTTCATCGAGCGATACCATATCAACCCCCTTCTTCTCCGCCACCTCTTTTGAAAGATAGGGATCGTAACCGATGACCTTCATCTTTAAGCCCCTTGCACGATCGGCGACAATCGTCCCGATGACCCCAATGCCGATCAGCCCAAGGGTCTTGGTGTAAAGCTCCACTCCCATGAATTTTTTCTTCTCCCACTTGCCCGCCTTCATCGAGGCCGTCGCCTGGGGAATCTTCCTCGATACGGAAAGGACCATGGCGATCGTGTGCTCCGCCGCGGCAATGGCATTTTCCTGGGGAGTATTCATAACCACGACGCCCTTCTTCGTTGCCGCGGCGAGATCGACATTGTCCAACCCAATCCCTGCCCTTCCGATCACTTTCAACCGTCTCCCCGCCTCGATCAGATCCGCCTTTAATTTCGTCTCGCTTCGGATAATAATCGCATCATACTCGGGTATCACTTTCTTCAACTCTTCCGGAGAAAGCCCGGGCTTAAGATCATATTTCAGGTTCTTCGCCCTTTCTAATATCTCCAGCCCTTTGCTCGACAAAGGGTCACTGACTAAAACTCTTTTTATCTCCTCCATTTCACATCCCCTCAGGCCGCCCGATCCCTCTTTATTTCATCAAGATCTCTTCAGCAGCCTTCACTCCTATTCCGAGTTCAAATGGATAGCCCATCTCCTTCAAAAGCATCTCCAGGGCTGAAATGACCATCACCATGTCCAGCCGCTCATAATATCCCAGATGAGCAATTCGAATAATCTTACCCTTGGCTTGATCCTGACCTCCTGCGACGGTAATTCCGAACTTGTCGAAAAACAGATTCTTCAATTTGCCACCCTGTATGCCCTCCGGAACTTTGACGGCCGTGACCGCATTGCTCGGCGAATCAGGGGCGTAGAGCTCAAGGCCCAAAGCCTTTGCCGCGGCACGGGTCGCTTCTGCCAATCTCTCATGGCGTCGAAATACTGCCTCTAAACCTTCTTTTCGAATCAGATGGAGCGACTCCTTCAATCCCACGAACAAAGAGATGGCCGGGGTGAAAGAATTCTGATTCTTCTGGGCAGATTTCAACTCCTTCTTAAAGTCGAAATAAAATTTGGGCAAGTTCGATCGCTCCACAAACTTCCACGCCTTATCGCTTAGAGCAGCGAAGGCGAGACCGGGAGGAAGCATCAACGCCTTTTGAGAACCGCTGATCAGCACATCGATCCCCCACGCGTCCATGGGGAGATCAAAGACACCGATTCCGGTAATGGCGTCAACGACGAGTACGGTCTCCTCATATTTCTTTACGATCTCCGCAATCTCGCGGATAGGATGTTTCGCACCCGTCGAGGTCTCGCTTGCCTGGGTGTAGACCCCTCGGATCGACGGATTCGATGCCAATGCCTTCTGAACCTGCTTCGGATCGACCGCCTTTCCCCATTCCACATCGATCGGAACAAACTCGATTCCGTACGCCTTGCATATCTCTCCCCATCTTTCGCCAAACTTTCCTCCCCGGACCACCAGCGCCTTATCCCCTTTGGAGAGGATGTTAGAGACCGCTCCTTCCATGGCGCCCGTCCCTGAGGAGGTAAACACCAATACCTCATTCTTCGTCTGAAAAAGATACTTCAACCCCTCCCTGATCTCAGCAAGAATTCTTTCAAACTCCGGCTCCCGGTGGTGCATGATCGGCTCTGCCATCTTCAAAAGCACCTCCGGCGGAAGCATGGTCGGTCCCGGTGAGAATAAATATTTCTTTTCCATATCAGGCTCCTTCAAATGAGAAAAACCTTATAATATTATTTTATATTTATCCCTATGTCAATACAACCTGATGAATTGTTATGATGCAGTCTCTTCATAACAAAGAGAGTGATTTGTAAAATCCCTCCTACCCTCCCTTTTGTACGGACTGGGGACATGGGTAACAAGCGTACCGGAGACATAGGTAACAGGTTAAGAAGAACTTCTCAAATCAATCTTACTGATGACTTCATGACAGAACATCACTTCAAACAAACCGTCTGTTGCCATAGGCCTGATCCCAATGGGATATCTATAAAAGGCGCGACTGACCCAAAATGTTTTACCTCGAAAGAAGAAATACCCTTTGTCTTGGACTTTACGAACCTCCATGCCGCTTGGATATTCGATAGGAGGCAGTATTTCGGGCATATTTCGCAGACTGGGCCGATACCGAGAAGCCGGTACCGCCAAATCCAACGCGTCATGGGGTCGCTCAAAATTGTACTGATCCCTCCAGGGATCAAATTTTCCTTGAAGATGAACGGGATCTTGCCATTGGTAACGTCTGAGAAGCTCTTCTTCCAAGGTCCGATGAAACCGTTCATCTTTGCCCAAGGTTTGTGGATGATACGAGCGGCTATGACTTACCCGGATTCCCAAGCGAAGCAGCCAAACCGTCAACGTCGTATAGCGGTACTCCGAGTCATTGCCCCAAGGAGGTCCATTATCCATCAAGAAAACGTCCGGAAGGCCATAGCGTTTGAAGGTCTTCTCCAGGGTGCTCTGCACCCCAGACCCCTGTTGGCTCGGCAACGCCTTAAGGCAGAGGTTAAACCGCGAATAGTCATCCAGGACCGTCAGGGGGTGACACGGACCCGCCAAGGTCGATACGGGGCCCTTAAAATCCATCTGCCACAAAGCATTGGGAGCAGGGGATTCAAATCGCCGCCAGTCCTGACGCCCCCCGCCTGGGATAATCAACCCATGACGATGAAGAAAGGTAGTAATGGTACTGCAAGCAGGAACAGGTTCTATTCTCATCTCTTGCAACTTCCGCCGAAGTTTACGCGCTCCCCAAGTGGGATGGGTTCTCCGCAAATGCAGAAGCGCCTTTTCGTGCACTTCCCTTACCTTCAAGACAATTCGGTGAGGCCTGCGGGATCGGTCTTGCAGCCCTTTTACACCTCCTTCTTTGTAACGAGTCAACCATTTGTATCCCGTCTTACGACTAATATTAAACCTACGGCACAATTCAGCCAAGCTCATTTTAGGCCCTTGGGTCAGTTGAACAAACTCCCGACGCAACGACATAAGGCTAACCTCTTTCCATGGCATAATCTCCTCCTTAAATGCAATCTCTCGGAAATTATGCCACACAAAGTGTTACCTATGTCTCCGGCACATCTGTTACCCATCTCTCCGGTCTATACACCTTTGACAAAGGGAGGAATTACCCCTCTTTACCAAAGAGGGGCGAGGGGAGATTTTCTAATGAAGGTGTCAATTCAGCTTTGAGACTCTTTATATGGAACCCCGGGGTTTCACAGATTTGTGGAGGTTGTTGCATGCCCAAGAACCGTAGGCGCAGGCTTCAGCCTGCGCCACCATTTTGCTTTCAAACCATGAAAAGGTCAAAGGGGTTGACTTTTGCGAGATTATTTCCTAATTTTTGATAAGGCACTTCAAACAGGTATGCCAAATGGATCAAATGGTGACAAAAACATTGGCTGAGATTTATCTCAAACAGGGTCATCTCCAGGAGGCCTACGAAATTTATAAGACCCTTGCCGAAAAAGATCCATTTGACCCGGGCATACAGAGGAGGATAGAAGAGTTGAGCGAGGCATTGAACCCCTCCCCTCCTCCCGACTTCCCCTATCCTCTTTCCAGAGAAGAAAAGATACGCCATCTCGAAAAATGGCTGGCCAATATTCGGAAACGGAGACAAAATTGACAGACCGTTCGTTTTATGATAACCGGCAGGAAGTTTCCCAGAAGATTTTGGATTCCCATCATTTGGACGGGATCCTCTTCGTCAGTCTCGAAAATATTCGCTACCTTTGCGGTTTTACCGGAAGCGATGGCGCCTTGGTCCTCACCCGAAAAGAATCCTTCTTTTTGACGGATTCCCGATACTGGACACAGGCAGATGAAGAGGTGAAGGGCTCCCAGATCGTCCACTATAAGAAGAAAATGGAAGGGATTTTTTCCCTTTTATCCGACTTAAGATTGAAGAGGATAGGGTTTGAATCTGCCGCTCTCTCTTTTTCGGCCTTTCAATTCCTGTCGGAAAAGTTGGGCGCCGGGGCGAAACTCGTCCCGCTGGAGGACGAAATAAAAAACCTTCGGGCAGTAAAAGACGCCCATGAACTCAGTCTCATCCGGAAGGCCATTGACATCTCCTCGAACGCCTTTTTCCATGTTACGGAGATACTAAAGGAAGGTGTTGTGGAGCGAGAGGTTGCTCTGGAGATGGAATGCTTCATGAAACGAGCTGGCGCGGATGCCCTTGGCTTTGATATCATCATTGCCTCTGGAAAACGATCCGCACTGCCTCATGGAAAGGCGAGCGGTAAACGAATCGAAAAAGGAGATTTCATCCTGATCGATTTTGGCTCGGGATTTCAGGGCTACCATTCCGACCAGACGCGCACGGTGATCTGTGGCAGCCCCTCCTCAGAACAGCAAAAGGTCTATCAGATCGTCAAAGAAGCTCACGATAAGGCGATTGAGAAGGTTCGGCCGGGCATCTCCGCTGGCGAGGTGGACGGAGCGGCAAAGGATCACATTCGAAGCAAGGGATACGGGGAATATTTTGGCCACGGGACAGGCCACGGTATAGGCCTCGCTGTCCATGAGGACCCTGCCATCAATAGTGAAAACAAGGGACCGGTTCAGGAAGGGATGGTTTTCACGATAGAACCCGGCATTTATCTACCCGATCGGGGAGGAGTTCGAATCGAAGATATGGTCCTCGTGACCGCTCATGGGGCAGAAGTATTAACCTACCTTTCCACGGAGATGAAGGTGATTTAAAAATCTCTTGACAACGGTCAAGGGTTTCTTATATTTTGAACATGAATCATTGATCATTCGACCCGTCATCGGGCGGGCATAGCTCAGCTGGTAGAGCATCGGCTTCCCAAGCCGAGGGTCGCGGGTTCGATCCCCGTTGCCCGCTCCAAAAGAATCAAGAGGTTACAGGCTTTGGCTTGTAGCCTCTTTTTCGTTGGTGCCTACAGGGGTGCCCATAATTCCATTTTTTCTATCCTCTCCGGCCATTTAATCTGACTCAATTCCTCCTCTGAAACAATATTGTACCGCTTGAAACATGACATGGTTTTGTGACCACTAAGTGTCATGATCTGAAAAAAGTCATTCCCTGCCTTTCGTAAGTTGTTAAGGGCGCAATGCCTCAAATCATGGAAACAAAAATTTTGGATCCCGGCTTTCTTACAGGCAGCTTGGAAGCTATGTTTTATCTCATTGAAGGGCTGCCCATACCGAAGGAAAACGCGATCCGTATGAATGGGCCGGGGTAGGCTTTCCAGGATAGTTTTAACATCTGGATGGAGGGGAATGATCCGGGGGCTATCTGTCTTGGTGCGTTCGGCAGGCAGCCGGATGAATCCCTTTCTCAAATCAACCTCCGGCCAGGTGAGGTTCACAATTTCCGATCTTCTTAACCCCATGTAATAGCCTACCATGAGAACGGGCCTCAGATGGGCCTCAGATGCATCCAGGAGGTTGTAAAACTCATCTGAGGTCAATATCCTTTGCCGGATATTATTCTCTGGAAGCCTTTTCACCCAGGCAATAGGGTTAGCCTTCAATTTCCCATGCCTCACAGCACGATTAAAAATCACCTTTAGGCCCGTGACTTCCTTGTTCACTTCACAAGGGGTGATATTCTTTCCGGGATGAACCGGGGAAGGCTCTGCAAGCCTCTGTTTCTGGTAGCTCTCCATCTTGCCAGGGGTAACGTCTTTTATCTTTGTGCCTTCTCCTAATAGGCGTTTCAAGTGGGCGATAAAATGCTTATCCCTATCATAAGAATCCTTCGCCTTGACTTCCGGGAGATCGAGATACCACTTGCAGAGATCACTGAGGGAGAGCCGCGCTGCCCTGTCCTTATCAATGAACCGTTCTTCCGTTCGGAGTTTAAGGATTTCTCTTTCCCTTTGCTTGGCAGCACTCTTACTCTTCCCGATTCTTTCTCTCCGCTTTGTTCCATCGACATAGACTGAAACCCAATAAATCTTTCCGCTAAACTTGCTCATGGTAAAGCCACAGAGACAACGCTTCCTTTTAAGACTGAACCTCTTTCGACATTGTGGGCACTCTTGAAGCAATGACATGATTTTTTTCTCCTTTCTTTTTGTACCCTCCTAAAAAAGCATGCTACCAGACAAGCGATCCCCCCAAAACCCCCCTCCCTCCCGCGTTCTACATATGGCTGTCAGAAAATTTTCCCCTAAAGGGCGAATCCCCTTTCTTGCATCTTAACTTTTTCTCCCCACCTTGACCTTAAACCCTAATTGCTTTCTCCGTTTTTCTACATACCTTTGCTTCATAATCGCTTTCTGTTTTTTTAGATAGTCTTTATATTTTTTGGGATGCTTTTCTTTGAGTTCTTTTCTTCTCTTCCCTGCGATCACTCTCCACATGCACTTAGGAGAGCAAAACTCTTTTTTTCGGAGTGAAGTATTGAGGAAGTATTTCTTGCACCCTGGACAAACCTTTATCGCGTGGTCGGGGAAGCCTTCAAGGAGCGTGAAAAGTTTTAGGTGTAAGTAATCCTCTTGGCTTTCTGTTACGGGGAGGAATTTTATTTTATAGGGGAATTTGTATCCCTTCCCTACCCACCATAGCATTTCGTCCTGTCCCCGGATCACGATTGAAGGCACAGGCGGCGCGGGCGCAACCCCTGTTAATGGCCGGGCGACAGGGATGATATACCGGAGGAATAGCTGCTGGACTGTCTTTTGTGATTGGAGAATGGCTGTCCAATGCTCCCGTGATTCTTTTGTGGGTATCTCTAAGGCCCATGCCAGGCGTTTTAACTGCTTTGCAGTTAAAGGCAAGGGGAACATTCCTTGATACTCTTTTAACTCTTCCATGGGCCAAAGATACTCTTCCGCTTCTACCAGGAGCTTCGCCCTGTCTCCGGGGGAGATTTCATCGAGGGCCATATTGCCAAAATTAACAAACCATTGAAGGGCTTCTTGCTTCTCCATATCTTTAAACCTCCCACTTGATAGCTCTATATTACTCTAAACGAAATTAAAAATCAAGCATTTTCTTTATACTAAGGATTATTTAATAATATCAGCAAGTTTTAGGTTGACAGGAATAATATTTTCGTGTATCCTGTTAGAAAACAAAGAAGGAGGTTTGAGGCATGTTGAACTTACTAAGTTTGGATGAAGCGCGAAAGGAGTTAAAGATTTCGATTCACACCATGAGAGCCTGGACGCATCAGGGGAAATTTCCCATCGTGAAATTGGGGAGACGTGTTTTGATACGCCGGGAGGATTTAGAGATTTTTGTTAACAAGAGTGTAGTCGAGGGCCGGGGAGTTTAATGAACATCCTTGAGACAGTGGATTCAGCGAAGGAGCAGCCTATGAACAGTCTTTCGTTTCCCCTTGCCCAATCGAACGATCTCAAAAAGGGGAGTGGGCTTTCTGACGAGACGATCCGGGAGGCCGAGCTTTACCCTGTGCCCCCGCACGACTTCAATAAAATCTTTGGATCATTCCTATCGAAGAAAATTGAAAGTGCCTTAGCCTTCCCATACCCCGGTTGTGATGGGTTCACCCGTTACAGATTGTTTCCCCCGGTTCAAACTAAAAATGGTGAGATCAAATATTTTCAAGCTACGGGAACAAGAAATTTTCTTTATGTCCCCCCGGGAGTGGAGAAGTTTTTTGAAGATGTTTCAATCTCTGTCTACATCACCGAGGGCGAAAAAAAGGCCCTAAAAGCAACACAATCGGGGCTTTGGTGTGTCGCTATCGGGGGCCTGTGGAATTGGGGGGACGGCAGCGAAGAGAAGAGGTTGATTCCCGATTTCGACAAGATCAATTTAAAAGGCCGGACGGTTTACCTTGTACCGGACAATGACTGGCTATCGACGGATCGCCACGGAGAGAAGAAAAACCTTAGAGAAGCGGTGATTGAGCTTGGTTACAGGCTGATAGATCGAGGGGCCAGGGTTTTTATTATTTATCTCCCGGAAGGCGCGAAGATCGGCATTGACGATTATTTATGTAACCATACCACTGACGAATTTAAAACCCTCACAAAAGAAGAGGTTACAAAACATTCTCTTGACGAAATGCTTGAATCGTTAACCGATAAGTCTTTTACTGAAAACCAAAAAGAAATTTTCGATAAGCTCTCTCACCTATCCAACAGTGAGTGCGATCTAAAAATAATCGCTATCTCAAAAAAGACAGGTATCAAAATAAGTTCCCTGCGAAACGATTTCAACTCGTTCACGTCGAGGAAAAAACAGGATTTGAATGTCAGTGAATTGTTAGAAGAGCGCGAAGAGGGCTGTCGAATTTTCACAGCACAAAACTATCACGACGGGGTTTTGTCTTATGGCGCGGTTATCAACGGGGCCAAACTTGTAATCGAATCAACGGGAAATATCATTTTACCCGGTAAAGAAGTGAGTATGAAGTTTGCGCGATCCAAACTTACAAAAGAGGCAATCAAAAGATTTTTGGCCGGTGAGGACGTTAACGGGACGAAACTGCATAGCAGGCTGTTCAGGTTGTTTTCGGATCACATTTATTTTGATGATAAACGAATACCGGGGTTACTGGCAACGTGGGCAATGGGAAGCTATTTTTATAAGCCATTCCCCTATTGGGGGTATATTCTTTTTGTGTCAGTAACTAAACGTTGCGCGAAGTCTCTTGCAGAGGACTTATTAAGCTGTGTTTGCCACAATGCCACAACGCGATCTATTAACCCATCGGAAGCCTCAGTCTTTAGGCAAGTGGACGGTGATGACATTACCCTCATCATAGATGAAGTCGAAACCCTCCGTTCAAAAGAGAAGCCAGAAATCGTAGGACTCATCAATAGCGGTTTTCAAAAAGGTTCTACCGTGACGCGCATAGAATCGAAAGGAAAAGAATTTTTCCCGGTATCATTCAACGCATATGGGCCTAAGATTTTAGCCGGTATCCGGGGAGTACCAGACACGGTCGAGGATCGTTCTTTCAAGATTCCCATGGTTCGCAAAACTCCGGGGGAGAAGGTTAAGCGGTTCAACGTTAGGCTTCAAGACAATGAACTGGCGCGGCTAAGGGATGATCTTTTTATTTTTGGGTTACGGCATGGCCAGGAGATAGTCGAGCTTTACGATGGGCTATGTGGGAAGATCCCCGAACTTGAAGGATTCGATGACAGGCAAAAGGATATCCTTGAACCCTTGGCCTGCATCGATCTGATTATTGACGAACTGGCCGGGGATGACAACCGGGCAACCTTTAACGATCTGATTGAGCTTTCAAAGGTGATGGGCCGAAAGAGATTGAGCCAAGAGAAATTAGATGGTAGCGTGACAACCATTCTGGAGATCATAGAGAAAGAATTGGATGGTCAAGAAGAATGTTTCATTCCGGTGTCGAGGCTATTTGAAAGGGTTAACACAACGGACGGGTTGAGCTTTAAGAACGCGAACAACCTTGGACGGTATATGTCGAAGCTGGATATTTATAGTGAGCAAAGGCGGGTGAATGGTGAAAACACAAAGGGGTACTTTATTGCGAAGAGATGGGTAGAGGATCAGAAAAGACGATATATTTCTTAGTGCCTACCCTATTATGGGAAAAAATGGGTTACATCGGTTACAACTATGAAATCATTAAAGAATTTGAAAAAAAAATGGGTTACAAATACCCCTTTTGTAACCGATCCCAAATGGCACTTTGTTTAATAATATCATGCGTGTAACCAATGTAACCGATTATTTCGGGTATATGGGGGGAGGTAAGAGAAAATGAGCTTTGCCAGTGAGCTTTTGGAGAAAATGCGGCAGAAGGGGCAGCTAAAGATAAAACCGGATCCTCTACCCTCAGAGAAGCCGGTTGAACCTTCCGGGGAGATCGAGGGGGCAAAGGTTAAAAAGCCAAAGATGGCACCCGTTAAGATTTTCTCCAAACTCTTCAATGGGGAAATATGGCTTGTGGCAGATCAAGAGGAAATGGAGGCCCTTGTCGAAAAAGGGGTTAAGGAAGTTATTTACATGGCCTGGGAGATACCCATTCTCAAAGGAAAGGATAAAGCAAGCCTCAAGGCCGTCCATGCGACGAAGAAGGTGTTTCCGGGGGCAGGGTTGGCTTAACCATCCGGGGTAAGGCCCAAGGATATGAGCAAGGGGGAGATCGTGCCTCCCGCGTGATCCTAACGCTTCATTTACGGGGTTGAAATAGGAGATTCCAATGGATGAGACAGACAGCTTATTTAATGCGAAGGAAAAGGCTATTCCAAGGTTGAATCAGTGTTTCATTTGTGGGAAGTGGACTATCGAGGGGATCCTTCACCCGGTAGAGATCCCTTCCCAGGGGACGGAGTACGTCAAGAAATTGATTTGCCCGTCGTGCATGCTTCCCATTTCAGTTGATATGCAGAGGTTAGAAAAAGAGGCAGAAAATGCTTAGATCAAATTCTTAAAAAGGAGGTAGCAAAATGAATCAAGACTTTGAGGACAAAAACGGTGATCTTTTTCCAAACTCTCCGGCACTACCGGGGACTAAGCAACCTGCGAAAACAGGGAATGAAGCAAAAACCTCTGAACGTCTAAGCGACAACGAGGATATGCAGGAAGAATACACACAGAACGACACTATTGATCTTCCAAGCCCGCCGAGCCTTTCAAAATACTCGAAGGGTCGAATCGAAACAATGAGGGTGGGTGTGATCGGTCTAACCATAGCAAATAGTTTAAGGTCTTCTTACGTGGATGGGGGAGACTATAAGGCCGATCTTTCTCACTGGATAGGCTGCTTGCAAGCAATGAATTTGGATGCCCCTACCGTTACAAAACTAAAAAAATTCAGAAGCCAGCTTGATGAGACTCATTCCCTGGACGTTCACAAAAAGATAATTTGTGAGGACGCAAGGGGTGTGCTTTTAGATTTGAGGGTAAAGAAATGACACGGGGATAATTATGAACGATGATAACGAAAAGATCGAGAAGTTGAAAAGAGAGATTTTTCAAAAGAAGAAAGAGGCAGACTTGTTTCTCCGGGTAGGCAACATGGATGAGCATTGGGCGTGCCTTGGTGAGATCGGCGTTATGGAAGGGACGATTCAATCTTTAAGAAACGGAGATAAGCCGGGTGCGAAAGTGATCATGAACAAAAAAGCGGAGGCGACTATGGATAAAGAAAAGAAAGAATCGAGAAATTACAAGCGGAGGTTTTGGGGTTGCGTGCAAAAGCTAACTTCCATCTTGAGTGTGGAGACGGCGAAGGACATTGGAATATTCTTCGAGAAATTTCTACCGTCGAGAAAGAAATCCAAAGTCTATTTACGGAAGGAGAAAAGCCATGAGAGAAGAAATCGAAAAGGCAGTTAAAGGATATGCCGAGGCCCTTGAAAATTTACGGAAGGTTTTGGTTGAGGTGTGCCTGACGGATGAATACGACAAGCGGACGCTGGCCCTACGTGAAGAAAGCGAGCGCATCTTTAAAGAGCGCAGCGACTTGGCTCAAAACTTTACTGAGCTTAAGCGGATATGCGAAGCAAAGGCCGTCGTCTTACGAAGGGAAGGAGAGGAAGCCCTTTCACGCGGCAACCGCGCCGGAAGTCAGAAAAAGGAAGCAGAGGCAAAGGAAGCGGAAAACCAGATTAAAGAGGCCACTGAGAAGATAGAGAACCTTGACGGACGCAATCAATTAATCAAGTACCAGATTAACGATATAGGCCGTAAAATTTTCTTGGAAGAGACTTTCCCCGGACTCCAAGAAACTCTTCCTTCCCTGAACCGTCGGTGGGAAAATTTCTTGACAGAGGTAAGACACGGGTTAGAGAACTATGTGGATCACACGAAGTTAGGGAATACCGGACAACAGGTATACTATGACGGTCTGATTCGCCGGAATCATTGGGAGGCCATGGGGCTATAAAATGTTGTGGTGCCCTACCTTACGGCTTTCAATTACGAAACAGAAGGGATGCATTTTCCCAAACTCAGGGTGCGTCAGGTGCGGGCCGATTTTCAAATACCGCAAAACCGCAGCCGGTATGGTGAAGGCGCGGAGATGCCCTATCTGCGGAAAAAGATTTTTTCCAGAAAGCAATAACGCTCGGTATCACTCAGAGTGCAAAAGAAAAGCACATCTGAAACAAATGAAAAAATGGAACGAGCTACATCGCTTTAGTAAGAAAGATATTCAAAAGTTTGAATTATTCCGAAAAATGTCAAATGAAAAAGTCAGAGACACACCTATTTTATCACCTTCCGATTCAGGGGTGCCCCTCAACCCCATCGACTCACGGTGAGGTTTTAATATCGGGTTGTATGGGATGATAAGAGGTGAGGGGAAGATAAGTTGTAGATGAAGAATATACAAATAAAAGGAAAAATCCAGGTGCCCGTATAGGTGCCTATCATTCCCTTTTTTGGTGCCCGCAGAGGTGCCCAACAGCGATACTACTCCATATCACCAAAACTCACTCAATAGATTAATTTCCTTGACAAAGATATCAATTCTTGTTACTTGATACGAAACCATAGAAAATGGCTTGGCAGGCTTCCCAAGCCGAGGGTCGCGGGTTCGATCCCCGTTGCCCGCTCCAATTTTTTTGCGTGATTTTGTACTTGCTTTTTAGAAACTTTTTTGTATACTTAAACTTTAAACCATTCCACAAGGAGGAGGAAAGAGTATGGCAGGCAAGAAACCACTTACGAAGGGTCAGGTCGTTTCGAAGTTTGCGGAGGAGTTTGCAAGCGTTGAGAAGTTTACCAAAAAGGCTGCTGCTGCCGTCATTGATAGGATGGCATCGTTAGCGATCGCCGAGACCAAAAGGGTTGGAGCTTTCACCTTTCCTGGGATCGGCAAGCTTGTCCTTGTGAAGCGGAAGGCACGCGTGGGGAGAAATCCGGCGACCGGTGAGGCGATTAATATCCCGGCCAAGACCGTGGTGAAGATGCGTGTCGCAAAGGCTTGCAAGGAAGCGATCGTCCCACCGAAGAAATAATTAGCTTCAGCTTGACGCAAATGAGTTTCGTTGCGGATCTTTCTCAATGAAAGGATTTGGATATCTGCGACCTGCAGATATCCAAATCCCGACGATGGGTTGTTGCAGCGGGGAGGAGCTTCTTCCCCCGCTGCAAACGGTTCTAACGGGAAGGTTCTTTATCTTTTCCCTCGATTTTGTGGGAGACCATACGATAGCGGTCCCGCTGTTCGACTTCTACCGCATGCCTGCCCATCATCAATCATTTCCATCAGACTGCATCGCACGCGAGATCTTCACTCATAAATGAGATCAAAAAGTTTGTTAGCCAGCTCCTGATTCAGGACTCTAAGAATTTCATATTCCTCGATCGCGGATCCCTTGTCCCCGAGCCTCAAGTAAGACATCCCCAAGTTGAGATGGGCTTCAGCCAGAGAAGGCTTCAATCGGATTGCTTGCTTATAAGATACGATCGCCTCTTCCACTCGGCCTGTGTAAAAATAGGCTGCCCCTAAATCTAAATGTGCTTCTGCAAGATCAAATTTGATGCGAATCGCCTCTTTGTAGGAATCGATGGCTTCTTCATATTTTTTCAGAGCCGCGTAGCTATTTCCAAGATTATAATGCGCCAGAGCAAAATCAGGTTTGACGCGGATGGCCTCCTTACAGGATTGGATAGCCTCCTGATACCGCCCCAGTCTTTGATAAGACCATCCCAGATTGTTATGATATTCGGCGAGATCGGATTTGAGCCGGATGGACTGTTTGCACGATTCAATCGCATCATCGTAGCGACCGACCATCCCATAAGCGACGCACAAATTATTATGAAAGTCAGCATCCTTGGGGTTGATGCGAATGGCTTGTTGGTACGGCCCGATGGCCTCTCTGTACTGCCCGGTTCTGGCCAGACAATATCCGGCCTGGAAATAGGCCTCGGCATGCTCCGGGTTTCTCTTGATCGTCTCAGCAAAATAGGGGAGAGCCTTCCCGTAATCTTCTGCCCAGACGTAATGGAGTCCCGTGGCATAGAGTTTTTCTGCCGAGGCGAGCCGGTCTTTTGCTCTCGCCTCTTCGCGCCCTGAAAGGGTTTCCTCCTTCCCCATGGTCAATCTCGCTATTCTCTCACCAGGAATGGCGAAATTGAGGTTCTGCCCTGCGACCACAAAAAAAGTTGCAATTCCGACCACCTCTCCTTTCATGTTCAGCACCGGACTGCCACTGGACCCAGGAGATATGGGAGCCGTCAGCTGAACGATTTTCCCAAATCCGGGGATCTCTCTCACGGCAGAGACAATTCCATCCGAGACCGTTTTATCAAATCCGAGGGGCGTTCCGATGACGATGACTCTCTCTCCCACCTCAGGGAGTTTGGTGGTGACGGGTAAGGGCCGTACCGCTTCTTTTGAAATATCCGAGGAAACTCGGATTAAATCGCCTTCCTTGTCCTCGGCCAGAACCTTTTTAACAGGGTATTCTTTCCCGTCGGTCGTCCGAATGGATGCCTGACTGGTCTCCTCCAGGACATGAGAGTTTGTGATGACATCTCCTTCTTTATCGATAAAAAAACCGCTCCCTTGACCGATCATATTCCCTTCCTGATCGTAGGTCACAATGACGACGATGGAGGGTTCCACTCTTTTTATCAGAGCGGGCAGGTTTTCCTGACTCACGGCCGGAGAAACGACGAAAATAAGAAAAAGGAATGCACCGATAAGACTGCAGGACTTTGACATATCTCTCCTCGATAATGGAACCTCGGCCCCTCTATTCATTCTCCTGACAATGGTCTTTTTGTCGCGAGTCACCAAACGTTAACGCGACGATGAAGGTCCCCCTGCCAGGGCAGGCTCTGCAAGAAATGGGGCTCCTTGGAAGAAAAGGACAGGAGAGACGGATAATAGGATTTCATTTGATTATTTTCTTGAGGGCTTTGATGAATCTGCGGTTGTCCTCCATCCTCCCAATGGTCACCCTGGCAAACGTGGGATAGCCCCATATCTTTCCCGGTCGAATGATGATCCCTTCTCTCAGAAAACCCTGAAAAATCTCTTCCGAGTCTTTTTCAAAATCGACGAAGATGAAGTTGGCCTGGCTGGGAACATAGGAGAGTCCCATCCTGTCCAGTTCTTTGTAGAGATACCTTTTGCCTTGGTACACCGATTGAATCGACCTGACGGCGTGATCCTCATCTTCTAATGCGGCCATCGCAGCTACCTGGGCCAGCCGATGGACGGGGAAAGGGTCCCTCACCTGATAAAGACAATCCACCAAGTCTTCCCTGCCTAAGGCATAACCAATCCTCAACCCTGCCAGTCCATAAACTTTTGAAAAGGTTCGAAGGACGATGATTTGTTTCCCCTCTTTGACATAGTCTAAGCCAGCCGGGTAAAATGCATCTTCTACAAAATCCCCGTACGCTTCATCCAACACCACGACAGCACGCCCTGGAAGATGGGAGATGAAATAGTTGAACGCCTCCAGGGAGATGGTGGTCCCCGTTGGATTATTCGGGTTGCAGATAAAGACCAATTTGGTCTTTCGATTGACCTTCTTCACCATGGCATCCAGATCGTGGGTAAAGTCTTTCAGCTTCACTTTGACCGGCTTTCCGCCCATGATCTGGGTCACATTGGCATAGACTGAAAAAGTGGGATCGGCCATCAGCACCTCATCCCCTTCGTTCACAAAGGCGTTCGCAATCATGAGAATCACATTATCGGCGCCGTTGGAGATGACGATCATTCTTTCTGGAATCGCAAACTTCTCGGCCAGGGCCCTTCTTAAAACGGTACAAGGCCCTTCCGGATAAAGATTGATTTTAGGAAGTTCCTTCCGGATGGCGATCAACGCCTTTGGAGAAGGACCGAGTAGATTCTCGTTTGAGGCAAGTTTCGTCCACCGTTTCGCTTCGAACTCGTTTTGAACCTCCTCAATCGATTTCCCGGGAATATAGGAAATGATATTAAAGATCCCTTTTCTTGCCAGCTTTTCTATCTTCATTTTATCTCTCTTTGATTATAACCGAAATCTTTAAAATAAAGTGGGAATACTTGTCAACGAAATATTAGCAGGCAAGAGTTTTAGGCGCGTGTGGGAATAACGAAGGTCAAAGGAAAGCAGAAAAAGCGGAAACGTCGTTGACTCCCCTGCGTTCATTTTGGGGTTTTGGGCGCCGTCGAAGCGCCAAGAGAAGGATCATTCCTTTCCGGATTCCATGGTCTCAGCGACCACATTCAGAATTTGAGCGAAATCGAAGGGCTTGGAGATAAAAAAATCAAGACCACATTCCTCCATTTTGCTTCGATTCTTCTCATCCCCCCATCCCGTCACCATTCCGACAGGTGTATGAGGGTTTATCTCCTTAATCATCCTGCATACCTCCCAACCCGACACGCCAGGCATTCCCAAGTCGGTGAGGACAACATCGAATTCCCCCTCCTTGAAGAGCTGAACACCCTTTCTTCCATCCTCTGCCAGGGTCACCTGATGGTCAGCTTGAGCCAGAGTCCGAGAAAGGACACTTCGGACGAATTCATCGTCGTCGATCACCAGGATCCGAGCTCTTCTTCCCTTTTTGATAGGCTGCGAATCGACGGCTTCTTCTTTTTCGTCCTGGCCAATGGGCAGAGTGATGGTGAAGGCGGTTCCTTGTCCGACTTTGCTTTCAACTTCGATTTCTCCTCCAAATCTTTTGACGATTCCATAAGACATACTTAGCCCTAACCCCGTATTGGTGAATGGCTTCGTTGTAAAAAAGGGCTCAAAGATTCTCTCTTTCGTCTCTTCCGCGATCCCAACTCCTGTATCTGAAATCTGGATAACGACATCTTTTCCTTCCCTGAACGTACGAATTTGGATTTTCCCCCCATCATGCATTGCCTCAATCGCATTGAAAATCATGTTGGTGATGACTTCCCTTAACTCAGAGGTACTCCCCGAAGCAAGAGGGATGTCTTCGAGATTAGAAACCATTTCAATATGGATGCCTCTGCTCTGAGCCTCGTCTTTCCATTTGGGTTTGGTAATTTCAATTGAATCTTTAACAATGGCGTTGACGTCGATCTTGAAAAGTTCCTGAGGGATCCGTTTCCTCGTGAACTCCTGAAGTCTTCGTACGGTCTGACTGCTATCCTTAGCCACCTTTTCGATGATCTTCAACGTCTCCTTTAACTCTTCGTCTTGAACGGTATAGAGCAAGAGTTGAGTATTTCCGAGGATCGCCGCCAAGGCATTGTTGAAATCGTGGGCAACCCCGCTCGCCATCTCTCCTACCGCCCGGAGCTTCTCGGCCTGGAACAATTGCTCTTCGATCCTTTTCTTATCGGTGATGTCCCGAGAAATACTCCGAAACCCGATCGGTCTCCCTTCTGAATTCCTGATGAGAGATGCCGAAAATTCGGCAATCAGTTTAGTCCCATCTTTTCTGACAAATCCCGCCTCTAATGCCTTAATCGGTTCCTCTGTTCTGTAGAGCTCCCTGTACGCCTGACCCACTTTTCTGGCATCTTTTTCGTCTACACGCCGCCGGTAATTCATTCCCGTCAATTCCTCTCTGGCATATCCGAGATCTCTGCAGAGTACATCATTAAAGAAGGTAAGATTGCCAGATAGGTCATCCTCAAAATACCCCTCCTGGATGCTCTCGAGAATGGTTCGATATTTCTCCTCACTCTGGCGCAATGCCTCCTCTGCACGCTTGCGCTCTGTGACATCCCGTATAATCCCTCTAAACCCCACCGCGTTACCGGATGCATCTTTTCGTAACGATATCGATGTCTCAACATGTCTTTTAGCCCCATCTTTTCTTGTGATCTCATATTCAAATGCTCTACCGGGTTTCCCCGTTCTGTAAACTTCATTAAAGGCCTGAAACAGTTTCCTCGTGGTCTCTTGATCCGTATACTGCCGGTCATTCATGTCCATCAATTCTTCCCTGGGGTACCCGAAGATTTGGCACATGGAGTCGTTGACAAAAGTGAAGTTACCGGTAAGGTCTACTTCGTAATAACCCTCTTCGATGCTCTTAAGGATGTTTCGGTATCTCTCCTCACTCAGGCGCAATGCCTCCTCCGCACGCTTGCGCTCTGTGACGTCCCGAGAAATACCCCGAAATCCGATCGGTCTCCCTTCCGAATCCCTTATAAGAGATACTGAAAGTTCATCAAACGCTTTCGTCCCATCCTTTTTGATAACTTCCAAATCTAATCCCTTAACCGGTTCCCCCGTTCTGTAGACTGTATTAAAAGCTTGAAACACTTTCTTTGCGTTCTCTTCATCCATATACCGCCGGTTATTCATTCCGGTCAATTCCTCTCTGGTGTATCCGAGATTTTTGCACTCCGCATCATTAACGAAGGTAAAATTACCAGCAAGGTCGACCTCCAAATACCCGTCCTGGATGTTGTCAATAATGGTTCGGTATCTTTCCTCACTCTGACGCAGTGCCTCCTCTGCACGCTTGCGGTCAGTGATGTCTTGAACCATAGAAAGAACGCCCATAACGCATCCACTGCCGTCTTTCAAAGGCGTGTTAGACCAGTCGCAAATGATGATGCGGCCATCTTTGGTGATATTCTCATTTAGGCTGTGGGCAGTCGTATCCCCATTAAGTAAACGTCGCCAAATAGCATCTATTGGGGGTTGCGCGGCTTTCGGCACAATGAAGTTGTACGGATGTCTGCCAAGTGCCTCTTCTACGGTGAAACCAAAAATTCTTTCCGCCGCAGGATTCCACGATAAAACACGGAATTCGCGATCCCAAACAATGCACCCGATGGGCATACGGTTGATTTGGACCTGGAGACGAGCCTCACTTTCTCGCAGCGCCTCCTCCGCCTGCTTGCGCTCGGTGATGTCCCGAGCAATACTTCGGAATCCAACCGGCTTACCTTCCGAATTCCTTATAAGAGATACTGAAAGTTCGTAAATCCCTCTAGTCCCGTCCTTTCTGATAATTTCCTCCTCAAAGCTCCTAACCGGTTCCCCTGTTCTGTAGACTCTGTTGTAGATCTGATACGTTTTTTTAGCGGTTGTTTCATCTGCATACTGCCGGTTGTTCATTCCAATCAATTCCTCTCTGGAAAATCCGAGAACGTTTGCAGACCACATCATTAACGAAGGTAAAATTACCAGCAAGGTCAACCTCGGAATAACCGTCCTCAATGTTTTCAAGAATACTTCTATATTTCTCTTCGCTTTCTCGGAGTGCCTCCTCCGCACGCTTGCGTTCTGTGACATCACGAGAAATACCCCGAAATCCGGTCGCTCTCCCTTCCGAATCCGTTATAAGAGATACCGAAAGTTCGTCAAACGCTTTAGTCCCGTCCTTTTTGATAATTTCCAAATCTAAATCCGTAACCGGTTCCCCTGTTCTGTAGACTCTATTAAAAGCTTGAAACATTTTCTTTGCGTTCTCTTTATCCGTATACTGCCGGTTGTTCATCCCGATCAATTCCTCTCTGGTATACCCCAGATTGATGCATTCGGCGTCATTAACGAAGGTATAATTACCAGCAAGGTCAATCTCAAAATAGCCGTCCTGAATGTTCTCGAGAACGGTCCGGTATCTCTCTTCAGACTTTATGAGATCCTCTTCTATCCTTTCCCGGTCCGAGATATCTTTGACGAGCCCCTCGTAGCCAACCGTATTCCCTGGCCCTTGAAAAGGAAGAATCAGCTTCCTGACTGAGAAAAAACTGAAGAGGATTCCAGCCATCAGGACAATCCCCTCAACTGCAATGAACGACGCCCTCAAATCCTGACGGTAGATGACAACGACGCTCAAACCTACGATGATCAGTGGGAGGACCGTCGAGAGAGTTAAAAGAACCATCCATTTCAACGTCAGATTATTTCCAATCTTTGTTGTCACGATTCGATCTCACCTCTCAAGAACCGATATAGCTCCGATTGGAGGATCCTCCAACCCTTTCCGGCTTTAATCGCCTTGATTCTCCCTACACGAATATATTTGAGGAAGGTGGGTTTGGAGATCTTCAGATATTCAATCGCCTCATCCGTAGTTAGCACAGCATCTTTTTCCATTAAAGACATCGAATTGCCTCCATTTGTTTTGATTTTCGTGTATTTGTAGCAAAATACATGCCGAGAAGAAATGGAAGTTGTTCTGTTCTATAACGATTGGATTTTTAAGCTCTGTTTAAGCTTTTTTGAAGATGATTAATTTTAGCAGTAACCTGTTGAAAATGACAAATTGTCAGAATTGGAAAAATTGTTTCTAACCCTCTACTGTCACGCTGCCGGGCCAGGCAAAGTTGAGACGACAGTTATTTAGGATGGGTTATGTTCAGGGAGTTTCGTATCAGAAGGCCAAATTAATGAAAGTTCCAAGGAGAAAAATGAGGAGGGGTATTACATTTTATATTTTCCGAAGTCTTCTGGCTTCATATTCTCAATAATGTTTTTAAGTTCATCGCCTCCCTCCTCCAGAAGGTTGGAGGCAAGGATCCCCATCTGTTTTGTCGCCTCAATGACCGACTCGGCTACAAAAATGGGAGCCTTCACCCTTACCGCCAGGGCGATCGCGTCACTGGGACGGCTATCCACCGTCAGCTCTTTACCATCCACGTTCAGGTAAAGATTGGCATAAAACGTATTTTCTTTTAAGTCATAGATCACCACCCGCTTGACCGTTACCTGAAATGTGTCCAAAATTTGTTTCATGAGGTCATGTGTCATGGGACGAAGCGTCATCACGCCTTCGAGACCTCTTGAGATGGCCTCTGCCTCAAAGACTCCGATCCATATCGGCAAAGCCTTTTGCCCCGAAAGGTCCACTAAGACGACGACCGGATTGGAGGCCTTGGGGTCCACGACGATACCCATCACTTTGACTTCCATCAAGCCCTTTTCCATATTCGCCTTTTGAAAATTCAGGGGATGAACGAACCCTCTGGCCTAAACGCACTTTGAAAAGAGGTTTTGAAATGCAATCCTATTTTAACCCGTGGGATGGGGATGTCAACCCCACCTCTTTTTTAATTGGGAGAATGGTCTACGGAGGGATAATGCGTGGAGATCGAAATGTCCTTTGTTCTTCGACAAAGAGATGGCGAGAGAAAAGACGAGCCGAATGAGAATAGAATTTAGAATCAACCCCTTCCCTGCTTATCGTTTTTAATGTTTTCGTTAGTCTATATCTCTCCACACGGCCTTTGAGAAAATTTCTCCACGGCGGACTGCCCGACGCCGGTCTTTCGGGAAAATGAGTGTGACGGTGGTCCCTTTCTTCAAACGGCTCTCCACTTGAATGCTCCCTCCTTGTTCTTCCACCACTCTCTTGACGAGGGTTAATCCTAAACCCACTCGATCCGGCCGTGTCGAAAAAAAAGGCTCAAATACTCGGTCGATGTTCTTTTTAGGAATTCCCTCCCCTTTATCGGAGACTGAAACCCCTATGTTTCCCCCGTCTCCGAAAAGAGAAACCCTTACAGTCTCCGCCTTTTTTCCCTTCGGCAGCCGTCCAACTGTTTCAAGGCTGTTTTCCAGGATATAAGAAATGGCCTTCGCGATCAAACCCCTGTCCATGAAGCAATCCCCTTCCCCTTCTAAAGCCCTGGTTTCCAGATTGATGGAGACGCCTTTTTCCGTCGCCTCCTTTGAAAATGCCCGTAGAACGGCCTCAACTACCTCTTCGATTTTTTCCTTTCTAAAAATAGGCTTCGGTATCAGGATATACTCCTCCAGCCTTCGAATCATGGTTTCGAGCCTTTTCGTCTCGTGAAGAATTTGATGAAGATAGGATTTGCCTTTGGGTGAGGCAGTGGGTGTCTTGACAAGGCGTTGTGTATATCCTCCAATAGCAGCAATGGGATTTCGAATCTGATGGGAAATTCCCTCCAGCATCATGCCAAGGCTCGCCCGGCGCTCCATCTCCAATCTTTCCTTCTCCAGCATTTTCAATCGTTGAATCTCTTGGAAACAAAATGAAAGGAAGACCTCACCCTCTTCTTTAAACGTGGCGGTGTAGAGGTGAGTGAAAACCCTCGTCCCATTCTTCCGCCTCAAAAGTGCCTCCCCGTCAAAACCATTTTCGTAAAGCGCGAGGTAGATGATGTTAGGGACGAAAGAGACGAGGTCCTCTTCCAAGAACAAGATTCTAATTCGTTTCCCCTCCATCTCTTCCTTCGAATAACCGAAGAGGTGCTCGGTATAGCGGTTGGCGTAAAGGATTTTCGAGTGAGCGTCGGTGAGAATAAAACCCACTTGGACCCAATCGAGGAAATGGTGTCTGTCCTTTAGAATCTCAATCATCCACAACTCCCATCGACTTCTTCTAAAGGGCTCCCTCTCATCGCGGGGGTAGAGAAGACCTTTGTTCGGCATAACCATTTGGAACAATCCCATTTTATTTCATTGCGTTCGAAAGTCAAGTCCTGAAACCATTCGGCGGCGATTAACAGCCTACCGATTTGGCGAGTATTTCTGTTATAATGGTATACGGAAAAGGGGTTAATGGATTCCAAAACAGAAGTGTTGATCGTCGGAGGCGGTGCGACCGGTGCCGGAATCTGCAGGGATTTGGCATTGAGAGGAATCCCTTGTGTTCTGATTGAAAAAGGAGACCTGGCTTCCGGTGCCTCGGGCCGAAATCATGGGCTTTTTCACAGCGGCGGGAGATATGCGGTCTCAGACCCCGAGGCCTCACGCGAATGCATCACCGAGAACGGGATTCTCAGAAAAATTGCTCCTCACTGTATCGAAGAGACAGGCGGTTTTTTCGTCTCTCTCCCTGAGGACGGCCTCGCCTTCAGAGATAAATTTCTTCGAGCCTGCGAAAAGGTTGGAATTCAACCCACCCTCCTTAATCGGGACGAGGTCCTCTCACTGGAGCCCGAACTCAATCCCAACCTTCTCAGCGCGGTGAAGGTGCCGGATGGGGCAATCGATCCCTTCACTCTTGTCTTAGAAAATGCCAGAGATGCGGAGCTGCATGGTGCGAAAATCCTGCTTCATGCAGGAGTCACTTCTCTCATTCTGGAAGGGGACAGGGTGAGGGGGGTAAAGATAAAAGATCTCATCCGAGGCGAAGAATATACCATTGAGGCTTCGTATATCGTCAATGCCACCGGGGCCTGGGCAAATCACATCCTGAAACTCGCCGGCCTTCGTATCGGCATGGCCCTCTCCAAGGGGTCAATGCTAATCACCAATACCAGGCTCAACCACGGCGTGATCAATCGCTGCCGTCCCCCTTCCGATGCAGATATCGTGGTCCCGAACGATACCGTATCCATTCTTGGAACCACCTCCATCCGTTTGGAAGACGTTGAGCACTTCAAAGTCACTCCTGACGAGGTCTCTCTGTTGGTTCGGGAGGGATCGAAGATGATCCCTGCCATCCGAGAGACCCGGTTCATCCGGGCCTATGCAGGCATCCGGCCGCTCTTCCTCTCCGAAGAGAAGGGCGACGACCGTGCCATCAGCCGGGGCTTCGTACTGATTGACCATGCGAAGAGAGACGGGCTACAAAACCTGATCACCATTACGGGCGGCAAACTGGTGACCTACCGGTTGATGGCCGAGAGAACTTCTGATCTCATCTGCCAAAAGATGGGAAGGGATACGCCCTGTTCGACTCATTTGAATCCACTTCCCGGTGCGAGCAGACCCGCCGGCTTAAGGGAACGATTCAAGCAATTTTCGGCAGCCCGAGGCGAGACCCTGTGCGACTGTGAACTCGTTCCAAGGAAAGAAGTCGAAGAGCTTTTGGGGACCGAGAAATTAAGAGACTTTCAAGATATCCTGCATCGGACACGTCTCGCCAAAGGGACGTGCCAGGGAGGTTTTTGTGTCTACCGCCTTTTGGGAGTCCTTCACGATTCAAAAATGCTCCAGGAAGATTCCAACAAAATATTGAAGGGTTTTCTCGAGGAGCGATGGAAAGGAATCCGTCCGATCCTCTGGGGGACAGCTGTCAAAGAAGAAGAATTAATTGAATACATTTATAAAGGGATCTTTAATTTCTAAGGGCCAAGGGGCCTACTATTGCGGAATGCGGAGTGCGGAATATGAATTTCGAAATCCGCAATCCGAAACCCGCATTTGGTCTAACCCATGCATTACGATCTCATCGTCATAGGAATGGGACTTTCAGGGTTGATGGCAGCTAAAACGGCCGCAGCCGACGGGCAAAAAGTCCTCATCCTCGGAAAAGGGATGGGGTCTCTCTGCCTCTTTTCAAACACGATCGATGTGTTGGGGCAAATTCCAAAGACGATGAACCCCGTTAGAAATTTCGTCGGGACATCAAACTCCGCCGGTATTATTCTGGGACCTAATCCCACTGCAGAGCAGCGGGCCATTATTTCTAACGGGGTGAAGATGCCAGACGCCCTTTCCCAGTGGATCGAAGGCCATCCGTTGCATCCTTATTCCAAAGTCGGCCTAAAGAACGCTGAGGAAGCCCTCTCTTCTTTTCTCTCTCTCTTTCCGCCGCCTTATTCTTTTCAAACGATTGACAATCGAAACTGCCTCCTTCCGACGGGTGCAGGAACCCTTCGACCTACCTTTCTCATCCCCATCACTATGGTTGGCGGAATCTCAGTCGACGAGGGGCGCGCACTCATCGTCGGGTTTGAAGGCTTCAAGGATTTCTATGCCCATTACGTGGCGGACCAGCTAAGGTGTCGTGGGATCAACCTTGAACTTCCCGATCTCCTTTCCCAGGAGCCTACTGCCACTGCCCTGGCAAGGCTAATGGAGAAGAAATCTTTTAGACAAAACATAGGCGGAGAGATTAAAAAGCAACTCCAGGGTGAAACCCGGATTGGTCTTCCTGCCATTTTGGGGACACACGACCCCGCTCTGGTCAAGGATGATTTAGAGGGAATCATTGGCACGAAGGTTTTTGAAATCCCGATCCTCCCTCCATCCATTCCCGGGATGAGAATCTTCAACCGATTTAAAGAATGGCTGATCCGGAAAGGTGTCACTTTTCTTTTAGGCTATTCCGTTTCAAAGGCAGTCCTGAGAGGGAAACGTTGCGAAAGGATTGAAGTACTTCACCCCCCTGTCATCACCTCCTACTCTGCCGACCGATATATCCTTGCCACCGGACGCTTTATCGGTGGAGGTCTGAAAGCCGATGATGAGAAGGTCGTCGAGCCGATATTCAATTTACCTCTTTCTCAACCCGGATCGCGAGAAGATTGGTTTGGAGATTCTTTTCTCAGCGACCTTCCGCATCCCATCCACGGTGCCGGCATCTTAACCAATGCGTCCTTTCAGCCGGTTGACACCGGTGGAAACACGATCTTAGAAAATGTATGGGCGGCTGGCTGCATCTTAGCCCACCATCACTGTGTCGAAGAAAAATCGAGAGAAGGGATCGAAATTAGCACCGGATATGCTGCTGCCAAGCATGCACTCGAAAAATAATGCATCGGGCAAAAACAGAGGGGATAGCCGGTTGGAAGCACCAAATTCTAAGCACCAAATACCAAGTAAATTTTGCATGATGGGCTCATCGCCCCTGACCTGTCGGTAGGCAAGCGCGAAGCATGAAAATGAAAAATCCCCCCTCGCCCCCCCTTTAGCAAAGGGGGGATGGGGGGATTTGGAAATTCGAGTGTCAAGACAAAATGGTTTTGGTCATTGAGAATTGGGATTTGCGATTTGTTTGGAATTTGTAATTTGGAATTTGGAGTTTCAAATAATGAGCCTTCATCATTAAATGACCCGGGCGAATCATGGCACTGGAAAAGAGTAAATGGCCTAAGACCAATTCTGATGTTTGTATTCGCTGTGCCGCATGCACAAGCGTCTGCCCGGTTTCGCGGGTGAGCCCGCAATTCCCCGGGCCGAAACAGGCGGGTCCGGGGGCTGAGCGATTTCGGACGCCGGGCGAGCCGTCTGTGGATCAATGGATTGACCTCTGCATCGGCTGCCATCTCTGCGACATGGCCTGCTCCTCCGGAGTAAACATCTCGGAGCTGAATCTCATCGCCAAGGCAAAGTACGCAGATGAGAAGGGAAGACCATTTCGCGACTGGCTCCTCACTCACAACTATCTTTTCAGCCCCTTGGGAAGTCTCTTCTCTCCTATTGCTAATCGGCTTTTGAAAAACAAACCCATCAGGTGGCTTGCGGATTCCTTGCTTAAGATTGACAGGCGACGGGAGCTCCCGCGTTATGAATCTCCAACGTTCAGGCAGTGGTTTAAGACACACCAATTCAACAGCCGCCAAAAGGTGGCCTATTTTTACGGCTGCTATACCAATACGAACGAGGTCGATGTGGCCAAGGCAACCGTTGAGGTTCTCGAGGCCAATGGGTTTGAGGCCACCCTTCCATCCCAGCGATGCTGTGGCATCCCAATGCTTGGAAACGGAGATTTTAAAGGGGCAAGAAAGCTGGGATTATGGAATGTCCCTTCACTTCTTAACTCCGTTCGCTCGGGTGTTGATATCGTGTTCTCTTCGAGCAGTTGTGGACACATGATCAAACACGAGTACAGCCATCTGTTAAACATCCCGGAATCAGAGAAAGTCGCTGAACACACCTTCGACATATTCGAGTTCTTGAGAAATTTGAAAGAAGGGGGGCGGCTTAATAAGGATTTCAGAAGGTCTTCTCTTCAAGCGGCATATTTCGCCCCTTGCCATCTAAAGTCTCTCGGAATCGGTTTTCCGGCTTTCGACATCCTGCAGCTTATCCCGGGCCTCAAAGTGGACTATATTGCGGCAGACTGTTGCGGCCTGGGTGGGACCTTCGGTTTCAAGAAAGAAAAATACGAAATCTCGGAAGAGATCGGAAGAGATTTGGCAGAAGCGATTGATCGTTTAAGACCTGAGATCGTTCTTTCCGACTGTGAGGGCTGTCGCATGCAAATCCGCCATCTCACCGGGCTGAAGGTTCTCCATCCCATCCAAATCTTAAGGGATGCAATGACACGGTGATTCTTCTCTCCGCATCCCTGTGTCTTCGTGTCTTCCCGTCACCCTATCAATAGGTTTTCAACATCCGCGATACTTTGAAAAACAAAGTCGGGTTGGAAGGAAGTGTGTTTGTATTCCTCGAGCGTCTTTTCGTCGGTGACACCCGTCAAAACAATGCCGGTAGCCATTCCCGAATCTTTCCCCATTCTGATATCGGTCTCCAGGCTGTCTCCGATGAGGATGCAGTCTTCAGGCATTAATCCCATCACTTCCAGAGCGGCTTGAATCATGATGCGAGAAGGTTTCCCGACAACGACTTCGGCCTTCTTTCCTGTCACGGCCTCAATGGCTCCAATCATCCCGGCGCAACCCGGAATTTCTCCTTCCTCTACCGGATAGGTCCGGTCGGGGTTGGTGGCAACAAAATGGGCTCCCAGTCTGACAGCCTGGAAGGCAATATTGAGCTTTTGGTAATTGAAAGTCCGATCGAGCGCTACGACCACATATGCAGCCTGTTTCGGGTCATCGCTGATTTGAAAACCCTCTCTTTTCAGCTCTTCAATAAAAGGGATCTCCCCTACTGCGAAGAGTCTCGCCAGAGGGGCAAGCTTCTTGAGATAATTGACCATCACGAAAGTGGAGTTAATCACATCCTCGGGCGGGGTAGAGATGCCGAGCCGGGCCAGCTTGGTGGCACACTGTTCCCGAGCCTGAAGAGAATTATTAGAAAGGAAAACAACTTTCCTCCTGTCTTCCCGGAGCCGCCGGACCACTCTCTCTGCGCCGGGGATGAGTTGATCGCCTCGATAGATCGTCCCATCTAAGTCAAAAATAAATCCTTTAAACATTTCCCGCCACCCTTTCTCCTATCCTCTCTGGATGTTAAAGAGAATCTTTTGAATCAAATGAAAGCTTAACCCTGCCATCAACGCAGAGGCCGGGAGTGTGATCAACCAGGCCAGCACGATATTTTTCGCCACCCCCCACCGAACGGCTGAGATCCTCTGGCCTGCTCCAACGCCCATGATGCTGGAGGAGACGACGTGCGTTGTGGACACCGGACCTCCCACCAACGCCGCTCCTAAAATGACGATCGCCGAAGAAGTCTGAGCACAGAAAGCATGAACAGACCTCAGCCGGTAAATTCCTGAACCCATGGTCCTGATGATTCGCCATCCTCCGGTTGCTGTTCCGAAAGCTGTCGCCGCGCCACAGCTTGCAATCACCCACAGGGGAGCGTGAAAGCCGGTCGAAAACCCAAGGATGACAAAAGACAATGCGATCAAACCAATCGATTTTTGTACGTCATTGGAGCCATGGCTGAGAGCGAGGGCGATGGAGGAAGGAATCTGCATCCGGCTGAAGTGGTAATTTACCCTGGGGGTGGCATGTCGAAAGATATGGAGAGTCATCTTCAAAAATGACATCCCAAAAATCAAGCCTATCAAAGGCGAAACTACAAGGGAAGCGACAACATAGAGAAGTCCTCCCCACAGAATTTTGTGCGGCCCGTAAGCGACCAACACAGCCCCTACCATTCCTCCGATCAAGGCATGTGAAGAGCTCGAGGGGAAACCAAAGAGCCAGGTGATTAGGTTCCACAGAATCGCTCCAACGAGGGCGGCAATCAGAAAGGCGATGGAGACATTTAAGGTTTTTGGGTCGTAAGCGGGAAGGCTGATAATATTTTCTCCTATTGTCTTAGCCACGGCGCTTCCTATGAAAAAGGGGGCAATAAACTCACAGGCCGCTGCCATCAGAAGGGCCCTTCTTGGAGAAATGGCCTTGGTCATAATGATCGTTGACACGACATTCGCCGCATCATGAAAGCCATTGGAGAACGCAAAGAATAGGGTAAGAGAAATGACGACGACAGCAATCCACATTATCCTGATACCTTTTTCCCTTTGAGTCTGATACGCGGATGGATGGCAAAAAGGCAGACTGGACTGTCTCAGGTTTTTGCTAACTGTATCATTGCCGTAACGGAACATTCTGGTCTCAGTTTGGGAGAGAAATTATCAAGAAACCAGTAATCGAAAGATATTATCAATTTCAAGAAGTGTCAAGGGGAAATGGGGATATGAAACAAAACGAGGATTGACTTTCCTCAACAAATCAATTAAAAATAAATTAGGTTTAGTCTCCGAGCTTTTTTCCTAAGTCTTGCCCCTCATGTAGCCTCTCTCCCTCGAAGGGGAGAAGGAGGAAGGAGCGGGATACGGAAATTGGCCACTAGGGCATAGCTGGAAACGGCTATACCTCCCGTATTTGGAAAGGAGATGGATAATGAATTCCACGTGGCCAATACCTCAAACATGGGTATTGGCCTTTTTAATTTCAATTTCAGATTGCGGAGTGCAGAATGCGGAATGGAAACTTGAATTTAAGCAAATCCGAAATCCGCAATCCGAGATCGACAATTCAAAGCTATGCTGCTCGACCCTTTCAGACGAAAAATAAACTACCTCCGGATTTCAATAACGGACCGATGCAATCTGAGATGCCGTTATTGTATGCCGGAAGAAGGAATCCCCCTGATACCTCACGAAGAAATTCTCAGTTACGAGGAGATATTAAGGATAGTCCGTGTCTTTGCTGCAGAAGGGATCTCTAAAGTCAGGTTAACCGGAGGAGAGCCGCTGGTCAGAAAAGGGATTGCAGATTTCGTTTTCCATTTGTCTCGAATCGAAGAGATAAAAGATTTGAGTCTCACTACAAATGGAATCCTTTTGAAAGAATTCGCTCATGACCTTAAAAAGGCCGGCTTAAAGAGGATTAACATCAGTCTGGATTCCTTGAGAAAAGAGAGATTCTGCCAAATTACTCGAAAGGACGATTATGACAGGGTGTGGGCAGGAATAGAAGAAGCGTCGAGAGTCGGGCTCTCCCCCATCAAAATCAATATGGTTGCCATCCAGGGGTTGAATGATGATGAAATCGAATCCTTTGCGACATTGACCCTCCGTCTCCCTCTCATCATTCGCTATATCGAATATATGCCTTCAGGCAACGGGGAGGAGTGGAAAGAAAGCGAGCTCCTGACAATTCCCCGGATAAAGGCCCGTCTTGAAAGTATTGGTAAGCTAATTCCAATTCCTTCGGACCAATGGGATGGCCCGGCCAAGAGATTCCAAATTGAAGGGGCTCTTGGAGAAATTGGATTGATCGGGGCAATAACCAGTCATTTCTGTCACGACTGCAATCGCCTTCGATTGACCTCTGACGGCAAGATTCGGACTTGCCTCTTCTCCGATGAGGAGATCGATGTCAAGGAACTTCTGAGAAACGGCGGGTCTGACCAGGATTTAAAGGAACAGCTTCTCGTCGCCCTCCGCAAAAAGCCGGAGGGACATCCTATTCACACACTGCAGTTTAAAAAATGCCAGAGGAGTATGTCAGCGATCGGGGGATAAATCGGTTTCGGATTTCGGAATGCGGGCCACGGAATTGATGAATTTTTAACAGTTGCTATGCGCTCTGGGCTATACGAATTTACGGGAGAAAAAAATGGCACAACTTACGCATTTCGACAAGAAGGGCCGGGCTAAGATGGTCGATGTCAGTAAGAAGGCGGAGACCGTACGCGAAGCAGTTGTTCGAGGGTCTCTCTTCATGAATCCAAGGACTTTCAAACAGATAATGTCAGGCAAGATTGCAAAGGGAGATGTCTTTGCCGTGGCCAAGGTTGCAGGAATCATGGCGGCGAAAAGAACCCCGGAAATCATTCCCATGTGCCACCCACTCAATCTCTCTCACGTAGAGATCAATTTTTTTCCTTTTGAAAAAGAGAGTCGAGTCGATATTGAAGCCAAGGTTAAGATTAAAGCCCGGACAGGCGTTGAGATGGAAGGATTCGCGGCTGTCGCTGCTGCCGGTCTCACCCTGTACGATATGTGCAAGGCCATTGACCGGGGAATGGTGATATCGGATATCCATCTCGTCAAGAAAACCGGGGGAAAAAGCGGAACGTACACCGCTAAGCGCAAAGCGCAGAGCGCATAGCGTCCAGTTATTTGCAGTTTATGGTCTACGGTTTGAGATTTTTCTTGTCACGCGTTATGCTCTATGGGTTATGCCAGCTGGGCAGCAACAATCGAAGCGAAGGTCACTCTTAAGAGGTACAATCGAATGAAGGAAACTGTGAAAGGAAGAGTCCTCGCCGTCAATATCAGCGAAGACAAAGGGACGAAGAAGACCAATGTCCATTCGTGTGCTCTATGGAGGGACTTCGGTTTAGAAGGGGATGCCCACGCGGGTCCATGGCACCGCCAGGTCAGTCTTTTGGCAAACGAATCTATTGAGAAAATGAGAGCCAAGGGCCTCAACGTAGGTTATGGTGATTTCGCTGAAAATATCACCACGCAAGGTATCGATCTTGTTCACCTCCCCATTGGAACAGAAATTCGAATTGGAGATGCGGTCGTCCTCCGTGTCACTCAAATCGGAAAGGAATGCCATACGCGCTGTGCCATTTATTACCAGGCAGGGGATTGCGTGATGCCAAAGGAAGGGATCTTTGCGGAAGTGGTCAGTGAAGGAGAAGTGAAGGCAGGAGATGAAATAATCACTGCTCAATAATCAATGGGCAATGACCAATGGTCAATGATCAATAAGGTGTTTATGTTTAAGGTAGTAATACTGACCATCAGTGATCGTGGCTCGAAAGGCGAGCGGGAAGATTCGAGCGGCCCAATCATTAAGGAAATGATAAGGGACTTACCCGCTGAAGTTGTCCATTATGAAATCATCCCTGACGAGAAAGAAAGGATCGTTGAAGCCTTAAAGAAAAGCTCCGACCAACTAAAGGCAGATTTGATTCTCACGACAGGAGGCACAGGCCTAAGCCCCAGAGACGTGACGCCCGATGCAACATTGAAGGTCATTGATAAAGAAGTCCCGGGTTTTTCAGAAGCCATGAGGGCTGAAAGTTTAAAAAAGACCCCCCATGCGATGATTTCGCGAGCCGTCACCGGCATCCGGGGTTCCACCCTGATTGTGAATCTGCCGGGAAGCCCTAAAAGCGTAGGAGAGAATCTGGGTGTGATCCTGGCTGCCCTTCCCCACGCCTTATTGAAGTTGAAGGGCGACCCTTCCGAATGCGGTCAGGAATGAAAGGAGGAAACGAATGCATCAATTTTCTGAGGAATCGTGGAAGCAATTCCGAGAAGCCATAGGGCTAACGGAATCGCCGCTGGGAATATATTATACCAACGACAAACCCGAAGGGGTCACGCCGAAGGAGGGATTATCCGGATGCATGATCGGGCTGCTTCGGAATGCGAGCAGAAAAGGAAAAACTGTTTATTTCGACAAGGCCCATTTCGGATGCCCCGGAGGCGCTTATTACATGGGATTTTTTGAATCTCCAAGGCCCAATATCGAATATTTCCTCTCCTGCGGGATTCCGGGTGAAATGGAGGGAGAACGATATATCAAGACGCCCGAGCGGGCCAGGGAATATTTTACAAAAATGATTCCCAGACGAGCGCCGGCAACCTATTGTGTCTTCAAGCCTGTTGAGCAATTTGAGAAAGGTGCGGAGCCCGAAGTTGTTGTCTTCTTTGCTCCGCCGGATCTCCTCTCAGGGCTTTTCACTTTGACGAATTATGCCCTGGAGCGCACGGACGCTGTTCAGGCGCCCTTTGGTTCCGGGTGTGGAACGATCCTCACCTATCCCCTGAAGGAAGCTGGAAAGGAACAGCCCCGCGCCACTCTCGGAATGTTCGACGTCTCTGCAAGACCCACGGTTGAAAAGGACACGCTCTCCTTCGCCATGCCCTATGCGATATTTTTAAAACTCTTGGAGAATGTTTCGGGCAGCTTCCTTCAAACAGAAAGTTGGAAGAAGGTTTTTCGGAGGATCCAGAAACAAGAGAAACCCCAATAACCAAACGACAAATCCCAAGTAATCTCCAATTACCTAATGACCAAAACATCTTAAGAAAAATTTTCCTTCTCAGGAGAGAGGGAAGATGTGAAAAAATTAAGAAACCGATAAAAACAGAACAAGGCCCGCAAGGATGGTTCTCTTGGAGAACTTTAGACCTGCCTGCGCGTAGCCCCGCCCTGCGGGACGAAGGCAGGGCGGAATCCCTTAGCGATAACTTTTGCCGGCCTAATTGTAATATCTTCGCGTGCTTACTGCTGCGAATGGATACGCACCTAAGATGATACGCATTCTAAAGTTCGGAAAGAGAGCCATCCTGAAAGGGCCGAGGATTTTTCCACAGCTTCAGGCGGAGGGGAAAAATGATTTATTCAGAAACAATTAGTTTGAGCACGAAAGGGTTTAGCGATATCTTGGACGTTACTCAACAGGTCGATGCGGTGCTCGGCCGCTCAAAAATCCAAAATGGATTGGTCACTGTATTCTGTCCGGGATCGACGGGCGCTCTGACAACGATCGAATATGAATCAGGCGTGCTCAGGGATCTGCAAAAGGCGATGGAGAAGATCGTCCCATCCAACATTCCTTATGAGCATGACAGACGCTGGGGCGATGGCAACGGCTTTTCTCATGTGAGGGCAGCCTTGATGAAGCCCTCCCTCTCCATCCCGATGATCAAGGGAAGGTTGGCCTTGGGAACATGGCAGCAAATTGTTTTCATCGATTTTGACAACCGAAGAAGAGAGAGAAACATTCTTGTCCAGGTGATGGGTGAATAAGGCTGTCGGATATGCTTCCTCCGGTTTCCCATCTCACCTTTCCTTCCCCTTCTTCCTGAACAAAAGACGCACCGGAACCCCTTCGAAGCCGAACGTTTCTCTCATCCGGTTAAGTAGATAACGTTCATAAGAAAAATGAATGCCCTCCTTGATGTTGGCGTAGATGACAAAGGTCGGAGGAGCCGTGGAGACCTGAGTAATATAGTTCAGCTTCACACGCCGACCTCTAAAAAGTGGAGGAGGAAATTCCTCAACCCACTTGCCAAAATACTTGTTTAACGGAGAAGTAGAAACCCGCTTTTGGGTTTGATCGGATACACGATCTATCACGGCTAGGACTTTGCTCACCCGTTGACCTGTCAGCGCGGAAATAAAAAGGAGGGGGGCATAAGGGAGATACTTCAGACTCTCTCGCACTTCGCTTTCATACCGAACCATGGTTTGAGAATTTTTTTCAACCAGATCCCACTTGTTCACGACAAGAATGCATCCTTTACCTTTTTCATGGATCATCCCGCCGATGCGGGCGTCCTGATCGGTCACCCCTTCTCCTGAATCTAATAACAACAGGGCCACGTCCGATCGATCGATCGTCCGGAGTGCTTCCACGATACTATATTTTTCGAGCCGCAGGCTGATCCGGCTTTTCCTCCGGATGCCTGCTGTATCGACCAGGACGTATCGCCTGCCATCCCTCTCCAAAAGCGTATCGATCGCATCACGGGTCGTACCAGGAGCCTCGTCCACAAGGACCCTTTTATATCCTAGTAAGCGGTTAATCAATGAGGATTTCCCGACATTCGGCCGCCCCACCACGGCCACTTTCGTTACGTCCCTATCCCACTTTTGATCGGGCAAACTCGGAAGAGCCTTGATCACCTCGTCCATCAATCCCTTCACGCCATACCCATGTTCTGCCGAAATGGAATAAATCGTTTCCACACCCAAGGCGTAAAATTCGACGACCCTCTCCTCATGCCTCGGCCCGTCAATCTTGTTGACAACATAAAAGACAGGCTTATTCAATTTCCTGAGGACAGTGGCAATTTCTTTGTCCGAAGGAGCAAGACCTTCTTTCCCATCCATCGTGAAGAGGATCACATCGGCTTCCTCGATGGCCAACTGACACTGTTCACGCATCTGGATAAAGAGACGATCTTTCGATAAAGGCTCAAACCCGCCGGTATCAATCAACGTGAAGGCGCTTGCCTCCCACACCACATCCGCATAATTCCGATCCCTTGTCACCCCGGGCTCATCCCAGACGATCGCTTTCTTCCCCCCGGCAATCCGATTGAACAGGGTGGATTTTCCAACGTTAGGTCTTCCGACGATGGCGACGATGGGCTTCATACGAACCTTCCTGCAAAAAAGTATTATAAAATGCCCTCAAAGTCTATACAATTTTCGAAAAACCTTCTTATCTGAATGGCGATAGGATAAGTTAGGCGACCGGAATAGCTTCATCCCGACTCAGAGCCGTTGAAGATTAGGGCACGAATATCAGGTTGGGAGAGATAACCTTCGGGGTCAGGGAATTTCAAATGAATCCTCCCTGAAGGGAAAAAGAAAAATAGTGAAATGGGAAAGCAGCGGGAATTAAACGAGAGCAATGGCCTCTATCTCAATTCCCACATCCCTCGGGAGTCCGGCTACTGCAACGGTTGACCTCGCAGGCGGGAAAGATGGAAAGTAGGTACCGTAAACCTCATTCACTTGATTAAAATCCCCGATGTTTTTCAAAAAGATAGTTACCTTAACCACATCTTCCATTCCCAACTTTTGAGACTCCAGTACCCCCTTTATATTTTCCAGAACCTGCTGAGTCTGTTGCCGGATATCTCCCCTTACCAACTCGCCGGTTTTTGGGTCGAGGGGTATCTGCCCGGAGAGAAAGAGAAAATTCCCTGCCCGGATGGCTTGGGAATACGGACCAATCGCTGTGGGTGCCTTTTCTGTTTGAATCACCTTCTTCTTCATGTCTTCAACCCTCCAGTAACTTACAAATCTCTGAGGCATCTCTCAAGATGTAGTCCGCTCCTGCCCTCTCAAACTCTTCTTTCTTTGTCCCTCCTGTCAATACGCCGATGGTCTTCATACCTACTCGTCTTCCTGCCTGAACGTCAATGATATGATCCCCAACCATCACGGCTTCTTCTCCCGATGTCTTCAACCGTTTCATCGCGTAGGTTAAGTGGTCCGGGTGGGGCTTGACCTTCTTCACCGAATTTCTCGAAACGAAGACATCGCAGAAATCGTTGATGGAAGGAAAAACCTTTCGAACAGCGTCCTCGCAGTTCCGCGTGATGATCCCGATCTTAACTCCTTTTCTTCTCAACTTTTTTAAAGTTCCCTCCGCCCCCGGAATCAGCCTCCCGTCTTCCGCGGCTTCCATTTCTACTTCGTGAAGAATAGCATGGGACTCCTGGTAAAATTTTCCCGCGCCGGAGGGGTTTTTCACCCGCAGGGCTTGATAGACCTCGTCAGTGATCTCAAGCAGATACTTCTCCTGAATCGTCTCAGGGCTAATCCCATACCCCTTCATTAAACCGAATATCCGCTCTCTCATGAGAGAAAAATCGATATTGAGGACAGCGAGGGTCCCATCGAAATCGAAGACAACTGCCTTAATTTTAAGATGCTGATCCTTTTTTTCGAAGGCATCCATAGTATTTCCAAAGGACCTTTCCAGCGCTAAGAAATTTACCATTCTTTTTTACCACATGAAAATCGATAAGCCAAGGAATTTCATCCGTCCCGAACCCTCGCCCTCTCTTATTCTGAACGAGTCAGAGGGGATATGATATAATGAGTTTGGAAGGTGTGCCGTGAAGAACGTCTTCTTTTTCTATATAAAGGAGGTGATGTTATGCCAGTCTATCTCATGCTCACCACTCTAACCGATGAAGGGCGGAAGACAGTCAAAGAGAAGCCGAGCAGGATCAAACAAGTTAACAAGGAAGTGGAGAAGATGGGGGTTAAGATTCTTTGCCAGTACGCTCTCTTGGGCGTGTATGACTTCGTGAACATCCTGGAAGCCCCTGATAACCAGACGATGGCCAGGGTGGCATTGGAATTGGGTTCCAGGGGAGCTCTGAATACCACCACGCTTGCGGCCCTATCTATTGATGAATTTATCAATGCACTGAAAAAGAAAAAATAGATGGAGATTCCCACGAAGGTCTCTTCAAGCGATTTCGGCACACCTTCCACCGAGGGAGAGGTTCCTTATTTTTGAAAACAGCCCGAAGAAACCGTCCATTCGGCAATTCTTGTCGAGTTCCTCGTCAAACCTGTCGAATCTCTCTATTGATCGAAATCTAAGAAGAATGCCTTTAATACTTTTAAAAGATCGACAAAATATTCCGTAAAAGACGAAACTCCAAGATCCGATGCCTTAAGAGAATTGAATTATTCCGAAGATCTGAGACCTTAATAAGCGTTTAAATATTCTGGATAAATCAGGTTTAGGACGCACGAAAGATTGCTTCCATTCTCGTGAAAATGGATTGGCACAGGAGTTGCTTCCGTCTATCCACGAAAGAAAAAAAGGAGGCAAAGTCCATGAAAAAGACGATGATTGCATTGGCGTTGGTTGCTGTGATGTTCTTAGGAGTCTCGTACGTCTTTGCACAAGATCCGGGTGCTGGTCCAAGCCATGGATGGAGGCACGGTCAGGAACACCGGGGATACTGGGATAAGCTTAACCTCACCCCGGAGCAAAAGGCGAAGTTCCAGGAATTGCGTCGAAAGTTTGTAGCAGAAAATGCGCAACTCATCGGGGCGCTTGTAGCCAAAAGGCTGGAATTCAACTCATTGTGGACCGATCCAAAAGCGGATTCGCAAGCTATCCTGGCTAAGGAAAGGGAGTTGAGAGACCTTAAGAACCGGATGAAGGACAAGATTATCCAATATAAATTGGAAGCTCGCAGTTCACTCACGCCCGAACAGATTGAGAAGTTTAGAGCAATGGGGGGGAAGGGTCATGGTTCTGGTCGTGGTTTCAAGATGAGCCATGGCCAAGGCATGGGCTGCCCCGGTATGCGGGAGTAAGAATGCGCATCGTTTGGAAAAAGGGTAAGGGAAACTTCCTCTTTTTCCATATGTGATTTATCGAATAGAGGGCAGAGGGCAACAAGTCTCGTTGTCAAAATTATCCTCTTCGATAAAGATGTGTTATAAATCTCTTAGAATTCTCGACTTGACCTGATTCTCTCTGGGAGATATCAAACCCTTAAAAGTGAACGGAGTAACTCCAAGGCGAAGTACTAAAAGAGAAACCTCGTGTGACTGCGCCCCTGCGTCTTGTCAACCCTTACGGACCGCCTATTTGAAAAATAGACCGGCAAAAAGTCTCTTGCGTGCACTGGCGTTGTCCGCGTCGATTTCCTCGCTTTTCCTTTCAACCGGCTTTGGCGAGACGGTGGACGCCCGATCTGCGGTGATAAGGGAAGCATCCACCGGAAGAGTCCTCTACGCGAAAAACCCGGACCTTCGGCTTCCCCCGGCAAGCACTGCGAAACTGATGACAGCGATTCTCGTGATAGAGAAAGCGAACCTCGACGATGTCGTAACGATAAGCAAGAATGCCTCCCGGGTTCGTCCTTTGAAAGCCGGTTTCAAGAAGGGAGATAAAGTTACGGTCGAGGAACTTCTTTACGCCGCTCTTATAAAATCTGCAAACGATGCTGCCGTTGCTCTGGCAGAGGCTATAGCCGGTTCTGAGGAAAACTTTGTCTGTCTCATGAATCAGAAAGCAGCGGCCCTAGGGGCAAAGGATACTCAATTCATAAATGCCACCGGCCTCCCCGGTCCCCGCCAATACACGACGGCCTTGGACTTATCAACCATTATGCTATCTGCATTGAGCTATCCCAAGTTGAGAGAGATCATTGGGACACCTATGGCTGAATTCTCGACCAGAAACGGGAGGCACTTGTCCCTGAAAAATACAGACAAACTCTTATGGTCTGACGAGTGCGTAATAGGCGGGAAAACAGGCTATACTTTTACGGCCGGGCACTGTTTCGTAGGCGCCGCCGAGCGTGAGAAAGCAACCATTATTGTTGCCCTTCTTGGGAGTCCAAGCCGGAATCGTCTTTGGAAAGAGACAGAAGTATTGATTGACAAGGGTTTCCAAATGATAGGGAATCACAACCAGCCTTGATTGACCGGAGGCGAAAAGGATTAAGACGGTGAAAGGCATTTTTAGAAGAAAAGCATTTTGGTTTACCCTTGTCGTCCTTTTGTTTGCCGCGTGCATCTATCCCCCTTTTCTTTTGATGACGGAAGGAGGAATTACGGTGGCAAGAAAATGGGATTGGATTTTCACACTTCCAACTCCCCAGGAGGTGCCTAGAATCGATTTGGCAATGTTATTCGTTGAGGCGACCATCGCTATTCTGACAGCCTTCGGGGTTTCGTCGATCCTTTTGGGTATTGGAAAGGTTTCAAAGCGAAGAACGCGATCGCATAGTGGGGTCGGGAAACCGGACAATCCTGGCAGCGGAGGGGTGATAGGCTGAAGCGAAAGCAGACAAGGGGGCAAGTTTTCTGCAGAACGGGAAAAGAGGCCTGGAACCTCCATCCGGTTTAACCAGTGAGCTAAATGGATAAAAGAGTTATAATGAGCTTACGCGGTAACTACCCACCTACGCCAGGGCTTCGGCGGGTCATCCGCCGGTAAGCGAAATCCGCCGAAGCATGATACATTGATCGTCGAAATGGTATGTCGCCTGCGTAGGCGGATGAATATTTAAGAAAATACAAAAAGAAAGAAAGGAGATGAGGCAATATGGGAAGAAAGAAAATCCTTTGTCTATTTCTTTTTGCTGTTCTTCTTTTCGTTTTTTCCTCATGCCACCCCCGTCATGTTTCAGATATCAAGCCTAACATGACGAAAGAAGACGTGGTCTCCCTGTGGGGGAAAACAGACCATATCACTTATAGGACTGTTAACGGGAAGACTCTTGAAACATGGGAATATCATTTTCTAAACACCAATTCCGTTTGTTTTGTCACTTTTTCTCAAGATAGAGTCGTGTCCACCCAATGTCGCCCTATGCGAAGGGGAGGGTACGGGTACTACTACCCGTCACCGCCGAGCAAAACAGGCCCCCCTCCAACGGAACAGAATTTGATCCGCGAAGGTTCTTTGGCAATGAAGCTGGCTGTGGCACTGAAGATGGGGGAGGTTAGAAGCGAGGCGGAAGCCGAGAGCAAACTGGCCTCCGTAGGTATCACGCCGCGTAACGGGTGGATTGCCGATTATCCGGTGACGCCTCAGGTTATAGGCGAGTTGCAAAACGCAATCGGTGCGGCAGCGGATTCCGGCAAATTAGCGATGAAAAAGGACGAGGCAATCAAAACACTCCAAGGCCTCGTTGCGAACATCGAAGGCCAGCACGAGGGAGTGGAGCCCTCCCCGGAGGAACAACCCCCTCCTGAGCCATATTATTACCCGTATCCCTACTCCCCTTACTATTATCCTTACTACCCCTATTACTATCCCTATCCATACCCATATTTCTACTATTACCACTTTCCTTTTCACCATCATTGGAGGTAAGGATGAAAATGAATGGGTGCGTAAAGAGACTTGACTGAGCAGGGAGACGAAAATGTTCATCGAGAAAGCGGTACGGATGAGGAAGGTCAGGGTTTTCGCTATCGGATTCAGCATCCTTTTGATAAGTTGTGCCGGCTCCGGCCGGTACAATAAGCCCCGATCCGAGCCGGACGGCTTCGGGGGTATCAAGTGGCGAGCCGAGATCTCCACATTGAAAGACATGGAGAGAGTCGCACAAGGCAAATCATCCGATGCCGACGTGGCCTGGTATGCGAGAAAAGGGGATACCTTAGCCATAGGCAAGGCAAAATTGGAAAAGATATTCTACTCGTTTTGGATGGGAAACTTTGAGAGTGTGTGGATCGAGTTTAAGGGCGACGAAAATTTCGAGGCTCTCAAGAAAGAATTATTTGAACGATATGGAAAGGCCCTTGAGTCTGAGGAACTGATGAAAAAGATGGATAGAGGGGCAGGTAGAGAACCCTCTTCGATAGGCCATGCGGAGCAATTTTATGCCTGGTGGGGCAAGAATGCAGACATATCATTTTCTTATTCCAAGGATCGACATGCGGGAACCCTTTCTATTAACTCCAAGATGATCACTGAGGAGAGAAGAGCCTACGAAAAACAAAAGGAAAAGGAGAAGCGGCTAATGGAGGGGGGATCCTGAGGACATGGGGGTGATGAGGAAGTCGATAGCCATAGCCCTTTTAACAATGGCACTGGGTTTCTCAGGAATTTCCTCCTGTGCCACAGTGCCGAATAAACCTCTCGTTCCTGGGGACCTGAGATTATTAAGTGTTCTTGTTCCAGAAAAAGAAAAAATCAAGCTCAATGTACCATTCACAGTAAATCTCAGCTTTGAGGCGGATGGCAAGCCGGAGGTGAGGGCAGCTTGTTTTACCCTCTCGGGAGACGGACCCCACTGTTCCAAAGTAACGTATGTGGACTACGGGTCACCCGGAACGATCCAGGTACAGATTCGCACGAAAAATCCTGGCTCACGCCTATTGGAAGGCTATGTTCTCTATCTTCGAGACGGGAAGGTTCAACCCACAAACGTGGTGAGTACTTATCTTCCTCTTATTCCGCAGTGAAGAATCTTTAGGGATTTCTTAGCGGAAAAGGGATACTTGCCCCGTTAAAAAGCCCCGGCATTTATGCTGGGATGGTAGGAATAGATAAGATGTGTAAAACGATCGGAGAAGGACGAATACCATGAAGAAAAGACTACTCGTTCTATTTTTTTGCTTTGAGCTATTAGTGCTTGCATTCTCTGGCGTCCGAGGGGCCAGGGCCACCCTTGGTGAATCCGTCGACTCCATTGAAACAGACAGAAAGATACTCGCGGCGGCAAAAGTAACATCCAAACCCATATCCACTGTTTACGCCAATTATACAGTCTATCAGCTCAAGTATGATGGCACCTCTGTGCGAGAGTACGCCTCGCCATCCGGAATCGTGTTTGGCATCGCCTGGAACGGGTTAGTCAATCCGGACCTTACACAGCTTCTGGGCTCTTATACGGGTGAATATCAGGAGGCCTTGGGACGGACAGTACGGAAACATGGCGAGAGACATCTGCGGGTGGAGTCTGATCATGTGGTTGTTGAGAGATGGGGGCACATGCGGAATTTGAAGGGCCGGGCTTATGCTCCCAACCTTATCCCGGCGGGGGTGAACATTGATGAAATCAGGTAGAATACGGTTTAAAGGGTCCCTTCGAGGGAATCGCATCACGCTCAGCATCTTAAACGCGTTCATCCTTTTATCAATCGCCCTGTTGACTCTCGGGGTCCGCCGGGCCAATGCACAGGCCGACCTTGTCGAGATCTCTGTGAGCAATCCGCCTGCTACAACGACTGAGAAAGCACGATTCTGGGTAACGGATACCGTCAAGAACGAAGGCACCGATACAGCTCCTCCCTCTACCACACAATACTATTTTTCCACAACAGGCAGTATGGATGCAGGCTCCATTCTTCTCTCCGGCAAGAGATCCGTGCCCAGCCTTAATGCAGGGAAAAGCTCGAGGGGGATGGCAGCTGTAACAGTTCCTTTGACTACTCCGACTGGTGTATACTACCTCCTTGCGTGTGCGGATAACACGGATGTGGTGCCTGAAACAAATAATTGTATTTCTTCGGCCAAGACTACAAACCTTACCGCCCCTGACCTCGTCGAAACATCGGTGACCGATCCTCCATCGTCAGAATCGGGAGGGGACAGCTTTCCAGTGACCGATACGGTACAGAACCAGGGAAACAGGAAGGCGGCCGCCTCCGTTACACGATACTATCTTTCCTCAACCGGTGTTAAAGATGCCGGTGCGGTGCTTCTCACCGGCAGTAGATCGATACCTGGTCTTGCCCCAGGAGCTACTTCCAAAGGAACAGTGACAGTAAAAATTCCTTTTAACACTCCTGACGGTATTTATTACCTCCTTGCATGCGCTGATGACACAAATAAAGTAGCTGAGAGTAACGAGACAAACAACTGCATTGCCTCGTCGACACAAGTTACCTCATATTATACTGCCAATGTGCTATCGATCACAGTCAACGGTTCGCTTTGCTCGGCAGCCACCTCGTCCTCATACCCTAACAAACCTTGTGTAAGCGTAACCGTTTGCAGCCCCGGCAGCACCACAGACTGCCAGATCATCGATGATATCCTGCTCGATACAGGAAGCTCCGGGCTGAGAATCTTCAAACAGGTGCTCACTGTTTCTCTTACGCAGGAAACAATCGATTCCCATGCCCTTGCCGAATGTATCCAGTACGGAGACGGCTCATCCGATTGGGGACCCGTAAAAATGGCAAGTATCATCCTGGGAAACGAGCCTGCTGTCCAAGTTCCTATACAGGTTATCAATCAAACATTCGGTACCCCTCCGGAGCCTTGTCAAGGTCAATATCCTGATACAAGTCCTGCCGAAGCGGGTTTCAATGGAATCCTGGGTGTGAGTTTTTTTGCCCAGGACTGCGGTTCGGAATGCGTCGATCCTAACACAAATTACATGTATTACACCTGTAACGGGACCAGCTGCACGTTAACCGCCGCTCCCCTTTCCAATCAGGTTCCAAACCCGGTGGCGCTCCTCCCTGAGGATAACAACGGAGTCATCGTTGAGCTTCCAGATGTTCCTACCGGGGGTTCGGTATCGGTTAACGGACAACTCCTCCTCGGGATTGGGAATCACTCCAACAACATACCTTCCCCTGGAGTAACCGCCTATGCTGCAGATGACAATCCTGCAGATTATAATTATGGCGAATTCTTAACGACTTTCAGCGGTACTCCTTTGTATAGTTTTCTTGATACCGGATCGAACGGCCTCTTTTTCCCTGCTTTGTCCAGCCTGCCTGACTGCGGCTCTTATAATTCGGGCTGGTTTTGTCCGTCCTCCCTGGTAGACCTATCGGCCACTAATGAGGGAGCATCCGGCTCGCCGAGCGGGGCAGTTTCATTTCAGATAGGCAATTGCGATTCCCTCTTCTCCTCATCCAACATGGTCTTTCCGGACATCGGAGGAGATTGTCCTGGGGAATTCGACTGGGGTATTCCGTTTCACTTGGGAAAGAACGTCTACGTCGGCATCGAGAATATGTCTTCAACATTGGGAACTGGACCTTACTGGGCATATTGAGTGTCCGGAGGCTATGATGACAACAGATATTTACGAGAGGCTAGCACAACATCTGGGTGACCTACCAGGAGGATTCCCACGCACTGAGAGCGGTGTGGAAATTCGCATTCTACGCCGGCTCTTCACTCCCGAGTTTGCTGAACTGGCCGTGCATCTGACACTGATCCCGGAGGAACCTCGGGTGATTGCCCGCCGGGCCAAGATTCCTGTCGAGGAGGCCGCCCAGCGATTGGAAGAAATGTTCAAGAAAGGCCTGATTGTTGGCGTCTATCCAAAGAACAAACCACCTTTATACATGGCCCTACAGTTCCTCGTCGGCTTCTGGGAATCGCAGGTGAACAGGCTGGACCGTGAGCTCGTCCAGGATTTCGAGGAGTACCTGCCCTCCTATAATGACATCGGCATTAGCCAGGTGGCGGGCCAATTACGCACGATCCCTGTTGGGAAGAGCATCCGCGCTCAGGCCGAGGTGATGCTTTACGAGCGGGCTGAGGAGTTGGTGCGCGCTCACAAGGCTTTTGCCGTATCCAACTGCATCTGCAGACAGGAGATGCGCATCATGGGAAAGGGTTGCGATAAGCCCGAGGAGAGCTGCTTAAGCTTTGGCACGGCCGCAAAAACCGTCGTGCGCACGGACCGGGGTCGGGCCATCAGCCAGGAAGAAGCCTTAGCAATACTCCACCGAGCCGAGGAGGCCGGGCTGGTGCTGCAACCAGCCAATGCAAAGAAGGCTCTTTTCATCTGCACCTGCTGCGGCTGCTGCTGCGGCGTGCTCCGGGGTCTTAAGCGCGACCCGAAACCGGCCAGTCTGGTATCTACGCCTTTTGTGGCGAGCCTCAACCCTGGCACGTGCAAAGGTTGCGGCGCTTGCCTCAAGCGCTGCCAGATGGAAGCGATCTCTCTGGCCGACAAAAAGGCGGTCCTGGATCTGAACCGATGCATCGGCTGTGGGCTGTGTGTGAATACCTGTCCCACGGACTCCCTCTCTCTACTGCGCAAGCCGAAGGCAAAACAGCCCTACGTGCCCAAGGACATCATCGAGACCCATATCAAGCTGGGAAAAGCCCACGGCAAGCTTGGCATCGGTAAAATGGTGGGAATGCAGGTTAGATCGAAGTTGGACCGCCTATTGGCCTCTAAGTAGAGCTTGACCGTTACCCTTCAAGTCTTTCAAAGATGTCTTTGAAGACCGGGACAAGCTCAACGAAAGCCTTTCTCAGATTCGGGTCGAAGTGTTCAGGAGATGTCCTTCCATCGCCCTCCACAATGATCTTCACTGCCACGTCGTGGTCTAAAGAGGATTTGTATGGCCTTCTGCCTCGAAGGGCATCATATTGGTCAACGATATTCATGATTCTCCCTACCATGGGGATTTCTTCCTCTCTAAGCCCACGCGGATATCCGGTGCCGTCCCACCTTTCGTGGTGAGTCAGCGCAATCGTCTCCGCCATCTGGAGGTACTTTGATTTCGAATCATGAAGGATATCGGCTCCGATAAGGGTATGGGTCTTCACCAAAGCAAATTCTTGCGGAGTAAGCTTCGTGCTCTTCAGCAGGATCTCGAGGGGAATCCCCACCTTGCCTATATCGTGCATGGGGCTGGCATACAAAATGGTCTCCTGGTCTTCTTCTGACCATCCAAGATGTTTTGCCATGTGTTGACAGTAATGGCCAACTCTGCGGATATGAGCGGCCGTTTCCTCATCCTTATATTCTGCGACCGTTGTCAGCCTGATGATGGTATCAATATATCCCTCCCGTATCTGTCTTATCTTTTCCTCCACTTCTCTTCTGAGCATCTCGTTATGGTTGCTCAGAAAATCCTCGAATTCCTTTATTCGAAGCAGGTTTCTAATTCTTGCGATCAACTCCGGTCTGTCGATCGGTTTTGTAAGAAAATCGTTTGCACCTGCCGAAAGTCCTTTGATTCTCAGTTCCCTGTCTGTCGACCCGGTGATGAGGATGATGGGGATGGGGCGCGTGGACGGGTCATCCTTGACCTTCTTGCAAACCTCCAAGCCATCCATCTCAGGCATCATGACGTCGAGCAACATCAGATCAGGGCTGTAGGTTTTTACCTTTTCGATGGCCTCTATTCCATTCGTTGCAGTGGCATACTGGTAGTCCTGTTTTTCTAAGACAGCACTTAAATACTTCAGAAGAACCGGATCGTCGTCTGCAATAAGGATCTTGGGCATTCTTTCTCCTTCCAGAGTCTGCTGCATTCGGTTGAAGTTTTGGGCAAACGGATGAACCCTTCTCGAACAGGATGTAATATACGCAAAATCTCTTTCCTATGTCAAGGTGAGCTGCCTCTGCCGGGCGAAATTGATAAAGGGCGAGGTATCAGCTCTCGCCCTTTTAATTATGCCCATTTCTTCCAGTTGTTAACTTTCTGTGTGAAAATTAGGATTCAATCAGGAATGGGATAAAAAAAGAAGGACCACATGGGTCCTTCTTCGGAGACCTTCTCTTTCAGTTTACCGGCGTCCTCCGCCACCACCTCCGCCGCCACCACCATGGCCTCCTCCGTAAGACCCTCCGTGAGAACCTCCAGAGCTGCCGCTGCTACCGCTGCCCCGGAAGTTTCCAGAGGAACCACCGCTACGAGAGCCGCCGTAAGAACTTCGCCCGCCCTTAGAGGCCGCACTGAAAGATCTGCTTGATGGCGTACTGTAGCTTCTGCCACTAAAAGACCTGCTTGAGCCAGTCGACGGACGCTGGAAGCTTCGATATTGTCTCCCTGTATACTGTCTCCCCGTATTGACAGATTGGCTGGATGTCCTGCTGCTGCTCGCACTTCGGTTGAAGATCGAGGCAGCGCCTTTTCTGGCCTCCGGGGATGAAAACCCTCTTGAACCCGTTCCCGCAACGGTTCGTGCTGCCGTTCCGGTCGCTCTCGTTGTTGGATCAACCCTAAGTGAGGCGTGAGTCTTTGGGTCGATGAAGTGATTGGTGATGAAGTGATCACCATGATGGAAGTGAAAATCGTTCAGGACGAAGAAACCAGGGAACCAGAACCCGGTATACCAGAATGGGCATGGGACCCATGCATAAAGGTAGTAATAATCCCAGGGCGGGGGATAGTAAGACACGACCGGGGGACCTTCGTCGTAGTAATAGTTATTGACGACCTCAGAATCCCCGTAATCTGGCGGTTGCTGTTCGACAGGGTTCTGCCTTTCATCGACTTGAACCGGCAGGCCTTGTTGCGCAGCCAAATCCTGGACCGCCTTGGCCGCCTCGTCCCTGTTCACCTTCAATTTGCCGGAGTCCACCGCCGAGCCGACCGCATTTTGCAATTCTCCGATAATATCAGGCGTCACGGGATAATCCGCAATCCATCCGTTTTTGGGCATGATGCCTGCGGCGGCCAGCGTACTCTCAGCCTCCGTCTCACCTTTCGCTGGCCCCATCTTTAGTACCTCGGCCAGTTTGACCGCAAAGTCTCCCTCACGAACCAGGGTCTGACCAACTGGAGGGGACTGCCTTCCCGCTTCCTGCTGGGCAGCAGCCACCATCTTTCCCGGAGGGACTTGTGAAGGGGTTGAAGACCCTGTTTTCGCTATTTTCACTTCTTCAACCTTATCGCGGTAGGCAGGAGGGATTTTGTCATAGTCGTCTGCAAAGTTCACAATTCCTTTTTCGTCCACCCATCTGTAGATAGTAGCCGACGCAGAGGAAGTGAAAATAAAACACGCCAATGCCAACAAAAGAATAAGCGCCTTCTTCATCTTTTCCTCCTTCCGTTTTTTCAAAAACAGACCTTGCTCTCCCTTTACCTTGAATAATACCTTTTTTGTTGATTCGTTACAACTATTAGACGTACTATTTCGGTCTTTTATTCAGCATCGTCCATTCCCTGCCGCAATGGCGCTGTCCTCAAAAAAATTGGAAGGGATAGAAATAGATCTAATGCTCACATTTCAGGTAGTTACGAAATCAAACCACTACCGATTTGCACCTAAAAATCTCAGACCGCTGCATCTTTTATCAATAGTGGGCCCAAAGGGATTCGAACAAATGCAATCTCTTGATGCATTGCATTATCCCGTCAAATATAGCAATAATAATTGTGTCCGTTTGATGAGACGGATTGAGAGGAGACTCATGAAGAAACTTGTTCACATCAGGGAAATTTCAATGCAAACCTCTGACTTGGGGGACCATTACATCCTTGTGGAAGGCAGTCTCATAGACCACCGGTATCGGGCGAGGCAGGAGGAAACCCGGGAGGAGTGCGAGCTCGTACATCATATGGTGATTCGATTGAAGGTCAAAGGGCCTGGGATGGTGATCGAACACGCAGAGGCCGCAATGCCTCACCACCCGAGGAGAGAATGCCCGGAGATGCTCCCCTGGATACGGGATCTGGAGGGATTGGAGATTGCCCCGGGCTACAGTGTGAAAGTGAAGAAGGCCATCGGCAGAGCGAAAGGCTGTGCGCACTTGACGAGCCTCGTCATTGCCATGGGAGAGTCCGCTGTCCAGGGATACTGGACGGCCTATGGAACGGAAAGCAGGAGAATGGGCCTTCGTGAACAAACCATAAGAAAATTCATAAATACATGCCACCTTTGGAAAGAGGATGGCCCTATCGTCAAAGCACTCCGACACGCTTCAGAATCCCAGGGTCAATGAAAATTGTCTTATCCCACCATCTTGAACGATTTATAAGCCTTCTTTACCAAATGAATCAGGCCCCGCCAGATACTATTAATATGCCTCTGGAAAAGGAGATGTTCTCTGTCACGCCTGACTCAGTTCTTCAACAAGCGGCCGCGAGTGGAATCGTAGTATACAGTGGGTCACTTCGCTTCAGACGGGATGGTCGTATCGTTGCCGAACGCGGCAATAACCCGATATTGCATTCTTCGGAAACACGCTTCACCGGTGTTCAGCAATCCCATGGGTGGGTAAAGCTTATCCTTACAAAAAAGTAGGAATAAAGATGAGGACGCGATTTTATTCGGCCGTATTGGCGATCGTCTTAATGCCGACGGTCGGAGTATCTCATGCTCGGGCTCCGTTCTATCAACCACCCTAATGCCGGGTTGGGAACCTCCCTACCGAGACCCTATCCACTCCCTATTTTGCCTTCCACTTCTCGACGACCCAGGGTGGTAGCTTTATAGGAACGATACCCTTGTAGGTAACCTCAGGTGCCTCGGGAGTTGCCTTCCACTTGTTCGGCCAGACCCCTACCAACTTGCCATCCTGCCATTGAGTAGCAATGCCGGTCTGGAACCCCGGTCCAAATGTTATATCATGGAGGGGTCGGCCTTCGGCATCCTTCATATATTTTATTGTGCCGTTAGAGTCCTTGTACACACGCTCCTCCAGGGTGGATACGATCTTGTCGGGGTCGAGGGTCCCCGCCTGCTCAATCGCCGGCGCAAGCGCAAAGAAAATAGCGTCGTAAGTGCCCGCATTGTAAGTCGGTGTCTCGCCGAATCTTTTCACATAACCCTCAACAAAAGGCTTTGTGAGTTCATTAACCTCGAGCCCACGGGCATAGGTATTCGAAGTAATAACATAGTTGCCCATCCCCTGGGTGGCCTGCCAGAAGCCATCCTTCTGGGCCTCCACATTGATGCCGACCTGTACAGCCGGGATCTTGAGCTCGCCTGCCTGCCTGGCAAAGGGAATCCCCACCGGGGAAGAAAAGATCATGAAAATAATATGGGCCCCTGAACGCTGGATGCCGGACAGTTCAGAGCTGACATCCGTGGCCACCGGAGAAGGCCTCCAAACGCCTGCTACCTCCATACCCATCTTAGGGATGGTGCCTTCGGCCGCCGGAACCATCGGATCAGCCCACATGGCCTTTTCCACGGCGACAGCCACTTTTATATTGGGTATGTTCAAGGATTGTTTCATTACGGCTGCGACCATACCCAAATGGATGAAGGCCGCTCTTGCAAGGTATGTGGAATTGTAAGGGGTCATCCGGAACCAATACTTGTACACATCGTAGTTCTGGGCCACCCGCGTGCAGAGCTCGGTAGCGGAAGCCCCACAGCCGATAAAAATCTTCTTATAAGCCATGGCAACATCCTGCATGGCGAAGACCGCTTCTGAGCGAAAGCCTCCCACAAAAAAGTCGACTTTGTCCTTTACAACAGACCTCTCTACAGCGCCCACTGCATCGGATACGCTCAGCAATTCGTTGGTATCAATTTTTAACAGCTTGATCCGCTGCCTCTTATCGCCGACGAATATCCCCCCTTTAGCGTTAATCTCGTCGGCGGCCATGATCGCCCCGTTCCAATTCCCCTGGCCCTGCAGAAATTTCATTGGGCCGACGACCCCAATCTTAATGTCCTGCCCAAAAGCAACTCCCCAGCACGACAAGGCAAATAAGAAACCCACTGCCGAGATGAGAATCCCCTTGCTTCGTCCACTCATTGGTAACTCCTCCTTTCGCTTTTCTACACTCTCTAATAATAAATCCTTATTTGGAATCGAGCTAATCTCAGATTAAATTATTCATAGGGGCCAAAGCATGGCCGCATTGCCTATTTGGGACTGTAATATACAACTATTTCTAAAATTAGGGAAGAGAAAGTTTTAAGAAGGGACGAATTGAACAGAATTGAAATTCAAAAATCTTATGGTCCCAACGGGATTCGAACCCGTGTTACCGACGTGAGAGGCCGGTGTCCTAGGCCACTAGACGATGGGACCTTATCAAAAAATCAATTTGCATTGATTAATTAACAATTTTCAATTAGGAGGAACCCAACAGCAAGTATTTCTTCCTAACTGAAGTAAAGCCATTTCAATCGACTCAACCTTGTTCAAATTAACGCACACCATATCAAAAATCAAGCGATATTTCATTGGCCTTCGATCTTCCCAGTTTCATAATAGATAACCAAAATCGCAGGCCCGTCAGAATCTTCTCCAAATTGGTGGAAACCCTGAGGCCCCGTTTCATGCATCGTTACCGCGATTAACCCCTCTTTGATTCTTTGATTAACGGATTACTGTCAAACCATCTTGTCTTCTTAAGTTCAAGGATTTATACTACGGAATAACAAAAAGCGATTCCAGAATTTGACATTTGACCTTGAGATTTTAATGCGAGGACCCCCTTCGAGTCCCGCTGTAGCGGCACTCGAAACCGAGCGCGCTATCATTTCTAACGGGAGTAAACAGAAAGGAGAAAAAGGATGGGAAGCATTTCGATTTTCGACCAAGCAAAAAAAGAAGGGAGGACAATCCTCACCGAATTCGAATCCAAAAGAATTCTCAAGCAGGCGGGAATACCCGTTGTGGAAACCAAATTGGCGAAGACCCAGAAAGAAGCGGTGTCCTTAAGCCAGAAAATGGGCTTCCCTGTTGCGTTGAAAATTGCCTCCCCGGATGTCATCCACAAGACCGATTCTGGCGGCGTTAAGCTTTCATTGAACAATATGACCGAGGTAAGGAAAGCCTATGACGAGATTCTAAAAAAAGTCAGAAAACAGTATGCCAAGGCAATCGTGCATGGAGTCTCTGTGCAAAAAATGGCCCGGCCGGGCACAGAAGTCATTGTAGGAACCAGCAAAGATCCCCAATTCGGCCCTGTCATTATGTTTGGCTTGGGGGGCGTTTTTGTGGAATTGCTCAAAGATGTCTCTTTCAGAGTTATTCCGGTTGAACGAAGAGATGCTCAAGAAATGATTGAAGAAATAAAAGGATACCCGTTGTTGCAGGGGTACAGGGGAAAAGAGCCTGCTAACATCCCTGCTTTGGTGGAGACCATTCTTAAGGTGTCCAGACTGATAGAGGAAAATCCCCGGATCCGGGAATTGGAGCTCAACCCCCTCTTTGCCTGCCGAAATAAGGCAGTCGCTGTCGATGCAAGAATTATTTTAGAAAAAGACTGATTGGGAGACGATCAGCCTTTATGTTCCTGCCTTGTCGCGAAGAGCTTCAAATACTTCCCGTACCCTTCTCTTTCGAGATCCTCTTTGGGAATGAATCTTAACGCGGCGGAATTCATACAAAACCGAAGTCCTGTCGGCGGAGGTCCATCATTAAACACATGGCCGAGATGCGAATCGCCATGTTTGCTCCTTACCTCGATACGCTTCATAAAAAAGCTTCTGTCTTCTTTTTCGACAATATTATCCGGTTCAAGGGGCCTCGTGAAGCTTGGCCATCCGGTTCCGGAATCGAACTTATCGAGGGAACTGAAGAGAGGCTCTCCGGAAACGATATCAACATAAATTCCTTCCCTCTTGTTATCCCAGTATTCGTTCTTAAACGCCGGCTCTGTCCCCTCCGCTTGAGTCACCTTATACTGCAATGAGGTCAGCTCTTTTCTCAGGGTCGCATCGTCGGGCTTTTTGTAGGCTCTATCACCATTTGGTTTTGTGCCTTCTACGTCTTTCCCCCATACCTTGGCCAGAAACTGATCGCGACCCGACGCGTACCTGTAATATTTGTATTTCAGAGGATGCTTTTTGTAGTAATCCTGATGGTACGCCTCTGCTTCATAAAATTTAGTAAATTTTATGATTTCCGTCACAACAGGTTTATCGAACCTTCCGGATTTATCCAGGGCCTCCTTTGATTTTTCTGCCAACCGTTTTTGCTCTTCGTCGTGATAGAATATGACGCTCCGGTATTGCGTGCCTCGATCTACAAACTGCCCGCCCGAATCGGTGGGGTCAACGTGCCTCCAGAAGAAATGGAGTAATTCTTCATACGTTAATTTCGAAGGATCATAATATACCTGGATGGCCTCGACATGCCCGGTCGTTCCTGACGACACCTCTTCATATGTTGGATTCCCCTTGTTTCCCCCGGTATAGCCCGATACGACTTTGATAACACCGGGCAATTTCTCGAAATCTGCCTGCGTGCACCAAAAACATCCGCCTGCGAACGTAGCCCGTCTTGTCGCCACGTCCTCCTTGGCCAAATCATTTCCTGTCCTTTGCGAAGCGCTGCCGGACTTTTGACATCCATTGCCGGCGACGAGCGTTACCGCCAGCAGTAAGAACAAGATCCTCATCGTCAACACCTCCGGTCAATTCTGTTTTTCTTGATCACGTATCACTCGCCATGTGTCGTGGACTGCGGTAGGTTCTGCAGTCAGAAAAACTCTTTATTCAAAGATGGTTACGCGTTTGTGAATTGTCAACCCTTGGTCTCGCGCGCGGAGATACGGCGTGGGTCCTTTTCGGAAGCCACCAGCTCAATACAAACCCGTGTGTCCATTTCATTAAGATATGGGAAAAAGGGGGGAAATGGAGGAAAATCGATTAAAATGACGTAAAAAATTTATTTACAAGAAAATAGGCATGTGCTACTGTAACAACGTGGCGGGGAGGGGCAAAATGGAGGAACCGCCATGGAAACGAAGGTGGGAGACACGGTGAGAAGTATTTTAAGCGGAATCGAGTACAAGGTTAAGAAAATTGTAAAAAGGATGGCTGTGCTTGAGTCGCAAGATGGAAAAAGCCAAATTCTAACGGAGCTTGAGAATCTAAACTTATTCTACAAGAAGAAGAGAGGAAAAACCGTATGAAACAAGATATGATAAATCCCCCTCCCGCCACATTGCTTTTGATCAAGACGGTAGTTCCTCCCTCAAACTTCCCTATTGTTGCCGTCCTATTCCGTGTCTTGATTAACCTCTCCGGAAAGGCTCCTCAAAAATTTTTTTAGTTTCTCCAAATCCTCCGGAGAGATATCGGCAAACTCTACTCCAGCCCGGTAATCTTCCCTATCCTCCTCCAGATGAATATCCGTCCAAACTACCCGGACGAGCGTTTCAATGGTCGTTAATTCAGACCCCGAAGAAAAAAATAATTTAAACGACAGATATTGCCCAACCTCCGTTTCTTCCCGCAGATAGACTAACAACCCCCCTTCACTGGCATTGATGGCTCCGCTACGGCCGGCAACCGACCCACTTCGAACATACTCTATCGGTAGATCCACATCAAAACGGGGGTGCTTCCTCTTTTCAAAGTTCACGGTTCCATAATGAGGTCTATTTTTCCTTTCTTCTTCTCTCATCGAACCCCTCTTCTAAAAATGTCGTTTCGAATTATTTCTTCACCAAATCCACAATGAAACGTTGAATAACTGTGGAATTGAGTTACGTTCAGCTTGAAGGTAACGGTTTCAACCATTTTGCCTAAAAAATAGGCACGCCTAAGTCATTAAGTAAATTCATGAATCCCAGAACGTTTAGTAGATTGAATTTGATTAGACTACCTGAGACTCATTTTTTAGTATTTATGAACAGAGACCTTCTCTATCCATTTGTTTTTTCGGGATCCTCTTCTTTTTTGATAAATCCAAACCCTCCACATCCTGGACAAACCTCAGCATCTCCAGAGTCGTTGGGGAATTTACCATCGCCGTTGCGTTCAGGGCAAACCGACATACCATATTTATCTGGATTAAAAGTTTCGTCCATGCCCGTTCTAAAGACCCCCCTTTTTAACGCCTCAAACTCAATTGCCCGAAAAGTTAGGTGTTCAGTTCTTCTTCGTCTTGGCTTTCCTTCTCCACCCGGGTTAGCGTTCGCCTATTCTCCAGGATTAAATAGTCAATAATTTCTCCGCAGCAGATGCACCTCCATCCCAGAAAATGTTCGTGAGGACCGTAAAATTTTTCCTCAACCATCGGGCTCCCGTAGCGATCGCACTTCACCAGAAACTCCTAAGAAGAACTTTCAATTTCCTTGTCGGAAATCTGCGTTTTCAATTTAAATCCTTTCCATGACTTTAAAGATTGTCATCAGCAAAAAATATATCCAATTGAACAATCAGAAGATTCCGCTTGGTAACCTCTTATGATTACAATGTTTCCATGAGTGATTCAGTTGGGGAAGCTGTTGCCGGAAGAGCGCAACCAAAGTTGACACCTAATTATCATCAGTCTTCAGATAAGTCTTTCAGATCAACAAATTAGCTTCCCTTGAAGAAAGTGGACAGCGCAAAAAAAGTTGCACCTTTTCATGCCGCAGAAACCTGAACAAAAGGCTATGCATAGCGAAAATTCACTAAAGATGAGAGAGACTCTAAGAAGGGGGCATCCCATCACTTAATCTAATCGACTATAGAGTGCTGGCTGGAAGGCAAGGATTCAAACCTTACCTGCCAACTAAATAAGTGCCCTGCTTACAAGGAGTTACAAGAACTCCTTTCAAAGGTTCATAGAAAGTTAATAGAAAACCCCACAAATGAGGTAAAGCCATAGAAGAAAAAAGGATACTTAATCTGACAGACACTGTCAAGTCATCTGTCGGTTAGTGTCATCTGTTGGTTAGTTCACCACAAGTCTTCACTCTAAGCCAACTCTTGAGGCAATTTTGAAGGAGCACCTGCATTGCTTTCGGGGGCAGAGATTAGAGCAGAAAGCAGAAACAATTTATTTTCGTCTTTTTACGAGGGCGAGTTTGTCGTCAAGGCCCAGACATTCATTTGCCTGCCAACGGTTGGATGAAGGATTTCCGATGCACAAGGTAAAGACGGTCCTCGGTCATAGCGATCCTCGGACAACCGAGAGGTATGGTGAGTATAGTGCCGAGGCGCTGGAAGACATCATTGAGGGGGAAATAGTTAATACAAGGTTAATAGTACAAGTTAATAGACAACCTGTTGAAACTAAAAGAAACTCATGGCTGGGGGGCAAGGATTCGAACCTCGGTTGATGGAGCCAGAGTCCATAGTCCTACCGCTAGACGACCCCCCAATCCTTCAAGAAGTCGCCGATACGCCGTTAAGCCTCTCATACTTTTTATACCACCAATAACCCCGTCGATCAATCTTAGACTACGTTTGATTTTGTATTCCCTCGGCAAAGCGCATCTGAATCTTCTGGGCCTTCCTTCTACCTTCCTCACACCTCTTAGCCCACAAGGTCTTGCGAGACGGGTAGGATATGATATATTAAGAAGCCAAGAAGAGCAAGAGAAAGGAACTGTCTCTATGGCCCAGACCAACGCTTCACCCCCTTCTGACTTCATAAGAGAAATTATTGATGAACACCTTAGATCCGATAGATTCCAGAGGCGTGTTGCGACGCGCTTTCCGCCCGAGCCCAACGGATACCTCCATATCGGACACGCCAAGTCCGTTTGTCTTAATTTCGGCATTGCCGCCCAGTACAGCGGTACCTGCAACCTAAGGATGGACGACACGGATCCGAGCGGCGAATCGCTCGAGTATGTCGAATCCATTATCAACAACGTCCGCTGGCTGGGCTTTGATTGGGAGGATCGCCTCTTTTACGCTTCTGACTATTTCGAGCAACTCTTCCAGTTTGCGGTCCAGCTGATTAAAGCGGGCAAAGCCTACGTGTGCAGTCTGAGCGCCGACGAAATAAGGGAACAGCGCGGGACCTTAACCGAGCCGGGGAAAGAGAGCCCTTACCGGAACCGTCCCATCGAAGAGAACCTTCATTTATTCGAGCGGATGCGCGCTGGCGAATTCGAGGACGGCGCCCATGTCCTTCGAGCCAAAATCGACATGGCTTCTCCAAACATCACCATGCGGGATCCGGTCCTCTACCGCATCAAGCGGGCTGCTCACTATCGAACCGACACAAAATGGTGTATCTACCCAATGTACGACTTCGCCCATTGCCTTTCGGATTCCATCGAAAAAATCACCCATTCGATTTGCACCCTCGAGTTTGAAAATAACCGTCCCTTGTACGATTGGATCCTGGATCAACTGAACGTGGGTTGTCATCCTCAGCAAATCGAATTTGCCCGTCTCAACCTCAGCTACACGGTTCTCAGCAAGCGAAGGCTGATCGAACTAGTCACGAAAGGGTATGTGACCGGCTGGGATGATCCGCGGATGCCAACCCTGGCAGGAATGAGAAGGCGAGGCTACACACCGGAGGCCATCCGAGCCTTTTGTGCCAGAATCGGCGTGGCCAAAAATGAAAATCTCGTCGATATTTCTCTTCTCGAGCATTGCGTTCGTGAAGATCTGAATGAACAGGCACCGCGCGTCATGGGGGTATTGCGGCCCCTCCGTGTGGTCATCGATAATTATCCCGAAGGGCAAAGGGAGGAATTTGAATGTCCCAACCATCCGCAGAACCCTTCCATGGGAGTGCGGACAGTCCCTTTCTCCAAGGTCCTCTATATCGAACAGGAGGACTTTCAGAAAAACCCTCCCAAGAAATACTACCGCCTCGCTCCGGGCCGCGAGGTGCGTTTACGATATTCATACATCATAAAATGTGTCAGCATGGTTGAGGACAAGAAGACGGGCGAAGCCGTTGAGGTGCACTGCACCTATGATTCGGAGACACGAAACGGCCCCCCCTCGGACGGGCACAAAGTCGATGGAGTTATCCATTGGGTATCGGCGGACCACTCGGTTCCGGCCGAGATACGATTGTATGACCGCCTCTTCCCAGTCCCTGATCCGATGACCAAAGAGGATGATTTTACAAAGTACCTAAATCCGAAATCCCTGGAAACCCTAAGCGCGTGCCGCGTGGAGCTGGGCCTCTCAGGTGCCGATCCGGGTAGCAGATACCAGTTCGAGAGGCTTGGCTATTTCTGTGTGGACCCCGTTGATTCTTCTGAGAAGGCATTGGTATTCAACCGGATTGTGACGCTCCGAGACACCTGGGCTAAAATCTCGGAGAAGGGAAAAGGATAAACGAGGTATCCAAACTCAGCCCCTTTGTGAGAAGAAGGCGGAAAGGAGGAAACGATGTTGGTGCGGGATGTAATGACTTATAATGTGATTACGGTACCGAGTACGATACCTGTTTTCGAGGCGGAGCGCCTTTTGGAGTCTCATAAGTTCGAGCGCCTGCCGGTAGTGGATAAAGGCAAGTTGGTAGGATTGGTAACCAAGGACACCCTGTTAAAGGCGAGCCCTTCTTCAGCCACGTCTCTCAGTCGAGGGGAACTCCTGTACGTTCTGTCGAAATTGACCGTGAAAGAGATTATGAAGAAGAACGTCGTAACGATCACTCCAGACACCACGATCGAACGGGCGACAAAAATCGCACAGGAGAAGCGGGTGGGTTGCCTGATAGCGGTGGAGGATGAAAAGGTTGTGGGGATACTGACCACCAACGATATATTTTATAAGGTCATTAATCCCCTCTTCGGCATTGGCGAGAAGGGGAAACGCATCATCGTATACGGGGCCGGGGAAATGGATCAGATGCAGAAAGTTTTTGACTGCATCAAAAAGGCTGGTTTCAAAATGAAGAGCTTTTGGCAACCCACCGGGACTGAAAAGAAGAATCTCATCCTTCAAATGGAAACGGAGGACGTTGGCACGTTAGTCTCCCAGCTCAAAAAAGACGGCTTCTCGGCAGAAGAAAGGAGTTGACTCGCGGAGGCGGGCGTGGTCCTGCTGACAGGCGAGTGAGCGGTGAAAATCTGTTTTATGCTCTTTGCGATAAATCCCGTTGAGGTGATTTAATGATTGAAGAAATTTCAGCAAATCTATACAGAATCGAAATTCCTCTTCCCAATAATCCCTTGAAAGCGATCAATTCCTACGTGATCAAGAACACGGAGCGAAATTTGATTATTGATACGGGATGGAATCAGGAAGAATGCCTGCAGGCGATGCAGGGGGGGTTGAAGGAACTCGGAGTGGATACAGGAAACACAGATTTTTTTATTACCCATCTCCACGCAGACCATTTTGGCCTTGTCTCCGAGCTTATTGCAGATTCCTCAGAGATATACTTCAATCAACCCGATGCCGATCGATTTAAAGCCGGTTTTCGGCTGGAGGCGTTCCTTAGCTTTGCTCGCTTGAACGGTTTCCCTGAAAATGAGCTTCAGAAGGCCCTGCAGAGCCATCCCGGCCTTAAATTCAGGCCAAGCGCCGACCTCACTTTTCATATCTTGAAAGAGGGCGACATTCTAAGCATCGGGGATTATGCATTCAAGTGCATTGAGACGCCCGGCCATACGTGGGGGCATATGTGTCTTTACGAACCCGGCAAGAAGCTCTTCGTATCCGGAGATCATATCCTTAACGACATCACTCCCAACATCCAATTGTGGTCTGATGAGTGGAACCCCTTGAAGGAGTACTTAGCCAGCTTGGACAAGATCGCTAAGCTTGATATCGAGCTTGTACTGCCCGGTCATAGAGGTATCTTCACGGACTGCAAAAAAAGGATCCAGGAATTGAAACGTCACCACCAGGACAGGCTGGATGAAATTGTCGCTATTCTGGAAAAAGGCAAGATGAATGCCTTTCGGGTGGCATCAAGGATGAGCTGGGATATCGTGAGCGACTCATGGGACGTGTTCCCCGTATCCCAAAAATGGTTCGCCACGGGGGAGGCCATCGCCCATCTCAAATACCTAAAGGAAAAGGGAACCATAAAAAGCGAAATCCGGAACCAGAAGATAGTGTTTTCTATAAACACCGATCATGCAATTTAGCTAAGGCAACCATTCCAACTTTATAGGAAGCTCCGAGATGGCGTGAGAAACAAAAACGATGAATCCGTTATCCTAAAAAAGCCCAGCGCCAGTTAGGTTAGGTTGTTATCAAAACATCCTTGGCAAAAGGTTTCCGGACCCTGGCCTTTTTGGGAGGAGATTCCTGAAAAGAAAAATAATCAGAGGAATTTTTATTGGGTTTCGATTTTGACTTCTCCTTATAAAGATTTTCGAGTCTTTCTTCCTGCCGTTCCGTCAACATTTGTTTTTGATCGAAATCCCCTGACGCAGATTTGATAAATTGGTCTTCATGCTCAGTCAATTTATACCGGCTTAATCCGGATATAACCCATTCAAGCCTTTCTTTATTCATAATGACTCCTTTCCATCCAGATAACTGAGTTTTTTACATCCCTATTATTGTCCCTCTTTGTGTTATTTAGGGATGAAAATGGTTTGGAACTATGGCTCGACAAGAGGCAACATGATACAAAAGGTGGTCTGACCTTCCTTCGACTCCACGGACATTGTCCCTCTCATATTTTTGACCAATCGAGTGCACGTGTGAAGCCCCCTCCCCCTGCCTTCCCCAAGAGTAAACCGATCCTTTTCCCCTTCCGAGATCTGACCCGTATTATTAATCTCGACCACAGCCCAAGGGTCCTTGCGATAGGACCGAATAGAGAGTTCTCCTCCTTCTTCGGGAATGGCGTTGGAAGCGTTGTTAAGGAGATTATCGATCGCTCTTTCAATATAAAGGGGAAAGCATCGAACCCATAAAGGAGATTCCAACTTCCGCTCAATTAATTGGATGTTTCCTCTGTTCAATTCCTTCAAGGTTTCTTCGTTGATTAAAAATCGCCTCTTCGATATTTCCGTTAAGTCAATGACCGATTCCTTTCCTTTCTCATGAAGGGTCAGGGCCAATTCTTGAATACGGGAAGTCTCTTTCAAAAGAATATCCAACGCCTGGTCCACTTTCTCATTCTCAGGATAGGCGCCTTCTTTAAGGATCTTCTGGACCCGCTTGGCAAAGCCTGCCACGGCAATGGCAGGGTTCTTGAAATCATGAAGGATGTCGTCCATCTTCTCCAGTTTCAGCCCCTTGGTCAATTCCTTGCCAAAGAAGGTTAAGATCTCGATCTGCTCTTCTGTAAATCGCCGATGATGCGCTTGGGCATCAAAGACGAGGAAGTATCTGACGGTTTCATCCATCCCTAAAGGAATATATAGAACCGAATTGATTTGCTGAGTTTCAAGGAAATGTTTGATGTCTGAGGGAAGGAGAAGGGTTTCCTTGGGATTGGTAATGAGGATATAATTAGGGAAGATCTTCTCATTTTCAAAGCTCCCGAAAGGCCCTGTCTGGTCCACAATCACCTTTGCATAAAGTTCTCCTTTCACAGAACGGACCTTCCCAATTCCATGCACGTTTTCAGGATATCCAGCCTCCAGGATAATGTGCTCTTGGTCCTCTGTGACGGAGAAGAGGGCACATCTCTGGATCTTCATGATGTCCACCAATTCCGGAATGACTGAGTTGAAGAGATCCTTCATCTTGATCCCTTCACTCCTGGCCAATTTCTGGTAGATATGCTCCAATATCTTGTCCTTGGTCACATTCAATTTATGAAGATGATTAATCTTCTTCAAAGCAATGACATAACCCAACCGTTTTGAAAACATCTCCGCAGTCTCGACCTCCAGCGGTGTAAACAACTTATCTTCCTTTTGATAATAGATCTGGAGAACTCCCTCTGTATCGACATCCTTAGAAAACCGGTGGAGGTAAATCGGGACGGCCAGCATCGAATGGATTCCAAGTTTTTCAACCTTCTCCTTATTCTTGTATTTCTCCTCTTTTAAGATATTAGGGACCAAGTAACTTTGACGTGTTTTAACCACCTCACCGGCGATCGTATCTTCAAAAGGAATGATCTCCTCGCGGTCTTCATGAAGGCCGGGGTAAGACCCATAAGAGATCATCTCCTTCTTTTCAGGATCGTATATCCGTATGCTCGCGGCCTCCGCACCGAGATTTTCAACGATGGTCCTCGCGACAAGCTGGAGAATCTCCCTCTCCGTAAGAGAAGGATCGATGTCAAGGATCTTTTCGACCTGAGTGATCAATTGGTTTACATACCCGTAGAGCACTTCATCCTTGATCAGGTCGGCTACCCTGTTCACCTCTTCGAGAGAGAGGTGAATGCCTTTCTCCAACAAACGAGAACTAATCGATTCAAGGCGTTTCTGGTCGATCTTCAGAGGTTCCATAAATTTTGTTTTTCAGAACTTCTTCCTATCGCCCGGGTTAGAGATTGGGAAGTCACCGGATCACTAAGACCTTCTATCACCGTAACCCAATCGTCCGCTATAACCCCCCTGCCGACCGAACCTTCCCTGGTCGGTGCGAGGGCGTGCCTCGTTCACATTCATCTGTCGACCCAGGAGTTCTTTGCCATTCAGGTTCTCAATCGCCGCTTGGGCCCTTGCCTGGTCAGGCATTTCGACAAAACCAAAACCTCGAGGCTGGCCGCTATATTTATCCTTGACGATGCTTACAGAACTCACCTGACCAAAGGCCTCAAAGGCCTGCCGAAGATTTTCCGCTGATGCTTCAAATGATAAATTTCCAACATAAATATTCATGATCATTCTCCTTATCTTGAATTCTCTTTAGCCCTCGATGAAACTTCTATCCCACCCCAGTTCACCCGATTTCCATTTTTTGGTCTGGCCAAAACGGACATTCGCCTGTATCTCGGACTTCTTCCATGTCTACTACCCCTTCTGAATCTTTTCGGCAGTTCAAAGTGTCCGTAACAACCAAATACGGGCAGTTGCCTTCGCAGGGAATTCCTGAGTGATCTCTCACCTCGTTATGGAAAGCCTTCATAGCCATTTCCCCTTGCTCGTCAGACTCGTTCGTAAATTTTGTTCCATATCGCCATGCGAGATTCGAACCCTTTTCTTCCCCTCAAACCGCCTGTCTACCGCAGGTAGATTGGCGACATAGGGGAACAGGGGCTATCCATTCCCCTATGTCGTGGCCAAAATAACGCCCTCCAACTTGGCCCTATGGATTGATCTCAGGGACTATTCAACCTTTTCAGACAAAGTCAAAATCTCCCGTTTAAGAGGAGACGGCACATAGACCAAGTCGACTTCTATCTTTCTAAGGGATTTTTCCTTGATAGCTTTCGTTGGAATCGTAACGTCCAAAGTCCCATCGGTAACGCCTTCAGGCGGGATAGCCTTCCAAAACGGAGAAACCTTCACTATTTTCTCTTCGGGTTTATAAGGGATTGGCTTCCCAGCTTCATCCAAATATTCGAGGGTGACCGCCTGGATATCCAGGATGTCTTTCGAGTTATTGGTAATTTTGATGTTACCTCTGAGGGTCGGCGTCTCGACGATCTCTTTAGAAGCTGTGTCTACGCTCATGACGACTTGAAGGTCGCTAAGCTCCACAAGAAAATTCTGGCTCTTAAGCTCAGCCTTCGGTGGAACCAAACTCTTTGTGATTTGCTCCTGTTTTGGAGCCCCCGCCTTTTTCTCCTCCTTAGTACAACTAAAAAGTCCAATTACCAGACTTAAAGCTATCAATATGAAGATCTTTATGAAATGCATACGATGTCCCCCTTTCTTGGGTAGTAAAAGTTAGTAGGAATATTAGACACCTGGGTCCTTCGCCTCTTTATAGATCCCACACCCCCTTTCGTTTTTTTGCCAGCTATCGGTAGTTACAGGTAAGAGACTCGCTTTTGGTAAATCCTGGTAAGAGACTCTCCGAGGCTTGATAAAAAAACCCGCAAAGAAGCTGTTTGGAGTTCTTTGCGGGTTTCGCTCACGTCCTAAAAAGGACTCTTTGCAACCAGATTTAATTCTTTTATATACTATTCTCTGACGAATGTCAAGATAAATCGCTAATTTTAAAATAATCCCTCAGAAGGCTTGAAGAAATTGCATTCAACAAACCCGTAGGGTTTTGGCTCGAAGAGGCGATATTTTAAAGTGATTAAGATGGTTGGCTGGGGGAAAGGGAGTCGAACCCCTATTCACGGAGTCAGAGGGTAAAAGAGGCAAGAATTATGAAACAGTGTAAGAGAAAGCAACTTAACGAAAATATTAAGAATCTCTAAAATTCTGAATGATGGCGGGGGATTCTTGAAATGCCTAAAAAGGAACAAGACATGTCACAGAATCCCCCACACATTTTTATTCCTGCCTCCATACCTCCCACCCAAAACTCACTCCCGTAACGCCTCCTAAGAAAGCGGTGGTGGTGCCGAGCATCAGCATCAATCAGTCAATAACATACTCAGGGTGGTCCTCCTTCGAGGAGAGTGGGTTGGGTCTCTGGAGCAGGGAGGCATTTCTTTTTCCCATTTCTTTTTATGGGTCCGCCTTCGTTGAGACTTTCTTATCTCAAAAAAGAGCTTTCTGTTCTTATACTGAGGCGGATATTTTTACGTGGCACAAACCGGACATTACCACGTCAGCTACAATCTACTAATTCCCATTGACACCCCGTTCCTGATTTAGTACACTCCGATTGAAACTGAAGGCAGATGTCAGAAACCTATATGGGAGTAAAAAACATCTACGAAAGATTTGTTTGGTTTGACAATCAGGTAAAGGCGAGAAAGTATCCCAATGCCACCTCCCTTGCAGGCGCGTTCGAAATCTCTACCAAAACGGCCCAGCGCGATATCGATTTTATGAGGGACAGGCTCCTTTGCCCACTGGATTATGATTCAAGCCAAAAAGGATATTGTTACGATGACGATACATTCTCTTTGCCGATGGTTTACCTCTCTTCTGAAGAGCTTTCGGCACTTCTCATCGCAAGAAAAATGCTTCAGGACATCAGCGGTGGGTCCATCGGAGGTGAAATATCTTCCATAGTCGATAAGATCACAAATATTTTAAGAAAGCACTCAGTTGTAGCAGATCACATCGACGATGCTTTTTCCTTTCAACTGATCGAGTACTCCCCGGCGCCGGAGGCGGTGTTCAAAGCGGTTTTGGAGTGTTGTCTAAAGAAGAAGTGTTTGAGCTTTACCTACTATTCACCCGCGACGGAAGAAAAAAGCGAAAGGACGGTCGAACCTTATCACCTTTTCAATTACATGGGAACGTGGCATATCATCGGTTATTGCCAATTGAGAAAAGATATCAGAGATTTCGCATTGAGCAGGATCTCGGAGACGAAAGTTTTAACGGAGCCCTTCAAAATACCGACTGACTTCGACTTCAAAAAATATTTTCTTTCCACCTTCGGTCTCTACAAAGGCAAGTCCACCAAAGAGGTTACCCTGCGGTTTACGCCGGATGAGTCGAAATGGATCAAAGAGCAGATATGGCACAAAAACCAAAAAGTAAAACTTCTCAAAGACGGGTCCCTTGAAATAAGCTTCCCCGTTTCAGACTTCTCAGAAATAAAGAGAGAGATATTGAAACACGGCGATGCCGTAGAAGTCATCAAGCCAAAAACCCTCAGAGGTTTAATCAAAGCCGAAGCCCAGAAAATAGCCAAGATTTATTGATAATCCCGCCTTAAATTCCAATCAGTTAGCCCTATGACACTTCCTGGGGAAGGTCCTCGTTTATAATTGAGCTCAAGAAAATAAATTATTTTCAGAAGGGACATTCAATATGGATATGTTCGAACCATTCCTTTTCGATATCAGGGTCGATTTCACTGAGAGGAAAATCAATGCTCAAGTTTTCGATCTCGCTTGTTATGACGTAGTCCTCATATTTATTGGAAGAGATTTCTTGGATATGTTTGAGCCACGGGACGGAATAATCGTAGCAGATGAATTTTTGAGCCCTCACTGGGGAGAATACCTTTATAGCAATTTAGATTGTTTTCCATCCTGGGTGGCTCATGTAAGGCATAAGACAGTAGAGAGAAATCGTCTTATCGAATGTCTTGACCAAATGAATGACGCTATGGACTATCACAAGAAACGAATCAGAAATTAAGAGGTTTAAAGGAGGAGATCATGAGCAGGGGAGAATCAAATGCTGTCAGCAATTTCACCGAGTTAAAGGAACTAAAGGAAGAATATCGGATTGCAAAAAGGAAATTGAACCGGCTCAAATCCAATGCTAACCGGCGGGAATTCAAGGAACACGTAGATGACCTTAAGATCAATCTGGGGTGGACTCTCCTTGACCATGCAGAGTACGAACAGGGGCTTGCGTTATTCGAATCGCTCTCGTGGAGAGACTACGGCGAGACGAAGTATAATGGGATCTCCAGGGCAATGATAGAAATGAAGCATTACGGGGAAGCAAGAAAGATCTTGGAAAAGGGCTTGAAAGAATTTCCGGAATCCTGTGCGCTCTGGACAGACCTCGGGAATTTAAACGAGCGGCTGGGCGATCATTCCGAATCATTGATATGTTATGAGGCAGCCATAAGGTGCGACTCTGAAAAAGATCCGGGTACACTTTTAAACAAGGCCTTGGCCCTGATGGGCCTGGGATTACATACGGATGCCCTGTCGATTCTTGATCACCTGATCGACGAATACCCCGAGGAGCCATTGTATCTCGCAGAGAGGGGAAACTGTGCGCTAGAGATGGAGTATCCTCTTGAGGCGCTTCAATATTTCCAAAATGCGATGGCTGTCTATACTGAATCTTCGGATGCGCACACCGGCGTTTGTATTTACGCCGGGCTCTGCTCTGCGTATATAGAGCTGAGGATGACGCGAGAGGCGATCGTGACCGCTCTGGAGGGGCTTAAGAGATTTCCGGATGGATACCCGGTGTTGTATTACAATGCGGCCGCCGCCTTTTCAGGGATGGGCTGGGGCGAGGAAATGTTGGAGATTCTCAAAAAGGGAGTCGAGAAATTTCCAGAAGATGAGGACCTCAACGAGTTTCTCAAGGATGTGGAAGATGATATGGATGATCCTGATAAGGGTGACCACCCTCCCATTCTTGGAATAATCCTGCTCATGGCATTAATTCACAAGAAATGGAGGAAAAGATGAAGAAATCGAATACGAAGACAAAAGAGGGAAAGATTATCGCTTTCGTCAACAGATGCGATGTACTCGTCGTTGAAGATGAACCGGCATTCGTCGATCTTATTGGGAAGATGATCCGGAGCAGGTTTCCGAACTTGAGGGTCCAGTCTGCAAAAGATGGCATCGAGGGTCTGGAGAAAGCAAGGGCGATCAAACCCCGTATCATTTGGACCGGGGTGAAGATGCCACGGATGGATGGCCTTCAAATGATAGAATTGATCCGGCAAGATCCGGCTCTTCAAAATACAAGAATCATCGTATGCACAGGTTACTACACGGAAGATGTGAAAAAGCGGACCCTCGAGTTGGGCGTTGATAAATTATTTCCCAAGCCGTTCAAAGTTGAGGAGGCTTTATCAGCGGTTGCTGATTGTTTGGCGTAACATTATTCTCTCTCCGAAAGGCCAAGAAGAGGATGAAGAACTGAATAAAAGTCGGGAAAATGCCGATTTGGAGATACCATGGACAAGGAATTTATAAGGAAAGCATACGAGCTTTATTTAGGGTGGGAGAAGGGTTATCGCAAGGAGGCGAAAGAGTGTGACTATCAAGCACTCGATTGGGTTTATTGTCCAGAAGAAGCAAGAGAGGATGAAAAGAAATACCGGAGGGATGTTCGTGCTGCCTTGCAGGGGCAGATCGAATTTATAAAACACCATGTTTCCCTGATGGCGATCGAACCGTCAGAGAGGGGAACATTAAGTTACATCGGACGATTTCTCTCCATGCAGCATTTAGTTGCTAAATACTTTATGGACGGGGAAAGACCTCCCATAACCATAACTTTCTGGGGCGGGAGTCCAGTCTGTGCGAGGGTACATGTAGAAGAGCTTTCAGATATTGACTTCGAAGACAGTTACTCCTACCTCTATTTCTCTACTATTTGTATTAGCAACCGCGATTATAAGACCTGGAGCCGAAAGAGAATAGAGGAGGTGATCCAGCATATCAAAGAAGATATGGAATTCGATGGTGACGAAGTGGAGATTGAATTGGAATTTGACTGGCAAATCGACAGGCCCGGAAGCCATGAAATTTCGTTGCACTGCGAAGTTAAGGAATTCTGATTAGATTGAGAACTGATAAACTCAGGTAACAGACTTGAAAAGACGTAAAAATAGACTTTTTTGTGAGAGGATGGCATGTGGATCTTCACACCTTGTAGCTTCTGAACGGAGGCTTCCCAATGTACCAAGAAAATGTCAAGATGCCGACATTATGGTCAATTTTTGACCAGCCGAATTTTATTCAATAATTCACAAAATTCTTTTTTATCAATATGTTAGATGCATATTTGTCTTTTGGAACAGAAAATGCTTGATTTTGCTCATTGGGGGCCTGTATGAAAAGGAACATTGAAAATTTGGAGATTTTGAAATTGAATGGAAGCGTGTTTCAAGGAAAAAATTGGAAAATCTAGGCCATGGTTTATGGTTCTATTTAGGCGAGGGCGTTATAGGCTTCATAGAAGGGTGAGAATGGTTGAGAAAGGAAACTAATCTTGTCAAAGTTCGTGTCTTAAGGCCCTACAGCAAGGTATGGGGCGCCTGTTACCCGATCCAAAGAAGATTTTGGACGATCTAAGAGGTTGTTGAGAGAAACCTCTGGTGCCAGGCCTCTGAACGTTTTTCGACGTAGAAATCAGAAACCGAGTAAATAGGAGGTTACGTCTAATGGTGAGTAAAGGACAAGGCAAATCTATGATTAAAGAAATTGTGGAGCGTTATCGGATCGTTGAAAAATATCCGGGCCTTATTAAAGGACTATCAGAACAGGACATAACAACAAAATTTGTTTTGCCGATGTTCGATGCCTTGAATTGGGATTATCGAAAGATAACGAAGGATGGCCCTGAAGTTCACGAGAAAGCTTATAGAGAAAAATCAAGAGTCGGTAAGGGTCTTCCTGATGTTCAGTTGAAAAGTGCCAATGGGAATGTATTCATTGAAGTAAAGAGACCCCCACTTCGCCATCAGGGTATGGCGAACCTCGAAAGGTATGAAGATGGAGACGTGACAGTCTTAACATCTTTTGAAGATTTGGAAGTGTATATTCGCCATGGAAAACAAAAGCCAAGAAGGCGATTCAAATCAAACTTCAAAAATTATATCGAAAAGTTCGATAGATTATGGGAGATCCTATCCAATACCCAAGAAGGAAAACACTCAAGAGCAGGCTATAAATCTACAAGAAAGAAGGCGTAGGTATCTTTCTAGCATCCTATGCAGGCTCAAGCTTGCTTTGAAATATTGATTCGTTTTTCAGCAAGTAGTAGAATGAGGCATCATCGGGGTTCCCATAACAGATAAACCTCAAGGGTGGGGTCGATGAGCAAAGATCAGGGCAACGCTCGAGTCTTATTGACAGGAGATTATCCTGTCCTTGAGTCTGCCTTTGCGAACGAAATCAAGGCAACGAGAGCGCAAGATCCTTTTAGCCCCCTCCTGATCCTTGTATCATCGAAACTCCTTGGACTTCACCTTCGTCGCCTCCTTGCAGAAGATGGAGTGCCTCATTTCAATCTTCAATTCGAGACGTTAGAAGAGTTTGCGAGGGAAGTCAGCACACCCAATCTTATCAGTCAGGGGAAAACTGAGATCCCTTCCCATGCTGACGCACTTGTTATCGGGCATATTTCAAAGTCTTTGACCGAGAAAAATAAAGGATTTTACTTTCACGATATCACAGACCATCCCGGATTCCACAGGGCTATCCTTGCCACCTTGAAGGACCTCAAAGATGCTTGCCTCTCTCCTGAACAAATTAATCACACTCTAAGTGATGCTGAAATAGCAAAGCAGGTTCACCTCCAAAAATTGAAGGACCTTCTTAGTCTCTGGAAGGCTTATGAAAAGCGGTTACAGGATCTTGGATGGTACGATGAATCAGACGTGACCATATCTGCCTGTCAATGGGTAAAAGACTCAATGTATTTTAAACAAGCACCCAAGATGATCATTTATGGTTTCTACGACTTCAACATCGCTCAAAAACGGCTTCTCCAAGCCTGTCTTAATGAAAAAGAAACGATTGTCTTTGTTCCTTATGAACCTACTCCTGCCTTTGAATATGTGAAACCAGCATTGAATTGGCTCAAGGATAATGGTTTTAAAGAAACTTCCAACGAAATTCCAGAAACCAACAAACGCAGGCAACCCCTCGATCATCTGTGCCACCATTTATTCAATGACGGGAAGCCGGTAGAGACCCCTCCAGATGTCGTTCAGATTGTTTCTGCACCCGGAGAGCCAAGAGAAGTGCGAGAAGTGATACGGGAGATCCTTCGAGCATCCCAGGAAAAGGAGATTGCTTTTTATGAAATAGGTGTCCTTCTGCGGGGGTCCGAGGAGTATTCACGGCTATTTCGGGAGACTTTCGACGGGCTGGGGATCAATCCGTATCTCCGTGAAGGGATGCCATTGAATGAGACGCCGGCAGGCCGAAGCTTATTGATGGTTTTAAATATTATTAATCGAAATTTTTCACGGCAGTCTGTAATCGAATTTGCCACTTTTGCAAAATTACTTTCTGACCGATTTTCTAAGGAGAAAGAATTTCCCCTTATCCCATCCCAGTGGGATGCCATTTCCATCCACGCAGGCATTGTGGAAGGTCAGAAGGAATGGGAAGAAAGGCTGCGTAGACTCCGAGAGAGCTGGGTGAAGAAGGGAGAGGAAGAAAAAGAGGGTGAAGGAAGGAGACGCTTCCATAAGAAAGACATTATTGCCATCGATCAGTTGATCCGGTTCACCAAAGAGCTTTTCAAATTTCTGCAACATTTGGCGGCATCAAATACCTGGAATGGAAAGGTGACCGCTTTACTCGGCGCCTTTGATGGCCTTGTGGAGCGGGACGAAGAGAGTATTCTTGTCAAAGAAACAGTGAAGAGACTTTCTGAGTTGGATGTTACTGGCATTCCCCCATCCCAGGCAGATTTTACACGTTTGGTCGAAGAGGTGTTACAGGAAGAGGTCATGCCGACCGGAAGATTTCAGCGAAATGGTCCAGCCGTTGTCAATTTGATGGCAGCCCGTGGTGTTCCCTTTAGAATGGTCATCATCCCGGGAATGGCGGAAAAGTCTTTTCCACCTCTTATACGGCAGGATGCAATCCTGCTGGATCAGGAACGAAAAATCCTAAACCGATCTCTGGATGGAAAAGAGACGGAGCCTTTGCCGTTAAAAACAGAAGGGCGACTCGAAGAAGAGCGTCTTCTTTACCGGCTGGCCATCGGTGCTGCTAAAGAAAAGTTAATTCTCAGCTTTCCCCGGATAGAAATCGGGACGGGAAAGGAACGCCTGCCATCATCATTTTTGCTCGCTTCTGTGAAGGCTCTTACCGGAGAGAGTACTGATTTTCAGAAGTTTGAAAAGTTTCCTGGATTTGTCCGCATCCCTTTATCCGAGATCGCTGTGAAATCCCCGGAGAAGGCTCTGGATGAAGTAGAGTTTGATATCTCAACCGGACGGCAAAAGTTGGAGGAGAAGAAACCGGAGGCATTACTTTATCTGCGAGAGCTTTCACCTTCTTTTGGCCGCGGTCTCCAGCTCGAATCCTCCCGATGGGGGAAAAAGGTATTCACAGGTTTTGAAGGCCTCCTTTCTTCGAAAGAGGCTCTTCAGATTCTGCAAGAGCGCCATTCGATCTTTAAAAAGAGTATTTCCCCCACACGGCTTGAGGCCTATGCCTCCTGTCCTTATCAATATCTCTTAAGTGTGATCATGGGTATCGAGGCCCTGACAGAACCTGAGAAAGAAGCGACCATCAACCCCCTCGATAAAGGGACCCTCGTCCATTCTATTCTCTGGAAATTTTTTACCGACCTGAAGAAAGAGAGGGGATCTTCGCTTCATTTAGAACCGAAAGACCTGGACAGGCTGTTAGAGATAGCAAATAAAGAATTTATCGAATTTGAGCAGATGGGAGTTACCGGTTATTCCATGCTCTGGGAAGTAGAGAAGAGAAAGATTCGGGATAACCTGATCGACTTCTTTAACGAAGAGCTAAATGAGACTGAGTTCATTCCGACCTATTTTGAAGTTCGCTATGGGATGAAACCTCTCGATTTTCAAGAAAGCGAAATCTCAACCGAAGAGCCGGTTTCCCTAAAATTGGCAGGAAAGACCGTTAATTTGAAGGGTAGGATTGACCGGATAGATTTGACGAAGGATGGGAAAAGAGCACGGGTCAGGGACTACAAAACCGGTAAGGTTTTAGCCAAAGCAAACGATTTCCAGGGAGGGACCACTTTGCAACTTCCCCTCTATCTTTATGCCGCCAAGCAGTTGCTCGGTCGGCTTCACAAAGACATTCAGGTTGAATGTGCCGAGTACTACTCTCTCAAAAACGGGAAGAGAGTTGGCTTTGAAGGATCTGAGTTGAAGGCAAAAGAAGCCAAGCTGCACGAGATCCTGAATACCATCGTCGCAAGCATTGAGGACGGAATTTTTATCGCTGTACCGGGCGGCCAATGCGGATATTGTGAGTTGAAAATAATCTGTGGGACCTGGACTGAAATACTTTTTGAGCGAAAAGCAAAGGATCCGAGAGTGAAGAGATACTTAGAGATGCTTACAGAAGAGGCTGAAGAGAGTGAGGGATGAAATCTGAGGCAAAGTTCATAGACCAAGAACAGCGGGACAGAGCAGCTCAAGACATTTCTGAAAGTTACATCATTGAAGCGGCCGCTGGGACAGGCAAAACTACTGTGCTTGTCACCCGTATTATCAATCTGATCAAGGCAGGTGAGGCACGCCTGGAAGAGATCGTAGCTATTACCTTTACAGAAAAGGCCGCAGCCGAATTGAAGGTGAAGTTGCGCCAGGAACTGGAAAGGGTGTCCCAAACTGTTTCCAGTGGTGATGAAAATAGCCGGCTCTCCGAGGCCATTTCTGACCTGGAGCGGATGCAGGTTACAACGATTCACTCTTTCTGTGGATCATTGCTCCGGGAGCGGCCAGTAGAGGCAGGACTTGACCCCAACTTTGAAGTTGCGGATGAATTGACCTCCTCTCTCGTCCAGACTGAGGTTTGGGAAGGGTGGCTGGAAAAACAAATGGATGCAAACGACCCCGCCTTGCGACGTGCAGTGCTCCTTGGAATCACCCCGGAACAGATACGCAAGGTCAGCCAATTCTTGTTAGGAAACCATGACGTCTTGCAGTACCTACCGTCTCCTCATTCCCTTGAAGAAGTGGAGAAATCAATTGGGCAATTTATTAAATCGTTTCAAAAAAGTGTCAATTCCCTGAACCCTTTGAAGAAATATTGCAAGAATCCAGACGAAGACAAAGCGGCCCAAAAAATTGACCAGTTGAACGAGCAGTTTTTCAAGTTGCAATCACTCCCTCAGGAAGAGAAAGGGATCTTTATCTTTAAAGAGATCTATGTCGGTTCTTCTAAGCCGGGAAACCAGAAAAACTGGGAAGGCAAAGGACACCTTGAAGATGTTCGAAAAGAGATGGATCAACTCTTACAGGCCCATGAGGAGGTCAGATCCACCATCGCTGATTCCGTTATGACGGCACTGGCAGAGCGATTAACCGACTATATCAAGGCCTATGAACAGGTCAAGCGGGAACGCAACCTCCTCGACTTCAACGATCTTCTTATGATTGCCAGAAACATGCTTAAGGAACATCCACAAGTCCGGAAATACTTTCGTGATCGTTACAAATTTTTACTGGTGGACGAATTCCAGGACACCGATCCCCTTCAGGCAGAAATCGTCTTTTTCCTTTCGGAGGAGGAAAAGGGGAAGGCGAAAGAGTGGAAGGATGTCCGGGTTTCACCGAAGCGTCTCTTTCTCGTCGGTGATCCCAAGCAGAGCATCTACCGATTCCGTCGTGCTGACATTGAAATGTATGAAGAAGCCAAGAAGCGGATGGGGGAAGGCCGTCTTCTTAACATTTCCCAGAACTTCCGGTGTGCACCCTCTATAGTCCGCGTGGTGAACAGGATCTTTCAGGATCTGATAAAGCCTCCGGAGGATGGTCAATACCAGCCAGGGTATGTCCCACTCCATTTTGGTCGCAAAAAGGGAACTGTCCCTTCGGAACACGGCATCGTGCTCCTCTATCCGCCAAGAAACAAAAATATTGTGATGGAAAGAACAGAGGATTGTCGTTTATGGGAGTCCCGCTGCATCGCCTCTTTCATTCAAAAGCTGGTTAACAAAGAGAAGTGGCAGGTGTGGGACGACTCTGACCAATCCTTCCGTCCTATCATGTTCAAGGATATCGCCATCCTGATGCGAACCTACATTCCTTTAAATCCCCTGGAAGAAGCTTTAAGGTCCTATGAGGTGGACTACCGGGTCGTTGGTGGAAAATCTTTTTATATGCGCCAGGAGGTGCAGCAGTTACTTGCTGTTCTTCAGGCAATTGATAATCCTAACGACAAGGTTGCCCTGGTGGCTGCGCTGCGTTCCCCCTTCTTCGGGACCTCTGACGAAGAGCTGTTTATGTTTCATGCCAGGGGAGGAAACTTAAATTACTTACAAGAGGCTCAGGGGACAGTCTTAGAACAGCCTTTCTGTCTACTTCAAGAACTCCACGGGATGCGAAATCAGGCAAGTGGTGCCGCTCTTTTGAAGAGACTCTACGAGGCAACGAGTGGATTGGTCCTCTTCCTCTTAAAGCCGCAGGGAGAGCAGAGGGTTGCGAATCTCATGAAGATCGGTGATGTTGCCCGTGCTCTGGATGAAAGAGGAGTGCTCAGTTTCAGAGGCTTTGTCCATTGGCTTTCCGAACGAAGGGAAGAAGAGGCTGAAGAGGAAGAACCCCCGACGCTCGAAAGGGGTGATAATTTCGTTCGTCTTTTGACGATTCATAGAGCCAAGGGGCTGGAATTCCCTGTGGTCATTCTTGCAGACCCGGCCCATAAACCATCCGGTCGGGAGAATTTTATCATCGACCGAAACGGAGAACGGATCGCCATTAAGGTTGGGCCCAAAGATAGTGGCTTCCAGACAGCGAATTATGAAGATCTGAGCCAGTGGGAAGAAAAGCGTGGGGAGGCAGAGGAGCGACGTCTTCTTTATGTAGGGATGACGCGGGCAAGGGACTTCTTAGTTTTACCTATTAACTGGGTGAAGGAGAAAAAAGGGGAGAAGCAGGTTCCCGAAGAAAGTTTTCTGGGCTATGTTCAACCGTACCTAACCGTGCCCGATAAAGTCTCATTTGGAAAGTGGAATGAAGATATGATGTTTTATGATACGAACAAGCTTGAGCTTGAACCCGAAGAAACACCTCCCTTCCGATCACCGTTAAATCCTGAAATGGAAGGAGGGGAGGCTTCGAGAGCAGTGCTTTCTCAAAGGGAGTTGTGGAAGGAGGCGCAAGAGAAATTAAAGAAGCGAGCGGGAATGAGCCGACCAATCACTACAGCGACTGAGCAGGTTTCAGAAGTTGAAAAGGATGATGAATGGGTGATCTCTCCAGTGACAAATGGTGAAGGAGCTGTATATGGAAAACTTGTTCACCGTCTTTTTGAGAAATTAGATTGGAGTCAACCTGGTTTGCTTCAACAGATGGCAGAGATCGAAGGGAAAGACCTTGGAGCAACAGGACCCATGATTAAAAGGGCAAGGGAGATGGTAAGGGAGGCAATCAATTCTCCACTCCTTCAGAGAGTTATAAAATCGGGCCATTACCAGAAAGAAGTTCCATTTACCTATAAGGATAATGGAACTATTTTTGAAGGGGTCATGGATGTAGTTTTTAAGGAAGAAGACAGTATGGTGGTTCTGGATTTTAAGACGGATTTGGTAAAAAAAGATGACCTAAACTCAAAAGTTGAGCATTATAAACCTCAAGCCCTTGTCTATTCAGATGCTATCAAAACCATATTTGGTTTAGCTCCCAAGGAGGTCATTCTCTTCTTTCTTCATTTGATGAAGCCAATATCAGTACAAGTCAATTAATGGATTGGCTGAGTTGAGTGAAAGAACAGTTTGTCGGGTTGTTGCCGTTTTTGATCAGTTTTTGACCAGGGCAATTGTTTTAATAAATATATTTATTTCCGGGATATAAGACTCAACTCGGCATTTGCCCTTTACTTTCAAGTTCTTACGCTATGCGTCATGCCCTCTGCTTCATTCAGTTGGCTATGGCACACAAAATGCTAAATATTAGTAGTCCCGTTGCATTTTTGATATAGTGGGGCAACCGCAAAAGGGGTGGGAGTTGGGATCGAATTTCCTGTAAGAATTCTGGATTGGATGTGAGCCTATTCTTTATACGGATGGGCTTTCTGTTTTCTACAGTTAGCTTAAAGGGGATTACCATGCCAGCAATTGCATCTCTTGAAGATTTAAGAGCTGCCCAGAAAGATCTTCTGGAAGCGAAGGACTTGAACGAGTTGAAGGCAGCATTTAAAAAATGGCGGCGAATCGGGTGGAAGAATATTTGTAAGCTCTGGCTGGAGGAGCGCATCCCAGAACAATTGAAAGGGGAGGCATGGGAGTGAGGGCGGACAGCTTTACGGAATTTCAAATATTCCAACCGTGACCCAAAGGGCAAACCGCTTTTTGTTTTTAATGAATTAGCCCAGCTATAGATTGCACCTTCAGATAGAGAGGTTCTACCATGAACGGCCTTCCATTTCTAACCGCTTATAACCCTCTCGGGGGTATTGCAGGAAGTATTGATCCACTTGGCGCATTAAGAACATATGGTACATTGGTCGATTTCATTCTCCCAGGAATTACAACAATTACCAATCGTTCTCGCTATCTTACGATGATCTGTACAGCCATTGCGAACGCTGAACAACATCGCAATTTTCCGATTGGTCCGGCGGGCTCCACAGCACGACGCCTTGCTGCCCAACCCTATGAACGTCTTTGGGCCCTTGCTTGCGTGGCCACGAAACAACGGGGGATTCCTTCGGCTGCCGAAAAGCTTCGCGGTGTTACATACGCAGAGGCTGCTTTGCAGGATTTTCAATCCCGAAACTCACCCGCCTCACTGGATTTTAAAATGCTGCAAAACCAATACAGAACTGGTGGGGTTGCTACCTATTGGACAACACTGGCCCAAAGCGATCTGATTAAAGAAAATGGTTCTCTTACCCACGAAGGGGAAGAACTCGCAAAGGAATTCGCTACCCCCCCAGAGGAGGTCGACTTAAAGAGGCTTGCTGACCCAATTGCATCGAGGCGTATTTCGGTGCCACTGGAAAGCCTCAACAAATGGGGGGAAAGTTGCCACCTTGGAGCTGCAACGCCAAAGGAAAAACGGTTACTGGTTGGTGCGTTGCGTTGCAACGATCGCCGAGACCGGATGGCATGGTCCATTGAAAAATACCTATCTAAAAATCAACTTCCGGAATTGTGGAAGGTTCCGCACTTCCAAGCCTTACTTTTAAATTTGTCCAGTGATGAAACAGCCTTACGGTTAGCACTTCCAACTACTATCGAAGCCATCATTCGATTTGAAGAATTCCACGAAGCAGTACTTAATATTTTCGAAAGGGTTTTATGGTGGGGTACCATCTTTAGTGAGAGACCAATTGCCGGGTTAATTTCTGGAAAGACCTTTCGGGAAGCCACCGAATTAGCGCGAGAGCAAGGCAATGAGTTTGTTTGCTTCTATAATGATAGATGTGGAGCAACAACAGTCCAACGAGCAATAAGAGAATTTAAGGATTTTAGTAAGGAAATCGCTCGACTGCGTAATCCCCAAGAAATTGTGGATGAAATCCTACGTCGACACCAGCGTGTCCAGTCTGGGAAAATAGATGGCGGGATGCCTAAGCGTGAATGGGTAACATACGGCCCTGGTGGCCACATAATCCGCCCACCCTTGAGACATCAACTTCAAGAATGTCCCCCGCGTCCAAAAGGAGAAACCCTGACGCATCCTTATCGGATGGAAGAGTTTGTGTCTATGCTGGTTGAAAATGGAGCACTACCAAGATTCCGTGGAGAGAAGCGAAATGGCAATGCGTGAGACTGATCGTCTGTTAGAGACGTATCTTCCGCCCAGAGACGGCTTTGTTCTTGAATCTTTTGTAGCAACTACTTACAAGATTGACTGGGAGTTCGTGGAGGAAGAACTCCTGGCGCCTGCTCTTGGTGTTCGCTCCCCCGTAAGCCGTCTGTCGGCATTCCGCTCAGAACTTGAAAGACGTTTTGAGAGAAGCGAGATCACAATCATCTATGATATCAGGGGCTCGGAAAGACAAAGGCTGTCTCCTCAAATTGATCCTGTTCCGATAGTTGGGCGAAAGCTTCATGCAAAGATTACTCTTCTATTATGGAGTGAGATTGTAGAATCGAACCAGGAACCTCGTAAGCTGGCACGCCTAATTGTTGGATCGGCTAATTTAACTCGCATGGGTTTTCGTCAGAATTATGAAGTCGTATCCGCCATAGATTTTGCGGGTAGGGGTTCACCTTCCAATCAACTTTTATTAGATGCTGTCCAGTTGATTCGAGACATTACGACTGGAGTCCGTCCCCCGCGACTTGAAAACCAACTAAGAGATTTTGAGAGATTTGCTAAAGGGCTGCCCGAAGTTGAACCATCGGAAACCTATCCATGGAAATTTGTGAATGCCGGGAGTGCGTTAAGAACACTGCAGGATGCATGGAAAAGCTTTGGAGAGTTAACCCCACAAACCATCAGAATCGCTTCACCGTTCTGGCCTGAAGGAGATGATGCAGCCATGCCAGTTGCAAGGATCGTAAACTGGTTTGGTCTTCCAAATAAAATGGAGTTGATCTGCCAAGGGAAGATAGGGACTAATGGCCGTAATATCATTCCGATTTTTCCCTCCTCCCTTATCACAGGCCTTCAAAAACAGATGGATTGCCCTCTTTTTGTAAAGCCAGCTCACCCAAATTACGGGGTGAAAGAAGAGAATTTGTCAGATAGTGGGGAAGTTACGGAGGATGAACGGCTGGATAGAAGTGCATTGACACCAATTCAGGCCCGGAGGGACCTCCATGGAAAGGTTATAGCTATTTGTGGTCAACGTGGCAGTGTGCTTTATATTGGATCTTCAAACTACACCCGTCGCGGGCTTGGCTTATCTGTTAATGGCGAGATCCGTGGGGAAGGAGGAAACTGGGAGGCTGGATTTGTGTATAAATTATCACCTCGCCAATCAGCAATCATCGATGAGATTTTGGCCTTCGCGGGGCCTTCAATCGAGATTCAGCCGGATAAACATTTTCAAGTTCAAGAACTACAGCGGGATCCGGATCCACCTGCCCCAACTTTTCTCCACGAGATCGTCGCGGAAGAGGCTAAAATCACAATCCGTTTCCAGAATGATGAGCAAATCCCTGAAGATCTGATTATTCTCATGCCCAATCGACTCGACAAGGATCAATATTTAATTCTTTTTGACCGTAAGCAAGGAAGTCCTTCGAGGAATCCTTATATTACCTGAAAAAAGCGTGAAAAGTGATGCTTCAGATTGAGAAACCTTTAAACACTGGGGATTGTGCCCACCCATTTCTGAAAAAATTTACAAATTGGTTGAAATTTATAATGGTTTCATCTCTCTTATCTTCTGGAGGATATGATCCAAAGTTTGTTTTGAGATATACTCGCTGGGTAATTTGAGAACGTTCCGGTGCTGCGACTTTACCAATCTCGCAGGTAGGACTAAAAATTCTGTCCGAATGGTCTCCAAGGTTGCATTCTGAAATCTTGAAGGTAGACAGAGTCTCTTGAACCAATTGACCAGATTGTAGGCAAACAGTAAGAGATGGAAATAGAACTGATTGGCCTGAAAACTGTTTGTAGGAATCTTGGCCAAAGCATAACTTTCTTTGAGCTCCCTGATAGTGACTTCGATCGCTGCCCTGGGCCGATAAAAATACCAAATCTCTTCTGCCCTGAGAGGGAGATTGGTGACAAAGACCTGATAGCTGTAACGCTTCAAAGTGAAAAGCGTCAGTTGTTCGGAGTCTTTCTCGGGAAGGGGACGGCGGATGACCACAAAACGATGAGACTCCTTCCACCGGAAAGGTTTGTAGAAGAACTCGGCTGCTCCCCAGTTTCTCTTGAACCGGTAATAACGAAGATTCCCTATTTTGTTTTTGATCGGTCGGGTCATCTTGGCTACGATGACATAGCCAATGCCCTCTTGATCCAGAGGCTCGATAAATTTGTGATCGAAAAAACCGGAATCGGCTCGTACTCGAATTCGATAGATACCAGGGGGAACCTTTCGGAGACATTGTTTGAAGAATTCTGTTGCACCTGAAGAGGTATAAGCGTTTCCAGGTCTTAAGAGACCATGCCAAAAGTCTCTGGAATGATATTCGAAACAAAGCAATGGATGGTAAGAACGAGCCCCTCTTTTGTGAGGATTGTAGCCGACTTCGGCTCCTTCGATAAGCTTGCCATAAAGAGTGAGGACGGAGGAATCCAAATCGAACAGAAGGCTGGTCCGAGGTTTGGGTAGATAGAACATTTTCAGCCTTAAGTGGTCGTGGACTTTGGTGATGCTCTGAACGACCTGAGGATTGACTCGTTTGAGGAATCGCCTTAAACTGCTGGCATAAGGAAATTTCTTTAAGCCGATGATCTGTTGAAACGCGCCATTGCCTTGCAGGATTTTGGTTTTGCTTAGGCGATGGATTCCAGCAATCAAAGCATAAAGGATGGCTAGGATTAACTCTACAGGATGATAATAACTGGAACGCTGGAGGAAAGAGACCTGTTTTTGCAAATACCATTTTAATCTCAGTTTTTTGCAAAACTGATGAATAAGGAAGATACCCCCAAAGTGAGTCAGGTTGCGCTCTCCAAGGGAGATATGTAAAATTCTCAGACCTTTTGGCATCGGGCACAATGTTCCCTTTTAGGGAAGGTTCTGCCGTAGAAGCTTTATCAAGATTATATAGCGTCTCCATAAGGTTTTAAAGGCCTATCCGCTTGTATGGTGGTAAAGGAAATATCATTTTCACGCTTTTTTCAGGTATTATTCTCTTTGGCTCGTGTCCCTTGGTCGACTCCAGCTTAAAAGAGCTAAAAGAAGTTAAACAAAATCTAGAAATTCTTAATATGTCCCCTTGGGTTGAGGTTCGTTGGCGGGGGAATAACTCATTGTATCCTGTTCGTTTCGACAACAAAACCATTTTGCCTCAAGTAACGGGGATTCGAAGGCTCAGTGAGGGCGATTTAATAGATTACTTTCGGTATGGACGAGAACCTGGACCGGATGGCGGCGGGGGAGACGATATCGAAACGGGCCAACTCCCTCCTGACGATGAACCGATTGATACACGTCAAATCCTCTCTTACTTTATTCGGCGCTTCGTTGAAGCCATTCCTGGCCTCGAAGGCGAAATTCGTAGTGCCATGCATTCCAGGCCTGCTCTGCAAGCTGTCCTTTTCGGACCCACAAGTGCTATGGCACTTGTGGATCAAGCATTAAAAAGTCTCCAATTTGAACCGTCTCCAGGTGAACCGCGGAAGACACCCTCTGCAGTTGGATTTCAGTTGGTCGAAATCACCAGCACACTATATCGCTGCATTGAGAGCATAATGAGTAACGAACTTCGGGAGATTCTAAATAGAGCGATTGCTCAATCCAGTAAGCGACTCCAGGATTTAATGAGTAGCTATCCAGAGCTAAAGCGTGGCACATTCCGGCAATATCTTAATAAGTTCGCAGGAGTTAAACCATGATGGTATGTAAAGACATCGATCTTCAGCGTTCTCTTCGGGCTGTTTTCGGTAATCGCCCCGGGGCTGAAGAACAAATCGAGACTGACTACCAAAGACAATATCATACTGCTGAAGCTATCCTTTACCGTTTTCTGTCACATGGGAGCGAACGGACTGAAATGGTAATCCTTGCGGATGAAGTGGGACTGGGGAAAACCTTTGTAGCTTTGACCGTTGCAGTTTCCTTTCTTGACATGGTTCGTAAGTCTGAGGCCCCAGATGACCTGCCGGTCAATAAGCCTTCTGTCCTGATCCTCACACCGAGCAATGATGCTCTCTATAACAAATGGAAGAGAGAAACTGAAACATTTAAAAAGGACTGTGCCGGAACTGATGGCGCCCTCGATTGGCTGACGGTCGATTCGCCACTTACAGGCAACCGTTCAGGTAATGTAATCGATTTGACCAATCAGATTCGATACGCAACGAAAAGTCAGCCACGAATTATTATTGCAAAGATGGGGGTATTTGGTGCAAGGCTACATGATACCGACATCTGGCGCAAAAGAGCGTTGGCTTCGGTATTCAATGAGTTTCGTATTGATGCCTATTCACGGGGGCATTTATGTAGGAGAATTCTTGGCTCGGGTAGCCAGGCAAATGTCCCTGAATTGCTCGACCTTCGCCGCTCAAGGCTTCTTTGGGAGGATACGGAGATCTTTTCTGCGGACCTTCAAAAAGCTTATGAGCGTGCCTTGCTTGATAGAGAACTTGTCACAGAATTCCAACAGGCTATTTATGCAGAGGATGGAGACAGGTTAACAGATCTACTGGACGATCTGACAAGGCTCACTCTGGTTCGGGATTGGCCAAGCCTTCCTCTTGTTGTGATTGATGAAATCCACAACTTAAAGAACGAAGCCACAGGGACACGAAGAAAACTTGAGAAATATTTAGAAGGAAATGCCTGTCGGCTACTCGGTCTTTCTGCAACGCCTTTTCAATTACATCACGAAGAATTACTGAGCGTCTTACGTCTAATAAGGATTATCGATCTATCTCAAGAACGGAAAGAATCTTTTGATGAGAAGATCAAGAACCTCGAAGAAGCGATGCAGGCCGCGAGATGCACTGGTAAAGAGTTTAGGGAGGCATGGGCAGCCATTCGATCTGTTGATAGTTCATCGGTGAATGAAACATGGCAGCGAATAGAATCTGCATCGAAAACAGATTGGCTCCAAATTGCTCAAAATGCCCACCCTCCGAGATTGGCCAGAACTTTCATGAAGGCCGTCGAGCTCGAAGATTGCAACCGCAAACTTGAAAAGTGTCTGCGCCCTTTTGTCATAAGACATCGCCATAACCGTGAATACAGAAGATACTGGGTGGGTAGGAACGCTTTGACTGCAAGCCACGGCGCCACTTCTAATTTTATTTGGGCTCCGGGGATTGAGGTGGACGGAAATTCAGAACTTGTCCATTATCTCCTGATGAGAGCGGTATCAGTTGCTAAAAATGAAAAAGGGCTACCAGGGCTTGGTGCTGAACTTACTGGCAGTTACCGGCACCTTGTGGAAACATCTGCAACTTGGAAACGTTTCGGGTCTACTCGAAATTCCATGCTCCCAGCATATAAGGAAGTTCTCGAAAGTTGTATTGCTCGTCGTGAATCCGACCAAACGCATCCGAAGATTCAGGCCACTGTGGAGAGGTCCATAAAAGCTTTTGAAAAAGGACAAAAATCTTTGATTTTTTGCGTGTATGTCAAGACGGCAGAGGCCATCCGTGATGAACTGGAGCGGCGAGTACGGGAAACCCTTGCGCTTCGCCGGGATAAGGTGTTCGGCAGTGATACGAGATTTGAGGGATTTCGCAGACGCTTTTTTAACCGCCGGGAGCCACTGTATTCACTTATCCAAGATTACCCACTCTTGGGTGTGCTTCCGGACAAAACGATTGGAGTCCCAGAACCCCTTTTGTTTGGGGAAGACATCCTTAAACAGTTAGCGGAATTCTTGATTGCGGAGGGAGAAGATCCGTCCATCGAAAAACCTGATCGGCGGATGGTCCTTGCGATTGTAGAACATTTAGCAGTTCAAGCATGGGAGCAGACAGATGCTGGAAGAGAATGGCTTGATGAAGTCCTTCATAATTGTGCAGATATTAAAGGTATAATATCAAGAGGGAATTGGATCCCTAAGCGAGGTATTTTAGCACTAGCTCCCCGTACTCGGGACCCAGAAGCTCCTAAGGATATTGAAGACCCTATCCTACAAGAGGAGGCCGACGAAGCTCAGGAGGAACGCAAAACAAAGAATGACATAGACCAGATCAAAGCCTGGGTCGATAGATTTAAGCGCGAGCCCATTGGTAGTGTTATAGCACCTTTCTTTCATATAGGACTTCTTGGGGTGCGGCAAACAAATTTTCTATTACCACTTTTGCCGCGATATCACTGTAACCTATTGACTCAACTTGACCTTAGAACACGAAGAGCCGCAGGTCAGGCCTTCAGGCGAATACTGATGGCAGAGGAGTTTTTGATACGTTATCTGGCCGATGCACCCCGAGAACAGGCAGAATTTTGGGCCGATTATCTGGCAAGGCGTTACACCGAGCCTCTTGATGGCCACCGGGAAAGCCTCCGTGATCGAGTGCATGCCTACTTTGAAACCCTTGTGCGCGCCCAGACAAACGAAAAACTTTTGGAGGGGTACAGAGAAGCAGCAACGAATCTAAATGTTGTCCAGCTAGTCAAAGGTGGAATGGATCGTGATCGTTATTTCCTGGGGTTTAATACTCCATACAGACCGGAAATCTTGGTTTCAACATCGGTCGGGCAGGAAGGAATCGATCTCCACCGGGAATGCCGTCATGTGATCCACCATGATTTGTGTTGGAACCCGGCCACTATTGAGCAGAGAACTGGGAGGGTTGACCGCATCGGGAGTAAGGTCGAAAGGGAACGAGCGGAGCCGACAGATAACCCATTACCCACCCTCGATATTGTTATTCCGTATCTTGCCGCTACTTATGACGAACGTATGTTTGAGGAGCTTTATCGCCGTGCACAGCTTTTTGAAGTCACCATGGGAGGAGATTTCCGCGTCGAAGGACGGATTTCAACCGAGGAGGCAGAAGCAAATGGAAGGCGTCGAAAAGAGGCAGGGGTGGGAAGTGAGGACGAAGACCTCGGAGAAGAGAAGGAGACCGGGACAGTCGATCTGCCGCTAGGTATGGTTGAGCAACTAAGAATCGATTTGTCAGTTTGGAAGCCTAATTGACAGGCTATTTATTAGAGCTGGACATAATTGTATGATGTCTCCAATTTTTTTCAAGAGAATGCACTAAAAATGTCATTCTATAATTAGTTAAGCTTATGAACTTCACAACTATTAGGGTAAAAGGTTCTTTAATCTCAGCCGACTTATTGTCAACAATTGCCACGGTGTCGTTTTTTTGGTATAGTGGGGCAAATTGTGGTGGGGGATGAAATTTTGACAGAAACTTCGGATTGGACTTAAGCCTATTCTCAAAAGAATGGACTTTGTTGTTCTTAGCACCTTAGGACTTACGCTTTTGCCTCACAATTCAAGGTTATAGCGAGGGCTCCAGAACAATTTAAAGTCGGGAGGAATCGAGGTTTAGGTATTAAAAAAGAATTGAAAAAATTAAACAGGGCATTATACAACATAAGGGTTATGAAAAATGGAAAAGCAGCCTTTTCTAACTTTGGAATCCGAGGATTCAATACTTCAAGCCGCTGACAAGCTGGTCATCGCCGCAAACGAATTACTCCGAACTGCAAAAACAGAAGAAGACTTAAAAATAGGTTTTGAAAAGGCTCTTGAACCCGTGTGCAACAGTTTGGGAATTAAGTCATCTCCGAGGTATGAAAAGTCTATATATTCGGGGGGGCGATCTGATGCTCTGCACGGACTGGTCATCATTGAATACGAACCACCCAAGGCGTTCAGGTCCAAGAAATCAATTGACCATGCATTTGATCAACTTTTTGACTACATTAATGGAGAAGCGAAGGGCACTAAAGAAACCCCTTTTCTATTTGACCCCAAATTCAGGGGGGTTGGTTTTAGGACGGGGGGACGTAGGTGAAAATTAACACTTTTCTCCCTCGGCCAAAGAAGAACGGAAAGCTGGATCAGGACCGGTTCTCATATTCACTTTGAAAAACTAAATAGACACAGGCTAATTTTTCAAAACCCCCGGTCTCATCCATAAAAAAGTTGGCCCGATTCAAATGCACGCATTGCGCAGAGCGCAAAGAGCTCGGCGGGGGGAAAGCTCAAGGAAAGCCAAACCGCCTGATTGGCCGGCAAGGAGCGGCTCCGAGCACACAATAGCAGCGTTTCATTTTGGAGATTAATAGTCCCCTTGATCATTCTGAAGAAATCCTCTATAATCTTACCAGTAAGAAAGGAGGGGCATGATGTCAACACTTGCAACCACTCGAATGTCCTCAAAGGGCCAGGTTGTTATCCCTGAAGAGGTCCGTGAACGGTTGGGCCTCCAATCGGGGACTCAGTTCGTCGTAGTCGGTGACCGAGATGTTGTGATTCTCAAAGCTATTTCAGCTCCATCCATGAAGATGTTTGATGATTTGATTATTCAGGCTAGAAGGCAAGCCCGTAAAGCAGGCTTAAAAAGATCAGATGTGGCTACCGCCATCGCTAAAGTTAGAGCCGGCAAGTGAGAGTTGTTCTCGATACCAATGTTTTTGTATCAGGAATATTCTTTACTGGACCCCCTCATCAAATACTTGAGGCCTGGCGTGATGGCGAAGTCCAGCTTCTGGTATCTCCACCCATTTTAGATGAATACCATCGCATCGGTGTAGAGTTAGCTTCACATTTTCAGAATATTGATCTAAAACCTTTTTTACATTTATTATCCATTCACGCCGAAATTGTACTCGCTCCAACTCTTCCCCCAATCATACACGATGATCCTTCTGATGATAAATTTTTGGAAGCTGCTGTGGCAGGAAAAGCCTCATACATTATTAGCGGAGATAACCATTTGGTAAAATTGTCTGAATATCAGGGAATCCGGATTTTAAAACCAAGAGATTTCGTCCAGAGGTATTTGAGAGACAAATAAAACTTCGAGGGTTTGGGGTCAGGCTTGAGAAATTGAGATTCTGCTGCCAGGCATCCATAAAAAAGTTGGCCCCCATTTTATGCTAAGGCATTGCACGAAGGGCACAGCAGTTAGTTTAAGATAAAGTTTTGGAGGACCTAATATATGGGCAAAATGGGATATGGATATGGTAGTGAATGTCACTTGCTTAGATGGATGGGTCGCCATAGGAAAGCGTTTGATGTTGCTGTCCTATCTAAAATTAAGCGTGAAGGTTCAAAAATAGAATGGCTTGATTTCGAATTCAAGCAAGGGGAAATGTGGCCCGATGCGGAGTTAGAGGGCATGGATGTTTTGAAAAATAAAGAAGCCCTCCAAAAGGATTGGAATGAGTTCTGGCCCGTAGGAGGAGGTATCCACAATTGGGACGCAGTAGGTTGGGTAAGTTCTGATAGGATTCGGGAGCTTTTATTAGTTGAGGCAAAAGCGCATATTGGAGAGATCAAAACAGATTGTCAAGCGAAGCATCCGGAGAGCATCAAACAAATTAAAGAATCGTTCAGGATTGTAAAAAATGCCCTTGGAGTTCCGAGTGAAATTGATTGGATGAAAGATTATTACCAGTTTGCGAACAGGATGGCCTCCCTATATTTTCTCCATCAACAAAAAATTCCTTCTCATCTGGTTTTTATTTATTTTATTGGAGATCTTTGTGGTGCAGGTCGTAACAGTCCACAATCGCAACAGGAATGGCAACCAGCCCTGGAAGCCCAAAAAAACCGTATTGGATTACCAAAAGGGCATTTATTGGAAAAATGGATGCATAAGCTGTTTTTGAACGTCGATGACGAAGAGTGGAGAAAGATTAACGGTTTTTAGTAACGATCGGTTTCACTAACGTAGCGGAATCGGATACTCCCAGCCACATTTTGGGCAGATTTGTTTTGAAGGTTTGAAAAGAAAGTATAAAAATAACAGAGCAGTAATTGGGAATAGAAGCCAATGCAGGAAAGAGATTAAAAACATAGTGAGTAAAATAATCCAAATCAAACAACCGGTGCCCTTCGGTTTGGATCTGCCTTCATAACTGCAATTTGGGCAACGAATCCTTTTGGGCCACCAAGCATAAGGCACTCTTACCCCACAACTATCCCCCATCGCTTGGTCGTTTCCTGGTCTTGAGGTTCTTTCTTTTTTGAACCATCATCAACAAGATGAAGAGTAAAAAGACATTTCTATTCCCGTCGTCATCTTCATTTTCGATTTCTTGTTCAAGGTTTGCCAGACTGCTTTTGACGACTTCTCTTTCTTTGGAATTGCCATAAATCATGGCCTTAGCATTGGCTATTTTCATCTCTGCAAGAGACTCTTTCATCCATCCCATATTCCGATAACATAAAGCGAGGTCATGACGGGCGAGGACATCATTGGGATCAGAGCCCAAAAGAGCCCTCAATTCTTCAATAGCATCACTTGTCCATTTCAAGGATGCATATGCACTGGCCAAAAAGAATCGGCCGTCATTATCGGATGGGAGGAGCTTTAGATATTCTTTATAAATCTTCACGGCATCCTCAAACCACCCCAATCTCAAGAAACAGTAACCGAGGTCATCAAGAATGGCTGTTCTACTCCCAGGTCCATCTTCCAATTGAAGGCACCGCTGTAATTTTATTACAGCATCTTCAAAATGCTCGTGGTCGATGGAATGACGTGCCTCTTTCATCAGAACAGAAATAATTTGGTGTGTTTTGTCAGATTTATCCATATTGAGACCTCCTTGATTTACGAACCTATTATAAATACAGACCTCCCCCAACAAGTGTCCCATGTTTAAGAGAATGGAACAAGGAAGGGATTGAAGTGTTGCAGGGTATAAGGAGGTTCGACCCCTCATCCTTTAGCCAATAATTATAATAAGTTAGAGTAATTTTTATGGTGATGGTGAACAGTCTAACTTCTTACCTTTCCTTTTTCAACCTTCCTACCATACCTCCCACCCAGCCTCACTCCCGTAACGCCTCGCAACAAAGCGGTGGTGCCGAGGATCAATAAACCCATTCATCAGGATGGTTTTCATTTGGGGAGAGTGGTGACGGTCTCTGGAGGGGGACGCATTCCCTCTAATTTCTCATTGACACCCTATTGATTATTTATAAAATCAAATCGAAATTAGAGCCGGTCCTTATTAACCCTTAACGTAGATAAAACCCAAGTTTAAACGATAGGAGATATTTATGGGTAAGCTGACAATTACTATCAAATCAGAAATTGTAGGGGCTCTGGGGTGGAATCCTTATCTTTGATTTTATCTATTCGCCTAATAGTAATATTTTTAGATTTTCCAGGATTTCCAAAAGCGGAACAATTTCGATTTTACCCTCATGCATCCGCCGATTTCCCGTGTAAAGAAAGTACGCCTTTGCCATAGGATAATCCGCCAAGAACGATTTCAATCCTCCAAGCATGGCTGATGTGATTCTCGATGTTCTTTTTATTTCAAAAGACAGCATTCCTTTGGGGCCGTATAGGACGAAATCCACTTCCCTCCCATTCGACGTGCGCCAGTAAAAAATCTTGTAGCCAAAATCAAAAGCGCTATTAAGCGCGATGAGTTCTTGAAGGAAGAGCGTTTCTAAAGCGATTCCATCAACCTCTTCCGGAGCGTCGAGCGGGCCCATAGGTCTCAAAGTCCTGTAGACTCCCACATCAAAGAAATAAAACTTGGGATGCACGATAAGCCGTCTTTTTGCCTTCTTAGAGAAAATGGGTATCCGATAGCCGATCATAAGATCCTCAAGGATCGAAAAATAACTCTCAACAACCTTTCTCTCAACGTGACATTCCCGTGCCACTGAAGAAATGTTCAAAATCGACCCTTGGGAAAAACTTGCGGCTTCCAGAAATCGCGCAAATGCCGACAGGTTTCTTGTAAGCCCTTCCTGGCGAATTTCTTCCTCGAGATAGGTCCTGACATAGGCCTCAAGATATTTTTTCGGATCGGCTTCCGTGTAGACACTGGGTAATTGGCCATACCTCATGGAGTGCTCTAACCGAAAATCGTCTCCCAATTCAGCAACGGATAAAGGGTGCATGGAAAGCGTTAACGCGCGCCCAGCGAGAAGATTTGGACCCTTTCTTTTCAGCTTCCGCGGGCTCGACCCGGTGAGAATAAAGCGATATTTTTTCGTTTCAATCAAGCGGTGGACTTCATGCAAGAGTTCGGGGATCCGCTGAACTTCATCAATAATGACCCAATCCTTGAAATCAAGAGGGATAAAATTCGACAGCCGTTGTGGATTCGCCGTCAAATCGTTAAATAGTTCAGCTTCCAATAAATCGATATAGGCAGCTTTCGGAAAGGCAGACTTAACCCATGTGGTCTTACCGGTTCCTCGGGGGCCGAACAAAAAGAAACTCTTCGTTTTGGGAGGTGCAATAATTCTGGAATACATACTTCCATTTTGCATATAAATTTGGAGTTGTCAAGTAAATTCATACAAACTGGGTATTGCCTCACTCTCCCGTGGAACCTTTCCTGGATCGGACAGGGGTGCGGGAGAAAATCTTATGGCGGATACCTCAGCTTTTCCCTAAACCACAGGAATCTCCTGAACATTGAAAAGACTGCACTATCACGAGGGAAAGTTACCTTGCCAATTACAATCTCAGATTGTCCGCCTGATAGGATTTTCGGAGGCATTCCTGTCCGATCCCAGATTCACCCCCGCTTCAGTGAGGCATTACAAACTGGAAATAAACCAAAGGATTCACCTATTTTATAGAGCTGAAATCACTCTCGTCCAAAATAGGATTCTCAACGCAGAGACGCAAAGGACGCAGAGAAACCAATTTTTTATTTGGCGGTGAGCCTTTCGACAAGCTCAAGGCCCTGAGCAAAGCCGAAGGGAGGCCGCCAAATAAAAAGGCCTCTGTTACTCTGGGATAGGGCCCTTAATAGCTTGTATAGCCTTCAAGGAGTCCCGGTTTTATGGTCGAAGGGGAGCGTTTCTGATCCAGTCGCCGTCTCCCGATTGGGTCAGAAGAAAGATCTTTCTCAGCGACCTCCGCGACTCTGCGGTGAACCTGATACACCACATTCAACCGTTCTTGGACAGCAGTGAGCTGAAAAACAAAAATGGGCCTGGCCAACTGAGCCAGACCCATTCTCTTTGCATGGCTGGGGGAAAGGGAGTCGAACCCCTATTCACGGAGTCAGAGTCCGTTGTCCTACCATTGAACGATCCCCCAGTAATTCGTGTCCGTGTCCGTGATTCGTGTCCGCTAAGTTCAAAATGATAGCACTAAAAAGTCTATTGAGCAATCTTAAAGGATCTTCGATTTTAGGGTTTCCAAAAGCTTGTCAATCGAGATTTCTTCCTGGGACTTCGTCTCCATATTTCTCAACGCGGCCTTCCCTCGCTTCAACTCGTCCTCTCCCAGAATGAGGACATATCGCGCCTTCAGTTTGTCCGCCCTTCGCATTTGACTTTTCAGGCTCTTTCCCTCATAGTCCAATTCCGCTCGGATTCCCTCCAGGTGGAGTTGATTGATGATCCGGTAAGCCTCTTTAGAAGGCGCTTGTCCCAAAGCGGCGATGAAGAGATGCGGGTAAGAGATAAACTCCTTATCCCTTGGCAATAAGGAGACAAGCCTTTCCATACCGATCGCAAAACCGATTCCCGGAATCTCGAGGCCTCCGATCTCCTGAAAGAGATTGTCATACCGTCCGCCCCCTGCCACGGCATTCTGAGAACCTAACTGATAGGAAACAACCTCAAACGCGGTCCGGGTATAATAATCCAACCCCCTTACCATTCTCGGATTCAGGATATATTGCAGGCCCGCCGTTTCGAGGTATTTCTTCACCAGATCAAAATGTTTTTGACACTCAGAGCAAATAAAATCGCTCACCTTGGGTGCATTGGCGATCGCCTCCTGGCAGGTTTCGACCTTGCAGTCAAAGATGCGCAGAGGATTGGTCTGAAGCCTCCTCTGACAGTCTTCACAGAGTTGAAAGGACTTGCTCGTCAGGAACCTCTTCAGCTCTTCGCGATACTTAGGCCGGCAGGTTTGATCGCCCAACGTATTGATCTGAAGTTCAAGCTTCTCGAACCCCACCCTTTTTAGAAAATGGATGAGCATGATGATGACTTCCGCATCCACCATGGCGTTCTCCACGCCAAAGACCTCTGCGTCGATCTGATAGAACTGCCGGTAGCGGCCTTTCTGAGGCCTCTCATACCGGAACATGGGCCCGATGCAATAGAGTTTTGCCACCGGATCGAAGGTATAGAGTTGATGCTCTAAGTAGGCGCGTGCGATGGAGGCCGTGGCTTCAGGCCGGAGGGTGAGAGAATTGCCGCTGCGGTCAGCGAAGGTGTACATTTCCTTCTCAACGATGTCGGTTGCTTCTCCGATCCCCCGGGAGAAAAGCTCTGTCCGTTCGAGGATAGGAATGCGAATCTCCGAGAAACCAAACCCCTCAAAGACTTCACGAGCCGTTTCTTCCGCAAACTGCCACTTTCCAATCTCGTCGGGAAGGATGTCATTGAAGCCACGAATCGCCTTGATTTCCACGCTGAGTCCCCTCACTTTTGGTGTTAGTAATTTATCCCATTGACTACCAAAAGTCAAAATGGAAATCCCCCTCACCCTCCCCTCTCCCCGGCCTTCGCCGAAGCGGCTTCGCGCAGGCAGGCCACATGGGAGAGGGAGAAAGTAAAGGAAGTCAAAATAGAAATAGTTTGATTATCATGGTAGATTATGATAATAAAACGAATTCGATGAATTGAAGAACATCTGAAATATTCGCTATCATTCGATTTATTGGTATTCGGAGTTTCTTGTGGAGATCAATCCTCAAATTTTCAGGGAATATGATATTCGCGGAGTCGTCGACAAGGATCTGACCCCTGCTGTCGTCAGAAGGTTAGGTCAGGGGTTTGGAACCCATATGGCTCAGTTGGATCGGAGAGAGTTGGTCGTGGGGAGGGATGGAAGGCTCAGTTCAGAGGTTTTTAAGGAGGCCCTGATCGAAGGTCTGCTTTCCGCAGGTTGCAATGTCGTCGATATTGGCCTCTGTCCAACGCCCGTCTATTATTTCTCGGTTTTCCATCTTGATAAAGACGGAGGAATAATGGTCACCGGGAGTCATAATCCGCCTGAGTTCAACGGATTTAAGGTATCCGTTGGCAAAACCACTATTTTCGGAGAAGAGATTCAGAATTTGAGGCGCCTGATCGAAAAAGGGGAATTTCTGGCAGGTAAGGGAAAACGTTCTGAAGAAGAAACCATCCAACGTTATTGGGAGTACATTAAGAAGAATGTTCACATCGAAAAAAAATTGAAGGTGGTGATCGATGCAGGGAATGGGACGGCAGGGGTTGTGGCAGGACCGCTCCTCAGAGATTTGGGCTGCGAGTTGGAGGAGCTTTATTGCGAGGTAGACGGCCGGTTTCCGAACCATTTCCCCGATCCAACCATTCCGGAGAATTTAAAAACTCTGATAGATCGGGTAAGGAAAACCCGAGCGGATGTGGGAATTGGATTCGATGGAGACGGGGATCGTATCGGAGTCGTGGACGACCAGGGAAACATCATCTGGGGCGATCAGTTAATGATCCTATTCTCGAGAGAGATATTGAAGGACAAAAAAGGGGCTACCTTTGTGGCAGAAGTGAAGTGTTCTCAGAATTTATTTACCGATATTGAGAAACACGGTGGAAAGGCACTGATGTGGAGGACAGGTCATTCCCTGATCAAGGAGAAGATGAGAGAGGAAAAGGCTGCTCTCGGCGGTGAGATGAGTGGACATATCTTTTTTGCTGACCGATATTTTGGCTACGACGATGCGATCTATGCGTCATGCCGCCTCATTGAGCTCCTTTCCAGGACAGGCAAGAAATTATCGCAGCTCCTCAGCGATGTGCCAGAGACGTTTATCACTCCTGAAATTCGGGTCGACTGTCCGGATGAGATTAAATTCGCAGTGGTCGAGGCGGTAAAGCAAGCTTTAAAAAAAGATCACCCCGTCATCGATATGGATGGCGTGAGGGTAAGATTTGAGGACGGTTGGGGATTGGTGAGGGCTTCAAACACTCAGCCGGTACTCGTTCTCCGGTTTGAGGCCCTGACTCAGGACCGACTCCATTGGATGAAGGATCTCATGGAGAAAAAAGTCCAGGAGGCGGTTTTTGCTTTGAAGGGACGTTAATTCAACCGCAGCTTTTTTCACTAAGCCCTTGATATCTTCACTAATATTTTGATTGACAAGAGACGCGTATAAGTCTAAAATCCTCACGAAACGCGACTTGCAGTTTAGTCGTTGTCAGAAGGAGAAAAGGAAAAGGAGAGAGAATAATGAAGAAAATTAGGGTTGGGGTGATCGGTGGGACTGGCATGGTAGGACAGAATTATGTCAGACTGCTCAGAAATCATCCTTGGTTTGAGGTGACGTATGTCGCGGCCTCCCCCCGCTCTGCGGGCAAGAGATACGCGGAGGCCGTTTCAGGACGCTGGCTCATGCCCGAGCCGACCCCGGAGCAAATCAACGCCCTTGTAGTTCAAGACGCAAATCTTGTGGAATCCGCGAAAGGCAAATGTGAGTTAGTGTTCTCGGCCATCGAAGCGGACAAGGACACGGTGCGAAAGCTTGAGGAGGAATATGCCAAGGCGGGTATTCCAGTGGTGTCAAACAACTCGGCGCATAGGAACACCCCAGACGTGCCGATGATGTTACCGGAAGTGAATCCAGGCCATGCTGAGCTGATCCGATTCCAGCGGGAGCAGAGGGGTTGGAGAAAAGGACTGATCGCCGTCAAGCCCAACTGCAGTATCCAAAGCTACGTCACCCCGCTTTTTGCTTTGATCGAGGCGGGCTATAGGCTCGAGGCCGTCATCGTGACAACACTTCAAGCGGTCTCCGGGGCGGGATTTCCGGGTCCTGCATCCCTGCAAATGATAGACAACGTCATTCCCTTTATCAAAAATGAGGAGGAAAAGTCAGAATTGGAGCCCATGCGGATTCTGGGACAGCTTCGTTCGGGCAGAATCATACCCGATGACTCGTTTAAGATTTCAGCTCACTGCAACCGGGTTCCCGTCATCGATGGGCACATGGCATGTGTGAGCGTGAAGTTCAACGGGCGAAAGCCGTCAATCGAGGAGGTCATGAAGATCTGGAAAAGCTTTGCCGGCGAGCCCCAGAGACTGGAACTCCCCTCGGCGCCGCCGGAGGCCATCATCTACCGAGAAGAACCCGACAGGCCTCAGCCACGGATGGACAGAGATGCGGGGAGAGGTATGGCAGTCACGGTGGGACGGCTTCGGAGATGCGAGGTTTTCGATTACCGGTTTGTGGGCCTTTCGCATAACACCATACGAGGCGCCGCCGGAGGCGCCATTCTCACCGCAGAATTGCTGAAGGCAAAGGGGTTTTTCTGAAGGTGGCAGCGGCTGAATTCAAGGAATGGGTGTCTTGCCCGCATTTGTGGGTGCTGAATGAACGCTTTCGTCAGAGAAAAACTTGAAAGGAGATCGCTATGGAACAAAAGTCTATCGATTTAGCTTCTATTTTAGCTTCTGTTCAGAAAACGGCAATGAGTGTTTTGACATCCCCGTCTGCCTTTTTCAAGGAGATGCCGAAAACAGGAGGATTTGTTGAGCCGCTGATATTCATGGTGATCATGGGTATTATCGGCGGTCTCATCCAGACCATCTTCAGCATTGTGGGCTTGCATTTCGCTGGGGGGATGGCCATGGGAGTGGCTTCAATCATCTTATTCCCCATTGTCATTGCCATAGGCGGCTTCATAGGTGCTGCAATCCTCTTTGTGATATGGAAACTCATGGGCTCTCAGGAATCCTATGAAACCGCTTATCGATGCGGGGCGTACATTTCCGTCCTGATGCCGGTCATCACCGTACTCGGTCTCATCCCCTACTTAGGTTTTGCCGTTGGGCTTGTCCTTTACGTCTACTTTCTCGTAACCGCGAGTATGGAGGTTCATAAGATCCCTTCTCAAAAGGCTTGGCTTGTGTTCGGGATCATCGGGGCGATATTGATCATTTTAAATATCAGCGGCCAAATTAGGGCAAGAAGATATTCGAGAGAAACAAACAAATTCCGGGAAAATATGGAAGAGACCTCAAGAGCCATGAAGAAGCAGGCCGAACAGATGCAGAAGCAGACTGAGGATCTGCAAAAACAGGCAGAGGAGGCAAGAAAAGCTGCTGAAGAGATGCAGAAACAACAGGGGACGAAGTAGGTTAAGAACCCTGAACAAGAATGCTTTATCAAGTTGTGAAGGCTATTGAGAGCTAAAGCCAAAATCCTTTCAACCTCCTTTTAGCCAACGTAAGGAGAGCAGGGGACACTTTCCCTTTGCTAACACAGGGGGAATTTTTGCCTTGACTCTCTTGGCAGGAATTATTAAGATATCAAAAATACTCAATTTTTCTTGTTATTGTTGCGGAACGGGGATATTGATGATTATATTAATCTGGGAGAATAAAATTAAGGAGGAGGGATGACAAATGAGAATTAAGGATGTGATGACGAGAAACCCAGTTACAGCGGATAGCGAAACATTAGTTCTGGACGCCCAAAAGATAATGAAAGAAAACAATATCCGCAGGCTTCCCATTGTGGACAAAGGTAAATTAGTAGGCATGGTGACGAAACACGATCTCCTCGAGGCGGCGCCTTCACCGGCCACATCGCTGAGCGTATTTGAATTGAACTATCTCCTCGCAAAAATGAAGGTGAAGGAAATTATGAAGAAAAATCCCGTGACGATTACCCCGGATACCCCTTTCGAGGAGGCATTGAGACTTGGACAAGAGAAGAAGATTGGTTCGTTCCCGGTGGTGGACAATGGGAAACTGGTTGGCATTACGACCGAATCGGACATCATCCGCTTCGTAACGCGCGTCCTGGGGCTAAAGGAAGAGGGATCCAGGATCACCATTGAGGGACTGGGTGGGAAGTTTGGCGATCTCGAGAAGATTGTTGCCGTCGCGAACCAACACCACACGATTATTTTAAGCATGATGTCGTTGCCCAGACCTGAAAACAAGGATTGGATGATTGTGCTTCGATTAAAAACGAATGATCCCGACCCGATTGTCAAAGATTTCAAGAAGGCCGGCTTCAATGTCACCTTTTCGTCCTGGTTTCGTTGTGAAACGGGACAGGCTTAATCCATCCAGATCATTCGCTCTCGCGGTCAAAAACAAAGGGGTGTGCTCGAACGAGCGCAGCCCCTTTGTTTTTCGTTAGACACAAAATCTGATCTTAGCGTATTCAAGTGGGTAAGTTTTACTATGGGAGCGCTCCTTTGTATGAATCGTTCCTCTATCTCCCCTCGTTCGATAAAGAGGCTCTCTTTTCCCCTCTTTGGCAAAGAGGGGTCAGGGGAGATTTTATAAAATCTATTCCTCCCTGTTACGATAAAATTCATACACCTTTTGAGCCGACTTGGAATTCATCCTTGGAGCCTTGGCCAATTCGTCTTCTGCGGCCTGTTTGATCTTCTCCACCGTTCCAAAGTATCTCAGTAACTCCTTTTGTCTGATTTCACCAATCCCGGGAATCTCTCCAATCTCCGATCGGACGGTCTCTCTGCTTCTTACCTTCTTGTGGTAAGTGATGGCAAATCGATGGGCTTCATCGCGGATTCGGTCAAGAAGATGGAGGATGGACGAATGTCTTCCCGGGATGAAAGGTTCCTTGTATTGGGGATGGAAGACCTTTTCCTCGGTCCTTCTCGATCTCGACGGATAAGGCTTTTCAACAGTCCTTTCCTTGGCCAGGCTGATGAGATCAACTTCCCTTATCCCCAGCTCCTTGAATACCTCTTGGGCAACGTTCAATTGGCCCCTCCCCCCGTCTAACAAGACCAGGTCGGGAAGATCATTTTCTTTAGCTGCCTTCTGATACCGGCGGAGCAGGACTTCGTACATCATGCCATAATCGTCCGCTCCTTCTATTGTTTTGATCTTGAAATGGCGGTACCGCTCCTTATCGGGCTTCCCCTCCTCAAAAGAGACCATTGATCCGACGGCATTTCCTCCTTGGAAGTTGGAGATATCGAAAGCCTCAATCCTCCGAGGAACGTTTCTCAGATGAAGCCTCTCTTTGAGGGAGTCCAGAAGCTTCTCCTCGTCCTTTTCCAGTTCGTCCTTGGCGAGAAGAAACTGTTCAGCGTTTTCCGAGGCCATCTTAAGTAGGTGTTTCTTATCTCCCTTGAGGGGGACAAGGATCTTGACTTTTTTCCCCTTCAGTTCGGTCAGCCATTGTTCAACAAAGTCCTGCTCGGGAATTGCCTTCGGGATCAAAATCTGTTCGGGAATAAATTTACCTATCCGATAGTATTGAAAGACGAAGGACGAAAGCACCTCCTCGTCCAGAAGCCCTACGGAAGAGATGACAAAACCCCTCCCCCCCATGAGTCTCCCTGCTCTGACGAACAGGGGATAGACGACGATCTTATGGCCCTGGCGATGGAAGCCAATCACGTCTTGGTCGAGGAAATCCGTAGAGACGATCTTCTGCTTTTCGACCACCTGCTCGATAAAGGCGATCTGGTCTCTGATTTTGGCGGCCGCTTCAAAGTGGAGTTTTTCCGATTCTTCCTCCATCTTTTTCTTGAGGCCCTCCAGCAGATCCCTGTTCTTCCCGGCAAGGAACATCTTCACCTGTTGAACGACCTCCCGGTATTTGATCGGATCAACCTCTTCGCAACAAGGGCCCAGACACCGGCCCATCTCATAATTGATGCAGGGCCTCAACCGATGGGTGAATTTGGTATCCATGCAGGTCCGGATAGGAAAGAGCCTGCGGATCAACCTCAAGGTCTCCCGGAGGGAGGTGGCAGAGGGATAAGGACCGAAATAGAGAGAACCGTCTTTCTTGATCCGCCTCACGATACACAACCTCGGATATTCTTCCTCCAGCGAGAGTTTAAGGCAGGGATAATTCTTATCATCCCTGAGCTTCACGTTATAGCGGGGGCGGTGCGTTTTGATGAGGGTGTCTTCCAGGATGAAGGCCTCTTTCTCCGTATCGGTGACCATGGTATCAATATCTGCCACCTTTTCCAGCATCGTCAGCGTTTTCAAGTCCTTTCCAGCCGGCTTCTGGAAATAAGAACTCACCCGATGTTTGATATTTCCCGCCTTCCCCACGTAGAGAATCGTCCCCCTCTTGTCTTTGAACAGATAGACACCGGGATTCGACGGAAGGTTATTAAGTTTCTGCTCTATGGTTTGCATTTCTCATCTAAATTATCTCAGATTATGCCAAAAAAGCAATCACCCCCCTTCCTTCAAAGGCTGTGTCGTAATTGGGAAAAGGGGCAGATATTCCAGAAAAACGGAATAGACGGACGGGATACAGTCCATTCGGGGGGGAGAGAAGCGACGCGGGCCTGTGGACGGTCTTGCACTTAGGACCATTTAGCAGTATGATCGTGTCGAGCGGAAGAAGGAAATTGGGCTTATCACTAACTCAATAAGAATGGGAGTCATTCGTCCCTTGAAAGAATTCCGAAAAAAATTGATTCGGGTTATCGCCTTGATTGTTTTTATTATCGCCTTCGGTACGATGGGGTATGTCATCGTGGAAGGGTGGAATTTTTTCGATTCCCTCTACATGACCATCATCACCATCACCACGGTGGGTTATCGGGAAGTCCATGACCTTTCCTTCAACGGTAGACTATTCACCATCTTTCTAATCGTAGGCGGCGTCGGGACGGTACTGTACGCCCTCAGCACCGGTGTGAGAATCATCGTAGAGGGTGAGCTTAGAGATATCTTCGGGAGGAAGAAATTGGAAAAGAAAATTAAAGCGCTATATGATCACTATATTGTTTGTGGTTATGGACGGATGGGCAAGATTATCAGCAGGGAGCTGAAGACCGAGGGAGTAAAGTTCGTCGTGGTTGAGAAAGACCCTCGGATGTTAGAGGAAAAGGAGGATATCCTCTTTCTCATCGGAGATGCCACTCGCGATCATACCCTTAAAGAAGCGGGGGTGGAAAAGGCAAAGGGTTTAATCTCTGTATTGTCCACAGATGCGGAAAACCTTTTTGTCGTTTTGAGCGCGCGCGGCTTAAACCCAAATCTTTTCATCATCGCCCGGTCTGCGGAGGAGGATTCGGAACAAAAGCTGCTCCGGGGAGGGGCCACAAAGGTCATCTCGCCTTACCATATCGGTGGCTTGAGGATGGCTCATACCGTATTGAAACCTACGGTGGTTGATTTTATTGAGTTCGCCACCAAGAGCGGGAACATCGAACTTCAAATGCAGGAAATCGCCGTTCAGGAGGGCTCAAGTCTCATCGGGACGACACTGGAACAATGTGGAATTGGAAGAGATCTGGGAGTCATCATTGTCGCTATCAAACAATCGACGGGTGACACGAAATTCAATCCGACATTTGGAAGCACGCTGAGGGCCGGGGATACGCTGATTGCCCTCGGGGAGATATCAAAACTAAAGGCCATTGAGGAAATGGCCAAGCCAGAGAAGGCTTGAAATTTCGTTATATTTACTTCATTTTTAATTCCATCTCTTCGAGGCGTACGATCTTGTCCCGAATCTCCGCGGCCCGCTCAAACTCCAAATGACTGGCTGCCTCCTTCATCTCCTTTTTGAGCTTCTGGATCATCGTGGGAATCTCTTTGATGGGAACATACGCTTCTTCAACGTCGGATACAGCCGGGATTGTCAGATAGTCCGCTTCGTAGACCGAAGCCATGATATTTCGAACCGACTTCTTCACCGTCTGTGGTGTAATTCCATGAACTCTGTTGTACTCTTCCTGGATCTTTCTCCTCCGGTTCGTCTCTGAAATCGCCTGATCCATCGATTGGGTCATCTTATCCGCATAGAGGATGACCTGGCCGTTCACATTTCGCGCAGCCCTCCCAAAAGTCTGGATGAGAGATTTCTCAGACCGCAAAAAACCTTCCTTATCGGCATCCAAAATGGCGACCAGAGAAACCTCCGGAAGGTCGAGTCCCTCCCTTAGAAGATTGATCCCGATCAGGACATCGAACTTGCCCAATCGGAGGTCTCTGATGATTTCCACCCGGTCGAGGGTGTCAATATCGGAATGGAGGTATTTCACCCGGATCCCGAGATCGGCATAGTATTCGGTCAGATCTTCAGCCATTCGCTTTGTGAGCGTGGTGACAAGGACCCGTTCTTTTCCCTTGATCCGCTTCTGTATCTCGGCCAACAGATCATCGACCTGGTTCTTCGCCGGTTTGACATCGAGGAGAGGGTCGCTCAATCCGGTCGGCCGGATGATCTGCTCTATAATCTTGCCATGGCTCTTTCTCATTTCATATTCACTCGGCGTGGCTGAGACATAGACGACCTGACGAACCCGTTCCTGAAACTCTTCAAACATGAGAGGCCGGTTATCCAGCGCCGAGGGGAGACGAAATCCGTATTCCACCAGCGTCTCTTTCCTGGACCGATCTCCCCGGTACATCCCGATCAGTTGCGGAACGGTCACATGGCTTTCGTCGATGAATAAAAGACAGTCCTTGGGATAATAATCCAGAAGAGTGGGAGGAGGTTCTCCTGCGCTCCTTCCGGTGAGATGACGTGAATAGTTTTCTATCCCCTGACAATATCCGAGTTCCCTCAGCATCTCTAAATCGAATTTTGTCCTCTGCTCGAGCCTCTGCGCCTCCAGAAGTTGATTCCGGGATTTAAACCATTCCAGCCTTTCCTTCAGCTCCTCACGGATGCTCTGAATCGCTTTCTCCAATCGGTCCGGAGGAGTGACATAATGGCTTCCCGGATAGATGGGTACTTTATCCAAACGTTCGACGACTCTTCCCTTTAAGGGATCAATCTCAGAAATCTCCTCCACCTGATCGCCAAAAAGCTCCACCCGGATCGCCCGGCTTTCCTCATGGGCAGGGAAGACCTCGATTACATCGCCTCGAACCCGAAAGGTCCCCCGATGGAAATCGATATCATTTCGCTCGTACTGAATCTCAACCAATTTTGCAAGAATCGCTTCCCTGGAGATTTCCATTCCCTTCTCCAGGTAGAGGAGCATTCCATGGTAAGCCTCCGGAGATCCGAGACCGTAGATGCACGAAACGCTAGCAACGATGATGACATCGTTTCTTTCAAGGAGGGAGCGGGTAGCGGAGTGGCGCATCTTATCGATCTCTTCATTGATCTGAGTGTCTTTCTCGATATAGGTGTCGGTAGAGGGAATATAAGCTTCGGGTTGATAATAGTCGTAATAACTGACGAAAAATTCGACCGAGTTCTCCGGGAAGAGTTCTTTGAATTCGCCATAAAGCTGGGCGGCCAGAGTCTTGTTGTGCGAGATGACCAGCGTGGGCTTCTGGACCCTCTCAATCACATTGGCCATGGTGAAGGTCTTTCCGGAACCGGTCACGCCTAAGAGGACCTGGTGCTGAGCACCTTCCAGAACACCATCACTCAATAAGTCAATGGCCTGGGGCTGATCGCCCTTGGGCTGGAATTCGGAAACGAGTTTAAATTGATTCATGAGATCATTTTACAACAAAAAAGGAAGGAGGGAAAAGGGGGGATTTGCAATGCAGGCAAACCGTTATACGAATAAAATGTCTTGAACGATACTTAATCTGACAGACCCTGTTAAATTGTCTCTTGCCTAACGAGTACACCCTGAAATCACGCATCCCAGGTGAACATATGGAAATCAAATCCTCGCTTTTTTGAGGTGTCGGAAACAGAGGGTTCATAGCAGAATTGTAACCTCTGCGACGGAACACAGCTTACAAAAAAGGGGGTCCGCACAGCACTTAATAAATAAACTCTCCCTCTCATTTTCAAAAATCCTCTTACGGACTATTTTGAACCATGGTAATAAAAACCCTTGCCAGTTTTCTGACCCAAATTTCCATTTTTTATCAATTCTGCCATTTTCTTGGGGGGCTTAAAGCGATCCCCAAAGACCCTCGTCAATCCTTCAAGTGAATGATAAACAACATCTGCCCCAGACATATCAATGAGTTGAAAAGGACCCATCGGATGGTTGAAGCCGAGCTTCATTGCTTTGTCGATATCCTCGATAGAAGCAATTCCTTCTTCATAAATTCTCAGACATTCAACAATCAGCGCAGAAATGGCACGGCTGGTGATAAACCCCTGGGCATCTTTGCAGATAACGGTCTCCTTCCCTATTTTCTTGCAGAAGGTCACCGTCGTCTCCAATGTTTCCCGAGAAGTTTCCGGCGTGACGATCACCTCGATCAATTTCATCACCTGCGGCGGGAAAAACCAATGGGTGCCTATCACCTGCTCGGGCCGGCGCGTGCTGCTTGCCAGAGAGCTAATGCTTAGTTCTGAGGTATTCGACGCAAAGATCGCGGATGGCTTGGCCATTTTTTCTAGCTCAGTAAAAACATTTCTCTTTAACCCCAGATCTTCCGGAACGGCCTCGATGACGAGATCGGCTTCCGCCAGAGCGACCTTGAGGTCTTCCGTAAAAGTCATTCTGCTCCATACACTTCTTGAATCCTGTTCTGATAACTTTCCCTTTTCTACTAATTCCCCTAATTTTTGTTCTATCTTCTTTTTTGATTTGTTTAAAAAGTCTGCAGCGATATCCCTGATCGAGACAGTATATCCTCCCATTGCAACAACATGGACAATACCGGTTCCCATCATTCCAGCACCCATCACTGCAACTTTATTCAACTCCATATCGAATATCTCCTTTCAAACCTTCCCTATCTCAGGACAAAACACCACTCTCTTGTTCGCAGTTTAAAATTTCTGCCAACGAATAGCCCTGGCGGGAAATCCTCACGAATTACCTGTCAGGATTTTGCAAAGCTATTTCATTGCTTTTGGCTTTCGCCAGTCCGTCATTGTAACTAATCGTTTGTTGACCACATCTGCCTTAAAAAATTTCACCATCTCAGCCGGTTCGTGGCTCTTGGAGGTGTACGTAATAGGTGGTAGGACCCCGCCGGTACTGTAGTCTTTTAAAGTCTCTAACGCCGCCCTTAGACTGTCCGGGGTCAGATCCTTACCTGCCCGCTTGAAACCTTCTGCGAAAAGCATGGAAACGCCGACTCCGTTTATATAAAGCGAGGTCAGGCCGATCTCTGTCCGGTTGTACTTCTGTGCGATCTGACGGACCAGCTTGATACCTGGAGACTCATCCCCCCAAGCACCGACAAAATTCACACCGATATAATTCTTCGCTGCTTCACCACAAGCCTTAACGAGCATATCGTCAGTTGCCCAGTTGAAGCCGAAGATATGTTTCGGCCGATACTTATACTGTTCCGCACTTTTTACAAAGGTGATGGTTGGCGGAAGGAGAAGACAGGTGACGACATAGTCCACTTTGTCGTTCATCAAAGTAAGGACTTGAGAGCCGGCATCCACAGCTCCTGTAGGCAGAGCCAGTTCAGAAACTAGGTCAACCCCGTACGCCTTTGCCCTTTTCTTAACTGCCTCCATTCCCTTTATCCCGTATTCTTTCTTTTCATAGACAACTCCGATACGAGGTTTTTTCTCCTTGAGGTCATTAAAAATATAATCCACGATGCATTCGAACTGCGCCTCATAAGTAGCGCCCATCGCAAAGATATAGGGCTGAAAAGGTTCGTAAAACTCCTTCATCAGGGCATTTGGGATATTGGGCAATTTGTATTGATTGATGTTTTCCAAGTTGGCCATGGTCTGTTGTGATCCCCCTGTGGTAATGACGGTTAATACGTTGTCTCGTGTAATTAATTTTTTAAGGGCAGCCACAGACTTTGGGGCTTCGAAAGAATCATCCTCCCAAATGACCTCGATCTTCCTCCCGGCGACTCCTCCCGCAGTATCATTGAGATATTGCAAATAATCAACCATTCCGTTCCCGTTGGGCAAGCCCAGGGCCGCCACAGGTCCTGTTTTCACCAGAATCAGTCCAAGCTTGATCGTATCCTTAGTCACTCCCCGTTGAGCAAAACATGGTACGGCCAAAAAACAAACCAAAAAGAAAACCAAAAACCCCATCCACATTCCTCTTCCCTTCATAAAGCACCTCCTTCAATGAAATGGTGAAAATCGGTTTTACGTAAAGGTTAAGAAGCCCGTTTGGTTATAAAAGGCTCACCTTTATCGTTGTCGAATCTTGTATCGAGGCTCGTTAACAGAAGCTGGGTTGTCAAGTTTTCTTTCCGAGTTTCTCGCATCGATACGAGTATCGATAACGATCACCTCTTTTTCCGTTAATTAGCCGAGCCAAAGCGTAACCGAACGACGAAACGGGCATCTTCACCGTTGCCTTTGGACGGAATCCTTATTTTCTAACTAATACAAATGCGTTTAATACTTTGACACGGAGGCCCCCTCACCCTCCCCTCTCCCCGCTGGGGAGAGGGATGGGGTGAGGGGTAATTCAATGAAATGTAATAATATTTAATGCGTCTGTATTAATACGTATACGGCCAGTTCTTAAAACTGGTTTTAATCCGACCCCAGATCCCATAGAGTCCATCCGCCTCAAAGATCAGAAAAATCATGATCAAAAGTCCAAAGACAGCGATGTTCCATTCCTCATCATATTTTCCTTTCAGGGCTGGAATGACAATCTCTGAAGCCCGGGAAATGGCCTTAATCAGTTCGGGGACGAGGACGATGAAGACAGCCCCAAAGATAGAACCCAGAATCGTTCCCAGCCCACCCACAATGATCATCGCCAGATACTGCACAGAGAGAAGTAAGGTAAAGTGATCAGGATGGATGTAACCCATCGTATAACTATACATCGCTCCCGCAATCCCTGCAAAGAAAGAGCTGATGGTGAAAGCCATCACTTTGTAGGCTGTAATATTGACCCCTATCACCTCTGCAGCGATATCCCGGTCACGAATGGCAATAAAGGCTCGGCCGACTCGGGTGCGAACTGAAATTCTTGATAGCCAAGACAGTCAGGATGGTCAACACCACGAGAAAATAATACATTTTATTGTCCGAATCCAAGGGATGGCCGAAAATGGAAACCTTAGCTACATTAATACCCCGAACACCTCCTGTCAGCTTTCCCCAAGTGATGACCACAAAATCTATCACAACGCCGAAGGCCATGGTAGCCATAGCGAGATAAAGGCCCTTCAGTCTCAGACAGGGAACGCCGAGGCTAAAGCCAACGATGGCTGTCACTCCTCCGCTGGCAAGCAAACACGCCCAGAAGGGAAGGCCAACTTTGGTCGAGAGAATTGCTGTGGTGTAGGCTCCGATGGCAATGAAGGCGGCGTGGCCCAAAGAAATTTGGCCTGTGTAGCCAATAAGAAGATTAAGTCCCAAGGCAGCGACCACAGCAATGCAGGAAAGGTTGATCAGATAAATCACATAAGGGTTGCCCCATAAAGGCAAGGTGACCAGCATTAACAAAAAGAGGGATATCCAGATGCGAATCCAGATGGTCTGAAACAGTTTGATATCCTCATAATAACTTTCTCGGAATGTCTTGCTTCGGATTGCCACGCTAGACTCTTTCAATCTCTTCTTTTCCAAAGAGGCCGTAAGGTTTGAACATCAGGACTAAAAACAGGACCACAAAGGGCGTCACATCCTTCACCCCGCCTCCAACGACTGGGTCTAAGTACCCTCCAGCTAAATTCTCAATGACCCCGATAGCCAGCCCCCCGATGATTGCACCGGGGATACTTTCCAGGCCTCCCAAGATAATCGCTGGAAAGGCACTGATCGCCGTGAAGGTCAACCCGATGTTGACCACCATCACATTTGCAAGGAAGATACCTGCAATCGCAGCCGTCACAAAAGCAATCCCCCAGACCATGGCAAAGACGCGCTTCGTGCTGATGCCCATCAATAAGGCGGTCTCCTGATTATTGGCCGTCCCTCTCATGGCAAGACCCATACGAGAGTATTTAAAAAAGATGAAAAAGATGAATACTAATAGGGTGGTGCAGATCATGACCCATATCTGTGTCATGGAAAGGATGATCCCCGCCAAGCGAATCGGTTCCTTCGGGAAAGGAGAAGGAAAGACATAATTGTCATGACCAAAAGTGATGCCAGCCATGCTTCTTAGAAAGATGCTTAGGCCGATGGTGATCATGACGACCGCAAAGATGGGTTCGCCCAACATGGGCCTGAGGACCACCCTCTCGGTTAAAACACCCAGTAAGGCAGCGATTAAAATGGTGATCGAAGAGGCCGTCAAGAAAGAGAAATGATACTTTGCCATCAGAAAGTAGCAGAGGAGAGAGGAGATCATGATCACTTCACCATGAGCGAAATTCAGAATATCCGTGGCCTTGATGATGAGTACAAAACCCAAGGCGATCAGAGCATAAAGACAACCCACGGCAATACCGCTCGCGAATAACTGAATAAAGAATAATAATTCTGATTTCACTGCGATGTTCCTTGCTCGGAGCCTAATACATGGCCTCAATAATATCCTTAAATTTTTTCTCAATCACAGCTCTTTTGACCTTCATGGTCGCCGTCAGTTCTTCATCATCCGGGTCTAATTCTTTCTCAAGGATCTTAAATTTTTTAATGCTCTCAACACGGGAGAAATGCTTGTTGACCTCCTCCACTTCCTTTCCGATGAGTTTATTGACACCCGGATGAGCCGCAAGGCTTTTATAAGTGGTATAAGCGATCTTATTATTCTGTGCCCAGTTTGAAACGTTTTCGAGATCAATTTGAATCAGGCAGGAGAGATATTTCCGCCGATCTCCGATGACAATGGCTTCCTTGATAAAAGGACTGAATTTAAGTTTGTTTTCGATCTCCGAAGGAGCGATGTTTTTCCCACCGGCCGTGATAATGATGTCTTTTTTTCGGTCTGTGAGGTAGAGAATTCCCTCTTCATCCACCTGACCCACATCGCCGGTCTGAAGCCAGCCATCCACAATCGTCTCTTGGGTAGCCCTCGGGTTGCCGTAATAACCGACAAAAACGGAATCCCCTTTTTGAAAAATTTCCCCATCTTCACCTAATTTAAATTGAACACCTGGGATAGGCTTACCAACGCCACCGACCTTGATCTCATGGTCTTTCGGCATGAAGGAGATGCCGCTCATCTCTGTCATCCCGTAACATTCACGAACCGGCACCCCTATGGAATGATAAAACTTGATCAGATCAGGTGAAAGAGGGGCGGCTCCACTGACGAAGATGCGGGTTTGCAAAAGCCCTAACTGGTTTTTGAGCGCACGAAAGAGGAGGAGATAGGCGAGCCAATGCAAGAATCTCCAACACAACGGGACACGCTTATTCTCCAGTCTGTATTGGGAGACTCGCCCACCGATGGGTACCATCGCTTTAAAGACCCATCGCTTGAAGAACACCGCATCCTGCATTCGAATCATGATGTTTGAATGCATCTTCTCCCAGATGCGGGGGACGTTCAGAAAGGCTGTAGGAGAAATTTCTTTCATATCCTCCTGAAGGGTATTGACGCTCTCGGCGAAATTGACGGTGTATCCCACATACATGGGAAAAATCAAAGAAAACATTCGCTCCGCAATATGGCAGAGGGGGAGAACAGAAACGACGGAATCATTCGATCGGAACTCCAGAACCCGCGAAAGTCCTCTCACCATGCTGATCATTCCTTTATGACTAATCATCGCCCCCTTGGGATCACCGGTAGTCCCTGAAGTGTAAACAATGATGGCCACATCTTCGGCTTGCGTAGAGCGGATGCTTTCCTCAAAAAAATTAGGCATCTGCTCGTATAACGTTCGACCCTCTTTCTCCATCTCATCAAAACTGGTGATCAAAGGATCCTTGTATCTTCGAAGCCCTTTCATATCAATGGCGATCACTCTTTTCAGAAGGGGAAGTTCATTCTTCACTTGAAGGACTTTATCCACCTGCTCCTGATCCCTTGTAACGACAAATTTGGAATCAGAATTTTTAAGTATATATTTCACCTGTCGAGCCACATCGGTTGGATAAATCCCAACCGCAATGCCGTGGAGAGATTGAGCAGCAATATCCGCATAGAGCCATTCGCGGCAATTGTCTCCCAGAATGGAAACCTTGTCGCCAGGTTCAAATCCTAGAGCCTTCAGTCCCATGGCGAAATTCCGAGTATGCTCGTAATAATCTCCCCAGGTCACCCGCTTCCAGATACCTAGATCTTTCTCACGGAGGGCCACCCGATCACGATACCGGTTTACATTTCTCAGAAAAAGTTTAGGGAGAGTATCTTCTTTCATGACATCACTCTTGCGGATTAATCTTCTCCGCCAAGATACGCCTCAATGACCTTTGGGTCGGCTTGAATTTCTGCGGGGGTCCCTTCGGCGATCTTGGACCCAAAATTGAGGACCGTAATCCAATCGGCAATGTCCATCACTATTCCCATATCATGCTCCACCATGATGACAGTGATCTCTAGTTCCTCCTTGATGTCCAAAACAAACCGCGCAATATCCTCTGTCTCCTCCACATTCATCCCAGAGGTGGGCTCGTCCAGTAGTAGAATCTTTGGCTCCATGGCCAAGGCCCGTCCCAGTTCAACCCTCTTCTGAATTCCATAAGGAAGGGCATTCACGGTTTTTTTCCGGACCTTCTCGATCTCCAGAAAATCGATCACTTCTTCCACTTTTTGACGATGTTTGATCTCTTCCCGGAGGGCTTTCCCCAAAAAGAAGATGCCCGAGATGGGACCTGAATGAAATCGATGATGCCGACCTAGAAGCAAGTTATCAATAACACTCATATGGCGAAACAACTCAATATTCTGAAAAGTTCTAGCAATGCCAGAGGCCGCTATCGCGTGTGGCTTTTTATTGAGAATGGAATCACCTTCAAAAAAAATGTTTCCTTCCGAAGGCTTATAGACCCCGCTGATGCAATTAAAAAGAGAGGTCTTCCCTGCGCCATTGGGGCCGATGACTGCGTGGATCCCCCCTTTTCTGACCTTCATATTGACCCGCTGAAGTGCAACAATGCCACGAAATTCAAGGGTTAAATTTTTAATTTCGAGTTGATCCATCATCGGTGGCAATTCAGCTCTTTCTACTTCTTAGAAAAATCGTACGCTTCAAGTAACTCTTGACCTTTCATGAGATCAAAACTCCAAACCCCAAATTACAAACCCCAAGTAAATTTTACATGACGGGTTCGTCATCCGCGAACCATGAAAATCATAAATCCCCCCTCGCCCTCCCTTAGTAAAGGGGGGTTGGGGGGATTTGGAAATATATTCTCTACGTAACCCAAAATTCCAAACTCCGGTAACCCAAACATACTAAGAAAGCCATCGTTTTCTGCGTTTGTAGTGTTTCACTTCTGCATAACTCTTCTTCGTTTCCTCGTCGATGATCCCCAGATAAAACTCCTTCACATCTTCGTTCTCCATCAGGTCTCTGCAGGGTCCATCGAGGACGACCTTTCCATTTTCCATGATATATCCGTACTGAGAAAAGTTCAGTGCAATACGCGCATTCTGTTCAATCAGAAGAATGGCGGCTCTTTGTTCCTGATTAATCGTCTTTAAAATAGCAAAGATTTCTTTGACCAAAAGGGGAGCAAGGCCGAGAGAGGGTTCGTCCAGCATCATTAATTTCGGCCTCGACATGAGAGCACGACCGATGACCAGCATCTGCTGTTCTCCCCCAGAAAGAAAGATAGAAAGTTGATCTTTCCTCTTGGCCAAAATAGGAAAGTAACCATAGATCATTTCCAGATCTTTTTTTAATGACGAACGATCTGATCTCGTATGGGCCCCGATCATGAGATTTTCAATCACCGTTAGATCATCAAAAACCTTTCTCCCTTCAGGAACCATGGTGATCCCCAACTTCACAATTTGATCAGCATCTAACTTGTGGATGGGCTTTCCCATAAACTCGATGGTGCCCTCTTTAAGTTCCCCATTCTGAATCTCAAGAATCCCAGTGATGGCCTTGAGAGTCGACGACTTACCAGCTCCATTGGCGCCCAATAAAGCGATCACCCCAAGCTCAGGCACTTGCAGGGAAATTCCTTTTAGAACGAGAATCACCTCATTATAAACGACCTCGATGTTATTGACTCTTAGCAAGGCATCCATCATTAAACCCCCTATCGCTCCACGAGAATCGCTGTGCCCACTCCCCCACCAGCACAGAGAGAGGAGATTCCTAAATTCAAACCTTGCCTTTCCATTTCATAAAGAAGGGTCACCAAAATTCGACAACCCGTAGAGCCTACCGGATGTCCTAAAGAGATTCCGCTTCCGTTGACATTTGTGGTCTCCCGATTAAGACCCAGCTCCTTTTCGCAGGCGAGATAGTATGAAGCAAAGGCTTCGTTGATCTCGAAAAGCTGGATATCTTTTAAAACCAAACCTGTCTCTTTTAAGACTCTTTGAATCGCTGGAACAGGGGCAAGGCCAACAAGATAAGGATCTGAGGCAACTGTACAATAAGACCGAACCGTTGCCAAAGGTTTTAATCCCATCCCTTTCGCCTTTTCTTCACCCATTAAAATGATGGCAGACGCCCCATCATTTAACCCAGAGGAATTGCCAGCGGTCACAGAGCCTCCCTCTTTAAAAGCTGCTTTCAGACGGCTCAAGCTATCCAGGCTGGTATCTTCCCGAGGATGTTCATCCGTGTCCACTTCAATCTTTTTCCCCTTCCCAGAAGGGACTTCTACTGGAATAATCTCTCTTTTGAATCTTCCTTCTTTAATAGCCCGGACTGCACGCTGGTGACTGCTTAGAGCCAGTGCATCCTGTTCTTCACGGCTGATATGATATTTCTCCGCGAGCCGCTCTGCGGCAATACCCATTCCACCTCCAACCGGATACTCCTGCATCCCTTTCCAGAATAAGTCAATCAACTGGGCATGCCGCAGGCGTTGTCCCCATCGGGCTGTTTCCATGATATAGGGCGCATTGCTCATGGATTCCACACCCCCTGCTAAGACGACATCAACCTGACCCAAGGCGATGGCATTGGCTCCAGAAATAATGGCCTGAGAGGCTGAGGCACAGGCACAATTGATCGTATGGCCTGGAACTCGATCCGGAACGCCCATGAGGAGAGAGGCAACACGGGCAATATTTTGTTCAACCGGAGCAAAACAGTTTCCGACGATGACCTGATCCAGATCTTCCTTTTCGAGTTTGGCCCGACGTAAACTTTCCTTCATCACCGTCATCATTAAATCAAAGGGCTTGACAGGCTGAAGCAAACCACCGAAGTCTCCGATGGGTGTTCTGACACTACTGGCAATCACGACCTTTCTCATCGATCCTTTCTCCTTTCATCAAATTTTTAAATCTTTCACCCTCTCCGAAGGAGCTCCCGGGCGATGATCAACTTCTCAATCTCCTTGGCTCCTTCGACGATCTCCGCAAGTTTGACGTCTCGGTAAAGTCGTTCAATCCCATATTCACCTAGATAGCCATATCCGCCGTGAATCTGCACTACTTCATCAATCACTTTAATCCCCACTTCTCCGGCAAACCACTTGGCCGTGGATATGAGTTTGCGATCAATCCTCCCATGATCCACCATCCAGGATGCCTTATGGCAGAGAGTTCTTACGGCCTCGATCCAGCTTGCCATCTCTGCTAATTTGAACTGAATCGCTTGAAAAGAGATTTCAGGAGGAAGAAGTTTTCATTTTCCCCAAACCCCGCCGGTCAAAAAGCCATGTTAAGGCTTTTACCTACAAATCACCAAAATCTCGATTAAAAAAATATATCGATTACGATTTGAAACATAAAAATTCGCTTCAGCCAAGTAATCTGGTTTCGTGCGCGCACGACTCTGTTACTGAGAAATATGAGGGATTCCTAAAGAGCGATCAGGGGGTATTATCGGATTCTTTTTCCTCCTCGTGAATGAGTCTTTTTTTCTGTTCCGAGCTCGAACCGGCCATGCTGGTAATTATATAAAGCAATCCCGCCAGGAAGAGACCGAGGAAGAGAAGGGTTAGACTACTTCTTCGCCTCTTTCATCCTTTTTTCGTAGTTGTCCCGGACGGCTTTCAGTTCTTCAGGCGTTCTGCAGATCTGCACTGCCTGTACGTATTGCAGATCCTTCAGAACGGAGAAACCATACTTGTCACTGAACATGGTTTCACCCCACACGACACCCTCTACAACCGAGTGATCCTCTTTCCTCATGATTTTCCACCCCTCCGGGGTCTCCCAGGCCAGAGGTTCCCTTTCTACAGCTTTAATCACTTTTTGCGGTTCTGTGGTTCGAGCCCTTTCTATGGCGGCTTTCAGGAAATAGACTCCTGCGTAAGTCTCCTGAGCCATGTAGTCGGGGTACTCCTTGAACCGGTCAAGGTAGGTCTTGACGAAATTGCGGTTCAAGATTGAATCTGGGGTAAGGAAGAAGTAACGAGCTGACACGAAGACTCCGTTAGGCATGTTTTTCCCAAGAGGGATCAGCGTCTCCAGGGCAGCGCCGTCTGTGAAGGCGAACTTCACATTTTTAAACAAGCCGGTGGGCAGGGCCTGTTTTATAAAATTGACGGCATCATTGCCCCAGAGAGATGACCAGACGGCATCCGGTTTGGTTTCTACGATCTTTTGCACAAAAGGCGTGAAGTCTTTCTCCATCAACTTTGGCCACAATTCGCCCACAACCTCCACATCCGGTTGAAGCTCCTTCAATTTTGAAATAAACAATGCCCAGGACTCACGACCGTAAGCGTAATCCGGTCCAATGTTCAGCCAGTGTTTATATCCTTTTGGAGCCATAAAGTACGCTCCGGCGCGCGAGTGCATCAGGGCATTACTCAATGTGCTGAATAGGTAGGGATTGAATTTAACGTCTGTGAGAGCGCTGGCCGCTGCCTGAGTAAGAACGAGGATCTTCTTTTGTTCCCAGGACCAGGTCAGCCAAGGCTACCGCAATAGCGCTCGATGTGGGTCCTATGATGAAGTCCACTTTATCCTTTTTGATGAACTTGTTGACGATCTCAACGCCCACCTCGGGCTTCATCTTGTCATCTTCGAAAATAGCCTCCACCTTTCTTCCCAGGATTCCACCCTTGCCGTTTATTTCATCAAGGGCGAGCTCAACTGCTTGGGATCCATGCTTGCCGTAGCCCCCCATAGGCCCGGACATGATGAAAAGAACGCCTATTTTAATGGGCTTGGCAGGGTTCTCTGCGGCAAGGGCTGGGCCGCAGACCAGAACAATCGAAAGAAAGCACAGAACAATTCCCATTTTCCATCTGTGGTTGATCATGTCTATCCTCCTTTCAGAATGCGATTCTTGAAAGATCTGCCAATGAAAAATACCCTGCCCGCTCTTACAAAGAGGAACCTATTTGAGTGATAAGAAACTGCTTCGGGATGGGTTGTGAATTGAATATACAAAAACCGGAGTAGTGTGTCAATGAGAATCGGCCACACGATATGGCGGTGTCCCCTCACCTATTTGAGCACCGGCACCAAGCTTGGAAAGCTAAGTCGAAGCCATCGCAGAAAGGGATTTCAAATAAGGAGTAGATCTATTCCAAAGTGACGAGATCTTCGATGTCCCCAACTATTTTCTTTCCAATGCCAGGAACATGCGTAAGCTCGGATATGGTTTTGAAACCTCCATGAGTTTTTCGATATTCGATGATCGCTATGGCAAGTTTTTCCCCAACATGAGGGAGTTGCATCAATTCATTGATCGACGCCCGATTGATGTTAATGGGACTTTTTAACCCACGGTCCTTCGCCCACTCCTGCTTATACACCTGATAGTGCTGATCCAAATGATCTTTGGCCTTGGCAAAGTTTGCAGGATCTATCCATTTCACCTGATGAATTCTGCCTAAAGCGCTCCTCAAATGATCAATATCGACCTCTCCTGAATGATTATGATGGGGAAGATGTCGGATTTTCTTCCCATCCTTCGCAATCTCAATGGCAGCAAAGGCAGAATCCGGAAGGCTTTCGATATAACGCCGGCTCCACTTTTCTGCCGATGCAGGCGATACAATAAGCAAAAGAAATATTATCGATATCCCGAACGACCACCTTTTCAGACTTTTCATTAACATACCTTTCTACCGAACGTGTGCGGCTGAGACGGAGCCGCCAGATTCTGGAGCATGCGCTTGTGGCGTCGTCACGCGACGGTGCACCGCAAAACAAATCTACCGGTCTTCGTTTATTCTTTTCGCCCGCTTGCTTCCAAAAGCGTAAATCGTTCTCGTTCCTTTCTTTGATTCCCCCGAATGCGGCGTCCCCTTGGGAACATGATATTCATCGCCTTTTCGTAATACAGTCGTCTCATTATTTGTCAACAAAAAAGGAAAGAGGGAAAAGGGGAAAATCATTTAAAAATCGTCAGTCCCAAGAATCTATGTTGTTCATCAAAATCAAAAAGAACTGGGAAGTGCTTCAAATCCTTCCTTCTTATCTCCCATGGGAACCCACCGTATTTCTTTTTCCCAGCCTTTATGTCGTTATCACGCATTCTTATGTGAATGAGACGCTGGTCAATAGAGCATACCACGTTGCCTTCCTTTACATTGACTATCCTTTCTGCAGCAATATTAATCCCTTTGCCCAACACGGTTGATTTATAGGAGTTATGTACATCCACGTTTACCAAAGCTCCATAGAAATCGATCATATCGCTCACGATCTCCGCATCCTTTTTGGTTTCAAAAGTCTTTTTGGAATTAGGTTTCAACTTCACTCCTAATTTCTTAGGCCCCTTGTTGGATAACAGGATATAAGAGTCATCGACCCCTTTGACTTTCCCGCATATTTTGCAGATTTCCTTCTTATCCCTCGTTTTTCTGTATCCATCCCAATGCTTGCACTGCAAGCCCAAGAATTCCCAGGCTAACCCAAGCTGCTGATAAATGCGAAAGAAACGCGAAAATTCCCTTCCATTCATTTTCTTACCATCAAGAAAATGCTCGCTGACGAAATCCATACTGTTAAGGAGAGCTTTCAGTTGTTTCTTGAGCTCTTCTTTAATCCGTCCGCCCTTCATTTTCCGTTTTCCAAAGGATCTCCTGGGTAAGCAGTTAACATCTTCGATGTCTGAGAAAGGTGTACGACCTGATTCTTCTTATTTTTGTACCGTTGTAATCTGAAGTGTGCGCCGACCTTTGGATTTCTTTAACTTACGGTATTTTCCCGTGAGTTCCTCAAGGAAACCTTCGCGATTCTCCAGATACTGCTTGCTCAATTCAGCACGGATTTTTCTTTGGAAGTTTACCGCATCAAACGTCTTTCTCATAAACAACCTCTCTTGGACTCCTGATTTCCAACATTGAATACCCATGCTACAATGATAATCAAGGTTGTCATTTCCGTGAAAGCTCGCCTCGGCGAAGCCGGGCGGGAATCCAGTTAATACTCTGGGTCCCGATTTTCATTAGGAACCCTGGATTCCGGATCAAGTCCGGAATGACGGTCTTTGTGAAGTCATTTCTGAATCACTACACTAAGCCTTCACTTATTCTTTTCGCTCGTTTACTTCCAAAAGCGTAAATCGTCCGTGTTCCTTTCTTTGATTCACCCGAATGCGGTATCCCCTTGGGAACATGATATTCATCGCCTTTTCTTAATACAATCGCCTTATCATTCATTTTTAGTTTGTAAACGCCCTCCACTACGATGAACCATTCGTCATAGTCGTGAACATGCTCTTTTGAAATCAGATCTTTCGTTGAAGTCCAGATAGTCATCTGGCTTCCGTCAATCCCATCATAAACATAGCCGACATTTCCAGGTGATTGAGACTTTGGATCAATCGCATTGAGCGGGTTTCTCATGAATTCAGGAAAATCGTCCATTTCCGCCTCCAAAAAACCATAACACCTCTCACCCTTTCGCCGAACTACTTCAGTTCCTTCACAAACCTGGCACCTATCTTAAAGGCGTTCTCACAATCAATTGGAAAAACTTCTGCTCGCACCTTCGCCTTCTTCGCCGGATCGAAACGTGGCGCGTACACCTTCGAATAATCCTCGAACTGAGTGGTATCGTAGCTGCATAGAGTCTCCGAAGCCCCGAAGTTCATTTTCATCAGCACTTCATTCAAAAATATATGTCTGTCAAAACCGAACTCTTTCGCCATGGTTTCAGGGGCGCCCAATGTATAAACGAAAGCAGTACGAACCTTTCGGGAAAAGAGAGTCCCGGGAGGATCGGTATAGGTCATCAGGGGGAAGAGGAGACGCTCCATGAAGGACCTCATCTCTCCGGTGACCGTTCCAAAATAGATGGGCGATCCCAGGAAAATAACATCGGCCTCGTTCACTTTTTTCAAGAGGGGCGTCAGCCCGTCCTTGACGGCACATTTGCCGTAGCTTTTGCCACTTTTCATCTTACAGGCGAAACAGCTGATACACCCTTTGTAGTCGAGGTCGTAAAGCTGAACCAATGCCGTTTTCGCCCCCTCTGATGCCGCACCTTCGAGGGCTTTATTTAGCAAAGTGGCCGTATTCCACTTTTTTCTCGGACTCCCATTCACACCAATTGCCTTCATATCTCTGTCTCCTTTTCAATCACCTGTTCAATTTTTACCGTGTCAAATGCCTCCGTTCTTTGCAATTATTTCAAAACAAAAGAGGAAGGAGAGAAAAGAGGGAACTCGCAAGCAAGCTTTTTCTAAACATTAATAGCGGTAAACTTCTTTCCGATGCGCAACAGAAACTACCTCTATGTTTTTGTCAGATTCGTCAATAAGATAGAGTATCCGATAATCTCCAACTCTTATTCTGTAGCCTTCGCGTCCCCACAGTTTCTTGAAACTGCGGGGGAGTGGATTTTGTTTCAATGAAAGGAGTATATTTATCACTTTATCATGGATTTTCTTGGGCAAATTATCTAATTCTTTCTCCGCTGACCTTTTTAACTTGACAGTGTACGGCATTACTTGCCCTTTTTTCTTCTATTAGCAAGGTATTCATCCAAATTACGAGATGGTTCTTTGCGGCGTTGTTCAATAATGACGGTGTCTATCAAGTCCTCCAAAATCTCCTTATCGCTAAGCATCTTTTCTACGACAGCCTCTCTCGTCTTTTTTGGTAAAGCTCGAAAAGCTGTCAAGAAAACCTCGGATGTGGCTTCCACGGTGGTCATCGTCATTACCTCCTGTTGATCTGACTTATTAAATTATATCAGACATAGGATTAATTTCAATCTTTCATCCAACAGCCCCCAAGTTTTGGGCATCCTTTTCGGCACCCTTTAATATATCTGCACTGCACCGCGAGCAAACCTACCGGTCTTCGTTTATTCTTTTGCCCGCTTGCTTCCAAAAGCGTAAATCGTCCTCGTTCCTTTCTTTGATTCCCCCGAATGCGGTATCCCCTTGGGAACATGGTATTCATCACCTTTTCGTAATATAGTCGCCTGATTATTTATTTTTAGTTTGTACTCGCCCTCGACTACGATGAAATATTCGTCATAGTCATGGGTATGCTCTTTTGAAATCACATCTTCCGTTGAAGTCCAGAAAGCCATCTGGCTGCCGTCAATCCCATCATAAACGTAGCCGACATTTCCGGGCGATTGAGACTTTGGATCAATCGCATTGAGCGGGTTTCTCATGAATTCTGGGAAATCATTCATCTCTGCCTCCAAAAACCCTCTACGATTTTCGTCTAACGACGAAGGCTAAAAGAAGCGTGATAGTCTTTGAATGTCAATCTCTCATCTGTTGCTATCTCAAGTGTGCATCAAATTCGTACTTGATTTTATCACAATTAAGTTCTAATATGAAATGCAAATGGTAACGGCGGCTTCTCAAGGAGGAATCTATGCCAATCATAAAATCCATTTCAAGCCTGCGCAACCGAACGAGGGACATAGCTTCCCTGTGCCATAAACAAGACGAGCCTGTTTATTTGACAAAGAATGGGGAAGGCGATCTTGTTGTGATGAGCATTAAGCATTATGAAAGACTTAAGGCGAGGGTGGAGCTTTTTGAAAAGCTCGCTGTCGCTCAAGCCCAAGCTGCGGCAGGGGAAAAAGGGTTTACACATACGCAAGTGATAAACAAGCTCAGGAAACGCTTGCATGGCGAATAAGTATACGCTTCGTTACCTCCCCGTTGCCGTTGACGACCTTGTTTCAATATTCGACTGGATCGCAAATGACAGTCCCGCAAATGCCGCAGCGTTTGTTGAAAAGATCGATCAGCGCATCGGCAGCCTCAAAACACACCCTTTCCTCGGTCATATGCCACGTGAAGAAAAACTCAGGCACTCAGGTTATCGAATCCTTGTTATTGAATCCTACCTCGTATTCTACATGATTCGTGCTAAAACCGTTGAAATTCATCGTGTCATCCACGGGTCCCGGAATTTGGACGATATCATATAAGACTCTCGTTTATCCGCTTCACGGCATATTTCAAATAACGACTTGCCCCTGCCCTTTTGCCAAACTACTTCAGTTCCTTCACAAACCTGGCGCCCATCTTAAAGGCGTTCTCGCAATCGATTGGAAACACTTCTTTCCGTACCTTTGCCTTTTTCTCGGGATCGAAACGAGGCGCATACACCTTCGAATAATCCTCGAACTGGGTGGTATCGTAGCTGCATAGGGTTTCCGAAGCCCCAAAGTTCATTTTCATCAGCATTTCATTCAAAAGTATATGTCTGTCAAAACCGCGCTCTTTTGCCATGGCTTCAGGCGCGCCCAGAGTATAGATAAAGGCTGTACGAACCTTTCGAGAAAAGAGAGTCCCCGGAGGATCGGTATAGGTCATCAGGGGGAAGAGGAGACGCTCCATGAAGGATCTCATCTCTCCGGTGACCGTTCCGAAATAGATGGGCGATCCCAGGAAGATGACATCGGCCTCGTTCACTTTTTTTAAGAGCGGCGTCAGCCCGTCCTTGACGGCACACTTGCCGTAGCTCTTGCCACCTTTCATCTTACAGGCAAAGCAGCTGATGCATCCTTTGTAGTCGAAGTCGTAAAGCTGAACCAATGCCGTTTTCGCCCCCTCTGATGCCGCACCCTCAAGGGCTTTTTTCAGCAAAGTGACCGTGTTCCACTTTTTTCTCGGACTCCCATTCACACCAATCGCCTTCATATCTCTACCTCCTTTTCAATCACCTGTTCAATCTGCCTCGGGTCACGGCCCCACCCCTTGGTCTTTTCATGTCGTTGTGATTAAAGACGTACCCATTTCTTCTTATCGGCCGCTGATAGCCTGATTGGCCAACCTAATCTTTGAAGAAATAATCTTTCATATGAAAGAACGTGCTCGATAGTTAATCCATATTTCTTCGCTGATTCTGCTAATTTATGGAAAGAACCATCTATATAACCCCATCTAAATTTTAGAGCATCAAAATCGTTTTTCTTAATTTCTTCCGGCTTTGGTGAGTTAAAGAATAGTTCGACATCGGATAATAAGTCAGCAGCAACTTCGTCTTCATATTGGACTTTCCTTTTGCCAAATAATTTACAAATATCTTCCGGAGTACAATGTCTATTCTCTCCCCTTTGTATCGCATGTGAAAGCTTTACGAATTCTATTAACAGATACAAAAATTCAAACGGTGCTGGTTCTCGGATATGTTCGGCTAACGACCCAATAAGATGTTCATCCTCAAACTTCTTTCCTTTTTTGCGATTACACGCCTGACACAAAAGTTTCACATTGTGTTCGTCTGAACTGCCACCTTTTGTCCAAGGGATTATGTGATCGAATTCTATATCTTGGTCTTTTACAGGTTTGCCACAATCCCTGCAGATCTGGTTGTCTCTTTTTAGAACTCTGAATTGAGTTGTTCTTGGGATGGAGCGACTTATATTCCGGAGTTCTTTTGTTTCTGTCAGAGGTTCAGCAACGTAAAATACGGGGCAGTCATGACCAAAAATCCTGCAGCTTTTCTCACTAGGATTTTCTTCTACCGGGAAGCTTTCAACCAATGGCCCATAGGGACAATATTTTATTTCCCAACAAGGCTTACATACAGCTTTTACTCTTCTTTTCCAGTCAATTTTTTCTCCCCATCTCTGAATCGGTCCTTTTTTAAATATCTTCATAATTTATTGCCCTGATAACAATGGCACACTTTGCGGCTTGTTACTTGCCGCTATGTGCGGACTACCGTCTGCTGGCTATCTTTAATGAGTGACTCGAAGTTAGCCAAATATTCTCCAATCTCTTTCGGTTCGATGAAAGCGCGTTTTATGCAATGAACGCCTGAATCTTTTAAAGAGAACTGCGTTGTTTCTTCCCAAACAAAAGAAATGTTTATTTCCGAGTGCAAAATATCATAACGGTTAAATATGTCAAGGGGTCTTAGTTCGGAGTTTTGAAGAAGAGATGCTGAAATAAATTCAGCATGACAAGGCTGGTTCTTTCGTTATCCGCGTAGGCCCGTCATCCTTTGGTGTTGTTTCCGTTTTCGGGTTTGAGTTTTTTCTGGACGCCGGAGGCGTAAACCACGATAGCTGCCTCGCCATCCACGGGACATTTGTGTTCGCAAATGCCGCAGCCAGTACATTTTTCCTCTTTCACGATCGGGCGTTTCTTATCGTCCCCTGCAATGGCATGATAGGAACACTGTTCATTACAGACGAGGCATATTTTTTCTGTATCCCAGGCAATACACCGTGTCTTGTTGACATGAGCAATCCCGATCTGAAGCAAGTGTTTTTCCTCTATGGAAATGGGTCGGATGGCTTCCGTGGGACAAATCCTTCCACAAAAATTACAGAATTCCTCACAGTAGCCAATTCGGGGGACGAGCCTTGGCGTATAAAGACCTGATAAACCTGCCTCCAAGAGAGTGGATTGAAGGGCATTATTCGGGCAGACTTTCAGACATTCGCCGCAGCCTGTGCAAACGGATACGAATTGTTCTTCGGGAAGAGAACCGGGCGGTCGAATAAGTCGATTATTTTTCAATCCGCTCTCTGACTGGAGAGGATTGGCTTTAATCATCAATGCCGAAACAACGCCGAGCCCAAGTGATCCCAAGACATACCTTCTCGAAAGATCCACGCCATCCGCCGTTTTCCAACGGGGTAAACCGAAGTGAAAAGAAACTGCCTTAGGCGGACATTCAAGGCATTTGAAGCAGGAGAGGCAGTCCTGCCGCCGGTATTGCTGCGGGTTCGCTTCCGGGATAGCGCCCACCGGGCACTCTTTCACACACTTTAGACAATGGGTACAATCCTCCGTGACAAACCGTTTCAATATCCGGAAGCGTGAAATAATTGAAAAGAGAGTTCCCAGCGGACACAGGTAACGGCACCAGAACCTTTTACGGACCGTTCCCAAGGCAAGAATACCGATGAAAAAGACAAAGATCAGAAGATTTACCTTGAATACAGGCATTGGAATGGTCGACATGATAAACGGATTTTTAGGAAGAAAGCTCTGAACCTGGGGGATGAGGGTATTAAAGACAAAGATGGCAGGAGGATAGAATGCGATGACAAGGGTTCGAGTGATGAGGCTGATGGGATCGAGAATATACATGACCTGAAAGGCCATCAGGCCTGTTACGAGAGAAAAGATAAAAATTCCGTAGCGGAGCCTTCTGAACGGTTGATCATTAGACGCCTTGGACCGTTTTCTCTCCCTGAAGAGAATTCGGTCGAAGAAGTCGATGGGCGTGCCCATGGGGCAGAACCATCCACAGAAAAAATTGCCAAAAATAAAAACGACGAGGAGCACCCCAACGGCAGGAAGCATCCTCAGGATGACCGCTTTCTTCGTGAGAATCGTAATGATTCCGATAAAAGGGTCAAGCCGAAGATAGAGGTCTACCGGGATTTTCAGTTCAAGGGGAAAAGCCGCCTTGATGATGAGATAGAGAAGGAAGAAAAAGGAAAGGCCTTGAATCGTCCTTCTCAGGTAGGGGATCGCTTTTCTCATGCAGCCGTAACCCTCTTCACCCGTACTTTTGAGAGGTTGATCTGGCCCAGGCCCAACTCATAAGCATTCTTGACAAACTGGATCTCCTCCGGCCTGAACGGTCTCCCGGTCTTGGGATGCTTGAAAAAGGAGGCGGCATAAGCATCCGCCGCTACGATATCTGCGGAGGCAATGACCTCCCCGATGTCCTCTGTTTTTCCAGGCCCTTTTGGGCCGTTCGTTGTGAGAATCCGGATGGCGTCCATCACAACCAGATCCGGTTTTCTGACCGTATTGACATCGGCGATGCATTGATGGAGCCCGATCTTATGCAATTGCTCCATGTCCCACGTGATCCCGATCAGGTTTTTCATTCCAAGCGTCAGCTCCGTGGCAAAGTGTTGCTTGGGAATAGGGAAATTGATAAAGACATCCGATTCGAGCACATCCCTCAGGATCTCGACTGTCTTGAGCTTCTTGCCTTTCTGAACTTCGACCTGTTTATAAGAATTCCGGCCATGGCCGGAGAAGATGTCAGCCCCGGCCTTTTGAGCCGTCTCTTTTAACCCCGACCTGGCAAAACAAAACTGGTAATTGTCACAGGTGTGGTCCCAAACAGCCACCCGCTTTGCCCCGGTCTCATAGCACATCTTAATCAATGCCGTCATAAGATCCGGGTTATTCGTGCAGGCCTGATCGGGTGTCCTCGCCCAGGCAATGTTCGCTTTGATGACGACCCTCTGCCCTTTCTTCACAAAGCGCCCCATCCCGCCCAGAGGAGCCATAGCAGCCTGCAGGAGTTGGGAAGCGCTACCATTTTTGGCGATGACCAAGTCAGACTCTTCTGCCGCGTGCGCTAAAGATCCATAAAATGGAAGCTTATTCGCGAGAAGAGGAAGTGCTGCCGCAACAGTAGCTCCCTTGATGAACTGGCGACGAGTCAACTTTTTATCAGATGAATCCATGAATCGGCCTCCTTGTCTTAAATTCGAAAACTCTAAACACTAAACTCTAAATCCTAAACAAATCCAAAATTCAAAACTCAAAAAAGTTTTCAATTTGGACTTTTGACATTTGAGTTTGTTTAGAGTTTAGTGTTTCGAGTTTAGGGTTTCGGCCCCGTCTCTTACGGCTGCCGGACTTCAACCTCGATCAAGCTATGGTATCAACACCAGCCTCGACGCTCCTTTATCTGTTCCGAACCAGATACTATTCTTATCCTCGGCTGCACAAAAAACGGCATTACTCAGCAATCCATCGGCAACCGTCAACGACTCCCACTGTCTTGTCGGAAGATCATAAATGCTTACCCCATTATCTCTGCAGACGAAGACTTTTCCTTTGGCAACAGTGAGCGACTGAATCCCTCCGTTCCTCAATGCGTCCGAGGGCTCGATCCTCTTCCAACGGTCTGAAATGGGATCGTATTCGAAAAGGGTTCCTCCGATACCCCCCGCCCATATTTTCTGTCCGACACTGGCCAAAGCTTTGATCTCTGTCTCCGTTAACCCATCTTTCTGCGAATACGTCTTCCAGGTCTTTTTAACTTTCTCAAAACGACTGATCCCTCCGTTTGTGCCCGCCCAAAGGAAATTGGGCTGAACGAGAAGGGAATTGACAAAGTTCCCGGAGAGGCGATCATTCGTCGAGTAAAACCTCTTCCATCCCTCTGTCTTCTTATCAAGGAGGGAGAGCCCCTTTTCAGACCCAACCCAAACCCATTCTCCATCCACCGCCATGGAAACAACCTTCTTAGCGCGCCCGTCGTTCGTGTTGAAACGTTTCCAAGAAGGGCTTTTCTGAGGTTGATAATAGGATATTCCACCCCCTCCGAAACCATAAAAGTAAGTGCCAAACCAGATGCGATCCACATCCGGAAGGATGACAGAGACATGATTATAAGGGAGAAGGTTTTGCCAATTGATGCTGACTCCCTTGTCGACTTTATCCATGGGCTCGCCCTTGGTCGTATAGGCTTTATAAATTTTCTTGGACCTATCGTAGAGGGTAGCTCCTCCGCCTTCCGTTCCAAACCACACCTCCTCACCTTGAACGGCGATCGCATACACCATCTCACTCGAAAGACCTTCCTTGGCGGTGATGTGCTGGAAGGACAAAGGCCTTTTCAGCGGACTGGCTTCAGCGGGGGAGAAAATGGAAAGGATAAAAAAAATGGCAGGAAAGAATAACTTCAACCGATGAAGGATCTGCGTCAATTCTTCCTCCTTAACATTTCCCTAATTATGTCGAATCGAATGAAGATTTTCAATAGTCCTTGCTGTTTCCTTCTTAAGAAAAATGTGATAGAATGGAAAAAATTTCGTTAACTTACCTTGACAATCCCCTTTTTGATGATTATCTAAATGGCAGCGCTGGAGGGTTATCTTTTACCTGTTAACCAACCAAACTTACAGAAAACTCCTAACTAATTAATTTTAAAGGGTTTTAATTCATAAGGAGGTGGTGCGACATATTAATCTTATTCTAATCTTATTTTCAATTTCAAAAATTTAAAAACCACTGAGTAGAAAGGAGAAGTTAAAGATGAAGATCAGGCCATTACAGGACAGAGTGATTGTCAGACGACTGGAGGAGGAGGAGAAGACAAAAGGTGGAATCATCATTCCGGATACGGCAAAAGAAAAGCCGCAGGAGGGAAAAGTGATCGCAGTCGGAAAGGGGAAGACGACAGAAGAAGGTAAGCTGATCCCTCTCGACGTGAAGGTTGGAGACAAAATTCTTTTCGGAAAGTATTCGGGCACAGAGGTCAAGATTGAAGGGGAAGAGCATCTCATCATGAGAGAAGAAGATATCTTAGGAGTGATTGAAGGAAAATAACAAATTACATAGAAACGGAGGGAAGTCAAAATGGCAAAGGAACTGAAGTTTGAACAGGAGGCCCGTAATGCAATATTGCGGGGAGTCAATATCTTAGCGGACGTAGTCAAAGTCACTCTGGGCCCGAAGGGAAGGAATGTCATTTTGGAAAAATCCTTTGGATCCCCGACCGTCACTAAAGACGGTGTGACCGTAGCAAAAGAAATCGAATTGGAAGATAAGTTTGAGAACATGGGCGCCCAAATGGTCAAGGAGGTGGCGAGCAAAACCTCCGACACCGCGGGAGATGGGACGACGACGGCCACCGTCTTGGCCCAGGCGCTTTATCGCGAAGGATCGAAGGTGGTTGCAGCCGGCGCCAACCCCATGGATGTGAAACGGGGAATGGATATGGCTGTCGAGGAAGTGTCGAAAGAGCTGAAGAAGCTGAGCAAGCCGACGAAGGATCAGAAGGAGATCTCTCAAGTCGGGAAGATCTCTGCCAATAATGATGAAACCATCGGGAACATCATTGCTGAGGCCATGAACAAGGTCGGCAAAGAAGGTGTGATCACGGTAGAGGAAGCGAAGGGAATGGAGACAACGCTCGATGTGGTCGAGGGGATGCAGTTCGACCGGGGATATCTCTCTCCTTACTTTGTCACCGATCCTGAGAAGATGGTAGCAGTGCTCGAAGATGTCTATATCCTCCTCAACGAGAAAAAGATCTCCAACATGAAAGATATGCTTCCCATCCTCGAGCAGATTGCCAAGATGGGGAAACCCCTCTTAATCCTTTCCGAGGATGTCGAAGGGGAAGCCCTGGCTACGTTGGTGGTCAATAAACTCCGAGGAACCCTCAAATGTTGTGCCGTGAAGGCCCCCGGTTTTGGAGATCGCAGGAAGGCAATGCTGGAGGATATCGGTATCCTCACCGGTGGAAGAGTGATTTCTGAGGACTTGGGCATCAAGCTGGAAAATATCAAATTGAACGATTTGGGCAGGGCAAAACGGATCACGATCGACAAAGATAACACGACCATTGTCGACGGAGCAGGAGACAAAGACGATATTGAGGCGAGAGTGAAACAGATCCGTGCTCAGATCGAAGAAACCACCTCCGATTATGATCGCGAGAAGCTTCAGGAGCGCCTGGCTAAGATTATCGGCGGAGTAGCCGTGATCAATGTGGGTGCAGCCACAGAAACGGAGATGAAGGAGAAGAAGGCCCGTGTCGAAGACGCCCTGAACGCAACCCGGGCGGCCGTAGAAGAAGGAATTGTTCCGGGTGGTGGTGTGGCCTACCTCCGCTGCCTTCCCGCACTGGATAAAATGAAATTAGAAGGAGATAAGAAGATCGGGGTCGATATTGTGAAGAGATCCCTCGAAGAACCGATCCGTCAGATCGCCAATAATGCCGGTCAGGAAGGATCTGTCGTGACGGAGAAAGTGAAGAATGAGAAAGGCGCTTTTGGATTCGATGCTGCACAGGATGAGTATACGGATATGATCAAGGCAGGAATCATCGATCCTACCAAAGTGGTCAGGCTCGCCCTTCAAAATGCGGCCTCCGTTGCATCTTTGATGATCACTACTGAAGCCATTGTGGCTGATAAACCGGAAAAGAAAGCCCCTTACCCCCAAATGCCTCCGGGTGGTGGTGGAATGGGTGGAATGGGTGATATGTACTAAAATTCAACCTCTATCAAATCAAAAAATAGGGCTTGGGGAGTTTTTCCCAAGCCCTATTTATTTCTATTCTTTCAGACATTTTCCGCATTCGGCCCCCTCACCCTCGCCTCTCCCCTGCCTTCGCCGAAGCGCCTGCCCGCCGCACAAGGCTTTGGGAGGCGGGGCTTCGCGCAGGCAGGCCGACGGGGAGAGGCGAGGAAGTGGCAAACGACCAGCTTCTGCTTGCATTTGAAAAGAAAGGGAGCTAATATTCTGTCCTAAGTGAAAAAAAAACCATCCCAAATTGATTTTCGACACCTGGAGACTTTTTGCCGTATCGCCGGTTCAAAAAGTTTCTCCAAGGCGGCTGACGATCTGTTCCTCACCCAGCCCACGGTGAGCGGCCATATTCTTGCTTTAGAACAATGCCTATCCCTTCGCCTCCTCGACCGGACGAGTAGGGGAGTTCGCCTGACCGAGGCCGGCGAGATTTTCTTGAAATATGCCTCAAAAATTTTATCCTTCCGCAAGGATTTACTAAATGCCTTGAGCGAATTCTCCGAAGGGATCCGAGGAGACCTTTCCCTGGGTGCAAGCACCATCCCGGGGGAATATCTTCTTCCCAGGCTCATGGGTGATTTTAAAAGAGAACGTCCTCATCTTACCATTTCTCTTAAGATTGCTGACACAAAGGAAATTGTCCAATATGTCCTCCAAGACAGCGTCGAGTACGGTATCATCGGTGCCAAGTTGAATCATCCATCCCTCCACTATGAAAAATACGAAGAGGATGAAATTATCGCCGTAGCCCCATCGGATCACCCCCTGACCCGAAAGAAAAGGGTGAATCTGGAAGAGCTTTTGAAGGAACCCTGGATTATTCGGGAGGAGGGTTCCGGAACTCAGATCGCATTGGAAACGGCGTTGAGAAAGAAGGGCAAGAGTTTAAAACAGTTTAATGTGGTCATGGAGATGGGAAGTACTTCTTCCGTAAAAGAAGGGGTAAAGGCGAAATTAGGTCTTGCTTTCATCTCCGCAAGAGCGACCGAGGAAGAAGTGAGACAGGGCACTCTTTCTCGAATCGATGTGGACGGGATCGAACCCATCTCTCGACAAATCTATATCGTTTCGCATCGCGGGAGAACGCTTTCCCCGATGGGCATGGAATTCCTTCGATTTCTCAGAAGGAAAAAAAGGGAAATGGGAACCAGAGCGGATGAAAAGATATTCTGACATAAGAAATGTTTCATCACGGATACGTCACACTCGAACAATCAAAATCGGACAAGTATTGGGTCACGGCAACGGTTACGAAGCCCGTTTGGTCAATAGTCAAAGGGTAACGTCAAGTTCTTTGGACCAATAACCTGACCGAATGACGATACGGGCATCCTTACCCTTACCGTGAGACGAAACCTATTTTCTAGGTAAATGTTCAGAAATAGGACCGTTCGAGAAGGTCTTTGTCAAAGAAATGGTTGACTTACAAACAAATATTGTCTTAATAATAAACCGGTGGGGAGAATCCGTTGGCCTTGAATTCAATCGTAAATATTAAAATGAAAAGATATCTCTTGCTTTTCCTCTTTGTCATTTTCGTTGTTACTCCCTCCGCTGAGGCAAGGATCTACCTTGATATCAATGCTCCAACCTTTGTCCAGATTCCCATCATTTTGGCGAAATGGAAATCCGCAGACAAAACCTCTTCTCCTTTGTCAGAAAAGGTTTATGAGATTCTGAAAAATGATCTTACCCTCTCCGGTTTCTTCAAGGTGATCGATGCCCAACATCTTCCCCCTCCGCTTCGAGAAAAAGAAGGAATCCCGGACATATCCTCCCTGCAAGAATGGGCCCCCGGGGGAGGGGAAATCCTCTTGGCCGGAGAAACGCTGATCGAATCGAATGGCCTCGACTTCAAGTTGACATTTCATCTCTATGATCTGGTGGACCAGAAACATCTTGTCGGGAAGCAGTACGAGGGCCCTTTACAAACCGTTCGATCCGCAGTCCACAGAATGGCCGATGAGGTGGTTCTTCAAATCACGGGAGAGAGGGGAGTTCAAAATACGAAGATCGCCTACACGGTTCGCCAGGGAGAGGGCAAGGAGATCTTCATCGCCGATTTCGATGGTGCGAACGTCAAACAGATCACCCAAAACCAGTCCATCAACCTATCGCCAGCCTGGGCTCCGGATGGTAAAAAAATCGCCTTCACCTCTTACCTCAGACGGAATCCGGATCTCTACCTGGTCGGCGTAGATGGGAAAAATCTTCAACTGTTCTCCCGCTACCCGGGGTTGAACGTCTCTCCCTCCTGGTCGCCGGATGGAAAAAAGATTGCACTCATGATGGGAATGGAAGGAAAGTCGGAAATCTACCTCATCGATGCGAACGGCGGAAACCCGAAGAAACTGACCAAGGGATACAGTAACGAGGCCTCACCCACATGGTCTCCGGATGGTGAGGGGATTGCTTTTGTGTCAGACCGATCCGGTTCTCCACAGATTTATGTCATGGCACGGGATGGATCCAATGTGCGCCGTCTGACATTTGAGGGAAGCTATAATACCAATCCCTCCTGGTCCCCTAAAGGGGACCGGATCGCTTTTTGCGCAAGGGTAGAAGGCCATTACCATATCTTCACCATCGGAATCGACGGGTCCGGGCTTCGAAGCCTTACGTTCAACTCGGGCAACAACGAAAGCCCTTGCTGGTCTCCGGATGGCCGTTACATCGCTTTCAGTTCAACCCGGACGGGGGCATCCAAGATTTACATTATGAATGACAACGGACTCAATCAGAGGGGTTTAACATCATCGAAAGGAGGTGAAGGGAGCCCTGCCTGGTCAAGGCGATTTGAGTAAAGCCCGATAGAAAAGAGGAACCTTGCCTTCTGCCCTTTTTGTGTAAGGGATGGTTCCCACCAAAAATGACGGGGATTTCTAACGGGGTAAACATGAGTTTCTACACCATTCTTCAAGGGAGGTTACCATGGCTAAGAAAAGTTTGATCATCATTTTTATCCTCTGCGTCGGACTCATCATGATAGGTTGTCCAAAAAAAACAACGATGAAAGAAGAACCATCCGTCAAGCAAGAAGAAGCCGCTAAGGCCGAGGCAGAGCGCGCAAAGGAAACGAAAGCCAAAGAACAATTTGAAAAGAGTCTGGTCGCCAAGCAGACCCCAGGCGTTGCAGGGGAAGTTTTCGAAAGCTCTCTGCTCAAAGACATTCACTTCGACTTCGATAAATACGACATTCGTCCTTCAGATGGAGCCATTCTGAAGGAAAACGCTGCCCTCCTGAAGAAATACACCAACCTCAAGGTCCAAATCGAAGGCCATTGCGATGAAAGAGGAACGGTCGAATATAACCTCGCTCTCGGTGAAAGGCGGGCCAACCGCACAAAGGATTACCTTGTCTCGTTAGGCATCTCTCCGGATCGCGTTTCAACGATCAGTTATGGAAAAGAAAAACCGTTAGATGCTGGTCATAACGAAGAAGCCTGGGCAAAAAACCGAAGGGCCCATACGATTGTCACGGCAAAATAGTAACGCGGAGCACTCCCCAGGGAATTTCGAAGCTCCCCGAGGAGAGCTTGCCCTGGGAAAAACTTGTGTGAAAAGGGGACACGATGAAAGGACGAATTGTCTTTTCCATAGGATTGTTACTGTTGGGATGTGCAAGCACCAGGGATGTCCAAGTCCTTGATAGGGGACTGGATGTGCTCCAGTCCCAAATCACCAGCCTCCAGAAGGAAAATAACTCCACCAAAAACGAAATTTCTGATCTGAGGACAGAAAATCAAAAGTTGAAGACGGACCTCTCTCTCCGGTTCGAGAATCTTCAATCCGAAGTCCAGGCCCTCTCGACAAATGTTGAAGAGTTTAAGGAACTTCTCACGAGGCCTTCAAAAGAGACGGACCGTCTCAGGGAGGAGATGGAAGGCCGGGTGAAAGCCTTGGAAGAAAGAAGAAAAGCTCAGGAGGAAAAGATCAAAGAGTTGGAGGAGCGTCTCAAGGCACCGGAACCAAAGGCGCTCGGGTCGGGTTCGAAACCCATGGACTCGGAAAAGTCGACTTCAAACAGAGAGGCACTCTCCGAGCTAAAAGGGGTTTCCCCGGGGATGGGGGATCTCTATCGGGATGCCTACGAGACCTTTCATAAGGGAGACTTAGAAGGAGCTCGAAGGAAATTCGAAGCCTTTCTCAAACAATATCCCAACACAGAACTCTCGGATAATGCCCAGTTTTGGATCGGGGAGACTTACTATGTGAAAAAGGATTATGAGAGGGCGATCTTGGAATATGAGAAGGCGATTGTGAAATATCCGGAAGGAGATAAGATACCCGCAGCGATATTCAAGCAGGCCCTCGCCTTCTCGGAACTCGGAGACAAAACGAATGCCAAAAATTTGCTCAAGCGGGTGATCGAAAAATATCCCCTTTCCGAGCAAGCCCAGCTGGCCAAAAAGAAACTGGAAACCCTAAAATAGCAATTTGAATGACCCTTCCCATTTTTAGACAGTGTAAATGTCCTTCTTGTCGTCAATCTCAAGCTTTATCGGAGTGAGATCATCCATTTTGTCAAAAACGGAGCTGTACTTATATACCGTACCATCGTCAACATTAAAAATAGAAAGATGACATTCACACAATAACTTATTAATATCACCATCCCAAACAATCGTGCCTCCTTCATGCGGGCAGACCCTACTGTAGGCAACTAATTTTCCTTTTTGGGTTTTTACTAATATCCCCTCCTTCCCCTGATACTGAAAATTGATCGATTCTCCGCGCTTCAGATCCTTAACCTTTCCGATCTTCTCCATGTTGGTTCTCCTTGTTTATTATTTTAAGTAACTTCTGTCCGTCTGCGTGCGAATACAGACTCCGTGGTTCTTCTCCGTATACCTGATTTTCACCTCACCCTACTTTCTCCCATGGGGGAGAGGGAAATGCTGGGGCCGTTTCTATGGAGCAATTAGGTTAAGTTGAATATAGAAAAAAACCGGATTGCTTGTCAAGATAACAACCAAAACTCCCCCGGGATGGAAACGAAGGCAAAGAAAAGGGGACAAAAAAGGCCTATTCTGTAACAGTACAGAATGGGCCTTCAATGTTTCCTTCAAGGATTTTCACTTGGCCACCCGACCCCTTGAATCCTTGAACCCTATTATTCTCAGGCAGCCGCCCCGGCTCCAGTTTCCCCCTGCCCTCCTTCAGGAACCTCTTCTCCGGTATACCCCTCTACCCAGAGCTCTAATTGCCTGTACTTGGGAAGACCGGTTCCCGCAGGGATCAGGCGTCCCATGATGACATTTTCTTTCAACCCTTTTAAATTGTCCACCTTCCCGGCTACAGCCGCTTGCGTGAGTACCTTGGTGGTCTCCTGGAAGGAGGCGGCAGAGATAAAACTGTCTGTAATGAGAGACGCCTTCGTGATTCCCAGGAAGAGAGGCTCTCCCACAGCGGGTTTTCCTCCTTCCTTCATGACGCGGGCGTTCTCTTCCTCAAATACAAATTTTTCCACTTGGTCATCCACTAAGAAATGAGTGTCTCCCACCTCTTTAACCTTTACCCTCTTAAGCATCTGGCGAACGATGACCTCGATATGCTTATCGTTAATCTTGACCCCTTGGAGTTTATAGACCTCCTGGATTTCATCGACTAAATATCGAGCCAGGGCCTTGTCCCCCAACACTCTCAAAATATCATGAGGATTGGAGGGACCATCCATCAGGGCCTCCCCCGCTTTTACAAAATCACCTTCATGGACGCTGACATGTTTTCCCTTGGGAATCATATATTCTTTGGACTCGCCCACATCGGGTCGAATGACCACCTTCCTCTTCCCTTTGAGGTCCTTTCCAAATTCAACCGCCCCGTCAATATCGCTGATCAAGGCATACTCTTTGGGCTTTCTGGCTTCAAAGAGCTCCGCCACTCGAGGAAGACCTCCGGTGATGTCCTTTGTCTTAGTCGTCTCCCGCGGGATCTTCACGATGACATCCCCGGCTTCCACCATATCTCCCTCGGAGATAAAAATGTTCGCGCCGACCGGAAGGAGATACCGAGCCTGGGAAGCAGACCCAGGAAGATTCATGGTCCTGCCTTTCTCATCCTTCATGGAGATCCTTGGCCGAAGCTCCGCGTCTTTCGATTCGGTGATCACTTTTCTCGAAAGGCCGGTAAACTCATCCACTTGCTCCTGCATGGTCGCCCCTTCGATGATGTCCCCAAACTTCACCCTCCCTGAGACCTCCGTCAAGACAGGGATGGAGTAAGGATCCCATTCTGCCAGGATCTCTCCTTCGTTCACCTTTTGCCCATCCTTGACCCTCAGTTTGGCGCCGTAAATCACGGAATACCGTCTTCGTTCCCTTCCGTTTTCATCCAAAATGGCAATTTCTCCATTTCGGTTCATGACGATCAGGTTTCCTTCGCGGTTTTTGACGCTCTTGAGATTGAGAAATTTCACCTTCCCGTCAATCCGGCATTCCAATGTCGTCTGTTCTGCCCGCCGGCTGGCGGTCCCACCGATGTGGAATGTCCTCATCGTGAGCTGGGTTCCTGGCTCGCCAATGGACTGGGCAGCGATGATGCCAATGGCCTCCCCCACACCGACCAGTCTCCCTCGGGCCAAATCCCTTCCGTAACAGAGGGCACAGACACCTTGTTTCGATTTGCAGGTAAGCACGGATCGAATCTTGACCTTATCGATTCCAATATCTTCAATGCGATCGGCCAGGGTCTCGTCGATTTCTTCATTCCCTTTGGCGACCACCTCATTGGAAAAAGGATCCCGGATTTCTTCCAGGGCCACGCGGCCCAGAATTCTTTCTTTCATCGATTCGATGATCTCCCCTCCCTCGACGAGCGATTCCACTTCGATCCCATCCAGGGTGCCGCAGTCATCCTCCCTGATCACAACGTCCTGAGCGACATCTACTAATCGCCGGGTGAGATATCCCGCATTGGCTGTTTTCAATGCCGTATCGGCGAGTCCCTTTCGGGCCCCATGGGTAGAGATGAAGTATTGCAAAACCGTCAGCCCTTCGCGAAAGTTCGCAGTGATGGGCGTTTCGATAATCTCTCCGGAAGGTTTGGCCATCAAACCCCGCATCCCGGCTAGTTGTCGCACCTGTTGGGCGCTGCCCCGAGCTCCGGAGTCGGCCATGATGTAAATCGGGTTTAAACTCTCCGTGGTTTGTTTCTCTCCGGAAGGGGACACCACCTCTTCGCTTCCCAGTTCCTTCAGCATCACACCCGCAATGTTTTCAGTGACCTGAGCCCAGATATCGATGACCTTATTGTACCGCTCTCCATCTGTAATCAATCCTTCCGTATATTGTTCTTGAACCCTCTCGATCTCCTGCTGGGCTTCTCGAAGGAGTTTTTCCTTGTTGGAAGGAATCAGCATGTCGTCAAGGGAGATGGAAATCCCGGCCAAGGTCGCATAATAATAACCCAAACCCTTCAGCCGATCGGAGAGAAGAACGGTCTTCTTATCTCCGCCATACCGGTAGCAATAGTCGATGAGATTGGCGAGCTCGCTCTTCTTCATGACCTTGTTGATCAATCGAAACGGGATCTCCTCAGGGAGAATTTCCTTCAGGAGGACTCTGCCCACAGTGGTCTCAACGAGCTCCCCATCTAATCGGACCTTGATTCGGGCATGAAGGTCGACCTCATTCGCATCGTAAGCGATTCGGACCTCCTCCGAGTTTGAAAAGGCTTTTCCCTCCCCTTTGACGTAAGGGCGCTCCCGGGTCATGTAATAAATTCCAAGGACGATGTCTTGGGTAGGAATAATGATGGGTTTCCCATTCGCCGGGGAAAGGATGTTGTTGGTGGACATCATCAGGATCCGTGCCTCCGACTGAGCCTCCACAGAAAGGGGAACATGGACAGCCATCTGGTCTCCGTCAAAATCGGCGTTAAAAGCAGCGCAGACCAACGGGTGGAGCTGGATGGCTTTGCCCTCGATCAATACCGGCTCAAAGGCCTGAATCCCTAAACGGTGAAGGGTCGGCGCACGATTGAGCATCACCGGATGTTCACGGATCACTTCATCCAGAACGTCCCAGACCTCGGGCCTCTCTTTCTCCAACATCTTCTTGGCGCTCTTGATCGTGGTTACCAAACCCTTCTCTTCCAAACGGTGGTAGATGAAAGGTTTGAACAGTTCAAGGGCCATCTTCTTGGGAAGGCCGCACTGATGCAACTTCAACTCGGGGCCCACGACGATCACCGAACGGCCGGAATAGTCCACCCGTTTCCCCAGAAGGTTCTGTCGGAAACGGCCCTGTTTGCCCCGGAGCATATCGCTCAATGATTTAAGAGGTTTCTTATTCGCCCCTAAGATCGTCCTTCCTCTCTTCCCGTTGTCGAAAAGGGCATCGACGGCTTCCTGCAGCATCCGCTTCTCGTTACGGATGATGATCTCCGGCGCGTTCAATTCGAGAAGCCGTTTGAGGCGGTTGTTCCGATTGATCACTCTTCGGTAAAGGTCATTCAGATCAGAGGTGGCAAACCGGCCTCCATCCAAGGGGACCAGAGGGCGAAGATCGGGCGGGATGACGGGAATCACTTCCAAAATCATCCATTCCGGTTTGTTTCCCGATTCCAAGAAGGACTCGATAATTTTTAACCGTTTGGCCAGCCTCTTTTTCTTGGCTTCCGAGGCCGTTTCCTTCATTTCGGTCCGAAGCTTCTGAGAAAGTTCCTTCACGTTCGTATTTCTCAACAGCTCCCGAATCGCATCCGCTCCTTGAGCGGCCACAAAATCATCTTTGTATTTCTCCCTCGCCTCCCGGTATCGATCTTCCGAAAGAATCTCTCCTTTCTTGACGGGCGTCTTCTTCCCGTCGAGGACGAGGTAGGCCTCAAAGTAGAGAATCCGCTCTAATTCTCTGAGCGTCATATCCGAGAGGATCCCAATCTTACTCGGGATGCTCTTGAGGAACCAGATGTGCGCGACCGGGGTGGCCAGCCGGATATGGCCCATCCTTTCCCGGCGCACCTTGGATTGAATGACTTCCACACCGCATTTTTCGCAGACAATGCCCCGGTGCTTCATCCGTTTGTATTTGCCGCAATTACATTCGTAATCTTTCGTAGGGCCAAAGATCTTGGCGCAGAAGAGCCCGTCCTTTTCCGGTTTGAACGTCCGATAGTTAATGGTCTCCGGCTTTTTGACCTCTCCATGGGACCAGGATTCAATCTTTTCCGGAGAGGCGATCGAGATCCGAATGGCATTATAATTAATCGGACTTTTCCCCTTCTCAAAGAATGATAAATAATCTTCCAAGGTTGCCTCCTTTGTGCGCAAAGCGCTAAGCGCATGGCGCATAGAGTTTATCTTTTACGCTATGCTCTCTGCTCTATGCCCTATGCCGCTCAAATCTCTTCCCTCTTCTCTTCAATCAGTTCGGTATCCAAACAAAGGCTCTGTAACTCTTTGACCAAAACGTTAAACGACTCGGGCAATCCAGGCTCCAGTGTATGTTCTCCTTTAACGATCGCCTCATAGACTCGAGTCCTTCCCGCGACATCGTCCGATTTGACCGTCAAGAATTCCTGCAAGGAATGGGCTGCTCCATAGGCCTCCAAGGCCCACACCTCCATCTCCCCTAAGCGTTGCCCTCCGAACTGAGCCTTTCCGCCCAAGGGCTGTTGGGTCACCAACGAATAAGGGCCGATGGATCGGGCATGAATCTTGTCGTCTACGAGGTGGTGCAATTTGAGGAGGTACATATAGCCTATGGTCACCTTCTGGTGAAAAGGTTCCCCGGTCCTCCCGTCATAGAGAATCGTTTGTCCGGTGGTCGGGAGTCCGGCTTTCTTCAAGAGATCCTTGATCTCTTCCTCCGAAGCCCCGTCGAACACGGGCACTGAGACGAAAATCCCTTCACCCAGCTTCCGGGCCAGCTCGACGATCTCATCGTCGGTCGCCTGCTCCAAGTATTCGTTCACCTCTTTTGAGGAATAGATTTCCTTAATTCTTCTTCGAAGCAATTTGGGGTTGAAATGCTCTCGTAAATATTCCTCAATCTTCCATCCCAGGCCCTTGGCAGCCCATCCCAGGTGGGTCTCAAGAATTTGACCCACATTCATTCGTGAGGGGACGCCTAATGGATTGAGGATGATTTCGACCGGGGTCCCATCCTCCAGATACGGCATGTCTTCCTCGGGGAGAATTCTGGAAATGATTCCCTTGTTTCCATGACGTCCGGACATTTTATCCCCGACAGAAAGCTTTCGTTTCATGGCGATGTAGACCTTGACGGTCCTGATAACACCGGGAGCCAGTTCGTCTCCTCTCTTCAGTTTAGCCAGTTTGTCTCCAAAGACTCCCTTGACCACATTGATCTGGAGCTCTGCATGGTCGAGAAAACGGTGAACGTCAGGAAGAACTCTTTTCCCATCCGTCACATCAATCTCTTTGAGTCGATCGAAGGGAATTCCAAAGAGATGTTCCTCCTTGATCCGCTCTTTCGCCTCCAAATAGACACGGCTTTTCTTGTCATCCCCTATTTTATGGGCCGCTTTCTTGCCGATGAGATATTTCCCGATCTTTCTCCGCGTACTGTTCTGGATGATCCGGATCTCATCGGCCTGATTTTTCAGCAGCCTCGCCTTCTCTTGATCCTCGATGGCTTTTGTCCTCTCATCCCTCTCCTGCCCTTTACGGGAGAAAACCTTAGCATCGATCACAATTCCTTCGATCCCGTGAGGGACCCTCAACGAGGTGTCTCGAACATCTCCCGCTTTTTCACCAAAGACGGCTCGAAGGAGCTTTTCTTCCGGAGAGAGCTGGGTTTCCCCCTTCGGGGTCACTTTTCCGACCAGAATGTCTCCGGGGTTCACTTCGGCTCCAATCCGAATGATTCCGCTCTCGTCGAGATCCTTCAATGCCTCTTCCCCGGCATTCGGGATATCACAGGTGATTTCCTCTTTCCCCAGTTTCGTGTCCCGCGCCACACACTCCAATTCCTCGATATGAATCGACGTGTAGGTATCTTCTTTCAGCAGCTTTTCGCTGATCAGGATGGAATCTTCAAAGTTATATCCTCCCCAGGGCATGAACCCGACCAGGACATTCTTCCCCAGTGCCAGCTCTCCCATATGGGTGGCAGGCCCGTCGGCAATCACCTCACCCTTTTTGACCTGTTCACCAATACGGACAATCGGCCTCTGATTAATACAGGTGTTCTGGTTCGACCGTTTGTATTTGATTAACGTGTAAATGTCGACTCCGGGATCGTCCTCTTTCTGACCGTCCTCATCGGCACGGATGACGATTCGTGAAGCATCCACGTCTTCCACGACCCCACCCCTTTTTGCCACCACCGTCACCCCGGAATCTCTCGCCACAATGGCTTCCATCCCCGTCCCGATCAGCGGGGCATCCGTCTTGAGCAGCGGAACGGCTTGACGTTGCATATTCGATCCCATAAGGGCCCGGTTGGCATCATCGTTCTCTAAGAAGGGAACGAGGGAGGTGGCCACACTCACCAACTGTTTTGGAGAAACATCCATGTACCGAACTTCCTCGGGTCTCACCATCACAAACTCGCCCCCTCTTCGGGCCGAAATGAGCGGGGCAATAAATCTCCCTTCTCTATCCAAAGGGGCGTTAGCCTGAGCGATGGCGGGTTTGTGACCGTCAATCTCTTCTTCCTCATCCAGGGCAAAAAGATACCGGATATTGTTCGTAACCTTTCCGTTGATCACCTCCCGATAAGGCGTTTCGATAAATCCGTAGTCATTGACCCGAGCAAAGGTGCTGAGAGAAGTGATCAGGCCGATGTTCGGCCCCTCCGGGGTTTCAATGGGACAAATTCGGCCATAGTGGGTGGGATGGACGTCCCTGACCTCGAACCCCGCCCTCTCCCGAGTGAGCCCTCCGGGACCCAGGGCAGAGAGGCGACGCTTGTGCGTGATCTCTGAAAGTGGGTTGGTCTGATCCATAAACTGGGAAAGCTGACTCGATCCGAAAAACTCCTTGATCACCGCCGACAGGGGTTTTGAATTGATGAGATCATGGGGCATCAACGTCTCGATGTCTTGAAGGCTCATCCGCTCTTTGATCGCCCTTTCAATTCTCACCAACCCAATGTGATACTGATTTTCCAAGAGCTCCCCAACGGTCCTCACCCGCCGGTTTCCCAAGTGGTCAATATCGTCGACCGCACCCTGACCATCCTTGAGTTTGATCAAGTATTGGACGACCTCCAGAATGTCTCTCCTTCTCAAGGTTGTCTTCTCATCTTCCGAGATCTTTCGAATCCTTCCTCGCACATCATCCGTGATGGTTCCCTCCTTTAGCGAAGGCATCAGTCCAATCGGATGAAGGATCTTGGCGACCCGTTGGATCTCCTCAGCCATCTCCGGAGTGGCAATCGCTTCGTCAAAATCAAGCCATCCCTCCGAGATGCGATCGACCAGCTCTCTTCCCCCCGCATAGGTCGCCCCGGCCGCTAACGCCTCTTTCTTCAATCTCTCGGTGAAAACCAACACCTTAGGAGGATTCCCCTTGAGACTGAGTTTATGGTTCAACTTCATCCTTCCCACTTTAGAGAGGTCGTAGCGTTCGGGGTTGAAGAAAAGATTGTAGAAGAGGCCGCTGGCTGTCTCAATGGTGGGAGGATCCCCGGGGCGAAGTCTTTTGTAGATGTCAAGGAGGGCCCTCTCGGACTCCTTCTCTCTAACGGATTTGCCGGGCTCCCCAGCGGGTAACTTCTCCCTTTCCTCTCGGGTCAGGCCAATCTTATCCGCCACCAGCGTATCTCGCAACGAAGAGCTGACATTGATGTTATCGATGAACAGGATCTCGAAGGATTCGATCTTTCTCTCTTTCATCTCGTTGAGAAGCTTTTCTGTCACCTGGTCATTACCTTCGGCAACGACTTCTCCTGTTTCGGGGTCGACCACATCCTTCGCCAGGTATCGGCCGATCAGGTCTTGGACTTCTACCGAAATGGTGTTGATCTTGGCCAATTCCAATTTCTTGAAAGCGTCTTCTGTAATGCGGCGATGTTTTTTGAGGATGATCTTGTGGGTTTCGGGGTCCAAAATGTCAGAGGTCGCCTTTTGACCCACCAGCACCTCTTCTGAAATCTCCTTTTGGAACTTCCCTCTTCGAATCAGGACCGTTTCCTTATGATAGAAGTACTCCAAAAGCTCCTGCCCGGTGTACTTGAGAGCTCGAAGGAGGACGGTGACAGGAATCTTTCGACGTCGGTCGATCCGAACATGGAGAAGATCTTTCTGATCAAACTCGAAATCAATCCAAGAGCCCCGGTAGGGGATAATCCGCCCATAGTAGAAGACCTTCCCGCCGCTGTGGGGTTTGACCTGATCCTGATCGAAAAAGACGCCGGGGGAGCGATGGAGTTGGCTGACAATCACCCGTTCGGTCCCGTTCACAATAAACGTTCCGTTTTCTGTCATCAGGGGGATTTCGCCAAAATAGACTTCTTGCTCTTTTACGGCTTTGATGCTCTTGGCCTTGGTCTCTTCATTCACATCCCAGACCACTAAACGGACCGTCACCTTAACGGGCGCCGCATAGGTCATCCCTCTGAGCAGGCATTCTTCCACGTCATATTTCGGCTCGGTGAGACGATAGTTGACGAATTCAAGAGAAGCGGTTTCGTAAAAATCCTTGATCGGAAAGACGGTTCTAAAGACGGCCTGAAGTCCAGTGGGTTCCCGTTTGTCCGGATCTCCACTGGCTTGTAGAAACTGCTCGTAGGATCTTGTCTGAACGTCGATCAGATTGGAGATTTCCAAGACTTCCTTAATTTTTGAAAAGTTCTTCCGATACCTTCGATAGACCGGGACAACGCTGGCCATAGTCACTCCTCCCCTTTAAACCGAAAGTCTCCTCCCTCTCGGACGATCACCTGACATTTGTCTTGTCCTCCCGGGAAGAGACCACGATATTCCTTGCCCCCGGCTCCGCCGGAGAACCTAACACAGTTTAAAATCACAAACTCCAAAGGAATGCCAACTTTCAATCCCAAATATCTTTGGGTGGAGCTTATTCGTATTCTGGTGCTTCGCTTAGTACAAGAAACTTATTATTGCCGGTTTGGCAACAATCCAACCTCCGGGCGCCTGGATCTTTCTGTCCAATGTTTCCTACTTGACTTCGACCGTGCCGCCGGCATCTTCAAGCTTTTTCTTCATCGTTGCGGCATCTTCTTTTGAGACCCCTTCTTTCACCGGCTTGGGGACACCCTCGACGAGATCCTTGGCTTCCTTCAAACCCAGTCCGGTCAGTTCTCTGACGACTTTGATCACCTGGATCTTCTTATCGCCAAAACCCGTGAGGACGACGTCAAATTCCGTCTTCTCTTCAGCAGGCGCAGCCTCTCCTCCCGCTACGGCGCCGCCAACCGGCATCGCCGCCATCGCCATCGGTGCGGCAGCCTTGATTCCCAGTTTTTCCTCCAAGGCCTTCACCAAATCGCGTGCTTCCAACAAACTTAAACCACTGATCTCTTCGGCAATTTTTTGGATATCTGACATTTGAAAAATCCTCCTATCTCAAAATTATTAGATGGCGGAAGGTGGAATGCGGTCTCCAAAACCATCGATCTACTTTGCACTTTCTACCTTCTACCTTCTACTCTCCACTCTCTAGTTTCTACTTTCCACTCTCCACTTTCTCCAGTTGATCCACGCGCGCCTGAAGGATTCCAAGCGCCTGTTGGATGGCATTATAAAGAACGGCTCCAAGCTGACTGGCTGTCCCCTGGATCCCCCCGAGTAGCTGGCCAAAAAGTACTTCACGCGGGGGCATCGTCGCCAGAGCTTTAACCTCTTCGGGAGAAGCCACCTTTCCCTGGATAAGGCCGACTTTAATCTCAAGAGAGGGCTGGGCTTTGATGAATTCGGATAGAATCTTTACCAGAAGGACCGGATCTCCGTAAGAGATTGCCATAGCCGTAGGTCCTTCAAAATAACCATCCAATTTCTCCAAATCTGTCCCTTTGGAAGCCAGCTTCATCAACGTATTCTTGACCACGTGATAGGAGATTTTCTCCTCTCTCAACTTTTGTCTCAGCTGACTCAATTGTTCTACATTAAGACCTCGGTAATTCGTCAGGACGACGGCCTGAAACGCCTTCACCCTTTCACCAAGATCTGAGATGACTTGTGCCTTCTCTTTCCGATTCAATGACCTTTACCTCCTCCAAAGAAGTCCATCGCCTCCCTCAGGACTTCAAAGCACCTCTGACATAAAGTGGATCGATCTTAATGCCGGGCCCCATGGTCGTAGACAGGGCAATGCTCCGCAAATAGATCCCTTTGCTGGTGGGCGGCTTTGCCCGGAGGATCACATCGAGAAGGGTCTTGGCATTTTCCAACAAGCGATCATACCCAAAAGAAACCTTCCCAACAGGGACATGAACCACCCCAGCCTTTTCAACTTTAAACTCCACCTTGCCTGCCTTGATCTCTTTGATTGCCCTTTCCAAATCGAAGGTGACGGTTCCTACTTTCGGGTTAGGCATCAACCCACGAGGTCCTAAAATCTTCCCCAATTTGCTGACCTGACCCATTATGTCCGGAGTCGCAATCGCCTTGTCGAACTCCAGCCACCCTTTTGAAACTTTCTCAATGAGGTCCTCTCCTCCCACGACATCGGCACCCGCATCGAGCGCCTCTTTTTCTTTCTGACCTTTTGCAAACACCAACACCCGGACCTTCCTGCCCGTTCCGTGAGGAAGGACGACGGTCCCCCGGACCATTTGATCTGATTTCTTAGGATCCACCCCAAGACGAATGGCGAGGTCTACTCCCTCATCGAACTTAGCAAAGACCGTCTCCAGAAGGAGTTTGACGCCCTCCTCCAGCTCATACCGTTTGCTTCGATCCGCCTTGCCTCTTGCCTCTAAATATTTTTTCCCTCTCGTTGCCATAGTTTTCTCTTAGCCGATCTCCAAACCCATACTCCGTGCCGTCCCCTCGATCGTACGGATCGCCCCCTCCATGTCCACCGCGTTGAGATCTTTGAACTTGATTTGTGCGATCTCCCGGATCTGGTCTCTGGTCACTTTCCCCACTTTGTTGCGATTGGGCTCCCCAGAGCCTTTCACAATTTTTGCCGCCTTCTTCAAAAGGACGGAAGCGGGCGGGGTTTTGGTCACAAAGCTAAAGGATCGATCGGAATAGATGGTGATCACCACCGGGATGATCATCCCTTCCTGCCCCTGAGTCCGAGCGTTGAAGGCCTTACAGAACTCCATGATGTTAACCCCATGCTGTCCCAAGGCCGGCCCGACCGGAGGGGAAGGGTTCGCCTGTCCTGCTTGAATCTGAAGCTTCACCATTGCCGCTACTTTTTTCGCCATGATCCACTCCTCGAATGAGGACCGTCAATTCTTTTCGACTTGTATAAAATCCAGTTCTACCGGAGTTGCCCTTCCAAAGATAGAGACTAAAACTTTCAATTTCCTCTTCTCCGGTTTAACCTCTTCAATCGTTCCGATAAAGTTGACGAAAGGCCCGTCGATGACCCGAACGCTGTCTCCGACTCCCAAAGAAACTTTGGGTTTTGCCTTCGAGACACCTTCTTTCATTTGAGACAGAATCTCTTCCACCTCTCCTCCCGAGATGGGAACGGGTTTTGTGCCATCGCCGGCAAAACCCGTGATTTTCGGCGTGTCCTTGACGATATGCCAGGTCTCCTCGTTCAACTCCATCTTCACCAATATATAGCCGGGAAAAATCTTCCTCTGGGAGGTCTTTCTCTTTCCCTTCACCAGCTCCACCACGGTTTCCGTGGGGACCAAAATGTGGGAGAAAAACTCTCCCTTGCCGAGGTTCTTAATCCGCTCTTCTAAATTCTGTCTGGCCCTGTTTTCGAAACCCGAATAGGTGTGGACCACATACCACTGTTGCGCCATAATGTTTACCGTCCGGAGGAGAGAGGGAGTCCGTTCCACGTCCCTCTTTAACTCACTGCCCTCCTCAACAATTGCTTGACGAGACTTGACAGCCCGGAATCAACAATTCCTAAGAAGGTGGCGATGATAAAAACAGCCACCAAAACCACGAGGGTGGCAGAGAGGGTATCCTTTCTTGAAGGCCAGGTCACCTTTTTGATCTCCGTCCTCACCTCTCTCAAAAATTGTATGGCAACGTCAAATTTCGCTTTAACTGAAAATTCCATTTTATTTTCTCCGCCCTCACCCTTCCACCATCCAGTTATGGCAGACCATATATCTTAATCATGGTATATGGCAGGCCAGGAGGGATTTGAACCCCCATCACCCGGATTTGGAGTCCGGTGCTCTATCCGTTAGAGCTACTGGCCTGTATCTCTATCCGGGCTGCAGAGAGCAGATAGTGGAATGCCGTAAGACCCTAAAACTACCCTCCACTTTCCACCTTCTACTCTCCATGTTTACTTTGTCTCTTTATGAACGGTATGTTTACGACAGAACCGGCAATATTTCTTGAACTCCAGCTTATCCGGAGTGGTGCGCTTATTCTTGGTCGTAGAATAATTCCTCCGCTTACATTCTGTACAGGATAACGTTAAAATATTTCTCATCAAATACTCCTAATCAGGAAGTATTCCCTATCCTTAAATACCCCGTAAGAAAGCCCCCCTTGATGGTAGGACTGTTATAATAGCCTCAATTTTTCACGAAGGCGCAGTTCGAACCTCCCCTTTTCTAACGGGGTTTATTCGAGGACATCACTGATGACGCCTGCCCCCACCGTACGACCCCCCTCACGGATCGCAAACCGCAACTCCTTCTCCATCGCGATCGGCGTGATCAACTCCACCGCCAACGCCACATTGTCCCCGGGCATCACCATCTCCACCCCCTCCGGCAACGACGCCACCCCCGTCACATCCGTCGTCCGAAAGTAAAACTGCGGCCGATACCCGTTGAAAAAAGGCGTATGCCGCCCCCCCTCCTCTTTCGTCAAGATGTACGCCTCCGCCTTAAATTTCCGGTGAGGCGTGATCGACCCAGGCTTGGCCACCACCTGACCCCGCTCCACTTCCTCTCGCTTCGTCCCTCTCAATAACACCCCAATGTTGTCGCCCGCCTGCCCCTGATCCAGCGTCTTGCGAAACATCTCCACCCCCGTGCACACCGTCTTCGCCGTCGGCCGGATCCCTACAATCTCCACCTCATCCCCGACCTTGATCACCCCTCGCTCCACGCGTCCCGTCACCACCGTCCCCCGCCCCGAGATGCTAAAGACATCCTCAATCGGCATCAAGAACGGCTTGTCCACATCCCTCACCGGCTCCGGAATGTACGTGTCCACCGCGTCCATCAGCTTCCATATCCCGCTACACCACTGACAGTCTGGCTTCCCACACCCACACTCCAACGCCTTCAACGCACTGCCCCGGATCACCGGCGTACTCTCCCCCGGAAAGTCATACCCCGACAACAACTCCCGAACCTCCAATTCCACCAAATCCAATAACTCCGGGTCCTCCACCATGTCCACCTTGTTCAAAAAGACCACAATATACGGCACCCGCACCTGCTTGGCCAATAACACATGCTCCCGCGTCTGAGGCATCGGCCCATCCGCCGCCGAAACCACCAAAATCGTCCCGTCCATCTGCGCCGCACCCGTGATCATGTTCTTGATATAGTCCGCATGCCCAGGACAATCGATGTGCGCATAGTGACGCTTCGCCGTCTCGTATTCCACATGCGCAATCGCAATCGTCAACCCGCGCTCCTTCTCCTCCGGCGCCTTGTCAATCTGGTCAAACGCCATGTACGAGGCCAATTTCTTCGTCGCCAGTACCTTCGTGATCGCTGAGGTCAACGTCGTCTTCCCATGATCCACATGGCCGATCGTCCCAATGTTCACGTGCGGTTTTGTCCTCTCAAATTTCGGCTTCGACATCGCTTAATCCCTCCTTATCTTCCGAAAAAATATTTCCATCCACCTTTTCCGTGGAGCCCACGATCGGATTTGAACCGATGACCTCTTCCTTACCAAGGAAGTGCTCCACCGACTGAGCTACGTGGGCAAAAAATTAACCCCGTTAGAAATTTAACCGTCCATTAGACCCCGCCGGAGTTATTCAGCATGGTACCCGTTTTAGAAGAACGAGCATGGTCTCTAACGGGGTAAAGAAAAACCTGTCACTCAATAAAGACAGGCTGGCCCAATTATGGGAGCATAAATCAGCAATACCGTTTATCACAATGGAGCGGGAAACGGGGATCGAACCCGCGACCCTCAGCTTGGAAGGCTGATGCTCTACCAACTGAGCTACTCCCGCGTTTCAATGGAAAACCATCTCCGTTAATATTCAGTATCCAATCACCAAATTCTGTCTTCACCTTATTTGAGTTAAAACCCTTCACGTGAACATCAAACTCCTGCCCCGTTGTGTCTGACAAAGGTAGATGATAATAAACCCTGGTTACAGCAGTTGAATAATTCAATTTGAACTTAGTAATCGGATTGAGTGGTCCGCGCAATTGACTGTTGGCACGCCTGATAGAAAGGGGAGGATGTGCTCGATCGCTTCGCTCTCTCCGCCTCCCCCGCCTTTGTCGGGGTCGCCGAACCTTATTCCCCTATCGGGGAAAGGTTCTCATCCTCCACCCATTGACCCCTCAAATAGTAAACCTGGTGGAGAGGGGAGGATTCGAACCTCCGAAGGCATCGCCAACAGATTTACAGTCTGTCCCCTTTGGCCGCTCGGGAACCTCTCCGACTCTAAATCCTCATTTTCTTAATTGAACATTTCCTCCCGGTATAGAAAAGACTGGAAAATCAATGAGTTACATAAGTGGAATAAGGAACATAAAGGGCTTAACTTATACTAATTAACAAATTCTTGCCCTTTTGTCAAGAAATTTCTTTTAAAAATTTTCCAAACAACCCTTTAAAGATAAATAATTTCTTGCCACTATCCTTTTTATCATTATACTATTATGCCAGCCTTATTCAAAGGCCGAATCAGCAAAGGGGGTGGTCGCTCTGAAAAAAAAGGGAGCATTCCTCTTGATCGCTTCAATGACCCTGTCTTCTTCTCTTTTCTATGCAACTTCAATCCTCTCCCAAGAATCTTCACATGCAAAGATTATCATGAGGGGATTCGATGGAACTCCGCTTGTCCTTGAAAGCAAAACACCGTACAGCCCCAAAAAAACCTGCGGGAGCTGCCACAATTATGATCAAATTACGAACGGATACCATTTCCAGCAAGGCCGGACCGATGGAACGGGTAAGGTCGTCATGGGTGATACGTTTGACTCCAAGTACCCCTGGAGCTTGTCCTCAGGAATGTATGGCAGATATCTGGTCGCCTCCATGGATTTGTCCCAACTTGCTAAGAAGAGTAATCAACATCCTTCGGAAATTGACAAATCCTCTTTCTATTTTGTTCAGAATTGCGGGGCCTGCCATCCAGGAGGAGGATGGGGTGAGTTCGATCGAAAAGGTAATCTATACTACAACGAGGAGAGCAAAAAGTTTGGTTGCGAATTCTCCGGAGATAATCCTTTGCTGGACGGGGACTATACCCCATTCAGCAATGGAAATTCGAATTACGGAGCGCCATGGGATCAAAGCGGCGTGAGCGAGGGCGATTGCCTGATTTGCCACCTTAAGGGGTATCAATGGAAGGAAAGAGGGGCAACCTTGAGAGGAAGCTTTTTTAAGTACGGGCCTTCGGTCGGAGCCGGGTGGGCGGATATAAAACTCTCCCAGGATGAATCTGGAAATCCAAGAGTAGACGAGGTGACACTGAATTACGCCAAGAAAGACATCGCTGATTTTGAGAATCTTCATCTTCAAATCGTAAAGAGGCCTCCTGATGAGAATTGCTGGCCCTGCCATGCCGTAGCCGATGGAAGAAGGAGAGGCGGCCAGTGGAATTCGGAAAGGGATATCCACAAAGCAAAGGGCCTCGACTGCGTCTCCTGTCATCCAAGCGATAAGGAACATAATTTTGCCAAAGGGGATACCCTCCAGCAGACAGTACGAGAGGATCTGAACAGCAGCATGCATTCCTGCGAAGACTGCCATTACAGAGGCAGGGATACGAGGGCGCCCAGATACAAGCATCCTTTCTCCCCGCGGCACTTGAAACTGATCGCCTGCCAGACCTGTCATATTCCCTTTCAGACCGCCGCCGCGGACCTTGTATACGATTGTGCCTCAACGGGATCGACCATTGTCTTCGACACCTCCAGGTTTCTCTCCAACGATCCTCTGGATCCCAAAAGGTCTATCCCTGGAATAGATGCAACTATCTGGTATCCTGCCCTGACAAAATGGAAAGGGAGAATCGTTCCTGTCAAGTCACTCATTGTTATTTACTGGGGAGACCTCGATTTAAAAACCAATGTGGTGAAGCCAATCCCCCTGTGGAAGATACGGGAATTGAAAAACCCTCCTCTCAGGGATGACAAGGGAAATGGCGTTCCCAAACCGAATTCTCTTGAGGAAATCAAAGACTTTTTAAAAGCGCTGGAGGGGAACGATAAATTTGGAAATCCTGTGGCCGCCCATCCCGTGTTGATGAAAGGTGGCTTTCTTTATCAACTGAATAAAAAAGGAGAAGTGCAAAAGGCCAAGCATGAGCAAGCCGAAGCCGTTGACTTTTCACTCAGCCATAATGTGATGTCTGGACCGGATGTCATCGGCGCCCGGGGCTGCAAGGAATGCCACTCCAAGAAATCTCCGTTCTTCCTGAGGAAGGTTCTGGCCGATCCTTACGACGAGAAAGCGAAACCCGTCTATATTGAAAACTGGGAGCGCCTCGGAATCGATAAAGAAAAATTGAACGGCCTTTTGATGGATCAGTAAGGATTTAGCGAAAAGACCTCATCGGGGATGTCCCCTGAAACACCCTCGTTGATCCAAGGTCATTTTGAATCGTGGTCCCGGATTCCCAAACCCCAGCTCCTCTCAACACATCGGAATGATGCTGAAGGACATTTCCACAACGGCTGCGCCAAAATTGGTAGTTATGTCCGGACTTCCCGTTAAGGGGTTGAACAGGAATCTGATGGTTGCCTTCTCTCAATAGCCTTTCGAATTCTTTGTTCCCTTCCGTAATTCCCTCAAACCCTTCCTTCGATCCATAATCAAAATAGAGCCAGTGAGGCAGCCTGCTCATTCCCTGCCTCTTGATCAGGTCTAAGGGATTGTTGGCCTCGATATATTTCAAATTAAGAAAAGAACCGGAGGGAAGTTTATTCGGTTCGAGCCGACCGAACACCTCTAAGAATTCGGGCATAACCATCTTCAGCATCCACTTGTCTTGAAGGAGTCCAATGTCGAGAAGCCCGCTCTGGCTGCTCACGGATTGGAAGAGATGCGGATATTTGAGTCCAAGTTTTATGGCTCCGAACCCCCCCATGGAATTGCCACCCAGGCCTCTTCTCCGAAGAAGCCTCTCTCCGTAAGCGGATTGAGACTCAATGAACTGAAGCAACTCAAGGAAGTAGGATTCATGTCTTCCCAGGGCTCCCGGCTTCATATACAGGAAGGGGAAGAGTGAATAATTCAATGCCTCTCCGGAGTAAAAATCATCGCAAGCCTTCTGATTCTTCGTCCCAGGGAAAAGTCTCTCTCCGCCATTCGCATCCGTATAAAATCCGTTGTCCCCGTCCGGAAGGACGATGATCATTTTCTCGAGGGGATGAAACGGATCATTCGGGCTTCCGCGAGGATGAAGGTTATGGGAGACAATCGACTGGGCGATTTCTTTTGGAGCATAATCGCTCTTGGAGAGACCACCGTACTGAGAAAGCTCTTGAAAACGTTTCTCCAGCGATTGTTCCAATTCGCGATAGGTCTTATTCTTTGAATCCATCATCGCATAGGCCACGATAGCAATATCATCGTGAAGAAGCCAGTGATACTCCTCCTCCTTTACTTCACAGAGCAGCCTCTTTGCTTTTTCAGGAGAATGAACGTTCCACCAGATGCCTGTCCGATGGAAGTTATAACCATGAAGAAGGAACAGAACCGGATACCTGGCGTTTGGGTTTTGAAAAAAATCCTCCGGGAGGATGATGAAAAAACCCTTCTCTTTGTTTAATTGAGTTGAAAAAAAGATCTCATACCGGACGAGATACGGATACGTTTGGGATGACTTCGGGAAAAGAAAATACGAAAGGGCCGGATCTTCGGAACAGCAGGGAGATGGAGCACTGGAGACGGCAAGGGGCTCGACGAAAAAAACAAGGCTGCAAACTGCCACGACTAAGAACAAAGCCCATCTCACGCTTTTCATCGAAACCAATATATCTCTAAAAATGATTCATGACAACAACGAATACGTAGAAATCCGCCAAGACTGTTTGAACGTCCTCTGAGTTTGGTTTAAACTATAGGGGAAGACAAGGGACGAAGATAAAATCCTTCTCGCCCTGGGCTGGCCGTTCATTTCCCAGAGGCATGGGCTGAAAGGAGAATGCAGATGGGGAGAGATTGGGAGGGAATCGAAGCGATCTTCAATCCGGGATCTGTCGCAGTCATCGGCGCTTCGGACAATCCGGGAAAACTGGGCTTCCATGTGATGAAAAGTCTGACTCAAGGGAGATACCCAGGTAAAATTTATCCAGTCAATCCGGGAAAAGATCACATCCTCGGAATCAAAACCTATCCCTCCCTCTTCCAGGTTCCTGATACCGTCGATTTGTCTATCATCGTCCTCCCAGCCGAACAGGTGCCGCGAATCTTAAAGGACTGTTCGGAAAAGAACGTTAAGGGAATCGTCCTCATCACCGCCGGGTTTAAGGAAATTGAAGACAGGAGAGGCGAGACATTGCAAACAGAGATAACAGAATTGGCATCCCGATCTGGCATCAGGGTCATCGGCCCGAATACCTTTGGAATTGTAAACCTTCATCTTCCGCTGAACGCATCGTTTACGCCGGAATTCTCCTGGATGAAGAAAGGGGACATCAGCTTGGTCAGCCAGAGCGGAGGAATGTCGCACCTGATGGCCTTTCTATCTCTTCAAGACAAAGTTGGATTTAGCAAAATCGTCGGGTTAGGAAATCGCTGTAACGTTGACTTCGCGGAGATGGTTGAATACCTGCTCCACGATGATCAAACCAAAGTCATTGCCCTCTATATGGAGGGAATCGATTCTCCAAAGAAATTGATGAAGGTGGCCCAAAAAGGCAATAGGGAAAAACCAATTCTCGTCTACAAGGTCGGGCGTTCCTCCACGGGGGACAAGGCGTCCCAGTTTCATACGGGATCTCTTGCAGGGAAACACGAGATCTACGAAGGCGCCTTTAGGCAAGCCCGTATTCTGACAGTGGGAAGCTCGGAAGAACTGCTTGATACGGCAAAAGCCTTGGCCACGTGTCCATTTCCCGGAGGAGCCAAAGTGGCCGTGCTTTCCGGTCAGGCCGGTCCCGGGATGGCGGCCTGTGATGTCTGCGAGATGGAGGGGTTAAGCATTCCTCCTTTTTCGAAAGAAACCCAGAAGAGAGTGGACGAACTTCTTCCTCCTCTCGCCATCAGAACAAACCCGGTGGATATGGGACCGGCATGGTATGACGCAGAGGCAATCAAAGGGATCGTCGAGGCTGTTCTCGAAGATAAGAGGATTGATGCCGTGATCCTATGCCTCATGTTCGCATCGGCCAACCGGTCTGCTGTCGGAGTCTTGGCCGATCTATTGTCGGAAAGGAGAACCAACAAGCCGATCCTCTGCTGTTTTTCATCCCCTCCGGGAATCTGGGAGGATGAAATCAAACGGCTCGAGGGATCGGGCATCCCAAACTATCCTACCCCGGAAAGGGCCGCCAAGGCTCTTGTAAACCTTCATAGATATACCTTCTTTCTTACCGCAGGGAGATGAACGGGACTTCTTCAGGATTCATCCTTCAGAACTTTAGACCGGATTTCTCTTGCGATTCAGGATTTCCTCCACCAAGCTCTTCATGCTCGAGAGATCCAAGGGCTTTGTTAAAAAGGCATCGGCCCCTGCCTCTCTAAAAAAAGCTTCACCCACACCGGATCCAGACATGATCAAGATCGATAAGGAGGGGTAGTACAACTTCAGTTTTCTTGTTAAATCAAGGCCATCCATCTTAGGCATTTTGAAATCCGCAACGACAAGATCATATTGCTTCTTCCCCACCAGCGCCATGGCCGCATCCCCATCTTCCACACTCTCTACCTCATACCCATTCAAGAAAAAGAATTGAGATAAGAGATCCCTTAGTTCTTTTTGATCGTCGACAAGCAGAATTCTTTTCACTTCGCCCTCGTTTGATCCAAGAATCTGCAAATTAAGTAGATAAATACAACTAATAGTTGTAGAAGTCAAGGAGAAAAATACAACCACTGGTTTATAGACATTCCAGATGTGTCCTTATATTCGTTTAGTTAACATGAACTACCGAGCCCGGACCAACCGGTCATGAAAAGTCACCAACAAATAGGGATCGAAATCAAGAGAATTCGAGAGGCCCATGGAATGTCTCAAATGGAATTGGCCGAACAAGTGGGGGTCTCATTTCAGCAGATTCAGAAATATGAAAAAGGCATCAATAAGATTTCTGCGGAGAGGATCCAGCAAATCGCAAAGGCCTTAGGGACTTCCGTGAACACCTTCTTTGAGAAAGAAAGAGTTCCCATGGTGTCAGAACCTTTGGTCGAATATTCCCCCAGGAGGACGCCAACGGACGTAACCCAGGAGGAGGCTAAGCTGCTCCGACTTTTCCGCAAGATTGAGAACAAGAAAATAAGGAAGGGTCTTCTTCAGCAACTCAAGGGACTTGCTGAGTTGCCGGGAAGAAAAGGATAAGGATTTCTTACGGATTGAATAAACCCAGATTTTTGTTTACGATAAGCTCATCTCCTTGGGGGAAAGGATGGGCTTTTTTAATTCTCTTCTCATTCGCATCACGTTGGCTGTTATCGGAGGAATCTTCTACGCTTTTCTTACCTACTGGATTGCCCTGTTCCTCAAACTTCCTTATGAATTTGCCATTCTCGCTTCGGTCTTTGTCTACCTTTTTTACCTGAGCTCACGGCTTCTTCTCCTCTTCTCGGGAATCGACTCCCCTTACTATTCAAAAGGAAGAAAGATGTCTTCAACCCCACCCATGAGGGGGGATCATTTCTATGAGACAGCCCAATGGGTCGGGAAATTCTACCACCGGCATGACCTTGTCCTCTTTGTCTTTCTGGGGATCCTATCGATTGCATTTCTTATCTCCCTCGTCGCAGATGGCTTAAACGGAAGCCCCTTTGGAGATACGGTTCGGAATCTGGGAGATCTTATATTGCCTGTTCGCTGACGTTCATCTGTTCCATTAACCCCATTGAGTGTTGGAATGTTCCAATGCTCGGCAACGAAAGGATAAGAATGGGCGTAGCCGAAATCGCAGGTAGTGGATCACGAACGAAGAACACGGCAGGTCACAATCTCTGAATGAGGTAGATAAAAGTGGGAAAACGACTCTGCGTTTTCAATCTTAGGAATCTCCTCAGCAATTCCCTCTTATCCTCTTTGTCTCTCATCCCTTCCTCCATGAGGGGGGACAGATAGACAGCCCCTTTATTGCTGGAGAGATTTGGTCTTTCTCCAATCAACTCTAAGAGTGAGGGCAAGTGACTGGCAGGAAGATCTTTTCCGAAAACGAAGTTTGCAGTTACTTCAATCTTTTCATACCTTTTGTTGATACCCGAAATCCTTAGAAAAGCCTCACGAACCTGTTCGACAGAAACAGGCTTCTTCAACCACTCCAATGTCGCCGGATCATTCGATTCAAGCCCTACGTTGATATAAGTAGAAAAGGGGAGGCGGTCGAGTGATTCAAAAAGCTTCTCTTCAGAATGAATGATCGAATCGATGCTCCCGAAGAGAAAAAGAGAAGCCCCCTTGAGATAGGAGTGCTCGAATTCAAATAGTTCGTAGGCTTTTTGCGCAGCCAGCTCAAGGAGCTCTTGGCCCGCTGAAAGGGCGTCATGCTGTCCCAGAAAAATGGCGTTGTAGTTGTGCAGGTCCTTCCCATAATATCGTTTTAAGTCCTTGATCTGTCTCACGATGTCCCCGGCGCCACGGGGAGTAAAATCTTGTCCTGTCTTCACTCGACAAAAGCCGCAGTGATAAAGACATCCGTCCGCCACAATGACGGGAATCACTTCGTAGTCCACATGCCGGGTATCCGGTGGAAGCACGGTCACCCGTCCTCCGATGAAACGATGCAATTGATCAGCTCTGCGTCTCAGAGTTTCTTCATCATTTCTCATGACGCCGGTCAAGAAATCCTTAAGGGTCTCCGGCACTGGCCCCAAAATCAGTTTATCTATTTTTGTCCGGAGTTCCTGCAAGGATTTCTTGGCACAAATGACGGAAGGGTCGCTCAAGGGATCTTCATCGATAACGGAGTTGCTCGGATAGGAGAGACAAGGGAAATAATATTCACCAAAATAGTCGTAAATACCCTTATAGCCACCGGCTGAGTAGTAAATCCAGTCATTGCCGGCGGTTCGCTTCAGCCACTCTGCGGGATGAGGCCAGCCCTGACCGATCCCCTGAACATATTTGATCTCTCCGTTTAGATTAAATTGAAAAATCGCACCCGGAGTTTTTATCTCAGAAAATCGACCGTATCGGACTGGAAAACTGACTTTGGAGAATTCCCTTGATCCTTCTTTGCCAAGGGTGATGATGAGACCGCTCGAATGATAAGATTCCATGTGATCAAGCTAATGTTAAATCTGGGATGCCTGTTTTTCAAGCTCTACTTTCGTGGTATGATTAGTCACTACAAGAGACCAAAGTATGGCTGAAGGGATCGGGGTATCTGGTATGAACACTTTTCCTTCGGCTGTCAAGAAAATAATACTTTCTTGGGAACCAAACCGGGATGGTTGTTGTCTTTAAAAATAAACCCGCCCCCAGTAAATGAGGGTGCTACAATCAAAAAAAGGAGGATTTTCCGATGAAACGATTGGTTATATTGATGATTCTTATTCTTTTTCTTTTTTCTATTCAAGCTGGTTTCGCCGCACCTCTGACCAGCACGGTCAAGGATCAGCAGGATTTGGCAGTTACCATCTACAATTCCAATTTGGGTTTGGTGAAGGACACCCGGCTCATCGATTTCAAACCCGGCATCCATGAATTGAAGTTCATGGACGTGGCAGCCAAGATCGATCCGACAACAGTCCATATCAAATCACTCATCAATGGTTCGAGCCTCAACGTTTTGGAACAGAATTATGAATACGACCTTCTCAGCCCTCAGAAACTCCTTGAAAAGTTTGTGGGGCAGACCGTCCAACTCGCCACCATCAACCCTGAGACGAAAAAGGAGGAGATCGTCGAAGCAACTCTTTTGTCTACCCAAGGAGGAAATATCTTTCAAATCGGGGATAAGATCTCCATCGGCCATCCTGGACGCATCCTTCTTTCCAGACTCCCTGAAAACCTCATCCCGCAACCGACACTGGTATGGATGGTGGAGAACAAACTTTCTAAGCCTCAAAAGGTTGAAGCCTCTTACCTCACGTCCGGCATCAACTGGAAGGCGGATTACGTGGCGGTCTTGAATCAGTTGGACACGAGTACCGACCTAACCGGCTGGGTGACCATAGACAATCGAAGCGGCGCCATTTACCAGAATGCCCTGCTTAAACTGGTGGCGGGTGATGTCCATCGGGTTCAGGGTGAGATGAAGACGGACTATGCTAAGCCGATGGCTGTGGCGAAAGAGGAGAGGCAACAGTTTAAAGAAGAATCTTTCTTCGAATATCATCTCTACACTTTGGATCGAAGAACCACGATCAAAGACAATCAGACCAAGCAGATGACCCTTCTCGACGCGAATCAAGTGCCCCTTAGGAAACTCTTTATCTTCTCAGGTCAACCCCAATACTATTACTACCAGGACCAGAACTCAGATAAGCAGAAGATCGGAGTCTTTCTCGAACTGGAGAACTCGAAAAAGAATAACCTGGGGATTCCCCTCCCAAAGGGTACGATCAGGGTCTATAAAGTGGATAAAGATGGAAGCCTTCAGTTTGTTGGAGAGGACAGCATCGATCATACCCCAAAGGACGAAAAATTCAAGATCAGGATCGGAGAGGCTTTTGACGTGGTGGGAGAGAGGGTACAAACGGATTACAAACGGCTGGGCCGAAATCTTTTTGAGGTGGCTTTTGAGGTGAGCTTAAGAAATCACAAGAACGAAGACGTTAAGGTTTTCGTGGAAGAAACCATCCCTGGCGATTGGGAGATGCTCTCGAAGACCCATTCTTATGAGAAGGTTAATGCTCACTTGATTCGGTTTGAAGTACCCGTGGCCAAAGACAAGGAAGAAAAAGTGAAGTACAGAATAAGGTTTAAATATTAAAGAATCAGGGTTCAAGGGGTCGAGGGTCCAAGGACCCAGGTTTAAGCAGTTTATGAGGCCCTTCCTCCGCGGCGCAATAGGAAAACGACGGCAGTAAATGTCCCTGCTACTCTATGCGCCATGCCCTGTGCTCTATGCAACGTCAGACTGTCCTGATCTCTTGCCGCATAAAGACCAGGTAGCAAACTCCAAAACAGAGAAAAGTCATGGCGACAATAGAAATCAGATACGGGGCGACGATAAGGAGGCTCTGCGAAAGGGGAAGCGGGTTTTGAAATCGAGCCGCAGAAAGCTTCTCCAGGGGTCCCATCAAAGCATAGGCGATGGGTCTTGTGGTTTGATTCATCGGGTTGAGGACCAGGGAAGTCGCGTCGCTGTAAAGAGACACGGGAGAAAAAAGGGAAACCGTGTGCTGTATCCGTTCATGTTGGATCACGATCTCGCGGTCCACTCCGGCGGTGCTTTGACTGATTGGCGCAATTGCATTGGCAAGGGTACCCGCCCCCAGGCTTACGAAGAAAGAGAAAAATATCCAGACCGCTAAGGAGGCCAGCGCAGAGGTGGCCGTACTGCGAAAGACCACTGAAAAGAGAATCGATATCCCCAGCCAGAAAGAAATGTACAGAATACTCGTGATCACGTAGATCGCAAGACGCCCGACCTCTTCCGAACCGGGCACCACGCCGATCAGTCGAATGCCCAAGCCCGAGATGATCAGGATAATCGCGACCAATACAATAGAGATGATCGTCACCCCTGCCAGAAACTTTGCGTTGATAATCGAGTCACGATAGATGGGCTGTGAAGCCAGCTTGCTCAGCGTCCGGGAGATTCTTTCCCGATTGATCGAATCAAACCCGAGAAAGATACCAATGAGGGGGCCAAAAAACCCGATGAACTGGACGAAGGAGAAAAGTTTTCCAGTGGAGGTGAAGAGCCACAAAAAAAGAAGCGTGGGCTTCGCCCCTCCCTTCGCTTCTTCCTGGATGCCCATACCCGCCATGGAGGCAATAATCACGCCTACCATCACGATCAATGCGGAGATGATAAGAAACCGTACGCTACTGAAGTGGTCCCCCAGCTCTTTTCTGAATAAGGTGAAGATACCGCGCAAGTTAAGCCTCCTTGAAATATTTCATGTAAAGCTCTTCGAGCGTATAATGTTCTTTCTCCACACCCAGCTTTTTCCTAGCCAGTTCTTGAATGGGTCCGAGCGCCACCAGATTTCCTTTGATCATGATCCCTATCCGATCGCAGATCCTCTGAACCTGATCGAGGAGGTGGGAGGAAAGAAAGATCGTAATATTCTTTTCCCGGCTCAGGGAGTGGATGAGGTCGAGCATCCGATTTGTCCCGTCCGGGTCGAGACCGATGGTCGGTTCGTCGAGGAAGATGAGCTTTGGTTCCTTGATCAGGACCTCCGCGATCCCCAGTCGCTGTCTCATCCCTTTCGAATACGTCCCCACTTTCTTCTTTACCTCTTCAAAAAGGCCCACCACTCTGAGCAGTTCGTCAATCCTCTTGTCGGATACCCCGTCAGGGATTCGGTTCAAGCGAGCGATGAACCGGAGATTCTGCCGGGCATCCATATCGTCGTAGAAACCCACGTTTTCCGGAAGATATCCCACCTTCTCTTTCACGCGAAGCGGTTCGCGTGTTGGATCGAACCCAATGACTCGAACCTTTCCTGAGGTAGGCTCGGTGAGCCCCAAGAACATGAGAAGCGTCGTCGTCTTGCCTGCCCCGTTCGGACCGAGAAATCCGAACACTTCCCCTTGCTGAATCTGAAGTGTGAGGTGATTCACCGCGACCTGAGTTCCATACTTCTTCGTCAGCTCTTCGGCTTCAATGATGATTTGTCCTTCCAATTTAGCGTCTCCCCAGATAGATGAACAGCGCGCTCAGCCCGACGATCACGAGAATGATGATGCCGATTCCGATCCATCCCCATGCCGTGGAGGCCTTCACGGTTACTCTCATTTCAATCGTCTTGTCCGACTTTTCCCCGTTGACCATCACCCCTACGGAATAATCTCCCACCAGGGCCTGCGCGGCTGGTTTGACCGTGACCTCAATTTGTTTCAACGCGTCAGGATCGAGGGAATCAATCTTCTCCGGCTTGAACGTCACATTCCAGTTTTCAGGCTTGAAGGAAGAGAACGTGATGTTTCGATTCACCGCAGAGCCCGTGTTCTTTACGAAGAACGAAAAATTAGCCGGTTTCCCCGCCATGGCCTCCAAGGAGAGGTTTCCCGACGGAGTTCCTGCATCGAGCTTATAAATACCCGTCAGGACGACCATTAATCTAACTTCGGCCTTTTTTTCTCCCGACGTCACTCTCACCAGGATGGGATAATCTCCCGGGGAAGCTTCTTTCGCCGGCGTGACTTCCACGGCCACGGACTGGCTCGTCCCTCCCTTGATCCGGAAACTGGAGATCTGCTTCTGCTCATACGAAGGCTTGAAATTGATTTCCCACTTTTCTGGTCCGACCGCCGCCAGGTTGAACGTTCGGTCCGCTTCACTCTTGTTCATGATATCCAGAGAAAACTCGAATCTGGCGTCGGTCTGCCCCCGGAGTACCGGATAGGACGTTGTAATCTGGATGTCCTCCAGACCTGCGGTCCGTTCCTCAACCGTGACATCCAGCTTGTTCGAGGCGGTGAATTTTCCATCAGCCGTCCGCGCATCGAACTGAAAGGTGTACGTTCCAGGTCCCACGGTCTTATCAGGTTCCAGCGTAAGAGCCAGGTTCTTCGTCTTTCCACTGGGAACATATAACCCCGAGACCACGTAACTTCCGCCTTTGAGTGCGGCCTTCCATCCTTTTGGGATCGTGGAAATTTTGACGTCGATGGTCTCATCCGTGCGGCCCTTATCCTCCAGGATCAAATCCATTCGAACCGTCTCTCCTCTGGGCACAACCACTCCGGAGAATTCCGGAAAAACGGCGATGCCCCGCTCAGGCCTGAGGTCCTTCTTCTCCTCCTGGGCAAGGACCAGGGACGGAAGGATGAGACAAAAGATGAGAGCGACGAATAAGAGAGATAAAGATGTCCGGCTTCGGCTGACTCCCCGCATAGGTCTACCTCCTAAACACATCCGTTTTTGAATTTGGAACATTTATAGACGTTATTCATCGACAAAGCTGAGAGGATTTTTTGTTCAAGATATGTAATCACTCGTCACAGAATTGTCAAGAAGTTTCTTGCAAAAATTCTTCATGCACCTCTTATAAAACATTTCCCCGCGGAATTTCAAACTTATCCCTGCCCTTTTTACGTACGAAAGGAGACAAGAGGAATGAAAACGGTGCTTTTATTGTTCGACGGAAGGGAACATCACCCGAAAGGTCGTTTTGCCTTCCCCCGACTCCACCTCCATCTTTCCTCTCATTTGTTTGACCAGTCGGGTGGTGATGTGGAGTCCTCTGCCCCTCCCTTCGCCAAGGAGGTACCGGTCTCTATCCACTTCCCGAATTTCGCCTGAATTGGTCACCTCGGCCACGGCCCAGGAGTCTTTTCGATAGGACCGAATGGAGAGGTTCCCCCCTCCTTCAGGAATGGCATTGGAAGCATTGTTGAACAGATTGTCTAAGATCCTTTCGACGTGCAGGGGGTAGCATCGGATCCACAGCGCAGATTCTAAATCGCCTTCGACCAAGTGAACATTCTCCCGCTTTAACTCTCTCATCGCCTCCTCGTTGATGAGGAAGCGCTTCTTCAGCTTCTCCGTCAAATCGACCGTTTCCTCCCTTCCCTCTCCATGGAGGGTCAGGGCCAACTCCTGAATACGGGATGTCTCCTTCAGAATAATATCCAGGGCCTGAGCCACCTTCTCCTTCTTGGACGGAAACTCCCCTTCTTCCAGGATCTTCTGGATCCTTTTAGCAAATCCTGCTGCAGCAATGGCCGGATTCTTGAAATCATGAAGGATATCGTCCATCTTTTCCAGCCTCAGCCCTTTCATCAATTCCTTGCCAAAAAAGGTGAAAATCTCGATCTCTTCGTCTGTAAATTTTCGGTGGTGGGCCTGGGCGTCGAAGACCAAGAAATAGTTGACGGCATCGCTCACCTTCAGAGGGATATAAAGAACGGAATGGATTTGCTGGATTTCGAGAAATCGCTTGAGGTCTGGAGGGAGGAGATGGCTTTCCTGCGGGTTGTGGATGAGAATATAAGAAGGAAGAACCTTCTCATACTCAAACTCACCGAAAGGACCAACCTGGTTTACCACCGCATCAATATAGGGTTCATCCTTGACGGAGAAGATCTTGCCGATCCCATGCTGTATCTCTGGATACCCGGCCTCCAAAACGGCATGGCGCCGATCTTCGCTAACGGAGAAGAGGGAACACCTTTGGATCCGCATGATGTCCACCAGCTCCGGGATGACCAGGTTGAAGACATCCCTCATCTTGATCCCTTCCCGTCGCCCCAGCTTCACGAAGATCTGCTCCACGATCTTATCCTTGGTCAAATTCAATTTCTGAAGGTCCATGATGCGTTTTCTGGCAACGACGTAGCTCACCCGCCTCGAAAGCATCTCCGCGATTTTAACCTCCAGGGAAGTAAATGTTTTGTCTTTATCCCGGTAGTAAATCTGGAGGGCTCCTTCCGTATCCACATCCCTTAGGGAGAACCGGGGGATGGAGATCGGGATGGCCAACATGGATTGGATCCCGTATTTTTGAACCTTTTCCTTATTTTTATACTTCTCCTCTTCCAAAATATTGGGCACAAAATAAGCTCGATGTGTCTTCACAACCTCCCCGGCAATCGTATGTTCAAAGGGGATCGTCTCTTCACGATCCTCGCCCTGACCAGGGTAAGAACCGAAAGAGATCATCTCCTCCCTTCCGGGATCGTAGATGCGTATGCTCGCCGCCTCTGCCCCGAGAAATTCCACCACGTTTTTGGCAACGATCTCGAGGATCTCCTTTTCGGTTAGAGAAGGATTGATCTCGAGGATCGTCTCGGTCTGACTGATCAACCGGTCTACGTACTGATAGATCACCTCCTCTGTGATCATGTCTACCACCCCGGTCAGCTCTTCGGGCGAAAGGCCGCAGCCCCTTCTTTTCAGACTGGCCGTGATGGACTCTGAAAGGTTTTGGTCAATCTTAAAATGGTCCATAGATACCCGGGGGCGTTCAGGATTTTAAAGACAACTGGAAAGATAAAAATATTATAAACCTTTCTTCAAGGGTGTCAACTCAAAATCCCCCCTGGGTCACTCTTGCAAAAAATTTGCAACGGCCATACTTCCTCTGAGGTATAATGGTTATGTTTGAGAATCTTCTTCTAACATTAATCACCATTTACGACACCGTCTTGAGGGGGAGAAGAGGTGCTCCACGTAGGGTTATGGTTGCGCCAGAGAGAAAATGATTGAACAATCAAAAATCATTCCCTTAGGCGGTTCAATTATTGTTTGGGGTCACGAAACCATGGTGAAGAATGTAATGATCGATTGTGATGTGGGGGTGGATGATGCACTGGCGTTGATCCTCGCATTCCATTCACCAGAACTGGAGGTGAAGGCAGTAACCGGAGTGACTGGGAATGTCCCGGTGGAAAAGGTTTTTGAAAATATCCAGAAGGTCCTTTCTCTGATCCAACCCAAAAATAAACCGTTTATTGCCGGGGGGGCTGATCAACCCTTAGCAGGAAAACCGGTTTACGCCTATTCTGTCCACGGCCGAGATGGATTGGGAGGTGCCAAAATAAATCGAAGGGGAGGGGAGGACAGATGGGAGCTCTTCCCGGGTCGCGCAGAAGAGCTCATCCTAAAGATGGCCCGCCAGTATCCGGATGAAATGAGTTTAATTGCAACAGCCCCCCTGACCAATCTGGCGTTGGCACTCCAAAGGGACAGAGCAGGAATGGGGAAACTGAAAGAAATTACGATCATGGGAGGGGCTGTCCGGACAGGAGGGAACATTACGCCCTCCGCCGAATTTAACATCTTCTCCGATCCCTTGGCCGCTAAGATAGTCTTCGGGTCAGGGCTGCCAATCACTTTGGTTCCCCTTGATGTAACTCATCAGGTTTATCTTAAACCCCGATGGATGGAGGAGAGGGTAAAACCCATTCGTAATTCATTTTCCAGGTTTCTTATCGAGGCGACCGGGTATCGCTCGACCACACATCGGTTTAGACATGGGGAGCTTTTTTATCTTCATGATCCCCTTGCCGTAGGGGTAGTGATTGATCCTACATTGGTGAGAAAAAAGAGACTTTCGATTGATGTGGAGATTCAAGAGGGAGAACATTATGGTAAGACGACAGAAGCAAAAGAGGGCTCGAAGGTGGAGGTCTGTTTGGAAGTGAATGCGAAAGGATTCTTAGAGCTCTTTCTATCGCGATTGGGGTGAGTCCGTGAGAAAAAAAATCCTCGTCCTCGGAAATTCCAACGTAGACTTCGTCCTAACCATCCCAAGATTCCATCAATCCGGGGAGACGATATTGGCCGAAAGCCTCGGTATCTTCTTCGGAGGAAAGGGGGCGAATCAAGCCGTTGCGGCAAAGCGGCTGGGAGGAGAAGTCGCCCTCATTACCAAAGTTGGGAATGACCATTACGGAAAGTCATACCGCCGCCACTTGATCAGGAATGGTCTGGACCGGGAACTGATTCTGGAGGATAAGAAGCTGCCGACAGGGACGGCAGTGATTGAATTGACTCCAAGGGGAGAGAACCGGATCGTCTCCTTTCTTGGGGCGAACGGCTCCCTTTCCGTAGACGACCTGAAAAAAATGGAACGATATTGGAGAGGAGTTAACGTCTTTGTCACTCAATTAGAAGCCCCTCTTCCGTCCATAGAGAGGGGGTTGAGAATGGCCAAGGAGCAGGGTGCCATCACCCTTCTCAATCCATCTCCACCTACCCGACTCCCGCATCGTATTCTCTCCCTGGTCGACTTTATCGTCCCGAATGAATGGGAGGCCCAATCCCTGACCGGGATAAAATGGAAGAGCAATCGAGACATTCAAAGAATGGCTCAAAGGTTGCTGGACAGGGGTGTGAAAAATGTAGTGATCACCCTGGGTCCGAAGGGCTTCTTTTTCAAAAACAGAAGTCAAGAATTTTGGATGAAAGCCTTCAAAGTGGGGGTGGTCGATACCACGGCAGCGGGCGATGCCTTTCTCGGAGCACTTGCCTGCGGCCTCTCTCAGGGCAAACCCGTCCAAGAAGCCTTAAGATTTGCGAATGGGGCCGGGGCCCTGGCGACAACGAGATTGGGTGCCCAGCCTTCGCTCCCCTCCAGGAGAGAAGTTGAAACCTTCCTCAATAGGAAAAAAGAAAAGAGTGGATAATGCTTCCTAATGGTTTTCAACATTAGTCAATCCTGAAAGTGGCCATTGTATTAGGACTGAGAAGCCAGTTTGGCAAGGAGTCAGACCATCAAAGTATTGAAAGATTTTATTTAAGGACCGACGCCGTCGCGTTCAACAAAACAGGCGTCGTTACCTTGACCTCCTAGCCATCGACTTTTTGGAGGGGGTGGAGGGTTGACTTCTCCTAACGATTTCACTATGCTACTCTTAATCCCTCCACAGAAAGGAATCCGTGATGAACGACGTGTTGAATACGATCAAAAACCGGAGAACAATCCGGAAATTCAGTCCCAACCCGGTAGATGAGGAGATGCTCCAGATGATTCTCGAGGCGGGAAGATGGGCTCCTTCGTTTAGTAACCTTCAGCCCTGGAGGTTCATCGTCGTCAGAGATTTGGGCCTAAAAATTGCGCTGGATAAAGCGGCGAGGGAGAGTGTGCTGCACTTGGGCATCAATGAAGCGCCTGTGGTCATCCTGGTCTGCGTGGATCGTCGGATCGATCCCCTTCATGCGATCGAAGCCGGCGCAGCGGCCACGCAGAACATGACCCTGGCAGCACACAGCCTCGGCCTGGGGGCTGGTTGGATTGGGATTTGGGGGACAGAGACCGAGGTTTCTATCCAGAAACTTCTCAAACTTCCGGAGACCGTCCGAGTGGTCTCTTTGCTTCCTATCGGCATCCCGGATGAGTCTCCGGAAGGCCGTCGAAAGCCCCTTGAACAGTCAACCGAATTCAGATGAAGCGCCTGGTTTTCGGAATAGACACTGACTCCGAATTCTAAATTCTTAAGCCCCCTTCCCCTGTAGGGCGAGCCTCCAAACAGCGTCTGAATAGGAAGTGAAACGCGAGAAGAAAAATCATTGTTTCCCCGAAAATACTGAGAAAAGAAAAAAATAACTTGATTTTTCTTTAGATTTCAAATATTGAAATTTCTATTCGAACCCAAGGAGGCAATCCATGCCCGCTGAATTAGAGTGTCCTATCTGTGACGCCGAAATCCCGCTTGAAGGAGACGAGAAGCCGGGGGATCTGGTCCTCTGTTCCTATTGCAAGGTGACCTTCAAGATAATAAGGACGAAAGATAAATGGATCCTTTCAGATGACTTTGAGGAATAGGATGAAGGTCCTTTATACCTCAGATTTCCACGGTGAAATTCATCTTTATCAGGAACTCTTATCGCTGGCCATTTCCTCTTCCTCAGAGATCATGGTGATCGGGGGTGATCTTCTCCCCTCTTTTCCTCCTACGCGACGATACGAAGATATGGTTCCCAATCAAAGAGCCTTCATTGACCAGTTTCTTTCCCCCTTCTTTAAGAGGATATTGGAAACGACTTCCATTCACCAAATTTTTCTCATCGCTGGGAACTGGGACCTGGGCTATTCCTTCCTGTTTAAGGAGACACCGGAGAAGATTTTTGATCTCAATCAGAGGAGTCATCGACTCGAGAATGGCTACGAACTCCTCGGATACCCTTTTGTCCCTCCGACCCCCTTTCGGCCAAAAGACTTTGAGAAGATGGATGATCGCGAAACCCCTTGGCCTCCCCAGAAGAATCCCTCCTATACCCGCTCTTCCGATCAAATTGAGCGGCTGATACCCGTTGATCCCTATCGTTATCTCAGGGGACGCGAGACGATTGAGGAAGATTTGGATCGATTCCCAAAACCTCTCCAGTCAAGGAGAGCGATTTATATCATGCATTCTCCCCCTTTCGGGACCCGATTGGATCTCATCGAAGGAGGAAAATCGACAGGAAGTCGATCTATTAAAGCCTTCATTGAAAGAAATCAGCCCCTTTTGACCCTTCATGGCCATATCCATGAGTCACCCGCACTTTCCGGCACCTACGTGACCCGGATTGGAGAAGCGCTTTCCATCAACCCAGGGCAATTTATCCCGACAACGAGAGAGGCCCCCCGGCTTCATGCCGTTACCTTTGAGATAGAAAGAATAGAACAAACACTGACGCATACCTGTTTCCCAAAAGTTCTCAGTGAATAGTCCTTCTGCGTGCGCTCGCCCATCCAACAGACCCGGCCAGGAAGTTCCGGGACGGGCAGTCATTTTTTTCTTGACAGACCTGAAAGAATTTCATATAGTTTGCCTATAAACATTTTGTGTACAAAGTGATATGCCGGGGAGCGGAGAAACCAAGAGCCAAGAAAGGAGAAGAGCGTATGCATTACAAAAAGATCCTCGCACTAATACCTTTGTGCCTGGCCATTGGATTCTTTAGTTGTTCTAAGGAAGAAAAGAAGGTGGAGGCTCCCAAACAGGAGCAAATCATAAAGAGTTTGATCCCCCCGAAGACTGAGCTTAAGGGCCAGAATTTTCTTGTGGAGCTTAGCGACCTTCAAGTCGTCATGAGCGTGGATACAGCTTCTAAAGAGATCGTTGAGACGCCGAGCCTCAGGGGTAACATCAAAGTAACTAATGAATCGAAAGATATCCTCGACATCCAGGCGGTCACCATCGAATACTTGGATGGAGCTGGGAAACCAATCGCTTTTAAGTCTGGAGAGAAAGTATCGAAGGTTTCTTCGTTTTTGAAGTCTACTAAGCCCGGAGAAACTACGGAAGGGTCATTGGATGCTACAATCCCAAGGATGGCTGTCAAGGAAAAGGCCTTGGGAAAGATAGAGATCAACCTGGTCTATGTCCCGTATCCTCTTAAACGGGAGACCATGGCACTGTCTGAGAAGATTAGCCCGTAATATAAATTACTGTGTTAAGCACAGTGGAGCCAATTACACCCAGATTAAAACCAAATCTTATTTTTGGTTTAAGAACTGGGGGAAAGGAAAAATAAGAAGTTAAGAAGTAATCGGAACATTGAACCGGAATAGAAACAATTAGGTCCTGACTTAGAGAAGTGCTGCTACGTACCAAGTAATTTTAATACGACCCAGGCGAATTGCGTACAAAGTGATGGGTTAAGAGACGGAGATGACCAGACAGGTTGCCCAGGATATTGCGATTTCAGAAATCATGCAATCCCTTCGCCGAATTTTTAAAGCGATCCAAGATTATTCGCATGAAGTCTCCGAAAAGTTTGGGATTACCGGGCCGCAACTTTGGGCACTGAAAACTATCTCCCAGAATGAGAGCCTGTCGCTGAGTGATTTGAGTGAAAGGATGTATCTACACCCCAGCACCATCACAGGAGTAATAGATCGGTTGGAGAAGAAAGGCTATGTGACAAGGAATCGGGACCGGGTGGATCGCAGAGTGATCTATGTCCAATTGACGGGCAAAGGGAAAAAGTTAGCTAAAAGGGCGCCGAATCCCGCTCAGGGGAAGATGATTCATGGGCTAACAAATTTGAAAAAGGGAGAGTTAAATCTCATTTTCGACTCGGTCCAGAAATTGGTTGAAATCATGGAAGTCGAAGATGTGAAGGTCACTTTCTTCTTCGATCAGGAGTAACTCTCAGGATGCAACGCCGCCCGTGAATCCTGAGAGATAACAGAGTCACGGGACCAGAGAATAGAAAAACTAAGATAGTTTTAACAACAGCGAGGGCAACTCGAATAACAAAAAGAGCGAATAGCATTGAAGGAGGCATGGTCAGCTTGTTTCACCTCCCATGCTTGAAATCAAATCTGATTTCCATGGAATCCACTTCTCTGACACAGGCCTCCTTCTTTTTCTTTACAGAATTTCATAGCCATTGTTATCCAAATCAATGACTTGAATAGAAAAGGTCATTCAAATCACTCATTAAAGGAGGTAGATTATGGTAAGGAGAGATGTCGGTATTTTGGTTCTTATTCTTTGTCTTGGGTGTCTCCTAATAGGATGTCCAAAGAAAGCGGTGGTTAAGGAGGAAGCATCCGTTAAAAACGAAGGGGCGGTTTCAAAGGGTGAAGCTGAGCGCGCAAAGGAAACGAAAGCCAAAGAACAATTTGAAAAGAGTCTCGTGGCAAGAAAGGAACCAGGCATTAAGGGGGAGGTCTTTGAAAGCGAACTTCTCAAAGACGTTCACTTCGACTTTGATAAATACAACATCCGTCCTGGAGATGCATCTATTCTGAATGAAAACGCAGCTCTTTTGAAAAAATACCCTAACGTTAAGATCCAAATCGAAGGGCACTGCGATGAAAGGGGGACGGTAGAGTATAATCTTGCTCTCGGAGAGAGACGGGCCAATTCTACAAAAAACTATCTCGTTTCCCATGGTATTTCTCCAAGTCGCATCTCCACAATCAGCTATGGTAAAGAGAAGCCTTTGGATCCTGGCCATAATGAAGAGGCATGGGCAAAGAACCGGAGAGCCCACATCATAATTACATCGAAGTAAAAAGTTTGGATGGTCGCAGGGAATTCGATCATCGGACGAGAGAGAGGTTAGAATTCTTCCATAAAAATCGCTCGGGTTGACCGAGAACCGTTCAACGGTGGCAGGAAAAAATCCTGCCACCGTTTTCTCCAATGTCTTCAGTGATGCCCACAGTTCGAAAATTTCTTCAATCCTTTTCACCCGCTCGAATGAGGTCGATATGGCGCTGGATCTTCATCGGGATTCTGATTGGTGTCGTATCCGGGTTCGGAGCCATTCTCTTTAATATTCTTTTACAAAGAGGAACCCAATTCTTTATGAAGGACCTCATAGCCCTCATCCTTCCAGGGAAACTCCAGAGAGTTTCCCTCTTGGGGATCCCCCTTGCCCGTTGGATGATCCTATGGATCCCTGCCCTGGGAGGGCTCCTTTCAGGACTCCTTGTGTTCCGTTTTGCGCCCGAAGCTGAGGGGCATGGGACGGATGCAATGATTGAGAGTTTTCATCGGAAAAAGGGAATCGTTAGGAAGAGGGTCCCTATTGTTAAAACGATTGCCTCGGCCATTACCATTGGCTCAGGAGGCTCCGCGGGGAAAGAAGGCCCCATCGCCCAAATCGGTTCCGGATTTGCCTCCTTTTTAGCTTCTGTTCTGAAAATGGATGAGCACGATCGCCGGATCATGTTGCTGGCCGGAGCAGCCGGCGGGCTCGGCGCCATCTTTAAAGCCCCTTTGGGTGCGGCCCTCTTTGCCACTGAAGTACTCTACCGAAGGCCGGAGTTCGAATTCGAGGCAATTATCCCATGCATCCTTTCTTCCATTGTGGGCTACACTGTTTTCACTTTCTATTATGGCTGGGACACCCTCTTTCACATTCCAATGTTTACCTTTACCCCTCCCAGTGAACTCTTCTTTTATGGTGTCTTTGGAGTTTTTTGTGCGGCTGTGGGTTTCTTTTATATCCACATCTTTTATGGCATGAGGGATCGGTTCTTCAGAAGGCTCCATGTTTCAAGGCCACTGAAAGTCGCATTGGGGGGCTTGATGCTGGGCGGGGTCGCTTTCTTTTTCCCTCAGGTACTGGGAGGAGGCTATGAGTGGATCCAATCCGCAATCGATGGAAAACTGGCAGTTGACTTGATGCTGGTGTTGGTCTTGGCCAAAATCTTCGCTACTTCCTTTACGATTAGTTCGGGGGGCAGCGGCGGTGTCTTTGCCCCTTCCCTGTTTATCGGATCGATGATGGGCGGTTTTTATGGAAATCTCTGCTCAAAACTGTTTCCTCATTGGGTGATCCATCCCCATGCTTTTGTTCTGGTGGGAATGGGAGGTTTTTTCGCCGGCGTGGCAAAGGTACCCATAGCTTCCTTGATTATGATTGCTGAAATGACAGGCGGTTATAGTCTCATTGTTCCGCTGATGATCGTCTCCACCATTTCGTATCTTTTGTTAGGAGAAACGTCGCTCTACGAAAAACAGGTCTCAACGCGCGTTGACTCCCCAGCACACACCGGAGATTTCGCCATCGACATTTTGGAGCATATTTCTGTAAGAGAAGCTCTTCCGCCAGACAGAGAAGTCGAGATGATACCGGAAGGGATGCCCTTTGAGGAAATGATGCGGCTCATTGTAAATTCAAATCAACAGAATTTTCCTGTGGTTGATGACAAGGGGCACTTGAAAGGAATCCTGTCATTGACAGATATGCGGAGGGTCATGCTCGAAAAAGATCTCCATCAATTCGTCATAGCCAGAGATATTGCTACGGAGGCAGTTTTGACAGTCACACCGGAGGACAGCCTTAAGACCGCTTTGCAAAAGATGACGGAAGCTGAGATTCGTGAGCTACCAGTGGTAAGCAAAGAAAATCCGTGGAAGGTGATCTCTATGCTGAGTCGCAAAGATGTCATCCGGACCTACCATGACGAGATCGAGAGGCTGAAGGCGGGAAGGACGAATGACCTGATAGGATGAAAAAAGAAAAGAGATCCCAGTTTAACACGTTTACTTGCTTTTATCCGTTAAGCAAGAAGCAAAAAACAGGTGAAGTATATTGGAATTATTCAATCGGGGAAAGGAAGTCCTGGCCAAACTTCATCTCGTCTGCCTTAGATGGCGCCGCAAGGGGTAAAAAAACAGGGGTAAAAAAAACTTGACATCTTAGAATGAAAATGCAATGATAAATCTGTAGGTTGTAAGAAGTATTTGTTTGGATCACAAAAGGTCGCAAAAGTGCTTCTTAAAACTTTTGCGATTTTTTTTAAGGACCAAAGGCTATTACAACTTACTGAAGTTTAAAAAAAGAAAGGAGGTGAGTTGTAGTGGCCAAAGGTCGTGTGAAATGGTTTAACGAGAAGAAGGGCTATGGGTTCATTTCCAGAGACGACGGAAATGACGTTTTCGTACACTTCTCTGCCATCAAGAGAGATGGGTTCAAGTCTCTGTATGAAGGCGATGAGGTAGAGTTCGAGGTTTCCGAGGGTCCGAAAGGCCCACAGGCAACCAACGTTGTCGTGGTGAGCTAAATATAATTTCGTTAAGCTAAAAAGAGAAAAAAGACCCTGGGTTTTTCACCGGGGTCTTTTTTTATTTTGTTTGCTGTCGTCCGGCACAATGTTGGAAGCCCAAAGGAACTCCTGAACGGGTGGAGCCCCAGAGGCAAAGTCCGTGAGGCTCCTGCGTGCCGCTGGTTTTCATCTTCTCTTTCACGCAGAAACCTTGTATTTTGGTTTTACACTTGGATCCAGGCTTTGCGTAAAGAATTTGACTACCTCCTTCTCGTGTTTCTTCGCGACCTGTCTGCCTTTTGACTATCGCGTGACTGCGACTTAAGAGAAAATATTCTTTGACTTTGTATATCTCCTGGTATATTAAGTGGCTAAAATCCATTTTTCTTGGAGCGACGTTGTGACCCGACAGGGGAGGATTCTAATAACACATGATAAAAATGGGTTCACACTCACTGAGATAATTGTCATTATTATAGTGATTGGCTTATTAGTGGCGGCCGCAATTCCTACGTACGTTTCTCTGACCAAGGCGGCAGAACAGGGAAATGTCGAGTCGGTTATAGGCAGTCTCAGCTCTGCCCTTAACCTCTATTCAGCAAACCAGATTGTGAACAATCAACCCATAACCGTCCATAATCCGTTCGATGACCTGGCCGTTAAACCACCAAACTATGCCGGCGCCTTTCCTGATGTGGATTTATCCAATTGCCCAGCTGGGGATTGGGCCTTCCAATCAGGTGATCCTGGATTAAATGGTAACTGGGCTGTTGTCTGCTACAGGCCAAACGCCACGTTGACACAGACATTCACCTGGGGCGGTGTGCAGTGGATTATTTTAGTGGTCAATACAGCAACAGACCAAAACGGCACCCCTATTGGGCTATCTTTAGATGACTATCAATCCTACCAGTGGTAGAATAGACAATATTTATAAAAAAAGGCATGTATTGGCGTGTGGCTTTTTTACCCCAATTTGATTCCTATCTATATTTTCTTCGGTGCATCCTTCGGGACAGAGATCTCGATCGCTACAGCGATCATTTTATTCATTTCTTTTCTGTACTCGATAGAGAAGAGCATATCTTTCCAACTGACCCGCTACCAAAAATCAATGTCAATTGACAAACCGCATCAACCCAAATAGAATAAGACTTTTTCTCCCTAAGCCTGGCTCTAAAAAAGGAGTGAAGCAATGATCAAACCGTGGCCACGCATTCGATCTCGATCCGTAGGTTCCTTTCGTGTCTTCTCCATAAGGGCGGATACTACCGTTTCTCCTCGAACGGGAATCGAACATGATTTCTACGTGATCGAAACGCAGGACTGGGTCAACACCATTCCCCTTACCGACGATCATCGAGTGGTGATGATCAGGCAATACCGCCACGGCTCAAGAGAAGTGACCCTGGAAATACCCGGAGGTCTGGTAGACCCGGGAGAGACCCCAGAAGGAGCGGCAGCTCGCGAATTATTGGAAGAAACGGGCTACCAGGCAAAGAAGGTGGAGAAGATCGGTGTGTCCAATCCCAACCCGGCTATCTTTAACAACCGTTGCTACACTTTCGTAGCCCGGAACGTCATGAAAGTCAGAGATCCCATGCCAGACCAAACGGAAGACATCGAGGTGGTGCTTATCCCTCTTACGGATATCCCAGAGTTGATCCGCAAAGGAAAGATCGACCACTCTATCGTCATCTCGGCTTTCTACTGGTACTTGCTCCAAGACCAAAAGGGATTGATCAAGCTCTGAGCCCTCCTAGTCCCCTTCCTGTTCCGATATCCGGTCAACCTATGTACAGCTGAGCTGGTTCGGTCCCGTGCAAGTCAGCAATCACTGTACGACCATTATTCAAATGTACCGTTGATCCCGGATGTGCTAATATATGATCGTCCAAATTTTTTTGAGGAACGGAAAGCGCAATGAAGGTCATTTTTCATCCGAGATTTTACGAAGTCTATACCTCTGATCCGGCGGCGGCTCCGGGAAGGATGGAGCCCATGGTGAAGGCGCTGGAGAAAGAATTTGAATTCATTGAACCGGAGCCTGCTTCAGATAAGGATCTAGGGAGGGTTCATGGAAAAAGTCATATCCAATCCGTTAAAGGAGAGCCTCAAGTCTATGAAGTGGGAATCCTTGCCGCGGGAGGGGCTATTCTCGCTGCGGAAATGGCTTTCAAAGGCCAACCCACCTTTGGTTTGATCCGGCCTCCGGGACACCATGCCAGCCCTCATTCCTGCTGGGGATTCTGTTACTTCAATAATATTGCTATTGCCATTAAGAAACTCCTCAGTGAGGAAAAGATCAAAACCGCCCTCATCCTCGATTTCGACCTTCACTTCGGCGACGGCACATCCAATACCTTTGGCGGTTCCACGTCGGTGAGCTACTTCCATCCTGAAGGGACAGGCCGGGAGGGATTCTTAGAAGAGGTTAAGCGTAGCCTTGAAACAAAAAGACCCTATGACATTGTCGCTGTCTCTGCAGGATTTGACCGCCATGAAGAGGACTGGGGAGGTCTTCTGAAGACCGAGGACTATTTCACCATCGGAAAATGGGCCAAAGAAGCCTCGCTCGCCCGCTGCCACGGAAGACGATTCGGCGTCCTCGAAGGAGGCTACAATCACACTGTTCTCGGCAGGAATGTGATGAGCTTTCTTCAGGGATTCAGAGATTGAAATCCCTCTTGGCTGATCGTGGCAAAGGAGACCGGGCCACTCACCTCTCCCTTCCGTTTTAATTGCTCCATTCCGTCTGCCATCTTTTTCAAAATTTCTTTCAGCGAAGCGCTCTCTTTACACATCTTATTCAACTGAAACTCCAGGCCCATCCTCCTCGGCAGGGAAAAGGCGTGAGAGATCTCGTCCCCGTCAAGCTGGGGGAGTTTCTTTTTTGTCCAAATGTAGTAGAGGCGGAACGGCATATTCCGGTCTTTGTCCGTCTTGCCGCTGAGGATGAAGGAAACCTGGTGAATCGGGTCGATCGGCAACAATTCGCACTTCTTCCTCATAAATCGCTCGTATTCCGTCGAGAGATAGGCAAGGGCAGTTCCATAAATGTCCTGCACATCGCTGAGTTTCTCTCCCGCGACAAAATTCCTCAGGGCGCCCCCCATATCCCTCCCCTCTGCCGATCCTGAAATCAAAAGGGCGCAATGAGAAGTCAGGGGAAGGAGACGGTTGATTTGGAGTGAAATTTCGTTCCCGTTTTCATCCAGTTGGATCGCCCGATTCTCACATGCTAAAACAATCCCGTGGACATTCTGTGCAACGATAATCTGTGACATCTTCGTCCCTCCTTTACATAAAAAGAATATCTTTCATCTGGGAAAATTTCAATAGAAAAAATTGAAAAATAGCCCAAGTCCTGATAAATTAATGGTACCTCCTTTAGCTTGGGAAATACCGCGGAAAGATAAAATGAAAAAACACCTGCTCATTATTGCTACTTTGGATACAAAGGGAAGCAGATTATTTAAAAAGTAGCGTAGAACAAGATCCAATAGAAGGAAATCGAATGATACAAAAAACGATCGTCATCGTCTCGACCTTAGACACGAAGGGGTCGGAGGCAGCCTTTTTGAAGGCCCTCCTCCAGGAGAGAGGACATCGGGTCATTCTTCTCGATATCAACACAGGAGGCGACCCCTCCTTTCTTCCTGAAATCTCTGCCAAAGAGGTGGCTCAAGCCGCAGGCGAAGATATCCGGGAGATCAGGAGGATGAAGGATACGAAGCGAACGACCGCTATCATGGTGCAGGGTGCTATCAAAAAAGTCAAAACTCGTTTTGACAAGGGGGAAATCGACGGGATCATCTCTTTTGGGGGAGCCAGTAACACGGCGATGGCCACAGCCATCATGAAGGCCCTTCCCTTTGGCTTTCCGAAGGTTATGCTCTCGAGCACCGCTGCAATGCCCGCTTATGCGGGAGGATACTTTGGCACAAAGGACATTGGAATCATCCATTCGGTCGTGGACATCGCCGGGTTAAATCCATTGGTCAAGGACGTTCTGAAGAGGGCCGCTGGAGCAATCTCGGGCATGGTGGAGATGGGTGAAGGGCCTTCTTCCTTTTCCAATAGAACGGACAAAAAAGAGTTAATCGCATTAACGGAATTTCAGTTTTCGGAGGAATGTTGCTCTCATACGAGGCATCTTCTGGAAGAGAAGGGGTTCGAAGTGATCCCCTTCCACGCCCAGGGTATTAGTGACCGGGCGATGGAGGAACTGATCGGAGAGGGGTTCTTTCAAGGGGTCCTCGATATCGTCGCCGCTGGCGTGGGCGAAGAGCTTTTGGGGGGAAATCGAGCTGCAGGCCCAAAACGGTTAGAGGCCGCTGGCGACGCCGGAATCCCCCAGATCGTTACACCCTGCGGATTCGACATGATCAGTTGCGGGCCGCTGGAGAGGGGGGATCGTGGAGACCCTTTGTGGATTTCGAAGGATATCAAAAATAGGAAGCGCTTTCTCCAAGATGCCTTCAGGGTTCAAGCGCGCACCACTTCTCAGGAACTAAGGGAGATTGCAAGAGAGGTGGCTAAGAAATTGAACAGGTCAAAAGGGTCTGTCAGGATTTTAATCCCTTTAAAGGGATGGTCTTCACTCGATCGGGAAGGGATGCCTCTTTATGATCCAGAGGGGGATCGCGCCTTCCTCGACGAGTTGAAGATTCATATCGATCCGAAGATTCCGATCATCGAGCTCAATCTCCACCTGAACACTCGAGAATTCGCCCAGGAGGCCGTCAATCAATTTCTAAATCTCTACGAAGAGGATAAAAGACGAAGAGGTTGATGGATCTTCAGTAAGTTTGAAGAACGGAACCTGGCGGGACGAGGTCTGGTCTAACTTCTCCTTTAAACTGGCCCCTTGATTCTTCTACGATTTTTAGGAGGGCCTGGGCAGGGGGTGAGAGAGGTTGCTCACTATGGTAAACGATTTCTGTAAAGAAGGTGATATTTCCTTCTTCAATGGGGATGACTTTCAAAATCCCCGTCTCCAGTTCCTCCTTAATATCAGGCTCAAACATGAAGGAAATTCCTTTGCCCTGTTTCACATATCTTACAATAAAGTCAAGACTCCCTGCCTCTATGATCACCGATGGTCTGATCCCGTATAGGTCAAATCTCCTCAGGATGGCCGCCCTTGAACCGGACCCCTTCTCTCTCAAGATCACCGGTTCCCCGTTCAGCTCTTTAAAAGAGATATTCTCTCTCTGTGAGAACCTGTGTTGAGGGGAAGCCACCAGGACAAATTCCACGGCTGAGAAAAAGATAGATTTGAGCCTTCGGTCGAAGTTCACTTGGCCGATAAAGGCCATCTCATTCTTCATATCGAGAACACTTCTGGCCATATCCTCTGAGTTCCCTTCATCCAGAATGACTCTGATATCGGGGTACCTCGCCTGGAAAGTGGTGAGCAAGGGAGGCATGATATACCGGGCATAATTCTTCGTGGTTCCGATGCGGAGAGTCCCTTTAACCAACTGTCTGATATCTCGCATCTTTTCCACTGCCTCTTCGGCAAGACTAAAAATTTTCTCTGCATACTGATAGAGGAGTTCCCCGGCCTCGCTCAATCGAATCCTTTCTCCGAAATGTTGGATGAGCTTCAAATTAAGCGATTTTTCTAACGATTTGACCTGTATGGTAACAGCCGGTTGGGTGACATTCAACTCCTCGGCCGCCTTGGTGCAACTTCCCTTCTTAACAACTAAGTAGAAGGCCTCTAACTGCCTGAGGTTCAAGAACATCCTCCTGAAATGACGCGGCGACCGCAATCTTCGGACAGGACCTTTGGCAAATTCTAGATAGATGGTAGCATTAGTTCAAAACCCTTTGAAATAGAAATGATTTCCAAGTCTATAAATTTTCTTATGGCATTATAAATATATTTGTGTTGACTGTCAACGCGTAAAAATATATAGTGTGTTACCTCTTTTTAAACCTCTTTTCAAAACCTAATACTATTCTTGGAAAGGAGAGAGAACGATGCCCCGATATGATGGCGTTATCATTGGTGGTGGGCCAAACGGACTGACGTTAGCTTGTTATCTGGCCAAGGCAGGGCTTAAAGTGATCATCCTAGAGAAGAGATATGAAATGGGGGGCGGGCTCTGTTCGGAAATGATCACCATTCCGGGCTTCATCCACAATACCCATGCGATCTACCATCCCATGGTGGATTATGCACCGGTTTTCCCTGATCTCGAATTGGATAAGACCTACGACTTGAAATATATCCATCCTGAGCTTGTCATGGCCATGCCCTTCCAGGATGGAAGGAGCCTCTGCATCTATTCTGATGTGGAGAAGACTTGCGCTTCCTTTGCCCAGTTCTCAAAGAAGGATGCCGATGCATATCGAGAGACCTACGAGCGATTCAAACGCTATACCGATGCGTTCCTAGCCCCGGCTACCTACGTAATGGCCAAGCCGGCCTTTGAACAGGTGGTGAAACTTCATTCCAGTCCGCTTGGTCAGGAGATCAGTGCCCTTTCCGAGAAGAAGCCGATCGATATCATCCACGGTATTTTTGAGAACAATCAGGTCAGGACGTTTATGCTCTACGTGACTTGCCTGTGGGGTCTCGATTATGACCTTGAAGGGCTCGGTTATCTCGTCCCGCTCATGATCAACCGCGCTTCCAACTACCGCCTCTGTGTGGGAGGCTCCCACCATATGGCTAACCTGATGTCAAAATTTCTTTACCGCCACGGAGGCATGATATTAGGAAGTCAGATCATCAAAAGAATCATTGTAGAGAACGGAGTTGCAAAAGGCGTCGAATTGGACGATGGAACGGTCTACGAGGCGACTAAGTTCGTTGCCTCGAGCATCGATCACCATCAAACTTTCCTCAAGTACATCGGCGAGAAGAACCTGCCAAAAGATCTCGTCACACGGACCAAAGACTGGAAATGGGAGAAATCGTCCCTCTTCGATGTCCATCTGGCTCTGTTCAATGCTCCCCAGTTCGCCGCTGCCTCGAAAAACCCCGACCTGTCCAAGGCCTTCATTTATGTCCTCGGGTTTGAGACGGAAGAAAATCTAGTCGAACATTTTAAGGCGTTGAAGAGTGGAGAACTCAAACGCTCCGGGTTCAACTGCTCTTTTCCCACGATCTTCGACCCTTCGGCAGCGCCTCCGGGGAGGCATGTCGGTCTGCTTTCGGAACACGCTCCATATCGGCTGAAGGATGGAGGACCCGAGAAATGGTATAAGATCCGTCAGGACCATGCCAGACAGAATATCGAGACCCTTAGGAAGTATGTGCCGAACATGACGGATGATAACATCCTCTGGACCTATATCGCCTCTCCTCTTGACATCGAGAATAAGTTTTCTGACATGGTAGAAGGATCAATCAAGCAGGGGGGCTATTTCCCACTGCAAATGGGATTCCTGAGACCCAATGAGCTCTGCTCCCAGTATGCCACACCGATCAAAAATCTTTATCTCTGCGGGGCCTGCTGCTTCCCTGGAGGGCTCGTGACCTACGGCCCGGGGTATAATGCGGCCAATCGGATCGCAGAAGATATCGGAGCAAAAAAATGGTGGAGGGAACCTGAGATTGTGACGAAAGCAAAGGCAAACGGCCTTCTATAGGAGGTTCGCTATGAAAGTCAATTCCACGGGTTTGGGCCAAACGACGATGGTTGCGGCCTTTACTCAACTCTTTAAAGATCCAGACGGAGGGGAAAGTCTGAAATTGAAAATCGAGTCTTCAGAGCCCATCCACTGGGTGATCACGGCTACGCTGGGTGGAGCGGACCTGAAGAACTTTATCAAATTACTTCTCAAGCCCTCCATCCTCTGCTATGCGCTTTCCCTAATGTTCAAAAAGGAATAAAAAAGGAGGAAAACCCCATGCCGGATACCAGTTATGATGCGATTGTCGTTGGCGGTGGACATCACGGAACGATCATCGCCTGCTATTTGCAACAGGCAGGTTTAAAGACGGCGATTTTCGAACGCCAGCATGAATTGGGAGGAGGTGCCTGTGGTGAAGAACTTCCCCTGCCCGGATTCATCCAAAATACATGCGCCCATTTTACTCGATTCTGGGCCCATCCTGCCTATACCGATTTCAACCTAAGAGAGTATGGTCTCAAATATATTTTCCCCGACCAGAATGAAGGGATGGTTTATCCGGATGGGACCTGTTATGTAGGCTATTCGGCGTTTCGCGTTGACCCTTTAACCGGTAAAGAACAGTACTCCGAGGAAAATGTGAAGAAGACCTATAATGAAATCTCCCGTTTCTCCAAGAATGATGCGGAGACCTATCTCTATCTTCTCGAAAAATATCAGAAGAGGTGGAGGGCTGCCTTTCGGGAATATCGCTATAGTCCTCCGAGTCCCTGGGGGGTGAAGAACCCCCTCGAGAAGCTTTGTGACGATCCTGTGGATGGAATTGACCCTGTGTACCAGTTTATGACGGGAGCCCAGATCGCCATGGATCTTTTTGAAAGCCCCGAGCTTCAATGTCTCTTCATGAGGGCCATCGAAACTTCCACGGGCTGTTTCCCCGGCGACGTGACCGGGCTCTACGTTTTTGTCCATGTGGTCGGCCTTACTCTTTCCTTCGAATCAGCCTCCATCGTCTATGGCGGCACCCACACGATCACTCATGCCCTTCAGAGAGCCTTTAGTGCCATGGGGGGAGAATTCTGTGTGGAGTCGGAGGTGGATAAGGTCCTCGTTGAAAATGGAAGGGCCAAAGGTGTCAAACTTTCAAACGGTATAGAAGTGGAAGCAAAGCAGTTGGTGGTCAGTGATTTAGGAATCCCACAAACGATCTTCAGGATATTGGGAGAGAACTATGTATCTCCTAAGGTCGCCAGACGGATTCGAAACATTCGCTATGATCGGGGTCAGATTTACTGGGGGAATATGGCGATGCATGAACTCCCGAAATATAAAGCCGTCTCTTTTAATTCGGATATTGGCTATCAGCCCCGGCTTTATATGGGGGATAAAGATCCTGAATACCTCTCCTGGAAATACCAGGCAGACATCTTTACGAAGGGGTTCCCTGAAAAGTGGTATATCCTTGCAGCGCCGGATACCATCTGGGACAAGACGCGGGCACCTGAAGGAAAGCACACCATCTTGCTCGAAGAATTTGCTCCGCCCTTGCATCTCTTCTCCGAGAAGCAGTGGCTCAAAATGAAGAAAGAGGTTGAGGATTTGATGCTCAAACAGTGGCAGATCTATGCCCCCAATATGACCCGGGATAATGTCATCGAAGCCTTTATCACAACTCCCTATGATACAAACATGAGGCATCCCGACATGCTTGAGGGCGGGTGGGTCGAAGGAGCAATGCTCGCCTCCCAGAACGATCGTTTCAGACCCATCCCCGACCTCTCGAGCTATCGTATTCCCTTCCTCAAAAATATGTACGTCTGTTCCTCCAACATGCATTCCGGAGGTGGTATTGCTCGCGGTTCCAGTTATAATTGTTTCAAAGTGATCGTGGATGACTTCAAACTGGAAAAGATCTGGGAGAAGAAAGGGAGAGCCTGGTAATAAAATAACCAATACAAAATGATCGATGATCATCAACGAAGATCATTGATATTTAAAGGAAGCGAAAAGATGAGACTCAAAGATAAAGTGGCCATTGTGACAGGAGCTGCGAGAGGGTTGGGCAAGGCTTTTTCCATAGCGATGGCGAAAGAGGGAGCCAAAATGATGGCGACCGATCTGATTTCTTTACGAGATGTGGTGACAGAAATTCAAGCGTTGGGGGGCGAAGCAAAGGCCATACAAGCTGATGTCACGATCGAGGCAGAAACCCAAAAGCTTGCGGAGGAGACTTTTAAAGCATTTGGCCGAATCGATATTCTGGTCAATTGTGCCGCCATCTATTACGGACTGGTCCGAAAGCCTTTCTTTGAGATCGACCCCAAGGAATGGGACAAGCTGATGGGGGTAAACGTCAAGGGGGCCTGGCTCTGTGTTAGAGCTGTTTTCCCGTATATGAAGCAACAAGGCAAAGGGAAGATTATCAATCTTTCATCCGAAACATTCTTCACAGGGTCTCATGGTTTTGTGCACTATGTCTCTTCAAAAGGAGCCATTGTCGGCTTGACTCGGGCCCTTGCTATTGAGTTGGGACCCCACAATATCAACATTAACGCCCTCGCTCCTGGGTTTACAGATACAGAAGCGAGCCGTACGATTGCAGATGTGGCCAAGTACGATGTCAGCCGGACACCGATCAAGCGACTGGAACAGCCGAACGATCTCATCGGAGCGCTCATCTTCTTCTCTTCGGACGAGAGCGATTTCATTACAGGGCAGACCCTCCTAGTAGATGGCGGGAGGGCCATGCATTAATCCTGGTCTCCGATTATCACAAGCGCGGGCTTCGTTTTGTCTGCTAAGTTTTCCGCGCCAGATCGTTGGCAACAAACAATCCCGCTTACAGCGCGGGGCTTTAAGAACCTCACCTGTCCAGGATCAAAATCGATATCCCGAAATCGTAGATTCTGAAACATGTCCAGAACCCGGTTCGGGATGACAAGAATACAAAGCCCTTCCAATCATGTCATGCTGAACGTGTTTCAGCATCTTGTTCGCATTTTGGAATTGTTTACGAAAAACAAATCTCTCCCGTTTTGAGTAGGGAGGGACTTATCAATCCATTTGTTCCAGTTGGAGATCTTGAACTATGCAAGAAATAAGTTTCAATATGAATGGAGATCCTCGAAAAGTCATTGTTGATCCTCAAAAAAGTTTACTGAAAGTCATTCGGGAAGACCTAAAGTTAACGGGGACCAAAGAGGGTTGTTCTGCCGGTCACTGCGGCACCTGCGCTGTGTTAATGGATAGTGAAGTCGTCCTCGCATGCAAGGTTCCGGCGGCTAAAGCCCAAGGCAAAGAGATAACGACCATTGAGGGGATCGGGACCCTTAAAGACCCCCATCCTCTCCAATTAGCTTTTGCAAAGGCTGGGGCAATACAGTGTGGCTTTTGCACGCCAGGGATGATCATTCGGGCCAAGTCCATTTTGGATAGGAATCTTAGCCCCTCAAGAAACGAAATAAAGAAAGCCCTCCAACCTCATCTCTGCCGTTGTACTGGCTACCAAAAGATCTTTGAAGCTATCGAGCTTGCAGCTTTTTATCTCCGTGGAGAAACGAAGTCGATTGAGTTAAATCTGGTTGGGGAGGGTACCATTGGCCGACCTGTCACCCGACGCGATGCACTTGAAAAGGCGACGGGAACAACCCTCTACGCTGCTGACCTCGCAGTGGACGGATGTGCCCACATCAAGGTTCTGAGAAGTCCCCATCACCATGCCAAGATCGTGCAGATCGACAGGGCAGAAGCCGAGGCGATCCCAGGCGTCCTTGCAGTGTTCACTGCTGAGGATGTTAAAGGCACCAATATCCTGAAGATGGCCGGAGACGACCAGCCCATTCTATGCGGTAACAAGGTCCGTTTCATTGGCGACCCGGTGGCAGCCATTGTAGCAACCTCTGAAGACTTAGCTACTTACGCTCTCGAAAAGATTGAGGTCAAGTATGAACCTGTCGAACCAGTCCTCACCCCCGAGGATGCATTGAAAGACGGCGCGGTGAAGGTTCACGATGATCGCGCCAATCTTTTCTTCCAGCAACCGATCCTCCATGGCGATGTGGAGAAGGGTTTCTCACAGTCGGAGATGGTCGTTGAGCAGAGTTACTTCACTCCGACGATCGAGCATGCTTATATGGAAAATGATTCGGGCATTGCCTTTGTCCACGAGAACGGTCAACTGGTGATCATGTCCGGAAGCCAGAACATCCATGCCCATCGAAAGACGATTGCTGAGGCCTTGGGTCTGAATGTGGGAAACGTCCGGGTGATCCAGACTCCCATGGGTGGGGGCTTCGGCGGGAAATTGGATGTCTCTGTAGGAGGGGTTCTAGGTCTCGCAGCTTGGAAGCTCAAAAAGCCGGTGAAACTGGTCTACACGAGGGCTGAGACCTTTGCCGCGACAACCAAACGGCACCCGTTCTTCATGAAGGTGAAAGTTGGAGCTAAAAAAGACGGGACGTTGGTGGCCTTGAATTTCGATCTCCTCGCGGATGGCGGAGCCTATAAGTCTTTTAGCAATAGTGTAACGACGCGGGGGATTGTCCATTCCCAAGGACCCTATCGCTTCCCCAATGCCCGCGTCGTCGGCAAGGCCGTTTACACCAACACGGCCTCTAAAGGAGCAATGAGAGGTTTTGGCGCCCCACAGGTGGCCTTCGCCATTGAGTCGATTCTGGACGAGCTGGCATCAAAGCTGAAAATGGATCCGTTGGCCCTCCGGATGAAAAACGGCTTCGTCTCAGGTGATACCACCATTTGCGGCCAAGTGTTGGACTATGCCATTGGTTTTCAGGAATGTCTGGAGAATCTACGGCCCCATTACAACCGGGCGCTCAAGGAGGCGAATGCTAACGAGACCTCTGAGATCAAGCGGGGGGTTGGACTTGGAGGGGTCTGGTTTGGTCCGGGCCGAAGTTCTCCAGATCAATCGGAGGCGTGGGCAGAACTTCTTCCCGACGACACGCTGCAAATTTGGATCGGAGCGTCAGACATGGGTCAGGGAACGGACACGATGTTCTGGCAGGTTGCCGCAGAAACGATGGGACTTCCTCTGGAGAGGGTCCGCGTCTGCACCACGGATACGGAGATCACACCGGATGGAAACTTTTCCGCTGGAAGCCGCCAGACCTATGTTTCGGGTAAAGCCGTGCAGATGGCTGTGGCTGAATTGAAAAGGGCGATGGAGGAAAATGGCGTCAAGACCTATACCGAGATGAAGGCCAAGGGTCTTCCCACCTTGTACAAAGCGGTGAACAAACCAGTGACCACAAGGCTCGACCCGAAGGATGGCCAGGGCGTTCCCTGGGAGACCTATTCCTTTGGAATCCAGATGGCTGAAGTGGCTGTGGAAGTGAAGACAGGCAAGGTGACCGTACTCAAGGTTACTTCTGTCCATGATCTCGGGACAGTGATCAACAGTCTAAATGTGGAAGGACAACTCCATGGTGGCATCGCTATGGGCCTTGGGTATGCCCTCATGGAGGAGTTTGTCTACAATAAGACCGACAACCTGGCCAAATTCAAGATTCCGAGAGCCAAGGACATGCCTGATCTCGAAGTGATCACGCTCAATATCCCGAGGAAGAACGGCCCCTTTGGTGCATCGGGGACGGCAGAGTACGCCGATGTTCCGACCGCGCCGGCCATTGCGAACGCCATCTTCTACGCCTGTGGCGTTCGCGTCCGGGATTTGCCGATCACACCCGAAAAGATTAAGCGAGCTTTGCAGACCTAAGCATCCACTTCTTCACCCTCTTCCGCCTGGAAGAGTGGGTGAAGAGGGCAGGAGGTCCTTTTGAGGCCTGATTTGGAGTGCGGACCCTGTTTAATGAAGTGGGTCTATGAAAGATCAGGAGTTCTGGCCAACCAAGAGAAGCGCTTTCAACTGATAAGACATATCCTGGAAGTGCTCTCTCTTGAATTTGATCCCACCGCCAATGTCGGCTGGCTATCTAATAAAATTATCAACTCCATCCATGAGTTCGTCATCGATTCTGCCGCATATTACGAGGGACTCAAACTCCAGAGCAACAAACTGGCAGAGGATTTATTGAAGTCTGCAAGGAATTTTATAGAAGAGGGCCAATCACGTCAGGAGAAGTTTCAGCGGGCATGCGGACTATCCGCGGCAACAAATGTCGCTCCCATAGGTGCACCCTCCGAAGGTTTCAAATTTCAAGAAGCCTTGAATATCATGAAAGCAAAAAATCCATTGCCCACCTTAATGGGAGACGTGTTTAAAGCAGCACAAGGTGCCACGCGCGTTCTTTACATTACCGACAATGCCGGCGAAATAGGATTCGATTCTCTTCTCATAGCGAAACTCAAAGAAATGGGCTCAAACGTGACCCTCATGGTGAAAGAGGAACCCTTTTTCGAAGATGCTACGCTGAAGGATGCTTCTTTCTTCGGGCTGGATAAGTTAGTTGATCACATCTCCATCGTAAAGGGGTTCTTCGTCCTGGATAGGAGTCCGACCCCTCTTCGTGATCTCTTTAAGAGGAGTGACCTGCTCATCGCCAAAGGCACCGGAAATTACGAGGCATTGAAAGATGAATTGGATGGGAAAAAAGCAATCTTCATGCTGAAGGTTAAGTGTGGGCCGATCGCGGCGGATACAGGAGTGGGTTTAGGGAGCTTCATTGTGAAGCTTGACCAGTGATGACAGGAATCGATATTTTTCCCTTGGCAATGAGAAGACGAAATGCGTTTTCTTTAATGGGTTATCTTTCTACTCCAGACGAAGCGATCCACAACATTCTCTTGATAGAGGGGCGTCATGAAATGACCGAGCGAAAGGAGGGGGAGGCCTATGCCTGAATGATTCTGTATAGGTAGCACGGATGGTGGGAAATTGAGAAGTATCAACAAAAAAACGAGTTAGGAGGTGGAAAATGAAAGTCTATGATGTTGTTCCGGGGCTTGAATTTAGTGAGGAGGATGACCTAAAGCAATCGCCAGCCTGGTTTCTCGATGCCACCCATTCTGTTCCTCCATGGACCCCAATGTTCGGGTGGTTTTGGATAAACTTTTGCCGGCACGGAATGCAGTACGGCGCCGAAACCCTCTCCCTTCCCACCGTGAAGGGATGGGACTGGCGCTTCAAGGATGGCGGTGGCTATCTGTGCCTTCTCTTCGTCGATTCTGACAAGGAGAAAGAGGAGAGGCAGAAGAAGTTCAGGGAAGCCATCCGGCCCTTCGTCGATAACTACGATGGGCTCTGGGGTGGATACGTCAAGGAGATGTTGAAAAGATATGACCAGGTGAAAGCCTTAAATCTCGACACAGCCACGAATATCCAGCTACTGGAGAACTTCGAGGAAGTGATCAATACCTGCCGAAGGATGTGGGAAATCCACATGCATATGATGTACGGCACCTACACTCCTTACGTTCTTTTCGAACAACTATGCAAGCAGATGCTCAACATCGATGATACCCATCCCACTTTTCAGAAGATGGTGAGCGGCTTTGACAATGAAAGCTTCCGCGTAGACCGGAGACTCTGGGAGTTTTCTAAGAAGGCGAGAGATATGGGACTTCAAGGCCTTTTTATGGAGACCCCGGCAAAGCAAATCAAGGCAAAACTCGAAACGAGCGACAAGGGGAAGACCTTCTTGAAGGATTTCGATCAATTTCTGGATAAAGAGGCGGGCTGGCGGATGGAGCGAATGGCTGAGATCAACGTACCCACCTGGCAGGAAGATCCCACTCCGGGCTTTGAGACGATAAAACTTTACCTGAAAAAAGGCGGGGATTTCGACCTGGATGAAGATCGGAAGAAAGCCGAGCGGGAGAGAAAGCAAGCTGAGAAGGAGGTTTTGGCGAAGGTTACGCCGGAGCAAAAGGGTTGGTTCTCCATGCTGCTTAAGGTTGCTCAGAACTGCAGCCGGTTCAGCGAAGAACATAACCACTACCTTGATCTTTATACGCATGCCTTGATCAGAAGATCCTGCATGGGACTGGGGAGACGATGGGCCAAAGCGGGTACTATTCATCAGCCTGAAGATATCTTCTTCCTCATACCTGATGAGGTGCGAAGGGCTGGAATAAACCCTGACAAATTTAATCTAAAGCCTCTGGTGGAACGGCGTAAGAAAGAATGGCAGGAATGGGCCCAGCGGGGCAATCCACCTGCCATTATGAAAGAAGGATTCACCTTGGATCAAGCCATGGGAGGTCTGGTTCAGTCAATGGATCCGATTGCCCTCAAGGTGGTCGTGGGCAGTATGCCGGTTGTAAGAACCGAGCTTAAGGCGGACCTATACGGAACATGTGGATCTCCAGGGGTAGCCGAAGGGATCGCAAGAGTGATCTCCAGGGATGAAGATCTACCTCAAATTCAGAAGGGAGATATCCTCGTGTCGGCAAGCACCTCTCCTGCATGGACACCGGTCTTCAGTTTGATCAATGGGGTGGTAGTGGACAGGGGCGCCAGCCTTTCCCATGCCGCCATCGTAGGCCGTGAGTACGGAATCCCTGTGGTCATGAACGTCTTTGAGGGAACGACCAAAATCAGGTCAGGCCAGAAGATTCGTGTGGATGCAAACATGGGAGCTGTCTACATCTTAGGCAAATAGAAATTGAATGATGCCCTGCACCTTGCTGGGTGCAGGGCGTTACCACAAGGGCAAACCAATGGGTGAAAAATGGACTTACTGGTTCGGGGAGTTGGGTAAAGAGGCGAACGATTCTGTTGGGAAAAAATGTGCGAATCTGGGAGAGCTGACCAAGATCGGCCTGCGCGTTCCTCCTGGTTTTGCCATTTCGGTGGACGGCTATAGAATGTTCATGAAGGAGACAGGGGCCGGTGAAGAGATCAAAGAATATGTGAGGAGGGAATTTGAGGATACAAAGGATGTGGCCCAGCAGTTGGAAGCGAGCAGGGTGATCAGAGGCATCATCGAAGGAAAAGAGATGCCGTCGAAGATGAAAGAGGAGCTAATCGCTCATTATAAAAAGCTGTGTGATGAGTGTCGATTGACTGATCTCTCCGTTGCTGTCCGGTCAAGTGGAGCGGTGAGCATGCCCGGGCAGATGGAAACCTATCTCAACGTGAAGGGTGGCGAGGAAATGGTCAAAAAGGTCATTCAGGTATGGGGAAGCGCTTTTACCGCTCGAGCCATCTCCTTCCGCTTCCAGCAGGGACTTCCCATTGATTGGGCCCCTATTGGCGTTGCCGTTTTGAAGATGGTGAACGCCAAGTGTGCAGGCGTGGTCTTAACGGTCATCCCCACGACGGGAGATACGTCCAAGATCATCATCGAGGGAAACTGGGGGTTAGGGGAGAGCGTGGTGAGCGGAGAGGTAAACCCCGATAGCTATATCGTGGATAAAGAAACCCTGGACATAGAGAGAACGGTGGCCGAGAAGACAAAGATGGTGGTCTACAACAATAAAGGAACGACCGTGGTTGACATCCCGGAAGAGAAGAAGAGGCTTTCTATTCTCGTTGATGAAGAGGTACGGGAGATTGCAAAGATATGCAAGCAGGTCGAGGAACATTATGGGGTCCCTCAGGATATCGAGTGGGTCATCGATCTCGATCTTCCGTTTCCGGAGAACCTCTTCTTTGTCCAGGCGAGACCTGCCAAGTCTGTAAAGAAGAAGGGGAACGATGCCGATTATATCATCGATCTCATGACCCGGTTATTCAAATAGCTCTTGTTTTAGGCTGTGAATTATGCTCTTAGCGACCTTTAAGGTAAGGAGGATAAAAGATGTACGTCCGAATGACTTTTTTCAAATTAAAGCCAGGGAAGATGCAGGAGCTCCGTGAACTTTACAACAAAGAGGTGATCTCTGCCCACAAAAACCACAAGGGGATCCGCTTTGTCCACCTCCTTGAGTCTCTCGACAATAAAGACGAGGGGATTTCTCTCACGGCATGGGACACAAAGGCAGATTTGGAATCCTATGAGAGGAGTGGAGATTACGAAAAGTTAGTCGCTAAGTTCAAGAATATGTATGCCGGGACGCCGGTGCTGACATCGTACGAAGTGACTGCCAGCTCAGAACCTATCATTCTTCGCTTATTTTGATGTCCAAACAAGCGGTTCGGCGGAGTCCACGTCGAAGGCTCAACAGGGTCATTCTGATCATGTCGAAGTTCACCACGAGTCCCAAGGGACAGCAACAATTTCGATTCGTGAGCGACAAGGGAGGGGAAGATGATTGTTTTATTTAATCAACATTGGGACCTGATCCCAGGTAAGGAGGAAGCATACACACAATTCGTCATCGATAAACACCTCCCCACGATGAAAAAGATTGGGATTAACATGATTGGAGGATTCCATGTGGTGGTTGGAGGGGGTCCTCGGATTACTGCGGCAGGGGCAGTGGACGCTTTTCAAAAGCTTCAAAGGGCCTTAGAGACGGAGGAGTATGAAAAGATTACCGCGGAGCTCCAACAATACGTCGTTAATTACGACAGTAGAGTTCTCAAACCCACAGGAAGGGTGAAGGCCACTAAGTACCGCATCCAATTGGGAGTTTGGAAGTTCAACCAATATTTTAACATCATCCCCGGAAGAGAGAAGGAGTATGCCGAGTTTGTTCTGAAAGATCATCTTCCGACCATGGAGAAGTTGGGGATAAAAATGACCGGGGGGTGGCGCGTGGTGGTAGGTTCTGGTCCCTACATTGTGGCTGAGGGAACGGCGACGAGCATTGTGGAGATCGCCAAGGCCATTGAGACGCCTGAATTCAGCCGGATCACAAAGAGGTTGACGTCCAACTATGTGACCGACTACAGCAGCCGTATCCTCGCCCCAACAGGACGTATTGAGCTCCCCTTTATTATAGGCGAGATGATGAAGGGTTTTTGAGAGGAGAATCTTTGCATTCGGTCGTTTCGAGATTAGAACCCGTTTATCAGAAGATTTATGAACGGGCAAAACCTTTTCTTCGCACGCGAAAAAACGTCATCCACACCAAGATTGCGCTTCAGTATGCCTTAAAACTCTTAAAAGAGGAGACGGGGGATAACAAAATTGTCATTCCCGGGATCCTCCTCCATGACGTTGGCTGGAAGACGGTTCCTGAACCCCTGCAGCTGACCGCTTTCGGTCCGAATGCGTCCAATCCTGGATTGGTAAGAGTGCATGAATTGGAGGGAGCCAAGATCGCTCGAAACATTTTGGAACAGCTGCATTATTCCCCTAAAAGAGTGAAGGAGATCTGTGATATCGTTCGGGGGCACGACTCAAGAAAAAGGCCCCTTTCTCGAAATGATCGATTTGTCAAGGATTCAGATAAGCTTTTCCGATACTCCCGAAAAGGGATGTCCATCGATTCCGATCGTTTTCAGATTACTAAAATGACTTATATTCGTTATTTGGAAAAGAAAATTGATCAATGGTTCTTCCTACCTACTTCCCGGAGGCTTGCCAGAGAGGAACTGGCCCGAAGAAAAAAAGAAAAGCAGACAAAATAAAATGACCTCAAGAGATTCTCTGGCGGCGTACGGCGATCAATCGGAACACAGAACAAATTCTCGCCTTCGTAGAGATGCTGGAGATCAACATCGCTGATATTTTAGATGTCTAATTTTAAGTTTATCATGTCAGATCTGAAATCTTGAATCGGAAACCCAAAATATTTCCATCAAAGCCGGATCCCTTTCGGAACCACGACAATTCCCGAGGCGGTCACCGTGAACCGCTTTGCGTCTTCATCCAGATGAAAGCCGATCTCCGTCCCCGGAGGAATCTGCACCTCTTTGTCGATGATCGTCCTCTTGATCCTCGCATTCCTTCCCACATCCACCCTCTCCAGGAGAATAGAATCCTCGACCTCTGCAAAACTGTGGATCGTCACCCTGGGCGAAAGGATGGATCGTCTGACATTTCCGCCGCTGATAATGCAGCCGTTTGAGATGATCGAGTTAAGAGCTGTCCCCACTCTTCCCTCCTCGATCCACACGGTTTTTGCCGGCGGACAAGGGAGCTGGTAGGTCAGGATAGGCCACTGAGGGTCATAGAGATTCAGCTGCGGGGTGACGGAGATCAAATCCATGTTCGCTTCGTAGTAGGCGTCGATCGTCCCCACATCTCTCCAATACCCTGTATCCCCGCAATCCCCCTGTCTGAAGTCAAAAGCAAAGACTTGATCCTTTCCGATCATCACCGGAATGATATCCTTACCGAAGTCATGGCTCGAATCGGATCGAGCATCCTCGATCAATCGTCTGACCAGCAACTCGGTATTGAAGACATAAATTCCCATGGAGGCCAGGATTCCCTCGGGGTCTCCGGGAATCGTTCTGGGCTCTTCGGGCTTCTCCTGAAAACCAATCATTCGCCAATCCCCATCCACCTCGACCACACCAAATTCTCTGGAAAGGTTTCGATCCATCCGGATAGCCGCCACCGTCAGATCCGCCCCTCTCTCCAGGTGGAAGGCGATCATCTTGCGATAATCCATTTTATAGATATGATCGCCCGAGAGGATGAGCACGAGGTCGGGTCTTTCCTCTTGCAGCGTGTAGATGTTTTGAAAGATCGCATCGGCTGTCCCCTGATACCAGTGCTCATCAATTCTTTGCTGAGCAGGGACCGCCTCGATGAACTCTCCCAGGGGGGCTGAAAGGATGTTCCACCCTAATTGGATGTGACGATTGAGGGAGGTTGATTTATACTGGGTCAGGGCATAAATGCGGCGGATGTCGGAATTAAGGCAGTTCGACAGGGTGAAGTCGATGATCCGATAAATGGCGCCGAAAGGAACAGAGGGCTTGGCACGATCCCGGGTGAGGGGATAGAGCCTTTCCCCCCGTCCTCCTGCCAGAATCATGGCCAAGATTTTTTTCAACGGACCTTACCTTTCCCTAAGAGTTCTCCGATCTTCTTTTTTAATTCCGTGAGGTCAGCGGACTTCGTCACGTAGGCATCGGCTGCCCAACTCATAAAATCCTCTTGATACCTCGAATAAGAGGTGTTGAGGATGACGGGGACCTTCTTCTCCTTGCCGACAATCCGGCCCAGGGCCTCCATGCCATCCATTACAGGCATGACAATGTCGAGAATGACCAGATCGGGTTTCTCCGTCTCCAACTGTTGAATGGCTTCTCTTCCGTTGCCGGCTGTAAGAACGTCATACCCCTCCGCCTCGAGTTCCTCTTTGTAAAAAAGCCTCAAACCTTCCTCATCCTCAACGACCAAAATCTTTTTCTTCATAAGAATATTATTGTTAACCTTCTTAAAAAAAACAACCCCTTTTCTGAACGAGATCTATCTTTCACATTTTAAACCCTAAACTCCGATCTCTCAACTCGGAACGTTATCCCGAATCCCGATATAGGAGATTGTCGTTGCGAGCGAAGTGAAGCAATCCCCCCCTTATTCAATGAGATTGCCACGCACCTTTCAGGTGCTCGCAAAGACAGGCTGGGAAAAGGGTTTTATTCTCTAGATCGGGATTTGGGGTTATTATCTCCTCTCCACCTTTTTCCTCTGTTCGATTGCCAGCTTGCATTCCGCACAGATGAACCGGGGGAGGGTGTGGGGATAGGTGATTTGTTCTTCTCCAAATCCCCAATCAATGATATCCTTCACCAACAACTCTTCCTTAAAGGCATGTCCCATGCAGAGTCCCATGCCGCAGACGATACAGATAGCCACTGCATCTTTATCCACTCCCTGTTTTGCACAGACATAACACTTCATGACCCTTCCTCCTATTTGATGTGAATTAACCCATAACTACTTTTTACCACGGAAACGACCGGAAATCAAAAAAGCGAACAGCACTTTGGTAGGATAGGAAAAGAATATGGATGTCAGTCCAACGATGATTTGTTTCTATTTAACCAAAGTAAATATTTGAATCCGACTATTGCCCCGGTCCGCGATAAAAGCCTCTCCCTTTTCGTTGATGCAAATCTGCGAGGGGTAGTAAAGGAGTCCTTCATTCCATCCCATGGTTAGCTGCCGCCCCAGGTAGGAACCATCCTGCCCGAGAAGGACGATGCCGCATCCGTCCTCGTCAACGATATAGATTGTTCCCCTGCTATCGGTCGTCAGGCTGGTAGGAAAATCTAAATACTCCCGGAGGCTCTTTGTCAACGGGGAAAAGCTATTTGAATCTTTAGGGGCTGAAAAAACCATGGCCTTGACACAGTCGATCAGATGGATACTTCCTTTTACATCGACGGACAGGTCGGAGAAGAATCCGTACTCTTTCGGGAATGGGATTTGCTTCTGGTATTTCCCTTCAGGGTTGAGAACCAGCACGCGTCCCGTAAAAATGTCGAGGATATAGATATTATCGCTCCTGTCTATTTTGAAGCCTCTTGGAACAAAGGCGGATGGTGAAGGCACTCCTTCCGGATCGACATAGCTCTTGAAGGATCCATCAGGGTTTATTCTGACGATGCGACGTTTCTTACCGTCCAGGGCAAAGATCTCTCCTTTGGAATTCATTTGGATCCGGATCGGACTTGTCAATTCGGGAATTTTGATCTCGGCCCCGCCCTTCACAATCTTTTCTTCCAAGGTATACCGGAGAAGACGATCGTTTCCGGTGTCCCCTACGACTAAAACCGAGTTGTCGTTGCAGGCAACCCCTTCAGGTAGTTTGATCCCTCCACCCCGATCATCGAAATAGATAGACTGAACATGCCTGAGCTTGAAGGTTTCGGCGCTAAAAGAACGCACCGGCAAAAGCAGAATGCCAACTGCCAAGATTAAAAGAATGGAAGAATGGGTCCGTTTTCCGAATAAAATCTTCATAATGTCTTCACCCCTATACCGGAATAATGCTGGCTATCTCTTATACTGCTTATGGCATTGAACGCAAAGATCCGTCACGGTTGGGAAAGGAATCAGATACCGGTATCCTGTCCCATGAGACCGATGACAACTCAGACAATCCATCTTAAGATTTTTATTTCTCAAATCCGCCGCCTTCTGGCCCATGGGGTGGCTCGTATGTTTCAGCCAATCATGACAGGTCCCACAGAGCTCTATAGTGGAAAGCTGCTTCATAAGAAAGACGCTATCCGATGCGTGGGGGGAATGACAGGCCCCACAATTCCCCTCCGTAATCGGATTGTGTGTGAGAGAACCCTTCGTCACTTCCCCCTTTTTCAGAGCGGCATTTTCACGCCTTTCCTTTTCGGCAAGCTTGGCTTGAGATTCCATCGTGTCTGAATGGCATTTTCCGCAGACGCTTTTCATGTCTCCCGTCAGAAGCTTCTTTTGAGAGGAAGCATGAGGCGCATGGCAACTTAGACAACCCCTTTGGTCAACCAGAGGCCAGTGGACACGGTTTTTACTGAATGTCTCGTTCATCATGGTGTTGTGGCACCCGCGGCACAACTCAAATCCGGGCTTCTTGGTTTTCAGCGCATCGGGAGAAGAGGACGCCTCATGGCATTGGCTGCACATCCTGTTCGCAACGGGCGGATGGACATTATCAAATAATATTCCTGCCCTGTTGGAGCCGTGAGCATCATGGCAGGACGAACAGTCCGCCTTTTCCACAGGATAATTCATGTGTTGCTTGATGAAATTTGGTTGATCCGTCTTATGGCAGCTCACACAAAGGGGTCCGATCTCATTTTTCAGAAGATATTTCGCTTTGCTGGAACCATGCGGATCATGGCAGTTAATACATTCCTTCTCCACAGGGCTATGCTTGAACTTTGCCTGGGTCACCGAATTAGCGATATTCTTGTGACAATCAAAACAGAGATCATTCCCGGCTTTCAATAGAACAAACTTGTTTTTTGAGGCGTGGGGATCATGGCATTTCACGCAATTGCCTTCCATAACAACTTTATGAACGCTCTTGGGGTTCTTCGGCACAATTCCTTCATGGCACTTATTGCAGATTTTGTTCGGGTCTTCGTACAGTAACTTTCCGTGGGAAGAGGTGTGAGGGTCATGGCATCCCGAGCATTCTCCCGATTTCACAGGGGTATGGACAAACGGATTATTGAGCTTTTCCTTGAACTTGTCATGACACTCAAGGCAAAGCTTTCCACTCGCCCCAGGTTTCAGCTTAAACTTATTCTGCTGGGCATAAGCTAATGCAAAAAACATCAGCAGGGTGAGAGCAACCGCTAAAAAGATGATCTTTCTTTGTAGGTTCATTTGAGCCTCTCTATTAATAAATCCGAAATCCGAATCTCGGGCGAAGCGTCCGTCTCGGACCAATCCGAAATTTTTAAACTCTAAACACTGAACTCTAAATCCTAAACAAATCCAAAACCCAAAACCCGCATCTTTGCTTTGGATTTCGGATTTCGAATCTTGAATTCCATGTTTTCGCTGTGCTCTCTAAATTTCGTGTTTTGCCTGCCTACCGGCAGGCAGGCCAATGTCGAAGGCTCCTCTCTTCCCGATCTTCTGATAACCTGATATCCTACACACTGATTTCCTGGTAACCTGACATACTTGTATCTCAAGTTTATTTCGTGATATGACAGTCCTCGCACGATCTTCCCGCAAACGGCGGGTGGACGACAGCCTTGAAAAATTTCGGATCCTTTGAAGCATGCGGATCATGGCAATTTCTGCAATTCATGACAGCCGGATCGATGTTGAGATGCGCTTTGCCGAAACCTGGGCTTTTCGAGTCATGGCATTCCCCGCATAGGGGCTGAATGGCCTGGTTCATCAAGGGAGACTGGGCTGAGAAATGGGGCTTATGGCACCTCTCGCAATCCCTCGCCGCCGGTTGATGGGCTTTCTCTTTTTCCATCCTTGTCTTCAGGTCTTTATGGCAAGTCAGACAGAGGTCCGGGCTCTTTGCCAGAAGGAGATTGTCCAATTTTGCCTTGTGGGGGCTGTGGCACTTTGTACATTCGTCGGTTAATAAAGGCTTGTGCCGGCTCTTTGCAGCTTTGAGCCCTTTACTCATATCGTCGTGGCATGAGAAACAGAGAGTGCTCTCCTTACTCACCGTCATGCCTTTAATGTTGCTCCCATGGGCATCGTGGCAGGTGAGACATTCTCCTTCTGCAAAGGGGCTGTGGTTCGTACCGTTCGTCTCCGCTTTCATGAAATCACCATGACACTGGGCGCATATTTTAGTACCGGGTAAGCGGAGGAGATTTTTCTCGTCCGATCCATGGGACCGGTGGCAGGCATCGCAGTTTGCATCGGTAACGGGCCTGTGGGTGTAAGTCTTTAAAAACTTTCCTTCGGCCTCGGTATGGCACGAATAGCAGACCTTGTCCATCCTGCCTTTCAAGATGTGCATATACCCTGACCCGTGAGGATCATGGCACGAGTCGCAGTCGCCTTCAGCGAAAGGAGGATGGGCCGTTTTAAATTTTTGATCTCTCGTTTTTCCGTGGCACGTGAAGCACAAATCGCTGCCTTTGACGTTGAGAAGATTCTTGTTCTTGGCGGCGTGGGGGGGATGGCAGGACAGACACCCCTTGTCGCTGACCACCGGGGAATGATTAAAGGCTACCCTCTCGCCGATCTCCTTGTGACAGTCCAAACAGAGAGCGTTCGTCTTCTTAAGCTCGAGCTTCGGATTCTCTGAAGTATGGGGGTTATGGCAGGTCAGACACTCCCCCTCTTTGAATGGGTTATGTTCGACAGTCCCCCCGGCCTTCAGCTTCGAAGCATCGTGACAGTTATAGCAGAGCTTGCTTCCTGCTTCCGTCGTGCCAAAAGGCTTCGGATCCGAAGCCGGCTTATGACACGCGTCACATTGAGCTGAGGCGACGGGTTCGTGAGTGCTGGTTTTCAAAAGTTTCGCTTGCAACGAAGAGTGTGGATTGTGGCAGACCGAGCAGGATGCCAGATTGACGGGGTAATTCTCGTGAGCCTTCTTAAAGGACGCCTTGTTGCTGTCGTGGCAACCGAGACAAAGAGCCGTCTCCGGCTTCACCAGAAGGTCTTTCTGGTCCGAGCTATGGGAGAAATGGCATGTCGTACACCCCTTTGCCCCAACTTGGTGGACGACCTTCTTTTCGTAATCGCTCTTCTTGTGACATTGAAAACATGCCTCATTCCCCTCTGCTTTCAACAGGTGGCTGTACGGGGAGGCATGAGGGTTGTGGCATTGAATACATTTTTCTTTCTTCAAGGCCGTATGCACATTGGCCTTGTTCAACCCGATCTTTTCTTTGCTGTGGCATGGGTAGCAAATTTCATTTCCTTGTTTCTTCAAAAGCATCTTGGGGATCAGACCGTGCCGGAGGTGGCAGTCTTCACATTTCTTCTCCTTGACGACCGCGTGGACATACTTCATCCCCATATACTTATCCGCAAACTTTTTGTGGCAATCGAGACAATCCTTGCGGGCAAATTTCTTCCCCGAAGTTGGGGCGCCTCCCAACGTCCTCGTTGCCGGAGCCGAGGCACAGGCGTACAACAGAACCGCGACCGCAAAAAGGAGTATCCCTATAAGGATGATTTTATGTCTGAGTTTGAACCGTGGCATGATTTCTCCCTTTTAATGGCAGCATTGGGCAGAGAGCATGGAGCATAGAGTAACCCCCTAAAACCATCGCCCTATGCTCTATGCCCTATGCTCTATGCCTATTTTTCCTTTAGGTATATCTTCACGTCCGAAACTGCCCTGAGTTTTGTTGCCCAGTCTTCAACCAGCTTCATCAGTTTTTCGTTGAACATCTTACCCGCGATCTCCCCCCTTGCCTCCTCATAAGGCTGCGGCCGCGGGGGAACCACTCCCTGTATGGACAAAACATAAAAATAGCCCTCAGGGCTCGCATAGAACTTGAAATCTCCGGCGTTGGCGCCGGAGAGCACTTTCCTCACCCCCTCGGGCAAGGTTTTTATTGCCAGTAATTTCCCGTCGAAGGTCAAAAGCCCAGCGGTGTTCTTATCCACCTGCCCTTCCGCGTTCGATGCGAGCCACTGAAACTCGGTGCCTTTTCTCAACTTTTCTATGGCACTTTCAGCATCATTCCGTTTGGCGAAAACAAGACTATCGATTCTCATCATCTCAGGATAGGTATAGTCCTTAATATGCTCGTTATGATAAGCCTTCAGCTCCTCCTCCTTAATTTTGACGTCAGGGACGATCGCTTTTTGCACAAACGCTCCGAAGATCACGGAGTTTTCATACTCCTGGACCTTATTCCTGTAGGCTTCCGTCTTGTCGATGCCGAGTCTGAGGGCTTCTTTTCGGAACACTCTCTTAAACAGCATCTCTTCGAGATTCGGCATTTTCCGCGAATTCAACTTCTTGGTTTCGATTGCATTCTCGACCCCGTGGTAGAGTTGCTGTTTCAGGTATCCGGCCATTTCACCCACGGTGATCGGCTCCTCTCCTTTGATCTCCGCCACCACTCTTGTATCCTTCAAGAGTGCTTGGAATCCCGGCTCTTTTGCTTCAAAGTCCACGCTGTCCAGCACTTCTTTGTGGATGGTTACATATTTCTTAACTAATGAATCGCTGTACTGTTTCAGGACGTCTGTACTTTTCAGGCTGAACGCCTCGCTTCTTGCCATCTCCTTCGCTTCCGGGTTATCCGGGGAACGGACGTCTTCAAGCTTGAGGATAAGATAGCCCTTCGTCAAAGGGATAACAGAACTCACGGAACCGACTTTCATCTCGGAAATCACCTTTGCGATCGAAGGAGTGAAATCCTTGGCCTTCGCGTAGTTCTTCTCCTCGCCTGCCTTTGCAACGCCTTCCGAAGCCAGCCTTTTTGCGATCTCGGCAAAATCACCCCCTTTTTTGATTTCCTCTTCTGCCTTTTTAGCAGCCTCTTCGCTTTCAAAATAGAGGGAGCTAATTTTCCATTCCTTCACCATCTCCTTATAGATCCTGTCTATATCCTGATCGTCGGGTTTGACATTCTTCAGCTCTTTTCCTATCAAAAACTCCCTCAGGGTGACCTTCGAATAAACATCCACCATCTTCTTTATCTCCGGCAGCTCGTCAAGCCCGATCTTTCCCGCTTCCTGCACCATCAGCCGCGTGTTGACCAACCGCTGAAGCAGCTCCGAATCGCTCGTTTTGTTCTGCTTTGCCTGCCCGGCGTCTGCCTGTTGGCCCGCGCGCTCCTGGTTGAATTCGTCGAGAGTAATCGGCTCGTCATTGACCATCGCAACGATCTTCTTACCGTTCACCACCGGCAATTTCTGATCCGCTGCATACCCCGTCGCAACGGCAATAAAAAAAATAACCAGAACGATTTTCCATACCAAAGAAAAAGACTTCATTTCAATTTCACTCCTCGATCTTTAAAGTGCCTAAAGTGAACTAAAGTGAGCTAAAGTGCCTAAGGTTAAAACCCCAATTGAGTCAAACATTTTTATAAAATCCCCTCTAACTCCCCTTTGCTAAAGGGGAGAACCCTTTATCATCCCCCTTTGGAAAAGGGGGAATGAGGGGGATTTTAAAATGCAGCCCAAAAACTCGAAAAATGGCCTAACCATCAGTTAAACAATTCGATAAAGGATTTTTTTTGGCTCAATTGGGGCTAAAGTGTCTTATCTATACAAACTTAAAAAAAACTTTAGCTCACTTTAGTCACTTTTAACTTTAGTCACTTTACGCACTTTTAACGTTAGGCACTTTTTACTTTAGGCACTTTAGTCACTTATTTTTAACTTTAGGCACTTTAGTTCACTTTAAACTTTAGTCACCTTGTTTCTTTTACTTCGTCATCATTTCTCCGATAGCCTTGGCCATCTCGGCCATCATCGCGTGGGCAGTGTTAACCTTTCCCCAATCGAAGAAATATACCCCGTCGTCCCCTTCATTGCGACTGTAAGAGTTCCAGACCACCTTCCGGCTTTTTCTCTCGACGACTGTTACGGAAAAGTTCACTTTCGGTTTACCCTCGGCCCCCTGGTAGTCCTGGTAGTCCATCACCCTGCCGGTCATGACGAAATCGGCTTCCAGGTTGTTCGAGATCAGGTCCGCATCCATCAGGGAAATTCCGTCGATCATGATAACCCTTGCATTGAGCAGCCTCTGTTTCACCACCCCTAACTCAATGACCCTGAAATTTCCCAGCTTCGTCAGCTCTGTGGCGAAGTGAAGCACTGCGATCTCTGCGGCCTTCTTTCTCGTGCTCTCGTTAAAAAAAGGAATGACCGCCACCGTATATTTCCCGCCCGATTCGATGAGCGGAGAACGATACTCGACCTTCGGCCTGAATTTTCTTACCGCACGACTGGTACTGACGCTTTCCCTCTTTGTCAAAACAGACTGTGTCAGGGAATCGCATAGTGAGTTCAAAGCCTTATCCAGGAGAATCTTTGGGTCCATGATCAAACCCAGCGACAGGAGGCCGGGAGAATCATCGCCGGCCATGCCAACTCCGTCCATCCACAGGATGGTCGGCCCGTCGCCGGCTGAAACCAGTCTGGAGGTCAGGGCCATCTTGGGAGGGCTGGAAGCATCACTGAAAAGCTCGACGGAGGTGATCAAAACGCCTTCAACCCCGATCTCTTTCTTGAAAGCCCGGGCCGTTTCCGTGTTTATTCCGCCTGTGTCGCGAATGCGGTGCTTCGCCATGAACTTCTCAAGGGTCTCTTCATCAACAATCTGGAATCCTCTGGCTGCCAGTTTTTCAATGAACAACCGCCTTATGTCCTTAATGGGAGCAGAGGTCCCGCTGAGGTTCTCAAAAGGAAAGACAGCGATTCGGTATTTCCCCTCACCAATGGCGGAGTCTCTTTTTACAGCCTCTTTCGTACCGAAACAGCCGGAAAGGAAGAGAAAGGACACCAGGAGTAGAATTGCTCCCAGTCTTTGTTTCTTCTCTTTAAAAAATCCCCCCGCACCCCCCTTTAGCCGCCGGCCCAAGAGGGCCTCCCTCCGGGGTGGAACCCCTTCCGGGGCGGAACCTGGGGCGGAGCCTGGCCCGGAGGGCAAAGGGGGGAGGAAAGGAAATTTGCAAAAAAGCGGAACAGGGGAATGGTTCATTTCGATTCGACGATAGGCGCTCTTGATTATGTAGAAAATGGCATTCTTAAAATCCCTCCCCTGCCTTCCTCGAAGCGCCTGCCCGCCGCACAAGGCTTTGGCAGGCGGGGCTTCGCGCAGTCAGGCACCCTCCCTTTGCCAAAGGGAGGAAATCGTTTCCCCCTTAGAAAAAAGGGGGTGAGGGGGGCCGTGTAATCGTTCCCTAATCGGTGTAATCAGAGATAACTTTCGAGAAATCTCTTATTTGAACATCTTGTTGATGACGTCATTTACCGCACTTTCCGTTATATCGTTCATCGGTCTGCCTCCGCCGCCAAAAAGCCGGTCCCACATGTTGATCCCGCCTTTCGTCGAGGATGCCGTCCATACCACCTTCCCGGTCGTTCCCTCCATCATTTGGAGACTCATCGATATCGCATTCGCCGAACTGGTGCCGGACCTTACTTCCCCGTATTCCCGAACAACGCCGGTGATGATTGCGGACACTTTGATCAACCCCGCCAATTTTACGACCTCCTCGGGTGAAGGAGCGGCAGCATTCGCAATTTCCGCCTTCCCAACCCCTTTTGCTACCTCGCCGTAAGGGACCACATAGACAGCGCCCGTCGCCAGGAGCTTGTTCAGGAATACGTCCCTGACTCGATCAGCCGCAGCATTGTCCCTTGAGAGGTTTATAAAGGGCATGACGGCGATTGTCTGTACGGACCCAAAATCCATATTACTGTCGCGGTAGAACCCTCCGGAACCCGCACAGGCCGTTAGCAACAAGAGGATGAGAGAAAAAAGAATCCCCTTGCGGTAAAAAGTTTTCGCTGCCATTGACAAACCCCCTTAATCGATCATGCGTTGAGCTCTGGCCCAACAATCTCTTCCAATATTAAGATTTCTACAAACCTTCTGTACTATACCAAAACTCATTATAATACCCTGTCTGTAAGGCCGCAACCCCGGATGACTTAGAAAAAAATCTGCAGGGTCGCGTTGAAACTCTGTGAATCTGTCTTCTGGATTTTAGATGTACTTTTTTCCGATAGATAGGCCAGGGTCAGAAAGGTTTTAGGCGTTATCTTCCATCTCACGCTCGGAACGAAGACCTTATCTACGGCATTATCTTCAGACATCAAGGTCTCGGTGTAGCTAATGTTAAACTGAAGATTTCCCTGGGGAAAAGGGGACCAGTTGATCCCATAAGTCTGGAGGACGTTTGTTTTGGTCCCGGTCTGGGAAGCTATATCAAGGCCGGCGAGGAGACGCACGGTATCGAAAGGGGTATAGGACGCGAATACGTCCACCGTTCCCGTATTGGTGGAAGAGCTTGGCTGACCGCCGCCTGATACATTGGTTATCGTATCGGTATAGTTAATCGTGAGGACCATCCTGGGATTGGGAGTAATATTGGCCCCGGCAAGTACCCTTGTAAGCTGTGTCGTCTGCCCCTTTGCGCTCGTCTGCCAGTCAAGCCCCCCGCCGAGATTAACATCGATGCCCTTGTACAATGAAGCGATGTTGTTCAGGAAGATCGAATTGTCGGTGTCCGTTTGTCCCTTGATAGTTTCGTACCGGCCGCCGAAGACGAGGGTGCTTCTCAGCGTTCTGAGGGGAATCGCCGTGAGCGCCGCATTGTAAATCCATGCACTCCGGGTTTCATTCTGGTCCACACCATCTTCTCTTGCCGCCCTGGCAGTCACGGTGAAAACTCGACTCAGGTCCTGGTTTAAACTAAGCCCGTTGCTCAGCGTCCACGTCAGAATAGTGGGGGAACCGGACATTTGAGCAGCGCTCAGGAAGTAAGAGAGGTCGTAATAGAGCAAGGGAACATCAAGAATTCGCGTCTTCACATCCGTCTCCAGAATGTGTGAAGTCGTCGTGAGAGTTCTCTTGTTGGAAGGCCCTAATACCGAGGCTGAAGTCTTTACAGAAAATGCCTGAAGCTCCGTGACGAATATATCGGGCGGCAGCAGCACACTTCGAACGAGAGGAGTGGTCACCACCTTAATGTATCTTTTCGCCGGTGTGACGACTGGAAAATCTATTTCAAACCGGTTCAGAAAAGTGCCGAAGGTCCCGGCGACAGGGCCTGCCCAGTGCGTCCATGTCAAATTATCATCACTGACCCAGATATCCCATGAAAAGGAATTGACAACCGTGGAGGTGATTTCCCGGTCAACCCATACGAGAAGCTGATTCACCTGAGCCGGAGTCAAAAAATCGAGCCCCAGTTGTCTTTTCACCACAGGAAGGTCCGACATGAGGTCGATGCCAGCGCTTGCCGTGGTATTACCGTCAATCAGGGCCGGGTTTGAGTTCAGAGTGACATGGTCCAGCGTATTGTCGACTGTCGAAAGCCCGGCAAAGGGGAAAGTCTGAAAGCTGACCGTTGACGCCGAGGTTTTGGACGTTTCCTTGACCGTTATCTGATCGAAAGTGATATTGTAAGTTCCGCTGAAAGAAACCCGTTTGTCGAAAAAAGAATCTGAATAGGTCAATCTTCCGGATTGGACTAAATCCGTGGTCTCAAGCTTATTGATGTTGTCTGTCAGGTCCGTGTAGCTTCCCAGATAACGAATATCGAGGTTCTTGTAAGTGTACCTCGAGGCAATAGAGCCGTAGTCCTGAGTCGTGTCTAAAAAATCCTTATTCTCGTCAAAGTTATTCGTTCTCTGGAGCAGCACATCCACGGTGGGAAGTCTTTCGGGCTTCCATCCGAGGATCGCAGTGTACTGCTCGTTAATTAGGGTGGTTCCCGGGGAGCCGCCCGTCTTTTCCGTATCCTCCCTTCTGCTGTAGCCGATTCCCGCTGTATAGACAGGGGTGACTAAGGTCAGATTAAAAAAAGGGTTAAATTTCGTGGAGGTCAATTTGGTATTTGTATCATCCATTTTGTTCAGCGAAATATCTTTCTCAAACAATACTCCTGCGCTCAATATGAGATTGGGGAAAATGGAAGTGTTGATGTTAAGGGTGAACCGATTATTGAATGCATTGGATTCTGTTTTCGTCGTATTCCCGGAAGAATCGGTTGATTTAATAGAGCTGAAGATGTAATCCGATTCGAAGTATCCGGTTATCCCGCTCAATAGACCCTGCGCGTTTGCCACGCACGGCAACAAAGAAAATAACAGCAGAGCGCAGAGCGCAAAGCGCAGAGCGTGCTTCATCCGAAAAACCTTTGGACCCATGATTTATTCGTCAAGCGTATCGTCACCAGAGCTTCGCTGCCGAGCCACGTTGGACTACTCCATTTTATTTCAATATTGTTCACTATGCGCTATGCGCTTAGCATTTTTTCAGCGTTCTCCCATCATCGTCACCCAGTAGGGGCTTTCGGCCACGTCAAATTCAGCGACCATCTTCTTGCTGATCAGGTTGAATATTTTCACGGTATTCGTCTCGGAATTTACGATGTAGAGGTTATTTTCTTCGCCGTCGATGGTCATGTAACCGACCCCCAAGCCCGCCCTCACGTAATCGACCGGGAAAAAAGAGAACGGGTCATAAGCCTCCACGACCGGATCGTTTTTCTTTCCGAGATAGATCCAGTCGGTGTTCGTGTCCACCTTTATTGCATTCAATCCCATCCTCGCCTTGAATCTTCCTACCACCGTGAGCGCGTTAGGATCTAAGACGGTGAGATAAGACGACAGCTCGTGGATCATATAAAGCCTGTTCCCTTTTTTGTTCAGCCCTCCCCTTAAAGGACCCGGGTCCGTGGAGATGGTCGTGATGAGGGCTTTATTTGGAATGTCGAGGACGGAGACCGTGCTTGAAATGGTGTTGAAAACAAAAGCCCTTCTTCCCGTGCTGTCTAACAGGATCGAATCCGGGGCTCTCCCCACAGTGATTCGGGAGGTCTCCATTAAAGAGAGAGGATCGATAAAGCTGACCGTATTCGAGCCGTTATTCGCGGAGAGCATCGTCTTTCCATCCGGCGTGAGGACAATTTCCTGGGGGTGATCGCCCGTGTTAAGCCTTAACCGGTCGACGATATCTCCTGCTAAGACATCGATGTATTCAATGGTGTCGTCACCCATCAAGGCCACATAAGCCCTTCTTCGCGTCGCGTCGATTGCCATGCCGGCCGGCCCTCTCCCCGTGGCGATGACCGAAGCAACCTCTTTCACCCTTTTATCGAATATGACGATATTGTGAGAGCCGTAGTTTGTCACATAGCCCATCAGGCTGACGAGCGGCAACGACGGGATCTGAACGGAAAAGGCGGGACTGAAGCTGAAGCCGGTCTGGATAGATTCCTTATATTTGAAAGTTAAAGTAAGGACACGTGCTTTTCTCCTGCTCAGGCTAAAGGGGAAATCTATCTTTACGGCTTCCTCCGGAACTCTGAGGTTTGCTTCTCCCTCCTCCCCTTTTAACAAAGCATTTTTAACCTTAAATGAAAAGCCGCTATACGAGCCCGGAGGCACCCTGCCCGAAGCAAGAAGCCGCTGCCTTTGGAGATCGCGGCCCTTTATCTCCGAGAAGCGGAGAGAAAGCGGGAACGACCTTCCATCCGTGGAGACGATGGAGACTGTTTCAAACGTAAACGTGAGCCGCTCCGCCTCCTGTGGAAATGGCTGGAGATAAACGTATACCTCACCCTCCTCCTCAAGAGGAGGCATGAACTTGCCGAGAGTGGCCTCGCAGCCAAGCAACCCTAAAAAAAGCATAGCGCATAGGGCATAGCGCAAAGCAAACCTAAATCCCCCCCTATTATCCCCCTTTACAAATGCTCCCACCCTACCCCCTTTTAACAAAGGGGGGAGAGGGGGGATTGACAGCAAAGAACGCAGGGCAAAGAGCATGCGGAACCTAAAAGAGCCACGCAGAGGGCATGGGGTTTTATTAAGTCTCATCTTCGAGCACCTCCGTCCTGTTGTTTGGAGGAAACCTCCGTCTGCCGTTAAGGGGCATCTAACTCTATTAAATCTCATAACGTCTCCAAATTCAACTACAAAAAAAGAGGGCTGACATTTTTTCGCCAGCCCTCTTGGCGGTTAGCTTGATCATGATTTAAGTGGCTGCTCTATCCCTTCTGCTTTACGCCCTTAGCCCTTTAGTCCATCTCGTGACACTTGTTGCAGAGGACGCGCTGGTAGACCGCAAACACGGTTGCTGGCCGCCCGTAGTAAGCAGCCTGGGTCTCTGCGGTGGTCCTGCCCATTGCCTGCTGTGGATTTGCAGCCGGATCGGGCCAGAGCGGAGTGCCGGAGCCGTTATCAACGGTAACGAACTCATTACCGAGGCCGAATCTCAATATGCTGTCAAAACCGGATGCATGGGCCCTGTGACACGAGAGACACATGACGCGGTCACTGTCCGCGGGTCCATTCGTTTGGCCCACGTAAGTGTTCATGGCTGCGATGGTGGTGTAGTTATCGTGCTGGAAAGGCACGAGGGAAAGGTAAGAGCTCGAAACGGTGCCGCTCATATCGCCCGTCTTCTTGTATTTATTGTAAGTGTTCGCCACGTCGGTGGCGATTTGCTGGTCGGCCGGGTGGACGATGGTGCCAAACGTGGTGTGCATCTGCGCGTGGCAGTTGGCGCACCAGAGCGAAACGCTTCTGCCATAGGCCACAATCACCTGGTCCGTACCCTGGGTTTCAGGGGTGTTGTAAGCAGCCGGCGTCACAGCAACGATAGGAGAGCTCTTGTCAAAGGCGTAGCTCCCGGATAGCGATTTGGGCTGATAGCCCAGGCCGGCCAGAAGCCGGTAGGCGCCGACCGCTTCCTTCGTCGTGGGAAGCGCACCATACGAGCTCGAGGAGTAGATTGGCTTCCCGGTTGTAGTGAAGACTCCGTTGTCCGCATTCAGCCGGTACCTTCCGTGAGGATCGTGGCAGCTCGTGCATTGAAGACTCGTTGCCGGGTACTCGAACGTATCTCCCCCCGGGGCAGTGGCTATCGTGCTGTCCTGTACGAAACCATAATCTGTAGCAACGATGTTGTGGCCGTGACGCTCACCCTTGCTGACATGGGTTACGCCGAACTCGTCCGTCCAGGAATAGTCCTTCTTGAGCCATGCAAAGTCGCCGCCCGGCGTGTAATTGTTGGGGGGAGTACCGAGAGGCATGGAAGCGTCCGGGGTTGCCACATGGTAGCTCTGCGTATTTCCTCCCTGGTCGCCCATGTGACAGTTCAGGCATGTGGAGGACTCGTCCGTCCCCTGGAGCAGATACGGTCCCGCGTGGTATTGCGGGAAGTACGTTGTCATCGCCTTGGACTGATAGGAGTTGTGCATCGTGTGGCAGCCCTCGCACTCCGCAACGCCGCCTGAATGGAATGCATGAACGTTAGTACTTAGAGCGGAAAGAAATAAAATTCCCAGTAAAATGATTAGCCAAGATTTAGTTGATTTAGTTTTCCCCACCGTCCCCTCCTCCTGTTAAAACAACTCAAAACAGCATAGAGCATGGCGCATAGGGTAAATTACTGCTCAGTCTACAATCTACACGTCGAAGACCAAATCCCTCCTGCCCTCCCTTTACAAATAAGGGAGGAATCCCCCCTCTTTGCAAAGCGCCTCTTTCTCTCCCCTCTTTGACAAAGAGGGGTTGGGGGAGATTTTCGCCATGCTGCCGGTCCAAAAATTAGCGTAAAAGCAGGGCTGTTAAGGACCAGCCCTGCTTCCCCGCTTTGTTCACTCAGTCCTTACACCTCCCCGAAAGAGGGGATGTAAGGGGCAATTAGATTAGTCTTTTGCGTGGCACTTGTTGCACCAAGCTCTCTGATATGGTGCGAACCGTGTGGCCAGCCTGTTGTAGTAGGCGCCCTGGGTCACGGCTGTGGTACGGCTACCTGACGCAACCCACACCGAGTTGCCGGAGCCGTCGTCGCCCGTGATTGTTGAGTCGGTAGCCGAGAACCTGAGAATGCTGTCAAAGCTCGATGCATGGGCGCGGTGGCAGGAAATGCAGGCCACGCCTGAACTCGTTCCCGCAGCCTCAGGACCGGGATAACTACCGCCCTGAGCACCCGGCCAGACAGTATTTATAGCAAGCGGAGCAAGGGTGCCCGCATAGTCAGTCGACCCGAGCTCGAAAGGAGCAAGGGTGTCGCCGGAAGTCGTCTGTGAGCCGCCCATGTTACCGGTCGCAATGTACGAATTGTAATTCCCGGCGATTGTGGTGCCGAGCTTCGCGCTGTTGCCGGCCGGGTGAGAGAGACCGGCCATCCCGCTCGTGTAGCCATTCTGGAGCATACTCGAATGGCAGTTTGCACACCATTCGGACATGCCCGAGCCATAGGCTACGCGGACCACTTGGGCCTGGTCTCCGGCGGTGTAATCGTACGTAGAGTTGACTTTGGCGGCTGGCGGATCTGCTGAGAAGGGAGTAACTCCGCCCGCAGAATTGTAGCCGTTGCCGCCGAGGATCCTGTAGACGCCGACTGCGGCATAAGCTTTCGGCTCATTGTCCGAAACGGCCTTGCCATCGTAGTAGGAGCCGGAGGCCCAGATGGGAAGGGAAACTGTATGAGTACCGCCAGTGGGGGTACCCACGTTGCCGCTTGCATCTCTTCTGTACCTTCCATGAGGATCATGGCAGCTTGAGCATGCAAGGCTTGCACTCGGATAGGTACCGCCGGGAGCTGTGGTTTGTGTGGCGTCCTGAAGAAGTCCGAAGGCAGGCGCTATGACATTGTGGCCATGGCGATCGCCGGGACTTGGATTACCGTGTGATGCAGCCGAATAGGTAATCTTCACCCAGCCGAAGTCGCCGCCCGGAGTATAGTTCCCGGGGACGTTGGTCAGGTTCGAGCCAGCGGCAAAAGTATTATCCAGAACGTGGTAGCTGCTGCCGGCAGGGGTTTCCGCGTGGCAGTTGAGGCATGCCTCGGACGGAGTCGCTCCCTGCAAAAGGAAAGGCCCCGCCGTGTACTGCGGGAAGGCCGTCGTCATTGCCTTGCCTCCTAATGAGTTGTGCATGGTATGGCAGCCCTCACAATCGGCAACACCGCCCTGATGGAAGGCATAGGCCATACCGCCTAAGCCAATGGTTAGCAGGGCCGCAGCCATGATAACCAAACTTACTTTAATCGCTTTCATGTTTGTTTTCCTCCTAACTTAGATTTTACTGATTACTGATTACCACTTACTTTCTGGTTTCGTTTGGCTTCAACCACCTCCTTTTCTAATCTCTATTTCCCCCCCGTTTACCCCCCTGTTAATCCAAAACAACGCATAGCGCAGAGCGTTAAACCAAAAAACCCCTGGCTTTTCCCTTTTCTTTTTCTCTCAACTCCATGCTCAATGCCCTTCGCTCTATGCTGTAGGCCCTATGCTCTTTTACTTGAAATCTATCTTAAAAATGCTGACGCCCCTGCGGGCCATCTGCGTGACGTAAAGCCTGCCCTTTCCGTCCAGCTCGATCTGGTCCGGCGCAACGAGATTCTCGGGCCCGTAGCCCCGGTATCCGAATTCGCTCTGGAATTTGAAATCCTTATCGAAGATCATAACGACAGCCCTGAGCCTGTCGGCGACATAAACATAGCCCTTTTCATCCGAGGCAATGCCCGCAACGACATTGAACCTTCCGGGTGCACTCCCTTTTCTTCCGAAGCTGAGCAACTGGCCATCCGGCAGAAGCTTGTACGCCGTGAAAAAGACGGAAATGGTGAAATACATGCTCCCGTCGAGGCCCACATAGAATCCGCTCAGGCCGGAATCCATCTTCTGCTGCTTGCTCAGCTCCAGGAGCCTGCCCAGGTCGTAGCCCTTCTTGAATCGGCCATCCGGCTCTGTCACGATAATTTTCTTCGATGCCATATCCGCCAGATATAACGATTTGTTTCTGTAAATCATTCGGTGGGCGATGAAGTCTGAAAATTCCGGGGGCAGGTTCTTAACTTCAACGGTTGAGATAGGCTCGCCCCTGTAGTTACACCGGACAATTTCATATGTTGCCTTCGGACCGCCATGTTGCAGGGTGAGAACGAAAATGTTTCCCTCCTCGTCAACGACACTGCCGACCATGCCGTCCAGAGCCTGATCTTCACCGAAATCGTAGAGCTCCATCCCGTTCTCGTTAAAAATTCTTATGGAACGGTCTCCGCCGTTGGTGATATACATCTCTTTTCTTTCTCTGTCGAAAAAAGTCCCTACCCAATCGTACTGGATCATGCCGGTAAAGCTTGAGAGGCTATAAAGGTAGGTCCCACGGGCAACCGCCATGGCCGGGGTCGAATAAGCCATCATTAAAAAAAGGATGGCGGCTAAAATCGATAACCCGGTTTTTGATAGTTTGATTCCCATGCTTCCGTCACTTTTTCCTTCAAGGCCCTTATACAGCAAGCCCCATGCCAAAACCCTTCAAATCCGGATCCCAAAAATAGCTCGGAGGGATTGGATAAAAGCATTTAAATTCAAAAGATTATATGAGACTGAAAAAGGGGCACTAAGTCACCAAATTGTATTCCTTGTGAAAGTATGCTTTAAGTTGCGTGATATCCCGCATCCCTGTGGGTTCTCCCGCATTTAATGAAGCAGACACGGGGATAGGGAGAATCGGAGAAACGGGGACATGGAGAGTTAAAGAATAAGGAAATAAGGGGATGTGGAGATCAGGAGAACGGAAAATAGGGCGACGCGGGGAAACGGGGAAATGGAAAAAAGAATAAATGGGAAATGGCTTTCGAGAGTTTAGGTTACCTCAAGCCTAACCTTTGATTGATTGCTTCAGTATTTCCCAATCCACCATGTGCTCAATCGGCGCCCTGTCGTCGGTGAGCGGTTTGTATCGTTCGTCGTATGGGCTCTCAGTAAAGAACCGTTGACTATACTGCGCCATGTCTTGCATTCCTTTTTCAACCGCACCGGCAGAAAAAGCAAAATCGATCCTCCGATCCGACGCAAGCACGAGATTATCAACAGAGTCCGGGATTCTGAGCTGATAGACATGGCTGAACACGAGCCGGAGTGTATTGGTGATACTTCTGAGGAGAGGAGAATCGTTTCTTGCCGAGGAAACGTTCATGGCAAGTATTCCCTTGTCCGAGAGTCCTCTTTTCACTTGCTTGAAGAACTCAACCGTCGTCAGGTGAAAAGGGATGTAGACCTGTTGCGTGTAGGCATCAACAATGACTATGTCGTATTTTCTTTCTCCCAGGCTCATAAAAATTCGTCCGTCCTGGTTGAATACTTTCACAGTATCAGAAAGGGCGAAGTAGTTCCGGGCAATCTCTATTACCTTTGGGTCGATTTCCACGCCGTCAATGCCCATGTCCGGATAAAAGTGATGCATTTGGTTCGCTATGATCCCGCCTCCGAGGCCGATAATGAGAGCGCTTCGGGGGGGATTCTCAAACAACAACGGAAGAAGCGAATAGTAATCGTAATAGAGACCGGTGAAGGCGCTTATTTTGCTGGCAGCCGTTTGAAACCCTACCGCATCGTTATAGACGAGGTAGCGGTAAGGGCCTCTGTCAAATACCTGTATATATTGATAGGCGGACTCCGTGGAGTAAACCTTTCCGGGGATCTCCCGCATTGGCGGCATTGGAAGGAGAAACGGCAGGGCCACTGCGATGCAAATGAGCAAGGCCTTTCTATTGGCAAAACCAAGGGCGCTGACAACCAAGAGTACAGCCGCAAAGAAAAGTATCGTCGTCCCCGTACCGAAGGTAGGGATGAAGACAAGTATCGGTAAAAATGTACCCAGAACGCTCCCGATGGTTGAGATTCCAAAGATATGCCCGGCAGAGCCGCCCACGTGGCCGCTCCGGGCAATGATCCTTATAAGAAACGGACTTGTCATCCCCATGACCACGATAGGCGGGGAAAAAAGGAGCGTTATGGCACTAAGGGATCCAAAGAATATGAACGAGAAAGACGAATTGAAGTTGCCCATGAGCGATGAAAGCCACCTGACAAGAGGCGGCGCCACGAAAGGGAGTACGAGCAGAAAGGCGGAGGCCGCCGTAAGAAGTCTCAGAAGGATGTGGAGCCGCGGCTTCCGGTCGGCCAGCCTTCCTCCGACAAAGTAGCCGATCGACAGGGCAATCATGATGATGCCGATGATGTTTGTCCAGACAAAGGTGGAGGTGCCGAAAAATGGCGCCATGAGCCGGGAGGCGCAAAGCTCAACGGCCATGATGGACATACCGGAGAAAAAAGCGAGTACATAGATGTAAAACGGCGATGCGTTCATTTCTCGTGCAGCATTCTCCTGCCGGGCTGCATCTTTTCGTTTGGAATCGCTTGCGAAGCTCCTGGTTGTTTTTCCGGCCATCTTTTAAAACCTAACAGACCATATCGATATTTTCAAGCTTTGCAAACCGGTGTATCTACATCCTAATTAAGACAAACCCGCAAGGACATGAAAGTTTAGAAAATTAAACGGGGCTGGCGATGACCGGTTTCTGTCAGGGGGTTCCTGCCCATTGGAATATAGCTCGCGAATGTATTAGTATTGGTTCGAAGACGAGAATAACAGGACCCTTTAGTGACTGAACCGAACAAGCCTCAACATATGGCTTTTAGCTTCCGCTCATTCTGGTTTTTGATCTCCATTTATGTTGCTTTTTTTGCCTCGGGCGCGAGCAGTCTGATTGCCGAGGTCACATGGAACCGAATGCTCATCGTGGTCGTGGGTAATTCGATGAGCGCGACCGCCATGATTATCGTCGTCTTCATGGGAGGGCTTGGACTCGGAAGCTATGTTGCAGGAAGGGTCCTCGGTAAACGCAGTGCATCTCTCTTGCCCTATCTCCTTCTGGAGTTTTCGATTGGTGTCTATATCCTCCTCTCGCCATTCCTATTTGAGCAGCTCTCCCACGTCTTCACGTCATTGGCGGAAAATGTCGACGCCAGAGTCACGTTGACGATTGTGCGCATGGTCGTAAGCCTGGCCGCCCTCATCCTGCCGGCGTTCCTGATGGGCGCGACATTTCCCGCAATGATCGCCGGGGCCGCACCCGATTCACCGTCACAACGAACAGCACGGACAGGCTACCTGTACAGTATCAACACGCTGGGTGCTGCCGTGGGGTGCTTTGTGGCGGGGTATCACCTTCTGTTCGAGTTCGGCGTCCGGACAACCCTGATCTGTGCCTTCGGTCTCAACCTTGTGGCGGTTTTATGCGCACTCGCAGCCAATACAATTCGGGAGTCCAAACCGGGCGAGGCCGCCGCCGTACCAATTCCTAAGGCGAATAACCCAACGCTGGACGATCGTTCACGCCGTTTTCTTAACTGCGCAACCTTCGGGATAGGCTTTGTCGCGCTCGCATACGAGGTCCTCCTAACAAGACTGGGGATTTTGTACCTGGGGAATACGGTATCGGTTTTCCCACTCGTGCTGACCGGCTTTCTTTTGGGAACGGGAATCAGCGCCGTGTTGGGGACCTGGCTTTATGGGGTCTTGCGAAGCAGCAGACTATTTGGTTTCATTGCACTTGCGGCGGGAGCCTCTGTCTTAGTGACACCCTATCTCCTCGTGACCGATTGGGTGGTCTCCGACCGGTTTGCGCAGGCTGCCGATGCTGGCGCCAGGAATTCATTCTTCCTTGTGCTGGGGATTATCATCGGCCCTACAATTTTGATCGGCGCACTATTACCCATTGCGATCAGGATGCTCCAGCCGGAGAAGCGCGGCGAGGCCACGCGAGAGGCGGCCACACTTTATGCGCTCAACACGGCAGGAGGCCTGCTCGGTTCGGCCGTGATAAACCACTACCTTGTCCCGGTCATCGGAATGCAGGGCGCCTTGACATTGCTCACTTCGATTTGCGCTGCTGTTGGTATCATGAATCTGCTCTCCCCCGGCAGAAATTTTTGGCGCTGGTCCATCGCGGTCCTGAGCATTATTTCGTTAGCGGTCACCCTTAAAGTAACAGTGCCCGAAATGGGAGGCATGTATGCGAGGAAAATTGCGGAATCGAAACGCGCGAGCTCAACGGAGATCAAACTGGTTCGCGAGGGACGCGCCGCAGTGGTGACCGTCCTCGACCAGAGGGACCCGCAAAGGGGCACTTACCGGGACATGTACCTCAACGGCGTTGAAGAAGCCTCGACGCGCTACTGGCATACCCAACTGTTCAAGCTGCTCGGAATCTTTCCGGTGCTGGCGCATGAGGCCGACAAACCCAAGGAGGTGCTGGTGATCGCCTTCGGCGCCGGCATCACAGCCGGCTCGGTATTGGCTTCCGAGCAGGTCACCTCCCTCGATACGGTCGACCTCAACCCTGATGTGGAGGGCATCAACAACCTGTTTACAGATGTGAACGGGGATGTTTTTCACAATCCTCGATTCCACTTCCACAACGACGACGGACGAAACTACCTGGTGACGAGCAACAAACGCTATGACGTGATCATTTGCGACTCGACGCATCCGCGCGCCTACGATAGCTGGATTCTCTACACAGAAGAATTCTACCGCGCCGTCCAAAAACGTCTCCTCCCCGGCGGCGTGTTTGCACAGTGGGTGCCCGTGCTCGGTTCCATGCGGGGAGATCTCTTCAGAATACATCTGAACACGTTCCGACGCGTGTTCCCTCACTCTACGCTATGGTATGTTTACGGCTCTGACCAGGCCTTTCTCCTGGCGACCCCTGAACCTCTTTCTCTCAATGCCGAACGCCTGCAGCAACAACTAAAGAAACTGCCCGAATGGTTTCGTGCGGAAGAATACCAAATTGACACCGTGGCTCGTATCGCTGGCTTTTTCTGGCTGGATCAACCGGCCATGGCAAGAATGATCGGCGTGGAGACAAGAATCAATAGGGATGATCTCCATTATTTCGATAAGCAATCTGCCGTGCGCCCGTTGCCGCGGGAGTGGCAGCTGCCACAGTTCCAGGCAAGCGTTCTTCCCTATATAGCACAAGAGAAAGGTACGCTTCTCGCCGCCGCCCGCGATGAGCAGATCGTGGCTCGACTGCTCGCCAGGTATGGTTTTTTTGGTAGCGAGAACGACCTATTTATCGCCTACTGCTTTATGCCCAAGAACGGAAATGTGCGGTATTGGATGTCTCGAGAATTCTCGGACAGGATACCGGACTATCACAGTTTCTGTTCGAACCCTCATTAGTATAAACGCATCAAACATTTTGTAGGGGCAAGGCTAAGGACTTATCCTTGTTGTCTGTAACTTCCCCCTTTTCCAAAGGGGGAAGTTACTTGTGGATAAGTTCTAAAGCCTTGCGTTACATAGGACTCTGGATCGACTGTGTCAAGAAATCTCCTCAAAAATCCGAACTCATTTTAATCTGGGACTTGCCCTTGCGGACCTGGGCAGATACCCGGAAGCCATTGCTGAATATAACGAATCTCTACGAATCAAACCCGATTATGCGGAAGCCCATTACTCGCTTGGGGATGCTTATATTAAAATGGGTGATCGAAGTTCAGCGCTGAGGGAATACGAAATTCTGAAGACGATGAATCAAAATTTGGCAAATTCTCTACATGAAAAACTCAGGTAGGCTCTCAATCCTCCAAAATCTCTTCGGATTAGCCCCATTTTTTTATTGGGAGGATGTGTGCGAGAAGAACGTTTTTAAATTAACAAACACGTTCTCACAATTTCTGAGACTCCAGACTCCTGAAACCTCGCCTTTCCTCTACGGGTGTCACGCACATGCCATCTAAAGACTCCAGGCATGTGCTATGATGCCATAATGAACATCCCCGTCAAAGGTGTGGAATTTTCCTCAACGATACCCCATTCTTTGCCCCGACCACTACTCGAACGGAAGAGACAGAACTACCCAATTTAGGCTAAATAAAAATAAAGAACTCTCCAAAAGTTATACCCCAATTGAGCGAAAAATAATTGCTTCGGCGAAATATTTCCCCTGATGGCGGGGTTATCAGGCAGTTTTTGAGTCTCATTTAAAATCCCCCTCAATCCCCCTTTTTCAAAGGGGGATGATGATGGGTTCTCCCCTTTAGCAAAGGGGAGTTAGAGGGGATTTTCCCAAAATTATGGCTCGATTGGGGTTATAGAACAAATCACGCCAATCCCCCCATCATTTTCTTCGGAGCAGGCTCCTTTTTATATGTTGTATAGCTTTAACTACTTGACGGATAAAAAGATAAATTTCACAATTTAATATCGCACATTGATATGATCTGCCCTTTGATCACATCATAAACCTATGAGCAAATTCTTGAAAACAAAACATATCGTAGCCGCCCTAATTGCTGTTCTTACGTTTTTGGTTTTTCTTCCGGCACTCCGAAACGAATTTGTTCGCTGGGATGACCAGGAATATGTTTATGAGAATCTTTTTATCCGTTCGCTGAATGCCAAACTGATCAAGTCCGCTTTCCTGACTTTTAAAGTATCCAACTGGCATCCGCTGACATGGATATCTCACGCTATTGATTACTCGCTATGGGGATTGAACCCTTTCGGACATCATCTGACGAATATTTTTCTTCACGCTCTGAACACCTTCCTGGTGACCTTATTGGTGATGGTATTATTGGAGGCCGGTCATCTCTTTTCGCTAAATCGCCAGGATCATGCGAGGCTTAGGGGAGATACGGGGAAACATTCCGATAAGCATGCGCTCATTGCAGCTGCGGCAACAGGCCTGCTCTTCGGCCTTCACCCTTTACATGTTGAATCGGTAGCATGGATTTCCGAGAGAAAGGATCTGCTCTGTGCTTTTTTCTTCTTGCTCAGTCTCATGGCATTTGTGAAATACGTAAGGAATAAGTCCATGTCATCGGTCACCGGTAAGACACCACGGCCCGCACCTGCCGGCAGATACTATTTCTTTGCCCTCGGCCTTTTCGTCTTAGCTTTATTAAGCAAGCCAATGGCCATTACCCTCCCTCTTGTTCTACTCATTCTTGAATGGTATCCCTTTGGAAGAATACGATCCTGGAAGACATTTTGCCATGCCGTTCTTGAGAAGATTCCTTTTTTTATCTTGAGTTTTGTATCGGGTTTCCTGACGATTCTGGCCCAAAAAGGAGAAGGGGCCATGAAGCTGATGGAATTCATGCCATTGTCGATACGATTGTTTGTGGCAGCCAAGTCCGTGATCGCTTACCTTTGGAAGATGCTACTCCCTTTGCATTTAACTCCTCTTTACCCTTATCCCCGGCATATATCATTACTATCTTTCGGGTACCTTTCTGCAATTGTCCTTCTTGTGGGAATGACGGCAATATGTGTATTGATCGCCAGGAAACGGCCATTGTGGTTAGGCTGCTGGAGTTACTATCTGATAACCCTTTTCCCTGTTTTAGGAATCGTTCAGGTGGGGGTTCAATCTATGGCGGACAGGTATACGTATCTGCCCAGTCTTGGACCATTCCTTATCGCGGGGTTAATCGCAGGGGGAATTTATGAAAAGATGACAGAATTGAAAAGGCTGAACATAATCGTGCCGGTTGCGGGTCTTGTCTTGGCCATGGCGATACTGGTATCTCTATCCTCTGCCACTATAAAACAAATTGGTGTGTGGAAGAACAGTATTTCATTTTGGCATTATGTCATCGAAAATGGAGCCTCAGAGATCCCTATTCCGCATAATTATCTTGGCATGGCATACGCGAACCAGGGCCAGCTGGACTTAGCGATAGCAGAATACCGGACCGCGCTGCATCTGGCAGACAATTATGCAGGCAATTATGCCGAAGCCCACAATAATCTCGGCGTGGCATACGCGCATAAGGGCCAATTGGATATGGCCATGGCAGAATACCAGGCGGCAATACGCCTGACGCCGAATTACCCGGAAGCTCATAATAATCTCGGCTTGGTATATGCGTCCAGAGGCCAACTCGATTTGGCAATGGCAGAATACAAGATTGCATTACTTCAGTTGCCTGATTTCGCACCCGCCCATAATAATCTCGGATCCATCTATTTTTCAGAAGGGCTATTGGATATGGCCATGAAGGAATACCAGGCGGCAGTGGACTTGAACCCTGATTCAGCAGAGGCTCATTATAATCTGGCTGTCACTTACCTGAAAAAAGGACTTCTCGACGCGGCAGCAAGAGAAGCTGAGCGCACTGTAAGGATAAGGCCCGACCTTAACGAAGCTCGCCAGCTGCTCAATGAGATCCTATCAACACGGCGATAATTTCGCAGACACGAAATGAGAGTGACTAAAGTCGAAGGGTTATGTTCCTCTCGGGTATTAGGGATTGAAGAGGAAAAAGTGCAGAAGATTGGCGTCTATTTTGCCGGTTCGGTTGCCCTCATAACATTCATATTATATCTTCCGGTCCTTCAGAATGCGTTTATTAAAAGGGACGATATCCCTTACATTCTTGCAAATCGGCATATCCGTTCATTCGATGTTGCGTTGCTCAAGTGGGCGTTCTTCTATTTCTATTCGGCCAACTGGCATCCCCTTACCTGGATATTCCACGCCCTCGATTACGCTCTTTGGGGATTAAACCCTCTGGGGCATCATCTCACGAGCATCATCCTCCACTCGGTCAACGCCTGTCTGGTGGTTTTTCTTGTAATAAAGCTTCTTGAGGCCTGGAAAGCGAGAACAAAACCCGGCGGGCCATCCCCATTTTTAAATGAGCGGAGTATATTCATTGCAGCGGCAGCGACCGGTCTTTTATTCGGTCTTCATCCTTTACATGTTGAATCAGTGGCATGGGCCTCGGAAAAAAAAGACCTCTTATGTGCTTTGTTCTTTCTGCTCAGTATCACCATGTATACTAAATATGCAGGCGCTGTAAACGTTGAGGCAAACAACACAAGTAGTACGTTACCCATTTTCAATAAATACTATCTTTTTTCAATCGGCTTCTTTGTCCTCGCTTTATTGAGCAAACCAATGGCGGTCAGCCTTCCTTTTGTGCTGCTAATTTTAGATTGGTACCCTTTCAAAAGAATCCATTCTTATAAGCCAACCGGTATGGGTCTCATCGAGAAACTTCCCTTTATAGTATTCAGCCTTGTTTCCGCAATACTGACCGTCATGGCGCAAAGAGCAGGAATGGCAATGCAATTGATGAATGCCGTGCCGTTGTCTAAGCGAGAGATTGTTGCGGCTAAATCTCTCATCTCCTATCTTTGGAAGATCATACTGCCCATAAACCTAACTCCCTTTTATCCCTATCCAAAGGATATATCTTTATCATCGGCAGACTATATTCTCACGATTGCTTTTGTAATCGGGATGACGATGGTCTGCATGGCCTACGCAAGGAGGCGGAAGCTTTTGCTGGCAACCTGGGGGTACTACGTTGTGATCTTAATTCCCGTCCTTGGCATCGTTCAGGTAGGAGACCAATCCATGGCTGACAGGTATACTTATTTGCCGAGTATCGGACTGTTCCTCATCGTTGGCTTGGCGGCTGCATGGGTGTTGCGAAAGACTGATCACTTGTCTCGGCCGCATCTCGTTCGTAAAGTTGGCGGCAGTATTCTTATCTTTTCAATGTTTATTGCTCTGTCGTTTTTGACTTTTAAGCAAATCGGCACATGGAGAAACAATCTTACTTTATGGAGCCATGTCATTGAAACAGAACCGGAGCCGCCCCTTCTTGCGTATACCAGCCGGAGCATGGATTATTTCAACATGGGTCAGTTTGAGAAAGCGATTGCGGACTTTAGCTCGGTAATTTCCCTGGACCCATCCTCTTTTCCGGCCTATCTTTATCGCGGCATGGCCTTTCATAAAATCGGACAAGTTAATAAGGCAATTGAGGACTATAACAAGGCAATTGCTTTGAATCCATATTCAGTGGATGCCTACATTAATCGAAGCATGGCTTTTGGCGATATGGGCCGGCCTAATAAGGCAATTGAGGACTGCGATAAGGCAATTTCCTTGGATCCATCCAATTACTTGATATACAATAACAAAGGAGCTTTCTATGGCAAATTGAATATGCCCGGGAAAGCGATAGAAGCCTTTAGCAAGTCCATTGCGATAGCCCCCAATTCTGCCGACTCCTACTACAACCGCGGTGTCGCCTATACGTCGCTTGGAGAGTATGAGAAGGCGTTGGAAGATTTTAGCAATACGATTGAATTGAACCAAAGTGATGCCTTGGCGTACTTTAGCCGCGGCCTGCTCTATCTTAGAACCGGCAAGAAAGAACTCGCCATTCTTGATTTTCGGAAAGCATGCGATTTGGGAAACATGGATGGCTGTAAAGCATTGAATAAGAGCTTATCCACAAATAACGTCCCCCCCTTTAGCAAAGGGGGGCGAGGGGGATAAGTTCTACACTATGACCTCATCCGACCGTACCTTTATGCAACAACAAGGTAAGCATTCATTCGCCCGTAAAAATAAGAGGATTGTTTTCCTTGGCCTCGTCATTTGTTTTCTCTTTCTACTGGCATTTGTTGTGGTTCAGAACATCAAAGCCAACCCCGACATTATATTTCTTTCGCCCGAGGGCAAGGCAAGGTGGATCCGCTATGCCATGCCCATTTCTCTGTACCCTCACCCTCCTGAAGATGTAACTGTTATTTTTAAAAGTAGTTTCCAGGTGAACACACCACCTTCGTCAGCCCCTTTGCATCTCCGCGCATTGAAGCGCGCTTCCGTCTTTCTCGACAACCGGCTCCTCTTCAGCTCTCACAAGGATCTCAATCGATGGAAAGAAGAGTACGTGATCGATCTCTCCCCCGGGCTGAGCCCCGGCCTTCACGAGCTTCGCATCGAGGTCTTTAATCGCAAAGGCCATCCAGCCTTGCTCGCTTACTGCCGGCCCCTCAATGTTTATACCGGGGAAGCCTGGGATAGTACCTATGACGGCCAACCTTGGGAAAAGGCGCTGCCCGTTGATAAAACTCTAATTGCTCCCATTTCACAGCAGTTCGAACGGGCGGACCACGCCCTCCTGTCCGGATGGTGGTGTTTTTTGCCCTTGTTTATGGTAGTTTTTTGTTACTCCTTCCTAATTAGCCGGGGGACGATACCTACTCAGTATGTGCCTACAGCAAGGGCAGTGCGATGGTTTGTACTGGCAGCCTGGGTGACCCTGGCAGCGAACAACTTCCTTAAAATTCCGCTATACGTCGGCCTGGATAGTGAGGGACACTTAAAATACATCGAATACCTAATTCTTAACCACCGGATTCCATTGCCCAGTGAAGGGTGGCAAATGTTTCAGCCTCCCCTATTTTACTCGATCGCCGCTTTCTTTGCCAAGTTTCTCCTTACCTTCTTCTCAGCGGAGACCGTAGCTCTGTTGATCCGAATCATCCCCCTATTATGCGGGATGGCCCAGGTGGAGATCTGTTATCGAGCAATGGTGCTTGTCTTCCCGGAAAGAGAAGGACTCCAGGCCATAGGCACCATCATCGGCGGACTGCTCCCAATGAATATCTATATCTCCCAGGTGGTGGGAAACGAGCCAATAGCCGGCTTCTTCACGGGGCTCGTCGTTCTGCTTATCATTCGTCATTTGTACCATCCTTCGGGGAGAAATCTGGAGTTTTTCGGTATTGGTTTATTCTGGGGAGCCGCTCTTTTGTCCAAGATTACTGCTGTCTTGCTCTTTTTCCCGATAGTCGTCTCACTAAGTGTGAGTCATTTTAAGGGTGCATCTTTATCCGGAGAAAGACTCCTAAGCTTCGGCAGACGGGTCGCCCAGGTGACGGGTATCGCTGCTCTGATTTCCGGGTGGTACTACATTTACGTCTGGATTAGAACGGGAGGGATCCCCTTCCCGACGAGTTCCATTTCGGCAGAATGGTGGCAGGATCCGAGTTACAGGATCGCAAAACACTTTCTATCTTTTGGGGAGTCTTTGTTCTACCCGGTATACTCCGGCGTCGTAGGGATTTGGGATTCTCTCTATTCTACCCTCTGGATGGACGGCTTTTTGAGCGGGGTGGTGAGCTATAATGATCGCCCCCCCTGGAACTACGGTTTTATGCTCGCGTGCTCATGGTTATCGCTTTTGCCCACAGCCGCAATTCTGCTCGGAATAATATACGCTCTGAGGAAGCCGGGCCGGAGGAGGGGAATCGGCCTTTTCTTAGCCGGGTTTTGCGTACTTATTTACGCTTCCGCAATTTTTTATGTCTATCTGATTCTCCCGACCTATAGCACAGGAAAAGCGACTTATGCCCTGGGCATCACGGTTTGTTTTGCGATCTTGTGTGTGCAAGGGCTTGATCTGATGATGGGTAAGCCGGTGATAAGGTTCGCCGTGTATGGAATCGTGGCATGCTGGGCCGTCAGCGTTTATGTGGGTTACTTCGTGTAACTTATGGAAGAATTGTTGTTACTTTGATCCCCATCGCTATCCCGCCGGTCAACTAACTACTGAATCCTCCCTCGCCTCGAAGAGGCTGTGTCGCAAACGGGGAAAGAGCAAAAAATGTCATGCCGAACTTGTTTCGGCATCTAATGGAATCAAATAGTTACGAGACCCTGAACCAAGTTCAGGGTGACAAAATAATAATTACGACACAGTCTCAGAAGGCGAAGGGTTTCTGCCATCCGCGACGCTGATACTAATTAATTAAAGATAACCTGCCTTGCAAGGGAACCGGGCTAAGGTTAAAATTTTTAGGGAAATTATTCATGACGGCTACGTCACCCCTGCCTACCGGCAGGCCCTGAACGTAATATGGTACAGGGCAGGCAGGCACGAACGATGAAAATGTTCCAGGTCGCGGTTACGGCTACGAGGCCCGTTTCGTGAACCGTCAAAGGGTTACGGTTAAAGATTTCAAAACCGAACATCGTAACCGAGTGACGATACGGGCTTCGTTACCGTTAGACGAAACCTTCATTTCCTGAATAAATGAGAGAAGGTGAGATGCTCAAATATTGTGACGTCTGCGGAGGTGAGCTGGTACGTCGCTTCCCTGAAGTACGAGACCCGCTGACAAAGGAAATTTTCTCGGTGGAGCGATGCGTACGGTGCCGACTCGGACACACGGTGCCTAAGCCTCAGGAGTTGAGTTCGTATTATGCTCCCCGGTATTACGGAAACCGCCATGGCCTCGCACGACGGCATTGCACCAAAAGACGGCTCGGGTTTGTTGCTTCTGTAATCGCACCCAAAAGGGGCTTGAGGCTGCTTGACATCGGCTGCGGCGACGGCTCCTTTCTGCTGGCGGCGAGAGACGCCGGCTGGCAGGTCACGGGAACGGAACTCAATCTTCAACCGGCGCGGTCGGCCGGCCTCGACATTAGAGAATCGATTGACGAAATTCCTTTGACGGAGCGCTTCGACTGCATTACCATGTGGCACACCCTGGAGCACATGGCCGATATCAATACGACGCTTGGGCAGATCGCTAAGTTGCTTAAGCCGGATGGGAAACTGATCGTTTCCGTACCCGACAATGGAGGGTTGCAGGCTAAGCTGTTCGGGCATAGATGGCTGCATCTTGACGTGCCGCGGCATCTCCATCATTTCGATAGGGGTTCGTTACGATATTGCCTGACTTCTGCGGGATATTCGATCGAACGGCAATGGCACCAGGAATTCGAGTATGACCTCCTGGGTTGGTCCCAGAGTGCGCTCAATTGTCTCATGCCAGACCCAAATGTTTTTTTTGACTGTCTTACCGGCAAGCAGAAGAATCACAACAAACTTATTACTGCGTCTAATTTTGCGCTGGGATCGCTGCTGACCCTTCTATTTTTGCCGACGGTGACGATTGGAACGATCCTACGCCGCGGCGGGACCCTTGTTGCAGTTGCCTGTCAGGATCGATAACGGCTTGACCATATCAAAATTTTTATCAAAGGCCGGATAGAAAGCTACCGAATGATTTGCCAAAGTAAAAACCCAATCCATAATAAGAAAGCCCTGTGGTACTCGATCCTGCTTCTTTCAGCGGTGACGATAGCGGTTTACAGCGTCGGCCTCTTCAACGGTTTTGCGTGGGATGATGAGTTCATCATTGTAAAAAATCCGGCGACGCGGCAGATCACAAGCGTTGCCAAGCTGTTCCTCGACCCCAACGTCGTTAAACCGTACTACCGGCCCTTGAGCCGCGCAACTTACTTGTTTGACTACCGGCTTTTCGGGATGAATCCGTCAGCCTTTCATTCCGTCAACATTGTCATTCACTTGCTTAATGTCATTCTTCTCTATCTCGTCTGCTCCAGGGTGGCCACGAACAAGATTTCGGCCCTGGTCGCAGCTCTTCTCTTCGCCATCCATCCCATCAATACGGAATCGGTCAACTTTATTTCCGCGAGGAACAATCTTCTGTCGCTCTTCTTTTCTCTCGTATCGTTTCTCATTTTGTTGCGAAACGAAGGGAAAGCAGGAAGATGGCCGATTCTATCCGCCATTTTTTTCTTTTTCGGCCTCCTTTGCAAAGAAACGGCGATGATGATGCTGATTGTCATCGCCCTTTACTCCATTCCTCCGCTCTCCTCCGGTTTCGCCGCAAGGCTGCGGGAGAAGGTCCCTTCGCTTCTGCCATTCGTCTTCCTCGCAGGGGTCTACCTCTTGCTGCGGTCCCTTGCGCTTCACGGCGTCATCGGGACCGGCTCGCTTGCAGAAGGACTCCTCGAACGGCTCGCTCGGAATTATTACATCATCCCGCATTACCTTAAGCTCTTTTTGTTCCCGGCGGACCTCACCATCTTTCATGTGGTCCCGAAGGCCGGTCTTTTCAATGATCCCATGCTTTTACTTGCCTGGGTTGCAATAGCGGCGGCCATCTGGCTGATCGTCCGCTGGCGCAACAGGGCTACAATTTTCGGTCTTCTCTGGTTCGTCGTGAATTATGTACCGATTGCCAACATCGTTCTAATTCCAAGCTGGCCGATGGCAGACCGCTTCATGTATATCCCGGCGGCCGGGCTGTGTCTTGTCGCCGGGGAATTCCTCGGTTACATTTATAGCAGGTACAGCGCGAAGCAGCTTGTCTCGGTAGGTATGAGTATCATCGTCATTACCCTTGCTGCGTGGACTGTGAAGCGGACCATGGAATGGAAAGATAATATCAGCCTGTTCAAGAGCGCACTTAAAAACGATCCTGCTTCCACTGTGGGTCATTTCAATCTTGGCAACGCGTATTTGGAGAGAAATGATCTGGCAGCGGCAAAGTTTCAATGGCTGAAAGCACTCGATATCGACCCTGGGTACTCAGATGCCCTCACCCAGATGGGAACCCTTGCCGCTACGCAGGGTGATTTCGATAAGGCTGAAAAATATTACCTCGCTGCCTTGCATTCCGCTCCAGGCATCAATGACCCTGATAAGGCCATGGCGCATTATAATCTAGGGCGAATTTGCGAAAAAGAGAGGAGGCCATTCGAAGCTCTCCAGCACTATAATCTATTTCTGGAAAAGGTCTCCGTATTCTATGCCGAGTATAAACCTGACGCAGAGGAGAGGGCAGCACGGTTACGTAGGGATCTTACGAACAGCACAGGGCAGCCTACTACGCCCTGAAAGCAGGGCTTGGAAGGCCAAGTAGCGCAGAGGGCATAGAGTAAAAAACCAACGCATAGAGCATGGAGCATAGTGCAGGGCAAACCAAAAACAGCATTTACCATTTTAACAAGGCGCTTCAAATCAAGCCGGACTTCGCCGAGGCCCGGAGAAGCCTGGAAGCCGCGATTAAGCTGAAGGCGGGACATTCCCGGCCAAAATAATGGAAGGTGCTAAGAAGTCCGTAATTCAATACAGGATAGTACGAGCATGGAAGATTAAATCTCTCCTATCCTCCCTTTGCAAAAGGGAGGGAATTCCCCTCTTTGGCCGCCGGCCCATAGGACCTCCCTCCGGGGCGGAACCTGGGGCGGAGCTTGGCCCGGAGGGCAAAGAGGGGTTAGCCTGCCTGCCGGTAGGCCGGGGGGAGATTTTCGGAACCATATGCCTTTTGGTTGATAATTTCTGAAAGGGTTGAGGAGAATCTATGTTAAACGGTAAAAAAATAGTGATCGTTATGCCGGCTTATAATGCGGAGAAGACTTTGGAAAAAACTTATCACGAAATACCCTCGGAAATCGTCGATGATGTGGTCGTGGTGGATGATGCCAGTAATGACCGCACTCCGGAAATTGCCAGGGCGATGGGAATCAAGACTGTCATTCACAAAGAAAATATCGGGTATGGAGGAAACCAGAAGACCTGCTACCGGACCGCTCTGGAGCTCGGAGCGGACATCGTCATCATGGTGCACCCCGATTATCAGTATACGCCCAAGCTGATTCCGGCGATGGCGTCCATGATCGCCTACGGAGAATTCGATGCCGTCCTCGGCTCCAGGATCCTGGGCATCGGCGCATTGAAGGGAGGCATGCCTCTCCATAAGTACATTGCAAACCGCTTTCTCACGTTGTTCGAGAACCTCCTTTTAGGCCACAAGCTGTCCGAATACCACACCGGCTACCGCGCCTTTTCGAGAGAAATTCTCGAGCGGCTGCCGCTGGAGAATAATTCGAACGACTTTGTCTTCGATAATCAGATGCTGGCCCAGATTATCTGCTTCGGCTACCGGATCGGCGAGCTCACCTGTCCGACAAGGTATTTCGCAGAGGCGTCATCCATCAATTTTCGGCGTAGTGTGAAGTACGGTCTCGGCGTCCTGAAGACGTCCCTTCAGTTTCGCTTTCAGAAATGGGGACTTTGCTCATGCCCCGTTTTTTCGGGCCGTCCGGCAATGAAATGAGCGACAAAGAGCCGGAATAATGGAATACTGGAATGATGGAATAGTGGGTAAGAATCATTGATGAATCCCCTGAATGTCTATTTTATTTTGTTTGCCCTGTCCGGTTTCTCGGGTCTGATCTATGAATCGATTTGGACCCATTACCTGAAACTCTTTCTCGGCCACGCCGCCTACTCCCAGACGTTGGTCCTGGCCATCTTCATGGGAGGAATGGCCCTGGGTTCGTGGATCTGCAGCAAATATTCTTTGCGCTGGAAGAATCTACTCTCAGGCTACGCCCTCACAGAGGGAATCATCGGGCTCTTCGCCCTGATCTTCCACAATGCTTTCGTCTCCACCATCCAATTTTCTTACACCTCCATCCTCCCCCAGCTCGGCCATCCCGCAGCCGTCAGCATTTTCAAATGGACTCTATCGGGCCTCATGATCCTTCCCCAGTCCGTGCTCCTCGGGATGACCTTCCCGCTGATGAGCACCGGCATTCTCCGTCTCTTTCCTGAAAAACCCGGAAGGTCCGTTGCCATGCTCTACTTTACGAACAGCCTCGGGGCGGCCATCGGTGTCCTTGTGAGCGGATTTGTGCTCGTCAAGCTGGCCGGCTTACCCGGTACCATCCGAATCGCCGGCCTGATCAACCTTGCCCTGGCTTTGACGGTCTGGCTTCTGGTCAGGAGGTCGAGACCTCCGGGTAAGCGATCCGAAGCTCAGCCCGTTAGAAATTCAGGCGGTTTATCCACCCCCGACCGAACTGCTAAGAGACGTAAGCCTGCTGCCGGGCAGGCTGGCATGGTTTCTAACGGGATCAAACAGGATGCCGTCTTCGAAGGTTCCCGTGCCACAGGGTACTGGTTTTTCCTTCTGGCTTCGCTCGTGACCGGCGCCTCCTCCTTCATGTACGAAATCGGCTGGATACGGATGCTCAGCCTTGTGCTGGGAAGCTCGACCCATTCTTTCGAGTTGATGCTGAGCGCGTTTATTTTCGGTCTGGCATTGGGTGGTTTATGGATACAAAGGCGCATCGATCGGGCGCAGAGCCCTGTCCGTTATCTCGCCCACGTGCAGGTCCTCATGGGCCTTTTCGCTCTCTCGACACTGCTGTTCTACGGAAATACCTTTGAAGTCATGCGATGGATTCTCGGGTCCCTGAGCAAAACCCAGGCGGGTTATACCTATTTCAACCTCTCCAGCAATGCGATCGCAATGGGAATCATGCTGCCGGCCACTTTCTGCGCCGGAATGACTTTGCCGCTCATCACATTTATCCTCATCCGGAAGGGCTATGGCGAACGAAGCGTCGGCGCCGTTTATGCGGCAAACACCGTGGGCGCCATCATCGGCGTCTTCTCGGCCATCTATTTCGGGATGCCCTTTCTGGGTCTGAAAGGGCTGATCACCTTCGGAGCCGGTCTGGATATCGCACTCGGGCTGGCGTTATTCTGGCACGCCGCGGCGGGCTTCGAAAGCTATCGGAAGCCGGCGGCGGTCTCGGCCGTCGCCATCGCTGCCGTGGCGGCAACCCTTCTCTTTGTTGGTCTCGACCCTTTTAAGATGGCGTCGGGCGTCTATCGATCCGGGGAAATCCTGAGAAACGACGAATACAAGATCCTCTATCACAAGGATGGCAAGACAGCGACGGTCAGCTTGACACAGCACAGGGCCGGGGTCTTATCGATTCGCACCAACGGGAAATCGGACTCGGCCATCATGATGGAGCGTGGAAAAGAAGCGCATTCGGACGAGCCCACCATGATCCTTCTCGGCGTCATCCCCGTGGCCCTCAATCCCCGGGCCCGCACGGCAGCCGTCATCGGGCTGGGGACGGGTTTGACAACCCATACCCTGCTCGAAAACCCTTCCCTGCAGGAAGTGGACACCGTGGAGATCGAAGAGGAGATGGTCGGGGCGGCAAACTACTTCAGGCCTCGCGTCGAACTGGCTTTCACCGACCCTCGGAGCAGGATCTATATCGATGACGCAAAGACCTTCTTTTCGACGTACCACAGGAAATACGATTTGATCGTTTCCGAGCCTTCGAATCCCTGGGTCAGCGGGGTCGCCGGCCTCTTTTCCGATGAGTTCTACCGTTCGATCAAGCGCCACATGAATGACGACGGCCTTTTCGTGCAGTGGGTGCAGCTTTATGAGATAGACGCCGACCTGGTCGTCTCGGTCCTCAAGGCGCTCTCTGCAAATTTCTCGGACTTTGCCGCCTATGCTGCCAATGATATGGACCTCGTGATCGTAGCCAAGAAAAACGGCCTGCTGCCGGACCCGGACCCTATCGTGCTAAAAATCCCCGCGATTGCTAATGCCCTGAAAAAAATCCGCGTTGAGGGAGTGCAGGATATTGAAATTCGCAGGAGCGGGAGCAAAAAATTCTTCGCCAGACTCCTCGGGGCCTTCCCGATCTGTTTGAATTCGGACTATTACCCTGTTCTCGACCAGAACGCGGAGCGCACCCGTTTCCTTGGAAATAGCGCGACCGAATTGATTCGCTTCAGCCATGTGCCGCTTCCTACCCTCGAAATGCTGGACCGGCCGCGGCTCTCTCAAGTCACAAACATCACCCCCTCGCCCTATTTATCCAAATCACATCTGGCTTTCATGGCCATGGCGCTGCGTGACTATTTTATCATGGGGAAATTCGATCCGAAATATGCCGACATCCCCGACGACATCCGCCACAAGGCGCTTCGGCTCAGGCAGCTCTTTTATGAATGCGGGTCGGGAGACAAGGAGATGGCGCGACTGGAGAGCCTCTTTGATGTCTCGGTCAATATGATCCCTTACTTGAGTCCTTCGGAGCTGGGGCAATTCTGGAAGGCGTTGGAGTCGGCGCCCTGCGCATCAAAGCTCACCGCCCAGGAAAGGCAGTGGATCACTCTGTTCAAAGCAGTGGGCAACAGGGATGCCCCCCGGATGGCTATGGCCGCCAGGTCTTTATTGGAGACCATTAACCCATCGCTGGTGGCAGCGGTACGATATCTGGTGGCGGCGGGAATGCTCGGGTCTTTGGCTGAAGGGGACAGAGCAGGGTCCTACTCGTTATGGTCAAAATACGGGGCGATGATGCCCGGCGATAATCAGACGGACCTCTTGTTTCGATTGCTTGTAGCTGAAAGCATCGGACGCGAGTCACATTTACTCAAGAAATAGTTACAACTCAGGATAGACATGTTAGACAGACCTATCGAAAAGATCAGACCCCACATCCTTTCGATCTCTTTATTGGCACTCATCACTTTTTCTCTTTATTGCCGGGCGCTGGGCCACAACTTCCTTGTCTTATGGGATGACAGAACCTATGTGACGGGGAATACGATCGTCAGGGGTCTCACCTGGGCGAACATAAGAGCGGCCTTCAGCCATTCTTACTTTTACAATTACGCTCCCATTCATCTCATCTCTTACATGGTTGACTACACGCTTTGGGGAATGCGCCCGGCAGGGTTCATTTTTACCAATATTCTTCTCCACGCCTTCAACGGCATTCTTTTTTATCTCATTCTCACAAAATTATCGTGGCGGCGGCTGGTGGCATTTACGGCGGCTTTAATATTCATCATCCATCCGGTACAGGTCGAATCGGTTGCATGGATCTCCCAGCGGAAAACGGTACTCTCCCTCTTTTTCTTTTTGCTTGCTTTTTATTCCTACGTACTCTACCGGGAAAAGAAAGGAAAACTACATTGGGGATTTTATGCCTGCTCTCTAGGAGGCTTCCTGCTGTCCTTGCTGGCGAAAGCAACGAGCGTCGTTTTCCCGCTCGTTCTCCTGGCCTTTGATCTCTTTTTTCCTCAAAGAAGTGATCGAAGGAGTCGGATGCTCGATAAGATTCCTTTTGCAATCCTCGCTATCGCAATGGCTCTCATCACCGTAGCGAGCCAATCTCCTGAAATCGGGGGAGGAACCACTTCGTACTACGGAGGAACTCCTTGGGCCACTCTTCTTACCATGCTGCCAGTCTTTGTCCGTTATCTCGGCTTGGCCCTCTGGCCCACAAACCTGAGCGCCGTATATTCCCCTTTGATAAGAACTGGAGTGGACCCCGAAGTCGCGGTATCCGCATTGATACTGCTTCTGGTTGCCGGATTTGGGATATTCCTCTTCATTCGAAAACGTTCACTCTTCTTCTGGTTTCTGCTCTTCTTTATCGGGTTGTTACCCGTCTCACAAATCGTTCCCTTTGTGACGCTGATAAATGACCGGTATCTTTATCTACCGATGGTGGGCGCCTCGGCTTTTCTTGCGGGTTCGTTATGGATCGCTTTGAGCAACAACGGTGAGTGGAAAAAGCTTCTCAGCACAGCGGTTATTTTGGTTTTCGCAGTATTCCTCGCGCATTCGTTAGTTTCCACAATACGCAGGATCCCGGTCTGGCAGAATGATCATATGCTCTGGCAGGATGCGGTCCACAAGGTCCCGGACTCGCCCAGGGCTCACTATCAGTATGCACATGCACTTGAATCTGAGGGCAATATCCATGAAGCCGTCAAAGAGTATGAAACAGGCCTGGAGCTTTCACCGCTTCCCTCAGAACGTTATTTCCTTGCACGCCTGTATGAGAAACAAGGCTTGCTGGATAAGGCAGAACAGGAGTATTTGCTGGCCCTCTCTCAAATGCCGAGCTTCCTGGACGGCCGGAATGCCCTTGCTCTTCTTTACCTTAGGAAAGGGATGGCAGACCAAGCGATTGAGCAGTACCTTTTGGCTTTAAAGGAAAAACCGGACTGGTCAACAGGTCACAATAACCTCGCTGTGATCTACGCGAGGAAGGGAGTTTTAGATAAAGCGATTGAGCATTTCGAGTTGGCTGCAAAATTTAACCCGCGGGATGCGGAAGTTCATTATAATCTGGGGAATGCCTTTCTGGGGGAAGGCTTAAACCGCAAGGCCTTTGAAGAATTTCAAAAGGCATCGATGCTTGACCCTGCCAACCCACTTTATATTAAGAAACTGGATGAAATGTCGAGAATGGGAAAACTGAAAGACGGAAAAAAGTAGGCTTCATCTCTATCACGGCTTGTCAACTCTATCGCCAAAATATCTGAACATAAGATGCTGAAATTCCGGCAGCAAAAAGAGGGACTTCAGGTCAGGATCCTTTTTTATGCTCTCCCGGTCCCGATAGCCTGATTGGAAAGCGAATTCAAGGAGCCTTATGGCTTCGTCAGAATTCCCCCTCCTCGCCTCCACGCAGGCCCAGGAGAACGCTGCATTTGCACCCTTCGCTCCGAGGGCTACCGCCCTTCGATAACATTCACTTGCCATTTCGAGCCTGTTTGTCTTGGAGTAGACTTCGCCCAGCGATAAGTACACCTGTGCGGATCGCGGCCGAACGGCAAGAGCTTTTCTCAAGGTCAATTCCGCCCGTTCAAATTCACCGGTCCGACAGAAATTGCCCCCCAGGTTCAGGAGGCCCTCGAAATAATAAGGATCGACCCTTAACGCCTCTAATAAAAAAGGACGGGCCTTGAGAAAATGTCCCTTCTGCATGTAAATGTCGCCGACGTTGTTCAAAGTATCCTTGGCGGAAGGATTGATCGATAGCGCCCTGAGATAGGCGTCGAGGGCATTGTCCATCTGTCCGGCATCGTAATAAGATCTTCCAAGATTGTACCAGGCATCTTCGGAGTCGGGAACCTTGCCGACCGTGTCCGTCCAGAGAGTCAGGTCGTTTTGCCAGACAGACACTCGCTCCCGGGAGAGCCAGGGGAGTAGAAGAAGCACCACACAAAGGACTACGAGAGCACCCTTCCGGCGATACCCCTGAAGACGCTCCGCGGCAGTCAGGCATAAAAAACCTAGAAACGCGGACGCTCCGAGCATCGGGAAATACATGTATCGCTCGTTCATCAAGGTGACCAGGGGAACGATCTGGGAAACAGGCAGGAACCCGACGAAGAAAACGAACAACCAGAAAGAAAGTTTGCGTTTCAACCGATAGAGAAACACTCCGGCCACTCCCAACAGAACCGCCAGCAGTCCGGACGAGAGGACGGGAAGGTCGAGGCCGGTCTTCACGGGCAGGTAGTAGATCACCCTCAGGGCCGTCGGGTAGAACAATAATCTCAGGTAACGGGGCAAGACGGTCAGCATCGTCAGGAAGGTAAACACAGGGCTTCCGCCGTGATACGATATGCGCCCGCCGCCGAATTCCGGCGACTGGCTGATGATGGTCACGACGGCAATGGCGGCTGCAGCAATTCCATAAGGAACCTTGTCGACAAGCCATCTCTTACGATCCTGCCTTTCCAGGTAGCAGAGGTCATAAAGGAAAAGAACAAGGGGCAGTATCACGGTCACCGATTTTGATAAAAGAGAAAGGACAAAAGAGATAACCGACAGCCCATAGGCCAGGCCGCCCCGTTTTGCCCCCCGGGTGCGATAAGATAAATAAAAATGGAAGGACGCCAGGAAGAAGAACATCGCCAGGACGTTCTTGCGCTGGGAAACCCATGCTACCGATTCTACCTGCACGGGGTGCAGCAAGAAAATGAAGGCCCCGACGAATCCCCATCGCTTCCGGCCGCTGATTCGAAACAGGAGGAGATAAACCAAGACGCCGTTCAGATAATGCAAGAGAACGTTTGCGAGCAGATACCCCGCGGGCTTCAGCCCCCAGAGCGTGTAGTCAAGCATGTAAGAGAAGATGTGCAACGGGGCATAATTGCCGAAATACGGCCGAGTTAGGGCAACCCTCACGTGGTCCCAGGTAAATCCCCGGATGATTCCGTTTCTCACAACGTACACACCATCGTCGAGGTTGACGACAAAGGCGTGTCTGATGGTAGAGGCGTAGACGACGAGCGTTGCTGCAAGAAGAACCGCTAAAGACAGGATATGGAGCTTCGTACTTTCGTTGATTCGCCCTTGGGTCATGGTCACCATTCGACGGGAGAGTAAGTAAGCGACCCGTCATCTCAAATCAAGAGGGGTTGATCATCTTATAACATAGGAGCCATTTTTTAATCCATAATGACGTTGCGGTTATCGATAGGCGGAGAGTTAGCAGGATAGCAGGAAATCAGGATATCGGGAAAAATAGAGTCAGTCCTTATAGCTCCTTTTATCTTCTTCGATGATTGCCGTCACTTCACGGACGCCTTGGTATTTTCCCTGAAGGCCCTGGTTCGTCTGCGCTCTACTGAGGTAAGGCCGCTGGATCTCGATCCAGTGCTTCGAACTCGTAATGTCGGGCGCGTTGTCAAAGATAAAATAAGCTTCTTTAAGTTCCTCCCCCGTGGGAAGTTTTGTGGGATGCCCACTGCTCCCGGGGATCTTGTATTCCCTGGCCATCCCGCTATAAAAAGCGACAACAGTTTCAAAAGGAGCGCTGGTTGTAAAAACCATTACTTTGGCGGCCTTTGCTATTCTGGCTTCCATCTCCGTCTGCTTTGGCTCATAAACATCTTCAAGCTTGCATCCCGGGTAAACCTTGAACATTGATGCGGAAAACCCGAGCGCTGGCAGGAGCACCCCCAGGGCTAAGATATAGATTGCTCTCTTCATTCTTATCCTCCGTTTTGTTCGTTAAATTAATTTTGACCCGAAGGGGGGACTTCGTCAAGACCCCCAGCTTTCTTGTGTACGGGGCACTTCTCCCGATGACCGGATCAGATTCCTTAAAATTACTCACCTTTCTGTGGGAAAATAACGAAATTTGACAGATGGATTTTCCCCCTCTATTTTTACGAGAAGCGGGAAATGGAAAGAATAATTCATATCAAGTGGTTACACTATTTTTGAGATTTATCGTGGGGGGTTGCTAAAGGTACAAGAATGACGAGGGACGAAGGGTGTAAAAGACGAGAGACGGGATGGACGATGGACGAAAAACAAGAGACGCGGAGAAACGGAGATGCGGAGAGAGAGAACGATGGATAAGGCGAAGAACGTTTGATGGCGGGATAAGGCGACAGAAGGCTGGGGAGATCTGGAGGGCAAAAAAGATACTAAGGAGACCGGAGAACGAAGGGTATTGAAAGGTGAATTTAGGATACTGAGCGGCTTTCGATTTTTTCTACGCGTCGTTTGATTTCAAGAAATTCATTTTCGAGAGTTGTCAAACGTCTGTCCAACTAAGCATAGGAAAATTTGACGGCGGCGAGAATCTCCTGACGGCCTTCCCGGATCTCACTTTTCAATTCAGCCTTATCTCTTTCAGATTTCTCGTATAGGTTGGTAATCCCCTCAGCAAGCTGCTTAATCTGTGTAAGGTGATCCTCTGAAATGATGTGGAATCGGTGAATAATTTCTTCCTTGAAGTCGTTTAGATCTGCCTTCACATCTTCCCTAAGGTTTTTAAGGTCGTCTTTGGTTGCGTATTTTTTTTGGTCAATCATACTGACACTCCCTTGTGATCGTGTCTTGGGTAAGGATGGAACAAACATCTTGCGCCGTCAAGAAATATTTTGAGTCTGAAATATTTTGAGTCTGTGGGGACCTGCAAGGTGGCGCTAAAAAAATGGGTATGCCGATAGGCAGATAGGAGATGAGAAAGGAGGGGGTTCGAGGAGCCCAAATTCCGAACCCAACCTCCCCTTAGTTAAGGGGAGGAGGAGGGGTTACGTTTACGAGCACCTGAAAGGAATTTGCTTCTCCTGGATTCCTGCCTTCGTAGGAATGACAGAACCACCGACACGGTGTCATTCCCGTGAAAACGGGAATCCAGATTAGGAAAATTTCAAATATTTTTGGTTAGAATTTATAGGTTTAACGATGCACTTTGAGGTGGTAAGGTAGCTTACGATTCAAGAAGGCCGAACTTCTGCATGCGGTATCGAAGGGCGTCTCGACTGATATCCAGCAGCTTAGCCGCCCTGGTTTGATTGCCGCCTGTCATTTTAAGAGCCTGCTTCACCAGGGCCTCCTCCACCTTTTCCATCGAAATGCCTTCCGGTGGAATTCGGATCCCCTCGATAACCCCTCCCTGTTTTGAAGCCTGTCCAAGAATCTCTATCGGCAGATGCTCCATGAGGAGCGTATCTCCTTCGACAAGAATCATCGCCCTCTCGATCACGTTTTTCAACTCCCGCACATTGCCGGGCCAGTTATAATTCACAAGGAAGTCCTCTACTCCTTTTGAAATTTTTTGGACATTCTTATGGAATTCCTCGTCATATCTTTGCATGAAGTATTTGGTCAGCGGAAGGATATCACTCGGCCTCTCACGAAGGGGAGGAATTCTAATGGAGGCGACATTGATCCTGTAGAAAAGATCTTCTCTGAACTTGCCTTCCTCTTTCAGCTTTAGAAGGTCCTTATTGGTCGCTGTGACGATTCTCACATCCACTTGGATGTCTTTTAGTCCGCCGATTCTACGGAACGTCTTCTGCTCAACCAGCCTCAGAATTTTCCCTTGAAGGTTCACACTCATGTCCCCGATCTCATCCAAAAACAGTGTCCCCTTATCCGCCACTTCAAGAAGGCCCTTCTTTACCTCCTTGGCATCGGTGAAGGCTCCTTTCTCGTGACCGCAAAGCTCATTCTCCAGCATCTGTTCCGGAAAATTGGCGCAATTGACTGTAATAAAGGGCATATTCTGCCTCTTGCTCCGCCCGTGGACCAGATGAGCGATCACCTCTTTCCCTGTCCCGCTCTCCCCTTGAATCAGTACCGTGGCAGCCTCACTTTGTGCAATCTTCTCGGAAATCTGAAGGACCCTTCCCATCTCCTGGCTTACGGCGATCAAGTTATCGAAACTATACCAGCTTCTCTGTTCCCTCCTGAGATGCCTGACCTCCCTCTTAAGCTGCGAAGCTTCCAAGGCCTTCTGGATGGACAAGTAAACTTTACTAAAGTCGAAAGGCTTGCTGATGTAGTCGAAGGCCCCCAGCCTCATGGCTTTGACCACCTTATCTACCTCGTCGAAGGCAGTGATCATGATGGGAACGATCCCCTCGTCTATCTTCAACGCCTTTTCGAGGACTTCATAGCCGTCCATTCCCGGCAGTTTGATATCGAGAAGAGCTATATCCGGGGCCTCTTCCTTCACTTTTTCCAGAGCCTCTTCACCCGTCTCCGCCAGGAGCACTTCGTAACCCTCCCTTTCCAAGTTTTGCTGAAGAGTCCACCGGATGAGATACTCATCGTCAACCACCAAGATCCTGGCTTCAGACAACGTTTTTACCCCGCAAAGCGCATGGCGCAGAGCGCATAGCGTTTCTTATTTAAGAGAATTTTGAAAGTTCGTAATCTGGCGACAAAGATGATCAAGCTCATCCAAGAATTTGTCCAAAGATTCCTTAGTTATATGATTCCTCATCTGCAATAAGATTAAAATATTACCATTTTCGAAAGTGGATCTTCTGGCCGTATTTAAGAATTGCTTAAACTCCTTTTTGGACGATGAGCCCGAACCTTCGGCCCCTGTTAAGTACATTTGGTTTCCCCCAAATAGTTGGCAATTCTGTTCTTGATATATCTTTTGCCCCAAGTGGTTTTGAGGTACCTTTCTCTTTTCATGGCGTCTTTGTGATTTAAACAGAATTCATAATATACAAGGTTCAATGGCATCCTTTGCTTTGTAGCCGTTGATACGCCTGAATTATGTTCATTGATTCGTTTCTCGAGGTCTCGGGTAAACCCCGTATAGAATTTCTTATCCTTTTGACTTTGTAGGACATAAACGTAGTACATGTTATTTACTTAACCCTGTTAAGTCAATACGTTCCTAAAGTTTTGTCTTTTGCAATCATCAAACTCTTATCCGTAGATCTTACTTAACAGGGTTATTCGACATAGACATTCCCGATCCTCTGAGTTGTTCGGCGAAACGGTACAATCTTTTTTCTTCGAGATCATCTGCTATATCGAAGAGTTTATTAGCAATCTGAATTGCTAACTGCCAGATCTTCAAGTCCTGAAATCTGAATTTAATCATTGTCTCGAAGTTGCGCTATGCGCCATGCGCTCTGCGCTATGCGTTAGTTGATGGCCGGGAGCGTAATAATAAACTTCGTCCCTAGATTGACTTGGCTTTCTACCTCTATTCTCCCCCCATGCTGCTCCACGATATTCTTGGTAATGGCTAACCCCAAACCCGTCCCGTCCGAACGGGTTGAGAAGAAGGGATTGAAAATCTTGTGCAAGTTCTCTCCCGGGATTCCAACCCCCGTATCCTCGAATATGATTTGAACTTCACGGACTTCTTTCCCGTCGTCTTTCCTCTGGGGGAGGGCAACCGTCGACACGGTAAACGTCCCCCCCTTGGGCATTGCCTTCTGGGCGTTGAGAATGATATTCAGAAAAGCCTGCTCCATGGAACTGGGATCGATCATCGTCTTGGGAAGGGACGAAAATAATTTCTTTTCAATTCTGTAATCCGTTGGCATTCCTCGTTGCCTGACAAAGAAAGAGAGGACTTTATCGACCAATCCATTGATGTCCGTAGGCAAGTAATTCGCAGGGACAGGCTTCGCATAGTTCAAGAGGTCCCTGACCAGCCGTTCCAGTTTATAGATCTGTTTTTGAATCTCTTCAGTAACTTGTGTTCGGGGATCCTCCTTCGGAAATTTCTCTGCCAGGATTTGAACAGCTCCTTGAATGCCGGCTAACGGATTCCTAATTTCATGGGCAATCCCGGAGGCCAATTCGCCGATCGAGGCCATTCGATCAGCCCTCTGGATCAGCTCCTGATGGTATTGTTCTGCCTCCTGTTTTGCCAAATCAAGTTTCTCGATCATGATGTTGAGATTCTCAGCCAGGCTCCCCATCTCGTCTCTGCCTTTCACGTTCACCCGTGCATTCAGATCGCCCTTCTCCACTTTTTTCATCGTTTCGGTCAGCTTCTTGATCGGAATGTTGATGAATTTTAAGGACAGGAATCCTAACGCGAAAGACAAGAACGCAATCGTAATGACGGCAAGGATAACCGAATGGATCTCGATTTTCCAAAGCATCGTATCCATCTCCTTCAAGGAATTGGCTACGGTCAGGACTCCAATGACCTTCTGTTCTTGGGCATGGCATTGAAAACAATCCGGCCGGTTCAAAATAGGAGTATTGAAATAGTAGACTCTTTCTCTCTCTATTTTCCCGTCTTTGAGCCGAACCTTTTCTTCCCGAATAAAATAACGGTTTTCCAAATAAGCCTCAACGTCCCCAACCTGCTTATTTAATTCATCCTCCTGCGTTGAAGCCTTAATCGTCCCATCGATATCGAAGACGGAAATCCTCCGGACATCCCTGTAAACGGCGAAGGTCCTCAAAATGCGGTGCATATCAAAGTGTCTTCCCTTCTCCATTGCCCGGATGACATTCTCTTCGATGAACTCTGAAATAATCTTTGTTTTGTCTTGAGTTAATTTTTCTATGCTGGCTCCGTGAAGAGTCGTGTTCCACCAAACATTAAAGGAAATGGCAAAAATCAGGATGAGACTGGTGATAAAGATCACCTTAAAGAATAGGGAAGTCTGCCCGGGGATAAACCGCATCGATTCTCCGAAAAGCCTTAATGGTTCCTCAAAAAGGTCGAAATGTTTAGAGAGGCTTCTAACAATTTATACCCTTTCGTCGCCCGGAAATCAATAACGGCGCCCCCCTGAACTTATGTTGCCGAATACTGCTTAGAGGCGTGGAAACTTAAGAAAAGAGGAGAATGTTGAATTAAGAATCTTTTGTTGAGGAAATGATTGAGCGAACTTACGTCTTCGACTCAGAATAAAGATTGAAAACCTTACAACTTTTACAATCTCTTTTGGTGCCAAGCAGAATCTCAAACTTCGTATAAGCGACCTCCCAGCAAGGCATTTCTTGGTAAAGATAGGCAGGACAATCTACGTATACGTATTTCGAGCAGCCCAAAATTATCCAGCAAGGATCTTTCCCTTCCCAGAAATTTGACATTTCACCACTTCCGATACCACCCAATCCCATTCTATACGAATCTTTAAAAAAAGCAATGCAAAAGATCAGCTTGTCCTCCCCCAGTTTTTTAGAAGCCCCTCAGCTTTTTAAGAACCAGCCACCCGGCCGCCCCCCTTAGAGAGGCTTCACAGGCCCTACCGCTTTGCGCTTGTCTACATGGATTTCAACGTTATAAGGAAGTCCCCTGTCTTCCTCGGTCAAGTTACAAAATACTCTCTAAGAAATTGGTCTTTTGAAGCCCCAAAGAGGGGAGTCGGCCAGGTGGCAAGCTCCATTCATCCCATTTAGCCCGGAGAGGATAAGGAAATACGCGGGGATGGCAACAAAAAGTTAGCCCTTGATCCGTGCCGGACATCTCCGGTAGATAAAGAAGCCAAACAAAATTTATGATCAGTGGGAAAATGAATTCTGGGAATCACTCATTCGTTTTTTTAGCGATAGGTTCTTTTATCTTCCTCGATAATTGCAGTGACTTCACGGACAGCGCCGTATCGCCCCTGAAAGCCTTCACTCGTTCGGGCCCTGCTCAGGTAAGGCCCCTGAATTTTAATCCAGTGCTTCGAAGTACCAAGGTCGCTTGCGTCGTCCAGGATAAAATAAGCTTCTTTGAGTTCCTGTCCTGAAGGGAGCTTCGTGGGCATTCGACTGCTGCCAGGGATCCCGTATTCTCTTGCAGTCCCACTATAGAAGGCGACAACACTCTCAAAAGGATGATCGGTCGTAAAAATGATCACTTTGTGAGACTGTGACACTTTACCACCAGCCTCCGGTTGTTTTGTTTCGAAAACATCCTCCAACTTAGCTCCCGGGTAAACTTTAAATAAATAATGATGCTGAGAAACCAACCGCTTCCAAGGCAAGGAGCATCACAGAGGCTAAAATACATATTATTCCGTTTTTCATCTCTACTCTCCCTCTTATCTCCCAGGCTTATTTTGACCCAACCATGACACTTCGTCAAGACTCCTGAAACAGTGATCTGGATTGCGCAAATTCTCTCACCCTTCTGCGGGAAATAACCTAATCTGAGCAAATAACATTTTCTACTCGATTCTCAGGAGCGGCAAGCAACAAAAACAGTGATTCATATCAAAGACTTAAGTAATTCGAGAATATTTATAAAGGAAGGGTTGTTCAAGGTATACATTTTGCTATGCAGTTAAATAGCGTCAAACCACCAAGCCGGTGGTTCAAAATCGAGGTATTCGCAATTCAGTTCCGAAAATGATGAGCCACGTTGCTGAGCGAGCCAAAGACCTTTAAGGGATTAGATCGAATCCCAGCTGTATCTTCGTCAGGCTCAGGGAGGAGGGAATCCAGAGTGGTTAAAGTGCTAATGCATTCCGTTGTGATTGCCCTTCTGTCTTGGACGCTCAACGCTCCCGTCTTTGCTCAAGGTTCGTTCCCTGTCAAAGGCGAAAGCCTCCCCAGCATCCGTCTTCCTATTCCCAAAGATTCGAACGAAAAGAAATATTTAGGGCTTTCAGGAGATGGCTTTTTTAAAATTCCTCAAATCAAATCGGAAGGCGTCCTGATCAAGATTTTCAACCTCTATTGCCCTATCTGTCCAAGTACGGTATCGGCCATGGCGGAAATATACCGCCAAATTGAAAACAATCCAGACCTCAGAGGCAGACTGAAATTAATCGGTATCGGGGCAGGGAATAGTCCCTTAGAGATAAAGGTTTTTAAGGAAAACTATAATGTCCCTTTTCCCATCTTCCCCGACGAGCATTTCAAGATTCACCAGGCTTTGGGAGAGGTAAGAATCCCATTTTTTATTGCCGTCAGGATCGAGGGGGATCGCCCTCCTCAGATTGTTCAGACCCATCTGGGCGGGCTTACTGACGCAAAGGCGCTTTCAGATTTAGTGGTTGAAGCCTACGGGATGAAGCACGAGGACTTTCTGACAACAGAAGCTACATCCTCACTCAAGGGCCTCCGGCCGGATGCCGGACTGTGATAAAGGTTTCTTATGGGAGTGCCGCCATTCAATCTTGTAAGATTTTAGTCGCCGATGATGAATATTTGATCCGCTGGTCCCTGACTCAGGCCCTATGCCAGGAGGGCTACGAGGTTATTTCGGTTGAGAACGGGAGGAAAGCCATCGAGGCAGCCACAGCGCAGCACTTTGACTTCATCATCACTGACTTGATTATGCCGGAATCTGATGGATGGGAGGTATTGAAAACGGCGATACAGGCTCAGCCTCCTCCTCGGGTCATTGTCATCACGGCCAAGGGAAATGAAGAGACGGCAAGGACGGCCAAAGAGAAAGGGGCATGGGCTTACGTAGAAAAACCTTACATCATTGACCGGATCAAAGAAATCTTGAACGCTTCGCTTTCCGACCATCTCCCACGATCTTTCCTTCCCCTGCCACAGAAAACCTGACCTGGAAATCATTTTCCGTTTGCCTAATCCGTCCGTTTAAGATAAAATTTAGCGGAAAAAAGGAGGATCTTAAATGAAAAAAGAGACGGTTATCTTGTATGTTGTCATCGCCCTTGTCATTGGATTCGTCGGTGGAGTGACAGTGGGAATTCTCTGGATGACCAAAGGGGCCGAAAAGACCGCCATGGTCCAAAAACCGCCGACGGCTCCCCCCGGCGCTCCAGCGCCGGCATCTCCTGCCCGGAATTCCATGGAAGTCTCTGCTCAGATCAAGACCTTGGAAGACATCGTCAAGAAAGACCCCAAAAACCTTTCCGCCTGGGTGGAATTGGGAAACCTTTATTTCGATTCTGACCGGCCCAAAGAGGCCATTGAGGCATACAGCCATTATCTCGCCGTCAAACCTGATAACCCGGATGTCAGAACAGATATGGGGATTATGTATAGAAAACTGGGACAATCTGATAGAGCCCTCGAAGAGTTCAGAAAGGCAGCCCAAAGTGATCCGAAGCATGCCAACAGCCGGTACAATACTGGTCTCGTCCTCCTTCACGACAAACAGGATATGAAAGGGGCTATCAAGGCATGGGAAGAATACCTCAAAGTGGATCCGAATAGCGAAAGAGCTCAACGAATAAGAGCCCAGATTGAGAAGATGAAAACAATGCAGCTCCCGGCCAAATAAGATTTCGGAATACAGATTTCAAAATGCGGATTGCACAATACTAATTTCCACAAGAGTACAAAGGACCTGTATTAATTTAATGCTATGAAAAGAAGAAGAGTCTCAGGAGTCAATAGATCAAAGGAGTCATTATAAAATCCCCTTAATCCCCCTTTTCCAAAGGGGGAAATGCTCATCACCTCCCTTTGGCAAAGGTGTACGGACTGGGGACATGGGTAACAAGCGTACCGGAGACATAGGTAACAGGTTAAGAAGAACTTCTCAAATCAATCTTACTGATGACTTCATGACAGAACATCACTTCAAACAAACCGTCTGTTGCCATAGGCCTGATCCCAATGGGATATCTATAAAAGGCGCGACTGACCCAAAATGTTTTACCTCGAAAGAAGAAATACCCTTTGTCTTGGACTTTACGAACCTCCATGCCGCTTGGATATTCGATAGGAGGCAGTATTTCGGGCATATTTCGCAGACTGGGCCGATACCGAGAAGCCGGTACCGCCAAATCCAACGCGTCATGGGGTCGCTCAAAATTGTACTGATCCCTCCAGGGATCAAATTTCCCTTGAAGATGAACGGGATCTTGCCATTGGTAACGTCTGAGAAGCTCTTCTTCCAAGGTCCAATGAAACCGTTCATCTTTGCCCAAGGTTTGTGGATGATACGAGCGGCTATGACTTACCCGGATTCCCAAGCGAAGCAGCCAAACCGTCAACGTCGTATAGCGGTACTCCGAGTCATTGCCCCAAGGAGGTCCATTATCCATCAAGAAAACGTCCGGAAGGCCATAGCGTTTGAAGGTCTTCTCCAGGGTGCTCTGCACCCCAGACCCCTGTTGGCTCGGCAACGCCTTAAGGCAGAGGTTAAACCGCGAATAGTCATCCAGGACCGTCAGGGGGTGACACGGACCCGCCAAGGTCGATACGGGGCCCTTAAAATCCATCTGCCACAAAGCATTGGGAGCAGGGGATTCAAATCGCCGCCAGTCCTGACGCCCCCCGCCTGGGATAATCAACCCATGACGATGAAGAAAGGTAGTAATGGTACTGCAAGCAGGAACAGGTTCTATTCTCATCTCTTGCAACTTCCGCCGAAGTTTACGCGCTCCCCAAGTGGGATGGGTTCTCCGCAAATGCAGAAGCGCCTTTTCGTGCACTTCCCTTACCTTCAAGACAATTCGGTGAGGCCTGCGGGATCGGTCTTGCAGCCCTTTTACACCTCCTTCTTTGTAACGAGTCAACCATTTGTATCCCGTCTTACGACTAATATTAAACCTACGGCACAATTCAGCCAAGCTCATTTTAGGCCCTTGGGTCAGTTGAACAAACTCCCGACGCAACGACATAAGGCTAACCTCTTTCCATGGCATAATCTCCTCCTTAAATGCAATCTCTCGGAAATTATGCCACACAAAGTGTTACCTATGTCTCCGGCACATCTGTTACCCATCTCTCCGGTCTATACAAAAGGGAGGCGGGGAGGGATTTTACAAGAAAATTTCAAACAAACATTGTTACGCCATGCGCTGTGCGCTATGCGGGTTTAATAGACTATGAAACAGGACGGCGAAGAACTCGAAGAAGCAAAGGAGTTGTTTAAGGAGGGATTGAAAAAGATCTTTCAAGCCACCCAGAAAGTTGCCGAGAAGGTCGTGGAAGGTTTTCGCGAAGGATATGCCATCAACGTCACCAAAAAAGAAAGTGACTAAAGTTACCTAAAGTGAGTAACCCCCCTTTGTCCCCCCTTAGATTAAGGGGGGAATAGAGGGGGGTTAAGAAAATAACTTTAACTACTCACAACTTTAGTCACTTTGAGACTCATTAACTTTAGTTCATTTTAGTCACTCATAACTTTAGTCACTTTATTATTCTTTCATCACTCCCACTTGAACGTTCCTGAATCTGGCAGGCGCTGTGCCGTGTCCCACATGCGCCACCTGGCCAGGCTCTCCTTTTCCGCAATTGGGCGTCCCCCACAGTTGCCAGTGATCTCGATTTCCAATCGCGTCACAAGAACTCCAGAATTTTGGAGTAATTCCGGTGTAGGTCGGATTCTTGACCATCTCACCGAGTTTACCGTTTTTGATCTCCCAGCCGATCTCCGTTCCGAATTGGAAGTTTATCCTCTTATCGTCAATTGACCAACTTCGGTTGGTCGTTAAGAAAAGCCCCTCCTCCGTATCCGCGATCATCTGATCCAATGTCCACGCTCCAGGTTCCAGATTGATATTCGTCATCCGGATTAGAGGAATACGATTCCAGCCGTCGGCTCTCATCGTCCCGTTGCTCTCTTTTTTCAGGTGGTGGGCCGTTTCCCTCGATGTTAATAGGTTCGTCAAGATCCCGTTAGAAAGGATGGGAACTCTTTGAGCCTTTATTCCTTCATCATCGTAGCCGAAAGTTCCCAGCCCACCGGGACAGGCAGCATCCGCAACGATATTGATCAGCTCTGAGCCATATTTGAAATGACCTACCATCTCGGGTTTCAAGAAACTGGTGCCGGCATAACTTGCTTCGGTCCCGAGAATCCGATCCAGCTCAATGGGATGGCCGATGGATTCGTGGATCTGCAAGGCCAGCTGGGAACTATCTAAGATCAAGGTGGTCGTCTTAGACGGGCAGGGCTTTGCTGAAAGAAGCTGGGCAGCTTCATCGGCAATTCTTTCTGCCCTGTCTTGAAGGGCTAACTTCTCAACCCACTCATAACCTTGCGTGGAAAAATTCCCACGAAAAGAGTTGGGATAAGAACGGACTTGCACCTCACTTCCCTCAATGGCTGTGGCGGAAATGCCTGCTCCGCACTCGATAATTTCCTGCTCGATATGAGAACCCTCGGTGGAAGCGAATGTCTTCCCGGTTTTATAAGAACCCATGAAAGCTTCGGAGATCTTCACTTTTTTATTTCTGCGCAGGATCTCGTCGGCTTTCAGAAGAAGACCGAGTTTCATTTCAGGAGCGACATCAAAGGGATCGATAGAAATCGGGGTTTTATATTGATCGACGATGCGAGAAGCGGACGGGAAAACGATTTCCTTCCCTTTGATCTTTGAACTGGCTTTGGCAATCTTCAGGGCCTTGGCAAAAACTGCCCCCATTTCCCCCTTCGTCACTTTTGAGCTGCAGGCAAATCCCCATGCGCCTTGGTAGAGGACTCTGATTCCGAAGCCGAAATCCTCGTCGTGGGTCAGAGCCTCTACTTTCCCGTTCTTCACTTCGATCTCTTCGCTCTGGCGACGGACGACGCGGATATCGGCATAGGTCACCTTTTTCAGCTTCGCCACATCAAGAATATTCTCGACAAGGTCTTTCATTATCACACCTCTTTACAAGTGACTAAAATCATTTTTAACCCCCCTGTATTCTCTCCTTATAACTCCCCCTTCCCCCTCTTAAATTAAGAGGGGGAGAGTGGAGGGGGCGTTAGATTGGGGGATGAAGGGGGGTTAGTCATTTTGCTTCACTTATAATGCGGACACTCCCGAGAAGTTGAATCCGTCTATTTTGACGGCAGGGGCCACCGTGCCGGTAACAAAACGCCTTGAGTAGACCGTCCCTTCAGAGCAAATCCTTCGATCCTTTGATACGCCGCTCACCCGGGAAAGCGCTTTCAGAACGGATTCTGTAAACCTCAGATTCTTGATCGGTTTCTTGATCTCTCCCTCCTCAATCAAAAAAGTCCCATCCCGGGTCATCCCCGTGATGACGGCCTTCATCGGTTCCGCCACATTGGTGTAATGGAATCGGGTCACGTAAATTCCCCTTCGGACCGATTTAACCATCTCCTCCAAAGAGGATTCTCCCCCCTTCATAAAAAGGTTGATCGGGATTGGACCTTCCGTATTGGGCGCGATCAGGCCATGCCCGGTAGATTTTTTTCCTTCCCGGCCTGCAGTGAAAGAATCGTAGGTCACTCCTTTCGCCACCCCTCTGTCAAAAAAGGTGACCCTCTTCTTCGCAATGCCTTCGAAGTCGAAAGGAACTTGCAATCCTCCCGGGTCAAGCCCGTCGTCGTAAACGGTTACCTTTTCATCCACCATTTTCTCCCCGAACCGGTTGGAAAAAAAACTTCGGCCTTCCTGGACGGCCAACGCATGAAAACCCAGATAGCCCAGAAACGACAGGAGCTCACTCACCGCATAAGGCTCTAAAATAACCTCATACTCTCCCGGTTCCACCTGAATCGGTTCCTCTTTGGATGTCTTCCGGATTGCTTCTTGGGCCAAAGAATCAGCATCCAATTGATCAGGGTCCCTCGCCACAAAACTCGCATAGCCGGAACTTTTCTCATTTTCCACGATGAGATGAAGGAACAAGTCGGAAAATCTCTGATAGGCCTCCACCCCAAGGGAATTGACTACAGCCATCTCCACCTCTCCGTTCGAAAAAGCGCCAGAGCCTGTACACCCCTTTTCTTTGACCCGCCTCAACAACTTTTTGATCATCCTCACCTTGGCACTGGGTGTGAGGCGGCTGATGTTCTCAGAATAGGTTTTCGTCTCGGGAAGGGATTCGGGCCCCGGCAAAGAAACAAATTCATCGTTAGGCTGTTGAACCTTGGCCAGGGAAATGGCCATCTGAAGAGATTTTTTTACCGAGGAGGGCCGAAGGATATTGGTTGTGACCACGGCAATCTTTTTCCCCGAAACCACCCGGAGGATGACCGTCTGGTTCTTTTCCGCTACGTGCTGATGAACGGCAGAACCCGCGAAACGGGTGAGCGAGGAATCCTCTGTCAGGAGGACGGCCTCCGTCTGGTCGGCAGCGGATTCTTGAACCACTTTTCTTAATAAATGAACCGCAGACTCCCTATCAATCATCCTCTGAATCCTCCTTATTCTTCTCTTTGATCCCCCTTACCTCGAAATCGAGATAAGTGGCAGAAATCCTGAGAAACGGGACACACAGGCGGGTGAGAAAGCTTTAGAGCGCAACCTTTTAAATGTAAGACTGGAAGACTTCAATGTCATGAAAGAATTGAATTCCTTGTGACCACGACAATGACCTCTAACCTTAAATGTGCGCATTCTAAAGCTTTCGAATCCGGCTGTGCGTCCCGTTTTTGCCTACCTTCCCTCCATTAAGGCACAATCTCGTGGGGGGTGGGGTGGGGGTTTTTCTTCCGATAATCCAACAGCGCTGCCCGGATCGCTTTCTCCGCCAGGATGGAACAATGGGCCTTGGTAGGCGGAAGCCCACCCAGGGCGTTGGCGATCACCTGATCTGAAATCGTGAGAGCCTCTTCAATCGTTTTTCCCTTGATCATCTCTGTCGTCATGCTCGAAGACGCGATCGCAGCCCCACACCCAAAAGTGAGAAACGTCGCATCGATGATCCGACCTGTCTCGACTTTAATGAAGAGTCGCATCGTATCACCGCAGACAGGATTTTGAGCTTCTCCGACTCCATCCGGCTTCTCCATCTCTCCCATATTCCGTGGGTGCTTCAAATGTTCCATCATCACTTCATTATAAGAACTAATCCCTTCTGCCATTACTAAACCTGCTGGATTCTGAATTCTGGCTCCCGGATTCTTAGTTTTCTAAAGAACTTTTTGAGCAAATTCTCTTCCGAATTGAATCGCGCTCTTCAATTCTTCCGGGTCTGGAACAAACTGGACAGACAGCTCCCTTTCCCAGATATCGAATTTCTCCTGTTCGAGGGCCTTTCTCATTTCTTTGACCGCTCCACCTCCCCATCCGTGAGATCCGAAGAGGCCAAAGACCTTTCCCTTGGGCCTCAATCCCTTCATGTAAGTCAGAAAATCTCCCATCGTGGGAAACATCCCGTTATTCAAAGTGGGAGAGCCCAGGAGGATACCTTTTGCTTCCAGCATCTCTTCGATGACGTCGCTCCGATGATTGGATCGGAGATGGAGCAGCCTCGCCTCGACCCCCTCCTCGATCAGGCCTTTGAGGATCGCCTTGGCGATGGCCTCCGTGCTTCCCCACATCGTATCGTAGACGACGAGGATTTTATTCCCGGCTTTTCCCTGGCTCCAGTCCACATAGGCCTGAATGATCCGGCTCGGATTTTTTCTCCAGATGAGGCCATGGCTGGGCCCGATCATGTCGATGGGGATACCCATCTTCACCACTTCGTCTACTTTTTTCAGAATGAGCGGCGCCAGAGGCCAGAGGATATTGGCGTAATATTTTGCGGCATGTTTCATTGTGACATCCCCCACCTCATCCTCAAACCTTTGTGAAGTGGCAATATGCTGGCCAAAAGCATCGTTGGGCAGGAGAAGCTGATCCTCTTTGATATAGGTAAACATGCTATCGGGCCAGTGAAGCATCGGGGCCTCCACAAAGGTGAGAGTTCGATGGCCGATGGGAAACGTCTCTCCGCTCTTCACGGTCTTAAATTTCAGCGATTTTTTGTAATGCTTGGTTAAACCCTTCTGGCCTCTCTCAGAGGTGATGACAGTGGGATTTCCAATCCGTTCGACCATCTGGGTGAGCGACCCGGAGTGGTCCATCTCCACGTGGTTCGAAACAATCACATCAATTTTTGCCGGATCGACGATCTCTGAAATTCGCCCCAGCATCTCAAGATAGAAAGGAGCCTTCACCGTATCCACAAGAACAACTTTCTCATCCAGGATCAAATAGGCGTTATACGTTGTCCCGTAAGGAGTGGAATAGCCGTGGAAGTCCCTTATATTCCAATCGATGGCTCCAACCCAATAGATCCCTTTCTTCAGATCCACCTTCTCCATGAAAGCCTCCGTCATATCTTAAATTCAATATTTCTATTAGAAACCATGACCCCCAAAAAATCAAGGCCCTTCAAACGATAAGGTTTGAGGGGCCTTTCAAGATTCCTTTTCGTTGGGGGCCAAATTGCCAATCCCTGAATTCGCAATTCCTCAATCTAACTCTTTATCTTCTTGGGTTGGCACACCTCTTCTTTACCCACTGCCACCCGGCCGCAGGCATCACAGACATAATCAAATTTGGCAACCTTCGGCTTACAAACATGCCTTGGATTACTAACCGTGATGCCACAATACTCACAGGTATAGGCTTTCTTGACCTCTTGGGGACGACAGAGATGACCTTTCTCGGTGGTCACCAAGCCGCACGTCTTACATTTGTAAACTTTTTTGGCTGGTTTTGTTGCCATCTTCTTTTCTCCTTTCTATTTTTTGTTCCTACTTCTTCCGAATGACTTCGAACGAATCGAGAATCTTCTTCATATCCTGGCGGTCGTTCGCGCCTCCGTTTTCCAGCACCATATAGAGGATGAAAATCTGATAAGGTTCTGTAAACCCATAAATCCACCCCTGCTCCCGCTTCACACCTTGCACCCTGTAGGTGGCATATTTCTTCGCAGCAAACTGGACACCTTTTAAGGATATTGGTTCTGTGGGACCGACCTCAACCTTCACAGCCTTTCCATAATCCTTTTCTATTTCGGACGTAAGGCTATCGGTTGCAGCAGTCACAAGCCGCTCAATCTTTTTCTGATTGAAGGTGGCATACCGACCCGCCGGCGTGAAATCGAATTGCATATTTGATCTCGTTTCCGGATTGTAGGCATACAGCTCCGTCTGCTCCTTATCCGTCGGAGAAGGTTTGTCATAACCAAGCTCTTGCAGGAAATCAGGGAATTCTGTTGTCATTTTCCAATGGGGAGGGACCGAGACGTTGAAGGGGTACCGGATACCGGTGAATTGATTTCCCTCGATCTTGCCGGAAGGGACGCGGATATCTTCTTGCAGCGCCGGCCGAACAGGGGCTCCTGCACACCCCGCCAGAAGAACAAGAGCCACAATGATTGTAAACAAGCTTTTTTTTGGAAACATGCCGCACCTCTTGTGAAGACCTTTTTTAATATATACATTCTCCTCTCGATAAACAAGATAAAAATGAACCCAATGTAGTCCGTCCGTTACGGGTTCAGGAAATGCCAATGAACTCTCACACCCTCTTTGGCAAAGAGGGGAGAGGGGAGATTTTATCAACGTCACTATCATTCTAAAATCCCCCTTTATCCCCCTTTACTAAAGGGGGATAGAAAAACCATAACTGAGGGGAGTCCACTACCTATCGATGGATTCGGAAGGAAAAAGGCTTTACAATCCGGGTTGCAGACACTAACATATTCTATTAAAAATTCATCGGAGGGGCCCCGATTCAATGGAAGAAACAAGAGAGAAACCCAATAGACGGAGAAAGAGGACTTTCGCTTTTATCCTACTCCCCATCCTTATCCTTGTCGGTGCAGCAACGATCACCTTTTTTATCCGCTATAAAGCGACCCATGTTTCTACGGATGATGCCTTTGTCGACGGCAGAGTCCACGTCATCGCTTCAAAGATTCCCGGCACCGTTCGGGCTCTTTATATCAACGACAACCAGTTTGTGAAGAGGGATCATCTCCTTGTCGAGATCGATCCCGTCGACTATGAGGTCAGAGTGAAGGAGGCCCAAGCTGGCTTTCGGGCTGAGAGGGCAAGGCTTTCCGAGCTTGAAGACAGGGTAAACACAGCTAAGAAACAACAAGCCGAGATCACCGCCTCGTTCGAGGCGGCCCGGGCGAATGTCGAGCTCCAGAAGGCCAACCTCGACTTGGCCAAAGTGACCCTTCAAAGATCGGAGTCCCTTTTGAAAAAAGAGGTCATCCCCCGGCAGCAATATGACAACGCAAAAACAGCTTATGAGGTGGCGGTAGCCCAGGTGAAGGCAGCGCAGGAACTGGCCGGACAAATTGAGGCATCCCTTGAAACGCAGAGGGCGCTGATCAAACAAAGCGAATCGGGTCTCCCCACGCAGGAGGCTCAGATTCAGCAGAGAGACGCAACGTTGAGGGGAGCCGAACTGAACCTTGGTTACACGAAGCTTTATGCGCCTGTAGACGGTTACATCACAAAGCGAACGGTGGAGACGGGGAATCAGATTCAAGCCGGCCAGCCCCTGATGGCCGTCGTGCCCCTTGCCCAAGAGGAAATCTGGATCACCGCCAACTACAAGGAGACGGAACTTCAAGACGTAAGACCGGGTCAGAAAGTCAAAATCACGGTGGACACCTACCCGGGAAAAGCTTTTTACGGAAGGGTGAACAGCATCATGGCAGGAACCGGGGCCGTTTTCTCCCTTTTCCCGCCTGAAAATGCGACAGGAAATTTTGTGAAGGTCGTCCAGAGAATTCCTGTAAAGATCGTTCTCGATGAAGGGGCTGACCCCGATCATCTCCTCCGAATCGGCATGTCCGTGACGCCGACGATTCTGGTTCATTCTCAATAGGACGTGGCCGCTTATGAACCGGTGGATCGTTGCTATCGCAGTCATGTTGCCCACGCTGATCGAGATCGTCGACACCTCGGTCGTCAACGTCTCTCTCGATCATATCCGCGGGAGCCTCTCCGCCGGAATCGACGAATCCACCTGGATCATCACGTCCTATCTTGTATCCAATGCCATTATCATCCCCATTTCCGGATGGTTGAGCAGACTCTTCGGAAGAAAGCTCTACCTCATCCTCTCCATCTCCATATTCACCTTCAGTTCGTTTATGTGCGGTTCTGCCTGGAATCTGGGGAGCCTCATATTTTTCAGGGTCCTTCAGGGCGCCGGGGGCGGCGGCCTTCAGCCTCTTTCCCAGGCCATTCTTCTGGAAACGTTCCCGCCCTATCAGCACGGGATAGCGATGGCGATCTTCGGCGTCGGCATCATGTTCGGACCGATCATCGGGCCTCTTCTGGGAGGATGGATTACGGACACCTGGACCTGGAGGTGGATCTTCTACATCAATGTCCCCATTGGATTCATTTCCATCCTCATGACCCTCTTTTTCATCGTCAACCCCCCTTACATGGAGCGCATCAAAATGAAGATCGACACCTGGGGGCTTTGCTTCATGACCGTTGGGCTCGGGTGCCTTCAGATCGTCCTGGATAAAGGCCAGAGGGAGGATTGGTTTTCATCCCAATTCATCGTATGGATGGCCTTTATTGCCGTAGCCTCTCTGATCATTTTTATCGTCGTGGAATTGACAACGGAGAACCCGGTGGTCAATTTGAGAATCTTCAAAAATCTTTCCTTCAGCTCGGGAAATCTCATCATGTTCTTCGTCTTTTTCAGTCTCTTCGGCACGATTGTCCTGCTGCCGATTTACCTTCAAACATTGATGGGATACACTTCCTTCCTCGCCGGACTGGCGCTGGGGCCGGGCGGCATTGCCACGATGATCGCCATGCCCATCGCCGGAAACCTGGTGAACAGGATCAATCCAAAGGCCATTCTCGCCTTCGGCATCGCCGTGGCCGCCTATGCTATCCATCTCATGTCGCAGTTTAACCTTTTTGCCAATTTCAGCGCCGTCTTCTGGCCGCGGGTCGTCCTCGGGCTGGGAATGGGTTTTCTCTTTATTCCCCTGACCACCACCACGATGTCAGGAATACGGAATGAAGAAATGGGAAATGCGACCGCCATATTCAACCTTCTAAGAAACCTCGGAGGCAGTTTTGGCGTGGCCTTTGTAACGACCATGGTAGCCAGAAGGTCACAGTTTCATCAGTTCCGTCTTGTTGAGCATCTCACGCCTTTTAGCAGAAACCTGCAAGAAGCCGTTCCCCAGATTTCGCAATGGTTGCGGGGAAGGGGACTGATACCTTCTTACCCGGGTCAGGGAAGCCTCGGCCTGGTCTACAATCAGCTCTTGCAACAAGCCTCCATGCTGGCCTTCAACGACTCCTTTTATATTCTTTCCGTCATGATGATTCTTATTCTCCCTTTTGTCCTGCTGATGAAGAGGACAAAACATACAACCCCGCCTATGGGTGTGCATTAACCGCAAGGCGCTCCCCAAACCCGCCTCTTCTTCCCTTGACAACGAAAGGGCTGATTATTATCTGTTTATCAAACGATAAATCAGCGCTTTTGGAGCTGATGGAAAAGGAGGACCGTACGATGAGAAAAATAATATTTCCAATCATAGCGTTGTTTGTGTTGAGCATATTCTTTGTCGGTATCCGGATTTCATCGTCCCAGGAATTCCAAGAGGGGACGATATCACTGTATGGCCAGTCGGACATCAGGGGTTGGGATACGTTGGAAGCAAGCAGCATGATCGGAGCCCAGCTGTTGACCACAGAAGGGGACTATATGGGGCAAATCAGCGATTTAGTCATTGATCCCGGCACCGGACATATCTCAGAGGTTGTCCTTTCTGATGTCCCAGGGAGAGGTGCGGAGTTGGAGACTGTCCCGTTCGCTGCCCTGTCGCATTCGGGCGACCACATCTTCGTGTTTAACAGACCTGAAGAATTCGTCGGACGTTTTAGCGATCCCGGAAGGCCTTTTGGGGAACAGCCTTTTGCGCATTGGGCTGAGACGACGTTCCTCTATTCCGTAAGGCCGTTACCCATGGGAGCGTTTCGCACGAGCACGTTGATGGGTACTTCCGTTCAAACTCCAAAAGGAGAACAGGTGGCTATGGTCGATGACTTTGTGATCGACTTTAGGAATGATCAGGTGGTTTATTCAGTCCTTTCCGATGTGGGAGGAATTGAAGGGAGAATGGTTGCCGTTCCTTTCAGCGAACTGTCAAAAAGTGGCGGAAGCCTCTTTACGCTTCACACCACCAAAGAAAGATTGCTCGACTCGCCCGCGTTCACGGAAAACGACATGACCAATCTCCGCTATGCGGAAAACGTTTACAGGTACTATGGCGTGCAACCTTACTGGGAAGAAAAGTAGTGCTCTGGGGAAATTATTTCGCCGAAAGGGCAGGCTGTTTAACCCGCCCTTTCTTATGGTCGCTCCTCCCCTTTCCAAAAAGTCATAAGTGTGCCGAAATTCGGCATAAAATGGTACTTCGTCGATCCCCTCCTTTCATAATATTCTTAAGTTTCAATAGATTACAATTCCTATTTTTTGGCATGACAATTGCTTACATTTAGATCAATTTTCTTAACCCCAGTATTTCTGGCTGCTGGAATGCAAAAAATCAAACAACAAACCATGTTTTTTCTTCGGCACAAGGAATTATGGAGTCTCCAGGAAAATTTTTGAAAAGAGAGAGGGAGACACGAAACATCTCTCTGGAAGAAATCTCCAAGTTCACCAAGGTCAAGGAACACTACCTCAAAGCCATCGAAGAAGACCAATATGAGTTCCTCCCGGCGGTGCTTTACGTAAAAGGTTTTTTGAGCGTCTATGCCAAATATCTCACGCTCAATCCAAAAGACATTGTCCTCCAGTATGAAAATTATCTGAAAAGCCTCCTCCCTCCGGAACCCATTGGGTTGCCCCAGCATGCGCCGTCAAAGAAAAAGAGCGCCAGAGCCTGGCTTTTTTTCTCCCTGATCTCCATAGTGATTCTCTTCCCGATCATCCGCATTTCCTATCCTACAGGCCATTCCGTCTCACCGTCCCCGACAATCCGGCAAGACCTGAGGTATCCGGAAACCTATCCGGCTCAACAAAACGAGTTACTTTCTCACAAGAATCAAAAAGGGGGCAAGAGCACCTCTATTTGACTATGCGAAGGCAAGGGAATTATTGGTTGCATCCTCACTTTTACGAAAAAGCTTGACTTCACCGATAGCGAATGGTATTTACCGTCTCGTATCGTATGGGATAGACCACTATTCATTTGATCCATGTATTGACACATCATTAAAAGAAAGGAGGAATCGAGAAAGATTAAGCTGAGGAGCCGGTTCTTATGACCTGTAGGGGGTCATTTCCCCATTTACTATTTGGGGGAGCGAATTTTAATTTTCACAAAATTTAGCTAATTAGAGGAGGGTAAAATGAAACATAGAAACTTTTTAAAGGTTAGAGAGCTTCCAGTGCGCAAATCTCTGTTCATCATGCTGGTCATGGGCATCCTCGCTATAGCGGTTGCAGTACCGGCAATAGCGCAGATGACCAGTGACCGAGTGGCGCCAGGATCAAAGGCACCTGAGGGTGTTGGTCTTAAATCTGTTTCGCCTTACGTTGCCCCGCCGGACGTGCTCGTTCCGGATTGCAGCAAAGAGGCCCCGGAAGATGTTGGCGTGCGAATGCACACGAACTACCTGATTTATAATCCAAGCAGGATCCAGCCTAAAGCACTTCGGGACCTGAGCCAGCCGGAGCCAGAGGAAATTCCGGAACCGAATATTGCTATGAAAATAGTTTACGAAACCCCGACTTCGTTGGCCTGTGTTTACGGAATGGGAAAAATAAGCTACAAGGGATGCCGTCCGATGATTAGTAAACCGTACAATGCGACAGGCGGCGGCAGGGCTATAGCCATTGTAATTGCCTATGACAACCCAACCGTCCTTGCCGACTTGCAGTACTTCAGCACCTACTTCAAACTTCCGGCGCCAAACTTTACAAAGGTCATTGCGAACGGCAACGGCAGTTGTAGCACCCCGCCCTACGATGAAGGTTGGGCCGTCGAGTCCGCCTTGGATACTCAATGGGCCCACGCCATGGCGCCTTCCGCGGCAATCGTCCTGGTCGAGGCCTGCTCGAACCTCACCGCGGATCTGATGTATGCGGAAACGGTTGCGAGCACATACCTTCTATTAAACTACGGCGGCGGTCAAGTTTCCAATAGCTGGAGCGGTGCCGAGTGGTCTGGCCAGACAGCCTATGACGATTACTTCCCCGCGAATGGTTATTATTCCGGGAATAACGTCAGCTATTTCTTCTCCGCTGGCGACGCGGGCTACGGTGCGCAATATCCCAGTTCCTCACCTTGGGTCGTCTCGGCGGGTGGGACCACAATCAACCGTGATCCCAAAACTAAAGCCTTCGTGAGCGAGAGTTGCTGGTCAGGGTCCGGTGGGGGGATCAGCGCGTACGAAACGTGGCAAACCAGTTGGGTTGGCGGCTACGGGATGGGACCGTGGGCAAACTATCAGTATCCAATTTTCGGGTCGGCAAGCCGCATGACCCCCGACATGTCCTTTAACGCCGATCCAAACATCAGCCCCGTGTATGTCACATACAGCGGCGTCTGGTATTTAGTAGGCGGAACCAGTGTGTCTGCGCCAGCGTTAGCCGGTATCGTTAACAATTCGAACAATCAGTTGGGGGTTGCCGTTGAATTTCCCGTCAACCCTTTGGGTTATTACAATAATGCCGAAAACAATCTCTTGTATTCCCAGTTGCAAACCTACAAGGAGTACATGACAAACTTCTACGATGTCACGACCGGCAGCAACGGCGCTCCAGCCCTTCCATTGTGGGATTACTGCACTGGCGTTGGCAGTCCGCGTGGCAAGCTCGGTAAGTAAATCCAAGTAGAAAGAGCGTAGGTCTCGGCGGATACGCGACTGGCTTTAGAGGCCCGGCTTTGCCGGGCCTTTTTTTGCCCCCTCCCCACGATGGGGAGCAGAAGACCGGGTGTCTCCTCTTTTGGGGGTATCTTTGGGGGTATACAAGAGAGTGCCAATCAAACACCAACGGTAATATTAGCGACATAGCGTATCAGTTCGATTGATGGATCATCGAGGGGATATGATAGGAGGAGGACCCGCCTGCATTTTCTGCAAAACTACAAGTCGACATGGCAGACCAAAGATTCAGCGAGTGGCTGACACACCAAGAGGGATCGGGAAAGAGGTTCACGCCGGAGCAGAAAGAATGGCTAACGATGATAAAAGAGCATATCGCCACTTCCGTCTCGATAGGGGTGGATGATTTTGAATATGCACCATTCTATGAGAAGGGCGGAGCCGTAAAAGTATATCAACTCGTTGGACAACAGTTGAACGGTATTTTAGATGAACTCAATCGCTTATGCCCAAGTTACGCAGGGAAACTGGAACCGCTTCGGCAACCTACCCCAGTAGAGAGACTTGATCCATCCGTCAATACGATCCACGTACGAAACGGGTTCAAAGACAACAATGCCGTTAATAAGCCTGGAGCTGAAGCCTTGGTTGAATTACTGGTTGGTTGTTGTAGAGACGAGCGTTACTCGAGCCGGGGCCTGAACTTGATTCAGGATCTATCGATTTCGGAATCTCGAATTTGGCAATGACAATAAATCAATTACGTTTGTATTAATACAAACGCGTTTAATCATTTTACATGTAGCGCAAGGCTTTAGCCTTGCTTAAAGCAACCCTAAAGGGTTGCCCTACAAAATATTTAATGCGTTTGTATTAGTATCCTCGATCTGACCCTCGACGGGGTTACGTCTCCAAAAGGATCAGGTCGGGGTCTTCGAGGCGGGAGATGAGTGTACTGAGAAAACGGGCGGCCTCAGCGCCATCGACGACCCGGTGATCAAAGGAGAGGGACAGGGGAAGGATTTTTCGGACGACCACCTTTCCATTCCTCGCGACAGGCATGTCCTGGATTCTACCGATGCCGAGTATAGCCACTTCGGGATAATTGATGATCGGAGTCCCGTACGTCCCGCGCACCGCTCCGTAGTTGGTGATGGTAAAGGTTCCGCCTTTCAGGTCGGCCAGGTCGATGGTTCGGTTTCTCGCCTTTTCAGCCAGCTGGGCCGATTCCTGTGCCAGCTCGAAGATAGACTTCTCCTTGGCGTTCTTGACCACGGGGACCATCAACCCCTCGGGCGTGTCCGTGGCCAGACCGATATTGAAATATTTTTTCAGGATGATCTCTTCGCTCTCCTCCTCCAAGGTCGCATTGAGATAAGGATGCTCAATCAAACCTGCGATAATCGCCTTGATGACAAAAGGCAGAATGGTCAGTTTAATTCCTTTACCCTCCGCCACCTTCTTCTCTTTCTCACGGATCTTCCAAAGTTCGGTGACGTCCGCTTCGTCCATGGCCGTCACATGCGGGGCCGTATATTTCGATTTCACCATGGCCTTGGCAATGGATCGCCTCACTCCTCGTAGAGGAATACGCTCCACAGAACCATACAGGTCATACTTTCTGACCTTCTTTATTTCCTTTACCTCTTCAGCCGGTTTCGCTTTGCCTTCGGCAAACTGCCTCACATCCTTCTCCAGCACCCGGCCTTCAGGTCCTGTCCCTTGCACTTTATTGATGTCAACGCCTAATTCCCTTGCCAAAGCCCGAACCGAAGGCGTTGCCAGCGCATGTTCGCTAACCAAGACCGGCTTGGCCGGTTCAACCTTCATTCTTGCTGTAGGGGCTGCAGCCGGAGCCTCTTCAGGCGCCTCTTCCAGCTCACCCACCACACCCACTGACTTGGGCTTTGCAGGCGGGACAGAAGGCCTGGGAGGCGGGGCGGCCAATGTATCGCCCTTTTCTCCGATCACGACGATCACCTGACCCACCTTTACAACTTCCTTCTCTTTGGCAAGTATCTTCAGGATCGTTCCCGTTCTTGGAGAAGGGATCTCTGCAAGAGCTTTGTCGGTCTCTACCTCAACGAGGGGCTGTCCCTCCTTGACCTCATCCCCTTCTTTCACCAGCCAGCGGACAATCTCGCCTTCGGTCAATCCTTCTCCGATGTCGGGAAATTTGAATTCGAATGCCATATTCGCACCCTCCAAGAAAATATCAGGTTGAGGTTTAGGCTAAGGTTAAGTTTTTGTCTTTTCTCAACCTCGACCTTAACCTTGTCCTGAGATTCAATTAAAAGCTCATTACCTTTTTTACGGCCATCACGATTCGTTTCGGATTCGGAAGATCATAGTGCTCGGCCTTCATCAGAGGAACAGGAATATCGAACCCCGTTACCCTCTCGATCGGCGCCTGAAGAGAAAGGAATGCCTTTTCATTGATCAGCGCGATGATCTCCGCAGCCAAGCCGCACGTCTTGGGCGCCTCGTGGACGATAACTCCCCTGCCCGTCTTTTTGATCGAGGCGACAATCGTCTCCATGTCCATCGGAGAGATAGTTCTGAGATCGATGATCTCGGGATCAATCTTATCTCCTTTCAATTGCTCCGCCGCATTTAACGCCTCCCTTAGCATGGCTCCGTAGGCAATGATCGTCACATCTTTCCCTTCTTGAACCAATCTCGCCTTTCCGAGAGGGATCGTGTAATCGCCCTCCGGGACCTCTTCCCGTATGGCCCGGTAGATGCGTTTGGGCTCCATGAAGATGACCGGATCCGGATCTCGAATCGACGAAAGCAGAAGGCCCTTGGCCTCGTACGGCGTTGAAGGAATGACGACTTTGATCCCGGGGATATGGGCCAAGATGGCTTCCGGACTGTCGGAGTGGTGCTCGGGCGCATGGATACCGCCACCGTAAGGGGTCCTGATGACCAGCGGACAGGTGAACCTCCCTCTTGAACGGTTCCGCATTCGGCCAATGTGATTGTTGATCTGATCGAGACAGGGATAGAGGAATCCTTCAAACTGAATTTCTCCGACAGGCCGAAGACCGTAAACAGCCATTCCGACGGCTGTGGCGGCAATCGCCAGCTCTGCCAGCGGCGTGTCGATCACCCTGCCCGGTCCGAACTGTTTTTGAAGTCCGTCGGTGACGCGAAAGACGCCTCCCTCTTTTCCTACGTCTTCGCCAAAAATGATGACCCTGCTGTCCCTTTCCAATTCCTCCCGGAGCGCCAGATTCAGCGCTTCCACCATGTTGAGCTTGGGCATCGCCTGTTCCTTTCCTTTAAGCAAATCCAAATTGCCAAATAAATTTTACATGACGAGTTCCTCACCCCTGCCTACCGGCAGGCGGGCGGGAGCAATGAAAATCATAAATCCCCTCTCGCCCCCCTTTAGCAAAGGGGGGTTGGGGGGATTTGGGGGAGAGGGCATCGCAATTACTAATCAGTCCATAATAATAACGACATCGATTGACAAAATCCCTCCCACCCTCCCTTTTCCAAAGGGAGGAGTTACCCCTCTTTGGCAAAGAGGGGCTAGGGGAGATTTTCAGAACTAATGTCTTTCCAATTATGGATTCCTTAGTAAGCTATAATGTTGTTTTCAAATACTCCAACTGCTCCTTCAGCTGCGGCGTCATCTCCGTAAAAACATACTCAAAGATTTCTTCCGGCCTTGGCGCGGGAACGGATTCCGCGTCTTTGACCACCTGGTCGATTTCCTTCTGGGCATCTTCCGTCATCCGGTTCTCAACTTCCTCGCTCCACAGTCCTTTTCCTTTCAAATAGGATCTCAACCTGACCATGGGATCCAATGGCTTCCAGCGTTCGATCTCCTCATCGGACCGATATTTGGTCGGATCATCTGCGGTGGTATGAGGTCCGAATCGGAACGTTACGCCTTCGATCAAGGTCGGCCCTCCTCCGGACCGCGCTTTATCCACGGCCTCCTTCGTTGCGGCAATGACCGCAAAAAGATCGTTCCCATCCACCTGGATACCGTCGAATCCGTAGGCAATCGCCTTTTGCGCAATCGTTGCCGAGGCGGTCTGCATGGACCTCGGAACGGAGATCGCAAATTGGTTGTTCTGGCAGAAGAAGACCGTAGGCGTCTTGAACACTCCCGCAAAATTCAATGCCTCGTGGAAATCGCCTTTGGATGTTGCTCCATCGCCGAAGTAGGCTACGGCAACGATCTTATCGCCTTTGATTTTCGCGGCCCACCCCGTTCCTACGGCCTGGGGGATATGGGTCCCGACAGGGATGGAAACCGGCATCATGTTGATTCCCTCTGGTGCCCGGCTTCCTACCTCATTTCCCATCCAGTAAACAAAAAAATTCTTGAGAGGAATCCCCATCATCAATGTGATTCCAATCTCCCGGAAGGCGGGAAAGACCCAGTCCCCTTTTTGGAGGATATAACCGCTTCCGACCTGACATGCCTCCTGGCCCCAAATGGGCGCATAGGTTCCAAACCTTCCCTGACGCTGAAGCAGCAGCCCCCTCTGGTCAGCCGACCGGATGAAGACCATCTTTTGATAAAGGGCCAGGGTCTGCTTCTCATCAATCGGAGGGGCAAGGCCCGGTTGGAGGGTCCCGTCGGGTTTTAGAATCTGAAACATCTTTCCCTTGAGCGGATTATAATCTTCGAAAATACCCATGGCTTCTCCTTGTTTTCGCTATGCGCATAGCGCTAAGCGCTTAGCGTTTTTCTATTCCGTTGCCCACTTCTTCAATCGTTCGTAGTCTGCTTCGCCGCAGATCCACTTTCCCGTTTTTTTGTTGTAGAAGAAAGGGACTCCGCCGCAATACCCTTTGTCATACTCCTTCATACGTGTGGCATTGGCTTCGTTATGCCATACTTCGAGCTTTGCGATGTTTATCCCCTCTTCCTGCTCTAACCTCTCCACGAGAGGAGCCATCTTGTGGCAGTGCGGTCACTCTGCGCCGGTGAATTCCAACAGATAAAATCCCTTCTCCACTCTCTCCTCCGATCGAGTGTCACCAAAAATATTCTCCCTCACCCTCAGAGACCGTGTCCTAATAACAAAGACCGATTCCAAACAAGACGGAAGAGACGGTCGGGTGAAAAAGTCTTAGAGCGGCAACCTTTTACACGTTAAATTCATACGTTCCATATCCTCGATATGACTCCATTTCTCACAAACGCCGATTAGTCATTCCTAAAAAGACCGCATTCCAAGACTTTGGAACCCGACTGCCTCTTCCGTTAACGCCGCGATTATGACACAGCCTCTGACGGGGGAGGGTTAGCGAGGGGAGAAAATACAGCTCTCCAAATCAGCCTGGCGACGGGAATGTAAAGCATGATCAAAACGATCAGCGGCATAAAGGACGGAATCAGAGCTTCCGACCTAAACCCTCGGATAAAATAAGCGAGGGCGAGCAAGATGGCTGTAAAATTATGGGCGCAGATCATGCCTAGATTTGCCGGAGCCATCTTGAGGGGATCTTGGTAATGCGCTCTTAATATGGAAATCGTCTTGTACGCGATCGGAAGCGTCAATAAGGAGATCAAGCCCAGGGGCGGGATCTTCCCTAAGAGCACCCCTGCCAAAATGACGCCGTATGCTGAAAGAAGGCTCAGGACGAACAACCAGACTCCCCTTTCCCTGCCAAATCGGGCCACCAGGTTCAATTTCCCTCCCTTGCGGTCTTCAAGATAATCGGGAATCTCATTGATGGTGATCATTGAAAAGAGCATGATCCCGAAGGGAAGGGTTCCCCAGAAAGCCTCCCATGAGATTCTTTGGGACTGGACATAATAAGCCCCGATGCCGATGCCCGGACCAAAACAGAGAAGCTGGGCGAATTCACCCAGCCCCCGGTAACCAAATCGAATGGGCGGGGCCGTGTAAAAAAAGGCGCAGAAAAAGCCGACGGCCAAAAGCAGAAGGATGAAGGCTCCCCTCTGGATCCCCAGAAAAATGCCGATGCCGATGGCGATGGCATAGAAGGTGATAAACACCTGCTGCATCCTCTTGGGTTGGATCACACCCGAAGAAAGGAGCCCGCTCCCGCCGGTATAAGGATTCTTACCATTCACGGCAAAGACATCCACCAGGTGTCGAAAGTCGTAATAGTCGTCCGTCATGTTGAGAGCCATATGGTTGAGAACCAGGCCGAGCATCACTAAAAGGAAATATCCCGGAAGGAATTTTCCATCCGCGCTCCAGGCAATCATCCCCCCCAGGATTCCCGGCATGAAACTGGCCGTGGTGAAATGAAACCGGAAGGCCTTCCACCAGACAGCCAAGTGCTTTTCACTCATCTCGTTTCTTCCCGCGCCTGAAAAAGTAATCCAAACTGAATCGACCCGCTCCCACAGCGAGAAGGACGAGAAGCCCTCCAAAGATGCCCACGTTCTTCATAAACTGAATCCATATGTCCTGGTTCGGGTTAGTAAAGACATCATGGAAAATAAAAGTGGTCGGAATGAGAAAAAGGAGGAGCACGACCGCACCAAACCGGGTAAAATATCCCGAAATCACCGTGATGCTTCCGACCAGCTCACAAAAGATCGCCCCGATGAGGAAGAAATTGGTATAAGGCGCAATGCCGTGGCTGGCCATGTACTGCGCCGTCCCGCTGAACTCATCGATCTTGCCGATCCCCGCCCGGAGAAAAATCAAGACCAAAAGAATTCTTCCGATCAAAATACCGAAGCTCTTTAACCACTCCATAAATTGACCTCCTTTTCTCCTCACCCCTTGCCTAACGGCTGGCAGGCGACCCTCTCTTCAAGGAAGAAAGCAGAAAGGTGCGGGCGTCACAGATTTTTTCCCGAAGGGGTAAGTACCTTTTCTTATATCACAAATCTCCCTTTCGTTCATCTTGAATTTTCGAACCTCCGTAGTTATATTTGGCCAAGGAGAGGAGGTGTTCTTATGGATGACAAAATAAGGGTGACGCCATGTGCCTGCGTTTCTCATGATGATCAAGGTGGTGGCCTCAGAATCGAAATGGAGATGCCCGGTGTCGATAAAAAAGATATCTCACTCGAAATGAGAAAAAACAGTTTTTGTGTTTCAGCTCTTAGAGGCAAAGATACAGAGTACTCGGGCTGCTTTAATCTGGCCCATGAAGTCGTGCCGGAAAAAACGGAGGCCAGGTACGAAAGCGGCCTTCTCAAAATCTTCGCGCCGATTAGAGACTGGGACCGTAAAGTCAATGTCACGATTCTATGAATAAGCGTTCCGTTTTTGATCATGGGGCCCTTCTCTTTCGCATGAAGGGCCTTTTTTGTGCCCCGAACCGGTGAGATTTCTCCACAACCGAGAGCGGGCCCACACCTTTCTCATAATAAAGAAAACCAGCACAAAGTATATGGGGTAAGTCTTGTATCTTATTGTGAAAAACACTGTATTTTGCCGCCCGGGCTGAGGGGGCTGATGGAATGAATGTGGTACCATTATTATTATTCATAAGATAATCCCCCTCTGTTTCCCCCCTTAACTTAAGGGGGGCGCCGCCGTCCAGAGCCGCCATAATGACGCTTGCATCGGTACGACGACCATGGCGCCGGACGGATGAAGGGGGCGCCGTTCATCGTTCTAACGATATCGGCATCATTACTTCGCCATAGGACAAAGTCCTATTTTCTCAGATAAGACGGGGAGGAGCTATGCTAAAAGAAGCGATGCTTTACAAGAAAGCGGAAGAAAATAAGGTTTCCTGCTTCTTGTGCAGCCACCACTGTCTCATCTCCAACGGAAAATTTGGCATCTGTCACGTCAGGGAGAATAGAGAAGGAGTCCTCTATACTCACGCCTACGGAGAACTCATTGCCCGAAACATCGACCCCGTTGAAAAAAAACCCCTTTATCATTTCTTCCCCGGGTCGAAATCTTTTTCCATCGCCGCTGCGGGCTGTAATTTTCAATGCGGCTTTTGCCAGAACTGGCAAATCTCTCAGGTGAAAGAGGCAAAGGCATCGGGCCTCCGTTCTGAAGAGGTCAAGCCGGAAGAGGTGGTCAAGCAGGCGAGACAGACCGGCTCAAAAAGCATCTCCTATACCTACACCGAGCCCACGATCTTTTTTGAATACGCCTATGACATAAGTCGATTGGCCAAAAAAGAGGGCCTCTTCAACGTTTTTGTGACCAACGGCTATATGACGGAGGAAATGATCCGGACCATGCATCCTGCCCTTGATGCGGCGAACATTGATCTCAAATCCTTTCGTGATGCGTATTACAGAAAGATTTGCGGCGGAAGATTGGCTCCCGTTCTAAAAAGCATAGAACTCATGAAAAAGTTGGACGTCTCGGATCGAGGTCACCACACTCCTTGTGCCCGGGCAAAATGATTCCGAAGAAGAGTTGAAGGAGATCGCCAGCTTTCTGGCCGGGCTGGATGCGTCGATTCCTTGGCATATCAGCCGTTTCTATCCTCAATACAAAATGGAAAATTTGGAAAGCACCCCTCTTGAGACATTGACCCAAGCTTACGACGTCGGGAAGAAGGCGGGGTTACGCTACGTCTATCTTGGAAACGTCGACCACGGGAATAACACCTACTGCTACCGATGCGGGCACTTGTTGATCGAACGCTCCGGTTTTTCAGTCAGGGCCACTACAATCAAAGAAGGTCGCTGCCCCGATTGCCGGACTCCTGTTGATGGTGTGGGCCTATAGGTCGGGTGTGGTCGAGCCGCCATCGGCTGATCACCCTTGTTTTCAAAAGAGATGCGTCAAAACTGATGTGATTTTTGAGTACAGGTCTTTTCTCGCCAGAATACGGGTTTCACCTTATTGACTTTCGCCCCATTTTAGTATTTATAGAGGTTATGTGCCCAGCCCATTTCCACCCAGGCCAATTCGGGCAGAAGGGAGGTGGGAAAAATGAAGACCAAGAAAAGGGTCACCTTGAACGAGCATGCTAGACGGCAAGAAGCAAAGTTCTGGGGAATGATGCGGGCTGCTGAACCTGGCAAACGATGTCTCAAGTGAAAGAGCTGAAAAAGCACATGATTGCCGGTCCGGCAATAAAAGAGTTCCAATTTTTCATTCAATGGCATCTCACAGAGCGGTGTAATCTCCGCTGCCGCCATTGTTATCAGGGGCAGAGGAGAGCCGAGGAGATGACGGCGAATGAGGTCAAACGTGAGATCGACGGGGCCACCCGAATGTTCCAGGCCTGGGAGCAAGAGCACGGCATTAGGGTTTCCCCGTCGATCCATTTTACGGGAGGCGAACCTTTTCTCTACGACGGGCTCTACGATGTCATGGCCGATGCAAGGGCCAAAGGTTATGGATTCGCCGTGATGACCAACGGCTGTCTCGTTACCGAAGAAGATGCTCAGAGAGTTTTTGATCTTGGGGTATCGGACATCCAGGTCAGCCTGGAAGGGCCACCGAGCCTCCATGAATCGATTCGGGGCAATGGAAGCTTTAACGCTGCTGCCAAAGGCGTTGAATATCTGCTTGCAGCGGGAAACAAGGTCAGCGTCAACGTCACTCTTTCACGCATCAATGTCGGCAAAATTGAAGAGACGACAGAAATCGCAAAAGAAATGGGCTTTCATAGCATCGGCTTTTCCAGAATCGTTCCCTGCGGAAGGGGAAAAGCATTGCTCGATCACTTCTTAAGCCCGCAGGAACTGAAGTCCGCCTACCAAAAAATCGTTTCGCTAAATACCCCCGCGTTTAAAGTCCTCTCCGGAGACCCCTTAGCAGGAACGCTCTCCGGGATCGACCCTCCCCCCGGGTGCAACCTGACCCTCTCCGGCTGCAGCGCAGGCTTTTCGGGGATCACCCTTACCAGCGATGGCTCTGTCATGCCTTGCAGGAGAATCGGCTTGACTGCCGGAAATCTCAAGACGAAATCTCTCCGGGCCATCTGGGCCTCATCGAGACTCCTCTGGCGGCTGAGAAGAAGGGAGAGCTACCCGGGGAAGTGCGGTCGATGCTCTCTCTGGCCGTCGTGTCGGGGGTGCCGGGCCGTGGCTTATGCCTATTCCCTCGCCCAGGGGAAACCCGATCTTTTTGCGGACGATCCGCAATGTTGGATGGCCCCCTCGCCTTTTCACATCAGGGGGAGGCGGAGGGACGAGGAAAAAGGAGGCGCATGATGGCTACTTACATTATTCTCAGTCGTTTTTCTCCGCGGGCCTTCGATGACCCGAAGCATTTTGTCCAGCTGGCCGAACAGGTCTCCAAGAAGATCAAACGCGAATGTCCTAAAGTGAAATGGAAGGGAAGTTACGCGACCCTGGGCCGCTTCGATGTTGTTGACATTGTCGAAGCAGCGGATCCCAAGCAGATCGAAAAGGTTGCCATGATTATCCGGGCCCTTGGACATTCGACGACGGAGACCCTGTTGGCCACACCCTGGAAAGAGTTCCTCGATGCGTTGTGAGGCAAACCTGTGCCGTTGGGAGAATGATCAAAGAAGTGTAGTTTTGACTCTTGGTTATCACAGACCCCTCAAGGTTTTGTGTCTACTTGACCTTCTTTCGTGCCCCCGGTAGATCCGCCCACGGAATTTGTTTATCGATGCGCGGACCGGGAAGAGATCGGCTATGGGAAAGGGCGGACTCGACAAGATTGTGGTTGTGGATCTTGAGACGACCTGCTGGGAAAAGCGCCAGAGAGACCAGATCATGGAGGTCATCGAGGCGGGCGTCTGTTTGCTCGATATCGGCTCCGGCGAAATCGCCCAGAGGCAGAGTATTCTCATCAGGCCGGTCTATTCCGTGGTGAGCGAGTTCTGCACGAGGCTCACGACGTTGACGCAGGAGGTCGTTGAGACAGGGATCGGGTTCAGAGAAGCCTGCATGAAACTCGAGGACGAATATCAGACGAAGAAGCGGGTATGGGCAAGTTATGGGGATTTCGACAGGCGCCAGTTTGAGAGGGAATGCCGGCTGAAGAACGTCCCTTACCCTTTCGGTTCAAGACATATCAACGTCAAGACATGGGTCGGGATCAAACATCGCCTGACCGAAGAGATCGACATGGACAAAGCCCTCGCCCTTCTCGGCTTCGAATTGATAGGAACCCATCACCGCGGTGTCGATGACGCTTATAATGCGGCCAGAATCCTCCACACCCTCCTCTGATCTAAGGCACATGCAGAAAAAGATTTGTCAAGAAAACATAAACTGCTATAATTTTCTTAGGCTCATCGTGGAAGTGAGTGGGTAAAAACCTCATGAAGAGATGACTAATATCCTTGATTATCCCCCTTTGGCAAAGGGGGATGAAGGGGGATTTTAAAGAGGGGGAAAAAGGCAGAAATGCCCTACTCGATTACGCGAAGAACCATTTTTTAGCTTGATGAACCTCGAACATTCGAAATCACCTCTGAATCGATGGTCGACCTCATGGCGAGGATTGTCAATCCGCAGGAATTAGAAACGTTTCTCAAGAGAGAGAACAGAGGAAGAGTCGTTCTTGCCGGGGGGTGCTTTGATATCCTTCACATCGGTCATGTGCAGTTTCTCTCTGAAGCAAAAAAAATGGGGGATACCTTAGTCATCCTGTTAGAAAACGACAAAAACGTAAAGAAGCTTAAGGGAAAAAATAGGCCGATCTTCGCTCAAGAAATAAGGGCGGAAATGCTTTCTGCCCTTGTTTGCGTGGATTTAGTCGTCGTGCTGCCGATGATGGAAAATGATATCGAATATATGAATCTGGTGGTGAAAATCAAACCGGACATTATCGCGGTTACAGAAAGCGATCCTTATACGGAAGAGAAAAAGCGCCAGGCAGAAACCGTCGGAGGGGAATTGAGGACGATTCCCTTTGTTAAAACGCCTTCCACCTCAGCACTCGCCAAAATAATAGGAGTGGACTGAGAGGGAAAATTGAAATGCTCCCGATTTCGACTTATAATTTTTCCAGGGAGATAAAAATGGCTCGCTATCTGGGCTCACACTGCAAAGTATGCAGGCAGTTAAACTTCTCCGTGTGCGGGTCCGATCGCTGCGCTCTTTTGAGGAAGAAAACTCCGCCGGGAATGCACCCTGAACTTCGGAGGAAGATGAGCGAGTTTAAGAAGCGCCTGATGGAGAAACAGAAGCTGAGATTCTCTTATTGGGTTTCCGAAAAACAGTTCAGAAATTACGTGAAAGAAGCCTTCAAGAAACCGGGCATCCCGGGCGAAACACTCATGAGCCTCCTTGAGCGGAGACTGGATAATGTCGTGTACCGCCTCGGGTTTGCTCCGACTCTGATGGCCGGAAGACAGCTCGTCGTTCATGGGCATGTCCTGGTCAACGGTCGAAAGGTGGACCGTCCTTCATATACCCTGAGGCCCGGAGAAATGGTCGAGCTCAAGGAGAAGAGCAAGAAAATGGTTCTGGTGGAAGAAGGACTGGCGAGAAGTCCGGCCCGACCAATATTTCCCTACCTTGAAGTGGATCGGGAGAACGTCAAAGGGAAACTTCTTTCCGTTCCTGAAAGAGCCCAGATCCCTTTGGAGATCAACGAAGCCCTGATCATGGAGCACTACACAAGATATATCTGAGTTCTTCCTATCTTCTAACTTTCCTTCAAATGCATTTCTTGCTCTCAACCTTGGGATCGAAAGGCACAAAGGAGGCTGATCCCGCCTCCAGGCATAGCCGTCATTTCGTAAAAACCAAAAAAGACATTGAGAATGCAAGGATATGGATTTGCGTGTCTTCCATATTTTCCCTCCTCGGAGGGAGCGCGGAATGAGAAATAAAACTTTTTTGTTGACATCTCTGATGGTAATGGGCAATGTTAATTAAAGAGGGATCTGTAATGGGAGTAGAAAGCCGAGAGGACATCAAAAGGAATATCGAAGGCAACGGCTTGGTTTGCGATTGCGGTGAGAAAGTTTATGAGACTGGAAAAGGAGCAATCGAAAGTCAGCCAAATTACAACAAATATTTTGATTATCTTGAATGCCCTCGTGCAAAAAAACTTATTTTCTGTAATCGATACTCTGGTTCACAGAGATTGGAGAGGGAGATAAACCGAAAGGGGGAAAAACATGAAGGTGCGAGTCGATAAAGAAACGTGCGTGGGGGATGAAACATGTGTGGAGGTTTGTCCTGAAGTTTTTGAAATGCAAGGGGATGTGGCAGTAGCTAAGGAGGAGAATGTTCCTAAGGACCTCGAGGAAAAAGTTAAAGAAGCAGCGACTTCCTGCCCCGTGGAAGCGATCATTGTCGAAGGATGAAGTCTTTTCCCTAAACTAATACAAACGCATTAAATATTTTGTAGGGCAACCCTTTAGGGCTGCTTTAAGCAAGGCTAAAGCCTTGCGCTACATGTAAAATGATTAAACGCGTTTGTATTCATTCGTATTATCCTCTGGTTGTTAAAAGAAGTGCCCAAGAGTTTATTTCAGGGAATGGAGCCCGGTCTCCAGCCTGAGAATTTACATGGAGAAGAACAGGTTCAAAGAGGCCCTTCTTGAAAAGAAGGAGTTTATTTATACCCTTGAGCTGGTTCCCGGAAGGGGGTCGCGGGGAAAGACCCAGGATGATATTTTGAGATTGGCCGAGGAGGCAGCCAAGACAAGGCTCGTCCATGCTGTCTCCATCACCGATAACCCAGGGGGCCACCCTGCCCTCTCCCCTGATGTGATCGGTTTTGAAATCTCCCGCCTCGGCATCGATCCGATTATCCATTTCACCTGCAAGGATAAGAACCGAAACCAGATTGAATCGATCCTTTATTCCCTGGATCGAATCGGCATCTCAAACCTTCTTGTGATGACCGGCGACTTCCCCTTGTACGGCTTTGAGGGAAAAGCGAAACCTGTCTTCGATCTCGATTCGATTCAACTCCTCCACCTCATTCATCAGATGAACGAGGGTCTTGAGGTTGATGGAAAGGCGCCGGGTGGAGGGGTGCGCTTTCCTCCTACCCATTTTTCCAAAGGGACCACCATCTCCCCTTTTAAGAAATATGAATCAGAGGTGATGGCTCAATACGACAAACTTTTCAAGAAGGCGAAAGAGGGAGCAGACTTTCTCATCACGCAGGTAGGGTTCGATGCGCGTAAATTTGACGAGATCCTCCGCTTCATGCGGCTCCATGGCATCCAAGTCCCCATTCTCGGCAATGTCTACATTCTGAACCGGGCAGTAGCCAGCGTCATGAATCGGGGAGAAGTCCCGGGATGCGTGGTCACCGATGAACTCTACCGCATCTGTCAGGAAGAGTCGAAGGCGCCGGATAAGGGGAAAAAGGCTCGATTGACGAGGGCTGCCAAATTAATCGGTGTCCTTAAAGGGATCGGCTATGATGGCGTCCATATCGGAGGGCCGAGCTTGAGGTACGAAGACGTGGAGTGGGTCATCGAGAAATCAAAAGAATTCTCTTCCAACTGGGAGGAATGGGCTCGCGAATTCTCCTTCCCTCAGAGAAACGGCTTTTATCTTTTTGAGAAGGATCCGAAGACGGGCCTGAATACGGATGGTTTCATTCGAAAACGAACCAGTCCGCGAAAGTCTTTCGGTCACGGGATCATGCGTTTCTTTCACCACCTCGCCTTTACGCCTCAGGCTCCGCTTTGCAGTCCGGCCCGATGGTTCTACAAAAAGATCGACGGGACCCGGATGGAAGGTCCGATGACAGAGCTGGAATACTGGATCAAGTTCTTCAGCTCCCGCTGCCGCCGCTGTGGAGACTGCACGCTTCTCGAGGTGGCCTTTCTCTGTCCCCAATCGCAGTGTCCCAAGTATCTCTTCAACGGCCAGTGTGGCGGCTCTATCGACGGTTGGTGTGAAGTCTTTCCGAACAAGAAGAAGTGCATCTACGTCCGTGCGTATAATAGACTGAAACCTTATGGAGAAGAAGAATCTCTCAAGGAAGGTTATACGCCTCCCCGCAATTGGGCGTTGGATCAACTCTCTTCCTGGGCGAACTATTTCTTAGGCCGCGATCATCACGGCCGGAAGATAGAATGACCCGGGACTCTTGGCGTTCCTTGTAGCCTCTAAGAACTTATGAAAAAATCAAGAAACCGATAAGAGTAGAACCAGGACCGTAAGGATGGTTCCCTTGGAGAACTTTTGGGCGGAACCGCTTACGGATAACTTTGGAAGGCCTAATCGTACTGTCTTCATATGCTTACTGCCACGAAGGGTTGCCCACCTATAATGCCACGCATTCTAAGGTTCGGAAAGAGAGCCATCCTGAAAGGGCCGAGGCCAAAAGAGGGCCAATTTTCTCACGCTTTCGACCCATTCAAAAAATACTATCTTTCGGAAACGAAAATCCAGGGGCCACTTGGCGGCGCCTCCAGCCTCAGGAAGCCATATTTCAGAGATCCGTGGTGATGATTCGGTTGTTGTGGACCAATGTTTTCGAACCCACAACTGAAGCAATGACGTGGGCGAAATGTTGCGTCGCGAGAGAGAATTGTGGTATAGAGTCATGGACACTCCGTCGAGATGTGGTTGAGCGCCATATAAGGAGGTATGGTATGGCCAAACAGGATCTGCTTTACAGTCGGAAGGATGGCATTGGAATTGTAACCCTGAACCGACCGGAAAAATTGAACGCCATCACCCATCCTATGCATAAACGACTTCATTCGATCATCGAAGAGATTCGCAGAGATGACGGCGTCAGGGTGGTCATTTTGACGGGGAACGGCCGGGCCTTCTGTGCGGGTACGGATATCACAGGAGACGTGCCTGTTTCAGCGGAAGTGGAAATCCTTAAAATGAAAGAGCGAAGCTCAACAGAATATCGGGATTCGCAATGGTTCTTCAACAGCATCCCCAAACCTACGATCTGTGCGATCAACGGTGCGGCTGTGGGCATCGGGGCCGAATTCTGCCTCCATTGTGATATTCGTATTGCAGCCGAGAGCGCGCGCTGGGGTCAAGTATTCGTTCTGAGAGGCCTGGTTCCCGATACCGGGGCAGGAACTTACCTTCTTCCGAGGATTGTCGGGCTGTCCAAGGCCTGTGAACTCGTCTTTTCCGGAGAGATTATTGACGCCCAGGAAATGTTACGGATCGGCCTGGTGAGCCGTGTCGTGCCGGATGATCAACTGATGACCGCAGCCAAAGAGATGGCCAAAAAGCTCATGAGAGGGGCCCCTCTGGCAGTTCAAATGGCAAAGCAACTCATGTACCTGGGGTTGGAGCGCACGCTCGAGGCTCACCAGGAAGCAGCACGTTACTGTTTCCGATTGAGTACGGAAACGGAGGATTTCAAAGAGGGGATAAAATCATTCTTTAAAAAGCGAGAGCCTCGCTGGGTAGGAAAGTAATCCATTGAGAATTCCCATGGAGAATCGGGTGAGGAGTTTTTGATTCACCTGAAGGCTTAAAGGAGGGAAAATGGCGTTTAAGGAGATTCTTTACAACATCGAAGGTCCGGTGGCGATCATCACGCTGAATCGGCCTGAACGGATGAATGCCCTGACGATGGTTACCCATCAAGAGTTAGAACAGGCCATCACCGATGCCGACCAGGATGACAACGTAAGGGTGATCGTCATCACAGGTGCCGGAAAAGGATTTTGTTCCGGGGACGATGTGCAGAATATATTTTTGGACCCTGAAGATAACCTCAGGAGAGAAAAGCAGGCCCGGCTTCAAATCGTGCAAAGGAAGAGGCATTCGATGGGCGGAGCGCACCGCCTGGTGGAAATCAACAAACCTTCGATCGCAGCGGTCAACGGCGCGGCTGTCGGTTACGGGTGCGATATGACCCTCATGTGTCATATGCGGATCGCCTCGGAAAAGGCTCGTTTCGGGGAGGTGTTTCTCCGGGTGGGCTTGATTCCGGACGCCGCCATGATTCTTCTTCCCCGGTTGGTGGGGACTACGAAAGCGTATGAGATGATCCTGACAACGGATATCATCGACGCGAAAGAGGCGGAGCGAATCGGTTTGGTCAACAAAGTGGTGCCGCATGAACAGCTCATGGACGCAACGATGGAACTGGCCAATAAAATAGCCTCGAAACCGCCCATCTCCGTCCAGTTGGCGATCGAGGGGGTTCGCAGAGGGGTGAATTTGCCTATGGCTGAATATATGGAGTGGCATGCCCAGGCGTTCATGGTTTGTGCGGAAACAGAAGATCATATTGAAGGTTCCAAAGCCTTCATTGAGAAGCGACAGCCCGTATTCAAAGGAAAGTAGAAATTGCATAGAAAAAAGGAATTCGTTTCACGGCCAAGGTAACGATGCCAGTTTCGTCCAACGGTTAGGTTGTTCGTCTTAAGAACTTGACGAAACCCTATGACGTTAAACGAAACGGGCATCGCAGCCGTAACCGTAATCCAGGAACATATTCATGGTTTGAGTTTGACGAAAGATTACAAAGACCATTAGGATCAGCCAAAGGAGGGCCATATGATCAAGACGAGATTCACGGAGCTGTCGGGGATAAAACACCCCATTATGCTGGCAGGAATGAACTGGATCACAACACCTAAGCTGGTAGCGGCCGTTTGCAACGCAGGGGGACTGGGTATCTTCGCGACGGCTGCCTCTACGCCCGAGGAAACCCGGAAGAATATTCGGGAGATTCGGAAACTCACTGACAAGCCTTTCGGGATAAACCAGATCCTGATCGGCCCCGGAGCGAAAAATAACATCGCCATTGCCATAGAGGAAAAAGTCCCCATCATCAACTATTCTCTGGGGAAACCCTGGTTTGTCGATCAGGTCCATGCCTACGGCGGCAAAGTGATGGGAACCATCGCGATCGCCAGACATGCCGTTCGGGCGGCCCAGCTGGGCTGTGACATGCTCGCTGTCACCGGCCACGAAGCCGCCGCGCACGGAGACGTCGCCACGTCGATGGTTTTAATCCCCTTAGTTGCCAGTCAGGTAAAAATTCCATTGATTGCAGCCGGAGGCTTTTATGATGGAAGAGGGCTGGCCGCGGCATTGGTACTGGGAGCAGATGCGATTTCGATGGGCACTCGCTTTACTGTGACCCAGGAGAGTAATGTGCACGATAATTACAAAAAGCTCGTTATGCAAGCCACGGAGCAGGATACCCTGTACAGTAATGTCTTCGACGGACTCCCGGGTAGAGTGCTAAAAAGCCCTGGTGCGGAAGCCATGATGAAGGGAGGTTTCCCTTTGTTTCAATCGGTGAGGAGCGCCCTGGAGGTCAAACGGATTCTGAACCTTTCTTTAGCCAAATTCATCGGCCTAAGCTGGAGCATGATGAAATCCGAGGAAGGGAAGAACCTTCTGATCCAGGCTCGCTCGGCTCACGGGGCGGTCCATCATCTGAAAGCGATCAACGAGGGTGACGAAAAGGAAGGATTCTTATTTGCCGGACAGTCTGTCGGCGGCATTCAGGATAGTCCCACATGCAAGGAACTCATAGATCGGATCGTCCTGGAGGCTGAGAAGAGATTGCAGGCAGTAGGGAACAATATCTATTCCTGATCCGTCTCCCTCATCCGCACCGGTATTGGACGCCAAAACCGCTTTGCGGATAGGTCCATTGAATCGAACCATAAATGCAGGCGATCATGCAGGTGCCGCATTCCAGACAACCGGCAAACTCAACCGCCATCTCTCCCTTGTCATTGAGAGAATAGAGGTTTGCCGGGCAGGCGTAAATGCAAAACCGTTCTTTGCAGCCTTGACAGATCTTCTGGTCGAGGCGAATGTGGGATTCTTTGTGGTTCTTAAATGCGTCCAGCGCTAATTTATCCGTAATCCTCATTCAACCACCTTCTTATTACCGGCCCATTTATTATGGAGGTCTATATTCTCCTGAATTGCAGCCAGTCCTTGAACGTTTGATAATTCAAAAAGTCTTTCTTAAATCCCTGCCAGATCGTCTTATACAGACCCTCCTTCGGACCTCCATCCACAGTCATCACTTTTTCAAAGAGGTTGGAAATCGCCTGGGGGTATTTGGAAAAGAGTCTTTCATTCTCGAGCAGATCAAGACTGCTCCTAAAAGCCTCCATCTCTTTCATGATAAAACTGCCCTTTAAGAGTTCTTCATAATAGGATAAGGAGGAAGCCGAGAAATCGTTTTTCTCTTTGGCCCCCTTGATTGCCCGACCTGCGAGGACACCCGAAGCCACGGCATACTCCATGCCTCTCACCGTAACCAGCATGTTGAGGCCAAGACCCGCCGCATCGCCGATCAGCAAAATTCCATCTCCGTAAAGCTTCGGCAGGATGCGAATTCCTCCCTCGCTCACCAGGTGGGCGGAATATTCGATGGGATTGCCACCCTTGATCAGATTTTTTACCTCGGGCCGTTCCTTAAATTCATCCAGTAGCTTGTAGACCTCCTCGCGGGGCTCCTTGCGGTTAAGGGAATGGATTCCGACGACGATGCCTAAAGAAAGACTCTCAAGGTTGGTATAGAGAAACCCTCCGCCCATCATCCCTTTGGTGAGGGACCCGACGAAAAGCTGAGCAGCCCCTTCTCCCTCTCCCAGACCGAATCGGTCCTCGATGGTCTTCGGGTCGAGCTCAATCACCTCTTTGAAGCCCACTGCGAAATGTTCAGGCTGGAAAGGCTGCCGGAGCCCGGCTTTCTCAGCGACGAAAGAAAGGACCCCGTCTGCCCCGACCACACAATCTGCTCCGAACTCCTCATCCCCGCTCCGGATGCCGATGACCTTTGTCCCCTCACGGATGAGGTCATCGACCTTCTTTTCCGGAATGACATAAATCCCTTTTTCGGAAACGACGTCGGCGAGCCAGCGATCGAATTTTGCTCTGAGAATGGTATAGCTGGGATAAGGGTCATGATTAAACCGCTCGCTGTAAAGCCCCACGGTGGTTGAATTGGTTTCACCCAACAAGGTGAGTATCTCTTTTGTGACATGCCTTTCCAAAGGGGCATCTTTCCAGAGTTCCGGAAGAAAGCCTTGCAGCGGGCTGAGATAGATCCTTCCCCCTGTGACATTCTTGCTCCCTGAGAAATCTCCCCTCTCCAGGACAACCACCGTCATTCCTGAATCAGCCAGCTCGTAGGCGCAAGAAAGACCGGCTAATCCGCCACCCACAATGATGATATCTACTTTTTCCATCCGGGCCTTAAAATTACGTTGAAAATAACTCGATTATCCCCCTCTCCCCTGGTGGGAGAGGGCGAGGGTGAAGGGGACCATGCCGTATTCACCCCCACCTCGATCCTCCCACGTCAAGGGGGAGGATAACTCTAGGTAATTTTCATCGTTCGGGGTGATCGATTGATCATATAAAACTTATTTATAAGTTAGTTTTGATGCGGGATCAATACGCCTTCCCCGCTCAGGCGTTTTTCAGTTTTTCGGCGAGCAGGGGGACGACATCATACAGGTTTCCAACGATGCCGTAATCCGACATGGCAAAGATGGGGGCTTGCTTATCTTTATTGATGGCGACCGCAGTACGGGCGCCTCGAATGCCGACGGTGTACTGAATCTGTCCCGATATGCCGAGGGAGATCACGAGCCGGGGGCTCGTCTTCTTACCCGACAGCCCGACCAGCCGATCTTCTGAAAGCCACTGATAGTCGGTGCAAAGGGATTTGGTACACCCGATCTCCGCACCCAGGGCCTTTGCCAGCTGCTCTACGATTTTCAGGTCTTCTTTCTTCTCAAGGCCCCGGCCGATACAGACCAGAATTTCTGCCGCCTCCAGGTTCACCTTCTCGCCGACCTTTTCCTGTCGCTCTACGATTCGGACCCGGGGGGCCTTCAGGTTCAGATCTGCCTTAATCACTTCTCCTTTTTTGTCCTCCTTCGGCCCCAACTCGAAAGTCTTGGGCATCACCGTGATCACCTTGTGGGCGGTCCTGATCACCTCTCCGGCCACGGTATTCCCGCCCAGGGCATACCGGCTGATCAGAAAATTTCCATCCTTCAGCTCAACGGCAGTTGCATCAGTGACGCAGCCCGCCCCAAGTTTTTGGGCCACACGGGGGGCCAACTCTTTGCCCCTTTTGGTCGAAGGGAACAACAAAATCTTGGCATCGTTCTTTTGTGCAATCTGATAAAGCGCCTCTGCGTAGGATTCGGCATTGAACCCGGCTAATGCGGGATTCTCCCCAATGTAAACCCGGTCGGCACCGTAATTGAAATAGTCTTTGGCTTCTCCGCCCGCTTTTTCGCCCAGGAGTGCGGCAGCTAATCCCATCTTCAATGCACCGGCGAACTCCCTGCCTTTTGAGACGAGCTCGAAAGCCAGGTCATTTTTTTCGGAAAATACCAGCAGCTCTGCCATGATTACCTCCCAATTGCCCCTTCTTTTGTAAGAGCGTTGAACAAATTCTCGACAACGTCTTTTAACTCGCCCTCGAAAACCACCTGCTTTCTTGCTTGTTCCGGGGCAAGATTGCTAACGATCTCCCTGACCGACCCCTTCCCCCCAACCTGGTCAGCCGGAAGCCCCAGATCTGCGGCCTTCCACTCCTGAACGGGTTTTTTGCCAGCCTTCAATATATCCTTGAGCAAGGCGAGTCGTGGTTGATTAATCTCGTTCGCAACGGTCACCACGGCCGGCATTTCAACTTCGACAACCTCGAAGCTCTCTTCCATGTTACGAACAGCCCTCAGCTTCTTTCCCTGGACCTCCAGTTTCCTGACATACGTAATCTGGGGTATATTCAGAATCTCAGCCAGCCTCGGTCCAACCTGGCTGGAAAAGTTATCCGTTGAGCCTTCACCGGCAAGGATAAAATCATATCCCCCGATCTTCTCGATGGCCTTGCCCAGCGCCCTGGCCGTGCCTGCGGAGTCAGAATTGGCAAAAAGGGGATCCGTCAACAGGACCGCTTCATCGGCCCCAATGGCTAAGGCCGCCTTGATCGTTTCCTTCAGTTTCGCTCCGCCCAGGGCCAGGGCAATCACCTTTGTCCCCTCGATCTTCTCTTTGATCCTGATCGCCTCTTCGAGGGCGTTTCTGTCCATATCTCCGAAGATCAGAGGGGCCCCTTCCAGAAGAGGTTTCCGATCCTTGATCCGGATGTATTTCAGATCAGCGATCTGTTTCAGGCATACAATGATGTTCACGTCTTAACCTCCTTTCCACCAACTTAAGAAACACAAACACCTTTGGATAGACCCTGGCAGGCCTGATAGCAGGACCGGTGTCATCCTCGGCTCCAGGGCCGGCAATATTAAGTATTATTACATTGAATTGCCCCTCACCCTCCCCTCTCCCCGCTGGGGAGAGGGATGGGGTGAGAGGGCCTGAATTTCAAAGCATCAAATGGTTTGTATTAGTGACCTGTCTGTGTACCGCGATACGGTACTCCCTCGTCACCGATGTAGTCGCGGGCGATGATGATCTTTTGAACGTGATAGCCGCCCTCTGCTCCAACCACATAGGACATCGCCCCTCTCAGGGCCATCTCAAGCGGTGTGTCCTTGGTATAACCAAAACCGCCGTGGTACATCATGGCATGTTTCGCGATATCAACACAAAGCATCGGCGAACCGGCCTTACACATCGAGATCGTCCGGTTGATCTCTTCCTTGGTAAAGCTGGATCGATCTTCATAGAATTGGTCGATCATCCAGCTCCCCTTCTGAAGCATCAGCTTCAACATCTCCAACTTGGAATAGTCATCCGCGATCTCGAAGGAGATACCCTCAAAGCTCGACAGGGGCCGGCCGAAGATGATCCTCTGTTTGGTGTAGTCCCGGCCGATTTCCAGGCACTTCTCAGCGCCTCCCAGGCAAGCGGCTGACACCAATACTCGGGCGGCATTGAAACCTTCCATGTTGATATAGAACCCTTTGCCTTCTTCACCAAGAATGTATTTTTTCGGGATCTCGACGTTTTTGTAAACAAACCCGCCGGTGGAAAGCCCCATACGGCCCATGTCTTTATAGACGGTAAAGGTTGTGCCCGGAGCTTTGGCCGGAAAATAAGCAAAGGTGGAGCCTTTGTAACCTTTTGTAGGATCGGACTTGAAAAGGGTTAGATGACCTCCACCCCACTCATTGGACTCCCTGACACCGCTGATGTAGGCCTTTTCACCGTTGACGATAAATTTGGTCTTTTCGCTCTTGGCCACGGTCTTAATGTTGGCAAGGTCGGAGCCTCCGCCGGGCTCAGTCGTATTGATCCCTAAGAACCAATCGCCTTTTGCCACTTTGGGTAATATCTCTTCCTTGGCCTCCTTGGTGCCGTACTGAGAAAGCATAAATGCCCATCCGATGCAAAGCAGCGTGTAAACAGGCACCGACATGCTCAACTCGGCCCGGGCTATCTCATGAATGGTTATCATAGCATACTGCATCGTTTCTCCGGGCACGGCCGAACCGCCGTATTCCTCGGGAATGGTCACTCCGAAGATGCCAAGATCAGCCATCTTCTTGACAACCTCCTTGGGAATCTTCTCCCACTCCCCGTCGATTTTCCGCGCGATTGGCTCCAGCTCTGCCTGCGCGAATTCCCTCACCGTGTTTTTCCATAATTCCTGTTCCGTACTCATTCTGAATTCCATTGTAACCTTCCTCCTTTCTTAAATTTGATGAAGTTCAAATCGGCCACCGACAGCGTAAGGTGGCGGCACCAAAAATAATAATAGATACCCTGACCGCATTCGTGGCAAGCAGTGGTATTTGACACGAATTGACTCTGCTATACTTGGCTGGGTGTCCGCAGTAGAACTTAGCTGCCAAGAAAACACTTCGTCCAGAACAATTTGAGCGCACTATTTATATGAGCAAAGACCGTGCCATTTACCATAGAAACAGTAACCATTTGATATTTAAGATTTTTTCCCTATGCGAAATTACGGAAAGCTCTTTGAAACCGGAAAAATGTCTTGAAATCAGGACATCAGCGTCGGCACAATACCATAACTACTCAAATGGATTATAACATTAATTTATGTCCAGTATTTAAGACATGTCTGATTTACTGGACATTATGTTGTCTCATTTTCTCGTAGAGTGAAGACCTGTGAATTCCAAGAACTTTCGCTGCCTTCTTCCTGTTTCCCCCAACCGACTGAAGGGCATCCAGGATGATCTGCCTTTCCATATCCGCTAAAGCATCTCGTAAAGACCCGTCGGGGCGAATGAAACCCTCGTCCATCCTCTCGAGCCGGGCGATTCGTCCCGGAAGATGCTCGGGTTTGATCTGTCCGCCTCTTGCCGTGATCAATCCCCTCTCAAGAACATTCTTCAACTCCCGAACGTTCCCCGGCCATTGATATTTCATGAGCATTTTCATCGCCTCATCGGACATGTCAGTCGGGTAAGACCCTACCTCCTCATTTAAGAGAGACATCAGGTGGCGGGCAATGGCCGGAATATCTTCCGGTATGATCCGGAGGCTTGGCGCATGGATGTGGAAGGAGCTGATGCGGTAATAAAGGTCCTCCCGAAACATTCCTTTTCCCCTCATTTCCTGAAGATCTTTGTTCGTAGAGGTAATCAGCCGGTAGTCAACTTTAATCGTTGTCGTTCCGCCGATGCGTTCCAGCTCCTGGTCCTGAAGGACTCTCAGAAGTTTCGCCTGCATGGTCAGCGGCATGTCGCCGATTTCATCAAGGAGAATCGTTCCATTGTTTGCAAGCTCGAATTTTCCAGGCTTTCCCTGAGCTCGGGCTCCTGTAAACGCCCCGCCCTCATAACCGAAAAGCTCGCTCTCGATCAATTCAGGGGGAACGGCTGCACAATTGACCCTGATGAAAGGGCCGTCCGCTCGCTTGCTGTTTCTATGGATATAGTAGGCAATCGTCTCCTTGCCGGTTCCCGATTCTCCCGTGATGAGAACTGGAAAATCACTTCCGCTGACCTGTAAGGCTAATTTCTTTACCCTTTGAATCGGATCGGACTGGCCGATCAGGACCCTGGGTCCCTTCAGGCTCTTGATTTCATCCTTGTAATATTTGAGCTTGCTGTTGAGTACATCGAGGCGTCTCTGGATTTGCATTACCTTTGCCTCGTGATGAAGCATGGCCTTACCGACAGCGCCGATAATTTTGCCATCCCGGTTTCTCAGCGGAATTCTCGAAATAATCTGTAGCCGTCCGCCGATGAAGAGGGTCTCCCCGATCTTGGCCCGGCCCGTCTCCACGACCTCGTGCAAATTCGTTTCCTTGATGACCTCCTTTACATGCCGGCCTATCGCCGTGGCGGGATCGACCCCGATCAGGTCCTTGCTATAGTGGCTGATGAAGCGGATGATTCCCTTGGTGTCAATGATCACGGGGCATTCATAGGGGTTATCAACGATCGCTTCAAGAAGGTCTTTATCCAGTTGATCCAGCGTGTGATCGGTGGGTTTCGGAGTCATAAAAGCCTTCGATCAATCCGGCGAATTACTTGTCATTAAGTAAGATCACCCATTCGAGACACCCTGTCAAGGGACGAACCCCTCTTGTTGTCCTCCCCGGTTTTTTGCCCCCCACCCGGGGTATCCCCCTCCGAGCCTTCATAAGGCCCATTCTTAATAGGAATGAGTCGAAGACGTATCCAGAAGAGAAAGTCCGGTAAGGGCCATCACCTCTGTGCCCGAACCTCTAAACGGTCGGGCCGATGAAGCCTCTCCGAGAGATCCCCTGGTGGGGGCTTAACCCTTTTCAGTGGTTCTCTTTTTGGCGTGCGCCTGAATGATGAGGCTGGGGGCCTTTCACCGCTTCTTTGCGACGAAACGGACAGACAAGCTTATTGATAAAATAAGGACAATTCCGGCATCCGGGATTCTTTTTATAGCTTTTCTCTTTATCTGAAATAGTTTTCTTTCTCAAATGCATGTCCTTCTTTCTTAGTGCAAATGTAATAGATCGCCGTGTCAATTTGCAAATTTTATTGACATAGCAAGAGTTTCAAAACAGCCTATGCATTGATTGTCAACGGTAGCATTTACTAACGGCCTTTCACAATAGGATGGGTACCCCTTAACTCCCCCACACCCCCTCTTAGCCTAAGAGGGGGTGTGTCCCTCCCCTTGAGGTAAAGGGAGGAAAGGTGGGGTTATATCCTCTTATTGGTCCAGTGGGCGTTTACAGATTGATCTGATGGAAGCCAACGGGAGGAATGACTCCCCTTCGCGTTCTCTCGAACGATTCTGTGGAGGCCAGTCTGCTCAAAAATGCTCAGATGCAAGGCCCCCGAAATCCTGAAGAGTGAGGCGGACTTGAGTGTACGCGGCAACAAGCCTGCCCCGTGCTTGACACGGGCAAGGATAAGGGGTGGCGTCGCGACGAATAAGGAGCGACTTGTTGCCACGCCGCCGAGGCGGCGAGGCGGCCGGACAACGCAGCAGGTGGACGTTTTTCAGCAGCCTGCTAAAGGGTTTTCTCCGTCTCCTCCAGCAGCCGCCGGGCGATGATCAGCCTCATGATCTGGGCTGTCCCTTCGTAGATCTGAATAACTTTGGCATCTCTCATTAATTTCTCTACCGGATACCATTTCGTGTATCCCATCCCGCCGTAGATTTGAACCGCATTCGTTGTCACCTGCATCGCCACATCCGCGGCAAAGGCCTTTGCGATGGCCGCCTCTTTCGAATTCCGAATTCCCTGATCTGCCAGCCAGGCAGCTTTCCAGACCAGGAGCCTCGCTGCCTCGATATCCTTCGCCATATCCGCCACCATGAACTGGACAGCCTGGTGCTGGGCGATGGGAACCCCAAATTGAATTCTTCTTTTGGCATACTGGGTGGCCAGTTCCAATGCCGTTCGTGCAAGCCCGACGCCCCCTATCGCAACTACCGGCCGGGTAATATCAAGCGCAGCCATTGCCTTTTTAAAACCTTCTCCCCCTTCCCCAAGAAGATTTTCTCTGGGAACCCTCACATTTTCAAAGGTCAAAGAAGTGGTATTGGAAGCCCTCTGACCCATCTTATCGATCGGCTCTCCATGACTGAGACCTTCCAAGTGAGAGGGGACGATGAGGCTGACGATCCCTTTATGCTTTTTGACGGGGTCGGTGGTCGCAAAAACGACGTGAAAATCGGCATACCCTCCGTTGGTGACCCACATCTTAGCTCCATTGAGGAGGTAGTGATCCCCGTTGAGGACGGCGGTGGTTCGCATGGAGGCTGGATCCGATCCACCTGTCACTTCACTCAAACAATAAGATGCAATACTGAACTTTGAGCAGAAAGGTTTGAGAAATCGCTCTTTCTGGTCCTCCGTCCCGAATTTGACGATAGGATAGAGCGCCAGTGTGCTCACAAAAATGGAGACATAAATCCCCATGCAGCCCGCTGCAAGTTCTTCTGAAATGATGCAGGTATCCAGCAGTCCCAAGCCTTGTCCTCCGTATTTCTTGGGGACCAGCGGGGTAAAAAAACCCTCCTGGTGGGCCTTCTCCATGATATCGAGGGGAAATGTTCCATCCCGGTCATGCTTCGCGGCTACAGGGATGATTACTTCCTTAGAAAATCGTCTTGCCTTTTCCTGAAGGCTTTTCTGCTCCGGCGTTAAGTCGAATCCGATCATTGTTTCCCTCCTTTAACAAACTCTATTCTTTCTAAAACCACTCTATATATCTTATTGCTTGATTTGCAACGGGTTCCGTCACACTCCTGCAAAAATACTGCTTTTCGAACCAGGAACTACTGGATTCACCTTATTCGCCGGCCCGAACAAAGGGTTGACAGGGATTCACGTGTGTGTATAAACTATCTTGATATTTTGTAACATCTCAGCTTCTTGAAAAAGCTTCCTAAAATCCCTCCCGACCTCCCCTGCCTGCCGGCGGGCAGGCTTTGTTAAAGGGAGTCCCGCGTTTCGCGGGATTTGGCAAAGGGGGATGAAGGGGGATCAGGATACGATGGTAGGGTCAAAAATGAAAACCGGCAAATCCCAACTAATCCTGGCCGGAGATGTCGGCGGGACAAACACCCGTCTTGGGCTTTTTGAAGTCGTCCGGGGCCGCCTTCGCCTCCTGTCTGAGAAAACCTATCCAAGCAAAAAATACAAGGGACTGGAGAATATTCTTCTGAACTTCCTGAGAGAGCGAAGGGCAATCGCAGCAGCCTGTTTTGGCGTTGCCGGTCCGGTCACGGAGGAAGTCATCGTCGCGACGAACCTGCCCTGGTGGATAGATATTCAATCTCTTAGGAAAGCGGCTCGTTTTGAAAAAATAGAAGTGATCAATGACCTCGTTGCCAATGCTTATGGGATTTCTCTCTTGAAAAAGAGCGATTTTGAAATCTTAAATGTTGGCAAGCCAAAAAAAGGAAATCAAGCCCTCATCTCTGCCGGAACAGGTCTGGGGGAGGCGATTCTCTTCTGGGACGGGAAACAATTCGTTCCCTCCCCTTCTGAAGGAGGACATGCTGAATTCGGGCCCAGAAACCATTTAGAGATGGGGTTGTTCAACTATCTCTCCGAACGCTTCGATCATGTCAGCTATGAACGTGTCCTCTCAGGAGAAGGTCTCTACCATATTTATCAATTTCTGAAGGACTCGAAGAGGTTTGGAAGTGAGACATCGTGGCTTTCGGAGGAGATGAAAGGAGAAGACCCTGCCGAAGTGATTTCTGAGGTGGCCCGTCTCGGAAAAAATAGGTTGTGCGTAAAGGCCCTTGATCTTTTTACTTCCATCTACGGCGCGGCCGCCGGAAATCTCGTCCTCCAGGTCATGGCCGTTGGGGGAGTCTACATCGGAGGCGGCATCGCTCCCAAGATCATCTGGAAACTGAAAGACGGGACATTCATGAAGGCCTTCAAAGACAAAGGAAGACTTTCCCGCATTGTGGCTCAGATTCCGGTCAGGGTCATTCTGAATGAACGAACAGCTCTTCTCGGTGCAGCCTCTCGCGCCATGGCCCTCTTGAAAGTATAGATGTGGCGTCGGCATTCATTGCCGACGAGAATTCTGTATTCGCCCCCAATAAATGGGGGCGCTACAATAACGTTGTTAAGAACAACCTAAAATGAGATTCTATAGGAGTGAGCGATGAATCGTCTTGAAGAATGGGAACGATATAAGGAGTATCTCAATTTCAATCCCGAGATCGGACTGATGGTTGATATCAGCCGGATGACGTTTCCGGATGACTATTTCGATCGGATGAACGCTCCGATACAAAAAGCCTTTCAGGATATGGATGCCCTCGAATCCGGGGCCATTGCAAACCCTGATGAAAACCGGATGGTCGGCCATTACTGGCTCCGTGCCCCGGAGTTGGCTCCCCGGGGAGAAATGACCCGCGACATTGAGAAAACCCTCCAGGCCATCAAGGATTTTTCCAAAAAGGTCCATGCCGGAAAGATAAAATCCCAAAAAGGCAAAGGCTTTTCCCGTATGCTCATCATCGGTATCGGCGGATCAGCCCTGGGTCCTCAGTTTGTATCCAATGCGCTCAAGACCTCCAAAGACCCGGTCAGGCCCTATTTTTTTGATAATGCCGATCCCGACGGTTTCGACCGGGTCTTGAAGGAAATTAAAGGCGCCTTGTCAGAGACCATGGCCATTGTCATCTCAAAAAGTGGCGGAACGATAGAAACTCGAAATGGGATGCTTGAAGCAAAGGCTGCTTATCAATCAAAAGGTCTTCGATTCGAAAAACACGCCGTTGCGATTACCGAGCTGAATAGCGGCCTCGACCGGATAGCAAAAAAGGAAGGATGGATCGCACGTTTCCCGATGTGGGATTGGGTGGGTGGCAGAACCTCTGAGACTTCTGCAGTGGGACTTCTTCCCGCCGCACTCCAGGGTTTTGATGTCGATGCGCTCCTGGAAGGCGCCCGTCTCTGCGACGAAGTAACCCGGAAAAAGGACTCCCGGTCCAACCCGGCTGCTCTTCTGGCTCTCGCCTGGTATCATGCCACCGGGGGGCGCGGAAAAAAAGATATGGTCATTCTCCCTTACAAGGATAGACTTCAGTTCTTTCCGAAATACCTGCAGCAGCTCGTCATGGAGTCCCTTGGCAAAGAGAAGGATCGCAGCGGCCAAATCGTCAATCAGGGAATTTCGGTTTACGGCAACAAAGGCTCCACGGACCAGCACGCTTATGTCCAGCAGCTCCGCGAAGGGCTGAACAACTTTTTTGTCACTTTCATTGAGGTGCTTGCGGACCGTGAAGGCCGGTCTTCAGTGTTGGACGGGAAGGCCACCAGCGGCGATTATCTGAATGCTTTTCTCCAGGGGACCCGAAGGGCCCTGAGCGAAAAGGACCGGGAATCCATCACCCTGACGGTTGAAAAGATAGATCCCCGTTCCATCGGCGCCTTAATCGCGCTCTACGAGCGGGCCGTAGGCTTCTATGCATCACTGGTCAACGTCAATGCCTATCATCAGCCCGGTGTGGAGGCGGGGAAGAAGGCGGCAGGGTTGATCATTGAGCTCCAGACCAAAGCCCTCGCCTTTCTCAAGAAAGAAAAAGGAAAGTCTTTCACATCAGAGGAGATTGCGGCTGCTATCGGCGCACCGGATGAGGCGGAGGTGGTATTCAAATCGCTGGAGCATGCATCGGCGAACGCGGATCATCCGATCAAAGAGGTGTGTGCCGACCCCCCGTTTCGTTCACGGTACCGGTATGCCTCGTGACGTGGAAAGTGATGTAGTCGAAGATGCACACATCCGGCGGCATCAACCTATGTCGCTCCGACGACACCGGAAGGTTGCTCACTCCGAATCACGTAAGATCAAATTAGATTTTCTTCAGATCTGCGTTGATGGCTTCAAGCAGAGCAGGTGTAATCTGCCCAGGCATAAAAGCTGCAATCTGTTTCAGGGTCATGCCCCGGCCCATGGCCGTCCGAGGGTCACTCGATACGCCCGGCATGTGTTTCTCCAAAACAGCCTTGCCCTTCTCATTATCTAAGATTTCTCCCAGTGTCGAATCCGTTGAAAACGCCATCGGTAGCCTCCTTTCTTAATTAGTGAATACTTTAACAAAGATTTCTAAGATGTCAAGGAATTTGTTTCCTGCTCTCGTTCTTGAGGTCCCGGGAAACAAATGACCCGGCCCCCTTTATTTCTAAGAATTCAGGTTGTATATTTATTTCATTTCGATGGCACTTGGTCTATCCCATTAGAGATTCAAACGCGGCTTTATTTCTAAGAGGAGCATACTTGAACAAGAAGATAAGCGAAGAGCTCGACTACATTTTCAAACCAAAATCAATAGCCGTGATAGGGGCATCGGACACTTTCGGAAAGTGGGGGTACCTGATGGTTGCGAGGCCTCTGAAAACGGGCTTCAAGGGGGCCATTTACCCCATCAACCCCACAAAACGCGAAATATTGGGGCTTTCTACCTACTCCAGCGTCTCCGCGGTGCCGGCTGCTATTGATCTTGCCGTGATCACCACGCCTGCGGCAACGGTTCCGGGCGTCTTGCGTGACTGTATCGAGAAAGGCATCAAAGCGGCCGTTGTGATAAGCGCCGGCTTTGCCGAGGTCAGCGAAGAGGGAAGGGAAATTGAGCGCGCGATGGTAGAGGTGGCCCGTTCAGGCGGTATCAGGCTGGTGGGACCTAATGGCATGGGCATATGGAGCGCCGCGGGACAACTCAGTTTATGCTTTCCCCAGGCGCCCAAAGCGGGTCCGATTGCATTTATTTCACAGAGCGGGACCTTTGGCGTTGCTATGGCCCAGGTCGCCAGCAGCAAGGGATACGGGTTAAGCAAATTCATCAGTATCGGAAACCAGGCCGACCTTCAGGTATCTGACTACCTCGAATACCTCGCGGACGATGAGGATACGAAGGTAATCGTGCTCTACCTCGAGGGACTGAAAGACGGCAGGCGTTTTTTCACGGTCGCCCGCCGGGTGATAAAGAAAAAACCCATTGTCGTTTATAAGGCTGGCCGTTCTGCGGCCGGCGCGCGGGCCACCCTGTCACACACGGCATCGATTGCAGGATCCGAGAGGATCTTTGACGGCGTATGCAAGCAGATTGGATTGCTGCAGGTGGACGAATCCTTCCATCTCTTTGAAATGGCCGAGGCGCTTGTTGAGCTGCCCTTGGCTGACGGCAACCGCGTCGCCATACTCGGGAGCGGAGGACAGGGGGTTGTCGGAACAGATGCCTGCTCGGCCCTTGGCCTCGACCTGCCGGAATTGGACGCGGACACCGCATCCAGTATCACCGCATTGCTTCCGGCACACGCACCCCCGGCAAAAAATCCCATCGACTTTGCCGGAAGCGCACGCACAGCGCTTCAGGAGGCGGAAATAATAGAAAAGCTGCTCAAGCTTGATTATATCGACGGCGTCATCAGCAACGTGCCGGTCAGTCCGCAAATCTGGGATCGTTCTCTAAAAATTGATCGGAATTCTGATTCGCTCCCCGAACCCGTTCGAGTTGCCCTTGACGGAGCAAAGGTCTACGCATCGCTGCCGAAGAAATATAATAAACCCGTTATTTGTCTTCGATTTGCCCGGATGGAACACGATATCATGGAAGGCATCCTTAGAGAAGGCGGGATACCGATCTACGACACACCGGAACAGTGTGCTCGCGCCATGTATGCCCTTGTTCACTACGGACAGGTGCGCAGAAAGAAAGATTTCTGACGGTTCCTCATCTCTCTTGTGTGGCACGATTATAGAGGAACACGCCTTGCCCAAGGCGGCAGTGATGCAGCATGGTGAGGAGAAATTCTCACAATCTTTCTCCTTTGTGCCCTTGCTGCTTCCCCTAAATCGACGGCACGCTGAGCGTTCCCAAAAAAACCATTGCGTCACTGAATGGAGATATTGGGCCGTTAATCAACAAAGAGTGACTCAAAATCCCGCGGCGAGATGATGAGAGTATTCCGAAAAGATCGCAGGTCCAAAAGATCTGCATCTCCCGTGACCAGATAATCGGTCTGCGCTGCCAGGCTGCACGCTAATACGTTATCATCCTCTGCGTCACGGCAGACAGGCACATCAAGCCTTTGAGGAAGAAGAATCACAGAGGTGGCTTCTGAAATAAGTCTTACCGCATCCTTTGCCTCGTTTCTTGGAACCCTAAGCTTCCTGATGAGAACCCGCTCAAACTCCTGGAGAATGAAATCGGAGATAAAAAGGTGAAATTGTCTCTTTCGTGCTCGAATGAGAAGTTTAGAACAGACGCCTTCACTGACAAAGGCGGCCACCAGAACATTCGTATCAAAAACGGCTCTCACGATATGGCCTTCAGCACGTCTTCTTCGTTGACTATGCCGGCCTTCTTGGCTCTTGTGCCTACCCGCCTCTGTAACTTACGGAATCGCGCCTCCCATAGATAGAGATCGATCGACTCCTTGACAATGTCGCTTTTGGTCCGGCCCGTGCTTCTTGCCAACTTCTCGAGTTCGGACGATACTTCTTCAGACAAACTTACCGAAAGGACCGAGCGCATCTCCTGCCTCCTTCCACTACAATACACTACAGGATCATTCGTGTCAAGCTATCCCACCGGTTTCCCTCCCGGCCCCGGTCCTTGGGATCCGATCGTGTGGAAACAAAGGGGCCGTCACTTTTAATTCCAAAAATTTCGGTTGACTGAAAAATTCAGTCAGCGACTGAGAGCGAAGTTGAAATTCAGATCCGACGGGGCAGGAATTTGACTGAAAAATGGAAGCACCTCAAGAGATTGTACTTCCCGGTGAGGTAATGGCTTCTTCGATTGTGCGTTCGGCAGCGCCCTTTCCCGGACAGTCAGAGGCAAGAACCAAGTTTGAATTGACGGATTTTGATAATTTGGAAGGTAAGCCGGCTTTCAAAATAGTCCTCCTGTCTAATCTTGGCTGGCTACCGCCTCTTCGCTCACTCATGTCTCAGTGGTGGCCAATTATTCTTATCATTGTTGGCATTTTGGTGTTGATCAGGCGCTCATCTGGTGGAAAATCATGGAATTTTTGATTGTATCTTTGTTCGCTTTTGATAAAATTTGGGCTACGCCGTTAGAAACCATCGATGAAACGAGGGGCGAGGATCGTCATAGAGAAACATCTCAAACTCAAGGAAGAGTAGAATCTTATATTTTTATGGACGCCCCCCTTCTTCACGTGTGGTAATGGAGACCACAGGGGTCTATTGGGAGCCTGTTTTCAATATCTTAGAGGAGCTGATCTTATTGAAAAGGCAGGCTCACAGCCCCCCGTGGAACCGTCCGAATGCGTGGGCAAGCATTAGCGACATGATCAGGATGCCCGCCCCGAGGACGAGCACGTGCTGGGTCTTGCGCAGATTAAAGCTGCCTACACGACAGACGAGCAGATAGCCCACGGCAAGGTTGAAGAGGCCCCATAGGACATTGACCATCGAGGAGGACAAGCCTACCCCAGGTGGTGATGCGAATGGGCTCTGGAAGGCATGCCCCGAGATCCCATTGCCGAGATGGGGCAGGGTGTTCGCGAGGAATGCGCCCCCGAAGAAATACGCCACATAGTGGTACCACCGCATTGTTGCTCCTTTTTTTTGTGAAATTGGTCTGGAATTACCGCGTTTATTAATCGTTAACGCTATTATAGACCGCCTTCAAAAATTAGGTAAGAGAAAGTTACAATTTCCCATAATGACACTTCAATGGTTTTTCCTCAGCTATTATCAGGCAAAAGTTACACATTATGCATTTTGACTTAGTCTGAGTTCCTTTATTGAATTTGCTAACAATATCCGGTTCGATAATAAATGGACGACTCATTGAAACAAAATCTATATTATTATTCTTGATAATACAATTAATGTCATCCATATTGTTTATCCCACCGACAACTATCACCGGAAGATGCAAAAAGGTGTCAGGTCTTGAAATGAGACTCAACCTCACCAACAAGTTTCGATAATCTCTTGTCAGAGGTCATTCCTTCTCTCAACCTCCCAGACGCCTTGCTCACCGCACTATAATGAATCCCCCCAAAGATCTCCCCGATCTCCTTATTCCCAAGTCCCGTATACCGCCGGACCAAATGAAGAGCTACATTCCTCGCCCGATTGGCCCTCCTTCCTCTCCCTCGAATCTCCTCTTCCCTAATCTTAAAAACCTTAGCAACTATTCCAACCACCTCATCTAAGAGCGGATACTCTATAAGTCTTTTTCGTTCTACGATCTCCTGACTCAGGGCTTTTCCCGTGAGCAGCCCTTTTATCGCTTTTACAAATTCCTCTCCCCCAAGGATCACCTGACTGCGAAGGTTCTTAAGGGGACTCTCAACCTTCTTTTTTAATGCCTCCTCCGTGTATTCTCTATATTTCCTCTTTGCCTTTAACCTCCGGCTGCCAAACTGAGACAGTATCCATGCGTACTCCATCCACTCGTGTTGCTTCCCCTTCCCAATGTATCCCGGATAACTGCTCCATCGGTATTGTTCAGGCCTCTCCACCACCCTCGCCCTGACTGGATTCAAATGCACATACCTGCTCAATGGGATTAAATAGGAGTCCTTATCTACAATAATCCCTTTATACCTTCCTTGGAATAGATGCCCAGTCCTCCCGTATTTCCGATTAAAATAGCCCGTATATCCTCCATTTAACCCATGCATCACTTTCAGTAGGTTCCCCTTTGGGGTTTCAAGGATCAGGTGATAGTGATTGTCCATGAGAACATAACCATGGATGAGAATTCCATAACGGTCATGATAATCCCCGAGTATTCCTAAAAACTTCTTCCTATCTGCATCATCAAGGAAGATCCTCTTCCTCTCGTTGCCTCGCGCAGTGATGTGATATAAAGCGCCAGCATACTCTATCCGAAGTGGCCTACCCATAGCAAATCTCCATACCACAATTACTACCTTATGTCAAATGTCAAGACCTGACACCTTAAGACACCTTAAACACTACAGGCCTTTGAGTACGATGAGAGCGCTGATTGTTATCGATGCCCGGCGGGCAAGGTACTTCTCTATGAAACTCAGGAGCAGCAGGGAGCGACGTTGCGGCGTCGCTACCGAGCCAAAGCTTCTGAGTGTCGAGGGTGTGAGTTTCAAGCGAAGTGTTGCCCTGGGACGAAGAGAGGCCAATCGTTGGTACGGAGCGGAGCGACGCCAGAGATCGTAGCATTTCAAGCGAAGATGGAGACGCCGCAAGCTCAGGCTATCTATAAGCAGCGGGCGGGGGTGGCGGAATTTCCTAACGCGTGGATTAAGGACAAAATAGGGTTGCGTCAATTTCGGTTGCGTGGTTTGGCCAAGGTCACTTTGGAGTCCTTGTGGGCTTGTTTGACCTACAACATCTGCCAATGGATTCGCCTTTGCTGGAAGCCGCAGAGGCTGGCCCAAGCCTGAGGCTAAACCGCTAGAGTATCCCCTCGGATAAAGATCGAGGGGACTAATGGATGAGTGGAGGTTAATCGACAGTTTTAAGTTATTCACCATTGAAACTTAATCATCCATTCAAAAAGTGAAATTCAATAATCCTAACCCTCACCGTAGCTGAATTTTTTCACAGCTTCGGAGGCTGGGAGGGGGACGGGATTGCAGACTCTGAACTACTAAGGAAATCTTCTCCTTTACCGATTGCATCTGCTTAAGAACCTCATTGCTCCAAAATCGGAGAACGCAAAAACCGGCCGCCTGCAGTTCTTGTGTGCGATTTTCGTCATACCTTACCTGCTGCCCATGCTGTCCTTCATCCACCTCGATTACCAGCTTGTTTTCCAGGCAGACAAAGTCGAGGATATAATCACCAAATGGATGCTGACGGCGGAACTTGAGATCCGAAATCTGTCGGCCACGCAGAACATTCCACAAAACCTGTTCCGCGTCAGACATGTTGTTACGTAACGCTCGGTGCAGTTTGCCCGAACGTATCTTCTTGTTTGTCTGGCCGATCACAATCTACCCCATCCCCGCCCTAACCCTCCCCTTGAAGGGGAGGGAGTTATGGAGGTCTAACTTTCCCCTTGTAAGGGAGGAAGTTATGAAGGTCTAATTCTCCTCTTCAAGGGGAGAAAATATTTAAGTTAGCGCTTATGCCCCCAAGGGGGAGGATAATCCCGATTATTTTCATCGCCCGCAATGACGAAGCTGTCATGGGCTGACTAACCCGGCCCCTCTTCATCTCAAGCAGAGATTCTACACGTAGAGTTCAAACCACCCTCACACTTACCCTCTCTCCCAACTTCGGGGATGAGGGCACAATGGAGTGGAATTTGTGAGGATTTTAGGTAGCCTTCTTGTCAATGTCAAGAAAAAAATTCACAGAATTGTAATCCCTCAGTTATGGGTTTTCTATCGCCCTTTGGCAAAGGGGAAAAAGGGGAGTTCTAAAATTATGTTGATAAAATCTCCCCCCTGCCTTCGCCGAAGCGGCTTCGCGTAGGCAGGTCGCCCCTCTTTGCCAAAGAGGGGAGGACTCGAAAGGGGCTTGATTGTTTGGTCATCGTCTAATAAAATAATGCAGACAGGAGACTCCAGACCACAGACCTCAGACTGAATGGCGAAAAATGAAGGTAGTGTTAGGATATATGTGAGAAAAGTCTGAAGTCTGAAGTGTTTTGTCTGACGTCTCTTGTCTGAATTGCAGGAGAGGTAAAGAACCATGACCGTCAATTTTAATCCCATCGCCATCGACCTCGGACCCATTCGGGTGAGCTGGTACGGGTTGATGTATGTCCTCGGATTTTTCGCTTCCTATCTCCTGGTCCGGTATCAACTGAAGAAAAAAGATTTTGGGGTTTCGAAACTGGACGTGGAAAATCTCTATTTTTATCTCATTCTCGGCTTAATCATCGGAGCACGTTTGGGATATGTCCTATTCTATGACCTTAAGATGTACCTCAACGATCCCCTCGAGATCTTCGCCATCTGGCATGGCGGCATGTCCTTTCACGGAGGGCTGATCGGCGTCCTGATCGTTGGGATCCTCTTTTCCTGGAAAAATAAGAAATCTTTCTGGAAGATCGCTGACCTCTTCATTGTCACGGCACCCGTTGGATTGGGCTTGGGAAGAATCGGGAATTTCATCAACGGAGAGCTCTATGGCCGGGTCACTCACGTCCCCTGGGCGATGATCTTTGCAACTGACAAAGATCACCTTCCCCGGCACCCTTCGCAACTTTACGAAAGCGCGTTGGAGGGAGGCGTCCTGTTTCTGATCCTTTGGTTTCTCAAAGATAAGAAACTGCCCGATGGCGGGCTTTTGGCCGTCTTTCTTTCTCTCTACGGGTTGTTTCGAATTTTCCTTGAATTTTTCAGGCAGCCGGATCCCCAGCTCGGATTCATCCTCGGCCCCTTTACCATGGGGCAGATGCTTTCATCCTTTATGATCGTCGGGGGAATCGTCTTGTTCTTCTGCTTGAAGGGGAAGAAATAGGGGCAATCGTCCGTCGAGGGTCGAGTAAACGATTTAATTCTTCTTTTGAAAGAAGTCTCTCCTCCTCTGCCACCTCACGAATGGTCTTATTCTGAAGGTAAGCCTTTTTTGCGATCCGAGCCCCTTCCTCGTATCCGATGATCGGCGTCAGTGCCGTGGCAAGGGCCAGACTTTTTTCGATCATCTCTTCGCAGCGCTTGCGGTCTGCCTTCAATCCCTTGACACATTTTTTCGAAAAGTTATCCACTCCGCTGGTGAGGAGAGACAGGGATTGCAGCAGATTGTAAGCGATCAACGGCATCATCACGTTGAGCTCGAAATTGCCGCTGAGCCCCGCCAGGGAGATGGCCGAGTCGTTTCCGATCACCTGGACGCATATCTGGATCAGGGATTCCGGAATAACCGGATTGACCTTCCCGGGCATGATCGAAGAACCGGGCTGGGTGTCCGGCAGATGGATTTCTCCGATTCCGCACCGGGGGCCTGAACCGAGCCACCGGATGTCGTTGGCGATTTTAATAAGACTGGTAGCCACCGTTTTTAAAGCCCCACTCATTTCGACCGAGGCATCTCGAGCGCCCTGTGCCTCGAAATGGTCAATCGCCTCATGGAATAGGTAACCGGTCGCCTGATTGATGATGGAGATGGATTTCTTTGCAAAGAGGGGATGCGTGTTGATCCCCGTGCCCACCGCTGTCCCTCCCAACGGAAGTTCAAACAGGGACCTCATGGCCTTCTGGATTCTATGGATGCCCAATTCCACCTGGCGAGCGTACCCTCCGAATTCCTGACCCAATCGGATCGGGGTGGCATCCTGGAGATGGGTCCTCCCGATTTTAAGGATGGAATGAAATTCTCTTCCTTTATTCTTTAAAGCCGTATGGAGATCGCTTAGCGCCGGGAGAAGTTTTTGTTGGAGGAAGGTGATCGAGGCGATGTGGATGGCAGAAGGGAAGACATCGTTACTCGACTGGCCCAGATTGACATGGTCATTGGGATGAACGGGCCGATAGGTCCCTTTTTTGATTCCCAACATTTCGTTGGCGCGATTGGCAATCACCTCATTGGCATTCATGTTGGTGGACGTCCCGGAGCCGGTTTGAAAGATATCTACCACGAACTGGTCATCCCATCTTCCCTCCATCATCTCCCGGGCGGCCCGCTCGACCGCCCCGGCAGTTCTCTTTCCGAGGAGACCGAGTTCACGGTTCGTCCTGGCCGAAGCATATTTGACGAGGCCCAGGGCGTAGATAAACTCCCTTCCGAATCGCCAACCGCTCACCGGAAAGTTTTCAATGGCCCTTTGCGTTTGCGCCCCATAGTAAGCCTTTTTCGGAACCCGGACAGGACCCATCGAATCTCTCTCTATTCGGTATTTTTGATCTGAGCTCGCCATGTTTGGCCTCCTTCTTGTGGTCATCCTGATTCGTTCATCTGACGGAGAAGACGGGAATTCCTTTATTTTCGAAGCAGGCGTCTATCAAAGATAAAACTTTCGGCACGGGTAATAACCACTCTGTCCATGTCCGGATGTATTGGATTGATCAGTATGTTGAATTCATTCAGTACAACCACCGAAGGGACACGAAGCAAAAGTGAACGCATGGCTATGGCCCATTCGGATCCCAAATCAGCCAATTCTGGAGGGGCGGGGTAGTCCCGCCAGTTCTTTGGCAGAACAGCCATCGAGATTTGTTCAACAAAGATGTCATCCGGTATTTCAAGACAGGCAATACTTAGATTGTTTGGTAGTAGGGATAAAGGGACATGAACCAAAAATTCCAATGTAGCAAGCGATCTATTTTCTGAGGTATAAACGATAGGGATATTCTTTCGATTCCATCTTCCCCCATACACCCTTGCTCCGGCTCCTGATAGATCGCGAATGGATCGAGTTTTAGCAATCCGAAAAACCCGCACTAAGAGAGCACCCCGTGCTCGATTCGCCCAAGTTCATCGAGGACCATTTGCGTCCCGAACCTTGAGCTGAGTAGGTTGAGAGGCGTCCTATTCCCGAGCGCAATATTAGGTTGTTTCATCCAGAGGAGAAAATGGTCTTTCTCTTCGAAGACCTCAACGCCTTTTGCAACCACTTCGGCAATTTGCAAAATCTGTTCTGATACGGCGCGATTAAAATGTTGGCGAGAGTTGTATCTTTGTATGGTCCGCCCGCTGATCGGTAGAAGCGCTGCAATTTGATCTATCGGAAAAGACAAATATCTCGCGAGATTCAACAGGGCGCTTTTCGTCACCCCGTGATCACTCAACGCGATCAAGTCTTGTCGCTTCTGTATTCTCATATGAAGCACCCTTTGTCCGCCTAATATTTTTTCAATGGCAGTTAATTGCATTTTGCTCCTCGGCTCAATATGACATTTGTCATAATTATAATGACATATGTCGAAATTCTTGTCAAGAAAATAATGACGGAAATGTAATGTCTTAAGGTGATAGGACCTTCGAATAACGCTGCGGGAGATTTGATTGACAAATTGCAGAGGCGTCGATTATCATTCCTGAGCTTGATGATGCAGAGGAAGGGAAGGGATGGGCAGGAATCTCGTGCAAAAAATTCTTGGGACGCATCTGGTCGGCGGAAAATTAACGCCTCATGAAGACATCGCTATCTCCGTTGACCAGACCCTCACGCAGGATGCCACGGGCACGATGGCCTACCTTCAGTTTGAGGCCTTGGGGATCCCGAGGGTCAGGACTAAGTTCTCGATCAGCTATGTGGACCACAATATGCTTCAGACCGGATTCGAGAATGCCGACGACCACCGATTCCTGCAAACCTTTGCCGCAAAATACGGAATTCTCTTTTCCAAACCCGGCAACGGCATCTGCCATCAGGTCCATCTGGAACGGTTTGCAAAGCCCGGACAGGTCCTTCTTGGCTCGGATAGCCATACTCCCAATGCCGGTGCAATGGGGATGATCGCCATTGGAGTGGGCGGACTGGATGTCGCCCTGGCCATGGCGGGCGAGCCTTACTACCTCGAGATGCCACAGGTCGTCTTGGTGAATCTGAAGGGGAAGCTTCCTCCCTGGGTCGCGTCAAAAGATATCATGTTGGAGCTGCTGAGACGGTTAAGCGTTAGAGGAGGGGTGGGAAAGATCTTTGAATTTGGAGGGCCGGGAATGAAGAGCCTCTCTATCCCGGAAAGAGCTACCATTGCCAATCTGGGAGCGGAACTGGGAGCCACCACCACGATCTTCCCAAGCGACGAAAGAACCCTCGAATTCCTTAAAGCGCAGGGCAGGAAGAAAGACTGGATTCCCCTCGAGCCGGATAAAAATGCGGAATACGATCAGATCGTTGAAATCGATGTCAGCAGGCTGGAGCCTCTCATTGCTCAACCTTCCAGCCCGGACAGGGTCTGTCCTGTCAGAGAGGTGGCTGGAAAACAGGTCAAGCAGGTTTGTATCGGGAGCTGTAACAATTCCTCCTATCTCGATTTAATGAGTGTCGCTAAAATCGTAAAGGGGAAAAAGATCCATCCGGACGTCAGCCTCACCATTACCCCCGGTTCAAAGCAGGTCTTTGAGATGATCGCCCGAGATGGGGCGTTGGCCGACCTGATCGGCGCCGGAGCACGCATTCTGGAGTCAGCCTGCGGCCCATGCATCGGCATGGGGCAGGCCCCTCCCTCTCGTGCCATCTCCGTCCGGACGATGAATCGGAACTTCCCGGGCCGGAGCGGGACACCAGAGGATCAGGTCTATCTGGCAAGTCCCTACGTGGCTGCCGCAAGCGCCCTGAAGGGCTCCATCACCGATCCAAGAAAATTGGGTCCAAAACCGCCTCGTGTCCCCATGCCTGCGAGATTCTTCATCGACGACAGCCTCATTCTTTCTCCCCCTTCAAGGCCGGAAAAAGTGGTGATCGAGCGAGGGCCCAATATCAAGCCTTTGCCCCTTCGCGGTCCCCTGGAGGATTTCATAGAGGGATCGGTTATTCTGAAAGTGGGGGACAATATTAGCACCGACGATATTCTTCCTGCCGGGGCCAAGGTCCTTCCTCTCCGATCCAATATCCCTGCTATTTCAGAACACCTGTTCGAAAGGATCGATGCCCGCTTCGTCAAGAGGGCAAAGCAATTGGAAGGCGGGTTTGTGGTCGGGGGTGAAAATTATGGACAGGGTTCGAGCAGGGAGCATGCCGCTCTGGCTCCAATGTACCTCGGGATCAAAGCCATCCTGACGAAATCCTATGCCCGCATCCATCGTTCCAATCTGATCAATTTTGGGATTCTTCCTCTGGCCTTTAAAGATCCCAATGAATTTCTAAGGATCCAGCAGGGAGATACTCTCCGGATCAGGGATCTGCGAAAAGGACTGAAGGCGGGCGATTTTCTCACGATTGCAAACGAGACCCAGAAGAGGTCCTTTGAAGTTTTGCACGGGCTCAACCAAAGAGAAATAGAGATCCTCCTGGCAGGAGGGTTGCTGAATCATACCGCTTCCTCTGCAACGAAACGTCAAGCCCAAAATATGGGAGTATCTCCAATTCTACGATAGACCCTGTGAGCAGACAGGCGACCAGCTTCGGAAGCTTTAGAATTGCGGATTTTCGACAGGTTTGGTGCACCATTCCTGTCATTGGAAATGGTGTCTTGATGAGGTAGATGCGCATGGATTTACATGATAAAAGGTTCCGCTCTAAAATTTCCTCAGCCAGCCGCCTGTCCCCTCACAGGCTTCGATTCTCGAATTAGTGTCTTCCGATAAACTACGGTTTTCATAAGAGGGTGTCATTCCGGCCCCGATTTCCATCGGGATAAACTCCAGCCGGAATCCAGTGTTTTTTGACGGCTTCTGGATGCCCCCGTATCAAGTACGGGGCAGGCTTCTCAAGTCCGGCATGACAGACTGACAGATTTTACGGATTCTAATAATAATGTGGTAGCATACATATGCTTGCTTACCCATAATTGGGACACATCCTCTTGCAAATGAGGCCATAATTGAGAAGACATAATTGTACTGCTTGGGCCAATCCCCATCCCCTTCCTGACCCCCTTGAAGGGGGAGGAGAATAGTAATTTCCCCCTTCAGAAGGAAGAATAGAACAACTTCCCTCCTCTTCAGGGGGAGGGAAAGGGTGGGGGTGGGTGAATCAGATGTCCATTCAGTTACGGATCGATTAGTAAGTGAGGATACGCGGACCATTTTACGATTGAATATTTTCCACATAAAATAAGGTTCTTTTTGAGGCAAAATACCGAATCGACCCCATTTATTTCCAAATCCATCCCCTATAATTTTATAATGGAATTTGGGATCGATGTTTTTGCAGCGGTGACGTGGATGGATTGTAAGGGGGCCATGCGGGAGGATTCATAAAAAAGATGGAGCAGATACAGGACACGAAGAATATCGGCCTTCGGGGGGTGAAGGTCGCAGATACGCGCATCTCGGATGTCGACGGGGAGAAAGGAAACCTCATTTATCGAGGGTTAAATATCTGCGATCTTGTCGTTCATTCCACCTTTGAAGAAGTCTCCTATCTTCTGCTCCATGACCATCTCCCTGCGGCAGAGGAGCTGAAAAAGTTTGAGTCGGCGCTGATCTTCGAAAGGGAGATTCCGGAGGTCGTTTATCGATTTATGAAGACGATGCCGGTGACTTCTCATCCCATGGACATCATGCAGGCAGCCGTTCCTATTCTGGCGAGCCACGATCCTCAGTTGCACGATGAGACGAAGGAGGCCAATTTCAACAAAGCAATCCGGCTCATCGCAAAGCTGCCCGCCGTTGTGGCTGCGTGGGATCGTATTCGAAAGGGGAAAAAGCCGGTTCATCCCAATGCTGAACTGACCCATGCGGGAAATTTCTTATACCTGTTGTCCGGATCTCTCCCTAATCAAGCCACGGCGCGCGATTTCGATATTTGTCTGATCCTCCATGCCGAGCATTCTTTCAATGCCTCCACGTTTGCGGGTCGGGAGGTGGCCTCGACCCATGCCCATCTCTACGCTTCCATCGGAGCGGCTCTCGGAGCGCTTTCAGGAGAGCTTCACGGCGGAGCGAATAGCGAGGTCATGAAGATGCTTCTGGAGATTGGAGATGTGGCTCGCGTGAAATCCTGGGTTTCCGAAAGACTCCAAAAGGGGGGAAAAGTGATGGGCATGGGTCATGCGGTTTACCACACCGAGGACCCCCGGGCGACGATCCTCAGGGAGATCTGCAGCCAGCTGGCAGATCGTCTGGGAGATCGAAAATGGTTTGAATTGACGAAGACGGTTGAGGTAGCCACCAAAGAAGAGTTTAGAAAGTTGAAGGGGAGGGATATCTATCCCAATGTCGATTTTTACAGCGCTTCGGTCTATTACATGATGGGGATCCCGATTGACCTCTTCACCCCTGTTTTCGCCATCTCACGGATCTCAGGCTGGACAGCCCATATCATTGAAGAGAAGTTTGCGGAAGCCCAACCCAAGCCCGAGTTGTATCGTCCGGATGCGGATTATGTGGGGACCTATTGCGGTCCCCAGGCGTGTCCGTATATTCCGATTGAAGAGCGGTCGAAATGATCTTTCAACATGATATCGTCATCGTGGGAGCCGGCCTGGCAGGACTTCGGGCAGCGGTGGAGTGTGTGGGTAAGGCAAACGTGGCCGTAGTCAGTAAAGTTCTTCCCACGCGATCTCACTCCGGAGCGGCCCAGGGAGGGATTACCGCCCCTCTCGGCAATGAGGAAGAGGACCATTGGGAATGGCATTTCTACGATACCGTCAAGGGCGGCGATTACTTGGGGGATCAGGATGCCATCGAGATCCTGGTCAAGGATTCGCCGAGGGCCATCTATGAGCTGGAGCACATGGGCGTTCCGTTCAGTCGCACTGCCGAGGGAAAAATCGCCCAGCGGAACTTCGGCGGCCATACCCGGGATTATGGAAAGAAACCCGTAAAGAGAGCATGTTATGCCGCAGACCATACCGGAAGGGTCGTTCTCGACACCCTCTTCGACCAGTGCCTCCGCCATCAGGCAAAGTTCTATCCTGAACACTATCTGCTTTCGCTGGTCATGGATAAAAGAAGATGCGTGGGAGTAGTGATCTACGATCTGGCTACAGGAGAAATCCATCTTCTTCAGGCCAAGGCCGTTCTCTTGGCCACCGGAGGGTCCGGAAAGGTATACACGACAACCTCCAATGGCAATGCAACCACTGGGGAAACTTTCAGCCTGGTGTACAACCTGGGAATTCCGCTCGAAGATATGGAATTTGTCCAGTTTCATCCCACAGGGCTCTACCCTTTGGGGATTCTGGTCAGCGAAGCGGCAAGAGGCGAGGGCGGTTTCTTGCGCAACCGATTGGGCGAGCGGTTCATGGAGCGATATGCCCCGACCGTCAGGGATCTGGCGGCGAGAGATGTCGTCTCCAGAGCGATTCTCACGGAGATCCGAGAGGGAAGGGGGATTGGCGGAAAGGGCTATGTCCATCTTGACCTCACTCATCTTGGGGAAGAGAAGATTCAGGAGAAACTCTGGGAGATTGCTTCCTTTGTCAGGATCTACACAGGAATTGATCCGGTCTACGACCCGGTCCCGGTGGCGCCCACCTGCCATTATATGATGGGAGGCATCCCTACGGACGTCGATGGAAGGGTCCTGGCCGATGAGAAGGGCACGATCGTCCCGGGGCTGTACGCCGCCGGAGAATGTGCGTGCGTCTCGGTTCACGGTGCGACCCGACTCGGCTGCAATTCCCTCCTCGATTTACTCGTCTTCGGCAGGAGAAGCGGGTTGGTGATGAAAGACAAGATCAAGGATATTGATCATCCGTCCCCCTCGAAGGACAGCCTGAAATCGGCCGAAGAAAAGATGGCCCGATTATCGAGCCGTCACGGCCAAGAGAAAATCGATCCCCTCAGAAAAGAGATGCGGTCTGTGATGATGGATTACGGGTCGGTCTTTCGAAATGAGGAAGGCTTAAAAAAGGGGATAGAGGAGATCCAAAACCTGAAAGGACGCTACCAAGAGACTGGGGTGATGAACCAAGGAAAGACCTTCAATTATGAATTGATGGAGGCATTCGAGCTGGGCCATCAGATTGACCTCTCGGAGGTGATCCTTTTCAGCGCCCTCCATCGAAGGGAGAGCCGGGGAGCCCACTATCGGGAGGACTTCCCGTCGAGAGCAGATCGATACTTTCTAAAGCATACCCTCGTTTTTCAAACCCCAAAGGGACCTGAAGCGAGATATAAACCCGTGAAGATCACGCGATTCCAACCCGAGGCGAGGGTCTATTAAGAAATTGCGGATTGTAGATTGCGGATCGCGGATTGAAGAGTAACGAAACCTGAATCCCTCAGCTTTCCCCTCTCCTCTCGGAGACTGTGTCGTAATCGCCGCCCTGGCGGAAGAGACAGTCGGGTTTCAATGCTTTAGAATGCGGTCTTTTAGGAATGACTAATGGGTGCTTATGGAAAATGGAGTCATCTCATGGATCTTCAACGTCTGAATTTCACGCGTAAAAGGTTGCCGCTCTAAAGCTTTTCCACCCGACCGCCTTTTCCGCCCTATTTGGGACGGGCTTTTATAATTGTGACACAGTCTCTCGCGGGAGAGGGATAGGGTGAGGGGGAAGAAAGGAATACATGCTCATCAAGCTAAAGATCTTTCGCTTTGATCCCCAGAAGGACGAGAAGCCTCACTACCGAACCTATGAGGTGGAGGCCGATCCGATGGATCGACTTCTTGATTGCCTCAACCGAATCCGATGGGAGCAAGACCCAACGCTCTCCTACCGATGGTCTTGCGGCCATGGCATCTGCGGATCGGACGGGATGAGGATCAACGGCATCTGCGGCCTTCCCTGTCAGAAGCTGGCCCGGGACTATAAAGAGGAGGTTCTGATCGAGCCTCTTCCGGTATTTAAGGTGATCAAAGATTTGATCGTTAACCTGGACCCCTTCTTTGAGAAGTACAATTCGATCAAGCCTTATCTGATCACAAAAACTCTTCCACCCGACCAGGAAAGAAGTCAGTCGGCGGAGCAGCAGAACTTTCTTGAGAAAGCCATCCGTTGTATCCTCTGCGCCTGCTGCACGGCAGCCTGCCCCGTCAATCAGAATCCGGAGACAGCAGGCTATGTCGGCCCTGCTGCCCTTGTCCGCTCTTTTCGGTATCTCTTCGATTCGAGAGATGAGGGTTCGGAGGAAAGGATTGCTCTCCTGGATCACAAGAACGGCGCCTGGGGTTGCCAGACCCTGTGGAAGTGCACGGAGGTCTGTCCCAAAGAGATTCCCGTTACCCAGGAGATCGGCCAGATCAAGAAACGCATTTACGAAACCAAAGATCCAAAAAAGTAGGACGGAGGAAGTTACCGGTAAGGAGTTGAGCTCTCCCATTGTAAGTGAATATAAAGAGGCTTTTTTATATCCTGTGACTGCAACGTAACGTGAGGAGGCTGATACGCTGATGGTTTTCAATTCAAAGGGTATCGGGGATGGTATTTCATTTAGTGTGGATTAAGGATGCTACACCCCCATCAGGCTAAACAGTACGACACTTATAAAAGTCAACAGATAGAGGGTGAAGAAAACACTCGGCAGAATCCAGGTGAGGTGACGTGGTTTAGCGGCGCCTATGAATCCGTCCATCCGGCAGAGACCCTTCACAGGATACTGCAGGAGCTCCTTCTTATCAGGGCTCTCTATATTCCTTATTTTCGGATTAAAAAAGATATCCTCATCAGAACAAAAGTTCTCGCCTGATGAATCCATCTTTCGCTCAAGATATCTGGCTTGAAAATAACGAAGCTTCAACTTAAGTTGCAACCTCATCGCGGATGCAATCCATAATATGCAAACGAACATGCCGATAACGAACCAAAACAGGAAGAAATAGGTGCTTACGTAGAAATAGGATGAACCGAATGGTTGCAGTATATGAAGAGAGATGGTCGAAGTAAAGAAGATAAAAATATTGACAATGAGATACACCATTTCAGAACGGACGAGACGGTCCTCCGTAATACCAATCATATTCATTAACAATAGGTATTTCTGCACCGTTTGCTCTATTTTCTCATTCGTTTTATCCATAATAATCCCCTTACTTGTTATCTGGGGGCAAGTTCAAAAGAGCCTGATGAATAACCATACCATAACATCATTGAAGATGATAGTAAAAAATCCCTCTTCCAACTTGGTTTTTCATCTAATATCTTTTGCCTTTTTTCTGGATCGAAAATTGTTTTGAAATCCGGGAGGATGTCCTGTAAGATAATAAATTGAGGTTACTCGTGGCCGATCCTTCGAAGAAAAAAGACGCTTATATCGCCATCCACGGTCATTTCTATCAGCCTCCCCGTGAGAACCCGTGGCTTGAAATCATCGAAACAGAAGAGAGCGCCCATCCCTTTCATGACTGGAATGAGAGGATTGCCTTCGAGTGCTACCGGCCCAATGCCTATGCCCGGACCCTTGACGGGGAAGGCAAGATCCTGGATATCGTCAATAACTACTCCTCCATGAGTTTCAATTTCGGTCCGACGCTCCTCCCCTGGCTGGAGATGAAATTTCCTTCTGTCTATCGGAAGATCCTTGAAGCAGACCAGCTCAGCCTGAAGCGGTTCGGCCACGGGAATGCCATCGGGCAGGCTTATGACCACATCATCCTGCCCCTGGCTAACGACAGAGATAAGGAAACAGAGGTTCTCTGGGGAATGGCCGACTTTGAGAAGCGATTCCATCGAAAGCCTGATGCGATGTGGCTTCCCGAGACGGCCGTCAATTACGCAACCCTTCAGGTGTTGGTCAAACATGGAATGCGTTATCTCATCCTGAGCCCCCTTCAGGCGCTGAGGGTAAGGCCCTTCGGAGGTAAAAAGTGGACGGATGTCTCTCAGGGCCGGATCGACCCTACCCAACCTTACCGATGTTTTATGCAGGATGCGCCCGGTAAGAAACTGGTAGACCAGTTCATCGACATCTTTTTTTACAATGGGATCATTTCAAAGGAGATTGCCTTTGGGGATCTCTTGAAGGACGGCAATGTCTTCTGCGATCGATTTCTGCAATTCTACCAGGAGTCGGCAGAAAGACCACAACTGATCCACATTGCAACGGACGGTGAAACGTACGGACACCACAAGAAATTCGGCGATATGGCCCTCGCGTACGCACTCCATCAAGGCTTTCCTTCCCGTGGAGTGGAGATCATCAATTATGGGGCTTTTCTGAAGCGATTTCCTCCTGTTTATGAGGTGGAGATTGATGAGGGGCCGAAGGGAGAGGGAACCTCCTGGAGTTGCAGCCATGGGGTGGGAAGATGGAAAGAAGATTGCGGGGACAGTACGGGAGGACAGCCCGGTTGGAATCAGAAATGGAGAAAACCCTTAAGGGGAGCTCTTGATCTTCTGAGGGATGAACTCGGCCTGGTCTTTGAGAAAGAAGGAGAAAAGATATTTCGGGATGTTTGGCAAGCCAGAAATGGCTATATTGAAATCGTCCTTAATCGCTCTCCCCAAGGAATCAAGAGCTTCTTTGAACGGCACGGGCTCAAAGGTCTTGACGGAAATGGAAGGATCAAGGGACTTAAGCTCCTGGAGATGCAGAGGCACACCTTACAGATGTTTGCGAGCTGCGGCTGGTTCTTTGCCGACCTGGCAGGGCTGGAGACCATCATTATCCTTCAGCGGGCGGCAAGGGCGATCCAACTGGCAGAAGAGCTGACAAAGGGAGAGATTGAGAAGAAATTCCTTCAACACTTATCTGAGGCGGAAAGCAATCTTCCTGGAATCGGGAAGGGCGATCAAGTTTACCAGCGTCTGGTAAGACCGAAACGGGTCACACCCGAAAAGGTCGTGAACCATTTTGCCATTACTTCTTTGCTCGATGATGGGGAGGGAGAGAAAAGAATCTTCTCCTATCGGGTGGAGAAGATTCATTATGAAAGGATGGAAAAGGAAGAGAACTTGTTGGTCATAGGTCAGGTAAGGGTGACCTCGGATATCATCCCGGAGCCAAAAGAATTTCTCTTTGGACTGATTCCGTCGGCGAGCGAGGTTTTTCGCACCTGGATATCGGAAAAGAAAGAGGGCCTTCATTTCGATGTCCTGAAGCAAAAAGGACACGAGGGATTTGGAAAAGGTGGGGAGGAGACCGCCAAAGTTCTTACTTCCTTATTCGGAGATCAGGTCTTCACCATGCGCGATACTTTTAAGGACGAGAGACAGGCCATCCTCCAAAAACTTATCCAGAAAGAATTCGAAGAACACTGCCAGATCTACGCCGACCTTTTTGACCGGACGAAACTGGCTGTTGAAGCCTTAGCCAGAGAAGGACTGAAGATTCCGTATGAGATTCGTGTCGCGGCGGAGGTCACACTCAGCGATCGTTTGTTTCAAGAAATAAAAGAGCTGAGAAGAGATTTTAAAGGGACGGTCGGAAGAAAGAAGATTGATGGGATTATCGAAGAGGCAAAGGAGCACGGGTATCAGCTGAGGAGGGAGAAATCCCTCTCAGCTTTGAATGAGATATTAATGGAGAGGATGAACGTTCTTCAAAAGGGCAAGGGTTCGGATCTTTCCCGTCAGTCAGAACAGGCTGAGGAGGTCAGGTCACTCCTTGACTTGGCAAAGAAGTGGGACTTCGAAATCTCCCTGGAGGAAGCTCAGAACTTAATGGGCCAGATACTGGAAGAATGCGTCGGCGACCTTGAGAAGTGTTGGTGGGAGAACGGCACTCCGAAGCTGTTCTCTCCCAATTTAATTATCCTGGCAGAGAAGTTGGGATTCAATGTGGAAAGATATTCAAAAATAGCCGGTCCAACTAATTCGGCAAGCTAATTACGCTTTCTGCAAACGTCTTGAGACGAAATGCATCGAATGAACAATTGCCCGCCCCCTTGACTCCCAGTTCGGTTTGTTTCGTGTCAAGGGCTGAATCCTTGGTTTTATATGTTAACCTTCGCCCTTTGTAAATTCAGCTACAGGTATAATTCAGCTACAGGTATATAGAAGAGGGCATGTTCGCTTCTATTATGTTATATTGGTTTTAATTTGGAAATCAAAGTGGGTGAACTTTCGATTAGGTTTTACAAGGGTAAGACAAAGCCCCTTTTCGAAAGGAGTGGAAGTTTTTGAAACGAAGAGAATTTCTAAAAGTGATGGCAGGAGTATCAGCGATGGCTGTTTATTCGTGGAAAGGTGTTGCAGGTGCATCCCAGACTCTTCAAGAGGGCAAGTCACTTGCATCAGGCCGGCCAATTCGAGTCTTTCTGGCTGGAGTGGGCCGAGAGGCTTCTGAACAGGTTATGAAGTTGGCGGTTCGAGCCGCAGCCGGAGCAACCACCGATTTCTCCTGGCTGTCCAAAGGCGATTCTGTATTCATCAAACCGGCCCTTAATTCAGGCAATCCCTATCCAGCCACGACGAACCCAATCGCCATCGGAGCTATGGTAGAGCTCCTCAGGCAAAAGGGAGCCCGTCGGGTGATTGTAGGAGACATGTCCGGTATCGAGCACGTGAAACTCTCGCCCGAGGGACTCACCGGCAGTTCCCGCCGTTTGATGGAGGCCTCTGGCATGGCTCGGGCTGTCCAGGCGGCGGGTGGGGAGATCCATTTTTTTGAAGAAGCGGGATGGGACGCCTTTTATGAAGATGCTCCAGCCGGCCGCCACTGGAAGCGTGGCCTGATGATGCCTAATATACTTAAAGAGGTAGAACATATCATTCTCATGCCCCGTTGCGGCCGTCATGTGCTGGCAGGTAATACACTAGGCCTGAAGGCTGCGGTAGGTTATTGGCGCACCGACACACGCCTGGAATACCATCGGGACGCATCCACTCTCCAGGAGAAGACGGCCGAGGGCAATACCGTCGAAACCTTACGCAAGAAGCAGCGGTTGGTGCTTTCCGCAGCAGATAAGATACTCACCACTTTTGGTCCAGATGAAGGTCACGTCTTCCAGCCGGAGAACGGCCTGGTAATCGCTTCGGAGTCGGTGGTGGCCCATGACATGGTGTCGCTGGCTTGGCTGTTAGAAAACAGGCGCAACTTTCCTGCATCAGGAAAGGAATGGTTCAAAGATAACAATCAGTGGGTGGCCAGGATCGCCAATCACTATGTAGTCAGCAAATTGGGTGGATGGGGACCGACTCTCGCTTCCGAAAAGCTAACCAAAAACGACCTCAATGCCATTTGGGATGATCGGGTTCTCAACCATGCTTACCAGGTCTTCGGTGTTATGCCTAAGGTGATCCTAGAAACGGCCAACAACGCCATTCCTGAAGATTTGAAGAAGCGACTAACCGAAAGGACCACTCGTTCCACCTGAGGAGTCCGTACCCTCGAATAACTCCATTGCAGAGTAAGGCATATCCATCGAGTTCTGACGGCCAACCATGATTGGAAATCGAAGATTACGAGTTGAAAAAGAGGGTAATACCCTGCCCATAAGCCACGCGGGCCCCTGATACCCCTCGACTTGGCAAAGAAGTGGGACCTCGAAATCTCCCTGGAGGAAGCTCAGAACTTAATGGGCCAGATACTGGAAGAATGCGTCGGCGATCTTGAGAAGTGCTGGTGAGAGAACGGGACTCCGAAGCTATTCTCTCCCAATCTCATCACCCTGGCAGAGAAACTGGGATTCAATGCAGAGAGATTTTCGAAAATAACTGGTCCAGGCAATTTGGTAGGCCAATCGTGATAAACTGATTTTTTTCACCCCTTGGCCTACTCATTACGAAACCTGAAAAAGGATATTTATTGCATCTGGTGTATTTAACTTATTTATGGCTTCTTAGGGTCTTTTTCTGTCTTGATTACTTCTTGTTCATAAGGTTCAGACATAAGCCGCTTCCAATCATCAAGTGGTCTCTCGCCTTTGCCACTCTCAGGATGCCATTCCTTAATCCGTCTTGGCTTGGATTTACTGTTTGTCTTAATTGCCATTTGTTTTTGCCTCCTTTAAACGCTTAACATATTTCGTCAGTTTGTACCAGACCCTATTAGGCCCTACCCCTTTATTGGAGACCTCCCTTGATCTGGAGAAGATCTTCTCATGGGTTTGCCGATGATGCTTGACAAGAACAGTATCCACAAGTCTTTAGTCTAAGATGACTCTGAGGATCGACGATAGGCGGGTTCGCCACGGTTTTCCACCTGCCGGTGGGCAAGTGTTTTGGAGTGGACCATTTCAGCAAATTTGCGGATGTCTTGACATACAAGATTTTTTCAACATATACTCCAACCGTACAAAAGGAAGTTATTATCAGAGAGCATCTATCGAATGCGGGCCGGCTTATACCTGTCGCTGTTTTGTCGTGCGGCGATGGGTATTCCCACCCTTGAGAAGGGAGGCTTAATAATGAAGACTACTACCGCACCTAAGAGACGGCTCTGTGGGCGATCTGATCAGATGTCGGTACGGAAAGGATTCCGCGGTAGGCGTGATTGCACGTGGATGGCTGGATGGAATTTTCGAGCAGAAATAGCCGTGAGAGAAATGAGGACTGACCCTGGAATAGGGAAAACCATCGATCCGATTTCTGATTCCTGAACTGTATCCGTCCGAAAAATTAGGTTCGTTATCCGGGAATCGAAGAGATTGCCATTAAAATAAAGAAGTATACGATGCTGATCGAAGATTTTACCATTGAAACGGTTGAGGTAAACGGAAATCCCGTCCAGACATTCAAGAAGCGGTACCGGAATCTCCGGCAGATGTTCTCGGAGAGTGTCGCCGCTCATGAGAAGAACTTGTACCTGATCGAGGCGGATTATCGGTTCACGTACGGGGATACGGCGGAGCTGGCCGCGGGCATGGCGGAGCTGCTCCGCAAAGAGGCCGGGGTGGGCAAAGGCGATCATGTCGGACTTCTGATGGAGAATACGGTTCGGTTCGTGATTGCGTTCTGGGCGATTCAGGAACTGGGCGCCGTGGCCGTGGTCTTCAACACCCGGCTTGCGCCCTCGGAGCTGAAGCGGCAGCTTCTGTTCTCCGATTTAAAGGCGCTGCTTTCCACTCCCACCCTGTCAAGCAAAGTACAGGACGTACCTTCCGATGGCCGGCCGTTCGGGCACATCGTTCTTGGAGAGGACTGGAAGAGCAACCTTCCTCAGGCGCGGCGATCGGCCCCGGCCGTTGACGTCGACGAAGATGAAACCGCCCTCATCCTCTTCACGTCCGGAACGGTGGGCGTGCCCAAGGGCGTCATGATCACTCACCGCAATCTCATTACCAGCGCCTTCAAGGTGGGATTCGTATCCTCTCAGATTAAGGATTTACATGAAATCGGCCCCCTGACCTGCTTGATCGCCGCCCCGCTCTTCCATGTCTTGGCCATTCAGGAACAGTTGATCCCGGCGGTTTTTCTGGGTCAGGCTTGCATTTTGATGCCGGTCTTTGAGCCCAAAGCGTTTCTCGAACTGTTCACAGTGAACCGCGTCACGAACCTCGTGGGCACGCCGACCATGTACTGGCTGCTGCTCAACAAAACGCCCCTGCGCAATGCCAAGCCGGACAGTGTGCGAAGTATCGGGTATGGCGGCGCGCCGATGCCGCCGGATCTGCTGATGGATATTCGCCGAACCTTTCCCGGCGCGTTATGCATGAACGGCTATGGATTGACCGAAGCCTCCGTCATCAGCCTGCTTCATGACCGCTATTGCGAATCTCATCCTACCTCAGTCGGACAACCCCATTTATGCTCCGAGGTGAAAATCGAGGATCCCTTAACCGGAAAAGAGCTGGGGCCGGATGGTGTGGGAGAACTTGCGGTTCGGGGCGCCCTTGTCTCCAAGGGATATTACAAATCTCCTGAAGAGACAACCTTGTTTTACCGAAAGGGATGGTTTTACACCGGGGACATGGCCTATCGAGATGCCGACGGGTTCATCTATGTCGTCGGAAGGACGCGGGAGATGATCAATCGAGGGGGGGAAAACGTCTATCCGGTCGAGGTGGAAAACGTGCTTCATTTGCACCCCAAAATTCTTGACGTCTCGGTATTCGGTCTTCCCGATCCGGTCATGGGCAGCATCGTGGCGTGTGCGATCGTGTCCAGGCCGGATACAGAACAGATTACGGCGGAGGAGGTTCAGGCATTCTGCCGTGACCAGCTTGCATCGTATAAGGTTCCGCAAAGAATATTTTTTGTTCCTGACCTCCCGAGAAATCCGGGAGGCAAAGTGATCAAGGGAAAATTAGTCGAGCAGTTTCAAACAACTTAATCCTCAAAAAAAAGGAGACGATGATGGATTTTCAACTCACGGAAGAACAGGCGCTTATCAAAAAATCGGTGCACGACTTTGCCGATCAGCGGATCGCCCCCCTGATGGATGAAGTGGAGAAGACGGGCAGATTTCCTGCCGAGGAAATCGTCCCTCTGTATCGGGAAATGGGACTCATCGGAATGACGCTTCCCGAGGAATATGGCGGCGGCGGTATGCCGGCGTTTGACGCCATCCTGGCCATGGAAGAGCTGGCGAGGGTCAGCCCGATCGCTTCCGGACCCGTGTTCGAGAGCTGCTTCGGCCCGATTCGGGTGGTGGAGAAGTTCGGCACTGAGGAACAGAAGAAGCGTTTGATTCCCCCCTGTGCCAAAGGGGAAAAATTCATGGCGATCGGGATGACGGAGCCCGGCGCGGGCTCGGCCCTGACCGATCTGTCCACTTTCGCGGCCCTGAAGGGGGATCATTACGTGATCAACGGCCAGAAACGGTTCGTTTCGGGCGGAGGCCACTCGCATATGTACATGGTTTATGTGCGCTTGAGCGAGAAGAGAGGGGCAGCGGGGATCGGGGGGATCGTCGTTGAGAAGGGTTCGCCCGGTTTCTCTTTTGGGGAACAGGAAGAGTTTATGGGTCTCCGCGGCATGCCCAGTTGCGACTTGATCTTTGAGGATTGCGTGGTCCCGAAGGAAAACCTGATTATTCCAGAAGGCGGCTTTGCCCAACTGATGCAGGTCTTCGATATCGAGCGCTGCGGAAACGCCACCCAATCTCTGGGGATTGGATGGGGCGCCCTGGAGGCGGCCAAAAAATACGCGAAGGAAAGGAAGGCTTTTGGAAAGCCCATCTGTGAATTCCAGGCGGTCCAGTTCCTGCTGGCGGATATGGCCATGAAGGTCGAAGCGGCCAGGCTTCTGATCTACCGTGCCGTGACCAACGCCGGCAAGGGTGTGCCGTCCATTTTTGAATCGTCGGTCGCCAAGTGCTTTTCGAACGAAATGGCCAAAGAGGTAACGGACATGGCGATGCAGGTCTTCGGGGGGTACGGGTATTCCAAAGACTACCCGGTCGAACGGATGTTGCGCGACAGCCGCGGCTGGGCCGTGGCGGGCGGCACCGTGCAGATGCAACGGATCAATATCGCAGGCGCCATGCTGGGGCGGCGCTTTAATCAGAGATAGGGGAGGGAATTCGTGGCGCTGTATTCGCAAAGAAGCACTGTGCTAAATTTGCGCTAGAACCAACTCAAAAGGACTGAAATGAATAAAATGGACTGGAATAGATTGAAAGCCTTCTAGGGGAATCAGCCAGCTTGCTGGAGGAATCTGTAATACTCATACATCCGCGCGCAGGCCTTGACCGCCCGCTCCGGCGTCTGGTAGAACACCGGTTTGTACACCGCACCATCCACGCTGTAGACCGTCCGGCTCTTCTCGTTCGTCAGCAGGCTCACCCCGAAGATGGGCTTGTGGTAGGTCTCCATAAGACGCGCCACCAGCTTGAGATATTCCTCTTCGAAGGTGCGTATGTAGGCCTTGGCCTGTTCGAGGAAATCACGCGAGTAGCTCGGATCGGCCCGCTCGACCGCCCCTGCCTCGGCCTCGAAGAAGATCGACCGGCCCAGCACGCCCAGGTTGATGAGTGCATCGCAGCCGTCCCACTTGAGAAGTTCTTCCATGATCGTGGTCGTGAGGTTATTGTCCGTCTCACCCACGATATCCACCGGGTTGGATCTGCTCCAGTAGGACGGCAGCATCTTATCAAAGCGTGCAATCAGATCGGGTGTGAGCGCGGCGATGGAAAGCCCGTGGTGGGCGCACAAGTCGGCCGTGATCACGCCCCAACCGCCGCCCAGGGTCATGATGCTGATGCGCTTGCCCTGCGGCAGCGGCAGGGAAGAAAAGGCCGCGGCGAGGTCGAGCAGGTCCATGGACTGGTTAACCTTCACGATGCCGGACTGGCGGCACACGGCGTCAAATACGCGCACATCCGAGGCCATGGCACCGGTATGGCTGGCCGCAGCGTGGCTGCCGGCTTCGCTCTGTCCGCCCTTGAGCAGCACAATGGGTTTTTTGCGGCCCAGGCGGCGGGTGCTCTCGAAGAACCGCCGGCCGTCGCGGACGCCTTCCACATAGAGGATGACAATACGGGTGACGTCGTCGATCTCAAAGCCGTCCAGGAAGTCTTCGACCGTAATCATGGCCTCATTGCCCGAGCCGCAGAAGCCGCGGATGCCGATGCCCTGCTCCTCGGCGAACCCGAGCATCTGCACGCCCATATTGCCCGACTGTGCCACCACCGCAGTCCCGCCCGGCTTGGGCCGCACGGGCGAGCCCATGCAGTAGAGGTTGAGGTGCGGGTTCGAGATGCCCATGGTGTTGGGGCCCAGGATGATCAGGCCCTCCCGACGTGCCAGGGCCACGAGTTCCTCCTGCAGACGCCGACCTCTTGTGCCAGTCTCCGCAAAGCCCGAGCTGATCAGGAGCACATAGCGGATGCCCTTGGCCTTCAAACGCGGGAGCAGTTCGAGGACATGTTCGGCCGGGATGGTGACCACGGCCAGGTCCACGCTGCGGGGCACATCCTCGATGGACCGGTAGACCTGGCGGCCGGCAATGGTGCCACCCTTGCTGTTCACCAGAAAGATCTCGCCGGGATAGCCGCCGTTGATGGTGTGCACCACGACCAGGTGGCCCCATTTGCCCAGCGTCGCCGACGCCCCGATGAAGGCGATCGAGCGTGGGTAGAAGAGTTTGGCGATATCGAGCGGGTTTACTGGCGGCGGTACGGGCCGCCCCTGTGCAGGCGGGCTCAGGACGACAAGGGCGTCCGCGGCGCGGACCTCGCCGGAAGATGCGACGATGAGCGGGTTTATGTCGACCTCGGCGACCTCGGGGTGTTCGAAGGCGAGTTGCGAGAGGCCGAGCAACGTGCTTACCAGGACTTCGATCTCCGGCGCCTGCTCGCCCCTGAAGGCCCCGAGCAGGCGCTGGGCCTTGATCTCGGCGATCTGCTCGAGGGCGTCATGGGTCGAGAGCGGCGCAATCCGCAGACTGTAATCACCCAGCGCTTCAGTGAAGATGCCGCCCACCCCGAACATGACCACCGGCCCGAAGACCGCATCGCGCGAGAGACCGGCAACGAACTCGCGCTTGCCCGTGAGCATGGGCTGCACGAGGATGCCTTCAAGCGCATCCCCGGCTCCGCGCGCGATTCCATGGGCGGCCCGTTCGACCGCTGCCTTGGTGGAAAGGTTCAGATGCACCAAACCCCGCTCGGTCTTGTGGAGCAAGGTGGACCCCAGGCCCTTGAGGACCACGGGATAGCCCAGGGAGTGCGCGAGCTCGACGGCTTGCAAGGCATCGCGCGCCACGGCCTCCTGCACCACCGGTACACCATAGGCAGCCAGGAGCTGCTTGGATTCATGCTCGTTCAGGGCTGTGCGTCCCTGGGTAAGCACCTTCTTGATGATGTTCGCTGCTTTCATACCCTCTTCCTCATCGCCCCATACGCAGGTTATTTCCTTATGCGCGGTCAGATCTCGATCTCCTCGGGTGTTTGCTCGTCATTACCATTTGAAATGTCGCATAGAAAGGCAGAAATCGAAAAAAAGATTACGGGAAGGACTCCTCAGAAAACGGGTCGAGAACTACACCTACTTATCCACACTCCTTCATAGCGGCGTAATCCAACCATTACGGATTGAAATGCTTAAAAGAGGAAAGGCAGAGTATTTCTGGCCTTACCTTCAATATCCAAAATAATCAAGCCCTGTGGACACGGCATGATTTTGACCAAGCTCTTTCCCACGACAGGTTTCGCAGTAGAGGAGGCGCTTTCAACCAGATGGGAGGTAGACGGCAACAGCCAAAGGCAGAATTTCGATCCCCAATTCTGTTTTAAAGTTCACGCTGAAAGAAGCTAGCCCCACAAATTAGGAACAGAAAAAGACAGAGCCTTATCACCCCTCGTTTGCAGATCCTGCAGGACTGATTTCTAATCGGATCCTCTTTCACGCAATGACATCTTGATCTCCCTCAACTGGAGGGCTATTACAAAGAGCAAGATGACGGCTGAAAATTCCAACAGCCGCCATGGCTCGTAATAACCTCCAAGAATCGTATATCCAAACAGCCGGGCTAACTTCTCCCAAACAGCAAGGCAGCCCAACAAAAATGCTACTATGAATAGAAGCCGACACACGATGCTGATCAATTGTTGCATCATTCTACCCTCCTTACTTTCGAGGAATTACTGTGGCAACAGGAATTAAACGACTATCCTTGATGTCAAACCCTGCAACTCGAATTTTGCCGTTCTCGTCTTGGAACCAGAGTTGGTACAAATCCTGATATCTTGGGGTCGTAGTCACTGAAACCAATTTCCCCCATTCCAAAGGGATGGAGTCCAAGGCGGGCAGTTTTTCGGCGCCCAGTTGCACGGCCTTTTGGTTTGGCACTTCGGATATTCGGGTGCAAGAAATAATAGGGAATAAAAAGGCAACCGCGAGCAAACAGATTACTTTTCTATAGAACATGTTCCCTCCTTTCTCCGACAATGAAGACGCGGAACCTTGCTAAAATAGATCCTTCAAATCCAGAACTCTCTTGAAATCGCAAAAGTCTTCCTGATAAGAAGTCGGCCTTTGTTGCAAAGTACAGAAAAAAAAGTTGTATGTCAAGCAAAAAAGAACAAAAGATACGAAGGAAGGTTTTAGGCCAGTCTCGCAGATGACGAATTTGAGGATGTGACTTTAAATCCTAAATCGCGGCCTAGGATGAATAATGGTTTTTTATATTCTTTCTTAAGGTAATAGGTTAAAATGGCTTCTTTATAAAAGTCTCCCTTGGCAAATTCCTCAGCAGCCTTCTGAACCCCTTTTTGCTCTTCGGTCAAATCGAGACCATGTTTTCTCCTTCATGCTGGCGTGAACTCTACCCCTTCACCTTCCTGCGCTCTTCTTCCCTCATCTCACGCCTTAGCATCTTCCCTACTTTGGATTTGGGCAACATGTCCCGAAATTCAATATAGGTGGGAACCTTGTATGGGGCTAACCTATCCCTGCACCATTTCATGAGCTCATAACTGCTCACTCCCCTCACATCGGTCTTAAGGACAACATATGCCTTGATTCGCTCTCCAACACTCGCATCCGGTACGCCCACCACACAGGCAGCGAGCACAGCATGATGTGCCTGGAGTATTCTTTCCACTTCGGCAGCGGCAATTCGATAGCCTTTATGTTTAATCATATCCACAGATCGGTCCATGAAGAAGAGCCACCGGTTCTCATCCACACGGACAATATCTTTCGTTCGATACCAGATCTCCCCATCGATATCCAAAAAGCATTTTGCTGTCTCCTCAGGATTATTCCAATAACCTTTTACCGCAGAGTCACAAGTTGCTAATAATTCTCCTGGCTCCCCGGGTGGAACTTCCTTCAGGGTCTCAGGGTCCACCAGTTTAAATCGATCCGTGGGAACGATTTTCCCTGCTGAACCCTCTGGTGGAATTCCATCCTTTGCATAAGAGAGGGAAGTAGCGCCGCACAGTTCGGTCGCTCCATAGCCCTGGTATAAAGGGATGTTGAACCTCTTAAGCCACCGATTCCCTACTTCAACCGGCATGGCATCGCCACCCGTCCCACAATACCGAAGGGAACTGAAATCATAGTCATCGAGTCGGTCATGTTCCAGGATCATTCGGTACATCGCTGGGACAGCGAACATGTTGGTTGCTTTGTATCGCTGAATGTGATCGAATAAAGCATCTAAGACAACCCGCGGCAGCAGGATGACCGTCTCGCCGCCAATGATGATAGGCGACAGGCCGTCCATCTCACCAATGATGTGATAAAGAGGGGCGGAGAGCACTGTAATACATTCTCCTGACGGGGTGACCCCTTCACTCGCCCCCCTCCATTCGAGTGCTCTGATGAGAAAAAACTTTTCCGAAAGAGGAACGCCCTTTGGAAACCCAGTAGTGCCACCTGTGTAAAGCATGAGGGCTGTTCTGCCTTCAGCCCTCTTTTGGAAAGGAGGGAGAGAGGAACGGCGGCCTCCCTTTAAAAGTTTAATAAAAGAGAAAAAATCCTTCCCCAAAGGAATCTTGCCCTTCGGAACACGATCGAAGCCTTTGCCAATAAGCCTCTTCCACAAGGGAACGAGATCGATCATATTGGTTACAATAACCCTTTTTAATGGGGTCTCAGGAAGAACCTCGACCACATACCTGAGGTTTGTATCCATACACACAATCGTCTCGGCCCCACTGTCTCTCGCCAGATACTTAAGATCCTCAGCCGTATAAACAGGAGCCACAAGGATCGGTATCACACCGAGACGCTGAAGGGCTAACCAGGCGATGACGGTCTGAGGAAGATTATAAAGGTTCAAAATAACACGATCATCTTCCCCAATCCCCAATTGATGTAAAGAAGCAGCAAATTGAAGCACCAGCTCTTTCAGTTCAGAATAAGAATATCTTTCTCCAAGATGGATGAGGGCTGGCTTATTGCGATTTCTTCTTGTCGCCTCTTCAAAAGAACCATAAATGGTATCGGCAAGTAACTCCATCCACTCCATCCTCAGGCTTAACCCGATATTGGCCTAATCCAACGGGTTTGGGATATCAAATCCTAAATCCCAAATAGATTTTACATGATGGGTTCGTCACCCGCAGACCATGAAAATACGACTAAGTCCCCTCCCCCACTCATTTCCCCCTTACCTCAGTCCTCTCCCCTGCCTTCGCCGAAGCGGCTTCGCGCAGACAGGCGCCAGGGGAGAGGAGGTATTTTCTACGTAATTCCAAGGTCCAATTCCAAATCGCAAGGCGAAAAGGGTAAAGAGTTTAAACGCGATGTGCCATGCGCTCTGCTCTTTGTCCTTAGCCACTAGATTCCCAGATAGGCTGATTTGACTTCGGGATTATCAAATAGCTCTTGCCTCGAACCGGCGACGACAAGCATCCCGTTCTCTATCACGTATCCTCGATCGATGATAGGCAGGAGGGTCCTAGCAAATTGTTCGGTCACAAGAACGGTGATACCTTGTACGCGAATACCCTTGATCGCCCGAGCCAAGTCGGCTTGAAGGAGAGGGCTTAATCCAAGGAGTGGCTCATCCATGAGCAACAACCTTGGTTTGGCGACCAGTGCAATACCAATAGCCAGCATCTGCTGTTCTCCACCACTTAGCAGCCCTGCTTTTCTCTTTTTCATTCCTTCTAAGTGTGGAAAAAGTTGGAAAATAAAATTAATTTTTCCCTTGACCTCCTGTTTCTTGTGCAAATAACCGGCGATTTTCAAATTTTCCACCACATCGCTATCACGGAAAATCGGGTGCCTCTCCCGGCTCAGGACAATTCCCCTTTTCACTCTTTGAGTTGGCTTCATATTAAGAATATCTTCCCCTTCAAACTTCAATTCGCCGAGGACACTGATTCTCTCCCCCCCTCTTCGGTCTTCTTTCTTCTTCATGTCAATAATCAGTCCGGAAACCGTGTTCATCAAGGTGGTCTTTCCGGCACTGTTGGATCCGAGAATACCCACAATCTCCCCCCTGAATACCTCCAGGCTGAGGTCATTCAGGGCAAGGGCATTTTCAAAAAATACCATGAGATTTTTAATGGAAAGCATCTGTTCCATCTTTCTTCCATGATAAAGTTCAAATGACAAAGACCAAATGTCAAATCAATGTCAAATGATTAAATGACAAATTTCCTATTCTTAATTTCTGAAAATATTTTGACATTGGGATTTAGAGCTTCATTTGAAATTTGAGGTTTGACATTTGAGATTGCTTACCCTTATATCAACCTATCTCCACCTCGATCCCGAGATAGGCCTTCTTGACGGTTTCGGTGCCCATCACCTCTTGAGGTGACCCTTCGGCGATCTTCTCGCCAAAGTTCAATACCATCACTCTGTCAACGACCCGAAATAACTCTTTCAATCTGTGCTCGATCATGATGATCGTCAAACCTTCTTCATGGAATTTTTCAATGAGAGGCAACGTGCTCGCCACTTCGGACATCGCCATTCCGGAGAAGAGTTCATCGAGGATCAAAAAGTCTGGACGAAGGGCCATCGCGCGAGCCAGATCAAGACGTTTCAGGTATCCATGGGGAAGGCTACCAGCCAATTTGTAAGGGACAAAGGAATCTCGCTCAAATCCCATATCATCTAAAAGATCAACGGCCACATCATCCCTTTCCCCATATTCACCTCCTCTGAGTTTCTTCACTCTTGAAGAAGAAAGGGGGATAATGAGATTTTTGTAAGCAGGGAGATTATAAAAGAGCCTTACCATCTGAAAGGTCCGGGAAATGCCGAGACCGGCTATGGTATAAGGCTTTTTGGCTGTAATATTTTCCCCTCGATAGGTGACTCTGCCTGAATCAGGTTTGACAAACCCTGTGATCAAATTGACGAGCGTGGTCTTTCCGGACCCATTCGGCCCGATAATTCCAAGAAATTCTCCCTGGCCGAGTGAAAAACTAACGTCGTGAACCGCTTGGACACCACCAAAATGTTTTCCAAGTCTCTCAACCTTTAAAATGGCCTGTTCTTCCGTTTTACCCAACTTTCACCAACCTCTCAAATTGGTGGTATTTTCTCTCGATATAATGAAAAATACCTTCGGGCAAAGCGATGACGCTCAAAATCAGAATAACACAGTAAAGGGCTATCCTTAGCCCTCCCAAGGCGCGCAGGGCTTCGGAAAGAGGTATCAGAATCATACTCCCTAAAGCTGGACCGGCAAACGTTCCTGGTCCGCCCAATGCTGAAGCGGCGAGCGGTAGGATAGAATAATCCAAGGCAAAAACCGTCATGCCTACGAACTGATAGTGATGGGTCATAAAGGCACCGGCAAAGGCGCCCACGGCGCCAGCGACGAATAGAGCCTGAGTTTTTCGCCAGTATATGTTAATGGCAGCACTCATGACGGCACGATCATCATCTCGAATCGCTTTCAACACGAGTCCATAATCCTCACTACTCATTCTTCGGAAAATAAAAAGAACGAACAAAAACCCTCCGACCGCCAGATATTTTGCAACCCATTCATTGGGAAAAGGAGCGAGAGCGGATAATCCATGAGCTCCGCCGAGAAGCCCTGTCGTCTCAATCATCTTCATAAAGAGCAAAGGCATCATGAGAGTCACCATGGCAAAGTATACACCTCTCAACCTCAGAACAGGCGAAAGCAAAATAGCGCTTAACAGACCCCCGCCTAAAATGGCAGCAGGTATGGTGAGGAGAGGTGGCCAGTGGAGGTAATAACTGAGTATGCCAGCGACATAGGCACCGAGGCCGAAGAATAATGCTTGACCAAGGGAGAATAAACCACAGCAGGCCAGGAAATCCCAGCTCAAAGCAAGAAGGCCAAACACACACGCATAAACCAAAACTTTGCCCCAATAGCCCTTTAGCACAATGGGTAAGATAAGTAATGCAACGACCGGCACGGCTCTTGGTAGAAGAAGGTAAAGTATCTCTCTGAATGAGGCGATAGCAAAAACAGTGTCAGCCCTTGCTTTGATCCCACGGTCTAACCTTTTTTTACGATACCTGGCTTCGACTTTAGCCACTTTAAATCCTTTCTTCGAGTTCCTTAAACTTACCAAAAAGACCGGAAGGCCTAATAACTAAGACGAAGATGATCGCAACAAGAGGTACGATGATCATCCACTTCGCACTGAGGAACTTTGCTGTAGCCACCTGACCAAACCCGAGGATGAAGCTTGCCACAATGACCCCTGAAGTGCTCTCTAATCCGCCTACGATAGCTACGGCCAAGGCATAGATCAGGACTTCATAACCGATAGCGGACTCCATGAGTCCCATGGGTAAAATGACAATGGCAGCTACCCCCGCCAAAGCTGAACCAAAGGCTAAGCTCAGAGAACCTATCCAATCGGACTCGATGCCCACTGAAAGAGCGGTACGTTCGTTCTGGGCCATTCCTCTGAAAGCCAATCCAAGCTTGGTATGATGAACAAAGAGCCATAGAAATACAACCAAGACGACTCCAGTTCCGATCACGAACAGACGTTGATAATCTACTGCGACACCTTTTATTTCCACACCCCCTTCCAGAAAGAGAGGAAGGCTATATTGAATGCCGTAAAAACCCTTCCACATCAAGAGCTCTAAAATGGCTACTCCCGCTGCAAAAGTGACCACAAGCTCAGCAAGCGGTATACCTCTCACACGGAGCAATAGTCCCCAATAGATGCCAAAACCAATAAGCCCTGAGATGATGATAGAGAGAAAGGCTGACAAGAAGTAAGGCAGTTCTACCTGGTTTAGAAAAGACCAGGCAATAAAACCACTGAGGATGTAGAGGGCTCCATGAGCAAAATTGGCAAGTCCACTGATGCCGTAGGTTAGGCTAAATCCAACAGCGTAAAGAGCAAGAACAATACTACTGATCGTTCCATAGATCAGGAGCGACATTTCTTTCAACCTTTCTAACGAGAAATACCTTTGTTAAAGAGGGGGTGGCCCATTTCATATTGGATTTGTTCACCCCCTCTTCAATGCTTTACTTCTTCATCCAGGGAGGAAGCGCTATTTTTGCTTCAGCAAGAAAGGGGGGGTAAATCGGAACCCTTTTCCCTTTTTGCCACTGGAAGACGACACATACCCCTGTCTCGTCAGGGTTTGAATCAAAAACAGTAATATGGTCCTTGTTGAATCTCAGCCTTCCCGACACTCCCCTGTAATCCGTCTGCTCGAGGGCCGTCACGAGCTTATCCGGATCGAGACTCCCTGCACGTTCAATGGCTGCCGCGAGAATGTGGACCGAATCATAGGCGGATGAGTTGACAGCAGCTGCCTCAGGGGCCTTTCCGTATTTCTTCTGGAATCTGTCGAGGAACTCCACTGTCTTAGGTAACTTTGTTAACGGAACCGAAGACCCAACTGGAAACTCCACCTGGATACTATACTCAATATTCTTTCCGAGAGTCTTCCATGCATCTGCTGCGGCCATGGGGGGAACAAAGCCCACGACAAGAGCAGGCACTTTCATCGCAGCCCATTGCTTGCTGAATATCCCTGCACCCAGGGGTACATCCCATACCATTGCAATCACTTGAGCATTTCCCTCTTTCGCTTTTGTCAGTCCAGGTGAAAAATCGGTAGCGCCGGCTGCATAGGGCTCATACCCTACTTCTTGCCAGCCCGTTTTTTCACAATGTTTTCTCAGTATGCCAATAAACCCCAGTGCCCACAGGGTATCCTGAGGAATGAAGTAGACTTTGTTGAGGCCGAAGTCCGCTTTGAGGGCATTCAATGCTCCCGAAATATACCCGGCATCAATAGCCGCATCGGTGCACACTCGAAATAGGTACTTATACTTTTCTGGGTCAGTCCTGAATTTCACCTGAAACTGAGGGGTTTGGGCAATGGTTTGAAGTTGGGGCACTTTGTATTTGGCCACCAGATCCATACTCGCCATGATGGCCTCAGAGCGGAAAGGAGCGATCACAACTGCATGAGGTTTTTGCTCCAAAAGCATTTTTTCATAAGCCATGAGGGAATCATGAATTGGAGTTGTAGGTTCGCCATCTCTCGTATCCGTAACGACCACTTTGAACGGCCGATTCTCCTTTCCGACCAATACCCCTCCTTTCGCATTGATTTCCTCAACGGCCATATTGACAGCCTTCAAACCATCTCTCCCAAAAGGAGTGTAGAGTGAAGTTGGAACGCCGACGATAATAGGTTCTGCTGAACGCGAAGAAGCCGGTGTCAGAAGAATTGAAGCACTCATGCCAATCAACATTGCCACTAAAATCAAGCATATCTTTTTTCCCATTTCCATACCTCCTCTGAATACTTTTTTTAAAGTTTTATGCCCTTTTTTTATTCCTCACCCCCTCTCATGGGTTATTAACGGAACAATTTTTGCTTTTTAGACAAATAGGAAAGAGAAAGTTTATTAGGATTGTTGAATCAAGGATACCAGGAATAGCCATTTTGTCAATATTAAAAAAAAGATTATGAAAATTATCTTTTTGAGGGTTGCCATTTGGAATCTTGTATGGTGGAACAAAAATCTAAAAACAAGAGGAAGAACTCGACACCCCATCCTTGACTATTCATCAACCACTTTGATGTTCCTCAAAGCCGTATATACGCCAAGAACAGCTTATGGTCGGAGATTAACTGAGCACGAAGGAATCAAGAAAATGCTGGGGCAAAAATTGGTGTGACCCCAGAGTGAAAATGTGTGATCCTCCCTTGGTAAAAAATACGGGGGGGGAGAACCTTCCTACCCTGCTAAAATTGTAATATAAATAATCCAAAAAGACTGAAATAAAGGGAATAGGCCGCAGTAGATAGAAAACCTTCTAACCCTTTATTATCAACGCATATCTGGAAACTAGACCAAGAATAAAAAGAATAGAATAGTTTACTTAGCTTGATTGATAGTTATAGGCAGTCCCGATCAAGAATGACAAGGCCCCGAAACAGATCAAGGGATAGACCATTTCAAAGAAGCCCAGATTTATTGTAGGAGATCAACGGATTCTTCTCCAAGACCGATCATTCCTATCATTGCCATATGGGTCCCAATCTTTTGTCGATTCTGTCTCTATCTCCACATGATGAGTATGGCAATTGCTTTAAGATCAAGGGAGAGAGGGGGGGGTTATCCTCAGATGCAGAAAAATCAATGCTTTGAAGATGGACTACTCCTGGTGTGTAAATCCTGTGGAAAAAAATGTGTTAACCATCCATACCTCTTTAATTTCGCTATGTGATTAGATTGATGGAACAAGACAATCAAAATAAAGCTTGAGATTTCAAGATGTTACACCTTTGTAGTTTTCGGCTGAGAATACACAACATCTTGTGGTTTAAGAAGTAACTTTTAACGCCTTGATGTTCATTTCCTGTTTATATGCCGCCTTCCTGATAGCAATTTCTCTTCCCCTTTTATAACAAAAGAGGGGAGAATTTTGCTTTTCTCCCCTCTTTATTAAACCTTATAAAATAGAGTTCAGTTTATCAAAAATTACTTAACCGCATTCTTTAACAAATTGCCTGCTTTAAATTTTGCTACTCTCATGGCAGGAATCTTAATCTCCTTTCCAGTTTTGGGATTCCTCCCTACTCTTGCCCTTCTCTTCGCCACCGAGAAAGTTCCAAATCCAGTCAAGGCCAACTTATCTCCCTTTTTTAATGCCTTCATCACCGTATTGGTAAATGCATTGACGGCTTTTTCAGCTGACGCTTTCGAGATTCTGGCTTCCTTGCCTACGCTGGCGATCAATTCCGCCTTCGTCATTTAAGTCACCCCCTTTTTTTGCGAAAATATTATTTCGGTTAAAATAGTGTTGCCTATTCTATTAGGAACTAAACAGGGTGTCAATAACAATCGGGGAGAAAAATCTCCCTGGAAATTTCACTCGCATTGCTGATTTTCGGTTGAAATGTTGCATAGAAGAGTAGAAATCGAAAAACACAATTTCAGGAAGCAACATCACATTGGAGACCCCTTGATTGGCTAAGAAAGCCCGATTTACGATCCAATGATTCGGAATAACAAGAGACATAAAATGACTGCGATAGTTTGAGCAGTCAAATTCCAAACATAGGTTGGCGCAGCTATTTTGCCAGAGGGAATAAACTCCTCTTTGGCCGAAAATACGCATTTCTCAGTTGAAGATATTTAGATACCCCAATTTTCTACAGAGGGTGATATGATTCTCTCTTTTGCTGTTACCCGGGTCAACGTACCAGCCGGCAAGAAATTCTACAGGGTTAAGCTTCTGCGTGGATGTTTCTCGTCTTTGGTAACAACCCAATTATGTGACAGGCCCGATTAGGAAAGCTTACCCATATAAGTTCAGTTCAATATTCGTGCCGAATAGAGTCAAGTTCTGTAAGACCGTGACAAATCGGAACATTTCAAAAATCCTAATTTTAGGCAGAAACCAAAAGCGGAAGAGTTTTTCACAAAAGTCCCGAATTATTCCATAAAGAAGTGTGAATAACTTTTCCCACTCCTTATTGATTTCTATTTGAAACATTGTATTAAAACATAAACATTTAAAAACGAGATTTACAGCAAGAGGCAAACAAAATATCCCTTTGCCAATTTTCAAAAATGAGCCGATGGGGAGAAATAGCGGGTTCACTTACTGATGTGCAATTCAACGGGCTGTGCCCAAATGATGCTTGCAACAGAAAAATACAAGAAATCAGAAGCTTCCATCGAAAGAGCCGCTCGAATAGCAGGAGACTCAGAATTCCATGGGCGAGATCACTCTTGTCCAAAATAGGATTCTCAACGCAGAGACGCAAAGAACGCAGAGAAACCAATTTTTTATTTGGCGGCCTCTCACCGCCAAATAAAAAGGCTTCTGTTACTCCGGGATAGGGCCCTTAATAGCTTGTATAGCCTTCAAAGAGTCCCGGTTTTATGGTCGAAGGGGAGCGTTTCTGATCCAATCGCCGTCTCCCGATTGGGTCAGAAGAAAGATCTTTCTCAGCGCCCTCCGCGACTCTGCGGTAAATCTGATGCACCACATTCAACCGTTCTTGGACAGCACTGAGGCGAAATATTGGAAGAATGTGTCGGGGATCTTGAGCTTAAAGGGGTTGAGTTTTTCAAGATGTTTGGAGAGGTCGTGTTTAATGTTGAGAGGGATGTGAGAGGATTTCATGATTCTCTGGTAGGGAGTTTTAGGGTGGTCGTGATGTTTGATAGTTTTGGACCCGATTCTTTCTTTGGAGAGAAGTTTCATCGAAGGGAAGAAGAAGTTATGAAAGAGCCTCCACTCTTGGCCATAAAGGTCGTTGAGGAGAGGGACAACGTTGGGATCATCTAAGCGTTGGTAGCCGATCCATTGTCGGACATGGGTCCAGTTTTTCTGTTCCACATGAGCGTTGTCATCTTTGTGGTAGGGTCGGGAGCGAGTGAATTGGACGGGGTGTTTCCTTTGTGCGAAATGTTTGAGGAGGTGATAATTGAGGAACTCGCTGCCATTGTCACAATCAAAGCCGAGCAAGGGGAAGGGTAAGGATTTTTCGATGTGTTTGATTTGTTCGAGGACGTCGGTTTCCCCTTTTCCCCAGACGGCTCGTTGTTCTGTCCAGCCGGTGCCAATGTCTACGCTGTCCATGGTATAGGCAAACTGGCCCAGGAGAGTCTCCCCGCAATGGGCTATGGTATGGGCCTCCAGGAATCCTGGCTTCTTCTCAAGGAAGCCAGAGAGGTAGAATCGCTTTTAGACGCTTGGAGCAAGGCAGGTTGGCTGCCAGCCAGATTATCTTTAAGAGTTCTAAGACCGAAGCCCTATTATATTTTGACGCTCTGCCTCTCTTTTTAGGTTTAGGCTTGGCAAAACGCCTGAAATGACTTAGGAGTCGGATGGCATGTTTTCGGTGGTAACCACAGTTTAAGCAGAATTCGTTGAGAATCATGGTTTTTTCTTTCACCGAGGCTCTTTTGTATCTTAAGTAGATGGTCTCGAGATATTCCATTCTGGCTCGTGGACTCATGACAACCCCCCTCAAAAGGGGATATTGTCGGGTAACATGAATTATGAGTCAACGATACCTTTTGCTTAACCAAACGGGTAACATTTAATGTGAGTCAATTCGGACCGCTGGGTAGTGTCCTAATTTGAGGATTTTTGATATGATAACCCATCTCAATAAGGAGGTGGGTTATGAAGGGAAAATTAAGCGATTGGATAGCTGCATTTATCATTGGGGTAATATCTGGAATAGCCAGTTGGATTTTAATAGAATTTTGGAAAGATGAACAGGCAATGAAACATATAATCAGCTTTTTAATTACATTTTCTCCTGTATTTATTGGGCTTTTTGCTTTTTTTATTTATTGGTTAGTGCAAGATTACAGAAAAATAAGAAGGCAAATCTATGATCCGCAAGAACTCATAAATAAAGTTAAATTTCAAATATTTAATCAAATGTCTACGAGATTAGATTATCTTGAGAAAAAAATAAAGCTGAAAGAACCCTCATGGGATAAAGCAGAAAATATTCAAGAGATAATTGATGACGTTATTAAAAAGATAAAATGACAAGCTACATGATTTGCTTTTAACTTATCATGGAATTCCTAAATCCTTTTTTTGTTGTGCAAGTTTTTCAAGCTCAGTAATGTTATTTCTAATTTGGTCACGAAGACTGATGATGGTGTCTAAATTTGCTAAGTCCTCTTTCTTAATTTGATTCGTTCTTCCAAAAAATGTCATATCGGTAGTTTCGCCACTAAAAACCAAAAGCTCTGGAGATTCTTTGAGTTGATTACCAATCGACACCATAGTTTTCCCAATTTCTCTGACTTTAATTCTTAGCATGTTAAGTTCTTTTTCTATTCGAGTATATTCAGAAACTACTTTCCCAATTAATTCGTATTGTTCTTTGTCTGTCATAATGGACCTCCTTTTATTTTTTTGCTTTGTTCGATAATCGCTGCCCTTACCGCCTTCTCAGGTGAGTCAACAACTCCCTGATGGAGTACCGTAAAGAATCGCCTTTTCTTTGAATCTTCCAATTCATGAGACCATGCATAGCACCGTTTAGCTTTAGGATGGTCTATTAGATCGAATACCTGAACAACCCCTTCCCAAACAGTTTCACCCTCAAATATCTCTTTAACAGGGACGGATTTAATCGACGTTGCTTTACAACCGTGAAGGTCGAGGATTGCCTTTGTTAGTGCTTTAATGGAGGTTTCTACGGATGTTTGGGTTTTATTTTGCTTTAAGATAGGATACTCTCCAATTTATCAAGTAATTCAAGATGTTTATCTGTTGGAAGGGGGGCCGCTGAATAGTATCTATTTTCGGAAAAAGCAGCACCAATCGTCCTTTCAAACCTAAATGGAGCAGGAGGAACCTTACTTATTTGATCGGGCCAAAAAGATATTCCCCCAAGCTGGAAAAGTTCGTTTCCTTCCTCAACAGTTTCAGACAAATATTGTGAGATCAACTTTATTTTTGGATTAACTATTTCTAAAGATTTATCCATAGATATATAGAGTTGGCTCAAGTAGACTCTTTTTCTTATTATGGATTTAGGGGGAGGGATTTTGAAAAGTTCGGAAAACTTAGTGTACATGTCTTCTAAAAAAGCATCGGTATAATTAGTAGATGAACCGCTATCCGCAACTACGCCGTCGTTATATAGAGTCAGATTCACAACAATTGGATAATCACTTCCAATATTGAAATCTCCATGTTCAAACTTTATCCCCTTCGAGGGATCTGGAATTTCTGTTAAAGAAGGCAATTTCTTAAACTTATATGTCTCTACCAGAAATGGAAATAAAATACTATAGGTGCTTGCCCCTCTTGGATTTAGATCTGACATATGACCAAGTAAAATAGTTCTTGCGAGATTAACGGATAATAACTTCATGGCTATCCTCCAACATTTGATATCTTATCTTGGATAGAACTCTTTTCCTCATTCCAGGATTCAGGCTTTTTTTCGCGGAAGTAATCAGAGAGCCGGATAACTTTCGATCCCCCCCTATCCTGAAAATAAACATCTTTGGAGCCCGGTTGGTCGCTGGCATCTTTGGAATAATGATCTTTCAAGAGTGTTGCTTCTACGGTAGGAGTGTGGCTTGTCCCCTGTATATTAGCAGTCAGGAATATTTTGGATGGTTTATGTGTTGTTTTTTCTTTAAAATATTCCTCTTCATCGAAACTTGGAACTTCCAGCGACTTTGAGTGTAGATTTAATTCATCTTTAACTAATTCGCTTATAGGAGCAAATTTAACAATTAACCCAACACTGAATGCACTAGCCAATTTTTTAAGTGTTGATAAAGTAGGAGAGTGACTTGGATTTTCGAGAGTTGATATTCTTTCTTGCTGCATCTTCGCCTTATCGGCTAATTTTGTCTGATTCCAGTTTCTTTGCTCTCGTAGTGCTCGGATTTGAAAAGCCACGCCCACATCAACAGTGGATGACACATAAGCATCTCTCTCTTCTTTATGCTTCAGTTCTTCAAAGAGTCTTTTCTTACGTTTATCACTAATAGTCATCGATATACCTCCTGTCCGTAAGAACCATTGCACGTCTTCGGGTAGCTAAATCCGGAGCACCTTTTGGTACGAATTCATCACCTTGTTCTTTTGCTCCAACCAGTAAAGTAAACATTCCTGGGTCTGGTCCACGGCATCCCAAAGGTCTATATTGTGTATTTGATACAATAAATCGGATTTCACATATTCCAGCGTAGCCAGTTAGCGGTCTAAAATATGCTGTTTGGGTCCAATCCTTTGTGAATTCCATATAATTAATTATCTGGTCCATTCTCTGACGTGCTTTGGGAGATAGTTCTTTTCTCCATATAAGAAAATCACTACTCCCATTTTGATCAACAAATACTTTAAATGTCCACTCTTTTGTAAGCATATAACAAAAAAATTATATTTGCAAGCATTTTTTACTTGACATATTATAATAAATTTATTATAATCTTTTACATGCTGGAAATAACAAGACAAAATAAAAGGGGAACAGGTTGCATAAGAGCCTATTCCCCCGAAAACTTCGTGGGGCGCGGAATGGGCAGCCAACACTGGGGTTTACACCCGGATGTTAGGGGTTCAAGTCCCCTGCGCTCCAGTCGTTACCATATCAAATTTCTTGGAGGATTGCAATGAATATTTTAAAGAGCGAAAAACAGGCAATGGTGATTGGTGGATTAGTTGAAGGTTCTTCTATTCGCTCTATCGAAAGAATGACAGGGGTTCATAGGGATACCATCATGCGCCTCATGCTCAAGGTCGGTAGTACCTGTGAACAGATCATGGATAGCACAATGCGTGATTTAACCTGTAAGAACGTTGAGGTTGATGAGGTTTGGTCGTTTGTAGGCAAGAAACAGCGTCATGTTACGATGAATGACGATCCCAATGAGGTCGGCGATTTTTATACCTTCATTGCCCTTGATTCAGATACAAAGCTCATTCCCGTTTATAGGGTTGGAAAACGTGATTTGCCTACCGCTCAAGCCTTTATTTCTGATTTATCATCCCGCCTCAGTAATCGGATTCAATTAAGTTCTGATAAGCTTAAAGCCTATGTGGAAGCTGTTGAGGCTGCCTTTGGTGCAAATATTGACTATGGACAAATAGTAAAATCCTATGAAGCTGAACCCATCGGACCGGGTAGATACTCACCTCCAAAAGTCGTTTCCGTCCTAAAAGAGTATATTACTGGAAACCCTGATTATAATAAAATCTGTACCTCCTTCGTGGAAAGGCAGAATTTAACGGTCAGGATGCAGATCAGACGGTTTACCCGATTAACCAACGCTTTTAGCAAGAAGCTTGAAAATCTAATGACCCCTGATGTCAATAGTGGACACGAAGCGCTCTCTCATGCTGCAAGTTGCCTTGTATAGAACTGCCGCTCATAGACAACCGGAGAAAGGTACCCCAGCCGTGCTTGCCGTCTTTGCCGATTGTAGAATACCTCGATGTATTCCGTGATCTCCCGGATGGCCTGCTCTCTCGTCTTGAAGCGACAGTGATGGACAAGCTCATTCTTGAGCGTACCCCAGAAGCTCTCCATGGGAGCATTGTCGTAGCAGTCGCCCTTCCTGCTCATAGATGCTCTCATCTTGAACTGATCCACCAGCTTCCGGTATTCATGGGCGCAGTACTGACTCCCACGATCCGAATGGTGAATCAGGCCTGCTCCGGGCCGTTTGGCTGCCACGGCTCTGAACAGAGACTGGCTCACCAGGTTCTTGGTGAGACGATTGCCCATGGCATATCCAACGATTTCTCCCGTGCAGAGGTCCTTATGCCCTGCCAGATAGAGCCAGCCTTCTTCTGTGGGGATATAGGTAATGTCGCTGACCCAAACCTCGTTCGGCGTCGTTGCCTTAAACTGCTGATTGAGCAGATTCTGTGCCACAGGCAGAGCATGCTTCGAATCCGTGGTGGCCTTGAACTTCCTCTTCTGCTTACACCGTAACCCAAGCTTCTTCCTGATCCGTCTGATCCGGCAGATCCCGACCTTTACACCCTGTTCTTTGAGCTCATGCTGTAATCTCTCTGGACCGCACGTCTCACGGGTCCTCTTGTGGGCGGCTTTTATCTCTACTTCCAGCCTTCCCTCTTCCAGGACACGTTTGGAAGGCTTGCGCCTGAACCATTGGTAATAACCGCTCTTGGATACACGCAGAATACGGCACATCATCCCAATACAATACTTGAATCGCATTGCTTTCATGATCGCGTACCTGGCAGCGACTCCTTCGCAAAGTACACGGCCGCTTTTTTTAATATGTCTCGCTCCATCCTGGCTTCTGCCAGTTCACGCTTCACCCGGGCAAGCTCCATCTCTATTTCCGTAAGCGGCCTCTGGTGCTTTCCAACCTCCTTAAGCTTGCCTTCTCTGCTCGCCTTAACCCAGTACCGTATTGTCGAGGCCGCAACCGATAACCGACGCCCCACCTCCGGTATCTTTAATCCGCCTTCTGTTACGAGCTTCACTGCTTCCTCTCGAAGTTCCTTCGTGTAGATTGCTCTCGGAATCCTTTCCATTCTGACACCTCCGTCTTTAGTATTTTACCTCAACTTTGGTGTCCACAAAAGTCATCTTACCCCATAAAGGCTGCCGTGGCATTGCACTTTTGCCACTACAATTTTATAAGAATTCACCAAACTTTGAGGATGACGCCAGCAATGGCTGCGGGAGTGACAAAGGAACTTTGGACTATCGGGGATTTAATTGAGAGGGCAAATTAGGACACTACCGACCGCTGATTAAAATTGACGTTCTCCGTCAATTTATGTATAATTTGGGCGATTTTATGGAAGAGATCTCCAAAAAACAACAGATTCTGCAAGATTTGAAGAAGTTCATCCTGTCGAAGACCTCCATCGTCTATATCCAATCCGATGAAGAAGACCGGGTGGAGGGCCTTCTCAAAGAACTGAGCGGCACCTTTCAACCCAGGCCCAAGATCTTCATCTGGAACCCCTTCCAAGGATTAACCGGCGAGAATGAAAGAATTGAGAATTCGAAGAGCCCTTTCGACGCTTTGGATAGAGTCATTCAAAGCAATGAACAAGCTTTTTATCTCTTCGAGGGGCTGCATCCCTTTCTGAACACAGACCTTTCCCTTCCGAGGAAGTTGAAGGATCTGCATCGCTCTCTTCGAAACCGATACACGACGCTTTTCATCCTGGCTCCTGTCCTGATCGTCCCGGAGGAGCTCAAGCGGGACATGATGGTCTATGAGCTTCCCATGCCGGACGCGACCGAAGTGGAGCAGACGCTGATGGGAATCATCACCTCAAGTCCTCAAACGTCCAAATTAGCCGAATCCCTGACACCGGAGATGAAGGATCGAATGGTGAAGGCAGCGCTCGGCCTTTCTCTCGACCAAGTGGCCCGAGCCTTTCGGAGCGCCCTCATCGGAAGGACCGCGGTGGATGCCTCTTTGATCGATGCCATAATCGAAGAAAAAGGACAGCTCATCAGGAAATCGGGAATCCTCAATTTAATCGTCCATCGGCCCGCTCTGGAGGACATCGGTGGGCTGGAAAACCTCAAGGACTGGTTGAAGAAAAGGGCCAAAGTTTTGAGCAGCGAGGGAAAGTCCTTTGGTCTTCAACTTCCAAAGGGGGTCCTGATCACAGGACTTTCAGGATGTGGTAAAAGTCTCTGCGCCAAGGCATTCGCCTCCTTCTGGCAGGTCCCCCTGCTCCACCTCGACATGGCAAGGCTCTATGACGGGACGATTGGAGAGCCGGAAGAGGCCCTGCAGGTCTCCCTTCGAACTGCGGAATCGGTGGCGCCCTGTGTACTCTGGATCGACGAGATCGAAGCGGGCATCAGCATCCAAAGCCAAAAAGCCGGAGGGGGAACTCAATCCCGGGTTTTTGCTTCCTTTCTCACCTGGATGCAGGAAAAAAGTGTTTTTGTCTTTATCGCCGCAACAGCCAATGTCATCGAACTTCTGCCGCCGGAGGTTTTGCGAAAGGGACGTTTCGACCAAATCTTTTTTGTCACTTTGCCCAACGCTCGAGAAAGAAAGTCCATCTTCTTTATCCACCTGAAGAAAAACGGCGCCGACCTATCGCAGGTGAATCTGGATATGCTCGTGAAAGTGACCGAAGGGTTCAACGGCGCGGAGATTGAGCAGGCGGTCAATGGCGCGATGGTCGAAGCCTTCAATTCAGGCCGGCCGATGAATGAACACGATCTTGTGATCTCGGCTGGGAATATCGTCCCTCTGTCCACAACCATGAGGGAGGAGATGGGAAGGATGGAACGCTGGGCCTATAATCGAGCTATCCCAGCGTCTAAGTAAAAAGTCAGTAGTCTTCTTTATCCTCGTCGTCGTAATCGTCCTCTTCCAATTCGTCTTCTTCCTCCTCTTCTTCCGCCTCTTCTTCCTCTTCCTTTTCCTCTTTCTTCTTCCCTTTCATTCTTAAATTGATCTTTTCCAAACTATCATCTCCAAGATCATCGATGACTTCATTGAAAAACATGGCCAGGGAGATGACATACTCCTCGGGCAATTCCCGAAACCATTCGATCACCCTCTCTGCGATTTCCATCTTCTCACTCGTCGAAGACTCCTCAATGAGATCGATAGCCTTACGATAGTGTTTATTGAACGCCCGGATCATAAAACGATTCTCGCCTCCTATTCCGTTTTGAATCTACCTTATATTATTATACTTTCCTTCTCAATCGCGAACAACAAAAAATTTCCGACGGGGTTCACGCCGTTAGAAATGATGCTTGGCCGCTCTGCGCTGTACACCATGCGGTGCAGTGCTCTCCAGTCTCTCCTACTGCAGGATTAGATCCCAGAATAATTCCGGCGTGGTGATGCCCGCTGGAATTTCTAACGGGGTTCACTCAAACCGGGTGATCTTGACTCCCAAGAAGCCCGTTCTTGAAAGGTATTCCTTGAGCAGGATCTTCTTCACTGTCCCACCCCTTTCTTTGATGCCACTGGCATGAATCAGAAAAATTCCCCCACCCTTGAGATTTCTGTCAGTCTTCTTAACTTTTATGATTCCCATGTGCCCGATGATCTCGCCGACTTTCCTCTTTTCAGGCTTTGTCGCGAAAAAAAGGATGTCTCCACTTTTCAGACGGTTCATCCCTCTCATCAGTTCATCTGGGGAGAGGATCTCTACAAAATCCTTCCCCCTCGAGCCTTCTATCTTCGTCACTCTCCCGAGCTCCGAGGTCACCTCCTTACCCCACTTTCCACTCTCAACCATATCTTCGCCGTATTCGAAACGGTCATCGTAATTTATCACCCGGCCCTCCTTGAGAACACCTTTGGAATGAAATCTCTTATCGAGGGCGATTTGAATAGCCTCCTCCGGAGTATGGCTCAAGGCTAGCTCCACCACCCTGAAGGTCAGGTACATACAATCCACTCTTTCATCCACTACAATGGTCGCCTTGGACACGTACTCCCCTAACGGGTCGCTATCGTAGGGCACACCAATAAATTTCTCCGCCCAGAGAGCAATTCGCTCGCCGACGGGTTTGTCCCTCCACAGCGTTTGGAATTTTTGAATTTCTCCGTCAGTGAGTCCAAAACAAGGCTGAAGGAATAAACAAACGATGACCGGGATGAGCAAGACCTTGCTTTTTTTCATGGCTCATTTTCACCTGAAACGCGGTAAAATACAAATATTATACTTTACAACTTAGCGCCATTTCCAATGTATCAGAAATCAAAAAATTAATGAAGGGGTAGCCATGTGAATTAGAATTTCTCTCTTTTTCAGGTCAAGCGGCGGCACCCGCTGTTTTATCCGGGATTCCAGCCGTTTGAAGAATGAGAGGATGGGAAAAAGAAGATGCCCGCTCCGTTGAGCAGGAGCGGAAGCGAAGTTTCGTCTGGACCAGGCCAATCCTATCTTGCGGACCCGATCCTGATGATCCCATCTACCATGATCAACAGAACGATGAGAGAATTGATAAGCACGAGTTCGGCGGCTCCTATGTACATCCCAATTACCCTTCCACAATATTCTTCAAAAAAGGCCGGCCCCTTATTATTTTTCTCCTCAAGGACCTACCTCTGCAAACCCAGGAAACTTCCTTGATGTCAGATTACTGAATGGAGAGAGGAAAACAAATACGGGAAAGACTGTATTTTGTGGAAGAGAGCACTGTATTTTTAGCCACATTATCAAATTGGCTCGGGAAGGCGACCCCGAAACATCCTCGTTCGCCTTCGCCTGTCCCGCTAAGGCTGGAACGGACTCATGCCCACTTGCTCAATACCAATCCGGTTAAAAGCTTTGGATAAAAGTAGGTAGATTTCGGCGGCATTCTCATTGAGGAAAGGGCAGATTTTTCGACATCCTCAACTCGTGTCGGATTCAGGAAAAAAGCTGCAGCATATTCTCCACGATTCACTTGGTCGAGGGCCTTCGCGATATCCATCTCATACCCGATTTCAACGTCCGGCAGGATCTTCTTGAATATCAACTCATGCAGGATGATTACATCGATTTCCCTCAGGTCGGGATGGATTCCCGAGAGATTCCGTCCCCGATACGTAAGGATGGTCCATGCCTTTTCCTGTCTCACGAAGAACCCGAAAGCATTCTTCCTTCCGGAAAGGCTCTTACGGATGTCGAAATCGCTTGTGACCGTTTCAACAGAGAAATATCTTGGAATTATTCGATGGATATCCCGCGGAATTTCCTTGACGAGCCGGTGTGTCGGAAGGATGGTAATTCCCTCATTCTTCAAATTGGCCAGAAACATGAGCGTATAATCATACAGTTTCTCGCCCGAGGCAGATGCCTTCTTGGCCAACATTTGCCTCTGGTATTCGAGCGAAGTCTCGTATCGGTGGTGTCCGTCGGCAATAAAAACAGCCTTATCTGCAAGTTCCTGTTTGATGACTTCCACTTCGTCGGCCTGATCGATTGGCCAGAGCCGGTGCACATTACCGGAGCTATCCGCCGCTTGGAGATGAGGCTTGGTAAGGGCCCTCGCGGAGAGGATACCGGATATTCCGTCCCGCGAGCTTCCGTAAAGGGAGAAAATAGGGCTGGTGTTCGCTTCGCAGGCATTTAGAAGATTCAGCCTATCCCGTTTTGGATTCGAGTGCGTGCATTCATGAGGGTGAATACTCCCTTTGCCCAGTTCTTCGAGCCTCACCAGGCAAAGAAATCCGGGGAGTCGCTTTCTGACGCCTTCGATGGTGTAGATCATCTCATAAGCGTAAAAGGAAGGCTTGTCACTGCGAGTCAATATGCCGGCTTTTGTCCACGCGTCGAGATATCCTCTGGCCCGGGTGTATTTATTTTCAGCCTCGTTATCTCCGGCTTCTTCTTTGCCGAAATCGATCCTCACAATATTGTATGGGCTCTTCCCGTATAATGACTCCCGTCCCTCGTCCGTAATAATGTCGTAAGGAGGCGCAACCACTTCGCCGAGCGAAACCTTTGAAATATCGTACAGCAGTCCCCTGAAGGGAATGATCTCTGCCATAAGCTTAAGTCCTTGGTCGGCCGCTGGAAAAAGATCCTTCCAGGAGCCTCTTGAAGTTTTCAGAAAAAAGTTTACGTATCTTAGCATGGGCAGAAAGGGAAAAGCAAACAAACCAGCCTGCCTCTCCTTTTACTGCCTCTCCTTTTATTTGACACAAAAGACGATTTTTTTTATAGTGGTAATGATGCCGGAGTGGTGAAACTGGTAGACGCACGGGACTCAAAATCCCGCGGGGCTTCCACCCCATGTCGGTTCGATTCCGACCTCCGGCACCAAAGATTTTGACAATCCTCTTTCTTTCATGTTAATGATCAATCATTCGAGTGGGGCTGTAGCTCAGCTGGGAGAGCGCTTGAATGGCATTCAAGAGGCCGACGGTTCGATCCCGTTCAGCTCCACCATTTAATTTTTTTGTTTGAAGCATCATCCGGAACCTTCCATAAAACTCCATAGAATATTTCCCATCGAAAACACTGCCCCGAAAGAATACCCTCCGACTTGCAGCCCGCAAGGCACCGTTGCACTTTAAGGTTAATTTGATTGACGGGGAAATATCTGCGAGCAGAGCGATGGAGCGACGAGATAATTGACCGCGGAGAACAAAGAGAGTCCGCCGGCCTCGTTGAGGCCGGCGGACTCCAGGGGTTAAGGGTTGAATGTGAAGGAGGAGGAAAGGCGCTTGTTCTAATTAAACATCGCCCCAGAGGAAACCTTAGCCTGGGTCGAAGCTGTTTGATTTCGCGGCTACGATACGAACGATCGCGTCTACAATGATCAAAACAACTATCAAAGAATTGATCAGCGCCAATTCAGTGGGTGCATCACTCATATAATAGAGCCCTCTCTCGCAATAGTTGATGTTTATAGATGAGAAAGCACATTCCATGCCAAAACATAGGGCTCACCAATTGATTGAAATTGTTGAGAATTTTGAGCACAGAGGATGTGAATTTAATTACTAAATCGAAAAAAAGTTTATATTTTATGGAGGAATCTCCAAAAATAGTATTAACGAACGGAAAAGTAAGGAGAAAGCAGAATGAGACATTAAGTCACGAAGTTTCCCTGATGGTCAGGATCGCTTTGTTTGGCGTTCCCGTCAGCAAGCATACGCCGGACTTTGTGCATGGTTTATCAAAAAATTTTTTAAAACAGTCCGATCCTTAGGAGAGATGTCTTCAAATCTTACCCCGGTCCGATAATCCCATGTCCAATCCTTCCTGAGCCGAGTATCCATCCAAACCACCTGGACGACCGTCTCAATAATATTTAATCCGGACCGAATAGGAAGAAATAATTTCAATGCAAGATGCTGACCAATTCCCATTCTCTCTGGAAGGCAGATAAGCAATCCCCCTTCGCTCGCATTGGCAGCCTGGGCGTATTTGAAGAACGCGTTCGCTTTGCTATACTTAATCGGCAAAGCGATATTACATCTGCGGCACTTTCTCTTTTCCACTAACGACACGCTCGTTGCTCCGATTTAATCTGTTTTTACGACTGTTTACAGCAAGAATTGTGCCATAGAGACGTTGGCCGCTGTTGACACGTAACTTATTGAACTTTTAGAATAAATCTGTATAGTAAATGGAGACTTAACTTGAAATATGGCCCGACCGGCTTGACATATTGTCGAGAAAGGAACTATTTCTGGCAACCCAAAATGCCCTCTCCTTCAAAAAACGAGAGAGTTTCCCTGCCTGCCCTGAACCTAACATGGTTCAGGGCAGGCAGGGTTTCACTCGCAATGACGCTTTTCTAAATTCGATCCGGGCGGCACTTATCCGTTGAAAACAGAATCCAGTTCAAGTATGATTACTTAAAACAGGAAAAGAGGCGCATCGTGCAAGAGGAAATGAACCGGGCCGCAGTAATCGACCCTTTCCACTGGGACAGACTTTCCACGCTTCACCCGACGGATGTTTGCAACCGGACAGAGGCCATCTATTACCCCACCCGGGAAGGGTTTTTGTTGCCCGTCTACAATCTCCGGTACGTCATTCTCCCGAAAGAAAAAAAGATTCTGCGGATAGAATGGAATGATAAACCCGTTGAGGAGGCACTCCGTCCCTATTTCTATCTGATGGTCCTTGTTTATCTGACGGAGGCTAAAGACGTCAAACCGACGCACACCTGGATCAGCGAGAAGGATCTTAAGGGAGGATCTACCTTTTTTCGGGGTCCTCATCGCCTTGAAGTTGAGGAACTAATAAACCTTTCCGGTAAGGATCCGGAGGCATTTCTTAAAACTGGTAAACGGCTGGGGGGGAGCGAGATCCTTTACGGCGACAAAGGGTTCGCCTTAGAGGTATTTCCAAAAGTCCCTCTCGCCTACATCCTATGGAAAGGGGATGCAGAATTCCCCCCGAAGATCAGTCTCTTGTTTGACTCCACAATCGAGTCCCACATCCCTTTGGATATCATATGGTGCATGGTGGCCGAGACGAGCCGCCGTCTCGCGGAACGCTTCCTTCCCTAAGGGATGAACGCGCTGAACGTAAGCTGTTTCGGGGCCTGCTTTCTATTGCGATACGGAACAACTTCGTTTATAGTTTTGAAGCTCTTAACAAACACCATTGGAGGAGGGAAACTGGCTTATGAGAACGGTGAGGTTATCGGTACTGGCATTCGCGGTTCTTGCTCTGGCAATGTCGTGGGCAGGTTGTTCAAAACCACCCGAAGCAGAAAAAGAGAGCGCAAAGAAAGCCATGGAGGAGGCCATCTCCGCGGGCGCAGAAAAATATGCCACGGCTGATCTGGAAGCTGCCAAGAAGCTGTGGGAGACGGCAGACTCCCAAATGAAAGAAAAGAAGTACAAGGAAGCAAAGCAGAGTTATCTTGACGCGAAGGCTGCCTTTGAAAAAGCGGCGGCCGCCGTTGAGGCCGGAAAGAAGGCCGCTGTCGATCAGGCGAAGAGTGCCCTGAATGGGGTTGAAGAAGAATGGAAGAAATTAAACGCCGCTGCCAAAAAAATGGAGAAGAAACTGAAAGAGAAGAGGCAGGCATGGAAGGCTGATGCCAAGGCGATCAACGACGGTTTGGCAAGGGTGAAAGAGAAAATCTCCTCGGCCCCTGACGAAGCCAAAGCTGAGCTGGATGAGCTGAAAACCATGATGGACAGGTGGAAGAATACCTTCAAGGAAATGGCTAAGGCTCCGGGAAAACACAAGGCAGGCAAGAAAAAGAAAGCATAGCGAAGGCGTTCCAAATATTTATTTTACTGGATCGTTCCGACTCCGTTGGAGGGCATCTCGGCGCATCTTGAAATAACTAACCCTGATACTTCAACTATATTCCGGAATCACCCAATGAGGTCGCGTCGCCGCCCAATGTTTCAAGGTTTCGGGCAGCCAATCCCCAAGACCCTTTGCCATGTAGAACCGGGGGAAAAGTAGATCATCGTTGGAGGCAATCGCGCCCTCCTCCATGGCCTTGTCTGCAAGAGGGGCATGCGGATAAATCCGAACGCCCGCCGTAATCTTCAAGCTGTCCAGTTTAAGGGAGTCGGCGAAAACAAGGCTCTCTTCAACCGACTCTTTTGTCTCACCCGGACCACCGAGCAACAGGAATCCCATTTGCTTTATTCCGTGTTCAGAAAACATCTCAGAAATTTTCCGCACCTCTCCAGGGGTAAATCTCTTGTTCATATTCTTCAGGATTCGTTCAGAACCACTTTCAAACCCCATACTCACTTGCTCGCAACCGGCCCTCGCCATAAGCTCGACCAGTTCTTTGTCCAAATGCATCGGGTAAAGGATGCTCCACCATGTGATGTCCAGCTCTTGATCGATGAGCTTACGGCAGATCTCCTTGGCATAGGAAACTGGGAGGTTGAAGGTATTATCGACGAAATAGAAACGACGAACCCCGGCCCTTCGCCACCGGGCGACCCACTCGACAACCCTCTCGGGAGAATGTCTCCGCAGAGACCGACCTTCGATAATCCCTGTGCTGCAATAACTGCAGCTCAAAGGACATCCACGTCTTGTCTGAACTGGCATCCAGAGATCTTCTTCTCGGGAGGGTGTTGACCAGAGATCCGGATTGGGAAGCGGCAATCGATCCAGATCTTTTGTAAAGATTCTTTCACACGAAGGACCATGACCGGGCAAATACAGACCCGGCAATCCCAGCAGGCTGGCACCCTGCTCTATTCGCGCGATGACCTTCGGGAAGACCTCTTCTCCTTCGCCTTGAATCCCCATGTCCGCGCCCAGGAACGACAGGGCGCTTTCTGGAAACAGGCTGTATCCTGCTCCTCCCAGAACAATCGTTGCCTTCGAAAGACTTCGACAACGTGCTACGATTTCTTTCACAGGATCCAATAAGAATCTGACACGCTCCATATTCTGATCATCGATGTTTCGCACCGATATTCCGATCAAACCCGGCCGAAATCCGTCGATCGCCTCTTTGAGAACGAGCGCTGTATCCTTTTCGGCCATCAAATCCACTAGGGCCACCTCGTGGCCTGCCCTTTGCGTCGCAGCGGCCACGCACGCCAAGCCAAGAGGCAAGACAGGCATATTTATTTTTTCCGTGTTGGCAGAAATAAGAAGGACTCTCATTGCCTTGATCCGAATGGACCTCCAGGGCTGGCCTCACTTCAGCCGTCAAAGCACTTCGTCTTTTTTCCAGAAAGAATTTGTTCTCATTCTCATTATACCCTATCGCCTCATCTTCCTGCCTTATGCAGGACTATCCTTTCAACATTAATATAGACGATTATTCTCCCTGACACCGCGTCTCTCCATCCCCACATCTTTTCTTATTCGACCTTGGCGTAGGCATGGCTAAGGACAATCCCGCGGTCCGTGCGGCATTGGATCATGTAACGCCCTCCCTTATCCTTCCATCCCTCTGTCACGAGGGTGTCGCCTGGATAAACCACTCCGGACAGACGGGCCTTGAACTCCTTGAATCGCTCCACATTTCCGTTACAGGTGTTGTACAAAATAGCTCTCACAGCGTGGCCGTAGGTGCAAAGGCCGTGGAGGATAGGGTGAGAAAAACCACCCCTCTTGGCGAAATCGGGGTCCAGGTGCAAAGGGTTGGTGTCGCCGCACAGGCGATAGAGGGCTGCCTGGTTTCCGGGAATGAAATAGGAAACCGTGAAATCCGGCTTCACCCCCTTTGGAGGCTCAAGCGTTTCGGCTTTGGGACCGGGGTCTCCGCCGAACCCTCCTTCGCCCACGTAGAAAATCCCGCTCTCGGTTTCGGCCAGAAGGTCACCCGTCTCAGCCATAACCTTCATCCGCCAGATGAACAGCGCCCCCTTGCCCTTGTCATAGATAGTGGTAATTCCTCCTTCGACGAGCGTCTTTCCTTCGGGTGGAATCGGACGATAGAGCTTTATTCCCTGTTCTCCGTGAATAAATCTGGAAAGGTCCACGTTCTCCATATCTTTGAAGAGCTGCTTCCACAGAGGACTTCCCATTATAATGCTGAAGCTGGGAAAGACCTTCAGTCCGCCTTTCACGTTTTCATAGATAAACGGAAGTTCCTCTGCCTGGGCGCCGATCCCCAAGGCATAGAGAACCACCTCCTTCCATGTATACCCGAAAGACAGCGGCCCGTACTTCCTGCCCACCACGCCAAGATCAATCATGTGTTCCTCCTTTCTCCTAACGCTTGTTTAGAAAATCCAGCTCATGGGAACAAGGATATTAACGTTTAACGAATGGGTTGGAGATGAGCAAATCGGCAAGCAAACGCAGATGGGGCTTCAAGAGGCGTCTACTTCAAGAGGCGTCTAAAAGATATCCCCGACTCTTCGCTTTATAAAATTATGGACATTTAAGAAGAGCTCAAACCATACCCTGTCACTCGTTCGAATAATCTCTGCCCCGATGAGGTAATCTCCCCCGGGCTTGTCTTCAATACAATATTTGATCTTTCCGGTGAATGGAATTTCCTTTGTAAGCGATTTGGGCGCCGAGATCAAGCACTCAATGGGGGAGCCGACCGTAAATCGGCATCGACTTTTTATGCTGATCCCCCTGGCGCTGAAATTAAAGAGTTCGGCATCGACCGGATCACCGGAGACTTTCTTGACTCTGAATAGAATGTACTTCTTGTATATTTCAGGCACCACATATCTTTCTTCCTTCCGCATTTCTTTCATGGATCGACCTGCCATGTCACCCTATCTCTTCATTTCCCCGCCCGTATCTTAAAGGACGATCCCGGATCCTATTTCTCCAATTGGGTCAATTTACTTCCCAAGCGGGCCACGTAAATATGCGAGAACTCCGAGTCTCTGGTCGCACCGTGCCAGTGTTTTTCGCCCGCAGGAATAATAACAACGTCTCCTGCAACAATCACCTTTTCCCCTGCCTCTGTGGCAATCACCCCTTTTCCGGAAGTGACCACCAGGATTTGTTCGCTGTCGTGGGCATGAAACTTGTTGCGAACGCCTTTCCCGAAATTCACGACATTGACCTCGAACTCTTTACTGTCAGGTAAAAGAACTTGTCTCGTCAAATCCGAACCTGTAAAAAGCGGATGCCTGAAAGGTTCTTTCTTCACCTCACTGATTTTGACGACTCTCATCTCAGCCTCCTCAACCCTGTCGAAAAATGACAGGATTCGCAAAAAACCGGTTAAACCTGTATCTTGGCCCCGGACCTCAGTTCTTCTTCTTTCATGCCGTGGAGGATGTCGAGCAGTGCCATTTGGAAACTTCCGGGGCCAGAAGCCTTGGCAGCCGCCTTTTCTCCTGCGAAGCCAAAATAGGAGAGACCCGTTGCGGCTGCCTCCAAAGGATCAGGGCAGACCGCAAGGAAGGCGCCTATGATCGCGGTGGCGGCACAGCCGGTTCCCGTGACAGAACTCATCATCTCGTGGCCGTTCATCACACGGCAGACCCGCTCACCGTCCGTGATCAAATCCACCGCACCGGTAACAGCGAGCGTTGTCCCGAGTTTTTTGGCAAGTCCTATGACCGACTCCGCGGCCTGATCCACGGTGTGGACGGAATCCACTCCCTTTGTGCGAGAGCCCGATTTTTCTCCGGCCAGAGAAAGAATCTCAGAAGCATTCCCTCGAACCACCTGGATCGAAACCTCCTCAATAAGCCTCCTGGCAGAATCCGTCCGAAGCCGGGTGGCCCCGGCGCCCACGGGATCGAGAATCACCGGGACATGGAGCGCATTCGCTTTCTTCCCCGCCTTTCGCATCGCCTCGACCCAGGGAGGGGTCAAGGTGCCGATATTAAGCACCAAAGCCCCTGCCAAAGAGACCATTTCCTCCACTTCCTCGGCTGCATGGGCCATGACCGGAGAAGCGCCGCACGCAAGAAGGGCATTGGCGGTAAAGTTCATGACGACATAATTCGTAATGTTGTGAACGAGAGGTCTCCTTTCACGAACACGTCTCAAGTTCTTCGCAGCCTTTTGGGCCATGTCTTGATCGAACATCGTCTTTTTTCTTCCCATTTTTATTCAAACTCCGGATCCGGAATTCTTCGAAAGTCGGAAATGATCCCAGCCTGAGGGCTTGACCGGACGTTGCTCGCCTCCGGGGAGCAGTAAGGTGATCTCCAAGGCTCCCTGTGTGATCCTCCCTACTTCTGTCAACGGGACAGGACAGCAGCGGGCAGCGACGGAGCGGAGCAAGGCCACATCCTGCGGTCGGCAGGTGATCACCAGTTCGTAATCATCACTGTCTCCCAGGAAGAAGTCATACGGGTCTCGGTGGAGCATGAGAGCAGCCTCGTGGAGAGCTTCACTCACGGGCAGTTTCTCCTTAAACAATTCAGCTCCCACTCCACTCTCCTCGCAGATATGTCGCAGATCGCCGAGGAATCCGTCGCTGGTATCGATCATGGCTGTCACGCAGCCTGCTTTAGCAATCGCTTCCCCGAGCTGGGCCCTGTGGGAAGGGGTATTATAAATTTTGACTAACGGATGCTCCAATATTTTTGAGTCATCCGCTGTATGGAGCAAGAGCTGCAGCCCGGCAGCAGCCTGGCCCGGATATCCGGTAACCAGGATGGCATCTCCTGGCCTTGCCCCGGAACGGCGCACGGCCTTTCCCTGCTCCACCTCCCCGAGCAGGGTGATATCGACGAACATCCCGTTGCCCGATGTGGTGAGGTTGCCTCCGATGATGGCTGCACCCAAAGGGTTCAGCTCCACAAGAAACCCGCGGTACATCTCTTCCACATCTCGAACAAAGATCTCCGGCTTCAATCCGAGTGAGACAAGAGCATACAAGGGTCTTCCTCCCATGGCCCCGATGTCGCTGATGTTCAGCGTCATCGCACGGCGGCCTAAATCATACGGACGAATCTTTCCCGGCAAATAGTGACGGCCTTCCACCATGCAATCGCACGTGACCAAAACTTCATACCCAGATCGTGGGAGAAAGGAAGCCGTATCGTCGCCGATCCCAACGGTAACCCGTTCGGACCGAACACCTTCCTTATTCAGAAGACTTTCAATTCTCCGAATGAGCCCGAACTCGCCGATATCGCCCACTGTCTCAGGCATATCGCTCAACCTCCAGCAGGCAGCTGAAAAACGCCCATCTGCGGCGTTCCCCTTATCCTTCGTCGTTCCGGCGTACGTTCAAGTACGCCTCACTCCTCAGAATTTCGGGGGCCTTGCATCTGGGCACTTTTGAGCAGCCTGGCCTAAATCATTTTTTCAGTATCCTCCAGCAAATGTCGAAGGCATTTGGCCGCCTCCGAAGGGTCGGTCTGACAACAAACAGCAGAGATCACGGCAATACCATGTACTCCTGTTCGGAGAACCGGGAGAGTATTGTCTCTTGTGAGGCCGCCGATGGCAATGATGGGCAAAGGGATTTCCTTCACGACCTGTTTTAGGAGATCAAGCCCGCCTGCTGGGCCCGCGTCCTCCTTCGAGGCAGTGAAGTAGACAGGACCAAAACCGATATAGTCCGCGCCCTCCAAAAGACACTTTCGAGCCTCCTCCATGTTCCCTGCGGACCCACCGATGATCGCTTCTTCGCCCAGAAGTTTTCTGGCAAGAGGGATGGGGAAATCATTCTGCCCCAGATGGACACCGTCCGCATGGGAAGCAATGACCACATCCACACGATCATTCACGATAAAGGTCACGCCAGTTTTTTTGCATAAGGCGTGCATCTGTTCGGCGATACGGATCAACTGCCTCGTCTCCCCGCCCTTCTCGCGAAACTGGATCGTATCTGCCCCGCCGGTAATGGCGAGCTCGGCAAGCTCCAGATGGGAGAATCGGGTCTGAAGGCAAGCATCCGTGAGTATGTGGAATCTTCCAATCTTCTTCACACTCTCCGCCTCATCCCTTCCTTTCTTCTTGTAGTTCTTCAGCGAACCGCTCTTCGAGAAACTGGTAGATTTTCTTCCCGATCATAAGCCCGATCTCAATGAACTCGGGTCCGTACCTCTTGCCCGTCGCCGTTCGGAAGGTTTCCTTGATCTTGGAGATTCCCTCCATCCCCTTCGGAAACCTGTAAATCAGGGGGACGATGCGAGCCCTTGAGGAGCGGAGCATCTGCCAAAGGGTATGGGTAAAATTGTCCGGGCCCCACCGGAATTTATCGGCATCGTAGAGGGCATCGCTGATCACCTGGCCTATGGGCGAAGATATTTTCTTCGGCTCGACGAAGGCTTCGTGGTTGGCAATGGCCTCCCCGATACATCGTCCTTTTTCAGGGAAGACGGAGATTTCCTGTAACATCTTCAAAGCAGCAGAGGCGCTCGCCTTGGCGTGGTCTTTTTCATGACGCCTCAGATCGTGTAGGAGGCCGGCGATCTGGGCCAAAAGGCAAGCCTCGCGCCTTAAAGATTCCTCCAGAAAAAGCCTCTCTCCTTCGATGTAAGCCAGGGCTCCGGCTTCCAAGGCCACCTTTTCGGAGTGATCTCTTCCGTGGCCCAGGTCGTCCTTCAGCTCGTTGAAGGCGAGAGTACGGCACCTCGTCACCCGCGGGTCTTGATCGAATAAGGAGCGAGACAGGTCAAGAGGCTCCTTGCAGCACGCGTAAAAACTGGGCTCAGAAAAGGATGCGGCGATGTTCTCAGAGGCAGTGATCATCTCTTCATAGATGTCTTTCATCAACCTTCCCCTGGACAAGACCCCCCACGGCCTCTACGGCTTCTTGATCAAAATGTACAGGTCTCCCTCATGCCGCAGATGTCCTGCGGTCAACTCAGCGTAGGGACCGCTTCCCCAAAAGATATCCGCCCTTCCCGCTCCCTTGATTGCCCCGCCGGTGTCCTGGTTTACGACAAAGCGGGAGAATTTGGTCCACCCAACAATTTCTCCCTGTTCGTTAAGAGAAGGCTTCTCGCATACAATGAATCCGAGGGCACCCCTTGGAAAAACCCTGGAATCCAACGCAATCGATCTTCCCGGGGTCAGGAGTACGCCGATACTGCCGGAGGGACCGTTCTCGACCTGCTGAAAGAAAACATAGGAAGGGTTGTAATTCAGAACATCATCGAGGACCTCGGGGTTCTCGGTCAAGTACTTCCTTATGGCTTGCATGGAAATCTCCTCGCGCTTCAGAAACCCTTTTTCGATCATGTACCGGCCGATACCCCGGTAAGGACGACCGTTGGATGCCTGGTAGTGAACTAAGAGTTCCTTTCCGTCGGGGAGCCTCAGCCTGCCCGATCCCTGGATGTGAAGAAACGCGACATCCAGAGGGTTTTTTAACCACGCCACCTCAAGCCCCCTCGCAACCAGCACGCTCTCCTCCTCGATCAGGCGCCGGGAGTAATAAGGCAGAACTTTGTTGTCTTCGATTCTCGCGATGATATTCTCCCCTTTGAACTTCTCATTGAAAAGCGATAAGTCAATTTTTATCAGATCGTCGGGCTGGCGGTACAGTGGATACCTGAAGACTTCGTCAGGCGCCAGACTCGCGTCGTAAACGGGCTCATAATATCCAGTGAAAAGAACCCGTCTATCTCCGACACGGCCCGTAGCCCGGTAGATCCGAAACCTCCTCCTGATCTCTTTGCTCAGATCGTCCGGAGCAAGCCCTTTTGAAAGAAGATCCAGAAAAGCCTCGTGGCTCTCGCAAACCTGCTTGCTCGTAAATTCGTCGGGCCCATAGTGAAATACCGTTTCAGGGCTGAGGCGATCCAGGTACTCCACGCTCCTTCTGACGCCGAGGGCAAGGGAGTCAGGATCCATGTCGTCGCTAAACTCCGGCGAAAAGAGACGGATCTGTCTGAGAGCTTCCTCCGGCTGCTGCGCTTCTTTTTTGAGTACAGGGTAGCAACCGACAGCTATCGCCATAATCGGAAGAGCAACGATGGTGAGAAAAACCTTTCTGACAAATTTAAGCGTCATCAGGAATCCTGCCTTTGTCCTTCATCCGGTTAGAGATAATGCTCCGCTGGAATTTCTAACGGGGTTTTTTTTCGATACCTACATTTTTAGTTTCTTTTCCAGCTCCTGAACCATCCTCTCAATCTCTTCTCGCTCTTCCGGAGTCAGCTTATCCTCGGACAGGCGTTTCTTCAGTGCAAGCAGTTGCTGCTGGTAACGATATTCCTCGCAAGATAAAGCCATCTTCTAAACCCTTAGAATAAACAAAATATAAACTAACCCTTCCATAATCTCAAATTTGCAATTTACCTTGCAGTCGTCTTAAGCGCATACGGGCGGACGGCGACCTGCCCATGGCCGGGCAGACTCAAGCTGTGCCGCAAGGCGAAAAAGGGTTGCTTCGTCGCCAAACCGGCCTATAAAATGGACGCCCACAGGAAGTCCCTGAGTGTTCCAGTAGAGCGGAACGGACATGGCCGGCTGGCCGGTGGCATTGCAGATCGGCGTGAAGGGAACGAAGGCCTCCGTCCGGCGGAGACCTTGCAGAGGATCTCCAGGGGGAGAATCGAAGGTTCCCAGAGTTACAGGAGGTTCACCGAGAGTGGGTGTGAGCACCACATCGTACTTGAGGAAAAATCGGGCAATGTCTCGCGCCACCCTCTGAAGAAACGTTAGGGAAAGTAAATAGGAGGATGCGCTCTGCTTGCGTCCCATCTCATACAGAGCCCAGGTGAGCGGTTCAAACTTATCCTGGGGAGGAGCCTGGCTCATTACAAGCCCCAGGCCGTCGATTGTCCAGGCACACCCTGCAGACCATAAAGTCATAAAGTTCTGGGTCACCATCTCCGCGTTCACCTGCGGAGCTGTCTCGACTACTTCATGTCCCAGGTCCGCACATAGCGAGGCCGCATCCCGCACTGCGCTGATGCAATCTCCGTGCACCTTAACGTTTGTGGGTGCAGTCACAGTAAAAGCAATACGCAGCTTGCCCGGGTCAGCTCCTACTTCTTGAACGAACGGCCGCGCAGGCGGCGGTGCCCAGTAAGGATCTCCCACGTCAGGACCTGCCGTGGCGTCGAGAAGGGCAGCGCTATCCCGAACCGAAAGGGTCAAGGCGTGATCGATTGCCAATCCACTAAAGATGTCACCCAAATCAGGCCCGAGGGGATTGCGCGCCCGGGTAGGCTTGAGACCGAAAATACCGCAGCACGAGGCCGGGATACGGATGGAGCCTCCACCATCATTGCCATGAGCCATCGGAACGAGACGCGCAGCCACCGCGGCTGCGGACCCCCCGCTTGAGCCGCCAGGGGTCCGGTGGATGTCCCAGGGATTATGACTCGGGCCGAACAAGTGGGGTTCGGTGGTCGGAAGGATCCCCAGCTCCGGCGTGTTTGTCTTTCCCACGATGATCAAACCGGATTGTTTCAGACGGGCAACGAGTTCGCTATCATGGTCGGGTTCGAAGTTACGCAGAAAGGCAGAACCCATGGTCATTCGCACTCCAGCAAAAGGCGCTCCCAGGTCTTTGAGCAGAAAAGGCACCCCCGTGAAAGGACCGTCGGGCAATTTACCCGATGCGGCTTTGCGAGCTTGTTCGTACATCGGTGTCACCACCGCGTTGAGAGTTGGGTTCAGGCGCTCAATACGCTCGATCGCAGCCTCTACAAGCTCGATCGGTTTGACCTGCTTTCGTCGCACTAACCCGGCGAGTCCAGTCGCATCGAGGGAGGTAAATTCATCCGCTTTTACCATAGATGTTTCTCCTTTCATGAAGGAAAGTGATCGAACAAAAAACGTTCTCTTTTCTAAGATAGAAGGAAAAAAGGCGTTTCGCAAGGAGAAGAATCAGAGACGTCTGGCTATTCTTTTTACCCGATCCACCCTACACAAAATCAATCGCCCGTTTCTTCATTCAATCTGAAGTTTGATGTTTGCAATCCGAAATTGGACATGGCCAACCTTTCTTAAGGATGCCATCGGGGTTTGAACTTATAATACCTGAAAATCGTGAAGAGGTAGCCGCGCCACTCGATTTAGTTTGAGGCAGCTCTTTATCGGGAGCGGCCTCGACTCATGGACGTTCTATTTCTATTCCAAGCTCCTTCTGCACCCTCTGAAAACGCTTTTGAGAAAAAAATATTCCGAGTGAAGGAGACAGTCGGTCAGCCCACCAGTACTTCTTCCACCATGACGGCACAATAATGATTGCCTTATTTTTTGCAACGGCTTTTAGCACCTTTTCTGCAAATAGATTGGGGGCCATGGGCTTGAGCTTTTCCCAGAGTGGACGCACTTGTTCAGGAGGAATGTCTATAAGCATTTTTCCGTACTTCCCTCCTTCTAAAATAGGTGTACGAATAACACCAGGGCATAGGACACTCACACGGACTCCCACCTGGGCCGCCTCGGCTCGCAGCGATTTTGAAAGACCGACTACCGCATGCTTGGTTGTTGTATAGGCTACGTTTCCCGGACCGGGTATGAGTCCAGCCATTGAGGCAGTGTTGATAATATGTCCGAACCCCTGGGCGATCATCAACTTATAAGCAGCTTGAATTCCGTTGATCACGCCACGGAGATTGACATCTATGATTTGATTCCAATCTTCGATACCATAAAGACGGACAGGTCCACCAATGGCGACGCCCGCATTGTTAAAGATATAGTCTAACCGTCCCGTACGCTCGATGGTTTCTTGGACCAGCCTTTCCATGGCAAGAAAATCCGTCACATCTACTTTCACCGCCTTTGCTCTCCCCCCGGAGGCATGGATTTCTGAGGCGACTTTCTCCGCTAAATCGACCTGAAGATCAGCCAAGATCACCTCGCTTCCACGTTTCGCTAACCCCTCGGCAAGAGCTTGACCGATTCCTGAGGCTCCACCAGTGACAATGGCAGTGGCCCCAGCAAAAATGCGAATTACTTTATTTGATTGCATCGTCCCTCCTAAAATCGCTTATTTTCCACCCATGAAGGCAGCGGTATTCTTTAAGTCTAATATCGAAGTCAAGGGATCTGATGAAAAACTGACCGCAAACGGCAAGAGCTGACAAATCTGTACTCTTTTTAAACTGAATGGATGGGAATTGCAATATCCAATTTCGGGTTGCGGAATAAAGAGATCAAAGACAGATATTCCGATCTCTATTCGGATGATAAAGCATAGGCATTTGACGAAAGGGGTCCAGCGTTGCATGATTCAAATAGTTCGAATCGTTTTAGCCACCCTAGCTAATGCATTTTGGGAGAGAGGCTGGATAATGAAACAGAAGGTGGACCCACCGGTGGTGATCGTAGAGGATTGTATCGGCTGCCAGCGATGCGTCGCGACCTGTCCGAGTTTTGTCCTGGAGATGGTTGAGGCCAAGGCTGCAGTGGTCAGGGGTGACTGGTGCATCGGCTGCGAGCACTGTGGAGCGGTATGCCCGACAGCTGCCATTCTTCACGAAGGAACCGTTTTGGACAGTCACCCGAGCAAGGGCGAGGCGCCTGCAACGTCTCCCGAGAATTTGGAACTCCTCCTGCGCGAGAGGCGCTCGGTCCGGCTCTACACCAGCGACCCCGTTCCAAAGGAAATCCTGAATGAGATCCTGAATGCGGGAAGGTATGCGCCTACGGGGTCCAACAGCGAGAACGTCCACTATACGGTACTCACGTCGCCGGATCAGATCGCCGAGTTAAGAAAGAAGACGATCACCTTTTACGATAAGATGTTTTCCCGAATCCGGGGACGGTTCGGTATGTTCATCGTCTCCCTCGTGGCGGGCCGAAAGATTGCGGAGTACCTTCGTGAATCACTTCCTAAGATGGACTATGCAAACGAGCTGATCAAGCAAGGCAAAGATCGCCTCTTCCACCATGCGCCTGTGGTGATCCTCGCCCACGCAGAATCCTGGGATAGGAGCTCGTCCTTCAATTGCTCGGTAGCCCTTTACAACTGCTCCCTGATGGCCCACAGCCTGGGGCTCGGTTGTTGCTTCAACGGCTTCCTGGTCAATGCCGCAAACCATTCCTCGAAGATTAAACGATGGCTCGGCATCCCGGCAGATCATCAATGTTACGCAGCGATGACCCTCGGGTTTCCGGATGTGAAATACTTGCGCTTAGTTCGTCGCTATCCTGCCCGGGTTCGTCAACTTGCGCCGGATGAGGGTGTCAAGCCCTGAAATATCTCCTCACCTTCCAAATGTTTCGCGACCCCTTCCCTTGCCAAATCTCAGATTGAGGAATACGTCTGCCCGCCCTGCACCATATTAGGCATAAGTTCGAGATCAACACCTCGAACATCACGGCTCAGTCAAAACTCTCGCTCCACTTCTGGATCCGGAATTCAATCAGGAAAGGCCCTTTGCGGCCGCAGGCAGCGCGAAACGTGTCGGCAAAACTCTCAAGCGACTCGACTCCGACCGCTTCAATGCCCATGGCCTTGGCGAGCCCCACCCAGTCGAGGTCGGGATGGCCGATGTCAAAGAAGGTGTCTGAGGCGCGTCCGGGCGTTGCGCCAGCTGTGCGCAACTCGCCGTACAGGATCTTGTAAACACGGTTGGAAAACACGACGTTCACCACGTCGAGCTTCTCGCGGGCCTGCGTCCACAGCGCCTGCAGCGTATACATGCCGGCCCCGTCGGCCTGGAGGCAGACGACCTTACGGCCAGGGCAGGCCACTGCCGCGCCCGTGGCGCAGGGAAACCCGTGACCGATCGCGCCGCCGGTGCTCTGCATCCAGTCATGGGGAGCCGCGTTGAACATAGCCGAAAAGACAGCGCGGCCCGAAGTTACCGAATCGTCGGCGACAATCGCGTTCTCGGGCAGCAGGGCGGCAAGCGTCACTCCGAAGGCTTCCGACTCGAAGGGACCGCTGGCGATGCGCGGCTTTGGGCCCGCCTCCTCAACCTGCATGACGCGCGGCGCCCGGATCTCGTCGGCAAGCTCCTCCAGTGCGGCCACGGCGTCCTGGTCCGGCCGCGCGAGCACATGCGTCGCACAATCCTGCGGCGCCATCAGGCTGGGCTTTCCGAGATAGGCGAAGAAACCCACCAATGGCTTCGCGCCCACAAGGATCACGTGTTTGAGCCCAGCGAGAGCCCGGACGGCTGTGTCGACCACGTACGGAACGCGGTCCACCGGCACCCTGCCGCGGCCGCGGGCCATGCGCGGCACATGCGTGGGAGCACGCAGTTTTGCGCCGGTGGCGTTGGCAATTCTATGGGCTGCAATGAGGCCTGTCTCACTCAGAGCCTGTCCGTTGAGAAATAACATGGCGGGTTCGCCCGAGCGGAGGACCCGCGCCACCGTGCGGAGTACATCAGACGCCACTTGCGGCCGTGGGGTCACCGCAAGCGGCACAGCCGGGCCGCTCCCCTCGCTCCACGCCACATCGGCCGGCACGATCAGGGTCGCGATCTGACCCGGAGGAGTGCGCGCAGCCTGTACTGCTGCGGCGGCATCAAAGGCAACCTGGTTCGCGGAGCCGCTCGTCCTAACCCAGTGCGACACCGCACGGGCGAGCCCTTCGGTATCCGCCGTCAGCGGCGGATCCAAAGGACGGTGGTAAGAGGCCTGGTCGCCCACAATGTTTACCATCGGCGTATTTGCCCTCCGCGCATTGTGCACGTTCGCGATCCCGTTGGAAAAACCCGGTCCGCAGTGAAGCAGCGTCATCGCTGGTTTTCCCGCCATCCGAGCGTAGCCGTCGGCGCAGCCCGTAACAACGGCCTCGGCCAACCCAGGCACGCAGCGCATGCCCTCGACCTTGTCAAGGGCAACGACGAACTCCATCTCGGTGGTGCCAGGGTTGGCGAAGCAAACCTCAACGCCAGAGGCGATAAGGCTGCGAATCAGGCTTTCTGCTCCAGTCATACCTTCCTTCCTTTCAGGGGACAATTCTTATCTATGAAGGAAATCTACCCATTTCGCGAAAAGGTGTCAATGGCTACTTAAGTTGGAATCTTACTGCAGGGACCAAAGAGTAACCTATTTCAATTCCAACCTTGGCGAAGCCCAATAGCACGAGGCTTTAGTTCTCAGGGTTTCTTAAGGGGTGCCTTCAACCTTATGGTTTTAAAGAATGTACAAAGTGTTAACAAACGATCAAAAATTGTCCGGTTTGGGAACATCTAAAATATAAGGCATCTAAAATATCTTGTAAATTAAAACACTTGCAAAAAAGTGGATGGTTGGCATCAAAGTTGCTTTTTATTAATTCAAGTTGGCTTGTCTGAGGGGATGCATATGGAAAACGGCGAATATTATGTCGTCCTCGATACAAATGAGGACCCCAACTTTCCAAGATTGATACTGGGGTATATATTCGATGGGAAGACGGTAGAGATTTACAAGAACCGAGAAACATACATTGTCGTGAATATGAAAACGGAAAAGTTCCTCACGTGCATAGGTTATGAACATGCCCATCATGTTTTTGAGGAGTGCGTAAGGAAACTCGAACCTGAGGGAAGGGCATAGCGTAAAGCACACATTCCTGATCGTAAGGCCCACCTGCCCTGCCTACGGGAGCGTGATGCTGGGTGAAGGCCCAGATTCACAAGGTGATTCTCTTATACGTTCGTACATATTGATCCATAAGCACATCTGCCGCAATGGTTCTTCGGATCGATCGTGGGCACGAAAGCCTGATCCGGATTCACGATCTCTCTCAGAAGACTGAAAATAACCTGGCTCAGATTGCCGAAATGCTCGTTGAACTCGGCTTCATCTTTGAAAAGCGGAACTTCAATGTCGGAATCGATCCTCGTCTTTCCAAGGAGTAAAAACATGCAATCGATCTTCTCCGGTTCCTCTCCTGTTAACATAGAATAAAGTAGAAGGTAGAATGGGAGCTGGAGACTGCCGATGGCCCCGCTCCAAGAATCCCTGTTGTTGAGGTCGAGCCTATTGTAACGGATGATGAGGTAATTCTTGTTGGCCGAAGTCTTGTAATCGAGAATGGCTGTCCTCTCTCCCCTCTTCTCGACCCTGTCGAGCCGAGCCCGGAGTTTGAAGGAATCCTTCGTCACATCGATTCTCTGCTCGAGGCCCAGGATTCTTGTTCTAAATGCCCTTAGCTTCGGCACCTGGTAATTCTTCATGAAATCCTTCAAATGGTCCTCCACCTGATTCCTGAGCAGATAGATTTCACCCGTGGGGTCTTTACCGTATTGCTCTTCGAAACGCGTACGGATGGCCTTCTCGAATTCCTTAAGATTCACCTGCTTCTCCGTCAGGACTGATCCTGTCTTCCCCTTGAAATAATCGCAGAGGACCAGGTGAACAAAGGATCCAATCTCTTCCTTCTCAAACTCTTCTGAAATGACCTCTTTCTCCCTCAGGCCGAGGACATATTCGTAATAGAACTGGAGGGGGCAAAAGAGGTAGGTATTTAAAGTACTGGCGCTGAAACGATAATCCTTTAAAAAACGTATCACCTCAGCGGTCTTGTTGATGGGATGAGGCATTTTCTCTCTCAGGTTGATGGTGTACTGGATGGTCTTCACATACTTCTTATCATCCCTCACTTTTTCTCTCTTTTGCCTCTCCCAGAGAAGCCTCTCAACAAACCTGCTCCTCTCCTTCTCATCGTTTTCAACGTAAAAGAGATGACATTGTTTTGCCCCCCTGACCAGCGCATCGAAGGTGTAGAACATGATCTCTTCCCTGTCCAGGTACGTGGGGAGTCCCAATATCTGCCTGGCCTTGAACGGCAAGAAGGAATCCTCTCTCGTCGTGTCGGGGAGGATGCCCTCGTTCGCGTCGAGGAAGAGGACGTTCTGGAATTTTAGATTCCTCGTCTCCAGAAACCCGAGAACCTGCACCCCTTTCAAAGGCGTTCCTGTAAAAGGAGTGTAGGAGGTCGCGATGTATCTCTTGAAAAGAGTGAAATAGCTTCCGACATCCTGAAATTGGATCCCCTTCATCAGGGACCTGGAAAGGATCTCGAGATGGGTAACGAAGGATTCTGAGTAGGGGTAGAAAAAGGGATGGAGACGCGCGGTGCTATTCTGATAGAGATATTCAACCACCTCCCTCAGTTTCCTGGCAAAATCTTCCACATCTCTAAAAGAAAGCATCTTCCCGATGGTTTGGCCATGGATCGCCTCTAAGTGGTCTCTCATCATCTTCAGGGTGATCCCCGGCTCGACTCTTAACACTTTTTCTTTGATGGAAGCGAGTATGTCCTCACCATTCTCCAACTCTGACAAGGATAGAAACTTCCGGGATCGCCTCTCCGTGAGGGTTTCCTCGATGGCATGGAAAAGAATCCTGGTGATATCCGCCCTCCCCTGGAAATAGATGTTCTTCGTGTAAGGATGGAGAATAAACTCCAGGTAATAGGGGATATAAAGACGATCCCCGTCCATGGTGGTCACCACTTCCATCAGGTTATTGAAAAAACCGAAGAGAGGAGTCCTCTGCAGAGGGTATCCGAGGGAGACGTTATAATTGTCCGGGTCAAGGAGGGTCAGGGCCTGGTGAAAAAGGGGAAGCAAGGTTTCTGAAGAGGGAAGGACGATGACCATGTTTTGGTCAAGCTTTTCATTCCGGTCGATCCTGTTTTTCAGCAGGGCGCTCACACCGAAGACCTGGCCATGAGAATCGGGGCTCTGATGGAAATGGATTTCAGGCTCGGTTGTAGCGAATCCTTTTTGCGCCGTCATTCCCAAGTCGGACAGCTTCTTTTTCATTCCCTCTCCTTCCACAAAGATGAAAAGGGTGTTTTCTTTTTTCATGAGGGATCTAAAAATCTTTTTCTCCGACTCCGTGAGGGCAAAAAAACCTGCAAAGATGACTCTTTTAAAACGATCAAGATCTAAACGGTCGATATTCTCCGAAACAGCCCGGTATCTCGACGACCTCGTAGAAAAATGGCCCTCCTCCAGCCTTTTATAAAACGTCTCATAGAAATAGGAGAGAGATTGGATGCTTTTCGCCGTGGGTTCAGGTATATTCTCCCCGGCGATGCTGTCGATCTCTTTTACTTTCTGGGGGGATATTCGTTCGATATAAAGTTCTTCAAGGTCGTTGTATAGTTTCATCCCGACAGGGAAGAAGGTGTCGGGAGTGAGAAAGCGCTCCCTCCCCAGGAGATCCGGCGAGGCGGCATGAATGGCGCAAAGGATCGAGATGGCATCGATGGCTTCGAGCTTTCTTCGTTCGATCCCCAAGGATTCGTCATGGACATGTTCGATGAATTCATCCATAGAAAGGATGACAGGCGGTATGAAACTCGATTTCTCTCTATCCGCCAGGGCTCTCCTGAGAAAGTGCGAAGGCCTTTTCCCGGGAAAGATCACGAGGTTCGAAGAATAGTCTTTTTCAATCGGGGTCAGATGCTCCGTTACCTTCTCAATCAGATTTTCTGACGGTGAAATCATCAGGGAGTTCATTTGACCTTCCTTCGGAAATCAGACACTCGACTTCGGCCTTGGACTTTCCTATATCTAAAATTAACCCTTGGAGTGCTTTCCACCCTAACCCCCCTTGTTCCTCCTTGTAACCCCCCTCTATTCCCCCCTTAAATTAAGGGGGGATGAAGGGGGGTTATCAGTCTAAGGTTTCAAGTCTATGGTCTGACGCCTTACCCACAGTCACTTCACTCTGGTTATCGCTTTCAAATCCACGTAAGCGATGATCCCTTCGATATTCCTGCCTGGGTAGATCTCTTTCAAGATACGCATATAATTTTTTATCTGCGCGATGTATTCTTTTTCAGGTTCTCGATCCGTCCCCGTTTTATAATCGATCACGAATATCCGATCTACTTCGAAGATCACCCGGTCCATCCTGAAGAGATTTCCCCGGAGGTCTGAAAAGTCTTGCTCCTTTTTGACGACCCTGGCTGGCGTGGCCCGAAAATAGGGGCTTATCTCTTCATGGCTCAGGAATTCAAGAAGATTCCTCTTCGTGGCCTCTATCGGATAGTCCGTCATCAATTCATTATTCACCCGATTGATGATCCGATCGAGTTCCAGCTCTACGTTTTCCAAACCATCGACAAAATAGAGAACCCTGTGAATGAACTCGCCTCTCCGCCTCTCCTCCAGGTTCAACTCCTCGACGGCTTCAAAAGGGAATTTTATTGGATCAGGATGGTGATAGAGTTCCATTCTCTCCTGAGTTGTTTTGGAAGATCGGGGTCGTGGAACATCCTTTTGTCCAGTTTGAGGGTCCATCTCCTTCAGGAGGTCTATTGGAAATTGATTCCTCCTCCCTCGAACTCCGACGATATAAAGCTCATCCTCCGCCCGCGTAAAACCCACATAAAGGGTGTTGAGCTTGTTCACCAGATCCTTGAGCCTTTCTTCTTCATATTTCTCTTGAAGAAAACGGCTCGCTTTCATGATCTGCTGATTGATCTTGAGTAAATGGACTCCATCCACCTCCTCGTCGAGGACATATTTGAAACCCCGGGGGATCTCCTCGTACATGAGAATAATGCCCACCGGAAACCCCAAACCTTTCGCCTTGTGCAGGGTCATCACCTTCACGGCATCGATTCCTGCGGGGACATCAATCGTCCAGTCTGACTCCCCTGCCTCTTCGTCAGAAGCGTATTTTAGAAAATCACCTGGATTGTTTTTGCCTTCTCCTTCAAAATTTTTGATCACCTCCAGGATCTTGACGAGGGTCGCCTCTTCTTCCCTAAAGTGATCGAAAACCCTGTAGAGACGATAAATCTCGTTTACCAGGTCATAGAGAGGCAGATAGCCTGTCGATTTGAAAAGGGCTTCGAAATAACTTTCCCAGACATTGGGGAATTCCTCGCGGAAGGCTTTGTAAAGGGGGGTTTTCTCACGGTTCCTGAAGAGAAATTCATGGAAGGCATCCAATTCGGAGGCCTTTTCATCCCCTCGCAAGGCTTTTCTAAAAATCTCGCCCAGGATAAAGCCTGCGAAGGAAAGATCATCGGGCGGCGAATCGAGGAAGGTGAGCAGGGCCACGATCTCAGCCGTGAGTTTCCTTGTCCTGATGTCAAGGCTGCTGTAAGAAATGAAGGGAATATCCGCCTCGTTGAGCCAGGCCGTGATATTCACCACGTCTTCGTTCCGATAAGCCAGGACCGCAATATCCGAGTAAGCATACCCTCTCTGGATCAACTCCTTTACCAGCTCCTGGATCTTCTCTTTTTCAGCGGGTCCGTCATCTTTCTTTTCGCACCCGATGACTTCCACGTAACCGGAACCGCTTCGGTCTTTCTTCACCGTTTGCTCATAACCTATCAGCCCGCTTCTACGGGCGGGCTCCCGGTATCTGTCATGATTGGCGATCACCTTTTTGAAGAAGATCTTGCTGAAATTGACCACCGCCTCCAGGCTCCGGTAGTTGACCTCCAGCTCTTTCACCTTGTGGAGAGCGGAGGGAAAGGGATTGACGGATTCGAGTCCCTTCATAATTCCATAATCGGCATTCCTGAAACCGTAGATCGCCTGTTTGGTGTCACCCACCGCGAAGAGACTTCCGCCCTGGGAAAGGGAGTTCTCGATCAGCGGAAAGAGGTTGGCCCATTGGATGGGAGAAGTATCCTGAAACTCGTCGATCAGATAGTGGTAGATCGTCTCCCCGATTCTGAAGTAGATATCCGGTACGATCTCACGGTCGAGATAGCCGGAAAGCTTCTTGTTGATGTCGTGAATGAAGATGGTCCCTTCCCTTCTCTTCACTTCCTCGAGGATGTCTTCGAAGGCTTTATAAGTCCTCAGGTAGGAACCGTAGTAGGCCGTCGCGTAAAGCTCGATATATTTCTTCACTTGATTTGTGAGGAGGTCCCATTGTTCGGATATCTTTTCATACCGGGTCATCTCCCCTTCTTTCTTAGGTTTGATGACAGGAACATTCAAAAGACCCTTATCGACAAGATCGGCGAAGGCATTGCTCCTCACCATTTCAAGAATCTTGTAGAAGGAACTTCCCTTGCTTTTCGTCAGTCCCGATTTTTCAACCAACCCGTTCAGGGTCTCCGTCGTATCCCGAATCTTTTTCTTGATCGACTCGATCATCTTTTCGGCATCGATGATTTTGGCCTGTTTGGCGATACCGGAGAGCTGATGGTAGAGTTCCACGGTCTCCCCGAGAAAATCCTTTGACGGATCCCAAGGATAAGCAGACTCCCCTCCCCTGTTCTCCAGGATGATCTTCGAGAGTTCCTTCAGGAACTCAGCCTCTTGAGTTCCCTCCCGGACCCTCCGCAGAAATCGATTGAAGGCGTAAGCCATGATGCTCTCTGGGGCCATGACCATGGAAAAGTCAGGGCTGTAACCGAGATTGACTGCCGAGGCCTTGTAGATGGAGGTCATGAAACTGTCAATCGTCTTCACCTGGAATTCCGTATAGCTTTTTAGAATTTCATCAATCGTCGCCCCGGCCTTTCCTGCGAGGTGGTCTTTTTTCACGGAGACGATCTCAGAAAGGGCCTCCGTCTTTTCAGGGTCATTGAAATAAAGGTCCTTCAGCCATGAGAGGATCCTCCCCTTCATCTCCTTCGCTGCATTGTTTGAAAACGTAATAGCCAGAATATTTCTGAGATGGTTCTGAGGGATTTTGTTGGAAAGGAGGAACTGAACGAATCGCTCCGTGAGCGAGTAAGTCTTCCCCGAGCCCGCAGAAGCCTTCAAAATGGTCACCTGCGGGAAGGGCATGGAAAAATCTTTTTCAAGAATTGCATCGGCCATGGTTTTAACTTGGACGGGTGGCTCCGCTCCAAAGGTCATCATGCTTCTGGAGCTGACAAAGACGGGGCCCAAGAAGTCTTGGACATACAAAATTTACATCCTCTAAGATACCCTGTCAATTCCCTCTTCCCTCTTCCGTTTGCAAGAGCCTGTTTGAAGTCTGATCAATCGCTGGGTTAAAATGTGTCCGTGACAATTGTCATGAAACCTGTTCTTTGGAAAATGGTCACAGGAGCGCTCACCTCGTGGGGTCAGCGTCGCCGCTGCGAAAGCGGCTCGTCTCGGTTAAAGTTTTGGTGCAAGCAGGGCGCGATTCGCCGTGCACGTCGCGTCACGATTTCTTTAGAAAAATGAGAAGAGACGGACGATTTGGTAAATATGGTGAAATCAAAAGATTCGGACGATTGCGTCAAAAACAGCGCGCTGTTCTTCCTCTGAAATCCCTCAAAAGACTCCCCGGCAAAAAATTCCCCAAGGCTTAGAAAAATCGAAGGAGTGGAATACAAAAGAGAAAAGGACGGTACGTTTGAGTCTATAAGGTCTTGAGCATCTCTTCCGCAAAATCTCTCAGATCGCTGTCACTGGCGGTCATGGCTAAAATGTCCACCTTGGCTTTGAAGCCCTGTTTCTCAATCGGACTTCTGGTTTCATAGAGATCCTTCATCGCCGCAAGGGCCTGTAATACCTTCTCGGAATCTGAATAATCCAGCAAAAGCGAGAGGGTGCTCCAGTCGTCCGGCAGACCGTATTGATCCAAATAGGCCTTTACCGTCGATTCAAACTGATCTGTGCCTTGATAACGATCGATGTCGTTATGGGCCTTTTGATGCTTCTTGGTTCCTTTCTTTCCCATGAAAAGTTTATCAGCCTCCTTCCGATACTTTTTCATCACCCATTCGGAACGACGGGATCTCACTCTTTCCTGGGGAGTTTCTTTGGGAGCGTATGGACTGCGGTCCCTCCTTCGATCAATCTCTCTCCAAGAAATCTTTTCTCTTTCGTCTTCGTCGTGACGCCCAACCATCTTCTCCTCTATCTTTCCGGGTGGGTCAGTCCCTTACATGACCCTCTCTCTCCGTGTCTGCCGCAGCCATGGGTCTCGAGATTCGGCCGAATGCGACCCTCGACCTTGCCCTGTGGACGGATCTTCCCGTTTCGTTTCTTACGGGGGATTTCGTTTTTTCTGCGCTTTTACCCCGTTAGAAAACCTAAGCATTCTCGTTATTTAAGGCGAGGCCGTGGCTCCGACCTTTCTAATGGGGGTTTACCTCAACCCCTTGAGGGGTCAAAACGAGAGTGACGACCTCTCCAGACTTTCCAAACTTCCCCAACGGCTTTCCATTCAGGGCCAGGTCAACGCCACCAGCATTTCCGAGTTTCATGCGAATCCGATTCGCCGCCTGAACGGAAATACCATCTCTTGGTTTGAAGGTCATTTCTTTCTCCGGTTGATCATCTACCTGAAGGCTCACCCATGTCTCCTCGGCTGCTTTAAGCGCGACGGAGAAAGGCTTCTTTTCCTGAACGGAAGTGCTCGCGGCAACGGGGGAAGAAGAGGTGGGAGATTTTTTATGCTCGACAACAGGTTTTTCTTCTGGCAGACGGGTTGTCGCCGGGGCAGGAGGAGAGGGAGCGACGGCAGGTTTCTCCTCGACAGATTTTTCAGGGAGGGGTTCCACAGGAGGGTTCGAAGAGTAGGGAGAGAAGAAAAAGAAGATGACAAAGCTTGCTACGATGACCCCTACGACCACCCATGTCTGCTTTGTACTCCATGAAATTTTCTGCTTGGGTTTTGAAGGTGGCGTGGCCGAAGCCTTCTGCTTGCTTTTCACGGGTTGAGGGGAAGGAGGGACAGCAGGTTCCCCTTTTAAACCTCTTTCGTAACGAAGAAGGACATCGTTGGGGTCGAGCCTGAGATACTTGGCATAGGCTAAGAGAAACCCTTTCACATAGGTGGCAGCCGGGAGGAGGTCGGCTTGATCCTCTTCGATGGCCTTAAGGATGTACTCTCTCACCCTCGTGTTTTTCGACACCTCTCTTAACGAAATCTTTTTGGATTCCCGCTGATTTTTAAGATATTTTCCTAACGTTTCCCTCTCATCCACAGAGAACCCCCTCAAGGTGAATGGTTCAAGGCCAACGGATAGCCCAGCCGATCCAGGGCACGAGGGTTTCGAGTCCAGTCCTTCTCCACATTTACCCACACGTCTAAAAAGACCCTTGTCCCCAAGAAGGCCTCCACTTCTTTCCGAGCAGCCTCTCCAATCTTTTTCAATTTCTGTCCGCCTCTTCCGACGAGAATCTTCTTCTGAGAATTTCTCTCGACATGGATCGTTCCTTTGATGACCACGAGGTTTTTTTCAGGATGCTCTTCAAACGCTTCGATCGTGACAGCCGTTGAATGCGGAATCTCTTGATAGCACTCCCGGATCACCTTTTCTCGAATGATCTCGGAGACCCAGAAGCGTTCGGTCTGGTCAGTGATCATGTCCCCCGGATAATAGGGCTGCGATTCGGGAAGGACTTCCAGGATTTCGTCCAATAGAATATCTGTCCCTTCCCCCGTAACGGCCGAGACGGGAAATATTTCTTTGAAGGGAAAAAGCCTTTGATATTGATCCATGATGGGGAGAAGGCTTTTTTTCTTCACCAAATCAATTTTATTGATGACCAGGAAGGGAACGCCGCTGCTTGTCCGGAGGGGGTCCACCATCTCCCGGTCTTTTTCGGCGCGAGGAGATGTTGCCTCGACGAGGAAGAGAAGGACATCCGCATCCCGAGCCGAAGCCATCGCTGTTCGGACCATCCGCTGGTTCAATTCAGATCCACCCTGGTGAATCCCCGGAGTGTCAAGGAAGATAAGCTGACCTCCTTCCACGTTCTTAATGCCGAGAATTCGGTCTCGGGTGGTCTGGGGTCTTTTCGCAACGATGGCAATCTTATCACCGAGGAAACGATTGAACAGGGTCGATTTCCCAACATTCGGCCTTCCTAGGATGGAGATAAAACCGGATTTGAAGGACGCCATAGGGCTAAAATGTCAAATGCCCAAGTTCAAGTGTCAAAAAAAATCCAAAGTTCAAAAACGAAAGTTTTTGATTTTGAACTTTGACATTGGTTTGGCATTTGGATTCTGAAATTTGGATTTGGAAAACTCACTGAGCCCTACTCTCAAACGAATACAACCCTATCTTTTCGCCGAAGACTATGAAGGCAAGGTGAGATCCACTACCTCCTGGATATGGTCGACTAAGACGAAGCGCATTTCTTCCTTGATATAGTCCGGAATATCGTCAAGATTCTTCTCATTTTTCCTGGGCAGGATCACGGTCTTCACGCCAGCCCGCCGGGCAGCCAGTATTTTTTCCTTAATCCCTCCCACCGGAAGCACTCTTCCGCTCAGGGTTAGCTCGCCGGTCATCGCAATCTCACGGGGAACGGGTCTTTCCTTTAAGAGAGAGAGGACGGCTGTGGCAATGGTGATCCCGGCAGAAGGTCCGTCTTTGGGAGTCGCCCCGGCCGGGATGTGGATATGAAGGTCGCACTCCTGATAAAAATTCTCGGGGATATGGAGGGAGGAAGCATTCGTTCGAATGTAGGAGAGGGCTGCTTGAGCGGATTCCTTCATCACTTCTCCGAGGGATCCCGTTAAGATCAGTCCTTTATCTCCCTTCATTTTGGAAGTCTCGATAAAGATGATGTCCCCGCCATTTTCTGTCCAGGCCAAACCTGTGGCCACGCCGATGCGGTCTTTCTCTTGAGCGACTTCGCGGAAGAATTCTCGCGGTCCCAGAAGCTCCTCGACGGACGCCTCATCGATGCTCTCCTTTGGGATATTCCCCATGGCCACTTCCTTGGCCACTTTTCGACACAGGGTAGCAATCATCCTTTCCAAATTTCGAACCCCTGCCTCCCGGGTATATTCTCGAATGACCTTGTGAACCGCCTCCGCGGTGAAAGAAAGAGGGCTGTCTTTCAACCCATTCTCCTCCTTTTGGTGAGGAATCAGAAATTGAAAGGCAATCTTCTCCTTCTCCTCCTCGGTATATCCTGCTAGATGGATCACTTCCATCCGATCCAATAAGGCGGGAGGGATGGGCGACAGGGTGTTGGCCGTTGTGATAAACAAGACATGGGAGAGGTCAAAAGGGACATCCAGGTAATGATCGGTAAATGAAAAATTTTGCTCCGGATCAAGGGTTTCAAGAAGGGCCGAGGCCGGATCTCCCCGGACGTCTTGACCGATCTTATCCACTTCGTCGAGCATAAAAACGGGATTGGACGTTTCCGCCCTCCGGATCTCTTGAATGATCCGGCCTGGAAGAGCTCCTACGTAAGTTCGACGATGCCCCCGGACCTCTGCTTCATCCCTCACCCCTCCTAAGGAGATGCGGATAAACTTCCTCTCGAGAGCACGGGCGATGGAGCGCCCCAGAGATGTCTTGCCCACACCGGGAGGACCGACGAAACAGAGGATGGGGCCCTTCATGGGTTCCCTCAATTTCTTAACGGCCAAGAACTCTAAGATCCGCTCCTTCACTTTTTCAAGGTCATAATGGTCTTCATTCAGGATAACCTGAGCCCGGCCGAGGTCAAGGTTGTCTACGGTCTTCTTATTCCACGGCATCGTGATGAGGCAGTCGAGATAAGTTCTGGAAACGGTGTATTCCGCAGAGATGGGATTCATCCGCTCCAACCGGTTGATCTCTTTATGGGCAATCTCTTCCACCTGTTGCGGCATCTCGGCGTTTCGGACTTTCTCCTTGAGCTCGTGGATCTCAGCCAGATAAGGATCCTCTTCAGGCGCTTCCCGCTGTCCCCTTGGAGGAGGACGAAAAGAATGATCCTTCAGAAATTTCCCTCCCTCTTTCCCTGGGTTGAGGAGGGGATGAGGTCTGGTCGGGGAGGATTGGATTTCTCGATTGAAGTAATGAAACACTTTTTTCAGTCGCTCCATGGGATCAATGGTCTCGAAGATTTCTTGCTGCTCCTTCAATCCCAAATGGAGGGTAATGGCGATCAGATCAGCGAGTCTCCCAGGCTGGTCGATTTTGTCGAGGGTCTTCAATATCTCGTCGGGAAGAGGTTTTCCCATGGAGAGGGAAATTTTAAAAAGGGCTCCGATGCTCTGAACCAGGGTTTCAGAAAGAACCGTCCTCTCTTGCTGCTCGTTGATCTCACTGACGTCTGCCTTGAAATAAGGCGGCTCTCGGGTAATGTCGAGGAGAAAGACTCTGGAAAGCCCCTCCACCAGAATCTTCATCCCTTTGTTTGGCAACTTGACCAGTTGGAGAATCTTACAGACCGTCCCAACCGAGAGAAGATCCTTGGGTTGAGGGTCTTTGAGAGAGGGGTCACGCAAACCGACGCATCCGATAAGACTATTTTCCAACAATACTTTATTCAAGACGGCTAAGGCCTCATCAGACTGGAAAAAAAGAGGGGCAACAACACAAGGGAAGATGATCGTCTCTTTCAGGGGGATGAAGAGAAGTCGTTGCGGGATGGAAATGCTCTCTGACTTATAAAGATACCTCACAAGAAACTCCTGCTCCGAATTGGAAAAACAGAAGCTATTATACGAAAACGACGGAATTTGTCAACGAAGTTCAAAGAGCTCCTTCAGACAAGACCAGGCTTCCGGTGCGCCCCAGTCCCTTTGCCCTACAATCTTTCCAACCAACATCCCCTTTTGATCGACGAGGAACGTAAGAGGGACCCAGCCTCTCACCCCGTATTGATCCATGACTTTCTCCTTCAAGAGCAAAAGGACAGGAAGGGTAATCTTATTCTGGCTGACGATTTTTTGAGCGGCTCCTTTTCTCTCCCCATCGACGGTAATTAAAAGAATGGTCAGTTGATCTCTCCTCCCCGCGGAAAATTTTTCCAACACAGGAAGCTCTTCCTTGCAGGAGTCACACCAGGTGGCCCAAAAGGTGATGAGAACCGGCTTTCCGTTGAAGTCACTGAGGCTGACTTGCTCTCCGTTCAAACTCTTGAGAGAAAAAGCAGGTGCTTCTTTTCTTTCCTGAAATCTTTGGACACCAAAAGAAATACAGGAAGGATATTCGCGCCCGGAAAGGGCGGCAGCCCTTCCGGCTTGGAGGAAGGGGTTGGGCAAAACAGCGGTTCCCATCCCGATCAACAATAAAAGAGCAATTTTTCTTTTCATTCCCATCTGCAAATGGAAAGACCCCTTGAAGACTAAAATATATTCTCATCCCCGTCAACCCTCCGGGTACGACGAACGACAACGATGAGCGACGAACAAAAAACGAATCAAAAATGTTTGAAATTTTCCCATGGGTACCCCCCTCGACCGGGAGGGCGAGCCTGCCTGCCCCGCCCTCGGTCTATTAGTGGCGCGGGACCGGGGCCAGTAGGCAGGGATGCGGGTGTCCGAAGGGAAAGGAGGCACAGGGCGGAGTTATCTTCTAAACAATCTCTCCTTGAAAAGAACCCTTAGACATGATAAGGTGACGTATCAAATCTTGGATGCGATTTGTTTAACATCAAACTCTAATCAAAGATGAGGCAACCTCAAAAACGCCATTCCTGCGAAACCTGCCCCGGACAGCGATCGAGGGGCAGGAATCCAGAAGCCCTAACCGTACTGGACTCCCGCGTGCGCGGGAGTGACAAATTGGTCATTATGAGAGCCGCCCATACTGTTGGAAGAAAAACCGCGGATTCACATGGGGGAGTCCAAGAAATATGGAGGGATAATCGTTTCTGCCTTTTTTGGCACGGATAGGAGGATTCTATGGCGGGAGTGAACAAGGTCATCCTCATCGGTAATCTAGGTGCAGATCCTGAGGTGAAGTATCTGAGCAATGGCACAACGGTGGCAAATTTTCGGATGGCGACCAGCGAGAATCGAGTCAATCGATCTTCCGGAGAAAAAACGACGATCACGGAATGGCACCGGATTGTTGCCTTCGGACGGCTGGCTGAGATTTGTGGAGAATATCTGAACAAAGGCAAACAGGTCTATATCGAAGGTCGAATCCGAACCCGTTCTTGGGAGGGCAAGGATGGAAACCGCAGGTATACCACGGAAATTGTCGCCAGTCAGATGCAGATGTTGGGAACGGCGGGAGCCCCCGTGGAATTACCCGAATCTGAAAAAGAGCTGGGAACCGACCAAGACGGAAGCCCCCCGCCCGACGACGATGTTCCCTTCTGAATGCGGATTGCGGAATTCAGACCAGAGGCGAAACCCTAAATTAAATATTCCGAATTCCGCGTTCCGAACTCCGCACTAGAAAAGGTACCTTCTCATGCTCACATTCAGGAGGAGCCCCACCCCTATCAGAGTGGAGACGATAAAGGACCCGCCGTAACTCAGCAGGGGGAGGGGAATTCCCACCACCGGCATCATCCCGAGCACCATTCCGACGTTGATGAAGACATGCCAGAAAAGCATCGCCACCACGCCGAAAGCGAGGATGGCGCTAAAGCGGTCTTTGGCTTGGACGGCAATACGAAGCCCCCAAAGGATTAACGCCACATAGAGCCCGATGACGAAGAGAGATCCGATCAATCCCCACTCCTCTCCCAGGGCAGAGAAGATGAAGTCCGTCTGTTGTTCGGGGAGAAAGCCCAGCTTGGATTGAGTGCCTTTCATAAAACCCTTTCCAAGAATTCCTCCCGATCCCACGGCGATCTTCGATTGCATGAGATGGTATCCCGCACCCAGTGGGTCCAAATCTGGATTGAAAAAGGTAATAATTCGTTTCTTCTGGTACCCCTTTAGAAAATTCCAAAGGACCGGTACGGCAGCAGCTCCAGTCATTCCGATGGCGAGCAGAGAGGACCATCGAATCTTGACAAAGATCAGGACCGAGAAGAAAACGAGGAGTAGGACAATGGCTGTCCCCAGGTCGGGCTGTTTAAGGATCAACGCCATCGGGAGCAGAAGGAGGAGAAAGGGTAAGGGGAGTTGCTTCAAAGAATACCCTTTTCGATCTGCGGGCCGATGGAAAAACTTTGCCAGGGCCAGGATGAAGGAGATCTTGACAAACTCGGAAGGCTGGAAAGAGAGGGGACCTATTTTGACCCACCGCTGCGCACCCGAGGTGATCATCCCGTAGGCGAGTACGATCAGCAAAAGGACCAATGCGATGGTATAAACGATATAAGCGAAATCGGAATAAAAACGATATTCGACGAAGGCGATCGTCACCATCGCTGCCAATCCGATGACGAGCCAAAAAATTTGTTTGAGGTAAAGCGGAGCCCCGACCGTCTCTATTTTTGCGGCAGCGCTGTAAAGATTGAGAATGCCGATTGAGGCGATGAGGAGCACAATCCCCATTAACGTCCAGTCGAAATGGGTGAAGAGGCGCCGGTCAATCTGCATCGTCTGAATCGTTCTCCTCTCCCGCCGTCTTCTGGGGAGGCGAAGGGTTAACGCCGAGATACTGTTCAATCACTTTCTTAGCAATCGGCGCGGCAGCGGAAGCCCCAAATCCTCCGTGCTCCACCAGGACAACCACTGCGATCTTAGGGTCTTCAAATGGGGCATAAGCCACAAACCAGGCGTGATCACGAAATTTTGCCGGGATTCGATTCATATCCCCCTTTTTAAAATCCTCGGGCAAGGCGACCACTTGGGCCGTTCCCGTTTTGCCCGCCACCTTGACCTCCTTCAGCGAACAAGCCGACCCTGTCCCGTGAGGCTCGTTCACAGCCCCCATAAGAGCCTCCTGGATAATTTGAAGCGTTCTTGGCGAAACGTTCGCCCTTCCTATTTCCTGGGGCGGATACTCTCTCAATACGTTCCCATAGATATCATCTACCTTTTCTACCACCTGGGGGAGGAGAAGCTTGCCTCCATTGGCAACGCCTGAAATAAGCATCAAGAGTTGAAGAGGGGTCGTTGACAGATATCCCTGCCCCACGGAAAAGGAAAGGGTCTCGCCGCTATACCACGGGACTCCCAAACGTTTCTTCTTCCAGGAACTGGAGGGAACGGTTCCGGGTTTCTCATGAGGAAGCAGGATACCGGTCGCTTTTCCTAAACCAAACTCCTTGGCGTAATGAGCAATGAGATCGACCCCCACCTTCAAGCCCACTTGATAGAAGTAGACATCACAGGATTCAACGATGGCCCGATGCAGGCTGAGGGTTCCGTGGCCGCCTTGCTTCCAGCACCGAAAATCCCGATTTCCGTAATGGAAGGCTCCTGCGCAAGGGAATGGAGTGTTCGGATTAATCACTCCTGATTCCAGGCCTGCAATGGCTGTAACGATTTTGAAGACCGACCCCGCAGGGTATTGCCCCTGAATTCCCTTGTTTGTAAGAGGATGATAAGGATTTTCCACAAGGGCTTTCCATTCTTCCGTCGATATGTTTCTCGCAAAGGGCTCAAAAGAGGGCTTGCTCACCATCGCCAAGATGCGCCCCGTTTTCGGGTCCATGGCAATAAGAGCTCCGTTCTTATCCTGATAGGCTTCCTCAGCCGTCTTCTGGAGCTCCAAATCGATGGTGAGCGAAAGGTTGTTTCCCGGAAAGGGTTCGACCACCCCGAGGGGTCTGACCTCCCTTCCCAGGGCATCGACTTCAATCTGTTGCCCCCCATCCACTCCCCGAAGGTCATCTTCCCACCGGTACTCGACTCCATATTTTCCGATCAGGGCACCCATCCGATACGGCGGTCCCTTAGACTCTCTCAATTCATTCTCATCCGCCTCTCCGAGATAACCGATGAGATGACAAGCCAGGTCCCCATAATCATAGGCTCTCCTGGGCCTGACGTCCACGAGAAGCCCCGGGAGATTAACCCGATTCGATTCGAGGACGGCCAACTCGTTCCAACCGATATCCGACTTAATCTTCACCGGTCTGAAGGGCGCCCGTCCCTTTTGGGCTTCGATTTTTTCCTCAATCTCGTCCTGCGTCATATTCAACATCTCTGCTATTTTGGCTAACACCTCCGGATTTGCCTCTGCGTCCTCAGGGACAAGATAGACTTCGAAGGAGGGACGATTGTGCGCCAAAACACGTCCCTTTCGATCCAATAACATTCCTCGATCGGCGGGGTTCTCAAGGAGCCGAATGCGGTTATTTTCAGATAAATGCCGAAGCTCGCTTCCTTTGATGACGTGAAGGGACCACAGGCGGATGAAGATCAAGAAAAAAGCCAAACCGACAAAGACGACAAAGTACTTATACCTCCCTTTGAAGTCCTCCATCTTCTGGGTGTTCAACTCCATCATGGCCGATACCCTCTTTCCCCGATCCCTTGCTCCGGCTGACGGGATAGGAACGACGACCCCTTTCGAAAAAGGAAAAAAAGGAAAGGCGCGACAAGACCAGTAAAAAATGCTTGAGGGAAGAGGCAAGTGAAGAAGGAGGGATAAAAACTCCCAAGAGGGATGGGTTGAAGAGCGTTGATCAGCACGGAAATGAAAATCCCTTCCGACAGGCTAAAGAGAAAGGCAAAAAGGAATTGGAAGCCAAATCCTTCCAAATAAAATCGCTCTCTGAGGAGTTGGGCAGCGAAGAAGACGAGGGGCCTGGAAAAGGTATAAAGGCCCAAAGAGTTTCCGGAAAACAGATCCATTAGATATCCTAAAAAGAATGCCAGGATCCCCCCGAAAATCGGCGAGAATAAAAATGCCAGATAGAGGGTGAAGATGAGGAGGACGTCCGGCCTGACCCTTTGGAGAGGGAGAAAGGATAAGAACGTCGTCTGAAAAACGAGAAAAAAAATCCCCGCCAAAAGAGGTAGAATCAAGCGTCTCATTTCCTGGCCTTCTTCCCCTTTTTCACTTTTTCCTCCCGCGGCGGCGAAGAACGAAGGGGTTCCATGATGACGAAGACCTCCTCCAATTTTGTCATGTCCACACTGGGAACCAATTCGGCATACTGAAAAACGCCGTGCCCTTTTTTGTCCACCTTCTTGACCTCACCTACCGTCAACCCTTTCGGAAAATTTCCACCCAGGCCCGAGGTGACGACAGCATCCCCGACCGCCACCTCTTCCGTTCGAAGAAGGTATTTCAGCTGGCATCGGTTTTCTCCCCTTCCTTCAACAATGGCCTTCGCACGTGTCCTCTGGACAACGGAATCAACGGCGCTGTTGTAATCGGTGATGAGAAGAACGGTGGCATAGTCGGGAGCGGTTTTAAGGATTTGACCGATGACCCCCGCCGGACAGATCACCGCCATTCCCTTTTTCACACCGTCCCTTTCCCCTTTGTCAACAGTCACACTTTTGAACCAAGAAGAGGGATCCTGACCGATCACCTCCGCCCCGATCATGGAAAGGGGGGTTTCCTCCCGAAATTGAAGCAGTTGCTTCAGCCGTTCGTTGGCCAGCTTCACCTCGGTCATCCGGCGGTTTTCTTCTTGAAGTTCCATGACCCTCTGCTTGAGCACCCGATTCTCTTTTTCGACGTTGACCAAAAAAACATGTTCTCGAAAGGTTTTCTGAACGGTCTTGATCACAAGCGTGGAGGCTTTTTCGAGGGGAGAGCAGATCTCCATGAGAAGGACATCGAAAAATTCTACCCCTTTCCTCTGCTTAGCCCTCAACGACATCAGAACGAGGGCAAACATTAAAAGGAGAATGACAAAAATGAGAAGATAAGATCTTCGGAACAAGAAAAAATCACGCACCTCTTCAGTCTCAATATTGAACCGTGACGGTGTGCAGCAATTGCTCGTTGTCTAGCACCATTCCGGCGCCTAACACGATGGAGGAAAGTGGATCGTCGACGATCGTAATGGGAAGACTCGTCACTTCCCGGAGCAAGACATCGAGGTTCTTCAGAAGCGCACCTCCCCCTACCAGGACAATCCCTTTATCCACAATGTCTGCTGCCAGCTCCGGCGGAGTCCCCTCCAAAGTAACCCTGACGGTATCGATGATGGTATTGATCGACTCGGCCAATGCCTCCCGGACCTCCTCACTACTGATCTCAAGGGTTTTAGGGATGCCTGTCACCAAATCCCTTCCCTTCACCTCGATGGTCTGCGGATTTTCCTCGGGATAAGCGGTCCCGATATTAATCTTGATCAATTCAGCCGTCCGTTCGCCGATCAGAAGGTTGTATTTTCTTTTGACGTACTGGACGATGGCCTCGTCCATCTTGTCACCCGCCACCCGGATGGATTCACTCGTCACTATCCCAGATAAAGAAATGACCGCCACTTCTGTGGTCCCTCCGCCGATGTCAACAATCATATTCCCAGAGGCTTCGGTGATGGGAAGTCCAGCCCCAATGGCAGCCGCCATGGGCTCCTCGATCAGATAAATCTCCCTGGCGCCAGCAGACTGAGCCGATTCCCGAACCGCACGTTTTTCTACGGGTGTGATTCCGGAGGGGACGGAGATGACCACTCGGGGCCGGAGCAGGGTCTTTCGATTATGGACTTTGGCGATGAAATACCGAAGCATCTCACCGGTGATTTCAAAATCGGCGATCACCCCGTCCTTCATTGGTCGGATAGCGAAGATGTTGCCTGGCGTCCGGCCCAACATTTCCTTGGCTTCACGGCCAACGGCAAGGACGTGCTTCTCGCCTCTTGCATCCCTTTGAATGGCCACCACCGAGGGTTCGGAAGAGACGATTCCCTTTCCCTTCACATAAACAACGGTATTCGCCGTTCCCAAATCAATGGCCAAATCCGTCGAAAACAAACCCCACAACGAATCAAATACCATTCTTTTTTCTTCCTCCCTTTCTTGAAACCAGACCATATTAACAAATACTGGAATTTGATTCAAGAAAATTCATGACTGAAAATTCGTTTTGTCTGTTTTCGAAGAATTAGGAAAGCAATATTCGTGCCAAACATAGGTGGCTAGCCCACTTAGACCCGGTTTTCCAATGTTATACGCCCTCCACGGCCAAAACTTGCATTCCTATGCTGCCGGACGGGTCCTCTCTAAGTTCCCGCCAGGTGGGATTCCTCACAAATCCTTAGAGAACCACAAGCGCTGGGGAAGAACGAGCGGGCAGAGCGCCTGCCGCAGCCAGGCCTTGTCTCCGAAAAGAAACTCGACCCCCGGAGGCAGGTCCGCCCGCCGAAGGCGTTGCCGCAGGCGGGCGTTGACCCTTCCCCATGGAATGGGTTAAATAAAAAAGATGAAGATCCTCCTGGTCTCGCCCGAACGGGAGCGAAAAAAAGAAGAAGCCTTCCTGTTCAGGCTAAGTTTCCTGAACCTTCCCTATGTTGCAGCCGCCACCCCCCCCGGTGTGGAGTTGAAGATCGTTGATGAAGCCTTTGAAAAAATCGATTTCGAAGAAAGGGTGGATCTGGTAGGGATGACTGCCCAGACGCCCGTTGCCCCCCGGGCTTATCGGATTGCAGAAGAGTTCAAAAAGAGGGGAATCCCTGTCGTCATGGGAGGAGTTCATGCCAGCATGCTCCCTCAGGAGGCCCTTCAACACGTCGATGCAGTCGTGGTAGGAGAGGCGGAAGGAGTCTGGCCGGATCTCATCGAGGATTTGAGAAGAGGCCAGATGAAACGGATTTACGTGGGGAGCGAATTGACCAACCCCTCCCGCTTTCCTCTTCCCAGAAGAGATCTTGTCAACGAGAAGTTTTACCTTCCGTTGAAGTTGCTCGAAACCACACGAGGATGTCCCCACCGCTGCGACTTCTGTGGTGTCTCAAAATTTTTCGGATATCGATACCGCAATCGTCCGATCAGCGAAATTGAACGGGAGCTTGAGAATCTCTTCCTAAAAGGGCCTGTGATGAACCTTCCCCTGAAAAAGACCCTTTCTTTATTCAGCAAAGACCTTCCTTATTTTCTCAAGAGGAGACTTCTTTACATCATCGATTCCAACGTCGCGGGGGATAAGCGATTCTGCCTCGACCTCCTCTCCCTTCTTAAAGAATTCGACCTCCTCTGGTATGGCCATGCCCCCGTCTCCATCGCCTTTGATCAGAAACTCCTGGAAGGATTTGCGCAAAGTGGTTGTATCGCGATCAATATCGGCTTTGAGTCCTTCTCGACAAAGAACTTGAATGCGATGGGAAAAGGGTTCAACCAGCCCTCGCGATATGCTGAAGCCGTGGAAAAGATCCATGACCGAGGAATCGGCATCATGGGAACGTTTATCGTAGGTCTGGACGACGATGACCCGGGGGTCTTCCAAAGGATCATCGACTTTTGCGTTGATTCAAGGCTCGACTGGGCTCTGGCCTTCATCATGGCCCCTTATCCTGGAACCGATTCATTTCTGCGATTGGAGAAAGAAGGAAGGATTCTTTGCAGGGATTGGGAAAAATACGATTCCCTCAACGCCGTGTATCAGCCTTTACAGATGTCCGTGGAAGAATTGGAAAAAGGGGTAAGGGCAATCTGGAAAGAGGTTTTTTCGACCTCTTCGATCTATAAAAGGATTATCAAGAGGCCCTGGGTTCACCCCCTCTTCTACTTGGCGATGAATTGGCAGTTTCACCAATTGACAAAAACATGGTAAAATAGGTAGTGATGAATATTTATTTCTTTGAATTGGCCTCTTTTCTTTATCTATTTGGGACCTTGTCCTACCTGGCGTATATCATCTTTCTCAAAGAGGTCCTTTCTAAAATAGCGGCCACCATCGTCACCGTTGGCTTCGCTTCGCATACCCTGGCTATTCTCACGAGGTACGTGGAAGCAGGGCATACTCCCGTAACCAATCTTTATGAATCCTTCTCCTTCTTCGCATGGATGATCGTTGGCATCCTTCTGGTTTGCAATCTAAAATATAGAGTCAAGGTGTTGGGTTCCTTTCTGACTCCCATCGCCTTCATCCTCGTCCTTTTTGCTTTTGCCCTCCCCAAGGAGATCCTTCCCTTGGCCCCTGTCCTCAAAAGTTTCTGGCATCCTTTCCATGTGATCTTTGCCTTTCTGGGTAATGCCATCTTCACTTTGACCTTCTGCTGCGGAGTGATGTATTTGATTCAAGAGCATCAACTCAAATCAAAAAAGATGGGAGCGATTGCAAGAAGACTCCCCCCCTTGAACGTTCTGGACAATCTGAGCTATCAGTCCCTCAAATTCGGGTTTCCCCTGTTGACCTTGGGGATCATCACGGGTGCCGTTTGGGCAGAATATGCCTGGGGGAGATATTGGGATTGGGATGCGAAAGAAACATGGTCTCTGATCACCTGGCTTCTCTACGCGGCGCTGCTTCACCAGCGTCTGACCGTGGGATGGAGGGGACGCAAGGCAGCGGTGATGGCCATCGTTGGATTTCTGGCTGTCCTCTTCACATTCTTAGGTGTGAACCTCCTTCTCCCGGGACTTCATACCTATGCGAACTGGAGATAAACGGAAATCATTAGGTTGAGGTGCCTGTTTCAACCTTAACCTAAACCGTGATGTTTTGGCTTAACCTTAGCCTCAACCTTATTGTTTTGTTTAATTGACATGGAACTTCTCGTTGTCGGATTAAATCATAAAACAGCACCTATCGAGATTCGTGAATGCCTCGCTTTTCCCGAGGATAAGATGGAGGACGCTTTAGACAAGGTTCATACCCTCCCTTCTCTCAAGGAAAACATGATCGTCTCCACCTGTAACCGGGTAGAGGTTTATGCAGCCACCCGAGAGACAGAAAGGGCCGTCCGCGATCTGAAAGAATTTCTCTCTCAATACCACAGCATTCCCTTAAAGGAATTCGAAAGAAGTCTGTATGCCCATGTGGGAGAAGAAGCGGTGAGGCATATCTTTCGTGTGGCCTCCAGTCTCGACTCGATGGTTTTAGGAGAGCCTCAAATTCTGGGCCAGATCAAGGAGGCCTATGATTTTTCCCAACAGGTCAAAACCTCCGGTCTCATTCTCCATCGGCTTCTTCATCGGGCCTTTCATGTGGCAAAAAGGGTGAGAACCGAAACGAAGATCGTCGTGGGCGCCATCTCCGTCAGTTCGGTCGCGGTCGAGTTGGCGGAAAAAATCTTTGGCGCTCTGGAAAAGAAAACCGTTTTGCTCATCGGAGCGGGAGAGATGTGCGAACTGGCGGCCCGACACCTCGTCTCTGGAGGGGCAGAGAAAATTCTGGTGACCAACCGCACTTATGATCGGGCTGTATCCCTGGCTCAGGAATTCAAGGGGGAAGCCATTCCCTTTGAAGACATGGGACAAGGTTTGAAGAGAGTGGACATTGTGATCAGTGCTACGGATTCACCCCGATATCTTATCCAGCACGAACAGATCACCAAGGTGATGAAGGATCGGAGGCAGAAACCGATCTTCTTCATTGATATCGCCGACCCCAGGGATATCGAGCCCAAAGTCGGTGATATTGAAAATGTCTACCTTTACAACATCGATGACCTCCAAAAAGTAGCCAATGAAAACATTAAAGATCGTGAGAAGGAGGCTCAAAAGGCAGAGGCGATCGTCCAGGAAGAGATGGTCAAATTTGTTAACTGGTACCGATCTCTCGACGTCACTCCCACCATCGTGGCTTTGAGGAAGAAGTTTGAAGAAATCAGGAAAAAAGAGTTGGAAAAGACTCTTTCCCTCCACCCCGATCTGTCGGACAGGGAAAGGAAATCCCTGGAAGCCCTCACTTCCGCGATCATTAATAAGATTCTCCACACGCCGATCACCCTCCTCAAGCAAACCAATGAAGAGGGGATGGCTGACCTTTATCTCGACTCCCTCCATGCCCTCTTCGGATTGTCGGAGAAATCATTAGAAATATTCTTGGAAAATTTGAAAGAAGGGAAGGAAAAGGAGGAACCCAATATCGAAGATGCCCTCTGAACTCAAAATCGGGACCCGTGGAAGTCAGCTCGCTCTTTTTCAGGCGAATTGGGTGAAGGATCGATTGGTCCAGGCCCATCCGGATCTCAACATCTCGCTCGTCAAAATCAAAACCACCGGAGACAAAATTCAGGACGTTCCGTTGGCGAAAGTCGGAGGAAAGGGTCTTTTTGTCAAGGAGATTGAGGAAGCCCTCCTTCAAAGAAGAATCGACCTCGCCGTTCACAGCATCAAGGATGTCCCTACCGAATTTCCAAAGGGTCTGCAGCTCTCTGTGGTCACAAAAAGAGAGGACCCTCGGGATGTTCTCATCTCAAAGGATGGGAAGTCTTTAAAGGATCTCCCCAAAGGGGCAAGGATTGGCACGAGCAGCTTGAGGCGGCAGGCCCAGTTGCTTCATTTCAGAAGTGACTTTGAACTCATTCCTCTAAGGGGAAACTTGGATACCCGGCTCAAGAAGCTGAAAACCATGGACTTGGATGCAATTGTCCTGGCCCTCGCAGGTGTAAAAAGGCTGGGCTTTGAAGAAAAAATTACGGAGATCATTCCGCCTGAGGTCTCTCTCCCCGCTATCGGCCAGGGGGCGTTGGGAATTGAGACAAGAATAGCTGACCAGGAGGTCGAGCGTCAAATCCGATTCCTCAATGACTGGGACTCCTCCATCGCCGTCAGCGCAGAGAGAGCCTTCCTCGGTAAACTCGAAGGCGGCTGTCAGGTCCCTATCGCTGCCTTTGCCCGAATCGTCGGGACCACCCTTCAAGTCGACGGGTTGGTTGGAACGATAGACGGGAAGAGGCTCATCAGACATCACGTGGAGGGGCCCTTCGAGAGAGCGGAGTCGCTCGGGGTTGAATTGGCCGAGATCCTTTTAGGCGAAGGAGCCAAGGAGATCCTTGATGAGGTCTATCAGAGGGCACAGCCTGCCATTTCTATCTGAAAACGATGATCAAAAAATCCCTCACTGGAAAAAAAATTCTGGTCACCCGCACCCGCGAACAGTCGGGAGATTTTGCAGCCCAGCTCAAGAAATTGGGAGCGGAGGTAGTCGAATTTCCCACGATTGAAATTGCTCCTCCAACGCGCTGGAAGGAACTTGACGAAGCCGTCGATCGATTGAACGTCTTATGACTGGATCGTTTTTACCAGTGCGAACGGAGTGAATTTCTTCTGGCAAAGGCTTAACGAAAGAGGAAAGTCTCTCCGCCTTCCGCCGTCTCTTAAAGTATGTGCCATCGGACCTGCCACGGCTGATCGACTAAAAAGGAAGGGGGTACATGTTCCCTACATTCCAGAAGAGTTTATCGCGGAGTCCATCCTCGACGGATTTAAAAGGCAGCGGATAGAAGGGAAAACAATTCTTCTCGCCCGAGCCAAAAAGGCGCGGGATGTTCTACCAAAAGGCTTGAAAAAAATGGGCGCAGCGGTGGATGTGGTGGAGGTTTATCGGACGGTGAGGCCAAAGGGAGGATCGAAAAGGATGAAGAACCTCCTGACAGAGGGGAAAATTGACGTGATCACGTTCACCTCCTCCTCCACAGTCAATCATTTTGCAGACCTCCTTAGAAAGGAAGATCTCAAGAACTTGGTCAAGGGCATCGCCATTGCCTGTATTGGACCGGTCACTGCCAGGACGGCAAAGGAATGGGGTTTGAAAGTCCGGATTCAGCCGAAGCAGTATACCATTCCTGCTTTAACCCGAGCGATTGCCGAATATTTTAGCCCTCCCAGACCCATTTGATAAATCTGTAGCGTTCCGATGTTTAACGGAACGGTTTTTATTCGCCCTCAGCAAATAGGGGCGCTACAGTTTTTGGTTAAATCCGCAGGTAAATAAATGGACTTTTCTCCGATTGAAGTCATTCTGTACGATTTGGGTAACGTGATTCTTCCTTTCAATCATTTCCAGATCGCGGAAAAGCTCTGTCGATTCTCTCGAAGAAAAGAATTCCAAGATCCCTCAAAAGTATTTTCCTACCTCTTCGATTTTGAAAAGGGAGCGGTCAACGGTTATGAGGTGGGCAAGGTTTCCTCTCCCCAATTCTTCGAATCCCTAAGAGAATTTCTTCAACTCTCCCTCTCTTTCGAGGACTTCATCCCTATCTGGAATGACATCTTTACGGAGAATCAGGAGGTTTCCCGGACCGTTCTCTCCCAGAAAGGGAGACGGAAGCTCGGGCTTCTTTCCAACACCAATCCTCTCCACTTTGACTACATCCTTTCGAAATTTTCTATCATCCAGACCTTTGATCAATGGATCCTGTCCCACGAGATGGGTTTCAAAAAACCTGCTGTGGAGATCTATCAAAAAGCAATCGAGTGGGCCTCCGTCGAGCCCCGGAAAATTCTCTTTATTGACGATATGAAAAAGCACGTCGAAGTCGCTATGTCTTTGGGAATGCAAGGCGTTCATTTTATCTCCGCCGAGCAATTGAGAGAAGAACTTTTCGTCCGAACTGCGGCAATAAAGACGAACAAAGAGGGATCCACCCCGAAAGAAAGATCTAAGTAGAATTTATTTCAAAGGAGCATGCAGATGGAAAAAGTGAGACTGGGCAAAACAAACCTGATCGTGGAAAAATTGGGATGGGGCGGCATTCCTATTCAACGGGTAGGAGAGCGTGAAGCGGTATCCGTCATACAGGCGGTGATCGAAATGGGAGTCGACCTCCTGGACACTGCCCGCGCTTATACGAATAGCGAGCATCGGATCGGCCTGGCGCTCCAAAAAACAGATCGGCCGGTTATCCTTTCCTCAAAATCTCCCATCAAGACGGCCAAGATTTATAATGATGTACAGGAGAGCCTCAAGCAGATGAAGGTGAAAAAAGTCAACATCTACCATCTGCACAACGTTTCCAACTTCGAAGATTACGAGAGGGTCCTCGCCCCCGGAGGAGCCTACGAGGGGTTAAAACGTGCCAGAGACGATAGGCTGATCGAACATATCGGTCTTACCAGCCATAGCCTCGACGTCCTGGAGAGGGCGATCGTGGACGGTCATTTTGAAATCATCATGGCTTGCTATAGCTTTTTGGAACCGGAGGCAGCCAAGAAAGTGTTTCCGTTAGCTAAAGAAAAAGACGTCGGTGTTTTGGCGATGAAGCCGTATTCGGGCGGGGTGATTGAGGAAGCTGGCCCTGCCCTGAGGTTCTCCCTGTCAACGCCGAACATCGTGCCCATCCCCGGATCGGAGACCTTGGAAAAGGCTCTTGAGAATTGGAAGATCTTTACGGAAGGCTACTCCCTGACTGAAAAAGATAAAGAGCGAATCGAGGCCTTGAAGAAGGAATTTGACCGTCAATTCTGCAGGCGCTGTGACTACTGTCAGCCTTGCACGGAAAAGATCAATATTCAGTTTATCGTCGGACTAAAGTCCGTCATCAAGCGCTTTGGCCCTCACGCTCAAGAAGTGGGATGGATGAAGGACTTAATAGAGAAAGCCCGGAACTGTTCGGAATGTGGGGAATGCCTGCCGCGCTGCCCTTACCAGTTACCCATACCCGGCCTGATTAAAGAGAATCTGGCTTGGTTCGACAGCCTCCGAAAATAGGAACTATACTATGGCGGCGTTCACCTTGAAAGACTCGTCTAAAGGAGTTCATGTCACGCTTTAACTCTAGGCCGGACGGGCTTCATATCCGTAACCTTAACCTAAGAAACTGGATCAATTTTCCGCGCCGAGTGCAGGATTCGGGGGTGATGAACCCGTCATAGGCTTGTCTATTCGACTCTCACCTTCTTTTTTCGTTCTATCCCCATCATGTTTTGAATCATGTTCCAAACCCCTCAAGGAAAACTCCATGATGTGATTCGCAATCCGCTCGATCTCATCAGGCTTGGTCACATCCCAATGATAGAGTCGCGTGATAATGGACCTTGCATTATAGTAATAAAGACACTGGCCGATGATGCTCGCACTGCAAAGGCGGATTTCCTCCTCGCTGACAGGAGTCCCGATCATTTTCCCGACGAGGGAAGCCAGAACCTTATCCCGTGGACGAACGATTTCCTTCACCAGGCGCTCAAAAGCGCGCGTCGGCTCTGTCATTTCTCTCATCATCAGTTTCCCGAACCATGCTGGTTTTCCTTTGTCGAGGAGCCGGAACAAAAAAGAGCGGATGAAGCCTCGCAGCTGCTCTTCCGCGGGTGCATCTTCACGCACCCCGAAAAGAAGGGGGTATTTTTTTGTGGCGAAATCATGCCAGTGTCTCAAGACCTCGGCGTAAAGCTTCTCCTTTCCACCGAAGTAATAGTTGATAGCCGCCACGTTCACCTTGGCGCGCTCGCAGATTTTTCTAACCGTAGCACCTCGAAACCCACAATCGGCAAAAATTTCTCCCGCCGCCTCTAAAATCCGCTCCCGGCAATCGGCATTTGAGCTGGTATCATGTTCCATTTGAATTCCTCCTCCTGTATCTCTAATTCCAGTTTAAAACAGTTGTTTCAATTTGTAAAGTTATTCGAGAACAAGATCTTCTCTATCTGGTCGCTTTAGGGCGAGGGGCATAGCGCTTGGGCTCAAGGGACACGGAAAGGAGACAGGAACTTGCGAAGAAAATCCAATGTTAAGGTTTGCAGACCTTGAAAAATCTAAACAATTGTTTTAAACTGATGTCAGAGACGAAAGAATGGTAAGTTTGAAGGGAGGGATTTTAAATGAAGAAAGTACTAATTATTATGATGTCACTTGCCCTGCTCATGATGCCGCTGGCCGTTTACTCACAATCGGATCAGAAGTCGGCAGGGGCTCCTCCGGTATCGCAGACACTCGTCCCCGAAGGTCAGTTTGCCCTTAAACTCGCACCCGCACTCAAGTTAGGATCGCCTAATAACGAAGCGCAAGCGGAGGACATATTGACCTCGGCAGGAATCGCGCCAAAGAACGGTTGGATTGCTGACTATCCTATGACACCTAATATCGTTGGCGAGCTGCAAAACTCCGTGACGACTGCAGCAGACGCTAAAAAACTTCCGATGGGAAAGGATGACGCCTTAAAAGCGTTTCAAGGCCTGACAACTCAGTTCGGCTTAGCGATCTCGCCTGGGTCCGAGCAGTACACAGAGAATCAGCCTCCCACGAGTAGCGAATACGTCCAGCCTCAGGAAATCAACGACTATTACTATGACGAAGGGCCCCCGGTTGTCACCTACTATGCTCCGCCCTGGGATTATTACTACCTGTATGGCTGGGTTCCTTATCCGTTCTGGTGCGCCGGGTTCTTCTTCCCGGGATTCTTCGTCCTGAACGATTTTGACATTATCGTCGGAGGCTTTGGCCATCATCATTTTCGGATCACGAACCACTTCTTCAATCCCAGGACTCATGCGTTCGGCAGGGTGGACCCGGTGAACCACACTTGGACAAGGGGTCTACATACAACGGCGTTTAACTCTACGGCGACAAGAAAAGCTGCCTCTTCAATCTTCAGCCGCAGTACGGGGAGAACAACGTTTGAGCGAGGGAGTCAACGGTCGACGGGCAGCCGCGCCTCTTCCTTTGGTAGAATGCAGGGGAGCCGGGGGTTTGTCACTAACAATCGTGGCAATACCATGGGGGGTAGGTCGTTGGGCAATTCGAGCGGCTTTGCGACAGGCGGTAGTCGTTCGCTCCATAGCTTTAACAGGTCTTTCAGCGCGCCTTCCAACCGTGGAAGTTTTAGCAGCGGTCATTCGTTCAGTGGCTTCTCTAGTGGGCATTCGTTTGGTGGCTTCTCGGGTGGCCATTCCTTCGGAGGTTTCTCCGGCGGCCATTCGTTTGGCGGTGGTTTTCACGACGGTGGTGGAGGCCGCAGGTAAGAGTCAAGCTAAACTGGCCCAAAAAGAGGATCAATCGATCCTCTTTTTTTGTCTTCTCACCGAGTTAAAAAAAAGACGCCCTGGCAGAGCAGGGCGTCGAATTACTTAAAAACCCATAGATCTTATTTTTCGGCCAAACGCTCAGATACCGGGGGTCCAAAACCCGGTACATTTGTGGTCGGTGGTGAATCCTGATTCAGTCATTGGCTGTGGCGGGATGAGTGACTGGAACTGATCCTTTGTCGAATCATACCGCGGCCAGAACGGCGTGAAACGGGAGTTGGGATTGCTAAAGCGCGCGAAGTGCCCCCAATAGCTGACCATGTCTTGCGATAGCTGTTCCTGGTTCGTGTTGAGCAGATTTCCTTGGGGCAGGTTAAAGATATACTGAAGTTCAGATGCATGGGCCGCGCCATACGGCATGCCGCTTACCGTATCTGGTGGCAAGAACAACTCTGGCGCGTTCTGATCGTTGAACTCATACGCAAACACCGGCACGAAGTTCGCCATCTCGCGGATCGCCAAGCGCGAGTTGCATGCGAAGATACCATCCGTACCAACCGCGCCGAGCGCAATGCTGGGGCCCGGCGGGGCCGTGGGACTGGGCGGGTACAAGGAGACAACGGTACTAAGAATCCCAGCGGCCGACAACGCCCCACTGAACGACGCGTCGACCCAGGCGGAGTAGTTCGCGGTGTTCGTTGCAACCCCCGTCGGAAACTCGAAGTCCAACACCACGAACAAACGCCACTCATCATGGTTCGAGCCTTCCATCACCGGCACGCGGTTGAACTGCCCGCTCTGAAGCGCTGCGCTGATGGGCTGCGTCAGCACCTTGTTATCGACGTTACCAGTGATGCTCGCGGGCTCATTTGCAAGCAGCGTTGTAACCGGCACCGAACGCAGGCACGCAGCGGTCGCAGCGTTCTGACCGGGGCAACCCACGGCGGTGGCCACTTGCGTTCCGATGAATTCGGCGGTGGCAAGCGGGGTTGTATTTAAGAAATAGGCTCCGCTTTCCACGATCGCGCGGTCGAACAATCCCGCCGCCTCGGGTGATGCGAGCTGTGTGTGCACGCTCAACCCCCCGGCGGATTCGCCGAAGATCGTCACGTTGTCGGGATTCCCGCCAAAACTTTTAATGTTTCGCTGCACCCAATTGAACGCGGCCTGCTGGTCCATGAACCCGTAGTCGCCTGAGCCGCCATAATTGGTTTCGGCGGAGAGCGCCGGGTGCGCGAGGAATCCGAGAAAGCCCAAGCGATAGTTGATGGTTACGACGACCACGTCTTCGTTATCCACGAGCTTGGTCGGGTCGTAGTCGTCACTCTCTCCGACCACGAGCGCGCCGCCGTGGATCCACACCATTACCGGGTAACCATGATGGTCCTCGTGGAGCCAACGATGGTCGTCATGATGCCGACCTTTATCGTCTGCTGGAGTATACACGTTCAAGTACAGGCAATCTTCCGTCGTGCTCGCCACACCGAAAGGGCTGGCCACCTGCGGACAGTGGTTGGCGAATTGTGTCGCATCGCGCAGCCCATGCCAGGGCGCCGGCGGCTGCGGCGGCTGCCAGCGCAGTGCACCGACCGGCGGAGCCGCGTACGGGATGCCGAGGAACTTGTTCATCGTGTCCGTCCGCACACCCACGACAGAGCCTGTATGGGTGACAGCGACGACGTTATCGGAACAGGAATGCACTCCTCCGGCAGCGGCGTAACCCACCGGTAGTATTACTACCATCAGCGCCAGAGCCAGAACTACGCCTATAGACTTAAACCTTAAAATACTTTTCCAATTCATTTTCCTCCTCCTTTCGTATTCTGCTGATGAAACATTGGAAGCAAGGCTGTCCAAAAGCCTTCCCCCCTAAATGCCATTAATTCGGTGTTCCCCCTAACGCCTCTGCGATTGATTTGTCGACGACTACCACCCCCTCTCAGCTTTTTATCCCGCCTAAGAATTCTCCTTTCATCCATAAAAAGCCCCCAAAAAGAGATTAAAATCTCTCAGGGCCTTTCATCGACAACTTCTGGATTCCGTCTATCATCCTCTGCAAGAGGTTTTGTACCGTTGGATTGATTTTGCGAAGGGATTTAGTGTGAAGCACCTACTATAGTCCGGCCTGAGTCACGCAATATTAATGCCAGTTCTTGCCATTATCGTAAGTCCTCGGAGCTATGTAGTTTTTCTAAAACATGAGCTTCTTAGCGAAAGCTAAAAGTGGAAGAACTTTTCACAAAAGTCCCGAATGGCTTCCTTAAGAGTGTGAAAATATCTCCCACCGCGCTACCCCCTTGAAGGGAAGGGTGTATGGGCTGGGTCCATTTTTTCAAATCGGATCAACCGTTTCCGAAACCGATTCAACCATGAATGCGGCCGCCCGGCTCGCCCCTCCGCGAGCACGGTATCGAGGGTTCTTTCTCTTGGTTTCCAACGGCTCGTCAGATGCTGTCCATGATTTCATGGTGGTCGTGGTTCACCTTTATCATGAAGAATTCTTTGTTGTCAATGATTCCCTACGATAGGCTTTAAGTCCGGGTTATAGGAATCTTCACAAGAGAAAGAAAAGGATGGATATATTTGAAGCAGGTCACTTATTCCACGACTTCCACTTTAATGAGATTGGTGGTTCCCGGAATGCTGATGGGGACCCCGGCGATGACGACCATCTTCTCTCCTTTTGAGGCCATCCCCAACTCCTTCGGCATCCTCTTCGACCTCGCTAACATCTCATCCGTATCCTTCCAGGCAGGGCCAAGAACGGGATAGACCCCCCAGGCGAGATTGAGCTCCCTGACGGTTGAGAGGTGTTGGCTCAAGGCAAGAATGGGCTGACGAGGTCGAAGCTTTGAGACCCATCGTGCCGTGCTTCCCGACTCCGTCGGGGTGACGATCACCTTCGCACCCACTTCCTCGGCCAGCAACGATGCCGTATAGGTGATTGCTTGTTGGAGATTCATCCCTTCCCCTTTTTCAGTCCGCAGAAATTGAGGGTGAGGAAATTCTTCTTCCGCTGATTGAGCAATCCTGGCCATCATGTGAAAAGCCTCGACGGGAAACTGGCCGCTGGCCGTCTCTTCCGAAAGCATGACCGCATCCGTTCCGTCATAGATGGCGTTGACCACATCCGTGACCTCTGCCCGGGTGGGTTGAGTATGGTCCACCATCGATCGAAGCATCTGGGTGGCGGTGATCACCGGTTTCGCTGAATCATTGGCCTTGCGTATCAGCGTCTTCTGCACGTTTGGAATCTTCTCAATCGGAGTCTCCAAACCTAAATCTCCCCGGGCGACCATGATGCCGTCTGACGCCAGGAGAATCTCGTCGATATTTTCCAAGGCCTCTTTTCTCTCGATTTTAGCGATGACAGGGATATCGACCGACTTCTTCTTTAAGATTCGCTTAACGGTCTCAACGTCAGCGGCCCTTTGGATATAGGAGAGGCTAACCCAATCGACCCCATGTTGAATGCCGAAGAGGAGATCCTTCTGATCCTTCTCTGTGAAGGCGGAAGCGAGGGGAGCTCGCGTCGGAAAATTCAGCCCTTTGTGGGAGGTTAAGACGCCTCCCGCGATCACCCGGCATCGAATGGTTTTCCCATCGCTTTCTACGGCTTGAAGTTCAATCATTCCGTCGGCAAGAAGGATTCGATCCCCTGCTTTTACTTCGCCGGGAAGAGCGGGATAAGTCACCGTGGCTTGACTCTCGTCGCCGATAAGCACTTGGTTGGTCAGGCGAAATTCTCTCCCCTTTCTCAATTCCGCTCCACCCTCTCTCATCATGCCGATCCGAATTTTAGGACCGCCCAGATCCTGGAGGATCGCTACAGGCTGTTTCAATCGGTCGGCGATTTGACGAATGGTGGTGATCTTCCTTAAATGTTCCTCGTGAGTCCCATGAGAAAAATTGAGCCGTGCGACGTTCATCCCACCCCGGATCAGGGCCTCCAAGATCTGAGGCGACTCGCTCGCTGGGCCAATCGTACAAACAATCTTTGTCTTCCGTCGCTTTTCTTCACTCACAGTCTCACCCCTCGCCGTCTTCTCATCAAACATGAAAATGGTACCTCATTGTTCATTCTCTGTCCATTCATTTGTTTCTATCAGCCGCAAGACAAGAATGACGGCTTCATACGATGACTTGTATGAACGGAATGACGATGTTAGAATGAATGATTACTTTGAGAAGAGCAATAGGATGAAGAGGAAGATTCAAAGAATACTGGTTGCAAATCGCGGGGTTCCTGCGGTCAGGATCATACACACCTGCCGTGACAGGAAGATCAATACCGCTGTGGTCTACAGCACTCCGGATCGACTCGGCCACCACGTGTTTATGGCGGACTCGGCCATCCATATCGGAGAGGCTCCGCCCACCGAATCCTATTTGGACATCGACAAGATCATCGATGCCGCCCTGAAGAGCAAAGCGGATGCCATCCATCCGGGATGGGGATTTCTCGCAGAGAATCATCTCTTTGCGCAAAAGGTCATCGACGCCGGACTGATCTGGATCGGCCCTTCCCCGGAAATCATCCGCTTGATGGGCGACAAGATCAAAGCGAAAGACCTCGCCCAGAAGGCCAATGTGCCGACCATCCCCGGCATCAGCGATGTGAACGATGTGAAACAAGTCCAAAATTGGATGAAAGATGAAAACATAAATTTTCCCATTATGATCAAAGCGGCCGCAGGCGGCGGCGGCAAGGGGATGGTCAAAATTGAGAATGCGAAGCAGCTTGCCCAGGGATTTTCCCAAGCCCGCTCGGAGGCGGAAAAATCTTTTGGCAATGGCAGCCTCCTTGCCGAAAGATACATCGAAAGGGGCAGGCATATCGAAGTCCAGATCGTTGCCGATGAAAGCGGGAACGTGGTTCATCTCTTTGAGAGGGAGTGCACCCTGCAGAGGCGCAATCAGAAGATTATCGAGGAGGCGCCTGCACCGACGCTCAACGACACCCTCCGCCAGGAAATCTGCTTTACTGCCACCCGCTTGATGCGGGAATTAGGCTACACGTCGGCAGGAACGGTGGAATTCATCTTGGATACTCGGACGAAGAAATACTATTTTCTCGAAGTCAACACCCGCCTTCAGGTGGAGCATAGCATCACCGAGCTGATCACAGGGTTGGATATCGTGGGCATTATGATCGATGTCGCCATGGGGAAGAAACTCCCCTTCAACCAATCTGACATCCACCCTAACCGGTGGGCCCTGGAAGTGCGGCTGAACGCAGAGGACCCAAAAACTTTCAGCCCTTCCTTCGGCACGGTCACCCGGTTTCAGGTGCCGCATGGACCCGGAGTCAGAATATTGACGGGCATCTATGAGGGAGCGGGCATCCCACCTTACTACGATTCTCTCTTCATGCTCCTCGTGACAGCCGGTGTCGACAGGGAAGATGCCATCCGGGTGATGGACCGGGCTCTCAGCAGAAATCTGCGGATCGAGGGTGTCAAAACACTGGCCCCCTTGCTTTTGAGTATCATCCGACATCCGGTTTTCATCGCCGGCGATTTTTCAACCCATTTTATCGAAGAGCATATGGATGAACTGATCTCCACGTTCAAGGAGAAAAACAGCGAGGATGAAGTCCTCAAGGTGGCAAAGTACGTGGCCGAGATTTCGGCCTTGGGACCGCAGAAATGGATGTAAGACGGGGTATGCAGAAAATACCATTGATCAAACCCGGGATGTCCCCCGGGGAAATTGTCAAAACAGTACGTTCTACTCCCGGTGTTTTTTTCTCTTCCACCGGAATGCGTGATGCGGGGCAGTCCGACTATAAGAACCGACTCCGACTGTATGATCTCAAAACCCTCGCGCCCTATTACAACAAGATGGGCCTCTTCAGCGCAGAATGCCATGGCGGCGCGCGATGGCACGTGGGAATCCTGAATCGAAAGGAAAGTCCTTTTGAGGAGATCGAGACGCTTCGGGAACTGATGCCCGATGTGCTGCTCCAAACTCTGGTTCGTGAAACCAACCTATGGGGATATCGACCCTATCCGAAGAATATCATCGAATACGCTGTCTCCAAGGTCGACATCGATGTCTGGAGATGCTTCTCGTTCCTCAACGATATAAGAAACATGCGTGCGGTCGCAGAGGTGGTCATGAAAAGGGGAAGGCTCTTCCAGCCCGCAATCGCTTTTACCCAGGCGGACTGGACCACAAACGATTATTATTTGGAGGCCGTCTCCGAAGTGGTGCGCCTCTGCGGCGGGACAAATGAGATCGTCCTTTGCATCAAGGACATGTCCGGAGTGGGCAGTCCCAAACGCCTCAAGGTTCTGGTGGATGCCATCCGGCAGAAGTTCCCCGATCTGGTCATCCAATATCACCGTCACACAACAGACGGACTTGCCATCCCTGCCCTTCTGGCGGCCGTGCAAGCAGGGGCTAAGATTCTCGACGTCGAGGAAGATTCCCTGACACGATTCTACGGCCAGGCACCGATACTCGCTTTGCACGCATACCTTGAAGAATCAGGGTTCCCCGTCAATATCGAGAGAATCGAAGCGGAACACGCCGTTCAGAAAGTGCGCGAATGGATCGGCCAGTATGAATGGGCGGAGTCCCCGTTCAAGGGATATGACCATAACGTCCTTCGTCATCGAATGCCAGGGGGGGCTTTCCCCAGCTCCTTTGAGCAGGCGGACAACCGCGGGTTTCTTCATCTGATGCCGTCGATCTTGAAGATGATGTCCCTTTACAACAGAATGATCCACTATTTTGATGTGACGCCCGGCTCCCAGATTACCTGGGTGACTTGTAGCGGCATTGTCAACCGGTATGCAAAAGAGAAGGGAGAGGGAGGCGTCCGGCACGTCCTTGAACTTCTTACAAAATTCATTGAAGAAAAATCGCAGCGTTTTGAATCCATGGACCCCCACGAGCAGGAAGAACTCCTGGGCCTTTTCCAGAATGCCCCGGGGGATTTCAAAAACCTCCTCTTAGGAGACTACGGAAAGCTTCCCCTGGGGTGGCCTCCAGAATGGATCTACCGGAGCGCCTTTGGCGACGAGTGGGAATCCAGGATCAAAGAGCGAAAGGATTTGTCTCCTTTGGATGCCTTGGATGATGAGGATCTTTTGAGGCTCAGGAAGACCCTTTCAGAGGCCATCGGCAGAAAGCCCTCCGAAGAGGAATTCATCCTCTACCTCATGCACCCCAAGAACGCTCTCGAAATGATCGAGTTCGTTGAAAAATATGGGGAAGCACCTCTGGTGCTTCCGACCTCTGTCTGGAGGAACGGGTTGAAAAAACCCGGGGATAAGGTGGAATTCGAATTCTGGGGAAAACCTTATACGGTCGAACTAGTATCGATCGGGGCAGAACACGAAGGACTCATTCATGTGGTCATGCGGGTGAATAACAATACAAGGGTTTATACGGTAGAAACACCGAGGGCTAAAAAGGTTGCGATCAGGATGGCGAAAGGGTTCGGAGATGTCGGCGCGCCCATCAACGGCAATGTTTGGAGAATCGGGAACCCGGAAAGAGGATCTCTCAAGATAGGGGACATCGTCCACAAAGGAGAGGAGATTGGAAACCTCGAGGCGATGAAGATGGAGAATGCGATTATCGCTCCTTTTAATGGACAGGTCATGGAGGTCTGCGTGAAACTGAATGAGACGGTTCAGGAAGGTCAGCTTCTCTTCATCCTCGAAAAATCCTAAGCGCGCAACTCGCATTCAAAGTTTTCTGCCCCGGAGGATGCCGATTTCAGGGTCCAGGGGGCAAAAGATTGCAGAACTCAGTCAACAGCGCCATTTTAATCTTTTGACATTTCATCTCGTTTGAGCCATTGAATCCTCGACCCCTTGAACCTTCTCTGGTTCAATGCATTCGTTTTCTTTTCTAAGACAAAGGCGAACTCCCCTCCCAGGAGAAAGATGACTGAGGAATAGTACATCCAGAGAAAAAAAATAACCAGGGCGCTCAAAGAGCCGTAGATCATAGAAAATCTTCCCAGATGAAGAACATACCATCCGAACAATTGCTTGGCGGTTTCCCAGAAGAGGCTGGTGAAAAAGGACGCTCGAAGGGCAGTCTTGAAATGGATTTTCTTGTCGGGGATGATCTTGTAAATCAAAAAACACATCCAAAAAGTGAAGAAGAAGGGGATGAAGTATTTCAAAATGAATCGAATGATCGGTCTCAACTCTAAGAAAGGACTAAAACGGTACCCCTGGACAAAGGTGATCACAGAGGTGAAGGCCATACTGATTAGGAGAAAGGTTCCTGCCAAGAGAATCATCAGAAGGTCGATCCCTTTCCCGCGAAGGATGCCGCGCCCCTCCTTAACCTGGAAGATGATATCCAGGGCTGTCCTTAAGGAGCTGAACACCCACGTGGAAGCCCAGATCAACCCCCCTATTCCCAACACCCCAACGATCTTACGATCCCGAACCATTCTCAGGATGTTATCCATAATCCTTGTGTCGAGAAAAGGAAAGGCATCCTCCAAATACTGTCGAATATGGTTTAACACTTCCCGATAGCTGTAAAGGTACGTGCCCAGGAGGGCCAAAAGCAATAAGGTGAGGGGAATTAAACAGATGAGAAGGTCAAAGGTAATCCCAGAGGAGAGGAAAAAACCGTGATCCTTGCCGAACTTTCTGAGAACATCCCAGAGGATGCGAAATCTCTTAGTGAACCCCTTTTTCCAATTCTTCGATTTCACTTCCGCCCTCTGAAGAATCTTGTATCGATTCTTTTCCCGCGCTCCTCTGACACGATCTATTTCCTTCCCCCGGGGCGAGAAGCGCTTCCCGCCCCCAGAGGGGCTTCTGCCAGCCTTTAGTACGGATTGGAAAAATAAGAATCAAAAATTTCGGTCAACATTTGGTTCATCATAGTCTCCACCCTCTCGGGCGTGGACCGCGGAACCGTCATCTCCTTCTCGACTTCGACGTTCCGGGTAAAAATCTTGCCTTCCTTTTTCACCCCTAAATGGATGACAAATTGAATGACGGTCTTGACCTTCGTCCCCAATAGGGATGCCTTGCCTTCGGTCCAGAATCTCTTGATTTCAATCATCAGAACAGAATCGGTGTCCATATTCTTCAAGGATTCAGGTTTGTCATCCCACCGGGCGACGGGAATTGTTTTTATTCCATGACGAGAAAGGACAGCGGACAGAGACTCCCTGATCGCCTTTTCCAATGGAAAGGGATTACTTTTGAAATACGTGGAATCTCCTTCAAGGTTGGTATGAAGACCGATATATAACGTCTCCGGCCTTTCATCCTCAAAAGGGGCCGTTACCAGGGTAGATCCAATCTTCGCCTGAAGAGAGGAGAGGTCTTTCAACGGTTGATATCGAAGGTTGAGAGAGTACGTCCCTGCCTCAGCACTCCCCAATACAAAAAAACCTAAAGAAGCGATCAACAAACAACGAAACCATTTCATGGGTTATCCTCCTGTTCTAAAATCTTATCCAAACATGTTTGAAATTTCCACTAACGTCAGAGAATGCCTGACCATACCTTCCAAAAATCCGCAATTCTAAAACTTCCGAAGCTGGTCGCCTGTCCCCTCACTGCGGTTACGGCATAGCCTCCATTTTAAAATATCTTCTCCCCTTCAATCCATGTGGACCGAACCACCAGCTCCTTTTGATACTCGAAAAGGACGAAATCGGCGGAATGTCCCGAAGCAATCTCCCCTCCCACTTCTGGAAATAGTTTTTGAGCATTCTTCGCGGCCATGTGAATCGCTGAAGCGAGTTCAATCCCTGCAAACCGCATGACATTGTTAATGGCACGATCCATGGTGAGCGTAGAACCTGCCAGACGAGAAGTGCCGGCTAATCGCGCTGCCCCATCCGGACTCACTTCCACTTCTAAATCTCCCAATGTGTATTTTTCCGGAGAGGCTCCTGCCCCGGCCATGCTATCGGTTGTCAGGACAATTCGACCCAAGCCCTTCGCCCGAACAAAATCATTCACGGTGTCAGGAGGGAGGTGAATCCCATCAACGATGATGCTTGCCATTAATTGATCCATGGACAGCTGTTTCCGAATGGGATCCTGACGGAGAGACGAAGGTCTTGGGGCTGCATTTCCGAGGTGACACGAGAGACGGGCACCGGCTTGAACAGCTTCCTCGAGGACTTCTTCAGAGGCATTCGTATGTCCGATGCCAATAATCATTCCATGGGCCACTGCTTTTCTGATAAAAGGAATTGCTCCTTGCACCTCCGGAGCTAAAGTGATAAACCTGATCCGGCCTTCACATGCTTCCTGAAACCTCTCCAACTCTTTCCATTCGGGGAGCCGGATAAATTCTCCAAGGTGAACTCCTCTGGGTCCCTCTTCCGGAGAAAGGTAAGGTCCTTCGAGATGGATTCCGACACACATTTTCCGGAGAAGAGAATCTTTCCTTAACCCGTCCCCGATGATTTTCAACTGGCGAACCATCTTCTCGTGAGAGGAGGTGATGAGCGTAGGAAGAAAGCGAGCGACACCGGTGGATGCCAAAGAGAGGGCTGCCCGATGAAGACCCTCATGAGACAGACGAGGGCTATTAAAATCCACGCCGGCAAACCCGTTCACCTGGGGATCGAAAAAACCTGGGCATAGATAGAGATCATCCTCACCAAAATCAGACGAAGATCCTTTTCGACAAGGGGAGACCCGGATGACTTTCCCATTCTCGACAAGGACATCAATCAGAGATTCTGTTCCCGGAATCTTCCCTCGAACGATCATATTAGCTTTGAATCCTCAATCCACCTATCTCTTCTGCAAGGTCATAATGGCTTGAACCGCGGCACGAGGCTGGGTTTGCAAGACCAGATGCGGCGCGCGAATCGTGAACTCGCGGACGGCCGGATTGATCGCCATTATTTGCCGCCAGTTCCGTTTGGGAACAACTCCGTCTCGGCTCCCACGGAGATATGCAATCGGCACAGGACATGCAACCAGTTCCGATGTGCAGTCGACAGCGAGGACTGCGCGAACTCGTTGAGCCATGACTTCCGCCGAGACGCTCGAGTGTGCTCGTGCCAAAAGGCTTCTGAGCCGCGGACTGGAATAGCCAGCGAAGAGGACTTTGGCCTGAATGAATATTGGCGAAATCCGGAAAATCCAAGACCTTGCCAGGTGCCTTGCAAACGATGGCAGATAGGTTGGGTTGTGGATGAATGACGCACAAAGAATAACACCCACCAACCCCCGGGGCCGAGAGGCCGCAACCATGAGTGCCAGCGGACCGGAGAAGGACTCCCCGAGAAGAATGAAGCGAGTGTCGGTCGGCAGCGAGGAGGCAACAGTGGGTACAAGCGATACATAGTCCATGGGTGAGTCATTGGGCAAGGGAATGACATATGCCTTAAGGTCGGGAGGCAGCTGATCCAGAAGGGGTTCGAACAGTATTCCAGTTCCATCTAAACCTGGCAGTAAGACGAGAGTAAGTGGCATATGGTAAGGCTGCAAGTTCGGCGGAAACAGCATTTTTGTTTTGTCCCCACCGAACAACTATGCTGCAATTGTTATTTGTGAGAATCCTACTCATTCAACTGCCCTTTGTCAATGATCATTCAAGAACGTGACGTGCTTCTCGTATATTCTGACCGTTCAGAATTGAGGTTTTCAAGCTGAAACACTGCTTGGATAAAGTCTATGCGGATCTGAAGAGTAGAGGAAGGAAGAGATAAGAAACCGGCTTATCGCTTCCACTTATGGAGAAATGAAAGCAGATAGGCGACAGTGGATGTTCTCGGAGGTCAACCGCCCCAAGGCATCTTAGAATAGATGTCATGGAATTTGTCGCGATATTCACGGAAGAACTTTTCGTGTTGCTTCTCCCAGTTAGAGAGCATTTGAAGTGCCTCTTTTGCTTTCCCCTGCGCCTGATTTGCCATCGCTTGATAGAATTCGCTCAAATCCTTTTCGATCAGCCAAGCTGTGTTGAAAATGGTCACTTCAGGGACCATTGAGCTTTCTAAACATTGCCGAAGAAACTCCGATTTGGCTCGCTCGTCGAAATAATTAGTTGGTTCCAACAGCGCATCTTTTTCGGTAGGCAGCTCCACCAAACGACCCTTTTCAAGATTGCTTAGAATTCCTTCGATAAAATGGATATGACTTTCTTCCTCTTTGATCAAGTGCTTGAAGGCGCTGACAGCGGCGCCCCAGCCCATTCTCTGAAGCGAATTTTGAAAAAAACTTTTTCCTGTTTCCTCCTGCTGAAGGGCATATTCAAAAATCCTAATCAAACCCTCATCGATGGACATGCTTTTTTCCTCCCTTTTTATAGTCTACTTCTTAGCCAGTCAGAAATCAAACTTTTATCCGTGACTGCAGCCGCTACGGGATCATGCCGAGACATTTGCCAATTAATTAACATTTGGAATGTTGTATTGGACGCAGAAATTTAGAAATAAGGAGGAAGAGTAAGAAACCGGGTGATCACTTCCACATACTAAAAGTCGAGAGAGCTTTGCATAAAGATTGTTTATTTTCGATTGAAAGAGAGGATAACAATCTATACACGATTTGGGAAAATGGATTCAACCAATGTGAAAATATTCCCCGTGGTCGATGAATCTTTTGAAAAGAAATAATCAGCACATCGAGACGAAGCTTCCCGGTACTCTGGTAAATCATAGCCCGTAAGAATGATGATGGTTATATTCGGATATCGAGCCTTTATTTTTTTAGACAGCTCAAGTCCATTTTCTCCCGGTAGCCTGATGTCCATGAAGATAAGATTGGGACGAAAAGTCTCAACTTGGAGTAATGCTTCTTCTCCATCAAGTGCTTCATAAATTTCAATTGATGGGAATCGGTCATGCAACGTCTCTTTGAACAATTGCCGGAAAAGAGCACTATCTTCCACAATTAATGCGCTGATACTTCCAGTCATATCCATGAGTCTTTCCATTTCAGCCTTTATCTCTTTTAGGGAGACTTCGAGGTGCTTTGGGCATAGGCCATGTGTTTTTTGCTTATCGGACAGGGGCTCTTTTTCACCATAAATAATCCCACAGCCCTTGTAATAACAAACCTGAATCATTTCCTATTCTCACGCCTCTACTGCTTAACTGAATCTATCGGTTTGTCTTTCTGACCAAAACTTTTCCCTTCTTCCCCAATAAACCCAAACCCTCCGCAAATTTGACAACCTCTCACATCGGTAGGGGACCAGATGCGGCCATCTCCATGACAGACTGGGCAGACCATCATTCCGTATTTTTCCGGGCTAAATTCCTGTCCATCTATCCGACACCTCCCGCTACCTATTAAAAGAATAGTTTGACCAAGATGCTAATCAATAAGAGCAGATTCATTAAACTGTTATTCATGCTCATTACCCTATCAAGGATATTCCACTGGGTCTAGAAAAATGAATAGGGTGACTACTGTATTTTTTTAAGAAAAATGTTGTATTTTTTTCTGAGAACGATTGAGTCGAGTAGCGCGGGGGAATTTCACCTCCACGCCCTCCCGGAACCGAACAATCGATTTTCACGATCCCTCCTCTCTCATGTGTTACAGTCCGCCGGACACAAGACATGTGAGAAGGCAGCATTATACCCGAGCCTTATGAAGGTTTGGATTGTCATGCGGCCAACATCTGCGTAATTGCAATCATGTCCTCTTATTTCGCCTAAAAGTACATGCCAGCCACAAATCCATTTTTGGATGGGGCTATAAAATACTTTTTCTCAGGGACGCCATCATAAGCATCTTTATATTTGCTATGATAGTCATTATAGTCTCTAATCCCTCTCGTCGGTTGTGTCCAAATGAAAAGCTCCCCACCCGCGATATTGCTTAGAACACTTATAAGACCGTTCTTACCACCATTATAATGCCAGACGATCCCGCCCCCAACGGCACTTATGGCAAGTATTCCCACATGGCTGAGCCAGGAGGTCCCAAGTTTTTCTTGCTTATAGTTTCTTTCCAACCACTTCTCCGCCTTTTCTAATTTGTATTTCAGCTCTTCCGGTGTACTTTCCGGAAGTTTTCTCAAATCACTTCCAGATGAGCATGCATGAAAAGGATCAACGATCAACATAGCAAGCCCCAAAAATGACTCCGATGCTCCAACAATATTAAATGCCCTATTGCGGCTGCTACTAATTGCTTGATAGGTTTGTATTCCTGTCGCCGCTCCATTTATTGCAATCCACGTATATGACCATAACTCAGCGCGGGTCCGGCCTTTATCAAAAGAGGCTTGAATAAAGTCTATTCTCTCGCTTATGTTAGATTCAGAACTCTTAACGTCAGCCTCGATGCCGGTCTGGCGTTTATTAGAAGAGGCCTTAATGAAGTCTATTGTCTCACCTATCTTTGACTCGGGATTCTTAAGGTTAGATTCCTGCGCATAAACAATATTACATGCACAGAACAAAATGAATATCATGACAACAGCATTTATTTTTTGGAATAAAGGCATTGCAGACGCCTTCTGTTGAATCGAGTGGATCGGTCGAGTGGTAATTTAACGATGATAATAGTACCTGAAAAAAGCGTGAAAATGATATTTCCTTTACCACCATACAAGCGGATAGGCCTTTAAAACCTTATGGAGACGCTATATAATCTTGATAAAGCTTCTACGGCAGAACCTTCCCTAAAAGGGAACATTGTGCCCGATGCCAAAAGGTCTGAGAATTTTACATATCTCCCTTGGAGAGCGCAACCTGACTCACTTTGGGGGTATCTTCCTTATTCATCAGTTTTGCAAAAAACTGAGATTAAAATGGTATTTGCAAAAACAGGTCTCTTTCCTCCAGCGTTCCAGTTATTATCATCCTGTAGAGTTAATCCTAGCCATCCTTTATGCTTTGATTGCTGGAATCCATCGCCTAAGCAAAACCAAAATCCTGCAAGGCAATGGCGCGTTTCAACAGATCATCGGCTTAAAGAAATTTCCTTATGCCAGCAGTTTAAGGCGATTCCTCAAACGAGTCAATCCTCAGGTCGTTCAGAGCATCACCAAAGTCCACGACCACTTAAGGCTGAAAATGTTCTATCTACCCAAACCTCGGACCAGCCTTCTGTTCGATTTGGATTCCTCCGTCCTCACTCTTTATGGCAAGCTTATCGAAGGAGCCGAAGTCGGCTACAATCCTCACAAAAGAGGGGCTCGTTCTTACCATCCATTGCTTTGTTTCGAATATCATTCCAGAGACTTTTGGCATGGTCTCTTAAGACCTGGAAACGCTTATACCTCTTCAGGTGCAACAGAATTCTTCAAACAATGTCTCCGAAAGGTTCCCCCTGGTATCTATCGAATTCGAGTACGAGCCGATTCCGGTTTTTTCGATCACAAATTTATCGAGCCTCTGGATCAAGAGGGCATTGGCTATGTCATCGTAGCCAAGATGACCCGACCGATCAAAAACAAAATAGGGAATCTTCGTTATTACCGGTTCAAGAGAAACTGGGGAGCAGCCGAGTTCTTCTACAAACCTTTCCGGTGGAAGGAGTCTCATCGTTTTGTGGTCATCCGCCGTCCCCTTCCCGAGAAAGACTCCGAACAACTGACGCTTTTCACTTTGAAGCGTTACAGCTATCAGGTCTTTGTCACCAATCTCCCTCTCAGGGCAGAAGAGATTTGGTATTTTTATCGGCCCAGGGCAGCGATCGAAGTCACTATCAGGGAGCTCAAAGAAAGTTATGCTTTGGCCAAGATTCCTACAAACAGTTTTCAGGCCAATCAGTTCTATTTCCATCTCTTACTGTTTGCCTACAATCTGGTCAATTGGTTCAAGAGACTCTGTCTACCTTCAAGATTTCAGAATGCAACCTTGGAGACCATTCGGACAGAATTTTTAGTCCTACCTGCGAGATTGGTAAAGTCGCAGCACCGGAACGTTCTCAAATTACCCAGCGAGTATATCTCAAAACAAACTTTGGATCATATCCTCCAGAAGATAAGAGAGATGAAACCATTATAAATTTCAACCAATTTGTAAATTTTTTCAGAAATGGGTGGGCACAATCCCCAGTGTTTAAAGGTTTCTCAATCTGAAGCATCACTTTTCACGCTTTTTTCAGGTAGTATTCAGAAGGGACGCCGGAAACAATAGGGCTGAGCCCTTATTTTCGGACGAGAAAAGCAGTATTTTGAAAGATAGTTGCGTTTGAAATCTTGCACGGTGGAACGAAAATGAACCCTCATTGTTTCATAAACGAAGCGATAAGAGACCGGGTTCTGGGCTCCATCTACAAAGAGAGCAGATGAGATCGAGTCATGGATTGAGGATTTCCGTTAGGGAGAGACTGTAATAATGGTACGAGGCGTGTTGGTGAACGTCGCGCGAACCCAAAGCCAAGTCGGTGAGATCGTTTATAGACAATCACCTTAAAATATTGTAAAAAATAAGAAAGGACGAATGTAAACCCCGTTTGAAAGTTTTTTGACTTTTTGACGGGGATCGCTGACAAAGGAATAGTTTTCATCCCCAGCTGCAAGCCCTCCACCGCCCTGAACCAGAACGGTTCGGGGCACCGCATGGTGTACAGGGCAAAGCGAGGCTTTCTAACGGGGTAAAGGAGGCCACATGAAGTTCCCCCAATACAGACCGAGAAGGTTACGAAAAGACGAAATATTCCGGAGAATGATCCGGGAGACTCATCTCAGACCGGAGGACCTCATCCTCCCCCTTTTCGTCCGTCCTGGGAAGGGTTCGAAACAGCCCATCTCCTCCATGCCGGGGCATTCTCAGCTCTCTATTGACCTTCTGATTAAAGAGGTGAAGGAGGCAAAAACGCTGGGGATTTCGGGCGTCATCCTTTTCGGCATTCCCGAAAAGAAGGATGAACTGGGGTCAGAAGCCTATGCTGAAAACGGGATTATCCAGAGGGCCTTGAGGCAGCTCAAAGAAAAAGTGGACGGCATTCTCCTCATCACGGACGTCTGTCTCTGCGAATACACCAGTCACGGACACTGCGGTGTGGTGGAGGGAGGAAGAATCTTGAATGATGAAACGCTTGATCTTCTTGCCCGCCAAGCCTTGTCTCATGCCAGGGCAGGAGCCGATATCGTGGCGCCTTCCGATATGATGGATGGCAGGGTGGGGGCTATTCGAAAGATCCTCGACGAGAATCAATTCGAGGATATTCCCATCATGGCCTACTCGGCAAAATATGCTTCCAGTTTCTTTGGACCCTTCCGGGTGGCGGCAGAATCGAAACCCCAGTTCGGCGACCGTAAATCTTATCAGATGGATCCGGCCAACGGAGACGAGGCTCTGAGGGAGGTCCGGCTCGACCTTGAGGAAGGGGCGGATATTGTCATCGTCAAACCCGCCCTTCCCTATCTGGATATCATCTATCGCGTGAAGCAGGCGTTTAACATACCGGTGGCAGCTTACAATGTGAGCGGAGAATTCGCTTTGGTCAAGGCGGCTTCACAGCTCGGATGGGTGGATGGGGAACAGGTGATGATGGAATCCCTTACCTCCATCAAGAGGGCAGGTGCCGATCTCATTCTCACCTACTTCGCCAAAGAGGCAGCCAAAAAATTAGTTAAGAGTTAATAAGTTATGAGTTTAGAGTGATGAGTGATAAATTAAGAGTAAAAAATCAAGAATCAAAAACTCCGAACTCCGAACGCCGAGCTGATCAGTATCCGTTACGAATGATCGCGTGGGAGTTGACCCGAAGCTGCAATCTCGCCTGCGTTCACTGCCGTGCGTCCGCGGAGCTCGGTCCATACGAAGGAGAACTCTCCACTCAGGAGGTCTTCAGAGTGATGGATGAGATCGCCTCCTTCAGCAAACCCGTCATCATCCTGACCGGAGGAGAGCCTCTGCTCCGACCGGATATTTTTGATCTGGCATCCTACGGAACGGCCAAAGAGTTCCGGATGGTGATGGCCACGAACGGAACATTATTCACTGAAGAGATTGTCCGAAAGATACGGGCCTCTGGAATTCAGCGGGTCAGTATCAGCATCGATGGCCCCACCGCGGAAACACACGATGCTTTCCGGAAAGTGAAGGGTTCCTTTGAAGGCTCCCTTCGTGGAATCGAGATGGCAAAGAAGGGGGGGGTCGAATTTCAGATCAATACCACCATCACCCAGGTCAATCTCCATCTGATCCCGGATATTCTTCGCCTGGCCGTTGATCTTGGCGCGGCGGCGCTTCACATCTTTCTCCTGGTCCCGACGGGAAGAGGAAAGGAATTGAAGGATCAGGAGATCTCCCCTCTCGATTACGAAAAAACCCTCCACTGGTTTTACGAACAGATCGATAAAGTTCCTCTCCAGCTCAAGGCGACCTGTGCCCCCCACTACTATCGAATTTTAAGGCAGCAGGCGAAAAAGGAGGGAAAGAAAGTCACTCCCAAGACACACGGACTGGATGCCATGACCCGAGGATGTTTGGGCGGTATCTCCTTCTGCTTTATTTCTCACGTCGGTCAGGTTCAACCCTGCGGTTATTTGGAATTGAATTGTGGAAATGTCAGGAAAAAACATTTTAGGGAGATCTGGGAAGCGTCCGAGATCTTCCAGAACCTACGGAATACCAATGGCTATCGGGGAAAATGCGGAAGGTGTGAGTTCAGAAAGGTCTGTGGAGGCTGCCGGGCGCGGGCCTATGAAATCTCCGGCGAGTACTTGGCCGAAGAACCCTATTGCATTTATGAGCCGATTTAAATCCCTTTTCCGGTTTCGAGTGAGCTTGATCTCTAAATTCATCGGAGACCTGGCCAGAGCCTTCCACCAAGCGACCCTCCCTCTGAAAGAATCCCGAGCCGATCTCAGAGTCGATCTTAAAAGAAAAGTGGAGGAACGAGCCCTCCAGTTGGAGGAGACCGTCAAGGAACTGAACCGGGCGAGGACTTCCTCCCTCAAGATGTTCGAGGAACTTCAGGCCGTCAGGAGAGAGCTGGAAATGGTCAACCGCGACTTTAAAAAGATGGACGAGATCACCATGAAATTTATCGGCACGGCCTCCCACGAGTTAAAAACGCCGCTCACGGCCATCAAGGCCAACATCGAGTTCATTCTTTCGGAGAAAGAAGGGAAAATTCCCGAGAACCTGAAACCCTATCTCATCACGATCCAGAGGAATACCACTCGAATTCAGATGAGGATGGATCAGATGCTGGATCTCAGCCGAATCAAGTCCGATCGTCTCTTCTTCAATCGGGAACAAATCCTGCTCTCCGAAGTCATCGGAGGATATATCAACGAGGTTAACCCGGTGGACAAGAACCTCTCCCTGCGCATGGACGTTCCGCCAGACCTCCGCATCTTCGCCGATCGAAATGCCCTTCACGACATTTTTATCAATCTTCTCTCCAATGCATTCAAATTCACGGGCGATGGGGGCCAAATCTCAATACTCGCCGGCGAAAGGAACCAATCCATTCTCGTTGAGATCAAGGATACAGGAATGGGTATTCCGGAAGATAAACTCCAATTGATCTTCGACGAATTTTACCAGGTCGAGGGGGGCAAACACGGCGGGACGGGCTTGGGGCTCGCTATTGCCAAACGGCTGGTTGAAGAACATGGGGGGAATATCTGGGTGGAGTCACAGCTCGGAAAAGGATCTACCTTCTATTTTACCCTTCCTCTTTCCGTGGAGCATCAAGATGGAAAAATCAATCGCTCGTAAAGATGTCAAGGGAAGGATTCTGATCGTCGATGATGCGCCAGATACCCTTGAAATCATTCAAAAGCTCCTCCGGTATGAGGGATACAATGTGGCCCTGGCCTCGACCGGCGAAGAAGGGGTGAAGAAGGTGGAGGAGGAAAAACCCGATGTGGTCCTGATGGATATCAATCTTCCGGGAATCGACGGCACGGAGGCGTTACGAAGAATTCGAATCCTCAACCCTCTCCAATGCGTGATTATGCTGACGGCCTTCGCCACCGTGGACAATGCCATCCAGGCCCTTAAAGAAGGGGCGTCTGACTTCGTTAAGAAACCCTTCGAGAACGAACATCTGATCCACATCGTCAACCAATGCCTGGAAAAGTACAAGACCTTAAAGGAAAAAGAGAAATTGGAGGAGGAGGTGAGGAGGCTTTCCGTCACCGATGATCTCACCGGTCTTTACAACCACCGCCACTTTTTTAAGACCTTAGAGGCCGAGCTGGTCCGTCTGAAGCGCCAGAGGACCTCTCTTTCCCTGATGATGGTCGACCTCGACAATTTCAAGAGTTATAATGACCGTTACGGTCATTTGGAGGGCGACAAGGTCTTGAAAAACGTCGGTGAGATCGTCAAACATTCTATCCGCCACAACGTCGACTCCGGCTATCGTTACGGGGGCGACGAATTCGCTGTCCTGCTCATCGGGGCCTCCATGGATCGGGCAATGACCATTGCGGAGCGCATCCGCTCCTCCATCGAAAAGACCGAATTCCAAAATATTACGGTCAGCATCGGGCTGTCCGAATACAGAGACTCCCTCGACCTCGAGGGATTTGTGAAATCTGCGGATGACGCGCTGTATACGGCCAAGCATGCCGGCGGGAATCGAGTTCACAGGAATGCCCGGTGACCCGTTCATGATAACCCGCATGGCGCGTAGCGCATAGCGCAGCATATTAAGAAGACTTTTGACGCTATGCTCTATGCGCTCTGCTCTACGCTGTGAGGGATATGCCCGATCGTCCTAAACTTTTTTTGATCGATGGTTCGTCTTATCTCTATCGTGCCTTTTTCGCCATCGGTCACCTATCGAACTCCAGGGGTCTCCCAACCAACGCAACCTATGGCTTCACTCAAATGCTTCTCAAGGTGCTCAAGGACCATCGGCCGGACTATCTCGCGGTCATCTTTGATTCAAAGGCTCCCACCTTTCGAAGCGAGATCTACAAGGAATACAAGGCCAATCGGCCTGCCATGCCGGACGGGCTAACCCCGCAAATCCCGTATGTGAAGAAGATCATCGAGGGATACCGGATTGCCCTCTTGGAGATGGATGGGTATGAGGCCGATGATCTCATCGGGACGGTCGCCAAGAGGATGCAGTCAGAAGTCGATGTCGTGGTCATTACCGGCGACAAAGACATCCTTCAGTTGGTCAACGATCGGATTCAGGTCTACGACACCATGAAGGAAAAGCGGTTCGGGGTAGAGGAGGTCATCCAGCGTTTCGGCGTCTCCCCTGAACAAGTGGTGGAAGTGATGGGGCTGGCCGGGGATTCGATTGACAATATCCCAGGCGTTCCTGGAATTGGAGAGAAGACCGCAGTCCAATTGATCAAGACTTACGGATCGATTGAAAACCTTCTCGCCCATGTGGAAGAAATTCGCCAGAAGAAATTGAAAGAAAATCTGAGGACCCATGGCGATCTGGCTCGTCTCAGCCGTCAGTTGGCAACAATCCATACCAATGTGCCCATCAGCTACGGATTGAAAGATTTCTACCTTTCTCCTCCCGATCTGAAGGGGCTTAAGGAGATCTTCAAGGAGCTTGAGTTCAACAGGCTTCTCAAAGAACTCTTGGATCAAAAGGTTCCCCCGCCATCGGGGAGGGACTACCGTTTGATCACGGACCGGAACGACCTCTTCGCCTTGCTGGAAGATTTGAGAAAGCATGGCATTTTTTCCATCGACTTAGAGACCACCTCCCCTTATCCAATGTGGGCGGACCTTGTGGGGACCAGTTTATCCTTTACCCCGCATCAAGCTTTCTATATTCCTCTCGCCCACCAGGATAAAGGGACGGACCAACAGCTTCCTCTTCCTTGGACACTGGAACAGCTAAAACCTCTTCTCGAAGACAACGGAGTGAAGAAGGTAGGTCAGAATATCAAATATGACTGGATCGTCCTGAAACGATACGGAATCGATCTGCCGGGGATAGAAGGGGATACGATGATCGCCTCTTATCTCCTCAACCCCACCAAACACAACCATAACCTGAGTGAAATCGCACAGGAATACCTGGGCCGCTCTGTGACAGACTACAAAGAGGTCGTAGGGACCGGGATGAAGGCGGTCACCTTCGACCAGATTGGACTTGAAAAGGCGAGGGATTACAGTTGTGAGGATGCGGATGTCACGCTCCAGCTTTCCCATCTCCTTTTCCCAAAACTGAAGGAGGAGGGATTTAAAGACCTTTTTGACCGGGTAGAGATGCCTCTCGTCATCGTCCTGGCAAAGATGGAGATGAACGGGGTGAAAATCGATCCAGACCTTCTCCGGGAATATTCGAAGGAGATCGAAACCCAGCTGCAACAGAAGATGGACCGGATCTACGCGTTGGCCGGAGAGGTCTTCAATATCAACTCTTCCCAACAACTCGGGAAAATCCTCTTTGATAAACTGAAACTGCCCATCGTCAAGAAGACCAAAACAGGCGCCTCCACGGATGTGGACGTGCTGACGAAGCTTTCTCTCCACCATGACCTCCCCCTTGAAATTCTCAGCTATCGCAATCTGAACAAACTCAAGTCCACCTACGTCGATGCCCTGCCAAAATTGATTCACCCGAAAACAGGCCGCGTTCACACCTCCTACAATCAAACCGTGACAGCGACCGGGCGACTTTCTTCGAGCGATCCCAACCTCCAGAACATTCCTATCCGTACCGAGGAGGGAAACCGGATTCGCCACGCCTTCATCCCTGAGAAAGGGTGGCTTCTCGTCTCCGCAGACTATTCACAGATCGAATTGAGAATTCTGGCCCACCTCTCTGGAGATGAAACGCTGGTCAAGGCCTTCCAAAATGATGAAGACGTCCACGCCCGGACCGCGTCGGAGGTCTTCGAAGTTCCAATAGAGAAAGTGACGTCCTCCATGAGGAGAGAGGCCAAGGTGATCAACTTCGGCATCATATATGGAATGAGCGCTTATGGCCTTTCGCAACAATTGGGGATAGAACCCAAGATCGCCCAGAACTACATTGATGGCTATTTTAAGAAATATATCGGCGTTCAAACCTATATCGAGAAGAGTCTGCAAGAGGCCAGGCAGAACGGATATGCGATGACTCTTTTACATCGCCGCCGCTATCTGCCGGACATCGACTCCCCAACCGTCGTTGTCCGGCAGGCTGCGGAGAGAATGGCTGTCAATACTCCTCTCCAGGGGACGGCAGCGGATATGATCAAGGTTGCCATGATCCATATCCAGAACCGAATAGAAGAATTCGGCCTCTCTACCAAGATGATCATGCAGGTCCACGACGAATTGGTCTTCGAGGTTCCCGAAGAGGAACTTCAAAAAGCGATTCCCATGATCCAGAGGGAGATGGAGACCGTGATGGACCTCTCTGTTCCGCTCAGGATCTCTCTTTCCTCGGGTAAGAATTGGGCAGAGTTATGAGTTTAGAGTTATTGATTACGAAGCGCGGATCATGAAGCACGAGTCAAGGATCACGACATGAGTTATGCTTCGAGCTGCATAAGGAGGACGGTGATGAAACAGGTAGGCTTGATCATCTTATTAGGATTGATACTCTTCTCTTTTTCGGCCTTTGGCCAGGGGCTTTACAAATGGGTGGATGAGAAAGGCACGGTCCATTTCACGGATGACCTGAGTCTGGTTCCGGAAAGATATCAAGACCAGATCCGCGAGACAAAACCTCAAGGAAAACCGGCTCCGCCGTCCATTGAATCCCCTGGGAGTGTCGGGAAGGAGAAGGAAACCGAGTCAGCACCTGGATCAGCTTCTGAGCAGAAAGACCTCTTAGGCCGTGGAGAAGAGTGGTGGAGAGCAACCGTAAGCGAATGGAATAAGAAATTTGTGACGGCCCGGGAAAACTATGAAGATGCTTACAATAAATGGAAGGCGAAGGAGCAAGAGCTGGAGGACTCGCAATTCAAACCCGATAGCGTCAAGAGAAAATTGAAGGCCGAGGCCAACGCCCTTCAAGAAAAAGTAAAGGATTGGGAGAAACAGATGGATGAGGCGAAGAACATGCTTTACAATGTTCTTCCGAAACAAGCCGCGGATTATCACGCGAACCCGGAATGGCTCAACATCAAGGAGCCATAACCCTCCTCTATTCCCCCCTTAGTAACTCCCCCTTCCTCCTCTTAATTTAAGAGGGGGTGGCGGAGTCGGGGGCGTTAAGATGGGGGATGAAGGGGAGTTATGAACCTTCGAGGACAAGTTTCATGAGAATGACATCTTCACGCGGGATTCGGCCTAAAAGAGTATTTTGATCGCCTCCTGGATGGTGTTGACCCCGATCAGCTCGATCCCTTTTGGCCCTCTGATCTTTTCCTGATTCTGCCTCGGCAAAAGGCATCGTTTGAACCCCAGCCTTGATGCCTCTTTTACTCTGATCTCGGATTGGCTGACGCCTCTCACCTCTCCTCCCAGCCCCACCTCTCCGAAGACCACCGTCCCCGGATCAACCACTACGTCCCTGAAATTTGAGGCGATGGCGGCAATTACTCCCAAATCAGCGGCTGGCTCCTCCACTCTCATGCCACCAGCGATATTGAGAAAAATATCCTGACTATTCAGATGGAGTCCCAGTCTTTTCTCCATCACGGCGACCAGGAGTGAAACACGGTTGGCATCCACTCCCTCGGCTGTTCTTCGTGGAAAACCGAAGCTCGTGGGGACGACCAAGGCCTGAAGCTCAATCAAGATGGGTCTTGAACCTTCCAGGCTCGGCAAGACAATGGAGCCGGAGGTGGGTTGAACTCGTTCGGAAAGGAAGAATTCAGATGGGCTGACCACTTCCACCAACCCCGAATCCTTCATCTCAAAAACCCCAATCTCATTGGTGGAACCGAAGCGATTCTTGACCGCCCTCAAGATGCGGAAGGCGTGGGTGGCCTCCCCCTCGATGTAAAGAACGGTATCGACCATGTGCTCTAAGACTTTTGGCCCTGCAATAAAACCCTCCTTGGTCACATGGCCGACAAGAAAGATGGGAATGGAAAGATGCTTCGCCAGATAGAGCAACCGACCCGACGCCTCCCTGACCTGACTGATCGATCCGGGGGTCGAAGGAAGCTCGGAGGAATAAATGGTCTGAATGGAGTCGACCACCACCGTTGAAGGCCTGAGCGCCTGGGTATCCTGGAGAATTTTTTCTAAGGAGGTCTCTGAGACCACGAAGAGGTGTTCTGAAGAAAGGCCTAATCGGTCTGCCCGTATCTTGGTCTGCTGGAGGGACTCTTCTCCGGAGACGTAAAGGACTTTTTTCCCCTTTGACGCTAAGCGGTTCATCACCTGCAGGAGAAGGGTCGACTTGCCGATACCTGGATCGCCCCCGACCAAAATCACCGACCCGAAAACAATCCCTCCTCCCAAGACCCGATCAAATTCTTCGATCCCGCTCTGAAGCCTTCCCCTCTCCTCACCCGCAATCTCGGTGAGTGGAGTCGGAACAGCCTCTGTCTCAAAACCGAGCAGGTCTCGTTCGGGAGCTTTTTCCTCAATAATCCGCTCTTCAACGAACGTATTCCATTCCTGACATCCCGGACACCTTCCCAGCCATTTTGGAGCCTGGTATCCACAGGACTGACAGACAAAATGGGTTTTGGCTTTGGTCATAAGCTGAAACTCTTTCGTCCAGGGGTTAAGGTTAAGATAACTGCTTCATTTAATACAAACGCATTCTGTAAATTTCTGTCAACAGAGATTACTATTTTCAGTGTCGCTTCAGCCCCAGCAAACTGCTTTCCTGCCATTGTCCATTTTCATGGATAACGCTAATATCGTCTTCTCTAAGACGCTTTTGGATTTCTCTTGTCCATCCAGTGAGGGAAATTAGAAATTCTAAGCCCAAAATATGCAACCCCACAACCTCATCCGGGTTCCCCCTATGGAAGATAGCTATAAATTTGCTCTCCTTATATTGCGATTCTCTAACTCCATACGGCCATAATTCATCCCTGTCAGCTCTTCTTACATATCGCCGCAAATTGTCAAAACGACTCCGCAAGGCGTCGCGTCGTCCGAACTGTGAGGTATAGCTGTTAAAAGCCATCTTATGAATTCCGCGAGCGAATAACAGCTCGTCAAATTCTTTAGACTGTTCAAGTTCAAACTCAACCTTTTGGGTTCCCGGAGTTATCGTTCTCGGGCCTAAGATTATCTCGAAGGCCCCTTTCTCAGGGAAACGTAACCGTTCGCCAATTTGTCTCCTTATTTTCCCTCTTTTCCCGCGAATTTCCTCCGCACCCACATGCAATGCTATATAACGATTCAGAAGAACGCACTTGTCCATTTCCGAAAAGTAGTTATTGCAATCATCACAAACATAGCCCTTTGGCAAGGTTTCCTTGCAACCTAACGCTTCTGGAATAACGTGTTCCAAGCTCCTTACACCAGAACTATCTTTCATGCAATAAATACAAATTGCCAATTCAGACATGTTTTTTATACTACCGCTCACCTCACGCCTAACGCATAATGGCTAAATGCAATCTCAAGAAAATCCCCTCCGCTCATGAAACTCTCCCACTTCCAATTCTTTACGCCGACCATGATAGTATGAGGTTGGCATGCATTTTACTCCTTAGAGAAAATAGCTCTTCGCGTAATCTTGTCGACGCCTTTTGACTTTGGAGAGGCAGTAATTGCGATAGCATAAGAGTTCAGCAATATATGTCACGACCACATTTTTGCTAACTCACGGATACGGGTGTGCGAGAAAAGTCTCTTAAATATCTCGTGAAAACTTTTGGAAGTGGCCCCTCTTTGACAGCCCCATCTTGGATCATTTCGTAGAGCAGGAGCTCTACCTCTTTTGCGCATAATCCTGTTGCCGCAGATACTTGCTCCACTGTTAAAGACGGAGCGGTAACTCCCTTCTGTTCTAATGCGACCCAAATTTTAAATTTCCTTCTTGTTTTCTTCCCCCCGGAATATATTTTAACCCATTCGTTTATGATGATTAACATTGACCCTATTATGGCTCCAATAAGGGCTCCCCAAATGGTTTCCATATAACCCTCCATAGAGGAAGTTACGACACGATAACCCCACGTTCTTTTTCCGTTATTTCATACAACCCATACACTCGTTCATCGATCTCACGGTCGGTCTTTTCGACCTGGCGCTTGAGTTGCTCCAGTTCATGGCCCTCGGCCTTTTGCTCCCGTTTTCGTAGATCGAGCATAACACCCACCAGCTCCACCAGGTCGTCATGGATTGTTTTTTCTTTTTGATTGTTGAAATCGACGGCGCGGATGGGGAGTCGTTCGATATACTGTTTGTTGGCCGCAAAATAGCCCCCTCTGAAGTTTGTAGTTATTTTCTTTAAATAGAAATCCAGCAAGCTGCTATTCATAAGGGCGGTTAAATAAGACATGGACACTCTATTATCATCGACAAGAATCCCGTATCCTCCAGTAGTCACGTTTACAAAATAGTAGTGGTCTTCAGAATCAGGATAAGCTGAAAGTCTCGTGATCATATAAGGAACAAGTATCTTGGGTTGTTCCCACATCCCTATATTTTGAGTTCTCCCAAATCTATACCAATCGTCATCTCTAAACTTTCCCCCTTCTCGATTTTCCAGAACCTTCTTGCATTGCTTAAGATAGTCCCATGATAGACGATAATGGGATTCAATCTCCTCCCTAGAGATTAGGCGTGCTTCATCTTTCTCTATCTTATATGGGAATAAGACCAAGCAAGTTGGCTGAGCGTAATACTGGCCAATGTCACCGCTTCGAACAACTCGTTTCAAGATATTTGCTTCAAGGACTACTTTCTCCTGCAATTCTTTGGAATAAACCTTTACTTTTGATTTGCCAACAGACTCAAACTCTTTGAATAAGAAAATTGTGTCGGCGCTTGTTATCACTCCTTGAAAGATTCTTTTAGAAACATCCCCTAGGGTAGTCCCGACGTTTCTTAATTTCTCCAAAAGCTCCGCTTCCTCCCCAAAACTGAAACTCCAGGGTGCTTCTGTGACCTGCTTTTTCGGGATCTTTCCAATCTTCATCCGGTCGTCTTTATATTCTTCATGTTCCCGGATAATCTGAAGTTGTTTTTCTGGATCTTCCAGCTTTGCAACTTCGGAATACTTAAATGTTCTGTCTTTTCCCTTTTGGAGAAAAAGGAGGCACGTGTAAGTGCTTGCCTCTTGAAATATTTGATTATCTCTGAAGTTGACAACTTCCATAAGGGCCTTGCGTTCAGCGATGAGCTTTCTTAATCCCTGACCATAAGCTGCCTGGAAAAACTTGTGGGGAAGGATAAAACCGAGGATGCCCCCAGGCTTGAGAAGCTGTAGCCCTCTTTCAACAAAAAGCGCATAGATATCGTAATTGCCAGTAGCCGACACATAATTCTCATTGAAGAAGCCCACATGGTCTTTAGGAAGTGTTTGGATACGGACATAGGGCGGATTACCAATGATGATATCAAATCCTTTTTCTTCGACAACTATTTTGCGGAAACGAGCCTTCCAATCAAATTCTTTCGTCTTGATCCAGTCCTCTTCAAAAAAGCTCTGGAGTTTGAGTACATCTCCTGAAATAAGACTGTTCCCACATTTAATATTGTGATCCAGCGTTGGAAGTACCGCTCGACCTGGGATTATTCCATGCTCTCCGTCGAGCATTTTGAGCATTAGCGAGAGTCGGGTCACCTCGACCGCTTGCTCATCGAGATCTACCCCAAAGAGGTGGTCAAGGACGAGCTTTCGTTTGTCAAAGACATTCAGTTCCCAACGGGATTCCTGTGATCCTTCATCAAAAGAAAACTGGACCTGATCCTCATAGACCTTAGCCAAAGCGTTTTGCCGCTTCTCCCATGCTTCTTTTTTGAGGTGCTGATAGTTTTGCTCCAGTTCTTTGAAGGCTCGGATGAGAAAGGAGCCCGAGCCACATGCGGGATCTAAGATTCTAAGACCTTTAATCTCCTTAGGCTTCCTCTCAGCGAGGAATCGGCCAACTGTATTCTTCACAATGTAATCCACAATAAATTCTGGCGTATAAAAGATGCCGCCCGCTTTTCGGACTTCGGGCTTAGGCTCATACTTTACCCGTTTCTCAGTAAGCCTGGGTACAAAACCGAGATATTGTTCGTAGATATTTCCCAATACCTCGACGCCTATGACACCAAATAGATAAGGATCGTAAGTTTCCAGAATGATCTCTTTTAGAACAACAAAATCAATTGCAAGATCTTCGCAGGGATGCTCGTCAAAAAGCTCACTGTCAAAGTCACGGTCATAGCGCCGGAACAGGGCCTTGAGGGTCGGCATAAAGGCGGGGCCAATGTCATCCCGCCGCTGAAGCGCCATCTCCTGCAATTTCTCGCCGTAAGTCAGTCCCCGGTCTTCGCAGGAACGGATAAAGATGATTCGGTCAAGGATTCGCTGGACATTGTCTTTGAGTTGGTCCCCCGTCATGTCCGGATGGTTTTTATAGATATCCTTGGCCAAAATCTCCCGCCATCGTTTCATGTCATCAAGGATCTTCTTATCCACCGGACAGCGTAGATGATCCAACTTTTTAGAAAGAAGTGAGCGGTCCAGTAAGCCTGATTCGACAGATTCCTTCGAGAGAAGCCACAGTTCGTCAAACTTTTCCAAGAAGCGGTCATAGGTGAGATCCAACCTGAGACCCGCCTCAAGGTTTCTCTTATTGGGCCAGATGGTGACATCAAAAAGACGGAGTTCCTGAAAATCGGTTAGGAGCACCCATTGTATGGAACCCTTATTATAGCCGTAGGTAATAGCCTGGGAGATTGTTTCCGGCTTGGCGAGATTTGCACGCGGAGGTTTTGCTTCGATATAGATCTTTGGAGAACCTTTAATCTTGAGTGAATAATCGACACGCCCGCCGGAGATTTTTTCTTCCAGGCCGACTTCATTCCGATCTTGCGTGTTCCATCCCAGGGCCTGGAGCAGAGGCTCAATGAACCCGGCCTTTGTCTCGGATTCATTATACTGGCCAATTACGCCCGCAGCCTGCTCCCGGCGAAATTTTTCAACCAGTTGCTGGACTTTTTCTTGTGCTTTGGATCGATCCATGGTCGCTAAAATTTGGGTTAAGAATATGCTTGCATCATAGCAATTTTGAAAGGATAGATCAATATTGACCCATGCGGCGTTTCTCCTTTCTTCTGTCCTTGACTTTCTTGAATGAAATTTGTACAAATCGTTCAGATTGTATCAACTCAGGAAGTGATCTATGAAAAACATCGCTTCCATCGGCAATGTAAGGAAGGATCTGCAACCGGGAGAGGCCGTTCAGAAGTTGGTTCATCTTAGGCGAAAGCTGTCCTTCCCTATCAAGGGAAAATCCAAAGAGCCGATTTCCAAAAGAGTGAATGACTATCTTTATTCTCAAGGAAATCGATGATAGAATTTCCAAACCATGGAGCCATCTGGAAAGACTTGGACATCGAAAATCAAAAACTCCTCATCCAAGGGGCAAGGGAATTTGGAGTCTGCTTGGATGAAAAAGCGTTAAAGGCTTTCGACATCTACCTGAAAGAACTCCTCAAGTGGAATCAAAGAATCAATCTCACTGCTATCCGATCAGAGAAAGGGATTGTCCTAAAACATTTTCTCGATTCCCTCTCTGTCAAGCCTTATCTCCCGGAACAATCCTCCACCCTGGACATCGGGTCAGGAGCAGGCTTTCCCGGGATCCCCTTAAAAATCGTTCGACCCGCCCTTCAGATGACCTTAATAGACTCCGTTCGCAAGAAAGTGGATTTCCAAAGGCACGTCATTCGAATGCTCGGCCTCAGAGGGACGGAAGTGATCCATGGCCGCGCGCAAGACAGGGAAATCGTGCAAAATTTGGGAGGACGATTTGATATCACCCTCTCAAGAGCCTTCTCCGATCTTCGAACCTTTCTCGTCTTGAGCTTCCCTTTCTTGAAAGGGGGAGGAACAGCCATCGCCATGAAAGGGGAACCCGACGATAAGGAAATAGGGCTTCTCGCTGAGGCGGACGAAACCCCATACCGATTGAAGAGAGCCATTAAGCTTGCCTTTCCTTTCGGTGATTTCAAGAGGACCATTCTCTTGTTTGAAAAACGACAAGTTTAGTAATTCCTCAGTTATGATCGGAACCCCTAATCTCAGGATCGGAGGGGTCTCTCCGGAGAAAACTTGAAGCGGCACATTTTAGCAATGAACCAAGCCGCAAATCCCTTTAAAATGGCCTCCTCAGCACCAGCCTCCCGTTGCCTCCTGTCTCATGACCCGCAATTTCAAGTTTTTGGAGGGGAGACCACTCCGATCCCGTTGCACCCGAGACTGAGGGATTACCAAGTTTAATCTTCCCATCCGTCCCTTTTTTGTGCTATATAGAGTCTGATTTGTGACACCGGAAGAACGGAAGAGTGGAATTCCATCATTCCACAGGATTTTTATGGCAAGGATTATCTGTATCGCCAATCAAAAAGGAGGGGTGGGGAAAACGACAACGGCGGTCAACCTTTCCGCCTCCATCGCCGCCGCAGAGAAAAAAGTTCTCCTCATCGACATCGACCCCCAGGGAAATTCAACGAGCGGTGTCGGTTTAAACAAGGAAGGGATCGACAGGACCATCTATCACGCCTTGCTTCATGGTTCGGGTATCAAAGGAATGATCCAGAAGACCTCCCTCGCCTGTTTGGACGTGGTCATTTCCAATACGGATTTAATCGGCGCAGAAGTGGAGTTGATCCAGGAAAAGGATCGCGAGAAAAGGTTGGGGAAATTGATCAAAGAGGTCGAGGCCGAATATGATTATATCTTTATCGATTGCCCTCCTTCCTTGGGCCTGCTGACCATCAACTCTCTGACCGCTGCCCACTCCGTCATCATTCCTCTGCAGTGCGAGTACTATGCCCTGGAAGGGCTGGGCCAGCTTCTCAAGACGATACGGTTGATCAAGCAGTCCCTCAATCCAAGGTTGGAGATCGAAGGAATTTTGCTCACCATGTTTGACAGCCGGAATAACCTCTCCCACCAGGTTGCCGAAGAAGTGAAAAATCACTTCAAAGATAAGGTATTCAGAACCGTCATCCCACGAAATATCCGGCTGAGCGAGGCTCCCAGTTATGGGAAGCCTGTCCTCTTGTACGATATCCATTCGAGGGGTGCGGAAAGTTATTTGAACCTGGCTCGGGAAATCATGATGGACGGAAAGATCAATGGCGACTAAAAGAATGGCTTTGGGAAAGGGTCTGGGAGCACTTCTCCCCGAATTTGGACAGGCCGAATCAAGGGCACTCCTCTATTGTGGCATTGAAGAGATCCTCCCAAATCGATCCCAGCCTCGAAAACATTTTGACGAGTCGAAAATTGAGGAACTGGCAGCCTCCATCAAAGAGAAAGGGGTTCTGGAGCCTCTCATCGTCCGAAGGAAGGATCAGGGTTATGAACTCATCGTTGGCGAACGCCGCTGGCGAGCAGCTCAAAAGGCAGGGCTTAAAGAAGTTCCCGTATTGGTAAAAGAGGTCGAAGGGAGGGAGGCACTGGAGATCTCTCTCATCGAAAACCTTCAGAGGGAAGACCTTAACCCAATCGAGGCCGCTGAGGCTTTCAAACACCTGTTAGAAGAGTTCGACATCAGCCAGGAGGATTTGAGTAAACGGATGGGCAAGGATCGAACGACCATCACGAATACTCTCCGGCTCTTAAAGCTCCCATCGGAAGTGAGAAATCAACTCCTGCAGAATCGCATCACTTCCGGACACGCCAGGGCGATCCTTAGCCTCGAGAACAAGGAGAAACAGAAGGAGCTCTGTGCCCTGATTGTGAAGAAGGGCCTTTCGGTGAGAGAGGCTGAAGTCATTGCAAAACGATGGTCAGAAAAACCCGGAAAGCCACCCGTTTCTCCCGTCAAGAAAAGGGATGACGTGGAAAGCCAAATTAGTAGCTTGAAAGATTCCTTGAGGAAATATTTGGGCACAAAAGTCCATATTGCCCCAAAAGGTAAGAGAGGAAAGATAGAGATTGAATACTATTCCCATGAAGATTTGGAAAGGATTGTGGAAGCCATTCTTGGAAAACCCGCATAGTTATGGAGATCTGAAATTGGAGGCGCGATGGCGTGACTGTATTCGTCCGGGATTTGTAATTTGGAACTTTAAATGCTATGCTTTTTGCGCTGCGCAATAGGCGAAAGGAGCGACCCATGTCAGGAGGAAAATCGATGTTCTCTAAAAGCAATGGCAGTTCCACCCCTCCACCCGCCTCGGAGGAAATCAGTGCTTATCTTGGAAAGGAGACGGTCTTCGAAGGGAAGATGACCTTTGAAGGCGTATTTCGCCTGGATGGGAAATTTGATGGGGAGATTTTTGAAAGCGGAACATTAGTCGTCGGAGAAACAGCCGTCGTCAAAGGGAAAATCGTGCTCAATACGATCGTCATTAACGGCTTGGTCGAAGGGGATGTCTGTGCTAAGGGCCGCGTGGAAATCCACTCTACAGGAAAGGTCTATGGAACCCTGCTAACCCCGATCCTTGTCATTAATGAGGGTGGGATCTTCGAAGGCGACTGTAAGATGAAGGGCTCTCCTGATAAGAAAGAGGAAAGTACTGAGTTTCCATCCCAAAAGACAAACAATCCTTTATCTACCTGAAATCACTAAATAAAAAAATTATTGACAACCTGTTTGCTATATGTTAATTAATTCACAATTTATCGCTCTTTGAATATTCGTCGCTGATGTCAGTAGGCTGTTCTCGATCAAAGGAGCGGCCTTCATCTTTCTAATTGCTCTTGGAGGTTTATCTGAAGAGCTGGGTAAAGCCACTTCAATTCCTACTCACAGTAGGTTGGTATGTGGCCTTGAGTCTGATTATCCCAGTAGCAATCGGTTATTGGCTCGATCGGCCTGAGGTGTTTGATAAGCGCCCTTTATTTACTTTGATCGGTCTTGGCGTTGGGACAGTCATTGCATTCTTCGGTCTATTCCGTATGCTTATTAGGTATCAGGCTGAGCAGGAGAAGCAAGATATAGAGAATAAAAATGGAAAAGGGAAGTAGCCGCTCCAAGATTCTAATTTTCTTTTTTATTCCCGTTTTAGTCCTCTTCGGCGTTGGCCTGGTCTTCGGCCCTCTTGGCTCCAGTTTCTTGGGCAGGACCCCCCCGAACATCTTCCAGGTTCCTCGGCCGACGGTTGAGCTTCCTGCGGACCCAGTTTTTCATGTCAGCCACTTCTCCATTACGAACACACTCCTTGCTTCATGGCTTACGATCCTCGTGCTGGCCGTCTTATTCTTTGTCCTCACCCGCAAGATGAAACTGATTCCGGGCAGGCGGCAAGCGGCGGCCGAGGCCATCGTCGAAGGATTGTTGAACTTTGTCAAGAGTGTCGCCGGTGAAAAACATGCCCGGATGATCTTTCCCGGGGTTGCTGCGATCTTCATCTATGTAATCGCTAACGCCTATTTAGGTCTCTTGCCCTTTTTCGGCTCCGTAGGGGTGATTGAGCACGGTGGCAAGTTTGTGCCCCTCTTCCGGGCAGCGAACACAGATCTCAACGTACCTCTCTCCATCGCGATTATGTCCTTCATCTTCGTTGAATCCTGGGGAATGAGGGCCTTGGGAGTTTCTCACTACCTCGGTGAATTCATCAATGTCCGCCAGATGGTACAAGGGCTTAAAGAGTTATTTACAGGTAAGATAGGCCAGGCCGTGATGGACATTGCTTTCGGGTTCATCAATTTGTTCGTCGGCGTCTTGGAGATATTCAGTCATCTTATCCGCATGCTCAGCTTTACCTTCCGTCTCTTCGGCAATATGACCGCCGGGGAGATATTGATCTTGGTCTCATCTTTTCTTATTCCTTTCGCATTTTCTATCCCTTTTTACGGGTTGGAGTTACTCATCGGTCTGATCCAAGCTCTTATCTTTTCCGGTTTGACCCTTGTCTTTGCAACGATTGCCGTATCTCCGCACGAAGAGACAGAATAAAAAAGGAAAGGAGGTCCTTTAAATGACACCAGAAGTGGTAAAAATGTTAGTGATCGGGTTAGCCGCGGGCCTGGGTTTCTTTGGCCCAGCATTAGCGTTGGGACTCATCGGCTTTTCAGCCATGCAATCCCTGGGACGCAACCCTGAAGCCAGAGGGGCGATTCTCACCAATATGATCTTGATCGGTGCCCTCGCTGAGGCCATAGGGATTTACGTTCTGATCGTATGTATTATCATGGCCATGGTTGTCAAATAAGGAGGTGTACGATGGGAGAGGGAGGATTACCTGCGAGTTTAGCAGCGATTATCATTGCCATCATCATAGCAGTTTTTTCTATCGCCGGATTAGCTATGTTTTTGGTCCTGCGGGCTTAACATTCCGGGGAAGAAATCTCTTCGCTGTGGATGAATCATCGAAGGGGGTAAAATGGGAGGCTTCGCCAGTCTGGGGATTAACTTGCCTCTGTTGGTCGTTTTTGTCGTCAACTTCATCATCCTTTTTGTTCTGCTGCGACTTTTCTTGTTCAAGCCAGTCCTGAAGATGCTTGACGAAAGGGCGGCGAGAACAAGGGAAGCGATGGAATTGGCTGAGGCGACCAAGAAGGAGTTCGAGCAGGCCAGGGAGACTGTTGAAAAACAGATCGAGAAAGGGCGCCAGGAAGCGCAGGCCATCATTGCACAGGCGGTGCAGGTCGGAGAAAGACTGAAGGAAGAATCAAGACAGGAAGCGAGAAAACAGGCGCAGGCGATCGTTGACCGAACGCGAGCAGAATTAGAGGCGGAGCGAGATAAAATCCTCGGCGATCTGCGCCGAGAATTTGTTGATATCGCTATAGCGGCGGCTGAGAAGGTGATCAAAGAGACCTTGGATAAAGAGAAACATCGCAAACTGATTGAGGAGACCCTTCGGGAAAGTATCACTTTCAAGAAAAGCTGACCCTTCGATTCCGCCAAGGCCCTGCTCCATTGAGCGGGGATACACGCAGGATCAGCCCGGAGCCCGAGCTTGATCGGATCGAGGAAGCCCGTTGAAAGTCTTTTGTAAACTCCGGGCCATGAACAGCGGTGAACGGCCTCTAAGTCGACGGGCCTGCCGAAGTCTCGAGCTGAAGCCAAGCCCAGGGCTTCGGACTGAAAAAAGTCGAAGAATTGACGTGAGAGATGCCCAGAATAAGTTCAGGCAAACGTTACGCCCAGGCTGCTTTTGAGCTCGGCCTGGAAAAAAATGAGTTGGACAGCTGGCAAGGCGATTTGCGAAGAATAGCCAGTTTAACGACCGACGAAGAGGTCATGGCTTTTCTGGAGAACCCCCGGCTTCCTTTCGCTGCGAAGAGCAATGTTTTGCAGAAAGGATTGGCTAAGATCAACCCGCTGGCTTTTAACCTGGCTCTTCTTCTGGCGAGTAAAGGGAGATTAAAGCTCGCCGGGGACATATCGCAACAGTATGACGAGCTGTTGGATGCTCATCGCGGTATTGAACATGCGGAAGTCATCGCCGCATTGCCTTTAACTGACGACAATCGCGAGGCAATTTCCCGCCGGCTTGGAGAAATGGTCGAACACCGAGTCGTCATTGACGCCCGGGTGGACCCTTCCATCCTCGGGGGATTCGTCGCTAGGATCGGCGATCGGCTGATCGATGGAAGTATACGTCAGCGATTAGAAACCTTAAAAAGAAAATTGGTCGAAGCGGGTCGGTAAGTTGAACTCGGTCTGCGGGCAAAGGTTACGAGGCCCGGTACCTTTTCATCGTTCACTTTTTAAACAGGAGAGGGGCTAAGATGGCAACTCGGGAACAGGATATTGTTGCAGTAATTAAAGAACAGATTGCGCGTTTCGGTGCTGCTGTTTCCGTAACGAATGTGGGAACCGTGATCGAAGTGGGTGACGGGATTGCCCGCATCCACGGGCTAGGGCAAGCAGCTTACAACGAATTACTTCAATTCCCCCATGAGATTACCGGTCTCGCTTTAAACTTGGAAGAGGATAATGTCGGGGCAGTTATCCTCGGCGATTGCAGTAAGATCAAAGAGGGGGACGAGGTAAAAGCGACTGGGAGAGTGATCGAGGTTCCAGTCGGAGCGACTCTCATCGGTAGGGTAGTTGACCCCCTGGGGCGCCCCCTCGACGGCAAGGGGCCCATTAAGGCCGAGAAGACTCGCCCCGTAGAGAGAGTGGCACCGGACGTCACAAAGAGAGCACCGGTCAATACGCCCGTCATGACGGGGATCAAGGCAATCGACAGCATGATCCCTATTGGACGGGGCCAGCGCGAGCTGATCATCGGCGACCGTTTTACTGGCAAGTCGGCCATTGTCCTGGATAGCATCATCGCCCAGAAGGGTCAAAATCTGATCTGCATCTATGTCGCCATAGGCCAGAAAACATCCAAAGTGGCTCAGGCTATAGCGACTTTGGAGAAGTTCGGAGCGATGGAATATACGATCATCGTAGCAGCAGATTCCTCTGACCCCGCTCCGCTCCAATATATCGCCCCCTATGCGGGATGTGCGATGGGTGAGGAGTTCATGGAACAGGGCAAGGATGCCTTAATCCTTTATGATGACCTTTATAAACATGCGTGGGCTTACCGCCAACTTTCCCTGCTGCTACGCCGTCCACCGGGCCGAGAGGCTTACCCCGGAGACATTTTCTACCTCCATAGCCGGCTGCTGGAGAGGGCCGCTAAATTAAGTCCAGAGCACGGCGGCGGCTCGCTGACCGCTTTGCCTATCATCGAGACGCAACTTGGAGATATTTCGGCTTACATCCCAACCAATGTCATTTCCATCACGGATGGTCAGATCTATCTCGAGCCCGATCTATTCAATGCCGGAATTCGGCCGGCGATCAATGTGGGATTATCCGTCTCCCGCGTCGGTGGCTCGGCGCAAAGGAGGGCGATGAGGCAGGTCGCCGGGAGACTTAGGTTGGAGTTGGCGCAGTTTCGGGAATTGGAAGCCTTCGCGAAGTTCGGCAGCGAAGAATTGGATAAAGCAACCAAGGATCAACTGGAGCGGGGCCGCCGCATTACCGAGATATTGAAGCAGCCCGTCAATACCCCGATGTCGCTGGGAGAGCAGGCGAGCGTTCTTTATGCGGTCACCAACGGCTACCTCGACGACGTTCAGGTAGAAAAAGTCATTTCCTGGGAAGGGGACTTCCACCGTTTTATCGGGACCCAACACGCTGAGATCGTAGATAAAATCAACCAGGACAATGAGATTAAGCCCGAGACGGAGGATCTTTTGAAGACAGCGATCGCAGAATTCAAGAAACAGACGGCAACCGCCTGAGAGCTCCATCATGGCAAACATACAAGCCTTACGCCGCCGCATCCGAAGCATCCACGGTACCACAAAGATTGTCCGCGCCATGGAGATGGTGGCGACCGCTAAGATGAAAAGAACGCAACAAAAGGCACTGGCAGGCCGGCCTTACACTGAAAAAATACGCCAGGTGATCGCCGATCTCGCCGTCGAGCCCAGCATCAAAGGGAAAATCCTGCCATTGCTGCAGAAACGGGATGTAAAAAAAATCGCGATCGTTCATATGGGGACCGACCGGGGTTTATGCGGCGGATTGAATACGAACCTGAACCGCCTTGTGGCTGAGTTTATCTTACAACAAAAGGCCCCGGTGACCGTGATGACGGTAGGCCGTAAGGCAAGGGCGTTCGCCCGTATCGCAAAACTGAATGTCCGTGCTGAATTCGGCGGCATGAGCGACCGGGCCGCCATGCTGGAAACCATGCCCATCTCAAGAGTTTTGATCGATGATTACAGCAAGGGGGAGGCCGATTTAATCTTTCTCGCCTATCCGCTTTTTATCAGTACGATGTTACAGAAACCCACCATCGAAAAACTGCTTCCCATAGAGCCGGCGACGCTTCCTCCGGGACAGGTGGCAGAATATATCTACGAGCCTGATCCTTTTTCGGTTTTGAATGAATTATTACCCCGATTTGTAGAGATGGAGGTTTATCACGCTGTTCTTGAGCTCGTTGCGAGCGAGCAATCCGCACGGATGGTGGCCATGCGAAATGCCGGCGACAATGCGGAAGATCTGATCAAGGATTTAACCTTATCGTTGAACAAGGCAAGGCAGGAAATGATCACCAAAGAGATCTGCGATATCAGCGGAGGGGCTGAGGCGTTAACGACGTAAGCGATTTCAAATGATGGAAATGTTCGGGTTACGGCTACGGGGCCTGTTTTGAACAATGGACGATGGACAATGAACTATGAACCAAAAAAGAGATTATTATTGTTCATCGTTCATCGTTTAACGTTCATCGTAGTAGCGATACGGGCATCGTTACCGTTGCCAATAGACGAAACCCTTATTTTTTACGCAAGGAGCTGATGAGATGGCCAAAGGGAAAGTGGTACAAGTGATCGGGACCGTGGTGGATATGGAATTTCCTAAGAATGAGTTGCCGACCATCTATAATGGCATCATCATTCCCATGAACGGCAGCAAGGTAATCGTGGAGACACAAGCTCATATTGGCAACAATTGGGTACGAGGTGTCTCGTTGACCCCCACCGATGGTTTGGCAAGGGGGGCGGAGGCGATTGATATGGGGACTCCCATCTCAGTTCCTGTGGGACGCGCAACCCTTGGCCGGTTATTCAACGTCTTCGGCGAAGCGATCGATGGACTGGGTGAGGTGAAAACAGACGAGAAATGGCCGATTCACCGTCCGCCTCCTCCCTTGACGGAGCAGGAGACGGCTCCTCAAATGCTTGAGACAGGACTGAAAGTGATGGATCTCGTCACGCCCTTTACAAGAGGCGGCAAGATCGGTGCATATGGCGGCGCCGGAGTGGGCAAGACCGTCATCATTATGGAGCTCATTCGCAATATTGCGGCCGAGCACGGAGGGTTTTCCGTCTTTGCGGGCGTCGGCGAAAGATCGCGTGAAGGCAATGACCTCTGGCTGGAGATGAAACGATCGGGCGTGATGGATAAGACCGTGATGGTTTTCGGTCAGATGAATGAAACCCCGGGCGTTCGTTCCCGTGTCGCCCTCACCGGAGTGACGGTGGCAGAATATTTCCGCGAAGTCGAAGGCCAGGACGTCCTGCTGTTCGTCGATAATATCTATCGCTATGTCCTTGCAAATATGGAGCTCTCCGCCCTTCTGGGACGCATGCCTTCTGCCGTGGGTTATCAGCCAACGTTGGGAACGGATGTCGGAGAGCTGGAAGAAAGAATCACTACCACCAAGAAGGGATCGATCACCTCTTTTCAGGCGATCTATGTTCCCGCGGATGACTACAGCGATCCGGGCATTGTGGCGACATACGGTCATCTTGACGCCGTCGTGGCTTTAGAGCGTTCCATCGCTGAGCTTGGAATTTATCCGGCCGTGGACCCTCTGACTTCCACTTCTCGAATCCTCGATCCCGCCATCGTCGGTGAGGAACACTATCGCGTCGCTCGAGGGGTCCAGACGACCTTGCAGAGATACAAAGAATTGCAGGATATCATCGCCATCTTGGGCATAGAGGAATTGAGTCAGGAAGATAAGCTCACCGTGGCCAGAGCTCGGAAGATCCAGAGGTTCTGCTCCCAGCCGTTTCATGTCGCAGAACAATTTACCGGGACCCCAGGCAGGTATGTCCCCGTCAAGGAGAGCGTGAGAGGCTTTAAGGAAATCCTGGAAGGGAAACACGACGATCTTCCTGAGGCTGCTTTTTATTTGGTGGGAACGATCGACGAGGCGGTTGAAAAGGCCAAAACGATAAGAGGGTAATTGTGGCCACGTTCAAATTAGAGATTGTCACTGCTGAAAGAATGGTCTTCTCCGATGATGTGACGGCCCTCATCGCCTGGGGCGTGGAAGGACAACTGGGCATTCTCCCGCATCATGCCCCTTTGATGACCATGCTTCAGCCCGGAGATTTGATGATCCGGAAGGACAGAGAAGAAGAATATCTCGTCATCAGCGGCGGCTTTCTCGAAGTGCGCCCCGACAAAGTGATCATCCTGGCCGACGCCTGTGAACGGGCTGACGAAATTGATGTGGCACGCGCCGAGGAAGCAAAGAAGCGCGCCCAAGAAACCATGAAAGCAGCGCCCCTGACGGTCGACGCGGCGAGCGCTGAAGCCGCCCTGCGCCGTTCTTTGGCCAGACTGAAGGTGGCAGAAAGAAGACGCCGCAAACCCATTGGTCCGGCCTAATCTTCAATGCTTCAGCGAGGCTCTAAACAATTCCCGCCTTTGCCAGGTCATTGAGCGCATGGGAAGCGACGGGAGGGACTTGAACCGCGCAATCCATGCACTCCAGGGCAATCAATGCCGGAGCCAAGTATATTCTTAACTCCCCCTTGGCTAAGTCGTGAAGAACATGATGTGCCCCTTGTCGGAGCATGGCCGAATCTGCATTTTGGATTAATGCCTCAAACAAAGGCTTCAGACTCTTAACGTTCATCTCGATCAGCCCCTTGGCCGCAAGCCAGCGAACCTCAAACCTTTCGTCCTCGAGCGCCTTTACGAGTATGGGCGCCGCATTCGGATCTCCGATCTCACCAAGCGCTTTGGCTGCTTCCCATCGGCGAACGGGATTAGAATCCTTGAGCGCTTCGGCCAAAAAAGGGATCGCTTGACTTCCCATGGCCACGAGTGCCTTTCGGGCCTCCACGCGACTTAGATCATTGTAACTCGACAATGCTCCGATCAGATCCTTCATATGAGAACTTGTGTCTTTGTCCATGACCTTTCTCCTCCGAGCGTGTGTTTTGTATTTTCTCTTGAAATGGATAACCAAGCTGCCATGCCATTCCAATTCTATCACGAATACTACTGGCGATAGTTATGGAAGTAAATGAGGTGAACCGTGTATATTGTGATGAAAAAAACTGTATTTTGGGATCCGGCTTCGATCGTGCCAGGGCGGCTTTGCTTCGAGCTCTGAACCGACTCAAGGTCGCCAAATTTGCCAAAGTGAAGTGACGAAATCGCCCCTTCCTTTTTTACCCCGTTAGAAATAATGCCCCGCTCGGTTTCGAGTCGCAACGACTGGAATTTCTAACGGGGTTTACTTTTCCTTTTTGTGCTTGATCTTTCCTGTTAGCCCTCCAATCCAATCCTTAAGGCTATCTATGATGGTGGGGCCTTTGACAGTCAGTTTGGTTTCTGCGGTTTGCTTTGAAATCATGCTGCCAGCCTTCGCCGTATAGACGGCTTTTGGGATTGGGGGTTGACTGATCACTACGACATTCTGAAACTTTTCATCAAACGTAACGTCCGCCCTTAAAATCTCCATGAACTTCGTCAAAGGGGGTACCGGCGCTTTGAAAGTTCCATCGGGTTTAATCGGAGCTTCGGCAACGAACACCTTTGTCTCATTGGGTCCTAATAGAGTGATTAATACGGAATCCCCAGATTTAAACCCCGATCCCTCAAAGACGATATTCGTATCCTTCAGCTTTGAAACTGAAAGACGAATGAATTCCGGATTCACAATCACCTGTGGTCCGGTAACAGAAGGATCAAGAGCATTGGGAGCGTTCGTACACGCCGAAACGATGATCAAGCATGTCAAAACCATTAACCTCCGAAAAATAACCTTCTTTTCTTTAGACATTTCAACCTTCCCCTTTCGTCAGTTTGAGAATTCGAGCATTCCAGTTGTCCTTTAGACTCCTCCAACCCTTGAATACTCCATCCCGCCAAAGGCGAGGCTTGGCAGTGCTTTAAAAGCACATCCAACTGCTGACTCAATTCAACCTGAAGGTCATTTCAGGGTCATGGCTTTCTCAGGACAGATTTCCTGGCAGCAAAAGCAACTGATGCAAGTGTCGGCATCCACCTGGGGGAGGTGGTCATTCATGGACAAAGCCGACATTGGACATTGATCGATGCAGGTGCCGCACTCCGTGCACAGCTCAGGATCGGCTTGCGGTCGCAGGATCGTTCGGCTCTGAAGGAACGTCTGCATCATCTCGTTCCGAAGAACCGCTTCACCGCCCAACGGAGGAAGCTTGAAATCAGGCAATCGTCTCAGCTCCCCGATGAGCTCGATCGCCCGGAGGTCGTAGTCCCCCAAACCCGCTTCCTTCGCCTTCTGAAGAAATCGCAGCCGGCCGGGCTCGCACCCCATCATCGTCGCCATGACAGCGTCCAAGGCCACACCATTGTCAGAAGCCAGAAGCAGGCCAATGTTTCTGAGGTCCGGGCAGGCCGGACCATTGCCTTCCATACCCACCACGGCGTCAAGAAGGAACAGGTCGGGGACCCGGAGCCGAAATACGTCGACAATCAGCTCGTGGAAGCGTTCCGCGCAACCCGCTGCCTTGTGCAGCTTCGCCTTCTGGGCACCGGGCAAAAGACCATAACTGTTTTTGATCGCTCCGGTGATCACGGTTAAACCGTGGGTCTTGAATTTGGGCAGGCTGATGACGAGATCGGCCTCTACGACAGCTCGGGAGAGGCTCACCGCGGGCATGAAATCAGGGTTGAAGTCTACCTTTTGTGAATCGTCCCCGATATTTTGATAATAGCCCTTAGCTGCTTCCATCAATCCTGTTTTCTTGAAGCACTCCTCATTGGCCCCGTAGCCGAAGATACCCGGATTGTCACCCACGACAATGGAGGCCGGCCCCATGCTTTCCACCTTTTCCACGACGGCCCGAACCACAGCAGGATGGGTGGCAATTCCTTCCTCTGGCGTTGAAGCCCGAAGCACGTTCGGTTTTATCAAGACCTTTTTTCCGTGAAACTCCAACGGGAAGAGTTCAAAGGCCCGATCCACAGCCTGACGGACGCTCTCATAGTTAGCAGGATAAATCATCACTTTCGCCATCGACACCTCGCTCCAACCGTGAGACTACACCATTCATGCTTGCATTTAATCTCTTAAATGAACGTCTGAATACGGAAGTCTAACATTTTTCCAAAGCAAGCAATATTTCTTCCCGAACCAACTCATCCCTCCCGGGGAGAATCTCATTTAAAGCTTTTTTGGCCTTTAGGCCGCCAATACGACCCATCGCCCATGCAATCATACCCAATACCCTTTCATCATCAGCATTATGGAACGCTGTCAAGAGGTCCGGGATATACTCCTCGTTGCGGCTGTTCCCCATGGCTCTGGCCACATTCATCTTCCATCGCCATAGATCCTTATCGGGCATATAAAACATATGCGGGAAGACTTTACTATTAAAGTAAACCTTATCCATATGTAACAATCTAACGAGTTTGAAGTCATCCACCATCGCAGCTACTTTTTTGTTGATCGGCAATTCTCTGGCCAGCCAGGGAGCATTTCGCGGACATACATTCTGACAGTGATCACAGCCATAAACCCACAAACCCATCGGCTCACGAAGCTCCATGGGGGTAATCCCTTCGCCATAATAACTGAGATAAGAGATACATCGGGCCGGATCTAATTTGCGAGGTCCCTTTAGAGCGCCGGTGGGACACGCGCTGATGCAAGAGTTCCTGCACCAATCCGGGCACCCGACTCGAAGCGTAGGCTCGTCAGGCGAAAATTCCTGGTCAACGACAAGCGCGATGGGCAACACCCATGACCCCTGGCAGACCACCTTGTTTGAATAGAACAGGCAGTTCTTGCCAAACGTGCCCATTCCGGATCGAGCCGCGGCCAACCTGTGAGGCAGGTTAAACGGGACTTTCGACTCGATCCCGTTCTCTTTGAGGAAGGAGCGAAAGGCTTTGGTCCTTTTGGCCAGATCATCCTTGATGATTCGATCATCATCCAGGTAGCAGCGACCAAAATGCTTCTCCATAGAGGATGGAAATGCCTCTTTAAAATAGACTTCCATTAAAACGATAATCGTCCTGGCATCCTGGAAAATCTGTTTGGGGTCGGTTCCGGCAATAAGATCTAAGCCCATTTGATGCGCCCACGCGTATTCTCTTTGCCTTTCTTGCAGAAGCTCCCTTTGGGAGTCAAAAGGATCGGCAGTGGTGAAGCCAATATCCCCAAAACCGCATTCGTAGGCTTTTTCAATAATATCGTTTTTGCGAATCATATTGAACGCTCCGTCTCATCTGGCAAGGCGATTCTATCTAAAATCTGTTTATAAAGTCCGTTATCCCGTCATGCCGGACTTGAGGAGCCTGCCCCGTGCCTGACACGGGGGCATCCAGAACGTCGTCCCGACGAAAGTCGGGAACCATATCAATGACTGGGTCCCGGTTTTTACCGGGAATCCTGGATTCCGGCTGGAGTTTATCCCGATGAAAATCGGGGCCGGAATGACGGCTTCTTACAAAAACCATAATTTGTGGGTAGACGCTATTCAAGCGACTACCGGATTACCTCCAACAATTTTTCAACCAAGGACCGAGACTCTGCCTCGGGCAGACAGTATTTCATCTCGACAAATTTTTTTCTGAACTGGGAAATTTCTTTGGCCACGGGTCGATCCTTTAAAATAACCCGACTCATGTACTCCGCGAGTTGAGCAAAATCGTCTTCCTTCATCCCGAACCGCGTCATCTCCTGAACCCCCAGCCTCAGGCAGCTCGCTGTGGTAAAGGCCTCGTCATCCGGCGCACTCTGGTAATTGACGATGACGTTATTTTCTTCCAATCGTTCGGCAACCCATGGCCCTTTTCCGTAACCAACCCTGACGATGACCTGATGCGTCTCCGTATATCCGAGGCGCGGATCGCCCTCCACCGTTAATCCCTGATCCTTCAAGGCTCGGGCAAATGCCTTGGCGTTGGAAATCACCGCTTTCTGATATTCCGATTTGAAGACATTCATTTCATAGGCGGCGAGTAAAAGGCCTACCAGCGTTCCCAGGTGGTGATTGCTGACGCTTCCGGGGAAGACCCTACGGATAATAGCCTCCCAGAGATCCTCGTATTCCGTTCCCTCTGACATGTTGCTCAAAATGAGCCCTCTTTGTGGCCCGAAGAAAGTCTTATGGGTGGACCCTGTAACAATATCCGCGCCTTCTTTAAACGGCTCCTGAAAATAAGGCCCAATCAGTCCCAGGACATGGGCCATATCATAAAGGAGAATCGGTTTTGGATTCATCGGAGCAATCATTTCGGCGATCTCCTTTACAGGCTCTTTATAGATCACCATGCTCTTGCCCATCACGATCAATTCGGGCTTATGCTCTTCCAACAGTTCCCGGGTCTTCAGGAGATCGATTCTGTATTGATCCTCTTTCATCACGGGAAAAGGAACAGCCGCTGGCCGCTCGTTCATTGGATCATTAGCAATAAAATCCTTCAGGGCGCCCATGGGCTGGGCGCTCAGGTGGCCCCCCCTCCCGATATGATGGTTCATCACCTTTCTGATCCTGCGGGGCTCGTTTCTCCGGTCCAAACGGTTGAGGTAATCCACAACCCCGCTGAAGACAGCGGTATTGGCCATCTGACCGCTGATCACCCTCGCCTCGACTTCGGAGCACCCGATGAAGCGCCGAAGCTCGTCGGCGACCAGGGCCTCTACTTCTCCGATCAACTTGGTCCCCTGATAATAGAAGACATCGCTCTCCTTAAAGGCCTTCATCAGCCGGTGCTCGGCGTATCGGCTGGATGGATCGGAAACCGTAAGAAGCCTCACCAGAAGAGAAGGGGTCGATTCCGAAGGGATAAGATTGAAGGTCTCCCTCTGCCTCCAATGGGTATTCTCCGCCACGCGAAGGACAAGTCTTTCAGACAAGTCCTTTAAGCTCCCCGACGGAGCACGCACCTTCCTCGGCTCTTGTATCAGGATGGGATGGGCATAAGGCGGGGCTTCGCTGGAGAGATGCCTTTCGACGATCAGCCCCTCTACCCTTTTCCCCCGGTAAGAAATTTCTATCCGCTGGCCCTCCTTCAAATCTGAATCAATATAAGCGAGGGCAATCGATCTCATTCTTTTTTCATCGGACGGCTCTGAAAGGATTCCCCGATCAGAGAATACCCAGTAGGGAGCCATCGTCCCGCTCGACACATGTCCCACCCGTTCCCCATTTGCAAAAACTTCGTCGCCCTGTCCGGCAACCTCCTGACCGCTGAGGGTGATCGGAAATATCTTCTTGGGAACCAACTGCCTTTCTTTCGGAGGTAAGGGTTTCCCGTTCTCTCTCGCCCTCACCTCTTCAAATTGCCTTTTCAGGATATCCCTTCCGAGGAACTCTCCTTTTAAGGGCGAGAAACTCATGGCCAACCTGGCTGCTGACGGTACCGCATGGATGGGGATATCTATTCCCTGTGCATCGAGCCCTAACTCGTGACCATAAAGGGCAAGTCCTGCTTCCAGCCTTAGGGTATCCCTCGCGCCCAAACCCACTGGGACAATCCCCTCTTCCTTTCCGGCGTGGAGGATCTTCTCCCATATGAGTCTTGACTTCTTCTCGGGCAAGAATAACTCGAAACAGATGGGTTCACCCGTGTATCCGGTTCTCGAGATCGTAATATGGACGTGCTCCCCCTCTAACTCACAAACCCTCAAGCGATTTCTCCATGGGTCTGGAAGTTTTGCATAATCTTCCAAAAGAATTTTTTCCAAAACCCTCCTGGCGTGAGGACCTTGCAGTGCGACCATTCCGATCTCGTCGGTTTTGTCGTCTACCACCACATTCTTGTACTGTTTCTTATGATCGAGAAACCAATTCCAATCTTTCTCCTTATTCGCCGCATTCACGACCAGGAGATAATTTGTCTCCATGGAGGGATCCTTTTCTTCCAGTCGATAGACATAAGCATCGTCAATCGAACCTCCCTCTTCATTCTGAATCAACGTATACTGGGCCACGCCCGGATCAAGGGCCGTCACATTGTTGGTCAAGATATGCTGCATAAAGGGGACCGCATCTATTCCCCGAATCAAAAAACGCCCCATGTGGGAGATATCGAAAAGCCCCCCGAACTTTCTCGTCCTCGCGTGTTCCTCGACAGTCCCCTGTTTATAAGCAACAGGCATTTCCCAGCCGGCAAACTCAACCATCTGCCCGCCGTGTTCCTTATGCCAGGAATAAAGGGCTGTCCTCTTCAAGTCTTTTGGCATGGTCAAACTCTCCTCGTTCGAATAGGGCCTACAAGGAGCCTTTTTGATCTAAAGTTTAATTTTAAACGAATTTCGGAATGGAAGCAACACACCCTCTCCTTTCTAAAACTCTGTCGTATTGAACAAGAAACCGCTCTCCCAACAGGACGGAGCAGGCGGCCAGGTGACGAAGCTTTAGGCCTGCCTGCTAAAGCTGAAGATGCTGACTGCCTGCTCCGTCCTGCATCTCCTCTCCAAAAAAAAGCCCCTGTGCAGGGGCTTTTTGGATATAGTATGGCGTTGCCGAAGTATTCATTCCGTCGTCTGCATTTCTCTTACAACAAGCGGCCTGGAGAATTCTGCTACCGCCGTGAGAAACACGGACGATTATTTAGAGGCCGCGGGTTCCCCGATGGGAAGAACCTTTCTTCCGTGAGATTCATTGATTAATTCCGCCATTGCAAGATAGATAGCAGCGGCGCCGCAGATGATTCCTTCGTACCCCGCAATAGTGCCGATAGCCGCACTACCTGCCCAGTCGCGTATTGAGAGAAGCCAAAAGAGAATGAACAAGGAAAAAAAGATGAACTGTAGGACCCTGTTTTTTCCAAATGTCCCTATCCACATGAAAAAGGTGAAGACCCCCCAAACAAAAAGATACCATCCCATGAAGGCTGGCGAATTCCCGGGGAGATCCTTGAAAATAATGATGAAGGCCAGGGTCAGCCAGAAAGAGCCGAAAGAAACGAAGGCGGTAAGTCCAAATGTATTACCTTTCTTAAATTCGAGAATCCCGGCAATGATCTGGGCGATTCCACCGTAGAATATTCCCATCGCCAGTATCAACGATCCGATCGGGAAAAAGCCCGCATTGTGAATGTTGAGCAGAACGGTTGTAGTCCCGAACCCCATTAAACCAAGGGGTGCCGGGTTCGCAAGTTTTTCTCCTTCCATATAAATCCTCCTCTTTTTTGATCATTGACGTCTTAGCTTGACGCTAAGTATCGTGTATTTTTTTCTAAAAAATTGACCATAATTATAGAATGAGAAAAGTAAAATTTCAAGAAAAAAGTGAAATTTTTATCAAAGTGAATGCATAATTTATTGTCTAATAATTACAGCATATTATATGATACATTTTCTGTTTCATGCTCCATTTTTACCCTAAAGAAAGCGAGGTTGTGTAAAAAGTAACATGGACTCTGTGTTAACGATAACATCATTGCGCGGAGAATAAACCGGTTATCCCCTCTCCCCTGGCGGGAGAGGGCGGGGTGAGGGGGGAACATCCCATGTCCACTCCTACCCTCCTCGTTAAAGAAAACTGTGCCGTAACGTTATTGCGATGGAGTGCCTGCCTGACACCATGCAAGGTTCAGGGCCCGTATCGTAATTCGGTTACGTCGCCCGTCTTTGAAACCCGTTGACCGTAGCCCGCTGCCGATATACGAAACTGGCCTCGTAGCCGTAACCCAAAGAACTCGGCCTATTTTCTTTGTTCGTACCTGCCTGCCTTACACCATGCTAGGTTCAGGGCCTGCCCCGCCCCGGCGCGGGCTTTGCTTGCAGACCGCAAAATGTTTAGGGTGAAGGGTGGTTTTATGGAATTGAAATTTTACCCGCTTGGCGGTATGATGGCGTTGTCACCTGTGAACTAATTATTCAATAAGGACTTGAGGGGGATCACCATGACCAATGGTTCTACCTGTCCCATTTGCCAACACAAATTAATTAAGATGGAGGCTGGGGCCACACTTTCCATTGAGTGTGAGCGCTGCGGCGAGTATAAAATTGTTCATGCGCTTATTCTGCCCAATCCTCCCCATTTGACTGAAAGGCAACGTGCGAATATATCGGGCTGGCTCCGTGAGAATCCCAATTTTACCATCAATACAGCGAGCCTTGAGTTCCTACGTACCATCAAAACACCGAGTTTCCACTCACGTGCCGATAAGCTACTTATGGCCCTTGAGAAAAAGACAGACCTCGCCGGACAGTATTTAAAGATTGATCCCTCATGCTATGGTTCTTCCTCGACATATAATCAAAGTGAACTATCTGAACTCATTAACTATTTGGTAACATCGGAGCGGGTAGAAGCAGGGCTTCAGAGTATATACAAAATAACCCCCGTTGGTTGGGAGCGCTTGGAGAAGCTAAAGGAATTTAATCCGACCAGTAATCAATGTTTTGTGGCAATGTGGTTCGATGACACAATGAATCGGATATACGACGACGCATTCGTGAAAGGAATAGAGGAGGCTGGCTATAAGCCGCACAGAGTTGACCAAAGGCAGTATAACGGTAAGATAGATGATGAGATCATCGTACAGATCAGACGAAGCCGTTTTATAATATCTGATTTTACGGGACATAGAGGTGGTGTCTATTATGAAGCCGGATTTGCAAAGGGTCTTGGTTTACAGGTGATCTTTACGTGCAGAAAAGACGAATTGGATAAGCTTCATTTCGATGTCAGGCAGTATAACTGCATTGATTGGGAGGAAGGTCACTTACCGGAGTTTATTAAAAAATTGACGAACAGAATTGAGAGTGTTTTTGGTCACGGGTCATACCGGCCATAGAAATCGTTCACCATAAGAAAATGAAAGCGGCTTAAAAAATAAGTTAGAGGAGGTCAACACGGTGGCTACCGACGAAGAACGAAAGATCAAAGCGCGCATCGAGAGAATTCGGCTGCTTACTCAGTATGAGAACTATACTGTGGAAGGGCTCTACGAGGCCGCCTCTCTTGCTCAATCGGTGGTCCACGACACCGTTGGCGGTAGTCACCCGATCATGTCGCGGATTGACCACGCCGGAGCATCCAATAATTACAGCCAGATTCAGGGAGTTTGCTGGGCTCTGGTCCAGTTGTACGACCAAGGAGCCCTAAAAAGTCCTCGACTTACTATTGCACGAGAGATCGAGGGAGATATCTTAAACCTCGCCCAAACGCAAGCACAGGCGGCGGAGTTAAACAAAGATCCAGCGCAGAAGCAAGTCCAACTCGGAATCGCTGCATTCTTGGCAGGGGCAGCAATTGAGGACGCTTTGCGGCGGTTGTGCGATGCGCACGGCATAACCTATGACACCCAAAAATCATCGATCGCAAAGCTACAGACGGTGCTATATCAACCCTCTAAACAGATTGAGATCATTTCCCAATCTGAGAACAAGCAGATCACTGCCTGGGGTGACACACGGAATAAGGGGGATCACGGCAAATTCGCGGACATAACGCACACAGAAGTGCTGTCGATGATCCTGGGTGTGCGTACTTTCATCGAGAAACACCTGCCATGACAGCTCACGTCGTCTAACATTGCGAAGCTCAAAAAACTGCTCTTCCCCATAGGGATAGAGCAAAAGGGGAATGGAGAAAAATTGGCATTACGATCAAAAGGGCTGCCTCTGCCCGCGCCATCTCCCGCCACCCCCGAAATCGTCGAGCGGGTGAAGGCCGAGGCTAAGCGGTGAAGACTCCTTGCTGAAACTTTTCATTTCCCAAAACCCTAAAAAAGGTGTATATTATAGATAAAAATATCGATTTCACTGAATCCAGTGTGGTCTGGATAATTCTTTTGTGAATTATGCGGAGGGAATATATTTATCTTAAGGAGAGGCTTTCGCTACACAAACTGTAACACATGGGAGCACCATTGAACTTCGAATAACTCTCAATTTTCAGAAATGTAGAATCAGTATAAAAAGCGCCAGCAACCATCCGATATAAGAAAATGAATATAGAAACTATACTTGATCAACGTCTATGGCAAGCAGTACAGAGTACCTATAACGACCGAAACTTCACCGGTGCAATCCTGGATGCGATCTACTGCCTTAGTGATCTGATCCGCGAAAAAACTGGACTCCAGAGCGATGGGACCGCTCTTATAGGACAGGCATTCGGTGGAAAATCACCTAAGCTCAAAGTAAATAAGTTGCAAACTGAATCTGAAAAGAATATCCAGGCAGGAGTGGAGCAAATTCTCCGTGGCTTCTATCAGGCCATCAGGAACCCACGAAGCCACGGAAAGCACGAGGACAAGCAGGGAGATGCTGATGCTATCATTATGTTCATCAACTTTCTCATAGATATCATTGATCAATCTAAGGCACCATTTACCAAAAGCGAATTCATCAAACGGGTGTTCGACAGCCACTTCGTTGAAAAAGAGCGCTATGCACAACTTTTGGCCTCTGAGATTCCGCCGAAAAAGCGTCTTGAAGTTATGCTTGAAATCTTTCGAAATAGAGAAACAGGGGATGGCAAAAAATTAAAATACTTCGTTAATGCACTGCTTCCCCAACTCGCAAAGGAAGATCAAGTGGACCTTTATGCGACCATCTCAGAAGAACTTAACTTTGCAGACACCGATTCTGCCATCCGGACTATTCTTCAAATTTTTCCTGATTGTTTCATTCACCTTAGTGAAGCCGCACGACTTAGAACTGAAAATAAGCTAATAGAATGCATCGGGCAAGGTTTATATAATAAGAAAACCCGAAAATGTTCTGCAGGTGCTTTAGGCACTTGGGCCATGCATTGCTGCAAACAATTCCTACTTAAAGATGATTTGGTTAAAACCTTGACTAATAAGCTAAAGTCCGACTATCCAGAACAATATGAATATGTTTTTAACTTTTTCTGGGATGACCTTATTGAATTAACGCAGCCAATACCACCTTTCCTTAAATACACTATCCAAACGAAGTTGAAAGCCGGTAACAAAGATTTTTACCATAAAATCGACTTTGAGAAACAGTATGGTGGGGTAAGATGACTTTTGTGGACACCAAAGTTGAGGTAAAATACTAAAGACGGAGGTGTCAGAATGGAAAGGATTCCGAGAGCAATCTACACGAAGGAACTTCGAGAGGAAGCAGTGAAGCTCGTAACAGAAGGCGGATTAAAGATACCGGAGGTGGGGCGTCGGTTATCGGTTGCGGCCTCGACAATACGGTACTGGGTTAAGGCGAGCAGAGAAGGCAAGCTTAAGGAGGTTGGAAAGCACCAGAGGCCGCTTACGGAAATAGAGATGGAGCTTGCCCGGGTGAAGCGTGAACTGGCAGAAGCCAGGATGGAGCGAGACATATTAAAAAAAGCGGCCGTGTACTTTGCGAAGGAGTCGCTGCCAGGTACGCGATCATGAAAGCAATGCGATTCAAGTATTGTATTGGGATGATGTGCCGTATTCTGCGTGTATCCAAGAGCGGTTATTACCAATGGTTCAGGCGCAAGCCTTCCAAACGTGTCCTGGAAGAGGGAAGGCTGGAAGTAGAGATAAAAGCCGCCCACAAGAGGACCCGTGAGACGTGCGGTCCAGAGAGATTACAGCATGAGCTCAAAGAACAGGGTGTAAAGGTCGGGATCTGCCGGATCAGACGGATCAGGAAGAAGCTTGGGTTACGGTGTAAGCAGAAGAGGAAGTTCAAGGCCACCACGGATTCGAAGCATGCTCTGCCTGTGGCACAGAATCTGCTCAATCAGCAGTTTAAGGCAACGACGCCGAACGAGGTTTGGGTCAGCGACATTACCTATATCCCCACAGAAGAAGGCTGGCTCTATCTGGCAGGGCATAAGGACCTCTGCACGGGAGAAATCGTTGGATATGCCATGGGCAATCGTCTCACCAAGAACCTGGTGAGCCAGTCTCTGTTCAGAGCCGTGGCAGCCAAACGGCCCGGAGCAGGCCTGATTCACCATTCGGATCGTGGGAGTCAGTACTGCGCCCATGAATACCGGAAGCTGGTGGATCAGTTCAAGATGAGAGCATCTATGAGCAGGAAGGGCGACTGCTACGACAATGCTCCCATGGAGAGCTTCTGGGGTACGCTCAAGAATGAGCTTGTCCATCACTGTCGCTTCAAGACGAGAGAGCAGGCCATCCGGGAGATCACGGAATACATCGAGGTATTCTACAATCGGCAAAGACGGCAAGCACGGCTGGGGTACCTTTCTCCGGTTGTCTATGAGCGGCAGTTCTATACAAGGCAACTTGCAGCATGAGAGAGCGCTTCGTGTCCACTATTGACATCAGGGGTCATGGAGCATCGGACTGGGCCAAAGCCTTTGAAGAAGAACTCGAGTCATTCAAGGAGAAATCAGAAGAGACTTTTGCTGACGACGAAGTCCCGTTCTAAACAATTACACTCTGAACCAGGTTACACTGCGCGTGCTAATCGAAGGAAGGATTAACACAGTATCCCCAATGAAGCGTCAATTCATTGACGATTAAAAGACTGCTCGACATGAACCCCCTCAGGCAGCCTTTCTCAAACTACCTTCAATCACAAAAGGGATATTAACTAAATTGTTTTATCTTCTCTTAAGCTTCTTCTGCCTTCGCTCGTTCCAATAATCTTCGGTGTTTTCCTCCCGTATTTTACAGTCCGGTGCTGGAACAAACTTATCCCGACCGTAAATGCTGCCATCGTAAAAGCCGACAGGGGTTGGGTTAAATCCTGTACGGTATAGGCTTCCTTGAAACCAGACGAAACCGCAATAGCCAAAAAGCCAATAAAAGGAAAGAGAGCTCCTATTTATTGATCTTTCCACCTCCTCTCATTATTGAACAAAACCTATAGATAAATAGGGCCCTTTTTAACTTATTCTCCAATGATCTTCACAAGCACCCTTTTTCTTCGCCTGCCGTCGAACTCGCCGTAGAAAATCTGCTCCCATGGACCAAAATCGAGTTTTCCATCCGTGATTGCCACGACAACTTCTCTTCCCATCACCTGCCGTTTTAAATGGGCATCGGCATTGTCTTCGCCGACATTGTGACGGTATTGTTTAACAGGCTCATGGGGGGCGAGTTTTTCAAGCCAGACTTCGAAATCATGGTGAAGGCCGGATTCATCATCGTTGATGAAAACGGAAGCAGTGATATGCATGGCATTTGTTATCTACAGTCCCTTTCCCGAAGATTCCTTCCTGAACTCATTGACTCGCATTTTTCCTTGATCATCCAACATTTCATCTCGAAATCGAGATGGAAATACTTTACCTAAAAGGAGAAAACGCCTCCTAATTTTTTGTCCTAATTTTGTGTTGACAAAGCTGACGTTCAGGAATAATATTTGCATCGTTGCTCACCCGTTTAAAAAATCCCGATAGTGCAGGCCTTCGCAATGACTACTTCTTCATGTCTGATGAAAAAACAACCAAAAAGGAGGAAGAAAATGAAACGCATTCTTTTATCCACAGTCGGACTTATCGTATTGGTAATGGTGGCGTTCGCCCCCAGATCATCAATGGCGGGGGCGGGGAATGGTCCATATTACTCATCGCCTTCTTGGGACGAGAAGTTAGCATGCACAAAAGCTTCTAATTGCCCCAGGTTCATAGTCTTAGTTAACTGGAGCAGTGTGGCTGTCCTGGATAAGGAGACCGGGCTGGTTTGGGAGCGGTCTCCAAGTACGAACGTTTTTGCTTGGAATGGTGCTCAAGTTCATTGCAACGCATTGACTACGGGCGGCCGATTAGGGTGGCGGCTCCCCACGCTTCAGGAGTTGGCGAGTCTGGTGGACCCAAATGCGACCTCTGTTCCCTTTCTCCCCGCGGGCCATCCGTTTACTAATGTGCAGTCGAATTCCTACTGGTCGGCTACTACCTTTTTCAGTAGCCCGTCAAGCGCGTGGATGTTGGACTTCGCCAACGGCGCTGGGGGCTTCGACGATAAGACCGGCGGATCCGAGCTCACGTGGTGTGTGCGCGGCGGACAGGGTGTTGATCCCCAGTGATCACGCTAATATAAACGGCTATGCATCAGTGTTACCCTTCGCTTGGAGAGGGCGACTCCTAACGTGGGCAAGTGGTCACCGAAACGAACGTCCTGAAGCATCAAGCGCACGAAATGTGATCCATCGTACAACCATCTGAGCCAAGGCTTTACGTATAGTCCAAGCTGCGGCGAGTCGAAAGGCTCCTTGACCCCTGATGTCAATAGTGGACACGAAGCGCTCTCTCATGCTGCAAGTTGCCTTGTATAGAACTGCCGCTCATAGACAACCGGAGAAAGGTACCCCAGCCGTGCTTGCCGTCTTTGCCGATTGTAGAATACCTCGATGTATTCCGTGATCTCCCGGATGGCCTGCTCTCTCGTCTTGAAGCGACAGTGATGGACAAGCTCATTCTTGAGCGTACCCCAGAAGCTCTCCATGGGAGCATTGTCGTAGCAGTCGCCCTTCCTGCTCATAGATGCTCTCATCTTGAACTGATCCACCAGCTTCCGGTATTCATGGGCGCAGTACTGACTCCCACGATCCGAATGGTGAATCAGGCCTGCTCCGGGCCGTTTGGCTGCCACGGCTCTGAACAGAGACTGGCTCACCAGGTTCTTGGTGAGACGATTGCCCATGGCATATCCAACGATTTCTCCCGTGCAGAGGTCCTTATGCCCTGCCAGATAGAGCCAGCCTTCTTCTGTGGGGATATAGGTAATGTCGCTGACCCAAACCTCGTTCGGCGTCGTTGCCTTAAACTGCTGATTGAGCAGATTCTGTGCCACAGGCAGAGCATGCTTCGAATCCGTGGTGGCCTTGAACTTCCTCTTCTGCTTACACCGTAACCCAAGCTTCTTCCTGATCCGTCTGATCCGGCAGATCCCGACCTTTACACCCTGTTCTTTGAGCTCATGCTGTAATCTCTCTGGACCGCACGTCTCACGGGTCCTCTTGTGGGCGGCTTTTATCTCTACTTCCAGCCTTCCCTCTTCCAGGACACGTTTGGAAGGCTTGCGCCTGAACCATTGGTAATAACCGCTCTTGGATACACGCAGAATACGGCACATCATCCCAATACAATACTTGAATCGCATTGCTTTCATGATCGCGTACCTGGCAGCGACTCCTTCGCAAAGTACACGGCCGCTTTTTTTAATATGTCTCGCTCCATCCTGGCTTCTGCCAGTTCACGCTTCACCCGGGCAAGCTCCATCTCTATTTCCGTAAGCGGCCTCTGGTGCTTTCCAACCTCCTTAAGCTTGCCTTCTCTGCTCGCCTTAACCCAGTACCGTATTGTCGAGGCCGCAACCGATAACCGACGCCCCACCTCCGGTATCTTTAATCCGCCTTCTGTTACGAGCTTCACTGCTTCCTCTCGAAGTTCCTTCGTGTAGATTGCTCTCGGAATCCTTTCCATTCTGACACCTCCGTCTTTAGTATTTTACCTCAACTTTGGTGTCCACAAAAGTCATCTTACCCCACCTCTTGCTCCTGCTCATACGGGAGCAGTGAGCATTTCTAACGGTAATAGTTGACTCTATTGTCGAGCCAAACTATTTAGTTGTAGGTGCAATCGCCACCAGAAGTAGGGCTTCGTAGAGTTGCGTTCCAAACTTGACCTGATTACCCTCCTCTTTGATTCCTCTTTGGAGTTAGGTATCTGCAATCATGTCTTCTTACCCTCCATCTCTTCACGAGCGGTAAATAGTGACCTGATCTCCCCAATGAGGAATATCCCCATTTTCAGGCGTGGCTCCGTCGATTATGGTTTGAAATCAATAATTCGATCCGAATGAAATTTATTCGGAATTGAGTAAATAGGAGAGTGATCTTACCGATTACCAACAGAAGTCATCTGGTTTTTACGAACCTATCCATGAACTCATGACCTGCCTGAATATCTTTCGGTGGAATATTGGGCTCCTTTGTCCGAAGATTGCTTCCTGAAATCCATGAGGGGCCAATTTAGCAAAGCATGCTCGATTGCAATTAGTAATCAATAGGTGGTCATTATCCTCTGACTTAAACTTTTGATATGTCTTTTAAATCGAAACCCTTTGGCAGGTACGGATAGTGATAAGATGTTCAACTTCTAAATGCTGATGCCATCCAAATTGGGACCGCAAAATAAGATAAAATTGATGACCGCGCTCGCGATTTAGATCCGGACCATTTCCAAAAGCTTTCGTGTCTGTGCCAACCAGTAGTCCATTCCCATCTCCTGAAACATCGTCTCTGCCTTTTTCAGGTTTTCAATGGCTTTTTCTTTTTGTCCTGCATTGGCATAAATCTCCCCGAGGAAGAAGCAACCCCAAGCGTATGCTGGTTTCGTTTCCAACTCATCAAGTATCTTCATCCCTTTCAGTATGTGCTCCTCCGCCTTACGGAGTTGTGACCCTTCTATTTTTCCAAGAATCCTTCCCAGTTGAATCCATGACATACCTTCAAAATATTTTTGATGACTCGTTTGTGCTGAATTCAGTGCTTGCTCGGCATGAACCTTTGCCTCATTCAAATTCCTTGAATCGAAATGAACAAAACTTACACACCAGTGTATAAGAGGAAAGGGAAATCCGAGATCCATCTGCATCTTAAGACCTTTCTCCGTAAATTTTAAGGCCGCTTCCAGCTCCCCCAGATAACAATATCCCCACCCAAGGCAACTCCAGGCAAGGGGCAGATAGATAACCGCTTGTGATTTTTCGAGATATTCAATGCTGCTCTGAACATGTTTTACAATATTTTCTCCATCCCCCTTAGTTAATAATAGACCCACATAATTAAGTTCTGCGATGCCTATACTAAACAAGTGATTGATTTTGTGCGCAAAAGAAATCGCTTTTTCACATGACTGCTCTCCCTTCGTAAATTCTCCCAAAATTCCCAAGCTAGACCCATAGGAGCCCTCTAGCAACGAATAGATATTGGCGTCCATGCCGAAAAATTCATGCCCCCTTTGGGTTTTTTCGAGCAAATCAATGACCCGTGGGATTATATTCGCTATTTTCCTATACTCTCCCACCCAATAATAAGAATTACAAAGGCCGAAGCTTACTGGAGCCATTGTTTCAATATCCTGTATCTTTTCCGCCTCCTCAAAAGATGCTTCCAGGTATTTTCTTCCCAGCGCTGCGTCCCCTGTATATACATGAAACAGGCCTATAAAGTTGGATATGATTGCCAGGCTCTTTTTGTCCCCAAGCTCTTTACAAAGCCTCTCACCCTCTTCAAGGAACTTTAGGGAATCTTCAGGGTAAGCCAGGATTCTTATAGGAACTGCCATTAATAAAATGACCTCAAGGCGTTCTTTTTTATTCTGCTCCGTTTCCGGCTTCTGCTTAAGGATATTGATCGCATCTTTATAGAAACGAAAGGCCTCCAAGTTGGAATAGCTTCTCACGGCTTTGTTACCTGATAACTTTAGATATTGGCAGGCTTTATCAAGGTCATCGCTCTTGGAATAATGGTAGGCGAGCATCTCATAGAATTCTTCCAGCCTGTCCGGATAGATCTCTTCGATGGCTCTTCCGATCTTCTCGTGGATCTCCTTCCTCCTTTTAAGAAGGAGGCTGTTATAAGCTACCTCCTGGATCAGGGCGTGTTTGAAGATGTATTCCAACTCAGGGAAAAGCCTCTTTTCATAGATAAGCTCAAGGCCTTGAAGACTTAGGAGATGGGATTTAAGCTCTTCCTTCATCTCTGTGATCGCCTGAAGGATACGAAAGGCAAATTCTCTCCCAATGACAGAAGCCACGTACATGATTCTCTTGAGGCTTTCATCCAGTCGGTCAATACGGGCGGCAATGATCCCCTGAATGGTATCAGGAACCTGGATATCGGAAGGTCTTCCGCTTAAAAAGTACTGGTGATCTTTCTTCTGGATCGACCCGTTTTCAAGCAAGGAATGAGTCAATTCTTCTATAAAAAAAGGATTTCCCGAAGCCTTTCCCAAGATGAGGTCCCTCAGCTCAGGAACGATTTCTCCCCCCTCGAGGATGGATTGGACCAACTCTGCACTTGTGGGAATGGAGAGCTGATCCACCTGGACATTGTGACAATAGGATTTGCTTGTCCAGCGATTGGTATATTCAGGCCTGTAAAGAATAATCAAGAGGATGGGTGTGTTTGCCAGCCAACCGATGAAGTAGTCTAAGAACTCTTCCGAGGTCTTATCAATCCAGTGAAGGTCCTCAAAGACAAGAACAAGAGATTTGTTTTGACTTTCTCGAATAAATAAATCTCTCAGGGCCTCAAAGATCTTCTCCCTTTTCTCCTTGGGCTCGAGTTTAAGATAGGCTTCTTCTTCCACTTTAAGAGATAAGAGTTCTTGAAAGGGGGAAAGAACGGTTTTGAGCTTTTCATCAAGCTCAAAGATCTTTTCCTTCATCCTCTTTTTAATAAGAAACTCGTGCTCTCCCTCTTTGATCTCAAAATAAGACCTCAGAATATCCAGTAGGGGCAGGTAAGCCATGGAGCCCCCGTAGTGGAGGCATCGGCCCTCAAGGTACCCATATTCTTCTTTCGGGGATAGCCTCCTCATCTCCCTCCTCATCTCTAAGATGAGCCTTGATTTCCCTATGCCAGCTTCTCCAACGATCCCTACCGCCTGTCCTGAACCTGATTGAGTTCTTTCCAAGGCCTCCTGGAGAGCTTCCATCTCCCTCTTTCGACCAACGAATTTCGTAAGACCAGCGACAGCCGCAGCCTCGATTTTTGTCTTTACCTCGCTGGCTCTTATGAGTTCATAGGCCTCCTGGGGGTCCCTTTCCCCTTTCCCTAAAGACTCGAATTTGAACCAGTCTCTGACCAGTTTGTAGGTATGCCCGGATGAAAGAATGGTTCCAGGCCTGGCCGTAGCCTCCATCCTGGAAGCAAGGCTAATCGTGTCTCCAATGGCTGTGTAATACATCCGCAAATCATCTCCAATAGTGCCTACAACCACCGGGCCTGAGTTGAGACCAATACGCATTTTAAAGTCAATCCCATAATCCTTATTTAGTTTTTCAGCGTAGTCAGCCATGGCATTCTGAATAGATAGAGCAGCATAACAAGCTCTTTGGGCATGGTCTTCGTGTGCCACAGGTGCACCAAAAAGGGCCATCACCCCATCCCCAGTGAATTGGTTTATCGTCCCCTCGTATTTGTGAATCTCGTCCATGAGAACCCTGAAACACCCATCCATGATCTGGTAGGTTTCCTCAGGATCGAGTTTGTCGGCCATTGAGCCTACGCCAGCAAAAAGCACTGTCACTAATTTTCGCTCCCCTTCGAGAGAGCTTCGGGTCGTAAGGATCTTATCTGCCAGAAATTCGGGAGTGTAGGATTTAGGTTTTGAGTAGTCGATGGGAGGAACTTTAATGAGCTTTCTTAACTCCTGACCACATTCATTGGTGAACTTTTTCCATGCCTCTGCGTTCAAGGTCTCGTCATAGACAATGGCAACATCATCAAGGGTTGCTCCTATCCTATCGATTGCAAACTTTAGCCTCACATTCTCTTCACTTCCCGTGTACTCAAAGAGATTCGCCCATTCATCCTTTTCCACATCCGTAAACAAATAGATTTTGCCGGTTGCTCCCTCTTCTACGTCCTTCTTCTTCCCAAGCACCTTGAAGAGAGGGGCTTCTTCCAAATTTGGAAGGGTGTCCCTCCACTTCGTGTAGATTCTGTGAAGCAGATTCTCCTTTCCAGATGACCCGGCTGAACCCCCAATGGATTCGTTCAACAGGACAAGCAGGTCAAGGTGTTCCTGCAGAGAGATGGATTTTATTTTCCCTAATCGTTTCATTTCGCTTACGACCAGGGCGATCACGGAGAGATAAAACCTTCGGGAGGGTGAGTCAAAATGAAGGGTTATTTGGTTTCTGCTCTTGGGATGAAGGTGGAGTTTGAATTCATTGAGGTCAATCCGGATGGAAGGTCTCGGACTTTGGCCCATTCTTATCCCCTCCGCCCCCCCTTGTAAGCCACGGTTTTTCCAAGGATTTGCGACAGTCCGAAAATAATCGCACGGTGCTCACCATGCACTATATATCACAGCGGCAATAATGGCAACAGAATTTTTTGGTGGCTGGTGAGTTGCTAAGTTCATTCAACACAGAGTTCTGCATAACTAACACAAAGGAGGTAAATATTATGAGAAAGACATTGTGGTTGACGGGATTGGTTTTGCTATTCGTATCGGTACAAATCGGTTTTGCATTCGAACCCAGTAAACCTTTTCAAATAGCTAAAGATTGGGCATTAGTTGGAGAAAAAGCAGAAGGGGGAGCTTGCTGCTACCGCGTCGTTCGGGCTTCGAATGGGCAACCAGAAGAATATTCAGTTCGTTTCATGCCAAAGTATAAATATATGGGTGAAGCGATTGGCGGAACAGTGACGTCCAAAGGTAAGTCGATCATAGTCATGTTTGATAAGGCTACGGGAGACTATATAAAAGGCCTATACGAAGGAGAACATTGTTTGGCGGAAATAACTATTTCACAAGAAGAAGCGGACAACATAATGAACGATATTCTGGATCACCTAGTTCTGAAGTATGTGAGATTTTGAGGGGGTTAATAAAGGAGATTCAAACAAGGGGTCAGAGATGCAATGTTTCTTTCTTGAAATCATCAAGGCGAGTATCCACATCGCTGTACCAGATTTCAAACGAAAATCAGCAATAGGGGTAAGTTATGGATGGAATTTTTCCCTTGACTTTCCATTCAGACGAGAGTATGTCGTATTTTTAGTATATCCCACCTGGCCCTAATTAACCTCACAACTTAACCTCTAACCTTCTTGGGTGCTGTATGAGGAGGAGTTTTCAGAAGATGCCTCTGTTTTGGCTCCAAAGGGACCTTACTATCCCCCTGGAGCCTTTTCCTTTCAACCCCCATAAGAAAAACCTTGAGATCGTAAAGGCAGGAATTCTTCATTGAAACGGACCCACATATTCATGCTTAGTTAAGGTCAAATAGTTCAAGGCAACGCATTGACCAGACAAGAAGGAAAGGAGGGTAAGATTGATGAAAATCATCAAGCAAATGATGTTGGTCACCCTATTTCTTATTTTGGTAGCTTCGATAACCAGCGCCCAGGGGCTTCCCAAAGCAAAAACCCCTGAAGAAGTTGGACTCTCATCTGAGCGGCTGCAAAGAATTTCGGCATGGATTCAGCGGGATGTTGATAAAGGAATCGTTCCAGGAGCGGTCGTTATGATTGTGCGCAAAGGTAAAGTCGCTTACTTTGAAGCCATCGGTTATCAGGATCGCGAAAAGAAAATTCCGATGAAACGCGATTCGATCTTCCGTATCGCCTCCATGTCCAAGCCCTTTACTTCTCTTGCGGTCATGATGCTGGTGGAGGAGGGTAAAATACAATTGTTCCAGCCTGCTTCCCGCTACCTCCCGGAATTTAAAGACCTGAAGGTGGGCGTGGAGAAGACAGACCCGGCAACCAGTCAGAAGGAACTGATTTTAGTGCCGCCCGATCGCGAGATGACAGTGCAAGACCTTATGCGCCATACCTCCGGAATCACTTATGGCGTTTTCGGCAAATCCATGGTGAAGGACCTCTATAATAAAACGAAAGAGGGCAATCCATTCGATTTTAGTTTTAATCAGACAAATGCTGAAATGGTAACAAAACTCTCTAAATTGCCTCTTGCTACCCAGCCAGGTACGACATGGGAATACTCTCAATCCACCAATGTGCTGGGGCGCATCGTCGAGGTCGTTTCCGGCCTTGAGTTAGATACCTTTATCGCGGAGCGGATCACCAAACCGCTTAAGCTTTCAGAAACCGGCTTCTGGGCGGAAGGTGAAAAGCAGGCAGGACGTGTTGCCGAGCCACAGGTTGATCCGGCGACCGGCAAAAGGCCTGTCATGGTCCCTGACGCGACGAAACGTCCCAGATGGATTGCGGCCGGTGAAGGCATGTTATCGACGGCCTCCGATTACGCGCGCTTCTGCCAGATGTTTCTCAATAAGGGTACTCTGGATAGCGTTCGCCTCGTTGCCCCGAAAACCGTTGAGCTGATGTCTTCCAACCATCTCCCTCCCGGAACCAAGTTTGCCCCGGGTTCTTGGGCGCAGTTCGTAGGATCGCTCCCCAGCCCGGAAATGGGCCAGGGTTTTGGGCTGGGATTCTGCGTGCGTACCGAGCCGGGCCTCAATCCGTCCCCCGGATCCGTAGGGGATTATTATTGGGCAGGCCTGTATGGAACATATTTCTGGATCGACCCGAAAGAACAGCTGGTTGCCGTCCTGATGCTGAATGCAACTGCACAGCGGCTTCCTTACCGGGCCGTTATGCGGGATTTCGTGTACCAGGCCATTATGAAGTAGGGGAAATGTCTTCCTCAATAAAAGTCGAAGGAAGAATTGAGCATAAATGATGGGCGGGGTCAGAAACGGCCCTGCCCCTGTTTTATCTAAAGCTTTCCCCATGCTTGCTTTCTATTCGTAATCGCCAACCTTGTAGGTCAGCCTGCACCGAAGAGTAGTAGGTGCAAGCCTTAAACCATTGACGATCTAAGGACTGCTCGACACAAGTCCTCAAGCTGCCTTTTTCAAACTGCCTTCAATAACAAAGGGAGTATAAACTAAATTTACTTGGTCTTGACCAGCACCAGTCCTTCTTTAATACCACTCTCTTTGAGACATGCTTCAACTTTTGGGGTGATATTGATCAAGGCTCTACGCGTGGGTACCTCAAACCAGAGCTTCTTTCGAAAGCTCTTTTTTCCTGGAAATTCTTACAACAAGAGCTCAATTTGTTCTGATACGTGGCTCTTTCAGCTGATACTTATAGACATAAAAATCAATATAGCCTTTAATTTATTCCCCAATAATCTTGACAAGCACCCTCTTTCTGCGTCTGCCGTCGAACTCGCCGTAGAAAATCTGCTCCCATGGACCAAAATCGAGTTTCCCTTCTGTGATTGCCACGACAACTTCTCTTCCCATCACCTGCCGTTTTAAATGAGCATCGGCATTATCCTCACCGACATTGTGACGATACTGTTTAACCGGGTCGTGAGGAGCAAGTTTCTCCAGCCAGACTTCGAAATCATGGTGAAGGCCAGATTCATCGTCGTTGATGAAAACGGAAGCAGTGATATGCATGGCATTAACCAGCACCAGCCCTTCATGAATGCCACTCTCCCGGAGACACGCTTCAACCTTCGGAGTAATATTGATCAAAGCTCTACGCGTGGGCACCTCAAACCATAACTCTTTTCGATAACTCTTCATAACCCCTCCTGAAGACTCTAATGATTTTCTGCCATCATAGTGAAGATCCGCGATACAATCAACTATTTTATAAACAGCTTACGTAAAAAGTGGTAATAAAGTGAACTTAGCGGGCTCGGCTGGAAACAAATCGCAATGAGAAGGTCTCATAACTCCCTTAGACATCGAAAGACCATCTTATGAAGTTTACCAAATATTTTCTTTATATCAGACAAAGACCTGATCGTGCTAAAATAAAGACGGAATGGATTGAAGAGACGATTAAGAATCCGGACTATACTGAGGTTCAATCGGATGGAAGGACCAGTGTAGTGCGTCCAGCACTTCTTTACATTATTTCTCAGGCCGTCATTCCCGCCCCGTATCAAGTACGGGGTAAACTCCAGCGGGAATCCAGCTTATGCTCTGGGTCCCGATTTTCATCGGGAAGCCTGGATTCCGGATCAAGTCCGGAATGACAAGCAAAGTAAAGGATCTTTTGACGCACTACACTACAAAGTGGAAAAAGATCAAAGAGGAGGGTAGGTTTCTACGCGTGATCTTGCTTCCAGACGGCGAAACCGTTCATAATGCTTTTTTTGATAGAAGATTTAAGGGAGGAATGAAATGAAGATAAAGTATTTTTCTGATACCGATACGGCCTTAGTTGAGTTTTCTGACCGCAAGGTTGCTGAAACCAAAGAGATAAATGAAAATATTTACATCGATCTCGATACCTCTGGCAATTTGGTTGCCATGACGATTGAGCATGCCAGAAAGCAAGCAAGCTTTCCCTCTCTGTCTTATGAACAAATCGAAAAGGAGTTACCTAATAAGGTCCAGCGGACGGCTAAAAGCCACCGCTGATTTTAGCGTTGAGGCTGTAGAAAAAGTCGATCTTGTGCGAATCCGGTCGGTTCGAAAAAATGTGACCTCTAAGGATGTTCCGTATACGACGATCTCATACTGGAGAGGGATCGAGAAAACCCCCTAAAACCCTCCGTCAATCATCGTCTCCTGAAATTAAAAGATGACCAGAAAGAATTTCATAAATTCCTGAGCTAACCCTCTTAAGACCCCTTGACATCGGAAAGACGATTGCTTAGCATCTTAGCAGCCTGACGCATGAGATTACGTTTACCAAGACTTCTCACACTCGAAAGCGAGTTCTTATCAGATGGAGGAGGTAGAGCAGCATGAAAGCAGCTATTCTCGATAAAGGTAAACTGACCATAAAAGACGTACCTAAGCCTTCCCCTGGATTCGAGGAAGCCTTGGTCAGGATTACCGCCACAGGTGTTTGTCATTCGGATGTACATTTGGTTAAGGGGGATTGGCCTCGGCTTGTTCCGCCGTATCCAATTCCAATGGGTCATGAAGGCATAGGAATCGTCGAGGCATTGGGGCCTGGAGCGGGGAAGTTCGTAAAGGAAGGCGACAGGGTAATATTGGGCCTCGGTGGTACAGGAGGAGGATACTGGTGCGGTGCTTGCGAATATTGCCTCGCTGGAAAACCCAGGCTCTGCAAGGAGGCTAAGGTCGTTCTTGGCACCTACGCAGAGTACATTTCGGTATGGGCAAAAGCGTTGGTAAAGCTGCCCGAACAAGTAAGTGATAACGAAGTCTCCCTGGCGTGTGGAGGATTAACAGCCTACGGCGCTGTCAAAAAACTGGTTAAGTTCGACGTCTCGCCAGGAAAACCGGTAGCCATCGTTGGCGCGGCGGGTGGTCTTGGTCACTACGCGGTTCAGATTGCCAAAGCATTCGGGTATAAAGTAATCGGTGTTGACGTAGGCCAAGAAAAAACAGAATTCGTCAAAAAATTGGGTACTGATTATGCTGTGGATGCAAATGAAGCAATCAAATTTGTTAAGGAGAATTTTGGTGGGGTATATGCCAGCATCGTATTTTCAACCAAATTGGCTGGTTTTGAACTTGGGCTAAAGTTATTGAAACAAGGGGGAGTATTTATCTCGGTAGGAATGCCGCCCGCGAGCGAAGGAGGCATATCCATAAGCCCATTGGAGCTGTTACGGATGGACCCGCTCATCATGTCGTCGGCCGTGGGGACCGTTGAGGACATGAGGGCATTAGTTCAACTGGCAGCCGAAGGCAAAGTGAAGACTCACGTCAGCAGGGTCGGGAACCTCTCGGAAGTCAATCAAATATTCGACGAGCTTGAGAACGGAAAGTACTCCGGAAGAGCCATCATCAATAATTTGACAAAATAACTTCATTGGGCGAATTTATATTTTGGATGAAGCTGTGGAATAAAGATTTAGGACGAGGGATACTATGGATGCACGGGTCAGGGGTTTTAGTTATAGCCATGTATCGGAATAGAAAGAGGTGAGATGATGGCAAGGAAATGGATCATTATCCTTTCGATTTTAGTGTTGATCAATTTTGGATTCAGCCTCCGATCCATGGCTGGCTGCAAGTCAGATTGTCGAGATGCGTATGAATCAGAGGTCCAATCGTGCAAAGACCAGTACGATGACCCAGATGATGCTGGGATGCTTAATATGTGCCTTGACAATGCCAGAATCGAGTATCAATCGTGTATTGACGAATGCGAGAGCTGAGGTCAGGGAGACTGCCAGAAACCAAACAGCCTTAACTCAATCATCGCAGGCGTCTGGGAAGAAAGGGACATGGCGTCTACGGGCTGCAACGAGGATCATTTCACTCCAACCTCTTCTCCTGCCGGAGTTGAGTGACGATCTGCATAATCTGCGGTAGAGCTTCGATGGCAGCCTTCTCTCCCTCCAGAATCGCCTCGTGCCTTTTTGAAAAATCGCCTGAACCGATATAGGCCACTTTCGGCTTGATGACCACATCGGCCTTGCAAACCTGGATCAAGCTAAGTTTTGAATACATGATATTGATGGATTGCAGGATGGTATCAATCGTTCCCTCGGGCTGGGTGCGATCCACCGCTGAAGAAATATCCACCGCAATGACGACATCCGCTCCGAGTCTCTTTGCCGCGTCCACGGCCACCGGGCTGACCACTCCGCCGTCCACATAGATTCGGTCGGAGATTCTCACGGGCCTGAAAATCCCCGGGATGGAACAACTCGCTCTCACCGCTATCCCCGTGTTGCCCTTTCCGAAGACCATCTCCTGACCGCTTTCCAAATCTGTAGCCACGGCATAAAAGGGGATCTTCAACTTTTCCATTGGGGTATGATTCACTGTCTTGTTAATGAATTCCTCAAGCTTCTCGCCCTTGATAAACCCATTGCTCGGGATATAGATAACATCGACGATGTCGTCCTTTTGTACCGAGAAAGAGAGCTTCTGAAGCGAGAAGGCATCCATGCCATAGGCATAGAGGCTTCCCACGACACTCCCCGCACTGGTTCCCACGATCATGTGGATCGGTATTTTATTCGATTCGAGAATCTTGAGCACACCGATATGGGCAAACCCTTTCAATGAACCTGCCCCCAGCACCAGAGCAATTTTGGCCGGCTTTGGAGGGGGTTGAACAACCTGCGGCGGCTGGACCACAGGAGGAGCTTGAGTCTCCTTCAGGGCACAGGATGTGAGGAAAAGGACTGAAATAACAAGAATAGCAAATAGTTTATTTAGATGCATCTTTTTCCACTCCTTTTCATTAGGTCAACAGGACATTTAGTTGAGGATGATTTGAATATTTTGGGTCAGCTTTTTCTTGCTCGCCCTCCCGATCGTTCCCAATCTTTTCACAAACCGCCGGTTGTCAATGGCCCGAATTTGATCAACCATGATGTCTGATTTTTCAATAAGACCTGCCTCCCCTTTTGAAATGTGTACCCGAAGGATATCGGATTGGGGATGGATTTGAGTCGTTAAAGGACAGATAATGGTAGAGGGATGATTGGTATTAAGAAGATCGGTTTGAACGACGACAACGGGCCTTGTTTTGCCAGGTTCTGTTCCAAAGCGCGGACTCAAATCGGCGAGGTAAACACTCCATTTTCTAATTTCCATCGTTCTCTCCGGGCAAACCTTCTTCAAATTTTTCAAATTCCTCTAAAACCGCCATGGAATCAGCTGCTACGATATTCGATTCTCTAAGCAATTTGTTCTTTAGTAATCTACGGGCAACAAGTTTATTATAGAAATGAATCGCCTCATTGATATAAGCGTTCCGAGGCTGCTTAACGTTCCTTAAAACCCGTTCGGTTTCCTCAAAAATCTCGTCCTGAAGCTTCAGTGAAAGGTTTTTAGACATAAAACATCCACCTCCTTAAATGGTATTACTATCAGTATATACCATCACACCCATCTTAATCAAGAAATGTTTTGTAAGCGTTTCTTAAACAAGAATATCGGGGATAAGTTATGATAATCACTGGATCGAGCTTGTTTCAAACATCTGGGCGGCATGAAAAGAGCTTCGGACAAAGGGACCTGAGGCAACCGCTCTAAAACCCACCCCTTCTGCAATTCTCTTATACTCTTCGAATTCTTCCGGTGGAATAAATCGTATGACCGGTAAACGATCCGGACGGGGTTGAAGGTATTGACCAATCGTCAAGAAGTCACACCCTGCCTCTCTCAAATCCTGAAGCACTTCTAAAACCTCTTCCTGGGTCTCTCCGAATCCAAGCATCAAACCCGATTTAGTCGCGATGTGAGAATAATCATCTTTCGACGTCTTAAGTAAATTCAGTGATCTTTCGTAGTCCGCCTGAGGGCGGACTCTCGGATAAAGTCGCCGGATGGTTTCGATATTGTGATTCAGGATCTCCGGGCGTTCTTTCAGGACGGTCTTCAAGGAGTTTTGATCTCCTTTGAAATCGGGAATCAACACCTCAATCTTTGTCTCCGGATTCAATGCGCGAATCGCCTGAATCGTCTTGGCAAAAGGAGATGCTCCCCCATCCACAAGATCATCCCGGGTGACCGAGGTGACGACCGTGTAATGGAGACCCATCTTCCGAACAGCCTGACTAACCCTCTCGGGTTCCGCTTCATCGGGCGGAGCGGGCGCGCCACGCTCCACAGCACAAAAACCACAAGCCCTCGTACAAACCCTCCCCAGAATGAGAAACGTGGCCGTCCCTCCGGCGAAGCATTCGCCCAGGTTTGGGCAACGGGCCTCCTCGCAAACCGTATGAAGGTCTGTCTGCTCCAGGATCGACCTGATTTTCTCAACCTCCTGAAAAGGGGGAATTCGCTTTTTTAACCAGGGCGGTTTTCGCAATATCTCTGCCTCCCATTATCATTTGCCTTTTCGCGAAATTCCAAAGCCCCCCCCTTTACCAAAGGGGGGCGAGGGGGGATTTATGATTTTCATGGGCCGGTCATGAACTCGTCATGTAAAATTGTCTGGAATTTAGTGCTTGATTCCAATCCGGCATCAGCTCTTGTATATCTTTTTCTTCCCATTCCCCTTTAAAGACCTCTCTGAAATTCAGAGAGAGACTTTTGGTCACACTTTCTCGGGAGATCCTTTTCCCGAGATTCTTTGCCATAGAGGTCATCTTCTTTTCTTTGAGCCCACATGCGTTGATGAGGTCAAAGTATTTTAGGTCTGTCTCGTAGTTAAGCGCAATGCCGTGGAGGGATACCCTTCTTTTTATCGCCACTCCGACTGAGGCAATCTTCTCTTCGCCCACCCAGACACCTCGATTTAAGGGGTCTCTTCTTCCTTCAATTTCAAAATCCCTCAGGACGCGCAGAACGATTTCCTCCAGCTGATCGACGTATCGAACGACCCGATATCCGTATTCTTTCAGGTCGAGGATGGGGTAGGCCACGATCTGCCCAGGACCGTGGTAGGTCACGTCCCCGCCCCTTTCCACATGGAAAATCGGAATCTTCATTCCCTCCAAAGCTTCAGAAGTAGCGATCAGATGGGATCGGTTTCCACGTCTTCCAAGGGTAATCACATGGGGATGTTCAAGGATCAGCAGTACATCCGGTAACTGCTCTTCCACTCGCTTCGACCAGAATTGATGCTGCAGGACCAATGCCTTTTCATAATCAACCAGACCCAAATCAATGATATATCCTTTGCGATCCATAAATCTTATTTGCAAAATGCGAAAGCTCGTCCGACACCAGAGTTATTCATCCGTTGCCAAAGACCCCTGATAGGCTTTAGAGGATTGGAGCCCCTTTAACTCCCCTCTGTCTTGAATCTCCATTTTAATCAGCCATCCCTTTCCGTATGGGTCTTCATTGATGAATTCGGGACGATCCTTCAGGGCAAAATTTGCCTCCGTCACTTTGCCCGTCACCGGAGTGTAAACATCAGCAACGGTCTTGACCGACTCGACCACTCCAATGCTATCTCCTCTCTTAAATTCAGAGCCGACTTCTGGGAGATCCACGTAGACGATATCCTTCAACTGACTCTGAGCATAGTCCGTTATCCCGATCGTCACCTTGCCCCCTTCATCTCTTACCCATTCATGGGTATCGGCATAAAGCAGATCCTCTGGGAATGTTAGGATACGGCACTGTTGTTCTTCAGGAAGTTTTACAGGCATGTCGATCATATTATCATAGAAGTTGTTGAAAAATCCAAAATCCCGCTCGCCTCCCTCTTACCTTCCCTTTTTAACCCCCCTCTATTCCCCCCTTAAGTTAAGGGGGGATGAAGGGGGGTTACCTTAAGTTAAGCGGGAATACAGAGGGGTTACAAGGTGGAATGAAGAGCGATTAATTCACTCTCCCAGGTAGGCCTTCTTAACCTTCTCATCCTTGGCCAATTCCCTCGCGTCTCCTTCCAAAAGGATGTTGCCCGTTTCGAGAACGTAGCCCCGGTGCGCATATTTGAGAGCGATCCTTGCATTCTGCTCCACCAGCAAAATCGTCGTCCCTTGCTGATTGAGCTCTTTCAAAACGTGAAAGAGCTCATACATCAAGAAAGGAGCAAGTCCCATGGAGGGCTCGTCGAGAAGCATCATCCTGCCTCCGGTCATCATGGCGCGGGCAACGGAGAGCATCTGCTGTTCTCCGCCGCTCAGGGTATCCGCCGCCTGATGGCCGCGCTCCTCCAACTTCGGGAAGAGGCCGAAGATCCGTTTTGTCTTTTTCTGAATCTCTTGACGATCCTCATGGGCGTAGGCTGCAATCTTCAAATTCTCCCACACCGTCAGATTCCCGAATATCCGCCTCCCCTCCGGCACCAGGGAGATCCCCAGCCGGCTAACGACATGATGGGGCGAAAACTGTGTGAGATCTCTCCCTTCAAAAATCATCTTTCCAGAGCGATAAACCGGAGCTTCAGGAGGAGGGAGGCGCATAATGCTCATCAGGGTTGTAGACTTTCCAGCGCCGTTGGCGCCGATTAAGGTGACAATCTCCCCTTCCCTCACACCAAAGGTAACTCCATGAAGGGCCTCAATAGGGCCGTAGCCAACGCGCAGGTCTTCAACGGAGAGAAGCATCAATCGATCTCTTTTCCCAGGTAGGCCTCCACCACGCGAGGGTTACCCTGGATTTCCTCAGGCGTTCCCTCCGCGATCGTCTGTCCGAAATCTAATACCTGAATTCTCTCGCAAAGGTTCATCACTACTCTCATCTCGTGCTCGATGAGCCAGATCGTCAGGTTGAACTCCTTGCGGATCCATCGGATGAGGCCGACGAGCGCCTCCTTCTCGCCGAGGTTCATGCCGGCAGAAGGTTCATCCAGAAGTAGCAGTTTGGGGCGTAAAATGAGAGCCCGAGCAATTTCCACCTTGCGCTGGAGGCCATAGGGAAGATTCTTAGCCAGCTCTTCGGCATGATCCCCGAGCCCCATAATTTCGAGGACCTCTCCCGCCCTTCGGCCGATCCCTTTTTCGGCTGTACGGTATCGGGAGGTCTGAAAGATTGTGTCGAGAAATCCATAGCCCAATTTATAATTATGGCAGACCCGGACGTTGTCGAGGACGGTCATTTCAGGCCAGAGACGGATGTTTTGAAACGTCCTGGCTATTCCCATAGCGGTCACCTGATGGGGATAGAGTCTTCCCAGCCTTCGCCCATCGATTCTTACTTCTCCGTGAGTGGGATGGTAAACCCCACACACCAGGTTGAACACCGTCGTCTTGCCGGCACCGTTGGGTCCGATCAAGCCCGTCAGCTCTCCACCGTCAAAGGTAAGGTTGAAATCGGAAACGGCTCTCAATCCTCCGAAAAAATGCGTTAACGCGCGCACCTCAAAAAGCGGCATGGACCTCCTCCCTTGAACCAAAAATACGCTTCAGAATTGGGAAAACGTCCGTCAACTCTCGATGACCCAGCAACCCTTCTGTACGAAAGAGCATCAGGAGGATCAGGATGAACGGAACGACCACCCACTTATAAAGCTGGAGAGGCCTCAGGATTTCGAGGAGAAGCGTGAACAGAACGGCACTGAGCACGGACCCACTCAATGAACCCATCCCTCCCAAGTAGACCATCACGAGTGCTTCGGTAGATTTCATAATCCCAAAGCTGCCGGGGTTGATGTAGCCCAGGATGTGAGCGAACAGCCCTCCCGCCAACCCCGCAAGTCCGGAAGAGAGCATGAAGGCCACCATCTTTGCCCTTCGTGTGTTGACGCCCATAATCTCGGCAGCGATCTCGTCCTCACGAATAGCAATAATTCCTTTGCCGTATGTGGAAGAGACGAAGCGCTTGATGAGCAATACGGTCAAAAAAACAAAGGCCCATGTCCAGATCATCATCCAGGGGATATCCGCCACCTCTTTCATCCCGTTGACCACCCGGGCCATCCCCATGAAGCCCCGGGCTCCGCCGATGGGCTGGATGTTCTCAATGGCGGACTTCACGATGTAGTTGACCGCCAGGGTGATGATGGCCAGGTAATCTCCCCGGGTTCGGAAAGAAGGAATGGCCACCAGGAGCCCCGCGAGGGCAGCGATGAGACCTCCGAAAAGGAGGATGAAAGGAAAAAGCACGACGGCCCATGCAGGAGGCAGAAGGTTAGGACCAAACACGGACCCTGCCGTAAAGCACCAGACAGTGACGAGCGAAGCCACGTAGGCTCCTACAGCCATGAACCCCGCGTGTCCGCAGGAGAACTCGCCCATGTATCCGTTGACAAGGTTTAGGCTCGACGACATCATGATGTTGACGCCGACGAACATGAGAACCAGCTGAATGTAAGAGCTTAGCGTTCCAGCCCAGGATAACCCCACCACCAAAACAAGAAAAAGAAACGCCGAAAGTGTCAAAGAATATTTACTCATCGGCCGAAACCAAACGAACATTCTGGAATCCAGAATTCAGGAGCCAGAATCCACCTCACCTTGTCGGGCTTGGTCTTTTTCTTGAAACCTTCTGCAATATTAGAAGGGACCGAAACGGCAGATCTTCTCACTTGTGATGTCAATCCATAAAGCTCATTCTTTGGGAATGATTCACTGTATCTATAAATCAACAAAACAAATTCATGAGCCTTTTGCCAGACAATCAAATCTTGAAAATGTTTCGCAGGTGGCCGTTTCATTCTGGGGTTCGACTCCTGGATTCTGAATTCTGGATTCTGACTTCTCCTTTGTTCAAACTTTGGTTCTCCTCGCAACGCCGAAGATTCCATTGGGACGGAGGGTCAGAATCAACAATAGGACCCCGAAGGCAATGAGATCACGGAAGGTTGAAGGGAATACGGTCGCAACGAAGATCTCCGTGAATCCCAGAATGAATCCTCCCACAATAGCTCCGCGAATCTCACCGATTCCGCCCACCACGGCTGCGATGAACGCTTTCCAGCCCACCAGCGCTCCCATATATGGCTCCAGGACCGGGTACGAGACGGCGAAGAGGATTCCAGCCACAGCGGCCATGGAGGATCCCAGGACAAATGTCATGACGATGATCGTATCCACCGGGACTCCCATCAGGGGAACGGCCATCCGATCATAAGAGATGGCCCGCATGGCCATACCCCATTTGGTCTTGAGCACCACCGTCTGAAGGAAGACGAAGACCAAGAGCGTGACGATGATGACAATAATCTTTGTATTGGAGAAGTTCACTCCTCCCACGCTATACAGGACCTTGGGGATCAGTTCAGGAAAGTTTCTGCGGCTGGCTCCGAGTAGGGCGAGGTTCCCATTCTCAAGCAATAACCCTACCATCAGGGCAGTGATCACTAAGTAAAGTCGGTTGGCTCCCTTTCGCCTGAGAGGACGGTAGGCGACCCTTTCGATGGTCACCCCCACCCCGGACGTGATGGCGATGGTCAGCAGAAAGGTCAGGAAAATGACAAGGCCGCCGGACAATTTCCAAGGAAGTTGAAAACCATAGGCTCCCAGCAGAAAGGTTGAGATGAAAAAACCGATGTACGCCCCCACCATAAAGATATCTCCGTGAGCGAAATTGATAAGAAGCAATACCCCATAGACCATTGAATACCCAAGGGCGATGAGGGCATAGAAGCTTCCCCACTGGAGGGCGTTCATGACATTCTGAATGAATATGGAGAGAGTCAATTCTCCTCCCAGACGAAACTACCCTCGACCTAAAGACGAGGAGTCGGCCTTACCCGTTTTCATACCTTTGTGTGTCACTTGTGCATAGGCAGAGATTTTAATGGTCCCATCTATGCCCCATCCCCCTGCCAGCCTCCTTGAAGGGGGAGGCACCGATTTCCCTCCCCTTCAGGGGGAGGGATAGGGTGGGGGTGGGGTTGGATAGGTTACAAACAAAGTATATGGCCTTTTGACGCATTACACTTATGGGCAAACGGATTTGTAAAACTCGAACTTTCCTTCTTGGCTGATCTTGACGATCACTGCGCACTTTATCGGATCCCCTGTCTTTCCGTCGAAGGACATCTTGCCCGTGATTCCATCAAACTCACGAATTTTGGCCATCTGATCGCGGATGGCCTTCCTGTCTTTCTTCAAGTCGCCCGTCAGCCCCTTCGTATTCTGAATTGCCTGGAGCAGAAGGCGCGTCGCATCCCAGGTCAAAGCGGACACGTCATCTGGCTCGTATCCATACCTGGCCTTATATTGATCGATGAACTGTTTGGTCGCTCCCTTGGCGCCGGCCACGGCATAATGGGTGCTGAAGAAGAGACCTTTACAATCATTGCCACAGAGGTTCATGAGCTCGGCCGAGCCCCAGGAATCACTCCCCAAGATGGGCTTCTTCCAACCCAGTTCATGGGCTTGCTTCACAATCAGAGGAACCTCATCGTAGTACTGAGGTGTGAACAGGATGTCGGCTTTTGATGCTACAATCTTAGTGAGCTGGGCGCTGAAGTCCCGGTCTTTGGTGGTAAACGTTTCAAAAGCCACGACAGAACCCTTCCCGTGGATTCTCTCGAAGGCTTCTTTAAAAAATTCTGCAAGGCCCTTGGGATAATCGCTGGCAATGTCATAAAGAATAGCTGCCTTCTTCGCTTTTAACTCCTCGGTGGCGAACCTGGCAAGCACAGGGCCCTGAAAGGGATCTAAGAAGCAGGCGCGGAAAACCCAAGGGCGATTCAGCGTTGTCTTTGGATTGGTGGACCAACCGGTGATCAAGACAGTCTGATTCGCGTCAGCCACTTCTCCGGCTGGAATGGCTTGCTTGCTCGCTTGAGGACCTATGATGCCCAAAACCTGATGTTGAGTGATAAGCTTGAGGGCCGCAGCCGCAGCAGACTCGGCTTTGGTCTCATTGTCCTCATAGATGAAATTTAGCTGATAGGATTTGGTCCCAACCTTCAGCCCGCCGGCGCGATTGATCTGCTCCTTGAGCATCTCGGCAGCGTATTTCGATGCCTCCCCCACTTTTGGGATATCCCCTGTCAATTCAATATCAAACCCAATTTTGATCATGTCCGCTGCCCGGACATTGCTGGAAAGACAAATCCCCAGTACCAAAACCAGCAGGATACACAGAAAGCTTCTCTTCATAAATCGATCCCCCTTTCATCAGACTCTAATTTCATGAGCGAGTGATAATATATTGTAATAGCATTAGGGTTGTCAAGGTAAACCGGCCACCTTGGAATTAGGTTTGCCTATTAAAGAGTGTGCAAAATTGTTGCAAAATTCAAAATTATCTATAATAATAAGCTGTGCAATTCGAATAAAACTCACGGGGGGATCTCGATATCTGCTCGCTATTACCATCCGTTCTAACGAAGTTTCCTGTCTGTGGGTCATAAACGGCCAGTCCTCGCTGAATACTTAGAGAAAGGCTGAGTCCAAAAATGAATATTCTCATCACCGGAGCCACTGGATTCGTTGGAAGGCATCTCGCGGGCGCCTTGTCAAAGACCTTCTCAGTGAGATGCTTGGTAAGGAAAACCAGTGACATCACACCTCTCAAAGATCTTAATGTCGACATAACCTACGGGGATTTACTTGTTAAAGACTCGTTAGGGCCTGCTTTAGATGGAATAGATCTCGTTTATCATTTGGCCGGAGAAGTATACTCAAGAAAAAAGAATGACTATTATAAGGGAAATGTTTTGGCGACGCAAAATCTTCTGGACGCATGCAAAGAAAAAGGTACTAAGAGAATAATTTACCTAAGCACTGCAGGAGTTTATAAACCACCAATCACGAGAACTTTATTAACCGAGGAGTCTGAATGTGAACCTCTAACAATTTATGGAAAAACTAAATTAGATGCCGAGGAACTCATCAAGAAAACCGATATTCCTTGGGTCATTATTAGAGCTCCTGTGATATTTGGTCCATTTCAACCGGAGGTACTAAACAAATTCTTTTTGAATGGCCTAAATAAACAAAAAATGTATGTCATCGGTGATGGTAGTAATTTACGAAGCCTATGCTATATAGAAAACCTTATTGAGGGATTAGTGCTCTTAACACAGAAACAGGATATAGAAGGAAAAACCTTCCTTTTTTCTGACGAGGTGCCATATACTTTTAATGAAATAATTGCAACAATGTCCACGGTAACCAACCACAAGATAAAGGTGATACATTTACCAAACATCATTGGCGATATTTCATGGAAATTCCATAACTTTATGGTTAATAGATTTAATTTGTATTTTGTAGAGCTCTATTCCGTGAAGACAATGCAAATAAATCTAGGCTGTGATATTAGCAAGGCCAAGACCGACATAGGATACCATCCGGCAGTAGCTTTAGAGCTAGGTGTCGAACGTACCGCTAAGTGGATTAAAAACAATCTTTCCAATTATTAATGATGAAATAGTCTATTTGAGTATGACTTTTCGAGGGATCCAATTAATGAAAACAGTCAAGGATGTACTGTCACTGGTTAGACTTATGGGGATAAAGGAATTTGTAAATCTAATAAGAAGTCTAAAGCAGAATACTGTTTACTTTAGAGGTTTCTTTGTTTCCTCTTGTATTGGCACCCTCCTCAAAACCCCTTTTTTTGAAGAGCTTTCAATAAATGGAAAGATCGATTTAGGCAATTTCTGTAAAACAAATAATTACGACATTTATTTCTTAAGAACAATTTGCAATTATCTCGTATCCGTAGGTTTATTAGATATAGAGGGCGATATGTACAAAATGAATAAATCTTTTCGCCTAACTTACAGCAGGGGTGGTTACCAATTCATAAATGCATACTATTCCGTTTTTGAAAATTTAGGGAATCTGCTAAACAAGCAAAAACAATATGGGGTGGATGTAAATAGAGATATCAAGCACGTTACGGCAGGAAGCGCGCAGACGGAGAAAATCATACCGTACCCTTATGCGAAAAAACTTATAAAAAAGCATGGATGTAAATCAGTATTGGACCTTGGCTGTGGCAATGGTGAATTTTTAATTTATCTATCCGACGTCTTGCCAGAAAAAAGTTATGGGGTCGATATATCAAATGCAGCTATCAAAGAAGCAATTGATAACATAGCCAGGCATAACTTAAGTGGGCATATTGATGTATTCCAAGGGGATATATTGAACTTAGGTGACAAAATAAACGTGAAAGCAGATGTTCTTACAATTTTGTATATCTTGCATGAATTGGTCGAGGCAGAAAATAACATTAGTGGGGTGATCAAGTTTTTAAAGAATCTGAGAACATCTTTCCCCGGTTCTAAATTAATAGTCTTGGAATCGTGTAAATACGATATTCCTTTTTTACGAAAAACAAAAAGCTATCTTACCGAACATTTATTGTTTCATTTGGTGTCAAAGCAGACTCTCTTACCTTTTGATGACTGGAAAAATATTTTTTTGAAATCGGGCTACAAGATATTGGAGGCAATAGAGTTAAGAATCGTTGGACAGGGGTTTTTCGTATTGGAATGAGATAAACAACATAACGGCCAACGGGTGTAGAAGAATGGAGAGTAGGAGGGTTGTTATAACGGGGACTGGCGTCATTGCGCCGAATGGTATTGGAATAGACAACTTCTGGGATTCTCTGGTTAACGGAAGATCAGGGGTTAGAAGAATAACCCACTTCGATGCATCTTCTTATCCTAGCAAGGTAGCCGGAGAAGTAAAGGATTTCGATCCATTAGACTTCATGTCTCCAAAGAGTGCCAGACGGATGGATAGGTTTGCCCAATTTGCAGCAGCCTGCACAAAGATGGCTATGGATGATGCAAATTTGGGAGCTTCTGATAGAAATTCAGATAGAACAGGGATTGCCCTGGGCTCGGCTTTAGGTGGTATACCATCTGCAGAAGAGCAACATAGCGTATTTATTGAGAAGGGATTGAATAGAGTAGACCCACTATTGGCAATAAAAATTTTTCCCGGAGGAGCATTGGGCCAGATCTCTGTTGAATTTGGTATACGGGGCCATTCCAATACTATTTCCAGTGCTTGTGCGGCAGGCTCAGATAGCGTTGGATACGCATTTTACGTAATTAAGAATGATCTTGCGGACGTTATGATTACCGGAGGTGCTGAAGCGCCTATTGTCCCATTAACATTCGGCGCCTTTTGTCTAATAAGCGCACTTTCGACAAGGAATGAAGACCCGACGAAGGCCTCAAGACCCTTTGATAAAGAGAGAGACGGTTTTGTAATGGGTGAGGGGGCTGGTATCCTAATCTTGGAAAGTTTGGAGCATGCGATAGAAAGAGATGCTCATATCTACGGAGAGGTGCTTAGTTATGGAACGACTAATGACGCCTATCATATGGCTCAGCCTTTACCCACTGGTGAGCAATCCAGAAAGTCAATGGAACTTGCTCTCCACGCTGCCAAAATTGACCCCTCTGAGATTGATTACATTAACGCTCACGGTAGCTCCACGGTGTTGAATGATAAAACTGAAACAAAAATAATTAAACAAGTATTTGGAGAAAAATCTTATAAGATTCCTATTTCATCCAATAAATCTATGATAGGCCACGCTTTGGGAGCTGCTGGGTCAATAGAACTCATTGCAAGTGTTCTAACAATAAAACATCAATTTATTCCCCCTACAATAAATTATGAGTTTCCGGATCCGGAATGCGATTTAGATTATGTTCCGAATAAGGGAAGAAAAGCATTAGTTAATACAGTCTTAAAAAATTCTCATGGTTTCGGCGGGAAAAATTCAGTCTTAATAATCAGAAAATACGACTAAAATGAATATATCTTATATTATCTCATCTGCTATAACAGGAACACTAAGCTTGTTGCTGGGAATTTTTGTTTATCTAAGAAACAGATTATCAACTGTGAATAAAGTTTGGTTCCTCTTAAGTTTAAGCATCTCCTTATGGAGCTGGGGCATTTTCGGTAGAGACCTATCTTATGAAAGATCAACCGCCCTTTTTTTCGTAAGATTATCTTATGTTGGTGCCATTCTTGTACTCGCGGTTTTCTTCCATTTTGTAAATTCTTTTTTGAAATTGGAAAGGAATAGATCGGTTATAGCCTTCTATGGCTTTAGCCTTACGTTCTTCATCCTCGATTTGACCCCTCTATTCATCAAAGATGTACGACCGATCCTTTCCTTCCGCCACTATGGTATCCCTGGCCCAGTGTTTCCTTTTTATGCTGCTTCGTTTATTACTATTATAGGCTACAGTCACTATCTTTTGGTCAAACATTTTAAGAAATCTGAAGGACAGACAAGGAATCAAATTAGGTACATTTTACTTGCAGCTATCATTGGCTTCTTGGGAGGTTTAACAACTTTCTTGCCCAACTTTAAAATTCATGTCTTTCCGATTGGTTACTATTTGATTTCTTTGTACGTTGTAATTATGTCATATGCAATCGCAAAGCATAGATTGATGGACATCCATATCGTCCTTAAAAAAGGAACTACGTATGCTCTTTTGATATTGCTCCTCTTCGTTCCATCCTTCCTGTTGGCTCTCCTGTTCCAAAAGGTTGTTTACGGAGATATCCATTACCTTTTATTAGGCTTTCTTTCGCTCCTCCTTTTGTTAGTGACGTTTGTGTTTAATAGAATTAAGCCTCAAACCGAGAGGGCCGTGGAGCAATTTCTTTTCAAGAGTCGGTATAATTATCGCGAAACCCTGGCGAGATTTAGCAAAGCCATGGTCACCATCCTCGATCTACAATCTCTTGCAAAAAGTGTTTTCGAAACAATTACACAGACGATGGGGGTTGATAAGGCATCTCTATTTTTGTGGAATGAGGAGAAAGGTGCCTACTCTCTGTTTGAATCAAAGAACGTTAATGTGACCACAACAAACCCTCAGCTTCCTAAAGACGACCCCCTACCCCGCTATTTGCAGAAAATGGGAGAAGTCATCATCCGGGAAGAATTGGCCAAGGGGGGCAATATCCCCGAACTAAAATACATTGTCAATATGATGTCCCTAATCGGAGCAGAGGCGAGTATCCCTCTCATTTCAAAAGGGCAACTCATTGGAATGCTTAACCTGGGCTATAAGTTTAATAAAGATATCTATTCCCACGAAGATATTGAATTGCTCAGCACCTTGGCAAACCAGACAGCGATCGCCATTGAGAATGCAAAGCTATACGAAGATTTGAAAAAATCAAAATCCTATATTCGAAGAGCAGACCGTCTTGCTTCTCTGGGAACCCTGACAGCCGGGCTGGCCCACGAAATTCGTAATCCCCTAGTCGCCATCAAGACCTTAACTCAACTACTGCCGGAACGACTTGAGGATGAGGAATTCCGAGATCAATTTCTCAAGATCGCCTCCGGTGAGGTCGATCGGATTGCTACATTAGTCAATGAGCTCCTCGATTTTGCCAGGCCCTCGGATCCAAGGCTGGATTTTGAGAATATCAACACGATTTTGGATGGAATGATTCTCCTGGTTTCAACGGAGACGAAGAAGAAAAAAGTCGACATTCTTAGAAGCTATGCCGATTTACCCCCTGCCCAGATTGACCGGGAACAGATCAAACAAGTTTTCTTGAACATCTTATTAAATGCGATTCAAGCCACCTCCGACAATGGAAAGATTACGGTTAAGACCCGATCTTTTATAAAACCGGGAGGTGAACCCTACATTCAGGTCGAGTGTACAGACACCGGATGTGGAATTCCGCCGGAGCATATAGAGGAAATCTTCAATCCCTTCTTTACCACAAAAAGTACGGGGAGCGGTTTAGGGCTCTCCATCTCGCATCAGATCATCCAAGAGCACCGAGGCTACATTGATGTGGAGAGCCAGTGGGGAAGGGGGTCCTCCTTTTTTATCAATTTACCGGTCAGTCATGACCACCCGAAAAGAAGAAAGGACGATTTGGGAAACAATCGCGATATCGATGAGATCGTCGAGAAATGATCGACGAGGAGGAGGTGACCCCAAAGACCTTCTTTCCCTTGACATCCAACCCCCTTTCTCATATATTTAACTCACCGGAAAGCAACCATTTGTGAAGTTCCCCGGGCACGTATCGGCCAAAATGAGAAAGTTTCTCATTAATATTCCATCGAAAGGAGCCTTAAATTTATGAAAGCAGAAGACATCAAGAAGATCGCACTCATCGGCGCGGGTGACATGGGCCATGGCATCGGAGAAATCGCTGCCATGGCAGGTATTAAGGTAAATCTCTACGACATCAAGCAGGAATTTGTGGACAAGGGTAAGAGCAAAATAAAGGAAAGCCTCGAAAAACAGGTGTCGAAGCAGAAGATGACCGCAGAGGATATGAGCAAGACGATGGGCAATATCCAGGGGTTCGTCGTTCTGAAGGACGCGGTGAAGGATGTCGATTACACGATCGAAGCCGCCCCTGAAATACTCGACCTTAAAGTAAAGATATTCAAGGAAATCGACGAGCATGCACCGAAGCACGCCATCCTTGCCTCAAACACATCCAATATGAGCGTTACAAAGATGGGTGCCGCGACGAAAAGACCGGACAAAGTCGTCGGTCTTCACTTCTTTAACCCCCCGGTTATGATGCTTCTGGTTGAGGTGATCCGTGGCCAGAAAACCTCTGACGAAACCATGACGGTGAGCCATGACCTTGTTCTCAAATTCAAAAACTTCAGGGGTGCGATGGTTCCGGTCCGTGTGGAAAAAGATACCCCGGGATTTATTTACAACAGGCTTGGGGCCCCCGTGGGGCTTTATGTCTCTGTGTTGTATGATAGAGGTCTCGTAAATCCCGAGGCCGTTGACGCCAAAATCAGGTCCATTGGCGCACCGATGGGCCCTTATGAGATCATGGATTACACCGGACTGGACGTGAATCTGCATGGAATGGAATATTTTTCTGAAACACTGTCACCTGAATTCAAGGTGCCCAACTGGCTCAAGAAGATGAACGAGACCGGAGCGCTTGGCAAGAAGACCGGCAAGGGCATTTTCACTTGGCCGGGAGGCGCCAGACCGACGATTGATATCAGCAAGGCCGATCCCAACTTTGACCCGATGGATATTATCTGTATTCAGGTAAATGAAGGGACCAAACTCCTGGAAGAGGGCGTTACCAAAAGCCCTACGGAGATCGATAAAGCGGTGGTGAATGGCGGCGGGTCTGTCATCGGCCCCTTTACTCTTGGCAAGGGAATGGGATGGGCGAAAGTAGCCGAGCGATGCGAGGCCATCTCGAAAAAGCTTGGCATTAAGTGGTTTATGCCCACCCAGACATTGAAGAAAGGGAATATCCAGATGTAAAGAAAGACTTTCATCTCTCCTTAACCCCCTCTATTCCCTCCTTAAATTAAGGGGGGAAGAAGGGGGGTTACCTTAACTAAGGGGGGGCGAAAGGGGGGTTACCCTTAATTAATTGGGGGAATAGGGGGGTATTTCCTCCACCTCCTTCGGCCATCAAATTCGAAATAAGAAGCACGAAATCCGGAACAATCACAAATTACTAAAACCCCAAAAACCTAAATCTAGAAAAGTTTTTCAATCTGAATTTCGAATTTGTTTCGAGCTTCGATATTCGAATTTCGGATTTACTCATTCAAGAATCTCCAGGTTCGCATATCTGACTTTTAATCGTTTGGCTCCCGCATCTTGAAACACGACAGTTGCCTTTTGATTCTCGTCCATCCCTTCAATGAATTTAACCCTTCCCACGCCGAATTTCGGATGTTTCACTCGCATGCCTATTTTGAGTGGAAAGAATCCCTCCGGACTCAACACAAGACCACCCTCTTCCGGGTAGGAAATCTCCTGGGACAGGTCTTCCGGCACCATCTCGGTCTGATGAGCGTCCTCTTTCCAGTGAGCTTCTTGTGAAAACAAGCTTTCCATCCTTCCCTTTTTCTCTTCGAATTGCATCAATTCGACCGGAAATTCATCAAGAAAGCGGGAGGGAAGATTGGCGCGGCCCACACCAAACGTGGACCGTTGTTCCGCCCGTGAAAGAAAGAGTCTTTCCTTCGCACGTGTCATCCCTACGTAGAAGAGCCTCCTCTCCTCCTCCATATCTTCAATCTCCTCGCCCCTCCGGTAGTGAGGAAGAAGCCCCTCTTCTATTCCAACGATGAAAACCATTGGAAATTCCAGTCCCTTTGCGCAATGGAGGGTCATCAGAGAAACCCGATTCCCCTTATCCTCGTAAAGATCCACGTCCGTCACCAGCGAGACCTTATCCAAAAAGGTTTCGAGCGAAACCTCCTCTTCTCCTTGCTCAAGGCCCATCATCACATTGATAAGCTCATCCACGTTTTCCATCTTTGAAATGGCTTCATCCGTTCCTTCTTCTTTCAATCGTCGAAGGTACCCTGTCTTGGCGAGAAGCGCTAAGGTGAGCTGGCTAAGGGTAAAGGAACCCGCATCTTTTCGGAACGTCTCGATCAATTGGATAAATTCGTTCATCTTCGTCTTGACGGCCGGCGGCAGCCAGTCTTCCTCGATCCCCTGTCTTAATCCCTCATAAAGGGGAAGCCCTTTCTCCCTGGAGAAGGCCTCTATCTTCTCGACCGTCTTTTCCCCGATCCCCCTCGAAGGGACATTGATGATCCTTTTCAGGCTGAGACCGTCGGAGGGGTTATCGATCAACTTCAGGTAAGCCAGGACGTCCTTAATCTCTTTTCGCTCGTAGAACTTCATCCCCCCGACCACCGTATAAGGAATCCGGTTTTTGACCAGTTCATCTTCCAGGGCACGAGACTGGGCATTGATCCGATAGAAAACAGCCACGTCGCGGTAAGACCTGCCGGATTTCCCCGCGGAGACATGTTCCATGATTTTCTGTGTGACGAAACGTGCCTCGTCCTCTTCGTCCTCGGCTACGAAAAAAGTGAGAGGCTCCCCCTCCGGATTCTCGGTCCAGAGTTTCTTCTCCTTCCTGTAACGGTTTTTCCGTACGACATGGCTGGCAGCCTGGAGGATGTTCTGTGTGGAGCGATAATTCTGTTCCAGGGTGATCACTCTCGCCTCAGGAAAGTCCTTCTCAAAGTTCAAAATATTTCCTACTTCGGCCCCCCTCCAGCGGTAGATGGATTGATCGTCATCTCCGACCACGCAAATGTTGCGATGCGTCTCTGTCATTTGTCTGATAAGCTGATACTGGATCAGGTTGGTATCTTGAAATTCATCCACCATCACGTAGTGGCAGAGTTCCTGATAAGACCTGCGAACCTCCGGGAACCGTCTGAAAAGAATCGCCACGAAGGCAAGTAGATCTCCAAAGTCGAGGGCATTGTTTCGATGGAGGTCCTCTTGATAGCGTTGATAGACCACGGCCAGCCTCTTTTGGAAGATATTATAAGGGCTGGGAGAATACTGGTCCGGAGTGACCCCCGCATTTTTCAATTGGTCAAGGCCGGATTGAATCGCCCGCGGAGGAAACATCTTGAAGTCAAGGTTCAACTCCTTCATGATCGTTTTGAGGTGCCGCTCCTGATCCTGATCGTCATAGATGACAAAATTTTTCTTGAAGCCGAGATGCTCAATATGCTGTCTCAGGATGCGGGCACAAGCTGAATGAAATGTGGAGATCCATGCCCCCTTGGCCAATCCTCCAAGAAGCCTTTCCACCCGTTCCCGCATCTCATCGGCCGCCTTATTGGTAAAGGTCACGGCAAAGATGTTCCACGGACGCACCCCTTTCTCCTGAATGAGATAGGCGATCCGGTAGGTCAGGACTCTGGTCTTCCCACTTCCGGCGCCCGCAAAGACAAGGAGTGGCCCTTCGGTTTCCAGAACCGCCTTCTGTTGAATGGGGTTGAGCTCGTTGAGAAGAGACATTCGTTAAAAGATCATTGCAAATTGGAAAATGACCAGTGCAAATTTCAAAATTCTGGGAGCGTTTCTATTCTCAATGCTAACTTTGCATTTTGCATTTTACAGTTTGCAATGATATTTTGAATTATTCTACGGTCACACTCTTGGCCAGGTTTCTCGGCTGATCCACATCCGTGCCTTTGAAGTCAGCCATATAGTAGGCCAAAAGTTGAAGGGGAATGGTGAGGAGAATGGGGGTGAGAGAAGGAAGCGTCTCGGGGATAGTGATCACATCATCCACCTTCTTGACGATCTCTCGATCGGAGGGAGAAGCAAGCGCAATGATCTTTCCTTCCCTTGCCCTGACCTCTTCGATATTCGAGACCACTTTCTCGTAGACATCGTTCCGGGTGGCCAGGACGACGACCGGCATCTCCCGGTCGATCAAGGCGATGGGTCCGTGCTTCATCTCACCAGCCGGATAGCCTTCCGCATGGACATAAGAGATCTCCTTCAATTTCAATGCACCCTCCAAGGCAATGGGGTAGTTGATCCCTCTTCCGAGATAGAGAAAATCTCTGGCATGGAGGTACTTTTTGGCAACCTGGGCTACTTGACCGGAAGCCTTCAGCATTTCTTCCATCAGGTGCGGGACCCTGACCAATTCTTCAATCAGCGCCTTCCCTTTCTCCTGGGTGAGAAGACCCAGCCCTCTGCCGATTCGCAGGCCTATAAGGAAGAGGATGACCAATTGAGTGACAAAGGTCTTGGTGGAAGCCACGCCAATCTCGGGGCCTGCATGGGTGTAGATCACATGGTCTGCCTCTCTTGCCAGACTCGACTCCACCGCATTGCAAACGGCTAATGTCGCTGCGCCCTTTCGCTTTGCCTCCCTCAACGCCGCCAGGGTGTCAGCCGTCTCCCCAGATTGGGAGATCGCCACAAGGAGATCATCCTGTCCTATAATTGGATTCCGATATCGAAACTCAGATCCGATATCCGCCTCCACTGGAATTCGGCAAAACTCTTCGATAAGAAACTTTCCCACAAGGGCGGCATGGTAAGAGGTGCCACAGGCAATCAGGTGGATCCTCCGAATCTTCTTCAGGAATTGTGAGTCTAAGTGTACGTCCTCGAGGATGACATCGCCTTTCTCCTCTGAAAGCCGACCCCGGATGGTATCGGTCACCGCCCGTGGCTGTTCAAAGATCTCCTTAAGCATAAAATGTTTATACCCGCCCTTTTCGGCCATGAGAGGGTCCCAGCTCACATGCTTTGTCTCCTTTGAGACTTCGTCACCCCTGGAACCGAACACCTTCACTCCTTCGGAAGAGAGAAGGGCCACCTCGCCGTCCTCCATAAAGATAAAGTCCCGGGTGTAGGGAAGAAGGGGAGGAATATCTGAAGCGATAAAATACTCTCCTTTTCCCAGACCGATCACCAATGGACTCTCCTTGCGGGCGGCGATCAAAGACTGTTCATTTCCTTCGAGAAGAATTCCCAGCGCATAAGATCCCTTGATCTTATCCAACCCTAATCGAACCGCCTCCAGGGAGGAATGACCTTCCTGAATGAATTCGTCGATCAGGTGAGAAACGATCTCCGTATCCGTTTCCGATGTGAAAACATGGCCCTTGCTCTTGAGCGTTTCCTTGAGGGGAAGATAGTTTTCAATGATGCCATTGTGGACCACAGCAACCTTGCCTGCTTTATGGGGATGGGCGTTTTCGTCCGATGGCCTACCGTGGGTCGCCCACCGAGTATGGCCTATCCCTGCCTTTCCATCAAAGGTCTCCCCTCCGATTAACTCTTCCAATCTTGCTAACTTCCCTTCTTTCCTTCGGATCTCGACCTTGCCTCGATGAAAAACCGCGATGCCCGCAGAGTCATATCCTCGATATTCGAGTCGTTTGAGCCCCTCGATAAGAATCTTCGCCGTCTCTCTGGAGCCGATGTATCCGACAATGCCACACATCTTTCACTCCTTCTCGTTTCTCATTTTTTTCCGGCGAAGCTTAATCTTTTCTCCCCACCCCTTGATATTCCTCTGCTTCGTTCGGCTGATCGCCAACGCCCCTCCTGGAACATCCTTTGTGATGGTAGACCCCGCACCAATCGTCGAGCCATTTCCCACTTTGACGGGGGCTACAAGCTCCACGTTCGATCCCACAAAAACCCTGTCACCGATGATTGTTTGATGCTTCTCGAACCCGTCATAATTACAGACGATCGTTCCAGCGCCGATGTTCACACCCTCTCCAACCAAAGAATCTCCGATATAGGTAAGATGGTTGGCTTTGGAGCCCTTACCGACGACCGATTTCTTCACCTCCACAAAGTTCCCAATCTTTGCTTTTGTTTTGATCTCGCATAAAGGCCGCAGGTGGGCAAAAGGACCGATGATAGCCCCATCTTCAACCCTACTTTCAGTGATCACCACGTTCGAACGAATCGCCACCTCGTTGCCAAGCACAGAGTCTGTGATCTTTGAGTTCGATTCGATGATACAGCGTTCGCCGATCTTCGTCATCCCATGGAGATAACAATTCGGGTAGAGAGTTGTTTCGCTTCCCACCTCAACCGCTCTCTCCACGTAGGTTGTTTTGGGGTCGAGAACAGTTACCCCGGAGAGCATCAGCTCCTTCAGCTTCTCCAGTCTGAGAACCTCATTGGCAACGGCAAGATCGACCCTCGTGTTGATTCCCATCACCTCCACGGGATCTTTCACGATATGAGCAGAACACCTCAACTCTTTCCTCTTTGCAATCTCAACCAGGTCGGTGAGATAGTATTCGCCTTGTGCGTTATCCCTTCCAATCTCCCTTAAGCCCTTGATCAAAAAGGGAGCTTTCACACAATATATCCCTGAGTTAATTTCTCGGATCGATTTTTCCTCCTTCGATGCATCTTTTTCTTCCACGATCTTTTCTAGCCAACCTTCGGAACTTCGGATAATCCGACCATACCCAAACGGATCCTCCATCTCGGTCGTTAACACCGAGAGGATCGCGTTGCTCTTGCCATAAGCATCGATAAAGGTACGGATGGTATCCGTTTTCACCAACGGAACATCTCCGCAGAGGATAAGGACCGTACCCGTGAACGTCTTTAGAAATGGAATGGCTTGCAAGGCCGCGTGACCTGTGCCCAGTTGTTCTTCTTGGAGGGCGAACTGAATCTTGGGGTTTCCAAACCTCTCTTTGATTTGATCCGCTTGATAGCCCACCACCACGATCGTCTTTTCAGATTTGATTCCTTTCAAGGAAAGGTCCATGGGATAGGAAAGCATGGGAAGTCCCAGGATGGGATGGAGTACTTTGACCCGTTCTGACTTCATCCGGGTCCCTTTTCCGGCCGCAAGGATAACGGTGGTAATCCCCTCCAAATTTTTATCCTTTCATATCGATTTAACCTCTTTTATACTATGGACGGGCCTTTTCGTCAACCCTGGCTAAGCCGCTAAACGGTTGACAAGAGCCCTTTAGGGGTGTAAATTAGTTTGCCAAATAGAGGGCTTACAGACCATTTGACCCCAAAATTGCGTTGAGTCGTGTTTGTGGGCCGTAGTTTGTTTCAGCCCGAAAAAAAATAATGTCCGGTATAAAAAATGCATAACATCTATCCAGACAGTTCCATTGCTTTCATTCCGGGACCTGAGGGGCGGAAACAACATGGGATGTCCTCATTTTCTCGAATATACCCGTACCGCAGAAAACCCTCGATTGTGCTATAATGACGCAGGGTTTAATAATGAATAGTACAAATCCATATAGTTCAGACTTTATGCCTCACATATGGCCCATCGGTGGGGGAAAGGGAGGGACTGGCAAAAGTTTTCTCACCAGCAATATGGGGATTCTGTTAGCCAGGCAGGGGTTCAAGACCCTTCTGATCGATGCCGACCTCGGCGCACCCAATCTTCACACGATCGTCGGTCTTCCCAATCCGGCCATAAGCCTTTCCGATTTTCTCAATAAAAGAGTCCAGACACTTCAGGAAACCGTCCTGGAAATGCCGATCCATAATCTTTTTCTGATCAGCGGAGCCAAGAATAAGCTGGATATCGCCAATCTCGCTCATGAACAGAAGATGAAAGTACTCCGTGCGGTATCAAGGCTTGATTATGACTACATTCTGCTCGATCTCGGCACAGGCACCTCGTTTAATACCATCGATTTTTTCACCGTATGGGACTCTGGAATTTTCGTTTGTAATCCAGAACCCACATCGATCGAAAATATCTATAGGCTGATTCGCTCCGTATATGCTCGCAAGATTCGCCAAGTGCTCAAGATCGATCGCTTTAGGAGTCTGGCCGAGAAAGCCGAAGCACAGAACCCGGACGCCACCATCCATCATCCAGAATACCTCCTCGACATGTTGAAGACGATGGATCCGGAGCAAGGCGCTAAAATAGAAAGAATTTTGAAGTCCTTCCAATTCAAACTCGTTCTGAATCAGGTTCGAAGACAAGATAATCCGAAGATCGGGGCGCTCGTCTGCAAAATCGTAGAGAAACACCTCGGCATGAGAATTCAGTTCATAGGCAATGTCAGCTTTGATGAACGGGTCCACGAGGCGGTGTGTAGGAAAGAGTCGTTTGTCGATCAATATTCCTACTCCCAGGCCACACTGGATCTTAAAGTCATCATCAAGGCCATCACGGGCGTGACAGAGGAGCAGGCCGTGGCTTCGTAAACCCTGGCTTTCGCTTAAGCGAGTCCCAACGTGAGCTCATGATCATATGAAGAAACTTGAGGACCTGAACTTTTATGAACTTCTGGAACTTGCATTCGATGCCTCCCCATTCGAAGTTCATCAGGCCTATAAAGAGATGACCCAACTCTACCATGACAATTCTTTGGCAAGCTATTCCTTTTTTTCCAGAGAGGAGAGAGAAAAGATACTTGCGAAACTGGATGAAGCGTATTCTACCCTGATGGATGAAAAGAGAAGATCGCGCTACGATCAATTGCTGATTGAACGGGGTATCATCGAAAAGTCGACGCAATATCAGGGGGAGCGGATGAAATTGGGTCTGATGTATGATGCGAAACGTGCCTCCACGAATACGGCGTTAAGGATAAGAGAGAGATTAAAACCTATCGTGTCCTCAAACCCTGTGATCCAGGAAGTCCTGGCCAGCGATGTCTTATCAGGAAGAGATTTGAAGAGGATCAGGGATGAATTGGGCATATCTCTCGAGGAGATCTCGGAATTGGTGAAGGTCAGAGTTGTTTACCTGCACGCTATTGAGGAGGATCAGTTTGAAAAGACCCCTTCGAGAATATTCCTAAAGGGTTTCTTAAGGGCCTATGCCCAATGCATTGGATTGGATGCGGACATGGTGGCAAGTCGTTATCTAAAAAGAATCCATGACTAAAAAGGAGACACGAAAAAAATTGGTCTTCTCCACCCAAGAAGGAGACGCTAAGACATGAAAGACAAACAGATATCGGAAGAAGAACTGCTCGAAGAATTGGATACGATGTATCAACGGGTTGCTGATATCGAAAAAGAGGAGGCCGCGGAACCCCCTGCCTTTGTAAAAACAAAACCTAACCCGAGGAAAAAGAAAACATTCCGCACCATTATCATCGCAGCGTTCATTTTTTTTATTGCCTTGTCATCGATCTTGGCCATTACCGTCTTTGACCCAGTGACCCTCCTCCAGCGTTTAATAACGGGCGATACTCAGCCGTCAACCGTTGTCACCCCTCGATCTCCCTCCAAACGCCCTGCGGTTGCCCACTCTCCAGCAACCCCTAAACCCCCTGCTGCTGTCGTTACTTCTCCGGAGCCTCAAAAGCCCCAAGCTGTCGCCGCTTCTTCAGCAGCCCCGCCTCCCCCTCCTGTTGCTACCCCACCTGCCACCACAGCTCCCACTTCTGTCACCCCTTCTCCTGCACCCCCAAAACCCGCTTCCCAAGTGCCTCCGTTTCAGGCGAAAAAGGAAGCGGTGAAGAGAACCGAGGGAGAACCAGAAAAAGCAACATCAAAACCTCAGGAAGCAAGTTCGAAACCTCAGGAAATTGTGAAACCCAATAAACCTGTTCCCCGGGGAAGATATTATGCGATACAGGTTGGGGCATTTGGCAATATGGAAAATGTTCGTGAGGTTGTAGAAGCTTTTAAAAAGGAAGGGGTGGAGGCCTATTGGATCACTGTTAAAAGCAAGGGGAGTGGGAGCCTACACAGAGTCCTTGTGGGACAATTCACGGATGAAAATGAAGCGGCTCAGTTTTTAGCAGACAAAAAGATTTTCAAAAATTATCCCGACAGCTTCATCAAAGCGGTTCCCTCTTCTAAAATGAATCGTTAGTAACACAAGGCATATTTTTCCCATTACCCTCCTTTGATATCCAAAGTGAACCGCAATTCCTCAGTTCACGGGTAATGTTTTACAACGGTACGTCGACCTTCAACGATGAAAGCTGCGCAGCATTATCCTCTCCGTTAACGCCCACCTGCCCTGTACCATATCAGGTTCAGGGCCTGCCCCGTCCTCGGGCTAATAATAGCGCGGGACCGGGGCCGATTGGCAGCGGGGTACACAGAGTATGTTCCCCCTCACCCCACCCTCTCCCGCCAGGGGAGAGGGAGATGAGGGCTGAAATATTAGGTGCTGGAGCCGAAGAGCATACCCTGTGCATAGTCGAAAATAATTGAGATTCCTTGAAATCCCGGTCAAAAGTTCTTAAAAAGAAGCATGCGATTTAACCTCTCCTTTCCGAAAGACAAACCTTTTGATGTGGTGGGGATGGGCCTCAACTCGGTCGATTTCCTTTGCGTGGTTCCGGAATTCCCCACCTTGAATTCAAAAATGGAAATGCTCCAGTTTTCCAAACAAGGAGGGGGCCAGGTGGCCACCGCCATGGTGGCCCTGAGCCGATGGGGTGTAAAAGCAAAATATATTGGAAAAATCGGAGGGGATGAATTGGGTGACTTTTCTCTCCGTTCTATCCGTCAGGAGGGAGTGGATGTCTCGTCAGTAACAACCGAACCCAATGCCACAAACCAGTTCGCTACGATCATTGTGGATCGCTCAACAGGAGACCGCACCATCCTCTGGAATCGAGATAACCGTTTGATGTATCGTGAAGGAGAACTCCGAAAAGAGGAGATCTGCTTCGGAAAACTCCTCCACCTGGACGGGCACGACATCCATGCCGCTATTCAGAGTGCAAGCTGGGCAAAGGAAGAAGGGATTCCGACCGTCGTTGATCTTGATAAGGCAGAACCTCTTGCGCCTGAGCTGATTAAGAAGGTTGACTTCGTCATCACCTCATCAAGGTTCCCTACACTCTTTACGGGAATTTCAGACCGGGAAAAGGCTCTCGTCGAAATGCAGAGACAGGCCCCTGGATTTCTCTGCGCGACACTGGGCCGTGAAGGTGCCATCGCCTTGGTGGATGGAGAAATCCTGTATGTTAAAGGATTCGAGGTGAATGCCGTCGATACCACCGGTGCAGGCGACGTCTTTCATGCAGGGTTCATTTATGGCCTATTACAGAATTGGGAAGTGAGGGAGATTTTGCGATTTGCCAATGGAGCGGCAGCCCTCAAATGTGGAGAACTTGGCGGCAGAAAAGGAATTCCCACTCTGGAAGAGATTCACAAATTGTTGATGTCAGTTTATTAATCGGTCCATAATTGAACAGACCCCTGTTAACCCCACCCCCACCCTTTCCCTCCCCCTGAGAGACTGTGTCGTAATCGAGTGAAAATAGGGTAAAACGGGACAAACAGCCGGATTCCAAAGCTTTAGAATGCGCACGTTTAGGTTAGAGGTTATTGTTGTCGTCACAAGAAAGTTAATTCTTTCATGACCTTGAAACGCCGATGCTCATAGTTTAAAGGTTGCGCTCTAAAGCTTTCTCATCCGTCTATCTGTCCCGTCTTTCGAAGTTTTTGTCACTTCTCCGAATTAAGACACAGTCTCTGAAGGGGAGGGAAATCGTTTTGTTCCTCTCTCAAGGGGGAGGTTAGGAAGGGGACGGGCTTCATTAGTAACTGTCCGGATGTGAAACTGACCACACTGCTTGCGAAATCCTAACAGATGAGTAATATTGTTTGACGAAGTGGCCTCCCATGGCCAAAGAAATACAGCGTGTCTAAAGGAGAACTGAGATGTTTGCGGGGAAAACAATTTTGGAGATCATTCAGATCGGTGGTTTTACGATGTACATCCTGCTCTTCTGCTCTTTCCTGTCCATCACCATCCTTCTGGAAAGGCTCCTGTATTACCGAAGACGCTCCAGAACCAGACGATTGGAATTTATGGCGAGAATCAAGAAGGCATTAAAGAGCGGGAGTATTGAAAAGGCGATGGAAATCTGCACGCACACCCGTGCCCCTTTCTCGAACGTCATCTATTCCGGACTCGTCCTCCATGATCACCATGAGAAAGAAATATCCAGTGCCATGGAGCGGGAGATCACGGTCGAGACGACGAAACTGGAGCGCTTTACGAGCATTGTGGGAACCATTGGCAACACGGCGGTCTATATCGGTCTCTTTGGGACCGTGTTAGGGATCATTCGGGCCTTTCATGACATTGCGGCGGCCGGAGCGGGAGGGATGAGCATTGTGATTGGGGGGGTGGCCGAGGCCCTGGTCTGTACGGCCATGGGGCTATTCGTGGCTGTCCCTGCGGTGATCGCCTTCAACTACTTTATGAAGCGGGTGGAGCGTTTTATCCATGATATGGAGCTCTGTGCTTCGGAGGTCATCGACCTGATCGGCAGGGGATCGGCAGCATGAAGAGGGAGAGCAGAAGATCCAGATTGATGGCGGAGATTAACATCACCCCGTTTACGGATGTGGTCTTGGTTTTACTCATTATCTTCATGATTGCGACGCCGTTTATCTATCAATCCAGTTTGAAGGTGCAACTGCCCAAGGCGACGAAATCGGAGGAGCCATCGCGAGACATTGTGATCAGCATCAATGCGCAGGGGGAGGTTTATTTGGAGGATACGAGGCTGGATTTAGAGGCGCTCAAATATAAGTTGACGGCGATGATGAGGAGCAGGCCGGACGCCTTTGTGATCATCAACGGGGACAAGAACGTCAGGTATGATTCCGTGATCCAGGTGATGGATGTCTTGACGCAATCGGGTGTGAAGAATCCTGGCCTGGGAATCGAACTAAAAAGATGAAACACCCTTCCACAGAGGCACCCAGTTCATTTCTCTCCGCTTTCATTCTTTTTCTCCACAGCCTATCCATCAACACACTAAGGAGTCCATAATTGACTAGACATAATTTTCGGAAAATCTCCCCCCTACCTTCGCCCCGCAAGGCGGGGCTTCGCGCAAGCAGGCCGCCCCTCTTTACCTGCCTAGGGACAGGGAAAGGATTACCAAAGAGGGGTAATTCCTCCCTTTGGCAAAGGGAGGTCAGGAAGGATTTTCCAAAAACTTCTTCAATCTCTGGTTTATTCATATGCCTGCTCTATTAGACAGTATTGGAAACGTGATGGGTTCCGAAGATAAGGGACGAAGGAGATAACGAAAGAGTTGCAGCCTGAAGAGCACCCGCAGGCAGATTTGCGCCGTCATGCATCGCTCGTGGCAACGGGGATCCTGCTCAGTCGCGTCGCGGGATTGGTCAGGGATCGCGTTTTCGCCCACTACTTCGGAATTTCTGACGCAGCCGACGCCTTCAAGGCAGCCCTTCGCATTCCAAATTTCCTACAGAACCTGTTTGGAGAGGGAGTGCTCTCGGCATCCTTCATTCCTGTTTACGCCGGTCTGTTGGCTAAAGACGAACGGGATCAGGCAGACGACGTGGCCGCCGCCGTCTTCTGCCTGCTGTCTTTAGTGATTTCCCTTCTCGTGTTGATCGGAGTTCTGGTCACGCCCTTCCTGATCGATGCCATTGCACCCGGATTCAAGGGAGCCAAGCGCGAATTGACGATAGACCTGGTGCGCATTCTATTTCCCGGGGCCGGCCTGTTGGCCCTCTCGGCATGGTGCCTCGGTATTCTCAACAGTCACCGTCGTTTTTTCATTTCCTATACGGCACCTGTAGTGTGGAATTTGATGATGATTGTCTCGTTGGTTGTGTTCGGCGCCTCGTTCGAGCAATTTCCCCTTGCTAAGATTTTGGCATGGGGGTCCGTCGCTGGCAGCCTCCTACAGTTCGGAGTCCAATTGCCCTCGGTGGCCCGGCTCCTGCATCGATTTCGGCTATCGCTGGGGCTTTCGATGGAAGGCGTAAGAACGGTTATCCGAAATTCTGTACCTGTCTTTTTCAGCCGGGGTGTCGTCCAGATCAGTGCGTACGTTGATGCCTTCCTGGCAAGTTTTTTACCAACCGGCGCTGTCGCGGCTCTGGCTAATGCCCAGACTTTGTACCTCCTACCCGTGAGTCTCTTCGGCATGTCGGTCTCCGCAGCAGAGCTCCCTGTACTGTCCAGCGCCACGGGCGAGGGAAACGAAGTAAACGCTTACTTGCGAAAGCGGCTCAATGCGGGTCTTCGTCAGATTGCTTTTTTTGTCGTTCCTTCTGCCATGGCTTTTTTTGCCTTAGGCGATGTGATTGTTGGAGCAATCTACCAGACAGGCCAATTTACTCGACACGACTCCACCTATGTGTGGGGAATCCTGGCCGGTTCCGGGATCGGTCTTTTAGCCAGCACATTAGGAAGGCTGTACGCTTCGATGTACTACGCCCTAAAAGACACGGTAACGCCCCTGCGTTATGCAATGCTCCGGGTATTCCTCACCGCAGGTCTCGGATATGTCTGTGCTTTACCACTGCCGCCCGCTCTTGGCATTGACCCGCGGTGGGGAGTGGCAGGGCTGACAGCTTCGGCGGGATTCTGTGGATGGCTGGAGCTTGCTCTCCTCAGAAATTCAATGGAGGAACGGATTGGCAAAACCGGCCTGCCGGCCCGGTTCGTCCTGAAACTATGGGTTTGTGCTGGAATAGGTGCGGCCGCTGGCTGGGGAGGCAAACTGATGATGAATCAGAGCCATCCGATCATGCTGGCGGTCGTATCTTTGGGAATGTATGGCGTTGTTTATTTTGGAGCCGCGATTCTTTTTCATCTACCCGAGGTAGAAAATCTTGTCAACAAAGTTGCCAGACTTGTTAGATCTCTTCGGAGACCTGGTTAATAAGGGTCTCAAAATTGAACTGGCACCGTCATTAGAAAATCTCCCCTGGCCACCCTTTGGCAAAGGGAGGCGCCGCCGTCCAGAGCCTCATTACTCACGCAAGCGAGTCATTGGGACTCTGGCGCCGGACGGTCAGGAGGGATTTTACAAATCAATGTCTTTATTATTATGAGACATCCTCCCGGAAAAGCAGCCTAAAATTGATTCTTGCCAAATTCGAATGGATGAGCGATATTTTTACCGAAGAAACGTTTGGAAGCCGCCGCGCCATGCCTCTCCCTTTCGACACTGCGTCGCATGGTGACAATAGGTCGGGACGAGGGCAAGAAGGCATAAGCCGTAAGTTGGCCCAAGGATTGAATTGACGGAATGAACAGAGTACGAAGTGGAAGACAACCGCATTCTCGTTTGAGCAACCGGGACTACGCCGATACCGGTGGATTATTGAAGACAGGATTCGTCTCGTTCCTCCTTCATATTACCTTAGCAGTAATCCTAATTCTCAGCACAAGGTCCACGATTCCTAAAATCGGGCCGTCGGTTTATCGAGTGACGATACGGCCTTTTTCGCCCCAAGGAGACGGAACCCCGCTGGGCAGCCCCAATCCGGGGCCGAGTAGGACTGCGGAACTCCCCGCATCCCCGCCGGGTGAAAAACTGAAGCCCGTTGTCAATCAAAAAGAGGCCACAAAAGCGGAGGCCACAAAATTACGCGAGAAAAAAGCGGAAAAGAGGGCGGAAAATGTGGAGAAGGGATGGAGTTTGGAGAAGAGAAAAAATTCTCTGAAGTCCATTCAAGAGGCCATCGAGGATATTGATAAAAAGGCAGCCCTTGGCGAGATTCAAAAAAAGGTCGCCCGTCGCGAGAGATTGGCTCGTCTATCTCAAGGGCCGACAGTCTCCGGAGCCGGAACAGGAACGGGATCCGGAACTGGATCAGGGCCGGTAGGTTCCCCCTCGGGGGGGTCACCCTGGGGTTCTTCCTCCGGAGGTTCGACCGAATTGGAATCCAGACTAAGCGATTACTACAACATGATATGGGCAAAAATTAAAAAGGAATGGACCCTCCCTGGAGATCTTCCTAAAGGAAAGACAGACCTGGAAACAACCATAGTCATCATTCTAGAAAGGGACGGCAAAGTGCAAAAATCGTCGTTTGAAAAAAGATCCGGCAATGCCCATTATGACCAGAGTGCGATGCGGGCGATCAAGAAGGCAGAACCTTTGCCCCCTATCCCTAAAGAATTCAGTGACGAAACCTTTGAGATTGGAATCCGTTTTCATCCGGAATAGGCGGCCTAAATGTGAAAAATTGTTTTAGTGGAAAGGGCGGACAGGGATGTCGAAAAAGTTTTACAGCGGCACCTCTTCACGTTAACTACTCACGATGAGAAACTTAGCAATTCTTAACCAGCTACAGGCTTTGGTTAGTTTTATCTCTAAAGTAACCGCATTTGTGAAACTTTAGAGAAATTCTTGCCCGCTCTTTCCGAAATTTTCACAGCTTCAGGGCGAGCAGGGCGTATAAGAACCAGGAGAGGCGAGAAGAGATTTCCCTGTCTCACGTGATACCATGGAGGCTTATTCCAATAAAGAAGTCGTCCTGCGAACCCATGGCTTGAGCAAGAAGTTTGGAAAGCGCTGGGCGGCCAAGGATTTAAATCTTGAAGTCTACCGGGGAGACGTCTTCTGTTTCCTCGGTCCAAACGGCGCCGGAAAAAGTACAACCATCCGCATGATCCTAACCCTCCTCACGCCTTCAGCTGGCTCGATTGAAATTTTCGGGATGGACCTTCATAAGCACCGCCGTGCCGTCCTCTCACGGGTCTGCGGAATCGTTGAGAAGCCAGATTTCTACCTCTACCTTTCAGCCTACAAGAACCTGGAGATACTCGGTTCGATGACCCGCCGTGTCCAAAAAGAAGAGATCATGGAGGCCCTCGAGATGGTCGGGTTGACATCCCGTGCCTTTGAAAAAGTCAAGACGTTTTCACATGGGATGAAGCAACGGCTCGGAATCGCCCAGGCGTTGTTGACGAAGCCGCAACTGATCATCCTTGATGAACCCACGACAGGACTCGATCCGCAGGGAATGAAGGAAGTCAGGGGACTGATCAAGGAACTCGCCAGCGAGAAAGGGATGACCATTTTCCTCTCTTCCCATCTCCTTTCGGAAGTTGAGCTGGTGGCCACGAGGATGGCGGTGATCAATCGAGGTGAGCTGATTGCCCAGGGGTTTGTTTCGGAACTGCTTGACAAAGAACCGATGGAGTATTCCGTACAAGCCTCACCCCTTGATTCCGCGGTCGAACTCCTCGGGAAGCTCACGTGGGTGGAGGTCCTCGCCGCCGAGGACGGCAAGATCGAATTGCGCGTGGAGCCCGGTCATGCCTCGGAATTAAACCGGTTTCTTGTATCGAATCACATTGAGGTTTTGTCCTTCTATCCTCATCGGACACTCGAAGATTTCTTTCTGAAGATCACCGAAGGGACCTCTGAGATATGAAGCTCTTCTGGTTTGAGACCTACAAGATATTCAGCCGATGGCGCACGTACATCAGCTTCGGCTTCATCGCCTTGATTGTCATCATGACGGAAGTGGTGATGAAATTGAGCGCCCATGAAATCCTCTATCGTATGATGAGATCTTTCCAGAAGGATTTTCTCATCTTCGGGAATGTCTTGAACGGCTGGTTCATTACAGCCTTTATCATGAACAGCCTCCATATCCACATCCCCTTTTTCATCACCCTTGTGGCCGGAGACATCGTCTCAAACGAAGCCACCTCTGGGACCGTAAGGCTTCTGTTGATTCGACCCCCTTCGCGAAGCAAGATCATTACAGCCAAATACCTCACCACCCTTTTTTACACGACGGGGCTGGTCATCTTTCTCGGGCTGATATGCATCACCCTTGGTCTTCTCCTGTTCGGCAACGGCGATTTAATTATGAACTATCAAACCAAGTTCCGACTCGTCCTTATTCCCGAGGCAGAAGTGCCCCTGCGAATGCTTCTTGCCTTTACAGCGGCGGTCTGGTCCATGACAGTGGTGGCTTCTCTCGCCTTTCTTTTTTCGACGCTGGCGGAGAACTCCATCGGCCCGATCATTGGCACAATGGCTGTCGTCATTGTCTTTCTCGTTGTAGGGAACTTTCCCTTTGATTTTTTCCGAATGCTGAGTCCCTATCTCTTTACGACCTACATGGTCTTCTGGCAGCGGTTTTTTGATAACCCGATACCGTTGCAGGAGATAGCGAAGTCAGCCATCATTCTCGGTCTCCACAATGTCGGCTTGTTTTTGATCGCCTTCATCGCCTTCAATAGAAAGGATATAACGAGTTGAAAAGAGCTTTATTATTGGTTGGTATTCTTTTTTTGATTTCGACGGAGCGGGTTCAGGCCCAGGAGGATGCTTCCCGCTATCTCGATCCCGTAGAAAAAAAATATTCCGTATTGAAGGATTACACCGCGGACGTGAATGTCCATTTTGACATCGAAGCGCTCAAAGCACCAGACCTGCAGGCCAAGCTCTACTATAAGACTCCCGACAAAATGAAAGTAGAGTCCAAAGGAATCTTCTTCTTCCCTCAGGAGGGTGGATATTTCAATCCCTCTCTGTTCAAGAAAAAAGCTTTCGACGTCAGACTGGTGGAGCGCCTGATCTATGACGGCAGAAAAGCGGTCAGGCTGAAACTCACTCCAATGGATACGAACACCTATGACAAGAGTTTTGTGCTGACGATAGACACGGACCGAAGCCTGATCAGAGAGATCAAGATCTCACCGTCCGAGGGGAGGGAGGTCAAAGCTATCCTGGACTACGGGCGATTCGGCGATTTCGAGCTTCCGACGCATATTGACCTCCAACTCGACATACCGTCTGGTGAACCGACGGGGATGAAGGAATTTACACAGTTCGGGCAGAAGACTAAGAGGATCACGGGCAGGGTTGAAATCACCTATTCGAATTACCGGATCAACGTGGGACTGAGCGATGATATTTTTCGAGAGACCGGACCCAAGAAGTCGGATTAGATAAAGAGATCTATGATGCACTATACGGAAAACTTGACAGACTGTTTACGATTTTGTTAAAAGGAATGATATAAACGGTGATGTCCAGGTGAAGGGAACCCCGTAATCCCCGTCTTGACGGAGAAAATCGGGGACGGACCCGCCGCTGTAGTCCCGACCCCATATTTTTGGGGTAAGTGCCTTAACAAAAAAGCCACTGTCCTGAGCACGCCAAAGGATGGGAAGGCGAGTTAAGGTCGGGAGAGTCAGAAAACCTGCCTGGATGTTCTTTACTCAAAGGTCTTCGAGGATAAGACTGTGAAGGGTGCTTGCGGGTAAAATCCCCAGTCTTCAATGCGAAGCCTGGGGATTTTTTTTTGGCGGGGAATTGCTTTATGAAACATTTCATTCTTCTTATCGTTCTCCCCATCCTCTTCACTTCCATCCCTCTCCAACTCTTTGCGCAAGAAAACGAGGTGACCCTCGAGGAGGTGGTCGTCACGGCTACCCGCGACACTGAAGAAATCAGGAAGATCCCTGCCAACGTGACCGTCATCACCAAAGAGGAGATTGGACACTCCAATGCGCAAAACGTGGTTGACCTGCTCCGAAACGAGGCAGATATTCAGGTAGAGGATTATTTCGGAAATGGGAAGTCAGCTGTCGTTGATATCAGAGGTCTTGGAGAGACCGGCCTTCTCAATACACTCGTGTTAGTAGATGGGAGAAGGGTGAATGCAATCGATCTCAGCGGAGTGGACTGGACTCAGATTCCTCTTGATCAGGTGGAGCGGATTGAAATCGTTCGAGGAGCTAGTAGTGTTCTTTATGGCGACAATGCTGCTGGAGGGGTCATCAACATCATTACGAAAAAGCCTGAAAAACCTTTTTCCGCCAGTGCAGAAGTGGTGGGGGGAAGCTATGGCTACAATAGAGAAAGTGCTTCCGTGAGCGGGAAATGGGGTCCCCTGTCTGCTATTCTCAACGCCAGTCACAACTCCACAGAAGGATATCGTGAGAATACTTTTTTAAGAGCAGAAGATGTTGGAGGAAAGGTTATCTATGACTTGAATGAAAATATCAGCTTCAACCTGAGCGGAAATTTCCATCAGGATGATCAAGGCTTGCCAGGTGCCCTTCCTAAAGCCAATTATAAGGTGGATCCGCGGGCAACGGTTGCCCCTGACGATAAAGCAAAAACGGATGACCAGTATCTCGATCTGGGAGCAAAGGCCAAACTATGGGACTTCGGTCGATTCGAAATGGACCTATCCTATCGAAATAGAGAAGTAAACACCTTCTGGCTATCCTACTCCTACAAGGATCAAAACAACATAAGCACCTGGGGGGTAACTCCAAGATATATTCTCGAAAAACCCCTTTGGATCTTGCCTAACAAATTAACTCTCGGGATCGATTTCTATGATTCGGATTCCAAAGTCCTTTCCGAGGAGTCGTTCGGATCAGGCCGGGTAGAAGTCAAGAAGCAATCGACAGGGGCCTATGTATTAGATGAATTGTCTCTCCTCAAGAGCCTGATCCTCTCCGTGGGTTATCGCGAGGAGTGGGCGACCTATGACCTCTTTCAAGAGATACCGAGAAAAACGGATAAGGCAAATATTAGCGAGCCTGCGTGGAATGTGAGTTTGGATTATCTCTTTGACAAAAAATCTTCTGCCTGGCTCAGCGTCAAAAGGAGCTTCCGCTTCCCCGTTTCCGACGAATTAATCCAATATTTCCCGACCTTTCAGGTGAACCCCGGGATGAAACCCCAAACGGGATATCAATATGAGGCTGGTGTTCGCCATGCTTTTACGGATCAGATTGAAACCAGCCTGACGCTCTTCTGGATCGAAAACCGAGACGAAATCTTCTTTGACCCTTACACATATGCTAATACAAACTTTCCTAAGACTCGGCGTCTGGGAATTGAATTAGGAACAAAGATGAAACCCCTCCAATGGCTCACTCTTTGGGGAAACTATAGTTATATTAAGCCTACCCTGCAAGCGGAACCCTATTTAGGAAATGATATCCCTGGGGTACCGAGACATAAGGGCTCGGTTGGGGCGGATGTGCAAATAGGGCGTCTCTTGATCGAAAGATTGGATCTAAGCAGTCATCTGGGCAGAATATGCGACGGTTTACTCTTCAGTACCAGCGCCAATCTTGTAGGGTCCCGATACTATATCAGCGATTGGGCCAATCAGTCAGATAAATTGGGTGGGTATTATTCCATCAACGCAAAGCTCTCCTACACCTGGAAGGGATTGAAGGCCTTCGTCGGTGTCAATAACCTGACCAATCAAAAGTATTCGGAATTCGGTGTTTTCGAAGGGGGAGCACAATACTTTTACCCGTCGCCTGGACGGAATTTCATCGGAGGGATGTCTTACATCTTTTAGGATCAAGAAGGCCCAACATGGAGTACACTCCTCTTCCAAAGAGTTACAAAAATATGTTTCCATTCAAATTGTCCACGACATCTTACATCTATCCGGATCATATCCTTCCGAATGTGGCGATGCTCGCCCCTTTTCTGGATGAAATAGAATTAGTCCTCTTTGAAAGTGAGAGCCAGGATAATTATCCTGACGATGCCCAAATCAAAGAACTGATGAGCTTCTGTCTTCGTCAGGACATCGCTTTTAATATCCACCTTCCGATAGATATATTCCTCGGGGACGAAAACGAAGAAATAAGAACCAAAGGCATTTCCGTCGTGAAGACAGTGATGGAAAGAACCCTTCGGCTAAACCCGTCCGTTTATGTCCTCCATTTCGATCTGAGGAATCCCAACGGACGAGAAGAAACCAATGTTGAACTCTGGCGGAGGCGTCTCCTTCGAAGCGTAGAAGAGATGGCTCAACATGGGGTCCAGCTGAATCGCATAGCCATCGAGACGCTCGGATATCCCCTCGAATGGATTGAAGACGTCGTAGAACAATCCGGCTTCTCAATCTGCCTCGATATCGGTCATATCCTGATCTCCGGGCAGGATCTCAGATTCTATTTAGATAAATATCTTCCCAAAACTTCGATCATTCATCTCCATGGTTTTCAAAATGGGATCGACCATCTCGGGATAGATCGATTACCCGACCCCACTTTGAAATTAATTTTCTCACACCTTCGCAATTGCCATGGTATTGTTTCTATAGAGGTCTTTTCGATTGAGGATCTCAACAAATCCCTCATCACCTTGGAGGAAGAATGGGAAAGAAGATAATCTTGATCACCGGGGGATGCCGAAGTGGGAAAAGTCGCTTCGCTTTGGACTATGCGAATCGACATTTTTCAAAAAAACTATATCTGGCGACCTGTGAGGGCCTTGATGAAGAGATGGCTCAGCGCATAGAGCATCATAAAAAGATTAGAAGTCCGGAATGGCAGACAATTGAAGAACCGATAGAGATTGTCGAAAAAATCAGACGATATGACCATGAGATGGATGTCATCCTGTTGGACTGCATCACGCTTTGGCTTTCCAATCTTTTGATGAGACGGAAGGACGACTCGGAGATCATGGAGGAGGTAAATGCACTGATCGATACGATTCAGGAGAAACAAACCTCACTCATCCTTGTGTCGAATGAGGTTGGGATGGGAATCGTCCCAGCCGACCCGCTAAGCCGTCGTTTCAGAGACCTATCAGGAATGGCCAATCAAAGGATAGCCGAAGCGGCAGATATGGTCATCTTTATGGTCTCAGGGATTCCGACCTGCCTGAAAGGAAAAGATGAGACACTTCCTTAGGGCCCTTTCATTTCTTACCATTCTGCCTGCAGGGCAAAATCGGCTTTCAGAGGAGAAGGAATTAGCTCGCTCGATGGCATTCTTTCCTTTGGTCGGCCTTGTGATTGGCTTCCTCCTGACCATGGGTTATTATGTCTTTTCTCTTTTCCTTCCCATGTCCATCACCCTATGGTCGGTAGTGGGACTTCTTGCTTTCCTGACAAGAGGTCTTCATCTGGATGGTTTCGCTGATACCCTGGATGGTCTGGCCTCTGGCGGGCCAAAAGAAAGGATTCTTGAGGTGATGAGGGATAGTCGAATCGGCGCCTTTGGAGTGATCGGCCTCATCCTGCTCATCGGCGGCAAATATCTGGCTCTGGACCAACTATCGAATGCGTTCATTCCTTGCTCGCTTATCTTGATGGCGGTGATGGGAAGAAATTCCATGGTTTTGGTCTGTTTTCGATCGCCTTATGCAAGACCTGGTGGAGGGTTGGCAAAACCCTTTTCTGAAAACCTTAAGCTCCGTGAAATGATTATATCCTTAGCATCAACCTGTGTTATCGCCTTTATTCTTCAGGGATGGAAAGGGCTGTTACTACTTGTTGGCATCTGCCTTTTCAGCATCGGATATAAATTCTTTTTTATAAGAAAACTTGGCGGGGTCACAGGCGATGTTTTAGGAGGGGCAAACGAATTGTCAGAACTTCTTTGTCTTATCCTTTTGGTCATTCTTGAACCAATCCAATTATAGAATTGAGAGGAGGAACGATGGATAAAATCAACCAAATAATTGCTGGCATTAGACCTTTGGACAAAAAAGCTATGGAAAAGGCGAGAATCAGGCAGGACAGCCTGACGAAGCCGCAAGGCTCATTAGGGCAACTTGAGACCCTTTCCATCCAGGTGGCGGGAATCAAGGGAGATCCGAAACCCCGAATCACCCACAAAGTCATCTTCACATTGGCAGGAGACCATGGTGTCACGAAGGACGGAGTGAGCGCCTATCCCTCTGAAGTCACTCCCCAGATGGTTTATAACTTTCTTCGAGGCGGTGCCGGGATTAATGTCCTGGCCCGACACATAGGAGCCAGAGTTCTTGTGGCAGACTTGGGAGTTGCCTCTGTCCTTGAACGGCATCCCGACCTAAAAGATAGGAAAGTAGCCATGGGGACTCGGAATATGGCTGCAGGACCTGCTATGAGCCGGGAAGAAGCCGTCCGTTCTATCGAAGCAGGGTTTCAGTTGGTGGAAGAGGAGTTAACCAAAGGGGTTGATATTTTGGGAACAGGCGATATGGGAATAGGAAACACGACTGCTTCCAGCGCTATCACAGCCGCGATAACAGGCGCTGACGTTGCCGCTGTCACCGGAAAGGGAACAGGCCTTGACGATAAAGGATGGGAGAAAAAGGTCAAGGTAATCAAAAAAGCCCTGGAACTAAATCGACCCGATCCAAAGGATGCGATCGATGTCCTATCGAAGGTTGGAGGATTTGAGATTGGGGGGATCGCGGGAGTAATCTTGGCCGGAGCCAGGTATCGAATCCCGGTGGTCATCGATGGCTTCATCTCTGGCGCGGCGGCCTTGATTGCGGCAATCCTTTCGCCTGAAGTCAAGCCCTATCTCATCGCCTCCCATCAGTCCGCTGAGCGAGGGCATCGGGTCCTATTAGAACACCTCGGCCTGAAACCCTTGCTGAACCTGGACCTGAGGTTGGGTGAAGGAACCGGCGCTGCCTTGGGGATATTCTTGGTTGAGGCCAGTCTGAAGATCCTTGACGAAATGGCAACGTTTTCAGAAGCCGGTGTCTCGGAAAAAAATGATTAGAAAATCGATTCTCTTGATCTTCGTGCTATTCTTCCCCCATATCCCTGCGCAAGGGCAGGAAGGCCTGTTCACGGATGAGGTTGGAAGAAAAGTAACAATTCCTGACTCTCCGAAAAGAATTGTATCGATGGCCCCAAGCCTCACCGAGATCCTCTTCAGTCTGGGGCTTCGTGAGGAAATCGTAGGGGTGACGGACTTCTGCGATTATCCTGAGGCGGCTTTGACCAAACAGAGGATTGGGGGGTTTGTGAATCCGAGTATCGAAAAAATTGTGTCGTTGAAGCCGGATTTGATCCTCGGTATCAGAGACGGCAATCGAATGGACACCGTTCAAAGGCTGAGCGATCTTGGTTTCTCTGTCTATGTCGTTGACCCAACGGGTTTTGACGGAGTTGTCAAAACGATCGAGAATATAGGAGAAGTTGTTCGAAGGCGGGAAAAATCGACAGAAATCGTACGGAAAATAACAAAGAAGAAGGAGGCGGTCGTCAGACTCACTCAGTCTCTTCCGAGGCCAAAGGTCTTCTTCCAAGTCGGCTACTCTCCCATTGTCACTGTGGGAAGAGGATCGCTCGGAGACGATCTCATCCGCCTGGCAGGAGGAAGGAGTATTTCAGAGAATGAGTCAGGAAGCTATCCTGTCTATGGCGTCGAGACAATCCTATCGAAGGCGCCGGGGGTTATCATCCTGAGCTCCATGGACAGCAAGAGAGATTATTTGAATTTGATGAAGATGTGGCAATCCTGGAAAGAACTCCCCGCTGTGAAGATGAATGCGATCTATGTGATTGATTCGAATTTAGTCGATCGCCCAACGCCTCGGATCGTCGAGGGGCTGGAGACCTTGACTAAAATGATTCACCCTGAAGCGTTCGGAGAGAAGAGATGAAATCGTTGATGATCCAGGGGACGGGTTCTTATGTTGGAAAAAGCCTGATCGTAGCCGGGCTCTGTCGGATCTTCAAAAAGGATGGATTCAATGTCGTTCCGTTCAAATCGCAGAACATGTCTTTAAACTCCTTTGTTACCAGGGAAGGAGGGGAGATGGGAAGAGCCCAGGTGGTCCAGGCAGAGGCAGCGGGGATCGAGCCTCATGTGGATATGAATCCAATCCTGATCAAGCCCAATACAGATATCGGCGCCCAGATCATCGTCCATGGAAAAGTTTACGGAAACATGTTTGCCAACCGGTATCATCAATTTAAGAAAAGAGCCGTAAGGGCTGTCAAAGAAAGTTTTTGTCGTCTGAAAGAAAGATACGAGCTGATGGTCATCGAAGGTGCAGGCAGCCCTGCAGAGATCAATCTGAGGAAGAACGACATCGCCAATATGGGAATGGCGGAGATCGCGGATTGTCCTGTTATTTTGGTGGGCGATATTGACAAGGGAGGGGTCTTTGCCTCTCTCATCGGAACTCTTGAACTGCTGAGTAAAGAAGAGAAAAAAAGAATCAAAGGGTTTATCATCAACAAATTTCGCGGGGACATACGTTTATTAGAGCCGGGGCTGGATTTTCTTGAGAAAAAGACGGGATTGCCCGTCATCGGTGTTATCCCTTACTTCAAAGATCTCTATTTGCAGGAGGAGGATGGAGTTTCTGTAGAAAACGTTGGATTGAGTCCGAAGAAAGGAGATATTAAAATAGCAGTTCTGTGTCTACCGCACATCTCAAATTTTACAGATTTCGACGCCTTGGAGAAAGAACCGGAAGTGCAGTTCCGCTATATAAGGCCCGGGAACACAATTCCAATTTCTGATCTAATCATCATTCCAGGAAGCAAGAATACGATAGGTGACCTCGCCTATCTCAGAAAATCCAAGTATGACAAAGCAATTCTCAAACATCGTCAAAGGGGTGGTTTTGTCATTGGAATATGCGGAGGATATCAAATGTTGGGTCGGTTGATCTGTGACCCTTTTAAGGTCGAGACAAATCGAAAGAGTATCGTCGGTTTGGGTTTGCTCGATGTTGAAACGACAATTGAAAAGAGAAAAGTGACTTCTCAGGTGGAAGCAAGGCTGTCTCAAAAAGACCTTCTCCCATGGAAAACTGGGAAAATTTTAGGATATGAGATTCATATGGGAAGAACGGACAGGAAGAATAATACCTCACCGGTCTTCACGATTCGTAAAAAGGGAAACCAAAATGTCCGGATTGAAGATGGGGCGATCTCTAAGGACGCAAGGGTATGGGGAACCTATATCCATGGGATCTTTGATAACGACGAATTTCGAAGAGGGTTCATCAGCCGCCTAAGGAAAAGAAAGGGGTTGCGTCCTTTGAGCAGAAGCGATGTCGTATATTACCACCGAATGAAGAGGGAAGGGTTTAACAATTTGGAAACGGGGCTAAGGGAGAACCTTGATATGGGTTTCATTTATAGGATCCTGAAACTGAAGCCGCAAAAACCTACAACTAACCCTTGACACATTGGGGGGCTTGTAATATAAATTTCTCTATCAATCACGATGCCGGGTTAGCTCAGTCGGTAGAGCAGAGGACTGAAAATCCTCGTGTCCGTGGTTCGATTCCGCGACCCGGCACTTTAAAATCAGGGGGTTAGCCAAACAAGACTAACCCCTTTTTCATTGATTGTGACTGATGAATTTCTGTCTCTCAAGAATGTTTGAGTCATCCGGGAAAGTCGAAGAAAACGCTAACGGGAAGTATGGCGTTGGTTATGGCTTCTCCTGGGTAGCTCACAACGCCATGCTTTCATATTTCGTGGCCTGGCAGCGTGAAATGAGGTGGCGTATCTTCGGCGATACTGAGGACGAACAGACGGCTGCAAGAATTCACAATTTCAGAAAGGAATTCATTCCATAGTGACAGAGCGTCATCCAAGGTGAATCCTTCTAAACCCATCCTACCATCCAAGGAAAACCCATCTAAATTCCTTTTCCACAATTGAATCTATTCTGAGAAAGAAATGTTTTTAATTGAGTGAGCACCCTTTAAGTTGATCCTTCCTGTCATCTGGAGGATTATAAGAGGTAAGCCTGCTCACTCTTTTTTCTATCGTCCTTATAGGTGGCTATCCAGAATAGAGTTAGTGGAGAAAGGAACGCTCACACGACCCTGATAAATGATTTGAAATGAATGAGCATCGTCCAGGATGATTTTCCTGTTTCACCTGAGAGGCAACGGGAAAATACCTGTCGATTGCAGATGCTGAAATGTAGACCCTGTCGAGACAAGAATTTTCTATTCAAGGACCGTGAAATGAATTCGAGATACCACCAATCCTCAGACCAGACAGATTTTTCAATTGGACAAATCTTTTAATCTATATAGAGGACATACCCTATAGAAATCTTTTTCAAGGCCCTAAAACAAAATTTAAAGATCAAGACGTTCGTGGGGACCAGCTCAAATGCCCTCGGATAGTCCGTGCTTTATCCTCAAGAATCCCTGCACTCACAATTCGTGGATATGCAGACGTTTTTGCGATGTCTTCATCCGATAGGGACTTAAGAAACCGCATTTGTAATGCATCATAGATTTCCGCCTTGTTTTCCCGAAATGTTTTTAAGTCCTCTTCTGGAATCTTACCCATGAAACTTCGGAGCACTCTTCGTACGTTATTCTCATCACTTCCCACGCGGCGAGCAATCTCGCAATTGTTAAGTTCTGGATACCTCAACTTCATTTTTCGAATCGCTGGGGCCTTCCCGGTATGCGCAGTTCGGACTGAGGTTCGCACTTGTGCCTGTTCACTCATGCTTCTCATTATCTACCAATTTATCTCCGGGATGGCAACCGGGAAACCTTGATATTTTGATTGCTTTCCCCTGCGACGGTGGTAGAATGGGACAACCATCATTGGCCGTTTAACCCACGTTTACCGTGAGAGGCGAATGTAAAATGGGAGGCGCTATGAAAAAACTTCTTTTAGTCATTTTGGCTTTTGGGTCCGTACTTTTGGTTTTAGGTTGCGCTCATCAGATGACTTGGGAGGAATGGGAACAGCGAGAAAAACAAGCCAGGTTGGTGGCCTTTTGGAAGAAGCCTGTTTGCGACAGACTGCTCGAGGGAGGCTGCATGAATAATTTGAGCAGCTGCATCAATCCAGAAGAGAGGCATTCACCGGAACAGTTGGCCGAGATTGTCAAAGAGAAAGCCACCGCGGAGGCGAAGCCTTTTTGCAGAGAGATGGCAATCCGCGACATTGATCAGTTGCTTAGGGATGGATTTACATACGATGAACTCAAGGATATTCCGAAGCTGTTATTAGATAAGTCCCGATGGACGCCTAAGAAGGTAGAACATCTCAAAAGCCTATTGTACCATGCCCAGGGGGATGATTGCGAAAAAAAATATATTGATGACGCGATTAAGAGAGACGACAAATCCTTCGTGCTACTCCCCCCTTCGCATACCGACGGACCTGATTACACCAACTGGTGGAAGGAATTTTATGCTTATGGCTGCAAGTTTCCAAGCGTGCCAAGCGTGGAGGAACAAAAGGCGGAGTGGGATAGACAAATGGATCGCATGGAGCGGGAGATTGACTATAACACTTTATTACAGATTTTACTTAATATGTATATTTACCATTGATTCACTATTGAAATCATTGAGAATATACAGCTAAACTTGATAAATATAAGAAGCAGACTTCCAATACGCTAAATATAAACTCTATCGATTGCCTGGGGGTTATATAGTGAAAAAGGAGCCGTGAATCAGGGGAACAGGAACAAGCCAAAATGGTCCAGGCTGAAGGATGGAGGTTGGACATTTCCGAAAACGGTAGGCAGTAAGAAACTGTCTGATTGGATTTCCGGTTTTAGCCGTCTGTCGGCAGTCCAAAGGTTCGCCGGTCTTCAAGGCCGTGTTTGGCGTTAACCAGTATGAGTGTAGGCCCGATGATTGAGTGGAAGCGAAGAGACGCTTTTGTTGGTGTTTTTGACATTCTGGGTTTCACAAGTCTGATTCGACAGACGGACCAGGAATTCCCACGGGCGATGTTGATGGGGCAGCTTGATGACCTTCTAGGAACGTTGGATGATCAGGATGTGATACGATACGGACAGGTGGAGTGTATGGTCTTCTCTGATACGATTGTGGTTTTTGCACCCGACCTCGACGGCGGTAATCCATTGCGTTCTTACGGTTGGTTCAGTCTTCTATGTACAAGACTCATCACCAGGTCTGTCGAGATCAGATTGCCCCTAAGAGGCGCTATAAGCGTTGGAACTGCCTTTACTTCAGCTTCTCCGCCGATAATCCTCGGCCCGTCTTTCCTTGAAGCCCATCGATATTGCGAGGATCAGGATTGGATCGGACTTTTATTAACTCCCTCGGCCACCCTGGAGTTTCTGCGGGTCGGGTTTGACCCGATTCGTGCTGACTTTGTTTCTGATGATATCCCTTTAAGGAAATGCCCATCCAAGAACGTAATGGCGTATCGATTCCGGGATGGGATGTCGGATTATCCAGGCCTACTATTATTGCCGCTCCTTCACGGGATGAGGGATTCCGCACCGGACGACGCAAAAGAGAAGTACACCCGAACGATAGGCTTCATCGAGAGGCAGGGGAAGATGCAAAAGAAGGGACAATCATGGTTGTCAAGTACGTCAGTGTATGTTCTTTACTTAACCATATTTGGGCTTGCGTTCGTGGGCAATACCGTCGCTATGCTATTTGGTCACACCCCGCCGAAAGGTATAAATGGTTGGGGCTTGTCTTTTTGGTGTGGTGTGACAGCCGCAGTCATAGCAAGAAGAAAAGGCAAATCGGGTTGGCTGTGGTTTTTCATTGGCCTTATACCTATAGGTTTTGGTTTTTACTTCGTATTGGTTTTTTTGAGAGCTCTTCTTTTTCACCACTAAGATAGGCGTAGATTGTAGTGAATCGTTATTCTGCATTTCAATCAGAAATCCTCATTGCCCGTCTCACAACAAAGGCTATCTTGGCAGCTTCATTCATAGTCATCCTTTCTGTCGTTCAAATCTATCGCAACGGACTTACCACTCGATATCTATTCCTGATTTTAAGTGCTATTCTCTCTGTGGCCGCAATGATAACTTACGGTCTATTGATTGTAATAGACAAAGGTAGAAAGCAGAAGAGTTGGTCCAAAAGCCTAATACCGATAGGAGGCATGATACCCTATTTATTCGGCTGCTATTTGGTATTCTATGAAGGGTTATACAGGTTGAGGTTTCTGTTTCAAGGTTTTTCTTTTCGAATAATTATCGTGGCATGCCTATTCATTATCCTTGGGTACGCAATGGTCGAAGGCATTTATCACATCAGCGAGTTTGGCAGGCAAGTAGATGAAGGGAAAATTATTGTGGAATGACTACCAACGTTGCCAAACAAAGGCATGGTCACGGAAGCAGGTGGTTTTTTTACTCGCTAACAAGAGATATTTCTACCGCCTGCTTGAGATTAGACATTCTTGAAAATGGTAAGAAGGTGTAAAGACAGAGGGAAAGGGTCAGAAGCGGGGAAATCAATGCAGACTGACCTGACCTCAAATCTTTGGTTGCGTGATGGCATCAAAAGAACAATGAGCAAATCCATTTTTCAACCGTTCAAAAACCATTTCTTATATGAACATCATTTTTTCACTTCTGAGTGCTGTATTATCAAGGCTTGGAGAGGAGCATTTCGCCAGGGTTTTATGAACAAGACCGAGACTCACCTTCCAAAAACAAAAGACTAAAATAATCGTCAATATTAAAAACCTTTTTCGTCTCCCACCAATCTCCATTCCTATGGCCCAAAATTATATGCTCAGCGATTTGTCTTGTCAAACATATCTGACCCAGAGGACAACAAATGATAAGGAATGGCCAAAAAGTGGCTCCCACCCCAGATACCCAGCCACTCTCCTCAATTGAAAACCACCCTGAGTAAGTTTATTGAGTTAGTAATGCTTGGCTCAGCATCGTCACCGGCTTTGTTAGGAGGCGTTATGGGAGTGAGAGAGGAGGGGAAGATTAAGAGGAAGGCAGGGTTAAAGAGATATTTGAGCTGCCATATTTTATCCGGCTTAACCCCACTGTGACTAAATTGTGGCTGAATTTTTGCCCCTCATGGTTATCGAAGCTCTTGTCTATTCACTTCCTGTATGCCGAAATTGAATAACTTCCCCTTGTTTGGGAGTTATGGTTCCAACCGAGGTGCTTTTCCTCTCTTGATAATCCTGAAATTTTAAAGCGGTTTCTTTCAAGTCCTGGTCATTAACGATGTTCAGATCTCTTTCACTCTTGTTCTTCTCTTGTTCTTCTGACCTTGACACCTCTCCCAATTCGTAATATCTTCTTCATCATTGGCTTCTTTCTCCGTGTTTCTTTTAAGGGAGTGTTTTATGAAGGACCATCCATGGTTAAAGCACTATGAGGACGGCGTGTCGCACACATTGCAACCCTATCCTGATATCACAGTGCTCGATGTGCTCGCAGATACCCTGAGACAGATGCCGGAGCATCCTCTCGTCATCTTTCAGGGAAGAGAGGTATCCCACCGAGAGGTCGAAGAGCACAGCAATGCCCTCGCTGCCGCGCTCATAGCCGACGGAGTAAGAAAAGGGGACAGAGTGACGTGCCTTTTCCTCAACTGCCCGCAGAGTTTTATTGCCTTCTTTGCCATTTGGAAGGCAGGGGCCATCGTGGTGCCGCTCAATCCGCTGTATACACCGTTCGAATTAGAGCGCTCGATAAGCGATGTCGGAGCGGAGGTGGCCGTTATCGGTTCGACCTACCATCAGGCAGTCAAGTCCTTCCAGCCGCGCACCAAGCTGCGTCTCGTAATTGCTTCGGATATCGAGACTTACGCCAAGTTGCCGATGAAGAAGGAGGGTGATTCAATCAAGCTCGAAAAAGGAGATGTTTGGTGGACTGACCTGATCGATAAATATAGGGGTTCACCTCGCCCCGGCGTCAAAGTCAACCCATCGGAAACGGCCCTCATCCTTTTCAGCGGTGGTACGACCGGCACTCCCAAGGGCGTTATGGGCAGCCACCATTCGATCATCATTACTGCCATGGTACACAGGGAATGGGGTAAATCGGTAATTGTCGAATGGGAGGACAAATCGCTGGTGCCGCTGCCACTGTTCCATTCTTTCGGCATCTATGGCTCCTTCGGTGCGTCGCTGATGTCTCACGTCCCCCAGGTGCTGATTCAAAACCCAAGGGATATTAAAAATGTGGTGGATACGATCAGGGATTATAAGATAACCCGTTTTTCGGCTACTCCCACCATGCTGACCGCTATACTGAACTACCCTGGCCTGAAATCGGACGATCTGCGGTCGCTGAAACGTATTGGTTCGGGCGCAGCTCCGCTAATGAGCGGGACCAAGCACCGGTTCGAAAAACTCATCAGTGGCCCCGTTGTAGAGGGATATGGTCTAACGGAATCGGGGATCGTTGGCGCAACTTTCCCCGTGAAAGGCAAATGGAAGCAGGGATCGGTAGGGGTTCCTCCGACCAACGTCGCGGTGCGCATCGTGGACATCGCTACCGGAACAAAGACGCTCAAACAGGGAGAGATAGGGGAGATCATCATCAAGGCGCCTCAGCTCATGCAGGGATACTGGAAACGGCCGGAAGAAACAGCCGAGACGTTACGCGATGGATGGCTATACACAGGAGATATCGGCTACATGGATGAAGATAGCTTCCTCTTCCTGACATCGCGAAAGAAAGACCTCATCAAGTGTGGAGGTTTTCAGGTGTGGCCGCGTGAGATAGAGGAGATACTTATGATGCACCCCGCGGTAGCGGAGGTTTGTGTGGGAGGTATCCCGGACCCGCGGCAGGGCGAGGCCGTGAAGGCATGGGTGATCCTCAAGGAGGGGCTCCAGGCAACGCAGGAAGAGCTGCAGCAGTTCTGCAGGGAGAAACTGACAGGCTATAAGGTTCCCAGATTCTTCGAATTCCGCAAGGACTTGCCCAAGACCATGGTGGGAAAGGTGTTGCGGAGGATACTGCAGGAGGAGGAGAAAGAGAAACAGGAGAAGATGAAGCAAGGGTAACGGGGTGAGATCATCATGAAACTTTTTCAACCATGCATTAACCATTGCAAACAGGGGCTTTGGAAGCGATCAAAACTAAGATAAATTGTACCTATGAAAACCTTAATTCGGCTTTGTCCATTTAATACCGATCAAAACGCTTAAAACGTCCCTCGGATCATCTGTAAATATTACATCCCTCTCTTTTTCGCCTTAACACCTCAAAGATTATCTATCATTCCCAGAATTAAATTAGCCGGCTCCACTTAAGACAGCTGTTTAGGGAAGGGATAAACACACCCTTAACACCATTAGGCGCCCTCTTTATGTATGCTATGCTCATTGGGTAACGGAGAGGAGTTTTTGCGTCGATGATGAAATTCTACTGGAAGCCCCTATTGAAGCGAGAGACGAAGTGACTCCAATCCTGAAAGAAATGATGGAAGAGGCACAGAGATTGGGGGCAAAGGTAAAAAATAGGCATGAATTGAATTCTTACCCTAAGTCAAAAACGCAGGATTATGCGCTCTTTTACTCCTTAAGAAATCTTCATCTAAATTTAATGCCCGTTTAACTTCTTTTAGGATATTATTTATTATTCATTAAAGTCGGAAAATTCTATTTTGGGAAACTGATCCATAGAATCCGTTCCAACCAATAATATAAATCGTCAACCGTATCGCTACAAAGCCAGGCCATTAAATAATACTACGAGGGGGAAGAAATGACGATATTTAAAAACTTCATCGGAATCCTCGTTCTCATAATCATAGGAGGATTACTTACGGGACGGGTTTACTCTGCTGATCTAAAGATCGGATGGCTTGATATGCAGAAGGCAGTGAATGAATGTAATGCAGGAAAAGAAGCTAAAAAGGCGCTTATCAAAGAGGCGGAAAGAGATCAACGCGCCATCACTGAAAAGCAGAATGAGCTTAAAGAGATGAAAGAATCACTGGAGAAGCAGGTTCTGCTGTTGACGCCGGAAGCCAGGATGACAAGAGAACAGGAATTTCGGACTAAGCTTCGAGATTTTCAGAGATGGGGAGAAGACGTTCAGAATGAGCTTAATCAGAAGCGCATCGAGATGGAAAGAAACATTGCAAGTAACCTTATAAAGGTAGTCCAAGCGATTGGAACAAATGAGGGCTACACTGTTATTCTGCAGAAAAATGAAAACGTTCTGCTTTTCAGTTCTAATTCCACTGACCTTACAGATCGGGTGATTAAAGCCTACGATATGGAGAAGAAATAGCGCAGATAAAGATTATTAGGACAGAGAGGGTTGGATGTTATATACTCACTTTAAGGATGGAAATGAAAAAAATACCTTTTTTAAAACTGATTCTACCTTTAATCTTCGTTTTTCTCGCCTTCTCATGCACCCTTGGTCATCTGAAACCTGAATTGACCACAGATGATGAAGTTACACATCTCATCCGTAATATCCCACCGGCTGAGTTCTATCCTGATGCGGGCATCATTAATATTTTGGATGAAGATATTGTGGAGGTTTTCGAGGATGGAAGATGCAAAGAAACCGTCCATGAAGTTTTCAAAATATTGAAAGAGAGGGGTAAGGATAAGGGGGACGTTGAGATTGGTTATAACTCCGGCACAGAAACTGCTTCAGTCATCTACGCAAGGACGATCACCCCAGAAGGGAAGATCATCTCCTTAAATGAACATGCTGTAAAGGTAGTCACACCTTTTACCAATTACCCTTCCTATAGTGACTATAAGGAACTCACCTTTTCGATGCCCGGAGTAACCGTCGGCTCAATCATCGACTATAAGATTGTGCAAGAGAAGCAGAGGCCTGAAATTGAAGGAAAGTTTTCAGATGAATTCTATTTTCAGGACTACGATCCCACTTACCTCTGCAGATATAAGGTCATCACCCATAGAGATACGGATTTGAAATACCTGGTATTGAATCCCCTTCCAGGTGTCCAATCGTCTCCAAAGATTATTCACGATGGGAATAAAAAGACTTATCTTTGGGAATATAAAAATATACCTCAAATTATTGAACAAAAGTCCATGCCCCCTACGGACGAGGTGGCCTTTCGTATATTGGTAACTACGATGAATTCATGGGAGGAGTTTTCCAATTGGTGGAGGGGAAAGATAGCAGGCAAGACCGAGCCAGATGAGGCGATAAAGAGGAAAGTGGCTGAGTTGACCAAAGGTCTCTCGACTTCCCGAGAGAAGATGGAAGCTATCTTTGATTATGTAAAAAGGGAGATCAGGTATGTCTTTATTGATCTGGGAAAATCAGGGTACGAACCAGAAAGTGCCAAAAAGGTGTTTGAGAACAAATATGGTGATTGTAAGGATAAGAGTACCCTTTTGATTAGTATGTTAAAGGTGGCAGGAATTCCTGCTTACTACGTATTAATTCCTACCAGCAGTGTGGGGAATTTGATCAAGGGTTTTCCATATCCATTTCAATTCAATCATTGTATCGCGGTTACAAAAAAGGAAGGTAAATACAATTTTTTTGATCCCGTCGCTGAAAACTATCGTTTCAATTATCTCCCCATCAGTGATCAAGAGCGGGATGTTCTCATCTTTGATAACAAAAAAATTGTTTTTGCGAGAACTCCCTTAGCCAAACCGGAAGAAAATGCGTATTATAGCCAGTCTCAAATAAAAATAGAGTCAGATGGAAACATACAATGTGAAGTCAGGAATTTTAGCCTCGGCGGCGAAGAAGCAACTCTCCGCTCATTTTTCAAAAAGAGTAGCCCAACAAAGATCAAAGACTCATTGGAGGAGAGAGTGGATAAAATATCTTCAGGGGCAAAGCTTTTGACATATACGCACTCGGACCCTTTGAATTTTAAAGAGAGGTTTGAGGTAACCATTAAATACAATGCGAAGGATTATTGCAGAAAGGCGGGGGATATTTTGATATTCGATGTGCCTGAAATACAGAAAAGTTGTCCTGCCATAGGTGAAAAGGACCTGAAGTACCCCATCGAAATCTGGAATACTTCTTATAAGAAGGATGAGGTAGAGTTTAACGTACCGGGGGGTTACGAACATTATTATTTACCAGAGCCGACGGAGATAAAAAATCAGTACTTTGATTTTCGCTCAAGCTATCGGCGAGAAGGTGAGAGGATATTTTATCAAGGAGAGTTAATAACGAAGGTCATAAGGATTACTCCGGAAGAGTGTGCTTCTTACCAACAATGGTGTTCCGGGATGGAAAAGAGCTTTAATAGGAGTGTGTTGTTTAGGAAGAAAGGCAATAGATAAATCTGAATAGGGATTTGACTCCATTCAGAGGGAGTGGATGATGAAGAAGTCATCCGAAAGTTTTTAAGACTCAATTAAAGGAGAAAGAGGTTCGAATGACAGGCCAAAAAGGAGGGAGCAAATGGGATGGTCAAGTTGAGGCAAACTCACCAAACTAAGAAACCCTTTACAGTGATTAGATAGAGAATAACCAGAAAGAACCTCCCTCCGCTTTATTCCCTTCCAATTATCCAGACAATCCTCCGTTGAACAATCAGGGACACCCTCAACTTCGAAGGAGTATTTTAAAGCCTTTCCTCTGATCGACCTGACCAGGGAAGACTATGTGAGGGCTGCGGAACTGAAGAACAAACTCATCGGAAAAGGGAAACCGGGAAGCACCATGCGATGTGCTCATCGCATCGGCTGCAATCTCGCATCGTTGTCATCTCTTCACAGCAAATAAACATTTCACGCACATCGGAGCGCATTCTGAATTGAAGCTTTTCGCCCTACGACACCCCTGACTGTCGGATTGTTGATAGATAAGAAATACTTCAGAAATGCTCTGATCCTTCATTTCACCCGCCTTTACACTAATTGCCATATGAATGCTTTAGCCTTTAAATTTCATGAAGATGATTTAATAAATTGTTACTTTACTTTTGTTTAAGTTAGTAACTTCTTGAAATAAAAAGCAAATTATTTGTGTAAAAATTGATTTTTTTTCTTGACATTTCTATATTTTGTGTTCTAAAATATGCGTAATTCTACATATAGAGAAATTACCTCCATTTGCGCGGGTTGCCGATAGATGGAAAGGGGGACTCAAGAATGAGTTATCTGATCTGTGATAAGAGAAAAGGAAGCCCAAAAATTCATGTAGAGGTTTGCCGGAGAAAGTGCAAGCTTATCCAGGAATGCAAGACGTATAAGGAGTTTGTCGATAGTTTGGAGAAAAAAGCCGCTTAAGTACCTCTTCTTCATGCCCCCTCCTTTCTGGTTGGGCCGATTCCCTTAAAGAATCGGCCCTCTTTTTATGAGAACTCCCCCAAAAAGCATTCTTCGCTCTCTGATTACGCAGATTCCAAGAAAGATTACGCAGATTCTTGTCAGTGGTATCACTTCATAATCGGTGCAATCAGAGATTTCTGGACTTTTTCAGAAATCTCTTTTATCCCACGTCTCCCCATTCATATTGAAGAATACTGAGAAAGCAGAGGCTCGCCGTTTCAGCCCTTAAGATCCTTCTTCCCAAAGTGACCGCGATGAATCCAACTCTTCCGGCTTTCTCAATCTCATCCTGGCTAAATCCTCCTTCTGGCCCAATCATGAAGAAAACCTTCCTCCTTTCTTTCGATCCTTCCAACATGTCTCTTAGCTTGATCCCATCCCTTTCCCAGAGGATGAGACGGAGCTGATCCGCTGAAGCGGCGTGAAGCATATCAGAATAGGTTTGAAGGGATTCGATCTTCGGAACCACTCCTCTTCCACATTGCTTGGCGGCCTCAACGGCAATTTTTTCCCATCGGTGATGGCGTTTCAGGCTTCTCGACTTCTCCAAAAGGGGGACCGACCGCGAAGAGAAAAAAGGGATAATTTCTTTGACCCCCAACTCCGTGGCCTTCTGGATCAAGTAGTCCATTTTCTCACCCTTGAGCAGGCTTTGGGCCAGCGTCACTTCCAGGGGGGAATCTCTTTTTGGAGAGAGCATATCTCGAATCTTAACCATGACCGAGGAGCGTCCCTCTTCAACAATGGTTCCCTCAAACTCCTTGCCCAGCCCATCGAAGACAAGAATCTCATCCCCTGTCTTGAGGCGAAGAACCTTTCGAATGTGTTTCACCTCATCGCCCTCGATCTTGAGCAACCCATTTTCAATGCGAGGGTTAGGAATATAGAATCTCGGCATGACTTTACTCCTTATTGTAATGATCCGGAAATCACTTTACAGGGACCGTCATGCCGGACCTGATCCGGCATCCAGAAAGTCTTGAAGAACTGGATTCCGGCTTTCGCCGGAATGACAACCCTCTTGAAAACAGTTAACTTATGGACAGGTTTTATCTACTTCTTCTTAAAAGTCAAGCAAACCCACTCTCCTTCTTGGGCGGTTTTGACCCATCGCAAGAGCCCGGTTTTCAAGTAGTGGAGACGGATTCTTTCTTTTTCCCCCTCCAAGATCCCGGAGAGGATGAGAACCCCCGGGTTTTTAAGGCGACCCGCCAGAGATCTTCTCATCCTTCTTAAGCTCTTGAGATCGATATTAGCTATAATAACGTCGAACTTTTTTTGAAGACTTCCGATGCTTCCTTTTCTTATCTTGACGATGTCCGAAACTTCGTTTCTCTCCACATTCTCTCTCGCATTCTCCAAAGCCACGCCGTCAATATCAATTCCCCAAACTTCTTTAGCTCCTAATTTAGCGGCGATGATGGAAAGAATCCCTGAACCTGTTCCCACATCAAGAACAGATTGTACTTTCCTTTCGAGTCTTTCCTCCAATGCCTGAATACACAGGACAGTAGTAGCGTGCGTTCCTGTGCCAAAGGCCATTCCGGGAGTGATGTCAATGGGGATCTGGCCTCTTTTCAATCGAACTCTGGACCAGGGGGGCTTTACCAAAAACCTGGATGTCACCTGAACAGGTTTAAAAAACCTTTTCCAGTTCTCACCCCAATCCTGCTCGGGAAGAGAGGCCGTCCTGATTTGGGCAGGAGGATGTCCGGGGAAAAGCCTTTTCAGTGATTTCAAATAACGGCGGAGAACGCCAAGAATTCTTCTCTTTCTTTCATCCCGCGGGAAATAAGCCCTCCGCCTTTCCCGTTTCAGGTCTCCATCGAGCTCTTCAATTCCTGTGGCCCCCTGCTCGATCAGGAAATTGGAGACCGCCTCTCCAATTTCTTTTGCGATCAGGAGTTCCACAACCAGCCAGCGTTTCATAAAATTGCCGCACTCCACCTTCCACTTTCTACCCTCGGTGTCTCGAACCCTAGACCCCTTGAATCCTTGAACCCTGAACTATCTCTTCTATAAATTCTCTGACCTTCTCATTGAAGAGCTGAGAGGCCTCCATCATCACCTTATGGCCAGCCTGGGGAAGGATTTCCATCTTCGACCCTTTGATTCGATTGTGAAGGAATTGGGAATACTTTACAGGAGCGAGCTGGTCATCCGCTCCGCACAGGATGAGCGTGGGGAGGACAATTTTCTCTATCTCGTTCATCAGGTCGAATCGATCACAAGCGAGGAAATCGCCGTAGAGGACTCCAGGCCGGCATTGGAGCATCTCAGCGATTCCCTGTTCAATAAGCACCGGCGAAACGTTACGAGAGTATACAAATTGATTCATCCTTCGAACGGTCTCCTCAAAATCGTCCTTGATCCCATTTAGGATCATGGGAAGAACCTTCAGCCTTGCTCCGGTTCCCACTAATACGATCCCTTTAATCATTCCCGGATGCGACAAAACCAGTGTCTGGACAATCGCTCCGCCCATGGAGTGGCCGACGAGAAAGGCTTTTCGTAAGCCCAATGCTTTCAGGAAAGCCTCCACATGCTCGGCATACTTTGCGATCTCCTGCTCCCCTTCTCCTTCTGATTCTCCATGACCGGGAAGCTCAACGATGATCGGGTTAAATTCCTTCTCAAAATAACCCTTCTGATAGCTCCATGAATACTGTCCTCCTCCCGCTCCATGGATGAAGAGAACCGTTTCTCTCCTTTCTAAAATTCCTCTTCTCCCGGTCCAGTAGTTGATCTGCCTTCCGTTGACTGATACGATCGGCATGAAGTCCTCCTTTGAACGGAATCAAAATAGGAATGGACGGCTTCCAGGAGAGCATCCCCTTCTTTTAGTCCTGATAATCTTGAATGGAATGAGGCACAGCCGGGGAAGCCCTTCGTATACCAGTAAACGTGTCTCTGAAATTTTCTCGCCGCCCATCTCTCTCCATAATACATCTGCGCCAGCGCGAAATGATGACGGATCACCTTCTCTCTCTCCTCCATAGATGGAACCGCCATTCCTTCGTCCCCGCGCTCTAAATCTTCAAAACCGAAGATCCACGGATTTCCCAAAGCCCCTCTCCCGATCATTGCTCCGTCGCAACCTGTCTCTTCGAACATTTTCTTGGCCAAGAATGGTGTTGTGATATCCCCATTTCCGACCACAGGGATACGGATGGCCATCTTCACTTTCCCAATCAGATCCCAATCCGCCCGACCGCCAAATCCTTGAACTCTTGTCCTGGGATGGATGGAAAGCGCATCGACACCACAGGCCTCTGCAATTTTTGAAATCTCGACCGCGTTGATATGTTCCCCGTCCCACCCCGAGCGAATCTTGACGGTCAGAAGGTTTTCTACCGCCCCCCTCACCTTTGTAAGAATCTCTTTCACCTTTTCCGGGAAACGCATGAGATCGACCCCCGCCCCGGGTTCAACCACCTGCTTCGCCGGACATCCCATATTGATATCAATCGCGTCTGCTCCCATGGACTCGGCCACCCGAGCAGCTTCGGCTAAAATCTCAGGATTTGAGCCGAAAAGTTGGACGGAAACGGGATGTTCATCCTCTCCGATTTTTAAGAAGGATTTCCCCTTCCGTAACAATCCCTCCGCGCTGACCATTTCCGTAAAAACCAGACTGCAACCGTGCTCCTTGGCGATCTGACGGAACGGGTAATCCGTAATCCCCGACATCGGCGCGAGAAAAAGAGTGCCACTCAAACTAAGATTACCAAGTTTCATAATAAAAAGTTCGGAGTTATGAGTTCAGGGTTCGGAGTAAAACATTTTCGGCCCGAAAAACAAAAGGCAGTATTCAGGAATCAAAATCGGGAGTTTCTTTGTCTCAAATTCCGAACACCGAACTCTCAGCCTTTACCTTTTCATCCAATGCTTCTTTATGGATTCAATCGCCTCGTCAATACGTAGGGGGTCCCCAAAATCGAGTCCTTCCTCCTTTAATCCCTTGAAGAGCTTCGTCAGGGTTGGTTCTTCCAGATTAAAGCTTTCCAAGTCCTTAAACTTCCCGAAAATCTCATCCGGTCTTCCGCGCTCGCTGAGATCCCCATGTCCGTGCATGAGGTAAAGGACGTCCGTCACCTCAGACACCAATTCGACCTCATGGAGTGTCATGATCAGAGTGATCCCTTTCTCCGCGTTTAAATCATTCAAAATGTGAATAAGGTCTCTCTTTGACTTGGGATCCAACCCCGTAAAGGGTTCATCCAGGATCAACAGGTCTGGTTTTAACACCAATGCACCGGCTAAGGCCACCTTTTTCTTTTCACCGCCCGACAGGTAATGGACAATCTTTCCCTGGATCGACTCGATATTCAATCTTTCTATTACAGCTTTGGCCAGCGCTTCTGCCTCCACCCTCTCCATGCCGTAGTTCAGCGGGGCAAAGAGGATATCATCATAAACGGTGGGGCCAAGGATCTGCTCATCCACATCTTGCATGACAACCCCTATCCTTTGTCTGATTTTGGAATATTCCTTTCCGGGGTCCACTCCAAAAACCCTCACGCTTCCATCCTTTGGCACCAGCACTCCCATGAGATGTTTGAGAAGGGTCGTTTTTCCGCAGCCATTGGCTCCCAGGATTCCGACCCTTTCCCCCTGGTTCACAATAAAGTCCAGGCCGCAGATCTGCACCTTCGTCATATCCGGATAAACATGGGTAATGCAATCCACTGAAACAATCATCTCCTGTTGCCTCATCGCCTATTCTCCTCTGTAATGAATCTTGCCCTTAAATCCCCGAAGCACCATGGACTCATACATCTTTTCACTTGCATCAATCCCCTGGATGATCAGATGGCCAAAGGCATTTGAAATATTGATCAAACTCCTCCAGGGATGTTTCCACTGAACCCCTCCCCTGAGATAGAGAGCATGTTGTGTATTTTCCAGGACGGTCAAGAGGATGAAGATCGACCGGTAAGTCAGGAAAAGAGCTATCACGAAAGAAGACGGGAGGACTCTCCCCAAGACAGAGAAGATCGAAGGATAGGGAGTGGTCGCCAAGAGGAGAACCACTCCAGTGGAGCCGCAGAGGATCTTCAAAAGGATAAGTAGAATAAAAAAGATTTGAAACCCGGAAAGAAAGATAAAAAGAACGGCAAAGATGAGGGGATAGAGCGTGAGCGAAAGGATTTTCACCGGAACCTTCGCCGCGAAATACAAAGTGAGGAGAATGACATAAAGGAGGAAAAGCCCGGGAAGGCTCCTCACGGTGACGATGACGAATAAGATAACGAGCATCCCGATGATTTTCAACTTTGGTGAGAGACGATGAAGGAAACTCCTCTTCTCCACAGCGATATAATCCAAATAGGAAAGCTGAATCATAAGGGTTCCCTCTTTAAACGCAATAAATCTGGCCTCAGGCGCCGGATATACCGAGCAATCAATGTGGTGATCACTCCTTCTAAGATCCACCCAATGAAACCCAAAGGAAGGACGATGGCGATAAACCGTTTCAAATTTACTTTTTCCTCAGCAGGCTGGCCTGGATGATGCTCTTCCTTCTCTTTCCCAAACTCGAATCCGATGATTCCCTTTCCCCTCTCCTGATGGATCAACTCTTCATAATGGGAAGTCCCTAGGCTGATTACTCCGATCGTGGCAGAGGTGGAGAAAAGCAAGGCGATGAAGGTGGCCAAAAAGACGGCAGGGGTTAACCTTTTTAAGACCTTCCAGAAGAGGTGAAAAAGAAAATATCCCAATACCCCTTCGATCGAGAGGATGAGTGTGTTAAGCCCGATGACGGTAATTCCTCCATGCCCAAATAAGGCGAGGATAGTATTGACCACAAAGGTGGCCAGAAAGATGAGAGAAGGTCCCAATAAGATTCCGGAAATAACCGTTAGGTTCACATGATAAGCGATGGGGACAATTTCGACGGAAGCACCTAAGACCATGACGGCAGCCATCATCCCCAGTAACGGAAGGCGCCTGGTCAAGTCCTCTTTATTCATCAATCGCAAAAGGACGGTCCAGATGAGGATCACCACAATGAAACCTGAGGCCCAAAGCCAAATAGGTAACACTCCATCCGGAAGATGAATGTGGGACATCGACTCCTCCTCTTCAACACAAATTCAGAATACAGGAGTCAGAAGCCAGAATCCTGACATCAGAAAGAATCCAGAGTGCAGAATTCAGAAATCAGAATTAAAGAATAAATTCTCTTCTCTGTCTCCTGGCTCCTGCCTTCTGACTCCTGAATTCCAGTTACTTAGGGCTTACAGTCCTTGCAAAATCCAAAAAAATTCAGCTGATGATCGACTACCTGGTAGCCCGTCGACTCTGCCACCTTTTTGGACCAATCCGAAATATCACAAAAATTTAGTTCGACCACGTTCCCGCATACCTTGCAGATAATATGGTGGTGGTGATTCTCCAACTCACAAAGCTTATATCTGACCAATGATCCGTTGGTGATTTTGAAAACGATTCCCAAGGACTCAAATAGACCAAGGGACCGGTAGATAGAGGTCAGCCCGATTTTTTTACTCTTTTTGAGAAGGTTTTGATAAATCTCCAAGGAACTCAGCGGGCTTACGGCGCTGGAAAGCTCCTGGTAAATCAGAAGCCTGGGATGGCTCAAACTGAGTCTCCTCTCCTTAAAAAGCTTTCTAAAAAGCGTTATATTCATGAAGGGTTAAGAGAAGAATGAAAATATTTTCGTAAAAATAAACATTTCATCTCATTTTGTCAAGACTTGGAAGAGCATTAGGGAAAATTACGGGATAGAAGCACACAACATTTTATAGACAGCTGGGTCAAAAAATGGTAAAAAACGGATCAAGAAAAATCAAATCTAACCAAAGTTGAATCATGGACTTCCCTGAACGGCATAGTAACAACGTGGTGGGTATTGACCTTGCGGGCAGTCCGAAGCGCAACACCGGCTTTTGCACGTTGAAAAACGGGCTCATCACTTCTTGCACGATACTCCATACGGATCAGGAGATCATCAACTACGTGGAGAAAGAAGATCCGGCTATCGTTGCAATAGATGCACCACTCAACTTACCGCCCGGACGAAGGTCAATCGAAGACAGGAACGGGGAACATTTTCGTCCCTGCGACCGCGAATTACTGAGACGGGGCATTCGTTTTTTCCCCATTACGCTCGGTCCGATGAGATTGCTTACGAAGCGAGGTATCCGACTGAAAAGAACTCTCACCCGACGCGGCTATGCAGTGATTGAGGTTTACCCCGGTGCTGCGCAGGATATATGGCGTACGGGTCGGAAACAAGACGGGTTGTCGAAGCTTCGCAAAGGGCTTGAAAAACTGGGAGTTAAGGGATTAAACCAGAAGATGAGCGGGGATGAACTTGATGCAGTTACGGCCGCCCTTGTGGGGCGGTTTTTTTTGCATGGGAAAGCAGAAGTTCTCGGCAATTTCAAGCGTGGTGCCATCGTCGTTCCCTACGCCGAAAAGACGACCTAATTCCGGCTGCGCCGGATCCCCTCGAAACGCGCCGTAAGATATCTGGCCCCCCCAGAACTGTAGCTTGATCCCTATCTTTCAAATATCTTCCTTAACTCGTCTTCATTTTTCACAGGCGGTAAACAGGTAAACCGTTGCAAACGAAAGCCGTAGGAGCCCGGGATTTCTTTTTCCGTAGGAAATGGGAACTATCTCCCGTTGATGCATTCTTGCGGATCCCTTGCCTGAAGTATGTCTTGACAATCTGTTCTAACTTTTAGATAATCGCCACAACGATGTTCATTCTGTTCAATTTCCGGCGAGTAATACAACATTTCATCAAAACAGAAAGGAGAGAGGGCGATGAACGTGAAACGATTTATTGGAACAAGTCTTCTTGTATTTATTGTGATTGAGGTGATCAATTTCTTCGTCCATGGCGTCATCTTCAAGAAGACCTACGCATCTCTCGGGGCTTTGTGGAGGCCTGACATGATGTCAAAGATGTGGATCATCCACGTCGGTTATCTCATCCTATCATTCATATTCACCTATATATTCATCAAAGGATATGAAAAAAAAGGTGTCATGGAGGGTTTCCGGTACGGAATCATCATTGGACTTTTTGCAAACATCCCGTATGCGTTCTTTGAATACACCATCTATCCGCTCCCCTTCGCTCTATGTTTGGGATGGTTCATCTTCGGGATGATCGAATATATCTTTTGCGGAATGGTTGCAGCGGCGACATACAAGCCGCGGGAGAGATAGACCCATTGACGACTTCGCTGGCGTTGCCATAGGTTGTGGCAACGCCACGAGTTCATCCCATCACCTTTTTCAATTCCTCTACATCCCTCACAGGCGGTAGGCAGCTAAAGCCTTTACAGACGAAAGCGGTAGGAACCTCCGGTATCTCCTTCTCCATCAAAAACGGAACCCAATTCCCTTTTATAGATTCTTGGGGATCCCTCAGACTGAGGATTTTGTTGGGGAGGTAGGCATGGTAGATCTCTTTCAGCATGGCTCTTGTTTTAGGATCGTTCCTGGGGCCGATAATTCCGATCTCCTCTGGATTCAAAAAGAATGAGAGGCCGGATAGCATCTGGCTAAATCCGGAAGGATGCTGCTCGAGAAAGTTATGAAAGAGAAGAAGAACCTGCTCGGCTTTCGATTTGAAAGATTCTTCACCAGTGAGATAGCCGAGTTTGGTCAAATTAAATACGCCGATGGAATTTGCCGAAGGGATGGCATTATCATAAGGGTTCTTCGATCGGGCAATCAAAGGCTCGTTCTCCTTCCCTGTGAAGAAGAAACCTCCATTCTTCTCATCCCAGAATTGGTAAATCATTCTCTGGTTGAGATCCTCTGCCTCTTTCAACCATTCCGCCTCAAATGTGGCTTCATACAGATCGATGAGAGCCTGAATAAAAAAGGCATAGTCTTCTGAATACCCCTTCACTCGGGATTTTCCCCCACGAAACACCCTCAACAAGTCGCCGTCCTGCCGCATCACCCGGAGGATGAAACGGGCGGCTTCTTTCCCCCCGTTCAGATATTGCTCTTTTTCCGTGACCTTAAAGCCATCCACAAAACCCGAGATCATCAGACCGTTCCAAGAAGTCAGAATCTTCTCATCCCGCCCGGGTCTCACTCTTTTTTCCCTTTCAGCATAGAGTTTCTGCCGCCCCTCCGCCAATACCTTTTTCAACTCCACAACGGGCATTCCGTATAATTGAGAAACCTTTTCTAAAGTGGAAGAAACATGAAGGACGCTTTTCCCTCCTTCAAAATTTCCTTCGGTGGCCACCCCATAATAAGCGCAGAAAGGGGTCCCCTTTTCTTTGTCCAATACTTCTTTAATCTCGTCTCTCGTCCAGACATAAAACTTCCCTTCCTCACCTTCGCTATCCGCATCCTGGGTGGAGTAGAATCCTCCTTCCGGACTTTTCATTTCACGAAGGACATAATCGAGGATTGCCTCGCCTACGTCACGATACCTTTCCTTCCCAGTGGCCTGATAGGCTTCAAAATAGGACCTCGAAAGCAGGGCGTTGTCATAGAGCATTTTCTCAAAATGCGGAATGAGCCATCGTTCATCCACGGAATAACGGTGGAGCCCTCCTCCTAGATGGTCATAGATCCCACCATTGGCCATTTTCTCCAGAGTTTTTTCCACCATTTCCAATGCATTTTTTGAACCTGTGCTCTTCCAGTACCGGAGTAGAAAAGAGAGGGCCATGCTGCTCGGGAATTTCGGGGCGCTTCCGAATCCTCCATAAATCGGATCGAATTGACTCTCCAGGGCGCTGAACGCCTTTGACAAAACGCCATCGCTCAACACTTCGTGAGAGGGAACGACTTCAACAATCTGACGAAGAGCTTGTTTCAACTGGGCCTCCATCTTTTCCACTTCCCCTCGATGAGAGCGATAATAATCAGAAACGATGGCCAGGACTTTTGAAAATCCCGGCATTCCCCCCCGATCTTCAGGAGGGAAATAGGTCCCCGCATGAAAGGGGATGAGATCAGGAGTTAAGAAGACGGTCATCGGCCATCCCCCGGACCCGGTCATCACCTGAACAGCATTCATATAAAGCTCATCAAGATCCGGTCGCTCCTCTCGGTCAACCTTGATATTAATAAAGCGGAGGTTCATGATCTCCGCAATCGCCTCATTTTCGAAAGACTCCTTTTCCATCACATGGCACCAATGGCAGGAGGAGTAGCCAACGCTGAGAAGAATGGGCCGATCTTCTTTCTTGGCGCGGCTCAGGGCCTCCTCTCCCCACGGATACCAATCCACAGGATTATGGGCATGTTGTAAAAGATAAGGGCTGGTCTCATGCACCAACCGGTTTGTATATTTGTGCTCCATTCTTAGCTCCTCAGGGGTATTTATAACCATTAGGATGGAGAATGACAAGGAAAATCAGCTTGACTTTTATGGAAGAGTGAGTAGTATCATTACCCGGGAAAAACGATCCCGAAAATGGGAAAGAACTTCAAATCAGTCGTTTAGTTTGCGTCCTGATGAAAAGAGAGCTTACATTTGAATTAGGTTTGTATGCCTTATGTATCGTGCTGGTAGGATTGCTCTGGCATAATCCAGTTGCTCTAACCATTTGTTATGTTGCTATCAGCGTCGTCGCACTCACCAAATGGCATACCAAAGGTGATCTGCTCTTCTATTTTGTTACCTTTGTCCTTGGCCCCATAGGAGAATTCATCGCCATTTACCTTGGAGCCTGGAAGTATTCGAAACCACTTTTTTTGATTCCGTTGTGGTTGCCTTTCTTATGGGGTATTTGCGCCTTGTTTATGAAAAATATCTCCGAGACCCTGTTAAAAGGAAGAAGGAAGCCGTAACCTGGTCACCGGCTCCCCGGCAAAATAAATATGCAAAAGCTCAGCGTCATCTTTTCGATTTCCGGACCCGGTGACTCCGTTGAATCCCGTCGATCTACCCATCGCATTGAGCCAGAAAGACCGGCTTCGGCGTGCGGCGCAGGACTTTTTCGGCTACACATCCCCGGAAAAAATGTCTGACCCCTTTATGGCGACGGGTGGACATGGCAATCAAGCCGATTTCTTTCTGGGCCGCATGTTCCAATATCTCCTCAGCCTCATCTCCGTAACGGACATGGGCATCTACGTCAAACCCTTTCGCTTTCAGGCGGCCCTCCATATCATGAAGATATTCCTCTGCCTCACGGACGACCTCCACCTGGGCCTCTGTTTGATCTACGCCGGGAAACGTGTGGGCTAAGGCGACTCGCAAAAGGCAAATACCTTCTTCGTTGCGTTCTGCCAGCTCCTCAACCTTCGGGATAATATTCTCCGCGCAGCCCGACCCGTCAAGTGGCACAAGAATTCTTTCTTTTTTTTCCATAAAGACCCTCCCTCTTAAAGTTAATAACTCTTGTCTCGTCTGTCAAACAAACCTGGGTCTCTTATTCGATTCGAGGATCTTTTTTCTGATGCGCACGGAGTGTGGGGTCACCTCCACCAGCTCATCTTCCTTGATGAACTCAATGGCCTGCTCAAGGCTATGGATCCTGGGAGGAATGAGCTGCAAGGCTTCGTCTGACCCGGCTGCCCTCATGTTGGTCAGTTTCTTCTCCTTCGTCACATTGACATTCAGATCGTTCTCTCTTGAATTCTCGCCGATCACCATCCCTTCGTAGACAGGCGTATTCTCCTTTATAAAGAGTGTCCCTCGGGGCTGGAGATGATAAAGGGCATACGGGGTGGTCTTCCCGGGCCGGTCTGCAATCAGAGTTCCGGTAGAGCGTTTGGCGATGGGTCCATGCCACGGTTCATAACCGTCGAAGATGTGGTTGAAGAGGCCCGTCCCCCGTGTATCCGTCAAAAACTGGGAACGGAAACCGATCAGCCCTCTGGATGGGATCCTGAATTCGAGGCGAACCCTGCCATGGCCGTTGTTGTTCATCTTCTGCATCCTGCCTTTCCGGATCCCTATCTGCTGTGTCACAACGCCTATGAATTCCTCTGGAATATCGATGACGAGATGCTCCATCGGCTCGTGAAGAATGCCGTCCAGATTCTTTGTAATGCTCTCCGGCATGGACACAGAAAGCTCATAGTCTTCCCTCCTGATCATCTCAATGAGGATGGCAAGCTGCAGCTCTCCTCTTCCCATCACCTTGAAAGCATCTGTGGAATCGAAGTCCACCTTGATCGACACATTATACAGGAGCTCCTTTTCAAGCCGTTCCCTCAGGTTCCTCGATGTGACATACCTTCCTTCCTGGCCCGCAAAGGGGGATGTATTCACGGAAAAAACCATGGAGATGGTGGGCTCATCCACGGCAATTCTCGGAAGGGGCTCCGTATTTTCAATATCAGAGATGGTGTCACCGATATTAATCCCTTCCATGCCGGCCAAAGCAACAATATCCCCGGCCCGGGCCTCTTCGATGTCCACTCTTTCGAGCCCCTGAAACCCGCAGAGAGAAGTGACCTTGGTCTTGATCGGTTCCCCTTTCCCGTCGATCCTCGACACCCAATCTCCGACCTTCACCGAGCCCGAAAAGATCCTTCCTATAGCGAGCCTGCCCACATAATCGTTGTAGTCGATGTTGGTGACCAGAAGCTTCAGCGGCCCTTTCTCATCCCCTTCCGGTGGCGGAACGGCACGAAGGATGAGCTCGAACAGACACTGAAGGTCTTTCGTATTCTCATCAGGCCGCAGTTTCGCAATCCCGAGCTTTGCATTGGTGTAGACGATTGGAAATTCGAGCTGGCTCTCCGTGGCATCGAGGTCGATAAACAGATCGTAGACCTCGTTCAATACCTCCTGGATTCTCGCATCCGCACGGTCTATTTTGTTAATCACGAGGATGGGAGGCAGATTGAACTCGAGAGCCTTTTTCAGGACGAACCTGGTCTGGGGCAGAGGCCCTTCGGAGGCATCGACGAGGAGCAATACGCCGTCCACCATCTTGAGCGTCCTTTCTACTTCCCCGCCGAAATCGGCATGGCCTGGCGTATCGACAATATTGATCTTGACCCCCTTGTATTCGATCGCCGTATTCTTTGCGATGATCGTAATGCCCCGCTCCCGCTCCAGGTCGATATTGTCCATCACCCTCTCCTGGACCTTTTCGTTCAAACGGAAAATGCCCGACTGCCTGAGCAGGCCATCGACGATCGTTGTCTTTCCATGATCCACATGGGCGATCAGGGCAATGTTTCTCAAATCTTCGCGTTTCATAAGTCAACCTTAGCGTTGCATTGGATTGGCCGCGGAGTATGTTTCCGGCTCTGTTAAGGGTTCACGGGGTCAAGGGTTAAGACCTCGAGGGTGGAACGTGGAAGGTGGAACGGATGTTCGGTGCCCTTGGGACCGTTTCTGTTTGATGTTTTGAAGGTCGGGGACGCTGCCATGCCATACGGGATCAATACGATTCATCTTAAACAGAGATTTCAAGTCCCCCAGTTCCTGACGTGTCACAAAAGTCATGGCAATGCCGGCCCGCCCCATTCTTCCTGTTCTTCCAGTCCGGTGCGTATAGGACTCCGGCCGATACGGGTAGTCATAATTAATCACGTGGCTGACACAGCTGAAGTCAAGTCCGCGACCGGCAACGTCGGTAGCAACTAAGAAGGCGATCTCGTTTCGGCGAAAACGCTCGAAGATGGACGTTCGCCTCGATTGTTCCAGGCCTCCGTGGATATACGCGATCGATTCGAATTTTCCGTCCAACTTTTTTATCAGTTGCTCGCCGTGATGCCTTGAGTTACAAAAGATGATGGCCTGGGAGATCTTCTCCCTTCTCAGATATTCAATCAAAGCGCTGAGGCGGTTGTCTCGTCCTGTAAGCTGAAAATGGTGAGCCAGACTCTGAGGAGCCACCCGTTCCTTGTTCAATTCCACTCGGACGGGTTTGATCAGATAGGCCCGGGCCAGTCGATCGATCTCTTCGGGCATCGTCGCCCCAAAGAGCAATGTCTGGTGCTCATGAATCAGACAGGACAGGATAAAGTCTATATCTTCGATAAACCCCATCTTTAGCATCTCGTCCGCCTCATCCAGAACCAGCGTGCGAACAGAAGAGAGGTCAATCGACGTAGTATGGTAGAGGAAATCAATCAAGCGGCCGGGTGTCGCAACAAGGACATGGACCCCGTCCTTTAATTTCCCTTCCTGAATCTCCATCGGGAATCCGCCAAAGATGGCAAAAGGAACGACATCTGTCAATCTCGAAATCTTGCTAATCTCCTCTACATATTGAAGGGCCAGCTCGCGGGTAGGAACCAAGATGAGGGCCTGGATCGCGTTGAGCGAAGCATCGATCCTCTGAATCAGCGGAATGCCGCAGGCAGCTGTCTTCCCTGAGCCCGTCTCTGCCCGGGCCAAGAGATCTCTTCCGCTCAGGATGGGGAAAAAGGTCTTTTCCTGGATCGGTGTCAAGTCGTCGTATCCCATGCCGGTCAGGGCCTCCAGAATCTCCGGCTTCAAATCCAAGTCTGAAAACTTCATTCTCAATCCTCAGATAACCGAGTCAATATTGAACGGGGCCGTTCTTTTTCTTTTTTTCCCAAACCAACAATTTCCACGATTTCAAGCGACAAACGGATAAGGAATGCAGAAATAAGTTGGAGGAATTTGTAGGATTAACAAAAAACCCACAAAGAGGCCGTCAGTAATTTTTTATGGGCTCTCTTTCCCATGGCTCCGAAAGTCAAATAAATTATACGCTACTTCTTATCCAAAAGCAACCATGCCCCGTGTGTTGTCGTCTCGGAAGGATGAGTCAAGCGCAGGCTTAAAAAATCTTAATCCAGTTCTAATCCTAGTCTAATGTTTTTGTCTTATATTTCTTTGGAAGAACCAGTACACCAAAAGCTCCTTGTTTTTCCCCCTACTGATGTACTGGTGGGGATCAGTTACAGCCCTCCTCTAACTGGTCCCTTTTTTTTGTTGAAAAACGAGTGGAAAATAATCCACCGGTTTAAAGGAAAGGGGTCCCGCCTACGAATCCGTTGTTTTATGGCGGGATCGCGCAGAGGTGTCTATAACTCCAATTGCTATTCCATTCGGTTCACACTTATCAAACAGCAAAACGAGGTTTTTCTGCTTCTCGACCCTCGACCTTATCATAAAGTATCTCCAGGCATTCCTTATTTCCCAGCCAGACTTTATTGGGCGTGTTTTCGGCCTCCAATAGAATGATCCGTTCTTTAACCTTCTTCACTTTATAGAATTCCCCGGTCGATTTGCTCTTCAATAGGTCTCCCGTGACAGGTTTCATTGATCATTGCCTCCTCAAATCTTTTGGTTTTCCTTCCTTCTACGCCATTGACCCAGAAATTAAAAACCGGATTACCTGTCCAGATAAAGCCACGGTAATCCGGTCCTGTTCATTCATCCTTCGGCAACCCGGCTATCCCTTTGGGACCCGCAGCTTTCCGTCCCACGATTACTCGTGGTTTGGCTTTATCGGTTAGCTCTTTCTTGAAAACTGTGGTATATATTCAAGCAATTTGCGTGCCAATAGGTCTTTCCCATTGTAACCCAATGATTTAATTGATTGTTGTTGACAGATCAAACTTTAATCAAAATAAGAGCAGAGACACTTTTTGTTTGAGGGGGCCGAAAACTGCGAACACGACCTAAGGGGTAACCACGCGAGGCTGATCTGCCGGCAAAGGTTTGCTCTCGGTTGGCCGCTGATTCTCGTTGCCTTTGCCGCCGGGGTTATCGATCGAGCGTAGCGAGGATGCGTCCCAGCCGCCACCCAGGGCCTTGACAAGAAGGACGCTGGCGGTCATCCGACGGCTGGCAATGCCAACTGCGGTTACTTCGTCATTCAGAGCAACCGTCTGAGCAACCAAAACGTTCAGGTAGCTGACCGTCCCCGCCTTATACTGGTTCGTGGTGAAATCGACGGATTGCTGTGCGGCCTTCACCGCCTCATCCTGGACCTCGGCTTCTTCCTCAAGGATGCGTAGCGCGGCCAAGTTGTCTTCTACCTCCTGAAATCCCGTAAGTACGGTTTGGCGATAAGATGCCACCGTCCCGTCATAGGCTGCCCGTGCCGCAGCGGCCTGACCCCGCCTCAAGCCTCCGTCATATACGGTCTGCGATATCCCTGGCCCCACCGACCAGAAGCGACTTGGCCACGAAAGCCATTTGGATAAACTTGAGCCTTCAAACCCACCCGATGCGCTCAACGTAACGGTTGGATAATAGGCGGCCACGGCCACTCCGATCTGGGCATTTGCTGCTGCGACACGCCGCTCGGCACCGGCGATATCCGGCCTGCGCTCCAGGAGCCCGGATGGCACTCCAACGGGCACGCTTGGGGGAACCGCGGTTAGCGGCTTAACGGGAATGGAGAACAGGGAGGCGGGTTTTCCGACGAGCAATGCGATCGCGTGCTCCAGTTGCGCGCGCTGTACGCCAACATCGATCGCCTGTGCCTGGGTCGTCTTGAGCTGGGTTTCTGCCGAAAGCACATCTGCCCTGGATGCCACGCCGCTGGCGTATTGGTTTTTAGTCAATTTCAGAAACTTTTGGAAGGCGACGACGGCTGCATCCAGAAGCTGCTTCTGTGCATCGGATGTGTGCAGCATGAAATAGTCTTGTGCCAGTTCGGCCTGAATCAGCAGACGGGTCGATTCAAGATCAGCGGCAGTCGCCTGGGCGGTTGCCTTGCTGGACTCAACATTGCGGCGGACGCGTCCCCAGACGTCCAGTTCCCAGGAGACATCAGCGCCAAGCAAGTAGTCTGAATAGGGCGGGGAAGAGGCCCCGGTCGTCCCTGTCGCTCCGGCCACGCTCGGTGCGTTCGGCGATATGCGTGCGCGCGTGAATGAGGCCCCCACATTGACCGTCGGAAAGTACGCTGCTCGAGCAACTATAACCAGTGCTCGGGCCTGTCGAAACTGTGCCTCCGCCAGCTTCAGGCTCTGGTTCGAGATATTGACTTGCTCCTCGAGGGCATTGAGCTCAGGATCATTGTAGATCTCCCACCATGCCCCGCGAGTGAGATGGTCCTGGGGCTGTGCCCCTTTCCAGCCCTCCGTCTCCTTGTAAGCCCCGGGTATCTCGGTTGCGGGCCTGACGTAATTCGGGCCGACCGTACAGGCGGTCAGGAGAATAAGCGCCCCTGCAAGTATCGCTGGCGTCAGCCAGCACAGTCTCATCGACACATGGCAGGCCATTCCTACTCGAGCCATCGATCTTCCTCCTCCAACTTTTATCCGTCGATTGTACTGTATTTGTTCCATTGATAACCTCATCCAATCTGTTGTAGCAGTCACCTCAATGCCTCACGGATTCACGGGACCCGGCGTCCCTTTGTGCGTTCCCCGTCTGCCTTTAAGCCAAAGCCTGAAACGATCAAGGTAGAGATAAATCACCGGCGTGGTATAGAGCGTGAGCATCTGGCTGAAAATGAGACCCCCAGCGATAGAGATGCCGAGCGGTCGGCGAAACTCGGAACCCACCCCACCGCCCAACGCCAGTGGAAGCGCCCCAAGCAGCGCCGCCATTGTTGTCATCATGATCGGCCGAAACCGCAAGAGACTGGCCTGGTAGATCGCTTCCTCCGGTCTCATCCCTCCCCGACGCTCAGCCTCCAGTGCAAAATCGACCATCATGATACCGTTCTTCTTCACGATACCAATCAAAAGAATGATGCCGATCACAGCAATGACGGTGAGATCTGTGCGACTGATCAAGAGTGCGAGCACTGCTCCCACACCTGCCGAGGGCAGCGTGGACAGAATGGTGATCGGGTGAACGTAGCTCTCGTAGAGGACCCCCAGCACGATATAAACCGTCACGAGGGCTGCCAGGATCAAAAGCGGTTCGCTGGCCAGCGATGCCTGGAAGGCCTGGGCCGTACCTGCGAAGCTTGACCGGATACTTGAGGGCAGCTCCATCTCCTGCGTGGCCGTCTGGATTGACGTTACAGCATCCCCGAGCGCGACTCCTGGCAGTAAATTGAACGAAACCGTCACCGACGGAAACTGACTCTGGTGATTCACTGCGAGTGACGTCGAAGTCCGTTCGAAACGAGCGAATGCGCTAAGCGGGACCATGGCTCCGGCGGGAGATCTCACGTAGATGTCCCTCAACGTTTCGGGGCGTTGCCAAAACTTCGGCTCAACCTCCATGACCACATGGTACTGGTTTAAGAGCGTGTAAGTGATCAACACCTGCCGCTGGCCGAAGGCGTCGTACAGGGTGTCATCAATGAGCTGCGGCGTGACACCCAGCCGAGAGGCAGTACTGCGGTCGATCACGACCGAGGTTTGAAGGCCTTTATCCTGTTGATCGCTGCTCACATCGACGAGTTCACGCAATTTGCGCATCCGCTGAAGCACACGCGGACCCCATTTGTTGAGCTCTGTCAGGTTGTCTCCCTGAAGTGTGTATTGATAGAGTGCAGCGCCTATCCTCCCCCCGATGCGCAAATCCTGAACTGCCTGAAAATACGTCGGGGCGCCAGGTACCTGGGCGAGCTTTTTGCGCAGCCGGGCGATCACCTCCCCTGCACTGGCCTTCCGGTGCTTAAATGACTTTAGCGAAATGAACATTCGTCCGATATTCGTGCCGGTGCCTGCACCCGTGTAGGCCGTTACGTAGTCGACATCAGGATCGCTCCTAATAATGTCCACCACTTCCGTAAACTTATCTTTCATAGCCTGAAACGATATATCCTGCTCCGCCTGAATGGTGGCGCTTAGGCGTCCGGTGTCTTGCTCCGGGAAAAAACCTTTCGGAATGACGATGAAGAGACCCACATTGATCCCTACCGTGACGAGTGTCAGGGTGAGCATAAACCGAGAGTGGCTCAGCGCCCAGCGGAGACGTCACATCATACAGGTGACGCATCCCGTTGAAAATCCGCTCACTCGCTTTATACAGGGGCCCGTGTCCTCCCATTTTCTCAGGCTTAAGGAAGCCTGGCGCACATCATGGGGGTTGTCGTCAGCGACAAAATGAGCGAGATAGCCACTGCCACAGAGAGTGTCACGGCAAACTCGTGAAACAAACGGCCTACCATCCCGCCCATCAAAAGGATGGGGAGGAAGACTGCAACCAGGGAAGCGCTCATCGAGAGGACAGTAAACGCGATCTCCCGTGACCCCATTAAGGCTGCCTCTTCCGGGAGTAACCCCTTCTCCCTGTATCGCGTGATGTTCTCAAGAACGACAATGGCGTCGTCAACGACAAACCCCGTCGCAATGGTGAGGGCCATCAGGGATAGGTTGTCCAGGCTGTAGCCAAAGAGGTACAACACGCCGAAGGTGCCGACGAGAGAGACCACAACCGCCACGCCGGGGATAAGGGTGGAACGAACATTTCTCAGAAAGACAAAGACCACCAGAATGACAAGGCAGGCTGAGATGACGAGCGTCAGCTCAACGTCATGCAGGGAACCGCGGATCGGGGGCGTCCGGTCTAAAACAATCGAAAGCTTGACGCCACCGGGCATGGCTGCCTCCAACTGTGGGAGCAAGCTCCGAACGCGGTCGACCGTATCAATGATATTTGCAGCGGGCTGACGAAAGACGATCACGATCACGGTTGGACTCCCGTTGACCAGCCCTGCGACGCGCAGATCCTCCACTGAATCCTCCACGTTGGCAACATCGAGCAGACGCACCGGCGCCCCGGCCCTGTAGGCCACGATCACGGGCTGGTACTGCTCAGCAACATGGAGCTGGTCGTCGGTCTGGATCTCCCAGGTTCTCTTCTCGTCCGCCAACTGCCCCTTCGGACGGTTTATGTTGGTGCTGGTCAGAACACCTCGAACGTCCTCGAGGCTGATCCCGTATTTGCTCAATGCCGTTGGGTTCAGGTCCACGCGGACCGCAGGGAGCGCGCCGCCACCAACGAATACCTGGCCGACCCCCTCTACCTGGGATAATTTTTGTTGAAGGATGGTGGAAGCTGCATCGTACATCTGCGCTTTACCTATCGTGTCGGATGTGAGGGCTATGACGAGAACGGGCGCATCCGCCGGGTTGACTTTGCGGTAGGTTGGCTGGCTCGGGAGAGTCGGCGGCAAGTAGCCTCTCGCCGCATTGATCGCCGCCTGGACATCGCGTGCAGCCCCATCGATATTGCGATCTAAATCAAACTGCAGAACGATGCTCGTTGAGCCGCGGGAACTGGTGGACGTCATCTCAGTCACGCCCGCGATCAGTCCAAACTGACGTTCAAGTGGGACCGCGACCGATGTTGCCATGGTCTCGGGGTCCGCTCCGGGCAGACTCGCCGATACCTGGATCGTCGGAAAGTCTACGCGAGGAAGGGGCGACACAGGGAGCAGACGAAAGGAAATCGCCCCGGCGAGCGCCAATGCTACCGTCAGGAGAGTCGTCGCAACAGGCCTGTGGATGAAGGTCGCCGAGATATTCATGACAAGCTCGTGCGGTTCTCGGGGGTGTTCGTATTTCCAGAACGACCGCCACGTATACGTCGCGCCAGTCGATCGAACGCTAGATAGATGACCGGCGTGGTGTAGAGCGTGAGCATCTGGCTGATAATGAGGCCACCGACAATGGAGATGCCAAGCGGCCGGCGAAGCTCGGAACCCACTCCTCCGCCCAGCGCCAAAGGAAGCGCCCCGAGCAGTGCCGCCATCGTCGTCATCATGATCGGCCGGAATCGTAGGAGACTGGCCTGGTAGATTGCGTCGACAGGGCTTTTGCCCTCTTTGCGCTCAGCATCCAAGGCAAAATCGACCATCATGATGCCGTTCTTCTTCACGATGCCGATCAAAAGAATGATGCCGATCACGGCAATGACGGAGAGCTCCGTACCAAAAACCAAAAGGGCGAGCACCGCTCCCACACCTGCTGAAGGAAGTGTGGACAGGATGGTGATCGGATGGATGTAGCTCTCATAGAGCACCCCAAGCACAATGTAGACTGTCACGAGCGCTGCCAGGATCAAAAGCGGTTCGTTGGCCAGCGAGGCCTGGAAGGCCTGGGCTGTACCCTGGAAGCTGCCCTGGATACTTGCGGGCAATCCAGTCTGCCGCGTGGCCGACTCGACCGACTTGACTGCCTCTCCGAGTGATACCCCGGGGGCCAGGTTGAAGGAGACCGTCACCGAGGGAAACTGACCCTGGCGGCTAATGAGGAGCGGTCCCGTCGTTTCTGCGGCCTTGACAATCGCAGCAAGCGGCACTTGTCCACCCGCTGTACTCCGCAGATAGATCGTCTGTAACGAATCGGGGCGTTGTTGAAAGTCAGGCTTGACAGCCAGGACAACACGGTATTGGTTCAACTGCGTGAACATCGTGGACACTTGACGTTGGCCAAAGGCGTCATAGAGGGTGTCATCGATAAGTTGAGGGGTGATGCCCAGCCTGAAGGCAGTGCTGCGGTCGATCGCCACCGACAGACGTAGCCCTTTGTTCTGTTGGTCACTGCTCACATCACGAAGCTCCGGCTGTTTACGCAGCTTCTCGACCAGTCTGGGAGCAAAGCTGCTCAACTCATCGATGTCGGGATCCTCCAGCGCATAGTTGTATTGGGTCCGGCTGACCCGAGTGTCGACCGTGAGATCCTGCACCGGCTGCATATACAGCCTAATCCCCTCGACTTTGGCCAGTTCCCGCTGAAGTCGTTGGATGATCTCGCTGGCGCTCACTTTCCGCTCCTCCAGGGGTTTCAGGTTGATGAGGATGCGCCCGCTGTTGAGAGTGGCGTTCGTTCCATCTACACCGATGAAAGAAGAGAGGCTTTCCACTGCCGGGTCTTTCAGGATCACGCGGGCGAGCGCCTGCTGCTGCTTCGCCATCCCCAGAAACGAGATCGACTGGGGCGCTTCCGAAATACCCAAGATGGCTCCGGTATCCTGGACGGGAAAAAAGCCTTTCGGCACAACGATGTATAACAATACCGTGAGGACCAGGGTCGCCACAGCCACCAGCAGCGTTGCCGTCTGATGCCTCAGCACCCATCGCAGCGTCTTCCCGTAGGATTGGATGACCCTGTCGAAGAGCTGCTGAGAGGCACGAAAGAATCTTCCCTGCTGCTCCTCAGGCGTGTGCTTCAGGATCCTCGCACACATCATCGGCGTCAGCGTGAGCGATACAACCGCCGAGATGAGGATGGTGACACCGAGGGTGACAGCAAACTCCCGGAACAACCGTCCCACGACCTCACCCATGAAGAGGAGCGGAATGAGCACGGCGATGAGCGAAACGGTCAAAGAGAGGATGGTAAAGCCTATCTGTTTGGAGCCTTTGAGGGCTGCCTCAAGCGGGGAATCCCCCTGCTCGACGTACCTGGCAATGTTCTCGATCATGACGATGGCATCATCCACGACGAATCCCGTTGAAATGGTTAGGGCCATCAGGGACAGGTTATTGAGGCTGAATCCTAAGAGGTACATCACGCCAAAAGTGCCGACCAGGGACAAAGGGACCGCCACGCTGGGAATGACCGTCGCAGCCATGCTGCGAAGAAACAGAAACATGACCAGCACGACTAAGGCAACAGCGAGCATCAACTCGAACTGTACGTCTCTGACGGAGGCGCGGATGGTCGTGGTCCGGTCGGTCAGCACCGAGACCTTCACGGACGGAGGCAAAGAGCTTCGAAGCTGCGGCAAAAGCATCTTGATCCGATCAACGACCGCGATGACGTTGGCGCCTGGTTGTCGCAGGATGTTGACAATCACCGCAGGAGTGTTGTTCATCCAGGCCGCCTGCTTCACGTTCTCGACATCGTCGATCGCCTCGGCGACATCGGACAGTCGCACCGGCGCACCGTTACGGTAGGCAACGACCAGCGGCCGATACTCAGGGCCCGAAAAGAGCTGATCATTCGCATCAATGTTGTAAGACTGTCGCGGACCGTCGAAGCTACCCTTGGCTTGATTGACATTGGCAGTTGAGATCACACCTCTCAGGTCTTCGAGGGTCAGGCCATAGGCAGCCAGGGCTGTCGGATTGGCGTGAATCCGCACGGCCGGCCTCTGACCGCCGCTGATGCTGACAAGCCCCACACCCGGAAGCTGCGAGATCTTTTGCGCAAACCGCGTATCCGCCAGATCTTCCACTTGGAAAAGTGGCAACGTGTCCGAAGTCAACGCCAAGGTCAGGATCGGCGCGTCAGCCGGGTTTACTTTGCTATAAACGGGCGGGATCGGAAGGTCTGGTGGCAAAAACGTGAAGGCCGCATTGATGGCTGCTTGTACCTCCTGCTCGGCCACGTCAAGGCTGAGGTCCAAACTGAATTGGAGCGTGATGATCGAGCTCCCGCTGGAGCTATTTGAAGTCATCTGTGTGAGGCCAGGCATCTGACCGAACTGGCGCTCCAGCGGAGCCGTCACGGATGAAGCCATGACCTCAGGGCTCGCACCCGGGAAGAAAGTGCGTACCTGGATAGTCGGGTAATCCACGGTCGGCAAGGCAGATACCGCTAACTCGCGGTATGCGACAAAGCCGGCCAGAATGATGGCAGCCATCAGCAGGGTGGTTGCGACCGGACGCAAGATGAAGGTACGAGAAATATTCATCAGTAGCCCTTTTGCGTGGTGCCATTATTTTGGGCAGCACTGCCGCTTTGAGCTTTTAACTCCACCCTGGTACCTTCCCTCAGCCTATCCTGCACCGTCTATCACGACAAGCTCACCAGGTGAAAGCCCTGTCTTGACGGACGCTTGACCTCCCTGGATTTCAGCAACAGTGATCGGCCGAACCGTAACTGTTCGATCAGCCTTCACCACGTAGACGAATGTGCCCTGGGGACCCCGTTGAAGAGCCGGTGATGGTACGACGGTAGCTTCACGCCTGACATCCACGAGCAAGCGGGCGTTTACAAACTGCCCCGGGAAGAGCTCATTGCCCTCGTTGGGGAACGTTGCCCGAAGCTTTACCGTGCCGGTCGTGGGATCGATCTGATTGTCGATCGTTTGAAGAGACCCGACGGCAAGCCTTTGCCTCATCTCGCGATCATATGCCTCGACCGGCAAAGGCTTACCTGTTTTGAGTCTGGCGAGGACCTGCGGCAGGCTATCTTCGGGAATGGGAAAAATGATCGTAATGGGCTGTAGCTGCGTGATTACCACCAGCCCATTCGTATCAGTCACATGGACGATGTTTCCTGGGTCGACGAGACGCAAGCCGACGCGGCCATTGATCGGGGCGGTGATCTGGCAGTAGACGAGGTTTAGCTTGGCGCTGTCGATCTGCCCCTGATCGTTCTTGACCGTTCCTTCCAGCTGACGGACCAGAGCCTCCTGCGTATCCAATTGCTGTTTTGCAACCGAATCCTGTTTCCACAATACCTGGAACCGCTCCAGGTCCAGCTGAGCATTCTTGAGCTGTGCCACGTCGCGGGCCATCTGCCCTTCAGCCTGGGTCAGTTGCACTTCAAACGGCCGGGGATCGAGTCTCGCCAAAAGGTCCCCCGATCTCACAATTTGGCCTTCCCGGTACAATACCTCCATGAGCTGTCCGTCGACCCGGGTATGGACGGTGATGGTATTGACCGGAGTGACCGAGCCGAGTCCGGTGATATACACATTAAAGCCGGTCTTCTCGGCTTGAACTGCCACAACTGGGATGCCGGGGGTAGAAGGGACTTGCCCTTGTTTGGCAGCACGGGATTGTGCTTTTGAAAAGAAGAGATACGCCCCAATACCTACCAGACAGAGCACCAGCAACACAATCCACCAGTGCCTGAACAACCAACCAGCACGAGTCCCCTTTGACATATCGTTCTTCTTAGCTTCTGGTGTGAACATCATAGTTATGGCCTCACAAGGAATAATTCTGATGCCAACCGTCACTCATGCATTATCATCGTCATAAGCATGAACAATTTCTGCCTGTTATGCATCAGTCCAGTTCTCGGAGAGGATTATAACTGGCTGATTTTATCTTAATCAAGCGTCATGCTTTAGAGTAATAATTCTTAGCAAAAAATCTATGGGGCACAGCCGGTATTTTTCATATAAAGATATTGTATTTACTAAAGGTTTCCTCCTTAATTTAATAAGTGTCTACTCCCTCTGACCACGTCCGAAAATCGGGGCTAAAGGATCCTCCAGCGGTTCGGATGGATGACAGCCTTTCGAACACGGAACTCAATTTATTCATTCCGGTTTGATATGCACTATGGTAGAGGAAGGTTCAAAATTACGTCTCCAGGCAGAAGTATTAGGGAGTGCTTTTGACAAGATGCGTGCGGCAAAGTTTCACCGGTACGTCTCTTGTTCTCTTATTGCAACATCTCTGCCTGGTCTATGAAATACTATACAAAAATTTAGACGCATGATTCAGGTTTTTATTCAACATTCTTCACACTTCTTCCTCCACCTTGATCTGATTTTTGAATTCGCGGCTAAACCCCCTTTTAATGATCAACGCTCTTTTCGAGAGATTGTTCATCGAGTGAACTTTAAAATTTGAATTTCAGGATTGCGGATACATTCTTCCCATAGCCCGTTCCAGTTGTGCCTCCGCAATGTTGAAATCGCTCAATGCACTATAATAATTGGTCCTTGCCTGGGTTAAGAAGGTCACGGCAATGATCACATCGGTCTGTGTCGCCACCTGGTATTTGTACCTTTCCTCAAACATCCTCAAATTCTCCTCCGCCTGCTCGATGGCCGTCTCCGCAGTCCTGATATTTTTTTCAGCCAACAGCATGTTAAGATAAGCATCTCTCACTTCTAATGTGATCGAATCGATCAGCTGATTTTTTGAATCCTCTGCCTGGGTGACCTTCACCTTGTTCTCCCCGACTTTGAATGCGGTGTTTCCCCAGTTCCATAGGGTAAACGTGGCTGAGGCCTGGATGGACCATATGTTGTCGAGTTTGAAGTCTTTTTGCAGCGTCCACATATCAGAAGACCGGCTATAGTTTCCCGAGAGGTTGATCGTCGGGAAGAACCCGCTTCTGGCAACCTTCACATTCTCCTTCGCCTGATTGATGTTGATCTGGGCCGCTTTTATCTCCGGCCTCAATCGGAGTGCTTCCTCGAGTGACTGCTCGTACGAGAGAGGAAAAGCTTTGTATGCGAGGATATCGACCACCTCAAAAGGGGTTGTGACTTCTCTTCTTAGCAACGTGTTGAATGAGGCCTTGGCAGTCGCGACATCATTCGCCGCTTTGGCCATGGACTGCCTGGCATCGGCTAAACTGACCTGCGCTTGGAGAACGTCATTCATGGAAACCTTTTCGGCATCGAAGAAAGCTTTTGTGACCTCGAGTTGAGCCTCGAATTGCTTCGCCTGTTGTTCGGCCACATCCAGGTATTTCTCGGCCCTTAAGATAGTGAAGTACCCCACTCTGACTTGGAGAACCAAATCCCTCCTCGCGGTCTCTACATTCGTCTTTGAGAGATCGACCCCTAACTTTGCCGAACGGTAGTTGGCCAGGTTCAACCCCCCGGTGAAAAACGGCTGATTGACGGAGGTACTCAAACCGTAAACATCCCTGCTTGTAAAAGCACCTAACCCTGGAAGGGTCACCGGCAGGACGATCGGTATCGGTCCTACAAGAGCAGGTGCATTGTATCGTCCCATGGCGTATTGCCCCGTCCAGGAGGGAAGGAAATTTGTAATCGTCTCCTTATGCTTGTATTCCGAACCTGCAACCCCTTCCACGGCAGAATGAATCGTCAAGCTCCGCTCCATGGCAATTTTTATGCTCTCCTCCAATGTCAGAGGGTCTTGAGTCTCTTGCGCCAGCGCCAAGCTGCCGTAGAGGATAGACAAGACCACGAATCCGATTGGCCCTAACACAACCACAATGAAATATTTCACTCTCCTCATTCCGCCTCCTCCTTTCTATTTGTCTCACTACCTGAAAAGATTTCCAAAAGAATCTCTTCACAACATGTCCAGCATCCCCTTTTTTTCCAGCCTACCTTGAGGACCCTCCTTCATACGGCTTTAACCACTACCAAATATTTACTGTAAAGAAACCGTTGTCAACACAATTTTATTTCTGGATCCTAGGTCTTTATGCGAGGCCAAAGAATAGGTGAGAATAATCAAGTCCAAGCAGTGGTCCGGGGGGAAAGCGTCGGCCTTCGACGAACAAGGATTTTTGGAAAAATGAAACGTTTTACTGAGGATAACCAATGACTTTTTATGTCGAGGAAGAACACAAATTATGCTATCATCTCGAAAAAGATGAACAGGAAGGAGGTTTATGATTATGAAACCTTTACTGGCAGTTTTGATGGGTGGGGTGATCGCGGTATTAGTTTTTTCCTGCGCCACGGTTCCAAAGGAACCTCTCGCTTCAGGCGAACTAAGATTATTGAGTATGGATGTTGTGGGAAGTGGCGTCGAAGCCAATGCATCCTTTGCGGTTAATGTTTTTTTCGAGGCAGTTGGTCACCCGGAGATTAAAAGAGCTTGTTTCTATGAGTCAGGGGAAGAACCATCCTGTTTTGACGTGTCGCTTGCCACATTAGGAGCGAAGAGGGCTTTCCAAGTGTACCTCCCCGGCTTCAACGTCGGCCCGCATAAGGTGGCATGTTATGCGGAGTATGTTCAAAACGGGGAGATACGGAAGACGAATGTGATAGCTACCCAAATCTCAGCTGGGGTTCGATAATCGTCAAAGGCTTTATGACGGAAAAGGATGGCTGAAAAGAGATCCTCAGGGTGAGAGAAAGGATACCTATGAAGTCCTTGAGGAAATCTTTTCCAAAGGCTGATCGGGTACAGAGCATTCGAAATCGAACGCCTGGCTCAGCACTCCGATCGCCTCTCTCAACTCCCCGCGAGCCTTATGCTCGTTTTCAATCGGTGATCATCGATTCCTGAATATGGTCCCCAGCAATGGCTCGTCGGACCTCATCAATTTACCTCCTCAAATATCTTTACCTCTCCAGCTTTGCAATGAATGGGGACATAATCATTTTGCGAATCATTTTGCTGGAATCATTTTGCTTGACTTCTCTGTTTTTATTTGATACCTTCCGCACAAATTCATGCGCATGGCGACAAAGATGAAAAAAAGGAGATCCAAATTTCTTCAACAACCCATCCAGCATTTAGATCCCAAAGGTACGAAAAGCCTTCTCGACCTCGTCAACGCCTTCCAACATACCTCCTTTCAAAGCCGAAACGTCTTTAAATGTTTTGAAGTTTTTCGAACGATGCTCGATGATCCTGCCTGCATTATCTTTTTGGGATTGTCAGGGGCCATGATCCCCGGTGGGATGCGCAGGGTAATTCGCGAGATGATCGAGAGGAGATTGATCGATGTGATCGTCTCCACCGGAGCAAACATGTTTCACGATCTTTTTGAGAGCTTTGGGTATCGCCACTATGTCGGGCCCGTAGAAGGCGATGACGATGCCCTGCGGAAACATCGTATCGTGCGAGTCTATGATGCCTTGATGGATGACCACGAAATCAATCGGGTGATTCATCTCCTCTCAAAGGTCCCGGAGAAATTGAAGGAGAAGGTCGTTTCCTCCAGGCGATATTTGGAGGTTTTGGGGAACACCATCACGGATGACGAATCCATTCTCAAGACGGCTTCCCGCTACGGAGTTCCCGTCTTTATCCCTGCCCTGAGCGATAGTTCCATCGGAATCGGTCTGACATTTCTCCACCTCCAGAAGCAGGTTCCCTCGGAAGGACTCCTCATCGATCAAATTCGGGACAGTTTCGAGATCGCCCAATTGAAGAAAATGGCCTCCGTGACCGGAGCGATCTATATCGGAGGGGGAGTCCCCAAGAACTACATTCAACAACTGGGACCTGTCAGTGAACTTCTGTTCCAAAAGGAGAGTGGCCATCGGTATGCCTTCCAGGTCACCACCGATGATCCGAAATGGGGAGGGCTTTCTGGCTGCACCTTTGAAGAAGCGAAGTCCTGGGGGAAGATTGAAAAAGGGTCAAACTATGCCGCCCTCTATATGGACGCAACCGTCGCTCTTCCCTTATTGGTTGGCGCCATCCTTCAAGAAGGAAAAGTCTATCGGAGAAGGAAAAGGCGCCGCTTCCGTTGGGAGGGAGATAGACTGAAGTCCGTCAAGTTCACTTAACCCCCTTTGGTCCCTTCGTCCCGTTCTCGCCGAGTAGCCGCCATCGGGCTGTGAGTTCACCCCGTTGGAAACGATGCCCACTGCTTTGCCCTTTACACCTTGCGGTGCAGGGCTTTGCAGTTCCGCCGTAGGCGGGACTCGGTTCGAGAATAATTCCGGCGGCGTCTGACTCCCCACTGGAGTTTCTGATGGGGTCCACACAGTCCAAGACCCGTCTGCCATTTTTATTAAGGATTACAGGCAAATCCGTCAGTTGAAAAAAAGCGCCGTAATGGTTATATTAGTGTGAGCAAATTGCAGGAAAAAGGAGTTAAGTTTCGATGAAAGATTCTGATTCAAAGGTTCCAGATCAGAAAGAGCTGGAAAAGGAATTAAACGAGTACTTAGGCAAAAAGTACGGTGACCGGATCCGGTTGGTTGTACCCATGCTCTTCCCTAAACCTCAGGCGGAGGAGGTTTCAAAGGAGGAGAAGGAACTGGGTGAAGGAAAGAACAAGATTCATTTTGACCTGAAGCCGGAGGAGCTGGAGGCCTTTCTGGATGACTACGTCATCCGGCAGAACGAGGCCAAAGAGATCCTTGCTACCAAGATCTGCACGCACTTCAATCGAATCAAGTTCACGGAAATGACCAAGGGCCGTAACCGATACGAAGGCGTGGGCCAAATCAAGAACAACATCCTGATGATTGGTCCCACCGGTGTGGGAAAGACCTATCTGATCAAGTTGATTGCCAAGAAGATTGGAGTTCCCTTTGTGAAAGGGGATGCGACAAAGTTCAGTGAAACCGGCTATGTCGGCGGGGATGTGGAGGATCTCGTCAGAGATCTCGTTTATGAAGCCAACGGAGATATTGAGACGGCTCAGTACGGAATCATCTACGTGGACGAGATCGACAAGATCGCCTCGTCGAATAACCTCATCGGGCCGGATGTATCGAGGACGGGGGTTCAGCGGGCTCTTCTTAAACCGATGGAGGAGACAGAGGTGGACCTTAAAGTCCCCCATGACCCGATCTCCCAACTGGAGGCGATCGAGCATTATCGGAAGACCGGCAAAAGGGAGAAACGGACCGTTAATACCAAGAGCATCCTCTTTATCATGAGCGGGGCTTTCAACGGGTTGGAAGAACTCGTCAAGAAACGGTTGAACCGAGAGGGTATTGGGTTCGGGGCCGAGATCCGCTCGAAGGATGAACAGGCAGAACATCTCAAGCAGGTGAAGGCAGAGGATCTGATCGCTTACGGATTCGAGTCGGAGTTCATCGGGAGACTGCCGGTGTCCACCGTTTTCGAAAAGCTTGAGGTGGATGACCTCCATGCGATTCTGAAAAATCCCAATAATCCCATCATCCTTGGAAAGAAGAAAGATTTCAAGGCCTACGGAATTGACATTCAGTTTGAAGAGGAAGCCCTTTACGGGCTGGCCGTGAAGGCCTATGAGGAAAAAATCGGTGCGAGAGGACTGGTCAGTGCGGTGGAGAAGGTTCTCATCAAATTCGAAAAGCGACTGCCGTCCACGGATATCCGAAAATTTGTCGTCACCCGGGCGCTGGTGGAAGATCCGAACCAAGAGTTGGAACGATTGCTCAGGGATCCCTCCGACCCGGAGATGTTGGAAAAATTTGAGGATCTCCTTTCCCGCGAGAAGATGGCCCTGAAAGAGACCGTCCTGCGGAGAGAGGCGGAGTTTAAGAAGCGTTATGGGATTGTTTTCCGGGAGGGCCGGATCGACCTGATTGTCAATCGGATGATCGAAAAAGGATACGATGTCAACACCGCTTCGGAAGAGGTGGTAGAGGTTCAACGGCAGGTGGAAGAGTTTGAGAGGGATTTCCAACGACGGACTGGGATTGATCTTGAGTTCAGCGAAGACGCCATCCATCGGATCACAGAGATTATCCTGAATGAAGAGGGAAAGGGGGCGGCGCTCTTCTCGCGGCTTTCAAAAGATTATGAATACGGTTTCGAGCTGATCCGCGATAAGACGGGTCAAAGAGAGTTCATCGTCACGAGGGAGACGGTCGATGACCCGGAGGGATATCTTAACCGGACGATCCGTGAGGTTTACAGGCGACAGTCGGACCAGAGGCTTGAGGATAAAGAATAATGGCAGCCAAGGATTATTATACGACTCTGGGTGTGGGTAAGAATGCCAGTGATGAGGAGATCAAGCGAGCTTACCGAAAGTTGGCGATGAAATATCATCCCGACCGAAATCCTAATAAAAAAGAGGCCGAGGAACGGTTTAAAGAGATCAACGAGGCCTATGCCGTCCTGAGCGACAAGGAGAAGCGAAAACAATACGATACCTTTGGCTCCGAAGGGTTTCACCAACGATTTACTCAGGAGGATATCTTCCGGGGGTTTGATTTCGACGAGATTTTATCCAGCCTCTTCGGGGGAAGGGGAAGATGGCAGTCCCGATCCGGTGGTCGAAGCGGCTTTGATTTTGGAGACGTTTATGGCAGGCAAGGGGGCTACGAGAACATGGGCCGGATGCCCCAGAGGGGAGAAGACATCGTCTACGAGATGGCCATTTCTTTGGAAGAAGCTGCCTCTGGTGGAGAGAAGAGGATCTCCTTTCAAAAGAATGGAAAGATTGAAGAAATTTCTGTGAAAATTCCAAGAGGGATCCCCTCGGGAAAGAAGCTCAGACTTTCCAAGAAGGGGATGGAAGGGAGAAACGGCGGCCCGCCAGGTGATCTCTACCTTCAGGTTTCTATTAGAGAGCATCCGGTTTTTAGCCGGGAAGGAGACGACCTCATTATGGAAAAGGAGATTAATTTTTCAGACGCGGTTCTCGGGACGACCATTGAAGTTCCCACCCTCGAGGGGATGAAAAAGGTGAAGATCCCTCCCGGAACTCAGAGCCATACCAAAATGCGGCTGAAGGGCCTCGGTATGCCGCATTTTCAACGGGAAGGCAAGGGGGACGAATACGTCAAGGTGATCGTCAAGGTTCCCAAAAGAGTGTCCGAGAAGAGCAAAGGGCTGATCCAGGAGCTTGCCAAAGAGGACATTTAAGAAGTCCAAAATAGAAAATTCAGTTTTTGAATTTTTGGCATTTTGTTTTTAATTCATAACTCATAAGTCTTCACTCTTAATCCCTGCTTTTTTGAAAACCTCGTTAACCCATTTGCCGGTCTCCAAGACTCGTCCTTCAAGATTGGTAAGAAGGCACTGCTCAGGGTCAACCTTGAGTCTTTTACCAAAATTCAAGCCCAGCCCTAAAATCGAAAGGTTGACATTTCTAAGCTTCTGAGAGAAAATTGAAAGTGAAATAAATTGCATGGTCAAGGACAAAGGGGGAAGCTATGGTCGACAAACTCTATGAAGAAGTTCCGGTTGAGAAATTAAGGTGGCGCTGTGATCCGGAAGCGCTGGCCTTCGAGACCACTCAGGCGATTCAAGCCTGCGAGGAGATCATCGGTCAGGAGAGGGCCCAAGAGGCGATTCGGTTGGGATTGAACATCCATAGCATTGGGTACAATATCTTTGTAACGGGTTTGACAGGTACAGGCCGTTTTACCACGATTAAATGCATTTTGGAAGAAGCAGAGATACAGGGGAAGATTCCGAACGATCTTTGTTACGTAAACAACTTCAAAAACTCGGATATGCCCCATATGCTAACCCTCCCACCAGGGCAGGGGAGTGCCTTCAGAAAAGAGATGGAGACCTTGATCGAAACCCTGAAGAAGAAAATCCCTTTGATGTTCGAAAATGAGACGTATCTCAACAAGAAGAAAGAGGTGGTTGAAAAGTTTCGGAACAAGCAGGCCGAAATGTTCCGGGAGTTTGAAAAGAAGGTCAATAAAGAGGGGTTTGCCTTGGTTCAGATCCAAATGGGCCCTTACTCCCGTCCCGGCATCTTCCCCTTAATCGAGGGGAACCCTGTCAACATTGAACAGGTGGAGTCCATGGTGGAGGAGGGTAAGTTCTCCAAAGAGGAATTGGAGAAGCTTAAAGAAAAGCAAGCTCAGCTGATCAATGAATTGGAGGATATCTTCAAGGAGACACGAAAGGCGGAAAAGGAGATCAAAGAAGAGCTGACCTCCTTGGACAACGAAGTGATCTCGCCGGCGGTCAAAGACTCCATTTCCGATATTAAGGAGAAGTTTGACTACGAGAAGGTTCACCAATATCTGGATGAAGTGCAGGAGGATATTTTAACCAATCTCGGCCGCTTCAGAGAAAAGGAAGAAACCCCTCCGCCTATCCCCGGGTTAGTCTTGCCTCAGGCGGTGGACTCCTTCAGCGAATACCAGGTGAACGTTTTGGTGGATAATTCAGATACAAAAGGAGCCCCCATCATCGTCGAAACGACCCCCAACTACCGAAACCTTTTCGGTACCATCGAGCGGGTGGTTGAACGAACAGGGATCTGGAAGACCGATTTCCTCCATATCAAGGCAGGCTCCTTCTTAAGGGCCAACGGAGGTTATTTGATTTTCAATGCCCTGGATGCCCTGACCGAGGCGTGGGTTTGGCCGGCGTTGAAAAGGACATTGAAAAACCAGGTGATTGAGATTCAGACCTTCGACCCCCTCTATTTCTTTTCCACCTCGGCCCTGAAGCCGGAGCCGATTGATTGCAACACAAAAGTCATCATGATCGGAGATGCCCAGATTTACTACCTTCTTTACAGCTTAGACGATGATTTCAAAAAGATTTTTAAGATCAAAGCGGACTTCGACTCGGTGATGAACAAAGAAAGTGACAAGATCCAGCAATATGCCTCCTTTATTCGAAAGATCTGTGACGAGGACAAATTAAAAGCCTTCGATAACACGGCAGTTGCGGCGGTGGTAGAGCATGGAGTGAGAATTACGGGAAGGCAGAAAAAACTCTCGACACGCTTTCACCTCATCGCTGACCTCTTGAGGGAAGCGAACTACTGGGCAGAGAAGGACGGAAGCGATGTGATTACTGAAAAACATGTGGATAAGGCGATTGACAAGAGGAATTACCGGGTGAACCTTATTGAGGAGAAGATCCAAGAGATGATCGATGACGGAACCATTCTCATCGACGCCGACGGGATGGAGGTGGGTCAGGTCAATGGCCTCTCCGTCTATAACCTCGGGGATTATATGTTTGGAAAACCCTCGCGGATCACTGCTAAGACTTCGCTGGGCAAGGCGGGCATCATCAATATCGAAAGGGAAGCAGAGATGAGCGGCCCCATCCATAACAAGGGAGTCTATATTCTCAATGGATATCTGAGAGGGAAATATGCTCAGGATAAACCGATTACCATGAGTGCCAGCCTTTGTTTTGAGCAGTCCTATAGTGGCGTGGAAGGCGACAGCGCCTCTTCTACAGAAATTTATGCGTTGCTTTCAAGCATCTCTGGGCTGCCTCTCCGGCAAGACATCGCTGTGACCGGTTCGGTCAATCAAAAAGGAGAAATTCAGCCGATCGGTGGTGTAAACGAAAAGATCGAAGGGTTCTTCGACGTTTGCAAGGCGAAAGGATTTACGGGCAAGCAGGGTGTGATGATTCCTCATCTCAACATCGATGATCTGATGCTGAGGAAGGATGTTGTGGGGGTAGTGAAGGAGGGGAAATTCCATATTTATCCGGTTAAAACCATTGACCAGGGGATCGAGATCCTCACAGGAATGGCGGCCGGCGAGAGAGTGGAGGATGGGCGTTTTAAGGAGGGGACTGTAAATGACCGTGTAGATCAGAAGCTTAGAGAACTGGGAAAGAAGATCAAAGAATTTGAAGGGGGAGAGGAAGGGGCAAAAGAGGAAAAAAAGAAGAAAAGAGGAAAACCTTCTTGCAATGGATAGGATCGTTCTCGACCGAAAGGTTGATATTGGCAAAGAAGTTCTAATCAAAGGGCCTCCGTTGGAGGCCCTTCGTTTTCAGAGTAGCCGTGTGGGAAGCCTTGTCACCTTGACTGATTCGGAAGGGAGTGACTTCAGGGGAAGAGTCACTCGTCTCTCTGAAACCGAAGCCTCTATTTTCATTTTCGACACCTTTCCATCACCCACAGAATCATCCTTGGAAATCGTCCTTCTTCAGGCCCTTCCGGAAAAGGAAAGGATGGAGCTGATCATCCAGAAGGTGACGGAACTGGGTGTCTCGGCCATCGTTCCCTTCAAGTCCGAAAGATCTACCTCCCTAAAGGAGAGAGAGGCAAAACAGAAAAAGGCCCACCGGTGGCAGAACATTGCCGTGAAAGCAGTTCAGCAATCGAGAAGGGCCAGGGTTCCCTACGTAGGAGAATACCAAACCTTTCAAGAGGTACTGGAGGATTGCCGGAAGGATGGCTTGAGGGTCCTTCTTTGGGAAAAGGAGGGTGAAAATCTCAAGAGTGTCTTGAGACAACAGCCCACCCAGAAAGTTTATGCGATGGTCGGACCAGAAGGGGGCTTTACCGAGGATGAGGTGAAGCTGGCAAAAAAGAAGGGATTCATCCCTGTTAAATTGGGACAGCGTATTTTGAGGACTGAGACCGCCGCCATCACCATGGTCGGGATTCTTCAGTACGAATTAGGCGACCTAAGTTAAGTTGACTAAACTCTGAGGAGATTTTGAAAATCCTGTCACAAATCAGCAGTGCACTTTGTCAAAAATGTTTCTGTTTTGACAAATAGTCAATTTCTGCGATGATGTTTTGCAATTCAAGCCTCTATTTATAATTAAATTGACCCTTAGATTTTAGGTAGTTATGTAACTAAAGTGGTTAATCTCATTCTGGTATAATTCTTGCTGCATCAGGTCAATAAAATATGTTTGGGAGGTTGGCCAATGCAACTGGTGGAAAGGAACCTTGATTCAGAGAAAAGGAGATATCCGAGATTTGATGTCGATTTGCCGATTAAATATAGTAGGGCCCACTTATCCTTCAAGTTCGCTCGTGCCGTCAACGCGAGCGAAGGGGGATTACTTCTCCACCTTCCGGAGGAATTGGGAGTTGGCCAACAGCTTCTCCTAACATTATTTTTCCCTCCTTGTCCTGATCTCAATGCCATTGAAGCAATGGTTCAGGTGGTTTGGATGGATGTTCAGCTCAGGAAGGACTGGGCGTGGGACTACCAGACAGGGGTGAGATTTATAAACATCTCTCCTGAGAATGTGACCGCCTTGAAGAACTTCTTAACGAGCCCTACACAAAAACCGCTTTGCACTGCCTGATCGCAGGGCTAAGCGAATCGACCTTATTTCGGCTCCGACCAGATTGATTTTGGGCTCCATCGAGAAAATGCTTGTTCCAGAGGAATCTACAGGGAACATTTCCCCGCGCAAAACATCTTCGAAATTTCCATCCTGAATCTGAACCGTCCTAGAATTGCCTTTTCCGAAGGTTTGAAGTATATTCGTTGTACCCGAAGAGACAGAGAACTGGCGAGAAGCCATCCCCTTTGCCAGTTTTATTTCCTTATGGAGTTAGAGCGCATCACCAGAACCGACAAGTCTGGAAGATCCTTTGAAATAGGGATCAGTTGTGCTGAAGATCTTCCGTCTCTTTGTGAAATGTACCGCATGTTCTCTCCTAAGCCTGCTTCCCAGGGCCTTCCCCCCGAAGACCCTGAAATCTGCCGCAGTTGGGTGAAGAAGCTTTTCGAAACAGGAGAGAATCTTCTCGCATGGAGAGGCAATAGCGTTATAGGCCATGCTGCGCTGATTCCCGATAGGGAGGGCAGGTCGGATGAATTTGTAATTTTTGTCGATCAAGACCACAGAAACCTCGGGGTCGGCACAGAACTGACGCGGTTGACTTTGGAGAAGTCTAAGCAGCTCGGGCGCGACTCAGTCTGGCTGACAGTTAGCGTAACAAACTTCATAGCCATCAAGCTCTACAGGAAGCTCGGTTTTGAATATTGCGACAGGGACAACTATGAGAGGGTGATGACAATCAAATTGAGAATGGAATCTGCCGGGTATTAAAATCCTTTCGCTTGCCCCATCACCCATCCCTCTCTCCACCCGGCGGAGGGACGGGGTCAGGGGAAATTTGAAATATCTTTATTTAAGGTTTAGCCTCTCTTTTTAAGGAACTTAGCCGGAGCCTTCGTAAATTCGTCCTTACATGACGTTCCACAAAAGTAGTAGGCTTGCCTTTTGTAATTGTAAGACGCTCCTGCATTCATCTCGTCAATGCTTGAACCACAAACAAGGTCAGTTACCATGGTATCCACCTCCTGTTTGTTAAAATTCGCTATCTTCCGATCTAAATATGGTCACGGTTCAGCCAGAAATCAACTCATGATGAGTTGCGAAGATGGGCCCGGTTCGCGTCCGGAATTCGAACAGATAGGTGACATGCCGCCTAATCGATTGCCTGCCAATCGACTGATCACCTGTTCCGGAACTGAACAATCGACGCCTGGTTTAATATAATTTCATAACTCATTGACGGAACCCATGAAAATCCTCCTCATTCAGCCCCCCATTCAGGATTTCTACCGGACCTCTATCCGGACGCAGCCGATCGGGCTGGCTTATCTGGCTGCCTCACTAAAAAAGCACGGCCACGAGGTGGAGATCCTCGATTGTCAGACAGAGAAGAAAAAGTCGATTGCCATTCCTGCAGAACTTTCCTATCTTAAAGATTTCTATCCTTTCGACGATCGAAGCCCTTTCAAACTCTATTCCGGCTACTACCATTTTGGAATGGAATGGGAAGAGATCGGGCAGAAAATCAAAGGTTCGAAGGCCGACGTTTTTGGGATCTCGTCTTCCTTTACCCCCTATCATCATGAAGCCCTGGAGATTGCCAGGATGATCAAACAGTGGGATAGAAAAAAGGTCGTCGTTATGGGAGGAGCCCACGTCAGTTGCGATCCTGAAGATGTTCTACAGAGCCCTTTTGTTGACTATGTGATCTTGGGGGAAGGAGAAGGCCGTTTTCCCGTTCTTTTGGAGCAGATTAGGAAAGGAAAAGTGGAGAATATTAGAAAGATAGATGGGATCGGATATCGAATAAACGGGGAAATCCAGATTAATCTTCCTCAAACTCTTATAAAGGGTCTGGATTCGGTCCCGCATCCTGCGAGGGATCTGCTCGACCTGGATCGATATCGGATGAGAAGGAAGCGATCCACAATGATTATTACCAGCAGGGGCTGCCCGCATGGGTGCGCTTATTGTTCAGCTCATCTTGTCATGGGCACTTGTTTTAGGGCTCGAACCCCAGAGGCAATTGTTCAAGAGATGACTGAATGCCAGGAGAAATATGGAATCCGGGTTTTCGATATCGAAGACGACAATTTCACCTTTGATCAAGAGCGGGCGAAACGATTAATGAATCTCATTATCGAAACATTTGGGGAAGAGAAGATTGAACTTTCTGCGATGAATGGTGTCTCGTTTGCTTCTCTGAATGGAAAGCTTCTTGGGTTAATGAAAAGAGCGGGGCTTAAAACAATCAACCTGTCCTATGTCAGCACAGATCCGACAACGAAAGAAAAGATGGGAAGACCCAAGGGGAAGACTGCGTTTGATGAAATTCTGAAGGAAGCAGAGCGGGTTGGCCTTAGCGTGATTGCCTACGCCATCCTCGGAATGCCCGGCCAAACCATCGAAGAGATGGTGGATACATTAATCTACCTGATGGGGAAGAGAGTCCTCATCGGCCCAAGTGTCTATTACCCTACGCCCGGGACTCCTCTTTTTGAGAGATGTAAAGGAGACGACCTTCTGCCTCCCCACCAATGCCAGTGGCGCTCAAGCGCCTTTCCCATTGAAACAAAGGAATTTAGTCGTATCGATCTGCTCACCCTTTTTCGTCTGTCAAGAGTCATCAATTTTATCAAAGGAAAGATGGACGGAAAAGAATTAGAAGAGGGTTTGACGTGGACAGGACTCTGTCGAGTGTTAGAGAAAAAGGTTAAGGCTGAGACAGAAGATAAGGCTAAGAAAGACGATATATCTTGGATCGACTTGCTTTTGCTTCTCGAGAAAGAAAGGTCTTTGTTCAGCCTGAGAAGGGATTCTGGAGGAAGGATATCAGCGGTTAAGGAAAAGAGTTCAAGAAAGGTCTTAGACTGTTTCTTCGAGAAGGCACGGCAAAGGCTCATCCTGAAAAGTCGCTCTTCTGTTGTCTCATGAAGCTTGGTTCATCACATTTCACCCGGAGGTTGGCGACCCAATTATTCGGAGTTACGAGTTTTCTTGCTCCGATGTTTCCTACACATCGACTTCTCTATCCAGATACCCGGAATAATCTCTTGTCAAGGGGGAGTATCCTTTTTCCATTAATTGCGAAGAGATCAAGAAATCTGCCGTGGATCGATTACATGCAGTAGGAATGTTATAGAGCACGGATATCCTTAACAGAGCCTTTACGTCTACATCATGGGGATGCGGTTGCATGGGATCCCAGAAGAATATCAGAACGTCGATATTCCCGTCCGCGATCATTGCGCCGAGTTGCTGATCCCCACCAAACGGTCCAGATTTCAGTCTAATGATGTTATTTCTTAGAGGATGCTCTTGATCTGTCCTTTCCGCTAAAGCCTCTTCGACTAACCTACCCGTTGTCCCTGTGCATATCAGTTGATGGTTTAACAGGAGTTCCCAGTTCCAATTCACCCATTCCACTAAATCTTTTTTTAAGTTATCGTGTGCAACGAGCGCAATCCGTTTTGTGCCTTCCATGAGACCTCCGTTTTTGAGTGAAGGATAACGCCTTCCAACTTCATTAGACACTCAAACGCAACTTTATAGCCATTGGGAGCAGTATACCAGACTTCATCAACCTATGGCCATTCTTAATTAGAGTCTGTCCATAAAGTCTGCTAGTCCGTCATGCCGGACTTGAGGAGCCTGCCCCGTACTTGATACGGGGGCATCCAGAGAGTCCTAAAAAGACTGGATTCCGGCTGGAGTTTACCCCGCACTTGATACGGGGCCGGAATGACGATTCTGGTTAAAAAGACCATTTATAAACAGACTCTAATTAAAAAGAAAAAAGCGATGGTGAAAAGAGATCATAATGTCTCTATGCGCACTCCAATGGCTCGGATGTTCTCCATCTTCTCATAAAATAAGTTTAAATTCTCAACCTCCGTTAAAATTTGGCTTTGGCCATCCTCCGATTGAAGGACAGCCATGTTCTTCATAATTCTTTTAACTTTATAATATTTGCCATTGAAGAGACTTTTTACTGTATCCCCGTCTCTCGTTTCCATGGTGGTTTCTCCTTTTGTCCCCTTTCGGCCACAGTTTCATCAGCCAAGCTTTCTGATCAATTTTCGAATGATCCATAGAGAATCATCCGCCGGCCAAGCAGGGCCTTTCTGTTCAGGTCCCTGATTGCCGCTCGCGCCTCAGCCTGGTCAGGCATTTCTACGAGCGCAAATTTTCGTAACTGACCATTCTCTGTGTCCTTAAGGCTTGTTGACGAGATGATGGCAAAGCTCACCTGACCGAAAACTTCGAAAGTCTCGCGAAAAAGATCCTCTGATACAACGGGGGACAGATTCCAAACATAAATCAGCATGATTTTCTCCTTATCTCCGATAATGGGCGTTTGATTCTGAAATCAACGCCGTTCGTGTGAGCCATCTAAACCACTGCCCGATGACCGAATCGCAATCCATGAAGGTCAGCGAAGAAATGCGGCAACCGTGTCTTCTCAACAACGAAGAACGACGATTCTTTGACGGAGAGAAAACACTTGGGAAAACAAATAGGAGGAGTGCTCGAAGCGAATGCCGCCCAAGAGGAACATCATGAACAAGGCGCTTGGTCCGTATCCCTTCAATTCCTTCTCATTATCAAGCAGCCCCTCTTTTTGATCCGGATTCTCAAAGCTGAGATCAGAAGAAACGAATTTTGTTTGTAACGGCCGGGTGCAATGAAGATAAGCGGGAAGTGCCAGAATAAAGAGAGAAATTGCTATCACCGGAAGAATTTGTATCCTTTTAAATCTTTTCTTCATCTTAATATTCCCGATGGTCATGCTTGGCTAATCAGGTTGATTAAGTAGAATGAAAGGAATCCCTGGCTAAGTAACTTATCAGAAGAATATTACAGAAGCATTAAAATTGGGTTAAAATTTCTTAACATGATAGGTCAAAAGGTGAAGAAACCACTGAATTTCATCGCGGAACATTAGCTCCGATACAAACGATCCAGATTTTTAGGATAATCAACCTTTTCACTGGCGATCATTTTTGAGCTAAAGTGATAAGAACGAATCGCATTCCCAACCTTTGCTGCTGCCGAACGGTGAGACCGGCACTTATCATCAACGTTCGAATCTGCTCACGGCTCTTGACCCTCTCACCAAACAGTTTGGCAAGCAACATCACATTATGATCGGCAAGACAGAAAAATCCTCCGGGACGAAGTACCCTGACAATCTCTTGAAGGCCTTTTTTTTGATCGACCCAATGATGAAACGATAAGCTGCTCAAAACAATATCCGCGGTTTGGTCAGGAAATGGAAGCGACTCAGCCGGCGCAAGTCTAAAAATGGCATTTGGATTAAGCCGAGTGGCTTCTGCAACCATCTTTTCGGCAGGATCGACGCCAAGTAACTGCGCCTCTGACCAACGGGCAGAGGCGGCTCGCAAGAGGCGACCCGTTCCGCAGCCAACATCAATAATACAGCTCGGCGCATCTTTGGGTCCTTCTGGCACAAGAAGATCAAGCATTTTGGAGTGGACTGGTCCAAAATACAATCTCTGTAAGGTCGATTGATCGTAGGTCGCTGCCCACCTGTCGAATCGTCTTACATCAGAGTTGGTTGTTGAAGATGCAATTTTTTCCATAGGTCTTATCGACAAAATTGGATTAGGAAAATTGGGATCAAATCTTTACCATTGGAGCGCTGCGAACCAGTAAACCAAAAGAGGATCCCTGATTCAATTCCGCTGAAGACATTTCACCTACGAGTTATTAGTAGCAACCATATTCAAGAGTCGAAGATTACGCGTTGAAAGAGAAGATAACGATAAAGCTCAGCTGCGGACAGCCGCGCGTAAGCGCGGGTGGCCATCTACTGCAGCACCGGGTTAGGCTTCTCGTTTCGCATGTGATAAAGCATGCTCAATGTCGGTCGCCTCGTAGTCAAGCAGCAATTTATCTACTTGGTCCATCTTGAATTCAGACTGTTTCGTGAGGAATAATGCGAATAACTGACGGGACTCGTTTTTCATGCCGAGCATCTGGAGGAAACTGGCACGGTGGTAAAGAAAAATCGGCAATGAGCACAGACTGTACGATTTCCAGACCGCCGCGACGGCTTTCTCAAGTCCTTTCCGTATTGTTGGCCAATTGGCTCTATAGTTTGACTCTGTAATTCCAATGCAGTGCATAGACACCAAGCCCTTCGCGTAACGCGAAAGCGCCACAGCGATGGTCCCATTACGGACCTTGTCGGCAACCTCTGGATGGACTAGCACGTCTTTAAACGCGTCCAAGGCGAGGTCCGCCGCTCGTGCTTCTTCGTCCGACAGTGAAAAGTCTATCGTTCCGTCCGAATTCTGCTTGACTCCAGGGAAGCGTCGCTTTTTTGCAAATGGCCACATAACATTCCTCGAGCCGTCACCGAGAAGCCTAACGAGCCTGTAGGAAAAGTCAGTTTTTTAAAAACGCTTCTTCTGCTGGATCAAAAATAGGAAATTATTTTTTGTCATCAAAAGTTTTTACAATCCTTGCTGTAATGTTCCTGTTCCCATGATATTTTCCTACCTCGATACCCTATTACCCGATCCCGCCCCATTCACGCAAGCGCCAGGCCGTATCGATGCACTTTAAAGAGATTGTGCACCGCACAGTAGAGCACCCACTGGCTGTTCACTTTTCGCTTCCCTCGAAGGCTAAATCTGTTCAAGCCTAAGGTGGAACAGATATTCCCAAAGACAGGTTCTGCCGTCCCAAGTCTCCGGTTATAGATCAGCCTGCCTTTTACCGAATCGATCTTTCGCTTCATCTTCTGGGTAAACGTCTCCGGCTTCGACCCTGCACTCCCCTGAAAGAAGTATACCTGTCTTGCCTCCGTACGGTCCGGATGTCTCAGGCATTTCTCCCGTAGCCCACAGACCCGACAGTCTGTCAGTCTCCCATGAAATTTGACCGCCCGCTGACCGTTAACCACCACATTCCCCCCATTGCGGTAAAGTCGCTTACCCGCGGGACAGATGCAGTGCGTCTTGTCTTGGCTGATCGTAAAGTCTCTGTGTGGCCTGTATAAGCCGGCCACTCCGAAGTACTCCGCCCTCTCTTTTCTAAATCGCTCCTTGTATCTGTCCACCTCCGAAAACCGGGGATCACGCTTCCTAAATTGGGTGTCCGCAATGTAGGCATCAATCCCCTGTCCCATGACCTCCCTCATGTTCACCTCGGTATGAAACCCGCTGTCAGCCGTAAGCTTCGCTTCCTTGAATACGTCCTTTTTGTTACCAATGGCTTCGAAGTTCTCCTTCGTCCCCTCGATCATTGGGAGAAGAAGTTCATGCTCCTGCGCCACCCCAAAGGCCTCCGCATGAACGATGACCTGATGCTTACCATCGACCACTGCAACCCCGTCATAACCCTGGATCACCCCGTGGGAGGTCTTCATCTTGGCACTCTCATTGTCCGTGATGTTGCTCTTTACGGGCTTACCCGTCTTGCCAGGTTTGTCTTCATTCTCCCTCAACCATGCCTTGATCTTCTTCACCTTCCCCCGAAGCGTCTCCACATACTGCTCCTCCTGCTCCATCACTCCCCGCTCTGCCTCGGTTACATCCACCTCCCGGTGCCGCTTGACGATCTGCCGAATCGCCTTCTCCATCCTCTCTCTCTTCTTCTCCAATTCTCCCTTCGTCCCGCTCCATTCCTTAGAAGCATTGGACGGTAGCTTGCAGCCATCCACTGCAAACATCTCTTTCCCGATCAACCCCATCTCATCGCAGATCAACAGAATCTCTAAAAACAGATGGATGATCTCCTGACCCGAGGTCGAAATGAAGTCTGCAATCGTTGTAAAGTGGGGCTGCGTATCCGCCGAAAGCGCCATGAAGATAACGTTCTCTTGACAACACTGCGCGATCTTTCGGCTGGAGGTGATCCCCCGAGAGTAGGCATACAGGATGATCTTTAATAGGATGGCGGGATCATAAGCAGTAGCCCCGGTCTCGTCATTTCGGTACCGGGTATCAAAGATGGATAGGTCGATTTCCTTGTCGATCAGATAATGAAGGCTATATTCAAAGGTTCCAGGTAGGATCTGTCGGTCAAAGTGAATCGGAATAAACTTTCCTTGGGAATAATCATAGTCTTTGTATCTCGCCATCCAGTCCTCCTAAGCGGTCTCCGCTCTCTTTTCTGCTACTGATATGGCGATATTATCATGCTTTTAAGACTTTTTCTACAGCCTCAACGATCAAAATCAGCGGGGCGGTTACTCCGTCCGCTGAATTGATTTGTTCGGTTCAATACCTATTTGTAGTCTTATATCCTTTCCGGGTACTAATCTCGTTGTTCTTTCTTACAATGGTTCCTCTCTATTCAACAAAAGCAAGCTTCTGTCCCCATCCAGCGACGAGAGCCTGAAAGCCCATTGCCGTGATATGCTCCGGTTTGGCGTTTAATGCAAATGCCCAGCTATCCAACATTCTCTCAGAAACCTCTAACTGACCTCGTGCCCGCGTAATGAAGGCACCTACTGTGGCAGTGGCTGCAACTAGATCGCGAAAGCTCGGGTCGCTGAGCACAGCAGATTTAGCGGTATTCTCAACCTCGGTGTGGTTGACTGCCATATATTCGCTAAGTTCGTTTTTGGTAGGCTGGACTGAAACCAGATAATAAGCTACGGAGTAAGCGAGAGCTTCAGGGTGTATTTCTGTCAACAGTTTGGCTGTAATGCATGCCAGAGCATTCTTATAAGCCTGTTCAAAGATCTTACCTTCCTTAAGGGTTCTCAAAAACCGAGACATTTGTCACCTCCGCAACGGCAGGTTGGCCGTTCCCCATCTGCTTCAACAATTAGATGAAGGACTCTCGGCAGCAAATGATACCAACCGATGCGGTTCAGGCGCGGCTAAACGCAGTCGCCTGCATCCGGCTTGTTCGGTTTAAACTGTCCATCAAAGTCAAAGCCATAGTCATATGGGTTAGGAGCGGTGGACTCCACTATGGCTGATGAATCTATAGCATGAGCGAACAGTTTTGAAGCGTCTGGGAGTGCCTTTACGTAGTCAAAGAGTTCCTTCTTGTATTTCGGCACAAGGTCGTTGATTTTATTGTGAACGAACTCAATCAGCTCGCTTAAATCATAAAGGTCATGTTTGCTTTGAATATAGACCTCTAAAGAAAGGGGCGAGAGTTCAAGAAGGGAACCAGATAACGAATAGGTTAGATAGATTTCTGTTTTACCTATTACTTCCTTTTCGTAATGGGCTATGTATTTGTCACGCAAGTCAATAAAATACTTATGTTTCTCTACCAGGTCAACTTTGCCATCAAAGAAATCTTCTCCTAGGCGTGGCCTTTTTTCAGTTGATTTGAACCAACGGGTATAAAGAATAACGGCATGGAACCATCCGGCGCTGAAAAGATAGGGACTTTTAAGCATCTCACGGTTATTTTGGACTTGTATCACCTCGCCAAGCAAATTATGCGCTTTTCTCAAATCATGTTTGATAGCTTCGTAGTTGTGGAGGCGATTAGCAAGCCAAAGGAGTCGCTTGTCATCAGGATATTGAACAAGTGCATCGCGCAGATTAAGGAATTTACACTTCTGCTTCATGTGTTTTTCTACAGTCGATAATGGAAGTAGTCTTGGATTCATATTGGAACCCGACAATTATTATACTGCAGGGGTTTTAATTGTGAAATACGGGTTGTAATATACACCTTTTTTAGGCTTTTGGGAAGTGAAAACTAGAGGAAGTACTTCTTATCATCTTCCCTTTGTTTTACGGAGGGCTTTGAAAAGTTCTGGAGGTATTGGATAACCTGAATGCTGGGTAACACTGGATTCCCCCGTGTCAAGCACGGGGCAGGCTCAGTCAAGCGCGGAATGACAAGCTTACTTTTTCCATGATAGCCATCTGAACATTGTCGTAATCTACAAGAACTTTCCTTTGAGAATTTCTTCTATATGGGTAATAATTTCGTTGTATGACTTCCATCTACCTTGTCCGTCACGGCCAAACCGCATGGAATAAGGAGGAGATCTTTCGAGGAAGGACGGATGTTCCCCTCGATGAGACCGGTCTGAAGCAGGCAGAGATGGCAGCCGAATATTTCAAGGGAATGGAGATTGGTGCTATTTATTCAAGCCCTCTCTCAAGAGCGCTGCAGACGGCCCAGAAAATTGCTCAATTTCACAATCTCAAAGTTCAACCTCTCCACGGAATCACCGATATGAGCTTTGGAGATTGGGAGGGGCGCCCGCATCAAGAGATTCGCGAAAAAGACAGCAAGATCTATCGCCAATGGGTGGAAGAACCCCATCTGGCCAGGCTTCCGGGTGGAGAGGGTTTGGATGATGTCAGACTGAGGACGATGGCTGCACTGGAAGAGGTGATCCGAAACCATCCTGGAAAGACCCTTGTCCTCGTTTCTCATCGGGTCATCTGCAAGGTTTTGATTTGTGCCATCCTCGGTCTGGACGACTCCCATTTCTGGCAGATCACTCAGGATACGACGGCCATCAACCTGATTCAATACAGGAAAGGAAAGTACATTCTATCGCTGATGAATGAAACGTGTCATCTCAAACCATTGAAAGAGCAAATGCAGAAAGTTGACTTTTGATAGACGTCTATCTATGAATTCAGTCCTTTGGTCATGCCGGACTCGATCCGGTATCCAGACGTCATCCCGACGAAAGTCGGGAACCATTCTAAAGACTGGGTCCCGATTTTTACCGGGAACCCTGGATTCCGGCTTTCGCCGGAATGACACCCTTTATGAAAACGATAATTTATGGACAGAAACTATTTATGAGAAAACCATCTCTTGACCCTGAACCAAGTTCAGGGTGACAAAAAGGTGCGTGTTCAATACCCTCTGATAATATGTTGAGATAAATTTTATAACCCGTCTGCAAATTTCCGTTCGAAATTTAAGTGTCGGACACGGATCACGGACACGGACACGTTGGTTAAAGAGAATGATTGAGATTCGATTTCATGGAAGAGGTGGTCAGGGAGCTGTGGTGGCATCCAAAGTACTTGCGGTTGCCTTTTTCCACGAGGCTCTCTACGTCCAGTCCTTCCCAGCCTTTGGAGTTGAAAGGCGAGGGGCACCTGTCATGGCCTTCTTGAGGGTGGATCGGCAACGCATTCATTTAAGGGTCAATATCTATGAACCGGATCATATCGTTGTTCTTGATCCAACGCTGATTGGAGCAGTTGATGTGACTGCGGGTCTGAAACAGAATGGGTGGATCCTCATCAATTCACACCAACCTCCTGAGGCGTTTAGTGATCTGAATGGTTTTCGAACGGCTACTGTCGATGCCACGTCCATTGCCGTCCGGAATGGCTTGGGTTCGCGAACGAGTCCGATTGTCAATACAGCCATCTTGGGAGCCTTTTCAAAGGTGACGGGCCTGGTAGGAATCGATTCCATCGCGTTGGCCATTCGTGAAGAACTTTCAGGGAAGAAGGACGAGAACGTAAAAGCTGCGAGAGAAGCGTACGATGAGGTCGAGTTCTAAACTTAATATCAAATGCCAAAATCCCAATGTCAAATGAATGCCAAATTTCAAACTAGACAAATCGTAACACATTGGTACTTTGAAAAACTTCTTTGCCCGTCATTCCCGCCCGTATCAAGTACGGGGTAAACTCCAGCGGGAATCCAGTTGAAAGGACTGGATTCCCCCGTATCAGGTACGGGGCAGGCTCAATCAAGTCCGGAATGACAAACAAAGTAAAGGGACTTTTGACGCAGTACACTATCTCAAGTTAAGAGGAAAAGATGTCTGATCCGATCCAATTCAAAGGTGCTTCTGAAATGCCGATGATTTCCGTTTCTTTAGGACACATGGATTGGAATAAGACAGGGGCATGGAGGGCACAGCGTCCTTTTTATGAAGATAAGACATCGCCTTGTAGCGCCGCCTGTCCGGTGGGGAATGATATCGTTGCATTTATCCAGAAAATAACGGAAGGAGATTTTGAAGGGGCCTGGAATCTGATCCAGGAAGAGAATCCTTTCCCAGGAGTTTGTGGCAGGGTCTGTTTTCATCCTTGCGAGTCGAAATGTAATCGCCGGGACTATGATGAACCGATTGCCATCCATGCCCTGGAGAGGTTTGTCTCGGATTTTGCTTCAAATTTGGATAGGAAGACCAAAAAGACATTGGGGGCAAGGAAGGAGAAGGTCGCTGTTATTGGGTCTGGGCCAGCCGGGATGAGTTGTGCTTATCACCTGGCAAAGCTTGATTACGATGTCACTGTCTTTGAATCCTCCTCCATGACAGGGGGTATGTTAAGGACGGGAATTCCGTCCTATCGATTGCCTAAGGATGTGTTGGATAGGGAAATTTCAAATGTTCAGGAATTAGGGGTAGAGATTCGAACAGGAATGCCGTTTGGTGAAAATTTAAGCTTAGAGGACTTAACGGCTTATCAAGCCATCTTCATTGCCACAGGTGCCCACCGAGGCAGAGACCTTCATATCACCGGCGAGAAGAGAAAAGGGGTATTCAGCGGTCTTGATCTCTTGAAAAAGATTAACCTCGGCAAGAAAGTAACGTTAGGCGAAAAGATTGCTATTGTTGGCGGAGGAAATACGGCCATTGATGCAGCACGATCTGTCATCCGATTGGGAAAGAAGGCAACCATTCTTTATCGCCGTTCAAAGGAGGAGATGCCTGCCTTTGAGGAAGAGATGGCGGAAGCCCTTGAAGAGGGGGTGAAGATAAGATATCTGGTCAATCCCGTCCGCATCCAACAAAAAGATGGCCTTCAACATTTGGAATGCCTGCGAATGGAATTAGGAGAAAAGGACGAGAGTGGTCGGAGAAAACCTGTTCCCATACCCAATTCTAATTTTCTCTTCGAAGCAGATAACGTGATCATCGCAGCAGGGGAAGAAATTGAGTTCTCCTTTCTTCCAAAGGGATTGGAGAAGAGAGAGGGAATTATTCTCACTCAGCGAGACGGAAGCACAGGGGTTAAAGGAATCTTTGCCGGAGGAGACCTCACTTCAAACCAACGAACCGTTGCCCATGCCATTGGTTCGGGCAAAAAGGTGGCCCTGGCTATTGATTGTTATTTGAACGGCAAAGATTCAGAAGAGGCACTCCGTCAAATTCTTACAGGAGAAGGTCCTTCGATCTCAATGTTTAGATATCTCCATCCGCAGGAGAGGCTGATGAATCCTCATGTGGTCACCTTTGACGAATTGAATACGGATTACTTCGAGCCTTCAAGAAGGCAAAGGGAAACCAAAGATTTAAGCAAAAAAAGGATCAAAGGGTTTAGAGAAATAACTTCCGGCTTCACAGAGGGCATTGCCTTGGAAGAGGCGGAAAGATGTTTCAGCTGCGGGACCTGTGTCGGATGCGAGAACTGTTATGTTTTCTGCCCCGATGCCTCCATCATCAAAACAGGGGAAGTTCTCTCCCGTCAGGTGGATTACGATTTTTGCAAGGGTTGTGGGATCTGTTTTTCCGAATGTCCCCGAGGAGTCATTTCCTTAAAAGAGGAGGCGAGATGAAAAAGGTCATCACAGGGAATCAGGCGGTGGCCTATGGGGTGATCCTGAGCCGCGTGGACGTCATCTCCGCCTATCCCATTACCCCGCAGACCACAATCGTAGAGGAACTATCAGAGCTCACGGCAAGCGGCCGCACGAAGACGGTCTTCTTAAAGGTGGAGTCAGAGCATTCTGCCATGGCAGCTTTGATCGGTGCTTCCACGGGAGGAGTAAGATGCTTTACGGCGACCTCCTCTCATGGATTGGCCTATATGCATGAAATGCTCCATTGGGCCTCCGGGGCTCGCCTTCCCATTGTGTTGGTAAATGTCAATCGGGCCATTGCCCCGCCGTGGAATATCTGGAGCGATCAGAGCGACTCCCTTTCTCAACGGGATACCGGATGGGTTCAACTCTATTGCGAACATAATCAGGAAGTCCTCGATACCGTCCTCCAGGCCTATCGCATTGCAGAGTCGGTCAAGCTTCCTGTGATGGTTGTCCTCGATGCCTATGTCCTCTCCCATACTTCTGAGCCTGTAGAGATCCCCACCGCGGAAGAGGTGGATGCATTCTTGCCGCCTTACTGTCCGGAGTATACCATCGATACCCAGGAGCCCATGGCCTTTTCTACAATCGCCACGCCCGACTATTTTTTAGAGTTTCGGTACAAAATTCAAAAGGCGATGGAGCAGGTTCCGGAGATCGCCAAAAAGGTGGATGACGAATTCAGATCCCGGTTCAATCGCGGTTATGGTGCGATTGAAAGATATGGAAAAGAGGAAGCAGAAATTCTGTTGATGACCTCCGGCACGGTCACAGGGACCTCAAGGATTGTCGTCGAGAAACTGAATAGAAAAGGATATGATGTTGCTGGATTGAAGATTAAGAGATTTAGGCCCTTCCCCGTTGAAGAAATTTGTAAGGAGATCAAAGGAGCCAAGAAGGTTGCGGTCATTGATAGAAATCTTTCGGCGGGCGTGGGAGGCATCTTTGCGCAAGAATTGAGAGCCTCCCTCTATTCGAGAGAGAAGAGGCCTCAGATCTTTGGATTCGTTTCAGGATTGGGTGGAAGGGATATTACTCCGGAACTGATCGAAGAAGCGATCCAATACACCGCGGACCATCCTCAACCCGAAGAAGAGATTTTGTGGTTAGGGCTTAAGAAATAAAGTGTTCCCCTTCATCCCCTCCCGCCAGGGGAGGGGATTTTTCGGGGGACTCATGGAGGCTAGATGAGAAAAACAGAGATACCTTCCAGTGAAAATCTGGGTCATGGCCATCTCGCCTGCGCTGGATGCGGCGCAGCGGTCAGCATGCGCCTTGTCCTCAAGGCCCTCGGGGAGAAGACCGTCATGATCTTCCCTGCCTCTTGCTGGTCCATCATCCCGGGGTTTTGGCCTTATTCGAGCATCCGGGTTCCAGTGGTTCATGCCGGTTTTGTCACGGGTGGAGCGACTGCCTCAGGCGTGAGAGCGGCGTTAGATATTCGGGGTGATCACGAGACGGTGGTCGCAGTTTGGGCAGGGGATGGAGCGACCTTTGATATCGGGATTCAGGCTTTATCGGGCGCGGCCGAGCGGAACGAAGATTTCATTTATATCTGTAACGACAATGAAGGTTATATGAATACGGGCACACAACGGAGCTCTGCCACACCCCTGTTCGCTTGGACGACAACCACTCCGGTCACAAAGCCCAAAGAAAATCCGAAGAAAGACATCATGGCCATCATGGCCGATCATCAGATCCCTTATGCGGCGACAGCGACGATTGCGTATCCGGAAGATTTGTTAAGAAAAGTGGAAAAGGCAAGGAGCATCCGGGGAACCCGGTTCATCCATCTGCTGTCGCCCTGCTCTCCCGGTTGGAAAATCCCTTCAGAGCTCACCGTCAAGGTTTCAAGGCTTGCGGTCCGGTCAAGGGTCTTCCCTCTTTATGAGATCGAGAACGGGATATCCTACAGGATTCGGGAAGAACCTCATGTCGTTCCCGTAAAAGAATATTTGAGGCTCCAGGGCCGCTTTAGCCACCTGACCGATTCGCAAATCGATGTGTTTCAAGAAAATGTGGAAAGGACATGGGAAAGGCTGATGAGAAAGGCCCGAGCTTAAAATTGAAATGAAGCAATTGGATCGATCGGTTCTGAAGATTCAGGCTTTAGGAATGCCTCGATCTTTTTTTTGATCCCGTCTCTGATCCTTCGAAATACCGCTAATCTTTCTTCAGTGGCTCCTATGGCAGCCGCAGGGTCTTCAAAAGGCCAATGGAGTTTCTTGCCTCGGAACCCGAAGTTTGAGCAGAATTTGGCCGCATCATCACAAAGCGTGATCACATAATCAAATCTTTGGTTGATAAATTGATCCATGGATTTAGAGGTCTTCTTGGAGATATCAATTCCTATTTCTTGCATTACTTGGATGGCCAGGGGATGGATGTAGGCTGAGATGATCCCTGCGCTCTGAGCCTTCCACTGTCCAGCGCCGAGGGTATTTAACAAACCCTCCGCCATCTGGCTCCTGACAGAATTTCCAGTACAAAGAAAAAGGACCTTTTTAGTTTTTGCCATCCTTCACTTTTCTTCGTCCTCCTTTTGGAGGATAGGAGGCTTCGATCACACTTTTCATCCCTCCCCGAGCGTTAAATTCACCCGTGACAACTGCTTGAATGGGTCTGGAGGCTCTGACGAAATCCCTGAGGATTCGGTTGACTGCATTTTCATAAAAAATCCCTAAGTTCCTGTAGGCGTGAATGTACATCTTCAAGGATTTCAATTCCATGCACCATTTGTCAGGAATATAGCGGATCGTGATCGTTCCAAAATCGGGCAGCCCTGTCCGAGGGCAGACGGAAGTAAACTCTGGGATGGAAACCGTGATCTCATAGTTCTTGAACTGATTTTTGAAACATTCGAGTTTTGGAAGAGCGGCATCGATTCCAGAATGGGCGTGCCTGTCAGTATATTTTTTCATAATATTCCCTCTTTATATAACCCATCATAATTGAAAATCGATACATATTCAATAAGTTGTCTTACCCTCCCCTCCCCTGGCGGAAGGGGATTGGATCGACTCAAGGTCTAATTTTCGGACCTCTCCATAAAGGGGGACCTGTTTGAAAAAATGGCTTCGAATGATTAGATTAACGACTGAACGGGAAATTGAGGAAGTTCAAAAGAGGAGATGCGGGAATGGCCAAAAAGATACTTCGATTATTGTCAAATGACTCAGTCAGGGGAGGAGAGGCCCGGAGTCTTGATGCCGTCCATCCCCCGGATGACGGTCTTCTGGACGCCTATTCGCGGGCAGTCATCAATGCTGCGGAAAGGGTGAGTCCATCGGTCGTGAACCTTGATGTCCGGACGAATTCGCGGGGGAAACAAGGCACTCGTTACCGCCTGCCCGAAGAGCTGCGGGGTACGGGGTCAGGTTTTATTTTTACGCCGGATGGTTTCATCCTAACCAATAGTCACGTCGTTCATCACGCTGATAAGATTGCAGTGACATTACCGGATGGGCGCCGGTTTGAGGGGGATCTGGTAGGGGAGGACCCAGATACAGATCTGGCTGTGGTCAGGATCAATGGGTCAAATTTCCTGGCCACAACCTTAGGTGACTCCGAGAAAATTCGGGTGGGACAATTGGTCATTGCCATTGGCAACCCTTACGGCTTCCAATGCACCGTGACCTCCGGAGTCGTCAGTGCACTGGGACGCTCTCTTAGGTCCGTCTCCGGCCGTCTCATTGACAACATCATCCAGACCGACGCCGCCCTGAATCCGGGAAATTCCGGTGGACCACTTGTCACGTCTCACGGAGATGTCGTCGGCGTCAATACGGCAATGATACTTGCGGCGCAAGGGATCTGCTTTGCCATCGGGATTAATACAGCCAAATTTGTCGCGGGGAGACTCATTAAAGAGGGTAAAATCAGGCGAAGCTATATCGGGCTCGGAGGCCAGAATGTCCCGCTGCTCCGCCGCGTTGTGCGGTTCTATCGCTTGCCCGTTGAAAGCGGCATCCTGGTGGTATCCGTTGAAGAGAAGAGCCCGGCACAGAGAGCCGGCCTTTCCGAAGGAGACATCATTGTCGGTTTTGATAACCAGCCCGTTACCGGCATCGACGATCTACACAGGATGTTAACGGAAGAGAGAGTGGGAGCGAAAACGACACTGACGGTCCTACGGCACACGGAGAAATTGAATCTCAGCATCGTTCCCGAAGAATCGAAACCCAGAGAAGATGAATGATCGGCATAGAATCTTAACGGAAAAGGGGTAGAGGGTGGTTGTGGTCTTCAGGTGAATTGAATTAGACGAGACGCGAGGGGGCTATGAATAAAGTGACCGTTGAAAGACTGCCCAACACAAAAGAGATCCCGGGAGCCAAAAGATGGAAGGAGGAAAGAGGCGAGTTCGTTCAGGTTGCCTATCAGGAAGCGATGCGCCATTTAGCCGCTTTCGAGATCAGAAAAGGATTCTCAAGGGGGAACCATTACCATGAAAAAAAGGAAGAAATCTTCTATGTCTTTCAAGGAAAGATAAAGGCGTCTTTCCTCGATATGGACACTCTTCAAAGGGAAGAAAAGGTTCTTCAAAAAGGAGATAAGATAAGAGTCAACCCCTATTGCGGTCACCTCTTCTACGGGTTGGAAGACACGTTTGTTATCGAATACAGTCCTCAGGTCTACGATAAAGAGGATAGCTATAGAATCGATCTAAGCTAAACGAGGCGGCCCAGTTTTTCTACTTTGCTGGCCGTTGTTCTCCTGATCTCTCCAAATCCCCATTCTGTTTTTCTATGGGGAGTTTGATCCGGAAGGTGGATCCCTTTCCCATCTGGCTTTCCACTTCAATATCTCCGCCGTGGCTTTGGATAATTCCGTAGCTGATCGCCAACCCTAACCCCGTTCCTTTGCCGGTTTCCTTCGTGGTGAAGAAAGGGTCGAAAAGTTTGGAGAGGTGTTCTTTCGCAATGCCACACCCTGAATCGGCGAAAGAGACCTCTGCCATTCCGTCTTTCAGGTTCGTCTTGATGGTAAGGGTCCCTCCATTCCCTGCCATGGCATCGGCAGCGTTGATGATGATGTTCATAAACACCTGCTGAATTTGATCTCCGTCCAGAAAAAGCATCGGGATACTGGTTTTAAATTCTTTGACAATTTTGATATTTTGGAAGCGAGCCTGATTTTCAACAAGGGTGACCGTTCGGTCGATGAGGGTGTGAACATCCCATTCTTTTTTGTCGGGTTTTCTTTGACGAGCGAAGTCCAAGAGGCCTCTTACAATATTCCGGCATCGGGTCGTCTGTTGGACGATGTTCTCTAAGTCCCTTTTCCAGGGGTGGCTTTCGTCGACCTTTTTAAGCATCAGGGAACTGAAGGTGAGGACTCCGGTGAGCGGGTTATTGATCTCATGAGCGACCCCGGCTGCCAGTTCGCCCAGAGCGGCCATTTTACCCGCACGAATGAGTTGATCTTGGACCTGTTGGAGCTCCCGAGTTCTCTCCTGAACGCGATGCTCAAGGGTTTGAGTCCATTCTTCGATGGCATCACGGGACCGTTTCAACTCCGAAATCATATTGTTAAAGGATTCGGAAAGTTCACCAAGCTCATCGTGGGACCGGATGGATACGGCCTGTTCCAGATTTCCATGGGCGGCTGTCTTGGTGGCAGCCAAAAGTCTGCGGATCGGCCGGTTCACAAACCGAGTGAGCAACAGACTCAACAGCAAACTCAGGAGGACGACGCTAACGATCCCCGAGATAAGCATCTGATTGTAAATCTGGGCTTTCTCCTTTTGAAAACCTTCAAGGCTGATCGTGGTGTCTAGGACACCCAGGACATTCGTGGCCTTGGGATGGCAGGGGTAACATGAAGGCTCATTATAGATTGGGTTAATCAGTCCCAGAAGGCTTCCCTTTTCCGTATGATAGACGCGCGTCTTACTGTCCGACGGAAGAAGGACCTTTGCCTCCCCCTCTCGGTGGCATCCGTAGCAGGCCTCGGCTTTCTTATCGACGACGGTCCCGACCTTGCTACGGTTAGATGAGACCGTGATCTCACCCTGTTTGTTAAAAATTCTGACCTCGCTAATTCCCTTTCGCTGGGCGACATCATCGATGATTCTTTGATATTCGTCTCTCCGGTCCATGATCATCGCATTGCGAATGCTCAAACGGATAGTCTCGCTCAGGTTGAACGCTTCCTCCTCGGTCTTTTCGATCATCTGCTGAGAAAGGGATCTGATATTGAGATAGAGAAAGATGCCTTCGATCACCACCACCGCGATGATGACGCTGAGAAGAATCTTAGCCTTCAAACTCGTCAGATGCATAAGCCGATCCTAATTTTTATGGAGTGTATCACTCTCAAGCATCAAGAGCAAAGGATTTTCCCGAGTTCGCTCCCGGCCTGACGGTGAGCAGTTATTCGGACTTTGACATTCGAACTTTGGGTTTTCTGTCTATCGATCCCATCCTCTCAATGCGTAATATTCCCTTAGCATGACCTCCATGTCCTGGGGCTGGATGGTCTTCCCTGTTTGAAGGACCTCTCGAAAGAAACGGCGAGGCAATTTGTCCTCTTTTGGGGTCACCCCTTCTCTCTGATTGAAACCTCGGGCGAGATTGATGATCCCGGAGGCCATGGCTTTCAGTTCTTTCTTCTTGAGGGAAAGGTTACAAGTGGATTTAATAATCTCTTGAACATCCTCCCAGGTGATTAGATCCCGATAAAAGCGGCAGAGAATCAGGGCATCGAAAAGGGTCATCTTGTCTTCATAATCGATAAAGAGCTTCGCCTTCCCCTTTATTTGATCGGGATCAATCTGGCCGGAAAGTTCAGACTTATAAAAGGTCGCCCTGAGATGGCAGGCCCCTCGATCCGACGTGGCATAAGCAAGTCCCATTCCCTTCAGCACCCTCGGATCAAAGCCCGCAGGTTCCAGGCCTTTCACATGGATCGCCGTCTCTTCCATCCCCCAAACCTTTCCGGCGTGGCGGACTCCCTCTGACAAGATGCGGCCCATCCCTCTCCGATAGGCTATTTCTGTCAAGGTCTTTGCAATACCATCCGCGTCCCCGTATTGGAGATTTTCTTTGATCTTTTTTCTCTTTGATGCCTCGATGGCAAAAGCTGCCAAATTCCCCGCTGTAATGGTATCCATTCCCAGACGGTCGCATAAGTCATTGAGATAAATGATCTCCTCAATGGAGCCCACCATGCAAAGTCCACCAAAGGCATAGATGGTTTCATATTCCGGTCCCATGATGCGAAGGCCTTCGTGCCTGCCCTGTTTCACTTTAGAGATTTTTCCACAGGCCATGAAGCAATGGGGGCAGGCGATCGAGCTGACCTGACAGCGTTCCATTAGGCTTTCCGCGCTGATTCCTTCCCAGCCTTCCAATGTCCCCTTGGACCAATATTGGGTAGGGAAGGCGCCAATGGTGTTCATGATGGAAACGAGCATGGGAGTTCCATATCTTCTATACATGTAGACGATCTGATTGTCTTTGACGCGCTCTTTAAACTCCTGAGACAATCTTTTCAGAGAAGTGGGATCAGCGATCTCCCGCCGCCTCTTTCCGTGGAAGGCGATTCCTTTTAGCCTCTTTGATCCCATCACCGCTCCGATTCCCGCCCTTCCGAGAGAACGCCCGTGTTCACTCTCGATCACTGCAAATTTGACCAAATTCTCACCCGCCGGGCCGATGACCAAAGCCCTAGAATCTTTACCGACCTTCTTGAGAATGGCCTCTTCTGCCTCGTAGGTCGCTTTTCCCCAGAGGCTTGAGGCGGAGTGGAAAAGGACTTCTTGATCGCTGATTTCGAGAAAGATGGGGCGACTCGATTTTCCTTCAATCACAATGGCGTCATATCCAGTCCGGCTGAGGGAGAGGGTGATCTTCCCTCCGGAATAGGATTCACAATAGATTCCGGTCTGAGGAGATTTGGTGAAGACGGCGTAACGGCTGGACCCGTAGAAAGGAGTATCCGCTAAGGGGCCTAAGGTGATGATGAGACGATTTTCAGGCGAAAACGGATCGACACGGGGTGAATTTTCTTTAAGGAGAAGGTAGGACCCTAAACCCTTTCCGCCCAGATAGCTTCGCAGAATGGATTCAGGAATAGGTTCGACTGTCGACTTTTTCTTGGTGAGATCGATCCGGAGAAGTTGATTAAAAAATCCTTTCATTATTCGTATCTTAAAAGAAATGGGAGAGTTAAATCAAGGAACATCCTTCGTAAACGTCGCTCCTAATATACACAACAATTTACTAGAAAATACAAAATTCACCCTATTTATCTATTCATGTTATTTCAGTAACGTTATTCCCTGAATCGTTATTGTTGCATGAAACGGGCGATATGTGCAGTCTCCGGCTGTTACGCCTCACCGTACTCCTTCTCTGGCTGACCCTGATCTTGGCAAAAACTTCATTCGCAGGACCTCCTTTTCTAACGGACGATCCGGAACCCGTAGAATTTAAGCACTGGGAGGCCTACCTATTTTCCATCGTCGATGCGATGCGCAAGCAGACCGACCTTATGGGCCCGGCGTTTGAATTCAACGTGGGGGCGCTCCCCAACCTGCAACTGCACATAATCATACCCATGGCCTATGCCTCTCCCGCAGACGCTCCCAGCGCTTATGGATTTGGGGACATTGAATTTGGCGTAAAATATCGCTTTATTCAAGAAACAGACCATTGGCCAATGGTTGGTATCTTTCCGATGATCGAGATCCCAACAGGGGACGCTTCCCGTGGCTTAGGGAATGGCCAGGCGTGGTGGAGACTGCCACTGTGGCTGCAGAAGAGCTGGGGAGCATGGACCACTTACGGCGGAGCCGGCTATGTCATCAACCCGGCTCCCAGGCAGCAAAACTACTGGTTTGGAGGTTGGCTCCTTCAACGCGACTTAAGCCAGCGGCTGACCCTGGGAGGGGAGATTTTTGCCCAGGGGAAGAGCAGCGACGATATCCGTTCCTTCGCGGTACTCAATCTCGGGGGTTTCTTTAAAATCACGCCGAACTTCCAACTCCTCTTTTCCGGCGGCCGCAGTTTTGCGGGCGGGAGAAATACAATAGGTTACCTGGGCCTTTACTGGACAGGGGGATTGGGGAAGGGGACGGATGTTCACACCGAACCGAAAGCTTTGAATCCTTTGTTGCGAGAAAAATAGGCGAATGGCAGGGCCAAGCTGCGTTTATTATGGAAAGCGAAGAGAGGAGGTTATTATGCTCAAGATAAAGATTGTCGTTCTCATTTCAACCTTGTTTCTTTCTGGCATCTCCTTTGGCAGCGATGAAGATGAGAACTTGTTAAAACAGGCAAACAAGGTTTTCGGGCCCTTACCACAGGCGATGGTATCCGAGAAAAATCCGATCAGTCCTGAAAAGGTCAAATTGGGGAAAATGCTTTTCTACGAAACACGGATTTCTGTAGACGGAACCGTGAGTTGTTCCCGATGCCATCCGATCGGCTTGTACGCGGCGGACGGGCTACCAAAGTCAATCGGGAATAACTGCAAAGTCAACCCGAGAAATGCCCCCACCCTTTTCAATGCAGCAGGACAGATTTCCGCGCACTGGATAGGAAATAGAGTAGATGTGGAAGATCAGGCAAAACAAGCGCTGATCGGCCCTCCCTCTTTTGGGATGCCGTCTTATGAAGCGGTGGAAAAGAGATTGAAGGAGATCAAGGGGTATGGCCCCCTGTTTAGGGAAGCGTTCCCAGAGGACAAAGATCCGGTCACGGTGGATAATTTTGCAAAGGCAGTGGGAGCCTTTGAAAGAACACTTGTCACTCCATCTCGTTTCGACGCCTTTGTAAAAGGGGAACTGACCGCTCTCTCGGACAATCAAAAAAGAGGGCTTAAAACCTTCGTCGAAACAGGTTGTATGACCTGCCATTCAAGCGCATACGTCGGCGGACAAATGTACCAAAAGTTTGGTGTATTTGAACCCTACTGGCAGTATACCAGGAGCAAAGAAATTGATGAAGGGAGATATGTGGTTACGAAGAATGAGAGCGACAAGTATGTATTCAAAGTCCCCATACTTAGAAACGTTGAAATGACATCCCCCTACTTTCATGACGGATCTGTCGATCACTTAAACGACGCTATCCGGATCATGGGTAAAATTCAGCTGGGAAAAGACCTTGGCAAGTCTCAGGTTGAAGAGATTGTTACATTTCTGAAATCCTTAACAGGGGAGATTCCTGAAGATGCTCTAGAGATTCCTTTACTGCCGTCAACGAATTGAATTACTGTTTTCCCAATCTTCCCTGCAATTGAAAAACACCAATCTATTTATCGGCCTATTCCTGCCTGCCGGTAGGAGGATTTATTAAGAACCAAAACAAAACATTACTTTTTAGATGGTTTAATTTGTTTTGATGAGGATCCGTCCGGCAGTGTTTGAGATGAGGATCCGCTTGGCAGTGTTTGAGATGAGGATCCGTCTGGCAGTGTCTGGGATGAGGATCCGCTTGGCAGTGTCTGAGATGGGGATCCGCTTGGCAGTGTCTGAGGTGAGGATCCGCTTGGCAGTGCTTCGACAGCATTTGTTGCACCCGCTTGTAAAATGCTAACGGTAACGCTGCTTGCCTGAAGTTTGCCGCCCTTTTCTGTGTATTCGATCGTAACCGGCCTATCATTTTTTAGCTCGCTAAAAGGTAGGTCCTTTCCAGAATCGGTTTTAATGATTGTATCCTCAGAAACAATGAAAACCATCTCCTTCCCATCGCCCGTAACCGTAACGGACCTCGCGGAACCATCAACTCCACTAATCAAACCACTGAACAATCGCGGCGTTTCCATCTCCGGAGACCCAGAGCGCTTTGGAGCAAGAACAGGAGCTGATTTCTCCTTGGGGATTGGAGGAAAGCTCTCTTTCGGGGACCCTTGAGCTTCGGCAAAGGGAAGGTACTTCTCCGGTATATTGGAATAATCATCGGTAAAATGAATGGTTCCCTTATCGTCGACCCATTTATAGACCTCCGCATGAATTAAAAAAGGAATCATTAGGAAACTGATTATACACGCGGTTATCAAAACTCTTTTTTGCATGATATAACCTCCTAAGTCCCCTTGCCTTCCGACCCCTTTTCACAAAGAGTTCAGCTTCTCGCGTCACCCGGTATCCTTAATCTTATCAAAAATTTATCAAGAAATGTCGAATTTGTCAAGCAACTCCTTCGGGTTTCAGACTTGACTAAAGATATGGAATTAGATATGTGTTGTGTAGGAAATCCGGAGAAGAAAGGAGAGACGATGAAGGAGAAAGTCATTATTTACGGGAAGGCGGGTTGACCCCATACGGAAAGGGCTAGGTCAGCCCACGGCAAGAATGCGACATATTACGATGTACAAGCAGACGGCGCAAAACTGGAGGAAATGCTAAAGCACTCCAAGGGCGTTCGAAATGTGCCTGTCATTGTTGAGGGAACCAAAGTAACAGTCGGTTATGGAGGGTCCTGAGGGGTCTGAACAACCGGTAGTATACCGGTACGTACGATAATAACACGGAGCAAGGTTCATCCCGCTTTGTTCTCAGGCCTCTGAAGCGAGCCACAGGCTAAGCTCACAGTAGAGAGAATATCCCTGTTAAGCGATAGGGCTGTTAATCCCGACCGTGGTGATGTTCACCCCCATCATGATGTTCGCCGAAATCATGATGCTCGCCAAACTCATGAGGGCGACCGTAATAGGGATATCCGTCACCCCGGTCGTAGTAGGAATAGGGATAGTCATGATAACCGCGGTCATACGCTGCACAACCCGCCAACATCAGCCCCATGAGCAGAATGAATCCTTAAAACGTAATCTTCTTTTTATTCATTAGTATCACCCCCTCTCTCTAATACTTAGTTTAATCACTAAGCTCTTGAGATTTAACGAAGGCGGCAGTCAATTGAGGGTTTTTTAGAAAGAGAGGGAGATTCAGTTCTTGTTCACTTCGGGTCCAATGCCCCGCGGCTTGCCGCGTGTCCGTCATTCCGGCGAAAGCCGGAATCCAGAGACCAACGAACTGGATGCTGGATCAAGTCCAGCATGACGAGCTATACTACCCCGCTGCTTGCGGCGGGGTAGTTCATTTACGGTTCGAAAACGTCTTTATTTGAATAGCTTCTCCGTCTGTAACAACGGTGATGGCACCCTGTACGTCGGTTCGATACAGGGTTACGCCCAATTGCTGATATCTCCTCAATGCTTCCTGATGGGGAAGTCTTCCGATATTCCCTTCGCCCACACTGAGAATGGCATAGGTGGGCTTCACCCTTTCCAGAAAAAGCGCCGAGCTCGAAGTACCACTTCCGTGATGAGGAATCTTGATAATATCGGATCTGAGGGGATAATCTCTTCTCAGCATCCGGTCCTCTGCTTCTTTTCCGATATCCCCTGTCAGAAGAACAGAGACATTTCTGAATCGAAGCTTCATGACCAGGGAGGCATTGTTCACATCCCGAGGATTATGGGTCCCCTTTTGCGTCACTCTCCACACCGGCGGGTTTAGGATGGAAATCTCAACGCCATTGATGGTCTGATGAAGTGTCTCTTCGTTGAGGGACTGGGTCCTGATTTTCTTTTCGTTAAGAGTCTTCCTCAACTGGAGATAGGACTCCGATTCTGTCGGAAAACCATTATCCCAGAATTGGCCAATGGAAAACTCCGAGGCGATGAAGTTTAGCCCTTTCAAATGGTCCGGGTCAGGATGGGTTAGGACAAGGGTATCAATCCTTCGTATCTTCTTGTTCCATAAAAACGGGGCGATGACATTCTTTCCAGTATCGAAACGATCATCATAAAGGCCTCCTCCGTCGATGAGCATCCGTTTCCCCTGCGGGAATTCAATCAGAATGGAATCTCCCTGACCGACATCTATGAAGCTCAGCTTGAGATCCTTCTGGAATGAATCTTTTAAGTTCCAGAATGCCAAATCGAGAGCAGATACGACGCAGATCCCCCAAAAAAGATATCGGGCCGCTTTTCGTTTCTTAACGTGTACGAATAGGAAAAGGAGAAGGTAGAAAAGGATGATTTCAAAAGGTGTTGGGGTTGAGACAAAGAGTGAGACCAATGGAAGAGAGCTAAAGAAGGCCAATACTCTAAGAAGCATCATGGTGACGAAGCTGTTGACATTGATCAGGAACGTGGCCAGAGGGGTGAAGAAGAAAGAGAAAATGGAAGCGGAGAGACTCAAAGGGACGATCAGGAAGCCCACCCAAGGGACGATGAAGAGGTTCGTGAAAAAACCAATGGGGGCGAAACGGTTGAAGTGAAGGGCAACAAAAGGTGCGGTCCCGATGATGGCCACTGCTGTGACGAGAAGGGAGAGCATGACATATCTCACGATATTCTTCTTCCAGGAGGTTCTCAGAAGAACGGAAATTCCCTCCTGTCTAAACTCTTGAAGGATGCGCGGCACCAGATAGAGGATCGAAAGGACAGCGAGGAAGGAAAGCTGGAAGGAGACATCGAAAAGGGAAGGAGGCGAGAAGAGGAGGATGAGAAAGGCGGCCAGGGCGAGGGTGTGCAGCAGGTTTCTCTCCCGGTTAAGCAAGATTGAAACGAGGAAGGTGATGACCATGATGGCCGATCGGACGACCGAAATCCCGCCTCCTGCGATGAAGGCATAGAGAATGATGCAGGGGATCGTCAGGCCGGCGGCCCACTTTCTAACGGGAACGGAGAGGAGGAGGAACTCGGATCGCTTTAAAATCCAGATCAGCAGAGAGAAAGAAAGGAAAGCCACGATTCCGAATTGATCCCCGGAGATGGCCAGGAGATGGGCTGTCCCGGTGACGATGAACCGTTCTTTTATTTCTTCCGGAATCTCACCCTGCTCACCCAGGACAAGGGCCTTGAAAATACTCGAGGCCGGAGGATTCGTTTCCCGATCTAAGAAATCCCGGATACGATCCCGCCAGCGCTCCACCCGTAAGATCACAGGATTCTTAAATCCCTCCCCCAGATTGACCCATCCTTTCTTCTCGGATAGAAATCCGACGGTGTAGATTCGCTCAAGGGCAAGGTGACGTTCATAGGAAAATCCGGCTGGGTTGTGAAACCCACGGGGTGGATAAAGTCGGCAAGAAAGCCGGAGGCGATCCCCCACTCGAAGTGAGCGCTCTTCCTCTTTAAGGAAGATCAGGAGAAGGCCGTCCGCGGGCAAGTGGCGGTTCGACAGAATGACCTTTTGCGACCGGATGAGCAATTGGGTTCTTCCCCGCGAAACCTCTGGTGGACGATCGACAATCCCCTCCAAGGAGATTCTTTCCAGGCCCGTGAAATGAGAGATGTGGGAGGACGAGTGTGGCGGACGAAGATAAAGCTGGATTGAAAAAATTCCGAGGAGGAAGAAAATGGAGAAGGCCGTCCAAGTGCCCATGCGGGCTCTTTTGATGACGAGCAGGAGGGTCCAGACGCACGGCAGTATGAGAAGGAACATCCATCCTTGAGGAAGGAGAGGAAGGTCAAAATGACCGACATAGATCCCAAGGGTGTAGACGATGAAGATGGGAATGAGAGGAAGACGAAAGGGGCCGCTCATGTCGGCCTCAAAGGGGTCAGCCTTTTAGTAATTCTTGGGCTACCACCCAGCGCTGAATCTGATTGGCTTCTTCATAAATCTGGGTGACCTTGGCATCCCGCATCATCCGTTCCACAGGATACTCTTTCATGTACCCGTAACCGCCGAGAATCTGGACGGCATCCGTGGTCACCTTCATGGCCATTTCGGAGGCGAAGTATTTCGAGACGGCCGAGAGTTTTTCTGCGTCCTTGCGTTTTCCGTCAATTTCAGAGGCGGCCTTATACACTAAGGCCCGAGCGGCTTCCAGGCGAGTGGCCATATCGGAGATCATGAATTGAATCGCCTGAAAGGAGGAGATGGGTTTGCCGAATTGGGTCCGCTCATTGGCATAACGTACGGCGAAGTCAAGGGCTCCCTGGGCAATACCCACAGCCTGCGCCCCCATGACCGGTCTCGACATGGTCATCGTATCCCTCGCGATCTTCCAGCCCTTTCCTTCGTCTCCGAGGCGATTTTCTTGAGGGATCCGACAGTCTTCAAAGATCACATCCGCCGTTACCGAACCCCTCATCCCGATCTTCTCCTCTTTCTTTCCGAAAAGTAGACCGGGGGTCCCCTCTTCCACGACGAAAACAGAAATTCCTTCGGCTCCGCGTTCTGGTTGGGTCGCTGCAAATACGGAGTAAAATTTGGCCAGACCCCCATGGGTAACGAAGCCTTTGCGCCCGCTGATCAGGTAACCGTCCCCTTTCTTCTCGGCCATCGTCTTGATAGAGGAGGGTTCCAACTCTCCTTCCGGTTCTTTCAGCGCAAAGGCAGCGAGCCGGTTCTTCTCGGAAATCTCCGTGAAATAGACATCTTTTTGGGATGGATTCCCTCCCAATAGAATGGGCAATGTCCCGAGCCCCTGGGACAGGATGAGAAGGGAGGAGGAACCACAAACCTTTGCAAACTCTTCGACGACAATGCAGAATGAGGTCACGTCTCCATCGGTTCCCCCATAGGATTCAGGGAGGAGAAGGGAGAGGTAACCTTGTTTGCCAAGGGCCTCTACCAGGTCCCAAGGAAATTCTCCGGCGGCGTCGATTTTGGCCGCCCGGGGTTGGACAATCCTCTGGGCCGTTTTTTCAGCGGCAGCCCTGATCATGGCTCTTTCTCTTTCAATGTCTTTCATTCTACTCGCACCATGGAGGAAATAGGAAGAATGTTATATAAGGTGAAACATTAATGGACGAGAAGTCTTTTGTCAAGGGGAAAAGTAATGTCTCAGAAGGCGTGAATGAAGAGGAAGGCTGCCTATACCATGAATGACCCGAAGTCCTAACGCTTCGATAAGACGGCCATTCTTATGAGCTGAGGCACAGACCGACATTTTTTCAGACCTTCTGGGGCGTGGCAAACAAAGCCGAAAAATATTTGACTTTACTGTGTGAAATAATATAATTACTAGTTTAAAATAATTTACGGAAGGAGGGGAAAGATGGATGCCAGGGATTAAAATAAGGGAAAACGAATCTTTCGAAAATGCGCTCAGGCGTTTCAAAAAACAGGTAGAGAAAACGGGCATATTGTCAGAGATTCGAAAAAGGGAGCACTACGAAAAGCCAAGTATCAAACGGAAGAAGAAAGCGTTGGCTGCCAAGAAAAGGGCAATGAAAAGAATGAGAAAAATCATAGAGAGGGCTTAAAGGATGAATTTGGAAGAGAGACTGGTCGAGGAAATGAAACAAGCGATGAAGTCCAACGATAAACTGCGACTTTCCACCATCCGGATGATTCGTTCGGCCTTAAAAAATAAGGAGATTGAACTGCGAAAGAAATTGGAAGACGAAGACGTCGTCAAGGTGATCCAAGTCATGGTGAGAAAGGGTGAGGAGTCTGTTGAACAATTCCAAGCGGGTGGACGTGTGGACCTGGTGGAAAAGGAAAAGAAGGAGATAGAGATACTGAAATCGTTTCTCCCCCAGCCCCTCAGCCAGGAAGAGATTGTAAAGATCATCGACCAAAGTATTCAAGAAACTCAAGCTTCGTCCCCAAAGGACATAGGAAAAGTGATGAAATCCGTCATGCCGAAAATTGGAGGGAAAGCGGACGGAAAACTGATCAATCAATTGGTGAAAGAAAGGCTTTCCCCATGAATTCCTCCTTTTGATACGTAACCTAATTCCTTTTTTCACGCTTTATGGATGATCGTTCCCTCAAGTTCTTAGAGTTCTACCATTTATTGGATATCCTGAAAGAGTATTCCATTTCCCCCCTGGGTCGAAAGCGCTGTGAAGCCCTGAGACCGTCCAAAAACCTTCTTTTGATCCAGTCCAGACTGACAGACGTGATGGAACTCAAGAGCGTCTTGGAAACAGACGGCGACATTCCTCTCGCAGGGGTGAAGGATACTGAGGGGATTTTAGATAAATTGGAAATCGACAGATCCGTCCTCAACGTCCGGGAAGTATTGGATCTTTATCATCAAATCGTATTATGCAAGGGGCTCCGGCGATTTTTTCAAAAGCTGGAGTCTGTCAAGGCCCCCCATCTTCAGGAGAAAATCTCTAAACTTTCTTACCAAAAGGCGCTGGAGAAAGAGATCCTACGGGCGATCAATACGAAGGGTGAGATTCTCGACCGAGCCAGCCCGGCCCTCCTCGATCTCCGCCACCGGTTGGGCGAGGTCAGAGAAAAAGCGAAGGGAGTACTCGAATCCCTCCTCCATCGAGAAACGCTTCAGCCCATCTTCCAGGAACAATTCATCACTCTGAGAAACGGGCGCTACGTTCTTCTCATCAAATCCGATTTCAAAAATCGGTTGGAGGGGATTATCCATGATCAATCGCAAAGCCGGATGACGTTTTTCTTCGAGCCCCTTCAGGCCGTCGGTCTTAACAATGAGATCAATCTCCTCACCGGAGAGGAGAAGGAGGAGGAATATCGAATTCTGGCAGATCTTTCGGACAAGGTCCGAGAGGAAAGGCAAAACCTGCGGATTGACTTTGAGATATTAGGAGAACTGGACCTCCTCGATGCGATGGCCAAGCTCTCCTCGCGCTTAAAGTCGGTTTCCCCTCCGTTGAATGAGGCGGGCAGGATTGAGATGAGAGAGGCGAGGAATCCTCTCCTCATGCTTCAAGGCGAAGATCGAGCGGTTCCCATCCATCTCCGGATGGGAGACGGAAAGAAGGTCCTCATTGTGAGCGGGGCGAACGCGGGCGGCAAGACAGTGGCCCTGAAGACATTGGGTCTTCTAACCTTGATGATCCAATCCGGCCTGCCGATCCCTATCGCAGAAGGAAGCCAGGTTGGGATCTTTGAGGACGTCTTTGCGGTGATCGGCGACGAACAGAATATTGCGGAGAATCTGAGCACCTTCTCCAGCCATCTCCTCCGGGTGAACCAAATCCTGGAAAAGGCGGGATCCCGCTCCCTCGTCCTTATCGACGAGCTGGGAGTGGGAACCCATGCCCAGGAGGGATGTGCCCTGGCCATGGGTTTTTTGGATCGATTCCGAGAGAGAGGAGCTTCGGTCGCAGTCACCACGCACTTCGATCGGCTCAAGGCTTATGGATACCTTCACCCGGATGTGGAGAATGTGGCGGTGGAGTTCGATGAGGAGACCCTAGAGCCCAAGTATACGCTCCTCTATGGGTCCTCGGGGTTGAGCAATGCCTTCCTGATCGCCGAGAAGCTTGGCATCTCAGAAAAGGTGCTCGAAGCAGCCCGTGTCCATCAGGATGGAAGCGGCGAGGAGATCGTCCGTGCTTTAGAGACTCTGGAGAGAATGAGAAGGGAGGCAGAAAGAGAAAAGCTGCAAGCTTCCAAGATAAAAGAAGAGGCTGAGCTGGAAGGTCAGAGGCTCAAAAAGATACTTGGGGCAATCAAGGAGAAGAGACTGGAGATATATTCCAAGGCTGAGGAGAAGGCAAAGAAGGCGGTTCAGAAGGTTGAAGAGGAGTTGAAGGAATGGGTTCGCAGCAGGAAAGAGGAGAAATCCCATTTCCGTCTTCGCAGCAGAGAGCTCCAGGAGATCAGGGAAAAATCATTTCCGTCCGTCAAGAGGAAAGCGGGTTCTGTGGCCCCGGGTAGCTTGAAGGTTGGGGAACGTGTTAGAATTGAGAGCCTCCGGAGCGACGGGATCTTGATGAGCCTCGTCAAACCGCTCAATCGAGCCGAGGTGCTGACGGATAAGGCCAGGGTGAAGGTTCCTTTGTCCGAGATCTTTCAGGCGGAGGGTGGCGAAGAGGAGGAGACAAGGATTCAAGATAAGCCCTTTTTAAAAGGGGCGACCGAGGAGCCCTCTTCTGAGTTGAACGTCATCGGCCTGACCGTGGAGGATGCCCTTTCCAAGGTTGACAAATTTATCGATCAAGCCCTTCTCCATGGATTGGAGAAAGTCCAAATCATCCATGGGGTGGGTTCCGGGAGGTTGCGAAATGCCATCGGGCAATACCTGGGCGGACATGGGGCGGTTAAGAGTTTTTCTTCCGGGGAGACACTGAAGGGAGGTCGTGGGATCACGATCGTTGAATTGAGGTAAGCCCCGTTAGAAGATAGGTAATCTTCTTACTGGGGCCAAGGAATCGAATCTTTATTCATGTTATCCTCGCCATAGATGGAAGGGCTTTCTAACGGGGTAAATCGCTTGGCCACGGGATTCCTATCCGACGAAAAGGTTTCAGAAATTCGGGATCGCTCCAGCATCCTCGAAGTCGTCTCGGATTATGTGGCTCTGAAGAAGACCGGAAGGAACCATAAGGGGCTCTGCCCGTTTCATTCGGAAAAGACGCCTTCCTTCATGGTCAATGAGGAGAAACAGATTTTTCACTGCTTCGGCTGCGGGGAAGGAGGGGATGTCTTCACGTTTTTGATGAAGGCGGGCCATTTTTCTTTCCCCGAGGCGGTGGAGGAACTGGCAAAGCGTTATGGGGTGAGCCTCCCCACCCGCGAACTTTCCTCATCCCGGAAGAAGGAAATGGCTAAAGGGGAGAGCCTCTTTGAGATCAACCAGATCGCCTCGGAATATTTCCGCGATCTCCTGACCAGGCGGCGAGAGGGGGAGGAGGGCAGAAGATACTTATCTCAGAGGGGGATAAGCCAAGAGGTCGTTGCGGAATATGGGTTGGGATATTCCGCCGACCGTTGGGACGGGTTGGTCGAGCATTTGCGCCAGAAAAAGGCTTCTCTCGACCTGGCCCGCGAACTGGGCCTGATCTTTCCCAAGAAAAGAGAGGGCTGGTACGATGCCTTTCGACGCCGGATTCTCTTCCCCATCTTCGACCTTCATCAGCGGATCGTCGGATTCGGGGGAAGGATGATCAAAGAGGGAGAGCCCAAATATCTCAATTCCCCGGAATCAAGCATTTATCATAAAGGAGAGGTCCTCTACGGGCTCCAGGTGGCCAAGCGTTACGCGACCGAGAAGGATTGTGCGATCGTGGTCGAAGGCTATTTCGATCTGTTAACCCTCCACCAATATGGATGGAGGCACGGCGTGGCCACGTTAGGCACGGCACTGACCCCGCAGCACATTCGAACTCTGAAGCGATACACCAGAAACCTGATCACCCTCTTCGATGCGGACCAGGCAGGCGTGCAGGCAGCCCTCCGCTCGCTTCCCCTTTTCTTAGAAGAGGAAGTGTCGGCAAAGACGGTTATCCTTCCAAAGGGAGAAGACCCGGATGGGTTTCTGAGAAAAGGAAATTTGGAAGACTTTGTGAAAAGGGTGGAGCAGGCTGTTCCGCTCATCGATTTCTTTTTTGAACGGCTGACGAAAACGTACGACGTGAGGTCTGTCGAAGGGAAAGTGAAGATCGCCAAAGAGGGAGTGGCCCTCCTCGGTAAAATCCCGGACAGGATTCGAAGAGATTTCTACACAAAGGCTTTAGCCGAGAGGCTGGATGTCAAAGAATCCTTTCTGCATGAAATGCTCCGGCCCTCGGGCAAGGGGCCAGCCAAGGGAGGAGAGAACTTAGCAAGATCATCCGTGGAAACGACTTTTCCGAAGTCAGAAGAAATGGTCATCCGCCTCATGGTTCACCATCCTGAAGTCATTTCCACCATCTCAAAAGAGGGCGTCCTGAAGGAGTTTGAGAACTCGAGTTTGCGAAAAATCGCCGAGGTTCTGGAGGATCTTTATCAGAGAGAAGGACGGCTTGATCTGCCCGAGGCCTTAGCCAGTTTCGAGGAAACGCTCAGAGGAAGGTTGTGTGAATTTGCCTTTCAAGAAAGTGGACTGGAGGGCGGGGATCGAGGAAAGATCTTGCAGGACTGTATTCAAAAGATTCGTGAAAGGAGGCTGAAGAAGGAAAAAGCCGAGTTGCTCGGGAGGATTAAGGAGGCGGAGAAAGAGCAAGAGGGAAGAAGGCTCGTCCCTCTTTTGAAGGAACACCAGGAGCTGGCGAAGAGGGAGAAAGACCTTCAAAAAGATGGTTTTCGGAAAGGGTAGGAGAGAAGTCCATGGCCAAGGGAGGAAAAATCAAAGAAGTTGAGCAATTGATCGAGTTGGAGGGAGAGAAGGGATTTCTGAACTTTCCGGACGAGGCGAGTGGACTCCCTCCGAACGATATCGTCTCTTCTGATCAAATCGATGATGTCCTCATGATGTTCGATGAAATGGATATTGACGTGGTGGAGGATCTCCAGGGATTGAAAGGTGAGGAGGAAAAGGCCGTAGAGAAGGAAGAAGAGGAAGGCGATGAATTGGAAATAGAGGCCCTCGGCAAGGCCACGGACCCCGTCCGGATATATCTCCGTGAGATGGGATCGGTTTCCCTTCTCACCCGAGAAGGGGAAGTGGAGATTGCCAAGAGAATTGAGAGCGGTAAAAGGGAAGTGCTGAGCGTCGTCTTGAAATGCCCCATGGCAGTGAAAGAGGTCATCAATCTGGGCGCCCTGATTAAGGCCGGCAAAGTGGAGATCCGAGAAGTGACCAACGAGATCGATGAGGAGGAGGCCAGCTTTGAGGAGGAACAGATCCAGAAGAAAAAGATTCTGGAGCTCATCGAAAAGATCAAGCGAAAAAGCGAAGAGATCCGGAGGCTCCTGAAGGGCAAGGCCGTGTTGAACAGGAAAGTTCGGACAAAGGTTGAGAAGAAACAAAAGGGGACGAAGAAAAAGGAGAAGAAGGGAACGAAGAAAAGACAAGCAGAGATTAAAAAGAAGCAAGAAGAGATCATGAAATTTTTCAACCAGATGAATCCGAGAGACACTCAAATCAATAGGGTCGTTCAAAAGATGAAACAGATGCTGAACCGAGTGGAGAAAGGGGAGGCTGAAATCAAGAGGATCGAAGATAGGCGGGGGATTTCTGTTGAGGAGGCGCGGACCTATCTGAAAAAGCTGAAGGCAAGGAGTGTGAGCGAGAAGACACTTCTCAGAACCCGAGCATTGAGCAAAGCGGATCTCCGGGAAATTTCCCGATCGGCCATAAATGCCCAAAGGAAGATCCATAAAATGGAAACAGAGTGCGGATTGACGGCTGGCAAGTTGGCCACCGCGGTGAAGGCCATCGCGGAGGGGGAGACCAAGGCCAAGGAGGCCAAGAGCGAACTGGTAAAGGCCAATCTGAGGTTGGTCGTCTCCATCGCAAAAAAATATATCAATCGGGGACTTCAATTCTTAGACCTCATTCAGGAGGGGAATATCGGGTTGATGAAGGCGGTGGATAAGTTTGAATACCAACGAGGTTATAAATTCAGCACCTATGCGACCTGGTGGATCCGGCAGGCCATCACACGAGCCATCGCCGATCAGGCACGGACGATCCGGATTCCCGTTCATATGATCGAGACGATCAACAAATTGATCCGGACCACGAGATTCCTCGTCCAGGAGATGGGGAGAGAGCCGACTCCCGAAGAAATTGCTGAGAACATGGACATGGCTTTGGATAAGGTGAGGAAGGTGCTGAAGATTGCCAAAGAACCCATCTCCCTTGAAACCCCCATCGGTGAGGAAGAAGATAGCCACTTAGGGGACTTTATCGAAGACAAAGCCGTCATCTCCCCCCAGGAAGCCGTGATCAGCGCCAATTTATCCGAACAGACTCGGAAGGTACTGGCGAGCCTCACCCCAAGAGAGGAAAAGGTTTTGAGGATGCGGTTTGGGATTGGAGAAAAATACGACCATACGCTCGAAGAGGTAGGACAGGATTTTGACGTTACGCGGGAAAGAATCCGGCAGATCGAAGCAAAGGCATTAAGGAAATTACGACATCCCAGCAGGGCGAGAAGGTTGAAAAGTTTTCTTGAGACATAGCGTCAAGTGCGGAGTGCAGAGTACCGAGTGCGGAGTAAAAGACCCTGAATTCTATTCCGCAATCTACAATTCGCAATCCGCATTGGAGTTAGGGTTGACACCCTTGAGGGATGGCATATAATAAGAATGGGCCCATAGCTCAGCTGGAAGAGCCACCGGCTCATAACCGGTAGGCCCCTGGTTCGAACCCAGGTGGGCCCACCAGGAAAGAAGGAATCTCTTATGCACTCTTTGGGGAAAAAAGAAAGGACGCTCCGTGAGCCTGGACGGGACAAAAAGAGTGCACGAAAAGGGTGCACTCTTTTTGTTTGGGACGAACGTGCAGAGGACGGTTAGTTTCATAACGGGTTTGTCGCCCTTGCCTACGGCAGGCAGGCGCGAACGATGAAAATCATAAACCCCCTCCTGCCCCCCTTTTAGTAAAGGGGGGTTGCCTGCCTGCCGGTAGGCAGGGGGGATTCGGAAATCTATTTTCTAGGCGATTCGACGGATAGGAGGCAACGGTTGAAGGACCAATTAAAACTGCTTTGGGAGCTTCAGAAGATTGATCTTGAACTGAAGGCCATCAAGGAGGAGAAGGACCGGCATCCCAAGGAGATCAAAAAACTGGATGAAAGGCAGAGGATCGAGAAGGAGAGGATTCAGAAGGAGAGGGAAAAAGTCGAATCGTTAGAGAAGACGCGGAGGCAGAAAGAGGCGCATCTCAACGACGAGCAGGAAAAAATCAGGCGGGCAGAAGGAAGGATGTCTGAGGTAAAGACCAACAAAGAATATCAGGCCATTCTGACCGAAATCGATGTCCTCAAGGAAGCGAACAGCCGGATGGAAGAGGAGATCCTCCAGGTGATGGACGAAATCGATGAACTCAAGAAGGACCTCTCTAAAAGGGAAAAGGAAATGGGGGGCACACTGGAAAAGATTGAAGGGGACCGAAAAAAACTTCAGGAAAAAATCGTCCTCGGTGAGAAGGCCTGGAACGAACGAATGGAACGAAGGGAGGTTCTTTCTAAACAGATCGAATCCAAACTGGTTAAGCTGTATACTACCTTGAAGGAAAAGAGGCAGGGGGTGGGCGTGGTCAGCGTGAAGAGTGAGACTTGCCAGGGCTGTTTTGTACATGTCCCCCCTCAAATGTTCATCGAGGTTCAAAAAAACGATGCCCTCATCCGGTGTCCCCACTGCAACCGGATCCTCTATTGGGATGGAGATCGAGATAGAAAATGAAATCCTCGGGACCCGAAGGTCGATTGATCATTTATATTGATGGGGCCTCCAAAGGAAACCCCGGAAGGGCGGGGGCAGGGATTCTCATCACAAATGGAGAAGGGAGGAAAATCTCTGAGGTGTGCCGTTATCTCGGTCACAAGACCAATAACGAAGCGGAATACTGGGCCCTCCTTTTAGGGCTGAGGGAGGCCGGGCGACTGGAGGGTGAAAGCGTTCAAATCTTCACCGATTCAGAATTGGTGGAAAGACAAATGAATGGCCTCTATCGCGTGAAAGATTTAAATTTAAGAGCCCTCCACAAAAGGGTGCTTCAGAATGTAAGAAGGTTTTCATCCTTTGAGATCCGGTCCATCCCGAGGGAGGAGAATAAAGAGGCGGACCGTTTGGCAAATCAGGCCATCGAGAGGAGGATGGCGAAGGAGAGAGCGCTAAAATAAGCGCTTGTGATTACGCAGCCCCCCCTCTATTTCCCCCCTTAACTTAAGGGGGGATGAAGGGTTAGGGCTACGAGGTACGTTTTGTCTATCGTCAGAAGGTTACGTCAAGTTCCTAAGACGAAGAACCTTGGACGATACAGGCATCGTTACCGTTGCCGTAAGACCAATTCTATTTAGAAAGGGGGTCGAAGGGAAACAGATGGTCGCTCCTCCTGAGAACTTGCGACGCAGGAAATCAGGAGGGGAGGAAAGTCCGAGCTCCGCAGGGCAGGGTGGTCCGTAACACGGACTGTCTCCGAATTCTGCAAGACAGAGTTCGGGAATAAGGAAAGTGCCACAGAAAAGATACCGTCCCGACGAAAGCCCTGCACCGCATGGTGTACAGGGCGAAAGTCGGGATAAGGGTGAAAAGGTGAGGTAAGGGCTCACCAGTACCCCGAGCGATCGGAGTAGCTTGGTAAACCCCACCCGGAGCAAGACCAAATAGGTTCCGCCCTCCGCCGTAGGCGGAGTGAGAAACGCCCATTCAAATTTGTATCGGGGGCATAGCCCCAGATCAAAGGCGGAGCGGGTTAGGTCGCTTGAGGCCGTGGGCAACCAGGGTCCTAGATAAATGGCCATCCTCCCGATTCCCGCTGAAAAGCAGGACCGGGACGACAGAACTCGGCTTATGGTTCCCTTCGACCGCCTTCTTTTTTTTCTCTCTCATGCCTTCTCCTTTTTGTGCCTTGAAATGTTTGCCCGCCCCCTTTGTGAAGAGATGTGTCGTAATGGCGGCGTTGACGGAATAGACAGTCGGGTTCCAAATCTTAGAATGCGGTCTTTGGGGAATGGTTAATCGATGCCTGTGGAAAATGGAGCTATCTCAAGGATATGGAACGTCTGAATCTCACATATGAAAGGTTGCCGCTCTAAGACTTTTCCACCCGACCGTCTCTCCCGTCTTGTTTGGGACCGATTTTTTTTATTGCGACACGGTCTCGAAAGGGAGATGGGAAATGAAGAAAGTTAATCGATGAAGAAAACGCTTTCCCCTGAGGCAAGAAGACGACGCAATGAATTGGTCATCATTGGAATCATCTCTATCCTCATTCTCGTCTTGACAACCATCGAGATGAAATTCCCTCAAATCGGAGGGAAAATCCCGGTCCCCAACAATATCATCATTTTCAGCCTAATCAATATTAATATTATTCTGATCCTTCTGCTGATCTTTCTGGTGATCCGGAATCTCGTAAAACTGATTTTTGAGCGGAAACGGAAAGTTCTGGGAGCCAGGCTCAGAACCAAATTGGTGGTGGCTTTTGTCAGCCTTTCCCTCGTTCCAACCATCCTTCTTTTCTTGGTAGCCGTGGGCTTCATCACCAACAGCGTAGAGCATTGGTTCAGCGCTCAGGTGGAGCAATCCTTGCAAGGTTCCTTGGAAGTGGCTCAGACCTATTATCGGGATTTTGCCAATGACGTGGTCTCCGCCGCTCAGCAGGTCGGCAGGTCCCTCTCCGAACAGGGTGTTCCCAAGGGATCGAGGGAAAGGGAATTTTTGAGGGAACAGCTCGAAGCCAAACGAAAAGAATACTATCTCAGCACTCTAGGGATATTTTTGGCGGATGAAGGGAATATGATTGGCGTGGAAGATCCCTCGCTCAAACCTCTTTCTCTCGGACTTCCGAAGGATTTGTTAGCGGCAGGACTCTCAGGGAAAGAGGTTTCCAGAATCTTATCTGTGGGAGAAGGAGAGATGATTACTGGCATCGCCCCTATCTTCAACGCTTCGGGAGAAGGAGAGGTCGTGGGCGTCATCGTGGCGTCGCATTTTATCCCAAAAAGTCTGACGGTGAAGATGCGAGAGATCTCACAGGCCTTTGTGGAATATAAGCAATTGAAGGTTTTGAAAAAGCCGATCAAATTTAGTTACATGATGGCTCTGCTCATGGTGACCCTTCTCATCGTCTTCTCGGCGACCTGGTTTGGTTTCCATTTGGCCAAAGACATTACGGTTCCCATTAAAGACCTGGCAGAGGCCACCTCTCGAATCGCTTCAGGAGATCTCAATTTCCGAATTCAGATGAAGGCGGCCGATGAAATTGGCACGCTTGTCCAATCCTTCAATCAGATGACGGGGGATCTCCAGGTGAGCCGCTCTGAGCTGGAGCAGCGGAAGAAATATATGGAGATCGTCCTGAAAAATGTGGCCGCCGGAGTGATCTCCATTGACGAAAAGGGAAACGTGAGCACGATCAACACGTCCGCGGAGCAGATGTTGGAGATAAAAGGAGAAGCCGTCCTGGAGAAAGATTTCTCCGCAGTATTGCCAAGGGAGTATGTGGGACAGATTGAGCGATTGCTGGACGAACTCAAATCTTCCCGGAAGGATTCCATCGAAAGACAGGTCATCGTGAACATGGAAGGGAAATCCCTATCCCTATTGATTAATCTGACGACCTTGAAGGATGAGGAGGGGAAATCCTTGGGGGTCGTGGCTGTCTTCGATGACCTCACCCAGCTGATCAAGGCCCAAAGGATGGCAGCCTGGAGGGAAGTGGCTCGCCGGATTGCCCATGAGATCAAGAACCCCCTCACCCCCATTCAACTCTCCGCACAGCGGCTGAGGAAACGGTACCTGGAAAAACTTCAACCCGATGGGGCGGTTTTTGATGAGTGCACTCGAACGATTGTGAAACAGGTAGAAGAATTGAAGGGGATGGTCAATGAGTTTTCGAACTTTGCCCGGATGCCCGCTTCCCAACCTACTCCCAATCATCTCAATGAGATCATTGAGGAGACACTCGCTCTCTTCCAGGGATTCCAAAAACAAGTCCGATTTGAATTCAATCCCGATGATCTTCCCGTCCTCAACGTCGACCGGGATCAGATGAAGCGGGTGATGATCAATTTGATCAAGAATAGCCTTGCCGCCATGGAAAACGGAGGGAGAATCAGGATCCAGACGAGTTACAATCCCCAACTGCAGACAGTCCGCCTTGAGGTGAGCGACGATGGTTGCGGGATCCCCGATGAAGACAAGGAGAGATTGTTCGAGCCCTACTTCTCCACGAAGAAAACCGGAACGGGATTAGGGCTGGCCATTGTCAACGCGATCATCTCCGATCACCGTGGATATATTCGGGTACGGGACAACAAACCCAGAGGCACAACCTTCCTGATCGAACTCCCCGTCCGTGTTTGAAAAAACGCAAAGCGCCTGCCTCGCCGCGGGCTCGTCAAGGCGGGCACAGCGCATGGCGCATAGCCTCAAAACCCAGCAACATTGGTCTTTCCCATCCCTTGCCGAATAAATGAATCCTTTGATTTAAATCTCCATTTCCGCTACAATAAATATATTAACGCTATGCGCTATGCTCTTTGCCCTATGCGTGGTGTTGAGACATGCGCTTAGCGCTATGCTGTATGCGCGGTTTTGAGAGATGGGCGAAAAGTTGATTTGTCAGAACAGAAAGGCGTTTCATAACTACTTTGTCGAAGAGACGGTCCAGGCCGGGGTCTCCCTGCTCGGGTCCGAGGTCAAATCCCTTCGGGAGGGAAAGGTAAACCTGGGGGATAGCTACGGGGATATCAAAAAGAGCGAGGTCTTCCTTGTCGATGCTCATATCAGCCCTTATCCCCAGGCCAACCGATTGAATCACGAGCCGTTGAGGACGAGGAAACTCCTGCTTCACAAAAAAGAGATCAAACGCCTCATCGGCAAGGTGGAGCAGAGGGGGTACACGCTGATTCCGCTCAAGCTCTATTTTGTTGACGGAAGGGTGAAGGTCGACCTTGCCCTCGCAAAGGGAAAGAAGCTCTTTGACAAGAGGGAGACGCTCAAGAAGAAAACCATGGAACGCGAGATGGAAAGGGGGCGAAAAGGGTTCGACGGGGATCGTTGACGTCAGGGCTGCATACCGAGGTCCCATTGGCTCGTAAAACAAATGGGGTTAAACATAATCGCAAACAACTACGATTATGCCCTGGCTGCCTAACCGCAGCTAGGCGTCCTCCCTGTCCTTGCCTGTAGGGCAGGATCAGGATGTCAGAAAAACAGGATAGTCCCTCTCCGAATCCTATAGAAGAGGGGCGAAACCTAATAGGATAGTCTCTCGGGAATCCTGCCTGTGGGAGTCCTGAGGGGCGAATTTAAAATACAGGCTATGTATGTAGATGTTCTGTCGGAAGGTTCTCGGACGCGGGTTCGATTCCCGCCGCCTCCACCATTTTTTATTAATTATTTCAATAACTTAGACTTAGTAAACCCTCAAAAATACCGTCACCAGACTGTCACCAGGATCCATTCCGTAACTTTTCACAATTCTCGTTGACACCCCTGCCCCAGGTTTAATAAACTGGGATCGGAAAACAAAAGTTTTGGAGGAAAAAGATGTCTTAAAAAAGGGAGCATGAGAGGCTTAATCTGCAAAGGGAGGCGGAGGGAATGATTCCCAAGAACATAACAAAGGAACACATCATCAAGGCAATAGAAGAAATTGAAAACTCGAAAATGCCAGCTCTGAGAATCTCAAAAAAATTTCTTCTAAAATATAATGGCAAGGCTTACCCGCCAAAGTATGTAGTATCATTAGCCAACGAGTATGCGAACAGCAAAAGGCTAAGCTCAAATGATTTCAATGGTGGCTTGGAAACGAACAGCTTTTTGGAAAACCTTGGATTCGAGATAGAAGACAAATCAAAAGGGGAAGAGAAAATCAACAAAGAGCCAGTAAGAAGAGGGAAAAAAATCCCAATCAGAAAGGGCCATAATCAAAGATGCCCAGAATGCAAAGCTACAGTAAAGAAGATGTTAGAGAAGATATATGGCAGGGTAGAAGATGGCCCTAAATTTGAAGTAGGAGTGTTGCCGGAGAATTTCAAGGGCAGCCCTAATCATGAGAACCTGGAAGAAATTTACATGACCCTCCAGAAACATAGGGGTTTTGATAAATTTGTTAAGTCAGAAACACTTCCCCATTCAGATTTATTCGTCCCAGAACCAGGATTCATATTTGAATATGATGAATCCCAACATTTTACCCTGCCAAGGAAGAAAGCATTGGAGCATTACCCCGCAAGCCTCAAATTAGGCTTTAACAAGGAAAGATGGATAGAGCTATGTGGAAAGATAGATGCAAAGGACGCCGACCCGCCATACAGAGATGAGCAACGTGCCTGGTACGACACAATAAGGGATTTCCTCCCAGCGATGAAAGGCTTCAACCCAACCGTAAGGATATTTATGCAGGATTTCAAATGGTGCAGCCTTAACCCCGATAAACTATCTGACATAGAAAAATTTAAGACGCTTATGATGGGAGAACATAAAAAAGGATCAATCGAGATAAGGGAAGATCCCAACCCTTCCATAGCAAGGATTATCATTACAAAAAACTGGAAGGGCGGCCAAGAAGATGCAAAAAAGGTTCTTGAAAACGTCTGTGGTAGCTGGCCAAAAGGGAAAAAGGTAAAATTCCTAATGACCTGTGGTGGTTTCATTCAATTTGAATGGCCCCAAAAGGTATCGCATGGAGACATAGGCGATAATAAAAAGCCCAAAGCAGAGGCAGTGAATGCCTTGGTGGAAGAAGGAGAAAAATGTGCCAGAGAAGTAATAAGCAATGGTTTAGGTGATAGACTAAGTGAAATAACAAATTACATAACGTTAGGGATAGATTCACGCAAAGATAAAATATCAAAGACGCAAAACTACATCAGCGAACCCCATATAGAGTTGGTATTCGCCATTGATCTCAGAAATGACCATATTTACTGGACGGGGAAATCCTATCCAACATCAGCAGAGCAGGAAGGGTTGGTGAGGATAACCGATTTAAGAAAACACTTCTTTCACCTGGATGATGTAGGAAGGGTAATGGTGCTGGGCTGCCATGATTTGGCCATTTTTAACCCAAGGGCCAAAAATGCTAAGGGATGGCGTAAAAGCACCAATAAGGAATTCAAGGCCCTTGCAATAATTGAGAAACCGGAGGTTGTTCTGCATCACGCACATACAACGGTTAAAAAGCGGACATGGCTGAATTCGTGGAGTAACCTAACCAGGGTATTGCCGTCGGTGAACAAATATGCAGGAGCAGGATGCTATTTTGAATCTGGCCGCAACAAATCGGAGTATGACGACCTTGATGATGTGCTCGGAAGCACAAAAAATATCGACACAATAGACCTTGTAATAAACTAATCTTCCAGGGATTAGGCAACGGTAATACAAATTTAAGGCACTGGTTTTCGGATTAAAAAGCCGAAGATCATTAACTTTTCTTTACCCTCTCTCTTTAGTTCTTGTTGACCTCATAAATCCATCCTGATAAACTCTTTGATGATTTCGTGGTGGGGTGTCCATATAATGAAATGCGATCGCTGTGGTAGAGCCATGGCTTATGAACAATTCTTCGGTGACCAAGAACATTTTTGGGGATGAAGATGTATCTTCTGTGGAGAGATTGTTGATGATGTGATTTTAGAGAATCGGCAATGGCTCAGAAAGGGAGTTGTGCCCGACAACAAAAAGACCAGAGCACCCCTGCCAGGAAGGTAAAGGAGCTCTTCATATATTAAGGTAGTTCAGGGAGGGCCGATATGAAAGGGGAAGAGGCTATCAGAATCTTGATGACCGGCGGGACAATTGACAAGGAATATGATCCGCTCACCGGTGAATTGACTTTTGCAAAGTCCCATTTATCTAATACCTGAAAAAAGCGTGAAAATGATATTTCCTTTACCACCATACAAGCGGATAGGCCTTTAAAACCTTATGGAGACGCTATATAATCTTGATAAAGCTTCTACGGCAGAACCTTCCCTAAAAGGGAACATTGTGCCCGATGCCAAAAGGTCTGAGAATTTTACATATCTCCCTTGGAGAGCGCAACCTGACTCACTTTGGGGGTATCTTCCTTATTCATCAGTTTTGCAAAAAACTGAGATTAAAATGGTATTTGCAAAAACAGGTCTCTTTCCTCCAGCGTTCCAGTTATTATCATCCTGTAGAGTTAATCCTAGCCATCCTTTATGCTTTGATTGCTGGAATCCATCGCCTAAGCAAAACCAAAATCCTGCAAGGCAATGGCGCGTTTCAACAGATCATTGGCTTAAAGAAATTTCCTTATGCCAGCAGTTTAAGGCGATTCCTCAAACGAGTCAATCCTCAGGTCGTTCAGAGCATCACCAAAGTCCACGACCACTTAAGGCTGAAAATGTTCTATCTACCCAAACCTCGGACCAGCCTTCTGTTCGATTTGGATTCCTCCGTCCTCACTCTTTATGGCAAGCTTATCGAAGGAGCCGAAGTCGGCTACAATCCTCACAAAAGAGGGGCTCGTTCTTACCATCCATTGCTTTGTTTCGAATATCATTCCAGAGACTTTTGGCATGGTCTCTTAAGACCTGGAAACGCTTATACCTCTTCAGGTGCAACAGAATTCTTCAAACAATGTCTCCGAAAGGTTCCCCCTGGTATCTATCGAATTCGAGTACGAGCCGATTCCGGTTTTTTCGATCACAAATTTATCGAGCCTCTGGATCAAGAGGGCATTGGCTATGTCATCGTAGCCAAGATGACCCGACCGATCAAAAACAAAATAGGGAATCTTCGTTATTACCGGTTCAAGAGAAACTGGGGAGCAGCCGAGTTCTTCTACAAACCTTTCCGGTGGAAGGAGTCTCATCGTTTTGTGGTCATCCGCCGTCCCCTTCCCGAGAAAGACTCCGAACAACTGACGCTTTTCACTTTGAAGCGTTACAGCTATCAGGTCTTTGTCACCAATCTCCCTCTCAGGGCAGAAGAGATTTGGTATTTTTATCGGCCCAGGGCAGCGATCGAAGTCACTATCAGGGAGCTCAAAGAAAGTTATGCTTTGGCCAAGATTCCTACAAACAGTTTTCAGGCCAATCAGTTCTATTTCCATCTCTTACTGTTTGCCTACAATCTGGTCAATTGGTTCAAGAGACTCTGTCTACCTTCAAGATTTCAGAATGCAACCTTGGAGACCATTCGGACAGAATTTTTAGTCCTACCTGCGAGATTGGTAAAGTCGCAGCACCGGAACGTTCTCAAATTACCCAGCGAGTATATCTCAAAACAAACTTTGGATCATATCCTCCAGAAGATAAGAGAGATGAAACCATTATAAATTTCAACCAATTTGTAAATTTTTTCAGAAATGGGTGGGCACAATCCCCAGTGTTTAAAGGTTTCTCAATCTGAAGCATCACTTTTCACGCTTTTTTCAGGTAATATATTAAATCAAGTCAGATGTAAGGCAAGGTTTGTCCTGGAAGAAGTGATGCTCAAAGACAGTCTCCAGATGAGGAGTGAGGACAGGGAAGAGATTTTGAAGAGGTGTGTCGATTGCCAGGAGAATAAAATCATCGTAACGCACGGAACGGATACGATGGTCGAAACCGGCTGGGTTCTCGGTAATAATGTCAAAGGTAAAACGATTGTTCTGGTAGGTGCCATGATTCCCTATGTGTTTGGGGCCTCCGATGCGTTGTTCAATCTTGGTTGCGCATTTGCTACGGTTCAGGCTTTCCAGCAGGGAGTATACATCACAATGAATGGAAAGATTTTCTCCTGGGATAACGTGAGAAAGAATAAGGAATCGGGTGAATTTGAGAAATTGAAAGATTAAAGGCGACCGGAAGGGTCAAGGAACGTTATTGCTCATTCGACTATCGCTATGGACGTGCTCAAGAAAATGGACAGTTTAGGAAAGGAGAAGGGAGACATGGAAAAAGGTGGAATACAAACAATAAAGTTAATTGATTTGGCAGATTTTCAAGAAGGTTCTATTGTGAGTCGAACGATCATTGACAAAAAGACAGGGACAGTAACCTTTTTCGCTTTTGATAAAGGACAGGGGCTGAGCGAACATACAGCACCATTTGATGCCTTGGTCTATCTTCTTGACGGTGAAGCAGAAGTTGTTATTTCGGGTAAACCGTTTCGCTTGAAGGAGGGTGAAATGGTGATAATGCCAGCCAATGATCCACACGCATTGAAAGCGATAACGAGATTCAAAATGATTCTGACAATGATACGATCTTGATATACGGACGGATTTGAACCGCCAACCCGCTGAGAATCAGAGAAAAATAATTGTCCACTATACGGAAGGCCATTTACCTGTGGACAACACCGTATAGCCGGCTTTTTCTAAATCTTTAATAATAGGCTCGTATTTTTCTGTTTTAATCCGGATGGCAGCAACCCTTTTCCCTTCCACCATGAAAGAGGGCGATACCACACTGATAACATTCACATTGTGTTTTTTGAAAATTTCAAACACCCCAAGCATCGCACCGGGTTTATCTTCAAGAGCGACGGTCAACCGGGTGCCCTTATTCTTGAAACCAAATACATCCACAAGATGATCTAAAGCATCCGTTTCTGTAAAGATTCCATAGAGCTTATCCCGTTCTAAAACAGGGAGGCACCCGATTTTATGATCACGCATCAGTTGGACTGCTTCCTCAATGATTGTGTCAGGAGTAATCGTGACCAATTTTTCCTTTGGTGTCATAAAGCTCGAAACTTTGAGCTTTTCCAAAAGATAGTTAAGTTCTTGGATGCTGAGCAGGGTAGCATCGGAAGGTGCAGCCTCCCGGATATCACGGTCTGTCACAATTCCGACCAGTCTATTATTCTTATCTACCACCGGTAAATGCCGGAAACACTTCTCATGGATTAGGTTCCGAGCTTCATAAAAGGATGTGTCGGGCCTGATGGTGATCGGATTCCTTTGTATCTTTTCTCTAATAAATCCTTTGTATTGAATTTCCATAATTTCCTCCTTTAATTCAGTACCAAAATTTATATCACACTTGGCAAAGAATGACCATAAGTCATTAGGTATTACATTCTCTCCCTATTCCTTCTACCTACCCTACCTGGCGATTGTCTAAAATTTACCTGATCACTAATTTTTCTATAGGTTATTGGCGGTACAAGATTATTTCCTAAGACGTAAAATTCATCTTTTAAGGCCCTTATTCGGGACTGATAACCCCAAACAAATAATCCTTATGGCCCAGCGGGAAAAGACGTTTAAAAAAGTGTTTAAAACGGTTAATAAACGCATCTTGGAGAGACATATCAAATCAAAAATGCAAGATTAGGACTTATTCCCATACTCTCCCCGGTCAGAGAGCCAATGTTTAGGCAAAATTTAGAGGCAAGCGTCCCCTCAATTCTCATGCCATTCCAATCCCCATTGACACCCCGTTCCTGATTTAGTACACTTGTATTGTCAGGTTCAAAAATGAAAACGCTCAAAACTTTGATGGTGGTGATACTTGTTTTGTCAGTAGCATTCCTGTTAGTGCAGCCCGTTGATGCCCAGGGTCATGGTGGTGGAGGCCACGCAAGAGTTGGCGGAGGCTATCGTGGCGGATTCGGTCATGGCTACTACCATGGCTTTTACGGGAGATTTGGCTATGGCTGGTGGGGTTATCCTTACTGGTGGGACTATCCTTACTATCCCTACTATTATCCATACTCCTATCCCTATTACGATCCCTATTACGATGGGGGCTATGGGGAACCGCCGGTGCCTCCACAAGGGGTTACCCCTCCCGCAGAATCCGGACAACAGCAACCTTCTTATTGGCACTTCTGTCAGAACCCAGAGGGTTACTACCCCTACGTCAAAGAATGCCCGGGCGGTTGGATGAAAGTGGTGCCGCCAAAACCAAATGCGGCTCCACCATCGACATTAGGCGCTCCAGTGCTACCTGTTACGCCCCCGGGCAAGAAAACGGAAAAGTAAGAATTAAGAAATATGTGAGTCCACGGCTGGCCCCGACCCATGGGAAAGGATGCTTTCCCAGTCTCCAATCTGTAAGATTTAATGTTTTTTTATTAAGGACGCTGCTTAACCCCTCCCAATTCTCATTGACACCCTATTTAGAATTCAGTACTCTTCAATTGAGACAAAAGTTGTCCGTCGGCAGGTTAATTTTTTAACGAAACTCGAAGTATGGATGAGAATACCATCATAGAACAGCTTGAGGAATTAATAAAAAGCTTTGGCGTACAAATCCGCTGTGAGCCCGTAAAGCAAGATGAAGATTTAGTCAAGGTGGTAGGGGGTCTGTGCCTATTAAGAGGGGAGTACATATTGATAATCAATTCTAAGATAACGACGATGGATAGGATTACGACCTTGGCGACGGCATTGAAGCATTTCGATCTCGATCAGATCTATCTGCGGCCGGTTCTCAGGGAGCTATTGGATAGGATACCCGAGCAAACACCATTCAAAATGGCTGGTAATCGGGGGGCAAAAGTCGATGATTCTTCATAGCCATCATCAGCCAGAGTCTCGTATAAGAGATTGAAAAATGAAAGAAGGAGAAGGGAGACATGGAAAAAGGTGGAATGCAGACAATAAAGTTAGTTGATTTGGCAGATTATCAAGAAGGCTCTATTGTGAGTCGAACGATCATTGACAAGAAGACGGGGACAGTAACCTTTTTTGCTTTTGATGAAGGACAAGGGCTGAGCGAACACACAGCACCATTTGATGCCATGGTCTATCTTCTTGACGGTGAAGCAGAAGTTGCTATTTCGGGTAAACCGTTTCGCTTGAAGGAGGGTGAAATGGTGATAATGCCAGCCAATGATCCACATGCATTGAAAGCGATAACGAGATTCAAAATGATTCTGATAATGATACGGTCTTGATATACGAAGGAAATATTTTAGATTTACAAATTCATTCAAGGACTTATATGTGCCCATTTTTTAGGCAAAGTGGTGAGAGTAGCCATCCTCAAGGGGTGGATGGTCTAATTCCACAATGATTCAACATTCCTGTGTGGATTCGTCATAAAAAGCCTTTCAGAACAGAATTTTTTGGAGAAGAGTTGAGTCATCAGACGAATTTGAGCCGCCATCCAGTTAACTTTCCCAATTCTCATTGACACCCCATTCACAATTTAGTAAATTTCAATCAAAATTAGTGTAGATAAAACCCAGGTCAAAAAACGATAGGAGGGATTCATGGGCAAGTTGGAAGGCACTATCTGGGGTAAGATGACTTTTGTGGACACCAAAGTTGAGGTAAAATACTAAAGACGGAGGTGTCAGAATGGAAAGGATTCCGAGAGCAATCTACACGAAGGAACTTCGAGAGGAAGCAGTGAAGCTCGTAACAGAAGGCGGATTAAAGATACCGGAGGTGGGGCGTCGGTTATCGGTTGCGGCCTCGACAATACGGTACTGGGTTAAGGCGAGCAGAGAAGGCAAGCTTAAGGAGGTTGGAAAGCACCAGAGGCCGCTTACGGAAATAGAGATGGAGCTTGCCCGGGTGAAGCGTGAACTGGCAGAAGCCAGGATGGAGCGAGACATATTAAAAAAAGCGGCCGTGTACTTTGCGAAGGAGTCGCTGCCAGGTACGCGATCATGAAAGCAATGCGATTCAAGTATTGTATTGGGATGATGTGCCGTATTCTGCGTGTATCCAAGAGCGGTTATTACCAATGGTTCAGGCGCAAGCCTTCCAAACGTGTCCTGGAAGAGGGAAGGCTGGAAGTAGAGATAAAAGCCGCCCACAAGAGGACCCGTGAGACGTGCGGTCCAGAGAGATTACAGCATGAGCTCAAAGAACAGGGTGTAAAGGTCGGGATCTGCCGGATCAGACGGATCAGGAAGAAGCTTGGGTTACGGTGTAAGCAGAAGAGGAAGTTCAAGGCCACCACGGATTCGAAGCATGCTCTGCCTGTGGCACAGAATCTGCTCAATCAGCAGTTTAAGGCAACGACGCCGAACGAGGTTTGGGTCAGCGACATTACCTATATCCCCACAGAAGAAGGCTGGCTCTATCTGGCAGGGCATAAGGACCTCTGCACGGGAGAAATCGTTGGATATGCCATGGGCAATCGTCTCACCAAGAACCTGGTGAGCCAGTCTCTGTTCAGAGCCGTGGCAGCCAAACGGCCCGGAGCAGGCCTGATTCACCATTCGGATCGTGGGAGTCAGTACTGCGCCCATGAATACCGGAAGCTGGTGGATCAGTTCAAGATGAGAGCATCTATGAGCAGGAAGGGCGACTGCTACGACAATGCTCCCATGGAGAGCTTCTGGGGTACGCTCAAGAATGAGCTTGTCCATCACTGTCGCTTCAAGACGAGAGAGCAGGCCATCCGGGAGATCACGGAATACATCGAGGTATTCTACAATCGGCAAAGACGGCAAGCACGGCTGGGGTACCTTTCTCCGGTTGTCTATGAGCGGCAGTTCTATACAAGGCAACTTGCAGCATGAGAGAGCGCTTCGTGTCCACTATTGACATCAGGGGTCAATCAAATCTGAAATTGTACGTTTGGCGAAAAGAGAGATGCGTAAGACCTCAGTTCCATTGGGTCGGGATGTCCGGTTATTGAAGAGCACGGTCTCCCAACTTCGCAAAACAGTCTTGGCGTTAGAACGATTTGCAGCCCGACAGCAAAAGGAGTTGAAGAAGAGAAAGATGCCATTGGAGGCGACCCCGGAAGAGGTTAAAAAATCCCGCTTCTCTCCACGCCTGATCCGAAGCCTTCGTAAAGTTTGGGGATCAGTCAGAAGGAACTGGCTATTCTTGCAGGGGTCACGGTTGGGGCAGCGCATCTGTGGGAGAAGGGGAAGTTCAAGCCAAAAGGTGAAAAGAAGGCAGTCATGGTGGCGCTCCGAAAGCTTGGTCGCCGTGAGGTGAGAAAACTCCTTGAAGAGAGGCCTAATTAATAGATCTAATACCCTTGGGTCTGGAAAGTTGGAATCAATTTAGACAAGGAGGAGAACATGGCAAAAGATCCTGGTATTGGTAATAAGGTCATCGCAACGGTAACAGGGTTAAAGGGCACTTGTGATGCGGGCCATTCAGTTGGAGAGCAATTCGAAATTAGTTGCCATAATCCAGCAGGCCTTTGTGGATTCTTCTACCACGATATTTTTCCACAGCTTTCGGTTATGCAGTTTGGGGGACAATACCCCTGGGGGAATCCTGATGTCATGGAGTTGGCATGTCCTGATCGATACAATATCCTCACCCTTCGTTTAGAAAAAAGGAAGAGATAGGAAAAAGTGAAGGGATACTGCCAGTTGATTGACTTCTAATGCTTAAACCTGGGAGGAAAGATGCTGCCCACGCTATTGCCCACAACAAGGTAATGGTCATCGACGGGGAGACCTTCGTTATCGGGTCTTCGAATTTCACAAACAAGTGGGTTAGGTAAACCCTTCAGATCGAATCTTTCCTGAATCATCGAACTCTACATAGTACACAAAGGGTAGACGAATACCCGGGATGAGAAACCTCACATCCATGAACTCCACCCAATGTCTTCCGTTCTGTGAATTGAGAGATTTTACCACCGGAAATCGAGCAAACCAGTAGTAAAACCTAACACCTTCTGTGGTCAGGGCCTTCTCTACCCAAGGGGAATTCTGAAGTTTTTGATACGATTGATAATTAACTTTTTCAGGAGGTTGATAGAGGTTCTTTAGCCTCTCCATGAGTAAGGAGAAATTGGATAAAGACTTAGCCTTCCTTTTGACAGGTGAAAAATGTTCCTTCAGGTGGAGGTCCATAAATCCTTGGTAGACTTTATCTTTGGTCTCCACATAATTGGCCCAACGAAAGGGAGAAAAGGGTTGGGGAAGTGAAGCAACTTGTATGACTTCTTCACTCAAATTCTTGCCAAAGGCTTTCGCCAGCTCTACAGCTCGATGATGTTGAACCCAACAAAAAAGGATGTAAAGAGTGAGACCAATCAGTGAGCCACGGCAGATCCACCGAGCTTTATTCTTCCAAAAAACACTGACCATCAATGGGAAAAAAACGATACCAGAGAAGACTAAATCGATGATAAAAACAAGATCCCAGGAAAACCGATGCTCAAAAAGAGGCGAGAAAATTATCGTGCCATAAGAGGTTAGAAGATCGAGAATGATATGGCTGACTAAAGCCGAGAGACAGATCTTATAAAAACTACAAAAGGTGCGGCGCTTTGATATTTTTACAAAGATCCAGCTAAAAAAGAGGGCGTAAAAAGGAAGTAATAAGAGTGAGTGCGTAAAGTCACGATGATATTCGAGATAAAATTGTCGGTTGAGGAGACCAAGGACAAAATCAGAGTCAGGAAAAACTCCCATGGCAAGACCTGCGATGGTTCCCCAATTGCCAATTTTCTTATCGTCTATGGCTTTTGCGATGACAGCGCCGGTAAGCGCATGAGTGATAGAGTCCATGTATTCTGCATGTTAACTTGCGAAAGGCCTTTTGGGCAAATTGGAAACATCCAGAGAATGCATGACTAAATAGACCCCTATGTGTTTGGGGCCTCCGATGCGTTGTTCAATCTTGGTTGCGCATTTGCTGCGGTTCAGGCTTTCCAGCAGGGAGTGTATATCACAATGAATGGAAAGATTTTCCCCTGGGATAACGTGAGAAAGAATAAGGAATCTGGTGAATTTGAGAAATTGAAAGATTGAGGGCGACCGGAGGGGGCAAGGGCGTTATTGCTCATTCGACTATCGCTATGGACGTGCTCAAGGAAATGGACAGTTTAGGAAAGGAGAAATAGAAATCTCTAAGGCAGGGAAAGAGCAGGAGTGGATTTTATTAGAGTAACATAGGGGACAAGGTCATATCCAAGACCTAAATTTCGTCCTTTAAGCCCCTAATTCGGGACTGATAACCCCAAACAAATATTTCCTATGGCCCAGCGGAAGAAGACGTTTAAAAAAGTTTTTAAAACGGTTAATAAACGCACATTTGAGGAATATATCAGATCAAAAATGTGATCTTAGGACTTATTCCCATACTCTCCCCGGTCAGACACCCAATTTTAGGATAAATTATGGAGGTAACGACTCCATAGCGCCTCCTAACAGATCGGTGGCGGTGCCGAGGATCGGTAACTTGTTTGGAATGTTTCTCATTGGGGAGAGTTGCCATGATCTCTAAACCAAGACACATCGCTTCTCCTATTCCTTTTTATTGGACCGGCCTCCTTGAAAACTTTCTTATTCAAAGAAGACTTCTCTGCCTTTATACCCAACCGGACATTTTTAAGAGGCACAAACCGGGGTCAAGGCCCAATACAATCCCCTCCATGTGGTTATGTCAAACAAACCCGGTTCGAGTTTGTTTCCTATGCTGGCTCCCCAAGAACGTGAAAAATTCGAAACTATAATCACCCACGAATTTACCTTCGATAAATCAGTGCAGTCCGCATACCTAAAGTCCCGAGAGGAAGAGGTACGGTCTTGCGTCGAATGATTTTTCTGATTTATAATAGAATACGATGTCTTGAGCAAGAGATGTTTGAATATTCATAAATACTCGTAAGTTTAAAACTGATTAGGTAACGGAGCGTCTAAATGGAAAAATTAATTATTACTGCTGCTATTACCGGAAATATTACCCTGCCGGTACAAACGCCCTATCTGCCATTAAGTCCGCAACAAATCATTGATGATGCTGTGCGAGCTGCAAACGCAGGGGCAGCCTCTGTACATATCCATGGCAGGGACCCTAGAACCGCCAGACCAACTACCGAGCCGGCAGTCTATAGGGAAATCGCCGCTGGTATTAAAGCCAGGAGTAATGTGATTGTCTGTGTAACCACCGGCGGTACAGCCAATATGACACCGCAAGAGAGAGCGCAGGTCGTTCCCGCTCTCAAGCCAGAGCTGGCAACGTTTAACCTGGGATCCATCAATTTCTCAATCCATCCTATCGCCGACCGCTACAAGGATGAGGACTACAAATATCCATGGGAAAAAGAATTCGCTATCGGCACCAAGGACTTTATCTTCAGAAATACATTTGGCGATATCGAGAAGCTCATGGAGATGATGAGGGAAAATAACACCAAGCCGGAGTTTGAGTTGTATGACGTGGGTCATCTTTACAATCTTAACTTCCTTGTCAGAAGGAATATCATCGGGTTCCCTGTGTGGTTACAGTTTGTCACTGGCGTTTTGGGCGGCATTGGGGCCAATGTAGATGAAGTTGTCCACATGAAGCAAACGGCTGACAGATTGCTCGGCACTGACAATTATATATGGTCAGTCATTGGCGCCGGGTACCCGGCAGAGTTCAATCTGGCGACATTAGGAATGATGATGGGTGGACATGCCAGAGTGGGATTTGAAGACAACATATTCATTGAGAAAGGAGTCCTGGCAAAAAGCAACGCTGAGCTTGTAGAAAAAGTGGTTAGAATCGCCAGAGAACTTGGTCGCGAAATAGCCACACCAGAAGACGCGAGGCGTATACTTGGCCTAAAAGGCAAGGATAAGGTCAATTTCTGAAAAGATGCTCATACAAATGGGCTAAGAAAACTTATTAACACATTTTATCCGTCCAAGTATTTTATTCAAGTTTCGTCCTAATAGGCCCAAGCACAAACCTAATCAACCTGAAGAATTTATAGATATGAAAAGGATGACCTGAAATATTTAGTTCTGTAGGTATCCCATCAAAATTGATGTATCTTATCGAAATAACTCCCGCGCAATCACGATTTTCTGAATCTGATTTGTCCCTTCGTAGATTTGGGTAATTTTCGCATCCCTCATCATTCTCTCAAAAGGAAAATCAGTCATATACCCATATCCCCCTGCGATCTGGAGGGCATCTGTGGTTACCTTCATCGCAACGTCTGAGGCAAAGAGCTTACAACAAGCGGACATATACGTTTTTTGTGGATCGTTCTGATCGACCAAATTGCAGGTTTGATAGGTGAGCGCCCGGGCGGCTTCAATCCCGCATGCCATGTCAGCAAACATCCATTGTATCCCTTGAAATTCAGATATCGGTTTACCAAACTGGATTCTCTCCTTCGAATAGCGTATCGCTTTTTCCATAGCCCCCTGGGCTAACCCAACGGCCTGGGCGGCAATGGTGGGTCGTCCGGCATCCAGAGCAGCCATGGCGATTCGAAAGCCTTTTCCTTCGTCTTCCAATAAATTCTCCTTCGGAACCGGGCAATCGTGAAAAAGAATTTCTGACGTCGGTGCCCCCCGGATTCCCATCTTCGATTCCACCTTTCCAACCGTAAACTTCGACACTTCTTTTTCAGCAATCAGGGCACTGATCCCTCGTGTTCCTTTAGAAGAGTCTGTCATCGCAAAGACGACCATCGTTGTAACAATAGGGCCGTTCGACATGAAATGTTTCGTCCCATTCAAAATGTATTTGTCATTCCTCAATTCAGCTTTTGTCCTCATCATACTCGCATCTGAACCCGCCTCCGGTTCAGTCAATCCGAAATTAATGATTCTCTCTCCTCGAGCGAGAAGTGGGCCATATTTCCTCTTCTGATCCTCAGAGCCAGCGATCATGATCGGGAACGTTCCCAAGGCTTGAACCTGGATAATCAGGGAGGAGCTGACGCAAACTCGAGCCACTTCTTCAATCGCAATACACACATAGATATGTTCTGAGGTCTGCCCACCGTAGGCCTCAGGGATACACAAGCCAAAATAACCCTGCTTTTTAAAGAGTTCGAAAATGTCCCACGCGAACTCCCCCTTTTGGTCAATCTCTTTAGCCCTTGGCTCCACTCTTCCATCGGCAAGTTTTCTCACACTTTCTTTGAACCGTTTCTGTTCCTCCGTTAATTGGTAATACATAGATATGTTCTCCTCCCTTGAGAATTTAACTCAATCAATGAAATTTTATTCAGATCGCTTTTTTCTCTCTCGTCGTTCCAGAGTTTAAATAACATAAGAAAGCAATATTTAGAAGGGGCACCTCCCATATTTTAACGAGATTGGCTCATCCTGGAAATGTGAGGCCCCAAAATAGTATTTGATTTACCGCCTCTGAAGTCATGGAAGCTTCCCGCTTATGACTCTCAATCAGTGTGGAGTCCAAATCAACGAACCAACCCATTTTTGCTGATGCCAAAGCTATCCTAAGAGGTGTTTTTGTATTATGTCAAGCAATTTGATTACGGATTACGGACATTCAATTCAAGCGCTTGACATAAAGATAGCTAGGTGGTACGAATATAAGGGAACCGAACCACCTCATTAAAATTTTCTCTGTCGAGAAAAAAGAAATCGCTTTATAAATGGAGCCGGGTGATGAAAAATGGTATGTACTTTGCTCCAACAGGAATTGGAGAAGCGTTAAAATTGCTCGCCGAATATGGAGAAAAGGCCCACATACTTGCTGGCGGCACGGATCTCGTTCCCAAAATTAATTACTACGAACTGAAGCCAGATATTCTTCTCTATATTGGAGAGCTTGGTTTGGATTACCTAAAGGAGAAAAATGGGAAATTAGTGATTGGTGCGACGACATCGGTGGCTACGCTTACAAGCAATGTGTTGGTGGCTAAAAAGGCGAGCGCGTTGGCTGAGGCCGCGCGGCGGTCCGGCAGCATTGCTACGCGAAACGCCGGCACAATAGGCGGTAACCTTGCGAACGCTTCGCCGGCGGCCGATCTGGCAACGCCGCTCTTAGTAATGGATGCAAAGTTACTCTTACGCCACGCCGGAGGAAAGCGCGTTGTGGCCATTAAGGACTTCTTCATCGGACCTGGGAAGACAGTGCTCAAGCCGGACGAGCTTATCATCGAGATATATGTTCCATCCTTTGAGGGCAGAACCATCTTTCTTAAGCTCGGGCGGCGCAAGGCGATGACGCTTTCAGTAGCGAATGCAGCTGTCCGCCTGGAGATGGCTGGCAATACCTGTAACGAGGTACGCATTGCTATGGGTGCCATGGCGCCTACTCCGATGCGCTGCACAAGGGCCGAAAAGATGCTCAAGGGTAGGACACTCGACAAGGCATTGGTTAACAAATCTGCAACCGAAGCGGTAGCCGAGACCAATCCTATCGATGACCAGCGTGCCACTGCGTGGTATCGCAAAAAGGCGGGCGCAGCGCTAGTAGCCCAGGCCTTGTTGCAGGCTGCAAGCATTGATGATTAGCAAAGGAGGTACCGTGGGCATGAATTATATATTGTCATTTACCCTGAATGGTTGTCCGGTGGACGTTTTGGTTAAACCTGCTGATACTCTCCTGGATGTACTCAGGGAAAAACTTAACGTGACGAGCCCCAAAAGAGGATGCGATACCGGGGACTGCGGGTCGTGCACCATCTTGCTCAATGGTAAGCCTGTTCGTTCATGCCTGACCATTGCGATGACTGCCGCCGGCAAGTATGTTGAGACCATTGAGTCTTTCACTTCCAAGGACGGGAAATTGCATCCCTTGCAACATTCTTTTCACGAACACGGCGCGGCCCAATGCGGGTTCTGCACGCCAGGAATGCTAATATCAGCTAAGGCATTGTTGGACGACAACCCAAAGCCTACGCGCGAGGAGATCGTTGAGGCCATTTCGGGTAATCTCTGCCGTTGTGGGGCGTATTTAGAAATTATTGAAGCTATTCAAGCAGTCGCCACTGGGGTGGAAAAGGAGGAATAGAAATTGTCTAAATGTATAGGGAAACCAATAGCGCGATATGACGGAATAGGTCATGTAACTGGTGCGACGACTTATGTGGATGACATCAAGCTTCCTGGGATGTTGTACATAAAGGTACTACGGAGCCCGGTCCACAAAGGGAACATTAAGAACATTGACGTTTACGCCGCTGAGAACACCCCTGGCGTCGCTGGGGTCATTACCTCGAAGGACATCCCCGGGAAGAACGTTTATAATTCGACCGATCAGCCGGTTTTCCCTTCGAAACATATTCGTTACAAGGGCGAGCGCCTTGCCGCCGTCGCAGCGGTGGATGAAGACACCGCAATGGAAGCAATTGAAAAGATCAAACTGGACATTGAGGAGCAAACCCCGGTTTTCGATCCCATCGAAGCGATGAAACCAGATGCTCCAAAGGTTCGCCCGGAGGGCAATCTCTGGGAGTTTAATAGTGGCCAGTCCCGTATACTACGGAAGGGGAATGTGGAGAAGGGTTTTGCGGAAGCCGATGAAATCGTAGAGAAAACTTATGTGAACAAGATGAATGATCACGCGGCGATGGAACCCCATGTCGCAGTAGCGTTTATTGACGAAGGCGGCAAGCTGACGATAAATACCGTAGGCCAGGCCCGTTACTGGCATTTGCAGCAACTCTGCGAAATTTTTAATCTACCGGTCAGTAAAGTTCGCCTTATAGGCGGCGCAGTAGGCGGTGGATTCGGCGGCAAAAACGAGATTCAATGCGACCATGTGGCCGGTGTCATGGCGCTCAAATTACGGAAACCAGTAAAGTACCGCATGACGAGGAAAGAAATTTTGCTATATTCGACCAAGCGCGGAGCGTACATCTTTGAATATAAATCTGGCGTGAAGAAGGATGGAAGGGTTACTGCACACAAAGTTCGCGCAATCCACGATATGGGCGCGTATCAAACAGTGGGCGAGTATGCCGTACAAAAGGCATGCCTCTATGCTGCCGGGCCATATGCAGTCCCTAATGTCTGGTATGATGGGTACGCCGTATTTACTAACAAGCCTGTAGCAAGCTCTATGAGGGGTTTTACCTTGCTCAACATTACCCATGCCGTCGAAATTCAGATGAATCTGCTCGCTGAAGCCATTGGAATGGATCCGTGGGAAATAAGGTTTATTAACGCATGGCGCGATGGGGACACCGGGCCAACCCAGTGGAAAGTTGTGGCAGCTGGGCTTATCGAGACAATGAAAACAGCTGCGGAATTGGAAGGGATTGAGTTGCCGGCTCATCTCGAGGCAATGAGTTCACGAGGGAGATAGTTATATGAAAAAGAGAGGTAAGGGTCTTTCGACAATTGGGTACTCCACGGGCTTGTATCAAGGTGCTGACCCCAGTCAGGCCCAGATTAGCCTCAAAATGGACGGAACATTCAACCTCCTGGTGGGTTCAGTGGACATGGGACAAGGTTGCAAGACCGCCCTCACTCAAATCGCTGCAGAGGAGCTGGGTGTTCCATATGAGGCGATCACGTTTACGAATGATAGCACCGAGGACGGCCCGTATTGTGCGGGAAGCTATGCCAGCCGGGTGACATTCATGACAGGTAACGCGATCATAAAAGCTTGCTTGGACTTGAAAAAAAAGATCATGATATTTGCTTCCTCGATGGTTGGCATTAAGCCGGAACAATTGGAAGTGGTTGACAATAAAATCCTCGCTAAAAACAACCCTGAAGTGAAGCCGGTGAGCATGTCTGAAATTGGTTCTGCATCAACCTCGGGTGGCGAATTCCTCGTTGGCTATGGGGCATATACTCCGGGGGGGCCCTATCCAATAGATCCCGTGACCGGCGAACAACCTTTTGTTGCTGCAGCAGCCTTTGCTACATGCGTTGTGGAGGTCGAGGTGGACACGGAAACCGGTGTAGTTGAGGTGCTCAAAGCTACCCATGTATATGACATAGGAAAGGCAATCAACCCGTTGCTGTGTAAAGGGCAAATCAATGGCGGCGCGGCGATGGGCATAGGCATGGCTCTCTCCGAAGATATTCATCCATATTGGCCGTCGGTAAATTTTCCTGTCGATAGTTTGGGGGATTACGTGGTGGTGACAGCTGCGGATATGCCTCCGGATGATAAGCATGCCATTGTTCAGGTTCCGCATCCTGATGGGCCGTTTGGTGCAAAGGGATTCAGTGAGATGTCTGCAAACGCCCCGATTCCTGCTATAACTGCGGCCATTCATGATGCCATTGGCGTTTGGATTACGCAGTTTCCAATAACCCCTGAGATGATCCTTAAGGCATTGGAATCAAAACAGGCCAGAGGCTGAGCAATTCACCAGACTGGATGATGTGCGTGAAGGGGGATTTGGCCCAAGGTGCATCATTCTTCATTTAGAAATCAAGAAACTGTCCAAAATCACTGTGAATGCCTATAACTTAACTAGGGGGCACTCAAGAACTTATCAAAATTCTGAAAAGACTTAGTCAAGAGGCAAATCTTACCATCTTTCTAATACAAACGTATTAATTTATGTTACCCCCAACCCTCCCCTCCCCCTCAAGGGGTGAGGGTTAGGAAGGGGGTGATGTAACTTTATTTATGCCTTTTGTATTAGTAGAGCAAAACTTGGATATGGCTTTGGAGATTGCGACCAGAGGTTATATTATGGAGAAGGGCCATATTGTTGCTCAAGGGAAAGTGGAAGAGCTTCAGCACGACGAGATCGTTAAGGCCTATTTGGATGTTTAAATCATTGCATGCTGCTGATGAGAAATGAAAAGAATGAATGGATAGGAGGAAAGATTATGGTCTGCTGAAGAGAAGAGGTGATTAACTCGAAGAAGTCCTCAAGGAGTCTAGAGAAAAAAATGTTTAGGAGGTAATATAATTGTGAACCAAAATCAATCAAGGACAAGTGACAAAAAGATAGTAAGAACCCTATGTGCAGGCTGCCATTGCGCTTGTGGTGTTTTAGCCCATGTGGAAAACGGCAAGGTTGTAAAGCTTGAAGGAGACCCGAAACATCCTATGAATGAGGGGTCGCTATGCTCTAAGGGTCTCAGTGCTGCACAGGCCCTGTATCATCCGGACCGAATCCTATATCCCCTTAAACGCGCCGGAAAGCGTGGCGAAGGCAAATGGCAGCACATCTCTATGGATGAGGCACTGAATATCACCGCCGCCAAGTTTAAAGAAATCCGTGAAAAATATGGAGCTGGAGCAATTAGTTGGTCATGGGGAGATGCCGCTGGCACTCATTCCTGTTGGTGGTCAAAACAGGCCTGGCTTAAAGCTATGGGAAGTCCCACACACTGGCATACCGATGCCCATTACTGTTATCACCCACTCCTGATTGCCAATCGAACTACATTTGGTAACTATAGCACTGGAGAAGCGGGTCTTGATTACCGCAACAGTAAATGCATCTTTGTTTGGGGTGGAAACCCGATTATGTCCCACCCGACCAGGGCTCGGGATATTATGATTGGTTTAAAGAACGGCGCGAAGCTTGTCGTTATCGACCCCAGATTTACCCAAATAGCCTCAAAAGCGGACCTCTTTCTACAACTGAGGCCGGGCACTGATGATGCTTTGGCCCTAGGAATGCTCAACATCATCATTAATGAAAATCTTTATGATAAGGAATTTGTAGGGAAGTGGTGTATTGGCTTTGATGAGCTCAAGGAGAGAATCCAAGATTACCCGGTTGGCAGGGTTGCTGAAATAACCGGTCTGAATCCTGACGACATTGTCAAGGCAGCCAGACAGTATGCCACGATCAAACCTGCTATACATCATTGCCGAATGGGTGTTCAGCAGAATATCAATGTGGTGCAGACCTGCCGTGCCATATCTATCCTGGTGGCCATATGTGGAAACCTCGATATCATGGGTGGCCATATTGGCGACAATAAACCCGCGGGCTTTAAGAGCCTTGGTAGCATACTTGAATCTCGAAGCGAGCTTCGCTTGCCAAAAGAAATTGAAGACACTCGTATCGGCGCTAAGGAGTATCCTCTTTTTTCTGGCTCGGATTCGCTTTGCTTCAGCACTGCCCATCCGCCGTCAGTTGTCCATGCGATCCTGACAGGCAAACCCTACCCTGTCAAGGCCAATTGGTTCCTCAATGATGTTGCTCTTTGCCTGGAAGGTCAGAGGGAAACTTATGAAGCAATTATGAAATTGGAGTTCACCGTAGGAGCAGATTTTTTTATGACACCCACCTTGGAACTCTGCGATGTTATCCTGCCACCCACTATGTGGCTTGAAAAAGATGGGTTGGAAGAAATCTTTTATAGCACTGGCCACAAGGATTTCATTGCTGCTCGACAAAAAGTAGTCGAACCTCCAGGCGAAACTATGGATGATGCGATGATGGATCTGGAGATAATCAAACGAATGGGCTTGGAAATGCCCAGACCATGGCAGTCTCCCCGGGATTTTTTCGACTACCAATTGGCTGGCATGGGCATTACACTTGAGGAACTCAAGAAGATGGGCTATGTTGAAGGAACAATAGAGTATAAGAAATATGAAAAAATAGGATTCGATACCCCTTCACGGAAGGTGGAGTTACATTCCTCCTTGCTAGAGAAACATGGCTATGATCCCTTGCCTTACTATATGGAAAATGAGATAACACCAGTTTCTACCCCAGAACTTACTAAAGATTATCCATTGAACCTTATCACCGGCGGAAGACACATAGCTTACTTTCACTCCAACAATCGCCAAATTCCCTGGTGTCGAGAACTGGAAAATATGCCTCGATTGGAAATACATCCAGAAACTGCGGGGAAGCTTGGCATCAAAAAGGATGATGAGTGGGTGTGGATAGAAACGCCTAAATTACAAGAGAGGGTCAAAATGCCCGTCAAGTTGACTAAAGCGGTGCGCCCCGATGTGGTCCATGCCCCTTCCCACTGGTGGTTCCCTGAGTTAAAGACTCCCGACCATGGTTGTTTCCAATCAAGCATAAACCTGGTGTTGTCAAACGACGGGCCATATGACCCAATATCTGGAGCTTCAACACTGAGGGGAGTTCTTTGTCGCGTGTATAAAGAGAAGGAGAATGAATAAAAGATGAAAATGAAACTCTTGGCGGTTAAAGATCTTTGTATTGGCTGTTTCGCCTGTGAGACAGCGTGTAAGCAGGAGCACAACCTGCCCGTGGGGCCGAGGTGGATGAAAGTAATTCAGGTAGGGCCGAAAGAGATTGGCGCCAAACTATTCATGGATTTTATTCCCACCCACTGCAGGCATTGTGAAAATCCGCCTTGCATGGGAGCCTGCCCCGTTGATGCTATTTCCAAACGAAGTGACGGGATTGTAATCTTCGATGAAAAACTCTGTATTAGTTGTAACCAGTGCATTGAAGCTTGTCCTTTTGGAGCACCACAATATAACCCAGAAAAAAAGGTCGTCCAGGCCTGCACCCTCTGCTATGAGCGCGTCGATCAAGGGCTGTTGCCTAGTTGCGTCCAGAATTGTCCCACCCAAGCACTGATTTTCGGCGACCCAAATGCGTTCTCAGAACTTTTACGAGAAAAACAAGCCGACACCATTTCGCAAAGAAGACCGACACAAAAACATACCAGATAGCTTTTTTTGAGTCGCCCACTGTTCCTTGTTCGTCCCAGAATAGATATACCTGGAGCCGAACCATCTGCTGTAGACATTGAACCCCGCCTATTATTCGACAATTGCAACAGCCCTTACGGGAGCTGCTGTGGCGTTCTTCCACTTGACTGGGAACAATGCCACCTTGAAACCATGCGGTTTGGGTATTTGATCCAAGTTTGCCAAGTTCTCCACATGATAGTATTCCTTCTCAATCATCACACGGTGTGCTTCCCAAAACTTCTGTCGCTCAAACATGGCATGAATCGGAGGATCGAACGTGATTGCATCGATCCCCATGACTTTGATCCCTTTGTCTATCAGCCAAAGTGTCGCCTCGCGGCTCATCCCAGAATGATTCTTGAAGTATTCAGAACTCCTATTAAACCTATCCGCCCCAGTCCGTATCAAGATTATGTCGAGCGGCTTGATGGAATAATTGATAGAATGAAGAGCGTCCTTGAGATCTTCTATTGATATGAAAGTCCCGTACTCTTTGTGGGTGAAATTGAGCACAACCCCGTCCCCATAACAATAATGAATTGGAATACTTTCAGCTGATGGCCCGTTTGGATCAAGATGCCGCAATGAATCAATATGGGTTCCACAGTGATCACTAATGATCACTAAACAATGAGCTGTCAGCGAGTCCACACCATATGGGGTAGTCCCCAAGCCTTCAGCAGATTCCCGATGGTTTTCCATGTATTTGATAATAGTGGGGGCCACACGCGGAAAAGTGATCATCCCCTCATGGACTTCCATACTTAAGTCTATTATTAGTCTACTCAAATTAGCGCCTCATCTACGAACAAGACGTCCTGTTTCTGTACCTGCATCACCTCGGACCGCGTCATGGGGAACTTATAGAACCCCCTTAAGGCTTGAACTCCCATTTTGACACTTCGGCTAGTTTCTCTAAGATATCTTTAACTCCCACTCCTCGCACTGCCTGCCCCGTTGGAATACGATCACCATCAACGAGACAGTTCTTGAGTCGGAAAAGCAGGGGATCCATTCCGATTTTTTCTGCTACGATATCCATCAGTACCTCAACCGCAAAAGTCGGTTGGGACATACCAAAACCGCGAAAAGATCCACCAGGTTGCTTGTTGGTATAGACAACATAAGCATCAGCCGAATGATTGGGAATGCGATACGGTCCTGAACCAATGTAAGCCGTTTTCTTTGTGATGTTTAGGCCATACGCTCGATAAGCCCCTGCGTCTGTAATCGTTTTCCTTTTCATGGCAACTAGTGTTCCATCCTTTTTTACCCCCACCTTATAGGTTAGATACATCGCATGCTTGGTTGTAGCATAAAGAAAGTCTTCTTCTGCGGTCAGAGCCCATCTCACAGGCTTCATAGTTCTTAGAGCCAATAGTGCTACCATGGGCTCGACAGTGAGGTCGTTCTTACCACCAAATCCTCCGCCAACTGCTGGCGATATCATGCGCACCTTAGACAAGGGCATTTGGAGTACCTTGGCACACTGTGGAGCATTTGTAAAAACCTGCTGATTCGAACACCATATTGTAACTTTGTCAGATCCGTCCGGCCTTGCAAGAGCAACATGATTTTCTATCGACGCCGGCTTCTGCGGTGAAGTAGCAAATGAGTCTTCGATTACTAGGTCTGACTCCGCAAACCCCTTCTCCACATCGCCTCTACGCACCATAAGTTGATCTCTTCCCTGATATAAGAAAACGTTCCCCCTGCAATAAACACCTTGACCTTCCTCGTGGAGGATAGGGGCATTGGATGACATTGCTTCTTTGGCATCAAACACAGCGGGTAGGCGCTCATACCTGACTTTGATAAGACTTACACCTTCCCGAGCAATTTCTTCTGTCTCACCAGCTACGACAGCAATAGGTTCCCCTTTATATCTTATCTTTCCTTCAGCCAGTACCGGCTGGTCTTCTACTTCGATCCCGAACCTATTATACGGAAAGTCGCCTCCTGTGATTATTGCGCGGACTCCTGGGAGTCTTGAAGCCCGAGTTGTGTCTAACTCGAGTATTCTTGCATGGTACTCAGTGCTCAACAGCCCCTTTGCGTAAAGCATTCCTCTGAGGTACAAATCCTCCACATATTTCGTTTGCCCCGTGACCTGTTCCATAGCGTCAACTCTTGGGCGACGTTTCCCCACTTCCTTCAGTTCCATGTCATTCGCCTCCTTCTTGCTGAGAGCCAGTCGCCTTTCCAGTACGGACAACTGAGACCTTCGCTTTCTTGGTGACATCCGTTCCAGACAAAATGCTCGCGGACTCCCGCATGGCTCTTGCTGCTGAGAGAACAGCCTGAACTGGTTTGGCGTACCCCGTACACCGGCACAAGTTGCCAGAAAGCGCTCGCTTAACATCCTCCACTGATACCTCTAAGTTCTCATCCAAGAGAGCCTTTGCCGACAGAATCATTCCCGGCGTGCAAAACCCGCATTGGGTAGCTCCAAGAGAGACAAAGGCCTCTTGTAGAGGATGTAAATTAGGAGGCAAACCCAGTCCTTCAATTGTCGTCACCGTTTTTCCCTCTATGCTTGCCGCAAGTACCAAGCAAGAATTTACCGTTTTCCCATCTAGGATAACAGTGCACGCTCCACAATCTCCGCGTTCACAACTCCTCTTAACACTCGTAACTCCAATCTCTTCCCGCAGCGCGGTAAGAAGATTCATCTTAGGTGTTATATAGATCTCTACTTGTTCACCATTAAGCACAAATTTGATGGCTCTCTTATCCATTCGCCCCTCCAATATGATCCTTTTGTTCCCCACCCTGCCTCCCGCTACCCTTTTTATCACCCAGGCGCTCTCTAGCCAGTCTTAAGGCCTCTTAAAATCTTCTCAGGCGTCGCTGGAAGATCTCGTATTCGAACTGCAACAGCGTTGTAAATAGCATTAATGATCGCCGGAGCCCCTGTATTCGCAACAATTTCGCCCGCTGCCTTTGCCCCAAAGGGGCCTTCGGGCTCTATGACCTCAACATTTGAGGCAAAAATCTCAGGCATATCCATCGCAGTAGCTATCCCATAGTCTGAGAAACTGGTCGGCCTAAAGTCAGGATTGAATTGATCCAATGCACCAGTCACCCCGGTGCAATATGGATAAGTATCCTCCCGCAAAGCCCATCCGAGCGCCTGAATGGCTCCGCCTTCAACTTGTCCCTCAACCATCATTGGGTTTATGGCACGACCACAATCTACGAGGGCAAATAGTCTTAGTACATCGACCTCTCCAGTTTCTGTGTCCACTTCAACTTCGGCAACCGTTCCATGATAGTAGTATGTATCACTCGGTTCACCTTGCCCATACTCATCAACGGGGATGTTATGTGGATAATACTCTCCTTTTCCGTGAGGCAGTCTTCTATCTACGAAGTGTGCTTCAAATGCTGCCTGTGAGAAACTCATGTATTTTTGCGGGTCGTATATATAGCTTATCTTTCCATCCTTGCAAATTAACCGGTCCGGTTTTACTCCTAGCTTTCTTGCCGCAGTCGCAAAAAGAACATTCTTGACTTCCTCAATCGCAGCAAGCACCGCTTTCCCTGCCACATAAGTTAGGCGAGAACTAACACTTCCGGTATCAAACGGTGTAGTTTCGGTGTCCGCTGTGTGAACGGTGATTTTGCCAAAATCAATGCCCAGAGCCTCTGATGCCATTTGGGTAATAACCGTTGTTGAGCCTTGCCCGAGATCGCATGCTCCTGTCAGAATGACTGCACTCCCGTCCTCCTTGACCTGAACATATGCTGAACATGGATTTGGCGCATTCGTAATTGTCTGCGAATATATGCATACAGCTACTCCTTTTCCTCTTTTCTTCATCGCAATCCTCCTTTTGCCATGTCTACCGATTCATTGGCACCCCGCTCCCAGTTCAGAGAGCGCATCCCGCAATGCCTTCCTGACCAATGAACAGGATACCTCGCTCCGATACCACGCCGTTGTTCGGCCATCAGTCACGGGCCTTATTTCTTCTCTTACCATTTCGGCTGCTTCACTAATCTCTTTTTGGTCAATCGGCCTCCCACGAAGGCGCTCTTCTACCTTCTCGGCTCTAACGACTGTAGGCGCCAGCGAGCCCAGTGCTATTTTGACATTGGCGAATTTCATTTTGTCCGTGCTTGCGGTTACAACAGCGGCAGCACTCGCGACAGAAATGCTCATTGCCTTCCTTTTTCCAATCTTCTCGAAACTTGAAGCGCCAATTTTTGGCAAAAACGGGATACGAATCTCACGGATTAATGAGTCAGCTCGTAATATTGTAGCTTTTGGACCGGAGAAGAAGTCCGCGATCTTGATAACGCTTTCTTCGCTTTTGGAAACAGTAATCAAACTCGCATCTAGCACCATCAATGGGGGGATAAAATCTCCAGCCGGGGATGCCGTTCCAAGATTCCCTCCAATTGTTCCTTTGTTGCGTACCTGAGGCCCTGCGGTCATCGTAGCGGCTTTCCAGAGACATTTGAATTTCTCTTTTATTAGTTTATTATTTATTATTTCAGCCATTGTGACTAAAGGGCCAATTCTCAGCACGCCATTCTCTTCTTTTATGAATTTCAGTTCCTTAATTTCAGAAATCCCAATAATACAATTTGCGCTTAGTTCCCCAGCGTTTAGCGTCACCATGACATCGGTACCGCCGGCCATCACAACGGCATTTTTCCCATATGTAGCCAGCAAGTCCATTGCTTCGCTGAGATTTGCGGGTTGAAAATATTCAAAAGAGCCCACTATACTTCCCTCCCTTCTTGATCGCGCTTGCTACCTGATTTCTCCATAATAGTTTGCTACATCGGGCCTAACGCTCCCTATTGATTCCTCTTCTGCAGGTTTTAGGCTAATAAGTATTTTTCGCAGGTGCTGTCATGACTCCCCTCGACAGGCCCCCTATAAACTATTTCCCCCTTTTCCATAATGCAGCACCTGTTTGTAATGCTGCATGCGAACTCAATGTTTTGCTCTACGAGCAAAATGGAAATACTCAGTTCCTCCGCAATACTGCATATTATCTCACGGATGTTACGGACAATGCTTGGCTGAATGCCTTCTGTCGGTTCGTCTAGGAGAAGCAGCGTTGGGCAGCCAGCGAGAGCCCTTGCAATTGCCAACATCTGCTGTTCGCCACCGCTGAGCGTGCCTCCTTTCTGTCTCAGACGCTCTTTAAGAAACGGGAAATAATCAAAAATTACCCCAGAAACCGCCTTTCCTCTGCAGACGGCTGCGGCTTTAAGGTTCTCTTCCACTGTTAGCTTTGGGAAAATCTCTCGCCCTTGGGGCACATACATGATCCCCTTTCTTGCGACTTCATACGGCTGTCTGCAATCGATTCTCTCTCCCCAAAAGCTTATCTCCCCCGATCTTGGCCAAAGTTGACCAATGATGCTCTTGAGAAGTGTTGTTTTTCCCACTCCATTTCTACCCAGAAGGTTCAATATCTCGCCTTTCCCCACACTGAGGCTGGCTCCCCGGATAATATGGCTTTCGCCATAGAAAACGTTCAGGTTCTCAACTTCCAACATACTTAAGATGTCCTTATTAGCTTTTCATACCCTGAATGAAGCACCATATCATCTTTAGGAACAGAGCTAGTCAGCGGGATCCGTATCGCGTCCAAGGTAAACCTTCTTTACATCATCATTCTTAATGATTTCATCCATGCTCCCTTCGGTGAGCTTTCTACCTCGGTGGAGGACAGTCACATGCTGGCCTATTTCCCTGATGAACTTAAGGTCATGTTCGATAACAACGATGCTGACATTTTCTGAGACTTTTCGGATCAACCTGGCCGTCCCTAAGGTCTCCTCCGGACTCATTCCGGCGGTAGGCTCGTCAAGTAGCATTAAGATCGGCTTATTTATGAGAACCATCCCAATTTCCAGCCACTGCCGTTCTCCATGCGAGAGAGTATCTGCTGTTAGGCTCCGCTTCATCATTAGGCCTATATCTAGCAGCACCCTCTCAATTTCGAGAACATCGGCGGAATCAGAATGATAAAAAAGGCCTAAAACATTTCTTTTTCCGTGCAAAGCCAACATTAGGTTCTCCGTCACCGTTAATGTTGGGAATACAGTCGGCACCTGAAATTTCCTGCCTATACCTAAGCGGCATATCTTGTTCGGGTCTTTGTTTGTGATATTAATACCATTGAAAATTACTAGCCCTGAGGATGGTCGTATATGCCCCGTGATCAGATTGAATAGAGTGCTTTTGCCTGCCCCATTAGGCCCGATAATACAACGGAGTTCGCCCCCACGAAAATTCAAACTGAGGTCATCTATAGCGTTTATGCCTCCAAACTTCTTGCTCAGATTCTTGGTCTTCAGAATAAATCTGTCTGAACTCTCAATCATGCATGCATCCCAAGATCTTTTCCTGACATCGGGGGTTCCAGATATCTTGTTGAGCACCCAAAATGAGTCCTTAGACGCCACAAATTGGCGGCTCTCGTTACAGCCCCTTTTGAGGATTAATCATAGAGTTGATCAACCGCTCTGTTAAAAGCATCTCCTGAACCGCCCAGAACAAGTTGTCGATCCGCCAATAGCCTACACACATCACCCCAGAAAGGCCGTACCGTATTTCTCTTTCAAAAATCCCATTATCCCTTGAGGCCAAAATAGCACGGATGAAATCAGGATTACACTTATTAGGAGCAGCCAAACGTTAACGAAAGAACTGCTTAGGAAAGCCTCAAGGTAGTTTAACAAAAATGCTCCCACCACCCCACCTATGAGGGTTCCCCTGCCCCCAACTGCAACCCAGACGAGAATCTGTGTGGAAAGCAAGAGGCTGAAAATAGAAGGAGAAACAAAGCCAGCCGGTACGAAAAGCGCACCCGCATACCCTGCCATCCCTGCTGAGATTGCGAAGACAACAAGCTTGCAGAAGGGTACACTGTACCCAAAGAACTCCATTCGCCCTTCGTTATCCTTGATGCCTCTCATAACGCGTCCGAATGAGGAATTTACGATCGCTCTGGATATCAAATAGAAGACAATTAGTGAGACAAGAACAAAGTAGTACAGGATATATACATTCTCTAGCGATAGCGCCAACCCACCAGGGAATCGAAGTTCTGGGTAGGGGAACCCGTATAGTCCATTATCCCCACCCGTATACTTAAGAAGGGTGATGAAAAGTTGCTGCAGTATGGAGGTGAAAGCCAGGGTAATCAGTCCGAAATATACGCCGCTCACCTTTCCATAAAAGACGAAATAACCCAATGCAAGTGCAATGGCCATAGGAGCAAGAACAGAGAGAGCGAGCCCGAGGTAGGTTAGCCCCGCAGAGTCGGTGTATTTCAATAATAAACCTAATGAATACGCACCCAAACCAAAAAACGCAGAGTGGCCAAAGCTAAAAATTCCAGTATATCCCCACATTAAGTCAAGGCTCACAGCAAGCATTGCAAAAGTCATAATCTTAGAAATCAGAATAACGTGGTATGAACTTCCAGTCAGGGGGAAAAGCAGAAAAAGCAATACAGCAATTGCGTTAATGATCAGATTTATCCGGTATTTCTCGTGCTCATTCCTCCGCATTATAGACCTCCGAACAACCCGTTGGGCTTTAAGCGGATAACCACAATTGCGAGCAGAAGTACAATGACCTGGGCTATAACCGGAGAAATGAAATAAGAAAAAAACGCCTCAGCTCCACCAATGATTCCAGCACCCCCCAGAACGCCAAACAGGTTCCCGAGTCCTCCTAGAATCACCACGAAAAACGAGCGAGCTAAGAATGAAAGACCCATCTCTGGATTAACCGTAATCAGCGGGCTCATAATAGCCCCAGCAATACCGGCAACAGCCGCGCCCAGCGCAAAGACAAATGAATCACAGAAAGCCGTATTGATTCCCAACGCCGATGCCATCGATCGATTAGAAATAACTGTGCGGCACTGCAGCCCAATGTTCGTCTTAAAAAGGAAAAGGAAAATACTCGCAAGAATTATTACCGTTATGCCCATAATCATTAGCCTGTAAGCGGGATACTCGACTCCAGCAAAAAGGTGAATTGCCCCTGTTGTGGGCGACAGAACCATTTTGTGCCCGGAACCCATGGTGAGCTTCACTATCTGCCGAAGAGCTATGCTTGCACCCCACGTGGCCAAAAGTGTTTCAAGTGGTCTCTTGTAGAGGCGTTTGATTAGAGATCTTTCCATTACGAGCCCTAAAGCCCCTACAACAATCGGAGCTGCTAATACACCAATCCAGAAACTGTGCACGACAAACTCGTTCACGGCCACGACCGTATACGCTCCTACCATAAACATCTCACCATGAGCGAGATTAATGATTCCCATTAAGCCAAAGATTATCGATAGGCTGAGCGAAATCAAGACAAGGATCATGCTCAAGCTGATGCCATTTAACACCTGCACAATTACCTGACTTTGCTCACTCATTTGACCTCTCTTGAGCGATCTACAAAAAACATTCAAGCGGTACATCCCAATAGGACTTTGCCCTAGAAACCTTCTCCAGTTACGGAGAATGCTCATTCGGAAAAGGCCTCTAGGGCTCGATCACGTTGCATCCTGTTCTATTGTTTCCATTTCTCTATTTCGGGAACAACTTGTTCAAAAATCTTTATCAGCTTAAACGACTTATCTCGCTGAATCTCTGCCAGATAAACATTTTGAATGGCGTGCTGGGTATCTTTTGTTAAGGTAACTTTCCCGGTGAGTCCAGCAATGCTCAATCCACCCAGACTTGAAATCACCTTTTCCTTGTCCGTTGTTTTCGCCTTATTGGCTGCAGCCGCATAGAGCTTAACATTGAGGTACATTCCCATTCCGAAATTGCTCATGACCGCCTTATTATCATACTTGGCCAGCTTCTCCTTAAATGCCTTGTTTGCCGGTGTATCAACAAAGGAATAGTAAGTTGAAGTGTTGATGACTCCTGCGACCTGATCAGGGGTCAAAGCCGGAATAAGCAGTTCATCGAAATAATCGGAGAGGACTAGTACTTTCTTCATAACTCCAAAGTCCGCAAGCTGCTTCATGAAAGTTGCGCCGTCAAGACCAGCGACAAAAGGGACTACGATTTCTGCATTTGACGCTTCAATTCGACGAATAATAGAACTAAAGTCTGTGGTTCCGAAAGGTGCGTACTCTTCACCAAGGACTTTACCTCCCGGAACGCTCTTGATGTGGCGCTTGGCAGCAGCAATGGATCCTCTGGGCCATACATAATCAGATCCTACGAAGTAATAGGTCTTCTTTCCCCTTTGAGTTGCGTAGTCAATGAGGGGGAAGATAACCTGATTCGGCGTTGCACCAGTACTAAAGAAATACTTTCCTTGCAAGGCACCTGTATAGAACGTTGGATTCATGAAGATGACTTTACTTCTTTGCGACAAATCGAAAACCGCGTATGTCTCCGCCGATGAGAGAGTCCCGACAAGCAAATCGCATTTGTCTTGTCTTATCATCTTCTGTGCCTTTTGTACGGCCACATCTGGCAAACAACCTGTATCCTCAAGGAATAATTCTATTTTTTTGCCGTTCACGCCTCCTGCAACATTCACTTCATCCCTGGCAATCTCAGCGCCATATCTCATGGACAGACCATTGTGGGTTTCAACGCCAGTAAAGGGGATCAAACAACCGATCCGAACCGTATCCCCTGCAGCCCAGCTGACCGTTGGAGCCTGAATGCACAATGCAAGCAGGGTTATACAAACAAGAATAGCAGTCTTTAAGCAAATTATCTTTGTACCCTTAGCATTCTTTGATCTTTCGAAGGTTACATGAACCATGGGTTTTACCTCCTCGTTGTGTTTGTTTTTAATTAACTACCACTTCAGACAGTTAACGACTCTATCCCAGATTCACCTCCTTCCTATGAGTATTTCAGGGCCAATACCCATCCACGCCACAAGAAGCTTACAGACCATTTATGTGTTTTCCTGTTGAATCTTGAAGTGACTCTCGTAAAGGGGCGACTTTCTATGATTTAATAGGTGATTAGTCAATCCCAATGAGCGGTTCAATAAATCCGATTCCCCTCTCTATCCTTCCCTGCTGACTAAATTGATAAGAACTCGCTATGGCGTGATTGAGTATAAGAGAAAGGGAATTGTGTGTCAAGGGAATCCCAGGGGACGAATTGCCTCATAAAAAATGTTACCGAGAGACTGATTAAGAATGGATCGTTGACTCATAATGGATGTTACCGAATAACTGACCCTAAAAGGAGGGTTGATCATGAGTCCGCGGTCGAAAAAGGAATATATAGAAGTCACCTTTTTACGTTATAAGAAAGCCTCTCGTAAAAGAAAATCCGCTATCCTGGACGAATTCTGTGCCACCTGTCAATGCCACCGCAAACATGCTATCCGAGTACTGCGAGGTTTTAATCGATTTATCAAACCCAAAACCAAAAAACGGGGAAGGACTCCTCTTTACCATAAAGAATCTATCCTTAAACCCCTGAAACAAATCTGGCTGGCAGTCAATCTCCCCTGTTCAAAACGCCTCAAGGTCATTAGGAAGTCTCTGATTAGGAAGTCTCTTGACATCATTATACTCTATCGAGTACAATGACCTCGTTTTTCGAGGGCAGTTTACAGTTTGTGCTTGTCACCAAAGTGTACGCATGGGCTGCTCTCCGTTTTCTTTGCCGTTGTCATAAATAGTTGGGTCTCTAATCCGTGAAGGCGGATTTTCGATGGCTATTTGCAGGAAGTTGAATGAGCTGGTAATTCTGGTCAGAGGTGCAGGTGAGATGGCGACGGGAATTGCCCATCGGCTGGCGTGTTGTCATTTCAGAGTCTGTCTGACCGAGGCTCCAAACCCTCAAGCGGTGAGAAGAGAAGTAGCCTTTTCGGAAGCCGTCTTCGACGGGGAGAAAGAGGTTGAGGGAATTAGGGCAAAACGTGTGGAGTCACCGAGTCAGATCTCAGACGCGTGGAAGGAGGGGAAGGTTCCTGTTCTTTTAGATCCGGAAGCAAGTGTCAAGGATTTCCTAAGGGCGGACGTCCTCATCGATGCTATTCTCGCTAAAAGGAACTTAGGCACCAAGATTACTGATGCCGCCCTGGTCATCGGTCTTGGACCCGGGTTTTGTGCAGGGAAGGATGTCCACTGGGTCGTTGAAACAAACCGGGGACACAATTTGGGGAGGATCATTGCCGATGGAGAGGCTGAGTCCAATACGGGTATCCCCAATTCCATTGCTGGTTATACAGAAGAAAGGATAATACGAGCTCCCGAAGCAGGAAGATTTATGGCATTAAGAACGATAGGGCAAGAGGTTAAAGCTGCTGAGCTATTGGGAATGGTTGGAGAACTTGAGATCCGATCGAGGATTTCAGGAGTTATCCGGGGATTGCTGCGGAGTGGGTCCGAGGTATGGAGAGGAATGAAAATGGGAGATATCGACCCACGAGGAACGAGGGCTCACTGCTACACCATTTCGGATAAGGCGAGAACGATCTCGGGTGGAGTCTTACAAGCCATACTGGGACACTTTAACGCATAGCTATTGATGAAGTCACAGGTTTGAAATATTTCCGATAAAAGACGAATGAGGAGGGAAGAAAGGAAGCATAGAATCGCTGAGGTCATCTTTGTCTTATGCGTGATTTGCGTGCTGTCAACCAATACGGTGTCAGATGAAAGACTTACTTAAAAACCCTTGCCGTTAACGGTAAGGAAAAGCCGCGTCTTTTGATTGGATTTGTTGACAATCGTGCACCATATAACATTTGAGATCATAATCGAAAATTCTTGTTGACGTTTCCGTCCGAAATCAGTAGACTTTTGGAACCTGCGTAGGTTGTATGAATGGCAGGGGTCTTCAGACCGGAATTTATCGGAAGGCGATTATAGCGATAGAAGAAGGGAGACAAGAACTTTTTCGGTACAAATTACATAGCCAGAGAAACGAAAAAACTTAGGATACCGGGTTCATGTTCTGAGACAATTATACCATACTTATTGAGCCGATTTTGTCCGGATGATCAATATCTCCCTTTCCTTTTTATCGCCGTGAATTCAATCAGAATGAACGATGAATAGATTTTAAGAGGCAAAAAACTATTTTAGAAAGTATCTTAAATTAAGGAGGTGATGCTCATGGCAGATATTTATGAGGAGATTCTTAAGCTAAAGGCTAGTGGAGAATGCACAGCTTTAGCTACAGTTATTTTAACTTCAGGATCAACCCCTCGGGAGCAAGGCGCTAAGATGTTGATCAGACAAGATGGAAGCATCATCGGTACCATAGGTGGGAGCATACTGGAAAGTCAGGTCCGGGAGGAGGCTAAAAATATAATCCAGGAAGGGAAACCCAAAATACTTGACTTTGACCTCACCGGTAGGGACGAAAAGGGAATGATATGTGGTGGAGTGGCCAAAGTTTATATCGAACCCATTAAACCCACCTCAACCCTTTATATCTTTGGGGGTGGGCATATCTCTTTTTTTCTATCCAAGATAAGTAAGATATTGGGTTTTCAAGTTGTTGTTATCGATGACCGGAATGAGTATGCTAATCCAGAGCGTTTTCCGGAGGCAGATAAAACCATTGGCGATGATTACAGTCGTGCGTTTTCACAAATTGCTGTTAACAAATTCTCTTATATAGTAATTGTCACCAGAGGCCATGCCCATGATCAAACAGTTCTAGGATGGGCAATTACCACCGATGCTAAATATATTGGAATGATTGGAAGTCGGAATAAGATTAAAAAAGTTTATAACAACCTAATAGGAGAGGGAGTGTTAGAAGCGAAGCTGAAACAAGTCCATGCACCAATTGGGCTGGACATCGAGGCTGAAACCCCGGAAGAGATTGCTGTTAGTATTATGGCTGAGATAATACAAGTTCGCAATTCAGAAAAGTCTCAAGCCAGTTTGTCCAGCTTGAGGAGTAATTGCGCTCAAAACGATTGATGATATTTAAAAGCAACGCGGGAAACGCCAAATATATTTGTGATCTTTCTTTGGTCAATTCCATTAGCCTCAGCCAGGTTCTGGGAAAGCCCCTTGACTTAGCCCTCAATATCGCAAAGGTTTCGGTATCTGCTATGATCCTCTATCCCAGACATATCAAAAAGTGGCGATTTGATATTCATATATTCAGTTGAAACCGATGCACTCGGTAATCTTCAACTGCTTAGGCATCGGGTAGCTGAGGACTTGTAGATAATATCGCCAACCATTTAAAGGCAAAACTGGCCTTATTTTAGAGTCAGGATCGAGATTTTTAGCAGCTGGTGTCACTTTTCTGCCCAACTGCCCACAATAACCACCTCAGCCTCTACAGGGACGATCTTCAGCAAACTCCTTCCAGCTTCCTCCGTCGTTTCCTTCAGAATAAGACCACTTCATGCGCCCTGTGACCCATTGATCTTCTATCTTTGTGGAAAACGGTTTCTTCATCAGAGTTGGAGTTACATAGTATTAACAGTGAACCCTCAATTTCCCGCATAAATATCGGAATGATTTCACCAAAGTAAAAACCCACAAGTTCCTGTTCCAGTCTACCCTCAATACGCAATCACACCAATCCAACGAATCCTGCCCAGGGGACTCGGGTATACTAACTCTTTTAATGGCTGTTCAGTAGGCAGATTTTTGAATCCCCTCCTTAAAACGCACTTTCAAAAAGCTTAAATCTTGGATATACTGCAAACCATGAGAGCCGAGTCATCGCCAGGCCATTCAGGATGAGGGGTAGATGAATCAGATATTTATCCTTTACTTCTTGAAATTGGTTTTTTTAAAAAACGCGAGAATGGCTATTCTTTACAAGGAGCACATGCGACATGATGGAAGCAGCCAAGGATTCATTGGATCTCGGTATTTTGGTCAGTGATATCAAATCCTGCCTTAACTTTTACCAGGGCATTTTAGGATTAAAATTTATAGAGGAAAGGCCTTTGTGGTTCGGAACAATGTACCGTCTACGATTTGGAAGTAGCGATTTTAAATTGATTGATCCTCACACTCATCCACCAAAGGGACCCATCGGGTTAGAAAGTCAATTGGGCTTTCGTTACGTCACATTTGTCATTAAAAACCTTTCAAGACTTTGTAAAGAGCTTCAGACCCAAGGCATAGACTTTGTTGTGCCGGAGAAAGAGATTCGCCCCGGGGTTCGTATCGCAATGGTTAAGGACCCTGATGGCAATATCGTGGAATTCGTGGAACGGCATTAAAAACTGGGAGCCATCGGATCTGCTAATATTGGCCTTTAATAGCATGACCTGATATTTAGAAAATTTCGAGTTCATAAATCAAACAGTCTGATTATTCTAAGGCCATTATATACAAAAATCCGATGCAGACCACAAAAGGTCTCACAGATTCCTCATTTTCACCATCTGCGCTGCATCTATATGTTTGGACTCGTCAACAGTTAGACCTTCCTCTATAAGAGCAAGAACTGCGTCTTTCTCATCCGGGAATTTGTATCCGTCGTAATCCTGTCTGAAGAGGAGGTCGCCCGAGTTCTTGTGCCAGGAATTCATAAAATGGTCAAAGCATATCCTCGAGGTGACATTCAGGTTTGAGATCAAGGTCCTGAGCTCCATCAAGCGTTCGTGAGCCGCGGAAAGCTGAAACTCGCCAGTCTGATATTCATCATATAAAGGCGTTTCTGGTCTGGGGACAAAGGGTCGAAACCTTACGAAATCCGGATTTATCTCATTTAGCACGCGAGCCGTGTTTTTGGCATGTTGTTCAGCTCTGGTTCTACCCCCCAAGTCCGGCATCACATATTGCGAAAGCTCAAAACCCGCTGCCTTAGCCTTCCTCCCGGCGATAATCTGCTCTTCTGCGGTTACCCCTTTTTCCACGTATTTCAACAATTCGTCATCACCTGTTTCCAGGCCAACGTGTAGTCTGGTCAAGCCTGCTGCCTTCAAATCCTTCAACTCTTCCGGAGTCTTCCGGTAAATAGTCTTAGCTCTGGCGTAGGTAGTAACCCTCTCCAAGGTTGAAAAAGTCTCTTTCAGATACTTTATGACTTCTAACAGCTGAGGGGTCTTTATGATAAGCGAGTCGGCATCCTGGAGGAATGCTGTGTGTGCACCAGAAAAAAGCCAATTAAACACGATAACAAAGCTGTGGTTCATACTGAGACTTGGATTGTTTTGGACTACGGTCCCCACGATCTCATTTATCTGCCCGCCGTATCCAAGTTTCCACGACATTGACTTTATCTCTTCGCTAATAGCTTTTGTAGTCTGAATATCCTTCTTGATTTCCTCTACCGGTCTGAGCTGGAATTTTTCATGGTTAAAGGGAAATCCATAACAGAACTTACACCGGTTCCAGGGGCAGTTGCGGGTCACCCTTATTAGCAAAGAGTAGCTTCCACCTTCGCTAGGGGGCCTTATCGGACCCATCTCGAACGAACACGTGCTCAGTTTTCCTGTATCAATGTCCATATATGCCCTTATATTACATCGATTTAAGCTACCCTCTTATATCATTTCTCCACTGTTATTAAGCTTAAACGAACTATCTGATTATGTCAAAATGTTTTAGATAGAAAAGATAAGACATGATGTGTGTGGACTGAACCCCTTGGGATTGGAGTAAAAAACGCGGGTTCCTGCGTTTTTATCAGGCAGTAGTATCTCATACTTAACACCGGATCTGCCTTTCCATAGGATAAGATTAACCCAACGAATCCGGCGCAAGGGACTCGGGCCATACTAACTGGATAGCTCGCTGTTCAATGAAATGTAGTGAATGACCGAAAGATAACTGCACTGGTTGAATTTAGTGGAAGAGGGGAAATATCACCCCATTTGAATGTAATTCCAAAGGAAGGTTCAGAGGAATTGAAAGAAACACTTTCTACCGTGGTTGAATTTCCCTTGAAGAAGAAAATTACCAAACCCAACTGAATTTTCAACAAAAACATTTCTCCCTATTCTCTCGATAAGGGAGATACCTCTACCAGAGGAATTTACAAATTGAGGAAATTCGAGCACCGTTTGAAATCCACTCCTTCTTTTTTATAGTCTCACCCCCCACCAGTGGAAAAGCGACTCAAAGGCCAAGCACAAAAGTAAATCTTCGTCATTTTTAGGCCCCAATAATACTGTCGGTTGTGTTATATGTAAGTGTTTTCCGCCCGAAGTCACCATAACTGCTCCATCTGGAATAATTACGAGGGCCCTCTTCTCTTGGAGAACTGCGTTTTTTTCCGTTAGGTTTGAGATAACATATGATGACAAACTTAACCTAAAATGGGATCTATCTAATCGAGGGGGCAAGGCAATGTTTACCATCGTTTCAGCGATAGCCGAGTTGGAACACAACATCCTCTTGTTGGAGCGAGTCCGGGCCGGTCTCAAAAGAGCAAAGGAGAATGGGAAGATATTGGGGAGGCCCAAAAGATTGGATTTAAACGTAAAGGAACTTCAGAAAATGAGGAAGAAAGGTTTGTCATTTAGACAGATCGCTAAGCAGGTAAAGGCTTGTCCGGGCACTGTTTACAAAGGTCTCAAAAATCCGGAGCCTAAAAACCCCTAAAATAGGCCATGCTGGAGCGAAAAATTGGGTGTTTCCTAAAATAATGGTTAATTAACTAATACAAACGCATTAAATATTTTGTAGGGCAACCCTTTAGGGTTGCTTTAAGCAAGGCTAAAGCCTTGCGCTACATGTAAAATGATTAAACGCGTTTGTATTAGACAGAAGGAGGTGATGAAAGATGAAAAAAATGTTTTGTCCAGAATGCAGTGAGGAAATTGGGGTAGATTACGTCCATCCCACAAAATCTTGCCTGATGACAGATGAGGGAAAGTTTGAGAGAAACGATAACAATTTGAGTGACGATCCTTACCTGAAGTTTTACTGCACGATGACGATGCCCGCGAGAACCCCGCAAGGGATCTCTTCGGGCTTAGCACCGCTCCCAATGGGATAGATGGTCCATCCTGCCGATACGATCATCTTGTAGACGTCTATGCCGACCGCCTCCATCGATGGCCTGGAGCGCAAGGGAAACCGGCACTTTTCTCCTTTCAAAGCAGCGCAATCCTCGGCCAGGCCGCAGAATGTGTGTCGGCAGGAACCCGCGCCAAAGGCAAACGCCAGATAATGCCCATCGTAAAAGGCCATCGACTCAATTTCGGTTACGATCTTGTAAACATCCTGATAACCGGCGACTCGCTCTTTAATAGTCGCCTTGTCTCGGGCGATGATGTTTGAGGGAATTTCTTTGATGAAGAAGACGGCCCACTTGTATTTCTGGAGCAAACTTCTCAGCTCAGCAGGCTTCAACGTGTTGGGCGGACAGTTCGCGCCCGTCCCATACCCGAAACACCTGGGGATCTGACATTTTAGCGTTACGCGCTCATCCACGAGGATTTGGTCGGTTCTGACAATTTTCACTCTGGTAGCTCCCAGTTCAAAGGCCTTGTCTTGATACTTTTGCAGATCGCGTGCAAGCTGGATTTCGTCATTTTCGAGACTGATCTTCCTCAGTTTTCGTTCCATATCCCTCTCGGCTACATCCCGTTTGATTCACTCCGGCGGGACCGTACGGAATGAACTCGTGCGCTCAAAAGGATCCGTCCAGTTCATCGGCCACCGGATGATGGCAGGCGGTCCACTGAGTGCATAGAGTGAAATCGAAAGTATCTACATTATACCCCGATCCTTGAGGAAAGCAAGGAGAGCAGGTTCCCACCAACCCCTTCTAAATGTTCACTGCCGGAATTTAGAGGCAACCAGTCCAGTCCTTCTCCGATCCTCTTTGGTGGTGCTCTTAATCTCGTTAAGCTCAGCTACTCCCCATAGACCGCTTTTGGCGTGTACACGGGCTTTACCGCAATTAAAGGGGCTGATCAACAGTTGGGGATGAGATTGAAATCGCCTGTTGCCTTAGCGAAATCATTGATCACCGTTTTTGTAATGGTGTTAGAGTTCTGGACAGAGCTTCCACTACGAAGTCAGATTCCCCGGCCGCTTCTTTCAGATTCCTGTTGGTTTTGATTCTGGATAGGGCTTCGTTTGCTCCCTCAGGTGTGGTCATTCCAAACTCGACAAAGGTATTTAGGTTAGAACGAATTTGTTGAACGGCCTTATTCAATAGGGCATCGCTGATATCATTCCGTGTTATTTCATATCCCCTAAAGCGAAGGTTTGACTAATTTCGTGTCCCATGATTCCAGAACCAACAACAACCATGTTTTTTATTTGAGAAAGTTTCATTCTCAGCTCCTTCAGGGGGTATCGTTAGGAGGATGAATCGATTTGTGTGACGTGAGAAGGGACTTATAGCATCAAGTATTTCTTTCTGACTTCTTCGTTCTTCTGCAATTCCTCAATCGTACCTTGATAACGGATTGCTCCTTTATCAATCACATAACCGCGGTCACTTAAGGCGGCGGCGAGACCGACGTTGTGTTCACAGATGAGCATGGTGAGACCCAGCCTTTTAATTTCTCCCAGCTGTTGCTCCAGTGCCTTGATAACCAGAGGAGCCAATCCCTCACCGGGCTCGTCCAAGAGCAGAAGGTTGGGATTAGTCATCAGGGTCCGGGCGATAGTGAGCATTTGTTGCTCCCCACCGCTGAGCTGGGTTCCCATATGGGTGTCTAAGTTGATTAATCTGGGGAAGAGGGCATAGATGCTTTGCAGATTCCAGACAGCTCCTTCTCTTTCTCTCCGAGCGACAAGAATATTTTGACGAACGGTTAAATCAGGGAAGATGCGCCGGGTATCCGGTACAAAACCGATTCCCATTTGGGCAATCCGGTAGGGAGGTTTCCCCACAATCTCCTGGGCCTTGAATTTGATGCTCCCCGCTTTAGGTGGGGTTAGGCCGATGATGCTTCTAAAAGTCGTCGTTTTACCGGCCCCATTTCTTCCGAGGAGGCAAACGGCTTCCCCTAGCTTAACGTTAAGAGAAATACCGAAGAGGATATGACTGGTTCCATAATAGGTATGGATTTCTTTTACTTCAAGCATTATGCTGTACCACCCAAATAGACTTTTTGGACCTCCTCGCTGGCTCTCACTTCCTGGGGAGAGCCATCTGCGATCAAGGTCCCTTGATGAAGGACAGAGATTCTTTTTGCGATGCCGAATACGACACTCATGTCATGTTCCGTAAACAGGATGGTGATTCCTCTTTCCCTGGAGAGCTTATTGATGAGGCTCATCGTGATTTCCGTTTCTTCGGGCGACATGCCACAGGTGGGTTCGTCGAGAAGTAATAACTCAGGTTCCGTTCCCACTGTGACAGCCAGTTCCAATCGCTTCTTATCACCATGGGAAATGGAGTCTCCTAACCTGTCTGCCTGGTCCGCTAGCCCGATATCCTCAAGGATGCGCCACACCTCCTCCCTAAAGAATTTTTTTGCCGAGGAAAATAAGTTAAGCGTGACGTTTCGATGCGAGAGGAGCGCCATTAATACACTTTCATAGACGGTAAGCTTGGGGTAAATGCTGGTGATCTGAAAAGATCGCGTGATACCGAGTTTACATCGACGATGGGCTGGTAAACTGGTGATCTCTTTCCCCTTAAATAAGACCTTTCCAGAGGTGGCTCGGTGATAGCCCGTGACAAGGTTGAAATAAGTGGATTTCCCCGCCCCATTCGGACCGATAATAGCATGGATATCCCCGTTAAGGATGTCAAGGCTCACCTCGTTGACGGCTCTGAGTTTTCCAAATTCTTTTGTTATCTTTTGAGTTTGAAGAAACATCTCTCTTCCTGATTTCAAATTTCAAGCTTAGATTTCAGATTTCAAGGTTCCGGTTTGCGATTTAGGAGCTGAAATGCTTTCTCTGTCTTCTCTCCACCCCTTAAGTCTCACCCGGGCAAAACCGAGGACTCCGCCGGGCAAGAAGAAGATAACGATGAGGATAAGAGCCCCCATGACAACCGGCCAAAAAACGGTGAAACCGAGTACCCAGGCGTGAAAGAAAGTCATGATGAACATTCCCAAAATAGGTCCAAAGAAAAGTGATGGTCCCCCCAGAATCGCAGCCATGACCGGCTCACCCGATTTGATCCAAAACAATGAGGAGGGCGCCATGGAACGATAAAAAGGGGCCCATAATGCGCCTGCCAAACCAGCGTAGGCAGCAGCGATCGCAAATGCTATCAACTGGTATCTCGCGATATCAATCCCTAAGAACTCTGTTCTCTCTGAATTGTCACGCATCGACTTAAGTGTATAACCAAAGGGTGAATTAACAATTCGCCAGAGGAGAAAAGTAGAAAAGATAAAGACGGCGAGAATGAAGAAATAGTAGCTGGTGGAGGACTTGAGTAGATCGGGTGGAAAAACTCCCTGGATCCCATCATCCCCACCAGTAAAATCATGCCATTTATAGATGACAAAAAAGATGAGTTGACCAAAGGCAAGGGTCAAGATCGAGAAATAGATTCCCCTCAAACGAACACAAAAATATCCAATCACGAGGCCAAGGATACTTGCCATAAGAATTCCAGCTAAAAGGGTGAGCCAGAAATTAAAATGGGCTTTTGTGATCAGCATGGCTACGGTGTATCCTGAAAGACCATAAAAAGCTGCCTGACCGAAAGAGAGTTGGCCCATATATCCAAAAAGGAGATTGAAACTCAAAGCAAGGAGGCTCATAATTAGAGCCTCACCCAATATGGCGAGGTAGAACTCGCTGATGACAAAAGGGGCAACGATGGCCGCCATGATGAGTAGAACCAACCATCCTCCTCTTTTCATCACCGACTCCTTTTGTTCCGTCTGCTTTCTGTGCATCTTTAAACCTTACCCTTACCCTAACCCTTAACCTATTTTTATACCCTTACCGTTCCGGTTTTCCAAAAATTCCCCAAGGACGAATGATGAGGACAATTGCCATGACAATGAAGATAAAGGCCAAAGCCAGTTCAGGTTTATACATGATCCCGAAGGAATAAACCTGCCCGACAATAAAGGATCCAAGAAGTGTTCCAGGAAGACTTCCCATACCGCCGATGACAACAACAGCAAAACATTCCACGATGATCTCAATATCCATGCCCAGACGAATTGCCCCGAAGGGTGCTGATACGGCTCCGCTCAATCCAGCGATCAGGGACCCCAGGGCGAATATCCATGTAAATAGCCATGGGATTGGTATTCCTAAAGCCGACACCATCTCCCTATCGCTTGCGGCTGCCCTGATGATGCCCCCGAGACGCGTTCGATAGACCAGCCACCAGAGGAAGACGACAAGAGCCAGACCTAACAGAATGATGAAAAAATTATAAGAAGGGAATGGAAAGCCGAATAGAAAAACAGCTCCCGTGAACGGTTTTGGCCTCGGGATCGAGAGGAATTCTCCCCCCCAACCCCATTTGACGATATCAGTAATAATCAAAATAACAGCATAGGTAGCTAAGAGTTGCTCGGGCCAACCTCTGGAATAGAGGCGCCGCAGCAGGAAAAATTCTATAATAATGCCTATCCCTGCCATAATCAAGGAAGCGATGATCGTTGCGATATAGAAGCCAACGACCGGGATGAGCAGGTGCTTCCAGATGGAATAGGTGATAAAGGCCCCAAGCATGTAGATGGAGCCATGGGCGAAATTGAGGACCCTCAGGACGCCAAAGGTGAGGGAAAGACCCGAGGCGACCAAAAAGAGAAGGGCCGCCCGGGCAATTCCGCTCATGAACTGGTTGAACAGAACGTCAAAAGACATAACTCTAAATCCTTAAAATCCGAAATCCGAATATCGAAATTCGAAACAAATCCAAAATTCCAAGTATCAAATCTTCCGAACATGTTTCATTCAAATTCTAAGCCTATAAGTTTGGGATTTCGGTCATTCGAATTTGTTTCGGATTTAGGATTTAGTGCTTCGAATTTCCGTTTTCAACGGACCACTCCTGTTTTCTTCCAGATCTCACGTACGCTGGCTTCAGGACGGATGACTTGATCTCCGGGGACCCGGGAGATGTCTTTCCAGATTTTGAACCCAGGATAAGCGGGATCTTGAGCAATCGTTCCCTGATAACATGGGACAGTGCCCATATGGTCTAAAGCCCGAATGGTGAACTTCCCTCTCAAGCTGTCAAAAGTTATTCCCTCCATCGCTTTAATGACAGCTTCAGTCTCTACGGTCTTAGCCTTTTCGATGGCTGCCTTGATCAGATAAACAGTGTCATAAGCCATGACGGACCATGAATCTGGATAGGCTCCACGGGCTTTCCTAAACTTTTTGACAAACTCCATCATCTTTGGATTGGGGTCCATGAAGAAACATCCTCTCCCAAAACCAAAGGTTCCATCAGGTGCATCCCCCCCTAAGGCCAAAAGAACGGGAAGGTCAAACAAGGCAATCATTGGGTATTTTTCGAAGAAGCCATAGGGTTTTGCTTGCTTTGTAAAGGCGACTAAGTCACCACCGAAAAGGGAGCCATGGACGGCATCGGGTTTTTTGGCCATCATTGCAGTGATAAATGAGGTGAAGTCTGTTTCACCGGGCTTCGGCCAAGCCTGATAGAGGATTTCGGCATCCGGTACCAATCTCTTGATCTCCTCCGCAAAAGCGCCTTCTTCCCGTCTTCCGAATTCATAATCTGGACCAATCGTACAAAACTTTTTTGCTGTAGGGACTTTTTTCATGAGATAACGTGTGTTCGCAGTCGCCTCCATATAGGTGTTCGGGACAACCTGGAAGATGTAGGGAGTGAACTTGTCGACAGTCATCGCTTCTGTATTTGCGATTCCCACCACTCTCATTACCTTATACTCGGAGTGCACCACCAGCATTGCGAGAGAAACACCGCTGCTGCATGGCCCCATGAGGAAATTGACCTTCTCTCGAAGGATCAAATCCTTTGTTTCTCTTGCACCGACATCGACCTTTGCCTCTGTATCCCGGACGATCATGTCGAGTTTTCTGCCCAAGATGCCACCCTTGGAATTAATCTCCTCCATGGCGATCCTGATGCCGTTGATAGCCGATTCAGAATACATGTAGCAAGGCCCGGCAAAATCATAGATGGCTCCGATCTTGATCGGTTCCTTTGCCGCTGGCTTGGCCTGGGCCATTACCACCGGGACTGAAATGATGCTGAAGATAAAAACCAAAACCGTCAGAATCATGAACTTTCTCATCATCCTTCCTCCTTTCTTCTTCAGGAAATTGTTTAATAAATAATTGTCCCAGCTTCTTTTCTATGGGCTACAAATATAATGAAACCAAATAGACGTCAAGCGAAATCTCACCCATCACAGAGGATCTTCCTAATAGGTCTTGACCATTCCTCCGTCAAATAGAAGGTCTCCTCCGATGAGGTATTTTCCCAAGAAGGAGAAGCCGATTACATAGAGATTGGCCACCTCGATCGGAGTCATCATTTCCAATATGCTGCATTCCCGCAATGTTTGCCAAAAATTTAATGTTTCCATGTTGCGAAGCCTCGCGAACACTCCCCTCAATCTGTTCATCATTGCAAAGATCTGTTTTGATGAAGATGACTCTCCCCCCCAACTTATCGGCTATCTTCACCGTTTCCTTGCCGCCTTCTTCGTTGATATCTGTGCCTATCACCGTAAGTCCATTGATCCCTAAGGCGATGGCCGTTGCTCGACCAATTCCACTGGCAGCGCCTGTGACGACGGCCACATGCCTGGGATGGAAGTATCTGTCCTTGACCACCAAGATATCTTCAATTTTGATCTCGGGCTCTTGTAATCCGAAGGTTTCTGGTTTTTTCATCATCCCACCTTCTTTTCGACTTACGTCACCGATTAGAATTCTGAATTCAATCTATCACAAAAGGAGAAAAGGTTGAAGCCTCATCGGTAGCCTCTCCCTTAGCACTAATGCCTTGGGCAGCATGGGGCGCATTCCGGTCAAGAGCTCTCCCTCTGTTTCATCTAATGCCTTCCTCATGCTTGCTTTCTATTCGTAATCATCAACTTTGAAGTTATATTAAAATGAAGACTTGTAGTTCACAACCCCTTTTCTTGAGGATTCGTTCTTCGTTATCTGACCCTTTAATCTGAATAGTGCAGATTTCAATCCGGAATCAACAGGGATACAGGCTGATAATAAATTCCATATTATACGGATTCCGTATAATATGATATTACGTAGCAAATACGAAAAGAGTAAAAATAAATCTCCTTTCTCCACAAATACTTAGGCTTAAAACTCTTTATCGGTTGTGCTCTTGTAGATTTCTTACCGGCCAGATACTTCTTGACGGGAAAACCTAATAGTGATATTCAATGAAGGTCAATCTGAAGGATTTCTATTTGAGGAAGGAGAAATTCATGAAAAAGTCATTGAAGAAGACCTTAAGAAAACCTTTAAAGAAAACTTCGAAAAAAGTGTCAGCAAAACCGTTGAAGACACCTTCGATGAAGTTATTGAGAAAACCCTCAAAAAAGCTTTTGAAAAAAACTTCCAGGACACCTCCCTTAAAACTTTCAAAGAAACCTGTCATAAGACGTTCTATGAAAACATCAAAGAAAACATCAAAAAGACCTCTTTGGAGACCCTCGAAAGATCGGGTCAAGAATGCCAATATGATGCGATTTATCGAATTTGTTGACCGAGAGTATGGGAAAAAATTCAGAACATATAGTGAATTGTATCAGTGGTCCATCGATTCGATTCCTGATTTCTGGGCAGCCCTGTGGGACTTTGCAGAGGTTAAGGCGTCAAAAAAGTACGACCAGGTGGTAGATGATTTGAAAACATTTCCGGGGGCAAGGTGGTTTGTCGGGGCGAAGCTCAATTTTGCAGAAAATCTCTTGCGGTATCGAGACGACCGGTTGGCTTTTATATTCAGGGGAGAAAACGTCAAGTCTGCTAAGATGACGTATGCAGAGCTTTACGCGACTGTCGCCCGATTGGCAAAATCCTTGCGCGAAATTGGGGTTGTGCCGGGGGACCGGGTGGTAGGCTACATGCCAAACCTGATCGAAACCGCTGTGGCGATGCTGGCTGCCACCAGTATCGGGGCTGTCTGGTCTTCCTGCGCCACGGACATCGGTGCCGGGGCTGCGCTGGATCGACTCGGTCAAACAGAGCCAAAAGTCTTGTTTACCGTGGACGGCTATTTTTATAAAGGGAAGGCCTTCAGCACCTTAGGGAATGCGGCAGACGTCGCCAAGGCCATCCCATCCTTGAAGAAAGCAGTCGTTGTTTCTTATACGGAGTATAAGCCGGATCTCAAGGATATTCCTAACGCAGTTCACTACGAGGACTTTTTGGCCGCAGAAAAGGAGCCTGCGATTGAGTTTGAACAGCTACCCGCCGACCATCCCGTATACATCATGTTCTCCTCTGGGACGACGGGCAAGCCTAAGTGCATGGTACAGAGCGCGGGTGGCATTCTCCTCAACCAATTGAAAGAACTCATTCTCCATACAGACCTTAAGCGGCAGGACAAAATATTTTACATCACGACCTGCAGTTGGATGATGTGGAACTGGCTTCTCAGTTCTCTGCGCGTCGGGGCAACGATTGTCTTGTACGACGGCAATCCGAACTATCCCGATGCCGGAGCCATGTGGAAAATGACGCAGGATGAAGGAATAACCATTTTTGGCCTCAGCGCGAGTTATGTGAACTATCTCCGAAGTGAAGGGGTCCGGCCCGGGAAGGATTATAACCTATCCTCCCTTAGAGAGATTTCTCAAACAGGCTCTGTTCTCTCGGCAGATGGCTTCGAGTGGGTCTATCGGGAGGTCAAAAAGGATCTCCATTTCAATTCCATCTCTGGGGGGACGGATATTAACGGCTGTTTTGCCATTGGCAACCCTATCCAATCCGTCTATGCTGGGGAACTGCAGGGCCCAGGCCTGGGTATGAAGATAAAGGCTTACGACGAAAATGGGAAACCGATATGGGATAAAGAGGGAGAACTGGTATGCGAAGCTCCCGCTCCTCCCATGCCTCTCTATTTTTGGAACGATCCGAATGGGGAAAAATATAAGAGCGCCTACTTCGAGCACTATCCGAACGTATGGCGCCACGGCGACTATATTGTCATGCACAAGGACACGGGAGGCATTACTTTCTACGGGCGTTCTGACGCCGTTTTAAAACCCTCCGGAGTCCGGATCGGCACGGCTGAAATTTATAACGTGGTGGAGAGGATAGAAGGGGTTTCTGACAGCCTGGCGATCGGACAAAATTGGCGGGGGGATCAGCGCGTCATTCTCTTCGTGAAGCTCAACCCGGGTGTTATTCTGGCGGAGGAGTTAAAGAACAAGATCAAGAAGACTTTACGGGAAAAGGCCTCTCCCCGCCATGTTCCGGCGATCATCCTGGAGATGCCTGAGGCACCCTACACCTTGAATATGAAAAAGGTGGAGAGCGCCGTCACCAATATCATCCATGGAAGACCGGTTTCGAACAGGGATGCCTTAATGAACCCGCAAGTTCTCGACTATTTCGAGAAGATCATTCCGGAGCTTCAAAAATAATTAATAAGGGTACGAATGATAGCGAATGACTCAAATGGGATTATCCAATAGGATCCTTCAAATTCGGTGCCGTTCGAATTATTCGTTTCTCTCGTTATGAAATTGACCCGTCAAGAGTTTGAGGCGTTAGTAGTTTTGGCACTGAAGAGAGTTCCTAAATTTTCTAAAAAAAAATGAAGAATGTGGATGTTCTGGTGGAAGACCTGGCCTCGCGCGATCTTCTCTCGGGGATAGGACTGCAATTCCCTTTCCAATTGTTAGGACTCTATCAGGGCGTCCCTTTAGATCGAAGAGGATTTTACTACGGGAATGTCCTTCGGGATAAAATTGCGCTCTTTCAGATTCCCATCGAGTCGGTGTGTCAAACGCAGGAAATGATCAAAGAGAAAACCAGACTTCAGCTTCGAACCAAGAGAGAGGCGATCTCTCGATCATCTCAGAGAATTCTTTACCTCCGAGATTTTCGAGGTTTCATCTTGGAGACAATTCCGTAAGTGCTTTTGTAGATATCTATCCATTGACTCCGGAATTTTTCATAATTCAAGGTTTCATTTTTCTCTGATTTAAGCAGTTCGAGAACTAAGTAACAAGAAGCAAGATTCGAAGCAACGATAACATTTCTTAATTCACTCAGCTCTGGGGACAAGGGTTTCAAATCCATATTCAACCTCCTTCATTTATTCCGTTGACTTTTCGGTTCTTGCCGGAATTACATTTTCCCGAGAGGCTCTCCCAATCCCCTATTGAAATAAAAATTATAGGGGTCTTTGATGAAGAACGCTTCCGCCTCTTTCGTCTTCTTAAGAGGAATAGTGACTGGAAGAGAGGCCACGAAGAAAACGCTGTTGAACGCTAATTCAACAGCCCCCAGCGGCCTGATACACAGAACATCTCCCAAGACATCCCCCACAGAAGGTTTTCCGAAAGAATTGTCATTGGCAAACACAAGTCCACCGGAAGAAAAAAGGATGGATAAGACCGTCAAGAAGGTTATTATTCTTTTCATCCGCAACCTCCTTCCATGCACTCTTATTGCTTTGAAATGGCGTGTAGCCATATCAAACTATAGCCAGCTTGATATCCTATCATAACATACTACCTCAGACATGAGGAGTTTTTCAAAGGAATCTGCGCTAGCAAAATCATTCGCCTTTTGCCTTCCGTTTTGTCCCAATTTGCTTGACATTTGGGATAAAATACGATAATTAATTTTCTTTGAGAAAAGATAAGGATGTGATACAGAAAGGTTGGCCTCTTCGATGGAGAAAAAGCCGATCCGAATTGCCGTCGTGGGTGTTGGAAACTGCGCCAGTTCCCTCATCCAGGGGATTGAATTTTATCGGGCAAACAGCCGGAAGAATCCGAGATTTGAAGCGCTTGGTCTGATGCATGTCGATATCGGAGGCTACAAGCCTTGGGATATTGAAGTCGGGGCGGCGTTCGATATCGACCGAAGAAAGGTGGGAAGGCCCCTCAAGGAGGCCCTTTTCGCCAGACCCAATTGCACTAAAGTGATTTATCCGAACCTCAACGATTCTGTCGTGACGGTATCCATGGGAGAGGTCTTGGACGGGGTGTCTGGGCATATGAAGGACTACCCTGAAGATCGCGTCTTCCTCGTGGCGGACGAAAAACCTTGCAACGTGGAGAAGGTCCTCAAAGATTCCAGCGTGGACATCCTCCTCAACTATCTTCCCGTAGGCTCGGATCAAGCCACTCGGTTCTACGCAGAGGCTTGCTTGCGTGCAGGGGTCAGTTTAATCAACTGCATGCCCAGTTTCATCGCCTCCGACCCTCGATGGGCAACCCGGTTTGAAGAGAAAGGCATCCCCATTGTTGGGGACGATGTCAAATCCCAGATGGGAGCTACCATCATCCATCGGGCGTTAGCAAAACTCTTTGAGGATCGAGGGGTACGCTTGGACCGGACCTACCAGATCAATACGGGCGGAAATACCGACTTCCTCAATATGCTCAATCGAGATCGCTTGAAAAGTAAACGGATCTCCAAAACCGAAGCGATTCAATCCCAGCTCGGGGTTCCATTAGAACCGGAAAATATCCACATCGGTCCTTCCGATTACGTCCCCTGGCAGAATGACAACAAGGTTTGTTTTTTACGAATGGAAGGAAGAGGGTTTGGGGAGGTTTCCCTCAACCTTGAAATGAGACTTTCGGTGGAGGATTCTCCCAACAGCGGTGGGATGACGGTTGACGCCATCCGGTGCTGCCAACTCGCCCGTGAACGAGGAATCGGAGGCCCCCTCCTTTCCATTTCGGCCTATGCGATGAAACATCCGCTTGTCCAGATCCCTGACAGTGAAGCCAAATCCATGGTGGAGGATTTCATCGAAGGGAAGCGGGAACGGTAATAAAGAAATTTAGAGTGCAGAGTTCAAAGTTCAGAGGTTAGAGTGCAGAGAGTTGGGGAGAGATTCACTGCAAAAAAGAACTGAGAGCGACCGTATCCCCCTTTGCCTGGACGGTTTTGAAATATTCCACTACCCTTCTGGTATCCCCTCCTAATTGTTCGTAAAGAACTTCAAATTTTTCGAGCCGATAAAAATATCGGCGATAGGCTAAAAGCGCGGCATTATTCATATCCACCTTTTCAAAATTTTTATAACCCCCCGTCTTAAAAGACGCCATCTTTTCCCTAAATTCTTCCTTCAAATGCTGAAACAACTCTTCTCTCCCCTTCAATTTCTCATCCCTTGAAATCTTTCTCGAATAGAAATGGGATAGGGTCTCACAGGCCTGATCGATCCATTGAGAAAAGAGGAGGTCATCCTTCTGGCAGTGGATGGCCTCGACCACTTCCTTGGATCCCTTCCCGTATTTCTCGCACAAAAAATCAATGGCTCCTTGGTTCCCAACAAAGGTGGCCATCTGTTCATTGAACTCGGTCTGGCCCTTCAAATAGATCGTGGCATGGGTCATCTCGTGGAGGATGACATTAGCCAGCGTCGCCTCGTCCCATCGGAGCATGGACGAAAAGATGGGATCTTTCAACCATCCCAGCGTGCTGTACGCGCCCGCTTCCTGAACAAACGTATCGTACCCCTTCGTTTCGAGCGACCGCTTTTCCTTTAAAGCGCCCTCCTTTGTAAAAAAACTTTTGTAGGTCACCTCCCCAATGATAGGGAAACTCCAATGACAAAGCTGGAGACTATCCTTCTCCGAGGCCGTGATGACGTAGAGGACCGGACCCCCGACTTCGGAATATTTTGAATAATTCCCCGTCCTCGTGAGACCCAACTTCTCTTCTCCGTAACGCTTCACCTCTTGGATGAACAGAATCTTGTCTTTCGTTTGGCGGTCGACTTCTTCATTCTCCAACACCTCTTCAACGGGAACACTGTGAAAACTAATCGAAGATTGATGCCATCCCAGTTTCGAGAGATAAAGAAGGTTTCCGCAGCCTGACAAAGAAAGGAACAGAAAGACCAGTAGCAAAAAAAGCGCGGATTTTTTCATCACTGATCTTATTTTAGAATATTCCTCGACGGGAATCAAACGCTTCTCCGTAGGAGCCAGGTCTTCTGTTTCAATTACTTAATCTTGAATCCTTTCTCTGTGAAATATCGAATTGCCCCCCGATGGAATGGAATCGGGGAACCGCCAGCCGCCTGGTGCTCCAAAGATAAGCTATTCATCTCTCTATGACAAGCCACCAGCTCCGGTTTGTGGTCGAAGAGAGTCTTGACAATATCATAGGCCAGGTTTTCCTTCATCGTTTCATCGCAAACCAAAAGATTCCAAACGACGACGGCGGGAACGTCCCCACTCTGTCCGGGATAGGTTTTGGTAGGAATCACTCCCGTCACATAGAAAGGCCCGTACCTTGCCCTCATCTTGGGGACCGCCTCAGCAGGACCAATCAGTTTCATCTTCACCCCTGGAGTGGCTCCCAAATCCGTGATCGCTGCGGTGGGAAGGCCTCCAACCCAGAAAAAGGCGTCAATCTTCCCGTCTTTCAATGCCCTAACTGATTCCGGAACACTCAACTTGTCTCTGGTCAGATCTTTATTCGGATTCAATCCATAAGCTCCGAGGACCCTCAGGGCCATCGCTTCTGTCCCGCTTCCCGGACTTCCCGTCGACACCCTTTTCCCCTTCAGATCCACGACCTTCTCTATGCCTTTCCCCTCTAAGGTCACCACGTGCATGGTGCTTGGATAAAGGGCCGCTACTGCCCTCAAAGCCATCTTTTCCTTAAACGGTTTCTTCCCTTGATACGCATCCCATGCTGTATCCGCCATAGCGAAGGCCAGGTCTGCCTTCTTTTCGCCCACTAACAGGCAATTAGCGAACGAGGCCGTGGTCACCTCTGCCGTCGTCTCCAGATAAGGGATGTTTTTAGATAGGATATCGGCCAGGCTCCCGCCAATGGAATAATAGATGCCTCCTGTACTCCCGGTGGCAATGGACAATCGAACTGTCTTCTGAGCCCATGCTGAAGAAAGGCTGAAAACGAACGATAAGAAGAATATCCCCGATATCCACAGCCGTCTCATTGCAAAGCCTCCTTCCAGAAATGATGAACGTTCTGTATGGATATTAGACCAACTCCATGTTATCGATAAGAAGTTTGAAACTCAAATCCCGATTTAAGAAATTGTCATTGCAAGTGAAACGAAGCAATCTCGTCTTTTTCAATGAGGTTGCCACACACCTTTTCCCGCTTTAAGTGGGACTCGCAACGACTGGATAGGGAAAGCGTTTTATTCTCTAAATCGGAATTTGGGTTGAAACCGAACCAATGTCTCATTTCGCCCCGGAAACTCACCTAGATCGGGCAGGATGTCGGGCCCCATTTAAGAATCTTTCACAGGACGCTGGGTAATCTTCAGTTCACCCTTTTCAATACAGCAGCAGGTATTTTTCAGCCAATTCTGATCATCCTGGTCTGGAAAATCCTTACGAAAGAAGGCGCCTCTGCTCTCCCTTCGAACCAAACTCCCTTCTAAAATGGCTTTGAGAAGGAGCGCCACATTTTCTAAATCTCTTCTCTTCAAAAGATCCCCTAAGGTTGCGGGATAAACCTCCTCGATTCTTTTCCTGATAGAAGCCAGTTGATCTAAACCTTGTTTCAGGGACTCCTCTTCTCGAACAGGACCCGCACATCTCCAGGCCAAATCCTTCAACTCCTTAAGGACATCTCGGGGTCGATCAAAGGTCCCCCTTCTTTTTCTGAGGTAGGATCGAACCTTGCGGTCCCATTTTTTGATAACGTTTTCAGAGAAAGGACGGAATGGCCCCTGCGTCCGTTCTTTCTGGCGGGCGTATTCCGCTGCGGACTGACCGCTGATGGCCCCAAACACCGCGCACTCGGCTAACGCGTTTCCCCCAAGTCGATTCGCACCATGGATTCCCCAAGCCACCTCTCCTGCTGCAAAGAGGCCTGGGAGAAACGTTGCTGCCTTTTCATCCACCTCAACCCCACCCATAAAAAAATGGGCTGCCGGGGAGACCAGAAAGGGTCGATCCCGGAAAGGGAATTTCGATCTCTTGAGAAAGTTGAGCGGATAATCTTCCCACGCTCCCTCGGGGACCTGGGTCAAATCAAAAAAGACATCTCCATTCTGACAGGCATGATAAAGGGCGATGGAGAGGCGATCTCTTTGGACATTAATGACTTGGTTTAGTTCTCCGCGAAGGCCAAATTTCTCTAAAAGACCCTCCCCTTTCTCATCGAACAACCTGGCTTCACGTGGATAGGGAGGATAAAGGAGAAAAGAAGAGACCCTTGGTTCTCCTATTACGAACGGATAAAATTGAACAAATTCTAAATCGTAAAGGGAGAGACCCGCCCGAAGGGCTAAGGCATATCCGTCTCCGAGGATGCTTCTCTGATTGTCGTTTCTACGATAAATCGCCCCTGCCCCACCGGCCGATAGAATAACCGCTCTTGATTGAATCAAACAGGGTTTACCGTCTCTTAAGAATCCGAATGCCCCCCGAACCTCACCCTCTTCGATGACTAAATCAAAAATGACCAAACCTGGCAAAAGTTTGACCGAACTATTTCTGAGCCGTTCGATAAGGGGTTTGATCAAGAGGACTCCGGGCAGTTGCGAAGAACCCTTCGGCCGATCCACGGTAAATCCCGTGCCTTTATCAAGGAGGGGAATCCCATAGTCTCTCAATTCTTTTATCGCATCCGGAGCTCTTTCGACAAGGGCCTCTACCAGTTTGGCCTGGTTTAATCCTCTTCCAGATTCTAAGGTCGCCCGGAGATGAGCTTCTTCGGAAAAACGTGAGTTCGCGGCGGTGAAGACGCCATTGGCCAATGAGGTGTTGGTCCCCATCCCAATGGCAAATTTCCCCACCAGAAGAACACGAAGACCTGCCCTCTCTGCCTTCAAAGCAGAAAGGATGCCAGCCAGGCCGCTGCCGATCACCAGTATGTCCGTGCTGAGTTCTTCCATTCACAAAAAGTCTATCACCCAAGGATAAACAGCGTATTCTTAGCTTTTCTCCACAGACTCCAATTCAAATTTAATATGTCCAACTGGAAGTTCCAGATCAATCAGGATCGGAACCTTTTCCCCATTGGCAGTATACCAGATCCGGATTTTTCCCTCTTTATCTTCAAAGGTGGAAAAAGAGGTGCTGGACTCGAGACACACGGCCTCCACCTGTCCGTACATCTTTGACTTCACCTTCCCCTTTTTTGAATAGAACACCATCTGGCGCAACTTTATCCCGTCGAAAATTGACATCGGAATATTTTGTCCCGGACGAATGTCTTCCTTCAAATAGCATTTGGCAAACATCGAAAGAGGATCATAAGTCTCACACAGAAGAGGAAACTCTTGCCTTTCCTTGTTCTCCCCTTTTTCGGCCACCACCTTCTTATTAGGAAAATCAAATGTGAATGTTTGAAAATAATTTTTTCTCGCGATGAGGAGCCCCTCTTGATCAATCTCTTTCACATACCGGACCGGAGAGCATGTCTCCGCATCCATGATTGAGAGAAATCGGTTTTTCATTCTGAATAAGAATCCGAAGGGAACAGATTCCACTGAGGCATGAATCTGATAGAGAAGCTTTCCACGCTCGGAAGATCCATTTTCGATTTTGATGGAAGCCTTAAGGATGGGGACGCCAAACTTCTTTGCCGTATAGAAAAATACCTTTCCCGGTCCGGGTTTAGGTTCCGGAATCCGTTCCTGCTCATGATCCGGCGCGGCGAATCCCCAGCCTGAAAGGGCTCCGAGAAAAAGGAGGATTCCGATCCCCGACTTCCATCTGCCCTGTCCCATGTCCTTGGACCCGTTTCTCAGTAGGAATATCTTAAGCGATCTCCTATCTTGGAAGCAAATATTTCTCGGATTCCTATTTTTGGACAGGTCTCCCCGATTGCTTTGACAGCGCAAAATCACATTACCTCTCAAGCCGTCATTCCCGCCCCGTATCACGTACGGGCTAAACTCCAGCGGGAACCCAGCTCACAAACACTGGATTCCCCCGTGTCAAGCACGGGGCAGGCTTGGTCAAGCCCGGAATGACAAACAGAGTGAAGGGACTCTCGAGGCACTAGATTAGAAACCGTCTACAGGAGTGGGTGATCTGGTCAGGGGCGAATTGGGATAATCGAGTCTTCAGAACTGACGTTACCGAGCTACTGGGATATAAGTTTTTTTTGGGCTATGTCCTATGCTCTTTGCGCCATGCTTTTATTACCCGCAGTCTGAATAACCACAGTAACACTTGGCGCAACCCTCTTCAAAGACAAGAGGCCCTCCACATTCGGGGCACGCCCCTCTTTGAAAGACCAAGCTTAAGCTTCGTTGAAAAGACCCTCCCTCTTCTTTGGAAGGATGTTTTGGAATGGAGGCTCTGACCTGGGGATCGGTCTTTATCCTCCCTTCCTTCTCTTGAAGGTGCCATTCGATCGCCTTGGCCACTGCATCCGAGCAGGAGAGAACTTTCCCTTCCCGGTACCAAACCGGTGTATGGCAGCTGATGCCCTTCAGCTGTCGAATAATATCCTCTGGCTCAATCCCTGACCGAAAAGCCAGCGAGACCAGGCGGCCGATAGCCTCGGATTGAGAAGCGACACACCCTCCCGCCTTTCCTATCTGGTTAAAGATCTCAAAAAGCTTTCCCTCTTCATCTTCGTTCACCGTCACATAGAGGTTTCCGCAGCCGGTGCGGATCTTTCGCGTAGAACCGTGAATCACATCTTGGCGAGCCCTTGGTTTCCTCTCTTCCTCGCAAAACTCCTCTTCCTCCTTCAATCGATCCTTGCCTTGGGAATCCACTCCTTTATAAAGGACTTGTTCGGCTCGACTCCTGTCCCGGTAGATGGTCACTCCCTTACAACCCAGTTCGTAAGCCAATCGATAGACCTTGGCCACATCCGCGACCGTGGCGTCGTGAGGAAAATTGACGGTTTTTGAAACCGCATTGTCCGTAAATTTTTGAAAAGCGGCTTGCATCCGGATATGATCCTCGGGGGTGATATCGTGGGCCGTCACAAAAAGTTTCCGGATGTTCTCAGGAACTTCTTTGACATCTTGGATATTCCCGCTGTAAGCGATCTTCCGCATCAGCTCTTCCGAATGGAACCCTTCCTGCTTGGCCAACGCTTCGAAGTAGGGGTTGGCTTCCAACAGTTCCTTGCCCTCCAAGACGTGGCGTATAAAGGCCAGAGCAAAGAGGGGCTCGATCCCAGAGGAGGTCGCTGCAATAATCGAAATGGTTCCGGCAGGAGCGATGGTCGTGACCGTCGCATTTCTCATCGCATCCCAGCGGCTCTTCAAAGTACTTCCATCGAAATTTGGAAAAGACCCTCTCTTCAGGGCCAACTCTCTCGAGGCCTCTCTCGCCCTTTTCTGAATAAAGGCCATGACCTTTCCCCCGATCTCTAAGGCCTTCGGGCTGTTGTAAGGAATTCCTAAAAGAATCAGGAGATCGGCAAATCCCATCACGCCCAGACCGATTTTTCGATTCGCCTTGGTCATCGCCTCAATCTGGGGAAGCGTATAGCGATTCATATCGATCACGTTGTCTAAAAAATGGACAGCCTTTTCAGTCGCTGAACCCAGCCTTTCCCAATCGATGGCCCCGTTCCTGACCATGTTGGAAAGATTAATGGAACCAAGATTGCAGGACTCATACGGAAGAAGCGGTTGTTCCCCACAAGGATTGGTGCTCTCGATCTGTCCCACTTGAGGAGTGGGATTGTCTTGATTGATCCGATCGATAAAGATGATTCCCGGATCCCCATTCTTCCACGCGTAATGGACCATCTTCTCAAAAACCTCACGGGCATTGAGAGAACCGATGATCTCTCTCGTCCTTGGATTCCGGAGAACAAACGCCCTACCTTCTTCCACGGCCTCCATGAATTCATTCGTGGCCGCCACCGAGATATTGAAATTGTTGAAGTGATGATCACCCTCTTTACATTGGATGAAATGAAGAACGTCCGGATGGTCTACACGGAGGATGCCCATATTGGCTCCCCTTCGCGTTCCCCCCTGCTTGATCGTTTCTGTCGCCGTATCGAACACGCTCATGAAAGAGACGGGGCCGCTCGAAACTCCCTGCGTCGAACCCACCACATCGTTCTTCGGCCTAATCCGAGAGAAAGAGAAACCTGTCCCGCCCCCGCTTTTTTGAATCAAGGCCATCTGCTTCACGGCGTCAAAGATCTCATCCATAGAATCTCCCACAGGGAGAACAAAACAGGCCGAGAGTTGTTGAAGCTCTCTTCCTGCGTTCATCAATGTCGGAGAATTCGGGAGGAAGTCTAAAGAAGCCATCAAAGAATAGAAATCGTCTTCAATGGGAGGGAGATCAATCTCAGGATGATAGAACCGGTCCGCTTGGGCAATGTTTTTTGCTACGCGCCTAAAAAGCTCTTCGGGTGTTTCAACAATATTCCCCTGTGGGTCTTTTTGCAGGTAGCGTTTCTTCAGTACGGTCATGGCATTTTGTGACAGTTGGCCCAACTCCATCTTTTTCCCTCCCCCACTAAATATAAGCAGTATTAAGAACCTTACCACAATATTTTGTGTTGTCAAGGGAATTTTTTCGGGAGCTCTCTGGAGAACTGTCCCAAGCTCTTCTGACAACACTCCTGCCTGCCACAGGCAGGGGTTTCAAGAAATGATTGAACAGATTTTTGACTTTTCAATGTTCATTTAAACGTGTGGATGATCGTTAAATAGGTGTTAATCCCTTCGGGCCTATTTCTCACCGCCGTCTCGAAAGCCGTGTGGGCCTCGACCACCCATTTCTTGTAACTCCACCACACCCCAGGCCCAATGGCAAAGACCCTCCCTAAATCACGCCTCACCCTTCCTTCACCCGTCTTATCGTCCGTGGTTTGCTGGTAAAAATATCCGAAGGCTCCCACCCTGAATTGGTGTGGAGCATCCGTCTTGGTGAGGGCATACTCAATGCCATAATCAAAGTGAAATTCCTGTCCCGGCAAAAGGTGAGTTTCTAAGCCAGTTAAACCCATATTTCCAATTTTTGCGGCAGTGGAAGGACTCAGAATGAAATCGTCATTTCTCGTATTGAAACTATAGTCCATTTTTATCCCGGCGGAGAGATTGGGATGCCAGGGTAAAAAAACAGTGGCTGCCAAGACAGGCGAAAAGCCCCAAACATTTGTCCCGATATTAACTAGGTGCCTCTCATTCCATGGGCCGGTTGGAACAGTGATATCCAATCCAGTTGCAGCATGAAATAGACCATCTTTAGAGTGCCAGGAAAGATTAGGACCGAAGGTAATATCACCGATTGCATTTCGGTGCTCACCCATTTCCGAAGGACCCCCCGGCGTGGATACGTCTAATTTCAGGCTCGTCCTCACCCACGGAACGATCATCTGCGCTCCCAAAGACCCACCTAAAATCTTCAGCGGAGAAATATAAAGAAATCGTGTCGAAGAAGCAAAGACTTCGAGTTTATCTAATGCAGTACCGTCCCTCGCAAGGCTTAAGGTTCGGCCACTATCATTTTTCAGGTTGTCGGCAGTGTAGTAGTTAAGGTACTCCTTGACATAAAGGCCTGGTGGAGGTAAGACCCCAGCTAAGAAAGCCTCGGCCCCGAGGGGCTCATGATTCACTCCTCCAGCAAGGGCAGAATGAGGAGAAAGCAAGGCGACTGAACTAACGATTGCTATCATCAACCATCCCGGTAACCCTCCCCCAGACTTCATCATGGATCTCCTTTCCTCCAACCTTCCTTTCCCTTTTATAAGATTTGCGATCAGACATCTCCGATTCGGCGACGATAAGCATCGGTCTGATAGACTTCAGCGTCTACCATATTGAGTGCCTTCTGTTTAATTCTAACGATTTCTTGAAAAAGCCGGTCCGTGAAACGAGTGCGTCGTGGCAAGTCAACGTTTCTTAGCGGTCAACCCCTTTATCTTCCACAAGAGACTCGACAGATCACAGAGCCTCCTTCCCCAGAAAGGAGTCGCTGATTTTCTGACATTAGGATGGGCAAAGCAAAAATGGCGGCATTTGATCTTCTGCAATGCCTCCTCAAATCCTTTCTCATCCGTCTCCCCATCAAAATAGTCCGGAATCCAATATCCCAAAGATGAAAAAGCACTCTTGTCGCCGGAATGGTAATGGCAAAAATCCATAAATTGATGGAGCGAGGTTTTCACTCCATATTCCTCCGGATCGAGATGCCAGGGTGAACCCGGCTCCATCTCGATGGTAAAAGTACGAATCCCTCTCACATTAGGATACCGGGCACGGATCATCTTTTGGAGTCGAATCGTTTGTTGGACATCTTCTTCCTTCTCAAAGGGGATGCCGAGGGTGAAGAAGAGATCGCAGAAGACGCCTGCGGTCTTCAACTGGTCGAGACACTCCATCAGCGCATGATTGGAATAAGAATGCCCTTTATGAATTTTTCTCAGCCGGTCCGATCCGACCTCCGGGGACAGGGCGATCAGGGATTTTGGACCAGGAAAAGTCGCTTTAAAGGACTGGATAAAATCGTTTGTGGGGAGTCCGAACGACTCGAAGAAACATTCCATCTTGATCTTTTTTTCCCGGATGCGGGCGAAAAGATCAAGGAAATATTGCGGCCTCTGGGGACAAGGATCGAAGCAGATATGGAATGTCTCATAGCCATAAGCGATGGCCTCTTTGATCGATTGAAGAACGCTCTCCACGCTTCTAAAGGTCACTTCTTTTCTGCCGGTGATAGTCTCCAGAGAGGAACGACCGCCGCCGCACCACGTGCATTGAAAAGGACAACCCCTTCCCACGGTGAGATCATAGATGGGCGACTTGAGGGAATACATCCAGAAATTCTTCTGTTTGGAAACTCCCTTGACATGGAAAAATTGACCGATATAACGGATATAGGTGGGATAATTCTTCAACAAGGGGAAGTTCGTGAAGGAGATGTTATTGAGCTCTTTCTCTGAGGCGATGTAGGAAAGAGGATTGATAAGAATTCTTCCTTTCCTCCTCCACGTCAGGTTGGGAACGGAAAAAAAATCGCCCTTCCCTTGCAAGAGCGCACTCGCCAATTCCAAAACGGGAGCTTCTGCTTCACCCCGAATGATTCCATCGACCCCGTCGAAGTCGTTCATGATCTCTTCATGGAAAAAACTCGCGGTGAACCCTCCCAAAAGAATGTAAGTTTGAGGAAGTGCAGCCTTGATCTTTTTCACATTCTCCATCACATCGTAGCTCTGATGGTGCCAGTGCAGGTCCATCGCAACGATCCGAGGAGCCTTCTCCCGGAGATATTCGACGATAGAGAAATTATGATCTTCAATCCACTCTAATCCCAAGTGCACGACTTGGGTGGAAATACCATGGCGCTGGAGAAGGTCGGCCAATCCGAGCAACCCCATAGGCAGGATGTTGATCCAGATAAAATGGCTGATCGGACGGTAATAATTATTAAGTTTGGGGACATGAAGAAAAACAAAATCGGGACTACCCATGGGGGGAATTGTAAAATGCTCACACGTGATATTTCAACCATATCCGAAAAATTGGCATCGCCCCTCTAACCCCCCTTCATCCCCCCAATCTAACGCCCCCTCCACTCTCCCCCTCTTAGATTAAGAGGGGGAAGGGGGAGTTATAAGCGGGGAGCATACAGGAGGCTTACAAGAGGGGAATAATATCCATGCAAAACCCGGAAGAACCGAATTTTTCGGCTCTACGCTCGATTCAGTTTTTTCAGAATGATCCTGCCGGCAATGAAGCCTGAAAGACTTGCCCCCACAATGCCATGCGAGGGTCGGGTATAGTGTCCGACCTGGTACAGGCCCGGGATAGACGTCTGATGGGGAGGTCTTAAGTTTCCAACCTGCTGGGGTGTCGATGCCAGGCCATACATCGCACCCAATTCGTTTCCGGTATACCGCTCTAAAGTTAATGGTGTGGCGGCTTCGTAAAACAGGAGATGATCTCCAAGGCCCGGGATGAGCTTCGATTCCAAATGGCGGAGGACTTTTTGGGAAAAATCTTCTTTAATACGCCGATACTTTTCGGAATCCCCTCCTCCCCATCTTTCTTGATAATGATAAGGCACATTGATCAGAACACTCAAAACGTGCTGCCCAGGAGGAGCCAAAGAAGGATCCAGCATCGTGGGAATGGATACCATCATGGTCGGGTTTTGGGGAATCTCACCCCTCCGCAATATCCGATCCTCCTCCTCTAAATCGGATAGAAAACGGAGATACGTAAAATACGGAAGGCCCATTCCTCTCAGATCCAGATCGGTGGCGATATAGAGGACAAAACAGGAGAGTGAATATTCGAGGCGGCTCCACCTTTTCGCAAAAGGCTTTTGAATTTCAAGAGGAAGCATCCTGGTTGAACGATTTGGGTTGATATTGGAGATGACCAATGGCGCTTGAAATATTTCTCCATCCTTTGTCCGCACGCCCTCAACCCTGCCGTCTCTGATCCGAATCTGGTCCCCCTCTGTTCGAAGATGAACCTCCCCGCCGGAATGGAGAAAAGCGCTGGCCATGTTTTCTGAAATTTTTCCCATCCCCCCCTTTGGATAGAAAACCCCTTCCATCAGGGCCTTGTTAATCATCACAGCGAGAAAGAGAAAAGAAAGCCGCGAAGGAGGTTCCGTGACCGGAAGGGAGTGGAGAGCCATCTTGATCTCCCCTCCTTCAAACAGCTTGTCCAAAATCGCTTTATGACTGAACCGGTGGAACCGAACCAGATTTCGGAAATAGAAAGGGAAGAAGATCTTCTGGATCGTCGTTATCTCCGAATACGATTGTATCTCCTCCCCAATTCGTTTGACCATGAACAGATAGGTCCTCAACCCTTTCTCCTCTTGAGGAAAGAGGTCGAAGAGCGCATCGGTATAGGAACGAAATCCACCCGGACGCAGATGAATCTCAAATCCAGGGTAGATGTTTCGGACGTGTTCGATCGGAATAAATTCAATCTTCCCATTTGCACCGATCTCATCAAGGATTTGATAAAACTCTCCACCCTCATGACATCCTCCAACAAAGGCGCCTGTGGCATCGAAAGTGAACCCGTGCCTTTTGAAAGAGACGACATAACCTCCCACCTGGTCCTCTTTTTCGAGGAGAAGAACCTTTAACCCCTTCTTCGCCAACAGAGCTGCCGCCGTCAATCCTCCCATCCCCGCCCCGATGACGATGGCATCGTATGCCTTAGCGCTTCCCATGTTTCTCCCTCAAAAAATAAAAAGCGATGGAATGACAAAACGCGAATGGATTATAACAGACTGACAGGAAAAATGCCTCGTCGCCCCAGGAAGGAAACGTCGGAAACTCGCTAATCCCGGGAGGGAATCTGACCGTCCGGTTCTCTCTTTTGGGTGATTTTGATCCAGAGCTTGCCCGTCACGATCACCCCGATTGTGCAGAAGAGCTGAACCCCATAGTTCATCATCTGAGACGGATGTAACCATTGAACGATCAGCGGGTCTGTGACCAGCATTTCTCCACCGACCCTTCCGAGAATAGCAGTACCGACATAGACAAGAAAAGGGTATTTATCCATCAACACAGCGAGAAAGTTGCTCGTAAAAACTACAAACGGAATACTCAGGCCGAGGCCGAAGGCAAGGAGAAATAAGTTCCCTTTGGAAGTGGCAGCAACTGCGAGAACATTGTCTGTGGACATGGTGATATCGGCGACCGCAATAATCCAGATCGCTTGCCAGAGCGTTTGTGCCTGTTGGCCCGCTTCTCCTTTCTCTTCTACGAAACCCTCGATGAACAGTTTCACGGCAATCCACAAAATCAATGCTCCTCCCGCAAATTTAACGAGTTTGATCAGCAGCAATTGCGCCGCGACAAAAGTGAGTGCGACCCGAAAGAACACTGCGGCTCCAGCCCCGAAGGCACTCCCTTTCAGGCGCTGGCTCCTCGGAAGGGTCCTGACCGCCATGGCGATGACTACGGCATTATCCCCTGCCAGCATAAGGTCTATGAGGATGATACTGAAGAAAGAAAAAAAGAAACTCCAGGTAAATTCGACGTGCCCTAATCTGCTCCAATCCATCAAAACCTTCCTTCTTTTCCCATCCTTCCGTATACCGAAAAACGGAGTTCCCTGTCAAGAAAAGGAGCACAGATGACTTCCTATTAAAAATCAATTAATGAGAGGGTTGGAGTTTCTCCGGAGGAGGGCAAGGATGATTTTGAAGGACTGCAGGAAAACGAAGCCTTTGGCTTGAGAAATAGGCAGGGCAACATGAACCGAAACGAGTGACACTTCAGCGAGAGCTGAGAGTGGCCCCAACTTCCGAGTCGGGGATGAAGTAACCATAGGTCCGATTTTTTCTAACACCTAAGAATGAGAATTCATTCAACGACACAAACAGAATGATTCAACGTAGTCAACTATGTCCCCACTTGGCTCGCCGGCAGATAAACCATGTTTCTTCGCGGTCCAACGCGGTCGGCTCTTTGAGCTCGACCATAAAACCAGCCTCGGATAGAAGAGATACTACTTCTTCGCTCGATCGAAAATGCGATGTGAGATGGAGCGCCTTAAGCCGCCATTCCTCAATCCGGCGTCGCCAGGGGCCGCGCCTTCGAGAGGGCACGGTCGTTCGGAGGATCAGTTTTCCTTCGGGCACGATTTTATCATAGAGCCGCTGAAGCGTGAGCCTCAACTCATCGTCGGAAATCAGATGAATCATATCGAGCATCAACACCGTATCTACCTGATCCGGGCAAGCCACAGGCAGATCAGGCGCTTTCCCGACTGCAGCAGATCCCCGATCACCAAAAGCCCTGGCTGCAATCGCAACCCGTCTGCGGTCGGGATCGAGACCATAAACCTTTGCTTCGGGAAACAGGGATAACAACCAGACCGCTGGGACCCCGTAGCCGCATCCGATGTCGATCATATGACGGGGTGAGTGAAGAAAACTCGCGAGTCGGGGGAACATAGGATCCAGCAGAATCTTGAACCGGGCAAAAAGTCGTGGATAGGGTTCCATGTGTCGGTAACGCCCCATCGCCCGCGATCGATGTCGCTTCGAATCCGGGAGGATCTTTTCCTGAGACCATCGAATGGGTTCGAAAACGCGTTTCAAAAGGGGTGGTGTGATGGTAACCGCACCGATAAAAGAATACCCGATGCCCAGCGCCAGGGCGATGCCTGCGTTCTTCAAGAGAGCATGGCCGGATTGTGCCAGGGCGCCAAAACCCATGAACGTTGTGGCAAAGGAAAGAAGAACCGACAGACGGATCAAACCCAGCGAAGGGTGATCCTCATCCATATAACGCTGATAGGAACGAACCAGGTAAAGGGCATAATCCGATCCCATGCCGATAACCACTACCGTGACCATGATGGTGGGAATGCCCAGCGGCTGCCCGAGAAGGTTGAGGGTCCCCATGGTGCATATCAGCGCGAACAGAGTTGGAAGAAGGCCAAGCAATGTCAATTGCCAATCCAGCAGGTAAAGGAAGGCAACAAGTATGGTCACGGCACCCACGATCAACGCCATTTTAATGAAGCTGGACAGCAACACATCAGCGAGTCTCTGACTGAACAGGACAGGATCAAATATTCTCACCAGACCTTCCGACTTGAACTGTTCGTAGAAGGGGCCCCCATGGTAGGCTGGCCCCGGAGTGAGAGTGGAAACCTGGACCCAGGTTGAACGGTCACGGCTCTTTGATATCCCCAGCAGGTCCCAAAAGGATTGGGGAACTGTCAAGGTTGCCATTTCATTTGTTTCCACTAGGGTCCAAAAAGGTGCGAAGGCGTCCGGCGCAAAGCCCAGTTCGATTGAAATGTCCTTCATGGTTTTCCGAAGGGCCGCCTTTCTCTCAGGCTGCCAGAAAATCCGCCAGGCCGCAAAATTTTGATCCGCCCGTTGTTCACCCGGAAAGATCATGGATGGCACGAAGGCGGAAGCAAGCGTGCCGGTTCTGATATCCTGATCCAGAAGGGTCGCGAGGCGGTCGTCTTTTTGCTGTAACTCCTTAACGTCCGCGCCTTCCACCATCACATAGATTCTGCTGGAGAGGTTTCCCCAAACGTCAGCCAAAAGTTTTTCCGCCGCCAGGGTCTCTCTGCTGACCGAATTGATCGCATTAAGATCGGCATGAAACACCGGTTTCGTATAGAAAAGTAAGACCATGGACAAGCCGATGGCCGTATAAGCCTTCTTTCTGCCGCCGGTTCTTGCGATCCAGTTGGCGAAAGCCTGCAAGGGCAGCAGGCTTTTGCCTCTTGCCGGCGGTATGGCAGGAAAAATCACGGGATAGATCACATGGACAAACATATACGTAAAAAGGACGCCGAGGGCGGTAAACTCTCCAATCTGGGCGAGGGCGGTAAAACCGGTGACGGCAAGAAAGGCAAAGCTCACTGCGGTGGTCAGCATGGCCAAAAGCCCCAGGGGCCAGACTTCTTTGGTCGTTTCCAGTCCGTAGGTTTCATGGGAACGGTCCAAAAACAAAAGATAGGTGATGCCGTAATCGACAGTAAAAGAGATGATAGCGCTTCCGAATCCAATCGCCATCATGGTAATGGAGGGATGAAACAGGGAATAGACAAAGAGGGCCAGCATGGTACCCGCCGCTGAAGGCAGTAATGCCAGCAGTCCGATGAGGGGCCTCGGAAAAGCGAGCAGCAAAAGCATAATAATGGCAATGGTTGAGAAAAGGACAGCCCGTTCCGCACCCCGCTTCGTACTGATTTCGTTATCCAGCGCAGCCCTGTAGGCGCCGGCCGGGGTCAGCGTCACGGTCTCCTGCCCTTCGCGGCCTTGATTCAGTTCCCGCTTGACCCCATCGATCAGCGCAGTAACCTTCCGTGAAAAGGCCGTGTCCACCCCGGAAGTCAGAGGCTCGGCAACGATGAGAACGTGCTTCTTGTCAGCCGACAGGAGATATCCTTTGTAGATCTGGGCGTTCTGGCTGGGCGCCAGGTGAGACAACCGCGAGAAGATCAGATTTCTTAAATTCAGCGGGTCCTGGGCGATGAGTGCTGTCTGGCCGACGCTTTCCAGATGGCCCAGTTGTGCCAAATGATCCGAGAGCGTTGCGCGGATTTTCCCCGGCTCCAGCAGGGGCTTCACTTTCTCTTCCAGTTCCTCTGCCGAGAACAGAACAGGCAGGCGAGCGGAAATCGAAAAGATAAGTTCCGGAATCCGTTGCTGCTCCTGATCCAGACCAACGCGCGCGAAGAGACCACTTTCGCGAAGCCGCTTCTCAACGACCATGGCGGCATGGGCCAGTCCGTCTGCGTCTGCTTCTGAACGGCTTACATCAATCACTACCCGGTCTTGAATCGGGTGGTTGGCGATAATCCTGCGGGCATCGGCCAGCACGGGATCATTTTGTGGCAAGGAGGCCACGAGATCGGTATCGAAGATGAGACGTTGCAGACTGGCAACAAAGGCCCCCGTCACCGCCAGGAGAACCACAAGAATCAATGACCATCGCAGTTTGTAGCGCTGAAGAAACATGAAGATAAAGAGGATGGGGCTTCGTGCCACCGTACGGGTCAAGATGGGAGAGGATGGGAAACCCCTTCTTACCGATTTAAAATAGCACATCTGGTGGAAGCGGGCAATAACTTATTCTGATGACCATAACCAATTGACAGTCATAGGGATGAAAGATATAGTGAGGACTTAAGAATTGGAAAAAGTGTGTTGCCAAACGGAACTCCGACTCTTCAAGATGTCTGTGACAAGCCCATGAGCCGTTTCTATACCATCACAATCCTGGTCGCCCTGACTGCCCTGGGTGCCGGGTCGAGCCTTACAGGCCCAGTTCGCTGGCTCGTTCTCGGGCTATTGGTGACCGCATATCTCGTCATCTTCATTATCGGCGTGTCTGTGTTGAAACTTAATTTTTTCGTCAGCGCCGCTTGCCGGGGTGATTCAACCGCAAAACGTGTCGCTCTGACGTTTGATGACGGGCCAGACCCGGCGGCAACCCCAAGTCTCCTGGAGGTCCTGAGACAACGTCAGATCAAGGCTGCTTTCTTTCCCATAGGGGCAAAGACCAGGGATTATCCCCAAATCATCAAACAGATCGACCAAGAAGGTCATATCTTAGGAAACCATTCGTACAGACATGTCTGGTGGACCAACTTCTTAATTTCAAGGGGACTCGATCGGGAAATGAAGCTGGCTCAGGAAGCGATTGAAGCTGCGATCGGCAAAGCTCCGGCCTATTTCCGCCCCCCGATGGGCTTGACCAATCCGCATCTCAGGAGCGTGTTAAGGAAACATGGGCTGTCAGTGGTGGGCTGGGACGTTAGGCCTTTCGACACCACGGCCAGCGCTGAGAAGGTGATAAGAAGGGTTCTCAAGAAAATACGTAACGGAAGCATCATCGCCCTCCACGATACAGGACGAAGCCCCACCAAACTAACGCGTTTAATCGATGAACTTGTGACCAAAATCAAGGAACGAGAATACACATTCGGTGAGCTGGAAGAACTGATAGGTATCAGAGCTTATCAAACAACGGAAGGAATAAACATGACGGAACCCACTCCATCCGTTCTATCCCGGGATGAATCGGAAGCGGGCCAGAGGCGGGGCGGGTTCTGGCGGTTCGTAGCCCGGAAATTAGCCTCCACCACCTATGTAAGGAGGGCTATCAAGGAACAGATAACGTTGGATACGTTCAAGCTTCCTCCCTCTCCCAGATTTTTGTTTGGCATAGGTTTGGTCGTGTTCAGTTTCGTAATAGGATGGCCCATGGTTGCGCTCTTTAGCGTCCTGTCGGCTTATTCCCGGTCGCCGGCCCTGCTGATCTTGGGCCCGGGTTTTTATCTGTTTTCGCATTTGGTTTGGCTGTTTGGAACGTATTTGGCCGGGCGTGACGGCATGAAATATGCTAACATAATCCTCAGGTGGGGTCTGCGCAAGTTATTCGAAAACGCTTTATGAACTCGTTTGGTGCATTTCCAGTGAGGCATCGGGCGAGGAAGCCTATTATTCCCTTAGGATAGCGAATAGCGAGAAAATCCTTCATAGTGCTTAACAATGCGCAGAAGACGAGAAAAGATAAGAAAAGTGCAGGAGGAAGATAAGAATGCCTGAAAATCTCGATAGCGAAGGCATTGTCCGACACGTGGCCGAAGTCATTATTGGAGAACTTAAGCTGGAAGATGTGACTGCCGACACATTCAACCCGGACATGGACTTGGTGGAAGAACTTGGCATTGATAGTATGGATTTAGCCACCATTGCTTTGGTCCTGCAGGATGAATATAAAATTGTAATTGATGAAGACGATTATCCGAAACTAAAAACAATTCACCTGATCGCCGATTATATCAAAGAAAAACTTGCCGCCAAATCAATCGATAGGAATTGATCGTTAAATGGCTATTAACCCTAAAGATTCTTTGGAAGCCGCCAAACCGAAATTTTCAGAGCTCTTAGCTCAGCTTGAGGTAACGGAACGCTGGGGAAAAGTCAGGAAATACTTTTTTCTGCGGGAATCGACCTATGACATGAGTAACCGCTGTAATATCCGTTGTGACGGCTGTTATTATTTTGAAGGGGATAAGCAGTTTGCCCGGGAGATTGGCGACGTGGAAGCATGGCGCAGGCTGATGCAAGCCGAAAAAGCTCGCGGCATTACCTATGTCGTCCTGGCAGGGGCGGAGCCGTCTTTAGTGCCGGAGTTGCTGAAAGTGTGCTATCAGGAAATACCGCTGGGCAGTATTGCTACCAACGGTTTTAAGAAAATCCCGGAATCGGTAGGTTACAAGATTCACATCTCCGTCTGGGGTAACGACGAAACTAGCCTGCGCATCCGAAAAGCGAGAAATCTTTTGAAAAAACAGGTTGAAAATTATAAAAATGATCCGCGCGCAGTGTTTGTTTATACCTTTACGCGGGAAAATATCGACGAAGTTAATGAAGTCGCCGAAGCGCTTGTTGCCGACGGTTGTAAACTAACCTTTAATGTTTTTTCTTCTCCGGTCGGCTATACTGGACCCCTGCGACATGATGATGAATCTCTTCAACGCACAAAACAAATGATGATCGGGCTTTTGAATAAATATCCTCAAAATATTCTTTTTTCCGTTTATAATGCCGTGGCACACACTCATAAGAAAGCGTTGCACGATCTTTATAGTTGTTCCTATCCCCGGCAGAATCCCTCGCAGGATATGGGTCTGGGCAGGTCCTTCCGGCAATACAGAACGGACTTGAATTGGGACAGGTCGGTTGCCTGTTGTGTGCCGGATACGGATTGCGACGATTGCCGTCATTACGCCGCCGGTTCGGCGGTTGTCACCGCGCGCCTTTACCGCCATGCAAATGACTTGGCCTCATTTAAATCCTGGCTGGATTATGTCGATACTTATCTGGCGGTCTGGGTCATGGGCTATGAAAAAGGGAAAAACCTTCACGCCGAGGAGATCGAGCCGCCACCGACCGCCGCAAAGTGAGGAATAGGTTGGGTAGGATCTATGTGATCTGTTTGAAAAAGTACAGAGGCAATGAAAACAGTCAGTTCCCTACTGGATCAGGATTGGCTGGCCCGTTATAAGCGGATTGCCAATCTTAACATTCGCAGTTCCATCTATGATGTCACGAACCGCTGCAATTTACGGTGCAAGGGGTGCTTCTTCTTTTCTTCCGGTGAGCATCAAGTAACGGAGGAAATGGATATACAGAAATGGGAAAATTTTATTGATAAAGAAAAAGAACGCGGTGTGAACCTGGCGATCCTAATCGGTGGTGAGCCGACGCTTTGCACGGATCGCGTTGAAGCCTTTTATAAGCGCCTGCCCGCGTATTGCGCCACCAACGGCCTGATCAAAGTCTCCCGTGATCAATTTCCCGACATGATGGTGGGGATTTCACTGTGGGGCGACCGCGCGGATGAAAAGGTTCTTCGCGGACGCGATACCTTTGCCATCTCCAGTAGGAATTATGCCGGCGACCCTTACACCTATTATCTGTACACCATCACCCCGCGGCAGGTGGGAAAGACCGAACCGGTGATCAAACGCATTGCAGATGTCGGCCTAAAAGTCCATCTTCAGCTTCTCTCGAATGACGAGGGTATCGACGGATTTTCCTGGCGCGAAGGGGAACTAAGAGATTTACGCTGCGAAATGGATGAAATGCTGGACCGATACCCTCGAACGGTCATCTCCAGCAAGTACTATCATGAAGTGATTACCACCGGGAAAATGATGGGACGCCGTTTTGGCTGGGAAGAATGTCCGTCCGTTACGGAATCCCGGGACAACAGGAAACCGCAACCCCGCCGTCTGATCCATTTTTTCCGATGGGCTTCCGATTTACAAACCCTTCACCGCTGCTGCACATCGGCAACGCGCGATTGCTCGACTTGCAAGGATGGAGCGGCGCATATGAGCTGGATCATGGTCAACAAGCGAGAGCATATGAATTCGACCAAAGATTTGCAAAACTGGATCGAAGTTTACGAGATGTTCGCCAAGCTGTACCGTTTTATTCCGTGGTAATACCAACCCATCTTTGATATACGCACGTTATCAGCGCCCTTGGGCTTTCTCTTTCCCCGGGGGAGGATATCTTATGTCTTTTACGAATGGCAGGATGGCTTCAAAGAAGGCTGTGGTATTGGGTTATGATGCCGTTTCTCCTCTAGGAACGGAGCTCGATCGTCAATGGCAGCGTGCGGTCGCTGGGGATTGCGGAATAGGGAGATTAACCAGATTCCCGCTTACCGCAGACTTTCCGGTGCGCGTGGCCGGAGAAGTGGCGGAAGTCGACTTGCGTCCGTATCCTTTTTTACGGCCGCGGGAAATGGCGTACTGGACGTCTCCAATCTTTAAATACGCCCTTCTGGTGGTGCACCGTGCTCTGGAAAAAAGCGGAATTTCAATAACCCCCGATATTGGGCCGCGGGTTGCGGTTACTTTCAGCACTGCCATTGGCGGGCTGGATGCTGTCTTACAAGCTGATCGGCGGATGATTGCGGAAGGGAAGCTCCCTCATCCCTTTACCAACCCCAATTCCTGTATTAATATGGTGGGCGGTAAGGTTTCTATCCTTACCGGTGCAACGGGTCCGATCTGTTCAACCATCACGGCGTGCGCAACCGGGGTTACGTCGCTCATCATCGGTGAGATGCTGCTGCAAAGGAGCATGGCAGATGTGGTGATCGGCGGCGCCGTTGACTTTCCGCTGGTTGAACCGATTGTCGCCGGATTCGCAACGATGAACGGCGCTTACCGTCCCAAAGAAGGACAGCCGGAAGAACCACCGGAAAAAACGAGCAGACCTTTTTCCATCCATAGGAGAGGTTTTGTCGTTTCCGAAGGCGCTGGTTGCATTATTTTGGCGACGGACGAATTCGCCAAGGCGCACGGACTCAAACCAAAGATAGAAATGGCCGGCTGGGCAATGACATCCGATGCCGGCCATTTTGTTTCCCCCAGATTGGAGACTGTGCAAAGATGTATTGAAGAAACCATCGCCCATGCAGGATTACGGCCCGATGATATAGACGCGATTAACGCCCATGCCACTTCTACCAAAGTGGGCGATAAAGTCGAGGCGGATGCCCTTTCCAATATTTTCGGGAAAAATGTTCCGCCGGTATCGGCAAATAAGTCTCAGGTGGGACACGCCATGGGCGCGTCGAGCGCTATTGAAGCGATTCTGGCGATCGAAGGAATGATCAACGAAACCTTGCTTCCCACGATCAATTATGTTCCCGATCCGGAAATTGCGATTGACTGTGTCGCTGAAGGCGCCAGAAAGTTGCGTCAGGAATTTGTACTGAAAAACGCGTTTGGTTTCGGCGGATGCAATTCCTGCGTAGTTTTGCGCAGGCTTATCTAAGGGATCATGGCTGTCTTATGAGAGCCCCTCAAAACAGAAAAGTGTTCGTTGTTGGGTATGGCGCGGCCACCCCGCTTGGAAACACCTTCGAGAAAACGTGGAAAAGGGCCGTCAAGGGTGAAGCGGGTTTCAGGAAGGTGACACGCTGTAAAGTAGAATCGGTCTGCGACATCGTCGGAGAAATTCCGGATTGGTATCCGCTGAAGCTTGACTTCACCAATGCGAAAGAAGTCTATAACTGGAATGCCGCTTATGTGATTTTAACGATGGCGGTCTGCAAGGAGGCGCTGGAAAATTCAGGAATTCCCGTCGACCAAGCGACCGCTCCCCGGATGGCTTGCCTGATCGGATCGGCCCTGAACGGATCGGATGCCTTTCGCGTTGCCGTCCGCGATTTGGAACATCGCGGGCCGTTGAGGGTCAGTCCCTATTTGCTGCCTAATTTATGCGCGAATCTCCCTTCGGGTAAAGCAGGAATACTTTTAAAATTTACCGGTCCCGTTTTTTCGCCGCAGGGGGCTTGTGCTTCTGGGAATCATGCCATCGGCATTGGGGCAAGAATGATTCGGGATGGCGATTGCGATTTTGTCCTGGCCGGCGGCGTCGACGCCCCCATTTTACCCGAATTGATTCACGGCTTTGCCAACATGAACGCCACGATCAAAGTTCGTCCGGGTGATCGGGCATATAGCGACCCTTCGCAGGCCTCCCGTCCTTTCAGCGTGGATCGCAAAGGGTTTGTCCTATCCGAAGGGGCAGGCGTGGTTGTTCTCGCGGCGGAAGAGTTGCTTAAATTTTACGGTCTGAAGCCCAAAGCCGAGGTGTTGGGAGTCGGGTGGACGTCGGATGCTTATCATTACACGAGCCCCAATCCGACGACCATCATACGAGCCATAAGGGAAACGATTGAAGACGCGGGTCTAAAGCCGGAAGATATTCAATATATCAGCGCCCACGGCACTTCGACGCCCACAGGAGATAAAACGGAGATAGAGTGCCTGCGGGACGTTTTCGGCAAGAGGATAGAAAAGATCCCCGTATCTTCGAATAAATCTCAGTTAGGGCACACACTGGGAGCAACGGCTGCCATCGAAGCCGCACTGACCATTGAAGGGATGAGGGAGGGGATCATCCTGCCCACGATTAATCATCTTCCCGATCCCGGCCTTGCCGATATTGACGTTGTGCCTAATACCGCTCGCAAACAAAAATATGAAATTGCTCTTTCCAACGCATTCGGATTCGGCGGAACAAATTGCTGTGTTATTCTTAGGGGAGTATGAAATGAGGCCCAAGCCGTTTACACCGGAAATTTATGATAACGATGAAAGGTTTGTCCGCGACCGCACCACCAGCTTAATCTGGCATCGCTCCCAGTTGAGAACGTTATACGCCGATACCGATCGTTCGGAAGCGGTTTATCATTCCAATTATCTTCGTTATTTTGAATTCGGCCGTACCTCGTTGATGCGGGACCTTGCTTACCCCTACAAAGAGATCGAGGCCAGCGGCTACGTTTACCCAATCTTCGATTTGGGCATCAGTTTTAACCAGCCCTTGTATTACGATGATTTGATGTATATTCACACGCGCCCGGTAAATCTGGAGCGGGTGCGCTTGCAGTTCGACTATGTCATCACCCATGCAGAAAAGGGGCATGTGGTTTGCACCGGATTTACCAAACACTGCGCCTTAAATTTGGCAGGCACTCCCGTAGCCGTTGATCCTAAAACGGTCCATCTATGGACATCGTTCCCCAAATAAATGAAAAAACCCGCTGCCCTTCGGCAATTGAGGTCTCTCCCTATCTGCGCGATCACCATTCCGAAGGAAAAGTGATTCTGCCCGCAGTGGAAATTTTAATCGCCCTGGCTCATGTAGTTAAACTTAATTTCCCGCAGATGAGTATCAACTGTTTGTTAAAAGCCAGCTTCCCCCGCTTTTTATTTATTGCGCCGGAAACACAGCGTTTAGCCGTATTGGTTGATATAGAAAATGGTGGTAACGACAATATTGCCGCCGTGCTTTTAACGTCGATAAAATCAAAAAAAAACGCTATTCGCCGCGTCCTCGAACATGCCCGTGTGGAATTTGCAACGGACGATTCCCCTCCCTGCCTTGCAACTCCTTTTCGGGTTGTCGAGAAGCTGGAAGGAAAATGCATCCGCGTCCCTGCCGCAGCCATTTATCGTGACCTGATTCCTTTCGGGGTAGCCTATCAAAACATCATTGGTGACTTAGCCGTTTCACCCGAGGGCGCTTTGGCTTATCTTTCGGGCGGGGATTATGAAGCCGATGAAAATTTGCTTGGTTCGCCATTTCCCCTAGATGCGGCAATGCACGCCGCTTGTGTTTGGGGACAACGCTTCAGCGGCATTGTCCCCTTTCCGACGGGTTTTGAAAAAAGATTGATTTATCAAAAGACAAAAAAGGGAGGCAGTTATCTTGGCCGGGTTGTGCCGGTAAATATCGATCGCGAATCGCTCTTGTTTGATGCCTGGATTTATGATTTAAACGGTGTTATTTATGAGGCCATCAGCGGCATTAAAATGCGGGATGTCTCTCAAGGCCGCCTGCATCCGCCGCAATGGATTAAAGCATCATTTTAATCAATGGGGAAACATCAAACCCATAAGACCAGCATCATTGCTTATGGGAAGAGATGGAGCTTATGGTGGATGTTTTTGTAGGAGCCAGTAATGCGATCACAAGCCTTGGCTTTTCCACAGCCGAGCACGTCAAGCAAATAAAGACCAATCAAATCGGTATCAGCATCTACCCGGGCGGAGATCTCTACCCTACCCCTATTCCATTGTCTCTTATCGATAATCGACAATTATTGAATCTTTTCCGAGAACACCTTTGCAAGACCAAACCGGATCTTCAAATAGATTTGTTCACCCGTTCGGAAATGCTTCATATTCTATCGATTTCAGATGTTTTGAAGAGCTCTGGAGTGGACATCACAGATCCTCGGACCCTGATCATCCTGGCGACCCTTAAGGGCAATATGGACCTCATAGGTGGGAACAACCGTCTTCCGGCAATTGGGCCAGACCGAGTTTATTTATGGAAGTGGGGCGAGTTTCTGGGGTCTTTTTTAAATGCTTCGAACAAATCCCTTGTGGTTTCAAATGCCTGCATCTCTGGTGTGCTGGCAATTCTCATTGGGTCGCGGCTTATCAAAGCCGGCAGGTATGATCATGTGATTGCAGCGGGAGGCGACATTTTGACGGAATTCGCGGTATCCGGCTTCCAATCGTTTCAGTCCCTCAGCCCCAAACCCTGTAAACCTTTCGATGCCGCCAGAGACGGACTCACACTCGGCGAAGGCTGCGGTAGCATCGTGCTCAGTCGTGATCATTCATTGTGCGGTATACCGGAGAAGATCGTCGTTGCAGGCGGAGCTTGCACAAACGATGCCCATCACATCTCGGGTCCTCTCCGAACGGGCGAAAGCTTCTATGTTGCCATCCGCAGAGCTTTAAAAGAGGCATCCTTAGACCCACTCGACATGGATTACATTTCTGCCCATGGGACGGGCACCGATTACTACGATGAAACGGAAGCAAAGGCCTTGTCATGGGCGGGTTTAGAAAGGGTCCCTATTAACAGCTTTAAGGGTTATTTCGGACATACCCTTGGCGCAGCGGGAATCATTGAATCAGCGTTGGCCATTGCTTCCATGAGGAATAACGAATTATACCGATCGGCTGGATTTGAAAATCCTGGGACATCGCAACATATTAATATTTTAACGGACCATGCGGTCAAAGAAGTGAATCATTGTTTGAAAACAGCCTCAGGTTTCGGAGGGTGTAATGCGGCTGTGGTTTTTAAGAAAATTTAGTACATTCGACGGCCCTCTAGCACCACTTTAATATTTTGCTTTCGAGAATGGAATTATTTATTACAAGATATATGAAGCTTCAAGACCGTCGGGTGTCGGTCAACGGAATCGTTGAATATGCATCGGAGGTGGAATCTGTGGACGCATTATTTCGTTCCGTCTACCTCCATTACAACATCGACTACCCGAAATTTTTCAAAATGGACAACCTCTGCAAACTCGCTTTTCTGAGCGCCGAGATCCTTCTCCAAGGTACGGACGTTCTTCAGAAATATCCGGGTGAGCAAATCGGGATCATTCTGGAAAATGCCAGCTCTTCACTGGAGTACGACCGAAAACACCAGGAATCCATCCGCAACCGGAACCAATACTTCCCGAGCCCATCCGTGTTCGTCTATACCATTCCAAATATCATGGTTGCCGAGATCGCTATGCGGCATAAGGTGAAAGGTGAGAATACCGTTTTCATCTCTGAACGATTCGATCCAGAGTTGATTGATCACTATGTCTCTGAATTGTTCCTTAACCAACGGGTCAGCTGTTGCCTTTCCGGCTGGATTGAATGTTATGGTGATCATTATCAATCCTTTCTTTTTATTATTGAGCAGGAAGATAAAATTAGAGAATTTAAAGGACTTCAGGAATATGTTATTTTAAATACCTTGAACATGGAAAAACTATATAAAGGAAAATCCATATGATCGAAGATCTGATTCTCAAACTCAAGAAGGAGATTATTGAAGAACTGAACGTGGAAAACATGACACCAGAAGGGATAGATTCGGAAGCCCCTCTTTTTGGGGAAGGGTTGGGCCTTGATTCCATCGATGCGCTGGAGCTCGTGGTGTTACTGGATAAAAATTACGGTATCAAGATCCAGGCTTCCAAAGAAGGCCCTAAGATATTCCGTTCCGTAAAAACCATTGCCGAATATATACTGGAGCATCAGAAGAAATAAAGCCACTCACAGGTTATGAAGTTCACACTCATCTACCCAAAATGGAAGAAACTCAGGGGGCAGACGGAGTTTCATCTTCCCCCCCACGGCCCCGTCGTCTTTGCTGCGACACTGCCCAGAGATGTGGAGATTACTTTCATCGATGAGAATCTGGAGACAATCGATTTCAACGATCAGGCAGATCTAATTGGGATCTCCATGATGCTGACGAACCAAGTAAAACGGGGTTGGGAAATCGCAGAGGAGTACCGCAGGCGGGGGTTGAAGGTCATCTGCGGCGGCATTGCAACGATGCTTCATGCCGAAGAGACCTCTCTTCATGCCGACGCCATCTTCCTTGGGGAGGCGGAAGGACGGATGGAGCAGGTCCTGGACGATTTTCGAAATAACCGACTCCGGAAGGTCTACGACTACCGGACAGACTTCCCGCCCATCGCTTCCGTCGGCACGGCCCGGCGAGACATCCTGAAACGGCAGCTTTACTCCTACAAAGGAATCCAGATGGTCGATCTTTTTCATGCCTCGCGGGGGTGTCGGTTCGACTGCTATCCGTGCTGCATGAGCTTCGTCGGAGGAAGGGAGTTCCGGCCTCGCCCTTTTGAGAAGGTGGTGGAGGAACTGACTGCCATTGAAAACAACCGTCTCTACATCGTTGATAATTCCCTATCCCAGGACACGACATGGGAAAAACAGCTCTTCCGTGAGATGATCCCTTTGAAAAAGAAGTGGTGCTGCCACCCCATCGAGGACGACGACGAAGTCCTCGATCTGGCGGCCCGAGCCGGGGCGTGGTTCGTATACCAGGCAATCTTCGATACCTCGGACTTCATTCGCAACCGGGTGAAGCGGTATCACGACTCCGGGATCGCCGTGGAGGGAACAATCCTCCTGGGCCTCGACCGCCATACGGAGGACGATATCCGCCGCCTCATCGATTTCCTCTTAGAGATAGAATTGGACCTGGCTGAGTTCACCGTATTGACCCCCTTTCCATACACGCGGGCCTTTGCGGACCTGCAAGGGGAGGGACGAATCCTTTCCTACAACTGGAACGACTATACTTGCGACCAGGTCGTCTTCCAGCCAAAACACATGAGCCCGGAGCGTCTCCAGCAGTTGTACGACGAGGCATGGAAAATCTTCTACCGGGAGAAATCCCAATCCTACAGGATGTTCGAACTTTTCGAAAGGGTTATCGACAAGGAAATGGCCGATGGTAGCTTCCAGCGGCAGCCGCGGACCCGGGCAAACCGGAAGTTCGGCCGAGGCGAGATATAATGTTATGAAACCTAATAGGTTGCTTTAAGGATTTTGGCTCTTCTTATTATGTTAAATAATGGTATCTCGGTAAGTGTAAGCACGTCAAGGATGGTGTTATAAATGCAAAAAGAGGAAGCCCTCAAAAAGGTGTCTGAATATTTGGTGACACAATTTGAAATTCCTTCGGAAAAGATAAAACCTGATGCGAACCTGTTTAAAGATCTCGAGATGGACAGCATTGATGCCTTGGATTGGTTCGCGGCAATGCAGTCCGAGATCGGTCTTCCTATTATCGAGAAAGAGCTCAAGACGATAAGAACCGTTCAGGACGTGGTAGACTATGTGGTCCGGAATTTGAAATAAAATGCCGATACCCCCCGATAGATGGCTGCCTCTGAAGAACCCCCGGATGACCCCCGAAGGCCGTTGGGAATCCATGGCACGATTCGAACCCTCTTCCGAATGGTTCTCAGGCCATTTCGATGAATGCGCTCTGGTGCCTGGCGTGGCGTTCCTCGCCTTGGCGGCTGAAATGGTCAAAAGACAAGGCCGTGAACAGGGACGTCGTATTGAGGTGTCCGGCTTTTCCAGGGTGAGGTTCAAACAGTTAGTCTTTCCGGATGAGGAACTGCAGATCTCTATGGCAGCCATGCCCTCCGGGCCTGAGGCAAAGCTTGATTTTCATATCACTTGCCGTGGAGAGACAGTTGCCCAGGGTTTATTGAAAGCCAGTGAAGAAGCTCCCCGCCGATGAAGAAGCGATGAAACAAACCTTGCGAAAACTGGTTCAGATCGTTTGAGAGAATAAGGATGAAGGCTTTCATTCACGAAACGCTCATCAGGGTTTCTCTTCTCCTGGGCTCCTGGCCCATCCGATTCTTCGCCTGGTGGATCGCCACAGGATACTTGCTGTTTCGTTCTTCGAGGAGAAGATCAAGTATCCGCCTTTATCAGGTCATCTTTCCCGAAAGATCGCGATGGTACTATCTTTATTGCACCTGGCGCCAGTTTCACTCCTACGCAGCCACTTTTGCGGAGCGGATTGAATTCCGTAGAAAAAAAGGGGCAACGGCCTCCACCCAGGGGGGGGAAGCATTAGTGGAGACGGCAAGGAGAGGAAGCGGAGGAATTATCCTTATGTCCCATCTCGGCAGTTTTGAGATCGCAGCCGGTGCGTTTAGAAAAAGGGGGCTCAGGCTCCTCCTCATCATGGGTGAAAAGGAAGCAAACCAGGTGGCCCGCGATGAGCGCGAATCGATGAAGGCACAGGGAATCGACATTCATGTGGTGACGGCAAAGGAAGACTTTCTCTTCGGCGGGGTGGACGCTATCCAGTTCTTGAGAGAAGGGGGGTTTGTCTCTGTCGCCGGGGATCTTGTTTGGACCGAACAGCGCTCACGTCTACCCGTAACTCTCTTCGGTCATGAGGTGGGCCTCACTGCAGGCCCTCATCTCCTCGCCCTGGTTTCAAACGCCCCCCTCTTCACGATGTTTACCTTTCGAGTTGAAAAGGGAAAACACCTGATCATCATGTCTTCTCCGAGGGAGGTGAAGGCACCGTCGCGCTCTGAACGAAGTGCGGCCCTTCAAGCAAGCGCACAGGCATACGCGAGTGCCCTGGAAGAGATGGTGCGCCAGCACCCTTTCCAGTGGTACATCTTTGAGCCCTTCTTTGGATCCGTATCGGATGATATGAGGAAATCAAATCCAAGCTTTTGAGCTTCGAATCCAAAAGAAGATATGCGACGGCAGGATTTCCTTTTAGATGGAACGAGTGGAAAATAGGGAGTAATCTTATTGAAACATAGGCGGGTCTTTATAACCGGAATGGGAATCATAAGTTCTCTTGGTCAAGGGGTGGGCCGTCATGTCGATTCTTTGAAAAAAAATTGTTCCGGAATTGAGCCGCTTACACTATTCTCCCCGTCGCCGGGCAATCTCCTTCCAGCCGGTGAAATTCCCAATTTTAAGCAAACCCTAAACGTTCCTCGGACACACGAATTTGCTTTCCTGGCTGCCCAGGAAGCGCTTTCAGCTACTCGTGCCGTCCCGGATGCAATCATCCTTGGCACGACTACCGGCGGCATGCCATTGACTGAAGCGCTTTTAAAAAGGAATGAAAAAGATACGGATCAATACAAATATCATTCCACTTCCTCTGTGGCTGAATTTCTTGCCGGTGTTCTGCGCTGCAGTGGTCTTGTCCTTACGGTTACCACCGCGTGTTCATCGGGTGCGGTTGCGATCAAGCTAGCCTATGAGCTGCTCTCCGCCGGCAAAGCGAACCGTGTGCTCGCCGGCGGTGCTGACGCACTCTGTCGGCTCACTTATTATGGATTCAATTCATTGCAGCTCATCGACCCTTCCGGTGCGCATCCTCTTGACCGCGACAGAAACGGCATGACGGTGGGCGAGGGCTCCGCCATGCTCCTCTTGGAAGCGGGAGAATCAAGCCCTGATAACGCGATTGCAGAAATTTTAGGCGGAGGACTATCATGCGACGCGTATCATCCCACAGCGCCGCATCCGGAAGGCAAAGGAGCTCTTGCTGCTATGAAAAAGGCTTTAGAAGACGCGGGCATTATTCCTGCAGATATCGAGTACATCAATCTCCACGGAACCGGAACCAAGGACAATGACCTTGCCGAAGCAAAGGCGATTCATTCCGTCTTTGGTAATAACATTCCTCCCCTGTCATCAGTGAAAGGAGCTACCGGCCACTCCCTGGGAGCTTCGGGTGCGATCGAATCGATCATCTGCGCGGCAGCCATTCGAGAAGGACTGATCCCGGCAAATACGGGCTGCGTTAACCCGGACCCGGAATTAAATTTAAAACCGGCTCTCACTCCCCTTGAGCAGAAGGTTGCCGTAGCGCTGTCCAACTCCTTCGGCTTCGGTGGCAACAATGCGTGCCTTGTCGTGGCAGATCCTCGCTCCAAACACGAAAGACAGAAATGTGGTGTATCATTTGAATTTGAAGTGTTAGGGTGCGCCTGCGTCACCGGAGCGGGCGACCTGGTGCAGACATTGAAGAATTTAAACCAAGGAAAAACCTGCAACGGAACTCTGCCTCTTGTTGATATATCAAGGAAGCTCTCCGTCCGTGAGGTCCGTCGACTCAAGCGGTTGCCGAGGCTTGCGCTTGCCCTGGCAATGGAAGCGTCTGAAAGCGCACGGCCATCCCAAGCACCATCATCTATTTTCTTCGGCACATCATGGGGTCCACTATCCGAGACATATCACTTTCTCACGAAGTTCTATGAATCAAACGAGCAGTTTGCAAGCCCTACCGAATTTGTCGGCTCAGTGCACAATGCTCCCGCAGGTCAGGTGGCGATGATGCTCAACGCAACCGGTCCCAACATCACCACCACCGGCGGCGATTACTCCTTTGAACAGGCCTTACTTGCAGCGTCCCTGGCCGTGTGCGACAGCGACGACATCGCGCTCGTTATGGGAGCGGATGAGCACCACCAGGTTTTATCTCCCCTGTTCGACAATTCCGTTCGGATCAGCTCGAACCCGTCCGACGGCGGTGGCGCCCTCATTATACGAAAAACAGAAAAGGCATCCGGATTACGGATAGCTCTTATTTTTTTTGAGAATAACAGCAACAATCCGTCTATCGTTCAATCGCTCCTTCACACTCTTGGAGAATCGGATGAGATCCGATCCAAATATGGTGCCGTTTTTGCCGGAATGCCTGCGGGAGAGCGAGCGATCTGTGAAAAGCAGGTCCGTGAGATTATTTCTGCCGCGGATTTCAACGGCCCGGTCATTGATTTTCGCAAATTCACCGGTGAATTCGGGTCAGCCGCTGCTGCAGCAGCGGCCCTTGCGGTCAGATTCGTACAGAACGGAAAAATCCCTGGCTATCTTTCAGGCGGCGCGGAAAGCCCCCTCGACGGGAAGGGAATACTCCTCCTGGGTCTGGGAAGCTTCCTCACCGCTATCGAAGTGTTACCGTAAAAATATGAAGGCTTTCCTCATATCGGCAAATACTGAAGGCACTGGATTAGATCGGATCATATGCCATAATCCGTAATCGAAAATCAAAACCTTAACGATATCCGTGTCATGCTGAAATTTTTTCAGCATCTCTCATTTTCGGCAACCCATAGATCCTGAAACAAGTTCAGGATGACGATTACGGATTATGGACATGCACGCAGTGATGACAATTGTTGTGTCCAATGATATAATGACGACGCGATTATTACTCCTCGCATCGTGGAGATTTTATCGCTGAGTTGAAACTCGAAGGCACTACACCAGAAATCTTTAAACTATCGAATGTTTTGATGAGTTTAAATAGGATTCACCATGTACGATAATCTGATGAAGGGCCTGGCCGCAGGCTACGAAAGGATTGTGGCCTGGGCCGATATCCTCGACCGGATCAATGTCTACCCTGTGCCTGACGGCGACACCGGCCGCAATCTCGTGATTACCCTGGGTGCCTGCAGGAATATCAACGGAAATCCCGACGCACTGAGCCGAGAGATCCTGCTCTCGGCCAGGGGTAATTCCGGAAATATTGTCGCCGGTTTTCTTGCCGGATTCCTCACCTGCAAGGACTTGTCGTCCCTGCCTGTATCGGTCGAAGCCGGCCGTCATCTCGCCTACCAGGCCGTTCCCAATCCTCAACAAGGAACAATGATCTCTCTGTTTGATACCCTGGTTGCGTCTCTGAAGAGGTCCCCGCCCGAAGAGACAGGGGTATGGGTGGAATCAATCATTCATGACATGGAAGAGACGGTCAGAAATACTAAGGAGCAATTGGTTGAACTTAGAGAGGCAGGGGTGGTTGATGCAGGAGCCCTCGGCATGCTCGTCTTCTTCGACCCCTTGTTGAACACTTTGGCCGGCCGCACGGTCAGACCCTCTCTCTTCACTGACGATCTGAAGGATTCTTTCAACATCTCCGGAACATGGCAGGACCGGAAATATCAGGGGTACTGCCTTGACGTGTTGCTCAAGATCGAAAATGAAGAGAAGGAAGTTGTCAGACACATCATGGATGTGGGAGAATCGTTGGTCGCCATGCCCCATGGCGAGTGCCTCAAAGTGCACCTCCATACCACGGACAGAGAGAGCGCGCGACAAGACCTCACCGCCATCGGAGCCATCCTGAGCTGGGCCGAAGATGACCTTGCTCAGCAGACTTTTCGGTTCAGTGAACCCAGAAAAAAACAGGCCATCCATATCATGACGGACGCTGCTGGCTCCATCACGAGGGATCTGGCTCAGAGCCTCGGAATCACCCTCCTCAACAGTTACATCGCCATCGGGAATCGTTTTCTCCCTGAGACCTACGTGGATCCTTCCCAGCTCTTTGCGGCCATGAAGGCCGGAGCCAAAATCTCTACGGGCCAAGCCTCAACCGTCGAGCGATATGAGTGCTATAACAACGTGATGAAAATCCATGACCGCGTCCTCTATCTCTGTGTGGGCTCTTTCTACACCGGCAATTACGATGTGGCTATCAAATGGAAGGCTGAGAATGATCCCGATGACCGGATGACTATCATTGATACAGGGGTCGCCTCGGGCAAACTCGGTCTCGTCGCCAGGGCTGCGGCCGAACTCTCCCTCACCGTCACCAACCCTATGGAGGTGATCGCCTTCGTCAGGGGTGCGATTCAGAATGTGCAGGAATATATCTTCCTCGACACGCTGCAATTCTTAGCTGCCGGCGGCAGAATCTCAAAGACCAGCGCCTTTTTTGGCGATGTCCTTCGTATCAAGCCGATCGTCAGCCCCTATCCGGACGGAGCTCGGAAGATCGGGGTGGCGAGAAACCTCAGAGACCAGGCGAAATTCGCCTTCCGTTGTCTTGAACAAAACATTCTAAAAAATCAAAAGGCTGCTCTGCTTCTCGAGTACTCAGACAACAAGGAGTGGCTTGAGGGAGAAATCAAACCGGAGATAGAGCGCAGGTTTCCTCTGGTGAAAGTCATCTTACAACCTCTCTCCCTTACGTCTGCTGCCCATATGGGCCCGGGTTCCTGGGGCATGGCCTTTCTCAAAGAAGACTCCCAAAAGAATGATTCGGATGTCTGAGATATTTCTTCGCAGCATGAAAGGTTTCTTTATGGGAGCCCTTTTCGGTGTGTTCCTTTTCGGCATCTTCTTCGAGCTCCTGATCACTCTTCCGGTCCTCTGGGTCCTCAACAGAATCCTTGGACCTCAGCATTACCGGATGCAGTGGACGATCCGTATCCTCGTCAGCCTGTGGCTCTTCTTGCTCAGAGGATGCGGGCTACTCAAGGTGAGGGAGTTGAAAGGGAAGCCCTTCGACGGACCATGTGTGATTGTTTCAAACCATCCCGGCCTCTTCGACGTGCTCTTCCTGATCCGGGATATCCCGCGCATGTCCGTCATGGTCAAGCGATCCCTGGCAAAAAAGCTTCCCCTCGGCCCGGTCTTTCGCTCAGCAGGGTATGTCCTCTCCCCTGATTTTGAGCAAAGGGGCCCGTTCCAGTCCCTGGATGAGGCAATTGAGAAGATCCGGATGGGGTTTAAGTTCATGATCTTTCCTGAAGCCACTCGATCCCCCAAAGGAGACTTGGGCAGATTCAACGCCGGCCCCTTCGTGCTTGCGAGACTATCGAACGTCCCTTTGCAGCCGCTGTTTGTCAAGAACGATCCACCTTTTCTCCCCAAGGAAGACAAATGGTACTTCCCTCCCTCCCGGGTCTCAAACCTCGAGATCGAGTTCTGGGAGCCTATGGCCCCTCCACAGGCAGGACAGGAGCGGGCCTTTGCCGGGGACCTCGAGGCTCGATACAGGAAGGCGTTGGGCTTGACCTCTGAGAGGAAAAGTGGACTGAGCTTAGGGAATGGAAATGGAACAAAACAAACTCCTTCCAGCTGAACCTCTGATCCCGCATCGCCTTCGCATGAGGCTTATAGACTGGGTGAAGAGACCGACCCAGAACGGTTTGCAGGCTGAGACGATTGTAACTGAGGAATGGCCTCTGTACGACAACGGAGAGGTGAGTTCCATCATATGTATTGAACTGGTGGCCCAGGCCGTCTCTGCCCTGAGCACATGGCGTCGACGCGAAGGGGTTAGACCGCGGGTCGGATTACTCGTCGGCATCAAAGAAGCGGAATTCTCAAAATCGAGCGTCCCTGTAGGGACCAGACTCAACATCAAGATTAACGAGCTTTCCCATGTTGGAGACTATGCCGTGTTTGAAGGCAAAGTAAGATCGGATTCGAAATCCTTCTGTAAAATCATTATTCAGGTGATGGAGCCGGATGAGGAGATCCTATCGAACCTCAAGACCAGACAGAGAATCTAACGCTGAGAGAAAGAGAGGGAGAGCCGATGTCTACGATGTCTAAACAGATTGCCCTCGTGACGGGCGGGAGCCGGGGGATCGGACGCGCCATCTCATTGGAACTGGCAAAGAACGGCTCTTACGTGATTATCAATTTCCGCTCCAACATAAAGGCCGCTGAAGACACCCTGGAATTGATTCATCAAGTTGGAGGAAATGGTGAGATCGTCTGTTTCGACATCGCCAACCAAGAAGAAACCAAGCGAAACATTGAAACCCTTCTGACACGTCATGATGCAATCGATATTCTGGTAAACAACGCAGGTGAGACTGCGGATAGTCTTTTTGTCCTCATGTCTTCCGAGGAATGGATGAAAGTGCTCAACACCTCCTTGCAAGGATTCTATAATGTTACGAAACCCGTTCTGATGAAGATGGTCAATAGGAAGCAAGGCTCCATTGTTACTGTCTCTTCCGTGTCCGCAAGGCTTGGCCACCGTGGTCAGACAAATTACTCGGCAGCCAAGGCAGGGCTTGAAGGAGCCTGCCGATCCCTTGCCTCGGAGGTAGCTCGTCTCGGTATTCGGGTCAATGTCGTGGCGCCAGGCTTGATTGAAACGGAGATGCTTCAGGCCGTTTCCAGGGATATGATAAAACAGATCATACCGATGGGTCGGGTAGGCCTTCCTGAAGAGGTGGCCAAGGTGGTTCGTTTCTTGTGTTCTGAGGATGCCTCTTACATTACCGGCCAGGTTATCTCTGTCAATGGCGGAATGATCTAAGAACAGAACGGTAGGGAACGCATATATGCGTTCTCTGCTGAGGAAGTTGGATGAAAAGATTCTTTTTTATAACTGTCGTCATAACAATGGGACTTTTCTTCGCCGGAATAGCCTCAGCCCAGGATTGGACCTCTCTTAAAGAAACCTTCAGGAACATCCAATCCGTGAAGGCGGAATTTCTTCAGAAGAGATACCTCAAAATCCTAACAAAACCTCTCCTATCTGAGGGGAAGCTCTTTTTTTACATTCCTAATTCTCTGAGATGGGAGTATCTCACCCCGCTGCGAAGCGTGATGCTGCAGAAGGGGAGTACCGTTCAGATTTACAACTTCTCTGAGGGTGTGTGGAAGCCGGAGATGCCGGAGTCGGTTGAGGCAACACGGATGGTGCTTGCCGAAATCAGTCAATGGTTTCAGGGCCGTTTCGATGAGAGTAAGTCATTCAAGCAAGTTTACTCTCCCGGACCTCCTGCGCGCGTCACGATGGTTCCGGGAGAAGGGATCGACAGGTTTATCCGGCGGATTGAGATTATCCTGTCTGTCAGGCCTGGAGTCATTGACCGGGTGGAGATAGAGGAACCCGGAGGCTCCCGGACTTCGATCGAATTCAGGAATGTGGAGATCAATTCCAGCTTCTCTTCAGAGGTCTTCGAGAAACTGTGATCCGCAACAAAGGCCTTGATATCTGTCTTCTGGGATTTCTTGTCCTCTCTATCGGGTGTGTCTCTCCATCCAAGAAAACCCTCGCCCCAGGCTCGCCGGATGACCTCCGAGGCTGCTATGCTATCTTTCCGGGAGGGCTCTGGGAGTCGGTGCATAGGATTGAGGCGACCATCAGAGGGGGCTCCTCCTCGCTGCTTGGAGTCACCAAGGGCGAACCATCGGAGCGCAGGCTTCAGAGCCTCTTGCTCACCCCTGAAGGATTCATCCTGTTTGATGCAGAACTCTCGGAAGGTGGAATTGCTGTCCGAAAGGCAGTGGTCCCCTTCGATTCACCGGCCTTTGCCAGAGGACTGATGGAGGATGTGTCTCTCCTCTTTCTTCCTCCACAGGTCAAGCCCACCGCTTGGGGGATGGAAACGGATGGGACGATGATTTGCGACTGGGAAGACCGTGACGATTCTTATACAGAGATTTCAGGAGCGATGGATAGCGGCTGGCGAATCCTCCGCCAGAATAAAAAGGGAAAGGTCATAAAGGAAATCGTCTTGAACGGACCCTTTGTCAACGGTCTTGCATCTCGCATCGAACTCCGCGCATTCAAGCCAGCGCCCTACAGACTCAGGATGACTTTGGTCCAACCATGTCCTTAAATAATTTTTGTTGAAGTTACCATTCAAAATGAATGACGTTTTCAAACCGGTTCTCCGAATTCTCTTTATGGATATCGATGTGGCGCGATTCACTGATTATGAAAGGATACGGTTCAGATTCGGCCGCACTCGGCAAGACGATAAATTCGTCTATCTGGAAGCACGTGTAGGTGAATCAACATTCTCAATACCCCTTCATCATTATCAGAAAATCAATATCCCAGAGTCCTACAACCGCTATTATGGCACCTGGGCTTTAGATGAAAATGAGACTTACCCAAATATGCTGAAGCTCTATCTGCCGTCAAATCGATTAACTTTTTTCGAAAAAGATGGGTGGCCCATGATTAAAATAAACACCTGGATGGGTGAAAGACTGCTGCTGCTCGTACCGTTGTCAGAAAACCTGGCACGTATCGCAGGCTCCGGGGAAATTATCTCATTGAATGATGATACGGTGAATTATATCGGACTTTCTTTTAAGAAAGCTCGATGAGGCAGCCCGGCGCTAACAACCCAACTCTTTGCATGCAGGTAATGAAATCCGAGGTCATCATGATGCAACACGCAGTGATGTGGATAAGGACACTGACTTTGTGTACCTTTCTGCTTACGGCTGCCCTAACTGTTGCCGCAGCCCCACGAATCGAAACCGGCTTTTTGGATCGCGAGGTCACACTGGGTAGTGTGGCGTATCGCTATCAGGTATACGTCCCAGTTGATTGCGTCCAAGGGAAACTTCACCCAATGGTCCTTTTCCTGCATGGTGTCGGAGAGAGCGGAGAGGACGGTCTTCTTCAAACTCAAGTTGGCTTGGGCCCAGCGATTCGCCAGGCCCGTGAACGGTTCCCATTCATCGTTGTCTTCCCTCAGGCCCGTCACAACCAGTTCTGGGTAGGCGAGATGGCCGCCCTGGCACTCAAGACATTGGATCGGACAGTCGAGGAATTCAACGGCGACCCGCAAAGGCTATATGTCACTGGGATCTCCCTGGGCGGCCACGGGACATGGTGTGTCACAGCACGTGCGCCGGGTAAGTTTGCCGCGATCGTTCCAATCTGCGGTTTTGTCAATGTTAAGCGGCCTGACCTGCCAGCAGAACGTAAGGTTTTTGTTCTAAAGGACATTCCGTTCGCCAATTCCCCAGATCCTTACGCGGCTGTCGCATCTCAAATCTCAAAGGTGCCGGCCTGGATCTTCCACGGGAGCGCAGACACCGTGGTGCCACCCGACGAGTCGAGAAGGATGTTTCAAACGCTGAAAGCGTCAGGGTTCGACGTAAGGTACACCGAGTACGACGGCGTAGGGCATAATTCGTGGGATAGGGCTTACGCCGAGCCTGATCTCGTGCCGTGGCTATTGTCCCACCGCCGCCCGCGACAATAACTATCGCTTCCTTGGATTATCGGTTCTGGAGGATAGCAAATCTTCAATGAACGTTAATTGTCCTACTTCCCTCTTCCTTCCTGAAGTCCTCAGATCCGTATGGGCCTACTCCATGCGATGTTTCAGATGGAAAGCCTCAACCTCGAATTTCCATTGACAAAGAGCAATTGAATCGGTAGGATTTTTACAAATTATAAATTGCAGTATAATGATTGTCCGGTACATTGGAGTATAGGTCAATGGAGGTATTGATAATAGTAGCTGCCTATGGGATTGGTTGGGGTTTATTTTACTTTTTGGGATTCCGGAGAAGAAAACAGAGAGTTCTTAAAAATCCTAGCAGTTACTCATCTAGAGTATTTAGATTCTACAACCATACAACAAATTTCCAACTAGCTATTTTAAGTTTTATTCTAGCACTTGCAGTGCCAGCTGTTTTTGGGGTTGTTTTTTTGGGAAGTATATGGTTATTCAGTCGGTTGTTGTCTAAGTAATGCACCGAACAAGGCGCAGCCGACAATCCATTACATGTGTCGTAGTTGAGCTCATCGTTATGCTCACTTTCAATCGAAAATCTTCAGGTCATTTAGAGAGCGTATCCTAATTCTTTGTAGGTGGAAGCAGCAACCTGCTTTTCAACTCTTCCTTCCTGAAATTCTCTGTTCCCTATTTTTTTTAAAAGTAGTATATTACAACTGCAAATGAACAACGCAGAATAACAGCAAACAAATCTGACGACTATCGTTAGGTGCATTTGAAATTACTTGGATGAGGAAGGACTTTGTGAGATGAAAGCAGCTGTGATGCATGGAGCAAGGGACATCAGAACAGAAATTGTACCTGATCCGGTTCTCGAACCGCATGGGGTGATTATCAAGGTGAAGGCATGCGGCGTGTGCGGTTCCGACCTGCACGTTTACAAACGCGACGAGCAAGGGACCATTTTTGGACATGAATTCAGCGGCGATGTGGTGGAAGTCGGATCCCAGGTTACGGGTATCGCGCCGGGCATGCGCGTGACGGCTGTCGGCTTCAAACCTTGCGGGAAATGCTTCTGGTGTGCGCAGGGGAAGGGGCATCGCTGCTCGGACATGGCACTTCTCGGCTATAAATTTCCCGGTGCGATGGCAGAATATGTCCATATCCCTTATGCCGTCCCGGGGCGCACCGTTTTCCCACTCCCCGCTGAGTTAACTTACGAGGATGCGGCTTCGGTGGAGCCCCTTTCCATTTCCTATTTCTCCGTCAACCGGGCTCAGCCCAAGGAAAACGAAACCATCGCCGTCCTGGGCCTGGGTGTGATCGGCCTGTATGCCGTTCAGGTCCTGAAGACTCTGGGTGTTGCGAAGATTGTGGCCGGCGGCCGCAGGCCTGCCCGCCTGGGGGCGGCCAAGGAATGCGGCGCCGATATCGTTATCGATGCGACGAAGGAGGATGCCGTCGCGGCGGCCATGGCGGCAACGGACAGGATGGGCGTCAATACGGTCATTGAATGCGCCGGCGTGCAGGCGACCTTCGATCAATCCATCGCCATGGTCCGCGGGGGCGGGAAAATCATGTTGGTTGGCGTGTACGAGGAACCCCTTACCTGGAACCCCCTGTCTGTGATCTCCAAGAATCTTTCTCTGATCGGTTGCCTGGGCGGCAATTTCCCGGCATGCATCGAACTTCTCAGGAACGGGAAGGTCAGCGCCAAACCCATGATCACTCACAGGTTCCCTCTGGACCAGGCCGCCGAGGCGTTCAGGACGCAGCTCCAGGATCCGGGCGCCATCAAGGTATTGATCATGCCCTGAGAGGAAAATTGGGTTTAGAGTTGATAGCCGGAAAACAGGCTTACATCCAAGAGATCTTATTTTAGGAACGCTAACATCGCGTCCCGTGAGGCGCGGCGTTAGATGTCGATCAAACGCCTACTTCATCCGAACAGGAGATTCAAATGCCAAAGGGTTACTGGATAGCGCGGGTCGATGTCACCGATCCGGAAAGATACAAAGCTTACGTTGCGGCCAATGCCCAACCCTTCAAGAAGTATGGAGCCCGTTTCTTGGTCCGGGCCGGCCGATTTGAGAATCCTGAGGGCTCGAGCCGCACTCGCAATGTGGTGATCGAGTTTCCTTCGTATCAGGCTGCCCTCGACTGCTGGAGGTCGCCCGAATACCAGGAAGCAATCAAGCTGAGGCAGCCCGTGTCGACTGGCGATCTTGTCATCGTTGAGGGATACGACGGTCCCCAACCATCTTGACCATAAAGGCCCGGGCTTTGTCCTTCAGCCAGACTACGTCCAACCAATCACTCCAGTGGATGGCTTATAGCTCCTGCTGATTTGGGTCGTTATTCTCTCTTTCAATCCGTAATCTTCTATTCTTGAATATGGTCCCAGTAATAGCTTGTAGGTATTATTTGCAGGGTAGTCCCAAAAAATTTCAGGGAGTCCGTGAACTTCCGGTGAGCCATGTGACGCTTCCGGGACGGGCGGTTTCAAACGTCATCGAAGGTGATCAGGGTGATCACATATCCATTCCCTTCGGCGTGTCGGACAGGGTAAGTCTTTTCTTGATACCTCATCACCCCTTCTTCCTCACCCACGCTAACTACCTCTACCTCCCGAATGGCCTGAAATAGATGGAGACCTAATGCCTTGGCTGCTGCCTCTTTGGTGGTCCATAGGCGAGTGGCTGCTCTCTCAAGGCCTAAACTGGAAAGCGAAATAAGCTCCCTTTCCATGGGTGACATGAAGAGATGTCTCGTCCTCATTATTTTCTCTGAAACCATCTCAAGATCAACGCCAATCGGATACCTGTGCGCAACTGCTACAACCAGCCGCGCACTGTGGGAGACCGAGCAATGGGTTCCGCTGTCGCTGAGGAAAGGTCTTACGCCATCTGCGCCAAGGGTCTCAATCGTCTGGTCAGGCCTGTCTTTTTCTACAAGATTAAGTTGGCGGACCAGTCTCTTCAGAGCAACTCTCGCCGCAGTAAATCCTCTCCGCCTTCGTGGACCCATTCTCACCGTCCTTGCGGCTTCACACGGCGTGAACAGATCCTCCCTGACCGGAGAAATGGTTTCCATATCGAGGAGTATCATTCCAAGACATGCCGACTGCAGCCGTTCGATCCCAGGCCACATGAGGGAATCGTTCGTAAGGGAAGAAGCAGAAATGGAGTTTAGACCTATTTGATTCAAGGCCAAAAGAAATCAGCCTCCTTGTAAACTAATGATAGCGATCGAGACAGGACCATGTCAAGACAACCCAAACAGTTGCCCCCTGTTCTTATGACCTACAAGACCTTTGGAACACTTGGAAAGGCTTCACATAACCCCCCTTTCATCCCCCCTTAGATTAAGGGGGGAAAGAGAGGGGTTACGAATCCGAAAGGGATAAAGAAAAACTGGAATGGATTAGGGCGTCGAATAATTGAAAATGCAGTCATATTATGCTAATTTTAGTTTCGATAAAAAACTTTATGCCAAGTTCGATTCATAATAAAGAACGCTGCCTACAAGGCGGGGCTTTAGAGCCTAAATAAATCGGATGCTGAAACAAGTTCAGCATGACATGGCAGTTCGGTTGGTCTTTTTGTCATCCCGAACTTGTTTCGGGATCTCAGTTTTTGGTTTAAGACCACGGGTTTGGATTTAATCTCTTTAGTTACCATTGAAAATTATTTGTGAGAAGAATGGCTCAATCTGTTTCGACCAGTATTACAATGAAAGTGCCTTATCACGACGTAGATCTGATGCGGATCGTCTGGCACGGGAATTACTTAAAATACTTCGAAGTCGCTCGACAGGCACTTTTTAGAGAATACGGCGTGGACTTACAGCGCTACATGGAGGAGACGAGGTACGTATTTCCGATCGTCCGCTCTACGATCAAGCATCTCTGGCCTTTGAGGTTCGATGATGAGTTTACGTGCACGGCAGTGCTCAGGGAAGCTCGCGTCAGGATGATCTTGAATTTTGAGATAAAGTTAACTTCTAGCGGAAGACTCTGTGCCAAAGGGTGGACGGAGCAGGTAGCGGTTCTATTGCCGGAGATGGAAATGGTCTTTCAGATCCCTGAGGAAATCCAGAAGGCTTTCTACGGGAATGAACAACTGAAATGAGAACAGAGCGCATGCGGGAAATTTCATAAAAATGGGAAATCAGAGAAGAGTCGTCGTTGTCGGCATGGGGATACGGTCTCCGATTGGCAACACCCTCGGAGAATTCGTAAAATCCCTCAAGGAGCGCCGAAGCGGCATATCCATCATGCCCGAGTGGGACGGTATAAGGAATTTGCGAACCCGTGTGGCAGGATTGTGTCATATTGACGGCGAGGAAGAATCGATTCCACGGCAATACCGGCGAAGTATGGGCAGGGTGGCAATGCTGGCAGCCCTCTCCGCCATTGACGCAGTGAAGGCATCCGGACTCAGCGAAAATGAAATTGCTTCCCAAGCCTGCGGCGTTTCTTACGGATCTACCGAAGGGAGCGTCAGGAGTCAAATGGAATATATCGGTAACATGATTCAGAACCGCTCCCTTGAAGGGATACCTCCATCCTGGTACTTGAAATGCATGAGTCATACGTGTGCAGGCAATCTCTCCATTTTATTCCATACGAGAGGGCCTTTCATAGCGTCCTGCCCGGCCTGTGTTTCGGGTTCCCAGGGGATTGGATTTGGTTATGAGGCGATCAAGGCCGGAAGGGCGGACATCATGATCACAGGCGGAGCAGATGAGGTCGACATTCTCTCTGCCGCCGTGTTCGACCTCATGTTGGCCACATCCTCGAATTACAATGACCGGCCGTCAGAAACCCCCCGGCCCTTCGATGAAAAGAGGGATGGCCTGGTCGTAGCCGAGGGGGGAGCGACGTTGATCCTTGAGGAGTACGAGCGGGCCAAGAATCGAGGCGCCCCTATTTTAGGTGAGATTGAAGGCTTCTGGACGAACGGAAGCGGTATACATCTCACAAACTCGGATGCCCGGTCTATGGAAGAGTGTTTGCTCGCTGCGCTAAAAGACGCCGGACGCAGCCCGGATGAAATCCAGTATGTGAACGCACATGCAACCGGTACGACCCACGGAGACGAAGTCGAGGCAACGGTTATCAACAAGATTTACGGGCCGGATGTCCCGACTGCCTCCCTCAAAGGTTACATGGGGCACACCATGGGGGCCTGCGGGGCGATTGAGGCCATTGCCACTCTTCTCATGATGCGAGAAGGCTTCATTGCTTCCACGTTAAATCTTGAGAACCCCGACCCAGCCCTGCCGCGATTGAACCACGTGATCGGTGAACCTTGGGACCGACGTTTCCGTCTTGCTGCAAACAATAATTTTGCCTTTGGCGGAGTCAATACCTCATTAGTTTTGAGTTTGGTCTAAGAGGAAGGTTTATAAAGCGGAAGACTTTTCTAAGGGGGTTACTTCCGCAGCCTTGAGGGAATCAAGATCCTTGTGGCGACCAGCCTGGCAAAGGTCTTAGTGTTACGCCAGAAATCAAGCCATGGCCGGAAATGCGAGACCCTCTCCTCACGAGGCCCATAGATGGCATGCACAGGCGCCTCGATGATGGGAATCCCACGCCAAACTGCCAGAACCAGAACCTCCACCTCAAACTGGTATCTCCTGGCCCTGGTCCCAAGGCGCAGGGTTTCAGGAAGAGGATAAATCCGAAATCCGGACTGCGCATCCGAAAGCCATCTCCCGCTTGAGGTCCAGACCCAGAAGTTGGCGAATCTTCGGCCCCAGCGACTGGTCCAAGGTGCATTCCCATTTCCCATCCCTACCCGTTTCCCTATCACCAGGGGGCGCTGCCCTTCGGGGGATGCCCCGATCGCAGAGATCAAGGAAATCAGGGAAAGAATATCTTCCGGATCGTGCTGTCCGTCGGCATCAACCGTGACCACCCAGTCCGCGAACTGGAGAGCTGCGGCAAATCCTGTAAGCAAAGCAGCTCCCTTCCCCTGATTCTTCTCATGGTGTATCACTGTGACACCAGAAAGGGAAGCGAGGACATCGGGAGTGGAGTCTGTCGATCCGTCATCCACCACAATCACAGGCAGCCGGAGCTGGAGACATTTTTCAACGACCCCACGCACTCGTGTCCCATGGTTATAAGCAGGGATGACAATGGCACACCGAAGAGGTATATCCATGAGATGAGAAATCCTGGAAGTACAATGTTTACTTAGGAGGGGTCCTTAAGCCGTAGATTACTGAATTCCAGGAATATTTGCAAGGAAAAACGTGGAAACACTTCCGCCGCAGGCAAGTATCAAAGGGGAGCTCGGGGGATCAATCTCTTGAAATGCTGTTCTGCTTTCTTGACGGCGGGCCAGAGGCCGAGATTCATCGGCCCGAAGATGATCAGGCTTCTTCTGATATGAAAGGGGTTGAAGACTCTTTTCAACATAGACGGAAGGGAATAAAAAGACCGGTTCACTTTCCAGAACCCTTCCTGAAGTTCTTCGACAGTCATTCGTTTGGGTTGAAAGACCACTGTCGCCATATCGTATTTCGACCAATCCTCGGTCAGAAGCCTTGCCTCCTGTTTCAACCTCTCGTAGATACGAGTCCCGGGAAAAGGGGTGAGAAGAGGAAGGAACGCCCCTTCCATTCGGTTTCGTTCGGCAAATTTCAGAAAATCGCCAAACACCGAGGGATCGTCGTAGTCATAGCCAAAGACAAACGAACCGTAGACTCCGATGCCGGCGTCATGGAGTCTTTGGATCCCATTCTCGTAGGCTTCAATCCGGTTGATGCGCTTTCCCATGAGGTTTAGGTTTTCTTCACGAAGGCTTTCGAACCCAATAAAGAGCCCATGGCATCCGGCCTTGGCCATCAGAGAAACCATTTCCTTATTCTCGGCAATGTGGATGGGTCCCTGACTTACCCAGCGCAGCCGATAATGGGAGAGCATGGTGAGAAGCTCTTTGGCATGAGAGAGGTTTCCAACCAGATTATCGTCTATGAAGAAGATATAGGCTTTTGATCGCTCCAGGGATTGAATCTCTTTCTCAACTTCGGAGACCGGCCTCATCCGATAAGTTCTCCCGTGGAGAGCCGTCACCGAGCAGAACTCGCAATCGTAAGGACATCCCCTTGTGGTCTGAACCAGATTGTGAAAGAGGTACCCCCTGGTGGGAAAAAGATCCCTTCTCGGAATGGGAAGACGGCTTAGATCCGTTCTCTCCTTCTGACGATAAAAAGGCTTCATCCTCCCTTTTTCAGCATCCTCCAGGATCTCGACCCAAACCTCATCGGCCTCGCCGACGGCCACGCTATCGGAATGGGCTTTGGCCTCCTCGGGAAGCCAGGACGCGTGGATGCCTCCGATCACCACCTTCTTCCCTCGTCTTCGAAATTCATCCGCAATCTCGTATCCCCTCGGCGCCAAAGGAGTGAGGGCGGTGATGGCGACCAGATCTACCTCCTGATCGAAATCGATCTCCGCGAGGCTTTCATCAATGATGCGGAATTGATGATGCGAGGGCGTCAGCCCGGCGAGAAGGGAAGACGAAAGCAGGGGAAATTTGAATGCGATGACATCCCAGAAGCTGTTCTTCGGCCACCTCGGAATAATAAAAGAAATCTTCATTCCAGCTTCTTCCCTTTTAGGAATTGGGCCAACGATTTAATCTCCACTCCCTCCGGGGCGTCCCACTGGAACGAGTTCTCAGGCAGAGGCTGATTGACGGAGATCTCCTTCAATTTCATATCCAGGCGGGTCTCCTTCTCCGGCATCTCGATCCGAATTCGGTTTGGAACCTCGCTGCCCTCAGGCTTTTCTGTAGAGATCCTGATATTCGCCTTCGCAATGAGATCTCCAAACTGGGAAATCTCTCCGGTATAGGCCCTATTTTGCAGAGGACTGAAAACGAGGAATTCCCCGCCCCGGTAAAGGATATCAAACACACCCATTCCGAACGGATGATAACCCAGGATACGAAGTTTATCCGGTTTTTCAAAGTAGACGACTCCGTTGAGAAGGAACCTGTACTCCTCACCTTTTCTCACGGTGTCAACACGAATCGAGGCCTTGGCCTGAAGAGATTCTACGGAGGAAAAGGCTTCCAGAAGTTGAGCCACGGGATCTTTAACAGGAGGAGCCTCGACGGAAGGAATCCTCACCATCTTCTTGGCACACCCTGCGAGAAAGAGCAACATGAGAAAAAGACTCAGAATCACAAACCAGGTTTTTCGGGTCATTTCTCTATTCTCCTTTTTCAAGCCTGTTCAACACGGCTTCTGCAGTCAACTCGCCTGAGGCGACCACTCCTGCAATCCCTCCTCCGGGAGAGGTCCAATGTCCGGTGAGATAAAGATTTGGGATGGGAGCGGTCCGGGGAAGACGATAAATCCCGGATTGCCTTGGGATCTGTGCCCATCCATAGGCGGCCCCCCATCGATTTCCGGTCCATTGCTCAATCGTCTTCGGGGTGGTCTCTATCTTAACCAGGATCCTCCTCTCGAGATTGGGGATGAAGGCCGATGCCTTCTGGATAAACCCCCTGGAGAGCTCATCTCTCGTTTTAGGATCCCAACCCGGGCTGGAACCATAGGAGGCCTTGCAGCTCAAGCAGACTGTGCTCTTCCCCGCGGGTGCATGGGACGGGTTGACCTTCGATGGAACAAGGAGGTAGAAGGGAGCCTTCTCAGAAATCCGATTCTCGTAAAGGAAGTCAAACTCCTTCTGGAGTGAATCCCCAAAAAAAATCTCATTATTCGAAACGGGAAGCTCGTCCACGTCTCCTTCGATCCCTAAATAGAGGATAAAATACGAGAGAGAAGGTCTCATCCCCTTTAACTTTGACCGAAAGCCAGCTGGAATGTGGTTCTCTCCGATGAGGTCCGAAAAGGTGTGATGAGCATCGACATTGGAAACCACGACCTTTCCCGTCATCTCCTGGCCATTCTTCAGCCGCACACCGATTGCCCTTTTCTCATCCATCAGAATTTGTTGAGCCTCATGACCCGTCAAGATTTCTCCCCCCATCTTCACAAGGACCTCTCCCATTTTCATCGGGAGCTGTTCCACCTTTCCGTCAACACAACACACCCCATGACTAAAATAGGACATCTCAATTCCCGCCATTCCCACTGCCGAGATTTCCTCCGGCGGAAGAAGCGCATAAGAGCTTCGTATCGAAAGAAGCGTCTTCAAAAAAGGATGGGAGATAAATTCGTCGAGAAGCTCTCCGTAGGTCTTATCCCTGTACTGTGAGAGAAAAGGATATTGAGAGAGAAAAGAAGAAGGCTCAAACCAATTGAGAGAGGACCGAAGACCCGAAAATTCTTCAAAGATTTTTTCCAGGGCCGCATAAACCTCTTTAATCCCTTTTTTCTCCGCAGGGAAAAGCGAGGATAGGTTCTCGATGTGGGTTTCCATTCTGGAGGATTGACTCACCCTTTGATCCGGAAAGTGATATTCTCTTGCAGGCTCGAGGGGAATGAAGCGGATTTGATCTAAAAGGTTCAATTGCTTCAAGACCCTCCATACCCTCCCCCCCTCTTGGCATTCGCCCAATGATTGCACGGAGAGGTCAAACGAAAATCCTTCTCTTTGAAAAGAAGTACAGCAGCCGCCCACCTTCTGATTCTTCTCGATCATCACAACCTTCAAACCCTTTTGAGCAAGAAGACACCCACACGTGAGTCCTGCCATCCCTGCTCCAATGATGACGACATCCACATCAGACATAGCGTAAAAGTATAACACAGCACCAAAGCTTTCGTCGAATTCCCCACCCTTTGCGAATGATGAAGTAGCTGATAACGCTCGATCGTTTTACAATAGATTGTTCAAGGTCTGATATGGTCTACAAAGGAAAATTCATTCCGGGCGTCGTCCCCCCGACGGAACGATCAGAGCCTGTCTGGTGGTTCGTCTTTCAACAGAGTAAACTCCTCGTTTATCAAGACCCTTCTCCAGTAAACCCTCCCTGTCTTGTCGATTTAGGAGAGTCAGGCTTGGCAGCACTATCCGAGCACTACCTGGGCCGGCTTGACGATCGGCCTTGCTATGCTGCAGAAGTAGCTGAAGGAACGGATCCGCCCGCGGGCATGACCTTTGAAGGCTTGCGCCGTTTGTACGGCTCTTTGGACGAAGACCTGTTCTGGATCGCAGCCCGGGCAGTTCAAATTGTGGATTGGGACAGGACACACCGTTTTTGCGGGCGATGTGGGGTTCCGTTGAATAGGAAAAAAACGGAACGAGCAAAAGAATGTCCCCAATGCGGCCTGCTTTATTTTCCGCGTCTGGCCCCGGCGATCATTGTGCTTGTCCAGCGAGGCGACCAACTGCTTCTGGCCCGATCCCGTCACTTTATGCCGGGGATGTACAGCGTCCTTGCCGGATTTGTGGAACCGGGAGAGTCTCTGGAGGAAGCCGTGGTGCGAGAAGTCAGGGAGGAGGTGGGAATCGAGGTCAAGGACATCCGTTATTTCGGGAGTCAGCCCTGGCCTTTCCCCCATTCGCTCATGGTCGGTTTTACAGCCACCTACGGAGGCGGTGAGATTTCATTCAATGATGACGAGATCGAAAATGCCGGCTGGTTCGAGGTTGATAACTTGCCCCGTATTCCCGGGAAAATCAGCATTGCCCGCAAGCTCATCGATTGGTTCACAGAGAAACAGGGAAAGGGACCGGATAACGTCCCAAAAGGATAGAACCCGTGAAAAAATCAAGAAACCGATAAAAATAAAACCAGGCCCGCAAGGATGGTTCTCTTAGAGAACTTTAGAGCGGACCCTTTTACGGATGACTTTGAGCAGTTTGATTGTAGTACCTTCCTATGTTTACCGCCAGGAATGGTTACACACCTATGACGCCCCGCATTCTAAAGTTCGCAAAGAGAGCCATCCTGAAAGGGCCGAGGGGGGAAGTGCGCGAGATTGGACCTAAATCGATTTTTCCCGGCTAACCGATTCGGTCTTTTGGGTCTGTTTCCTCTTCTAAAACACCGTAAACGTTGTAGGCGGGAGGCTTACCCCTTTTTTCGGCGGAGATGGTTATCTCTTTGTAAGGCGGACGAGACTTGCGATGATGAGCAATGAGCGCTTTCACCACATCCCATCCTACCTTATTCTGTTTCGCCATTTCAGTGATCTCCTCCAGGGCTGTTCGATTGTCATACGCTCCGGATCGATAAGGTCTGGGCATGATCAGTGCGTCGTAAATGTCGCTCACAGCGATGATTTCCGTTAATGGATCCTTAAGCTGGATACCTCGTGGATATCCCGAGCCATCCCTCCTTTCATGATGATCAAGGGCCACCGTACAAGCGAGGTGTTGTATGTTTTTATAGTAATAGCTGAGCAGCACATAACCCGCTGCCGCATGATGCTCTAAGAAACCCCGCTCCGCTTTGCTGACAGGCGTTGTCTTCTTAAGGATGTGCAACGGCACGCAGATTTTGCCAATGTCGTGGGTAGGGCCGGCGGCAGACAGCCGGGTACGCTCCTGGTCGTCCGGTATCAAATCCTTTGCCAGGAGGGTAGACAAGGCAAACACCATGAGAATATGAGTATAGGTGAACAAGTCACGCTGCTTAAAGTAGTCCAGCGACTGCAGGATGGGAATTGGAAAACGAACCGTTTCGAAAAGGTTGAAGAGACCATCGATTTCTTTTCTCTCCTGAAAAATGGTCACGTAGGGGGGCAAGCTGAGAAAATCTAAACAGTCTTCTTGAATCGAACCGTACAGTAGGAGGGGATATGTTTGATAGGAAACCTCCCTGTGTGAATCGATAACAACGTTTAACGTTTCCTCCGTCACAGGCGTCCCAGCGGGGAACAACGATTGATTGTCGAGGGTTCGTATCGGATGCTGTAGAGTCAATTCTGGCATAAGGGAAGACCTTGGGTCGATAACTTATCATTGTGAACAGATGGCTGTCAATATATTTTAAAAAAGTGTTTAAAAAAAGACGATCCGGACGAAAAAGGGATAATAAATCCATCATTGATAGAGAGGGAAAATGGCGTTACGCTCTACCCCTTAGGGTTAAACCTCTCTTACTGCTGCGAACAAAAAATAGGGTATTCCTTTTTCGTAAACTTATTGGTATATTAAGCGAAATGGCTCGTATCCTTTTGGCCCTGTTTTCCATTGCCATTATCTCTCTCTGTCTGGGTCAGGTGACCCCTTCCAAGGCCCAGGAAACAGGCACACTTTCAGTGACGACCACGCCCGTAAGCGGGGCCATCTACGTTGACTACGTTTTTATGGGTACAAAGTTTTGGAGTGGAAACTTGAGCGCTGGATTCCATGCGGTATCATTTGGCGATGTCGATGGATACATCGCACCATCCCCGCAAACCGTTACGGTCGTTGCAGACCAAACGTATTATATCGTCGGCGCTTATAGAAAATTGCTCTCCTCGCAAAGATGATATCGATTCCGGGAGAAACAATCGTGGTGAAGAGAATTGCAGAAAAGGAGGCGCGAACATGGCAAGATTGAACGAAGTGGTGGTCGTAGATGCAGTGCGGTGTGCTATCGGCAAGTCGGGGCGGAAGGGAATGGAGAAAGGCGGCCAGCTCTGCCAGGCATCCGCTCAGGATCTCATGGCCAACACACTCCGGGGTTTGCTGAAAAGGGTTCACATTCGGTGCCCGAAGTTCGATGAAGCGGAAATCGAGAACGTCGTCATTGGATGCCTGAGCCAGATCGGGGAGCAAGGTATCAATATTGGCCGCATCGCATCACTCCTTGCCGGTATCCCCAAGGAGGCGGCGGGCTGCACAGTGAACCAATACTGCAATGCGGGCCTCAAGGCCATCAACATCGCTGCACACGAGATCATGGTGGGGGAGGGAGACATCATGATCTGCGGAGGCGTGGAGATTATGTCCCATTTCGGCATGATGTCCGACGTTCAGGTGGCCATGGATGCCAATTATCCGGTCCGTTTGTCGCCTCGTCTCGCGGAGATCGGCATGCTGGTACCTCAGGGGGTTTGCGCCGAGATGATCTCAGCGGATCAGGGGCATACCCGAGAGGACCTGGAGCGCTTTGGCATGTGGAGCATGCAGAAGGCGGTCGAGGCCGAGCGGAAGGGGTGGTATGCGGATCACATCATACCCTACGAATTCACCTGGGAGGGTGTGACCCGAAGAGTAGAAAAGGATGAGGTCCTCCGGCCAAAGGCAGTTGCAGATCCGGAGGCGTACCTTCGAGATCTCCTGGCGCTTCCTACTCCGTTCAAGGAAAACGGAATCGTCAGCCCCGGCAACTCATCGCAGATTGTGGATGGGGCCGCAGCGGTCCTGCTGATGAGCGGGGCCAAGGCTGAGACATTGGGAATTGAACCCCTTTGCAGAATCGCGGCGTGCGCCGTGGCAGGGGGCGAACCGGTGCCCATGCTCCTGGCGCCGATCCCGGCTGTGAGGAAGGCTCTCAAGCGCGCCGGCAAGACCATCGATGACATGGACATTATCGAGCCCAACGAGGCATTCGCCTCGCCGTTGCTCCAGTTTGCACACGAGTTGGGCTACGACCGCCTCGATCCCAGGGTGAATCCGACGGGTGGCGCCATAGCGCTGGGCCATCCGATTGGTGCCTCAGGGGCCATCTACTTCGGCGAGATGGTACACCACCTCAAGCGCACCGGCGGCAAGGCCGGCGTCCAGATGATCTGCGGTGGGGGAGGAGTCGGTATCGCCACGGTCGTGGAAGCAGTTTGATCACCAAGAGACAGCTACTCCGCTGGCCCAGCGTATCCTGATCTATTATTGGTTCACGTAATAACAATACAGCTAAACCCTAACGGGCAATAAGACAAATCTTTGGATATTACTTCCTCTTCAGAATGACACTTAGATTTGTGGATACATCCAGTTAGTGATGTCTTCAGCTTCCGGAAGCCCTTCGTTTAAATCAGCGTCGAAGGGTTACCTCTATGGCTAGAAACATTGCCTTATGGACACAAGACATTCTGAAATTGAGACTATTATGTTAAATCATTTTTTAAAAGATATTCTAACGTCATCTAGGCGTGATTGGATCCTTCTTACTTTCTTATTTGCAGCTGTTGCCTTGCTGGTTTTTTATCGCATTCAGGACTATGACTTTTTTTGGCACATCGCAAATGGCAAGGCAATGGTCCAGCAGTGTAGGATTATCAACGAGGAGATTTTTTCTTACACGAAACCCGGAACAGTATTTCCAAACCATAATTGGCTCGCCCAGGTCATCTTTTTCATCATTTTCAATTGCACCGGGCCATTAGGAATTGTAACGTTTAAGACCTTGCTCGTGATGCTGCTAACGTTGCTCCTCTTTAAAACGGCTCGCCTTTATGGAACTGATCGCCTCTGGGCCGGGTTGCTGGCGGCCTTTGTGATTCTCGAAGGGGTTGCCCGCTATCGTGAGCGTCCGGAAATTTTTTCCCTCCTATTCATAGGCCTGTTAAGCTTTCTCCTCTCCAGCTACTTAGCTGGCAGGCTCAAGAAACAATTCCTTTACGTAATTCCGTGCATTATGGTCTTGTGGGATTTTCTCCATGGGGCGGTGTACGGCATCGTTTTCCTTGTATCTTATGCAACGGGAGAATCAATTAAGCATTTTCTCCGCAATTCCTTGCTAAACCGACAAGCTGCACCAGCCATCAAAGGTGGCAGCAGAGTCGTGACGCTTTGGGCCATTATCGGCATCAGCCTCGCTGTGATGCTAATCAACCCTTATGGTCTCAGGTCATATAACATTTTTGTTGAATTCCTCCGAAAAAACCCAATGGTCATGATTACCAATGAGTTTACCCCACCCAATTTCAAGTTTTTTCCGGCGTTTTGGGTATTGCTGGCATTGGTTTTACTCTTGTCAGTAATCTTCTCGAGGAAAGCCAATATTACCCACATCTTCGTCATGATTCCATTTGCCGCATTGGCCTTGAAGTTCAATAGGGTGACTCCATTTTTCGGGATAGCGGCCATTCCCTCACTTTCAACATACATTGCCGCAATAGCCGACAAATTTTCTGCGGCAAAATCGCTCAAGGGATTGGCGTACGCTTTTGCTGCACTGTTCATCGGATATACCGTTTTTATCAAATTCTTCGCTCAGGATAATCCCTATTCGTTCGGATATGAGGTAAACGACGTATTGCTACCGGTAGGGTCAACCCGCTTCATCACCCAGTCAGGACTGCAGGGGAATATGGCTAACCCGGGCCACTTCGGAGGATACCTGGCCTATTACCTCTACCCTGAACGGAAGATATCACTTTACAACAATCATGTCGTTTGGGGTTATTTTCCATGTATCTTCTCCAATCGGTCCCTCCTTGATCAGTATGGGGTTGAGTATGTCGTACTTGACAGGGTCTGGGACAAAAGCACTAATATCAACCTATTCACACCCGACCAATGGAGCTTGGTTTTCTGGGATAACGTATCTATTGTATTTGTCAGAAACAGCGGGATAAACATGCCCCTTATCGCTAACGGTAAGTATGGCCTCAGATATTTCACACCAAGCGTGCTTGACGCCCTGAACAATTACAATGTCAAACACTCCCTGCTGGATGCGTACGAGTCAAATTCCACCATTGCAGTTACCTTGGCCCGTGAGATTTCCTCCTGCATCAGATTCTACAGAAACAAGGTTCTTGCTGATTATCTTGGTTACCTAGTGTTTCGGTACCGAAACGATATCAACAATGCCGAAGCGCTTGACTATATTGAAAACGCCCTTACTTATAACGATTCCAGCGCTTATCTATGGTACGCCGATAGCCGACTCCGATATAGGGCAGGAGACACTGCTCGGGCACAATCATTCCTTAAAAGGGCAGTGTCCTTGGATAATTCTTTAGTTGTTGAAATGGAAAAGCAAAAATGGTGACGAACATCGGTTCCGCGTCCTTTAGCCTGGCATTACCCTCTCTTTCAACTGGTATTCTTCGATCCTTGAATGTGGTTTCCCGTAATGACTTGTAATTGGTTAAACTGGACATTTATCTACGAGGGTAACTTTTTGAGTTTATGCCTCCTTCAGCTCACGATGAAGAATACCGTTTAAACCACAGCGAGATATTCGACCCCCCATTCGAACAGCCGTTAAGCAAAGCTGAGCGTATTTCCTTCTTCTTCGGCTGACCGAGGACCACGTTCAAATCGCATTGTGGGTCGAGATGCTCTGTTCCGATGGTTGGCGGAATCATTCCATGATAGAGACTCAACGCCAATCCGCAAGCCCTGATTCCTCCCGAACCGTCGAACTCTCCGAGCATCGATTTAAGGCTGCTGGCGGAAATCTCTTTTATCCTCTTCCCAAAGACTTTTCTGATCGCAAGGGTCTCTCCTCGATCGAGGTCCGGGGTGGAATTAGCCGCGGCAGAAACATAATCGACGGTATGGAGCTCTTGGCCGGATAAAGACATTGCCCTCGCAATCGAATCTCCCTTGACATCATATCGAAGAAGTCCACCCGTGCTTCCCGAAAGCCCGGCACCAGCCATCTCGGCATAGATTTTTGCCCCCCTCTTCTTCGCGTGCTCCAATGTCTCTAAGACGAGGATTCCACTTCCTTCGCCCAGGACAATTCCGTTCCGACCCCGATCAAAGGGTTTCATCCCTTCCACCCCTTTGCCTCTTCCCGGCGATAAAGCCCCAAGCATCGAATAGACATGATAGAGGGGCTCACTCAATTCATCGCCTCCCCCTGCGAAGATGACGTCTGCCCTTCCCTCTTTCAACAGATGATAAGCAAACGTCATGGCCATCTCTGTGGAGGATTCTTTATGCGAGAAAGTAATATTGACTCCCTTAATTCCGTATTCGATGGCGCAGTGGCTCGTGATGGCATTGGGTACAGCAGTCTGAAACAGTAGGGGGGCGGCCCCAAGGGGGCCCTCCTTTAAAAGGGAACGGAAGAACTGGTCCACGGTATCCGAGCTTCCCAAGCCTGTGCCGATTGAAATTCCTATCTGGCTGGAATCCTCTCCGTTTAGGTCGAGGCCTGAATCCTCTATGGCTAATCGAACGGCTGATACGACGATTTTGCCGATCCGGTCCATTCTCCTGAGATTTGCTGGCTTGATGAAAGTTTTGAAATCGATCTCCGGGAGTTGGCCTCCCAATCGAGAGCGGTAAGAACTCACATCGAACCCCTGAACTGGCTTAATTCCGGAGATTCCCTGAAGACAATTCTCCCAGAACGTCTCCTTCCCGACGCCGATAGAGGAAACTATTCCCAAACCTGTAATGACAACGCGATGGGTTTCTTGATTTCGGATTTCGGGTTTCGGATTTCGGATTGAGTCTTTATTCCGCAATCCGCAATCCCCGCCTCGATGAGGCATCGGCGAGGCAGGCGCATTCAGCATTTCGCTGGCTCCTTGACCTCTATCGCCTTTCATCAAACCTCCCAAAAACCAAGCACACATTGTTGCCCCCGAAGGCGAACGAGCTTGAGAGGGCAACTCGAACATCCCTTTTAATAGATCGATTGGGTGTATAATTCAGATCGCAAAGGGGATCGGGTACTTTATAGTGAATGGTAGGCGGAATGATTCCTGTCTCCAGGGTCATGACGGTTGCCACAGCCTCAATGCCGCCCGCAGAGCCAAGGCAATGTCCTATCATGGATTTGATTCCGCTGATGGGAATCTCTTTTGCCCTTTCCCCAAAAACCCGCTTGATCCCCCTCGTCTCGGCAATGTCATTGAAAGGCGTGGCCGTGCCATGAGCATTGATGGTATCGACCTCCTCCGGAGAGACCCCCGCGTGACTCAAAGCGAGACGCATCACTCTCTCCACGCCTTCCCCGTTGGGCTCAGGCGCGGTGAGATGATAGGCATCTGCACAGATCCCGTATCCTAAAAACTCTGCACGAATCGGGGCCCCTCTTCTTAAAGCATGCTCCAGCTCTTCGATGATCAGGATTCCAGCTCCTTCTCCGATGACCAGACCCTGCCTCCTCTTGTCGAAGGGCTTGCAATTTTCGGGATCAACCAGTTTCAAGCTGCTGAATCCACTGTAGGAGACCTCACAGAGAGAATCACTGCCACCCGTCACCATCACGTCAGCTAAACCCATTTGGATCATCTCACAGGCCACACCGATAGAGGCAGAGCTTGAGGAGCAGACCGTGGCCGTCGTCGTTCGGGGCCCTTGCAGATCTAATTCAATGGCGATGCGGTCTGTCGTCGTGGCCAGGGAATAAGAGATCAGAAGAGAAGGGGAGGCCTTTTTCCTTCCTTGGTAATAGTCTCTAAAATATTTTTCGACCGAGAGGATGCCGCCGGAGCCTGCTCCCAATACGGCTCCCACCCTCTCCTTGTTGTAAGAATCCTGGTTAAAGTGGGCAGATTTCCAAGCCTCTCTGAACGCAATCAGGCCGAATTGATCGCATCGGGAAAGGCGTCGAATCTCTTTTTTTGAAAAATGGGCTTCAGGGTCCAGATGGGAAACCTCCGCCGCAATCTTTGTCCGGTAGCCAGAAGGATCAAAGAGCGTAATCTCCTTTGTCCCGTCTCTCCCTTCGACGAGGGAGTCCCAGAACTCCCGTAGGTTGTTTCCCACGGCGCTCACCACACCCAGCCCTGTAATCACAACGCGCTTCTTCATCACAATAAATTATGCAGAAAATGAAATTCTCGTCTTACGGCAACGGTTACGATGCCCGTATCGTCATTCGGTTAGGTTGTTCGTTTTTAGAACCTTGACATAACCCTATGACGCTAAACCAAAGGGGTCTCGTAGCCGTAACCTCCCTTCATCCACCCTCCCCGCCTTTTGTGGTCCATCACTTCGAATCACCCTTAAAGGCTACTATCGTTTTGCTGACACCGGGAAAAAGAAACTTTTTACCACTCAGATAGAAAGACGCTTCCGCGAAGCTTCCGAAAAGAATGGAGGAGGTCCGTTTCCCCAAATCCTCCGGCAGTGTGTACCCTCCAATCGAGTGTTGGCACTTCTCAAAACCAATTTTCTCCAGACATTGCTGGATTATCTTTGGCGAAAAATCGGAGAGATGAGCAGGCAGATCGTACAAGCGATTCTTGACACCCAAAAAATGGAAGAGATTCTTAATGGGGGTGGTATGTGGATACCGCAACAGGAGGAGTCCTCCTGGCTTGAGAATTCGACAGCATTCCCTGAGAAAGGCCCTCGGGGAGGGAAGGTGCTCGATGACATAAAAAGCGGTGACAGCATCGAACTGATTATCGGGAAAACCCGCCTTTCCCAACGGTCCGGGATGAACGGTCAGCCCTAAAACGTTCCTCGCATACTCTAATGCCTTTTGCGAAATCTCAACGCCCGCTGCCTCCCATCCTTTTTTCTTCATCTCAGCAACAAAAAATCCAAAACCAGACCCCACATCCAAGAGCCGTCCGTTTCTTCCGTATCGCTTGAGCAGATTGGCCGCCCGGTGAAAGACAGGCTTCATCATCTTCTCCCATGATTCAATCAATGACTCTTCTTCCGGGAGATACGTTTGATAGAAATGATGAAGTGATTCAGCCGTGGGCCGAGGATTAAGAAAGATGAATTGACACGAGGCACAACGAACCATCTGGAAGGAGCCCTCCAGGTGGAGAGGATCTCCTCTCGACTGTTCACAGATGGGACAGTCGATTTCCTCCATTTCAAGATCCGTATTCATATCATTCTTGTCCAAGATAGAAATCTCACCGCAGAGCCGCCGAGCACGCAGAGAAATAAAACATCTCCTCAGCGTCCTCTGCGCCTCCGCGGTGAACCTGAATTTGAAGGAGGAACGGACTGGCTAAGAAGCCGGCCTCGCCGATTCGATCCACATCTCGACGGTGCGTGTGTAAAGTTTCCAATGCTCCAGTCTCGATTGTCCCAAGAACTCCAGACATTCCTTGAGGGTATAAGAAGACTGGATCGATTCCAGAAATCCTTTCCTCGCCTTCGGATGTCTTCCGAAAAATGCCTTCCAAAGAAGATTGAAGATTCCGATGAATACGAAAGAGGCGTCCCGATGGAAATCAACTATAACAAACGCCCCCCCTTCCTTCAAGGATCGGGCAACCTCGTTGAAGAAGTGAACAGGACGGTCTAAATGGTGGAGCGTGGTAATGCATAGAACAAGGTCGAGCGAATGATCCTCAACAGGGAGGGCATAGGCCGAGCCTACTTTAAACTCGATTTTGTCGGCCAATCCTGCCTCCTTTGCGTTCCTTCTCGCAATTTCGACCATCACCGGAGACAGATCAATTCCTTTAAATCGAATTCCCGGAATGGCCTTCGACAAAAAAATGGGGAACGTTCCTGGACCCGTTCCCACGTCAATAGCCCTTCCCTTCTCAATCCCCTTGGCCAAAACTCGCTTGAGAACCCTCTGGCAAGGAAACCTCCCATATCGCTTGGCCATACAGTTGTAATATTCCGCCAACTCCTGATCTTCAATAATATCGGGCTCTGTGACTCGTTCTTTCATTCTTCGTCCGCCGGCCTCTTTGCCAGAATAAGAGTTCCCTCGGCGACGGCTTCACCTTTCACTCGGGCCAGAACCTTTACCTTGGCCATACTGGAATATATGTGCAAAACCTCTGCTTCGATAATCAGTTGATCTCCAGGGATGACACTTTTTTTCAATCGAAATTCTTCAACCCTTGCTAAAACTGGAATTCCTTCCCCTTCCTTCTCAAACGACGACTGAAAAGCCAGCCCCCCGGTTTGCGCCATCGCTTCCACAATCAAAACTGCCGGCAGGATAGGTTCCTTTGGAAAATGGCCCAAAAAATACGGCTCGTCGATGCTGACATTCTTCAGGGCAATTGCCTTCCTTCCCTTTTCGATTTCCAGAATCCGATCGATCATTCGAAACGGAAAAGCATGCGGAAGCCTTTCAAGGATCTCTTTCGTCTCCGACATTTGAATTTACCTTCTAAAACTGAGCCGTTGCGGTAACCTAAATCGCAAATCCCAAATCACAAATTCCAAATAACTCCGAAGCACCAATTCCAAATAACCCCCCTCACCCTTCCCCTCTCCCCGGCTGGGGAGAGGGAGGCGGAGAGGGGCGATTTCGTTTAGAGTTTTGATATTTATATTTAGTTGGCATTTGGTGCTTGTTATTTGGTGCCTATTTTCAATTGCATGCCAAAAACAACCATTAGAATCATAGGATGCTAAAATAGGGCCAAAATTTTAAAGATTCCATTCGCGATCCCCATGATGATGAAGATACCGATGAAGGAGCCGGTCATCAGGAGAAGGACTCCTTCAACCCTCCCTTTCTTAAAGAAGAAACTAACGATGCTTCCTGAAAGGATCCCAAACCCCCGAATGGGAAGAGCAGAAAGCAGGATCAGCCCCATATTTCCCAAGGACATCACTTTTCTTAGCATCGGTCTCTCATCCATGCGGGCTAAGACATAATCCGTTTTTCTCTTCAGCCATCGGACGGGGAAGAAGCTCTTGCTTGAATGCTCCAAGATGAAGCCATACACCGGGATTTGAACAAAATCATAAACCAGGGCCAGAGGAAAGTAGAGGAAGACAGGCATTCGATTGAAGATGGCGAAAAGCACAGAGAAAGATCGCCCTAAGGTGAAGTGGATGAGCGTGAAGGCGAGAATGAGTTTCCAATAGCCCGCTACCCATTCCATTCAACACCTATCAGGATAGACGAAAAGCAATTTTCTGGCGAAATCCCCAGATGGAGGATTGTTGCAATCTCTCGGTCCAATCTTTGATTGATCACGTAACGGAGATCGCAGGTCGGATCTGGGTTCAGGTAATTGATGGTCGGTGGAATGAAACCATTCTTCATGGAGAGCACGTCGGCCGCCATCCTCATCCCTCCGGATGCAACGGCTTCCCCCGTCATCGACTTGATTGAACTGACAGAAATCCGAGGATACTGTGTGGGAAATGTTTTCTTAACCGCTTCAGCCTCCAAAGCATCCAGTACCTTGGATGAATTCCCAGCCCCGCTGAGATAATCGATGGAAGTACTTTCTCTCCCCTTGAGCGCCGTTTTTATGCAACGATTTAAATCCTCTGATTCGTCGCCTTTGGATGATTTCCCTGTTGAACTATAGCTTAAAATATAGCCGTAAACCCTTGCTCCCCTCGCTCTGGCATGTTCTTCATTCTCGATGACCAATAATCCAGCGCCCTCTCCCAACACCAGCCCGTTTCTCATTTTATCGTAAGGGGAGGACTTTTCTCCATGCCCCTCATCCGTGGCTAAAAGACGAAGGTCTGAAAACCCTCGGAACAGAAGCTCGCTCAATTCATCCACTCCACCCGTAAGGATAAGGTCTGCTTTTCCTTTTCGAAGCTGATCACAGGCAAAAGATACGGCTGCCTCCCCTGTGCAGAAAGATTGGACCAGCGTGGAGTTAACCCCTTGGATTCCAAGTTCAATGGAAACATAGCTTGAAGGAGCATTAGGCACTGTATTGGGAAAAAGCATCGGGTTTAAATCTAAAAAACCTCCTAAGACTTGTCCGCGATGAAATTCCTCTGAACTCGATAGGCCGCAGAAACCAGAGCCAAGGACCACTCCAACCCTTGAGCTGTTTTCCTGAGTCACAGTGAACTCGGCATCGGCCAAAGCCAATTTCGAGGCCGCGATCGCCAACTGGCTCGCCCGGTCAAGACGCCGGATCTTGCCCGCAGGTATAAAATCCCTCGGATAGAAAGATCGGATCATTCCTCCTTTTTTCGAAGAGGAAAAATCGGTATTAAATTCTTTAATCTCCTCGATGCCGGATTTCCCGGTTTTCAACGAGGAAAGGAACTCCTCCTTCCCGATTCCAATCGGAGAGATGATTCCAATCCCAGTAATACAGATACGGTCCATTACTTTTTTTCCCAGGTCATTATTTCGCAAACTCCAATACTGATTTGAATGTGATCGATGAAACTCTTCCCTTCTCACTCATAGACCTTCTCTTCTTCTCCTTCGAGGTCCATCGCATCTTTTTCTACATCCCTCACATCACTCTCTCTCTTCAATGTCTCCGTGTAGAATTCATGCTGGATGAGAAGATTCATGATTTCATTCGTTCCGGTCCAGATCATCTGCAATCTGGCATCACGGAAAAAACGCTCGATCGGATAGACATTCGTGTATCCAATCCCGCCCATCACCTGCATCGAATGGTTGACGACCTCCCAGAGCATCTCCGTGGAGGTCTTTTTTGCCTCGGAGACCATCCGTCTCGAATCAAAGCCTTCATCCACATGCCTTGCCGTCACATAGACAAGGCTCCGAGCGGCGTCGAGTTTTGCAATCGAATCGGCCACTCTAAAACTGACCGCTTCAAATTTTCGGATCGTCTCTCCAAAGGCCTTTCTCCTATCGCTATATCGTGTTGCAATCTCCAGACAGCATCGCGCCATGCCAAGGGCTCCGGCGGCAGTAGTCAACCTCTCGGGAATCATCATCCGGTTGAAGACCAGGAAACCCCCGTTCAACGGCCCGACGAGATTCTTTGCCGGCACCTTGGTATCTCGAAAATACAGGCGACCCGTCCCGCCTCCGCGCGACCCCAGAAGTCCGTAAACATGCTTGACTTCAACGTCCTTATCCCGTTCGACGATGAAACACGAGATGGATTGGTGGGGCTCTGCCTCCGGGGCTGTCTTGGCATAGACCAGAAAATAGTCTGCCCCCTCTGCACCCACCACGAAGCGCTTCTGGCCATTGAGGATGTAATGATTCCCGTCTTTCTTGGCAAGCGTGGTGGCACCGAAAAAGTCGGATCCTCCGCGCGGTTCTGTGAGGGCCTCTGCGCAGAAGAGTTTTCCCTCAAGGGTGGGTTTCAAATATTTCGCCTTCTGCTCCGGAGTGCCAAAATGATGGATCGCCTCGCCGCAGATGCTGACCAAAGAGTAGAGACAACTCATTCCTGATCCAAGGACGCCAATCTCTTCAATGGCCGTTACCTCCCCTGTCCACTTCATCCCCCTGCCTCCCCATTCTTTGGAGAAGCGAAGGCCGAGGAGGTTATGTGCTGCCAGGCTTTCCACATACTCCTTCGGGTACTTCACCTGATCCGCATCCATTGCTCGGATCAGTGAACTCGGGACCTTTTCCCTGACGAATCTCCTCACCTCTCCCTTCAAGTTCTTCTCTTCCTGTGTTAGTAGAAAATCATACATGGTCTTCCCTCCCTCTAAAGCCACGTTTGCCTGTGGATTTCTCCAGCATGATGCATTCATTACCCAAAAATCATAAAGAATCAAGAGAATTCTTCTCCAGGGTTCGCCGCTGTTCTTCCCTTGTGTTTTTGAGAGCGATTGATTAATATTGATATCTAAAGGAGCAAAAAATAATGCTTAGAATATTGAGAGAACATGCACAATCATGGATGCTCAAGGCTATCCTAATATTGGTGGCTCTTTCTTTCGTGTTGTTTTTCGGAGGTTATGCCTACTTCAGAGAGAAAAAAGTCACTTATGCGGCTCAAGTGAACGGGGTGACTATCGGGTCGAGGGAATATTACGATGCCCTCCAGAATCAGATCAAGCAATATCGGGAGGCCCTGGGTCCGTCCTTTTCCGAGAAAATGGTCGAAGAACTCCACTTGAAAGACAAAACCTTGGATGACCTCGTTGATAAGATTCTCATCCTTCAAGAGGCAAAAAGATTGGGACTTTCCGTTACGGATGAAGAACTGAGGGATGCCATTGAATCCACCCAGGCTTTTCAGGAGAATGGCCAGTTTGACAATAGGAAGTACCAATGGATTCTGCGTTCTAACCACATGACCCCGGAGGAGTTTGAGCAGGGTCAGCGGGAAAATCTTCTGATCTCGAAGGTAATCAGCCTGATTAAGCTGAACGAAGGGAAGGTGTCCGATGACGAAGTGCTAGATATGTATCTCTTCGAAAACGAACGGATCAACCTCGTTTTCTTAAAAATTGTTCCTGACTCTCTCAAAATCCAGGTCAATACAAATGAGGTAGAGATAAGGGACTACTATCAGAAACATCAAGAGGAATTCAGGATTCCCACGCTTGTTCAGATTCAATATCTCCTCTTTCGTCCTTCTGATTTTGAGAGGAAAGTCCAAGTCTCCTTGGACGAAGCCAAACGATTTTATGACTCTCGAAAGGATACCTTCAGGATACCGAAGCAGGTGAGGGTCAGGGACATCCTGATCAAAGTGGAACCGCAAGACGCGTCCAATAAGATAGAGGCAAAAAAGAAGAAGGCGGAAGAAATCCTGGAGAAAGCCAAGAAGACAAAGGATTTCGCTTCCCTGGCGAAGCAGTACTCCGAGGCGGAAAATGCCTCTAAAGGCGGCGACCTGGGCTGGGTTCAAAAGGGGATGCTGGGTGAACAACTTGAATCCATTCTCTTCAAAATGAAGGCGGGTGATCTGAGCGGCGTACTGGCAGCAAGAGACGGCTTTCATATTTTTAAGGTCGAGGAGGTTAAGGAGGAGCAATTAAAACCCTTCGACGCTGTGAAAGCTCAGATCCTTCTGACGTTGGAGAAACAAAAGGCAAAAGCAGAAGCCTCTCGAAAAGCGGATGACGCCTTCTACGCCCTTTTCAAGAACCGCGATTTAGAAGGATACTCAAAGGAGAACGATATTCCGATCAGGACCACAGGTTTCATCAAGGAGGGCGACGAGGTTCCGGAGCTTGGGAAGACTCCTCTCTTTTATTCCAGTGCCTCCTCCCTAAGGCTGGGAGAAATCTCTCCTGTGGTTAGTATCCCGCCCAATTTCTATATCCTAAAGTTAGTGAACAAGAAGGATTCTCGGGTCCCCCCTCTGAGCGAGGTCAAAGAGGAAGCGACCCGAAGGGTCGTGGAAATCAAGGCAGAGGAGAAAGCCCGACAGATAGCGAATGAAACTCTCAACCAGATTCGAACGGGCAAAGACATCAGAGAGATCGCAAGGGAAAAAGGTTATCCTCTGGAAGAGACCGGGGTTTTCACCCGGGCATCAGGGGTGGTCCCAAAAATTGGTCCTTCCGCAGGATGGATGGGAATACTCGCTTCACTGACAGACAAAAATCCTGTCCCTAAAGAAACCATTCATACCAAGGACGGATATTTCGTGGTGAGGTTGTCCGGCTACGAGCGTGCGGATCAGAGCAAATTCGAGTCGGTGAAGAAAAACCTTGAGAAGCAGCTGAGCTCCCGAAAACAGCAAGAGGCGCTTCAGAATTGGCTCGATCAACTCCGATCCAAAGCCAAGATCGACAAGAATAAAGACATCCTCAAGGGTTGATGAGGTCTCTCAAAGGCGGGGCAAGCGGTTATTTGTTGCCAAGTTGAAAAAGGAATCAAGGGAAACTGGCTCCCATGAAGATCCACCGTGGCACGTTTCTCATGGATTGTTCAGTCTCATACTACAAGTCCACACTCAAGTTTTTCCTTTTTTAATCTAAACCGACTATTCCTAAACTGAACTCCTTCAGCCGATGCCGTCTTTTCCCGTAATCAGGAATAATCGATTGGACCTTCTGCCAGAACTGAAGTGAATGATGAGGGTAAATAAGGTGGCAGAGTTCATGAACAATCACATAATCCATCACAGAGATGGGCGCCATCACGATCTTCCAGTTATACCTGATGATTCCTCCTCGCGAACAACTTCCCCATCGGTTTTCCTGATTTTTGATCTTTATTGACGCAGGCCATTTCCCAATCAAGGGCGCGAATTGGCTCACTCTTTCTTTAACCTTTTCTTGTGCGCGCTCCACATACCATTCAATGAGCGCTCTCTTTACAGAAGAACTGCCACTTTCGCTATCCGAATGCCCATTGCCCTCAACTAAGAATCTTCCATTAACTAATCTGCACTTCTTCTCATCTTTAGGCAATGTCTTTGACACCTTTAGCCGGTAATATCTGCCCAGGTATGGAAAGGATTCGCCGCTCACAAATTGCTTGAAGGATTCGACATTCATATTCTTTTTTAATTGTCCCTGTTTCTCAATAATCCATCTCCCTTTTCTATAAAGAATTTTTTGTAAGTCCCCCTTATCCAGAAAGGTGGGAGACAAAACGGTTACAGATCCTGTTGGATTAATATGAATGCCAACCGTTTTTTTTCGGTTCCCCGTCTTAATCTCGTAATGAATTTTTCTATTTCCAAATTGGATGAATTTCATTCAGGTTTCTTTCAAATGAATTCTTCCTAAGTTTAAAACCTCACGGGTGAGGGGTTCCAGGACATCTTCTTGAAATCCTTTTTCGGGATTATCAAAATCAATAAACCTCGCCGTAAGCTTCTGCCTTCTTGCGCCAATATCCTGATCTATGGAAATCCCTGAAATCAAATCTCTATGGAAGATTCTATTTGCTTCCATCAAGCTTTCAGCCTGAATATGGGTCACTCTTCTTACGGCTTTATTGACACTCTCCTCGTTTAAATGGGGGTTGATTTCGGATAGCTTCTTTCTAAGGCGGGAGATTAAAACCACATCTCTTCTGGAAGTCCGTTCACATTCATCCTTGAGATCCGGGTCCAGTTGATCGCCATGGATGTAGTCATATCCCAGGCGCTTCAACTGTTCAACGGCAGGCTTCTCGGAAAGGGTATCCTCATTAAATGTGGGGTTCATTTTTTCCGATTCTTGGGATTGTTTTCATCCTCATCCCATTTTATGGGATTGTCAATAATATATTGACGAACTCGGTTTAGATCGTCCCCATCCCGAATAACATGCTCATAATAGTTCCGCTGCCAGAACCTTTCTTTGAACGGCCCCCATTGATTGTTTTTCACACCATTAATGTAGGCATTCGTCGTCATGGTTTCGTACCAATCAACAACATCACCCAAATTCGGGTAACCACGCAGGGTTACCCTTACGGTTATCTCGATGACCCCATGGATGTGATTTGGCATGATGACAAATCCATCCAATTGAACCGTTGGAAATTTTGCGGGCAATTTTTCCCAGAAGGTTTTTAACAAATTTTTGGCAGATTCGGATTTAAACAACAATTCTCTATTATGTGTACAAATATGGTGATAAAATACGCCCCTGGTTGCGAATAATCATGACCCTTCAAACGTATTGAGCGACGGTGGTCATTCTCGGGATTGAATGTCATACTATTTTATTGTTGGGTTTTGGGTAACCACATGGGGTTACCCCTACACAATACATTTTTAATAAAACCTGTAGGGGCGGCCCCATGTGGCCGCCCTTTTGGGGGGGGTGCGTGGTTGCCCATTTTTCACGCCACGCCCACGCGAATTTGGCCTGTCAACAACACCTGGACCAACCCTTTTTTTAATGACCCTAATTGCTCTTTGTGCCTTGCTTCCTTTTTGATTTCTTCATCAACGGAAGATAAAATATCGGCGATTTGTTTTTGCTCGGCAAGGGCAGGTAATGGAACGAATTGATTATGTAAGTCCTTGTCTGTTATTGCGGGATAATTTGATCCTCTTTGAAGGTCTGTCAGCCTCTCAGTAATCAAATCTGTATGGAGAATGTAGAATATAAATTTATAATGAGAAAGTTTTGCGTCGCATCTGACGACACAAAAACCAGTCGAGCAGATTTCACTATCTAATTCTTTTGGCACTATTGCAATTCTTTTCAAATATGGCCTGACGGTAGCATAAATAATATCGTTATATTTTATTTCTTTTCTAGCTCTACTTGGTGCGTCTTTTCCATCCAATATTTGGTAGTCTGTAATTTTAGAAAATTCGTTTGAAATGCCAGATATATCCACATATTTAAATTGGTGATTAGGCTTAATGCGAGGGTCTTTTGTTGCTGTCTTAATCAATACGTTATTCAAAGGTATTACCTTCCATCCCACCGGTATTTCTCCGATATCGGTTTTTCTAAAGTTTTTGTGGCCGATGCCGCGGGCAAGAAGTTTCTGCATCAGACCCTTTTTTACCTCTTTGGTCTTTTCAATAATTTGATCGGTCTTCTCAATCGCCTCATCTAAAGTCGACAAAATTTCAGCAATCCTTTTTTGTTCTTTTATGGGAGGAATAGCTATCAACAAGTTTCTTAATTCGGTTAATCCTATGTGGAGACGAGTGGTTCCTGTGCTATGTTTTTCTGCTATATCCCTGAAGAATGGTGAATTAATTGCAAAGAGGACAAATTTTGTATCATGTTTCTCCTTATCCACCGACAGTCTAATTCCGTCGGATGCCATTAAATATCTTGTGTCTGTATTTGGAATTATGCAAGCTCTTGCTACAGGATCAGCCATCTTAGCAATTATTATATCTCCAGGATAAATGTTACAATTCTTAAGTTGAGTAGCCTTCTCTTCTGAGGTAAAAATTTTATATTCATCAAGAAATTTACCATCTCCTATATTCTGTAATTGAATGACTCTTACGCCAGAATCGGTGTAACTATCTTCCTTCAAATCAGAACCAAATGGACCACCCGTATAACTATATTTTTCACTGCTTGCTAAATCTATAATTTTCTTAATTTCCCAGTCCACTGGTATTTTGCCAATGGGCGTATTTTTGTATTTAATGTCTGTTTTTAAGCTGCTTACCTGCTCGGCCATTACTTTGCTCCAAAGACTTTGATGATAAACGTCTCAAATGCCTTCTCATACTCTTGTGGTTGGATGTTCTTGCCGGGAATTGGAGGTATATCCATACCGCTCCTTAAAAATTCACTGCCAATCGTTTCCATAGCGTCACGAAGCCTTGAGCTTCTCATATAATCGCTCATTGCTCCTTTGCCTATTTCATCCAGGGATTCCCAGACTTTGGAAAGGCCTGAAAACAGCGCGATCCAATTGATCCAAATCGGCCTTTTAAACTCTGTGATGCTGCCTTTGGACAAGAATTCCCACCATCGCTCATGAGAAAGCCAGTATTCTATTTTTCTCCTACCTGTTTGTCTCGTCAGAACCAGACCCGATCGGGAGAGATCAATCAGCGCATCCTGGGTCCCTCTCACGGAAAGACCGATCACTTTTGCTATCTCAGAGGGGTGCCCGCCGTCATTCGTCAAAAGATAAGTCAGGCACTCTGCCCGGGACCCCACCCCGAAGAGCGCCCGCAATAAGAACCGGATAGTGCTTTGTGAAGTGATCGGGACCTCCCTCGTTATCCGCCGGACAACCAATTGGGGACGATTAAATCCGCAAGAAAGGAAGAATGAATCCGGCTCAGACGAAGGCGGATAGCTTTTCCCATCTTTCCCTAAAAAGAGAGATTCCTGGCTACTGGGATTCTCTTGTATTTGTGGTTTACAGAAGCTGGCAATATTTCGCCATTTTCTTTCATCCCCTTCCCTCACAAGAAATCTTGCGACGGCTCCGGTTAGTTTTATGATTGTTTCACCTTTCCCTCTAAGAATACCCCTAAGCCGTTGAAGATCAATCCATGTTCCGTTAACCACCAGCCAATCCAATACCTCATCGAAAAGCCTCGGCTCATACCTTCCCATTTCAAGAGTAAATAAAAGCAAGGGCTCCGGATCGATGACCCACGAGTCTTCTGTTCTTGCTTCTCCGAGAACCCCAAGCGCTGACCACTGACGCCACAGAAAAGCAAGAATATTATCTAAGAATAAGTATCTAAATTCTATCTGCGACATCTTTGAATCCTAAATAATCCAATAAGCCCTTTAAACTCTGTTTGAAACTTTCGGATACATCATGAGTCATACTCCACCGGGCAGCCTGCTCTATTTCATCCGAAGTGGGCTTCAGCGCCTGAAGGTCATCAACATGTTTTCCCGCTCCCTGATCCACTGCCGCATAAAGCTTAAAATGAATCTGGTCGAAACGGCCTAAGAAGTGAATCGTAAGCTTCTGGCCAAATCTTCTGGTTGCCACCCTCTCCATAATCCCGCCCGGAAGGCCCAAATCGACTGCTGAAGCAGGCTCTGCGTTGAGCCATTTGTCCGACAGATCGAAATCTCTGGCTACCTTTGCAGCAGCCGCAGACAATTCCGGCCTTAATGGATCCGCTTTGACAATTAAAATCCTCCCGCCATTGCCACGTCTCACATAGGCAAGAACGTCAACATCTCCGGTTGTCCGCTCGATAAGGCCAAGAATATTAAGGGCTGAGCCTCCACAAACCAAAAGCTCAAATTCATCTTCGGAGGTTTGTTCTATCTGCTCGCCTAAAGCGCTCAAAATCCTCTCAACATCTTTCTGGCTCTTAAACACGTTAAACCTGATATCCAAGTTCCTCTAAAAATTTATTCATCCTGTCTTCAACCGCTGATCTTTCTTTTTTCAAACCTTTTAGTTCATCCAAAATGTTCTGTACATCAATGGGCTTCTCTTCTTCGGTCACATCGATATATCGGGTAATATTTAAATTATGATCATTCGCGCGAATTTCATCGAGAGAAACCGGACGGCAGTATTTATCAATGAATCTATAATCCCTGTATGCGTTAACGATTTTTTCAATATCCTCCTTACGGAGTTTATTCTGATTCTTTCCTTCCAAAAAGTCGTTAGCCCCGTAAAGAAAAAATACTTTTCCTTTTCGCTCTTTAGGTTTACTTCTATTCAAGATGAAGAGGCAGGCCGGGATACCCGTTCCAAAAAAGAGATTGGATGGAAGGCCAATCACCGCTTCAAGCAAATCTTCTTCTAAAATCCCCTTTCTAATTTTTCCCTCGGCACCTCCCCGGAACAAGGCGCCATGAGGAAGCACTACGCCAGCGCGCCCCCTGTAATTCAACGTTGCAATCATGTGCTGGACAAAAGCATAGTCCCCATATCCTTTTGGAGGGATGCCGAATCGAAAGCGTCGATAGGGATCATGCTGGGCTTCTTCATAGCCCCAGTTTTTTAAGGAGAATGGTGGATTGGCAATCACAATATCAAACTCCATGAGCTTCCCTTTATCAGTCAGAAGCTTAGGTGCTCTTAAGGTATCGCCTTTTTCCAGCTTGGCATCTTTCAGCCCATGGAGCAGCAAATTCATCTTGCAGATGGCCCATGTGCCAATATTTCTTTCTTGACCAAAGAGTGAGATGTTTTTCGAATTCTGTCCTTTACCTCTAAGATGATAAACAGATTGGACAAGCATGCCTCCTGAACCGCAGGCGGGGTCACAAACACGCATCTTCTCCTGTGGGTCCAATATATCAACCAAAAGTGTAACGACTTCCTTGGGCGTGTAAAATTCTCCTCCTTTTTTTCCTGCATCATCGGCAAACTGGCCGATTAGGTATTCATAGGCTCTTCCCAGAATATCCGGCTCACTCAAGTCTCCATTACGCAGGCGAATTTTTGCAAAATGCGCAATTAACTTGGAAAGGATAACGTCGGGCAATCTATCTTTGTCATTGAAATCCGTGGCTGTAAGCACATCTTCCAAGCTCGATGTATTCCGTTCTTCCAACGCATCATTCGCCTTATTTAGGACCTCGCCAAGATTTTGGGTGTGCGATTTAATGTATTCCCATCTTGCTATCTTCGGGACAAAAAATTCATGCTCATCAGGATCGTTCCGGGCCAATTTTTTATTGCCTGTTTCTTTTTCAATCTTTTCGGCCTCTTCTTCAAAGACGTTCTGAGAGACGCTTTAAGAACAACAAACCGAAGATATAATTCTTATAGTCCGCTGCATCAATGCTCCCCCTGAGAATATTGGCCGATTCCCAGAGGTGTGATTTCAAGGCGTCTAAACTTAATTTGTCCATAAGTTTCCTCTATCTGATGTAGCGATAAATGGTCTCAGATAATCTAATACCATATTGTTAAATAAATGTCAACAACTATCTAAAATTATAGTTTATCTTCAGTTAACATGTTGATAAACTTAATTATATGAATTATTAGTAATTATTTTTTAGTGAAATATATCCGTTTTGACCTATAATTAAGTGATCCAGGGGCGTTAAGTTAACGGCATGGCAGGCTTCTACCAACTTCCGATTCAAGGATAGATCGCTTTGGCTTGGCTTTAAATCTCCTGAAGGATGATTGTGAACAAAGACGAGACCAATGGCATTTAGCTCAAAAGCTCTTCTTATGATCTCTCTGGGGTATACTGCTGATTGGTCAATCGTGCCCTTAAACAAATCTTCAACAGCCAGAACGGCATTGGCGCTATTTAAATAAATAACCTTGAAAACTTCTTCTTTCAAATCGCCCATGGATAGAGAAAGATACTCAATCAGATCTTCCGGCCCACAGATAACGCTTTTGCCGACAACTTGCTCTTTTAGTTGCCGCTTGACAACCTCTTTGGCTGCGACTAACTGTGCAATCTTTGCAGGCCCCAATCCCTTAATTTTTTGGAGTTCCTTCTTGTCAGCATTGAGTAACCCGCGAAGACTGCCAAAATGCTTAATCAACTCCCGTCCCAAGGAAACAGCATCCTTCCCTTTTATCCCAATGCGGAGCAATATTGCCACCAAGCCCGCATCAGAAACAAACTCAGGTCCCTTGTCCAGCAAAAGTTCCCGAGGACGTTCTGACTTAGGCCAGTCCTTTATCCCTTTCGGGTTTTTACTCTTACCCGATTGTTTCATTAATATCGGAACCTTTTCTTGGGTGAGTGTAATGTGAGTTTACTAAATTGGGATAAAGAAAGCAATTGAGAAACTTTCCTCCTCCCAAAGCAGCAAAAAAGGGGGGGGCTGATTTGGCTGAATCAAATCAAGGTTTTTTTCGGGTGGGAAGGGAGAGCTGCCTCCCCGATTCTGAGTAGGGGAGGCCGAAATGCTGATACGCTAATTCTGTGGCTTTCCTTCCGTTCTGCATTCTTGCCACAAAGCCGATCTTGAGGAGAAACGGTTCGATCATGTCAACCAATGTGTCTGCTTCTTCCTGGAGGGTCGCTGCAATCGCCTCAAGACCCACGGGTCCTCCTTTGTAATACCGGATGATCGTTTCCAGGAACCTTCGGTCAAGGCTTGTCAAACCGATTTCATCCACTCCTTCCAAGCGCAGTGCCTCATCGGCAATGGCCTTGTCGATCTTTCCTTGCCCGCGGATCTCAGCAAAATCCCTGACGCGTTTAAGAAGCCGGTTCGAAATTCTCGGTGTCCCTCTCGACCGCTTGGCGATCTCCTCTGTCCCCCCTTCGTCAATGGGAATTCTTAACAGGGCCGCCGACCGCCTGACCACTTGGCAGAGTTCTTCCACGGAATAGAAATCGAGGTTCCTCAATATTCCAAAGCGCTCCCGAAGCGGTGCAGAAAGAAGGCCCGCTCGTGTGGTGGCGCCCACAAACGTGAACCGTTCCAGCCTGTATCGATGGCTTCTCGCATGAGCTCCTTTATCAAAAATGAAATCAATGCAGAAATCTTCCATGGCTGGGTAAAGGAATTCCTCCACGATCTTGGGAAGACGGTGCACTTCATCGATGAACAAAACATCCCCTCTCTCCAAATGCGTGAGGATGCTGATCAGGTCGCCTCCTTTTTCAATAGCAGGCCCGGAGGAGGTGACAATGCGAACTCCCAACTCTGTGGCAATGATATGGGCAAGGGTGGTTTTTCCCAACCCGGGCGGGGAATGAAAAAGGATGTGATCCAGAGGCTCCCCACGCTTCTTAGCCGCCTGGATTGCGATCTCCAGGGTCTCCACCACCTGTTTCTGACCAATGTACTCAGAAAGCTTACGAGGCCTCAGGTCGAGGTAATCCTCGGCTTCAGGCTGGGTCCCCTCGGCTTCCACCTTTGGATCAGGTCGTCTGCTCTCTTCGGATTCCATCATACTATCCCCATTGAGTAAGCACCAAATGACAAATAAATCTTACGTGACGGGTCCATCACCCCTGCCTGCCGGCGGGCAGGCTCGAACCATGAAAATCATAAATCCCCCCCGCCCCCCTTTAGTAAAGGGGGTTGCCTGCCCGCCGGTAGGCAGGGGGGGATTTGATACCAATGATCGAAATCCGAAACAAACTTATTTTGATAATTCGGAGCTTGGAACTTATTTGAAATTTCGAATTTGGAATTTGGGATTTCAGGGGACAATCTCCTTTTGTCCCCGGTACACTTCTTCAAACAACTCCTCAGGGCTGGAGACATTGGGATTTCTGACCATCGCCTCTTTCACCAAACGTTGTGCTTCGCCTAACTTATGGCCGAGGTCCTTTACCAAAACCTCCTCCACCTGTTTCTTAAAGTCCACGACCTCCACATCGACTGGAATTTGATCCTCCCTCATCAGCGCGAATTTACCAACTTTCCCCTGGAGGGTAGCGATGATCTTTTCAGCCGTTCTCCTCCCCACTCCCTTCAGGCTTCCAAGGGTTTTCGAATCCCTTTCCTCTATCGCCTTGGCAATCTTCGGGATGGGCATCATGAGGGCCTTCACCGCAGTCGGCGGACCGATGTCTTCCACCGTAATGAATTTTTCGAAGAACTCCTTCTCCGGCTCGAAATTAAAACCGATGAGAAGAGGCTTGGGTTGCCGTTCCGTCTGGTGGTAGTATACGTAAAGTTTGACGATCTCTCCGTCTTCCCCCGCTCTCTTCTGATTGAAGGTCTGTCGAACAATCGCCGGGAGGAGGATTTCATACCCTACCCCATTTGCCAGGACAACGATTCTGTCCTCTTCTTTCTTGAGCAGCTTTCCCTCAATATAGCGAATCATCTCTCTGCCTACCCAAATTCCGTCTTACGCTTTGTTATCCTTTCATTTCCTTAGATATAGCCATCCACAAAAATCCCAAATCCCAATATCCAAATCCCAAACAAATCCGAAATTCCAATTTCGAAATTCTAAACGATCATCTATTCTAGAGCTTGGTATTTTGGTCATTGGTGCTTATTTGGAATTTGGTGCTTGTAATTTGTAATTTCTCTGCTTCTCTTTTAAGAAGCAGAGATTACCAATGAAAATTTTCGTTTCGGGAAAGGCCGGTCAAGGCCAGGGCCAGGGCATCCCCTGCGTGGCTCGAGTTCAGGGGATTTTCGATTCTGAGGATTTGGCGGATCGCCTTCTTCATCTGTTCCTTATCGGCCCGACCGCTTCCGGTCAACGCACTCTTTACCTCCGTCGGTCTCAGTTCAACCACAGGAATGTCCATTTCTTGAGCCGCAAGGTAGATCACCCCTCTCACCTCTCCCAACTGGATGGCTGCCTTGGGATACTGCTTCAGGACAAAGACCTCTTCTAAGGCAAGAAGGTCGGGGCTCCATTTTTCGAGAAGTCCTTTGAGCTCATCATAGATGCTTTTTAAACGAAAGGGCATAGGACAATTTGCATCGGTGCGAATGGCTCCCCAATCACAGGCCCTCCCTCCTCTGGAAAGGGCCTCTACCACTCCAAAACCCGTCATGGCTAAGCCTGGATCAATTCCAATCGCCTTCACCAAGAGATTTCTCCAGATGTGAAAAAGCCACCCGATCACTTTCCTGATAGAAGAGGGTGGCCTATAAAATCGCTGAGAGAGGAATGCTTATGCACTGAGCCGTTCCATCTCCTCCTCGGCAATATCGAAATTGCCGTAAACTCTCGTCACGTCGTCAGAATCTTCAAGTCCTTCCATTAACTTCAGCATCTGTTCCGCCTCTTTTCCACTCAAGCGAACAGTGCTCTGGGGAACCATGGTTATCTCAGCGTAGCTGTATTTGAAACCGGCCTCTTCAATAACCTTCTTTACTTCTTCGAAACTGGCCTGGTCGGTTGTCACTTCGAATTCCTTGCCCGAATCTTTCACGTCAAGAGCCCCCGCATCCAATGCGACTTCGATCAGACGATCTTCGTCGGCTCCATCCTTTTCGATGGTGATCAACCCCTTCTTTTCAAACATCCATGAAACGCAACCCGTCTCACCAAGGCTTCCGTTGTATTTGGAGAAGACATGTCTCACATCGGCAACGGTGCGATTTTTATTATCCGTCACTACTTCCAGCATCATGGCCACGCCGCCCGGTCCGTAACCTTCATACGTCAGCTCTTCGTAGTTGACCCCTTCCAGTTCTCCGGTCCCCTTCTTGATCGCCCTTTCAATATTATCCTTCGGCATATTTTCTGCTCTGGCTGCGAGAACGGCGGTCCGGAGCCTCGGGTTGGCATTGATATCGCCTCCCCCCATACGGGCTGCCACCATGATCTCTTTGATAACCTTGGTGAAAAGCTTTCCCCGCTTGGCATCGGCCGCGCCTTTTTTCCGCTTAATCGTGCTCCACTTTGAATGTCCCGACATCTCGCTTCGCTCTCGTAGGTCGAGAGTGGAAAGTGGCAGGTCGAAAATTCTGAACCACTTTCTACACTCTACTTTCCACCTTCGAAAATATGGTGGGCGCTAGAGGATTTGAACCTCTGACTTCCTGCGTGTGAAGCAGGCGTTCTCCCCCTGAACTAAGCGCCCGGTGCAAATTCTATTTTATAAGACCTTTCTGAAAAGTCAACCCTTTGCACTCATTCTACCAGAGCCAAAAGAACTGTCAACGGTTTTTGTCCCTTTGCCTTCCGCCGTTTTTTTCTGTTAGCCCCCACCTGGGGGGATCCCTTGAAGAGGCTTCATCGGCCCGCCCGTTTAGGGAGTCGGGCACACGAGTAATGGCCCTCACCAGAATTCCTTCTCTGGATGCGTCCCTGTCCCATTCCTATTGAAGATGGGCCTTATGAAGGCTCGGAGAGGGATTTCCCCAGGTCGGGGGCAAGGTGTGGGACCAATTATTCGTCGGTCTGAGGCGGTCTCATAAAACTCTGAGGGCTGGATATCTTCAGATATAATTTCGTTATCCCATAACCCAAGAGGCCTCCTGCAATGACATCCGTCGGATAATGAAGGCCTAAGTAAATTCGGGTCCAACCGATAAAGGCAGCACCAATGAAAAAAATAACCCGGTATCGCGGAAACCGGTTAGCCAAAAGGGTTGCCATCATAAACGAAAAAGTCGCATGGGCGCTCGGAAAACTGGGGTCCAAAATTTCTCCCGGACTTCTGGAGAGTTTTGAGGCCATCTCCAAAAAAAAGAGAGGCCTCTCTCTTTTTACTAGAAACTTAAGCCCGTAGAGGACAACTGATTGAATAACATAGAGCAGAAGAAGAGGACGGAGAATTTTTCTTTGTTTGGTGAGAACCCAGCTAAGAATAATGAATAAGATGAACGCAATATGGCTTCCGAGATAGGTCAGCCAGGGGAGGATTTGATCTAAGATGGATGTGCTCCACCACCTATTGGCCCACCTTATAAAATCTAATTCCCAGGACATTTCCTCGTCACCGTGCCTGCACGCCGAAGTGCCTGCGTTACGGCACGCAGGCGTGTCCGTGCTCCGTGTCCGTTTTTATTAAATCGGCAACTTTGGTATGATATCGGCAAGATTCTGGCTCGGAACACAGATATTGGCTATCTTCTCGATGTCGAGACAGGACGAATTGAAAGCAACGGAGAACCCCACCATCTGAAACATGTCCATATCTCCTTTGCTATCTCCGATGGCGATCACCTCGTCAGGCTTCACTCTAAATTTCTTGAGAATCTTCCTCACCCATTGTGCTTTCTTATCATAATGGACCTGAATCCTTACCCTCCCCGTTAATATTCCATTTTCATGAAGAAGATCATTAGAGACAGAGTAATCAAACCCATATTTCTCGTGTACCCAATCCGAAAGGAGAGAAAGCCCGGAAGAGACCAGCGAGAGCTTCAACCCTTTCTGTTTGAGGTAATGGATCAGCCCATCCACGCCCGGGTGAAACGGAACCGCTTTGACGATCTCCAGCAGCTCCTCCACTTCCATCCCCTTCCAGACTTGGGCATCGCGCTCACAAAATTCTTTGTAAGAGATCTCCCCGGCCAGAAACTGATTCTGATAATCCTCTGCAAACCCATACCATTTGCCCAATCGCTTATGAATATATTCCCAGATGGATCGTTCCCGGGTAAGTGTTCCATCGAGGTCAAAAGTGACCAATTTAAATTGTTGACTCTTTCTCATCGATCTTGGCTATATGTCAGTCAGTCTTCTTGTAAGTTGGCACTGCAGGCGGGGTCAAATTTTTGGGAGGGTGAGTCATCAACGATCTTACAGGAGTGTTAAGTCATGTTTTTGGATGACATACCTACTATCTTAATTTCCTTTATCCTATTCTTTTCATCAACATGAACGATCACAGGTTTGTGTTTCCCAATCTCTTTCTCATCATGATGAGAATAAGAGCAGATAATGATGAGATCTCCTACTGAAACAAGCCTGGCGGCGGCACCGTTTAAGCAAATCTCACCCCTGCCGTGTTCGCCCTTCATCACATACGTTGAAAATCTTTGTCCATTGCTGATATTATAAACGTCCACTTTTTCATACTCTACGAGTTTGGCAACACCCATCAGTTCCTTGTCAACGGTGATGCTTCCCTCATAGTCAATGTCGGCTCCTGTAACGGTTGCCCTGTGGATCTTCGATTTTAGCAATGTGATAAACACTGTTCCTACCCCCTGGTGATGATATGATCGATTGGTCTCATCGAACCAATGATTGCCATGCCTTCCACAAACCTAACGAATTATAAGGTCTTTTCCATCCAAAATCAACCCATCGACTTTCCCCCGTAATCCGTAATCAAAATCGCAGAGCCGTTAGAAACGCCAGTGGTTGCGAGGCATCATTTTTGACGGGGCCTACGGTTTTGGGGTACAAATAACGGACTGAAAGGTACTCGATTTCTTGGCCTTTTGTCAAGGGTGAAGTGCAAACCTGTGGGTGTCATCGCGTTGTTGTAACCCCCCCGCCTCCCCTTAAGTTAAGGGGGGGATGAAAGAGGAGGGACCCTTAATCTAGTGGGGATGAAAGGGGGGGTTAACAGGTTAATCTTAAGTTAAGGGAAGAGGGGCAGTGGAGGACGGCTGAAGCTGGGGATCCCTCACGACTTCAATGCCTCGACAAAGGAAGAAACAAAATCCTTCACCTTGAGCGTTAACTCCGGATGTCTCACGTTCTCTTCGATCATTTTTACAATGGCGCTCCCTACGATGACGCCATCAGCAAAAAGGCCGATCCTCTTAGCCTGCTCTGGAGTGGAGATGCCGAACCCAACGGCCACCGGCTTTTTGCTTTGCTCCTTTATTCCCTTGACCGCAGGCTCCAGGTCATCCGGAAGATTCTCCCTTGCTCCGGTGACACCCGTTACCGAAACATAATAGATGAACCCTCGGCTGTGTCGGCTCACCAAACGGATTCGGTCCGGAGGGCTGGTGGGGGCGATGAGGAAGACCGTATCTAAATCCATTTTCCGCGCGTCGCCAATCCATTGCCCTGCTTCGTCAGGCGGAAGGTCGGGAATGATCACTCCATCCACTCCGCTTCGTCCACAGCTTTCTGCAAAATCCTTCAAGCCGTACCGAAGAACCGGATTGAAATAGGTCATGAGAACCAGGGGGGTATTGATCCCCCTCAATTTTTCAGCCATATGCAAAACATCTTTGAGGTTAACCCCATTTTGCAGAGCCCGATGAGAAGCAGCTTGGATGGTCGGACCATCTGCAATGGGATCCGAAAAAGGGATCCCCAGTTCGATGATATCTGCTCCGGCCTCCGCCATTCTTAACACCAAAGCCTCTGTCGTCTCGATATCCGGATCGCCCGCCATGATAAAAGGGATCAAAGCTGATTGACCCCTCTTCTTAAGACGAGCGAAGGTAGGATTGATTCGGCTCATAGCTCGACTCCTCGCCTCAGGGCCACGGATTGAACATCTTTGTCTCCGCGTCCTGAGAGATTGATGATGAGAATTTCATCCCTTCTAAATGAAGCCGCGATCTTCTTAGTATGGGCCAGTGCATGGGCGCTTTCTAAAGCCGGGAGGATTCCTTCGGTTTGGGACAGAAGATGAAAGGCCTCGAGAGCCTCCTCATCCGTGACCGTCACATACTCCGCTCTTCTGCTTTCTTTGTAGTAACCATGCTCCGGTCCAACACCAGGGTAATCCAAGCCAGGGGCAAAGGAATGCGTCTCCAGGATGTTGCCGGAATCGCTCTGCAAGATGTAGCTCTTACTTCCGTGAAGCGTCCCGATGGAGCCGGCGCAGAGCGAAGCGGCATGCTTTCCTGAGTTCACCCCAAGACCTCCGGCCTCTACGCTGATGAAACGGACACTGTCTTTGAAGAACGGATGGAAGAGGCCGATGGCGTTGCTCCCTCCTCCCACACAGGCGATGAGACAATCGGGAAGACGGTTTTCCTTCTCCAGTACCTGTTTTCTCGTTTCCCGACCAATGACGGACTGAAAATCTCTGACCATCATTGGATAGGGGTGAGGACCGACTGCCGATCCAAGCAGATAGTAGGTATCCCGGACATGGGTGACCCAATCCCGGAGTGCTTCGTTGACCGCATCCTTCAATGTCTTGCTGCCCGAGGAGACAGGAATGACCTCAGCTCCGAGGAGCTTCATTCTGAAGATATTCAGGGATTGCCGCTGGATGTCCTCCTCCCCCATGTAGACGGTACATTTCAGGTCTAAGAGGGCGGCAGCAGTGGCTGTGGCCACCCCGTGTTGACCCGCTCCTGTCTCAGCGACAACCCTCTCTCTTCCCATCCTTTTGGCCAGCAAGGCCTGGCCCAGGGTATTGTTGATCTTATGGGCTCCCGTATGCGTCAGGTCTTCCCGCTTGAGATAGATCTTCGCCCCCTTGAGCTTCTCCGTCAGCCTTTTCGCAAAATAGAGCGGTGTCGGCCTCCCTGCGTAGTCCTTCAAATAAAAATTCAGTTCCTTTTGAAAGGAAGAGTCCTTTCTTACGGAACGGTACGCCTTTTCCAACTCGATGAGTGGAGCCATGAGTGTCTCCGGCACGTATTTTCCGCCTAAGATACCGAAATGTCCTTCCCTGTCTGGAAGAATTTCTTGCATAAATGGTTTCCTCTTTTCTGGCCGTTCCCTCTCCTTTTCAAGAAACTGAATCATAATATGATTTACCGAATAGAACATGCCGTAGGGCCTCAATTCATTGAGCCCTATCGGTGGGCTTGATATGCACGGCGACATTAATCACGGCAAAGGAAGTCATTCCTGCCCCGTATCAAGTACGGGGTAAACTCCAGCAGGAATCCAGGAAAACACTGGATTCCGGGTCAAGCCCGGAATGACAACCTAAACAAGACTTATGTCGTCATGTATAAATCAAGCCCCTACAATTGCGACACAGCTTCTTCGTTCCAATGGGATTATTTTTTATTTTCCACTCGTGTGGAAGATGCTTACTTCACTCAAGACATCTTTGTGCTCACCGGGCCTTTCTGTCGTACCGGTTATGATTTGATTGATCGCGCGCACCATCCTGATGATCTCCGTCACCTTACGGGGGTCCTTCTTTCCGGGCGAGATCTCCACACCACTGTTGATGTCCACGGCTTGCGGCTTAACGGTCTCGATGGCCTTCCTGATGTTCTCCTTATTTAATCCACCGGCAAGGATAAGAGGATGCGTCTCTTTCACCCTGATTGCCAGTCTCCAGTCCGAAATTTTTCCAGTTCCTCCAAAGTGTCCCGGGTCGCGTCCATCCATCAGGACAGCCCCGGCGGGATAATTCTTCAGCTCCTGTATCTCTTTTCTCGTCCGACAAGAAACAGCCTTAATCAGAGAAGACATCGGGAACTGAGCGCAGTATTCAGGCGGCTCATCCCCGTGGAGCTGAATCAAGTCGAGGCCGCAGAATTGAACAATTTCCTTGACCTCTTCTATCTCGTGATTGACGAAAACCCCCACTTTACTAATCTCGCAGGGGAGCTTTTGAATAATTTCTTTTGCCTTCGCCGGCGCCACATACCTTTGACTTTGCGGATAAAAAATAAATCCGACGGCATCGGCACCGCACTCGGCAGCTATAAGGGCATCGCTGATATTGGTGATCCCGCAGATTTTAATCTCCACCATCCGGTTCTCCCATCTGCCTGCCGCAATTCACCAGCTCCCTTGTCTTCTTCGCCATGTCTTTGCTCTTCATCAAAGAAGTCCCCACGAGAACGGCACGGATGCCGCTTTTTCTCAACAGCTGCATATCCTCCTTGTTGGAGATGCCGCTTTCGCTCACGAGGATACAACCCTTAGGAATCAGACGGGCGAGATCGAGCGTAGTGCGCAGAGTCACTTCGAAGCTTTCAAGGTTCCGGTTATTGATTCCAATCGCCTCCGCCCCGCAGTCATACGCCTTCTCAAGATCCTCATGATCATGGATTTCGGTCAGGGAAGTCAATCCCAGCTCCTTACAGAAAACGAGCAGCTTCTTCAATTGATTTTTTGAAAGGATGCGGGCAATGAGAAGCACTGCGTCTGCGCCGTAGAAGCGCGACTCCCTCAGCTGAATCTCATCGATGATAAAGTCCTTGCGCAATATCGGGAGAGAGACCACCTTTTTTAGGAGTGGAAAATCGCACAGGCTCCCGCCAAAGAATCGGCTATCGGTAAGAAGGGAGATGGCTGCTGCCCCCGCCTCTTCATAAATGCGGCCAACCGCGCAAGGGTCCATTTTTTCACGGATGGCACCCGCGGAAGGAGAGGCGAACTTGATCTCAGCAATGACACCGATCCTGTTCGCCACGGAGATGGCGGCCTTAAAATCACGGAGAGGAGGCAGATCCTTATTTGTTACCGCAGGCACTCCTCTTTTTCTTAGCGCCTCGACCTCAATCTGTTTATGCGCTACGATCTCTTCCATTTTTGAGTGCATGAGAAAACTCCCATCTCTTCTCATCAGACGCGAGGTGCCAATTGGTGTGTCAGGCCGACAAGCTTTTCGAGTTTTTCCATCGCCTTGCCGGAATCAATCGAATCTTCTGCCCGCCGGATACCTTCTTTAAAGTGGCCGTCCAGACCCGCAGCCAAAAAGGCCGCCGCGGCATTGAATAGGACGACGTCTCTCTTCGGGCCTTTCTGGCCATTCAGGACATCTCGGATGATCCGGGCATTCACAAAGGCGTTTCCTCCGCCTATTTCGTCAGGGGAAGCCCGCTTAAGCCCCACCTCTTCGGGCGTCAGGTTAAAGGTCTCCACCTCTCCATTCTTGAGATGAGAGATCCGGGTAGAACCGCAGATACTGATTTCGTCATATGTCCCTTCTCCGCAAACGACAAAGGCATCTTTCGTCCCAAGCTTTCTAAGAACATGGGCAAGTTTCTCTGTCAGGCCAGGGTCGTAAACTCCCAAGACCTGTGCGGTGGCCCCAGCGGGATTGGTCAGAGGGCCCAGCAGATTGAAAATGGTTCGGATCCCTATCTCCCTCCGTGCACCCGCAGCGTGTTTCATGGCCCCATGAAAAAGAGGGGCAAAGAGAAACCCGATACCGACTTCGCAGATGCATCGTTCCACGTCCGCAGGCGTGATGTCCAATTTGATCCCAAGATCTTCAATGACATCTGCGCTCCCGCACTCGCTGGAGACGGCGCGATTGCCGTGTTTGGCAACCCTCACGCCCGCTCCCGCGGCCACAAAGGCACAGGCCGTGGAGATGTTAAACGTGTTGGTGCCGTCGCCCCCTGTGCCGCAGGTATCGAGGATGGTTTCATCCTCGATATTGATCTCATCGCGATCAATGCTCACCGGCTGATCCTTCACGAGGATTCTGACCGCCTTTGCTCTCATCACGCGGGCCGCGCCGGTGATCTCATCCACGGTCTCCCCCTTTATCCGGAGGGCCGTGACGAACGAACCGATCTGGGCAGGCGTGGCCGCGCCGGTCATGATCTCTTCCATGACCTGCTCCATCTCAGCCTCTGTCAGGTGATTCCTTTTGACCACCTTAGCAATGGCTACCTTAATCATGATTCTATTCCTCCTCTCACCCTCTCACTCATCCATCAGAGACTGTGTCGCAATAGTAAAAACCAATTCCAAACAAGACGGAAGAGACGGCCGGGTGGAAAAGCCTTAGAGCGGCAACCTTTAACATGTGAGATTCAGACGCTTCATAAGCTTGAGATGACTTCATTTTCCGCAAGCACCGATTAGCCATTCCTAAGAGACCGCATTCTAAGACTTTGGAACCCGACTGTCTCTTCCGTCAACGCCGCGATTATGACACACTCTGACTCTCCCCATCTCTCAACCCACTTTTTCCTTATGGTATATCCTGAATAATTCCCGGCCGATAATCATTTTTTGAATGTTGGAGGTTCCCTCGAGATATTCCATTCCCCGAGCATCCGCACTCAGCTGGTTGATCAGCTCATTTCTGAAGTAACCCCTTCCGCCCATTAACACCTGCGCCCGGGCAGCCACATCCATGACCACCTGAGAGGCGAATAGCTTTGCCTGAGAAGAGCTCATCCTGTAATAGGAGGTGCCCACCTGTTTCAAGGCATGGAGGCAAAGCCCTCTGGCGGCGTTAATTCGGGTAAACATATCTGAGATCTGAAAGCTGATATCCTGACTGCTCGTCAGGGGATGATCGAACTGTTTTCTTTGATGGGCATATTGATAAAGTTCGCGAAAGATCCGGTAAGCCAACCCGCAGCAGATGCCCGCAATATGAATTCTTCCTCTATCGATCACGTCGAGGGCCAGGACCAGACCCATCGCTTCATTTCCCACAAGATTCTTTGCGGGGACGGGGGAATCTTTAAAAATGAGCTGCCCTGTCGGCAAGACGCTCAACCCATCTTTTTTGGGCAATTCTTTGATCGTGAAGCCTGGCAGATCATCCTCAACGATGAACACACTCAAGGAACGGGGGCCCAATCTGCCCTTTGTGTTGGCCAGAATGGCATAAAGCCCGGCCAGGCCGCTGTTCGAGATAAAAATCTTCTGTCCGTTAAACACATAGTGAGGGCCCACCCTGTCCGCCCTCAAGCCCACGGCGCTTGCATCCGATCCGGCCTTCTCCTCGGTGATCGCAATGGCCCCAAAATCCCCTTCTGCCATCCTGGGAAGATATTCCTTCTTTTGCTCCTCACTCCCGCCGAGCAAGATATCGATCGCACGTCCATGGGACACAAAAATGATGCCCAAGCCCGGAGAGGCGTAGCCGAATAGCTCCATCATAAAGTAGATCTCTTGTTCAGAAACTTTTTCCCCTCCGTATTCAGGGGGCGCAAAGAGCTTAAAGAAATGCGCCTCTTTTAAAGCGGAAACGATTTGACCCCACTCCTTCGGATAGATCGCCTTATGGTTTTCTATCCTTGTCTCCAGAATAGAATAGGTGGGAATGACTAACTCTTTAAGGATGGCAATAAACCGATTCACATATCTTCTCTCTCGCCAGCCGGGATGAAATGAATCGAAGATATTCACCAGATTGTCCATTGCTTCAGTCTCCTTTACACGGAAATAGAATGAAATTCTCTAACACTATCGCGCTTTGAAAAATCGGCCCACGTGACGCCGGTTTCCGCTAAGGACGGGATTGAAGAAGTTTTAGGGCGGAAACCTTTCCCCGGTTCATTCAGGTGGCTCCAATGGGACGGCAGCGTTTCGTTCACTTTCCTCGTTTCAAAACCATAAAATATGAAAAACCGCATCCTAAAACTTCGGAAGTCCCGGCCTTGGCGGGAACCAAGGGACAAATGGCACTCCATTTCAAAGCGCTAAAGTGCTACGAAATTCTTGATGATCAGGCTTCCGAGAGGCGTCAAAATCGATTCCGGATGAAATTGCACTCCTTCCACCTTATGTTCCCGGTGCCTCAGTCCCATGATCTCCCCTTCCTCCGTCCAAGCGCTTATCTCGAGGCATTCCGGCAGCCCCTTTCTATCGACAATAAGAGAGTGGTAACGCGTCGCCTCAAAGGGATTAGGTAAGCCACGATAAATGGTTTGACCGTCATGAAAAATGGGAGAGGTCTTGCCATGTTTGATCCGTTCGGCCCTGATCACCTTGCCGCCAAAGGCATACCCAATCGCCTGGTGCCCTAAGCAGACTCCCATGATGGGAATCACCTGATAAAACCGCTTGATCACTTCAACCGTCATTCCCGCTTCTTTGGGTGATCGGGGACCGGGAGAAAGAAAGACAGAAGTCGGTTTTAGATTTGTCACGTCTTCAACGGAGACAGCGTCATTCCTTCGGACGATCACCTCTTCCCCGAGCTGGGCGATACAATGGAAAAGATTGTAGGTGAAGGAATCATAGTTATCGATCAAGAGAATCACGGCAACCCCTCCTCAGCAAGTTGAATGGCTTTAAAAATGGCCTGGGCCTTGTGCAACGTTTCTTCATATTCCTTCTCCGGATCGGAATCCACGACAACGCCTCCGCCTGCCTGCACATAGGCCTTCCCATCCTTGATGAGAATGGAGCGTATGGTAATGCACGTATCCATATTTCCCAAAAAACTGAAGTACCCTACGGCTCCGGCATAGAACCCGCGGCGAAAGGGTTCGAGCTCTTCGATGATTTCCATCGCCCGGATTTTTGGAGCGCCGGAAACCGTCCCAGCAGGAAAAGTGGCGCGAAAGACGTCGAAGGCGTTTTTTCCCGGCGCGAGCTCGCCCTGAACATTCGAAACGATATGCATGACGTGGGAGTACCTTTCTACGGTCATCAGCTCGGTCACCTTGACCGAGCCTATCTCGGAGACACGGCCCACGTCATTTCGGCCAAGGTCAACCAGCATGATATGTTCGGCCTTCTCCTTCTCATCGGCCAGAAGATCTTTTTCCAGCGCCAGGTCTTCCTCCTTGGTCTTCCCCCGCCTGCGGGTGCCGGCAATTGGCCGGAGCTCAATCTGCTTGTCTTCCAGACGAACCATCACTTCCGGGGAGCTTCCCATGAGGACAATACCGTTCATCTTTAGATAGAAGAGGTAAGGCGAAGGATTGACGCTTCGAAGGGCGCGATAAATATCGAAAGGCTCACAGTGAACCTCCGTTGAAAACCGTTGCGAAGGCACCACCTGAATGATGTCTCCGGCCCGGATATATTCCTTTGCTCTCTCGACCACTTTCATATAATCTTCCTTGCTGAAATTCGAACTCAGCGGAGAGGGAGTAAGAGGGCTCCTGACTGGAGAAGGAGGATTTTGTCTTTGGAGCCTCGCAATGATCGACTTAATCTTATCCCGCGCCTCTTGATAGGCGTCCTCCAAACTCTGCCGGCCGTCCAAGAATAGATTGAAGATGACCTTGATCTTCTTCTTTAAGTTGTCAAAGGCCAGCAGGACATCGGTGATCATGAACGAACAGTCATAAAGATCTATATTCCGTTGAAGTTGCTCTGGAATCCTCTCAAAAGACCTCGCGACATCATAACCCAGGTAGCCCACCGCACCTCCGGAAAACCTCGGAAGATCATCGTGCAGAACAGGGTGGTAAATCCCCATAAAATTCTCAAGCGCTCGGAGCGGGTCTTTCACCTTAGCCCTTTGAAGGACTTCACCATTCTTAAGAATTTCAAAATCCTCTCCTTTGCTTCGGAAGAGGTGGGAGGACCCGGAGCCTAAGAAACTGTAGCGTCCCCATTTCTCGCCTCCCTCCACACTTTCGAGAAGGAAAGAGGACTTTCCATCATCGATCTTTCGGAAGGCGGAGATGGGTGTTTCCCAATCAAAATGAATTTCCTCAAAGATGGGAATGAGGTTCCCCTGGGTCGCCAATCGTTTAAAATCGGATAAAGAGGGAGTGATCATTTTTCTAATCTCCTCGTTGTCAAAACGGCTCAAAAAACAATCTATCGAATGCTCTGAGTGGTAAGTAGTTTTTCCCTCCGGTAAAGACAGGGGATAGAATCATCATCAAAACCCTTGAAAATGGCCTCCCGGAGATTTTCCCATTTCCGCTTCATAGGGATCTCTTAAATACCTGCGCTCGGTATTGGTGAATTGGATCAGTCTCTCCAATTTATTGAAAGCTTCCCCCGAATCGATGGATTGATTGGCCAACTCAATCCCTTCGCCGAGATTTTTTGCCCTCCCGGCTATCATAAAGACTCCTGCCGCGTTCAAGACAGTGATATCTCGCTTTATCCCTCGAGAGCCCCTCAGGATTTCAATGATGATCTCGGCATTTTTCTTCTTATCCCCGCCTTCGATCTCAATGAGCTTTCCCCTTTTCAACCCAAACTCTTCAGGCTTGATGAGGTAGGTCTTTTTTCGTCCACCTTTAAACTCGGTAACCTTGGTCTTTCCAGTGATGCTCATCTCATCCAAGGTATCTTCTCCGTGGACAACGAGACCCTTTTGAATCCCAAGATTCTTCAAAACAGTGGCCATCGTCTCTGTCAACCTCGGTTTATAAACGCCCAATACCTGGATCTTTGCGCCTGCGGGGTTGATCAGAGGTTCCAAAAGGTTGAATATTGTCCTGATGCCGATCTTCTCCCGGAGCGAAATAATGTGTCTCAAACCATTTTGGGCTATAGGTCCGTAAAGGAAACAAATACCGATTTCCTTAATGCATCTTTCCAGTTGAGTGGTCGTCATATCAAGATTGATCCCCAATGCCTCAACGACATCTGCAGACCCACAAAGAGGAGAAACAAATTTTCTCCCATGTTTGGCCACTTTTAGACCCCCTCCTGCTACCACGAAGGCTGTTGCTGTCGAGATATTAAATGTCTTCGTTCCCTCCGTTAACCCCTTTGCCGTGCTTAGGATCGTTTCCCTTTCGACCGTGATTTCCTCACGGTCCACGCACACAACATCCTCCCCTCCATGGATCGTCGAGACCTTATCCTTGATGGACCTTGCTGCGACGGTGATCTCTTGAGGGGTCTCTCCCTTCATCCTTAGGGCTGTAATAAATGAAGCGATTTGTGCATCGGATACACTTCCTGTTGTAATCTCCTCCATCACCTCCCTCATTTCTTCTTCTGTTAAGTCTTTCTTTAGTACCGCCTTGCCTGTTGCCTCTTTGATCATCCCCTTGCTCCTTTCATTTGGATTTAAATAATTTTCCTTTAAAACAAAAAAGGCTATGGTTTCTGACCATAGCCTTTTTCGATCTGAGTCCGCCTATGAAGAGGCAGAAATAAAAAAGGCCATGGGAGACTGGAAGCCGCCCATGGCCCTTACTTGCAATTTAAATGTTCATGATGGCACCTGGTAGACCTCCCCCTCTATGTTCTGCCACCACCAATAATTACCCTGTTTGATCCTGTAAATATTCTCCACTTAAATCCTCTTTGTTCGATATTGGGTATTATTTAACAAACTCCCCTGGGACTTGTCAAGTTTTTTTGAAGACAGCAATCTCTTTTCCAATATGGATTCATCCCCTTTAAACTTTCAACGACCTTACCAGAAATTGAGATGCAAAAATTGTCTCACTAACAACATAAATGACATGACTCTCTTCATGTTTCTTCCTCTTTGGACTACGCTACCAATGAGCCTCCTTCCCCTATTTGACCTTACCGACACTGCAAAGTTGGTCAACGCTTCCTTCCTGTAATCGAGTTTTAAAATGTTTCTGTTTTAATACAATGTTTCAAACCGAATTCAATAATGAGTGGGAAAGGTTTTTCACACTTCTTTATGGAATAATTCAGGACTTTTGTGAAAAACTCTTCCATTCTTGACTTCCATTAAAATATTGAAGTTTGAGAAAGATAGAGTGGTTATGGGAGCTTATGGTGATAGCCGAGACTCGGCATCAAAAATGCAAAAAAATCCTGATTCGATGATATGTACTTTATTGAAGTAGAAATAAATGGGGAGGCAATCCCTCTGGAAATTTGATTTTCTGTAGTTTCGAACTATTAAATTTGGGGCATAATATGCTTTTCCCAGGGCGGCGGTTGATTCCGCTCATCTTCACGTAACTTCCCTTTCAAAGCACCTTCGAGGGGTGGATTAGGAAAACCCCCCGCCAACAATGTTAAAAAGAGGAGGGTCAGCAGTGGCTCTGCCCTTTTTATGCACATTTCAATTCATAATCCTCAATCCATGGATGCTAAAGGGTGTCGTCAAGATAAACATTCGTCCCCAAGTCAGTCTACCAAAAATCTTTGGGAGAGAGTCATGAGGATAGTGTTCCAGAAGGTGCCGATACGCAGCCTCCAAGAGGGTTAATTACCTTTTGGAGGCTTCTAAACAGAACACTTTTCATAGTCAAATAACCAACTTCTTATAGGAATTTGCATTATGGCTCAGAGGGAAGGGGTAACAATTTAAGCATTGTCCCTGACTATTGCCTATTCGAGGAGGGCTGCATAATGACCATATTAAAGACTTTAGCCGTTGCAACGGCTATCATTGGGCTTACCATCTGCTCCTATGCCTTGCTGGAAGTCAGTGAGGTGTACGCCGGAGAAATCCCAACCCCAGCCTTAAGCTTGGAGAGGACGTATATTAAGACCACGAATACGGCTTTGTATATTTCGCCGACTCCCGTTGATGCGTTTACCCCAACGATCGTTAGGTGTCCTGGCTCAGGAACCTGTACCATTCGGGTAGAGGTATCCACTCAATTCTCCGGTATCACCCCCCCGGAGGTTGCGGCAGTGGTGATACTTATAGATGATTCGCAAACTGGTGTGCAGCCGTACGCTGTACTCGGTTTTGATTCAACTAGCACGGGTGGCGCTTCTAATGTACGTACTTTCTCCGTGATGAAAGAAAGACTTAGTCGAGGCCACCATTCAGTTGATGTCCTATTCTATGTTACCGGGGGGAGCGCAGCGTCAGCAAGTCGCACCCTCACAATTGAGATATACAAACCCTTCAAGGAAGAAGATTGATTTCGGCGCAAAGACAATCTTTGTGTACAAAGACCTCAAGGTTGTCTTCATAAACGGCAAGGTGAATGACGTCCAGTGAACTCTTTGCCTTCATCCTTGCCATTACACATCGTATGGCTAATAAACGACTTGCCTCCGAGCGGCATCGTATGGCTACCGCAGATGAATGATACCAACCGGGAGATTGTGGCTTCTAAATAGGGAATCAAAAAGTAATATCCAGTTATCAAAGAGCACAGGCAGGGTCAGAAATGGCCCTGCCTTTTTTGTTGCTGCTTTCTATGCGTAATCTTCAACTTTGGAGATTAGTTTGGAGCAAAGAGTAGGTGTAACAAGTAACCGCCTTTTCAAGGCTTCCTTCGAAATCGTGCATTCTGGGATTTTTCTTGCAACGCTCTCCTTCAGCTGTGCGATGATGTGGCTAAGCTCAAGGACCATCACGGGAGCCAGCCCCTCCGAGGGCTCATCCATCAAGGGAAGGGAAAAGGGTCAGGTCTTGCAATCACACATTTTCATATACGCTCCACCCAATTTATTGCCCGACCCATAGGAGCATAGTGGAAACCCAGGTGTTCGGCAATTTCCTTCAATATGCTATTGCAAGACGTGAGGCCTATACTCGCCTTAACTTTTAATACATCTGACCACGTCCCCGAGTCCGCTCCTTGTGACCCCGCAGCGTGTATTACGCGCCTAATAATCGCCGTTGCAACAGCGTCTGCATGTCACGACGGCCATCGGCGATTAGCAGAACGTAGACGGTCTTATCCATGACGCGGTAGATGATGCGATAGGGTTTGAATAAAACCTCACGGTATTCTCGAATTCCGAGCGCCATCAGTTCCTTAGGACGGGCACCCCGCTCGGGGAATTCGGACAACCTGGAAAAGGCTCTCTCGATCTCCTCCAAAACGTGGTCCGCTTTTTGAGGCGCATCGTGCAAAGCGATATAGTCATAAAGCTCATCGAGATCACCCGCGGCATCATTGGTTAGAAAAACCGCGAACGGCATCAGTGAGCCTCCCGTCGCTCCCGCAGACGTTTGATCACATCCCCAGCGCGCTGGACCTTACCTTCCTCGATCTGACGGGTCCCGAGCGCCAGGATCTTGAGGAGGGCCATTGTTTCCTGGGTTTGCTCATAGCTTTCGATGTCTTGTATGACCACCTTCGCTTCGCCGTTCTGGGTAATGACTAGCGACTCCCGGTTTTCGTTCAGCTTCCTTATGATTTCAGCGGCATGGGCCTTTAGGTAACTAATGGGTTTGATCTGGCTGGACAGTTTCATGGATCACCTCCATTTTTTGAGTATGACTAAATATAGTCCATAAACAGGTCAACCGTCAAGATGGAAGCAGCAAGCTACTATGTTGTAAAGAGACATTTTCATCCACGCTCCACCCATTTTATTCCCCGACCCATAGCAGCATAGTGGAAACCCAGATCTTCGGCAATTTCCTTCAATGTGCTATTGCAAGACCTGGCCCCAACACTCTAACTCTCTTCACGTTTCTTCCTCTTTGGACCACGGTGCAAATGAGCCTCCTCCCCCTATTTGACCTTACCAACACTGAAAAGTTGGTCAACACTTCCTTCCTCCCACCAGTAATTCTGTTATAGGGAAAATAGAGAGAGTGAAAGGGAGATTTGACAGGGCTTTCCAAAAGTTGTAGATTTGGACCTATAATCAATCCAGAAAGTCGCACGACTCTAGCTAAATATGAGAAAACATTATTACCTCTGCATAGCCAGCTTGCTGTTTTTGTTGAATCCTGAAATTTCAATCGGGGATGAAGTTTTGCCTTTGTCAGATGCAGTTGATATTTATGACTACATGTCTAAAATATTGACGCCAGATCAAGATGGACATAAGTGTATTCTTGACAAAGACGTAGTGGTTTACACCTCAAGGTTATACTTTGAAGGAAAACATCTTCATTCTATCAAAATCTTGAAAAAGGTCCATTTTGACCACGACTACCTTTATTGGCTATGGAAAAATGGAATTGCCATTTGTGGTGCTTTAGTTTACTTGAACAAGGCGAATATAACCTACGGACTTTTGAAGACTATGTGGCTAAGGACGTCCGTTATTTATTTGGGACGGAATCTAAAGAGATACTTTCCTAATAAAAAGCATCTTGAGGAATCAAAGGCAGTGTACCCAACAAATGAATTTTTGCCTGAGATGCAATCTATTAGAACAATTTAAGGAGTAACAATGGGGTTGCCTGATTGAGAGGGGGTGGTGGATGTAAAAGCAAGGGATGGATAACTGGCCAGACCGATGGAAAGATTGCTGTCTTTCTGTTGTGGGTCAAGCCAAAAATGAATCGTGTGAAAAATACTTATTCAAGAAAAGGAGGGGTAAGATGAGTAAGAGAAATTTTTCGACTGTACCGGGTTCGATAGCTTTCTTCATTATTGTCCTCCTGGTATTTTTCGGCCAGCCGGCTTCGGCAGCTCCCAAAATTAAAGTGGGATATCTGATTCCTCTTTCCGGCACAGCAGCCGCGCCCATCGGGCAGGATATGAGTAACGGGACTCACCTGGCTGTCAAGCACATAAATGAATCAGGCGGGATTAAATCTATGGGCGGGGCTCAAATAGAACTGATTGAGGTCGACACCCATGGAGATCCCAAGATTGGGATGACCGAGGCGGAGCGTTTGATTAATGTGGAAAAAGTTCCTGTAATCATAGGGGCTTACCAGAGTGCGGTGACCTTTCCCAGTACGGCGGTTGCTGAAAAGTATAAGATCCCTTGGATTGTAGATCTTGCAGCCAAAGCTGAAATCACCGAGCGAGGATATAAATATGTTTTCCGGCCTACCCAAATCCCTTCTTCCGGAAACGCCGACAGCGTAGTGGATTTTGTGAAGTGGATCAGCGAACGCACCGGGAAAAAACCGAAAAAGTTTGTCATGATATATGAAAATACGGATTGGGGGCAAGATTTGGCTAAAACCATCCGGACCCGGTTCCCTAAAGAGATGGGTATGGAGATTGTACTTGATGAATCGTATCCTCAAAACTCGCCAGACCTAAGACCACTGGTGATTAAAATCAAGGGGAGACAGCCGGATTTGATTTCGGTAACTTCTTATACCACCAATGCGATCCAGATACACAAATTGTTTGCCCAGTTGCAGGTGGATGCTATGGGTATCATAGGGAGCGCCGCGGGCCAGGCGGATCGGACCTTCGTCCCTTCAGTAGGCGTCAAAGAAACCAATTTCACATTTACGACGAATGGATGGGCTGGTTATGAATCCTGTATTACAACTCCCTTCGCTAAAAGATATTGGGATGAGTTTATCGCCACCTATAAGTACGAACCTACGGAATTCACCGTCTGTGCCTATGGAGCGGTTTGGTTCCTAAAGGATGCCCTGGAAAGAGCAAAGAAAGCGGAACCGGAGGCCCTCCGCAAGGCTCTATCCAAAACGGAAATTATGAACACGGATTTAACCAAACTCCTTGGTTTTGATATTAAAATTGATGCCAAGGGTCAGAACCCATACAAACGCTTTGTCATGCAACAAATCTATGACGGCAAACACCGAACGATATGGCCTCAAAATGTGGCTGTGGGTAATTTTAAACCCGTATGGCCGGTCCCAAAATGGAGCGAGCGGAAATAGTCGAGGTTATCTTTTGGGGACGGTCACCCGAGATCGTCCCCATATTTTACAGAGAAAAACGATCGCCTGCTCAGCATGCAGTTATATCTCCTTTAACCTGATACAACTATTTGGCACTCACTTTCAAAGATTGTTTATTTTCAATGTTAAAAATATTAATTATGCCTAATTTTTCCCTTGACAATAAAGGAACATTGTGGTTAATACTTGTGTAAAAGAACGACTGGTCGTTTTTTAATCAGGGGCTAGCGAATCTGCAGGCGAGTTTTAACACCGTTCCTAATCTGTGCTGTCCTTAAAGGGATTTAAGATGACGAAATCAATACCAACGACTATCAAAAACAAAACTTTGGTTAAAGAAAGGCGTAAACAGATTATCCTCGCCGCGATAACATTAATTGAAAAGAAAGGGTTTCAAAAGACGACTCTTAGAGATTTAAGTAAGGCCGCTAAGATCAGCCATGGAAATATCTACGATTATATCGGCTCCAAGGAAGATATTATTTTACTTATTCATGAATTTATGTGTGATCTTGTCGATAACCAATTTGAAAAAGTTTGGCTGAGTGTCCAAGATCCGCTGAAGAGATTATTGGAAATGGTTAAAGCGGAATTCGCAATTCAGTGCCAATGGGCGGGAGCAGTCCTGGTAATTTATCAAGAAACGCATGAATTAAATAAAGTTTTAATTAAGCAGTTACTAAAAAGAGAAAAATATCATATTTCCAAATACGAAATCGTTCTTAAAGACTGCATAGAAAAAGGGATCATCCGCGACGTGAACGTGAGAGTTACTGTTAATCTAATCAAGACCATTATCGACTCATGGATCCTTAATCGTTGGGATCTGGAGGGTTATATCAGTAAATCAAAAATGGAAAGAGACATTATTAATTGGGTTCTCTGCGGCTTATTGAAGCGATAAACCTTTGAAGAATAAGTTTGGTGGAAATGTTATGTCAAAAACCCCTGAATACCCCGTTGCGGGAACACCGGTTATTTACTTTAAGCCTATTAGGAAGAGCAGGGAAATTGAATGGCTATTTTGGGGGAAACGTTGATTATCAAAAACCGTTCCTTTAACATCCTCGTGTTTCATTTGATCAGAAAAAGTTTGACAGTGAAGGATTCATGATGATTAGTATAGGCGACACTCTGCGGATAAATGCAGGGAAATTCCCGAATAGAATATGCATCTCTGATGGGAGCCGAAAATTAACTTTTAAGGAATTTAACCAAAGAGTTAATAAAATCGCGAATGGTTTGACGGCGCTTGGGCTTGGGAAAGGCGAAAAAATTGCCATATTTTCCCGTAACTGCATCGAATATATGGAAATATTTCATGCCTGTGCAAAAATTGGAGTGTGCCTGGTAACACTAAATTTTTGGCTCAGACCGAGTGAGGTAGCGGTCATTTTTAACCATTCTGACGCGGTAATGATAGTATTGGGTGAACAATACCAAGAATCAATATTCCTTATATATGAAGAATTGACCAAGCTTCGTACGAACGGATTAATAGTTATTGGTAACCCCAAGTTTCCACATTGGGAGTCCTATGAAAATATTCTATTAAAGGCCTCTCAAGAGGAGCCGGCGGTTCAAGTTGATTGGGATGCTCCATTTTGGTTAATTTATACCTCAGGAACAACGGGAAACCCCAAAGGAGTAGTTAGATCCCATAAACGTACACTTTTAGACTGCTGGCTTGCTTTAATCGAATTCGGTCTGTGGAAAAATGACTATTTTTTGGTTATCTCCCCCTTCTTCCATGGTGTGACATTTTTCCCTTTAATGGTTCTTCAGGCGGGAGGGAAAATATATATCATTAAAGAATTTAATCCAGATAAAATTTTAGAAATAATAAGTAATGAAAAAATCACCGCGACCTTTATGGTTCCAACGATTTTGGATATGACTCTCAGCAGTAAAAATATTCACAACACATCTTTTAAATCGCTCCGCATGATGGTCACGGGAGCAGCACCGTTACCAACTAAAACGAAAGAAAAGGTCATGGAGCAAATTGGGCCTGTTTTATTTGAGTTTTACGGAGCTACGGAGAGTGGTTATATCACGGTTCTTCATCCCGAAGATCAATTGAGGAAAATACGATGTTGTGGGCAGCCATGTTTTGGGGCTGAAATTGAAATTCGGGACCCGGAGGGGAACGTACTTCCTGTAGGCCAAGTAGGAGAAATATTTTCAAAATGGCCTGGCCAATTTGATGGATATTATAAAAATTCGGAAAAAACTCGCGAGGCGCTTCAAGGGGAATGGTTTACAGCTGGTGATCTGGGGATGAAAGACGATGAAGATTACTTTTATATCGTCGACCGCAAAATCGATACGATTATCAGTGGCGGGGAGAATATTTATCCTCGGGAAATCGAGGATGTTTTAAGATCCCATCCAGCGGTTGCGGAATGTGCCGTATTTGGAATACCCGACGAAAAGTGGGGTGAAGCTGTTAAGGCGATGGTTGTAGCTAGGCCCGGTTGTAATGTGAGCGAGCAAGAAATCAAAGAATATTGTGGAACGAAATTAGCCGGTTTTAAAAGACCAAAATCAATAGAATTTATTAGCGAATTGCCCAAGACGGCATCCGGTAAGATAATGAAAAAGGATTTGCGTGATGGGCATTGGAAGAACAGAAAAATTAAAGTCTGAAACGAGTCATTGTTTCCAATAAAAGGAGCCACAGAAGCGGCGTACAGAATATACGCATAATAAAAAAAAGGAGGTCATGTATGATGCAGGAACCCAAGGATATTATGGAGCCCAAGAATACGGTTTTATTAGAGAAGAAAGACCAGATCGCCTATGTAACCCTTAATTATCCGGAGAGATTGAACGTTGTCAGGTATGCGGAATATCAACGCCTCGTTGATGCGGTTGAAGATTGCCGGAAGGATAATAATATACGGGTAATGATTCTTACCGGTGTTGGCGATAAGGTTTGGAACGCAGGGGATGATTTAAGAGAATGGCCCGGAGGGGGGAAGGAAGAAGGGAATCCCCATATGAGCTTGCCGCTGGTCGATTATTTTGGGGCGTTTGACCCGCTTATGACAATGGCCAATATTTTCCGCGAGTGGGATAAAATATCCATTATGGCTTTAAATGGGGTGTGTGCATTGCCGGAACTCATTTATTCAGCTGACTTTGTTGTTGCGGCGGAACATGCCTCCATTGCGCAGATGGAATCGCGCCTCGCTTGCATGCCCGGTGCGGGTGGCACCCAGATGCTCCCCAGGTTAGTTGGAAGGCGAAAAGCTCTTGAAATGTTACTTCTCGGCGAGTACATTACTGCCCAAGAGGCCTATCGAGTCGGATTGGTTAACCAAGTTGTTCCCTTATCCCAATTGATGCCTACCGCTGAAGCCATTGCGCAAAAAATTTTAAAAATTTCACCCCTTTCAGTAAAGTTTATCAAGAAAGCCGTTCAGAGAGCCCAAGATTTACCCTATCAATGGGGACAGGAGATAGAATGGTTGTACTTTACTCTCCTTCTTGGTACGAAAGACTGCAAAGAAGCTATTAAGTCATACGTAGAGCACAAACCTATGCCTCCTTTTAAGAAGGGATAAACAAGGGGAAAAAGGTAAAGTTAAAAGACGGTCAAAAGACATTTAAATGTTACTCTACTGGCGGATCAACCGGACGAAATAGTATTGGGTTTGGATGGGGAAACAGCATGTCTATTTTGATCCAGTCAATTTTGAATGGCATATGTAGCGGGTCGATTTACGGTATCATCGCCCTAAGTCTCAGCCTTCTTTTTGGAGTGATGAAGATCATTAATTTCGCTCATGGCTCATTTCTCATGATAGCAATGTTCTTGAGTCTCTGGACATGCCGCTACCTGGGGCTTCACCCACTATTCGCTCTATTGATTGTTCCACCCATTATGTTTGCCGTCGGCTACTTAACCCAAAGGTTTCTCATTAAGTCCATTTACGAAAAAGAAACTGCCCGGGAGCCGATCGGCGTTTTAATTTTCACCACGGGGCTATGGATTTTCCTTGATAACCTCTTTTTATTTTTTGCCGGACCAGATGCACAAGTAATCAAGCATGATTATGTGAATCAGACTCTGATCTGGGGCAATTTAATTTTCAATTATACGCAAATTTTAGGCCTACTTTTTTCGGTATTGGTCGGCTTTATCTTAATCCTATTTCTAAAGAAGACCAAGGTAGGTCGGGCAATAAGGGCCACGGGACAAGACCGGGAAGCGGCGAGTGTCATTGGGGTAAATAGCTACAGAATTTATGATATTTCGTTCGGAATCGCGATGGCCGTCTTAGGTGCTGCCGGGGCTCTTCTCCTTCCCCTCTATTCGGTTTACCCATCTGTGGGAGACGTTTTTGGGTTGCGATCTTTTGTCATCGTGGTACTAGGGGGAATGGGATCCATATGGGGTGCTTTTGGGGGCGGGCTCATTATTGGACTAATCGAGTCTGTAGGGGCCCAATTTCTCCCTGCTACTTTCACGGAGGCAGTGATTTTCTTAATTTTTCTGATTATTTTGTACTTCAAACCATCCGGCCTTTTTGGTTTGGAAAGTGAGTGAAAAGATGTCTTCCCTCTTGTTTCCGGAAAAGCCAAACTCCCCAAAAACAATTTGGATAGGGGGAATCCTCCTTATCCTGGTTCTATCGATATTGCCTTTGCTTTTTCAAAACCCCTATACAATGAGTATTTTAATCTTGGCAATTTTATACGCTTATTTTGCTCTTTCCTGGAACATCCTGGGAGGAATTGCCGGCCAGCTATCCTTAGGTCACTCGGCCTACGTTGGTATTGGAGCTTATACTTCAACTGTCCTTTTCCTCCAATGGGGAATAAGTCCTTGGATCGGCATGGTCGTCGGAGCCCTTTTCGCCGCTCTTGCCGCTATCTTGATTGGCTGGCCGTGTTTTAAACTCCGGGGGGCTTATTTCGCCCTGGCAACCCTATCAGCGGCCATGATTTTGAAGATTATCGTTGAAAACACGAATGACTTACTTGGGGGCCCTCGGGGATTAGAGATCACTTTATTAAAAAATGCCCCGTGGCAGTTTCAGCATACCAACAAGCTTTTTTATTATGTGATTGTTGCTATTTTACTTATTTTAGTCATTGGAGTAACGCAGTGGATCCTCCGTTCCAGAATCGGATACTACCTAAACGCCATTAAGAACGACCAGGAGGCGGCTCAGTCATTGGGAGTCAGTTTGACTCGGTATAAATTCATCACAGCAGTCATCAGCGCTATCTTCACTGCCGTCGGCGGGACTTTTTACGCGCAGTTTGTACTTTACATCAACCCGGAAAAAATTATCGGGTCTCAATTATCGATCCAGCTGGCGGTTATGTGTATCATCGGAGGGCGCGGCACGATTCTGGGCCCAATCCTGGGGGCCACTCTTTTGGTACTTTCGGAGGAATTTACCCGCCTTTACATGGGCGGAAAGATGATCGGTTTAGATCTTATGCTTTATGGAATTATTTTGATGACCGTGATTCGCTTTGAGCCACAGGGAATTTATGCACTCCTTCGAAAATTGTTCACCCGTTTCGCAGGGAGCACCTCCCCGCTGCTGGACTGAAAGTCTTCTTAGCTCAGGGCTGGGACTAAAAACGAATTCGAAAAAGATGAAAGAGCTATGGGAATCCTACAATTCAAGGGCGTTAGTAAAGTCTTTGGAGGGCTGAAAGCAATCGATGATGTTTCCTTTTCCGTAGAACAAGGGGAGATCGTCGGTCTGATCGGGCCAAATGGGGCAGGAAAAACGACGATCTTTAACTTGGCTAGCGGATTCATCCCGCCTACGCGAGGAAAAATATTTTTTAAAGAAGGCCGTATCGAAGGCCTAACCCCCGACCGAATTTGCAAAATGGGTTTGTGTCGGACGTTCCAGGTGGTCAAGCCTTTTGGGGACATGAATGTTCTGGATAACATTATGGTGGCAGCTTTATTACACACGGCAAACATAGAAAAGGCCAAAGAAGAAGCCTTAGAGGTTTTATCTACACTGGGCCTGAGTTCGGTTAAGAACCAAATGGCTAAGAATTTAACGATTGCCGATCGGAAACGCCTCGAGATTGGTCGGGCATTGGCTACCCATCCCCAAATGATCCTCCTGGATGAGGTTATGGCAGGGTTGACTTCCGTGGAAACAATGGAAGTGGTCGAAATGATCCGTCAAATACGGCAAAAGAATATAACCATTTTACTCATAGAGCATATCATGCAGGCCATCATGAACCTTTCCGACCGGATCATTGTGATTCATCACGGGCAAAAGATCAGCGAAGGGGACCCCGAAGCGGTCGCGAATGAATCGCAGGTTATCAAAGCTTACTTGGGTGAAGAATACCATGAGTTTACTCAACGTCGATAACATTAACGTGTATTACGGAGACGTTCACATTTTACGCGATGTTTCGATCTTCGTGGACGAGAAGGAGATCGTAAGCATCGTAGGCGGAAACGGCACGGGCAAGACCACCTTCATGAAGACCCTGTCAGGCCTCCTGGGGACCAAGACGGGATGCATAAACTTTCGGGGGCAGAAGATTCATCATTTACCACCCTATGAAATCGCCCGGCAAGGAATTTCCCAGGTGATGGAGGGAAGGCGGCTGTTTCCCTTCATGACCGTTGAAGACAACCTGTGGATGGGCGCCTACCCCTTGAATGACCGGGAGCAGATTCAGAGGAATTTTGCGGAAGTCCTCCATCTTTTCCCCATCTTGAAGGAGAGAAAAAACCAAATGGCTAGGTCCTTCAGCGGAGGAGAGCAGCAGATGCTGGCGATCGGGCGGGCGCTCATGGCCTCTCCTCGGTTGCTCATGCTTGATGAACCCTCTTTGGGCCTGGCTCCGGTTATGGTCAGCTTGATCTTTGACACCTTGCAAAAGATTAATGCCAAAGAGGTTACGATCCTCCTCGTGGAACAGGACGTTAAAAAATCCCTGAGTATCGCTTCCCGGGGATATGTGATCGAACATGGACAGGTGGTCATGGAAGGTCCAGGGGAACAATTACTGTCTAACCCGCACCTGAAAAAAACCTATTTGGGTATCTAACCAAGAAAAGAAGGGTTCGAACATGATTCATTATGGTGACAGCTTACGGATAAATGCTGCGAAGTTTCCCCAAAAGATTTGCCTGATAGATGAGAAGCGAAGGATTACCTTTGCCGAATTCAACCGCCGGGTGAACAAGCTGGCCAATGCCCTCCTGGGCCAGGGTCTCAAACCGGGGGATAAGGTTGCGGTCTTCTCCCGGAACAGCATTGAATATATGGAAATTTTCCACGCCTGTGCCAAAGCGGGGATTTGCCTTGTTACGCTGAATTTCTGGTTGCACCCGGAAGAACTGGTGGTTTTATTCAACCATTCCGACGCTCTCTTCCTTTTCCTCGGGGATTCCTTCCAGGAAACTTTTGCTTCCATTGAAGGGAGGATGGGTAATCTTTGCGACAAGGGAGTAATTGTTATGGGTCGATCCAGAAATTCCGGCTGGAGGGGTTATGAAGAATTTTTATGTTCCGGGCCCGAGGAGGAACCTGCTGTTCCAGTTCGCTGGGAGGATCCTTATTGGATGCTATACACCTCGGGGACCACAGGAAATCCCAAAGGGGTCCTGCGGTCGCATAAAAGAACGGCCTTGTGCGGTTGGTATACCCTACTGGAGTTTAATTTTTGGAGGAATGATTGCTTTCTGGCAATCTCTCCTTTTTTCCATGGAGTTACGTTTTTTCCCCTCATGATCCTTCAGACCGGTGGTTCCGTCTTCGTGGTTAGTGAATTTCAAGCGGAGAAAATCCTGGAAATCATTGAGAACGAAAAGATTACCGCTTCCTTCATGGTTCCGACCATGCTGGATATGCTTTTAAACAGCCCCCGCCTGGAGAAGACCCGTTTCGATTCCCTGCGCTGCTTAGTGACGGGGGGAGCGCCTCTGCCTACCCCCATAAAGGAGGGCGTTATGGAAAGGATCGGCCCGGTCCTCTACGAATTCTATGGGGCCGGGGAAAGCGGATATCTTACCGTCCTCCATCCTCAGGATCAGCTTCGGAAGATTCGCTGCTGCGGGCAACCCTGTTTCGGAGCGGAGTTGGAGGTTCGGGATAAACAAGGACGGCCCCTGCCGCCAGGCCGAATAGGAGCGCTTTTCTCCAAATGTGCGGGCCGCTTTGATGGATATTATAAAAATCCGGAGAAAACGGCCGAGGCGCTTCAAGGAGAGTGGTTTACGGCCGGCGACTTAGGGATGAAAGATGGAGAGAATTATTATTATATCGTCGATCGGGAAACCGACATGATTATCAGCGGCGGAGAAAACATTTATCCTCGGGAAATCGAAGACATTCTGAAATCCCATCCCGCCGTGGCGGACTGCGCGGTCTTCGGGATTCCCGATCAACGCTGGGGCGAGGCGGTTAAAGCCATGATTGTTTTAAAACCCAACCAGTCGGTCTCCGCAGAAGAGATCACTGCCTATTGCAGTAAATATTTAGCCGGTTATAAACGGCCCAAAGTGGTTTCGTTTGTAGAGGATTTGCCCAGAACTTCTTCTGGAAAAATCATGAAAAAGAAAGTCCGCGACGAACACTGGACAGGAAAGGAGAAAGTATAATGTACACAGTTCATATTCATTTTACAAAGCGGCTGGCCAAAGTTCAGGAAGCAATTAAGAAACATAACCTCGACGCCCTGATCGGAACCCGTCTCAAAACGATCACCCATGTTTGCGGCGCCTTCTGCCCCTGGCGGAGCGGGGTTGTCATCCCCGCCTCGGGGGAGATCACCCTGATTCCCCCCTCCATGGATGTGAATCGGTTGGCTCAGGAAGGGTGGCTTGAACATGTGGAGGGGTACGGCAAACTCACGCTGATGGAGACCATCATCCGGAAGATCAGAAGTCTGGGCCTGGATCAAGGTCGCATCGGCTTCGAGAGCGGATCTTCGGCCTACCTTCCCGAGGGATACCTGAGCGTCTGGGAATATCAAGAGCTGCAGAAAGGGCTTCCGAAGGCAACCCTGACCAATGCGGTAGAGATCTTCGACCAGCTCACCATGGTGAAGGAAGAAGCGGAAGTCCGGTTGATGAGACAAGCTACGGCAATCGTCGATTGTGCCCATGAGGAAGTGCGCAAATTTTTGCGGCCCGGCGTAAACGAAAAACAAATTGCCGGGGTCGCGGAAAAGGTGATGCGGGATATGGGAAGCGAGTTTGCCTGGACTTTCACGGGCGGACAGGAAGTGGCTTCCGGGTATCGGACGTGGACGGGAGCCTGCACACCGGCTACGGATAAGATCGTCCAGTACCATGAATTTGTTCTACTGGATCTTCACGGAATGTATGGACTGATGCTTGGAGACGTTTCCCATAACGCCATCATGGGCAGGCCGGATGCCGAACAGAGGAAGGTGATCGATGCCTATGTGAAGACCTGTGAGCGTATCGTAGAGGTCATGCTTCCTGGAAAAACCCTGGGAGAGGTTGGCAAAGACGTCCGCGAGTTTGTGGTGCGCAATGGCTGGGATAAGTTTATCCGGGGATTCGGTCACGGGATCGGTCATGCCGGCCATGAATGGTACCCGACGTTGACCGATGTCAAAATCCCCCACGCCTCCGACCCCGACTATGTCATCGAGCCCAATTACATGCAGATGATTGCGGTTACGGCCAATCAGGTCGGTGTGGGCGGGTTGAGAATGGAAAGGCCCCTACTCATTACTGAGACGGGGAATGAACTACTTTCCAAAATGCCTTTTGAGCCGTGGATCATTGAAAGGTGATGTCCCACCTATAAAAGTGAGGGTTTCGGCGGCAGTTTTAGCTGGTTTTAATGCTCGGGATTCTAATAGAATTGATAAGGAGGTAAGGAAGATGAAGAAAACTCTTACGGCTTTGTTGGCGATTTTTTTATTATCTGTATTTTTTAGCGGTGGGTATGCTGCTGAAATTAAAGTGGGGCACCTCTTACCCTTATCAGGTCATGCTGCAGCCCCGATTGGGCAAGAAATGCTTGCGGCGACGCAATTGGCCATCAAACACGTTAATGATAGCGGGGGCATCAGGTCCCTTGGCGGGGCAACCATTAAACTCGTGACAGTAGATACGCACGGCGATCCGCAGAATGGGATGACCCTGACGGAGCGTTTGATTAATGTGGAAAAAGTTCCCGTAATCATCGGGGCTTACCAGAGTGCGGTGACCTTTCCCAGCACGGCGGTTGCTGAGAAATATAGAATCCCATGGGTTGTAGACTTGGCTGCTAAGGCGGAGATAACCGAAAGAGGATTTAAATATGTTTTTAGACCTGCCCAATGCACATCTGCTGGAAATGCTGACTCAACAATAGAATTTTTGAAATGGATCGGAGAAAAGACGGGGAGACCAGCCAAGACGATGGCCATGGTATATGAAAATACGGATTGGGGACAAGACCTTGCCAAAACATTACGGCGGAGGGCACCGGAGATTGGTGTAAAAATTGTTCTTGACGAACCTTACCCACCAAATTCCGCAAACCTCAGGCCCCTTGCGGTTAAAATAAAGGGTGTGGATGCAGACGTCATATCAATAACTGGTTACACAACAGATGATATAGCGCTTTGCCAGTTAATTGAAAGGCTGAAAATAGAGGCCATGGCGGTAATATGGAGCGGGGCTGGTTCTTTGGACCAGAGCTTTATCCCGTCCATTGGACGTAGAGGAACAAACTATAATTATACTGCAGACGGATGGGGCGGATATGACGCCTGTGTAAGAACCCCCTGGGCAAAAAAAGTTTGGGACGATTTTAAGCAAATGACCGGTAAGAATATGAGCGAACTTTCTGTAGATGCATATGTTGCTGCAAGAGTATTGGCGGAGGCTTTGGAGAAGGCAAAATCAACTGAACCTGAAGCAATTCGAAATGCTCTATCGAAAATTAAGATAAAAGGGGAACTCGCCGACTTTTTAGGTTTCCCCATCGAATTTGATGAAAAGGGACAGAACCCCTATAAGAAATACGTTACGAAACAAATTTATGAAGGCAACTATTACCTGGTATGGCCGCCTCGCCTCGCAAGCCGTGAATTCAAGCCGGTATGGCCCGTCCCCAAATGGGATGAAAGAAAGTAGAACAAATTTTATCGGGACCATCACCGGATGAGCCAAGAATTGTTCAATCGTGATGGTCCTTCGATCGCATCAGAAAGGTAAGATTTATCGCCACGGATCTTCCAGGAGGAGATGACATGTATTGGGATAAACGAATCGAAACAATGTCGAGAGATGAGTTGGGTGCTCTGCAGGAGAAAAGATTGAAATCGCAGATCGACTATGTTTATAAAAACTCTCCTTTTTATCAAAGAAAATTTAATTCGATTGGTTTCCAGCCTGGTGACTTCAAAAGTTTAAACGATCTAGCCAAGCTTCCCTTTACGGTAAAAGAAGAAGTTAGAGATGCTCAGGCAGAAAAACCGCCTTTTGGGACGCATGTTTGCGTTCCTTGGGATGAGATTGTTTGGGCGCCGATGACGAGCGGCACAACAGGCACCCCCTTGATTCTCCCCAGAAATGTCGAGGATATAGAAACCTGGACCGATTTGAATGCTCGAGCATTAGTCTGTGAGGGCTTGCACAAAGGCGATATATTTCAAAATGCTTTCGGTTATCACTATATCTATTCCGGGCTCATAATGCACTTAGCCGCCCAAAAGGTGGGAGCGACTGTTTTAAATACCGGCATGGGAAACACGGATCGTCAACTTTGGGTATTGACCCATTTAGGTTCATCTGTCTTGGTTGCAACCCCTTCCTACTTTAACTTTCTAGGAAATCTCCTGATCGCTAAAGATCTTCAAGACAAGGTAAGGATAAGAATTGCCCATGGGGGAGGCGAAATCGGCATCAATACCAAGACCGGAAAGAGGAGGATTAGGGATTTATTCCCGAGTGTGAAAAATGTCATCGATGGTTATGGGGTCACCGATATTGGCACGATCATATGGATTGAATGCCCGGAGGAGGCTGGTGGCCATATCTGCGAGGATTCTGTTTATCCGGAAATTTTGAACCCGGATACCCTTCAACCGGTGGCTCCGGGAGAAGCAGGGGAATTGGTTTTAACGGACTTGGTGGGAAGAACGGCTCCCTTGATTCGATTTAGGGTAAAAGATTTGGTGGTTTTTGACCCCCAACCATGCTCATGTGGAAGAACTCTGGGCCGATTTCCTGGGGGCGTAATTGACCGAATTGATCATATGGTGACGGTGAAAAGTGCCAACGTTTATCCCTCAATGATCGAAGATATAATAAAAGGTAGCGATCTGCTGACGGGTGAATATGTGATGATTGTCGATCGACCCAAGGATTTGGACACGCTTTTGATTCGCGCCGAGTTCAAATCAAATGCCGTGAAAGAAAGAGAAAGGTTAAAAGATATAATCAAGAGCGGAATCCGAACAGCCACGGGATTGTCTGCTGAAGTTGACTTGGTTCCTGAAGGCACACTTCCGCGGTTTGTTTACAAAGCAATGAGGGTTGTTGATATAAGAAAAGGGCAGTCTTTTGAAGATGTGGTAAAGAAGGCCAAAGAACAGGAAAAAATGTGAAGGCAAATGTGTCCGATACCAATCCTCATGATGCCGGAAAAAAATGACATTGTGGCACAAACAAAGCATACTAAAGAAAGGAGGCCATAAATGTCTAAATTTCAATTTGCAATACCCACAAGAATTCATTTCGGCCCGGGCGAAATTGATAAGGTGGGCCAGTTAGTCGGCCGTTTTGGTAAAAAGCCGATAGTGGTTACCGGAAAGTCCTCCATGAAGCAAACGGGTGTCTTAGAAAAGATTGTTAACAATTTGAAACAGGAAAAAATAGAATCTGTTGTATTTGATCATGTGAAACCAAATCCCGATTGCGAATTGATTGATCAGGGGGCTTCTTTGGCCGGAAAAGAGAATTGCGATGTTGTGATCGGCTTGGGTGGTGGAAGCGCAATCGATGCTGCTAAATGTATTGCGGTTGCTGCTGCCAATAGGATGCCAATATGGGAGTGCGTAAATAAGAAGACCTTCGGTTTAAACAAAGAAGTCAAAGAAGGCATTCCCCTGGTCGCCATTCCAACAACGGCCGGCACCGGAAGTGAAGGAGACAAATTTGCCGTCATAACAAACAAAGAAACCAAAGAAAAACCGGGTGTAGGGTCTCCATATTTTTATCCAAAGCTATCAATCATTGACCCCCAGCTTACGATCCCCTTACCTCCGGAAGCAACTATTTTTACAGGATTAGACACCTTTTTTCACGGCATTGAAGCCCTTCTTTCCATTCGCTCGAATATTTTAAGCGATTTATTTGCGGAAAGCGCCGTGAAATTAGTCATAGAAAATTTACCCATTGCTAAGACTGAACCGAATAATATTATTGCCAGAGAAAAAATGGCTTTTGCTAGCCTAATGGGGGGAATCGCCATGGATCTGGCCGGGAATATATTGATCCATGCGATGGAGCATCCTCTCAGTGGTCATTTTGATATATCCCATGCCGAGGGATTAGTGGTACTTTGGCAACCCGTCATGGAATTCATTCAGGGGTCGGACTCTGGAAAAATGTTGAAAATTGCCGGAATGTTAGGAGCCGATTTAGGTAATCTCTCTCCGGAGGAAATTCATTCTCGCGCTATAAGGAAGATAAATGAGTTTTTCAAGATGTTTAATATTACACCGAGAGAGATTGCTGTGACCGAAGACATGATTGGTAAGTTGTCTGAGGATGCGCTGAACACGATGGGCTATACCATCAAAGGGAATCCAAAGCCGGTTGGGATTCAAGATATTGAAAGTATTTATAGGAAAGCTTTAAGAATAAAGTAAATATTTTTTTATGCCTATACAGAGATAATCTCACTTTTTGTGTTTTAGGCTTGGTCTTGAATTAATTTATCTAAACGGTTCAACTTTTATAAGGAAGTCATATCCCAACCCTGTCCTCTTATCTTCATACCAGGAGTAGGCTTCCTTTAAGTCGTCTTCAGCCTCAGGTCTGACAATGACCCTGTATTTCATTGTCTACTCACGATTCTTTTATAAACATCCTCCCACGGAGAGCCTAATTCAGGGTTCCGGTGATACCTCTCCAATCGTGCGTCAATTATCCTTTTCTCCTCTTCTGTCAATTCGAGAGAGTCGGCTTTTGCTGCTATCGTATCCCAAATATCTTCCACAAGCTGGATTCTCTCCGGAATTGATAAATCAAGGGCATCTGTTGCAGAAATCTTTTTCATAGTTGAAAAACCTCCAATCTTTGATGTCTATTTTAAATTATATCCAAAATTTGGACAATGCTTGTATTTTAATTCGATTAGTAACTCCTTTCTGTATCGGGGGCAGAAGTTATTCGAAAAAGGGTCAGGTCCTGCAATCATACATTTTCATACACGCTCCACCCATTTTATTGCCGACCCATAGTAGAAACCCAGATGTTCGGCAATTTCCTTCAATGTGCTATTGCAAGACCTGGCCCCATCGGTATTTGACCCCAGCAGTATTTGTCAATTGTCAAGGGCTGGCCCCCAGACGCCACAAGACCTGACTCCAACGGCCCCAAAAGACCCTCTTCCTCTCTCCGGTATCTGGTTTGTTAGCCGGATAACTGTCTTATGAAAATACCACGCCTTATTTTCCTCTTCCCTGTCCCACATTCCGGTAGTTGAGATTGGAGTTCCAAGCGAACATGGTAGCAGCCAAATTACGGGTGAGCCAGAAAGTACCCCATGCCTTGCGCAACAAGACCGGCCATGAACGCATCCGCTGATTAAGCTCTCCCATCACTTGACCAAGTTGCTCTGCTTCTAGCTTACCTGGTCGATGGATCACCTCCGTCATATCATAATGATCCCAATCGCGGGGAAAGTCTGTATATAACAGACGTCCTTCTTTGTAATAGCGTTCGAAAAGCCGAGTACCTGGAAGCGGCGTCAAAAAGGTGCTTTGCATAACATCGACTCCACTATGGATCATGTAGTTCGCACGCCGTTGCATCAGTTCGGCAGTGTCGCTATCCATACCAAAAATGAATGCCCCCAAAACCGCAATACCGGCTCGGTGAATACGATGAAAAACCTGTGCATAGCCATCCACCCCTCGTTTTACATTGAGTTGTTTATGAACTTCCTTGAGGGCGTTTTCATCCTCTGCCTCCAATCCGATAAAGACCATTTTGCAACCTGCGCGACTGGCCCAGTTCAATACTTCTTCATCGTCACCGAAGTTAAGCGAGGCTTGACAAAGCCACCACTTATCTAATTTGCGCTCCACCATCCCTCTGAAAAGTGCTAAGGCTTGCTCCCGTGAGTTTTGACCGTACCCAATAATATTGTCATCCACGAAGAACAACATTTTCTGCGGAATCGTCTCTAACTCAGCTAATACTTCCTCGGCAGGACGACGGCGGTATCGCCTGCCATTGAACGCAGTGACCGAACAGAATTCACAATCCATTGGACAACCCCGTGAAGTCTGCACAGATGCGAACATATAATCGGGGTGGAACAAGTCTCGCCGAGGACATGGCATACTGGACAAATCAGACCACCCGCCTTGATATCTCTGCTGGAGACGTCCTGCTTCAATATCAGCCAAAACCTGCGACCAAACGCCCTCAGCCTCACCAATGACTACTGCGTCTGCAAATCGCAAGACTTCATCTGGACACACGGAGGCGTGAATACCTCCCATGATTACGGGCACCCCTTGCTGGCGATACTGGGAGGCAATTTCGTAAGCCCGATTAACGGATGCGGTAAAGGCGGTAATCCCCACCAGGTCTGCTTTTTGATAAGTTAAAGGTTCCCAGTTTTCGTCTACCAGTTTTACATCCCACGACGCAGGCGTCAAGGCAGCGACGATGCCTAGACCGATAGGGGGAAAACGAGAACTTTTGTTAACGGTCAAACCGACACGTGCAGGATTGACAGGATTAACTAAGACTAACTTTTTCATTTTATGAAAATCCTTTTGTAAAGGGAACTGGCTCAACAATTATCAACCATTACAACTACTCCAAGCGCCCTAACAAGTCTATAGAAAAACCCTCTCAGTATGATTAAGGGATGGTTTTCCGGGGTCTCTTGACCATCGCCAGCATGAGATCGTCATATACAAAGCATCCTGAGAGGTTGTATTTTCTTCCAACTCACCGGATTCGCGTGAGCTTGACTTTTATTCACCTAAAGGTAGTGATTTCTCGTGCGTGCTCTATATTTCTTCAAATTCCTTTAGTGTCTTTTCAGTTATTACATCACCTGTATGTTTTATTTTTGATGATTCTAAAACCACCATCCAGGTTTCCTCATCAGCGAATGGCCTATGCTTTTTGCCTTTTGGAATGACCACTAATTCTCCAGGATTTATTTCAATGATTCCATCTTCTAATTCAATTCTGAATTTACCTTTTATGATATAGAACAATTCATCTTCATCTTTATGGTCATGCCAAACCAATTCACCCTTTACTTTAACAATTTTCACATCATAGTTATCCACCCGACTAATTATTTTCGGGCTCCATAATTCATCGAATTTTCTAAACTTATCTTCGAGGTTTATTACTTTTATCATATTTTCCCTTTCACCCTATCGGTCAGAAAAAGGCTCAGGCCTTGCACTCATACATTTTCATACACGCTCCACCCATTTTATTGCCCGACCCATAATAGCCTAGGAGAAACCAAAATGTTCTGCAATTTCCTTCAATGTGCTATTGCAAGACCTGACTCCCCGTTCTCTTTCTGATCAAATCCAAATTTCCAAGGCACGACCTTATTGGCCCAAGCTCCGCGGTGCGAGGTAGTATATTTCACTCTTCAGGGTGTTCCCTCCCAAGTTCGAGAATATATTTGTCTCTCCCCTTAGGGAGATATTTAAACGGTTGTCCCCATGGGTCTACTATTGTTAGCTCATATCCGGAATGCTTAAATGCATACTCCTTTAAGACATTTAAATCTTTGGGGAAGCTGCCCTTTTCTTTTTTAAACTCTTCAAGAAAGATTATGATTTTCTTCATGCTGCTCTCGGCTTCTTCTTTTTGGTTTTCCGGAAAATCGTAGTCGAGAATATATTTGTCTTTCACTTTTAGGAGATATTTGAACGATTGTCCCCATGGGGTTACTATTATCAATTTATAGCCGTATTGCTTCCATGCATATTCCCCTAAAACATTTAAATCCTTAGGAAAGCTCCCCTTTTGTTTTTTAAAATCTTTAAGAAAGATTCTGATAATCTTCATACTACCTTCGACTTCTATTTTTAAATTCTCTGGGAGAACGGAATATGATATTGTCCCTTCTTTAATTTCACCCGTCACCTTATTAATTTGTTCGTTTCTTTGTACCATTGTGAGGCAAATACTTTTATACTTCTCTTCACACTGCACCGGCGAATTCTTCTTCTCAATTAGAAAAGGAAGGATTTTATCACCCATTCGCGTGATCTGCTCATCCAACATTTCTCCAGTAGCTTCCCCGATATAGTAATTTAGCAATTCCATATAAAGGCTTATCTGTTCTTCAGTTTTCAACGGTGGATTCTCTATTGCTTGAACCGCATCAAATCCTTGATAACCCTCGTTACCTCCAATAATTTTATCCCTTATTTGTATGACTTTGTTGCTCTGGGCGGAGGCTGTAGTGCAATAAAAAATTTGTATGACTGATACAAGCAAGATTATTAACTTCATGTGATGTCTTGCCATCTGATCGTTCTCCTTTCAGCAGGAAAAAGGTCAGCCCCTGCAATCATACATTTTCATACACGCTCCACCCATTTTATTGCCCGACTCATAGTAGCATAGTGGAAACTCAGATGTTCCGCAATTTCCTTCAATGTGCTATTGCAAGACGTGACCCCAACAGTACTTGACCCCAACAGTATTCGTCAATTGTCAAGGGCTGACCCCTGGACCCTATTTCAAGACCTGACCCCATGGCTTTCTTTCCAAAGAAAGACTTAGTCGAGGCCACCATTCAGTTGATGTCCTATTCTATGTTACCGGGGGGAGCGCAGCGTCAGCAAGTCGCACCCTCACAATTGAGATATACAAACCCTTCAAGGAAGAAGATTGATTTCGGCGCAAAGACAATCTTTGTGTACAAAGACCTCAAGGTTGTCTTCATAAACGGCAAGGTGAATGACGTCCAGTACATGCATGGGGTCAGGTCTTGAATTATTAGTTTCGTTTATCCTTGTTTATAATCTTGCTGATCGTAGTATAATGCACCCTCAAGTGATCGGCAATCTCTTTTAAGGTGTAACCATAGGTGACATGCGCACGATAGATAGTCCGGTCCCTTTGAGCTTTGTTTCGCCGTATCTTCTCATGCAAAAGCTCGGCAAGCACAGGTCTCTCGGTATATCTCTGCACGCGGGGGATCTCCTGAAGATCACTCGAAACATCAAGAATCCGCTTGCACTTCTCAATAAACCCCTTATCCCCTAAGAATATCTGGCCTTTAAGGTCTTTCCATGGTGCCTCTTTTGTTATGCCCTCCATGATGAATTGATGATAAAGCCTCTGTGCCCTTCTTCTGCTCCTGCCAAACTGGGCCAGAATCCAATCGGTGGTAAACCATTGCAGTGGGTTGGCTTTTCCTGAGGTCGAGCGGTAGCTACTCCATTTCCAGTCTTGTGGCCTCTTCACTATGCTTGCTCTCACAGGATTTAAGACCACATAGCGACAAAGTTCAAGAAGGTAGCTTTCTTTATCCACAAGAATGGCTTTGTACCTCCCCTGGAAAATATGGCCTGTCTTCGTATATTTCCAGTTATATTTCTGGGTGTAAATGCCGTTGAGCTGCCTCATCCCACGCGAGAGGTTTCCCTCGGGTGTTTCAAGGATAAGATGGTAATGGTTATCCATGAGGCACCAGGCGTGGCAGAGCCAATGGAACCTCTCGATAATAAACCCGAGCAGATCGAGGAAGTATTCTCTATCTTTGTCAGTTCTGAATATCCTGCCTCCGGCATTGCCTCTTGTAGTCACATGGTAGAGGGCGCCTGGGTATTGTATTCTCAGTGGACGTACCATATTGCTAGACTATCAAATCGGTTCTTATATTTCAAGACCTGACCCCATGGCTTTCTTTTCCTTGATTCGAATAATGTATCGATGTCTTGCCACTCCATATGCGGGGCTGGAGGTATTGCTCTAAGGATTTCAGGAGCAGTCGAGCCAGTAAACAATACCATCCCAAAAGGCGAGAACAGAAGGGAGACAGATCTCCATCCTTGTGTTTTGAGTCCTTCTAGATCTGGCAATCTAGAATTGACTGCAAGAAATCTATCTTTAAGGGCAACGTAGACTAAAGCGTCAATCTCGGTGCACCCGTCTTTATAGTTTTCCTTGTATTTCTGTGCCTTTGCCGAAAGTGTAATTTCCAACACAGGCGCTAAACGGCCGAGCCCGAGGGGAATCGGGAGTGAAAACGGAACCATCACATCGTCCAGCGAGCCTGCGGATAGGTACCTTTGTTCCCTTTTCTTCCAATCATCGCCGCGTTTACGATCAGGCTCCAGTAAATCTCTGATTTGAAAACGTGCGGTTCTGAATGATACATCCGCAGGCTCTGTAGAAGGTGCAATTATTTCGCTCTCTTCGAAAGAAATGCCAATAGTACGAAGGAAGGCACGACATACGGCACGTTCGCGCTCTGATTTCATCTTGTTGCTCAAGAACGTACGAGTATCAATAGCGCGATCTCTGAGCTTTTGTAGATATTTTCTATCCATTTCATTCATATTCATTAGCCAACGCAAAGGTTAGCGGACGCCAGATTTATTGGCAATCCGCTGCATGGCGTTGTTAGAAACCTGCTTGGTATGATCCGGGTACATGGGTGACACTTTATTCCAGGGACATAGGTGACACTTTTCTTCGCGTTTTGGGGTTGCCGCATTCGACAACGGTCTGTCGTACCGGCACCCTTTCAATAACGTCCTCGATCTTGATGGTCTCTTCAACGAATCTCCCAATAAGCAGTTCGCAGAAATATACGTTATGTATACCATCCTCGACCTCTTCAAAGCCAATGTATTCTTCCGCAAGGGTACTACTTACCTGAACCCAGCGGTTCCTCCATCGTATACCTGAGTTTCTGCTCACCCTGCGTACCTCGAAGTGGTGAGGGTAATCATAGTGGTCTAATCTCTTCGGCATTCTTCTGGGAGAAGAAACATAGATCGATGAGGGGGTTTTCAGGGAAAGGGCTTCGTGAGGCCGTTCGGTATTGTATTCCTTGCGAAAGTCATCAAAGCGGTGTTGTTGTTCTTTCAGATTCTTCTCAGGAGGAATAGTGGCTTCTTTCTTTAAGGTACGGTGCATTCTCTCATGTTTCCCATTCTGCTGGGGCTTACCTGGTTCTATCTGTTCAGGGTAGATCCCCAGCTTGACCCACCAGACAGAGAGGGTTGATAACCGGGCGAGGGCATTCGAGGCAAAGGGGACGCCATTGTCGGTGCGTATTCTCAAAGGAAGACCGTACTCATGAAAGAGGCGGGTAAAGTGAGATTTCGTCTCCTGTAACGAAATGGCCTCATGGGCATGACAACCGAGGAGATAGCGGGTTTTCATATCACATACGGTTAAGGGATAACAGTAAAGACCGTTTCTCATCTTGAAGTGACCCTTGTAGTCGGCACTCCAGATATCGTTGGGCTCTTGTGTTATGGTCTTCGGGCATCCGGGGTGTTTTCTCCGTAGTCTTCTCTTCCTGCCGGTGATAAGGCCTCTTCGTTTGAGGATATCGGCTGCCGTTGAGATTGCGGGGAGGTCAGAATAATGGGGAGTAAGGATCTTGAGGAGCTTCTTCGGCCCCCACGTGGGATGCTTCATCCGTGCCTGCACGATGGCCTCAATGATCGCGTGATCAGTTTCATGGGGACAGGTATGGGGACGTCGTGATTTGTCTGAGAGGCCTTCCGGTCCCCCCTGTTCGTATCGTTCCACCCATTTGTAGCCGGTCTTCCTGCTGACATTGAACTGACCGCACAACTCATTGAAGGAGAAATACTCCTTCAGATACTCGGCAATGAAACGGACTCTCTGGTCCATGATGGTAACTCCTTTCCAACCCATAGGCAGTACCTCCTCTGTCTATGAATTAATACAAAAGTGTTACCCATGTCCCCAGAATAATCTGTTACCTATGTGTCCGTTCGATCACTTTCTTATAAAGTCTCCTTAGCTTCCGTGAGCTGTGGAATCCAGGCCCACCGCTCGAAATCGAAATAACATCGGCGAGGCGGGAGTTTACGCCTAGCACCGATTTCGTCCCAGAACTCAAGATCAAGGACCATGGTGAACTGGTCCTTACGATTGGCCGGAGTACATTCCGCGATCATTGCGGCAACATTCTTTCCTTTTTTCTGGAGCAACGAGTCGACTTCAAACCATCCCTGACTGGTCTGTTGGGGAAAAACCAGCCAAATATCCTCTCCATCATACATTGGATCAGCCTTTATCGAATCACCGTACAGTCGGAAATTGCACTTAACTCTAGCACGCACTATGAGTGTCGAAGGGTTGTGGATCCGGAAAAGCGTCCTGCCTGGCTGACCTTTAGCGTCAATGAGTTCCATACTGTACGTCGTACCAAGGACACCCTCACGTATCCAGCGCTCCCGCGTAACCCGGGCAATCGAGTTGGTGTCGTACGCGTACCACACAAGAACAATGAGAGTGAGGGCCAGGATTATGAAGGTACCAATATTGAGAGCATTAGCGTCCTTCGACGACGATCCCTTCAATGTAACGATGGTAGAGATCACAAAGACGCAAATAGTAAAACCTATCGCTATTATCTTCATATCGCCTCCGTTCTAACGCTAAGGGTGAGGCGGCGGCCACTCACCAAAAAAATTAGGCAGAGCTATTCACGCTCGCCTCGACCCGCTTGTTAGCCGCTGTTCGTGGTACCCGACGCCTCGATCAGTCTCGCCACGACGACGGGACACAACTCCTCGAGCAGGGGGAAGGTGACCAACTGCTTTCTGGTAATTTGATCCCGGTGCTTAACTTCGATGAACATCCTGTCCTTCGGGCAGCCGGGACGAAAAGCAAACAAGTCTGGATCTCCGCCAGCTCGATTGCGCGTCGCTCTTATCTTCGCTGCGTCCGCTCGCGCGTTGAGTTCAGCCAGCACGTCGGCACCAAAGATATCTTGCATTCGACGATATGCCGGGTCCCCGGAGCTTCGTTTTCCCGGATACGACACGACGATGAACCCCTCTTCCTTGGGAAGACGAGGTTCTGACGCGAGGACTACGTAGCCCTGCTTCCGGAAGTGTTCCCGCACGACAACCAGCGGAAACTCACCGCGGCGTCCTCGGCCTTCCCTCAACGGCCAGCGAACACTATGGAAGGTGCAGGTCTTGTCACTCGCTCGGTAGAGGTCATACTCGGGCGCGTCATACGTGATGGTGACGGTCCACGACGGATGCCAAGTCTCGTCCATAGAGCGTCTCTTCCTATATTAGGCGGCTAACACAGAGTTCACTGGGAGCCGGCTTTTTCGGCGATCCAGTGAAACGACTTGTTGGCAGTTTCATAGAAGGACCCACGAAAAGGAGTTTCCATGGCCTAACTTCGCCGACAGTAACTGGCCTCATGGGTTCCCTTTACTTAAAGCTAACATCAAATTGATGTGCCCTTAGACACTTAGAAAACTTAAATCTGAGCTTAGTGTCCCCCAATGTTTCAACCTGCACCTTTTTCTGTCCTTTTTCCCCGATAGGTCTAAATACATTCTCAACCGTATCGTAAACCGACTCTTTTACATCGCAACGGGATAGATAGGCATCGAAATTAGGATCTACAGCCTGAACCTCCGTACAACAAGTTTCTATCGCTTTTTTCAATTCACTACAGAAGTCAAAAGCATACGCATTACTTGATAAAAAGATGAATGCCAAGATCAGCCACAATTTTCTCATTTAATCTTCCTCTCTTTCGTACTGCCAACGGCAAAACTGAGGGGCGTGAAAACGCGACAGCGTTTTACACGTCCCTCTCAAGTGTTATGTTAGACGGCCGCATTCGTATCCTACGGCACGACGATTATCGAAGTTTTGCTCTCCCGACAAATCTTTTTGGCGATTGTTCGGAGATGCTCCCGTTCCCTTGCATCCGCGGTCCCGCAGTGGATCATCAGTATTGTTCGGTCTCGGTGCGCCAAGGCGAGCATCGCCTGCCCTATTCCTTGGGTCAGCTTAGCGGCGTGTCCACTATTTCCGAGGCACTTTACTTCAATGCCGATCGAGCCCTGGATCGGATGTTTGACGACGATGTCAAGGCGGTTATTACTGCCAAGCACGTTCACGTCTGGACCGCAATCCTCACGACAGAACGCTTTCCAGGCAGCATCGGAGCGCCCATTGCGCTGCGTGTGAGAGGTCAGACAGTAGCTGGCCGTGTCCTGTTCGATCTGGGACATGAACTTGACCAATCGCGCCCACACATCGGCCTCGAAAGCAGATTCGTTCTGGTACGTCTTGGAGTAGCCGGCCTCGGCAAGGTGCTTAGCGAGTGCGACATTGAGATCATCAACAGTCGAATATGTCATCGATAGGTTCCATTCGTCGCCGTCTAACAGATATTAGACGGAAAAATTATATTATAATAGAATAATTCTGCCTATTATAGAATGCCTCAGTTTTGGATAACCTGTTAAGATTTAAAGGGCTTCTATGGTGGAAATCCTGGATGTCCGCGATTCCTCCAAAGAGCCCTTTCTGCCCTATACTACTCCCTTGGGCGTACGGTTCCATACTACCCATTTTCTCCTTATAGGTCAACCCTTCGACTCCCTGGCCTAAGGGCCGTTTGCTCAGGGTTGACCCTGGGTGGCGCTTCTCTACCCTGCCTCAAAAGGCGGGGCTTGCCTTCGACCCGAACCCCTCGATTGAACTCACGGCCTTGAGCCTGTCGAAAGGCTCAGGCAGAGGGTGCGCCGTCGAATGGGTCAATCTGCATCTTCATTGAAACAAACGCAATAAATCCTTTGCTATTGACCCCTCACCCCGCCCTCTCCCCTTCAAGGGGAGAGGGGGAAGAGTGAACTTTTCTAAAGGGGGGAGATAAACGTGCACTGGGTAATAAGATGTCATTTGTACTTCGGACTGACGAGGGGCAGGGGGATGATTTTCTCAGGCGATCCACACGTTGTGAAGTGACACTCCTTTATCATCTACCATCAGTCTTGGCATGTCTTTTTGGAGGTCCCAGGGGACGAAGAAAGTAAGCTCTTCAATCTCCTCCTCATAGCTCGGATCAAATACTTTTCTCAGCCATTCTTTGATCTCATTGATCATCGTAACCACCATTCGGTCAATTCCCGCTGCACGGTTCATCTCCTTCAAATATGGAGAGGTTCTCAGTTGATCCAGGCACTCCTCCGAGTGGATTCCCTCCACCTTTCTGCGGAGGATATAAACATTTCCTCTGTCCTGAAGGATGACCAGCGGCGGGTTGGTCTGAACACTTCCATGCTGAAACCGCACCCGTGAAGCGTATTCTCCAATTTTCTCGAGGAATCTCTTTCTCTGCTCAATGGACGAAAGAGAACGAGGAGATGTCCTTTCGAAGATATACTCCACTCCCCCATAACGATATTCCTTCAACTTGGTCGGGTCAAACCCCAATTCGAGGAGATCTGAAATTTTCACATGGGGAGACCGTCCGTCTCCTTTTCTCACGATCCACTCGGACAGGTAGGGTCGTTTGTAGAGCGGAAGATCCTCAATGTAAAGGGTGGGATTTTCTTTCAGGCCTTGGGGCAGATGGCGAACGATTTCTTCCTCCCCCCATATCTCGGCCTTTTCCTCTTTTGCCCACCACAGGGAATAAGGTTGGATCGGCAGGTTCTTGATTTGGTCTGAGATGGAGATCTGATCCAGGGACTCTCCACCGGTATAGCCGAGAAGGGAAGCAATTCGTCTTCGGAACCCGAGCACTTTCGTGACGAATTTGGTGAACATAAAATGCATAAAAGGGGTAGACGTTCCGGCTGAGATCTCTATTTCAAAAAGATGCTCCAATGCCTCGTAAACGGAACGAAATTCCGTAATGGCCCGTTTGACCATGGCCTCGTTATCATGCATGTCAATGACGGGTCTCTTCTTCTTCACCTTGAAGAGCAGCTTGATAAGCTTTCCCCTCAAATCAGGGACCTTTACGGAGGACGGGATGAAGGCCATGTAGTGCCCTTCTCCGTTGACGAGAGGATCGCCGATCAGCTCTTCGATACGCCTCCAGCCGAGCTTGGTGTAGATATCGTAGGTCGGCTCATCCGGAGGGATGATGTTATCCAGGAGGCCGACGACCCCCTGACCCTCTGCCAACTCCCGGAAGGTCTGAAGGATCTTTTGGCCCAGCCCTCTTCCACGAAAGGGAAGGAGAACCTCGACATAGACCAAGTAGTAACACGGGATAGGCTTTCTGAGGAAGATCATATTGAGGTGTCCCAGAACCTCTCCTTTTTCTGTATGGATCTCAAAGGTGTGAAAGAGCTGATGACGCTCTTGCGGTCTAACACGCTCAATCTTCGTTCCATGGACGGTCCGGTTGACTAACTCATCGAGCCCTTCGAAAACGTCATATGGAAATAAGGAGGCACGCTCCCTTGGCTGATCGTCCAGGGTCATGTCGATCATGGATAGGATGTTCTTGACGCCTATTCGTGCCTTCTTAAGCCTTCCACTGATTTCCATGACCTCTGATTTCATCTTTTTTTGACCTCGCTCACTTCTCCAGTGAGCGTTGGGGGTAGGAGCCCAAAAGCTTTAAAAAACGCGCATCCTGTTCCAGTTCGACCATAACCTCACGAATCGCCTCGTCCGTAGCATGGCCTTCGACATCTACGAAGAAAATATATTCCCACGGTTTTCCTTTCATGGGCCGAGACTCGATCTTCGTCAGGTTGATCCCCTTCTCGGAGAAGGGCTTCAGGGCTTGGTAGAGAGAGCCTGGCGCATGGGAAATCGAAAAAAGGATGGAAGTCTTGTCTCTTCCCGTCCTCGGGTTGGTGTGAAGGCCAATGACCAGAAATCGCGTGTAGTTGCTGAGATAGTCCTCAATCCGCGACTCAACAACTTTCAGGCCATACAACTGGGCGGCCAAGGAACTGGCGATGGCCGCCGTTTTCGAATCCTCAGCGGCCATCTGTGCTGCCTTCGCCGTGCTCGCAGCTTCCGCCACTTCAACATCGGGAAAGTTTTTTCTCAACCACTTTCGGCATTGCTCCAAGGCCGAAGGATGAGAAGCGATCTTCCGGATATCCTCTGACCTTCCACTACGAGAAAGAAGGTGATGCGAGACCTGAATCATCACTTCTCCACAGATCATCACTTCTGACTCGATCAGCCTGTCCAAGGTTTGATTCACCGATCCCTCTGTGGAATTCTCTATGGGCACGACGCCATAACTCGCCTTCCTCTTCTCTACGGCCTCAAAGACCTCTTGAATACTTTCCTTGGGCTGTGTTTGAACGGAACTCCCAAAATATTCGAAGCAGGCTAAGTGGGTATGAGTAGCGGGTGGCCCGAGATAGGCCACGGTAATCTCGGTTTCCAGAGAGCGGCAGGCTGAGATAATCTCCCGGAAGACAGGCGCAATGGCCTGCTTGGGGAACGGACCATTGTTTTGCAAAACCAGGCTCCGGACAATCTCCTCTTCGCGTTGAGGGTCGTAGGAATCCATCTTGCCTGCAGATTTCTCCCTACCCACCTCCATGACGATCTCTGCCCGCTCGTTCAGAAGGCGAAGGATCTTTCCGTCAATCGTCTCGATCCTCTGGCGAAGGGATTTGATCTTTTCTTCTATTTCCATTTTCATCGACACGAGTGACTACGAGCTTATCCTTAAATAGTAGATGATGGTTGTTCCTAATATCCCGCTTCAAATCCCCCCTCCCCCCCTTTACTAAAAGGGGGGAAAGTTATTCGTGATCTTTCATGCCTCATTTTTCAACGATGGTCTCCTCCACCGAAACGCCAAAATGCCTTCCTGTTTTCTCACGATAGACGAGAACCTCGCTTCCCTCTTTAAGATCGACGAGCGAAACCGCTTTCCCGGCGGGGTCGGTAAGGCAGATCGTTTCTGCATTCTGCAAGATGACCGAGACCGTCTCCCCGCTTTCCTCTGCCTCCACAATCGCCAGAGGCCGCTTTTCTATCTTCGCCCTTCCTACCACGGCCGGATAACTTTTGCCCTCGAAGTTCACGACCAGCACCTGATCGCCCGATTTCACCTCCGAGAGATATTTGGTCTGCCCGTTCGCCATGCGAATATAAGCGTACACAGGCCCTGCATTCACCCTGAAAGGCCTGGTGTTCACAAATAGGTTCTCCACACTTTCCGAGTGGATCAGAAAAAGGGCCTGACTGCTTGTGCCCACAAGCATGCCTTCGCCAAGGGCCATAGAGCTGCAAGTGTCCACGCAGACCCGATCCCCCATGCCGAGTGGCTCGATGCGCTTCACCCGAGCAGGCAGAAGTTCGAAAGTCTCACCCTTGCTCTTAAGAAGCTGGACGATATTCCGCACGGCATCCGGGTCCGGGTTATTGACCACCACCCCGTCCACTCCTTTTTCGAGGATCCCCAGTGCCGTCTGACCTTCTCTTAAATTATCCACCTCGACAAAGAGGTTATTCGTCCTGCTCAACAAATTCTCGAGTGGGATGATCGTCCAATCGCTTCCTCTTACGACCACCTTCTTGGAAAGACTGAGGCCGATGATCTCTTCTTCGTCTTTTTTCTCCCTGATCTCCTTTTCCACCACATCGCGGCCCAATACGAAATCGCCGTCCTCAGCCACGGTCGGAATGACGCCCAACTTTCTCACCTCTGATTTCATTCCGGCAGGAACCCAGAGGGCATCGGCCCCGGTCTCCACGGCAGCCAGGGCAACCTCCTTGTTCCAGGGCACGGCTTTTACCCAAACCCTTTTCATGCCTTTACCTCTAATTTCCTCAGCTTTTCTTCAAACACGGCGGTGTTGTGAACGATTCTGCAGATTTTTTGAACCATCCTCTCCGGGTCCTTGTGCTGGAAGACGTTTCTTCCAATGGAGACGCCTGCTGCCCCCGCTGCTATGGCGCCCTTGACCATCTCGACGATATCCTCGTCGTTACCCATCTTCTCGCCGCCGGCGATGACCACGGGGACAAAACACCCCTCCACCACCTCCCGGAAGCCTTCCGCGGAGCCCGTATAGACCACCTTGATAATATCCGCCCCCAGCTCCGCTCCCACCCGGGCGGCATGCTTCACCAGCTTCACATCATACTCGCTCTTTACCTTCGGCCCCCTGGTGTACATCATGGCTAAAAGCGGCATCCCCCATTCGCTGGCCACCTTGGCCACCCTTCCCAGGTCTTCCAACATGGCTCTCTCGTCTTCGGATCCGAGGTTCACATGGATTGAGACGGCATCCGCCCCTAACTTGATGGCCTCTTCCACCGTGCATACCATGGTTTTGGAGTGTGGATCAGGCGCCATCTGTGTGCTCGCAGAGAGGTGAATGATCAGCCCCACGTCCCTTCCTTTTCTCCTGTGACCCGCCTCCACCAATCCCTTGTGCAGAATGATGGCATTGGCTCCTCCAGTCGCCACCGCGTTGATCGTCTCCTGCATGTTGATCAACCCGGCCACTGGCCCGATTGTCACGCCATGATCCATGGGTACGATGACTGTCCTGCCCGAATTTCTGTCCATGATGCGTTCCATGCGAATCTTTTTTCCGATCATGATTTTCATCCTCCTTTGCCCCAAATTAAAAAAGCCGTGAGAGGAATTTCCCCACGGCTTAAACTAAAAAAGCCGTGAGTCATTTCGATCTACCCACGGCACTCACCAGCTAAATCCAGTTCTTAACGATCAGCTAGCCGCAGCGGGTAGACTTCGGCATAATAAAACCAGTAAAAATTAAACCCACTGCCAAAATTAAAGAGACGAAGCTGATCCATCTTCCACCGTTTATTCAAGGCTTTCTTAACATAGCTCGAATGCCTTGTCAAGGAAAATCTTCAAAAAACCGTTTTCCCACCTATGGAAAACGAAAAAAGTCCGCTCAGGCAATGGTCAGGATGAGCAGATCTGTCCCTTTATCCGCGTCCTGCCCCTCCCGCACCAGGATCTCCTTCACTTTTCCCCGAGTCGTTGAAGAGATGGGCATCTCCATCTTCATGGCCTCGATAATGACGAGTACCTGGTCCGCTTCCACTGCCTCTCCCTCCTTGACCAGAACCTTGATCACTTTACAAGCCAGGGGTGAAGTCAAGACCTCTTCCTCGGGCACAGCGACTGCCTCTTTTTCTTCTTCGGGGAGAAGCGCCATTCTATCAGGCCGAAGGATTTCCGCCGAGTAACTCCTCCCTTTTATGGAGGCCTCGTAGATATCCCCTTCGTCTATAAGATCCACTTCATACGATCTCCCGTCGCAGATCATGGAGTAAAGATTGTCTGAGACCTCCAAGACATCGATCAAACGGGTTCGATCCGCAAAGGAAACCCGATAGAGGTGATCTCCCATGGATTCCACTTGAACGGTATAAATCCCATTCTCTATCTTGATTTTATACTCCATGATCCATCTCCTTCCGATCCTTTTGATAAGCCCGAATGGCAGTGGCAATGCAGGCCAACTCCTGGAGGGAATCGCTGGGATCTCTTTTCCTCTGAAAATATTCTTCCTCAAGAAAGTTCGTATCGAAATCTCCCTGAATGAACCGGTGATTGTTCACAAGCCACCGGTGGAAGGGAATCGTGGTCTTAATCCCCTTGATGACCAATTCCTGGAGGGCTCGATCCATTCGCAAAATGGCCTCTTGGCGATTTCTTCCCCAGACGATCACCTTGGCAATGATGGGGTCATAGAAGATGGGAACCGTGTACCCCTCATAGATTCCAAGGTCTACCCGCACTCCCGGCCCGCCCGGAATCTGGAGCCTCTCAATTCTGCCGGTGGAAGGCATAAAGTTGCTCTCGGGATCCTCTGCATAGATTCGGCAAACCAGGGAGGCCCCGATGGGCTCAACATCCTTTTGGGTCAGAGGAAGCTTCTCACCCTCCGCAATACGGATTTGGGCCTTCACAATGTCCACCCCGGTCACCATTTCCGTCACCGGATGCTCTACCTGGAGTCGGGCGTTGAGCTCCAAGTAGTAAAAATTTTTCTCCCGGTCCACAAGGAATTCCACTGTGCCGGCCCCGCTGTACTTGATGGCAATGGCAGCGGAAAGGGCCACCCCCGCCATTCGAAGCCGCGTGGTATCGTCCAGATAAGGTGAGGGACATTCTTCCAGGATCTTTTGGTACCTTCTCTGGATGGAACATTCCCGGTCGAAGAGGTGGATGATGTTGCCGTAGTGGTCGGCCAGAATCTGGAACTCGATGTGGCGCGCATTCGGGATGTATTTTTCGAAGTAGAGGGCGTCGTTTCCGAAGGCGGCCTTTGCTTCTGTCCTGGCCATGTTCATGGCCTGAAAGAGCTGCGCACCCCGGTCTACCCGCCGGATCCCTTTTCCCCCGCCGCCTGCAACCGCTTTGATCAGTACGGGATACCCTAACGCATTTGCCGCCTTCAGAGCTTCCTCCTTATCGTCCATGGGACATTCGCTTCCCGGGATCACGGTAATCTGTGCCTGGGTCATATTGGATTTGGCCCTGATCTTCCTTCCCATGGTTTCCAGGGATTCTCCGGAAGGACCGATGAAGATGATCCCTTCCTTCTGGCACGCTTGGGCGAATTCCCGGTTCTCTGCCAAAAATCCGTATCCCGGATGAAGGGCGTCTGCTCTGGCCTCCTTGGCTATCCCCAAAATCTTATCTCGTGCGAGATACGTCTCATCGGAAGGTCCGGAGCCCAAGGAGTAAGCCTCATCCGCATAACGGACATGTAATGCCCCCCGGTCCGATTCGGAATAGACGGCCACGACCAAAATTCCAAGTTCATGACAGGCACGGAGGATGCGAACTGCGATTTCTCCCCGATTGGCAATGAGTATCTTCTTAAACACGGCCTCGTCTCCTTTCTCATTCTGGCTTACACGATCTTACCTTTGCTCTACACCTCATGTAAATCTTTCTAATATCCTGTCTCAGAAGCACACTTCATAAATGTGCCCCCTCACCTTCCCCTCTCCCCGCCGGGGAGAGGGATGGGGTGAGGGGTGAAGACGATTCATATCTTCAAGTGATCCGCTATTTGCGACGCTACGGGCGGGCATCCCTGAATAAAGATACCTCGACCTTTCATCTTCGATGCGCAGTTTCCTATCAGAATCGTCCCTCTCGGACAGGCCTTCAAATGTTTTCCAATGCCAAGATGAACGTTTTGATCCTCCAAGCGATAGTCCGTGAGTTTTGAATGGTAGTCTTGAAGAAAGACCAGCAGCGTTGAAAGGCAGGCGCTGCACGATCCCTCGTCATGAACCATGACGCTCGGGAACGGAATAGACAATCTGGAGGGAGGAGGCTCAAAAGGGACCACCCATTTTGAGTAATCTCTTGGAACGACTGAAATCCTTTGCGGGTCGATTTCTCCCAACCCCTTTTCCCGTGTCAGTCTGAGATGAGCGATGGTCTTCGGGCGTAGGCCCATGAGCCGGGCAGCCACCGCATCGGCCGAAAGGGCATTGTCCCCGACGAGAATCATCCCCATCCTCTTCCCCCGTCCGTAAGCGGGCCCCATTCCCTCCATCCCCACGGTGCCATCAATGACGGCTAAATGAGGGAAGAGGACCGAAGCCATCTCCGAAATGGCAATGTCCAGCTCTTTATCACCCTTTGTGACTTTCTTATCGTAACGGAGTTGATGAAATCTCGCCTTCTCCTTGCGCCACAATAAACCCTTCATATTTTTGATGCTCAGCGTGACCTGGGTGTGCATGTGGGTCTTCATGACCGGGACGGAAATAATGAAATGAAACTGCTTTAGCACGGCAGGGACTTTAATTTTCCGGATGACTTTTCCTTTAGGGATCGCTATCTCCATCGGATCCCCCTGATCTAAATCGAGAAGCTCAACTTTTTTTTCTTCGGAGACTTCTTTCATGCCGGTGACCCGGAAGGCTTCCGCAGGATTCACGCCGAAGATACAACTTTCACCGATGACGATGCGGCGGGCCCCTTTCTCTTTCAGGTGATCAATGGCAGCAGCCACCACCCGGGGATGGGTCGTCACGCCGTCTCCTGGGGACGCCAATCGTGCGGCATTCGGTTTGATCAGGACGCTCTTCCCCTCCAAATCGGGTAAGGGAAACCTCTGGAGTATCCGTTTTGTCGTGCGATAAGGGTCTTTCCCTTTAGACACGATGACCAGAGAAGCCATGACCTGTTCTCCATAAACAGGAAAAGATATAAAGATGTTCTCTACGACACTAAAACAAAAGGGCCATGGATTTTAATCACCCATGGCCCTTTTGGCAAAAGACGATCGTCTAAGCGCATAGGTGAATGGCTTGAAGGTAATAGTAATAATCAGAGGGCCTTTTAAAACTTAAGTCCATTTTACCACCTTTTTGCGTTTTATAATTTATTAAAGAAAAATTGTCAAGAGTCAAAAAAACAGAGTCAAAAAAACCATGATCCCCCAAACCTCCAACGTTCATCTCCCAAAAGGCCGACCAATCCTTCCATCGTACCAAAATAGATGCATCGACCAATGCACTTATCAACACAGGCAAGTCTCTCTCCTCGGTCAATTCGGGGATAGGAGAGATGACATTTTTCTGCAACGCCCTTTTCAGAATCGAACTGCATCACTCCAAATGGGCAGGCTTCAATACGAGCCTTGCATTTGGATATTTTGAATTAGTCAACCTTCCCGCTTTACAACCGTGCAGGACAGTATAAGTATCTACGACTTTATGATACCTTGACTTAAGTGAAACATTCATCGATTGCTTCAAAGGTTCACTATTTCTCTAATTTTTCATTCCTATCCTGTCCAATACTTTTCCCTAAGCTCTCTCTTCAGAATCTTTCCTTGTGGATTTTTGGGCAAAGACTCAACAAACTCAACTGATTTGGGAGCTTTGTAGCGCGCCAGGTGTTGCTTGCAAAATTCGATCATCTCATCCTCTGTTGCGCGTCGCCCTTCCTTTAAAACAACGAGGGCATGAACTCGCTCCACCCATACTTTATCAGGAATACCAATCACAGCAGCCTCAGCGACCGCAGGATGCTGGTAGAGAACCTCTTCGATCTCTCTAGGATAGATATTCTCTCCTCCAGAGATGATCATATCCTTCTTCCTGTCAACAATATAGATAAAACCCCTTTCATCATAGAAACCCATATCTCCAGTGTGAAGCCAACCTTGCACGATAGCGTTTTGAGTTTCATCGGGCTTATGCCAGTATTCCACCATCACCGTCTTACTCTGCAGGACAATCTCTCCTGCCGTATGAGGCTTCACATCATTATTATTCTCGTCAACGATCCTGACATGCACCCCTAACGAGGGCTGGCCGCATGAAGCCAGCACCCTCTGTCCCTCAACAGGCTTATTCAGGACTTGATGAAATTTTCTTGACATAAAGGTTATTTCTGGCCCTGACTCCGACTGACCGTAACCCTGCATGAAAATCGCTCCAAATTTCTCCATCCCTCTCCTCAACAATTCTGCGGGCATGGGAGAGGCAGCATACCAGATCCGTTTAAGGCTGCTAAGATCATAATGTTCAACATTGGGCAGGGCCAGCATGGTGACCAAATGGGTAGGGACGATATGGATATCCGTTGCCTTCTCCTCCTCGATGGACTGGAGGGTAGCTGCAGGGTCGAAGGATCTCTGTTGCATAATGACATTGCACCCTCCTGCATAGAAGAAGGCCCAGAAATGGCTATATCCACCGATATGGAAGAGAGGTAAAATCATAATATGCTTATCACCCGCTTCCAGACCTAACTCGATGGTTTTCGTCCTGGTATTTTCAATATTACGCCCTTCGGTATAAAGGGCACCCCGGGGTGTGCCTGTTGTACCACTCGTATAGAAGATGAGGAATGGGTCTTCTTCTCTTATCCGAACATCAGGTTCTTCTTCTGAATGTGCCAATAGCAGGTTATGGTAAGAAATCATACTAGGAGCAAACGTCTCAAGAGAGATGTAATTTTCAACCTTGGGGAAGCGGGGACACAATGGGTTCACTATTTCTATTAATTCACGACCAACAAAAAGCGTATGGATCTCAGAATAATTGATCAGATATTCCAGTTCACTCGCCTGCAACCGGGGATTCATCGGGGAGATGATGAATCCACCCTTCATAGCTGCTCCATAGACATCCGCGTACTCAAGGCAATTCCATGAAAAAATGCCGATCCCGTCCCCCCTTTTCACGCCCATGGAATGAAGGGCATGGATCAACCTGTTCACCCTGCCGTTAAATTGAGCGAAGGTCATCCTCTCTTTCCCATAGATAAACACTTCATCTTCTGGGTAAAGAAGGGCATTTCTATAAATGATGTCAGCCCAAGTTCCGATGCCATACCGACATAATTCTTTTAGTATAAGTTTTTCCTGCATTTTACCGCCTTACTGATACTGTTGTTTTGGACTTTATTTTTTCCGTGCCTGAAGCCTCTGGCGTTCGCGGTAATCTTCAATATAACGTCGCGCATGTTTATCGCGACCCAGGATCAGGTCAGCCGCCACAACAGCAGGACGTACCTTGGCCACATCCACAATAAGACAGGTGACACCTGCGGCAACCGCCATCACGACGAAGGCATGATTGAGCAAGTTACGATCCGGCAGGCCAAAAGAGACATTGCTGGCTCCCAGTGTCAAGTTTACTCCCAATTCAGCCTTGATCTTCCGAATGGCTTCTGTAACTGCCGGCCCAGAGCTGGGGTCGGCTCCCACGGCGAAGGCCAGGCAATCGATAATAATGTCCTCTCGAGCAATCCCCACTGCCTCAGCGCGCTCCACAACTTTATTAGCAACGGCTACCCTTTGCTCCGAATTTTTTGGGATACCGTGATCGTCTTGCACCAAACCAATGACTGCGGCTCCGTAATCCTTGACCAGAGGTAGAACCTTCGCCAAAGAGCGTTCTTCACCCGTAACCGAGTTAATGAGTGGCTTACCCTTGTAGACTTTGAGAGCAGCCTCCAAAGCCTCGGGGTTAGCACTGTCAAGGGATAAAGGGAGATCGACTGTGTCGATCACTGCCTGTACTGCCTGGGGGAGTAGGGTTATCTCATCCACGCCGAATAGACTCACACTGACATCAAGGATGTCCGCCCCAGCTTGCGCTTGAGCCAGGGCTTCCTTGCGGACCATCTCCAAGTTTCCCATCCTCAAAGCCTCTGCCAGTTTCTTCTTTCCAGCAGGATTGATCCGCTCGCCAATAAGCACGGTGGGTCGCCCATCACCGATGATGACTTCTTTTGTGAGGCTTGACACTCGGGTCTCCATCAGTCCATTTTCTCCCTCCTACCATTTATCATCCTATACCGTCCTAAGTAACTCGCCTGAACGAACGTCTGCTGAAAGTTGCGGGCACTACCTAATTCAATATACTTGACCTGGGAGGCAATCGTTTGGGCCTCGGCCCGTTTGCTAAGGGAAATCAGAGCAAGCTTGGCTCCCATGCCGGCAGCGTTTCCCACCTGGCGGAAACGGTTTAGAGGCAGTGAGGGCAACATGCCGATGGCCACCGCACTGGCCAAGTCGATGTACGTGCCAAAGGCCCCGGCAATCAACACCCGCTTAATTTCATTTTCAGAGCAGTCCTTCGCTTCCAGAAGCACCTGGACACCTGTGCGAATGGCTGCCTTGGCCAGTTGCAATTCTCTCACATCGTGCTGAGTGATGGTGATGGCTGGCTGCCCGCCGCGCTCCTCCTCACCCACTAACAGAAATTCAAGCTGCCCATTGTAGGTTCGTACACGAGAGTGGTGGTCCATCATCCTCCCGCCCTCATCAATGATTCCTGTCAAATAAAGTTGGGATAGGGCATCCAATATGCCGGACCCACAAATACCAATGGGCAGTGCTTGTTCAATCGTCTGGTACTGGATGTTATCCTCTGTTATTCGCAGACGTTCGATCGCGCCTGCAGCAGCCCGCATACCATCCTTGATATGACCCCCTTCGAACGCGGGCCCAGAGGCACAGGAGACAGCAGTGATCTCCCCTTCATTGACTAAGGAAACCTCGGTATTCGTCCCAATGTCCAGAGCCACTATTGGGCCTTCTCCCTGCCAGACTCCTGTTGCCAACAACATGGCTAGATGGTCGGCACCTACGAAACCGGCAATGTTAGATAAAAGATGAACATATGCTCCCGGAGCGATATGCAGGCCCAAGTCTCTTGCTTTGACGTCCAGAGCCCCTCTCACCGCAGGGACAAAGGGAGAGACAGCGAGTTGCCTGACGGGTAAGCCGAGAAAGAGGTGGTGCATGGCCGTGTTGCCTACGACAACTGCCTCAACAATTTCCTCTGCATTGACATGGACCTCAGCACACAGGTTAGCGGAGAGCTCGTTGATGGCTTTGGCAGCCAACTTCTGTATCCGTACGCCTTCATCTGGCGATTGAATGACAACCGTCATACGACTGACGATATCCTCGCCAAACCTGATCTGGGGATTCATGATTCCCTTGGCCGCCAAGGTCCTGCCGTCGCTCAGGTCAACCAGATAGCCAGCAATCTTGGTAGTGCCCAAGTCTATGGCCAAGCCCAGTGGGTCGGTTGCCACGGGTAGAAGAGTGATCACTTCGTCATGGCGAACAATGACTTGGCATTTCCAGCCCCATGACCGCAGTTGGTCAGAAAGGAAACGGAGGGCCCCAATATCCACTTTGTTACAGTGTAATGCGTGCTGTTGGTTGATTGTCTCGAGCAAGTGATCAGCATCAGCGTTGGGTGCGGACAGAGAAGGAGCCGAAAGTTGCAGAGTGTAGGCTCGAACAGGCGGCTCCGGGCGGACTGTTCTCTCTAACCCCTCCACCTGGATCCGCTGTGGGGTGGTCATCGACTCGGGTGGCACAGTCAATTTGCAGTCACAGATAGGATACGTCTGACAGGCCAGGCGCCAGCCATCCTTCAATTCTTTAGATGTAAAGGTCTCCAGTTCGTTTGATGTTGGTTCTGAGACCGTTCCACTTAGAACTTGCACCTTGCATGACTGGCACGTTCCTCTGCCTCCACAGATGCTACTGATCCCCACGCCAAGCTGGTGAGCACAGGCCAAAAGAGATTCCTTCCTCTGACATTTACCTCTTCGGCCAACCGGCTCAAAATCAATGGCACAAGTGTTCATTCTCTCCTACTTTGTTTCTCCATTTACGTCTGTATTCTATAGGGACAGGTTTTCCTGAGACTGCAGTGCGTACAGACTTCATCTCGTGTCCAGATTCTCATTTGTGGTCCTATGCCAATGACCATGGAGGCCGATTTGCGCGGAACCATCACTCCTGAGGAAGTTAGGCTCACTCCAATTTCCCGGGCCGGTACCATTTTAATCAGCTGCCACTGCTCCGTAATAGGAAGACCAGGCATACCCGGGCTGATGGGACTGCTCGCTTGATAGCCCCTAGATAATGCCTCAGCCGTCATAAACTTACAGACTTCTTCAATGAGGGAATCTACTGCTGCGCTTCCGATACCATCTAAAAGCAGGCCTTCCAAAGGTTTGTTCCGGTCAAAGTATTTTGTTACCTGTTTTTCCAACCGGGGACCGATAGTGGAGACCACAGCGGCAAGCTCTTTGGCCTCTGGCAGGAGTGAAGGGACTAACGGACCATGCACTACGATATTACCCTCGAGAGAAAATTGCCTGTGGCCCATCTCGGTGATAGGGTGGATTTCATAGGCGATCGCCGGCTCTAGCAGGCGGTCCTTCTTCACACGGGTAATGAGTTCAAGAATTAAACTTTTTATCTCTGGCCTGATCTTTGAATGCTTCCTAAATCCCTCCCGTCGCAGCACTTCCGTGGTCTTCAATCTCAAGGGGATATCACGCATCACAGGCATGTTTTGATCCCTCAGGCCTTTGCCAGTGGCAAGGCTTCAACATCAGGAAGACGCAGGTCGCTGCCCCTCATTCCGCATTACAATCTCAGCCCGTTCAGTATTTATTTGTACACACCATACTCCTTGGTGAAATTAACCATCGCCTTGACATTCTCCGGCTTTGCCTCATCAAAAAACGCACCATTGCTCATGATAAAACCACCCCCCTTGCCAGCAGTATCGATGAGTTTCTTGCAGTAAGCTTTCACTTCATCGGGTGTGGCTAATCTCAACATGGAGGAGGACACGTTGCCGATGAGGCAAGCATTTTTACCCAATGTTTCCTTGGCTTTCACCATATCTGTCTGGTCAACCATCCACATCGTCTTGCCTTTCGGAATGTCTTGGATAACTTTCAGACGCGAATCCCAATGTCCTTCAAGCGCAGGGAATGGTATACATCCCCCCTCGATTAGGCCCACGATGACCCGTTTAAGGGTAGGCCAGTAGAATTTCTTGAACTGCTCGTCGGACAGGAAGCCATCGGCACCTTTATGAAGCGGTATGAATATCTGAGGATTTCCGGTCTGCTGTGAAGCGCCTATTCCCATACCGATCATGATAGGGACCAGTGCCTCCATGGCCTTAAGAAGCTTCTCGGGTTGCCGGTACATATCTACCATGATCCCTCTGGTGCCCCTGAGGGTATCGCCGATCGTGTCAAACGGTGCCTTGGTAAATCCGCCGAGGATATTCGGAAATCCCAATGTTGTCAACTCACCATTTAAACCACCTATAGCCATCGCCCATTTCAGGGCCTCGGCCCCCGCCTCAAAAAGGGCCTTATAGGTGTCCTGAACAGGGGGTAGTGCATAGGGTATAAAATTGAAGGCAACGCCATATATTTCAAGTATGCCGGTGAAAGGAGGGAGCATCTGGAACCCCTTTAACGCTCCGAATACGCGCGGCAGGTAGAAATTCCTGAAGTAAAACGACGGGTCGGTAATCAAGAGATCATATTCCTCCGCCTTCATGTATTCTCCCTCATTGCACTGATAGCTATGTTCGGGCGCGATCCCATGCCCCGGCCAAGAGTATAGCTTGTAGTCAAGGATCTCAAAGAACTTTCCCGGTCCCACCTGTGCAGCGCCTATATGCATATCCGGCTTAAATTCCAAGATGAATTTCCTAAAGACCGCTACAGTTTTGTCGTAGTCATACATGGCCTCTTGGATGGTTATCCCGGCATTAATAAAAGGAAACATACTCGGGAGTAAAGTGACCGGCACTCTGTCTGGGGTCTTTTTTAGCTGAACGGCATCCTTGATTCTGGTGATGCTTGCTTTATAGTTAGCCTTTGCTTCCGGGCTCTGGAATTTAAGGTCATTCCCCTCAGGGTCTTTCGGGGTAAACAACTTTTGAAACTGCGCCTCCTGTTTTTCATCTGCTGACATCTCTTCCCACCTCTTTTCCATCATCTCACCCTCCTATCCAGCCTTTCGCCAATTTAACAGCCTCCATGGCATCTTTTCCATAGGCATCCGCTCCTGCAAAGCCTTTTACCTGATCGTCAATCTGGCCACCTCCGATCATGATCTTGACCTTATCCCGGAGCCCAGCCTTTTTGATCGCCTCAACGGTCTCTTTCATGGAATCAAATGCCAAGGTCAAAAAACCACTCAGTCCAACTACCTTACTGTTGGTCTCTTTAATCTTATCCACGAATTTCTGTGCCGCCACATCAATGCCCAAATCAAAGACCTCAAATCCATTGACGTCGAGCATGAAAACGACAATGTCCTTACCGATGTCATGGATATCCCCGGCAACCGTGCCCACGACCACCTTACCCAGGCGCTTCGCCGCCGCTGCCTTGGTCAGCTTTGGTTTAACCATATTGGTTATTTGCTTCAATATCTCACCGGAGTACACCAAGTCCGGTATGAAATATTGGCAATCGGAAAAGCGCTTTCCCACGATTTCCAAAGCGCGTCTGGCATCGTCGAGAATTTTGAGTGGATCCTCACCAGCTTTCAGCCTATCTTCAACAATTTTAAGAGCCTCTTCTTCCTTCAAATCAGCCAATGTCTTAACAAGATCTTTGGCCATGTTCATTCACCTCCTTGGCGATATTGGGATATCAGGTCCCGTTAGTGTTGTTATAAAGCCATCCTCGGACACTCCCTCAGTTTCCCTTTCCCAATCCTCCTTTTTAAAGAGAACTCAAAATCCACCCTTGATCTGAACCGACCTTCTCATCCCTGTCAGAATTCAACCAATCGATCAAGATCATCTTTCGGAACAACGAAGCTCAAAAGCTGACATGATGGGTGGGATCATGTCAGCAGCAAGCCTCGCACTTATCTCTAGAACCAGACTATATTTTTCAAAATCCTCTGCCCGCGCGAAGGCCTTCATAATCCCTTCGCTGGCTGCACTATCCATGCAGTGTTCAAATATGACGATCTAGAAAACTCATCGAAGCACGTAAACCAAAACTTCATCATCATAAATGCGCTTTCCTTACATAGTCGTTTTCGAATAAATCTCCGCTTTTCCCCTCGAGGACGATCTGCCCGTTTTCTAAGATTTAGGCTTGATCGGCCATTTCCAGCGATTGTTTGACATTCTGTTCGACGATTAATACTGTAATTCCGAGCTCTGCCAGTGACTTGATGACTCTGAACATTTCTAAAACAAGTTTCGGTGCTAAAGTATAAGATGGCTTATATTAAATCTACCCTGAATTGTCAAACAAAAAATGGCGTTTAATCACTATCTCGATAACATTTTTTTGAGACAATTCGGTTCCGGTTTTTCTTCTTGACATTGAATCCCGTTTTTCATATCTTCAACTTGAAGGAGCCGCGGTGGTAGTGGCATTCCGCAGCCTCTCCAAATTGGAAGCAAGGAGGACGACAGAAAATGGCTGAATCGAAATACAAAAAAAATCTTGTGACCAACCCCAGATATGAAGTGACCGCCGGCAAAGTAAAAGGCCGGCAATATCCCACCATGACATTGATGAGTAACGAACTTGTGCCTGGAAGCAATCTGTATCTTGAAATTGGCTGGATATACGAGATGCCTGACCCGAATCCTCATATTTTTGAACACTCCCACGATAACCATAACGAGGTTGTTCTGCATATAGGGAGTGACCCCTACCATCCAGAAGACCTTGGTGGAGAGATAGAGTTTGTTGTCGGAGGTGAACCACTCATTTTTGACAAAACTTCCGCACTCTTTGTGCCGGCGGGTGTGAAACACGGTCCGGTAACATGGAAAAAAGTCAGAAGACCCCATTTACAGATGGCGATGGTACTCGGTGCCGGCACCGTAACTGAGGCCGCCCCCGGAGGACACGATAAACGTAAAGTGTAGAGTTGCTCGGGGGATGTCAGATCGTCAGGCTTCACGAGACGCGGACCGTTTCCTCGGATGAACCCTATTTCGCCGCGTCTGTTACTCCCCACTTTACACCCGCACTGCTGAGTGCTGCTCCTGAAACATCAACCACAGATGCGCCGCCGTCAAGCAAAAGAACGGACCCCGTCATAAACGACGAATCGTCACTTGCCAGATAACTGCAAACGCCCGAGACCTCATCTGGAGCCGCGACCCGGCGAAGCGGCACATTCGATGAGATACAAGCAAACACGCCGTCAACGTCCGTACGGAGCGTTTCGGTGAGCGGGCTGAGTGCCTCCTCCAGCATCGCCGTCCTGGTAGCGCCTGGACAGACGGCATTACATCGAACCTTAAAAGGACCGTAATCGAGTGCGGCCTGCTTGGTCAGCATGATGAGAGCGGCTTTCGATGCGCAATACGCCGGCATACCCGGCAGGCAGCGTAATCCACCTAAAGAAGAAACATTTATAATTGAGCCTCCGCCGCCTTTGATCATATGCGGTATCGATGCCTTCATGATCAGAAAAGAGCCGGTCAGGTTCACTTCGATAACCCTTCGCCAGACTTCGGGATCAACATCGGTAACAGTCCCGCCTGGATCGATCCCTGCATTATTCACCACCACATCGAGCCTGCCTCCAAATGTCAGTGCCGTCTCTACCATTCGCTTGACATCCTCGTACTTCGTCACATCTCCTGAACACGTCGCTACCCTCCCTGGGGGCAATGCTTGAGCCACCTTGTGAAGCATTTCTTGGCGACGGCCGGTGATACATATCTTCGCTCCCTCAGCGACAAACCGTTCTGCGATGGCAGTGCCTATGCCCGTGCCTCCTCCGGTAATGAGTGCCACTTTTCCTTCCAGTTTCATGCCTTTATCTCCTTTCTTCATATCCTTACTCCATCGTCCGTTGGACTGCCTCCAATCCTCCTGATCTCATCCCCGAATTAGCCGCGTGTTAAACAGCGTGGAAAAGCAAAATCATAGTCCCAAATACGCTTTCCTTACATAATCATTTTCAAGTAAATCTCTGCTTTTTCCTTCTAAGACGATTCGCCCATTTTCTAATACATAGGCTCGATCGGCCATTTCCAGCGATTGTTTGACATTCTGTTCGACGATCAATACTGTAATTCCGTGCTCTGCCAGTGACTTGATAACCCTGAATATTTCTAATACTAACAACGGGGCGAGACCATACGACGGCTCATCAAAAATAGCTAACCTGGGCCTTGACATTATCCCTCGGCCTATGGCTACCATCTGTTTTTCACCACCACTTAGTGTCCTGACAATTTGTTTCTCTCTCTCTTTTAGAATTGGGAAGATTCGATAAACATGCCTCATCGTTTCTTCTTTTTGTTTCCACGCATGGGATAAATAAGCGCCCATCTCTAGATTCTCTTGGACGGTCATGTCAGGAAAAAGCCTTCCTCCCTCTGGAACCTGGGAGATGCCTTGTTCGACGATAGAGGCGGGTTCTTTGCCGTCCATGCGATTTCCAAGAAATTGGACACTGCCTGAGGCGGGACGAACGATACCCGATATGGTGTTGAGCAAGGTTGTCTTGCCGGCGCCGTTTGCGCCGACGAGACCGACAATCTCGCCCTCTTTGACTTCAAAGCTCACATCCCAGAGAGCCTGAATCTTCCCGTAAAAAGTGCTTATGTTTTTGACTGCAAGCATATGCCTATTCCCCGAGGTAAACCTCGATCACCGTTTTGTTCTTCGAGATATCCTCGGGGGACCCTTCAGCGATTTTCTCGCCATGGTGGAGAACGACTATCCTGTCGCAGATGCTCATGATTGCCTTCATCACATGCTCGATCATCAGGATGGTTATTCCTCTTTCACGGATCCTTTTGACCAATTCCATGGCTTGCGCGACTTCTGTAGGGTTCAGTCCCGCCATCACCTCATCGAGGAGCAACAGATAGGGCTCGGTGGCCAGCGCCCTGGCAACTTCAAGCCGTTTCTGGTTGGCCAGTATCAGATCCATAGCCGACGAATCCTTCATCCCTGATAATTCCACAAACTCCAGAATTCCTTCAGTCTCCTCTTTCGCTCCCCTCTTGGTTGAAGGTTTCGTTCTCCCAAAATGATGCCCCAATAGAACGTTTTCGAAAATGGACATTTTGGAAAAAATCTTGACCGACTGGAAGGTTCTTCCAATCCCCATCCGGGTGATTTCATGAGGCTTGAGGCCGGCGATATTGCGTCCTCTGAAGGTTATGGTCCCCGAATCGGGGCGCAACGCGCCGGAGACCAGATTGAATACAGTCGTCTTCCCGGCGCCGTTGGGGCCGATCAGGCCGAGTATCTCGCCTTGCTCGACATGGAAATCCACGTTCGTGCATGCGGCCAATCCCCCAAAATGCTTGTTCAGCCTGGCAACTTCAAGTAATTTCATGGCTACTCCGCAGACCCGCTTTTATCTTTTGTCGCCATTTCTCAATCACCCCCTCCAGCCCATGGGGCATGAACAGGATAACGACCAGCATCGTGAGCCCGAAAAGGAGCATGTAGTAATAGGGAAATTTCGTTGTTAGGATCTCTTCAAGCAGCGAGAAAATGGTTGCCCCGGTGATAGGAGCGTATAGGTGTCCCATCCCGCCGAAGATCGCCATGAGGACGGGCATGAAAGAGTATTGGATACTGAATGCTAACGTTGGGTCAATATAGGTCCACCGCATACTCATGGTCGCCCCTGTGGCTCCCATGAAGAACGCGCTGAGGGCGAATGTCACGACCTTTACCCGGTTTACATTGACCCCGCTGTGGGCCGCAGCCTCCTCGGATTCGCCAATGCTCCGCAAGGCTAAACCGAACTTAGAGCCTCGGATGAGATAGGATGCAAACAGGACAGCCAGAAAGGTGGCGACCATAGCGTAGAAGACGGTGGTATTATCGGCCGCAATAATCAATCTCCCGACGGTGCCAGTGATGTTGACCTCCCACCAATGCAGTAAATTCCGGACAAGCTCGACCAGGCCGAACGTAAACATGGTGAAATACATTCCCCTCAACCTCAAAGTCAGAGACCCAACAAGGTAGGCCAGAATGAAGCTCGCAGCACCGCCGATAGGAACGACAACCGGTAGGGGAAGGTCCGAACTGAGTATGGCCGAAGCATATACGCCCACCCCAAAAAATGCCGCAGGTGCGAGAGAGATGTAGCCGGTGGGACCTGAAAAGATCGCCCAGCTCAGCGTCAGGACCACATACATCAGGATATTTGTAATCAGTATGACCGTGTAGTCGGACGGCACGTAGGCCGGAAGTACCACCAGCAACAGCAGGAGCACAATCAGGACGACGGGCGAAAACCATTTTCCGCTTAGGTTTATCATGTTATCTGCTTCTTCATTTCCCCAGAAGTCCCGTAGGTCTCACCAAGAGCAAGAACAGGAAGATCACGTAGTAGGCAACCATCGACAATCCCGGCTGTGAAGAACTGACGATGTAGCCGACAAGACCGAGTATGAAGCCTCCGATGAAGCTGCCCTTGATGTTGCCCAATCCGCCAAGGACGACCACGATGATGGCGATCAGTGTGTATTGCATCCCCATGACCGGGGAGAGCATGATGGAGGTCATGCTCAGCAACAATCCGCCCAATGCGGCCATCATGGCGCCGAAACCGAAACAGAGGGCCAGAACCCGGTTGATGCGAACCCCCATCAGTTCGGCTGCACCCGGGTCTTGAGCAGCTGCCCGGATTGCTTTCCCCGTGCGGGTGCTTACCAGGAAAACATAGAAAGCAGAACCCAGGATAACGGAGGCAATCAAGGTAACGATACGATTCGCCGAGAAGACCGCCCCTGAGAACTTGATGGGAAATGCCAGGTACGAATAACCCTTGACCGGACTGCCCCAGATGATCAAGGCAAGGTTCTGCACGACGAAGAGGAGACCAAATGATGCCAGCATTGAATTGCCTTCGAAGACCGCCGGTGATTCAGAAGAAGTCCTCAAAGGGGTATAGAATATTCTGTAGATGACAAACCCAATCGCAAAAAACAAGGGAGCACAAATAAGCATTGAAACCAGAGGGGTGACACCGGCGCTGGTGAAAAGCGTCCAGGTGCAAAAAGCACCCAGCATGATAAACTCGCCGTGGGCGATGTTCAAAACTCTGGCGACACCATACTGCAGGCCAAAACCAACAGCAATGAGGGCGTATATCCCGCCCGTGAGCAGGCCCCCAATCGCTATGTCCAAGAACTGCACAATCACAATAGATATCTCCGACACTTCGCCAGCTCGTAGCTGTCCGCCCCAAAACCTTTCCGACCGGCTGACCCATGTCCGTTATTGCGAGATTTTCCGCAACGTTGAGGTTCGCTCAACGAATCGCCTTTCACCCAGCCCCGAATCTTAGGCCGCCTGGAGGGATCTCCAGGCGGCCTATTTTGCCGGTATACCGATGCTACGATCCTGCTATTTCTTGGCTGGAGGAGGAGGCGGCTGCCACGCGGGCTTCGGGTATATCGGTTTCGCCGTCCGTTTCTTTCCCACGTCTATGATCTCCCACATTCCGTTCTGCCACTGACCCACCTCACCGGGATGATTGAGAAAGATGTGTTTGGTGAAGCTAAAGGGCCCTAAGGCTGTCTGGTATGTTTTTGTAGCCATGATGTCCCTGATTTTTGTCTGGTTCAGGGTCCCTGCTTCTTCTATCGCCTGCTGGAAAAACTGGAGCGAAGAGTAGTAGAAGAGCGCCCCCCAACCTTCAGGTTCGAACCCCCATCTCTTGGTGTACCTATCAAAAAATTCCTTTGCTCCGGCAGAAGTCTTAACGCTCCACGCGCCAGCGCCCATGACGCCATTAATTCCTTTCGCGGTAAAGGCATCACGATATCCTGCCAGGCAAGGTCCAACGGTCATATAGAAGGCCTTGGGGCTGAAGCCAACCTCCATGGCCTGTCCGGTCGCGGGAAAGGCATTCTGTGGGTACAGAAAGCCCGCGAAAGCATCGACATTGGCTGCCTTGGCCTCCTTCAACAACGGGGTGAAGTCCTGCATATCCAGGGGAAAGCTCTTCGCGGCCACGATCTTGATGTTCTTTTTCGGGAATTCTTTCTGCGCCACCTCGTTATACTCTAGGCCGTGAAGGTCCTGAATGTATGCGATGTACACGCTCTTTACGCCGACCTCCGCAAAGACGTCGGCAAGCGCCGGTATCTGATAGTCCGCAAAATTCAATACCTGAAAGAAGTAAGGGTATTTGCTTATTATCGCCTTCAGTTTCAGGGCTCCCCCCGAACCTCCAAGGAGCACCATCTTGTACTTGTTGGCAATAGGGGCTGCTGCAAAGATAAAAGCCGTGTCCCAGGGGCAGAATATCAAGTCGACCTTATCCTCTACGATGGTCTTCTCAAGCAACTTTGTCATGGTGCCGATGTCGCTCTTATCGTCATACATTGTGACATCAAGAGGTAGCCTTTTCCCATATTCCTTGATGTACAACCCGCCCTTTGCGTTGACCTCTTCGACCCACATCTTGTACACATTTCCACTCGTGACCATCACACCAGGGGCATTCACGCCTGAGAGAGATGTCACCCAGCCGACACGGATCTTATCCTTCGCCGGCGCCGCGTTCACAGCAGCACCGAGTAAAAACATGACAACCGGAATCACCACCAATAGTCCAAGAAATAATTTCTTCTTCATGGCATACCTCCTTTTTGGTCCTAATATTCTTTTACTTATTGATCCTGGAGTACAAGACTTCATTGTCTCCTCTCTTAGCACTCATCACCCCCTTTCTTCCACAAACTTCACCCTACAGATTCGTTAAGATCTTTCCGGTTCAACTAAGGACGCAGAACCGGTTTTATCACTTTCCCTTTTTCCATATCTCCCACTGCCTTGCCTATCTCGTCAAATGGATAGAAGTTGATCAACCGGTCAAAGGGGAACCGCCCCTGTCGATACAATTCAATGAGGATGGGGATAAACACATCCGCCACGGAATCACCTGCGATGATCCCCCTAACTGTCCGGCCGTTCATGATTTTGTCCATATCCAGACCAACCTCTGTGCCCGGCGCTACAACCCCAAGCAGTCCGCAAACCCCACAGCGGGGTCCACCGCGAGGCAGGGAGTCCACCGCTTGCCGTAACACCTTGGGATTGCCGACACACTCCAGAGTGAAGTCTGCCCCTTCACCCGTGATCTCCTGGATTGCCACAACCGGATGTACTTTGCCGGAATGGATGGTATGCGTGGCGCCGAATTTCTTAGCCATCTCCAGCCGATCCAGATTGATATCCACGGCAATGATGGTTGTACAACCGCACACGATCGCCGCGAGAATTGCGCTCATCCCGACCGCACCGACGCCGAATACCGCGATGGAAGCCCCTGGCTTGGGATGAAGCGTATTCATGACCGCGCCTGCGCCGGTCCGGATGCCGCACCCCATGGGGCCGAGGATCTCGAGGGGGACATCCTCTCTCACCTTTACGATATTCCTTTCGTTGGCCAACGCAAAATTGGCAAAGGAAGATTGCCCAAAAAAAGAGCCATGGATGGGTTGATTGTCTTTCCGCAAGGTCGTCGTACCGTCAGGACGGGCTCCGCCGAAATTGAGGGGGAAGAAATTCACGCAATAGGGATCATAGCCTGACCTGCATGGGATGCATGCCCCACAGGAGCTCCAGGCCAATACCACGTGATCCCCAGGCTTGACCTGCCTCACCTGTTTCCCCACCTTTTCAACAACGCCGGCCCCTTCATGTCCGAAGACACTTGGGGGCGGTGGAATCGGTAAATGGCCATCCCGGGCGCCCAGATCCGTGCCGCAAATCCCAGAACCTATAATACGGACTAAAACTTCATCATCTCTTGGCTCATCAAGCTCTACCTCTTCGATCTTAAAAGGACCTGATTTCTCCCTCACCACAGCCGCTTTGATTTTCATTTTGAACCCCCTAAAATCTATTAACGCTATCTATTTCTTCCTCCGGAACATCAAAAACATTTCCGCTGGGAGGCAGCTTCTCCTCTCGGAAGAACCTCGGCAACCGGTCATCCTTCTCGGTAAAACCAGCGGCATCATTGAATCTCCTCTCGGCTCTCAGCACGGACCTCCCTAAATTCTCCAAATAATGCTCATCCAGAGATTCACCGGTTACCGCTGAAACGCACGATATGAGAGAGGACTGTGGTACTGGCTCAAGAAGTGGCATGCCGGCCATCATGCAAAGGCCCAAACTATCTGCCGCAGCCATGAAGGTTTGCATAAACTGCGATGGAGCTGCCTGTCCGGTGGGAGACCCGGGATGATACGAAGGGTTGGCGGGATTGGGCAGGACAATGCCTGCAGTATGGTCTCCCCCCATAGGCGAGGTTGCATAGGTTACCCCCAGACCTTTCAGTCCCCTTGGGTCATAAGCCGATAGACATTGACCCTTCACCTGGGGGATCCTTTTCACCCCCAATTTCTCTCCTGTAAACTTACAACCGTTGCCGATCATTAACCCTCGATCCGTAGCTTTTCCTATCTCTTTGACAAGGCTAAGGGCGGCTTTTCCATCCCCCCATGCTAGCAGTCCTGCTTCCATCGCCACCGCGATCGCTCCACCAATATCCATCGTATCGACTCCGACATCATTGCAAACCCGGTTCATATGCGCAATGCTGTCGAGGTCGTCGATCATACAGTTCGAGCCCATTAGCCCAATCGTTTCATACTCAAGACCGGAAACAATGACCTCCCCTTTTTCATCCGTATAAACATTGGAACAACTGACAATACACCCGTCCATGCAACGATGGCTGGGTTGAGCATTTGGTCGTTTCTTCATCAACTCTGCCATGTACTCTCCGGAAATCTTCTCAGCCCCCTCAAATTGCCCGAGGGAGTAGTTTTTCGTCGGGAAACACCCCAAGGAATTGATCATCATCACTAAAACAGGGGTCCCAATGTCTCTGAATCCAGGCCCTAAGGGATCCGCCAGAATGGCCTTCGACAATGCAGCAATGGTTTCTCGGAATTTTGCCTTACCCTTGGCTTCTACCGGGTTACAGCCGGTATCATCAATCAAAACAGCTTTGAGATTTTTGGAACCCATTACGGCACCCAGCCCACCTCTCGCAGCTACCCTGATGTGAAAATCGGGTGTTGTCACCATCACCGACGCAGCCTTCAGTTTCATCTCACCGGCTGGCCCTATCGAAATGATCGAAATCTTATTCCCATGCTCCTTCTTCATTCTCTCGATAAGCTCATAATTCCCAACCCCTTTCAGAGAGGAAGCAGGGCTAAACGTTGCCCCGCTCTTTTCTATTTTCAGCAACATGAGTTCCTTTGCACAGCCCTCAATCACCAGGGCCTGAAACCCGAGCCTTGCCATTTTCTGGGCGGCTGATCCTCCTGCGTTCGCCTCTTTGATGCCGTTGGTCAACGGGCTCTTGGCTCCCACAGAGAGTCTGCCAGTATTCGGGACCGCGGTCCCGGCCAAAATTCCCGCAGAAAAGATCAATTTATTTTCTGGACCAAGAGGGTCTGTCTTGGGAGGTACCTCCCTCCCGACGATATGGGAAGATAAACCCCTCCCACCTAATCCCTGGTATTCCTTAGACATATCTTCAACCCTCACTTTCAACTCTGCCAGATTAACCCGCATTATTTTTCCCACGGCTCATTCCTCCATTCATGAAATTGGCTGCTTACCCGATGTTTATTGTTATCGTTTTCGGCTAAACAATTCAGTGTCTCTGTTCTTCCTCCGTATTTTCGTCGGTTCATGCTAAATGGCAGGGGGAATTGTGTCTGTTTATCTAATATTAAATCTGTTCTAAATTGTCAAACAAGAAATGGCTATCTATCCAAATCCAAATTATCCTATGTATCCGCGTTCTTAATTCTATTTAGCGCTTCCTGGATTGCATTTTTTGTAAGCACCCGAACCATGTCCCTGCGGTACTTGGGTGAAGATGCGGTATTGGCCACCGGGTGAGCTGCTTTCCACGCTATTTGGGAGACCTCCTCCATCAATTTTGGAGTAAGCTCTTTCCCGGACATCGCTTGAGTGGCTTCTTCAACGATAAGAGGCGAAGGCCCAACAGCCCCCAGAACAACGCGAATATCTTTACATCTCCCATCCCTTTCTTCTAAATGCAAAAAGACAGATACCCCTAACAGGGGGAAATCAATCGTGTCCCGAAGTCTAAGTTTCTGGTAGGAGCAACCTGAGTGTTTCGGCGGTGTAGGAATCAAAATCTCTGACAGGATCTCGTTAAACTTTAGAATATTGGGCTTAATTCCCGATCCAGAGAAGAATCTTTGTAACCCTATTTCTCTTGCAGAATGGCCTCCCATCACTTTCACTTTGGCACCTAATGCGATCAACGGAGGGGCGATATCTCCAGAGTAAACCGCATAGCAGGAATCTCCTCCTCTTACAACATGACAAGTCTTCCCTCCAATTTTAAAGCATGGCTCCCATCTCTTTTTAAAAAAAGCAGACTGATTGTAATAATAACACCGTGTGTCCAGGCATAGATTGCCACCAACCGTGCCCATATTCTGGAGTTGCGGAGTGCTCACCAGAGAGACAGTCTGACTTAAAATCGGGAAGTGTTCTTGAATAATCGAGTTCTCCTTGAGTTGCGTAAGCGTGGTTAAAGCTCCGACACATAATCTCTCCTTCTTATCCCGTTCAATCCCCTTTAGTTCTGAAATCGAATGGAGATCGATCAACGGATCGGGACAGGAAATCCTCTCTTTCATGGTCACAAAGAGATCTGTCCCCCCAGCAAGGAACTTCCCTGACTTTTTCTGCAAAGAGATTGCTTTAGCCACGCTGCGTGGGGCAACATACCGGAACTTTGGTAAACCCATCTTACACCTCTTTTTGACCTTTACCTTTCAATGCGTTCAAAACGACATCTGGGGTTACAGGTATCCTTTTGAAGGGTACACCAATCGCGTCATAGATGGCATTCACAATGGCAGGAACAACAGCTACCTGAATGCCTTCTCCCGATTCTTTCGCTCCGAAAGGCCCCAGGTCATCGCGCGTCTCTGTGTGGTAGATCTCCATTCTACAGGCGTCTACGGTCGTGGGCATCCTATACTCAAGAAAAGAGGCATTCATGGTCTGGCCCTCTTTGCGGATAATCTCTTCTGTCAGCGTATGCCCTACTCCACCGATCGCTGAACCCTCCAACTGCCCTTCCATGAGCATCTCATTGATGGGCTGACCGCAATCATGGATCATAGCCATGCGGGTCACCTTGATCATTCCGGTATCGGTATCTACCTCGACCTCTGCAACCTGGGTTCCGAAAGAATAGGCGGCCGACATATTACCCCTACCCGTCTCGAAATTTGGAACCTCAAGCCCTTCGGGAGCCCAATATCCTCGTCCGATGATCGTTTTTCCCGTTCCAGAATATTGCGCAATCTTCACGAGCTTGCTGAAAGGCATGCTCCGATCCGGGCTTCCACCCACGTAGACCTTGTGATCTTTGAAGATAATATCCTTGGGATTGGCCTCTAACGCATTAGCGGCCACTTCCGCCAATTGATTCCTCACATCTTCAGCAGCGACTCGCACTGCATTTCCAGTAATAAAAGTCACCCGACTTCCGAACGTTCCTGGGTCCAGAGGAGTGATGTCCGAGTCCAGCATCCCATACCGAATATCCTCCAGATGGACCCCTAAGACTTCTGCCGCAATTTGAGAGAGGATCGTATCTGATCCTTGTCCCACATCCGTAGATCCTGTGAATAAAGAGATACCACCATCTTCGTGCACCTTGATCACTGCACCTGCCGTATTGTGCCCAGCCATTCGTGGACCGGAAACATATCCGTAGCAGCCAATACCGATTCCTGATCTTTTCTTTTTGTTGCCATCTTTCGGCTTTTCCTCAATCCACCTGGCTATGATCCTCTTGCTTTCCATGATGGATTCCTCAAGACCACAACTCGTAATCTTGAATCCATTGGGCGTCGTTTCTCCGGGCTTCAAAGCGTTCTTCAACCGTATATCAATGGGATCGAGTCCCATCTCCTTCGCAGCGATATCGAGTTGCACTTCAGCAGCGAACCGGGACTGGGGAACTCCATGTCCGCGCATCGCACAAGAAGGTTGTGTGTTCGTGTAAACACGGTACCCCTTCGCCTTCATATTGGGCAGTCTGTAAGGGATGCAAAAAAAGGCACACATCAGATAGAGGCTCAATGCTCCAATGCTGAGATAAGCCCCTCCATCTGCAATAATATGCGCTTCGACAGCCTGAAGGGTACCATCTTTTTTCAGGCCTGTTTTGAGGTCAATGATCGCGGGATGCCTTTGACGGTACGCAAAAAGAACTTCTTCCTGACTCACCACAATCTTGACGGGCCTGCCCGTTTTTTGGGAGAGAAGGGCAGCGCAAAAATCCACATTAAACATTTCGTTCTTGCCACCGAAGCCGCCTCCGATATAGGGTTGCACCACACGAATGCGACTTAACGGAATATTTAAAGCCTTGGCCATATTTCGGTATGTAAAATAGGGACTCTGTTTAGAGCCCCAATAAGATAGCCTTCCAGAATGATCCCAACTGGCCAGAGCAGCATGAGGTTCTATGAATCCGTGTCGAATCGGAGCCGTTTCAAATCGATCCTCCCTCACATAGTCACATTCCCTAAAAGCCTTATCCACGTCTCCGTACGAAAGATCCGTCTTAAACGAAATATTCCGTGGGGCATGATCGTGAATCAACGGAGCATCTTCCTTCATGGCAGCCACGGGGTCCACTACCGCAGGAAGCTCCTCGTATTCCACCTCGATCAAATCGAGGGCCTCTTCCCCTGTTTCGTCATCTATTGCTGCTACGGCGGCCACAGCATCTCCAATAAAGCGAACTTTATCCAAGGCAAGGTAAGGCTCGTCCCCTGTGGCTGAAATACCCCCTGCCTTAAAGCCAACTGTTTCTTTGCCGGTAACCACGGCCCGAACCCCAGAGAGCCTTTTTGCCTTGTCCGTATTAATGTGAAGGAGCCGGGCGTGGGGATAGGGGCTTCTCAATATCTTTCCATGTAGCATCCCGACGAGGGAAAGATCGCCAGCGAATTTCGCCTCCCCAGTAGCCTTTACAATTCCATCGATGCGGGGAAGTCTTTTTCCAATATTCACGTAGCCTTCTTTCATCGGTGTTCCTCCGTCGTTGAAGCCTTTTGAACGGCGGCAATAATTTTTGTATATCCTGTGCACCGACACAAATTTCCAGATAACCCTCGCCTAATTTCCTCCACAGTTGGATGTGGAGTTTTATTTAGAAGGGCCCGCGAGGCCATGATCATTCCCGGCGTACAAAAGCCGCACTGGATGGCCCCCGACGTCACAAAAGCATCTTGAAGAGGATCAAGCTTCCCATGCTGAACGAGACCCTCGATGCTTAAGATCTCTTTCCCTCGACACTGAATAGCTAATACTAAACAGGAGAGAATAGCTTCGCCATTCATGATCACCGTGCAGGCGCCACACTCCCCCTTATCGCATCCTTTCTTGGTGCCCATTAAACCTATTTCATCTCGTAGGACATCAAGTAAAGTCCAGTGAGTCTTTATCCACACGTCATATTCAAAACCATTGACCTTTAATTTAATTTGCTCTTTCATAGGAGAACTCCTTGTCATCAATCAAAAAATTGGTATCGCCACGCTTTACCAATAGCATGTCCATAAGGTTGTTTCCAATTTCAAGAGGCTTGAGGGATTACGCCTGACCGGAAAAGCCTGAGTGCCTATCTGTTGTGCCATCGGTAAAGGGCTGCCCTGCTTATCCCGAAGTATCTGAATCCGCGAGATCTCCTTTTCTGACACAAAGCGCCTCCTTCCCCTAGCTGACTCTCTACCTTAAATGAAAGCGCCTTATGTGTAAACTATGTCTTGTAATCGTACCAGTGAATGTTTCAGGAAGGAATGTTTTCCCGACTTGACTTCGTCAGGGAGATCAAATCTCGACCTGCACAAGTTATAATTATAAATGCCGAATTTCTCTACCCGCGAACGCAGCGGACGTGATAAAGGTTACTCTTATAATAACTGAGCAGGTAAGCGCCGTCGAACATCAAGATCCACGCCGTTTTTGTGTCGCGTTCAAAAGTTGTCGACGACCAATAAGATAACTCATCTCGAAAGGGAACCTCTTCCCGCATAGGAGGTCTTCCTTCGGGACGCGCCTTGGTCCTGTCCAACAGAGATTCCAGCTCCGCTAATGTCGGTAGGCGCCAATCCTCCTTACCGTCCAATGAAAGCGATTCTGCATACTCCTGGGCTTCGTACCAGGTCATTTCGCCCGGAGATTCACACTGCCACTCCAGGCCGGTTTTGGCATCCTTCCACGCGGGGGGCGCGTGTCTCTCAGAGGGCATATTAGGAATGGAAAAAGGTTCTAAGGGTCAACGATCAGAGAGTGGAAAGTAGTCAATCTACCTTCTACCTTCCACCCTCCGTCATCGATTTCTATAGAACTTTATAGCTCCCTGCAAACTTCTTCGGGTCTCCCCAGAAAATGCACCGGGTCGGGCAGATGGCAAAACAAGCAGGGACTTCGTTCCTCTGCCGTTTTTCCATGCAGAGGTCGCACTTGACCGCCTTCGTGACTTCGTGATTGAACTGCATGACGTCATAAGGACAGGTCTGGACACAGCAGGTCCCGCAGGAGATACACCTCTTTGCTTCCTGAACAGTCATTCCCCGGGTAAGCCCCTTTTGGACTTCGTTGAAGCTCTTCGCTCGCTTCCTGGGTTCTAAGTAGGGCATCTGAGCCCGGGCGGTGCGATCGTATTTCCCTCTCTGCGGTTCTTCTATTGCTCTCAATTGCATCTCTCTTGCCAATCGAAGGTTCTGGCCACTGAGGTATCGATCAATCGAAATCGCTGCCTGCCTTCCGTCTGCAATGGCTTCGATCACGGTCTTCGGACCTCTTGCTGCGTCCCCTCCCGCGAAGATATCGGGATCATCACTCTGGAGCGTCAGGGGATCGATCTTCATGGTCCCCCATCCGGTCAATGTACAGGCACACTCGGGGGTCAAACAGCACCAATCGGATTCCTGTCCCAGGGCTGTGATCACAGCATCTACTTTGACCTTAAACTCCGACCCGGGAATAGGTTCGGGTTTTTTCCGTCCGCTCTCATCCGGTTCTGTTAGACGCATCTTGACGCATTCGATCGATTTGACCCGACCGTTGTTACTGGTGAAGCGCACGGGTTGAGCCAAGGTCTTGATCGGAATCCCTTCTTCCCTGCACTGCTTGATCTCTTCCGGTGTGGAAGGCATTTCGTCCAAGCCCCGTCGGTAAAGAATAAAAGCTTTTTCAGACCCCAACCTGCGAGCCGATCGGACGGCATCCATAGCCACATTGCCTCCGCCGATCACCGCAACCCTTTCTCCCAGTTTCACGGGTTTTCCGAAATTCAGTTGACGAAGGTAATCCAGGCCTCGATAAATACCGTCCAGGTCTTCACCCGGAACCCCCAGCCGGACACTTTCCTGGGCACCGACGGAGAGGAAAAAGGCCTTGAATCCGTCTTGACGTAATTGAGCGACCGTTTTGTCCCTCCCCACCTCCACGCCCGTTTTCATGGTCACGCCCATGTTGCGAATCATCTTAATCTCGGCGTCGACAATGTTGCGAGGCAGACGATACGAAGGCACACCTGCCGTAAGCATTCCGCCCACTACCTTGGCTTTTTCAAAGATTGTTACTTTGTAACCATCTTGAGCAAGGTAGTACGCACAAGTCAGACCCGCAGGACCCGATCCAACAATGGCGATCTTTTCCTTTTTCTTGGCTCTGATTTCTGGCAGATGACGCTTGTTTGCCTTCAGGTCAAGATCACCCAGGAAACGCTCAATCGCATGGATGGCTATGGGTTTGTCGATTTGATCGCGCTTGCAATCCGACTCGCAAGGGTGAGGGCAGACCCTGCCGCAGATGGAGGGAAACGGGCTTGCAAGCTTGATGAGCTGCAAGGCTTCCTGAAATTTTCCCTTGACGGCGAGGCTCACAAATCCCTGGACGTCGATATGCGCGGGGCATCCCACCTTACACGCAGAAGTCTGCTGTTTTTCCGCTCCGGACTTGCCCACCACCGCGTTGCAGCCGTTGCACTTCTCGCTATTAACGAGAACCACCCCGGTCTTTGGATCCTTGGTAATCGCATCCTCCGGACAGGCCAGGGCGCAAGGCGCATCTTCACAATGGTGGCAAAATAGGGGTTTGAAATAGGGAGCCCTTTCGATCGCTTGGATCACTTTCGGGCCGACACCAAGGCCATGCTCCTGTTTGCAAGCCACTTCGCAGGCATGGCAACCCATACATTCATATTCGTTCAGCATTAAGGATACTTTTCCCATCTCTTTCCTCCATTTATGAGATTTCTGAAAAGTTCAGAAATCTCTGATTACTCGGATTATGGAATGATTACACAGACTACTAATGGACAGAAAATAGAGAAAAATCTGTGTAATCGTTTTTTTGAAATCAGTGAAATCAAGATTTATCCTTCACAAGGAGATATATTACACAAGCAGACCCTTAAGTTCGTGGAGCCCATAGCCGGATCCAGAGTCTCGTAGGCATTGTCGGTCAGAATATTGACATTTGACACGTTCCATCCGTGACCCGGGTCTTTTTGTTCCGGGTACCACCAGCCGTGCTCTGCTACAACCACCCTCGGATCAATGTTGTCATTCAATTTTGCACGCTGCTTGATGCGCCCCCTTGGAGATGCGATATAAACCCACTGGCCGTCTTTAATATTATGTTTCTTGGCTGTCTCAGGATGGATTTCCACAGTGGGGTTGGGCCTGATCTCTCTCAACCACGGTATATTCCGGTTCGCTGAATGGAAAAAGGTAGGAGTCCGCAACCCCGCATTAAGGATGTACGGATAGTCTTTGAGGAGATGGGGCGTAGAAACCGGGCTTTCAGGAACTTCGACATATTTGGGAAGGGGGTCGTATCCCCATTTCTCCAGAACGGTCGAATAGAGTTCCACTTTCTTGGTAGGGGTGGAGAAGCCCCTCTGCCTGTATTTATAATAAACCATCTCGCCTCGCAGATATCCCTTCTCTTTGAATTGATCCCAGGTCAGCCCGGAGGGTTGGAGAAGGTAATCGAGCGCATCCTCTACCGTGTTCGGCCAGTCCTGGCCCATTCGTTTGCCCAATTCCAAAAAGATCTTGTGGTCCTGCCAGCACTCACCTATCTGGGCACACTTCTGCCTGGCTAACACATAGCCGTGTCGTTTCCAGTTGTCGGCAACATGATTCTGTTCGAGCCAGGTCCCGGAAGGCAGGAAGATATCGGCCAACTCCGCCGTCGGTGTGAGAAAGAAATCGATAACAGCGAGAAACTCTATTTTCTTTAGCGCCTCGTAGGCCTCTTTGGCATTGGCCCTCGTCACCACCGGATTGCTGCCGCATAGAATTCCCGCCTTAAGAGGATAGGGTTTGCCGGTAACAATGGCATCCCATGCCTTCTTGGGATTGATCAAGGCCACCCTGGCGCCGAGCTTAAACTGATCTCCGCCCAGCCTCTTTTTTTGCTGCTCCGGTGAAAGATCCCTGTGGCGGGAAAATTCCGCCACGGTCCGCGTTGGCGGATTCACAAAAAGGGCGTTCCCTCCTGGGGCATCCAAATTGCCTGTTATTGCCATTAATCCGGTCGTGGCCCTTGTGTAATTGACACAGTTGATGGTCTGCTCCGTTGGGACGCCCCAATGGATACAGGCAGGCTTGGTTGTAGCATACATCCTCGCTGCCTTGCAGATGAGATCCTTGTCCACCCAGGTGATCTCTTGCACCTTTTCTAAGGAATAATCCTTCATCACTCTTTCTTTAAATGCCTCCCAGCCGTTGATGTAGTTCTCCACAAACTCTTCGTCGTATAGTTCTTCCTCAATGATCACGCGGTGAAACCCCAGGGAGAGAGCAGCATCTGTCCCCGGACGGATTTGAAGCCAGAGGTCCGCTTTATTCGCAATGAATCCCTTTCGAGGATCGATGCAGATCAGCTTGGCCCCTTTTTTGTAAGCCCTCCAGAAATTCTCTCCCTTGTATTCATCCGGGTTGTTCCACTGCGGGTTGCAGGCCCACATGACGATACATTTCGGCCCACCTTCATAATCGGCGATGGGCAGCGTGCCACAGGTGATCAAGGTGGACCCGACCCTTGAGACATAGCACATATGGCCGGCTGTCAGGACATTCGGCGTTCCGAGGAGGTTGGCAAAACGGTAAAGATGGCTTTCATAATCCCTCCCCGTTCCCTGACCCACGACGATCGATTCCGGCCCGTATTCAGCGATCACCTTTTTGAATTTTTCCACGATGGTATTCAAGGCCTCATCCCAGGTGATTCGTTCCCACTTGCCTTCTCCTTTGGCGCGCGCTCTCTTCATGGGATAGAGAATCCGATCAGGATGGTAGGCCAGTTGCGTGATGGCCAGTCCCTTGCTGCACAAGGTACCATGGCTGATAGGGGAATTCGGATCCCCCTCCACTTTGATCACCTTACCGTCTTTGACATGGGCGATGACACCACAGCCTCCGTGGCAGCTACGGCAAGCTGTCCGAATTTTCTTAACCTCTTCCATTAGTTTTCCTCCTTACCTGTTATAGGGGTGATAAACTTAAGAATGTAGACAAAGGTCAATATGATCTCTGCATTCTTAAGGATGGCAGGATTCTCTTGTGCCAATGCCTTAAGCCTTGTGGCACCTCCCTCAAGCTTCTCAATCTCTCTTCTTACCTCTTCATCCATTTTTTTCCCCTTCCCTCATATCCTTAAAACGTTTTGCCTTTAGCATATATCGCGGAAGCGAACCTGGAGGCTCCATGATGACGTTAAAGGACAGGTTCGTTGCAATCTTAAGACTCTCCTGCAGTCGGCCCTTTGTTTGCTCAATCGATCCTATCGGAAGTTGAGGATTGACCTCCGCCCTGAGGGAGATCACGTCCATCAGACCTCTTCTCTCGACAATGATCTCGAACTCCTCAATTTCTTGAAACCCCTTCCGGATCACCTCCTCCACGGTCTTGGGAGAGAAGAGGACTCCCCGGACCTTTCGGAGATCATCGGTTCTGCCCATCACCTCTTTGATCTTTCTCGATGTCCTTCCGCACAGACAAGATTCTTTCCCCTTGATCACAAGATCTTTTGTATTGAAACGGATAAGGGGAAAAGATCTTCGTCCCAGAGGGGTGACCACCGCAACACCTATTTCCCCTTCACCTACCTCCCTCTGAAGTGTGTCTCGATCAAGGATTTCGACCAAGAAGAAAGGCTCAATGATGTGCATCCCATCCTTTGCTTCACACATCCCTGCCCACGCGCAGGGCTCTGTACCGCCGATATGGTCATAGACGTCGCATCGATAGATTTCTTCTAATTTCAATCTGGTAGCAGAAGGCATGGGTTCTCCGGCACAGAGCATCCTTTCTATTCCGAGAGAGGCCGGTTCAATCCCCATGTTCTTTGCTTCTTCGGCAATGTGAAGCCCGTAGGTGGGTGTATTCATCATTCCGTTCGCCCGCGTTTCGATGACCTTATGGATTCTTCCTTTTGTGTCGAGGGCTCCCCCAGGGATGAGTTCGCATCCGAGTTTTTCAGAGGCGTAATGGGCCTCCCAGAAGGCAACATAGACATTATAGCCGAAGGGAAGAAAGATCCTATGATGGGGCCTGAACCCCGCCATATAGAGTATATGGCACCACGCTTCAATCCTCCATTGCCAGCTTTCATACGTCTCTGGAACATAGACGGGTTTTCCGGTAGTCCCACTGGTCTGCCGGAACGTTGTCACGTCTTCAATCTTCCCGCCTAAAACCCCTCCGTAGGGGTAAGGGGCCATCTCTTGATATTTTCTCAATTCCTCCTTATCGGTGAAGGGAAGGTTCTTAACATCATCCAACGTCTTGATATCGTTGGAATCGATACCTTTCAGCTTGTCCCGGTAAAGGACGGTATTGTTCTTTGCGAAGGAAAAGATATTCCTGAAGTAAGAAAGTTCGACTTTATTTAGATCTTCCCTGCTTAGAGTCTCTAAATATGGATTCCAGTATTTCATGGATAACACCCCGTTAAAAATGTCTTCCCCTCACCTCTTGTAAAGGGTTTTAACATCCGCACCGAGCTTATAAGAAACCCGCCTTCCTACCTCAGCCGTTATAGGACCGTATTTTTCAATCAGTTTCTCCTGGAACGTTCCTATGAGAATGATACATCCGATGATTCTTTCCTGCACCCCAAAAACCGGCGCGCTTACGAAATTGACCCCGGCAGTGATCTCACCAACATCCTGGGCGTAGCCCCGTTGTCTGCACTTAGTAAGTTCCACTCTCACCCGTTTCATATCCAGTCGCGAAATATCCATGCCATGGAAATAAACTCTTTTCTTACTCAGTATTTTTTCTCTTTCCGCCTCAGGCATAAACGCCACGATGGCTTTCCCGTGCGCCCCCAATGTGATATGGAACCTGTGTCCCGGACGAATGGAAAGACCGATATTTTGGTTTCCTTCACGTTTTCCGACCACAAGGAGGTGCCCGCCATAAATTAAGCCGAAGAGAGCCGTCCCATTCGTTTCCTTAGCGAGGTTGTCGAGAAAGGGGGCCACGATCTCCGGATAATGGAGGTTGTCCAAAACATGTCTTGACAGGAAAATCAAAGCAGGCCCCAGCGAGTAGGTTTTGGCCTGCGGATCCTTTTCCACAAATCCAAATTGCCTCAGGGTGCTTAGAATGGAATGGCCTTTGCTCTTATGAATCCCGACCTGTCTGCATATTTCCGTCAGCCTCATCTTGAAATCGGGGCTTTCTCCTAAGCAGAGGAGGATCCGGGAGGCTTGTTCCACCGCCGGAACGGAAGGTTTATAGACCGACTTCCCTTTCATCCCGTCTCTTGGCAGCTTTTTTTTGACATCCACTTGAAAAAACCCTCCGCACCCCATGGCGGTCATTGGGGCTGAAATAGATGTTCTGGATGTTCTGTATATAGAACTGTGTTCTACGTATTTAACAACAGGTTAAAGGAAGGCTTTCCCTTTGTCAACAGGTTTTCATAAAGCAGCTGGCCATTCCTTAGCTTATCACCCGGCTTGTTTGAATCGTCTGCTGGCCTTGACGAAATTTTCCTTAAAGGTTATCAATTCTGTAAAAAAGCTTCATCGCTTCTCAAGAATCTGAGAAATTTCCCTTGACAAGCCCGAAAGGATTTGGTCTATGAAAAGGGGGAGACGAGATGGCGTTAGAGGAGAAAGAGCGGATGGATCATAAGGAGTGCTTCGGTTCATTAAAGGAGGTCAACCTCAGCGGCGGCCAAACCATGACCCAATCGAGAGCCGAGTGTCGGAATTGCGAAGAGATTCGTGACTGTTTGCGCTACACGAAACAGCTCGCAGACGAGAAAAAAGAGAAAGAGGAACTGAGAAAACAGAATTTGATTACTCAGATTATCGACCACTCTTATGTCTTCTCGAACGACCTCGGCTCGTGCATATTAAAGTTTCTCAGCAAAATTTACAGTTCCCCCCTGGGGGCCATCCTCTTCAAGAATCTCTTTCTGTTTTTTGAAATCCCGCGAAATTCCCTATCTTCCAACTTCCCCGTCGCGATCTCCCGAACGATGATCGATCTACTTCGGGGACAAAAAGACGAATCAGAGTCTCGTGCTCCCCGTCCACGACGGGGGCTCGAAGATGATTTCGCACTTCGGATCATCCTGTTCCATAGATCTTTTCCAAATTCCCCGGAAGCGAATGTCGGGATGATCGCCTACGAAGCCGCGCGCGCGCTTGCTTCGGACGATCTTGCCATCAAACAGATTCTCCAGGTTCTTTCCGATTCCGAAGCCGACCAATTGAGAAAAAAAGATGCCGAGGCGCGAGCAAGCTGGCTCATCGAGAAATGGGGGTTTTGGGACGAAATCGAAGCGTTGAAAAAGGAATTGGCTGCGAAGAAATAAGAGATACGATCCCGTTCCCTGACCTCATGGAACCGAGATGTTATTGTATGCCAGTAGGAGAAGGCTTTTCCGGCCATCAAAGGACAAACAACTCAACGTAGGATTTCTCCTTTTTCACCCTTTGCGGATCGTCTCTGCGAACGATGCTTTTCGGACACGGCACGGAATATAACGGTGGAGCGGCGTGGCCGCCAAACGGTCCCGGTGTGTCGCCGGGGCAAGGAGGTTTACATTGGCCCCATGTGTCTCTCCGCCGTGGACGAGCCCGAAGCCATGAGGGATGACGACCTGTCCTCGATGCGAGCTCTCGGTAACCTCCGCTTCAACCTTAACAGATCCTGCCTCGGTCTCAATCAGGACTTCTTCACCCTCTTCAATTCCAAGCTCTTCGGCATCATCGGGGTGTATCCTCAGGGTGCAAGGGCGTTTTCCCTCATTCCAGGCAGGATCACGCATGATCGTATTGGCCACCATTTCCATGTGGTTTCCAGCCATCAGAACCATAGGATAGTCCCTGTTCACACAATCTTGCTGCCTTCTGTGATGACCTCCAGGCCGCAGTTCTGGCCGCACAAAACACAACAAGTTTTTTTCCAGTCGCTCATGATTCACTCCCTTCAATAAAATGGACTCACTTGGCGAGTTTATTGCGATCTTCTAAACTCAGTTCCAGAACGATGTGGCCCCAGCCGCCGCATTGCACCCCCACATCAAAGCAACCCGTCCTTTTGAATCTCATCTCGTTCGGGTCAATCCCTGCATAGAACAGTTCATTCGAGGCAAAAATGAGCTGGCCAACTGCATTCAGAGCGTAGATGCAGATTCTTTTGGGAGCGAGTTGGGTGAGAAGATTGCCGGCCCCGTCAAAATAAAGCTTATCCCCGACCTTGTGCTGGCTGTTACACCCCTTCGATTCCACCACTTTTGCAACGATGGTCGTATTCATCAGGCCGGCTGCTTTGGTCAGGACATCCTCGTTCCTCGGATTGTCTCTGAACCTCTTCATTTCTTCATCATTGTAACCCACATGCCGCTGAAAATTCTTCCACGTCTTTTCATCCAGTTTCATGTTTTACCTCCTTAAATTCCCCTCCCGTCGGACAAATTTTTATATATTTATATTTAGCATACAAACCAAATTTATCAAGGAAAAATGCAACCAGGCTGAATTCCATCTTTGCGAAATACAATCAATCAAGTATCTTATGGACAGCAAGCCTAAAAAGCGATAAAAGAGCACTTTGGGCTTGGGGGTTAAAGCTACATTATACATTTTACTTGTTGGAAGAAATGTGGAGGGTGACCTCTTAAAACGAAGCAAGAAAACGGAGCGGCAGAGGAGGACAGGTGTTTATTTGTCCAGGGTAATGAGTTGCAGGAACAATGCTGACATCGGGGCTGTTTTCGGGACTGCAATTCAAGCGGTAACCACTGCTGTGAGAGAGGTCGAAAAGAGGAAAGAAGCAGACAGCAGATTTAATTTAGAGTTAATATGGGATCGTTATGTTTGGGCCAGCGGGTATCGGGCAGTGAGTTCAGGGACTATGATTGACGAGACGATCCAGGAATACGTTTCCGAACAGGAGGGCGAATTCTACCAAGATGATAGTCGATTTGTAATCGACGAAGATACGAGGCTACCGCTTTCTACGCGGTAGCCTCGTTCGCTCTTACTGATCCTCGTTTATCATTCGTTGGAACTCAAATCTCACGATATTTCCGAATTGGGCTCTAAAGCCCCGTGTAGACCTAACGCCTGCGCTTATTAGGGCATTGGAATCACGGTGATGCTCCGGTTCGAGAACGTCGTACCGCTCCCACTCGCCGTGTTGCGAGTATTTGTCGTGAACGTGTGACTACCCGCGCTGAGACCAGTGATATAGAATACGGCGCTCACCTGAGCACCATCCGTAGGTCTGCCAGGAAAGAATGCGACCGCCCTCGTGTCATCGGCCGCAACGTTGCCGGAACCGCCGGTCGAGACGAAGCTCATGTACCCGCCTGTGTCTGTGCCGTTATTTGTAGTATCAGCGTCGATAATCCGGCACGTCAGAATCACGAGCACATTCCCAGAAGCCGGCACCGTCACCGTTACGGCTGGGCCGCTGTTTTGGGCATATGTCGAGGATGTGATGGTTGATGTTGCTGCCACTGTATTGCTCTGAGCGCCCTCCGTCCCTGCGGGGCCGGTCGGCCCTGCAGGTCCAGTGGCTCCTACATCACCCTGTGGCCCTGCTGGCCCCTGAGGTCCAGTGGCTCCAGTATCACCCTTTAATCCCTGAGACCCTGTTGGTCCTTGTGGCCCAGTTGCACCCTGCGGCCCTGCGGGGCCCTGCGCTCCCGCCGGCCCAACATCACCTGTTGGTCCTTGAGTTCCCGCGGCTCCAGTATCGCCTTTTGGTCCTTGAGCTCCAGCGGCTCCAGTCGGTCCAGTGGGTCCCGTTGCTCCCATCGCAGCCAACTCCCCCCAGCAAGGATCTGAACCGTCTCCACAGACATTGTTGGCTGTCCCAGGCTCGTTGCCTAGCGGAATACCATCGAATAGACCAATCCAGGTACTCCCATTGGCGGGGTCAAATACGACATCATTTTTGTTATAGGCTACAGTGCTCTGCCATACTCCATTGAATACAATGCCTACTGGTCCGGTCGGGCCTGTGTCACCGGTCAGGCCTGTAGGACCCGTCGGCCCCGCTGGCCCCGTTGCCCCTGTCGGTCCTGCTGGTCCTGTGTCACCAGTTAGACCTGTGGGACCCGTCGGCCCCGCTGGCCCCGTTACCCCTGTCGGTCCTGCTGGCCCTGTGTTACCAGTTAGACCTGTGGGACCCGTAGCACCTGTGGCCCCAGTGGCTCCAGTAGCTCCAATAGGTCCTATCGGCCCTGTTGGCCCTGCTGGTCCACTGGCTCCAGTATCACCCTTTGGTCCCGCTGGCCCTGCTGGGCCCTGCGCTCCCGCTGGCCCTGCTGGTCCAGTGGCTCCAGTATCACCTTTTGGTCCTGCAGGGGAGGTTGCCCATATTGCATAGGGTGCTACGTAAAACGTGTCTCTTGTTCCAACGACTTTGAAGACGCCCTTAACTTCTCTCTCCACCTGTACGTACAATTGTTGTGAGAAATCGACTGAATCCAGTGATACCGTATCGCCAAGCTCGGTTGTTACATGACCACCAATCACCTTTAGTTGCTTCTCCTCATACCAGACTTCAGTTCCCCCTGTCTCAGCATCCCAAAGACTAAATCGATATGTGATCTCGGAATAAGAGGCGGGGACCTTTTTGCTGTACGGAATTAGTTTTTCAACCGGCCCAGCCTGTGCCAATACAGCAATGAAAAGCATAAGTCCGGTCGCCATTACGATACTAAGAAATTTCTTCATGCCATTCTCTCCTCTCCGGGGAATTTTCCAATTTTTCTGTCTTTCCTTTTTCTCTTTAGCCTGAATGACCCTCCTCTTTTCACCCCCTTCATGTGTTTTAATGCATCAGGATACAAAGCAGTCTCTCCAAGATGCACATTTTGCCAAGATATAGCAAATGTCATGCCATTTCTTTTGAAACATGTAACCTACTGATATCGCAGTTATTATACAGTAGAATTTGCAAGAATCGGACAGAGAAATCCAAAAATTGTCAGTTGGTACGCAATAATTATCTAAGCGACGAGAGACGGGTCGAGAGGGGGACATCCCCGTAGGGCATTCGCATAGCCAATCAAGTATTTTATAGACAGCAAGATTAAAAGGTGCTAAAAAAGTGGACTTAGGAGAGCCGATTCGAAACAAATAGGAACTTCGTCTATTAATTGTTATGTGTAGGAGAAAGGGAATATGATGTTGCTTTTCCTGCTTTTGATCCTCATACCGCTCGTTGCGCACAAGTTAGCTAAAAGGTACAAGTCCAGAAAATTATGGGCTGTCACTCTCTCCTGCTTCGGAGCCATCGTATGTCCACTTGGTTTTGGAATTTACGGCCTCGGCATCATCCCATATCTCGGTTTGGTTTTTATTGGCGTTGCTTTGTTTATCTTTTCCTGGCATTCACCCGTTGGGTACGAAATTGCGATTGCGGCAGGCATTCAAGAACCAAAAGTAGTTGTTTCCGGGCTTAGCCACGTATGGATTGACATTATTAATGGTATTGTCTGGGGTATCTCATCTGGGGCAATTGGATATCTGATCGACTGGTTACGAAACGGTCAATCCGCCCGGATCCCAGCGAAGTAAAAAGATAAAATGCAAAAAAGTGACATATCCACATAACAAATCTCTCAAGGGGACCGCGGCAAAACACGGCCGCGTCCCTTAGCCTTTACGTTGAGGCTGTAGAAAAGGTCCATCTCGTGCGAAACCGGCGGGTTGAAAGAAATGTGACATCTAAGATCGTTCTGTAATCGAAATCTTACCACTGAGGTTTTTCTACCCCAATCGTCCGGTATTGACAATAGGTCTGAATATGGTACCATATAAGGGCTGGAGGTCCTAAAATGAATATTTCAAGAGACATCAAACCGGTCACCTACCTCAAGTCAAGAGCATCCGACCTGCTCAAACAAATCAACGAGACCCATCGGCCCGTTGTCATTACCCAGAACGGGGAGCCCAGAGCCGTGCTTCAGGACCCTGAAAGTTATGAGAATATGCGAAATGCCATTGGTCTATTGAAACTGATCTCTATCGGAGAGGAAGATATTAAGAGAGGAAGGTCAAGATCGCAAGAAAAAGCACTTGCAAATATCGACAATATCCTGAAAGAAAAAATGAAATGAAAAAGCGCTATGATGTGCTCTGGTCGGAGACATCAGAAAAAGATCTTATAGATATTGTCGAATATATGGCCGCAGACAGCCCTTCTACTGCTTTTGAGATATTCAAGGAAATTAAGCATAAGGCATCAAGGCTTTATACTCTTCCTGATAGAGGTCGGATCGTCCCAGAGCTTCGAGATCAAGGAATTGTTCTCTACCGCGAATTAATCGTTCCCCCATGGAGAATCATCTACAGGATATCGCAGAAAACTGTTTATGTTTTATCTGTCTTAGACTCAAGGCGAAACGTTGAAGATATTCTCTTGAGAAGACTCCTTCGTTCAAAATTATAAAACTGCCAACAAACGAATCCATCTGGGGGCCTACATCCACTGTTGATGCCTGTTGTCCAAACCGAACGAAATGACTACAATCAGACCTGCACGCATAGAAGAATTGGATTCCGTATATAGCCTTGTACAGGAGGCTATCCGTCACATGGATCAGCAGGGTATTCCTCAGTGGGACGATATCTACCCGAGCAAGGCTATCTTGAATGCCGACATCGAAAACCAACAGATGCACCTGATCGAGGTCGAAGGAAGAGTGGCTGGTTTGATCGTCATCAATGAAGACCAGTCACCAGAGTACGCCCGTGTCGCCTGGAAGCATAGCGGGCGGGTGCTCGTCGTCCACCGATTGACTATCCATCCAGACTATCAGCGCCATAAGCTGGCATCTTGCTTGATGGATTTTGCTGAAGAGATGGCCGCCGCCGAAAACTATGACTGCATCCGTCTCGACGCCTTCACACAGAATCCCGCGGCGTTTGCGATGTATGAAAACCGTGGTTACAGAAGAGCCGGAATAGTTCGTTTCAGGAAAGGGGAGTTCTTCGTCTACGAAAAGAAGATAGGTGCCGAAAGTGCAATAAAAAGCTCGAACACCCCGCGCTGCCGGATTGCCGATAAGTCCGGCTCCTGGTGATTTCTGTCGTTAAGCATCAGTTTAATCAAGTGAAGGTGACCTATGAAACGTTGTGAATGGGCCAATGGTGACGAGCTCGAGCAGTCCTATCATGATAATGAATGGGGCGTAGCAATTCACGACGACAGAAGCCTATTCGAGTTTCTTATTTTGGAAGGCGCGCAAGCGGGATTGAGCTGGTCTACGATTCTTAAGAAACGGGAAGGTTACAGAAAAGCGTTTCACAATTTTGACGCACGGAAAATCTCCCGATACACCGAGAAGGATGTCTCACGATTACTGGTTAATCCTGAGATCATAAGAAACAGGCTCAAAATCACCGCAACGATCACTAACGCCAGAGCGTTTCTGCAGTTACAGAAAGAATTTGGAAGTTTTGATCATTACATCTGGCAATTTGTTAATGGGAAACCAATCCGGAATTCATGGAAAAAGATAACGGAAATTCCCTCCAGCACCCCAGAGTCTGACGCTATGAGCAAAGACATGCAGAAGAGAGGATTCAAGTTTGTCGGGACGACAATTTGTTACGCATTCATGCAAGCAGTGGGCATGGTAAACGATCATGTCGTAGGTTGTTTCAGATACGAGGAACTCAAGAATAAAAGCGAGCATAACGAGTCGGTACAGCGAATCACCCGGAAATCGGGCTCCCGGTGATCCTTAGCGTTCGGTGAGACGGCAGAAATGCGCACACACGTTGAATTTCGCTCAGCCAAATTCCCGGCTTATCCCCCGAAAGAAGAAAAGGTAAACCCCGGCCTATGGGGCAAGAGACTGGCCGAATATCTGCATCGGAAATTAAATGGGGAAGGAATAGAGACAGAAGAGATATATCCCGAGGACTGGGGTTGGGTGGTGCCTATACACCATGAACCTTTTTCTCTCTGGGTTGGCTGTGGCCACTATCAGGAGTATCCAGACGGCTACCTGGTCTTTATCGAGCCCTCCAAGCCAAGTGTCCGAAAGGGCCTTTTCAAAAAGATCGACACCACCAATGATGTTGAGAAGGTTGCGGTCGCACTTGACAGGATTCTGAAGTCAGATCCGGGGATAAACAACGTCCGCTGGTGGACCGAAGACGAAAAATAGTGAGGAATGGCTTTAGCCCCTTAGCGTGAATCTCCACTTGCAAAACATATCCTTGGGATGAGGATCGGGGGGAGCAAAAAGACACTCAATTTGGATACGTTCATCGATCTCACGGGCAAAGCTTGCAAACTCGCCCCAGTGCATCTCTTTACACACAAACTCGCCTAAGCCCCTTTTGAGACGGGCTTCCTGAGTAGGACAATTAGGAACAGTGACGATCACTTCGTCTTTCTTCTCCTCGATCTGATAACCTACAAGGATAGTCCAAGGGAAATACCTCAGGGTTTTCACAAACCCCTTGAGACCTCTCTCCTTTATTCCAAAGCGATTGATAAGGTCCTTTGCCGCCATACCGCCGACACGGCCCCACACCTGCTCATTGAGCCTTTCTGCCGTGGGTTGATCGAACTTCTCTGCTACATTAAGGAACCAGAATGCATCCATCACACGGTAATGCCAGAGCAAGAATTGGATATAATTCCTAAGTTCAGAGGGCCTCATTTTTTCGAAAACCTTCACATCCATTTTCTTCTCCTATGAAATAACGTGTCCGTGCCCCTGCCTGCCGGCAGACAGGCGTGGCTCGTATCCGTATTCACTCCTATCACCCCCTCCCTCACCCTCCCCCGTCAAGGGGGAGGAGGCGTTCGTGAAGTGAGCCTTTCGATTCGCTCGACCAGAGGAGGATGGGAGTAGTAGAACCACGCATAAAGAGGATGAGGGTTCAAATTGGCCAGGTTATCTGAGGCCAGCCGCTTCAGTGCGGAGCGCATGTGCTCCGTCGTCTCCGTCAGTCCCAATGCGAAATCATCCGCTTCGCGTTCGAATTTCCTTGAGACGGCCGACTCCAAGGGCTGAGCAAAAAAGCCAATCAGGCTGACAAAGGCTCCTATTAGAAATAATCCGACATAGACAATGGGCTCTTGAAAGCCAAATGTTTGATAGAGCACCGGCCAATTCAGAAATTTGGCCACCACATAAAAGGAGACAAGGGACAATATCTCCAGAGGAATGAGCATCCGAAGGATGTGTCTTTTCTTCCAATGCCCTGCCTCGTGGGCCAGGACAGATAGAATCTCTTCTTCGGAGTGCGAGGCCAACAGGGTATCAAAGAGGACAATTCGCTTGGTCCGGCCAATGCCAATGAAAAAAGCATTCGTATGCTTGCTTCGCTTGCTCGCATCCATCTTGAAGATCCCTTTGGCTCGGAATCCGACTTTTTCTATCAGAGTCCTGATACGCGCCTCCAGTCCCTTATTCTCAATCGGCTCGAATTTGTTGAACAGAGGAAGAATGACGACCGGAAAGAGCCAGAGCATCAATAATTCAAACCCACCGACCAGCATCCATGCCCATACCCACCAGGCGTCTCCTCCATGAATCACCAAAATTAGGAGAAGACTGAGAAGCAGACCGCCAAGAATAGTAGTGAGGAGGACGCTCTTCAATAAGTCTGAAATCCACATTTTGAAGTTCATCACATTAAACCCGTAACGCTCTTCAATCACAAATGTCTCGTAAAGGTTGAAAGGGATACGAAGCAGGTTGGTGAATATCGAAAGAACAGCAAAGAAAATCAAACCACTCACGATCGGACCATATTTCCACAGGCTGATCGTCCTAACCAGCCACGGCAAAACACCGGATAGCAAAATCGCCAGAAAGAGTCCTTGATTCACCAAAGCGGTGACTATTCCAAAATTTTCAGAATCTCTGGTATAAGCCGAAATTCTTTTTAGCTTCTCAGGATTGATAGTATCCTGGAAAATTTCCGGAACAGTTGTTCCGTGCTGGCGAAGGTAGGAAATATTAAGCCAGTTAAGATAGATCTGGGCTCCGGACCGCAATAGAAAAACGGCAAGGAAAATGAGAAGTAAAAAATTGACCTCTACCATGAAAGATTGGGATATTATTTCCTGCGGGCCTTTTTCGTTCGTTTCCTCCTGCGCGAAGAAATCTTCTTTTCCGGCTTCTGAGTCCCCTTGCCTTCAAGGAGCTTTTTTACTTCACGACGGCCCAGCTTTCGCAGCGCCACCATCACCGCCTTCTTTTTCATGCTCGGCTTAAACTGTCCGCTCTCCCACAGATGCGCGGCCCCGACGGTGACGCCCGTGAGAATAGCCAGCTCTTTCTGGGTGATGCCTAAGTGCTTGCGAAGACTCCGGATCAAACGGGGGGAGAAACGCGACTCCTTCACTTCTTCCGGAGGTGCCTCCAACACCATCTTGCCTTTTTCCAGCTCTTTTTGCTGACCGGTTGTGATTCGTTGAAGCGCTAAGACCGTCCTGCGAAGTTGTGAAACCGCACTTTTCAACGACCGGACATCCCGGCCTAATGGGACGGCGACCTTCCTCATTTCCTTTTTTGCCAACCGTACGATCTCAGATTTGATGATGCCCTCTACTTTGCCCATAAGTCCCTCCTCCTTTTGTGTGATTACAAAGAGTGTAGCTTTCAAAATCCCAAATCACAAATTCCAAACCCCAAATAAGCTCCAAATTCTAATTCCAAATGACCAAACAAGATTTTGTTTCGAATTTGGGTAATTGTTATTTATTTGGAATTTGGTGCTTGAAATTTGGTGCTTTTCCTTACCACGCTCTTTGTTTCGTACTATTCAAAGATCTTTCCTGGATTCATGATTCCATTGGGATCCAAAAGTCTCTTGATCTGCTTCATCAAGAAAAGGCTTTCCCCATGTTCTTCCTTCATAAATTTTCTCTTACCAATCCCAATACCATGTTCTCCTGTGGCGGTTCCACCACATCCCAGTGCAAAATGGACAATCTCCTCCGCTGCTTCCTGAACCTTTTGCCATTGGACCTTTTCTGCAGGAACGCCAAGAACCTCCAAATGGAGATTGCCGCTTCCCGCGTGGCCAAAGGCATACCCTTTCAATCCTTTTTGTTTGACGATTTTCTGACCCCATTCCACCATATCCGAATATTTTGATATGGGTACAGCCGTATCGATCACAAGGGGGCTCAAACCGGGATTGTTGACCTTAATGGATTCGTGAACTTCATACCGCGCCTCCCAGAGGCGGCTCCGCCCTTCTCTTCCAATTCCCGAATCGAACCGAAGGGGTTGATTCTCACCGCAAATCTCTTTCACCATTTCCAGGTCTTCTTTCAAACCGGCAACGCTCGTCCCATGAAATTCAATGAAAAGAGTTGGTCTTTCTTCCAAGGAAAGTTTCTTAAATTGGTTAACAACCTGAACCGTCGGAGCATCCAAAAATTCCAGAGCTGCCGGCGATAGCCCGGAGCGCATAATCTGGAAAACGGTATCGGTGGCTTCGCGAATGGAGCTGAATTGCACCACGGCAGCCATGAACTCTGCGGGAAGACCGATCAGGCGAAGCGTGACCTCCGTGACCACACCCAGTGTTCCTTCTGAACCAACAAAAAGACGGCAAAGATCGTAGCCTGATGAACTTTTAACCGCATTCGTTCCAGCGCGGATGATCTCTCCGGAAGGAAGCACAACCACCATACTCAGAACAAAATCTTTCGTCGCCCCATACTTAATCGTCCTGATCCCACTCGCATTATTAGCTACCATTCCCCCAATCGTTGCCGAGGCTCCCGGGTCTGGCGGGAAGAAGAGGCCAAAACGGGAGAGGTGTTGATTTAGCTCCTTATAGATGACCCCCGCTTCCACATGGACCTGAAGGTCCTCTGCCCTTAATCCCAGGATATGGTTCATCTGTTGAAGATCTAAAACAATCCCTGCCTCGACCGGGATGGGATTACCCTCTAAACTTGTGCCCGCACCCCATGGAGTAACGGGAATTCTCTTCGCATCGGCCAACTTGAGAATCTGACTGATCTCTTCTGCGCTGAGGGGCCAAACCACTGCGTCGGGTTTTCGCCTCGGATGAAAAGATTCATCCTTACTGTGAAGGTCAAGGACGGACTCACCCGTGGACACCCTTTCAGGATCAACGATAGACCGGATGAAATCTAACTCTTTTTTCGTTACCTTGGTGTATTTCACTAAATTCTTTTTGGTAAATTGAATATCAAACGCCCAAAACCCCGCATCCTGTCCGTCTCCCCCTGCCTACCGGGGAGACGGGGAGGGGTATTCCATCCAAATGGTATCAAGTATGGGAGGCTAACTGCTTCTCCATTTTGGAGACCAATGCCTTTGCTTTTTCGATTCCCATGCGCTTATGCATGAGCCAAGCTTTTTTGGCTTGAACTCTTTTTTGAAGGGATGCGATATTCGCTTTCACCCTTTTCTCCGAAGGTGTCCCAACGGATGGCGTCTGAGCCAATATCCTTTCCGGCCTCTGGTTTCTTTCGACATCTTGCTCCGTCACCGGCACATTAATCTTCATCTCCGCAAGAGCTTTCTTCAAACTCTGGTAGGTAACCTTCCCCTTCCCCTCTTTCTCCGAATAGTTCACTGCCCTCTCCATCACCATTTTGGCCTTCCGCATGGGAAGGGGACCGCGACGGACCAGCCACTCCATCAACGCGGTGGCTCCAAGAAACTCCTCCTGGGCCTGCTTAGACATCTGCGTCTTGTTGACTTCGAGGAGTCGGATAACGTCGGTCATTACGAATAGAGCGGGTTTCGATTCATCCACCAAGTCCATGATCCAATACTTTGTCCACTGCGTGTCCCGATTAAATCCCATGAACAGGGCCTTACCGACGGAGAGAATGCTGACGAGCATTCCGTGAGCAAAGGATGTCTTGGCCTTGATCACTTCCAAGGAACAGGGGTTTCGTTTCTGCGGCATGATCGAACTGCCTGAACAATGTCGATCATTCAAGCGCACCATGCTGAATTCACGAGTGGACAGAAGAATCAGGGTTTGGGCCATGGTCGAGAGATGATCCATCATCACAGCCGCATCAAAGGCCAGTTCGGCCTCGGGTTCCCATCGTTGGGTAATGGGATCGGTTACATTCTCTGTAGGCCCATCGAATCCGAGCAGCTTCGAGGTCAACTGCCGATCCAGATTAAAAGAAGTGCCGTACCCAGCTGCCCCACCCAAAGCATTTTTGTTGAAGAGACCAAACCAATTGGCAAATCTTTGCGCATCCCGCTCGAGGGCTTCTCCAAAGGAGAGGAGCAGATGACCGAAGGTGGTCGGGACCGCATGCTGGTGATGGGTATAGCCGGGCATCGCGGTTGAACGGTGTTCCTCGGACCGCTGAAGAAGAGACTCCATTAAAAAAACTATTCCTTCAATAAAATCCAAAGCCTGTTCCCGAAGGTAAAGACGCATGTCGAGGACAATCTGGTCATTCCGACTTCTACCGGTATGGACCTTTCCCCCAGATTCAATGCCTATTCGACCAATGAGATAGCTCTCGATGTTAGAATGGACATCCTCTTTCGAAGGATCCAACCTAAACTTTCCCTTCCGATAAAGCGCCTCTATTTCCCTCAATCCCTTAAGGATTCTCTTTCCGTCCTGTTTCGAAAGGATGCCCTGCCGACAAAGCATGAGGACGTGGGCTCGGTTTCCCCAGAGATCGTACGGAACCAGTCGCTCATCACAAGGGGGGATTCCCTTGACATCTCTCCCCGAAAGAAAATCAACCATCTCCTGGGAGGGTAACTCTTCAAACCGCCCACCCCATAATTTATCAATCTTCATGCCCGACTCCCTCACGCCATCACTCTTCCCGAATAGTTTCTCGATCCAGAAAATCTAATGTGCTGCGTCTAACGCCTCCTTACAGTATTTCCAAGGCAGTCATTCCTGCGAAAGCAGGAATCCAGCTCAGCACACTGGATTCCGGGTCAAGCCCGGAATGACAAACAAAGCAAAGAGACTTTGACGCACTACACTAACTCATAGGGTTTATTTCGCCTTCCGCTTCGCCAAGATTTCGAAGGGAAGGCCGCGGACGAAAGCCGCATCCGCGCAGCGTCTCTGATCAAAACCCGTGGCCTTAATGGAACGGATCTCCGGCGAGAAGAGACTCGTCTTCGATTCCCGATTGACGATCTCAATATTCCCTTTAAAGAGTTTGACTTTATATTTCCCGTTGACCACCTTTTGAGAGGTCTCGATGAACGCATCCAGATCGTATCGCAGCGGATGGTAACCCATCCCATGATAGATCAGGTAGGCCCACTTCTGGTCGATCCCTCTCTTGAACTGGATCTCATCCTTGGTGAGGCAGAACTGTTCCAGGTCCCGATGGAGCTTAAGGATGATCGTCGCGGCCGGGGCCTCGTAGATCTCGCGGCTCTTGAGATCCATGATCCCGTCTTCAAACATGTCAATCCTGCCGATGGAATGCATGCCGCCCATGGCATTGAGGGCCGGGATGATTTCTCCAAGGGTTTTCCGTTTATCATTCAATTTGATTGGAATTCCCTTTTCGAACTCCAAGGTGACCAAAGAAGGTTCATCGGGAGATTTTTCAACGGGCCGATACCATATCCATATATTATCCGGAAGCGCCTGGTTCAGGTCGATCGCCCCGCTGGCTATGGACCGGCACCACATCGTCTTATCGTCCCCGCCGGTGATCATCTCCGTCACTGGAACATCCCATGCCCGGCACAATGCCTCTTCTTCCAGCCGGGTCAAATCAAAATCCCGTACGGGCACGAGGATTTTCAGCTCAGGGGCGAACATTTTGAAGACATTGTGCATGCGATATTGATCATTTCCTTTTCCGCTGGATCCCTCGAGGATGGCATCACATCCCTCTTCCCGGGCGACCTCTGCCGCTTTACGCGCCACGATCTGCCTCGTCATGGAGGTGGAGACTGGATAACCCAAATAATCCGAGTTGGCCTGAATGGCCCGGGCAATCCAGACCTCGGTAAATTCCTTTCGAAGATCGAAAAAAAGAGGCTTGATCTTGAGAATCTTTGACTTCCTCCTGCTCTCAAGAACCTCTTCTTCTCCCTGACCAATGTCAATCGTGATTGGAAGGATCTTTTTCGCTTTATATTTTCTTCTGAGCAATTCGATGGCAAGAGAAGAATCCAGACCTCCGGAGTAGGCCACTGCCACTTTGTTCACTTTCGGCGTTTCGGTTTTTTCAATCTTTTTCAGAATCTCCTGAATATCCATAAAAGCTTTGCCTCCTTCGAATTTAGGTGAAATGTACCATAAATCAAGCGCTTAAACAATGTTTTTAAACGATTCTGGTCCTCCAGAATTTTAAGCAATTCTCTTTACGACCAAAATGAAGTATTTTGGGGATAGGAGAGATGGTTTCGCTTGTATCAAGAAAGCGAAAAAAGTTGCGGGGCCATGATCGACCCCGCAACAGAAGACATCAGAAAAACACGATTAAAATTTATAAGTCATACCACCGAAAACTAAGTTCGCCTTGTACGACTGGTCCTTGTAAGCTCCGGTGAGATACGCTCCATTCGTACCAGTGACAGGGCCGCCAGGGGGATTGACAAATTGGTATCCATTTAACTGGGCATCACTATACCAAAATCTCTGATAGGCGTAGCCTATCATCGCTGTAACGGATTTCGTGAAATTGTAAACTGCTCTAATGCTAAGGGAATAAAGTGTGTAATCGTCCCATCTGCCGATATCAATATTATCATTGTTCGCTCCGGATGCGGGACCGAGTCCAGTCCCGGCAGCGTTAGTAAACAGTCCGTTATTAAGAGTGAAGTCAACGGACCCATTCGATTTCACATAATCGTGTTGAAATACCAATGTCAGCTTCTTAGGGATAACATAGACTTCAGCGCCTATCCCATACCCCCAGCTCTTATCCCATTGATCCGCTTGCCAAGGAAGAAGGTCCGTCCCCACAAATTGCAATTGATTGAATTTAATCCTTTCCAAATCGCCATAGGCATATACTTTAGCAATTTTCCCTATGCTGTAATCGGCACTGGCCTCGAACTCATACCTTTTGTCGCCTCTCAATCCAAATATCGTGTCCGAATAATCTGTGTTTGCATACCTGTACTCAAGGCCCAAATTCAGATTTTCCAAGGGGAAGATATCGAGAATGGCCTTAAACGTGTCCTTATTCTGTGCTGCATAGGCAAATCTTCGGGCTGGGTTAACAGCGCTTTCAACGGTTCGGTATTGGGCGTCTCTATCTAATCTCTCGTATCCTACCCTTGCCTCCAGAAAATCGACCCCGCCCCATTTCAAATTCACAAAATTGATATTGTCCATGTTGAAAGGTAGAATCTCCGCAGGGTCTGTTTCGCCTCTCTTATCTCTCTCTGTCTTGACATATTTATAGCCGCCGGAGAGGTAAAAATTCTCGGGGAGCCTCAAACCAAGCTCCGCTCCGTACGTGGCAATGTTGTAATTTAAGAAGACATCCACAACCCCGGTAGGGTCATCAGATTTATTGAACCTCTTGTAATACTTATAGTAGACTTTTACGTCGAGAAAAGTCACAGGATTTGAAGTGAGTGCAAAGTCATAATTTACAGTGTCAACTTTTCCCGTATAACCTGAACCGATGAGAGAGACAATGGATGTGTCCGATGTCCCCCTGGAAAACCCCATGTTTGTGCTAAATCTGCTATTGAAAGGGAGACTGACCGCACCTTTAAAAGCGCCTTTGTCGTACATGTTATCAGGGGGAAGCGAGAAAGTGTTGGCGGGGCTGGGGGCACCGGGGACTTGGAAGAAGTTAGCAGGTAGAGTCAGTGAATGGTTGCTGTTGATAAAATCGCTGTGGATATAATTTAACGACAGGAACAAGGGCTTTTGGGAATACCCTGCTGAAACTTTCAGATTGTTTGTGACGTAGTCAATGGGTTCTGGAAGCTCAAAGGCTATGCCCCCTGGATTGGTTACTGCCGCGCCTGTTGGCTTGATCCCATCCCTGTTTTCCCTTTCAAATGAGACATCGAGAAAGAACGGGCGAAGCACGTCGACTTTGAAGCCGCCTCCGTATTGATGCCTTAGGAGGGAATAGTCAAATGTGTTCCATGCAGGAAAATTTAAGTTGGGAGTACCAACAAGCGTATCATGGCCTGCTCCCAAGAAAGGCGTTCTGGCATCAAAGGTGATATTGTGGGGTATTTCGTCGTAAAATAAATCAAATTTGAATCTCCCCCACATGCCGCCTTCGAGTTCGTAGAACTGTGTATCATAGGTCATGTCGCCCGCTCTGAATTTCAGGAAATAATTGTCTGAATCTATTCCCAGGCCCATATCTCCGAAAACGCTGGCGCCTTGTCTGAGGTCTCGATACTCAGTAAATTTTGCCCGGCCTCCTTCATCTGCTCTCACCCCGGTATATACCCCTTCGATTCCGACCTCGCCCTCAACCGTGACATCCTCCGAGAAGGCGTAAGGAGATGGTGCGAAGATTAAGATCAGCCCAAATAGTGCAATCTTCCACTTCATTGTCTCACCCCCTATCGCACAAAGAATTCAGAAAGGCTGCTTCCATGAATATTCCCATGGCAGTTGAGACAAGACCTGCCAAAAAATCTATTTTTCCCGGATGTCGCAGTACCCGAGAAAGAGTGAAGATTGGTATACGGGTCGGTATTATGCCTTCCTCCTACTTCATCATGGCAACTCTCGCAAAGGAGAGGCGCCTTTCTGGTCAGAAGCCTTGAATGGTTACTGCCATGGACTTCGTGGCAGAATAAGCAGTTCTCCGGCACAGGGGGATGCTCAAATGCATAGGGACCTCTCTTTTCAGCATGGCATCGGTAACAGAGATCATTTACTGAATCGGCCTTGATCATTGCTTTAATGTCAAACGTTCCCATCGGGTTATGGCAACTTGAGCATTTAAGCGCTTGTCGACCGACAAATGCCTCTTTTATTGGATGGTGTGACTGCTTGTTGAATTGGGTTCTTATGTTCCTGTGGCAGCCAAAGCAGAGATCAGGTTCTGGAGCTTTCAGATAATTCTTTCCAGGCACAGCAGAATGGATGGAATGACAATTGTCACACGTGACAAGAAAAGATTTGTGCTTGCTGAGATTCCAGTTTTCTACGCCTTTCATATTTTCGTGACAGGCAAGGCATTTTGAATCCCTGGTAGTAGAACTTTCCTTCTTGTTAAAGACAAAAATCGCAACGCCTCTTCCACCGCCTTTTTCAATGTGTTGAGCCCCGGGGCCGTGGCATGATTCACATCCTTCCTTGTTAATCGGAGACCCGGGTATTGCCTTTTTGCCGTGGACGGATTTTATAAAGTTATTGTAGTAAACCTCGTGACAGTCTTTACAGGTTTCAGAACCGGCAAACCCGGAGTCTCCTTTTGCACTGTCATGAGCAATGGGGACCAGACGGAAGACAAAGAATATAAGTAAAAAAATTAGGACTCTTCTTGGCACACCGCTACCTCCTCCTTCATCTCTTTTTTGATAGTCCCACCTATTTGGATTAAGAGTGTGATTTCCCTTCTAAACTATTAGGGGTGCCCAGGAAAGGGAATGGGGTGAAAGCTGTATTTTACCAGGAGAAATACTGTATTGGGGGACGATAGCGACCCACTGAAGAGGTCGGCTGAAAAAATGTTGCAGGATGTCAGGAATGGCTTTAATCTGAATTGCCATTCGTAGCGCCGTCAAAATTTAATTGACAAGGGCGGTAAACTGTGGGTAAATTCGAAACAGGGACGTGAGCGATGTGAAACCAGTGAATGCAGGCTCTCCCAATGCGTTCGAGGGGGTGTTATGCGCACGATCCAAAAGGAGCAAATATGAAGGCCCAAAAAGGGCTTCACTGCCCCTTTTTGGAGGCTTTCTGGATTTGGTCTTTCCCAGGTCAAAAAGTACTCAAAATAGCATCGGGACGTATCAAACGGGATTTTCCCCGGGATAAACAAGAAGGGGGGCTCTGCATGGTTCCTACGAAAATTAGATTATTGCCGGCCGAGTATATTCTCATCTTTATTCCCATTGTATTACTAACTTTTTTCGGCAGCGCGAAAGCAGGGGGAATCAACGGATGGGGTTACATTGATCAGTCTCAAAGAATGGTAATCAATCCGCAGTTCGCCTTTGCATGGGAGTTCTCCGAAGGTTTAGCAGGCGTAAAGATTGGAGACCAATGGGGGTACATTGATCTGACGGGGAAAGTAGTGATAACGCCCCAATTTGATTCTGCTTGGAGATTTTCCGGGGGGTTAGCATGGGTAAAGATAGGCGATAAGTGTGGTTACATTGACCGGACCGGAGAAATGGTCATCCAGCCCCAGTTTACTTGCGCAGCCAAATTTACCGAAGGATTGGCAAGGGTGAAGATGGAGGGCGGCAGGTGTGGTTTCATTGACGAGACCGGGAAAATGGTTATCGATCCTCAATTTGATTCGGCTTGGGGGTTTTCCGATGGGTTGGCGAGGGTAAAGATTGGCAGTAAATGGGGTTACATTGATAAGACAGGAAAACTGGTCATAGACCCTAAGTTTGATTTTGCTCGCGAGTTTAACGACGGGTTAGCGCAGGTCAGGATGGGCAACAAATGGGGCTACATTGATCAGACGGGGAGACTCACGATCGGGCCTCAGTATGACTGTGCATGGAAATTTAGCGAGGGATTGGCGCCGGTCAACCTCGGCGGAAGGTCAAAAGAAGAGGGGAGGATCGTAAAGGGTGGCAAGTGGGGATATATAGATCGAACAGGAAAGATGGTCATCAAACCGCGATTCGATTCAGCCTGGGAATTTTCGGAAGGCCTAGCAACGATAAGGATGGGTAACAAGTGGGGCTACATTGATCGGACCGGGGAAGCGGCTATCCGCCCTCAGTTTGATTCTGCATGGCGGTTTTCAGAAGGTTTAGGAGCGGTGAAGGTTGGTCATCGATGGGGTTACATTGACAGAACTGGAAAGATACTCATCAGTACGATATTTGATGATGCCGGGTTGTTCTCCCAGGGATTGGCAGCGGTGATGATTCGAGATAGGTAGAAACTTGAGCTAAAGAAGAGAAGGAGTAAATATTGCAGGGCGAAACCGCCGATCACATATTGGCCGGATGATATGACGTGTCTTGGTACGAACAATGAGGGTCTTCTTCGAGATAGTCTCCGGTCAAAGCAAAAGCTAAGCTTCGGCAACCCCGGCAGTCGGCGACGCCGCAGCTTCCGCATCTGCCCTTGAGATTCTCTTTCTTCCTCAACTTTTCTAATAAGTCTGATTCCTCCCAAATCTTTTTCAAAGGATCATTCAAAAGATTCCCTATAGAGACGGGAAATCTTCGACAAGGAAAAACACTTCCGTCCGGCATAACGCAGAGACCATCCACTCCTATGACACAGGGAGCGCCTAAGAGTTCAGGCTCTCCTCCGCTAAAACTGACCTGAAAGGCCTGATAGGGAAGAAGGGATTGCTCTGCCTCACCGATTGAGACACAATCTACAAGCGTCCCAGCCATTTCCTTCCATTCTTCTTTACCGAGGACCTCATCGTTCATCTCTCTTCCTCTGCCTAAAGGAATGAACCGCTCGATGATCAATCCATCGATATTTTTGTCCTGGCAGAGCTTAAAGAGAGACGGGAGGCTCCTAAAATTCCTTTTCATGACGGTGAGCATGAAAAAAATTTCAAACCTTCCCCCCTCTTTGATCAGAGGGAGATTTTCCATCACCTTATCGAAAGCTCCCTCCGGACGAATAGAATCGTTTGTCTCCGCATCTCCTCCGTCCACGGAGATTTTTATCTTCTTCAACTTTGAAAATTCGGACAATCTTCTCATCATCCCTTGATTGATCGTCAGGCCATTGGTGATGATTCCCAGTTCCTCAACCATCGGATGCCGGTCTAAATGAGCGAGGAGGGGAAAGAGATCGGATCTTAACAGGGGCTCCCCGCCTGTAAGATGAATACAAGCGGTTTTGCCCCACTCCCTCAATGCACCGAGGAGATTGTCACATACCTTCTCAAGCCCTGCCCAATCCAAATCATTCTTCCTCGAAAAATCGTCTTGATAGCAGTGCCGGCAACGAAGATTGCAAAGGTTGGTGATATGCCATTGGATATAGAACTGTTCTTTCATCGGCACACGGCTGTCACTATGATAAAGTTATTCTATTTTAAGACTAAATGGGCGTGGGCTGCAATCTCAGGTGGATCCATTTGAAATGAGAAAGATTCCTGCCAACGCAAGCAGGTTGGGGAATATCTTCACTCTTTTGTTCTTCCCAATAAAGACCGTCTTTTCTATCTTGATATTTCTTCTACAGCAATATCCAATAAAGTCTGAAATACTCAAAAAATGGAGATTGGGTGTGTCATGCCATTCGTATGGCAGGGAAGGTGTCAACGGCGTTTTGCCCTTAAAGAATATCTGCAAACGTGCCCGGAAATGAGCAAAATTAGGGAAACCAACGATGACTTGTCTGCCTACTCTTAAAGCTTCCTTCAATACAATATCAGGGTTTTTCACCTGCTGGAAACTCTGATTGAGCACCACATAGTCAAAAGACTGATCTGAGTAGTCGGATAAACCATGATCGATGTCCTCATGGAATACGCTTAACCCTTTGGCAACACACTGATAGATGGACTGCTCATCAATCTCAATGCCTTGGGCTCTGACACTCTTCTCGTGGACAAGGAGATCCAATAATGCCCCATCGCCGCAACCGAGATCGAGCACGGATGAACCTCGCCTGACCCATTTAACGATGGCCCTGTGCTCTAACGAAGGAGGTTCAGATTGCATATTCCCTTACCTCATATCCATCTGTCACCCCTTGCTCAAAAGATACCTTGTGTAGAAAATGTTTAATGAGATGTGTCTCTTCCTCAACCTCGAGGAGAAAGGCATCGTGTCCATAGGTCGAATCGATCTCACAATAGGTCGTATCCACACCTGTCAACTTGCAACCCTTTACAATTTCCTTTGATTGAGAAGCCGGGTAGAGCCAGTCCGACTTAAATGACAGAACAAGGACTTTTGCTTTGATCCCCTTGAATACTTCATAGAGTTCTCTGCCCCGCGAAACATCGAAAGAGTCTATGGCCTTCGTGATATAGAGATAAGAATTGGCATCGAACCTCTTCACAAAATGGTCTCCTCGGTTGTGAAGATATTCCTCTACCTCGAACCCGGTGCTGAATTTGTGGGGATTCCCATTGTTGCTCAAACGCCTTCCGAATTTCTCGGCCATTGAAATTTCGCTCATATAGGTGATATGACCAACCATGCGAGCAACGGAAAGCCCTCTTGCCGGAGGCAGCCCTCCATAATAGCAACCGTCCTTCCAATGAGGATCAGCCATGATCGCTTGCCGCCCGACTTCATGAAATGCGATCTGTTGCGGTGAATGCTTTGCTGCTGTGGCAATAATAATGGCGCTTTTCAATCTGTCGGAACAGGAGACCAACCACTCCAATGCTTGCATTCCACCCATCGAACCGCCTGCCACCGAAAGGAGCTGATCGATTTTTAAATGATCGATCAGATGCTTCTGTACGTTCACCATATCTGAAATGGTAATGATTGGAAAATCGAGACCGTATTCTTTCCCGGTTTTGGGGTTGGGGGAGGATGGCCCGGTGGTGCCCTTGCAACCTCCCAGGACATTTGAACAGATAATGAAGTATTTATCCGTATCAAAAGCCCTGCCCGGCCCGATCATACTATCCCACCACCCTGGGTTTTCTTTTCTTCTATGAAAACCCGCAGCATGGGCATCGCCTGAGAGGGCATGAAGAATGAGAATAGCGTTAGATCGCTGATCATTCAGTTTGCCATAAGTCTCATAAGCGACAGTAATTGGATCAAGCTTTTCGCCACTCTCCAGGATGAGTTCATTGGGCGGAAGTGCAAAATGAAAATACTTCGTTTGCACAAGACCCACACCTTGATTCATTTCTGAATCTGGATGTTTCCAGGGAGGCTTGGTACTCTTGTGAGGTACTTCTGTAATCTTAGCAATATTCTTCGACACCAAATTTATCGCTGACATTTTTCTTCCCCTCAAGAAATTCTTCTGAATCTCTTCATACTTTATCGGAAAGTCTTCTTTTCGACCAATGATGCCCCATCTGAGCATTTAGATAGCTTTACTATATATTCGGGAACACAACCAAAATAAATTCCTCCGTGTTCGTCATCAAACAAAAAGGTCATGGGCAACTAACCTTCTATTTCGCCAAATCCTTCCCAATCAGCTTATGCTATATGGTTGGAAGGCCGGATTCGTTGAAAACCCCCTGGAAAAGCGGCCCACTGAGATAACGTTCGCCTGCATCAGGCAGTATCACCACAATGGTTTTCCCCTGAAATTCCCCGTTTCTTGCAAGCCTCAGAGCAACAGCAATCGCTGCACCACAACTGACGCCAGAAAGAATTCCTTCTTCACGGGGAAGCCGCCTTGCATACTCAATTGCCTCTTCGCTTGTGACCCGTTCCACACGATCCACCATAGACAAGTCCAAAGTATCCGGAATGAATCCAGCACCAATCCCTTGAATCTTGTGAGGCCCGGGCTTGAGCTCCTCCCCTGCAAGGCGTTGGGTGATCACCGGGCTTTCGACGGGCTCGACAGCAATGCTGATAATTTTCTTCTTCTTTTCGCCCTTAATATACCGGGACACACCCGTGATGGTTCCTCCTGTCCCCACTCCCGAGACGAGAACATCTATTCCTCCATTGGTTTGCTCCCAGATCTCCGGCCCAGTGGTCTTGAAATGAATCTCTGGATTGGCAGGATTTTTAAACTGCTGAGGCATATAGTAATTGGGACTTGAGGCTGCAATCCGCTCCGCTTCCTCCACCGCCCCCTTCATTCCCTTTGCCCCTGGTGTGAGGATGATGTTTGCGCCAAGAATGGCGAGCACTTTCCGCCGTTCCATCGACATCGTCTCAGGCATCGTAACGTTCAGTTTATATCCCCTTGCAGCAGCTACAAAGGCTAAGGCGATGCCGGTATTTCCGCTTGTCGGCTCAATAATCTCCATCCCCGACTTGAGCAGCCCTTGCTTCTCGGCAGCCCAGATCATACTCGCCCCTATCCTGCATTTCACCGAATAGGAAGGGTTACGACCCTCAATCTTGGCAAGGATAGTGGCTTTTAGTCCTTGGGCCATTCTGTTGATCTTAACCAGTGGGGTATTACCGATTGAAAATGAATTGTCCTCAAAATACTTCGCCATGTCATTCTCCTTTCTTAATTGTAATTGATGGTTTTTTGAAAAAATTACCCTGCTGTCTTCTTCAACGCTTGGTCAATATCTTCCTCGATATCCTTTACATCCTCTAAACCAACGGAGAGCCTGATAAAATCTTCTGTGACGCCCGTCTCCTCTTGCTCTTTCCGGGTTAATTGCTGATGGGTGGTTGAAGCAGGATGAATAACCAAGCTTTTTGCATCTCCTATATTGGCGAGATGGGAAAGGAGCTTCACCGATTCGATAAACCGTTTTCCAGCCTCTAACCCGCCTTTTATTCCGAAGCCCACCAGACCCCCAAAATTGCCCTTGAGATATTTCAGCGCCAACTTGTGACTCGGATGTTCTTCCAACCCCGGATAGTTCACCCAAGTGACCAAAGGATGCTTCTTCAAAAATTGAGCGATCTGAAGCGCGTTTTCGGAGTGTTTTCTTACTCTTAAAGGCAATGTTTCTAAGCCCTGAAGGAACAAGAAGGCATTGAAGGGGCTCAAGGGAGCTCCCAGGTCTCTAAGCAAATGGACTCTAACCTTGATGATGAAAGCCACATTTCCCATTCCCGGAACGTTGCCGAAGGTATCCCAGAATTTTAATCCATGATAGCTGGGATCAGGCTCGGTGAATTCAGGAAATTTGCCGTTACTCCAGTTGAACTTCCCTGAATCGACGATCACCCCCCCGATCGATGTTCCATGCCCGCCGATATACTTCGTTGCGGAGTCGACGATGATATCCACCCCGTAGTCTATCGGTCTCACCAATCCAACGCCGACGGTATTATCAACGACAAAAGGAATGCCCGCATCATGGGCTATTTGCGCAATGGCCTCAAAATCCGGCACATCCAACTTTGGATTGCCTATGGTCTCAGCAAAGATGGCCCTCGTCTTATCGGTGATGGCTTTTTTGAATTCCTCCGGCCTTGTTGAATCGACAAACTTCACCTTCCTCCCCAACTTGGGGAAAGTGTAATGGAATAGCTGATAGGTGCCACCATAAAGATTATTGGCTGACACAATTTCATCACCTACCTGCGTTACGGCTAACAGCGCAAACGTCTCGGCAGCCTGTCCCGAAGCTACTGCCAAGGCGCCAGTGCCTCCTTCAATGGCGGCAACCCTTTTTTCAAAAATATCGTTGGTGGGGTTCATGATCCGAGTATAGATATTCCCGAATTCTTTAAGAGCAAAGAGATCTGCTGCGTGTTTCGTATTCTGAAAGACATACGATGTGGTTTGATAAATGGGTACGGCTCTTGATCCTGTGGTTGGATCAGGGGTTTCTTGTCCGGCGTGAAGTGCTAATGTTTCGAATCCTCTTGTTGCCATTTTCTTGACCTCCTTCGTTTTATGGATTTTGGTTAAAATGATTTAGAAATAAAAAACCCACCAACCATTTTTCTTGGTAGTGGGTTATCCGGCAATACAAACGCTACTATGATAGTGTTGACATAGGCGGACCTCCCATACCAAGCAGACAACACATGGTCATGCAACACATTATCATAGATTGGTTAAGTTTTTTTAAAAAGATCCCTGGAGTTATTATCGTTTTCATATGGCTTAATTACGCTCTTTAGTTTTTAGTTACTTGGTTAAATGATTACAAAAATAAAAAACCCACTGACCATTTCTTTGGGTAGTGGGTTGCCTGGCGTTAAAAAAATATCCCGATGACGTTACATGGACGGGCCTCCCCTACCATTTTGATAACACATGCCCATGAAGCACATCATCGTAGATTCTTTTGGAAAAGCTTCTGGAATTCCTCTCGTTTTCATATGACTCAAAAGCGCTCCTGATACTGTTACAAAAATTGACTTAAACTAAATTTAATATAATCTCCAAAAAATATCAAGTCTTTTTTCAAAATATTTTTAAAAAAACTTCTTTTTTATTGATGAATTCAGACTCCCTGCTGATATCCTTTGGGGCAAAGAAATGGCCACCCCAGCAAAGTGACGGTAATTTCTTGTTTTTTTGAGAGGGGAGCTTCCTTCTCAAAAAGTTATTCTATAAAAATTCTTGATCATTAAATGATTTATTATTGAAAATTCCGATTTGACTTATAGGAAGTTTTCTTTTTTAATTATGCATTAAGGTAATTATTTCCCCGTAACGGAAAGGAGGTGAGAGCCGATGAACCGTGCTTGGATTTTTCGATACCGCCCATGAAAGGAGTCTCTGGATGCCCATAGTTTTGGGCTGATACCTCTAAACGGGCAGGGAGAAGAACGGGTTGGCTGGACAGAAGGCTCTCATCTTCTGAAAGGACCTATCTCAAAACCTCGTTGATAGCCTGAGTGAGCCCTTCTTCCTAACCCAAGTCACTCTCCCCTATCTCTCGATCTATCGCCATCCAGATTTAATGGCATGCTCATCTGCCGCCGGGTAGACACGAGGATATCCCTCAATTTAAAGAGCGAATTCACTTTGAGTCAGAATGAAAGGAGAGACCATGGAAAAGAAAGATTATCGTCCGATGTGGAAGGAATTAGGTTTAAATTTAGAGGGTCATGACCAGCTCCTGGCTGTTCTTGGAAATGCCTACAAAGACATCTACATGTCTCAGGAAAATCGACCCAAGGCAATGCAATATCTTGACTTCGTGATCTCAGAAGCGCACGGGCTTCGAATAGAGGAATTGATGGAGGAAAAAAAGAAAGGGAACAAGGTGATTGGAACATTCTGTGTTTACGTCCCTGAAGAATTGATCTTGGCGGTTGGGGGAACATGTGTGGGCCTTTGCGCCGGGGCTGAGATCGGAATTGATGAGGCGGAGAAAGTCCTCCCCCGAAACACCTGCGCATTGATCAAATCCTTTATGGGATTTAAGCTCGCGGGCCTATGTCCCTATATCCAGGCGAGCGATCTGGTCGTGGGAGAAACCACCTGTGACGGAAAGAAGAAAGCCTATGAGATCCTAAACGATTACAAAGAGACCTATGTGATGGAAATTCCCCAGATGAAAACTGAGCGAGACCGCGCCCTCTGGAAAGGGGAGATACTTCAATTCAAGAAGAGGGTCGAGGAGCTTACTGGCCGAAAGGTCACCTCGGGGAACCTGAGCCAGGGGATTAAGATCGTTAATGAAAAACGCAGAGCCCTTCAACGACTGAGTCAAATCAGAAGAGCCGTTCCTTCCCCTATTTCAGGGCTGGATGCCCTGCTGGTCAATCAAATCGCTTTCTACGATGATCCCATTCGATTCACCAGAAACATCCATACCCTCTGTGATGAACTTGAGGAGCGTGTCAGAAAAGGGATGGGGATCACGAAGAATGGTGCGCCACGAATCCTGGTTTCGGGGTCTCCCATGGCCCTTCCCAACTGGAAAATCCCATATGTTGTTGAAACGAGCGGAGCCGTTGTCGTGTCTGAGGAGTCCTGCGTCGGGGAACGAAGCACCCGGGATTTGGTGCGAGAAGATGGAAAGAGCTTGGATAAGATGATCGATGCCATTGTGGACCGGTATATGAAGATCGATTGCGCCTGTTTTACCCCGAATGAGGAAAGAATAGAACATATCCTCGACCTTGCCCGGGATTCTAAGGCGGACGGGGTGATCCATTACAGTATCCAGTTCTGTACGCCTTATTCGGTCGAGTCCTACAAGGTCGAAAAGGCTCTTCAACAAAAAAGTATTCCGGTTCTCAAGATCGAATCGGACTATGGCATGGAGGATGTGGGGCAGCTGAAAACCCGCGTCGAAGCCTTCCTCGAAATGGTAAAGGGTTAACATGCGAACTGCAGGGATCGACATCGGTTCGAGAACCATTAAATTGGCCGTCGTGGAGGAGGGGGAAATCATCACCTCCTCCATCGCTGACACGACTCACGATCCTCTTGAACAATGCGAGAGGCTCATGGCACAGACTTCTTTTGACCGGATACTGGCTACCGGTTACGGAAGGCATTTCTTTGAGACCCACTTCGATGTCCCCGCGGTGACGGAGATCAAGGCTTTTGCTCGGGGAGCGAAAGAGATTTTCCCGGGCTGCCGAACGATCTTGGATATCGGAGGCCAGGATACAAAGGCAATCGCCCTGGATGAAAAGGGTAGGGTTTCCAAATTCGAGATGAACGACCAATGCGCCGCCGGAACGGGTATGTTTTTGGAAGTCATTGCCAAGACGCTGGGCTACGAGCTGGAGGAGTTCGGTACGGAAGCGCTAAAAGGGGAAGGGACCATTCAGATTAACAGCATGTGCACGGTATTCGCTCAATCCGAAGTGACATCCCTGTTGGCTAAGAGACAGAAAAGAGAAAACATTGCGTATGGTGTCCATGTGGCAATCTTAAACCGAACGCTTTCACTCTTGAAAAGGGTTTCAACGACACCCGATATCGTTTTCGCAGGAGGTGTGGCAAGAAATTCCTGCCTTAAATATCTGTTGGATGAGGCACTGGTGCGCGAGATAGAAGTCCCCAAAGACCCGCAGATGGTCGGCGCCTATGGGGCAGCAATGATCGCCGGGGATTCCATTGAAATTGACTGGTCAATATATTAATATAGATTACTTCCGCAAAAGATCCGTCTTACCCAAAATCCCAAACAAAGGAGGAGTCAAGAAAGATGAAAAAAAGATTGGTCTGTATTGGAGTTCTTCTAAGTTTTATGATTTCCGGTCTGCTGGTTACGGGTGCTTTCGCCGCCAAAGACACCATTGTCTTTGATGCTTCTTTCGGCAAGGTGACATTTGACCACAAGAAGCACAGCGAAACACTGAAGATTGATTGTTTGAAATGCCACCATACCTGGAAAGCAGGTGAAACATCAGGCAAGAAATGCACAGACTGTCACAAGGCGACCGCCGAGGGGAAAACGCCTTCCCTAAAGGATGCGTTTCATCAGACCTGCAAGGGTTGCCATGATGAATTAAAGAAGGCTAGCAAACCTGCCGGTCCAACTGGATGTACACAATGCCACGTGAAGGGAAAGTAGCCTGAGATTTTCTGAAGACGGATAACGGAGAGAAAAAAATGGGAGTCAAGATTTTCTTGATTCCCATTTTTTTCTCTCCGTTGAAATCGAGTTTTAGGCCTTATCCTCTTTTTTTTACAAAGTCCCTCCGTCAATTCGGAAAAAAGGGATGTGTGGGTTTTGAGGATTGGAGATTGGAAAGAAAAGGCCACTGTTTCCATCATGCGTCTGATCCCTATGGCGTTTATCCATTTTGGAGGTCCGAAGAAATACCACATTTTTTTGCAAAAAATGGAGAATTCACCCCATTTACTTTTGAACACAACTCCGGTACCGTGGAAATGGTCTTAATATTCGTAGATACCCACGGGGAGAGCCCGTGGCACTCGTTCCAAAACACAAGCTATGCTTGACGCCCTATGGGCGAGTTCCCATTCACCCACGGGCAAAGCCCGTGGAGCTCTGCCCTGCGGGTTATTAGACTGGAAGGAGGTAGATAAATGGCAGGAAAGGATAAAACAAAGAAAGTTCAATTTGAATTCCTCGCACCGGAGGCACAGAAGGTGTACCTGGCAGGCGACTTTAATCATTGGGATTTAAGCGCGAACCTGATGAAGAAGGACAAGAAAGGGACATGGAAGACCACCCTATCCTTGAAGCCGGGAAGATATGAGTATCGGTTTCTTAAAGACGGCAACTGGGAAAATGATCCCGTGTGCGCCGGCTGCGTCCCGAACGATTTTGGAAGCAAGAATTGCGTGAGAATCGTCAAGTGATCGTCAGGAGCCAGTCTTTTTCTCCCTTTTAAAGTATAGCCTTTGGACTTTTCCCGTTTGGTCAAAGACGACGCTTACCAATTCCCATCCCTCTTTTCCGAGTTCGTTGAGTCTCTCTTTATGTGCAGGGGGATGCAGTGTTGAAGTCTCCTTGTCGGCATCGGTGAAATAGAGGTATTCCCATCTAGCCATTCTAAGTTCTCCTTTCTTTTTGTCACCTCTTGATTACGTCCAGCTGCAATAAGTATCAAGAGCCTTCAGCGGTTTGAAGGCAAACCCGGAAAAAGGGCCGGCATGCAATTAATAACGCAGAATTCCTTCGCAGTGGCTATCTTCCCACGTCTCACGACTCCCCCAGAATTTTTACTTCTTTCGCGGTCTTTCTCCGAGAGTCACCTTCACATCAACGAAGTTTCCATTTCGATAGACTTTGAGGAGAATGGTATCTCCCGGCTTCTTCTCCCGGATGTAATGGATCAACTCATCGTTCGTTTTCACATCATGCTGATCCGCCTTCACCACGATATCTCCGCCCACGAGCACAATCATATTGCCGACTTGAATCTTCTGATTGCCCCCTTGCAGACCTGCCTTATCAGCAGGGCCGCCCTTTGTCACTTCCGCGATCATCGCTCCTCGCTCTATTTTGAGATTCCGGTACTTGGCTATCTCGGGAATAAGGGACTGAATGTTTGCTCCAATCCATGGATAGGTTACATACCCTTTTGAAAGGAGGTCCGGGACCACTCGTTTTGCCGTGTTAACGGGAATGGCAAAGCCAATTCCCACACTTCCGCCGGATGGGCTGATAATGGCACTGTTGATGCCGATGATTTCCCCATCGGAGTTGAGAAGAGGACCTCCGGAATTTCCCGGGTTGATAGCGGCATCGGTCTGAATCACATCCTCTATGAGCGTCCCTGCTTCCGACCGGATGGTCCGACCAAGTGAGCTGATGATTCCTGTCGTCAGCGTCCTTTGCAGGCCAAAAGGGTTGCCGATAGCGAGCACCTTTTGCCCGATCCTTAAATTCTTCGAATCTCCCATCGGAATAACCTTCAGCTTCTCTCTTGGGGCATCAATCTTTATCACTGCCAGGTCATTGTCTGGATCTGAACCAATGAGTTTGGCAGGCCACTTCGATCCGTCTGCCAGGGTCACCTCCAATTTCTGAGCATCGGCCACCACATGATGGTTGGTCAAGATATAGCCTTTGGCATTGATGATAGAGCCCGACCCGGATCCCTGGGTGGGATAGGCGTTGAAGAAAAAATCCATCTGGATGGCAGTGCTGGTCACGTTGACAACTCCGTCCGCCACCTTCTCATAGACAGCAATATTATTTCTCTCCTCTTCAGTCAATGCAGCCGAAAACACCTGCCTTGCGGTAAAAAGGATAACGAGGGAAATGAAAACCGAAATCAAAAACCTTCTTGAAACAAGTCCTCCGCGGCAAACCATTTTTCTTTCTCCATTTCTTGTATTATCTCTTGAAGAGATGATTTATATAACCTATCATATGTAGTTCAGGGCTTTAGCCCTGATCAATGTCAACCCTAAAGGGTTGAGTTACATAATCTATCGTAACTTAGGGCTTTAGCCCTGAGTTTACCATCAACCATAAATAGATGATCTGCTAAAAGGGTATCCTCTGTAGTCAGAAACCAAACCCTTTCTCACAGGATTTTCTAAAATATACAGTGCCACACTTTCTATACTTTCTTCCTTCCTTAAGATATGGTCATAATAACTGACATGCCATAAATTTTTATTGTAATTCTTCTTAAACCAGTACCCGCTTTTTTGTTTAAAAAGCCTTACAAATTTTCTAGCATCGGATCGGTCATCCTGTCCTATCACCAGCAAATGAAAATGGTCAGGCATGAAACAGCAAGCCAAGATATTAAATTTCTCCGATCTGGCTTCTTCAAGTAGAATATCTGTGAGAGTTCTCACGACTTCAACTTCTTTAAAATGGGAACCGTGGTTCTTTGTCAATATAGTTATAAAATATGAATAAGTTCCAAGATAATCGAAATCTTTTAATCTTGGTCTTTTAGGAAATGGCTTGGAGATATCGATTCCCATGATCGGCCAATTTGTGACTCAAGGCTTTAGCCTTGATCTGTCAACCCTGAAGGGTTGAGCTACGTGAAGACTATCGGCTTTTAGCGACTTCGTCAACTACCCTCTTCAACTTTAGAGGTGTCCAAAATCCTGGTGAAAGCGTATCCCTTCGTCTCTTCCATCGTAATCTCCTCCTCTTAGATCAAATCAATACTGTCTTAGACGGGGTTCGCCGAGATTTTATTCTATATCCTTGGAAGACCAGCCTCGTCAAAAATTCCTTCAAAAAGCGGCCCGCTGAGATAACGCTCGCCCGAATCGGGAAGGATCGCTACGATCGTCTTTCCGCTAAACTCCCCGCTTCTTGCGAGTCTCAGAGCGACGGCGACTGCCGCACCAGAGCTCACTCCAGAAAGGATCCCTTCCTCGCGGGCAAGACGCCTTGCATGTTCAATCGCCTCCTCACTCGTCACCTGTTCCACGCGATCCACTATAGACAAATCCAAAGTGTCTGGAATGAACCCGGCACCGATCCCCTGGATTTTGTGGGGCCCGGGCTTGAGCTCCTCCCCCGCAAGGCGCTGCGTAATGACAGGGCTCTCGACCGGTTCGACGGCAACGCTCATTATCTTCCGTTTCTTTTCTCCCTTGATATACCGTGACACCCCCGTGATGGTACCTCCTGTGCCCACTCCTGAAATAAGAACATCTATCTTGCCGTTTGTCTGCTCCCAGATCTCCGGACCTGTCGTCTTGAAATGAATCTCTGGATTGGCGGGATTCTTAAACTGTTGGGGCATATAGTAGTTAGAACCCGCAGACAAAATTCGCTCCGCCTCTTCGATCGCCCCTTTCATTCCTTTGGCCCCTGGTGTCAGGATGATGTTGGTACCAAAAACGGCGAGCACTTTCCGCCTTTCCATCGACATGGTCTCAGGCATCGTCACGTTGAGCTTATACCCCCTTGCAGCGGCCACAAAGGCCAGCGCAATGCCTGTATTTCCGCTGGTCGGCTCAATGATCTCCATTCCGGGCTTGAGCAGCCCTTGTTTCTCAGCAGCCCAGATCATATTCGCCCCTATCCTGCACTTCACGGAATAGGAGGGGTTGCGGCCTTCGACCTTGCCAAGGATCGTGGCTTTAAGTCCCTGGGCCATCCTGTTAATCCTAACCATCGGGGTGTTGCCAATGGACAATGAATTGTCATCAAAAAATCGAGCCATAAGCATCTCCTTCCTTTAGAATGTTGGAATCATGGAATAATGCGATGAAGGTAAAGAAACTAAATCATATTTTTGATACCCAGTATTCCAATATTCCAGTCTTCCATTATTCCGAAGATTAGACGATTGAAGGTTTAAACTTCCGAAGTCTCAGGGCGTTTGAGACGACGGTGACCGACGAAACTGCCATAGCACCTGCGGCGAAGATGGGGTTTAGAAGGATGCCGAAAAATGGAAAAAGAACACCCGCGGCCACGGGGATAAGGATCGTATTGTAAGCAAAAGCCCAAAACAGGTTCTGTTTAATATTCCGAATGGTCGCCTTGCTCAGGGCAATGGCCGTCACGACCCCTCTTAAATCGCCGCCGATCAGCGTGATATCCGAGGACTCCATCGCCACATCGGTTCCTGTTCCAATCGCGATGCCTACGTCGGCTTGTGCCAATGCAGGGGCATCATTGATGCCGTCCCCCACCATACCAACCTTTTTGCCTTCCGACTGAAGCCGTCTGATCTCCTCGGCCTTCCTCTCTGGAAGAACCCCCGCCAAGACCCGGTCGACTCCAACCTGATTCGCAATGGCCTTAGCAGTTCGCTCGTTATCTCCGGTCAGCATCACCACTTCCAATCCCATCCGGTGAAGAGCTTCTACCGCCCCCTTCGAATTCTTTTTCAACGTGTCTGCTACGGCAATGATCCCTGCCACTTCTCCTTCCACGGCCAAAAACATAGATGTTTTTCCTTCGTTGGAAAGCTCTTCTGCCTTAATTAACAAACCATTTAAGCTTACTTTTTTCTCTTCCATCAGCCTTAAATTCCCAAAGAGGACTCTTTTTGAATCGACCGTCGCCTCAATTCCTTGACCTGCAATGGCCTGAAAATCTTTTGGATCCAAAAGATTTAAATTCTCCTCTCTTGCCTTTTTCACAATCGCCTCGCCCAGAGGATGCTCCGATCCCTTTTCAGCCGAGGCTGCCAGAGTCAAGATCTCTCTCTTACTCAACCGCCCCGATTCAATGATATCTGTTACAGAAGGTTCCCCTTTCGTCAAAGTTCCAGTCTTATCCAATACGATGGTATTCAACTGATGTGCGGTCTCCAGGGCCTCTGCCCCTCGAATCAAAATTCCATTTTCAGCGCCCTTCCCGGTCCCCACCATGATGGAGGTGGGAGTTGCCAAGCCCAAAGCGCAGGGACAGGCGATGATCAGCACAGCTACAAAATTGAGAAAGGCATAGGTGAGAGCTGGATGAGGGCCAAAGAAATACCAGACAATGAATGTGACGATCGCAATGCAGATGACCACCGGAACAAAATAGCTTGCAATCACGTCGACCATCCGGGCAATCGGAGGTTTCGATCCCTGGGCTTCTTGAACCAGTCGCACAATCTGGGCCAGGACGGTATCCTTTCCAACCTTCATCGCTTCAAATTTAAGCGTTCCGGTCTTATTGATCGTTGCGCCGATCACAGAATCCCCACCCTTCTTCTCAACCGGTAAGGATTCGCCTGTCACCATGGATTCATCGACGGAGGAATAACCTTCTCTGACGATTCCATCCACAGGGATTTTCTCGCCGGGACGGACCACGACCATTTCGCCTATGGCCACTTCCTCAACCGAAATATCCGCTTCCTTTCCATCCCGGATGACTCTGGCTGTCTTGGGCTGGAGCCCGATCAGCTTTTTAATCGCCTCTGAAGTCTTCCCTTTTGCCCTCGCCTCCAAAAATCTTCCAAGAAGGATGAGGACAATAATCGCCGCAGAGGTATCGAAATAGACATCCATCATCAGGCCTTTGACCATGATCCGGTGAGGAACAAAAGTGACAATGAGACTGTACAGGTAAGCCGCAGAAGTCCCGACGGCGATCAATGTGTTCATATCGCTCGTCTTATGTTTAGTCGCCTTCCAGAACCCGACATAAAACTGCCAGCCCGACCAGAATTGGACAGGGGTCGCTAACAAAAATTGGAGGAAGAAATTCGTCTCTTTCGAGAGACCGATCCATCTCTCCAGAAGCGGGGCGCCATACATGAGAATGAGAATGGGAGCAAGTAGAATCGCGCCAACAATAAATTTCATTTTTAATTTAGAGAGCTCCGCCTCTCTGGCAAGCCTCTCCTTCTCAACAATGTCTTCCTCCTTTACTTCGAGAACCTGATAGCCTGCTTCTTCAACGGTCTTCTTAAGATCCCTGATCGATACCTCCTCAGGTATATATTCAACCGACGCCCTTTCTGTGGCGAAGTTGACGTCTGCGTGAACCACACCTTTAACAGAACTCAGAGCCTTTTGGACTTTGTTCACGCAGGAGGCACAGGTCATTCCCTGAATAGGAAGAACAACCTTTTCCACCCTTGCTCCGTAGCCCAAGTCCTTCACTTTGTCGATTAAGTGGGAAACATCGGTCTGAGCAGGATGAAAGACCACCGTGGCTTTCTCTGCGGCAAAGTTGACCGTCGCCTTTGAAACTCCCTCAACGCTGGCCAGCCCTTTTTCAATCTTTAACGCACAGCTGGCACAGGACATTCCTGTGATGGGAAGGTCAATGCGCTCTAACTCTTCTTTGGGATTTTTTAATTCCATGACAATCCTTGATGTGAAGAAATTCTCTTTTAAATCCCTCCCCGCTCCCCCCTTAATAAAGGGAGGAGACAATGATTTCCCCTTTATAAAAAGGCGGAAAGGACGATTACTTATTTTACTTCATAATATATACCAGCGGTTATTTTTTTCTCTCCGGTCTTTGCCAGGATCATGACTTGATATTTTCCCTTTTCTGGAAGGTTAAAAAAGGCGTCATAACTCTTCATCATCTCTTCATACTTCAGAGGTTTGATTTGATCTTTTCCTTTCGGATCAACCACCTTCATATTGATTTGGGCATTGGCAATCTCTTTTTGACTTTTTTCGTCTTTCAACGTCACCGTGATATTGTGGGTCGTCCCGGGCTCAATATCCTCTTTCATCTTCATCTCTTTAAGCATTATCTTATGCTCATCATTGGCCATCATCTGAAAAGTCACCTTCACTCCTTCAACAAGGACCTCCTTGGTCTCCATCTTCATCGGCGTCCCCATGGACATTCCTCCATGTGAATGCTGTGCCAGGGACACGGATACAAAAGTAAGTAAACAAAAAACAGATACAACGGCATCCGAAATCATTCTTTTCATCGCCTAACCCTCCCTTGAAAAACTTTAAACAGCCTATTCAATCCAGGCAGGATCAGCTCCTGTCTCCTTTGCCTCCTTGGATAATTTGGCTAACATGCCTTTTGCCTCGGCTATTTGTCCCTGATATGTCTCCATTTCCTTGCTTAAAACCTCCAGCCTCGAGGATAACATCTGATATTGGGTCAAACTCATCCTTCCAAACTTATACGGACTCAACCCTTCTGCCTGCTCCATATATTCCTTCTGTGCTTTCTTATAATTTTCACTCGCCTCCCTCAGCAGGTCTTTCCAAGGGCGCACTTTTCCCCTCCACCAAGTCTTATCCCGGCCGTAAATATCCGTCCTGACCTCTTCCTTAGCCGTGGCGGCCGTTCTCTGAGCAGGAGCAGCGTTTCCTTCTTGTTGTACGTATTCCTCTATTCTAACTCGGTTGCGAAGGGCAAGAGGGACATTACTACCTGAAAAAAGCGTGAAAATGATATTTCCTTTACCACCATACAAGCGGATAGGCCTTTAAAACCTTATGGAGACGCTATATAATCTTGATAAAGCTTCTACGGCAGAACCTTCCCTAAAAGGGAACATTGTGCCCGATGCCAAAAGGTCTGAGAATTTTACATATCTCCCTTGGAGAGCGCAACCTGACTCACTTTGGGGGTATCTTCCTTATTCATCAGTTTTGCAAAAAACTGAGATTAAAATGGTATTTGCAAAAACAGGTCTCTTTCCTCCAGCGTTCCAGTTATTATCATCCTGTAGAGTTAATCCTAGCCATCCTTTATGCTTTGATTGCTGGAATCCATCGCCTAAGCAAAACCAAAATCCTGCAAGGCAATGGCGCGTTTCAACAGATCATCGGCTTAAAGAAATTTCCTTATGCCAGCAGTTTAAGGCGATTCCTCAAACGAGTCAATCCTCAGGTCGTTCAGAGCATCACCAAAGTCCACGACCACTTAAGGCTGAAAATGTTCTATCTACCCAAACCTCGGACCAGCCTTCTGTTCGATTTGGATTCCTCCGTCCTCACTCTTTATGGCAAGCTTATCGAAGGAGCCGAAGTCGGCTACAATCCTCACAAAAGAGGGGCTCGTTCTTACCATCCATTGCTTTGTTTCGAATATCATTCCAGAGACTTTTGGCATGGTCTCTTAAGACCTGGAAACGCTTATACCTCTTCAGGTGCAACAGAATTCTTCAAACAATGTCTCCGAAAGGTTCCCCCTGGTATCTATCGAATTCGAGTACGAGCCGATTCCGGTTTTTTCGATCACAAATTTATCGAGCCTCTGGATCAAGAGGGCATTGGCTATGTCATCGTAGCCAAGATGACCCGACCGATCAAAAACAAAATAGGGAATCTTCGTTATTACCGGTTCAAGAGAAACTGGGGAGCAGCCGAGTTCTTCTACAAACCTTTCCGGTGGAAGGAGTCTCATCGTTTTGTGGTCATCCGCCGTCCCCTTCCCGAGAAAGACTCCGAACAACTGACGCTTTTCACTTTGAAGCGTTACAGCTATCAGGTCTTTGTCACCAATCTCCCTCTCAGGGCAGAAGAGATTTGGTATTTTTATCGGCCCAGGGCAGCGATCGAAGTCACTATCAGGGAGCTCAAAGAAAGTTATGCTTTGGCCAAGATTCCTACAAACAGTTTTCAGGCCAATCAGTTCTATTTCCATCTCTTACTGTTTGCCTACAATCTGGTCAATTGGTTCAAGAGACTCTGTCTACCTTCAAGATTTCAGAATGCAACCTTGGAGACCATTCGGACAGAATTTTTAGTCCTACCTGCGAGATTGGTAAAGTCGCAGCACCGGAACGTTCTCAAATTACCCAGCGAGTATATCTCAAAACAAACTTTGGATCATATCCTCCAGAAGATAAGAGAGATGAAACCATTATAAATTTCAACCAATTTGTAAATTTTTTCAGAAATGGGTGGGCACAATCCCCAGTGTTTAAAGGTTTCTCAATCTGAAGCATCACTTTTCACGCTTTTTTCAGGTACTATAGTCATCTGTAAAGTTAATTACACCCTTTTCATCCACCCATTTATAAATAGTTGCACCATAGGCAGGAGCGGCAAACGTCAATAAAACCAGTAAAATAAGAAGCTTCTTCATCTTGACCACCTCCACCCACCCATCCCTCTCAAGCGGCAGGGTTACACTTCTATTTATTAATATGATCATTCGTATATGTAATTCAAGGATTTTATCTGAAAAAATCAGACCTTCCGGGCCCAGCAACTTGAGCACAGCTTGTTTGAATTCCGAATCCTGAGAAAGCAATTCTCATCAAGACGGGCGAGACGATCGTCAACGAGGCCACTGCTATGATTGCAACGTTAAAAGATGGGGGAGTCAACACCCCACGGGAAAGTAGGTAGGCCCCAATTAGGATTCCCATTTCGCCTTGAGACAAGACTCCAAACATGATCAAAAACCGCTCACGGGGGGATTGATGCCCCTTAGTTGTCGCAATCCAGCATCCAATCACCTTTGCGCCGATGACTGCCGCGAGCAGAACAGTCAAAAAAATGAAGGGAGTTTCGGCAGCCTTGAGATTCACTTCCATTCCGATGACTACGAGCAGGATTCCAATAGGGATCGAAGCTAAAATGGATCCAAATCCTTTTGCAATTATCTCTCTCACCTCCTGGTTTGAAATTCCAAGAAGTGCGCCACCCAGAGAGGCGACTCCTACTGCAGCGAAGCTTCCAAAGTGCATCGCTGCCCATGCATACAACGAAGCGACCAAGAGAAGATAGCCGATCAGCATTTGGCGAGGCCTTTTTTGAAAACCAACTTTCGCGCTTAGTCTCAGAAAGCGAGAAGTCAAAAAGTATGCGACAGCAAAAAACATAATGAGCTTCGCCAAGAACCATGAAACAGCAATCGTCATCTTAAAAGCCCCATATGTCGCACCATAGTTTGTCGCCTGGCTTGCAATCATCAACAGGATCGTCAATAAGCCGCTTAAGATAGCCGCTCCCGATACGATGGCTGCAACCTGCGAACCAGGAACCTTTTTTTCACGGAGGGAATAAATTGAAATTCCGAAGCTTGAAGCTGAGACGATCGCGCTCATTGCCATGGCTTCCGACCAACGACCTACAAACAATCGCGTGAGGGTCGCGACGCTCACCATCGTTAAACCAAATCCCAAAGCGCCAACGCAAAAAGAGGGTTTCAATAATTTTTTCAGCTCCTGCCAATCCACTTCCAAACCGGCGAGAAACATCAACTGAACCAGTCCAATCTCCGCAAGGATTTTCAAGACATCATGGAGCGGACCCGGAGAGGGACTGCCCCAAGTGCCAAGAATGATAGGCGTACCTAACAGGTTGAGCAGAGAGGGACCGAGAAGAATCCCGATCAATAGGTGAACAGTGACCGTGGGTGCGTCCAATCGTCTGGCTAACAGTCCACCTACCCTTGTTAGGACGATGACAACAATTAAAATTATAATCCACTGCGGAAATGCTTCCATGGCTTTAGATCTCGTCCCCCTCACCCCACCCTCTCCCCATCTAGGGGGAGAGGGGATATTTATGCCTCTCCTACCAGGGCAGAAGGAAAATTTTCTCCCCTCCCTTGGCGTGAGGGTGACCTCTAAACTATGTCGGGCTGGCACCTGTTCGAGCTGACTGTTTCTTCAGCCCAAAGTTCCATTTCCATATGGCATAGATGGCAGGATAGACACCCAGCTCCATAATAAAGGACGTGAAGATGCCACCGATCATCGGTGCGGCAATGCGCTTCATCACATCAGCGCCAGCACCTGTTGACCACATGATCGGAACCAAGCCCATAAACATCACGCCCACCGTCATCACCTTGGGCCGAAGCCGTTTTACCGCCCCTTCAACAACCGCCTCTTTCAAATCATCCCAGTTTCTCATCCGCCCCTTTTGCTGGGCATCCTTGTAAGCCAGATCCAGGTAAAGGAGCATGAACATGCCGGTCTCTGCATCCACTCCCATTAACGCGATCAGCCCCACCCAAACGGCAGCACTAATGTGATAGCCGAGGAGGTAAAGGAACCAAATAGCACCCACCGCTGAAAATGGGAGAGCCACGAGAATAATCATTGTCTTGGTGATTGATCGAGTATTGAAAAATAGGAGCAAAAACACAAGAAAAATGGTGATCGGCACGACAACAAGAAGACGTTGATTGACACGCTCCATTAACTCAAATTGTCCGCTCCAGATAAGCTGATAGCCCGGAGGAAGTTGCACTTTCTCACGGATCACTTTCTTGGCATCTGCCACATAGCCTCCGATATCTCGCTGCGAGGTATCAAAGTTGATCGTTACATATCCGGAAAGACGGCCATTCTCGTCACGTATCATACCGGGGCCTGTCTTCATTGAAATTTCGGCTATCTCCGTAATGGGCACCTGGGCTACCCCCGTGCCTACCGTTCCTCCTGATCCGCTCATCCCGCCACCCATGCCTCCTGTCGGGCTTGGACCACCTGGCCGGACAGGAACAAGAACCCTCTTCAGCTTTTCTATATCATCCCGAAAACCTCTGAAATACCGGACGTTGACCGGATAGCGTTCCCTGCCCTCGATGGTGGTCGTTACGTTTTCGCCCCCTATCGCCGACATCACAATGCTGTTGGCCTGATCGATGGTTAGACCGTAGCGGGCCAACTCCTCCCGCTTGAGTGTAAAATCGAGAAAGTAACCACCGGCCGTGCGTTCGGCAAAGACGCTCACTGTGCCCGGAACGTCTTTCAGAACCATTTCGATGTGTTCACCGAGGTCCTGAATTTTTTGCAAATCTGCCCCCAAAATTTTAATCCCCACGGGCGACCTGATGCCGGTCGAAAGCATATCAACCCGGTTCTTGATTGGCATCGTCCACATATTCGTGGCTCCCGGAAATTGCATTTTTTGATCATACCCTCCTGGAGCGTAAATTAATTCGTCCGGACTTTTGTGATCGGGCCAGAACCGGCGGAGCATTTTTTGCAGCCATTTGGGGGCCCACGAAGAGTACCATTGAGGTACTTTTGGCCACTCCACTTCAGGTTTAAGAAGAATGACTGTCTCCATCATCGAAAAGGGAGCCGGATCAGTGGGCGTGTCTGCACGACCTGCCTTGCCAAAGACAAGGTCGACTTCGGGGAAGGTCTTCAGCACTTTGTCCTGAATCTGAAGCAATTTTTGGGACTCCGTAACCGAGATACCAGGCAACGTCGTAGGCATATAAAGCAGTGACCCCTCGTAGAGAGGAGGCATAAATTCGGACCCGAGCTTTTTGTAAAAAGGAACCGTTACAATGACGATGAGAATTGCAACGATCACAGTTGCCCATTTGAACTTCAATACAAACTCGCAGACAGGTTGATAGATTCCCATCAATCGTCTGCTGATCGGGTGTTTTTCTTCACAATGAATTCTGCCGACGAGCAGAGCATTTACAATATGGCATAGAAACCTCGGTCGGAAGTGATACGGATCCATGTGTGTAAAAAGCAATCGTATGGCTGGATCGAGTGTGATGGCCAAAATGGCTGCAATGGCCATAGAGAAATTCTTTGTAAAAGCCAGCGGCTTGAAAAGGCGGCCTTCCATCCCTGTCAGTGTAAAGACGGGCATAAAGGAGACAGCGATGACGAGAAGTGCGAAGAAACTCGGTCCGCCTACTTCCTTGACAGCGCTGATCACCACGTCTTTATAATTGCCAGGTCGTCCTACAGCATCCCAGCGTTCAAGCTTTTTATGCGTCTGTTCAACAACCACGATGGCCGCATCCACCATTGCACCAATGGCGATGGCAATTCCACCGAGACTCATAATATTAGCTGTAAGTCCCATTAAATACATCGGGATGAAAGAAAGGATGATTGTAATAGGTATGGTGATAATGGGGACGAGGGCAGAGGGGATGTGCCAGAGAAAGATCATGATGACGATGCTAACGATAATGAGCTCCTCAATTAAGGTGCTCCTGAGGGTCTTAATCGACCGCTCGATCAAATCGGCGCGATCGTAGGTGGTAACAATCTCAACCCCGGGGGGAAGCGAGGGCTTAAATTCCTCCAGTTTTGCACGGACTCGCTCAATGACTTTCAGTGCATTCTCTCCGAAACGCATGATGACGATACCGCCTACAACCTCACCCTCACCATTGAGGTCGGCAACACCCCGCCGGATATCGGGACCCAGCGTCACCATCCCAAGATCTTTAACCAGGATCGGGGTGCCGCCAAGCTTGCTGGTGCCCACCACGATGTTCTCCACATCAGAGACTTTCTTAATATAGCCAATGCCCCGGACCATATATTCCAGCCCGGAGAATTCGACCAGTCTTCCGCCCACATCATTATTCCCTGCCCGTACTGCATCGATCACTCGATCAATAGAAGTGTTGTAGGCCACCAGTCTGTTAGGGTCCACATTCACTTGATATTGCTTGACAAACCCCCCGATGGGTGCCACCTCAGCTATCCCCGGCAGCGCCTGCAACGCATACCGGAGATGCCAATCTTGAAAAGAACGTAGCTGAGAGAGATCATTCTTGCCCGTTTTGTCCAAGAGGGCATACTGAAACACCCATCCAATGGCCGTTTCGTCGCGAGCCAGTTCGACGTTGACTCCCTGAGGGAGGCGGGGCAGGATGTTGCTCAAATACTCAAGCGTCCGCGAACGGGCCCAGTAGATGTCTGTACCATCCTCAAAAATGATATAGACATAGGAATAACCAAAATCGGAGAAACCCCGAATGTCTTTCACCTTCGGCACGCCCAGAAGAGCCGAGACGATCGGGTACGTTACCTGGTCCTCCATGATATCCGGGCTACGGTCCCATCGCGAGTAAATGATCACCTGGGTATCCGAAAGATCAGGGATGGCATCGAGCGTAATGTTTTTGATGGAATACAACCCCCACAGGACTGCCATTCCAATCAAAAGCAAAACCATGAATTTATTATGAGCACACCACTCGATCAGCTTGTTGATCATTGAACTCTCCTATCAAGAAGGGTTCAAGGGGTCTAGGATTCAAGGGGTCAAGCGAAAAACACTAGAGCCCCAGAACCCTCGAACCCTTTCATCTATTTCCCCTTCCCCCCATGTTCCATCCCCGGCATCCCGGCCATGCCTCCCATTGCCTCTTTCAGGTTCGATTCCGAATCCACAAGGAAGCTGGCGCTCGTCACAACTCTTTCACCGCCTTTGAGGCCTTTGATGACTTCGTAGTAACCCTCTACCTTTGAGCCAACCTTTATCTCTCTCGGCTCAAAATAACCATTGCCTTTATCAATGATGGCCACCTGGCGCACGCCCGTATCGATGATTGCTCCTTCTGGCACAGCTAACTTCTGCCCTAAGGGAACCTTAATCTCCACATTGGCGTACATTTCGGGCTTAAGTCTGTCATGGGGATTTGGAATTTCGAATCTTACTTTTGCGGTTCGAGTCTCAGGATTTAGGGCAGGATAGATATAGATTGCTTTTCCGGAGAATGTTTCTCCAGGGATATAAGATAATTGAATGGAAGCTTTCTGCCCCAACCGGATGAAGGGAAGTTCGTATTCATAGATGTCCGCATAAAGCCAGACAACTGAAAGGTCAGCAAGTTTGTACAATGCGATCCCTGGCATCACATTCATCCCTTTGTAGGCGGATTTTTCCAGAACAAATCCGCTAAAAGGAGCATAAAGGGTAAGGGCCTTTTTCAATTTGCCACTCTCCTCTAAATTCTTGATTTCCTCATCCGAGATGTCCCAGAGTTTTAGGCGCCTCCTGGCGGATTCTGCAAGGGAGTCTCCACTTCCAGCCACTTCCGGAAATGAACTCCCTGTCAAAGACTTCTTCGCCGCAAGAGCCAGCAAGTATTCTTCTTGCGTAGAAACCAAATCAGGACTGTAGATCGTGAGAAGAGGCTCCCCTTTCCTGACATATTTCCCTGTGAAATCGACGTAGAGATCTTCAATCCATCCTCCAATTTTCAGGGAAACTGTCACGATCCTCTTTTCATCATAATCTACTCTCCCCACTGTCCGGATTACTTTTTCAAGAGGCTTCATCTCTACTGTCCCGATCTTGACCCCGATCAATTGTTGCCTCTCCGGAGAAATTTGAACCGTGCCAGGAGCCACTTCCTCCATCTTGCCTTCCTTCTGGATCGACTCCATGGTCATTCCCTTCATCTCTTCCATCTCTGTTCCACCAGGCTTCTTTGTAGTCTCGGTTGTACCGGCTTTCGCCTCATGCTTCATCTCATCCTTAGGAGTCGTAGCATCTTTCCTTTTTCCGCATCCGGAGATTAGCCATAATAGAGCCAGCAATAGAATAAGCCAAGTCAACCTTTTCATTTTCCTTCCTCCCTCTGGGAGAAGCGCTTTCCAACAGCGGCTCCTAAGTTTGCCACATTCTTCTCATATTCAGTCAATGCCAGATGATATTCTAATTCATACTTGTAAAGCGTCATCTGGCTATCGAGAAGAGTCAAGAAATCTGCTTTATTCACCCGGTACGAGCTCAGGGCCGAGTTCACCTGAAGGCTTGCCTGGGGAATGATCCCTGTTTTATAAAGGTCGATCTGTCTTTCGACCCGCTGGGTCATGGAGCCCATATCTGCGATCATGAAAAAAACCTCATTCTTCATCGCCTGATATTGCGCCTCTGCGCCTTTAATATCAGCCACTGTCTCTGCAACCTTCCGTTCCTGTTTTGACTTATAGAAGATAGGAATATTAATCTCCGCCATCCATGTGAGCATATCGTCCTGTCTCACCCCCATGAGCTTATCCCTCTGGCCATAGGCGAACCGCAAATTAAGATCGGGAAAATATTCTCTCTTTGCAAGGGCGTAGGCCTTTTCTTTTGCTTCGATCATCTTTTTCATTCCCTGCAGATTGGGGTTCATTTCCAAGGCCATTTTTTGAAGTTCTTCAACGGTGTATGGAAATCTTCTGAAAATAACTTCTTCGGGCTCACCCACCGGTGTTTCCGGAGGCCGATTGAGCAAAGCATTCACTTTTGCCTCTAAGGCTCTCTTTCTCTGGGATAGCATGATCAGATCATCCACCATCTTGGAAACTTCCACATGAGCCTTGAGCACATCCTGTTGTATCCCCTCCCCAACGGAGTAGCGGGTTTCAGCAATCTTTACAAAATTCTCGAGGATTTCCTTATTCCTCTGAGTGACTTGTGTGGTTCGGTAGACATGGGAAAGTTCGTAATAGGCGGTCTTCACGTCTCGTATCACTTGATGGATCTTCCCCTGAATTTCGGCGGAGACCGCCTCTGCTTCTTTTCCAGCCATTTCTCCCATAAGTTTTCTCTTCCCATAAAAAGGAAACTTCTGAGAAATCGAAAACTCCTTCATCGTCATATCCTCTTGATGGAAACTGAAACTGGTAGGGAGGTTGATGATTCCGAAGCCGAACATCGGATCTTCGAGAGCTCTGGCCTGAGGTATCTTTTCTTTGTAGACTTCCCATCTTTTCTTTGCTGCCAGAATTTCCGGGTTGTTCTGAACGGCCTCATCCACCAATTGATCTACATTCAACCATGGTTTTTCCGACTGCGCCGAGGAAGAAAAGGGCCACAACATCATGATGAAAAAAATTAACAAAATCGCCTTTGCCGAACCATTTAACCTTAACCCCATTTCATCACCTTCTTTCTGGAAAGATGTTCCGCATTTTCTACAAAATTTTGACTGCTTCTGGTTTTCCACCCCGCAATGAATACATTTCATTCGGTTCTCCTCTCGATGCCAAATTGACGAGGATCTTCGGAAAGAGATAAAAAAATCTTTCACGTTCCCTGAAGAAAGTGGAAACTTAGATAAAAGATCGCGAAAAAGGAGAAGGTAGCTCTAAGAGGTAATTGTAGGCGGGCGAAAAATTCCTCTTACAAATCCTTGATCGGATAGGGTGCTTACACTCAGCAGGGTAAAAGAAAAAGTTGATGTTGGCAGATAGGGTGTGGCCTCGCAACAAAGATATAAATTGATGGAACTGAAGGAAGGGCAGAAAGGACATTTCGACTTGCCGCAATTGCAGCAATCCATATTACAGGTTTTTTGAAAAGAGGGAGAAGCATGGCTGACTGCCTGGAAAAACCCAACCTCCCCTGCAAAAAGAGGTAGTAGCAAAAGAATCAAGATAAATATGCATATGATTTTTTTTGCCATTTCCAAAAAACATAGCACACCATCGGAAAGATTGTCAACTATAAAAATACAGATAATTTAGTTCCTTATTTTTCGGTCAGAAGATTTATAAGGCAGAAGACCTCTGGACTTTTCCAGTCCCTGGGACCCGTGGCTTTTCCAACCATTCTCCCCGTCTTATCGATCAAGAAGGTAGTTGGAACTCCTTTTACTTCAAAAAGGTCAAGGGTCTCGCCCTGCGGATCGAGTAAAACAGGGAAGGTGTAATGATGTTTATTAATAAATTCCTGAACGCGCTCCAAACGTTCGTAGTCGACAGAAATGCTCAGTAAAACAAAATCTCTCTCTTTAAACCGCTGGTGCAGAACCTCCAGGCTGGGCATCTCCTCTTTACAGGGACCGCACCAAGTGGCCCAAAAATTGAGAAGGATAATCTTCCCTTTCAATTGTTTCATTTCAACTTTATTACCATTTAAGTCTCTCAAAGAAAAATCCGGAGCCTTTTTATCGCCCTTGATCGGATCGATCCTTATTTTTGAAAAGAGATCACCCTCTTCTCCTTCGGATGTGAAAACAAGGGCAACTAGGAGGATGAGGATCAAAGAAAGGCATCGAGAAAAAACGTTTCCCTCCATGGTTTATTCTTTATATCACCTTCTAAACTCATGTTCCATTGGAATTTTAGCTCCTTTTCCATATGCGCTTCGAAGGAGGTGCGTTTCTATCGAATCTTCCGAGAGACCTCGAAAAAGGATGAAAAATGCTTGTCTACGGACTTATCTTTTTTTATACTTATATGTATGGAGAAGCCCAGTTTTGAACAGTTCGAAGCAACTTCTCTTTACTGCCCAAGGTGCAAGGCGGCAGTCCCGGTGAGAAGGAGATTGCTTTTAGTCTTGCCCGAAGGGGAGGAGTATGAGTATCTGTGTGTTCATTGTTCCACGTCGGTAGGCACGAAGATTGACAAGAGTGCCCCCCAGATCGATGTGCTCATCAAGCCTTGAGCTTGTGAAGCTCCCCGCCCATAGGGGCGGGGCTTGTGGGGCACCTACCGGTCAAAAAATCCCTGCCAAATAGAGTCTACGGCTGATCCCTCCCGCCGAAACAGGGCTTGCACCTCCTGACAAAATCTGGTTTAATGCCCTTGGAGGCAGGATGTTGAAACGGATGACAAGGTTCCACAAGATGGGAAAACTGGAGATCGGTATTCTGAAAGAACTCTTAGAAAGGAACACGGTTCTCGACCCTCGGGTCGTTCTCGGTCCGGAAATTGGCGAAGATGCCGCAGTGATCGATCCCGGGAGAAAAACCGATCGTTATTGGGTGGTCACTTCAGACCCCATTACCTTTGCAACAGAGGAGATCGGATACCATGGAGTGGTGGTCAACCTGAATGACATCGCGACGATGGGAGCAATTCCCAAATGGTTTTCAGCCACCCTTCTCTTCCCCGAAGGTTCGGATCTAACGGGCATCAAAAGGGTCTTCAGACAGATCCGCGATACCTGTCACCGATTTAAAATCTCCCTCATTGGCGGACATACAGAGATCACACCCGGAATCAAAAAAATGATCCTGTCCGGCCATATGATTGGAGAGGTTAAAAAAGATAAGCTGGTGACCACCGGTGGCGCAAGACCGGGAGACCTCCTTCTCCTGGTGAAGGGGGTCTGTATCGAGGGAACTTCGATTATGGCAAGGGAAAAGGAGGCTGTTCTTTTGAAAAGGGGCATCTCTTCTTCGGTAATTCGAAAGGCAAAGAGATTCATCTTCGATCCGGGGATCGAAGTCCTTCGTCCGTCGCGGATTGCTTGTGGAGTCTCTTCCGTCCACGCGATGCACGACCCGACAGAAGGAGGATTGATCAACGGGATGATCGAGATGGCATGGGCTTCAGATACAGAGATAGAAGTCGATTTAGAAAAGGTCTTGATCTATAAAGAGTCGCGCATCCTCTGCCGGGAATTTGGAATGGACCCTCTTGGCACGATCGCTTCGGGTGCATTGCTTTTAGCCGTGCCTCCGTCGGACCTCTTGCCGCTTCAAAAGGCCTTCAGAAAAAATTCCATCCCCCTCGGAGTCATCGGCAGGGTCAAAAAAGGGCCAGCGAGAGTTTTAAGGATAGATCGAAAAGGTCGTAAGGAGCTTGGACCTCTTCCTCGGGATGAGATTCTGAAGACCTATCCCGGTTTTTTTACTCCATTACCCCGGAGAGCGGGACAAGTTCGATTCCCATCTCCTTCATCTTAGGGATCATCTCTTTGAGGGATTTGATCGTTGCAGCGTGAGGGTGGCCGATCCCGATCGCCTTTCCCCTGGAGAGGGAGAGTTGGATCAGCCGCTCCAGTTGCTGTTTGATATCTTCGTCGGCCGATGAGTTGTCGATGAAAATGCTCCTCTCCGTCGCCTTCAAGCCCACGGATTGGGCAACTTGGAGACCGATGCTCTGGGGAGTCGTCCGGCTGTCCAAGAAGAAGAGCCCTCGTTTTTTCAATTCTAAGAAGACGGTCTTTATCTTCTCAGGATCTTCCATCAATCGAGATCCCATATGATTGTTCACCCCTGTGATGTAAGGAACTGCCTCAATATCTTTGGAGAGTTGGCGAAGCAAATTCGTTTCATCCATCTCTTCAAGGAGAACTCCCTCACCCGGACGGACCTGCGGATAGCCATAAGGCTCCATAGGAAGATGGAGGATGATTTCCTTCCCCTTCCGGTGAGCCTCCCCGGCAAGGGTTTTCGAATAACGAGTGAAAGGAAGAATGGAAAAGGTGACCGGGAGATCCCAACGAAGGAGTTCTTGGGAAATCTTATTTTCTCCCCCGAGGTCGTCAATGACAATAGCGATCTTCGGGTGAAGACCCATTCCCAGAGAAGATGGAAGCGAGCAGACGAATGTGAGCTGATGAGTGACTCGACCCAAAACCCTGACCTCCAAATGGAGAGATTCCGGTTTTTGGGAGGACTGAATTGAAACGGGTCTCCCGAGCGCAGAAAGGCTTCGCCTCAAATTTCCTTCGACCAGGGAGAAGGAAAGGGAAGGGAGAACCCGGACCTTCAAGGAAGACTGTTTCCAGGCCAGGCCTCCCTCTTTCTTTAATGAACGTCTGATGGAGAAGAATGTTCTTTTTCTGAATGCCGACCTCGTACAGCTGGCTCTGAATAATCTGGTCGGCCAGAAAGACTTTCTGAGAGAAATCCTCCGGGGAGAGAGCTTTTTCTCGTGTCAGGTAGACGTAGCCGCCGAGGCCCAGCAGCGCACCGAGGAAAAAAGAGAAGACATAGCCCATCCACCTCTTCGATCCTTCTCGCCGGTGTCGTTTAGCCATTGAACCCCGCAAAACCCTCACGCGATATCCGGCAGGGAACGGTTTCTCGCCGCGCAAGCGCTGGCGCAGCGGGCAAACCGTTCCCTGCCGGACAGACAGACGTACCCTACTGACTTATTATTTATTCTCTTTGGCTACCTTATTAAAAATTTCCCAGCTTTTGAGGAACTCAAGCGCCCGCTCCAGTTGATTGTCGACTGGCTTCTTCTCCTTGACCTCTTCTTTCTTGGACTTTTCTTTCTCCTTGGAAACCCCTTTTTCCACATCTGTCAGATGCCTCTCCAAATCCTTTTCCGCCGGGAATTTGGGGATAAGGGCTTCCTTCTCTTCCTCAGGACCCGATGGTTTGACGATGATATCCGGTACAATCCCTTTGGCCTGGATGGAACGGCCATTCGGGGTGTAGTATCTCGCAGTGGTCAGCCTCAACCCCGACCCATCCTTCAACGGAATGATCGTCTGAACCGATCCTTTTCCAAAGGTCTGAGTTCCAACGAGGATGCCACGACCCTGGTCCTGAATCGCGCCTGCCACGATCTCCGCGCCGCTGGCGCTCCCGCCGTTGACCAAAACGATCAGCGGATAATGTGCAAGATTCCCGTCAGGGTGAGCATAAAACTTCATCTTCTGGTCTTCTTTTCTGCCCTCCACGGAGACAATCAGACCGGATTCGATGAACCGATCCGATATTTTGACGGCCTGATCCAAGAGACCACCAGGGTTGTTCCGGAGGTCGAGGATCAAACCTCTCAGGGTCCCCTTGCTCTCTTCCTGCAATGCCTTTATCGCTTTTTCAAACTCATCATCCGTTTTTTCTTGAAATTGGGAGATTCGAATATACCCATACTCTTTTTCTAACAATTCATGGCGAACGCTTCGGACGGGAATGACCTCGCGGACCAACGTGAAATCTTTAGGTTTGGTGAAGCCTTCCCGCAGGATGCTAATCGTCACCTTGGTTCCCCTCGGGCCCCGCAATCGTTTCACGCTATCCATGAGCGTGAAATTTTTGGTCGGCTCTCCATCGATCTTAACAATTTGATCTCCTGCCAGGATCCCCGCCTTGTAAGCGGGCGTACCCTCGATGGGAGAGACCACGGTGAGAACGGAGTCCTTTATGGTGATCTCGATTCCCAATCCTTCAAACCGGCCTTTTGTCTCCTCCTGCATTTCCTTGTACATATTGGGCGGCATAAAAGCGGAATGGGGGTCCAGGGTTTCCAGCATCCCTTTGATCGCTCCGTAGATCAGATCCTTTGAATTCGTCTCCTCGACATAATCCTTCTGAACGAGGCCGAGGACCTCCGTGAAAACCTTTAAGTCCTCATACGTGCTATTGGAAAGAGCCGAAACCTTCTGAGAATGGGCCGACCCGATGAGGACTCCAACGAGGAAGACCGCGAAGATCACCAAAACAATCCTGACATTTCCTATCCTTTTCCCTTGAGACATATCGTCCTCCTTTATAATCTCTTCCCTTTCTTATTCTCTTCAGGCAGTGAAACAATTCGACCAATGTGGGAGAGCCATTCCATCGGATCCTGGGGCTTTCCATGACGGCGAATTTCGAAATAGAGACAAGGACCTTTCAACGATCCCGCGCTTCCGATCAAGGCGATCGCCTCCCCCTGGAGGACACCGTCCCCGGGTTTCTTCATCAACGCTGAGCAATAGCCAGAAACGGTGATGGTCTGATCTCCGTGATCGATGATCACGATGTTCCCAAACCCCTTGAACCAATCGGCATAGAGAACTTTCCCGGAGAGGACCGCTCGGATCTCGGCTCCCATTGGGGCTTTGATCTCTATCCCATTCTGTCCCTTTTCCTTAAACAAGCTGATCACTTTCCCCTGGACAGGCGGGGTCAGCTTTCCCCTGAGGGTCTCATGTTTCGATTTCCCGTATGCCAGAAGACTCTTCTCACGCTCCAGTTTATCGACGAGGCGTTGAAGCCCCTTCGCTCTCTCTTCTAATTCCGAGAGGACCTTCTGGTAAACTATCTTTTGATTCTGAATGGACTTAAGCAATGCCCTTTTCTGCTCACTGACTTTTGTAATCTCCTTTTTCTTCTCCCCTATCTCAGAGATATTTCGCTGCCATTGGACCTGATCCTGCACCAACTCTTCTTGATATCGCTCTTTCAAAAGCGCTTGATACCGATAGGTCTCGACCAGGCGAGCATCGTACTCGATAATCACCCTTAAATATTTGTCAAGCCTCAAGAGGTTGGGGTAGGAGTCTGAAGTGAGAAGGAGACCCTCCACGGGAACCCTTGCCATCTTATAAAGGGCGATCAGTCTGGAGAGGAGCTCTTCTTTGGTGGATTCCATTGCCTTGCTGAGCACCACGGTCTGGTGCCTTGCCTGTTGGAGCCTCTCCTGGGTCTGGTCTAACTGCGTCTCCATCCGTTTTAATTCTTTTTCCTTCTGGTAAAGCTCCGCTTCCAGGAGATGGAGGGTAGCCAGAATGGAGGATTCTTTTCCCCGAGCTCTTTTCTCCTTCTCCTTGGTTAGGTTAATTTCTTTGTTAATATCTTTGAGGTCCTTCTTTTTTTCAGTGATGTCCTTATCAACCTGATCGGTTCGGGCGGCTCTCGAACCAGGGGCCCCGAGGAAAAAAATCCATCCTGCCAAAAAACATCCGATCCATATCCATCTTCTACGCAAAGCCCCTTTCATTTATACCTCAGAACCCTCGTCGAAGCCACGAAGCTCCCGAAAAAGCCGAGAACCGTCCCCCCCAATAGTATCCAGGCGATGGTCTCCGGCGGCAAAAAAAGAATGGGAACTTTTGCCAGCCACGCCTGCATCGACGGGGGAATATGGAAAAGAAGTCCCTGATGCAATAAATAGAGAAATAAAATCGCCAGTCCTCCTCCAAGAAGACCTTGGATGAGTCCTTCCACGTAGAAGGGAACGCGAATAAAACCAGGGCCTGCTCCGACCCAATGCATGACTTCGATCTCCTCCCGTCGGGAGGAGATGGTCAATTGGAGGGTGTTAGAGGTGATGAACACGATCGCGATGAGGAGAAGCCCGCCCAGTATCCACTGAGTGAGACGCAGGGTATGGACCAGCGCCACAAAGGCATCCACCCACTCCTGTCCGTATTGAATCTCCTCAAACTGCGCCGTTTCTCTCAGATGCCCGACCACCTCGTCAATCTTTGCAGGATTCCGATAGTCCTTCTTCAACTGAATCTCAAACGAAGGCGGTAGGAGTGCCGGCTGAATCCCTTGAAGGAGGTTCTTCTGCCCGCCCAATTTCGTCTCCATAAAGTTCATCGCATCATAAGGCGAAACATACCTTACGATCTCGACCCCTTCGAGGAGTCGGGCCCTGTCTAAGAGGGGCTCCACTTCACTGGAAGGGGTCCCCCGCTTCAAATACGCAATGACCTCAATCTTGTCTTCCCAGATCTTGAGGAAGTTGGTCAAGTTGAAGGCAAGCAAGGTAAAGGTCGAAAAGATGAGTATGGAGACAGCAATGATGCCGATGGTGATGAGATCGGGGAATAAGTTTCCCATCATATTTCGAAAGGCCCGCCTCATCACATATTGAAGGAAAAAAATCATTCCTCTGCTTTCACCTCGCGAACCTCGTCGGTATCCACTTTTTTCCCGTTCGAGACCTGTCCGTTTAAAATAGGGATCACACGATATGGAAACCGTTTGATGAGTCCCGTAAATTGAGTTGCAAACACGATGGTGGTTCCTTCATGGTTGAGATCGCTGAAAATCCCCATCACATCCAGGGTCGTCTTGGCATCCAAGTTCCCTGTGGGCTCATCGGCGAGAATCAAGGACGGCGAATTGACCACGGCCCGCGCGATGGCCGCTCGCTGCTGTTCGCCCGCAGAGAGGGCGAGGATCGGGGCATCCTCCCTTTCTTCAAGCCCGATTCGCCTCAACATATCCGAGGCTTTGCTTTTTGCCTCCCTCCGGGTATGGCCTGTTACCTCAAGTGCGAAAGCGACATTCTCGTTTACCGTCCGGTCACGTAGAAGTTTGAAGTCTTGGGAAACGATTCCCATCCTCCTTCTCAATTGGTGGATTTTTTTGAAACCCGGATGGGTGATCTGCACTCCATCAACGACCACCTCACCCCCTGTTGGTTTTTCTGCACAGCTCAGGATTCGAAGAAGGGTGCTTTTCCCGGAACCACTGGGACCGGCGACGAACGTGAATTCCCTTGATGAAATCTCCAGCGTGATATCCGAAAGAGCGGAGATTTGGCTTGGATAAGTCTTGAACACATGAACCATCTCAATCATTGGCTCGCACATAATTTAAACAAAACTAACACGAGTCCTCGTTTTTTTCAAGAAAATTGGGGGGTTAATAATTTGTCACAAATTTTTTGTAACAGCTGCTACCGGTCCTGACAGGAATGTTTTTATCGATTTTTTTTGATTAGAGACATTAAAAGGTAGCTTACTGGCGGCTCTACACGGCCGGGTGAGCTGAATAGGTCAAGGAAAAAAGCGCTCCGGAGTTGCCAGGGCGCTTTTGGTTTTTGAGGAGGTGAAACAGAATGAAAAGTCTGTTTCATTCGTGGACAGTATTCCAGATGCTGGTAGGGATCTGGTTGTTCATATCACCATTCGTCTTCGGTTACGGAGAAACCCATTTTGCCACGAACAACATGATCTTCGGAGCCATTGTGGTCATCCTCGGAGTCGGAACGATCTTCTATGAGATATACCACAAGGAGAGGTTCGAAAAGGAAACCGTTGGTGGAATGGAACGTGTCAAAGAGAGGGCGTAAGCCACTCTTTGTGCGAGCCGGGTGCGAGCAAATCTCCCGGCTTAATTCGAGTTGGAACCTTCGGGCCTGGGCTCGAATGAAATTTCCAGCAAATTGCTAGTTCGCCGAGCGACTATTGTCACAAAAGAATGTTGTTGATCTGCTAAATTTTAACATGCACAAATTATGTCGTAGGGGGCTCAATTCATTGAGCCCTGCTGGTGGACTATAAATTTCTTCTCCTTTCAACGGCGGCCTTAAGGGCATCGGGATTGTATCCTCTGATGATGGTCCCTTCAACATCGATTAAAGGAACGCCCGTCGAGCCACCGCTCTTGCTCAGCATCTCTCCTTTCCTATTTTTATCTCGTTCAATATTGTATTCGATCAAATGAACGTCCAGAGAATGAAGATAATTTCTCGCCTTGGCACAATAAGGACACCAGGATGTCATGTACATGATGACCTGAATATCCCCGTAGGGCCTTTTCTCTTTCAAAGCTTCTTTTTTCGGCCTTTGGGGGGATTCTTTTGCCTTGGGTCTTTCTGCCGCGTCTTCCTTAAATTCCTTTACCTCCGCGTTGACTCCCGGCGGGGGAGGCGTATCGGAGAAAATAACGTTCCCGTTCTTATCTTTCCATGTGTAGATTTCACCGGACACCGTAGAAGAGACCGGAGATAAGAAGATCAGCAGAAGAAGGATCGGAATGATCCGTCTCAATTGGCTCCTCGTCTCTTTTTTGCGAACAATTCCTCCCCCCAGCTTCCGGTAGGTACTCCGCTTCAAATTCCCCGGATTATCTTACTTTTTCTCTGGTTTACTTTCTGGTTTGTTTTCCTGTGGTTTCTCTTTAATCGAGACCAGTTCAACTTCAAAAATGAGGGTCGCATTGGGTCCGATGACACCGCCCATTCCACGCTCGCCGTAGGCAAGATTCGAAGGAATAAAGAGCTCCCATTTCGCACCCTCCTGCATGAGCTGCAAAGCCTCGCTCCAACCCTTAATCATGCCACCGGAGACTGGAAAGGTCGCAGGTTGTCCACGTTTATAAGAGCTGTCAAACTCCGTACCATTAATCAAGGTACCCCGATAATTCACTGTAACCGTATCGTCTGCTTTGGGTTTCTTACCGGTCCCCGCCTTTATCACTTTATACTCCAAACCATCTGGTAAGGTTTTAACCCCTTCCTTTTTCTTGTTCTCGGCAAAGAAACCCTCTCCATCTGTCTTGTTTTTTTTGCCGATCTCCTCCCATTTCGCCATCATTTCCTTCTGAAAAGCCAGCATGGTTTCCTGGATCTCCTGATCGGTCAATAAAGGTTTCGCCCCAACAAGGGCATCATGGATCCCTTTGGTGATAAGGTTCGGGTCAATATCGATCAACTGTTTTTTTAGGTCATCCCCTAATTTCTTCCCAATATTCAAGCCAATGCTATAACTCACTTTTTCTTTCTGATTTTTGAGCACCAGCTTGTCTTCCGCACTCACCTGGCTGACAAAGAACACAATCCCTAAGACGACGATCAGTTTTAATCTCATTGAAGCTCCTTTCTTTTTATTTATTCTTTCCATGGATACTAAACAACCTGTATCATAACCTAGGACATCCCCTTCATGTCAACCCTTCGCCCCGTTAGAAACGATGTCCCGCTGCGCCGGCTTGCGCTGCGAGTGCCCCGCTCGGTTTCGAGTCCCGCTATAGCGGGGTCGGAATTTCTAACGGGGTTCACTTCGGGCGATCTTGCACAGCTTTATATCCAGCGCCTCGATTAAATCCCCCGGCGAAACAAAAATTTGGGAACCCCGGACCCCGGCGCTGATCGAGATAAACGGAAACGTCACGACACTCTCGTCCAAGAAGACGGGATAGCGTTTTTTTGCCCCAACCGGTGAGACGCCTCCCCGGATATAGCCCGTGATTTGCTGAATCTCCTTCACATGGATCATTCCCACCTTTTTATCTCCACTGACCGCAGCCATTGCCTTCAAATCGAGCTCCGAATTCCCTGGAATGCAAGCCATGAGTACGCCTGTTTTGTCACCTCGGGCGACCAGCGTTTTAAATACCTGCCCCGGAGGCAGGTTCACTTTCCTGGCGACAGTTTCAGCGCTCAGGTCCGACTCGTCGATCTCATACTCCACAAGTTTGTAGTCAATCTTTAAACGATCTAACAACCTTGCCACATTCGTTTTCTTCACAGACTTAAATCCTAACACAAACGCGAATCGTCATTGCGAGGAAGAGCGCCTGCCTGCCCTGTACCATGCCAGGTTCAGGGCTTGCGGTAGGCAGGAAATGACGAAGAAACGTTGTAATTTATTAGGGGGTATTGCCGCGCTCCCCGCTGAGGCGGGGTTGCTCGCAATGATAAGGCAAAAGTATTCTCTCCATTTGTATCAGTTACTTTACTTCAGCTTCAAATTATTGAAAATGTCTCCAAGAGTCCCCAACTTCCCGTTCTTCTCGTCCTTCTCCATAAACTTTCTGTAGGACTCCCGGTCCGTTCTTTCCTCCATCACCCTTTGGGATAGTCGAATTTTTCCCTGTGCATCGATGGAGATGATCTCTACCTGAATTTCTTGACCTTTGGGAAACTTCTTTTTAACATCTCCCTTTCCGGAATCTTTCAGCTCCTCCATGGGAAGCAAGCCCCTTACCCTTGGCCCAAGCTGAGGAAGGCGGATGAAGATACCGTAAGGCTTACTATCTTCAACAATCCCTCTCAGGACCTGTCCTACCTCAAGGCGCACTTTATCCGATCCCTCCCCCTCCTGTTCCATCTTCTTCTTGATCGTCGCCTCTTTAATCGATAGTGAGACGCGGTGCGTCTGGCGATCTATTCCCATGACCAGCACATCCACCTCATCTCCTTCGTGAAGCAATTTGCTCGGGTGAGAGACACGTTCATAGCTGATCTCTGATATGTGAACAAGACCATCCACGCCGCGCGCTACTTGGACAAAGGCGCCGAAATCGGTAAGCCTGGAGACTTTCCCATGAATGATCTCTCCTTCTTCAAATCCAAGGCCCTTCTCCCATGCGTCAGGCTCCAGGGCTTTGATGGAGAGAGAGATTTTAGGCCTGCCGTCCTTATCCGTCTCAAATTTCATCACCTTCACCTGCACCTGCTGACCAGGTTTCAGAACCTCTGATGGATGGTTGATCCTCACATGAGATATTTCAGAGATATGGACCATCCCCTCGATGCCTCCGATATCCACAAAGGCACCGAAGTCGATCAGTTTCGTCACCTTCCCTTCGCATTCAAGGCCAGGCTTGAGTCTCGCCAAGGTTTCTTTTGACTTTTCTTCACGCTCTTCCTCCAAGAGCCCACGTCTGGAGACAATAATATTTTTCCCTTTTTCTTTGATCTCCATGATTCGAAACGGATATTTCGCTCCAACATGCTCCTCAGGTTTCTCGCAGAACTGGAGGCCGATCTGGCTTATAGGGCAAAAAGCACGAACACCGGAGAGATTGACCTCAAACCCTCCCTTCACGACACCGGCAACTCTTCCTTCCACAGGGATGAGGTTTTCTTTTGCGTCCAGGAGCATGTCGAGAGAATCCGCTCCCTGAACCTTCATTCCCTTGGTGAGATGGATTCCGTCCCGAATCGATGCCACCCTCATCTCGACCCAATCTCCTTGCTCGACGGTGAGGTTGCCCTCCTTGTCCAGGAATTCCTGAAGATCCGCGATGCCTTCGCTCTTGCCTCCTAAGTCAATAAAGATCGTGTCCTTGCTGATTTTCAACACCTTCCCTGAAACCTTATCCCCGGGGAAAAGCTTGCGGCCGGGAGCTTCAGAACTGGCCTTCAAAAGCTCCTCAAAACTCTCTTTTTCTTCCATGTCTTCTTCTACCATGTCCTTGCACCCTTAAAAAATCTGAAATCGGGTTGACTTACTTATCCATCAATATAACTCTTCCTATTCATCCAAGAAAGCATTGGCTCAAATTCGTCAGACAGCGTCCGACCTATTTGAAATTTACCAGACACTGTCTGTTGAATTGAAGATTTAAGGGACACTTTTTCGGATTTCCCAGACGGTGTCTGGGATTTTTGCTTCTGGACAGATTCGTCAGACAGTGTCTGACGAATTGGAAAAGTTTGATAGAAAAGCCTCATCATTTTTAAATTAGTTGGTGATACTCCCTTCCCAAACTTTGGAGCCATATCCTTTGATAATTTTTCTATTAAATGCTCACCGTATTCTCCTCTGGCCTTACCTTTTTATTCAAACTCAACAATCTCCCTCCCGATCTCCCAGTATGCAATTACCTGAGCTTTATTTATCTCTCTAACTACCTTTGTTCTTGCTTCAACAAGGATACGACCAATCCTGTCAAGTAAGTTACTGTAATTCACCGGTTCCATCGCTTTATTAGTCATTGGATTATTGCCTGCTCATTGTGAATCATTATCATGGGTCAGTTTTTCTCAATAAATTCTTCTACTTCTCTTTTGGCTTTCTCTAAAAGTTCGTTCGCCTTTTGGCGTGCTTGGTGAGATTGGCGGACTAAATCAGCGACTTTTTGCTGTGTGGATTTGGGTAAAATCGGAAGAACAATCTCTCTCAATGTCTCTTGATTGAGCCTTGCCTGAACACTCCCTCCGCTTTCTCTAATCATGAGTTGTGAGCCTATGGTATTGAAATACAGACTCACGTAATAAGAATTTAAATTCTCTTCCGAGAAACGTAACCTTATCAAGTTATCGCTGATCGTTCCACCTTCAACTTCTTTTGGTAATCTCGCGCCAATTCCAATCGAACCTACTCGAGTAACAACAACATCACCTTCTTTCGCCGTTTTTGAGGGGTTTTGTCTCTGAGGATCTAAGTCAATAGAAGAAATTCCGTCAGCATTGCCTGCCTGCCGGTAGGCAGGAATGCCGCCGCTACATTCAATCAATCAAGATTTGTAGAGCCTTGGAACTTACATCAACCCGGCGATGGACTTCTGGGCTAAGGAAAGCACATTGGCGGGGAAAATCCCCATGTAAAGGGTCCCGATCACGGCCAAAATCAATGCGATCACAGAAGCAGGTGAAAATTCGAGGCCGGTGATCTCCCGCTCGGATTCCCTGAAATACATGAGTACCGTGACCCGGAGATAATAGTATACCGACACCGCGCTGTTCAGCACCCCAAGGATGGCCAGCCAATAGAATTTCGACTTCACCGCTGCGCTAAAGATATAGAATTTGGCCATAAACCCTCCCAGAGGAGGAATACCTGCCATGGAGAGGAGAAAGATGGTCATGGAAACGGCCAGGAGGGGATACTTGAATCCAATTCCGGCATAATCACTGATAAGGGTATTCTCTTCACCCTTCTTCCCAAGGAGAATAACCACGGTAAAGGCGCCGATGTTCATAAAGGCGTAGGCCATGAGATAGAAAAGGATGCCTGAAGTTCCTAAATCATTCCCCGCGACAAAGGCGATCAAAATGTATCCGGCATGGGCGATGCTCGAATAGGCCAGCATCCGTTTGATATTGGTCTGGGAGATCGCCACAATGTTTCCCACCGTCATCGTCGCCACGCAAATCACCCACATGATCGAGGTCCAATCAGGACGAAAAGCCGGTAAAGCAGAGAAGAAGACCCTGACCAGGGCTGAAAAAGCCGCTGCCTTCACCCCCGTGGCCATGAAAGCAGTAATCGAGGTTGGAGCTCCTTCATAGACATCGGGCGTCCACATATGAAAAGGAACGGAAGCAATCTTGAACCCAAAACCAATGGTGAGAAAAACAAGACTCATCAGGAGCATCGGGCTTCTCACTAAACTTCTTGAGGCGATATACACGGCGATGTCCTTCAGTTGAAGCGATCCTGTGGCGCCGTAGACGAGGGCGATGCCGTAAAGGAGAAACCCTGTGGCAAAGGCGCCTAAAAGAAAATATTTCAAGGCCGCTTCCACTGACCTTTTATCTTCACGCATCATCCCAGCCAAGATATAGATCGAAATGGACATGGTTTCCAGCCCAAGGAAGATGATGATCAAATGAGAACCTGCCGCCATCAGCATCATCCCGAGCGTCGCAAAAAGGATCAGGGCATAATATTCGCCAAACTCGATCATTTCCCTATGGATGTAGCCAATAGAGATCAGGACAGTCAGAAAGGCAATGATCAGAAAAATCATTTTGAAAAAGAGAGCATATCCGTCCGAGATAAACATCCCTTCAAAACCGGATCGGAAAGATCCCATCTGGGGGAAGGTGTAGAGACCGGCGAAAAAGATCCCGATAAGGCTGATGATTCCAAGGTAGCCCTTTCTCTCTCCTTTGGGTAAAAAGACGTCCAACAGAAGCACCAAAAAACCAAAGACAGTGATGATGATCTCCGGTGCAATGAGATAGAGGTCAATCTCTGGTAGTTTCATCAACAACCCTCCAGGTCAAAAAGCTCAAATGTCAAAATTCAAATGTCAAAGGAATGACAAATGACGGAATGTCAAATTGGAAATTTGAAATCTGGAATTCCTTTGAACTTTGTCATTTGACATTTTTACTTTCCGTTTCTGCCATCATTTTCGGAGCGGAAAGCTCCACCTTCATTTCAACCCTTCCCTTGAAATCCTTTATAAACTTGTCCACGGTGGCGTCCATCTTACTGAAGAAAAGCTTGGGGTAGATCCCCATCAGAAAGATCATGATCACCATCGGGACAAGAATCGAGATCTCTCGGGCGTTAAGGTCCTTCAGCTTTTCGTTCTCGGGCCGGGTGATCTTCCCAAACATCACTCTCTGAAACATCCACAACATGTAAGCGGCTCCCAAGACGACGCCCGTGGCAGCCAGCACTCCGTAGATGACGTTGGATTGAAAAGCACCGAGCAGGATCAGAAATTCTCCTACAAACCCGTTCGTCCCGGGCAGGCCGATGGACGAGAGGGTCACGATCATGAAGAAGACAGCATAGACGGGCATGACCTTCGACAGTCCTCCAAAGTCAGCAATCAAGCGGGTGTGGCGGCGCTCATAGATCATCCCAACGATCAAAAAGAGGGAGCCCGTGCTGATGCCGTGGTTGAGCATCTGATAGATGGAACCTTGGATTCCTTGCATATTGAATGCGAACATTCCGAGCATGACGTATCCCAGATGGCTCACGCTTGAGAAGGCAACCAATCGCTTCAAATCGGGCTGCACCATCGAGACCAATGCGCCATAGATAATTCCTATGATCGCAAGGATAGAGACCAACGGCAGAAGATCAAACGCTGCTTTCGGAAACAGCGGTATGGCAAACCGAATGAACCCGTAGGTTCCCATCTTCAGCAAGACGCCTGCCAGGATCACGCTTCCGGCAGTCGGCGCCTCGGTATGGGCATCGGGTAACCAAGTATGAAATGGGAACATTGGAACCTTGATGGCAAAGGCCAGGGCAAAGGCGCCGAACAGCCAATACTGCGTGCCGACGGGCAACCCCAGCTTGTAGAGTTCGAGCACGTCAAAGGTGGAGACGCCGGTTGCCCTCTGGTTGAGGAAATAGAGGGTCAAAATCGCCACGAGCATCAGTACGCTTCCTGCCATGGTAAAGAGGAAGAATTTGACCGCTGCATAAATCCGTCTCTTGGGATCACCCCAGACACCGATGAGCAGATACATCGGGATGAGCATCACCTCCCAGAAGACATAGAATAGGATTAGATCAAGAGCCACCAGGGCGCCAATCATCCCGGTCTCAAGGAAGAGGAAAGAAATCATGAATTCTTTCACCCGGAAGGTGATCGCCGTCCAGGAGCACAGAATGCATAGGATGGTCAAGAAGGTGGTCAGGAGAACCAGAAGGAGACTGATTCCATCAATGCCTAATTTGTAGCTGATCCCATAGCTCTGAACCCACCAATAATCCTCCACAAATTGCATCGCCGCTGTTTTGGGATCGAAGGCAAAGAAGAGGGGCAAAGAGAAAATAAACTCGACGAACGCGAAGAGGAGCGCAACCCACCGGATGGCTGTCTTATTCTCTTTGTCGATGAAGAGGAGAACAGCGGCACCCAAGATTGGAAAGAAGATCAACAGCGACAGGATGGGAATTCCCAAGATAGCCATGAAACCGACTCCTTTTTTTCACACATCGAATGATTCGAATGACAACGGATTACACGAACAAAGAATCCAAGAGATATTCGATCAATTCGTTCTCATTCGGCTTATTCGGTTATTCAATAGAAAATAGCCCGCATGATATAATAGCCTACAAGGACGATTCCACCAACGATCATCGAAAAGGCGTAATTTTGAACCAAGCCAGTCTGCATCTTTCTCATCGCTCTCGAAAGCGAACCGATCAGATAAGCAATGCCATTGACCGTACCGTCGATGACAAACTCATCGAACCCTTTCCAGAGTCCAGTGCCCAAGTTCTTGAGAGAGTTGATGAAAAGGATTTCATAGAGTTCGTCGACATAATATTTATTGAAGACCAGCTTGTATAGTCTCTTCCATCTTTCCGCCACGAGTTTGGGAAGAGCTGGATTCTTCACATAGAACAGATAAGCGACGCCAATCCCGATGAGAGCGATGACCACAGAGACCACCATCATGAGGAGCTCTAAAGAAGCCCCATGGCCTCCCGCCTCCCCTCCAGATGCCCACGCCTGCGAGATAAGCGCAATCCCAGCATGGGCCTTGGCTGGCTCGGCCCCGCCTCCCAATACAGGAGCGAGGAATTCGTGAATGTGATTGGATCCTCCCAGGATATGGGGAACACCTATGTAGCCTCCAATGACCGAGAGCGCAGCAAGAACCATTAAAGGAACGGTCATGATCTTGGGCGACTCATGGACATGATGCGCCACATGTTCATCGACCCTGGACTGACCAAAGAAAGTCATAAACAATGCTCTGAACATATAGAAGGCCGTCATTCCTGCAGCCAATGCCGCCACAGCCCATAGCAGCCAGTAACCGTGAGGACTGGAGAAAGCCTGCCAGAGGATCTCGTCCTTGCTAAAAAATCCAGAGAGTCCAGGAATCCCGGCGATGGCCAGCGTGGCAACGAAGAAGGTCCAGAAGGTGTAAGGTATCTTTTTCCTGAGAGCTCCCATCTTTCTCATATCCAGTTCGCCGCTCAGGGCATGCATGACGCTTCCTGCGCCCAGAAAGAGAAGCCCTTTGAAGAAAGCATGGGTCATCAGATGGAATATCCCAGCGCTGTATGCGCCCACTCCCACGCCTAAGAACATGTAGCCCAACTGGCTGATTGTAGAATAGGCCAACACTTTCTTGATATCGTTCTGACAGAATGCAATAGAAGCGCTATAGATGGCTGTGGCCACGCCAATGATAGCCACCACCGCCATCGAAATGGGTGCCATGCTGTAAAGCACATTGCACCGGGCGACCATATAAACCCCGGCGGTCACCATGGTGGCTGCGTGGATGAGGGAGCTGACCGGTGTCGGACCCTCCATGGCATCCGGAAGCCAAACATAGATAGGAATCTGTGCCGATTTTCCGCAAGCACCGACGAAAAGCAAAATGGTGATGGTGGTCGCTGTGGCAGTATCCAGCATGTGGGGGTTTTTTTGAAGGGAGCCAAAAATATCGCTGAAGTGCAATGTCCCAAAATGGATGAAAAGCAAGAATATGCCAAGAAGGAAACCGAAGTCACCCACCCGGTTGACGACAAAAGCCTTCTTTCCCGCGTTGGAGGCGGAATCCTTTTCATACCAGAATCCAATCAAGAGGTAGGAGCAGAGGCCGACACCCTCCCATCCCACAAACATCAGTAAAAAGTTGTTGGCCAGTATCAAGTTGAGCATCATGAAGACGAAGAGGTTCAGGTAGGTAAAATACCGTGTAAATCCCGGATCATCATGCATGTACCCGACCGAGTAGATATGGATGAAGAAACTGACCCCGGTGACTACCAGGGCCATCAGGATGGAGAGTGGATCGATCTGATAGCCGATCACTGTTTGGAACGAACCCGAGACCACCCAATCGAAAATCACTTTCTCAAAGTGGCGTTCTGCGACTGGTTTTCCAATCAATTCGAGGAAGATGAGGACCGAAGTAAGAAAGGACAGCCCAATCACTGAGGGACCCACCCAGCTGACCACCTTCTTCCCCAAACTTCTGCCGAAGAGTCCGTTGATCAAAAAACCGATCGCCGGAAACACAGGGATCAACCAAACATAATCGAACATGAATATATCCTCCGGAGAATTAAGGGTTATGAGTTATGAGTTCAGAGTTTAAAAAATTCATAATTCTTAATTCATAATTCTTAACTCGCCTTACCATTTCAATATATTAATTTCATCCACATTGATCGTTTCTCTTGAGCGATAAACCATGACAAAGATCGCCAGCCCAACGGCTGCCTCGGCAGCTGCCACGGCTATCACGAAGAAGACGAAGAGAACTCCGTCCAGGGATTGGAGAAAATGGGACAGGGTGATGAACGAAAGATTCACCGCATTGAGCATCAGCTCGATGCACATGAAGACCACAATCGCATTTCGTCGGCTCAGGGCTCCGATCACTCCGATTGTGAAGAGCATTCCGCTCAAGGCCAGGTAACATTCAGGGGGAACGGGTGGAATCGTCATAAATCACTCCTCAATGCAAAAATGCAAATTATAAATTGTGTTTCAATTTGCCTGCTTGAAATTCCCTCATAAAATCCCTCCCGACCTCCCTTTTCCAAAGGGAGGAGAGAAGTCTCCCCCTTTTGACAAAGGGGGATGAAGGGGGATTAGATGTTTCTTTCAAAGCACTAAAGTTCCACCAAATTGAAAGTGCAAAATCTGTCAAACTTCTTTTCAAATTTTTCATTTTGTATTTTGCAATTTTCATTTTTCAATGATCTTTACTTAAGTTCTCTTCTTGCTCAAAATGACCGCTCCGACGACGGCGGCTACAAGAAGGACTGAGACAATCTCAAAGGGAAAAAGATATTGAGTGAAAAGCATCTCGCCGACAGCCTTCACATTGGCACTCACCTTATCCGGCGTATAGGAACCCATCTTCCCAGTGGGAGATTTCGCCACGACTGAATAAATTATCCCGAAAAGAAAAAGGACCATCAGCAGGCCGCCGATTATTTTCGAATAAAAAACTTTTAAACCGGACCGAAGCTCTTGCTCCAGATCCAACAGCATGATCACAAACACGATCAGCATCACGATGCCACCAGCGTAAACCACCACCTGGATGATGGCGATGAATTGACTGTACAACAAGAGATAAAGCACCGTCGCGCAGAGCAAGGTCAATACCAAAAAAAGAGCGCTGTGAATCGGGTTCTTTCGAGTGACGACCAATAAGGACGCGACGATGGAGGTAAACGCCACTCCTAAAAAGATCAACCATTGAAATATCGTTACGACATTTTCAGCCATTGTCTTGCTCCAAATGAATTTAACAGTTCTTACGCTCTGCGCTATGCTCCATGCGCTATACGTTTCATCAAATTAGGGGTTAACCTTTTTCTCTTCCAATAGCTTCTCAGTGCTCATGAGAAATGGTTTTCTCTGACCTTCTACCCATTCATAGGTCTTTCCCATAAAGATCGCCTTTACTGGACACGCTTCTTCGCAAAAACCACAGAAGATACACCGGGTGACATCCAGCTCGTAGGTGAGTGGGTATCGTCTCCCTTCCTCATCTTCGGCGGTCTCAATGTAGATGCATTGAGAAGGACAGACGATCATACATAGGCCGCAGGCGACACACTTGGTCTTCCCACGCTCGTCCTTCTCAAAATATTGAATGCCCCTCCACCGCTTCGCCGGAGGAATTTTCTGTTCCGGATATTGGATGGTAATCGGTTTGGAGAAAAAGCGGTTTAACGTAAGCGCCAACCCTTTTAATAATGGAATGATCATCTCTGACCTCGTTATTTACCCCGTTAGAAAGCCCCGCTTCCCCTCACCCCGCCCTCTCCCCACTGGGGAGAGGGCGGGGTGAGGGGAGGGGCTTAACCTTTCAACGAAACGACCAGCCCGGTGATGACAAGATTAATCAGGGCTAAGGGGATCAGAATCTTCCAGCCAAGCTTCATGATCTGATCGTACCGGAGTCGCGGCATCGTCCCCCGCTCCCAAATGAAGAAGAAGAGGAAGATAAACAGCTTCCCGCAAAACCAGACCACTCCGGGGATGAAACTGAGTTGAGGAAGTATCGGCTGCCATCCTCCCAAGAAGAGCGTCACGGCCACGGCGCCCACCGTGACCATATGGGCGTATTCAGCCATGAAGAAGAGGGCAAATTTCATGCTGCTGTATTCGATGTTGAATCCGCAGGCCAGCTCGGCTTCTGCTTCGGGCATGTCAAAAGGAGTCCGGTTGATCTCTGCGAGGCCGCAAATCAGATAAAGGACGAACGCCACCGGCTGATACCAAATATTCCAATTCCAGAATCCTCCTCCCTGGAGACGGATGATCTCCGTCAACCTCAGACTTTGTGAAAGGATGAGGACTCCGACGACCGCGATGCCAAGGGCCACTTCGTAACTGATCATCTGAGCCGCGGCCCGAAGAGAGCCGGTCAATCCGTACTTATTCCCAGAAGACCAGCCCCCTAAGATGATCCCAAATTCTCCAAGGGAAGCGACCCCGAAGATATAGAGAAGTGCCACATCCACGTCGGCAATCCTGAGTTTGACCACCCAATCCGTTCCAGGAATGGTAAACTGGTTGCCGAAGGGGATGACGGCAAAGATGCTGATGGCTGCGATGATCGAGATCATCGGGGCCATGACGAAGACAGCCTTGTCCGCCTTTCCTGGAACCAGATCCTCTTTGAAGAAGGCTTTGACCGCATCTGAAAAGGGCTGGAGCAATCCGAAGGGACCGCAACGATTAGGACCGTAACGAACCTGGATATGGCCCAAAACCTTCCGTTCCAACCAGGTCAAATAGGCCACGACGATCATCAGGCCGGCGAAAACCACCACGCACTTAACAATGATCTCGATGAGAAGATAGAATAATTCCATCCTGATTCTCCCCTACCCCGTTAGAAAGCCTCATTCCTTGGGTCGCCGCCACCCTTTCTAACGGGGCCTATCGCTTCTCTATCCTTCCAATAAAGACTTTGTACTCAGGGTGCTGACTGGTAGCGTCGAACCCGGAAACCAAAAGATTATTTACAAAAACGGGGAAAAAGGTCGTGGCAAAATAAGCCACCCCTTTTGGAACCGCTCTGGAAATCTTGCAGATCGTCTCCACTTCCCCTCTCGGTGAGACGACCTTCACCTTTCCCCCGTCCTCCAGCCCTCCCTTCGTGGCATCCTCCGGGTGGACTTCAACGCAGGAATCGGGAAAAACCTTGGCCAACCCTGCCGCTCTCTTCGTCGTCGTCCCGATTCCATCATGGTAATGGAAACCTCTCGGGATGATCCATAAAGGATATCTATCATCCGGCTGTTCTATTGGCCCTTTGTATTCTATGCGGAAGAATCTCCGCTTCCGTCCGTTCGTTGAAGACCACCGAATTCCTTCTTTCTCCAGGCCAGGGTAATTGACCCCGGCATAGATGGGCACCAGAGAGGCGATCTCCTCCATGATTTCAGCAGGCTTCTGATATCCCATTGGATAACCCATTTTCGTGGAAAGATCGCAAACGATCTCCCAGTCGGGTCTGGAATCCCCGACCGGTGAGATGGCTTTCCGCACCCTTTGAATTCTTCTCTCCATGCTGGTGAAGGTCCCGTCCTTCTCAGCAAAGCTCACCCCGGGTAAAACGACATGGGCATGACTCCCAATGTGGGTCATGAAAAGATCCTGAACCACTAATAGTTCTAATTGACGCAGTCCATTCTTGAACTTCTCCAAGTTGGGAAGATGGATGAGGGGATCTTCGCCGAGGATATAGAGGGCTTTGATCTTCCCCTCCACAACCTTGTCAAACATCTCCATATACGTGAAACCCGGTTCTTTCGGAATCTCTCTCTCCCAGATTTCCTCAAACTTTTTGCGACCCATTTCGTCTTCCACCCTCTGATAGCCGGGGAGAAATTCAGAAAGAGAACCCATATCGAAAGCGCCCTGGACATTATTCTGAGCGAGCAGGGGATAGACTCCCCCTCCTCCTTCTTCTGTCTCTCCGGTCAGCAGGGCCAGGTTGCAGAGAGCCTTTACGATCTCCGTCCCGTTGGCATGCTGGGTGACACCGGAGCCAAAGACGATCGCTCTCTTTCTTGCCGAGCCGTAAAGAGTGGCAACGCCCTCTAAATCGGCCGGAGAGATCCCCGTGGTATTCTTGACGACCTCGACAGAAAATTTTTCCACAGAGGACTGCAGGCTCTCAAAGCCCTCTGTCTTCGCCCCAACAAACTCCTTGGAATGGACACCCTTTTCGATGAGGAGACGAACCAAGCCATTGATCCAGGCGATGTCCGTTCCCGGGAGGGGCCTTAACCAAAGGTCGGCCCATTTTTCCCATTGGGTCTTCCGAGGATCGACCACGATGATCTTCGCGTTGTTCTTTCGGATCGCCTCTCTCATTTTATTGCTGAAGATGAGGTTATCATCATATGCATCCGCACCGACGACAAGGATGAGGTCGGCTTTGGTTACTTCATCCATCGCATGAGTCATCGCTCCGCATCCTGTGGAGGCCATCATCCCGTAGAGAGAGGATCCGTTGGACAACCGGGCCCCATTGTCGATATGGTTTGTTCCGACGCAGGCCCTCATCCATTTCTGAAAAAGAAAGTTTTCTTCATTGGTCGCCCTGGAGGAAGAAATTCCTCCAATGCTCTGGGCACCGTACTTCTTTTTTATTTCCTGAAGGCTTGTAGCAACCACACCCAAGGCCTCTTCCCAGGAGGCCTCTGCAAAAACTCCAGACTTTTTTACAAGCGGTTTTTGAAGCCTCTCCGGATGATGGATAAAATCAAAACCGAATCTTCCTTTCACGCAGAGGCTCCCGTGATTGACCCCGGCCTCACCCTTTGTCGTCACCTTGACCACTTTCCGATCAGCCAGGGTGTTCAACTCAAGCTGACAGCCGCACCCGCAGAAAGTGCAGGTGGTCTGTATTCTGTCCAGTTGCCATGTGCGGCCTTTCACGGGGCTGAGGTTCTCCGTTAAGGCACCGACCGGACACATGTGGAGACACTCTCCGCAGGAGATGCAGTTCTCCTTCCGAACCGCCTTCACGTGCGAGGGGAATCCATGCTCTGCCACCTCGAGGACATCCGCTCCCGGCACATCCACACAGGACTGGATGCAGCGGAGACACATCACACAGCGATCAAACCATTGCCGGATCAGGGGTGTCCCGTAGGGGATGGAGGGAAACTCTCTTTTTTCCGCTGGGTACTCGTTCTTTTGGATTCCGAATTCATACGTTCGATTCTGGAGCTGGCATTCTCCGCCAGCATCGCAGACAGGGCAGTCCAAAGGATGGTTGACCAGTAATAATTTCAAAGCCTCCAATCTCATTTGTTCGACGCGCTCCGTGCGGGTTTGAACCACCATGCCCTCCACCACGGGCGTTGCACAGGAGGCCATGGGCAGCTCTGCACCCTGGATGTCGACCAAACAGATACGGCAGGATTTGAGCAGACTCAATCTGGGGTGATAACACAGGGTGGGAATGTATATCCCATTCTCTTTGGCCACCTCATAGATCGTTTGATCCGGCCTTCCGGTAACTTCTTTCCCGTCAATGGTCAGCTTTAACATGCTTTACGATATCCTCCAAATCCCCTCCAACCCCCCTTTTCTAAAGGGTGTACGGACTGGGGACATGGGTAACAAGCGTACCGGAGACATAGGTAACAGGTTAAGAAGAACTTCTCAAATCAATCTTACTGATGACTTCATGACAGAACATCACTTCAAACAAACCGTCTGTTGCCATAGGCCTGATCCCGATGGGATATCTATAAAAGGCGCGACTGACCCAAAATGTTTTACCTCGAAAGAAGAAATACCCTTTGTCTTGGACTTTACGAACCTCCATGCCGCTTGGATATTCGATAGGAGGCAGTATTTCGGGCATATTTCGCAGACTGGGCCGATACCGAGAAGCCGGTACCGCCAAATCCAACGCGTCATGGGGTCGCTCAAAATTGTACTGATCCCTCCAGGGATCAAATTTCCCTTGAAGATGAACGGGATCTTGCCATTGGTAACGTCTGAGAAGCTCTTCTTCCAAGGTCCGATGAAACCGTTCATCTTTGCCCAAGGTTTGTGGATGATACGAGCGGCTATGACTTACCCGGATTCCCAAGCGAAGCAGCCAAACCGTCAACGTCGTATAGCGGTACTCCGAGTCATTGCCCCAAGGAGGTCCATTATCCATCAAGAAAACGTCCGGAAGGCCATAGCGTTTGAAGGTCTTCTCCAGGGTGCTCTGCACCCCAGACCCCTGTTGGCTCGGCAACGCCTTAAGGCAGAGGTTAAACCGCGAATAGTCATCCAGGACCGTCAGGGGGTGACACGGACCCGCCAAGGTCGATACGGGGCCCTTAAAATCCATCTGCCACAAAGCATTGGGAGCAGGGGATTCAAATCGCCGCCAGTCCTGACGCCCCCCGCCTGGGATAATCAACCCATGACGATGAAGAAAGGTAGTAATGGTACTGCAAGCAGGAACAGGTTCTATTCTCATCTCTTGCAACTTCCGCCGAAGTTTACGCGCTCCCCAAGTGGGATGGGTTCTCCGCAAATGCAGAAGCGCCTTTTCGTGCACTTCCCTTACCTTCAAGACAATTCGGTGAGGCCTGCGGGATCGGTCTTGCAGCCCTTTTACACCTCCTTCTTTGTAACGAGTCAACCATTTGTATCCCGTCTTACGACTAATATTAAACCTACGGCACAATTCAGCCAAGCTCATTTTAGGCCCTTGGGTCAGTTGAACAAACTCCCGACGCAACGACATAAGGCTAACCTCTTTCCATGGCATAATCTCCTCCTTAAATGCAATCTCTCGGAAATTATGCCACACAAAGTGTTACCTATGTCTCCGGCACATCTGTTACCCATCTCTCCGGTCTATACAAAGGGGGGAGAGGGGGGGATTAAACAGCAAAGAGCCCGACCCTCACACACCGGAGACAGCGCTCCGCTTCCTTTTGAGCCACAGGAATGGAAAACCCCTCCTCCACCTCGTCAAAGATCCATTTTCTCGAATCAGGAGGAAGCATGTTCAACATCGCCCTCTTCTGCCCGCCGGAGATTCCGATCTTCTCATTCTTGTTATAGACCTTGATTTTCTCCACCAAGGTCTCCAGAAGTTCCTCTTCGGATTCCTTCACTTCCATTCCACGAAGGAACAGATCAATTTTGTCAGCGGCTCTCTTTCCATGACCGGCTGCGCGCACTAAGACATCCGGACCGGTCACACAATCCCCTGCGGAGAAGATCCCCGGCCGGCTTGTCACGAATGTTCCCTCTTGGACGGCGATCGCGGATCGTCTCGTTGTCTTCACCCCGTCCTTCTCCTCAAGGAACGAGAGATCGATGGCCTGACCAATGGCTGGAATCAAAATATCGGTCTCGATGAAAAACTCAGACCCCTTCACAGGAACAGGCCGTCTTCTTCCCGACTCATCCGGCTCACCCAATTCCATCCGGATGCATTCCACTCCTACGACCTTTCCTTCCTTCTCAACGATCCGGACCGGATTGCAGAGGTAATGAAATTTCACACCTTCCTCCTCTGCGTCATGGATCTCCACCCGATCTGCAGGCATCTCTTTTTTTGTCCGACGATAAACCAGGTTCACATCCGGTTTGCCAATGCGGAAAGAAGATCGAACGCAGTCGATGGCCACATTTCCACCTCCGACCACCACCACCCTTTTCCCCTCGGGATAGGGGTCTCTCCCCCGGTTGATTTCCAAGAGATAGTAAACCCCGGGGATGAATCCTTTATATCCCTTATCTTCTCCTTCGACGCCCATGGGTGTGTTGGTCTGGGCGCCTGCTCCGATAAAAACGGCTTTATAACCTTGCTCAAATATCTGAGAGAGAGTGATATCTTTTCCTATCTGAGTGTTGTACCGAATCTCGACACCCAGCTTTTCGACAATCCCTGCTTCATATCTAACGACATCCCTGGGAAGACGGTAGTCCGGAATTCCCACCGCCGCCATGCCACCCGGCTCGCTCAATCTCTCAAAGATGGTCACAGGGTAGCCTTTCAGAGCAAGGTAGTAGGCGCAGGAGAGGCCCGCCGGACCCGCGCCAAGGACGGCCACCTTCTCCGAGCGTTTTTCCGATTTCTGAATCGAAGGCCCCCTCCTCTTCTCTATTTCATAATCCGCGACAAACCGCTTCAGCCATTTAATGGAGATGCATTCGTCCACGTTTCCTCGACGGCAGTTATCCTCGCAGGGCCGGACACATACCCTTCCCAGGATTCCGGCCAGGCAGGTCGCTCCTCGAATAGCAGCGAGGGATTCCTCGAATCTCCCCTCTTTGATCAACTCAATATAACGGGTGATCGGGAGATGAGAAGGGCAAGCGCTTTCGCAAGGTGCCGTTACCTTGACCTTATATTCTTGGCGGGGGATCTTTTTCCGCAATTGGATCGCGCCGGAGAACTGGTCTTCAAAATGATCGATCGCATCGAGCACGGGCTTCGGACCGGTCTGCCCGAGGTTGCATTTGGAACTCTTGAGGATCATCTCCCCCAGGTATTTTAATTGTTTTAAGTCCTCAACCTTGCCCTGGCCATCGGCAATCCGGTTCACAAGGGTAGCCATGATCCGAGTCCCCACCCGGCAGGGCGTGCACTTCCCGCAGGATTCGTCCTGGACCGCCTCCAGGTAAGCCCGAATCAAATCGACTATATTGACTTCGCTATCCCTGATGACGATGCCTTCCCAACCGACGAAGGCTCTAACCTTTCTCTCTTTATCAAATTCCAGGGGTAGATTGGGAGCGGAGACGGGTTGCCTCTCTGGTTCAGGTTTCCCTCGATTATCGGTGACCACTCCGCCCCAACTGCTAAAAAGAATGTCGGTCATAACAACCTCTCATTTTCACAAATCCGAAATCCGAATGTCGAAATCCGAAACAATTCCAAAATCCAAATTTCAAAATTCAAAAGTTTCTTCTTTCGGACATTTATATTTTGACCATTCGTGCTTGTTTCGAATTTCGTGCTTCGAATTTCGAGTTTATCTATTTATCGATCTATTTCGCCCAGAACGATATCAATGCTGCCAATGGCCGAAATCACATCAGCGATCAAACTTCCCTCAATCATTTTGGGAAGGGCACTAAGATTGAGGAAAGAGGGGGGCCGAATCCTCATTCGCGAAGGCTTATTCGATCCGTCGCTGACGAGGTAGTATCCTAACTCTCCCTTAGAAGCCTCCACGCTCACATAGACCTCTCCTTTTGGGGGTTGGAAGCCTTCGGAGACGATTTTGAACTGTCGGATTAATGAGGCGATATCTCTCGTCACATCATCTTTCGGGGGGAGGGTGATCCTTGGATCGTTCGCGATAATAGGTCCCTTGGGAAACCGCTCCAATGCCTGTTTCACAATGGCATTCGACCATTCCATTTCCCTCAACCGCACGATGTACCGATCATAGACATCCCCTACCGAGCCAATCGGTATATCGAAATTGAACTCATCATAACTCGAATACGGAAACGCCTTCCTCACATCGTACTTGACTCCCGAACCCCGCAGGCTTGGCCCCGTCATCCCCCAGTTGATCGCATCTTCTTTAGAAATGATCCCAACGCCTTTCGTCCGCTTCAACCAGATCACATTCTTCGTCAGGAGTGTTTCATACTCCTTGATATGATCAGGAAAGGCGTCGACGAATTCCTTTATTTTCTCTGTCACCCCATCCGGAAGGTCTTTTGAAACCCCGCCAATTCTCATGTATGTGGGGGTAAGCCTCCCTCCTGCCACTTCCTCAAAAATTCTCAGGATGTCTTCTCTTTCACGGAAGTTGTAGAAGAGGAGGGTCATGGCACCGATGTCCAACGCGTGCGTTCCCAACCAGATGAGATGGGCCGCAATCCTCTGAAGCTCAGCCATCACCACTCTAAGATATTGAGCCCGTTTTGGGATTTCCATGCCCAGTAGTTTTTCCACGGCTAAAACATAGCCCAGGTTATTTCCCATCGCATTGGTATAATCCAAACGGTCGGTGAGAGGAATGACCTGATGATACGTCTTAGTTTCAGCCAATTTCTCAACCCCTCGATGAAGATGGCCGATATGAGGGGTTGCTTTAACGATCACCTCTCCATCCAATTCCAACACGATCCTCAACACCCCGTGAGTGGCCGGGTGCTGAGGTCCCATGTTGATGGTCATTAACCGTGTCTCTGCCATTTCAACCCCATTCGATACAACGGCCTGAAGGCCGTGGTTTGCTTATGGTGCTGATGCGCTGCCGAAGGGTCAAACCTCGGGAACGAAGGGTTTGTCAAAATCCGGTCCCTCGACCGGAAAATCCTTTCTCAAGGGATGGCCTTCGTAACCATCCCAGAGGAGAATCCTCCTCAAATCGGGATGGTTGTCAAAAGAAATCCCGAAGAGGTCATAGACCTCCCTTTCCAACCAGTCGGCTGCTTTCCAGATGGACTCCACACTTGAAACCGATTCAGAATCCCCAACCTTTATTTTCAGCCTCAGCCTTTGTTGTTTCTTCATCGAGTAGAGAAGATAAACCACTTCAAAACGGGGGGACTCCGGAAAGAAATCTACCCCGCAGAGGTCGGTGAGCATCTGGTACTGGAGATCCGGGTCGGAATAGAGAAATTTACAGATCTCAAAAATGTCTTTCTTATGAACGGTGACGTTGACCTCATCCCGAAATGTCTTTACCTCCAAGACGGAGGCCGGGAATCTTTCCCGTAGCTTCTTTACGGTGAGATTGATTTCAGCCATTCCTTTTCCTCTTGCCCTTCTATAAAAATTATTTCAGTTCCAGGGTGCTGCGAACGTTCTTTCGATTCGCAAGCGTCTCCTTCTCGATCTTCTCCTGGAGCTTCACAATCGCGGTTAGCAAAGATTCAGGTCTGGGTGGGCAACCTGGGACATAGAAGTCCACAGGCAGTATTTGATCCACTCCCTGCACCACACTGTACGTTTTGAAGATTCCCCCTGAGCACGCACACGCTCCATAAGCAATGACCCATTTGGGCTCTGGCATCTGCTCATAGATACGTTTGACCATGGGGGCCATCTTCTTGGTTAATGTCCCCGCCACAATCATCAGATCCGCCTGCCGCGGAGAAGGCCTGAAAACTTCCGAGCCAAAACGAGCAATATCCCACGTCGCCGAACTGGTGACAATCATTTCCAGTGCGCAGCAGGCCAAGCCAAAGGTCACAGGCCAGATCGAATACTTTCGCCCCCAGTTGACGAGCCAATCCAGAGCAGGCATAAAAGCCGTTTTTTCAAGGTAAGTTTCTATTCCCATTCCAAGGCTCCTTTTTTCCAGATATAGATATACGCGATGACCAAGATTCCGAGGAAGACAGCCATCGAGATGAATGCAAATATCTTGAACTCTTTAAAGACCACCGCCCAGGGATAGAGAAAAACCACTTCAATGTCAAAGAGTAGGAAAAGCATGGCGATGATGTAGTACTTAATGGGAACCCTTTTAAAGCTTGAGCCAAAAGTCGCCACCCCGCATTCATAGGGGGCTTGTTTAAGCGCGGAAGGTTTCCTCTGGCCTAAGAGAGCCGAAGCGACGATGGCGAAGAGGGCAAAGACAACAGCAATGGCAATATAGATGAGAATGGCAAGATATTCAATCAGCATATATACCTCTGTTTGTGAAAGGTTTCTTGTCCCGCATCAAACTACAAAATTGCCAGTCCTTTGTCAAGAAAAAATTTTGTATAAACTATTCGAAGAACCGTGGGTTAGGGACATCTCTGTGATAACGTCGCCGATTGAACTGCCTTACTCAATCGGCAAGTTAATTCTTCGACTCCCCTGCATAAATATGGGGGTCTAATCACCGCCCTTCTGGCCATCACTTCTTTACTTTGTCTCCATAGACGGGTTAGTGTGAGTAAAGGACCAAAAAAGTTTTGTGGAATCCTTGACAAAAGGATTCTTTTTCGGCATATTTGAGCTTGTGATTAATTTAACATAGTCAAAAAAACACTCAACCAAGCGCAAGAACTGAGAGGAGGATTTAAAGTATGACAGAAAAAAGGAGGGTTTCTATGTCAGAAGAAAAATTGATTTTCGAACCTTCGGATGCGGTCAAGATGAAGGCTTCCATCAAGCGCATGGAGGACTACGGGGAATTGTATCAGAGGTCTGTTAACGATCCAGAAAAATTTTGGGGGGAGCTCGCAGAGCAACTCGACTGGATCAAGAAGTGGGATAAGGTATTGGAGTGGGACTTTAATAAGCCTGAAATCAAGTGGTTCACCGGGGGAAAGCTTAATGCGAGCTATAACTGCCTCGACAGGCACCTCAACACCTGGAGGAGCAACAAAGTAGCTTTGATATGGCAGGGAGAACCTCTGGAAGAGAACAGGTTTTTTACGTATCAGCAGCTCCACTACCATGTTTGCAAATTTGCAAACGTCCTGAAAAAGTTTGGGGTGAAGAAGGGGGACCGGGTGTCTATCTACTTACCAATGATTCCGGAGCTCCCCATTGCCATGCTTGCTTGCGCAAGAATTGGGGCTATCCACAGCGTGGTGTTCGGAGGATTCAGCTCTGAGGCCCTCCGGGACAGGGTAAACGACTGCGGTTCTCGTGTCCTCATTACTGCGGATGGATATTACAGGAACGGCAGGATTGTTCAAAACAAGATCAATGCCGATGAGGCGTTGAAAGATTGCCCCGGCGTTGAGAAAGTGATTGTCGTCAAGAGACTGGGGATCGATGTCCCTTTTACCAAAGAAAGGGATGTCTGGTGGAATGAGGAGATGGCAAAAGAGGACATCAAGCCTTCGTGTGAGCCCGTATTAGTGGACGCAGAGGATGTTCTTTTCATCCTTTACACCAGTGGAAGCACAGGCAAACCCAAAGGAGTGATTCATACCACAGGAGGATATCTTCTCTTTGTCTATCAGACCCTGAAGTGGGTATTCGATATTAAGGAGGAGGATGTCTTCTTTTGCACGGCGGATATTGGATGGGTAACCGGTCACAGCTATGTTGTATACGGCCCCTTGGCGCTCGGCGGAACAACACTGATGTTTGAAGGTGTTCCAACGTACCCCAACCCTGACAGGTTCTGGGAGATCGTGGAGAGGTATAAGGTCAGTATCTTTTACACTGCACCCACAGCCATCCGGGCATTAATGCGGGAAGGCGAGTCATGGGTGAAGCAAAGAGGTCTTTCCAGCCTGAGGCTTCTCGGTTCAGTGGGCGAGCCCATTAACCCTGAGGCGTGGAAGTGGTATTACACGAATGTGGGTCAGGAGAGGTGCCCCATTATGGATACCTGGTGGCAGACAGAGACAGGTGGGTTCCTGATCAGTCCTCTGCCGATCACTCCGTTGAAGCCTGGATCAGCCACTTTTCCTTTCCCCGGCGTCGCTCCGAAGATCATCCGAGAGGACGGAAGTGAGTGCGATGCAGAAGAAGGGGGCTCTCTGGTTATTGCGAAACCATGGCCGGGTATGTTACGAGGGTTCTGGAACGATCCGGACCGCAAGAGGTTTAAAGAGACCTATTTCACGATCTTTCCCGGCAACTACTTTACGGGCGATGGGGCAAAGAAGGATAAGGATGGCTACTACTGGCTTATGGGCAGGATCGACGATGTCATCAACGTTTCAGGTCACCGGATCGGAACAGCGGAGGTGGAAAGCGCCCTCGTATCTCACCGTTCCGTGGCGGAGGCGGCCGTGATCGGCATTGCCCACGAGGTGAAAGGCCAGGGGATTTACGCTTTTGTCACGCTGAAGGCGGGCCTCAAAGGGACTGAAGATTTACGGAAAGAGCTTCTGGCCCATGTGAGAAAGGTGATCGGCCCGATCGCGACACCGGACAAGCTCCAATTTGCTGATGCGCTTCCCAAGACCCGGAGCGGAAAGATCATGAGGAGGATATTGAGGAAGATCGCCGAGGGCAAGATCGAGGAGTTGGGCGACACATCCACCCTCACCGATCCGAGTGTCGTGATCCAGCTTGCCGGAGAGAGATTGTAAAGAGGAAGTGTTTCTGCGATCAAATGGTTCATTGGTCTGCCCTCGGTAAAACAGGGCCGGGGGCAGGCTATCCTTCCGAACGATTCCAAACAACTCGACGATGACTTTCTCGATAGCGAAGCTCAACCGACTTCCTAAAGAGGAGCGGAATTCCATTTACCTCCGCCTTGTCCCCGACACCATATTCGAGACGTTTCAGATCGACCGTCAGACGTTAACCAATCCACTCGGCGAAAGAGTCCTCACAGGGGTATTTCCTCCTGATGAAAATTTTGCATGCATCGAAGTGAAACACAGATCGGAGGACAAAGATTGCATCTTCTCGTGCCAGGTCTCCCTGGAGGCCTTCATGCAAAGCCTTTATCTCGACTTTCTGATCATCAACGATCCTTTCTCAGAGAGGTTTAATGTTGATATCGACGAGTTGGGGAGGGATACCCTGCTCGGCACACGGTCGAGGAACATCCCTGAAGAGGTACGGGCCATGGAGGCTGGGCTCGCCCCTGGAATGGTCAGGCACGGATTACGTTTGCTAAAAGAATTCGTAAACTGTCTGAAAGCCTTTATGGAGCCGTTGGGGCTGAAGACCATCACCTTGGGGGCCTTTTTTTATCACAATGCCATCTTGTGGGAGAGACATGGATTTACCTACTTCAGAGGCGGCAAGATGATGGAAAGAATCCAAAAGGAATTCCAGCCGGGAGGGCTGCTTCACGAAAAACTGGATGATTCCACCCCCTTTCGCAGAAAAGGAATGGACAAAACCGTTCGAGGAAGGAGTTGGGCCATCTATGATGGCATTTTCGCCGACGTCTTCGATGAGGAATGGGAAAGCCCGAAAATGTATAAGATGCTGGAGAAAGATTTCAAGGTTAACACCTTCCCGGATCAGATCTATTGAACAGAAAACTGCAATTCAGACACTGAACTTCAGACTTTAGACCCCAGACTTTTCTATGTAACAAACTTAAACCCTGAATCTCCTTGGAATTTAGCCCTTGTCGCTCCTTTGCAGAAAGCTTCACCTGATAAAAGGCAAGCACAGATTATGGAGGAGTTATTGATCTTCTTTGCTTAGATTCAGGGGAACCCAACGGGGTCAGGCCGCAACATTCAACAGGGTGAGAAGAGGCCAAAGAAATAAATAAAAGAACGGTTTGGGTTGGGAAATGGCAAGGACATTGAGGATTGAATATCCGGTAGCTTTTTATCATGTGACCACATCTGCTTCTAACATCCATTTTCGGGTTGACAACAAACCTATTTAGATGTACATTTAAGCCAGGAGGTCAATTATGAGCACTTTAAGTACAGTCCAAGCAAGGGGAAATTTTTCGGACCTGGTTAATCGCTCTGCTTACGGGAAAGAAAGAGTGGTTCTTACCCGGAGAGGGAAAGGTGTTGCCGCTGTGGTCCCCATTGAGGATTTAAGACTTTTGGAAGCGATGGAGGATCGTCTGGACTTAGAGGATATTGAAAAAGCCCTCGCTAATCCAAAGAATAAAAAGGCTATCCCCTGGAATAAGGTGAAAAAGGAGCTTGGGCTCTAAATTGAAAAGCTATCAGATCAAAATCCTTCCCACGGCTCAGAAAGAGCTCGCCTCCCTTCCTAAAGCGGCCCGCGTTCGTATCGGTAAGAAAATTGACTCGCTTCAAACGGACCCTGCCCCGCAAGGAGTCAAACTACTGAAAGGGGGACAAAGGGAGGCTTACCGGGTCCGGGTAGGCGACTATCGAATACTTTACCAGATCAAAAGGGACATCCTCACCGTTCTTGTTATAAAAATAGGGCATCGAAGGGAGATCTACAGAGGTCTTTAGATCTCTCCCCAATCTTTATTCTTGATATACTAACCTCTCCTCGCCAAAGACGGAGAAACTTCTCCAGTCTGTAAGGGAGTGAAGGAGGGCTCATCGGAACGCCATCTCCAGCTCGTAGACCCCTTCCTCTCGCCTCTTCTTGATGTCGAATCCCATCTTCTCAAAGAGATGGAGCATGGGTCTGTTTTCAGCCAATACCTCTGCATAAAAACCAAGGAGCCCCTGTTTCTTCGCCAGAAGGGTAAGGTAAGAAAGCAGCTCCGTTCCGATTCCTTTGTTCTGATAATCGTCCCTCACTGCAAAGGCAACCTCTGCGGTATGGAGGGTCTGGTAGATCCCGAACTGTCCGACCCCAACGATCACTTCCTTTTCTTCTTTTTGAATGACGGCAAGGATGACCATCTCCTGTGTATAGTCAATAGCCACGAATCCTTGAAGGCGTTCGTGGGGCATGTCCTCCCTGACCGAGAGGAACCGGCGGTGAAGGCTCTTGTCTGAGAGAGAATAGAAAAAGTCTTTGAGCAAAGGCTCATCGCTCATCCTCACCGGTCGGAGGAGGACCTCCACACCCTGCTTGGTCGTCCTATGGGTTTCCAATGCCTCGGGATATTCGCCCTTTTCCCCCGCGATGAACGCCTGGTCCTTGTAGATGAGGTTGAGTTTTTTCGCCTCTTCGACCAGCCACGGTCTGAATTTCGGATGGGAGATGGCGATTAATTCCATGGCGCGTTCTCGAACATTCTTCCCCTGTAGGTAGGCAATCCCATATTCGGTCACCACATACTGAACATCGCCTCGATGAAGTGTCACACCCGCCCCTTCCTTCAGAAACGGAACGATCCTTGAGAGAGCCCCACTCTTCGCCGTGGATCGCATGGCGAGGATGGTCTTGCCATAGGGCGACAAGACAGCGCCTCTCATAAAGTCCGCCTGGCCTCCAACGCCGCTATAAAACAACTTCCCTATGGATTCTGCCGTGGCCTGACCTGTCAGGTCAATTTCCAGAGCCGTATTGATCGCCGTCATGCCATGGTGCTGGGCGATGACGAGGGGATTGTTCGTGTAGTCGATCGTCCTGAATTCGATCGCGGGGTTATCATGGATGTATTCATAGGTCTCCTTCTTGCCCATGCAGAATGCCGCAACGGTCTTCCCGGGATGGATGGTCTTCTTTGTATTGTCGATGACACGCTTCTTCATCAATGTTACGATGCCGTCCGTCAGAAGTTCCGTGTGGACGCCTAAATGTTTTTTCTCATAAAGATTCGAGAGAATGGCGTTGGGTATGCTTCCGTATCCCACCTGAATCGTCTCCCCATCCCTGATGAGACGGGAAACATACTTTCCGATCTGCTGGGAAATATCGCTATCCGCCCCAGAGACGTACTCCAATAATGGTTCGTCATGGGGGACGATGAAATTCACATCTTCGATGTGAATGAACCCGTCTCCGTGAACACGCGGCATATTTGAATTAACCTGAGCGATCACCAGTGAAGCCCTCTCCGCGGCCGCCTTAACAATATCAACGCTCACCCCCAGGCTCATGTAGCCATGATCATCGGGCGGGGAAGTTTGGATGAGGGCCGCATCAATGGGCACAAGACCGCGACGGATGAGGTCTGGAACCTTCGACAAAAAGATGGGGGTATAATCGGCAACTCCCTTATTGACCGCCTCTCTCGTATTGTTCGAAATGAAGAAAGAATTATGCCGGAAATTTGATTTGAACCTTTCCTCTGCGTAAGGAGCAAGGCCAAGGGTCCATACGTGGAAGACCTCGGCATCATAAAACGCGGTGGGATGAGACTCGACATAGCGGATGAGGGCTTGAATCAGATATTGGGGCTCACCGCACCCTGTCCCAATGAATATTCTGTCCCCTCGATGGATATGGCCGAATATTCTTTCCTCTGACATAAATTTTTCCGGGTATTTCTGTCTCATTTCATCCGTCTCTTTCGTATCCATCTATACCCTCCCGCCAAAAAATCATACCAGATTTTCCACAAAATATCGAGGCATTCAGAGGCAGGCGATCCAGATGAGTTATGTTTCTTCTCTCTCTTGTTATTGTGAATTCGGCTTGAGATATGCTTTCTAAAATGTTAATTTGAAAATGCTCCGCTCAAGGCAGGCCCTCTGAAAGGTGACTGTTTTTCGATCATCCTTTCGGAATTTCCTCTCTGAAAGAATTTGGTCAACTGGCGGACCTTCGGTTCAAGTCGGAGCGGATCAAAAGAGATATCGCGGGAACGGGTCTTCACACAGTTGAGGAGAACGACATGGCCGTCAAAAAGATGACAACCGAGGATTTAAAGGCCATCAAGCAGAAAGTCGCAAAGGAAAAAGAACTCCGCAGGGACGGCACCGTGGGAAGAATAACGGTTCACATGAATACCTGTGGACTGGCTTCAGGTGCCCAGAATATTATGGATCGACTGCTTCAAGAGGTATCGAGATGCGGTCGGTCCGACATCGCGGTCAATCGATCAGGCTGTATCGGGCTCTGCAGCCGGGAGCCGTTGGTCACCGTGGAACTGCTGGGCCAGGAGCCTGTGATTTATCAGCGGGTTGACGAACAGAAGGCCAGGCGAATCTTTGAAGAGCATATTCTGGCAGGCAAGGTTCAAGCCGACCTCGCCCTCGCGTGGGGGAGGGCGTTGAATGAAGAACCCATGCCCTCTCCGTCGGATTTAGAAGGCGTCATCCCCCACGTCTCCCAGCTCAAATTTTTCGCCCTTCAGCAACCCCTGGTTCTCCATAACAGGGGTTTGATCGATCCTGACCGGATCGATGACTATATCTGGCTTGACGGCTATCTCGCAGCAGCCAAAGCCCTGCTGGAGATGACCCCTTCGGAGACTATCTCCGAGGTCAAGATCTCGGGTCTCCGGGGACGCGGAGACGGCGGCTTTCCCATGGGGATCATGCTCGAATTCTGCGCCAACTCAAGAGAAGAGGTCAGGTATGTCCTTTGCACCGCGGACGAAGCCGATCCAGGCGCACTTGTCAGTCGCAGCGTGATGGAAGCAGACCCGCATGCCGTCCTCGAAGGGATGATCATCGCAGCCAAGGCGATCAGCGCTCATCAGGGCTATCTCTACTGTCGCACGGATTACTCTCTGGCGGTGGAGAAAATGAATCTCGCCATCGACCAAGCTCGCGCCCATGGACTTCTTGGCAAAAACATTCTCAACTCAGGGTTTGATTTCGACATCGAGGTGCATCAGGGGGATGCTACGGCCGCATGTGGCGAGAAGACAGCATCGATGGGTACGACCGAAGGAGACCGCGATACGCCCCGGCCTGCCTCTCTGGTCGCATTGGGGTTGTGGAAGAAGCCAACGCTCGTTAACAACATAGAGACTTACATTAACCTCCCTCGGATTATGTTACTCGGCGGCGAGGCTTATGCGGAACTAGGCACAGAGTCGTCCAAAGGCACCAAGCTTCTGTCCCTGGCTGGCAAGGTCAATAACGCCGGCTTAGTCGAAGTGCCGATGGGCACCACCGTGGGCGAAATCGTCTTCGATATGGGCGGTGGCATTCCCGACGGGAAGAAGTTCAAAGCCGTTCAGGCAGGAGGACTGTCCGGTGGCTGCGTACCCCCGGAGCACTTAAATACCCCTGTCGACTATGACGCCCTCACCAAGGTTGGCGCGATCATGGGCGCTGGTAGCATGATCGTGATGGATGATGGCACTTGCATGGTGGACATGGCTCGCTACTTTATGGATTTCTGCCAGAACGAGGTCTGTGGTCAGTGTAACTGCTCCTGTCGGGCGGAGACCAAAAGGATGCTGGAGATCCTCCAGAGGATCTGCCGAGGCGAAGGCCACGAGGGAGATATTGAACTCCTTGAAGACTTGTCACGAAGGGTCAAAGACACAGCTCTTTGCCGCCTGGGCCAAACCATGTCGAATCCGGTGCTGAGTACCATCCGTTTCTTCCGGCATGAGTATGAAGCTCACATTCTTGACAAGCGGTGTCCTGCCACAGTCTGCTCAGGCCTTTTCAAGAGCCCCTGTCAACACATCTGCCCCGTGGGCATGGACGCCCCTGCGTACATCGCCCTGATTCGAGCCGGCCGCATCGATGATGCTTACAAAGTACTCAAGCAGACGAATCCTTTTCCGAGCGTGTGCGGTCGAGTCTGCGGGCACGAGTGTCAGACGATATGCCGGCGCGGGCAATTCGATGAGTCCGTGGCCATCATGCACCTCAAGCGGTTCATCGCCGACCATGCGAGCCGGCCTAAGGCAAACCCCTTGCCGATCGTTCACAAGGAGAAGGTCGCTATCATCGGCGCAGGGCCTTCCGGACTCACCGCTGCCTTGGAGCTTAAGAAACGAGGGTATGGGGTCACGGTTTACGAGGCGTTGCCGAAAGCAGGAGGGATGCTTCGCTGGGGCATCCCTGCCTATAGACTTCCTCGAAACAAGCTCGATCGCGAGACCGAGGATATCCTTCAAGCCGGTGTACAACTTCTCACCAACAAACGCGTCGGCCGCGATGTCACTTTCGAGGAGTTGGACAGCAAGTTTGATATCATTTACTTAGCGACGGGTGCACAAAAAAGTTCTTCTCTAAACATCCCAGGAGAAGATGCGGAAGGGGTATTCGGCGTGGTGGAGTTTCTCCGGGCTCAAAATCTGGGGAGAGGAATCAAGATGGGCAAAAAGGTGGCCGTGATCGGCGGCGGAATCTCCGCCTTAGACGCCGCTCGCACCGCCGTCCGTCTGGGCGCAAAAAAAGTGACGCTCTACTACCGTCGCGAGCGAAATGATATGCCCGTACAGGCACAGCAGATTGAGGCAGCAGAAGAGGAAGGCGTAGGGATCATGGATCGGACAGCCCCGGTGAGAGTGGTTACACAGTATGGGAAGGTCAGAGGTCTTGAACTGACCCAGACACGGCCCGGTCGGTTTGACCCAAGCAGCCGGAGGCAACCCATACCGATATTGGGCTCGGAATTCATTGAAAAGGCGGACACCGTGATCATCGCCATCGGCCGCGTGCCCGACCTCGATTTTTTGCCCAAAGAAAGCGGTGTTGAGAGAAACCAGACCGCGGTCAAGGTGGATAGGAACCTTGGTACAACCCATGCGAAGGTGTGGGCTGGCGGAGATGTCGCCACTGGCCCTGCCATGGTCATCGACGCGATCGAAGGAGGCCAAACCGCAGCCCGATCAATCGACAATGCAATCCGGTTGGCCCATGGGGAGAAGCTATGGATCGCTCCGGTTGAAGAGGTGATTGACATACCCTTAAAAACGGACGAGGAGCCGGTCGAGCAACCCCAGGTTTCGATGCCGGTGGCTCCACCGAAAGTGCGACGGACAGACTTTCGCGACCCGGAACTGGGCTACACCCTGGAGATGGCCCTGGCCGAGGCCCGTCGCTGCCTGCGTTGCGATGCCGCCCGGGGAGTTGATGCTTCCATCCGATCTCTCGAAAAAGGAGGTGCTATGGCGACCAAGGGCGAGATTCTTCTCGTGGACGATGACCCTGATTTTCGCGACTCGCTTCAGATTATCCTCGAGAACCATGGCTATACCGTCCGGACTGCATCGAACGGTACGGAAGCTCTTGAAGCGCTGAAAGCCAAGAAGCCCGACCTCATGATCTTGGATGTCATGATGGCCACTGAAACCGAAGGGTTTGATTTGGCTTACGATCTCAAAAAAAGGCCCGGGTTCAAAGACCTTCCTATCATCCTCTTAACCAGTTTCCTTGAAAGGGTCCGGCGGGAAGGACCCGACAAATTCCAGCACATCACGGGAGAAGAATGGCCTGCCAGGTGGATGTTCGAGAAACCGGTGGACACAAAGAAGCTCGTAGCTAAGATCGAGGGCATCCTGGCCGGAGGCTGACCCCAGCTCCGGAATCGGAGGAGACGCATGGCCCAACCGACAACGGGAACAGGCCTGCTCAACTTGCCTGATGAACTCGAGAGGCGGAAAAAGATCATCCTCGGTGAACTGAGGGAGAGGACGCTTTGGTTCATCAAATTGCGCTGGTGTATCCCCGCGAGCATGGGAATAGGGATTGCCATCGCCTGTTGGATCGGGGTGGAATTCGAGGCAAGCGCCCTCCTGTTGCTGGCGAGTTTTATTCTGACGTACAACGTCGTTTTCTTTCTTTTGAGCCGCCGGGTCAAAAGCGAACCCCACGAAAAGGAGTATATCGAGCGTTTCACATACTGGCAGGTGGGCTTTGACTTCGGCACCATGTTCCTCCTCATCTATTTCACAGGCGGCTTGGCCAGCCCCTTCATCTTTCTTTTCATATTCCACATCACCTTTTCCGCCATTTTTCTGCCCCGCCGTTCCACTTACAGTTTGGCTGCTATCGCAGCGATTGGCGTGGGCCTGATTTCAGCGGCGGAGTATCTGGGCTGGATTCCCCACCACGATTTGCTCTTCCAAGGAAAGGCCGTTGATCTGGGGCGGCACCCTTTCCGCCTGGTCGTGATTTTCGGTTTTTTCTCTGGTTTTGTCTTTATCACTGCCCTCTCGATAACGGCGGTGATGCGAATGCTCGAGAAACGAATCGTCCATCTGGCCGACCTCACCGAGGCCGTCACAACACTCAATGACAAGCTCAATACCCTCTACACCATGACCCAGGCCATTGGGTCCAAGCAGCACCTCGAACAGGTCCTCAGTATTGTAAGCTCGGAGTTAGCCCGCGTGATGGACGTTCAGGCGATCTCGGTCAAGCTCCTCAGCAAGGACGGAAAATTCTTGTACTTTGCCGCGGCCCATGGATTGCCCGCGGAGTTTCTCAAACACAAAGCAGTGGAGGTGGCCAAAAGCCCCCTCAACCGCAGGGTCATCGAAGGCGAACCCTTCGTCAGCGGCCATGTGACCGAGCCGGAGTCTTTTCAGTTTGGGGAAGATCTGGAAGCCGCCCGATTGCAATCCGTCCAGTTTGTGCCCTTGATCGTGGAGACTCGGGTCATCGGCATTCTGGGAGCCTATTCCACTCGGCCGGAGCAGTTTGGCCCGGATGAATTGAATTTCTTCCGTCAGGCAGCCGGGCTGGTGGCCATCGCCATCGAGAACGCTCGGGCTTACGAGGCCATCGAAAACGTGATCGAGGAACGATCCCGGTTTATGAATCGCGTTGCGCATAACCTTCGGGCGCCGCTGGCTGCCCTGGCCAGCATGCTCGAGGTCGTTCGAGACGGCTACCTGGGTAACATGAATGAGGCACTACGGAGACATCTGAGTCGGGTCGACCAACGGGTCCAGAATATGCTCCTCATGATCAACGAGCTCATGACATTGGCAAAGAGTCAGAGCAAACAGCGGCGACGTGAGTACGGATCCGTGGACCTCAAAGCGGTGACGGACCGGATTCACCAGACCTTCCAGGAAAAGACAGCCGAGAAGAGGCTCTCTCTCATCGTAACCGTCCCTGAGGAATTGCCCAAAATTCAGGGCGACGAGGAGATGGTGGAGCAGATGCTTGAGAATCTTGTTTCGAACGCCATCAAATACACTCCCGAGGGCGGACGCATCGGCATGACCTTTTGGCCCGGCGACCACGAAACCATCCGCATTGTCCTGAGCGACAGCGGTATTGGAATACCCAGGGACGAAATACCTCGTCTGTTTACCGAGTTCTTTCGGGCGTCAAATGTCAAAAACAGGATTGGCACAGGCCTCGGGTTGACCATCGTTAAAGAAATCGTGGACCAACACGGCGGCCAGATTGAGGTGGAAAGCGAAGAAGGCTTTGGAACCACCTTCGTGATCCATCTTCCTTATGCCCCTATGGAATGAAGAGAGAGTGCCCATGGGTTGCGACCGCATCCACAGCATTGGGTCGTTCCTCTGCAAAATCACAATTCATCCCCGTTACGGATATAGGCCGACTTCGTCTTTCTCCCATGCATGCTATTTGCAGTCTCAGAATTCAGATCCACTCTGCTCCTTTCTTTGACAGCTTGAACGTACGTGCTTATATTTTAGTAATCAAGGAGGTAATCCAATGAACGGAAGATTATTAAAATGGTTAATGATTGGATTGTTTTCCATATCGGCTCTAACCGGGTGCTTTGTATGGCATGATAGGGATTATGATCGGGATCATAGGTACTATCACGACAGGGACGATTCGCACCATTACGATCGGGACGAAATGCACCATGGGTACTAACGAATTTCTTTCGCTCCGGCTCTGAGAAAAGTTGGGGGCAGGAACCCATTCGCCTCGCCATCGAATGAAAAGAGAGGCGGGCAACACTCAAAAACTGCGGATGGTTGTTCCTCCTTCCCCTTTCTTCCGACAATTTTCTCTCTAAGCGTCAGCATATCTGAGGCCGATCCGACGGAAATCCTCCTTGACCTCTAAGAAGGCGTCAACCACTGCTGGATCGAACTGTGTCCCTTTTGCTTCGATGATGATTTGGACGGCCTTTTCATGAGGGATCTGAGATTTGTAGACCCGCTTGCTCGTCAGCGCGTCGTATGTGTCGACCAATGCCATGAGTCTGCCGGGTACTGGAATTTGCTCTCCCCTGAGACCCTCCGGATATCCAGACCCGTCCCATCGTTCATGGTGAGTGTAAGCAATTTCACGAGCAATCCGCAGAAAGGAGGTATTCCCAAGCTTTCTTTCGGCAACAAGGATGGTATCGCGGCCGTAAACCGTATGTTGTTTCATTTCTTCAAATTCTTGCTCGGTCAGCTTACCGGGCTTCAGCAAGATTCTATCTGAAACCCCGACCTTGCCAATATCATGGAGCGGGGCGGACTTGCACAACAGGTCGATGGCTTCATCATCCAGGAATCGAATGAATCTGGGTTGATTCTTCAAGTAGTCGGCGAGAAGACGGATATAGTTCTGAGTGCGCTTGATATGCCCACCTGTGTCCGGATCCCGCGTTTCGGTCAGCGAGGACATGCTTTCAATCGTTGCCTCCTGAACCATTGCAAGCTCGCGAGTTCGCTCTTTCACCCTCTGCTCCTCCTGCCAGAATCTGAAAAAAGTAATGAGGGAGAAATTACACGCCAGGACGATCAAGGGTAAAACCGGTGAAATGAAGATGCCTTCGTTTCGAAACATCCACACCGAGGCCTGCCAAACACCCACTGCGACGACTCCAAGCAAAAGTGAACTCCAAATGGCTCCAGTCCAAGCCAGAATAAATACGGAAAGCAAACCTAATACTAACATTCCTACAGACTCCAGGCCCGCGGCCCATTTCGGTCGAGAGAGGAAATCCTTTTTTAGGATATTATCAACAACGGTTGCGTGAACCTCCACCCCTGGAAACACGGGATCGAAAGGGGTGGACTTGAGCTCTTTCAATCCCGACGCAGAGGTTCCGACGAACACTATTTTCCCTTGTATCTTCCCATCCGGGATGCGATCGGACAGGATGTCTGCCGCTGAAACATAGTCGAAGGTTTTACCCTTCCCGCGAAAACGGATCAGCATACTCCCTTTTGAGGTAAGGGGGATAGCCGTTTGGTTTAGATATAATGACTCCGCACCACTCGTGTCGGCTTTCAAAAGGACGTCGCGTACACCCAGAGCCTTCATCAGTGTTACCAACCCGAGGCTCGGATACAATCTGCCTCCGTGTTCAATGATCAAGGGCACGCGTCTCAGGATGCCGTCCGAGTCCGGCAAAACATTGAAGAAACCGGATCCAGCCGCAGCCTCGGAAAACATCTTTAGGTTACAGGATACACCACGGGCATGAATGAACAGGGGTGAATCCTTTTCTGCCTTGTCGTGTCCTATTTGGTTGACATGTAATGGATGTAACAGGCAGTCCTCCGAATCAGAATCCTCTTCAAACAGGAATTGATAACCTAACAGAAAGGGGCCTCTTGAAAGAACTTCCGCTAGATTCTGGTCATTGTCTCTGAGGCCTTGGGGAACCCCCCTGACTCCGAGATCGACCCCAAAGTCACGGAGAATCTCCTTTTTTATCGAATGAATCGAAGTTCTATCCTCTTCTGCGAATAGCATATCAAGGCCAATGCTCAAAGCCCCAAGATTTCTGAGTTTGTCCACCAGGATTGCGATGCGGTAGCGCGGCCAGGGCCATTGGCCGTATTGTTTGAGGCTTTTTTCATCTATGTCAACGATGACGGGAACAGGAGAGGGCTTTCCTGTCCTGGCGGACAGTAGGGAGTCGTAAACTCGATTATGAAGGAAGTCAGTCCAGGTGGGTTTGGCAAGATTTATAAAAAAAAGGAGAACTGAAAAAAGGATACCGTAGAGTAGGGCAGGTGACCTGTTTCTTCGATCTCTCCTAATAATAAGTTTCCTGCCTTCCGAGTCCATCATGATTTAGACTGCATAAAAACAATAAGATCACCATTTTGTACCACGTCGATCCGAATCGATCACAATCGATAGCCAGTGAGTGGCCGATAGGCCCCTCCTTAATTTTCTCCAGTCAAAAATGCTGTGCCTTTCCAAAGAAAACGAGCTCACCCGAGTTATCTGACAATGACTTCGACTCTCCTGTTACGGGGTTCAGGGACTTGATCTTTGGTAGGCACCAAGGGTCTTGCTTTGCCATAAGATGAAACGAACAGGGTTTTCGGTTTAATGCCGCTCGAAATGAGCAGGTCTCGGACGGTGTTTGCCCTCCTTGAAGAGAGGCCGGCGTTGTAAGCCTCTGTTCCCACAAGATCGGTATGACCCACGACGTAGACTTCGTTTGAATTGCGGCTTTTAATAGTCTTCTGGACTCCGGACAGCAATTCGTAGGATTCATGGGTGAGTTTAGTTGCATTACGCTCAAAGTACAGAATGAATAAGATAAATCGGCCCGTTTGATCCGGCAGCACGGAGAGGGCTGGTGCAAAGACATCGCTGATTTCTTTTTCTTCTACGGGTTTGGGAGCGACCGGCGGCTTATTGAGATCTTCAACCTCGATTCCATATCCAGGCTTGTCAAGTATCTGGGAGCCTCCCTGGGTGGTCACCGTGATGACACCTCCCTTACCATTCTGATCAGGTAAGAGGACGATCAAATCTCGGTTTACCCGGTGTGCAGCACACCCGCTTAGAAGGCAAAAAAAGATCAAAACAAAAAGAACATTTCTCCGCTGCCTCATTTGTTTTCTCAGTTTTCTTGAGTGGTGGGCGTCTCTTTGCCTACTTCCCTTCGACCCTCACGACAAATCTCGTTCCCCTAATGCCTATGGAAGCAGTGGGGGTTTCAAAATGTGCCGAGTCCGGCGCAAGCTTGGAGATGAGCCCCGAAAGATAGGCTGCCGTTCCTCTGATCATCCTGAGAACGATCGAGTATTTTCCTTCCCTTGGAGCAAACACAAACTTATCAATCACTAAGGCGCTCTCTGGTCCCAATGACAAGAGAGTATCGTCACTAAATATCACGCCAATGGATCCGTCAGGACCAGTGCGAAGTGTATCATTTTCCCGTATCTCTAGACCGACGGTTGCGGATATCGTCTGCCCTTGTCTGACAATTGCCGCCGTCCCACTCGCCTTCTGAACGGTTGCAATCGTTGGGGAGGCACAGACGGGCGAAACATTTCCACCCATAGACAACAGAATGAATATGGTTGCAAGAGGGACAAACAATTCTCTAATTCTATTAAGATTCATCTTCGATTCCACCAAAAAATTCTTGTATCCGAGTTTTATTAAAGCAAAAATTAAGCCAAAGGGTCTGCGTGAAAATACATACATGATTCCAGAGACTTAATACGACTACGTGGATTTCCACCTTCTATATTGATCGACATATTTACAGGAGGGTGGCCAAATTTGTCACAGGACACGGACCTGCAGCCAGAATCGACCTATTGACCGGCGTAAGGACTTCGGTGGAAGCGGATGAACTGGGAATCAGGAAAAGTTCTCTTTCCCGATGGAGGATGAGAAAAGGGAATAAATCCCCTCTGAAAATTCAAGAAGACTTACATCCTTTTTCTGTTACATTACCCACAAATAAATGGCAATCACAAAGGCCATGAGGTTAAACACGATATCAATTGTCATGGGTCACCTCATAGAACTTCAGGGCCACATTACAACAAAAAGAACCCTAAACCATCAATTCGAGGGTCGATGAACCGCTCTGAATAAAAACGGTGATATTTGGTGAACAATTATATGAACCTTAAAAAGTAATGTCAATAGAAATTTTTAATCCCTTAAAATTCAGGGACTTATATTAGAAATGATCCATTAAGAACCCAAATTTAAAAATCGCAATGACAGAGAACAACCTCGCGCGTAACACCCGGTGAGATTGGAGGAAATGCGCCTTGTGGGCAAAAAGAAGGCGCAAACAATAATCTTGACAAAACAAATTAGAAGTTATACATTATCCTGAGATTGTCCAACTTTTTGTATAAAGGTTAGAATTTTATGGCTACTGTTAAAACTTTATCGAAAGGCCAGATCGTCATTCCTGCTGAGTTGAGAAAGCGGTATCATATCGAACCCGGTACGGAGCTGCAGGTGATGGAGTATGGTGGCATCATCTACCTGATTCCGCCTGTTGAAGATCCTGTCAAGGCAGCCTGCGGTCTTTTACCCCCAAAACCGTCTCTTGCCGAAAAGCTCCTGAAAGAACGGAAGGGCGAATTCAAATAATGCAGCGAGGGCCTTTCATTTTCGATAGCCACGCTCTTCTCAAATTCTTCCAAAAAGAGAAGGGATATGAAAAGGTTGTCCATCTCCTTGAGGAAATAAGGAAAACCGGAGCGGTCAAATATATTAATGCCGTCAATCTCGGTGAAATCATCTATTCGACAAAAAAGGAATTCGGCGACCAGAAGAAATTAGAAGTTCTTGCAAACATTGAAAGGTTGAACTTCACCATCTTGCCTATCCCGAATTCTTTGATATTCCAGTCCGCTGAATATAAGGCCCAATATGCCCTCTCATACGCCGACTGCTTCGCCCTTGCCTCGGCTGTCGAACACAAAGCCACCTTGGTGACAGGCGACCCGGAATTCAAAAAAGTAGAACACCTGGTGAATATCATTTGGATATGAGAAGTGGGCCACTCACTCCCGCCGTATTTCCTCCCCTCAGGTGTGAATCCCCGTCGGTTGTGAAATCGTCCCAAGGACTTCCCTCTTTTCCATAGGCTTCCATTGCTAAACCCGTTTATTGTTCAACATGGGACATGTCAGGCGGCTCTTGAGGAAGAGCCCTTCGAAAGATTATTCTGACTAATAAAAGTCTTCCTAATCCATATTTTTTCTCTGTAAACACCTTCTAATATGGACCACTGCTGCTCTGTTAACTTACTATGTTCAAAGTAATATTTTTTTACTCCTTCCAGAAATTGTTTTTCCATTAATGTCAATTCATCCCGCTCTAATAAAGAGACCATAGTTTTACACTGCTGTCCAAGAACGGCTGAATGTGGTGTAACGTTTGTTGATTTCATTGGACTTTTTGGCTAGTATACCCCTCTTTCAAAATCAGGTTCACCGCAGAGTCGCGGAGGTCGCTGAGAAAGATCTTTCTTCTGACCCAATCGGGAGACGGCGATTGGATCAGAAACGCTGCCCTTCGACCATAAAACCGGGACTCTTTGAAGGCTATACAAGCTATTAAGGGCCCTATCCCGGAGTAACGGAAGCCTTTTTATTTGGCGGCCTCTCACCGCCAAATAAAAAATTGGTTTCTCTGCGTCCTTTGCGTCTCTGCGTTGAGAATCGTATTTTGGACAAGAGTGATAGTTTTAAATCTTTCCTGATCCATAGCCGCACTCAATTTGTTTCTGGTTTTCTTTAGGATTATGAATTGGGATGTGCATAAAAACAGTAAGCCATTGCTGACCCTCCCCCTTTTAACATAGTTTGGCGGGGGGTTTCCCTAATCCACCCCCCGAAGGTGTTTTGAAAGGAGGGACACATAAAGATGAGCGGAATCAACCGCCGCCCTGGGAAAAGCATATTATATGCCAAATTTAATAGTTTGAAACCACAGAAAATCATATTTTCAGAGGGATTGCCTCCTCATTGATTTCTACTTCAATAAAGTACATATCATCGAGGTTCAACTCGATTGCAAAATATTTTTGCCCCCAACTCAAAACCGATTCCTTGGTTATTCTCTGAGGGTCGTTTCTCCTTTCTGGCAGCACCCCGATCAACTCATAACCTTACCTTAATCCCCTGCCCACTTTTTAAACTCCTTCCTCCCACATCCCGCCAGCTTATCAAATTTTTGGCCGGGATTTCTTCCCTTCCCGCCCCCATGGCTTCGATTCTGGTTGTAGTCTTGTATATCGTCTTCCTCCACTGAATAAAGTTCGAGGAGTTTCTTTTCTGCCTCGGTTTTTGGTTTCCAGAGAATCATAGCCTTCTTCTCTTCTTCGTTCTTAACCCTGGAAGACAGGTTTCACCTTATTTCAACTGACATTGGGATCCGCACTAACTATTATAAGCAATTCAAATACCATACTTTAACTGTCATGGTAACTTACTAAAATTATTTATTTTCTCTAAAAGATATAAACTACCACAACCGCTAATAGTGGAAGAGCTTTTCACAAAAATCCCGAATTACTTCCCCAAAATTTGAAGAAGGAATCCCACCCTTAATTGATTTCGATCTGAAACATTATATTAAAACAGAAACATTTTAAAACTCGATTACGGGAAGTATTCTCGCACGGGGATCCTGGAAAGATTCAGGGGAATGCTGTGGCTTGAAATATTGCAAGCCCGATCCGAAGACCGCCTCCTCTTTCTTGAATCAGATAGAAGCGTCTTCTTGTCTCCTGGTACTGTATATGAATACTATAGTCTGTAGATTTTTAGTCTACACTGATAGAACATGCTAAGGGAGGTAATTAAAAATGAAGAAAAAATATTATTTGCTTGAGGTAGAGGCTGGCATAGAACCAATCGTTTGCGGGCCTTACCGCACAAAGACCGAACGGGACAGAGCAGCAAAGCGAATCCGTCAAAGCCAAGAAGAAGATGACGGCCTGTTTTGGGCTAACATTGATGAGACAGCAGTGCTTACCATGGGTACTTACACGGCAGGCTTTTTCTGGCAAGACTCAACAGAAGAGTTTCATTAGGTAACTCCAGATGGAGATCATTCCCGAATAAATCCATTGCGCCTCCGGTGCATTTTCTAGCTTGTACTACTGCATGGCTATGGCCTTGGTTTCTTGGGCAGGGGGGTGGATGGGGATTGGAAAAAGGCTTTCTCTCAGCATAAAAAAAACAAGACCATTTATGCTGACTTAAGTGAATCATCCGAGGCCTACCAATGGCGTTGTCATTCAAACGGTCTCACCCCACACAATGCAGGCGACAAAAATTATGTGAAAGCGACTTTACTCATGAGTAAAATCGTGTTATAGCTATTTTACTATGGCAGGGATACATGAGCGATATCTAAAAAATCCTGTAACAAAAGACCTTAAGGACAGGATGGTATTCATAGGCGGCCCCAGACAGGTGGGAAAGACCACCTTTGCCTTAACCTTCCTATCCGAACCCAGTGAGAAACATCCGGCCTATCTTAATTGGGACAATATCACCACGCGGTCCTCGTTGCTAAAAGGGGAATTACCGGCCAAAGAGAAATGCATTGTACTCGACGAGATCCACAAATTTGCGAGGTGGCGGAATCTTGTAAAAGGGTTCTATGACACAAACAAATCCGAAAGGTCGTTCATCATCACCGGATCCGCGAGACTGGACTATTACAGCAAAGGAGGCGATTCTCTACAAGGGAGATATCACTACTATAGACTTCACCCCTTTTCCCTAACAGAGCTGAATAAAGAACCCTCGGTAGAGGATTTCAGGAGATTGCTTAAGTTCGGAGGATTTCCCGAGCCTTGTTTAAAAGGGGAGGAAAGATTCTGGAGGAGATGGCAGAAGGAAAGGACCCATCGGGTGATTTATGAGGATATCCGGGATCTTGAAAACGTTAAGGATATCAGTCTGCTGGAACTCCTTGCAGAGGAACTCCCAAATCGGGTGGGCGCACCCCTATCCGTGAAGAATCTGAAAGAACTTTTTCAGGTGTCCCATGAAACCGTTGAACGTTGGCTGAAGATTTTTGAAAGGATGTACTATTGCTTTCGGATATCCCCATATGGTCCGCCTAAAGTGCGAGCTGTAAAGAAAGAGCAGAAGCTCTACCTATGGGACTGGTCGATTGTGCCAGAGCCGGGCCCGAGATTCGAGAATTTCATCGCTTCCCAACTCCTGAAATATTGTCATTTCAGGGAAGACACGGAAGGCTATAGGATGGACCTTCGGTTTCTCCGGGACACTGACAGGCGGGAGGTGGACTTTGTTGTCTTAGAAGAGGGAAAGCCCTTGTTTGCGGTTGAATGCAAGGCAGGAGAAAAGAACATCAACCCCTCCCTCTATTATTTTATTGAGAGGACGAGAATACCTAAATTCTACCAGGTCCATGAAGGAAATAGGGATTTTGAAAAAACCGGGGTCAGGGTTCTTCCTGTTCGGACATTCTGTAAAGAACTCCAACTGCCATAGAACTCTCTGCCATTTCGCCCCGTCCTTTCCTCCAATGGCATAGTCATTCAGACGGTCTCAGAATTTTTGGGTAGCTTTATGAAGCCAAAAATGAAGAAACGGGGCAAGAGAAAAAAGTAGCTTGAGCGAGAATAACCAAAAACGTAACGAATGAAGAATTGACTGCCTTGCTCTATGCTTTACATTTCTTCCTGTGAGCAAAGTGTATAATGTAGCTTTGACCCCAAGCCCTCGGACTCTGCATATTTCCCAGATTTCTGGAGAAAAACGTGCTTAACATTTAGCCGGCTAAATGGTAAGTACGATTCTGATGATTGAACGCCCTTTTTGGATACAACGGATTCGGCAGGCGTGGGGAAAACGCCCGATTGTATGGTTATCTGGGGTTCGCCGGGTAGGCAAAACCACCTTAGATCAAATGTTTTCCAATACAATCTATCTGAATTGTGATTTACCTTCCGTGGGACGCCGGCTGGTCGATCCAGAATTGTTCTACGACAGCATAGCCAAGGGGACGATTGTGATCTTTGACGAAATCCATCGTTTAGAAGACCCCAGCCGGTTGTTGAAAATTGCTGCGGATGTCTATCCACACCTAAGGGTGCTTGCGACAGGTTCCTCCACTTGGGAGGCCACAAAAAAATTTCGTGATAGTCTGACCGGGCGAAAACAGATGATCTACTTGCCTCCAGTTCTTTGGAGCGAATGCATCGATAGATTCAACGTAAAGGAATTGGATCGCCGATTGCTCCACGGAGGGCTACCAGAACCCTTGCTCTCAAAAACGAAAAATGCGACTTTTTTTTCAGAATGGATGGATAGCTTTTATGCCCGGGATATTCAGGAACTTTTCGGGATCCGAAACCGGACCGGCTTCATGAAGTTACTCCATTTGCTGTTACGACAAAGTGGAAGTCTCATCGATTATGCCCATTTGGCCCGGTTAAGTGGTTTAAGCAGGCATACCGTCAAAGCCCATGTAGAAGCCATGAGTATCGCCCACGCAGTATTTTTACTCCCTCCATTTCAGGGAGGGGGGCGGCGTGAAATTACACGAAGACCTAAATGCTATTCTTTTGATACGGGGTTTGTGACGTTTGTGAAGGGCTGGGACAGTATCCGGGAAGATGATCGAGGTGTTCTGTGGGAGCACTTAATCCTCGACACCCTGCGCACGGTTGTGGACGATCATCGATTGCATTACTGGAGGGACAAATCCGGCCGGGAAGTCGATTTTGTTATCAAAGGCGGTAGACGACAAGCAGATGCCATTGAATGTAAAATTAATCCCGATCACTTTGACTCAGCTCATCTCACTGTATTTCGTTCTATTTATCCTGAGGGAAGGAATTACGTGCTGAGCCCCAGTACTAAAACCTCCTACCAGCGCCGTTATGGCAAACTGCAGGTGCGTTTTATCTCGCTCAACCAGATTTCCGATGAAATAAAAGAATCTTCAAGAGAGAGAATAATAGGAGCATAGCTGTTCGGCGGTCTTTCTCCACAGGTGTGCTCTCGCGCGTAGGCGGATGAAATGGGAATTGCAAAAATTCTTTCTCTGCCGATCGGGGATGCGAAGAAAGGTTAGATCTTTTCTAAAAATCTAAAAGAGCTGATTGGGTTGACATAAACCTACTGGACATAGCATTCAACGAACACATTCTCCTCAAGAAGTTGCATTTTCCCCTACGTCCCTCAATTTTATGACCTTTTGTTTGTCGGTAGGTAGCCGCAAACAAAATACTTTCTGCTCTTCGGGGACTAACTGAAGGAACAGAACGTGATGTTACGACGTTAAGTTGGGCAACGAAGCGGTTATGGATAAGGACTAAAGGACTTGGATTTAGCGGAGAGATTGCGCAAGTTATGAGAAGCCGCTCCCTAAATTGCAATCTTGCGAGCCTGCCCTTAGAACGCCCCTCACAAATCTGGGAAGTCTCATCAAGGTTACTTGAATAACCTAAGGATGCCCCCATTGTTCTCCCTAAAGCTTAATATGAACGAAACCTCGCTTTTCATTGACAATTCGCTAGAGTTGAGACATAATACCTGCAAATATATACAAGTGTCAGTAATTTGTATCACAAGAGAGGTTCGACGAAGATGAAAAGTCAGGATGGGTTTGAAAAAGCAAGAAAAACATTTCGGAGTCATGGCGGCGTACTGAGAATGAGCGAAGCTCTTCAAGCTGGCATTCACCGTCGAATGCTTTACTCCATGCTGGAAGTTGGCCTTATAGAACAACTTAATCGAGGTCTCTATCGGCTTACCGATCTGCCTCCACTCGGTAATCCGGACCTCGTGTCGGTCTCCCTGAAGATATCGAGCGGTGTCATTTGTCTTATTTCTGCCCTTGCATACCATGAGATCACCACTCAAGTCCCCCATGAGGTCTACGTCGCTCTGGAGCGTGGAACCGAGACTCCTCGTCTGGGTCATCCCCCTATTCGGGTCTTCTGGTTTTCAGGACAGGCCTTCACCCTTGGAGTCCAAACACATAAAATAGATGGCGTTCCAGTACGCATCTATAGCTCGGAAAAAACGATCATCGACTGCTTCAAATATCGAAATAAAATCGGCCTCGATACGGCTATCGAAGCACTTAAGCTTTACCGTGAAAAGAAGCGGTTTAAACCCGAAGGTCTCGTCCAAATCGCGCGAGTGTGCCGGGTTGAGAAGGTGATCCGGCCTTACCTTGAGGCACTGCTGTGACGAAACGTCCCCCCAGGAATATCGCCGCTTCTGTACGCCAGCGTCTGCTAAGCGAGGCCAGGGAGAGAGGGCGACCTTTCAGTGAACTACTTCAATACTTCGCGATGGAACGTTTTCTCTATCGATTATCCAAGTCCCACTATGCCGGCAAATTCGTTCTTAAAGGTGCTTTGATGTTAACCGTATGGGAGGCACCGCTTACGCGCCCAACGATGGACATTGACCTGCTCGGTCGAATCGACAACAGGGTCGAAACCATGGTTGAGGTAACAAGAGAAATATGCCTTCAGGAAGTGGAGCCCGATGGTATTGATTTCGATATAGCAACGATCAAAGCAGAGCGCATCGTGGAGGACGCCGAGTACGAAGGAATACGCGTCCGGTTTTGGGGGTCATTAGAGACTGCGCAAATCGTGATGCAACTTGATATTGGCTTTGGCGACATAGTCATCCCCTCGCCCGAACCTACGAATTATCCGACACTTCTCGATTTCCCAGCTCCACGAATTCGCGGTTACAGCAGGGAGAGTACTATCGCCGAGAAGTTTTAATCGATGGTAAAGTTTGGCATCTTGAACAGCCGGATGAAAGACTTCTTTGATATATGGCTCATGTCGCGCCAGTTTAACTTCGATGGCGCCACACTGGCAGAAGCCATCTCGAAGACCTTTCCACACGAGGAACAACCATTCAGCCTGACCCCATTGCCTTAACGAATAACTTCGCCGAGGATCCTACAAAAGCTGCTCAATGGCGTGGGTTCGTCCGTAAAAGCCGACTGGTAGATGTCCCGCAGAACCTCGTCGAAGTGGTCACGGGCATCGCTGCCTTTCTCAGGCCAATTGCGCAACGTCTGGCAGCAGGCCACGTTTTCAAAGCAACCTGGAGGGCACCGGGCCCATGGCGCCAATAACCGCGCAGCCCCTTGCAGGTTGTTTTAGAACCAACGTTATTTATTGTTCATGATCAATCTTATCTTCCCAAACTCAAGTCACAAAATGACTTGAATTTAAAATCTTTAAATTTCAAATTAGGACAGTACCGAATTGGAAGGATCGGGTAGAACTCGGGGATTGTTGGGAGCCCGTGGGATGGGAGGATGGGTGATTTTGGAGTTGGGAAGTTGCACGCTCAGAGAGTTGGGGTAGGTGACGGCTCGAACCAAGGATTAAGTTCTGCAGCAAAGCGGTTACAGATAAGGGCTAAAAAGGACCTGGATTTAGCGGACGGAACGAGGAACTTATGAGAAGCCGTTCGTTAAATTGCGATATTGCAATCTTAACCCGAAAGCACCCCAAGAATTCAAGAAGCCTTATCAAGCTTACTTTTAATTAACTTAAGAGCGTGGTCCTACCACAATCCGTGAGGAACGTAGACCTGACACCAAAGCCCTTGATTCGTGACGTGTGAACAATCTCTCCCATGCTCCCCACCTGGATTTATCTGTTTAATTAATAATGGGCCAACTGTTTTATGGATGACACTACGGTTGAAAACTCAAGGATAAAGATTTGACCCCATATTACCAGGGCGATTAGGAATTGACCCCATTGACTCATGACTGCTTCCTAACATTCTCTTCCCTAAATTTTCAAAATCGTGTACATTACAATTGAAAGAATGCACAATCAGACAAGAAATTCTTCCTGGGAGGTCGCCCGTGACTGATATCCTGCTGATCGTGGCTGTCGTCCTTCTGATCGCCGCTGTGGGTCTCCTACTCATGCTGTTAAGGAAGCCATCACAAGTTGATGCACTTGCTTCCCGGCTTGATGCCTTCGAAAAGGCACAGGAACGCACCGAGCGTGCGGTCAGAGAGGAAGTCGCCCAGAGCAGAGACGAACTGGGCAAGGCAGCGAGAGAACAACGGCAAGAACTCACCGAAGCTTTCAAGATGTTCGGCGAATCCGTTGTACAACGAATGATGGATGTTGCCGCCATGCAGAAGGGGCAACTCGATGCATTCTCCAACCAGCTTGCCTCTTTTGCAAAGGCGAGCGGCGAGCGGCTGGATGGTGTCCGCGCCGAGTCCGCCACAGGAGCCAAGCAGTTAAGGGAAGAGGTTATAGCAGCACTCAAGGGAATTACGGAAGTCACCACCAAGACAATGGGCGAGTTGGCCAATGTTCAAAAGGCACAGCTTGAAGCCATGTCATCTGCGATTGGGAAGCTTTCGGATTCAAATGAGAAGAAGCTGGAGGCGGTCAGGGTCACGGTGGAAGACAAACTCCAAAGCATGCAGATCGACAACGCCAAACAGCTTGACCAAATGCGGCAGACCGTGGACGAGAAACTGCAGGGGACGCTGGAAAAACGTCTGGGTGAATCCTTCAAACAAGTCAGCGAACGTCTGGAGCAGGTGCACAAGGGGCTTGGGGAGATGCAGACGCTTGCCACGGGCGTTGGTGACCTTAAGAAGGTACTCACGAACGTCAAGACGCGTGGGACGTGGGGTGAAGTACAGCTTGGGGCGCTGTTGGAGCAGGTGCTCAATCCCGATCAGTTCGCCACGAACGTGGCCACGAAGGATGGGGGCGAGCGTGTCGAGTTTGCGATCAAGTTGCCGGGGCAAGGTGCGGACAAGGATGAGACCGTCTGGCTCCCGATTGATGCGAAGTTCCCGGTCGAAGACTATCAACGTCTGGTCGAGGCTCAAGAGAGGGCCGATGTCGAAGCGGTGGAGGTGGCAGGAAAGCAGCTTGAGAACCGTGTCAAGGCCTGTGCAGGGGACATCTGCGGGAAGTATTTAAATCCGCCCAAGACCACGGACTTCGGTATCTTGTTCTTGCCCATAGAGGGCCTCTTTGCCGAAGTCATCCGCAGGACGGGTTTGACCGAGGTTATCCAACGGGAATGCCGTGTGGTTATCGCCGGCCCGACGACACTGTGGTCGATTTTGAGCAGCCTTCAGATGGGCTTCCGTACGCTGGCCATCCAGAAGCGTTCTAGCGAGGTCTGGAACCTCCTTGCGGCGGTCAAGACCGAATGGACGAAGTATGGCGATGTTCTGGACGCAGTGCAGAAAAAGTTGCATCAGGCATCGGACACAATCGAGAAGGCCAAGGCGAGGTCAAAAGCCGTCGGGAGGAAACTCAAGGACGTGCAAGAGCTTCCAATCGGTGAGGCTACCGGCTTGTTGCCTCCCAATGTAATGGAAGATGATTCAGAGGCTGCTGAGGACGCTAGTGCCGGAGGCGATTGATATTGTCTATAGTCCTCAATACTCCGATCAGAGGGGCAATTCTTCAATGGTTACATTTTCCAAGAAGCTCTTTGATAGATGGGATAATGCAAGTTATTCGGCAATTCTCCCTTTGGCACCAATCTGAGAGAAGTCGGTATTAGGAGCGCGATGAAAAATATTTTTCTCAGTTTAGGAAAGTTTGCAGGGCATAATATTGAAAACCAAGCTACACAGAGTTTGGCAACGCTGCTAGCTAACTGTGAACTTTTAAGGACAGAATTCTTAAAGAGATTTTATCCAGAGATTAACAATGAACAAAGGAAGGAAATTTTGTTTCAAACTCAGAAGAGGTATCGATCAGGGGTATGTGATTTGCGAATTCAAAATGCTGATAAAGTTTTAGGGTTGATCGAGGTTAAACTTTACAATGAGTCGATTCGATTGGAATCTCAAATTGAGCGAATGTCACTAGAACACGAGGCGTGCAAGATCAAATCTCGGCCCCTATTGATTTCCACGACTCATCTTCATCCTCAAAAATTTGCTAATCATAAAAAAGTGAATATTTGCAGTTGGCCGGAAATTGCTGAGCTAATAAGGACCTGTGGAAAAGAGCTCAAAAATGTGCCGTTTCAGAAGAGAATAATGGAGGATTTTATGGAGTACATGGCTTCATTAGGAATTTCCATGCCCTTAGATCTCAGTGAGCCTGCATTTAAACGAGGAATGAGGTTCCTTGAGAAACTAACGGTGAACGAGAAAAGGGAGATAAAATATCAAGACAACGTCTCAGGGTCCTTCACTGCGTTAAGCATAATAGTTACGCGAATGAACTATCTGAGGGATTACTTTTGGGGGGAAAAACTTAGCAGAAAAGGATTCAGTCCCTATTCAAATCTTTATAAGTTTAGGGAAGGTGACGGTTCACAGACTGAATGGTCAATTAACTCCGGATTTTGGAGGTACAAAACCATTAGAGGGAAGAAGAAAGAGTATGGGTTGGATATGTATCTCTATAATAGGCAGTTGCATTTTGAGTCATACGACGCCTTCTCGGGTGTTGAGGACAATTGGAAATCTCTCGTCGATTCCTTAACGAAGATCAAAACCAGGAAATTGTTCACTTCAGAGTTAGGGCAAATACAGGGAGTTTATGCCTCCCCATTTGAGAAATCGTTAAGAAATTTCACCCGGAGATATCCATAAATTTTCAGTCCCTAGGAATATTATGATTTACCTTGATTACAACGCGACGACGCAGGTGTTGCCGGAAGTGCTGGACGCCATGATGCCTTATCTGACCTCTGAATGGGGTAATCCATCAAGTACATACAAGTTTGGCTCAAAGCTGAAGACGGTGATTGAGACGGCACGGGCGCAGGTGGCGGAATTGATAGGAGCGCATGCGATGGAGATTATCTTTACCTCGTGCGCCACGGAGAGCAACAACGCAGCGATTCACGCAGCGGTGAAGGCGAATCCCGGGAAAAAACACATTATCACATCAAGGGTTGAGCATTCATCGGTGTTGAATTACTGCATGGCCTTGGAAAAAGAAGGATACCGGGTCACCTATCTGCCTGTTGCCCGGGAGGGCTTGCTCAAGCTGGCCGATTTGGAGAGCACCATCACAGACGACACTGCGGTTGTTTCATTAATGTGGGCAAACAATGAGACGGGAGTGCTATTCCCTGTGAAGGAGATTGGGGAGATTTGCCGCTCACGGGGGGTGCTATTCCACTGCGACGCGGTGCAGGCGGCGGGGAAGATCAAGATTGATATGCGGAACGTACAGACCGATTACCTGCCGCGACCGGCCATTAGCTTCACGCCCCGAAAGGCATCGAGCTTTGTTCGTCCGGCGCAGGGTGCCCCTTTGCCCTGTCTTACGTGAGTTCAAGAATCTGGCCTTAGGACCAAAATAAACCCATTTATTTGATGTTTATCCAGGTTGGCAAATAGTTACCTTGGTCGGAACCTACGGCTATTAGTTTTGGAAGCCATGCTGGTTGCGATGCCAGTCGAGATAGGTATGCTCTGGCCAATATTTTGGATCGCTGGGCAGAAAAATCCTTCGCCCCTCGAAATCAACAAGGCGTTGTCCCGGCACCCCATCTTCGATGAACTTTTCTCTATTGACGAGAATCCGGTAATCATCGTTCAACGACCAAAGACCGCGATCGAACTGCCAGTGGGCGTTTTTCGAGAGCGCTATTCCATTGCGAGGGTCATTGTTGCGGGAGTCACGGAACTCTTGAATATGTGCCGCATCCACGATGCTCTCCATCTCAAGAGTGGTCATCCTGTATCCCGTAAGACCACAGGTGTGTTTGTACGCAAGGACGACTACCTCGATGCGAAAGCGAGCATCGCGTCCTGTTTGAACGCTCACTCTGTATATTTCTTCGTTATCATGGATTTCGAAAGCAGCCGGTTTGATCTTAAGCATGCTGTACAAGGATACTCTTTCTTCAGGGCGGAAATACGGTTCCGTTTCAATCAGTACTCTTTGCGCCCGCTCACGAAATCTCTGATCAGCTAGACAGTCGTAGAAGCTTGGGTCAAGCCTGATCACTGCAGTCAGTTTCTTATCTGGTGAAGGTTTACCGTCTGCAGTAAACGGTTGCCACATTCCGGAAGACCCAAGGTGGTGAAACGGCAATCGCACCTCAGGTGACTGTTTACGACGCTGGGCCACGACAGACCAGAAAACGCTGAACCTGAAAGCAAGATCCGGAGACAGAGTAACTTCGCGGCTTGCGATCTCCCCCTTCTCTGCCATCTCCATGATGACCAACAAGAGAAGTGGTTTGTGGGGCGCTGGATTGCCCCGGGCACGGTCAATCCGCAACGTTGCGAGTTTGTGTAACCAGTACTGTTGGTCTTTGATCATCGTGTTAGTGAATAGAGGGAGTTTCTTCCTGAACAGCGCTTCTATAGAGATCATCCTTCAGGATATTGAGGAGGTCGTCCGGCAGACCGTGGGCGCGGTGGCTTTCACTGTATTCTTCCACCTTGGCGAGCATGCGACGCAGCGTGTCCGCACGGATGCCGAGTTCCTGGGCTACTTCCTCTTCCATTTCGCGAATGCGGTTTAGTTCGTTGAGGTCAGCATTCATGATAACACCTCGCTGTCTGTTGACGATTCGGGCGACACCCCGGCCGTCGTCGGGATCGCGCGCCGCTTTCCATAGTTGTTGAACCAGAAGGAGTTCTTCGGGCGTGATAAGCGTCAGGCCTGTTTGTTCCTGCAACTCTAGCAGGCGTTTTAGGAGTTCCCGACGGCCTTTGATGAGAAGTGGCCCAGGGCCTTCGTTGCCATTCATACGGCGGCTGTCGCGCCACTTGTTGTCGGGGTTACGGAAATCCAGGAGCGTTTCGCGGAACTCGATGAGATGTCCCATACGCTCGTCACCGGCGGCGAGCAACCCCTCACTGGCTTTGTCGCGTTCGACGACGGTGCAGGCCCAGCACCCAAAGCGGGAGTTGCCGCAGGCTGGAGTGCTGGTATCAATCTGAATGGGGCATTCGCCGTTGGAGGCGTTTGTGTAAAGCTTGTAGAGCGGGCGGTTGTCGCCTCCCCATGGGTTCGGTTTTTGTAGCAGGTATGCCCATACTTCCTCGGTGGTGAGAAACTCGATTGGGTTGGACACCCAGACCCGCGGCAGATCGGGATGACGACTTAGGCGGCTGCGATTCTCTCGGCCAGCCATTGTTTGGGCGCGCGTCGAACTTTCCGCCCGGCGTGCTCCCAGGTGCAGGATCGCCTCGCCCCAGTGGCCGATTCTCTGATTCACGAAGACAGTGACAGGGTCGATTTTCAGGCGCTGCGTGCACCAGCGGAAGGTGCGGTTGGGTGGCGGGTAACCCCGTCCGATGATATTCACCCAAAATGATTGCTCCGGCGGCGGCCTGAGAAGGTTCACCTCGACTTTGAGGTCGTTCTGCTGTGAAAACTTCTGCATCCGCGTCAGTGTACTTTCGACCATTTCGGCAATGGCTGGGATTTCCACGCGCGTGTCGGTGCAAAGAACAGATACAGGTTTTTTCCGTTGTCCGGCAGGGATGGAGAGGATTGTGTCAAAAATCAGTGACGCGAGCATCGTGCTGTCTTTGCCGCCACTGAACCCAACCAGCCATGGACGATCATCCTCTAAGTAAAGCTGACTTAGGGTTTCTCTAATGTCTCTGTAAGTCGTGGTTGGCATGCATTCCGCTCTGGTAGAAGAAGTTCGGTTATGTGAACTTGGCGTTACACAATCGGAATGATGAACTCCCAATGTTTATCTTTCCTCGAACAGAACCCCACAGAACTGTGTCCGAACAAATGCTATACCAATTACAGGGCGAATGCAAGTGGACGGTGGCAGGTCTTGAAATTTGAATTAACCTCATCCGCCTTCACCTTTGAATTGTTTTCCGGAGCCACTTACCAATATCCAGCATGGAGCAAAGCGCAGAGTGCATGGCGCAGAGGGCATAGAGCAAAATTACTGCCCTGCCGTACATCGTAAGGCGCAAGGCCAAAAGCAAAAAGCCCTTCACCCCTTAAGAAGGCGTTAAAGCCCTGTTAATTCGGCTGAATCGGTATATGGAATAATTGCTCCATTGGGTTGTTTCTTCCAAATTTTTTCTTTATGGGCCGCCTCATATGCCATTCGCTCTTCAGGAAATTTCATGGCAATCCGAGTGATAATCCTTTTCTCTTCCCGGCTAAGGGGTTTAGCCTCTGACTCATCAGCTTCTATGATGTCCTGGATTAAATCTTTGTAGTTATTGAGCTGAGGCCCATAGGGCAGAGCGGCGTACGTGGACCCCGTCAAGCTTTCTCCTGTTTCCCTATGTGCTACCATGTCTGCATACCACAGGTATTTTGCCGCGAAGAGCATCTTGTCATTCTTCTTGAGAATATGTTTACCCAGAACCGACTCAAATTCTCTCAGCACTAATTTTATTCTTGGGATTGAAAACTCCCGATTTCCGGTACAGCTATCTCCGGCAGTCTGACCTCCAAGAGCGATCCGGAGCGCATGGTCCATAGATTTGCTCTGGAGGGTTCCTCCCTCCCACCTCTTGATGCTGGCAATCCCGACATTCATACGCTTTGCAAGACCCTCCTGAGTTAAACCCAATCTCTTCCTCTTCTCAACGATTTCATCCCCTGTCAGCAGGTTGACTGCTTTGCGGTAAGCGTCAGCGATCGACTTCTGAATGCGTGCGGCCTGGTTGACCGTTCCTGCCTCGGCCCCGCATACTGTGCATCGATACTGTTCTATCGGGACGATTACTTTAACACCACGGAAAGTCATTCTCTGTTTTGCTTTCCTCAGCACCATTTTTCCATGCCCGCTCGGGCAATCCATTCTTTCTTCTTTCATTTGCCTTTGGTTGCTCTATCTTACGGTTGATTTCTTTGTGAGAAGGCCGGTTCATAAACATTATGGTATCAATTGATACCTTTTGTCAATAGAAAAAGTACCACCCTAATCAACTGGAAGGACTGAATTACTAAGGAGTCCATGGTAGAGAAGACGTATGGCTCAGAAAATCTCCCCTCGCCCCTCTTTGCCAAAGAGGGGAATTCCTCCCTTTTGTAAAGGGAGGGGAGGAGGGATTTAGTCTCTAATGTCCATACAATTATATGTTGACTACTAATTTGCAAACCCCGACGGGTTTACCCCAACCCGTTTGGTGTACATCTACGCCAAAACATGAATGTAGTCAAGGTTATTCTTAGAGAGACCGAATCTTTGGGTAATTTGACATGACAGGGGAGTGATAGTATAATGGTAGCAAAATGGTATCGGAGGTCGGTGATGGCTGGTTTGTTGATAAAAAATATTCCCCATGACGTCCATGAGTGGTTAAAACGCGAAGCACAACGAAACCGTCGCTCCATGACTCAACAGGCGATTGTGCTTCTTGAGGAGAGGATGCGGCGTTTTCGTCCGGTGAAGTTTCCGCCCCCGGTCCAGACCCGGACAATCTTGACGGCGGAATTTATCCACCGGGCTAAGCGCGAAGGTCGTGTATGATCGTTGTGGATTCGAACATCGTCGCGGCACGGAACCTGACGAGTTCTCTAACATCTAAAGCCAAACAGGTTGAGGAAAAGGATCCCGTATGGATTGTCCCTGTCCTGTGGCGATACGAATTCCAGAATATCCTGGCGAGCGCAATCGAGTCGAAACAGATTAAGCCCGAACAAGCTTTGGACATTTGGGAAAAGGTTTCGAAGATCCTGGTTGAAAACGAATGCGAACCTTCTGCGTCCAAGGTGATCGACCTCGTTGCACAACATGGAATCACCGCCTATGACGGGCAGTTTGTGGCGGTAGCTCTGGAGATGGGAATCTCATGTTTGACCGCGGACCGAGAACTCCAGGAAAAATTTCCCGGTGTCGCGATTTCTATGGATGAATTCCTGAAGCCCGAATCTACCCCCGAGCCTACCTATGTCGTTCGGGAAGCCAAGGCGAGGTATCGCAAGAGGAAAAGGAGATAAGGGGATAGGGAGAACGTCTTAAATTTCGGAGTGCGGAATGCGGAGTGCGGACTACAAAAACAACTAAGCAGGGAATCAAGGAATCGGGGATAAAATACTCTTCAAAATTTTGTAGCTTTTTTTACTGCAATTGTAGTATTATTTACTGCAAGTCTTTGCAAGGAAGTGCGTTGTGATGGAAAAGCTTTTTGGATCTAAGCTAAGGGCAAAGGTATTGGGCTGGTTCTTTACTCATGTGGACGAGCGTTTTTTTGTCAGGCAGCTTGAATCTTTGCTCAGAGAAGATTCGACGAACTTAAGCCGCGAACTGGCCCGATTGGAGAGTCTGAGGATCCTCGTTTCAGAAAGAGAAGGCAGGCAAAAGTATTTTAAAGTGAATAAAAGCTCTCCTATCTTCGAAGAGATGAAGGGACTCATCCTCAAGACAGCCGGAGTAGCCGGAGTCATCAAATCCGCTTTGGAAAAAGTTGAGGGCATAAAATATGCTTTTCTTTTTGGCTCTTTTGCGAGGAATGTAGAAAAACCTGAAAGCGATGTTGATTTAATGGTTGTTGGAAAAGCCCATTTAGATCAAATCGAGGATATCCTTTCTAAAATCGAGCAACAGTTGGGAAGGCAGGTGAATATTATTTTTTATTCGTTAAGGGAATTTCGGGAAAAAATGAATACGAAAGATAGCTTCATCATGACCGTGCTCAACAGCCCAAAGATCATGTTGATCGGTGAGGAGAATGAAATTAGATGACCTTGAATCTCAAGGTTTGATCGAAAGAGTAGAGCCCAACCTGGGGAATGTCAAAAAGGCTCTCGAAAGGGCGCAAAGAGATTTAAGAACAGCCCGGGCAACCCTCGACATCGACGAAGAGTGGGCCTATACGATTGCCTATCACGCAATGCTTCGTGCCGGAAGAGCCCTGATGCTTTACCTTGAATGGCGACCAAAAGGAAAAGACCAGCATAAGACAGTGGGAGAATTTTGTTCTCGCATCCTTGGGGAGGAGGTTCGCACTTCGATCAATAAATTTCATAGAATGAGGCAGAAAAGACATAAATTTGTTTATGAGGTTGAAAGCAGAATCTCCAGAACGGAAGCCAAGGATTCCATCGAAAGCGCAAAGAAACTTACAGATGTCATTATTAGGATCACGAAACAGAAAACAGAAGATTTATTTAAGAGATAGGAGATGAGAGAAGAAGAGACGCGGTGATGAGGAGAATAAGTGATCCATAAGAAGGTTTATCATTAAAATCGCGGAGCGCAGAGATCAAAACTGAATGTTCAGGGCCGGGGACGGGGAGGAGGCGAACGTAGGTTCTAACGGAGCGCTCGAGGATCACATCTTCGTATGGCATTATTTTTATCGGATTTGAGATGAGGCAATCTTTATAGGTTATTGATCGAAGGCGTATTCTTGGGGTGGAATCCGCGTAAAGGTGCCTATCGGCAGGAGGGACATCTCTCAAGCCGCTTGCTCCGACTTCCCCATGTGTACGAGGATCCGATGCTTGACCAGGGCCCGATCCAACGGGATCACCCCATCCGTCATGCGCTGACCATCCATCTCCACCCACGACACACCTCGCTCGCAGCCTTCCGGATTCTCGACCTGGATCTCGTAGACCGCTTCACCGTGACGATAGCGCAGGTGGAAGCCCTCCCACCATCCGGGGATGACCGGATCCAACTGTATGTGATCCCCGCGCACCTTCAAACCCAGGACCTCTTCAACCCAGGCTCGGTACATCCACGCTGCCGAGCCCGTATACCAGGACCAACCCCCCTGACCGATCCGCCCGGGCAATCGGTACACGTCAGCCGCGACCACGTAGGGCTCAAGTCCATAGCGCCACACTGTTTCCGGACCACGCGCGCGCTCGATCGGGTTGAGGATGCGCAGTATTTTCGCCGCCCCCGTGCCATCCCCTCGACGTGCCAAGGCCATGGCGAACCACAGGGCGGCGTGAGTGTACTGGCCTCCGTTCTCCCGCACCCCTGGAGGATACCCCTGGATGTATCCGGGTGACGGGTTCGATCTGTCAAAGGGAGGCGTCAGAAGCAGCACCAGACCTTCATCCTCGTGAACGAGATGTTTCCACGCTAATTCTAAAGCGCTGTTCGCGCGATCTTTGTCGGCTCCTCCACTCAGCCAGGCCCAAGACTGGGGCAGGGAATCAATCCTCGCCTCTTTATTCGCCGAAGAGCCAAGCGGCGTGCCATCGTCGAAGATCGCCCGAAGATACCACTCTCCATCCCATCCTGTTCGCTCGACACGCTGAATCAGCGCATTTCTATCTTGTTGATAGGACTGGCTTAGATCCGGCCGACCCAGTCGCTCAGACAACTCGGCCATACCCTGAAGCACATCCGCCATGAACCACGCCAGCCAAACGCTCTCCCCTTTGCCCCCGGCGCCCACAAGGTTCATCCCATCGTTCCAGTCCCCTGTCCCCATAAGGGGCAAACCATGGGACCCAAAGGTCATGCTACGCGTGACGGCGCGCTGGCAGTGCTCAAACAGCGTGGCGTGTTCAAGCGCGACTTCCGGTGTGAAGAAGATCTCGTGCTGATCGTGTTCCAGCGTGGGCCCGACGAGGAAAGGGACCTCCGTGTGCAAGAGGTCCACATCGCCGGTGACCCGCATGTATTGAGCGACGACGTAGGGCAGCCACAGCGGGTCGTCAGAGATCCGGGAGCGGACACCCGCGCCGCTCTCTGGATGCCACCAGTGCTGGACATCGCCTTCTTTGAACTGACGGCTCGCCGCGAGCAGGATGTGCTGGCGCGCCAGATCGGGAGATGCGTATAGGAATGCCATAACGTCCTGCAGTTGATCGCGGAAGCCGATTGCACCGCCGGACTGGTAAAGGGCGGAACGCCCCCAGATCCGACAGCTCAGGCTTTGGTACAAGAGCCAACGGTTGATCAGGAAGTCCGCTGCCAGCTCGGGGGTGTGTACTTCGATTGTGTCCAACAGATCATCCCACCACGTTTTCGTCCGGCTTAACGCGGTCTCGAGTGCCAGGCCTTCCCGGTAGACCAGAACCCGCTTGTGGACCTCCTCCACCGACTCGGCGTGGCCCAACATGCACGTGATCTCAGCCCTCTCACCAGGAGCGAGTTCAACCGTAACCTGAAGTGCCGCACACGGGTCGAATCCCGCCCCTGTCCGACGTGGTAGCCCGATCCGCTCCATCGCCGCCGGGCACCCCAGCGAGCCGTTCCGCCCAACGAAGGACGTGCGGTCGCCGGTGTAAGACTCCGCGGGCGGGCTGATGGCCGCGAAGGCGATCCGATCCCCGTACTCGGGGTGGTAACGATTCCGAGCGATCAGGGCCTGGACTTCGTCGTCCCAGTGGGTCGCGACGTGCATCTGGGAGGATTCGCGGTTCTCGCCCAGTGTCCACTCCACATAGTACGTCACCGACAGTCTGCGACGCCGGGAGGAGTCGTTCCTCAACCGCAGCCTCTGCAGCTTGATCGGCTCTCCCCCGTGTTCATCCACCGGAACGAAGACCGTCATCTCCTGCTCGATCCCTTGACTGTTATGCTCGAAGACCGTGTACCCCGCCCCATGCCTTGCCCGATAAGCCGTCTCTTCGCGGATCGGCGCCGGGGTTGGCGACCAGGTGACACCGGTCTCCTCGTCCCGGATGTACACCGCCTCAGACGGTGGATCCATGACGGGGTCGTTCGACCATTGCGTCAGGCGATTGCGCTGGCTGTTGCCATACCAGGTAAATCCAGACCCCGTTTCGCTGACCAATGTGCCGAAGGTGGAGTTGGCGATGACGTTCACCCACGGCGCAGGCGTGTGGGTGTCGGGACCGAGATAGATCGCGTATTCACGCCCATCCGGGGTAAAACCGCCCAGGCTGTTGAAGTACGGCAGCTCCATGAAGGGAAGCGTTGCCGAAGGCTCCCGGGGAGCACGTTTCTTGGCCATGGGTTCCGACAACTCGGGAACCTCCACCGGCACGCCCTGGAGTAAAGTGCCGCGCGCCGCCACCAGCACCACACTCGCCGCGGCCATGAGTAGGGTCAGGTCTTCCTCCGGAATTTGATCCGCACTGCGCAGGAAAATCCCACCGGGCTGATCCTTCCCCGTATACGTCGAATGCGCCTGGATCAGGCCCTCGAGCCGCTCACGCAACGGCTGCTCATAGCCGCCCGCCTCCTCGTTGAGGATCACCAGGTCCGCCATCAACCCGTGCATCCGCCAATAGGTATGCGCCTGGAGCATCTGACGGATCAGGCTGATATCCCGCGCCTCACCAATGGTGATCAGGACCATCGGCAAGTCGCCCGAGATTCCATAGGGCCATAAGCCGGCTTGGCCCTTGCGGTTCTCTTCGATGCGTTCGGCGGAAGGGCGCAAGAGCGGGTTGGGAAACAGCAGGTGGCTGGCGAGCTGCTGGAAGCGGCGAGCATCGTCGGGCTGGATGCGAAGCAATCGCAGCTCAAGCTGGGCAGAGGCCCAGGCGAAACCCATCGCCCGATCGACGGCATGGGGATCGCTGTACTTACCCATCAGCCCCAAGACCTGCTGGCGCGTATCGCCGGCGGCGAGAACCAAAGAAACCTGGACACGCTGGCCTGGACCGAGGGTCAGGCTCTGGCGCAGGCTGAGGATCGGGTCCAGGACAAAACCCTGGCTATTGCCAAGCTTCTGGAGTACCCCCATCGGATTCGCGAGCGTCCGTCCTCGGCCGATGAATCGGCGCCGGTCGGTCTCGAACTGCCAGGCTCCGTCCTCGGGGTGTTCAAGCGTAAGGCGGTGCGCAACGTAAATGGGTGGGTCGTCTTCCGCGCGAGGTCTGCGGTACGCGAGGAGGACTTGGTGTTTAGGCACCGCTTCGGTTTGGATGAACAGCTTATTGAATGCCGGATGCTGCCGGTCTGCGTTGTGCGGCGCCAGCGAGAGTTCAACGTAGCTCGTGAGATTGAAACGGCGGGTGCGAACGGACCGATTGATCAGGGTGACCCGCCGAATCTCAACGTCATCTTCCGGCGAGACGATGACCTCCGTTTCGGTTTGAATGCCGTTATCGGCGCGCCGGAACACGGCACGGTCGAGCGCGAAATTGGCGGAGTACGCCTCTACCTTTCCGCCGACCGGGTGATACGCGTTGGACCACAATCGATCCGAGTCGGGCTCATGGATGTAGCAGAAGGTCCCCCACGGATCCTGAGTCCGATCCGACCTCCAGCGTGTGACCTCAAAGTTGCCCCACCGACTGTATCCCCCGCCGGCATTTGTGATCATCAAGCCATAGCGACCATTGCAAAGGAGTTGGGTTTTGGGCGTG
>CAVXWK010000002.1:0-2225948 GCA_963765435.1 uncultured delta proteobacterium
CTGATTGACATCGGAAACGGCCTTGGTATATGGATCAATTCCTACCGCGTCTGCGAAGAGTCGGCTGAAAGGCGAGCCACTCGTGCTCGGAAGCGTTGGGCTTACACGCGGTTGGATGACGGTGTAAGAGCCGGCCAGGATCCTGCCTGCGGCATCGAAGCGCGGCCGGTTGAGAGGGTGTGCCAGGGTCTCGATCATCCTGCGGGCAGTGCCAAGAGGCAGCTGTGTGTCGCTGTCTAACGTGATGACGAACCTCACATTGGACAGATGATCCGGATCGCCGACGTATACCAAATGATCGGCATCTTCAGGCCGCGTTCCATCGATCAGACGATTGAGTTCTTCTATCTTCCCGCGTTTGCGTTCCCAACCGATGAATTTCTGCTCGGATTCACTCCAGGTGCGGTCCCGATGAAAAAGGAAGAAACGCTTGCCACCATACCGATGGTTGAGAGCTTCGAGGCTCTCGACCACAGTCTGGAGCAGTCTTTCGTCGTCCTCGCGATGCGCCTGATCCGAATCCGTGTAGTCCGTGAAGAGGCTGAAGAGGAGATTCCCTTCTTTGTTGGCCAAGTACCGGATTTCTAACTTCTCCACCTCTGCCCGGATCGTCTCCGCGTCTACCAGCATCATGGGCACAACGATCAACGTTCGAAATGCGTCAGGAATGCCCGAAACCTCAAAATTCATCTTTGGAAGGGCTCGGGGTGGAAGCAGCCGCATGACGAGGTAATTCAAAACCTCGAGCGCGAGTTGGCTGACGGGGATCAGCAAAAGTAGACCGATCACAAGCCGGATTCCGGGCGTCTGCCCGCGCAGACCAGGCAGGACGATCAGGGAGAGGAATACAGCAGAGAAGAGGCTGAGCCCAAGAAAGTAGACTGCAGAATGATGGTGGTATATCCACTGCAGGACGCGGAAACGTGGCGCCTCATGGCAACGGAGGAGCTGCGCAAGCTCGGGCCTTCCTTCCCCCATCAGATAAGTCCCGACGTGGAGCCACCGGTCATCTTCCGTCGCTTTAGATGCGGCGTGCGTCGCCAGCTCAATGGCGCGTTGGGCAACCTGGTCTTCCGCCTGACCGGACCCACGGGCGAGTTCTTCAATCGTCCGACGATAGCGATCGCGTGTGTCGAAATCCATCTTGGAATAAACGCCGGAGGGATCGAATCGAAGCAACCGCTCCACACGACTGAGACGCTCGAAGACCCCTCTCCAATCCAACAGGGCCAGCTGTCGCAAGCTGGTGAATGCGTTGCCGATAGAGATCCGATCCTTCGTCTGGCGGTTTTGCTCACGCAGGTTGAGCTCGCTCAGGGACTTGCGGTAAGTGCGCTCCAGCCAGCTCTGGACCGGCACCCGCGCGGCGTCTTCGTCGTAGAGATGATCCACCAGTTGAGTAGCGAAATAGGGGCTCGGGCCGGGTTGGGTTGCCGCAAGTTCTGCCAGGATAGAGAAAAGCTGCTTGGGATCTCGCCGGTTAGCCGTAATGAGCCTGTTCGCCCAGAAGTCGGCGATCTCACCTTCTCGCAGTTCGGTCAGAGCGCTGGCGGCAACGTCCCGGATGCTCTCGATCAACGCGATGCGCAGCATCTGGGGGACAGCCCAGAGTTCGCCGATCGTCAGCGTGCGCACGGATTGATAGGCCTCAATAAATGCAAGGATGTTCTCCCGGTCGAGGCGCAATTCCGCATAGGAGACGAGTTCCTTCGCCAGACCGTAGATGCGCGGCAGGCCCCGGTAGGGCTCGTTGGCGAGTGCCGGCAGCTCCTGGTAAAAACGCCGAGGAAGGTTCAGCTGAACGTCGCGGGCGTTGCTTTCCACGACGTACTCATTATCGAGGATCCACTCGGCGGTCGGAGGCGCACCCTGTTCCAGCCGACTCGCTTCGGAGAGATCCAAACATGCCTGATGGACCCATTGATGGGCGTTTTCGACCCGCCTCAGCAGCTCAGCGTTCCGCCGCGGCCTTGGGTCCACTTCGTGGTCCATGGCCAGGCGCTGGGCATGCTCCTGGATCTGCGCCGGAGAGAGCGGCACCCCAGGGCTTCGCACATCTCCGATTGGATTCTCACGCTCCGGATGCAGGACGAAGACTGCGGGCGGTATGTCTCCGCTTTCTCGAAGTACCGCCGCCGGGAACCGTAGTGCTTCAATCGGCGCCCGGAGGATCAGGACGGTCTCCTCGGACACCAACCAACGTGCGTGATCCTCAAGCAGCCTTCGTTCGACACCGTACTTCGATCGCCGTATCCACACCCCGCCGAGGAGGATTCCGATCAACCCACCCGCAAAGATCGAAACCAGGGTAGAAAAGCTTCCGCTGAGAATCGATGCCGGCGAGTGGAGGACCAGGGATGCAACGCCGGCGAAGCCCCCGAAAAGAATGGCAGTCAAGGTAGCCCCGAGAGCACGGCGCCAAAGGAAGGGGTCCCGTGTGTGTACATCTCCGTCCGCGGTCTTGTGCACCAATGCGGCGCGGCGGAAGCCCCTTCTCTGCAGCTCCCGTAGAGCTCTACGAGCTTCATCTCGTTCTGCGAAGTAGCTTATGAGGATGCCTGCTTCCATATTTACACTTGTCTTTGATAATTCTTGCTGAGATTACCTGACCGAAGGATTCAAAAGCCTGCTGAAGATTCTCCTCTGTTACATGATGTGATAGATTTCCCAACACAAATACTCATAATCCCTCTTCTTAATTTAGAATTCTTTTAGTCATCGATAAAACTTTTTAGTTTATTGGTCCGGCTGGACTGTTTCAACTTCCTTAAGGCCTTCTCCTCAATCTGTCGGATCCTTTCCCGGGTAAGTTCAAAGTACTGCCCCACCTCATCCAGGGTATGGTCGTGGTTCTCTCCGATCCCGAACCGCATCCGCAGAATCTTCTCCTCCCTTTCGTTCAGTGTGGAGAGGACTTTTTGAATCCGCTTTGCCATATTGGAGCTTATCGCTGCATCCTGAGGGGAAATCACTTCTTTATCTTCAATAAAATCCTCTAAGCGGCCATCCCCTTCCTCACCAATAGGCGTTTCGAGCGAAACGGGCCTTTTGGTAATCTTAAAAACTTTCTCCACCTTGTCCAGAGACATCCCCATTCTTTTGGCAATCTCCTCCAGAGTGGGCTCCCTCCCATTCTCCTGAACCAGGGTTCGAGAAGTTCGGTTCAGTTTATTGATGATATCGTTCATATGGACAGGGATGCGAATGGTCCGGGCTTGATCGATAATGGCTCGTGTAATGGCCTGTCGGATCCACCAAGTCGCATAGGTACCGAATTTGTAGCCCCGCTGGTACTCGAACTTGTCCACTGCCTTCATTAATCCAATATTTCCCTCCTGGATCAAATCCAGAAACTGAAGTCCCCGATTGATGTATCTTCTCGCAATGGAGATGACCAACCTCAGGTTGGCTTTCACCATTTCACCCTTGGCTTCTTTGGCCTGGGCCTCCCCTTTCTCAATTGCCTTCACTGCCTCTTTGATCTGATCCGACGAAAGACCACATTCCAACTCCATTCTGCATACCTTCCTGTTGACATCCCGGGCGATCCTGTTCATCTCCTTCCAATTCTTTAGCTTGATTCTCACCTCAGCCATGGAAAAAGGACTTCTCTGGGGCACTTTCTTCTTGATCATCTTTAATGACTTTCTGGCTTCCTGGACTGAGATCCCTAAATCCTCCTCATATTTTCTCACCTCCCTTACAGCTTTCTCCATCTGGATATCCCGCTGTTTCAACTTCTGAGCGATTCTGTTGATCTGTTGCTCCCTCAAATTGATCCGCTTAAAGGTATCGAATATCTTGATTTGTTTCTTCCAGATCTGCTCCCGGATCTTCTTTTTTGAAACTTCTTTATTCCCGGACCTCAACCCTCCCTGCAGAATTCGAATGCGCTCTTCTCCCCTCTGGATTTTATTGATTAAGTTGAGAACTCTCTTCTTCTGGGTCTGTTCCTTCTCAAGATCGGTCTCTTCATCGTCTACCTCATTGGTTACCTCTCTGACCTCTATCCTTCCGTTGTGGAGGGCGCCTCCGAGGTTAATAATCTCCCTGATACCCATAGGGGAACTGAGCACCACGCTCAACACATCCCGCTTTCCCCTCTCGATTCTCTTGGCAATCTCCACTTCCCCTTCCCGCGTCAGCAAGGGCAATGATCCCACCTCCTTTAAGTAGATAAGAACAGGATCCTTTGCCCTTCCAAACGTCTCCGGTTCATGTTTAACAACCTCTTCCTCTTCCCTCGCCTGAACATCCTCATTCTCCACTTTCAATCCCGGGAACTCGCTGGCCGCATCGACATCCAACTCATCGGACGGGACCAAAGTATCTTCGTCCCGCCCTTGGCGGGCCTCATATCTGTAAGATCTTTTTGGAACCCGCTCTTTCAAACTTCTTTCCTTGTCTCTATTTCTTCGATTTCTTTCCACTTAAGTTTTCCCATGAAACCCTGTAAAGAAGTTCATATTAAGATAATGCCCCGAAGTAAGGGCATCCCCGCCTTTGGCGGGCAGGGTGTAGTAGGCCTGTCTATGTCCAGGGAGGATATACTCAAAGCATTCAACCACAGCTCAACTGAGCTAACCCAAATCGGCAAACGCCGGCCCCTCTGCTCTTTAACTAACCACCCGTACATTGGTGGCTTGAGGGCCTTTGGGGCCCTGAGAGATTTCGAATTCCACCTCATCTCCCTCTTTCAGGGATTTAAACCCCGCCGCTTGAATGGAAGAGTGATGGACGAATACATCCTTCGCTCCTTCCACTTCAATAAACCCAAATCCTTTTTGATCATTGAACCACTTGACTCGACCTTTCGCCATTACAGCCTCCCTCGAAAATCCGATTTGTAAGTTGTCATAGCCTGCCGGATCTTACAAAAAACCGCTAAGCCTGAAGCCCCTTTGTGGTTAGTCTATCAGTTCCTACAAACCGCTCCAAAAGTTATTTTGTTATTACAAAAATCCATATCCCTTCAAAAAGCAAGAAACCTCTCGGGTCGTCTATGGTATTTTGTTCTCCTCATTAGGATGCGGTTCATCGTTTTCATACGGGCTACCCTCTTTTAAAGCCTGAAACGGAAGAGGGGATTCAGGTAACGGGAAGACGGCGCCTCCTCTTAAGACTTCATCATCGGGCGGAATTGTCTTTGAAGTCCACTTTTCGTTGTTATCAGCCCAATCCAGGGATGTATCGATACATTTCGCAACGCTTTTACCAGCGATATTAAGTAACAGGAAAAGCAAGGTACGCCTGAGGTTGATGGGAGAAACTCTTAAAAGAAATGGAATATGCCGAAGGATTGAAGAGAAAGAATAAAACTCGCTTTGGACGTAATGGTGTCCCTCGGCAAGCTCCTGGGGAGTCATGTTCTTGGGTTGAAATACGACGGTATGGTGGTCGTAATGGCTCCAATCATGTGAGATGATTCGCCCCTGATCTTTGAAACGCTGGTATACTCGTGTTCCGGGATAGGGCGTCAGAACATGTAAAGCCATCGTGGGAAGTTTGGTTCTTGCCAAAAATTCCAGAGTATCATCGAAGATGGCCTTCGTATCCGTATCAAACCCCAAAATAATGGAAGGGTGAAAGGCGATACCATTGTCCTGGATAATCTTGATCGCCTCCTCCGTCGCTTCTATGGACTTAAGCGTTTTTTTCATTCCCATCACGCTGGAAGGCGATACGGACTCCAGCCCAAAGAATAAGGCCGCACAGCCCGAGAGGCGACATAATTTCAACATTTCTTTGTCTTTCGCCAAGGAGACGGAACTTTGTCCTACCCATTCGATGCCCAGGGGTATCAACGCTTCAAATAATTCTTTGGAATATTCCGGGTGTCCCGCCACATTATCGTCTAAGATCAAAAACGCCTTTGAGCCGGATCGTTTGATATCCTCAACAACCCTAGAAACCGGTCGATGCCTGATTTTCCTCCCATAGAAATCCGTCACCGAACAGAAGTCACAGGCGTACGGACACCCTCTGGTCGTCAATAGCCCGACACAGTTAAATAGCGCCTTGTCAATATGAAAATCTCGCCTTGGGAATGGAAGCGTCGAAAGATCAGGTTCCGGTACATGGTAAAATTTCTGGAGGTTGCTCTTCCTAAAATCGTTGATGACATCTGCCCAACAGCCTTCTGCCTCTCCGATGACCACTGCATCGGCGTGCTCTATGGCTTCCTCGGGCAAGATGGTAGGATGAATTCCACCGAGAACGACTTTGGAACCTTTCTTTCTAAACATATCGGATAATTGATAGGTTCTATTTGCCGTTGCGGTCATGCAAGAAATCCCAACCAAATCGAAATCCAAAGAAAAATCGATCTCTCTGATTTCTTCATCTACAACGGTAATATCAACATCATTTGGCGTCAGTGAGGCCAGAATGTGTAGACTTAATTGAGGTATTTTAATGGCTTTTAGTTTCTTACGAAACTTATGAGAAGGTGAAATCAGTAAGAGTTTCATCAGTACGGCCTCATTTCTTACAAAAATATTTAAGGGTAGCATCTAATGCAACATGGGAGGTAACCTTCCGATGGGAAGACTTTGGACACTCTTAGTGATGCAGAGAGTAAGGTGAATGCCTTAGAAACTGAGTGGGACATTCGGCAGCACAAATCCAATCGCGGCTGCATTTCTCTTTATCCACGAAAATTTGAATGATCTCTCCTCCCTGAAGAAACGTCCGTCATCAGGCATCGGACTTCGTCAAGAATTGTCGTGTTCACGCGTTTGAACCCCTGTCTTCCCGGAAACCCACCGAGGTGGCACCGTCCGCCATTGCCGGTCCATCAAGGGACACAACGAAGTTGACCGTACGGGTGAGGCAAACACCTCACCATGCTCTCTGTCAAGGGGTTCTTCTCGGTTGTTTCTGCAACTTGTTTTTTGCCTCTTGTTCCTGCTTGTTTATCTTCTGTTTCCGACCCTTGTCTTTATCCTTCTTGCCTTTATCTCCCATTTCGTACCTCCTTCTCCAGTTTTTCCTCATCTTCTCGCCGCTTTACTTCTCCATCGCTGGCATCGCTTTTCACGCCTAAAATATCGTAATAATCTCTGGCTGCCATTATTCTTTACCCTCAAGCCTTTGGTCTGACTGTCGCCCGTAGATCACACGGATCGGAGAGTATGTCCACACATGAGCGTAGCCGAAACTACCAGCGATTGCGTCCGCTGCCACGACCACCCCCAAAACCACCGCCGGATCGGCCACCTCCGCGAGGACTCTTTTCCTGCGCCTCGTTAACCTTAATGGTCTTACCGTCAAGGTTCGTACCATCCATCTTGGATATCGCCGTTTTAGCATCGTCATCTTGAGCGAAGGTCACGAATCCAAAGCCCCGGGAGCGCCCCGTATCGCGGTCTGTGATGACCTTGGCTTCAGTGATTTCCCCATAGGACGCAAACGCCTGGCGCAGGCCTTCGTCCTTCGTGTCCCCGCTCAGACCCCCTACAAATAGTTTTTTAGCCATACTTTTTTATGCTCCTTTTCTGCGTCGCCTTGGGCGACGACCTTTGATCGGTAGCGCCCGCCATTCAGCGTTCGCCACGTTTACTTGCTTTTATTGAATGCCGGAATTATTTGGGGGGATGGGCTAGCAATTTCCCTCATTCCATCCGGCTCCGCCTCAGCAATCTGGGGGTGTGAGTCCTCACATACAAGTCACTTTCAACCGATTGTATCAGCCTTGCCCATCCCTGATGAAACCACATCCTCCCTTACTGGAGGGGTGAACTCTGTAGTATTCGTGGTGGAGGAGAATAAGAAGTCTTTTCCCCGGAAAAGGGGGGTCGAGTTAAGGATTGGTTGGCTTTGTCTCTTCTTGCTCGACCTTCTCTGCGTCTGAAGACGTACGATCTCCTTTCTGAAATCGTCGTTGTCTTCTCTGTTCCTGCTTTTTCTGACGGGACAATTCTTTTCGCCGTTTTTCGCCTTTATAAGCTCCAGCATGTTTTGGCAAAATACCCTCCTTATTCCAAAAGAAGTATACCACGAAAAGGAAAAGAATTCCAATTCTATTCATTGAAATGAAAGCGGAATATCGATTACCAATTGGAAGCTACACGTTTTTCAAAATAGGAGTCAACGAGGAGGACAACCGGGCTAATCATCAAAGATACCACCAAGGAAATCCTATGCCCGGTGAAGATTGCACCTGTAATCTCGTATAGCGATCTGGATTCTTGCCTTGAAGACTTCAGGAAGGAAGAGGTGAGAAAGAGGGATTATTTCTTTCACCCGGGGGAGGTAATTGGAAAATGACACTTTACGATTGGCCGGAACGTGCCTCTTAACCCCGCCTTGTAGACGGGGTTAAGGGGTACAATATCAATGATGTTACAATGCCGGGAAGCCCCGCCCTGTGGGCGGAGGGCTTCAATGGTGGCAAGCCTTAAAATGATGTATTTTAGCCGCCTTGGTTGTTGGCTTGGTCCTTCTGCACCCCATCATTTTAATCGTACCCAAATTACCAAGTTAATCTTTCAGCTTCCTAGAAATTCATGTCCTTGAAACTGGCCGAATTATACGCAATCAGAGGCGGAACGATCGTATGGGGCGGATGAGGTGGAGTTTAACTAAGTTTTAAAGTATAATAAAAATGTAGATTTGGATCGCGACCTTATACGAAAAGGAGAATACCCATGAAGAAGAGTACGTCTCTGTTCTTGTTGCTTGTCTTCGGCTTTCTATCTCTGGTCTGTTCTGGAGGGGGAATTGCGGGCACTCTTCAAGATGTCAAAAGAAGGGGTAAACTAATTGTAGGAGTAAAAACCGACTATCCCCCTCTTGGGTTTTTGGATAAGAAGGGAGTTAATAAAGGATTCGACATTGACATTGCCAAGGCACTTTCAAAGGAACTCTTTGGCAACGAGGAGGCGATTCAATTCGTGCCCGTCACGTCAGGAAACCGGATTGCATTCTTAACTTCAAAGAAGATTGACATCATCGTGGCCACCTTGACCATCACAGAGGATAGAAAGAAACAGGTTGACTTCAGTAACCCTTATTTCATAACCGCCCAACTCATCTTGGTCCGAGGGGACAGCAAGATTACAAAATACGAAGACTTGGCAGGAAAGAAGGTCGCTACCATCCGAGGTTCTACAGGCGATATTGCTATCCGGGAACTGGTTCCTACAGCGGAGCGGGTTAAATTCGAAGGTAATTTCGAAGCACTCCAGGCCTTGAAAGAGGGTCGTGTGGAAGCGTTTGTGGAAGACTTTGTTCTTCTTTTCAATCTTCTTCAGAAAAATCGGGGTTTAAGAATGGCGAGTTTGCAGCCCTTCCGTCCTGCCCGATACGGCTTGGCAGTCAGGAAAGGGGACAAGGAATGGCTCGACTTTGTCAATTCAACATTAGTAAAGATGAAGGAAACAGGTGAGTATGAGAAACTCCTTGAGAAATGGTTTGGTTTGGAAGCAAAGGCTTTATGGAAGTTGTTTAAGGAGTGAAGTATTGAAGAGGTTAAACTCTTCAGAATCATCTCCGCACGAGACATGAACAGCAAGGAGAGAAAATTCTATGAAGAAGATGAGGAGCGAGAATTTTGGGCTACCCATTCCCCTCTCGATTATTTTGATTCGAAAAAGTTCAAAAGGGGTTCCTTTCCCAATTTGAAACCCTCGCTCAAATCCATCTCTATTCGCCTCCCAGAAGATTTGTTGATGGAGCTGAAGACCCTTGCGAATAAGAAGGATGTGCCTTATCAAAGTCTTGCAAAAATGTTTCTATCAAAACAAATTGCCCTCGAACGGGAATCCTTGAGTAGCGCTTCCGGAAGACGCAAAGAAAAGGTTGCCGCCTGACCAATCACTACCAACGCATGGCTTACTGCCATTGGTGGGGTGCCGGCCTGAGTCGCTTAGGGCTTACTGTTATGCCGCGTAGGCATGGACACGGGACCACTGTAAATCATAATCCGAAGCTAATCATGTTCATCTCGCAAGCCTCAATAGAAGACGCAGAAGCCATCCTCAAACTGCAAAAGATCGCGTATCAGAGCGAGGCGCAACTCTACAATGATTTCTCCATCTCGCCTTTGACGCAAACGCTCGACCAAATTAAAGCCGATTTTGCCACCAAAGTTTTTCTCAAAGCCGTCGCAGGCGGCGATATCGTTGGCTCGGTGCGCGGTTATCAAGAAAAAGGCACGTGCTATATCGAGCGACTGATAGTGCAGCTGGCCTTCCAAGGTCAAGGTATAGGAACGACATTGATGAGACATATAGAATCAGCCTTTTCTGAAGCGAAACGGCTTGCGTTGTTTACGGGCCATAGAAGCCAAAGGAACATCCGTCTGTATCAGAAACTTGGCTATCGGGCATTTAGGCAAGAGCCAGCCACTGAGAGTTTAACGTTTGTATTCATGGAAAAGAGAAGGTGAAGCACGTCAGGTTTTTGGCCGGGGCGTAAAATTCTTAGATAAACCTTTAATAGACTATTGCCCATATTATAAGGACAATAGTAAGTAATCCTAAGATAATGGAACCTATTCCTATAACACCGGAGAAAAGGTTACCAAGTACGTTAGGGAAGGAAACTTTCAACTTCTCCAATTCTTTCGTTTCAGACAATCGATCGTATTCTAAGGATCTTTCCTCGATAAACTCCCATTTATAGATTCTACCCGTAAACATGGAATAGTTCATGGGCCACTTGGTCGGGACAAAGTGGGTATTAAAGAAGTGAATTGTGAAAATAAAGCCAATCGCAAGAAGGGCTTCTTCAGAATGGATAATACGGGCTACGTCTATTACCCATCCCGGAAAAAATTTGGCAGTTACACTGGGTGACCATAGCAAAGCGCCTGAAACACCAATAGCAACCATCCCCCAAAAAACAGCGAGAATATCGAATTTTTCGTAATAGGTCCAGTGGTCAAATTTGGGTAGTGGGCCTTGATCCACAAACCATTTGCCCATGGTTATGAAGTCCTCCCAATCCTTTTTTCTTGGCAAAAAGGAATGAGGCCCCCAAAGTCTCTCTTTTATGGTCTTCCCTCTTTTCTTATTAAACAGGGTAAAATGGGCACAATAAGCAAGAAAGATGAAAAATTCCAAAAAGATAATGAACGCACATATATGATGAAGGAAGATTGCCCCCTCAGCTCTACCAATAAAATGCACCATGAACTTTGACCAACCGGCATCCGGGAATTTAATAGGGAGACCTGTGGAAGCGAGTCCAAAGAAGGCAAAGATACAAATAAGGTGGAAAAGCCTGTCTCTAAGTTTAAAGCGGATATAGGTCTCTCCGGGGTTTTCAATATGAATAAGTTTCTCGGATATGAGATATCCTTCCCTCAACTGCCTCTGTTTCTCCCAATAGGCTTTTCGCCACCAGAGAAGGGTATGACCCCAGTAAAAAACGAGGATGCTCAAAAGGAGAACGACCATGAAAATCCTTGTCCAAAAGAGGAGAGGATATTTTTCCCTGTTACTCAAATCAGGATGGGCGATATATTTTGTAAAGTTTAGATTGACCCCCTGATGGCACTTTGAGCATATCTTCGTGAGGTTTTTCGGGTTAATCGAAGATTTAGGATCCTGTTCAGGGAGGATATTGTGGGCGCCATGACAATCAGCACAACCTGCGGCAGGACCACCTAATTTTCTAATCGTTCCATGAAGAGTCTCCAGATAGGTTTTAACGGAAATGGTCGTGAGATTATTCTTTTTCATCAGCTCTTTATCGCCATGACACCTAATACATGTTTTCGTATAAAATTCCCTTGCCTCTGCGGAATATCCCCTTCCCAAGACACGGAAAAGTTTCGTATCATGTAGGCCATGACAATCTGAACAGCATGCAGAATCCTGGTTACCGTTCAGGATTGCTTTATCATGGCCACTTTCTACATAATCCTCCATACTGTGGCAGGATGTACATTTATTTATGATCGCCACTTTGCTTCCATCCCATTTTCCCAAGTAATGGATATCGGAGTGGCATTCGGTACAGTCGTAGTGATTCTTAACACGGTGCACATTTCCCACGTATTGCTTTGCTTCCGTCTCATGGCAAGGACTACAATCTACCTTTGCGGGTATGTAGATTTTTTTTGCGTGCTTTTCTACATCTATAATATCTACGTGACAGCTGCTACAGGCATTGGGGCCATGGACAGAGTTTGCATATTTCATCCCATCTATGGTACTTCCGTGGCATTTCAAGCAATTTGTTGTGGAAGGGGGGCTTTGCATATTTACGTTGATTGTAACCGTCCGGAATTCGGCAAAAGATGGTGAGGAATAAAAAAGGATGAGGAGGATGAAAAAGAATCTCATCATACGCTCTCTTTCTTCCTTCGTTTTTTGGGAATATTTTTCATAATACACGAAAAGGCAATGTCAAATCAAATGAAACTATCGAGATTCTGTTCCCGTGTGATCATGTAGAATATGAACGTAAGTCAGACCGTTTTTGAATGGAGAGCGAAGAGATGAAAGCCGATCTTTCAACATTTCAAACACCCGATGGCCTTTCTGGAAAACAAAAAGGGATTCTTAAGGGATTTGGCTCACGTCTTGCAATCACATCCTTGGTTGGTATAGTATTTTTATCTGCCGAGAGGTTCGGCACCAAGTCATCAATTTGGGTAACAGGACCGCAGGAGCGATTTTAAAACAATAATAGGAGATGCTATGCTTGCACCCAAACCCGAATGGTTGAAGAATCTATTTCCGTGGGAACAGAAGGCCATTAGGGTCAACGGCCGCACCATGGCTTATATCGACGAGGGAAATTCAAGCGCTCGGCCGGTATTGTTGCTCTCCGGCAATCCCACTTGGGGTTTTCTCTGTCGTGACTTCATCCGGCCTCTTACGGATGGAGGTTTCAGGGCGATTGCCCCGGATTGGGTGGGTTGTGGTTATTCCGACCATCCCCGCGTGGACGGGGCGCTCACCTTTGCCCACCATATCGCCGACCTCGTCTCGCTTATCGATCAACTGAAGCTGCGCGGTTTCGTCGTTGTGGGACAGGACTGGGGAGGGCCGCAGGGTGTTGGGGCGGCCTTGCAGCGTCTGGAAAGGCTCTCAGCCCTTGTTCTCATGAATACCTGGCTGTTCACCGGTTATGTCGGACGATTCCATTCCTCGCCTCGTCCCTGGACAACCTGGCATGCGCCCCTCATCGGTCAATTTTTTATGAAACGATATAAGGTTCTTTCACAACACGGGCCCTCCGTTACTTCCCGCAGGGGGATGACTCAAGAAGAAGCCCGGGCTTATCATCATGTCTTTGACGAACCCGACTCCGACCATGTTGTCCTGACCTGGCCGCGAACCATCCCCATGCGCCAAGGGGACCGAGGTTGGGCGGATATGAAGGCCATCGAGAACCGGCTCCCGGAACTGGCAAACGTACCTACACTTCTTCTGTGGGCTCCTGAAGATAATGTTTTTACTATCGAGTATGCCAATCGTCTCAAAAAACTTTTGCCGCAAGCGGAAGGTCCTATCTTGTTTGAAAAAGCCGCCCACTTCCTGCAAGACGATCGCGGCCCGGACCTGGCCCGGGCCATTGTTAAGTTCTTGCAAGATAAAGTGAAGGAGGCTTTATGAAATTCATCACGCCTTCCTCAGAAGAGCTTTCTTACCTGCGGGCCGATCCTCTGCTCTGGGAACAAGAGCTGGACGTGCGGCCGCAAATTGCCGAAGCCATTGAGAGGGCCGTGGGGATTCGTGCCGGCCGCGTTTACTGGCGTTCCGAGCACGATTATCTGTACGGCTTGGAGCTGGCCGATCTGGGCCGGGGCAGACCTTCTATGGCCATGGTCCTTGGGCATTGGGATCGGTATGAACCAAGACCGCCCGAGCATGAGATTGACGCCGACTTGCTGGACTTTCTCACTTGGACGGCTAAAGTCTCCGGACTGGATCCGGAGGACGTTTTCCGAGTGGCGAAATTCGCCGGCATACAACCTACCTGGCCCGAAGGGTCCGTCCTTCGCACTCCCGATCATTGTTTTGATCATCTGCCCGGTTATCCCTATGAACCTCATTATGCGGAGATTGAAGGCTTGCGTCTGGCCTATATCGAACACGGCCAGGGGGATCCTATTTTGATGCTCCATGGGGAACCGACCTGGGGATATCTGTACCGCCATATGATCCCATCCCTGGCTGCAATGGGCCGGGTGATCGTCCCGGACCTGATTGGTTTCGGCCGGTCCGATAAACCGATCAACGATGATGCTTATAGTTATAAATCTCATGTGCGCTGGGTTCGGAAATTTATCGCGGCGTTAAATCTTGAACGGATCACGCTGATTTGCCAGGATTGGGGCGGAGCCATTGGCCTGCGCATCCTCGGTCAGGTACCGGAGCGCTTTCGGCGGCTGGTGGCCATGAATACGGGCATCGGAGATGGTTCTTCTTTAGGTGAAGGATTTGTGCGCTGGCGATATTTTTCGCAGCGAGTAAAAGAACTGGATGTGCCTCAACTGATACGGAGTGCTGTTTTGCGCCGGACGTTGGCCGATGAAGAAGCCGCAGCTTATGGCGCTCCCTTTCCTGATGAATCTTTCCAAACCGGCGCCCTTGTCTTTCCCCGCCTTGTCCCCATACGCCCGGATCAGCCCGGAGCCTATGACAACCGACCGGTGATTGAAAGACTGAAGACATTGGACCTGCCCGTGCTTCTGCCCTGGGCAGATAAAGATCCGATCACCGGTCCGTGGGAAATCTTTTTACGCAGTCTCTTCAAGAACGTGGCCCCACCGCTGACCATCCGGGGGGCCGGCCATTTCCTTCAGGAGGATGCCGGAGAAGAGATCGCCGATCACATTCGTCGCTGGATGTCCCAGGGCCGCTGAAAGAAGTTTGCTTTCGCTTAAAGCGGTTGTCTTGTGCCTCAAGGAATTCAATCTTGAAACACCACACGACGGCGGGGATGTAATTGAAGAATGACATTTTATGATTGAATGAGGGGCCAAAGCTTTCAAATCCCCCCTGCCTACCGGCACCCCCCTTTGCTAAAGGGGGGAGCGGAGGAACGGGAGAAATGCAACGGAATAGGAAGCTAATTATGTGGCGGAATTCGAACCTCAACCCATTCGCTATAGAAATACGTTCCAATCTAAGCAAAAGAGTCATTCCTGCCCCGTATCAAGTACGGGGCAGGCTTAGTCAAGCCCGGAATGACAAACCGCGAACGACTTATATGCCACGTAAATCTCGCAGTGTATGAGGGGCGGGTCTTAACGATCCACCTTCTCGATCTTCACGGCGCAGACCTTAAATTCCGGGATCTTCGCGATGGGATCGAAGGCAGGATTGGTCAGCATATTGGCCACGCTTTCAACAAAATGGAAATTCCTAAAAAATAATTTTATCAAAACGGCATATCCGTCTTATTATTACTTATTATTACTTGAATAAATCGAAAAATTCGACAAGACCTGTATTTTCAGTATTATATTTGTGTTATAATTAATCGGGGAAAATTAGTGCACAACAAAGGTTTCTAATTTGTTCCTACGAAGATTGAAGGTTCCCGGCCATAGGCCGGGGCTTCCCGAAAAGGAAATATCGTATTAGTTCTCGCCCCCTGACCCCGCCTACCTGCCTACGAAAGACAAGGCGGGGGATGCGGGGGCACTTGCCGGTCAAATGCCTGGCAAAGAAAAGAGGGTTTTAAGGAGAGTGACCCATGGGCTCCGAGGTCAAGACGTTTCATGATTTGGAAAAAGAAGTTCAGAGATACAATTTTTGCGGGAAGTGCGGAGGCTGCGTTGCCTTCTGTTCTGCTGACAACCTCGGGGCGCTGAAAGTGGGGCCGGGCGGAATGCCTGTGTTCGCGGATGAGGAGAAGTGCCTCAAGTGTGGAATCTGTTATATGATCTGCCCCAATATCCGCGATCTCGACGAGGAGCTGAAAAAAAAGACAAATTGGGAACCTCCCCTTGGCCCGATAAAGGATCTGGTATCGGCCCAGACCACAAATCCCATCGTGGCTGAAAGGTGTACCGATGGGGGAGTGGTGACTTCCCTTCTTCTCTATCTCCTGGAGAACCATATGATCGATGGTGCGCTGGTCTCTAAGAGCGATGGCCCTTTCCACAGAGGTCCGGTGCTCGCCACTTCGGGAGAGGAGGTCGTCTCTGCTTCAGGCTCCCATTTTGACGAATCCTTTTCTATCTCCGAGCTGGGTTCCCAGTACTCCACCTATTCCCCTGCCATACAAGAACTCAAGAGTTTGCGGAAAGGTTTGATCGACCGGGTCGCCATGGTCGGAACCCCTTGCCAGATCCATACCGTCCGAAAAATGCAGGTTCTCAGAATCATTCCTTCCGATGTGATCAAGTACTGCTTCGGCCTTTTCTGCATGGAGAACTTCTCCTTCAATGACATTCAGCTGAGGCATCTGGAGAAACAGTACGGATTTGATTTAGCCCACGTGTCAAAGGTCAATGTGAAGGAGGACTTCTTTATTTACCTGAATAATGGCAGGGTGATCCACATCCCCTTTGAGGAGATCGACTCCATTGCGCGACCAGCCTGTTTGGTTTGCCCTGATTTCTCCGCTGAATTCTCGGATATCTCCTTCGGAGGGCTTGGTTCTCGGGAGGGATATACCACCGTGCTGCTCAGGTCCGAAAGAGGAAAGATGGTTTACCGGGGAGCCCTTACGGCCGGCTACATCAAAGAGAGGAGATATTCATCGAGTGAAAAAGCCAGGGCTGACCTGATCAAGGTTCAAAAGATGGTGCTTGATTTTTCCCAAAGAAAGAAAGAACGGGCCCTGAAAAACCGCGGAGCGATGGTGGGGTCCGTCACGGTATCTTTGACGGCTCCATAACAGATCGGCCCTCACAATTTTTGTGCCAGCGGGGATACCGGCGCAAATCGTTCTAAACCCGTCCTCCATTCTCTCAACATCTCCATTCTCGTTTCGGGTATCGCCCTGCTCGCCGGAACCCCATCGATTCGGACCCGAACGCCGCAGGGGAGATTTATCTCACCGGATGCGACCATTCTGAAAGATTTCTTTTTGCGAGAAGAGGAGATTCTGGCGGATAACCAATCGATCCAGTCCTAATTAAGAGGCCCCGGATTCCGGCACGCCTGATCAACCGGCTGAGGCAGGAGAAGGCTTCGATTCTGTTCCCATCTTTTCAATTCTTACCGCGCAGACCTTAAATTCCGGGATCTTGGCAACGGGATCAAACGCGGGGTTGGTCAAAATATTGGCTCTACTCTCGAGGAAGTGGAAAGGCATGAATACTGTTTTTCTCCCCGCGGCATCCGTCAACTTCACACGGGATGAGACGGACCCGCGCCTTGATGCGATGACCACCCAATCGCCATCCGCCACTTTCATTTCAGCAGCGTCCTCAGGATGTATTTCAAGAAAACACTCACTGATCTCCCGTTCCAGCGAAGGAGAGTTTCTTGTCATCGTCCCCGTGTGGTAATGGACATGAACCCTTCCGGTGGTCAGTTGGAAGGGATATTCTTCATCCGCCGTCTCTGCGGCGGGTTTGTATTCAACTGCGGTAAACAAGCCCTTCCCTCTGGAAAATCGTCCCTGATGCAAAAATTTGGTTCCGGGATGTTCGGCGTTGGGACAAGGCCACTGCAACCCATCGCCTTGGAGTCGGTCATAAGTGATGCCGCCGTAGGATGGCGTGAGCCTTGCAATCTCCTCCATGATGGCACGGGGCGATGCATAATCCATGGGATAACCAAAACGGCTCGACAGTTCCTGGATGATCTGCCAGTCTGGTTTCGACGCCCCGGGAGGCTCCGCTGCTTTTCGGAGTAGCTGAACCCTTCTCTCCGTGTTGCTAAACGTCCCCTCTTTCTCTGCAAAAGCGGCTCCGGGCAAGACCACATGGGCCAGGTCCGAAGTGGGCGTATTGAAGATATCGATCACCAGCAGAAAATCGAGGGCCTTGAGCGCCTTTTCCACGTGACGGCAATCGGCATCGCTCACCATGGGATTCTCACCCAGGATGACGATGGCCTTCATTTTCCCGTCGAGGACGGCAGGGAACATTTCCGTCGCGGTCAACCCTATCTTGTCTGAAAGTTTAGCCCCCCATGCCTCCTCGAATTTCTGTCGAGCCGCCGGATCGGTCACCGCCTGGTAACCCGTATAAACGTTCGGCAACCCGCCCATGTCACAAGCGCCCTGGACATTGTTCTGCCCCCGAAGGGGGTTGATGCCTGTCGATTCCTTTCCGAGATTTCCGGTAAGCATCGCCAGATTCGCAAGGGTCTTGACATTATCCACCCCCGTGATGTGCTGGGTGATGCCCATGGTGTAGAGGATGCTCGCCCGTTCAGCCTTGGCATAATATTCAGCTGCCTTTTCCAGATCGGCCATTGGAACCCCTGTGATCTCCGACACCTTTTCAGGAGGATAATTCTCAACCAGCCTTTTTAGTGGCTCAAAGTTTTCTGTCCTCTCATCGATAAAGGCCTGGTCTTGCCAGCCATTCTTCACAATGATGTGCATCAGACCGTTAATGAGGGCCACGTCCGTTCCAAGATTCTGCTGAAGGTGCAAATCACTTTGAAGAATGATTGGAATCCTTCGGGGATCTGCAACGACGATCTTCGCCCCCTTGGCTTTCGCACGAAAGACACGGGTGGCAATCAGGGGATGGGCGATCGAAGTATTGGATCCGATGATCAAGATACAATCCGCCCCTTCAATCTCTTCAATGGAGTTGGTCATCGCCCCACTGCCAAGTACTGCGGCCAGCCCGGCCACCGTGGAGGAGTGTCAGAGACGGGCGCAGTGGTCGATGTTATTCGTCCCGATGGCGGCCCGGGCAAACTTCTGTAAAACATAGTTTTCCTCATTGGTGCACTTGGCAGAGGTTAAGACACCAATGCTATCCGGACCGTATTTTTCTTTAATCTCTTTCAGGCGCGCCGCCGCAAGATTGAGCGCATCGTTCCACGAGGCCTCTTGCAGGGCATCGCCTTCCCGCACCATGGGTTGTGTCATTCGGTTGGGGCTCGTGACAAATTCATGGACGGTCCAGCCCTTAACACACAACTTCCCCCGGTTCACAGGACTGGTTTTGGAAGGAAGGGTCCCCACGATCTTTCCGTCGAGGACCTCCAGCAGCAATCCGCATCCGCACCCGCAGTAAGGGCAGAAGGTTAAAACCGTTTTGAATTCCATGAACCTATTTCACCTCAATGATATTGAAGGGCGATTTTTCATCGACGCTGAAGCCCGTCTTATATCCGAATTCTTTGCTGATAATCTCTGTCATCTTTTTATAAAGCGTTCTGAGAGGAATATGTGCTGGACAAGCTTCCTCACACAAACCGCAATCAATGCACCGACCCACCATATGGATGGCCCGGGCCAGATGGAAAGTTGGATTGGCAGGAGGAATCTCGCCCGTCCCCACCAATTGGTCTTCTTCCAAAGAACATTGATTGCAAAAGCACATGGGGCAGACGTTTCGACAGCCGAAACATTTGATGCACCGGTCAAACTCCCCTTTCCAGAACCGGAGTCTTGTATCCAGATCCATGGCCTCGACCTGAGCCACTTTCTGGCTGTCCGCCTTGGCTCCCTTTGGACCCTCTATCCAACTATCCGGAAATGGTTTTTCGCATTCACAAGCCCTGGCCAGCTCGTCAGGACAACCTAGTCCAATGAGGATGACCTTCTCTTCGTTCAACTGTTTCCACTTGAAGAGTTCTTTGAGTCCTCTTTCATCACAACCCCGAACGAGAACCGCAAAGGTCTCCTCGGGATGTTCCATGGTTAATCGAATCATCAACTGATTAAGAGGATAACGGGCATCGCCCGCTTTCTTCCAATCACCCCAGGAGAGATGCTCAAGCTCCTTTGGATCGCAGAAGAGGTGCGGCATGATGTTGCCCTTCTCTTGCCTTAGACCCAAAAAGCCCTTGATCTTCCCTTCCGCCAGGAGAGCTTGAACAGCTTCTTTAATCTTCGTGCTCATCATTCCTTCATTTCACTTAAGGTTTAGGCTTAAGCTAAGGTTAAGCGGAAATCATTCATCACCTCAACCTTAACCTTCAATTTACCCCGATCCCAGCCTGAACCTCGACCTTAACCCGATCCTTGGGCTGCTTTCCCTTCAAAGGATTCGGCCCCAACTTTTTAATCTCCTCCGCAAACGCCGAAACCTCATGGACGAATTCCACGGCCTCCGCAGAGGAGACCCATCTCGTTCTGAGGCGCTCCGGGTGAATGCCAGAAAACTCCAGCAACTTCTTCAAAAAGGTCATCCTCTTGTTGGCCATCACATTACCAGACTGGTAATGACATTCGCCGAGACGTCAGCCAGCCACAAAGACGCCGTCGGCCCCCGCCTGCAAGGCCTTCAGGACGTAATGAGGCGATATCGTCCCGGCACACATGACCCGAATGACCCGGATCGACGTCGAATATTGCATTCTACTGACCCCAGCCAGGTCAGCGGCGGCATAAGCTCACCAGGTGCACAAAAAAGCGATGATCTTGGGTCGAAACTCCTCTGACATCAAAAACTCCCTTTAGCGTTTCTGGGTTTAGACGGCCATGGCCTTGTCGATCTGAGCATAGATCTGTTTGCTGGTGAAACGCTTGAGCTGTGCGCTAGCCGATTGACACGTCGCCGCGCAGGCTCCGCAACCTTTGCAAATCACCTCGTTGACCTCGCAGATTTCCTTATCTTCTAAATATCGAATCGCTTCATAGGGACAGACCTTTAAGCATCCCTCGCAGCCCACACAGCTTTCAGGATTGATGTAAGCGACGATGGCGTTCCCGGACATCTCCTTCTGAGACAAGAGCGTCACCGATCGCGCCGCTGCCCCCAGCCCCTGAGCAACCGATTCGTCAATCGGTTTTGGAGAATGGGCCAGACCGCAAACAAACACCCCGTCTGTGGCAAAATCAATGGGTCGAAGTTTGACATGGGCTTCCACAAAGAAGCCGTCGTGATTCACCGGAACCTTAAACAATTTGGCGACGGAGTTCTCCTTCGGAGGGGTGATGGCCGTGGCCAGAATCAACAGGTCCGGTCGAATCTCCATCTCCCGATTCAGGACATAAGAGGTGAACAAAATCTGAAGATCCTCTTTGTCCCTGTCCACCTTTAGCTCTTTGTTATCGTCATACCGGATGAAAACAACGCCCTTGGCCCGGGCTTCACGATAGAGATCCTCACGAAGCCCGTATGTGCGCATATCTCTGTAAAGGATGTAGACATCCATCTCCGGGTTGACTTCTTTCATCTTGAGAGCGCTCAAGACCGAATGGGTACAGCACACCTTCGAGCAGTAAGGCCTCTCTTTGATTCGCGATCCGACACACTGGATAAAGACTGCTGACCGGGCCTGCTTCAAAACGGAATCCTCATTAATAAATCTATGGTCTAAATCAAGACCGGTCAGAACGCGCGGGTCTTTCCCGTAGAGATATTGGTCCGGTTTCAGCTCGGAGGCGCCCGTTGCAATGATGGCAATCCCGTGTTCCAATATCTTCTCATCACCGTTCGTCTGAAGGGTGGATTTAAAATTGCCCACAAATCCTTCCACCTGCTTCAATTCCGTATTCAGCCGGATGTCGATCTTTGGATTGGATTGAACCTCTTGAATCAGTTTGGACAGATTTTGCTGAACATCTTCACCCCTCCAGGTTTGATAGATCTCCCGAGCCTGTCCTCCCAGGACATTGCCTTTTTCAACGAGGCAGGTCCGGTAGCCCTGAGCCGCGAGATTCCTGGCAGCGCTCATGCCGGAGATGCCACCACCGATCACCAGGGCTGTCTCGTTGATCTTGATTCGAGGTTCGGACATGGGTTCAAAGAGAGAAACTTTGCCCACGGCCATGCGTACGAGATCTTTCGCTTTCTCTGTGCCGGCCTTCGCATCCCCGCTGTGGACCCAGGAACATTGATTGCGAATATTTGCCATCTCAAACAGGTACTTATTGATGCCTGCATTAACCACGGTCTCCTGAAACAGAACTTCATGGGTCAGCGGGCTGCAGGCAGCAACCACCACCCTGTTCAGCTTCTGCTCCTTGATGACCTGGGTCATCTTATCTTGAGTATCCTGAGAGCAGCTAAAGAGATTCTCCTCCACATAAACGACGTTCGGCAAACTTCGGGCATATTCGGCAATGGCTGGAACATCTAAGACGCCCGCAATATTCGTCCCGCATTTACAGACAAATACGCCAATCCGGGGAAATGCTCCCCGGACATCCCTCTCCTCAGGGATGATCTTGGCCTTTGTCATAGACCAGCGGGAACCGGCTAAGGCGCTCTCTGCCATGGCCGCAGAGGCGCTCGATTCGATGACCGAGGTAGGAATATCTTTGGGCCCCTGAAAGGCCCCGCAGACAAAGATGCCCGGCCTGGAGGTTTGAACAGGTTCAAAGCTGCTGGTGGTGGCAAAGGAATAAGGGTCAAGATGGATATCCAACCTCTTCGCCAAGTCCGCCGCCTCTTTTGAAACAGTGAATCCCACGGACAGGACGACCAGATCAAATGTCTCTTCAATCCTTTTCTGGGCCTCGTCCGTATAGCGGATGAGAAGATCACCCGTTCCGTTCGTCGTAAGAATTTGTGTGATTCTCGATTTGATAAAACGAATGCCAGCTTCTTCTCTCGCCCGGTTATAATATCTCTCAAAATCCTTTCCATAGGTTCGCATGTCGATGTAGAAGATGGCTGCGTCGAGAGGCTCTTTGGAATGCTCTTTAGCCACGATTGCCTCTTTGATCGCATAGGTGCAGCAGACGGCTGAGCAGAAGGGCTTCGCCCCTTCATGCACATCCCTCGAACCCACGCACTGAATCCAGGCAATTTTTTTCGGTTCCTTTTTATCGGAGACCCTGACGAGATGCCCGCCCAGGGGCCCGGAGGCCGAAAGCATTCTTTCAAACTCAAGGCTGGTGACGATATTGGGTGAACGTTGGTAACCGTAGACGTCATACGCCTTCGGATCAAAGACGTCACAGCCCGGGGAGATAATGATCGCCCCGGTTTGAATGGTCAGCTCCTTTTCCTTATCCTCGAAATCGACAGCCTTGGCAGGACAGAACTTCTCACAAACCCTGCATCGCCCTTTGGTAAGAAAGATACAGTTTGCCGGGTCAATGGCATATTTCAGAGGAACGGCCTGGGCATACTTCACATGGATCGATTTTCGCTTGGCGAGACCCGCATCATATTCATTATCCACCTTGGTCGGACATTTCTCGGCGCAGAGACCGCAGGCAATACATTTCGCCGGGTCCACATAGCGCGGAGATTGAACCACTTTTACTTCAAAATTTCCCTCTTCCCCGGAAACACTTTTCACCTCGGAGAGGGTGAGAAGCTCAATGTTGAGATGCCGGCCGACCTCGACCAGTTTGGGCGAGAGGATTCACATCGAACAATCATTGGTGGGGAAGGTCTTGTCCAATTGGGACATCAAACCACCGATCGAGGACGACCTTTCCACGAGGTAGACATAATAGCCGGAATTGGCCAGATCCAGCGCTGTCTGCATCCCGGCAATGCCTCCACCGACCACCATGACCGAACCGATTCTATTCTGTGTCATCTTGACTCCTGTCAGGAAAAAAATTGTTCAGGAATTGAAGTTACGGCCTACGGCAAAGGTAACGATGCCCGTATCGTCAATCGGTTATCCCGCCACAAACGGGGTTCGTCTTTGAAATCTCTTTACCGTAACCCTTTGACGATATACGAAACTGGCCTCGTAACCGTAACCTTAACCCCCCTTCATCCCCCCTTAAATTAAGGGGGGACAGAGGGGGGTTATCAATTTTCATCGTTTCTGGGTGACACACCCGTCATCAAACATTAGTTGGCTGACGCTGTTTCCTTTTTGGTTTCTTTCTGGGCAGCTAATTCTTTTTCTTCCGCTACTTCTCTTTCCTTCTTTAATAATTCCACAATCCCCCCGATCGAAATCTCGTTCATCTCCAATCCAAGGCTCTTTTTATCGATGCCCATGCTCAATCCAAGAAGCTGTGTATAGAGAATGGAGGGAAGAGCACGGTTCACATCCCTTTGGGAAAGCATCATCCTCTGAACCTTGTCGAACTGAATGTGGCAGTAAGGACAAGCTGCACAGACATAATCCGCCCCGGATTTCTTCCCATCATTCAGTTTTTTTAAAGTCAAATCCATGGACAGCCGGTCATTGACTCCCCATAAGGGAGCGCCGCAGCATTCAAGTTTCATTTGCCATTCAATGCTCTCCGCACCGGTCGCTTCAACCAGTTCATCAAAAAGGGTAGGAGCAAGGGGATTATCAAACCCGACAACCTGGCTGGGCCTTAAGGCATGGCATCCGTAATGGGTGGCGATCTTAAGTCCCTTAAAGGCCGTAGACATCTTTCCCCTGATCGCTTCCGTGCCTATATCTTTGTTAAGAACAGAGAGAAGGTGTTTCACCTCAATCCTTCCCTCGTATTTCAGACCCTCTTTCTCGAGGGTCGTATTGACTTCTTTCTTTAAGGAAGCATTCTCCTTCATAAGAAAGTCCGCCTTTTTGAGGCTGCCATAGCAACACTGGCATAACACCATCACATCCAGATTCCTCTTTTCGGCCAGGGCCAGATTCCTCGCCGAAGAGACGAGGAATACCTTGAAGTCGATGTTCCTCAGGGGATATCCGCAGCAGTTAAATTCCCGAATATCGACCAATCCCACCCCGAGCCTTTTGAGAACCGCCCTAGAGGAAGATTCGTACTGATTCAAACGGGCCGGAATGGTACAACCGAGAAATAAGGCAAATTCCATCATTTTCTTTCCCCGGGCTGCAGGCTTTCCTCCATCACTCGTTTGACCGCCAAGTTTTTAAGTTCGTAGAGCACATCGGTTACGTGGACCCCTTGCGGACATTGTTCCTGACACTGATAACAGGTCAAACAATCCCAAAGCATATTTGACCCAAAGGCAAGATCCCTCAAGCCCAGACCCGCCGCATGCATGATCTGGTGAGGCAGCAGCCCAAGGGCCTCCTGAGGATTTTCATAATTGCCCACCACAGGACAGACGGTCGTACAGGTCTGACAGCCAAAGCAAGCCGAGAAGGTCTTTGCCTGGGCAGAAAGGTTGAGCCCGCTCTGCAATTGTCTATTCGTGGACGTCAGGGGCACGACCTTATCCTTCCTCTTCATCAAATCACATTGAGCAGCAATCGTCTCTCTCGCCTGAATCAAGGGCTTCTCATAATCTCTCCGAACGGTTTCTTCCTTCATTAAACCACGGTAGAAAGAGAGCGGAGAGAGAACGAGGAACTCCGGGTATCCCTTCTGAAGAAGGGTTTCTCTTACGTTAAACCATAAATCCTGCAGGTTGATCCCTGCCGGACAGACCACGGTGCAACGGTAGCAATTGGAACAGAGATAGACCCCCTCTAGAATATGCCTCAGCTCCTGCGGGCTCAATTTCTTACCAGAGGCAAGCGCCTGGAGGGAGGCGACCTTTTCAGAAGGGAAAATATTCGTATTCGCAATTTCTTCAAAGGCCATGATCACCGAACACCTCAAACTGCAGGTTCCGCAATGCATGCAGGCATCCAGCTCCATCGCCTGGAGCGTGGCTCTGTTCGCCGGAGTCAATTTCTCTTTTCCGATAACCCCATTGGCAAGCAGACTGATGGAACTGGCAAAGATATGGAACATCTTGCTGAATGGAAGATAGGCAAGGCCTGCCAAACAGGCTAAGACATGGATGGTCCAAAGCACACTGGGCAGGTGAGCCCTGTCAATTCCAAGGCCAATGGGGCGGATGATCTTGGCCGCTCCGTAACCGACAAAGGCCCATTGGGGCCAGGCATGGCATGACTCACAACTCGATTGATTCAATTCCTTCCCTTTCTGTAAAAGCGCTTCGTCAAAGGGTCCCTTTAGGTTTGGTGAAACGACCCCGAATTCTCTCACCCAGTAAGCCTCGAGAGATTTAAGCTCTTGGGGATCGCTCAAACCAGAATATTCATCCGCCATCCTCTTATAATCAGAATAGGCGACCATTTTGGTGGCCTCTAAAAAGATACCGGAAAACATAATGATGGCCACGATGAGGATGGCATAAATATCCATCGCATTGCTGAACATTCGGGGAACCTTCAAGATGAACCGACGATAAACCGCAAGGAGTACCCCAACAAGGACGAAGGCGCCGAAGAGGTCTCTCAAAAACAGAAAGGGATTGACGGTGGGGAAATAATCTTTCCACACGGCAATCGTGATGGTTTTATCCAGGGCATGCATCAGAAGGAGGAGCATGAAACCGCCGTAGATAAAAATGTGCATGAGCCACCTGAGAAAGTCTTCCCTCCATATCCTTCGTTGAAGCAGGACATCGAGAAGAAAGACTTTCAGGAGGACAAGCATCTTGAAGCTAAAAATAGTCGAGAGGATACCCTTGAGGCCAGAAAAAACCCTTCCGGAGGTTGAAATCTCCTCCGCTCCTATCCCAATCTTGTATCGAAACCAGCCCGACACCTTATAAATCAGACCGAATAGAAAAATGGCCAACGAAATGTATAAGGAAACCCTGAGGAACATAAATTATATTCCCTGACCCGACTGAAAAGAAAGGCGTCTTAGGTAGCCCTGGGATTTCTAAACCCGAACACCTCCCCGGCAAACCAATTCCCTTCTTCTATCAGGCGAAAAATCGCACCTTTTTCTTTAATTTCTTGTTGACAATGGGGGAGGAATCTACGTATCTTATTTTAACTTCCAATTCATTCTTCTTCAAGGGGTGGGGATGCGGTTTGGGTTCCATATTTCCATTGCCGGAGGGTTCTCCAAGGTGGTTGAAAGAGCCCATGCGAGGGGCTGCGAAACCATCCAATTTTTCTCCCGAAACCCAAGGGGATGGAATTATTCTCCCTTGAATAAAAAGGAGATGGAAGCGTTCCGGTCATCCGTTCAATCCTCTGACCTCTTCCCAATCTTCCTCCACATGCCCTATCTTCCCAATATTGCCGCCGCTAAATCAAAATTCTACAAACGGTCCATCCGTTCGATCGCCACAGATCTTCAAAGGGCGGAACAGCTGGGAGCCCAATACCTGATCATCCATATCGGTCACCGGATGGAATCCTCAGAAGATAAGGCCATCGGGGCGGTCTCGCAAGGGATTAATCAGGCCTTCGAAAAGGTGAGAAATGGTGTGATGCTCCTTATGGAGAATACCGCGGGACAAGGGACGGAGATTGGCTACACCTTTGACCAGATCAAAAAGATCGTCGAGGGAGTTCAGGATCGTCAAAGAATGGGTGTTTGTCTCGATACCGCGCATTCTTTTGAAGCAGGATATGACCTTTCCAATAGAGATGGAATCGAGAGAACGCTTGACGACTTCGATCGAACGCTTGGTTTAGAACGACTCCATCTCCTTCATCTCAATGATTCAAAGACTCCCTTGGGGTCGAGGAAAGATCGGCATTGGCACATTGGTGAGGGATGCGTCGGATTGGAAGGGTTCAGATATCTGGTCAATCATCCATCATTGAGGCACCTCCCCGGGATTATGGAGACCCCGAGGAAGGATACCGTCGAAGACCTGAAAAACATGAAGGTGATAAGAAGTCTTATCGGTTAACCTCTATCCTGCCTTTTCTTTTTCACCCGGGCGCGCATCGGTAAGGATAAAAGACTCAGGAGGTGATTCAATGGATCCGAAAAATGTGAAACGGGTCGCTGTGATCGGAGCTGGAGTGATGGGCCATTCCATCGCCCAGGTCTTCGCCCAGGCTGGCATTCTGGTGCATTTGGTTGACTTGAAGAATGACTTCCTTGTTCGTGCACTCAGGTTGGTGGAGTCGAACCTCCAGACCTTGGCCGATTACGGACGGGTGAGTCCTCAAGAGATCCCACCGATCCTGGATCGCATCCGGCCGACAACAGACCTGGCGAACGCAGTCAGGGAAGTGGATTTCATTCAGGAGGCAGTGGCCGAAATTCCTGAAGTCAAGAGAAAAGTTTTTCTCCAATTAGAAGCCACATGCCGGCAAGACATAGCCCTGGCCAGTAACACCTCAGGGTTGGACATCTTCAAAATCATAGAAGTCAAAGACCCTTCCCGTGTGGTGGTCGCCCACTGGTTTGCTCCTCCGCATATCATTCCTCTTGTAGAAGTGGCCCCTGGCCCGTTGACGGCTCCGGGTGTTCTGCAATTTGCCGCAGCATTGATGGAGAGAATCGGCAAAAAACCCCTGGTGATGAAACAATTCGTCCGACGCTTCATTGTCAACCGAATTCAGAATGCGATTGTCCGTACTGCTTTGGAGATGGTCACAAACGGCTGGGCAACTCCTGAGCAGGTTGATTTAGCTGTGAAGACCAGTCTCGGGATACGCCTGCCCATCGTGGGGGTCGTCCAGAGCCTGGATTTCACCGGACTTAATTTGATCCATGACATGACGACGGGCACGGCCGGGGAAAACCCTCTCATCGAAGAAAGGGTGAAACAGGGACATCTGGGCGTCAGTACTGCCAAAGGAATTTATGATTATGGCGGGAGGACGGAAGAAGAGATCCTTAGAAAAAGAGATCTTCTTTACCTCAAGATGCTCGATTTTCTCGAAAGCCTGGAGGCATTTAAGCCCGTCTGATTTTGCAGGATGAACTCGAACCCAGGCACAATGGAGTCATGCCTTATGCCGGCAGGAGGAAGAGTCAAAAAATTCCCGTCTGCTATAATCCATACTACCTAACGTTGTAACATTAGCCTCTTGATAATAACCCACTGATAAGGTTAAAACATACAAGCGTTTTGACGGAGAAGTACTTCGTTCGCGGACCGTTTCCCCTGGTTTGAACCGTTATTCGTTTTCATAACACTGCTCTTTTAACGAGACAGGAGGGCATAAAGATGGCATCCAAGTTTATCAGCGAAAGGAATTTAAAGTTCTTGCTTCACGAGGTCTTTGATGTCGGCACGCTGACCCAATACGATTACTATAAAGAATACGACGGCAAAATGCTCGACATGGTCTTAAAAGCAGCCATGGAACTGGCGACGGGTCTTCTCTGGCCGATCTGTCAGGAAATGGATCAGAATCCGCCGGAACTCGTTGGGGATCAGATTAAGGTCCACTCCTCGGTGAGAAAGCTTCTGGAGGAATGCGGCACAGGGGGCTGGCTGGGTGACGACATCCCCTTCGAGTGGGGAGGGCAGCAGCTTCCTCAAATGATTGGTATGGGGACCAGGTTCATTTTTTGCGCGGCGAATTATTCGGCGGCGGCCTATACGGGGCTGACCACAGGGGCCGCCCGTCTCATCCTAAACTTTGGAAAAGAGGACCTGAAGAAAACCTATCTCCCCAACATGCTTTCAGGAAAGTGGCAGGGGACCATGGCTTTGACCGAACCCGAAGCCGGAAGTTCACTCGCCGACATCACAACGATGGCAGAGCCCACGGATCATGGCTACTACAAGATCAAAGGTCAAAAGATATTCATATCGGCCGGAGACCACGACGGCGTGGACAACGTGATCCATCTCATGCTGGCCAAAATCAAAGGCGCCCCTGCCGGCGTGAAAGGCATCTCGCTTTTCGTCGTCCCCAAAAAGCGGATAGACGAGAAAGGTCAATTGGTTTCCAACGATGTGGTCACCTCCGGAGTCTTTCACAAGTTAGGTTATCGAGGATGTCCCATCGCCCAGCTCAGCATGGGAGACAGCGATAATTGTCGCGGCTACTTGGTAGGTGAACCCCATCAAGGACTCCTTCTCATGTTTCAGATGATGAACGAGGCACGCATCGGCGTCGGAGCAGGGGCTGCGGCCATTGCCTCGGCTGCGTACTATGCGGCCCTGGACTATACCAAGACGCGACTTCAGGGCAGAAAATTGTCAACCAAGGACCCCACCCTGCCTCAAATTCCTCTCATCGAGCACCCGGATGTGAAGCGCATGCTCCTTTTCCAACGCTCGGTGATAGAAGGCGCTCTCTCTTTGCTGATGCAAGCCGCGAAATATGCCGATCTCGCCATCGTTCTTACCGGAGAAGAAAAGGAAAAGAACGAGCTTTTGTTAGAGCTCCTGACCCCGGTAGCCAAAAGCTATCCGTCGGAAATGGGTATCCTTTCGGTCAGCCAGGGGGTACAATGCCTGGGCGGGTCTGGCTACTGCGATGACTATCCCTTAGAACAATATTATCGGGACGCGCGGATTCATCCGATCCATGAGGGTACCACGGGCATACAGGGACTGACCCTTCTGGGTCGAAATGTAACGATGAAAGGCGGTAAGGCTTACAAGCTCTATCTGGAGGAAGTTCAAAAAACCATTCGTGAAGCGGAAAAACTCGGGGAACTCGATTCATACGTTCAGAAACTCAAACAGGCGCTGGAAACGCTTCAACAGGTGACGGCCTATCTCATGGGTGTGCAGAAGAAGGAAACGCCCGAGGTTTTTTCAGCCGACGCCACCCTCTACCTCGAGTTCTTTGGAATCATCTCAGTGGGATGGCAATGGCTTCTCCAGGCCACGGCGGTCGTGAAGGCCCTGAGGAACAGTCCGGCCGGGGCAGAGGCAAATTTTTATAACGGTAAATTTTTTGCTTTCCGTTTTTTCTTTGAGTACGAACTTCCAAAAATTCAGGGTCTGGCCTCTCGGTTGATACATGCCGACGGATTGACGGTCGAAATCACGCCCGATCTTTTTTCCGACTGACAGGTTGCGTCAAGAAGCATTCGATCTCTTAATCATGCTTGCAGGGGGAACCCGCCGCCCACAGGCATGATTTTTCGCCTGCTTTTTTCTAAATCTTGTCTTCGGCAGAAGGAATGATTAATTTTAGTCTGAAAAGGGAAGCGAGTGTTGGTTTTCGCGGCGAATTCTGCCTCGAGGCATCTGAGGAGAAAAAATCCTTGCTTTTCCAGGGTTCCGCGGGCGATAATGAGAGCTAATTTCGGTTTTGATTAACGGAGGTTCCAATGACAGGAAGAGTGAAATGGTTCAACGATCGGAAGGGCTTTGGGTTTATCGAAGTGGAGGGCCAGAAGGACGTGTTTGTGCACCACTCCGCTATTCAAGGCGAGGGCTTCAAATCCCTGAAAGAGGGTGATGAAGTTGAATTTGAAGTGACCCAGGGTCCCAAAGGTCCCCAGGCCACCAACGTAAAAATAATCAGCTGAAAAATAGTCGGGAAAAATGAACAGGAGGGGTTGTCCGTAATTGACAACCCCTGTCAGCAAACCTTTTCGATCTTCGTCCGAGAAGACAAAAGCAGTTACTTCTCTTCACCTTTCTCATCCTACGAGAGAGGTGTCTTCTGAAATTCTTTGATCATCAAAGCTACTTTGGCATTTCCGATTCTTTTGCATTCGATAATCATGCGTTCTCGAGTAACGCCATAAGGTCGCGAGGGCCTTTGCCGCCGGTTCCGGCGAAGCGAAAATGGGTATGGACTGGCCGCAAAGGGAGGCGATATCCTCTACAAACTCAGGGTGGCCGATGACCACGCCGACGAGAGGTTTTTCCGGATGTTCGTTGCGTACCAATGCGATGTCCCCGAACAAATCTCTTGCGGTGACTCCGGCGCTCTTGAGATTCTTGATAGCCACGTAGGGGAGGACAATAATCGCAAGGACCATATCAATTTCTGAATCGGCCAGTAGCATCGGCAAGAGCCGGTTGAACTTCTGCGAGGGACCAAGATCAAGGGGGTTTCTCACGTTCATCCAGTCCGGCGCAATGTCTCGAGCCTGATTCACTGTGAAAGGGGAAAGGGGAGGCATGGTGAGTCCGCCGGACACGGCCACATCCGTTGCCAAGGCTCCCAGGCTTCCGCTTGTCGTGATAATGCCAAGGCGGTTGCCTTTGGGCAAAGGCTGGGTAGCAAATACTCGAACCGCATCGATCAGCCCGGAAAGGGTATCTGCTCGAATCGCCCCGGCCTGAGCGAATGCGGCATCGTAGATATGATCCTGCCCTGACAGGGAACCGGTATGCGAGGCCGTTGCCTGTTTGCCGGTTTGAGTCCTGCCGCTCTTTAATATCAGAACGGGCTTGTTCTGAGTCACCTTGGCGAGGGACTTCATCAAACGAGCGCCATTTGCAGCTCCTTCCAGATAAATCATGATGACTCGCGTGAAGCGGTCTTCGTCCAAATATTCCAGTAACTCCGATTCATCAACGTCAAGGCGGTTGCCCAGAGTGACCGCTTTTGAAATGAAAAGACCGTGCTGGGGGAGATGATCGAGCAGGATATTGCCGAAAACCCCGCTCTGCGCAATGATCGAGACAGGTCCCGGAGTAAGAGCCTCCTCAATCAATTCCACTGAGGCAAATCTATTTTCCGTGTTGATGACACCCACGCAGTTCGGCCCGATGACTCGCATCCCATATCCCATGGCAATAGTTTTCACCTTCTCTTGTAACGCCAAACCGCTCTCACCCGTTTCAGAAAAACCGGCGGTCTCGATGATGGTGTGTTTGATCCCTCGCTCTCCAATCTCTTCCATCACACCGGGAACGGCCTCAGCGGGAACGATCACGATGGCCAGATCAAGAGGTTCGGGGACATCCTGAACTCGTTTGTAAACATTCCGCCCGTGTAACTCCCCTCCCGCAGGATTGACAAGATGGAGACGATTTCCCCAGCCATGGTTCTGCAAAAAAGGGGGATGCCATACCCGAAGCCAAAAGACCTTCGCGCTCCTACAATGACGATGCCTTTCGGCTCAAAAAAATTCCGAAGGTTATCGACCGACATAAGATTCTCTCCTCAAAACATCCACCTCGAAAAATGACGGCCTTCTATTCTTTATCCCATAAGGGAGGCACGGTCAATAGCCCTGCCGAGCTTGCTCCCCTTTCTCTGAGGATCGAAGAGGTCACCGATCAAGAATTTAGGTGAGGTTTAAAACAAGCGTTTGAATTTATAAAACAAATGTTTTAAACTTGTATTAGGCAAGGGCAGCATAAATGGTATTGGGTTCTTGTTGATGACGAAAGTGAAAAGCAATAGAGAGGATGTGATGCTATGAATACTAAATTAATGTTGACGGCGCTGATGCTTCTGTTCGCATTGGCATTATCGGGCTGTGTAGGGTACGCCACCTATGGGTATTCCGATTATCCACATTATTATGATTATGGGTACTACCCGTATGGCTACTTTTCGTTCCATCATGATTCTGATGGCTTTCATCATTTCCACCATGGGGGCCACCTTGATCATCACTTTAGTGGCCATCTTGGTGGGGGTCACGGTGGGAGAGGTCGCTCTTGACCGTCACGCCCAGGGCAGGGCTTTTTCAGCCCTGCCCTGGAACGCCGGCTCTGGTCTTCTGCGCAGGCGGATGAAACGGAAACTGGAAAAAATTCTCTCCCTGCCGATCAGGGATGAGAAAAAAATGTTGATTCTTAGTCTATGAGTAACATAGCCAGCTTAACCCCGTAGTCTCTTAAGCAACCAAGCCATCCTCTGTCCAAGCGCTTTTACGGCCTGCAACCCTTCTTCGTCCTTTTCCACTTCCCCCTTATCCCTGCCAACACCAATACCTCGACCAGCCACGATCATTTGCCCAGCAAGAAAAAAATGATTCATGGTGTCAAGAGTGTGTATCGCGCCGGAACGACGCACCGCAACCACAGTAGCACCCACCTTGTTCTTATACATCCCGCCATTGGCCATAGATACAAAACCAGCACGATCCATAAGCGCCTTCATTTCGGCTGTCACATCGGTAAAATAGACAGGGGAGCCTAAAATAATCCCCTCCGCCTTTATCATTTTCTCTATGCACTCATTTGCAACGTCATCCTTCACGGCGCAGCGCTGATCCTTGTTTTCAAAACACTTATAACACGCAATACAACCATGAATTTTCTTTCCCGAAAGCTGTACCAATTCTGTTTCAACGCCTTCTTTTTCAATCTCACGGAAGACATGGTTGATGAGGATGGTCGTATTGCCATCCTTCCTTGGGCTACCATTAAACGCAACAACCTTCATATTGTTTTTCTCCTTTCTTTCTGATTGGTTGATACGATTTCCAAAGCTCTTTGAGAAATAATTTATCTCCATTGGAAAGTCAATACAGGATGAAGGTGTGAGGAGTGAGAAGGAAAGAAAGGGTTTGGGGTAGGGCAGGCAGCATCTTTACGACAGGCGGGGTTTCCCTTTACTCTGAAGGCACTGCCAGACGCCCTCTTGCATGGCGAGTGGCACTGCAAGATGTTCGGATGTTAAGGTTTTATTTTTTCAGTCAACTCAAGGCTATTTTCTCCCGGTAATTCAAGGTCCATCGCACTGAGATCAGATTGTGAAGTTTTAATTTCTTGAAAAACCTCCTCTGTGGATCGGTTTTTTCATTCCCACTTTTAACTCTTTTAGAGAGATCTTGAGGTGCTTCGGGCACAGACCATACGTCCTTCGCTTATCGGATAGAGGTTCTTTTTCGCCATAAACCACCCCGCACCCTTTGCAATAACAAACCTGAATCATTTTCTCTCACCTCCTTGGTAATAGTTCTAAAATTAAGGGTATACGACCACTTACGGTCAGGTTACCAAGAATGACTTAGCAGGTAAATAAGGTGAATCCCCTATCTTGCGGAGAGAAAGACTGTATTTATTGGACAACAGCCCAGGTGAACCCTGTTAGAAATTCCAGCCGTTGCGACCCTTCGACATGGCGGGGGCGTCATTTCTAACAGGGTGAATGGATCCAAACACCAAGCGGAAGAGGGTTCTAAAACAATTGAGAAAGAGAAGGGAGTTGCGGAGGCAGAATCTTCCGAGCGACCATAAAGGGGCGACGCGAAGGAAACGAGACCGGACAACCTTGACACTCGACAGGAGGAAAATCAACCCCGAGGGCAATCAGCGGTCTGCATCAAACTGTTCTTCCTCTTCGTGAATCATTTTCTTTTTCTGCTCCGAGCCTGAGCCCGAAATGCTCAGGATCACATAGACCAATCCTGCCAGCAAGAGACCGAGGCCAATAAGGCTAAAAAACAGCTTTGGCTTCCGGACCATAAGGAGGATAAGTCCCAGGGCAATAATAATAAGGATGACGATGATTGCGTGGTTCTGCATGCGTTCAAAGTGTTTCCCAATATTTGGTAGGCATGTCCTGGGCGAGCTTGAGCGCACCGTCCGCGCCCGCAAAGAGCGGGTCTGCAACACGGGTGACCTTGCAGGTGCCGTATTCCTTCAAGGCATCCTGCAGGTACTCGGCAATCCCTCTGATGAGGCTCCCGCCACCAGCAAGGACGATGTTGTTCTTAATCTTCATCTGGAATTCGGGATCGAACCGGGCGATCATCTCGGTCGTGGTCTCGACGAGTGACGGCAGCATACTTTCGCAGGCCCGTCGGATCTCATCCTTGATGTCATGCATGACCGGTTTGCCGTTCACCGGCAGCTCGACATGAATCTCTTCACGGATGTCCCGCACAAAACTGAATTTCTCCTTAAACAGCCTGACCATGTTCTTATTGAACTTTGAGTTCGGATATTTCTCGATGAGATAATTGAAGAGCTGCTCGTCGATATAGTCGCCCGCCGTCAGAATGGTCCGCTGGTCTTCTTCCAAGGGGATCGTTCCGTGCATGATGCAAAAATCGACGGTCCCGGCACCGATGTCGATGATGAGTGCGTCGTTCAACAGAGTCATCCCGTAGGCGATCGCAAACGGTTCCGATACCACCATGAGGGTATGCACATATTCCGCAACCGCCTTCCGGATGGCAAGCTTGTTGACTTTTAGCGATTCGGCGGGCACCCCGACCACTGCATGGATCTTCTGGCCGGACTCAGGCTTTGCAAGATGAACAAGATGCCTGATGATTTCCTTGACCGCCCTCTCGCTGCTTTCGATCCCCTCCTTGATGATGCCCCGTTCAAGGGGCCTGCAGAAATCGAGGGAAAGCCGGTGCTGAAGGGCTTCGGCGCCGAAGAGTACGGGTTTGCCGACGACCTGCTCCGCGATAAAGTCCTTCGGCCAGCCGACATAGCTCTCGATCCATTCCCGCTTGCCGTTACTCGAAGAGATCGCACTTCGTGATGTTCCAAGATCGATACCGACAAACAGGACGTTCTCTTGTTTTTGCTCATCTTTTGGCTTCATGGCTAAGCGCTCCTTTACTTAGATAATCGAAAATGCCGGCTGCGAGATACCCGGCAATGTTCTCCCTGTGACTCTCCGAACGGAGCTTCTCCTCCTCTTCGAGATTGCTGAGGCACGAGACCTCCGCCAGCACGGCGGGTACGTCCACTCCGAGAAGGACGACAAATGGCGCCCTCTTGACGCCGTGGTTCTGTATGTCTTCGCCATGCTTCCTGCTGTTCAGGAAGAGATTGGCCTGGATGGATTCTGCAAGCTTCTTAGACTCCTGAAGCTTCATGGTCTTGCCAAGCTTTTCCATGACCTCCTTGAAATCGCTCAGCCCGTATTCCGATCCTGCGTTTTCTTGCTGCGCGAGCCTCAGTGTTTTTTCGTCGTTGGAAGGCCCAAAATAATACGTCTCAACGATGTTCGTGGGTTTGCGGGGCAAGTAATTGAGGTGAACCGATATGAAGAGATCCGCTTTTGCTTCCTGGGTAAGAGACACCCTTTTTTCAAGAGGCACTGTTGAATCGTCCTCCCTCGTCATGAGCACATGGTAGCAACCGCTCTTGACGAGACGGGCCTTCAATCTCTTGGCGATGTCCAGTGCCACATCCTTTTCCATAGTGCCCATCTTTCCGATGGTGCCGGTGGCGCTCCCGCCATGACCCGGATCGATCATGATCGTCTTGATTTTCAGGTCGAGCATCCTGCTAAAGGAACCATTCCGATTGTTTAGAAAGGCAACGAACTCGGAGGCGTTCGCTACGCCTTCTGAAGAAACACTTGGCATAGGAAGGAGAGAGGAGTTGGTCATACTTGGGGTCGATTCTGCTGAGACGCCCGCTGCAGAAAGGGGGGAAGTGGTGGCATTCCTATCCGCGGCAGGTTCCGCCGGCTCGGGAAGGGAAGCAAGGGGGATTCTCGTATTCGGGGTCTGCTCCGGCGCGAACGAACTGCCCGTGTACTGGCCGTGGATCAGGACCGCCAAGACGCAGAGCACCGCAGAAAAGAGAATTTTCTTTAAGGGGAAGGGTCCCCGACGGGATAAGGCTGGGCGGCCCTTATAGAGCATAAGGAGATTTTCTTCGTATACACCGCGGAGGATGTTTTGGCGAATCTTGGACTCGTTCTTTCCGATGAAGACGAAGCTCATGGCACTATGAAAGATTAAATTATGGGCGAAGAATTCGATACAAAACCAAATTGAGCAGGGCCTCTTGCCCCTATACCACGGACCAGGTTTCCTTCTGTCGCATTAAGAAACACTGCTACCTTCAAGAAATCACTGGAAATTTAATAAGCATATATTATACCAAATTTTCGAGACTTACAACACTTTGTTTTTTAATAGTTTTTTGAAGATACAATGTTGCGTAGTGCCGAATTTTGTGGCCGAGTTCGGACAAATGGTTAAAAATTGTCCAAATCCGTCACTCAAGGCGCCTATCGAAAATCGGCAACGACCAAGCGAGAAATGAGGAATAAGATCCAGCCTGTTTCCTTTACTTCCCAGCCGAAAAGCGTTGAATAAAATGATTTCGCTCTTTCGACATTATCCGCGGGAATTTCGAAATGTACTAATGTGCTGTGGTTGCCACGACAACGTCCCTTGTTTCTTGTATCAAGAACGATATCCTCTTTGCCCTCCCTAACAGCAGCACTCTCCGTACTGGCACAGTTCATCTTCCAGGTCGCAGTATCCCTCTCGAATTGAAGCGCGCACCTTATTATAAAAATCCGGCGAGAATTCTTTCATGCCGTGAGCCGTCCGGCCATGTTCCAAGATCTTCTCAAAGAGTCCTGTCTCCGCCTCCGCACAAACCGTAAGAGTACACCCAGACTGCAAGTCTTCCCAGCGAATCATTTTGTCCATAGGATAAAACCTCCCTTCTGATTATAAGGATAATTATCACTTTCCAAGATTCAAGGGCGATATAGCTTATCGCTGCACCGTCCGATTTTTTCACATTTTCGCCCTAACTGCTGGAGGACCTTACAATCGTGCGTCAGACGTGTTAAGCTAGGTTGCAAAGGGAGGGAGTCCGCGGGACACCTCCATCACTCTATATTTACACAAAGGAGCAGCAAATGGGAATTCGGACAGTCGAACAATACAAACAGAGTTTGAAGGACGGACGGCGTGTTTATATCCGCGGCGAAAAGGTAGCTGACGTAACGACCCACCCGATACTCGGCGTCTCGGTAGATACCGTTTCCCAGGGGTTCGCGCTGACCGCTTCAGAGGATCCGGAGGTAAGAGAATTGTTTGTGGTCCCTCACCCGAAGACCGGAGAGCCCATCAACCGTTATTTTGTCACTCCCCGGAACGCCGAAGATCTTGCGCTCCGCACAAAAATGATTCAGCGGTCGATCGAATTGACCGGAGGCCTTCCTTTCGGCAAGGATATCGGCACGGACTGCCTCAATGCCGCCTTTGTCGTTGCTGGGCAGATGGGCAAGAAACAATACCAGGAAAATGCAATGAATTTTCTGGAGCATATCCGGAAGCATGATCTGGCCATGTGTGGAGCCGTGACCTGTGTCAAGGGTGACCGATCCAAAGAACCTTCCCAGCAAAAACATCCCGATTACTATTTGCATGTGGTGGATAAGAACAAGGATGGGATTGTGGTCAAAGGGGCCAAGATTCATATCACCAGCGCGCCGGTTGCCAACGAAATCATCGTGGTCCCTACGCGCCAGATGCGGGAGAGCGAAGCGGATTATGCCGTGAGCTTTGCCATTCCGGCTAATTCCAAAGGAATTGTTTTTATCTGTCGGGCCGGCCGGGGCCAGTGGAGCGCCCACGAGTTTCATCCCGACTACCCGGTCCGCGAACTAACCGAGGCCATGATCGTCTTTGACAATGTCTTTGTGCCCTGGGACAGAGTTTTCATGTGCGGGGAATGGCAATTCTCCATGCTCATCGCTTACACCTTCGCAACCTTTCACCGCTTTACGGCTATCAGCTACAAGGTCCCCTCCGTGGAGACGATGGCTGGCTGTGCGGTGGCGATGGCGGAGTATAACGGCCTGGAGAAAGTGGGCCATGTCCGGGACAAATTGGCTGATATCGCCGGTTATGTGGAGACGCTTCGGGCGCTGACCAATGCCGCAGCCAAAGAACCGGTCATGTATGGGGACATCGCGGTCCCCAATCCCCTCATCGCCAACATGGCCAAGCTCCATTTTTCGAGTAGATATCATGAATTTGTAAAATGGATTCAGGATATCTGCGGCGGTATTCTGGCTACAACCCCGGACCGGAAGGACTGGGAAAACCCCGAGATTCATGACTATCTGGAGCATTATCTTGGAGGTTCGGCCAAGTTTAGCACCGAGGATCGGCTGAAGATGATCCACGCCGCTCAACGCATGGTTTGTTCCCATGAAGCCTCGTTCCATGAGGTAACCACCGTTCATGCTGAAGGGTCTATGGCAGCCCAGAAAATGATGATCTTGGCCGAATCACCCTTGAAGAAATACAAAGAGAAGGCCAAACGAGCAGCCGGGATTAAGAGCGCCTGATAGACCGCTATTTCACCAGCGCCGTCAGTTCTGGGATCTCGCTCCTTTCCTTTACTGTCTTAACCCAGAAGATCGTTCAGCGTTGACTTTTCCCCACCATATCTGTTAGGCTTTGTGAAAAAATGCTCTACCGTGAGGATTGCAAGTCAGTTAGAAAGGATATCAGCCTCTTATGAAAGCAGCTGTTTTTCACGGCATCCGCGACCTGTGCGTTGAGGAAGTGGCCGAACCCAAGCCTGGACCAAGGGAGGCGAAAGTAAGGGTCAAGTACTGCGGTATCTGCGGGTCGGACCTCCATGAATATGAGCACGGCCTATTTCCTCAAAGCTCGTTCGGGCATGAGGCTTGTGGTGAAATTGTAGAAGCCGGGAGCAAAGTCAAGGGATTTGAAGCCGGGGATCAGGTGATCGCTGTTCAAAAAGGGGCCTATGCCGAATACTTGGCATGTCCGCAGGAAAGGATGATCAAGAAGCCCGGGAAGATGAGCTGGGAACAAGCAGCCGTGGTTGAACCCCTTGCCGGCGCTGCTTATGCGATCGAAAAGGGGAGCGTCCAACCGAGCGACACAGTTCTGGTCGCGGGTGCCGGGCCTGTGGGACTGATGGTATTGCTCGGCCTTAAAGCGATTGGGGTGGAAAAGATTTACGTAACGGATATTTCAGAAAGAAGAAGAAAAAAAGCAGAAGAGCTGGGCGCCACCTTGGTGCTGAATCCTCTGGCAGAAAAGATCCCTGTCAGAATCAAAGAGCTTTCTGCCGGCAGAGGAGTGGATGTGGCAGTTGAGGCAGTGGGAATCGAGGCCTCGCTGAAAGATTGCTTGGCTTCTGTCCGCTACCAAGGCAAAGTCATTGTCCAGGGGATCTTTACGGACCGCGTTCCCGTGCATATGCTCGGATTTGTGACCCGGGAGACCACCATGATCGGCACGAACTCGGTCAATTTTCCTCCCGCGATGTCCTGGATAGAGTCCAAAGGGATCCGGCCCGAGCTCATCGTGACAAGAGTCATTCCCCTCGATCAAATATCTGCTGAAGGCTTCGAAGTCCTGACAAAAAAAGAAAAAGAAGAAATCAAGATTCTGGTTGCTCCTTAGCTAAATTTGGAGCAGGACTCGCAGAAGCCACAGAAAATTTAGTCAAGTTTTGATATGAAAAAAAAGAGTCGCGCAGAAGATTTGATACGATCCGGACTGAACAAGAGCCAAAAGGCACTCTCCGAATACGAGTCGAAACAGCTACTCGGGCTTTACGGCATCCCCGTCACGAGAGAGAAATTGTCGCATAGTGCCGACGAGGCAGTATTACTCGCGAAAGACCTCGGGTTCCCGGTGGCGCTCAAGGCTTGCTCAGCTGAACTCATGCACAAAAGCGACCGGGGAGGCATTGAGCTGAACCTCAGGAGTGAAGGAGATGTCCGTGAAGCCTACAGGCGCATCATCCAAGGTATTGAGCTGGAGCTTGATGGGGTGCTTGTTCAGGAGATGGTGCCCGGTCAGCGCGAATTGGTCGTCGGCCTGAACCGCGATTCCCAATTCGGTCCCTGTGTCATGCTGGGAATAGGCGGGATCATGACAGAGGTGTTTCAGGACACCGTCTTCCGCATGGCCCCCTTTGACATGATTGAGGCCAAGGACATGGCCGAAGAGCTGCGCTTCAAAGCCATTCTCGGCGCTTTCCGCGGACAGAAGCCCGTGGATATGGACGTGCTTTGCCGCACCCTGATCGCGGTTGGACAGATCGGATTGGAACTTGAGGCGGTATCTGAACTCGACATCAACCCCATGATCATGACTCCGGAAGGCCGCGTGGTCGCCGCGGATGCGCTCGTTGTGCTGAGAAGAGACGCAACATGATGGATTCGATTGAAGCCAGTCCCCTATACCCTATTGCCAACCCGAAAAGCATCGCCCTTTTCGGGGCCTCCAATAACGCCTCTTCCATGGGAACAAGTCTTCTCGATTCTGTTCTGGATTTGGGCTTTGAAGGTGAGATTTATCCTATTCACCTCAAAGAGAATCAGGTGCAGAATCTGAAGGCCTACCGGAGCGTCCTCGATCTGCCAAAGGTGCCCGACCTGGCTCTGATCGTACTTCCCACGCGACTCGTGGCCGAGACCATGGATGCATGCGGCAGGAAGGGCGTCAAATATGCCATTGTCATTTCAGGCGGTTTTAAGGAAGTGGGCGGCAACGGAATCAAGCTTGAAAAAGACCTGGTCGCCGTTGCCAAAAAATATGGTATGCGCTTCTTGGGTCCGAACTGTATTGGCGTGGCCAATCCTCGCCAAAAGCTGAACACGACCTTCATGACTTTTGAAGGTGGTCCCGGCTTTATCGGCATGGCCTCTCAGAGTGGAAGCTTCGTAACACAAATGTTCACCTATCTTTCCGATTATGGCCTGGGATTTAGCACGGCGTTTAGTGTGGGAAACGAAGCCAATATTGATATCGTCGATTGTATGGAATACCTGGGCGCCTGTCCCGATACAAAAGTGATCGCCCTCTATATTGAGGGCATCCGTCGGGGAAGGGCGTTTGTGGAAATGGCGAGATCGATCGTTCCGAAAAAACCCATCGTGGCCTTCTATATCGGCGGGTCGGAAGGGGGCAGCCGGGCAGGTCTTTCACACACCGGCGCATTAGCAGGACCGGACAGGCTCTATGAAGGCATCTTCCGTCAGGGCGGGATCATCCGGGCCCGGTCGATCATGGAGATGTTCGATTACTGTTGGATCCTGGGTTCTCTCCCCAAGAGCACAGGGCGACGTGTGCTGATTCAGACCCATTCCGGAGGGCCCGGGGCCGAAGCGGCAGACGCCTGCGGACGGGCAGGCCTCGAATTGCCGCCGCTCTCACCAGAGACAATCAAAAGGCTGAGACCACTCATGCCCCAGACAGGAAGCATCAGTAACCCGCTGGATCTCACCTTTGCCAAAAACGTCACGGATTACTTTTCCGAAATCCCGAAGGCGTTGTTGGAGGAGAAAAACGCAGCCTACCTACTTTTCTATTTCTACACGCCTAGCCGGAGGCTTGGACGCATGCTAAGGCAAGCAGGTGTCTCTCCAGATCATATTGCAGAACAGACTGCTACGTTGGTCAATTTTCAGTCCGAGGCAATTCTTCGCTTGATTGAAACCCATAATAGACGTTTTGTCGGGTATACTTTTCAAAGCGTAACGGACCCGCTTTTAAAAAAGCTTGTTGAACGAGGAGTTCCGATCTTCCCCGGTCCCCAAAGAGCTGCTCGGGCGATTGAAGCCGCATACAGGTACACGGTCCTCCGAAACAAGATCTTAAGTTCCGTTTCTCACGAAAGGATGGCTTCCCGGTAAGAAACTGACGGGGATTGGAGGAAATAAGGTGCCGGTGAATGCTTAGAACGCTTCAAACATTAAACAGAAAATTGACGATATCACCGTCTTCAATGATATAGTCCCTGCCCTTCTGCATATATTTGCCCACTTCTCTAACCTTTTGCTCACTTCCCAATTTAATCAAATCCTGATATTTCATCACCTCTGCCCGGATGAACCCGTGCTCAATGTCAGAATGAATGACACCCGCGGCTTGTGGGGCGAGGGCTCCCTGCCGGTTTGTCCAGGCGCGCACCTCGTCTGAACCCACAGTGAAAAACGAGATGAGGCCGAGCGTTTTGTAACAAAGCATCGTCAACCTGTCCAGGGCCGGTTGATCGAGACGAAGTTCCTCAAGAAAGGTCTGGCGCTCTGTGGCATCGAGCTGGCAAAGTTCCTGTTCAAGCTTGGCAGAGACAGCAGTCCACTGGAACCCCTGGGGAGAAAAGGCGTTCCTCAGTTTTTCGGTCAGATTCTGATCGCCCAGCCCCTCCTCACCGACATTGAGAATAATGATCGTTGCTTTGCGAGTGAGCAGAGGGTAGCTGGCAATAAGCTTTTCTTCGGCCTCGGCTAAGGACAAGTTTTTCAAAAAACGGCCCGATTCAAGACACTCTTTCATGCGTGTAAGAAGATCTGTCTCCATAGCTGTCTTTTGGACGTCTCTTTTTTTGTTTTGTTCCTTTGTGAGCCGCTCGAGGCGCTTTTCAATAAAAAGGAGATCGTTCAGTTGCAGCTCTTCGTTGAAGAGCAGGATATCGCGACGAGGATCGACCGTTCCATGGATGTGGAAAACCGTGTCGTCCTGAAAAGTTCGAACAAGGTGACAGATGACATCCACCTGCTCCAGCCCCCGCAGGATCTGGTCATTGCGAGAGGTCTGCTGGTCTAAGTCAGGGAGAAGGGAAAATTCAATATGGGCAGGGGTCTCCTGACGCGGAGCATACATCTCGACGAGGCGATCGAAGCGTGCATCTCTCACCTTTGCCAACCCCAGACCATTCCCTTTTTTGCCTTCTGAAAAGGGTTCTTTACCGGTCAAGAGCCGAAAGAGCGTTCGTTTACCAACTTGAGGAAAACCTACCAGACCAAGTTTCATTGTCTTCCTTCCGTTCAACCCAACAGGACCTCCCGTTTGATTTTCAAGAGGCAAGCTTGCCCGAAAAAAACTTCGCACGAATCTCAGGAATGATCTTTGGGAAAGCGATGAGATCACTACCTTGGGAGAAACGCTTGGGAGGAACTGAATTAAGCCACGGTAATAAATAACACGGAATACAGTCATTTTCAATCTCACCTGGATCGCCAGAGAAGCCAGGCCCAAATAAATTTTACATGACCGGTCCATCACCCACAAACTATGAAAATATGACTAAGTCCCCTCCCCCTCGATGGGGGAGGGCGGGGGTGGGGGTGGACAATTGAGCTCATTTCCCCCTCACCTCAATCCTCTCCCGCCAGGGGAGAGGAGGCATTTTCTACTTAATATGAAGGCCTTCTAACGGGTCCCCTTGTTTGCTCGAACGGGAATGATTATTATTTCATTGAGGATAGTTAAGTAAACGTAATATCCTCCGGAGGGAGATGTTCGAAATGAAAAAAAGCCTTAGCTGTAAGGACGTGGGTTCTGATTGCGATTTTGTCATCTGTGGTAAAACAGAGGATGAAATTTTTAAGAAAGCAAAAGAGCATGCCCGAAAAGAACATAATATGAGTAAGTTCTCACAAGAATTTAAAGACAAGGCACGTTCGGCGATTCGCGATGTAGAACGTTGTTAGGATCTGAAGAAGCCACCCGGGAAGCATCCCGGGTGGCTTCTTTTCAGCCTTGTTGGTTTAGCAAAGGCGTGCTCTCATTTTTAGGGTGGTTGGCCCCAAGGAAAAAATAGGTCACAATAAAATTAAAGAAAGGAGAACGAAGGCAGGAATTTTGTTGATATTCAAATGGACTGAAAGATGGAAGTTTCCCATAGGTAGGGGGTAGGCTTCGAGCCGATCCCCCCAAAAATTTTAGAAACCCGCTGGAGTTTCAAAAAAGAAACTCAAATCAAAGGAAGGCCCAAAAAGTCTCCCTTTGAGAAGCGGGCTTCTAAAAAATGATATGTGCACAGGAATTGAATAGCATCCCAGTCCGTACCGTTCAAACCAAAGGCTACACGATTTCGACGTTTTTTTGCCTATTTTCCGAGAGTAAGCTCCACATTGTGTTTTTCATCACCTTTCCTTTCGAAAGAGAATTTCTTCCAAACGAAGCTCGAATCGCTCATCGTCTGCGGTTGTTCTCTTCTTTGGCCCTTTCGTTTTGCCACCCCCTCGACGGATTTTAGCCCTAACCTCACGCTCCTCCAATAAGAACCCCATCTTTTCCGGACGAAACTCCCTCCCCGTCGGGTTCAGACATGTTGCTTCCTTTCCCAGCACCACAGCTGCCAATCCCCAATCCCCTGTCACGACCACATCTCCTGCTTCGGTTAGATTCATAATCTTCACATCCGCTTCCTGAAAACCGTCTCCCACCACAAAATGATGATCCGATTCTATATGGTGGTTGAAACTGGCGACGGTCCAGACCGGGATATTGTGTTTTCGTCCAAGTCTCATGCAGATCTGCAAAACGGCTTTGGGACAAGCATCAGCATCTACCAAAATCTTCATAGAAAAAGAAGATACGACCCTTTCACGAGATTTTTTAAAGATCCAGCCTCGATGTACCCTTTAAGGTTTATCTAACAAAAAAGGGCAGAATCAATTGCCTCTGCCCCTTCACCTCAATCCTTTCTTCCCTCTCTCATGAGGGGAGTAGGAAGGATTATGACTTATTCATCAGATACTCGTGAATCGAATCGGCCGATTTTCTTCCCGCACCCATCGCCAGGATGACAGTGGCTGATCCTGTCACGATATCTCCTCCCGCCCAAACCCGCGGCTTCGTGGTCTTTCCGGTTTCAAGGTTGGCAACAATATATCCTCTCTTATTCAGGTCCAAACCCGGTGTCTGAGTAGGAAGAAGCGGATTGGCACCGGCACCAATGGCGACCACTGCCATATCACACTCCAATTGAAATTCTGAACCCTTAATGGGAACCGGTCTGCGTCTCCCTGATTCATCAGGCTCTCCCAGTTCCATGCGAAGGCATTCCACACCGGTTACCCAACCGTTATCGTCTCCTAAGAATTTCGTAGGTGCTGTAAGAAGATAGAATTGAACGCCCTCTTCCTCTGCATGGTGAACCTCTTCGATACGAGCCGGCATCTCATCCCTCGACCGACGGTAGATGATCCGAACGGTATCCGCTCCCAATCGAAGAGCGGTCCTCGCTGAATCCATGGCTACATTCCCTGCTCCGAAGACCGCCACATTCTTCCCCCGTGCGATCGGCGTATCATATTTGGGAAAGAGGTATGCCTTCATCAAATTGGACCGTGTCAAATATTCGTTTGCCGAATAGATGCCGCAATAGTTCTCGCCGGGGACATTCAAAAACTGGGGGAGCCCTGCGCCCAAACCTAAGAAAGCAGCGTCATACTCTTGAAGCAGTTCATCGACGGTCTCAATCCTTCCGATGACGCAGTTACACTCTACCTTCACTCCCAAACGCTCTAAATAGTTGACCTCCGACTGGACGATATCCTTGGGAAGACGAAACTCTGGAATACCGTAGATCAGAACGCCTCCGGGTTTATGGAGGGCCTCAAAAATGGTCACCTCATGTCCTTTAAGGATAAGATCTCCTGCCAGGGTCAAACCGGCCGGTCCGGCTCCCACGACCGCCACTTTTTTCCCAGTGGCAGGAGTTTTTTCGGGGATCGCCACCTCCCCTTTTGTCCTCTCCCAATCGGCTGCAAATCGCTCCAATCTGCCGACGGCGACGGGTTGATCCTTCTTCCCGACGATGCACACCTTTTCACACTGGTCTTCTTGAGGGCAGACGCGGCCGCAGACGGCTGGGAGACTGTTTCGTTCCTTCAATTTCCGGGCCGCACCGGCAAAATCCCCCTCTTTGATAAGCTTGACAAAGGCCGGGATCTCGACTTCTACCGGACACCCCTCAATGCACTTCGGTTTCTTGCATTGAAGGCAGCGACTCGCCTCCAGCTGGGCCAATTCGGGCGTGTATCCAAAGGGGACCTCGTCGAAATTCCTCGCTCTCACCTTGGGGTCTTGCTCGGGCATCTTCTGCCTTGCGACTTTTGTTTTCTCTTTTTTCTCTTTTTCTTCCGCCATCTCAACCCCCCTGTCTTCCCGCCGTCGCAAATTGTTCCATGGACACCTTCTCCTCCGTGAGATAGGCCCTTTGCCGTTTCACCAGTTCATCGTAGTCAACCTCGTGGCCGTCAAATTCCGGGCCATCCACGCAGCAAAATTTCGTCTTGCCTCCCACCGTAACCCGGCAGGCCCCGCACATTCCTGTCGCGTCTACCATGATGGGGTTCAAACTGACCATCGTCTTGACCCCATACTCCTTCGTCAATTTGCACAGAAACTTCATCATCGGGACAGGGCCGATTCCCACGATCAATTTCACGTCTTTCTGCTCGTCCAAAATCTTGCGAAGGACATCGGTCACAAATCCGTGATGACCATAACTCCCGTCATCCGTCGTCACCCGCAGGTCGTGACTGGCTGCTTTCATCTCCTCTTCCAAGATCAGTAGGTCTTTCGTTCGAGCGCCAACGATGGCGATCACATTGTTTCCCGCCTCTTTGTAAGCTTTGGTAATCGGGTACATCACGGCCACGCCCGTTCCACCTCCGACGCAGATGACCGTGCCAATTTTTTCAATATGGGTCGGCCTTCCCAAAGGCCCGATGATATCCTGGATGGAGTCGCCCACATTGAGGGTTCTCAGGAGGGCCGTGGACTTTCCGACCACTTGAAAGATCAAGTCAATGGTCCCGGCAGCCGGATCTGTCCCTCCCATGGTCAGGGGAATTCTCTCGCCAGTCTCGTCGGCTTTTAATACGACGAACTGCCCTGGCTTTGCCTTCCGAGCAATTCTGGGTGCCTCGACCTTAAGATGACACACCGTTTTCTCGGCCATTTCTCTCTTGTATGTAATCTTATGCAAGCTTCGCCTCCTTTCTGATAATGCTTTTACAAAGTTTATCCGATATTCCTTAGTTGATATAAATGAACTGAATTTAAATGTCAAATTTTTATCACACTCAGAATTTCACTTGACAGATGCTCAAATTTAGTTCATAAATGAAGCTATCCGAACTTTTTGAGTTCTTGAGACCTCCCCGGCGTTTTTTGGAAAGTCCACGGAGTTTAAATTGGATGGATGAAGGAGAAAGAAGATGAATTTAAAACTTTATGTAGGAAATCTCCCCTTCGGGGCTTCAGAAGAAGACCTCCGGAAGCTCTTCGCTGAGGCAGGAGCAGTTCAGTCCGTCAAAATTGTTACCGATTCTTATTCTGGGAGGTCCAGAGGATTCGGTTTCATCGAGATGGCCTCCCAAGCGGAGGCGGAGAAGGCGATCTCCCTCGTCAATGGAAAGACCTTTATGGACCGGACTTTGATCGTCAGCGAGGCCAAGCCTCAGAAAAAAAGGGATGGCGAGTTCAAAGGCAGAAGGGATAGCAACAGATAACCCGATTTACAGAAAGGAAACCCCGTTAGAAATGACAGGGTTTTAACATTGTCTTTTATCAAAGATATTCCAATTCTGAATATGGCTCGTCCACGCGTTAAACGTGTGGTTTTCTAACGGGGTAGAGGAGAGGTCATTGGAAGTTAAAGTTCAAGACAACCAGATTGAGAACGCGATTAAATCCTTAAAGCGCCAACTCGCCAGGGACGGAATCTTAAAGGAATTGAAGAAAAGAAGGTCCTACGAAAAACCCTCCGTAAGAAAGAAAAGAAAACAGCAGGAGGCGAGGAGGAGAAGGCAGAGAGCGGCTCGCAGATTTTCAAGATAAAGAGTTCTTCTCTACCATTCCTCGGCAGGCGGGGAGACTAACCCGTTATTCCCGGCGGGTTCATAGCGATCAGGAGTTTTCCTTCTTCTGTCTGGAGAAGGCCCTTTCTGGAAAGCAGGGCGATCGCTTCTGAGGAAAATGCTCCAACATCTTTAAAGTCAAGGATGACCTTCTGTATCTTAACGTTTAAAACCCCCTTCAGCCTCTCTACCAACTCTTTCGCTCCCTCCCGATCCATCGATCCTTCGAGTCTGACGAACAGGGTTCTAACGCGCTCGTTATAAGTAGAATAGAGTTTGAGCGTATCGGTTGCTTTTTGACCAATCCGAAGTTTCTTCTCTGCAATTTTCTCCCCCACCCGCTGAATCAAGTCCCGAGTATTCTGGAGAGGGATAGTATCGTTCATCTTCTGCAAAATTCGCGAAAGGCTTGGAAGATAACCCTCCGGTGTCCTCTGCGCAATGCTTCGGTAGGCGATATTCGAAAGGACCCGAGTGAAGAATCGTTGTTGGGGATGGCAAACCCTCTTAAAGATGGAACCCCAGGAATAGCCCTCTTTGCATGCCCAATGAAACCCCCGCTGAAGCGTCTCTTCGGTCATCCATCTCGGTTTGAAAACAACCGTGGCCCCATTGTATTGACCCCAATCCTTATGCAGAAGCCTGCCCTCTGACTCCATCCTTTGAAACAAGGCCGTCCCGGGCAAGGGAGTAAGAATGAAGAAACTGGGCAGTTCAATTCGATTCCGTTCACAAAACCGAAGCGTTCTTTCAAAGACCCCTTCATCATCATGATCCAGTCCAAAAATGAACCCGGCCACGATCAAGATGTCGTGGTCGTGAACGGCTTTCATGGCTTCCTCAAATTGGTAAGCTTGATTAAAGCTTTTATTTACATCCTTCAAGTTTTCCGGGGAGAGGGATTCGACCCCGATGAATAGAGAGACGCAACCGCTTTCTGCAGCAAGTTTCAGAAGCTCGGGGTCCCGGGTCAAGGTCATACTGGCCTGGCTGGCCCATTTCTTTTTGAGGGGCTTCAATCGGGTAAAGAGCTCTTTGGCATACCGGCGATTTCCAGCGATATTGTCATCGATAAAAACAAGAAAATCCCCTTCTAACCGCTTCACTTCTTCGATCACCTCGTCCACCGGCCGGCAGCGATAAGTCTTTCCAAAAAAATGCGTGACATGGCAAAAATCACATTGATGAGGGCACCCTCGGGTCGTCTGGACACAGTTGATTGTCATGTAGGCATCTTTATGAAGAAGATCAAGCCTCGGAAAGGGGAGCCTTTCCATCGAGCAGAAGGACTCTGCCTGGTAGAAAGGTTTGAGGGACCCTTTCTTAAAATCTTCAATCAGCCCTTCCCAGACATTTTCCGCTTCGCCGATGACCACGGCATCCACATGCTCCTTGGCCTCGAGGGGAAGGCTCGAGGCGTGAGGCCCGCCCATGACGACCGGTATCTTTCTCTCACGAAACCTCTGCGCAATCTCGTAGACTCTTGGGGCATGCATCAACATTCCGGTCACGCCGACCAGATCCACGTCTTCTTCAAAGTCAACGGGCTCAATATTCTCATCTGTGATTTGCACTTCGACACCCGGAGGAGTAAGCGCAGCGAGCGTGGTCAGTGTGAGGCGGGCAAACCAGATGTTTTTGATCACCTTTTGGGAATGGCTTATGTAAGGGTGGTCGTAGGCTGGATCGATTAATCGAATTTTCAAACAGGTTCTCCCATGAAATGATCCCTTCTGCGGTGAACATGGTAACGAGAGGGATGACAAATGGCGAGGATGTGTCTGCTCTTACTCCGTATAACTTAATTACTGGGGGATGTCAATGAGTTTCGACTCTATTCGGGATTCTCCGACACGTTGTAGTAGTTTGCCTTGCAGGAATCCCTTAAAAAGATGAGAGATTCTCTGACTTCATCAAAGGATTTCTTCAAGGTTCCGTACTTTGTCTCCAGATCCCTGTTCAGGGCGAGGGCTTCCTCCAATTTGGATTGCAGCTCTCGATTTTCCTCGGAGAAAAGAGAGGCCTCTCTTTCTCTCAACTTTCCTCTGATTTTAGCGACCTCATTCTGTTCCATCTGGGACTCCAGGTCGCGAATTCGGTCCAAGGCTTCCTCTCTTTCTCGAGTAGCCTGGGTCAAGGCTTCCCTCATCTCCCCTAGTTCCTGTTGAAGGGCTTTGATTCTCTCCAAAGCGTCTGCATTCTCCTCCTGGAGGTAGATCGACTCAGACTGGGACTCTTTGAGCCTCTGATGCTCTCTGCTCAGGGTCTCCACTTGATGACGTAATTCTCGATTATCCTGGGTCAATTGATGCATGCTCTTTTTGTAAGAAGCCAGGTCCATCTCCAGGGCCCTCTTGGTCTGGCCCGACGCGAGAAGCTGAGCATGAAGGTCTTCGATCAGTTTCAGAACATCCAGACCCTGTTCAACCTCGACCCCTTTCGTTGGAGATTCGAAGATCACCTTCCTCGCTGCCTGTTTCTCTAACGTTCTCACCTCCGGCATGGGCTCGAGATGGTCTTCCTCCAAGATCTGAGGCTCCACTTCCGATGGTGAAGGAAGGGGTTCCTCCAGCTTTCTGATCTTCGGCATCTTTTCAGCAACATTCGTATCGAACCCGTCGGCTGTGATCACCTGACTCCTTGGCTTCATCCTGTATCCTCCTCAGCCATCCGGCCCTCCTTCCCCCAACTCTCTGAAAAAGGGGAAGGGTCACCTGATTCGTTCTCTCATGTATTCATCCATCACCCTTAACATCTCGACGATCTTCTCCACTTCACTCTTGACCCGGGTCACCTCTTCCAGAGCTCGATTGGCCTTCTTCAGGTCGAGTTCCAGGGCGGACCGCACGGTCAAGGAAGAACGAAGCTCAGAATAAAGCGTATCGATTCGTTCGGTCAGATCATCCTTTTTGAGTTCCTCCACTGGCCTCCTCAAAGGAGAGAGGGAGCGGGCTTCTGCAACATCCCAAGGCCTTTCAATCGGCTCTTGGTTCAGTGTGCTGGGGAATTTCTGTGCAACGTTGTTGGTGAATTCATCCGACATGATCAGCTCCTTTCAGTTCCAGTATTTCATCGATCAGGCTCTGTACATCCACTGCCCCCTTTGACGATTGGGCGAAAAGGAAGATCGGGGTCCCTTGGCTCGTCGCCTCTGCAATCTTTGTATCCTGGCGGATCACCGTGCTGAGGAGGTATTTGTCGTAGTGGGTTTCCAGCGCCTTCTTCGAACGTTTGCAGATTCGATGGGATTCATTGTAACGGTTCAGGAAGATGAAGATATTCTCAAAGACAAAGGAAAAATCCTCTTCGATCGTGGAGAGGGTCTCGAAAAGAATCTTGAGTCCATGGTAGGAAAGGAAATCGGCTAAGACGGGGATGATGAGATCATTGGAGGCGAGGATCGCGTTGAGGTTCAAAAGTCCGATGCTGGGTGAAGCGTCCATTACAATCAGTTCATACTGTTTCTCTACGGAATTGATAAGCCTCCTCAATCGAAACTCTCTTGAATTCATTGAAAAGAGCGAGAGTTCAACGGGCGAGAGGTTGAGGTTTGAGGGAATGATATCCAACGTCGGGAGGTCGGTTTTGACGATGATGTTCTCCATGTCTTCCTTTTCGATGAGGGCACTGAACAGGGTTTTGGGAAACTGTTGACTGTTGAGGCCCAGGCACTGTGTCAGGTGGCCTTGTGGGTCCAGATCGATCATGAGCGTCCGGACCCCCATCTGGGCGAGGCGAAAGCCATAAGAGGCAGAAATCGTGCTCTTCCCTGTCCCCCCCTTGAAGTTGAGAAAGAGTTGTTTTCGGATGGACTTGAGGCGGGAAGGAAGGGCCAAGTAGTTCCGATACCTGCTGACATCCTCTGGCATATAATAGCGCTCCCGGCTGGAGTCCCTCTTTGCGGGAGGAAAAATTCCCTTTGCCTCTTTCTCAAGGAGATCGTTTTTCGAAATCCCGAGGAGCTTGGAAAAGGCCGCCGGCGAGTAGACGGTGTCTCCCAAGATCTGAGCCTTTTGAATAAGAGGTAACGAGTGAGTCGCCATCGATATTTCTTCCGTCCTCAGTCTTGTTTCACATGAGAAGCCCTTTTTCTCTTCAGCGGGCTGGCCGCTATCTTCTCTAAAATTGTTTTAACCCATTCTCGGAGACCTTCGTCTGAATCGGTCAAGGCCTCTATCAGGCGATCTTCGCTCTCGTCCGGATAAACCGTCGTCAGAGAGAATAGAGCCGCCCTTCTCACCATGGGGTCGTGATCTCTTGACAGTTCCACTAGGATAGGTAAGGCACCCTCGATTTGTGCCCACCCTAACAAGGTGGCTACTTTCCGTCTCACCCAGGTCGATTCATCGCTCAAGCATTGGAGCAGGATGTTCGCATCGATTTTCTGCTGATATTGAAACATGCCTCGAAGGGCAGTGATCCTAACCCTTGGGTCGCTGTCTTTAAGATATTTTTTTAACAAAGGAGAAATGATAGAGCCTCGAAATTTGATAAGGGACTGGAGCGCTTCAGCCCTCACCCTCGGGTCCCGATCAGATAAAATTTCCTGAAGGACGGACAGGGGAATAGAGGGGTAGGTTTTCTCTAAATAGTATCTTATCGCCAATATTCTCACCTTCGAATCGGGGTTCTTTAGATCCGCTTTCGCCTGTTTTAGAATGGCTTCGGAGGAAAAGGTATTCGAAAGGTCACGTTCCGGGAGAGGGGAGAAGGAACTCGTCATTTTTCTGGAATCATGGGATGAAAAAGATTCAGCAGGGTCGGATCTTTCTAATCCGGTTGATTTTAAGTAAGCCAATCGAAACCGCTCTGCCACGTTACCTTTCCTCTCCAGCCCTGAGACGCCCTAAAAGAGATTATTCTTTGAAGTACTCCTTAAATTCGAGCTTCAACTGTTCAGAATATTTCTCCAAAAGCATATCCAAAGCCTCCCTGACATAAACGGACTGGGGGACCTTGGTCTTCTCAGATAATCTCTTCAAAGCCTCCATTTGTGCATCTTTAATGTATATAGTGCGTGCAACCATTTTCTGTGTCAACAAAACCCCCTATATTTGATTTGAAACACAATATAATACAATAGGTTTATGCTGTCAAGGACAAAATATGAAACAAGATGGCGAATTTCCACTTCAAATTCAATGGATTATAATTTTTCATGGATTTCCGGGTAATTTCGAGATTTCCTCCAGTACTCTGCTTGTTTTAGCCTTGGGGACCTCAGTCTTCGCGCCCACTTTTTCAGTGCCTCCTCCCCAACTTCCATTTTTTTAATCGCCACGCGGTTCAGGAATCTGAGACATCTCGCCTATCGGAGGAATTATTCACCTTTCACCCATCCAACGATAAGTTTCTTCTGAAAACGCGCTTTCTTTCAACCCATTAGCCTTGACGGTTTCACGCGGCAAATCCATTCCTTTAGATTCAAGCCGATTATAAGAAATCCAGAAATCCCTGAGAATCACCTCAATCTTTCTTTGAGATACGGCGTTATCAAAAGGGCATGTAGCCGTTTTTCAGGGTATTTTCTGTGAAAAAAGACTTGACATTTAAAAAAGAATTTTTCATAATGGGGCCATAGTAAGTTGTAAGGAGTAGTTGTTTGGATCGCAAAAAAAGCCACAAAAGTCTGAGTTCATGCTTTTGTGGCTTTTTAGTTAAGGCCAAGGGCTATTACAACTTACGGCAGCTCAAAGAAGAGGGGAGGTGAGTTGTAGTGGCCAAAGGTCGTGTCAAATGGTTTAACGAGAAGAAGGGCTATGGATTCATTTCGAGAGACGACGGCGGTGACGTATTTGTCCACTTCTCAGCCATCAAGAAGGATGGATTCAAAACCCTTTATGAAGGCGACGAGGTGGAGTTCGAGATTTCAGAAGGTCCAAAGGGCCCGCAGGCGACAAACGTAACGGTTTTGGCTTAGGTTGTATTTGGTTAAGGCAAAGGGAAAAGAGACCCCAGGTAAAACTGGGGTCTCTTTTTTGTCTGAAAGGAAAACCCATCCATGGGAGAGATCAAATCCACCTTAGAACTCGCGATGGAGAGAACAAAAAAGTTTGCCATCTCCGGCAAGGAAAGAGAAGAGATGAGGCAAAAGGAGGTATTGCAGAAGGCCGCCAGCCTCTTTCATCGGTACCGCGACGGACTTCTCTCCTTGCACGAAATTCTGAAGCAGATCGATAAAATGGAAAAGGGGACAGCGACCACCGTGAAAGAACTTCTTCTCTCTCAATGGATCGATGCACTCTCTCTCGACGATGAAGAGGAAAAGATCTTTAAAGGAGTTGAATTATTGGAGCAGAGCAATATTGACGAAGCGAAGCAAGAGTTTCGATCTTTGCTCTCCCGATATCAAAGGGAAAAGGAAAAGATCAAAGAGAAGGCGAGGCTCCAACTGATAGAAGACCTGCGCAAAGATGGGATCGGCGGAAGCGCGGTCGAGCCGACGGTCGAAGGGAACGAACTCTGGGAAAAAGAAAATGAAGGATTGAATCACTCCTTTAAGATGGCGTTGGAGAAAATCAAAGAGCAATTGAGGGTTCATAAATAAGCGAAGAAGCTCTGGCGGATCAACTCGAAGTTCTGAAGCACCCTCTCCTTCCCTACCACCATCTCTCCGTGACCCGGGAGCAAAAGTTCTGTATCCAAACGGGACATCCGTTCAATACTATCCTCGATTGCTTTGGAATTGCCTCCCGACAAGTCTGTCCTTCCGATGCCCCCATTAAAAACGAGGTCGCCGGTGAAGAGAACCTTTCTCTCAGGCCAATAGATCGAAAGCGAGCCAGGGGAGTGACCCGGGGTTTGGTAGATATGAAAAATCGACTTCCCCAAATCGAGCTCCCCCTCCTTCAGGTAGAAATCGACTCGAAATTCAGGCACGGGTTTCCCCATCATCTCAAAGAGAAGTTTTCCATTTTCCTTAAGGTAGCGCGCCTCCTCTTGATTCATCGCGATCTTGACCGGTCTGTCCTTAAAAGCCTCGAGGCCTTCAACATGGTCCGGATGAGAATGGGTCACGATGATCAGATCGATTCCCTCTCCAGAAATCCCATCTTCTTCCATCTGATGAAAAAGATTGGGAATATGGCGGGAATGACCCGGATCGATGAGGACCGTTACCTCTCCGCGGATTAAATACGTGTTACAGTTATTTTCATAAGCACTTTGCCAGAGGTAGGCATAGAGGTCTCTTTCAAGTTTCATCCGATCGAGCTCCTTCTCATTTTCTCAACCCCCAGAGTCGCGTCCTCTTCTTCCATTAAATGATAGAAAGGTAGTTGTCAACAAAAAGTTGAAGTTTCCAGGTCCTTAAATTATAGTATAGCGATGGTGTCCCAGATGGGGAGGCGGACCATGCTAGTCAAACAATATGAGGTTGGTAATTTTGCAGTATTCTGTTATCTGGTTGGAGACGAGGAAAGTGGGGAAGGGTTGTTCATTGATCCTGCGGACGATGCCAAGAGGCTTCTCGCGGAAGCGAAATCCCATGGATTAGATAAGATTAAATATATCGTCAACACCCATTCTCATGTGGACCATATCATGGGGAACGCCGAAATGGCAAAAATAACCGGAGCCAAGATCGTCATTCATGAAAAGGACGCGAGAGATCTGGTTCGAGTCCCTCCCTATCTGATCGAGATGTTCGGCGCCACACCCTCTCCGCAAGCCGACATCCTGGTCAAAGAGGATGATGCTATTCAGGTGGGCCATATTAAACTGAAAGTGATCCACACACCAGGGCATTCCCCGGGAGGAATGTCACTCTATTTAGACGGAATGGTATTTACGGGCGACACCCTCTTCGTAGGCTCAGTGGGCAGAACCGATTTCCCCGGAAGTTCATGGGACGTACTGGAAGCCTCGATCCGGCAAAAACTTTATGTCCTGCCCGGAGAGACAAAGGTTTTCCCCGGTCATAATTACGGATCCGCACCCAGCTCAACCATTCAAAATGAGAAGCGATATAATCCCTTTGTCCGTGGATAAGGACTCAATCCTCCCTCGTTCGTTAAGGATGTCCATTTTCTCCTCGGTAAGAATATATATTCGAACCTTGGGGAAGCACCAAATGCCAAGCACCAAATAGCAAATAAACTCCAATACTCAAGTTCCGAGCTCGAAACAAATTGTTTTGGGTATTTGAAATTGGGACTTAGGATTTATTTGGGATTTGTAATTTGAAATTTGTGATTTCAAATCGATACATAAAATCAAATGGCTAGAAGAAGAAATCAGAAATGGCTGGTTATTCTGTTATGTGTGGCCGGCCTCCTCTTTGCCGCCACTCTTCTTTTGATGCCCGATCTTCCAAGACTCAAAAAAGAAAATCCAAAGAAGACCGCACTCATGGAATACCGAGAGAGTGCGTCGAAGGAAAAGAGGAAACGATACAGGATGGACCAGAGTTGGGTGCCTTTATCTAAAATATCCCCTTATCTCATCAAGGCCGTCCTCATCGCAGAAGATGACAAATTCTGGAAACATGAAGGCTTTGATGTCGAGGCCATTCAGAAAGCGCTTGAAAGGGACATCAAAGCGAAGAAATTCAAACTTGGAGGGAGCACCATCACCCAACAACTGGCGAGAAATCTTTACCTTTCTCCTGAAAAGTCCCTGATCAGGAAAATCTCCGAAGCCATCATCACCTGGAGGATGGAAAAGGTTCTTCCAAAAAGAAGGATCCTCGAACTCTATCTCAACGTGGCGGAGTGGGGAGAGGGGATATTCGGTGCCGAGGCCGCTTCAAGACGCTATTTTGGAAAACCGTGCTCTGAACTGACTCCTGAGGAAGCGGCCAGGCTGGCATCCGTCCTCCCGAATCCAAGAAAATACAACCCGGTCGGAGATCAGCGATATGTGATCAACCGGTCGAACCTCATCTACGGCATTATGATACAGCGGGGAATCGTTATCCCGGAGTATGAAGAGGGCACAGACTCCTCCTCTCTGGAGGGACCCGTCTCTACCGGTCCACTCTCGAAGGAAGAGAGGGGAACAAAGGACAAACCGTAAATAAAGGATGACCCAATCAGGTTTGATGGAGAAGAATCTCCTCGTCACAGGGCTCCCGGGTGTGGGCAAAACAACTCTCATAAAAAAACTTGCAGAGGCGCTGAAGAGTCTTCATCCGGCTGGTTTTTATACGGAAGAGATAAGAGAAGGAGGTGAAAGAAAGGGATTTGATTTGGTCAGCCTTGAAGGAAAGAGAAGACTCCTTTCTCATAGGGGGATCCGAAGCCCTTACAGGGTTGGTCAATACAAGGTGGACATCAAAGGTTTTGAAGATTTTCTTGACTCGATTTCGTTTTTCAGCCCCCTGGCCCATCTCATTATCATTGATGAGATCGGAAAGATGGAATGTCTTTGTGACCGGTTCATAAAACTCTTGGAAGAAATTCTGGATTCCGAAAAATGGGTGATCGCCACGATCGCCTTGACAGGGACCGGATCGATCGAAAAGATAAAGAAAAGACGGGATATTAGGCTCTTTGAGATAACTCAAAAGAATAGGGAGGCTTTATTTTCAGAAATCTTGAAAGAGGTGAAAGTCGGAAATTGAAGGAAGGATCTGAAAAAAGGGTTGAGGTCATTGCCTATTCGGGCTATCGGGGTGAGGAGACCCCCAGGACGATCCTCTTGAACGGGAAAAGAATCGAGGTCGTCGAAATTTCGAGGCAATGGGTTGAACAAAGAGCTGAAAACAGGAAAATAAGAAGGTTCTACCAGATCCGAGCAAGTGACGGATTCCTTTATACGATATATTATGATGAGAAATCCATGCAATGGTTTCACATCGACAGCGAGTGAGAGGGTTCTCCGAGAAGCCTTCTCCTTCATCCTCAATAATTCCTCTTTCGAAAGGCATCCTTAACCTCTTGAAATTCTTATTGCTTTCAAGTGAACAAAGGAGGAATGTCACATCTCATGCCGCAAAATATTGCGTTCCTCTGGTTGACTTTCCGCAGGCCTAATCATTATATTTCCATCAAATAGATCTGCAACACATCTATTTAGAAAAAAGGAGGAAAAGAAGATGAAAATAAATCGTTATTTTACTTTTGCCGTGGCGGCGATTTTTTTGGGGGGGTTAGTGGTCGGATGCGGACATCGAAGGGACACCATGTCGATGGCTGAAAAGATATTCATCAAGAAGATCGATAAGACCGCAGGGAAGCTCGATCTTAACGAGGATCAGAAGGCGAAGTTGGAGGGGTTAAAGGCCGAAGTCCGGAAGAACTTCGAGGAAGGCCAGAAAGAAAATAGGGAAGCCTGGACGAAGATCAAAGAGGAAGCAGCCAAAGAAAATCCCGACATCCAAAACATGACCTCTCTCCTCCAGGGAATGCTTCGCGAGGAGACCCAACGGTTTAATAAAGCCTTTGATTTGCTGCTCGGCTTCCAGAGCAATCTGAATGATGCGCAGAAGAAAAAACTCGCCCAGATGATTTCGGAAAAAGTGAAGAAATGGGATTGAGATCGGGGTTTTTTGCTCAACCTCCGACATATTCAGGAACGCAGCAAATAAAGCAAACCAGGCGGGCAACTTTGCCGAGCGAAGGGATTGAAGGTTTTCCTTCAATCCCTTTCATTTATCACCGATATCCCCAGTAACCTGGAATCCAGGTCCTTTCCCGGCCGTAAGGAGTCCATCTCACTTCCCAGTGGCCCGGAACCCAAACTCTGTAAGGGCTACCGTAATAACCCGGCCCATAGTAAACAGGCGGAGGATAGTACCCCGGATAATAGAAAGCAGGGGGGCCAACCCATAAAGGCGGAGGGAAAATGCCGAAATGGCCACGCCAGGCAAAGGCGGACCCGCTTGACAGAAAAATTGCCGCCAAAATCAAGGTGATGATTATGAGTTTTTTCATCTCTATCCACCCCCCTAATCCTCTTCAAAATTGCAATTCCTCACTTAAATTTAGACGTATTTGGCGTCAAATTATTCAATCCCTTTCTCTTCATTCTGTCAGGCCCGCCACCGTGTCCGCATCAAGCTTTTTGATCACCGCAGCCACAAGCCTCACGGCCTGGTCAAAGTCGTCTCGGTGGAGGATACCTGCATGACTGTGAATGTGCCGAGTCGGAACGGCGATAACAAGATTGGGCACCCCATGGCGATGAAGATGAATCGCGCCGGAATCAGTTCCACCGCGTTCCAACATATCGAATTGGTAAGGAATCTTCAACTTCTCTGCCGTATCCACGAAGAGATCCCGAAGTCTCAGGTTCGGGACCATACTTCCATCCCTGATCACGATGACCGGGCCCTTTCCAAGCTTTCCCTGGGCATCGTCTTTTTTGACATCTGGGACATCCCCTGCAACCCCAACCTCCATCGTCAGCCCCACATCCGGCTCGACCACCCAAGAGCTTGTCCGTGCTCCTCGAAGGCCAACCTCTTCTTGAACAGTGCCGACGCCGTAAACCGTGTTCGGATGCTTTTCCCGGCCGAGGCTCTTGATTACCTCGATGAAGAGCGCACATCCCACCCGATCGTCAAATGCCTTCGCGAGGTACGTCTTGCCATTGCCTAAAACAGTGAAGGGGCAGATGGGAATGATCGGATCCCCCGGACTGATCCCAAGTTCTTTTATCTCAGCCGAAGAGGTGGCACCCACGTCAATGTACATGTCCTTCGGCTCCTGAAGCTTCTTCCGTTCTTCTTCCGACAGAATATGGGGAGGCTTCGAGCCAATGAGACCGATCACGTCGCCCTTCCGGGTCTTAATCACGACCCGCTGGGCCAGCATCACATGCCCCCACCATCCTCCGAGAGGACTGAATTTGATGAAGCCCTCATCGGTCACAAGTTTGACGATGAATCCGATCTCATCCATATGTCCCGCAAGCATAATCCTGGGCTTCTCCGCCTTGCCATTCTTACGACACACAATACTGCCCAGCCGGTCCTGTTCGATGGTCGTAAGGCCTTGAAGATGTCTCCGAATGATTTCACGAACCTCTTGCTCATAGCCTGAAATGCCTGGCGCTTCGGTCAGCTCCCGTAGCAACTCCATAGTCTCGTCCGCCATAAATGAAACCCCCTTTCCGGTTTTTTCTAAGTGATAACACCTGCTAAATTTTATTATATCCAGAGAAGACCAAAATTCAAAGGGACCTATGGCGGTGGGGATGATTCGCTGGGGCAGATTGCAAAAGACGACCAGATGGATTGCCACTATATGAGTGTCCGGGACTAAGATGACCTCTTGGGATCATAGGGATGTTTGGGGGGTGACCCGGAAGATAGCATCGTGCCATTTTGAATTGTGGATGACCCCAAAAGGATACCCTGCTCTTGATGTTCTGTGGGCATAAGAGGTAAAATAGCGCCAATAGGTTTTGGAGAAGGTCCTGATCATGTTTTGGAAAAAGAGGCGCGTCGGCCTTGCCCTCGGAGGCGGAGGGGCCAGAGGGCTTTCGCATATCGGCGTATTCAGGGTGTTTGAAAAAGAGGAAATCCCTGTTGATCTTATTGCAGGGACCAGTATCGGCGCCTTAGTGGGCGGGGCCTATGCAGCCGGCAGCAGCTCGGATGAATTGCAGAGGAAGGCGGAGGCGTATCTAAACAGCGACGAATTTCGATCTTCCACCATAAGGGCCTTTGAGGCAGCTCACGCAAAGGGTGAGATAAGTCTGGCCCAAAGAGTTGAAAGCTACTTGAGAAATCATTTCTATCTGATCCAGGCCATGTTCAAGCCGGGCATACTTTCCAACGAGGAGTTCCAGGTTACCATCGATTATTTTATTCCCGACATTCAGATTGAGGAGACTCGGATTCCCTTTCGGGCCGTAGCCACCGATCTGGTGAGTGGCGAAGAAATCACTTTTTCCGAGGGATCTCTGCGGCAGGCCGTGTTGGCAAGTTGCGCGGTTCCCGGGGCCATCACCCCGCTTAAGGAGGGAGAACGGCTTCTATCCGACGGAGGCATCATCTGCCGCGTCCCCAGTTCTGTGGCCAGGCAGGAAGGAGCGGACATCGTTATTGCTGTGGTCGTAGACCGGGGCATTGGTTCGGAAGAGCTACGGAACGTGATGGATGTCTATCTCCGGGTCAGTGAGATTATGGGAGAAAGACTCAAACAATACGAGTTGGCGGAGGCCGATGTGGTGATCCTGCCAGAGGTGGGAGATTTACATTGGTCGAGTTTTTCCCAAGCTATGAATCTGATCGATGAGGGTGAAAAGGCTACACGGGAAAAGCTTGACGATATTCGTCGTCTCATGCCTGGTATCAAAAACCGCTTCAGACTTAAGAAAATCCAAACGTCCCACAAAGATTGACTCTTTTTTCCGAATTAGGGGAGTCCAACGACGGAACTGATCGAGGCCCTACGGCAACGAAGCGCGCTGGATGATAAAGAACAATCTCACCACCAAAAAGCAGATTCCTGATTTCACAAAATTCATCTATTGGGATGGTCTGAAAGCAATAAAGCCCGAAGCGGTAAGTATCATCCGATGAGTCAAATCCGGAATTCGGAGTGCGGAATGCGGAATGAAAGCAATAGAAACGAGAACCTGAAGGAGAGAACGAAGCAATTTGCGCTAAGAATCATAGAGCTCGCCGAAAGACTGCCTAAGACAAACACAACGAGAGTCATAGGCGGGCAGTTGTTGAAGTCCGGGACGTCGGTGGGTGCGAATTACAGGGCCTCCAGCCGGGCAAGATCTGCGGCCGATTTCATTGTCAAGATGGGCATCGTGGAGGAAGAGGCGGATGAATGTCTTTACTGGATGGAACTGCTGCTTGCAGCAGGCATAGTAACCTTTGAGGAAGCATCACCACTGATAGATGAGGCAAACCAGTTACTATCCATTGTCGTCTCGTCCATCAAAACCGCGAGGAGGCCTAAAGCATGAAGGTTTTTGAGTGTCTTTCACTCCGCACTCCGCATTCTACATTCTGCATTCTCTAAGGGGGACCCATGAGAATTAAAACGCAATTCATCATAACTATGCTTCTGTTCGGCATTGTCCTGGCCGTTATTGCGGTATCGGCGATCATCACGAACCAACAGACAGAGAAAGTCAGCGAACAGGAAAAGATTGCCAGCAGTATCGCTCAGGGGGCAAGTGAGCTAAGCTATTTGGCGAATGATTATCTGATTTACCGCGAAAGCCACCAATTCAGCCGATGGCAATCCAGGTTCTCCTCGTTTTCCAACCAGGTGGCCAGCCTGAATGTGGACAAGCCGGAGCAACAGGTTCTTGTACGCAATATACAGGCAAATACCCAACGTTTGAAGGAGGTTTTTGACGGTGTCGCGTCCACCGTTAGACGCCCGGCTCAGAATCAGCGGGGGGCTCTTGACCTATCATTTTTTCAGGTCTCATGGAGTCGCATGGCGGTTCAAAGCCAGGGGTTGGTTTCCGATGCTTCACGTTTATCACAGCTACTACATCAACAGATGGAACAGCTAAGAGCAATAAGAACCGTGCTTATGTATATCATGGTAATCCTGTTTGGCCTACTTCTCTTGGCCAGCTATATGCTGACGTACCGCCGCGTCCTGAAATCCATATCAACGCTCCAGGTGGGTACCGCTATCATTGGTTCCGGCAATCTCAATTTTGCCATTAGAGAGAAGAAGAATGACGAGATCGGCGATTTGTCACGCGCCTTCAATCAGATGACCATTAACCTGAAGGCCGTCACTGCCTCCAAAGCGGACCTGGAGAGGGAGATTACCCAGCGCAGGCAGGCGGAAGAAGATCTACGCCAGCAGCGCGAGTGGCTGCGCGTTACGCTCAGCAGTATCGGCGACGCGGTGATCGCCGGCGACGTAAAAGGCCGGATCACGTTTCTCAATCCTGTCGCCGTAACACTCACGGGCTGCCAATCCGAAGAGGTCCTGGGCCAGCCGATCCAGAGCGTTTTCAGGATCATCAACGAAAAGACCCGCGAGTCGGCAGAGGACCTAGTGACGCGAGTGCTGCATGAGAAACGCCTGGTCGCTCTGGCCAGCGACACCGCACTGGTTACCAGAGATGGCCGTGAAATTCCAATCGAGGACAGTGCGGCGCCGATCAGGGACAGCGCCGGTAACGCAATCGGCGTGATCCTCGTTTTCCATGACGTCACCGAGAGGCGGCGCACACAGGCGGCGCTGCGCGAAGCACATGAGCGGGCGGTCTGGCTGGCGCGGTTTCCAGATGAGAACCCCAACCCTGTGCTGCGGGCATCAGGAGATGGAAGTGTTCTCTATTGCAATCCGGCGTCCTCGGAGAGGCACGGGTGGACGTGCGAGGTCGGCCAGCTTCTGCAAAGTGAACTGCTCCCGCTGGTTGGCCGGGCAATGACGGAAAGAGAGGAAGTCCAGCAGGACGTTGAACTGGGCGGAAGATCTTATTTTGTTTCGGTCACGCCTTTCCCGGGGGAAGGCTACGCCAATGTGTATGGACGCGACATCACCGAACGCAAGCGAATGGAAGAGGAACTCAAACAATCGGAGGAAAAATTCAGACTTCTAATCCAGCATGCGCCAAGCATGATCTATGAGATTGATTTTCAGAGACCCGCGTTTAAAAACGTCAATGATGTCATGTGCCAATTTCTTGGCTACACGAGGGAAGAGCTGCTTGCCATAAGCCCGTTTGACCTCCTGGATGATGAGGGGAAGGCTGTCTTTCGGGAGAGAATCAGGCGGAAACTTGCTGGAGAAGCCATTAGTGATTCCGAGGAATACAAATCAAAAACGAAAGACGGACGAGAAGTCTACGGCGTCCTGAATATGACCTTCACGTACAAAGATGGAAACCTTGAAGGCGCGGTCGTAGTGGCCCATGACATCACTGAACGCAAGCGGGCCGAAGAGGCGCTGCGGCAGCGCACTTTTGAACTTCAGCAACTGACGGAGACGCTGGAGCAGCGAGTGCGAGAGCGAACAGCGGAACTGGCAAAAGCCAATGAAACATTGCGGCAACTATCCGTAAGACTTCTCTCTGCCCAAGAGGAGGAGAGAAAGAGAATCGCCGGCGAGATTCACGATACCCTCGGGGCTTGCCTGAGCGCAATCAAGTTCAAGGTGGAAAGCGTTTTCCAGGGAATCACAAAGACCCCCAATGCTCCGATCGAATCTTTGGGAGCCATCATCCCCGTGATTCAAGAAGGTGTCGAGGAATGTCGAAGAATCCAGCTGGATTTACGGCCATCGATGCTGGATGACCTGGGTCTCTTGCCTACTCTTTCATGGTTCTGCAGAAGGTTTCAGACGATTTATTCGGGAATTCGCGTAGACCAGGAGGTGACGATCGAGGAAAGTGAGGTGCCCGTTTCTTTGAAGATCGTCATCTATAGGGTCACCCAAGAGGCAATGAACAACAGCGCGAAACACAGTAAGGCAAATAGGCTGCGCTTGTGTTTGTTGAAAATGGATGGTAGGATAAATTTGATGGTTGAAGATAACGGCCAGGGTTTCGACCTGGAGAAGGTGTTCGACTCGGAGAACACAAACCGGGGATTGGGACTTACAAACATGAGGGAACGTATTGAGCTTTCCGGTGGTTTTTTCGAGATCGAATCCGCCAAGGGGAAAGGAACCGTCGTTCGTGGTTGGTGGCCCGTCTGATTGATGATTGATTATTGGCGATTGATGATCGAACAAGCAAAACCCAATCAGCAATCACCAATCCATACTTAGAAGGGGGGGAAAATGCTGCGAGTATTGATCGTCGAGGACAATCGAATTTTTCGGGAGGCTTTCAAGAAACGCCTTGATGACCATTTCCCCTCTATCGTCGTTGAGGAGGTCGCGAACGGTGACGAGGCCCTGCAAAAAATCAACACGGCATCCCCCGGTCTTATCTTCATGGATATCCGTTTGCCGGGAATCAACGGCCTTCATCTCACCAAAGAGATAAAAAAGAATTTCCCAGGTATCGGCATCGCTATTCTGACAGATTTTGACCTGCCAGAATACCGTGAGGCGGCAAAACAATACGGGGCCGACCGCTTTTTTGTCAAAAGCTCCTTCAAATGGGATGAGGTTGAGGCGCTTGTAAGATCGGTTTCCCCGGCAGTACCATAACACCTTTCCCCCGGGGTCGAGCCCTTATCGGACAGGGCTCATTTTTCTCCTTTGAAGTACTGACAGGGATTTTCCATGAAGGCCTTGTAAATCCGGTAGTATTCCGTATCTTCATATTGGATCGTTTTCACAGGAGTGTGATCGAAGCTGTAAATCACGGATCCAGGACAAGCTAAGAGAATCGGAGAGTGGGTGGCAATGATAAATTGGGCATGCCCCAAAGCGCCCATCTCCTGAAGGAGTTTCAGAAGCTCCAACTGGCTCTTGGGCGAGAGGGCTGTTTCCGGCTCGTCCAGCAGGTAGAGTCCTTTGATCTTGTAGCGCGCCCTGAAGAAGGACATTAGAGATTGACCGTGGGATTGGGTCAACAATGATTTTCCACCGAAGTATTCGATCTGCCCCGGATTGTCTGCCTCCCACATCTCTACCAGTCCGGCAAAATTGCGGAAGATCTGTGAGGAGAAGAAGGAGCCGGGGATAACGCGATCTGTCCATTCGACCTCGATATACAGAAACAACATTTCTTCATAGGGATTGGGATCGACGCGGGTGTGCTCTGCTCCACTCCAGATGTGGATATGGCACCCTCGGGCCAGAGCTTCCAACAGGGTGGTTTTCCCCGACCCGTTTTCCCCGACAAAAAAGGTGACGGGAGAAGAGAACGCGATGCTTCGAGTGTCCCGGAGCACGTCGATGTTGAAGGGATAATGGTCCCGGGTTGGGTATTTCTCGGATAACAACCTCACTTCCTTAAGATGCAACAACTTAGAGTGCCTCCTTAGTTACCACAGATTCACCACATTTCAGACCACTTTTTGAGTCGTTTACTATAACTCATCACGAATCCTGGGTGAAAATGTCGTTCCCGTGAAAACGGGAATCCAGAAAAGAGCAACATACTGGATTCCTGCTCATAACAATTGCTAAAGTCAAAACCATGCCAAACAGAAATTTCGAAGTGCATCGTTTTATTTTACATTCCTCCTGTCCCGGTAGCATACATTGAATTAAGTACCGTCGCCCTATACTTGCTCCCACCCTTTTGCCCGTTCGACAGCCATCTTCCACTTCCGGTAAAGAGATTCCCTCTGTTTCGAACTCATCCGAGGAATAAACTTCTTCTTTACTCGGTAATTTGCGGCGATTTGCTGTTGATCCTTCCAAAACCCCACGGCCAAACCAGCGAGGTAAGCGGCTCCCAGGGCGGTTGTCTCCGTCGTCTCCTGGGTAACAACCGGAACCCCGAGAAGGTCTGCCTGAAATTGCATCAAGAACTCGTTTGCGGTCGCCCCTCCATCCACCCGCAATTCCTTCAGCTTCATTCCGGAATCCTCCTCCATGCATTCCAGAACGTCTCTGGTCTGATAGGCAATCGACTCTAAGGCGGCCCGGGTGATATGAGCTTGCGTTGTTCCCCTGGTAATTCCCAGAATGGTTCCTCGGGCATACATGTCCCAGTAGGGTGCTCCCAAGCCCACGAATGCTGGGACAAAATAGACGCCGTCATTTGATTGGAGGCTGCTTGCTAATCTTTCGCTTTCAGAAGCCTGCTGAATTATCCGCAGCCCGTCCCGGAGCCATTGAATGACAGCCCCGCCGATAAAGACGCTCCCTTCTAACGCGTATTCGATTTTTCGGCCGATTCCCCAGGCAATCGTCGTCAGAAGGTTCTTCCTGGAAAGCACCGGTTTCCCCCCTATATTCATCAGCAAAAAGCATCCTGTTCCGTAGGTGTTCTTGGACAGGCCCTTGCGGAAGCAGGTCTGGCCGAACAGAGCTCCCTGTTGATCCCCGACGATTCCCGCAACAGGGACCTCCAGACCCAGAAAGGCCGAAGGAGACGTGCTTCCGTAGACTTCACTGGAAGCTTTGACAGCCGGCAGGATCTTTTCGGGAATATTCAAATATTCTAGGATCTCTCCATCCCACGAAAGATCATAAATATTATAAAGCATTGTACGGGAGGCGTTAGAATAATCAGTGATATGAAGTTTTTTTCCTGTCAGATTGTACACCAGCCAGCTATCGACCGTGCCAAATGCCAGTTCGCCTCTTTCGGCCCCCCTTCGGATCTTTTTTTGCTGGTCCAAAATCCACTGGACCTTGGTGGCTGAAAAATAGGCGTCGATCACCAGTCCAGTTTTTTTGCGAATCTTCTGGGCGAATTTCGTATTCTTAATTTTGGAACAAGCCGGTGCGGTCCTCCGGCACTGCCATACAATGGCATTGTGTACGGGCCGACCGCTTTCCCTGTCCCAAATTATTGTGGTCTCCCTCTGGTTGGTGACCCCGATGGCGGCGATTTGTTGAGGTGAAAGGTTGAGGGAATCAAGGGCCTTCCGGGCGGCTTCCATTTGCGAGTCCCATATTTCCACAGGATCATGTTCCACCCATCCGGGCCTGGGATAGATCTGCTCGAATTCCTTGGCAGCCATGCTAATCACCTTCCCCTGGCGGTCAAAAATTACGGCTCGGGAACTCGTGGTTCCCTGATCCAAGGCCATGATATATTCTCTTTCCATAACTTGATCCTCCCGGAGACAGGACTTGTTGGTCGCTTACAAAAATATATCATATCAAAACACATTTCAAGAGAGGCCGGCTCTTACTACGTCGCCAGTCCAAGAAACTTGATCGTGCCCAAAGGGAATTGGCACTTCACCCTGGAGCGTTCTACTCCATGAATATAGGCTCGGTGGGAACGCGTCAGTTCAGTGTGGCCAATTCCTTAGCAGGATTTCAATTGATTTTTGTGGAGGAGGGTAACTTTAGGTGATTTTCTTGGATTACGCGTGATGGCCCCATTTTTCAAGTAACCAATCTCTTTCGTAATGAAACAGCTAAATCTGGCCGATCTGTGATGACGCCGTAAACCCTTTTGTCGTTCAGCAATTTCGAGATCATTTCTTCATCGTTCACCGTCCACACGAAGACAGGTTTTCGATCTCTTCGGGCCCTTTCAAGGAAACCAAACCTTATCAATTTGAAATGGACCACCAAGAAATCGGCTTTGGCTTGGTTACATCTTTTCATGGGAAAGTACTCTGAAATCCTCGTCCGCAGGGGGGCATCAAGCTTTCCTAACAGCAATCCGACTTGAATGCCGGGATAATGGTCTTTGACGATCTTTAATGAGGAATCATAGAACGAAGTGACGACAAATTGATCTTCTTCAAAATGCTTGGACAATAATTCAACAATTTCCGTTTCGTAGTCTCTTTGTTTTAATTCGACATCAAGTTTCGTTTTCCCCCTGAACCGTCTCAAAACCTCTTCGACCGTAGGAAGATGAAACCCCTGGTTCCCGGCAATTCGTTTAATCTCTTCATAGGTCAAATCGTTGACCGGCCTGCCTTGAATCCGTTCGTCATGGAAGACGATAAGAACATTGTCCTTCGTTCTTCTCACATCGAACTCGATCATATCGGCTCCCAGCGCCACAGCTTTTTCAAACGATTCGATCGTATTCTCTTTTGCATAGCCCGGGGCGCCGCGGTGAGCGATGATTAATTGATCGGCGATACCGGCCCCTCCTTTCTATTCTTGGACCGTCTCCCTGCGGACACAGGCTTCGTTCCTGCTGATCACCCCTGAGGTGAAGCGCTAGGAGATGAATCCCAGATAGTGCCGGGCCGTCTCCTCAGGCCTCTCAAGCATTGGCATGTGGCCGCAGTTCTTCAAAATGAAGACCTTAGAATTTTGGATCCCTTCTTGGAGGACCTGTGCACTCGATACAGATAACACCCGGTCGTTATCGCCCCAGAGGATGAGGGTCTTGGCACGAATCCGCGCCATCCCTGCTTCCAGCTGGTTGCCTGGGGTCGCTTCAATAAATACCTTCTTGTAGAAGTCCTTTCTCTGTACCGCTATTTCGGCGAAATAGGATTTCAGCGGAGCGGGCATAAAAGGGGGTTTGAAGAATGTGAAATCCAGCAGCTTGTCATATTCGGAGACAGATTCGACGATGAGAGGATTGTTTCCCTTCTCGAGCTCCCGGGAGAACTCGTTCGGTTCGCGTCCGGCAACGCCAGCCGGATCCAAAAGGCCGAGGGTTAGAATTTCGTCCGGATACGTTGCCGCGTACACACCCGCGATCAATCCTCCCATGGAATTTCCCACCAGATGAAATTTTTTCACGCCTATTTTCTTCCCAAATTCGTGGACTCTCTCCACCTGGGCTGCAATGGTGTACTGGTCGCTCCAGATTTTCGAGCTTTCACCGAACCCCGGCAGATCGGGCGTAATCACATGATACTTTTTCGTGAGATATTTGGAAAAAAGGTTCCAGTTGTCTTTATCAGCGCCGAACCCGTGCAGAAGCAGAATGGATTCTCCTCTTCCGCCTTCGAGATAAACGATGGTGTGCTTTCCAACCAGAATAGATTTTTCGCTCAGGCCCGCGAGGCCTCTTAGCGACATAATAATGGCATTCACGATTCTATATCTCCATTAATGTTTTACCCCGAATAACCGGGAGGCGTGTATCTCTAATTTATAAGTAGTTTCCCTCTCATGAATAGAGAACAAATTGCTTTGGGATGAGTTGAACATACGAAAAAGGGAGTCGTATGTCAACGAAAATCGGCTGCGGGATAGGGTAGTACTTCTTTCGTCCCTTCGAGCACCCGGCGAACCATGGAGGGATGGGAAATGACTGAGCAGAAAGAGGAGCGGAAATGTTTCCTAGGAAATATTTTCTTTCGTCAATTCGATAAAGGCGTTCAACGTGGAAAGAATACCTTGCACATTCACAATGTAGGCATTGCACTGGATGCCGTTGCCCCGATGGTATTTGCCAAAATCCCCTCCAAAAAATTTATAGACATGGCAGGTTAGAAAAATGTTGATCGCCGGGTCCATAAGATCCTTGGGCGTCAATCCGCAATCTTTGCCCCAATGTTGCCAGTTGATCTGTCCCAGACCGTAATCACCGGTCTCCTTATTGATGCTATCTTCCCTGAAATTGCTTTCGGCCATGATGATTGCTATGATTTCGAGGGGATTTACTCCATATTTCTTGGAGGCATGGAAGATCAAACCGGCATACCTCAACATTTTGGCCTCCGGGATCTGATTTTCGGTAATCAACCGGATCATACTCGCAAGATGCAAAACTTCTTTTACGTTGGTGTCGGCAGATTTTGTATAGGAAAGAAACTCCTCCATACCGACCGGAGCGTCGGCTCGCGCGTTCCTTTGAGCAAGAGGTGGAGCAAGAGGTGTAATGTATGCTCGCAAGACGAAAACACCGATGGCCACGATGAGAACGATTTTGGTGAGTTCCAGGACGGTGTGGAGCATTATCCTCCTTTTGAATCTCGAATAAAACTCACTGGCCGAATTACATGGGATTACATGGATATTGAAAAGCCTCATTTCTCCTCCTCCTCTTTTTAGGTCCCTGCTTTCTTCTCCTGAGAAAAAACCCTTCTGATCTATGTCCTCATTTTAATGAGAGAAGGACGCAGACGACAACGAAACAGAGGGTTTCTTAATAGCTTACGAGAAAGGCCTCGCTACTGTAAATGGGGGGTACAATGTATTTCACTGAATATTTGCCAGTATTTTTTTAGAGCAGCCCTCTCCACTCACGACAACCAGATTCACCGGTGCAGCCTCTTTGATTTTCCGAACGCTTGTACTACAATTCCCTCATGAAACCCGATCGGGAAAGACAAGGAGAATTTTTTATTCTCTTACAGGCTCTCCTCTGGAGCCTCTTCCCGGTGATCACTATTCTCTCCTACGGCCTTCTTCCGCCTTTGATCTCTTTCGGATGGAGCACTCTCTTTGCGGCCCTCTTTTTTGGTGGCGTGCTAACGCTCAGACATCGGTGGGGGGAGATCAGGGATCGGTCCTCCTTAAGAGACATCTTGTGGGCCACGCTCTTCCTCGGCATTCTCTATTACGGCCTGGTCTTCTTCGGCCTCCGCTATACGAGCGCCGGAAACGCAAGCCTGATTGCGGCAACTGAAATGTTCTTCAGTTTTATCTTTTTCCATGTGTGGCGGAAGGATTTCATCTCCCCTAAACATATCCTGGGGGCCATCTTCATGCTGATCGGCGTATTCATCGTTCTTTACCCCAACACGACCAAACTTCATCTCGGGGATCTGTTGATCTTAGTGGCTACCGCGATCGCGCCCTTTGGGAACTACTTTCAACAAAGGGCAAGGGAAAGGGTTAGCAGCGAAATGATTTTGTTCGTTCGCAGCGCCATCAGCACTCCCATCGTATTGCTTTCAGCCTGCCTGCTCAAGGAAAGCTTCTCGATAACGGATCTTAAGAGTTCCGCTGCCCTCATCTTGATCAATGGCCTTTTGCTGATGGGATTTTCAAAAATCTTATGGGTGGAGGGGATCCATCGGATCAGCGTGACAAAGTCAAACGCATTGGCCAGTATTGCGCCTCCGCTGACGTTGTTATTTGCCTGGTTGATCCTGCGCAATATCCCGACCTTGTTTCAATTGCTGCCCATCGTTCCGATATTGTTTGGTATGGCCCTTCTAAGTATGAACAAACGTCCGGCGCCGCGCACCTGAGCTGACAGGTGACAGCAAACAGCGATACGGTTGACATTTCATGGGCTGAGTGTTAGGGGAAATAAAACTCTTGTCCCCTCTTTGCCAGCCTCGAGGGGTGAAAGGAGCAAGGGATGTTTTTCTGCGTTCAGAAGGAGTTATTCGATATCCTACCTGGTCTGGCCATCGGGATGGTGGTGGCCAAGGACGTGGACAACACCCGCCCTTCCAAACAGATCGATGACCTTCTCACCCAGGCTGTCGAGGAGATGAAAAAGAATTTCATCGGCGACAAAGCCCAGGACCATCCGAGGATCAACCCATGGAGAACAGCCTTCTCAAAACTGGGTATTTCAGGAAGTAAATTTCAAAGCTCTATTGAAGCCATGGCGAGGAGGATTTTGAAGGGAGATCCTTTTCCGAAGATCAATCCTCTTGTTGATCTGTATAACAGTGTCTCTTTAAGATTCTTGGTTCCCATGGGAGGCCATGATCTGAATACCATCGAGGGAAATATTCATCTGCGGTTTGCAGAGGGTTGGGAGCCCTTTACTTCAATGGGGGGGATGGAGACCGTGACGGTGCCGAAAGGAGAACTCGTCTATTGCGACGATCGAGAGGTTCTGACCCGAAACTGGGTATGGCGTCAGTGTGAGAAAGACAAAGCCACGGAGAGAACAAAAAATATCTTTATCCCTGTGGATGTATTGGGTGAAGTGGGAAGGAAGCTGGCCAATGAAATCATCTTTGAGCTCTCTCGGTTGATTCCTCGTTATTTAGGAGGAACCCTCTTGTCGGCCGTCCTCACCAGCGAAAAACCTTCGGTTGAGTTTCAGATCTAAATCAGGATGCGACCGTGAAGCGTGACCCGTAAAATAAAAAGGGAAGAGTGCGCCTCTTCCCTTTTTAAATCTTTCTCTTTCCTCCAGAGGATAATTGATCTTCTTTAACGGGGTGGGATTAGTAGCCTTTCTTCTGAATCTCGGCTACGCCTTCATCCACAGTGAAGACGGCACCGCACTTTGGACATTTAACCTTTGCATCCTTCGAAATCCCTGTGCACCCAAAAGAAAAAACTGCCAAAATCGCCAATGCCAAAAAGATGCTCACCCATTTCCTCATTACCCTTCACCTCCTTTCATTACATTCAGAGAAATCGCAAGGCAGAATATACTACAGACAAAACGGATAACAAAAATCCGTTTCTATGTCAAGAAAAAAATAAAAATTTCTTTCCTCCCTGGATTTCCCTCCCCTTATTTCTTCTTTATTTCTTCTTCTTAGGCTTGGCCTTCTTCGTTGCCTTCTTTGCCTTGGGATGTTTCATACCACATGACATATTTATGTCACCTCCCCTGCCCTTTTATCATACTGATTTATTTATCTCTTTTAAATTAGTATTTGTCAAGAGTTTTCTTATGGACGCCAACCACTGAAAGCGATTGGGAGGGAAATATGAGGAAAAAGATCCGGATAGAAGGAAAGAGCGATTGATTTGAGGCGCTTTGAATAAAATGCTTTTATCGTACGTCTAAGAAATTAAAGCAAAAATCCGCCCCAGTAAGGTGCAATAAAGGAGAACAAGTCTCATGGAAAATTATCAGGAACTTCCACAAAGAGAAGGAGCGCTTTTCGCGTGTCAACGCTAATCTCTTGACTAAATGGAGGGAGAACGATGAAAAAAATTCTATTTATATTGTTTATATTTATTTTCGCCTCCTCTGCATCGGCGACCGTCCAAGCCCCCTTTGGAACCATCACCGTTGGCGCTGAGTCTGGAGAGACGGCAACCCAGCCACCCCCGATTGCGCAGGCACTGATCCGTGAGGGAGGCTTTGCGATCCAGCTGGCTCAGGCACTTAAAATGGGACAGGCCAAAAACGAGGCTGACGCTGAGAGCGCGTTGGCCTCGGCCGGTATTGCACCTAAAAACGGATGGATCGCCGATTACCCCATGACCCCTGACATCGTCGAAGAGCTGCAAAATGCCATCGGAAAGGTAGCGGATTCCGGCAAATTAGGGATGAAGAAGGTGGAGGCTTTAAAGGCATTCCGGACAACTGTGGTGGAACTTCAATTGCCAATCATCGCTGAACTCCCAGAGAGATACGCTGAAAGTCCGTCTCCAGCAACGCCTCAGTACGCTGAGCCCTCTGTGATCGAAAATTACTACGATACCGAGGGTCCTCCCGTGGTGACCTATTATCCCCCGCCCTGGGATTATTACTACCTTTACGCCTGGGTGCCAAGCCCTTTCTGGTGCTCCGGGTCTTTCTTTCCGGGGTTCTTTGTTCTCCATGATTTCCATAGAGTTATCTTTGTGCATCGGCATCCGCACGTCGTCACCAATCACATCAGAGATTCCAGGACCGGAAGCATCTCTGCCATTGATCCCGCGAGGAGACGCGACGGAAGCATTTTTGAAGGCAAAGAGACACCTCGGTGGAGAGGATTCAACTCTACGGACGTAAGGAGTGGTGCCCGGTCCATCTTCGAGCGCAGCCGTGATCGAGTGGCCTTGAGCCATCCTTCGACGCCGACCACAGGAAGAGGACTTAACGATAGAAATTCCGCCAACGGCCGGATTGGTGATCAGGGCAAATCATCCGCTATCGATCGCAGGATGAACAAACAATACGGGATGAACTATCAGAGACCTTCCACAGGTGAAACCCGGTCGTTCAGCCCATCGACGTGGGGTGGAAACCAGCATCTCGGTTCATCCGGGACGGGAAACAGAGGTTTTTCGGCGTCCCATCCCGGGGGCAATCATGGGAGTAATTTCAGCCGCGGAGGTTCCCGTTAGATCAAGGTTACCGGACCTACCCTCCATCATGATGACGATACAGCCTCGACAGAAGGAGTAACCGATCGGATAAAACTTCAGGCTTGTCAATGATGAGAATGAGTCAAGACGAGCTCGGCCAGACGTTCCGTAATATCCCGGACGATATCATCAGGGACACCATCAAACGCTTTGGATTGCAGCCGCAAATCAATCGGATCATTCACATAATCAATAGTGACAAAACGACCGTCTGGGGTGAGGGAGATTTCGGTAGAGAACAATTCGAGCCCGCACAGGCGGGCGATGGAAGAGGTGATGGTCCGCAACGGTCTGAGATCGTAGCGGGTCTCCTCATCGGAAAGAACAGGCGCATAAATATGTGTGCCGCTATCCCACCAACAGGGGTACACCTTTCCGGTGCAATAGATGACCCGAAACCATGCCATTCGGGAACCAAGCCGGGCCGGGATGACGTGGGCCTGCAGCAGATATCTCTGAGAGGGGAACTGCTGCCGGGCAGCAAGCACCTGATCCAGTGAAGTCGCTTCGGTGATCACCCCGTCTCCGCCCCCTCCGTATGCAGGTTTGATGATGAACCTTTCACGCAGTGAAGCCAAATCAATTTCCGAGAGCACGGGTTGCTCATCATAAGACGGGAGGATGAGGGTGAAGGGTGTGTTCGTATGCGGGCTGACGGCTTGATGCATGGCGACCTTATCCCATGCCCGGCATGCCGATGCGTGAGAGTTGATGTGATGAACGGGATGACGTCCGGCCCATTCAACAAACGGAATAAAACGCAGGTCTGCATCGGCCGCCCGATCAAAGAAAGTCCTGAAGGTAATTTCTTCCTTCCCAAGGGACTGGATCATCTCCTCAAGATTTTCGGGGGTAATTTGGAGCAAGGATAATCCCCGTGATTTGCATGCCAGATCAAGCAGCTCGACAAAGTCAGCGTCGTATTCCCAGTTCCATGTCAGGCAAAGATCATAGCGATTCATGGTCAACGATTTGTAAAGCCCGCCTTTGAACAGTCATTATTCGCTGGATTCACTGTGATGTTCCATAGTTAGTCCCGAAGATTCAGCGTAAACAGAGCATAAAAGCCCTTTTCTAAAAAAGCGTGATGACCAAGTTAAGTTGGATGCAGGACGGAAAGAATTCTACTCGACCTGCTTCCCGGGCTCGAGGGGAATCTCAAACTCCCAGAGAGTCGCGCCTGACCCAAAATAAATTTTTCGACCGAGTATCGCCATCCCCGAATCAATTGGGGCTGTGGGTTTTGCGACAGCGGAGATCTGATCGTTTTTTGGATCGATGAGAAAGAGCGCCTCCTTGGCCAGTCCATATAGTCTCGAATCCGGTCCGAGCAGCAACGAGACTTCCCCAGGTTCTTTGAATCCGAGAGCAAGAATCTTCTTAATCTCTTTCTTCTCCGGATCAAAGGCAAAGACCTTTTCATTGTCTGTGATTCCATAAAGCATTCCATCTGCCGCCACGGCGAGGGAAAGGATTGTCTTAACTTCGGGAACGGGAACGATCTCAAAAATCTTTTTTTCCTCTTTGGGGTCCCACAGAATAAGCTTCGCCTCTTTTTCAACAGCCCGTGTCCCAGTCCCACCCCTTACAGAGCCTCCCGCTGCCATGAGGTCTAATTTACCGATATAGGCAAGGGAGGCGATGCTCTGATTCTGGATGATGTTGCGATAGACTCTTTTTTCATTTTTCTTCGGATCGTAGACGCCGATGGCGCCGCCCAGGAGTCCGTAATCAGGGTAGCCTCCGATATAGACGTTTCCATGAGGGCCAGTCACCATTGCTCTCGGTCGGTAGAGTTCTCCTCCCATGGGCCCTAAGTCCCTCGGATTGGTATGTTCGTCGTCGCCAAATCTGAGGGGTTTGTTCGGATCGTAAACGGACAGCCTGGCCTCAGGGTAGGAGCAGAGATAAAGCCTACCGTCGAGGGTCCCCATAGAGTAAACCTCTCCGTCGGCCTTGGAGGCCCGGCCCAGATTTCTAAAAGATGAAGTGCGGGGATCATAGACGAAGAGCCGAAGGGGAAGCATGCTGCTCCCGTAAACCTTGCCATCCGGTCCTGTGCCGACGACGAAGATATAGGTACCTACAGCTTCATACCGGAGGGGAATTTCCTTCTTTTCCTTGGTGGTTGGATTCTCAATCCGGAGGAGGTTTCCGTCTATGGAGCGAAACGTTCGTCCATCCGGCAGGCCGCTTTGAGGAAAAGGAATATCGGATTTGGAGATCTCCACCCTTCTTTCTCCTTCGATTTGGAACCATTGATCGGAAGTGGAGAGTTTTAAATAAATCTTTCCGTCCTTTCCCTTTATCAAATTCACACGACCTGGTATTCGGCTTTCCGGAGGGATCAGAGAAGTCTTGGTTTTTTTATCCGGATCGAAGACAACAATATCCATCTTCGCAAACTGGATGGCACAGTAAACCAATCCATCCTCCCCTGCCGTGGGATAACAGTAGAACTGATCCGGGTCCATTCGACCAAAATTCTCAGTGACTCCAGTTTTCGGATCGTAAGAGAAAAGTTTTGCCGAAGGATACGTCCCTCCCCAGATCTTCCCATCCCTTGCCGTTGTGATTTTGCAGATGAAAGACTCAGACTCGCCAGCAGGTTGTCCGAGATCCTCCCATTTTTCAGCCTTCGGATCAAAACGCAGAAGGTGAGCAGAATAATAACTTCCAAGATAGATGCGATTTTCATGATCGATGGTGAATCCCCACGAACCCATCTCAGAGGAAAGAGGACCGTTGAATTGTTGGGTCTGGCCTGTGTCGGGATTGACTGCGAGAAGGAATAGGGGAGCTTCGTACTGTCCGAAGGAAAGGTAAATCGTATCCATGGCCCCCGTCTTTCCAGGACCGACAAACGTCCCCCAGCAGATGGCCTCCCTCACGGGTACGCCGAGGTCTTTTTGGGCGAAGGAGATCTTTGGAAAAGAGCTCAGGGTGAGAAAGGCGAAGAGAAGCATGAGAAATCGAAATCGGCACAATCGTCCAGCGCCATGGTCTTGGTTTGGAAGGCATAGAGGGGGGATAACTGTGGGTTCTCCCCTTTGGCAAAGGGGAGTCAGAGGGGATTTAGACATTCTTGTCCACCGCCTCCCTGAATTTTTTCGACCTCCAGGGAGGAGAAGGGAGGTTAAACGATTGGCTCTGTTTCCGAAGCATTGGGAATATCCGGAGGCTCTGGCGAAGGTAAAGGTGTTTTGGGTTTTGGTTTCCTTGGGCGTGAACGCCAATGAGGCTTTGGGGTTTTCCGTTCTTTCTGTTCTTTTGACTCCTTCAATTCTTCCGCAGCCTCCTTTTTCTGGTCCTTCCCGAATCCAATGATGACATAGGTCCCACTCCGGGTATCGGTTCTCAACTGAATGATGCCCTCTTTCTCAGCATCTTCGAGGAGGTCGCTGAAGGTGCGGTAGCCATGATAGGACTCGTTGAAAGAAGGTTTCTTTCTCTTCATCGTCTCTTTTACCATCGAGGACCAGAGCACCTCCTTGTTCTCGCGGACGAGGGCGACCACGGAGTCCACCAGGAGTTGAAAAGCCTCCTTCTTCTTTTCGGGAAGATCCTGTTCGATCTTAGGAGGAATACCGAGGGGTCGCTCTAAGTCTTCATAATAAATAAACTCGTCGCAGTTGTCGACCAGAAGGTTGGAGCTCGAGTCCTTGATCCCGAGCCCGATCACCCGCTTGCCGTTTTCCTTCAGCTTGGAGACGAGCGGGGAGAAATCGCTGTCACCCGAAACAATGACAAAAGTGTCGATATGCTCTTTCGAATAACAGAGGTCGAGGGCGTCCACGCAGAGCCGGATGTCTGCGGAGTTTTTTCCCGTCATGGCGCGTTTTGGAATTTCGATTAATTCGATGGCCGCCTCGTGAAGGGGCTTCTTATACTCTGCATAATCGGCCCAGTCGGCATAGGCCTTTTTCACGATGAGCTTCCCTTTCTCAACCAGGCGTTCCAAGACCTTCTGGATCTCAAACCGTCTATCCCTCTTGCCTTTGAAACCCAGGGCGAGGTTCTCAAAATCGATGAAGACCGCTAAGGTGTGTTCTCCTTCAGGCATACGTCGCTCCTCTCTTCTCGATTTACAAACCATCCTACAATTAAATGGAAAATTTGTAAACAAGAGAAAAATGGCGGGTACGCAGCCAGGGACCCCGGCAGGTCGCCTCGTGCGACGAAAACGTTAACTCAACATCTGGAGAGAATATCCCTTCGCTTTGAACCCTTTTTTGATCTCTCGGATATGGTTGGGACCGCGAGTTTCTAACATAAGTATGACTTTTGAAAATCCTATGGGAATATCTTTTGCTGCCCGCTCGTGGATGATATGCAGGATGTTGGCCCGGTGTTGTCCGACCAGAGTGGTCAGTTTTGCCAGTGCCCCTGGAACATCTCTTAAGACGATACTCATGCGTACCAGCCTTCCTGTTTGGGCGAGGCCTTTCTCAAGGATTCGATCGAGGAGGTGAAAATCGATGTTTCCCCCGCTGATGACCAAAACGATCTTTTTCGCTCTGGTTTTCCATCTTTTCGACAGGAGCGCAGCCAGCGGGGTGGCTCCTGCGCCCTCGGCTACGATACGTTTTCTCTCCATCAACATGAGGATGGCTGAGGCGATCTCGTCCTCTCCAACGGTGATCATTTCATCAACTCCTTTTTTGATCAGCGGGAAGGTGATTTCTCCCACCCTTCGGAGGGCAATGCCATCGGCCAAGGTTGGTTTCACCTTCACCTCCACAACCTTTCCTCTCTTAAAGGAATAAAAAGCGGAAGGGGCATGGATCGACTGAACGCCGATCACCTTCACGTCAGGTCTTCTTTCCCTGACGACGGCGGCAATGCCCGAGATCAGTCCTCCGCCTCCTGTTGGGACGACGATCGCCTCCACTTCGGGGACTTCCTCAAGAATTTCGAGCCCGATCGTCCCCTGGCCCGCGATCACCTGCTCATCGTCAAAAGGATGAATAAGGAATTTCCCTGCCTTCGCCAGCTTCTTCGCATACTCCAGGGCCTCATCCGTATTTTCACCAGAGAGGATCACCTCCCCGCCGTAGGCCTGGGTGGCCATCTGTTTGGCGAGAGAAACTCCCTCGGGCATGACAATGGTCGAATGGACCCCTAAAATGGATGAGGCCAGCGCCACCCCCTGGGCATGGTTTCCTGCCGAGGCGGCCACTACTCCCCTTTTCTTCATCGAAGGAGGAATCTGCGACAATTTATAGTAAGCCCCTCTGATTTTGAAAGAGCCGGTTTTCTGGAGATTCTCCAGCTTGAGAAAGACCTCTTTCCCTGTCCGCTTTGAGAAGGTATCGGAATAGATCATTGGAGTCCGGAGGATGATCTTCTGAATCATCCTCTGTGCGGCTTCAACTTCTTCCCAAAGCTTCATCTTTCAACGACCCCCTTTTCTCAACAGGCTGATCCGCGGCATTCCTGAGACAGGATGTTGGTCGATCCACACCTCGCAGCCGTAGACGCTTTCAATATTCTCTTTGGTCACGACCTCCTCGGGAGTCCCCATTTGGTAAATTCTCCCTTCTTGGAGAAGAATCAGCCTGTCACAAAATTCAGAGGCAATGTTCATATCGTGAGAGGCCATGACGATCGTTAGACCTCTATCTCGATTGAGCGTGAGGATGAGGTCGAGAAAATCGATCTGGTGCTGGATGTCCAGGTTGGCGGTGGGTTCATCCAGAAGAATGACCTCGGGTTCTTGAGCCAGGGCCCTGGCGATGAAGACCCTCTTTCTTTCCCCACCGGAAAGTTCCTCTACCGGTCTTTCGGAAAACGGAAGGATTTTCGTCCGCTCCATCGCTTTTCTTGCAATCTCCAGATCCTTTTCGCTTTCGAACAGGAGACGGCCAAGATAAGGAGACCTTCCCATCAGGACTGTTTCGAGAACGCTGAAAGGAAAGAGAAGCTGCGTCTCCTGGGCGACCACAGCAATTCTCTTGGCGATATCCCTTCGGTCCATCTTCTTCATGGGAACGAGCTCGAAGAGAATCTCTCCCCTCTGGGGTCCAAGAAGGCGATAGAGGAGCTTCAGGAGTGTGGTCTTCCCTGATCCATTGGGCCCGATCACTCCAATGAATTCCCCCTTCTCCACTCGGAAAGAGACCTCCTGGAGCACCCACGCTTCATGATACCGGAAGGAAATGGAATGGGCTTCGATCATAATGTTCTGATCGCCTTTCTCGTCCTGAGAAGGTAGATGAAAAAGGGACCTCCAAAGGCCGCCGTAACCACGCCCACGGGCAATTCTACGGGCGCGAGCAAAGTTCTGGCAAAGGTATCGCATGCGATGAGAAACGAGGCGCCTATCAAGGCCGAAGCCGGGATGAGGAGGCGATGGTCAGGGCCGAAGATCAGCCGGACAGAATGGGGGATGATCAGGCCCACGAAACCGATCAGACCGCACACGGAGACGGATGCCGCTGTAATCAAAGAGGCAGAGAGGAAAGAAACCAGTTTCAGCCTCTCCACATCCACTCCCAACTGGACAGCAGTCTCTTCCCCTGAGAGGATAAGGTTCAAATGGCGAGCGCGGAGATAAAGAAGGAAGATCCCCAACAGAATATAAGGGAAGATGATCAGAATCGACCGAGCATTGGAAAAACTAAAGTCTCCCATCAGCCAGAAGATGATCGTACGAAGTTCCTCTTTTTGGGAAAGCGAGATGAAAAACATGATGAGGGCTGAGAGAAAGGACCCGACGATGACCCCTGCCAGCAAAAGCGTATGCGGATGAATTCTCCCTTCCTGCCTTCCGCAATAGAAGACAACCAGGATGGACAGGAGCGCTCCTAAAAAAGAAACCAGGGGAAGTCCGAAAGAAGATACCCCGAGTCCCAATAGAATAGCGATGATGGCGCCTACGGCCGCACCGCTGGATACGCCGAGAATATAAGGGTCGGCCAGAGGGTTTCTCAGGAGGGCCTGGAACGTGGCCCCTGAAACGGAAAGGCCTGCTCCCACAAAGCCTGCCAGAATCGCCCGGGGAAGCCTAAGCGAAAGGATGATGGTCCGTTCCGTCTCATTCCCCGCTCCTTTGAGACCCAGAATGGCCCGGAAGAGAATGCGAATCGAACGAAGGGGTGGAACTTTTACGCTTCCCATCGTGATCGATATCAGGATGATAACGATCAGGACAAACCCGAGAAGAATGGAAATGGCGGCAACCCTCTTGCGCGTGATGAGTTTCATCTAAGTATTATTGTAAATTGAAAAGTTAGCACTTAGCATTGCTAATTTCTCTCACCGTTTAAATCTGAATTTTTTCAAACAATGCAAACTAAAGAGAAATGTCACCCTATGGGTCTTAATTAGAGTCTGTCCATAAACTACAGTTTTCACAAAAGTCGTCATTCCGGCCCCGATTTTCATCGGGATAAACTCCAGCCGGAATCCAGTACTTTTAAGACCTTCTGGATGCCGGATCAAGTCCGGCATGACGGAAGAGGAGCATTTATGGACAGATTCTAATTAGTCCTTTATTTTGCAATGTTCATTTTGCAAAGCTAATATTGCATTAATTTTTTAAACCTCCCCGGATGGAGAACGCTTGCGAGCTTCTCCAGTCCGTCAATGATGCGCGGGGATGGCCGGTCGAGCAGGTCAGAGTCGATGAGGTGAATGCGGCCATTTTTAACGGCTGGGATGGTCTTCCAGCGCGTCCATTCCTGAAGGATTTTCTGATAATCCCCTTTAGGATTCATGGAACTGATCACAATCACCTCCGGAGATCTCTTTAAAATCTCCTCCATTCCCAGTCGAGGATATACCTCTTTCTCTTTTCCCGCGATGTTTTCACCCCCGGCAATCCGGATCAGGTCATCTGCAAAACTCCCCTTCCCCGCCGTCACGATGGGGACCTCTCCAATCTGGATAAAAACTTTAGGCCGTGGAAGGCCCTTGGTGAGATCCATCACCTTCTCACATCTCTTTCTCATTCCTTCGATGATCGCCCCCGCTTCTTTTTCGCGATCCACGACCTGGCCGATATGGGCGATACTCTGGAGGATGTCCCTAAAGTTTTTCGGATAGATCACATAAGTCGGAAACCCCAATTTTCCTAAGCGGTCCACCATATCCCGGGTATTTCCAGCACCGGTGGCAATGATGAGATCAGGGTTGAGGGCGGCGATCTTTTCAAAATCCAGACGGATATAGCTTCCAACTTGAACTTTGGTCCTGGCCTTTTCAGGAAAGTTGGATTGAATGGACACGCCCGCAATCTCCTCGTCGAGACCCAGGCTGAAGAGAATTTCCGTGACATTGGGGGCCAGGGAGACGATTCGCTTCGGAGGAAAAGCAAATGTCACTTCTCTTCCGACTTCATCTGTAAACGATTTCGTGGCAGAAAAGGAAGTTGAAAATGAAAAGAAGACGGACAGGAATAGCGCCAAGAAAAAACTTCTTCTCCCCTTCTCTCCACCGGAAAAGACTTCCCCTCTCCGCTCCCTTCGACGGGGGAGGCCGGTACTACTCGCAACCGAGGTGAGGGGGGGGCTGAAAAGGAAGGATCTCCAATGATCGTTCATTTTAAGGGCCTGTCAAATCCCCCTTCATCTTTCCTCCCTCCGCTGAAACTATGTCACATTACAAAGGTCGGTTCAAGACAAGATGGAAGAGACGGTCGGGTGGAGAAGCTTTGGAGCGGCAACCTCTTACACGACAGATTCATACGTTCCATATCCTTGAGATCAAATCATTTCCCCTAAGCGCCGATTAGCTATTCCTAAAAGACCGCATTCCAAAGCTTAGAAACCTGACTGTCTCTTCCATGAAAACTGCGATTACGACACAGTCCCGCTGGGGAGGGGGGAGGGTAAGGGATTCCCATTAGCTCCCTGAAAAGATTGCTTGAAAGACGTACCAGGCAATCTGAGGATTTTCTTTAAATCGTCGAATCGAATAGGCATACCAAGCCTGCCCGAAAGGAACATAAACGCGCAGTCTGTGCCCGTCCGCAACAATCCTGTCGCGAAGCCTACCCTTCACACCGTAAAGCATCTGAAACTCGTAGTCGGATCTCTGGAGGTTCATCTCTCGAATATATTGATAAGCGCCGTTTATCAGAAAATCATCATGGGTTGCAATGCCCACATAGCACTTTCCTTCGAGAAGCCTTTTAAGAAGCTTTAGATAATTGAGACGGATTTCCTCTTTGCCTCTGAGGGCGATGGCATCCGGTTCAATATAAGCTCCTTTGCAAAGCCTGACATTTGCCTTCACGGGGACCAGTCTCAGGACGTCTTCCTCACTTCGTCGCATATTCGCCTGGATGACCACACCCACGTGTTCAACCCCATCAGACCGAAGTCTTTCGTATAATCCCAATGTTTCGCCCGTCGTGGATGAGTCTTCCATATCAATCCGCACAAAGTTGTCGTACCCGGAGGCGATACCGAGCAACCGCTTTACGTTTGTGCGGCAGAACTCCTCATCGATCTTCAGACCGAATTGAGTAAGTTTAATCGAGAGATTTGCATCCAGATGATTGTGATGGATCGAATGAAGAACTTCCTCGCACGCTCCGACCGCTGCCAGAGATTCTTCACGGGTTCCGACATTTTCGCCGAGGACATCCATCGTTCCCATCATACGTTTTGAGTTGACGGCTCTTACAACACGGACGGCATCGTCCAGTTCTTCACCGGCGATGTAGCGCATGGCAAAGGGTTTCACCAGAGGTCTGGGGAGAAGCTGGATAGCGGATAAAATCAGTCGGTTTGCCGCATTCATTTGAGCTCGGTTAAGTCGTCTTCCGCAGAGAACGACGTTTTTAGAAATGTAGCAAGCTCATTTCTGAGTGTCAATAATAAATTCCCGGTCGCCGACGTTATCGCGATCCCATGTCTTTCTTTGGCCTAGGCGACCCAAATTGACAGGCGGAAAAAATTATAGTATTTTTAAGGACATAAACCCATACTTGCCCTTTTACGCCATCGGAGCAGAGGGGGGTAAAGACGAGATCAATGGCATGGGAAGAGAATTACCGCCAAGGATGGTGATGAATTGAAGGAATTCCTTTCTCTCGTTTCAAAACCGGTCAGGTATCTTGGCCAGGAGGTCCATTCGATCAGAAAAGATCCTGCCGAAGTCAAGTTGAAGTTCTGCCTTGCCTTTCCGGATGTCTATGAAGTGGGAATGTCTCATCTGGGAATACAGATTCTTTATCATATTCTAAACTCGAGAAAAGAGGTCGCCTGCGAAAGGGCGTTTGCGCCCTGGGTGGACATGGAAAACGTCTTGAGGAGGAGACAGATCCCTCTATCCTCCCTCGAATCCTCGATCCCCCTTAATCAATTTGACATCGTGGGATTCTCTCTCCAATACGAACTCTGTTTTACCAACGTTCTCAATATGCTCGCCCTCTCCAATATTCCTCTGTTCTCCACAGACAGGGATAGCCGGTTCCCCATCATCGTCGCCGGAGGGCCTTTAACCTTCAACCCAGCCCCCATCGCTGACTTTTTTGATGCCCTGGTCATCGGAGATGGTGAAGAGGCGGTTTTAGAGATCTGCGAGATCGCACTTCAATCGAAAGAGGCTGGGGCGAAGAAAGAGGATTTTTTGAAATCCCTCTCTCAGCTGGAAGGGGTCTACGTCCCCAGTGTGCAAAGAGAGGGGCAAAAGATACGTAAAAGAGTTGTCGCCGACATCAACCAGACTCCGTTTCCCACCTGCCCGATCGTCCCTTACATGAAGGTGGTTCATGACCGTCTTAATATCGAGATCGCAAGGGGTTGTAAAAGGGGTTGCCGCTTCTGTGAGGCCGGGTTCATCCACCGGCCTTACCGTGAGAGAAGTCCGGAGAGCATCCATGAGATCCTCGACGCCTCGCTCAAGCAAACAGGTTACGAAGAGCTGTCGTTGCTGTCTCTTAGCGCGGGAGATTACTCTTCTATCAAGCCCCTTCTCTCCGACCTCATGGATCAGCTTGAATCGAAGAAGGTGGCTGTCTCTTTTCCTTCGCTAAGGATTGAGAGTGTGGTGGGACATCTGGCGGAAGAGGTGAAACGGGTGAGAAAAACCGGGTTTACGGTCGCACCCGAGGCGGGGACCGAGCGACTTCGAAGCGTCATCAATAAGGAGTTGGATGAAAGGGTCTTTTTTCAAGGCCTCTCGGACCTCTTCTCAAAAGGATGGAAGAACATCAAACTCTATTTCATGATGGGACTTCCGACGGAAAAGGAAGAGGACTTAAGGGGGATCTTCGAACTGACCAAAAAGATCACTTCCTTAGCAGAGAGACAGAAAATCCATCCCAATATCAACGTTAGTGTCTCCACTTTCGTACCCAAGCCCCACACCCCTTTCCAGTGGGAAGCCCAGATCCCTTTGGAGGAGATGAAGGAAAAACTTCATTTGGTCAGGGATGGGGTGAAGAAGAATCATCTGGGTTTTAAGTGGCAAGATCCTCATCTCAGTTTTCTGGAAGGAATCTTTTCAACGGGCGGCCGAAATCTTTCCCGGGTCTTGTTGGAGGCCTACCGCCTGGGATGTCGCTTCGACGGCTGGAGTGATCAATTCCGATATCCCTTGTGGGAAGAAGCCTTTCAAAAGGCAGGACTGACGATGAATGCCCACACCCGAAAGAAAAAATTCGAGGATGTCCTTCCATGGTCTCTGATCGAAACGGGGGTCGATGCTCGATTTCTTTGGGAGGAATACCGGAGAGGCATTGAAGAGAAAACCAGCCCTCCTTGCGTGGCAGACCATTGTCACCGATGCGGGATTTGCAACGGCAAAACCATCCTCGTGAGAGAAAGCAGGTCGGCGGAGGTGAGGGGTCCCGAGAAAGTGACTCGAAGAGATAAACCCAAAAGAGACATGAAGAAAAAGATTCGATTAAAATTCAGCAAGGTGGGCGAGATGCGATTCCTGAGCCATTTGGAACTGGCGCATCTTTTCTATCGCGCATCCAAAAGGGCCGGCCTTTCTCTCTGTTTTTCCGAGGGATTTCACCCGATGCCCAAGATCGTCTTCGCCACAGCCCTTCCGGTAGGAATGGAGAGTTTGACGGAGATTGTGGATATGGAGTGCGATACGAAAATCACTCCGCCTGAAGTTGCGGAGAAACTGAATCAAACTCTGCCACCGGGAATTGAGATCAAGGAAGCGGAGGAGGTTCCGCTCTTTTTCCATCTCTCCTCTTTACACGATTCGTCTGTCTACTGGGTACCCCTGGATCATCTTCTTTCACAAGAAGAAACGATCCTAAAGGTCAAGGAGATTTTGGATAAAAAGGAGTTCTTCATTCACCAGGAGAGAGATGGAAAGAAAAGAAGTGTGGATATCCGACCTCTCATTGAAAAAATGGAAATCAGGAAGAAGCCAGGGGAAGAGGCCCAATGGGGAATGGAACTCGCGCTTCGAAGGACGAACGGAAGAACGGCGAAACCTGCTGAGATTGTGGGGGCCGTATTGGGTTTGGAAGGAGAGCCCTTGGCTCAATTGAAAGTTGTCAAGTTGGAATAATGGAATACTGGAATATTGGGAAAAGAATTATGAGGATGCTTGTTAGCCGTTTCTTAAGAAACCATTATTCCATCCTTCCATTATTCCATTTCTCCAGTTTCTACCTGAGGCGCCCATGGCGAATGAATTAATCATTAATGTGACGGAATATGAAACAAGGGTTGCCCTGTTAGAGGATCGCGTCCTTGCCGAGCTTTACATCGAGCGCGCCAAGGACCGGGGGATCATGGGAAACATCTATAAAGGAAAAGTGGTGAAGGTCCTGCCGGGGATGCAGGCCGCTTTTGTGGATATCGGCCTGGAAAAAGCCGCTTTCCTCTACGTCGCGGATGTCCACGGGTCAATCGAAGACTATGAGGACATGGGCTTTCAGGGGGAAGAGATGCCGGCCTATTTCAGCAGCCCCTCCTCACAGATTCAGGACCTCCTCTCCGAAGGCCAGGAGATATTGGTTCAGGTTTCCAAAGAGCCTCTCGGCACGAAGGGGACGCGAATCACCTCCCACACCACATTGCCCGGCAGGTATCTTGTCTACATGCCCCTGGTGGATCATATCGGGGTTTCGAGAAGGATTAAGGATGAAAAGGAACGGAAGAGACTGAGAGAAATCGTCCAATCCATAAAATCTCCCGGCGGCGGCTTCATCGTCAGGACGGCCAGTGAAGGGGCATCGGCGGATGAAATTCGAGCCGATATGGAATTCCTCCTCCAATTCTGGAACAATATCCAGAAGAAAAAAGAGAATTCGCCGGCCCCCTCGTTGATCCACAGTGATCTGACCATGGTCCTCCGCGTCATCCGAGACATCCTTTCCCCTCAGGTCAACCGAATCATCATCGACTCTAAAGAAGAATATGATCGTATTCTCTCCTTCATTAACACCTATATGCCGAAACAACGATATGAGATGAGCCTCTACGAGAAGAAGGAGCCGATCTTCGATGCTTACGGAATTGAGATGGAGATCGACAAAATCCTGGGGAGTAAGGTCTGGCTCAAATCCGGAGGGTATATCGTCATCGATATGAGCGAAGCCCTGGTGGCCATTGATGTGAACACAGGAAGATATGTGGGAAAGAGAAATTTAGCGGACACCATTCTCAAGACCAACCTGGAGGCGGCGAAAGAGATCGCCTACCAGCTGAGACTGCGGAATATCGGAGGGATCATCATCGTTGACTTCATCGATATGGAAAGAGAGGGCGATAGGGAAAAAGTTTATCAGGCTTTCGAAGAAGCTCTGAAGAAGGACCGTCAGAAGACGAATATCTTCAAGATCTCAGAATTGGGCTTGGTGGAGATGACCCGGAAGCGGACCCGGGAAAATATCTCCCGGATCCTCGGCGAGTCCTGTCCCTATTGTGAGGGGGCGGGGCTGATCAAATCCAAAACCACGGTCTGCTACGACATCTTCCGAGAGATCGAAAGAACCTCCACGGAATTGGGGGGCCATAACATTCTGGTCGAAGCCAATCCGGAGATCGCCGACCTTCTTTACGAGGAGGAGAGGGCGGGCGTGGAGGAATTGGAGAAAAAACTGAGGAAAAAGATCGTTGTGAAGGGCAAGATCGGATTCCACCAGGAGCAGTTCAACATCATTGAAATTTGATCCTTCATTCTATTTTTGATAGATTGGGGTACCTTTTATTTGATTAAAATCTGCCTGCTGCCGTCTGCCTTCTTTGGTTAAATAGTATGATAGGAGGGCATCAAAGCGATGAGTTTGAAAAAGAGCCTATTCTCAAAACGAATGGGCTTTTTTGTTTTTCAATGATTTACGGACACGGACACGTTTCTTAGCATTGAACGGTGAGGGGCGATCCGATTAGTATGAAAACATTGATGACCAGGGAATACCTGACATTCCTGAATGAAATCAAATCTCGTATCGTTACGGCGCGGATTCAGGCAATCCGTTCTGTTAACAAGGAGCTTATTACCTGAAAAAAGCGTGAAAATGATATTTCCTTTACCACCATACAAGCGGATAGGCCTTTAAAACCTTATGGAGACGCTATATAATCTTGATAAAGCTTCTACGGCAGAACCTTCCCTAAAAGGGAACATTGTGCCCGATGCCAAAAGGTCTGAGAATTTTACATATCTCCCTTGGAGAGCGCAACCTGACTCACTTTGGGGGTATCTTCCTTATTCATCAGTTTTGCAAAAAACTGAGATTAAAATGGTATTTGCAAAAACAGGTCTCTTTCCTCCAGCGTTCCAGTTATTATCATCCTGTAGAGTTAATCCTAGCCATCCTTTATGCTTTGATTGCTGGAATCCATCGCCTAAGCAAAACCAAAATCCTGCAAGGCAATGGCGCGTTTCAACAGATCATCGGCTTAAAGAAATTTCCTTATGCCAGCAGTTTAAGGCGATTCCTCAAACGAGTCAATCCTCAGGTCGTTCAGAGCATCACCAAAGTCCACGACCACTTAAGGCTGAAAATGTTCTATCTACCCAAACCTCGGACCAGCCTTCTGTTCGATTTGGATTCCTCCGTCCTCACTCTTTATGGCAAGCTTATCGAAGGAGCCGAAGTCGGCTACAATCCTCACAAAAGAGGGGCTCGTTCTTACCATCCATTGCTTTGTTTCGAATATCATTCCAGAGACTTTTGGCATGGTCTCTTAAGACCTGGAAACGCTTATACCTCTTCAGGTGCAACAGAATTCTTCAAACAATGTCTCCGAAAGGTTCCCCCTGGTATCTATCGAATTCGAGTACGAGCCGATTCCGGTTTTTTCGATCACAAATTTATCGAGCCTCTGGATCAAGAGGGCATTGGCTATGTCATCGTAGCCAAGATGACCCGACCGATCAAAAACAAAATAGGGAATCTTCGTTATTACCGGTTCAAGAGAAACTGGGGAGCAGCCGAGTTCTTCTACAAACCTTTCCGGTGGAAGGAGTCTCATCGTTTTGTGGTCATCCGCCGTCCCCTTCCCGAGAAAGACTCCGAACAACTGACGCTTTTCACTTTGAAGCGTTACAGCTATCAGGTCTTTGTCACCAATCTCCCTCTCAGGGCAGAAGAGATTTGGTATTTTTATCGGCCCAGGGCAGCGATCGAAGTCACTATCAGGGAGCTCAAAGAAAGTTATGCTTTGGCCAAGATTCCTACAAACAGTTTTCAGGCCAATCAGTTCTATTTCCATCTCTTACTGTTTGCCTACAATCTGGTCAATTGGTTCAAGAGACTCTGTCTACCTTCAAGATTTCAGAATGCAACCTTGGAGACCATTCGGACAGAATTTTTAGTCCTACCTGCGAGATTGGTAAAGTCGCAGCACCGGAACGTTCTCAAATTACCCAGCGAGTATATCTCAAAACAAACTTTGGATCATATCCTCCAGAAGATAAGAGAGATGAAACCATTATAAATTTCAACCAATTTGTAAATTTTTTCAGAAATGGGTGGGCACAATCCCCAGTGTTTAAAGGTTTCTCAATCTGAAGCATCACTTTTCACGCTTTTTTCAGGTATTAATCTCTATTGGGATATCGGCAAAGCCATTGTTGAGCGCCAGGAACAATTTGGCTGGAGGAAAGGCGTCGTTGAACAGTTATCCCGCGACGTGACGAATGAATATGCCAATTTTGAAGGGTTTTCCAGGGATAATCTCTGGCGGATGCGGATGTTTTATCTTGCATACAAAGATCACGCAAAACTGGCACAGCTTGTGCCAGTTTTACTATGGGGGCACAACATTCTTATTATGCAGAAGGTAAAACACTCAAAAGAGCGGGAGTACTATATAGCATCCTGTATCAAGTTCGGCTGGTCAAGGAACGTGCTGCTCAATCAGATTAAAGCCGATGCTTACACATTAAGTCTTAAACAGAAAGCTCATAATTTTCCTAAGACCCTTCCGGCGCATCTTGCCGAACAGGCGGACGAATCCATAAAAAGTGTGTATAACCTTGATTTTCTCGGTATCACAAAACCGGTTTTGGAAAGAGAGCTTGAAAAACGGCTTATTGAAAAAATAAAGCAGTTTATCCTGGAGCTTGGTTATGGATTTCCAGTTATAGGAAATCAATACCGGTTGGTGCTTGGCAATACTGAATATTTTGTGGATCTCTTGTTTTTTAATAGGAAATTGCAATGTCTCGTCGCCGTTGAATTAAAAACGGGCAAATTTGAGCCAGAATACGCAGGTAAAATGGATTTCTATCTACATCTTTTGGATGAACAGGTCAAACTTAAAGATGAAAATCCTTCTATTGGGATTATCCTCTGCGCAGAAAAAGACAATATCGTGGTGGAGTATGCCCTGCGTAGCGTCAAAAAACCGGTGGGTGTGGCTGAATATTATCTTACTAAGAAACTACCCAAGCATTTAAGGGGAAAACTTCCTGAAGCGGAAGATTTAAAATTACCGATACGACAGGAATTGGAATGAAGGAGGGTTACGGCTAAAAAGGAAGATGCTCCATGTTTAGCCACGGTCACGCAACACGCCGTCTTCGGCCCCAGTGAGTAGAGGGGAACACGATTCACGGTATTAATGGGATGGGCTTTTTTGTTTTATCCCCCCTACGCCTCTGGCTCTGCGGTGAGTTAGGGAAAATAGAATGAGTTTCAAATGTGTTTACAATCCGCATTCCGCAATCAGCAATCCGTATTTAGAATGCTTCTGAACAGTTGAAAGGGTGAGGGTGAATAAGATTTCTGAAAGGGAAAAAAGAGAAAGAATTCAATTAGGCCCCCTCGGACTGTGTTATAAGGTCACAATTTGTGACCTTATTGTGTAACCAGAAATGAGGTTAAGAGAGTGGCAGGTCAGAAAGCCATCATCCCAACTGGACAAATTGAGCAGCGGATCCTATTGATCCGGGGACAAAGGGTCATACTGGATGCTGACCTTGCAAAGCTATATGGTGTGCCAACCCGTGTTCTCAATCAAGCGGTGAGACGAAATCTAAAGCGATTCCCCCAGGACTTTATGTTTAAACTTGCCCAACCTGAAAAGGATCAAGTGATCACAATTTGTGATCACCTCAAAAACCTCAAATATGCTAAAGCCCTGCCCATTGCATTCACTGAACATGGAGCGATCATGGCGGCCAGCGTTCTAAACACGGAGAAGGCCATCCAAATAAGCGTATTTGTGGTGCGGGCGTTTGTCAAACTTCGGGAAATGTTGTCAAGGCATAAGGAGTTAGCCCATAAGCTTGCCGAGCTGGAGAGAAAACTACAAAGCCATGATGAGTCGATTCGATCCCTGGTAGTTGCCATACGAGAGCTTATGGCGCCGCCAGAGCCCGAAGCGCCAAAGAAACGAATAGGATTCCTCGTTGAAGAAGCTAAAGTTCCTTATGTCACCAAAATGAAGAGGAAAAGTTAGGTGTTACACCTTACATCTTGGGTTTTACCCTTATTTGGAAGGTGGAGGGGTCAGGCCGCAATATTCAACAAGTTAAGTTTTTAAATACCGGTCTCTGGTGTCATCCATAAAAAAGTTGGGCGGTAATTCGGGCGTTGAGTCAATAAGCGATTGAGTGATCAGGCAAGTGGTAACGTCGAGAGTCATTAAAAAAATTGGCCGTTTTCAAATACACGCATAACGCAGAGCGCAAAGCGCATGGCGTAAGTCATACAGAGTCGGCAACGGCAGAGAGCTTGGCATCGGTTTGCAATTATTCGCTTTTGAAGATAAAAGATTTCATGTATAATAATTTGAAAGAGTTGCATAATAAGGTAACTCATTTAGACTTAGTTGAGATTCAGGGAGGTTCATTAGATGAAATTCAAACGGATCACAATCAATCCCAACCAGATGGGAGGCGTACCCTGTATCCGCGGATTACGCATTCCAGTAGCCACAGTTGTCGGAATGATAGCGGATCGAATGACAGAAGAGGATATTCTCAATGCCTACCCGGACCTTGAGCTTGAAGACATCCATGATGCTTTACGGTATGCAGCCGAAGCAGTTCGGGAACGTGAACTTCCCCTGGTAACTGGGTGATGAAATTCTTGATAGACAATGCCCTATCTCCATTGGTGGCTGAGGGCTTAAGACGAGATGGTCACGATGCGTTACATATCCGAGATTATGGATTGCAAAGGGCTCAAGATGAAGAAATTTTCGCACTTGCTGAGACTGAAAAACGAATATTGATATCGTCGGATACCGATTTTGGGGCTTTCCTGGCATTATGGGGAAAGACCAAGCCATCCGTCATTCTTTTCAGAAGGGGATCAGATCGCCGACCGAAAAAACAAATTGCCCTCTTGTTGTCAAATCTCCCGATGATCCAGGAGGCACTGGAGCAAGGGAGTATCGTAGTGTTTGAGCAGACTCGTCTCCGAATTCACACCCTGCCAATCAATGAATAATTTAGGACGTCTACCTGTCACCCATAAAAAAGTGGGGCGGTAATTCGGGCGTTGAGTCAATAAGCGATTGAGTGATCAGGCAAGTGGTAACGTCGAGAGTCATTAAAAAAATTGGCCGTTTTCAAATACACGCATAACGCAGAGCGCAAAGCGCATGGCGTAAACCTCAAAGCAAGACTACCATGCCTGACTGGCCGGCAACGTGTGCTGTCAAGCTTCTTGAGGCTTGCCAATTCCTTCTCTCTTTTGTATCATATTTTTACAGGGAGGACCTTCTCGCCGTTATTGTAAGAGAAAGTAGAGGTTTGACATGACCATTACTGACCGAATTGAGATCAATCCGAAGGTGATGATGGGCAAGCCTGTCATCCGAGGGACCCGAATTCCGGCGGAGCTTATTCTCAGAAAGCTAAGTGAAGGGGCGAGAGAAAAACAAATTTTGGAAGCCTATCCCAGGCTGACCAAAGAAGATATCCAGGCTGCCATCCGGTATGCAGCGGATACACTGGCTCATGAGGACACCGTCATTTTGAACTCTCCCAGGCGAGCAGCCCGGAAATGAGGATGCGCTTTCTTGCCTATGAAAGCTGCGACTTCGCTGTGGTGCGTGCTCTTAGGACAGCCGGATTTTATGTCCTTAGTGTTTCAGAGAGTACTCCAAGAGCCGAAGATTCGGAGGTCATCGAACTTGCTCTCCGTGAAGAGAGGATTTTGTTAACGGAAGATAAGGATTTTGGTCGGTTAGTTTATTCGCACGGTCAGGAAACGCCCGGTGTGATATTTCTTCGATTTCCGACTTTCGCCCGCAAGCAGATTTCAAGGGATGTTTTGAATTTGGTGAAGCAGCAAGGTGAAAAATTAGCCGGGTCCTTTGTCACGGTCCAACCCGGTCGTATCCGCATCAGCCACCCGCCTGGAAATTAATACGACCACTTAATGCGTCATCCATAAAGAATTACCCATTCAAAAAGCAGACAGGGAGAAACGCCTGCCTGCCAGCAGGCAGGGGATGCGCCCTGAACCATGTGAGGCTCAGGGCTTAATAGGTCGTTGAGAGCAAGGATAAACTCAATATCCTTGACTTTGCAATCACATCCTCCCCTTCCTCCCATGCGTTAAACCGCGCCTCTTAAATAACTTCTTTTGACAAACTACGATGAAAGAGATAAGATTACGCAAAATGCATTACGCGAGGTGCGTAATATGAAGAATCCCTTTCAATACGGGGGTGTGGTCCGGGGCGACGCTTTCTGTAACCGCAGGAAGGAAGTGGAAGATCTCTTAAGAGCGATGGAAAGCGGTGAGAAATTATTTGTCTACTCCGAACGGCGTTTCGGTAAGACCTCGTTGGTGCGATTTGCACTTGATAAACTCCCCAAGAAGCAATACGTGAGTGCCTATGTTGATTTGTGGCCAACGGATGGAGCACTCTCTTTTGCGGCGGTGACGGCGAAGGCGATTGCAGAGTCGATGAGCACCCGAGCGGAGAAGATGCTGGAAATAGCAACGTCCTTCTTCGGGCGGCTTTCACCGAGCCTCACCATCAACGATCAGGGAAGACCGGAGATCACGTTCGGCAGCAAAAGATTCGGAGAGCCAGGACCGGAATTGAACGAGGTCCTCGAGGCGCCTCGAAAGATTGCGGCTCAAAGGAGGGGAAAGGTAGTCGTTGTGTTTGATGAGTTTCAGCAGATTTTGGAATACGGGAGTGATAAGGTCGAGCGACAGCTGCGAAGTATCATCCAAACCCAGTCCGATGTGTCTTACATCTTTCTCGGCAGCCGAAGACATTTGATTCAAAAGATGTTTTTGGACCGATCGCGTCCACTTTATCGTGCGGGAGGCCATTATCCGTTAGGACCGATTGAGGAGAGACAATGGCTCCCCTTTGTCCGGAAGAGGTTCCAGGATGGAGGCAAGAAGATCGGCAACAAGCAGATTCACTCGATCTGCCGGCTGACCGAAGGGCATCCTTTCTACACTCAACACTTGTGCCATGTTTTATGGGACCTTTGTGAATCAAAAGGACAGATTTCGGAGGACTTGATTGAATCAGCTGTCGGGACCCTTCTCGCCCATGAAGGCTACGCCTATACCACGCTTTGGGAATCTTTTGCCATCAATCAACGCCGATTCTTGAGAGGATTGGCATCCGAACCGACGGGGGTGAAACCCTTCGCATCAGATTTTATTCAACACCACGGTTTAAGATCGGCATCGAACGCGCAAAGGGCTATTGAATCCCTCCTGGAAAGAGACGTCATTGACCGTGATAACGGCTCATTCATTATCATCGATCGGTTTTTCAAAGTCTGGATACAGAAAACACAAAGTGGAAAATAGTCAAACCAGGGGGGCTCGGGTCGGACCGAGTTAACTGGTTGTTCGAACAAACCATCTCTATAGGAAAGGGGTTGATTCCAGGCTTGGAACCCCAATTCTGCGAATATTTCGGGTTGGCGACGATCGAAAAGAAAGAGAAAAGGTCACTCCAACTCGACCACTTAATAAGAACAACTCCTTTCTTTGACGAAATGTTCCAATGGAAATGAGGAAGGAGATGCGATCATTATAGGAACTGTACGGTTGAATTTTCTAAAGCTTCAAAGCACCCGCATATTCATAAGATACGATGTCTCCCGCTGCCGTTTCTTTATAGGCTTTCTCATCATGGGAGAAGTCGGCATCCCGCCTTTCCCTCCCCAAAATGCCTTAGAAATTTGAGAATGCTGTATTGGCAAAAATACTCATGATGAGCACAATTGGGAGATGATTTCAGGTTTAGGGAATGTGGTTAAATCGGAACCGGTTTTTATTCGAGGAAAAACAGAAATTTGACAATAGGCCAAAAATCAATTAATATTCGACAATTATTTTAGTCTGGAGGCGTCTGATGTATGCGGTGGTGAAAACCGGGGGGAAGGAATACCGGGTCTCCAAAGGAGACCTCGTCCGGGTAGAGAAGTTGGAGGGAAAAGCAGGAGATCAGGTGGAATTGAAAGATGTCCTGATGGTCTCCAAAGAAGGGGAAGCGCTGGTCGGAACTCCCCTTCTGACCAACGTCGTCATCAAGGGTGAGATCGTTCAAGAAGGTAAAGGGAAAAAGGTCTTGACCTACAAGATGAAAAGAAGGAAGAATTATCGGCGGTTCAAGGGGCACCGCCAAACCTATACCTACCTGAAAGTAAATGATATCAGCTTAAGTTAGAGGATTAAGGATAGAGGTCGGAGGCTGAATACTTTTTGCCTCAAGCCTCTTATCTTTAACCTTCCTCCGAAGGAGAGAGCAATGGCACACAAGAAAGCGGGAGGTAGCTCCCGAAACGGCAGAGACAGTGCAGGGCAGCGTTTGGGCGTCAAACGATACAGCGGGCAGTCGGTCCAGGCAGGAAACATTTTAGTCCGCCAGAAGGGAACGCGTATCCATCCCGGAGAAAACGTGGGGATGGGGAAAGATTACACCCTCTTTGCCACCATTGATGGAATCGTCAAATACGAGAAGAAAGGAAGAGATAAGAAACAGGTGAGTGTCCACGCCTCCTGAACCACGTTGGATTCAGGACGTTACCCCCGGAGCGCTGCGTGCAGGACAAGTATTTAATTCAGGGTTCACCCCCAAGCCTGACATGGTTTGGGACCTCCATTCGGCCTGTAATTCGTCGATGATGAAATTTGTGGATGAAGCAAGAATCCATGTGAAGGCGGGCGATGGTGGAGATGGTTGTGTCAGTTTTCGGAGAGAACGGTTTATCCCCAGAGGAGGTCCAAACGGAGGTGATGGAGGAAAAGGCGGAGACGTGATCCTTCAGACCGACGCTCAACTGGTCACCCTTCTCGATTTAACCTACCCCCAACAGTTTCGCGCCCAAAAAGGAAGTCACGGTAGAGGAAAAAATCAAACCGGAAAGAGCGGAGAGGATCTCGTCATTCGAGTTCCGGTCGGAACCCTTGTCCGAGAGGATCAGAAGGAAGAAGTTCAGCAAGACCTTCTGTTTGACAGCCAACAATTTGTGGCGGCAGAGGGGGGTCGCGGCGGTCGAGGAAATGCCCGGTTTGCCACGCCCACGCTGCGTGCGCCCCGCCGTGCTGAGAAGGGTGAAAAAGGACAGGAGCGTTGGTTACGGCTTGAGCTGAAGCTTCTCGCCGATGTGGGGCTGATCGGCTATCCCAATGCGGGAAAATCAACTCTCCTCTCCAGAATCTCCTCCGCCAGGCCGAAGATCGCAGACTACCCCTTCACCACTCTCGTTCCCAATCTGGGTGTGGTGATTCGAGAAGATCACCGGCCCTTTGTCGTCGCGGACATTCCAGGATTAATCGAAGGCGCTTCAAAAGGAGCCGGGCTGGGACTGTCCTTTCTTCGGCATACAGAACGGACACGCCTTCTCATCCATGTCTTGGACGTCTCGGAAGGGCCTTCTCGCGATGCGGTCAACGACTTTCAGGCTCTTAACCGCGAACTGAAGGCCTACGACCCATCGCTTCAGAAAAAAAAGCAATTCCTTGCCCTCAATAAAATAGACCTTTCGTCCGTGCGGGAAAGGGCGACAGATATCGAAAATCAATTTAAGAAGATGGGGCATCGACTTTATTTGATCTCCGGCCAAACAGGGGAGGGTGTGGAAGAACTGCTGGAGGACGTGTCCCGGACAATCGAATCCATTTCAAGCCAGGGCCATGAAGAGCAGGGATATTCGTAAAGAGATACTCGGAAAAGGAAAAAGAATCGTCGTGAAGGTGGGCTCCAGTATTTTGGCCTCTGTGGAGAAGGGGCTCCATTACGAGGTTTTTTCCCATTTGACCAAAGAGATTTCGGATTTGAAGCGCCAGGGTTATGAGATCGTCCTGGTTTCCTCCGGGGCCATCGCTGCCGGAATGGAGAAATTGGGCTACAGGGCCCGCCCCCAGGATATTACACAGAAACAGGCCACGGCCGCCGTGGGCCAGACTCGGTTAATGAATATCTATGAAAGCTATTTCTCACGCTATCAGCAGATGGTCGCTCAGGTTCTTCTGACGCGCGATGACTTGAGCCATCGGCGGAGGTTCCTCAATGCCCGCAATACCCTGCTGGCCCTTCTCGAGCTCGGAATCATCCCCGTCATCAATGAAAACGATACCGTGGCGGTGGACGAGATCAAGTTTGGCGATAATGACAACCTCTCTGCGCTGATCACCAACCTGATCGGGGCGGACCTTCTCATCATCCTGACAGACATCGATGGTCTTTGTGATTCCGACCCAAGGGTGAACCCGCACGCCCGCTGTATTCCTCTGGTGGAGGAGATTGACACGGAGGTGGAGGGGATCGTCGGAGAAACGAAAAGCGAGATGAGCGTGGGAGGCATGATCAGCAAGGTTCAAGCCGCCAGAAAAGCATCCCGCTTCGGAATTCCAACGGTGGTGGCCCGGGGGACCAAAGAAAGAGTTCTGCACCAGATCTTGAGGGGAAAGGAGATCGGAACGCTGATCCTTCCGAAAGGGGAGGCGCTGAGCAGCCGGAAACATTGGATCGCTTTCAACCCGAAACCAAAGGGCGACGTCATCGTGGACGACGGGGCAAAGAAGGCCGTTGTCCAGAAGGGAAAGAGCCTGCTCCCGTCCGGCGTGGTCAGGATCAGGGGGAGCTTCGATCGGGGGGATCTTGTCACCTGTTTGGGACCTCGTGGAAAAGAGTTCGCCAGGGGGTTGGTGAACTACAGCGCCGCAGAGCTTGAAAAAATCAAAGGCCTCCGAAGCGACCGGATCGAATCCGCTCTGGGCTATAAATATTGTGATGAAGTGATCCACCGGGATGACTTGGTCGTTTTATGAAAAAGAAAATAGATTTTACCACAGAGGTAAGAGGGATGGCCAGAAAGGCACGGGAGGCGTCTCGCCTGCTGTCCCGGCTTTCCACCGCCGCAAAAAACAAAGCCTTGCTCGCAATGGCGGAGGGTTTGGAGCGGCATCAGGAACGGCTGATGAAAGAAAACCGAAAGGATCTTGCCGCGGCGGAAAAGGCACATCTTTCTCCCTCATTGATCGACCGTCTAAGACTGACCCCTTCGGTCATCCAGGGAATGGCAGAAGGGCTCCGGGAGGTGGCTCGTCTTCCTGATCCGGTGGGCGAGGTCATCCGGATGTGGAAGAGACCCAACGGCCTGACGGTTGGAAGGATGAGGATCCCCCTTGGCGTCATCGGAATCATTTATGAATCGAGGCCGAACGTCACGGCGGATGCCTCCGGCCTCTGCCTTAAGTCGGGCAACAGCGTGATCCTGAGGGGAGGGTCAGAAGCCTTTCATTCCAATCAGGCGATCGGACAACTTCTTCGAAACGTTCTCGTTGAGACAGGACTCCCCCAGGAAGCGATCCAGATTTTTCCCCATACCGACAGGGAGGCGATCCGGGAGATGCTTCAGTTGGAAGGGGATATTGATCTGATCATCCCCAGGGGAGGAGAAGAGCTCATTCGATTTGTCACAAGACATTCGAAGATTCCTGTCATCAAACATTATAAGGGAGTCTGCCACATCTTCGTGGATGAGACCGCCGATCTGGAGATGGCCACCCGGATCTGCCTCAATGCAAAAGTCCAAAGGCCAGGGGTGTGCAATGCGATGGAGACCCTGCTCGTTCATCAAAAGGTGGCAAATCGATTTCTTCCGAAGGTGGCGAAAGCCCTTCAGAGGGAAGGCGTCGAACTGAGGGGATGTTCTCAGACAAGGAAGATTCTCTCCCACATTAAGGAGGCCCGGGAAGAAGATTGGGCTCAAGAGTATTTGGACCTCATTCTCTCCGTTAAGGTGGCGAAGGGAATCGAAGAAGCGGTCGAGCACATTGCGAGGTATGGCTCGTCTCACACCGAAGCGATCCTCACCTCAGATTATCGAAATGCACAGAGGTTTCTGAGAGAAGTCGACTCCTCGTGTGTCCTGGTGAATGCCTCGACGAGATTCAATGACGGGTTCGAGCTGGGTCTGGGGGCAGAGATCGGGATCAGTACCTCCAAACTCCACGCCTTCGGCCCCATGGGGTTGGAGGAATTGACGACGACGAAATTTATCGTATACGGAGAAGGACAAGTCCGAAAATAAAAACGCATAGGGCAGAGCGCATAGAGCATAGCGTTGAAATCTTTTCACGCCTTGCGCTATGGGCCATGCTGTTTATTAAAAAGGGGAGGGTCGATAAATCGAAAAAGAGTCTACAGGTAGGAGGGTTGGGCTGTTTGGAGGCACCTTCAACCCCATCCATCTGGGTCACCTCAGAGGTGCGGAAGAAATTTGCGAGGCATATCAGCTCGAGGAGGTGATCTTCATTCCTTCCTCTGTCCCGCCCCATAAGGTGACAGAAAAAATGATCGAAGCCGAGCATCGACTGGAGATGGTGAGGTTGGCCACCCGAAGTAATCCGCATTTTTCAACCAGTGACGTCGATCTTTCAAGGCCTGGAAAATCTTACTCCATCGATACCATCCGGTTTTTCAGAGAGAGAGGCCCGGATGCCCTTTTCTTCATCCTGGGGAGTGACGCCTTTGTAGAGATCGAGACGTGGAAGGAATGTCAAAACCTCTTCTCTCTTTGCGACTTTATCGTAATGACTCGGCCAGGGTCTCAAAAAAACAGTTTCTCCTCACCCATCCCCGAGGCCCTGATCCCAAGCTTTCGATATGCCCCGAGAGAGAATGCTTGGGTCCATCTTTCAGGACACCTGCTCTATTTTAAAGAGATCTCTTTTCTCGACATCTCCTCCACAAAGGTTAGGGAATTGATTGAAAAAAGACGGTCGGCCAGGTATTTGATCCCTGCCGAGGTGGAGGCCTATGTTCAAAAACTCGGGCTTTATCGAAAGAGCCTGTGACTAATTTTTTACTGACTAAGTTTTTACTAATTTTTTACTTGTCAACAGAATTTTTTCTGGTATAATGCTACATCCAAATTCATCTTTCAGGAGGATATGACCACCGACTCGAAAACAAAGTCTCTGCTCTGCCTGGAGGCAGCGCTTGAAAAGAAGGCCTTAGACCCGGTTCTTCTTGAGTTGAAAGGGAGAACCTCTTTTACCGATTATTTTCTACTCTGCACCGGCAAATCGGATCGTCAGGTTCAAGCCATTGCGCAGGGGATTGACGAGGCTCTTAAGAAGAAAGGCATTCGACCTCTTGGCCAGGAGGGTATGACCGAGGGAAAATGGGTTTTGATGGACTACGAGGATGTGGTCGTTCACATCTTTCTGGAACCTGTGAGAAAATTTTACGATTTGGAAGGGCTTTGGATCGACGCCCCGCGAATGGATATCCAAAAAGGAGGAAGCATTGGCTAAAGGAAAGGTGAAATCCAAAGTAAAATCCAAACCCAAACCCCCGGTGAAAGCCCGAGCCGAGCAGAACAAGGGACTGGATAAAGTCGATAAGAGGACCATTGCGAGGTTCAAAAAAATTCTTCTCAAGGAGCGGGAGCAGATCGTCGGGGAGGTCAAACAGATTGTTGAATCCTCAAAGGAAATGGGGCAAGATGGTACTCAGGACATTGGGGATGAGGCGGCCAATATTTATAACAAACAAGTCCTGCTCAGCCTGAATGAGAACGAGCGATTGAGGCTCAAAGAGGTGGATGAATCGCTGGATCGTATTGAGAACGGGACTTACGGGATCTGCGAGGAATGCGGAGGTCCGATCAGTTTGAAACGACTTGAGGTTCGACCGGTGGCGAAATATTGCGTTCCATGCTTAACTAAACTGGAAAAGGGAAAGTCATAGGCGATGTCAGTCAGACTTTTATTGAGCTTCCTTTTTATCGTGCTGGCCTTCTTTCTTTGGCTTTCGTTCGAGAATCCCTTGGGAGTCGAGTTCCACTTTTTCAGCAAGACGTTTGAAACGGAACTCTCCATCCTCATGATCTCCTCATTTGTATTGGGTGCGATGTTGGTCTTCATCGGCACCTTGGCTCGGGACACCAAACGGGCCGTTGAAGACTATCTGCAATCTCGTCAAAAAAGGAAAGGGGAATCCCTCAAAGAGGAATTGAATAAGGGGATGGATGTTTTTCTACGGGGGGATCTGGCCAAGGCCAAAGCCCACTTCATCGAGGTGCTCAAGAGAGATCCTATGCAGATCGATCTCTATCTCCGGCTTTCGGAGATCGCCCTCCACGATGGCCATGATCAGGATGCCTTGCATTGGTTGGGAAGGGCGGAGCTGATCGATATGAGGAATATGGACATCCTCCTTCGTCAGGCAGCGGTATACCAACGCATGAAGCGATTCGACGAGGCCATCCGCATTCTGAACCGGGCCATCGGCTTGGATGAGACGAATCTCAAAGCGTTAAAGAGTCTGAGACAGATCTACCTGGATAGCCGAAGGTGGGAGGAGGCGATCCGAGTCCAAAGATCGATTCTCAAATTTACCAAGGGGAAACAGGCAGAGGAGGAGGAGACCCTTTTCTATTTGGGGTTGAAATATGAGCGTGCCAGAGATCTTTTGAGCCACGGAGGGGAACAGGATCTGGAAAATGCCCTAAAAGAAGTGAAAGAGATCGTTCGTGAGCGGAAGACGTTCCAGCCAGGATTTGTGCTGCTGGGCGATCTTTACCTCCGCATGGGAAGATGGGCTTCTGCCGGGAAGGTCTGGGGGAAGAGTTTCACCCGATTCAAATCCATCGTCTTCGTCCTTCGCTTGGAAGAGCTTTATCTTAGCCGAGAAGATCCGAGCACCCTCCTCCGTATCTACCAAAGGGTCCTTGAACACGATCCCGAGAATTGGGTGCTTGCTTTCTTCTATGCCAAGCTCTGTTTGAGACTGGAAATGTTGGATGAAGCTCTTGATGAGATCAACGAAATTAGTCTCAGGATGAAGGATTTCCCCGCCCTTCACAGGCTTCTTGCGGAAATCTACCTCCACAAAAAAGACTTCGGCCGAGCAGCCCAAGAATTTGAAAAGACTTTCGAATTGAGCGGGACTTCTTACCTCTCCTTTTTTTGCAGCACCTGCGAGAGAGAATCGAAAGAGTGGATTGCCTACTGCCCTCAATGTCATCAATGGAGCACCTATACGATCAAGGGAGCCGAGAAAGCAATCTCTTCGCCTTCTCCATCTTTTTCGTGACCCCGTTAGAAATTCAAGCGGGGCATCAAACCCCGCCGGAATTATTCTGGGACCCAATCCCGCCGTAGGCGGGACTGCCGAACGGCGGAGCATCATTTCTAACGGGGCTCATCGTCAGTTTCCTTATTCCATTCAGCCACCATGTCTAGCCCGCCTGCGGCCTCCTGCCGGCAGACAGGTGGTGGCTGGTATAAACGGGTACGAATCATGGGATTTCGATCAACCCTCTTCCAGTTTTTTCTCCCCTCGCAATGCCCCTGTTGCGAAAAATTTTTAGAAGAAGGCGAACAAAGGTTCTGCTCGAATTGTCTCTCCCAGATCCGCTGGATCGAACCTCCCTTCTGTTCAATTTGTGGAATTCCTTTTATCTCTCGAGAGGTCGAAACCCATCCCTGCGGTGCTTGTGTGACCCATACGAGATATTTTACAATGGCCAGGGCTTTGGGCGCCTTCGAAGGCTCTCTTCAGGAGGCCATCCACCGTTGGAAATATGAGGGAAAGACTTACCTCACCTCTTTTTTCGCAGAATGGATAGCGGACGGGTTGAACCGTTATTGGGAGCCAGGCTCTCTGGACCTTCTGATCCCTGTCCCGCTGCACCCCCTGCGATTAAGGGAAAGAGGATTCAATCAAGCCCTCCTCCTTGTGAAGGACTTAAGCCGTCGGACAGGAATTCCTTACTGTAAAAAGACCCTTCAAAAAAGGAAACCCACCATTCCTCAGGTGAATCTCGGCGGTGTGGAAAGGGAAAAGGGGGTGAGGGGGACTTTCTATGTTGCCGACAAAAAAGAACTGCAGGGGACGTCGGTTCTCTTGGTCGATGACGTTTACACCACTGGAGCTACGGTCAACGAATGCTCGAAGGTGTTGCTGGGAGGGGGCGCAGAAAGAGTAGATGTCCTCACGCTGGCCCATGCTCTCAGAGATTCGTAATTTGGAAGGGTTCAAGGGTTCTAGGAGCCAAGGGTTCTAGCGAAACAATAAAAACTTCGCTACAAGAAATCCTAAACACTTGAACCCTCGACCCCCTGAACCCTCTAAGAGAAAAAAATGAGCCGTCGAAAAAAATGGATCCTTCTCTGGATATTGATTCCGATCATACTCCTCGGAACCCTCACTCTGTTATCCGTCAATTACCTCCTCGACCCTAATATTTACGGGAATATCCTTCAGAAATCCTTGACGACTGCCCTGGACAAAGAAGTCTCCATTGGGAAGGCAAAGATAGATTTATGGGGTGGCGTGGGAATAGCGCTTGAAGACCTGCGGGTCAGGGATCGCTCCCTGACCTTCGACCTTCTTCGGTCCGAGAGACTGATTTTAAGAGTTAAGCTTCTCCCTCTTCTCAAGAGAAAAATTGAATGGAAACGAATTGTCTTGGATCGGCCCACGCTCCATGTCATCCGGGATAAAAACGGCCAATTCAATATCTTCTCTGGCAGTGCGATGGCCGGTGCAAACCGGGAGGAAACAAAAGAGAAGATCCGAAAGGCCCTCCCGTCCCTCTTCGGTTGTTCTTTCGTCGTCAGGGCTGGAGAGATTTTTTTCTCAGATGAGAGCTTGGGCAGTTCACCTTTGAAAACAGAGATACGGTCTTTCAATTTTAAACTCTCAAGCGTCTCCTACCAAAAAGCCCTTCCGTTTAGAATCAGCGGGAACATCCTTCATTCCGAGAAAGATGGCCAGTTTTCCATCGGTGGAACAGTTCGAGATATTCAGGAAGATATGGACTTTTCAAGAGCGGGGGTGGAGGCGGAGGTGAAGCTGAAGGGGATCGAAACGCTTCATTTCTGGCCTTATCTCAAAACAATGCTTCCCATGAAAATGATCTCAGGAATCCTCGACCTAAATGCCCATTATCGAGGAGACTTCCGAGGACCGTTCAAAACTTCCGCAAAAATCACGATGAGAGATGTCCTTTTCGATTATCCTCAAGTGTTCTCTTTCATCCTGAAGCCGAAATGGTTGAATCTCACTTTCGAAGCTGAATATGATGCAAAAGATTTCAAAATTCCGCGGTTCTTTATCGAATTGCCGGAGATATGGATCAAGGCCAAAGGAAGGATTTATGACATCGGGTCGAAGGAGATGGGAATGGAAGCCGAAGCATCCAGCAGCTCCTTCGATATCGCAGAGGGGAAAAAATTCATCCCTTTCCGGATCATCACCCCAAACGTCTCGGATCGCCTTTTCCGGTCGGAAGGAAAGGGCTCTTTTCAAGCTGTTTCAGTCAAGCTTTCGGGGAAGATGCCGGAGATTGATCACTGCGACGAGCTTGTCAATGCCCACGTCCTTTCCGTTGAAGCAATACTCAACGGGGCCCGGTTGAAACTTCCCTGGGACTTTCCGCCTGTTGAAAATCTCATAGGCCGCCTCGTCTTTCAAAAGGGTCATCTTCATTTAACTGGCCTGGAAGGGAAAATCCTCCATTCCACCCTTGAAAAAGTCAACGGCACTTTCTACGAGCTGCTTCATGTCCCGACGCTTCAAATCGGGTGCCAGGGGAAATTCGATTTGACGGATCTTCCCGCTTTCACGAAGATCGAGGGGATTCCTGAAGAATTCAGCCGAACCCTTTCCTCCGTGCACATTGATTCAGGAAAGGCAGAATATTCTCTCTCTGCCAAGGGGCTCCTGAAGCCTCCCCTCCGTTTTCAGCAACAAGGAACCTATCGTCTTTCAAAAACCCTGTTCACCCATCCACATATTCCATTTCCAATCCGAATTGAAGACGGACGAATAGAACTCTCCAGCTCCGATCTCCAATGGTCTGACGCGCAGGTGGAATTTGGTAATTCCTCTATGACGATGACTGGCCTTTGGAAACACGGAGAGAAAGATCAACCCCTCGAGATCACGGCCAAGGGAAGAGTCAACGTCAAAAATCTCTTCGCCCTCCTTCAAGCCCCCCTATTTCCCGAAGAAGTCCAATCGAAAACAAAAGACTTCGAAGCGCTTTCGGGATCAAGCCAAATCTTGTTCAAGGGGAAGACCCTCCCAGGAATTTCCCGCTTCTCTTACGAGGGGGAGGTTTTCCCGAGAGAAGCTTCGTTCCTGCAAAAGGGAAATTCTATCCCTATTGTTCTTAAGGAGGGAAGGGTTTCCTTTTCCAACCTGGGAATGGGTTTTTCAAAGACGAAGATCCAGTCGGGTGGTTCTTCTCTGACTTTGGACGGATCTATCAGAGAAGGAAGCGTGAATCTCTCCACCCAGGGTTCGATTGACCTGAAACAATTATTCTCGCTCATCAAGTCACCTTTTTTCCCAGATCAGATTCGGTCCCAGATGGAAGGGATCCAAGAGCTCAACGGAGGGGTAGAGGTTCGTCTGAAATGGATAGGAAAGATGGAACAATGGATCAGCGCCTTAAGGGAAGGTGAGATCCGATTCAAGGGGGTGAATGTTCAACATCGTGATATTCCCGTTTCTCTCTCCCATATTGATGGATTCTTTTCTATAACCCCTGAGCAGATTCGATTCGATCAATTGAAGGGAAGGTTAGGAGATTCTCCCCTCACCCTTTCCGGCGCCCTCTTCCGGGGTTCGTCTTCCTCCCCTATTTCTTCGCAGAAGGTTGGAAAGGGCTCAGGCCTGGCGGAGGGCAGACGGTTTTCATTTCAGATCTCCTCTCCGGAACTGGACCTCGATCCGCTCTTTCCGAAAAAAGAGGGAATCTCTCCGATCTCTTTCGAGAAGATGAGGGATTGGCTTTCCGATTGGTCGATCGATGGCAAGATACAGGTCAATAAAGGGAAATATCGCAGCCTTCATTTTCAAGACCTGGAGGGAGAGTTCAAGACGGTCGGTGGGGTATTGTTTATCCGTCCCGTCCAATTCAAATCGGATGGAGGGGATTTCTGGGGTGAGGGATGGATAAAACCGGCGGAAAAGGGAATAAGCTTTGAAATCAAGCCTCGTTTCTCCAATATGGAAGCCAAGGCTTTCATTCGGACCCTTTTCCAGAAAGGGGAAGAGGAAAGGGTCATTGTCACCGGAAGGGTTCACATCGATAAGGTGGAGTTGAGAGGCGAAGGGAAGGATTTCCAAAAAATGAAGGAGTCCCTCAACGGGGGGTTGAGGTTTGAGATCGAGAACGGTGTCATTGAAAAGTTTAACATCCTCTCCAAAATTTTCTCTATCCTGAACGTTTCGCAGTTGCTCAAAGGAAGGCTCCCGGATTTGGCAACGAAAGGACTCCCTTTTCATCAGATCTTGGCGAACTTTCATGTGAAGGACGGGGTGGCCACGACAGACGATTTTCTGGTGGATAGTGACGCCATGAGAATCACTCTTCTTGGCAAGATCAACCTGGGGAAAAACTCAATTGACGTGAGGATCGGAGTTCATCCGTTGGTGACGATTGATACGATATTAAGCAGTGTTCCCATCGCAGGCTACATTCTCACGGGCAGGGACAAGGGTTTCATCTCCTATTTCTACGAGGTGAAGGGAAGTCTGGATAACCCAAAGATTGAGGCCATTCCACTCAAAAGCATCGAGGAACCCTCCTGGGGAGTAATCAAGCGCTTGCTGCTGACACCTCTGAGGCCATTCCAAAAGGCCCCCTCATCCAATAACAATGGGAAAAATAACTGACCGTCGGGGGCTAAATAGTTGAAAAACTCTGTTCAAAAGTTTTTTCAGAAATTAAGTTTTTTCTTGACAAATAACAATATATTGTGGTAAAGATTATAGATCACACTAAATATAGCCCTTCTGAACATCTTTCTAACCGTCTACCCTAAGCTAAGAGGTGAGCATCCATGGCAAGCGTCATCGAGATGAAAGGAAACCAGCAGGAATTGTTCAAGCACGAGATCGAAACGACGGATATGGCCCTCTTCGTCCGCACCTCGGACGAGGCGATGTTGGGCTGGGATCGGCAGAGAATCATCGACGCCCTCATGCGTGAGACCTACGTGGATTTCGATACAGCGAAGGAGATCGCCCGGGAAGTGGAGGACTTGATCGCCACCTCTAAGATCAAGATGATCACTGCGCCTCTCATCCGCGAACTCGTGGACACCAAGCTCGTTGAAAGAGGACTCGAACAGGCCCGCAAGATGCACACCCGCCTTGGAATGCCTCTCTATGATGTCGATCAGCTTATCCTCCATCCCAATAAAGAAAATGCCAATGTCCCTCACGGGCCAGAAGCCACCAACCTCACCTTAGCCGAGAGGATCAAGAAGGAATACGCCCTGCTCACTGTTTTCTCGCAGGAAATTGCCGATGCCCACATGCGCGGGGATATTCATCTCCACGATCTGGGATTTATCGACCGTCCCTATTGCAGCGGCCAATCCCTTGAATACATCAAGCGCTTCGGCCTGAGCCTCCCCAACTCGATCGCGATGGCAAAGCCTGCCAAGCATCCTGAAGTGCTGCTCGCCCACATGGTGAAATTCGCAGCAGCCCTTCAGAGTCATTTTGCCGGCGCGATTGGCTGGGATTCTATCAATCTCTTTTTCGCACCCTATCTGGTAGGGATGTCGGACCGAGAGATGGAACAACTGGCCCAGATGATGATATTCGAGTTTTCCCAGCAAGCCGTGGCCAGGGGTGGGCAGGCCATCTTCACGGATCTGAATCTTTATTGGGAGATCCCCAAACATTTTGAAAATGTCCCGGCCATCGGACCGGGTGGGGAATTCACAGGAAAGACTTACAGCGACTATATGGGAGAGTCCCAACGTTTTGCGAAGGCGCTCTTCGACGTCTATCAGGAAGGAGATGGATCGGGGAGACCCTTCTTCTTCCCGAAACCGCTGGTTCACATTACAGAGAAATTCTTTCAAATCCCCGGTCATACGGATTTCCTTTACCACATCTGTGATGTCGCTTCTGAAAAGGGGAATACCTATTTCGTCTTCGACCGTGGGGAGACGGCCAAGATCTCAGAATGCTGTCGTCTCAGCTTTAAATTGGACCAGACAGACCTTGAAGATGCCAAGCACCCATGGAAGATGCGATATTGCGCCCTCCAGAACGTGACGCTCAATCTTCCAAGAATCGCTTACCTGGCGAAAGGGGATGACGCTAAGCTCTTCTCTAAGACCGCTGAGTTCATTGAGATGGCGGTAAAGGCCCATATGGAGAAGAAGCTCTTCATTGAAAAACTTCTCTCCTTAGGGGAAAAGGGACCTTTGGCATTGCTGGCCATGGAACGGGATGGATCTCCCTATTTGAGGATGGGCCGTGCCAGCTTTCTGGTGGGTATGGTGGGACTCAATGAGCTCGTCCAAATTCATACCGGACAGGAGATGCACCAATCCAAGCAGGCCTTTAAATTTGGCCTTAAGGTGATTGCCCATATGAAATTATTGGTGGACAGGTTCAGCCAGCGCTATGGGATGCGTTTTGTCCTGGAACAGACTCCCGCAGAATCCACAGCCTACCGATTTGCCAAATTAGACCTCAAATTTCACTCTCCCAGATCGGGACATATTGTGAAAGGGGATATCTCAAAAGGAGAGGTCTATTACACGAATTCGACCTACTTGGACAATTCTGCCGTGCTGAACCCGATCGAGCGTGTCAGGCAAGAAGGTCTTTTTCATCCCTTGATCGAGGCCGGCGCATTGACCCATATCTGGCTGGGCGAGGCAAGACCTTCGAAATCGTCGCTGGCCAATTTTGTGGTTAAGACTTTTCAATTGACCCAAAATGACCAGATTGTTTTTTCTCCGGAGTTTACCGCCTGCAATCGCTGCCACCGGACAAGCCGGGGCCTTCGTTCATCTTGTGCTTACTGCGGTGCTGAGGACGTGGAGGGCATTACGCGGATCACTGGTTATTTCACGAAGCTTTCCAGCTGGAATAAAGGGAAGCTTGGAGAACTCCGGGACCGGTATCGGAACCAGGCCTTCTTAAAAGAAGAGGAAAAAGGGACGGCAGTGGAAGTCGGATAATCATTTTTATGCTATGCGCAGAGCGATAAGCGCAGAGCGATAAGGAGGAGGAAATGGGATTCATAAAAATTTTTACAAAAGCGAAATGTCCGAAATGTCCTGCTGCCAAGGAGATTGCAAAGGAGTTAAAAAAGGAAGGGGTGTCCGTGTTGAATTACGATTTGGACACGATCGACGGTCTGGCCGAGGCTTCCTTTTACAGCATCCGCTCCACCCCTTCCATCGTCATCGAGGACGAGGAGGAGAGGGAGGTGATGAGCTGGAGAGGGGTTGTCCCAACTCTCCAGGAAGTGAAGCAGCATCTGTTCCCTCTCACCTCATCCCTCTCCCCTTCGCCGGGGAGAGGAGAAGGGTGAGGGGCGTGGAAATTCAGCATGATCGAGATCAAAGGATTCTTGGAAACCTCCCTCTCGGATTGGCAGGGAAAGATCTGCTCGGTGCTTTTCCTCCCCCGCTGTAATTTCCGCTGTCCTTATTGCCACAATCATTCCCTTGTTTTCCATCCCGAGCAGTATGCCACCCTTCCACTGGAAGATATTCTCGCTCGCCTCCATTCTTTGAGGGAATGGATCGATGGGGTTTGTCTCACAGGGGGAGAGCCTACGCTCCATGCCGACCTTCCTCTTCTGGTCCGGAAAATAAAACGGCACGGATTTTCAGTCAAGCTGGATACGAATGGTTCAAACCCTGCGATGTTAGAAGAACTGATTGAGGGAGGGGAAACGGATTTTATCTCCATGGATGTGAAGGCGCCCTTGGAACCTTTTCGTTATTCGCGCTCCACTGGTCTTCCCGTCAATCTGAAACTCATTTTGGACTCGATCGAAATCCTGAAAAGGGGAAAGGTGGAGTATGAATTTCGAATGACGGTTGTTCCGGGGCTCCACGCCGAAGAAGATATCCGGACCCTTGGGGGCCGATTGAGGGCAGGCCAAAGATTCATCCTCCAGAACTTCAACCCCGAAAACCCACTGGAGCTTTCATTAAAAAAAGTCGCTCCTTATGATCCAAGGGTTTTGAAGAAAATCGAAAGAGAAATCCAGGAAATGATGTGATCGCATTGTTTTTTAGTAATGAATTTGCCATAGGACCGGGGTGACAAACCGCACGGTACATCGTGCCCGCCTGCGTTGCAGGCACGAAGTGTGGCGCTAAGACCCTTTTTGCTATGCGCATCGCTCAATGCCCTCTGGGGTTCTTTGGATGTGGAGATGAAATCTTTTTCCCTTAAAGAGATCCGGACGAAGGTGGAGACGCTGGAGAGAGAGATGCGTTTCCAGAGATCCGTCCTGGACGTTGTCCCAGAACCAGTTTTCATCCTCGACGGAGCGGGAGATTTTCTAAAGGCCAACCCAAAGGGGATGGAACTATTGGGATATCCTCCGGAGGAACTTCAGCAGAGGACGCTTATAGATGTGATTCCCCTCGAAGACCTCTTCAAAATCCGAGAAGGGTTTGAGGCAATGGGACGAGGGCAGGAGGTTAAATTCCGGTCATGGATTATCAGTCGATTGGGAGAACGGATTCCCGTCGAGGTCTTCGGGGTCCGCAGAGAAGATGCCTTTTTCGTGATGCTGAAAGACTTGAGAGAAAGGGTTGAGATCGAAGAGGAGTTTGAAAGGCGGAGGAAAGAGCTCACAGAAAAGATTCGAGAGCGAGATCTGTACGCCCGAGAACTCCAGGTGATCAGGGATCTCTACAAAGAGAAATTGAAGGAGATCGAGTTGATGAGAGAGGAGGCGTTGCATCTCTCTTACACGGACGACCTGACGGGTATTTACAACCACCGTTTTTTTATCGAGCAACTGACCCTGGAAGTGGACCGTCAAAAACGCTATCCCACCCCCCTCTCCCTTCTCATGATCGACATTGACTACTTTAAGAATTACAACGATGCGAACGGCCATTTAGCCGGAGATCAGGTGTTGAAGGCCGTTTCGATTCTTATCCAGCGGGGTGTCCGGCAGACCGACATCGTCGCGCGCTATGGGGGAGAGGAATTCTCCGCCATCCTAATCAATGCAGGAAGAGAAAAGGCTGTGGAGATTGCAGAGAGGGTGAGAAGAAATGTGGCGGATACTCGTTTTCCCAATGACAGTGCCCAACCCAATAAGCATTTGACGGTAAGCGTGGGGATAGCCACTTTTTCTTCCTCTATCTCCAGCCTCACGGATTTGATCCGTGAGGCGGATCATGCCCTCTATCGGGCGAAGAAACGCGGCAGGAATCGCATCGAGGGGTGAGATGAAGACCATGGTCGTCACCGCCGCCTTGATCATCGAACAAGGCAAAATTCTCGTCACCCAGAGGAAGAAGGGTTCATCCCATGCACTCCTTTGGGAATTTCCAGGAGGCAAGGTGAAGGAAGGGGAGGAGCCCAGGGAGGCGTTGCGAAGAGAGTTAGCGGAGGAATTGGAGGTTGAGGTGGAGGTGGGGATGATTTTCGATGCGGTCTTTTATTCCTATCCGGAATATCCGGTTCTTCTCCTGATCTATCGTTGTCGCGTTGAGAAAGGCCCCCCCAGACCCATCGCATGTCAGGACCTTCGATGGGTGACCCTCAGGGAGTTGGAAAAATTGGCGATGCCACCCGCCGATGACCCCGTTCGGAAGCATCTCCTTGCCTTGTAGCGTCGGCATTTATTGCCGACGAGTTTCGTCCTCAGTAAATGGGGGCGCTACAATTATTTATCATAACGGGGACGAAACGATGTAGAATAATTCGGGATGAGCGATGGAACAAGACCGGGCTCAACGATATGTTAAGAGTTTAGAAAGGACCATCGAAAACAACCATCATTACCTGAAGGAGTCGATCGAGGAGTTTCAGAAGATGTGTCGGATGGCCAGTCCGGAAAAACATATGCCCGCCGGAGTTGCCAACGACATCCGGGAGATGTACAAGGAGATTCGAAACCGACTGACAGAGATTAAGGCCATTGAGCAACTTCTTCAAGGCAAATATCGGCAGTACTATCGCCGGGACGCCCTGCGCGATAAAGAGATCATGGAATTCGGGTTCATTACGAAAAATTGCTACTCCAAATTCGAATATACGATGGTCCAGATGGAAGCCATGAAGAGGCTGAAAGAGCATGCACCCAGAGTGGACCATCCCAAGGAACCCTTCGAATGGTTTCACTCTGAGGAAAACCAGGTCACTTTCACAAAAGATCTGAGGATCTTAACGGAATTGGATTATCAAACCACCCCAGAAGAAGTCGGCCAGGAAAGACGTGATGTGACTGGAAATCGAGCCCTCACCCTTTTCCTAATTAACGGAGATTCTGTCTCCCTCGACCACCTTCAATCCCAAATCCAATTGCGAGAACATGACATCATAGAGCGTTACGGCCAGGAAGAGGTCCGCGGGGTCCTGGCCCACTTGAGGAAGGTCGATCCTCATGTAGTGGAAAAGAAGTTTCAGCAATTCATGGAAAGCAAAGGGTTGGTCAAACTCAAATGCCTCTTCCTGCAAATCCATTCTCCAAGAGATTTGGAAGCCGATCCGTTAAAATTAATTAAGACGACTTTGCAAGAGATGACCGATGGGGAATTGAGAACCCTTTCGATTTGACAACGATTGGGAAATTACATATTTTTGCATTTTCTCCTTGACAATCTTTGTTCGAATATACTAAGAGTGAGTCAATGATTCTGATCACGAAAAGAGAAGGGGAAGAAATCAAGTCCGAAGAAATGGAACCTCCAGGCAACAGGGTTGAGCTCTACAACTTGACCTGCGCTGGTGAAGCACAAAAGAATCGAAGTCCGGAGATGATGGTCGATAACGTAACTGTTTAGCCTTTCTTGGCGCATTTCCGGGACCAGCCCTGGCAGGGAACGGAATTGTGCCATGCATCTCACCCTCAAAGAAATATCCTGTCTTTTATCCAGCTTTACTGAACGCGCAGCAACAAAACTCTCTACCAAGAGATTGCGTTTTTATTGCTTGGCTGCGAGGATTGCCTATGTACTGGATCAGTAAGAGTATCCATCTTTTGACCCGTTTCCGCCGGCAATTGATCATTTTCTTGTCGGTCCTTGGACCCGGAATCATTGTTATGGTAGCGGATAACGACGCAGGAGGCATATCCACTTATGCCGTCACGGGCTCCAAGTTCGGTTTTTCACTTCTCTGGATGTTTATTCCCCTCTTCCCGATGGCTTATTATGTCCAAGAGATGACGGTGCGTTTGGGGGCCGTCACAAAACGTGGCCACGCGGAGGCCATCTTTGATGGTTTCGGGCCTCTCTGGGGATGGTTTTCTCTCATTGACCTGGGCATTGTCAACTGGTTGACTTTAATTACCGAGTACATCGGTATGACTGCTGCCATGAGCCTCCTCGGCGTACCCCCCTGGCTCACCTTCATCGTCGTGACAGCCATTCTTTTCACAGTAGTTATTTCAGGACAATACTGGACCTTCGAGAAAATGGCGCTCTTCTTTTGCATTTTCAATTTTGTCTATATCCCTGCTGCCATCTGGGCCATGGAAGCCCCGAGCGCGCCGGGTTGGAACGTGGCACTCCAAGGTTTCTATCATCCCGATCTGCCATTTGGACTCAACGGAGACCTGATTTTCATCCTGATGGCCAATATCGGCACGACCATTGCTCCCTGGATGATCTTCTTTCAACAAAGCGCAGTTGTGGACAAAGGCTTAGATTATCATGATATCAAGTTTGGCCAGATGGACACCCTTGTTGGTTCCTTTCTAACCTGTGTGGTGGCTGTTTTCATCATCATTGCCACGGCTGCCGTCTTTTACTATCATCGTCCGCCCATCACGATTGAGGATGCCAAACAAACAGCGGAAGCCATTGTGCCTCTTTTATCATCCGGACATGGCGCGCTGGCACGCAAGCTTTTCGCCATCGGGCTCTTTGATGCCGGATTCCTCGGGGCATTGTGCATCTCCTTATCTTCCTCGTGGGCTGTAGGCGAGGTCTTTGGATGGGCTCACTCCTTGAATTTGAAGGTGAGGGAGGCACCCTGGTTCTACCTGATCTACTTGATCATGCTGATCACATCGGGCCTGGTGGTCTTGATCCCGGGTGCTCCTTTGGTCACGATTACGATGTTCGTCCAGGTGGTAGCGGTCACCCTCTTGCCTGCGGCACTTGTCTTTTTGCTCCTACTTTTAAATGATGAATCGTGTATGGGTGAGCATACCAACACCGCCTGGGAAAACTATGCAAATTGGACCATTGTTATTGTCGTGGCATTGATGTCAACCCTTTTGGGTATCAGTACCCTTTTCCCAAATCTTTTTAAATAACCCATAGAGAGGTCGAGATGATGACAGCTGCTGCGAATACTTCGAAAACATCCAGTCCGGCGAGTAGCCCCGGGAGCTACCGATTCCTTTATTTTTCAGAATTGATCAAGCGCCCAATTTGTGCGGGAAAGATTAAGGATCGGATCGGGAAACTGACCGATCTGGTATTCGCTCTCACCGAACCTTATCCTGAAGCCGTAGGAATCTATGTTGAGCACGGATGGGGAAAGCCTACCGAGTTTATACCCTGGGCAAAAGTCATGAGGATCGAAGACGATGCTATCTTTGTGCAACCCCCTACAAACGGGAACAATTATCCTCCCTTCGTCGATCAACCGGGTTGGATACTTGTGGACAAACACTTGATGGGTCGCACGATCCTCGACATGGATGGTCGGCGCATTGAGGTGGTCAACGACGTCCATCTGCTGGAGTCCAAGGGGCAATTGTTCATCGTCCACGTTGATATTTCCTTCAATGGGTTCTTGCGCAGGTGGGGATTGGGAGGAATCCACTGGGTTAAAGATCAGCTTATCTCATGGAAATATGTCCAGCCTCTCTCTGTGGAAGACGCCGTCTCCACGGACAAGGTGACGCTCTCCGTCACACGCAAACAGGTCTTGCAGATGCCCGGCGAGGACTTGGCCGATGCCCTCGAAGAGTTGTCCGGGAAAGAACAGCAGGCTCTCTTTTCAGCCCTTGATTCGGAAAAGGCTGCGGAGGCCCTGGTAGAGGCGGAACCCAGGGCACAACGACAGATCATCGCCAATTTACGGAAGGAGAAAGCCCATACCATTCTATCTGAAATGACGATCCCACAGCTGGCAGATCTCTTCTCTGTTTTGCCGCATGAGCAGATGACAAACTTAATGGAATTGCTCAAACCAGAACAGGCCGAGCGCGTACAGGCCATTCTCTCGGACCGTGAAGCCAAAGCCAAGGACATCATGTCATCAAATTTTATGACCGCGCACAAGAACACGAAGGTCGGAGAGATCCTCGAAAAAATAAGACGCCCCGGCGTCGAACCGGATGCAATCTCATATGTTTATGTGATTAGTGCGGAAGACCAAACTCTTGTCGGCGTGGTCGATTTACGTGAACTGCTGCTTTCTTCGGATCAGATGACCTTAGGAGAAATCATGGTTCCTCCAGCCGTCGTGGCAGAGGAAAATGATGTACGGGAGGATCTGGCTGAGATGTTCGCTAAGTATCATTACCGAATGATTCCTGTGGTCGATGAACGAGACCACATCCTGGGTGTGATCCATTTCAATGATATCATGAAGGATCTTGTCACCCGCGTGAAAGTCTGAGGAGGAGACAATGCCTCGTGTGAAAATGACCCGTAAGACAAAGATTGCACTTTACTTCTTGCGGTTCTACCTGGTATTCTTGCTGATCCTTATCATCGTAAAATTTCTCAAAGTCATCTAAGGTTCTAAAATGGTGAGGGGCCGCCGATCACCCCTCTCTCCTCATCATTTGAAAGTCTTGAACTCCGTGGCGGCTTAAGATCTTGATTTTTCAATAGGCCTCGGTTAACTTTCATCTGCAATGATTTGAAGGAAAACCATGAAGATAGCAATGATCGGACCAGGAGCCATGGGAAGCCTCTTCGGCGGACTCCTCACCCGTGCGGGAGAGGACCTCTGGCTGGTCGGTTACAAGAAGGAACAAGTCGAAACGATCTGCTCAGCCGGTCTCACCCTTGAAGAGAAAGAGGGGCCGCAAGCCATCCCAATGAAAGCCACTCCTGACGTAACCTCTGTCGGAAAAGCTGACATGGTCATCTTTTTTGTCAAAACCTATGATACTGAAAAGGCAGTTTCAGATTCTCTGGTCCTTGAGAAGGAAGATACCATATTTCTTACGTTGCAGAATGGCCTTGGGAATGAGGAAGTCATTTGTAAGAAAATCGATCGAAAGAAGGTCATGCTCGGAGTCACGGGTCATGGTGCAACGTTGCTAACGCCAGGCCATGTTCGACATGCCGGATGGGGAAAAACGTTCATCGGGGAACTGGATCATCGAATTACGGAGCGCGCTCTTCGAATTGCCCAGATGTTTTGCAACGCAGGCATCGATACGGAAGTCTCCCCGAATATCCATGACCAGGTGTGGGGGAAACTTTTGGTCAACGCAGGGGTCAATGCCTTGACCGCTTTGACCGGATTTAAGAATGGCCAACTCCTGGATTATCCTGAAACCGCAAGATTGATGGAGAAACTGGTGCATGAAGCGGCAGGGGTCGCCAGGAGAAAAGGGGCCCACATCGAAGAAGATCCGATTGAAAAAGTTCGGATGGCAGCAGCGGCGACGAGAGAAAACCGGTCTTCGATGGGTCAGGATTTTGACCACAGACGGAAAACTGAAATCGATGCCATCAACGGTGCCGTGGTCAGAGAAGCTCAGCCGTTGGGGATCCCTGTTCCTTTTAATCAAGCAGTAACCGATTTGGTGAAAGCCATCGAGAGAAGCTTTTAAATTAATCCCCCCTCACCCCACCCACTCCCGCAAGGGGAGAGGGAGTTTTATTCTCTCCCCTCCCTTGACGGGAGGGGATGTAGGGGAGGGTGGAGGAGAAACGATAAAGATGAATGAAGGAGGAGAAGATGGATCGTAAGAAAATTACACCGGTGGATATCCAGACGATGAAGAAGGAAGGAAAGAAAATCAGCATGCTGACGGCCTACGACTATCCCATGGCCCTGCTCGAAGATCGGGCCGGGATTGAGATCATTCTGGTGGGAGACTCCCTGGGGATGACCGTACTCGGCTATGAGAATACCCTTCCGGTCACCATGGATGAAATGATTCACCACACCAAGGCCGTGACCCGCGGGGCAAAAACCGCTCTGATCATCGGCGATATGCCCTTTATGTCCTATAACACTTCTGAAAGGGATGCCATTCTCAATGCTGGCCGGTTCATGAAAGAGGGAGGAGCCGATGCTGTGAAATTGGAAGGAGGCGTCAGCGTCAAGGATATTGTGAGGGCGATCGTGAAGGCGGGCATCCCGGTGATGGGACATATCGGGCTGACGCCTCAGACCATTTCAATGCTTGGAGGATTTAAGGTTCAAGGCAAGGATGCACAAGCTGCACAGAAGATCATTGATGACGCCTTATCACTTGAAGACGCCGGGGCCTTTTCTGTTCTCCTCGAAGCCGTCCCCGCCCCCATTTCAAAAAGGGTAACGGAGCGCCTGAAAGTTCCGACCGTTGGAATTGGCGCCGGTGTTCATTGTGACGGGCAGGTATTGGTGGTCCATGATATGCTGGGACTTTTTGATCGCTTCACACCCAAATTTGCAAAAAAATATGTCAACCTGAGCGAGCTGCTCCTAAAAGCCTTTGAATCATACAGAGAAGAAGTATTGAGGGGGGCCTTTCCAACGGACCAGCATAGTTTCCACATCGATGAGAAAGAGTTGAGTAAAGTCAAATGAAAGAGTGGGATCGGATCTCCGATCATAGCGGAGGGATTATATATCTAAGTTTTTGAGCTTGAAATCGGACCGGGTTTGATATAATCTCTCTACTCAGAAGGAGGTGGTAGTATGCCGATATCAGCTTACGTCTTTATCGAGTGTACGGCGGGGGCTGCCAGGGACGTGGCGAAGGGAGCCTCAAAAATACAGGGAGTGAAGCGGGCCAATGCGACGACGGGTCCCTATGATGTCATCGTTCTGGTGGAGGCCCCGGACATCAATATTCTTGGCGACTTCATCGTCACCAAGCTCCAGGGACTTAATGGTGTTTTGAGAACTCAGACCAATGTAATTGTAGATTGACAGGTCACCCCCACCCTTCCCCTCCCCCATCAAGGGGGAGGAATTTTTGAGTGGACTATCCCATTAGGTTCCCTCTCCCCTAGCGGGAGAGGGGCAGGGAGAGGGGGAGCCTGGTGTTTGGATTACAACATGCATACATAAGAAAGGAGGGAGAATCATGGGAAGCGTTGTCAAGAAGCGCCGGAAAAAGATGCGAAAGCACAAACACAAAAAACAATTAGACCGGGATCGTCATAAGAAAAAGAAATAATTATTTTTGATGCGAAGATATACACTCCATCTTGTTCTTTTCATTTTGACAGTGGCCTCCACGTGTTTCGTCGGAGGCCCTGTTTATTCTTTTGCGGTTATCCTCATCCTCTTTGGACACGAAATGGGGCACTATGTGACGTCGCGAAGGTATGGAATAAAAGCGACGTTGCCCTTTTTTTTGCCCTTCCCTCTTCCACCCTTCGGGACTTTGGGTGCAGTAATTCGTATGGAAAGCACTGTTTCCTCTCGAAAGGCCCTTTTCGACACCGGTGTGGCCGGCCCCTTTACCAGTCTTATCCTGAGTATCCCCGCAATTGTAATCGGTTTAGGACTTTCCAATGTCGTCCCAGCCTCACACATTAAGGAAGGAGCGCTCCGCCTTGCAGACCCTCTCCTCTTCTCCTTCATCCAGCGTCTGGTCCTGGGAGACATTCCAAAAGACTATGAGATCATTCTCCATCCAATTGGATTTGCAGGATGGGTTGGCCTTTTTGTTACCTCGCTTAATCTCCTTCCTATCGGACAGTTAGATGGAGGCCACATCGCTTACGGTCTCTTCGGGAAAAGGAGCCGAGTTATCTTCCTCATCGCCATTGTCGTGATGGCTTTTATCACCGTATTCTACAATCCGGGATGGTTTCTCCTTCTCATCCTCATCATCCTCTTTGGATTCCGGCATCCACCTCCAATGGATGATCAAACCCCCCTTGATTGGAAAAGAAAATTACTCGGAGGCTTTGTATTTCTCGCTTTTTTCGTCTCCTTCACTCCTGCTCCATTTCCGGAATATGTCGAAGATATTAAGCAGCTCTTCCACTGGTTCTAACTTGCATTCTTCTTATGCCATGCCTTTTGCGATTTATCGTGTGTGGTGGCACCACTTCAGAATTTCTTTCAAGGAAAGCGTATTGAGCACATCTTTCTTCTCGAGCCATCCGCGCTTTGCCACGGCCACTCCGAGGCTCATCATCCACATTTGATCCGGGTGGTGGGAATCCGTGCCGATGGCGACCTGAACACCCATCGCCTTTGCTTTCCGACAATGGATGTCGTCCAAATCGAGACGTTCGAAGTAGGCATTGATTTCCAATACCTTTCCGAATTTCTTCGCAGCCTCTATCAATTCATCCATCTCGACTTCATAGGGATCCCTGGCCCCTAACAGCCTGCCGGTGGGATGAGCAAAGATGCGGAGATACGGATTTTCAAACGCCTGGATGATTCTTTTCGTCATCTTAGCCCGGTCTTGTTTAAAGCCGCTGTGGATCGACGCAACGACGATATCAAATTTCTCTAACACCTTTTCGGGGAAGTCTAATCTTCCCTCGGCAAGAATATCGACTTCTGTACCTTTAAGAATTTTGAAACCTTTCAGCTTTTCATTCACCCGGTCAATCTCCTCCATTTGTTTCATTAATCGCGACTCGTCAAGGCCATGGGCAATCCTGAGAGATTTTGAATGATCCGTGATGGCGATATATTGGTAGCCCCTCTTCTGGGCAGCTCGAGCAACCTCTTCGATGGGGGATGTCCCGTCGCTCCATTTGGAGTGAACATGAAGATCTCCTTTGATATCGGACTCCTGAACCAGTTTCGGGAGACGACCTTTTTGCGCGGCTTCGATTTCTCCGCGATCTTCCCGCAGCTCCGGCACCATCCAATCCATTCCTAAAGCACGATAAATATCCTTTTCGTCCTTTCCGCCAATCTTCTTCTTGCCTTTAAATACCCCGTATTCGTTAACCTTGATTCCTTTGGCCTTAGCGATCCCTCTCAGATGAATGTTGTGCGCTTTTGATCCGGTGAAATATTGAAGCGCTGCGCCATACGAATCTTCTTCCACCACGCGAAGGTCAAGCTGCGTTCCCCCTTCCACGATGACAGCGGCCTTGGTCTCCCCAGAGGCTAAGACCTCTTTGACCTCCGGCAGATGGGTAAACACTTGAACGATCTTCTCCTTGTCGGGGCCGGTCGCCAAGATGTCGATGTCTCCGATATTCTCTTTCATCCTACGAAGGGAACCTGCCCATTCTATCTTTCTCGATCCTGTCTTCTGCCTCAACGATTCCACCATCCGTTTTGCCGCAGGAAAAGCCACCCCTAAATTCATTCTGCCTTTACTCTGTTTAAGGAGCAGGATCCCCCGCTTGAGGTTTTCGATCTTCTTCTCGCCTACCCCGAAAAGGCCCATTAAGGACCCATCCTCCAACGCCTTCTCCAATTGTGAGAGGCTGCTGATTCCCTTCTCCTTATGAAGCATCGAAAGCGTCTTGGGTCCCATCCCCGGGATATCCATGATGGCGATCAATTCATCCGGGACCCCCTTTCTGGCCTCCTCAAATTTGGAGATTCTTCCCGTCTTCAGATATTCCTCAATCTTCTGAGCCATCCCTTCGCCAATCCCTGGGATGTTCTTGAGTCCTCCCTGCTCCACGATCTCCTCGATGTCCTCCGTGAGATCTCCGATAATCCTTGAAGCCCTTCGGTAGGCACTGATCTTAAAAGGGTTTTCCCCTTTAAATTCAAGAATGTTCGCCATCTTCTCAAAGAGATCAGCTAATTCTCTGTTTTTCATTTCTTTGGTCTCTAGGTCCCTTGTTGCCCCCTTTAGTCAGGGCGCGTCGTAAGAATTGATATGCGGCCCGTGTACCGCAGATAGTGTTTCAAACAGACCTGGAAATTTTCCACAACATCTTTTTTGCTGTTCACAATAAAGATATGATTCTGGACATGGAAGAGTTCCTCGATCAGCCTTTCCACGGGGTAGAGGGTCTTCGATTCCTTCCCATATCTTCTTTCCAATTCTTCCTCAAACATCACAACCAACTTATCCTTCATTCTTAACTGTGTATCGTTAAAAAGGAACGCCACTTCCGGTATGACATCCTCCATTCTGGAAAAGAAAGTTGAAATCTCACTTCGCTCAATCCCTCTGGGAGGAGAGGATTTCACTTCCACATAGACAAGTCTCTGGTTCCAGCAAGCCATGACGTCGTAGTCGCCGCCGGAAGGAGTGTTCTTTACGCTGACCCCGTACATGGCAGGGGAGGCAAATTCCCTTTGAAACAACTCGGCAATGAACCATTCCAACGTGGGTCCGAAACTGTAAAGAGGCGAGACGCGCGTTCGATATCTCCCCCTCCCATTTTTTATAACTGCCCCCATTTCGCAAAGCAGGTTGCAATACGCTTGAACGACCTTCGCAGAGCAGTAGCGGGTCAGATCCTGGATGCGAAACCCATCCTGGTATTTGATCATGTCTCTCAGAACGAGACGAAAAGAATATTTCTTCATCATCTCGTAAAATCGAGGCTTGTAAAAAAGAGAAATGTCCGCAGGGAAGAACAGGCGGTCGGTAGGATTCTTCCGGAATACCTTGATCCCCCTCATCTTGAGCATCTTCTCCACCGGAGAAGGCCTTTCCGTCGAAGCGGGTTTGATGGATTCGATCTCTTTCGTGAGAGACCGTACTTTCTTCTTTAGCGATTGGATCTCCCGGAGAGCTTCCTGTAACTTCACTTAGAAACCTCGATGGAGTTTGCGGTCCTTAGCCCATTGAACGGCTTCCATGTATTCCTTGTGACTGACGCGGCGGTTGATCTCAGGGTATTCATGGGCTCGGTACTCCGGCCGGTATTGGTCCATGATATTGACATAAGAATGAACGGAGATCTCCTCGGCGATGAACCTGAGCACGGCCTCCGAAGAAGCCACGCCGTTAGGCATGACCAAGTGTCTGATCAAGAGTCCTCTCTGGGCAATCCCTTTAGAATTGGTGGTTAGGTCTCCGACCTGGCGGTGCATCTCTTTGAGAACCTTCTTGATCACCTCAGGATAATCCGTGGCATTCGAGAATTGCTCTGAATGCTTGTTGTCCATATATTTTGCGTCGGGCATGTAGATATCGACCACGTCTTCCAGGAGTCGAATCACGTCTATGGATTCGTATCCCGAACAGTTATATACGATGGGAAGCCGAAGTCCTCCCTCTATCGCTTCTGGAAGAGAGGCTACAATTTGAGGGGCATAATGTGTCGGGGTGACGAAGTTGATGTTGTGGCAACCCATCCCCTGGAGTCTCACCATGGCTTGTGCCATGTCTGAGGAGGTAATGCGTCTACCATTTCCCAGATGGCTGATGTCGTAATTCTGACAAAAAATGCATCGAAGATTACAATGAGTAAGAAAGATGGTCCCTGAACCGTGATATCCAACCAGGGGAGGCTCCTCGCCAAAATGGGGAAAAGCACTTGATATCATGAGCTCTGACGCGGCCTGACAGACTCCTAACTCGCCATTCGAACGATCAACCCCGCACTCCCTCGGACAAAGCCGACACGCCTTAAGGAATTCCTTCAGAAGCTGGATTCTTTGGTTAAGCTCTCCTTTCTCGTAGAGGCCGACATAGGAAGGAATGAAAGTCACGTTAATATCACTCCGTGAAGAAATTCTTTCTCAATAGTAATAAGGTACCACAAAATATTGTGGAATTCTATTCCCGCGCCCGGAAGAACAGGGACTTACCCCGGGTGAATTGTCCTACTGGTTGGAGGACGTTCGTCCTCGAATGGACTGATACCCTGGACTTGCCCCTTAGGCTCTGCTAAAGACGGGGGTGATTCGAGCAGAAGGGGAATTCCCGCCTACGTGCCTGGCCAGGAGGGAATATCCCATCATGTCAGATTAAATGGTTTGGTAGACGGATAGGAATCTACGGTAGTAATCGTGCGGAATTCTCTCTTTTCTCTCAAGGAGGCTTTTTACATATGTGGGGCCATAATTATAAGCCGTCAGGGCAGCTTCGGTATCTTTAAAATCAAGGATGAGCTGGGAAAGGTAATAAATTCCAATCCTTATATTGAGGTACGGGTTAAAGAGGGTCCGGTCTCCGCTCCATTCAATACCCAGTTCATGGGCGAGCGGTTGGGCCACGTAGGGCATAATCTGCATCAGCCCTTTGGCACCCTTTTCAGATACAGCCCAGTTATAAAACTCACTTTCAACGGCGATGAGAGCCAGGATGAATTTGGGGTCTTGATTGCGACGATTGGCCTCTTCATAGATTACCTCAGCAAGTTCTTCCTTCGTCACATTGGCAAGACCCGTCGGGTATCTCTCCAGCACCCCCAAAATTTCTTGAATCGCATATTCCCTTTTCTGATGTTCGAGTGAGAGAAATCCCAACCCGTGAGGTAGGTACTTTATTCCAGGAGGGAAGGGGAGGTTAAAGGAGAGAATAAAGACGACGGCGAAGAGAACGAACTTGAGGCAAATAGAATGAAGGGAAAGACTTTTCCTCTTATAAACAACGGCTTCGGGTATCGTTTCAATCTTTACCCAGCCTGGCCGCTTCAGGCGGCCGGCTCCTCTGTTGGAAGATTTGTGGGGGGGGTGTTCTATCCTCAATATTGATTTTCTCATATCCATACCAACCTCCTTGTGACATTAATTCACAATCTTAGCACGTGGAAGTGCTCTTTGTCAAGCTTTAAATCTTCTTCTTCCGAACCACGCCACAATCTGTTGTAGGTGTGATAGAAAGGGAGGCTACGTGTAGTATGTGTTTAGCCTATACCCCACGCGGCTATCATTTTGTTCCTCCCGGGAAGGTTGGACCCCTTTATGGGAGAAAAGGCGGGAGAGTTGGGAGGGTTCAGTATTCTTGCATGATAAGCATGATAGGAATTACTTTACCCGTTTTAGACCGGGATGGCCCTTCGAAGGTTTCCCCTCCCTCTTGCCCTCCTTCTTCAGCAGGTTCTCGTTGAAGAGAGTATTTTTCAGGCTGACGGCATTGATGATGCAGTAGATGATTACTGATTTTTCCCACTCCTTCGTTCCATCAAAATGCTCAATCTTCGAACGATACTTCTCCCTCAGGCTGGACATGGAGGCTTCATCAAAGGATAGAATCTGTTCCGCCACTCTCTCAAGAGCTTTTTCCATAATGACTCCTTAACATCCTTGATTTCCCCCTCCCCCCGCCCTTCTCCCAAGGGGAGGGATGGGGTTTAAGGTGCAAACTTCGTTACCTGATGTGGAGCCTCAAAGGTTTCGTGTAGAGCCCTCATGGCATCTTCGGCCTGATCTGCTTGGATGAGGCAGGAACAACTTGAAATCGAAGTACTAATCGCCAATACGTTGATGCCTGCCGTTCCCAGGGCATTGAACATTAAACCGGAGATCATCGGCCTTTCTCTGAAGTGAGGGCCGAAGACGCTGATCACAGCCACATTGGGATGATAAGAAATCCCCTTCGCCTCAATCAGAGGCTTAACTCCTTCCAGCACCCCCAAGGCGGCTTCCAGATCCTTTTGGTCGATGCAAAAAATCATGTTCCCGTTACCTTCCAGGTCGAGGTTGTGGACGACAAATTCGATATTGATGTTTCGCTTGCCCAGCGCGTGGAGGACTGTCCCAGCCACATCAGGCCGATTCGGCAACGAGAGAATACTCACTGTCGCCAGCCCGGCACTCGCCATGATACCCCCCACCTTGACCTTTGCCTCGCTCCCCATCCTTTTACCCCGTTAGAAAACCCCTTTGTTTGCACCGCAGATTAAGATAAGATTTTTTAAGGGCTTAAACCCCGCCTGACCTCTCCTTGGAGGTCGAAGGTTTTCTAACGGGGTCTACTCCCAGATCCTCCGATCATCGATCTTTTTGGCTCGGTCCGGAATGCCCCCTTTTGCAGTAAGCACCACTTCCCCTTTCACTTTGAGAACTTCCTCCATCTCCTTCTCTACCCTTCTTTTCAAGCTGGCCTGGTCAGCCAACTCCTCTTTTAATTCGACGTAAACCGTCATCCGGTCACGGTGTTCCTCCCTGGTGACGACGATTTGGTAATTCGCCACCCATGGGAATCTCGCCATCACTTCGTCGACCTGCCAGGGATGGATGAAGATCCCCCAAACTTTGGTCACCTGATCTGTTCGCCCCAGTATTTTTCCCAAGCGAGGCGAAGTTCGACCGCAGGGGCATGGATCTTCAATCAGATAAGAAAGGTCTCCCGTTGCGAAACGAATCATCGGAAAGATCTTGCTGAAGGTGGTCGCCACAATCTCTCCCGTGGCGCCGATCTCTAATTGTCTTCCAGTCTCCGTGTCTACGATCTCCACTATCACGTCCTCGGGGATATGCATCCCTTTCTTTTCCGGGCATTCGTATCCAAGGCAACCCACATCCACCGTGCCATAAGCCTGCCGGACGAAGATTTCGACTTTCCCTTCCAACTTCTGGCGGAGCGACTCCGGGAACATTTCTGCACCGACAAAGGCGACCTTCAGAGAAAAATCCTTCTTTAGGTCAAGAGACATTCCTTCGGCGGCCTCCAAAAGGGACATCAGAAAACTCGGTGTTCCCAGGAATCCTGTCACATGGATTTGTCGTAGCAGTTGAATCTGCATCGAGAGATTTCCCGGGCCAACGGGGATAACAGATGCCCCTAGCATCTTGAGTGATTCATCGAGCATGAGGGCCAAGGGAGTGAGATGGTAGTTAAAGGTATTTAGAACCACATCCCCTCTTCTTAAGCCGCAGGCGAAAAGCGCTTGAGCCCATCGAATATCGCTGTAATCCCACTCCCCGGGTTCAAACACCGGCCCGGGTGAGATATAAATTCTTCTCACTCCCTTTTTGGGGATGATCCCAAATCCTCCAAACGGAGGAGTCTGTTTTTGGAAAGTGACCAAATCTGTTTTCTTGGTAATAGGCAACTTCTCCAGATCCTTGAAGTCCTTTACCTTCTCAGGTTTGATTCCCAGGGCATCAAACCTTGACCGAATTATCTTAGAATAACGATATCCATAACGAAGAATCTCAGAGAGCCTTTCCTCCAAATAGGCCTCCCGTTTTTTCTTCGACATCGTCTCCTTTTCCCTCTGAAAATAACCATGCGCTCGATCGATCATAGTCAACCTCTTTTTCGAAAAATGAAAATCCCCCCAACCCCCCTTTAGAAAAGGGGGGTTGGGGGGATTTGAAAATTATTTTCTAAACAATTTGACCCATCATTCCAATGTTCCATTCTTCCAATATTCCAACTGGGCGAAGTCCCAGAGGGCGTCCCACTATAGGACGGAGACAGGATCCACATCAATGTCCAGATGGACTCCGATTCCCTTCATCTGACCCTCCATTCTGTACGCCAATTCCTTGGCAAAATGATGAAGCATCTGATGGCTCTTCCCCTTTGCCATCATCTGCCACCGAAATTTTCCTCTCATCTTGGCGAAAGGGGCGCTGCTTGGGCCTAAGATTTCAATCCCTTTTCCATCCCCTTTTTTCAACAGGGATTGTCCAATCCTCCCCATCTCCTCTGCCATTCCTTTCGTCCTTTTTTCGCTGTTTCCAACCAATCTGAAATTGATGAACCGTGAGAAGGGAGGGTATTCCAGGTCCTTCCGGAATTGAATCTCTTCCTGATAGAATCCGATATAGTCATGATCTTTCGCCCTGAGAATACTATAATGGTCTGGATTAAAGGTCTGGATCACCACTTCCCCAAAAAATTCTCCCCTTCCTGCCCTTCCCGCTACCTGTGTCAGAAGTTGAAAGGTTCTCTCACTCGACCGAAAGTCAGGAAAGTGAAGGGACGTATCCGCGGAGACCACACCGACGAAGGTCACATTGGGAAAGTCATGGCCTTTAACGATCATCTGCGTTCCTACCAAGATGTCAATGCTCCCGGATTCGAGTCTTTTCAGAATCTGTAGATGAGACCTTCGTCTTGAAGTGGTATCTCGATCCATTCTCCCCACCCGCGTCTGCGGAAAGAGTGATTTGATCTCCTGCTCTAGTCGCTCGGTCCCGATCCCCATTCCTTGAAGTCGATGGCCTTGACATTTCGGACAGTCCCCCGGTGCCTGGATTCGATAATCACAATAATGGCACAGAAGAGAGCGATCCCGGAGGTGATACGTGAGTGTCACGCTGCAGTTCGGACATTTGAAGGTCTGGCCGCAATCCGGACAAAGGATAAAATTGGCAAACCCCCTTCGATTGAGGAAGAGGAGACTCTGTTTTTTGTCTTCGATATTTTTTTGGAGTGCAACCCTTAATTTTTCCGAGAGCAGGGTTTTTTCCTTCCTGACATCGACCACTTCTACTCTTGGAAGGGGTTTTCCTTCGATCCTCTCGGGAAGACTGAGAAGACGAAACTTTCCTTTCTCGGTGTTATAAAATGATTCCAACGAAGGGGTGGCCGATCCCAGAAGGAGGGTCGCCTCGACCTGTTTTGCCCGGACCACCGCGGCGTCCCTGGCATGATATTTCAGCTTCTCCTCCTGTTTATAAGATGGATCATGCTCCTCATCCACGATAATGATCCCAACGTTCTTAAAGGGGGCGAAGATCGCAGACCGAGCCCCCATGGCAATCTTCACCTCTCCCTTCCAGATTCTTCTCCATTGGTCGTAACGCTCTCCCCTTCCAAGCCCGCTGTGAAGGAGCGCGAGGTTCTCTCCGAATCGATCGTTGAACCGGGAAAGGAGCTGTGGGGTCAAAGATATTTCCGGAACAAGGACAATCGCTTCCCGGCCTTGGGTCAATACCGCTTCGATGGCTCGAAGGTAAATCTCCGTCTTCCCGCTTCCTGTGACACCGTGAATCAGGAACGGAGAAAATCGCTTTGAACGGATTCCTCTTAGGATCTCGTCGAGAGCGGCTTCCTGATCACGAGTGACCTCCGGTTTCGGGTAAGGTTTCAGTTCCGATCGGAGTGAGAGATCACGGCATACCTCTCTCGTGGAGAGCGAGAGGAGACCTTTGGCTCGAAGGGATTGGATGGATTGGGAAGGAGACTTAAATCTTTTGCTTAATTCGGAATAGGAAATGTCTCCTTTCTCCTTGAGCCAGTTCAGAATCTCGGCTTGCTTTCTTGGAATCGGTTGGGAGGACCCACTTCCTCGATAGTGAACCACTTTCTCAAATTTCGGCTTGACCTCTTTTCCTTCTATCCCGGCGTCAATGTTGAGAAGGCCTTTGCTCTTCCAGGAAAAGATCTGAGACTTTGATACTACGCCGAGAAATATTTTCAAAATTTTCTTTAAAGAGACTTTTCCGCACCTTGCAATTTCCTTAAAGACTTTCTCCTGAAGCGGTTCCAAACCTCCTCGGGCGAGAGATTCCATCCCGTCTTGAGTGAGGCCCAGAATCAGTTCGCTCTTCAGCTGAAGCCCTGGCGGAAGGCCGGTCTTGATCACTTCTCCTAACGGATAAAGGTAGTAATCGGAGATCCAGCGAAAAAACCGGAGCATCTGGGGGTCGATCAGGGGAGCCTCATCGAGGAGATCCTCGACCTCCCGCAGCTTCTCTTCTACTCCTTTCGGAGGTTTCTCCACAAGATCGATTGAAAACCCGGTGACTCTTCTTCCTTTGAAAGGAACGAGGACCCTCATCCCGATTCTGAGAGAATCCCTCATTCTTTCCGGGATGCGATAGTGGAATGTGCTAGAAACAGGAAGCCCCACCGCCACTTCAACAATTTCTTTCATCGTTTCCAAATTATCCCCTTTTGGTCGGGTTTGTCAAATCTTCATCCTGGGTCATTGCTTCTCCCGCCAAGGGCGGGAGAAGCAATCTCAATTTTGTCGCTGCGTCGTCATTTATTAACGCCTAAAGATGGTCCCTTACGAATTTCCTGCCAAGCCAATTTATACCTTGACTGTCCAAACAAAATATTGTACATTGATGTACATCAATGTACATGGAGGATAGTAAATATGAAAGTCGTTACATTCACTGAATTCCGCCAAAATGCTGCAACCTATTTTGATGTGGTTGAGAAGGGTGAAACGGTAAGGGTCCTTCGTCATGGGAAGCCCGTTGCAGAAGTCATTCCTGTCCCCGTTGAAGAAGGAGTGGTCTCGTGGAAGCAGCCGGGCTTGAAATTATCAGTGAGAGGGGCTTCATTAAGCAGAGAAATACTTAGGGGGAGGAAGCAATCTAAGCGATGAAGGTCTTTTTCGACTCCTCGGCATTTGCAAAGCGATACATCATGGAGCCCGGAAGCGACAAAGTGGAGAAGATTTGCTCACAATCGGCTATGTTAGGAGTGAGCTCCCTCTGCCTACCGGAAATTATCTCTGCATTATCTCGACTCAGAAGACAATCGGTTATCACAGGGGACCAGTATGAGACTGCGAAACAGGCATTATTGAAAGACCTCGAAGACGCTCTCATCTGCAATATAACTTCTTCCGTAATCAAACAATCCATTCATATTCTCGAATCGAGCGAGGTTCGGACCCTGGACGCGTTACATGTAGCGTGTGCACTGGAATTTGAGGCAGAAACTTTTGTCTCCTCTGACATCCAGCAACTTTCAGCCGCTAATAAGGCTGGCCTGAAGGTTTTGAAGGTATGAAAGAGGCCCTTAAACAAATATCCAATCTCGTTGAGCGCTTTCAACGTAATATCGATGCCTACCATAGCCCTGCCTACAACGAAACTCAAGTACGAATAGAATTTGTAGACCCATTTTTTGAGGCCTTAGGCTGGGATGTGACCAATAAGGCTGGGTATCATTTCTGCAACTCACCGTTCTAATGTTTATTAAGACCTATCTCAACCTATCCCCGATAGACAGGCCGCTTTTCATGAAATATGTCTTGCAGTTCTAAGGTTGTCAATCTGAAAGCACTGATTTGATCTGGTCAAAAATATATCGTATAGATAAACCATTTTGTTAAATAAGGAACCCCGAGAGTGTTTCGAAAGAATGATTTTATTCTTCTCTTTGTCGTCTTCTCTGCAATGGGGGTCGGTATTGGACTTCCGGAGTTTGGAAGGATTTTTGCTCCCTATCCTCTCTACTTCTTGATCGTTCTATTATTCTTCAGTTTTTTGAATATCAATTTTCTTCAAGTCTTTAGTGAGGTAAGAAAGAAAGCTTTTGTTCTTTTTATCTTATGCTTCTTTAAACTGTGTATCATTCCAATCAGTCTTTTCTTGTTGACTCAAACCCTTTGGCCAGAATATGCCGTGCCTGTTCTACTTCTCTCCGGAATTTCTACGGGTGTGGTCGCGCCTTTCATTTCGAGCCTTTTAGAAGCTTCCACATTGCTCGTATTGATGATGGTGGTGGTATCCTCTCTTTTGGCTCCCTTCTCCCTTCCGACTCTGGTCTCCCTCTTCGTTGGGCAGAAGATCGAAATCCCTTTTTTAGTGATGGTAAAGGTCCTGGCCATGGTGGTATTTCTACCTGCTGTAGCAGTCATTTTATTGCGCTATCTTTATCCTACCTCTTTAGAAAAACTGGAGAGGGTTCAATTCCCCGTATCACTATCTATGTTTGCCTGCATTAACCTCGGCGTCTTTGCAAAATACTCATCCTTTTTCATAGAGACACCTACCAAAGTGGCGAAGACCATTCTTGTGGCCTTCGCTTTATCGGTCATCTCTCATCTGGTCGGATTCTTATTGACCTGGGGGATGAAAAGGGAAGACCGGTTGGCGGGGGCGATATCGTTTGCCTATATGAACAACGTATTGATTGTCGTTTTCTCGTCACAGTTCTTCGGTCCTCTTGCACCCACTCTGGCTGCTTTGTATATGCTCCCCTTTTTTGCAATGATTGTTCCAGCAAGGATCGTTGGGCAGCTTTTGAAATAAGGCTTCTTGTCGGTTGAGGTTCACCCCGTTGGAAATTCGAGCGGGCATCAACCCCAATCGGAATTGTTCTGGGTCCTAACCCCGCTGCAGAGCCCTGCACCGCATGGTGTACAGGGCAGAGCAGGGGGGCATCATTTCTAACGGGGTGAAATTAGATCGGCATTAATGAGAATTAAAGAGGACCGTTACAAGGACTCTAAGAGCCCATCTCTTCTTCTGAAATGCCCAAGATATAGAGGATATTTTTGAGGCGGGCGCGGCCCAGACTCATATTGGCCGCTCGCTCAACTCTTTCCCTGGCATTATATGCAATACCCAATCCGGCTTGACCTAACATCAAAACATCATTGGCCCCGTCACCGATGGCCACGGTCTGATCTAAAAGCACTCCCTCCTCACTGGAAACCATATTGACGATCTTCGCCTTGTAAGTATTATCCACAATCTTTCCCAGCACTTTTCCCGTCAGGGCTCCATCCTTGATTTCCAGCTGGTTGGCAAAGGAAAAATCCAAACTCAATTTTTCCTTCAAAAAATCGGCAAAATAATCGAATCCTCCGCTCACCAAACCCAGTTTATACCCCAGTCCCTTGAGCGTCTCCACTAAATCTTCAGCTCCTTCGGAGAGCTTCATCTCGCTGCGAATCTTCTCCAATGCTTCAACCTTCAATCCTTTGAGGAGCGCCACGCGCTGGATCAAGGCTTCTTCAAAATCGATATCCCCTCTCCCCGCCTTCTCCGTGATTCTCGAAACCTCCTTAAAGACCCCTGCCCTCTCAGCCATCTCGTCAATGATCTCCATATCCACCAGCGTGCTGTCCATGTCAAAAAAGACGAGGCGTTTGTTCTTGCGATAGGCCTCCATCTTCTGGAGGGCCAAATCAACGTTGAGTTCGTGGCTCTTGGCAATCACTCTTTCCTTCAAGTGGCCGAGATTTTTCACTCCTTTCACGTCGATCGTCAGCTCCACGCAACTTGCACGGTGGCGGGTCAGATTGCTGATCATTTCGATATTGGCATTTTCCTCGGCCAGGATACCTGAAATCTCGGCCAGAGCCCGAGTATTCCCAAAATAAGTCAGGATAAAAAGGTTCTTGCTATTTCTCGCCTTCATCTCTTTCTCGGAGAAGAGCCGAAAATTGAGCGTCAGGTGAAGCCGGCTGGCTTCAAACAGAAGGTCTTTCAAAACACCATCCTGTGACTGCTTCGCCCCACTCATGTCCAGGAGGAAAGAGAGGCCGAGAAAATCCTGAAGAGAGGCTTGTTCGATATCCACAATCTCCACCTGATTCTCTACCAGAATCCTGCCGAACGCGGCGGTGATTCCCGGCTGGTCCGGGCCGGACACGGTCACCATCACAAAGTCTCTCTTATCTCCCATTCTCTCAACCTTCTAATAAAGACAAAGACCCGCTCTTGGCTATTCTATCCAGCACCCTAAGCTCTGTCAATTAGAACAGCCATGCCGCTGAACTGGATTGAATCTTCCCCTCATTGCCGATATCCAAAACGTTCCTCGAAGATGGGGGCGATCAGATTGTCCACGGGTACGTAGTTGTCGGTGAGAATCACGGAGTAACGATCTCTTAAAAATTCCTGTAATTGGTCTTGGGACATGACGTGGGAGGTGATTTCTTCTCCCTTCACCCTCACTTTCCTGACGAAATCGTCCATGTCCAGCTTCTGCGGGCTCGCCACCACCACAAAGGTACTGATGCCGATATGATCGTAGTCCGAACTGAGCGTGATGAGGTGGACATTCCCCTTTCCAAACACCTCTTCCAATGTCCGGATATAGGAGGGCATAAAGGCTCCTTGCTTGAAACTATCAATGAGATTGACGAGAAACAGTCCATCTGCTTTGAGAACCCTCTTTACTTGCAGGGTGAACTCCTTTGTCGTCAAATGATAGGGGACTGATAGATCATTGAAGACATCTCCTATAATAATATCGAAATTTTCCCTCTCCTTGAAATTCATGACAAACCATCGGGCATCTTCGTTAAAAGTCCGTATGTTAGACTCCTTTGAAATCCCTAAATATTTCTGTGCAATTTGGGTTACCTCTGGATCTATTTCCACCACGTTGATCTCAGCCTCTGGATATTTTACTTCCATAAAACGGGGCAAGGTATAACCTCCTCCTCCCAGAAATAAAACCCTTAAAGGAACCCTTCGATCCGCTTGCCACCTCACAATTTCCTCAAACACTTGAATATACTCGTACTCCAAATACAGCGGATCTTGGACATCCGTATACGAGTGAGTGAGGTGATCGAGGGTTAGAGATTCTAAGGGATGACCATTGTCCCCTCTGATATTTCTTTTGAGTTTGATCGTATAGTAATTGCTCTCTTTGAAAAAATAAGTCTCCTCTTCCAAGGGCGGCCTGAAGGCGTAATTGTAAAATGTCTTGAGGGATTCCATGGGGGAGGTGGGAAAGGAGAATTCCGCCGGTTTGGCCGCGGCATAGACGCGCAACCCCACCAAAGGGAGGAAACCAGAAAGAAAGAGGAAAAGGAAAAAGAGGGCGAGGGCTTTTCTGCGTCTGAAAAAATTCCCAAAGATCAAAGCAGAAACGATAAGGATGATCCCCATTGTCAAAAGGATAGAGCGCGTTCCAATCCAGGAGATGAGAAAGAATCCCGTGGCAAATGTCCCGAGGATAGAGCCGAGGGTAGAGAAGGCATAGATCTTACCGACGACATTGCCAGTTTTGTCGAGGTTGTTGAGGGTCAATTTGACGACCACAGGCGAGATCATTCCGAGGAGACAGGAGGGGATAAAAAAGACGATGGTGGTGATCAACAGAATTCTTGACATCAGGCTTGTTTGAAATTGTGCCCCGCCAACCAAATTGGTCAGGGGTGAAATGGAAAATGCCCCCAGACCGGAGAAAAAAAGGAGCCAGCCCAGCGTGGAGGAACGGGGATACCGATCGGCCATCCGGCCTCCCAGATACGCTCCGATGCTTATGCCGGCAAGGACGACTCCGATAATACTTGTCCAGGTATAGAGAGAGACCCCAACGTAAGGGGCCAAAATTCTTCCCGCCACGAGTTCAATGACCAGCGTACAAAAACTGGCAATAAAGACGATGATGTTTGCTTTGATCACTTCTCGTTGCATACTCAATTTTCCAAATTTAAGCGGTAAAGGAAGTTGATTCGCTCCGAACTTTGATATGAGAAGAAAAACGGATCCCTTCCGGCCATTTTGTAACGAGGCAAATAGTATGATATATTAACAAAGCTTATACATCAAACGGCAGGCTAATTCAACAAGGAGGTTTTTGGATATGGAATCTTTTATAGGCTTTGACCCACAATTAGTCCTTAACTCCGTCTACAATGGCGTTGTCGCCATCGATGGGGAAGGTCATATTATCTTTTTTAACAAGACTGCTGAGAGAATATTTGATCTCCCTTCCCATGAAGCACTAAACCGGTATATCCTGGATGTTTTTCCTAACACGGGTGGTAAATTGCTTGAATGCTTGAATACCGGAAAACCCTTTTATGGAGAGAAAATCAAAGGCCAGAAAGTGACACTTGTCTCCAACATCAATCCCGTCGTGGAAAATGGGAAAATCGCCGGCGTCGTTAGCGTCTTCCAGGAGATATCTGAGATTGAGAAGATTTCAAAAGAATTGGACGTCTTTAAGAATATGAAGTATTGGCTCGATACTGTCATTGATTCCTCTTTTGACGGTTTCTGGATCTGCAACCATGAAGGCAAAGTTCTCAGGATCAACAAAGCTTCTGAACAAATCAACGGTATAAAGGCAGAGGAGGTTATCGGAAAGAATATGAGTGAGCTGATAAGCGAAGGTTTGATTGATAAATCTGTTTCATTTGAAGTGTTAAAGAGAAAGACCTCTGTCACCATGATTCAACAAATCAAAGGGGAGAAAAGGATTCTGGTCACAGGAAATCCAATCTTCAACGAGAATGGGGAGGTCGCCTTTATCCTCACCAATGAAAGGGATATCACTGAACTGGACCGTCTGAGAAGTCAACTTCAAGAGACTCAGGCCTTGGCCAAGGGATATATCTCGAAACTTTCTGATCTGGAGATGAAGGAGGTCGATCTTTCTAACATCATCTTCAAAAGCGAAGAGATGGAAAAGACCGTTGAAATGGCACTTAGGGTTTCTCACGCGGGATCGACCATCCTGGTTCTTGGGGAGTCTGGAGTGGGGAAAGGGATGATTGCCAAATTGATCCATAAACACTCGGATCGCGGTCGAGGTCCGTTCATCCGAGTAGATTGCAGTGGCATTCCTGAGTCTCTGGTCGAATCGGAACTATTTGGATATGAAAGAGGAGCTTTTACAGGGGCAAGATCGGATGGGAAACCAGGATTTTTTGAACTCGCTAACAAGGGAACACTCTTTCTCGACGAAATTGGGGAAATCCCTCTGACCTTCCAATCCAAACTCCTTCGTTTTCTCGAAGATCACCAGATTATTCGTGTGGGTGGGACTGAACCGAGAGATATCGATGTCAGGGTCATCGCGGCAACGAATAAGAACATCGAAGAGATGGTTTCATCAAAGCAATTTCGACGAGATTTGTATTATCGGCTCAATGTCATCCCTGTCCATATTCCGCCGTTAAGGGAAAGAAGAGAGGATATCTTACCTCAGCTCTTCTATTTTCTTGAGAAATTCAATAAGACCTTTGGAAAGAACAAATCTTTCTCCCCTGAAACGGTCGAATTACTTAGCAGATATGATTTCCCGGGAAATACCCGTGAGTTAGCGAATCTTGTTGAACGACTTGTGGTCGTTTCCGAAAATGACCAAATTCAGGAATTAGATCTACCGAACACCGTGGCGGGTTATGTTTCCAAAACAATCCCTTATTCATTCCTTGGTGAAGATATTCCTCTCAAGGATGCTCTTGAAAGGTGTGAGTCTCTAATTATTGGTAGGGTCATAAGAAAGTGTGGCTCTCAAAGGGAAGCAGCGAGGAGGTTGAAAATCGATCAATCCACCATATCAAGAAAAATTAAGAGATACTGTACTACGGGCGATGATGCAGTTTTGCATAAACAGATTCTAAAATGCATAAAAAATTGCAACTGAATTTCTGCCAAAATGGTAACGGGTAGGTAACAATGATAAAGGTGCCAATCTTTTCAAGCTATTCAGATCGGTTCTAATCTTCAATCTAGAAAAAACAGATCTCAGAAGGCCTTTAGTAAATTGGAGTTTCTTTGGCTTATCATAAGTACTAATTAATTGTCTCAAATTTTCGAAAGATACCTCGATGCTTTCCTACATAATATAGACTAGCCCTCTCGAGCCCGTTGATGCCGTCTTTCGATGTGTTCAAAATATAGCTTTATTATCTAATTCAACAAGTTACTTGTGATCCTCCGCCTGCTTTTCATCGCTGAAATTAATGTTACTTCCTGGCATAGAAAATGAATTTACATGTAACCGTAGCCATAGAAGACTTCTTTAATCCCGGAATAATAAGGAGGCCATGAAATTCATGAAAACGAACAAAGCCTTACTAGAAGAAAGAAACAAACATGTTCCCCAGGGACCTTTCAACGTCCACCCCATCTTTGCAAAGAAGGCGAAAGGAGCTATCATCACCGATGTTGAGGGCAAGGAATATGTTGATTTTGCAGGCGGGATTGGTGTTTCAAACGTTGGCCATTGCGATGAAGATGTTCTGGAAGCGATTCAGGACCAAATCCAAAAGTATATTCATACCTGTTTCCACGTCGTGATGTATGAACCCTATGTCGAACTCGCGAAAAGATTGAACGCCATCACCCCTGGAAAATTTCCCAAGAAGACGATGTTCGCCAACAGCGGAGCGGAAGGCGTTGAAAACGCAGTTAAAGTTGCCAGGCATGCAACGGGTCGCCAAGCGATAATCGCTTTCGAGGATGCCTTCCATGGGCGAACCCTTTTGGCTTTGAGCCTTACCAGCAAGATGAAACCTTATAAATTCGGGTTTGGCCCATATGCCCCAGAAATTTACAGAATGCCCTATGCCTACTGCTACCGTTGCGCATTTGGTCTGGAGTACCCCTCGTGTGAAATCGAGTGTGCCTACTTCTTAAATGAGTTTTTTCGAACCCACATTTCCTCTGAGCAAGTGGCCGCCTTGGTGTTAGAACCTGTGTTGGGCGAAGGAGGATTTGTGGTACCTCCCAAGGAGTACCTTAAGATTATTCATAAAATCTGTCAGGATAACGGCATCATCCTGATTGCCGATGAGGTTCAGACCGGATTTGGTCGAACGGCTAAAATGTTTGCGATCGAACACTACGAAGTGGCCCCGGATATTATGGTCATGGCCAAATCCATGGCCGGAGGACTTCCTCTAAGTGCTGTGACGGGAAAGGCGGAAATGATGGATCACCCTCAAGTGGGAGGCTTGGGTGGAACCTTTGCGGGGAATCCGGTTTCCTGCCGAGCCGCGCTTGCAGTGCTTGATCAGTTTGAGAAAGAGGACCTTCTCACGAAGGCAGCCCAGATCGGTAGAAAGGTCCACACTAGATTTAAAGTATTCCAAGAAAAGTATGCCCCTATTGGTGATGTCCGGGGATTGGGAGCCATGGTGGGAATGGAGCTGGTAGTTGATCGAAAGACCAAAGAGCCAGCCATAGCCTTCACGAAACAATTGGTCGACCTCTGTCGCGAAAAGGGATTGCTTATGATCTCAGCGGGCACTCACAGCAACATTATCCGGCCATTGATGCCATTGATGATCCCAGATGAACAACTCGAAAAGGGACTTTCTATCCTTGAAGAAAGCTTAGGTGAACTCCAACATTCTTAAACTCTTAAGTACTCCAAGGTTATGGTTGACGAACGATTTTTAGAGGAATTGAATCAAGAGATTAAGGCAGACGAAACATATTCTCAAATCTTCATCAACATGTCCAATTCTCCAATTCTTCTTAGAGAAGCAACGGAAATTATCGAGGGGCTAGGCGTCCACATCATCGAAGCAAAGACTATTTCACCTGATTGGACACTTTTAAAGTTGGATGCAAAAGATATGCGGGATATTGCTCTTAAATTGACTGAGCAAGGATTTTTGATTAAAGGAATTAACGCATTACCTTAATTAAGATCTACCCCATTGACTACGCTTTAAACCGAAGAGGGTAAGAAAGTCAATGATTCTTACGGAGGTCCTTAAAAAGGCCATCAAGTTCTTTCCGATAAAGCAGGCCATTGTTTGCGGGGGAAAGCGGTGGACCTATCAGGAATTCTACGACCGCCTCAACCGCCTTTCTCATTGTTTGATAGGTTCGGGTGTCGGAAAGGATGACAAGGTGGCTGTCCTTCATCCTAACTGTCACTATTTTTTAGAAGCCTATTATGGAATTATGCAGATTGGGGCGATTTCTGTCCCTATTAACTACAGACTCTCGGCGCGGGAGATTGCGTTCATCCTCCAGGATTCGGAATCGAAAGTATTGATTTCGGATCCTGCATTTGAGGACCAGGTCGATTCCATCCGGGGAGAGATGCAAGGAGTCAGAAGGATTCTGTGGACCGGCGAGAGAATGGTCTCAAAGGAACCTCGGGATTTAGACTACGAGTTGGCATTACATAAGACGAATTCCGACCCATTACCAGCCACCTCGATCGCCGCGGATGACGTTGCTCAGATTTACTACACGAGCGGTACGACGGGTCGACCCAAGGGTGTGATGCTCTCACATAAAAATGTTTATGTCCATGCACTCGGAACGATTGCAGAAGTTCATTTGACGGATAGTGATGTGTGGATTCACGTCGCCCCCCTTTTTCATCTTGCCGACGCTTGGGCCACCTGGGCGATTACATGGGTTGGTGGAACCCATGTGTTGCTCAGGGAATTTGATGCAGGGACCGTTCTGGAAACCATTGAGAGGGAAAAAGTGACCCTCACCAACCTCATCCCTACCATGCTCAACCTGATGGTCAACCATCCGGACGTGGGAAAATATGATTATCGGAATCTGAGGGTTCTTTTGAGCGGCGGATCTCCCATTGCCCCTGAAGTCGTTCGGAATATCGTCGAAACCTTCGAATGTGACTATATCCAGACCTATGGGATGACCGAGACGAGCCCCTATCTGACTCTTTCTATTCTAAAGGACCATCTGAAAAAATTACCCGAGGAGGATCGACTTCGTTTCAAATCGAAGACAGGAAGGGAATTCATCGGCGTCGAATTGAAAGTGGTCCATGATGGAGGGAGGGAGGTTCGAAGGGATGAAAAAGAGGTGGGGGAGATCATTGTCAAGGGAGACATTGTGACGAAGGGGTATTGGAAATTACCAGAGGAAACCGAGAAATCGATCAAGAACGGCTGGCTCTATACCGGCGATATGGCGGTGATGGATGAAGAAGGTTATGTCACGATCGTGGATCGAAAGAAAGACATGATCCTCACGGGTGGGGAAAATGTCTATTCGACAGAGGTCGAAAATATTCTCTATATCCATCCTGCGATCTTAGAGTGCGCTGTGATCGGTGTTCCCGATCTAAAATGGGGCGAGGCGGTCAAGGCAATTGTCGTTCTCAAACACGGCCAAAAGGCAACCGCCCAAGAGATTATCCAGTTCTGCAAACATCGGATGGCCCACTACAAAGCCCCTAAGTCAATTGATTTCCTCGATGCCCTTCCAAAAACAGGCTCCGGAAAGATTCACAAGAAGGAATTGAGAGATAAATATTGGGAGGGCTACGAGAAAAAAGTTCATTGAGGAAGTTGAGAAGAACCATGTGGGATTAGAGCGCTTGATCCCATATAAAAATTCTTTATATGAGGAAGGAGGGAATTCAATGCCCGGGGAAAAAAATAGGATCAACCCTATTGATGTGGCAATGAAGCAAGTGGATATCGCCGCGAAGAAATTGAAATTAGAGCCAGGCCTTTGTGAAAAGATTAAGCAGACAAAGCGGGAACTGACCGTCCATTTTCCGGTCAAAATGGACGACGGAAGGGTCAAGATGTTCACCGGTTATCGGGTTCAACACAATATGACCCGAGGACCAGGAAAAGGAGGGATCCGCTATCACCCGGATGTCGACCTGGACGAAGTAAGGGCGTTGGCCATGTGGATGACCTGGAAAGCGGCCGTTGTTAATATCCCTTTTGGAGGAGCCAAGGGAGGTGTTCAGTGCGATCCAAAAAGCATGTCTCTCCAAGAGCTTGAGAACATGACCCGCCGATTTACTTGGGAGATTGCGTTGATGATCGGTCCAGATCAGGACATTCCTGCCCCAGATGTCAATACCAATCCCCAGGTTATGGCCTGGATTATGGACACTTACAGCACCCTGAAGGGTTATTCGGTCCATGGGGTGGTCACTGGAAAACCTCTCGGGTTAGGAGGGTCTCTGGGTAGGTATGAGGCCACCGGAAAGGGTGTCTTTATCACAACTCTGGAGGCGGCCCATCATATTAAACTTCCCATGAAAGGAGCTCGTGTCGTTGTTCAGGGGAGTGGCAACGTGGGTGGAATTGCAGCTCAATATTTTGATCGAGCGGGAGCCAAGGTCATTGCGATCAGTGATTCGAAGGGAGGTGTGTATAATGAGAAAGGGTTGAATGTCTCATCCGTTCTCGACTGCAAAAAAAAGTATTCCTGCGTCATCACTCCAAAGGTCAAAAGCGGGGACGAGGTCACGAATGCGGAACTCTTGGAGCTTCACTGTGATATCTTAGTTCCCTCCGCTTTAGAAAATCAGATAACCCCTAAAAATGCCCGGAAGATAAAGGCAAAGATTATTGCGGAGGGCGCCAATGGCCCAACAACCCCGGAGGCGGATGAGATTCTCCATGACCGCGGAATCTTTATGGTCCCGGATATACTGGCAAATTCCGGTGGAGTCACGGTTTCCTATTTTGAGTGGGTTCAGAACCTTCAGGAACTGCTCTGGAATGAAGAGGAAATCTCGAAGCGACTAACCCGAATCCTGAGAAGAAGTTTTGCTGAAGTTCTGAATATCTCCCAAAAGAGAAAAGTGGATATGAGAACGGCAGCTCTCATCCTCGGGATTGGAAGGGTGGCTGAAGCCCAGAAATTGCGGGGGATTTATCCGTAACTCGTTGCCCGTCACGGAAGGTCCGATGGGAAGTCTGATAATGTGTACGATCATACGTAATGCCAGTCTGAATACTGTTCAACGGGGGACTCAAAGAAAGGTCCAGAGAGGGAATCTCCTGAAGGTGCTTCAAGATTATTACAGTCTAAGGAGTTGGATGTCAGAATGAATTCTAATTTAATTCCCATTCTGAGGTTTTTGTGGACAAGAAATTGTCTCTTCACTATCATTGCCCGTATGCTCTCAAAAGGAGAACGGTAAAGGAAAGGAGATAGGCATGAAAAGAGAAGCTCTAAAAAAGTTTCGAGTCGGTGTCGATGTGGGCGGTACATTTACCGACTTTTTCATTTATGATGATGAAACAAAACAGATCTCTGTGACCAAAACCTCCTCAACGCCAGAAAATCCAGCAGAAGGAATCATCGAGGGATTGAAGAAATCTGGCATAGAACTTAAGAACATTATGTTCATTTCTCATGGATCGACTGTTGGAACGAATGCCCTTATCACACGGAATCTTCCCCGAACTGCGTTTATTACAACAAAGAATTTCAAAGATGTCATAGAGATGGGAAGGGGTGTTCGGGAGGACATCTGGGATGCATATAAAGATAAAGCCAGGCCGTATATTCCCCGGAGGGATCGATTTGAGGTGGAGGAAAGGATTGACTACGACGGCAACATGGTCACCCCACTCAACGAAAAAGAAGCACGGGAGGTATGCCGAATACTAAAAAGAAGGGGTATTGAATCCATAGCGGTCTGTTTCATCAACTCTTACATGAATAATGAGAATGAATTGAAGATGAAAAGGATCCTGGAGGAAGAGCTTCCGGGGACCTATTTTTGCATCTCTGCTGAGATCATGCCGGAAATCTTCGAACATGAACGGGGAAGTACCACGATGATCAATGCCTGCCTGGCACCCGTGGTGAGCAAATATCTGTTCACCCTTGTAGAAGAGCTCAAAAAGTTAGGTTTCAAGGGAGATGTGCTCGTCGTCCACTCCGGTGGTGGTGTGATGACTGCGGAGAGCGTTGCCTATTATGCCTCGCGAATCGCCAATTCCGGACCGAGTGCCGGCGCAGTGGCCGGGTCTTACATCGCGAAGGATCTCTGTGGATTTCCCAATGCCATCAACCTGGACATGGGAGGAACCAGTGCAGACATCTCTCTGATGAGCAATGGGAATATGCGTATCACGAAGGATTGGTGGGTTGAATTTGGTTACCCCATCCTCTTCCCCACCATTGAAATTATCTCGATCGGGGCCGGAGGAGGAAGTGTTGCATGGATCGATGAGGGTGGCTCCTTAAGGGTAGGACCTCAGAGCCAAGGAGCTGCTCCCGGCCCGGCTTGTTATATGCGAGGCGGAGACAAGCCTACGATCACTGATGCCAATCTGTTGCTCAACCGATTGGATCCGGATTGGCCTTTGGCGGGGGAGTTGTTTTTGAATAGGGAAGCCTCCGAAAAGGTCATTAAGACCCACATCGCCGATAAACTGCGCCTCACGGTTGTGGAAGCCGCGGATGCGATCATACGGATCGCCGACGCCCACATGTGTGATGCCGTACGACTCATATCCACCCGACGGGGATATGACCCGAGAGACTTCTCTCTGGTTATATTCGGAGGAGCGGGACCTCTTCATGGCGTTGCAATCGCTGAGGAGTTGAGCATCCCGAAAGTCGTCGTCCCTCCTTGGCCGGGAATTGCTTCGGCGATGGGCTGCCTCTGGATCGATGTCCGCCACGATGTGTCTAAGACGTTTATTGCCGATCTCGCTGCGGTTGATTTGAAGAAGATGGAGAAAAACTTTCGAGAGATGGAAGCCGAGGTGGTGCAGCGGTTGAAAGCTGAAAACATCCCAAAAGAAAAAATGAGATTGATCCGATATCTCGATCTCCGCTACTTTGGACAATGGAGATATCTCTCAATTTCTGTGCCGAGTCCCTTGCCGAAAACCCTGGCGACGGTCCGGGAACAATTCGACCGGGAACATCAGAGAGAATACTCTTACTCGGATAAGGCACAATCCGTGCAAATCTACGGAATCCGTGTCACCGGATTTGGTCTCATTGAAAAACCCAAATTGCAAAAAATGCGAAAACTTGAGCGGTACACGCCCAAACCGTTGAAGATCAGAAAAGTTTATAGCAGCACCTCGAAAGAATTCGTGAACACGAAGATCTATGAGCACGATCAACTGTCGCCCGGAGCGGCCTTGACCGGCCCGGCGGTGATTCAACAATTTGATTCAACGGTTTTTATCCCAACCTCCCATAAAGCGGAGGTTGACGCCTATAAGAACCTTATCATCACGATCAAAAAGTGAGGGAGGAGAGACCCATGGAAAAGAGATCAAAGAAAAAATCTTACAAAGCAACTGCACTCGATCCAGTTACCTTTGAGGTGCTGAGAAGTGCCTTTATGAACCTTGTGGACGTGATGAGTGAGCAAATTCTTAGAACCTGTTACTCCTTCGTGATCTATAACCGGGATTTCAGTTGCTGTTTAAACGATGCCAAGGGGGACACGATCGCTCAAGGAAGTCATGACATCGCCGTTCACGTCGGAACCCTGCATTTCACAGCCAAAGCGGTATTGGATTACTTTAAAGATGATATCTATCCCGGAGATATCATCGCCATCAACGATCCCTATTTAGGCGGCACCCATTTCACCGATGTACGGGTGATCAAGCCGATTTTCTACGGGGATGAACTGATTGCCTTGACCCAATGTAATGGCCACTGGGCGGATGCTGGAGGGGCGGTTCCAGGTTCCTTCAATGTGGGCGCAAGAGAATACTACGCCGAGGGGATGAGAATTACACCGGTCAAGATATGGGAAAAGGGAAGGTATCTGAGATCGGTGGCTGATCTGATCGTCAACAACATGCGGGTCCCCGAAGAGAGATTGGGTGATCTGAGGGCACAGGCTGAGGCCGCGACAGTGGGGGAACAGTATCTTTTTTCACTCATCAAGAAATACGGGAAGGACACTGTTCTGAAGGCCTTTGAAGAGACCCAGAACTATGTCGAAAGGCTCACCCGCATGAAGATCAAAGAGATGCCCAATGGCACATGGGAAACGGACGATTTCCTGGATGAGGATCCTGATAAGGAAGAAGGCATGGTCAGGGTTCACACCAAGATGACTATCAAAGACGACGAAGTCTATTATGACATGACTGGAACCGATCCTTTTGTGAGCTGCTTTTTGAATGCCAGCTTCGGTTCTGCCTATTCCGCCATTGTAGCAGGGACGAAGACCTTCATGCCTGAGATACCTCTGAATTCCGGTACCTATCGTGTCATTAAAGCAAAGCTGCCCGAGGGAACGGTCGTCAATGCCCAATGGCCTATTCCCGTCACTGGTTTCTGCTCAGGTGCCTATGAAAAAATTATGAATTCGGTCTTTGAACTCTGGTCAAATCTCATGAGAGAAAGGGCCATGGCATGTTCGTTCAATCTGGAATACCTCCTGGTAGGAGGATGGGATACCCGCCCAGGCTACAATCGTCACTTCATGTGGTATGACTGGATGATAGGTGGATGGGGAGGAAAGAATGGAGAGGATGGCGCCAACGGAGCAGCGCCTGTTTTTGGCGCAGGTTTGACCATCCAACCGTTGGAAGGACAGGAAAGATTGTGTCCGGTTCTAACCACCCAGCACACCCTGACGCCGGATTCCGGCGGTCCGGGCAAGTGGCGAGGGGGTTTAGGGGCGATGAAAGGAGGAAAACTATATGCCGGCGACCGAATGGCTATGTCTTATTGCTGTGATAGAGGTCGTTCGGTGACATGGGGAATCTGGGGTGGCCTTCCTTCCTATCCCCATGGGGCATGGTTGAAACGGACCGGAAGTGACAAAGAGGAATTCATGGGAACGATCTTTTCCAACGTGTCCTTGAGAAGAGGGGACGAATTTCGAAAGCCTTCGGCTGGGGGCGGAGGATTGGGCGATCCGCTCGAACGAGATCCCAAACGGGTTTTGGAAGATGTGATCGACGGCTATGTGACCATCGACCGTGCCAAGAAAGACTATGGCGTTGTCATCAAGCCTATTGATCCGGAAATCCTCGCCTATGAGATTGATCAAGCTGCTACTGAAAAAGCGAGGGCCTACATTCGACAGAATAGAAAGAGCTGGCTCTTAGAAGACCCGGAGAAGGTGGTTCAGATGTTCATACATGGAGAGATCGATACGCTGGATGCCATTCGAAAATACGGGGTCATTATCAATTTGAAGAACAACACCCTCCTTCCCAAAACCACCCAACAATTTAGGGAAATGCTCCAGAGGAGAATGGTCCCCCACTGGAAATAAAAAGTATTTGACAAAACGTGAATATTTTTAATATTGTAGCGGGAAACAAAAGAAATTCGTAAGAAGAGGAGGTGGGAGTTGGAAGGAGGTTCTTAAAATATTAGAAAGGAGGGAAAGGGGAGGAGTGAATGTTCTTAAAACCTTAGAGAAAGGAGGCAAATAGAATGCAAACAGGATTGAAGATGTTAAGTCCAACGGTCGCCATATTAGCTTCTCTGCTGGCGATTTTAATTCCGGTTCTTGTCGTCATTTGGGTTAGAAAAATGTCTTTGGTCAAGTCTTCAGAAGATTATCTCGTTGCTGGCCGAAGAGCACACTGGGCCTTAGTCTGTGCCTCTGTCACTTCGTTGTATATTTGGGGCTCCTCGGTTATGGGTTCCGCCGAAGGCGCTTTCACCTGGGGACTGGCTGGAATTTGGATCTATCCAATGTATGCCGTCGGGCTTTGGGTCTTTGGACTCTGGGCTGCGAAACTGAGAGACGTTTTTCCTCATGCCCTTTCTTACACGGAGTATTTCCACCATCGTTTTGACTCGAAGACCCATATCTTAGTCCTCCTCTTTGCCCTTGCGACAACGTTTAGCGGCGCCTGGATTCAAGGCCTGGCATGCGGCCACGTCCTGGTTGGTTTGACAGGAGGAGCAGTCCCTTATTACGTAGGAGTATTGTTCTTAGGGATCGCAGTTTTTCTCTATACAGTCGTCGCAGGACTGTGGGGGAGCCTGATCGCTACGTGGATATTTACTCTCATTGCCATGCCTATCTGCGCGATCGTCGGCATTGCCACATGGATCGCTATTGGAGGTCCAGGCCCGATTGTCACACAGGCAGCCGAGTTAGTCCAAAAGGGGGTGTTACCCGAAACGATCTTCCATATCTTCCACGGAAAGGCTTTAGTTCAATATCTCATTCCTGTTTTGGCCTGGGCACTTTTCTCATTACCCATGCAACAGGATTACTGGCAAACCGCGTTTGCTGTAAGAAATCCAAAAGATGTGGGCAGGGCTTTCCGGCATTCAGGAAACTGGTGGTGGTTCATGCCATTCATCTCCACAACACTGGGATTTGCAGCACTGGTCATGGTGAAATCAGGAAAGATGCCGGCGGTAAATGGAAGCGAAGCCTATGCAGCTCTTGTGGGTCAGGTACTGCCAGCCGGATTTGGGGTATTGTTTATCTGGTTGATCTTTGCCGCCTGTGTTGGAACGGTTGGAGGGGGAGTGGTGGCGATTGCCAACATGATCGGAAATGACATCTACAGAACCTACTTCAATCCAAAGGCCACCGATGCGGATGTGACAAGAGTCGCCAGAATTGTTGTGGGAATTTCCACCATTTGTGTCATTGCCGTTGCCCTCACGCCACTTTCAATCCTGACGGTTCTTCTCTTCATGCCCATGTACACCGCACCTTTTGTATGGGGTTTCATGTATTCCCAGTCCAAGAAGTGGGTCAGTGCAACACCCTTCTTTATCGGTGGGATCGCAGGCTTCCTCGTCGGCACCTATATGTTCTTAGGGATGGGCATGTGGGGATGGGCAATGATCGCCGCATTCGTTGTTGGAGGACTCATCACCGTCATAGGGAGTGCCATATTCCCAGACAACTTTGACTTTGCTGTATTGAAAACGAAGGGTGCTGGTTCCAAGGGCTAATCGATTGAAAATAGAAAAGGAGGCTTGTAACATGGAAAAAGCATTGATCTTCATTTGGATTGCGATCGTATCCAGTTTCATAGCCCTGATGGCCTATTCGTTCTGGAACTTCTTTGTGGTGTTATTTGATTTGTTACGTCTCGGACGTGAAGCAAAACAGGCTATGAAAAAACCATAAGTGGTGCTTTTTGAAAAAGCGCTATTTCAAATCACAACAACACCTGAATTCTCCATCAGTGGGCAATTTCGCCCACTGATGGAGAATTGATTTTTAAGCTTTCTATTCATTTCAATACCCAAAGGAAATGCGAAAGACGCCTGGTCTCAATCGAAAAAATATGTAAAGATTATACTTGTTAGGTCTTCATCCTTTGATACCCCCCTCGGAACGGAAGCGAAGAACCCATGAATGAATGTCAGAAACTTTTCACCCCCTACTCACTGAAAAGACTTCATGTCAAGAACAGACTGATGAGATCAGCCATGGTTTTGTCGATGGCGACCCAGGAAGGAACAGTGACAGAGGACCTCCTCAATATGTATAGGAAAGTCGCCGGGGGTGGAGTAGGATTATGTTGCACGGGTGCGATCGCCGTGAATCCGGAGGGCCGTATCACATGGCACCAGATGGGAGCTTGGAGTGATGAGCACATCTCCGGGTTGAAGAAACTGGCCGATGCCGTTCATGCATATGGGAATGGATGTGTTCTATGGGGCCAGCTCTGTTGTGAAGGAGCCCACGATTGGGGTTATTCTTACGGGCAACGAGACGCCGGTTTGGGAGTGGATGTTCTGACGGAAGATTATGTCCTCACCATCATTAAGACTTTCGCCAATGCGGCCCTGAGATTGAAAGAGGCTGGTTTCGATGGTGTCCATATTCACGGCGGGCATGGTTATCTCGTTTCACAATTCATTTCGCCTGCCGTCAATCATCGAACAGACAGGTGGGGTGGAAGTCCGGAAAAAAGGATGAGATTTCCTCTGGAAATATACGAATCGATCCGCAAGAAAGTGGGGGATGACTTTCCCGTCGGAATTAAGATGAATGCGGCTGACTATCTTCCCGATGGAAATTGGGTCGATGACACCTCAAAGATCGCTCATGAGTTTGCAGAGGCCGGGTTTGATTTGATCGAGATGAGCGGCGGGATGCGGTACATGATTGAATTAAGGGAAGCCCTCAGGAAAAAGGCAGGGGGGAGAGAATATTATTTCAGAGACGCTATCCCCCCATTTCGAGAGGCGGTCAAAGGTACCGGGACTGCCTTGGCAGCGGTGGGCGGAATCCGGACACCTTCCGTAATGGAAGGAATCTTAGAGGAAGGGATCCATTTCATTTCAATGGCTCGGCCTTGGCTCAGTGAACCGGACTTGGCCAAACGCATCAAGGCCGGCGATCTGAGGTCAGCCAAATGTGTATCGACCTACCAGCTCTGCAATTTATGTCTGACCAAGCTTGGCCGTGATTCCGTGCAGTGTGAGAAGTTCTATCCTGGGGACTGCCGGATGACCTGCCCTATCGGTCAGGATAACGCAACCTTTTTCTCTCTCGTTGCTCAAAGGAAATTTGAAGAGGCTCTGGAGATTGTCAAGACCGATAACCCCCTGGCCAATGTTTTGGCGAGGGTTTGTCATCACCCCTGTGAGAGGATATGCCGGGGAAAGAATGGAGAGCCCTTAGCTCTTCGAAGTCTCAAACGGTTTGTCACCGATCATGGGTTGAAGAAGGGGCTCATGGTCAAATCGCAACCCCGCCTCTGCAACGAAGGGGAGAAGGTGGCCATTCTGGGTTCTGGACCGGCTGGCTTGACCTGTGGGTTTTATTTAGCCCGAAAAGGTTATCGGCCAACCATATTGGAGAAACTTCCCGTGAAGGGAGGCGCGCTCGCCTGGGCTGTACCGAGGTATCGATTGCCGAAAGAAATCTTAGATGCCGATATTACTTACATTGAGAGTGCGGGTGTTGAGATCAAAACAGAAATGGCTCTGGGAAAAGATTTTACTATTAATGACCTTTTTGAGCGAGGATATGAAGCCATTTTCCTGGCGATGGGCGCGCCTTTGAGTAAGAGGCTCCACACCGAAGGCGAAACGCTTCCCGGTGTTTTCCAGGGCCTTGATCTATTGAATGATGTTAATTTGGGAAAAGAGGTCAGGATTGGCAACCGGGTGGTCGTGATTGGAGGGGGAAACGTAGCGGTCGATTCAGCGATGACAGCCCTTCGTCTCGGTGCTGATAAGGTTCAACTGGTCTGTTTGGAATCACAAGAAGAGATGCCGGCCTTTAAAGACCAGATCGAAGATGCGGTTGAAGAAGGGATTGGGATTCATGCTGGCTGGGGACCAAAACGCATCAAGGGCAACGGTAAAGTAAGTGGAGTGGATTTCTTAAAGTGCCATTCTGTCTTTGATGAAGAAGGGAGATTTAATCCCAGATGTGATGAAACGATAAGCACCACTTTAGATGCGGATACCATCATTATTGCCATTGGGCAGGCCGTGGATCGGGCTCCCCTCGAAGGAGAATCAAGGATCGGGTTCACTCCCGTTGGAACGATCGAGGTCCTCGGCTATACGTTAGAGACGGGCTACCCTGGCGTTTTTGCCGGAGGAGATGTCACCACCGGTCCGAAAAGCGTGGTCGATGCGGTGGCAGCAGGAAAGACAGCTGCAGAAGTGATCGATCGATTCTTGCAGGCCCAGAGTCTCATCCGGGAAGACCCTTATAGCCCTTTTGTCAAAATGGTCAGACCCTCGGCATTCGTTGACCCCTCGGAGACTGTCCTGGCCGAGAATTCATTGCGAGCGGTTCCTCCAAAGCTTTCAGCAGCGGAGAGAAGAGATCACTTTAGGGAAATCGTTGGCACCTTGAGCGAAGAACAAGCCGTACAAGAAACGAAGCGCTGCTTAAAGTATGACCTGGAGCTGGAAGAGGAAAGCGCAAAAAGATTGGCTCAAATGGGCAAGGCAGCGTTTGTACTCAATCCATGAATCGCTCAAAGGTTAGATGCTAAGAAAAGGTGGAGAAGATGGCAAAGCAAATTGATATTAATTCCGACATGGGGGAAGGTTTTGGGCTTTATAAGGTTGGAGATGACGCCAAGATCATGGAACATATTACCACGGCAAATGTGGCCTGTGGATTCCATGCAGGGGATTCCTCGGTGATGCGCCAGACCGTCAAACTGGCCAAGAAGAACGATGTGGCCGTAGGAGCTCATCCGGGCTTTCCCGATCTCCAGGGTTTTGGAAGAAGAGAGATGAAGCTCTCTCCCCAGGAGATCAAAGACATCATCACGTACCAGGCAGGTGCCTTGAAAGCCTTCGTCGAAGCCGCAGGAATGAAACTTCATCATGTGAAACCCCATGGTTCTCTGTATGGCTTGGCGGTCAGGGAAGAGACGATTTTTCGGGCGGTTGCTGAAGCAATCCAGGAGATCGATCCGAATCTAACTTTATATATCATGAGGCAGGGAGTCGTCCCGAAGCTGGCAGAATCGATGGGTCTTAGAGTCGTTTATGAACTTTATGCTGATTTGGATTACGATGGCCAGGGAAATTTAGTGATCAGCCGAACCCACAAGCCTGCCGATCCAAAGGCCATTGCTGCAAAGTGTCTGAGGATGGTTAAAGACGGAAAGGTGAGAACATTGGATGGAACAGATATCGATATTCAAGGAACATCGATTTGCGTCCATTCTGATACGCCTGGTGCACCCGATACACTCAAAGAGCTGAGAAGAATCCTCTCTCAAGAAGGGTATGAGATAAAATCCCCCTAAGTTACAGATCGAAGTGAGCTTTATGACAAATGACCACCGGATTGTCCAGGTCAGAATCCTCGTTCCTATTTGTTAAGATAAATGGAGGTGATGACGTGGCGAAATATAAAGTGATTGTTTGGGCCAAAGACAGCAAATGCCCTTATGTCAAAGAAGGTGACAAGATGGTGATTCGGGGAACAATGGTTGATTTACGAGAAACCGACAGCCTCTGTACTGTGGCCCTAGGCGCCATCAACTATTCTCTTTATATGATGGCCAATGCAGATGATCCCAAATCTTACGGAAGGGACGAAAAATATTGTCTCCAGTGCCCGGACCCGGAGACGAGGGTTATCTTTGAGATCTCAAGGACGCCTCTCGATGAGTAAAAATCAGAAAGAGGATTTGGAGCTCATCCTTAGATAACTTTTCCTCCTTTTCGTAAAGAGAGGTGAGGCCCTCAATCCATAGAGCTATTTAACTTTTTCCAAACCAATTTGAAAAACCTCTCGAACCTTTCGCGAGGACAATAAATAGGAGGTTTAATGATATGGAGGACAGAAATTATAATGTGATTTTGGACAGGCTACCCGATGCAGGATCAAGGCTCGAAGTTCTATTTCGACAGGCTGGGGATGGTTTTTTACAAGTGGAGTATGGATCTATTCCGAGATTTAATCTTGTTGATTCATTTCGAGCCCTTGCCGTCAATGCCGCGGTGAAAGCGAAAAAGATCAAGGGATTATTTGAAACCGTCCCGGGAATACGAACCAACCTTTATCACTTCCACCCCGAAGTCCTCTCTCCCAAAGGATTGATTGCCGAAATCATGGAATGTGAGAAGAAAATCGCCGACGTGAAGGAGATCGAATTTGAATCCCGGCTGATCACCCTGCCGATCGCCTTTGCGGATAGCGAAACGAAAAAAGCGGTGGCCAAATATGTGAAGGAGGTTCGGCCCAACGCGCCCAATGCGATCGACGGGTACAACATGGAATATAGCGCCCTATGTAATGGCGTGAGCGTGGAAGAAATCAAGAGGATGATCTGTGGAACGGAGTGGTACAACAGCGGCAATGGTTTTTGGCCCGGAGGTGGATTTTTCTGGCCGTTGGATCCTCGATGCGCGATCGTCGTGCCGAAATACAATCCCCCAAGAACATGGACCCCCGAAGGGACGGTTGGAATTGGTGGCCCGTGCCTTTACATCTACCCAACACCAACAGGCGGTGGATATCAGCTTTTTGGAAGAACGATACCCATCTTTCAGTTCAGTCAGAAACATTCGCTGTTTAAAGAGAGCCCTACTTTTTTCAAGGCAGGAGACCGGATAAAATTCTATGAGACTTCGGAAGAAGAGGTCCTGAAGATTCACCGCCTCGTTCATGAAGAGGCCAGATATGACTATGATATCAAGTTTGGGAAATATAAAGTGAAGGACTTCCTGGCATTTTACAATTCTCCGGAGGTTCAAAAGGGGATGAAGGAACTCCTTGCCAAACAGGAAGCAGGCGTCAAAGCAGCGCCCAAAGTCTAAGAATATAATAAATGGGAGGGAAGGAAAATGCTGAAAGTGATCAATGGTGGAGTGGAAACGGTGGTTGAAGATTGGCCGGGAAGAATCGGCTATTTGGATAACGGGATGGCTGCCTCAGGGGCCTTCGACAATGTCGCCCTTGGCTTTGCCAACCTTTTAGTTGGAAATCCCGCGGATGAAGCAGGAATCGAGATTGCCGGGGGTTATTTTGAAGCTGAATTCGGTGCTGATACGGTCGTTGCTATTACAGGCACAGACATGAAGCCTACCCTGAATGGTCAGTCCATCCCGCTGTGGGAGTCCATAAAAGTAAAAAAGGGCGATGCCATAAAGTTCTCCTATTTTGGGGAATTCGGTTTTAGGTCTTATTTAGGCGTAGCCGGTGGCATTGACGTACCCGTCTACCTTGGGAGCAAATCCACCTGCATCTTTGGGAGTTATGGTGGTTTTCAGGGGCGAAAACTGCAGGAAGGAGATGTCCTTAAATTTGGAAAGCCCGCCGTTGGTTTTAAAAACTTTAGAGAACGGAAGGTGAAAAAGGAATGCCTCCCTAAATACGAAAGGGAGTGGCATATGAGAGCCATTCCGGGAATGAACGCCTGTCCGGATTATATGAGCAAAGAGGGAATGGATTATCTATTTGACCACGCTCACAAGATTCAGTATAGTTCAAATCGGTCAGCTTACCGACTCGAGGCATCGAAGATCAACCTCTTTGCGAGGAAAGATGGCGGGGTCGCCGGGAGCCATCCTTCAAATGTCTTGGACCATGCCTACGCCATTCCTGGAGCACTGAACATTTGTGGCGATACCCCTATCCTCCTGATCGCCGATGGGCCGACCTTAGGTGGCTATCTCTGCGCCCTATCCGTCATCTATGCCGATCTCTGGAAAATAGGCCAGGGGACACCTGGAAGAGATTTCGTCCGGTTTGTCTACTGCACTCAAGAAGAAGCCGTGAAAGCCCGAAAAGAGCAGAAGGAACTGTTGAGTGAAAAATCAATCCTTTAGATGGACGGCAAGCAATAGATTCAGGGAACAATCTTAGGAGAAAGGGGATCCGTTATGGAAGTGATTGTCAACGCACATATGCCAGGTTTGGTTGCTCGAGTCGAAGTTCAGGAAGGAGATCGAGTGAAGAAGGGTCAGACCGTAGCCGTGATCAACTGTATGAAGAATGAACTTTTTGTTAAATCCGCACATGATGGGATCGTTAAGAAAATTCTGGTCAAAGAGTGGGATGAGATGGAAGTCGGATCTCCTATGGTGACCCTGGAAACGCCATAAGGAAAGGTGAAGGTGTGATTAAAAAATTATTGATCGCGAATCGAGGAGAGATCGTTCGCCGGATTATGAGGGCCTGTTCGGATCTCGGTATCCGAACGGTCGCTGTCTTTTCCGAGGCAGATAAGAAGGCCCCTTATTTAAAAGAGGCAGACGAGACCTATCCCATCGGGCCTTCCAATCCGGTCAAGAGTTATCTCAATATCGATGCCCTGATCGATGCCGCAAAGAAATCAGGGGCCGATGCGGTCCATCCAGGATATGGCTTCTTATCCGAAAATGCATCCTTTGCCGAAGCGGTGGTGTCGCACGGCATCACCTGGGTCGGACCATCCCCTGCAGTCCTCCATGCGATTGAATCGAAATGTTACTGCAGAGAAATCGCCTATCACAACGGTGTGCCTTTTGTGCCTGGGACGTTGACCTTGGTCAAGAGTGTCGACGAGATCCACCAGTATTTCCAGATACAAGGATGCCCCATCGTCCTCAAATTGGATAAGGGCGGGGGAGGAAAGGGGATTGAACGGGTTCAGGGACCGGATCAAATCAAAGAGGCTTTCGAAAAGATTTCGCGTGTGGGGGTTTTGGCCTTTGGTTGCTCTGATTGCTACATCGAGCAAGAGATTCTTCAACCCAGACATATCGAAATTCAGTTCCTCGCCGACCATTATGGAAATTGTGTCTGTTTAGGAGAGAGGGAATGTTCCGTTCAAAGGCGATTCCAGAAAATTATTGAAGAGTCGCCTTCCCCTGTGGTCATTCCTAAAGATAGGGAAGCCCTCTTCCAGTATACCCAAGAACTGGTTAAAAGAATGGGATACCAGGGGGCGGGAACGATGGAATTCCTGAGGTCCGCAGAGGGAGGCTTCTATTTCATGGAGGTCAATGCGAGGCTTCAAGTAGAACATCCTGTCACAGAATTTTTAACCGGGATCGATATTGTTAAAAACCAGTTAAAAATTGCCTCAGGAGAAAGGTTAAATTTCCGACAGGAAGAGATTTCATTTCAAGGGCATTCCATTGAGGCGAGGGTTTATGCCGAAGATCCTGTCTCCTTTGACCCATCGCCCGGAATCATTCAAAAGGTCCGATTTCCTGAAATGAATGGGAAATACCTACGAGTCGATCATGCGATTGAAGAGGGTGGAAATGTGCCGCCTTTCTACGATCCTTTACTAGCCAAAGTCATTTCATGGGGTTCGAATCGAATGGAGGCCATTGACCGGCTGAAGAAGGCCTTGGGAGAGTTTCATATTGAAGGGATTCAAACGACGATATCCACAAATTTAATGATTTTAAATAACCCAAAATACATCAGCGGTGAGATCCATACAGGGTTTATTGGGGATGTATATTCCCAATAAAATGCCCCCTTTAGCTCCTCCGGAAAGGCAAATTCTTCTTACGATCCTATCAGCTCGGGAGAGGGCTGAAGGGAGGAGGGTCTCTCCCGAGCATTTCTGAAAAATGCACTTCTTATGGCCCGAGTTGAAGGCTCTTTATTATCGTTATCATTTGAGGCGAAAAGATCTTCCGCCCCAGATTCGGAAAAACCTGAGAGTCCTCAATGTCCGCGATATCAAAAGGGCGTTAAATGAAATAGAATTTGTGGTATTTGATACAGAGACCACCGGACTCAACGTGAAAAGGGGAGACGGCATCGTTTCCATTAGCGCCTTGAGGATCAAGAATGGGCGTATCGATCTATCGGACCTTTTTCATGAACTGATTAATCCCAGCTGCAGTATTCCTCCGTCCTCGGTGATCATACATGAGATTCGACCTCAGATGGTCGCCAGTAAACCCACCCTCGAAGAGGTCTTACCCCGGTTCATCGGGTATATCGGTTCCTCGGTGCTTGTCGCGCATAACACTAAAGTCGATATGTCTTTCTTAAATAGTGAAATGATCCGTTTGTATGGGTTTCCGATCCAGAATATGGCCTTGGACACAGTTCATGTTGACCAGATGCTCGTGCTAAAAAAGACTCGCGCTTCGGAAAGAAGAAAGATAAGGATGGATAGTAGTTTGAGCGCCCTGGCCGAACGCTATTCGGTCCCCATCGAAGGACGTCATTCCTCTTTAGGGGATGCGCTAACCACGGCACAGATTTTTCAAGGAATGATCAAAGAAGCTCAAGCTTGCGGGATTTTATCCCTTAAAGATTTAGTCAGAAATATTTTTTATACAGGGACGCACCATTCTCCGTTCCATTATTAGCCATTTTCTTTCATCACTCTTCCTTAAATCCATATTCCATTAAATCACTTTTATTAAGCCGAAATGTGTCTCCAATTCATCCTGCAATTGGTCGATAGCCTTAAAGGCCTCTTTTAACATGGTCCGTTGAATAAGGCTCAATTCATCGGGGTTGATGAAATTATCCGGGTTCTTCCCCTGGTCGAATACATTCGCATGATGGCGTAAACGCAAAAGCATGAGCACATTAAAGGCCTCCTTCAATACCCCTGCTTCTTCCTGGGAAAAAACTCCTTTCTCCAGCAGCATTGAGATGCGATCGAATGTATTCGTCTCCCAAATTCCCTCATCCAAGGCCAAGACGCGTACGGCTTCCACCAGCGGGGTTAATCCTCTATTCTTGAGGTTGAGCTGATTTTTATGCTCTCCCGTCTTCTCGACAACCAGCTTTTTGAAGAATCCCAAGGGGGGCCGATTATAGATGGCATTCTCTGCTAAGTCTCTGAGGAAAGGCCCTGGCTGACGAAGGCATTCGGAGAGGAACTCGATGAGGTCTGTAACAAATTCTTTCTCCCCATAAAGGCATCGTAAATCAAGGAAGATGGAATGGATCATAACCTGCAGAGGGGTATCATCCGAACGAAGGATCCAATTTTTAAAATAGTCTTTCCAGACCCGATAGTGCTGGCACCACTGTGGGTTCACTGCCATCATCCCGCCTTTACAGCGAGGGAATCCACATCGCTCTAAACCTGAGACCACCTTTTCTGCAAGCCTGAGGAAGTAATTCTGAACCTCTTTTCCACTTTCAAGATCTCCATCTGAAAAAACAATGGCATTATCCTGATCCGTCACCAGGGTCTGTTCTCGGCGTCCCTCGCTTCCGAGTGCCACCCATGAATAAGGGACAGGAGGAGGACCCCATCCCTCCCGAATCATTTCTTTCTCGGCCAGGAGGATGATTTTCTGAGTCAAATGGTCATTCAAGGAGGTGACCAACTCACACATCTCTTTCGCTGTCCCGCCATGTTTAAAGATGACTTTCATCACCTGCTCGATCCCATTTCGTACGATCACAAGTTGATCGATATTCGCCGCTTGTCCGATCTGCTTTGTGATCGCCACAGGGTTGTTTCCTTGAACGAGCATCAGGTCATGTTCTGAAATAATCCCAATGAGATTCTCTTGATCCATCACCGTGAGATATTTGACCCTCTCACCGGTCATGGAGAGAAAGGCCTCAAAGCAAAACGATTCGGGGGAGACGGACTTTATAGGCTTACTCATTAATTCTTTAACTGAGACATTGGCCAAATTGCCGGCCGCAAGAAGCTTGACCCGTAGATCCTCGTCCGTCACGATGCCGATGGGAACCCCCGCCTCGTCGACAACGATTATCGAACCAACGTCCGTATTGGTCATAAGTCGTGCGACGTCAACGACCTTTTGTTCGGGCGAACAGGTGAGGACAGGGGAGCGCATCACATCCTTCACCTGACGGGTAAACAGAATCTGTCCAACCTCTAAGTCAGTTTTTGGGGGGGTATCGAAAACGGTGATGCCGGATTGAAATAATCTAAACCCCTTGCTGGGTCCCCCTGTAAAATAGAGCAAGAAATTTGGATGTTCAGCCAAGAGTCTTTTGAAAAGACCCTTTTTAAGGAGGTAGCAGATCGTATCCTCTTCTGCGACAACGGTAAATGGAGAGGGCTCCCCGCTGAGAAGAGAAATAAAACCAAAAAATTCTCCTTCGTCACGGTAGTCGAAAACTTTTTTTTCTCTTTCCTTATTTTTTTCTTTTGATAATATTCTTACGCCTCCTGACCTGATGATGTATAGAAATTGAGTGGGGCCCCCCTCGGGGTCCAAAATGATTTCTTCTTTTGGGAAGTATTCGATGATGAGGTTCCGAACAATTTCTTCAATGACCGTTCCGGGGAGAAGATTAAACGGCGGAATTGTCTTCAGAAAATCTCTTAATCGGTCCAAAGATACTTTATCAGGCATTTCAAATAACCTTTCACACGAAAGGCTTTTGCGTGAAAGAGTCCATCGTCAGTCCATAATAATGTAGACACCGAACACTAAATCCCTCCTTCCCTCCCTTTACAAAAGGGAGGAATTCCCCTCTTTGTTATCCTTTCCCTGTCCTTGGCCAAGCAAAGAGCCGGAAGGGGAGATTTTCTGAAGAATACGTCCCGTCAATTATGGACTCCCTAGTATTAATCCCTATGTTCTATCTTATTTCCCTCTGTACCTCGGTGGACGTTTTTCCAGAAAAGCCGCAACCCCTTTACGGGCATCTGCGGTACGGGCGCAATTGGCAATGGCCTGGCTTTTCCTTTCTGTACTCCATAAGGATACCGTATCAATGGGTCGATGGGAATCTTTTTAACCGCTACTCCCTTACCCTTCGGAGTTCCATTACCACAGGATTGATCGGATCGGGGCAGGCAATGGTCGTCTTGTCCAGGTCCTTTTCCCAGGGAAATGCTCCGCCATGTCGAAGCACCCGCCACGAGGGAAAGATGGCGTGAAACGCTGACGGACAAAGGGTCCGAGAATCTCCGGATACTCCCAAAAGAAAGTCTTTGCTCAGATCGAATTCCTGGCCCACAGAATGGCCCGCAGCACACGTCCCCTTAACGGAGACAATTTTCAAAATGACCTTCTCTGGATTTGCCATGAATAAGCCTCCTTCTGATCTATTATTTTTTTGTTTTCAATGGATTATTAATAGAATTTAAGCCCGTGTCAACCCTCCGGTTTATTCCCTTCGGGTCACACAGGGAAAACCCTTAAATTCCTTTACAAAGGAAGCGGATGAATTTTAAAATAGTTTAAAACGAGACATGGCGACACAGAAGATATTGACCCGCGATTTTGTCCTCTGTTTTTTTGCTCAATTCACTTTCTCATCCGTTTTCTACATTCTCATTCCGACCCTTCCGATCTACCTTTCAAGATTGGGAGCCAAGGAAGCAGAAATCGGCGTTCTGATCGGGGTCTTTAGTATCTCCTCTTTAATCTTCAGGCCTATCGTGGGAAGAGCCCTTGTCAAAATTCCTGAAAGAAGCTTCATGATCGCTGGAACCCTCTTCTTCACCTCGTCGTCCGTCGCCTATCTCTTTGCACCTCCTTTCTGGCCCCTCTTCGCCGTACGGGCTTTTCACGGTGTTGGGTTAGCCCTCTTCTCGACGGCCTCTTTCACCCTGCTCGCCAATATCACCCCTCGAACAATTCGCGGCCGAATCATCAGTTACTTCTATTTATCCATCAACTTTGCTTTTGGTTTTGCTCCCTACTTTGGAATGCTTCTCATCAACCGGTTTGACTTCCCCTTTAACTTCAAGTTCCTCTTCCTCGGCTGTGCCGGTCTGTCCCTCTGTTCCTTGTTCATCACTCTCAAACTGGAAAAGATTCGAAGCCTCCCCGTGGAAGATCTATTCCCCCAGAAGCAACCCTTTCTAAGCCTGCAAGCGCTTCCGCCAGCCATCATTGCTTTCATAATCACAATCACCTGGGGAGCCATGACTGCTTTCTTCCCTCTGTACGCCCTGAAAAAAGGGGTGGACAACCCTGGTCTCTTCTTTGCCGCCTTTGCCGTCACGCTCATCCTGGTCCGCGGTTTGGGCGGAAAGATACTGGATACCTATCCCAGAGAAAAGGTGATCTTGCCCTGTCTCTTCAATCTGATCATTTCGATGCCCATCCTCGCCTTCTCCAGCACCTTACCGATGTTTATTCTTGTGGCCATCATCTGGGGAGTCGGGAGTGCTTTTCTTTATCCTTCCTTGGTGGCTTATGCCATTGACCGTGCGGGCTCCGCTCGAGGACCGGCGATGGGTACCTTTACAGCGCTTACGGACTTGGGGGCGGGCATGGGAGCAGTGATGATGGGCATTATCCTTCAATTAACCAGCTATCCTGTCATGTTCTTATGTTTAGCCCTCACGGGTATCATCAATTTCTTCTATTTCTATTTTGCCGTTATGAAAAAACCTCAAGAAATCCCAGCCTTCGCGAGGGTAAGCCCTTGCCCGCCGGAGGTGGCGATCGTGGGGAAGGAGTGATATGCCAATCTACGAGTACCGTTGTGACGATTGCGGGAAGGTCTCCGAATTTCTTGTGATCAAGACCGACGAAACCTTTATCCCTCGATGCAAGCGATGTCAGAGCAAAAAGATGTCCCGTGTCCTCTCCAAGGTGCGGGTGATCCGTTCCGAAGAAAGCAGAATGGAAAGCCTGGCGGACCCGTCGAAATGGGGCGGTCTTGACGAGAAGGATCCGAAAAGCATGGCGAGATGGATGAAACGGATGGGCAAGGAGATGGGAGAAGATGTGGGTGAAGACGTCGATCAGATGGTAGATGAGGCGATGGACGAAGAGATGGTTTCGAAGCCGATGAATGAATCGGAAGATAGCTAATTCTTAACCCTTGCCGGGTCTCTGTATTCAACCACTGCGGCGTGCAGCCTGTCGTCCCGCCAAATTGGAGGATAGTTGTCATGCAAGTGGTCCAGGACGACTCTATACAAAAAATACGAAGGTGACGATAATAAAAAGAGGGACGAGAATGCCACATGACCAGAGCATATATCCGAAGAAGGAAGGAATCCTAATTTTCTGGTGCTCACAAATCACCTTGACCATAAAATTTGGGCCGTTGCCGATATAGGAATTTGCTCCCATAAAAACCGCTCCCACCGAAATCGCCTCCAAATATTTGATCGGGACCCCGATGATCTCTTTCGGCAACCCGGTTGCTTGAGCAAACCCCTGTGCTAGGCTCAGGAATGTTACGTAGGTGGGGGTATTATCGAGGAAGGAAGAGAGTCCTCCAGTTGTCCAGAAAAAGTGCCAGGGAAGACGAACTCCGAATTCTGCCCCACGGGCCTCTAAAATCAGAAGTGCAGGGACCATCGTGATGAATATTCCAGCAAAGAGGACGGCTACCTCAATGATTGGGGCATAGTTAAACTCATTTCGCTCGCGAATGTTTCTGGGTGTGAATACGAGAGAAAGGACCGATAATCCGATCATCGCGCCTTCCCTAAGGGGGGTATCGAAAAATATGACACTGAGGAGCACGCCGATGATGAATAGGACGTTTATTTTTCCGTGAACGGAAAGAGGTTCCACCATCTTCTTGTCCAGCCTCATTGCTTCCGGCGACTCCCTCTTCCAGAAGCGAAGATCAATCAAATAAAAGACGATGAGAATGAGCGTCATCATGAATACCCAGTACGGAAAGAGTCTTAGAGTCCAGAAAAAAGGGACTCCTCTCAAGTAACCCATGAATAAAGGGGGATCGCCAAGAGGAGTGAGACATCCGCCAATATTGCAGACGATAAAGATAAAGAAAATTGGGATGTGGGCTATTAACCGCCTTTGGCTGTTTGTCCTTAAAATAGGCCTTATCAAAAGCATCGCCGCCCCAGTCGTCCCGAATATATTGGCGACGATCCCACCGATCAAAAGGAAAAGGGTATTATGTAGGGGAGTCGCCTCGATATCGCCGCTCAAGAATATTCCTCCGGAGATAATGAAGAGGGAGGCGAGCAAAATGATAAAGGAAAAATACTCTTTTATTTCATGAATCAATGGATTGAAATTATGATACTGCCAGAAAAGAATAACCACGGCCAGCGAGAGGATTCCAGAGACAATCGCTTTATTCCGATTGCGATCCCAGAAATGGCTATGGGTAAGTGGTAAAATTGCGATAGAAAGTAGAAGAAGAACAAAAAAAGAGACGGTCCAAAATGGCAGAAACTGTCCTAACTTTTCCATTGTTCACTATCCCCCATCCCTTCATCAACGTTTTTCGCGCTCTTTTTTTGCAGGCGTGTTTTCCCAGAAGTGACGAGGGTGATCTCGCCCTTTAGCGATCGCTCTCCGATCTGATTTCTAACCTCACTTACTTTCCCCCTGATAATCTCTTCGTAGACCTTTGTCAGTTCGCGGACAAGAACCATTTCTCGATCCTCTGTAAAGATCGTAATTATTCGGGCAGACAAGAGTTTTTACGATCACGAAACCATCGAATATCTGGAATTCAACAAAGCCCTCTTTGTCATTGTTGCCAAGTTTGCGGGTCCGGTCAAGAGAAGAATCTCAGCCCTATCCTTTCCTCTGAAAATTAATCCTATGTTTGGTTCGTTTTAGGTCTCTTTTTGTTTTAGTACGTGGATAGCCAGTTCGGGAGTTAGAAATTTCCCTAGTGTGCTGAGTTATAAATTTGTTGACAAATTACCTTTGTTGCTATATAGTGGGTGGAGAAAGGAGAACGACCATGACCATTGGACGTCCAATACCTCTCCTCCACCTGAGCGACGATGAACAGGAAACTCTCGAGCGATGGGCTCGAAGACGAAAAACTGCTCAGGCATTGGCTTTTCGAGCACGCGTTATTCTTGCCTGCGCGGAAGGCAAGAAGAATGGCGATGTGGCTGCCGCGTTTCGCGTAACCCGGCCCACCGTGGGGAAATGGCGGGCGCGGTTTATCGCACGTCGTTTGGATGGCCTGCTCGATGAGCCTCGTCCGGGAGCTCCTCGGCAAATCACCGACATGGATGTGGAGCGGGTAATTACCCAAACCCTTGAGTCGACTCCCAAAGATGCGACACACTGGAGCACCCGTTCGATGGCGAAGGCGTCGGGATTGACCCAGAGTGCTGTGAGTCGGATCTGGAGGGCTTTTGCACTTCAGCCCCATCGGACCGAGACGTTTAAGTTGTCGAAAGATCCGTTGTTCATTGAGAAAGTGCGAGATATTGTGGGGTTGTATTTGAACCCACCGGATCGAGCCTTGGTCTTGTGTGTGGATGAGAAGTCGCAAATTCAGGCGTTGGATCGAACCCAGCCTATCTTGCCCATGCGTCCAGGGCAGATCGAGCGGCGCACTCATGATTATACCCGCTATGGAACGACGTCGCTCTTTGCCGCGCTCGATGTGAAGACGGGCCAGGTGATCGGCGAATGTCATCGTCGGCATCGATCGATTGAATTTCGCAAATTCCTGGATACGATTGATGATGCCGTTCCTGCGGATCTCGACCTCCATCTGGTTCTGGACAATTATGGGACTCATAAAACGCCCATGATCCAGCGTTGGCTGGCAAAGCGGCCTCGCTATCATTTGCATTTTACTCCCACGGGGGCCTCGTGGATCAATGAGGTCGAGCGCTGGTTTGCCGCTCTGACCGAGAAACAGCTTCGGCGCAGCGCCCATCGAAGCACTCGAGAGTTGGAATTGGCTATTGAACGGTATTTGGAAATTACCAATAAGCACACGAAACCCTTTAAATGGACTAAAACAGCAGACCAAATTCTTGCTACGATTGCAAGATTTTGTAAACGAATTAATGACTCACCACACTAGATTCTAGTCTATGCGCACCGGTCTGCACCTTAAGGCATTGGAACACCTTCTGAACTCCAACCTCTCAATGCATAGTAATCCTGGAGCATTCTCTGAAGGTCTTCTCTTCGGATCGTCTTTTTATCCCTGCCCAGGGGTTCGTCATAGAATCTCTTTGGAAGGGTATCCTCCTTCGGGGAGAGGCCCTCACGAAGATTGAACCTCCGGGTCTCATTCTGAATAGTAGATGAGATTGCTCTCAACCCTTTCTCATCCAATTTGAGACCTGTACTGACTTCAACGACTGTTGACAGGTAATTCCACTCCCAATAAATATCTCTATAGAATCGACATAAGATCAGCGAATCATGGATGTTAAACCGGTCTTCAAATTCAAGGAAAAGCTTTGCCTTTCCCTCCATCTGGTCCATCGGGATCATCCCTGCGAGTTCGGCTTTATAGAAAGTAGCCCTTAGGTGGCAGGCTCCCCGATCCGAAGTGGCGTTGGCGAGACCCATTCCTTTAAGGACCCTTGGGTCGTATCCTGCCGGATCAAGGCCCTTCACATGGACGGCAACATCCTCCATGTCCCAGGTTTTCGCAGCATGCCGGATTCCTTCTGCCAAGATGGCTCCAATTCCCTTTCTGGACGAAATATCATATAGAATTTGAGCGATCTTATCCACCTCCCCCCAGGTGACTTTTTCTTTAATCCGGCCCATCTCGGAGGCTTCAATTGCAAAGGCGCAAAGACTCCCGGCAGAGATGGTATCCATACCAAGACGGTCACAGATATCATTCAGATAAGCGACCTCCTCGATCTCATGGATCATGCAAAGCCCACCAAAAGCATAGATCGTTTCATATTCAGGTCCTTCGATTTTTAGGCCTTTATGCCTTCCCTCTTTCACCTCGCTGAGATCTCCACAGGCCATAAAGCAGCGGAGACAGGCAGTGGGTCTAACTTGACATCTTTCGAGTAGGGCCTCTCCACTGATCTTCTCCCATCCCTCGAAGGTTCCGAGATGCCAATATTTCGATGGAAAGGCACCTACGGAATTCGTGATCGCCACTAATTGAGGGGTTCCCAGTCTCCTGTAATTTTGAGCCCCCGGGGTATCTTTTGCACGCTCCAACGTTTCCTTTGCAAACTGTTCGAGCCGATCAGGATGAGCAATCTCCTTTTTCTTGTCACCATGAAAGACAATGGCCTTCATCTTTTTAGAGCCCATGACTGCACCGACTCCTGTCCTTCCAAGAGACCGCCAGTAATCATTCTCAATCACAGCATATCGGACCAGATTTTCTCCCGCAGGACCGATGACCAGAGCCCCAGCCCCCTTCTTGCCGGTTCTTTTTAATACCTCGTCCTCTGTGAAGTAGGTATCCTTTCCCCAGAGATCTTTTGCATCATGAAATGTAACCTTTTGATCAGAGATCTCGGTCCAAACCGGTTCACTCGATGCTTCTTCAAAAATGAAGGCGTCATAACCTGTCCGGCTCATCGGTTCTGCCACTTTCCCTCCGGAGTAAGATTCAGAGTAGATTCCGGTCAGGGGAGATTTGGTAAAGACACCGTGACGACAGGAACCATAGATTCGCGTACCTGTGATCGGGCCGGTACAGAAGATAAGTCTGTTTTCTGCAGAAAGAGGGTCAACCCCAGCGGGATTTTCTTTCATGAGGAGATAAGTCCCGAGTCCCTTTCCCCCCAAATAGGTTTCATAAACTGAATCGGAAATGGGTTCTTCCTTAAAAGTTCTTGTCTTGAGATTGATTCTGAGAATTTTATTGAAGAAGCCTTTCATACGAGTTGCCTTTCTCTATTTTTCGAATTTTAAATTAAAATACTTAGCGGTGCAACATACTCTAGCGCCTTCCACTATGGCTGCAGGGATAAGTGACCATGTCTGGACTTTAGAAGAATGGCTATGTCACAAACCATCATTACCAATATGCTAAAAGGTCACCACGCAACCTTCCTTACCCCCCTTTATTATAGAATCGTTAGAAGATAAGCTCGAACTTTTGTTCCGTCACCGTCCTGCCCCACTGCTTGCCTTCATGTTCTTCACATAGCCTGAATCCAAATTGCTCATAGAGATGGCGCGCCGGATCAAGCCCTGAAAACGTCCAGAGATATACTTTGTTAAACTTCATCTTTCGGCAAAACTCCACTGCCTTTTCAAGCAACATCTTGCCGATCCCTTGCCCTTGGTTTTCCGGCGCCACAATGAACCACCTCAAGTGAGCGCCTTGGCTATCGCGATGGAATCCATCGATGGCAATGGAGCCTACAATTTTTTCTTCAACGCTTGCTACCCAAAACCCATCGTGCGCTTCATTGAAACGCCGCAGAAATTCCGAAAGCTCCATGGCCACCTTCGACTCAAAGAAAAGGTCGAACCCCCACTGTTCGTGATAATATATGCCGTGAAGCTCAGCAATCCGACCAATGGCACCAGGAATATAGCCGGATAATCTCACATCGTTCATAACCGTCAAGAAAAAGCCCTGATTTAACAAGGGGTAAGATGATACCTATCATATATCGAACAATATTTCAAAAGAATCTCATTCTAACAAAGGCTCACAGCACAGTAGTCAATAATTCAATTTGGAGTTGCCTTTATTATCCTTTCTTTTTAAGATTAGGCGGAACACGGGGATACAATGAGAGACTTACGTCCGTTCATCAGAAAGAAAGAACTGGTCGATTTGACCATCCAATTGGTTCAGATTGCCACGGAAAATCCACCCGGAAATGAAAAGACAGCCGCCCAATTTCTGAGATCTCTTCTCTCAAGAATGGGTTTCAAAATCAAAACCGTTCTCTCCCCAAAAGGAAGATGGAATATCATTGCCGAGAGAAGATGGGGAAAGGGTGGGAGAACACTCATCTTCAATGGCCATCTCGACGTTGTCCCTGCCGGAGACCCCTCTCAATGGAAATATCCTCCTTTTGAAGGAAAACTTTCCAAGGGAAGGATTTATGGTCGGGGGGCATCGGATATGAAGAGCGGGATTGTCTCGTTCATTCATGCCCTCTCCACAATTGAGTGTTCGAAAATCCCTCTCTATCGAGGCGCTGTCATTCTCCATCTGGTCTCTGATGAAGAATCTCATGGCCACCAAGGTATGGGATTCTTAACTCAAGAGGTGGGGATCCGAGGAGATGCAGCTCTTGTCGGAGAGCCAACGGACCTCCAACCTGTGATCGCCCAGAAAGGTGCTCTTTGGCTCAGGATCTCCACCTTTGGGAAGTCGGCTCATGCCTCAAGACCCCATCTGGGAGTGAATGCCGTAGAAAAGATGACGAAGCTGATGGAACGATTGAATTCCATTCTCTTGGAGAAAGAACATCCTTTGCTTGGAAAACCGACTCTCAGTATTGGGACCATTCAAGGCGGAACGAAGATCAATATCGTCCCGGATCGGTGCGAGATTGAGGTGGACCGGCGAATCTTGCCCGGTGAAAAGAAGGAGGCGGTCTTAGGAGAGATGAAGGCAATCTTAGATTCGCTTCGGCCGCAGGATCCCCTTTTTCAATATCGGATGGAAGAGATTGATTTCGCAGAGCCCTCTGAAGTCGATCCTGAAGAGGAGATTGTCAGAATCGGCGTGGAGGCCATCCAAGAGGTGATGGGAAAGAAGCCATCGCTCACGGCATTCTCCGGGTTCACGGATTCTCGTTTCTATGTCAATCACTATCACATTCCCACCCTTATCCTCGGACCTGGAGGGGTGGATCAAGCCCATACGACGAATGAATCTGTGGAGGTGGAGGCTTTGCTCCAGGCTGCCCATATCTATGGATTGATCGTCATGAACTATTTACCCCGTTAGAAATAATGCCCCACTGCTCTGCCCTGTACACCATGCCGTGCAGGGCTCTATAGCGGGGTTAGATTTTAGAAAAATTCCGGCGGGGTTTAATACCCCCGCTCGGTTTCGAGTCGCAACGACTGGGATTTCTAACGGGGTTTATTAAAACAAGATGAAACTTCATCTTGAAAAAATCTTAAAGGAATTGAAACCCTATCGGGAGAGGAAGGCCGTGATCGATCCCGAACACGCCGCCCTCCTTGTCATCGATATCCAGAACTTTTTTTCATCGAGTTGTCCGACCTGTCTTGGGGAATATCCAGAACGTCATTCAATTCTGCAGACAAGAGAATATTCCGATCATCTTCACACAGCATGGCCACACCGATCCTCCGTCGGATCGTGGAGCCCTTGGAACGTGGTGGGGTCAGGTCATCCTTCATGGGACAAAGGACTGGCTGTTTCTTCCAGAAGTGACCGTCGAATCAAAAGATATCGTTCTTCGTAAAAAGCCTACAGTGCGTTCTATGAGACCGACCTTGAAAAGATCCTCCGATCGAAAGGGATCCAAGATTTGATCATTTCAGGGGTGATGACGAATCTCTGCTGCGAGACCACGGCGCGGGATGCCTTTATGAGGGATTACAGGGTTTTCTTCCTGATCGATGGGACAGCCACCGGGAGGGATGATCACCACCTAGCGACGCTGAAGAATTTAGGGTTTGGTTTCGCCTACCTGATGACCTACGACGAAGTGATCCAAGCTCCGAAATCAAAGTGAGAGGTTAAGACAATCCCTTTGTATCACCTTCTCTTTGAGACGGTGACGCGATTTTTTAATGTCTTCTCAACATTCTTCAAAACTTCCTCGAAGATCGTGAGGGCGGTGTCAGCCTGTTTCCGGGTGATGATGAGCGGCGGGCTGAAACGGATGACATTCTCTCCGGCTCCTAATATGAGCAGCCCCTTTTCAAAACAGGCCAGAATGATCTTGCTTCTTTCTTCGATTGCCTTTTCCTTCGTCTTCCGGTCTTTGACCAATTCGATCCCGATCATCAACCCCTTTCCCCTCACATCACCCATCAGATCGAATCGCTTCTGCAGATCTCTCAGCTTTTGGAGGAGGTAGGTCCCCACCCGTGCCGCATTTTCAATGAGACCCTCCTCAAGGAGCTCAATGGTGCTCAGGGCCGCTCGGCAACTGATGGGATTTCCGCCAAAAGTGCTGGCATGAGAACCAGGGACCCAATCCATCACCTCGCTCTGTGAGACCGTCGCTCCCAAAGGCATCCCCGAAGCGATTCCCTTTGCCAAGGCGATGATATCAGGGACGATGCCCCAGTGCTCAATCGCCATCATCTTTCCAGTCCTTCCCATTCCGCTCTGAACCTCATCATCCACAAAAAGGATCCCAAATTCCTTTGCCAGCTCGTAAAGCTTTTGATGAAATTCCGGAGGAGGGACGATATAGCCGCCCTCCCCTTGAATGGGCTCGACAAAAATAGCTGCCACTTCCTCGGGCGGGATGCTTCGCTTAAAGAGATCTTCTCGAATCCAATCGACACAGGCGGTGCTGCAACCGGGGTATTGTAGATGATGATAGGGGCACCGGTAACAATAGGCGTAAGGAACGTGGGTGACTCCGGGGACGAGCGGATAAAAGCCTCTTTCGTGAACCACTTTGCTGGCCGTTAAAGAGAGCGCGCCCATGGTCCTTCCATGAAAAGCCCCAAGGAAAGCCAGAATTCGGGGCCGTTTGGTATGATAGTGTGAAAGTTTCAGAGCTGCCTCAATAGCTTCGGCGCCTGAATTGCCGAAGAAGACCCTCTTTTCTCTTGGCCCGGGGCTGATCTCGGAGAGCTTTGCGGCAAGGCTCGACTGGAGGCCATAATAGAAATCACTGCCAGACATATGGATGAGTTGTCCTGCCTGATGATGGATCGCTTTCACCACTCTCGGATGGCAATGGCCGGTATTGCAGACCGCAATCCCCGAGGTAAAATCGAGGAATCGATTTCCGTCCGCATCCTCCACCCAAGCTCCCCTCGCCCTTTTGACTACGAAGGGATAGGCGCGCGTGTAAGATTGAGATACGAATCTCTGATCCTTTCTGAGGATCTTCTTGGCCTCAGGTCCAGGAGGTCTGGTGATAATAGAAGGAGACAAGAATTCTCTTTTCGGCATCTTTTTTCCTCAAGTTTTCTCAAGGCATAGGATAGAAAAAAATCTATTTAAATAGTAGACAGTTTTTAGTGATGAGTCAATGAAATGTTTGATGATGTTTTGTTTGGAACTGAGAGAAGGAACTGGGTGAGTAAATTTCAACAAGCATGGAGAAAGTGGTTCTCTTCTGCCCGCATGGGGCCTGTCTCGGGCGCGTCCATCTAGGATGGGAGAATGAATAGAAAGGTTGGAAAATAGAAATGCTACTTTCTATCTAAGAAATACTCTGTCTCAGTTGAGAGAAGGTAGGCCAAATTGTCTAAGATCGTGGTGAAAAAAACGTCCTTTACCACAAAGCCGGCGGGGACGGTAATCTGTGCTGGTGCGAAGTTAAGAATTCCTCTTACCCCTGCCTCTACCAACAGATTGGCGACACCCTGAGCTTCTGAAGGAGGGGTCGTGATGACCCCAATATCAATCTTCCTTTCCCTTGCCACCTCTTTAATGCGGTTGATGTGAATAACCTCCGCTGGCTTGCCCAGCTTTTCCGAGACCCTTCCGATGACCCTCGGAGGATCAATGTCGAAGGCGGCTACAATCTTGTAATTCTGCTTAAGAAAATCCTTATAAGACAGCAGGGAAGACCCAAGATTCCCGATGCCAATCACCGCCATCTTCCATTCTTTATTAGATCCAAGTATCTTCTTGATATTATTGAGTAAATCTTCCACATAATAGCCCACGCCTCGGATTCCAAATTCACCAAAGTAGGCCAAGTCTTTTCGCACCTGGGCGGCATTCACAACGCATTTCTTAGCCAGGAGAGCAGAAGAAACTACCTTTTCTGCCTTTTCCTCCATCTCCTCTAAAGACCGGGAGTACCTTGACAATCTCCTAATGGTGGCCTCGGGAATTTTCTTGTACTTCAATTTTGTGACCCCTTTCACAAATCCTAGGAAAAAAATATTAAATTCTCACTATTTTGTCAAGCATAACTTGATGGGTGGTATTTTGCCGCTCATTTTCGTATCCCCGGTGCTTGACTTCACATCTTTCCCTGTGCGATGTCTTGCTTCTTCCTGGCGATCTGTTCGATTGCCTCATCCAGTCTATGATTAGCAGATTCGAATAGCTCTTCCGCATACTCCAGATTGTGGACCCCCTTTCCATTCTTGGCCAAATTATAATTGAGCTCCGCTTCCCCGTACAACTTTCGATAGACAAAGGTGTGGCCTCCCCGGCGATCAATCCGATCGATCTCTTCTTTGACCTGGGCCAGCTTGGGCTCCAGCTCCTTCAGCATATTCTCAGAGGTCGCTCTCCATCGGACGACCATCTCCCCATAGCTCTGGTCATGACACGCGATGCACCGCTTCTTGATCGCATCGAAAGTCCCTTTCTTTTTTGCCAAGACACTTTGGTGGCAATCAACGCATTCCACCACATCCAGCTTATTGCTCGGCCTCTCCTTGACGCCGATGCCTCCCTTTCCCTGGATGAGCCTTCTGACGTTCACATGACAATCTTCACATTTGACATTCTTAATCCCCGTTCCGTGGTGGCATCCAGCACAAATTTTCATAAGTGTTTTCCCGTGCTTTTCGCGGGGAGTGTGGCAATCCGAACATTTAAGTCCTTTCCCTCCAATGTGGGTCTCGTGGGAAAATTTGATGTCGTTAAAAGGAACGGTCCGTCTCTCTATTCCAACATGACAAAGACTTGTACAGGTCAGTCGGGTTTGAAATTCCTGAGGTTTGTAATCTTTGTCGATGATCGCTAAAGCTCGCTCCGTCCTATTGCTCGCTGCATTGAGGAGCTTGAAGGTGTATTCGATGTTGTGAACCCCCTTGCCCAAAAGGACAAAGCTATAATTATGCCGAGCTTCGTTGAGAAGGTTCTGAGCCTTTTTAAGGGCGGCGGTGCTTCCGTTGGTCCTTTCAAACTCATACAACGTTTTCTGAACATTAAAGATCCTCTGGTTACTCTCACTCTCGGCTCTTGCCAGGAGCGATTTCCATTGTTTTAAGGTCTCATCGAATCCCTCTCCGTGGCAGTCGACACAGGCCTCGCCGATCGCCCGCTCGACATATTTCGAGGTATGAAGTGCGGCCTGGCTTTCCTCCCCTCTCCGATGACAGGCGATGCAGTCCACATTCGTTGTAAACATGAGGCTGGGAGAATCCGGGACGCCGATCCCTCCGGTCCCGCGGTATAATTCTCTCGGCCCAAGATGCATCTCCTTGCTATGGCACTTATCGCAATTGGAAGGGGTGTAAGCGATCGTGGGAATCGGCCCGATCTCATGGCGAAGAAAAGTATGGCAGCTTGAGCACTCGATCTTATGATCGGTGACATGCTTCTGATGCATGAATTGAGAGGTGTACTTCGTACTCAGGAGAATAGGCTCATTGTGGCATTCGACACATTTTCCCTCCGGCACATGGCCATCCCCTTGAACGACACTGAGATGGCATTTCTCGCAAACCACCCCTCTCGCGATATACTTTTTGTGATTGAAGTTCCAGCCTTTGACCTGAATATCCCCTTTAGGCTCGACATGACAGGAAGTACAACCGCCGATGGCGCAAGAAATGCATTCCTCTTCCCCTTTTGGACCGGCCTTATAATAGTGACAGATGAAGCAGTTGATCTCGTGAACGGTGAGGTGCAACCCTTGAACAAGTTGAGCGTGGCAGCTCGTGCAGCGGAGTTTCATCCCTCTTCTCAGTTCGCCTAAATGCTTGTTATGGGAGAAGGCCACATTTTTATAGATCATGTCCCCCTGAAGGTCTTCGATCTTATGACATCCCTTTTGGAGGCAACTCGCATCGCTGATCTGGGCGTGAGGCGCACTCGGCCTCTTCCCCGACAGGAAGTAAGCCAGCGACACTTGGCCATCCACCCATTTCCCCCTCAGATGGTTAAGAAATCCGGGCTCATAATGGCATTTCGTACAGACCACATGCCGATGGCTGGAGGCCCTCCACGAGTCCATATAGACGTTCATCTGGTGGCAGAGGCCGCAGAAGGTAGAGCTCTCTGTAAATTTGAGAAGACCAACAAGGATGACGAGAAAAACAAGGATACAAAAACCGAGGAAGACCTTGATCGCCTTGAGGTGAGCTTGAGTGCCTCTCTTCGCCTCATCGAAGAAGTCGATCCAAAAGCTCTTGACCAGATCGTAAAGATTTCTTATAGTTCCCATACGAAGGTACCCGCCCGGAACTAAATTCTACAATCTTTTAAAATTATTTCAAGGGGAATTTTCCCCTGTCGAGGTTGTCCTCTCAACGAAAAGGAGAGGGGGCTGGCGGAGATAGGGCAAACCGCGAGAAGAAAAACGATGGCCGTCATGATCATCCGCCTGATCCCATTCATCCTCCTCCCTGAAAATCGGGAAATGGTTTAATGGATCGATTTCTCAAATTTAATCGAAGATGGATCTTCTTCTCAATCTGCTCGTTCTGTTTTATTCTCTTGCTTGGAAAGTCCGACCTCGTTCTCGCCCAGGTGGAAGAAAGTCCTCTTAAACAGAGAGAGGAGAAATTAAAGGGTTTTCGAGAAAGGAAGGACCGGTTCTTTCGAGAAGATTCCCGGTCTCCGTTGAAAGAGGCCGACCGGAAAAGGTTCCAGGGCCTCGTTTACTACCCCATCGACCTCCGATATGCAATGACCGGATCCGTTGAAAAATATCCTGTTGAGCCGAAACCTATTTACACAACACTTCCCACAAACAAGGAGGCGGGCAAGAAATATGTGAAATACGGCCGATTCAAATTCAAATGGGATGGAAAAGAATACCTGCTCCAAATCTACCGACCGTTAGCGGGCGATGATCTTTTCCTCCCGTTCAAAGATAAGACTTCAGGGATAGAGACTTATGAGAAGGGACGCTATCTCTATATCGAGCCGGTGTCCGGAGCAAAGGTGTTGATCGATTTCAATCGAGCTTACAATCCTTTCTGTCAGTACAATGAAAGATATACCTGTCCTTTCGCCCCGGAGGAGAACTGGCTTAACGTCGCCGTCCGGGCCGGGGAAAAGCGTTTTCGATGACGGTGGCAACACAATAAATTCCACGAAAAAAGGAGCGATCCTTTGAAATCCGCGGGAATCTTCATTTTGGGGGTGGCGGGTCTGGTTTTCAATTTATCTGCATCCTCTCTCTCTTTCTCGTCTCCAAAGGCCCAATTCAGCATCGTCTATTCGAATGACGTGATGGGCGAGGTCGAGCCTTGCGGGTGATTCAGAAACCCTCTTGGTGGCGTTGCCAAGAAGGCCACACTGATCTCCCAGATGAAGAAAGAAGGGAGGAAAATCCTACTTTTCGACACCGGAAATTTTCTTTTCCGAAAACCTCCCCAGGCAGAGACCAAACGCAGGGACGCCCTTCTCCGTGCTAACCTCCTCATCCACTCCTATAATGAAATGGGATACGATGTCATCAACGTAGGCGAGAAGGATCTGATGATGGGGGTCAAATTTCTCTTTGAAGTGAGCCCGAGCGTGAAATTTTCCTTTGTCTCGACCAACCTCGTGGACAAAAAAACCGGAAGGCATGTCTTCAAACCTTATGCCATCAAGGAGATCGCCGGTCTGCGGGTTGGGGTATTGGGCCTGCTGGACGATCAATTCAATCCCACCCTCCAAGAGAAAGACCCGGGATTAAACGTCACCGAACCTGTCGCGGCATTAAAGGCCGCGATGAAAGGGTTGAGGGAATATTGCGACCTCATCGTTGTCCTCTCTCAATTGGGCGAATCGAAAGATAAGAAGTTGGCCAGGGAGGCTCACGATATCGACCTCATCTTAGGAGGAGGGGGTGAGTCGAGAAGGGTGGTTATGGAGAGAGAAAATGGGACGGCCATTTACCGATTGGAGCCGAGAGGAGGATATTTGGGCCGGGTGGATTATTCCTTAAGCGACACAAAGAGACCTATTCAATTTACGATTTCCGACGAACAGGAAGCGTTACAGAAAAAATTGGAAAGACTGGCCTTCCATGCGACGCAAATGAGGACAGAGATGGCCAGGGCCGGAAAACAGGACGAAATCAAAGCCAAAGAACTGAGGTTCTTGGAGTCAAAACAGAAGGAATTGGAAAAGGCCCTTCTTGCTTTCGGGGATAAGAATCTTTACCGACACGTCGTCATTCCCGTGCAGATGGCTGTATCCGATGATCCGAGCATCACTAAGGAACTGGAAATGTATCGGGCTGAGTCGGCAAAGCTCTATAAGCCAAAAGTCGCTCTTGAGGCTGGAAAGGATTTGTCGGAGAAAGAGATGGTCGCCCGAATTCCTAAGACAAGTCCCTTTGTCGGAGCGATCTCCTGCAAAAAATGCCACGAAGTGAATTACAGAAATTGGTTTAAGACCAAACATGCCAGGGCCTCCCAGACCATCGCTGCTTCCCCTCCGTATGCCCAGGAGGAGTGCCTGATGTGCCATTCCACGGGCTACGGTAAGATTGGAGAGTATGCGGCCGTTTCAGAAATTCCGTTTTACCTGCAAGGGGTGCAATGTGAGGCCTGTCACGGTGAAGGGAGAGGACACCCGGAAAAGGGAAAGATCGCGAGGAAGGTGACCCTTGGTATCTGCCGAAACTGCCATACCAAGGATCAAAGCCCTACCTTCAATTATGTGGCTTATTTGGAAAAGATCGGTTGCAAGATTTCCAAGTGAATTGCAGATTGCCGAGTGTGGAATCTAAGCCCCACTTGGCTTTGTCATTCCGAAATCCGCATTCCGAATTCTGCATTACACGAGGAACTCCCACGCAATCAGGAAGACGCACAGAAGCCCGATGGCCACCATGGCAAATCCCACAATGGTTGAGAAGAGGTCCGTACCCACGCTTGGGTATTTATCCCGATAGGTCTCCAATCTCTTCTCAGCCAGCAGACGATGATATTGTTCCTGCCTTTCCTCCACCAGTTCGTATTTGGGAAATCTTCCCGTAAAAATCACCGTGTCGATGGGGAACTTCGAAGGTCGAAAATGGGTGTTGAAGAAATGGACCGTGAAGATGAACCCGGAGGCCAAAAGCGCTTCATCCGAATGAACGATCGTGGCAATGTTGAGAACCCATCCGGGTAAAAAGAGGGTGAAGAATCCCGGCAACCAGAGCATCAACCCTGAGAACCCGATGGCGAATATTCCCCAGAAGACAGCGAGAAAATCGAATTTCTCCCAATAGGTCCACCGGTCGAACCTGGGTTTCGGCCCTTTGTTAAGAAACCAGCGGATCATCCCGATGATGTCTTGAATGTCTTTCCAACGAGGGCAGAGCGAATCCGGGCCGAAAAGTCTTTGGAAGAGACCGGGATTCCCTTGGATCTTCTTGAAGAAGAGGAAATAGGCGATGTAGGCCATGGTCGTTCCGAAATAGGCAAAGGTGATGCCGGCACAAATGCGATGAATCAAACCGGCCATTCTGGCCCCCCCTAAAAAGTGCATCAGACCAATGGCCCAGGGGGCATGCGAAAATTTTAATGGGAGCCCGGTCAGGACGAGGCCGATAAAGGTCACCATCATCGTAAAATGGATCACGATGTCAAAAAGACTAAATCGTCGATAAATATGTCCGGCTTCATCGGGTCTTACATGTTGTGGGAAGAAAATCCCCCTGGCCCTCAACTCCCTTTTTTCCCAAAAGTCCTTTCGCCACCAGAGGAACGTGTGGAGCCAAAATACTCCAAAGACGGAGACGAGGAGGCCAGTCATGAGGACGAAGGTTCCGTAGAGCACCGGTTCTCTTTCTGGGTCAGTATGGGTTGCATGCGGAATCCATTGCACGAAGTTGGTATTGGCGTGTCTGTGACATTTGCCGCAGGTCTCTACCAACCGCCCCTCGGAGATGAGAGACTTTGGATTATCAGGAGGCAGAATGTTGTGAAACCCGTGGCAGTCCGCACAACCCGCAACCAATTTTGGGTAGCCAAGGTGCTCCACCTTCCCGTGATAACTTTCGTAATAGGTTTGAGTGGCGATGAGAAAAACCCTGTTTCTCTCCATCATCTCCTTGTCTGCATGACATTTCTGGCAGACTTCCGTATGGAACTCCTTCCTGAATTCCACGCTCTTGGGTTCGTCGCCTTTCAGCAACGGAATTTTATGGAGACCATGACAATCGCTGCAAGTGGCTGAATCCGGATTCCCCTCGAGGACGGCTTTGCCGTGGACGCTTTGAGAATAACCATCATCCGAGTGGCAGGTCGTACATGTCTTGATCACCCGGACTTTATCTCCCTTCCACGGAGTCAACGCGTGGATGTCTTTGTGGCAGTCTTTACACTGAATGTCGTTGAGGAAATGGGCGCTTGCATAATGCTCCGCCCCTTCCTTCTTATGACATCGATGGCAGGTGACTGGCTCGGCATGAATTCTTGCCCCTTTTGTTTTGGTATGGATGTTGATATCCGTGATGTCATAGTGGCAACTGTTGCAGGAATTGGCACCGTGAACAGACTGGGCGAACTTCCTTTCGCTTATTTTTTTGTGACAACCCAAACATTCGGAGTTGTCAATACATTCATAGCAGTATTCTCGACCCCTGACGACAAATTTCTCTCCCTTTTTCGCAGGTCCAGAAGGTTCGGGCACCCCGGAGAGTTTCCCACCCTCTTTTTCGGGGCCAGAAGTCGCTGCGCATGACATTCCCGAGCCCCAAAAGAGCGAGAATGAGAGAATGAGAAAAAAGAAGGCTGCCTTAATAAACTTCGGTTTCATAATGCTCCCAAAATTTATAAAATCGCCCGCCCTCCCAAAATGGAGAGGGGCTTACTGCTGCAAAACCTAAAGAAAATTTAAATTTTTTGGATTTTGAACGTGGGCAGAATCTGATTTTTTTAACACAATCAAGAATTGAAGTCAACCCTTCGACTCCCTTCCTGGTCTGAAGTCCAGGGCTTGTTCAGGGTTGACCCTGAGCCCTTCGATTTCCCTCAGGACCATGAGCACGTCGATTGGCGGCGCTTTCTACCCGATTTAAAAATGGGGCTTGGCGCCGCCGAATGGGTCAATATGACCAATTTTAATCCCCTCTGCCTTCCTCATTCAAGCCGACCAAGGTTGACCAGTTCTTCTCTTGCAACCTCTGAACGATTCTAACAGACTTTTGCTTCAACCTTCTCTCAACCTCGTGCATATCTTTTTCAAAGATCCCTGAAAGGATGAACCATCTTTTCTTGAAAAAAGCCTTTTTCTTTAACAGGGACTCGATGACTTGAAGATGGATATTGGCACAAACCAAATCCGCTTTCTCTTTGATAAAATCCTCTGCCTTTCCCCTCCTCACCTCAATCCGTTCAGATTCACCGTTGGACAACACATTTCGTGACGCCGTCTCTACAGCCAGTTCGTTGCAGTCGATGGCAAGCACCTTCTCAGCTCCCCATTTTGCAGCGGCCAGGGCAAGGATCCCAGAACCTGTTCCAAGGTCCAGAACCTTCTTCGGCTTCTCCTTTTGATAAATCTCCCAAGTCGCTTGAAGACAGGTTCGAGTGGTTGGGTGATAACCTGTGCCAAAAACCACACAGGGATCTAAATGAACCAAGGTCTGGCCCTCTTCAACCCTGACATTTTCCCAAGGAGGAGAGATGATAAGAGTACCCACCTGGAAAGGTTTCAATTCTTCACCGGCCTGCCAGGCTTTGTAGTCCAGGATGTTTCTTGAGAGGACAGGGTATCCTTTCTTTTTGACAAATGACTCCACCTTTTCATCGTGGGGTTGAGAAAAGAAAAGGAAAGAGGTCTTCCCTTCATTCCAGCAGCCGATGAAGTCCTGTTTAAGAAAATCCCTTGAGTCGGAAATCTCTCCGGAAATCTCATAGATGTACAGGTTTTGGTAAGGAATCATTTTTAGAATAAAATTTCAAATTATAAAATCCAAATGTCAAAGGAATGAGAACTCCACAATGTTAAATCATTCAAATTTGGAATTTTTAAATTCGGTTGGAATTTCAGGTTTGACATTTGACATTATTCTTGTAACACAAGGTTTGCCCCCTTGACAATTTTTGAGGAAATATTACGTTATATTTTGAGTACGGACACGGACCCTGCCTGCCTCCCGGCAGGCAGGACACAGGACACAGTTTTAGATATGCCGACCTACGTATACAGGGCTGTTGACTCAAAAAAAAGCTGCACGCATTGCAGGCGGGGTTTTGAGATTATCCAGAGGATGGCCGAATCTCCCCTAAGCCTCTGCCCCCAGTGTAATAACCCCGTCTCCCGAATTCTTTTCGCTCCAGCGGTGGTTGTCAAAGGAAGCCCGGTCACGGAAACAGATCGAAAGATCAAGGAATACGAGAAGGAAGGAAAATGGAGTCACGCGGCTGAATTGGCAGATAAGGAAGCGGATAAAACGAAGCGAAAGGATTTGAAAACCCGTGCCTTAGAGAATTACAAGAAGGCGGGTTATAACTTCGATAAATACGATACCTAATCCCCACCCAAACCCAATGTCAAAGCTCGAACGAATCTTACTTGACTGGCTCGTCATTCTCGAACGATGAAAATCCCCCCTCTCCCCCCTTTTCCTAAGGGGGGTAATAATCTCTTCCCTTTGGCAAAGCCTGCCTGCCGGTAGGCAGGGGAGGTTGGGAGGAATTCTGAGATGCTATTTTTAAATCTAAAATTCAAATGACAAGAATTAGTGGAAAGTGGTAATGTTTTGACATTTGGCATTGAAGGACTAAACCAGGAATGATCACTCTCAGTCATATTCAGAAGCAGTTTGGAAGCAAAGTCTTGTTTAAAGATTGCTCCCTTCAGATCGGAGTGAGGGATCGGCTTGGCCTCATCGGCCCCAACGGCTCGGGGAAGACGACCCTCTTTCGGATGATCTTAGGAGAGGAATCCCTTGACGAAGGAGAGCTCCTCATTGCCAAAGGCGTAAAGATCGGCTACCTGCCCCAGGAAGTGATTTCCTTCGAGGGCAACACGGTTTTGGATGAAGTGTTAAAAAGTTTGACAAACATCACCTCGCTCCAGGACAAGATGACGATCCTCGAAGAAGAGCTTTCATCCATCGACGATCCGAAAAAACAGGAGAAGCTGGCAAAGGAATACGGAAAACTTCAGGAGCGCTATACCCTTCTTGGAGGCTATAGCCTGGAGGCTGAGGCAAAGCGCATCCTTCAGGGATTGGGGTTCAAAGCGGGAGATTTCGATCGCCTCACCGACGAACTCAGCGGGGGCTGGTTGATGCGAATCGCCTTGGCGAAAATCCTTCTTCAATCTCCGGACCTCCTTCTTCTCGACGAGCCGACCAACCACTTGGATCTGGCGTCCCTGATATGGCTCGAAGAATTTTTAACCAATTATCCCGGCGCCATGGTCATCGTGTCACACGATCGCGTCTTCCTCAACCACCTCATCGATTGGATTGCAGAGATCGAAGCGCAACGGATTGACCTCTACTACGGCGACTACGACCACTACCTGGAGGAGAAAGATGCCCGGGGACAAGTCCTCGATGCAACGTATAAGACTCAGCAGAGGAAAATTGAGCAGACCGAAAGGTTTATCGAACGGTTCCGCGCTAAAAACACCAAATCGAGCCAGGTTCAGAGCCGAATCAAGATGCTCGAAAAAATTGAGCGGATTGAACTCCCGGAGAAAAAGAAGGAGATCCGGTTCCACTTCCCCGCCCCCCAACGGAGCGGCCACAAGGTGGTGGAGGTCAAAAATCTTCATAAAAGCTACGGCGACACGGTGGTCTATCAAGGAATTGATCTCAGCTTCTACCGAGGGGACAAGCTGGCTTTGGTCGGTCCCAACGGAGCGGGAAAATCAACCCTGCTCAAGATCCTTGCAGGCGTCCTCGACTTTGAAGAAGGTGAAGTCATCTTAGGAAAGGAGGTGACCCGCGCGTACTTTGCCCAGCATCAGTTCGATCTTCTCCGCCCCGAAAATACGGTCTTCGAAGAGCTCCTTTCCATTGCGACGGACGAAAGTCAAACCGAGCTTCGAACCCTTCTGGGTACGTTTCTTTTCAGCGGAGAGGAGATCGAAAAGCGGGTCTCTGTTTTGAGCGGCGGAGAGAAGAGTCGATTGGTCCTTGCGAAGATGCTCCTCGAACCGGCCAATTTCCTTCTATTCGATGAGCCGACCAGTCATCTCGACATCTCCTCTCGAAACGTATTGGAGATGGCTTTGAAACAGTTTCAAGGGACGATCTGCCTGGTCACCCACGACCGGCATCTCATCAATCAAATCGCCAACAAGGTGATCGAGATCGATCGTGGAATCCCTCATCTATTTCTGGGAAACTATGACGATTACCTTTATAAGAAACAACAGATTCCACAAGAAGAGGCGGAGAAAGCGGTTCAGGTTAAGGCTGAGGCTGAGGTTGAGGAAAAAGAAAAACATAAAATAAAGAAGTCGAAGATTATGGTCAAGGAGGAGAGGCGAAAGAGAGCCCAGGAGATGGACCGATTTAAGAAGCAGCTCTCCAGCCTTGAAAAGCGATTTCAGGAAGTGGAAAAATCTTTACAGGAGGCCACCCAGAAACTGGATCATTTGAACCAAAGACTTTCTGACCCGAATCTCTACTTGAATCAGCAAGAGACCTACGAAACCGTCCAGACTCATAAACAGGTCAAAGAGCAGGTGAGAGAACTTACACAGCTTTGGGAATTCCTTGCCCTGGAGTTGGAAGAACTGAAAACGGCGAGCTCCATGTCAAACGCCGAGGATTAGCCCCGCAGGGATCACCTCTTTGCCATTCAGATTTTTTATTTCTAATGAACTCATCAAGACGTGCGAACCATTCCAATCCGTAAAGGAGGTACGGTGTGAAACCCGCTGATCCCGCTTTTCCCCTGAACCAAACGTTGCAGGTGATTCGTCAGCGCCATAGCATCAGGTTGTTTACCAAGCAGGAAGTATCCGAAGATCGTATCAACCTATTGCTTCAAGCCGGGAACGAAGCCCCTTCTGCCCATAATCAACAATCGTGGCGATTCATCGTGATGAGAAACCAGAAAAGGCAGGAATTGGCACGTCTCGTCACTTCCAGATCCGGCGATTTTCCACGACCGGCATCGACGTTGCTTCGCATGGCGGCTCGAAGTATTGCCGGGGCGCCGGTCATCATCGCGATAGCCAATACGGGCGATTTGATTCGACACGGCACCCAGCTTTTCAAGGTCGAAAAGGAGATGGCGCACGATTTTTTCCGCACGATGGAAATTCAAAGTTCCGCGGCAGCCGTTGAGAATTTGCTCCTGGCAGCGACTTCCCTTGGACTTGCAACCGTCTGGCTGGGAATTCTTTACCTGATCAAGGATGACGTTCTGAAATTTCTTGGAGAGCCTAAGGGAGAGTTCATGGCTGTGGTTCCGGTGGGCTACGGGGCAACATCGAGCCGCAGGCCCCAAAAACAACCTCTGGAAATGAAAGTGAGATACCTGGATCGATGACTGCTGAGGCTTTTTTGCTTGACAGACAAATCCGTTTCTCTTATAGTCAACACGCTTGACTATGTGAAAATCCACTCAACAGAATGGCTTCTACTCAATCTCAGACAGGAGGGCATTTATGAGCTACAACAACATCATACTGACCACGAAGGATTTTGTGAGCACCATCACGCTCAACCGTCCGCCGACGAACTCCGTCAACCTCGGCATACGCGAGGAGCTGGACCAAGCGATCACTGAGTTAGAGAAGAGCAAGGATACCAGGGTGGTGATCATCACCGGTACCGGTGAAAAGGGCTTCAGCGCAGGCATGGACGTATCGGACGTAGCGAATATCGATAAAGGACCGAACGGCAACGACGTATTCAACCGCATCGAGAGGTTCAGCAAGCCGACCATTGCTGCCATCAACGGATACGCCCTCGGTGGCGGATGCGAGCTCGCGCTCGTATGCCATTTCCGGTTGATGACGGATAATCCCAAGGCGGTCATCGGGTGCCCGGAGGTGAACCTGGGTATCACGCCCGGCTGGGGCGGCATTCAGCGTCTGCCACGGCTCCTGGGCAAGCCGCAGGCGCTCGACATGATTCTGTTCAGCAAGAGGTTATCGGCCAAAGAGGCCTTGGCCATCGGCTTGGTGGACCGCGTGGTTCCCGCAGCAGATTTGATGAAGGAGGCCATGGCTTTTGCACTGACGCTGACCAAGCGGCCGCCTCTTGCCATGAGCGCGGTGCTCAATGGCATGTGGGTGGGACTCGAGAAGGGTCTCGAAGAAGGCATCCGCGTTGACCGGGAGTGGTCAAGGAAGCTTGCGCAGAGCAAGGATGCCATGGAAGGGATGACCGCATTTTTCCAGAAGCGCGAACCTGTATTCAAAGGCGAATAGCCTCCCTTTCCATTTATGAAAAGAAGGCCCCATGCTGATTCTTCATGGGGCTTTCTTTTATAAACAACGTTACGTTTCCGGATCATTTTCTGATCAGGAGTCCTTTCACAAACCGTGGGTCCACCTCTTCGCCGGGAGGGATTTTCCCATACTCCACCTCGAATAAATCCAGACAGAAATCCTGAAAAGCAAGAAGATGTTGCCGCTTCGCTTCGTCGCCTTCGATCGAATCCAACCAGTTTTTCAGTCCGTTCTTGATCTCCATCTTGATAACCCCCTTGCCTTGGGCATCTCTTTCAAAAACTCTGTCGAGAAGATCTTTCGCGCGAGTTTGCCCGATGGCTTCGAATTGAAAAGCCCCTTTGAGAATTTGATTCGCCGTAGAGGTGAGAAAGATCGTAGAGAAGGTGATCTCCCGCCAGTCACCCGGATGGCAACCGCTCAAATCCAACTCCTTCAGATGAAGAGGGGAGAGGCCCAATTTCTTCTCCAAGAAATTGAGAATCGCTTTAACGAACTCCAGAAAGTCATCCGCCTCTTTTAAATCCTGAAGGTTACTGAAATCCTCATACACCCCGTTTCGATAAAGAGCAGGCTTCTTTTTCAAAATCCCCTCAAATTTTTCAAGATGAGGAGGGTCCAAGAAGACGAGATTCCCCTGGTCGTTCGAAAACCAGGGCCCTTGTAAAATGGATTCTGCCTTTCTCCTGAGAAGAAGGGTCGTGCTCACACCGTATTGAAAGAGTTTCTGTATCGGAAGAGATCGAAGGATTTCAGGCGATCTTGCCTCGTCTTCCTTGCTCAAATATTGAAGCCCCAGGTTCAGGAGGTGGTAGACTTTTTTTACTGCCCTCTCCATGGCCGCGATATTGGAGAGATCGATCGACTCTGCCACGATTGCCTTATTGCAGACGGCGGTTATCTCTTGCTTCAATCGACCCCGCTCAGGAGCATCCTCTATCTTAGACAGAGCGGAGGAGAAAAAAAGGCCTTCGTTTCGAAAGGTAAGATAGAAAATAGGACCCTCCTTGCCGGCCTCGTCTCGAGGCATGACCGGAGAAAAGCCTTCGCCTCCCGCAAAAGAATCCGGGTTGACAAAGCGATAAATCTCCAGGGCCTCCTCAAAATCAGGAAATCCATAATCCGCCAGCCGGCCATTCCTGAGACGGTAGCCTATCTCCTCAAGCTCTGATTCGAATTCCATGACAAGGGAATCCATCAATCTCTGATAGCTTGTTCTGTCCACCCGGTAAAGAATGTGCAAAAAGGGCTCGAAAATCTCTCTGGTCCTCTTCCCCCTGAAATGGATGAAGTGATATTGATTGAGCGTGAAAGGAGGGATTCTGTCCATTCCCTCCAGGTGCTCCCCTTCCATGGTTGTGACATGGAGGAATTTTTTCAGAAGGAGGGCGATGAACTCAATATCCGTAGACTCGATGAACTCGCCGGCTTTCTTTTCGCCCGATTCAAGCAGAACCTCCATCCAATGAAGGACTTTCTCCGGGTCTAATTGATCTCTTTTCCACAAATCGAGATCGAGAAGATACTGGAACTGTTCCGGAGTGGTGAGCGAAATCAGATCGAGGCAATCCTTTTCTCCGGTTTCCTTCACGGTTAGGAAAACCTCCAGTTCCGGAAGCTCTTGAATCAGCTGCTCCGGGTGTTCTGAAAGGAATAAATAACGGAGTCGTTCTCTACCACGGGCCTGCAAGACAGCGTCGAGTTGGTTTTTCACAGGAAGAGAGTTGAAGACCTTTTCGGCTTCCTTCTGGTCTTCGGGCAAAGTCACAGGCAGGTTGTCGACCATGGCAGTACCAAGGAATCGATGAGGAAAAATTTCAATTCCTTCACCCTCCCCTTTCCCTGTGCCTACCCTGCCTGCGGCAGGCAGGCGCAAGCTGGCACAGGGAGAAGGAGCGCGTGACGAGTATTCATTAATAACCCGGAGGAGGCATCGGCGGTCCAGCCGGTTCTTTCTTGGGTTTCTCAACCACGACAGCCTCCGTGGTGATTAACAGAGAAGCGACACTGGCAGCATTCTGCAGGGCGAATCTCACCACCTTGGTTGGATCGATGATTCCAGCTTGGATCATATCCGTGTATTCCTCCTTATCCGCATCGAAACCGAATGCGCCCTTTTCGTGTCTTACCCTCTCCGCTACCACAGACCCTTCCTGGCCGGCATTTTGAACAATCTGACGAATAGGCTCTTCAAGAGCTTTAATAATAATATCAACACCCGTCTGCCGGTCTCCTTCTGCTTTGATCCTTTTCAAAGCGGGTAAACATCTCAGATAAGCCACCCCCCCGCCCGGAACAATTCCCTCTTCTACGGCGGCTCGTGTGGCATGGAGCGCGTCTTCCACGCGCGCCTTCTTCTCCTTCATCTCCGTCTCGGTGGCTGCTCCTACTTTAATGACGGCAACCCCTCCGGCCAGTTTTGCCAATCTTTCTTGAAGTTTCTCTTTGTCGTAATCCGACGTGGTCTCTTCAATCTGGACACGAATCTGTTTGATCCGGCCTTCGATCGCAGAGGCAGACCCTGCTCCTTCAACAATTGTGGTATTATCCTTATCGATGACCACTTTCTTTGCCCGGCCCAGGTCCTCCATCTTCATCTTTTCGAGTTTGATTCCCACATCCTCCATAACGGCCTTGCCGCCGGTCAGGATGGAAATATCTTCGAGCATTGCCTTTCTCCGGTCTCCAAAACCAGGGGCCTTGACCGCCGCGCATTTTAGTGTCCCCCGAAGTTTATTGACCACCAAGGTGGCTAACGCTTCTCCTTCAACATCCTCGGAGATGATGAGAAACGGGCTTCCTGTCTTGGCAATCTGCTCCAGGATGGGAAGCAGCTCTTTCATATTGGAGAGCTTCTTTTCATAAAGCAGAATGAAAGGGTCATCGAGCGCAGCGACCATCTTCTCCGGATCGGTTACGAAATAAGGAGAAATATACCCCCGATCGAACTGCATCCCTTCAACGACCTCGAGGGCGGTCTCCATCGCCTTGGCCTCCTCGACCGTAATCACGCCCTCTTTTCCAACCTTATTCATCGCCTCGGCGATAATATCCCCAATGGTCCGATCATTATTAGCAGAAATCGTACCCACCTGGGCAATCTCTTTCTGTTCCTTGACAGGCTTGGACAGTTTTTTCAGCTCTTTGACGACCTCTTCCACGGCCAGATCAATTCCCCGTTTTACATCCATGGGGTTGATTCCGGCAGCCACTACTTTGTATCCCTCGCGGTAGATGGCCTGGGCCAACAGTGTGGCGGTGGTGGTTCCGTCTCCGGCCGTATCCGAGGTTTTGCTGGCCACTTCTTTTACCATCTTTGCGCCCATGTTCTGGAAATGATCTTCGAGCTCAATCTCTTTGGCAACGGTCACGCCGTCCTTTGTGACCAACGGAGAACCAAAGGACTTCTCCAGGACCACGTTCCTGCCCTTGGGTCCCAGAGTCACTTTTACTGCATTGGCCAGAATATTGACGCCCTCTAGAACCGCATTTCTTGCTTCCTGATCGAATTTCAATTCTTTTGCCATGAACACCTCCTCCTTTCTGATCCATCATTCAATGATTGCGAAGATATCATCCTCTTTCATCATGAGATATTCTTCTCCATCGATCTTTACCTCGGTCCCTCCATGCTTTGCGAAGAGGACCCGATCGCCTTTCTTGATCCCAAGGGGAATCTTTGTACCATCTTTCTTGATCCTTCCTGCCCCGACGGCGATCACCTTTCCCTCAATAGGCTTTTCCTTGGCCGTATCGGGAATAATGATCCCTCCTTTTGTCTTCTCTTCTTCCTCCAATCTCTGGACAATCAGCCGATCGTGAAGTGGCCTCACCTTCATAAAGACAGACCTCCTTTCTGTTATAGATTTCTCGTGAAAACTAATCATCAAACCTTCTTTTGTCAAGGTTTTGATTTGTAATCAAATAGTTACGAAGGATGCGGCAAAATTTCCTTGACTTTTTGTGTGCAATCCCTTTATGAAAAGCTATGGAATTTCAACACTCTTTCGTCACAACAGGAATCGGGTCTTTCCCGCATCGGGATGAGAAGGAGGTCTTCGGACTCATCCTCAAAAACTTCCCCGAAATCCCATTCTGGCCCCAGTTGCCAAGGCGCTCTTTTCTGGAAGGAATGGTCCTTCAATACTCCGAGGGATTTCCCTGCCTAAGATGGAATGAAAAAGAACAAAAAGTTTGGATTGAGACGTTCTCAGGGATTCGAGAAAGAAATCGAGAAATTCTACCAGCGTTTCGAGGGGAATGATCTTGAGCCTTTTCAGATCACGGAGGATTTTGCAAGGGGGCTCCGTATCTTAAAAGATCTCTCGTCAGAGGATCACCGGAAGACGATAAAATATATCAAGGGCCAGATCACAGGGCCGATCACGTTTGGTCTGGCACTGGCCGATCAGGAGCAGAAACCTATCTTTTACGACCCGTCTTTAAGAGACATCCTTATCAAACACCTTTCATTGAAAGCCCGGTGGCTGGAAAAGAAGTACCATGACCTTTTCCCCGGCATCCCAACCATGATCTTTTTTGATGAGCCATCTCTTGCCTCATTTGGTTCTGCCTTCTCGGGCCTGAACCGGGAGGATGTCGTTCGTTCTCTGAATGAATGCTTTGACGCGGTGAAGGGGTTGAAGGGGACCCACTGCTGTGGGAATACGGACTGGGGTGTGCTTCTCTCGACGCACCTCGATATCCTCAGTTTCGATGCCTACGATTATCTGGAGACGCTCTCCCTCTATCCAAAAGACTTAAGAGCGTTCTTAGAAAGAGGAGGTATCCTCGCTTGGGGCATTGTCCCGACAAGCGAGGCTGTTATCAAGGAGGATGCTCAGAGTTTGGTCAAGCGTTTTAAGAAGGGTATTGAAAGCCTATCCAAAAAAGGAATCAATCCTGCCCTGTTGCAGAGAGCCATCATCACTCCCAGCTGTGGAATGGCTTCTCTTTCCGTTCCTTTGGCTGAAAAGGTTTGTCGGCTCACCGCAGAAGTCTCAAAAAGGCTGCGGGACTCTTTGCCGGGTTCTTAAACATTTACTCATTCTCTATTCGGTCTAGCCACTCCTTGACATACTTGGCAATCTCTTCCCAGCCCGGCTCTGCAACCACCCAGTGCGCGTGACCGCCAAACTCCTTGTAGGTCGCCTTCTCCCCATATTTTTCCGCCACGTGACGCACGACTGAAACAGGCGTGATCCGATCCTCTGCTGCACCAACGACCAGCACCGGACAGGTAACCTTCGACTCATCTACCGCGGTCGCCTTTCGCCCATCGAACAGCCAGAACCCTATCTCTGAGGCTGCCCGGCCTGACTCGTATACGAATCGTTCGAATGTTTTTTTCCGCTCCTCCATGGGAAGTAGGTGCAACATCGAGTAAGACGCTTCTTCAAACTTCTGCCGCCCCGGCTTTTTCCAGAACCCCCACCGCATCAGCATGCTCCAGAAGCTCCTGATGACCGACGGCTTCAGTGCTATAATGCCAGCGGGAGAGGCCGTTGTGAGCAGCACCAGGGCTCTTGCCAAGCCACGACTGCCAAGAATCTGGGCCAATAGCCCACCCATCGAATGACCCATCAGGATGGGGGCTTCTTTCAGTTCAAGGATCTCTTTCTCCAGATCTGCAACGTAGTCCAACAGGCTCGTCGTTCCCAGTCGGGGATCGGGTGCTTCCTGGGGATTCATATCGTGGAAGCGTAGCGTGGGCCGGATGCAGCGGTAGCCCCTCGCCTCAAAATAATTAGCGTAGTTCTCCCAGTACCAGCCACTGCCCCACATTCCGTGTATCATCACAATCGTTTTGGCCATGCTCCCCTCCTCTAAGTTACGCATTCCGGCAAACTTTTGTCACGCTATCTCCGTGTCCACACGTCCTAACCCCTCTTCATCCCCCCTTAGCCTAAGGGGGGAAATGGGGGGTTACGTCTCCGCGTCTTCTTATCCTCATCTGCATTTCGCGAAGGAAAAGAACCAGTCTCTACTACTCGATAGCTTACCAACAGTCGAGCCTATTTTTTTGAAGCCCTATTACCTATGTTTTTCACCAGTTCCTTGCCGAGGGCGAGGCACTTTTTCTTTGCTTCGTTGGCAATGGGACGGTCACTCCTTACCGTCTCCCCCTTCTGCTGGAAGAAGCGTTGGGCAAGGGATTCCAAAGGCTGCTTTACTTTCCCGCCGCCGCCACAGGAAAAGAAAAGGACCGCGGGTTTTCCTTTGACAGGCTTGCCTGATTGATCCCACAGGTAAAGATCATCGAAAAAGGTCTTCACCGTGCCCGCGACGTATGAGAAATAGTCGGGCGTCCCGATCGCAACTCCATCGGCGGACAGAAATTCCTCCAGAGCGACCCGACGATCGTTGGTATTAATAAGGTGAACTTCGGCCCCGGCTCCCCGAGCCCCCTCTGCAAGCGCTTCAGCAAGCGACTTCGTATCCCCATACTGCTGACTGTGATAAATCACGACAATTTTCCCCATCGTCTCCTTCCCTCCGCTCTAATGTTTAATGAAGATACTTATAACCCCTCTTCATCCGTCCGGCGCCATAGTCTTTAGCACCGATTCCAGTGTCATTATGGCGGCTCTGGACGGCGCCGCCCCCCTTAGTCTAAGGGGGGAAAGAGGGGGGTTACGTCTCCTATCGCCGCGTCTCTGTCTGGGGTTTGCTTCGGTTTCCATCCGCATTCCGTACTCCCTGCCTGCGCGAAGTCCCGCCCTGCGGGACGAAGGCAGGCGCAATCCGCATTCGGCTTCCTCGCTACCAAGGATCGACGAAAGAATGGCTTCCTCCCTCGACGGGCGCAGCGGGAACGGAGGGCAGGGCCTGCAGAATCCACGACCGCGTATCTGCCGGGTCGATCACCGCGTCGATTTCGAGATAAGATGCCATATTGATCGCCTTTCCCCGCTCGTACGACTGGGCGACGAGTTGCTCGTAAAGGGCTTCACGCTCCTTCGGGTCTTCAATTGCCTCAAGCTCCTTCTTGAACCCGGCCTTGACTGCGCCTTCCAGGCCCATGGCGCCAAACTCTCCGGTAGGCCACGCGATCGTAAACGAACTTTCATGGAAACCGCCCTTGGCCATGGCCATCGCACCGAGGCCGTATCCCCTGCGCAGAACCACCGTAACGTAAGGCACGCTCAGGTGTGAACCGATCACAAACATGCGGCAGACGTGGCGCACCTGAGCGCGCTTCTCGATCTCCGGCCCCACCATGAACCCCGGCGTATCGCACAGAGACAGGATGGGCAAGCCATGGACGTTGCACAACTGCATCAAGCGCGCGGCCTTATCAGCCCCTTCGGCCTCAATCGCCCCGGCCATGTACATGCAGTTATTCGCGATCACGCCGAATGGCCGGCCTTCGATGCGCAGAAACCCCGTCACCATGCTGGGGCCGAATTTGGGCCGCATTTCCAGAAAGGAGTCGGCATCTGCAACGGCCCGGATGACCTTCCGTACGTCGTACGCACGGCGGCTTTGTTCCGGAATCAGCGTGCGAAGGAGACGTTGATCGGATACCTCCCATCGGGAGGTCGTTCCCTGAAAATACGAGAGATATTTCTTGGCGATTGCAACCGCCTCCTGATCATCGCGTACGGCGATGTCGACGACGCCGTTTTTCGTCTGCACGTCCATGGGTCCTACGTCCTCGGGTTTGAAGACGCCGAGCCCGCCTCCCTCGATCATCACGGGGCCGCCCATACCGATGTTGGAGTTCTCCGTGGCGATGATCACATCGAAACATCCAAGCAGGGCGGCGTTTCCGGCAAAACAGGGGCCTGAGACGATCCCGACCATGGGGACCCTGCCGCTCAGCCTGGCCATGGAGCTGAACGTGGAGAGGTCGAGGCCTGCGATCACGACCCCGTTGGCATCGACGTCGCCCGGCCTGCCGCCCCCGCCTTCGGCGAAGAGAATGAGGGGAAGGCGCTGTTCATGAGCGAGCTTCAGCATCCGGTCCATCTTCTTATGATTGAAAAACCCCTGCGTGCCGGCCAGCACCGTGTAGTCGTAGGCCATGATCATACAGCGGGCTTTGTCTTCTCCGAAGAGGGATCCGTTGACCTGGCCGATGCCTGTGATGAGGCCGTCGGCCGGGGTTCTGCTCATGAGATCATCCAATGACCTCCTTTGGCGTTGCGCCGCGATGGCCAGGGCTCCATATTCGATAAAATGGCCCGGATCGCAAAGATTCGCCACCTTTGCACGCGCCGTCCTCTGGTTTCTTTCCTTCATACGGCGCACGGCTTCGGGGCGCCGTTCATCCAATCCGACCGCATGCCTTTCGATCACTTCGGCAAGATCGGAACGCATGGGATCGAAATTTTTTCCTATCTCTGTGGGGCTTTCTCCCGCCCCCTCTTCATTGTCCTTCGGTGTCATATTTTTTCACCTTCCACCTTTTCTCAGTTTCTCCTCCAGCCACACGCGCCGGAGGGATTATTCCGTTATGCCTTTGCCTTCTGTCCGTTTCGCTGTCCACTCCCCTGACAAACCTGACGGCCACACTGGAGTCGAGAAGGTAATGGTATACGTTCCACTCCCCCCTCCGTCCTTCAATTCACCCTTGACGTCCAGGGTAAACGGAGAATCCCGATATCCTGAGGGAGCGGAAGGATTCGTCGCTGTGCCCGTGGCGGTGAACACGAGAGAAGAGCCCGAGAGGGTCACCCTTCCTCCAGTGAAAGGACATGTGGTGGAGGGTAGATATGTCCACTCTCCGCTAACGGTCACCGTTCCATCGGATTCTTTAGTGAGAGTCCAAACCCCTTTGCCACTCCCATTATCAACAATCGATTGCCAGCGTTCTGTCGTCATGGCCGGGCGGTCATCATTACTGCTGCCCCTGCTCGGCCCGGACCCAATAACGAATAGGCTGAAGACGAGCGTCATGGCAATGATGGTGAATACCAGCGGATATCGTCTCATGATTTATCCTCCTTCGATACTCCTCAATTAAAGACCCGGCCCCCGTGCCACTTTTTAAGCTTTCGGCTCTGATTCTTACGCTATGCCCTTTATCCTATGATGCGCGCTCTCCTTGATATTTCGAATTCCGCATTCCCTGCCTGCGCGAAGTCCCGCCCTGCGGGACGAAGGCAGGCGCAATCGCCGATCCGCATTGGAATAGGCCAACTCTCTTATGGATGACACCCCATTTTACAATAGGCCTATTCTTTAAACAACTAAACGACCCCCGGGGTTTTCAACATCGGGTGGCCCTAAAAAGGAAAGTAGGTTATTATGGAAAGTGGATTTGGGTGGATCAAGCCCTTTCACCTTCAACTCAGCTCTGAGATATAATACCTTTTTCGGTAAAATACGGCGTTCACCTTATTCCAAACCCCCTGATCTCACAGGGATAATTTTGGGGAGGTCAATGTGAAATGCGATCGATGTAACGGGATGATGATTCAGGAGCAGTTCTTTTGTCCAAATGGTCCCTTCTCGAGCTGGCGGTGCTTAATTTGTGGAGAGGTGGTCGATCAGACGATCATAGAAAATCGGGATTATCAGAGCCATGGGGGGGAGTGGGACAGAAGAGGCAAGAAGTCGGAGAGATAATCCCATCTCAACCCTCCCAATCATTTTTCCATCAACCCATTAACTCCTTCACGCGTTGACCCGTCTGCGATCCGGATTGGCCCAATGGATCTCTATTCATCGCGCCCGCTTGAGATACATTTCGAGACGGCAATCGAAGCCGCCAAGATCGATCACCTGCCGGTACTGCAATTTGAGCGATGGGTCTAAAGGTTCGATGCGCAACGGATTGGCGAAGACAAGCCGTCCGCCGGGCTTAAGCACCTCGGCGGCGACGGAAAAGAGATCCCCTAACAATCCGCGCAGGTTGGGGACCCGAATTCGCTTTCCCATGGGAGGGTTGGTGACGACGAGGGTAACGCTCTTGGGTTCCAAGCCTTCGACCTTCGCATAGTCGCGAAAGTCACAGCAGACGAACTTCGGCTGAACGGCCTTCACCTGACCGGCGGCGAAGTTGGCCCGGCTAATGGCAACGGCATCCGGGCTGAGATCCGTTCCGTAAACGCATTCTACGCCACCCAGCAGTGCCCTTTCTATAAGTTCCAACCCCGATCCGCAAAACGGGTCCCAGACGATCTCATGGTCGCCTCTTCGGCCCAGGCGGGCCATACAGGCCGCCAACGGAGGGTGCGATGCCGCACGAATGTCATCTTCACGATAGGTAAATCGCGGATCGGGCGTCAACTTCGGCCGCAATTCAACAGAGATTCCATCTCCTGTGGGGTGGAGATCCATCGACCAGGGTGCCCTTCGCGGATCGTTCAGAACGTCCGGGCACATCGCATAGGCCCGGTTCGCCAGGAGACGCACGGCGCCTCTTCGGTGTCCCTTGGAAACAAACTCCAGGCGATAACGGATCGATCCTTCCGTGAAGGCGGTCAGGACAGACCGCGATAAGGACGATGTCATCATCGACGCCAGGGCATCGGCGGACTCTGCCGGGTCTGAGCTCCGGACAGTGCCAAGAAAAAAGCCAACCGTGGCAAAACACCTGAGTGTATAAATGTCGGCCAGGGAAAAGGGCGCTACCGGCGTGATCGCGACCAGGCGACTGCGAACCTCACCCATTCGGAATTTCCCGTGCTTCGCGATACATTCTTTCACTTCATCGCGGACAATCTTTTCCAACCCCTTGCGGCAGTGCAAATGGATTCGTAAGCGGGTGAAATCGGAGAGGGTGCTGTCCATTCGAATGACACTGGGCCTTTCCCTGCGCGCCACACTCGCTTTTACCTTCTGCTCGGTTTGCGGAAGGAGGCCACGAACGCCACCCACGACACTCAGTGTGGCCGTTCCGCCGATCTTATCCAGAGCCTGACCCAGGAATTTCTTCTCACGCTCGATCGTGGTCGTCCGGAGCAACGAAAGCAGCGCCTCTTCCTCAACCGGTCCCGCACCGATCTTGGGCAGAGCCGTCATGGCGTAGCGTCTGACCTTCTCGCTCGGATCCTGCAACAGGCGAACAAGCCACGACCTCACCTCGGCCTTCTGCTTCGCGGTGCCGGATTCAGAGAAGACCGTGCCCACCGCGCGAATGACCGCCACCCGTTTTATTCGCTCCTCGGGAGTCGATCGATCAAACCGCGCCACTTCATCGTTCCATAACCTTTCACGCGATAAGACGCGCAATTCACGATAAAGTTCCTTGTCGGTTTTCATACGCGAATGGAAGCAGGAGTCTTTTTCTGGACAATTTCCGAAAAGCGCGAACGTGTAGGGAGCCGGGGGTCGCCTGCATCTTCCGCGCCTCCGGACCGAAACAAACAATTGCTCATTGGCCTTAGGCTTTGAGCTTTACGCTTTACCTACGGATGAGGCCAAAGGTCAGTATTAAGAAAACGAACCTGTTGAATGTTGCGGCCTGACCCCGAAGTCTTTTTTTGTTAGCCTATTGGATCTTTTTTACTCTTTCCACTATTTTGGGCAGGATTTCTCCGGTTTTTCCTTGAATGAGATAATCTGAAATTCTTCCAGTCAAAGGAGTGGGCTCGCCGTTTACCTCAATGATGATTGTGCCCGGAGCAACCATCTGTGGTAAACTGGCAAAAGGATAAACGACAGCCGAGGTTCCACAAATGAGCATTAAATCGCATTTCCAAGCCTCTCGTTGACTTCCTTCAAGAACGTCACTTGGAATGGGTTCCCCAAAGGAAACGACATCCCCTTTGATTACTCCTCCACATTGGCAATAAGGAGGAAGCTTCCCCTCCATTTTAATTTTCTCCAAAGTGAGTTCATCTTTGCCGAACCTTCTGTTACATACGATACACCTTAATTTAGTAACGCCTCCGTGGTACTCAATCGTTTTTTTGCTGCCTGCCTTTTGATGTAGCTCATCCACATTTTGGGTAATGACGCCTTTTAGTATTCCCATTTTCTCGAGTTCAACTAAAGCCTCATGTCCAGGATTAGGTTGAAACTTTCCAATCTCCCCAAGAATTGAGAAGAGCCTCGACAGTGAGCTCTGAGGGTCCAGTCTTTCTTCCCAATATCTTTTTGGATTCGTCTTGAATTGCTCATAGACTTCATAAGCCTTCATTTCAGCTTCAGGATTTTTGGTCCAAATTCCGTCCGGGCCACGGAAATCAGGGATTCCCGATTCGGTTGAAATCCCAGCACCGGTTAAAGCGATCCCATATCTTGCCTTGATTAAATCCTGGGCTGCCCTTTGTATTAAATCTTCCATCTCTTATCTCCTCCTCCAGCAATTTGGGCATAGGATATCCAGTTTGATTTCTTCTTTCTGCCCTCTCTATAAGCCGCCTGGCGAGGGCTTCGCAATCCACTGGGGCATAACCCCACTCACTCAGCCCTCGGCTTAGGATGCTGTTATACCATCAATAACCCGCCGTCAATATTAAATGCCTGTCCTGTAACGACGGAAGCTTCGCGGCTGGCAAGATACACGACCAGCGGCGCAATCTCGTCTGCATCGAGACGGCGACCAATCGCCGTCAAACTCGCCTCAACCTCCGCAACCGATTGTCCGAGACGCTTCGCGTCATACTCCACGCGCAAATTGTTCATGCGTGTGCGCACAGGTCCGGGACAGATGGCGTTGACCGTGATACCCTGCTTCGCCGTCTCCATCGCCAACGTGCGCATCAGCCCCAAGAGTCCATGTTTGCTCGCCGCATACGCCGCGCCGTGCATCAGGCCTATCTTGCCGTTGACAGACGCGGTCATAACGATGCGCCCATACTTGCGCTCGATCATGGAAGGCAACGCTTTCTTCGAGAACAGATAGGGTACGGTGAGGTTGACGTAGAGCATCGCCTCCCAGAGGTTGTCGCTGTAATCCACAACGGGCTTAGGTTTGTTCGGGCCGCTGCCCATACCCGCGTTGTTGATGAGGATGTCAATGTGCCCGAACGCTTGGGTGGCCTGGCTCCACACTCTCTCAACGGCGCCCTTCTGGCTGAGATCGGCTACAATGCTCTCGGATCGCACGCCCAGGCGGCCAAGCTCCTTTTGCAATGCTTCGAGTTCTTGTGCCGAGCGTCCTGTGATAGCGACCTGCGCGCCTTCTGCTGCAAAAGCGCGGGCGATGGCTTCACCAATGCCCCGGCTTGAACCGGTAACCAGTGCCGTTTGGTCTTTCAGTTTCATATGTCACCTCCTAAAAAAATGTCCCTGTATTGGCAGTTTCGGTTTCGGCAATATTCTTAGGGATTGTGGTTTCTACGGACTATCGCCTGAATCTTCCCCTAAACTAAATCATTGAAGCAAAAAAAAGTTTTTAATTCCGCACTCCGCATTGGAAGTATTCTTCTCTTTTGATGTTTTCAATCTCAAATCTGCAATTTGAAATCTGAAATTAAGGTGGCCAACTTTTTTAGCGATGGCGCCACTTAATTTCTGCATTTGTCACGTGTCAAGGGCTGACCCTGGACCCCTTACTTGGCTTTTTCGGGGGGTTGGCCCAAAAGCGCTTTTAACTTCTCCATAGCCTTTCCGAAGTCTTCCCATCTTCCCTGTCGAATCGCCTGCTCAGCTTCTTTGAGATCCTCTCTTGCCCGGTTCAGCTGTTCGCTCTGAACGGGGGCAGAGACTTTCCCGGCCTCAGGTTGAGCAGCGCCGAAAACGGCCTGAAGGGCTTGATCAAGGGTTGGCTCCATAACCACTTTGTTCCCGGATACAATAATGACCCGCTTGAGCTGGGGAATGTTTGTGCCTTCCGCCGTCAGGTACACAGGCTCGACGTAAAGAAAGGAGCTATCGATGGGGATAATAATCAAGTTGCCACGGATGACCCGGGAGCCTTTCTGATCCCAAAGGGACAGCTGCCCGGAGATCAGCGTGTTCTGATCGATCATTGCCTCGATCTGCATGGGGCCCAGAATCAGCCGCTCCTTTGGGAGTTGATAAAGGAGCATTTTCCCATATTCAGGAAAATCGCAATTGGCAGCCATCCAGGCGATCATGTTGTCTCTGTTCTGAGGCGTAAAGGGACTCATCAGAAGATACATCAGCTCTTTCTGGCCGGGAAGCCGCATCAGGATATAATAGGGGATCATCGGGATGGTATTGCCGGCATATTTCTCCTGTGCAAAGCTCCAGAGATCTTCTCGGTTGTAGAAGACCTGAGGATCCGTCATATGATAGGTCCTGTACATGTCGGCTTGAATCGTGAAAAGGTCCTCAGGGTATCTCAGATGCCTTTTTAAATCCTGCGATAACTCCCCCAATTCCCTGAAGACCCCCGGAAACGCCTTGCGGTAAACGCCGAGGACCGGGTCATCGACGTCCATGACATAAAATCGAACGGAGCCATCGTAGATATCGACAATCACCTTCACGGAGTTTCGGATATAATTCAAGCCAGTCCCCAAGGAGCTTGATTGGGGTTTTGAGTAGGGGAAATGGTCGGAGGTTGTGTAGGCATCCTGAATCCAGTAGAGCTTCCCCTCGCTCAACACGAGGTAAGGATCTCTGTCCAGTAGTAAAAAAGGGGCGATTCTCCCAACCCGTTCCTGGACACTTCTCCAAATCTGGATACGACTCTCAGGGCCGAGATAAGAGGTGAGCAGTATATTGACGTTCTGAGAAATTCCATGCAAAAAGAACTTTTTTCCAGTAGCTGTCCAGGGGAATGCCTCCCTTCCCCTGATAGCTGGTATAGATATTTTCACTCCCCTTGGGATAGTCAAATTCTTTCATCTTGGTCGCGACGATCCGATAACCCGAGGTTTTTTCGCCGAAGTAGATGGCAGGCCGTTCAACATTCAGGCCGTACTTGGAGACGGGCGGGATATTTTCGATAATATACTGCGGGAATCCTCCTTCGGCAATCTTCGAGACGAAGTTCATGACCAGACCATAGCCGTGTGTATATTGAAGACGCTCATTGACCCATGTCCTGGCCTGTTCGGGAAGCTCGGGCGCCAACTCCCGAGCGGAGAGCTCCACCTGATGATAGCCGTCCTCCGTATGGTAACGGTCAACGTCAACCTCATTGAATCGATAATAGAGACGCATCTCCTGAGTTTGCCGATAGGTCTGCAGCAGTGGCCGCCAATCCCAGAGGCGGATATTCTGAATGGTCTCCTGGTGGTCGGAGGCCTGCCCGGGGGTGAGCTCCGATAACCCGGGGTACGTTTTCACTTCTATTTTGTCGAGTTGAAAGGCCTTGCGCGTAAAATCGATATTATGCTTGAGATAAGGGGTCTCCAATTTCAGCTCGCTGGGCTCCACCTCGAATTTTTGCACAAGACCGGGGAGCAGGAGGATGACCACAAAATAGAGAACAAAATAGCTTCCAACGCCAATGACGATCGACCAGAACCGCCGTCTCAAGAAGTTTAAAAGAACCCAAATACCTAGGGCAATCGACGCAAAAAGCATGATCCAGAGACTGATCCTCGTGACGTTATAAGCCGTATATCCCACTCCGTAGACAACGCCAAGGGTGGAGTAGAGGAGCTCAAAACGATCCAGGTAATAACCCCACACCCAGTTTCCAATGAAGAGAAGAAATAGGATAGCCACATGCCCCAGGGGTGCCCAATTTCTCCTTTGAGGAGAATTTACCCCGAACTGAAGCATGCCAAAGGCTAGGTATCCGATCGTGATGAGCAAAAATGTGGTGAAGGTCAAACCTGTCAAACCGTTCTGGATCATCTCATAAAAAGGAAGCTTGAACAGATAGAATCCGACATCCGCGCCAAAGATGGGATCGGGGACTCCGAAGGTCCCCCCCCAGCGGAAGCGCAGATAAGTATCCCATTGAGAATAGTAGATAAGACCAAAAATGAGTGCCGGAACACATGAGAGGATGGCGGTAATGAATTTTCCGGTTCTTGCTGTGATCTCCCCGGCATTCTCGATGACCAGCACATCTTGTCTCCCAACGCTCTTCAGCCCGGCCCTCACGAGCAGACGCAGATTGCCCCAGAAATAGAGGAATACTAAGATAAAAGCCAGACCGAACCATCCCAGCTTAATGAACAGCAGCTGCCAGAAGACGGTTTCATACCCTAATTGCACCATCCAGAGCCATTCCACCAGCTTGCCTGTAATGAGCGATAGAAAAATAAGAAGGAATATCACCACGGCGAGAACGTACCAAAAAATCCTTCTTCCTGTTGCGAGCCTTTTCATTACTATCTGCCTCCTCTCCATCTTTATCTGGGGTTCCTCTCACCCATCCTTATAAAACCCTCCAGCCAGCGAGCCGGGGCGATGGATGGATGCTCTATGTTTACCCACCGAAGCCTCTCGGCGTAGGTGGGCGCTACCTGTCCTCCGTAGTCCCGCAGGGCGGGACGTAGGAGGATGCTCTTTGCAATCCTTTGTTTGCAGTGCCAACTTTTTTAGGGAGGATATCCAGACTCGACCTCAGAGTAATTCAACTTACTCAACGACCTCCTGCCTCTACGTCTTTATATCGCCTCAGCGCATGAAAAGTGCGAATTTTCAGCAACGCCCCCCTCGGCTTTGAGAGGAACCTTAACGGTTTTCTCTTTTTATCTCTCTTTCAATCATCCTATCCCTGATCTCTTTAAATTTTCTGCCCGAGAAAACGAAGGTAGCCATCCCATGCAAGAATATTCCAATTCCCCACCCCATAAGGGGCCAGATAAACCAGAGATAGTGAGGAGAGGTAAGCAGGTTAATGATGATGAGCAGAACATTCACACCAACATAGACAGAGAGATGGATGTAAAATCCAATCTTTGCCTCCACCCGTTTCCTTGCCCTTTGGTAGGTCTCATCTTTTTCCATAAGTCTCCCCTTTCTTAAGCTGGGTCTCCGATGCCCCGACCTGCTTCTACAATCGATCAACTTTTTTAGTAATGATACCAGAGATCAATTTCTAAAAACTAACTTGTTGAATGTTGCGGCCTGACCCCGAAGTCTTCTGTGCGAAATCACCCTGTTTTCGCATAATCATGCGGCTTTTTTTATTTTGACAGATTGGGATAAGAGATAAGTCACCAATGCATTTAGACTCACGCCCTCCTCCTCCGCCTTTCTCACCAATTCTCTATGGAGGTCTTTTGGAACTCTGACATTAAACTGTCCGCTAAAACGGGCCTTCGGCTTGGGAAGGGACATTTTATGCTTTTTCATGGTATCCATGGTTAGGTCTAAGGCTTCTTGAGCACTTTTGATTGCCTCTTCAAGGCTATGCCCTCCGGTCACGATCCCTGGAAAATCAGGAAACCTCACAGCAAAATATCCAGACTCTCTGTCGGGAATAATTTTTATTTCATAGCCCAGCAGGTTCTCTTTTCTATTCCCCTTCATAAAATCAATCCTCCTCTAAGACTTTGATCACGTCTTTAACATCCAACCAATGACAATGTTGATGTCCTCCATGAGGTCTGACAACCGTCAGAATCCTGTCTCCCTTCTTATAAACGCAATGGCTGCCTCTCCTATTCACACGTCTAAACCCTGATCCTAAAATGATCCTCTCCAAATCTTTAAATCTCACGCCTTTTGGGTTTTGCTTTATCCTAGAGAGGTCTTTTTCTATGCCCATCTCGAAAACATAATAACTAAATATAGTTACAAATGCAAGAGCAAAAGTTTGGGGGAACTTAAATAATAAGGGGTTGGCTGAAAAAAGGAAGCAGTTCAAATCGTGCTTCCCCCGTTAGAAATTGCAGTGGTTGCGACCCTTTGACATACTCAGGGCCATGAGCACTCTCAAAGGACTCGAAACCCAGCGGGGCAGTATTTCTAACGGGGTAAATATCGTTTCGTATTGCGCGCCTGATAGCGCACGTTGCCGGCCAGTCAGGCACGATAGTCTTGCTTTGAGCTTTACGCCATGCGCTTTGCGCTCTGCGTGTATTTGATAACGGCCAATTTTTTTAATGACTCTCGACGTTACCACTTGCCTGATCACGCAATCGCTTATTGACTCAACGCCCGAATGACCCACCCACTTTTTTATGGAGGATACAAATCTCAATTTCTCAAGCCTGACCCCAGAGTCCGTCCTATTCATAATGAGTCCACATCCGGATGACCTTGACGGTCTTTGTTTCTTGCAAGACTTGGTACACGAGACGGTGTTGAATGGTGATGCGACGGGAATAAGCTCCAGAAAGGTCTCCGATCAGCTTTTCGAAGGGTGGAGAGGTTTGAAACGGATTTTCAGAGAGAATTTCAAGTAGTTTTTCGGCTTTCGGTCTCAGGCCCGCCGCCGCGATTTTCTTTGCGTCTTTCTGAGCTTGCCTGGTATAGACAATCCTCCACTTTACCATCCTGGCTTCTCGCTGCACTTTTGAACAGGCGTCTTGAGCCCTTTCCGAATGGATTCTCTCATGCCAGGAATAGACAAGAGATAGAGGGTTTCTTGGATGGACCGCCAGTCGCTCTCGGAAATCAAGATAGCGTTTGACCTCTTTCCCGTAATCTGAATCGGCTCGTGGGATTCTGAAGCCTCGTCGAGCAATTTATAAAGATTTGCCCGAGCTTCTGTCGCCTTAATCGTTGTCATACGGATCACCTCAATTGATAACGTACATTAAAACGTACGTAATGTCAAGAGCGATTCCCATGGCTCTGAAACCAGACACCAAGTTCGGGGTGACGTAGTAACCCAATAATTAGTCTAATTCCCCACCCCGCAATCCCTGCCTTCGCCGGAGCGCCTGCCCGCCGCACAAGGCTTTGGTAGGCGGGGCTTCGCGCAGGCAGGCGAAATTGAAATGGCTTTCTTAAGACGAATCTTCATTTTAGGAGTTGACTGAAAAAGTCAGTCAGCGACTTTGGACCCCTTGTCTACATAATTGATTGAGTTGTTAATTAATGAGTCTCTCCGTTACCACTTGCCTGATCACTCAATCGCTTATTGACTCAACGCCCGAATGACGGCCCCACTTTTTTATGGATGCCACCACTTTATTTCTGCATTTGTCCCGTATCAAGGGCTGACCCGAATTTCCTCTCCAATTTGATAGCCATCACCCTCTCATAGCTATCCGTATCACAAAACTCGAATCCGACCTTCCTGTAAAGCTTAATGGCTATGAAATTTAATACCCTTACTGTCAGCCAGACTAATTCCAAGCCGGATTGTCTGGACTTTTCCAGGGTGAACCGGGCCAGCTCTGTTCCGATCCCGAGGTTTCTGTGGTTTTGGTCTACAAAGATCACAAGTTCACCCAATTTCCCTTTCACATCGGGAATCAGCGCAACGTGGCCGATGACGCTTTCACCTCTCCAGGCGAGGACATTCAAACCTATTCTGAAAAGCGTCTTCAGCCAGTTCTCACAGGCTTCAGGGTCTTCAGGCGGGAGTCCCTGGGAAGCGGGTTTTGGAGAGAAGGTGCGGTACATCCCCAGAAGAGAGGCAAAATCTTCAGCACAACTGACCCCTATTTCGAAAGGCTTCCCGGATTTGTCAGTTTTGGTGATATGCTCTGGCCTCATTTTGTCTTTCTGTACATGCCTGTCCAAAAGAAGAAGGCAAAGCACTTTCTCACGCAATAACTAATGCGTGACCCAATGACCCGTCTTTCTTTGAACCTTGGCTCTCGTAACCCATTAACTCATTTACGCGTTAACTCGTCTACGAATAGGATTGGCCCAACTTTTCTATGGATGATACCTGTGAATAGTGTAGATGCGATACCCCATCTAATCCTACGCGCTGTTTATCCGGTTTAACGCATCCCCTTAAAAATGGAGTAAGCTTCCATAAAGGTCGGGAATCCCACCGTCTGTATTAACAGAAGAAGTGCATGCTTAATCTCATCATCGGTTAGCCCAGATTCCTTTCCTTTCACAATGTGAGTCTCCAGAGATAAGGGATGACCGCTTGCCCCGGAAACGGCAATCTTGATCAGCCAGCGGGTTTTCTCGGGCAGAGGGCCAGATTGTTCATGGATCGTTTTCCCCAGCGCTTCATGGCCTTTGTAGACGGCGGGAAACTCTTTCTTGAACTCTTTAAATGGCTCGTGAATTTCCTTCATCTCAGCTCTCCTTTCCTCCCTGAAACGATCAGCGATTGACTTGATGTTTCAAAATTTATTTTACATCCACATCAGCAATTAAATGCTGCACCTTTCAGTGCTCAGCATCAACCTTGTCCTTTGCGCAACGCGAGACTCTGTATGACTTGCGCCTTGCGCTTTACCCCTTACGATTAAAGGATTACGCTATGCTCTATGCGCCATGCACTTTGCGTTATCTTGTGATGTCCACCTTTTTCCATTACGAACTATCTTCCTCCGCTATTCTCACGCAATAACTAATGCGTGACCCGATGACCTGTCCTTCTTTGAACTTTGGCTCTTGTAACCCATTGACTAGATGATACGAAGGCCCTATTTGACACCTTTCAGAGGTGCGGATATGCGAGGATAAAGGGTTTTCCTGCTATGACATGCTTTCCATTGTCCGGGCATGTGCAATCTCTCGGCGACCAATTGGGCGTACTTTTGAAGGAGGAAGTGAGACGACTGCCATTGTCTCGCCGTCCAAACTCACAAACTCAACCTCATATCCCTTTCCGTCACTATGTATGAGTACGACCGTACCGATATCGCCGCGCTCCAGGCTATGCTCTGGTAAATCGGCATTCAGCACAACACTATCTAGCTCTTTAATCATCCTGTCCTCCTTTGCAATGGGTAGGCAGTCACAAACCGCGGGATACGCTCTCCTGTTTCGACGAACCAGACTGAGCGAACGACAGCTGTTTTACCGCCTGATCCAAAAAGTTTACCCTCAACAATATACCGCTTGCCAAACGGAGAATCTTCGACCTTGGCAACTTCATTCTCGGCAGCATGCTGTAATAGGCTTTTCGCAAGCTTCTCCCAAGCATCACCCATAAATCCCAATTGTGAAAAAAATTCTGCTTTGCCGCGACCGTCTCGATGTTTAATTGAGAGCAGATGCCCGGTGATTTTTGTCTCCGAAACAATGGCATTTTCATAATTAGGGAGTTTCACCGTGAATCCCTCCGGATAGCATATTATTCTTTTAATCTAATTTCTTATAAAAGCTTACCAAAAGGTGAAAATCTTATCAACTCCCTTAGTGCCTTGGGTGCGATGCGGCTTAGCGACTTTAATATCTAAGAGGTTCACCCCGTTAGAAATTTCAGTCCCGCTATAGCGGGGCTCGAAACCCAGTAGGGCAATATTTCTAACGGGGTAAATATCGTTTTGTATTGTGCGCTCGGCAGCGCACATTGCCGGCAAGCCCTGTATCTAGCATGGTACGGGGCAGACCCTGTACCTAACATGGTACGGGGGAGTCAGGCATGGTAGTCTTGCTTTGAGCTTTACGCCATGCGCTTTGCGCTCTGCGTTATGCGTGTATTTACGACCTGCCTGATCACTCAATCGCTTATTGACCCAACGCCCGAATTACCGCCCCACTTTTTTATGGATGCCACCGGAGATCAATTTCTAAAAACTTAACCTTGAATGTTGAACCTGACCCCTCAGTCCCCAATTCTGACTCCATCTCTTAATTCACAATCTGAAACTTTTTCATGTAGCTAGAAATTTCTTTGCCCAATCGTCTTTTTGCATAATTATCAATCCTCCCGATAAATCCAGCTAAGACTATTGCCGTTTCATTTCCTCCAATTGTTTTTATATATGACGTGGGGTGTTCATCTTTTCGAGAAACAGGGGGAAAAGTTTTAATGATATAGTTGCAAACTGAGGAACCGTTGCAGATCAGTATTTTTGGTCTGCTTCTACTAATCTGCTTTTTGAGATAGGCACCACAATTTTCAATAATTTTCTCACCATCCTTCTGACTGATATTTTTAGGTGGAAATTCTTTAGAAGGACATTTCACCAAATCAGTATGTGCAAGGCCATGCCTTTTCCCAAATAAATCATACAAAGGAGGAAATACTTCTTTAAAATCCTTAAAGTAAGGATGGACTTTACCTTCAAAGTAGTCAATGCAATCACATAAGCTCGAGGGGAGCTTAAACCTTTTGTCTTTTTTAGGGTTTAACCCAATTATCCAAATTAAACTGTTTGGCTTACCCTCCAAGAATTCATCCGGGTTGTATTCGCGCTTGAACTTCAAGCCGTATTCTGCACATTTATTACAAACCTTCATAGTCCCCCCTTATTCTTGAGGCAAGTTTTGTACTCTCGAAGAGTGAAATGCCCAAGGTCGGGCCTGGCCCCGTGTGTCTTCTTCATTGTTCATCATAACATTTTTATAAAGTTGCCCATTCGGTCAGCTGAATAGTCCAAGTTTACAATTGTAAAGTTGAGATTTGAGCCCTTGGGTAAGACCTTTTCGTCGTCGCCAGCGTGAAAGTAGACGAGCACGTTATAAATCCCAGCCGATTGCCCTTTGAATCGATGGCATAGTTCCTTCAACAAATTGCTCAGGTTTTCAGAAAGCAGGCTCCCAATCGGAGGAAGGGGTTTCAAAAATTTACCCTTCCGAATTTTACCTCCTTTCTTATTAAAGAAGTCGGACCAATTATCGAAATTACCTTTCGTCCACTCTTCGATGTACCATGCCATGATCTCGTGTCTCTCAATTTGCTCTGGACGGAGTTGAAGCTTACCATCGACAATCTCTTCAGAGGAGCGGTGCCATTTGCTCTCTCCCAAATAAACGGCTTGGTCTGTAATAAGAATAAAATCGAACTCGCCAAATTCCGAGCTTGTATGACCGCCATGCCGCCCAAAACTGGGCCGGAAGAAGACGGTGCACGAATCTTGAAGAGTGTTATCTCCTAATGTGGTAAGAATATCTCCCAGGCGATGAGTCAAAGCCCAGAATGTTATCGCATCCTCACCGTAGCCGATGAGCTTCATTGATCCATGCACCCAATTCTCTGACTACTTCCAAATTTCCTAAAGCTCTGCCTTGCAAATCTTTTTGACAGTAAGGAGAAATCTGCGCTGGAATGGACCAACTTTTTTAGGGATTGCACCTGTGAATAGTGTAGACCTGACACCGGAGCCCTTCACGAGTCCCCTTTAAAAGGGGTTGCTCTTTACCCATGAACCAATTGCTCTCTCCAATGGATCAAGGTGTCGCATGACGGAATTGTACCAGTGTCGAAACTCGTCGCCAGGCAGGCAGCTCGCTGCAGCGATAAAGGCACGCCTTTGCCATGGCTCAAAAGTGTCCACTTCTCTCTTTTTCGTCTTAAACCAACTTGTTCGATGTATCCTCCCTAATGCCAAAATGAGTTCACGCCGAGAAAATGAATCTGGATAGCGATGGTACAGTGAAGCGAAGGTGTCCTCGTTGTCCCACTCCCGGTCTTTCGCAAAGGTGTTGAAGATCCATAGACGGTGAAAATCCAAGTGGCCGACAAGTGATTTTTCGAGAAATGCCAGCATATTTTTTCCAACGCCTTGGCGCTGTGAAGTAGTAAGAGCCTTCAAATCTTGAATGTACCGGATGACATCCGTGAACACGGGATAGAGCCTGTCAATATTTCTAAGAACGAGTTTGAGACCTTCTTCGTCGTCGAATTGTGACAGCCTACGTAGTACGAACCGTGTAAGCGGAATATCAATCTCATCTAGTTTGATTTGCTCCCTCAATATCTCGACAAGATTCAACTCATCAATCCGCCTCTGCTGATCTTCGTCGAGGTCATCGTAGTCCACTTGCTCGTATATTTCTGAGACTCCTATCTCGTTGAGTAGTTCACGAAGTTTGCTGGTGAGACTTTCCAGTTCACGGGTTTTTTCAGAGCAAAGAAATCGTTCCTGAAACAGCTTTATGGGAAGAATCAGGGTCTTGTGTTGTTGCAGGGTTAGTGCATGGTTCTCGTACAAAATGCCCGCAAGAAGGGCTAATTTTTCATGGGCATCTACTTCTGTCTCGCAGAAAATCCTATAATCATCCACGTATCTGCAGAACCGAGTACCCTCGTCAACTAACCCTCTGTCAACATCGTCAAGAACGAGTTCCGCAAGGAGCATTGAACTTTGCGGACCAACAGGTATGCCTACTGATACAGTGAAGTTCCAGCTCTTCAAGAGTCTCTTGATAGCTGACACATGCTCGTGTTTGGTCGTACAGTCAGTTAGCGCGTTTTCTAAGGGGTGCGAATAGATTCGGGGGAAGAAGTCTGCGATGTCCGCAAGTACGACGTATTTGTACTTCTTTGGATCTGAAAGCGTTGCACAGTGTGCCTGAAATTCGGTGTAGTTATAATTAGGGTCGTACATCTGTCCGTCTTTGGCAGGCCTAAAGCGATTGGAAAATGTGATTGTCTTACTGGCGGGAATGCGGGATGCCTCTATGTCTTTCCCTATTTCGTAAACCAGTGCTGTAAATATAATTATATCGAGAGGATCAAGTTGTGTTGCAATGCGGAATCCGTAGCGGTGCTTCGGAGTGAGACAACGTCGATAGGGCCTCGTGTTCCAATTCAGAATATCTTCTTTGCGAAGGAATGGCTTGACATCAGATTCCCATGCATATCGAATTGCTTCGAACTCGAATGGTATTGGGAAGATGTTTGTGTCTCCGAAGCGTTCAATGTGGCTTAAGGCCCAGTCTAGAGACGCTTCTGTAAGTTTCACCATATGTTACTCCTTTGCATCTATCCCAGCGGCCAACATTATTTTTTATTCTGAAGTTATATTTCACTTAATCATCAAACCTTTTGGCGTCTTTGCAGACTCCCATGACAATCAAATAGTCTAAAATTGAAATTTGTCCGCTTAACAATATCTCCACCCAATCGAAAATATTTTAAACCTCGCCGGGGCAGCTTTTTTATGGATGATATGGAAGTGTTAATTAATTTGTCTCGTGGCAAGGCCCGGCCCCCTTGTCTACTATTTCCCGTTTATGGTTACCATGATTTCTTTGAAGCTTTCCGTTGCCGCTTCGAGATTTTCGATGATGTCGTTGGCCAATACATCCGGGTCGGGTAAATTATCGAGATCGGCAAGGCTTTTATCTTTGAGCCAGGTAATATCCAGACTGGTCTTATCCCGGCTTACTATTTCCTCATAAGTAAATTTGCGCCAGCGCCCTTCGGGATTGCTTTCGGGATGCCAGGTCTCTTTCCGCTTATGTCTATTTGACGCGTTGTAACACTCAATAAATTCTTTGAGGTCTTCAAACTTCAAAGGTGATTTCTTCAGGGTATGACGGATGTTGGTTCGGTAATCATATATCCACACTTCACTTGTCCACGGATCTTTACTGGCCGGTTTATTATCGAAAAACAAGACGTTTGCTTTGACGCCCTGAGCGTAGAATATGCCTGTCGGAAGTCGCAAGATTGTGTGCAGATCGGTTGTTTCGAGCAATTTTTTTCGGACAGTCTCACCCGCCCCGCCTTCAAACAACACATTATCGGGCAATACGACCGCCGCTTTACCGCTGGTTTTGAGCATCGTGTGGATGTGTTGGACAAAGTTAAGTTGTTTGTTGCTCGTCGTTGCCCAGAAGTCCTGCCGGTTGTAAGTAAGGTCTTCTTTCTCCTGTTCGCCTTCTTCATTGGTGAAGGTCATGCTGCTTTTCTTCCCGAAGGGCGGATTAGTAAGCACATAATCCACCCGTAAACCAGTATCGGCCACAAGTGAATCAGTAGGCAGAATAAATGTCTCTGAATCAATGTCACCTATGTTGTGTAGGAACATATTCATGAGCGCCAGCCTGCGCGCGCCTGCTACGATTTCGTTACCGTAGAAGGTTTTGTTTTTTAAAAACTCTTTTTGATCTTTGTTCAGCGTGAAGTTTTTAGGATCGGAAATATAATCATACGCCGCCAGGAAAAACCCACCAGTGCCGCAGGCAGGGTCAGCGATGGATTTCATCGGCTGCGGCTGCATACAGGCAACCATGGCTTTAATCAAGGCACGCGGTGTAAAATACTGCCCTGCCCCACTTTTGGTATCCTCCGCGTTTTTCTCCAAAAGACCTTCATAAATCTTGCCTTTGACATCTGCCCCCATAATGGTCCACTGCTCTTTGTCGATCATATCAATGAGCTTGAAGAGCTTGGCCGGATCTTGAATCTTGTTTTGGCTTTTTGTAAATATCTGACCCAAAATACCCTTGGAACGCGACAGCTCGCGTAGCAGTATCGTGTAATGTGATTCCAATTCAGCGCCGCGTTTTGCCGTGAGGTTTTCCCATGTGTATTCCTTTGGAATGGGCAATTTTCGGTTATAAGGAGGCCTGCTGAACTCGTCAGCCATCTTCAAGAAGAGCAGATAGGTGAGCTGTTCCAAGTAATCGCCATACCCCACGCCATCATCGCGCAGAGTATTGCAATAGCTCCAGACCTTACTGATAATGCCCGATGTATTGCCGGCTTCATTACTCATGATTTTGCCTTTTTGGCTTTTGTTCTTCCTGCCTGCTGGCATGGCGAATTCTCCGCTTTATTCTTTCCCCTCTCAGCCTTGATCCGTTCCAACAATACGCTGGCCGGTTCATCATTCGGGTCTTGGGGAGCAAGCTTGCCCTCAAAGGCTTTCTTTAAGATGCTTTGCCTCAAAACTTCGGACTGCTTCAGGCTGTGCTCGAGGCTCTCTTCAATTTTGTCACAAACCGACAGCCGGGATTCGATTTCGGCGACAATGAGTTGTTGTTCGGAGATAGGAGCAAGTGGAATTTGGCAAGATTTCAATTGTGTAGTATTAATGCGTGGTCTTGTTGCACCATGGATTTCGTCAATCAACTGGTGATACATTTCTCTCGTCGAAAAATAATAAAATAGATATTTATTGCAGATTTTATCTTCGGAAGGTCTTACCTGAAAGCAGTCTGCTTTGTTGACAGCCTTATCAATAAAATCGGGCACAATTGCAGCCCTTATATTTTCATTTATAAATGACGAGAAAATGATATCTCCTTTCGAGACAGTATGTTTCTTGATTGTTTCATATTTATCTTTTGTGACAAATGATTCGAATTCATTTCTAAACTTCATATATCCAATATTTTCCAAACGGATTACTCTTATACCATTATTTGCATAATCGGAGGTTTTCAAATTTGATCCAAAAGGTCCATCAGCGACTTTTTCAACAAGCTCTTTCAAACTTACTCGTGTCCAGCCTTCGGGCAATTTTCCGTCCTTCACATTTTTATTCGTCAGCTTGCCTTCAAATGCCCATTTCAACACTGCCTGCCGATAGATTTTGAGCTGTTGCCTAGCGGTTTTGAGGGTTTCGATGCCTTTATCCCAACTGCTGAATAGCTCTTCTATTTTGGCAACAATGCGATGCTGCTCGGGAATGGGTGGGAGGGGGATTTTAATAATTGCAAAATTACTTCTTGAAATTCTTTTTCTAGTTGTACCACTTTGTAAACTTTCTATTTCGCGTCTTATGTAAAGATTATTGATAGAATGCATTAAATATTTAGGAATGACACTTTTATCTCCAAGTCTAATTATTGCAACGTCAACTGCTGTTACAAATGAATTTTCATTTTTTAGTGGAAACAAACAAGCTCTACCAATAGGATCTGGCATCCTCGCTACAAGGATATCGTTCTGCTGCAAAAAATTGCAATTCAATGCATTCGCTCGCTTTAATGTCAAAAAACGGGATGATTTATTTTTAAAATCACCATCCCCGATGTCCGCCAATTGAATTAAACGAACCTCACCATTCGGATCTTGGTCTTTACTTTCTATCCAATCCCCATCAACAAATACGCCTTCGCTTGGTATCATTTCTGGAATAGTCGCCCATGCCCAGCCATTAGGTAATTCTTTCTCCACAGTCCTCCTATGCCGCCAATGCTTCGTTCAGTTCGTTAATAATATTTTCCGACTCATTCCCGAAGAGCTGCCACATCTTTCCCTTGCCACCATGGTCGTTAAAAGGCGTGTAGTCCAAATCGTCGGCAGCGACAGAAATCGATGCGGCAATATGTTCTTTGAGCATCCGCAGCCACTGCATTTGTTCTTCGGTAAATTTCAGAGTGCCGGCCTGTTTTTTAAACACCCAGCTCTGAAAATTCTTATCCACTGTTTTGTCATAAGAGATGAGTGTGGCATCAATGCCCGCCACTTTGCGGATAAGGGAAACCAGGGCTACCAGTTCATTTTTGGGTTGGCCGCTGACACTTTCCAACAATTCGTAGGCCCGCCACACGCTCAAAGGCGCAAGCGTGGGTTTGTCGGCAACAATGGCATCTGCCAGTTCTTTAATCATCTTAAAAGTCAGCTCGCGCCTCCGGTAGGGCTGGCCGTAAAAGATTTGCAGGGCCGTAATTTCATCTTTGTGGCGTGTTATCCAGTCGGCAAAGGTTTTTATTAACTCCTGGGCTTTGTCTTTATTGTCTTTGTCCCAGCCAACAGCGGTTACCTTATCGGGGTTTATCAGATCGATAATTTGCTCATGAACCTTCCGTACGTTTTCGATGTAGTCATTGAGTTCGCCGTTAAAAGTACTTGCCACCTGATTTTGTAGAGCGCTATTTAGAAAATTTAGTTTTTCTTCTTTCTCAATAGGCGCCGTATCCGGATTTTCCTGCTCAACTTTTAGGCGCAGGTCTTCCAATGTGTCGGGGTTATAGGCGTTGAGCAGTTCCTTGACAACCTCCGTAATGGTTTTGTCGTTTGCTTTTTCAGCAAAAATAAATTTTTCTTTATCGGTGAGTTGTTTTCCCAGGCGGGCCAGGCGATTGGCCAAAGAGGTGAACAAATCTTCATCTCGTGCTCCCACGGTAATGGCCGCTAACAAATCTTTCAGCGGCACACCGGGTTTTTTCTCCAGGGGGCGGCTGTCGGTTTTCAGGCTCTTGGTAACACCCACAGCATCCACAATCACATAATGGTCCTTTGTCAATTTAGCCGAAGGCGTTACTTTTTTGAGGTCATCAAGATTGATGATGCGTGTGCCGCGGCCTTTCATCTGCTCAAAGTAGTTTCGGCTCTTTACATCCCGCATAAAAAGCAGACATTCCAGCGGTTTTACATCAGTGCCGGTAGCAATCATATCCACAGTAACGGCAATACGTGGGTGGTAATCGTTGCGGAACTGGGCCAAGACGTTTTTGGGATCCTCGATTTTATTGTTGTAGGTGATCTTTTTACAGAAGCGGTTTTCTTCTCCAAACTCCTCCCGCACAATCTGGATAATATCGTCGGCGTGGCTGTCGGTTTTGGCAAATATCAGCGTTTTCGGCACTTCAAGTTCCCCCTTCTCATTGGTGCGGTCGGGGAACATTTCCGGCAAGTGCTCTTTGAAGGTGCGAATAATAGTACGGATTTGGTTGGGGTTTACCACTTTGTCATCCAGTTCCATTTTTGAATAAACTACATCCTCATCCAACTGTTCCCAGCGTTTTTTGCGGCTTAGTTTTTCCCGATGATCCACATACTGCCCTTTCCAGATAGTGGCTCCTTTTTTAGTGATTTCGGTTTCAATGAGATAGACATCACTGCCCACATTCACGCCATCGGAAACGGCTTGCTCGTGGGTGTATTCACTAACAATGTTCTGGTTGAAAAAGCCAAAGGTGCGGTTGTCGGGCGTAGCGGTTAAGCCAATCAAAAAGGCATCGAAATAGTCCAACACTTGTTTCCAAAGGTTATAAATGCTGCGGTGGCATTCGTCGATCACAACAAAGTCAAAAAACTCAGGGGGTAATTTGGCATTATATCCTACCGGAACCGGCTGGCGTTTCTCCCATTTTATTTCACCGGGGTTTGTCTCCTCGGCTTTTTCGTCTAACTCTTCTTCCTTCAGGATCGAATATAAACGCTGAATGGTGCTGATATACACCTGATTGTCGGTAGGCACGAAGCTTGATTTCAAGCGATGCACGCCATACAATTCAGAAAACTTGCGATTATCGTCGTTGGGCATATACGCCATGAATTCCTGTTCAGCCTGCTCCCCCAAGTTTTTTGTATCTACCAGAAACAATACCCGCTTCGCTTTGGCATACGTAAGTAAGCGATAAATAGCCGTGATGGCCGTAAAGGTCTTTCCCGAACCCGTAGCCATCTGAATGAGGGCTTTGGGTTGATTTCTACGGAAGGAATCTTCCAGCTTGTTGATCGCGATGATCTGGCAATCCCTCAGTCCAATGGTTTGTATGGGGTAAGATGACTTTTGTGGACACCAAAGTTGAGGTAAAATACTAAAGACGGAGGTGTCAGAATGGAAAGGATTCCGAGAGCAATCTACACGAAGGAACTTCGAGAGGAAGCAGTGAAGCTCGTAACAGAAGGCGGATTAAAGATACCGGAGGTGGGGCGTCGGTTATCGGTTGCGGCCTCGACAATACGGTACTGGGTTAAGGCGAGCAGAGAAGGCAAGCTTAAGGAGGTTGGAAAGCACCAGAGGCCGCTTACGGAAATAGAGATGGAGCTTGCCCGGGTGAAGCGTGAACTGGCAGAAGCCAGGATGGAGCGAGACATATTAAAAAAAGCGGCCGTGTACTTTGCGAAGGAGTCGCTGCCAGGTACGCGATCATGAAAGCAATGCGATTCAAGTATTGTATTGGGATGATGTGCCGTATTCTGCGTGTATCCAAGAGCGGTTATTACCAATGGTTCAGGCGCAAGCCTTCCAAACGTGTCCTGGAAGAGGGAAGGCTGGAAGTAGAGATAAAAGCCGCCCACAAGAGGACCCGTGAGACGTGCGGTCCAGAGAGATTACAGCATGAGCTCAAAGAACAGGGTGTAAAGGTCGGGATCTGCCGGATCAGACGGATCAGGAAGAAGCTTGGGTTACGGTGTAAGCAGAAGAGGAAGTTCAAGGCCACCACGGATTCGAAGCATGCTCTGCCTGTGGCACAGAATCTGCTCAATCAGCAGTTTAAGGCAACGACGCCGAACGAGGTTTGGGTCAGCGACATTACCTATATCCCCACAGAAGAAGGCTGGCTCTATCTGGCAGGGCATAAGGACCTCTGCACGGGAGAAATCGTTGGATATGCCATGGGCAATCGTCTCACCAAGAACCTGGTGAGCCAGTCTCTGTTCAGAGCCGTGGCAGCCAAACGGCCCGGAGCAGGCCTGATTCACCATTCGGATCGTGGGAGTCAGTACTGCGCCCATGAATACCGGAAGCTGGTGGATCAGTTCAAGATGAGAGCATCTATGAGCAGGAAGGGCGACTGCTACGACAATGCTCCCATGGAGAGCTTCTGGGGTACGCTCAAGAATGAGCTTGTCCATCACTGTCGCTTCAAGACGAGAGAGCAGGCCATCCGGGAGATCACGGAATACATCGAGGTATTCTACAATCGGCAAAGACGGCAAGCACGGCTGGGGTACCTTTCTCCGGTTGTCTATGAGCGGCAGTTCTATACAAGGCAACTTGCAGCATGAGAGAGCGCTTCGTGTCCACTATTGACATCAGGGGTCAGTAAAGCAGGAATATCCAACACGCGCCGCCGTAGAGAGTTACCGCGTTTCAACCATTCCTGGAAGGTTTCCGGCCGATAAAAGGTGAAAACAGGTCTTGAACGAGGCTTAGGGTCTCGATAATCGGTAAACCGAGTTAGTTCGCCTGTACTTTCATAGACAAAAGGCAATGGGGCGTTATTCAGATATTTTAGCTTGCTGTCGGCATAATCTTTTGATTGGTCTTCATGCGTGGTTAATCGAACACCCTCCTCTTCTTTTTTCGCTTCAATAACACCAAGAGGTTTCCCTGCTACAAACAAAACATAATCCGCAGGGCCGATGTCGGTCTGATATTCCCTCACCGCTACACCAAGCCCGGCAGTCAGGTTAATTTGTTTCTTATTCTGAACAATCCAGCCGCAATCATCCAATTGCCTGTCAATATTATCTCGCGCTATCTGTTCCGGGGTCTGATTTGGCATTTTCAGCCCATTAGCCCTTCATCTGCAAAGCTATAAAACTCGTTATCGCCAATAATGACATGGTCCAAGACTTTAATTTCCATTAATTTTCCGGCATCACATAGCTCTTTGGTAAATTTCTTATCCTGTGTGCTTGGCGTGATGTTCGCACTGGGGTGATTATGGACACAAATGATAGATGCCGCGAATTTCTGCAAAGCTGAATGAATGATCTCCCGGACAATCGGCACAGCGTGATTGACTGTCCCACAGGCCGCGTCTGAAATATCGATAATCCTGTTATTACTATCGAGACAGACGACCTTAAATACCTCGGTCTTTAGATCACGCATTTGTGGCATGATGATGTTGATGACATCTTTAGCCGAAGTAATCTTTTGCTTCACGGTAGTTACTTCATCCTCACGATAGCGCCTCCCGATCTCAAGCGCGGCCTGAACATGAGCAATCTTAGCGCTCCCCAGCCCTTTAATTTCCTTCCAGTCGCGCGCGTCCGTATGTGCCATATTTCGGAAGGTGCCAAATTTCTTCATAATACTTCGCGCAAGGTCTATTGCGCTGGAGCCGCTGGTACCGGTACGCAAAAGAATGGCCAGAAGCTCGGAATTACTCAGCGCCTTAGTACCTTTTTTGAGCAACTTCTCTCTCGGCCTATCATCCTCCGGCCAGTTCTTTATGCTTGTTACCTTATCTTCTCCAGCCATTATTTCTTATGCCTGTCCTGAACACTTACCGAGGGGTTTCCTCATGTCTTAGAACCCCAATAGTGTCTAGTCTACCTCATTTCCCCTGACCTGCGGGACGTAGTTGAATTCATACACTTGTTTTTCCTTCTAGAAATCTCATCCGCCCTCACCTTTCACATACCCAAATGCGGATTGCGCCCGCCTTGATGAGACGTTGGCGAGGCAGGGATTGCGGAATGCGGAATATCAAAACTATCTAACCTCAGCGTTCAATTGTAAAAACGTGTCCGTGTCCGTAAGAAAAGCAATGAGCATAGCGCATCCTCCTACGTCCCGTTAAGGGACTACGGCGGGACAGGTAGAGCATAGGGTAAATACTCGAGCCATCTTTCTGGGCCGCCTTCAAATCTTCAAGAGATGCAATCGCCGGCATGGGCTACCTCAAAATACCGCATAGCGCAAAGCGCACAGGGCATAGCGTTCCTTCTTTTTACTTAACCTTCCTCTTCATTTTTGTCCGATAAGGAACTCTGGGTTCCTCAACAAGGAATCCAATCCTTTTCTCTGGGGGTTCCGGTTCTGGTGGTGCCATTCACCCCGTTAGAGATAAGAACCGCTTCAGCCTATTTTTCAAATAGCGCTTACCCATTCCTGACTTCAAGTATTTCTCACGCGCCAGAGCATCTTGTTCGTTCAGACACGTCTCATAATATATAAGCTCGAAAGGGCATCTTCCTTTTGTCGAAGACACTCTCCCTGCGTTGTGTTCCCGGAAGCGGTTCTGTAGATCACTCGTAAATCCTGTATAAAACTGTTTGTCTTTCTGGCTCCGTATTACATAAACATAGTACATGACTTGTGATCTCTAACGGGGTAAACTTGCCTGATAGCTGCTACCAAGGATCTTATAGATTCATCATGGTTTTGTAGTTTTCTCTCCAGCTCGGCCAGCTTGTGAGCTAATTCCTTATGTGTTGACAGCATCTCGCGAAGCTTGACAAAAGCCCGAACGACAAAAACGCTCATCCTTACCGCCTGGGGGCTGTTCAGCACATTGGCTGCCATGATTGCGCCGTGCTCAGTGAATGCGTATGGTAGATATTTGATATTCTTACCACGTTTCAAGATCGCAATTTGCGATCTTGAACGGGCCCAGAAAATTGCCTCTTCTTTCGTGAGCTGAAACATAAAATCTTGGGGGAACCTATCTGGGTTGCGTTTGACCTGCTCATTAAGTCGACGTGTTTCCACCCCGTAAATCTCTGCCAAATCATGATCAACAATAACTTTCTGATTTCGTATCGTAATAATCAGCGATCCCACATCTTTTGTAATTAAGGTCTCTTCTCTCTTGGTCCGTCCAACCGGCATATTCGTGCCTTTAAATACCCTCGGAGGGCATGGCTACCCCATGTTCTGTAAAAGCCGTCACATTCTTTGAAAATTTCAGTGTCGCAACTCCGGGGTGGGCCGAGGATATCACAAATTGTGATATCCTCATGATCTCTTCACGGGTTAAGCGAAACATAAAATCCTCAGGGAAACGGTCTATATTTCTGCGGACTGCCTGGTTCAAGGCACGAGTTTCCACGTCGTATAACTGGGCCAGATCACGGTCGAGCATGACTTTCTGACCACGGATCAATAAGATAGATCGTTCAATCCGCTCAATAGGAATCAAGTATCTGCCTTTTGACATCTTATCAGTCATTCACTCCCCTTCCCCTTTCAACTGTTCTGGAGTGCGCTCCTGTAACCACAGCTTGCCCCGACAGCAGAAGGCCACCAACTCTTGGCCGGGATGTCGCCCCCGCTCAGCCTTTGAATGGCTCGACCCTTTTCCACGGGGGGGGCTCCACACACATTCTTCCAACCGATCCTGCGCCATCTCCCAAAGCATAGAGCATAGCGTCATTATCGAATACTGAAAACTAACCCGTAATCGCGGTCACTATATCAGAGAAACAGAGGGATTACAATCATTCACTTTAGGATTTTCACCGCAGAGCCGCTGAGGACGCGAAGGATATATTCTTTGTTTGGCGGAGAGAGTTTCACTCGAAGTTCCTTGCATTAGGCGTGGGCCCACGCATAAGGAATGTTTTTAACTTCCATATCCAATTTCCTATCTGAATCTTTAAGAATGGTTCGAACACACGCTCTTAGATCCTTTAAAAACTCTTCTGAAGCAACTAGCTGGCTTCCCCATTCCTCGCCCCTGGGACTCAAGACATGAACTCTGACACGATTCGTTTTTCTTCTCGACCATCCCGACCCATCGATGAAGATAATAACGTTGTTGTGGTCATTGGCGAACGGAAGATTCGAACCCTCGCCCTGAGAGCTTGTATCTTCTATCCTTGAAACACTCAGCCACACAATTTCAAAACCTCCAGATTTCTCAATGCACTTTTTCATACATGCCTCCAAGAGGAAACATTAAGCATTTTCCGTTCCAAAAGCCAAACAAGTTTATGTTATCGATTTCTAACGGTAATTAAGAAACGAATGGGGAGTTCATCTGGCCAGAAATTGACCAATACGGGCATGCAGTAACATTTCAGACACTTTGAAGAAATTTTTCTGCTGGGGTAGACAGGGATCTCGTCTGCCTCGCCAAGGCGGGGATTGCGCATTATCGAAACGACCTAGCCTCACCGTTCAATTGCAACAACCGTGACTCGTGTTTCGTGTTAGCGCTTCGTGTTGAAGTCACTGATTTCCTTCTCTATGCTTCTAAAAACCTTTAAGAACTTTCCTCCCAAGGATTTGTCAAACGCCTTCAACCACTTTTTGATATAGCCTGAATCGTACCTCGGGTTTTTTAACAGAATGGATCTCACATCCTCAAGATCCCTTGCCCTTCCGGCGATGACCTTATGGACTACGACATCCTCAAGGGATGCATATCTTACAGAAGTTCTGCCGAGTTTGATTTCTTTTGCCCTCTCGATGGCTTGCCGCCCATAAGGGGAGAATGAGAAAATAAAATCAACCCGAATACCACTTCTTTTATCTGTGGTAGGAAGCACCATGTTCCGCTCCACAAATTCCTTTTCCTTCTGAACAAGACTCTTGAGGCCAATGATCGGGATGATTTTCTTAACCTTATTCAATCCCTCGACGCCAATCCCCATGGTGATATCAATATCCCGTGTCAGCCTTGGCTCCCCGTAAAGAAGCACAGCTTGGCCGCCGATCACCATGTAGGGAATCGACGCCTTCTTCAACTGAAGCGCAATGTTTTTAAGTAATCTCTCAAACACTATTAACGACCCGTGCTATTTTTAGATCCACCTCTATTCCATCAAGAGGGTCTTTCAATGGGATAATACCAAGAGTCACTGCTTCTCTATACAGAGCCTCCGCAATGCGGAAATTCCTCACCATGTCCACCTTCTCTTTTTTCAAAAAGTCCAACTCAAACTTTTGGAGTTCATTTTGTTGTTTTCCCATATCCGTACTCTTGGTTCTATAAACGGCTTTGGCTTCGGCAACATCGGGTGGAGGCTGCTGTTTCCTACTTCGGATCTCTACATGAACGCTGGCTGCGAGGATATCTGCGACCCGACGCAGCATGCTCAGGGAGTGCCCCTCATAGGAAGGCGATTCCAGACGGCTAATTTGCTGTTGAGATGTCCCAACCCTCTTAGCCAGTTCTTTCTGAGACAGCCCAGCCTTCTTGCGAAGGGAAACAAGTTGAATGGCAACGTCCCAGGCTTCGCCAGCCTTTATGAATTTCTGAGCGCAACCCGGATCTTTCAATTGTTCTTCAAGATAGAGGTCAAAATTAGTTTTCTTCATATCTGTGTCGATAGATTCTACACTCAATTCCATGAGGAGTCAACATCAAATTTGATGTACTGTGTTAGCAAAGGGAAAGTGTCCCCTGTAACTGCCAAGCTAAAATGTCCCCTATGAAAGGGGAAAAGATACTTATGAGTCAGAGGCAGCTACAGAGGTGGCGGGTAATGGGTTTGGTGGAGGGAGGAAAGATCACCTTGAAGGAGGCAAGAGAGAAGATAGGTGTGTCCTACCGGCAGGCCAAACGAATTCGAAGAGCGCTTCGAGTCAAGGGAGTGAAAGGCATCATCCATGGAAACACGGGGCGCGCTCCATGGAACCTGACGGCGGATTCCATCCGTCAGAAAGTTCTCGAGCTCTCCAAAGGGCTCTACGAGGATTTTAATGATATGCATTTTACGGAGAAGTTGTCCGAGGAGCATCAGATTGAGTTGAGCCGAGAGACAGTGAGGAAGTTAAGGCGTAAGGCAGGGGTAGCACCCAAGCGCCGTCGTCGAGCACCTGGGCACCGCAAGCGTCGGGAGCGAAAGGCTCAGGAGGGGGCCATGGTGCTTTGGGATGGAAGTCCCCATCACTGGTTAGGTCCGGATCGGCCTGCGTGTTGCCTGATGGCCGCCATGGATGATGCAACCGGCAAACTGCTGGTGGCCCGGTTTTTTCCTTTTGAAGGCTCGTCAGGGTATCTGTGGCTGCTTCGAGAGGTGGTTAAACGTTATGGGATTCCTTTGGTGATGTATCACGATCGTCATGGGTCGCTTCATCGAAATGATTCGCATTGGAGCTTGGAAGAACAGTTGGCTGGTCGTCAGGAACCGACTCAGGTGGGCTTGGCGCTTGAAGCCTTGGGCATTGAGTCCATTGCGGCACTCTCCCCGCAGGCCAAAGGGCGAATCGAAAGGCTCTTTGGGACCTTGCAGGATCGCCTCATCGCTGAACTAGGCCTCCAACGGATCCAGGGTCTCGAAGCAGCAAATCGCTTTCTCAAAACCTTTATCCCAAGGTTTAATCGTCGTTTTGCGATCCCTGCCCGAGAATCTGAGAAAGCCTGGCGCAAGGTGCCCGAAGAGCTCGATCTGGACCGATTGATTAGCTTCCGCTACCGCTCGGTCGTAGGCAATGATAACAGTGTTCGGATTGGAGGTCTGATTTTGGATGTTCTTCCCGGTCCCAACCGGCGCTCCTATGCCAAGGCTCAAGTCGAAGTCCGACAACTCCTTAATGGGTCATGGAGGGTCTATTACCAGGATCAAGTCATCGCGAAACATCCTTCAACAGAGCTTCGAGAGCCGGTTCGGGCGCTTAAACATACTCGACACATCAAAGGTACTTTCCCTGACCAATGGGTTTATTGGGCTTCCGCTCCGTCAGCACAAGCTCCTTCGGCACAGGGCTCATGAGCAGCATGAAATTGGGTTTTTGGGTGGATATCAACCTATGGGGAAGCAGATGATCATCGTTTCTAACGCATCCTGGCAATTCGTTGTACTCTGGATTCGGTACCCAATGATCAGAAAACACTTGCTCCCTTTAAAACGCACTAAATTGAAACACAATCAAGGGGACATTTTCGCGTTGCAGTTAAGGGGACATATTGCCTTTGCTTAAACACATCAAATTTGATGTACTTAAATCCACGGGGTATGTATTTGTCAAGCCGAAATATTATATTTTTAAGGTCCCAAATGTGACCTCATGACGATCTTCGATGTGGTCGCAAATTGCGACCTTGAATCGAAGAATACATGAATTTTAAAATCACAATTTGTGATTTTAAGCTGGAGTAGTCTTCTTCAGGTCGATCCGGCCCCAAAGTTTACCCACAATGTTAGTCATGGAATTTACTTCTCTATGTTTCTGAATGTCTTTAAAAAGTTTCCCCCCAATGATTCGTGAATCTCCCCGCCCACAGGGCAGGGCGCACTCGTTCGATGGCTTGCCTTTGATACCACTTCTTCCATCTGCGGCTATCAATAGACCTGATTACTTATTGACACGTACGGAGTAAATTTCTTATACTGGTTTCTACCGCTCATTTGTGAAAAAAGCCACAGGATGCGGGTAGGACCAAAAAATCAAGGAGGTACACCAATGAAGGAACTAAGAGATGTTGTCATTGTCGGATATTTGAGGACAGCACAATCCAGATCGAGACCCAATGAGCCCGAAAGGGATGTATTCTACAAGTTGAGGGCCGATGACCTCCTGGCACGGCTTCTGCCGGAGGTGCTCAAGAGGAGCGGGGTAAAGCCCGAGGAGATAGACGATTTTCTGGTGGGGTCTGCGGTGGGCGTGAACGAGAATTGGACCTATGGCGGCAGGTATCCCATCCTCCTCGCCAATCTGCCCCAAACCATTCCGGCCAAGTTCGTGGATCAGCAGTGCGGCTCTTCCATGGCTGGCATCCACATTGGATTTCTGGAGATTGCGGCCGGCTTTGCGGACACGGTGCTCGTCGGAGGGATGGAGCATATGACCCGGAATTACGGTGCTAAATTGAGGGCAAAAGAAGGCGCCATCAGCCCTAACCCCCGCTTTTTAAATGACGAGGCGATGAAACACTGGGACTTTGCCACCCTCTCCAATATGGGATTTACGGCTGAAAAACTCTTCACCCTGAGGGATTTTACGAAAGAGGACATGGACCGATGGGGCACACGTTCTCACAACCTGACGGAAAAGGCACAGAAGGAGGGTTTCTTTAAGGACGAGATCTTGCCCATCGAGGCCGAGCAGGCGGATGGCAAGATGATGGTGATTGACAGGGACATGGCCGTGCGGGCCGGTGCCACGTATGAGGGGATGAGGGATCTCAAGCCAGCCTTTAAAGAAGACGGCGTGATTACCGCCGGCAACTCCTCTCCCTTGAATGCAGCGGCCACATCGATGATCCTGATGTCGAAGGAGAAGGCCAAAAAGAAAGGACTCAAGCCCATGGCCACCCTCCGTTCCATCGGTTTCGCCGGGGTTGACCCCACGATCATGGGGGTAGGTCCGGTGCCGGCCTCTCGCTTGGCGCTGGAAAAGGCCGGACTGAAAGCAAAGGATATCGACTACTGGGAGATCAACGAGGCGTTCTGCATTGTTGCGCTCAACTGCATCAAAGAGCTCGGCATCGATCCGGACCGCGTGAATGTTATGGGGGGCGGTACCGCTATCGGACACCCGCTGGGCGCCACCGGCAATCGGCTGGTCGGGACCCTCGCGCGCATCCTTAAGCTGAAAGGTGCCCGCTACGGCTTGGCCAATGCCTGCTGCGGCGGGGGACAGGGCGTTGCCACGATCATCGAGAGAGAGCAGTATTGGTGATCTGAGCCGCCCTGAAAGAAAGGCATGGAGCATAGCGCTTAGCGCATAGCGCCTAACAAATATAGATTGCGGATTATTAAGACCGTGATTCGTGTCGTGTGTTCGCTTTAATACATCGTGTCTGTGTGAGTGCTTACCCTGAACCCTACGTGGTTCGGGGCCGTGATTCGTGACTCGTGCCTGCCTCGCCGGGGGCTCATCGAGGCGGGGTCCCCCTCGACTCACCGGGGCCGAAGACGGCGTGGATCGCAGGGCGTGGTTTATTGCCGTCTGGTATCCCCTGCCTTCACGCTAATCCGTTTCTCCGAACTCTTTTAGAATCTCTGGAAGGATTGAGTCGATAAATTCTGAAGGGGTCACCACGCGCAATGGATATTCGCCGGGTTCCTTTATTTTTCCAAAGTGCTGTTTGTCGCCAGTCACTAAGAAATCCGCTCTGCTTCGGATCGCCGAAATAAGGACTAGAATGTCTTTGTCCGCAACTCGGGAATCCTTCGGCAAATTGAAGACAGGCTGTCCGATATTTGGAGGGATTTTGTCATAAGCGTTCTGGTGGAGATTGTTCCATTCTTTCTTAGAATTTAAATATTCTTCGAGCGATGCGGAGCAAGAGAAGCAATACTACGATCACCGGCACGAGATAGGCCAGGATCACTCCCCATGCTTTCCGGCCGATCCTCTTGACGTCTTCTTTCTTTCTAAACCCCGAATCCATCTCATATCGATCGATATATTCGACCTGCGCGCGAGCATACGCCTTTACTCTCGTATCCTTTGCAATCGTTTCCACCGTCTGAAATATTATCTTCGCCTCTGAAAAGAGACCTTTCCTAAAATTGTAAAAGGCGAGCGAGAATCTACCCTGGACCTCTCCGGGATTGAGATTGACCAGACGCGCGGCATAATTCTCTGCCTGCGGATCGTCCGTATCGAGCAGGAGCGTCGTAAGCCGGCGCAGGTAGCCTACGTGATTCGGGTCAAGTGCCACAAGATGCTCATACTGCGGAATGATTTTGGAAGGAGCCTTTTGCAAATCCATTTCCGCTAACGCAAGACCCTCCAAGGCATCGGTGTCGTTCGGGTTAAACTCAAGTATTTTGCGGAAGGTCCTTCTTGCCCTCCAGAAATTGAATTGGACCAGATAGAGGTTTCCAAGAGACTTCAAATCTTCGATACGGGGGATCTGACCCTTCGTCGCCGTCCGAAGTTTCTTGATCGACCCAATATCCATCCCCCATTTTGCAACGAAGTTTGTTTTTTCACATGCAAAAGGCTCCGCCACTTTTCTCGCCACGAGTCTTAGAACTTCGCTGTAGGAAGGCAATTTTGAAAAGGAGGAGAAGTAATGAACGCAATTGAGGGATATGGCCTTCTTCGCTCTGGTCTCGATTCGGGTCTGATAATACTTTGCGTTTCGCGCACTAATGATAACGGTCTTCACGGAGGTGACATCATCCCATCGGATCAGATTGTCTTTTCCCCACCATTTCTTAATCCCCTGGTCGTCAAAACGGAACCATTTGTAAGTGAGGCTCGGAAGATTCAAAACCGTCATCGTTCGTCCCCCATCCATTTCACATTGACCGGATTCCGGGCCACGAGTCTCAGAAACTCGACATCGGGATAGCCTACGGTAAACGTCACGTGAACCTGATGATCGTCCGAAATGTTCAACACTTTTCTCAACTCTTCCGAACGCTTGAGCGCGGTTACCAGGAATCCGTTGAGACAGGTCCCCAGGCCCATCGTTTCGGCCATCAAGACCATTTGCATGGCAGAAAGACCCGCATCGACGTCAGCAGACGTCGTCGCTCCCCGCTTTATGCGGATCAGGACCAGTGCCGGGGCATGATAGAAGAGCAGGTCTGTTCCCTCCTCCCATTTCCTTGCCATCCGTTCCCAAACCGGCGGATAATTTTGGAGGGGAATGAATTCTTCGGGCAAGGGCTCCCCCAATTGATCATGCCTGCGGAAAGCCTCTTCCGCCGCTTCCCCCAGTTTCTGTAATGTCTGAATCGCCAACGAGCACACCTGATCCAAGAGTTCTCGCCCTCTGACGACCGTATACTCGCAGGGCTGCCGATTCCCTCCGGTAGGGGCAAATCGGCCCGCCTCCAGGATCATTCTCAGTTTTTCAATTTCAACCGGCTTGTCCTTGTAAACCCTTGTGCTCCGGCGGCGACGAAGAAATCTGAGAAACTCGGATGGATCGGGGAGTCTATCCGCGTTCGCAACGGGTTCGAATTCCGTCTCGTCGAGATGGGAGAAACTCGGCGCATTCGTCGGACAAACGGCTTTACAGTGCCCGCAGTCGATACACAGCTCCGGGTCCGTAACCACGACCCCCTGATCCCCCTCTTCCAAGATTCGTCTGACACAGACGGGAACGCAGAGGCCGCATAAAGTGCATCGTTTCAAATCGATTGAGATCATTGAACCTCCAATTGAAAAGGATAGATTCCCCCGTGTCAAGCACGGGGCAGGCTTAATCAAGTCCGGAATGACACACAAAGAAAATGGACTTTTGATGTATTACACCATGTTCTCATATTTGGCTTATTCCCGGACGATCTTGTCTGCCTTCTTCAACAGCTCCGGCGGGACAATGGCGCCCTGGGCCTTTGCGGCTTTCTCGTTGATGAGAAGAACCAATTTTCCTCCAAGCTCCCAGGGGATGTCTCCCGGTTTTTCCCCTTTCAAGATCCGAACCGCCTTCCTGCCCGCAGAATAGCCGATTTGAAAATAATCCCATTCATAAGCGGCCATCGCCCCTTTTGTGACGCAGGCGAGATCGCCGCCGAAGAGAGGGATCTTCTTTTCGTTACAGACTTTCACGATCGTATCAAAAGAAGACACGGCGATATGATCATAGGTGATGTAAATGATCTGGGCCTTCCTTGCGAGAAATTCAGCGGCTGGCAGGATCTCGTCACTGCTTGAAGTCGTCACTTCGATCAGCTCGACTTTCAATCTCTTGGCAGCCTCCCGCAGCTCTTTGATATAAAGAGCAGACCTGGGATCACCTGCATTGTAAATCGTTCCCCATTTTTTCGCCCTGGGAAAAAATCGGGTGTACATCTCCAACTGCAGAGCCACAGGCCAACGATCGCTGACGCCCGTGACATTGGTTCCGGTTCCTGTTCCAACAGCACTCCTTTTGGGTATGAGCCCGGCATAAACAGGCTCCGTCACCGAGGAGAAGACGATAGGGATATCTGCGATGACCTTTATCACCGCCCGCGAAGAAGGGGTGGCGATGCTGTGGATCAGGTTCAGATCGGCATTTAAGAACTTGTGGGCAATGCTCCGGGTATGATTGACATCTCCCTCAGCATTTTGTCGGTCATAAATGACACGGCTGCCCTCTTTGAACCCGGCCTCGGTCAGGGCCTTCTCAAACCCCTTGGCGTCTGCATCGAAGTCCGGGCTGGAAGCGGTCTGGGTCACGCCGATTCTGCTAGTGCTCTGTTTAGAGAGTTTTGCCTGGGCAAAGGAGAGGGTTGGGGAGGCGACGAGTAACAGGATCGAAATAAGGTGTAATTTCTTCGACATAGAGAACTTCTTCTTTCAATGTCTTACCGACGGCGCTCACCCCGTAGCCTTTGGTGTCTCAATCTTTTATTGCTCCGCTGTCCTGGAAATTCTTTTCACCGGCCAGTCAACGGAGGAAATCAAAAAGTACCATCTTTTCATCGACCTGTCAATTTTCACTAAGCCGCATTAGGGCAGAGCGCATGGAGCATAGCGGAAGAAGGTTTTGCCAAACACCCCAGCTTGAAGATCTCTCCGAATTGCGATACGTTGGCAAGGAGTCCCTGAAGAAGATAAATGCTTCAGGAAATCTCCCCTCCTTGCCAAAGAGGGGTAATTCCTCCCTTTTGTAAAGGGAGGGAAGGAGGGATTTAGTCTTCCGTGTCCATATTAATGATGGAGTGATTAATGACCGGGATGTTTCGCCTTTATACATTCCTGTCTATCGGAATCATCGCGATCTCTACGGCTTCAATTTTTATCAAGCTCTGTGATGCGCCGGCTCTGGTCATCGCCACCTACCGGCTCATACTTGCCTCCCTGATGCTGTCCCCTTTGACTGGCTATAGAAAACCATGGAGAGGGTGGGAGCGAAAGGACTTGGGATGGTTTTTTCTCTCCGGCCTATTCCTTAGCCTCCACTTCGCTTTATGGATTGGCGCTTTGAAGTATACTTCGGTCGCCAGTTCGGTGGTCCTCGTGACTACCCATCCCATCTTTGTTGGGGTAGGGGGCTTGGTCTTTTTAAAGGAACGACTTGGATTGAATTTAATAATAGGGATCGCTTTCTCGGTTTTGGGGAGTGGGTTGATCGGTTATGGAGACATGACCCTTTCGAGAGAGGCCTTGACGGGAGATGGACTGGCCTTTCTGGGGGCCATCGCTGCATCGGGATACCTCCCTCGTGGGAAGAAAAATGAGAAAGGATCAGGAACTTTTCTCTTACATCTTCCCTGTCTATTCAACGGCCGGATTGATATTGATTCTCCTCTCCGTCATTTTTCGACAATCATTCTACGGATATTCAGCCTCCACTTATTTCTATCTCTTTCTCCTCGCCCTTGTCCCTCAGTTGATCGGCCACACAACCTTCAATTGGGCCCTGAAATATCTTCCGGCATCCATAGTAGCGGTTGCCATTTTGGGAGAACCCATCGGGTCCACGATTAGCTTATTTTATTTTGGGTGAAGGGCTGACGATCTGGAAAGTTCTTGGAGGGATTTCAATCTTTGCCGGAATCTTGATCGCTTTAAAAAAGAACGCGTAGCCCTCAAAAAATTCGTTTGACAGGGATCAATTCATAGGCTAATATGTGCATAGTTATATATAAAATAAATTTTATAAGGAGCGAAACCCATGTCCCTGTCCCATGCCTTATTAGGTTTAATCAATTACCAGCCCACCACAGGGTATGAACTGAAGGCTACGTTTGACAAGTCCATCCATTTTTTTTGGAATGCCACGTTGCCGCAAATTTATCGCACCCTCACCCAGATGGAGAAAAAAGGGTGGCTAACCTTGACGGTGAAACATCAGACTGGCAAACCGAGTCGCAACGTTTACACTATCACGAAGGCCGGGCAGGAAGAATTCAAACGCTGGCTGGCCGAACCAACGGAAGTGCCAGAAACCCGCAACGCCATGCTGATCAAGATTTTCTTCGGCAGTCAAATGAACCCATCTCAGTTTGCCGCTCACCTGCGCGCATGGCGGGAATATCACGCGAATCTACTGCAAAGGTATGAAAAGGAAGTCCCTTCGGTGATTAAGCAATATGCGCATGCCACGGGGGCTTTTAAGGATGCCCTTTACTGGCGCTTGACACTGGATTACGGCAGAAAGGTTGATCGAATGGTTTTGGAATGGTGTGATAAAGCGCTAAAGCAAATCGAAGAGAAGGGGAAGAAGGAGTCTTCTCGTAAGGAACCGGCGTCCTCTCCTAGGAAATTGACGAAGAAATCGGTCCGAGGGGATTGAGACAAAGATGAGTCGATCATTTGAAAGGAGCTTGTTGCAATGAAAATTACTGTCCTGAACGGAAGTCCAAAGGGAAACCTGAGTGTGACCATGCAGTATGTGAATTTTATTCAGAAGAAGTTTCCGCATCACGAATTGAAAATCCTGAACATCGCCTCCCAAATCAAAAAGATCGAAAAAGACACAGAGGCCTTTCAAGAGATCATGGATGAAGTGAGGTCTTCGGACGGGGTGCTGTGGGCGTTCCCCCTCTATGTCTTTCTCGTCTCTTCTCAATACAAGAGGTTTATTGAACTCCTATGGGAAAGGAAAGTAGAGGATGTTTTCAAAAATAAGTACACATCCGCATTAACCACATCCATCCACTTCTTCGACCATACCGCTCACAATTACATAAGGGCGATTTGTGATGATCTCGATATGAAATTCGTGGGCTCATTTTCTGCAGGGATGTATGATCTATTAAGAGAAAAGGAAAGGGAGGAATTGATCACTTTTGCTGAAAACTTTTTTCAAGCGATTGAAGCCAAAATCCCTGCCATAAAAAGTTTTCAGCCCCTAACTTACAGGAAGGTTGACTATGCCCCCGGCCACGCCGAAGAGAAAATCAAAACGAACAAAAAAGTAATTCTTCTAACAGACTGTACCGATCCCCAGACCAACTTAGGCAGGATGATCGAGAAGTTGAAGAGTTCTTTTCTAAACGGGATCGAAGTCGTGAACCTCTATGATATTGAGGTTAAGGGAGGATGTCTGGGCTGTATCCAATGTGGTTACAATTACGAATGCACCTATACCGGCAAGGATGAATTTATCGAGTTCTACAACACGACGTTAAAAACTGCCGATGTCCTTATTTTTGCCGGGACGATTCAGGACAGGTATCTGTCCTCGAGATGGAAATTATTTTTTGACAGGGGTTTCTTCAATACCCATACGCCTTCCTTTACGGGGAAGCAGATGGGATTCATCATTTCCGGCCCCTTAGGTCAGCTACCTAATCTCACTCAGATCTTTGAAGGATACGTGGAATGGCAACAAGCGAACCTTGTTGATTTTGTAACAGATGAATACGGAGATTCTCCACAAATCGATGCAACCCTGCAGAATTTTGCCAGGCGTCTCATCTCATTTTCCGAAAAACATTATGTCAAACCGCGCACTTTTCTGGGTGTAGGAGGAATGAAAATCTTCAGGGATGATATTTGGGGAAAGCTTCGATTTCCTTTCCAGGCGGATCACAGCTTCTACAAAAGACACGGTTTCTATGATTTCCCACAAAAGGATTATAAGACACGAATCATCGTTGCCCTCCTGATGCTTCTGACCAGAATACCAGCCATGCGGAAAGAAATCTATCGAAAGAGGATGAGAGAGGAGATGATCAAACCTCTCCAGAAGATCTTAAAAAAGGTGTAATGGCTTTCAACGGAAGGGAATAGAATTCTTTTACGAGTTGATGTATAAGGGGATAAGGGGGATAGGATGAGATTCATTGTCCATGAGCACCATGCCACCCGTCTCCACTACGATTTCCGGTTGGAGATCGCAGGGGTCCTTAAATCATGGGCCATTCCTAAAGGGCCTTCGATGAACCCGGCGGACAAGCGGCTCGCTGTGATGGTGGACGATCATCCCCTCGAATATGGCGAGTTTGAGGGAATCATTCCAGAGGGGCAATACGGAGCCGGACCGGTCCTGATCTGGGACTCAGGCGAGTTTCAACCGGAGGAAGATCCGGAATCCGCTGTAAAAAAAGGAAGGCTGAGTTTTAGCCTGAAAGGGAAGAAATTAAAGGGTGGCTTCGCTCTCATCTTGATGAAGGGCAGAGGGAGCGGTGAGGACTGGCTCCTCATCAAGGCACAGGATTCCTTTGCCAGGAAGGACTGGGCGATCAAAGAGGAATTCACGCCGACCAAGAAGAAAAAACTTGCTGAAAAGATCCCGCCGTGCGAAACCAGCTAAAACCAACAGGCATAGAGCAGAGCGCATAGCGGATGGCGTAAAACTCTGTACTCTGCACTCTGTACTCTGTACTCTTTACCCTTTGCGCTATGCGGTTTATGCTTTTATTAGGGCGTTCCAATCGGCGGAAAATCGCTCCATGCCTTTATCCGTCAAATCATGGCGGATATCGTAGGCTTCCCATTTTTTCGCAAGGTCGATCTCTTTAAAGGGGATGGCTTTTAGATTCCCCGAATCGTAGACATAGTCGCCTTTGGGCAAAGGCATTCCCTTCTCGCCCCATTCTTTTAAAACATTGAACGGAACGGTGATAATGTCTGAACCGAGCCTGAGGGCATAGAGGAGATGATCCATTTTTCTCACACTCGCGGTTAAGACCATGACATGGCCGTCTCCCTTCTTGTACATCTTAAGAATATGGGAGATCAGATCCATTCCATTCTCTCCTCTGTCATCCAGCCGGCCGATAAAGGGAGAGACGAAGACATCGCCCCTTTTCGCACCCTGGGTGGCTGCGTAAACCGCCGCCGCCTGCTCCTGGGTGAAACAGAGCGTCAAGTTGACACGCATCCCACTCTTGACGGCTTGCTCTGCCGCTTTCAGTCCCTCTCGTGACACGGGGAATTTAATATGGGCATTCGGAATCCAGGAAAACATCTCCTTGGCCTGCTTCAACATCGGTTCCGCAAGGGTTGAAAGATCCGAGTAGACTTCAACGGAAACCGACCCCTGAGGGATCCGTTTAGAAATTTCTTTGACTGTTTCCTGATAAAAATCGATGATCTCTTCTCTGGTGAATTTTTCTCCCTTCTCGAGGCGGGCGCGGGCCCTGGGATTTTTCGAGATGAGGGTCGGGTTCGTTGTCTGTCCGTCAAGGAATCCGAGGAGGCCCATAGCCTTCCGCGTCTCTTCGGGGTCTCCTCCATCCAAAAATATTCTCGTCTTAAGATCTTTGGGTTTCATAGAACCTCCTCCTGCGGTTTCCGCTTGTTTGGCTTATACCATTTTTCGGTTTCTTTTGCTTCGATGACAAATCTCTCTGTCGTATGCCCTTACGCGTAGAGCTGCGAGCTTGCTTCCCGATCGATCACAAATAGAAGCCTTCCGCTTCCCGGCTTGACCATCGATGCCGGCAACGAGGGATCGTCCCCGGCTATGATCTTTTTCAGGACAGGCGCCTTATTCGCCCCTGTCACAATGAAAATGACATGCTCCGCGTGATTGATGACCTGCAGGGTCAGCGTGATCCGATCATGCCTCGTCCCGTCAACCACTACGGCAGCAGTCAGGCGCCTGCGCTCACTCAAAGCTCTGCTGCCCGGAAAAAGCGAAGCGGTGTGACCGTCTTCTCCGATCCCCAAAAGGATAAGATCGAAGTCAGGGAATTGACCTTTTGGGACTTTGAAAAAGCTCTCCAGATCCTTCTCATATTCCCTTGCCGAAGCCTCCAGGCTCACTTTCTCAGTGGGGATGGGATGGATATTTTCTTGAGGAATAGGAATTCTTCCTAAAAGTGTCTCCCTCAACATCCTGTAGTTACTGTCCTCATCCTCAAACGGGACAAACCTCTCGTCGACAAGAAAGACATGGGTCCTCTTCCAGAAGGATTTATTATCCCATTCAGCCAGCTTCTGATAAAACACGATGGGCGTTTTGCCTCCTGAGAGCGCTACGGTGAAATATCCTCTTCTTTCAATGCTTTCGTGTGAAATATTCTCCCATTTTTCTATCATGAATTTCAACATCTGCTTTTCATCATCGAAGATCCTCACGTTCTTCTCAAGCTTCGAATTGGAAATCATGTTTTTCATCTCTGCTCTGTCCGCAAACGGCTTTCCGGCAATAACTCTTATACTATCAAAACCCGGATGGCGAAGGAATAGGGTCTCTTTTGTATTTTTGCGATAAAGAATACGGTATCTTCGCCTTTGCGCCCCGTGGCCTTACAGGCTTCACTTACGGCGCCAGCGCTTCAGCTTGTCCTGTGCTGCCCCCAGGTAAATGTAGATGACAGGGGTGATATAGAGGGTGATGAGCTGGGAAAAGATTAATCCACCGACCACGGCGAGTCCGAGGGGCTTCCGCGATTCTCCGCCCGCTCCGTAGCCCAGGGCGATCGGCAGGGTGGCCATGAGTGCCGCCATCGTGGTCATCATGATAGGACGGAATCGGATGAGACAGCCCTGGTAGATGGCCTCTGAAGGACTTTTCCCTTCTTTTCGCTCTGCGGCCAGGGCAAAATCAATCATCATGATGGCGTTCTTCTTGACGATGCCGATGAGCATGATGACTCCGACAAAGGCATAGACGTTCAGGTCTTGATGGAAAATCATCAATGTGAGCAAAGCGCCGACCCCGGCAGAAGGAAGACCTGAAAGAATAGTCAGAGGGTGGATAAAGCTTTCGTAAAGAATACCCAGAACGATGTAAATGACTAAAATGGCCATCAACAACAGAAGACCGAGACCACGCATCGACGATTCAAAGGCTTGTGCTGTCCCTTGAAAGCTCGTGCTGATCGTTGTAGGAATCGTCGCCGCCGCCAGTTTATGGACGCCGTTTACGGCATCTCCGATAGAGACACCGGGTTTGAGATTGAACGAAAGGGTGACGGCAGGAAGCTGTCCCAGGTGACTTACCGTGAGGGGTCCCACACTCCGGGTGAGGATTGCGACGGCATTCAAGGGGACAAGTTGACCGCTTGACGAGCGGATGTAAAGCATCCCCAATGCCGAAGGGTCGAGCTGGTACTTCGGTTCAAGTTCCATGATAACCTGGTATTCATTATTTGGAGCAAGTATGGTAGAGATTTGCTTGGAGCTATACGAGGTGGAAAGTGCATCCTCAATCTGCTCTGCTGTTACTCCAAGAGATGATGCCTTGTCTCTATCGATCTCGACATTCACTTGAGGGTTTGTGATCTGGAGGTCGCTCGTCACATCTTGAAGCCCTGGTAATTGACGCATTTCCCCTTCGAGCACGCGGGCATACCGGTAGAGTTCATTAATATCAGGGCTCTGGAGTGTAAATTGATATTGGCTTTTTGTGAGCATCCCTCCGATCCGGATGGGTGGAAGGTTTTGTAGAAATACCGAGATTCCGGGAACAGTGGCCAGCTTCGGCCGGAAAGCCTGGATGATCTCGTCTGCACTCAGACGTCGCTCGGAGCGGGGTTTTAAGCGAACGAAGACACGGCCGGTGTTAATGGACACGTTTATACCGCTCACTCCCACAGTCGACATAAATGATGAAACATTGGGATCCCGTTGAATAATGGCAGCCAACTCCTTTTGATGGCGCACCATAGAGTCGAAAGAGATCCCCTGTACTGCCTCGGTAAAACCAAATATCTGGCCTGTGTCCTCGCTTGGAAGAAATCCTTTTGGCATGACGATGAAAAGATAGATGGTCAACGCGAGGATGACGTTTGAGAGAAGAAAGGTAGTCAGCCGGTGCTGCAAGACGATCTTAAGGCTTCTGTCATAGGTATGGAGCATCCCGTCGAAAAATCGTTCCGAGATGGCATAAAGTTTGCCATGGTGGGCTTCTTTTGAAGGCCGAAGAAATCTGCTGCAAAGCATGGGGGTGAGACTCAACGAAACAAAGCCGGAGACCAGGATGGCCATCCCGATCGTGACCGCAAACTCGTGGAGCAACCTTCCGATGATCCCTCCCATCAAGAGGACCGGGATGAAGACAGCCACAAGAGAGAGGGTCATGGAGACGATCGTGAAGCCGATCTCCTTCGACCCGTTGAGGGCCGCTTCGAGAACTCCTTCCCCCATCTCCAGATGGCGAACAATGTTTTCCAACATCACGATAGCATCATCGACTACGAACCCCACAGAAAGGGTGAGGCCCATCAGGGAGAGGTTGTCAAGGCTGTAATTCAAAAGATACATGACGGCAAAGGTCCCTACAATGGACATGGGAAGCGCCAAGCTCGGAATCAATGTGGCAGAAACGTTGCGGAGAAAGAGGAAGATGACCAGGACGACTAAACAGAGAGCGAGAAATAGAGTGAACTTGACATCATTGACCGAATCGCGGATCGATACGGAGCGGTCGTAGAGGGTGTCGAGATTTACAGAAGCAGGTATCTGAGTCCGAAAGGTGGGAAGGAGTTGCTTGATGGAATCAACAACCTCAACCGTATTGGTACCAGGCTGGCGCTGGATGGCCAGGATGATTGCCCTCACATTATTGTACCAGCTTGCCACTTTATCGTTTTCCACGCTGTCAATCACTCGTCCAAGATCTTTGAGACGTACCGGCGAACCGTTACGGTAGGCCACGATAACGGGTTCATATGCTTTTGCGTTGTTTAATTGTCCACTGGCCTGTACTGTAAAGGCCTGGTGAGCTCCCCACAGGGTGCCTGTAGGAAGGTTCACATTCCCTTTCTGTACAGCACTGGAAACCTCGTCTATTCCGATTTTTCTTGCTGCAAGGGTATCGGGATCGAGCTGGGCGCGAACAGCATACTTCTGTGAACCATAGACCAGAACCTGGGCAACGCCACTGATCATAGAAATGCGCTGGGCCATCAAGGTTTCCGCGTATTCATCCACTGCAGAAAGGGGAAGGGTTGAAGAACTCAGAGACAGATAGAGAACAGGCTGGTCTGCGGGGTTGACCTTTTGGTAAGAAACCGGGTAGGGCATATTTTGGGGAAGCAGGGTTGAGGCTCTGGTGATCGCTGCCTGAACGTCCTGAGCAGCGGAGTCGATATTGCGGCTCAGATTGAACTGAATGGTGATCAGGGTGATCCCGAGAGCGCTGGTAGAGTTCATCGAATCGATGCCGGCAATGGTCGAGAATTGCCGCTCCAAAGGAGTAGCTACAGCCGAGGCCATCGTCTCCGGGCTGGCCCCCGGAAAGTTGACGTTGACTAGAATGGTTGGGAAATCAACATTCGGGAGGTCACTCACAGGAAGAAGTCGGTATCCGGCCATGCCGAAAAAGAGAATGGCCAGCATGAGGAGGCTTGTCGTGACAGGACGGCGGATGAAGAATTCTGAGATGCTCATGAACCTTGCCCCGGACCGGCAGGACGGGTCTTCAGTTCTACTTTGGTGCCAGGCACAAGCTGAAGCTGGCCGTCCGTCACAACCCTCTCACCGGCCTGAACCCCCTTCTCAATGATCGTTTCGTTATTGAGGGTCCGACCGGCAACGACGGGACGCTGTTCCGCGGTGAAGTCGGGCTTGATCACGAAGACGTACTGGCCTTCCTGCCCGGCCTGGACCGCCTGGGACGGAATGAGAATCGCATTGGGCTGTGTCGTCAGTGTCAGGATGACATTAACAAACTGCCCTGGCCAGAGCCGCCTATCTGTGTTGGCAAAGGTCCCTTTGAGCCGTATGGTTCCGGTATTCATATCGACGGCGTTATCGACAAAAGTAATAATCCCTCTTTCCGAACGTTCGTCATTCGTGGGGATAAGAGTTTCCACCTGAAGTTTCCCCAAGGCCATGTATTTTTTAATCTCTGATAAAAACTGCTCTGGAACAGAAAAAACCACGTTGATCGGAACGATTTGATTGATCACGACCAGGTTGATATCCTCCGCCTTGATGATATTCCCTTGCTTAACGATCAGACTGCCTGTACGGCCGTCGATGGGCGAATAGATCGTACAGTAACCTAATTGAATTCTTGCATTATCCATGGCCGCCCTGTCCGCGAGAACCGTGGCCTCGAGAGCGTCTGCATCCGTACAAAATTTGTCATACTGTTGCTGGGGGACTACCCCCTTCTGAATTAAGGATTCGTAACGGCGGGCATCCTCCCGAGCATGTTTCGCCTGAGCTACGTCCCTTTCGAGATTTGCCTCCACCTGTTTGAGGGCCGCCTCATAGGGACGGGGATCGATGGTAAACAAAAGGCTTCCCTTTTTCACATCCTGCCCCTCTGTAAAATGGACCCGAACCAATTCTCCTCCCACCTTGGACTTGACCGTAACCGTGGAATAGGCCTCCACGTTCCCAATGGCGCGAAGCTGCACAGGAACTGTCTTCTGAACGGCGGTGTCTACGGTAACCGGTACGCGGGCGGAGACAGGCCTTTTGGATTTGTCATCGGAGCAAGCCGAAAAAAAGAACGTTAAGAATAGCAACCCTAAGATTCCAATGAGAAGAGATCGAAGATGTGCTTTCATCCATGTGCCGCGATCAGCTTCGGATAACAGATATTTCATTCCTCCCTCAACTTTCCGTATATTATCTAATATCTGGGGAATTTTTTGTCAATTTACCCCGTTAGAAAACCCGGGCGTTTATGCTGGGGAAATGAGAGCATCAACTCCTTAGGGCGCGGACAAAGCCCTGCCTTTTCTAACGGGGCGGGGAATGCCACCAGCAAGTCCCGATTCAGGAAATCCTCATTGCGTTCGCTTCTCTAAATCGGGGATTTGACCCGGATAGCAATTGACATTCAATAGTCTTTCAGCGATAGTGTGTTGGGTTAACGTAACGGTACGATTAGGGTATCCGGAACAGGGATGCAAGATAGAGAGATGAAAAAAATACTGGTTGTCGATGACGAGAAGGATACCGTGGAGATGATCACCGCGCTCTTGGACTCGGAGGGATATCAAGTTCTCCCGGCTTTTTCCGGGGATGAGGCGATGAGAATCTTAGAGACGGAAAGTCAGAAGGTTTCGGAAACAGAGACGCCCGTCGATCTCATCCTACTCGATATTCTGCTAGGCGATACGGATGGAAGGGATCTCTGTCTCAAAATCAAAGAGGATGAGAAACTAAAATTCATTCCGGTGATCATTCTCACCGTGCGGTCAAGCCTTCAAGACAAGATCAACAGCCTCAACCTGGGAGCCGACGACTACCTCACCAAGCCCTTTATCAACGAAGAATTGCTGGCCAAGGTGAGGGTGATGCTTCGGATAAAAGATCTGCATGACGAGCTGAAAAAGGAGAAGGACAAGAATATTCTCCTCACCCAAGCGTTGGAGAAACGATACAGTTTCGGAAACATTCTTGGAAAGAATGCCGGGATGCAAAAGATCTTTGAATTGATCTCGGACATTGCGAACACGGATTCCACCGTCCTCATTCAGGGTGAAAGCGGCACCGGAAAGGAGTTGATCGCCAGAGCGATCCATTTTAACAGCTATCGGAAGAACAAACCCTTTGTCGTCGCCAATTGCTCCGCCTATTCTCAGAACCTTCTCGAAAGCGAGCTTTTCGGCCATGAAAAAGGGTCTTTCACCGGGGCCATCCGGCGAAAGACTGGTCGTTTTGAAATGGCCAATGGAGGAACGATCTTCCTCGACGAGATTGGCGAGGTTTCTCCTCCCACCCAGATCCTGCTTCTCCGGGTTTTGCAAGATCATCGTTTTGAGAGAGTGGGTGGAGAGGAGACCCTGGAGATCGACGTCAGGGTGATTGCTGCGACGAATAAGAATCTGACTGAAGAGATGAAGAAGGGGACTTTCAGGGAAGACCTATATTATCGACTCAACGTCATTCCCATTTTCGTCCCGCCCCTTCGCGAGAGAAGAGATGATATCCCCCTGCTGGCCTCTTATTTCTTGCAAAAATTCAGTCAGGAAAGGAAAAAGGAGGTGATCAGTTTTTCTCCCGAAGTCATAGAAATTCTCCTTGCCCACTCCTGGCCTGGAAACGTACGTGAATTAGAAAACGTCCTTGAACATGCGGTCATCATCGCCAAACAGGAAAAGATTTTGCTAAAAGACCTTCCTCAATATCTTCTCTTGAGGCCTTTGCCCACGCAGGAATTCGCAACCCTTCAGGATTTCGAAAAGAACCTGATTACAAAAACGCTGCAAGAAACGAATTGGAATAAACATAAAGCTGCGAAAAGACTTAACATTAATCGTTCTACCCTCTATGGAAAGATGAAGAGATATGGGTTGAAAAAAGGACAAATGTGATTGAAAGAGTCCAAAAGTATACATATAGTTAACATATTAATATTGAAGTGTATTCTAATAAATATGACGAAAAAACAGAGCACAACAGTTTAAATTTATACAAATTTTTCTGCCAAATGGCATCTCTTTTCGATCTCCTATTTTCCATAAATTCATAACACCTTGATATTTTAACGAAATAGTTTCCTTGGTATAAAAATTGCTAAAGACTCCGGCAGCTCAAAAACGGAGGTCCTATCATGAAGTGTTATCGGTGTGGAGGAACGATGGTATTCGAAAAATTCTACGGCTTTTGTGAGGAATTTTTCGGGTGGAGATGCATTTTCTGCGGCGAGATCGTTGACAAGGTCATCCTGGAGAATCGGCTCGAACAGAAAACCTAATGTTCCTTTCCAAAGACTGCTTGAATGAACTCCATTTGGAAGGGGATAACGATGGTAAGTAAGATTTGTATTGTCGACCATGATCTTGCCAGCAGAGGTTACTTAAGAGAATGCCTGGAGAGAGAAGGCCACCGGGTGATCACGTTAGACAGCGGTTACCAGATTGAACCTCACCTTTCCAAAGAACACTTCGGTATCCTCATCCTGAACACGGACAGTCCCGGGGTTAAAGAAAAGGGGCTGTTGTTCGAGATCCAGAAGTCCTACCAGCCAAGAATCCTTCTCATTGTCTCAGAAAGGGGGGACCCCTTCCTCAAAGAGGCCATCGATGCGGGCGTTTATGGTTTTATTCACAAGCCCTTTAATCTCACCGAAGTCTGTACGATGGTCGATCATTTGACCCGATCGTGTGGGTAAGAAAATTCTAAATCCAAAGCGCGGGCGAAGCACCCTTCTGGGATCCATTCGAACCAAAGACGTTAAATCCTAAACTCGAAACCCATGTCTTCGCCGAAGCGGCTTCGCGCAGGCAGGCTGAACTCTAAACAAACTCAAATGTGCAAAGCACAAAACCCAAAACCAAATGACTTAGTGTCTGTCCATAAAGTCTGCTCGTCCAATAAAGAGGTGTCATTCCGACGAAAGCCGGAATCCAGGATTTCCGAGGGCTCTGGATGCCGGATCAAGTCCGGCATGACGTAAAGCCTTAGTTTGTGGACAGACTCGACTTAGAAATATTCGATCCAATTGTTTAGAAGTCAAAATTACCTTTTTTTGTGGCCCGACATCAACTCTTTCTGATAGAATAGAGGGTATATCTAATGAGCAAGGAGCCATTTAAGCATGGATGAATTATGGGGTGGTGTGCCAGCGTTTCCTCAGTTCAGAGGTTTGGCCCTCGAAGACAAGCCTCTCTTCCATCAAGTCTTCGCTCAATTCCCTCCCCAGATTTCAGAATTCACCTTTACCAACCTTTTTATCTGGCGCGATTGTTATCAGATCAAGATCAGCCGTTTTCGAAATTTCCTGTGCCTCCTTTCAGAGAAGGGAGAAAGTCCGTTTTTCTTTCCCCCTATTGGAGAGGGAGATGTGATAGAATGTTATCAGGCTCTACTGCAATATCTCCGTCGAGAGGCAGCGGCTCCTACGATTGCCCGTGTTCCCGAGACAGGGGTGGATCAGATCGATTGGAATGCATCGGGTATGAAAGCGGAGTTGGATCGAAGCCAATGCGACTATGTCTATCTCGGCGAAGGCCTGATCGAATTGAAGGGCAGAAAATACCATCGGAAGAGGAATCACATCAAACAATTTCAGGAAAAATATTCTTACCGGTATATCCCCCTCACTCCCGAATGGGTTCCGCAATGCCTTCAATTGGAAGCGGACTGGTGTGATCTCCGGCACTGCGAGGCCAGCCCGGGTCTGTACAACGAATCCGTTGCCATCAAAGAGGCGTTCACCCATTTCGAGGAGTTGGAAGTGAAGGGAGGAGCGATCCTGATCGACGAAAAAGTGGAAGCCTTTACGCTGGGAGAGCCGCTCAACCCGGAAACGATTGTCATCCATATTGAAAAGGCAAACCCGGCTTACGACGGACTCTATCCGGCGATCAATCAGGCTTTTCTGGAACAGGAATGGTCAGGTTACACCTATGTCAATCGGGAACAGGATTTGGGAGAGGAGGGTTTGAGAAAGGCAAAAGAGTCTTATTTTCCTCATCACATGGTGAATAAGTATTCCGTTACCTTCCTATAAGGAGAACGGAGGGGAAATGCCAAAGAAGGATTTTCTTCCATTTTCTTACAAGCGTCTGGCGAAAGAATTCCCGGAGGTTGAAAAGGAGTATGATCGTCTCGCCAGGAAATGTCACGCCTCCGGACCTCTGAACGAAAAGGCGCGGGGGCTGATCAAACTCGGGATCGCTATCGGTTCAGAATCAGAGGGCGCCATCAAGTCTCACGCCCGAAGGGCCCTGGCTATCGGTGTCACCCCGGAGGAGATCCGCCATGCCGTCCTTCTCGGGCTGACCACCATCGGGTTTCCTAAAATGATCGCCGCATTGAATTGGGTCCATGAGGCTTTTGAGAAGGGTTCGCTGAAACACCGTGGGGGCGACTAACGAAGTTCCGTCAGCAGTAAATACCGACGCTATTCCATAAAAATGGCGCGGCCCGATGGAGGGCCCGCTTGCACGTGGCCGCCGTAGGCAAACGGGCAAAAAAGAAAGGATGCTACCAATGAGAGAGAAGAAGGGTTACAAAGTCAAAACGTTTACGACAGAACTAAAAATTTTCCAAACGATAAGAGAGTTGGAGGTCTTGGACGACAAGATCAATCGTTTTATCGCTGGGAACAAAGTCAAAAAGGTTGTCTCGGTCAGCGACACGACGACGACGGACAATACGGGCGCTACGATCGGATTGATCCGGGTGTTGACTTATGAGGCATAAGAAAAAATTCGCAGACGCAATGCATAAGAATTAAAATATCAGAGTCCAGAATTTAACAAAAAAGAAAATTTTTTGACGCGGAGCCATTTGGGCGTTCACGTCATATTTGAAATTTTGTTTTGGAGGAAAAACGATGACCCAGTGGGAGTATCAGATTACGATTCACGGACTGCCGGAGCGGCAGGCCGGGAAAACGGACCGAACGATCGAATGCGACCAGGATGGCCTCTGTTTCGTCCACGATGTCTTTCCAGGCGGCATTCAATGGCTGGAAGATCTCTTTCGTGAGAAAGGGAAGGACGGCTGGGAGTTGGTTCAATCCGGATACCATAACAGGGAGCTGCTTTGCATATGGAAGAAGGGAAAGGAAACCGGGGAAAAAATCTGAGAAGGTTTATTCTCTCTCAAACCGACAAGGGTCCCCTCCCCTTTTCTCAATTTATGGAGTGGTGCCTTTACCATCCTGAATACGGTTATTACCAATCCAAAGGGGTGACGACCGGAGCGCAGGGCGATTACTATACGAGTCCCTCGGTCAGCCCTCTTTTCGGACACTTGATCGCCAAACAACTCTTCCAGATGGCAGAGATCGTGGGAGGAGAAGAGTTCGATCTGGTGGAGATGGGAGGGGGCAGAGGATTTCTCTGCGAGGATATTTTAGATTGGGTCGAAAAAACCTCCCCGGACTTCTACCAACATCTCCGGTATCACCTCATCGAAACCTCCTCTCCTTTCTTAAAAGAGCAGAGGAAAAGGCTCTCTGAAAGAGAAAGGGAAGGAAGGGTCTTTTGGATCGACCCTAAACTGTTCGGAGAGGGAAAGGTCCAGATTCAAGGATGTTTCCTCTCCAACGAACTCGTGGATGCCTTCCCTGTTCACAGAGTTATCCTTGATCAAGGAAAGTTGGGGGAAATCTATGTCACACACCGAAACGGGCAATTTGAAGAACAATGGGGAGAACTCTCAACCCCCGGGATCGCCTCCTATTTCCGCTCTATGGGCATCGCTCTGCACGAGGGCCAGAAGGCAGAGGTGAATCTATCGGCATTGGAATGGATGGAAAACGTGGCTCGGTGCTTACGACGTGGATTCGTCCTGACGATCGATTACGGTTATCTCGCTGAGGAGCTTTATGCCCCCCATCGACGGGAGGGAACGCTCCTCTGTTATTTTCAACATGAGGCCTCCAAAAATCCTTATGAACGCTTAGGCGAACAGGACATCACCTCCCATGTCAACTTCACCAGCTTGATTCGAAAAGGAGAAGAGGTCGGCCTCCGTTTCACCGGCCTTGTGCCACAATACCGCTTCCTCATCGGGCTTGGTATCCTCGAACAAATGGAGACCTTAGGGAAGGAGCTGTCTGATTTGGACGGGCTAAAATTGAGGCTTTCCTTAAAGCACCTGATCGAACCGGAGATGGGAATGGGTGAAGTCTTTAAGGTACTGATCCAGCACAAGGGAATGGATCAGCCCCAATTGGATGGTTTGAGAGATCTCGGTTCGATCTCCTGGCCTGCCTCGGTCGAGGGAGATCGGAGGCTCGGGTGAACGTTCTGGGGATCTTCGGCAGCCCGCGAAGAGGCGGCAATACAGAGCTCCTTTTGGAAGAGGCCCTCCGGGGAGCCGAAACGGAGGGGGCGAAGGTGGCGCGTCTTCATCTCTCCGACTTCACCATCACCCCCTGCAAAGAATGCCATGGATGTGACACCACCGGAAATTGCGTCGTCCTGGATGATATGCAAAAAATCTATCCCAAACTGCTGGAGGCGGATGTTGTCATTCTCGCCTCGCCCATCTTTTTCTACGGCGTCACCGCCTGGACCAAGGCCCTGATTGATCGAAGTCAAGCCCTCTGGTCAAGAAAATATCTTCTCAAAGATCCTTCTTTAGGGAAAGAAGGAAAAAAGAGAAGAGGCTTCTTCCTTTCTGTGGGAGCGACCAAAGGACCTAAGGTTTTCGAAGGCGCCATCCTCACGGTAAAGTATTTTTTTGATGTGCTCAACGCAGACTATGTGGGCGAACTGGTCTTCCGGGGCATTGAGGCCAAGGGCGATATCTTAAAACATCCGGAGGCGCTCCAGCAGACCTTTGAAGCCGGAAGGAAACTGGTCCGGAATCCATGAAGCCAAGACTCCATGTGATCTGGAATGAAATCTATTGTAAAAGGTGCCTTCTCTGTGTGGAGGTCTGTCCGGTCCAAGTCCTCTCCCTCGAGAGGAATGAGATTACAGAGAAAGAGGGATGCATCCGTTGCTACCAGTGTGAACGCTATTGTCCTGACATCGCCATCGAGGTGATGGATGAAAAGGGAAAAGAGTGAAGCGACTCGTTTCTGGAAATGAAGCCATCTTTCAGGGAGCGGTCCGGGCAGGTGCCAGTTACTTTGCCGGTTATCCCATCAGTCCGACGTCTGAGATATTGCAGCAGGCGGCCCTCTATTCAGAGGAAAACCCAGAATTTCGATTTCTCCAGGCTGAGGACGAAATTGCTGCGGCCATTTCCACGATCTCTGCTTCATTGGCAGGGGCTAAGTCTTTCTCTGCCACCTCAGGACCGGGATTCTCCTTAATGCAGGAGGCCGTGGGATGGGGCCACGTCGTCGAGGCTCCCTGTGTCTTCGTCAATTCAATGAGAGTGGGCCCTTCGACCGGAATGCCCACTCAGCCCGCTCAATCGGACCTGCTTCAAATCAAAGGAGGAAGCGCGGGAGACTATTATCCCATCGCCTTCTATCCCAATTCGGTAAGGGAATGTTTCCTGCTAACGGCCACTGCCTTTAACGCCGCCGAGGAATCCCTTTCACCGACCATCCTCCTGGCGGACGCGTTTCTTTCTCACCTGTATGAAATCGTCGATCTCGAAGATATCGCCATCAATGTCACTCCCCGCTCGAAAGAGCTCCTGGGCAGGGGCCAGAGGCTATTTACCGGGACGGTCCACGATAAGATGGGAAATCTGAAGACCAATGATCCGGAGATCTACCGAAGATGGCTCTGGGAGCTGAAAGACCGTCATGATCGCGCTGCCGAGAAGTATCCGCTCTTCGAATATCTTCCCCGTAAGGGCTCCGAGGCCCTCCTCATTGCCTTTGGAATCACCTCGAGGATCATCTCATCTTTAAAAGATCGCTTCTCCATTTTTCGACCAATCCGGATTTATCCTGTCCTGGAGAAAGAATTGAACGAGGTGACCCGCTCCTATCGGCACATCATCGTCGTCGAAGGCAGCGACGGGCAATATGCGAGCTGGGTGGAATGCGCCATTTGTCGAAAGGTGATGAGAGTCCCCTGCTTGGGAGGAGGGTTCAAACTGAAATGGATCCAGAGCCAGATCGATGAGTGTCTGAAGGGGGCGGGAAAGTGATGGATCGTTCATATAAAGACCTCTTGAAGCTGAGGCGGTTTCCTCACACCTGGTGCCCGGGCTGCGGCATTGGCGCCGTATTGAAGAATGTGGCCATGGCTATCAAAGACCTCGGCTGGAACGACAAAAATACCGTCGCCGTCTCGGGAATTGGCTGCTCAGGAAGGATGTCCGGATACATGAATTTAGATGCGGTTCATACTCCTCACGGTCGGGTGCTGACTGCGGCGGAGACCATCAAGGCTGTTCGTCCGGACCTCAATGCCATTGTCCTCTCCGGAGACGGCGATCTGGCAAGCATTGGGGGAAACCACCTGCTCCATACCTCCCGCCGAAATCCTGACATCACTGTTTTTTGTAACGATAACGAGATCTATGGATTGACGGGCGGCCAGGCCGGACCAACCACGCCAAAAGGTACGAAGACCATCACCTCGCCTCGCGGAGAACCTTATTCACCCCTTCGGTTAGGTCACCTCCTCACCCAGCAGGCCCCCTATTTTTATGCACGAACAACGGTGTACCACCTCAACCATTTTAAGAAGTGTATTCATGAGGCTCTTCTTTGGAAGGGGTTCAGTTTTGTGGACATCATCAGTGACTGCATTGAGCTGAACGGAAGAAGGCTGGGGTTTAAAACAGCCTATCAGATGCTCAAGTGGTTTGATGAAAGATTCCACATCGTCGAAGGCGAAAGAGACCATCTCCAGGACGATGAACTCGGAATCGCCAGGGCAGTGGAGGAACAAGTGGTCCCCCCGGCGGAGAAGGAGGAGGAAAAGCCTGAAATCCCATTGGAGGGCTTGAAAGCCTTCACTCTTGAGGAACTCCACCGTTTTGATGGCACAGCAGGAAAACCGATCTATATTGCTTATAAAGGGAAAGTTTATGACCTTTCTTCGAGCCCTCTCTTTCAAGGAGAGAAAAGGATGCGGTGCCATATTGCGGGTAAGGATCTGACCAAAGATATCGACATTGCGCCGCACGGAGAAGATCTCGCTTTTAAGTTTCCAGTGGTAGGGAGGCTGAAGGAGTAGAAAGCAATCACCAAATCCCAAATAACAATCACCAAATAATAACCAACATCTCGATTTCCAAACGAGAGTAAAAAGCTGGATACGAAAGTTTTGGTTATTCGAAATTGGATTATTGGAGCTTATAGGGAGCTTGGAATTTGGTAATTGAGACTTGAGGAGAGCGATTAGATGCATTGAGCATATTGAGTGGAGAACGAGTATGAAGCGAATCGTTTTCACCGGAGTGGGGGGGCAATCGGTCAGAGTCATCTCCCATGTCCTTGCCATGGCATTGAAGGAGTTGGGCTATGAGGTCGCTCTTCTCTTCGACTACGATTCCTCCGTCCGCAATACCCGGATCAGCGCCTACCTCACTTATGATCAGATGCCCGTCGAAAATCCGATGATCGACGAGGCAGATATTCTCATCCGTCTCCACGAAAAAGGAGACCAGCTCGTCGCCCAGAAGACAATCTGCGATACGGGGCTCTGCACGGATGAGGAAGTTCCTTTTGGAATGCTGGGGATTGAAAAGCTCGGCCTGGCGATCTTCGGCAACATGATCGCCCTCGGCAGACTTTTTCGATTAATCGATCTCGACATCTCTCATATCGAGTTGGAGAAGTTCTTGCCCAAGTCGTATATCAAAGAGAATTTAAAGGCGATTCAGTTGGGTTACGATCTCAATCTTTACGAAGATTGATATCACCGCAAGAAAAGGAGGAAAGAAAGATGAGAAGGAAAATATTGGTCTTTTTTGGATTGATTTTATTTTCACTGTTCCTGGTGGCGGCCAAGTACGATTACCTTCTTGAGGAGGGCGATAAGACCGTTAAGGCTTCAGAGTGCGATAAATGCCATAAAATCATCTATGAAGAATGGTCGAAAGACGCCCATTCCAAGGCTTATACCAGCGACGCATTCAAAAAAGCCTCAAAGAACTATGAAATGCAGGAGTGTGTCAGCTGCCACGCGCCTCAGCAGAATGCCGACGAAAAGAATTTAAAAACCCGGCCCGTCCATAAGGACGATGGGGTGAGCTGCACCTCTTGTCATCTCAGAAATAATATGATCTATGGCCCTTATAAACTTGAGGCAAAACATAAATCCGAGCAGGATGAGTCCTTCCTCAAATCGGAATCCTGTGCAGGATGCCATATGCCGACGTTCCAGGAATGGCAGGCAAGCGGCTCAAAAAAGACGTGTCAGGAATGCCATATGCCAAGAGTGGAGAGAGAAGTGGTCCAAATGGGGTTTTTTTATTCCTTGATTTTGTCCAAGAGGATGGTTGGACGACATTACCTGGACCACGAACAGCTCTTTAAAGATGCAGCCCGGATAACGGGCGAAGCCGGAAAAGGAACCGTTAAGCTATCGGTCACGAACCGGGCAGGAGGCCATAACATGCCCACCGGAAAATACGGCGATTATCGGATTGTCCTCAGCACTCAGGTGAAGGATGAGGACGGAAAAATAGTCTTCACCAAAGATGAAATCTTTTCGACCCTTCAGAAGAATGGAATTGCCCCGCAGAAGCCTGTTGCCTTTGAATACCCAATCTCCATGGTGACAGGGAAACGATATCGGGTGAATTCAAACCTTATCTATCGGGTGGAAGGAAAGCCTGAATTCCAGGTCGCCAGTTGGAACGGAGAGATTGAAGGGGGAAAGTGAAATGCCGTTTATTCATCCCGTCGTGATCTTATTGGCGATTCTTTTGGGAGTCTATACAGGCACCCTGGGATGGAAACGGTTTAGGTTCAGAAGCGGCCGCAGCCCTGCTTCTGCCTTCCCATGGCAAAAACATATCCGCTATGGAAAGACCTTCTATCTTCTTCTTTGGTTTGGCTTTCTCATCGGTCTTGGGGTCTTGTTCTATCGGAAGGGGAAGATATTCACCTCTGGCTTTCATGCCTATCTTGCTGTTTTTATCCTCTTCCTCTTCTCGATCGGAGCGGCCCTGGGGTGGAAGCTTTCCAAAGGGAAAGGATCGAGTCGTCTTGCCATGACTCATATGGTCGTCAATTACAGTACGTTTCTCGTCGTTTTGATTCAAGTCGTTCTGGGCGTGATTCTCCTAACTTTTTTTCTTTCGCAGTAGAGAGAAGTGGAGATCGATGGATTCACACGCGGGATTAAGCAAGGAGGTGAGATGAATGACTCAGTGGCAATGTTCGAGTTGTGGCTACACATTTGAGGCCGATGCAGTGCCGCAGCAATGTCCTTCCTGCAAGCAAGCCTGCACCTTCAACGACGTGACTTGCTATATTCCGGATTGCGGAGGACCGGGCAATATCGACCCGAGGCTTGCAGGCAAAAAGGATAAGCCCATGAATGAGTAATCTCATCAGAGGTTGAGGGATCGATCAACTATGGACAGAAGAGGAGATAAGAATGGGGAATGGTAAAAAAGAAACCTTGACGTGCCAGCAATGCGGTGCTGAGGCAGATATCACACTTCAGGGCTTTGAGAGTGTGGTGGATGTTATCCAAAGGGAGAAGAAACTTCCTTGTAAGACTTGTGGGCAGGATTTGACGTGGACGGGTCGAGAGGATATCAAGGCTGTCAAGGTGGCCATGGAGGCCGAAAACAATGCGGCTCAGTCCTATTCAAAGGCTGCAAGGAAGACGAGAAATCCAAAAGGGAGGGAGATGCTTCAACAACTCTCCGAATTTGAGATGAACCATTACCGAAAATTGAAGGACCTCCTCAAATCCCTTCAGGAGAAAGGAGAATGGATTCTTTACGAAGGAACTTCTCTCAAAAAGAAGGCTATCTCCTTAAAGATGGAGAAGCCCAAGGGTCAGGAGCAGTTGACGGACATGGACGCATTGAAAATAGCCATAAGAGAAGAGAAGAAAGCGCGGGCCTACTATCGGTCCATGGCCGAGTTGACCGAGGACCCCCGAGGAAGGGATATGTATAAACGCTTGGCGAGTGAAGAGGCTCTCCACGAGAAGCTGCTCAATGACCAGTATTACAGTCTTCACAACACAGGTTTATGGAGTTGGGGAGACTGAACCGAATGCGGATTGCGCCTGCCTTCGTCCCGCAGGGCGGGACTTCGCGCAGGCAGGGAATGCCGAATGCGGAATTTCAGGGACGAGTGGGAGATTGTAGAATAATGTAATTAAGAAATAATCTTTTTACTCTTTGCGCTCTGCGCTTTGCGAGTATTTGTGACCGATGGAAGAAAAGAAGTTCGAAGGCAAGTCGAAGATCATCGTCAATATTGAGGACATCCACTGTGGTGACTGTGCGCTGAATATCGAACGCTCGGTGGAACATGTCCCCGGTGTCCTCTCAGCAGAGGTCAGTTATGTCCTCTCGTCAGCCACCATTTACTACGACCCCCACCGGGTAGAAGAAGAGCGGATCAAAAAGGCCATTACCAAGCCCGGTTATGCCGTCAGGGAGACCTTCGCAGAGCGAACCCGGACTTTCTGGAAGGAGAGAAGATCCTTTATCTTCCTGGGTCTCTCAGGAGTTACGCTTGGCCTCTCATGGATTTTCAAGTGGATCGATTTCGGTCCCTTCCATCTCCCGACTGCCCTTGCCATTGCTTCCCTGATTCTTGGCGGTTACCCCATTGTGAAGAGCGCCGTGAAAACCCTCCTTATCCCCGATCTAAATGTGGATACCCTCGTCTCCATTGCTGCTATTGCAGCTGCTGCAGTAGGCGCCTATCGAGAGGCAGCAACAGTCATTTTCATCATGCTTTTAGGGGAATGCCTAGAAGGGGTCACCGTGGGGAAGACTCGGAAGGCTATTGCCTCCTTGATTCAACTTTCTCCGAAAACCGCCTGGGTGAGAAGGGAGGACAAAGAGGTTCAGGTTCCCATTGAGGACGTGAATCCCAAAGAGGTGGTTATTGTCAGACCCGGGGAAAGAATCCCGGTGGATGGCAAAATTATCTCCGGCTGTGGCTCGGTCAATCAGTCCACGCTAACCGGGGAGTCGATCCCGGTCGAAAAGGAGGTGGGGGATAAGGTTTACTGCGGGACCTTCAATGAGTCAGGCTCTTGCGAAGTCGAGGCCACCCAGGTGGCTGAGGATACAAAGCTGGCTCAGATCAAACGTCTGATCTTGGAAGCCCAAGCGGAGAAATCGCCCACCCAGAGGGTGATGGACCGCTTTTCGCGATACTTCATCCCGGCCATCATCCTGATCGCCCTTGCTACTTTTGTTGTCACGGGGGAGATCATTCGGGCCATCACCATTCTCATCGTGGCCTGCCCGTGCGCACTCGTCCTGGGCACACCCACAGCCGTGGTGGCAGCCATCGGAAATGCAGCCCGACAGGGGATCCTCATCAAGGGCGGTGCCTATCTGGAACAGATGGGAAGATTGAAGACCCTCTTGTTGGATAAAACCGGAACCTTGACCCATGGCAGACCAAAAGTCGTTGAGATAAATGCTTTGGATGGGATGGACCGAAAAGAAGTACTTTATTGGGCCGCGATTGCGGAGAAACGGTCTGAACACCCCTTGGCGAGAGCCATCACGGAGAAAGCAGAAGAGTTGGGCCTGAGCGTCCCCCACCCCCAGTCTTTTGAAAATTTCAGAGGGAAAGGCGTGAAGGTCCAGTGGAATTCCAAGACGATTATCGTTGGAAGTTCTGAAATGATGAAAGGCGAAGGGGTTGAAATTCCGGAATCAGCAAAAGCGCTTTTGGAATCAAAGCAATCGGAAGGGATGACCCCCCTTCTTATCGCAGGGGACAGTCGTCTTCTGGGAATTATCTCCATTGCTGACACGTTGAGGGAAGGAGCCAAAGAGGCAATCGATAAGATCAGAAAGCAAGGGGTATCCGAAATTTGGATGCTCACCGGTGACAGTGTCCTGGTCGCCGACCGTATCGGAAGAGAGTTGGGCATAAGGTACGAAGCGAAACTTCTTCCCGAAGAGAAGGTGCTGAGGGTGAAGGAGTGGAAGAAGCAAGGTCAAGTGGTGGCTATGGTCGGTGACGGTGTAAACGATGCCCCGGCCCTTGCCGCCGCTGACATCGGTATCGCCATGGGGGCGGTGGGAACGGATGTGGCGATTGAAACTGCTGACATTGCCCTGATGACCGACGATCTGGAGAAGATTCCTGCCGTCGTTCGACTCTCTCGGAAAGCTCTGCGCGTGATTAAGGAAAATCTCGTCTTCGCGCTCATATTCAATACGATCATGGTCATTCTTTCAGCCCAAGGATGGGTGACCATGATCCTGGGAGCGGTCATGCACCAGGCCAGCTCCCTTCTTGTCATTCTCAGCTCCATGCGCCTGCTGAGAAGAGAGAGATAGGAAGACACGCTTGCGCGCCGAAGCGCTTCAGCGCGCAGGCACGGAGAAACGGTGACCCGGAGAGACCACTCCGATCCTGGAGATAGGCACTCGCATTACAGCCGAGGAGTTATGAAATGTTTTACTTTTTCCTTGACCGGAGAAAAGCCATACCATAAAATGGCACAGGTTTAGATCAGGATGGGAGATATCGTTTAAAGGAGCCGGTAATAGAAAGGAGCCGTTATGGACGAGAAGAAATTCGGCGAGATGATCCAATTTGCCATTCAAAGAGAGATCGAATCAATGGATTTTTATGACCGGGCAAGCAAGCTGGTCAAACACTCCGGGACCAGGGATCTTTTTTCGGACTTTGTGAAGCAGGAAGAAGGACACAAGAAAAAGCTCGAAGCGGTTCGGGTGGGCAAGATCGAGTTGGGAAAGATCGAGAAGATTCCGAATCTGAAGATCAGTGATTATATGGTTGAAGCGGAATTGAAACCCAATGTTTCTTACGGGGACATTCTCCGAATCGCGATGAAGAGAGAAGAGCGGTCGGTCAAGCTTTATACCGATTTGAACGAAAAGAACCAGGATGAAACTCTAAGAAGTCTCTTCACTTTTCTGATTCAGGAGGAGAGCAAGCACAAATATTATATTGAAAAACTGTACGATGATGAAGTATTGAAATAAGCACCCAATCTCCTATGACGTGAAGCGTGAGTCGCGAGTCGTGAGAGGGTTAACCCCTGGCCCCTCGTGTCTGACGCCTTGCGAGAGGAATTGGAATTTCTGATATAAGATTTTGAACGCTATGCGCTATGCTCTCTGCGCGATGCGGTCTTTTGGAAGAGGAGATAAAAATGCAAAAGTGGAAATGCAAAGTTTGCGGTTACATTTACGATCCTGAAAAGGGCGATGCCGACGGTAATATTCCCCCGAACACGCCTTTTGACAAACTGCCTGACGACTGGGTTTGCCCAGTGTGCGGCGCCCCCAAAGATATGTTTGAAAAGGCTTAGGATCTACCCAACCCGGATCTGAGGGTCCTGTGTCTCCCTACCTCCTCATCCCCTCATTCCTTTTCGACGGGAAAAGTCAACTGCCCCCCGTAGTAACCCAGAAGGGAAACGATCGGGGTGAGGAGAACCATCATGATAATGTAGAAGGGATGGGAGATTTTCACTTGAGAAATTCGCCAGACGACGAGAATCGCTTCAAAGATGAGGAGAAGGATAGAAAGCTGGATCTTTCTTTTCACAAAGTAATTGAGTTTGAATCGGTAATTGATCCACCAGGTGAGGAGTCCGGTCGCCATCGCAAAAGGAGACGAGATGGCTCCCAGGAGGAGAAGATAGAAACTGGCTATCTCGAAAGACCCTCTTTGAAACAGGAGATCGAGAAGGATAAAAAGAGAGGCCGCCATGAAGAGAGCGATAGGAAAGTGGACGACCATCGGGTGGGGATGGCGTCTCGCCATTGGAAATCTCTGAAGAAAATCTTGCAGAAAGAAGGGGAGGTGTTTTAATTCCTCCGGCGGCCCCTTCTTGACCGTTCCTATGTGAGGGTAACGCTCCAACACCTCGGGCCCATGGGGAGCTGCCGAGATCTCTCCTGCAAGATCTTTGGCTGCGGGATGCCTTTTCATGTGAAGTCCTTTGGCCCAGAGAGGACTTTTTGTGACATCATAAACCTTCCCTTGAAAGGCGACGTAGATGGGTCTACCTTCTTTTCCGTCAAAAGATGACAATTCCTCAGCGGTGAATTCTTTCATGTTGTTCCTTTCCAAATGGTATACCTATCAATCTATTCACCTTGTATCCACCTGTCAAGCGAATACCATAATCCGCAGCTCAGACCATATTGATGTTGATTTAGAACCTCATGCAATGGTATTCTTGTAAACTGGAGGCAGGAATGATTCCAAGGATTCTCATTGGTGTGCTGCTGGGCGGGACTGCTGGTTTCGGTTTAAGTTATCTCACCCGAGGAATCGGAAGCTCCTGAGCTCTCACTTGTAATCCTTACGTCTCCGTTCCTCTGGGGGCGGTGCTAGGATTACTCTTGGCCTTAGGCTAAGGCATGCCGAATGCGGATTTCGGAGCGGAGAACCTGAAAGCGGTGTGATGGAATGGCACCTTCATTCCGCAATCTGCATTCCGAATTCCGCAATTAAGAAGAGGTTCCCATGCCCCAGTTGAGACAAGACCCCACGACGAAGGAATGGGTCATCATCGCCTCAGATCGTTCAAAAAGACCCCATGAGCTTAAGAGAATTGAACCCTCCATCGAGAAACCTCCTTATAAGAAGGACTGTCCATTTTGCCCAGGCAATGAATACCTGACTCCCCATGAAACCCTCGCTTATCGAAGCAGTGGTCCGGCAGATAGTAAAGGATGGTGGGTAAGGGTTGTACCCAATAAATTTCCAGCTCTTTCTCCGGAAGGAAGTTTGGAAAGAAAAGAAGAAAAAGGGTTCTTCCGGATGATGGACGGGGTTGGAATCCATGAGGTGGTGATTGGAAGCCCGATCCACAATCAACTTTTTCCTTTAATGGATGATAAACAGGTAGAGGAGGTGCTCCTCGCCTACCGCGAGAGATACCTGGCCATAAGGGAGGATCCGAGAATCAAATTGATCATCATTTTTAAGAATCATGGCCAGGCGGCTGGAACGTCGCTGGAGCATACGCATTCTCAACTCGTAGGCACTGTTGTCGTTCCGTCCAATATCCGGAAAAAATTGGAAGAGGCAGCCCGATATTACGATGACCACGGAAGATGTGTCTATTGTGATTCGATCAAAGAGGAACTCACCTTTGGCAAAAGAATTGTCATAAATAACGAAAAATTCGTCGTCCTCCAGCCCTTTGCATCCCGGCGTCCTTTTGAGACCTGGATCATTCCCAAAGACCATCAGGCCTCTTTCGGTTTAATCTCCATGGATGATTCTAAAACCTTTGCAAGGGTTCTAAAGGAAACCTTGTTGAAACTCCATTCCAAACTGAACGATCCTCCCTATAACTACGTCATCCATACCGCTCCCATCAAAGATGAATGGGAAGATTACTATCATTGGCATCTGCAGATTATTCCGAGGTTGACCACCGCCGCTGGATTTGAAATGGGATCTGGCATCTTTATCAATGTTGCCTTCCCGGAAGAGACTGCTCAATTCTTAAGACAAGAATGATCCATTCTTCTGAAGATCACCGCCAGGAAGGATACCATGAGACCGGCGGAAGGCGAAGGAGGAAAGCCTGAGCTGAAGCAGGGATCATTCTGAAGGAGTCGATGATGGATGCCGTTTTTCTCTCTCGAATTCAGTTTGCCGTAACCACCATGTTCCACATCCTGTTTCCAGTGTTGACGATCGGCCTCGCCCTCTACCTGGTGGTTGTGGAACTCCTTTGGCTAATGACGAAGCACGAGATCTATTACCGCATGTATCGTTTCTGGGTAAAGATCTTTGCCATCAATTTCGGAGTGGGAGTGGTCTCCGGGGTCGTGTTGGAGTTTGAGTTCGGCACGAACTTCGCCAATTTTTCCCAAGCAGTGAGCAATGTCTTCTCCCCCCCCCTGGCCTTCGAGGTGATGACCGCCTTTTTCCTGGAGGCCGGTTTCTTAGGTGTCATGCTTTTCGGATGGGAAAGGGTGAATCGTACCATCCATTTTGTGGCGACGTGCCTAGTCGCATCGGGAGCCATCCTCTCCGCCTTTTGGATTCTGGCCGCGAACTCATGGATGCAAACCCCGGCGGGCTACAGAGTTGTCGACGGAAAGTTTATGGTCACCGACTTCTCAGCCGCCATCTTCAACCCTTCCCTGCCCGCCCGAATGAGCCACATGACCATGGCCTCCTTCGAGACAGCCGCTTTTGTCGTAGCGGGAATCAGCGCTTACTTTCTTCTGAAAAAGAGACAAACTCCCCTTTTTCGGCGCTCCTTAGGAATATCCCTGCTCATGGCCGCCGTGTTTGCACCCCTTCAGGTTTACCTGGGAGATGTCAGCGGCCGTGAAGTCTTCCACCACCAGCCGATAAAACTGGCTGCGATGGAATCCCACTGGGAGACGAATACCGCAGGCGGAGCCCCCTTTGCGGTCATTGCCTTCCCGGACACGGGGGCGGAGAAGAATCTCTTCGCCATCAATGTCCCCGACGGTCTCAGTCTCCTTGTAACTCATACGTTTCAAGGCAAGGTCTTGGGACTTAGGGAATTCCAAAAGAAGGATCGCCCGGACGTCTTCATCCTCTTCTGGAGCTTCAGACTCATGGTGGCCATCGGCTTCATCCTTCTCATTGTCATGATCTGGGCCGCCGTTCTGTGGCAGCAGGGGCATCTCTATGAAAGTCGCTCTTTTCTGAAAACCCTGTTGGTGATCCACCCGCTCGGTTTTCTCGCCACGGAATTTGGCTGGATCACCAATGAGGTGGGCCGACAGCCATGGCTGGTGTATCATCTCGTTCGGACAAATGAAGGGGTTTCTCCCATTCCTGCGGGAAACGTCATCTGGTCTCTGAGCCTCTTCCTGATCATCTTTCTCGTGGTTGGGACAAGCTATCTCTATTACATTTTCAAAACATTAAGAATTGGTCCTGATCTCGCCAGCCCCCTCCCGCCGATTCAACGTCCGGCAGGCATGCGACCTCTTCAAAAAGAAAGAACGGGCGACACGGGGATAGGGTGATGGGGTGATACGGGAGGTTAAGCGATGGATCTCGTCATGATCTGGTCCTGCCTGATTGGTTTGGCCATCATTCTCTATGTGATCCTGGATGGCTTCAGCCTGGGAGTCGCACTCCTTTTTCGAAGCACCCGGAATGAAGAAGAACGCGATATATTGATGGGCAGCATTGCGCCGGTTTGGGATGCAAACCAAACCTGGCTGGTCTTCGGCGGCGGAGCCCTTTTGGTTGCCTTTCCCATGATCTATGGCGTTGTCTTCAGCGCCCTTTACATTCCTCTCCTCACCTTCATCTTCGGTCTTATCTTCCGCGGTGTGGCGTTTGAGTTCCGGGCAAATGCCACCCGAAAAGGACCCTGGAACATGGCTTTCTTTCTCGGAAGCCTGGTCGCCGTCGTCGCTCAGGGGTTGACCCTGGGTGGCATTCTTTCAGGAACGAAGGTGGTGGGAGACCACTTTGCAGGCGGCCCCTTCGACTGGCTGAACCCTTTTTCAATGACCGTGGGCATGGCGCTCATTGCCGGCTATATTCTTCTCGGATCTACCTATCTTATCATCAAGACCACGGGCACAGTGCAGGAGTGGGCTTATCGCCAGGCTTTCCGGTCAGCTTTCATCGTCTTGGTATTTCAGGTCGTGGTGACGATCTGGACGCCCCTCCACTACCCATCCACTCTGTCAAATTGGATCAGCCCGCCCAGGGTCTATTTCATCTGGGCTTTTCCGTTAATCGGCCTGTTGGCCTTTTATGAAGTCATCAAGAATTTGAGGGCTCGGCGTGAGGTCCCGCCGTTCATTTTTAGTGTGGTCTTCTTTTTCGCGGGATACCTTGGCCTGATCGCCTCTATTTATCCTTATGTCGTTCCGCCCAATATCACCTTTCAAGAAGCCGCAGCACAACACGAAACGTTGCGCTTCACCCTTTTGGGAGCGGTCATCGTCTTGCCGTTGGTATTGGGTTACACGGCTTATAGCTACTCGATTTTCAGAGGGAAAGTCGGAAAAGAGGGTTATCACTACTGATTCCGTTTGACCGAACCCTTTGCCATACCTTGATTTCTAATGATTTCGATGCCATAATTTATTTGATGTGTTCGCTCAGAAAACCCCTATTTTTGCCTCTCATCTTCTGCTTTTTTCTTTTGAGCATCTCCCCTTCGACTGCTGAAACAACCTTGAGGATACCCGCTCAATATGGAAAGGTCATCTACCAACTTAACGAGAAAAGTCCAAACCAGCTCTTCATCATCGCTCTGGGCCACAGAGATACGTTAACCTGTCTCAATGGGGATAATACATCAAAGGTTCAGGCTGAGGTCTACAAGATTGGGGACTGGCTGATCCATGACCAAGGGCTGGGACTCCTTTTACCCGAAGGCTTCTTTAAAAGTACCTCGACAAAGGTCGAAAAAAGGAATATCACCACCCCAGCTACGCCCAGCAGCTGCGAACTATTGGATATGAAGGCTTTAGTGGAAAGACTCTCGGTTAACACCGCTTACGTCAATGCGGAGATGTTGCTGAAAGAGACCCATCCACTGAGGCTGCGGCAAGTGGAGGATAAGGGGCTTTACGATGCGGTGAGGAATCATTTGATCAAGCTGATAAGCTGTAGAGAAGATTCGAGTGACTATTCTCTCTTGAAATCGAAACTGGATTATCTCCAAGAGAAAAGAACCGCCGCGATGCTTCAGAAAATACCCGGAATTGTAGACGATGAGTTTCAGCGGGGGAATATCAAAACCAGGAAAGCCATTCTTACTGTCGGACTCTCCCATCTTTCCGAAATTATCAGATACCTGAATGGGAATAGAATTATGATTCGCGCACCTCTGCCTGTTTCGAACGGGACGGAAGATTACAATAGCGAGGTCAACCTGTTGAAAGAGCATTTTGGTGTTTCGGTGATTCTGCCGACGACATTAGCCGGCGATCAGAAGGTTTTGGAAATCACCGGATTGGATCGGCTCGTAAGGCAATGCCAAAGCAACCCCTGACCCTTAACGACTTCCCCCGCAATCCTCAGTTCAATACTCACGAATCCATAAGAAGATCCAAACTCAAAATAACTACGGCCCCTCCCTCTTTCTAAATTTGAAGCTTCAGGATTTCATACAATACCACTCGAGATACAGCATTTCTGCAATTGAAATACAACGTTTACCCCATGTTATTCCCCTTGGTTTTATAAGAAAATTCTGAGAAATCCCTCTCGGATTTCATGACTGACAAACTCTCTGGGAGAGCGGAACCTTCTGCCCTTGCCCGGAAGGAGGAACGATGAAACATAAACCTTATCGATGGATACCCTGCCTTACCTTCCTCGCCCTCGGTCTGATCGGAGGCGCCATCATCGGCTGTAGCCTGTTGATCGCCTTTGCCCCGGACACGATTCCTTCTGACGCCGAGTCCAATTTTCGCCTGATGGCGGAAGCATGGAATACGATCCAGCGGGTCTATGTGGATCGGAATGTGGTGAAAGCTCAATTGATGACCTACGGCGCGATCAGCGGTATGGTGGATGCCCTCGGCGATACCGGCCATAGCCGCTTTCTCACCCCCGAGATGCTGAAGCAGGAGCGCAATCTCACCACGGGGAGGTTCGAAGGTATCGGGGCCGAAGTCCAGATGAGGAATGGCCAGCTTGTCGTCGTCGCGCCCATCGACGGCTCCCCGGCACAGAAGGCAGGCCTCAAGCCCGGAGATATCATCCTGAAAGTGGACGATCAAGACGTGAGCGGGATCCCCCTTGATCAGGCGGTGAATCGAATTTTGGGCCCCGCAGGAACCCGAGTGAAGCTCACCATCCTTGATCTGAAGACGACCACTACGAAAGATGTTACCTTAACCCGCGCCTCCGTCACCGTTCAAAGTGTCACATGGCATCTATTGCCGGGCGCTACGGCAGCCCATTTGCGAATAGCGATCTTCAGCAAAGGAGTTGCCGAAAATCTTCGAAAGGCATTATTGACCGCCGAGAAAGAAGGAGCGGCGGGACTCATCTTAGACTTGAGAAATAATCCGGGAGGTCTCTATGATGAGGCCGTCTCCGCAGCCAGCCAGTTTATAGGCAGTGGGAATGTGCTCCTGGAAAAAAATGCCCTCGGCAAGATCAAACCCGTGCCTGTCCGGTCAGGAGGGGTAGCTACTTCCTTACCGCTGGTAGTGCTAATCAACGGCGGGACAAGCAGCGGGGCGGAGATCGTTGCAGGAGCATTCCAGGATGCGCACCGCGCCAAGCTCGTAGGTGAAAAGACTTTTGGCACGGGCACTGTCCTCGAAACCTTTTCTCTGTCTGACGGCTCAGCAATGATGCTGGCTATCGAAGAATGGCTGACCCCTGCTGGGCATGTGATCTGGCACCACGGTATCTCTCCTGATGTCGTCGTCCATCTCCCCGCAGAAGTAACACCCCTCATCCCCGCGAGCGAGAAGGGATTGACAGCAGAGGAACTGCAGAATAGCCAAGATGTCCAATTATTGCGCGCCCTGCATCTGCTCCTCCAGGAGATAGGACATACGACTTAGCCCTGATCCCAGTGTTATGAGATATCGATGATGTGAAGATCGGTCTCCTTTTCAGAAACAAGGGGGAGAAGGTGAAGGTAAGAATCCTAAGAAAAGGCTTCTTCGCTTGACAGGAAATCAATTTTGAAGTAGTTCTTCAGTAAAACCGGAGGTCAAGTCTGGGTTAGGATGAAACAACCCTCTCATGCCTTTTGGAGCACGCCCGCCGCTGAAATCCTTCAGGAGCTTCAAACCACGCCGCAAGGTTTAAGCGAAGAAGGGGCTCAGGAGCGCCTTGCCCGCCATGGCTCCAATCTTCTTAAGCCCAAAAAGAGGACAGATGACCTGACGCTTCTCCTCTCCCAATTCAAGAGCCCCATTATCCTCATTCTTCTCTTTGCAGTGGGGATCTCCATTTTGCTTCACGACTCAGCGGATGCCCTCATCATCCTGATCATCGTCCTGGTCAGCGGCCTTCTCGGGTTCTGGCAAGAAAGGGGGGCGGTCCATGCGGTTGAGAAGCTGCTGGCCATCGTACAGATCAAGGCTGCCGCGATTCGTGACGGAGATTCAAAAGAGGTCCCTGTCGAAGAAATAGTCGCGGGAGATATCGTTGTCCTGAATGCAGGAGATGTCATCCCGGGTGATGGTCTCGTTCTCGAATCGAAAGACCTCTTCGTCGATGAGGCCACCTTAACAGGGGAAACCTTTCCAGTAGAAAAAACGGCTGGGATTCTGCCAGAAGAAACTCCCCTCGGCCAACGAACGAACGCCCTTTTTATGGGAACCCATGTGGTGAGCGGTCATGCCAAGGCCGTTGTAGTTCACACGGGAAAAGAAACTGAGTTTGGAAAGGTCTCCGAGCGGCTGAAGTTCAGGCCGCCGGAGACCGAGTTTGAGCGAGGCGTCAGACGATTTGGGTATTTCCTCTTGGAGGTAACGCTCGTCCTGGTGATCACGATCTTTGCCATCAACGTCTTTTTCAAGCGGCCGGTCATGGAATCCTTCCTCTTTGCATTAGCCCTGGCTGTCGGGATGACTCCACAACTGCTGCCAGCGATCATCAGTATCAATCTCTCCCATGGCGCAAAACGCATGGCATCAAAGAAAGTCATTGTCAAACGCCTCGCCTCCATTGAAAACTTCGGCAGTATGAACGTCCTCTGTTCCGACAAAACCGGAACTCTGACCGAAGGTGTGGTGCAATTTCATTCAGCCATCGATGTGGAGGGCAGCGAAAGCGAGAAGGTCTTTCTCTACGCCTATCTCAATGCCTTTTATGAAACAGGTTATACAAACCCCATCGACGAGGCCATCCGAAAACACCGCCCGCTGGATCTTTCTGGCTACCAGAAGCTTGACGAGGTACCCTACGATTTTGTTCGTAAACGTTTGAGCACTCTGGTTTCAAAAGATGGCGGCCATCAGATCATCACAAAGGGTGCGCTCCTCAATGTGCTCGAGGTCTGCTCCTCAGCAGAAGTCGGAGAGCGGATGACGGTGGATATGACGACGGTCCAAGACCAGATCCGGCAGCGCTTTGAAGAGCTTAGCCAAAAGGGATTTCGGATATTGGGCGTCGCTTTCCGTGAGTTAGGGTCTGTCTCTTCCATCGCGAAGGAGCATGAAACCGGCATGACGTTTTTAGGCTTCCTGGTTTTCTTCGATCCTGCCAAAAACGGCATTGTGGAAACCATCAATAAGCTGAGACAGCTTGGGGTTTCACTCAAGATCATCACTGGAGACAACCACCTGGTTGCGGCCAATGTCAGCCAGCAGGTGGGTTTGTCGGATCCGAAGATTATTACAGGCCGAGATCTCCACCGGATGAGCGATGAGGCGCTGCTCAACCGTGTCAATGAAGTGAATGTCTTCGCTGAGGTTGAGCCGAATCATAAAGAAGCTATCATCCATGCACTGAAAAAGGCTGGAAACGTGGTTGGCTATATGGGCGATGGGATCAACGACGCCTCCGCACTCCATTCTGCCAATGTGGGGATCTCCGTGGACAGCGCCGTGGATGTTGCCAAAGAGGCCGCGGATATTGTGCTTCTCGAAAAAGATCTGGATGTCCTGGTGGAAGGTGTACGCGAAGGACGGACTACCTTTGCCAATACATTGAAATACGTCTTTATGGCCACAAGCGCCAATTTCGGGAATATGTTCAGCATGGCAGGGGCATCCCTCTTCTTGCCCTTTCTCCCCATGTTGCCCTCGCAGATCCTCCTCACCAACCTGCTGACCGACTTCCCGGAGATGACGATTGCCACGGACCGTGTGGATCCTGAATTCGTTGAGAAGCCCCGACGCTGGGACATTAAGTTCATCCGCAACTTTATGATGACCTTTGGTCCGGTGAGCTCGGTCTTCGACTTCCTCACCTTTGGCGTACTGCTCTTCATTCTCCATGCTCAACCCGATTTATTCCGAACCGGCTGGTTTCTGGAATCGGTCATCTCCGCCTCGGTGATCGTCCTCGTCATTCGCACCCGCAGGCCCTTTTATCAGAGCAGACCTGGGAAATATCTGCTGGCCGCCACTCTGATCGTTGCCGGAGTGACACTTATTCTTCCTTTCAGTCCGTTGGGAGGTCTTTTTAGATTCCGTCCCCTGCCGGCTCCATTCTTTATCGCTCTGGGAGCGATCATGTTTCTTTACATCATCGCGGCGGAAATAGCGAAGAGGGTTTTTTACAAGAAGATCAAATCTTAATCAACCCGTTCGCGCCTCACTTTTGTGTTCCCTGCCGAAAAAAAAGGCTGTTCCTGTATTCAATCTGTACCACTATTTGATTTGAAGGACTATACCGAATTAACGCCTGACTAACTAATACAAACGCGTTTAATCATTTTACATGTAGCGCAAGGCTTTAGCCTTGCTTAAAGCAACCCTAAAGGGTTGCCCTACAAAATATTTAATGCGTTTGTATTAGTACATGCTGTAGTCAATGAAACGCCCCTCTTCCCTTCCAATGCAGATTTCAACCACATATCTTCAGTTTGGACAAAGTGCAGGTATTGGCAAGATATATGCTCTTTAGAGTCGAAAATTCTTCATCGCCGCTCCATTTTTGTCTCTCGCTTGTAAGTTTGAATAAACTCGACGTTGCTGAAACCTCATGGTGACCACCAACTTGGCCTTCGAGGAATGGACCGAGATATTTGGCTCCGAGAGACTCACTGGTGCACTGCTTGACCGGCTCACTCACCGATGTCACATCCAGGAAGATAATGGAGAAAGCTATCGACTGCGGCAGGCCAGGAAACGATCTAACTCCAAACCCTCAGTATGGCAGGACCCAAAACGGGAATCACCCAAAACACGAAAGGGTAATAGACTTGACAAAGAAACCGAAATTCAGACCTATAACCCAGGTGTCACAGTTTTCCGCCGCCTGCCTCCCTCTTACTCCGCCCTTCAGATAAAGTGATTCCCGTATTTTTTGCCTGGGAGTTTTGTATTTTGAGTACGTAAAAAGGTAAGATATGGTTCGTCTCTTCCAAATAGAAGAAATACCTTAATGTTAAGGCGGAAATGTTCTGCAGGTCTGGATTTCAGTCGTTCATGTTCCTCATTGATTTGACCAAACGATTGGCAGTCATACAGCCACTGGGACCCGGACCGACGATAAACACCCTTTCCAAGATCAACGCCTCCTTTGGGTTTTAATTAAATTATATCCTGTTAGTGATATTCGTCCTTCGATTTGTGAAATTTTTTTTCTTGACAAACCATTAAATTAAATATATTTAGAAAGCATAAATATAGTTTTGTAATAACGCATAAGAAAAATTGCCTCTTTTGGCTCAAATGATGAAACAGGTTAAATTAATTACGTAATAAAAATAATAACTTATATTTTTAACCTGTCTTATGAGTAAAATACTCAACTTTCAGGCTGGCTAAAAAGTTATGATTTGAAAGAATTTTGGTATCTGAATTTTATTAACTAAATTAAATATATTTAACTTATTCGAAATGAAAGAAATTGGGAAAAAAATCAAAACTTTACGCTTGACGAATCGAATGACCCTCAAGCAACTGGCCAACGAAGCTGGTGTTACAGACGCTTATCTCTCACAACTTGAAAGAGGCCTCGCAAACCCTTCCATCATGATTTTGAAAAAGGTCGCATCAGCCCTTCATATGAAGATCGTCGATTTCTTCCTCGAACCCGAGATAGAGCAAAACGATGTTACCTTGCAAGAAGGAGAGAGGGTGAATATCAATTTCAAAGAGGGAGATGCAAAGATACAAATGCTCGTCCGAAATATTCGGGATAAGCGAATGCAACCCTTTTATACGACAATTGAACCTGGGGGTGGATCAAAGGGAGCTTACTCCCATATTGGAGAGGAATTTGGAATTGTCCTCCAAGGGGAGTTAGAGATCAATCTTAATGGGAACGTTTATCGGCTAAAAAAGAATGGAAGTTTCTATTTTTCTTCACAGACTCCTCATAGTTGGGGAAATCCCGGTAAAAACAAGACAGTGGTAATATGGGTGGTGAGCCCCCCAACGTGGTGAGCTCCTCAACGTCTTAGACTGAACGTAAACTGGAAAAGGGTAGCAGCATGCTGAAGGAAGGACTCTTCTGAAGAATATTTGAGAGTCAATTTGTCAGGCGGAAGTATGACCACACCGGTTTTGCCGGACGATTTTGCGATAAGGTACCTTCGCGGACGTGGCATTGGTGTCATGATTCTGGATGGCGAAAATCCACTTCATGCTGGTCCATTTTCTCCTGAAAACAGTTTGATTTTGATTGGGTCCCCGATTATGGGGACAATAGCCCCCTGAGGATCGTCGAATAGGGCCATAGGAAAACTGTGCCTGAGCGTCCAATGCATCCCTACACGCGGGCTCTACTTACCGCAACGTGGTTTCCTGATCCCAGCAAAAAAATAGGAAAATTTATCATGTCTGGTAAGGTGCCAAGCGCTGTCAATTTACCAGATAACAAATGTACCTTGGTTCAGCGTTGTTCATTTGTAAAGAACCATTGTCAGAAATTTTTGCCAGAACTTAAACAAGTGGAGGAGAATCGTTTCGTCGCCTGTTTGGAGGCTGATTCGCTAAGGTGAGTCCGATAAGCTTCTTTATTACCGTCACAGACGAATACGGAAGATTAATAAGAAAAGAGAGAGGAGTTTGATAGTTGTTAAGTTTTTTATATGAGTGTTATGGGGATCTGTGCATTGTCGCAGTGAGATCAAATGATCATTGGAAAATTATGAGCCGTTTTCCTTCTTTGGCCAAGTAGGCATAATGGGTTTATGGTCCATCTTACTTGGGGCGACATTTTCTTGTGCTGTCGAAAAGAGCAGGAGTTAGAACTTTACATTTAGAAAGGATCTGAAATGGAGACGAAAAAACTAAAAAATTACATCAATGGACAGTGGGTGGAATCGAAAACAGATCAATGGCTTGAAGTGAGAAACCCCGCAAAGGATGAAGTGATCGCTTTTTGCCCTGAAACAACCAAAGGAGAAATCGACCGGACGGTTAGGTCATCTCAGGAGGCGTTCTGGAATTGGAGGATTACACCTCCTCCCAGACGCGCGAAATTTTTGTTCGATTTTCATGAAAAACTTCAGAAACACCAGACCGAGGTGGCTGAATTGATTGTGAACGAAAACGGGAAGACCTTGCCAGATGCCCTTGGTGAAATGACAAGAGCTATGGAATACGTGGAACATGCCTGTGCAGGGCCAGAGCTGATGAAAGGAAGCCACGCCGAAGATGTAGGCACCGGTGTTGACACCGTGTACATCCGGGAGCCTCTCGGACCGTTTGTATTCCTTCCTCCTTTTAATTTTCCTGCCATGATCGCCCTTTATTTTGTATGGGGCGTTGCTGCAGGAAATACGGCCATCATTAAATCAAGTCGTCTCTGCCCGATGACCATTACCCGGATCATTGAGATTGCCGAGGAATGTGGTTTCCCCAAAGGGGTGATCAATCTTCTACACGGTTCTGGAAGCGGCGTGGGGGATGCTCTGATCACCCATCCTGGTACAGTGGGTGTCACCTTTGTAGGTTCTTCGAGGGTGGGAGAACATGTCTACAAGACGGCCATCAGCCATGACAAGAGGGCTCAATGTCAGGGCGGGGCAAAAAACCATGTCCTGATTGCAGAGGATGCAGTGATCGATGAGGTAATGCAGAATGTGGTGGACTCTTGCTTTGGTCACGTGGGCGAACGTTGTTTCGCTGTATCGAATGTATTGGCTGTACAAAAGATCTATGACAGGGTGAAAGAAAAGTTCATTGAGCTCTCCAAGAAACTGGTATTGGGGTATGGGATGGATAAAGGTGTGACGCTGGGGCCGGTTGTCTCGAGGGAAGCATTGGATAAGATCTTGAAGGAAGTAGATCGAGGGATCAAGGATGGGGCAAAGCTGATTCTTGATGGAAGAAATCCTAAGGTTGAAAAGTATCCCAAAGGCTATTTTCTTGGACCAACGGTGTTAGAAGCTGAGACTGAAATGCGAATCTTTCAGGAAGAGGTTTTTGGTCCAGTTCGATGCCTTAAGAAGGTAAGGGATCTTGCAGAAGGGGTTGAAGTCATCAATCGAAGTCCCTATGGTCACACCGCGAATCTTTATACAGAAAATGGTGGCTGGGCCCGAGAATTTGCCCGTCTTGTTCATGTAGGTCAGGTGGGGATCAATATTGGTACTCCTGCTCCCATCGCCTATTTTCCTGTTGGAGGCAAGAAGATCTCCATGTTTGGAGACATTCGAGGCCGTGCTAATGAGGCGATTGATTTCTATACCGACAAGAAAGTGATCATCAGCCGTTGGCATTCTTCATTTCACGGAGTGGCCAAGAGTCTGGATGATGGTTTTGCCATGAAATATGCGAAGGATTAAGAAAGGAACCTCGGTAGAGAATCGTCGTTCGATGAGTAAAATTTATAACTTATTCTTACCCTAGGATGGCAGAGGATTTAAGTAAAGCAGGCAAAAGGATAGAACTGGATATAGGCACTTGGTCTCTCTCCTTTTTATTTTTTACTTTAAGTAGTGAAGACTTTACAGGAGGATACATATGGCTAAACTGATGATGAAAAATATTGGTACCTTGGTCTCAGGGAATATTTCTAATCCTGTCTTGGATGCAGACGCTCTTATTCTGGAGGGAGGCTTGATTCAAGCCGTCGGCAAGGAAAAGAACCTTGATGCTAAAGGCGTAGATCAGGTAATGGATATTGGAGGAATGGCAGTCACCCCCGGACTCATTGATTCCCACTGCCATCCCGTTCTGGGAGATTTTACACCAAGGCAGAAGATGATGGACTTTATTGAGTCGTCGCTGCATGGAGGGGTTACCACCATGATCTCCGCGGGAGAGGTTCACCTTGCTGGGAGGCCGAAAGATGTTGCCGGGACAAAGGCTTTAGCCATCTTGGCTGCAAAATCGTTTGCCAATGCCAGACCTGGCGGGGTGAAGGTAATAGGTGGTGGTCTTATCTTGGAGCCGGGTCTCCAGGAGAAGGATTTTGAAGAATTGGCCAAAGAGGGTGTCAAAGTGGTTGGGGAGATTGGCTTGGGAGGGGTGAAGAGTCCGAAGGATGCAGCACCCATGGTCAAATGGGCGAAGAAATACGGGATGGTGGTGATGATGCACACCGGAGGAACTTCGATCCCTGGGAGCACGACCGTTCCTGCTGATGACGTGATCGCGGCCGATCCGGATATCGTCTCCCATATCAACGGGGGTCCAACGGCTATCTCCATCACGGAAGCAGAGAAATTGATTCGAAAGACTAATCTTGCTGTGGAAATCGTCCATTGCGGAAATTCAAAGATGATTATGGACGTGATGAAGGTTGTGAAAGAAGCGAAGGCATATCCCCGAATCATCATAGGGAATGATGCCCCCTCTGGGACAGGTGTGATCCCTCTTGGAATTCTCAGGGTGATCAACTTTTTGGCCTCCCTCTGCGACGTGAAAGGAGAAGAAGCCATAGCCATGGCCACCGGCAATACGGCAAAAGTCTACAAATTGAATAGAGGAGTTGTTGGAGTCGGAAAGGAGGCCGATTTGGTGATTATGGATGCACCTATGGGATCGGTCGGCAAAGATGCTCTCTCTGCTATTGAGGCAGGTGACATCCCAGGGATTGCAGGCGTGATGATCGATGGGGTAATGAAGATTGGGGTGAGTAAGAATACTCCACCTCCGAAAGGACAGATAATGATCGCTAAGCCGTAAAGCATGAAGGTGAACAGGGAAACGTGAGGTGTAAATTGGTTGCACTCTACGTCTAACGCCTTACGCTTAACGAGTAGAAGGTTGGAAATCATGATTGTTGATTGGGAAACCTGTATTGGGTGTGGCTTGTGCATCGATGTTTGTCCTCTTGGAGCCATTTCCATCGCATCGGAAAAGAAAGCCTCTATCTCTGACATCTGCGTGGATTGCGAGGCCTGCACCAAAATCTGCCCAAAGGAGGCAATTGGGCCTGTACCAAAGCCGAAAGAGGGAGGTATTAAATGTCCATCGTGTCCGATCTCCTGTACCCTCAAGGTTGGCGAAACAGGAGCTTGTCAACGATTCATCAACCGAGATGGAGAACTCGTTCGTAACATTCCACTCCAGCGTTACGAAGATGTCAAGGAGATCGTAGGGGAAGATTATGAGGAGATCATTCGGAAACCTTTGATCTCTGGTATTGGAGCTGGGACCACTTATCCCGATACTAAACCCGCTCCGTACATTGTCCGATCACGATTAAAAGGGATCGATGTGGTCACGGTGGTCACAGAGGCGCCGTTAAGTTACGGTGGCATCAAGGTGAAGGTGGATACAGATCTGCCTATGGGCAATGAAGGTGCGCCTGTCCTGAGAGGAAAAAAGAAGGTAGGACACCTCTGTACGGAGGAATATGGTTCTAAAATTCTTTCTTTAGGAGGAGCCAACCTTTTAACTGGAAAAGATGGGATGATTGCCGCGAAAATCGTTGTTGACATTGCCAATCGAAGAGAGGTCCATCTTAAAGTAGAGGATGGAGCTGAACTAGTACTCCAGGTAGGCAAAGCCCCTGTGATTGACGGTGAGATCGGAAAGAGGATGAAAGTAGGTTGTGGCAGTGCCACCATGGGTCTCTTCGGCAGATATTTTTCAAATGCTGCGGATGAAGTGATCGTCCTTGATGCTCACCTAATCGGGCAATTCACAGAGCACGCCGCGGGAAAAGAACTGGGCGCAAAATATAGTGGCATACGGTTGAAGGCGAGGCGATCCACTCCTGGCAGATATTTTGGAGAACATGGTCGAGGCTGGGGAGGAACATCTATTGAAGAACCCCTTCAGATCATCGAAGGATTCGATCCAAAGATTGCCAACCCTGGAATGACCGTCCTTATCACCGAGACCACAGCTGAAAGAGCCGCCATGTTTCGTCTGGGAAAAGACGGAAAGTTTACTCAGATGGAGTTGACCCCAAAGGCGAAATTTGCAGTGGATATGATTGCCTCCAACTGCCAGCCGTCCAGAGTCTCAGCGGTCTTCATAGGTGGTTCTGGCGGAAGTCAAAGGGCAGGGGTCACAAAGGTACCTGTTAAACTCAACCAGGCGATTCATCAAAATCGGGCAAAGTTGACCGTGGGGGGAGCGCCCACCTATATCCTCCCGGGAGGTGGGATTACTTTCTTAGTGGATGTTGAAAAGGTGATGGTCAGAGCTTTCACCTATGTCCCCACCCCTGCGACTGTGGTTCCGCTCGAATATACAATGAGGTTGAAGGAATACGTGGAAATGGGTGGCTATAAAGAGCACATACGGAAGCTAAAAGATGTGCTAAGGGATATCGGAAAAAGCACCAAATCCCAAACGGCCAAAAACAATGATAAGGTGATTGAGCATTGAACGACTTTATTGACTGAGAAGGTTTAATTATCGGGATATGGCAGGTACGAAGATGCAATTGACCGACGTTATATGCGGATATAGTCCCTTGCAGGTTTCTGCGAATGGCGTCTTGGTCGATTATGGCCCAATGCATATGTTTATCAGTGTGTTGGAGCACGGGAAGCCTGTCGTTACACTGGCGGAAGAAGGGGCTCATTTCGCCATAAAGGTTCTTGAGGACTTAGCAAGGTTTCTTTCTACAATAAAGAAAAAATCACAGGGACTGGAAATCGAAGAAGCCTTTCCGGATGTGGTTCGAAGGATGATCGAGGTGACGAAGAAGGTGAAGGAGCCAGATCTAACCCCTCTTGCGGCTGTCGCAGGAGCAGCTTCTGATGTCGTTGCCGATTTCATATTGGGCAAAGGTGGGACCAAAATCATCGTGGATAACGGAGGAGATATAGCCATTCGCTTGCGGGAAGGGGATGTGGCGAGGGTAGGAGTTAAAACCAAGATCGATGCGAAACGACCCACTTACCTCATCTCCATCGACTCTGCCACGGGGATGGGTGGAGTGGCGACCAGTGGACTTGGAGGAAGGAGTTTTACGAAAGGGATCGCTTCCGCTGCAACGATCCTTTCTGAGACAGCTTCCTTATCCGATGCAGCAGCCACTGTTATCGGAAACTTTACAAATGTCGAAGATGCCGATATCGCGAGGTCTCTGGCAGAGGAAATCTACCCTGATACCGATCTCGTCGGAGAATGGGTTACTACCAGCGTAGGAAAGTTATCTCAGGAAAAGATCGAGGAGGCATTGAACAATGGTCTGTCAAAGGCGTATTCGATTTGCCAGAAGGGACTAATTCATGGAGCGTTGGTTGCCTTGCGGGGGAGAGCGGTCTGGACAGACTCTTTAAATCCTTGGTTAACAAAATTGTAAAATAGAAAATGAAATCACCCTCACCTTTTCGTCTTCCCTTGTGGGAGAAGGAGAGGATGAGGGGCAGGAGGTATCAAATGGAAGTCAGAAAATATTTGACCATGGTTGAGGAAACGGCGATTGAGGGAGGAAAGAAGGTCGATCCTCCGACCCGAAGAGCTGCTGCCATCGCGGTGATTAAGAATCCCTTTGCGAGCAAGTATGTAGAGAAATTGGATGAACTTGTTGATATTGGTGAAGAGTTGGGAGGCATTTTGGGAAAGAAGGCTGTTGAGGCGCTGAAGATACCTGCCCAAAATGCAGAGAGCTACGGGAAGGCAGCCATTGTGGGAGTGGATGGCGAACTGGAGCACGCCGCTGCCATCTTGCATCCGAAACTGGGAACACCTCTGAGAGAGGCAGTCGGCGGAGGAAAAGCCATTATTCCCTCAGCCAAGAAAATAGGAGGCCCTGGTACAGAGATCGATGTTCCCCTCCATTACAAAGATGCAGCTTTTGTCCGCTCTCACTTCGACGCGATGCCCGTAAGAGTTCAGGATGCTCCCAGATCGGATGAGATCGTCGTTGCCATCGTTGTCACTGCCTCTGGCAGACCTCATTCTCGAATTGGTGGGTTGACGAAGGGCGAAGCTAAAAAAGAAGACGGTCTCAGATAAAGGTCTCACACCTTTCGAATCAAATTATTGATAACGGCTGAGTTGAGGTTCTTGAGAAAGAAGAGGAAAAACTCGTCCGTTCCTTCAATGATGTTCTGTCGATTTGTGAGGGGAAAGGCAAATTACTCAAAAACTCTGATCCTCTAAAAGTCTGCGAAAAATGTGGTGATTCTAGAGGATATTTACTGAGCATTGGAGGAGGGTTTGATGCAGAAGAGATTTTGGGAGTGGGATCCCGTATTTAGGCTTGACCCCAAAAAAAGCGCGCTGTTGATAATAGATATGCAGAACGGTTTTGTGGAAGCGGGTGCTCCCCTTGAGGTTCCAATGGCGCGAAAACAGTTACCGATCATCAAGAAATTGTTACAATTTTGTCGGGAAGGTGGAATACCAGTTGTATTCACTGTTTTTTGTGTTGGGCCGGATTTCCATTATCCTTTTTACTGGAAGATTGCGAAACAGAGAGGCCTTTTACTTGACCCGCCCGAGTCCATGTTCTGGGAAGGGAAATACGAAACAGCCATTACCCCTGAACTACTCCCCCGCCCCGGCGAACGCGTTATCAAGAAGTGTGGTTATGACGCGTTCGCAAACACAGAATTGAATCAGATTTTACATTCGTTGGATATTTCTTATTTGATTATCACTGGCACTGTCACGAACTGGTGTGTGGATAGCACGGTACGAAGTGCCTTCCATCACTTTTATGACGTGGTTGTTGTTGCAGACGCTGTGAGCGCTTATGAACACGCTGGTGCTTCCGCCGAGGCATGGCAGAATATGGAACTGGATTTATTTGCGGAGGCCTTTGCCCGTGTTGCTAAATCGGATGACGTGATAAAAGAGCTACTGAATGGGGGAAGTTGATCCGATATTTCCTCGATATGCAGAGAAGAGTCAGCAGTGATTCTGAAATAGCCTCAAAGGAAGGACTATAGGTATGTCTGATGCTGTTTACAATCTGCTGTTTTTGCTTGCGGATGGGGTCATTTGGGGCATCATCATTGCTTTGATTTCCCTCGGTTTGTCACTGATATTCGGTATTATGGGCATCATCAATATGGCTCACGGCGACATCTATATGATAGGTGCGGTTTTGACCGTTGTCGTCACCGGATGGTTCGGCATTTTCCTCCCTGCCCTTATCATTGTGCCCATCATTGTTGGCGTGCTGGCAATACCGGTGGAACGGTGGGTGCTGCGACCGTTTGAAGGAAAACCCCTGATTACCATGGTTGCCACGATTGGAGTATCTTTCATCATCCAGCAGTGCGTGTTGATGGCGTTTGGAGGCACTCCAAAGATAGTACCTTATCCTATTCGTGGCAACATAAATCTCTTTGGTATAAGTTATCCCTGCTACCGCTTATTCGCCGCTGCTGTCGGGGTTCTATTGATCGGTTTATTGTGGTTGGCGCTATACCGTACGGATTTTGGCATATACATTCGGGCCACCATGGAAAATCCCGATATGGCAGACTCTATCGGGATCAACACGAATTTTATCCGCGCGGGGACCTTCGGGTTAGGGGCAGGGCTGGCTGCAGCGGGTGGTGTGTTGGCTGCGCCAATTAACCAGGTTTTTTTTCTAATGGGTACAGACGTCATCTTACTCTCATTTATTGTCGTGATTGTGGGAGGGCTTGGTAGTTTACAGGGCGCCTTAATCGCTGCCTTAATTCTGTCAGGTGTAGAAGGTCTGCTATCTGCGGCACTCGATCCAGTCCAGGTAAAAGCAGCCATTATGTTTCTTATGGCCTTGATCCTAGTGTTTCGACCCCGAGGCTTGTTTGGATGATGGGTACTTTTCCTTTTGCTAAAAAAGAGGGACAACGGACCACTCAAGAACTATTTGGCCTTGTCTCTGGCTCTGTGTTTAGGTGGAAGCCATGGAAGCTGGGCATTCTTGGAGTGCTCATTATTGTGGGTTTTTTTGTCCCGGCCGGCCTTAAATCGTTACTGATGATCATTTATATTTACTCTATCTTTGCGATGGCTTACGACGTGTTGTTGGGATATGCCAATCAGCCAAGTCTTGGCCAGTCTCTTTTCTTCGGGATCGGCGCTTATTCCATCGTATTGCCCGTTTTGAGGCTGGGAGCCTCCTTCTGGGACGCGTTGGTAGTCGCAATCGCGGCAGGTACCATTGCGGCTGTTTTGGTCGGGCTTCTGGCTGTTCGGGTTACCGAGGCTTATCATGTAATTCTAACAGCTATCATTGCCTCTGTCGTGTATCTTCTTGCGAAGAACATGACGCCCTTAACGGGTGGAAGCGGTGGCCTTCCCACGGATATGCCGCCGGTTGTCGTCGGTCCGCTCAAATTCTCAGTTTACGATCCATCAACCTGCTACTTAATACTATTAGCTTTTGCCTTTATAGTCTATCTTGTGTTGGAACACCTTATCCATTCTCCCCTAGGACGGGTATGGATTGGAATCAGGGAGAATGAAGTGCGGACCTCTTTCTTGCGATATAATGTGTTTTATTACAAACTCGCAGCCTTCGTGCTGGCAGGTGCACTCACAGCGTTGAGCGGGGCATTGTACGCGGTAAGACTCCGTTATTCGAGTGCCGAGTTTTTCGCTTTCAATTGGTCAGTCCTGCCTTTTGTGTGGGGAGTCTTGGGGGGCTTTGGAACACTCATTGGACCTATAGCAGGCGTAGCCTTATTCACCTTGTTTCAATTCTACGTCAGCGCTTGGTGGACCCACTATTTAATTCTTTTTGGCTGCCTGATCATTGTTATGTTGAGGTGGGCCCCCAAAGGCATTCTTGGCTATATTAATGAGCACGGGACAGAGCATATAAAGCCGGATCGAGAAAGGCATGCATCTCATCAAGGCGTTTTCAAACATTTCGATTTGACGGGTATAGGTCAAATCCGAAGCCATGCTGGCATAGTAGCATCAGATGAGATCGCGGCAAAGAGAAAGCATCATAGCAGCGTATCCAACAGAGAAGGGCAACCAATACTAGAGACCTTTGATCTAGTGGTTAAATTCGGCGGCATGACCGCATTAGACGGTGTCAATCTGAGGGTTTTGGCCGGTGAGCTTAGAGCAATAATTGGGCCTAATGGAGCGGGGAAAACCACACTATTCAATGCCATCACTGGAGCCGTGAAGCCAAGTAGTGGCCGCGTTCTTCTTCGTGGTAAAAATATAACCCACTTTCAGCCTCATAAAATTTGCCGAAACGGTATAGCTAGAACCTTTCAGATTCCTAATATATTCTCTGAACTCTCCGTTAAAGAGAATGTATGGCTCGGTGTGAACTCTAAAGTGAAAGTTCCTTGGAACCCCATAGCACGTGTCGAAAAATTGCCAGCGACTTCATACGAGGCGGAGAGATTGTGCGAGATGGTGGGGCTCATTGACAAAATGCACGCAATGGCAAGTAGCTTATCATATGGTGACCAGAGGCTGCTTGAGATCGCGGTCGCATTAAGTCTGGATCCGGACATTCTTCTTCTGGATGAACCCACCCAAGGGGTAGATCCTCGGGAAGTAGAGAACATGAATAAGATCGTCAGGGGTGTCGCAGAGTGGAAGACCGTTCTTGTGATAGACCATAATATGGCCACAGTTCTGGATATTGCCCAGACAATTACTGTACTCGATCACGGCAGAATCATCGCAGAAGGAAAACCCTCCGCTATCGTTGCAAACAAGAGGGTGCAGGAGGTCTACCTCGGAATAAGCCGTGATTAGCACAACCTGGCGTTAGATCGGATGTCGCAGGTCATGTTACTCAATGTAACGGATATTCACGTATACTACGGAAAGAGCTACGTTTTACAGGGTGTTTCACTCCAAGTAGCCGAGGGCGAGATCGTCGCTCTGATCGGCCGCAACGGGGCTGGTAAAACGACCACTTTGAAGAGCATCATGGGGCTTGTAAGGCCACGACAGGGAAAAATTTTTTTGGATGGCATTGATACAGAAGGTATGGCACCCTTTATGAGGGCGCGGATGGGAATAGGATATGTTCCACAAGAAATGCTTCTCTTCCGAAAATTGACGGTGGGCGAGAACATGAAAACTGCCTTGAGGCACCGGAAGTCTGGAGATGCTTTGAATTTGGTATTTGAGTTATTCCCTGTTTTAAAGGAGCGACTTAATCAGAGGGCTGGTACGCTTAGTGGCGGTGAGCAGCAAATGGCAAGTATTGCAAGGGCCCTTCTGACGAATCCTCGGATCCTGCTTCTGGACGAACCCAGCACTGGTTTAATGCCTACTGCAATCTTGCGCTTAGCGGAAATTATGAGGAGACTGAATGCTACAGGAATCGGCATTCTGTTGGTAGAGGAGAAAATTCCTTTAGTTATGGAACTCGCCCATCGGATTTCCATTATGGAGGTTGGCAGGATAGCATATGAAGGCGATGTGGCGAGCATACAAGAAGGAAACTTACTGGTGCGATTTTTGGGGGTCGGGGGAAAATAACTGAGGAGGCCGTGCCTGATACAGGCATGAGCCAAATGTGTCAAACCCATAGAACGCAGAAAGGAGGTAATGCAATGAACACGTGGACGGACTTTTTAAAGAAATGTGGAGGTGGTATAGAGCTGTACCGGATTGCCCGGATAGGTTTGGCTCTTATGCTCCTATTGGCAACCGGCCTCTGGGTCCTAACTGATGTTGCTGCTCAGACCAAAGCGGAGCAACTTAATAGACCCGTTAAGATAGGGTTACTCGCTGATCAGACAGGCGCACTTGCAGCATACGGTTATGCCCACGAAAAAGTGGCTACTGCGGTTGTGAAGAAAATAAACGATGAAGGGGGAATAGCAAAGCAGCCGGTTCGCCTTTTTGTAGCCGATACTGAAAGTGACGCAAGCGTTGCAACATTAAAAATGCGGCGACTGATCGAGAGTGACGGTGTAGACTTTGTCGTGGGTTCAAATACCTCTGCCGTCGTTCTTGCCGTAGCCCCGATAGCAAAAGAACTTAAAACAGTATATTTTCCAACAGCGGGGGGTGCTTTGTTAACAACGCCAGGTAAAGGCAACAGGTACCTTTTTGATTTCAACACAGACGTTAAACAAGAAACTCTTGCCGTCTCAAAGTTCGCTATCAAAAATCTCAAAGTTATGGACTGGGTGACCGTGGTGGTAGATTATGCCTGGGGTTGGGATCAAGAACAATACTTTAAAAGCTCTTTAGAAGCTGCCGGAGGCAAGGTTTTAAACTCGGTTAGAGTTCCCATTGGTACTGGTAATTGGTTACGTTACCTTCAGGGCAAGATCCCCAAGGAAGCAAAAGGAGTGTACTTTGCAAACTTCGGTACAGACTTCCTTGCCTTCATAAGGGATTTACACGGGCTACGGCCAGATATAGTGAAGATAGGTGGAAACTACGTTTTGTCTGGCCAGGACATCGAGAAGTTAGGACCACCGGCTGAAGGGCTTTATGTGATCACGGGTTATCCACAGGAAGCTAAGGAAATGAGAACTCCCTATGACCAGGCCTACCGTAAAGCGATCGGAATGGATGATAATGGGCTGGAAATTGGCACAGGCAAACACTTAGTTCCTTCTTATCAATGGTCTACGTGGGAGGCCATATACGCGATAAAAGAAGTTATTGAGGAGACGGGCTGGACGGGAAAAACAGATATTCCTAAATTTATAATAAAGCTTGAAGGCAAGCGATTTAACCTGAGTTATGCACATCCGGAAGGAGATAAGTACTTTAGGCCGGAAGACCATCTGTCCATTAAAGGTGTCTGGATTGAGCAGGTAAAGGGAGGGAAGTTGGCGGTCTTCAAAAGAATCCCTGCTGTGGATACAATCTATCCTCCTATGGTAAACTATCCCAAAAATGAACCTTTCAAATAGCAAAGTACTGGTTCCGGTTCGTTGAAGGAATGTCCTATGATTTTTGAAGGGCAGGGCCAGAAATGGCTCTGCCCTTTTTTATGAGCATCTCTACTTATGAGTGAATAATAATGGTTGTAATCTCCGGTCAAGATATTTACTGGCTTTCTGCCGGGTCAATTCCCCTTTCAGCACAGTTAAGGACGGGCGCACTTAATAAAAGAGGCAAGCCCAATGGTTACGATTTCTGCTATAAATCCTCTATTCTAGACTTATCAAAAAAGTCGCGGTTTGATATTCATATATTCAGTTAGCACAGATGCAAGCTTTCGGGGTAGTAACAGAGCCAAAACACGCGTAAAGCTAAACCACTCTTTCAGGAGACCGAGGCAAATCGAACCCCAATTTTCAGAACCGGTCTTAATTGCATCATAGGTAAGCGTCTTAAAGGGAAACGCCAAGCTGAGAGATTCTTTTCACGGGATGAACATGATCTTTCCGCGGCCGTGACATCGATCTGTCCGGCGTAGTGAACCTCCCCGGCCATCTCTTTAACTTCCCGTTCAGGTAGCCAATTTTTTTGTCTGCATCTGGTCCACGAGCTTCGTTCTTCTTGTCCAAGCGACCAGGTTTTCGAGTAATTCCTTAATCCTTTTTCTCGTATTTTCATCTGTCACCCGGCCCTTGCTATCTACCTTGTCCTGTACAAAGGGGACCATCACTTCCGGCTGATTCAGCGGAAGCATGTTCAAAAAAACGAAGCTTCGTCTCAAATCATATTGTGCCCTTGCCGTTCCCAATGTGCCAATGGATGCTCCCATGACAGCAACAGGCTTGCCGTCGAAGGCATTGTCCCCATAAGGCCTGGATGCCCAGTCAATCGCATTTTTGAGCCCTCCCGGTATGGAGTAGTTATACTCCGGCGTCGCAATTAGAATCGCATCGGCTGCCCTGATTCTTGCCTTGAACTCTTTGACCTTGTCCGGAGGTTGAAGTTCTAAATCCTGATTAAAGGGCGGAATCCCTTCGAGGTCAAAGACTTCAAGGGACGCATCATCGGGAACTGTCTCAGTCGCTACCGCCAGGATGGCCTTGTTGTAGGATTGCTTTCTTAAACTGCCTGCGAATCCAAGGATATGCACTTTTTGATTCATTGATCTTCCCCTCCCTTTTCACTGGAAAAACTTTTGATAAAAATATAATCATCCGTTGCCCAAATCGCAATGTCATTCATTTTGGCAGAATACTTTCGGTAGGATGCCGGAAAATTAGATTTACTTCAGACAAAATACAGCCTTTCCGCACAAAAAATAAGGATTTTACCTTATTTATTCTCTACCAGATTCTTGAGTATTTATACTAAAAACCATGGTATCGCGCACGTCGTTTTAGGGTGACTCATCCATGCCTTCGAAAATAGTAAGATGGATTAATGAACGCTGGCCTCTCACCACTGTCATTCGTTGGAGCCTTGAAGAAGAGATGCCCGGGGGAACCAGTTATGCCTATATCTTTGGGAGTTGTGTCCTCATTGTCTTCCTGTTTCAGGTGATCACCGGTGTATGGCAGTTGCTCTATTTTGTCCCCACGACGGATCGTGCTTATCAGAGCCTCAATTACTTACGTACAGAGATCCCCTTCGGGTGGCTCATCCATGGGTTGCACTATTGGGGTGCCAGCGCCATGATCATTCTCGTGGGGCTGCATCTCTCGCAGGTCTATATCTGGGGAGCTTATAAAAATCCCCGCCAGTTGACCTGGTTAATCGGTGTGGGCAACTTGCTTCTTACTTTGGCCCTTGGATTTACTGGGCCGGCTTTACCCTGGGATGAGAGAGGCTATTGGGAGGCAGAGGTAGCCGTCAGCTCGGCGGGAACGGTCCCATTCTTAGGAACCGTGGCAAGAAATCTCTTGGCGGGCGGCACCGCTCTCGGCCAGATGACTGTTTCCCGTTTCTTCTTCCTCCACGTCGCCATCCTGCCGGGGATATTGATGGCATTTGTCATCCTTCATCTGGTTGCCTTCCGTAAGTTTGGTATTTCCGGCCCCTGGGATGAAACCAAACGCAAGCGCATAGGCCTTTTCTGGCCCGACCAGGTATTTAAAGACGGCATAGTGGTTACCCTCATCTTCCTGGCTCTCGTTGGTTTGTCCGCTTACTGGCCCCCCCCTTATTCCGGTCCATTGGATGTTCTGCAAACCTTCTACGTTCCGAAGCCGGAATGGTACTTCCTCTTCTTTTACCAAACCCTGAAGGCATTTCACGGAGTGTTCGAACCCATCGGCACAATCGGGATTCCCCTGCTCATCACGCTACTTCTGATATTTCTCCCATTTTATGATCGCAGCCCGGAGAGAAATCCAGCCCGCCGCGTGACGGCCATGGTTTGCTATGCACTCTTTGTAACCTGGGTGATCACGATGTCCATCCTCGGATATTACAGCAAGCCGGAAGCCAGTACATCAGGCACTCCGGTCGCCACTGAGACAACTCAAGTCGTCTCCCCATCTCCTAGCGACCCATCGTTGCAAAACCTGGAAGGTGCGAAACGAGGGGGTCAACTCGTTGCGAGCCTTGGCTGCACAGCCTGCCATCGAGTCAACGGCCAGGGGGGCGTTATCGGGCCTGAATTCACCAGCGCCCTACTTAAAGAAAAATCCCGACAGTGGCTGATTACCCAGATTCGGAACCCGAAGGCCCATTTTCCAAACAGCATCATGCCGGCTTTCACCTCGGCCCCAGACCAGCAGGTCAACGACATCGTAGATTTTCTCTTAGCCATTGCTCAAGGCAAGTCAGCGCCTCCTGGGCCGTTAGCCAAAGGACCGCCTGCTCCGGCAGCGCCGATAACGCTCCCCCAAAAACCTGTTCCTTCGCCAGTTGCAGGACCGGGCCCTCATGGCCCCCCAAAGGAGGCTTCCTTTGCCATTGGAAACGTTGAACTGGGAGCTACCATCTTCCATCAAAGCTGTGAGTCCTGCCATGGCCCACAGGGCAAGGACAAAATCGCGAATCCGGGCTCAGCCGATGGAACCGTGCCGCCGCTCAATCCAATCGACCAAGCGCTCTTCAACAACAACGCCCAAACCTTCGTGAATAATATCGACCCTTACATTCAGCATGGCTCCATACCGCAAGGAAAGAACCCGGTATTACATATGTTGCCTTTCGGAGATAGCGAATCGTTAACCCAACAAATGATCGCCAATGTCGAGGCGTATGTCTTGCGCCTGAACGGTGTGGAAAGGGCACAGTTGGTTCATCCGGGAGTGGAACCACACCTATTTTTCTGGCTGGTGGTCGTCCTGTTCTTCATCGCATTGGCCAGTTCCTGGGCCTGGGGGGCAAAAGAGGAAAGCGATTAAATGAAGGATCGATCCCGAAACCCACAGATCGGAGGTCACAACAGCTTCATCCAACCACCGAAAGGTGGCTGGCAGAGGCGGGAGCAATTTCCATGAGTCTTTATCAGAAGTTGGCAGAGGTGCTTGATTACCCCGGTCCGGATCTTTCCCAAAGGCTGGATGACTGTATCGCCCTTTCTTCTCCTCTCGATGAGGGGGCGGCTAGCCTCCTGAAGGAGTTCCGAGCGTTCCTTGAAAAATTTCCGTTGGACACGATAAAGGAACTTTATACGAGGACGTTTGACCTTGAGGCAGTCTGTTATCCCTATGTGGGATATCACCTCTTCGGAGATGGGAATCACCGCGGGATGTTTCTGGCCGGGCTGATAGAACATTACCAGATTTACGATTTCTCCTCGGGAAATGAATTGCCAGACTGTCTCAGCGTCATGCTTCGATTCCTCGCGAGAGACGTCCTCCCGGCTCTCAGAAAGATGGTCCAGGGGGTCAGCGATGACGGGAATCCTTATCGAAAATTGCTCAACGCCATTTTGCTCCTGTTTGGAGAAGGCGATGAGGCCGTGACGAACGTGAATCAACGGGTCACGCGTAAGACGCGGGCCGAGGAGTTTTGTGATGGCAGATAATTTTTCCTTTGTCGAGCCCGCGACCTCACGACGGGGGTTTTTGAAATTCATCACCAACCTGATGATCGGCCTTGTGGCCGCGGCCACGGCGGTTCCCCTTATTGGCGGCATCATCGGGCCTTCTTTCCGTTTGAAGAAGTCCCGCTGGGCCGACATAGGGGATATCAGCTCACTTCCCCTTGGGCAGCCGACCAGTTTGAAGTTTCCCTACAAAACCGAAGACGCCTACGTTCGGGAAACGGTCACCCACGATGTCTGGGTCATCAAGCATTCTTCCTCTGAACTGACCGTCTTTTCTCCAATCTGTCCTCACCTTGGATGCCATTACAATTGGCGCCCTGACGAGAATGAATTTATCTGCCCCTGTCATGGCAGTGTCTATGCCCTTACGGGGAAGGTACTCGGAGGGCCGGCGCCGCGCGGCCTGGATACGCTGCCGTGGAAGCTGGAGAAAGATCGACTCTTGGTTGAATGGGAGACGTTTAGAGTTGGAATCCCCCAGAAGATCCAAACGTAGTACCCCATTCGTAGTCTCTATTCTTCTTGTTCAGACTGGCCTGGCAGAGACCGGAATGTAAGAGCGGTTTCGATGAAAAACAAAGGGTGAGGTCTTAATCCTTGATCCCTCTGAAAGATACCATTCCACGTATAGGGTTTTCCTTCATCACGTGGATACTCATCCTTTTAAACGCCGTTGTTTTCCTGTTCGAAATATCCATTCCCAAAGATCTCTTACAGCAATTGTTCTTTCTCTTCGGTCTTGTCCCGGCAAGGTATACATATCCAAGCTGGGCAGTGGTCCATGATCTTTCCCCGGGTAATTATTCGCCGTTCTTAACAAACATGTTCTTGCACGCGGGGTGGCTCCACATCATTGGCAATATGTGGTTTCTCCATCTCTTCGGAAGTACGGTGGAAGATCGGATGGGCCACGTGAGATTTCTTTTCTTTTATCTTCTTTCAGGGCTCGCCGCGAATTTCATTTTTTTTATGGTCGACCCGCATTCCACGATTCCTGAATTCGGGGCATCCGGTGCTATCGCAGGGGTGATGGGAGCTTACATCGTGATGTTCCCGAAGGCGCAAATCCTAACGCTCATCCCGATCCTATTTATCCCCTTTTTGGTACACCTGCCGGCTTTCCTGTGTCTGGGTTTTTGGTTTCTGATTCAGGTTTTCTCCGGAACACTTTCCGTTGCCTCCCACGGTACAGGGGGCGGGGTGGCATGGTGGGCACATATTGGCGGGTTTATCACCGGGATGGTGCTTCTCCCTTTTTTTAGAAATAGAAAGCTTTCCTATCGTAAGCCTTTCGCGGATGAAACCTATCATTACGTTCATCGTTAGCCGGGAGGATCTTAAAAGGAGAAGAAAATGAAAATTGACATCTCTACGATATTCTGGCTGTTCTTCATCATTGCAGCACTTCAGCCCCTCTTAAAGAAGCGATTCCTTGTAGCGATGAGACAGAAGCTGATCGCCTCTTTTGAGAAGGCGCGAGGTTCAAGGGTGATTGTTCTCATTCACAGGCAGGAGACCATGAGCCTCTTGGGTTTTCCCATATTCCGATACATCGATATCGATGACTCAGAGGAAGTCATCCGGGCGATCCACATGACAGACCCGGATATGCCTCTCGATCTCGTGCTCCACACTCCCGGCGGGCTGGTCCTTGCCGCTTACCAAATTGCTCACGCCATAAGGCTGCACCAAGGCAAGATCACGGTCTTCGTCCCCCACTATGCCATGTCCGGGGGGACATTGATTGCCCTGGCAGCGGATGAGATTGTCATGGAAGAGCATGCTGTCCTGGGTCCAGTCGATCCACAGCTCGGCGAGTATCCTGCGGCGTCCCTTGTGAAGCTGGCTGAAAGCAAGCCGATATCCGACATCGATGATAAATCATGGCTCCTTGCAGATGTTGGAAGAAAGGCGATCGAACAGATCAGGGTGCAGGTGAGGAGTCTTCTGGGAGGAAGATATTCAGCAGAAAAGGCAGAAGAGCTAGCTCAAATTCTTACAGAAGGCAGATGGACCCACGATTATCCGATCACCTTTGAGGAGGCTTCTACTCTCTGCCTCCATGTGACCAAGGGGATTCCTCCTGAGCTCTATCAGTTGATGAGCCTTTATCCTCAACCCATCAGACATCAGCCATCGGTCGAATATCTCCCCATCCCAAGATTTAAGGGGCCCGCTCATAAGCCATAGGAATGGATGAAATGTCATTTCACCTCCTTTTTCTGGTCTCCATCGCTGCCGGGTTTGTCGGGGCCATGACCGGAATGGGCGGCGCCGTCATTCTCATTCCTGTGCTCACGTTCTTTGGAATGGAGATCAAACATGCCATCGCTGTGAGCATCGTCTCCGTCATCGCCACATCGAGCGGCTCCGCTTCAGCCTATGTGAAGGACCGCATGGAGCACAACTGGAAGTACACCCTTTTCACCGCCTTTGTCCTAAGCGTGCTCACCTATAGTCTCTTCCTACGATGAGCCATTCTTACAAAGCTATCCTGGATCGCTGATCTCACCCGCTTGCAGCATTTCCGGCTAACAAAAAAAGAATCTTCAAAATACTGGCCTCCTGACCATAAAATACAAGGTTCACCTGATACACTTTTAAAAACCTATTTGTTTAAATAGAAGTGAAATGACTGTCTTGAAAGGGGGAGGAAGGATGGAAAAATCTTTTTTCCAAGTCAGGGCATCTCTTTTTATCTTTGGCGTTCTCCTTATCATTCTTCTTCAGGGATGTCTGCCTATTTCGAAACAACTGAGGGCCCAAGCAGACCGAACGCTTACTTTCCGTCAGGTTTTTCAAAATCCGGAGGCCTACAAAGGCAAAATCGTTATCTGGGGTGGAGACGTCGTTGAAACCATCAATCAGAAAGACGGAACAACCCTCATTGTCGTTTTACAGCGCTCCCTCGATTGGACGGAAGAGCCTGAGTTCAGCCGCTCCGAAGGGAGATTCGTCATCCTTGTCCCGGGATATGTAGACCCGTATATCTTCAGAAGAGGAAGAAGAATTACGGTCGCAGGGGAAATCCAAGGAAAGAAAGTCATGCGCCTTGGCGAATTAGAATATCCTTATCCTCTCCTCCTGAGCAAGCAGATTTACCTCTGGGGAGAGTATTACTACTATCCCTACCCTTATTATTGGTATTATCCTTACGGGTATCCCTACTGGTGGTAGCGATCCTTTCTTCTACCGGAGAGATCCTCTTCCGCCCGTTGGCAGGATGATCACGATCGAATGTGATCTCCTCTGGATAGAACAGCAGGAGGGAGTGTGTGGTCCAATCATCTTGGTGAATGGAGCGTTTTCTTCCCATGGCATACGACGATTCCTCTGCTCAATAGTTACGTCTGTGAATCGGATCAGATTATGGCGGACGGTGTCGCCTGCACTATCATCACGGTGAAGGTATTGTATTAGAAGGCCATTCTTGTCATTCACGGCGGCGTTCAGCGATGACGCACTCAAATAACGCAGACGCACAAACGGATTGTGGTTAAGTTTCTTGTGGAGGTGAATAGGTATGCTATCGAAAATACCGATCAATATTGAAAATTTGAGAAAAGAAGACCTGGACAGAGAGATATTGAGAGCCGCCATCATCGCTGAACTGGATGCCATCAATCTCTATGAGCAAATGGCAGACATGAGTCAAAACAAGAATATCAGGAAACTCCTCTTGGATGTGGCAAAAGAGGAAAAAACACACGTGGGAGAGTTCCACGCCCTTCTCTTAACGGAAGATCCTCAGCAGAAGGACGAGTTGGAAGAAGGGAAAAGAGAAGTCAAAGAGTTATTGGGTGAGGACTAAATACCCGGTCTGGTTTCCTCGCATTTTTGATTGTTGTTCCCTTTGTCAAAACGAAGTTGGGTAACCAGAAATCGCTAGTGCAGTGCGTTAAAAGTTCCTTTACTTTGCTCGTCATTCCGGACTCGATTTAGCCTGCCCCGTGCTTGATACGGGGGAATCCAGTCTTTTCAGCTGGATTCCCAATTTTGCGGGAATGACGGCATGAGAAACAACGGAAAAAAGTGTTGGACGCACTACGCTAGTTTCACCTGGACGATCTCAGTCTATCGTAGAACGCCTGCTGTTTTGAACTGATCTTTACCTTCTTTGGCTTTTCTGCTCTGCGTTGGGCCATGGTTTGTTACCTCCAAATTTCTTATTCGTAAGATAATCACCGTCGGGCAGTATGGCAAGGAAGGGAGTCATCGACTTTCAAGAAATCGCTGGAAAATACAGCATTCTCAGGCGAAAAATAGGGGGTTTACCTTATTCATCTCTTCAACATTTGGTAGGAGAATGTCTCTTGTATCGTCGCATCTAATCAAAGTGAAAGGAGAATGACTATGCTTAGCCCAAAACGTTGTGGTCCTTTAGGTTTAATTTTTCTTAGCCTTTTCATGCTATCGATAATGTCAATCTGCCTCCATTCGGTCCCTCTCCAGGCTGCCGAGAGGGGTAAACCTGTTGATTTGAGCACGGCCATTATACAAGTGGCGAAACAGAACCTTCCTGCTGTCGTCTACATCGAAGTGACCGAAAGCCGAGAGGTGACCAATCCTTTTTTGCCCTTTGAAAATGACCCCTTCTTCAAACGTTTCTTCGGCGTTCCCAAAATGCCCAGGAAGTTCAAACAAGAAATGAAGGGGCTGGGGTCGGGAATGATCATTGACCCACAGGGTCATATCCTCACCAACTACCATGTGGCAGGAGGGGCAACGAAGATGGAAGTCACCTTGGCCGATGGAAGCAAACATCCTGCGAAACTCGTAGGAGGCGATCCAAAAACGGACTTGGCGGTGATACGCATTTCAACAACCGAACACCTTTCCTACGTCACCTTTGGCGATTCGGACAAAGCGGAGGTAGGAGAGTGGGTCGTGGCTATCGGAGCTCCCCGTGCCCTGGAGAAATCGGTCACGCAAGGGATTATCAGCGCTAAACATCGTCGGGCAGTAACCGACCCGACCAGCTATCAGGATTTTCTTCAGACGGATGCGGCCATTAATCCGGGCAATAGCGGCGGTCCTCTCTTGAATCTCTACGGCGAGGTGATTGGTGTCAATGCCGCTATTGCTACGGAGTCAGGGGGTTTTGAGGGGATCGGCTTCACCATTCCCAGTAACATGGCCCAATACATTGCCAAGACCCTCATTGCCCATGGGAAGGTGGAGCGGGGCTGGCTGGGTGTGACTATTCGGGATCTCACTCCAGAACTGGCTAAGAGTGTTCATGCTGAGGGTTTTAAGGGAGCTTTGATTGTCGATGTGGCAAAAGGAGGACCCGCAGAGAAGGCAGGCCTAAGGAAAAACGATGTGGTCATCGCTTACCGGGGCAAAGAGACCCTGGATTCCAGTTCGTTGCGAAATGATGTGGCGGAGACTTCTATCGGGACCGAGGCGAAAGTGACAGTACTTCGTAACGGGAAAAAGGAGGAACTGACAGTTAGGATTGGAAGTTTGGAGGCTTCAACAAAGATCCTTGCTGCCGCAGTGAAAGATCGTTTGGGGGTGGAGGTGAGGCTTCCCACTTCAGCAGAGGTTAACAAGTACGGGTTGAACCCCAATCAAGGGGTTGTGATCACGTGGTTGGATCCAAAAGGGCCGCTGGCCGAAGCAGGATTTGAGATGACAGATATGATCCTGGCGATCAATGATCAGCCCATCGACAGCATGGAGAGTTTCGTGAATTTAGTGAGTTTGCTAAAGCCAAAGGAGAAAATATCCGTCCTTGCTCTCGACCATCGGAGCGGCGACACAGGAACAGTCGAAGTGGTGGTGCGATAAATGCTTCAGTAACGTGATGAGCAAAAAACATCGGAGGCCACTGGAACGAGGAATTGCTCCGGGACGGAAATCGCCGAATCGGCGTCCTCGATTCAAGGATTTTAGCGAGCTACAATATCCATGCGTTTGCGGAAGACCCCAGCGTCTTTGTGCTGATCGGCCGCCTGGTCGCTGCCTGAAATCACTACGTGAGAAATGACGCAGGGCATCAGATATACACCCATTTACCCTCAGTAAAAAAACTAACGACAGGTGTAGCCAAATTCTTAAAAGCCGCATCAGAGTGGGTGGTGGCCATCGGAGCTCCACGCGCCCTGGAGAAGTCGGTCACGCAGGGGATTATCAGTGGTAAACATCGTCGGGGAATAACCGGCTCGACCAGCCACCAGGATTTTCTTCAGACCAATGCGGCCATTAATCCGGGCAATAGTGGCGGTCCTCTCTTGAATCTCTACGGCGAGGTGATTGGTGTCAATGCCGCCATTGCGACGGAGTCAGGCGGTTTTGAAGGGATCGGTTTCACCATCCCCAGCAATGCGGCCGTTAATGTTGCAAATGCCTTGATCGCTCGTGGCAGGTAGGGCACAGTGACCTTTCGGGTGGCCGTGCAATAAGGGTTAAGGAAAGGTGGGTTATGAAATGAGAAAATCGTTCTGGCTCTTTGGTCTGTTCGTTTTCATTGAAACTAACACGCATCTGGAAGGAGAAATTCGAGTGCAGATCCAGGAGGTAAAATAAGGCGGCTGGTCTGGCTTAGCCGGGCAGGATAATTATGAAGGTTCCTGATGATTCCACTTGAAGCGCTGATTTACTCATTTCTCTTTGGGCTGCTCCATGGCATTCTACCGACACAACACTCATCTCGTTTTGCGGGAAGGACATCTCTGCGGTAAAAAGGACGTGACCATTCCCGTGTCTCAGATCGATCACATTGAGGAAGACACCGTGTACCTGAAGCTTAGAAAGGTCGACATACAGGCTTCGCCAGCGATCCCGGTGCGACGCCGCCCTCCATGAGAGCCGGAGGCGCCATTATTTTGCCGCCCTCGTATTCCAGACTCCAGAGGGACGACGCTCATCATCATTGCAAACTCACAATGACTACTTTTCGAAGTCGTTCACTATGAAGGGAGGAAGTTTCATGAAGAAGGGAAGGCATGTTCAGGGGATGATCTCAAAGTACAGTCTATGGCGAATCTGGGTCGTCTTCGGCCTGGCTGCCATGTTTGTTTTAACGGCAACCATCGGCGCAGGGAAAACGCAAGCGGGGATACAAGATGGCGTGCTCCGCGCCACCCTAAAGAATGGGCTCAGGGTTGTCATTGTTCCAAATGGTTTATCCCCTGTGGTCACTACAATGGTTAATTACCTGGTAGGCTCAAATGAAGCTCCTGAAGGCTTCCCTGGCATGGCCCATGCCCAGGAACACATGATGTTTCGAGGAAGCCCGGGCCTCTCAGCAAACCAATTAGCTGACATAATCGCTACAATGGGTGGGATGTTCGATGCGGACACGCAGCAGACGGTCACCCAGTATTTTCTCGTTGCCCCCTCAGAGGATCTGGATCTTGCCTTGCATATCGAGGCGATTCGAATGCGCGGTGTCCTCGACAGCGAGAAACTGTGGGCTCAGGAAAGAGGCGCCATTGAACAGGAAGTGGCGCAGGATTTATCTGACCCGGAATATCTCTTTTACACCAAAGTCTTGGCAGACCTGTTTAAGGGGACGCCGTACGCCCATACCCCTCTGGGGACCATCTCCTCCTTCGACAAAACGACCGGCGCGATGCTCAAGCATTTCCATGACACCTGGTACGTCCCTAACAACGCCATCCTCGTAATCGCGGGCGACGTGGAGCCACAAAAGACGCTGACCGAGGTGAAGAAATTTTTCAGCGACATCCCTGCCAAGAAGATTCCAGAGCGGCCCCAAATCCACCTTGAGGCCGTGAAGCCGGAGACTCTTCGCCTTAAGACCGATCAGTCCTATGGATTGGTCATGATCTCCTTTCGTATGCCGGGTTACGACAGCCCAGACTATGCTGCGAATAAGGTGCTTTCCGATGTCTTGGACAACCAGCGAAGCAATCTCTTTGCCCTGGTGCCGGAAGGAAAGGCCCTCTATGCCGGGTTCAGCCTGAGCACCCTGCCCGAGGCGGGACTGGGCTACGCAGTGGCCGCCTTTCCCAAAGGTGCTGATCCATCTGTGTTAGTCGAAGAGATGAAGAAAATCTTGGTGGAAGATGTGAAGAATGGTCTTTCATCAGATATTGTGGGGGCTGCCAAGCGGAAGGAACAGACGAAGGCAGAGCTCCAGAAGAATTCTGTCTATGGATATGCCATGGCGTGGTCTCAGGCCCTGGCGATTGAAGGAAAGCAGTCACCTGAGGAGGAGGTGAAGGCCATCCAGGAGGTATCTGTTGAGGATGTGAACCGGGTCGCCAGGAAGTATCTTGACCTGAACCGGGCTATCGTGGCCATCCTCACCCCCGAGGCCTCTGGCAAGCCGGTGACTTCTGAAGCCAGGCCCCGTGTTGAGTCGTTTGCGCCCAAGGAGACAAAGCCCGTCAAGCTCCCCGATTGGGCCGACAAAGCCTTGAGGCGGGTTTCCATCCCCCCTTCGACATTGAACCCAATCGTCACCACACTGCCAAACGGCCTCAAGCTGATTGTGCAACCTGAGTCGATCAGCAAGACCGTAAGCGTTTTCGGTCACGTAAGAAACAACGTCGATCTTGAGGCACCCAAAGGGCAAAAGGGGGTTGATGAAGTATTAAGTCAACTCTTCTCTTACGGCACCACATCCTTTGATCGCTTGGCCTTTCAGAAGGCTCTTGACGACATTGGGGCAAAAGAGTCCGCCGACACCGACTTTTCGTTAGAAGTCCTGACAGACTACTTTGACCGAGGTGTTGAGCTCCTGGCGGATAACATGCTCAATCTTGCCCTGCCTGAAAAGGCTTTCAAGATCGTGAAGGAACAAGTGGCAGCAACCGTGGCAGGTCGGCTCCAAAGCCCGGACTACCTGACAAAGCGGGCGCTCAGGGAGGCTCTTTTTCCGAAGGGCGATCCCACCTTTCGAGAGGCCACACCGGCGACGGTGCAATCACTCACTCTTGAGGATGTCAGGAGTTATTACCGGAAGGTTTTCCGGCCCGACCTGACGGCCATCGTCGTGATCGGCAACGTGACTCCGGAAAAGGCCAAGGCCGTGATTGAGAAATACTTTGGTTCCTGGAAAGCATCAGGTCCAAAGCCCGAGACCCTGCTTCCTCCTGTTCCTCTTAACAAGCCATCCGTGACAGCGGTTCCGAATGCGAGCCGGATCCAGGATAAGGTGACCCTGGCCCAAACGCTTGGCCTTACCCGGTCAAACCCTGACTATTACGCTCTCGAACTGGGGAACCACGTTCTCGGCGGAGGTTTTTACGCAACGCGGCTATACCAGGACCTCCGGGAGAGGACCGGCCTAGTTTATTATGTTGATTCATCATTCGATGTGGGAAGGACTCGTTCCTTCTACATGGTGAGCTATGGCTGCGATCCGCCTAATGTCAATAAGGCGCGGGACATCATAGAACGCAATCTGAAAGAGATGCAGACAGCGCAGGTGCCGCCTGAGAAACTCAAGCTTGCCAGGGCCCTGTTGCTTCGAGAAATCCCCCTTAAGGAATCGAGTACGGATGCGATCGCACAGGGATTCCTTCACCGGGCAACCCACGATCTGCCTCTCGATGAGCCGATACTGGCCGCGCACAAGTATATGAAGCTTACCGCCGAGGAGGTCAAGGCAGCCTACGCCAGGTGGCTCCGTCCCAAAGATCTGGTAGAGGTTACGGAGGGGCCGAATGCGAAGTAAAATTGATCCAGCCAGCCGTTTGAAAAGGACCGGATTTCTTCTTGTCCTCTTAGGGTCCGTTTTCTACGCAGCTCAAGCTTTTCCGTCTGCGAATGAGGCCACTCTGAACTATACGCTCAACGTTACCCTGGATATCGATCACTCAAAGATTACAGGCGTGGCGAGGATCCCGGTGAGCAAAGGCCAGGAGCTCAAGTTTTCGACGGGAAGGCTCAGGATTCTTCGGGCGAGCCTCGACCAGAAAGAGTTGGCGGTCCCGAAGCAAGATGAGACTTTGAGGATTCTCCCTCCTTACGAGGGAATTCTGGAGATCGAGTATGAAGGACTATTCCAGGAGTCTCCCTCCCGGTTTCAATTCGGAGAGCCGTCGAGCATCATTGCCGGCCAGGGAGTATTTCTGACAGGTTCCTGGTATCCGAAGCCGGAACAGCTGTGCCTCTACCATCTCACGGCCTCTCTGCCAGAAGGATACGAGGTCGTCTCAGAAGCAGAGACGATCAATAAGGTCACGAAGGATGGCAAGGCTGTTTTTACCTTTTCCTTCCCTCATCCTCTCGGTTCGCTGGACCTTATCGCATCAAATCGATACAAAGTGGTGAAAGAGGATTTCCGCGGAGTAGAGGTCTACGTTTACTTCTTCCCGGAGGATTCAGACCTTATTCCGACCTATCTGGAGCACACGAAGAAGTACCTGAGCCTATACAATCAGCTCCTCTTGCCGTTCCCCTACAAGAGGTTTTCCGTAGTGGAAAACTTCTTGCCCACCGGATACTCCATGCCGACCTTCACTCTTCTCGGTCAGGAGGTCGTCAGACTTCCCTTCATCCCGGAAACGTCTCTGGGCCACGAGATCCTGCACCAGTGGTTCGGGAACCTCGTCTATATCGATTATGCAAAAGGAAACTGGGCAGAAGGATTGACTACCTTCCTTGCCGACCATCTTTACGAAGAAGAGAAGGGGCGGGGAGTCGAATACCGTAAAGGGATGCTCATCAATTATCAGAGTTATGTCAACGAGAAAAACGAATTTCCGTTGAGGGAGTTCATAGAGAGAACAGACGAGGCATCCGAGGCGATTGGTTACGGAAAGGCCCTGATGGTCTTCCAGATGCTGAAAAGGATGGTGGGTGAAAAACGCTTTTATGAAGCGATAAAATATTTCATCGAACAAAATCGCTTCAGAAGGGCTTCTTGGGAGGACATCGAGGAGGCCTTTGAAAAATTCTACCAAAAGAAGTTGGACTGGTTTTTCAGGCGGTGGATCGATGGCAAGGGCCTTCCTGATATCCATCTTGTAGAGGTAAAGGTCATACCGTCGGGAGCTAAATTTGAAGTCTCCTTCACGGTGACTCAGAAGGGAAGAGTCTTTATACTCGACGTACCTGTAGTCGCCCATTCTGACTTAGGTAAAACGACAGCCGTCTTTCATCTTCAAGGGGAGAAAGAACAGTTGAAGATGATCGTAAACGATGCCCCTGATAGGATTTCCGTAGACGAAGACTACGATGTCGCAAGGATGCTCTCGATTGACGAATTCCCTCCGGTCATCGCCCGCCTGGTCGGAGATGAGAATCGAATGATTGTCCTTCCGCCTCGCGGGGTAGAGATCTTCCAGGATGTGATCGATAGGTTTAAGGGGAAGGGGGTTAGCCTCAGCGAACCGGAACAGATAAAGCATATCGAACCCGGAACCTCCTCTCTTATCATTTTAGGTGCAGACAATCCCGTGGTAGCGAAGCTTTACGGGAGCGTTATCGTCCGGGGCGGGTTCGGCGTTCTAATGAAAGAAAACCCCTGGAATCGCTGGAAGGTGGTTGGAATTTTCAACGCCCGGTCAAAAGAAGAAGTCGGGGCGGCCTTTCAAAAAATCTTTCACTATGGGAAGTACAGTGCGGTCTCGTTTGACCACGGTGTCAATGTTTACAAGGAGATTGACCAAAGCACACGTGGGATAACGGAAGAGCTTCTCAAGAAAGCGGTCGCCGTGGAGATCTCTACCCTGAAGACGTTGCCCGATGTCGTGGCCCACGGGGCCGGGAAAAAGATCGTCTATGTTGGCGAAACGCACTACCTGTTTCCCGACCACGTGATGGAGCTTGACATCATCAAAGACCTTCATAAACGAGGAAGGCCCATTGCCATCGGCATGGAGATGTTCCAGAGGCCTTTCCAGAAAGTGCTGGACGACTACATTGGAGGCAAGATCGACGAAGCAGAATTCTTGAAAGGAACAGAATACTTCAAACGATGGGCATTCGACTATCACCTTTACAGACCTATTCTGCTCTACGCAAGATCGGAGAACATCCCCGTGATCGCCCTCAATATCCCGCAGGAGATCGTCGATAAGGTCTTCCGAAGCGGCCTCGATTCCCTATCAGAAGAGGAGAGGAAATCAGTCCCTTCCCAGATGGACTTTTCGGATGAGGCGTACAAGGACAGGCTGAAAAAGGTCTTTCTGGAGCATCGGGACATCGAAAACTTCAAGACGAGCAGCTTCGATTTCTTCTATCAGGCCCAGATCCTGTGGGATGAAGCTATGGCAGAGTCTATCGATCAATTCTTAAGGACTCATCCAGATGACCAGATGGTTGTTCTTGCAGGCAGTGGACATCTTGCCTATGGTTCTGGTATTCCCAAGAGGACAGCGAGGAGAAATGGATACGATTATGCCATTATCCTGGATAACGCTGCTCTTGAAAAAGGGATTGCAGACTTCGTTCTTTTTCCGGGGGACATCCCCGGCGTCACTTCCCCAATGCTCATGGTTTTTTTGAGGGAAGAGGCGGGAAAAGTGGAGATTGCCGGCTTTTCCCAAGAGAGCGCTTCAGAAAAGGCCGGGATGAAGGTCGGGGACACACTCCTCGCCATCGATCACACCCCGATACACACGATTGACGATGTGAAAATAGATCTCCTTGCCCGTAAGAAAGGCGAGAAGGTAAGGGTGCGCGTCTTAAGGAAAGGTTTTCTTGGCAGCAGAGAAGTGAATTTCGATGTGGTTCTTCGGTGAGCGTTCGGGATCGTGGGGGAGGCTGGACAAGCCTACGTCAATATTCAAACCAAAAAGCACTCGGAAGGAGAAATTCGAGGGCAGATCAGATGAACGCAGGTCGAGAGACCTTCCTCTTCATCTCCAATAAACGAACCTAAGACAGGAGAGACGTAAATACGATGATCGCATTATTTAGAGGCGCCTTCCAACCGCCTGGTTCGGGTGAGATGGGTCCACGGATGTGGGGTTGGGAATATCACGGTGGATTGTTTTCAATCGTCCTGATAGGTCTTTTTTGGATCGCTGTGGTTGTCGCAATCCTTTTCTTGATCCGATGGCTGATGGTTTCGACGAGGCACAAGAACCGCAAGGCCAGGGAGACGGATTCCGCCTTAGAAATCCTCAGAATAAGGTATGCAAAGGGTGAAATCAACAAAGAGGAGTTTGAAGAAAAGAAGAAAGACTTGGGATTGTGATAGCCTCGGATATCGAAAAGGGCATTTAAGATGGATTTAGAAAAAGGGTTAGGTTTAGACGAAGTCCAAAAGAGGCTAAGGGAATATGGCTACAATGAAGTCCCTGAAAAGAAAAAGAGCCGCGTGATCGGGTTCTTCAAGAAATTCTGGGGTGTCACACCCTGGATGCTTGAAATAACAGCCGGATTAGAAGGGGCTCTGGGAAAATTTTTTGAGATGTATGTGGTGATGGGTCTCATCGTGTTTAATGCTATTTTAGGTTTTATCCAAGAAGAAAGAGCAAATGCGGCTCTCGAACTTCTCAAAGAAAAACTGAAAGTCAATGCGAGGGTGAAGAGAAATGGAAATTGGATTCTCATTCCCGCAAGAGAACTCGTTCCCGGAGATGTGGTCAGGTTGAGAGCAGGGGATTTCATTCCCGCAGACATCACAGCGGCCGAGGGAAATGTGGAGGTGGATCAGTCATCTCTTACCGGAGAATCTCAATTGATCGAAAAGAAGAAGAACGAGATCCTATACAGCGGCTCCGTTATTAAAAGAGGAGAGGTCACCGGGCGTGTTGTCTCAACGGGTGCAAAAACCTACTTCGGCAAAACGGTAGAACTCGTTCAGGTCGCAAAACCAAAGTTACACATGGAGGAAGTGACCTCCAGTGTCGTGAAATGGCTGGTGATCATCGTCAGTTCTTTCCTTTGTCTCGCCCTCGTCCTTACGGCATTAAAAGGCACGAATCTGGTCGAAATCCTCCCTCTGGCCGTTGTCTTAATGGTGTCAGCCATACCCGTGGCGTTACCCACGATGTTCACGATCAGCATGGCATTGGGCTCCTTAGAAATGATTAAGAAAGGAGTGCTCATCACCAGACTGAGTGCGATTGAGGATGCAGCGACAATGAACATTGTTTGCGCGGACAAGACAGGCACCATGACGATGAACAGACTTTCTGTGGAAGAAGAACTAAGCTTTGATCATTATCTCAAAGAGGACGTCATCTTCTATGGCGCTCTTGCGTCGCACGAAGCGGATCAAGACCCGATAGACTTAGCCTTTCTCTCCGCCGCAAGAAACTTGACTGTTCCGATGGACGGTTACCTGCAGAGAAATTTTGTTCCCTTCGATCCTTCTACGCGGAGAACAGAAGCCGTCATCGAAAAAGAGGGGGAGCAGTTTACCGTATTGAAGGGCGCCATCAACACCATCCTGCCTTTATGTAAAACCAGTGCAGATGAATTACCGAAGATAGAAGCAAAGGTGGAGGCCTTGTCGGCCAGAGGTTACAGGGCCATAGCGGTTGCCAAAGCTGCTTCGCAGGATGACATGAAACTCGTGGGGATAGCGTTTCTTTATGACAAGCCCAGGCCAGATTCTTTTGAATTGATACGGGAGCTCGGAGAGCTTGGCCTCAACGTTAAAATGTTGACCGGTGATGCCCTGCCCATCGCTAAGGAGGTGGCAATGCAAGTCGGCTTGGGAAACCATATCATTAAAATATCTGACTTAAAAACCAGTGCGGCAGATGGCCTATCCAAACGGATCGAGGAAAGCGACGGGTTTGCTGAAATTTATCCAGAAGATAAATTCCTCATCGTCCAGAATCTCCAGAAAGGGAGACATATCGTGGGCATGACAGGGGATGGTGTGAATGACGCGCCGGCCCTGAGACAAGCCGAGGTCGGGATCGCGGTCAGCAATGCAACCGACGTGGCCAAAAAAGCGGCAAGTGCGGTTCTGACGACGGAAGGTCTTGTCGGGATTGTGGATTTGGTAAAAATAGGAAGGATGACCTATCAGCGAATCATTACCTGGATTTTAAATAAGGTCATCAAAACGTTTCAGATTACTGTTTTTGTCGTCCTGGCCTTTCTTCTCACCGGGCAGTACGTCATCTCCGCGCTTCACATGATCCTTCTCCTCTTCCTAACCGATTTTGTCACCTTGTCGATCTCTACGGATAATGTCCGATACTCCAGCAAACCGGACACCTGGAACATCACAGGCCCTGTAAAGGTCGCCTTATTTCTTGGAATCCTGGTGATTGCCGAGTTGATGTTCTTTCTTTACATAGGGTCTTCCTATTTCGGGTTCTTCAGAAATCTTGGACAACTTCATACGTTTACATTTCAAACGCTTATCTACGTGGAATTGCTCGACCTGCTCATCATCAGGGAGCGAAAACATTTCTGGAATTCCAGGCCAAGTCAGTTCTTGCTTCTGGCGATTGCGGGCGATTTAGTCCTTGTCTTTCTCATTTCAGTCTTTGGATTGCCAGGAATCGCCCCGATCACTCCGGCGGCAGCACTTTCGGTTGTCGTTCTTTCGGTGTTGGTTGTCTGCCTAGTAAATGATACGGTTAAAGTAGCGCTGGTAAAAAGATTTTGGCAACAACTTTAAGACGATTTTTTGGAGGAGCAAACATTGTGGACAAGAAGATAGAAAGACGGTTTTACCGCAACACGGTCAGTTACTTTGGGGGCATGATCATCCTGGTCGGCCTTGTACTGATCCTCCTTTTCCTTCTGCTGAGTTTTGCCTTGAAGGCGCCAAGCCCTTACGTCGGCATTTTCACATATCTTATCTTCCCTGCCTTCTTGACATGGGGGATTTTTATCTTCGTCTACGGGTTGGTTCGGGAAAGTCGCCGACGACAACGTCTCGGAGCCGTGGAGGCATTGCCCTTTCCAACGCTCGACCTGAACAACCCTCGTCACCGGAAGAGATTTGGGGTTGTACTAACAGGCGGCTCTCTTCTGGGAATTCTGTTCGCCTTTGTCAATTACAATGCCTACCTTTTCACGGACTCCAACACCTTTTGCGGGAGATTGTGCCATACGGTGATGAAGCCCGAATATACGGCTTACCTGAACGGTCCTCATGCCCGGGTTCCTTGCGTGGATTGCCACGTGGGAGCAGGGGTTTCCTGGTACGTGAAAGCAAAAATCTCCGGGGTTCCACAAGTCTTCGCCACAGTTTTTCATACCTATCCGAGGCCCATTTCGGTGCCTATCAAGAGCCTGCGTCCTGCAAGGGAAACGTGTGATGAATGTCACTGGCCGCAGAAGTTCTACGGGGCACAACTGATCCAAAATCCCTATTTCCGGTACAACGAGAAAAATACCCCCGAGCAGATCAGCCTCCTGGTGAAGACCGGGGGCGGAACGCCTAATCTCGGTGAGAATGCCGGAATTCACTGGCATATGATTATTAGTGAAAAAGTCTATTTCAAAGCCACAGACCCCGCGCATCAGCACATCCCGTGGGTTAAAGTGGTTTCCGCTGACGGATCCATGATGGTTTACAGAGACCAAAGAGCAAAACTCACGGATGAGGAGCTTGAAAAGCTCCCGGCCAACCTCATGGACTGTATGGACTGTCACAACCGGCCTTCGCACGTCTTGCTCCCGCCCGAAACGGCTGTGGACAAGGCGATGGGAGCCGGCCTCCTTTCACACAGACTGCCCTGGATCAAGAAGCTTGCCCTGGATGCATTGGTGAAAAATTATAAGGATGCTGATAAAGTCCAGGACGAAATGCGTCTGTTCATCGAAGGATATTACACCAAGTATTACCCCGATGTTCTTAAACGTCAGAAAGCTGAGGTCACACAGGCAGTCAACACGATTTTCTCCATTCACAGTCGCAACGTCTTTCCCACGATGAAGGTAAACTGGACAACTTACCCTAACGATATTGGCCACCGGAACTGGCCCGGGTGCTTCAGGTGCCATGATAACAACCATGTGAACCAATCCGGAAAGGTGCTGACCAGTACGTGTTCGGTGTGCCACACGATGCCACAGCGCGGGCCCCTCCTTCCCCTTGGAGCGACTGCCTCGACGAGTTCGGAGCCCTGGCACCCTTGGCCGCTTAAGGGAGCCCACGAAAGGATCCTCTGCAGCCTTTGCCACCGGGCAGGCTACCGGCCGCCACTGGACTGCATCTCCTGCCACAGAATCGATACTTCGGCTCCCATGATGAAGATGGCTTGCAAAACATGCCATCTTCAGGAAGCGGAAGTTGTACCTATGGTCAATTGCAAATCCTGCCATCAGAGTCCCCAAGGGTTGCATAAAATCAATGGACATTCGACGCCGTCGTGCACCACTTGCCATCTGCCACACACATGGAAGGTCATTGCCCGTGACACCTGCCTCACCTGCCACGAGGACAAGAAAGATCATTATGCCCCCGCGTTCTGCGGGGAATGTCACCATTTTGACTTGAATCAAAAGGCCTCACCGAGTTAAAAAGGAATGTTGAAAAAAACTAACGAGCGGACAGAGTTTATTGGATCCATGACGGAGGCCAGGGAAAATGCGAAAGAAAGGATTTATCAAAGACTATTTAGAGCCGCTTATTGTTGCAGTCCTGATTGCTCTTTTTATCAGGGCCTTTGTGGTACAGGCTTTTCAAATTCCGTCGAGCTCCATGGAACCCACTCTGCTGATAGGAGACTACCTCCTGGTGAACAAATTTATTTACGGGATAAGAATTCCTTATACGAACATCAAGTTCTTCCAATTCAAGAAACCCCGACGAGGGGATGTGATCGTATTCATTTTTCCGCTCGATCCGTCAAAGGATTTTATCAAGAGAGTCATCGGAACAGAGGGAGAAAAGGTGGAGATCAGCCATAATAAAATATATATCAATGACAGGTTGATCGATGATCCATGGGGACACTTTGTGACGAACGATTTTCCAAGAGGTTACCTGCAAAGGATGGAAAATTTCGGTCCGGTCGTTGTGCCGAAGGATTCCATCTTCGTCTTAGGCGATAACCGTGACAACAGCGAAGACAGCCGTTTCTGGGGGTACCTCCATGTGAATGCTGTTTTGGGAAAGGCTATGGTCATCTATTTTTCATGGGATCGGAATGCTGAAAGTCTGTTGGACAAGGTCAGGTGGTCCAGGATAGGCAAGTTGATTCATTAGCAAACCCAAGGGTCAATGCCGAGACCTGTTCCTTCGACGGTGGAGGCTTCCCCTGTCCGATCTGCCCTGTATCCCCTCCTCATGCACGAGATTCACCTATGGACGGAGCGCTATCGCGAATGTACGTCCCCTTATTTTCCGGAATATTCTTGAGGAGATGATGCCAGGCTGGTTCCGCAGGGGTCGAAAATTTAATTTGCTGAAATCCATATGGATGATCGAAAAGGGTTAAGCCTGATCTTCCGGGCTCTCTATTCACGAAATTATCGCCTCTTTTTCGGCGGCCAAGGTATCTCTTTGATCGGCACCTGGATGCAGCAGATTGCAATGAGCTGGCTGGTTTATCGCCTGACCAATTCAGTCTTCCTTCTTGGTATCATCGGATTTTCAAGCCAGATTTGCAGTTTCATCTTCTCCCCCTTTGCCGGCGTCCTTTCAGACCGGTGGAATCGTCATCGCATCCTGATTGCCACCCAGTCCCTGGCCATGGTACAGGCCTTTATTTTGGCTGCTCTCACTCTCACAGGCGTCATCGCCGTCCACCATCTTATCATTCTTGCCTTCTTCCTCGGCTTCGTGAACGCCTTTGATATGCCCACTCGTCAGGCATTCGTCGTCCAAATGGTGGGAAAGAGAGAGGATCTGGGAAACGCCATCGCTCTGAACTCATTCCTCTTCAATGGCGCAAGGCTGGTAGGACCCTCCGTCGCTGGCGTACTCATCTCCATCCTGGGAGAAGGGATGTGTTTTTTCTTCAACGGGCTCAGTTTTCTTGCCGTGATCATTGCTCTGCTGGCCATGAAGGTAACCTTCCACAAAGGGCAATCCGAGAGGCACCACATTCTAAGAGAACTCAAAGAAGGCTTCGCCTATGCCTTTGGCTTCCAGCCCATCCGGTCCGTTCTCTTTTTTCTCGGATGGATTAGCATGGTGGGAATGGCGATTACAATCCTCATGCCCGTTTTCGCCAAAAACATCCTTCATGGCGGATCACAGACCTACGGCTTTTTGATGGCAGCGATCGGTGTGGGCGCTGTCATAGGGGCCATTTTCCTTGCCTCCCGGAGAAGTGTGCTTGGACTGGGAAAAATCATTGTGATCGCTGCCGGAATCTTTGGAATTGGGCTGATCTCCTTTTCCCTTTCTCACGTCTTGTGGCTCTCGTTGTTTCTCTTGCTGGTCACCGGTTTCGGCATGATGGTTCAAATGGCGTCGAGTAACACGATCATCCAGACCGTGGTGGATGAGGATAAGAGGGGCCGGATGATGAGCCTTTATGTGATGGCATTCATGGGGATGGCCCCTTTCGGAAGCTTGGCCGGAGGCAGCCTCGCGGCCAGCATCGGAGCATCCAATACCTTAATCATCGGGGGAGCTTCATGCATTTTAGGTTCCTTCCTGTTCGCCAGGAAACTTCCGCTCATAAGGAAAATGGTTCGCCCCATTTACGTAAGAAAGGGGATCCTCTCAGAAAAATCGGAAATAAAAATACAAACTGGCCACTAAAAATGTGGCAACCACTCTCTTTCCAAAATTAAATGATGTGTTCTCGGGAAAGGTTTGGTATAATTCACGTAATCCTATAGACAACCATCTTAAACAGCGCGAGCCCAATATAATGTCTTTGCGGGTGTAAAATACAGGGTTTGACCCATTTATAAAGCTTCCAGAAAACCCCAGGCTTTCAAGCCTGGGGATGAATGGTGCCCGGAGCGAAGCCAGGTGAAACCTGGCGAAGCGGAGCGAATTTCGATATGATCTGGCCATGGCGAAATATCAGACTGGGTCCCATACGAAACACCGATTGCAGTACCACCTGGTATGGATACCGAAGTATCGTCGGCGCGTACTGCGAGGCAAAATGGTCATCCGCCTAAGAAAGTTGTTGTATGAAGCATGCCGGATCAATAAGTGGTGGATCAGTGAATTGAGTGTCCAAGAGGACCACATGCATCTTATCATCCAGACGAGACCAGAGGATAGCGTGGCGGAGGTGGTACAAAGGTTGAAGGGGGGAACGAGTCGGGTGATAAGAAAGGAGTATCCGGAGCTGGAAGAGTTTTTGTGGGGAGATAGTTTTTGGGCGGATGGGTATTTTGCCGAGACAGTAGGCAATGTTGATGAAGAGGTCGTGCGGCGATACATAAGGGAACAACGTCGGTGATCATGCCAGATCATATCGGTAGACCTGAAACCCTGGGCTTTAGCCCAGGGAGTGGGTTCATTTTTCATCATTTGTTAGTGATCTTTGTGTGAGGTCCTTGCACGTCTAAAGCTGAAGATTTATAGGAACGGAGGCCAAAATTGAGACGTCATTTGCGAACCAGAACATTTTTTCTTTTCCTGTTCCTCTCTCTTCTTTTCTCGACGATCTCAGAAGCGGGATTGAAGGAGAATGTCTTTGAAACCGCTCTGCCCAACGGCCTGAAGGTGATCCTTCTTGAAAATCATAAAGCGCCTCTTGTCACCTTTCAGGTCTGGTACCGCGTTGGATCTCGGAACGAGGCGTGGGGAAAGACAGGTCTTTCCCATATGCTCGAACATATGATGTTCAAGGGAACGGAGAAGGTCGGCCCTGAGGAGTTTTCAAAAATCATCCAGGAGAACGGTGGAAATGACAACGCCTTTACTTCCCGTGACTATACGGCTTACTTCGAAAATATCAGCGCAGACCGATCCCAGGTCTCAATCGATCTGGAATCGGATAGGATTCAGAACCTTCTTCTCCGGGAGGAGGACTTCCGGACCGAGCGAATGGTGGTTATGGAAGAACGGAGGCTCCGCACAGAGGATAACCCCCAAGCCAACCTCCAGGAGCATATGGAGGCCACTGCATTTCTGACCTCGCCCTATCACTGGCCCACGATTGGATGGAAAGAAGATATCGAGCGGTTCACACTGGAGGACCTAAAAGCTCACTACAGAACTTATTACAACCCTGTCAATGCCATTCTCATCGTTGTAGGGGATTTCAAGAAAGAAGAACTCCTTCCGAAGATCGAAAAGGCGTTCGGTTCGATACCAAAGGGGATCGCGCCGAACCAGGAAAAAGATGTGGACCCAAAGCAGACGGGTGAGCGCAGAGTCTTTGTAAAGAAGGAGGCTCAGCTTCCTTATATCGTGCTGGGATATCATGTCCCGAATCTTCGAGAGCCGGATAGTTACGCTCTCGAAGTGATCGCTTCGCTGCTCTCAGCAGGAAAAAGTTCAAGGTTATACCAGAGTCTTGTGCGGGAGAAACGGCTTGTCCTAAGTGTGGACGCAGATCAGTCTCTTCTCTCCCGGGATCCGGGTCTCTTCTATCTTTCAGCAGAACTTCTGCCGGGCAAAGAGGTGGCCGAAGTGGAGAAAGCCTTAGATCAGGAAGTGGAACGACTGAAAAAAGAATTCGTGGGGGCGCACGAACTGGAAAAGGCAAAGAATCAGATTGAAGCTTCCTTTATATTTGGCCAGGATTCCCTTTTCTACCAGGGCCTGCTACTCGCCCAGCATGAGATTGCCCTGACATGGAGGGCGATTGATGACTACCTTCCTTCCATTCGAAAAGTTTCGCCCGAAGAGATCCGGCGGGTTGCAAGAAAATATCTGATCTCGGATAATCGAACAGTGGGCATTCTCATTCCTCTTCCTCCCAAAGAAGGAAAGCCTGCCCCAGAAGGATCTCCGACCAAAGAAAGAATGATTAGATAGGAACCTCTATATTGATCTCCCTGCCCGCCCCGGTCCAGACGATCAATAGACCGTGCGCTGGGCAGGGAGGATATCAACGTTCCAGACAAAGGAAAGGGAAAAAATCATGCTTTCAGTCTTTAGATTTTTGATTCCGCAATCCGCACTCCACATTCCGAAATGGAAATACCTTATCCTCCTCGCTTTCCTAATGTTAGGCGTAGGTCTGCCGGATGGCAACCTCCGGGCCATGCCCCCGGTCCAGAGAATGATTCTTCCGAATCATCTTATTCTTCTCGCTTCTGAGGAGCATTCCCTGCCGTTTGTTACACTACAACTCCTCATCGACTCGGGATCTCAGAGAGATCCTTCCGGAGAAGAAGGCCTGGCATACCTAACCGCGAGAGGGCTTCTTCACGGAACATCAAACCACACGATCAATCAGATCAACGAGGAACTCGATTTTATGGGGGCTTCTCTCAATGCCTCTTCTGGAAGGGACTATGCGACACTTAGCCTCCGGATTTTGAAGAAGGATCTGGACAAAGGGCTTGATCTCTTCATGGAAGTCCTCACCCAACCTGTCTTTCCTGAGGACGAGATCCATAGAGAAGTGGAAAGGACGTTGGCAGCGATTCAATCGGAAGAAGATCAGCCCGAAGAGGTTGCTGAAAGAGCCTTTCAGAAGGCGCTCTTTCTCAACAGTCCTTATGCTCATCCAGTCTTAGGGACGAAGGAATCCGTTCCCAGGCTCACGCGGGAAAAGGTCGTCCGATTTTACCGCTCCTATTATCATCCCAACAATGCCATTCTGACCGTGGTGGGGGACGTGACCCATGAAGAGATTAAGACCAGACTTGTCCCCCGTCTTGGAAAATGGGCTGTGGGTGAGATACCCAAGCTGCCTTTTATAACCGAGTTTGAAAAAGCGCAGAAGACAGTGAAGATCGACCGACCGATCACCCAAGCCAACATCATCCTCGGCAACGCCGGGGTCACCCGGGAGAATCCTGACTTTTATGCCCTCACGGTCATGAACTACATTCTCGGGGGCGGAGGTTTTGCTTCTCGCCTGACGGAGGTGATCAGAAACAAGCGGGGACTGGCCTATTCTGTCGCAAGCTTTTTCGATCCCGGAAAATATCCAGGTTCTTTCCAGATCGTCCTCCAGACGAAAAATTCCTCTGCAAAGGAGGTGATCTCGCTCTCACTCCAACAGATGGAGCGGATGCAAAAGGAACTTGTTTCGGATAAAGAACTGGAAGGGGCCAAGAAATATCTCATCGGTAGTTTTCCGATGCGGTTTGACACCCAGTCAAAGCTGGCTAATTTTCTCATCCAGGTGGAGTACTACGGCTTAGGCCTCGATTATCCTGAAAAGTACCCTTCCCTTATCCGATCCGTCACGCGGGAAGAAGTGCTCCGGGTTGCGAAAAAATACCTTCACCCCCAAGAATATGTCCTCGTCATCGTCGCCAACCTGAACGAGGCAGGCATGGAATGATTCTTTCCTTGAATCCCCAGGTTTCTTGATAGGTGCAAGGAACCGGGATAATATGAAACGAGATCAATAATGCCGAATTTAAAGGAGGAATGATGATAAAAGAAAAAGATCGTCTCAATGCTCTGCAAGTGGCTCTCAATAACGAGACGAGAGAGCGAGAATTCTATCTGAAGCATGCGAAAAGAACGAAAAATGCTCTTGGCAAGAAGATGTTCCAGCAGATTGGGGACGACGAGCTGGAACATTATGAACGGCTGAAACAGCTCCATCAAAAGTGGGCCAAACAGGAAAAGTGGCCCGAGACCGTCCCTCTCAAAGTAAGAGATACCATTGTGAAAGATATCCTGCTTGAATTCGTCAAAAAAGTGGATGAGACAGCTAAAGGAGATTCGGACGACCTGGAGGCAGTCCGAACAGCTCTCGATTTCGAGGCCAAGGGCGCGAAGTTTTACGCCGAACTGCGCGATAGTGTTTCTAATCCTAAAGAAAAGCAATTCTTTGATCTACTGTCAAAGATGGAAAATGAGCACTACGTTTCTCTCAAGGATACGGAAGAATACTTCATTGATCCTGCTTCCTGGTACCAGAAGGCGGAACACCATACGCTGGATGGACAATAATCTTACTCGCTAAATGACACTCCCATTCCTTCAAAAATGGACTCAAACCAAAAAGCGTCTGTCTTCGAACAAATATATCACCTGAAAAAAGCGTGAAAAGTGATGCTTCAGATTGAGAAACCTTTAAACACTGGGGATTGTGCCCACCCATTTCTGAAAAAATTTACAAATTGGTTGAAATTTATAATGGTTTCATCTCTCTTATCTTCTGGAGGATATGATCCAAAGTTTGTTTTGAGATATACTCGCTGGGTAATTTGAGAACGTTCCGGTGCTGCGACTTTACCAATCTCGCAGGTAGGACTAAAAATTCTGTCCGAATGGTCTCCAAGGTTGCATTCTGAAATCTTGAAGGTAGACAGAGTCTCTTGAACCAATTGACCAGATTGTAGGCAAACAGTAAAAGATGGAAATAGAACTGATTGGCCTGAAAACTGTTTGTAGGAATCTTGGCCAAAGCATAACTTTCTTTGAGCTCCCTGATAGTGACTTCGATCGCTGCCCTGGGCCGATAAAAATACCAAATCTCTTCTGCCCTGAGAGGGAGATTGGTGACAAAGACCTGATAGCTGTAACGCTTCAAAGTGAAAAGCGTCAGTTGTTCGGAGTCTTTCTCGGGAAGGGGACGGCGGATGACCACAAAACGATGAGACTCCTTCCACCGGAAAGGTTTGTAGAAGAACTCGGCTGCTCCCCAGTTTCTCTTGAACCGGTAATAACGAAGATTCCCTATTTTGTTTTTGATCGGTCGGGTCATCTTGGCTACGATGACATAGCCAATGCCCTCTTGATCCAGAGGCTCGATAAATTTGTGATCGAAAAAACCGGAATCGGCTCGTACTCGAATTCGATAGATACCAGGGGGAACCTTTCGGAGACATTGTTTGAAGAATTCTGTTGCACCTGAAGAGGTATAAGCGTTTCCAGGTCTTAAGAGACCATGCCAAAAGTCTCTGGAATGATATTCGAAACAAAGCAATGGATGGTAAGAACGAGCCCCTCTTTTGTGAGGATTGTAGCCGACTTCGGCTCCTTCGATAAGCTTGCCATAAAGAGTGAGGACGGAGGAATCCAAATCGAACAGAAGGCTGGTCCGAGGTTTGGGTAGATAGAACATTTTCAGCCTTAAGTGGTCGTGGACTTTGGTGATGCTCTGAACGACCTGAGGATTGACTCGTTTGAGGAATCGCCTTAAACTGCTGGCATAAGGAAATTTCTTTAAGCCGATGATCTGTTGAAACGCGCCATTGCCTTGCAGGATTTTGGTTTTGCTTAGGCGATGGATTCCAGCAATCAAAGCATAAAGGATGGCTAGGATTAACTCTACAGGATGATAATAACTGGAACGCTGGAGGAAAGAGACCTGTTTTTGCAAATACCATTTTAATCTCAGTTTTTTGCAAAACTGATGAATAAGGAAGATACCCCCAAAGTGAGTCAGGTTGCGCTCTCCAAGGGAGATATGTAAAATTCTCAGACCTTTTGGCATCGGGCACAATGTTCCCTTTTAGGGAAGGTTCTGCCGTAGAAGCTTTATCAAGATTATATAGCGTCTCCATAAGGTTTTAAAGGCCTATCCGCTTGTATGGTGGTAAAGGAAATATCATTTTCACGCTTTTTTCAGGTATCAAGATTATCTGAGGCAACTGCGCCAGGTCGATCTTCAAAGGATAGCCAACAGAATAGGAGTCGAAACGGAAGGAGACTCCATTCTGGTCCCCCTCTTCGGTCAACTTTATAAAATCTCCTCCAAAGGGATTGTGGATCCTTCTGGAAAAGAACCGATTCACTCCGTCAAGGTGGTCTTGTGCCAATACCTTCTTCATATGCCGGCAGCGGAAGTAGACGGACAGGACTGGGTTTCCTATAAAGATTTCAAGGATGCCTCCCCTTTTGTAGGAGGATTTCAGAGCAATACAGAGAAAGCGATTGCAAAAAACTTCGCCGGAAGGCTTGAAACCTTAAGAAGGGCATGCCTCCAACTGGGCGGCAAGGACCCAGGCCTGGCTTGGGGTTACCAGCTATCGATGAAATTCGATCCCCTTCCCCTGATCCCCATCCTGCTTCTTTTTAATGATGTAGATGAGGAATTCTCTGCACAATGCCTTTTGCTGTTCGAGCGTCGGGCAGAAAAATATTTAGACATGGAATCCATGGCCATTCTCGCTTGGCTGCTCACCGACTATTTGAATCAATCTCGGGGCGATATGAGGACGACGGTCATGCAGGGCTGAGCGGGTCACGAAGGCAAAAACCTGGACAATATCCAGCTCACAATGCTGATCAGAATTGAACCCAGGACCGCCCCCCAAAAACCACTCACGTGAAATCCCCTGACGAAGGCGGACACCAACCAGAGCATCAGCCCATTGATCACCAGCAAGAAGAGCCCCAGGGTTACCAAGGTGAGGGGAAGGGTGAGCAAAACCAGAACGGGCCGGATAATCGTATTGGCAACCCCCAGCAGGAAGGCGGCTACCAGGGCCGCTAAGAAACCATCCACCCAGATCATCTTTGGAAAAAGATAAGAGATGATCAGAATGGCCACCATATTAATGACTAAACGAATGATGAAGAACATGGTTCCTCCTTCAGGTATGGATTCTCATTTATCCCAGTATAGGGCACACCGATGACAAGATCAATCCTTTTTTTGTTTACGGAGCGATACCTCACTGAGGCGTGGGTCACGCCTTCCGACCGAGCAGGAATATCTCTGAAATCTTATAAGGCGGACGAGCGGTAGTCGGTGGACCCCAGTTGAAAAATACCGTATTTTTTTGGAAAAATACAGCCTTCACCCTATTCACTTTTGCGGAGGTTTTCATAAGATTATGTCTACTTTTATACACGGCAACATTAATTACAGCAAAGAAAGTCATTCCTGCCCCGTATCAAGTACGGGGTAAACTCCAGCAGGAATCCAGAAAAGCACTGGATTCCCCCGTGTCAAGTACGGGGCAGGCTAAGTCAGGCCCGGAATGACGAATGAGACAGGACCTATTTCGTCGTGTTTCAGAAGATCTACAGGAGGCTCAAATGAAGTGTCCCCGGTGTCACGGTATTAGGGTTTTTGAAAAATTTTATGGCTCTCAAGAACACTTCTTTGGTTGGAGATGCGTTCACTGCGGTGAGATTGTCGACCAGGTGATTCTGGAAAAAATAATCCGCGCAGCAAGCGTGAATTTCTGCAAGGAAAAAAAGAAGGAGACCGCTCTGCTTACGGATTGCCATTGAAGGTGGAATTAGGTCGAACGTTATGCAGGTACCATCTCCGCGGCGAGACCTGAAAAGAAGCCTTCTTTGGCGCTCTCCCTTTCGATCTTTCCAAAGGCACACTCCACCGCTGCCTTCACTTCTCCCAAATCAATGGGCTTCATCGCCTGATAGAAGATTCCCGCTCCCCGAAGGCGTTTCACCAAGCCAATAGATTCTTCTGATGAGATGACAATAATCTGAACCTTCGGACTGATATTCTTCAACAGGGGGACGACATCGCAGGCATTTATCCCTTCGATCTCATCATCGATGAGAATGACATAGATATTCCCCTTTCGAACCCTTCGAATCATCTCACTCATCGACTTGGTTATTTCCACCTTATATCCCATTCCATGGAAGAAAGTGGAGAGGGATCGGGTCCAATGATCATCCTGATAGGCTATGAGTATCGTCTTCGATTTCATGGTCATCTCCCTCCAATTCCGTTCTCCTACGTCACACGGATGAGGACCTCAGACTTTCTCGTAGGAGAGATCGCGGCTCCGATAAAGGAGGAGAGGAGGATGCCTGCCGGAATCAATTGAGCCAGGACCACAATGATCCCGAAGGTAAAGAAGAACATGAGACCAACAAGTCCTATTCCCCTCACGCCTCCCTTGTAAGCAATCCCGAAAGAGAACAAGGCGATCGACATAACCAGAACCAGACCGAGGATTGTTAAGATCTTTCTCATCTTTGCAGACATGGTAATCATCTCCTTTATTGCGTTTCCTTTACTTTTTGACCGCCACGGGCTCAGCACCTGGAACACCCACTTCCTCTTCGGCTCTCCTCTCCTTCTTCAAAGCCATGGTGGTTGCGGAACCAATGAAGCTGAAGAAGAGAATGGCCGCTGGGATCAATTGAAGCAGAACAATAATCGCTCCAACGATGATGAAGATCCAGAGCGCCACCCCACCCTCTTTTAGGCTGATTGACCTTGCGAATGCCGGAGAAGCCATGAGTGTGATCAACCCGACCATTAACCCTACCCTTAATCCTTTTTTTGTTTTTTCCATTTTTAATTCCTCCTTTCTTTGGCGTTCAACCTGAATAATGCATTTGCCGTGCCAGAGCAAAATGTTTTATTGAACTGATTGATATTATTAAATATTTTATAAGTTAGGATTTTTTAGGAGGGAGTTTCGTGGGCCAAATTGAATATTCTATGTATACATATTCTTGAGGAAAAGGAAATATAATTTCGTAAGTCACTGTAATTGTTTATATTATATAATTATTAAAATACTATACATTAAGGCCTCCTAAAAATAAAAAAACAATACATCTCGATGACAATCACTACCCTCCGCTCAACACCCTCACAATGCGGTCCCTGTAATCCTGGCTGCTCTTATCAGCAGGTATCACCTCGATTTCTGATGGGGAGGATGCGCCCAAACCAAGCTCCGCTGCTCTTGCAATCTGTTCTTGTTCGAATATTTTTGGCTTCATGATGCTTTCATTACTTCCAAGAAGTTTCAAAATCGCCACTCCTATGGCATCGATGGCAACCCGATCGGTAGAGGCAAGGAAGATCTCCCCTTTCGCAGGCTTTCCAGTCATGGGGCCACCGTCCACAAAGGCATCGATCCCGTCAAGAACGATAAGAGCGGGCTTAAAAGGTTCGTTAATCTCTGCAATCATTTTTCGTTGATCGGGAGAAGTGTGAAGTTCTTTCATATATTCATATCCGTGACGAAATGTGGGAACGACCCCGACATGAAGCTTTAGCGACAGGGTGAAGATTCCTCCGAACTGATGGGTCTTCAGGCAGCAGGTGGAGACGAGGCATTCTGCATCAAGGATGGGTCGTGCGATCCGAAACCCGTTTGGCCAGTGACTCTTTTTAGGTCTGAACAGCACCCAATCCTTTTCATCAAGATGATCAAAGTCGATAACCTTCACATTCAATTTATCCAGGATGGGCAGTATGCCTTTCTTCTCCATCACCTCACTGGTTAACGGATAGCTTCTTTCTCCGAGGCTGATCGATTTTGCCCCCATTGCCCAGATCTCCTCCACCAATGCTACTAATGTATCATTGTCTGTCGATCCCGGCGTCACATCTGCGGTATTAAAATTAGGTTTAATCAAGACATGCTTTCCTCTGACAGGGTTTACATTCAGTGTCTTCAAAGATGTCTTTACCCCGTTCTTTCTATTATCCGTCTTCACCAAGGCGACATGACTTTTTGTGCTTGACATCGCTATTCCTCCATTCGTACCAGAGAATAAGGTCCCACCAGCCGCTGCCATATATTTTAAGAAATCTCTTCGGCGAATCCCCTTCATCGGTTTCAGATTGCTCTTCTATCCCCAGCCCATGTTAGAGCTCCAATAAATGTCCGTTTTCTCTCAACCAGCGCCTATGTTTTCTGTAGTCCGGGAGAATGGATTCTAAAGTAGCCCAGAATGTCGCAGAGTGATTTTTTTCTCGGATATGGACAAGCTCATGAAGGAGGATGTAATCGATGACCGCCAAGGAGGCCATGATGATTCTCCAGCTAAAAGATAATCGATCATCCCGCGAGCAGGAGCCCCACCGGGATTTGGCGCTTGTTATTTTTATCCCTTTCGGGAACAGATGAACGCTACGGCTGTAATAATTAATTCTTTCGGCTATCTTTTCTTTGGCCTCTTTCTTATACCACTCGACAAAAAGATCCCTCGCCTCCTCCATACAATCCTTATTAAGGATAAAATTACCAAAAGATAATCTTAAGGGTGGTTCCTTATGATGAGACTCACAAATTTCTAACGGATACCGCTCTCCTAAATATAAGAATTTCTCTCCCGGCAGAAACATCTTTTCTGCTTCTTTCGCCTGTTTTTCTTTCTCCGACAGCTTCGCGACAATCCACGACTGCTTTCCCTCGATGAATCTCTCTATCTCCCATTTCGGCGTATGAAAAGGAGCCAGAATGACCACTTTCCCGCCTTCTTTGATTTGGAGGGAAATCGTCCGTCTCCTCCTTCTGCTCCTTATCAAATCGTAGCCAAGACGAACGGTCATGCCTTCACCGTAATCGCAGGATTCATTTCTATGGTCACTGGCTATCGCGGCAGTATTCTCCCTGTCTAAGGCAGAGGCTGCATCGCGAATCAGAACACCATTGGCAGAATTTGCAGTCAGGACAGGGATGTTTCTTGTCCTTGCTCTCTTCTAAACAGCAGACGAGTCCATAGGAGGTCACCTCAAAACAGACTCCGTCTTCATAGATGAACTTCTTGTCCGTTTCAGCCATCCGCTATGTTTACCACCAATTTCCTTCACCCTCTCTTCCGATGCTTACCCTCGGGCAGGAAGTGGGAAGAAGGATGGGGAATTTCAGATATCTTTGGAGAGAAATTATAAAACAATCTCATCTTTTTAACTATGTCTACAAGGCTATAATTCAAGGAATGGCCGGCTATTCGGAGACTCTGAGGGCAGCAACCAGATAGATCTTTCTTAGATCAGGGTCTCTTAAAGGAATCCTTATCGCCTACCAGAATTTCAAGGTCTCTTTTCCGAAGAGGTTTCTTGCACGATTTGTTAGAATGAAATCGTTTCCTTGACAAAATGGATTGATGACCATATAATTAGTCAAATTAAATGACCATATAGGAGGTTATGTGAAAAGTACCATTGTAAGTGTGGCTGAGGGGAAAAGAGGGTTCAGCCGCTTGATCCAGGATGCCCTCGAAAAGAAAGGGGAGATCGTTGTTACCAAGAGAGGGAAGCCCGTTGCCGTCATCCTCCCTTATGAAGAATACCAACAATCCAAGCGCGTTGAGGGTTACAGGAAGATTTCAAGAGCGAGGCAGGTTTTTCTCGAAACAGGAATATCTGCCGACGAGGTGTTCAAAGAATCGAGAAGCGAGCTGGAGAAAAAGCGATGAAAAGCGCTGTCCTCGATGCGAGCGTCATTCTTAAATGGTATCTTTTTGATGAAACGTATGGGCAAAAAGCTTTAGACTTGTTGCACAAGTTTATCACGAAAGACCTGACCATCCTTTCTCCATCACTCTTGGAATACGAAGTGGTCAACGGATTAATCATTGCGCAAAAAAGAGGAAGAATAAAAGAGGAAAAAATTCTCACAGCGATCGAAGGGTTCTTCGATCTCCAAATCGACCTAAAAGATCTCTCTCATTTTTATCAACGGTCACTGAAATATTGTGGGGTTTATAATCGATCTTTATATGATGCGAGCTATCTCGCCCTCGCGGAGATGGAAGGGATTCCTTTGATTACGGCGGATGAGGGCTTGTATAATGCAGTTAAAAAAGACCTGAAGTGGGTTAAATGGATCGGAGAGATTTAGGAATAAAAAATGTCAACCCGTGCCAAATTTATTGATTCAGGAATCTCTTATGCCTCCTTTCCCTCTGTGCCCGTTTTTTCTCCTTAAGGTTATTTTAGAGATATCCATAGGGCTTGTAATAAGGTCTTGTAATATGTTCGTATTACAATCGTAATCCGTTTATATTACAATGTCAATCGCGTTAAACGTCAAGCGTTATATCCCACCTTATAATTCCACAACGATTCAATCCACTCCATATTGGCGGCGGTAAGAGAGAATATAATTCCTTACCTCTTTCTTTGTTTTATAAATCCCAAAGTGGCCCTCACAGAGGATATCCGCATCAAGGTCAAGTAACTTCTGCGTCGAGCGATCCCAATCTTCGAGATTGGAGCCAAATTCCGGAAGAATCGGACCATGAAGGTCCTGACCAAAGAGAATTCGTTTCCCTCTCTTATCCAAATAGATGCATATTGATCCCGGGGTATGACCTGGGGTGTGAAGGCAGACAATCTTCTGATCGCCGATAATTAGTGTCTCTTCCGGAGAATTCAATTTCACATCGACCTGAGTTGGTGGAAAACTTGTCTGATACCAGTTTGCAGCCGTTAAGACCGAATCCCCATTTTCTAAAGGCGGAGCATCCAGTTTGTGAATATATATTCTTGATCCAAACCTTCTCTTAATCTCCGGGGCGCCTCCAATATGATCGATATGGCAGTGGGTGAGAAGAATCTTAGTAAGATTGTTACAATTAAACGCTAACTTATTGATGTTGTTAACAATCTTATCAACACTCCACCCAGCCCCGGCATCGATCAGTATCAATTCTTCTAAGTTTATCAAATAGATACACCCATCTCGACCATCCGTGATGTCTGGTCCCCCAACAATAAAGATATTTTTTTCAATCTCTAATTGTTTCATATAGTTATCCTCTGTTCAATTCCTCCTTCAACCTTCTAAAATCCGTTATTGTAAACCCGTCCCACTGGCACGGCAGTACGGAATTATTGTGATATAAGGGTTCATTTTCAAGATCGAATTGAGACATTCTCTTCGCTTTCTCAAACAAAGGAGTATGGGGAATGGGCGAATATTCCACAAGCATGGGCTTTACTCCCGCCTCTTTCACAAAGGCAATGGTTTCCTCAACCTCCCCTACCCTTTGTCCTGGTAATCCCGCCATGACATAGACCCCGATTTCTTCGGCTGGGTACCCTGCCCTTTTTAAATATTTGATTGCGTCTTTGAACGCCTGATTGTCAACCTTCCCTCCTGTGTCAACCTGCATTGCTTCATTCGCTGTTTCGAAGCCAAGGCGGATCGTCTTGAACCCAGTGCGAAATAGAAGGCTTGCAGTCTCTTCATCCATCTCCTTAATATGAAGGCCGTTGGGAGTATGGAAATTACAATGAATGTCTTTTTTAATTATCTCCTTCAAAATTGGAATAATATGCCTTGATGGTTCGATGAGAAGGGCATCATCATAGAAAGCAATATTATTAACCCCATATTTACCCGTCCAGTATTCAATCTCATCGGCCACTTCGAAAGGATCCCTTCTGAAAAAACCCTTTGCCAAGAACGGGGAGGCACAATAGCTGCATCTTAAAGGGCATCCCCTTGCCGTAGCGATACAGACATAATCGAGTTGAGAATAGAGGTCGAAGGCAGGATATAAACCAGTTCGGAGTTCAGAGTTAGGAGTTCGGAGTTCAAAACTATTTAAATCTGAGATTAGCTTCAATGCCTCTATCTCGTCACTTCCTTCGAAGACGATATCTGCACCAGAATGCCTTCTTGCATGCTCGGAACAGAGGGTGGCATAGATTCCACCCAATCCTATGGGGACATTGCTGAAGACTTTCTTTGCTATTTCAATGACTTTAAATACCCCAGGATACCAGTAGGTCATCCCCGAAGTAATGCCAATGACATCCGGCTTTTCCTCAAGCATTGAGAATCTTTTCAACAGGATTTCTTCAGGAATTCCATACCGGCTAAAATTTCGTGGGATAGATTTGAGGGGAAGGGGTTTCTCAATCTTAGTCTTAAGAAACTTACCATCTCCGTATTTGCTTGTTTTTGCTGAATAATCCAGGCAATCGATCAGAGTGATCCGAAACCCGTTCACCCTCAAGAGACCGGCAATACGAAGAAGGCCCAAGGGCTTTATCCAGAGATTATGAGATGCAAAATCAGTGATCCAGGGGTTGATGAGGAGGATATGGGGGGCGATATGTTTCACGTGAAACATTATTTCCCGATGCAAAATTTTTCAAAAATACGGTCCAGAACTTCTTCGGTGGCTGTCTCTCCAACCAAATCTCCCAATGCCTCCAATGCAGCGCGGATTTCAAAGGCGATGAATTCAAGGGAAATCCCCCCTTCCAACCCCTTCGCTGCATTGCAAAGATTATCCCTCACCTGAGTGAGAGCTGTCTTGTGGCGAATGTTTGCCACGATCAAATGCTCTGGGCTTGCCCTCACCTCTCGCCGAATCAGTGAACTATAGATCGCCTGCTTCAGGTCATCGATTCCATTGTTTCTTAAAGCGGAAATGGAGATAACGGGATCTTTCGGAAAAAGTATTTTTACCTCTTCCAATGAAGTTCTCGGAGGAAGATCGTTTTTGTTCAGTGCGACCACCTTCTTCTTCCCCTTGATTTCCGCGAAGATCTCTCTGTCGTCGTCGTCGAGGGCCCGACTTCCATCGAGCATTAAGAGGACGAAATCAGAGTCAGCCACCCGTTCTTTTGCCCTTCTCACCCCTTCCTGCTCAATGGAATCTACGGGTTTTCTCAAACCTGCGGTATCCATCAAACGCACCGGGATGCCATAAATATTCAGAACCTCCTCAATCACATCTCGCGTTGTCCCCGGGATCGGTGTCACAATCGCCCTCTCCTCTTTTAGCAGCACGTTTAGAAGGCTCGACTTACCGACATTGGTCTTCCCCGCGATTACACACGAGATGCCTTCACGAAAGATCTTTCCGTCTTCGTAGGAATTGATCCACTCGTCCATCTGGTGAACGATGGTTTCCAGGTCTTTTCTCATCTTCCCAGAAGCAATCGGTTCAATCTCTTCTTCCGGAAAGTCGATGTGGGCCTCTATTAAAGCCAGGCCCTCGATCAGCCTTGCCTTGACCTCGGCCATCTCTCGGTATAGAACGCCTCTCAATTGTTGAGTGGCAATCTCAAGACTGGTTTGACTCTTTGCCTTGATCAGATCAATGACAGCCTCAGCTTGCGTAAGATCAATTCTGCCTTTTAGAAAAGCCCTCTTTGTGAATTCTCCAGGTCGGGCTAACCGTGCTCCTTCTCTTAACGCCAATTCCAAAACCTTTTGTAATATGAAATAGCCTCCATGGCAGTGGATCTCCGCAATATCTTCCCTTGTATAGGTTTTCGGGGATTTCATCAGGACGATCAACACTTCATCAACAGGATTTCCACTTTGATTATCGATGATTTCCCCAAAATGGAAGTGATGAGAAATAAAATACGATTGATCCCTCTTGGGTCTAAACAATTTCCTGGCGATAGGTTCTGCAGAAGGGCCGCTGATTCGGACGATGCCAATGCCACTCTCCCCAAATGGAGTTGAAATCGCAGCAATCGTCTCTTCTTCAGGATTTGGTGGGCCTTTCGGAGAAATGGATGAAGTGCTTCTGTTCACATTTATTCAAATCGTTTCAATGGATTATCCCTATCTTTCAACGGGATAATTTTGACCCTCTTTAACTCTCCTTCCCCAATGCTTTCCGTTTCAAGAAAAGGGTCTTCTTTGAGCGTAAGGTGGACGATCCTCCTGTCATAAGCATTCAGTAACCCGGCGACCTGGGAATGACCCGTCCTTTTTGCCTCCTCACCCAGCCGCAGGGCCATCTGGGCCATGCTGTCCGCTCTCCTTTTCCGATAGTCATCGACATCCATCACCACTCTCATAGCGTTCTTCAACCGTTTATTAACCATTCGATTGATGAGCATCTGGAGCGCTTCCAGAGTGCGTCCATGCTTCCCGATGAGAATCCCCTCCTGATCCCCCCTGATCTCGAGATAGAGATCCCCTTCCTTCAAAAGCCCCTCCACTTCTGCCCTTACGCCCATCCTCTCCAACAATCCCTTTGTCAGCTCTTTCGCGATCTCGATTTCTTCCAAGGCTCAAACCTCATTTGTTCTTGTTTAAATAATATTGATGAGCTATGGATAAGACATTATTCACCAACCAATATAGAACCAGACCGGACGGTAAGTTGAGGAAAATAAAGGTGAACATCACGGGCATCAACAAAAACATTTTGGCCTGCGCTGGATCGCCTGTTGTAGGACTCATCTTCTGTTGGATGAACTGCGTTGCGCCCATGACGATTGGAGTAATATAGATTGGGTCTTTTGCCGAAAGGTCCACAATCCAAAGGAGGAAGGGCGCATGCCTCATCTCAATCCCATTCTGAAGGGCATTATAAAGCGCAAAGAAGACCGGAATCTGAATGAGCATCGGAAGACACCCGCTCAAGGGGTTGATCTTTCTCCTTTTGTAAAGAAGCATGATCTCCTGCTGCAGTTTTGCCTTATCTTCTTTGTGCTGTTCCTTGAGCCGGTTCATCTCCGGCTGAACCTTCTGCATCTCCTTCATCGATTTCATGCTTATTTGCGTCAAGGGAAGGAAGATAATCTTGATCAGAATGCTAATAACAATGATATCAATCCCGTAATTTCCCGTGACCGTGTGAGTGAGCCTGATGAACCAAAGCAGAGGTTTTGCAATGATCGTAAAAAAACCATAATCCACCAGTCCTTCCGCACCGACACCCAATGTTTTCAGCCGGTTTTCATCCTTGGGACCTAAGTAGATCTGGTAGGTAGCGTTCACCTTCCCTTGGGGTGGAATAGTGCCAGAGGGGGTCATGATATCAGCCGTCAACAGGTCCTTCTCAGATCCTTTTACTGCCAACGTAATCTCTTTCGACGCGGGAGGTGCGACGAGGGCAGTAAAATATTCACCTCCAAAAGAAAACCATTTGATATCCCCTTTCTCTTCGGTTTCAAAAGGTTCGATGGTCGTCTTCTGGGATCCACAACCGGGCACACACCCTGAACTGCCCGTCCTTCCAAATACCTTCTTTTCCACCTTTTGATTCCTCAGGAAGGTATACTTCAGGCCATAATCCTTGTCACCCTCTTTAGCCAATCTTGCCAGCTCAATCTTTGCAATCCATTCAAGGCCCACTTGATTCCTGACCTCTCTCGAAGAACCATTTTGAACCGAGACCTCAAGCTTGATGGTGTATAGCTCAGCGCTACACATGAAGCGCTTCGATACTGTTATCCCGTTCTCCAGGCTTTTTGAAAAAGTGATTTCACCCTTCTCACCGTTTTGGAGCAATCGCAGCTGGTCTCTGTCGACCTCCCAATTCTCATCAAGAGGCAGACCTGCGGCGCTAAGAGTGAGTCCCAAAGGAAGATCTTTCTCCTCCTTCGTATTGACCAGGTCGAGAGGTTCTGGTCTCTTCGGCTCCTCAGCTTTCTTACCAAGAATCTCATCAACAAATTGGGTTAGCTTTGTTGTGATCGCACTCTGCTGGGCTCGGTCTTCATATTTCTTAAGCTTGAAATGCTTCAATCTTGCATCGTCCGATGTGAAGACAGCCCAATAATTCTGCGTTTCGACAGTGACCTCCTTCGGGGGGGCGACCTTTCGCCTGACAGGCGACTTTCCTCCCTTTAGGAGTCGCGCTTCTCCCAATTTTGTCCTCTTTTCCACTGTCTTCTCTTGAGGAGAGACCTCCTCCTTTTTCACCTCCTGAGGCTGCGTTTTAGGTGGAGGCGGAAAGAACTTTGATTGGATTAAAGTCCAGAATATAATAATAAAAAATGTAAATAATATCGCAAGGATAGCTCTTTTTTCCATGTTTCCCTTGCTCTAAATCTCCTTCCTAAGATTTTTTGATGATTTCGGGGACCGGATCACATCCGCCAGGATGGAAAGGATGGCACTTGGCAAGCCTCTTGAATATGAGCAACACTCCCTCTATAAGTCCGAAGCGTCGGATCGATAGCAAGGCATAGGAGGAACACGAAGGAGTGAAACGGCAGCAAGGCCCGAATAATGTTGAAAACGCATGCTGGTAGAGACGAATCAGAATGATCAGTCCGTCTTCCATCAACGTGTAAGTCTTTCTCTTTTTCATAAAATGAAGAGCCTACTCAGTTCTTCCTCCGTTTCCTGACTCCGATTCATCGAACATCCCTTTTTGATCATCAAAATAAAATCATAAGATCCTTTGACGTGATGTTTATGGAGTCGAAAAAATTCTCTGATGCAGCGTTTCGTTCGATTCCGAAATGTGGCTGGACCAATCTCTTTCTTGGCGACGATCCCTAACCGATGGAATGCGCACTCGTTCCTACGCCTGAAGAGGATAAAACTTCGAGAGGAAATTCTCCTCCCAAATTTCATGACCCTTCTGAAATCCTCAGGTTGAGTGATCCGCTCCTTTTTTGTGAACTTGAAGGATCCTATCACCGCGATCCTCATCCCCAACTATCCGCATAATGGATCCCCATACCCCCTTCAGGAGTGTAAGATTCAAACGGTCAACTTTTTCCTTCCCTTCATTCGTCTCCGCTTCAAAACATTTCGGCCGCTCCTGGTACTCATCCTCTCCAAGAATCCATGCGTCCTTTTGCGTCTGAGATTACTGGGCTGGTATGTCCTTTTCATTCAATCCCTCTTTATTAGAGTGGCTTATTTTCTGAAATGATTAAACTTTTAATTTAAACCACATTTACCACCCATTGTCAAGATCGTGCCTCTCAATTTTGTTGACAGAACAGGACTTTTTATATTAGATTTTGTAATGAAATTTAGGCACCTCTCCCAAAAGGGCAGGACTTTCCGGAGATGACCGACAACTGTTCATCTTGCCTCCTAATCTGAATCAAAGGATGATTAAGATCCCTTTTCGACCTCCGTCACCCTAGGAGTTTCAATGAGCGTTGCTATCGAGCACGTCCCAGTCAATATCGAAGACGAGATGAAAAAGTCCTACATGGACTACGCCATGAGCGTGATCATCGGTCGAGCCCTTCCCGATGTGAGGGACGGTCTTAAACCCGTTCATCGCCGGGTGCTCTACGCGATGAATGAGCTAAGCAACGATTGGGATAAACCTTACAAGAAATCAGCAAGAATCGTCGGGGACGTGATGGGTAAATATCATCCCCACGGGGATATGGCGATCTATGATGCCATTGTCAGAATGGCCCAGGACTTCTCTCTCCGCTATCCACTGGTCGATGGCCAAGGGAACTTTGGCTCCATTGATGGAGATCCGCCTGCGGCCATGAGATATACCGAGATCAGAATGGCCAAGATTGCCGCCGAATTGTTGTCCGATATCGATAAGGAAACCGTCGAGTTTGTCCCGAATTACGATGACACTTCCGTCGAACCTTCAGTCCTTCCATCCAAATTTCCGAACCTCATTATCAACGGATCTTCCGGGATTGCTGTGGGCATGGCCACCAATATCCCTCCTCACAACCTCACGGAATCTATCAACGCCATCATTGCCCTCATCGAAACCCCCGAGGCCTCCGTGGCGGAATTGATGGAACATCTTCCCGGACCCGACTTTCCTACAGCAGGCTTCATTTACGGGAAAGAGGGCATACGTCAGGCCTATGAAACGGGAAAGGGCGTGATCCAACTCCGAGCCAGAGCCCTTATCGAGAGGGATCGAAAAGGCGAACGTGAAAATATCGTCATCACCGAGCTCCCCTATCAAACCAATAAGGCCAAGCTCATCGAAAGAATCGCTGAATTAGCCCAGGAGAAAACGATCGAGGGAATTGCCAATGTCCGGGACGAATCGGACCGGGACGGGATGAGAGTGGTTGTCGAACTGAAACGCAATGAGGTCGCCGAGGTCATCCTCAATCAGCTGTATAAACACACCCAGATGCAAACCTCCTTCGGGATCATTCTCCTGGCCATCCATCAGAATCAGCCAAAGCTTCTCTCCCTCAAAGAGATGCTTCATTTCTTTATTCAGCATCGCCAAGAGGTCGTGCTCCGAAGATCCCGCTTTGAGTTAAACAAGGCAGAGGCCAGAGCGCATATCCTTGAGGGTTTGAAAAAGGCGATTGACCATATCGATGCCATCATCGCTACGATTAAGGCCTCTAAGACACCCAAAGAGGCGAAGGACCGTTTGATGGAAAAATTCGCTTTTTCTGACGAGCAGGCCCAAGCGATCTTGGAGATGAGGCTCCAACGGCTCACCAACCTCGAACAACGCAAAATTGTGGAAGAGTATGAGGAGACCATCAAGTTGATCAATCGCCTGAAAGCTCTCCTCGCCAGTGAACGATTGGTTCTCAATTTGATCAAGGAGGAACTCGTCTCCATCCGCGACGCCTTTGGAGACGAGAGGAAGACAGAAATTGTGGAGGCCGCCCCCGAAATCCGCGTCGAAGACCTTATCGCCGAAGAGGATATGGTGGTGACGATCACCCACACCGGATATATCAAAAGGAATCCCATCAGCCTCTACCGGAGTCAGCATCGCGGAGGAAAGGGGAAGGTGGGGATCAACGTCAAAGAGGAAGATTTTGTAGTGGACCTCTTCATCGCCTCCACACATGATTATCTCTTGTTTTTCACGGACGCCGGAAAAATTCATTGGATGAAGGTTCACGAACTTCCTCAAGCGGGACGCCTCACGCGGGGGAAAGCCATCGTCAATCTTCTCCATCTCAGCCCCCAGGAGAAAGTGACGGCCATTCTGTCTCTCAAAGATTTTGCCAAAGAGATGTTCATCACCTTTATGACCAAAAAGGGGACAATTAAGAAGACAGTCCTCGAAGCCTACAGCAATCCCCGGTCGGGTGGCATCATCGCCATTCACCTCGACGAGGGGGATGAGCTGATCTCCACTAAACTGACCGACGGAAAACAGCATCTTTTTATCGGCACCAAAACGGGAAAAGCCATTCATTTCCCAGAAAACCAGATCAGAGAGATGGGCCGCACAGCTCGCGGGATCAGGGGAATAAAAATTTCAAAACAAGATGAAGTCGTGGCTATGGAAGAGGTTGCCCCCCATACTCAGATCCTCACGGTCACAGCGAATGGCTATGGAAAGCGGACTCAGGCCTCTGAATATCGTGTTCAGAATAGGGGAGGAACCGGGATCTTTACGGTGAAGAGAACCCAAAAGACCGGGGACGTGATAGGCATCAAAACCGTCGTAGACGAAGATGAATTGATGGTCATCTCCAACAAGGGGAAGATTATCCGCTTGCGAGCGGTCGATATCCCCGTTCAAGGAAGGAGCACTCAAGGGGTGAGACTGATCACCCTCGAAGAGGGGGAGAGGGTGGTCGCTGTGGCCAGACTGGCAGAAAAAGAATAATTTTACAAAAAAAGCTTGATTTTTTTGAATAACGGATTTAATATGGATCACGTGAATTTTCAAGAATTCTAATCCTCAAAATTTTTCCCCTCTTTGTCTTTAAATTCATTTATCCACAGTTGTGGAAACGTTGTGCAAAGAGACTTATAACTAATTGAAAATGAAGATATTTTCTTTCTGGGGTCGGTCCTGCCTGTTCCATCGATACCCCCTTTCTGATGCTTCAAACCAGTAAGGTCAATTTCATGGAAGATTTATGGCCTAAGGCCATCGATGCGTTGAAGGAAAGAGTCGGTCAACAGAACTTCGACATCTGGATCAAACCGATTCACTTTGTCTCCAGGGAAGGAGAAAAGGTTGAGTTAGAGGTCCCGAATCGGTTCTTCAAAGAGTGGATCAACGAACACTATTCTCTTCACATCAAAGATGTGATTTCCCTCTTCACCCATATGCCTTGTCAACTCCAATTCCGAATCAGAAACGAAAAGATCAATGGAAAGGATCCGATTTCCCAACCTCTGCCAAGCTATGAACAGCCGGCCAGCCATTCTTTCCAGCCGAACTTCAACCCCAAATACACCTTCGACCATTTCGTGGTCGGAGCGAGCAACCAGTTTGCTCATGCGGCCTGCCTGGCTGTGGCGGATTTACCCGCCAAGAATTACAACCCTCTCTTTATTTATGGGGGGGTGGGGTTGGGAAAAACCCATCTTCTCCACGCCATCGGAAACCATATCGTGCAACATCGTATTCTTCCAGATGTGAGGAAGATTTTCTACATCTCCTCGGAGGAGTTCACCAATGAGCTGATCAACTCTCTTCGCTATGAGAAAATGGATGAGTTTCGAAATAAATTTAGAAAGATGGATATCCTGTTAATCGATGACATTCAATTCATTGCCGGGAAGGAGAGAACACAAGCCGAATTTTTTCATACCTTCAACTCCCTTTACGAAGCAAGGAGACAAATTGTTGTCACCAGCGACAAGTTTCCAAAAGATATTCCAGACTTCGAAGAACGACTTCGATCTCGTTTCGAATGGGGTTTGATCGCGGACATTCAGCCGCCCGATATCGAAACCAAGGTGGCCATTTTGAGAAAGAAAGCCGAAACGGAGAATATCGCCCTCCCGAATGATGTCGCTTTCTTTCTTGCCTCTCAGATTGATTCCAATATTCGAATTCTGGAGGGCTCCCTCATCCGTATCGGTGCTTTTGCTTCTCTCACCAAAGCACCGATCGATGTGCAATTGGCGAAAGAAGTCTTGAAGAACATTATCAAACCCAAAGAGGAATTCGTTTCGATCGACCTGGTTCAAAAAGTGGTTTCTAATTTTTTTAATATTAAGATTTCAGATCTGAAGGTGAAAAGAAAATATAAGGGTTATGTGGTACCTCGACAGATCGCGATGTATCTCTGTCGAAAGCTAACGAACGCTTCGCTCCTTGAAATCGGAGACAAATTCGGAGGGAAAGATCATTCCACCGTTCTTCACTCCATAAAGAAAGTCGAGGGGAAGATGGCCCAAGAGACATCCTTTAAGGAAATGATAGAAAATTTGCATGGCCAAATTAAATCATAAACCCTTCTTCATTTCTTCTCGGTGTTATTTCTTACAATGACACTTAACGCCGGAGAGAAAATGCGGTGGAAATATTGTGAGTGAATGAGGAGAGCGAAGAAGAAAGGAACTATTTTCTGAAAAAAAGATGAATTTCCAAAACCTTTAGGATAATTCTTCAACAATGAATTCCCTTTTTCTTTTTTAACTTAGGGTCTTTTTCATCATTTCCACAGACATAGACGACGGAGACGTATTAAGAAGATAGAGAATAATATTAGGAGGCAAATACGATGGATTTCGAAATCGACAAGAAAGAGTTCATAAAAGGTTTAAGCCTCATGCAAAGTGTCGCAGGAAGAAAGACAACGCTTCCCATCTTATCCCATATTTTATTAGAGTGGGAGAAAAACTCCCTCTATCTCACCGGAACGGATTTAGAAACAGGAATCCGGGAAGAATTACCTGCCAAAATTCATCAAACAGGAAAAGCCTCTGTTTCAGCGAAGAAGCTGTACGAAATCGTAAGGGAATTACCCGAGGAGACCATCCATATCCAGAAGAAAGATAATCAATGGATTACGCTTCAATGCGGAAAATCCATTTTTAATCTTGCCGGGTTAGATCCAGAAGAATTTCCCTCTCTTCCCTCCTACCAAGAGGAAAATTTTTGTACTGTTTCCACTCGACTCATTCGAGAGATGATTGAAAAGACCGTTTTTGCTGCCTCCAATGAAGAATCTCGCTATCACCTCAACGGGGTTCTCTTTGCGCAGGCGAAACAAGCAGGAAAAGACGCGTTAAGAATGGTCGCGACGGATGGCCATCGGCTTTCTATGATTGATCGAGAGAATGAGAAAATTCGGGGCGTTGAGGAAAAAGGAGTGATTATTCCCAAGAAGGGAGTGTTGGAGATTCGGAGGATCATCGGAGATCGAGATGGGGAAGAAGAGATGGGAATCTATTTCAATGTCAGCCATGGATTTTTTAAAATGGGGAAATCCCTCACGGTGATTCGACTGATCGATGGTGAATTTCCAGAATACGAACAGGTCATCCCAAAAGGAAATGATAAGAAGTTAGTGATGGCAAAAGAGAGAATGATCAGCAGCCTGAAAAGGGTTTCTACCATGGCCAGCGAAAGAATGGAGGGAGTGAAATTCTCTGTTACAGCAAATTCTGTGGAGATGTCCTCCACCCATCAAGATTTTGGAGATGCCAAAGAAGAGGTCGAGGTGGTTTACGACGGAATTCCTCTTCAGGTTGGGTTTAATGCGAGATATTTGATCGAGGCCTTCAATGTGATCGATACGGAAGAGGTTCTGATGGAGTTGAAGGATGAAGGAAGTCCCGGGATCCTCAGACCCTCCTCTTCCACCCCGGGATTCTCCAATCAAATTTCCATCATCATGCCCATGAGGCTTTAAAGAGTCCGTGATGGTGAAATGTACACCCATCACGAACACTTATTTTAGGAGAAAGGATGAAGGACCAGCCAGAAAAATATACGGCGGAGCAGATTAAGATCCTGGAAGGATTGGCAGCTGTCCGCAAAAGACCTGCGATGTATATCGGAAACACGGGCGTCGAGGGGCTTCACCATCTGGTTCATGAGTTGGTGGATAATAGTATTGACGAGGCCCTGGAAGGATATTGCTCCAAGATCGACGTGATAATTCATATCGATAACAGCGTTACGGTAAGAGACGACGGCCGCGGTATTCCCGTCGATATGCACGAGAAGGAGAAGCGTCCCGCAGTGGAGGTCGTCATGACCAAGCTGCACTCCGGGGGTAAATTCGATAACCGCAGCTACAAGATCTCCGGAGGGCTTCATGGGGTCGGGCTCTCGGTGGTCAATGCCCTTTCTGAATTCATTGACCTGGAGATACGAAGGGACGGGAAGGTTTATCATCAGACTTATGAGCGGGGAGAGGCCAAGACCAAACTCGAAGTGATCGGCAAGACCAAACATACGGGAACCCAGATCCGTTTCAAGCCTGACAGCCAGATCTTTGAAACCGTCAATTTCAGCTTTGACATTCTCTCCCAGCGCTTAAGGGAACTGGCTTTTCTAAACAAAGGGCTCTCCATCAGCATTGCGGATGAACGTTCCGAAAAAAGGCATGACTTTTTCTACAAAGGAGGGATTCTCTCCTTCATCGAATATCTCAACAAGAACAAGAATTGTATTCATCCGAAACCCATCTACGTCCAGGGCGTCAAGAACGGAACCGAAGTGGAGATCGCCTTCCAGTATAACGACGGATATGCCGAAAATCTCTTCTCCTTCGCCAACAACATCAATACCCATGAGGGGGGAACGCACCTCATCGGCTTTAAAAGTGCGCTCACACGGACGATCAATCAATATGCAACCAGCGCGAACCTGCTGAAGGGCGCGAAAGAAAACCTTACCGGAGAAGATATCCGGGAAGGGCTGGCAGGCGTGATCAGCGTGAAAATCCCCGAGCCGCAATTTGAAGGACAAACAAAGACAAAACTGGGAAACAGCGAGGTGAAGGGCCTGGTCGAAGCCCTGGTTAATGAAAAACTGGGCAGTTACTTTGAAGAGAACCCGGCCATCGCAAGAAAGATCATCTCCAAAGTGGTCGATGCCGCTCGGGCCAGAGAAGCCGCGCGAAAAGCACGGGAGTTAAGCCGCCGAAAGGGAGCCTTGGAAGGAGACTCCCTTCCAGGAAAATTGGCCGATTGCCAGGAGAAGGACCCTGCGGTCAGCGAGATTTTCATCGTCGAGGGCGATTCGGCAGGGGGGTCAGCCAAGCAGGGCAGGGACCGGTCCTTCCAGGCTATTCTTCCCCTCAAGGGAAAGATCCTTAACGTGGAGAAGGCTCGGTTCGATAAAATGTTGGCCAGCGAAGAAATCCGCCTTCTCATCTCCGCCTTGGGTGCAGGCATTGGAAAAGAAGACTATGACATCCATCGCCTTCGCTATCACCGGATCATCATCATGACCGATGCGGATGTGGATGGGTCCCATATCCGAACCTTACTCCTCACCTTTTTCTATCGCCATATGCCCGAGCTGATCGAAAGGGGGCACCTTTATATTGCTCAGCCGCCGCTGTACAAAGCGACAGAGGGAAAGAGCGCAACCTACATTAAGGGGGAGGAGGATTTCAATCGATATCTCATGAACCGGGCCATCGAGAAGAGCGAGGTCACCGTCCAGTCCACCGGCAAGAAGATGACCGACAAGAGGCTGGGCTTGCTTTTGGAAAAAATCTACACCTATCATGACTTGATTCAGCGGATCCAGAAAAAAGGGTATTCCCGATCCCTCATCAAATTCCTGCTTGAAAAGGGAGTTCGAAACAAATCGATGTTTGAGGAGAAGGGGAAGATAGCGGATCTTCAGAAGCGGTTGACAAAGAGCGGGTTCGAAGTCTTCGACCTTTCCTGGGATGAAGAGCATAACGTTTACGGTTTTGAAGTTCGAGAATCGAACGGAAAGGATGTGCGGAGTCGCGTTCATTGGGATCTGATCACCTCGGTTGAATATCGCCATCTCTATCAGGTTCGTCAAGAGATCCAAGAGATGGCCCCCCCTCCGTATACCCTTGTGGAGAAAGGAAAGAAAGTGACGATCGATCACGAGGAGAGACTGCTTGAAGCGCTGAACCACCTTGGAAAGGAAGGGCTGAGCATCCAGCGATATAAAGGGCTTGGGGAGATGAACCCCGAACAACTCTGGGAGACCACCATGAATCCCGAGAGCCGAACGCTCCTCAAGGTAAAGGTGGAAGATGCCATTGCGGCCGATGAAATCTTCAGCATCTTGATGGGCGATGAGGTAGAGCAAAGACGCCAGTTCATCGAGGAGAATGCCCTGTTTGTTCAACGCCTCGATATCTAATATTAAAGAAATTATAAATGTCAAAATCCAGATGCGAATCAACGTCAAGGGCTAAAATTCCAAACCTTTTTGGGATTTGAGCTTTGGGCTTGACTTGAAATTTGAACTTTGTCATTTGTCATTCACGGCATAAATGAATGCTTATCGTCGGATTGACAGGGGGGGTGGCAAGCGGAAAGACGGCTGTCTCCCAGGTCTTAAGAGAAGAGGGCGCTTATATCATCGATGCAGACCAGATTGCCAGGGAGTTGGTTCAACCCCACAAACCCGCCTGGAATGAGATCATCAGGGCATTTGGCAAGGAAATCCTTCAAGAGGATAGATCCGTTGATCGAAAAGAATTAGCGGATAAGATCTTTGCAGATCCCGAGCAGAGGAAGGTTCTGAACCAGATTCTCCATCCTCGCATCAAAGAGGAGATAGCTCGAAGAGCAAGAGAGATCGGGCAGAAGAATCCCGAAGCGATCGTGGTGATTGATGCGCCGCTCCTGGTCGAGCTCGGAATGCACCATAACGTGGATCGACTGATTGTGGTCACTTCGACACAGACGCAACAAATGGAGAGGCTGAAAAAACGGGATGGGAGAAGCCCCGAGGAGGCGTTGAGGCTCCTCTCTTCTCAGATGCCCGTCGAGGAAAAGGAAAAACTGGCGGATTTCGTCGTGCGGAATGAGGGGTCCCTCGAAGAGATGAAGAAGAGGGCCAAGGAGGTTTTCAAAGAATTGAAAAGGGGTATGCTTCAAAAAAATAAAAAACAGTAGGCCTGTTGGGCCCGAACGCACAACAATACAGGAGGATGAAGGAAAACGTATGAACATTAAGGATTTGAAGAAGCTGAAAATCAATGATCTATACAAGATCGCCAAGGAGCTCAACGTCGAAGGGGCGAGCGGGATGAGGAAACAGGAATTGATATTTGCTATCCTTCAAGCCCAGACGGAGAAAAACGGCCTGATCTTCGGGGAAGGAGTGCTGGAGATCCTACCTGATGGGTTTGGCTTTCTGAGGGCCCCTGATTACAATTATCTGCCCGGGCCGGATGACATTTATATTTCCCCATCCCAGATCCGGCGATTCAATCTTCGAACGGGCGACACGGTATCGGGTCAGATTCGACCACCCAAGGATACCGAGCGTTACTTCGCCATGTTGAAAGTTGAGTTGGTCAACTATGAAGACCCGGAGGTGGCACGGGATAAGATTCTCTTCGACAACTTGACCCCCCTTTATCCTCAGGAGAAGATCCATTTGGAAGCAGGGAACGATTCAAAGAATTACTCCGCCAGGGTGATGGACCTCCTCACACCCATTGGAAAAGGACAGCGGGGGCTGATCGTCGCCGCGCCGAGAACCGGAAAAACCATGCTTCTTCAGGCGATCGCTCATAGCATTACCTCCAACCATAAAGAGATCACGTTGATCGTCCTGCTCATCGATGAACGTCCCGAGGAGGTGACCGATATGGAGCGGTCTGTCGACGCAGAGGTCATCAGTTCCACTTTTGATGAGCCGGCCTCACGCCATGTTCAGGTGGCGGAGATGGTAATTGAGAAGGCAAAGCGGCTGGTGGAGCATCAAAAGGATGTGGTGATCCTTCTTGACAGCATCACCCGGCTTGCGAGGGCATACAATACCGTCGTGCCGCCCAGCGGGAAGGTCCTCTCCGGAGGGATAGACGCCAATGCCCTCCAACGGCCGAAGCGGTTTTTTGGCGCCGCCAGAAATATTGAAGAGGGCGGGAGCCTGACTATTATTGGGACGGCCCTGGTCGACACAGGAAGCCGTATGGATGAGGTGATTTTCGAAGAGTTCAAGGGGACAGGAAATATGGAGATCAATTTAGACCGCCGTTTGGTCGACCGGCGGGTCTTTCCCTCCATTGACATTCAACGCTCCGGCACTCGAAAAGAGGAATTGCTCCTCGAAAAGAACGATCTCAACCGCATTTGGCTCTTGAGAAAAGTCCTTCAGCCGATGAACACGGTGGAGAGCATGGAATTTCTTCTGGAAAAGATGCAGGCGACGAAGAACAATCGGGAGTTCCTCGATTCGATGAATCAATAGTTGTCAGTGCCTTTCACCAGCCATTACCATCACACGATTTGCACAAATAGTTGAAAATTTATGAAAAATCAGTAAAATGAGGAGTTGGAGGTTTTGACATGAAGAAAGATATGCACCCCAAGGTTTTTGACACGGTGATCAAGTGCGCTTGTGGAGCGACCTTCGAGACGAAGAGTACGGAAAAGGAGATTCACGTAGAAATCTGCTCCAACTGCCATCCCTTTTTTACCGGAAAACAAAAATTTTTGGACACCGCTGGAAGGATTGAACGATTTCAGAAAAAATATGCAAAAAAAGAAAAAAAGAATGAGTAACTTAGACTTTCCCGGATACTATGGGTCCTCTCGATCCGTCACCTGCGGGCTGACCTCTTTCGATGAGAACAGAGGTTCTTCCTGTACTCCTGTCTTTTTACCTGTCCGTTCCTTGGCGGGCACTCAGCATTAGTTCACCCTGTTCAACAAGAATGTCTCTTGAAAGAGGATGGATGTTTCCAGTCTATCTCTGATAAGTTTGTATTGTTTTTGCGAATTCAAGAAGGGCAATGGTACGTAATCCTTTGGCGACAGGATTCAAGGAGGGGGTTTAAATGTTCTTTGTGAGAAAAGATCCCGGGCAGGGATGGTCTCCATCCCGTCCGTCGATTTCCAACAAAAAGGAGGATCGGCTTCGGGTGGGCGGTCAGGCTGTGATCGAAGGGGTGATGATGAGATCCCCCAATTCGATGGCTGTTGCGGTTCGTAGGCCCAACGGGGAGATTGTAGTGAAACGCGAGAGGTTGGACTTCTTTTCCGAAAAGAAATTCTTCTCGAAACTTCCTTTGGTCAGAGGAGTGATCAGCCTCCTCTCCGCGCTGGTTTTGGGCATGAAGGCTCTCAACTTTTCAGCCAATCAGTCTCTTGAAGAAGCGCAAGAGGTCAGCTCCTGGGCCATGGGCCTCACTTTTGCCTTTGCCCTCTGCTTCGGCATCTTCCTCTTCTTTATGATTCCTCTCTTTTTGACAAAGTGGTTGCGGTTCACCATCCCCATGGTTTCCACCAGCGGATTACTCTTCAACCTGGTGGACGGAGTGCTGCGACTGATGATCTTTCTGGCCTACCTGTGGGGCATCTCTTTTTTTAAAGACGTTCGAAGAATCTTTCAGTACCATGGAGCGGAGCACAAGTCGATCTTTGCCTTTGAGTCCGGTGAGGCGTTAGCGCCCGATCGCGTAAAGGGGTTCAGTTATCTCCATCCCAGATGCGGAACGAGCTTCCTTCTCATCGTCATGGTGGTGAGCATTCTGGTGTTCGCCCTCATCCCCCACCAGCTTGCATTCGGGTATAAAGTGGCGTCTCGGGTTGTTTTCATCCCTCTCATCGCAGGGCTCGCTTATGAGATCATCCGATTTGCCGACCAAAAGAGGGAGAGGAAGAGCATGCAATATTTCATTAAACCCGGTCTTTGGCTACAACGGCTGACCGCCCGCGAGCCCTCCGAGGACCAGATCGAGGTGGCACTCCGGGCCCTTCGTGAGGTACTGGAGTTAGAGGGACACCGGTAAAAGATAAGGGATAATGTCAAATTTCAAAGCTCAAAGTTCAAAGGAAAGCTAAAGCTCTGATAACAAAATCCACCCGAAAAGCAATTTTGACATTTGTCATTGGTTTAAGGGGAAAAGGATGTTTGAGAAATTAGAAGAAGTTGAGCATCGGTATGAAACCCTCTCGCACCTTCTCGGCCAAACGGAGTTGATTGCGAAACAGGAGGAGTACCAGAAGGCTGTCAGGGAGTATTGCGAGCTGGGAAAGGTGGTCGATCTTTACCGAAGGCTCAAGAAATTGGAAGAGGAGATCAAGGGAAGCCAGCACCTCCTTGAGAACGAGGAGGATGAGGAAATGAAACGGCTGGCCAAGGAAGAACTCAACCGGCTGACCCTGGAGAGGGAAAAGGTGGAGGAGGACCTGAAGACGGCGCTTCTCCCGAAAGACCCGAACGACGAAAAGAACATTCTGCTCGAAATTCGCGCAGGAACCGGAGGAGAGGAGGCCGGGCTTTTTGCAGGGGATCTCTTCAGGATGTATTCCAAGTTTGCAGAAAAACAGGGTTGGCGAATGGAGATATTGAACCGCCACTATACGGGTGTCGGGGGGTTCAAGGAGATCGTCGCCCTGATCGAAGGAAAAGGGGCCTACAGTCGACTGAAATTCGAGAGCGGCGTCCACCGGGTTCAGAGGGTTCCTGTGACAGAATCCCAGGGGCGCATTCATACCTCGACCGTGACCGTGGCCATCCTTCCGGAGGCGGAAGAGGTCGATGTTCAGATCGACCCCAATGACCTAAGAATTGACATCTTCAGATCCTCCGGACCGGGCGGCCAGAGCGTCAACACCACAGACTCCGCTGTGCGGATCACGCATCTCCCGACGGGAATGGTGGTGTCCTGTCAGGATGAGAAATCACAGCACAAGAACAAGGCCAAAGCCCTCAAGATCCTTCGAGCGAGGTTAATGGATAAGGCCCAGCAAGAGAGACAGATGGAGATTTCGGAAAAGAGAAAAAACCAGGTCGGAACCGGAGAGAGAAGCGAACGCATTCGAACGTACAACTTTCCTCAGGGAAGAATCACCGATCACCGAATTGGCTTAACCCTTTATCGACTGGAATATGTTCTTGAGGGAGACCTTGATGAGATCATCAATGCATTGACCGCACATTACCAAGCGCATATATTGAAGGGAGAGATGGAAAATTCCAAATTCCAGAATTCAAATGCCAGATGAAAGCTCAGGCTCAAACCGTAAATTGCGAGGGCAAGATTTATAAGGAGCCTCGTTTTTGACATTTGAAATGATGGTTTAAAGATGACGCGATTAGAATCCCTGAATCAGACAACCAGCCGTTTGAAGGTTCACCGGGTTGAAAATCCTCGGCTGAATGCGGAGCTTCTTTTGGCCCGTTCCTTGAATCTGAGCAGGGAAGGGCTTTACAGGAGCCTCCATAACCTGCTTCAGGAAAAGGAGAGAGAGGCATTGGAGAAGATGATCCAAAGAAGAATTTCCGGAGAGCCTCTTCAATACATTTTAGAGCATCAGGAATTCTGGTCGATCGATCTTAAAGTGGATTGTCGCGTCCTTATTCCAAGACCGGAGACAGAGCTTTTAATTGAACAGAGTCTCCCGATCCTGTCTGAAATATCTCTCAAACGAAATCCCGTTGTCCTCGAAATAGGGACGGGAAGCGGTGCGATCGCCATCGCCTTGGCGAAAGAGGTGAAAAATCTCTTTCTGATGGCTACGGATATTTCAAGAGACGCACTGATATTAGCAAAGGAGAATGCTAAATCTGCGGGCGTCCTGGAACGGATAAAATTTGTAGTCGGCGATCTTTTCAGTCCGTTCCATCCTACGAAGGGAAGAGCGCCTTTCGATCTTATCCTCTCGAACCCTCCGTACATTATCCGCCGCAAGATTAGTACGCTGGCGGAAGAGGTGAAGGACTATGAACCGAGGATCGCTTTGGATGGAGGCGAAGATGGATTGGCTTTCTACCGGTGCATCATTCCAGAAGCCTCCTTTTATCTACGGGAAGGAGGATGGCTCCTCCTGGAGGTAGCCCTGGGACAAAGTGGAAGCGTTTCTGAGATGATCGAGAAGGAGGGTAATTTTTTGGGGCCCCAATGCATTCCGGATTTATCCGGAATTGGGAGAGTGGTGAAGGCGCAGAAATTGGACAGCAGAAAGTAGAATGTGGAGAGTGGTTTTGACCACTGACAACTTTCTACCTTCCACTCTCTGAAGCGGAGCGAAGAATGGACAAAATCATCATCCGGGGAGGGGAAAGGCTGATTGGTGACGTGGAGGTGAGCGGGTCAAAGAACTCCACCCTTCCTATCTTTGTTTCCTGCCTCCTAAGCGAGGGGGAAAACGTCTTCTCCAATGTTCCCGACCTGAGAGATGTTCAGACTATCATCAAGGTCCTTAGAAACCTCGGAGTGGGAGTGTCACAGGAAGAGGGGATTTATCGAATCAATGCCACAGAGGTTTCCAGCGATGAGGCCCCCTATGATTTGGTGAAGACCATGAGAGCCTCCATTCTCGTCTTAGGCCCTTTGGTCGCTCGCAGGAAGAAGGCCACCGTTTCTCTTCCAGGAGGGTGCGCCATTGGCGCACGGCCGATCAATCTTCACCTCGTGGGTCTTGAGGCCATGGGAGCGAAGATTGACCTCCGGCATGGATACATCGAGGCAAGAGCCGATGGGTTGAGGGGGGCGACCATCTCCTTTGACACGGTCACCGTCACAGGGACAGAGAACCTGATGATGGCGGCCGCGCTGGCCAGAGGGAGGACGGTTTTGCAAAATGCCGCCATGGAACCTGAAGTGGTGGATTTGGCAAATGTCCTGAATAAGATGGGGGCGAAGGTCACGGGTGCGGGGACGAATGTGATCGAGATCGAAGGGGTGAAGTCTCTTCACGCCGTTGAGCATCGGATCATTCCTGATCGGATCGAAGCCGGGACGTTGATGGTGGCCGCCGGACTGACGCGCGGAAATATAAAGATTCTCCAATGTCCCTTTTCCGAAATGGAAATGGTGGTCCATAAATTAAGAGAATCGGGCATGGAGATTGAATCCGATGGGGACGGGATCAGGGCGGTGGGCACCAAGAGGATTCGGAGCGTGGACATCAAGACGCAGCCTTATCCCGGATTCCCAACGGATATGCAAGCCCAGTTCATGGTGTTGATGTCTCTGGCAAGGGGGTTAAGTGTCATTTCTGAAACCATCTTCGAAAATCGATTCATCCATGTGAGCGAGCTGCGAAGAATGGGAGCCGATATTCGCATTCAAGGCGATTCAGCCATCATTCAGGGGGTGGAAAGCTTGGGCGGAGCACCGGTGATGGCGACCGATTTAAGGGCCAGTGCATCCCTGGTGCTGGCGGGACTGGCTGCTGACGGAGTGACAGAAGTCTCGAGAGTCTATCACTTGGACCGGGGGTACGAGGGCCTGGACAAAAAATTGGCCAAACTTGGAGCGAGTATTGAGAGGGTGAAGGGAGAGGACTGACATTTCAGATCGGCGATTGCGGATTTCGGAATGAAAAACAGGCGATTCAAAAAGGCCTTTTTAATGAAGATTTTTCGGACAAGAGAAAAAGGATTTGAGCACTATCTTTCGCGGATGGAGGGAAGAGGGGAGCAGCGTAACCTCCGTCTCGAAGGGAAGGTTCGTTCGATATTAGAGAATGTGCGGAAACGCGGAGATGAAGCTCTCATCCATTACACGCAGGTCTTCGACGGCTTGCAAATTCCGATCCGTCAACTCCGGGTGAAGAGGAGCGAGGTGGAAAGTGCTTACAAGAAGGTCCCTCCGGATTTTTTGGGAACACTCAAAAAGGCAACTCGACGAATTGAGAAGTTTCACCACCTCCAGAGCAAGAGATTAATCCCTTCATTGAAACGAGAGGAGAGAGGAATTGAGCTTGAACAGATGATGAGGCCTTTAGAGCGGGTAGGGATCTATGTTCCCGGCGGAAAGGCCTCTTATCCTTCGACCGTTCTCATGGCTGCCATTCCTGCGAAGACGGCTGGCGTTCGGGAGATCCTCATGGTCACTCCCCCTCAGAAAGGAGGGATCAGTCCGGCTGTCCTGGTCGCAGCGGACTTGGCGGGGGTGGATCGAATCTATCGGGTGGGAGGTGTTCAAGCGATCGCCGCGCTCGCCTATGGGACGAAATCGATTCCCAAGGTGGATAAAATTGTTGGACCAGGAAACCAATATGTAGCAACGGCCAAGAGATTGGTATATGGCGAGGTGGATATCGATATGGTGGCTGGGCCGAGCGAGATCGTAATTGTCTCGGACGGAAGCGCCCCGCCGTCCTATGTCGCCGCGGATATGATCTCCCAGGCCGAGCACGATGAAATGGCATTGGCCATTCTCATCACCAACTCTGAAGTGTTCGGAAGGGAAGTAAGGAAGGAAGTGGAGAGACAACTTCTTTCTTTGAAGCGAAGAAAGGTTGCTTCTCAAAGCCTCAATCGAAGAGGCGCCATTCTCATTGTCAAGAATCTCGAGCAGGCAGTTCAGTTGGTAAACCGCATCGCTCCGGAGCATTTGGAGCTTGCTGTTTCGAGACCTCTCGCCCTCATGGGCAGTGTGAGACACGCGGGTGCCGTCTTTCTTGGTTCCTATACTCCCGAGGCCATTGGAGATTATATGGCCGGGCCCAACCATATTCTTCCAACGGCTGGCACCGCCCGATTCTCTTCACCTTTGGGGGTGGAAGATTTTGTCAAGAGGACCCACCTGGTGCGAGTGACGCAAAGGGCGTTAGGACGGTTTGAAAAAGATATAAAGAGATTTGCAGACTGGGAAGGATTGGAAGGACACTATTGCGCGGTTCAGGTGAGAATAAGAAGACCTTAATAGTTTCTTGGTAGAGGTTACGAAGCCAATTCGGTACAATGGACGATGAACTATGAACGAGGAAGATAATACACTGTACATCGTTCAAGGTTCATCGTCGCAAACAAACGTGCGTGCGAACCTTGACCTTTGAACCCTTCACTATTCAAGACGGGGAGAAAAGATGAAGAGAGATCGTAAGGCACAGGTGAGGCGGAAGACAAAGGAGACATCCGTCGTCCTAAAACTGAATCTGGATGGATCCGGAAAACAATCGATCAAAACGGGAATCCCTTTTTTCGATCACATGCTCAGCCTCCTGGCTTATCACAGCCGCATGGATCTCTCCCTCATGGCGAAAGGGGATATTAGCGTAGACGCACACCACACTGTGGAAGACGTGGGCATCTGTCTTGGAGATGGGATTAGAAAGGCTCTTGGGGAGGCGAAGGGAATTCAAAGATACGGGGCGGCCACGATTCCAATGGACGAAACGTTAGTCTCCGTCGCAATCGATCTTTCGATGAGACCTTATCTTGTCTTTCAGATGAAACTGAGAAGATCCAAGATCGGGACTTTTGACCCCGAGTTAGTGGAGGAGTTCTTCAAGGCGCTTTGCAACCATGCGAGGATCACCGTTCACATCAACCTTCTTTATGGAAGAAACAGTCATCATATGGTAGAAGCTGCATTCAAAGGGTTCGGAAGGGCGCTCAGAGAAGGAGTCTCTTTTGATGAGCGAGCCTCTGAAATCCCATCGACCAAAGGAATTCTTTGAATGGTAAGGGTCCTAAGGGTCCAGCGGTCAAGTGAAAAACATTCTTTGAATCACCAAAACTTGAATCATTGAACCCTGATGTTCAGTGAGAGAAATGAATCCAAAAATCGTGATCATTGACTACGGCATGGGAAATCTTCGAAATGTCCAAAAGGGTTTCGAGAAGATCGGTCTTGAAGCCAGGTTGACCCGCAACAAAAAGGAGATTGAAAGAGCCTCAGCCATTGTGCTTCCAGGGGTGGGAGCGTTTAAAGATTGCATGGAGAATCTGGAGAAGTATGGTCTCGTCGATCCTCTGCTACGATCCATAGAGAAAGGCAAGCCTTATTTAGGTATATGCCTTGGGCTACAAATTCTTTTTTCTCAAAGCGAAGAATTTGGAACCCACAAGGGACTGGATCTGATCAGAGGACAGGTAGTGAAATTCAGGCCCGATCCCGAGCATAAGGTTCCCCATATGGGTTGGAATACGATTGAGAAGGAAAGAGAGGTTCCTATGCTCCAAGGCGTAGAGAGTGGGGATTTTTTCTATTTTGTCCACTCCTATTATGTTGATCCTGAAGAAGCACAGTGGATCACCACTTTTACTACGTATGGCAAGCCTTTCGTCTCCAGCATCTGGAAGGAGAACGTCTTTGCCACCCAATTCCATCCTGAAAAGAGTCAGCAAAAGGGGTTGAGGATATTGGAAAACTTTGTAAGGTCGATCTAAAGACCCCCCGTGCCTCTCCCCTGAGTGGAGAGGGCGAGGGTGAGGGTGAGGGGGCTGAGGGAGCAAAAGATGAACGAAGTGAAGGTGGGTGAAATTCGAATCGGAAAAGGGAATCCTCTGGTTCTGATTGCAGGGCCCTGCGTGATCGAGAGTGAGGCAAACGCTCTTGAAGTTGCTATGGAGATGAAGAAGATCTGCTCAAATCTGAAAATTCCATATATCTTTAAAGCATCTTATGAGAAAGACAATCGGGGGTCAGAGAAATCTTACAGCGGGCCGGGCCTTAAAGAGGGTCTAAGGGTACTTGCCAAAGTAAAGGAAAAGGTAGGCGTTCCGGTCCTCTCCGACGTCCACCGGATGGAAGACGTGGATCTGGCCAAAGAGGTTCTCGATGTGATTCAAATCCCAGCCTTTCTTTGTCAGCAGACGAGTCTCCTTCTTAAGGTGGGAAATGCTGGGAAAGTGGTAAACATCAAAAAAGGGCAGTTTATTGCTCCAGAGAGCATGGCAGGAGCCGTGAAGAAGATTCAGAGCACGGGGAATCGCCAGATTCTTCTGACGGAGAGAGGCACCTGCTTTGGGTACAATAAATTGATTGCGGACTTCTGCTCGATTCCCGTTCTGCAGGAGCTCGGGTATCCGGTTGTCTTCGATGCCACACACGTCATCAGAAATTATGGGATCCCAAGTGAAGATCCGAAAGGAGGCAGTCCCCAATATGTTCCCCATCTCTCGAGAGCAGCCGTAGCGGTTGGTTGCAACGGCCTTTTCCTCGAGACTCACCCGAGACCGAAAGAAGCTCTTTGTGACGCCTCCAGCATGATTCCACTCAATGATATGGAGAATCTTCTCAAACAGACCAAAGCCATTCATGATATGATGAGAAGTTGGGGAATCGTCTGATATTTGAAAGACGCAAAGAGCATAGGGCATAGCGCATAGCGAAGCCTTGAGAAATGTTAGTACCAAAACGCTATGCTCCATGCGCTCTGCGGTTAATAAGGAAAGGAGGAGGGCGAAGCGTGAAGATTTTTATCGATACAGCAAATCTTGACGAGATCAAGAAGGCAAAAGAGCTCGGTTTGGTCGATGGTGTGACGACCAATCCAACACTCCTCGCGAAGCAAGGGGAGAGAACGGAGGAGCTGATCCGGAGGATCTCGAAAGAGGTGAAGGGGCCGGTCAATGTAGAGGTGACCGGAACTACCTGTGAAGAGATGCTGAAAGAGGCGAAGGTCATGGCGACTTGGGGCGATTCGATTGCAATCAAGATTCCTATTAATCACGATGGCTTGAAAACAGTAAGAGCCCTCTCCTCCGAAGGGATCATGACCACCGTAACGCTTATCTTCTCAGCCAGCCAAGCCATTTTGGCAGCCAAAGCGGGAGCTACTTTTGTTTGTCCCTTCTTGGGAAGACTCGACGATATCGGTTTCAATGGCCTCGAATTGATCCGACAGATCAGAGAAATCTACAACAACTACCCAAGCATAGAAACTCAGATTATCGTCGCCAGTGTCCGGAATCCTATTCATGTCATCGAGGCCGGAATGTTGGGGGCAGAAATTGTGACGATCCCGCCGGCCATCATCGATCAGATGATGAAACATCCACTGACGGATAAAGGAATTGCACAATTCTTAGAGGATGCCAAGAAGATCGGTACCAAAAAGTAGAAAAAGTTTTTGAGCAGGGCTGCAAATTTCAGTTCAGTTGGGAAAGAGGCCGTGGACAATGGACAATGAACTGTTCGTAGTTCACTGTTTAAAGTTCATCATCCTGACAATACGGCATCGTCCCGTGACCTTTGGACGAATGACTTTCCGGAGAAAGTGGAGGGGGAGATGAAAAAATTTCTGATACTACTTCTGATTTTGGGAATGGTTGTCGCATGGACCGCTCCATTGAGAGCAGAGACGAAGCCTCGTTTGGCCGTTTTGCCTTTCTTTTTTGAGCGATTGAACAATCCAGCCAGAGGCACTGTCTTATGCCCTCTCTGCAAAGGAGTGTTTGAAACAAGTGGCGTTCCGTCCGCCGCTGTCATTTACCTTTCCCGACTCCTCTATCAGAAAATGGACGCTCTTGATCGATTTGGAATCACACCCGTTGAAAAGGTGGAAGAAACGTTAACTCCGACGATGACGGAACAATTCGAAGAGAAACCCTTTCCAACCGCTGTTCAGATCGGAAAGGAGTTGGACGTCGACTTTATCATGGTTGCATACCTATTCCGTTTTGAGGAGAGGATCGGGTCCCGCATTGGTGCGGAGAAACCCGCCTCGGTGGGCTTCGATGTCCATCTCATCCGCCTAAGGGATGAGAAGATCGTGTGGATAGGGAAATTTGATGAGACGCAAAAGCCCCTCAGCGAGAACCTTCTCAACATAGGGTCTTTCTTCAGAAGAAAAGCCTCTTGGCTGACGGCAGAAGAGCTCTCAAGTGTGGGAATGGACGAGATGTTAAAAAAAATGCCGGGGGCGAAAGAATTGGAGGAAAAGCCTTGATCGTCATCCCTGCAGTAGACCTGAAGGATGGGAGATGTGTCAGACTCTCTCAGGGCAGGATGGATCAGGAATCCGTATATTCAGAAAATCCCGTTGAAATGGCCAGGCGTTGGCAATCGGAAGGAGCAGAAAGGCTTCATGTGGTCGATCTTAACGGAGCCGTGACGGGCAAGCCTGTCCATGGGGCTCTGATTAAGGAGATTAGCCAATCCCTCCAAATTCCGGTCGAGGTGGGCGGAGGCATTCGTGATTTGGCCACCATCGAGGACTATCTTTCATCCGGCGTGAGATGGGTTGTCTTAGGAACGGTGGCTTTCCAAAATCGTGCCTTGATTGAGGAGGCGTGTCATCGGTTTCCCGAAAAGGTGATCCTCGGGATCGACGCCAAAAGAGGAAAGGTGGCTATTCGGGGTTGGAATGAGGTGATTTCTCTTGAAGCAATCGATCTGGCAAAGCAGTTCGAAGGGAAGGGCTTTTCAGCAATTATCTTCACGGATATCGAGAGAGACGGGATGGGCACGGGGCTAAACTTTCAGTCGACCAGACGCTTAGCTCGATCGACTTCGACCCCGGTCATCGCCTCAGGAGGAGTCTCGCGGATCGATGACGTTGAGCAGCTCCTGGAGTTGGAACAGGATGGAGTCATCGGAGTGATTGTAGGTCGCGCCCTCTACACAGGAAGCATTAAACTGGAAGAAGCGATTCGTTTAGCTAAGAATCCAGAAGCCAGAAGTCAGAAGTCAGAATAGGAAGAACATAGTCCATTCTGAATTCTGGCTCCTGTATTCTGCGTTAAGGAATTTAGGATGTTGGCAAAAAGAATCATCCCTTGTCTGGATGTGAAAAGCGGAAGAGTGGTGAAGGGCACCCAGTTTGTGAACCTGAAGGATGCCGGCGACCCGGTCGAGAATGCGAAAGTCTATGACGAACAGGGTGCCGATGAAATCGCTTTTTTAGATATCACGGCCTCACATGAAGAGAGGGATATCCTCATCGATATTGTTCGTAGGACAGCGGAGGAGATCTTTATTCCCCTCACGGTGGGAGGTGGGGTCAGGCGTTTGGAGGATATTCGGAAACTTCTCAAAGCAGGAGCGGACAAAGTATCGATCAATACCGCTGCTGTAAAGGATCCACATTTTGTAGAAAGAGCCTCGCAACGTTTCGGAAGCCAGTGTATTGTCATCGCCATTGATGCGAAAAGAAAAGGGGAGAGCTGGGAAGTTTACACGCATGGGGGAAGAATCCCCACAGGAATTGATGCGATCCAGTGGGCAAAGAAGATGGAGGAGATGGGGGCGGGTGAGATCTTACTGACGAGTATGGATCGGGATGGAACCAAAGATGGCTACGACATTGAATTGACGAGAACGATCGCAGAGCAGGGAAGTATCCCTGTCATCGCTTCAGGAGGGGTGGGAACTCTCGAACATCTTTATGAAGGATTGGTTCTCGGTAAGGCCGACGCCGTTCTCGCAGCTTCTATCTTCCATTATCGAGAATATTCCGTTGCTCAAGTGAAATCATATCTCAAAGACAGAGGCGTTGTCGTCAGACTCTAACCATTTCTATGTTCGGATTGCGGATCTTGGAATTGAATTCCGCATTCCGCAATCTACACTCCGCAATTGAGAGATGAAGCATTTCATCTTACTCCTTGCCACTGGTTTTGGAGTCGGCTGCTCTCCCATTGCCCCAGGGACTCTGGGAACCCTCGTCGCTATTCCCATCTATTACTTTCTTTCCGAGATTCCATCTCCACTCTATGAGATCACGCTTGTCGGTTTTTTCTTTCTATCGGTTTGGATTGCAGAAAATGCCGAAAGATTCTTTGGGAAAAAAGACGATCAGCGGATCGTCATCGATGAAATAATCGGTTTTCTCATCACCATGCTGTGGATTCCTAAAACAGTCCCGTTTACCATCATCGGTTTCTTTCTCTTCCGGTTTTTTGATATTCTAAAACCTTTTCCTATCCGCCGTGTGGAAAAAGGATTAAAGGGAGGGTATGGAGTTGTTTTAGACGACGTCCTCGCAGGAGTCTATGGGAATATTATTCTCCACCTCTTATACACAATAATATAGGCCATTTATTGCCTGTCATTCCGGGCTTGACCCGGAATCCAGTTCTTTTCTGCACTTCCAATGGAGTTTATCCCGTACCCGATACGGGGCGGGAATGACCAGTTCTATCGCGATTAATCTGGTCATACGTAGGAAGGATATGACTATGAAACTGGAGAAAGTCATTGGAGATATTCTGAGAAAAAAAGGATCGACATTGTCCATTGCAGAGTCCTGCACCGGAGGATTAATATGTGATCGCATTACAGATGTTTCAGGAAGTTCAGGCTACTTTATGGGAGGAATGGTGACTTACAGCAATGAATCGAAGGCAAAGCATTTAGGGATTCCATTAAATTGTATAAAGAAGTATGGAGCTGTGAGTCCCCAGGTGGCGAAGAAAATGGCTCAAGGAGTAAGAAAGACGTTTAACACGACGTTCGGATTATCGACCACCGGCGTGGCAGGTCCCACGGGCGGAACAAAAAGATCTCCCGTCGGAAGAGTTTTTATTGGAATTGCCAGCAGGAAAAGAACATGGGTAAAGAAATTAGATTTAAAGGGGACCCGCAGAGAAATAAAAAAAGAATCGACCCGCCTCAGCCTGAAATGTCTTTATGAATTCATGACAAAGACTTCTTCCGGTTGCTGATTGCTGACTTCAACCCGGAAGGGTTCGAAGACTTTCAGGGCGGCGGCGGCAAGGGGATATGCGGAAGAAACGTTAAAACATGGCACTTACGACTCATCTGTACGGTTATGTCGGCAGGACGGTTCAGGGCCGCGGGTATTCCTACTACAGGATCGGGTCCGTCCGCATCATCAATGGAAACAAAGACGAGCTGCAGGCGTTCGTGTTCGGGTCCGATAGGTACAAAGTCAACCTCTACCGAAAGGAGGATGCGATCTACGCGTCCTGCACCTGCCCTTATTTTGAGGGGGAAAGAGGCATCTGCAAACACATTTGGGCAACACTCCTTGCCGGGGAGAAAAGAGGCTACCTTAGAGGTAAAGGCAACAGCGACCCGGTGCGCCTAAAGGTTGATCTTGAGGGTGATGCCCGGGACGAAAACGAGGAAGGCGATTGGAACGGAGTTGAGGAGCTAGAGGATGTAAATGCAGTCCGGCCTAGGGACGCCGCGGAGTCCTATCCACGTTTACAGGGACGGGGGCATCTGCGACTCGTTCCTCCATCTTCGGGATGGAAGGATCATCTGGCTTCCCTCCGTGAAACGTTGCAGGTGAAGCGGGAAGAAGAGAAAAAAAGCTGGCCGGCGACCCAGCGTATTCTCTATTTTGTTGATGCTCCCGCTACCGTTGAGGGCAAGGGGTTGGTCATTGAGGTGTCGCACCAGGAAATGAAGAATAACGGCAAATGGGGCCAGCTGAAGTCTCGTACGAATGCATACTGCACTCCGGAGAACCTGCGCGATCCAGAGGACCGGTGTATCATGGCGTTGCTGCTCGGGAGCCGGGACGCGACCAGCTACTACTATGGCTACACGGGCTATTACGGAAGAGGTCCTTTCCGCCGGATTCTGCCAGGCCCCATGCAAGGGCATTTGATGCAGCTACTCTGCCGCACGGGGCGCTGTTTCCTGCGGCAGACATTATCCGATTCCGTCGGAAGCCCTCTCCGATGGGATGATGGCGGGCCTTGGGAGTTCTGTTTGAGCCCGGAAAAGAACGCATCGAGCCGGACCTATGTATTAAAAGGTTATTTGCAGCGTGGGGCGGACCGGATTCCGGTGGAGGAACCATCCCTCTTGGTCGCCGGAGGCCTTGTTTTTCTCAGGGAGAGAGTCTCCCCTCTTCTGGATAACGCATCGTTTGAATGGATTTCCGCTTTGCGGAAGAGAAAAAGCGTCAGAGTCCCTCTTGAGGAAGGAGATGCCTTGGTCCGGGAGTTAATGGCGATGCCAGTCCTTCCCCGCCTTTCTCTTCCCGAGGAATTACAGTATGAAGAAATCCGAGTCGCTCCTCGGCCCCGACTTACAGTTGTGGCGCCAGGACGGAAAAATCAATGGGAAGGCGATCTGCTGCACTGGAAGCTGTCCTTCGACTACGAGGGGCACATCATTGCTTATGAGGATCCCGGTAGAGGAATCCTTATAGCAGAGCCGCGGCGCTTCATGCTTCGAGATTTTGGCGTCGAGCACCAGGCTTATGAAGCGGTCCGGAGTTTGGGCTTCCGGGAAATCCAGTATTATGACGGGCTGCGGCGGGAAGTGGTGCCCCGCAATCTTCTGCGAGCCGTGCGAGAATTGCTTCCTAAGGGCTGGCACGTCGAGGCCGAAGGGAAAGTGTACCGTCGGCCCGGCGCGTTTAACCTCTCGGTGACCACGGGCATCGATTGGTTTGAGCTGCATGGCGAATTTCGGTTTGATGACAGGGTCGCGAAGCTTCCTGAATTGTTATCCGCTCTCAAGCGCGGCGACAACTTGGTTCCCTTGGATGACGGCACCTTCGGGATGCTGCCGGAGGATTGGCTGAAAAAATACGGGAGCCTGGCTGGCCTCGGAAAAACCCATAACGATCACTTTCGGTTCTCGCGCTGCCAGGTGGGACTGCTGGACGCTTTACTGGTCTCCCAAGCGGAATCTGCATGTGATGATGCCTTCCAGCGTGCGCGAAACGAGCTGATGAGCTTTGAGGGAGTTCAGCCATGCGACCCTCCCGGAGATTTCACAGGCACCTTAAGAGTTTACCAGAAGGATGGGTTGGGCTGGTTCCATTTTCTCGAAAGATTCAGTTTTGGGGGATGCCTGGCAGATGACATGGGCCTGGGCAAAACAGTACAGGTTCTCGCCATGCTGGAAGAAAGAAGACAGAAGCGATTGGCTGCTGCGTGGAAAGCGCGCAAGGGAAAAGGCCCGATCCGACGGAATGGAGTTCCGGGGCCCTGCCTGGTGGTTGCGCCAAAATCAATTGTTTTCAACTGGATTCAGGAAGCCAAACGGTTCACACCTCAGGTGAAAGTCCTCGATCATACGGGCGCCAATCGACTGAAGCCCGGCGAGCATTTCGAGAACTATGATCTCGTTCTCACCACCTATGGGACCTTGCGGAACGATGCTGTTGAATTCAAAGACGTGCAGTTTGACTATTGCATTCTGGATGAAGGGCAAACGATTAAGAATGCCCATACCCAGTCGGCGAAGGCGACGCGCCTTCTCAGGGCCGACCATCGTCTGGTGCTGAGCGGCACTCCTATCGAAAACCACCTTGGCGAGCTGTGGAGTCTCTTCGAGTTTCTCAATCCTGGAATGCTGGGATCAGCGTCCGTGTTCAATCTGACCGGTGCGGGCGCGCGCAACCCTGAACCGGAAACCCGCGCACTGTTGGGAAAGGCGCTTCGGCCCTTCATTCTTCGCAGGACCAAGGCACAGGTCGCTCCCGAGCTGCCGGAAAAAATGGAACAGACTCTGTACTGCGATCTCGATTCGAGGCAGAGAAAACTCTACAACGAGCTGCGGGACCACTACCGTCAGACCCTTATTAACCAGGTAGAGCGTGACGGCATGAACAAATCGAAGATTCAAATTCTCGAAGCACTTCTGCGGTTGCGGCAGGCAGCCTGCCATCCGGGTCTCATCAACAGGGCGAGGAAATCCCTCCCCAGCGCCAAGCTCGAAATGTTGCTTCCGCAACTCGAACAGATCACTGAGGAAGAACATAAAGTCCTTGTATTTTCACAATTCACGAGCTTTCTTGCCATCCTTCGGGAACAGTTGGACAAACAGAAAACACCTTATGCCTACCTTGACGGTCAGACGCGCAATCGTGGAACGGTTGTAGAACAATTCCAGACGGATCCCGACTGCCGGCTGTTCCTCATCAGCCTTAAGGCCGGAGGACTCGGACTGAATCTCACGGCAGCCGAGTATGTCTACCTGCTGGATCCGTGGTGGAATCCTGCCGTGGAGGCGCAGGCTATCGACCGAACTCATCGCATCGGGCAAACGCGAAAGGTGTTTGCGTATCGCATCATCGCCAGAGATACGGTGGAAGAAAAAGTGCTGGAGCTTCAGCAGACGAAGCGAGACCTTGCTGACGCCATCATCAGCGCGGACAACAGCATCATACGCAATCTGGCGAAAGAGGATTTGGAACTGCTCCTATCATAGAGATAGAGCCCGCGGCACAGGCAGTTCGTTTTTCTTGATGGCCCTCCTACTCTCCCACCCGCCGATTCAAGAGCGAAATTGGAGTTGACAAAGGGATAAAATCGTAATACATATATTGATAAAAAGTAATACGGAGGTGAGGGCAATGAACGTGGTAAAAGCTACGGTGAAAGGCCAAATTCTCATCCCAGCACCACTGAGAAGGAAATATCAAATTGAAAGAGGAACCCCTCTTCGGGTTTATGGCAAAAAGAACCGTATTATCCTTGAGCCTGTGGTTCGAGACCCGGTGGAAGAAGGCCGAGGCATGTTGAAAACCAAAGGTAGAATACTAAAGTCTCTGATCGAAGACAGGAAAAGGGAAGCGAAGCAATGAAGCGATACGTCTTAGATAGCTATGCCATGATTGCCTACTTTGAAGACGAACCAGGCGCAGATCGAGTGGCACAGGTATTAAGGCAACTTATCCAGGGCAAAGCAAAAGGGTTCATGAGCGTAGTGAATTGGGGTGAGGTCTATTACAACACCATGAGGGAGCAAGGGGTTGATGAGGCCGAAAAGGTCATCCTTCAATTGGATAAATTCCCGATTCAGATGGTCGAGGCGAATAAAGACTTGGCGTATGATGCGGCGAAATTGAAGGGGAAATATCGCATTGCTTATGCGGATTGTTTCGCCGCTGCCCTATGCGTTAGATTAAAGGCTTCCCTTGTCACGGGTGATCGCGAATTCAAGAAGCTGAAGGAGGGGATTTCCATTCAATGGATCAATTTGTCATGAAGGTCCATCCGTCCCCCCCCTGCTTTCCCGACAGGTGGCACAAAGAGGAGTCCGGTAGGGAGAGTCTTTATTGGATTGGCCGCAGGAAAAAAGATTTGGGTGAAGAAATTAAATTTAAAGGGAAGTCGTAGAGACATAAAAGAAAAAGCCACCGAGAAGAGTCTCGAATTTTTTTATGAAATATTAATTCATTCCAGACAGTCTTGAATTGAAAGAGCCAGTGTGCCCATGTACGAATCTTTTTTCCTTGAAATTTTATTCTTTTCCTTCATAATAGAAGAATTGGTGGTATTCACTGCCGACGATTAATTCGCCCCCCTGCCTACCGGCAGGCAGGCAGTAAATGGGGGCGCTACGAGAGGAGGAGGTTTTGATGAAGCTCGAGAGGTTTGAGGGGTGCTGGACAGCAATGGTAACTCCCTTCAATCGAAAAGGGGAGGTCGATTTTGAGGGTCTCGAGAAGAACGTCCGGTTCCAGATAGAGAATAGGGCCAATCTCATTCCTACCGGAACGACGGGTGAATCGCCCACGTTGGACTGGAAAGAACACGATCGAGTGATCACGAAAACGGCTAAGGTGGCAAAAGGTAAAGCCTTTGTCATGGCAGGCACGGGGTCGAATTCCACCAAAGAGGCGTATCGAGGGACAAAACATGCCATGGAGGTCGGAGCCCAGGGAGCCCTACTCGTCGATTGCTATTATAATGGGCCATCTTCTCTTGAACTGAGAACCCAGTACTACGAAGTGATTGCAAAAGCATTCCGTAAGGCCTTCGTCATGCCCTACGTCGTACCCGGAAGGACAGGGACGAAATTGGAGGTGGAGGACCTGGCCATCCTTCATCGCAAGTTTAAGAACGTGAGGTCGGTGAAAGAGGCCACCGGAGATCTCGAGCGAATGGCTAAGACAAGAACCCTGTGCGGAGAGGATTTCGACATCCTCTCAGGGGATGATGATAAAACCTTTGAAATGATGACCCGGAATGATATTCGTGCTTCCGGAGTAGTCTCGGTAACGTCAAATATTGTTCCAGGCCCTGTTGGTGAGATGATCAAAGCGATACGGGATGGAAATATGGAGAGGGCCAATCGGATGAAGGATATTCTGGATCCTCTTTTTAAAGTGGTGACGGTCACGACTCTCGAATCTTACGAGGGATTTGATGTCCCGTGTAAATTTAGAAACCCTTTAGCCATCAAGACAATGATGAAAGGTCTGGGATTACCATCCGGGCCATGCCGTCCACCCCTTGGAAAGATGACGTCCAAGGGGGTACAGATTGTCAGAAACGCTCTTAAAGAGGTGCATGGAAAGGATAAGGAGGTATTGATGCCCCTTCAGGAATTTTATAAAATTAATATCGAGGAGCGTCTCTCCAACGACCGTCATTGGAAATAATCGATTGACGAAACGAGATAAGAGGTCCGAAGGGCCTGTCCCAGAGACAAAGGACAGGCCTTTTTATTAGTACTTCCAAGGGGTTTTTCTCATTGACTTTTTTCATGGTTATGTTAACATCAAAAACAATAATCCCCCCAACCCCCCTTTAGTAAAGGGGGGCGAGGGGGGATTAAGAGGTTTTGATTGATTCGATCCTTTCTGGCAATTGAGCTTCCCAAGCCGATCCTTAGAAAGATCGAGGAGGTTCAGGGAGACTTAAGGTCAGTTCACGCAGACGTGCGGTGGGTGAATCCTGAAAAGATCCACCTTACTCTAAAATTCTTTGGAAATATTGAAGAGTCGAGGATTGATTCCATCTTCAAATCAATTGAAGAGCCCGTTCGGAACACACCGCCCTTTTCTCTCAAGGTTCGAGGGGTAGGGGCATTCCCGAGTATGAAAAGCCCAAGGGTGATCTGGATGGGATTGGTAAACGGAAGCCAGATCCTCACTTCGCTTCAGAAAGAGATAGAGGCCCCATTAGAAAAAATTGGATTTCAATCTGAAGATCGACCTTTCCACCCTCATCTGACTCTGGGAAGGGTGAAATCGAGCCGGGGAAAAGACGATTTGGTGGGGAGGATGGAGAAGCATAAAGAGGGGGAATTCGGAGATTTTCAAGTGGAGCGGGTGATTCTATTCAAAAGCGATTTGAAACCATCTGGTCCGATGTATACAGCACTTAGAGAGATGAAATTAGGAGGGAGGTAAACAGCAAGCACCAAATCCCAAGCACCAAATGACAAATAATTTCCAATGACCGAAATGCAAAATTCTATACCCCTCACCCTCCCCCTCTCCCCACTGGGGAGAGGGATGGGATGAGGGGTGGCATTTGACATTGAAACCTGGAATTTATTTGGGATTTGTAATTTGGAGCTTGGAATTTGCCCCGTTACGCGGGGGAGGGGGATTCGATGACAAAAGCGGAAACGAAAGCCGAGACAAAGGTAGATTCGAGTAAAGGCAAGGCAGTGGAATTAGCCGTCACCCAGATCGAAAGGCAATACGGGAAGGGCGCCATTATGAAATTGGGTGCGGATGCAATCCTCGGAGAGATTCCTATCATCTCGACGGGATCCCTCTCCTTAGATCTTGCCCTGGGGGTTGGAGGATTGCCAAAGGGACGTGTGGTGGAGATTTTCGGCCCCGAGGCTTCTGGTAAGACGACCTTAGCCCTGCATGTCGTTTCGGAAGCGCAGAAAAAGGGAGGGGTAGCTGCATTCATTGATGCAGAGCATGCCTTAGATGTTAAATACGCACAGAAGTTGGGGGTGAAAATCGACGACCTACTCATCTCCCAGCCTGACACGGGAGAACAGGCATTGGAGATTACCGAGATCCTGGTTCGCAGTGGCGCCGTGGATGTGATCGTCGTCGACTCGGTGGCTGCCCTGGTTCCCAAGGCGGAGATCGAAGGAGATATGGGCGACGCCCATATGGGGCTTCAGGCCAGACTGATGTCTCAAGCCCTGAGAAAATTGACGGCCACCATTAGCAAGTCGAATACGATCGTGGTCTTCGTTAACCAGATTCGAATGAAAATCGGGATCATGTTCGGAAATCCGGAGACGACCACCGGAGGCAATGCCCTCAAATTTTACTCCTCTGTCCGGCTCGATATTCGACGGATCGCTTCCATCAAACAGGGTCAGGACGTGATCGGGAGTCGCACAAGGGTTCGTGTGGTGAAGAACAAGGTGGCCCCTCCGTTCAAAGAGGTAGAGTTTGACCTGATTCACGGAGAGGGTATTTCAAGAGAGGGAGATGTCCTCGACCTGGCTGCGGAAAAGAATATCGTTGAGAAGAGCGGGACCTGGTATGCCTACGGCGGCCAGCGCATCGGTCAGGGGAGGGAGAATGCAAAGCAGTTTTTAAAAGAGAATCCTACGGTCCTGGATCAGATGGAGAAAGAACTCCTTGAGAACTTTCGCATTGCCAAAGCGGGATCGGTAGGGTGAGATAAGGAAGGAGAAGAAGATGGATTTGAACCAGATCCTTTTGGAAGCCCTTTCCCAGGAAGCCTCTGACGTTCACATTAAGGAAGGAGCTCCGCCGATCTTCAGGGTCAATGGCACCTTGAGACCCTGGAACCAATCGAAGCCGTTCGATCATAATGACTTGTCGAAGATGGCTTTCGGTTTGATGAACGACTGGCAGAAGGAGCGGTTTATCAAGAATCGAGAAGTGGATATGGGCTATGAGGTCTACGGCATGGGACGGTTTAGAGTCAATGTCTTCCAGCAGAGAGGAAAGCTCAGGATCGCCCTTCGCATTGTGCCTTACCAGATCAAGGGCTTGCAGGAGCTCCATCTCCCTGCTGTGATCAGAAGCATTTCTTTAGAGCAGCGGGGTCTGATTCTCGTGACAGGGACAACCGGAAGCGGGAAGTCCACGACTTTGGCCTCGATGATTGATATCATCAACAATGAACGAAATTGCCATATCATTACCATCGAGGACCCCATCGAATTTGTTCACGAAGATAAGAAGTCGATCGTCGATCAGAGGGAGATCGGTTCGGACACCAGCACGTTCTCCAGCGCCCTACGGGTGGCCCTTCGGCAAGACCCGGATGTCATCTTGGTGGGCGAGATGAGGGATTTCGAGACGATCGAAACGGCCTTGACTGCTGCCGAGACAGGGCATTTGGTCATGTCAACGCTCCACACATTAAACGCCACGGAGACGATCACTCGAATCATCTCCGTCTTTCCCCCCTATCATCAAAAACAGGTGAGGCTTCAGCTTTCGGGTATTCTGAAAGGCGTCATTTCCCAAAGGCTGGTGCCCAGGGTGGACGGAATGGGAAGAGTCCCTGCGGTGGAAGTCCTGGTCTCTACGGCGAGGGTGAGGGAGTGCATCGTGGAAAAGGATAAGACCAACGAGATTAATGACGCCATTGCCCGAGGATCCACCAGCTACGGGATGCAATCCTTCGATCAGTCATTGATGTATTTAATGAAGGAGAAGTTGGTGACTTATGATGAAGCCCTCAAACACTGCACGAATCCGGATGACTTTGCTCTGAGGGTGAAAGGAATTCTCGCCGCAAGCGACGCTGGCTGGGAGGATTTTGAAATGCTGGAGAAAGAGAAAGAAAAGGTTAAAGAGGATGAGAAGAAGCTGAAGGTCGCAAAGCCCTTGGATCCAAAAATGGACCGACGGGGGACAGGTTTCAAACAATGACCTCTGACGAGATTCGAAGGGCCTTTCTCAATTACTTTGAGGAGAGGGCACACCGTATTGTTCGAAGCTCCTCATTGATTCCCCAAAACGATCCCACCCTGCTTTTCACCAATGCCGGAATGGTTCAATTCAAAAGTGTTTTTTTAGGCGAGGAGATCCGGGACTATAAACGGGCCGCAACGTCCCAAAAGTGCGTTCGTGCCGGCGGAAAGCACAACGACTTGGAGATCGTGGGAAAAACGGCCCGGCACCACACGTTCTTCGAGATGTTAGGGAACTTCTCCTTCGGAGACTATTCCAAGAAAGAGGCCATTCAAATGGGATGGGATCTCCTCATGCGCCAATGGGGGTTGCCCGTGGAGCAGATGTGGATCACCATCTACTTGGACGATGATGAAGCGTTTCACCTCTGGAGGAAAGTCGGAATTTCGGAAGATCGGATTGTCCGATTAGGGGAAAAAGACAACTTCTGGGCAATGGGCGACACAGGGCCGTGCGGTCCTTGTTCGGAGATCGTGATTGATCAAGGCGAGGGCGTCGGATGCGGCCGGCCCGACTGTCGTGTGGGATGCGATTGCGACCGATTCCTGGAGCTCTGGAACCTCGTCTTCATGCAATACAATCGTGATTCAGACGGGAAGCTTCAGCCCCTGGCGAAGCCCTCCATCGATACCGGGATGGGCCTGGAAAGGATTTCTGCCGTCCTTCAGGGTGTGAAAAGCAATTACGAGTCTGATCTCTTTACCCCTCTCTTTAAAGAGATCAAGGGGATCACTCATGTTTCTTACGGAGAGGAAGACCGTACCGACACCTCCCTTCGAGTGATCGCCGATCACAGCCGAGCAGCTACTTTTCTGATCAGCGATGGGGTTCTTCCCTCCAATGAAGGCCGGGGCTACGTCCTTCGCCGCATCATGAGAAGAGCGATGCGCCACGGAAGGATGCTCGGAATGGACGAGCCTTTTCTCTATCGGACTGTTTCTAAAGTCGTGGATCTGATGAAAGGGGCTTATCCGGAACTACGTGAGACGGAAGCCTTCGTTTCCAAGGTCATCCAAAAGGAAGAAGAGCGTTTTTCCGAGACCCTCGATTCAGGGCTGAAGATCCTCCAAGAGGCGTTGGGAGAACTTCAAAAGAAACGAGAGACCATTCTCTCCGGGGAGGTGGCCTTCCGGCTTTATGACACGTACGGATTTCCTCTCGACCTGACCGCGGAGATCCTTCAAGAGAAAGGGATAAGCTTTGACGAAGCGGGTTTCAGGGCCCAAATGGAGGAACAGAAGCAAAAGAGCAAGCAGGCATGGCAGGGGATCGGTGAAGGAAAGACAAAAGAGGTCTACCGACGGCTGGCGAACGAAGGGATCAGGGCAACGTTCTTAGGATATGAAGAAACTCAGTCTGAATCAAGGATCCTGAGATTGATCAAAGGCGATGAAGTTGTTCCTTTCGCAGCCGAAGGGGATGAAATCGAAGTGGTTACGGAGAAGACCCCCTTTTACGGGGAAGCTGGCGGCCAGGTAGGGGATCGAGGCGTGATCTTTCATCAGGAGTTCTCTTTGGAAGTAGAGGATACCATCAAGCCTGCGGGAGAGTTGACCATCCATCAGGTGAAGGTAAAGAGAGGAAAAGTGAAAGAAGGGATGTCGGCTGTTTTGCAGGTGGACCGGGAGCGCCGAAAAGCCATTACCCTGAACCATACAGGCACCCATCTTCTTCAGGCTGTTTTGAGAGAAGTTTTGGGAGACCATGTCCATCAAGCAGGCTCTCTTGTTTCAGCCGAGCGGCTGAGGTTTGACTTCACCCATTTCACTTCCATGAAAAAGGAAGAGATCGAGCGTGTGGAGGCTTTGGTCAATCAGAAGATTCGAGAGAACTTGGAAGTGGAAACGAAAATCATGGCAGTGGAGGAGGCCCTCCAGACAGGGGCGATGGCTCTCTTTGGAGAAAAGTACGGGGAGAAGGTCAGGGTGGTGACGGTCTCGGACTTCAGCATTGAACTCTGCGGAGGAACCCACAGCTCCAGAACAGGCGATATCGGTCTCTTCAAAATTGTCAGTGAGTCGGGGGTTGCGGCAGGGGTGAGAAGGATCGAGGCCCTGACCGGGGAAGGGGCCTATGGATTTGTGAAAGAAGAGGAGAGAGAACTTTGGGAGATCGCTTCTTCTCTCAAGTCCGCTCCAGGGGAACTTTCTTCGAAGATAGAGCGGTTGCTTGAGAGGCAGAGGGAGTTGGAAAGGGAGGTTTCGTCTTCTCAGGATAAGTTATCTTATCAGGAACTCTCGAACCTTCTCCCTTCTATTAAGGAAATACGAGGCGTAAAACTCCTTTCAGCCAAGGTGGACGGGAAGGATGTCAAGCGAATGAGGGAGTTCGTGGATCAGCTGAAAGGAAAGATTGGATCAGGCATCATTCTTCTCGGAGGTCAAAGTGAAAACAAAGTCTCCCTGATCATGGGAGTGACTCCGGACCTTACCCACCGCTTCAATGCCGGCGAGCTGATCAGGAAGATCGCTCTTCATGTTGGAGGGACCGGAGGCGGTCGGCCTGATTTTGCGCAGGCAGGGGGGACCGATTCTAAAAAACTGGATGAGGCGCTTAAGGCGATTGAGGATCTCATTTAAATCCTTGAACGGGAAACGGCATCCCCTCCACCTCGCTTGAGAGACTGTGTCGTAATCGCCGCCCTGGCGGAAGAGACAGTCGGGTTTCAATGCTTTAGAATGCGGTCTTTTAGGAATGACTAATCGGTGCTTATGGAAAATGGAGTCATCTCATGGATCTTCAACGTCTGAATTTCACGCGTAAAAGGTTGCCGCTCTAAAGCTTTTCCACCCGACCGCCTTTTCCGCCCTATTTGGGACGGGCTTTTATAATTGTGACACAGTCTCTGAAGAAAGAGGGGCGAGGGGGATTTTTTTATCTGGAGGGGTCTGTGGTCTTTTATCAACGAGGTTTGGAAGAGTGATGTCAAAAGTGAGGACACGATTTGCACCCAGCCCGACGGGCGACCTTCATATCGGAGGGGCGCGAACTGCCTTGTTCAATTGGCTCCTGGCGCGGCATGAAAAAGGGGTCTTCATCCTTCGCATCGAAGACACGGATGTAGCCCGCTCCACCCAGGAATCGATCCAGGTGATCTTGGATGCCATGACATGGCTGGGAATGGATTGGGATGAGGGTCCGTTTTATCAAACTCAACGGATTCGATTCTATCAGGAGGCCGCAGAGAAGCTCTTGGAAGAGAGGAAAGCCTACCGATGTTACTGTACGCCAGAAGAGCTGGAGACAAAGCGGGAAGCTGCCTTGAAGGCCGGGATCAAGCCTAAGTACGACCGAACGTGTCTGAATCGAAAATCTTTTCCTCCCGGAAGTCCCTCTGCCATCCGCTTCCTCTCTCCGAACGAGGGGAAGACAGTGGTGGAGGATCTGATTCAAGGGCATGTTGAATTTGACAATACGGAATTGGATGACCTCATCATCCTCAGAAGTGACGGGCTCCCTACGTATAATTTTTCCGTGGTGCTGGATGATGCCATCATGGGAATCACGTATGTGATCCGAGGAAACGATCATCTGAATAACACGCCCCGCCAAATTCAGATCTATCAAGCCCTGAGCTACCCCATCCCCAAATTCGGCCATGTCCCGATGATCCTCGGACCGGATAAGAAAAAACTTTCTAAACGGCATGGGGCACCATCGGTCATGGAATATAAGAAATTGGGCTACCTTCCTCAGGCTGTCGTCAACTACCTGGTTCGGCTGGGATGGTCCTACGGCGATCAGGAGGAATTCACACCTGAGGAGTTGATTGAGAAATTCAGATTGGAGGCCGTGGGAAGATCCGCCGCGGCGATCAATCCCGGCAAGCTGGATTGGCTCAACTCACAGTATATCAAGAGATTAGAATTGGATGAGCTGGTTCAGAGGGTTCGACCTTTTATTGAAGCCAAGGGCTATTCGAACATCGACGCGGATCTTTTGAGAATGGCCGTTCGCTCTCTCAGAGAGAGAGTGAAGACCTTGGTGGAGATGGCAGACCTTTCGGAATTTTACTTCTGTGAAGAGATCGCTTATGATGAGAAGGCTGCGGGAAAATTTTTGAGCAAAGAGACGATTCCGATGTTCCAGCAGGTGATCGCCTCTCTCTTAAAGGAATCGGTTTTGGGAAAAGAGAATGTTCATCGCCTGGTTCAGCAACTGGCTGAAATGCGAGCAGAGCCTTTGGTAAAAATTGCGCAGCCGATTCGAGTGGCCTTAACCGGCCGGAGCGTCAGCCCTCCGATTGACGAGGTGATGGAGGTTCTGGGGAAAGAAAAGGTAATTCAAAGACTCGAAAGAGCGATTGAATATATGGAGGGGCATTCTGCGAAATGAAATGTCAAATTCCAAAGTTCAAATGGAATCCAAATGACAAAGTTCTTGACTTAAAAAAGGCTTTGGTATTTAGAGTCTGTCCATAAACAAAACGGTTTCCGAAAAGGTCGTCATTCCGGCGAAAGCCGGAATCCAGGGTTCCCGGTGAAGACCGGGACCCAGTATTGTGAGATGGTTCCCGACTTTCGTCGGGACGACGTCTGGATGCCCCCGTATCAGGTACGGGGCAGGCTCCTCAGGTCCGGCATGACAGGCCAACAAGCTTTGTGGACGAGCTAGACATTTGTCATTCGTTTGACATTTGACATTTGGATTTAATAAAGAGGATTTCATGAAACTCAAATCCTTTGAGGCGATTGGATTCAAATCCTTTGTCGATCGCCTACATCTTGCCTTTCCGGGCGGGATCACGACGATCGTGGGTCCCAACGGTTGCGGGAAGTCAAATTTCGTGGATGCGGTGCTCTGGGCCATTGGCGAGCGGAGTGCCAAACACTTACGAGGAAGGTTGATGGAGGACGTCATCTTCAACGGGACGGACGGCAGAAAACCCTTGGGGATGGCAGAAGTCAATCTCACTTTCTCCAACGAAGATGGGTCGGCTTCTGAAGGATACGGCCAGTACACCGAGATCACCGTCACCCGAAGACTCTATCGATCCGGAGAAAGTGAGTACCTGATCAACAAAGTGCCTTGCCGATTGCGGGACGTCACCGATCTCTTCCTGGATACCGGTATCGGAGTGAACGGTTATTCGATTGTGGAACAGGGAAGGGTAGAACATCTCATCAATGCCAATCCCCAGGATCGGCGTTTTTTGATCGAAGAGGCGGCGGGTATTGCCAAGTACAAGGAGAGGAAGAGGCTCGCGCTGATGAAGATCGACGCCACGCAGCAGAACCTTCTCCGAATTCAGGACATCATCGCCGAGGTGAAGCGACAGACCGTCACGCTGGAACGACAGGTGAAACGGGCAGAGGAATATAAAGCCATACGGAAAGAGGTCAAAGAGATCGAAATCCGTTTTGCCCTCCAGGAGTACGCTGAACTTTCCGAAAAAGGGGAGGCAGCGAGAGGCTATCTCAAAGCCCTTCGGGACCGAGAGATGGAGATTTCCACCAAAAACGCCCAGAAAGAGGCCTTCGTGGAAGCCAAGCGGCTGAAGGGGATAGAGGAAGAAGAGAAGTTCCGAAGCCTTCAACAGGAAATATTTGAGCTGGGCAAGAAAATTCAAAAGACGGAAAACGACATTGAATTTTTCAAGAGGGAAGAGGGGGGTCTTCAAAAAGAAGAGAACCGAGGGGTTGAAGAAGTCAGAGGCTCCCTGCGCGCTTGGAGAGAGACGAGAAGAGAACGGAAAAGGATGGAGCAGGTCCGAGGGAATCTGGGAGAAGAACACCAGGAGAACGAGGCAATATTGAAAGAACTGGAAAGCGTCTTTGGCGATTTTAGGGCAACACACCAAGAGCTTTTGGATGAATTGGAAGCTGAAAAGGGTGAACTGATTGACACACTCACTGAGCTGACCTCCCTCAAAAACCGCCTGGCCCACCTTGAGGAGAGGAAAGAGGATCTTCAGAAACGGATCCGGTCCCATGGTGAAGAATCGGAAGACGTAAGCCGCCAGGTCCAACAATTGGAAGAGGCGATCTCTGGGAAGACAAAAGAGAGAGAACTCATCGTCTCCCTCCAGTCGATTTTTCAGGAGGAGAGGGGTCGCTGGGAAGGAGAGATCGAGAGGCTAAGAGAGGATTTAGGTGTGAGGCAAACACGGCGTTCGACTTTGGAGGAGACCGTGAGGCAGGACCGCTCTCGCTACCACTCCCTCAAAGAGCTCCAAGAGAATTATGAAGGATATGAGAAGGGGGTAAAGTCTCTTCTCCTTCGAAAGAAGGAAGAGCAGGAGAAGTGGAAGGGAATTTTGGGGGCCGTGGCGGACATCCTGGAACCAGACCCGAAATACGAGGTTCCTCTCGAAGCCGTTTTAGGACAGCGACTGCAGTATTTGATCGTGGAAGAAGAGAAGGAAGGCACGGAGGCGATGGCCTTTCTTAAGCGGGAATCCCTTGGCCGGGGAAGTTTCATCCCAAGGAGGGTTCAAGGGACCGGGGCAGAAAATCAGATCTCTCAAGAGGAGGGAAGACCCATTGCTCTCGCGCGCTTCGTGAAGGTAAAAGACGGGTTTGACCCGATTGCAGAATTCCTGATCGGAGATACCGGGATCGTCGAAAGCTGGGAGGAGGCGCTCCATTGGATGAAGAATGGGGGAGGGTTTGGAACCCTGGTCACCCTGGATGGGGACATCCTGGAGCGCTCAGGAGTGATCTCCGGAGGAAGCCGGGATCGAGGCCTTGGCCTTTTGGAGAGGCGAAGGGAGATCAGAGATTTAGAGAAAAGAATCAAAGAATCGGAGGAGGAATGTCGAAAAGCCTATGACGAAGAAGGGCATCTCCAAGAGGAGATCCATGACAGGGAAATCCAATTGGAGGTGAGAAAAAAGGAAATTCAAGAGAAGGGCATCGAACTTCTCCATCGAGAAAGAGATCTGGAAGGGTTGAAAAAGGAGATCTCGCAATTTCATCGGAAGATGGAGGTCATCCAGTTTGAGCAGAGACAACTCGAAGAGGAAGAGCAAGATTTAGAGAAAGGCAAAAAGGAAGTCTCTGCCCGGATGGAGACGGAGGGGGCAGCGAAAAAAGCGAGGGAAGAACAGGTTCAGTCATGGAAGAAGAAAGTGGAGGAAGTCAAAGAAGGGGCAGAAGAATTGGGAGGACGGATCACTGAGAAAAAGGTCCTTCTGGCCTCTATCGAGGAGAAACAGAAGGGCCTGGAAGTTCAGATCCAAAACTTCTCTGAAACTCAAAGAAGCCTGAGGGAACAGATCTTAAAGAAGGTAGAGGGGATCAGAGAATGCCGGGCGGAAGCCGTCTCTCTTCGTGAAAAAATACAACAATGGGAAGGGGAGTTAGAAAATAGTCTTGGACAGCACCGCCTTAAGGAGGAAACGCTCTCCGCTCAAAAAGAGAGGGTCGAAAGTGTCCTCAATGAGTGGAAAGAGGTGGAGGCTTCCTCCAAGTATCTCCGCCGGGAGTTGGAAGAGGTGAGGCAGAAGATCCATGAGGAAGAGATTCTGGCCTCGGAGGTTCAACTAAAACTCTCTCACCTTCAGGAGTCGATGAAAGAACGGTATGGGGCGACGCTTTCCCCCTCGGTGGGAGCTTCCCCCCTGGAATTGCCGAAGGAAGAGATGTCTCTGCGGCTGGCAGAGTTAAAAAAATCTCTCGAGGGGTTTGGAGAAGTCAACCTGATGGCCATTGAGGAATATCAGGAGTTGAAACAGCGGCACGATTTTCTGTCGGAACAACAGGCCGACCTTCATCAGGCCCTCGATTACTTAAAAAAGGCCATTCTCCGGATCAATCGGACGACGACGAAACGATTTTTGGAAACCTTCTACTTGGTGAATGAGAAATTCAAAATAGTTTTTGCGAGGCTCTTCAAGGGCGGACAGGCCAGCCTTGTCATGTTGGATGAGCAAGACCCCGCCACGACGGGGATCGATATCATCGCCCAACCCCCTGGAAAGAAGCTTCAAAATATAGACCTCCTCTCCGGGGGGGAGAAGGCTTTAGTCGCCACGGCCTTGCTCTTTGGGCTCTTCATGATTAAACCCACACCGTTCTGCTTGCTGGACGAGGTGGATGCACCTTTGGATGATGCGAACATCAATCGATTCATCGAAGTGATCAAAGAATTCTCTAAGACCTCTCAGTTCATTCTCATTACGCACAACAAGAAGACGATGGAGACGTCGAATACCCTCTACGGAATAACCATGGAGACCCCTGGGGTGTCGAAGGTCGTGTCGGTCCGGTTAAATTAGAACCATTTCCCAACCTGCAATTCGTGGTCACACGCCTTAAGAAGATTTTTATCCTCCGGGTACAGCGAGTCGCCGCATCCTGCGAAGCCTAACCATTTTCGTAAACCTCGCATTCCGACTGCAGGGGCAAAACCAGAGCAACGGGAGTCTATAAGAAAAGTCAGCTGAATTACATATAAAAAAAAGAAAAGGTTGAAAAAAAATCTGCTTGCTGATAGCATCATTTCGGACGACTTTCTATCAGGGAAAAGGGCGATGAAGGAAAGTCCTAAAAAAGCGCCAAGAATCCATTACGGTTGGATCGTGATTGCGATGGGAACATTGACCACCATCGGGGCCCACGGGTTCGGCCGGATGGCGTATACGCTTATCCTGCCGAGCATGAAGGACGGTCTTCATTTCAGTTATGCGGAACTGGGGCTTTTAGGAACAGGGAACTTCATCGGCTATCTGAGCCTTGCGATTATCGGAGGGTTTTTGGCTTCTCGATTTGGCTCAAGAGTCGTGATTACTTTCGGCTTGATTCTGATGGGCTTAACCATGATTCTGACAGGCTTGGCGCAGAGTTTTTCCTTCGCCTTTTTCATGCGACTCTTAACAGGGTTCGGGAATGGGGCTGCCTATGTGCCGGCCATGGCGCTCGGTTCTGCTTGGTTCGCCTTGAAAAGAAGAGGGTTTGCTACCGGCATCGTTTCGGCCGGAATCGGCGGGGGTACCTTGATCGCCGGTCTCCTTGTCCCTCCTCTTTTGAAAGTCTATGGTTCAGAGGGCTGGAGGTTTTCCTGGTACTATCTGGGTGGGGGGGTACTCGTTATCTCGTGCCTTGTCTATGCCTTTATCCGCAGCCAGCCGGAGGAGAAGGGACTTTCTCCCATTGGGTTTGACGAGGCAAAAGACTCTTTAAAATCGGCGCCGGAAGAAGATAAGGCAAAGCCGATACAATGGGGCCTCGTCTACCGAGTCAAGGAGATGTGGTATCTCGGGTTCGTTTATTTCATGTATGGGTTCTCATATATCATTTATATGACTTTTTTTGCAGCGTATTTAACTAAAGAGATAGGGGTGAGCCAGGCTGAAGCGGGCGCCATTTGGGCCGTGGTCGGAGGATTAAGCATTTTTTGTGGCGTGATCTGGGGAGGAATTTCGGACCTCCTTGGTCGAAAATATGGCTCAGCCTTGGCCTATATCACTCTGGCGACAGCCTATGCCATCTTTGCCTTGGTCAGGAATCCAATGGGTTTCTACCTCTCTGCCGTCATCTTTGGCCTCACGGCATGGAGTATACCCACCATTATGGCTGCAGCCACCGGGGATTATGTCGGATCGAAACTGGCTCCTGCGGGCCTCGGTTTTATCACCCTATTCTTCGGGATTGGACAGGCGTTAGGACCCGCCGTGGGAGGCTATCTGGCGGATGTCACCCACTCTTTTTTGGTTCCTTTTCTTTTGGCAAGCGGAGTTTCTTTAATAGGGACGTTTTTCTCTTTCTACCTCAAGAAGCCATCGTCCTTGAATTGATGATGCGTTGTTCCATCTTCTGGCTCAGCTGACCACAAGCTTGATATAAAGTTTGTATCTGTTATAGTGTGTTTGGCAACAGTAGGCTTTTTCAGGACGAAGTTAAATACAAAGGAGCAGCTTATGAAAAAGGTGATGACGGGAAATGAAGCCATTGCAAGAGGAGCGTTTGAGGCTGGTGTAAAAGTGGCTGCAGCCTATCCAGGGACTCCAAGTACGGAGATCCTCGAGACCATCGCAAGAGAATATAAAAATATTTATGCGGAGTGGTCCCCCAATGAAAAAGTGGCATTAGAAGTTGCCATTGGGGCCTCAATGGCAGGTGCAAGGGCGATGGCTTCGATGAAACATGTTGGGGTGAACGTGGCGGCAGACCCTCTGATGACCCTGTCCTACGTAGGAGTAAACGGCGGGTTAGTCCTCGTGACTTGTGACGATCCAGAGCTTTACAGTTCACAGAACGAGCAGGATAATCGTCACTATGCCAGGTTTGCGAAGGTCCCTATGTTTGAGCCGAGTGATAGCCAAGAAGCAAAAGAGTTTCTAAAGTTGGGCTTCGAAGTCAGTGAAAGATTCGATACCCCGGTCATGGTTCGAGGCGTCACCCGGATCTCTCACTCCCAAGGAGTTGTCGAATTACAGGAACCGGTCGTTCCTCCAATCCCTATCGAGATCAGGAAGCAGACTGCAAAATATACGATGTTGCCTTCCTTCGCCAGGGTTAAACATGGGGTTGTTGAGGAGCGGTTTGTAAAATTGCTGGAATTTGCTGAGAAATTCCCCGGGAATCGCATCGAGATCAATGATCCGGCGATTGGAATTATATCCGCGGGTATTTCATATGAGTACGCAAAGGAAGTCTTCCCCAAGTATTCCTATCTTAAACTGGGGATGGTATGGCCTCTCCCCAAAAATCTGATCGCCGAGTTTTTCAAAAAAGTAAAGAAGGTGATTGTGATAGAAGAGTTGGATCCATTCCTGGAAGAAAACATCAAGGCCATGGGGTTCAAACCGAAGGGAGGGAAAAATCTATTCTCTATATGTGGGGAATTCAACCCCCTCATCATAAAGAAAGGGATCTTGGGAAAAAGGTTTAAGGCCCCCCAGCCTGTGTTCAAAGAAGCGCTTCCTCCCAGGCCGCCCAATCTCTGTCCAGGATGCCCTCATCGGGGGATATTCCATACCATAAAAAAGTTGAAACTCGTTGCTGCAGGCGATATCGGATGTTATACGCTGGCCGCCTATCCGCCGTTAAATTCCTTGGACAGTTGCATCTGCATGGGGGCAAGCATTGGTCAGGCTCACGGGATGTCGAAGGCGCTGGAGGGGGCCGGAAAAGGGAAATTTGTAGGAGTGATCGGAGACTCCACGTTCCTTCATGGCGGGATCCCTCCCTTAATGAACATGGCTTACAACAAGAGTTACGCAACGATCATCATTCTCGACAATAGAACCACCGGAATGACCGGCTCACAGGAGCATCCGGGAACTGGATATACAATCCGTGGTGAAAAGACACATAAGATCGATTTCGTCCGGCTGGCTGAGGGATTGGGGATTGAAAATGTAAGAACGGTGAACCCCTGGAATTTGGAGGAGACAGAAAAGGTGATCAAAGAAGAGATTGAAAAAGACTCGCCGTCCTTGATCGTCACCCGAGGTCCGTGCGTTCTTCTACGAAGAGAGTTCAAAAAATATAACAAACCCCTGATGGTCGATTCCACTAAATGTATTGGTTGTAAAGCCTGTGTCAACTTGGGCTGCCCGGCCATATCGTACCAGAAGGTGGAAGGCGAGATGGCGTTGACAAAGGATGGAAAGAAGCGCAAAGGCATCTCCTATATCGATTCCACCCTCTGTCCGGGATGCCATCTTTGCTATCAAGTATGCAAATTGGGAGCGATTCAAAGTCAGGACGAGAAGCCCATATTCGGGTTTGAAACGATGTAGTCGATACTTACAAAGAGGAGAAGGGCTATGGATAATCATACAACGAATGTGCTGGTGGTAGGGGTTGGAGGGCAGGGGGTCATCCTGGCCAGCGACATCATGTCCGAAGTCTTCATGGAAGCTGGTTATGATGTCAAGAAGAGCGAGATTCATGGAATGGCTATGAGGGGAGGCATCGTTAGCTCCCATTTCCGATTTGGCAAGAAGGTTCACTCCCCACTGATCATGGAGGGGGAGGCAGATATCCTCTTTGCCTTTGAACAACTGGAGGGTTTGCGATGGCTGAATTTCCTGCAACCCAAAGCAAAAATCATTATGAACGACCATAAGGTGAATCCTCCCATTGTCAACCTTGGAGAAATGGAGTATCCTCAAGGCATTCCCGAGATCATCGGTTCTAAATTCAAAGATTTCTATTTGGTCAAAGGGACGGAGATCGCACTCCAGATCGGCGACGCCCGCGCTGCCAATGTCGTACTCCTCGGGGCCATGTCCACATTTTTTGATATCAAGGAGGAACTGTGGTTAGACACCATTCTGAATTACCTTCCTCCGAAGGTCCACGAGCTGAACAGAAAAGCGTTCGCTACGGGTCGAGGAGAGATTCATCAAGCTTGAAAGCTGAGCAGGAGATAGATTGACGAATAACAAAAAGGGCGAAGCCTGGCGTTTATTTGAGGCTTCGCCCTTTTTTCTCGCAGTCATATCTTTTTGGTTCAGGTCACATCAGGCCTTCTTGAATTCCTTTTCCATCGCCTCTTTTGCAGGCTTCACGTACATCTCTCTCAGTTTCGGTTTTTCGATCTTGCCTGCAGGGTTGCGCGGTATGCTGGTGTAGATCATCTTCTCCGGCCATTTGAACTTGGCAAGGCCTTTCTCCTTGCAGAAGTTAAGGACCTCTTCATCCGTCAGGGTCTGCCCGGGCCTTGTCTGGATGATTGCCATGACGATCTCTACCAGTCTTGGATGCGGATAGCCCATGACCGCGACGTCCTGAATCTTTGGATGCTTTATTAAGAAACCCTCGATTTCGACGGGGAATATATTTTCTCCACCCCGGATGATCAGATCCTTTGCCCTATCCACGAAGCAGAAATCGCCCTCTTCATCTTTATGCGCCAAATCGCCGGTATGAAGCCATCCCTTCTCGATGGTTCTCGCCGTCATGTCCGGGTTGAACGCGTATTCCTTCATGAGACGGGGCCCCTTCAATAGGAGTTCGCCCACGGCTCCCGGAGGGCATTCGTTCCCTTTATCATCGACGACCTTGGCTTCCATAAAGACGGTTGGCTTCCCGATAAAACCTGGCTTTCTCATGATGTCTTCGTCGTAAAGGTTGATGGTGCCGCCGCCGCCGCCCTCCGTAATCCCATAGATGTTGGCCACCGGCAGGTTCGGGAAGACTTTCTTGGAATTCTCCAGAAGAATATAGGGGACGGGCTGAGCGCCGATCTCAATATGTTTAAGGGCGGAAAGGTCGTAGTCTTGTAGTCTTACCTCTCCCGAAAGGATCGCATTGATCACGTCCGACCAAACTGGGACCGTATTCCAGCCGCCGGTACACTTCTCATCGGCCAAGGTTCGTAAATAATACTTCGGCTCGATCTCCATGGGCATCAGTATTTTGCCTGCGGCGATGTAGGATGGAAAGGAGAGGAAGAGCGTGCCGCTATGATAGAAAGGATGCGGGGCGAGGTAGACACTGTTGTATCCCTCGTTGTATGTCAGGGCACAACCAATCCCGATATAAAAAAGGGTGTTGTGGGTGTGGCAGACCGGTTTGGGCGCCCCGGTGGTCCCCGATGTAAACATCAATTCCGCCATTTCATCGTCGGCTGTCTCAACGAGGACATTCGTCGGGTCTCCTTTTTTGATGATTTCCTCGTAAGAGACCATGGTCGGGGGCACGTGCTTGCCGGCGCAGATGTACTTTTTCACATAGCCCATCTCCTTCATGATGGGTTCCACCCTTGGGAGAAATCCATCTCCCAGGATGAATACCTTGCATTTTGTCACATCGGCCGCATAATTGATGTCGGAACTTGCAAAACGGAAGTTGAGCGGCGTGACGGTCGCACCCGTCTTCAGGACAGCCATGTAGCATACATACCATTCGATGCTGTTCATCATCAGATGAACCACAATATCCCCTTTTTTGACTCCACACTCCTTCATCATGAAATTTGCAAGTTTGTTTGTCTGGTCGTTGAGCTGTTTCCAGGTCAATGCCTTGCGAATCCCTTTTGAAGGATAGCTTTCAATGATGAATTCTCTTTCAGGAAACTTACTCGCATTCAGCCAACAATACCGTGCAAAGTTCATAGCGCTCTCCCTTCCTTAGATTGGTTTTGATCTTCAAGCACTTGCTAATAGTAGACAAGAAATCGTATCTAGTCAACAAAAAAAGCTCCGCCTGTGTTAGCAAAGGGAAAGTGTCCCCTGTAACTGCCAAGCTAAAATGTCCCCTATGAAAGGGGAAAAGATACTTATGAGTCAGAGGCAGCTACAGAGGTGGCGGGTAATGGGTTTGGTGGAGGGAGGAAAGATCACCTTGAAGGAGGCAAGAGAGAAGATAGGTGTGTCCTACCGGCAGGCCAAACGAATTCGAAGAGCGCTTCGAGTCAAGGGAGTGAAAGGCATCATCCATGGAAACACGGGGCGCGCTCCATGGAACCTGACGGCGGATTCCATCCGTCAGAAAGTTCTCGAGCTCTCCAAAGGGCTCTACGAGGATTTTAATGATATGCATTTTACGGAGAAGTTGTCCGAGGAGCATCAGATTGAGTTGAGCCGAGAGACAGTGAGGAAGTTAAGGCGTAAGGCAGGGGTAGCACCCAAGCGCCGTCGTCGAGCACCTGGGCACCGCAAGCGTCGGGAGCGAAAGGCTCAGGAGGGGGCCATGGTGCTTTGGGATGGAAGTCCCCATCACTGGTTAGGTCCGGATCGGCCTGCGTGTTGCCTGATGGCCGCCATGGATGATGCAACCGGCAAACTGCTGGTGGCCCGGTTTTTTCCTTTTGAAGGCTCGTCAGGGTATCTGTGGCTGCTTCGAGAGGTGGTTAAACGTTATGGGATTCCTTTGGTGATGTATCACGATCGTCATGGGTCGCTTCATCGAAATGATTCGCATTGGAGCTTGGAAGAACAGTTGGCTGGTCGTCAGGAACCGACTCAGGTGGGCTTGGCGCTTGAAGCCTTGGGCATTGAGTCCATTGCGGCACTCTCCCCGCAGGCCAAAGGGCGAATCGAAAGGCTCTTTGGGACCTTGCAGGATCGCCTCATCGCTGAACTAGGCCTCCAACGGATCCAGGGTCTCGAAGCAGCAAATCGCTTTCTCAAAACCTTTATCCCAAGGTTTAATCGTCGTTTTGCGATCCCTGCCCGAGAATCTGAGAAAGCCTGGCGCAAGGTGCCTGAAGAGCTCGATCTGGACCGATTGATTAGCTTCCGCTACCGCTCGGTCGTAGGCAATGATAACAGTGTTCGGATTGGAGGTCTGATTTTGGATGTTCTTCCCGGTCCCAACCGGCGCTCCTATGCCAAGGCTCAAGTCGAAGTCCGACAACTCCTTAATGGGTCATGGAGGGTCTATTACCAGGATCAAGTCATCGCGAAACATCCTTCAACAGAGCTTCGAGAGCCGGTTCGGGCGCTTAAACATACTCGACACATCAAAGGTACTTTCCCTGACCAATGGGTTTATTGGGCTTCCGCTCCGTCAGCACAAGCTCCTTCGGCACAGGGCTCATGAGCAGCATGAAATTGGGTTTTTGGGTGGATATCAACCTATGGGGAAGCAGATGATCATCGTTTCTAACGCATCCTGGCAATTCGTTGTACTCTGGATTCGGTACCCAATGATCAGAAAACACTTGCTCCCTTTAAAACGCACTAAATTGAAACACAATCAAGGGGACATTTTCGCGTTGCAGTTAAGGGGACATATTGCCTTTGCTTAAACACAAAAAAAGCTCCGCCGGAAATTAACCTCCGGAACCTCCTCTCCCTCTATAACGGGGAAAGAGGATAGAGTTACACCTAAGCAGAAAAGTGATCCGGCTTAAAGACCCCTAAACTCGGCGGCGTATGAGCTAACTTGAGAAAGTCTTTTAGGGAAACGATACCTAACCCCTGAACCTCTTTGATCATTTGTTGGAAGATCTGCGCCGTAGCCAGGGCATCCCAGAAAGAGGAATGGAGCCCCTCGACAGCCACGTGATAGCGTTCAGCCACTGCTTCTAACGTGCTATTAATTTTCATCATAGCTATCACCGACGCCGGTGTCTTCTTTGCCAGCAACGCCTGATCCAAGACAGCCGTATCCAGGACAATGTTTTGAATCGGAATGCCGTAAAGGCGGGCCATCTCTCGATTGAGGAAGCTCATATCCAGCCATTCGTGATGGGCCACAAGCACGGAGATTCCGATGTACCTGATAAAATCCGGCAGGACCTTTTCGATGGTCGGTTTTCCATCCACCATCCGTGGCAAAATCTCATGGATCACGGCCGAAGCGGAGGGGATGTCGCGATCCGGATTAATGATTTCGTGGAAAGCATCCGAAAGATCGATGCGACCCCCCTTGAGGCGTACGGCGCTGATGGAAACAATGCGATCTCCTCCTCTTGCGTTTAACCCAGTGGCCTCTATATCCAAAACGACAAACTCCGTCTCTGTGATAGGCTTACTGAAGTTGAACCCATGAAAGGCCTGGAGATGATTTCGTATGACCTCCGGCAGGTCTTTTCGCCGCAAATGGCGTTGATAGTAATGGTTTCTCAGACGACGAAAAAGCAGTCTCATGAAACGCTAATCCGCTTATAAACCAGGAAGTCGTCCCGCTACCCCTCGATGCTGTAATGCAATTCCAAAAGCCCCTGCAGTCGATCGATGGACTTAAACGCTTCCTTAAGCATGGTCCTCTGGATGATGCTCAACTCGTCCGGGTTGACATAGTTGTCCGGAATTCCTCCCCGGCGGAGCACATTGACGTGATGTCGTACTCGGATGAGCATGATGACATTAAACGCATCTCTCAGGTCGCCGGCCTCGGCAGGGGTGAGACTCTCTTTTTCAACGAGAGCAGAAATCCGGTCGAGGGTGTTCGTGTCGAACACCTTTTGGCTGAGGGCGAGTGTCCGGATGGCATCGACCAGGGGAGTCAAGCCGTTCAGCTTCAGATTGAGCTTATTCTTGTGCTCTCCAGACTTTTCGACCACCAGCCTCTTGAAAAAACCCAGGGGAGTTTTGTGAAGAATAGCGGTCTTGGCCATTTCTCTCGCAAAGCTATTTCCCTCATCAAGAAGCTCCGAGATATGTCCTGCTATTCGGGTCGCCAGCTCATATTGACCATAGATGGCGCGGCAATCGAAAAAGACGAAGGTGGCCAAAACTTCCTGGGGGGGGTAGTCGACATCGAGGATCCAGTGCCTGAAGTACTCTTTCCATACGTGAAGGGGCTGACACCACTTGGGATTGACGGCCATGACCCCGCCTTTGCATCGGGGAAACCCGCACTGCTCCAACCCTGAAACCACCTTTTCAGCCAGGTTGAGAAAATAACTTCGAGCTTCCTCTTTCCCACCGGGCGAATGATCTGCAAAAATGAGCGCATTGTCCTGGTCGGTCCTCAGGGTCTGCTCACGGCGGCCTTCGCTCCCGAGGGCGAGCCAGGCATATGGAACGGGTGGCGGTCCGTATCCTTCTCTGCCCATGGCCTCCTCGGCCAGAGCGACGATTTTTCGTGTCAGATGGTCATTGAACGTCGTAATCAGTTCACAGATATCTTTCGCCATCCCTCCGTGCTCAAGGATGACGTTCATTGCCAGATCAATGTTTTTTCGGATGAGGACCACCTGCTCGATCGTGGTCGCCTGCTGAATCCCCTTAATGACCGCAACAGGGTTGTTCCCCTGGGAAACCATCAGATCATGTTCAGAAATGATGCCCACGAGCTTCATCCCATCCAGGACAGGAAGATACTTGATCCGGTTGGTGGTCATGGAAAGAATGGCTTCAAAACAGAAGGCCTCGGGACGAACGCACTGAACCGGTCGGTTCATCACATCCAACACCGGCAGGGTGATGAGTTTTCCGGATGCCAGCACCTTGCTCCTGAGATCGCCGTCTGTAAGGATTCCAACGGGAACACCGATGTCATCTACCACAATCATGGAGCCGACGCCTCGTTCCGTCATTCGCCGCGCCACACCGACGATCGTTTCCTCCGACGGGCAGGTCAATACGTTGGTATGCATCACGTCCTTGACCCGACAGGCAAAGAGAACTTGCTGTGCTCCCGTCCCTCCTCTTACAGAGGGATCCATCGGCGGCGATCCTGTATCGAACTGTTTAAACCCTTTGCTCGGCCCGGATGTAAAATAGAGGAAAACGTCGGGATACTCCCCGATAAGTTTCTTGAAAACCTCCTTCCTGACGAGGTAGCAGAGGGTATCTTCCTCTGCCACAATCGTGAAAGGAGAGGGTTCTCCGCTCAAAAGAGAAATAAGCCCAAAGAAATCTCCTTCATCCCTGTAATCATAGATCCTATCCCCCTCTTTTCCCTCCTTTTCCGACATTAGAAATCTCACACCGCCCGAGCGGATGATGTAAAGAAACTGGGTGGGCGGCCCCTTGGGGCTCAAGATCGTCTCTCCCTTTGGAAAATACTCAATTATCAAGGTGCGTACAAGTTCATCCATGGCCTTCCGGGGAAGGAGATGGAAAGGTGGGACCGTCTTGACAAAGTCTTTCAATTTTTCTAAGGGCAGGGCTTCAGGCATCTGATTGTCCTGTTTCTCCGGGTGGGCTTAATTCCTATTAACACAAAAGGCACTATTTTTGAATGGCTTATTTCTGGCCCGCGGTTCGAAAAAAAAGGGGGCCCGTGGAGAGGCCCCCTTTTTTTGTCCTGTCGTCCCTGGATGGCTATTTCTTGGCTGGGAAAAGAAGGTCAATCGTTTTCTGAGAGGGTGGTTTTGTGGCGAAGCTAACGACAAAATAGATGACCAAGCATCCAAGAACAAGGATCCACTCCATCGTGCCCATGCCTAATAACGGGGGTTTCCTGGAAAGAACTGCCCAACCACCAAACAATGTTGCGCCTGTTCCATAGATGACTGTGCAGACAGCTCCCCATTTTGTTGCCCGCTTCCAATAGTAAGAGATGGCGGTCACGAAGAAAAATACAGCGCCAAGTCCCATCGCTGCCATACCCATGAAGATGGATAGCAGAGGAGGCGCATTCACCAAGGTCCAATAGAAGGGAAGAAAGAGGAAGAGGGCGATCAGCAAGTATCCCAGCATCAACATGCTCTTGTCCGATACTTTTGGTGCCCAAAGTTTAATGACATCCCTCGTGATATTGGCGCTCATGATGAAGACCATTCCTGCCAAGGTTGACAGGGCGGCTGAAAAAAGACCTGCCGTGTATAAGGCCAGCATGCGCGATCCACCTAAGGCATGAGCGAGCATCGGTGCAGCAAGATCTCCCCTCCAGGGCTGGATCTTAAGGAGCTGGCCACCGTAGAGCATCCTTGCCACAAGCCCATTGCTTGAGCAGTCGAGCATGATGGGAATGCCGGTAAACAGCCAGACAATGGCCACCATCCAGAAATAATCCTTCTTGCCCATCTTTTTCATCCCAAGGAACCGGCTCACATTATGCGGGAACCCGGTGGCCATGGTGAAGAAGATAACAGGGGTTGCGAGAATCCCAACCATGCTTGACATGAGCTGGGTAAACCCGATCTTTGGAAGATCCGGCCTGATTAGGCTCATCAGTTTTGGATCCTGGGCGACCAGTTTGGAGGTAAGCTCATAAAAGCCGCCGCTCTGTACGATGGCCACGACACCAATGAGGGTTCCAACAACGGCAAAAACCAGCCCCTGAAGTGCCATGGCATACTGGTTTCCAACATATCCCCCCATGGCCATATAGAGCCAGGCGACGAATATAGAGAGTAAAAGGCACCAGAGGGGTGAAAGCCCGGTCAGGGCGTACCAGACGCTTGCTCCGGCCTTCAGTTGGCCGACGGAATACATAAACAGGAAGAAGAGCATGGAAATGGCGATGACGGTTTGGAGCATTTTGGAATCGAATCGTTTCCCGATCGTTTCAGGCATGGTGGTTGCTTTGAGCTTTACGGAAAACTCTCTGGTCCTCATTGCTGCAAGCCAGATGCAGGGGATGATGCCGACAAGGCTCCAAATCCCCGCAAACCACATACCTGATAAACCGAGGGTATAGACAATCCCCGTGCTCCCGCAAAAAGCCCAGCCGGAAATATAGGAGGCGGAAAGAGCGGCGCCGGTGATCAGCGGGCCTATATCCCTGCGACCGACAAGATACTCATCAAAGGACTCCCATTTCCTCTTTCCCAAGACGCCAAGGAAAGCAGAGAACAGCAGTAAAAGCCCGAGGGCTATCACTCCAGAAATAATCATAGTTGTCGTTGGCGACGGAACAGGTAAATATTGTGGACTCATAATTCCCACCTGCCTTTCTTAATGATGATCCAGGTCCCGATGAAGGTCATCAGAAATGTACCGACAAAGATTGCGCCCCAAACATACCAAACCCACATGTAAGTAGATACATCCGGTTGCATAAGATACCTCCTTTCAGATCAGCTTTTTTTGTCTTAAATGGGTGGTTTACGCTCCTCTCTCACCCCCTTCCAAATATCTCCTTCTCAATAAGAAAAAGCCTGGCTCCGCTGTTTTCGAATCCAGGCTTTTCTCAGGTTACTCCGCTTCTCCCCCTCCTGAAAAAGGTGGTGAAATCTATCCCTGAAAAAGGGTTAAGATGGCTAAAAAAATTTTTCAATCCAATCGCTTGCTTATAAGTAAAAGGAGGGAATATTGCCCATCATTAAATACACAAACAAATTTTTTTGTCAAGGATTTTTTAGGATTTTTTTGGCATCTTTCAGGCTAACTTAAAACATCGAATGTGAAATAAGGGAAAAATTGGAATAATCGTTCTATTTCTTTCACTTCGTCCGATAGTGGCATTTGTCCATCCTCTATACAAAAAATACGAAGGTTACAATAATAAAAAGAGGGACGAGAATGCTGCATGACCAGAGCATATATCCGAAGAAGGAGGGTATCTTAACTTTCCGGTGCTCGCAGATCACTTTCACCATGAAGTTTGGGCCGTTGCCGATATAGGAATTTGCTCCCATAAAAACCGATCCGACCGAAATCGCCTCCAGATATTTGATCGGGATTCCTACCATCTCCTTTGGCAGCCCGGTTGCTTGAGCAAGCCCCTGAGCCAAGCTCAGGAACGTCACATAAGTGGGGGTATTGTCGAGAAACGAAGAGAGTCCTCCGGCTGTCCAGAAAAACTGCCAGGGAAGACGAATTCCAAATTCGGCGCCCCGTGCTTCCAGGATGAGAAGTGCAGGAACCATCGTGATGAATATGGCTGCGAAGAGAATGGCCACTTCGATGATAGGGGTGAAGTTAAACTCATTTCGCTCCCGAATCTTTTTGGGTGTTGACAGAAGGGAAAGGATAGACAGGCCTACCATGATACCTTCCCGAACAGGGGTATCGCAAAAGATGACGCTTAAGATGATGCCGAAGATAAAAACGATATTCATTTTCCCATGAGTGGAAATGGGCTCCACGCTCTTCTTGTCCAGTCTTAAGGCCTCCGGGGACTCCCTCTTCCAAAAGCGAAGATCGATGAAATAGAAGACGATCAGAATGAGGATCATCATGAATATCCAATAAGGGAAAAGCCTTAGAGTCCAGAAGAAGGGGACCCCTCTCAAGTAGCCCATAAACAAAGGGGGATCGCCAAGGGGTGTAAGGCATCCGCCGATATTGCAGACAATAAAGATAAAGAAGATGGGGATGTGGGCGATCAGCCGCCTTTCGCTGTTGGTCCTCAAGACAGGTCTTATCAGAAGCATCGCAGCGCCTGTGGTCCCAAAAATGTTAGCGATGATCCCGCCAATGGCCAGGAAAATGGTATTATTTCGAGGAGTCGCCTCAATATCCCCGCTTAGGAATATTCCTCCGGAGATGATAAAGAGGGAGGCCAAGAGAATAATGAAAGAAAAATATTCTTGAATTTCATGAATCAAGGGCCGGAAATTGCCATAATGGTAAAAGAGAATAACGATAGGAAGTGAGAGGATCGCAGAGACTACCGCTTTGTTTCGGTTACTATCCCAGAAACGAGGATAGGCGAGCGGAAGGATGGCTATGGAAAGCAAAAGCAAAATGAAAAAAGATAGGGTCCAGAACGGCAGGATTTGTCCTAAGTTTTCCATCGCTTTCTTTTCCTATTTTAAGAGCCGTTGCTCAATCAACCCGTCACCTCGTCTCTTAATTGTTTTTTTTCCCGTTTTTTTCCGGCGATGACGAGGGTAATCTCGCCCTTGAGCGGTCGCTCCCCGATCTGATCTCTGATCTCACTTACTCTTCCCCTGATAACCTCTTCCCATATTGCTTGGGTGGACTGGTAAATTATCTAAGAAAACGCTTCTACCCTTGCGATGCACGGATACCTGAAGGTCTGTGCCGTCAACAAGAACCGCTTTAATCTGACCAAGAAATTCCTGCTTACTAATCTTATTTTTCTCCTTATGTTTCCTTTCCCCGGAACATCCCCTCATTCTCTTTGTAGGTCCAACACTCCTTTTCATCTCATCCCTCTTTTTAGTTCTGTCATCAAGCAACCCGTCTATACGGTTTGGCTTTAACTGGAGTGTATTAGAATAAGAACGGGGTGTCAATGAGAATCGGGAGGGCAGTTGCCTCTATACTTTTCTAAAAATTAGGGATCTGAGCGATGGAGCGTGGATCGGAGTCCTAAGATCGCATTTTTGATCTGATATTTCTCTTTAAAATGCGTTTATAAACCCTATAGGGCGGCTTTTTAAACGTCTACGCCGTGCAGGCACTTCGTCCCGCCAAAACGGGACTCCTCGCAATAACCGCCTTTTCTTCACATCCCCCCGAGGGCCCTGCTGAAAAGGTTCTTTTGGGGTTGCAAAACGGAAAGAAATATTGCACTGGATTTTCAGATTTGGTAAAAACTCTTTTAGGAAGGAGGATTCCTATGGCGACTTTAGACATCCAGATCGGAGAAATCTTAGCGAGAAACGCAAGGCAGTATCCGAACGATGTGGCCCTGGTTGAAAGGATACCCGGCGAAAAGAAGAGAAGCGAGATCTCATGGAAGCAGTTTGATGAGAGGGCCAATCGATTTGCAAATACTTTGATCAAAAAGGGGGTCAAGAAAGGGGATAGAGTCGTCCATCTGATGATGAACTCGATCGACTGGCTCAGTGCCTATTTCGGGATCGTCCGGACTGGGGCATGGGTCGTTCCTCTCAATTTTCGTTTTTCAGGAGACGATATCAAATACTGTTGCGATGTAGCAGAACCTGTGTGCGTTGTCTTTGGTGAGGAGTTTATCGATAGGATAAATGGAATAAAGGATGATCTCCCGACGGTAAAAGACTATATCTTTGTCGGAAAAGAAACGCCTGCGTATGCGGAAGCCTTTGGAAAACTGCTCGAAAAATCTCCCTCGACCCCCCCCAACATTGAGATCGCCCTTCCTGATCCATGCGGCCTCTATTTTACCTCTGGCACCACGGGTACACCCAAACCCATCCTTTTGACGCATAAGAACATGGTGTCCGCGTGTATTACAGAAAATTGCCATCATTATCAGACAAGAAAAGACAAGTTTATCCTTATCCCTCCTCTTTACCATACCGGGGCAAAGATGCATTGGTTTGGAAGCTTCATCGTGGGGGGGCCTGCGGTCATCTTGAAGGGAATCTCCCCCGAGTGGATTCTTGAGGCGGTGAGCGAAGAGAGAGGGACGATCGTCTGGCTTCTTGTCCCATGGGCTCAAGATATCCTCCTGAAGCTCGATAGCGGAGAGATGAAACTCGAGGATTATGATCTCCGCCAATGGAGGCTGATGCACATAGGGGCACAGCCTGTTCCCCCTTCCTTGGTGAAACACTGGAAAGAATATTTTCCGAACATGGCCTACGATACAAACTACGGACTGAGCGAATCGACCGGACCGGGTTGCGTCCACCTGGGCATAGAAAATGAGCACAAGGTGGGAGCGATCGGTCTTGCCGGGTTCAACTGGGAAACCCGAATTGTGGACGAAGAAGGGAATCCAGTGAAGAGTGGAGAAGTAGGGGAACTGGCGGTTCGAGGCGACGGCGTCATGAGGGAATATTATAAGAATTCGGAAGCCACGGCAAAAGCGATCCGGAATGGATGGTTATTCACCGGAGATATGGCGAAACAGGACGAAGATGGTTTTATTTTCTTGGTCGATCGGAAAAAGGATCTGATCATCTCCGGCGGCGAGAATATCTTCCCGGTGGAGATAGAGGATTTTCTTCATGCCCTTCCAGGCGTGAAGGATATCGCCGCGATTGGCTATCCTGACGAGCGCTTGGGTGAAGTTGTCACCGTGATCATCGACGCGGTCCCAGGTAAAACTTTGACAGAAGAAGATGTCCTGAAGTATTGTGAGAAATTGCCGAGGTATAAGAGACCTCGAAAGATATTTTTTGGCGAAGTCCCGCGCAATCCGACAGGAAAGATTGAAAAACCAAAGCTGAGAAAGAAATACGTCGGAACAGAAGAGTCCTTTAAGATCAAATAGGTCCCCGTTTTATGTCTTCTTCCCTCCCGGAGCACTTAAGGTCTTCTGGCTCCCCATCCTTGCTTTCCAGTCGGCATAAGAAAGACAAGAGGGATCGCGAACAAAAGCCCCAGACCGAATAAGATGAAAGTGGCTCTAAAGCCGCTTTCAGGGGTAGAGCCCAAATGGAGGATGATTGTAATCAATGAAATTCCAAACGCTCCTCCAACATATCTGAACATCCCTCGAAGCCCTGTAATCGTCGCCACCCTCTCGGGCATCAGCTCGATACATGCGTTATTCGAAGCGGGGAGAGCGATTCCGATGCCAATTCCGGTAAACAACATCAGGACGGCCAGAATCTCGGCGACTCCCAAATGCGTACCTAGCGCGTTCTGGAACGGAAGCCCTCGGCCGCCCAGAAGGATGGTCGAAAGAGAGATGATGGTTAGACCCAACACCATAGGCCATCGGTATCCCCATCGCCTGAGTAAAAAACTGGTGACCGCCGAGGCCGAAATGACGCCGAGAGAACGCGGGGTCAGGATCATACCGCTCATCAGCGTGGATAATTTATGTACCGAGGTGGCGTAGAGCGGGATAAAGGGAAAGATTCCGAAGACGCCGACGCCGATCATCATGTTGTACAAGTTCGCTGCCAGGAAGGGCTTCGATCTCAATAAAGCCATATCCAGAATGGGGTTGGGGTGCTTTTTCTCTTGACGAAAAAACAGATAGAGGAAAGAAGAACTGACAACCCAAAAGAGGATGGCGAGAAGAAGAGATGAGAGGGCCAATTCCTCAGCAACGAAATTTAGGCCAAGCATGAGGAAGAGTATCGTTCCAAAGAAAAAAGAGGCTCCCACGAAATCGATACGGGGCCGCGCAAGGACTTTCGAATCTTTAAGTAAGATAATAATCAGGACGACTAAACCGATGCCGATAGGTAAATTAATGTAGAAAATATACCGCCAGGAATAGCGACTCACGATCCAACCGCCTAAGTTGGGGCCAATAATACCTCCGATCGGAAAGATGCTTGTAAAAAGGCCGATGGCCTTCTCGCGGCTTTCGGGAAATTGGTCGCTCACGATGCCGGCTGCGGTTGGGAGAAAGCTTGCGCCTCCGACGCCCTGAAGGAACCTGAATGCGACCAGGCTGTAGATATCCGGGGCAAAGCCACAGGCAAGGGAGCTGGAAGTAAAAAGAATGAGAGAAATCAAGAAGACTCTTTTGCGGCCATAGCTGTCGCTCAGGTTGCCCATCAACGGCATGACGCTCGTCACCGCAACCAGATAAATTGAAATGGTCCATGCGGCCCAGAGGACATTGGTACCGAAGTCTTTTATAAAATTGGGGAAGGCCACTGCCACCGCTGTGCCGTCGATGGAGTACATCAGAAGGCCCAATCCAGCAGAAGCGAAAATGAGATAGCGACGCATCTAAGGAACGATCCTTGAGAGTTAAAAGACGTTGAAGAATAGCTCAAATTGTAATTGGAATTTGCTAAATTGTCCAAAGCAGGGGCGAAAGGAATGAGCTACTCTGGCCGGTTGTTTCTTATTGACAGAGTCCTGTTGGGATGGTAATAAAAGCTCACAGTAATTCAATCCTCCGGTTTCAGCAAATTTTGTGTCCGGTATGGCTACACCAGACAGAAAGGAAGACAGAACATGATCGACTTCAGCCTTTCCGACGAACAGAAACGATTCTTGGGCCTGGCAAGGGAATTCTCGTCGAAAGAGATTCGACCGGTGGCCCTCCAGTATGACCGCGACGGTACTTACCCTGAGTCCATTTTGAAGAAGGCCCGCGAACTGGGGCTGATGTACACAAACATCCCCAGTGAGTACGGTGGCTCGGGGATGGACTTCGTGACCCACTATCTCGTCACGGAAGCGTTGAATTACGACTGCTGTGCCATTGGGCAGATGATCGGTATTTCCCACCTGTCAACGGGCGCCATCCTTCTTGGGGGAACTGAGAAGCAAAAAAAGAAATTCCTGGGATGCATGACAGAAAGCTATCGGAGTGCCTGTTTCTGCCTGACGGAGCCTGGGGCTGGCTCCAATGCCGGGGCAATGAACACGTTAGCCCAGAAAAAAGGTGATAAGTATGTCTTAAATGGGTCCAAGTGCTACATCACGAACGGCCAGCATGCTGATTTGCTGTGCGTTTTTGCGACAGGCGATCGAAGCCTCGGAGCAAAGGGAATATCGTGCTTTGTGGTCCCACGAGATACGCCGGGGATTCGAGTGGGCCGAGTCGAGGACAAGATGGGCCACCGAGCCATGGTCGTAGCGGAGCTTTTCTTCGAAGGGGTGGAGCTGACGAAAGAGAATCTGATCGGTGAGGAGGGTCAGGGATTCAAGCTGGCGATGATGGCCCTCGACAGGGGACGGGCGAACATCACTGCCATCTGTACAGCAATCGGCCAAAAGGCCCTCGATGAGGCGACCAAGTGGGCGAAGGAACGCGAGCAGTTCGGACAAGCCATTGGGAGCTTTCAAGGGGTGCATTTCATGCTTGCCGACATGTACGCCTTGATCATGGCTTCGAGAACCATGTACTTGCAGGTGGGTTGGATGCTTGACCAAAACATAAAATGCTCCATCGAGGCCGCGGCTGCCAAATGCTTTGCCTCGGATGCGGCGATGAAGGTGACGACCGATGCAGTCCAGATCTTGGCCGGGTCGGGCTACATGAAGGGTACCGTGGTGGAAAAACTGATGCGGGATGCGAAATTGACCCAGATCTTCGAGGGCACGAACCAGATCAACCGCATTGTCAGCGGACGCGGGGTCCTGACGGGTAAAAGTCTTCTCTTTTGATTAAGTTGGGAGTCGGTTCGCTCCCTTGGGGAAGTTAAACCCTCCAGCCCTATTTTTTTCTGTAGCCTCAGCCCGCTATTCAATAAAAATATATACAACCGGCAGGGGAAAAAAATCATTGACATCTTGGAGGGAATGTAATATGTGAATTAGGAGGGGAGGGGGGGATTCTAAGCTCCTCTGAGAATTTACCTTCCGAAAATCTCTGACCTGCGTCCGTGACCAAGGCCGTAAATTTTATTGCTGAAGCTCCGCCGGAGACGGGTGGGGGAACAGGAAAACGCTTACTGTCCAGTGATTGGACCTTCACTTATTCATCGCAGGTCTAAACCCAGAGTAACTTAAATAGCGTTTCTAAATATTCTTCAACGAAAGGAGGAAGTGGATATGAGAAGCATGAAGAAGTTTTCACCGTGGTTTGTCTTTTGGCTTATGGCCTTGTGTGTTTTTATTTTTTCTCAACCCGTCTTGGCCGCGGGACCCAAGGTCCTCGACCCTCATTACAAAGTGGTGAGGCTCGTTAAGGACACTCTTTTCCCAGGGTGTAACGGGGCCACCATTGGCATGGACGGCGCTCTTTATGTTGTGCATACCGGGAACGGCACAACGACCCGCATCGACCTGAAGACCATGAAGGCCACCAACTTTGTGCCGCCTTATGCGGGAACCTTTATCACCGACGATATTGGATCGGATGATAAAGGAAATTTTTACATCGCAGGCACGACTCCGATTGTAGGCGAAGTCTACCGCGTCGACAAGAACGGCATGAAGACGGTTATTGCGAAGGGATTACTCGCCCCTAATGGCGTCCAGTATAACAAGCGCACGGGGCGGCTCTTCACGAGCGAGTGTTTCCAGGCAAACCGCGTCTTCGAGCTCGACCCCACGGGAGTCAAGGAGCCGAGACTTCTGGTAAAAGAAAACGTCATTGCAATACCCGAAGGCTTCGATTTTGACCCTGATACCAATGATCTGATCATACCGGATTTGGGTACGGGGAAAATCTTGCGGGTTCATCCGGATACGGGGAACATCACAGTGATCGCTGAGAAATTTATGGGCCCGGTCGCCTTGAAAATAGGTCCGGACAAGATGGCCTATATCCCTGAGTTAGGCACGGGAGCAGTGTACCGGCTCAGCCTGGATGGGAAGAAAAGAGAGAAACTCGCCCAACTTCCGCCCGGTCTTGACAATCTGGCTATTACACCGGAGGGCCGCCTTTTTATAACCCACTACTGGGATGCAACGGTTTACGAAGTGGCCACGGATGGTAGCGGTAAATTTAAGATGCTTTTCCCCAAGGGCCCAAACCAGATCAGTGGTGTTCTCGTCAAAAACGACAAGATTTTGATCAGCGATTGGATTATGATTCGCAGTGTAGAAAAGGACCATTACGTTTACACCAAGCTCAATGCCTGGGCGGCTCATGGTATGCCTTTGACCGGTGGCTTGGCCGATGGGCCGGGTGACCAGGTCTTCTGGCCCGACGGTGTTAATAACGCCGTTGCGATCGGCGATCCTGCCAAGGGCGAATTCAAGGCAATTGCCGGCGGACTGAACCGGCCCATGGCTGTGGTGATGAGCAAGACCCAACCCAAAATATATGTGGCCGAATATGGGGCAGGGCAAATCACCGAAGTCAGCCTTACAGACGGAGCGAAGAAGGCTTTAGCTACAGGCCTCGAAGGTCCTCTGGCTCTCGCGATCATTGACAATACGCTCTATGCGGGTGAGGCCAAAGTTGGAAGGATCAGCAAGGTGGACCTGGCCAGTGGCAATAAGGAGGTCTTCCTTTCCGGAGTTGTGGGCAAGGTAGGGGCTTTGGCAAATGACGGTGCTGGAAATCTTCTTGCTCTGGACAGCGCCAGTGGGAAGCTTTTCCGAATCAATCCCAAGAACCTGGCCATTTCCGTAGTAGCCCAAAACCTTCCTGTGGCGTATGGATTGTCCGGAAGCTATCCTGCTGTAGAATTTGCGGGGGCCATGACCGTCAGTTCCAAAGGGGATATCTATATTCCCACGGCGGATCGCGGACTGATCGAGCTCCAAAAGATCAAGTGATTTCCCATGCGCTTCGGCGTGCGACGAACGATGGAAAAGGCAGAGTCAGAAATGGCTCTGCCTTTTTTATTCACACTCTATATACCATGGACTGGGGTAAGATGACTTTTGTGGACACCAAAGTTGAGGTAAAATACTAAAGACGGAGGTGTCAGAATGGAAAGGATTCCGAGAGCAATCTACACGAAGGAACTTCGAGAGGAAGCAGTGAAGCTCGTAACAGAAGGCGGATTAAAGATACCGGAGGTGGGGCGTCGGTTATCGGTTGCGGCCTCGACAATACGGTACTGGGTTAAGGCGAGCAGAGAAGGCAAGCTTAAGGAGGTTGGAAAGCACCAGAGGCCGCTTACGGAAATAGAGATGGAGCTTGCCCGGGTGAAGCGTGAACTGGCAGAAGCCAGGATGGAGCGAGACATATTAAAAAAAGCGGCCGTGTACTTTGCGAAGGAGTCGCTGCCAGGTACGCGATCATGAAAGCAATGCGATTCAAGTATTGTATTGGGATGATGTGCCGTATTCTGCGTGTATCCAAGAGCGGTTATTACCAATGGTTCAGGCGCAAGCCTTCCAAACGTGTCCTGGAAGAGGGAAGGCTGGAAGTAGAGATAAAAGCCGCCCACAAGAGGACCCGTGAGACGTGCGGTCCAGAGAGATTACAGCATGAGCTCAAAGAACAGGGTGTAAAGGTCGGGATCTGCCGGATCAGACGGATCAGGAAGAAGCTTGGGTTACGGTGTAAGCAGAAGAGGAAGTTCAAGGCCACCACGGATTCGAAGCATGCTCTGCCTGTGGCACAGAATCTGCTCAATCAGCAGTTTAAGGCAACGACGCCGAACGAGGTTTGGGTCAGCGACATTACCTATATCCCCACAGAAGAAGGCTGGCTCTATCTGGCAGGGCATAAGGACCTCTGCACGGGAGAAATCGTTGGATATGCCATGGGCAATCGTCTCACCAAGAACCTGGTGAGCCAGTCTCTGTTCAGAGCCGTGGCAGCCAAACGGCCCGGAGCAGGCCTGATTCACCATTCGGATCGTGGGAGTCAGTACTGCGCCCATGAATACCGGAAGCTGGTGGATCAGTTCAAGATGAGAGCATCTATGAGCAGGAAGGGCGACTGCTACGACAATGCTCCCATGGAGAGCTTCTGGGGTACGCTCAAGAATGAGCTTGTCCATCACTGTCGCTTCAAGACGAGAGAGCAGGCCATCCGGGAGATCACGGAATACATCGAGGTATTCTACAATCGGCAAAGACGGCAAGCACGGCTGGGGTACCTTTCTCCGGTTGTCTATGAGCGGCAGTTCTATACAAGGCAACTTGCAGCATGAGAGAGCGCTTCGTGTCCACTATTGACATCAGGGGTCAGACTGCGTTTGCCCTCAGGTTATTCTCCCCAATCATTCTTGCCTTTGCACCTTTCCAGGTTCCGGTCCATTAATGGCAGCACCTTTCCTGCGGGGATCGTGAATGTCGGACCGGTGTTGGAACAACCCTTAAACCAATAATAGGGCGGAATGTTAAAAGAGACTTTCTGCTGCTCGGGCGGAACGTATTCATCAATGTGAAGGTCTTGTATCGCCTTGTGATCGCAGGCTCTCATTTTCATGATCTTCCCGCTATTGTATTGGTAGCTATCCCCTTCCCAGACTTTGATGATTTTTTCCGCATCCGTACTTTTGGCCCTTTCGATCACACTCAAAAGCCAGTAGGTCCCCTCGATCCAGGAACCTATGTTCGACGCCGGGTGTTTGAAAAGCATGGTGTTAAAAGGGGCTGTCCACTTTGTCTCCCACAGATTGTTCCAGGTTTTATAGAATTTGATTTGTTCAGGTGTTTTGAAAGCAGGGTTTTCGGCTCCATACTGGTTGAGCACAACCAACCCTTTTGTTCCTTCAACCCCGACCTCGTAAAGAAGATTAGGGTCATTCATGAAGATGTTGGCGAAGGGAAGTGTAATCCCCATTTGCCTCGCCTGTTTGAGGAGGTTGGCTGCATCCGGGCTCCAGTCACCAGTGTAGATGACCTCGGCTCCGGAAGCTTTGATTTTGGTCAGGTAAGGAGCGAAGTCGGTCAAAAACAGCTTATGGTAGTCTTCACCCACAATTTCGCCTTCAGCATAGTATTCTTTCAGACCCTTTTTAAATCCCTCTCCCATGCCATGACCAAACATGTAATCCTGGCAGAGGATGTAAAACTTTTTTTCCTTTTTCCTGATATGCCCATAATAGTAAGCGATTCCACGTCCGATCTGCTCAGTGGAAAAGGAGGACATGAAGGCATAGCGGGAAAAATTCGTGGTATCCTGGAGCTCATCGGCTGGGGAAGCAGCGTTATGGGCAATGGTTTTATATTTATCGGCCGTCTCGTTGATAATTTTCATCATATTGCCGCCATCGGTGCCCCACAAGACGTGAACCTTTTCCTGCAGGATCATTCTCTCACAGATCTTCTTGCATTGGTCCGGCTTCGACATATGATCGGCCTTGATGACCTCGACCAGCTTCTTTTTGCCATCGACCAGAATGCCACCTCTCTTGTTGATGTCGTGGGCTGCCCATAGCACACAGATGTAATAGAGCGGTCCCACTAAAGAAGCCGGTCCGGAAAAGGAAGCCACCAGCGCGATCTTGATAGTATCCTCCGTTGGGGTCATCGGCTTGTTCGGGTCGAAGTCGGACATGTCCCCCATTTTTTTGGCATCAAAAGCGGCATTCACGGCCGTCACCGTCGACGGGCTAAAGAACGTAGCGCAGAAAAAAGAAATAATACAGATAGCAATGAACATACCTTTGCCAGCCGATTTCATGTTAAGATCCCCTTTCTTGGTTTAAACGGAGCCCTTCCGTCCCAAAGTAATGGTCAAAACCAAACTCAATACCAATATCGTTTTAAGATTTAGACTGGAGCATTTGCAAAAGCTTTTTTGTCCGAACAAGCCAGTAGTCCATTCCCATCTCCTGAAACATTGCCTCTGCCTTCTTCAGGTTTTCAAGGGCTTTTTCTTTTCGCCATGCATCGGCATAAAGCTCCCCGAGGAAGAGATAACCCTGAGCGTAAAATGATTTTAATTCCAACTCTTCCAGCATCTTAATTCCTTGCAGGATGTATTCCTCTGCCTTATGGAGTTGCGACCCTTCCATTTTTCCAAAAATCCTTCCAAGTTGAAGCTGTGATAGCCCTTCAAGCCATTTTTGATGACTCGCTTGCGCTAAATTCACCGCCTGCTCGGCATGAGCCTTTGCCTCATTCAAATCGCCTAAATCGAAATGAACAAGACTTAAATTCCAATGGATAAGAGGAACGGGAAATCTGATATCCGTCCGCATCTTAAGGCCTTTTTCCATGAATTTTAAGGCTGTTTCCAACTCCCCCAGAAGATAATATCCATGGCCGAGACCAGTCCAGGCTTGGGGCCCCCACATGACCCCTTGGGATTTTTCGAGATATTCAATGCCGCTCTGATAATGTTTTACGGCATTTTTTCCATCCCCTTCAAATAAAAATACACCACCATAAGCGAGTTCTGCCGTGCCTATGCTAATTAAGTGATTGATTTTATGCGCAAAAGAAAGTGCTTTTTCACACAACTGCTCTCCCTTCGTAAAGTTCCCCAAAATTCCCAAGCTGAGCCCATAGAAGTATTGTAGTACCGTATATACATTGGCGGCCATACCGAAAAATTCATGCTCCCTTTGGGTTTTCTCAAGCAAATGGATGACCCTTGGGGCTATATTCACTATTTTCCTATACTCTCCCTCCCAGAAATAAGAATTACAAAGGCCGAAGCTGACCGGAGCCATCGTTTCAATATCCTCTATCTTTTCCGCCTCCTCAAAAGAGGCTTCCTGGTATTTTCTTCCCAGCGCTGGGTTTCCTGTAAAAGCATGAAACAAGCCTATAAGGTTGGATATGGCTGCGAAACTCTTTTTGTCTCCCAGCTCCTTAGAAAGCCTCTCACCCTCTTCAAGGAACTTTAGGGGATCTTCAGGGTAAGCCAGGATTCTTATAGGAATCGCCATTAAGAGAATGACCTCAACGCGTTCTTTTTTATTCTGCTCCGTTTCAGGCTTCTGCTTAAGGATACCAATCGCATCTTTATAAAAATGATAGGCCTCAAAGTTGGAACAGCTTCTCATCGCTTTGTTTCCGGATAACTTCAGATATTGGCAGGCCTTATCAAGGTCATCGCTCTTGGAATAATGGTAGGCGAGCATCTCGTAGAATTCTTCCAGCCTGTCCGGATAGATCTCTTCTATGGCTCTGCCGATCTTCTCGTGAATCTCCTTTCTCCTTTTAAGAAGTAGGCTGTTATAAGCTACCTCCTGGGTGAGGGCGTGTTTGAAGATGTATTCGAGCTCAGGGAAAAGTCTCTTCTCGTAGATAAACTCAAGGCCCTGAAGGTTTAGGAGATGGGATTTAAGCTCCTCCTTCGTCTCTGTGATCGCCTGAAGGATACGAAAGGCGAATTCCCTCCCAATTACAGAGGCCACGTGCATGATTCTCTTAAGGCTTTCATCCAGTCGGTCAATACGGGCGGCAATGATCCCCTGAATGGTATCCGGAACCTGGACATCGGAGGGTCTTCGGCCTAAAAAGTATTGGTGATCTTTCTTCTGGATCGACCCGTTTTCAAGTAAGGAATGAGTCAATTCTTCTATAAAAAAAGGATTTCCGGCAGCCTTTCCCAAGATGAGGTCCCTCAGCTCAGGGACAACTTCCCCTTCCTTGAGGATGGATTGGACCAATTCTGCACTCGTGGGAATGGAGAGCTGATCCACCCGGAGATTGTGGTAATAGGATCTACTTGCCCAGCGGTGGGTATATTCAGGCCTATAAAGAAGAATCAAGAGAATGGGTGTGTTTGCCAACCAACCAATGAAGTAGTCTAAAAACTCTTCCGAGGTCTTATCAATCCAGTGAAGGTCCTCAAAGACAAGAACGAGGGGTTTGTTTTGACTTTCCCGAACAAATAAATCTCTCAGGGCCTCAAAGATCCTCTCCCTTTTCTGCTTGGGCTCAAGTTTAAGGTAGGCTTCGTTCTCCACTTTAAGAGATAAGAGTTCTTGAAAGGGTGGGAGAACGGTTTTGAGCTTCTCATCAACTTCAAAGATTTTCTCCTTCATCTTCTTTTTAATAAGAAACTCGTGCTCTCCCTCCTTGATCTCAAAATAAGACCTCAGAATATCCAGTAAGGGGAGGTAAGCCATGGAGCCCCCATAGTGGAGGCATCGGCCCTCAAGGTACCCATATTCTTCTTTTGGGAAGAGCCTCCTCATCTCCCTCCTCATCTCTAAGATGAGCCTTGACTTCCCTATGCCAGCTTCGCCAACGATCCCTACCACCTGTCCTGAGCCTGATCGAGCCTTTTCCAATGCCTCCTGGAGAGCTTCCATTTCTCTTCTTCTACCAACGAATTTCGTAAGACCAGCGGCAGCCGCCGCCTCGATTTTTGTCTTCACCTCGCTGGCTCTTATGAGTTCATAGACCTCCTGGGGCTCCTCTTCCCCTCTCACCTGAGCTTTCCCCAAAGACTCGAATTTGAACCAGTCTCTGACCAGTTTGTAGGTATGCCCGGATGAAAGAATGGTTCCAGGCTTGGCCGTAGCCTCCATCCTGGAAGCAAGGTTAACCGTGTCTCCAATGGCGGTGTAATACATCCGTAAATCATCTCCAATAGAGCCTACAACCACTGGGCCTGAGTTAAGACCAATGCGCATCTTGAAGTCGATTCCACGCTCCTTCTTCAGTTTTTCACCATAATCAGCCATGGCGTTCTGAATAGACAGAGCGGCATAGCAGGCTCTTTGAGCATGGTCTTCGTGAGCTACAGGTGCCCCAAAAAGGGCCACCACCCCATCAGCGCTGAAGTGGTTGATCGTTCCTTCGTATTTGTGAATCTCATCCATGAGGACCCTGAAACAGCCATCCATGATCTGGTAGACCTCTTCTGGGTCTAATTTCTCGGCCATTGAGGTAAAGTTGGCTACGTCAGCAAAAAGCACTGTCACTAATTTTCGTTCTCCTTTGAGAGCGCTTCGCGTCATGAGGATCTTATCTGCCAGAAATTCGGGGGTGTAGGATTTAGGTTTTGAGTAGTCGATGGGAGGGGTTTTAATGAACTTTCTCAACTCCTGACCGCATTTGTTGCTGAACTTTTTCCACGCATCGGCGTTCAAGGCCTCATCATAGACGATCACAACATCATCTAAGGTTGCTCCTATCCTATCGATTGCAAACTTCAGCCTCACATTCTCTTCGCTTCCCATGTACTCAAAAAGATTCGCCCATTCATCCTTTTCCACATCTGTAAATGAATAGATTTTGCCGGTTGCTCCCTCCCCTGCCTCCTTTTTCTTCCCAAGCACCTTGAAGAGAGGGGCTTCCTCCAAATTTGGAAGGGCATCCTTCCACTTCGTGTAAATTCTATGCAGCAGATTCTCCTTCTCGGATGACCCGGCTGAGCCCCCTATGGATTCGTTCAATAAAACGAGCAGGTCAAGGTGTTCCTGCAAAGAGATGGATTTAATTTTCCCCAATTTTTTCATCTCGTTAACAACCAGGGCGATCACGGAGAGATAAAACCTTCGGGAGGGTGAGTCGAAATGAAGGGTTACTTGGGTTCTGCTCTTGGGATGAAGATGGAGCTTGAATTCGTTGAGGTCAATCCGGATAGAAGGTCTCGAACTTTGGACCATTCTTATCCTCTCCGGCCCCCCTTGTAACCCAGGGTATTTCCAAAGATTTGCGACAGTCCGAAAATAATCGCACGGTGCTCACCATGCACTATATATCAGGATGGTAATAATGACAACAAAAATTTTTCGAAGGAGGTAGACATATGGTAAAGACATTGTGGTTGACAGGATTGATTTTCCTATTCGTATCGGTACAAATTAGCTTTGCGTTCGAACCTAGCAAATCTTTTCAGACAGCTAAAGATTGGGCGTTAGTTGGAGATAAGACAGAGAACGGAGCTTGTTGGTACCGCGTCATTCGGGCTATTAATGGGCAACAAGAGGAATATTCAGTTCGTTTCATGCCAAGGTATAAATATATGGGTGAAGCTATTGGTGGAACAGTTACGTCCAAAGGTAAGTCGGTGGGCGTCATGTTTGATAAGGCTACCGGAGACTATATAAAAGGTCTATACGAAGGACAGCATTGTTTGGCAGAAATAACTATTTCACAAGAAGAAGCGGATAACATAATGAACGATATTCTGGATCACTTAATTCTGAAGCATGTAGGATTTTAAGGAGACTAATAAAGGATTTTAATATCTCTCTGGAGCCTTTCTTGTTTTTCACAAGATTTCTGTTATTTGAGCCCGCGAATCATAGCAGCCGGCGGGAAAAATACAAATTTTTGGTCCTATTAATTTCGAAGGACGTAAAAATTCCCTTCCTGTTTCACCCGATTCAGGCCTACTAAGCGAGACAAGTGTTTCGAGATCATCGCTTTTTCAGAGAGTGTCAGATCCCAAGGTCCTATGGGGGGTTTATTCCCGTAAATGATCCCTTCCTGAACAATTTGGTCGAGGGTCCTCGCGCCCTTGCTGAGGAGATGAATCAGTTTTTCTTCCCTCAAAAAAATGACCTCCAAATAGCGGTTGATGTGCTCCGGATCGCCTTCCAAAATTCCTTTCCCGTGAGCGGTCAGAAAGGTTTCCACGTCAAACGTTTTTAAACGCTCGAGGGAGCGGATGGTTTCATCGATGTCCGACGAGCGGTCCCCGTAATAAGGGCCGGCTTTGGTCAAATCCAGGTCAGCGGTAAAGAGTATCCTTTGATTGATAAAATAGAAAGCGCAGTGTCCTTTGGTGTGCCCTGGAGTGTGGATCACTTCCATCTTGACCTCCCCCAGATCCATCACCATCCCGTCATTCAAGAGCACATCGGCCCGGCGAGGCGTATAGTGGCAGTCATTCTCCAGAAAAACTCGCCACTTTTCCCGCTCCTCTTGAGGCATATCGCCATAAGAATCGATCAGGGATTCGACGTTTTCGAAGTGGGGGGCGTCGAAGGGGTGGACGCAGAATTTAGACTGAGGAAAAAGATAGTTAAAGGCGAGATGGTCTTCATGGGCGTGAGAGGTGATCAGATAGTCTACCGGCCCCCGACCCTTAAACTGCTTTAATTTATCCTTATCGCTGGAGGCATCGACCACTGCCCGGTTTCGGTCATCGATCAGCACCGAGTGGCAAAAGGGATACTTGCCTCCCCGAATAAATTTAATGCTTCCTTTGGCGAAATCGAACACAGACCGATCCTTGGCTTGCGGAGTTCAAGCTCAAACCCAACCAGTATCAGATGGCGCCAGAGCCCTAAATTTTTCCGTCCCAGGATTGAAAGGTCACAACGAGCTGTTCTGCTAATTGCGGCGACAAGCTTGGGCATATTTTGAGAACATCCTGTGCCGTGGCGCGTGAGATGACAGGAACAAGCTCACGGAGAGTCTTAATGGCATCGGCGTTGAACAATAGCAGCTTCCGGGCTAAAACCTCGGCACGGTCATACTTTTGATCGCCGGTTAACCATACGCCGCCAAAATGCACTGTCATATATTCTTTTGAAAAATAGGTCGCCAGTCCCTCCTCCAAAACACTTACATTGGCCGATAATACGGGTGTCAAAAGGTGTATACACTCGTGAGCCAATTGAAACAAGGGAAGATTCGGATCATTCATGCTTGAAGAATCCAGTTGCACAATCACATTCATCCCATTTCCAGGGAACCAGATCTGCGGTAAACCTTCCCGAAACTCGAACCCAAGAATCGTGTATGATTTGTCGCGAGGACCGAATCTCTGCTCGGCCATTTCAAGCATTTGGCCCAGGCGAGAGGCAAGTGTGAAGGCATAGGTACACCCCGATTCCGGCGGGCATGGGAAGGCTATGATTAGGTTGTCATGGACATTTGCCAATGGACACCTCCTTGGTCACCTTGCGCAAAGCTTAGCGGTGGGTAGCCAGCGATGCTCCTGCAGCGTCAAAAGACGTTGCCGAGTGCCAAAAGATATCGGTGATTTCCCAGTCGGATTCGTGCGGTTAACATTTTTCCTTGAATTACCGTAACAATTTGTAGAAATTTGTGATCCGGATGAATTGTTTGCCACTTGAAAAATTTACACCTTTTGGTCGAACATGTCAAACGATGCTTCACGATGATTCCGGTTTTGGGTAACGCCTCCCTGAGGCGTGGACCAAATCTCGCGACCGGGCAGGAATGTTTTCGGGAGATTGAAAGGCAGAGCCAAATGATGTATATTGCACTGGGAGTGGGTACTAAGTTTCATCCTGAATTTATTCCGGCGTTCAAAGAATAGATGGTCGTTAATCCTAAAGTCGAAGTTTCTGATCCCGAGCCGAATTCAAGATGACATTCTTGGTCCAGAAAGGCCCGGAAGCGTTACATTCGTGCGAGGAGAGGGACATGAGCGAAAAGTGGGCAAGGAGCTTGAACACGGTCGAAAAATATTATACGGATTACGGGCTGAGGGCGAAGGAGCTTAAAAAGAAAGGGGAAAAGATAATCGGCTATATTTGTTCCTTTGTCCCTCTGGAAATCGTCGCAGCAGCCGGCTGTATCCCTTTTCGGGTGAGAGGCGATGTCAAGGAGCCTATTACGAAGGGAGACACACTCCTGGAAACGATTGTGTGCCCCTATTATCGCAGTTGCTTCGATCTGTCGGTGAAACAAAAATACGACTTTCTCTCCGGTATGGTCATTCCCCATGGCTGCGATAGCATGGTACGAAGCTATAGTGCCTGGAGTTATTCTCTTCCCTATTCGTATTTCCACTTTATCAATATTCCCACTGTCTGTGGCGAATCGTCGTCTGAATTCTTTGATGCGGAGCTGAACACGTTCAGAAAGAGCCTGGAGAAGTTTACTGGAAAGGCAATCGCCGATGATGATCTGGCGAAGACCATTCGAACCTATAATCAAAACAGGGATAAGGTAAGAGCCCTTTATGAATTCAGAAAGTCAGTCCCGCCGCGCATCTCCGGAACAGAATTAACGATGGTCCTAACCGTCGGGTCAAGTTTACCCGTTGGCGAATTCAACGCTCTTCTTGATCAGGTTTTGGCAGAAATCGGGGAGAGAAAGAAATCTCCACTTAAGAAAGGTCCTCGAATATTGATCGACGGCGCCTGCCTGGATAATATTGAACTCATCAGGCTCGTGGAAGAAATCGGGGGGAATGTGGTGGCCGATACCATCTGCAACGGAGCGAGGGATTATTTTCCTCGGACCGACGAAGGAGGCGATCCAATCCATTCCCTGGCCGACCGGTATCTCGATAAAGTCAATTGCCCCAAGACCTACAGGGAAAACAGGACGGGTACCTTTGAAGGGGATATCGCCTCTCGATTCGGTGATATCGGAACCTATGCCAAGGAGTTCAAGGTGGATGGTGCCATTCTCTATCTTTACAAATACTGCGACCCCTTTGGCTTTGAAGTCCCTGCAAGAAAAGCCTACTATAAGTCCATGAATGTCCCTCTTCTTCATCTTGAGGATATTTATTCTGTGGGGACAATGAGTCAACTTAGAACTAGGATCCAGGCCTTTCTGGAGATGATCGGGTGAAGGAGGGTTTTATAATGTCTGAAGAACAAAAAGAGGCAAAACCGAAAAAGCGAATGACGGCTACCCAGGCTGCTGCTTCCATCGGTCCCCTGGTCAAGGAATTTATCACGGATGCCATCCGGGCACGGGCAGAGAGGAAACAGAAATTAGCCTACACCTTTATCGTCTGCCATCATGAAGAGATCTTCCGGTCCATGGATGTGATCCCCATTTGGACAGAGAATTTTGCCGGTGTCTGCGGCGCAAAGCGGGACGCAGAAAGATTTCTGCAGAGGGCGGAGTCACTCGGTCTTTCCCGTTCTTTGTGTACCTATGCCCTTTGCGGGATCGGCTTTGACCAATGGCGAGAAGAATTGGGCCAAATGCCTCCCGATTCCCCCTGGGGAGGACAGCCGAAGCCTGATTTCATGATATCCAGTGGACAGATCCTCTGCGACCCGAGATCCAAGTGGTACCAGGCCTCCCAGCAATTTATGCCGGATGTCCCGATTTACAACATTGACCTTCCATATCCTCTCTTTCAAAGGGATCGGGATCACCGGGAAGTCTGGGGTTACTACCACAAATATATCGTCAAACAATTGCGAGGGTTGGTGGCATTTCTTGAAGAGCAGACCCAAAAAAAGATGGACTATGACCGCCTGAAAGAACTGGTTGACTTAAGTGACCGGACCTGGAACCTGATTGATGAAACCTATAGCCTTCGAAAGGCTGTACCTTGCCCCATGGGGACCGGCGATGCGATGAATACCATGGTACCGCTAAACTTCATGATGGCCACCCAGAAGGCATATGATTTTTTTGTGAATTTGAAAAAAGAACTGGAGGAGAAGATCGCGAAGGGAGAAGGAGAGGTCAAGGAAGAGAAATACAGACTCATGTGGGGAGGCGGGCTGCCTGCCTGGTTTGCCTTGACCGATTTCAATTACTTCAACAGTAAGGGAGCGTCGTTCCCTGCTGAGACAACCTATCGAATGGTCGCCCCGCTCAACCAGATGGATATCCCTGAAACCAAGGATCCGATCGAGCACCTGGCATGGAGATGGCTCGGATACTGGACTTTCTGGTATGATAAGGCCAAGAAGCGGCAGGGATCGGAGCCCGATGTGGAACGCTTGATCAACTGGATCGAAGAATACAAGATCGACGGCATTGTGATGCATGAGGCCTTTTCTTGTCGAACTTGGCACGTAGGCCTCATCTGGCAGTTGCATCAGCTGGCCAAAATATATAAACCGATCCCGGACTATAGCATAAGGAAAGACGGAAAGAAGGAAAAGGTTTACAGAGAACTCCCTTCCCTGATTCTCGAAAGTGATATCATCGATATCACATCGTATTCAGAGGTGGATACAAAAAATAAGATCGACGCCTTCGTCGCCACGCTGGAATCCAATCGATTAAACAAGGTAGCCTAATTGTCGGAAAGGTTGAGGTGAAGGCTTAGGTTGAGGTTCAAAACCAAAGAACGGATCTTAGAGCAAATCAAGATTCTGTGATGTTGCACTTTTTTCTCTTGACAACGAGTAAATATTTGATAGACTTTAAATTCTATCAAGATGAGTAAGAAACAGACAGATCATGAAGGAAAGGGGGTGAGACAATAATGAGAAAAGGGCTGATCGGTATAGGGATCCTTGCAGGTTTCCTGCTCTCCATCCTGATGGCTACTGGCGTCTTTGCTGCCAAGGATGTGGTCACATTTGATGTTCCTTACGGAAAAGTGACATTTAACCATAAGGCACATGTCGACATGAAGTATGAGTGCACGAAATGCCACCATACATGGAAGAAGGGCGATACTACGGGCAAATTGTGTGTTGACTGCCATAAGGCCAAGGCAGAAGGAAAGACTCCCACTGCAAAAGAGGCTTTCCATAAGGACTGCAAAGGCTGCCATGAGGAAGCGAAGAAAGCCGGCAAACCTGCTGGCCCAACAGGATGCACTCAGTGCCATGTAAAGGCAAAGTAGGAAACAAAAAACTTCCGCTCGCTGCAGGCGGACAAAGGCAAATTGAAAAGGGGTAGTTCCAAAAAGGGATTACCCCTTTTTGCTTGACCCTTCGACGGCTGCTAAATCTTTTTTTTTAAAGTAAAGGTAAAGGCCGCGCTCAGGGTCAACCCTGAGTCATTTCTGCCTTTAATGAACGGAAAGAAATCGAAGGGTTGACAGTAAACAAGAGGATATGTTAAATATTTCAAGTACTTCCCTCTCGTGACATTGTGCCCTTGGCAGGGGGAAAATTTCTCTATAATTGCTATAGAGCAAAGGACGGTATGAAAGAAACGAAAGGCACGGTTAAGGCGAGAGAGAATGGGTTCCTCATCCTATTCTACAATTTTTTCCGTTCGGTTAAACTCACCATCACTGTCCTCATTCTTCTTGCCAGCTTTTCCATCATTGGCACGCTCATCACCCAGAATGCCACCCGTGCGGAATATCTTCAGCGATACGGAATAGGTCTTTATGAGGTGTTGAATTTTTTCAACCTCTTTGATATGTACCACTCCTGGTGGTTTAGCGCCATCCTTCTGCTCTTGGTGATTAATTTGATCACCTGCTCTGTCCAGCGCCTACCCGGCATCTTCAGTCAGATTTCGCATGGGTCGGGAGAGTTGGAAGATCGGATGCTTAATGCGATTCCCTATGTGGAGAAGATCCAAATTCCGAACCCAGCAAGCGAGGAGGAGAATATCCAATCTTCCTTGAGGCGATGGTTTAGGAACTGGGGACGGATCGAGACAGAAAGAGCCGTTACCCTCTTTTCAGAAAAAGGAAAATTCTCCAGGTTGGGGGTGCCCATCACCCATTTAAGCATTCTAATCATCCTGACTGGAGGAATCGTGGGTTCCGTTTATGGATTCAAAGGCCGTGTCGAGATCTTAAAAGGCGAGACGGTAAGTCGGATCTTTTTAAGGGCGAGAGACGGAGAAATCCCGAAGCCTCTTGATTTTTCTGTGCGGTGTGATGACTTCAAAGTCACGTATTATGATCTTCCCGGAAAAGAGAAACACGTAAAGGAATATACGAGTTTCCTCTCCATTCTCAAAAATGGGAAAGAGGTTTTGAAGAAAGCCGTCCAGGTCAATCATCCGCTTCACTATGAGGGGTTAGCTTTCTATCAGGCGAATTATGGGACGATCCATGATTTCACATTGGGGGTTCAGTGGAGGAATAAAAAGCCGAAGGCAACTTTCAAGGTCCCTGAAGGCGCTACCGTTCCGGTCCCAAATTCCAATGGTTTGATCAGGGTCCTACAGTACGCACCGCAAGTCCACAACTTTGGGGAAGGGGTTCAGGTGGTCTTGTTCGAGCCCAACCAGGAACCCCGGACCTTTTGGTTATTGAAAGCCTTTCCAAAATTCGATGAGCAGAGAAAGGACGATTTCATCCTCAGCTTTGAAGGGGATTCTCCGACGGAATATACGGGACTTTCGGTGACGAAAGACCCGGGGGTCTGGGTGGTCTGGACCGGGTGTGGCCTGATGATTTTCGGCCTCATTGTCTCTTTCTTCTTTTCCCATCAAAGGGTTTGGGTAAGAATTTCCAAAAGCCCCGGAGGAGAGATTGTTTTGGCTGGTTCCGCTAACAAGAACCGGGTGGGCTTTGAAAAGACCTTTGGTGAATTGGTGGAGGAAGTCCGCAAAAGCAAAAAAAGTTCGGAGTTCGGAGTTCGGAGTTGAGAGTTCTGAATTTCTTAAAAGTTACGAGTCACCGACACGAATCACGGAGGGGAGTTGGTCGAAGAAGGAATGGGCCTTGCCTTTTTCAGAAATGGGGTGCAATATATTCGGAACTATCTACTTTAACCCCTCACCCTCTCCCTTTTCGACGGGGCGAGAGGGGGAAGGATGGGATGGAAGGGAGGAACTATGAACAAGGCTGAACTGATTACGAAGGTCTCAGAGAAGGCGAATGTGACGCAGAAGGTTGCCAAGGTTATTGTCGACACCCTATTCGACGGGATGAAGGAGAGTCTGGAGAAGGGAGAACGGATCGAGATCCGAGGATTCGGAAGCTTTGTGGTGAGAAATTACGGCGGCTACAAAGGCCGAAACCCAAAGACCGGGGAAATCGTGGATGTTCCTCCGAAGAAACTCCCTTTCTTTAAGGTCGGAAAAGAATTGAAGGAGATGGTGAATACCGGCGGGGCCTAAGACACTGCTCAACGAAAGTTGTAAATTTAAGAATGCAAAATGAATAAAACTATTTAAAATTTTGCGATTTAAGATTTACATTTTGCAACGTGTCGTTTATAAATTCTTCCAGTATCGTTTCTGTATCCCCTTCAATTGAAGGAGGAATTTTTCCATTTCGGGATATTTGGCCTTCTCCTCTTGCACCAGGTCTGTCTTATCAAGGGGCTGACCCTGAGAAAGCTCCTCTATCACGGCCTTCACAGACCGCCTCTCAGCAGCAACATTGTACCCGCCCTCAAGCGTGAACGCCAATTTCCCTTGCGTGGTAGCCGCTGCGATCTCCATTAGGATTTGAGTCATCCTCGCGAATCCCCTCTCCGTCACCTCCATTCCGCCCAAAGGATCATTGTAATGGGTATCGAACCCGGCCGAGAGTAGGATCAACTGTGGTTGATATTCGAGAGCGATGGGCTTGAGGATCTTTTCGAAGAGGATTCCATATTCCGTATCGCCGGCTCCGGGCGAAAGAGGGATATTTACGGTGAATCCCTCTCCCCGGCCCCTTCCAACCTCTGCTGCCGCCCCTGTTCCCGGATAGAAGGCGGAGCGATGAGTAGAAAAATAGAGGACCCGCGGGTCTTCGTAAAAGGAGTTCTGCGTGCCATTTCCGTGGTGGACATCCCAGTCCACAATCAGGATTTTCTGCAGAGAGAAATTCTTGAACGCATAGTGTGCGCCGATCGCCACGTTGTTGAAGATACAGAATCCCATGGCCCTATCCCGCTCCGCGTGATGACCGGGAGGTCGAACGAGTGCAAATCCGTTATCCAATTTTCCCTGCATCACGACCTTGATCAGCTCCAGGAAGCCTCCGGCGGCCAGAAGGGCGGCTTCATACGACTTTGCACAGGTAGAGGTGTCTCCGTCGAGTCGGACATAAGGTTTGCCCGCAGTCGAGGCGATCAGGTCGATGTAGGCAGGGGAATGAACCATCTCCAACTCCTCGCGGGTGGCGGCTCGGGGCTTCACCTTCGCAAGGACCCGGCCTTTCATCTCCTCCTCCTCGATTCCTTGATAAATCTCCCGAAGTCTCTCTGGGCTCTCCGGATGACCAGGGTCCATCACATGCTCCAGATATCTTCGATCCTTGACAACCCCCGTCCGGTTCATCTAACCTCCTCATGCTTTGCACAACGGGTGAATTTTTCACATCATCCAAATTAGCCTATCTTTTTTGTTAATCCTTGTCAACCCTGGCCCGTCTCTCCTCCTGCGAAGAGAATTCAGCAGATGAGTGGTCACCAAAAAAATTTCTCTATGGAAGAAGGGGTTTTTCTTGACTTTTCGACAGGAGACTGAATAGAATGTTTCGAGAGAGAAGAATGAATATCCGGAAGCTTGAAGATCTCCTAAAGAAAGTGAAATCAGGGAAGACCACGCTGGATGAAGCCAAGGCACAATTGAAGTCGCTTCCGTTTGAAGACTTGGGGTTTAGCAGGATCGATCATCACCGCAGTCTCCGAAAAGGTTTTCCTGAGGTGATCTGGGGAGAAGGAAAGACCGCCGGACAAATTCTGACCATTACGAGACAGTTGAAGACGAAAGGGCAGAATATCCTCATCACGCGTTTGGAAGAGACAAAGGCCAAGGCAATACAAAGAGCTTTCCCGAAGAGCCGATACTATCCGAGTTCCAAAGTTCTGACCTATCTCACCCATCCAGTCCTATCTGAAGGGAAGGGGACGATTCTGGTCATCAGCGCGGGAACGACCGATATCCCTGTGGCTGAGGAAGCTGCGGTCACGGCTCAATTCATGGGGAATCGCGTGGAAACCCTCTACGATGTCGGTGTCGCAGGGATTCACCGGCTCCTTTCCGAGAGACAGAGATTGGAAGCGGCACGAGTCCTTATTGTCGTGGCTGGAATGGAAGGAGCTTTGCCCAGCGTCGTCGGAGGGTTAGTGGACCGGCCTGTGATCGCCGTTCCTACCAGTGTCGGCTATGGGACAAGTTTTGGAGGGATCACGGCGCTGCTTGCCATGCTGAATTCATGCGCCTCAGGTGTCGCGGTGGTCAACATTGATAACGGATTTGGGGCTGGCTGCATGGCCAGCCTGATAAATCGAATCTAAACGCTGTCCCCTCAGCCCATTTCTCTCCCCAAAGGGAGAAGGGAAAGTCTAACGGGGTGACGGGGAAAGGACGTCATGAATTGGATCAAGCTGGTCAATGAAGGAATACCTTTTTTGCTTCTCATCGGCCTGGCCTTCATTCTTTACCGAGGACTCAGGAGAAACCAGACCCTCCTCTCGGAAAGAGAAGAGCTGTTAAAACGATATATCCTGTTTCGTGGGGACAGACAGGTCCGTTTAAAGATTTACGGAGGGGATGAAAAGATATATATGGACCTCCTCAAGAACATTTCGAGCAGCTGGAAAAACTTCAAAAGAGCCTACGATCAGTGCCTTCTTTCGTTGGCCCAGAGTACAACGAAGACCAAACGCTTTTTGCAGCTCATCACGCTGGGGCTTTTGGTCAACACGGCAAGGCTTTTTATTTTTGAAGATTACTATTTTTTTGGCTTGGACGCACACTTTTTCTATACAACCGCAAGGGAAGTGTCTAACTATGTCCTTGTCATATTGAGCTTCTTTTTGCTGAGAAACCAGACTCAGACGTTCCTTACGCTGAAAGGGGAAGTCGTCAAGATGGATCGTGAGATCCTTTTCTTTCCGAACAATATAGACAATCAGGAAGAACATGAGGGTCTTTTTAATGAATTTGATCCCCTTGAGACAAGAGGCGTGAACGATGGGAAAAAAGATCAGGATCCTCGTGAGTGACGTAGAGGTCGAAGCCGAACTGAACGAGGCAAAGACAGCTCAACTGATCTGGGAGACTCTCCCGATTGAGGGAAAGGCCAATCTCTGGGGCGAAGAAATCTACTTTGCCATTCCGGTGAAGACCGGGTTGGAGACGGGGTCGAGAGAGGTCGTCTCAGCGGGGGAATTGGGGTATTGGCCGACGGGACACGCCTTCTGCATCTTTTTTGGCCCCACCCCGGCAAGCAGGGGTGACGAGATTCGAGCTGCCAGCGCAGTCAATATCATTGGAAACGTGCTATCCGATCCTAAGGTCTTTCTGAAGGTAAAAGAAGGAGCTAAAATTACATTAGAAAAAGCGTATCCAGTATAACCGGAGATCCAAGACAAAAGTTCAAATTTCAAAATCCAAATGCCAAAGGAATGTCAAATGATTTAATGCCAAAAGGTTCTTCTGTAAAATATTTGGATTTTGGTCTTAATTTGAACTTTGGGGTTTGGCATTTGACATTGATGCAGCAACGCCTCGATCTCTTTGAAAAGTCCCCCCGTTACGATGTCTTTCTCGACCTCTTATAGCGATGCCACGAGAAGGCTACAAACTGCGCAAGGATTCCGCCTGCTGTATCAATGGCCACATCCATTAAGGATGCCGTCCGGCTTGAAACAAAGGATTGGTGAAACTCATCGCTTGCAGCCCAAAGGACGACTATGATGACGGCATAGAGAGGCCATCGCCAGCTCCATGACGAAGCGGAGCTGCCGCGATAAGTGCGGAACAATAAAAGACCTAAAACAAAATACTCTGTGACATGTGCAGCCTTTCTAATCAATGCATGTAGGGGAAGTATTTCCTGAAATGAGATTTTGGGCATCAAAAAACGGAGCAACATCTCTAACCAGGAAAAGGTGTTTTGTGAGGAGAACGTATCCGTGGACATCCAATAAATAAAGCCCATCCAAAGGATTACGGGAAGCCAATACTTGGTGACATTTCGATTGAAGTTCATCTCAACTTTTACACCTTTCAAACAAAGATGCTTCTACTGGACGCGATATGGAGGATTACTCATTAGTCCATAATTGTATGGACGCCAAAGATTAACAAGGGATATTTCAATTCTCCCCAATAATTCCCTCCCCCTTCGATGGGGGAGGGTGAGGGTGGGGGTGAACAAGATGAAGACCTTTGGTCCCCCCTCCCCTTTCGTCCCCTCCCGCCGTGGGGGAGGGGAGATCCTTGGAAGAATATGCGTAATCAATTATAGACAGATTAATATATCATATCTCAAGGGCGACGACCTCTCAGAAATGGCATTCTTAGGACCTTATGCCGGGGAGCTTCAACAAGCTTTAGCGTCTGTTCCGATATTCTTTGTGCAAAGGATGGGTCAATAAAGCAAATATTTCGACCGGAGTTTGTAGAATTGTTCCAAAGGCTCCTGCCAATTCTGCACGATGGCGGCAGGGTCCTGACCGTCCTTAATGGCCTGTAGAACCTCGCGAGATCCAATGAGGCCGAGCGTCTTGTCAATCTCAAAGTCCTTCGGATAGAGCCGGTAAAGGGCGCTCGTGATTTCTACCCCAAGAGCAGGAGAGTCCAGGACTTGTCGATCAAGCAGGACGATCTGGACGCCGTGACATAATTGATTTTTAAAAGGACTGGCTGCGGGTGTAAATTCCACCGGCATGAATCGGATCCCTTTGATTCTGCGGTTATTCAGGTATGACGCAAATTCCTCTCCGGCGATCCAGGGAGCGCCGAGAAGCTCGAAAGGTGTTGGCGTTCCCCGGCCTACGCTCACGTTCGAGCTTTCAACCATCGCAACTCCGGGATAGAGAATCGCTTCTGACAGAGTACGCAAGTTAGGCGATGGGTTGAGCCAAAGCAAGCCGGTGTCGTCATACCACTGGCTGCGCTCATAGCCACGCATTTTGATGACGTGCAATTTAACGCCCATCTTCGTTTCGGCATTGAACAATGTTGCAAGCTCACCCACCGTCATCCCGTGCCTCACAGGCAGAGGGAAGTATCCGGTGAAGGATCTCAAGTCTCTGTCCAGGATCGGTCCCTGAACGAGCGAAGCAGTGATCGGATTCGGCCTGTCGAGAACATAGAAAGGAATTCCCTTCTTAGCACACGCCTCCATCGCATAACCCATGGTCGTGATATACGTGTAGAAACGAGCGCCTGCATCCTGGATGTCGAAGACGAGCGCGTCCAGGCCGGCGAGCATCTTTTGTGTCGGACGAACAGTGGCCCCATAAAGACTGTACAAGGGCAGGCCTGTCAACGGCTCTCTCGTTGATAAGATCTTCCTGTCGGCCTTGCCAGAAAAGCCGTGCTCCGGGCTGAAAATGGCTACCAGTTTCACGTTTGGCGCCTTATGGAGAAGGTCTACGGTACGCCTGCCCGCGGAATCGATGCCCGAATGATTGGTGATCAGACCCACACGCAGTCCAGTCAGGGGTTTGAAATTCTCTCCGCTTAGAACGTCGATTCCTGTCTGCACCTTCTCGTTATTGTTCTCCCCTGGTTCATACGGACTCGGCAAAGGCCTACTGGCTAAAACGCCCTCCACGGAAACGGGTTCAATGGCTTCATTAACAAAGGAGAGTATCTTGGCCCGCAACGGCTCAACCTTTCCTTTGCCATTTGGGTGAACGCGGTTAGTCAGGATAATGACATAGGTATCGGAAACCGGGTCAATCCAGATTCCGGTTCCGGTGAAGCCTTTGTGTCCGTACGAGGCTTCGGAGGCGAGGGACGAGTCGATATTCCAGCCCAATCCCCTTAGAGGCAATTTATCAGCCGGGGATTGCGGCGTGGTCATCTTCCTGATCATGGCAGGGCTGAGAATCCGCACACCTTTTCTGCTGCCCCCATCGAGGATCGTCTGGGCAAAGATGGCGAGGTCATCGGCCGTAGAGAAAAGCCCGGCATGTCCGGCCACGCCGCCCATGCCGCGGGCCACTGGATCGTGGACCTCTCCCCAGAGGATCTTGCCCTTGGTCCCGTGCTGGTATTGCGTCGGCGCGATACGAGGCTGAAGGAGAGGGGAAGGCTTGAAGCCCGTGTCCTCCATTCCAAGAGGTTTAAAGATGCGGTCGGCGCAATAGAGGTCAAGAGGTTCCCCAGAGATGCGAGAGACAAGCTCGCCCAGAATGATAAAATTGATGTCACTATAAATGAAACTCGCGCCGGGAGGGAGAATGGGTTTCTCTTCTTCAACCATGCGGAGAGCGGTGTCGTAACCAGACCCATTTGGTTTCAGGTCGAGATCCGGCCGAAGACCGGAATAATGCGTGAGGAGATCACGTACAGTGATCGCCTCTTTGCCGTTCATTTTAAACTCGGGCCAATATTTGGCGACCGGATCTTCGAGGTTTAATTTTCCCGCCTCTACCAGCTGTGCCACCGCAGTGGAGGTAGCAATCACCTTGGTGAGGGAGGCGATATCGAAAATGGTATCGGCGGTCATAGGGACCTTCCTCGGTTTTCGCGCGCGAAGGCCAAAGGCTTGTCGGTAGGCCACTTTTCCCTGGTTCCCGATCAATATGACAGCACCCGGAATCCTGCCGGCTTGAATCTCTTTCTTCGCCAGCTCCGCAATGGGAACCAGTTGTTCTTCCCGAAGCGTTTGAGAAGATGCTGAGGCGGGGATGACAGCAGAGAGGATAAGCGGGAGGAAAATCCTCCACCACTTCACAGTCTTCTGCTTCGAAGTTATCATCTCGAATTTTAGCAAATGAATCCAACGAATCTCAGCCGAATGGCTTTTCTTTTTTCAGGCCCGCTGACGAATAAGCGTTCCTCGGATTCCAGAGCATCCAACCTTGGGAACCGAATCCTTCAGCGGCTTTGACTTCACCCATGATCTCTCGATCATTGAAGTATCTCCTGTCAAAGGCGTAGTCTCTAAATGCCTGCAGCCATGGTCTGAAACGATGGGATGGGAGATTGGTTCGTTCCTGGGCTCGTTTGAGGGAAAGATAAACGATTTCATAAGGGTTCGCAACAGGATTTCTGTAACCGGGTATTCCATACTGAAATCCGGATGGATAAAGCATGGGGCAGATATAGTCAAGATAGACGGCAAGGTCTTCAAGCCTCTGCCCGATCTTGGTATCGTTGAGATTCCAACAGACGTAACCGAAGATATCTGCGGAGACAAAAACATTGTAAGGCGTCAGCCTTCTCCTCGCCTCCATAAGAAATCCGGAGATGGCTCTTACCCTGTTCTCTTCTGTATTGGACATTGAGAATTGAAGGCCGGAAGCATCCGGAAACCGGAGATAGTCGAACTGGATCTCATCAAATCCATATTGTGCTGCTTCCACAGCAATATTGATATTATAATCCCATACCTCCTTCTTGAAGGGATCCACCCAGGCCAGGTTTTCCCTGTCGCGCCATATCTCTCCCGCCGGTGTCTTCACCGCCAAATCAGGCCGTGCCCCTGCGAGGGGATTATCTTTGAACACAACGATCCGCGCGATGGTGTAGATTCCCTTTGCCTTCAAAGATTTCATCAGGGGACCGATCTCTCTTACCGTGATGGTCCGCTGAGCACCCACCTCAGCGGCAAGGGGAATAGCGCTTTTATAAGGAATCATGCCCCTGTCTCCCTTCACGTCGATGGCGAGGGTATTCAACTCGGTTTCCTGAAGGAGTTTGATTGCAGATTCTCGCAGGCTCCTGTCGCCTATTCCAAAAAAGGAGAGGTAAAGGGCTTTCGGATTAAAAGGGATGAGTTTTATCTCTTGGGGCACACCGTTGAGAGGAAGGATGATCCGCTCGGTTCTTCCGTATCCAGGTGCTCTCACACCCACTTTACCGGACGCGGTATTGGCCGTGAAAATTCCATTCTCATCCGCCAGGACAACGTCGTTATTCGAGGTAACCAAAGCCCCCTTGACCGGTTTCCCGGTGAAGAAATCAACCACTTTCCCCGTTGTATACGCTGCGGCATATCCCGGAATCAATAAGAAAATGGTTGCACACAACGCTATCCATATCTTACTTCCTCTGCTGATCAGCATCTTTCTACCCCCGCGGTGAATTTGCCAGGATTGTGCTAAGCCTTCTTCCTCCGTCTCCGTTTGTCATAAGATAACGAGGAAGAGCCATCACATTATCCTGAGTGCCTGCAGGATGGCGCTCCATCGTAAATGTGGCCACATATCCCGCTTCTTTTGCCTTATGGATGAGGTCATCATCATAGATACCAAAGGGCCACCCGAGCATGTCCACCCTGACATTCAGTTCCTTTTCCAGTTTCTCCTTCGATTTTCTCAACTGCATGGCGACAAAATTTTCATATTCAGCAGGTGCTAACCTCTTTTTTTCTTTCTTGAAGTTAGGATGCCAAAAGGTGTGCGACTGAAAGTCAAAAAGCCCTGTCTCTTTCAACTCTCTGAGCTGACCCCACGTCATGGCATAAGATGCGTTTGATATCGCCGATGGGTAGATGAAAAGGGTGACTGGAATGCGGTATTTCCTGACGAGAGGAAGCATCTCTCTATAGACAGAAATGTGGCCGTCATCAGCGGTAATCACAACGGAATGGGGTGGGGGGGCCTGTCTTTTCGAAAGGCAGTAGTCCACCAGTTCCCTGAGAGGTATCACTTTGTACCCGTTGTCTTTGAAGTATTTCAGCTGGGACTCGAAAAGGGCTGTTGTCACCATCATGCTGTCGGTAGCCACAGGTCCAAAGCGATGATAAAGAAGAATAGGGACACGAACTGACCCTTGGGCTAACGCTAAGCCAGATGGAGAAAAAATGAAGAGTAGTGTGAGAAGTAAGATGATTAAGCTTTTGTTCTTTTGCATAGATTGCAATGCGAGACTCTTTCCAATCTAATACAAACGCGTTTAATCACTTTACATGTAGCGCAAGGCTTTAGCCTTGCTTAAAGCAACCCTAAAGGGTTGCCCTACAAAATATTTAATGCGTTTGTATTAATTATTTGTCTTCGTTCTTGTTTTTTTCCCGTTGAGATACAAGCGGAATGCGTCATCAACGACTTCCTTTATCTTCTTTCTTTCCCAGTAGGCTAATGCCTTAAGTTTCTCCAGGTAATCCTTCCTCAGGATGAATGTGGCCCGTATCCATCCGTCCTTGAGACCTTCTTGTGAGGTTTTATTTAAAGTCATCGCCGCCCGGTCGTAACGCGTGTACACTATGTAAACAAAGTAAACCTATTCTATGACCTTGCATCTTGTATGCCATAAAATTAGAATTCAATCGTAAATGTATCTATTGGAATTTATGAATTTTTTGTTGATCCCAAAAAAATGCAATTTGTCTCGAAATATTGAAAGTAACAAGAAAGGACATCAGAGCGACAAAATGTGCCGATTTTTCATTTGGATTTCAAAAGAAATTGACTGAAGACAGAGTTAGAGATGTAGAAAACGTGGGTGAACGGATGCCGGTTGAATACTTGTTGGGGACAATCATTAATCGGGGGGGAATTAGGTTTTGACCTGACCCTAAAACTGTCATTCTGAACTTGGTTCAGAATCTCTGAGACCTCGTAGATCCTGAAATAAATTCAGGACCTAATATAAATGCATTTAATACTTTGACACGCAGGCCCCCTCACCCTCCCCTCTCCCCGCTGGGGAGAGGGATGGGGTGAGGGGCAATTCAATGAAATGTAATAAAATTTAACGCGTTTGTATTAGTTCAGGGTGACATGAGGGGATTAGATTTTGTTATTGCAGAATGGACCATCTGTAAGGGCGAGGTAATTTACTTTGCTTTCTTCCTGTAATGCTCCAACTTTGCTCCTTTGATCAAAACCTCCCGCAAACTGTCCCTTAACTCTTCATCATCCATTTTGTTGAGAACGCCTTCAATTCGGTTCAACGTCGCTTTATCAAGTTTTTGATCTTCCATTGAGACGGTTTTGGGAGGAGTTGGGACATTCGAAAGAAGCTTCCCCAGTTTGAACCGAATGTCCTGGATAAGGGGTTCGCCTAAAAAGGTGTTGATCTTTTCGAGAAGGGTTGGTTTGAGAAACTGAAGTTGCTGCATCCAGGTCGGATGGGCGACATCGATGAAGAGGATTTGGTTTCGAATCGCCCGGGGCTGAGAATGGGCTGCTACGGACTCGCCGACAATCTCGTTCCAGGCTCTTAGTATGGAATAGGTCTTCAGCGGGACATCGATCTCCAAAGACTGGATGGTTTTTTCGAGGATGGAGCGGATGGGCTGAGGCTTCTTCATAACTTACAGAAATGCCAAATACCAAAGCTCAAATGCCTAAATCCATAGTCCAGATGAGATGCTGAAATCGAAGATCGAGTTCGATAGACCCTGAACTTGATTCAGGGCAAGGTTTAGGACCTGGTTCGGCATGACAAGGGTGTCATTCTGAACCTGTTTCAGAATCTCGCTTTGACATTTGACATTCCTTTGGCATTTGCCTGCCTGCCGGTAGGCAGGGATTTTGAAATTTGAAATTGGGAATCTATTCAAACGATGTCACTTTAGAATCAATTCTCGGAAATAAAGGGCTCGGTTGAACCACTCTCCTTCCCGGCTTCAACCCTCCCCACCTTCCGTTCTCCTTTATATTTTGTTCCCAAAGGTTGTCCTCCACCCTCAGCTGGGACCACATCTTTTCAGAGGTAGACGGCATGAAGGCCGCTAAGAGCAGGGCGATGAGTCGAAGCGATTCGAGCGCGTGGTAGAGCACTGTGCCAAGGCGGGGTCGATCTTTCTCTGCTTTGGCCAAAGCCCAGGGTGCGGCTTCATCAATATATTTGTTACTCGCGTTGACGATCTCCCAGATCGAAACCAATGCTCGATGAAAGGCTAAATCGTCCATCTGTTTCGACAGTTGGGGAAGAATCTTTTCAGACACCTCTTGAAGTCCTCGATCCATATCCTGCGGGTTGGACGGAGTTGGAATAAGACCGTCGAAATATTTGACGACCATGCTGAGAGCTCGGCTGAAGAGGTTGCCCAGATCATTTGCCAGATCGCTATTGATCCGATGGATCATGGCAGCATGAGAAAAATCGCCGTCCGTTCCGAAAGGAACTTCCCGCATGAGAAAATACCGAACGGCATCCACCCCATAGGTGTCGATCAGGCGATGAGGCTCCACCACATTCTGGAGGGATTTCGACATCTTCTTACCCTCGATGGTCCACCACCCATGGGCGAATACCATTTTAGGAGGCGACAAGCCAATGCCCTTGAGCATGGTTGGCCAGTAGACCGCGTGGGTGGTGAGAATATCTTTCCCGATGAGATGGGTCGCCTGGGGCCAAAATTGGGAGAAAGCATTTTCCCCGGAACCATAGCCAATTCCACTGAGGTAGTTGATCAGGGCGTCAAACCACACATAGGTCACATACTCGGTATCGAAAGGGATTTCAATTCCCCACTTCAACCGTTTCTTCGGTCTTGAGATACAAAGGTCCTCCAAGGGGCTGCGGAGAAATCCCATGACCTCGTTTCTTCTCGCTGTCGGGAAGATAAAGCGATCATTTTTTTCGATGGTCTCGATCAACCAGGATTGATACTTGCTCATCCGAAAAAAGTAGTTTTTCTCCGAGATCTGAATCACCGGACGAGAGCAATCCGGGCATTTCCCCTCGATCAGATCCTTTTCAGTCCAGAACCGTTCGCAGGGGATGCAGTACCATCCCTCATAATTGTCCTGATAGATCTCCCCACGATCGAAGAGATCTTTAAGAATGTTCTGGACCACCTTTTGATGGCGTATCTCTGTGGTTCGGATGAAATCATCGTTAGAAATATTCAGTTTCTTCCAGAGTGATTGGAACCGCAAAACCATTTCATCGCAGTGAGCCTTTGGATCGACCCCTCGCTCCTGGGCCGCTTTTTCTACCTTCTGGCCGTGTTCATCGGTGCCGGTGAGGAAGAAAACGTGATAACCCTCGAAGCGCTTGAAGCGGGCGAGGATGTCCGCAGCCACGGTGGTATAGGCATGGCCGATATGGGGAACATCATTGACGTAGTAAATGGGAGTGGTGACGTAGAAGAATTTCTCAGAGCTCGGATGCATGAATGGTAATCTCTCCCCCTTCCTCCAACTCCACCGTCACCGTTCCGCTGAGGACATTTTGACGGATCACCTTTCCCTTGCCAGAGCGAGTCACGATATACTTTCCCACCTTGGGGAGGTCCTTTTTCAGGTCGACATAGGTGGGAAATTCGTAAGACAGACAACACATCAAACGGCCGCAAACTCCGGAGATCTTCGTCGGGTTGAGGGCTAAGTTCTGCTCCTTGGCCATTTTGACGGAGACGAGTTCGAATCGATTCATGAATTTGGCGCAACAGAGCTCCCTTCCGCAACTTCCAAGACCGCAGACCATTTTCGCTTCGTCCCTTACCCCAATCTGACGCATCTCGATCCGCATCCTAAATTCTGCGGCCAAATCCTTGACCAGCTCCCTGAAATCGATCCTCTTTTCAGAGGTAAAATAGAAGAGGGCTTTAGAACGGTCTAAAAGGATTTCCGTTTTGACCAACTTCATGTCGAGGTGCTTCTCCCTGATTTTCTGAAGACAGAATTGGAAGGCATCCTTCTCCAATTGCTGATTTCCTTTGAATTGCTCCAGATCCTCAGCCGTGGCTTTCCGAGTTACCTTTCTTGGAGATTTCAGAAAGTAGCGCTTTTCCTTTTCATGAGGCGGAGAGAGAACCCTTCCCAGGACCAATCCCTTTTCGGTCTCGACGATCACGTTTTCACCCGCTTCGAGTGACAGCTGTGTCGCGTCAAATTCTTCCGTTTTTCCGTTAGGTAGTTTGACAAAAACTAAGCGAATCATTTTCTCTATCCTTCAGCCCATGAGAGCATCATGGCCTCAAGGGCCAAGCTCGTATTGGCATTGGCCTTGATATCAACGATGGTCTGGTGCAGACGCTCCAGCCGTCTCAAAAGGGAGGAGAGGCTCCAATTTGTCGCCGTGCTCTCTATCTCTCGCCGAAGATCCGAATGGATCAGTTTCGGCTCCTTATTTAAGGTCTTCATCATAACTAAGTCTCTCAGCAGGGTCTTGGCCACCTCCAGTATCAGAAGGAGATTTTCTCGTTGGGAGGGTAAGGATCCAACCCAACTCCCTATCCTTTCAAAGGAAAGCGATTTCAAACCCACCCAATCCTTCAGGAGTTCCTTTCTCGGAATCTGAAGGATTTCCTCTTGGATCTCCAAAGCCTTGCCAGGGCTTCCTTCTGAAAGCGAGGCGAGGAGGTGAGCTTCTGCTTCATCGAAGCCATTGCCCTCCACCAGCCATTTGGAGACCAAAGGAATGGGCAGGGGATTGAACCGAATGGGCTGGCATCGTGAAAGGATCGTGGGTAACATGAATCTGGAGTTATTTGCCAACAAGACGATCACTGTATGGAGCGGAGGTTCTTCCAATGTTTTGAGAAGGGTATTCGGTATGTGAGGAGCCATCCGATCTGCAGCCGTCACGATACAGACACGATACTTCCCTTCGTAGGGCCGGTACGCCAGTTCCCTTTGCAGCTGTCTTATTTGCTCGACCTTGATATTCTGTCCCTCCGGTTCAATGACCAAAACATCGGGATGAAGGCCGTGGTCGATCTTTTTGCAGGGGGTGCAGTGATCGCAGGAATCTCCTTCTTTGGCCTCTGCTCCAAGGCAGTTGAGCGCTTTTGCGAATTGAAGAGCCGCATACTTCTTTCCGATTCCTTCATTCCCCAAAAAAAGGTAGCTCTGAACGATCCTCCCGTTTTTGATTGCTCTCTGCAGCAGTGCAATAGGCTTAGCGTGTCCTATAACGTCTTTGAATGCCATGGTTCATTCAATTGCGGAATTCGGATTGCGGAATGCGGATTTAAACTCTGAACTAAATACTCCGAACTCCGAACCGCTTTCTTTCTACTAAATTATCAACGATTTTTCGAATCTTTTCAAAGACTTTCTCTTCGCCCTCTCGAGTATCAATCACCTTGACCCGATGGGGTTCTTTTCTGGCGATGGCAAGGTATCCTTTCCTCACCCGCCGGTGGAATTGAATCTCCTCTCTCTCAAAACGCTCCTCTCTTTCCTGTTTCAATGTTCGATTCCTTTGAAGTGCCCTGGTTAATCCTACAACAGATGGACAATCGAGGAGGAAGGTGACATCGGGCTTGATTCCTTGAGAAGAGAGGCGGTTGAGACGACCAATCCATTTCAAGTCAATCCGTCGGCCGTAGCCTTGATAGGCAAGGGTGGCATCACAGAAACGGTCGCAAAGAATGATGCCTCTCTTCTTCAAAAGCGGCTTTAGAACCTCCTTCACATGTTGCGCTCTGGCGGCTTCGTAGAGGAAGAGCTCGGTCGTCGGGACCATCTCGCGATGGTCGGGGTTCAAAAGGATTTTTCTCACTTTCTCACCAATAGGAGACCCTCCCGGTTCTCGGGTCACTTTACAGGGAATGCCTTTTTGGGTGAGGTATTTTTTCAGACGTTGAATCTGAGAGGTCTTACCGCTTCCCTCGACACCTTCAAAAGTAATAAAGAGAGACAATGATCGCTCCAATAAATATCCGAAATTAAAATAAAATATATTTCAGGGCGCCATAGATTGTCAAGGGCATGACGCCGGTTCCAAGTCAAATAACCTTGCAAAGGAGTTTAACCCGTTATAAAATTTGCGTACATGTTGCCGTTCGTAGGTAACTTGGCTCACTCCCTCTCGCCCCATTTGGCAAAGGCAAGGTGTGAAAAAATTGCCCCCAGCGGAAAGGGTGGGCAGGGATGTCGAGAAAGTTTTACAGCGGCACCTCTTCACGTTGACTACCTAGAATGAAAAACTTAACAGCTATTGACCCCTTACAGGCCTTTGTTAGCTTTACCCTCTCAAGAAACCGCATTTGTAAAACTTTAGAGATATTCTTGCCCGCCTGCTTCCCGAATTTTTTCACACCTTCGGTGGGAGGAGGATATTAGGAGGAAAAAATGGCACAGGAAGGAAATAAAGTGGATGGGTTCCGGTTTCTTCCCCCAGGCTTAAAAGCCTGGGTCAACACTTTGATTCCGGAAGAAGAGTATCAGGGCTATATCCCGTGGACGCCAATGGCCAAGCCCTTGAATCAAACAACCATTGCGTTGGTGACGAGCGCTGGCATCAATTTGAAAACAGATCCTCCTTTTGATATGGAAAGAGAGAAAAGAGAGCCTTTTTGGGGTGACCGTTCCTATCGGGAAATACCGAGAAGTGCCACTGAGAAGGATGTCGAAGTCAATCACCTCCATATTAATACCAACTATATCAAACAGGATATCAATGTCATGCTTCCTCTGGCACGGATGGCTGAATTTGAGAAGGAGAAAATCATTGGCCGTCTCGCCCTCACCTCCTATTCCTTTTACGGTTTTCAATGGAAAAGTACTGATTTCTTAAAGGCAGCGATCGAGCCTATTTCCAAGAGGATGCAGATTGAAGGCGTCGAGGCAGTTCTCATGACCCCTGCCTGACCCTTCTGTTGCCAGTCCGTCGGACTGGCTGCGAGGTTCTTGGAGGAGGATGGATTCTCAACCGTTGTTCTCACGCCCACCTATGAATTTCATCGGGCCGTAGGCATTCCCCGATCCGCCGCCATTGAATTTCCCTACGGGAGACCCGTGGGACAGGTCGGAGACGTGGCAGGTCAAAGGGAAGTTCTTCTGAAAACCCTTGAGGTGCTTGAAAAGGCAAAGAAACCAGGGGAGGTTTGGCATCTACCTTTCACGTGGCCGGAGGAACCCAAGAAGACAGATTGGCAACCGCCTGAGATGTCACCACTGATCAAGTTTTATTTGGAGGACATTAGGAAAACCAGAAGGGGACAATAAGACCATGTTGTGAAAAGGAAAGGTTGATTTGGCAGAGATCAGTTCATCAAATCTGGCCCGACACTTTCACCTACAAAACATAGGATCTGTGTGGGATCGTGAGGTGATGATTTCCGATGGAAAGAAAGTATAACGCCGTCATCACCGGCGCGCTTGAGAGAGTGCTATAAACTGATCCACCTTCTTTCCGCGTCCGGTGGATGAAGTGGTTGGACCTGGTATAGGTATTACTTCGATCCACGGTCGAACAACGCATTGCAAAGGTCCCCTCGGAAAAAGGTCAGCCCACCTTCAGGATCCTTTTTTAAGACCAGAGTCACCGCATTTGTTTTCGTAAACCGTGGGTCTTCTGAAAACTTCTCAGCGCCTACCACTCCTTGCATCACTTCGGTGAACGGTCTTAGTTCTGCGTCAGGCTGCGGTCCGTCACCAAAAAGAGTGCTCATGCCGGGAGGGGCGTAGCGCACCTTATCCAGCCACTCCTGGGGTGTTCTTGCTCCCGTAAAATAAGGGTACTCTTTATACATCACTGACATAGGAACGCATCCCTCATAACGAACCAAAACGTACCAGTCAGTCGGCTGAAAGGTCTCAGCTTGGGCGGAAGTGAAGGAAAACATAAGAATAGAAATTGATAAGAGGGTGATTTTCATGTATTGCCACCATGAGTATTGTCGGGAGGCTAAAAAACTAAAGAGCTTATCCCCGTGCTTTCGCTTTTTTCGTGTGTGTCCTACAATTAACGTACTGCAAATTGTTATTTGTGAGGAATCCTACCCATTCAACCATTTTTTGTCAATGGTAATGCGAGGTCGAGGTTGAGGCTTTCCATTTGAAACATTGCATGGATAAGGTCTATGCGCGTCTGAAGATGAAGGAGTCTTCAGAAAGAGGGATGAGGACTTCACCTGCTATGTAGATTGTCAACCCAAAGAACAGTTAATCTGTCCTCTTATTATGGATCTAAAAGAACTATTTCCCCCTTTTGCATCCCGTGCGGGCATGTGAATTCTTTCGGTACATCGATGTGTTGTGTGCAGTCTACATTTTCCTATGCACTCACGTCGTCTATCCGATCTCTTCTCTCACGAATACGACGACTGATTTCCAGCCAATCTTTTCAACACTTTTTGTATTTGCCCTTGCCTCTTATCAGGTTAGGCTTTAGGGCAAAGAGGAAGTTCTTGAACGGCCGCCTTTCCCCTTTCAAAGGCTTCTATGTTCAGCTGCAGCTTATGGGAAGGGAGAATCTCCTGAATGACGCTTTGGAATCCTTCCCGGTGCACCGGGAGAAGGTCCGTGGCTGAAAGGGCTCCAAGCATCACGATGTTGGAGAAGATAGGATCGCCCAGTTCCAAACCGATCTCTGTGGCATTGAGCGTCCAGACCCTGCGACTCAGCCTTTGAATCTTTTTCAGCACCACAGATATTTCCGGGTAAACGGCATTGCCGGCGATCACATCGATGGGATAAATGGGGCGGGTATTAATAAGCATCATGACTCCGGGGTTCCCATATTGAGCCAGAATCCTCAATGCCTCGACGGGCTCGAGCCCCAGAACGAGGTCGCACTTGCCTTCAGGAATCAAGGGAGAAAATTGGGCTGTTCGGGAGACCCGTATATGGCTCATCACCGAGCCTCCTCTTTGGGAAGCTCCGTAAGTTTCACCGATGGTGATGCTGTAGCCCTGCTGGATAAGGATTTGGCCGAGAATCTGAGAAGCCAGCACATTGCCCTGGCCGCCTACTCCGGTGATGATCACATTCCAAGGGTCTTTTTGAAGGGCCACCTATACGGTCTCCTTTGAAATGGCTGATTGAGGGCAAATATCTGCGCACACACCACACCCGGTACAGATGGCCTCATCGATCCGCGCCTTTCCTGTGGCTGGATCCCAGGCCAATCCCGGACACTTGAATATCCGCGTGCATCGCCGGTTACACCCGCACTCTTGGCCAACACATCGCTCCTGATCCAATTGAACCTTGTAAAGCACCTTCTGCCTTTTAGCCCGAACCAGCGCGCACTCCTGTCTCAGGATGAGAACTTTTATCCCTTCCCGATCCTGAAGAAGGTCGTATAGGGTCTCCGTGGTACCCTGTACATCAAAAGGGTTCTTCACCTGCACTCGGACTCCCAGGGCTTTGCAAAGGGCCTCAATGTCTACAACGGGAGCTTCGAGGCCCATCGCTGTTCGGCCTGTCCCTGGATGAGGCTGAAATCCGGTCATCGCTGTGGCACTATTGTCCAAGATGAGCATTAAAAAATTAGACCGATTATACCGGGCATTCACAAGGGCTGGGATGGCCGCGTGATAAAAGGTAGAGTCCCCGCAGACCGTTAAAACAGGCTGATTGAGACCAAATCTCTCGAGCTGACCGAGCCCATTGGCCAATCCAACGCCAGATCCCATCGCATGACAGGTCTTGACCTGTGCGAAGCCCGCCGGCCCAATGCCTAAGGTGTAGCATCCGATGTCTCCGAGCACGATGCCATCGCGTCCATCCATTGTTAAGGCGTTTTTGACGGACCAATAGGTTGCACGGTGGGGGCAACCCGCACAAAAGCCCAATTCCCTCATAGGTACGTAGATAGACGCGGCTTCCGCAGCTTCTTGGGCGTATTGCGAGGACCGGGACTCATAGGACACCTTGAGGATCTTTTGGATTGCCCCCGTGACAATGTCAGGGTTGATCTCACCAATGCCCGGCAGGTTCCCTGAGGCTTTACCCAAAAAGATCTTCGCTCCCAGCTCGGCAGTCCTTTCAGCACAGAACTCTTTGATATTATTTTCCAGAAATGGATCTACCTCCTCGACGAAAAGGATCCGTTCCGCCTTTTTCAGGTGCTGAGCAAGAAAAGACTTGGGGAGTGGCCAGGTGGTTCCGAGCTTCACGATTCCCGTCCGGTCCTCTACTCCTAAATTTGCAAGCGTCTCGCGGACATACATCCATCCTACGCCACACGTGACCACCAGGAGTTCAGGCCTTTCCGGACCGCGGTATAAGTTGAACGGAGATTCTTCAAAGCGGCCCTGGCATCTTTTGATCTTGGCGTGAAGCGCTTCGTGGGTCATCATCACAGGGTACGGAATTATTCTCAGAGAGGGATCGAATCGGGGAGTGCGTCGATTCTTGGGAAGATGACCGAGCACTGCATCTCCTCTTGCATGGGAAAGACGCGTGACGCTACGGATCAGGCAGGGAAGCCCCAGTTCTTCGGAGAGATCAAAGGCCCACCGGGTCATCTCCAAGGCTTCTTGGACGCTGGAAGGCTCTAAGAGAGGGAGGTCACACATCTTGGCGTAAAGCCGGGAATCTTCTTCATTGGTGGATGAAAGGGCCGAAGGATCATCGCAGACCACCACCACCAGTCCCCCTATGCTCCCCGAGAGGTTGAGATTGAAGAGGAAGTCTGATGCGACGTTGAGCCCGTTCTGCTTCATTGCCGTCAGACCCCTAAGCCCGGCAAAAGAGGCAGCAGTCGCCACCTCTAAAGCCACTTTCTCATTAACGGACCACTCCACATAAATTCCCAGTTCTGCCGCAACTTGAGACAGGGAGCCTATGATATCAGAAGAAGGATTTCCTGGGTACGCTGCGCATACCTGTACTCCGGCCTCAATGGCCCCTCTTGCGATCGCTTCGTTCCCCATTAAAAGGGTCTTTCCCCTGGGTAAATCTTTGGAGAGAACGCTCATAGCTCAGCCTCTTTAGCCTCTGAAAGAATTCGTCCGATCAATTCATGGGAAAGGATCATGTAGCCATTTTCCAATTCTCCACGTTCCTTGAGTGTTAAGAGGGCCCTTCGTTTCTTCAGCAGGGAGGCCTCTTTCAAATGTTTGATATTTTCTTGCGGTAAAGGCTGACTCTCCACGATCCCTGCAGCCTCGGCTCGGCTCAGCAGCTCCTCTCCTAAATCGGACCGGGTGATCACGGTGTTCCATCCTTGAATTTCCTCTACGGTCCCCACGGAGAGGTCCGACAACTCGGAGGTCATGTCGAGGCAGATTCCGCATGTCGTTCGAATAAAGGGTCGAATCTCGTCTATGGGGATATCCCATGTATGATCATCGCTTGTTATCACCTTCAGGAGCCTCTCGGGCGGTGGCGTAATATCCATCTTCCGAATCCGGGCACCATTCACGCGAGTTCTCAAGTAGTTCATGAAGGGCTGATAGGTCAAGGCCCACGTGCAGAAGAGGCCTACGATCAGCGTCTTTCGTTCTGTGAGCGCGTTTTTCTTGAGAGGCGAAATATGCATCTTTCGCGTGGCCAGCACCTGGCAAGGAGTTCCCACCAAACCGATCCGTTCCGTGTCCTCCCAAGGGCCCTGATTCAGAGCCTGGAGAGTCGGACCGGCTACATAGCTGGAGCCTGCGCAGGAAAGAATCTCGTCAGGACTGCGGATTAACCTTCCGCGAGGGAGATGATCGGGAGTCCGATGGGTCAGCACCGCCCCATGGATAAAACCCTCTCTCAGGGCAAATTGCATCAGAGCGGAGACAACTCCAGAAGTCTGGCTCTTCTTTCGAATCGAAGGGGATGAAGCACGAACCATCTTAACTTGTTTAAACAGCCCTATCTCAAGGTTGACATAACTTTGTCCAAAGACCTCCTGATGGATAGCCTCCAGGTTCACCTGAGTGCGGGGACAATGAGCAAAACAGCGTCCCTCGGCAAGGTCACAATCATCCAATTTTACCAGTCTCCCTTGCCACGACTGCAGATAAGGGCACAGGGACAGACAGGCCCCACAAAAGGTGCAGAGATCTTTCTGGATCACGCCAGATTCAAGTGCTTGAAGTCCTCTGGTCTCCAAAAACTCCTCCCGTTTCTTAGTCTTTATCCGGCAGCGTTCCCACGCTACCCCTCAGCTTGCTGCAGGAGCAAGGGGTTTTGAAAAGTCTTTTGGTAGTTCGAATACTCCGCTGAAATATGATACCGTCACTTCTAAATCTAATGCCATCCATACCTTTTATTCCACGAATTTCAGACGCACCGGCAAATGCTTCATCGGCTGCCGGGAAAATTATTACCTATGCTGCTGTTTAAGTCAAACCTCTTGTGGCTCACAATAAATCTAATCCTCCCCTTTTGCCAAAGGGGGGATTAGTAATTTTCACGGTTCGTGGATGGCCAACTGGCCATGACTAGTTTGCTTGGAAATGGGGATTTGGTTATTGGGATTTAGTTTTGCCGAAGACAATATCACCGTAGTAGGCAATTGCAGATTCGCCGGTGTTGTCGGTATCGGTCATGATGGCTACGCCTGAGATCATCGGTGGCTCCTCTCCAAAGGCCTTCTTGTAGTCCTCATAAACATTGCGGTCCTCATTGACCCACTGGTTGAGCTTGTCTGCGCCGCTTTCCAGTTCCATAAACGAAAACCATATCCGAAAATTTTGTGCTGCCTGGAAACAGAAGATTTATAACAGAAACTGAGCCTTCGTAAAAAGGAGTTCAGCCAGGTCCTCTGGAGTTATTTTTTTTCACCGACTAAACGGTTTTATCTAAAAAGAAAGTTAAGGATTACAGTTGAAACATTCATGTAAAGTTGGTATGCAAAAATAGAACTTTAGCACCGTGAAGTATGACGGTTATGAATAGAAGGGCTATCCTCCTCCTCATCAACCCTTTAAGTCTATTATAGCCATGCCAGCTTAATAAATCTAAGCCGACGCCGTTAGGAATAAGGAGAGCAATCCAAATATTCGAAGTCTCATGTCACAAGTCCTATTGACTCCTCTAGTTCGATCTAATAAACTTCAGATAACTTAAAGTCTTCTGTTTCCTGGCAAAAAATGGGGAAATAGATACAGGCGAAGGCATGCAGGGAATTCTCTGGTAAAATGTCAAAGTGTAAGGTCAAGAAAAAAATCATCACTGAAAAACCGAGTCAAGGCAAACCACTCCGCGCAAAAGGATGGTCGTTCCATCAACATGGTTTGGTACTCTTGCTCGGTCTGTTTCTCATGATACTAACCTTTGCTACCTTTGGGCAAGTAAGAACTTTTGATTTTATAAACTTAGATGACAATCTTTACATAACGGAAAACCGACACGTACAGTCCGGATTGACTCTCGAGGGTGTGGCCTGGGCTTTCACGACCACACGTGCGGGCCAATGGATTCCATTGACATGGTTATCCCACATGCTTGACTGCCAACTCTATGGTTTGAACCCGAGCGGGCATCATTTGACCAACTTGGTGTTTCACATAGCAAGTACTCTTTTGCTGTTCTTAGTTCTTGAACGGATGACAGGGTCACTCTGGAGGAGCGGCTTTGTTGCAGCCTTGTTTGCACTGCATCCCCTCCACGTGGAATCGGTGGCATGGGCGGCAGAGCGCAAAGATGTTCTTAGCACTTTCTTTTGGATGCTGACGATGTGGACATATATCCGTTACGTTGAACGGCCAGGGTTCAATAGATATCTGTTAGTCCTTTTGTCGTTTGTCCTGGGCCTTTTGTCGAAGCCGATGCTCGTGACCCTGCCATTTGTGCTTCTTTTGCTTGACTATTGGCCCCTTGGCCGTTTTCACTTTGGACGATTGAGCGGTGATCGTGAATCGCACACTTCCAAATCATCGGATACAGGTGATCAAAAGTCTATTGTTCTCCGTCTGATTCGTGAGAAAGCTCCGTTTTTTGTCCTTTGTGCGATATCGAGCATTTTGACCATCTTCGCAGCGCAGAAAACAGGAGCCCTAGTATCTTTGGAGAGTTACACATTGGGGAGCCGGATTGCTAACGCTCCAGTATCCTATGTTCGTTACATTGAGAAGATGGTCTGGCCCCGACACCTGGCAGTCTTATATCCATACCAAGAGATGCTGCCCATATGGAAGGTATTGGGGTCCGGTTTGTTGTTAGTCTGTGTATCTTTTCTGGTGATTCGTGCCGCCCGTAAATTCCCCTATCATGTCGTAGGGTGGTTCTGGTACCTTGGAACTCTTATTCCCGTAATTGGAATCGTGCAGGCTGGACCACAGGCCTTGGCTGACCGGTTTACGTATGTACCGCTGATCGGTCTGTTCATCATGATGGTCTGGGGTGTTCCGGATATATTGGCAGGATGGCGTTTCCGTAAGGTGGTCCTTTCCATATCAACTGGCCTACTGCTTTCACTTTTGATGATCGTTACAAATTTGCAACTAAAGCATTGGCAAAATGACATTACGCTCTTTGAACGTACCCTTGCTGCGACTTCTAACAACTTTATAATACACAACTACCTGGGAGCTGCTCTTGCCGGGCAGGGAAAGACCCAGGAGGCCGTTGCCCATTATGCCGAGGCCCTGAGAATCAAACCAGGCTATGCGGAGGCACACAACAACCTTGGAGTTACTCTTGCCAATCAGGGGAAAATCCAGGAGGCCGTTGCCCATTATGCCGAGGCCCTGAGAATCAAGCCAGACGATGCGGAGGCGCACAACAACCTGGGAGCTGCTCTTGCCGGGCAGGGAAAGACCCAGGAGGCCATTGCCCATTTTGCCGAGGCCCTGAGAATCAAGCCAGACTATGCGGATGCACACAACAACCTGGGAGCTGCTCTTGCCGGGCAGGGGAAAATCCAGGAGGCCATTGCCCATTTCGCCGAGGCTGTGCGGATCAAGCCAGACTATGCGGAGGCGCACAACAACCTGGGAGCTGCTCTTGCCGGGCAGGGAAAGACCCAGGAGGCCATTGCCCATTTTGCCGAGGCCCTGAGAATCAAGCCAGACGATGCGGAGGCACACAAAAACCTTGGATTTACTCTTGCCGGGCAGGGAAAGACCCAGGAGGCCGTTGCCCATTTTGCCGAGGCCCTGAGAATCAAGCCAGACTATGCGGAGGCACATAATAACCTTGGAATTGTTTTCTTGAACCAGGGCAAATACCAGGAGGCCACTAGCCAATATAAGGAGGCCCTCCGGATTAATCGCAATTATGCGGAGGCGCATTACAACCTTGGGAATGCATATCTTATGACTGGTAATCGCGGCTTAGCCCTAAAAGAATATGATATCCTGAAAACGATGAACCCGGGTTTGGCAAATGCCTTGTATCAAAAGATTAAATAGACTCCCCATCCACTCTTCAGTTCTTTATAGGCTAACAAACCATAAGAGCAGGGTATGAAATCGCCCTGTTCTTGAGCTTATTGCTTCTACTCTCCAGGTCGTCGATTACTGATTGAAACTAGGTTACGGATCTATTTTTTGAACAGGATATCGCCATAGTAAGCGGTGGCGTATTCGCCGGTGTTGTCGGTGTCGGTCATGATGGCTACGCCTGAGATCATCGGTGGCTCCTCTCCAAAGGCCTTCTTGTAGTCCTCATAAACGTTCCGTTCTTCACTCACCCATTGATTGACCATGGCTGAGCCGCTTTCCACGACAAACATCATGACCCGGTCTGTATAAGGGTTGGGAACCATTGTCCCAACCGGAGCTTTGCTTTCCCAGATGTAGTTGATTGCAGCAAGCGGCGGGTACTCTCCGTATAACAATTTGACTATTTGGTACTTTGCTTTTTCGAAGAATCCCAACTTACTGGCATCGTATTCGAAAGTAATATAGATCCGTGCAGGGTAATCGTCTCCTTCCTTTCGGTGTACGTCCCCTTTTTTCAGGATATTCATGATCTTCCAGCGCCACTGCACGATGGGATACTCTTTGGGGTTGATCTTAATCTCCCTGGTTAAGCCAGATGCCGATGCCTCAGCCACTGCCTTTACGACTACGGTATTGTCGACCTTTATCAATGTATAAGTAGTATGCCTCTCGATCTTCTTAAAAGTGAGGGGCTTCCAGCCAGGGGGGAGCGTGTCTCCCATGGTCCCAGCAGAAAACTTTCCTACTTCAATGATGTCTTGTGATTGGGCATGAATGGTTAAAGAAGGAAGATATAATTGGATCATGAAAGCAGAGATTGAAATAACAAGGAGTCGCTTTTGCATCCTATTTCACTCTGAAACGTCTCGATGGAAATGATTCTTGCCACTTACTTCGAATACCATCTTATCACACCCTTTCAGTTCAAAACAATTCTGTCATGGATATGAGGCTCATGGAGAAATCGATTGAAAAATTTAACAAATCCTGGTAGTCTAAATCGAAAGAATAAATCGGGAAAGGGAGGGGGAAGGACAATGGGTAAGTTCATCATGGGAGTGATCGTTGGTATCCTTATCTTCTTTCTCTTCGTCTACTTCGGCGGCAGCCGGACCTTGAAGAAGGTAGGAGTTGGTCTAATCGATACCGGCAAAAGAATGGAAGTCATGGAAGACATGATCAAAAAGAAAAAAGGAGAAGTGGAGCGGGACGTGGAGAAGGATGTGAAGAGAAGGGTTTTCAAAGAGAATAAGGATGCTGCCAAAGGGATGGAAGCTCCACGGTGACGGGGTCCCGGGCACGTAGCCGGTCAATAAGTGACAGAGAAGTCTTCAAACTCTTCGGTATACTCCTCCCAGACCACGCTGACGTTTTTCACTCTTGCCTCGGAGGGACCTCGATGGCACCACTGAATGATCTGATCCACCTTTTCCCTATCGCCCTCAAAGACCGCCTCGACACTGCCGTCCCTGCGGTTCTTAACCCAGCCCATTACCCCCAGCCTAAAAGCCATATCCTGAGTGTGCTGGCGAAAGAAGACCCCTTGAACCCTCCCTTCAACGATGACCCGTGCCCTTGCCTTTTCCATATCGATTTGGCCGGTATGTGCCCCGCAGGGCCCCCTCCTTTAGGGTGGGGTCGAAGGGCACAATATAGACGGAAACTACCTCACCGGGAAGCCCCGCTCATTAGGGCGTGCAGCTTCACTATTATCACAGGATTTGTTTGAAATCAAACCAAAAACTCTCCTCCGCCAGCAGATTGTGTCGTTATTGCAGTGAGGGGACAGGTGACCAGCTTCGGAAGCTTTAGAATTGCGGGTTTTTGAAAGGTATAGTCAATCATTCTTGTCATCGGAAATGATGTCTTCATGAAGTATATGCGTATGAATTTACATGATAAAAGGTTCCGCTCTAAAGCTTCCTCAGCCAGCCGCCTGTCCCCTAACAATCTTGCATTCTCTAACATGGAGGGGTTCATTTTTTCCGTTGTCACCATTGCGGCACAGTCTCCCAAGGAAGAGATGAAGGGAGTTAATGTTCGTGTTCGTTTTTGTCAGAGGAGGAGAAATTAAACTTGAAAAGTCGAATTTAAATAGATTAGAATTTTAAGATTAGCCCTTTCCCTATTTGCTAAGGGGGAAGATGAGCTAAATAGGGGTCGGTCGGAGGAGATGAAGTTGCTTTATCTGGGCATTGATGTCGGATCCGTCAGCGCGAATACCGTCGTCATGGACGATCATCGGAATGTGCTGGAGGAACATTACACACGCACCAAGGGGCAACCCCTCCTGACCGTTCAGAGGGTACTGCAGGAGATTCTTCAACGGATTCCCCCTGAACAATTTCATTCCATCTCGTTTACTGGCACGGGAGGGAAACTCCTTTCCGAACTCTTAGGGGGAAATTTCATCAATGAGATTATTGCTCAGGCAAAAGCGGTTCAATATTTCTATCCCGGGGTCAGGACGATCATTGATATCGGGGGAGAGGATTCCAAACTAATTTTCATCGAAGAAGAGGAGGGTCGCTCCAAGATCAGTGATTTTTCGATGAATACCCTCTGCGCCGCAGGCACCGGATCCTTTCTCGATCAGCAAGCCAGCCGATTAGGCCTGACTATTGAAAAATTTGGGCAGCTCGCTCTCAAATCGACGAACCCACCCCGCATTGCAGGCCGATGCAGCGTCTTCGCCAAGTCGGATATGATCCATCTTCAACAGATCGCCACGCCGGATTACGACATTGTGGCTGGCCTCTGTTATGCCTTGGCCAGAAACTTCAAGAGTAACATTGGAAAGGGAAAGATGTTCCTGAAGCCTATCTCCTTCCAAGGGGGAGTGGCGGCCAATGTGGGGATGTGGAAAGCCTTTTTGGATGTACTGGAGCTTTCCGACGGGGAACTCATCGTTCCAAAGCATTTTGCTTCGATGGGGGCCATCGGTGCCATCCTGGTAGGCCAGGAAGACAAGAAGAGCAAGAAGGAATGGAATGGCCTGAGCCGCCTCAATCAATATCTCCAAGACCATCGAGAAGAACGGGCGTCCTTACAATGCCTTTCTCTTTCTCCTGACCATCTCATCCAGCGCGCGGAGGTCAATCTTTGCTGCCAGAGTTCAGGGGAAGAAAAGATCGAGGCTTATCTGGGATTGGATGTAGGTTCGATCAGCACCAACTTGGTCGTCATTGACAGGCAAAAGAAGGTTCTTGCAAAACGTTATCTGATGACGGCGGGTCGGCCCATCGAGGCGGTTCGCATTGGACTCCAGGAGATCGGCGACGAGATCGGAGACCGTGTCGAGATCAAAGGGGTTGGAACCACGGGCTCCGGTCGCTACCTTACGGCAGATTTCGTGGGGGCGGATCTGGTGCGAAATGAGATCACTGCCCAGGCCACTGCAGCTATCTACATTGATCCGAGAGTGGATACCATCTTTGAGATCGGCGGACAGGACTCCAAATATATCAGCATCGACAACGGGGTGGTGATCGATTTTGAGATGAACAAGGTGTGCGCCGCCGGCACGGGATCTTTTTTGGAGGAGCAGGCTGAAAAACTGGATGTCTCCATCAAAGAAGAATTCGGGAGACTTGCCCTCTCTGCCGGAGAGCCGGTGAGGATGGGGGAACGATGTACTGTGTTCATCGAGTCCGATCTGGTTCATCACCAGCAAATGGGCGCCGAAAAAGATGACCTGATTGCCGGACTCAGCTACTCCATCGTTCAGAACTATCTCAATCGCGTGGTCGGGGACCGCCGCATTGGAGATCGGATCTTTTTCCAGGGCGGGACGGCCTTTAACAAAGGGGTCGTGGCTGCCTTTGAGAAGGTCCTAGGTAAAGAGATCCTCGTCCCTGAGAATCATGATGTGACCGGGGCCATCGGTGTCGCCATTCTGGCCATGGAAGAAAGGACATGGGAGCGGTCGGGTTTCAAGGGATTTGACCTGAGTCAACGTCGTTATGAACAGACGTCTTTTGAATGCAAAGGTTGTTCCAATCTCTGCCTCATCCGAAAGGTGAGTGTCGAGGGAGAGAAACCCCTCTTTTACGGAAGCCGATGTGAGAAATACGATGTGATCAAACGGACAAAGGGTTCGGACATCCCGGATCTCTTTTTAGAGAGAGAAAAGATGCTCTCCGCTCCGTATGAAGGAGAAGAACAACTCCCAGCCGACGCCCCAGAGATCGGGATACCCAGAATTCTTTATTTCCACGAGATGTTTCCATTCTGGAAGGCATTCTTTACGGAAATAGGTTATCGAGTGGTTCTCTCCGACATAACGAACAAAGAACTGATTCGAAAAGGAGTGGAGAATGTCGTGGCCGAAACGTGCTTCCCGATTAAAGTGAGCCACGGCCATATCCTCAACCTTTTGGAGAAAGGGATAAAAAAAATCTTCCTGCCGAGCATCGTCAATCTTAAACCCTCCCATCCGGAGATCCCCAATAGCTCGGCATGTCCTTATGCGCAGTCCTTTCCCTACGCCGTCCCTTCAGCCATCGATTTCAAAAAGAACGGTGTGAGCATCCTTCAACCCATCCTTCACTTCGGGTTTGAGAGAGAATATCTGGAGAAGGAGTTAGTCGAATTCGGAAGATCCCTCGATCGAGGGTCGAAGCGGGTGAGAAGGGCCCTTGAGAAGGCAGAAATATTTCAAGCCCTATTTTATCAATCCATGCTCAATCGTGGAAAAGAGGTTCTGGGTCAGGTTGGCCCAAATGACAAGGTCATGGTGATCGTGGGCAGGCCTTACAATTCCTGCGACTCCGGGGTTAATCTTGAGCTTCCAAAAAAATTGCAAGATTTAGGAGTCCTTCCCATCCCCATGGACTTCCTTCCTTTGGAATCGGTCGCTCCTACGGAAGAGATTCAGGAGATGTATTGGCGATACGGGCAGAGGATCCTGGCCGCCGGAAAGATCATCAAGGAAAACCCCAGACTTTATGCAGTCTATATCACTAATTTTGGCTGCGGACCGGATTCCTTCATCAGCCACTTCTTCAGGGATTTATCCAAAGGCAAGCCGTATCTCCAATTGGAAATTGATGAGCACAGCGCCGATGCGGGGGCGATCACACGCTGCGAGGCCTTCTTAGACAGTTTGAAAAATGTTGAGGTGAAAAAGGTTCTCCTCTTTAAAAAAGATAAGGCGAAGACGGACCGGACAAAAAAAATCTACATCCCCTATATGTGTGACCACTCTTTTGCAGTGGCTGCGGCTTTCCAGGCTTGCGGCGTGGACGCAGACGTTTTTCCAGAATCAGACGAGGAAACCCTTTATTGGGGAAGGAAACTCACGTCAGGCAAAGAGTGTTATCCTTGTATCCTGACGACCGGAGACATGGTCAAATTGGTAAAGGATCCAAGTTTCGATCACAAGCGGGCCGCCTTTTTCATGCCTTCTGGCAGCGGACCATGCCGGTTTGGCCAATACCATCGCTTCCATCGCCTTGTTCTAGATGATTTGGGTTTTCATCATGTTCCTGTTTACTCACCCAATCAGGACGAGACGCTTTATAGCGATCTGGGTATCATGGGTTCTCAGTTCACCCGTTTGGGATGGCAGGGAATTGTAGCGGTGGACCTGTTGATGAAGAAACTCTTGGAGACACGGCCCTATGAGAAGGAAAAGGGAAAAACGGATCAGGTCTATAAAGAGTCACTGAAGAGAGCATGCGAAGCGATCCGCAAGGGAGATCATTTGGAGGAGGCCTTACAAAAGAGCATCGAGGACTTCAACAAGATCGAAGTAAACGGATTTGGAGCCAAGCCGGTCATTGGGATTGTTGGAGAGATCTTTGTCCGGCTCAATCGGTTCGCCAACGAGAATGCTATTCGAAAGATTGAACAGTTTGGAGGAGAAGCATGGATCGCCCCTCTGACGGAATGGATTCTCTATGTCAACACCATCGCCAAGAAGAGGAGTTTCAAGAAGAAGTCGTTTCCGAATCTATTAAAAGTTTTTCTTACAGACTATTATCAGAAGAAGGACGAACACCATTTAGAGAAAATATTCAAAGGTCATCTCAGAAAAATTGGGGAACCCCCAACCGATTCCATTTTTGAAAAGGCGAGACCGTACATTGACTCTTCCTTCGAAGGGGAAGCCATCCTCTCCGTTGGAAAGACGATCGATTTTGCCAAGAGGGGCGCCAGTGGAATTGTCAACATCATGCCATTTACATGCATGCCTGGGACGATTGTCAGTACCTTACTCAAGCGATATCGGGAAGAGAATAGTAACATCCCGATCCTTAATATGACCTACGATGGGCAGGAGCAAACCAATACCTTAACCCGCCTTGAAGCCTTCATGTACCAAGCGAAGGAATTCCAAAACAAGAAAAACAGCGCAACGTAACTCATTGACATTCAGATCAGTTTATTCTCTTGTGAATTTCTGTTTGATTTCTTAGCATAATAAATTAGCTCTGTTTCGTCTCCCTGAGCAGAGCTCCGCCCTGCAGGACGAAGGCAGGGATTTGATAGCGTGGAAGCGGAGGGGTGAAAGGAAGAGAGGGGTCTTTATGAAAAAGCCTTTAGTTGGAATTCTGATGGGAAGTGAAAGCGATCTGCCGATCATGGAAAAGGCAGCAGAGGTCTTGAAGGAAATGGGCATCCCATATGAAGTGGAGATCAGCTCAGCCCATCGACTTCCTGAAAAAACCGCCCATTATGCCAAGAATGCGAGGAAGCGCGGGATCGAGGTGTTGATTGCAGGGGCCGGGATGGCAGCTCATCTTGCAGGAGCCTTAGCTAGCCATACTACTCTCCCTGTCATCGGTGTCCCCATCAAATCAGGAGCGCTCGACGGCGCGGATGCGCTTTACTCCACGGTCCAAATGCCCCCTGGAGTTCCGGTAGCCACTGTAGGAATTGATGGCGCGAAGAATGCAGCCTATCTCGCCTGTGAAATTCTTTCGATTAAATATCCTGAAATAGCAGAAAAATTGGCTGCTCTGAGATCTAAGACGAAGAAGTCCTTGGTACAAAAGTCAAAAGCTATAAAAAAGAAGAAACCTTAGTCGAACATATTTGAAATTTCCCTTTACTACCCCCTCCCCCTTTGATGGGGGAGGGAGAGGGTGGGGGTGGACAGACAGGTGGAAGTATCCCCCTCCCCTTGATCCCCTCCCGCCAGGGGAGGGGAGGTTTTTGGGGAGAGCTTCTTTCCAATGTCTGAAGAAAATTCTCACACGTGAATATGTCAGAATCTAATGAGTAATAACCGGGTCATTCATCGAGCAGCAGAAATTATCAAGAGAGGAGGGATCGTTGCCTTTCCCACAGAGACGGTTTATGGCTTAGGGGCGGATGCCTTTAACCCGCTTGCCGTGGCTCGGATCTTTGAGGTCAAGAGAAGGCCCTATTTCGACCCGTTGATCGCTCACGTCGCCAATCCATCCGATGTGAAGAAGTTAGCGAAAGAGACCCCATTCAATGCCAAGAAATTGATAGAAAGATTCTGGCCCGGGCCGCTGACCATCGTTCTCTTGAAGGAAAGAAATATCCCTGATATCGTAACCGCCGGTCTTCCCACGTTAGCCATTCGGATGCCCAATCATCCCATGGCTCTCGCTTTGATCGAAGAATCCAAATGCCCCATTGCGGCGCCCAGTGCCAATCCCTTCGGCTATCTAAGCCCGACCACGGCTGAGCATGTTCGGGATCAACTGGGTGATCAGGTCGATCTCATCTTAGACGGAGGACCCTGCCCGGTGGGAGTGGAATCCACCATCGTCTCTTTCTTAGAAGAGAAGCCCATGTTGTTAAGGCCTGGGGGGGTATCGCTGGAGGAGATCGAATCCATCATCGGGAAGGTTGAGATCAGTTCCATCGACGGCAGACCGTCTGCCCCTGGGATGTTGCCGAAGCACTACGCCCCCCGGACCCCAATTGTTCTCGATCGGAGTGAAAAGAACCTCGACCTCTATAAAGATAAAAATATCGGCCTATTGGTGTTTCAGGAACCCAAGGATAATCTGAAATACCATTCTGTAGAGATTCTTTCAATGAAGGGGGATCTTCGGGAAGCAGCGGCCAATTTGTTTGCAGCCATCCGGCGATTGGATGCGTTGAATTTGGATCTCATTATAGCCGAGCCCATTCCGGAAGTTGGATTGGGCCGGGCGATCATGGACCGTCTCCGGCGCGCAGCTTCCAGAGGGGAATAAAATTAATGAAGAAAGTTCTTCTTGTTCTCTTATTTCTTTTTCCGCTTTCCACCTTCTTCGCGCCATATTCCTTCGGCCTTCCGGCAAAAGATGTCCAGGTGGTGTTGGATGCTCAGTACTTTCAAGTTGCAAAGAAAATGATCCAGGAGGCCAAACATTCCATTCAAGTAATGATGTTTGAGATGGGATATTACGATGAATATCCAACGACTCTTTCCAACCTTCTCATCAGGGAACTCATTAATGCAGAAAAACGAGGAGTGAAGGTTGAGGTGATCTTGGAAGTGAAAGAGGGAGAGGATCGGACCACCGAGCGGAATCGTCATACGGGAAAGATCTTATCTGAAGGCAGGGTGGAGGTCATCTACGATTCTCCGTCCAAAACCACTCATGGTAAATTAATGGTCGTCGATGGAGAACTGAGCCTTCTGGGCAGTACGAATTGGACTTACTATGCCTTGATGAGCAACAACGAGGCTTCCGTTCTCGTTCGATCAAAAGAGGTGGCTAAGGCATTCGTTGATTATTTCAATCGAGTGAAAGCAACGGGCACTAAATCTCAAAACAAGGAATGATGGAATGTTGGAATAATGGGTTAAACTTAAGCCTTGTCTAAAATGAGATTTACCCCAATATTCCAGTTTTCCATTATTCCAGTATTCCGATCTTTAGTTATGCTCATCGATTCGCATGCCCATTTGGAAATGCCGGAGTTCAAGAAAGATCTGGAAGCGGTCATCCAGAGGGCGAAAGAATCCGGAGTTGAATATGTCTTCACGGTCGGAACGGAGAAGGAGGACTGGAAGAGAGCTGTTGAGATTGCCGAGTCGCACCCTTCGATCTTTGCGATCCTCGGCGTTCATCCTCACAATGCAAAAGAGATCGACGATCAGACCTATCCAATGTTGAGGGAACTCTGTCGAAACGAGAAGGTCAAAGCCTATGGGGAGATCGGCTTGGACTTTTTCAGAAACCTCTCACCACACGATCTTCAGTTGAAGCGATTCAGGGAACAGATCGGCTTGGCGAAGGAGTTAGGGCTTCCCGTTGTGATTCACGATCGAGAGGCCCATCAGGAAACGCTGGAGATATTGAAATCGGAAGGGGCAAAGGATTGCGGAGGAATCATCCATTGTTTTTCAGGAGATTATGAAATGGCGAAAGCCTGCATGAATATGGGATTTTATATTTCGATTCCAGGGAGCATCACCTTTAAGAATGCAGAAAGCTTTAGAGAGGTGGTCAAGAGAATTCCGTTGGAGTCGCTTCTGGTCGAGACCGATGCTCCCTTCTTGACTCCGGTCCCTTTTCGAGGAAAGCGGAATGAACCGAGTCACCTTCGATACACGGCACAAAGAGTGGCTGAGGTGAAGAACATCTCTTTTGAAAAAGTGGCTGAAGTGACAACAGAAAATGCACTGCGTCTTTATAGGTTGAAAGTTTAGTATTAATCTCCCTCACCTCTGCCCTCTCCCACCAGGGGAGAGGGGGAACCTAATTAGCGAACGGCCTCAAAATCCCCTCCCCCTTCGATGGGGGAGGGAGCGGGTGGGGGTGAATTACTTATTTTTTGGGGGAGAATTCATGAGACCGGCAATCATTGTCGTGGATATGTTGAAGGATAACTTGAAGGAAAGCTCTCGGAACCCATACTACCAAGAAGGAAAAGGGATTATACCGAATCTTCAAAGACTCTTACAGGAGAGCCGAAAAAGAGGGTTCCCCATCGTCTTCGCCTGCGATAGTTTTCTGGAAGGGGATTTCATCTTTAAAGGGAGGATGAAGGTTCATTCCCTCCGCGGAACAGAAGGCGCGGAGGTCGTGGATGATTTAAAACCAAGTCCGGCAGATATTGTTTTGCCCAAGAGGCGATTTAGTGCGTTCTTCAAGACCGATCTGGACCAGACGCTTCGTACTCTTGGGGTGGACACGATCGTTGTCACAGGCGTTACCGTTGAAGTCTGTGTCTTGATGACGGCGATGGATGGACTGAGTCACGATTTTTCAGTTATTCTTTTGGAGGACTGCTCCGCCAGCCGGAGCAAGGAGTTTCAGCAGGGTTGTCTCAATCTCTACCGGGATTTTGCCCTCTCTCCTTTATTAAAAATTATGACCCTTGCTGAGTTTTTAAAAGGGGTATCGTGACAAAAAAGGCTCAAGGGTTCGAGGGTCCGAGTGGTAAAGGGTTATTAACACTTGAATCCTTGAACCCTTATTACGAAAATGAATTATTGCGAGAAAGATTTCATTGACCAGATAAGAAACACTCTGTCTTCAAGGCAGAGAAGCGTGATTGAGCATCCCCCGTTTTCGCATGCGGCGGTTCTTGTTCCCCTCTTTAAGAAGAGAGAGAATTGTCACCTTCTCTTCACCAAGAGATCAGATGAGGTCAAGTATCACAAGGGCGAGATCTCTTTTCCCGGAGGGGCCGTTGATGAAGATGATTTGGAGTTGATCAACACCGCACTCCGGGAGGCCCATGAGGAGATCGGACTCAGGGAGAGCGATGTTCAGATCATCGGAATATTAGATGACATTGTGACTGTTACCGAATTTATCGTCACCCCCATTGTTGGCCTTTTTCCCTATCCTTATCCATTTAAGGTAAGCGAGAAAGAAATTTCGGAACTGATCGAAGTGCCTCTATCGCACTTACTGGACGGCAATTTTTTTAGCGAAAGGGAGGTCTTCCGAAGTGGCCAGAAGGAGGTCGTTTATACTTACCAATATGGAAAACATACGATCTGGGGTGCCACCGCCAGGATCTTAAAACAGTTTTTGGACTTGATCCCTTTGATAAGAGCCACTTGAAACTCTCTCTCCATGCAGTTTTTCCGTGTGAACACTGTCCGTTTTTGCTTCAAAAGCTCAAGAGAAAAAATCAAGGAACATTCCTGTTCCGATGAAGATCTGTCAGATTAGCATCACCTGCCCACTTCGAAGTTCTTCTTTTTACTTCTGTTGGATATTCATGTTATAATTTTTACCTTCTGTTTATACGCCAATGCTTTCCTTTGGGTTGAGGTAAGGATTTGGAACTGACCCTTTCGATAAAGCAGAAACAACTGCGGCGGATGGCGCGTCAGTTTGCCAAGGCTGAGCTCGCCCCCATTGCCAAGGAGATCGACGAAGAGGGACGTTTTCCTTGGGAAGCGGTGGAGAAGATGGGGCCTCTCAATCTTTTCGGCATCCAGGCTCCCAGGCAGTACGGAGGTGCGGAGACGGACTCCATCTCTTATTGCCTTGTGATTGAGGAGATCTCGCGTGTGTGTGCCTCCATGGGGCTGATGTTAGCCGTGCATAACGGCGTCGTGGTTCACCCCATCAGTCAATTCGGAAATGACGAACAAAAGGCGAAATTCCTTTCTCCTCTGGTGGCTGGCGAGAAGATCGGCGCGTTTTGCTTAACCGAACCCAATGCGGGGTCAGACGCCATGGCCATAGAATCGACTGCCCTCAGGGAGGGTGACTCATACATTTTGAATGCCAATAAGATATTCGTCACCAACGGCGGAGTGGCTGACATCGCGATCATCTTTACGTCGGTAGATCCGGGCAATGTCAAGAAAGGGTTCAGTGCCATTCTTGTGGAGCGCGGTACCCCGGGATTCGAGGTGGGTCTCCTCGAGAATAATTGCGGCATGCGTGCCAACCCTGTCAGCTCGATCATCCTAAACGATTGCCGGGTGCCGAAGACCAACCTTTTAGGTCGAGAAGGCGAAGGGTTTAAGGTTGCAATGGCGGCTTTGGATAACGGGCGGATTGGTATCGCGGCTCAGGCCGTAGGAATCGCTCAAGGTGCACTTGATGTTTCCTTGAAGTACGCCAAAGAACGTGTTCAATTCCGCGTCCCCCTGGCTCAGCATCAGGCCATTCAATTGATGCTCGCCGACATGGGCACAATGGTAGAAGCGGCGAGGCTTCTGACACTTAACGCCGCCCACGTGAAAGATCGGGGAGGCGATCTATCGTGTCCTTCTGCAATGGCTAAGCTCTTCGCCGGCCGTACCGCTTCAAAGGTTGCTTCGATGGGCGTGCAAATCCATGGAGGTTATGGATACAGCAAGGACTATCCCGTCGAGCGCTATTTTCGCGATGCCCGGGCCACGGAGATTTATGAAGGGACAAATGAGATCCAGCAGATCGTCATTGCACGGGAATTATTAAAACGAGGCGAGGACTGATGCATATCATCGTATGTCTTAAACAGGTCGTGGCCGGAGATCGCGTGAAGATCGATCCCAACACATACAGTCTTGTGCGCTCCGCAGAATCCTCCTATATCAATCCCTTCGATCTATTTGCCCTGGATGTGGCAGTACAAATGAAGAAGGAGCATTCTGGCTCGATCACCGCTGTAACCATGGGACCCAAGATCAGTGAAGAGGTGCTTTGGGAGGCTTTGACCTTAGGAGCTGATCGGGCAGTGCTTCTCTCTGACAAGCGGTTTGCTGCAAGCGATACCCTGGCCACTTCGTATGTGTTGGGCATGGGCATCCGAAAAATCGGAAAATTCGACCTGATCCTTTGCGGAATGCGAACAACGGACGGTGATACCGGGCAAGTAGGTCCCCAACTGGCCGAGGAACTGGATCTTCCTTACATCAGCGCCTCGGAAAAGGTGGAAAAAGAGAAAGGCTTGTTCCGTGTGGAAAGAGTCTCTGATGGTTTTAGGGAAATCCTCGAGGTGTCGGCACCTGCACTGCTGACGATCGCTTCAAGAACAGGGGTGCGTCTTCCAGGCTTGATAGACATCCAGGACGTCTTCACCCGATACTTCATCGAATGCTGGAATTTGGAGGACTTGAACGCAGATCCTAACAGAGTGGGCCGTCTCGGGTCCGGCACGTGGGTGGATGGGTTGACCCCGACCGCCCAGAAAAAATCTTGTGTTTTTATTGAAGGAGATGCGCGCAAGCAAGCTAAGATACTTTTCTCAAAACTGCTCGAGAAGAATTTGTTATCTTAGTGCAGATGCTCTCAAAGGAAAAACGGTTGGGTTAGAACGGGACCATGAAAAGAGATTTGGAGATTTGGGTCTTCGGAGACCATCGTCATCACCCTAAGGATCGCTCAACCCTGCAGATATTAGGCCATGCACGGGCTCTTTGCGGCGAGAGAGGGAGGGTTACGGCACTTATCCTGGGACATAAGGTGGAAGGAGTCGCTACCGAGTATATTGCCTACGGTGCCCAGCGTGTTCTGCTTGTAGATCATCCGCAGTTGGCTCTTTATGATACGGACCTGTTTACGACGATCATGAGTGATTTAATCAAGGAGCATAAACCGGAGGTCTTTCTGGTGGGAGCTTCGAAATTTGGCAAAGAATTGGCTGCTCGAATCGCCAAGCGAATCGATGTTGGGCTCGGGGCAGATTGTGTCTCTTTGGATTGGGACGACATGAACGAGAATCTGATCGGATTCAGCCCGGCCTTCGGTGGCAATTTTTTGGCGCGAATCGCATGGAGTTCCTCCAGACCCCATATGGCTACATTGAACCCCAGAACTTTTCCAGAAGGACCATGCGACAAGGGTGCCCACGGAGAGGTCGTGAGGGTTGAGAAGAATTTGGATCATCTCTCCTCCAGGGTCAAGGTCATCTCCTCTCTTCCCGAACCACACCATACGGCCACACTAGAGGATGCCAGGGTTGTCGTTGTTGGTGGTCGAGGAGTTAAGAATCCGCAGGGGTTCAACGGCATCAGGGAGTTGGCCCTGCTCATGGGGGGCGAAGTAGGGGCAACCCGACCGGCCGTCGATGCTCACTGGACTTCACACGAACAGTTGATCGGACAGACAGGAAAATCGATTAAACCAGCGTTGTTGATCACCTGTGGAACCTCCGGTGCCATCCAATACACTGCCGCTCTTGGAGGATCTGGGACGACTGTGGCAGTCAACCGGGATCCACGGGCGCCGATATTCAAGGTGGCTGACTTCGGTATTGTGGCGGACGCACTCTCCTTTCTTCCCGCGTTGATCGGTGAGGTAAAAAATCACCTCTTTAGAGAGATTACCGATCTCTATCGAATCCAGGTAAAAGCTGGCAGAAACCAGGAGCCGGTCTCGTTTGGCCGGCGGATCAAGAAATTAAGGGAAGACCGAAAAATGAGCATGGCAGATTTGGCGGAAAGGACCGGCCAGCCGCCGGAGTTCATCGAACAGGTCGAGTCGGACAGTCTTACTCCTCCGGTTTCCTTTTTGTTGCAGCTGTCCAACGCCCTTCAAATTGACCCCAGTAACTTCCTGACCGAGCACGAAAAGATTCAGATTGACGAAAAGAGACAGGAAGGATTTGTGAAAAGGACCCAGAACTATTCTTACCGAACGTTGACTCCGGGGGCTGAAGATAAGCACCTCCGCTCGTTCATGGTTACCATTGAGCCCAAAGAGAAACATAAGATGGTTGAGTACAAGCATCCGGGGGAGGAGTTTATCTTTGTCTATAAGGGAGAGTTGGAGCTCACCTTGGGGAAAAAAGTGATTTTTTTGAAACAGGGAGAAACCATTCATTTTGACTCCGAAACGAGACACAAACTCCGAAACACTTCGGACGAAAAATGTGAACTCATCGTCACATTATATACCCCTTAAGCAAAAGGGGACATTCACCCTTTCGTTTATGAGCTTGTCTATCTGAGGACATGAGTGAGTGGACATCCTTTTTGGCGGGTGCTCCACCGTGCATCGCATGAGAATTAATACCCTGGCAGGAGATAATTTCCAATTGTTCTTCACAATTCAGGGGCTTTTGATGGGATAAGGCAGACCACAACTAATAATTCTTTACTACGATTTCGTATTTGATGTTCTTCATTGCTGGGTACAAAAATAGCATTGCCGGATTTCACCGGGTTCCATTGACCATTGCCATAAATTTCACCTTCACCAGAATGGATAAACATCTCATGTTCCCAATCGTGTGAATGCTTTGGCGTATTTCCGCCAGCAGAAATCTCAAACACTCGCATGCAGAAATGACTCGCACCGTCTTCCTTGCCAACCACAACGCGTGCCGCTACTCCTTTCGCTTCGGCGCTTTCAAAATGAGTAGGCTTGACTTCGGGATACTTTAGAATCTTCATCCTATTCTCGGTTTCCTCCCTGCAAGGACCACAGAGGTTTCGACCTGCCGCTCAGGGATGTGCCAATATTTTCTGAGAAGTTGATTCTTCTCATCTGTTGAAACCATCCGGTAGCCACGCTTCTGATAGAATGTCACCATGATGTTCGCTATTCAGCCTTGAAAAGTGAAGCTATTCTAACCCCAACAGCCGACGGGCATTCCCCCGGAAGATCATCTGTTTTTCTTTTTCCTGCAGAGGAAGTTCTTTAAACCATTTGATCTGAGGGATAGGGTCACTGGTGCTGGGATAATCGGTGGCAAAGAGGACTTTTTCGGGACCGTGTTGGCGGATAAATTTAACCACCTCTTCCGACCCTAAGCTTTGGATGTTCGGTGCCCAGCAGGTATCCACATAGATATCTTTTCCGACGATCCATTTCCGGGCCTCCTCCAGCATGAAGAGACCACCGAAATGGGCGGCCACGATCTTAAGACCGGGAAAACGCTCTCTGACACTGGCAATATCCTGAGGGCCTGTCCCCGGAGGCAAGGATGGGTTTGCAGGGTCTTTTCCCACGTGGAAGTAAGCAATCATACCTGCTTTATCCATGACCTCGTAGATGAGGAAAAGATTTTCATCCCTCGCTCGAATGGGCTGGAAGAGGGAATGGAATTTTATTCCTTTGATTCCCTTTTCATGAATCCTTCTTACCTCCCCTACGGGGTCCTTCATGGTTGGCAGGATGGTCCCGAAGCTGAAGATGGTCCTGTTGTCCATGATCTCCAAAAGAAAGTTGTTGGCCGGAGTCACCACCTCAGGCCTTTCCGCCACGCAGAAGGTTATGACCGCCTCGACATCGCATCTTTTCATATAGCTTCTTAAGTCTCCGAGAGTGAAGTCTCCCGAAAGGGCAGCTGCCTCTCCGATCCAGGCCCGGAAACTTTCAGTCACTTTGGAAGCAATTTTGTCCGGGAAAATGTGGGTGTGGGTGTCGATCATTTATATATCTCCTTTCTGTTTTTAAATAGGCACAGTATCCGCAGGACAACCAAAAATTATTCTGAAGCCCGCAGACAAAGATGACTGTTATTTGTACGATCATCGTGAGCCTGTTGTCAAGCTTCTATCTTCGGGGATATCAGACATGATTTCGTAATTGAAGCTCTAAGGGATGGGGATTTAAGTACACCTGTTGTTTAAGGTATGGCTGATCATACTTTCGGACATAGTGCTGAATCAGTGTTATGGGAACGATGAGGGGGATATATTCCTTCTTATAATGATCGATGACACCGAGCAATTCCTGTTTTTCATCAGAGGATAACTGTTCCTTGAAATAGCCCATCATGTGCTGCAGGACATTGATATTCTTCTTCGGTGAAGTCTTCAGGTAAAGGGATTCCATGAGAAGGCTCTGGTATTTTTGGTAGAGTTCTTTCAAAGAAAGATCTTTTGCTTTTGCTACGAGTTTTCCCATCATTTGATAAAACGTTGGACTGTGTGAAAGGATCAACAATTTATGCCTTGTATGGAAGTCCACGATGTTTCCCCGGCTTTCCCTTCTTTCGAGGAGTTCTCGCCACCTTCTTAAAGTAAAGACTCTCTCAATGAAATTCTCACGGAGTTCTGGATCATGGAGGCGTCCTTCATCCTCAACAGGAAGCAGTGGAAAATGTTCCATAAATATTCTGGCAAATATTCCCACGCCCTTTTTGACCGGCATCGTCTTTTCATTATAGACCTTGACCCGCTCCATGCCGCTGCTTGGAGAATCGCTTTTGAAAATAAAACCACAAAGATTCCTTCTCTCCAGTTCGGCGACGCGTTTCCGGGCCCACCGGATCATACGATCTGTCATATCCTTCTTGGTGCGAATCGTCACAAGTCGGGGAGAATCTGGATCGCCCTCGAGGTGCATTGCCTCCCTTGGGATAGTGAGGCCACATTCCACCTCGGGGCAAACAGGAACATATTCTACATATTGTCCAAGGGTTTCCGTAAGAAACCGATCCAGCTTATGACCGCCGTCATAACGGACATTCTCTCCAAGCAAGCAGGCGCTGATCCCCAGTTTGATCTTTTCCATCATTGTTACGCCTTGTTGAATTAGTATAACCGATACCGAGGCTAAACGAAATTATACCTATCCGTGTCAATAGTGAGCCGTTTGGCGAAGCCAATACCAGGATGTTACAGAACAAACTTTATGGTAGGTCTGCTTTGGTTAAGGACACACCCTCACACCGTTGTGCAGGGGCTATTGAACGCTTCTGCGAGTGATCCCGCTCTAAAAACCGGGTCTCTTACAGTTTCGGAAACAGGATCGAGAAAACCTCTCCGCTTTTCTTCCGGTCGAATTGAAAGGTAAGGTCGATGCGATCGTTTCTCAAGCCAAAGGATACCGGCTCCTTTCCTTTAGCGTCATCAATATGGGTGATGGCTCGGGCAATAGAGATGATTTGGTCGGCCACCTTTACCCCAGGCGGGGGGAGCTGATATTTTCCTCTCGATTCGACTGAGAATAGGACCTCTCCCTCCTTTGACCGCTCAATGGAAATCTTTTTGGCTTTCTCAGCAGCCCCGTAAAAAATCCCAAGCCCAAGAAACTTAAGGGCTAATTCGTCCAGGTTGCCGCCGGGATCGCCTGAAATCCCTTTGGCAGCCTTCTCCAGTTCCTTTTTAGGGTCGGTCTCCAAATAACAGTCACAAAACTCCTGTAGCCGCTGGTGGTAATTTCTGTCGTCTTTGATCATATTTTGCCCTCCTTCCTAACATTTGAGTAAAAGGTAATTATCGACGGTATCGAATTCAAGGGAAATTTTTTCATTCCCATCCCTGCCTTCAGCAACCAGGCATCGCTCCTCCCTCGGCTAGCGTCATTACGAGGGAGTAAAACGACCGAAGCAATCTTACGCACTCTTCACCCGCCCTCCGGTCGCTCGCAGTGACCAAGAGGATTTCGACATAATCTCAAAAGGGAGTCATTCCTTATTTTTCAATGCATTCATTAAATTATGATGTATAATTGATTTTAGAAGAAAGAGTTTTTCAGAAAATGAAATACTCGTTGATTTCCTTTAGTCTCATTCTTGTTCTTGCCCAACTTCCCTTTGGCGACTTCAACCCGAAGGAGCCTGAGGAGGATAAGACACCGGTCAAGGGCTGGTGGATGGTCTCCTACTTTTCTGTGCCTCCTACTCAATATTCGAAGGCTGGAAAAGCGATCATCAAAGCCGAGAGCCTGGGTAGCCGATCCTCTCTTTTTAAGGAAGTAGGAGAAAAAGAGAGAGACTTCCGTGTCCTCTCCTGGAGATGGAAGATTTCCAATGTGGTTCATTCGGCCATTGAAACAAGAAAAGAGCGATTTGATGCAGCAGCTCGGGTGATGGTTGTCTTTGGAAAAGAAAAGGGTTTCAAGATCATGGAAGGAATGGAACCCCCGGGACTTAAAATCGAATATATCTGGACAAGCCATCTACCCAAAGGTCGCATCTTTGATCATCCGGGAGAGAAACACTGCAAGGTTTTCGTGCTGGAGTCCGGAGAGGGAAAAGCAGGACAATGGGTCTATGAGGAAAGGAATGTTCGTAACGATTACAAATCCGCTTTTGGCACAGAATCAGATGGGGTCCTGGCCATCGGGATTCAGACGGATACAGATCACAGCAATGAAATGGTTACTGCCTATTATTCTGATCCCATCCTGAAAAGAAAATAAAAGATCGGTCCGCGTTTCTTATGCATCATTGAAGACAAGTTTAAATAAAAAAATCCATTTGAAGGAGGAAGCCTATGCAGATTTTGATACTTTATCACTCTAAAGGAGGGAACACACGAAAGGTGGCGGAGCGAATTGCAGAGGGGGTCGAAGCCGTTTCGGGTGCCAAAGCCCTATTAAAATCAACTCAAGAAGTGAATAAGGATGATTTTGTTGATTCTGCTGGTATCATCGCAGGCTCGCCGGTCTACTTCGGGGCCATGGCTTGGGATTTGAAGCGCGTTTTTGATGAATATGTGGTCGTCCGCAGGAAGATGGAAAATAAGGTGGGGGCCGCTTTTGCCACTTCGGGAGATCCATCCGGTGGGAAGGAGACCACCATGATGTCCATCGTTCAATGTTTACTCATTTACGGCATGATCGTGGTGGGAGACCCCATGGAGGCAACAGGCCATTACGGCGTGGCCTGTGTGGGCGCTCCGGATGAAAAAACAAGCGAAAATGCTCGGAAATTGGGAAGGCGTGTGGCGGAACTCTGCAAAAAACTGGGCTCCTAACGCAGCCGTCCCTCTGTGGAAGCCCCCCAAGTCGGGGGACAAAAATAAGGGGAGGGTAGCCACGGAACTGAGAGCAAGAAGGGGCTGCGTTCGTTTTCGTTTAACTCGGCCGTCAGATTAGATATGAAACTTGTGGATGAGCTTCTTCTCCGTCTCTCCTTCGATCGTTGCCTCAACCTCCACATAGGGCTCTAACCCCGAGCCCTCCAATTTATTCTTGAGCAATTCGTCGATCTGGAAAATCCCCGCCGAGTTGTTCATGAGTGTCGCAATCCGGATGGGTTTCAGCTCACCTTTCTCAATCTTAATTTTTTCGATGGCGGAGGCAGAGACCGAATGAATATTGACCATTCCCGCCTGGAACGGGATTCGGGAGCGGCCTTCAGCCATGTCCAACGCATCCGCGACTCGTACGATACCGGCCTCGAGCGTCAATGGCCGACCGTCAGCCCGGTGAGAGATGATGGCATGGAGGATTTCCGAAATGATGATGGTACGGGTGGGAATGTCGTAAATGCCATCCAGCAACTCTTTCATCTTGGGGGCAGCCAGGAAGAGGCTGTAGAGTTCGTGATCGGCCCGGTGGATCGACATTCCCAAATCGTGAAAAAGCGAGGCCATGGCTACGATCACCTCAGCGTCTTCGACGGGAAGATGGTGGTCGGTGGAGACGCTGGGCTGGACGTTATGCTCGACCAGTAGCCTGAGAAGTCTGAGCGCAATGTTAGCGACAATCTGGAAATGGACGGGGCCGTGGTCGCTCATGCCCAGCCGCTGAACGGCATTGACATTCATCACTTGCCAGAGGGTATAAAGTTCATCGTCTCCATTGATACGATCTATGATCTGCTGGAGCCGGGGATTGTGGCGGGCTGGAATCCGGATTAAGATTCGCTTCGCTCCTGCCCCCGATTCCTCGACAGCCTCGCCGGCCCCCACTTCCGGTTCAAGCCCATTGCCATCAGAGCCGGTGGATTGAGAAGATTTTTTGCTGTGCATGTGAGCTGGGTCACCTCCCGATCTTTGGCTGGAGCGCGAGAGTCGGTCCAGTGATGAGTGAAATGCAGTTCCTTTGAATGACCTCCATTTCATTCTATCATAAATCCCTCAAAGTCAACCATCAATTCCATTGACGTTTCAAATTTCCAGATACATGACGCGGAGCCTGGAGACGTTCTTGAAAAAAAACCAGGTTCGATGAAATGCGATAAATGCTGTTGAAGTGACAATTGATGTCATCTTATTAAAGCTAAAAAACCATCGTTCCCTACACAATTTGATTGATATTTCAATAACTTATTCTCATCCCCTCAAATTTAATCCGATTGGCAAAGAAATTGCTCCTACCATAGCTATGGATTCCGTAGCGTTGAAGGAGGAGAGGGACTGAAAAACTTTGATCAGTGGACGAAAGAATTGGCGAGGGACGCATTCGTTCGAACTGATGAAGAATAGTTTGGGGACTCATAGATAGAAGGATAGAAGATAAAACAAGATGGCGAAAAACAAGATTCTCGTGGTCGATGATGAAGAAGATATGGCCAGGGCTTTGAACCTTCGGCTAAAAGCCAACGGATACAACGTTGTATTCGCCTCTGACAGTGTTCAGGCATTTGCGATCGCCAACCAGGAGAATCCAGATCTGATCCTCCTCGATATTATTATACCCGGAGGGGGTGGATTCGTTGTCGCAGAGCGATTGAAACAATCAGCGGCTACCCATCGTATACCCATCATCTTCTTGACGGGGATCCCAGGGGGAGAAGAGAGGGCTTATAAGTTAGGCGCTTCTGGTTACATCATGAAGCCGTATCAACCGGAAGAGTTAATGGAGGCCATTCATAACGCGTTAGAAACAAGCAGAAGGGAGTCCGGAGAAACTGTCAGGGAGACAACAGGCGTGACTTCCTGAAGACCTTTTTTGCCATCTCTCCAATTTGAAACAAACCAAGTGTCCATGTCCTCCGATTTTCTACCTGTAGTCTGTTTTGCAGGCAGATGAACTTTACCCCGTTAGAAATAATGCCCCGATGGAATTTCAAACGGGGTTTACGCTATACTACATCTAAAACCAACGAAGATAAACTCGGCCTTAACTCGCGTCAGGCGGGATCCCTACCCGAACGCATGAGATAGGAAGGCTCAAAGAGAATGGATGTCCATCACAAGATCCGACAATTCTTTTTTCCCTCTATCACACCCAAGTTCCTGATCAGGGTTTCCTCGGTTGCGCTCTCAGCCTATCTTTTTTTTGGTTATCTTTGCATTCCTTTCTCTATTCGAGGGACCAGCATGGAGCCGACCTATCACGATGGAGGGGTAAATTTCTGCTGGAGGCTGCGTTATCTTTTTTCAGAACCTAAGAGGCACGATATCGTAACGGTACGTTTTGCCGGGAGCAAAGTGATGCTTCTAAAGCGTGTGATCGCTCTCGAAGGCGAAAAGGTTGAATTTCGTAACGGAAAACTTTTTGTTGAAGGCAGGGGGATAGAAGAACCGTATGTCCGTTACCCCTGTGCCTGGAATCTTTCCCCTCGCCGGGTTGAAAAGGATTGCATCTATGTGGTCGGGGACAATCGGAGCATGTCGATTGATGACCATCATTTTGGGCAAGCTTCGAAGAGCCGAATCATGGGGGCGCCATTATGGTAAAAGTAAAATATCTTTTCGTCGCCGCGATGATGGTGATCCTCGGGATCGTGATTGCGATCACTGTTTTTTCGAGTGAGGAAAAGCGAGTAAAAAAGCAGTTCCGTCTCCTATCAGGATGGGTCTCAAAGTCTACGGAAGAAAACGCCATAACCATGTTACGGAGAATGAAAGATATCGGCAGCTTATTTGATGCGCATTGCGAGCTAAAAGTGCCTGACCAACCTCTCTCTGGAAGCTATACGCGTGAGGAAATATCCACCTATGCAGGGAGCGCCCGTTCTCAGGTCTCTCAGCTCGATCTAAAATTTTATGACCTTCAAGTCGTCTTCCCTGAGAAAGAGGTAGCGAAAGTCACTTTAACTGCCAGACTCACGGGTCGATCCGCGGCGGGAGAACGGATGGATGAAACACGGGAGCTTGAATGCCTCCTGAGGAAAATCGAAAAGAAATGGCTTTTCAGTCAGATTGAGGTAATAGAAGTTCTCAAGAGGTGATTAATTGACCGAAAATCATCTCCCGATGAATATCTGATTCCCGATGACTCCTTCACCAACCCGCCATTTTAGCGAAGCATACTTGATTTCTATCGGTAATCATCGGTGCTACTTTTTCTTGACATAGAACTCCCTCCTTTATATTGTTAATTCATCCAACTTCAACCATGATCTATACGCATGTGCTGAATTGAGAAGATGAGGGACAACGGGAAAAGGAGGCACACAATGGGAGACAAAGGCAAGAAGGATAAGGACAAGGTTCGGAAACAGAAGATAAGCAAACAGGAACAAAAGGCAAAAGGGAAGCTATCGAAGCAACCGAGAGGAATCGCTTGACAGAAAGCATGCTGAGGTGCCCCCCTCACCCATAGGGGCAACATGGTCGTGTCCCTTGATGGATAGGCAATGGCGAACGGTACCACCTCGGTGGGCTTTTTTGGGGAGACAGGGGTTCAAACGCATGAACATCACAATTTATGACGAAGTCCGATGCCTGATCACGGACGTTTCTTCCGGGAGGAAACATCATTCAAATTTTTGTGGATAAAGAGAAATGCAGCAATAGAGAGGGAACTGAGTACCACTGCTGGCAGGTTGGATTTGTTGCGGAAGGTGGAAATGGGGGTCGCAACATTATAGACCTGCGTACAGTGGCAAGAAATCCTCGGTTTAGAACTCACAATTCATCATTGCCACCCTTGTCGAGTTCTTCCTGAAGATGAACGATTTCCCTTGTTTTTTAGCGGAAAATAGTATAGAAAGAAGCTGAATCCAGTTGCAAAGAGTCCTTTTCAGGACGCGAGAGAAACCCGCAAAGAACTCCAAACAGCTTCTTTGCGGGTTTTTTTATGACATTCACCTTTCTCTCTGCGTAACCAGGGGCATCCAAACTCTTCCCTGGGGAAAGGTAACCTTGTTGCTGCATTAGATGGGATGTTATCCTGTAAATATTTTTGTAAGAAACGAGGCCGTACTGATGAAACTCTTACTGATTTCACCTTCTCATAAGTTTCGTAAGAAACTAAGAGCTATTAAAATACCTCAATTAAGTCTACACATTCTGGCCTCACTGACGCCAAATGATGTTGATATTACCGTTGTAGATGAAGAAATCAGAGAGATCGATTTTTCTTTGGATTTCGATTTGGTTGGGATTTCTTGCATGACCGCAACGGCAAATAGAACCTATCAATTATCCGATATGTTTAGAAAGAAAGGTTCCAAAGTCGTTCTCGGTGGAATTCATCCTACCATCTTGCCCGAGGAAGCCATAGAGCACGCCGATGCAGTGGTCATCGGAGAGGCAGAAGGCTGTTGGGCAGATGTCATCAACGATTTTAGGAAGAGCAACCTCCAGAAATTTTACCATGTACCGGAACCTGATCTTTCGACGCTTCCATTCCCAAGGCGAGATTTTCATATTGACAAGGCGCTATTTAACTGTGTCGGGCTATTGACGACCAGAGGGTGTCCGTACGCCTGTGACTTCTGTTCGGTGACGGATTTCTATGGGAGGAAAATCAGGCATCGACCGGTTTCTAGGGTTGTTGAGGATATCAAACGATCCGGCTCAAAGGCGTTTTTGATCTTAGACGATAATGTGGCGGGACACCCGGAATATTCCAAAGAATTATTTGAAGCGTTGATACCCCTGGGCATCGAATGGGTAGGACAAAGTTCCGTCTCCTTGGCGAAAGACAAAGAAATGTTGAAATTATGTCGCCTCTCGGGCTGTGCGGCCTTATTCTTTGGGCTGGAGTCCGTATCGCCTTCCAGCGTGATGGGAATGAAAAAAACGCTTAAGTCCATAGAAGCGACGGAGGAGGCGATCAAGATTATCCAGGACAATGGTATCGCCTTTCACCCTTCCATTATTTTGGGGTTTGATACGGATACGAAGGCCATCTTCGATGATACTCTGGAATTTTTGGCAAGAACCAAACTTCCCACGATGGCTTTACATGTTCTGACGCCCTATCCCGGAACACGAGTATACCAGCGTTTCAAAGATCAGGGGCGAATCATCTCACATGATTGGAGCCATTACGACCACCATACCGTCGTATTTCAACCCAAGAACATGACTCCCCAGGAGCTTGCCGAGGGACACCATTACGTCCAAAGCGAGTTTTATTCTTTCTCTTCAATCCTTCGGCATATTCCATTTCTTTTAAGAGTTTCTCCCATCAACCTCAGGCGTACCTTGCTTTTCCTGTTACTTAATATCGCTGGTAAAAGCGTTGCGAAATGTATCGATACATCCCTGGATTGGGCTGATAACAACGAAAAGTGGACTTCAAAGACAATTCCGCCCGATGATGAAGTCTTAAGAGGAGGCGCCGTCTTCCCGTTACCTGAATCCCCTCTTCCGTTTCAGGCTTTAAAAGAGGGTAGCCCGTATGAAAACGATGAACCGCATCCTAATGAGGAGAACAAAATACCATAGACGACCCGAGAGGTTTCTTGCTTTTTGAAGGGATATGGATTTTTGTAATAACAAAATAACTTTTGGAGCGGTTTGTAGGAACTGATAGACTAACCACAAAGGGGCTTCAGGCTTAGCGGTTTTTTGTAAGATCCGGCCCGCGATGTCGTAATCGGAATCGCAAATTTTAATCTGAATCCCTTCGCCCAAAGGGCCGAAGAGTTCACAGGTGTGGCAGCCGCCTTCCCATGCAATGTGGTGATCATGGGAGTGGATTTCAAGAAATTCTCTACGCTGATTGGGGCAGCCCTATCGCCGCAATCTCACGGGGTTGGTGGTTGCGTCGCCATCGATTATCTACAAATGCCGAAACCCTGATCACTGCCTAACCTGCGCTCAACCAGACTGACCCGGGTTCGCTGCATCATATTGTTTATTCTTTCAACCAGTAATTTTCAACCGTATTACCAACATTTAGCTGAAGACTCGTGGGTGTACACCTCAAAAAAAGAAAATCAATATTCAGTTTTCAAAGAACGATCGGCACTACTTAAGAAAAACTTAATCAAATATCTTTGCCCTTGATTAGACAAGAATTCTGAAAAACAAATTATTGCCTTTCTTTAACTACCTTGATAGGATTCTCAATAAAATCGAAGAGAGTATAACCTTGTCGAAAGTCACTGTATACTACTTCAAAACGTATAAGATAATTAAGGATGAAATGATCCTACCTAAAGGCATGACCACCCTTGAAAAAATTTACGAAATAGGCGGTTTTCCACTCATGGAAACTGCGAAAGAAGTTGATACGTCTAGTCTTGACCCTGATGGATTTTATGGAGTGAAGAAATAGTAATAATCGGCCCTGTGCTTCCCAACGTATCATGAAAAGCCGGAGGGACAATTAAGAGTTTATCCCCTCTTTTCTTTCCCGTACCGCCTCAACCACATAATATCCTTCCTTGCAATCCTCCAAGTCCTTCCCACCTTGTAGGCTGGGTGTATTAGTGAAAGTTACAAATCGACCTTTTGACCGGCATGATCTCGGAAAAATGAGGACTCTTGCCTGGAAGGAGTGGAGAAATGAGTGGGAAGAGTAGTTTTCCTTACCGCAAGTATGACCGGAAGTCCAATCCCAATATCGTCAAGCAAATCTTAAACGATAGCGAATTGATTGAGATGATGAAAGAAATGCTTATCCAGGAGGGAAGGGTCTGTCCCTTTTGTCGTCGCAAATTGGAGGAAGAATCTCAGGTAAAGGAAATCCGGTAAGAAGTGAAGACGAAAGGAGATGATTCACGACAAATAGCCGCTGCACCCTTAGCTTTTTCGTTATGCTCACTTTGGTAACTGGTAATCGATAAGGGGCTTATCCGAACCTGTTTCGGAGATGAAGGAACAACTGAAAGGCCATTTTTCTGACTTATTTGCTGTCGTTTCTTGTGTGAAAAGGGGCCATTTTTATTTTGTATCAGTTAAAAACATTTATTTTCCTTAATTGTGGATAATTAATTTGCGTCAGTGTTGACCGCTTCGTTAAAAGAAATCATGTGATAATTCTTTCCGAGTGCGAAAATATAGTGAACGACAATCCTCGTGCAAAACCAACCAGCGTCATATGCATATCGCGCGCAAGCAGGACTGCCTGATGCGTAGGTGCAGCGAGGGAAATCAGCACTGGAATCTCGCACCGTTTAGCTTTAAAAAGAATATCCGATGAAATGCGTCCTGAACACAGTAATACCGACACTTTGAAATCAACCCCTTTAATGAGGGCGGAACCTATGACTTTGTCAACTGCATTATGTCTGCCAATGTCGTCACAGACTATTTCCGGCAGTGTTCCTCCTTTGCTTAATGCAGCGGTGTGGACTCCTCTTGTACTTCGATAAAGTTGCGATGAGGTTTGCAGCCATCGCATAAGTCCAAGAATAACATCGCTGTCAATTATAAATTCATCTGCAAGAGGTCTTCGTAGAGCGAGTTCAACCACACTGGAGAACATAACGCCTCTTCCACAACCCGACGTATAGAGCCGTTTTGTAAGCAGGTCAGGTTCCGGCGGATTGTTTAGTTTCACTTCGATCCGCCATTTTGTCTCATCCCAAAAGAAAGATTGGACATCATGGGCCTCTTGAATGAAACCGGCTGTAAATAGGAATCCGTAGACGAATTCCCGCAGATGATCAGGGCTGCCTGAGAGCGTGGCAATCTCTTCATCGTTCGCCACAATCGTGAGCGGTACTTCTGTGGGTACTGATGCGATGATGTTCGTTGTGTTACCCCTTTTTATCTGTACGACCTCAAAATTGACGGACATTCCGAGAGTATCTAAATGGTTCATAGGTTTTGTTCTTTCTGTCGATTTACATTGAGCGTATTCTACACGGGCATATTGAGATTCATATCCCGCTAAATGCCCTGAAAGTCAAATCTTCTTAACAACCCCGGGTCTGATTGTATTCGTCACCCCTTGAGTGATTATACCAAATATTCTACCAAGGTGTAAGGCTTAAAGTTGTAATAGTCTAATAGTCCCCCTTACCATAGACTTTTTCAACGGGTTTTCTGACCAATTACCTGTCGCCTTCTGTGTAAAAAGGCAACATTTCTTTCTTCCTTGTTTATTTTTAGTGTTGACAAAAAATACCAAATTGGTTGATAAACTCATTTAAAAAAAGCCTAATAGTGACCCCTGATGTCAATAGTGGACACGAAGCGCTCTCTCATGCTGCAAGTTGCCTTGTATAGAACTGCCGCTCATAGACAACCGGAGAAAGGTACCCCAGCCGTGCTTGCCGTCTTTGCCGATTGTAGAATACCTCGATGTATTCCGTGATCTCCCGGATGGCCTGCTCTCTCGTCTTGAAGCGACAGTGATGGACAAGCTCATTCTTGAGCGTACCCCAGAAGCTCTCCATGGGAGCATTGTCGTAGCAGTCGCCCTTCCTGCTCATAGATGCTCTCATCTTGAACTGATCCACCAGCTTCCGGTATTCATGGGCGCAGTACTGACTCCCACGATCCGAATGGTGAATCAGGCCTGCTCCGGGCCGTTTGGCTGCCACGGCTCTGAACAGAGACTGGCTCACCAGGTTCTTGGTGAGACGATTGCCCATGGCATATCCAACGATTTCTCCCGTGCAGAGGTCCTTATGCCCTGCCAGATAGAGCCAGCCTTCTTCTGTGGGGATATAGGTAATGTCGCTGACCCAAACCTCGTTCGGCGTCGTTGCCTTAAACTGCTGATTGAGCAGATTCTGTGCCACAGGCAGAGCATGCTTCGAATCCGTGGTGGCCTTGAACTTCCTCTTCTGCTTACACCGTAACCCAAGCTTCTTCCTGATCCGTCTGATCCGGCAGATCCCGACCTTTACACCCTGTTCTTTGAGCTCATGCTGTAATCTCTCTGGACCGCACGTCTCACGGGTCCTCTTGTGGGCGGCTTTTATCTCTACTTCCAGCCTTCCCTCTTCCAGGACACGTTTGGAAGGCTTGCGCCTGAACCATTGGTAATAACCGCTCTTGGATACACGCAGAATACGGCACATCATCCCAATACAATACTTGAATCGCATTGCTTTCATGATCGCGTACCTGGCAGCGACTCCTTCGCAAAGTACACGGCCGCTTTTTTTAATATGTCTCGCTCCATCCTGGCTTCTGCCAGTTCACGCTTCACCCGGGCAAGCTCCATCTCTATTTCCGTAAGCGGCCTCTGGTGCTTTCCAACCTCCTTAAGCTTGCCTTCTCTGCTCGCCTTAACCCAGTACCGTATTGTCGAGGCCGCAACCGATAACCGACGCCCCACCTCCGGTATCTTTAATCCGCCTTCTGTTACGAGCTTCACTGCTTCCTCTCGAAGTTCCTTCGTGTAGATTGCTCTCGGAATCCTTTCCATTCTGACACCTCCGTCTTTAGTATTTTACCTCAACTTTGGTGTCCACAAAAGTCATCTTACCCCATAGACAAGGGAGGTAATCTTATGTCAAATAAAAAAGATAGGATCAACCCTTTGGATGTGGCGATGCGGCAGGTAGACATTGCAGCTGAGCGTTTGAGGTTAGATCCAGGTGTCCGTGAGAAGATTAAACAGGCGAAGCGGGAGCTGACTGTCCATTTTCCTGTAAAAATGGATGACGGAAGCGTCAAAATGTTTACAGGGTATCGAGTCCAGCATGATACGACCAGGGGTCCAGGGAAAGGAGGGATTCGTTACCATCCGGATGTGGATCTGGATGAAGTAAAGGCCTTGGCCATGTGGATGACCTGGAAGGCCGCTGTGGTCAATATCCCCTTTGGAGGAGCAAAAGGTGGGGTTCAATGTGACCCGAAAAGCATGTCCCTTGGGGAACTTGAAAGTATGACACGGCGGTTTACATGGGAAATTGCCTTTATGATTGGTCCCGACCAGGATGTCCCCGCCCCTGATGTTTATACCAACCCACAGGTCATGGCCTGGATTATGGACACTTATAGCATTTTGAAAGGATATACGGTCCATGGGGTCGTTACAGGAAAACCTGTGGAACTTGGGGGATCATTGGGAAGGTTTGAGGCCACTGGAAAGGGTGTGTTTATTACTGCCCAGGAGGCCGCTCGGCATTTAAACATTCCTATCGAAGGAGCTCGTGTGGTGGTCCAGGGTTGTGGCAATGTGGGTGGGATTGCGGCACGATATTTTGATCGAGCAGGGGCTAAAGTGATTGCAATCAGTGATTCAAGGGGGGGCATTTATAATGAGAATGGATTGAATGTTTCGGCTGCTCTGGATTGTAAGAAGAAATATTCGTGTCTCATCACTCCTGAGGCCAGAGCTGGAGTAGAGATTACGAATGAGGAATTATTGGAGCTAGGCTGCGACATCCTTGTCCCGGCTGCATTAGAAAATCAGATTACCCATAAGAACGCTCCTAAGATCAAGACTAAAATTATAGCTGAGGGCGCCAATGGTCCCACAACGCCGGAGGCAGATGAAATCCTCTATGATCGTGGTATCTTTGTAGTCCCCGATATTTTAGCCAATGCCGGTGGAGTCACAGTTTCCTATTTTGAGTGGGTTCAAAATCTTCAGGAATTACTCTGGAGCGAGGAGGAAATCTCTGACCGTTTGACTCGAATTATGAGGAAAAGTTTTGCGGAGGTGCTCAAAATCTCTCAGAGAGATAAAGTGGATATGAGAACAGCCGCTCTGATGCTCGGGATTGGAAGAGTGGCTGAGGCCACTAGACTGAGAGGAATCTATCCATAATCTTCCTTTTACTGTTCCAATAATTGCGCTTGTCGGTGAAGGCCTAAATGGCCGCAGTCTAAATTTAGAGTATAATCTTGACGCTAGCAGAGCCGAACCCTCCGATCATCTCAAGAGTTCGCGCCAAATACCGCTTTATTGGAATCAAAGCACCTCCTTCATATTGTTTGCTGATTGATTTTGCAATTTGAACCTAACTTTAAAATCTACGGATTTGTCGAATCCAATTTTTTAGGCCTTTTGAGGGATTACTTGGAGATTAAAGATTTATCTTGACATTTAGCAGAGAATAGCATACAAGGGTATCAAATCTAGTTGCAGAGAGTCCTTCTTAGGACGCGAGACAAACCCGCAAAGAACTCCAAACAGCTTCTTTGCGGGTTTTTTTATCCAGCCTCGGAGAGCCTCATCTCCGGAGAACCTCATCTCCAGCGATATCTGGCTGACCTAAATCGGCTGCAGAACAGTATTCCATTTGTAAATGGGGGCTGAATCTATACTTATACCCCCTTGGATTGGTGAACTGTTTCTGAGGAGAAGAGGGATGCAGGGAGGATCCCGAGGAGGGCTAAAAGACCAAAAGGGGGTGGTAGCACGTCAGCAAATCAATTGTAGAGGTGTTAGGGTATTGGTGAGTTATTAGCATTTAGGCAAAAAGGTTATTGGACAGCCTGACATCAACTGTTTCATCAGCAAAATAGAAAAGGAGGAGAACAATGAATTGGAAAGCTATTTTGAGGTTTAAAGCTATTGGCGTAGTTTTGGTCCTATCGCTAATGATGATTCCGGTGGGTTATGTTGCTGCCTGGGATTCCGATTGGGGGCATGACCACAACGGTGGCGACTATATCGTTGATCCAATACAAACAGACTCTGGATTAGTTTCCGGGTCAAAAATAGATGCGATCAGCTTTCCTGGGGCGACGACATTGCAGACGGAGTTGTTTGGGCCGCCGTTACTGCCGGGAATGATAGGCCAGGTTGGAGACATAGTACGCATTTATAGAGGGATTCCTTATGCTGCACCTCCCGTGGGGAATTTGCGATGGAAGTCACCTCAACCGGTCACTCCCTGGCAGGGAATCCGAGAATGCACCGTGTTCAGCCCTATGGCCCCGCAATTGTTTCCAAGCGTGGCGCTGTATGGTAGCATACCAGAATCAGGGATGAGTGAAGACTGCCTCTATCTAAACGTGCTGACGCCGGCCAAAGGGAGGCACGATCGTCTTCCTGTAATGGTGTGGTTCCATGGTGGCGGCCTTACTGAAGGTTCCAGTAACCCGGCGAACAATAACAGCCCACCCCTACCCCAGCACGGTGTAGTGTCAGTAACCGTCCAACACCGGATAGGGCCGTTAGGTTACATGTGTATCCCCGCACTTGCCGCGGAATCAGGTAATTTGTGTGGAAATTACGGCCAATTAGACTTAATCGCTTCCTTGCAGTGGGTGCAGAGAAACATCGCTGCCTTCGGTGGCGACCCACACAACGTCACGATTTGGGGCGAGTCCGGTGGTGGCGAGAAGGTTCTGGGCTTGATGGCTTCACCTTTAGCCAAAGGACTTTTTAACAGAGTTATCTGTGAGAGCGGTGGTGTAGGCAGCGTCCCCTTGGCAACAGCGGAAGCATTGGGTTCGGCCCTAACGACTAAACTCGGGGTCTCCGATCTTGCCAGCCTACGCGTCCTAACGTGGGAAAACATCATAACAGCTGTCCCGGGCAGCGGGTATGCGGATGCTTTTACGGTGGATGGCTATTTTCTGCCAGATATGCAAACAAACATTTTTGCAACAGACAGGCAGAACGATGTTCCCCTCATGATCGGTATGAACGGAGAGGATATAACGTTTGTATTTAGTGGGACGCAGGCTCTTGTTCCCATCATAAAGCAAAACTCCCCAATTTTTGTCTATCTGTTCGACCACGTGCCAGATGGCTGGAAAACCCTACCTGCTTCCGAAGCTGTAAACCATGCCTTTCACGGGCTTGATGTTGCATACGAGTTCGGTTTTTATCCATGGGTATCTGCTTTCGTTGACACCCTTTTCTTCCCACCATTTCCGCCTACCACGAACCCAGGTCTTGACCAGAAAGACACTTATGTATCCGAAACCATGATGACGATGTGGACTCGGTTTGCTGCAACCGGAAATCCCAGTGTGAAACATTTGATTAATTGGCCAGCCTATGCCCCTCCCCCTAATACTGACCAATATCTTTATATAGATGACCCCTTACAAGTATTATCTGGGTTCACCACACTGGTGGAACCAACGGCGAACCACTGGGGTCTCTGAGAGGGTAAAGTCCGGATTCTCCGCGTTGGCCAAATGAACGGCAACCGATAGCCGGAGTAATGCAGGATTGGATGAATGGCAGAATAAAATAGCGGTTTATGACAAATAGGCAGGGTCAGTAATGGCCCTGCCTATTTTATTTAAAGCCTTCCCCATACTTGCTTTCCATTCGTAATCGCTAACCTTGTAGGTCAGCCTGCACCAAAGAGTAGTAGGTGTTATTCTTAACGCTGTAACTCGCTATTGTGCTATCTGTCTCCTTCTGTTACCACTCACAATTTGGAAAAGTTTCTCAAGAGGATAGGAGTTGCCACCTGGGGGGAGGCCAATGGGTGGTGGCATGGCCCCAGTATTTCCGGGGAGAATTTTTCTTTTAAATACCTTCCTTCAACCCCCGGTAGGCAGTCCAAGAACCACCTTTTCCATCCATTGACATTGAAATTTCAAGGGTCGATGCTTAAATTAGTATAACTTATGGGAGATGACCATGAAGAGATGTGATCGCTGCGGTGGCACGATGTCTTATGAAAAGTTCTACGGTCAGGCCGAGGATTATTTCGGATGGAGATGTATTGTCTGTGGGGATATCATTGACAAGGTCATCCTGGAGAACCGATTCCGAAGGAAACGTTAACTGCCTGTAGAAAGAAAACGGTTCGGAGGGTCACTTGGTCACACTTATCTTCCCAAGATCGTAAGCTTTTCTCTTAACTTCCTCGTTTTTGGCAACCTCTCCTTTTGTGGAGGCTGAGGCCTGAACCACCCCAAGAAAGTTGAGCCCCGTAAATTGGCATGTGTTCTTGAAACTGTGGACAATGGGGTCGGCGGTGGAGACATTTGGGTCCCCGCAGACCGTAATCAAACCGATCCTCTTCCCCTTCATCTTAGGACGATAGGCCTTGTGCCATCGCCATTCCGCGTCAAAAAAAGCGCACCAGCGGTCTAAGTAGGCTTTCATCTGAGCCGTCATGGACCAGAAATAGACAGGAACACTGTGAATGATCGCGTCCGCCTCCAGGATCTCTTTGTGAATCTCAAGCATGTCGTCCTGAACGGCGCAAACTCCTGTTTCATTACATTTTTGACAATCCAGGCATCCAGAGATCTTCTTCTTGCACAGGACGATCTTCTCTACTCCCCCCCCTGCGTCCTTGGCTCCCGCAAGGGCTTGGTCTAAGAGGATGTCGCTATTTCCTCCTATTCGGGGACTTCCCAAAATTCCTAAGACCTTCATTTGGTCCTCCTTGTAATTGTGTCGATAACGCCTTTTTGGACTTTAAGCTTTTTTCACAGATTTGGCAACAGGGGAATTCAATCGAAGATTATTTTTGATTTGATAAACTCACACCGCAAGGATAAAATTGGTTATGACGCCCAAAAAAGAATGTTGATTAACCAAGAATGAAAGGAGGAATCGTTATGGAATTGAAAGGGAGCAAGACGGAGAAGAATCTTTTGACGGCTTTTGCGGGCGAGTCCCAGGCGAGGAATCGCTACACCTATTTTGCGAGCGCAGCCAGAAAAGAGGGCTATGAGCAGATCTCCTCTATCTTTCTGGAGACAGCCGAAAACGAGAAAGAGCATGCCAAGCTCTTCTTCAGTTTGCTTAAGGGAGGAGATGAAGAGATCATGGCTGCCTACCCCGCTGGCGTCATTGGGAATACCGCGGACAATTTGGAAGCGGCAGCGGCCGGAGAAAATCTCGAATGGACGAAGCTCTACCAGGACTTCGCCGGTGTCGCCAAGAAGGAGGGGCTTGGTGAAGCTTATGAAGCCTTCAGCCAGGTTGCGAAGGTAGAGAAATTCCACGAGACCAGGTACTTGGGTTTATTAAAAAATGTGAAGGAAGGAAAAGCCTTCAAAAAGGAGTCCTCCGTGAAGTGGCACTGTCGCAACTGCGGTTACGTCTTTGAAGGGAAGGAAGTCCCGAAAAAATGCCCGGTCTGCAATCACCCGCGGGCTTACTTCGAAATTCTGGCGGAGAATTATTGACGAACCACGCCTGCTAAGGGGAGGTTCTACCACGAGCCTCCCCTCAAAAATTCCCCTTGTTCTTTCTCAGCAGCATCTTTTTGTTCCTCAGGGCAGTCGTTTGCCATTTCCTTTTCACCTATGCAACAGCTCTTCAACCATTTTCTCAAATTTCTCCTCATCAATAGTCTTTCTCTTCCTTATGGATTGTTAGGTTTTCGGATACATCGAAGACGGTAATCTGCTCAGAAGAACTCTGGAGATCGAGGTCCGTCTCCGAAATAACAAAAAGAAAGATTGTTGTGCTCAGGAACGGATTCTCTCTGTCAAGTCTCTGACCGGGAAAGGTTTCTAATTTTCTGGGTGTCTCCACTCGATGGACAATTTTGGCCATCCGTCAAATTTTTTTCCACATTTGATTCGCCCTTTTTGTTCCGTAAGTGAGAACCCCTTGAAATCACAGGAATAAAATCTCCCTATCCTGGCACATAAAATGCAGTATTAATCTTTTCGGCGATTCTTTTCCTTTTTCTGCTCAGGGTTTTTGTAACTCTCTAATACTTTGGCAAAGAGAGGGAGAATCAATGCTCAAACCGAATCTGCGAATCTGCTTTTTCTTTCTGCCAGCATTGTGGATCTTTTCCTGTTCTCAAATAGGTATTCAATTGAACAAAGAAGAAACAATCCCTGCCCCCATTCCGGCTTGCCAGAAAAATTGTACCAGAGAAGGAGGGGTGATCTCCCGTCCTTTCTATAAAACCTGGGTCAAATATGATCATCTTGAATTCAAAAGAGGATTCGATTTGGTGGTCAAGACACTTCAGTCTCAAGGGCATTGAATTCTTTCGGCCGACCCCGGATCGGGGACGATCAGCGCCACGATGTTCCTTGAAGCAGAGCAGGAGGAAGGCTATCCGGCTACAGTCAAAATTGTAGAGGAAGGATCTTCGGTGGTCGTTCATATCAGCCTGAAGACAACATGGGGCAGCCTTGCCACGCCCAATTTGTGCGGCTTTTATAATGAATTTGGAAAGAATCTTTGGCAAGTCCTTGCCAAGCCGCAAACAAGACAGCCCGTCCCCTCGTCACAAAAGCTGCTCAAGGAAGAAAAAGGCTCATCGCCTCCGGCTCCGGCCCTGAGAACACCTCCACCCCCTGTCGCTCGAGGAAAGGTCATATGGACCTACGTCAACCTCCGGGAGGGACCAGGAATACGGTTCAGGATCATCGGCAAGGCACACTTGAAGAACACTTTTAAGATTCTTACTGAAAGTGAAAGCCCAGGCTGGATGCGGGTCCGGCTCGAAAGCGGGGCAGAGGGATGGATGAGTAAAAAAGCTGCATTAGTGTCCCCTTTGACACCTTCTCCTCAAACCCCTCCGGCTGCCTCCCAGGATTCCTCATGGACAGGGTCCTTATCGAAACCGCCCGGTCCGATGTAGTGTCTTCTTTGCTTGACATACATCCCTGTTTTTCGTACATTCAACCCATCCCAAAAGCGAGTTCAGACCATACAAGACGGAGGAGACGATCGGGTGGAAGGTCTTAGACATGCCTGGGCGAAGCCGCTTCGGCGAAGGGAGGGCGGCAACCTTTTACATGTACGATTCGGGCATTCCATATTTTTAAGATGACTCCTTCCCCTACGAGCGCTGATTAGTGTCTGTTCATAAGGTCTGTCAGTCCGTCATGCCGGACTTGATCCGGCATCCAGAGGCTTTTAAGAACACTGGATTCCGGCTTCCGCCGGAATGACACCTTTTATGAAAACCGTAGCTTATGAGCAGACTCTAATCAGAACCGTCTCTTCCGTCAACGCCGGATTATAATACAGTCTCGACCGTCGAGAGGATAGAGGAAACCGTATGAGCGAGTTCTGGGCGCAAGCAGCTGCACTGGTTTGGGGGCCTGTCACGATTGCCCTGCTGATGGGTACGGGTATCTACCTCTCCTCCAGGTTGAAATTTACTCACCTTCGCCGTTTCGGGTTGGGCTGGCGATCCGCCGCACAGGGGACTGCGGTCCCGGCGCAAACCCAAGGGGATACCTCTGCGCCTCAAGGGGACATCTCGCCCTGGCAGTCGATGATGACCATGCTTGCCGGAGCCATCGGAAACGGCAATATCGCTGGCGTGGCCACCGCCATTGCCATAGGCGGGCCGGGCGCCATCTTCTGGATGTGGGCCAGCGGCCTCTTCGCCATGGCAACAAAATACAGCGAGGCTGTCCTGGGACTGAAGTTCCGCGAGCAGCTTCCGGATGGCAGCGTCGCTGGCGGCCCGATGTATTACCTCAGAAACGGCGTCCGATCACCCGTGCTCGCCTGGATGTTCGCTTTCCTGGCGGGGATGGCAGCCATGACCACAGGCCCTTTGGCCCAGACCAACTCGATGGCGCTGGTGCTCAACAGCGAGTTTCACATTCCAAAGTGGCTCGTAGGGGCTGGCATTGCTATTGGTGCCTGGCTGGTGGTCATCGGAGGGATCAAGAGTATTGCCCGTTTTGCGGAAAGGCTTGTTCCGCTAAAAGTGATCCTCTACGTCGGCGGCTCGCTCTACGTTATCCTCACCCACGCTCGCTTGCTGCCGGAGACCGTCGCCCTTATCCTGAAGAGCGCCTTTACTCCGACGGCTATGATCGGGGGATTCGGCGGCGCCTCCGTACTTCTCGCTGCCCGTCTCGGAGCAGCACGCGGGCTCTACGCGAATGAGGCAGGACTCGGAACGGCAGGTATGGCCTACGGAGCGGCCCGGAGCCGGGACCCTGTGCGCCAGGGCCTCATTGCAACCGTGGACGTGTTTATCATCACCTTCGTCACCTGCACTATGACCGCGTTCGTGGTGACGATCACAGGGAAATGGACAAGCGGAGCCATGAGCACTGCGCTGGTGGCTTCTGCCTTCAACACCAGCATTCCAGTGGTTGGAGGCTGGATGGTGGCGGTCAGCTCGTTCCTGTTCGGGTACTCGAATCTGGTGGGGTGGTCCTACTACGGTGAGCTTTGCTTCGGATATATCTTTCGATCCAATGTCCTCAAAGTCTACGCCTGGATCTATTGCGGTTTGATCTTCGTGGGTGCGGTCACCGAGGTGAAGACCGTTTGGAACTACGCCGACACCATGAACGGTCTCCAGATCTTTCCGAATCTGATCGCCCTGATTATACTGGCACCCTTGGTGGCTTCAGCCACGCGGAGCTACTTCAACCACGCGACTTCGAAATGATCAGAAAGAAAAACCGCCGAACCTCTCCCCCCTAATTCTGATGCTTCGATAGATCTTGAAACCGCACATCCATAATATCGAACTGCATCCAGTTCTCATCGTCGTAATGCCACCATTCTTCCGGTAAAGGAATGAACCCAGCCTTTTCCATCAGGCCTTTGAGAAGCTCTCGATTCCTGGTCGCCGGATCTGGAACGTCTTGATAACGATGACCCGCCTTAAGGCTAAAATCATCGAACCCTGTTGGCATCTGAAGTTCCTTTCCTTGGGAATCAACAAGCGTCAGGTCGACTGCCGATGCACGGTTGTGGCGCGAACCCGTCTTTGGATCGGCCACATATCGTTCATCCGGAAGAATGGCCCAAAGGGCCCGCTGGACAGCCAATGGTCTGTAACAGTCCCATACCTTTAGACCGAGATTCATTCGCTCAAGCTCCTTCTGAACGGCATCCAGTTTGAGAGCGGTAGACTTCCTCAAAAAACAGGTGTTGGAATCGTAAAGCCTCTTCTTTGTAAAATTATCCTCTGTCGCATATTTCATATCAACAATAATGCGAGGATTCACTTCCCTAATATCAATAATATCAGCCGCTCTTTCAGACGAGTGCGCTGAGGTTTCCTCTTTCGTTTCCCCCCATGCCCTGAATGCGGCTCCGGCCGCGAGGAGAATGAAGATGGCGAAGAGAACAATCAGCGGCTGTATTCCGTGACGGTATTGTGTCGTCTTGGCTATTTGTTCGGCTCTGTTCATCCCTGAATAGACCCCCATCTTCCAAAAAGATTTTTCTCTATGGTATTCGAAATAGAGTCATAGGATACTTAGTAAAGAGTCAAAATGAGCTGACATATTCATCTTAAAATCTCCCCTAGTGTGCTGAGTTATAAATTTGTTGACAAATTACCTTTGTTGCTATATAGTGGGTGGAGAAAGGAGAACGACCATGACCATTGGACGTCCAATACCTCTCCTCCACCTGAGCGACGATGAACAGGAAACTCTCGAGCGATGGGCTCGAAGACGAAAAACTGCTCAGGCATTGGCTTTTCGAGCACGCGTTATTCTTGCCTGCGCGGAAGGCAAGAAGAATGGCGATGTGGCTGCCGCGTTTCGCGTAACCCGGCCCACCGTGGGGAAATGGCGGGCGCGGTTTATCGCACGTCGTTTGGATGGCCTGCTCGATGAGCCTCGTCCGGGAGCTCCTCGGCAAATCACCGACATGGATGTGGAGCGGGTAATTACCCAAACCCTTGAGTCGACTCCCAAAGATGCGACACACTGGAGCACCCGTTCGATGGCGAAGGCGTCGGGATTGACCCAGAGTGCTGTGAGTCGGATCTGGAGGGCTTTTGCACTTCAGCCCCATCGGACCGAGACGTTTAAGTTGTCGAAAGATCCGTTGTTCATTGAGAAAGTGCGAGATATTGTGGGGTTGTATTTGAACCCACCGGATCGAGCCTTGGTCTTGTGTGTGGATGAGAAGTCGCAAATTCAGGCGTTGGATCGAACCCAGCCTATCTTGCCCATGCGTCCAGGGCAGATCGAGCGGCGCACTCATGATTATACCCGCTATGGAACGACGTCGCTCTTTGCCGCGCTCGATGTGAAGACGGGCCAGGTGATCGGCGAATGTCATCGTCGGCATCGATCGATTGAATTTCGCAAATTCCTGGATACGATTGATGATGCCGTTCCTGCGGATCTCGACCTCCATCTGGTTCTGGACAATTATGGGACTCATAAAACGCCCATGATCCAGCGTTGGCTGGCAAAGCGGCCTCGCTATCATTTGCATTTTACTCCCACGGGGGCCTCGTGGATCAATGAGGTCGAGCGCTGGTTTGCCGCTCTGACCGAGAAACAGCTTCGGCGCAGCGCCCATCGAAGCACTCGAGAGTTGGAATTGGCTATTGAACGGTATTTGGAAATTACCAATAAGCACACGAAACCCTTTAAATGGACTAAAACAGCAGACCAAATTCTTGCTACGATTGCAAGATTTTGTAAACGAATTAATGACTCACCACACTAGCCCCTCTTTGCCAAAGAGGGGGATTTCTCCCTTTTGTAAAGGGAGGGGGGAGGGATTTAATCTCCGGCTTCTATTCAATTACGGACTGACCGATCAACCGACCGAAACATGATTAACGAGACCTCATTGTGCGGAGTTCGAATTCTGTGCCCATGATGATCAGGGGTTTCTTGGCAGGATCGAGCCACCCAAGAATTTTCAAAATCATCTCCTCAGACATAGCCACGCAGCCAACGGTTGAGTCCCCGTCATTCCATACGTGCAAAAAGATCGCGCTTCCTTTTCCTTTCACAACAGGGTCCATATTGTACTCGATCACCACTCCATACTTGTACTGGTCGTCGTCTCTCTTCATCTTTTCCCAGGACGCTGCTCTGGGTTCACCCTTGACCCATTGGTTGTAATCTTCCGAATTGACATCATCCACCCAGAAATCATCATCTATTGCCTGCCGGTATGGCATCTTGGTCTCAACCGAAGGATCGTACCCGAAAGCGAATCCCAAATGGAAAATGCCGCTCGGGGATTTCCCGTCACCCTCTCTCTTCTGGTCGATAGCAGCAAATCCCATCTCTCCAATCGATCCGGTAAATGCGGGGAAGACGAGGTGCCAAACACCGTCGGTTCTCTCGACGGCATGAATGGTGACGAAAACCGATGAGGGGTCTCTATTGGTTGCGAAGATGATTTGCTCGGATTCGCCAATTTGAGCGGTATGGTTCGCAATGAAATTTTCGATGAAGCGGTTCATGTCAGTCGACGGAACACTTCCTTTAGCACTGTAAATTGCGCAGGAGAATAAAACAGGAAGGATCGTCATGACGAATAGGAAGAGGGTCGACTTTACCTTGAAAGGGCCTGGCCTCAACATTTTTGTCCTTCGATAGATTCTTTTTTAGGATAACAGCAATGAAATCCTAAAGTCCAGCATTTTAATCGGAAGGATTGTCAGATTAGGTAAAAGGGACTGGAACGACTCTTCCCATCGACTGAAAAACTCTTCCTGAACACGGAACTTTTTTCTGTTCGGGTTGTCTATTAAATCAAAAGACACTCAAAAAGGAGGTAATGTTATGAGACGGATTGCTTTGATTGCGGTATTGTTTATCAGTTTGGTCACTCCGGCACTGGGATGGGCGCATTTTCGAAGGACCGATGTCGTGGATGTGAAGATTATCTCGGATAATGGGGAGATCTTTCCCAAATACGAAACCTTCCTGCGTGGCCATCAGGAGGGAGAGTATTACTATCTGGAGGCAGTCAAGGGACAGAGATATTCTATTCAGATTACAAATAAGTCAGACAGGCGTATTGGGGTAGTCATCGCAGTGGATGGAAGGAATATTATTGACGGCAAAAAATCAGATCTCCTCCGGAATGAAAGAATGTATATCATCGAACCTTATGGCACCAATACCTTTGAAGGCTGGCGAACCGGTATGGACAGGACGAACAGATTCTACTTTACTGAGCAATCCGATTCCTATGCCGAAAAAGTATTTGCCGATGCTTCGGCTATGGGTACCATCGCACTTGCTGTCTATAAGGAAAAGATACCCCAAATCGCCCCCCATGCCGACATGTCACTTCCAAAGAAGGAAGCGCCCGCGGCACGCGCCCCTTCGGCTGTATTGGAGAGCCGCGCCACCGGCAAATACAAGCAGGACAAGTGCGAACAGGCTGGCACCGGATTTGGAGAGACAACCCACTCTCCTGCGTACGTGGTCCAATTTGATCCAGAGCATACCATCGCGGGGAAAGTCGTTCTTAAATACGAGTGGCGATCAGAGCTGTGCCGGAAAGGGATCATCTCGTGCGGGCCGAAAAACAGACTCTGGCCCGATGATTTGGAGTTTGCCCCAATCCCCAAGGACTTTAAGGGATGATTGGGTTGTCAAAGGAAAGGTGCAGCATATGAGATCTGTCACTTGAATTTAAACCTACGTTCGCGGAAAAAGAAACAACTCTATCCGGCATAAAAATACCGTCGTGCAGCCTTACGGTATGTTCCAAAATCCACATATTTCCACAGTCAACAATCGAGCCTCACCCCCACGCCCTTTTGAAAGAGACCACGACCGAAAAGATAATTTTCACAATCTCGTCTTATTAATTGACAAGAGGTATTTTAGTGGCCATTTTTAAACCAAAGGGCAGGGCTGAAAAAACCCTGTCCACTCAAGCAGGACGGAAAAGGAGAACTGCTTTTCCACAAAGGGGGCTGAGTTTTCGAACCGGATCTTGTCAACTAAGATCGACTGGGATGACGCCTGGATCCTGAAGGTTGACTTGTACGGAGACCCAAGGATAAACAACATGGGCCCGAGAGTGGAAGAGAGAACTCTAACCTGGAGTGTAGTGTTACGCCGGGGCAAAGTATACTCTACTTAAAATCGCTCGGTTCAACGAAGACTTAAAATTTTCGCGTTCCCGAAATAGGTTATATGTCTTATCTCATAAACAATTATCCATACGCAGGGATTTCTCTTACTCTCATCCTTGGGGGTATTGGATTACCATTTCCAGAAGACGCCACCCTTTTACTGTGCGGATATTTAATTGCCCACGGCACCATCAAGCTGTTCCCTGCGTTTTTGATCGTATTTCCTCTTCTATTGATCACCGATTTCTTTGTCTTTCTTGTTGGGAAAAAATATGGAACGATGCTGGTTCAACATCGGAGATTCCGCAAGTTGATCTCACCAGAAAAACTCTTGAAACTTGAGCAGAAATTTAAGAGAAGAGGAGCTTGGGTCGTTCTTTTTGGGAGACACATTCTAGGATTAAAAACACCGTTACTCCTTTTAGCGGGAGTAATGAAAATGTCCATCACAACGTTTCTTATCGTGGATGGAGCCACAGCATTATTAACTGTTGCCTTATTTTGGGGTGGAATAGGTCTTTTAGGCGATGAACGTATTGACATGTTCAAGACGGAGGCGACGAAAATCGGGCATATTGCAATAGTTGTATTCCTGATAGTGCTCGCGGGTTGGGTCTGTTGCAAGTTCCAAAAAAAGAGAGTTAAAAAAATAATTTCTTATTAAATCACAAGTGGGAGGATCGTTTATGAAATCATCAGTCACTGCGTTGCTGTTAGTAGTTTTCCTAAGCCTTTTGCCACGGTCGATCTATGCTGCCTCCGGGGACAAGGCCGGTCATCTCTTCTTCATTGAGCGGAACAAGAACAAAAATCTTGTTCAGTATGATATCCGCCTGACGGAGAATAGGGATCTTTCTGATTTAAGGCCCGTTAACGCCTACTGGATTTTAGAAAATGGCAGGCGTGAGGAACTTAATTCGATTGAGAGGAAATTTGCTTATGGAATTATCCGTCAAGAGAAACTTGACAAGGACAAGTTCAAGGTCATTCTGGCCGCTTTCAAAGGTTGGGAGATCATCGTCGAAAGAATCAACGATTCTTTTAAGGCCGTGGTCTCCATCAATGGCATAGAAAGTATCCTTCAAAAAATCTACATAAAATCCGAAGAGACAAGGGCCGGACTTCCCAAAGTCCTGTATGTCGAGCTTGTCGGCAGGACGAAGGAAAGGGGTCTTCCCATAAAAGAACGGATCGATCCCAGATGACTCATATGATGGTTAATGCCTACGAGGCATGAAAAGGGTAGGGTTGCTATAACCGTCTCTGGCGATTTTTGCAGCCTCGAATAGCATGCTTGCAAGGCATACTTGTTAATCGAGAATTAATTCGACGGAATTCGGCAGATCAAGTTTCGCTCAGGATACCTTCACTTCTTCTTCTCTCCTAAATATCTCGTGGTGGCCGGGGCATTTCTCTGCTGCCTCTGGTGAGGTCCCTGGCCGGCATCCGTCCCACGCGCCTTTTACAACGTTTCTTCCTGAAGCAATCCAGTTGAACATTCATAGTTCTACGCCAGGTTTCAAGTGATAATCCTCAAAAGATAATTTTCACAATCTCATTTTAGGTATTGACAAAAAATACCCTCATGATATTAATTAACTGTATTTTTAACACCCTGATTCAATTCTCCCGATAAAGCTCTACAAGTGCCCAAAGGTGCCCCGAAAGAAAAAGAGCCGAAATGAAAATCGAAACCACAAGCCAAAAGTTTTCTCGACTTCTCAAGAGGGAGGAAGAAGAAACAAAACGAATTGCCAAAGAACTTCATCATGATCTCACACAATCCTTGTCTGCGATGAACTTTGATCTTGGAGAAGCCATTCAGCAAGTAAAAGGTGGCCAGATCCGCGCAGGGATTGAAAACTTAGAGGGTGTGATGCTTGAGATCCAAGAAATCATAAAGCGGGTTCAAGGAATCGGAATGCACTTATGGCCCCCCACTCTCGATGACATGGGCATCTCGCATACCGTTTCCTGGTTCTGTAGGGAATTTCAGGAAACCTATTCGGGAATTCAAATAAAGACACACATCGACATCCAGGAAAACGAGGTGCCAGACTTTCTAAGGTATGTAATTTATAAAATATTGCAGGAAGTACTGAACGGTGTTGTGAGGTATAGCAAGGCAGACCTTGTTGACCTCTTCTTAACAAAGGGAAACACTACGATTGATTTGACTGTCCAGGATAATGGCCAGGGATTTGACATGGAGAAAGAAGCCATGATGGATTCCGGACTTTCGTTGAGTCTTGATAGCTTGAGAAGGCGGGCGGAGATTGCAGACGGGTCTTGTGCTATTGAATCCGCCATAGGAAAAGGGACGATCATCCGTGCTTCATTGCCAATCGAACCATTCCGGCCAGGAGTGGGGGGGAAGCAGAACATGGCGGCTTATGAATTCTATTGGCGTGACGCAACAGAGAAAGAGCATTTTGTTGGGGTGCTGCCAGAGAGAAGGAAAAATCCAGAAAGAATAAGCGATGACTCTATTATAAATTTGGGGAGAAAGATTTTGGGCAAGAATGGAGATATCAAAAATATCTATTTCATTAAGGTAGATGTGTAGATTTCTAATCTAACTTATAAATCTAAACATCCACAGGCATTGCTTGTCAGGCTCACCCGATTCTAATCCTCGACCTTCAGGCTGTCGAATAAAAAATCTACATATTGATAGAAGGCATTCATAACGATAGAAGGTTGCTTCCAATACTGATCCGCCACCCAGAGGGCTGAACCGAGGCCTGTGAGATAATGCGGATTGTAATCACCCCGGTAATGCTCACACAAACCCTTAATGAGGAACCGTCCTAGTCTCCCTCGCCCTTGTGGTGAGGCGATCATTTTACCAAAAGATGCAACGACGGGTTCCGCCTCAAGCCTGGAAAAGCTCTCATAGAAACGAGTATAGTCAGCCGATGGTTCCATTTTGGGACTGTATAGAACCGCCAGCTTTGATTTCTTATCTTCCATAAAACCAATCCATGCACCGATCATATGATTGTATTCCTCTTTGGTGAAAAAGTGGCGCACCCGCTCCATGGCGTAAATGGTAATCGTATGGTGCAAATTTACAATGCCGCGGCCACTGGTTGCCCTTAGTAAGTGTTGGTCGAAGATCTCATTCGAAGGAAGTGCAGGGGTTTTTCTTAAAGCAGGAGTGGCATAAAATCCGCCCTTGCAGAAGTAGTCAGCTAAGGTTGCCAAAGCTGGCCAGGGGTCCTGATCCGTACGCTCCAGCATCCCCAGGAGAATAAAGGCCGTACAGGAGACCGAATGGCCTAATGAATGGTTGAGATATTCGCTCCCGAGGAGCAAAAGTCGACGGGCCAACTCTGTTCCCCCTGCATGGGCATGGAAGGTAGCCATCAATACGGTGGCCTTCTCCCAATCCTGTTCATGAAAGGCAGACTCGACATCGTTGAAGGAAACAGAAGAAGTTAAGAGACTCGCTTTCGGAAGCTTTTCAAGCTTAGGCCTTCTGGTGTACTCGTTTACTTCAAGACGAATTAATGCCGGGATCTCATCTTTTTTTAGATAGGGTATAAGTTCCCGGCAAATGCCGTACATTTTGGGAAGGTGAGGGTTGATGAAAGGCGGATTCAACACTCGCTGGACCAGAGGAAATAGGGACAAGTGGATTTGCCAGGCGTCGCCCCCCTTCGCGATTTTTTCCATGAATAGTCCGGTAGCTTGGGTTGCATCCGAAGCCTCCAATGCCTGCAACAGATCATCTGCCAATGCTTGTATCCTCCTTCATTCACATTATCACAAATTTTCTTTATGGCAATAGTAAAAAGTTGCATTCCAATCAGGATCAGCATAACTCAATATCGGCTTCTTCCTGTAAGTGAGATCCTCAGTCAAGGTGGTTGTAACCGTAAGGCCGCCAGGCCAGAGACAGGAGTTTTAAGGAGTATCTCAGTTGTTTTGCACCCCCGCGCATGCCAATGGCCACTCGATTAACATCTCAGCGGTTTCATCTACATCATACTTCTATCAGTAATCGTTGCCCGCAAGAGGAACCGTCGAGCAAGTATTTGTGGGTGGAACTTTGCATATGGAGGGAAGGTTTTTGTGCTCACCTATTCGTTAATCCCTAATGGACCTCCCTCTAATTCTTCTTTTGAGGCAGGTGCTTACGATTAAATTTTCCAATCCTGCTTTTCACCTTTTTATTAGACTAACAGGCTTGTCTCTCAAAATTCGGGTCCTCTCATTTTTCGAGGAGCATCTGCTGACTATTGGATGAAGTTTTCAGAGGGGATCTTCTGGGAAGAGGCATCTACACGGAAAGGAAAGGCAATAACCCTATACCTTTTGAGAAGAGATCTTCAGTCTTTGGGGTGTGCTATATTGATTCGTTGCCGGTCTGCCCGCCTATATCTTAGACAGTCAAGGGTTTCACGATGCAATGTTGCTTCCTGTACTCTTCAAACTTCCATTGTCAGTAAAATGGAAGAACCCTTTTTTAGGAAGTATCAATATCTGCTATATCCCCTCTGTTTTTTGACGTACTTATCAATCGAGCGCTAATTCGATGTGATTTGCCAGAAAAAGTTTCGTCCAGCACGCTTTAGCTTTTCATCTCTCTTAAATATCTTAAGATCACTGCAGTATCTACTTTCCATTAATATGGAAACATCTGTGAAACTTTTGCTTGACATCTTCGGATGAAATAGCGAAGGTGTTTGTATGTCTTCATTGCTCATTCGGGGTGCGCTGGTAATCGACGGCTCGAATCGAGATCCTTTTAGGGGAGATATTGCCGTTGAGAAAGGAACAATCAGAGAGGTCGCACCGTCTATAAAAGGCGGAGGAAAAGCGGTCGTCGAAGCGGATGGGCTCGTGGCTGCCCCAGGTTTTATTGATATCCACTCCCATACCGATCTTACCATCTTTGAACATCCCCTTGCCGAAAGCAAGGCACTGCAGGGGGTGACGACTGAGGTGATCGGCAATTGCGGCATTGGCGCCTTTCCCGTAAAGGATGAGCGACGGACCGATCTGATCGAATACCTGAGAATGCATGACTTCCATCTCCCCTCCCATGGGTTAAGTTGGAATAATTTCACCCAATATGCAGACCAATTGGACCGCATCGGTCTCGGGCTCAATTTAATTCCGTTAGCGGCCCATGGAGCACTTCGCATCGCCATCTCAGGCGTGGACGATCACATCCCTAATCAGAAAGAGCTTGAGGGCATGAAGAGCCTCTTAGCAGAATGCCTCGAACAGGGAGCCTGGGGACTCTCCACAGGCTTGATCTATCCACCTGGAAGTTTTGCGAAGACAGAAGAACTGGTGGTCCTCGCTAAAATCGCCGCCCAGTATGGAGCCCTCTACGCCAGTCATATCCGGGGCGAAGGGGCAACGCTCATGGAGGCCCTGGACGAGGCCGTTCTCATCGGAAAAAAGAGTGGTGTCAGAGTGGAAGTCTCTCATTTAAAAGCAATGGGGAAAGACAATTGGGGCAGGGGCAAAGAAGTCCTTTTGAAAATAGAGAAAGCGCGTCAGAACAGGGTCGATATCGGCGCCGATCAATATCCCTATGAAGCAACAAGCACTTCACTCACCGCGTTGGTCCCTCCATGGGCCCTTGCTGGCGGTGTCGATGAATTTTTGAAGAAGCTCACTTCCTCGGAGTTGAAAGAGCGACTTCAAGCGGAGATTCTTCGTGAAATGAACAAACGAGGAGGTCCGAACCGGATTGTCATTGCGGAAATAGGGTCGGCAAAGAATACGGGGCTTTCCGGAAAAAATGTGAACGAGATCGCTGAGCTATGGCATTGCACGCCAGAGGTTGCAGTGATGAGGCTCCTCCAAGAAGAGAAGGCAGCCGTAGGAGCGGTCTATTTTTCATTATCGGAAGAAGATGTGGTTGCCATCCTCTCCAATGATCAGGTGTCGGTAGGTTCGGACGGCATAGGATTGAATGCTGAGGAAGATTCTGGAAAATCAACCCACCCCCGCTCCTATGGGACGTTTCCCAGAATATTGGGTCTCTACGCGCGCGAAAAGGGGACTCTTTCCCTGGCAAAAGCCATTCATAAAATGACAGGACTGGCTGCTGGCCGCGTCGGTTTAAGAAACCGCGGCTTGATTAAACCAGGGTTTACGGCCGACCTGGTATTATTCGATCCCGTCACGATTCAAGAGAGATCGACCTTTGATCATCCCCATCAATATGCTGCCGGCATAATCTACACATGGGTGAACGGTTGCCCTGTGGTTCATGACGGAAGAATAACAGGAAATACCCCGGGAAAGGTTTTGCGAAAAAAAGCGGCTTCATCGTATTCATAAAAGTTTTCTTGATAAAAGGAGGATGACCCGATGGGAACAGAAGGTGGGTTCAACGTATGGTTGGGCTTGTTGGGCCTTTTACCCCTCGTGGTTTATATCGTTCTCGTTTTCCGGGATGTCGATCCCCTGCCGGCCACAGCGATTTGCGTCCTGATTGGAGCGATCCTGACGCACCAGAGCCTCATCTCTTTTGGTGAGGTCTTGGCTAAGGCAATGGGTTCCTTTCTGGCACTGGTCGGTTTGATCATCATGCTCGGCCGTGGATTGGGAGAGGTACTGACCGAAACCAAGGTCAGTCACACCCTTGTCCATAAGATTATTTTTGGAATTGGGATCGATTCTGAAAAGAAGGCCATGCTTGGGATCATGCTCGCCTGTATGGTGGTCATCGGTCTCCTCGGCACCATGGCAGGAGGCAATGCGATTCTTGCTCCGATCATTTTGCCGATTGCCGCTTCCGTGGGGCTTTCGCGGAGTGCGGTCGCTGTGATCTTTCAAGCTGTGGGAGAGGAGGCTTTGATCCTCGGACCTTTTACGCCTCCGGTTGTCACGCTTCTCGGTTTAACCAAAATCGGCTATGGCGAGATGATATTATTCGCTGCCGGGCCCATTGCTCTGATCACATTCACTGCAACCTGGTTCATGCTCCAGAGGATCCAACGCCGAACAAAAGAAATCAACCCTTATGAACGTTTAGAAGGCGTGGAACAGTTTGTCCCGACCCCTCGGAGCAAACGAGCGACAGGTATCTTTGTCGTTCTCTTCCTTGCGGCAGTCGTTTACGGGATCATTGCCAAAGCGGCAACTTCTTATGTGATTATTGTCATGCTGGGACTTGCCGTGATGACTGGCTTGGTGGGTGGGTTGAAGTTTGATCAGATTCTTAAACTGGTTATTAAGGGGATGGCTGGAAATGTGGGGCTTTTCTTTCTCTTCCTGATCCTCGACCCCTTCATCAATTTTATAAAGCTTGCAGGTGGTTTTAAAGCCTTGGCGATCATTCTCAAACCTTTGGTCGATCTCGGCGGAAAAACAGCCATCGTTATCCTGGGGGGCCTCATCGGGGCTTTCGGTATTTCAGGAGCCACGGTGGCAACGCTCAACATGCTCCACACCATGTTTAATCCCTTGCTGAATAAGCTTGGTGTTTCTATGCTGGCCTGGTCTGTGGCGCTGATCGTCGCGACAAGAGTGAGCAATTTCATTTATCCGGGCGCCAACATGTTTAGTTCGCTGGGATTTGCCGAGACGAAAGATATCAAATCCATGCTAAAAAACGGCTGGGTCGTCGCTGCCTGCCAAATTCTTTTCTTGGTCATCTACAGCTTGCTCTTTGCATGAACCCCGTTAGAAATTCCAGATCCGCTATAGCGGGACTCGAAACCGAGCGGGGCATCATTTCATAACCCGTAATGTTTCCCAGATCGCCGGATCTCGTCACACGCAGCCAAATTTAATGTTTTGCAAGATAGCCCGTCCATAGCTAACCTGCCTCGGCTTCATCAAAAGGCCGTGTCAGGACAAGACAGGGCAACCCTCGTTTCTTGATCGCCAAAACAACCTTCTAAAAACTTACTTGACAGGTATAGATGCATAGGTTAATATATGTTTAATTTAATATAAACTATATTCAATAAGGAGGGAAAATCAATGTCACTGCCGCACGCCTTGTTAGGGTTGCTGAATTACCGACCGGCCACCGGCTATGAACTCAAGGGCACTTTCACGAAATCGATTCATTTTTTCTGGAATGCGACGCTACCTCAAATCTACCGGACCTTGAAACAGATGGAGGGTAGCGGTTGGCTCAGTGTCACCGTGGAGCATCAAGATGGGAGACCCAGCCGCAAAGTCTATCACATCACGGATACCGGAAGAAAAGAGCTCAAGCGGTGGTTGAACGAACCATTGGAGCTGCCAGAGCCCCGTAACGCTATGATGATCAGGACCTTCTTCGGCAACCAGATGAATTTAGACCAATTTATCGCTCAACTACAGAAATGGCGGGAATATCACGTTAGCTTATTGAAAAGATATGAAAAAGAAATTACGCCCGTCATTGACCGTTATGCCAAGGTGACAGGTGCCTTTAGGGATGCTCGATACTGGAATTTGACGCTCGACTTTGGTCGAAGATATACAAAAATGGTTTTAGATTGGTGTGAAGCCGCCTTGTCCTCTTTGAATCAAACGAGACAGGTGAGTGGGAGAAGGTCATTACAAAAAGGGAGCTCATTCCAACAAAAAAGATCAAGGAGGTAAATGTTATGAAGCTAAAAAACATCCTGTTTATCACATCCTTTGTCCCGGTGACCATCTTCACAGTCCTGGCACGGGTAAGCGGGGGTACGTTCGGCCAGGCCCAAATTGCTACCGTTATAGGTCTAATTCTTGCAGGAATCCAATTTATTGTCTCGAAGCAATTTCTTAAAAGCACGACCTACCTGGACAAGGCCTTTCTTGGATTTCTTGGGTTTGGGACGGCGTGGGTCTACTTTACCCCTCCCCTTCTCTCTTCCTTGTTTGTTGATCACTCAACAACGCTTCTCTATTCTGTCCTCTTTCTGACAACCCTTTTACCACAACTATTTGGATATGATCCGTTCACCTACGCCATTGCCAAACGATGGTATCCGGAAACGGTCTGGAAAGTCCCTCAATTTAGACGCATCAATCTCCATATCACTTATATTTGGAGTTGCCTTTTTTTCTTTTCAGCTCTCTCGAGCTGGCTTGGCCACGGAAAGCCTGTATTCTGCGTCCTTATACCTCTTATCCTTCTATTTGGGATCGGACTACCCTTTTCGAAAAAATACCCTGACTACTACCTGAAGCGAGCCTTTACCACTCAACCTGTTGATCCATCTTTTTTCCCAGCGACAGCCAGAGAACTCATCTCTCGCATGCCTTCTGGTTTCGACCCTGAAGTGGCCAAAGATCTCAAAGCAGAGATTCAGTTTGTCCTCTCAGGGGAAGGGGGCGGTGAGATGGTGCTTTCTATCGCAGGATGAAAATGCGCCTTCAGGGAAGGAAAAACACTCACTCCGACATTGGCTATCTATTGTTCCGGTGATGTGTGGCTAAAGATGGCGAAAGGAGAGATCAACAGGCCTAAAGCCCTGATGGAAGGACTCTATAGGGTGGAAGGGGACTTGAATCTACTAATGAAAATGGGGGACCTCTTCCGGGCTCCCACAAAAGCCAAAGAAGAATTCATCAAAGAAGGAGAGAAAAAAATGTTGAAAATCTTAGCTATCCAAGGAAGCCCACGGCCAAAAGTGAGCAATACAGACGTTCTGCTTCAAGAGTTTCTAAAAGGTGCCCAAAGTCAAGGTGCTGAGACTGAAACGGTCTATCTCAAACAAAAGAATATTCACCACTGCGTAGGTTGCTACACCTGCTGGACGAAAACTCCGGGGGTGTGCATATTCAAGGACGATATGCCCGAACTTTTAGAAAAGGTGAGAAGTTCCAATATAATGGTTTACGCAACCCCCTTATACTACTACAATATGACTTCCCTTCTGAAGGCCTTTCAGGATAGGCTTCTTCCCCTTTCAGATCCTCATCTGATCAAGAGGGGCGAGACCTATCGACATCCTTCAAGATACCAAGTGAATCAAAAGATGGTTCTTGTCTCTACTTGCGGCTTCCCCGAAATATCTCATTTTGACGGTCTCCGACATATCTTCCGCCACTGGGGAGACGGCCAGGTGCCTCTCATCGGTGAACTCCTGATGCCGGGTGCGGAACTCTTAAAGCAGGAGATGTTGAAAGAGAAGGCTCAGGTCACTTTTCACGCTGCTTATCAAGCAGGGGTTGAAGTGGTTCGGGATGGAAGGGTTTCAAAGGAAACAGAAGCAGAAATCCAGAAATCCCTTCTAAAGGCTAATGAGATGGCTGAGCTGGCGAACCTTTGGTGGGACAGTTACTTGGAAGGGTTTGCACAGGGTAACCCTCAAGAAAAGGGAAAGGTGGAGGATATGAGACTCCTTCTAAGAGGGATGGCAGCAACGTTTAATCCCCAGGCGGCCGGGAACCTTAAAGCCACCATTCAGTTCGAAGTAACCGGGAAGCAACCGGGGAATTGGTTCTTCTCGATCGAGAATGGGAGATGCTCCTACCATGAAGGAAAGGCAAATTCCCCGAACCTGGCCATCCAGACTCCTTCAGAACTTTGGTTGGCCATTTCAAACAATGAGTTGGATGGCCAACAGGCTTTCATGGATGGGAAATATTTGGTTCACGGGGACGTCGGCCTATTGATGCGGATGAAGAATTTGTTCGGCAACGCCAAATAAAGCGCACCTTATTAATCTTTGTTTCATCGTCCGAATACCTCTGGTTTAAATGGCCCGTACGGGTTGGGTTGTTATTAAAGAACGAACAATTGAGAGGTAATACAAGAGAGAAGATGAAGCAATAACCGAAGGGGACGAGGCTGGACTCTCTTTTTTAGGAGCTTTCATAACTGCTATCTATCAGATGTACTTATCAATCAGGAGTTAGTTCGACGGGATTTACCAGATTGAGTATCGTTCAGGATGCCTTGGCTTTTCTTCTCTGTTAAATGTCTCGTTATTACTGCAGTATCTACTTTCCATTTTTCTTGGGGGGCGTTTATAATTTTATAACCTGAAAAAAGCGTGAAAATGATATTTCCTTTACCACCATACAAGCGGATAGGCCTTTAAAACCTTATGGAGACGCTATATAATCTTGATAAAGCTTCTACGGCAGAACCTTCCCTAAAAGGGAACATTGTGCCCGATGCCAAAAGGTCTGAGAATTTTACATATCTCCCTTGGAGAGCGCAACCTGACTCACTTTGGGGGTATCTTCCTTATTCATCAGTTTTGCAAAAAACTGAGATTAAAATGGTATTTGCAAAAACAGGTCTCTTTCCTCCAGCGTTCCAGTTATTATCATCCTGTAGAGTTAATCCTAGCCATCCTTTATGCTTTGATTGCTGGAATCCATCGCCTAAGCAAAACCAAAATCCTGCAAGGCAATGGCGCGTTTCAACAGATCATCGGCTTAAAGAAATTTCCTTATGCCAGCAGTTTAAGGCGATTCCTCAAACGAGTCAATCCTCAGGTCGTTCAGAGCATCACCAAAGTCCACGACCACTTAAGGCTGAAAATGTTCTATCTACCCAAACCTCGGACCAGCCTTCTGTTCGATTTGGATTCCTCCGTCCTCACTCTTTATGGCAAGCTTATCGAAGGAGCCGAAGTCGGCTACAATCCTCACAAAAGAGGGGCTCGTTCTTACCATCCATTGCTTTGTTTCGAATATCATTCCAGAGACTTTTGGCATGGTCTCTTAAGACCTGGAAACGCTTATACCTCTTCAGGTGCAACAGAATTCTTCAAACAATGTCTCCGAAAGGTTCCCCCTGGTATCTATCGAATTCGAGTACGAGCCGATTCCGGTTTTTTCGATCACAAATTTATCGAGCCTCTGGATCAAGAGGGCATTGGCTATGTCATCGTAGCCAAGATGACCCGACCGATCAAAAACAAAATAGGGAATCTTCGTTATTACCGGTTCAAGAGAAACTGGGGAGCAGCCGAGTTCTTCTACAAACCTTTCCGGTGGAAGGAGTCTCATCGTTTTGTGGTCATCCGCCGTCCCCTTCCCGAGAAAGACTCCGAACAACTGACGCTTTTCACTTTGAAGCGTTACAGCTATCAGGTCTTTGTCACCAATCTCCCTCTCAGGGCAGAAGAGATTTGGTATTTTTATCGGCCCAGGGCAGCGATCGAAGTCACTATCAGGGAGCTCAAAGAAAGTTATGCTTTGGCCAAGATTCCTACAAACAGTTTTCAGGCCAATCAGTTCTATTTCCATCTCTTACTGTTTGCCTACAATCTGGTCAATTGGTTCAAGAGACTCTGTCTACCTTCAAGATTTCAGAATGCAACCTTGGAGACCATTCGGACAGAATTTTTAGTCCTACCTGCGAGATTGGTAAAGTCGCAGCACCGGAACGTTCTCAAATTACCCAGCGAGTATATCTCAAAACAAACTTTGGATCATATCCTCCAGAAGATAAGAGAGATGAAACCATTATAAATTTCAACCAATTTGTAAATTTTTTCAGAAATGGGTGGGCACAATCCCCAGTGTTTAAAGGTTTCTCAATCTGAAGCATCACTTTTCACGCTTTTTTCAGGTATAAGTATCTGCTTCGCAGCAGTCGTCCACTTTTTCTTTGACCCATCTCCTACCGTTCACTGAAATATTGAGTGTTGGTCAGTAAAGTGCGAGCCTTAATTCCTCATCAACTGCTTCAATTTGTCGACGGCTGGGGAGAGGATTTCTCCTATCTTTTCATCAAAACGCAGGTGGCAACTTCGATCCATCGGAGTCTCTCCCTGGTTAATGATGACCAGGCGGGCTCCTGATCGCAGGGCCATTCTCGGCATATCATTCGCGGGGCTCACCACAAGACTCGATCCCACCACGATGAAGAGATCAGAATAACTTGAATGCCGGAAAGAATCCTCCAGGTCCTTTTGAGGAAGCGGGTCGCCAAAGTTCACCACACTCGAAACGAGCTTGCCTCCGCACTTACAGGTATCTATCCCTAAAGGTTTCTCCACCTGGGTCTGGCAGCGTTGACATCTGAGCTTTGCGACATTTCCATGCAATTCAGCCAACAATTCAGGCCGAATCCCGGAGCGCAGATGGAGGTTGTCCACATTCTGGGAGATGAGGAACTTCAACTTACCCAAATTCTGAAGCTCGACAATCGCTTGATGCCCAGCATTCGGTTCGACCGGAGTGGAAGGTCTGGTTATGGGTGGAAGCCCTTTCTCCTGCCTTGTCCAGACGCCATCCGGTCCTCGAAAGTCGGGCACTCCTGAATCCGTGCTGATGCCCGCCCCGGTGAAAACAACGAGATATTTGGCCTCGAACATCCACTCCGCTAATTTCTTAATCCGGTCTTCCAAATTCGCCATAGTCGACCCCTCTTTTGAGAAAAACGAGATGGTGAAACCAGTTTTCCGCGACAAGTACGGGTTTTGGTTTTTGTTATCCGATTTTACAACTTCTTCACCTTTTTGTAAAAAGGCAGTCCACAGATCCATCGTCTTGCATCTTGTGTTGAGATAAAATTCTTTTTTCTTCTAAGGAGTTGGTTATAATACTTCTCGGTCGGGACCGACAGGAAAGGAGAGAGGATGACTTACGAAGATTGGGTACGGAAGGAATTACGGGAATTGAGCAGGTCTTTAGGTTTCCACTACACGCCTGATGTGGAGATAAAGAACCGCCTCGCCAGGATCAGGACAAGGATGGAGAATCAGAAAGTAGAAGCATTGCTCGTGGTTCAGAAGATGAATGTTTACTATTCTTCCGGGACCACCCAGGATGGCTTCATCTTTATCCCCTTGGAAGGGCAAGCGCTCCTTATGATTAAGAGGGAATTAGAGCGGGCAAAAGTGGAATCGCCGATTAAGGAAATCGTCGCATTAAAATCGAGCCGCGAGATACCCTTGCTGATCCAGGCTCATTGCCGTAAGCTCCCCGTCAACCTGGGGCTGGAGCTGGATAGGCTCCCCGTGAAAGACTATTTTAAGTTCCAGGAGCTTTTTCCGAGCGCCAAATTAACGGATGCCTCTTCGATCTTACGAGACGCGAGGAAGATAAAATCTTCTTTTGAGATCGATCTGATGAAAAGGGCAGGGGAAATAGGGGAAAAGGTTTATCATGAGGGCCAAAAGGTTCTTAAAGAGGGGATGACCGAGATCGAGTTTGGTGGTCTCCTGGAAGCCGCAGCAAAGAAATACGGCCATGAAGGGCTTCTCAGGGTAAACTCCCTTAACTACGAGGCGTATACCTGGCATGTCCTGAGTGGCCTCACCGGAGGGATCGTCAGCCAGTCTGATTCTCCCATGGGGGGGTTAGGACTTTCGCCAGCCTTTCCAGTTGGAGCAAGCCTGAAGGTCATGAGAGCCCACGAGCCCATCCTGGTAGATTTTGGGACTTGCTATCATGGTTATCAGGCAGATGAGACCCGAATGTTTTCCGTCGGAAGAATGAAGCAGAAGTTCATTGACGCTTATAAAGCCTGCAGAGAGATCCACGACACCGTTCTGGGAGAGGCCCGGCCAGGGGCCGATTGTGAGGCCATCTTTATGAAGACCCTTAAGTTGGCAGGGAAGCTGGGTTACAAGGGCAGTTACCTGGGGCCGCCAGGACTCCAGACCCATTTTATCGGACACGGCATCGGCCTCGAACTGAATGAATTACCTTTCATTGCCCAAGGTCAGTCTTATCCTCTGGAAGAGGGGATGACTTTTGCAATAGAACCCAAAATCGTCTTCTACGGAGAAGGATCTGTGGGAATTGAGAACACCGTGGCCATTACCGAGAAGGGTTACGAAATCCTTACCCCGGTTTCACAGGAAATATTTCAAGCATAAAACTGCCAACCGCCCGTCCAGTTTCACTCCGAGTTTTTTCACTTCAAGATTCTGTTGAAGCTTAGAGATTACAGACTGGTCTTCTTTTCAATCACAAGGAAGAAATACGACAGATGAAGAGACCGCCTTTTCCTGCCCGAAATCTCCGTCCAAGGAGTCAGAGGCTCTGGGAAGGATGCCATATTCCGTTGCGAGAAAAAGATAGGAAATCCGATCTCCTTGAAATAGAGAGAAGGGATGATTAAATATAAATTGCTGTATCTCCCCATAATAGTTTCAGCCGTGGGGATGTAACAGGGAAGGAGGAATGAGATATGTACAAAACGATAAAAATTCTAATTGGCCTGAGTTCCGTTTTTTGTCTCGTGCTTCTTGGCGGCAGCGTTTTTGCCCAGGGGTGCAATGAGTTCCAGGATGCAACGGTGGGAGCTATCTACCAGCCTATGGGATTGGATACCTTTGAGGCCAGCTGGTTGATTGGCCATCGTGTGACGACCATGGATAACGGAGAATTAGGGCAGATCAGCAGTCTTGTGATCGATAAGACAAACGATCGTATTGCCCTGGTGGTCCTCTCCGATGTCCCGAATCTTGGGGCCGAGCCCCTGGCCATTCCTTACAGTTCGGTTGTAAGAATTGGTCAGGAAACTTTTGAATTCAACCCGGGCGATATGGAGATAGGGGTGGCCACCTCCGCGCTTTCGGATCCGTATATTAGAACAGTGACACAGTATCCGAGCTACTCTCACTTCTATGGCCTTCCGTCTGTCATGAACGCTGCCTGGCTTACAGACATCTACAGGCACTATGGCCGAGTCCCTTATTGGACTGAGGAAGGCGAGCAAATGCCCGAGGCATTGGAGCTTTACGAGAGCAATGGACTAATGGGTGCTGATGTTCGTCTGCCAGACGGAGAAGAAGCAGGACGGATCAATGATTTTGTGATCGACTCCTCGGATGACCGTATTGCCTTCCTGGTCCTTTACGATGTTCCTGGAAGGGAGAGCAGTTTGATTGCCGTTCCATTCAGTACTCTATCGATCCGTGGTGAGAATGGCTTTGTTCTTAATACCACCCGGGAGCGATTGGCGCTCTCCTTTGATTTTGACGCGTCTGGGGATTTGAACAATCCCAGGTGGGCCGGAGATACTTACAGATACTTCGGCGTACAGCCCTACTGGACTGAACAAGAGGAGATGGCACCCAGTTCTTCGGGACCTGAAACCATCAGGTTAGAACGAAATTCGTTGGACTGGTACCAGATGTTCGGATATTGAGGAAGGGTTCCTTTACTGCCCTTTGGAGGACAGCCTCCGTCATCGTTGGCTGTCCTCTTTTTTTATCTCGAACTTGTCACAAGCCAGCAAGCCGCCACCTCCGCGGTAGGGTAGGGAGGTAGGGTCGTTTTGATCCCGCGAATTTGACCCATACCGCAACAGGTGATAAGCTTTGAATGAGGAAGACAAAAATGGGCAAACGGGTTTCTCCGGTGAGTTGACCAAGCCCCGGGCAGTGCTTTTTGCAAAAACTCGGATGAGCGGAGGGAATAAGAATGGATCAGAAGAAGAAATTATCAGTCGTCATTGAACACTGGGTCGAGCATAATGAAAGCCACATGGGTGAATACAAAAGATGGGCTCAAACGGCCGGTGAGTTGGGATTAGATTCGGTAAAGGTCGAGATTGAAGAGGCTATGGAAAAAATTTCCCAGTCAAACGAGCATTTGGAAAAGGCTTTGAAGGGCATATAGTCTTACGGTTTTGAGTGAAGGTCCCCGCCCAGGGAGCGGGCTTTCGGGCACGGTCCGGTCAAGATTCCTTTTGAATTTCTAATTCTTTTTCCTTCTGCGTGAGAATGAGAATGTGACTGATCTCTTCGTCAATCAGAGTATCAATTTCGTTTTTCCCTAAGTATTCAGGAACTAATTTTTTCATCGTCGTATAAAACACCACAGAATCCTTCTCAAAAGCAACAGCCAGATCTAAAGCTTCTATCGGTGTTTTACACTTTGAAACGAGCTCAGAAATATCTTTGTTTTTCAAGAACACATGGCTGTCCGCTGCCGCTTTGAGATAGAGATGGAGTTCCTGGTTTGGATCGAAGAAATCTCCTCCCTTTGCCGAACGGGGCAATCGCTGCCTCAGCGTTTCAAAAAGGCGGATGTGTTTAGATTCCCAGCTCGCGAGGTCCAAAAAGAGCTTTTGCGCAGAAGGATCCGAACAATTTTTTGCAACCATTTCGTAGAATCTTTGTCCATTCTGCTCAATCTGGACTCCTATTTGAAAGATCTCATCGGCATTGAAATCGAAAGACATAGTTATCCTCCCTTACGAAAGATTCTTTAAAAAGTTCAGCAGAGCCGCATTAAAAGCCTCGGCCTGCTCCACGTTGGAAAGATGACGGGCAGACGGCAATATCACCAGCTTTGAATTGGATATGCGTTCGTGCATGGCCACTGAGACAGAGACCGGTGTTCCAGGGTCCTCTTCACCTACCATGATCAGCGTTGGCACTTTAATCTGGGAGAGGTGATTCAGGTAATTAAGCTTCCGAATCGCTTCAGCGCAGCCAATATAACCCGATACGGGGGTGGTCAGGAGCTGCTGACGAATGAGCGCCCGCGTCTTGGAGTCTTGCTTAAGGAAAGATGGAGTAAACCAGCGCTCCAGGGTTTGATCCAATAATGCCTCCATGCCTTTCTTGCGCGCCTGATCTATACGCTCCTGCCATAATGGTTCGGCCTCTGCGGGAACGACGGCAGCCGTATCGCACAGGCTGAGGCTCTTGAGGCGATGCGGGTCATTCAGGGCAAGACTCTGACCGATCATTCCTCCCAGGGAGAGTCCCACAAAGTGCACTCGACCCACATCCACGGCGTCCAACAATTTCATGACATCCTCCGCCAAGAGTTCTAAGGTGTACGCTCCTGACGGAGCGTCGCTACCGCCATGACCACGGATGTCATATCGGAGGACCTGAAAATAAGAATTCAAGGCATCCATCTGAGGGTCCCACATGAGGAGGCTGGAGCTGAGGGAATGGCTCAAAACGACCACCGGAGCGCCCTTTTTCCCGGAAAGCTCATAGTTGATGTAAATATCATTCGCTTTGATTCGCATCGATCTTCTCCCGCTTTCTTCAATATCTCTCTTCAGATTATGTGAGTAGTTGCCCGTTGTCAATACCTGCAGCCGCACCTTTCGGGCTGCGAGTTCCCGCTGTAGCGCCGCCATTTATTGGCGGCGAGTCCTCCGCCTCATTTATACGGGCGGAGTCCCATTTTTCTCCTTGACAAAGAGAAAGGGAAGGGTTATTCTATCCGGAGATATACCATAGGGGGGTATAGTATGAACCAAGAAAGAAAAGACGTCTTGTTGAGATTACGAAGAATCGAAGGGCAAATCCGCGGGCTCCAGAGGATGGTCGAGGAAGAAGTTGCTTGTGCGGACATTTTGACTCAGGTGGCCGCCGTCACTGCAGCGGTCAAAAAAGTAGGGACAGTCGTTGTCAAGGCCTACATGGAAGAATGTCTCGACAAGACTCAGGAGAAGCCGGGTGGCAGAAGAGCGGAGACCTTGAGAGATTTCCAGAAGGCGGTTTCAAGATATATCGATTGGGCGTAGCTTCATTGCGGATTGCGGAATGCGGAATGCGCCCGCCTTGACGAGCTCGCCTCTCGGCGAAGCCGAGGGCCTTCGGCGAGGCAGGGAATTCGGATTGCGGAATTCATAAGGCAAACAAGGGGTTAATTATTATGCATAAATGAGACTTGGGCGAAAGGAGAAAAAGGAGATGGCTACCAGTTTAAAAGTCAAAGGAATGAGTTGTCAGCACTGCGTGATGTCCGTCACCAAGGCGCTGGGCCAGCTGGACGGGGTTAAGAATGTGCAGGTGGACCTTGCTAAAGGAGAGGTTCGGTTTGACAATACAAAGGAGATTGCCTCGAACCGGCTTGAAAAAGCCATCAGCGATGCAGGGTATGAGGTGGTTTCCAATTAAAGGGATTAGGGATTGGAGGTTGGGGATTAGCCAAACCCTAAAGCCTAATCCCTAACCCCAAAAGGAGAAAGCAATGCCAATCTATGAGTATCGATGTCGAAAATGCGGGGAGGTTTTTGAGAGGTTCATGAGGGTCAATGAGAGAGGAGATTCCTTAACATGTCCCTATTGCGGGGAAAAGAAGCCTGAGAAAATTCTTTCCAGTTTCTCGTCATCAAAAGGATCGGAATCCTCTTCTTGCGGCCCTGCGGGTGGCTCGACCCGTTTCAGCTGACGCTAAGCGAGAGCCGGTAGTTGACCGGTCTTCGGAACTTTAGGGAATCTTACAAGGTTATTAATTAATACAAACGCATTAAATATTTTGACACGGAGGCCCCCTCACCCTCCCCCCTCCCCGCTGGGGAGAGGGATGGGGTGAGGGGCAATTCAATGAAATGTAAAATGATTTAACGCGTTTGTATTAGTCCATAATTGCATGGACGTTGAAGATCAAATCCCTCCTCCCCGCTCTTTAGGAAAGGAGGAATTCCCCTCTTTGGCAAAGAGGGGCAGGGGAGATTTTATAGGATCTCGTAACAGGTCTTCACGTCCGTTCCCGGCTCCAGCAGTGGAGCAAATTTCTCTAGAGTTTTTGGAAGATTGCTGGAATGGACCTTTAATGCTTCTTTATCCTGGTATTTTTCGTAAAAAATAATCGTATTGTCTTCGCCGCGGACCGTATGGGGAATATAGACAAGGCAACCCGGTTCCGCCGCTTTGATTTTTGGAACAATTTCCTTTAGAGCGTTAATAGCCTCGTCCATTTTTCCTTCCTTAACCTTCACCTTTGCAATCAGTGTAATCATGTTTTTCCTCCCCGCTGAAGTATGTGAACAACCTGAAAAACCACAATCACTTCTAACATTATTCGTTACTGCATTTCAACAGTTAACCTACGTCGAAAATGTACAATAGGTATTTTTCTCCGCAACCGTGGGACTGGCGGGCCGACTCAAACCGAATGACCCACTTGCTTTCCAGTAGGAGCACCAAGAGGGGTGTCAGTTTTCGGTCCTCGAGTCTGGAGTTTCGGGCAGCTTTGAAATGGTGCCTTGAGAGGTCGCACAGAGGCTCTCTTTCCCTTCCTCAGACATGAACACGTCGCACCGACAAACAGCTTGGGTCTTGCTGGAGTAGATGACTGTGGCTTTGGCCACCAAGAAGTCACCCCTGGCAGGCCTGAGATAGTTGATCTTAAACTCGGACGTTACGACACCTGGGCCGAGAACGCTTCCACCGGCAAATGTCAGCGCGTTGTCCGCGGCATAGCTGATGACTCCTCCATGTACGAAACCGTGCTGTTGTTTCAGTTCGGCCCGGATCGGGACTTTTATTTCGGCACGTCCTTGGGAGAAATGCAGAAGTTCAGCGTGCAGTAAAAGACTAAAAGGCTGTAAAGCCAGAACTTGTTTTCCGATCGTGAGCACGTCATCCATCCTTCGACTCCAAGTTTTAAGGAAGAGACTGAAGCTGAAAACGAGCGAAACAAGCTTCCGAATTGTCTCGATTCATATCGGTCAGACGTTCAGGTTGGTCAAAAACTCGATAAGCAATCGATTGACCTCGGTTGGACGCTCCTGCTGGATCCAATGCCCAGCCCCTGGTAACAGAATTTTCTTTCTCAAGGCCGGCATCGTTTTTTCCATTGCATTGAAGGCCCTGTGATTCATTGCGACGACCGGGTCGAACTCCCCCGCGATGAACAGCGCGGGTTGACGGAGCTTCGCACCATTCAAAAAAGGTGTCAGCTCCCAGTTCCTATCGATGTTCCGGTACCAGTTCAGTCCACCCCGGAATCCCGTGCGTTTGAACTCGTCCACAAAAAAGGCGAGGTCTTGCTCGGTTAGCCAGGCAGGAAGCCTCTTCGGCAGCGATCCAGTATCAAGAAACTTCTCCGACTTACCAAACAGATAACGCCACCTTTTCTCCGGTGGCGGATCTCCTGAGGATGAATAGAGGGAAAGAGCCATGGTTTTAGAGAACGTCCGCTTCAAGTTCCGCCTCCGCCTTGCCCGGCTCCTGGAAGTAGAGCATGTAGAATTCCTGCTCGCCCGCCATTCGTCTCATTGCTTCGGTCGGTCGCCCGGACTCCCAGGATCTGGAAAAATAAGGCACGCTGAGCAGGACGATTGCACGGAACAGGTCTGGACGGAGTAGGGCACAATGCCAGGCAACGGGTGCACCCCAATCGTGTCCGACGATGATCGCCCCGTCTTCCCCGAGGGCATGGATCAGTCCAACCATATCACCGGTCAGTTGGAGGATGTTGTATGCCTCGATGGGCTCCGGCCGATCCGTTTGGCCGTAGCCACGCTGATCCGGAGCCACCACGTGGAATCCCGCATCAGCGAGTGCCGACAATTGATGCCTCCAGGAATACCAGCACTCCGGGAAGCCGTGACAAAGAATGACCAGCGGCCCCTGACCCTGCTCGGCGAAGTGCATCTTAATGCCGTTGGTGTCGACGAATCGGTGGTTGATTGATGCCATAGGGTCTCCTTGGAAGCATGCCGATTTCACCATTTGTCCCATGTCGAGGGCAGATTCACTGACCTAAAAATGGGTTGATGATCGTAACGGATTCGATGACTCGTCCATCTTGGAAGTCTTCTGAGAGAAGGAATTCAGATTTTGAGGCCATGGCCGCCTGAAGAATCATGCTGTCCCAGAAGGGAAAATGGTATTTTATCCGTAAATCAATGGCTCGAAGGCTATTCATCCCGTCATTCACGACAAGCGGCCAACGGAGGAGGTCCGAAACGATCTCCCTGGCCATTTCGGGTAGGATTGGATGTTTCACCTTTTGTGTCAAACTCACAAAAAGTTCCTGAATAACTTGGGTGCTAAGAACCCCGGTACGGTGTGTCCAGAGTAAGGAAAGGACTTCTGAAGAAATTTTCCATTTTTTGCCCGCGCTTGAATCATACGCGTAAATCAGAAGGTTGGTATCGACGAAAAACTTACCTTTGGTGTAGTTCATCTCTCTGCCAGGAAATTTTTCCCTTTGTGCCAAGCGGGATTCCCCCCCTCATCCGTTTTATTTGCCGATCAGCGGAAATGCGATACCCTTCTTCATTTTCAGCAGTCATCTGGAGCAGCTCACGAACCAGCTCATTTAGAGAAACCCCCTTCTTGGCCGCCAGCATTTTCCCCTTTTTCAAAATCTCCCTTGGCAATGAAAGGGTGATATTTTGCTTTTCCATGAGAAACCCCCTTTTAGGAAACATTCCCACCGGCCTACTTATCACACATATTTATGTGTAAGTCAAGCCCTTTCCTTTTTCGGATTGCAACAGGGGTAATATCTCCCCAGCCCCGTGCTTGCCCGCGGTGATGAATGGCTGAAATTTTTTGATATCGCACGCACGGGCGCTGGCCGCATCCCTGAAGACCTGCTTGCAGATAAGAACATAGTCGCTAAACTGCCAATAGTATTCAGAACCATAAAGGGGCAAAAACTCACCGGAGAGCAGTTAGAAAAATTTGCTCGCGCACTGAAGAAACTCAAGACTGAATAATGGAAGCACCTCAAAAAATTGAGCTTCCCCCGTTAGAAATTCCAGTCCCGCTATAGCGGGATTCGAAACCCAGGGAGCAATATTTCCAACGGGGTAAATAGCGTTTCATATTGTGCGCTCGGCAGCGCACTTGCCGGCTACCTTGCTCTTCACTCTTAACTTTACTAATTCATTCAGTTACTCAATAACGGATTGACTTGTTCCGAACTCCAATCTGTTGGCTTCGCTCTATACGCTTGGTGCTTTGTTCTCTGGTCCTGTTAGCTTTAGATTCCGCAATCCGCAATCCCTGCCTCGCCGAAGGCTCGTCAAGGCGGGCGCATTCCACATTGGAATGGCCCAACTTTTTGTGGATGACACCGGAGCCTAGCTACATTCCTCCACCATGGCTATTTGAATTAGACCTTTTGACATCAAATCCATTATATGGTAAATTTTTTACAAAAGCAGGTTCATCCTATCGCGGAGGAGGTGAGCGTTACGAAACAGACAATTCCAAAAAACACCGTGGATATTCTGCAAAAAATAGAATCCATTGAAAAAGAAGTCAAGGACCTCAAGGTATCTGTTCTCAAGAAGCTTGTGCCAACTGGTAAGAAGGCTGTCTCCCTCAAGGGCATTCTAAAGGGCGTAGAGGTCACTGATGAAGATATCAACTCCGCAAAGAAATCTCTTTATAGCAAAGTAGGCCTCTAGACAACCCATGAACTTTGTTGCCGACACACACGCTCTCCTTTGGTGGTTCATAGACAGTCCTAAGATAAGTTCAAAGGCCGCAGAGATTTTTGAGAAATGCGAACAAGGAGAAAATATTGTTTTTATCCCTTCGATTGTTATGGCAGAAGCTCTTAGCATCTTTGAAAAGAAGCGAATTTCTTTCGATTTCAAGAAACTCAATAAAAAAATTAATGAAAGCGAAAATTTCGTGCTGATAGCGCTTGACTATCCAATAATTCAGAAGATGGCGGACTTGAAAGATGTACTGGAGCTTCACGACAAAATAATCGTTTCGACGGCGAAATATTTGGACGTTCCTATTATTACAAAAGACAGGACGATACAAAACCTTTCATATATTAAAACCGTTTGGTAAAGACACCCTTCATCGAGACCCTCTTAGGTTTTAAACTTGCTCTGTACCCCAGACAGGAAGTATCCTTCTCTTCGGATGTTTTCAATTCCGCACTCGGCAATCCCTGCCTACGCGAAGCCGCTTCGGCGAGGCAGGCGCATTCGGCAATTGAAATGGCCAACTTTTTAGGGGTAACACCAGAGATCTTTCCGAAAACTTAACTTGTTGAATGTTGCGGCCTGACCCCTAAATCCCCACGCTCTCGTATTGTGCACTCGGCAGCGCACATCACCGGCCAGTCAGGCGCTACTCAACGACTCGAAGACTCAATGACCGATTTATTCTTGACGCCGTCCCTCCTACGCTTTCTGCCCTGCCTTTGCGCTATGCTCCACGGCAGGGCCAACTTTTTTGTGGATGACCTCGGGGTATCCGGCTTGTTAGGAGTTAAAAGGCGAAAACTTAAGAAATAGAACGGTTTTCTATTTTTTCAACGCGGAGTTTAAGTTCAAGAAATTCTTTCTCGAGCGTGGTTAAGCGTTTGTCCAGTTCTGCATAAGAAACTTTTGATGGCTGCGAGGACTTCTTGCCTTGTTTCTTGGATTTCAGTTTTTAATTCTTGGTGAATCCTATCCAACTTTTCATTGACAGTCGTAACCCCTTCAGCAACTCGCTTGACCTGGTCGATCATACCCTCAGAGACAACATGAAACTGATGAATAATCTCTTCTTTGAAGCTTTTTAGATCGTCTCTGGTTAAGTCACTCTTTTGAGGAGGCATACTAAATACACCCCTAACTTTGTATGGTCAACAATGACATAAAGGATTTTTACAGTCAAGCATTAAAATCAGACACCCTCCACTCCTGCCCGACTCAACGACCAATGCCCCTTCTTGCTTTGAGCTTTACGCTATGCGCTTTGCGCTCTGCGTTATGCGTGTATTTACGACTTGCCTGATCACTCAATCGCTTATTGACTCAACGCCCGCATTACCGCCCAGCTTTTTTTAGTGATGATACCAAACGTCAATTTCTCAAGCCTGACCCAGGAATCTCTGGGAGAAAAGTGGTAATTCTCAACTACCCTGTGTCCTTTTGTCAGCTTCCGTTCAAACGCAGGTAAACCCGCTATTGTTCGTGAACCTGTCGTGTCCTACGGATCACGGCGCTGAAGACTTTCTCTATAGACTTATAGTCTCGATTCAGACCAGCTTGGACAGCTGCAAAATACTCCTGCTGTTTCCTCCCTGGGGAGGACACCGATTTTCTACATTCTCAGGAAACACGCTCCAAAAACTCTTGTGGGGAGACGACCTTGCATGAAACTCCGTGCGTTTTCAGCTTGTCCTCCGAAATACTCAGTAAGTCTTTGTCTCCCGTGATCAGGAATTCGGCTCCCACCTCTTTACACAAAGAGAGATAATGATCATCCTTGGGATCTCTCGATAAAACCACATGGGTTGTAGGAGAAACATGTCTTGCCAAGGTCAATAAGTGCTGAATCTTCTCATGGATGAACGAAAGCTGGTCTTCGGAAAGCTTTTTTGAAAGTCCAGACAAGACCCCTAATAATTCCTGCGCGACGGCTTCCGACAAATACACCTTGTGATCTTCCAGGGCTCGAACGACGGCTTCCAGAGGCTTTCCGCCAAAAGCAGCTGAAATGATCACGTTGGCGTCGACGACAACCTTAGCCATAGATCTTCTTTCTGGCCTGGTCGAGGGCCTTCAGCGCTTCTTTTTTCGAAACCCCTGCTTCGCTTAGAACCCTTCCGATTTCCAAAAGAATGATCTCCGGGCTGTTCTTCTCGACTGGGGTAAGACGGGCAATCGGTTTCTTACGTTTCATGACAACGATCTCGTTGCCTCCGTTTAAATATTTGACCACATCCTGCTTGAACTCCCTGACACCTACGAATTTCATTTTCCTCACCTCCGAAAACAATGTTACCACAAATGTGGGAATAATGTAAAGGGTTTTCTAAGCGGGGCTTACCGTGTGGCCGATCGGTCATAAGTTTGGGTGGAAGACAGAAATGACTGTCTTGCTTTGAGCTTTAGGCTATGCGGTATGGTCGTTGCAGTCCTTAGTTCTTAATTCCGCACTCCGCATTCCGAATTCCCCACCATGTATTGACATTATGTCGAAAATGACATATGATGAGATTGAATGAAGAGGGAAGAGAAGCCTTTAATCTGGTTACACGGCGAGATAAAGACTCCGCCGCTATCAAGCGCAGCAAGGATTGAAGCAGGCTATTTGCTGCGCAAATTATAAATGGGGGAATCGCTCTCGCTCCCTCATTCGCGACCGATGCCATCGATTGGTTCGAGGTGTCACGAACTGCGCATCGATGACCAAAACAAGACGTGGCGTGTTGTGTATCGAATTGATAATGATGCCATTGTGATGTTGGAGGTATTTGAGAAAAAGGCAAAAAAGACACCCAAGGAAGTAATTGAGAACTGCAAACGCAGGATTCGACTTTATGATACGAACACCGGAGGAGGCGTATGAAGAGCGCGAAGAAGAAACGACTTGAAACAAGAGGTTGGAAGGTTGGTACGGTTGCAGAGTTCCTGCAGCTTTCACCAGAAGAATCCGCCTATATTGAGATGAAACTTGCACTGAGTAAGAATCTTCAGGAATGCAGGAAGGACAAGAGCCTAACTCAAGAGCAACTTGCTCGTCTCCTGAGGTCCAGTCAGTCGAGGGTAGCAAAGATGGAAGCAGGAGATCCTTCCGTCTCGCTTGATTTGCTTGTTCGTTCATTGTTGATTCTAGGTCAATCGCGAAAGAGTCTTGCTAAAATTCTGTCCGAACCGCATGCTGCACCGGTGAGTTAGATCTGTATTTCAACTACCATAGGCGATCTCGATGGCCTGGCCGAAACAGATTCAAAATTCCTTATTCTCCCTATCTCCGCGTCTCCCTACTTGCCCGCCGAAGCCTTAGCGTAGGCGGGTCTCCCCATCTGCTCTTACGTCTCCCTATCACCGCGTCTCCCTGCCTCGCCGAGGGAAACCACGGGCTCGTCAAGGCGGGCGCGTCTCGGTATCTGCCCTTCCCCTTATCTTTCGTTAAGGCACAATTCGAGGCCCGGCACCATGCTCCCCTTAGACATCGGCTTCTTTCTGCCGTCCGTGTCCGATAGCCCTTTTGAGGGGTCCCAGCACCGCAAGCATGCCGAACCCCGCCCCGAATGCAAGCAGGGAGAGTATGGCAAAAAACTCCTGCTTTGACATCTTCTCCCAGAACGTACCCAGGTAGCCTGAGAAATAGTTACCGGCAAAGCTTGACAGAAACCACATGCCCATGAGCATCGAGACCATGCGGGCCGGTGCAAGCTTTGTCACGAGCGAAAGGCCCACAGGAGACAGGAAGAGTTCACCGATGGTGAGAATGCCCACACACGCAGTGAGCCACCACATGCTCACGCTTTGCTCCTCTCCCAAGACGTGTGCGGCAAAAATCATGATGACGAAGGAGCACCCCAGGAGCATACATCCGATCGCCATCTTGGCGACGCTGGAAGGCTCGCTGCCCCGCTTTGCCTGCCAGGACCAGAAGTGATTGAGGGCCGGCGTGAAAAGAATAATCATCGCAGGGTTGAAAGCCTGGAACCAGGAGGCCGGCATCTCCCATCCCAAAACGTGACGGTTCGTATCCACGGCAGCCCAGAGCGCAAGCGTGTTCCCTTGCTGCTCGTACACTCCCCAAAAAATGATCGTGAACATCATCAGCACCACGAGCCCAAGTATCTTGTTGCGGTCGTCCCGGCTCAGGGCCTCGCGTTCCGGAACACGGCCTGAAGCTCGCCTCGTGATGTCCTCCGGCGCCAAATGCTTCTGACCCACAAGGTAGATGACAAGGCCGGCCACCATACCCACCCCCGCAGCACTAAAGCCATAGTGCCAGCCGTAGACCTCGCCAAGGGTGCCGCAGACAAGGGGTGAAAAGAGCGCCCCGAGGTTGATGCCGAGGTAAAAAATGGTGAACGCGCGGTCACGCCGGTGATCGGCCTGAGGGTACAGAGCGCCGACCTGCGTCGAAATGTTCGGCTTGAAGGCGCCGTTTCCGAGAATGAGGAACAGCAGGGCCGGAAAAAACATGCTCTCGACAGCCATGAGAAAGTGCCCGATGGCCATGAGCACTGCTCCCACGATCACGGTCCGCCGCTGCCCCAGAACCCGGTCGGCGAGCAGCCCGCCGAAGAAGGGCGTGAAATAGACAAACCCCGTATACAGGCCGTAGATTTGAGACGCGTGCTCCTGGGTGAACAGAAGATGTCGGATCATGTAGTAGACGAGAAGGGCCCTCATGCCGTAATAAGAGAACCGCTCCCACATCTCTGTGAAGAAAAGAAAGTACAATCCCTTGGGATGACGTTGTGGCATGGTTCCTGGTTCGTTGGACGATGCGAAGGATAAGAGCTTCAAGATCTTTCAAATAAGTGTCACCAATGGTCAGGGAAACACTGAATCCGTCCCATAAGTCTTGATGTCGATCCCTAAGAGATGCATTATCGAATTAGCGCCCCCCCCGACCTAAGGGCCTGTGAATGGTGTAGGCCTGACACCGGAATCTCTTGGATGACACCCGAGACCGGTATTTAAAAACTTAATTTGTTGAATGTTGCGGCCTGACCCCGAAGTCCTCATAGCAGATCACCACTGGCGGAGTTCAATACCCAGCCCATCAGGATCCCTGACCTCGGCGCGTTTCGATGTCCCAAGCGTCACCGGTCCCCATGACACTCCGACGCCTTTGCCTTTCAGATATTCGATCGCCCGATCCATATCATCGACCTCGATTGCCATCATCCGGAACCCTACTTGCGGGCCTTTCGGCGCTGGGGCAGAATTCTTGATCGCCAATAACTCGAGCATGGTATCCCCGAGTGTGAGGAACGCTATCTCCTCTATTTCCGGCGATGACGGTTTTATCCTCTCCTTGAGAGCGAAGCCAAAAACTTCCTTATAGAATCGAATACTCCTCTCGAGATTGCCTGACGTAATCTCCACATGGTCAATCCTCTTGAACATCGCTGCCTCCTTGTCGTTCTAATCGGCCCGTAGGGCAGAGTTCCACGGGCTTGCCCGTGGGTGAATGAGAGCGGCGGCGATAGGGTATAATGTATGCATGGAGACACGACTATCGGGACACAGTGTATATCGGACGGAATACCATATTGTTTGGATACCAAAATATCGCCGCCGCATCCTGAATCCTGGCGTCAAGGCATATGTTTTGAAACTTTTTCCGAAGGTTTTAGAGATGATGCCCGGATGTGAGATAGTGGAGCAAAATGTTAGGAATGACCATTTACATTTGGTGATGGTGATTCCACCGAGATATGCCGTTAGTGATGTGGTGGGGCGGATAAAGGGGGTAACGGGTAAGTACCTGAGGAAAAAGTTTAGCTGGTTGAAAAAAGTATATTGGAAAGAGAACATAGTATGGTCCCCTGGCTACTTTGTGTCGACCATTGGGGTTGATGAGGACCAAATCCTCAAATACGTCCGATGGCAAGGACGCCAGGATGAAGGTCAAGCGAAGCTTGACTTATTTTAAAGTGCCACGGGCTTGCCCGTGGATATCTACGCCCAGAATCAACTTCTCTTTTGTCAAATTGGGTAATTCGATCAAAAGTTAACTTGGGCCAACCCGAAACCCCCGACTTTCAGAGCCTATTTTCTACATCTCGCTTACACCACACTTCAATGTTATCTTATTAGGATTAGACCCCCAGGGCCAAAGGGCAGCGTACATCACCTGATTACCCTCTTGCCTATAAAAAAAGGATTGATCATTCCGCAGACCACCCAAAGAATCAACCAGGTCCTGAATTTCTTCCGGCAGATCGGCTTCTTCCATAAGTTCCTTCACGGCTGAGCCTAAATATTTCTTTAGTAAAGGATTAAGCAATTCCATGTCTTTCGTGTCAACGACCGCCTCCAGATACTCCGAACCTTGTGAATTGGATCTGATTTCCAGGGTAATCGCTCCCTTTATCGCTTCAATCAGGGTCATCGCTTTCGTCCTGTCAAAAAATAGGAACCCATCCCTCATCCATCCGGTTCAAGAACTTACTCCCAAGAATTTGACTGAAAAATGGAAGCACCTGACGTATCCCCTCATCTCCCCATCATCATTTTAATGGGCAGGCCCAGCTTTTTTAAAGAGGATAGCTTTTCACTTCAAGAGATTTAATTCTTTCCTGATTTCTTTTGAGAGCCAATGCCTGATGAGTGTTTGGTAAGGGATCGATTTCGTGGTTGCCAATTTCCTAATCGCCTTGACCTGAAGGGGATCTATTTTAACCGTTATATTCTGAAGTTTTCTCTTTCTCTTTTTGGATACGATATCGCGGCGGAGTCGTTCTCCTAAGCTAAACTCAACAGGTTCTTCCAGGAGTTCGTCGAGAATATTTACCTGGTCGTAATAATCGGCCCATTCTTTATCTTTTTCCTTCTTCACAATCCTTCACCTCCTATGCCTTTTATAATATTGAACTTCTGACCGGTCCATATCCCAGCCTGTGATGGGTCGCACGATCCCTTTAGGTTTCTTTTCAAAAATGACGCTCAGGTACCTTCCTGCACCGGTTGGACCGAAGGCTACATAATGTCCCCTTTTTGTCTTTCGGAAGAGAGGTCTATGAACAAAAACTTCCTCGGCCTCCTCTGGTTCAATTCCATGCCCGAGCTCAAAATGAAGCACATTTCCTTCATCCCATTCAAACTCGGAGATCTGCAATGGCGCCTCCTAAAAAGTCATACATAGTATGACATTTTCCGCACGTGTTGTCAAGAACGTTGCGCTTTGCCCCCCGGTCCTTCGCGCTTTGAATTCCGCAATCCCTGCCTTCGCCGGAGCGCCTGCCCGCCGCGCAAGGCTTTGGTAGGCGGGGCTTCGGCGAGGCAGGCGCATCCCGCAATTGAAATGGCCAACTTTTTTAGGGATGACACTCTCTTAAATAATTTAACTGCGTCCTATGGATCTCGGTAGTTTAACCCAAATGATTGCTCCGTGGGGATGTTGATAGGGAACAGCCTTTTGCAGGGGCTTAATATTTCTAAGTACCCAAGCATACGTTTTCTTGTAGGGAAGACCGCTCTTTAGAGACGAAAGGGGATTGCGGTGCCTTTCGATATTTCTTTTCATTTGTGTCAATGTCAAGGGACCTAAAACATTCACCAAATCACAGACACCTACAACAAGACCGGACCCACTACGGATCAAGGCGATTGTACCTCGGATACTTGTTTTTGACCCACGGATTTCCCATTTTTTCGAACCTTTAAGAATTTTGCCGATCCATGGCTCTCTAATCAGCAGGCCTCGCAACACCTGACCCTCGTTAATAGGTATTCCCATGTGAAGGCTCAACTTTTTTATGGACGACACCAGAAATCAGTATTTAGGAAAAAGACTTGTTGAATGTTGCGGTCTGACCCCGCAGTGCTCTTCTTTGTTTCGTCATCAAAACTCCACTTCACAAAAAATCTAATTTATCTTTTCTTTAACTTGTAAAAAGTTGAGATCTGACCCTGTTGGCTCCTCCTTGGTGTCGACGAATCGGTGGTTTATTGATGCCATAGTGACCCCTGATGTCAATAGTGGACACGAAGCGCTCTCTCATGCTGCAAGTTGCCTTGTATAGAACTGCCGCTCATAGACAACCGGAGAAAGGTACCCCAGCCGTGCTTGCCGTCTTTGCCGATTGTAGAATACCTCGATGTATTCCGTGATCTCCCGGATGGCCTGCTCTCTCGTCTTGAAGCGACAGTGATGGACAAGCTCATTCTTGAGCGTACCCCAGAAGCTCTCCATGGGAGCATTGTCGTAGCAGTCGCCCTTCCTGCTCATAGATGCTCTCATCTTGAACTGATCCACCAGCTTCCGGTATTCATGGGCGCAGTACTGACTCCCACGATCCGAATGGTGAATCAGGCCTGCTCCGGGCCGTTTGGCTGCCACGGCTCTGAACAGAGACTGGCTCACCAGGTTCTTGGTGAGACGATTGCCCATGGCATATCCAACGATTTCTCCCGTGCAGAGGTCCTTATGCCCTGCCAGATAGAGCCAGCCTTCTTCTGTGGGGATATAGGTAATGTCGCTGACCCAAACCTCGTTCGGCGTCGTTGCCTTAAACTGCTGATTGAGCAGATTCTGTGCCACAGGCAGAGCATGCTTCGAATCCGTGGTGGCCTTGAACTTCCTCTTCTGCTTACACCGTAACCCAAGCTTCTTCCTGATCCGTCTGATCCGGCAGATCCCGACCTTTACACCCTGTTCTTTGAGCTCATGCTGTAATCTCTCTGGACCGCACGTCTCACGGGTCCTCTTGTGGGCGGCTTTTATCTCTACTTCCAGCCTTCCCTCTTCCAGGACACGTTTGGAAGGCTTGCGCCTGAACCATTGGTAATAACCGCTCTTGGATACACGCAGAATACGGCACATCATCCCAATACAATACTTGAATCGCATTGCTTTCATGATCGCGTACCTGGCAGCGACTCCTTCGCAAAGTACACGGCCGCTTTTTTTAATATGTCTCGCTCCATCCTGGCTTCTGCCAGTTCACGCTTCACCCGGGCAAGCTCCATCTCTATTTCCGTAAGCGGCCTCTGGTGCTTTCCAACCTCCTTAAGCTTGCCTTCTCTGCTCGCCTTAACCCAGTACCGTATTGTCGAGGCCGCAACCGATAACCGACGCCCCACCTCCGGTATCTTTAATCCGCCTTCTGTGACGAGCTTCACTGCTTCCTCTCGAAGTTCCTTCGTGTAGATTGCTCTCGGAATCCTTTCCATTCTGACACCTCCGTCTTTAGTATTTTACCTCAACTTTGGTGTCCACAAAAGTCATCTTACCCCATAGAATCTCCTTGGAAGCATGCCAATGTGGTTCGTCATCCTCCGGCAAGAGCCTCACGGTAATAATCCAAGGTGAAGCAGATGTATTCAGTGATGAGACTATTGATAAACCAAAAAGAGCAATATTTCAACACGTGCAAACCAAAAAGACGTACACCGAGGATTATTTTACATCATTGCCTAATAGAAAATCTTTGAAAGCTCGTGGCATTGAAATTATTTGACAACTAAAGATTACTGTTGTAATATATTTACAACGTTGTAAATCCTTTACAATACTGAAGGGAGGTGCTGAGATGAGTGCCTTATTTGGTGAGTATTTTAAGAAGAAGCGTTTGAAGATGCGAAAAACCTTGAGGAAATTCTGTTTAGAAAACGGATTGGATCCCGGAAATATCAGTAAAATAGAAAGAGGAATATTACCGCCGCCACAATCGAGAGAAAAATTGGCAAATTATGCGAAATGCCTGGGAATTGTAGAAGGAAGTGATGAATGGCTGGAATTTTTTGATATCGCACGCACGGACGCTGGCCGCATCCCTGAAGACCTGCTTGCAGATAAGAACATAGTCGCTAAACTGCCATTATTATTCAGAACCATAAAGGGGCAAAAACTCACCGGAGAGCAATTGGAAAAATTTGCTCGCGCACTGAAGAAACTCAATGAGCCAGAGTGATATGATTGCCCCTATTCTGTCTTACGACGATATTAACAAACGCGCTGAAGATTTCTTAAGGGAACACAAACGAAATAAAATACTCCCTGTGGACATCGAGGCAATAGCAGAATTCGACCTTGGCTTGAATATATTTCCCTTCCCTAATCTTCAAGAGACCTTTGACATAGAGGGGTTTATTTCCGGTGATCTGAGCGTGATTTATGTTGACGAATTTATCTACTACCAACGGCCCGCAAGATACCGTTTTACCCTTGCTCATGAGATAGGGCATTACGTATTCCATTCAGATTTGATAGCCTCATTTCATCCCCAAAGTATCGCAGATTGGAGCAAATTCATTCTTGCTGTCGATGAAGAGACCTATGACTGGCTTGAGTGGCAAGCCTATTCTTTTGCTGCGGCCGTCCTGGTGCCACGAGTTTCATTGAAGCAGAACTTTCACAAAGGATTGAAGTCATTGCAGCCCAAAATAGACTTTATTCGTTCGAGGGGTCTTTCGGCCGAAGCTTCTCAGGACTATATCGTAAATGCAATCGCAACAAAGCTTATCGGAATATATGACGTGTCGGCTGACGTGCTCAACCGGCGGATCTCGAAGGAGCTTGAAAAAGGATATCTCTCATTAGAGTAAAGGGGAGAACCAACTTTTTTGGGGATGGCATCAACCTCTATCAGGTCTCGTTCTTAAATAATTTAAGTGCGTTCCCATATCCCAGAACTCTATTGAAAAATTTGGACCTGTCATTAGTACCAATGGCAGGAACAACGCTATAGAAAGGAATCGAATTATTAAAATCGAAGGCATAGATTTTCCGCCAGAGTTGATATCTGCGCAGCGTAATGGGCAGCTTTGTATCTTTGCTGGTGCGGGTGTCTCCGTGGGGCCGCCAGCAAACTACCCAGATTTCAGAGGATTAGCCAGGCGCATCGCCAGCAGCACCGGATTCAAGCAGGAGAAATATGAGCCCTTCGACCACTTCCTTGGCCGCCTTGAGAACGCAAAGATAAAAGTGCATGAACAAGCCAAAACTCTGCTTACGAACCCAAAATCTAAACCAAATCCACTCCATAACCACATAATGCGGCTCTTCACCTCGGAAAGTGTCCGAATAGTAACAACCAACTTTGACAACCATTTCACAACAGCGCTCAATGCAAAGTTTGATCCCCCGCCAGAAGTGTTCAAAGCTCCTGCCTTGCCGGTGGGGGGCCGTTTCACTGGTCTTGTCTATCTGCATGGTTCAGTTGAAGGATCGGCAGATAGGCTGGTACTCACCGACCGTGATTTTGGACATGCGTATCTTACGGAGGGTTGGGCAAGGCGCTTCTTGCAGGAACTTTACAGTACTTTTACGGTTCTCTTCGTCGGCTACAGTCACAACGATCCTGTAATGATCTATCTGACACGAGGGCTTCCGCCCAATTCCACTCGACTATTTGCTTTCGCCCCCGAGGACGCTGCCGATCACTGGAAATTTCTCGGAATAACACCCATTCCATATAGCATGGGTTCCGGCGGTCATGCCGCCCTAGAGCGCACGTTTGAGCGATGGGCCGATAAATCGTCATGGGGAGCACTTGACCATGAGCGGCAGATTAAAGCCCTTGTTCAGGGTGCGCCACCGCTTGTGGGAAGCGAAGAAGACGACTATATGCGAAGTGTGCTCGAGGATCTGGTACTGGTACGGTTTTTCGTTCGACATGCAAAAAGAGCAGAATGGTTGGATTGGGCTGAGGACCGGGGTTTCCTTCGCCCCTTGTTTTCACGGGCCCAACCCAGTGAGGAAAGACTTTGGCACTTAGCGGATTGGTTCTCCCGGAATTTCGTCCTTGGCTTTTCGGAAAAGGCACTGGCTGTCTACGAACGTCAAGGACAGCGGATGTGTTCTTCTTTGTGGCTTGCCATAGCTCAGAACCTCCATGGAGCCAACAGCGTTGGTGGCGAAATCCTATCACGATGGATACCGCTGCTGGTGGGCAATTATTCTCCTGGGGACAACTGCGACTTACTTGCATATTTGCTCCCCAAACTGGCCGAAGCGAACGAGTGGTCAACCTTCATTACGCTATTCGACTTTCTAGCACGACCTCGTGTGGGATTAGAGAAGCGCTATAACATCTTTGCCTCTAAGTTAAAAGATGAGCGCCTGACGAGTAGCAAGATCATAATTCTTGGATCGCACTATTGGCTTAATGAAACCTGGCAGAAGTACCTTAAACCGAAACTCCCAGAGCTGGCGTTGCGTATCGCACGCATAGCATCGGGAAACATCCAGCATGCTCATGACTTGGCTTTGTCCCATCGCGTTGCGTATGATGACTGGGAGCCATTAAGTTTTCACCGCTCTGCCATTGAGCCTCATGAGCAGAACCATCTTAATCATGATTTCGATGTGGTAATCGATGCCGCTCGCGACAGCTTGGAATGGCTCCTGGGAAACGACACAAACCATGGGGGGGCACTAATAGAAGAGTGGATTTCGACCGAATCACAGCTCTTGAGGCGTCTCGCTGTCCATGGTATGACAGAGGCAAAGTATGTTTCAGAAAATAAAAAAATTGATTGGATAATTAAGAGGGGACTCTTAGAATCGGTATCTCTTCATCATGAACTGTACCGATTGCTCTGGCACGCATATCCAAAAGCAGAAAAGCAAATCCGGAGAGCATTGCTTGATGAAGCCCGCATAGTGGTAAGTCAAGAAATCAAATCTAATCCGGGCAAAGACCCGAATATGTACTGGCACGAACTGTATCGGCTTCTTTGCTGGTTAGACTTGGCAACTGGGCAGAAATGTCCTCTTGTCCGCTCTCGTTTACGACGATTAAGCAGGAAATATCCTAAATGGGTTAGACCGGAAAAACCCGATTTCACTCATTGGTCGAGTGGGGGAAGATTGGGTAATGAAAGCCCGATTATCTGGGAGGACCTCCTCAAAAAACCACCATCAGGCCTTATAAATACCTTGCTGACTTACAAAAGGAACGAATTTAGAGGTCCCAACCGCGATGGTTTGCTCGTCGCCGTTTCTGACGCTGTTAAAAATGAACCTAATTGGGGGTTGTCGCTGGCGAAGGAACTTAAGAGACTAAGGCAGTTTTCGTCTGATTTGTGGCCGCGGATCTTGTGGGGCCTTTCTGAGGCAACGCTAAGCAAAGCACAATGGAAGGCCATATTGTCTTTGATCGGGAAAAACCCTCAACTGTTCAAGCACGATGCTGAAATCGCTCTGGTTTTGCAGAAGTCACTTAAAAAAGACCAGGGTAGTATACCCTATTCACTCCTCCCTCAAGCCGAGGCCATAGCCGGTAGACTTTTTACAATGGTAGACCGTCGTCCCCTAAAATCCAAAGAGGATTCCAGGGATTGGCTGCAGGCCGCAATAAACGATACAGGAGGCCACATCGCCGAATTTTTCCTCGATGCTCTTTCGCTTCATCGAAAAGCGAACCCTAAAGAGCGGAAAACCGTCCCATTCCCAATAAGGAAAGTGTTTCAGAGAATGACGATGGGCGGAAGCCAAGCAGCCGAAATGGGACGGATTCTTCTGGCAAGCCAACTTCACTTCCTTTTTTACATTGATCCCAAATGGACAAGAAAAAGCATTCTGCCTCTGTTCTCTTGGGCGAAAAATAAACGTGCTGCCAAGCAAGCTTGGCATGGTTATCTTATATGGGGAAGATGGTTAGACGACACACTGAGGACACTTCTCCCACTTTACGCACAGTGCTTCGATAAACTCAAGGCCGAGCTTAAGGACTTCCGGGAGCGCTTCGCAGAACATGTTGCAGACATTTGTATTTTGAGTGGTTATACCCCCACAACTGGTAAATGGCTAAACCAATTCTTGAGAAAGGTTGAGCCAATTGACAGAAAACATCTGGCTTCTGGAATTGGTCGAACCCTATGGAATTCGGATAAGGCAAGTAATAAACGTGTATGGCAAACTTGGCTGGGCACGTATTGGAGCAATCGCCTTCTCGGAAAGCCTGTACCTCTTGAGTCTCAAGAACTTTCAGCAATGATTAGTTGGGCACCGCACCTTGAGGAAGTTTTCCCCGAAGTGGTAGAGCAAATGACCAAAGCTAAGATACGCGTCTCCGTCGATGATTTTATCTATCACCTTATCCTTGAGAAAAAAATAGCTGACCAATATCCAGTTGCCACGGCAAAGCTTATGCTCCATCTGGCACAGTTCTCTGATGAACCAGTATATGATTTTGGTAACACCCCTAAGATGCTGGAGAAGTTGGTTGACATCCCAGAAACTCACGGAATTCTTGCGAAGGTGGCCGACAAACTGGCAGCCAAGGGATCTGCAATGGCATCAAAGATCAAAGAACAGATTGAGGTGAAGAAAAAAGCACTCGCAAGCTGAGGGAATTCAAAGACCCTGGGTTATGGTAAGGATCAAATCTGAACAATAAGACAAAAACTTATTCGCTTTAGAATAGGCTTTGGATCGGACCAACAATTTGCACCCACCGGAGTTTACCTGTTGGAAAAATTCCTGCAACTTTTCACTATTTATTAGACCCAAATAGGGGAGAAGTCAACAATTAAATTTGGCCTGCAGCCAGCGTGATTACAAAACAAAAAAGGCCCCATACCTGACTTCCGGTATGAGGCCTTTTGTTCGCAGAGAAAGATTCTTACTTGCTCTTTTCTTTGGTCTTTTCCGCCGAAGTTTTCTTCTTCGGTTTTTCCTTCTTCTCCTTGGGAGTTTCTTTTTCTACCTTTTCCGCCTTCTTTACTTTTTTCTGCACTACCTTCTCTTTTTCCTTCTTTTCTACTTTCTCCTTCTTTTCTATCTTTCCCTTCTTTTTTGGAGCCACCTTTTCGATCACTTCTTTGGCTTTTTTCATCGCCGATTTCTTCTTCTCCTCAGGCGCCACATAGGTGGCGAGCTCAACGAGAGAAAGGGGAGCCCCGTCTCCCACCCGCCATCCCAGCCGATAGATCCGGGTATATCCACCTTCCCGGTCTTTGAATTTTGGGGCAATTTCGTCGAAAAGTCTCTTGACAATCCCCTCATCCCGGAGGAGGGCAAAGGCTTGTCTTCTGGCATGAAGCGTTCCCTGCTTTCCTAAGCTGATGATCCTGTCCGCCCAGCCTCGTAGTTCTTTTCCTTTGGCCAGAGTGGTTTTGATCCGTTCATGTTGGAGCAATGAGACGACCATATTACGGAACATCAGCTCCCGGTGTCGAGTGTGGCGGCTTAATTTTCTACCTGCGACGCGATGCCTCATTCCTTGCTCCTATCCAATGGCTCCGGATTCCATTTTTTCTTCAGATTTCTTGGGAGGCCAATTGTCTATTTTCATTCCCAAACTAAGCCCCATTTCAGATAAAATATCTTTGATCTCGTTGAGCGATTTTCGGCCAAAGTTCTTCGTGGCCAGGATTTCAGCCTCTGTTTTTTGAACGAGATCTCCGATTAGCCTGATGTTGGCATGCTTCAGGCAGTTGGCCGACCGGACCGAAAGCTCTAATTCATCCACGCTTCGGAGGAGGTTTTCATTCAGGCCTTCCTTTTCCTCCTCATCCTCGGAATAGGACATCTCCGCTTCTTCCTCTTCTTCAAAGGTGATGAAAATGGAGAGTTGATCCTTCAATATCTTGGCCGCATGAGCGACCGCTTCTTCGGGGCTCAAACTTCCGTCGGTCCAGACCTCCATGGTCAACTTATCGTAATCGGTGATCTGTCCCACCCGGGCATTGGTGACGGTGTAATTTACCTTTTTGACAGGGGAAAAGATGGCATCCATGGGAATGGTCCCGATCGGCTGGTTTTCCTCCTTATTTCGTTCTGCGGGGACATAACCCTTTCCAACCTTTACCACCATCTCCATGGAGAGCTTCCCATCTCGAGAAAGCGTGGCAACGTAGTGGTCTGGGTTGAGGATTTCCACCGCATCGCCGGCGATGATATCGCCTGCCTTCAGCACTTTGGGACCTTCCGCCTTCACCCGAATCGTTTTGGGCCCTTCGGTATGGAGTTTCAACCTGACTTCTTTGAGGTTGAGGATGATCTCGGTAATATCCTCTTTTGCCCCCGGGACGGCCGAAAATTCGTGGAGCACGCCATCAATTTTAACCGAGGTGATCGCCGCCCCTTGCAAGGAAGAGAGGAGAATTCGTCGAATAGAATTTCCAATCGTAATGCCGAACCCTCTTTCAAAGGGCTCTGCGGTGAACTTTCCGTAAACGGGTGTGAGGGTTTCTTTTTCCAATTCCAACCGTTTGGGTCGAATCAAGTCTTTCCAACTTTTCTGCATATCGCCTCCAAATTACTTTGAGTACAGCTCGACGATCAACTTCTCTTGGATGGGCAGGGTGATGTCCTCGCGGGCGGGCAGACCTTTTACGTTCCCCTTCATCTGATCTTTGTCCAATTCCAGCCATTGAGGCACACCCCGTCGGGCCACCCCTTCCAAAGCCTCCAAGATACGGACAACCTTCTTGCTCTTCTCACGAAGCTCGACGACATCCCCCGGTTTCACGAGATAGGAGGGGATGTTTACTTTGGACTGGTTGACCAGGAAATGGTTATGTCGAACGAGCTGACGCCCTTCGTCCCTTGAATTGGCAAAGCCGAGCCGGTAGACGATGTTGTCTAATCTTCTTTCCAAAAGAGCGAGAAGCGTTTCTCCGGTAATCCCCTTTTGTCGATCCGCTTCTTTAAAAATGTTACGGAATTGATTTTCCAGAATGCCATACATCCTTTTCACTTTCTGTTTTTCCCGAAGCTGGGTCCCATAATCCGAAAACTTTTTCCGGTCCTGGCCATGTTGTCCCGGGGGGTAGTTCCTCCGGTCATACGCGCACTTTTCCGTATAGCACCGCTCCCCTTTGAGGAAGAGCTTCATATTTTCCCTTCGACAAAGCCGACAATTCGTTTTCGTATACCTTGCCAAAACTAACCTCCTTTCCTAAGACTGATGACACCGATTTTTCTGAGAACTTTTGTTACCAGAATTAATCAAACTCTCCTTCTCTTAGGAGGACGGCATCCATTGTGGGGAATGGGCGTCACGTCCTTAATGAGATGGACTTTCAAACCCGCCGCCTGAAGTGCTCGCAGTGCCGATTCCCTTCCCGCTCCGGGGCCCTTGACATAGACATCGATGGATCGAACGCCGTGCTCCATCGCTTTTTTGGCAGCATCCTCCGCCGCCATTTGGGCGGCGAAAGGGGTACTTTTCCGGGAGCCCTTGAAACCCTGCGTGCCGGCGCTGGACCAGGTGACCACATTTCCCTCCGGGTCGGCAATGGTGATGATCGTGTTGTTGAACGTGGCCTGGATGTGCGCAATTCCGGTCTGAACAATTTTCCTGACCTTCTTTTTCTTTATCCCCTGCCCTTTAGGCATAACGCCTCCCTATTTTATTGACGTGATTCGCCGAAGACGGCGTGACTCGCGTTTCGTCAAAAACTTAAAGATGAATAAATATACTATGAGCGTGACGATTCCTTTGTCTCTTTCTTCTTTCCAATAATGGCCCGGCGCGGTCCTTTCCGAGTCCTGGCGTTGGTGTGAGTTCTTTGACCATGAACGGGCAGAGATTTCCGATGGCGAAGGCCTCGGTAGGAACCGATATCCATCAGCCGTTTGATGTTGGTGGCAACGTCCCGTCTGAGATCTCCCTCCACCTTGTATTCCTGCTCGATGATATCTCGGATGCGAACCACCTCTGTCTCCGTGAGTTTGTTCACCTTCGTATCCTTATCGATACTCGCCTTCCCGAGAATTTTATTGGATGAAGGTCTTGCAATTCCGTAGATATACGTGAGGGCAATCTCCACCCGTTTATCCTTTGGAAGATCAATTCCTGCGATGCGTGCCATAGTTCACCCCTTTTAAATCAGAGCGTGGAAGGTGGAGGGTGGAGCGTGGCTCGATCTTCCACATTCCACTTTCTACCTTCCACCTTCTGGACCTATCCTTGTCTCTGTTTGTGTTTGGGGTTTTCACAGATCACCCGGATCACCCCTCTTCGCTTTACAATTTTACACTTGTCACAGATTTTTTTAACCGATGCCCTGACCTTCACTGCCGTTACCCCCAAATCCCCCCATCCCCCCTTTGCTAAAGGGGGGAGCGAGGGGGGTTAATTATTTCTCACGAAAAATAATTCTTCCCCGTGACAGATCATAAGGGGAGAGTTCCAATGTCACCTTGTCCCCCGGGAGGATTTTGATGAAGTGCATTCGCATCTTTCCAGAGATATGCGCGAGCACCTTGTGACCGTTCTCCAATTCTACTCGGAACATGGCGTTGGGAAGGGTTTCCAGGACCTTTCCTTCCACTTGGATCGCATCCTCCTTTGGCATTGCGTCTTCCTCCGCACCCTTAAACGGGCGTGGCATCTAATACATGGGCGATTTGATCAAAAATTTGATCGGGGCCACCCATGCCTTGAATTGACCGAAGTTTTTTTTCACCGCGATAATACTGGATGAGAGGGGCGGTCTGGTTCTCATATTCCTTCAGTCGTGTCCGAATGGTATCTTCGTTGTCGTCCGCACGTTGGTAGAGTGCCCCCCCGCATCGATCGCAGCTGCCCTGTTTCTTAGGTGGCTGAAAAACCATGTGAAACATGGCCCCGCAGTTCTTGCAGGTCCTCCTCCCGGTCAGCCGGCGCACCAATTCCTCGGATGGCACCTCAATGTTAATGACGTGATCAATCCTCTTTCCGATTTTGGTGAGGATCGTTTGGAGTGCTTCGGCTTGAGGGATTGTCCTTGGAAATCCGTCGAGGATAAACCCTGCATCACAATCCTTCGCCTTCAGCCGCTCCTCAATGGTTCCGATGACGATTTCATCCGGAACGAGTTGCCCTCGATCCATGAATCCCTTTGCCTTCGTTCCCAAAGGGGTGCCGTCTTTCACGGCTGCCCTCAGGATGTCGCCAGTGGAGATCTGAGGGATGTGATACCGTTCCACAATCCTCTGGGCCTGAGTCCCTTTGCCAGCCCCGGGAGGGCCCAATAGAATTAAATTCATCCAGCGTCTCCGGTCTTAAGCATCAATGCAAAATGCAAATTTAACATTGCAAATTGCAAAGTCTCTAACCCTCTGTTTCGAAATTTTCATTTTTCAATTTGCAATGGGTTTTACACTACCCTCGTCTCCCTTTCAATCTGCCCTTTCTCATCAACCCCTCGTAGTGTCTCGAGAGCATGTGAGCTTCAATCTGCTGGACCGTGTCCAAAGCCACGCCGACGACGATCAGCAGGGACGTTCCTCCAAAATAGAAGGAGACATGGAATTTCTGGCTGAGAATCGTGGGGAGGACACAGATAGCTGACACATAAATCGCTCCTCCAAGAGTGATCCGGGTGAGCACTTTATCAATATATTCGGCGGTCTTCTGTCCGGGACGGATGCCGGGGATATACCCACCAAATTTTTTCATGTTATCGGCGACATCATTCGGGTTGAAGGTGACGGCCGTATAAAAATAGCAGAAGAAAAAGATGAATCCCACATACATAAGATTGTAAATAAGCCCACCCCGAGTCAGGTTTTGTAAGACGGCATTCACCCAGGGATGGACTTCCAGCCATTGCTTTGGTGCAAAGCCCACAATTGTCGCCGGAAACAATAGGATGGAGGAGGCGAAGATAGGCGGGATGACACCCGAGGTGTTCAATTTAAGGGGAAGATGGGTGCTTTGGCCACCGTAGACCCTTCTTCCAACAATGCGCTTGGCGTACTGGACCGGCAGCCTCCTTTGCCCGGTTTCGACAAAAATGATGACAGCGACCACCAATACCATGAGGACGATCAAGCCCAAAACGGTGAAGATATCGAGTGTCCCGGCCCTATAGAGTTCGTATGTACCGGCCACGGCATTGGGCATTCTGGCGACGATCCCAGCAAAAATAATCAGGGAGATACCGTTCCCGATCCCTCTTTCCGTAATCTGTTCCCCCAGCCACATGATGAAGGCCGTGCCAGCGGTGAGGGTGATGACCGTCATGATTCGGAAGGACCATCCAGGTATGATAACGACCATCTCGCCCGCTGTCCCTGACATCTTCTCCAAGCCAACGGCGATCCCGAAGCCCTGGATTATGCTGAGAATGACCGTTCCGTAACGAGTATATTGAACAATCTTTTTTCGGCCGGTTTCCCCCTCCTTCTGGAGTTGGTCAAGGTAGGGGATGACCACCGTAAGAAGCTGAAGGATGATCGAAGCGCTGATGTAGGGCATAATGCCCAGAGCAAAAACGGAGAGCCTCTCCAGGGCCCCTCCTGAAAACATGTCAATGAGGCCAAAGATCGTCCCCCTCTGTGCGGCAAAGAAGGAGGCTAACGCATCACCATTGATTCCCGGCGTAGGAATGTGGACCCCAATACGATAGATCGCCAAGAAGGCGAGGGTCCATAATATCCTTCTCTTGAGTTCCGGTATCTTAAAGATGTTCTGGGCCCCTGAAATCATGAGCCAATGACCTCCACCCTCCCTGAAGCACTCTCCACTTTCTTAAGGGCAGTCTTGCTGGCTTGATGGACGCGGATAATAAGAGGATGCTGAAGTTCCCCATCCGAAAGAAGCTTGACCCGTTCCTCTTTTTCTGTAAGGCCGGATTGAATCAAAAGATCGGGGTCCACCACTGTATCCTTCGGGAAACGATTGAGATCTCCTACATGGATGATGGCAAAGTGTTTTTTAAAAAGGGGACGAAACCCTCTTTTTGGAAGCCGACGTTGAAGCGGCATCTGACCTCCCTCAAAACCCGCCTTGGTTCCTCTCCCGGCACGGGAATTCTGGCCTTTGGACCCCTGACAGGCCGTTTTGCCATGGCCGGATCCAATGCCTCTTCCCACCCTCTTTTCCTTTTTTCTCGCTCCTTCCGGAGGTCTCAACTCGTTTAATCTCATCCGCGCTCCCTTGGAATTATTCCTTGACCCGTTCGGCGGCGCCAAGTCCCTTTTTAGAAGGTCGGGCACGCACGTGCCGCTCAGGGTCAACCCTGAGCCCCTCGGCGTGGGCTCGTGTCGAAGGCAAACCCTGGCCTTCAGGCTGGGGAGTCGAAGGGTTGACTTCAAGCAAATGAATGACGCGATTAACCATTCCCCGGATCTCGGGCCGATCCGGCAAGGTAAGGGTTTGATGGAGCCGTCTAAACCCGAGGCTCCGTATGGTCTTCTTCTGGTCGTCGGTGCGTCCGATCGTACTCCGGATCCATTTGACGGTAATCGTTTTGTCCATGTCCAATCTCTCAGCTTTCCGCCGCGGTTTCATGTCTTCTATCAACCACCTCTTCCGGAGTCTTCAACTGGTTAACGGCTTGCAGGGTGGCTTTGATCAGATTGTAAGGGTTGTTTGATCCAAGAGATTTTGTCAAAACGTTTTGGATCCCCGCCGACTCAGCAATGGCCCTGACGGCTGCCCCCGCAATCACGCCCGTTCCCTCGGAGGCCGGTTTGAGCAACACTCTGGCGGCGCCAAACCTTCCCGTCACTTCATAAGGAATCGTTTTATTGGTAAGGGGAACCTTAATCAGGTTCCGTTTCGCATGTTCAATCCCTTTTCGAATGGCCTCCGGGACCTCATTGGCTTTTCCCAACCCGCTTCCCACATGGCCGTTTCCATCTCCAACTACGACCAAGGCGCTGAAGCTGAATCGTCTCCCTCCCTTCACCACTTTGGCCACCCGGTTGATGTGAACCACCCGATCCGTTAATTCCAATGCACTGGGATCAATTTTCGGCAATGTCTTTCCCTCCGTTAAGAAATTTCTGAAAAAATCTAAAAATTTATCGAGAGCGCCATGTCATTCTTCGGAGCTCTCAAAAAGTTAAACCACTTGTTCTGGCAGCCTCGGCTAATGCCTTGACCCTGCCATGATAGAGATACCCGCTTCGATCAAAAACCACTTTTCGAATTCCCTTGTCCAGGCACTTCTTGGCAATCAGTTCTCCAACTTTCTTTGCAGCCTCCACGTTCCCCGGATAGCGAAAACTTCCTTTCAGTTCCGGGCTCATGGTGGAGGCACTCACGAGGGTTTTCCCTGACGCATCCTCAACGGCCTGGGCGTAGATATGCTTCAAACTTCGGAAGACATTGAGGCGAGGGCGCTCGGAAGTTCCAACGACATGGCTCCTCACTCTCTTTTTCCTTTTCAATCTGGCCAACTTCTTTCTGTCTTTCAAGGTGGTCCTCACTGTCCCGCTTTATGGGGCGGGTTTATTTATCAAGCCTTGGTCTTCCCGACCTTCTTGCGGATTCGTTCACCGAGATATCGTATCCCTTTTCCCTTGTAAGGTTCGGGTGGTTTGATCGAACGAAGCTGGGCAGCGACGGTTCCCACTTGCTGTCTGTCAATCCCTTTCACCGTGAGGAGGGTCTGTTTTTCTACCTCCACTTTGATTCCCTTAGGAACGGGATAGAGGATAGGGTGCGAATACCCCAGGGTGAGCTTGAGGGCGGTTCCCTGGAGATCCGCACGGAAACCCACTCCTACGATCTCAAGCTTTTTCTCAAATCCCTGGGTGACTCCGGTGATCATATTGGCGATCAGGCTCCGCATCAAACCTTGAAGCGCTCTGGTGGTTCGCTGGTCATTGGCGCGGTTAACGACAATCTTTCCCCCGTCCACGGAGACGGAAATACCCTGAGGGAGTGGATGGGCGAGAAGACCTTTGGGCCCGGTCACCTCCACGTTGGAGGGGTCGCAGGCGACCTTTACTTCCTTCGGCGTGGCAATGGGCATCCTTCCAATACGAGACATCGACTACTCCGACAGTGGAGCGTGGAAAGTAGAGAGTGGTTTGTACCACCCGCCACAGTCCGACTTCCACCTTCTAATTATTGATTACCAGACATAACACATAACTTCTCCGCCTACGTCGGCCTTTCGGGCAGATTGATCCGTCAGGATTCCCTTCGAGGTGGAGAGGATCGAAAATCCTAACCCGCTCATGACAGAGGGGATGCTGTCTTTTCCCACATAGATCCTCCGCCCGGGTCTGCTGATCCGCCGGAGGTGAATGACTTCCTTTCGGTTGGCGTCATACTTGAGAAAAATTCGTATCATCTCATGCTGGTGATCATCCGCGACGACTTTGAAGTTTTTAATGAACCCTTCCTGTTTCAAAATTTTCGCGATCTCTCGTTTTGTTTTCGAGGAAGGAATATCCACCTTTTCGAATTTCGCTTTAGCCCCGTTGCGAATTCGCGTAAACATATCGGCTATCGGATCGGTCATGGACATACTCACCCCGCACCTTTCACCAGCTGGATTTGATCATCCCGGGGATTTCGCCTCGGGAAGCATATTTTCTTAAACAGAGTCGGCACATGTTAAATTTTCGATAATAGGCCCTTGGCCTCCCGCAGATGGGACACCGATGGTACTCTCGCACTTTAAATTTCTGCGGCCTTTTTGCCTTGTTCATCAACGAAAGTTTCGCCAATTTTTCCTCCCTAAAATCCCTGTTAGAGGATTGAGGTTAGAGGTTGGAGGCAACAAAGAATTTGCCTCAGGCCTACAGCCTCAAACCTGTTGCGTATTAATTTCTGAAGGGCATCCCCAGCAGCCTCAGCAGTTCCTTACCCTCTTCATCCGTCTTGGCCGTAGTTACAATGACAATGTTCATCCCTTTTACCTTGTCGATTTTATCATAATGAATTTCGGGAAAAATCAGTTGTTCACGAATTCCAAGGGCGTAATTCCCTCTCCCATCGAAGGCCTTTCCGGAGATACCCTTGAAGTCCCTCACCCTCGGAAGAGCCACATTGACCAGGCGGTTGAAAAATTCGTACATCCTCTCTTTCCGAAGGGTGACCATGCATCCAATCGGCATCCCTGTCCTCAATTTAAACTGGGCAATCGATTTTTTTGCCTTCGTAATGACGGGCTTCTGCCCTGTGATCTGGCTGATCTCTTGTGCCGCAGAGTCGAGAATTTTTATATTCTGGATGGCCTCCCCCAATCCCATGTTGATCACGATCTTCTCGAGCTTAGGGACTTCCATCCGATTCTTATAATTGAACCGCTTCATCAGCGCAGGGACTGCTTTTTCCTGGTAGACCTCTTTTAATTTAGCCATTCGATCACCTACTTATCTAAAAGTTCCCCACATTTTCGGCATAACCGCGCCTTCTTTCCATCTTCCGTCACGCGGTGTCCGATTCGAATGGGTTTATTGCATTTTTCACAGAGGAGCATCACATTGGAGAGATGGAGGGGGGCTTCCTTTTCCAAAATACCTCCCTGTCGCTGTTGCCCGTGAGGCCGAGAATGTCTTTTGACAAAATTGATCTTTTCAACCAGCACCTTCTCCTTCTCGGGAAGGACTCTCAGGACACGGCCGCTCTTCCCCTTTTCCCTTCCGGTGATGACCATGACCAAATCGTTCTTCTTGATGTGATATTTTGGAACGATCATTTCAAATTCCCTTTCATCCTGACACCTGCCCCCCAGAGGGGTGCAGGTAGGGTATCATGCTTTTAGAGGACCTCCGGCGCCAAGGAAATGATCTTCATAAACCTCTTGGCCCGAAGTTCCCGGGCAACCGGACCGAAAATTCGGGTCCCCACAGGATCTCCCTGGGGATTGATGAGGACGGCGGAGTTGTCATCAAACTTGATGTAGGAACCGTCGGGACGTTTCACCTCTTTCCTCGTCCGGACAATGACCGCGCGAGCGACATCCCCTTTTCTAATCTTGGAATTGGGAAGCGCGTCTTTGACGGAAACAACAATGATGTCTCCCAAGGTGGCATACTTCCGACGGGTGCCGCCGAGGACTTTGATACATCCCAATCTCTTGGCTCCCGAATTGTCGGCGACTTCGAGAATACTCCGCATCTGAATCATGATCCACTCCCCTTCGAGAGTAGAAAGTGGAGAGTGGTTGGTGGAAAATGATTTCTTGAACCCACCTTCTACTTCCACATTCGACTTTCCATTTGTAATCAAGCGGCCCGCTCAAGGACCTCCTTGACACGCCACCGTTTCTCTTTGCTCAATGGACGGGTCTCGATCAGCAGAACCTTGTCTCCAATATGACATTCATTCTTTTCGTCGTGGGCTTTCACTTTGGTTCTCTTCCGGACATATTTTTTATAAACAGGGTGAAGGACGAGACGATTGACCATGACGACAATGGTCTTATCCATCTTATCGCTCGATACCACGCCTGATAACGTTTTCCGCTTGCCTCTTTCTCCCGTCGGCATATTTAAGAATTCCCTCCGAAAATTGCCCATCCCTTCGGGATGGGTCTCAAGTTATTCCCCTCCCCTGGCGGGAGGGGATGAAGATATCTATTTTCCTTTGCGCAGAGTCTTCTCCTTAAGGATCGTCTTCAACCGGGCGATATCCCGTTTGACCTGAGGGATTCGCATGACATTCTCCAACTGTCCTGTGGCGTGCTGGAAGCGAAGATTGAAGAGCTCCTCACCCAGTTCCTTCTCTTTCACGAGCAACTCCCCTTCGCTCAGTTGGCGAAGGTCTTTCGCCTTCATAGATGGCTCCCCCTCATGATGAACTTTGTATGAAGCGGCAATTTATGGGAGGCCAGAAGGAATGCCTCCCTGGCCCTCTCTTCAGGCACCCCCTCCATTTCATAAAGGATTCGCCCGGGCCGGATGACGGCCACCCAGTCTTCGGGGGTGCCCTTTCCTTTTCCCATCCGGGTTTCTGCGGGCTTTTTGGTAATCGGCTTGTCTGGGAAGATGCGAATCCAGATCCGGCCGGTGCGCTTGATAAATCGGGTCATGGCAATTCGTGCGGCCTCAATCTGACGGGCAGTCAACCAGCCACATTCCATGGCCTGGAGTCCGAAGTCGCCAAAGTTGAGGCTGCTTCCACGGGAGGCCACCCCCCTTCTCTTTCCCTTTTGTTGTTTTCGATACTTCGTTTTCTTCGGCATCAACATAATGCTTAACCCTATAAATCCGAAATTAGAATATCGAAATCCGAAACAAATCAGAAATTCAAATTTTCGAAACTTAAAACAACCTCATTTCTTTGTGTCATTCGTCTTTTGGACCTTTGTGCTTGTTTCGAATTTCGTGCTCAGGATTTCGAGTTTCCGTTCGTTTGGAAAACGAACGGCTAGGCGGCGCGTTCTTCTCCTTCTCTCGTCGGGAAGACCTCTCCCTTGAAGATCCATACCTTTACGCCGATAATTCCGTAGGTCGTTTTGGCCTCGGCGAGGCCGAAATCGATATCCGCCCTGAGAGTGTGAAGGGGGACTCGGCCCTCGCGATACCATTCCCTGCGGGCCATTTCCGCTCCTCCCAGTCTTCCAGCACAAGCGATTCGGATTCCCTTTGCACCGAGTTTGAGCGCAGAGGTCACGGCCTTCTTCATCGCCCTTCGAAATCCGACCCGTCTTACCAACTGCAAGGCCACATTCTCAGCTACCAATTGGGCATCGATCTCTGCCCTCTTGACCTCCTGGATATTGATAAAAATTTCTTTGCCGGTCATCTTCTGGAGTTCCTTTTTCAGGTTCTCCACCTCCGCGCCCTTTTTCCCGATGATGATGCCGGGTCGGGCGGTGTAGATCGAAACCTTCGCCTTCTTGGCCTTACTGGCCGCCCGTTCGATCTCGATCTTGGAGACGCCGGCATGATAGAGTTTTTTCTTGAGGTAGTCACGGATTCGAATATCTTCGACGAGGAGTTGAGGGTAATCTTTTTCCGCATACCATCGGGAATCCCAGGACTTAATTATTCCCAGTCGAAAACTTATTGGATGTACTTTCTGTCCCAAGGTTTGTCCTCCCTTATCCGCCTGCGCTAGGCCTTTGGCGGATGACGCTTCGTTCACTTTTCGTCCAAGACGATGTTGATATGGCTTGTTCTCTTTCGGATCGTGGTCGCACGGCCCAACGCCCTGGGTTGATAACGTTTCATCGTCGGCCCCTGATCCACGGTAATCTTTTTAACGTAAAGACGATCGACGTCGACATTCTTCTTCTGCGTGGCGTTGGCAATGGCCGATTTTAGCAACTTGATCACGATCCTCGCGGCTGCCTTCTTTGTAAAGGTCAAAATATTCAAGGCCTCCTCGGATCCTTTGCCCCGAATCAGATCGGCCACCAGCTGGGCCTTTCGGGGTGCTACCCGAACAAATTTGAGTTTTGCTTTCACTTCCATCTCGCCCTTTACCTGCTACGGAGGAGCAGTCTTGCCTTTGATCTTGGTTTTTCGGTCTCCGGAATGGCCATGGAATGTCCGGGTGGGAGAAAATTCCCCTAACTTGTGCCCGACCATTTCCTCGGTCACAAAAACTGGGATAAACTTTTTTCCGTTATGGACGGCAAAGGTCAACGCCACCATTTCAGGGACGATCGTAGACCGTCTCGACCAGGTTTTGATCACTTTTCCTTCCCTCGTCCTTCGGGCCTCTTCCACCTTTTTCATCAAATGGGAATCTGCAAAAGGCCCCTTTTTGATTGAACGAGCCATCAATCTCTCCTCTTTAAAATATATTTATTAGTCGTCTTATTTTTTCGAGTCTTCTTTTCCGGCACTCCCCATGGCGTACAGGGATGTCTGCCCCCCGAGCTCTTTCCCTCGCCGCCACCTAAGGGGTGGTCGATGGGATTCATCGCCACGCCGCGGACCGTGGGCCTCCACCCGAACCAGCGATTTCTGCCTGCCTTTCCCAAGGAGATATTTTCATGTTCGAGGTTGCTCACCTGGCCGATGGTGGCGTAACAATCTTGAAGCACCAACCGTACTTCACCCGAGGGGAGTTTGACATGGGCATACTTTCCCTCCTTTGCCATTAATTGGCCAGAGGCTCCCGCGCTCCGGATAATCTGACCTCCCTTTCCCACTTTCAACTCGATATTGTGAATCAATGTGCCTGTCGGGATATTTCGAAGGGGTAGGGCGTTGCCGGGTTTTATATCTGCCGTCGGGCTTGCGATCACCAGCTCACCCACACGAAGTTGAGAAGGGGCGAGGATATATCGCTTTTCGCCATCATTATAATGAAGCAGGGCAATCCGGGCAGATCGATTGGGATCGTATTCGATCGAGGCGACTTTGGCCGGGATCTCCCTTTTTTCTCGCCTGAAATCGATCACTCGATATTTTCTTTTGTGCCCCCCCCCGCGATGCCAGGCGGTGATTCTTCCATAACAGTTCCTTCCCCCCGTCCTTTTTAGAGGACGAAGAAGACTCCTCTCCGGTGTCACAGAGGTGATATCCTCAAACTCGGAGATGGTCTGAAACCGCTTTCCAGGAGAGGTCGGTCGAAACTTCTTAATTGCCATAGCTTAACTCCATTAATAAAATTCCAGCTGTTAAAGCAATTTCAATCTTAGATTTTGGATTTTTCAATCCGCATTCCGAAATCCGCAATCTGCAATTTCTTTTCTTACGCTCCTTCGAAGAAATCGATCCTGTCGCCCTCTCTCAGGGTGACGACCGCCTTTTTCCAGTCGGGCCTCTTGCCCTGCTTTCTTCCCAAGCGTTTGACCTTCCCCAACATGTTGGAGGTTCTCACCCGAAGGACTTTTACCTTAAACAAGCGCTCAACGGCTGACTGAATCTCAACCTTGTTCGCGTCCCGGTGAACTTCGAAAACGTATTGACGGCCTTCTTCCTTCTGCCGGGTGCTTTTCTCAGTGATCATGGGCCGTTGGATGATTTTCTGCGCTTCCTTCATGACACGAGTACCCCTTCAATCTTTTCAACCGTCGGTCGGAGTAAAATCAGGTGCTCATGATTCAAGATATCGTAGACGGTTAAACCTTCGTAACGAAGGGTCTCAATTCCGGGGATATTCCGGGCGGATCTCTCTAAACGAAGATGTCTTTCATCTGTGACAATGAGTGCGTCCTCAACTTGAAATCTTTTCAGCACGTCAAGAACCTGTCGGGTCTTGAATGCTTCCAGCGGAAAATCGTTCAGGAGGATCAGTTTTCCCTCCTGACGCTTCAGGCTGAGTGCCGCTTTGAGGGCTGCTCTCCTCACCTTTTTGGGAAGAGAGAAGGAATAACTCCTTGGCATGGGGCCGAAGATCGTTCCTCCCCCTCTCCACAGCGGAGATCTCCTGGACCCCGCTCGGGCTCTTCCCGTTCCTTTTTGCCTCCAGGGTTTTGCCCCTCCCCCTCGGACCAGGGCCCTGTTCTTTGTGGCGGCCGTCCCTTTTCTCTGGGAAGCGAGATCCCTTCGGACGACATCGTAGAAAAGCGTTGGGTTGATCTTGGCACCGAAGACCCGGTCGTCCAGCTCGATCTCGCTCACTTTTTGATTTCCAATGTCATAGACGCCTAAGGTGGTCATCCCTTTCCCTTTCTTAAACCGATGGGGCAGCAGAACCTTTCTTCTTCGTCGCGCTTCGAATGAGGACCCATCCCGTCGGGCTTCCCGGGATCCCCCCTTTGAGAAGGAGGAGGTTCTGATCCTCTTTGACATCGACGACTTTGATATTCTGAAGAGTCACCTTCCGATTCCCATGTTGCCCCGGCATCTTCAAACCCTTAAAGGTATGGTGAGGAAAAGTGGCAGAACCAACGGAGCCTCCATGACGAAAATATTCATGCGTTCCATGAGAACCGGGAGAACCGTGAAATTTGTGGCGTTTGATCACCCCTGCAAACCCTCTCCCCTTGCTCAAACCGGTGACGTCCACGATATCTCCGGGCTTAAAAAGGTTCGCCTTGACTTCCTGGCTTACCTCATACCCGCCGAAATCCTCGACGCGAAATTCTTTGAGTGTATAGAAAGCTCCTGTCCCCGCTTTCTTGAAATGCCCGGCGAGGGGTTTCTTCACCCTCTTGCTGTTCTTAGGGAGGAAACCGAGTTGAAGGGCCTCATAGCCGTCGTTCTCTTTCGTCTTCTTCTGAATCACTGAGCAAGGCCCGGCCTCGACGACAGTCACCGGGATGACAGAGCCGTCTTCGAGAAAGACCTGAGTCATTCCCAGTTTTCTCCCAATGATTCCTAAGGTCCTTTTCATTCTCTTCTATCCCCGATCCCTCTGCTCCCTTCTAAAAGGGAGGCGTGAAGGAATTTATAGCTTGATTTCTACGTCGATTCCTGCCGCCAGGTCCAGTTTCATCAGGGCATCGACCGTCTGCTGCGTCGGTTCTAAAATATCCAGAAGGCGCTTATGGGTCCGGATCTCGAACTGCTCTCTCGATTTCTTGTCCACATGAGGGGATCTCAGGACGCAATATTTATTGATCCTTGTCGGAAGAGGGATGGGTCCGGCCACGCTCGCTCCTGTTCGACGAACCGTGTCAACGATCTCGACAGTCGATTTGTCCAGGAGCTTATGGTCATAAGATTTTAAACAAACTCTGATCTTCTGAGTTGTCATGTCAACCCCTCTCCTTTACCCCGTAAGAAAACCCCCATTGATGGTAGGACTGTTATAATAGCCTCAATTTTTCACGAAGGCGCAGTTCGAACCTCCCCTTTTCTAACGGGGTTTATTCGAGGACGTCACTGATGACGCCTGCCCCCACCGTACGACCCCCCTCACGTATCGCAAACCGCAGCTCCTTCTCCATCGCGATCGGCGTGATCAACTCCACCGCCAACGCCACATTGTCCCCGGGCATCACCATCTCCACCCCCTCCGGCAACGACGCCACCCCCGTCACATCCGTCGTCCGAAAGTAAAACTGCGGCCGATACCCGTTGAAAAAAGGCGTATGCCGCCCCCCCTCCTCTTTCGTCAAGATGTACGCCTCCGCCTTAAATTTCCGGTGAGGCGTGATCGACCCAGGCTTGGCCACCACCTGACCCCGCTCCACTTCCTCTCGCTTCGTCCCTCTCAATAACACCCCAATGTTGTCGCCCGCCTGCCCCTGATCCAGCGTCTTGCGAAACATCTCCACCCCCGTGCACACCGTCTTCGCCGTCGGCCGGATCCCTACAATCTCCACCTCATCCCCGACCTTGATCACCCCTCGCTCCACGCGTCCCGTCACCACCGTCCCCCGCCCCGAGATGCTAAAGACATCCTCAATCGGCATCAAGAACGGCTTGTCCACATCCCTCACCGGCTCCGGAATGTACGTGTCCACCGCGTCCATCAGCTTCCATATCCCGCTACACCACTGACAGTCTGGCTTCCCACACCCACACTCCAACGCCTTCAACGCACTGCCCCGGATCACCGGCGTACTCTCCCCCGGAAAGTCATACCCCGACAACAACTCCCGAACCTCCAATTCCACCAAATCCAATAACTCCGGGTCCTCCACCATGTCCACCTTGTTCAAAAAGACCACAATATACGGCACCCGCACCTGCTTGGCCAATAACACATGCTCCCGCGTCTGAGGCATTGGCCCATCCGCCGCCGAAACCACCAAAATCGTCCCGTCCATCTGCGCCGCACCCGTGATCATGTTCTTGATATAGTCCGCATGCCCAGGACAATCGATGTGCGCATAGTGGCGCTTCGCCGTCTCGTATTCCACGTGCGCAATCGCAATCGTCAACCCGCGCTCCTTCTCCTCCGGCGCCTTGTCAATCTGGTCAAACGCCATGTACGAGGCCAATTTCTTCGTCGCCAGTACCTTCGTGATCGCTGAGGTCAACGTCGTCTTCCCATGATCCACATGGCCGATCGTCCCAATGTTCACGTGCGGTTTTGTCCTCTCAAATTTCGGCTTCGACATCGCTTAATCCCTCCTTATAGGATTAGGGGTGCACTTAGACGGCCCTTTTCAATTGAGAAAGGATCTCCTCACCCACAGAGGCTGGCACCGGGCTGTAATGAGCGAATTGCAGGGTAAACGTTGCCCTTCCCTGAGTGAGGGACCGAAGGTCGGTTGCATATCCGAACATATTTGCCAGGGGAACCTCGCCGACGATCACATTCGTCCCCCCGCGATATTCCACTTTTGTTGTCTTGCCTCTTCTCGAGTTAAGGTCGCTGACCACCTGGCCCATAAACTCTTCTGGAGTAATAATCTCGATGGCCATCAACGGCTCGAGAAGGATGGGGTTGGCCTGGCGCGCCCCTTCCTTGAAACCCAAAGAGCCGGCAATTTTAAAAGCCATTTCAGAGGAGTCCACTTCATGGTACGAGCCGTCGATTAAGGTCACTTTAATATCCACCATGGGGTAGCCCGCGAGCACCCCTTTCTCCATGGCCTCCATCACGCCCTTTTCAACGGCGGGAATATATTCCCGAGGGATGGCTCCTCCTACGATTCGATTCACAAATTCAAAGCCTTTACCCGGCGTTTGGGGTTCGAGCGTTAGCCAGACATGACCATATTGGCCTCTTCCGCCCGACTGACGAACAAATCTGCCCTCGGACTTGATCGCTTTCGTAATCGTTTCCCTGTAGGCTACCTGGGGTTCTCCCACGCTGGCCTCTACGTTGAACTCCCTTAAGAGCCGATCGACAATGATCTCCAGATGAAGCTCGCCCATGCCGGAGAGTATCGTTTGCCCTGTTTCTTCGTCCGTCTTCACTTTGAATGAAGGGTCTTCTAAAGTCAATTTTTGGAGGGAGGTCCCGAGCCTCTCAAGGTCTCCCTTTGTCTTCGGTTCAATCGCAATGGAGATCACAGGGTTGGGAAAATTCATCGACTCAAGAATGATCGGTTGTTTTTCACTGCAAATCGTGTCTCCTGTTCTTGTATATTTGAGGCCTACCGCAGCAAAAATATCACCCGCCGAGACTTCATGAATCTCCTCCCGTTTGTTGGCATGCATTTTAACCAAACGTCCAATCCGTTCTCGTTTTCCCTTGGTGGGGTTGAAGACCGAATCTCCAGACTTGAGCGATCCTGAATAGATTCGGAAAAATGTCAGTTGTCCTGTGTAAGGGTCATTCATAATTTTGAAGGCGAGCGCTGAAAGAGGGTGCCCGTTGTTTGCAGAGAATGTGAGTTCTTGACCTTCGAGGTCTACTCCTTTTACGGGTGGGACGTTCTAAAGGGGAGGGGAGATAATCAATGACGGCGTCGAGGAGAGGTTGAACTCCTTTATTTCGGAAGGCAGCTCCGCATAGCACAGGAATTCCCTTTAAATGGAGGGTTGCCTCCCGCACAGCCTTTCTTAATTCCAATTCCGAAACTTCCTTCCCCTCGACGAATTTTTCCATCAAGGATTCATCCAACTCAGCCACCTTTTCAATCAGAAACTCCCGCTGCTTTGTGGCTTCCTTTAAATAGTTACCCGGGATATCTAAAATTTCAAAATTTTCACCAAGGCTGTGGGGGTCATACAGGATGGCCTTCATGGCGATGAGATCAATGACACCTTGGAAATCGTCTTCCTTTCCGATGGGGAGTTGAATCGGAATGGGTATGGTCTTTAAGCGATCCACCATCATCCGGACGCAACCCTGAAAGTCTGCACCCGTGCGGTCCATCTTATTAATGAAGGCAATCCTTGGGATCTGATATTTATCCGCTTGCCTCCAGACCGTTTCGGATTGAGGCTCCACCCCTCCGACCGAACAGAAGACGGCAACCGCTCCATCCAGAACCCGAAGCGATCGTTCGACCTCTATGGTAAAATCGACGTGGCCGGGAGTATCGATGATATTGATCCGGTGATCTTTCCAGAAACAGGTGGTGGCTGCAGAGGTGATGGTGATCCCTCTCTCCTTTTCCTGCTCCATCCAATCCATGGTGGCAGACCCTTCGTCCACCTCTCCTATTCGGTGGGTGACGCCGGTATAATAGAGAATTCGCTCTGTGGTCGTCGTTTTCCCGGCATCGATATGAGCCATGATGCCGATGTTACGCGTTCTTTCCTTCAATGCTACGCTCGACACAATAAACCTCAACTCAACGATGAAATAATTTTTGAACGATGGAATAGTGGAATAATGGAATAATGAGAGATTACAAAGACTTTCCTTTTTTTGTCTGAACCCATCATTCCAGTATTCCAGTTTTCCAATATTCCAGTTGTTTCCTTACCACCGGTAATGGGCAAAAGCCTTATTGGCTTCGGCCATTTTATGCGTATCCTCTTTCTTTTTAATCGCGGCTCCCCGGTTATTGGCTGCATCCATCAACTCAGCGGAAAGCTTTTCTTCCATCGTCTTTTCGGACCGCGCTTTTGAAAAGCCAATAATCCAACGAATCGCCAACGCAACTTTCCTCTCCGGTCTCACTTCTACCGGAACCTGATACGTGGCCCCTCCCACTCTGCGCGGTCTCACCTCAATGAGGGGTTTTACATTATTCATCGCTTGAGCAAAAACTTTCACCGGGTCCGAGTGGGTCTTATCTTTGATGATGTCAAGGGCATGATAAAAAATCCCTTCTGCCGAGCTCTTCTTTCCACGGCGCATGATCCCATTGATGAATTTGGCAGTCAGCGTGTCGTGATATTTTGGGTCCGGCAATATTTCCCTTTTTCTGACTTCTCTTTTTCTGGGCATAAAAGCTCCTTCTTCCTGTTCTATGGATGGGTTTGGAAGAGAAGTTGAATTATTTGGGTTTTTTGGCTCCGTATTTGGAGCGGCTCTGTTTACGGTCCTGGACGCCTACGGAGTCCAAGGTGCCACGAATGATATGATACCGGACTCCTGGAAGGTCTTTCACCCTTCCGCCTCGAATGAGGACAACGGAGTGTTCCTGGAGATTATGGCCGACCCCTGGAATATAGGTGGTTACCTCAATTCCATTGGTTAGTCTCACTCGAGCAACTTTTCGGAGAGCGGAATTAGGTTTCTTGGGAGTGGTTGTATAGACTCGAATGCAAACGCCCCTCTTTTGAGGGGATCCCGTAAGAGCGGGCGCAGAAGTCTTACTCTTGACGCCTTTCCTCCCTTCTCGGACCAGTTGACTTACAGTGGGCATTACTTACCTCGTTTTGCAAAAAATTAATTGATTCAAGATGTTAAAAACCGAAAAAATTGACATAAGGCTTTAGGCGAAAAACCTCATAAGATTATCAGATTTTTTCCTATTTGTCAATATTTTATTGTCTTTTTTTTCGGGACAACCATGAGGCGCCCATTCCTACCCTCACTTCTCCATGGGCGGAGCAGAGACGACATGGACCATATCGGTGGGATATTGAAGACTTGACTATTGTATCAGTCCCTGGATCGCCAAGCACGAACGCAGGTTTTCCCGCAGCGGGTCATTTTAGTCGTATAACCCATGGAAATCATTGGTGGAGCAGAGGAGGCTCGAACTCCCGACCTCCAGAGTGCGATTCTGGCGCTCTCCCAACTGAGCTACTGCCCCCTTAACAAAGAATCGCAAAGCGCATGGTGCAAAGAGCATAGCGCAAGTAAAAAGATAAAAACCGCTCAAAAAGCATTCTCAATGAAAACACTTTCTTAAATTCTATCACAACCCCAAAAGTTTCCGGATGGTGGATTTGAGGGCTGTCAAATCTGCGCATTTGACAACATAAGCATCCGACGCCCAGGTGGAAAGGTCCTGTTTGTACTCCCCGTAAGCGGAGCAGAGGATAATCGGAAGTTGCCTCTCCTTCTCTCGGATTCGCTTGAGAGCTTCAATGCCGTCCATGCCAGGCATCTTGATGTCGAGGGAGACCAGGTCTGGTTTGAAGATGTGAAGTTTCTCGATCGCTTCTCGCCCGTCTCCGGCGCACTCCACGACGTATCCCTCCTCCTCTAACTCCTCTTTATAGAGGAAGCGGATACTTTCCTCATCGTCCACGACTAAAATCTTCTTCATAAATCTGCCTCCGCACCTGAGAGAGAGTCCAAATGCTTAGCCCTCTGCGCGCAGCGTCAGGGGCTATTAATGCGATTCTCTTTTCTTTCCTCGAAAGCAGGGAGTGTGATAATGAATTTTACCCCAGTTCCCGGGCGGTTGTCCACTTCGATCTGGCCCCGATGGGAAGCGATGATTTTGTGGACAATGGGTAAGCCCAAGCCCAGACGGGATTCCCTTGTGGAATAGAAAGGGTTAAAGATATTGTGGAGGTTTTCTGGATCGATGCCCTTCCCGGTATCTTCCACCTCCACCCTGACGCAGGGGGAGCCATTCTTTGAAAAGGAATGGACCCGTAGGAAAAGGGTTCCCTGTTCTTTCATCGCCTGACAAGCATTATTGATCAGATTAAAGAAGCTCTGTTTCAATTGATGAGAATCCCCCCGGATCAGGGGAATTTTTTCTGCGTACTCCTTGATGAGTTGGACCCCTCCCAAACGGATTCCTTCTATCGCCATGGAAAGGCTTTCTTCTAAAACATCCCGAAGATCCAATTCCTTAGAAACCAGGGATCCATCCTGAGTATAGTTGAGGAGGCCGTCGAGAATCTTCTCAAGACGGCTGACCTCTTTGATAATAGTCTGAGAGTATTTTTTCTCCTGGGATTCCTGCGGGAGTTTCCGATCCAGGCGACGTGCAAACCCACCGATGGAGGTGAGGGGGTTCTTGATCTCGTGGGCGATGGTCGTGGACATTTCGCCCAAAGCCACCATCTTTTCCAAATGGACCAAATAAGTCTGGGTCTCTTTGAGCTCCTGATGGACCTCCTCCAAATTTCGGTAGAGGGCGGCGTTCTCAATGGCCAATCCGGCTTGGTTCGCGAACATGCTGAGAAACTGAATATCCTCTTCGGTGATAGGGTTTTGGTTGTAAAGGTTGTCGACCAGAACCACCCCGATGACTTTCCCTTTTCCCATGAGGGGGACGGTGGCAAAAGAGTAAATTCTGGGGTCCCGACTCAGATGCTCACCGACATAACATCCGACCTCTGAACCCAGATGGCAACCCCTTTCACACCGGGTCTGCAGCCACCCCTCTTTGGATCGAGGAAGCTGGGTATTGAAGGGTCTTCCCTCAAGAACGGTGCGTGAGAGAATGCACTCTTCCTGCTCCAAAGGAATTTGAATTCCTTTGACGACGGAGTTCAAGGCAGAGTGGTCCTCCGGGTCGAGTTGAGTGATCAAGTCTGAAAGGGCTCCGTTTCTCCGGGAGAGAGAGGTCCAGACCTTCCCCGCCTCTTCCGCATTATCCGGTCCCACAGCCATGGTTCCCTCTAAAATGCGATCCTTTTCGTTGACCAGAAAGAGCATGGCCCGATTAAACTTCAGCCCTTCCCCGATCGTAATGGCGGTCAACGTTAAGTGGAGGATCCGCTTAAAATTCACGGTAGTCAAAAGCGCTTTGTTGAGTTCCCAAAGAGTCGACAGCTTCTTCACTCTTTTTTCATGCCTCTGAACCATCTGCTGGAGATCAGCGTTTCGAATCTCTCTTTTCATCGCCTCCCCCACCACCAGGAAGAGATCCCTCTCTTGAGGAGAAAACGTGTAGCGCTTTGGGAAGCCAAGATAGAGAATTCCCAGGAAGGACGTCCCATCATACAGCGGAATGCAGGCGAAGGCTGGACAAAGGAGGTCCTCTTCTTCGGGAAGGACATTCTCCTTCTGAAAGGATGATTCTTCCTCTACCCATAAAGGTTTTTTTTCTAAGACCAGACGGGAAAGAAATCCATTGGGAACGATTTTTTCAGGCCCGAGGAAAAGACATCGGCCCGATTGAAAAGCCGTTGAGATGGATCGAAGCATTTGATCCACTTTGACAAGAATTGGATCTGAGGCGTTGGAAATTCGGGCAACCGATTTGAGAAGATCGTAGGCTGGGTCGGGCATAAAGGATTACTTGGCCTCTCTCATATATTCCGCTGCATCCTCCGGCGGGGTGGGATTGATATAGAATCCTGTCCCCCACTCGAACCCGGCCACCTTGGTCAGCTTCGGCATGATCTCAATATGCCAATGGTAGTGGTCCGCATCCAATTCCGGGAAGGAGGAAGTGTGAATAACGTAGTTATAAGGAGGATCCGTGAGCACCCGGTTGATTCTCCGGAGGGTATCGGAGAGGATTTGCGCTGCCGGTTCGTATTGCGAAAGGTCCATGTGCTCGAAGCTGGGATGATGGGTTTTGGGGAGGATCCAGGTTTCGAATGGAAACCGGGACGCGAAAGGGGCGATGGAGACAAAAGATTTGTTTTCGGTGACAATGCGGTTTTTCTGCTGAAGCTCTTGTCGAATGATGTCGCAGAAGACGCACCGGTCCTTGTAGTGGAAATATGTCTTGGCCCCCTCAATCTCTTCGCTCAACCTCCTGGGGATGATGGGGAGGGCGATGATCTGAGAATGCGAATGTTCCAAAGACGCCCCTGCTGCGACGCCGTGGTTCTTAAAGACAAGGACGTACCGAAGACGCTGGTCGCGCCTCAGATCGATGATCCGATCGCGGTAGGCCAACAAGACATTCCTCACATTTTTTAACGGCAGGGTGGTCAGGGTCTCTTCATGTCGGGGCGTTTCGATCACGACCTCGTGGGCGCCAATTCCGTTCATCTTATCGTAAATCCCTTCGCCTTCTCGGTCGAGATCTCCTTCTATTCTGAGGGCCGGGAACTTATTGGGGACGACGCGAAGGGTCCATCCGGGAGAGTTGGGAGGGGTGCCGTTTTCTCGGAAGGCAATAATCTCGGGAGGGGTTCGGTCTTCATTCCCTTCGCAGAGAGGGCAGAATCCGCCTGTGGGTCTATGCTCCTCTACTGCAAAATCAGAGGGCCTTCGGCTCCTCTCTGTGGAGATGATCACCCATCTTCCATGAATGGGATCTTTTCTCAGTTCGGGCATAGGGGATTTTTTCCCGAGGAGAGCCCTGGCTAAGAGGGGTAACTTCTTCTCACCTTCGTCCCTCTCTGTCTTTCCATTCGCTCCTGATTCTCTCCTTCGGTTTTGCATTCGATGCAGAGAGTGGTCACCGGTCTGGCCATCAGCCTCTTTTCGGAAATGGACTTTCCACAGGACTCGCAAACCCCAAAGGTTCCGTTGTCAATGCGGTCCAGTGCCTCTTTGACTTTCGTGATCAGCTTTCTCTCGCGATCCTTAATCCTCAAAAGGAAGTTTCGGTCCGATTCCAGAGAGGCCCTGTCCGTCGGGTCGGGGAAGTCCCCGTTGCTGTCTTGGCGCATGTCGGTGCATGTCTTTCCGGCTTCCACCAACAAGTCGTGGAGGGTTCCCTCAAGCAGTCCTTTGAAGTAGAGAATCTTTTCTTGATCCATTATTACACTCTCCTTGGGGATGGCCCAGACTCCTCAAAAGGAGGAGAGCTCTCAGCATTCAATCATTACATGATAATATATCTCTCGAAAAAAAATCAAATGATAAATGGGCTCGGTCCGCTTAGGAAATAAAGTGGCAGGCGACGAAGTGATTTTCTCCCTCGTCCAAGAGCACGGGCTCTTCGGTTTGGCACTTCTCTCTGGAGTGGGGACATCTTTCCTGGAACAGGCATTCCTGGCCCGAGGCAAGCGGAGGATGGCCTTCTTTTAGGAGAGGCATTTCTCTTTTCTGGGAAAGGTCCAATTTTGGAATGGCCTTGAGTAAGACCTGCGTGTAGGGGTGTAACGGTCGTCTGAAAAGATCCTCGCTATCGGCCATCTCCACGATTTTTCCCATATACATGACGGCGATCCGGTCGCTGACATATTTGACCACCCGAAGATCGTGAGAGATGAAGAGATAGGTAAGACCCAACTGGTCCCGCAAGTCCATCAGGAGGTTGAGAATCTGAGCCTGGATGGAGACGTCCAGAGCAGAGACAGGTTCATCCGCAACGATCAATTCAGGGTTGAGGGAGATGGCCCTGGCGATGCCGATTCTCTGGCGCTGTCCGCCACTGAACTCGTGCGGATAACGTTGGCCATCCTGGGGATGGAGCCCCACTTTCTCCAGAAGCTCAGAGACCCTTCGCAACTTTTCTTTTCCGCGGGCGATGCGATGGACCTCCAAGCCTTCACCCACAATCTCTTCGACCTTCATCCTGGGGTTCAGGGATTCATAGGGGTCCTGAAAGATAAATTGCATGTGAGGTCTCAGTTTCCTCATCTCTTCCCGATCAAGATGGACGATATCCTGGCCGCTAAAAAAGACCTGGCCGGAGCTCGGTTCGATCAGTCTCAAAATCGATTTGCCCGCCGTCGTTTTTCCACAGCCGCTTTCCCCCACCAGTCCAAGTGTCTCCCCTCTCCGGATGGAAAAAGAGATGCCGTTCACAGCGCGGATGGGGATCTTGTCAGAAGAGAGGAAGCCTTCCTTATAGTAATACTTCTTTAGATCCTGAACCTGAAGGAGGAAGTTGTTTTGGGACATATCACAATTCCAAACTCAAAGTTCAAATGTCAAAGGAATGTCAAAGCACAAATTTCGAATTACTAATCGGTCCGTAATTATGTGGACAGGAAAGATTAAATCCCTCCTTCCCTCCGTTTACAAAAGGGAGGAATTACCCCTCTTTGGCAAAGGGGGGGTAGGGGAGATTTTCTGAAGCATGTGTCTTCTTTGGCATTTGTGATTTGAAATTCCTTTGGACTTTGTCATTTGACATTGCTTTTTCTAACAACATTCTTTCCATCGGATGCAACGGCTGAGTTGATCCCCGTTCACCTGAAACATCGGTTCTCCTTTTTTACAATCTTCAATCATCATGTGGCATCTCGGATGGAACTTGCACCCCTCGGGCAGATGCATCGGATCGGGGACTTGGCCGGGGATGGCATAAAGCCTATCCCTCCTCTCGGTGAGTTGGGGGATCGACCTCATCAGCCCATAGGTATAAGGATTTCGCATTCTGGTAAAGATGGCTTCGATGGGGCCATACTCAAAAATCCTTCCTGCATACATCACGGCCACCCGATCGGCTATTTCTGAGATCACTCCCAGATCGTGGGTGATGAGAACGACCGACATCCCCATCTCCCCTTGGATCTCCTTTATAAGATGCAAGATCTGAGCTTGAATCGTCACATCCAAGGCCGTGGTGGGTTCATCTGCAACGAGAAGTTTCGGCTGACAGGAGAGCGCCATGGCGATCATCGCCCTCTGCCTCATGCCCCCGCTCAATTGATGGGGATAGGAATCCATTCTCTTTTCAGGAGACGGGATCTTCACCCGGTCGAGCATTTCGATTGCTTTTTTCTTTGCTTCCGTCTTATCCAATCTCTGGTGGAGAATGATGGCCTCCATGATCTGGTCTCCGATCGTAAAGACCGGATTAAGGGAGGTCATGGGTTCCTGAAAAATCATGGCGATATCATTCCCCCTTACTTTCTCCATCTCCTTTTCTTCCAGATTCGGCAGACTCCTTCCATTGAAAAGGATATCGCCATTCACGATTCGGCCGGGTGGGATGGAAATGAGCCTTAAGAGCGAGAGACCGGTGACAGTCTTTCCGCACCCGGATTCACCTACAAGCCCAAGGATCTCTCCGGGATAGATTTCAAAACTGACGTTTTCGACCGCCCTGACCACCCCCTCGTCCGTGAAAAAATGGATGGTGAGATCGCGGATCTCTAAGAGAGGTTTCTTTTGTAAATCTTGCCTCATGTGATCCGTCATAAAATTTAATGTCAAATGACAAATTACAAATGTCAAAGGAATGCCAAAATCCCAATGAAAACATTTTTGATATTTGTTATTTGGGTTTTATTTGAATTTGGAACTTTGACATTTGGCATTTGATTCACGAAATTATCGTCTTCCTCGAAGCCTTGGGTCGATGGCATCCCGCAACCCTTCGCCCAACAGATTAAAAGAGAGAACCGTGATGAGAATAGCTAACCCCGGGAAGACCGTTAGCCACCATGCATCGAAGATATAGGTTCTTCCCTCCGTGAGAATATTTCCCCAGCTCGGGGCAGGCGGCTGAACTCCAAATCCAAGGAAGCTCAGGCCGGCCTCGACCAGGATCGCAGTCGCCACGTCAAGTGTGGCAGTGACGAACACGGGAGCCAATGCGTTGGGGAGGATATGCCGGAAGATGATCCGGAGATCCTTGACTCCGAGTGCTCTTGCCGCTTGTGTGAAGTCTCTCTCCCGCAGGGAAAGAAACTCTGCTCTGACGAATCGTGAGGTCCCCATCCAGGAGGTGACGCCAATGACGACCATGATCTTAAAAATACCCGGCCCCAATAAGGCAACGACCGTCAAAATAAGGAAGAACGTGGGGAAACAAAGCATTGTGTCGACAAAACGCATTAGGATATTATCGGTCCATCCTCCATAGTATCCCGCTACGGCCCCGACGAGAATCCCAATGAAGATGGAGATAGCGACAGCGACGAATCCCACGGACAGAGAAACTCTTGACCCGTAGAGCATCCGGCTGAAAACATCCCGGCCTAGCTGATCCGTCCCCAGGTAGTGGTGGAAGGAAGGACGATTCAGTTTGAGAGCGACGTTCGTTTGCCCTGGATCGTAAGGTGCGAGAAAAGCAGCCAGACCTGCAATGAGAAAAAGGACCGCGATGACAATCAAACCAAATATCGCCAGACGGTTCCGTTTAAAATATCGCCAGAAAACTTTCAGCCGAGATTCTATCATCTTGAAAATAGTGTGATCGTGCTGGTGAAGAGTGTTCCCCTCACCATTTTTCATCCATATCGAATTCGAGGGTCTGCTACCCCGTAAAGTACATCAGCAATGAAATTTCCGATAAGGGTCAGCACGGCCGATATCGTGAGAACGGTCATGACGACCGGGTAATCTCTGGCGAGCACAGCCTGATAAGCCAACCGACCGATTCCAGGCCAGGCAAAAACGGTCTCTATGATGATGGAGCCACCGATCAATCCCGGAACAATAAATCCAAACAAGGTGATCACCGGGAGTAGGGCATTGCGGAGGGCATGCTTGTAATAAACCGTTTCCTCTGGAAGTCCCTTGGCCTTGGCCGTGCGAACGTAGTCCTGGCGGATGACCTCAAGCATACTGGAGCGCGTATATCGTGATAGGGCCGCGATTCCCCCAATGGCCAGAATGATGGAGGGAAGCATCAGGTGCCAGAGGTGATCCATCACAATATCCACTGTCGTAAAGCCTTCTTCCACGAATGTCCTCATTCCGAGGACAGGGTAGCCGAAAAGCTTGACGGTGGCGAGGATAAGAAGGTAGGCCAGCCAGAAACTCGGAATAGAGATCCCGACATAAGCACCAAACGTCCCCAGGTGATCGAGAAACGTGTACCGTTTCCTGGCCGAAAAGATCCCGAGAGGAATGGCCAAAGAGAAGATGATCAAAATGGAAACGATATTGAGAAGAAGCGTATTCCAGATCCTCTCGGCGATCTTGCGCATCACCGGCCTTCCGTCCTTGAAGGAATAGAGCTTGCCCGTGAAGAGGCGCTCAAGCCACAGGAAATATTGTTGATAGATGGGCTTGTCGAGATCATAGTTCTTCTCCATCTGGGCAATAATCTTGGGTGAGACCTTTGGATCCATGGTCAGTGCGATTGGGCTTCCGGGGGCCTGGGTGATGATCACCCATGAAATGATACTGATTCCTACAAGGGTGATAAACATATAAATGAGGCGTCGGGCGATGTACGTACTCATGATTTATTTCTGAAACTGAACCTCCTGTCTCATCTTAGGAACATACCATTTCGTAATATCATACAACAACCCGGCCTTCTCCATCCGAATCGGTTCAAGTTGCTCCTTGCCCGCTTTGTCCTTTTGCAAGAGAAAAAACCTTTTCTCTACAGCAGAGATTGCCAGGGGGACGAAAAGGAAGGTATAGGGTTGATCATCGGCAATCAACTCATGGATCCGCCAATAAATTTCTTTTCTCTTCTGGATGTCATATTCTCTTCTTCCTTCAACGAGCAGCTTGTCCACCTCCGGATTGCGGTAAGAGGTAAAGTTGAACCCCTTCTCAATCTGACTGGAGTGCCAGATCTCGTACGCATCCGGGTCCACGGAAAGACCCCATCCGAGGATGCAGGCATCGAAATGTCTCGCATCGATGAAGTCTTTGATAAAGACGCTCCACTCATAAAGTTCGAGTGTGACGTCGATTCCGATCTCATGAAGCTGCCTCTGAACTAAGACACCTACATCCCGGCGCGTGTCATTTCCGCTGTTGGTGATCAGAGTGAAACGGAAGGGTTTGCCCTCTTTCTCCAGAATTCCATTCTTATTCGGTTTCCAGCCCGCCTCTTCAAGGAGCTCACGCGCTTTTTGTGGATCGTAAGGGATGGGCTTCACATTCGGGTTCCAGTACCACATCTGGTTGGGAAATGGCCCTGTCGCCACCACGCCCAACCCGTAGAGAACATACTGGACGATTTGTTCCCGGTTGATTGCATAGGTCAGGGCGCGCCTTACGCGTCTGTCTCGAAAAAGAGGGTTCTTGAGATTATATCCGATGTAGGTATACCCGAGGCTTGGTTGAGAATAAACTTTAACGGAAGGAATCTCTTCCATCCGGCGGTACTCGAAAGGAGAGATACCGGAGTAATCCACCCCACGGGTGAGGATCTCCATCTCGTTAAGAGCGGTTTCAGGAATAATTCTGTAAATGATCCCGTCAAGGTCCGGTGTTCCTTCGAAGTACTGCGAATTGGCGTCGAGTACGATCTTTTCATCACTCACCCACTCGATGAACCGGAAAGGGCCTGTCCCAATAGGATGTCGGTTAAAAGGAGTCGTGTTGATATCGACATTTTCCAGAAGATGTTTCGGTATGATTCCGATCCCCCAGGAATCAAGGCCGGGGGAGAAGGGTTCCTTGTAGGTCACCCGGAATGTGTATGGGTCTAAGACTTCCGCACTCTTCACCAATTCAAAACTGCTGCGGCGGACCGTATTGGTCTTCTCATCCATGATCCTGTCATAAGTGAATTTTACATCCTCTGCGGTAAATTCCTTTCCATCGTGCCAGAGAACACCCTTTCGCAAATAGAAGGTGATAACAGGTTGAGGCCCTGGTTCCACCTTCCACGACTCTGCCAGATCTCCAACAAAGCCGTCGAGGCTTCTGTTGTACTTGATCAGCCCGTTGAAAACAAAAGAGTTGATGTCGCTTGATGCTGAGTCTTGAGCAAGAACGGGGTTGAGAAAAGAGGCATCCCCAATCGAACTCATGATCAGCTCATTGACTCTCGCATGGGGTAGATAGCCTTCAAAGACAAGTGTAGCCAGGAAAAGAATGAGGAAAGAGACGGGAAAAATAAAAAGAAGGGTTCTGGTTTTCAGAGAAAATATCCTTTCAAACAGCACGGATTAAAATATTATAGAGGATATTTTACTCCTTCACAATCTTTAATCTAAATGTGCTTATGTCAAGCTCTCTGTGTAAAAAGCAAAGAGGGTACCTCTTGGCCTTTAGAATTATAGTGAAAGAATACTGCGTAGAGAATTCGTTCTATGCTGCTCCTGTTACCAAAGACACCCATGGGTTTGGTTCTTCTCTTAACCTCCTTAAAAGCTCTTTCTATAAGGTTGGTAGTACGAATCTTCTTCCACAGGAGCATCTGGGCTTTCTGAATCTCCTTCGCATTTAGCCCTTGTCTCTCCTTTGCAGAAAGCTTCACCTGATAAAAAGAGAGCAAGTCGTCAATCTCTGACTCTAAGCTCTTCACCGCCCCTGGATAGGCCTTCCGATACTTCTGGCAAAAAGACCAATAAGCCTGGGTGGCTACCTGCCGATTCTTTACATGTGAGATCCGATGAAGATCTTTCTTCACCTTCTCCTGATCTGCCTTCTTCACTTTATCCAAAACGTTTCGCGTCTTATGGGCCCAACAGTGCTGCCGAGGAATCCGAGGATAGACTACCTCCAAGGCGCTCCGAAGCCCATTGCCCCCATCGGTCGTAATCAGCTCACAAAGCTTTCCCTCTAAACCCCGCTCATGGAGGTCTCTTAAGAAGCCTTCCCAAGCATTCTGAGACTCCGATGTGGCCAAAAGAAAATCAATCATCTCTTTCTTCCCCTCCCACGTCATCCCATAAGCACAAAGAATGATCTTTTTCTGAACCTTGGCCGCTCCCTTCTGCTTGAGTACGACTCCATCGAAAAAAAGAAATCGATACCCATCCCCAAGCTTCCGTTCGTGATACCGCCTCACTGCATGGTCCAACTTCTTCGCCACGGCGCTCACGGTTGATGCCGATACTTTTTCTCCTAAAAGAGAAAGCAGGGCTGTGGAAACCTTTCTCGTGCTCATCCCTAAAACAAAACAGGCCATGATTAACTGATCTACCGAACGAGACCGCCTCTGATAAGCCTCTAACACCTTTGATATAAATCCCTTGCGAGTCCGTCGTATCCGAAGAATCAGATCTCCTATCTCTGTCAAAAGGTGGCGAAGGTAGGATCCATTGCGATAATCCTCCGCGTCTCCTTCCTCTTTCCGCTCATACTTGCCCCGTCCCAAATATTGCTCCAATTCCTCACCTATTCTCTCCTCTAAGAGCTCTTTGAGACGATTTCTCGCTTCCGCCCGATAGTCTCCTTCCCACTCAAATGCATTGATTTCCCTCAGCGCTCGGTTTACATTACGTGTAGTGGCCTTCCACAAAAATCCTGTCATGGGGTGTGTCCTCCTTTCCATTGGGATTGCTTTTGCCAAAAATCTTTCCCAAGAGGATAACACCCCTCTTTCTTTTTACACAGAAGATCTTACGTCAGCTCTAAATGTAGTTAATTAGAGCCTGTCCATAAACTACGGTTTTCACAAACAGGTGTCATTCCGGCGGAGGCCGGAATCCAGTGTTTTCAAGGGCCTCTGGATGCTGGATCAAGTCCGGCATGACGGACTCACAGATTTTATGGACAGACACTAATGAAGAAATGCACATTCCACCAGTGAATCATTGGTTTGTTACCAACACCTTGAACCCCATCTGGGAAAGTTTTTCTGCTGTGATCAACGCCGATTCTCTTGTGTCGAATTGGCCCACTCTTACCCGGTAATATTTCTGAGTTGGTGTTTCCAGCCTTGTGATCTGGACATTGTCGAAGTCTTTCCGGAGTTGTTCAGCCAGATTCTGGGCATTGGTGTCGCTCACAAAGGAACCTACCTGGACAGTGAACGGCTGAGTGGGAGGAGCTGTACCGATGACTTCCACTCTGACCGCGGCTGTTCCCTGTTCATGCATGCCGAGCATCCGCGCAGCAGCATACGAGACGTCGATAATCCTGCCCTTCACAAAAGGCCCCCTGTCATTGACCTTCAATTCGACAGATCTTCCATTTTCCAAATTGGTGACCATGACCATTGTGCCTAAGGGAAGGGTATTGTGGGCGCAGGTCAGTTGGTACATATCATAAACCTCGCCACTCGATGTCTGTTTTCCGTGAAAGTCTGCTCCATACCAGGACGCAATCCCCTGCTGAACCCCGCGCGACTCCCTCTTTTCGATCTTAGTTTCTTTTTCAGGTGGAGGCGTTCTTCTCTCACGAACAACGTACCTGGGGCCGCAGGCCGTGAGGAGAAATAGGGAGAAAATGATTATCACGGGTACGCTGGGCACGGGTACGGGAGGCTTTAGCCTCCCATTATTCATAAAAGACTTCCCCATATTTGGTCCTGTACTCCATTGCACTTGAATATTTATAATCTTCTGCCTTTTCAACTAATCCCTTTTTAACCGGATTATAATGGATATAGTTAAACTTCTCCTTAAATTTCTTATCTGTCAATATTGCAAAATCAAAAAAGCCCTTGTGCCAGAAGCTGCCTTTATTGATTTTTCTCGAAGCTCGGCCTTTGATTAATTGGACGGTTTTCGAAATTCCAAGATTGATAGGTCTAAAAAGAAGATGAATATGATCAGGCATGATAACGTACGCATAAAGCATTATTTCTTTTCTTGATGCTGAATCTAAAATTGTTTCCTCAACGATCTTAGCCTCGCCTTCGCTGAACGAACGGGTCTTTTGGCTCAGGCTCGTTGTCACAAAATATATGGAGCCGTCAACATCAAAATGAGGTGGCTGTGCCATATGTTTAATTTTTGGGGCGACTAAAGTCGCCCGTACCCGGTCTCCCCTGATGCCCTTGACAGATGGCTATACTGATACAGCATTATACTGGAAAGGTGCTTCATTTCAAAGATGTTTGAACAAAAACTCCGTTGACAAACCCCTCCGTCGGCTATAATATGGCACATACGTAGAAAAAGCTTAAAGAATAAGTTAGTTGCAGTTATTTGCGACCAAAGAATTTATGTATACAACATTCAATACAATTACTAATGCTAAAGAAGTAGTCGATAACATCCGGCAGGAAATTGAGGATGCCAGAGGAACTCACATTTGGGACGATTACGTTAACGCCCTACGGTTAATTTCTCAGGTCGTGTTTACACGCAGTTCTGGATTCATCCTCGAACTTATCCAGAATGCAGAGGATTCAGGCTTAGACATGACAGAGTCGGGTACATTTGAGATAAGAATGAATCAACAACGAGTGAAAATCTCTCACAATGGTCGACCGTTCAACGAAAATGATGTAAAGGCGATATCAGGTATACGTTCATCCAAGAAACCAGAACGTGGTTTTCTCGGATACCTCGGCATCGGTTTCAAATCGGTTCTCAAAATCACTGACCGACCCGAAATCTACTCTAATGGCTTTCAATTCAAATTCGACAGAACTCATTGGGCCGACCCAAGCTCCTCTCCTTGGCACGTCATCCCAATCTGGATTGATGAGCCTTCTGAACCCGTTGACGCTTCAAGAACAACTTTTGTCATCCCATTTAGAGAGCCAACTGATGCTTCACGCATCGTTGACGAAATCAAGAAAATCCGTCTTGAACTCTACTTATTCCTCCGTTGGCTAAGAACAATTGAAATTGCAGATGAGACCTCCGGAGAACACTGGACACTCGAAAATCTCGGAGAGAATCAAGAAGGCGTTTCAACTCTGAAAAGTGACGGCGAAGAGCGAAGATTCAAGTTCTTCCGTCGCAAGGTTGAAGTCCCTGATTGGGTCAAAGATGACAGGCTGACTCAGGAATATCGAGCCAACGTCACCCAGCGGGAAATCGCTATTGGCTTTGCTCTCGACGAGAACGGTAATCTTGCACCAAACGAAGCTGGAGCAATGTATGGAGGGGTATATTCTTTCCTGCCGCTTGGCGAGGCAAAGAGTGGAGCAAAATTCCCAATTCAGGCCGACTTCCTTGTGCAACCGGGTCGTGATGCTTTGAATTACGAAGCGAAATGGAACCATTGGATTCTTGAAGAAGTAGAAAAGCTCTCTCTGGATGCAATCACTTTTTTCAAGACACACGATACTTGGAAGTATCAATACTTACCAGCTTTCGAGTTCACACACTCCAAAGGTTTAGAATCTTTCGACAAGCTCTTCTATCCCAAACTTATTGGGCCTATCGAGAAACACCTTGCATCAACTGATTCTGTTCTTACCATTGATGACAAGTGGACAAAAATCTCTGAGGTCGTCCGTCTGACAGAGCCCAAGCAAGTTATTGATGATCTCGTCCGCTTGCAACTATTCGAACCTGAAGAGATTGCACCTGCCTTTGGTGGCAAAGAGAACCTCAAGTTAGTCCATCCCAGAGTTGTCGAACAGAAGAATCACCCTCTTGCAAGAGCAAATCGTTGGGATCTCCTAAAAAATTCGGAGTTACTACAGACCAAATCAAAGGAGCAGACCGCAGGGCTGTGGTTTGCAAGACTTTACGAATGGTTACAAGAGAACCCCACCTATGATGAGTACACTCACCGCAGAAGGTTAATTCGGAATGTGAAGGGATACCACGATTATGAATTTGTGTTAACCAGCCAATCAGAACTGAAGAAGGGCGGCGATGTTTTCATCCCCGACTTGTCTTCAAATAACCCGGCACTCAACGAATTGGCGTCTCTCCTTCAAAGCTCCAAGCCGATAATTCATCCAGATGTTTTTTCTAACGCTTTGGACGAAGACGCAAAAAAGCTAAGAGGATTTTTAATTGGTTTAGTTGGCGTTCAAGTTTTAAATGCACAAACAATTTGCAAGGAAATGATTCTTCCGAGAATCGTCTCGAAGGCCCCCCAACCTTCGCCGGACGAATTGTTGTCCCTCACAAAACTCTGCAAAGAAATCCTCGCAACTGATCTTGGCGAAGGTATTGAGCTTTGGGTTAAGACAAAATCGAAAAGTATCAAAACTAGCAAAGAAGTTTTCTTATCTTCTGAATTCAGACCTCTCAGGAATTGGGAAACACATCAAGCCTTTGTTCCGGGACTTAGCTTCATTGACGGCACTTACTTGCCAGCCGATTACACCGATGATGACCTGAAGATGTGGCGTGATTTTTTTAAAGCTGCTGGCATCAGAGAGAATCCGGACAATGGAGTTGAGCAATTCGCCATTAACTTTGTACTGGAAAAGTTGAAAGGCAAATATCAAAATGTTCAGCTTGTTGAGAAACTCAATTATGGTTTTGACATCCAGGCCGAAACCCGCGATGGCGACCCAATACAAGTTGAGGTTAAAGGACTGAGCGACGAGCGAGACGTAGAACTAACAGGCAACGAAGCAGATGCCGCAGACACCTACAAGAGTTCATTCTATTTATGCGTTGTTGCTTCGATTCCAAACTCACCAACCATTCATCTGGTCAACAATCCTGGACAGCCCGGTATTGGCAAGAAAGATAAGCTAACCATTCCAGCAGAGGTTTGGAAAGTTTCTGAAACTATGTAGACAAATGAACATTCGATAATTATGACCATGACTGCAACTAACAAATCACTACCAACGGACGGCTTACAGCCGCCGCTGAGTTCTGTCGTTGAGGCTGTAGAAAAAGTCTTAAAAGCATGATAATATCGCCATATCAGTAGCAGAAAAGAGAGCGGAGACCGCTTAGGAGGACTGGATGGCGAGATACAAAGACTATGATTATTCCCAAGGAAAGTTTATTCCGATTCACTTTGACCGACAGATCCTACCTGGAACCTTTGAATATAGCCTTCATTATCTGATCGACAAGGAAATCGACCTATCCATCTTTGATACCCGGTACCGAAATGACGAGACCGGGGCTACTGCTTATGATCCCGCCATCCTATTAAAGATCATCCTGTATGCCTACTCTCGGGGGATCACCTCCAGCCGAAAGATCGCGCAGTGTTGTCAAGAGAACGTTATCTTCATGGCGCTTTCGGCGGATACGCAGCCCCACTTTACAACGATTGCAGACTTCATTTCGACCTCGGGTCAGGAGATCATCCATCTGTTTTTAGAGATTCTGTTGATCTGCGATGAGATGGGGTTGATCGGGAAAGAGATGTTTGCAGTGGATGGCTGCAAGCTACCGTCCAATGCTTCTAAGGAATGGAGCGGGACGAAGGGAGAATTGGAGAAGAAGAGAGAGAGGATGGAGAAGGCGATTCGGCAGATCGTCAAGCGGCACCGGGAGGTGGATGTAACCGAGGCAGAGCGGGGAGTGATGGAGCAGGAGGAGCAGTATGTGGAGACGCTTCGGGGGAAGGTGAAGAAGATCAAGGCATGGTTGAGGGAGAATGAAGACAAACCTGGCAAGACGGGTAAGCCCGTAAAGAGCAACATCACGGACAATGAGAGTGCCAAGATGAAGACCTCCCACGGGGTGATCCAGGGTTATGACGGGGTTGCAGTGGTCGATGGTAAGCATCAGGTCATCGTTCATGCGGAGGCCTTTGGGGTGGCGCAGGAGCATGAACTTCTTCTCCCAATGATCGAGGGGACGAAGGAGAACTTCGAAGCCATTGGTAACAAAAAGGACGTATTCAAGGAAGCGAAGCTTACGGCTGACAGCGGGTTTCATACCGAGGTGAACATGAGGGAGGTCATGGGACAGGGGATTGATGCCTACATTGCGGACACCCAATTTAGGAAGCGTGATCCCCGGTTTTCGGAGGTGGACAGATACAAGGAGCGATTTAGAAAAGAGAGGGCGGAGTACTTCGGAGTGGCCGACTTATACAGGCCACACAGAGACTTTACGATCAGCCAAGACAAGACGCACTGCATCTGTCCCGCGGGTAAGCGACTTTACCGCAATGGGGGGAATGTGGTGGTTAACGGTCAGCGGGCGGTCAAATTTCATGGGAGACTGACAGACTGTCGGGTCTGTGGGCTACGGGAGAAATGCCTGAGACATCCGGACCGTACGGAGGCAAGACAGGTATACTTCTTTCAGGGGAGTGCAGGGTCGAAGCCGGAGACGTTTACCCAGAAGATGAAGCGAAAGATCGATTCGGTAAAAGGCAGGCTGATCTATAACCGGAGACTTGGGACGGCAGAACCTGTCTTTGGGAATATCTGTTCCACCTTAGGCTTGAACAGATTTAGCCTTCGAGGGAAGCGAAAAGTGAACAGCCAGTGGGTGCTCTACTGTGCGGTGCACAATCTCTTTAAAGTGCATCGATACGGCCTGGCGCTTGCGTGAATGGGGCGGGATCGGGTAATAGGGTATCGAGGTAGGAAAATATCATGGGAACAGGAACATTACAGCAAGGATTGTAAAAACTTTTGATGACAAAAAATAATTTCCTATTTTTGATCCAGCAGAAGAAGCGTTTTTAAAAAACTGACTTTTCCTACAGGCTCGTTCGATGATATTCAAGAGGTGAAATTATGAGCAGATGTTTTGTCATGCAACCATTCGATGCTGGCCCATTTGACAAAAGATATGATGACATATTTGCACCAGCAATAAAGGATGCTGGTCTCGAACCTTACCGTGTCGATCGTGATCCTAGTGTCAGCATTCCAATCGATGATATCGAATCCGGTATTAAAAACTCATTACTCTGCCTGGCTGAAATCACAACAGACAACCCTAATGTCTGGTTCGAGCTCGGCTTCGCAATCGCGGTGCCAAAGGAAGTTGTCCTAATTTGCTCCAATGAAAGAACAACAAAGTTTCCTTTTGACGTCCAACATAGAAATATTATCCGTTATAAAACAGAAGCCCCTCAAGACTTTGCCGAATTGAGGCAGAAAATTACAGATAGAATAAAAGCCATTCAGAAGAAACAAGAAGAAATAGGTATCGCCACGACGATTTCTCCCGTCAAGGACACAGAAGGACTATCACAACACGAAATCGTGGGCCTCGTTGCTATCATGCAGAACAGTTTCATTTCAGAAGGATCTGTATCGGGCTGGAACATAAAGGAAGATATGAACAAGGCGGGCTTCACAGACATAGCCGTGAGTCTCGCGCTAAGACTATTGCGTGAAAAGGGGATGGTCACCAGGGAGATTGCTAGAGACGAAAATAACGTGCCTTACACCGTCTATTTAATTACGCGGCAGGGTGAAGAATGGCTTATGCATAATCAAGACAAACTCATCCTGCAGGAGGAACCCAAAACCCCGCATGATGATGTGCCTTTCTGAGGAAAGGGTCCACCGAACAAAAGCCTCAACCTGACGCGGAATAAGCCGGGCGCTGTTTTGGCATTGATGGGTGGCCCGCGCAGGTTATGCAAATCGTTGAGGCTGTAGAAAAAGTCGAGGAGACGTAGAGGGGCCAGGTCTCAACATTTGACAGAAATATTATAAATGAAAAACCTGTACTCTCCTGAAAATGATTCCGAGCTTGCATTAATTAGAAGCATACAGGATGGAGAAGGAATACGGTATTTTGTCCATAATCATCATTTTGGCACTCTTCAAGTCGGACCGAAAATAGATCTGCTCAATGCAAAAACTATAATGGTTTCGGAGGATCAATATGAAAGCACAAAGGAAATAATTGAGGATTTTCTCGCGAAAACAAAGGATATGTCTATCCCTCCTCACTGTAGTCATTCGTTGATCGATAAAATCAGAATGGTATTTGAAACCTTGATTTTCTCCTGGTTCATTCCTGGAAATAAATGGAAAAGAGGAAAACTAGGACATTAGATCCATCAACCTGAGATCGAAGTAAAAGACTAATCTTACAGACTCCTCAAAAACCCTTTGACAGAAACAAAAATCGTTGTTATCATAATAGCGAATACAATAGGCACACATTTATGAAATTTTTCGACTGGAATGATGAGAAGAATGAAATACTCAAGAAAGCCAGAGGCGTGTCATTTGAACAGGTGGAATTGGCCATCGCATCAGGAGATTTAGTTGACAGAATAAGACATCCAAATCCTGCAAAATATCCGAACCAGAAGGTTTTCTTGGTAAAGATCGAGAATTATATCTATTCGGTGCCATATATTGAGGATAACGAGAAAATATTTTTGAAAACAATCATACCCAATAGCAAAGCCACGAAGAAGTATTTGGGAGGCGGGAGATGAAGAAAACAGCGTATTTGGACAAAGACGAGATGGAGCTGGCAAAATCAATTGAAAATGAAGAGTGGATTTCCGACCTCACTAAGAAAGAAAAAAGGCAGTACGAGGAATATGCCCGCTATAGCCTGAATAAACGAAAACGGATCAATATCCGAATGAGTGAACGTGATCTAAAGAAAATTCAGGCTAAGGCGATTGAAGAGGGCATACCGTATCAATCCCTCATATCGATGTTGATTCACAAATACAATGAAGGGAAAATATCGTTTCATCGATAGACAACAGAGAATAGGCTTCGTGAGAATCGTCTTCGACGAATAGGCGCCGCAGCGGACCGCCGATAAACCCAGCTCCCAGTAAGCCGTATCGTCTGTTCGACGAAGGTTTGATTGTTGTAATAAAATGTGCTTGAATATACATAAATGGAGGATATAGATATGGCTGTGGTTGCCAAAAAAGTGTTCGATGAGGCATTATCGCTTCCAGCCGAAGCACGAATGAGTCTTGTAGAGAAGCTGCTTACGAGTCTCAACCTTCCCACGAGGCCAGAAATCGATCAACTGTGGGCCGAAGAAGCTGAAAAACGCATTAGTCAAATTGACAAAGGCGAAAAAAAGCTTGTTTCAGGAAAGAAGGTTTTCTCGAATATCAACAAAAAGTATCGTCGATGAAATTCTACTTCCATCCCGATGCTGAAGCTGAATTCGACAGGGCCGTTGAGTATTATGAGCAATTCCAGCCGGGGCTCGGCGTTGAATTCGCGGAGGAAGTCTTTACCACCATTACTCGTATTATTCAGTATCCGGACGCTTGGTCAGCATTATCCAAAAACTCTCGCCGTTGTTTAGTCAGTCGGTTTCCATACGGAGTGATCTATTAGATCAAATCTCATGCTCTCAGAATTATTGCAGTAGCTCATCTCCATCGTCGGCCCGGCTATTGGAAAGAAAGACTTGAGCAGAACAAACCACTCAAGGCGGATACGCCGAAAGGCCGCCGCACCTCTTAGCCTTTGCGTTGAGGCTGTAGAAAAAGTCCCCAAGGGGAAAGGCAATCGGGGTCAGCGCTTGACCGGTGACAGGGTCAAGAACATAGGCCGTTACCCAAGGCAATCCAGCGAAGGCCTTGTAGCCGTCGCTGGCCTAAATCATTAAGAATATAAATGAAGAGATTATACCCCAATTGAGTGATAATTTTGGGAAAATCCCCTCTAACTCCCCTTTGCTAAAGGGGAGAACCCATCATCATCCCCCTTTGGAAAAGGGGGATTGAGGGGGATTTTAAAACGAGGCTCAAAAAACTCCCTAATGGCCTATCCTTCAAGGAAATATCTCATCGAAGGAATTATTTTTCACTCAATTGGGGTTATACTCTCCTGAAAATGATTCCGATCTCTTGACAATAGATGCACAAATCATGCATATTGATACATATAGAGATAGGAGGGTGGTATGAGAACGACCTTAAACATCGAAGACAGCCTGATTAAAAAGGTTTCAAAGCTGACAGGCATTAAAGAAAAAACAACACTCGTCAAACTTGGGTTAGAGGCATTAATTTCAATGGAAAGCGGTAAGAGGCTTGCCAGGCTGGGCGGAACCGAAAAGGGACTGAAAATGATACCCCGCCGGAGAATACCGGAGAAATGAAATGGTTCTCGTCGATACCTCCGTTTGGGTATCTCACTTTCGTCATGGAAATATTGGTCTTGAAAAATTACTGAATAATGGGGAGGTTGTATGCCATCCCTTCATTGTGGGCGAGCTTGCCTGTGGGAATCTCAAAAATAGGCATGAAATCCTTGTAGATCTTGAATCACTTCCTTTGGCAATCTTAGCCGAAGATAGAGAAGTCTTAAAATTCATTGAGAATTATCGACTTATCGGAAAGGGGGTAGGCTATATCGATGTCCATCTGATTGCGGCGGCTCTATTAACGGGCGTTCCTCTTTGGACCTTCGATAAAACCCTGGATAAGATTACTAAGAAAATCGGCATAAATTATTGATGAGAAACGATCCAGAGCAAAGCGACAAAGAAGTATTTGGGAGGCAAGAGACGAGAGAAATCCGCAAGACGTTATCTAAAGAACAAGGGACTTTCTGTGGATTGAAACTTCTCCTCCTTCAGTTTGAAGTTCCAGGTAACCTCTTGGCAATTCCGGTCTCGCGTTGATCAAGACCTCACCAAGTTTGAAATGCTCTCTCAGCCTCAAAATATTTTTATTCTTCTGTCCCCTCAGATTTGAAATCTCTTTAGGGTGGCAAAAGAATAAGGCATGACCATTTTTCTGAGCATCCTGAAGAAGAGACGAAGCCATGTCGAAAAAGATAGCCGATTCCACAAGCTGTCGAAGGGCGGGGTGGTAGGGCCCCGCGAGAAAATCCCTTTGCAACTCTCTGGTAGGCTGAAGGCCGATGCGAGCGACGGGGATGGATGAATTTTCCAGTCTGAGGATGCCTTTTTTAAGCCATTGAACAGCCTCTTCCAAAGACAGGGGGAAATATTCTCCATTCCTCCAGAGGATTTCAAGGGGAGCGCCTTTGAGGACAAGTGTGGGATGGATCCTCACAAAATCGGGTTTGAGTTCGACGACCTGATCAAGGGTATGGAGAAAACGATCACACGTATCACCCGGCAGGCCGATCATCAGCTGAAGTCCCACCTCGAAATTTCCGCTTTTTAATCGGAATACGGCATCGATTGTATTTTTTGCACAATGATCTCTGTTGGCAAGCGTGAGGACTTCATCGATCATCGATTGCACTCCGACTTCTATAGTATTCACCCCATATTCTTTGAGCAAGGAAAGCGTCTCTGCATCCAAGGCATCAGGCCTGGTGGAGACGCGAATGGAACCGATCAGACCAGAAGCGAGAAACGGCTGGACTTCTTTCAGATAACGAACTTGATCATCCCTATGGATCGCAGTGAAACTTCCACCATAAAAGGCGACCTGTTTCTCCCTGTTTTTCTTATCGTGAGGGATTCCAGGAAGAGAGGCTTCGATAAAGTTTCGAACGGAAGAGGGGGATGGGAGTCCTTCGGCTGCTGTCCTTTGATTGCAAAAGAGGCAGCGTTCACGGCAGCCCAGATTGGAAAGAAAAATAGGAATGATCAGCGGATTTGAGGTCATATCACCTTTCATTTCAAATTGGAGATTTCAGATTTCAAATTTAAGAATTTAGGTGTCAGGTTTTTCAATTTGCAATTTGCGATCTGCAATCTGCAATTCTTCCAAGGCATTTCTGGCGGCTTCCTGTTCTGCCTCTTTCTTGCTTTTTCCCCACCCCTGTCCTTTTACTTCGTCCCCGATTGCGACGGATGCCTGAAACCTCTTATCATGATCCGGTCCGGACTCATTCATCACCCGATACTGGGGAGACCCGCCATGAGACTGCTGGGAGTATATTTGCAGAAGGCTCTTATAATCATCGAATGCCACAGACGGGGTTTTGGCCTGAAGATAAGGTTCGAAATGTTCTTGAATGATCTCCAATGTCCGATTGAACCCTGCGTCCATGAAGATCGCTCCGATCAAGGCTTCATACGTATTGGCCAAGATAGAGGATTTCTGCATCCCTCCGTTCGACTGCTGGCTTTTCCCGAGGAGGAGGTAGCCTTCTAATTGAAGGTCTTTAGAGAGAGATGCCAGGAAACTCCTTTTCACCAGCTGGGATCTGATCATGGAAAGGGTTCCTTCCTGGGCGTCGGGAAATCTGTGAAGGAGAAGGTAGCTAACCGCAAGGTTGAGGACCGAATCTCCGAGAAATTCCAAAACCTCATTGGCACCTTTTTCAGGATGATTAGTTTCATAGATGAACGACTTATGCGTGAGGGCCTGGTCGATCCATTTGATCTCTTTGAACCGATAACTCAGACGGCCTTCCAATTCTTTCAGAGATGCCAATCTCTCTTCGTCCATGCTATCTCTCCAAAACTTCTCCGGTCACACCCTTTTCAGCCAACCCGGTCACCCTGACGGTCCATTCCCGATTGACTCGATCCTGACGTTCTTTCATCCCGTTTTCGTTGCCGAGCAGAACAGGGACGTAGTTCCGAGAAAGACCTTTCCATCTCCCCGTGCCTTTTTCTTTACGGTCTTCTATCAGGACGCTCAGCTCCTGATCGAGAAACTGGCGATAGAAAGCGAGGCGTTTCTGTTTTCCCAATTCCCTCATCGCCTCAGCCCTCTTCTTGATCTCCCTTTCATTTACCCTCTCAGAGAATTGGAACGCCGGGGTTCCCTTTCTCCTGGAAAAGGGAAAAACATGAAGATAAGAGAAAGGCAGAGATTCGACGAACTCATAAGTATGCCTGAATTTCTCTTCCGTCTCCCCTGGGAATCCTACAATCACATCCGCTCCGACGGAGAGCGTTGGAATCCTCAGATGCAATTCGCGGATGAGATCGGAAAGATAGGAGCGGTCGTAGCCTCTATTCATCTTTTCCAGAATCTCATCGTCTCCGCTCTGGATCGAAATGTGAAGATGGGGGCAGATCTTCGCGGATTGCGAGAGGGTCGAGATAAGTTCCGTTGAGAAATCTCCCGGCTCGATGGAGCTGAGCCGGATTCGATCAGGTGTCTCCTCTTTCTCCAGTTGTCCGATGAGTTTTTCCAAAGGAAAGGGAGGATCGAACTCCAATCCATAGGCGCCCAGATGGATGCCGGTGAGGACGACTTCTCTAAAACCCTTCTCTTTCAATACCTTCAAATTTTCGATTACCCTTTGGGGCTGAAGGCTCCTCGACCGACCCCTCGCATGAGGAACGATGCAATAAGTGCAACGCCCATTGCAGCCGTCCTGAATTTTCAGGAAGGCCCGGGTGTGACGATGAAAAGAATGAAGAGGCGTTTCTGAAAAGTGTACCTCCTTCTGAATATTCTCAACCCGAACCTTTGGAAACTTGCCTTTCTGCATCAGGGAAAGCAAGTCAGGGATTTGGTGCTTTTCTTCATTTCCTAAAACATAGACCCCGGCGTTCATCTCTAAGAAAGCGTTTGGTTCCACCTGCGGATAACATCCGGTCACAATGACCAGAGAGTTCGGATTGGACCGGATAGCCCTTCGAACCATCTGTCTCGACTGAAAATCAGCTCGGTGAGTCACCGTGCAAGTATTAATGATGGCGATATCTGCCCCTCCGTCGAAGGGAACGAGGGCATACCCCTTCTGTTCCAAGGCATCCATGAGCGCCTCAGACTCGAACTGGTTCACCTTACATCCGAGAGTAGCTACCGCAACAGTCGTCATTCTTCAATTCCAGAATTCAGAATAAAAAAAGTTCTTAATGGTCCATTCTGGATTCTGACTCCTGACTCCTGACTCCTGAATTCTAGTCTCATCAGAGCTGGACCAGTTTGATCTTTCCCCAGACGCCCATCTTTTCCTGAACGATAATCAGTATCCCCTGCACCCCTGCGATCTCTTTTCCAATTTGAAGACCCGATTCCACATCTTTTTTCTCCTTGACGACATTCCCGACAGCCGTCGCTGCGGCATCGGCAAGCGCCCCAGATTTGGAGAGAATGCAAACAGCATCTGCTTTCCCAAAGCTGAGAGAAGGGCCCACCGTTCCTGAGGAGGTACAGACGCCGAGAGGGGTTTCTTCGGGTGAGATCACAATTCCTATCTTAAGGCTGAGAGAAGAATTGCCCGCATAGATTCCGATGGTTCGTTCCTTGGAGGCGGCCAAATAGATATCCCCTCCGTTTTCTACGATCACCTCTTTCGAGAACTTGAGCAGATCTTTCGAGACCGATTCGGCTATGGCCCCGGCCACAGCAGCCATGGGACCGACATGGGCTAATTGAGAGGTTCGAATCATCTCCCGGACAATCTCGGGGGCATAAGGGTCATCCGCGAGAGGGACAAGACTTTTTTGGAATTCAGGGTTCATGGCGATGTGGGTTTCAAGCTGGTGACGGTATTTTAATACGGATTCTCTGGTCTCTTTCGAAAGATCTCTGTCTGCCCGGACGAGGAGATCGGTTTCCTTAACAATGACCTCAAATTTAACAAGGTCGTCGGTTTTTACCAAATTTCGGTAAGTCCGCTTTTCATACATGGTAAGCCCTATAAGTTGTTCATTATACTATTCAGAAATATTAGGTGTCAATTTGCTAAGTATTTGATTTCTTGCAATTTGTGGATAAGAAGATGTAGAATTTTTGGTATGAGTCAAGACATCGTTCCGGCAGACAAAGAATTTAGAAAAAGATTTATTGTCTTCCTTATGCTTATCGTAATCGTTTTCGTCGTCATCATACTCTCCATGAAGAGTTATCTGGATCAGATGGAACAACTAAGACGAGAGGACCCGGGTTTAGCCGGGAAGAAAGTAGTGTTATTGCTTAAATGGTGGATGGGTTTAGGTTCCTTACCTATCTTAGGCTTGGCGGTTTATCAAATCATCCTGGCAAGGAGGATCCTGAAATCAGGCCGATTTCCACCGCCGGGGATGAAGATGATCAGGGATACGAAAATTCAAACCGGAGCCAAAGCGGAAAAGGTGGCGATCTCTCTCATAGTCCTTTCATCTATTATAAGTGTGATTATCCTTTTCTTGGTATATTTCCCATATGCTTTTGAAAAGAAATTATTGAAAAAAAGTTCTGACGTAGAAAGGGGCGTTTTAGAGAAGAAAAGAAGGGTAATAGAATTAAAAGGGAAAGGAGGTGGAACGAAATGAAGGGTTTAAGAATAGCGATGGTTTCTATGGTCTCTTTGGTTCTCATCTCTTCTTTGGCCATCGCAGCAGGAGACGTGGGGAAGGGAAAGGCACTTTTCAAGGATCCGAAGTTCGGCGGAGGCACTGCCGGAGTCTCTTGCAACTCATGCCATCCGGATGGGAAAGGGTTGGAGAAAGCTGGCGACATGAAGGGCCTTGAAAAACAGGTGAATGCCTGCGTCCAGAATGCGCTCAAAGGCAAGGGAATCGATCCCAAATCTGCTGAAATGGCAGACATCCTTGCCTATCTTAAGTCTCTGAAGGGAAAAACTCCCGCGGCAGAAAGCCCGCAGAAATAGGTTGAGAAGCTTCATTATTTGTTCAGTTTGAGACGGGGGTGGCGAATGTTTCCAATACCCAGGCGACTCTTATCTCAGGCGTGGCAAAAATTTCACGAGGCGCTTTGTCCACGGATTCGAGACGCTTGAGGAGACCCGCCTGGTTTGCAACCTGGATCTGTAGCCCCGGCCGCGCATTCAGTTCGAGAAGCAGTGGCCCACGGTCCCGGTCGATCACGAGGTCCACGCCGAGGAAGTCAAGGCTAATCATGTCGACGGCTCTTGCTGCGATGAGGAGTATACTCTCCCAGTGACGAACTTGTATCCCCGCCACGGGTTTTTTCGTGTCGGGATGGTGAGTCACGATTGCGGAGCGGTAGACCCCTGAAAGAGTGGTTCCGCTCCCCATGTTTATCCCGACACCGACCGCTCCGCGATGAAGGTTGGCTTTCCCATCAGAAACTCGGGTTGGAAGGCGGACCATGCTCATCACCGGCACACCGCGATAGACGACGATTCTGATGTCCGGTACGCCACGATAGGTCACCGCATCAAAGACGGTATCGGGATGAACGAGGGCCTCAAGGAAGGCTCGGTCCTCAAGCCCCTCGAGAGAGTAAATTCCAGAGAGGATATCAGAGATGTGGTAGGCGAGATCCTTCATCGGGATGACCTCGCCGCTTTGGTTGATGAAACCTCCTTCCGTACGGCCCGTGACAAGAACGATACCGCTCCCGCCGGTGCCCCGGGCTGGTTTGACAACGAAATCCTGGTAGTCCCCAAGCATTTCTTCAAATCTGGCCATTTCGCCATGATGTTTGATCACACGGTATAAAGGTGGGGTTGGGATCTGATATGCCTCCGCCAGTTGCTTTGTTTTAAGCTTGTCGTCCACAAGCGGAAAGGAGGACCGCGGGTTGAAACGCAAGATGTATTCGGCATTCCGGCGGTTCATACCCAGCACCCCGACATCGCGGAGCCAACGGAATGGTTTTAGGATCATGATGATCTCCAAAATTTCCTGAAACGCAAAAGCTCCGAAAGTCGATAGCCGGTATAACGCCCCAGAAGCACTTGAACCGCGGCGACGGCAAACAGGAGTTCTGGATAAACAAAAAAAGTGAGCTGGAGAGGTTCCAATTCGAGAATCCCGTAAGTAATCACCGCTACTCCGGCACTCCCGGCCGCAGTCCGGAGCGCCTCCCGAGCCCCCGATTCTTCGGTGATTACGAAAAAACGCTCGATGGTCATCGTGAGAATGACAAAAGGGAGTAATCCAACAGCCATGAATTCCCGGAGGCCGAACTTATTTCCGAGCAGGGCAAAGAGGGTAATACAGACGATGACAAGCGTCAGGATCACGGATAGCCGTGGGACCAGAAGGAGGCGAAGTTTGTCTATCCAGCGGCGGACCACATATCCGATTAAAACAACGCCCCAAAAGATCCCCAATCCATAGACAAGGCCCGTATTTCGAAAAGCGAGAGCCATGAGAACCGGCAAGAAGACCCCGAAGGTTGGAAAACCTACGATGTTACGCAAGAGGCAAATCATCAGGGCGCCGATCGGAACCAGAATGAGAATGCGAAAGGTCCTCTGAAACTCTTCCGGAAGGCGAAACAGCGACCAGCGGTCGAGGAGCCGATCGGAACGCATAATACGATCAAACTGCATGCGCCACTGGCTTATGATCCCCCGGTTCAATGTCCAGCGGACCTCTGACAATTCCCCGTTGATGACACGAATGACGGGTAATCCGTTCGTTGTCAAAGGAAGCAGTGGCACCGGTGGTTGATAGATTTCTCCTCTCTCTGGCTGAAGGCTCTCCCATTCTTGACCTGTCCACACCTCAATCCAAGTTTGGGTTGAGCCTGTTATGTTCTCAGCGAGTGGAAGACCCTCAACCGTTTGAGCGGGTAGACCAGCGGCTCGTAGCAAAACAAGAAAGGCTGTCATTCGGCCATGTTTATCGTGAAAGGCTTCCCACGCCCGGAGGTCTTGATCCTCAGGGGGTGGTATTCCCCAAAATCCTCTCATCGCTGCGGCTGCTCTTCGAAGTCGATCCACCGGCGGGAGGGGATCCCATTTCGCCACCAGAACGTCTTATGAATGCCTGATCATTTTTCCCGACATTCGGCGGGTAAGGTTCGAGGGGTGGCGTTCTATTTTTAAAGGCTCGTGGAGGTTTCACCTGGATGGTTGTACTGTATCCAATGACTTCATCTTTTGGACCGACTGCCCCCGACCAGACCCCAATCCGGTTTGCCCCCTCGCGAAGGAGACTGAAATTGAGTGTTCCGGAGTGGATGCGTTCCTCGGCAACCAATTGCCCTCTACGGGCTGAAGGGAGCCCGATCATCGCACTGGTTTCCTTTTCGCCACCCTTGACGTGTGCCTCCATGGAGAGCTGCCATACCTTGGCCGGGGCTGGAGGAAGGATTGGGTATTTGAGCCAGATAACGCGGTAGCTAATGACGGCAAAGGAAATGAGCAGGAGCGCCACCACCAGCAAGATTGCAGGGCGCTTCATTTTGAGGGAACCTCCGGGCAGCTTGGTGGCAAGCAGTTTGACCGTCCACAGTCAACGACAAAATAATCCTTCAGGACATTGCGTCCCAAAATCAAGGGATACTTCACGGTGGAGCGATCGGTAAGATTGACCTCTGTATGAAGGATCTTCGCACCAAGGCAGAATGAAATTTGGACGATCGGCCTTCTTTCCTTGAAATCAGCGCTCCGAATGTTTCGCCACCCAATCACCGGTAGGTGCAGCTGTAGGCCACCGTACTTCCTGGGCAGCTTGAATTCGGCCACGCCGTTCTTCACCTTAAGGTCTCGAGCATCAAGGGAAGACGTGGCCGCTCCCGTGTCGATGCGCGCCGGCAACCTCACCCCCCACGGCATAAGAACGACATCCTCCACCTCCCCAATGGAGATCTTCTCTCCAGCGTCGCCCTTTCCTGGCGGAAAAAGAAGGATGATCGACAAGAGCAGAAATATCAGGCCTCCTGTCTGTGAGGTAGAGAGTCTTTGGGTTCGCATCTTTTCACTCTCGATCTTCATGAGTCAGTAAAGTGGCTAAATCGTCCGGGGCAAGTACGACATTTTTTTTCACTAGATCAAATGGAACCGGGTATCGATAGAAACGACCGGAATTTTCAACCAAGGCGTCCCCGTTCAAGGGATTTCCGGACAATTCGGTTTTGCAGTCCTTCGTCGTTTCACGTCCACAACAAACTTTTCCTTGAGAAAATTTCGGCCAAGAATCAATGGGTATTTGACCATGGAGCGATCGGCAAGGTTCACCAAGGTTCGAATTCGCCTCGAACCGAGACAGATTTCTAACTCCACGATCGGTCTCCGTTCGCGCCCCTCGGGGGTCCGGATATGCCGCCACTCGATGATCGGTAGGCGCAACTGCAATCCCCCGTACGTTTGGGGCAACTTGAACTCGACGCGATCACCCTGCACTTTAAGTTCCCGCGCATCGAGCGAAGATTTTGCTGCCCCCGTGTCAATGCGGGCTGGAAGTTTCACTCCCCAAGGCAAGAGGATCACATCCTCTACTCCTCCGATGACGATCTTGTCTTCTGCACCAACCACTCCGGGAATAAACAAAAAGAACGGGGTCAAGATCGATAATGAAACCAGACTCCACAGTCTGTCCATCATGATGAAATCCCCTCGGCTTGTTTATCAGAAAACAACGTTACGTGCCCATCCTACGATATGGACCTATGAAGGCCTGTGTAAAAATTATAGCAAATTCAATTTGAAGTGGGTAGTGGAGAACCGTTTAGACTCTTGGCGTGAGAACAGTAGAAACGACATCGGACGCTGCGTCGGGTCGTGGGTCGTGCCATTCGTTTGACAGCTTGCTGCATTCTTGAAAAGCGTTCTTTGTCCGCCAGGAGAGTATCGATCTTATGAGCCAAGGCCGGAAGGTTATTGCATCGGATCCCAACTCCCTCCTCCAGAAAATGGTCGCTGTTCCTTTCCTCTTGACCCGGAATGGGATTCACGATTACCAGAGCAAGTCCTCGGGCCAATGCCTCAGAACTGGTTAGTCCTCCAGCTTTACCCACCAACAGGTCTGAGGCAGCCATCCAGCTATCCATTTCATCGGTAAAGCCGATAATCTTCATCGGATGCTGCGTGTCCGCAAGGTCTTTCAGATGGTCCTCAAGACGCTTGTTACGCCCGCAAATGACAACGATCTGGATAGGGTGTTGGACCTTGTCGATGGCACGCACAAGTGATTCAACCGGCCCCACGCCGTAACCTCCGGCGGAGACCAAAAGGGTTGTTTTGTCCGGATCGAGGCCAAGGTTGATTCGGGTCTCTGCTCTGGGTTTTTCCATGCCGAATTTCAGATCGATGGGAATCCCCGTGACAAATATCGTTTCAGGGGGAATTCCCAAGGCAGCCAGATAGACCCGTGTCTCCTCGCAGGCCACAAAGTACCAGTCCACGTTTTGGAGTATCCACATGGCGTGGGCATCGAAGTCCGTGACCACCACACCGACCGGGATATCGAGAATTTTTTTCTTCCTCAAATAGAGGAGTATCTCAGCGGGGAGAAAATGAGTGCACAAAGCGAGATCGGGATTCTCCTGCCTGATCAGTTTGAGCAAAGGGCCTGTATTGAGCCGATCCAGAGCCACTCGTCGCTTTTGAAATTGCCAAGGACGGTCGAAGGTTTTGTAGAGCCAGCCGAGAAGGTCCGGCCCGCGGGTCATGAGCTCCACGTAGAGATCAGAGTAAATCTTTCTGAAGACGGGATTTGTGTAACGGAGGACTTCGACATGACGTGCGGAAACCCCCTTTGCCTCAAAGGCGGAGACAAGCGCATCCGCTGCTCGAAGATGACCAGTGGCTGCCGCAGCCGATAGAACCATTACGGAATCTGGCTTTGCCGCCGAATCTTTTTTCATTTAAACCCCTCCCTTATTTCAGGCCTCTTTCAGCATCTTCTCCCAAACAAAGGGCCTTTACTTCCCGACTCTCGGTTAGTGCGGATGCAGACGCTTCTTCGATCACACGACCGTTTCTTAGGAGATATCCCCGGTTGGAAATAGCTAAAGTGAGTTGGATTTCCTGCTCTACGATAAAGAGCGTCAGCCCCCTCTTGTTCATCTCTCTGAATGTGGCAAAGACTTCATCCATCAGACGGGGTGCTAATCCTAAGGAGGGTTCATCCAGCAAGAGGAGTTTAGGCCGGCCCATCATCGCCCTTCCTATGGAGAGCATCTGTTGCTCGCCTCCGCTGAGGGTTCCCGCTCGTTGGTGGGCTCTCTCCTTGAACACGGGTAGGAGTTGATCGAGCCGCTCCAAGTCTTTTTTTATTTCCTTCTTTTCATTCCTATGAAGGTAAGCGCCCATCAGCAGGTTGTCAATGACAGAAAGGGTAGGGAAGATATGGCGTCCTTGAGGAACATGGCCGATCCCTTTAGAGACGATCTCAGGAGGACTCAGGTTGGTGATATCCTCCTCTTCAAAAATGATCCTCCCTTCAGTGGTCTTCAAGATTCCGGAGAGGGTAAGCAAAAGGGTGGTCTTTCCCGCTCCATTGGGTCCTAAAAGAGAGACGATCTCTCCCTGTTTAACCTCCAGGGAAACTTCATTTAATGCAGGCAGAGGCCCATATTGGACGGTCAGTTTTTTTATCTTGAGCATGGGCTTATGATCAGACAATGTCAAATGTCAAAGCTCACACGAAATGATGAACCGAAAGTGAATTAATTTCAAATGAATTTTACATGACGGGTTCGTATCCTCTGCCTACCGGAAGACAGCCGCGAACCATGGAAATCATAAATCCCCCCTGCCCCCCTTTTCTAAAGGGTGTACGGACTGGGGACATGGGTAACAAGCGTACCGGAGACATAGGTAACAGGTTAAGAAGAACTTCTCAAATCAATCTTACTGATGACTTCATGACAGAACATCACTTCAAACAAACCGTCTGTTGCCATAGGCCTGATCCCGATGGGATATCTATAAAAGGCGCGACTGACCCAAAATGTTTTACCTCGAAAGAAGAAATACCCTTTGTCTTGGACTTTACGAACCTCCATGCCGCTTGGATATTCGATAGGAGGCAGTATTTCGGGCATATTTCGCAGACTGGGCCGATACCGAGAAGCCGGTACCGCCAAATCCAACGCGTCATGGGGTCGCTCAAAATTGTACTGATCCCTCCAGGGATCAAATTTCCCTTGAAGATGAACGGGATCTTGCCATTGGTAACGTCTGAGAAGCTCTTCTTCCAAGGTCCGATGAAACCGTTCATCTTTGCCCAAGGTTTGTGGATGATACGAGCGGCTATGACTTACCCGGATTCCCAAGCGAAGCAGCCAAACCGTCAACGTCGTATAGCGGTACTCCGAGTCATTGCCCCAAGGAGGTCCATTATCCATCAAGAAAACGTCCGGAAGGCCATAGCGTTTGAAGGTCTTCTCCAGGGTGCTCTGCACCCCAGACCCCTGTTGGCTCGGCAACGCCTTAAGGCAGAGGTTAAACCGCGAATAGTCATCCAGGACCGTCAGGGGGTGACACGGACCCGCCAAGGTCGATACGGGGCCCTTAAAATCCATCTGCCACAAAGCATTGGGAGCAGGGGATTCAAATCGCCGCCAGTCCTGACGCCCCCCGCCTGGGATAATCAACCCATGACGATGAAGAAAGGTAGTAATGGTACTGCAAGCAGGAACAGGTTCTATTCTCATCTCTTGCAACTTCCGCCGAAGTTTACGCGCTCCCCAAGTGGGATGGGTTCTCCGCAAATGCAGAAGCGCCTTTTCGTGCACTTCCCTTACCTTCAAGACAATTCGGTGAGGCCTGCGGGATCGGTCTTGCAGCCCTTTTACACCTCCTTCTTTGTAACGAGTCAACCATTTGTATCCCGTCTTACGACTAATATTAAACCTACGGCACAATTCAGCCAAGCTCATTTTAGGCCCTTGGGTCAGTTGAACAAACTCCCGACGCAACGACATAAGGCTAACCTCTTTCCATGGCATAATCTCCTCCTTAAATGCAATCTCTCGGAAATTATGCCACACAAAGTGTTACCTATGTCTCCGGCACATCTGTTACCCATCTCTCCGGTCTATACACCTTTGGTAAAGGGGGGTGAAGGGGGATTTGGGATCCTAAGCAAAATCTGTTTGGCCATTTGAAATTGGAACTTGGAGCTTATTTGGGATTTGGAATTTGTCATTTGGAATTTCTATAGCCTGTCTTGTGTCCTGACAGAGCCGCGGCTTAAATAGGCCTCAATCACCGCGGGGCTCCTTCTGACATTTTCCGGTTTCCCTTCAGCGATGAGTTCGCCATTATGGAGGACCGCGATCTCATCGGCGATCTCCATCACCATGCCCATGTGATGCTCCACAATGAAGACCGTGACTCCCTCTTGCTTGATCTCTGAGATCCGTTCTGAAAGCTGCTCGATTTCGCTCAGGGTCAGCCCGGATGCCGGTTCATCCAGAAGGAGGAGCTGCGGCTTCATCGCAAGGGCTCTGCCTAACTCCAGGAGTTTTTGTTTTCCATAGGGCAGCTGGGAGGCCATGGATTCCCATTTCCCAAGGAGCCCCAGGGAATTCAGGATTTCCTTGGCCTCCTTCAGGGACTCCTTCTCCGACGTTCTGATCCAGGGGAGCCAAAGCCCGTAGGAGAACAAACTGCCTTTTAACCTTCGATGCATCCCGGCCATGATATTCTCCACCACGGTCATGTTTCCCCAAACCTGTACTGTCTGAAAGGTTCTTCCTATTCCAAGAGAGGATCTCTCGTGGGATTCCATTTTTGTGATGTCTCGTTCGTTGAAAAGGATTTTCCCCGAGTCAGGTTTCTCCACACCACTGATCAGATGGAAGAGGGTGCTCTTTCCGGCTCCGTTGGGGCCGATCAGTCCTTTGATGCTTCCCTCTTCCACTTTCAGCGAAACCCGGTCGAGAGCCTTTATTCCATCATATTCCTTTGTGATCTGTTCTATTGAGAGCAGTGGCATTAGAGTTTTCCCTCGTCTCTCTTCCTCTTTTTTGCCCAGTAACCGATTAGGTAAAGGATCCTGACGTTCAAGCGGGCTCCAATCCCATCCGGGAAAAAGATGAGCAAAAGAATCAGGATGACGCTGTATATGGGGAGGCTGTACTCCTGATACCTGCTCAGAATATCCATCAGCCAGGTGAGAAGAATGGCTCCTGCAACGGGACCGTAGATAGTCCCCATTCCTCCCAGAATCACCATCATCACGATCGGAACAGTAACCCCAAGGCCAAAGGCTTCCGGATTGGCTGTTGACATGATGCAGGCAAAGAAACTCCCCGCCAATCCGGCAAAGGCTGCCCCCAAGACAAAAATCTCCAGCTTTATCCGTGGAACATTGATACCCACACTTGAGGCGGCGTCCTCACTGGCCGCCACAGCCAAGAGGGCACGGCCCACTTTAGAGCGAACCAGATTTTTTGAGAAAATGAATAAACCGGCGACCACCCCCCAGATAAGATAATACTGTTTGAGATAGGTATCAAAGGAGTACCCCATCACAGAAAACCATGGGATGCCGAAAATTCCGATCACTCCACCGGTGAGGTTCGTAGACTCTCTCACCATGACCAAGAAAATTTCTCCGAATCCCAGTGTGGCCAAAGCCAAGAAGTATCCTTTCAATTTGAGGATTGGCCTGCCAACAAGATAGGCGACCGCAGACGCGGAAAGAGCAGATGCCCAAAGAGCGACAACGGGTGCAAAGCCATGGCGAGCGGTGAGAATGGCTGTGGTATAAGCTCCGATTCCGAAGAAAGCGGTGTGTCCTAAAGAGATCTGCCCTGCATAGCCCATGAAGAGGCTTAATCCTAAGGCCAAGATGGCATAGATTCCCGCTAACACCATCACGTGATGGAAATGCGGATCAGAGCAGATCAGAGGGACCAAGCCTATTGCACCCAGATAATAGAGGTCTTTCTTCTTGAACTCCTTTTTGTGATAAAGGTAGGGATCGGGTGCGATTAAAGAGATTAACCACAATGGCACCAGGTAAAAAACGTCCCTTTTTCTAAAGTCCCTTTGTGACCCCTTTGTTGTTTGAGAAGGCATGTTCTCCTGACGCTTAGTTTTTAAATTCCAATTTCCAAATCCCAAATTCCGATTTCGAATGACTGCCCCTCACCCTTCCCCTCTCCCCCATGGGGAGAGGTAGGGGGCTACCATCGGCGGCTGTCGATAAAGGGTGACCCCAAAATTCCTTTCGGCCGGAAATATAGAATCAGTAATAAAATTACGAAAGCGACCGCGTCCTTATATCCCGAAGGGATAAAGGCCAGGCTTAAAGATTCCACAATTCCGAGGACAAACCCCCCAAGAATAGCGCCACTATTCTTTCCCCAGCCCCCCAGGACGGCGGCGATAAAACCTTTCAGACCTAAAAGTGTCCCGGAACTATAGCTGGTGAAGAAGATGGGGGTGATCAGGATCCCGGCAAAGGCACCGACTCCCGCGCTCACTCCGAAAGCCAAGAAGACCATCAGGCTCCTTGATATTCCCAGGAGATCGGCCCCCAAAGGGTCCGTTGAACTTGCCTCCATCGCCTTTCCCAATAAGGTTCGATGTGAGAGGAAATAGAGAAAGATCAGTAAGACAAGAGTGGATACCAAGACCCACACGCTCTGGGGAAGAAAAGAGATTTCCCCTACCTGAACAGGTTGCCCGCCGGAAAAAGGGGGAAGGGCTTTGGGCAGTGTTCCAAAAATAAGGCCGCTTGTACTGCTGAGGAAGATGGAAATCCCTAACGTGGCCATGATGAGGATAAGGATGGAGGCCTTTCTCAAGGGATAAAGGACTGAGAGATACATCGCGAAGCCGACCAGGACAACAATGATAACGGCGATCAGAGCGGCTAAGGGGTAGGGAAGTCTAACGCCGTTCAGAAGGAAGAAGGTGACGACTCCTCCTAACATGACAAACTCCCCTTGGGCAAAATTGATGATCTGGGAAGCCCTGGAGATGGTTACGAATCCCAAAGCCACCAGGGCATAGATGGCCCCCATCGTTATACCCGAGGAAAGGAGTTGAGGAATATACGCCCAAAGGTCCATGAGCCTGCGCGGTCACAAAAAAAGGGGTGAGTCAATTGCACCGACTCACCCCTCATTTACCATATAAGTCATATTTTCTTCAACCTTTATTCGAATTCGGGAAGTCTTAATCTCTTGAACTTACCTCCTTCGATCCGAACGAATACCATATCCGTCTTGCTTAGGCCATCATGGTCAGTGGGGCTGTAATTGTAAATTCCATGACAACTCTTAAGTCCCTTGGTATTCTCCAGAGCTTCCCTGAAGGTGGCCCGCGTGACCTTGCCTTGGCATCGCTTCAGCGCGTCATAGATTAGGCCTATTGTATCATGACCATAGCCAGCGAGTTGGTCCGCTCCCACTCCGTAACGATCCCTGAAACGTTTATCAAAATCGATGTTGACGGGTCGAACAGGATCATTCTCATCGAGCTGATCAAAAACCACAGGTTTTGCAGCAGGGAATTCAACTCCCTCCATCGCTTCTCCACCGAGGGCGATGATAAAGCCGAACCCAAAGGCATGCGTCCCAAGGATCGGAATCTTAATTCCCTGGGTCCGTAAATTTTTGCAAATGATCGGGCCTGGCGGGCCGCCGGTACAGGCATAAAAAGCATCCACTTTTTCTTTTTCGATGATGGGCTTGAGCTTGATGATTTGGGGAGTCATATCGATATCGGTTGGTTTATGTGTCTCCTGAGAGATGATGACTTTCATCCCCTTTTCTTCTCCGAAGCGCTTATAATACTCAGCCAAGCTCTGAGCCAGGGGCCATGCGCCATGGAAGACAAGAACCTTCTTATATTTTCTGGCCAAAGAAAGGTCCACCAGCTTCTGGGAGACGATGATGTCACTCTGAGCGATGTTGAAGGCCCATTTCTGCTTTAAACTTCGAACCATTGGGTTGGAGGGACAGATGATCATATTGGTGATCTTCTCCCTTTCGGCAATGGCTCTGGTCGTTGCCTGTAAATTATCCTCAAAAGGGCCTACGATGGCGATCATTTCCTTGTCGGTGGTGAACTTGGTCATGTTCGCTGCAGCTCTTCCGGGATCAAAGCCGTTATCCTCGAAGAGAAGCTCCAGAGGGTGTCCGTCGATGCCACCCGTCTTATTAATTTTTTCCACCTCCAACACCATGGCGTTTTTCACGGTTTTGGTCACCTCTGCCCAGGGCCCGGTGAACTCGAGGTTGACTCCAATCTTGTAAGGTTTCTCAGCGACGTAAGCAGGAGAAGCCCATATTAAGAGAATCAGCATCGAAATGGATACAAAAGGGACTATCTTCTTCATCGTATTACCTCCTTAAGTTATGGCATATGGTCATAATAGAAAATGTCAAATGTCAAACGATAATTGAATACGCCAAAATGGCTCAATGGTGAAACTTCCTATCAAACTTTGTCATTTGAGCTTTGGATTTCATTTGAACTTAGAACTTTGACATTTGAAATTTTTCTATAGGTATTTCTGAATCAAAATCTCCGCGATCTGGACGGCATTGAGCGCCGCACCCTTCCGGATATTGTCCGCAACGATCCACATATTGATCCCGTTGGGGATCGATTCATCCTCGCGAATCCTTCCAACAAAGGTTTCGTCTTTGCCCGCCGCATCGATGGCCAGAGGATATTCAGACTTCTTGGGATCGTCCACAACCACTACCCCGGGACCTTTCGACAAAATCTTTCTTACCTCCTCTGGTTTCAGTTTTTTTTCCGTCTCGATATTGACGGATTCCGAATGACCATAGAAGACAGGGACCCTTACGGTCGTGGCGGTTACGCCAATCGAATCGTCCTCCATGATCTTCTTCGTCTCGTTAACCATCTTCAACTCTTCTTTAGTGTACCCGTTATCAAAGAAGACGTCAATGTGAGGAAGACAGTTGAAAGCAATTTGGTGCGGATATACTTCTTTCTGGATCTCCTGTTGATTGTAGATAGCCAGGACCTGGGTTTCTAATTCTTTGATCGCTCTCTTTCCTGTTCCAGAGACGGCCTGATAGGTAGAGACCACCACTCTTTTGATCCGGGCATCATGGATAGGCTTCAGCGCGACCACCATCTGAATCGTCGAGCAGTTGGGGTTGGCGATAATATTCTTTTTTGGATATTGAGCAATCGCATGAGCGTTCACCTCTGGAACCACAAGCGGGACTTGAGGGTCCATCCGGAAGGCGCTGGTATTGTCAATCACCACACAGCCCGCTTTTCCGGCGATAGGAGCAAACTTTTCGCTCACCGAGCCTCCTGCAGAAAAGAGGCCGATATCGACCCCAGCGAAGGAGTTTTCGTTGAGCACCTCCACCGTATACGACTTTCCTTTAAACTCCATCTTTTTGCCCGCGCCCCGCGTGGAAGCAAGAAGCTTCAGCTTATCTACCGGAAAGTTTCTCTCTTCGAGAATGGCGACCATTTCATTTCCCACAGCACCCGTCGCTCCCACGACAGCCACATTGTATTTCTGCTTCTTCATGCAATCCTCTCCAATCGCCTTTCTTTATTCTTTGCGGATGTTTGTCAACTTAAATTCCAAATCCCGCCAAGGCGGGACCAGATCCGACACCCCCCTCACCCCGCCCTCTCCCGCGAGGGGAGAGGGGGATAATCGTGGGTTTGAATATTGGCGCTTATGTGGAAATGAGTGTTTGTAATTTGGAATCTGTATTTACAAAAGAGGCGCCTTTCGAACATTCCTTTTCTTTAGATACCACTTTGTACCTACGTAATAAATACGAGAGAGAAGAGGACGTTGTCAAGAGGGGAAGCGCTCAAAAAGAGACGACGAGAAAAGGAAGATACTCCTGGAACTTGGATTAAAAAAGATAGAGGAAAAGGAAAAAGAAGACTTTATCCCGGTCGGCTATAGGAGAAGAAAGGTTAAAATATTTTCTTCTGTTTAATATTTTTTTTGCCTTCCGTGTCTCTAATCAGAGGCCGTTCTCAGGCGCCAGATTTAGTCTTCTCCCATTGCCTCCAGGTCGGCAAGATCTTTCTTTCTCCCAATGGCACGCTTGTTCAGAACGAATTCCTTTTTTCCAATGTAATAAACCTTAAGACCCCCATAAGTTCCTGCCACTCGACCTGCCTTTGCATCTTCCCACGAAACTCCAGTGATCGAGGTTATAATGTCTACGCGGACAGGTGTTATGCCGAGTTGCACTACCTTGTCAGGAAGTGCCAGATCCTCAACAGTTACATCAAGAGAACCAAAACCAAACTCATTAAGTGCGCTGAGAATACTTCGGGCGTTGTCCGGTTCAGGACGTACAAGGATATCCATGTCTCCGGTGTACCGTGGAGCTCCGTGGTACGCGAGTGCGTGCGCGCCCACTATGAGATAGTCAACTTTGTGGGCGTTGAATAACGCGAGTAGATCTCTGAAGTCTTGCTGAACTTCCATGAAGCTGTTTCCTCAAGAACTCAACCGCCGAGACGCGCTCCTCCGCGGTCCTGGAATGCCAATAAACAAGATTTTCCTCGATTTCTGAGAAGTCTTTCAGCTTTCTCTTCCGCACTACCTTCTCGATCATAGTCAGCTCACAAATTCGCTTTACCCCTTCCCCTTCAGCCCCTTTTTTCGAAGATGCGGGATCAATCCGCCATCCTCAATTAATTCCTGCATAAAAGGCGGGATGGATTTTGCAAAAAATCTCTTCTGCTGTGTCAGGTCGAAGATTTCCCCCGTCGTCAGATCGATTTGAACCTGGTCCCCATCTTGTATCTCCTTCGACGCCTCTGAAGATTCGAGGAGAGGGAGTCCTTGATTAAACCCATTACGGTAGAAGATGCGGGCGAAGCTCTCTGCGATGATGCACGAGATTCCGGCTGTCTTCAAGGCAAGGGGAGCATGCTCCCTGGAGGAACCACAGCCAAAATTTTTTTCGGCCACGAGAATGTCCCCCTTCTTCACTTCTCGGACAAACTCAGGACGCTCATCCTCCATCGCATGCTTGGCCAGTTCCCCCGCATCGGTCTGATTGAGGTAACGAGCAGGGATGATGGCATCCGTATCCACATCCGATCCAAATTTCCAGACTCTTCCTTCGAGTTTCATTGTTTTCCTTTAAAGAAGGGTTCAAGACTTCGAATATGGAGAGTGGGATGTGGAATGTGGTTGTAAGTACTTTCTACTTTCCACTCCTCACCACTTCTTCCGGATGACAGATTCTTCCTTTAATGGCACTGGCCGCGGCCACCGCAGGGCTTGCGAGATAGACCTCACTCTGAGCGTGGCCCATTCTTCCCCGAAAATTGCGGTTTGTCGTGGCCAACGACCTCTCCCCTTCCGCTAAAACACCCATGTAGCCCCCAAGACAAGGGCCACACGTGGGAGGGCTAATCACAGCGCCTGACGAAAGAAATATATCAAAGAGTCCTTCCTTTAATGCCTGGCGGTAGATCTCCTGAGTGGCCGGAATGACGATCAGCCTCAGCGAAGGGGCAATCTTTTTCCCTTTTAAAATCTTGGCTGCCACGCGGAGGTCTTCAAGACGACCGTTGGTGCAGGAGCCGATGACCACCTGATCGATTTCGATCTTCCCAACCTCCCTCACATCTCTGGCGTTTGAAGGAATATGTGGAAGCGAGACCTGGGGGTTGATCTTCGAGGCATCGTATTCATACACCTGTCTGTATTTGGCATCAGCATCACTATGGTAGAGCTTATAAGGTCTCGTTGCCCTCTTCTTGACGTAGTGGAGAGTTGTTTGATCGGGATCAAAAATACCGCTCTTTCCTCCAGCCTCAATCGCCATATTGGCCATTGTAAAACGGCCTTCCATAGGCAGTGCTCTTATCGTCTCTCCGGTGAATTCCATTGCCTGGTAGAGAGCTCCGTCGACACCGATTTGCCCGATCGTGAAAAGGATGAGATCCTTTCCGGAAACCCAGGGGTTCAGTTTTCCGTAAAAGATGAACTTGATGCTCTCCGGAACCTTAAACCAGAGCCTCCCCGTCGCCATGACAGCGGCAAGGTCTGTGCTGCCCACTCCGGTTGAAAAGGCCCCGAGCGCACCATACGTACAGGTGTGGCTGTCCGCCCCGATCACCACATCTCCTGGCAGAACCAGTCCTTTTTCGGGGAGAAGGGCATGCTCGATCCCCATCTCTCCGATTTCAAAGTAATTGGTAAGACGATGGGCCTTTGCAAAATTCCTAAGGACTTTACATTGTTGGGCAGAGAGAATGTCCTTGGCAGGGGCAAAGTGATCGGGGACCAGGACGACACGATCCCGATGGAACACTTTTTTGGCGCCCATCTTCTCAAAGGCCTGGATCGCAAGGGGCGCGGTGATGTCATTGCCGAGGGCCAAATCGACCCGAGCATCGATGAGATCGCCGGGAAAGACCTCTTTTTTCCCGGCGTGGGAGGCCAGTATCTTTTCTGTAATCGTCATTGGATGAGTTTTGGCCATTAAAACAGTCCTACCAGCTTCTGCTTTTTGAATTCAATTTTATTCAGGGCATTGATATAGGCCTTGGCGCTGGCCACGATCACGTCGGTATCCGCACCCTGGCCCATCACGGTTTGGCCCTTCTCTTCCAGCCTCACGGTCACCTCTCCCTGGGCCTCTGTCCCGCCGGTAATGGCGTTGATGCTGAACTGAAGCAGCTTCGACTTCGTGCGGGTGATTTTCTTGATCGTCTTGAAGGTGGCATCCACCGGCCCATCGCCAAATCCCGCCTCCTGGATCAGTTTTCCATCGACCTCCATCTTGACCGTGGCCGTCGGAATAGTGATGTTTCCGGCGATGACATTGAGATAAACCAGCTTGAAACGATGCGGCATCCGGAGGATCTCTTCCACGACGATCGACTCAAGATCCTCATCATAAATTTCACGCTTCTTATCTGCCAGCTCCTTGAATCGGGTGAAGGCGAGTTGAAAATCCTTCTCTGAAAGCCGAAGCCCTAAATTCTTCAACCGATCTTTGAAAGCGTGACGCCCGGAGAGTTTGCCAAGGACGAGAGAGGATTTAGGGATTCCGACGGATTCGGGTGTCATGATCTCATACGTCTGTTTCTTCTTGAGGACACCATCCTGATGAATCCCGGACTCGTGGGCGAAGGCATTCGAACCGACGACGGCCTTGTTGGGTTGAACGACCATACCGGTGATCTTTGAAACCAAACGGCTGGTGGCAATGATGTGCTTGGGAATGATCTGTGTATAGAACGGGAACAGATCTTGTCGGGTTCGGATAGCCATCACCACTTCTTCGAGAGAGGTGTTTCCCGCCCTCTCCCCGATCCCGTTGATCGTGCACTCCACCTGTCTCACCCCGTTCTGGATCGCAACAAGGGAATTGGCAACGGCCAGGCCAAGATCATTGTGGCAATGGACGCTTAGCGTGACCTTTTCTATCCCTTTTACCGTTTGCCGGAGGGTTCGAATCAAATTTCCAAACTCGGAGGGAATCGCATAGCCCACCGTATCGGGGATATTGATCGTGACGGCCCCGGATTGGATGGCCACTTCGATCACCGCCGCGAGAAACTTCACATCGCTTCGGGTCGCATCCATCGCTGAGAATTCGATATTCGGCGTAAATCGTTTTGCTCTCGCCACGGATTGGGCCGCCGCCCGAATGACCTCTTCCTTGGTCATCTTCAACTGGTGCTTGAGATGGATGTCAGAGGTGGAGATAAATGTATGAAGGAGAGGGAATTTAGCTCCCTTGACCGCCTCCCAGGCCCGATCAATGTCCCGGGGATTTGCCCTGGCCAGAGCCGCAACCTGCGAACGCGTGATCGCTTTGGAAATCGTTTTGACCGCATCGAAGTCCCCTTGTGATGAAATAGGAAAACCCGCTTCGATGATGTCGACTCCCAATTTTTCCAACTGCTGGGCAATCCTCACCTTTTCCGCCACATTCATCGTCGCCCCGGGGGACTGTTCCCCGTCGCGTAACGTCGTATCGAATATCTTGACCTGTGTTTTCAATTTCTCCTCTCCTTGTCAAAATAGTGAGACAATCCTCTTAAGAAATTCTTCCTCCTCCCAGATTTTCATTTCGATGCGAAGGGCCCAGATGGGAAGTTGGCCAATGTCCAATTTTTTTAATTTTACCATATCTTTCTCTGTGGTGACAATGCCGTCGACTCCCTCGGCTTTCTCTTGTATGAACGATATATCTCTGCTGGTATAGACATGGTGATCCGGGAAGATCACTTCTTCAACAATTTTCATTCCGCATTTCCTCAGCATGGAAGAGAAGGAGTTGGGGTTAGCGATTCCGGAAAGAGCGAGTACCTTCTTTCCTTTCAAAGAATCGAGTCCTTCTTGCTCCTCCTCAGGAGCCACGAGACTCACCGGTACGTAGTCGCTGTGAAACACCTGGGCTCCAGGATGGATTTCTTGAATTTTTTTCTCCAGAGACTCATAGGCCGCAGGCTCCGCTGCTTTGTTGATCAAAAGGAGATCGGCCCTACGAAGGTGCGATAAGGGTTCCCTCAAAATTCCTCTCGGCAGAAGATGATAATCTCCAAAACCGATGGTTGAGTCGATGAGCAGGATGTTGATATCTCGATAGAGGGGAAGATACTGGTAACCGTCGTCCAATAGCAGCCCTTTCACACCAAATCGTTGAAGCGCGAGCTGGCCGTTGATGAAACGGTCTTTCCCGACCAGCACAGGGATGCCCTGACAAGCCTTTGCCATCAGGAAGGGTTCGTCCCCGGATTCCTCGGGCGAGAGGAAGATCGTCTTGCCATCGCTCACTACCGGTTCAGAGGTCTTCGTCCTTTTATACCCTCTGCTAAGAATGGCCACGGAGATTCCACTGGCCATCAACCTCTTTGCCAATGCCATGACTAAAGGAGTCTTGCCGGCTCCCCCCACCGTGATGTTCCCGACGCTGATGACGGGACAGGGAAGCGTTTTTGTTTTTAATAACTGAAGCGAATACAGAAAGGGCCTTGTTCGAACAGCCGCTCCGTAAGGCAATGAGAGGAGATAAAGAGGGAAAAGGAGCAATCGTTCCCAGAGGGACTTCTCTTTTCGATAAAGGAATTGGTCAATACGAAAAATCATAATCTCGCTATGCGCATAGCGCTAAGCGCTTGGCGTCTCTCTAATTAGGAACGGTCGGATCTGCTCAAACATTTTTTCTGTTGCCCCCTGATGCTTCTGAAGGAATTGATAGCCTTTCTCTCCAACCTCTTCGCGGGCTCGTTCGTCGAAAAGGAGGCGTCTCAATTGAGAAAAAAGTTCTTCTTTTCCGGATACCTGGATGGCTCCTCCAGCCTCCTTCAAACGCTCGGAGATTTCCATGAAATTAAACATGTAAGGACCGAAGAGGACGCACTTCCTGAAGAACAAAGGCTCGAGCGGGTTATGACCCCCTATCTGAACAAGACTCCCTCCCACGAAGACCAATGTCCCGAGGCTATAGAGCCCCATCAATTCGCCCATCGTATCGAGGAGAATCACCTCGGGGCTCTCTTGATCGGACCGGCCCGATTGTGTTGAAAGGAAAGTTTTTCTCAGCCATGATATCGCCTGTCTTCTCAGGATGCTCTCCACCTCCTCCAGTCGTTCGAGGTGTCGCGGGGCAAGAATGAGAAGGAGATGGGGTTCTGTCTTTTTCAATTCTTTGTAAAGGCTAACCAATATCTCCTCTTCTCCGGAATGAGTGGACCCTGCAATGAGGATCTTTTCCTCTCCGTGAAAACCGAGGGCTTCAGCCATTTTACACGAGGCTTCCTGAGTCATGGAGGGAAAGGCTTGATCGAATTTCAAATTTCCCACCACCTTTGTCTTTTGAGATTCCACTCCGATCTCGACGATTCGTTCTTGGTCTTCTTCCGTCTGCATTAGGAAGAGGGAAATGTATTTCAGACATTCTTTGAAAAAGAATTTGAAGAAGAGATAACGCCGAAATGACTTTTGGGAGATCCTTCCGTTGAAGAGAACGATGGGAATTCCCCTTTTTCCGAAAGAACGGAGCAGGTTCGGCCAGAGCTCTGTCTCTGCGATGAGAAGGAGGCCAGGTTGGATTTTTTTGATGGTTCTCCGAATGATCAAAGGATGGTCGATCGGCACAAAAAGGATTTGATCCGCCTCGGAGACGTGGATTTTGGCTGTCTCATTCCCGGTGGAAGTCATCGTCGTCAAGGCAACCTTGGAATGGGGAAACTCCGTTTTGATCTTTTTCAAAAGAGGGATTGCGCAAAACACTTCTCCGACTGATGCTGCATGAACCCAGATCGGTCTTTTGAATGAGGGGCTTTGAAAAAACCCCAATCGTTGAGGCAGTGCCTTTCGAAACCGCTTGGAGATAAGACTCCGCAGAAGAAAGTAGGGAGCGGTGAGAATGAGCAGGAACGTGAGAAGAAAATTGTAAAGGAAGTAGATCATGCGATTTTACAAATCCCAAATCTCAATTTCCAAACCCCAGATAAATCCTAAATCCCAATTTCCAAGAAGATGGAGCCATTAAGAGTTTTGAGTTTAATGCTTTGGAGTTGTTTAGGATTTCTTGTTACAGCCTGAAAAACAAGATTATGATGTTGTTTGCGTTTTGTTAAGTATCAAAATAATGGTCTGCCCTCTCGGTCAATTCATTCAGACGTGTTTCCAGAAGACTCCTTTTCTCCTCGAGATGGGCTCGATCCCCGTTTTGATCGACCTCAATCGGTTCTCCCCAGATGAATACGCCTTTGCAGAAGGGATAGGGAAGTAGAAACTGATCCCAGCTGTTGAAGATCTTTCTTTTCGAGGCGCTGAAAGTTAATGGAACGATGGCCCTTCCCGTCAGTCTAGCCAACTCGATCACACCGATCTGGGCTCGGTGACGAGGCCCCCTCGGTCCGTCCGGGACAATGGCGATATCGGAGCCATGAGCCTTGACCATCTGTTTGAAACCGGAAAAACCTTTTCGCCTGGTTGAACCCAAGATGGCATGGAAGCCAAACCGCTTCAGGGCCTTTCCCACCACCTGGCCATCCCGATGGGGGGAGACGAGAAAGCTCAACTTTTTCCCTTTGTAGACAATAGGCATCATGAATAGCCTTCCATGCCAGAAGGCCCCAATGGCCGGAATCCCATTCTTCCAAAACCGCCTCGGAATTTCAGGATGGATCTCCTCGAACTGCATCGTGAAAGCCAATATCTTGATGATCCAGTAGGCGCACCACGCTCCCCACCAAGCGACTAACCTCTTCTTTATCGTCTTTAGAAACATCTTTTTCCATTTCGGAATTCGGAATGCGGATCTCGGAATTCAATTCCGCATTCTGCAATCCCCGCCTCGATGAGCCCCCGGCGAGGCAGGCGCACTCCGCAATCGAAATCAGAGGACCTTCTGTGTTTTGGACACAGTCTGAATTCTCGTTCCGTCATCTTTGAACTGAAGATTGTAGAGACGGCAATATTCCCCGTTGCAGGCGATCAATTCCTCATGCGTCCCTTGTTCCACGAGCCGGCCTTCGGAAAGGACGACGATGCGGTGGGCGTTTCGGATGGTGGAGAGCCGATGAGCAATGACAAAGACTGTTCTCCCTCTCATCAACCCCTCCAACGCCTTTTGGACTTCCGTTTCAGAATCGGAATCGAGAGAGGAGGTGGCTTCGTCCAAAATCAGAATGGGAGCATTCTTCAGGAGGGCTCTCGCGATGGAGACACGTTGACGCTCCCCTCCGGATAGTTTGACGCCCGCCTCGCCGATGTTCGTATCATATCCTTGGGGCAATCTCTGGATGAAGTCGTGGGCATTGGCTGCCTTGGCGGCATTGAGGATCTCTTGATCGGAACATTTCAGATTTCCGTAGGCGATATTATTCCGTGCCGTATCATTAAACAGGATAGTTTGCTGGGTGACCAAACCGATTTGATCCCTCAGGGATTTGAGCGTGACCTTTCGAATATCGCGGCCATCGATAAGAATCTCTCCCTGTTCCACATCATAGAAACGGGGGAGTAGGTTTACTAAAGAAGTCTTTCCTGCGCCGCTCATGCCTACCAAAGCGATTACTTCTCCTACCCTCACATGAAGGGAGATGTCTCTGAGCACAACCTCTTCTTCATATTTGAACGTCACATTCTCGATATCAATTCCCTTGGAGACGAGCGGCAGGTGAATCGCTCCCTCTGCCTCCTTGATATCTGTGGAGGTATCCAGAAGTTCAAAAACCCGGGTGGCCCCCGCCAGCCCCTCCTGGATCTCGAGGTTGACCTTGCTCAAATCCCGGATCGGCCGGTAACACAGGAAAACGGCGACAAAAAAGGAGACAAAGGCGCCTGGGCTCATCTCCCCCGTGGTGATCATGTGCCCTCCGATCAAGATGATGATCGCCGCCGCAATGGCTCCGAGGGATTCCATCAGAGGTGTATTCAGTGCTCGTACCCTGATCCTCTTAACGAATGTCTTGAATAGCCGGTCATTCTCTTCAGTGAAACGCCTTTTTTCGTACTCCTCCATACTAAACGCTTTGACAATCCGGTTTCCGGTGATCGTTTCATGAAGAAAGGTTGTCAGAAGGCCTAACCGCTGCTGTCCCTTTCGGGCAAATTTTCGCATCCTCTTCCCGAATTCTCTAATTGGAATGAAGGCCAACGGGATGATTACATAAGCAATGATCGCCAACTTCCAGCTCTGAATGAAAGCGACACCGACCAGACCGAAGAAGGTAAAGATGTCTTTGAAAACGCCCGCTGTGGCGCTGGAAACCGCTCCTTGAATCAACGTCACATCATTGGTGATCCGGGAGATGATGATGCCCGTAGGTGTTCTTGTAAAAAAAGAAAGAGAAAGGGTTTGAAGATGATAGTAGAGCTTCTCCCGAATGTCCGCAATGACCCTCAGCCCCACAAAACTCATGTAGTAGGCGCCGCCATATTCAAAGATACCTTTGGCTAGGTAGAGGACGACAAGAACGACAGCAAACAGGCGGAACGTCTCTACACCCCCCCTGAGCAAGAGACTTTCGAGGTGAAGTTGCATGATCAGGTTATTTACGAAGGCCGGAATCTTTAGAGGTGAAACACCGAGCTTTGTGGGAAAAATACCATCGACGAAGAACTTGACAAGATAGGCGATCATGGAAGTCAAAAGGGAGATGCCGATCATACAGATGACGGCAAGGATTAATTTGAACCAATAGGGTTTTACAAATTCGAGGAGCCTTCGGTAGAGAAACATGCTTATTTCCCTAAGATACCAACGGCCAAGCAGCCGTAAACAAACCATAACTCATATTCAAATTACCCTCCAGCCTCTTTCATCAAGGAAAGGACAGTGCGGGCAGCACGCTGGGTTGCTCCGGGCTCCCCAAGCTTCTGACGCACCTCCTTCATGGACTCCGCCATTTTTCGGCTCAGAATGGGATCCCTTAGGATGCGAAGCGCTTCGTCGGAAATCCTTTGGGGATTGACATCCCTTTGAAGCAATTCCGGGGCGATTTCTTTCTCCGCCACCAAATTGACGAGGCCGATGTGATCCAATCGAACCAGCGCCCTGGCGACCCAAGAGGAGGGAAGAGAGACTTTGTAGATGATGATCATGGGTTTCCCAAGAATCGCTCCTTCCAGCGTGACCGTCCCGGATGCGGCGATGAGAAGTTCGGAGAGGTTCATCACATCGTAGGTGAATCCTTCCACCACTTTCACGGGTACGGAAATATTCTTCATCCAGGGAGACAACAACGTTTTGGGAAGGCCAGGGGCAAGAGGGATGACGAACTGGAGATCCGGGATCTCTTCTTGGAGCAGATGAGCCGAGGCCAGAAGGGGGGGCAGAAGTCTTTCTATCTCATGGATTCGGCTTCCGGGGAGTAAGCCGACGGTTCTTCGGTTTGGGTCCAGACCAAATTGCTGGAAGGCCTTTTCCTTGGAGAGTGTCGGCTTCACGATGTCGAGAAGCGGATGGCCTACCCACTCCACATCAACCCCCACGGCCTCATACAGAGGAACCTCGAAAGGGAAGAGGACGATCATTTTCTTCACCAGCCGGGCGATCAACTTAATCCTTTTGGGTCTCCAGGCCCATACTTGAGGACTAATATAATAGAGAATTGGGATTCCTCTTCGGTGGGCGATCTTAGCCAGCCGAAGATTGAAATCAGGAAAGTCAATGAGGATGACGAGATCTGGCCTTTCCCGCTCAATCGATTTCTTCAAGCCCTGAAGCGCTTTCAGGATTGCTCTTAGTTTGAAGAAAACCTCTGTAATCCCAACAACAGAAAGAGATTGAGAAGGAAAGAGGAGTTCCATGCCCACTCTTTTCAAACCCTCTCCTCCGACCCCGAAAAACTGGATTTCCGGGTCAACGGATCGGATGGCTTCCACCAGGTGAGAACCGTGGAGGTCTCCTGAAACTTCCCCGGCGACCAGCAGAATCTTTTTCGATCCCATCCGCTTCAGTCGCCCCCTGTCCTCTTTTTCTTGTTGAGGTCATCAATCTTCTGCATGATCTGAAGTGCCAAATCTAATGCTCGCCTCCCATCCAACCCGGAGACCCGAGGATTATTTCGATTCCTCACACTCTGGAGAAAAGAGCGAATCTCAGCCTCCAGAAGATCGGTCTTCTGGACCGGGATCTGTGCGGTTGCCATTTCAGGCATCTTTTCCTCTGCGGAGGGCACCCCTTTTTTTGAGAAAAAGAGTTCTTGGGAGAGGTAGTCGATGGATAAGATTCCATCAGGCTGGAAGATCCGGGTTTTCCGCACTCTAGCGGTCGACACGCGGCTTGCGGTCAAACTCGCTGCGCACCCATTTTCGAATTCAATGCGGGCATTGGCGATGTCCGGGTATTGGGTGAGGATGGAAACGCCGGCGGCCTGAAGCTGTTTTACCTTTGAACTCACCAGGTTTAAAAGGATATCGATATCGTGAATCATCAAATCCAATACAACATCGACTTCCATGCCCCTCCCTGTGAAGGGACCCAGCCGTTGGGATTCGATAAACCGCGGATCCCGGACCCTTCCCTCCAAACCGGACAACGCTCCGTTGAATCGCTCCAGATGGCCTAACTGAAAGACCAGGTTCCTTGATTCAGCCAATGCGATCATCTCATCAGCCTCCTCAAGTGTGTTCGAGATGGGTTTTTCCAAAAGGACGTCGATTCCTTGCAGGAAAAAATCTTTCGTCAGCGAATAATGAAAAGGGGTAGGGACGGCAATGCTGACTGCCTGGACTTTCTCGAAAAGGTCAACGTGATGCTCGAAGGGTTGGGTCCCGTATTGCTTGGCAATTTCCCTGGCACGGGAAGGATCGGCGTCGACCACGCCCGCCAATTCCACCTCTTTTATTTTAGAATATTTCTCTGCATGGAATTGGCCAAAGTATCCGACACCAACGACACCGACCTTGAGTTTTTCCACTTAACGGGCGATCCCCCTCTTTGAATGCTGGATGAAATCGAGGAGATGTTGGACCTCCGGGATGTGAAAAATTTCATCCTCCCCCACCTTCTTTATCGCCTTCTGCAACGTCAGACCGGAACGAAAAATAATTCGGTAGGCTTTCTTGAGAGCCTTCAGGGTCTCCTCTGAGAAGTTGGCTCGTTTGAGACCGACGGTGTTGAGCCCGAAGAGCTTTGCCCGGTCCCCCTGTGCCTTTGTGTAGGGAGGGATGTCCAGGAGGACGCCGCTGAAACCTCCGATGATGGCATAGGTTCCCACGCGGATGAACTGATGGACGGCGACGAGCCCTCCGATGATGGCCCAGTCTTCGATCACAATGTGCCCGGCCAGGGTGGCGGCATTAGACATGATGACTTCATTTCCAATTTGACAATCGTGAGCGACGTGGGAGTAGGCCATGAAGAAATTTTTGTTTCCGATAACGGTCCTCCCGCCTCCTTTGACCGTACCGCGATGGAGGGTGACAAATTCCCGGATGATATTCTCATCGCCTATCTGAAGAAAGGTCTTCTCTCCCTTGTATCCTAAGAACTGAGGCGCTTCTCCGATGGAGGCAAATTGGAAGATCCGGCATCGTTTTCCAATACGAGTGCCCTCCCGGATGATCACATGGGGGCCGATCTTCGTCTCCTGATCGATCAAAACGCCCTTTTCGATCACGGAGTAGGGGCCGATGTCAACGCCCTCACCGATTTCAGCCTTTGGGTCGACGATGGCTGTTGGATGAATCATTTTTCTTCTCCTAACATGGCCAAGAGTTCTGCTTCAGCCACCAATTTTCCATCGACCAGGGCTTTTCCCTTAAATCCCCAGATCGATTGTCGATGCTTGGTCATCTCAATTTCGAGACGAAGTTGATCTCCTGGGATGACCGGTTTTCTGAATTTGACGTTGTCCATTCCCAGAAAGAAAACCGGATTCTTGCGGCTTTCCTCGTCCACCGACTCAAAAACGAGCATCCCGGCCGTCTGGGCCATGGCCTCCACAATCAGCACCCCGGGCATAATGGGGCGGCCCGGGAAATGACCCGGGAAAAAGGGCTCGTTATAGGTGACGTTTTTAATCCCGACGATCCTTTTTCCGGCTTCCACTTCCAGAATTCGGTCCAACAGTAGAAAAGGATAAGCATGGGGGAGGATCTTCATAATCTCTTTAATCTCGATCATCTACTTCTCCTTCCCTCTCGAAGAGAGGGTGTCTTCGATCTTTTTTAAGCGCTTCGCCATATCGACGAGCGTTCTTCTCATCTCCGGAAGTTTCGGAAAGACAGCGTTCGACCGGAGAAACTCACGGTGAGGCAAGGCCGGGCTTCCGACGTAGCCCTGGTTCCCGGGCAGGTTGTGAGTCACGCCGGCCTGAGCCCCTACGATCACATTATCTCCGATTTCGACGTGGTCCACCACTCCCACCTGTCCGGCCAAGGTGACATTGCTTCCGATCTTTGTCGACCCTGAAATTCCCGCCTGGGCGCAAAGGATCGAGTCCTCGCCGATCACGACATTGTGGGCGACCTGAACGAGGTTATCGATTTTTGTCCCTCTCCGAATGATCGTCTTCCCCAACGTGGCCCGGTCGACCGTAGTATTGGCGCCGAGTTCAACATCGTCCTCGATCTCCACACTTCCCACCTGGGGAATTTTGACACTCTTCTTTCCTTCCTTCACATACCCAAACCCGTCACTTCCGATCACTACCCCGCTGTGAAGAATAACCCGTTTTCCTACGAGTGTCCCGGAATAGACGGAGACATTGGGGTAAAGGATCGAATCCTCTCCGACGGCAGCGTCCTCCCCCACATAGACCCCCGGATAAAGGGTGACCCGATCTCCGATCGAACACCGCTCGCCAATGTAGACGAAAGGGTAGAGCGTCAGATCTTTTCCTAATTTTGCAGAAGGGCTGATCCAGGTATTGGAATCGATCCCCTTGGGCTGGTAAGGCTTTTGGAAAAAGAGGGTGAGGATCTTAGCAAAGGCCAAATGCGGATGGGTGACGCAAAGAAGAGGTCTGTCCGCCTGGGTGATCTCTCTCGAGACGATGACTGCAGAGGCCTTGGTTTCACTGAGCTTCGGAAGGTATTTCAGGTCGGCGACGAAGGTGATTTCTCCTGCTTGGGCCTCCTCGACGGCGGCGACACCGGAGATTTCTGTCTCCTCATCTCCCACCACTGTTCCATCGACCCATTGGGCGAGTTCCTTGAGGCGTTTCTTCATCCTCTTACCTTCGCTGTTTTCAAAGAGGCTTTATCAAAATCGCTTCGAAATTCCAAATCCCAAATCACAAATCTCAAATAAATCCCAAATTCAAAAGACCGAAGCAGTTTTGTTTGAAAATTTGAAATTTGGTTCATTGTAAGTTGTTTGTAATTTGGTGCTTGGAATTTGGTGCTTCCTTATTTCTTTTGGGCATCATACGCTTTGATTATCCGATCCGTAATATCAAGGGTCTTGGAGGCATAGAGCACAATGCTTTCGTTCTTTTCCAGGATAATGGTATAACCTTCATCTGCTCCTATTTTTTGAATCACCTTGACGAGGCCGATGGAGATGTTTCGCTCCATCTCCATTCGCTTCTGATTCATTTCGTTCTGAGTATCATCCAGCCACCTCTGAAAATCTCGAGATTTATTCTGATACTCTTTTTCTTTGCTTACCCTAGCCTCTGGGGTCAGCATGAGGGTCTGCTTCTCAAAGGATTCTCTCATCGTTTGAAGCTCTTTCTGCTTCTCAGCGCCAAGATGTTGAATTTTTTCCACATCCTTGGAGATAACCTTTTTCGCGTCCTTGCCGGCATTACATTCATTGATTGCTCTCTGGATATCGACGTAAGCTACCTTTAAATCCGCAGCCCAAACTGACCCGAACCATCCTAATAAAATCACTCCGATAACGATTGCCAACTTTTTTCCGTGCATCTCCATTTCTCCTCTCTCTTAAGTTTAACACCTCTATAAATCTCTTAATAAACACTTCCTCCCGTAAACTGGATCACTTGTGCTTTTTCCCCTCTTTTGGGATTTGGGTTAAACCCCAGATCGATGTGGATGGGACCGAATGGAGAGTACCAACGAATTCCAGGTCCTACCGCAAAAGCTAAACCCCTCTCCCGAGCGTCTTCGCCGCGATTAGTTCCCCAGGCCTTCCCTACGTCGAAGAACAAAGCTCCTTGTAAGCCAATCTCTCGAGACAAAGGGAAGATCCAATCTGCACTGAAGACCACCATTTTTGTCGCACCAAGGGGATCTCCGGTTAGCCTATCGACGGGCCCGGCCATTCCATACTCAAAACTTCGAACAGTGTCGATACCCCCCACGAAGAATTTTTCATAGACGGGTACCAGTTTCCCACTATAACCCCAAATCCCCCCTGCCTGGCCACGAAGGTTCAGGGTTGTATTCCAAGGCAACGGGAAAAACCAACTCGTCGACGCCACCGCTTTGACGAAATAGTTATCCGCCCCTAAGATACCTCCGGCATCCTCAATGAGAATGCTGGATAGGCTTCCCCGCCGGGGATGATAATAGTCGTCGCGGGTATCAATGGAGGGAGTTAAACCAATGGCGCTGGTGGTTCTCTTCCCTTGCTGGTCTAGGATATATTGAGAGGTCTCCCCTGGAATCACATTATAGACATCGATGCTCTCCAATTTATACATCACATCGACGCGAAGCTTATCGGTCAATTGCTTTCCGAAACGGATATCCGCTCCTGTAATTTTCCAGGAATATGTTGTGAAGTATCCCACTTGTTCATGATAGAGGTCAAAACCTGCCGCCAAAGGATACCCTAAAAAATAAGGATCCGTTAAGCTCAATTTAAAATCTTCGGATTTAAACCCAAGGCTGAACTTCAACGCTCCAGCATAGCCCAAACCAAAGAGATTGCGATCGGAGACGGAGGCAGTGCCCACCACTCCTTCTATGGTACTATACCCGGCTCCGAAACTGATGGCGCCTGACGGAGCCTCCTCGACTTTGATATCAAGGTTGATTTTGTCTTCGGTGCTCCCACGGCTGGTGGTAAGGTCCACCTCTTTGAAGTATCCCGTCCTTTTCAGTCGGTCACGACTACTGTTCATATCGGCAGCGCTGTAAAGTTCTCCCTCCGCCACCCGAAGCTCCCTGCGTATCACCTTGTCGCGCGTCTTGGTATTCCCGGCAATCTGAATCTTTTCATAATAGACGCTTTTCTTCTTTTCAATTTCAAAGGTGAGGTGGACCAAAAGATTCTTATTGTCCACAGAGGTTTGGGGATTGACCTCGACATAGGCATAGCCTTTATTCGCAAACTTTTCAGTGAGGGCGTTGACCTCCATTCGAATGGCCGTGTTGCTGTAGACATCGCCGCGCTTTATTCTGAGGACCTTGAACAGGGCCTCTCTGGTGGTGAGAAGATCCCCTTTGAAGTCGATATCCCCGAGATGATATTGAAGGCCTTCCGTGATCCCGATCTCGATCTGGATCTGTTTCGGGTTGGAGAGATCGACCTTGGGTTCGGAGATCTTGGCATCGAGAAAACCGTGATCGAAATAGTAGGCGGTCAGAAGCTGAACGTCATTTTTAAGGACATCTTCATCGAGCGTCCCGGTCTTGGTGATAATGGAGAAAATATTCTTCCGTTTGGTCGCCATCACCTTCTTCAAGTCCGAGCTTTTGATATGCTTGTTTCCCTTGAAGACTATTTTCTGGATATGTCCCTTGGGGCCCTCAGAGATGGTAAAGGTGACCACGGCCTCATTGGTTTCCAAATAATCGACCTTATACTCCACCTTGACTCCGTAATAACCCTTCGAAAAATAGAGCCTCCGGATCTGTTCCGAATCCTCTTTTACCTTGTCGAGATTGAGGATCGAGCGTGGCTTGAGGCTCATCTTCTCTTTGATATCGTCTAACTTCACCTTCTTGTTTCCCTTCACCAAGATCTCCTTGATCGAAGGCTTTTCCACAACAATGAAGATCACCTCTTTGCCCTGGGGGATCGGTTTGATATCCACTTGCACATCGGTGAAGTAACCCAAATCAAAAATGGACCGCAGATCCTCACGAACCTTTTCGATAGAGAAGGGACCTCCCTCCCGGCTTTTAATCGCGCCTCGAATGACCGCTTCTTCCACCTTCACATTTCCAAGGATCATGATCTTTCCAATGTTTTCCTCGGCGCTCGCGCTTATCGCTACGAGGAGGGAGAAGATAAGCAGGACAAGCCCCATTTGCCTTACGATCATGTTCAGGCTCCTTCCCATTTTGGGAATCTGATACAGATCCTCTGCTCCGGTTTTTAGGACGGGAGTGGACAGGATGAGAAAATTTCCATCTTCATATCAAATCTTCATTTTTTTGTAAAGAGATGTTCTCTATCCGAGCGCCCTTCCGTCGACCAGTTGGATCTGGCGCGACAGTTTTTCAGCCAACCTTAGGTTGTGTGTCACGACAATCAGGGTAACCCCTTTAATCCGGTTCAGTTCCCGGAGGAGATCAAAGACGGACTCCCCCGTCTTCCCATCCAGGTTCCCCGTAGGTTCATCCGCCAGCAGGACTTTCGGTTCCAGAACGAGAGCCCTCGCTACTGCCACGCGCTGTTGTTCTCCACCGGAAAGTTCCCCTGGTTTATGAGACAAGCGCTCTTTGAGGCCCACCAACGTTAGAATCGCCTCTGCCCGAGAGACGGACTCCTTTTTCGGAATCCCTTGGATCAAACAAGGCATCATCGTGTTTTCCAAAGCGCTGAATTCGGGAAGCAGGTGATGAAATTGAAAGACGAATCCGATTTCACGATTTCGAAAGTGGGCAAGACCCTTTTCATTCAAGGTATAAACGTCTTTTCCTTCATAAAGGACCTTTCCGGACGTCGGCCGATCAAGCGTGCCTAAGACGTGGAGAAACGTGGTCTTCCCTACACCCGAGGCACCGACAATGGCGGCCTTGTCGCCCTGAGAAAAGGTAAGGTCCACACCCTTGAGAACCTCCACCCTTTTGGATTTGTTTCCATAAGACTTGAAAAGCCTTTGTACCTGGATCAACTCTTTCAAACCATTGCCTCCTTAGCCTTTTGAATAGCCTCTTGGGAGAGAAGTTCGTTCGTCCGGGAGAGGCGATTGAGAGAGATCTCTTTCAGTTTGGTCTGGAGGTTAGGGAATCGGCGGAGGCAGATGTTGAAGTCTTGCTTTGTCATTTCCATTAACTCGGTGGGACGGGTGGTCCTGGCGTTCGCCGTGCGGGGCTTGTCGAGAAGCGGCCCGATCTCTCCAAAAAAATTTCCACTTTCCAAAATGGCCAATAACACTTTTTTCCCGCGCCGGTTTTGAGTGAATATTTCCACCTCGCCACTTCTCACCATATAGAGGGAGGCGGGAGGATCCCCTCCCTTGAAAAGAAGGGTTCCTTCGGGGACCTTGTGAAGAAGAAACCGTCTCAGGACCTCCCCTCTCTCTTTGGAGGTGAGGGAGGAGAAGACGGGGGAAAGAGCGAAAAAGTTATCCAAGATTCTTTCCTCAAAGAGGTTCTGGAGCACCTCATTCAGCCTGGGATGGGTTTCGATCATCTTATCAAGTGCAGTTCTGGAAATTTCGAGAATCTCACATTCGCTGACCGCCTTGACCGTGGCGTGTCTTTTTTGATCAATAAAATAGCCAAACTCGCCAAAGAAACTTCCCTCTCTGAGGTTGCGAACAGATACCTCCCTCCCCTCCGGAGTTCGCTTGGCAATGGACACCTCCCCACGACTGATGACGAAGAGGGAATCCCCTCTTTCTCCCTCCCGGCAGATCAAGGAGCCAATGGGAAAAGTCTTGCATTGGATGTGTGGGAGGAAGGTTTGAAGCTCCCCTTCATCCAGCTCGGAGAAGAGAGGGATGTACGGAAAGGGGTGAAGGGGTTTCGTCTCTCTGTTTTTTTCTGCATAGAGTTGTGCCACCTTCTGATGAACATCCTGAGAGGACGGATCGATCCTCAAGATCATTTTATTGATGGAAACGGCTTGAAGCAGAAAGCCGTCGTGCGCATAAGCTTCCGCCACCTTTCGGTACATCTGGACGGCCTCTTCCTTTTGACCCAAACGCTCGAGCAGCTCCGCCACCTTCACCTGGGATCGAAAATCGCCTGGCTCCTGTGCACAATGATGCTGAAAGCACTCGAGGGCCCTCTTCCATTCCCTTCGGGAGAGGGCTTGCTGGGCCTCTTCTTTGAAAGACATCTTCTCCTTATTCATATCGCAGTCCCTCAGCGGGGTCGAGTCTCGATGCCCTCCAAGAGGGATAAAGCGTGGCCAGGAGACTGATGAGGATTGCGGTGATGACGATCATCACCACATCCGTCGGGTTGACCTGTGAAGGGAGTTTGTCGATATAATAGACATCGCTCGGAAGAATCTTAAACCCGAAAAGGTTCTCGACAAACCCTGAAACCTTCTCCAGGTTCAGCGCCGTCACCAGGCCGATGACCGCCCCGAAAAAAGTTCCGACAACGCCGATGACCCCCCCCTCAATGATAAAGATCCTCAAGATCCCTTTGGAAGGGGCGCCCATCGATTTCAGAATGGCAATATCCTTATTTTTTTCCATGACCACCATGATCAGCGTGGAGATGATATTGAAGGCGGCCACCAAAACAATGAGGACGAGGATGATAAACATCGCCACCTTCTCCAGCTTCAGGGCGGAGAAGAGGTTTCGATTCATCTCCATCCAATCTCTCGTCCAGAAGGGGAGCCCGAGCTTTTGACGGATTTCTTTCCCAATCTTCTTCACTTTATAGATATCGTCCGTTTTGATTTCGATTCCTGTCACGCGAGAATCCATATTGAGGAATTTTTGTGCGCTGGTGATAGAAATGTATGCCAGGGTATTGTCGAATTCGTACATCCCCGAATAAAAGATGCCGACGACACGAAATCGCTTCATTTTGGGCATCATGCCCATGGGGGTCATGGTTCCGAGGGGGGAGATGACCTGGATCGGATCGTTGATCGATACGCCGAGCCGCTTCGCCAATTCAACTCCGAGGATGATACCCGGAGACTCGCCTTCTGCCTTCAGGTCCTGAAGACGTCCGGCCTTGATATTGCGGGCCAATTCGATCACTTTCCCAACGCGGTCCGGATCGATCCCATTGAGAACCACGCCGAACACATTTGACTCTGAAGAGAGCATCACCTGACTCAAGATAAATGGCGTAGCCGAGACGATCCCCTTCACTTGCTCTACCTCCTTGACCACTTCTTCATATTGATCCATGCCTTCTTGGTTCGCCTTTAGGACGACGAGGTGAGCCTGGGTGCCTAAGATCTTCTCCTTCAGCGTCTTTTCGAAGCCGCTCATCACGGCCAGGACGACGATCAATGCCCACACTCCTAGGGCGAACCCAATAATGGAGATGAGGGTGATGATGGAAATGAAGGTCTGTTTCCGTTTGGCCTTGAGATATCTCAGGCCGATAAACCACTCATAATTCATGGAACGTTATTTCTCCATTCGAAGCAAGGGGAAGAAGATGACGTCCCGGATGGAAGGCGCGTCCGTGAGGAGCATGACCCAACGATCGATCCCAATGCCTTCGCCAGCGGTGGGAGGCATTCCGAATTCGAGGGCTCTGAGAAAATCCTCATCCAGGTTGAGAACGGCGTCGGCCTCGTCGGCCCTCTCCTTCAACTGTCGGACAAAGCGCTCGCGCTGATCCACGGGATCATTCAGCTCGGAGAAACCATTGGCGATCTCCCGGCCGGCGATGAAGAGCTCAAAACGATCTACCACATCCATGTCCTTTCCGTTCCGGCGAGAGAGCGGGGAGACCTCGGTGGGGTAATGGGTGATAAAGGTCGGCTGAACGAGATGCGGTTCGACGAGTTCTTTAAAGAGATCATCGAGAACCTTTCCATGGGAGGTTCCTCTTCTCAGTTCAAGGCCGAGACGCTTGGCCAACTCGATCGCGCGGGACGGCTCTTTCAGGATCACCGGATCAACCTTTCCATATTCCAACAGAGATTCCTTGTAAAAGAGTCTCCTCCAGGGAGGGGTGAAATCGATCTCCTCGGCCTGATAATGAAGACGGAGTCCGCCATGAATTTCTTTGACGATCGAGGAGAGAAGCTCCTCAGTCATTTTCATCATCTCTTCGTAGGTCGCATAACTCTGATAGAACTCGAGCATGGTGAATTCGGGATTGTGCAGTGTCGAGACCCCTTCGTTTCGAAAAGAGCGATTGATCTCAAAAATCCTTTCAAGCCCTCCGATCACCAGTCGTTTTAGGAAGAGTTCCGGAGCGACCCTCAGATAGAGCTCCATGTCCAGGGCATTATGATGGGTCCGGAAGGGTTTGGCCGTCGCACCCCCTGGAATGGGGTGGAGCATCGGCGTTTCCACCTCCAAGAAGTCCCGTTGGATAAAAAAGTTCCGGATCTTTTGAATGGTCATGATCCGCGTGAGGAAAATCTCTTTAACCCTTGGATTGGCAATGAGGTCTAAATAACGTTGGCGATAGCGGGCTTCGATATCGGTGAGGCCATGCCACTTCTCCGGCAGAGGCCGAAGAGACTTCACCAGGAGCTGAAACTTCTGGACCTGGAGCGTGAGTTCACGAGTCTTAGTTCGAAAGACTTTTCCCTCCAATCCAATAAAATCCCCGATATCGAATGTTTTAAAGAGGCGAAAGGCCGCGTCGCCGACAGTATCCTTTTGTAGGTAAGCTTGAATTCTCCCCTTCCGATCTTGAATATGGATGAAACTGGCCTTTCCAAAGTCGCGGATCGCTATAATCCGCCCCGCCAGGCGGAAGGTTTCTTCAGGCGATTTCAACTCCCCATCCGAGAGGGGATCGAAGGCTTCATGAAGATCTTTGGAGGTATGGGTTGCCCTGAAATCGTTTGGGTAAGGATCGATCCCATCCTTCCTCAACGCCTCCAGTTTTTTGATCCTTTGCTGGATCAGCTCACTCGTTTCGTCCATTTCTTCTGCCCCGAGCGGTCCTCTTCCTCTATGGTATTAATCTCATTAAGATTTAAGAAAGTTTTAAGACTTTACAAACTAACCCATTTTCACATATCCGTCAAGCGAAAACGGGATTTGAGAGGCCGTTTTACGGGGGGAATCGAACAGTAGAAATTGAATATCGACTTGGGGAGGATCGCACTGCCTCTCCGTCGCGCTCTTAGGCCGGCGCCCTCGGGACCCAACTGGGAGAAATGCTGATTTTCATGGTAGGGGCCTGTCTCCCGGCGGGAGAGATCTAAGGGAGGACTCTCTCAATCTTGGCCACAAGGTCATAAGGGAGGGCTTGGGTGATTCGAGCCTCTACCCAATCACCCGGCTGAGCGCTTCCGTGCAGGAGAACAGAGCCATCGATCTCAGGGGCTTGTGTTTGAAGCCTCCCCCGTAGAGCACCTCGTTCCCGTCGTGGTCCTTCTACGAGGACCACCTTCTTCTGGCCGGCCATCCCTTCATATTTTTTCAGAGAGATCGTTTTCTGAATCTCCATCAGGATTCTAAGGCGTTCCCTCTTGACCCTCTCCGGGATGGGATGAGAGAGTCTCGAGGCAGGCGTTCCCTCTTCGGGAGAGAACATGAAGGCACCGAGGTGATCGAACTGAACCTCCTCCACAAAATCGAGGAGCGCGTTAAATTGGCTTTCTTTTTCCCCGGGGAAGCCGACGATCAAGGAGGTCCTCAGGCTGACGCCAGGGAGAAAGGTTCTAATCTTTCTTAAGAGACTCCTAATTTCTGTGCCCTTTGATCTTCGGCCCATTTGTCTGAGGATTTCATCATCGATGTGCTGAATGGGTAGATCGAGATACGGGCAAATTTTATCTTCTTGGGCCATCCGTTCAAGAAGCCCATCGGTGAAACGGTCTGCCGTGGGATTGGAATAGAGGATTCGGATCCAACGAAGGCCTGCTATGTTGACCAGGTTTTGAAGAAGTTTTTCTAAGTTCGTCTCATCCTTAAGGTCTCTTCCATAGGCGGTCGTGTCTTGAGCGATCAGAATAAGTTCCTGAACCCCTTGATCCGCGAGTCTCCGGGCCTCTTCGACGACGGACCGAAGTTTTCTGCTTCGGTAACGACCCCTGATCCTCGGAACCGTGCAAAAGGTGCAGGCATTGGAACAGCCCTCTGCAATCTTGAGGTAAGCGATGAAGGGAGAGGTGGAGAGAATGCGAGGTGTCTTTTCATCATAGAGGAAAGTGGATTTCGGGACAACGCTCTTGCGCTTCGTTTTTTGAGAGAGCAACTTCGGAAGGTTTTGAAACGCTCCGGTGCCGACGAAGAGGTCCACCTCGGGTAATTCCTTTTCCAAAACGTCTCCGTATCGTTGGGGGAGACATCCGGCAACGACAAGAAGACGGCAGCGGCCTTCCTTCTTAAGACCAGAAAGCTGAAGGACCGTTTCGACGGCCTCCTTCGTTGCCTCCTCGATAAAGGAGCAGGTATTGACGATGAGGACATCAGCCCTTAAAGGATCCGTCGTCAGGAGATAGCCGTCTTTCGAAAGAAGGCCGAGGATCACTTCGGAATCGACGAGATTCTTGGGACATCCCAGACTGACAAGGCAAACTGCTTCTTTCGTCATTTTCATATTATACCCGACGGATCGTCATTATCCAACGAGGCGCCTCTCAGAAGGTGAAACCATGAACCTTGGATGGTTCGCAGGAGCTTGTTTTATCGCTCAAAAAAAATTAACATGATATAATTCCCTCCCTCTTCGATGGGGGAGGGCGGCGGTGGGGGTGAACAAGATGAAGACCTTTTGGTCCCCCTTCCCCTTCATCCCCTCCCGGCGAGGGAGGGGAGATTTTAAGAAGAATATGTCTAATCAACTACGGACTCATTAGTAGTCTCTTGATGAAATTCGTTTCTGAAAGGAATCATCCATGGAAGTGGCTGTTATCGGCGGAGGAATTGTGGGATGTCATATTGCCTATCGTTTGGCGAAAGAGGGAAAGGAGGTTACTCTTCTCGAAAAGGAGAAGGCCTTAGGGGAACACACGAGCACACGAAACAGCGGTGTGATTCATGGAGGGATTTACTATCCCCCAGGGTCCCTCAAGGCCCGATTATGCGTTCGGGGTCGCCATTTGACGTATGAATTTCTGCAGGGCCACGACATCCCCCATTGGAAATGCGGCAAGATGATTGTGGCCCTGGTGGGTTCGGAAATAAAGGCATTGGAAGACCTCAGAAAGCGAGGGGAGGATAACGGTGTAGAAAACCTGAGACTATTAGATGAGTCCGAGGTGCGAAAGACGGAGCCCAGAGTCAGATGCGTTGTAGCCCTCCACTCTCCTGAAACGGGGATTATTGATATGGCTGCCTATATCAGGGTCATCGAAAGGGTGCTCAGAGGACTGGGGGTAACGATTGTAAAACAATGCGAGGTCCTATCCGTTGAAGATGATAATCGTCTGACAACGACCCGAGGCGAAATGAAGGTCGAGATGATCCTCAATGCCGCAGGGCTTCACAGCGACAACATTGCAAAGATGTGCGGCCTTAAAGGATACGAAATCATTCCTCACAAGGGTGATTATTATAATACGACCGAAGAGGTGACTAAAGGGTTAATCTACCCTGTTCCGGATTCCCCCTACTCCTTGGGAATTCATCTGACCCGAACGCTTGGAGAGGAGACTCTCATCGGTCCTTCAGCGATTCAAGTGTCCGATAAAGAGGACTATGCGATTAAGACTCCCAGAGAAGAATTTGAGAAAGGGGCCCTTGCCATGATTCCTGACTTTGATATCCAAAGGATCTATCCAGGCTATTCAGGCAATCGGCCTAAAGTCTATTGCCAGGGGGAGTTGCAAACAGATTTTGTGATATTGAAGCATGAGACGGGAAGAATGCACCTTCTGGGAATTGAATCCCCGGGGTTGACGGCCGCCCCCGCCATCGCCGAATATGTCGCGAAGATCATGCAATGAATGTCCCCAGACCTCCTCTCGTTACACGGGTATGCCTGCGAAGTCGGTACCCGTATCGGCAAGGGTCGCCGATCCCGATCTTGTCTCACGGGTCCAATTTCTATTTTTTTCTTGTCTATTGACAAATCTGAGTTTCGTGGTAATTTTCTTAATTAAGTTTAGGATAGGGCTATGAATTGGGACTATGACGTGATTGTGGTGGGCGGAGGGCCGGGAGGATCAACCGCAGCGAGGTTTTGTGCCAAGGCTGGGTTGAAAACGCTCATCATTGAGAAGGAACGGTTGCCCAGATACAAGGTCTGCGGGGGTTGCCTATCCACGAAAACCGTTAATCTGCTCGGCTTCGATCTCAGTCCAGTGGTCGAGAACACCATCTACGGAGCAAAATTCACTTACTGCTCCAAAGATCCTTTTATCATCGAGTCCAAAGATCCCATTGCATTTTTGGTCATGAGAGATCGCTTCGATCAGCTCTTGGTCAATAAAGCGATTGAGAATGGAGCCGCCCTGCTGGAAGGGGAGAAAGTTAAGAGGACAGAAGAGAAGAATGGCGGGGTGGAGGTGGAATTGACAAAGGGGAGGAAATTTCATTGTCGATATCTCATCGGTGCAGACGGAGCAGAGAGCATGGTCGCCAGGTCTTTATTCCTGCCGCCTCAGGGGAGCCACGGAGGTGGGGTGGCGATAGAAAGTGAGATTGCTTTTGATTCATCGATCCATTTTCCGCCTGAAGAGCTTCAATTCATCAACTTGGATTTTGGGAGGGTTCCTAATGGCTATGGCTGGGTCTTTCCAAAAAAGGAATGGCTCTCTATCGGGATTGGCGGAATGTTTAGAGAAACGAAGAGGATGAACCCTCGCCAATACTTCCGCTCCTTCCTCAAGGGGCTGGATTACCTCCCGGAAGGGAAGGCCGAAAAGGTCATGGGCCATCTTCTCCCCTCTTTTTACGATGAAAAACAGAAGGTCTCCGAGGGGAAAATTCTTCTGGTAGGCGATGCCGCCCATCTGATGGATCCCCTGCAGGGAGAGGGAATTTACTATGCCATTCGAAGTGGGATGCTGGCGGGCGAGGCTATCATGGAGTGGAAAAAAGAGGGAATCGCTCCGGCGAATTATTATCAAAGGGCGGTTCATTCCGATATCTGCGGGAACCTGAAATGGGCGCTCATGTTGTCTCATTTCGTTTTTCGTTTTACAAAATTGGCTTATCGGACTCTGAAACGCTATCCCGAATTGGGAGAGTTCTATCTAAAGACGCTTGAGGGGAGAGAAACGTATCGAGGGTTCGTGAGGACGGTCAAGACAGGGATCAAGGAATTTCTCAAAGGGCAGCTGAGTGAGAAGATTAAAGAATCGATGGCAAAGATGTGAGGATCTAAAAACAAAGGTAAGAAGGATTACTCTCCTTCTGGAAAAGCAATACGGGATCCCTCGGAGAGACCGTTCGGGAGATCCTCTCGATATTCTCATCGGGACCATCCTTTCCCAGAATACCAACGATCGAAATCGAGACAAAGCCTATCAGAGACTGAGAACACGGTTTCCTCATTGGGAAGATGTTCTTGAGGCGAGGGCAAGAAGTATCGTCTCAGCGATTCGACCGGCTGGGTTGGCTAAACAAAAGGCGAGGCGCATCCACGAAATCCTTCATTGGATCAAGGAGCGTGAAGAGAAAGTCAGTCTTGTCTTTCTGAAAAAGATGGGTTTCGAGGAAATTAAGAAAACGATTGGCGCGCTCAAAGGGATCGGCCCAAAGACGCTTCATTGTCTTCTTCTTTTTGGTTTGGGGAGAGAGGCGTTTCCGGTTGACACACATATCCTTCGGATTGGGAAACGTATCGGTCTCCTCCCGGAATGGATGGGTGCAGAAAAGGCACACGCGTGGATCGTACCCTTACTTCCAAAGGGAAAATGTTTGTCGCTACACCTCAACCTGATCCGATTTGGGAGATCCGTCTGCAAGGCAAGAAAGCCGCAGTGTCACATCTGCTTTCTTACAAAGGATTGCCTTCATCCGATGGAATGAATAATCCCCCCTTTCCCTGCTGAAGCTGTGAGAAAATTCGGGGAGCCGGGCGGACAAGAATATCTCCAACGTTTTACAAATGCGGTCACTTGATAGGTAAAGCTACTAAGAGTGTGTAGGTGACCAATGGATGTTAAAGTTATTTATTGTAAGTAGTCAGCTTGAGAAAGTACCGCTGTAAAACTTTTTCGACATCCCTGCCCGCCCTTTGCAGTGGGGACAATTATTTCACACTTTCGCTTTGATAAAGGGAGGCTGGGGGATTTGGGATGGTATGATCGATTGCGCCTTTTAAAAGATCTCCTTAAAAAACTTCTTCATATCGAAGATACGCCTGAAAGGACGGCGCTGGCCTATGCGGTCGGCATCTTCCTGGGGTTTTCTCCATTCTTGGGTGTTCATAGCCTTGTCGCTTTGGCGATTGCCTTTCTATTCGGGTTGAACCGGGTGGCCATTCTCTTAGGAGTCTGGACAAACGGGCCCTGGTGGATCGTCCCGTTTTACATGGTTGCCACTTGGGTTGGGATGCGTGTGACGGGGTTCTGGATGGACCGGATAACACTCAAAGAAATTTTTCAATTGGGATTGGATCGAGGATTTATGGGTTCTCATTTCTGGAGTCGTGTTGTTTCGCAGAGGGGTCTTTTTCTCTCTTTCAATATCGGTTCATTAATTCTCTGTACCCTCCTCAGTTTCATTGCCTATCCTCTCTCGCTGAAGTGGATACGATTCTACCGCCATAAGAGAGGGAAGGATAAAGGAGTATCCTGATATCCTACCGGCCTTGACACCTATCCTCTTTTATTTGAAGAATTAATTGATATGGCGGAATGGAAAAAGGAGAAATCCGACTCTCCTATTGATTCGTGGCTTGACTCCGAGCCATGGAGAAAAAGGAAACCTTTCGGGCTAACCGGTCTTGCGGGTTCTTCCAAAGCCTACCTTTTATCTCGTTGGAGAGAAAAGGTAAAGGGGCCCTTTCTGGTCGTCACTCCTCACATGAGGAATGCCGAACTCCTCCTTGAAGACCTTCGATTTTTTATGAGAGAACCGGAGGCCCCGTCTTTTCTGTTCCCTCAGTGGGAAACCCTTCCTTATGATGAAATTCCTCCCCATCCCGAAATCATCCGGGAGCGGGTGCGAGTCCTCTTTTCCCTTCTGAAAGGGGAGGAACCGGTGATCATCTCATCCGTCAAGGCCCTGATGCAGAAAGTTCTGGCCCCAGCCGATCTGAGAGAATCTGTTTTTTCCCTCTCTGCGGGCGAGGAGATCGACCGTGATCGATTGATCCATTTTCTTCACGAAAAAGGATATACCCCGGCAAAGGTTGTCGAGGAGAGAGGGGATTTCAGCGTCCGGGGAGCGATCATCGACCTTTATACTCCTTTTTATGAAGAACCCCTCCGGTTGGAATTTGACGGAGACCGATTGGAGTCCATCCGCCGGTTTGAGACAGAGACCCAGCGATCTCTTCCCCGGGGAAGGATGGAAAACGCCATCCTCCTCCCGGCAAGGGATATTTCAAAAGATGCCTCTACCCAGCCGTTGAAGACTCTGCTCGACTATCTGAAAGGGAATGAAACCCTCTTCATTGACGAAGGCGATGAAGTAAAGAAAGAGGCCGAGGCCTTTTTCCGTCTGATTCAGGAACATTATGAAAAGGCCTTGTCAAAAAAGGGATCTGTGCTCACTCCAGAGATGACTTATCTCACCGACAAAGAGTTCTTGCATCTTCTTGAAAGATTTCAAACGGCGTATCTCCAAGGAGGCCCCGTTGCTCCATCCCCGGGTCCGCAGGTTTTTCCCGTTGAGACGGAGACCAACGAGAATCTCCGAAGGGAAATGAAAATTGCCCTTTCCGGGAAAACGAGCGTCTCGGAGGCTTCCCCCTTCTCGATACTCCTGAAAAACCTTCATGATCTGCGTGAAAAAGGGATGAGGAGCTTTATTGTTTCGCATACCGAGGGTCAGGCCGAGCGATTGAGAGAACTCCTTTCAGAGTATGGGGCGGAGCCACGACTGGAAAAAAAGAGGAGGTTCAGGGAGGCCCTTGGTCAGCCCGAAGAAGGTCTCCTTCTTCTTGTGGGCTCCCTCTCTTCAGGGTTTCGAAACCTCCGGGAGGGGTGGGTGATTCTGACCGAAGAGGAGATCTTCGGCGAAAGAAGGAGGCTTCATGACGGAAAGGTTCGATCTCCTCTCGTCGCCGCCTCATGGCAGAGGGGGAGCCCGGCCCTCTCCTCATACCAAGAACTTCGAGAGGATGATTTCATCGTTCATATCGACTACGGAATAGGTCGTTACAGAGGGCTGCGGCATTTGAATATCTGGGGGGTTTCGAACGACTACCTTCTCCTGGAGTATCAAGACGGAGACAAACTCTATCTTCCTGTGGACCGGCTCAATTTAGTCCAGCGCTATATCGGAGGAGACGGAAAATCCGGAAGGCTGGATAAGCTGGGAAGTCATTCATGGGAGAGGGCGAAGAAGAGGGCGAAAGCTGCTGTTTCAGAGATGGTGAAGGAACTCCTCGACCTCTATGCAGCCAGACAGGTTTTCGAGGGCTTCAAATTTCCTCCTTTGGATCAATTCTATAAGGAGTTTGAAGCCACCTTTGAATATGAAGAAACCCCGGATCAGATGCAAGCGATCGATGAAGTGATCAAGGACATGAGCAATCCCAAACCCATGGATCGGTTGATCTGTGGAGACGTGGGATACGGTAAGACAGAGGTGGCCATTCGAGCTGCCTATCGCGCCGTGATGAGCGGAAAGCAAGTCGTCATTTTAGTCCCCACCACGGTTCTGGCCCAACAGCACCACCAGACCTTTAAGGAGCGATTCAAGGTTTATCCGGTGGTCATCGAAGTTCTCAGCCGATTCAAAAGTCCCCGGGAGCAGAAGGATATCCTTCAACGGCTGCAGGAGGGAAAGGTGGATATTGTGATCGGGACGCACCGACTGTTGCAGAAGGACGTGTTGTTCCGAGATCTGGGACTGGTGGTCATTGATGAGGAGCATCGATTCGGCGTCTCCCATAAGGAGAAGTTGAAACAGATGAGAAAGTTGGTGGACGTGATCACGCTGACGGCGACCCCTATTCCGAGGACGCTCCAGATGGCTGTCTCGGGAATTCGCGATCTCAGCCTCATCCAGACCCCCCCTGAAAATCGCCTGTCGATTCGGACACTCGTGATCCGTTACGATGAGGAGGTTATCCGAGACGCCATTCAGAGAGAGTTCGAGCGAGGGGGGCAGGTCTTCTTCGTCCACCACCGGGTCCAAAACATCCATACGGTCGCACACCATTTGAAGCGACTGGTTCCAGAGGCCTCCCTGGCCGTTGCTCACGGTCAGATGAGAGAAAGAGAGCTGGAGAAGGTGATGGTGCAATTCGTCAACAAAGAAGTGAATCTTCTCGTCTGTACCAGCATCATCGAATCCGGGTTGGACATCCCGGCGGCCAACACCATCCTGATCAATCACGCGGAGCGTTTTGGTTTGGCGGACCTCTACCAAATCCGCGGACGCGTGGGACGGGGGAGCCATCAAGCCTATGCGTACCTCATCGTTCCCGGAGACCTCACGCTTTCCAAGGATGCTATGAGAAGGCTTCGAGCCATTCAGGAATTGAGCGAGCTGGGATCCGGATTCAAACTGGCGATTCAAGATTTGGAGATTCGAGGAGCAGGGAATCTCCTCGGGCCGTCGCAGTCGGGACACATCGCTGCCGTGGGGTTTGAGCTCTACACCCAATTGATGGAGAAGGCGGTCAGGGAATTGAAGGGCGAGGAAGTCGTAGAAGAGATCACTCCGGAGATTCGGTTTCATCTTCCCGCCTTCATTCCGGAAGGCTATGTCGAGGATCCAGGAGAAAGGCTGAGTCTTTACCGAAGGCTTTCTCTCTCTCGTTCTGATGAAGAAGTGGAGACGATTCGAGAAGAACTGGTCGACCGGTTTGGGAAGATCCCCAGGGAGGTGGAGCATCTCCTGGAAGTGATCAAGGTGAAAATTCTTCTGACGCGAATGGCCATTAAAAAGTTTGAAGAGACCCCGTCACAATTTGTCCTCACCTTTGATGAGAGCACCCGGGTTCCGCCCCAGAGGGTCGTCGATTTTGTGCATCAAGGAGAGGGTAAGCGTCGTTTCACCCCGGACTCCAAATTGGTCGTCGAGGGATGGCCTGACGCAGGGCGAGATCCCTTCGGGGCGGCGAAAAAGCTATTGCAAGCACTGGCCTTGATGTGGTAAATATCATCGTGTCCCCTGGCAAAGAAGGGGGACGAGCTTCCAGAACAGATTTACAAGGTGAGGACGATGAACAAGAGAATGATTTTTTTGGGGATTTTCCTCTTCCTGGCCTTCTTATTCCCGGGCTGCCAGAAACCAGGAGAGAAAGAGCTTGGAAAGAAAGAACTGGTCAGGATCAACGATGTCTCTATCTCTCTCGAAGAATTTCAGCAGATGCTGGAAAAGCAACCTCTGGAAGGAAAGATGAGGTTGGTGAACGAAAAGGGGACAAGAGATTTTCTTGAGAATTATGTGATCCCCCGAGAGGTGCTTTACCAGGAGGCCAAGCAGAAGGGCTTCGATAAGAAAAAAGAAATTCTGGCCAAGATTGAGGATGCAAAGAGGGCTATCGTGATCGATGCCCTGCTCGAAGAAGGATTGAGTGGGAAAGGGGAAGTCTCAGAAGAGGAGATTCAACGGTACTACAGGGATAACCAGACTCTCTTTACGGAGCCACAGGAGATAAAGATTCGTCAAATTGTTGTCAATACGGAGCCCGCTTTGAAAGAGGCGGTGACGAGGCTCTCGAAGGGTGAGAGCTTTGAGAAAATAGCCTCCACTTACAATATCGGTAAATTCAAGGAAGACGGCGGGAATCTCGGCTATATTCGCCGAGGGCAGTTGGCGCCCTCCTTTGCTCAGTTCGAAGAAGCGGCCTTTTCTCTCAGAAGGAGAGGAGAGGTCAGCGAGGTCGTCAGCTCCCCCTACGGATACCATATCATTCGACTGGAAGACATGCGGGGGAGCACCTTGAGGCCCCTGAATCAAGTCAAAGAGAGGATCCGCTATTTCTTGCAGCCGAAGAAAAAGCAGGAGGCCTACCTTGAGTATGTGAAAGAAGCGAAATCGAAAACCAAGGTCCTTATCAATGAGAAGCTCTGGGCTGAACAAGAGAAAAAGGAGGCGAAACCAAAAGAAGGGAAGAAATGAAGAAATCTCCTACCCTCCTCCTCATAAGCATCTTCTTATCTGCCCTATGGGGATGCGGTCAACAGGAAGCAAGGCTTCCCGAAAAAATTATTGCCCAAGTCAATGAGGAACAGATCCCGGTGGAAGCCTTTGACCGGGAGTTTAAAGAGTTGATCTTGGAACCGGGTAAAGAGGCGCCGCGAACAGGTTACGAAGACCTGAAACGAGCCTATCTCGACCAGGTGATCGAGCGCAAGATTCTCGTCCAAGAGGCCAGGCGCTTGGGAATCAAGCTTTCTCCCGAGGAATTGAATCAGGCCGTTTCCGAAATAAAGAAGGATTATTCGGAAGGGGAATTTGGAGAGACCTTGGGTCTCAAGGGGATGACCCTGGAGGAATGGAAGGTCCGGCTGGAGGAGCAATTATTGGCCGAAAAGGTCATTCGAAGCGTCTTCCATTCCCAGGAGAAAGTCGACGAGAAGGAAGCCCTTCGTTACTATGAAGATCATCGGTTCTCGTTTCAGATTGGCCAGAGGGTGAGGGTGCGCCAGATCGTTGTGGCAGACGGCGAGGAGGCGATCCAGATCCTGAAACGGCTGAAAAAGGGAGAGCGCTTTGAGAAGCTGGCGATGGAGAAATCTCTGGGGCCTGAAAAGCTTCAGGGCGGGGATCTGGGCTATTTCAGCCAAGGGGAGAGACCAAGCGAATTCGACTGTGTCTTCAACATGGAGGTTGGAGCCATCAGCGAGGTGATCAAGAGCCCGTATGGGTATCATATCTTTAAATTGGAAGAAAAAGTCGAACCCCGGCAAATCCCCTTCGAGGAAGCCAAAGCAGGGATCCTCCAAGACCTTGGGCAAAAGAGAGGGGAGGAGAATTATCAGAAGTGGCTCAAAGGCCTCAAAGAGAAGGCCAAGGTGAAGATCAACAAGAAATGGCTTACGTCGTAAAAAGGAGAAGTGAAAAGATGAAAAGGTTTCCTCTGCTTTTTGGATTCTTCCTCTTTCTATGCGGACCGATTTCTTTGAGCGAGGCAGTCGTCGATCGTGTGGTGGCGGTCGTCAATCAAGAAATTATCACCCTCTCCGAAGTTGAGAAGTGGATCGATCCTTTGAGACAGGAGATAGTGACCGAGGATCGTTTGGAGAAGCGGGAGCGAACGGAGACGCTCTACCGGCAGGTGCTGGAGAGGCTGATTGAGGAGAAATTGATTGACCAGGAAGTGAAGAAATCTGGGGTCAAGATTCCCAGTAAAGAGATAGATGCCGCTCTGGAAGAGATCAAGCGACGAAACGCTGCCACGGAGGAAGACTTCCAAAAGGCGTTAGCCATCGAAGGTCTGACGTTAGAGACTTATAAAAAGCAGATCGAAAAGGGCCTCCAGCGCCAGAAATTGATCAGTTGGTCGGTGAAGGTGGAGTCAAAACCCGAAGAAAAGGATCTCAGGGAATTTTACCAAAAGAATGTGGATCGCTACCGGACGAATGAGACCTATCGCGCCAGCCACATTCTATTCATCATTCCAAAGGGGGCCATACCGGAGGAAATTCCTGAAATCAGGAAGAAGGCCCAGAGCGTCTTGGATAAAATTAAAAGGGGAGCGGATTTCGGGGAGATGGCCCTTCTTTATTCACAAGATGCCTCGGCCAAGAACGGGGGAGATTTAGGTTATTTCAAGAAGGGAGAACTCTTCCCCGCGTTTGAAAAAGAGGCGCTGCGTCTCAAGGTCGGAGAGGTGAGCGGGCTCCTTCGGACGGAATTTGGTTTTCATATCATCAAACTCCTTGATCGGAAGGGAATGGAACCTCTTCCCTTTGAAGAGGTGAAGGACAAGGTGAAGGCGGATTATCACGAAGCTGAAATACAGAAGGCATTCAGACAATTTCTAAGCACGTTGAAAGAAAAAGCCGTCATCGAAATCAAGCTGTAATCCTTATCACACGCCACTCGTCATCGAAACCTATCAAGTCTGTAAGGTGACGGTATCAACCATCGCCTGGTGGATGATAACACCGCCCTTCTTTCCAAAACCCTCAGGTCTTCCCTGCATGACTGAGATTCGCACCAGTGGCATTGTTGTCTCCTATCATTAAAGAAGCGTTATGTCGGGCTAACGTCGGCATCACCGGGAGCCGGCTTAATCGGCGATCCGGTGGAGCCACTGGTTCGGCAGCGTTCTATTTCTCCGATACCAGCTCTAAATGGTCGCCCCGAAGTTCATAAGTTAAGGTGCCTTTCCCGCTTGGGCAACAGAGAGGGTCTGATGGCAGATAGACAAGGGTGTCAAGAATGATCTTACCGTCTTTGAAGTCAACTCCTGTCGGATCGCGCTCGCCTCGACCGCCAGTGCGTATTGTGATTGGCTGCCAACCACGGCCGGAAAGGAAGACGGCCATGAAGTCATAATGATTGTTGCCTCCACCGCCTATTCCCTCAACCGTGAACAAAACAATGAAATCATCCGTACCATCTTTATCGATGTCAAAAAGTGTCTGGTAATGTCTGAACTGACAATATTCTTGACCGTTCAGTTCTTTTGCCTTGGCGGCAATAATGGACTCAACAAGCTCGTTGCGAACATTACAGGTCGGAGCGATCTTTCTAACACAAGCAAATAGAACAAATGAACTGATCGCACTAATGAGTAGGATGGTTGTAATTCTTTTCATCTGATGGTGTTGCGGAACCTGGCAAGCAGCCGCTGAGTTTACGAGGTTGGCTGGATTGCCAGGGTTATGTGCGCCTATTCCACTTTAGGCGTTAGAATAGTAAACGGCCGGTCTTCACAGGTTACACCCCAATCGCGATCAGTGATGTTAAAGAGTTCTAACTTTCCTGCAACCCACTTAAACCCATATTCCTTCGTGTTTACCGGATTTCTCACAATATCGGCAAGGAAATAATCACAGGATGCCTCCGTGGAGTCAAGGGCAGCTTCGTAAGAAAAGGATTGAGTCGGCCAATGGGCGATCCCCGATTTATCGAACGAGTAGATCTGTCCTTTTTCGTCTTGATAGGTTCCGGCCAATACTAATTCCGCGATCCGTTGCTTAAGCGACATAGAGAGCCGCACAAACGGCTCTTGCTTGTTCGTAACGACCGCGTCGTCGAGAAAGGCTATTGCCTCGACTTTTCCAACTCGGTTCATCTGTGGCTTGAATGGCGCCACAGTCATTTTACGACCTGGCGACTCTACCTCCCATCCGCCAAGTACCAATCGGGAAATGCCTTTGTTTTTGTCTGTTTCAATACGGATGATTTTTCTCCATGAGCCCTCGTGATAACTGGTCCAGTACAACTTATTGTCCTTGATCGTTAAAGTCTCAGGTTGTTCTGAAAATGGAGAGCGTGTTAAGCGGACAGTCGTTATATACTTCTCTCTGGTCCATGTACCCTGGATGTCCTTTATCTCCAGCGAAGCACCGCGACAAGCGACAGCAAAGGCAGCCTCGAAGCAAAGGAGAATCATCAGGCAGAATTTGGGAGTCCTCATATGAGATCACTCACATAACGTTTCGCATAGCCTGCGCGGGCAACCACCAAACCTGGAAACCTGACGCGGTTAATCCGCATCAGGTTGATGCAGTTATGGCTGTCTTATTCCCAAGTCCTTACATATTTTGCGGCAAAGATTGTCATATATCTCACGATTCTCAAGATGGCGGATTAAATCTGCGCGCTTCATGTAGAAATGGTTCCAAAAGGCTCTTTTATAAAGTCTTTCCCGCTGATCTCTTCTTCCATTAATTGCCGGTTCGCCTCAAGAACCAATTCTATTGCTTCTTTTAGGCTCTCCCTTACCTCTTCTAATGTTTTTCCTTGAGCATTTGCACCGGGCAGCTCTTCGACATGCCCTACATATCCTTCCGGAACCTTTTCGAACACCGCTGTTAAAATATTTTTCATTCCTTCCCTTCCTTCGGACTCGATTTGCTGGCTTATTGTATCATTTTTCAAAAGAATATTTTCAGCCATAACGAAACGGCTGACCCGTGGCGGCAATCTGCCTATGCAAAAACCACCAATGGTATACGCCATCTAGTCGAGCCGGTTGTTATAAATTATTATTTTTTATACTTCTGCAACTTGATGAATAACTTCTGAGATATAACTTTGATATTTTACTCCAAGTTTTTTCGCTTTATTTTTTATTTTTTCAATATCTTCACTATTAACTCTTATAGTCATCGTTATATCTTTTTTCCTCAGTTTAAGTGCCTTTTCTATATTGTCCAGTTCTTTTCCTTTTATTGGAATATATTCACCACGCAATAAAGCATTTTCAATTTCTTTTTCCTCTTTTGTTAATTTATGCTTTTTCACCTTTTGCCTCTTTTTCTTTAAGTATTTTTGTATATTTACGACTTGGAAACATCGTTTTTAAAAATATATATCTGTCTTCGACAACACAAGGAATAATCCAAATATATTTTTTATATTCAAATTTTAAAACCAATTGATTTTTTCTTGTTGGATGCCTTTCTGCTCCAATAAATTTTGAGTCTAATATTTCTTCGAATGAAACTCCTCTTTCCTCTTTAAGTAATTTATAAAGCTTCCAGAAAACCCCAGGCTTTCAAGCCTGGGGATGAATGGTGCCCGGAGCGAAGCCAGGTGAAACCTGGCGAAGCGGAGCAAATTTCGATATGATCTGGCCATGGCGAAATATCAGACTGGGTCCCATACGAAACACCGATTGCAGTACCACCTGGTATGGATACCGAAGTATCGTCGGCGCGTACTGCGAGGCAAAATGGTCATCCGCCTAAGAAAGTTGTTGTATGAAGCATGCCGGATCAATAAGTGGTGGATCAGTGAATTGAGTGTCCAAGAGGACCACATGCATCTTATCATCCAGACGAGACCAGAGGATAGCGTGGCGGAGGTGGTACAAAGGTTGAAGGGGGGAACGAGTCGGGTGATAAGAAAGGAGTATCCGGAGCTGGAAGAGTTTTTGTGGGGAGATAGTTTTTGGGCGGATGGGTATTTTGCCGAGACAGTAGGCAATGTTGATGAAGAGGTCGTGCGGCGATACATAAGGGAACAACGTCGGTGATCATGCCAGATCATATCGGTAGACCTGAAACCCTGGGCTTTAGCCCAGGGAGTGGGTTCATTTTTATCCTCATTCCATCGGAATTCTTTCATAATTTCAATTTCATATTATCATAAATTATATGTATTTACAAGTGTATTTACAATTAAATTTATAACGACGGAAATAAGGCGCGGGGCAAGGACCTCCGCAAAAGGGCGACGGGTCTATCACCCGTCGCCTTATAAGGGTTAGGAGGTAATCATGCTATTTTTTGTCATTATTCTTTTTTTTATTCTCATCCTTATTGGGTGGGCAAATTATTTTAAGAATGCCAGGCTTTGGCTGAAGCTTCTCAAGGGCGGAGATTTTATGCTGCTGAGATATATCTTTCACTTGAAATTTAGCAATGCGTTTTTGAAGTTTGCCATTTTCTTTTTCCAGCTCAAGCAGGTAATTCTTGACCTCTACATCCGTATTCTTGAGTTTAGACGTGATGCTTTGTGGGCGCTTCATCGCTGGTTTCTCCGTTATTGATTTCTACTCCTAACGCATCCATCTCCCGGAGCGCGTCGTTTGCGCGATCGGGTGCATGGCATGGTTAGGCTGTATCTTAACAAATATGAATCCGAGATCGTAGCTCTCTTTCGTTTTGAGATGGCCGTTACGTTTCTCCCACTCACCAAGCTCCAGATCACGACGGAGTTGGTCAAGACCAGCTTGAACCTCGGATACATCAGCCATAGCAAAACCCGACATTCCTCTCCGCGCTACAGCGTCAAGATAAACCTCGGGCCTATTCCACCCCGCATGCATGTTCATATCAGAAAGATCGTGGGGCAGCGGAAAACCGCGAACCGTTGCGGTCACATCATCGCTCCTGGTGAACGCGGATATGAGTTCCTCGACGGGGACGAACGCGTCAAATAACCGGCCATAAATGCCCGGGAAATACTCTCTAAACCAAAATGGCGCTCCCCTTCTGGGGTCAATCGTAAACAAGACGATGGGCCCGTTATCGCATACACGCCGCATTTCGGCTGCGGCAGCGTGGAAATTAGGGAAATGATGGACTGCAAGAGTTGAAATAACGCCGGCCGCGGAGGCGTCCGGCAAGGGGATAGACTCGGCAGATTCAGCCAACCATTCAACATTGGGGCTTGGAACGAATTGTTCGCGCATGACCTCTGATGGTTCAACAGCTTTAATCTTATAGCCCATCGATGCAAGTGCATTAGAGTAGTTACCAGTACCGGCTCCAACGTCAACAATAGTCGCTCCTTCCGGCAATCCAAGCAACTCTTTCAGGACTGAGACAATTCGAGCATCGGCATTGCGGTATGAATTGTATTTTATTCCGATGGCGTCGTACCGAGTATAAGTTTCTTTCATGTTTGATCCCAACGGCTTGCATGACCTGCACGGGCAACCACCAATGCCAAAAGCGGACGCGGCTGATCCACGTCAGGTCGATGCAGTTAGGCGGTAATGCCACCGCGCCGTTACACAGCAAGACTGGACCTCAGCGCCGCCTCAAGCCGAGCTCTGTTCCGAGGCCAGAGCAAGATGTCGGGGATCTCGGGACGATGATGGTGCAGGCGCAGGCCCACGGAAAACAGGTGTCGTTCTCTCTCAATCGCTGTGACATCGCCCTTGTTGAGCACGATTTGATGGGTGATACAGGAAATGGAAACGAATCCCTCGAACGTGGCGACGCGGACGAATGGGATTGTCCAGTTCCATGTGCCAATGCGGCCGCCGGCCTGCTCACTGTAGAGTGGGGTGAAGCCACGCTCACCCTTGGCCGGCCGTCGGGCATACCGCACGGCCAGGATCAAAAATAGACCGCCGGCAATCGCCATCGCTCCACCAACCGCAGAAATGAAAAGGGGTAGGGAATTCATCCAGATCCTTGCCTAACGCCAGCATGAGCGGGAGGCAGGCGCCGTTTCCTGCCGATCCGTTCCATGCAGTTGTTGGGTTGCCTCTTTCATGAAACCTGATTGTTGCTCCACCACAGCGCCAGCATATACGCCAGATTCAACGGCAATGTCCACCACCATCCCACCGAGGAGCGTGATAAACGCCGGGAGATGCTCTCCAACGAGTAAAACCGCCGATTGACATACCGATACCCCTCCAACAAGGCCGCCGCACTCATGTGCCGGGGTTGAAAGACCACATCTTCGCGCCCATTATATTTACTCCAATCCCGGGTCAAAATCCGCCTTTCCTTATCCAACCGCTCATACAACGGCGTTCCTGGATACGGCGTCAAGATATTGAAGGTCGCATTTTGCACGCCGACCTCTTCCAGAAAATCTACCGTTTCCCCAAAGATCGTCTCCGTATCATGGTCAAATCCAAATACGATGCCCGCCTGCACCGCTATCCCATATCGATGAATCCGGTCAATCACGCGAGCATATTCTTCCACCCGATTAAACTGCTTATGGACGGCATTCATACTGGCTTGTGAAATAGATTCAAATCCAATAAACAACTGTTTACAGCCACTTCGTGCCGCCGCTTCCAAAAATTCTTCGTCATACCCCACGGCCAGGCTAACCTGACCACTCCACCATTTCTTGTACGGCGCAATCGCCCGAAACAACGCTTTGGCGTATTCACGGTCATTCCCCAAATTATCATCCCACAAAATAATCACTTGCCCTGGAAAAGATGCATACTCAGCGGCCACCCGCGCCACAGATCGCTTTCGCACATTCCGCTGATACGTTACCGCCAACGCACAGAAATCACACCCATGATGGCATCCCCGCGTAGCAAATAGCCGCCCCGCCGTATGATCGTACCGATGAAATAATTCCTTCCGTGCCATGGGGACATCTTCTAGCGCCGGTGGAATACTGGAACAATAGCGAGAGGCATACTGACCCCGCTCAAAGTCACGTAAGAATTGCGGCCATTGCTCCTCGACTTCTCCCACAAAAACCACATCGGCATAGCCTTGCGCTTCCTCCGGGAGCAGAGTCACATGGGGTCCGCCTAATACGACAGGGATTCCGCGTCTCCGAAACTGAGTAGCCAAGTCGTAGACATGGAAAGCACTTGGCGTATGGAAGGTGATCCCCACCAAATCTACTTTCAACGTAACATCGACCGGCGATACAGCTTCATCAACATGAATGACATCCCAACAGGCCGGCACAAAAGCCGCCAGATAAGGCATCGTAATTTGTTGAAAGTTCAGCACACGCGCCCGGCGCACCTTTTGAATAGCTGGGGAAGAAGCTGTAATTAAGAGCAGTGTTCGGCGAAAAGAGGACAACTGGCTTACATCGCCTTTCTCCAAGAGTGAAACAGAGGCAACCCAACACAGAAATCAGCGGCCTGGAAGCGGCTCATTTGAGCCGCTGGAAGGTCCGCTGGATTTTTTTGTCAGAAGATTATTTGTAATCTGTTATTCCCAATCTATTGCCAAACGGATCGTCAAACTCTACGGCTAAGCCTGTATTAATCTGATACGGTTCTGATAAAAAATTAACGCCTTTTTCTTTTAATTTCATGAATTCTTCTTTTACGTTATCCACCACAAACCAAATAGTGGGCTTAGTATTGGGAAATTTATTAGTATCTTTGAGGATAATTGCCGGTTCTTCTTCACCAATCTTAAAAGCAAGAAAACCTTTGTCGGAAAAATCAAACTTTGTAGGAAGTTCTAAAATTCCCTGATAAAATTCCTTGGCTTTCTTTAGGTCATTGGCTGGTAAGAAAAAATTATCATAGCTTTTCATGTATTATTTCTCCTTCTAACGAGCCTGTAGGAAAAGTCAGTTTTTTAAAAACGCTTCTTCTGCTGGATCAAAAATAGGAAATTATTTTTTGTCATCAAAAGTTTTTACAATCCTTGCTGTAATGTTCCTGTTCCCATGATATTTTCCTACCTCGATACCCTATTACCCGATCCCGCCCCATTCACGCAAGCGCCAGGCCGTATCGATGCACTTTAAAGAGATTGTGCACCGCACAGTAGAGCACCCACTGGCTGTTCACTTTTCGCTTCCCTCGAAGGCTAAATCTGTTCAAGCCTAAGGTGGAACAGATATTCCCAAAGACAGGTTCTGCCGTCCCAAGTCTCCGGTTATAGATCAGCCTGCCTTTTACCGAATCGATCTTTCGCTTCATCTTCTGGGTAAACGTCTCCGGCTTCGACCCTGCACTCCCCTGAAAGAAGTATACCTGTCTTGCCTCCGTACGGTCCGGATGTCTCAGGCATTTCTCCCGTAGCCCACAGACCCGACAGTCTGTCAGTCTCCCATGAAATTTGACCGCCCGCTGACCGTTAACCACCACATTCCCCCCATTGCGGTAAAGTCGCTTACCCGCGGGACAGATGCAGTGCGTCTTGTCTTGGCTGATCGTAAAGTCTCTGTGTGGCCTGTATAAGCCGGCCACTCCGAAGTACTCCGCCCTCTCTTTTCTAAATCGCTCCTTGTATCTGTCCACCTCCGAAAACCGGGGATCACGCTTCCTAAATTGGGTGTCCGCAATGTAGGCATCAATCCCCTGTCCCATGACCTCCCTCATGTTCACCTCGGTATGAAACCCGCTGTCAGCCGTAAGCTTCGCTTCCTTGAATACGTCCTTTTTGTTACCAATGGCTTCGAAGTTCTCCTTCGTCCCCTCGATCATTGGGAGAAGAAGTTCATGCTCCTGCGCCACCCCAAAGGCCTCCGCATGAACGATGACCTGATGCTTACCATCGACCACTGCAACCCCGTCATAACCCTGGATCACCCCGTGGGAGGTCTTCATCTTGGCACTCTCATTGTCCGTGATGTTGCTCTTTACGGGCTTACCCGTCTTGCCAGGTTTGTCTTCATTCTCCCTCAACCATGCCTTGATCTTCTTCACCTTCCCCCGAAGCGTCTCCACATACTGCTCCTCCTGCTCCATCACTCCCCGCTCTGCCTCGGTTACATCCACCTCCCGGTGCCGCTTGACGATCTGCCGAATCGCCTTCTCCATCCTCTCTCTCTTCTTCTCCAATTCTCCCTTCGTCCCGCTCCATTCCTTAGAAGCATTGGACGGTAGCTTGCAGCCATCCACTGCAAACATCTCTTTCCCGATCAACCCCATCTCATCGCAGATCAACAGAATCTCTAAAAACAGATGGATGATCTCCTGACCCGAGGTCGAAATGAAGTCTGCAATCGTTGTAAAGTGGGGCTGCGTATCCGCCGAAAGCGCCATGAAGATAACGTTCTCTTGACAACACTGCGCGATCTTTCGGCTGGAGGTGATCCCCCGAGAGTAGGCATACAGGATGATCTTTAATAGGATGGCGGGATCATAAGCAGTAGCCCCGGTCTCGTCATTTCGGTACCGGGTATCAAAGATGGATAGGTCGATTTCCTTGTCGATCAGATAATGAAGGCTATATTCAAAGGTTCCAGGTAGGATCTGTCGGTCAAAGTGAATCGGAATAAACTTTCCTTGGGAATAATCATAGTCTTTGTATCTCGCCATCCAGTCCTCCTAAGCGGTCTCCGCTCTCTTTTCTGCTACTGATATGGCGATATTATCATGCTTTTAAGACTTTTTCTACAGCCTCAACGATAGAGCTAACCAGCGGTTGTAAACCGTCTGGTTGAGCGACTTGTTACGTTTGGGGTTTATTGATGTTTTCATTAATGAGTTGTGAAAAAGTAGATCTTCCTCCAGGTGTTAATATGTACACCTTACCATTGCGTCCCTTTCTTTGGATTGCAAAGTTATTCATCAGTAGCCAGTCAAGAGCTTTATTTATTGTTTTCAGGGGTAAATTGGTATTGCGAACAATATCATTCACGGTTAGAAATCCGTTGGTTTCATCAGATATGGCCCTGATGATTAAACGAGTGTCGTCATCAGTAATCACCATCATTGGTTGTTGCGGTAATGGTTTATTTTTCTCTGAATTATGATCTTTTATGCTTAGCCATACAAACATCGTAGCAAATAGAAATGCTGCGAAAACGAAGATTACACCGAAGGTGTCATGGTGAAAATGAAAAAAGGCGGTAGCCGAAATGCCAGAGATTGGAACGAGTATTCCCAATGCGATTTTCATTTTTTATCCTTTTGCCATAGGATTTCCATGTTTCCGCTTATATATTCGATTATCTTTTACGTGATTCCGATCTATATTGTTCCTTTGTTTAAATGAACGTAACGACTTGCATAACCTGCGCGGCCAGTCAGCAATGCCTAAACTCTGACGCGGTTATTCCGCGTCAGGTTCGTGCTGTTGTTAGGCGTCTCTTTTCTTCATTTCTTTGAGAGTGTAAGCGATATCGGTAGAGATCCAAGACCTCTCGCAATAATACTACGAGTTGCGCTCAAGTATGTATATTCTGACAGCCTCACCAACTGCTATTAATAAACCGAATGGAAGAAAACACCAGAACAATGAGACGAGGCGCGATTCTTCTTGGGCAGTGCCGTAGCTTGTCGGATGGGTCCAGTGGAAGGCCACAGTCCACCCAATCTCAGGGCGTGGAGAATGTGCGCGTGTAACAGAGTAGTAGACAACCAAGCACGTCAGTAACAAGAAGATAGCAAGAAATCCCGCCGCCCCTAAATACCGAAGGAATCTATATAGAAGTCTCCACTGTTTTGGTGATAACAGCCGCATAGGATGAGTCCATTTGCTTCTTATTTCATATACGCCTAACAATTAATATACGAAGTTCCTATTTATTTCCAATCGGCTCTTCTAAAGTCAACCTTTTATCACTTTTTATTCTTTCTGTCTATAAAATTGTACAATACCCGGCTCTGCTTGCGGGCATTGCTTTGAAAGTGATATATTTAAATACGTCTCGCCTGACTTCCCGCAAACGGGACTCCGCGCTCAATAGAAAGGTGATTTCATGGCACTTCCCATCATTGGGATCACGATGGGTGATCCGACCGGCATCGGGCCGGAGATCATCGTGAAGGCTCTCTCCATGGAAGAGCCGTTCCAGGCCTGCCGGCCGATCGTCTTCGGTGACCTGGAGGTGCTTTCAAGAGCCGTACGAATACAAAAGCTCTCTGCCACCATTGAGGTCATCGAGAAAATTCCGGAGGCCGGATACCTCCCCGGAAAAATATTCCTTTTCCCGGTCAGTCGATTAGATATCACGTCCGTTCGTTTCGGCAAGCCGGACAGAACGTGCGGAGAGGCAATGGCGAGATACATCGAAGAGGCGGTCAAGTGGGTGACGGAGGGATCGCTGGATGCGATCACGACCTGTCCGATCAATAAGCAGGCCATGAATACAGCCGGCTATTCATTTCCTGGGCACACAGAACTCTTGGCCCATTTGTCTCACAGCTCTCCTGTTGCCATGATGTTCTTGGGATCGAAATGGAAAATCGTCCTCGTAACAACCCATCTCCCTCTTAAGGATGTTTCGGCGTCGATCACGGCAAGTCGTATCCTCTCCACCCTTCGATTGACGGACGAAGGGATGAAAAAATATTTCGGGATTCCTCACCCCAAAATGGCTGTCCTTGGCCTCAATCCCCATTGCGGAGAAGATGGACTCCTGGGAGAAGAGGAGAAAAGGGAGGTCCTTCCGGCTATCGCCGAGGCAAGATCCCTTGGAATGGATGTCGAAGGACCTTTTCCCGCTGACTCTTTTTTCAACCTTTCAAGCGGTAGTACCTTTGATGCCGTGATCTCCATGTATCACGACCAGGGCCTCATCCCGATTAAGCTGCTCGATTTCAAAGAAGCTGTCAATTTTACGCTGGGCTTGCCTTTTATCAGGACATCGGTCGATCACGGAACGGCCTATGACCTTGCCGGAAAAGGGTTGGCCGATCCAGCCAATCTTGTCAAAGCCGTTATTACTGCCGCCAACCTATCGAAATTGAAAGGGATGTATTAACATTTCATCCGGCGAATGTCATCCGCAATTTGAGAAAGAGGTTGACAAAAAAAATGTTTTGGGCTAAAAAAAATGCTTTTAAGAATGGTCTCTTGCATAAAGAGATCGTCTATCTTTTTTATTTCAAACCAAATCTGCCCTCAGGGGATTAGGAGGAGAGTCAAATGAGAGAAGCGGTCATTGTGAGCGGAGCGAGAACGGCCATCGGCACATTCGGGGCCTCCCTGAAAGAGGTTTCGGCAATCCAATTAGGCGCCATTGCCATCAGAGAAGCTCTTAAGAGAGTTCGTCTTAAGCCGATTGTTAAAAAAGAGCTTCTTGAGGTCGCTCCCGACCCGCTTAAATGGACAGGCATGACAGAACTGGAGAAATCCCATCAGCAATGGGACGAGTCCGCGGAAGGGGTTCAGGTCGATGAGGTGATCATGGGCAATGTCCTCCAGGCCGGGCAAGGACAGAATCCATCGCGTCAGGCGACGATTCATGCCGGGATGCCGAAGGAAACCAATGCCTTCACCATCAACAAGGTCTGTGCTTCGGGTCTCAAGGCGATTGCCTTAGGGGCTCAATCAATTATGACAGGGGAGGCAGAGGTTGTGGTGGCTGGAGGAATGGAAAACATGAGCCAGGTTCCTTATGCCTTCCCCTTGGGTCGCTGGGGTGCCAGGATGTTCAACCAGGAGATGGTCGATTTGATGGTCTTTGACGGGCTCTTTGAAATTTTTTATGGGTACCACATGGGACTGACCGCCGAGAACATCGCAGAGAAGTATGGCATTTCGAGAAAAGACCAGGATGAACTGGGATTGCTGAGCCATCAGAGGGCGAGGGCAGCCATCAAGAATGGGATTTTCAAGGGAGAGATCGTTCCGGTGACCATTCCGCAAAAGAAGGGTGAGCCGATCATCTTCAATACAGATGAGAGGCCCATGGACACGTCCTTGGAGAAGATGGCCAAACTCCCGACCGCCTTTAAACCGGGAGGAACCGTGACCGCAGGAAATGCCTCCGGGATCAATGATGCGGCTGCCGCTGTTCTGTTGATGTCTAAAGATACGGCGAAGGCGTTGAAGTTAGAGCCCATGGGAACCATTCGGGCTTTTGCTGCCGGAGGAGTTGATCCCGCCTATATGGGGTTAGGTCCCATACCAGCCGTAAGGAAGGTGTTAAAAAAAGCCGGAGTAACTCTTCATGAGATCGGGTTGATTGAATTGAACGAAGCTTTTGCCTCCCAGGCGATTGCATGCATTCGGGAGCTGCAATTTGACATGGAGAAGACGAATGTCAACGGGAGCGGCATCTCATTGGGCCATCCTATCGGTTGCTCGGGCGCCAGGCTGATCGTCACGCTTCTTCATGAGATGAAGCGTCGAAAGGTTAACCTCGGTCTTGCCACGCTCTGTATCGGCGGTGGTCAGGGCATGGCCATGGTTGTAGAAAAAAGTTAAGAGTTAAGAGTTATGAGTTGAGAAGCAACGCTTATTCGGACACGTGACACGCCTGCGTGCTGGAACGCACTTCGGCGCGCAGGCACGGACACGAGACACGGAGCAAAGAGATGGACTATAAAAATGTTTTGGTTTCTTTCGAAGGGGCAGTCGGAATCCTTGCGATCAATCGACCCAGGGCGCTCAATGCCCTGAACACGGAAACCCTCCAAGATATCCAGGCGGGCATCCAGGAAGTGAAAGATCATCCTGAAGTAAAGGCCCTCATCGTGACGGGGAGTGGAGAGAAAGCCTTCGTCGCCGGTGCAGACATTGAGGAGATGAAAGGGATGAACTCCATCGAGGCCCTGAATTTTTCGAGGCTGGGAAATCTCACCTTAAAAATGATCCAGGATTTTGACCGGCCGGCGATTGCGGCTGTCAATGGCTATGCCCTGGGGGGAGGAACGGAGATCGCCATTGCCTGTGATTTTGTCTACGCCTCGGAGAATGCGCGGTTTGGCTTTCCTGAGGTTACACTCGGCGTCTTTCCGGGCTTCGGGGGAACACAGAGGCTTCCCCGTCTGATTGGAAAAGGGAGGGCGAAGGAAATGATCTTAACCGGGAAGATGGTCACGGCACAGGAGGCCTTTCAGATGGGGATTGTCAATCGAGTCTTTCCCCAGGCCTCTCTGATGGAGGAGGCCAAAAAGGTGGCCCTCCAAATCGCGGCCAATGGAGCCGTTGGAGTGAGACTGGCCAAGAGGGTGATGGACGAGGGATTCAATATGAACCTGACAGAAGCCTGTTCTTTAGAATCCTATGCCTTCGGCCTCGGTTTTGCCACGGAGGACCAGAAGGAAGGAATGACGGCATTTCTCGAAAAGAGAAAGCCCAATTTTAAAGGAAGATGAGGAGGAAAGGGTGAAGATCGCCGTATGTATCAAACAGGTCCCGGACACGACGGAGTTGAAGATTGACCCGAAGACCAATTCGATGATCCGGGAGGGTGTGGCAAGCATTACCAATCCCTTTGACGAATACGCTGTCGAAGAGGCGCTGCTCCTTAAAGAGAAGCATGGCGGAGAAGTTCACGTGATCAGCATGGGCCCTCCACAGGCCGTTGAGGTTTTGAAGAACGCGCTGGCCGTAGGTGCGGACAAGGTCTATCTCGTCTCGGACAAGGCCTTTGCAGGAGCGGATACCCTGGCGACGGCTTATACCCTTTCCAAGACGATTAAAACGGTCGTTGGCGATTTTGACTTAGTGATTTGTGGAAAGCAGGCCATCGATGGAGATACGGCTCAAGTCGGGCCTGGCGTCGCTACCCGCCTGAGAATCCCACAGCTGACTTACGTATCAAAGGTTAAGGAGATTGATCCCGAGAAGAAGAGGATTGTGGTGGAACGGCTGCTGGAGAACGGGAGAGAGGTTGTGGAAACGTCGCTCCCCGCCTTGTTGACCGTGGTCAAGGATATCAATGAGCCGAGGCTGCCCTCCCTGTTGGGGATCAAGAAGGCGGCTAAAGCGCAGATTCCTACCCTGACTGCAAAGGATATCGGCGCGGAAGAAAACCATATTGGATCAAAAGGATCGCCTACCTGGGTGACGAAGGTTTTTTCTCCGGAGCCCAGAAAAGGAGGCGGTGAGATTTTGAAAGGGGAATTTTCCGAAGTGGTTCCCCTTCTGGTGGATAAATTGATGGAGACGAAGTTCATCAAATGAGCGGTACCCGTGAGTCGTTTCTCGTGAATCGCAAAGGCCATGAACCGAATGGGACTTGTGACGAGTCACGAATCACGATTCACGAATGACGAACACGATTTGGGAGGGGCGAATGTCGGAATTGATCATTGATAAGAATACCTGTACCGGATGCGAGTCCTGTATTCCTTCTTGTCCCTTCGACGCCCTGAGTATGCAGGAAGGGAAGGCCGTGGTCGATGAGAAGTGCACCTTCTGCGGGGCCTGTGTGGAGGTCTGTCCGGTGAGCGCGATCACGCTCATCAAGGCGGAGAAGAGCGCGGTCGAGGGTACCAGCGCCAAAGATATCTGGATTTTTATCGAGCATGAATTCGGCAAGATCCCAAGTATCTCTTTCGAACTTCTTGGACAGGGAAGAGGGCTGGCGGACGCCGTTGGATGCAAACTCTGTGGGATGCTGTTAGGCGATAAGGAGGCGGTCGACCTGTTTGCCGAGGAGGCTATTGCCTACGGGGCGGAGAAAGTCTACGTCATGGAGAGCCCGCTGCTCAAAGAATATCGTACGGACCCCTACGCGGAGGCTGCGGTGTTTCTCATTCGGAAATACAAGCCCGAGATCGTCCTTTTCGGGGCCACCACTCAGGGCCGGGATTTTGCCGGAAGGGTTGCGACCACATTAGAGACCGGATTGACAGCGGACTGTACCGATCTGGGGATCGATCCGGAAACAAAATATCTCGTACAGACTCGGCCAGCTTTCGGCGGGAACATCATGGCAACGATTCTCGACCATCCCGAGTTCCGACCCCAGATGGCTACGGTCCGGCCCAAAGTATTTCCCATGCCTCCGAAGGACGATTCAAAAAAAGGAGAGATCGTCCGGGAAACGCTCCAGATGACCGAGGATCAGGTCAGAACAAAGATTTTGGAATTCATCAAAGGGGCGGAAACGGTCAATCTGTCGGATGCGGAGATCATCGTGTCGGGAGGAAGAGGAATGGGAGGGGGCGAGAACTTTAAAGTCATCCGCGAACTGGCAGGGGTGTTAGGGGCTGCGGTGGGCGCCTCTCGCGCAGCCGTCGATTCAGGCTGGATTCCTTACGAACACCAGGTCGGGCAGACGGGCCGCACGGTTCGGCCCAAGATCTACATCGCCTGTGGTATCTCGGGTTCCATTCAGCACCAGGCTGGCATGAAGACGTCGGATATCATTGTCGCTATCAACAAAGATGGTGAAGCCCCCATTTTTAAGATCGCTACCTACGGCATTGTAGGCGATCTCTTTACGGTCGTTCCCATGCTGACGCAGGAGTTTAAGAAAAGGCTGGGAAGGTAAGCCCCTCAGGCAAGCACCAAATAACAAACAAATTCGAATGAACAAAATTGCAAATTCCAAACAAAATCTTTTCGGTTTATTTGGATTTCGAGCTTGGAATTTATTTGTGATTTGTAATTTGGGATTTGGAATTTAGAAAATCCACATTTCCGTATTAGAGACGATGCAGCGTCTTTCTCTTCCTGGCCAAATGCCCCACCATAATTTTTGCTCTTGCTTTTTTCTATCCCTTTCATCATAATGTCCAAGAATTCTTGAAAAGAGGGTTTCTATGATCGTCACCTGCGCCTCCTGTCTGACCAAGTTTAATTTAGACGATTCTCGAATTTCGGCCGAGGGTATCAAGGTCCGCTGTTCGCGGTGCAAGCATGTCTTCTATGTCGTCCCTCCTCCCGAGACCAAGGAGGAAATCATCGAGAATTTTGAATCCTTTGCGAAATATCATGAAGATTTGATGGGGCCGGGTGAGATCAAGGGAGAGGGTCCTCCTGAGGCGAAAGCCGAGGAGGAAGGGGTCCCCCCAGAAGAGGGAGAAGAGGCATTCCCCTTTTTTGAAAAGGCTCCGGCGGAGAAAGCGGAGCAATGGGTTCCTCCGGGAGAAACGGAAGGGATGGCTCTTCTGGAAAAGATAGAGAAGCTCCCCTCTGAAAAATTGATGAAGGAAGAAAGCGTGGGGAGCAGACCCTCCAGGCCGAAGACGATGAGGCATGCTGAGAGGAGAGGCCCCCTTCGATTTCTTGCCCTTCTCATTGTTTTGATGCTGCTGACTTTTGGCATCCTCTTTGCGTGGTCGGAATTGAGCTCCGGGGGTAGGCTCTCCCCCTATTTGGATTCCGCCGTAAAGAGAATCACTGAGCTTTGGAACCAGATTTGGGGGGTAGAGGAAGGGGATCTGACCGTCGGAGAGCTGAGCGGATACCAGGAGAAGATTGGAGACTCCCCCTTCTTTATCATCGAGGGGAAGGTAAAGAATCAAACCAAGTTCACCAAAAAGTATATCAAAATAGAAGTCGTCATCTTTGATGAAAACAAACTCAAGGTGGCTGAAAAGGAAGCCATCTGCGGCCGTGTCATCGCTCGTGGGGAGTTAAAACGACAACCGGAGGAATTTTTTAAAGGGGAGATGGTGATCAAGCCCGAAACGGAACAAGAGATGATCACCCCCCCGGGCAAGGCCGCTCCGTTCATGGTGATTTTTAAGGACCTCCCGGGCCGAGCGAAAGATTTTAAATACGAGATCCTGGAAGCCCCCAACCTTTAGATTGCGGAATGGCGATTTTAGAATGCGGAATTCAAATCCGCAATCGGCAATCCGAAATCTAATATTATTTGATCCCTTGGATATAAATTTCGATAAGAGTCAGGAAAAGCGTGGCCACCAAAGGTCCGGCGACGAAACCGATTAATCCAAAAGCCTGGACCCCTCCGAGCACAGCGAAGAAGAGGAGCAGAGGATGGATATTCGTTCTGGCGCTGATAAAAAACGGTCTGAGGAGATTGTCGACCATGCTGATCACAAATACTCCCAGGCCGAGCAAGAGGAGTCCCTTTAAGACAGCCCCTTCGATCAATAAGATAATCGCCGCCGGGACCCAGATCAGGGCTGTTCCACCGATGGGGATGAAGGAAAGCAGAGCCATTGCTGCTCCCCAGAAGATAGGCCAAGGAAGTCCAAGGACCCAAAAAGATAACCCCCCCAAGAGACCCTGAATCATCGTGATCAGAAGTCCTCCGTAGATCGTCGCGTAGATCATGTCCTTGAACCGCTGGATGAGAAGGTCTCTCTGCTTGGAAGGAAGAGGGACGATCTCTTTCAGTCTCGCGAAGAGGTGGCTTCCGTCCTTAAACAAATAGTAGAGGGCGAGGAGGGTGAAGAAGAATCCGGCCACGAACGAGGAGAATCCCTTTAAAAGGGTTGTGGTTTGATTGAAGATGAACGTACTGATCTGGTTAAGGTTCTTTAATAGCAGAGGCAAAGGGTTCGCTTGTGAGAAATCGATATGTTGACCCAACCCCGCCAAGATCCATTTGAAGACAGGGATATCTTTCATTCTCTCAACATAGGTCTGAAGCTGACCGGTCTTGATCATTTCCTCCACCTGGTGATAGAGGTCGACCACCTCGCCGGCTAAAGAGGCCATCAGAAGGCTGAACGGCAATACAATAACGATGAGCACGAGCAGGGTCATGAGGAGGGCCGAGAGGACTGCCTTTTTTGTGAGGAGGCGCTCAACTTTCTGGAAGAGGGGATAAAAAACCATGGCGAGGAGGATGGCCCATATGATGGACGATAGGAAAGGGGCGAGAATGAGGTAGAGAAGATAGATGGAAAGGAACGTGAGGAAGAGGATGAAGATGAAGAAGATATGCTCTCGTTTCATTTCCTACCCGGATGCCGAGGCATCTACCTTTTCGAACGGATGAGAAGAATGGGCGTTTCAGCTCGGGTCAAGACTTTGAGGGTGACACTTCCCATCACCCACCGGGAAATTCCCGACCGGCCGTGGGTGCACATGATGATGAGATCCGCCCCAACCTCTTTTGCAAAATCAATGATTTCGACCGCCACCTGCTGCCCGGTCCTCACCGTCGCCGCCACCCTAAGACCTCTCTTTTTCAATTCCTCACTGAGGTCCACAAGATATCTCTCCGCGGCTTCCTTCTGTTTTTCATCGACGATCAGGGGGGTGACCAGTTCCGGCGAACCATAAATGGGCATAAAGGGGACCACCTGGAACAGGATGATTTCGGCATCAAAGGTCTTAGCCAATTTTTCGGCCTGGTCCAAGGCCATTTTTGCGAGCTCCGATCCATCCAACGGGACAAGAATCTTTTTGTACATACTCCCCACCTCCCTCACGGATTCCGAAAGTCATTTATATCAATTTTGATAGGGCAAGGCAACATAAAAAAGCCATAGGAAATCTCTATACAGAACAACCATTGTATTGGAAAAATCAATTTGACTTCTCTTTCTTGGACATTAAGATAAATGAGTTGGAAGGAGGAGCGAGATGCCGGTGATTGATTGTCGAGGGTTGGCCTGTCCGGAGCCTGTGGTGGTGACCAAACAGGCGCTGGATGAATTGAAGGAAGGAGAGATGATTGTTATCGTGGACAATGCTTCCTCGTGTAATAATGTGGAACGGTTTGCTCAGAGTCAAGGGTGTCCGGTGGAAATCGAGCAGGAGGGGCAAGATTTTCATCTTCGCATTCAAAAGATCCATACCGAAAATAAGGGAAAGGTTGCCATGCCTAACGAGAAAACCAAAAGGGTCGTGGTTTATATCAACTCGCATCTCCTCGGATGCGGGGATGAGGCATTGGGATCGTTCTTGATGAAGTCTTTCTTAAAGACGTTACTGGATTTGGACACAAAGCCCAGTCGTCTCATTTTGGTCAATAGCGGTGTCCAGTTGGCCGCGGAGAATTCCAAGGCGTTGGAGTCCCTTCAGAGTTTATCGGAGAAAGGGGTCGAGATTGTTTGCTGCGGAACCTGCATCGATTTTTATGAGTTGAAAGGAAAAATGAAGGTGGGGGTAGTTTCCAATATGTACGATATCATCCAATCCATGGTGGACGCTGATCGCGTGATCAAACCTTAATTTTATTCCGTCCTGATGGGTCATCGGTGGTTTGCCTCGTAGGGAAAGAATTTGTTGTTTATTTTCTAAGCGACTTTGAGGATGAAGAAAAGAATGGATGAAGTGCGTTTGACTTCGAGAGTAAAGAAAGCCGGCTGAGCCTCCAAAGTGGGTCCAGAGGATCTGGATCTGGTTCTGAAGGGACTGCCCATTCCGAAAGATCCGAAAGTATTAGTCGGGCTGGATACATCGGATGACGCAGGGGTCTATCAACTGAGCGAGGAAGTGGCCCTCGTTCAAACGGTAGATTTCTTCACTCCCATTGTAGATGACCCCTTTACCTTTGGTCAGATTGCCGTAGCCAATGCCCTGAGCGATGTCTATGCCATGGGAGGCACTCCGCTCACCGGCATGAATTTGGTGGCCTATCCCATCAAAGATCTCTCTTCTTCTATTTTGAGAGAGATCCTCCTCGGAGGCCTCTCGAAAATGAAGGAGGCCGGCGTGGCTCTGGTAGGAGGGCATTCGATCGAAGACCCGGAGATTAAATACGGTCTGGCAGTAACGGGCGTGGTCCATCCGAATAGAATCCTGACCAATGCCAAGGCAAAAGCGGGGGACAAATTGGTTCTGACAAAACCTCTCGGCACAGGCATCATTTCCACGGCCCTGAAGGCCAAGATGGCTTCTGAGGAGGCTGTCGGAAAGATCGTGGAGAGCATGGTGACCCTCAATCGAACGGCGTCGGAATGGATGAAAAAATACGGAGCCCATGCCTGTACGGATATCACAGGATTCAGCTTCATCGGCCATGCCTTGGAAATGGCGATCGCAAGCCAGGTGGGAATGGTCATTCAATCCAGCGCTGTTCCTATCTTTCCTGAAGCGATGGAATATGCGAAATTGGGTTTGGTTCCCGGAGGGGCATATTCAAATCGCGATTTTTTTTCATGCCGGGTGGAAATGCATTCCAGTGTGCCCCATCTATTGGCGGACATCTTTTATGATCCTCAAACATCGGGTGGCCTCCTCATCTCTTTACCTCCCGATGAGGCAGAGAAACTAGTGGCGACGCTAAAAAAGGAAGGGCTCGTCCATTCTTCGATGGTCGGAGAGGTAGTAGAAGAGCCTCGCGGAAAGATTCGACTCCTCTGATGTCTTCCTTCCAATCCTTGTTGCAGCCGGAGGGGAAATTCGGTTACATTATAATAGTAAAACTTGTTTTGGGTCTGTCAATTTGACCTAAAAGATCGAACCGGTCAACGTAGGAGATTGAAAGAATAAAACCGATGGAGATTGAGGTCAAATTATTTGCAACGCTTCGAGATTACCTGCCGAAGGGAAGCAGTCGGTTTTCCTGTAAGATGGGGATCGAGGGTTCCACCCGGGTTCAGGATATTTTGTTGCGGCTCAAGATACCTGAACAGATACCCAAGATCATTTTGATCAACGGCGTTCACGGCAAGAAGGAGCAGATGTTAAAGGAGGGTGACGTCCTGAGCATCTTTCCTCCTGTCGCAGGAGGCTGACAAAGCCATAATATCCAAATTCCAAGTTCCAAACTCCAAACAATAACCCAAGTTACAATCACCTAAATTCGAGCCCCTCACTCTTCCCCTCTCCCCCGAGGCTGTGTCGCAACCTCGGTCTTGGTGGAAGAGACAGTCGGGCCTCAAAGTCTTAGAATGCGGTCTTTTAGGAATGGCTAATCAGTGCTTGTGGAAGATGGAGTTATCTCAAGGATACGGAGCGTCTGAATTTAACGTGTAAGAGGTTGCCGCCCTAAGACTTTTCCATCCGACGGTCTCTTCCGCCTTGTTTGGCACCAGTTTTTATTATTATGACGACACAGTCTCCAGGGGGAGAGGGATGGGGGGAAGGGCATTCTTGGATGTCTGATTATTGGGATTTAATCGGTTTCTCTTTGAGTTCCTTGATCTTCTTTTGCAGCCTTTCTTTTTGATCTGGTTGGGGATCCAGTTTTAAAGCCCTTTCGTAAAACTCCACGGCTTTCTCGGCCCGGTTTAGTTTGAGATAACTGTCAGCCAGGTGTTCCGTGATCGTGGCATCATCCGGTGTCAATTGATTGGCTTTTTCAAGTTCGGTCAGAGCCTTCTTGTAGTCCCCGAGTTTATAATAGACCCAACCCAAGCTATCGGTGATGTAACCCATATTGGGTTTCAGCTCCATGGCCTTCTGGACGAGTTTAAGGGCCTCCTCCAGGTGGATATCCCGTTCGGAATAGGAATAACCAAGATAGTTGAGGGCATCGGCATGATTGGGGTTGAGTCGGAGAACCTCTTTCATCTCGGCCATCATCTTATCAAAATCGCCCATTTTATCGTAGAGCGCGCCCGTTTGAAAATGAATTTCTTCATCGTTCTGATTTTTCTCAACGCCCCTCTTCAGCGTGGCCAAGGCCTTTTCCAATTGGTTCTCTTGTTCGAAAACGGCAGCGAGGAAGAGGTAGAGGTCTCCCTCATTCGGCTTGGCCTGGATCGATTCCTCCAAGATCCGGATGGCCTCCTCCGTCTTGTTCTGCTTCCTCAGAACCAGGACAATGTTCCTTCTCGAGTCAGCAAAGAGAGAGGATTCCGGAGGGATCTTCTTGAATTCCGAGATGGCCTGATCAAAGGCCTCTTTTTCTGCGTAGGCGACCCCTAAATAATATCGGACCCGATCGTCTTTGGGATTGGCGGCGAGGACAAAGTTGAATTCCAAAATCGCCTGGTCCAATTTTTCCTGCTCCAAATAGATCAGGCCCATCTTCGTCCGAATATTGAGGTCTTCTGAACCGGACTTTTGCATCTCCCGAAATTGGTTCAACGCCTCGTCGAACTTCTTCTTTTTGATGAAGATCTGGCTAAGCCGGCTTCTCGCCTTTTTGTTGTCCGGATCGAGGATGAGGACTTTTTGATAAACCTCAGAGGCCTTTTCCGGCTCATTCTGGATCTCATACGTCATCCCCAAATCCATCAGGACGGAGACCAGATTGGGTTCGATCGCCAGGACCTTCAAAAAATTTTGCTTGGCCAATTCATAAGATTTTGTCCTGATGTAGATTCTTCCCAATGCGTAGAGGCCCATCACCGAATTGGGCTCGATCTCGAGAAACCGCTTAAGGGTTTGGATGGCCTGGTCGTATTCCTGGGTGTCCTCGTATAGAGAACTGAGGAAAAGGTAACTTTCCTGATGTTGGGGATCGATCTCCAGCACTTTTTTGTAAGAGGCGATGGCCAACGGGTACTTTTTAAGGATGGAATATAATCCACCCAGGAGCAGATGGGCAGGGAGATGATCGGGGTCGTAGAGGAGTGCGGTTTTGCACTCCTCCATTGCGTCGTTTAAAAGTCCTTTGTGGATGTAAAGGGTGGCCAATTCCACATGCAAGGAGGGTTCTTTGGGATCACAAACGACCGCTTCTTTGAGTTCCTCAATCGCCTCGTCCACTTTTCCGTCCTGCAACCTAAGCTGGGAGAGGAGAAAATGGTAATAGGCTAGGGGATTTGCAGAGGGAATTCCCCGCTGAGCTTTTTGGAGTTTCGTTGGAGCGGGCCGGAAGGAAGGCGTCTCTTTCTCTTGTTTTTGAAATTCAGGTCTTCCCGCACAACCTCCCAAAAGAAGCAGGAACACAGAAAGAACGAGGACTTTCGTCAAGAATGGCTTCACCTCCAAAAAATAACAGACTTCGGGAACAAAGTCAAAGACTTGAATTCGATTTTAAGAGATTCTCCAAGGTGTCCGGCGGGAAATACCCTTCGATGATTTTTCCGTTCTGAAAGAGGAGCGTGGGAGTGGAATCGATGAGCAGACGCCTTCCCAATTCCAGATTTTTATTGATGGGTGTCGTATCGCAAGAAGGCGTTTTTAATTCCATCCCTTGGTAATTTTCTTCCAAGGCCTTCCTTCTGTCCTTTGAACACCATATGGACTTCGCCTTCTCAAACGAGACAGGAGATAAGGGGAATAAAAAGAGGAAAACCTGGAGATCTTCGATTTGTTTCAGCTCTTCATGCAGTTGGGAACAAAAATGGCACTGGGGGTCGGTGAATACATAAAGCTTCCTTTTCCCCTGTCCCATGGAAATGGCATTTTCGAGGTTAAGCGCGGAGGGGTCCGCCTTGCGGAGATCTTTCAACCTGTCAAGAGTAAGATTTCTTTTGGTTTGGCGATCCAATACCAGCCCGGAGATGATATATCTAGAGGTCTTATCAATATAAAGAATGATCCTGTCTTGACCTATTTGGCACGCGACCTCCCAGAACCCCTCCATAGGGGCCTCTTTGATCTCCAGGATCTTAAATTCCGTCTTCAAGTAATCCTTTAAAATGCTGGTGGCCTCTTCGTTTGTAAGGGCAAAGGCATTCCCAAGGAGCAACAGAAAGAAAACGAACGACCAACAGCAGATGAGCAACCTTTTTTTCATATTCCGGCTCCTCCAAAATATGACATTATTCTAGCAAATCATAGGCTGATTTGCCACTCCGTCCCTCTCTTATCATGGGAAGGGTGAATACGATCATTCTCTGGCGGAATCGAAGCTAAGTGCGAGAGAAGGACGAAAACAATTTCAGTGGATTCAAGATTCCGTTAAGCCAAAGAGGAGTTATATCGGCGTGCGGAAGAGGAGGTAATGGCGATCGTTCGCAATCGGGGAAATCACAATCAAGATGGGTCTTTTTTCTCGAAGCGATAGAGGGTTCTTGGATTCACCTTAAGGATTTCTGAGGCAACTCTTTTATTCCCTCCGGCCTCTTTCAGTATCTCTTTGATATACTCGGACTTGATATCACCTAAAGATTTGCGGTCTTTCACTCCTCTCTTAATCATTTCCGAAAACCCCTCCGTCAGATCTTTGGGAAGGTCGTTGGCCACCAAGTAATCCTGATCGGTCATGATCACAGCCCTTTCTATGACGTTTTCTAACTCTCGCACATTCCCCGGCCAAGGATATTCTAAAAGGAACTTGATCGCCTCTTTGGAGATCCCCTTGATCTCCTTTTTGGCTTCTTTGTTGTAGAGGTCAAGGAAGTGGTAGGCGAGTAAAGGAATATCCTCTCTTCTGTCTTTGAGATCGGGGAGAAAGATGGGAAAGACATGAAGACGGTAGAAAAGGTCTTCCCGAAATTTTCCGTTCTTCATATTCGCTTCCAGATTCTCATTGGTAGCTGCGATCATTCGGACATCAATCTTTGTTCTCTCCGTGCTCCCCACCTTCATCACTTCCTTCTCCTGGAGGACTCTTAGAAGTTTCACTTGGACAGAGGGAAGGATCGTGGAGATCTCGTCCAAGAAAAGCGTCCCGCCATCGGCCTCTTCGAATAAACCCTTCTTCGCCTGCACCGCCCCGGTGAAGGCGCCCTTGGTGTGTCCAAAAAGTTCGCTTTCCACCAGCGTCTCAGGGATGGCCCCGCAATTGAAAGGGCTAAAAGCTCGGTCCGCCCTTGGGCTGTTGTAGTGGATGGCCTTGGCAACCAGTTCTTTGCCGGTTCCGCTTCCCCCATAGATAATGACTGTGCTACTCCCAAGAGCCACCTTTTCGATCAGGGAGAAAATTTCCTGCATCTTCTTGCTTTTTCCGATAATATTACTGAACTCAAATTTTTTTCTCACCTCCATCCTCAGAAGCCGATTTTCCCTGAGCAGGAGGCCTTCCTTTTGGGCTTTGGAGATGTGGATCAGGAGTTCGTTCAAATCGACGGGTTTGGTGATATAGTCGTTTGCTCCTATCCTCATTGCTTCCACCGCCGTCTCGATTGACCCATAGGCCGTCATGAGAATAACCATCACCTCTGGCCTCGTTCCTTTGATCGTTTTGAGAAGTTCGATCCCGTCCATCTCCGGCATCTTCAGGTCGGTCAATACTAAATCGAAGACATCCTGTTCGATTTTTTCGATGGCCTCGACGCCGTTTTGGGCGACCTCAACACTGTATCCACCCATCTGCGAAAGACCTTTTCTTACGATGTCCCGAACGGGAGCTTCGTCGTCAACGACCAATATTTTCATAGGCTCTACATCAGACTCCTTTTAGCAGTATTCTTACCAAACTTTGATTCTTAAATCAATGGGAATCATTTTTTTCCAGAATTCTTGATTCCAATTTTTCAGCAGAATTCTTAACGGAGTTGACTGTTCGGCGCCGCTTTGAAGACCGGAAAAAAGGGACTGCTCCCGTCAGAGGGTTGACTGTTGTTGGATTTCTTATAAAATAGAGCGATTGGGAGCCAATGAATAAGGATAAGAAAGGGGGCATTCGTGGAAGACCGAATCTTGATCGCGGACGATGAAAAGACGATCTGTAGTGTGCTATCTCAAAGGCTGACCCGAGAAGGATATTCATGTGTCACCGCCCAGAACGGGAAGGAGGCCCTTACTCGTTTCTATCAGGGGAATTTTTCGCTGATTATTTCAGATATCCGGATGCCCGAGGTGGACGGTTTAGAGTTTCTGAAGAGTGTAAAGGCCGTGCGACCCACCATGATGTTCATTCTCATGACCGCCTTTCCGGAGATCGATATCGCCGTCGAGGCGATACACCTGGGAGTGAGTGACTTCCTCATCAAGCCCTTCGATCTCGAACTCGCAGTCTTCAGCGTGAAAAAGGCGCTTGAGCAGAAGAAGATGGAAGAGGAGATCGAGTCTTACCACAAAAACCTGAAGAGAATGGTGGAGGAGAGGACCGTGGAACTTCGACAGGCTTATCGCACGCTGAAAAAAGCCTATTTAGATTCGGTCAAGGTTCTGGCGGAGGCAATCGACGCCAAAGACCCCTACCTGCGGGGCCACTCTGATCGAGTGAGGCGGATGAGTTTGCGGATCGCCGTTTCATTGGGGTTTAGTGAGGAGAGGATGGAGATTTTGGAATACGGATCACTCCTCCATGATATCGGTAAGATTGGCATCCAAGATGAGATTCTCCGCAAACCGGGGCCTCTGAGCCCCGACGAGTACCAGACGATTCAAGAGCATCCCTTGATCGGTGTGAAAATTGTGGAGGGGATCGAGTTTTTCAAGGATAAGATTCCCATGATTCGTAATCATCATGAGCACTTTAACGGGGAAGGGTATCCAGACGGTTTGGCGGGAGAAGGCATTCCCCTTGAGGCGAGGATCATTGCTGTTCCCGATGCCTTCGATGCAATGGCCAGTCTGAGACCCCATCGGGGCACCATGGCCCTTGAGGACATCCTTTTGGAAATGGAAAAATACAAAGGGAAGCAATTCGACCCAAAACTTTTGGAAATTTTTCTGCAAGAAAAAATTTATCAATCATAACTTTAATGAAAAGGGTTCAGGGGATCCAGTCTGGCTGCCCTGAACCTACCATGGTACAGGGCAGCCAGACTGGGATTCACGGGGTCAAGTGAAATGGCAAAGAACTTGCGTTATGAAGTCGTTCAACCTCTGAAGAGATGAATCTTTAGGAGGCAATGTGAAAGTGACAGCAAAGATGTTTTTGGAAAAATCATCACTCGAACCCATGAACCCTTGAATCCTTGAACCCTCTATTTTGTCGAAAGATGAATATCGGTAAATTTTAAGCATGCCAGCCAATCTCACCCCCCAATATTTAGAGGCAGAGCTTAAGTTCAAACAGGCCAAGACGACACCAGAGAAGATAAAAGCTCTCGAGGTGATGATGGCCGTCATTCCAAAGCATAAAGGGACCGAAAGGCTTCGGGGGCAGCTCAAGAGCCGGATGGCCAAATTAAAGGAGGAACTCCAGAAGAGGCCCACTGTCGCGAGAGCAGAGCAGGCTTATAATATTAGGAGAGAGGGAGCTGCTCAAAGCGTTCTGCTGGGCCTTCCCAATTCTGGTAAGTCAAGCCTTCTCTCCCGGATCACCGGCGCCTCTTCTGAGGTGGCGGACTACCCCTTTACAACCCAGAAGCCCATTCCCGGGATGATGAAGTATGAGAATTTACAGATTCAATTGGTGGACACGCCGCCGATTCAATTGGATCATATCGAACCTGGATTCCCGAACTTGATTCGAAATGCGGACGTCCTTCTCCTCTTGGTTGACCTGGCGGAAGACCCTCTCTTCCAGATGGACATCCTCTTGAAAGAACTGAATGAGATGAGAATAAAGGCTGCCGGAAAAGGACCGATGCCCTCAGTGGAGTCGGGATGGATTTGTCTTCGGGCACTCGTGGTTGGGAATAAATGTGATTTGAAGAATGCAATGGAGGAGTACCGTAAACTCGAGAACCGTTTCAGAGATACCTTCTCCATGCTACCTCTCTCTGCCAGAGAAGGAATGAATTTTGAAGAATTGAAAAAGGAGGTCTATCAGCTTCTCGGCATCATTCGGGTCTACACGAAGATCCCCGGAAAAGACCCGGATCTGACGGAACCCGTTCTTCTTAAGAAGGGAAGCACGATTGAGGATGTGGCCCTCTCCGTTCATAAGGATTTTGCGGCCAAGCTTCGATATGCAAGGGTCTGGGGCTCCGGAAAATTCGGTGGACAAATGGTCAAACGGGATTATCTCGTCAGCGAAGGGGATGTGGTCGAGCTGCATCTTTGAGGAGGGGAATTCAAAGCAGGAAATTCGAAAAAAAGCGAATGCCCGAATGCCAAAATTCTAAACCGAATAGAAAAGGTCTGGTTGAGAAATTTGGCCATTTGGATTTCGTATTTTAAAATACGGTTAATATTCATTACCGAAACCTCTGAGGGACAACGAAAAGGAAATAGATGAAGGATCTAACGAGAAGACTTCTCCTGAGATATCTTTTGGGACTTCCGCTCCTCTCTTCTATTCCCCTCCATGCCCTGGAGACATGGGCAGATCTTCCTGCCCCTCCAAGAAAAGGTGAAGGGAACTCCATTGGCGAGTTCTTCAGGGGAGAGGAACTTCACTACGTCATTGGGGTCTGGCTGTTTAAGAAAGTGGCGGTGGGGAAAATAACTTTCAGGGAGATGAAGGAAAAGGGCCGCTATCTATCCACCCTTCAAGGGGAGACCTTGGGTATCCTCGGATGGGTGGCCCGTTATCGAACGGACACGTATCGCTCCGTCATGGAAGAAATCGACGGGGGGAGACGCCTTCGATCCGTATCGTTCGAAGAAGATGTGAAGGTGGGAAACACGTTGCGGCGGCGAACCCATTTGTTCGATTATGAAAAGAGAAAATGGATTCGGGTGAGGCAAAGGAAAGACGGCACCAAGATAAGGACGGAGGAGGAGATCCCTCCAGGAATGGTCTATGATGATTTCATCACGGCCTCTTATAATTTCCGTTACGGTGTTTACGGCGGGATCGAGAGAGGTAGAAAATATACCGTGGCCACCTTTCCTAAGAAGGGACCGTCCAGTTATGAAGTGAGAGTGGCTTCAAAAGAAGAGGAGGAGAAGAGAAAAAAATCCGAGAAACCTCAGGAGGGGAAAGAGTATCTCGTCAAGCTTTTTTTGGACCCAGAGGTGACACACTCCAAAGCAGGTCTTATCGAAGGCTAGTTATCGAAAGAACTTTACCCCACAGAGGGGATGATCAAGGATGTCATGTTCTTCGGGGATGTCAGGGGGACCCTCATCAAAAATACACGGGGATGAACTCAATGCGGAATGCAGATTGCGGAATGCGGAGTGAAAAAGCAGGAAGAATGAAGAAAAGGGGTTATATCATTCCGAAATCCGCATTCCGAATTCCGAAATAGGTCAGATGGATACGCAATCCAGATATTTCAGGTTGCACAGGAAAGATATCGCCTATTTTAAATTCATCATCGAATCCTATGAAGGGATGGCTGTGATGAGGACGAAGGATCCGCATGAGGCGATCGTGGAGCTGATGGTGGCTCCTGGATGGGAAAAGGATTTGGAAGAGGTGTTGGATGGTCTCCAAAAAGAGATTCCCATCGAACCAATATCCTAAATTCGAAGCACGAATTTCGAAACAAGCACGAATGTTCAAAATACAAATAGCAGAGAAAAATAAGGATCGTTTGAATTCCGAAGTTTGAATTTTGGAATTGTTTCGGATTTCGATATTCGAGTTTCGGATTTTCAGTAGTGCCTTCAAATCAGGGTAATGGGATGATAGAACATATTCCGTTTGAAAAGATTCTAAAAGAGGTTCTTCGCGAAGGAGGAGAGTTTGCAGACCTCTTTTTTGAACAGACCCATTCGGCGGTGATCATCTGTGAAGAAGATCGGATCGAGAAGGTGATCTCCGGTGTGGATGTGGGTGTGGGACTTCGAATTCTCATTGGCAGAAAGACATTTTATGGTTTTACCACAGAGATCTCAAAGGAGTCCCTCTTCGATTTAGCCAAACGGATAAGTCGATCTGCCAAAGAGGGTGGAGGGGAGAGGAAAAACGGTTTTCCCCTGCCGCCTCGGGCCGCCGTTGCTCCCGCTTCGATTTCCAAATCCCTTTATTCGATCCAAAAGCATCCGGACGGGCTCTCAGTGGAAGAGAGGGTTTCAGTGGTGAAAAGAGCCAACGAAGCGGCCCGGAACCTGGACCCTCACGTTCAACAGGTGAAAGTCCTTTATCGGGATGTGAACCAAAAGGTTTCTATTGCAAATTCGGAGGGAACTTTAGTAGAGGGAGAGAGGGTGGGGACCGTTCTCTCTGTACAGGTCGTTTCTGCAAAAGAGGATGTTGTCCAGACTGGATATGAACCCATCGGGGGGGCCGTGGGTTTTGAGCTCTTTGATCTTCATCCCCCGGAGGAAGTGGCTGAGGTGGCCGCAAAGAGAGCTCTCCTCATGCTTTCGGCCAGAAGAGCGCCGATGGGGAAAATGACCGTGGTCTTGTCCAGCGACGCAGGAGGAACGATGATTCATGAGGCCATCGGCCATGGATTGGAAGCAGACCTCGCTCAGCAGGGGCTCTCCGTCTATTCTAAGAAGATTGGTGAAAAGGTTGCTTCTTCTCTGATCACTGTCGTCGATGATCCCACCCTTCCTCGGCGAAGAGGGTCCTACGCCTTTGATGACGAGGGAGTGGCTTCCCGAAGAACAATCCTGGTGGAGCGGGGAGTCTTAAGAGGATATCTTTATGATCAGCTATCCGCTTTGGAAGACGGGGTGGAATCGAGTGGCAATGGAAGAAGGGAGTCCTACCAGCATAAACCCATTCCGAGGATGAGCAACACGATGATCCTTCCGGGGAAGATGGGACCCGAAGAGATTGTTCGTTCTGTAGAAAAGGGATTGTTTGTGAAGAAAATGGGCGGTGGGCAGGTCAATACCGTCAACGGAGATTTTATCTTTGAAGTCAACGAGGGATATTTGATTGCAAAAGGAAGTGTGGGAGAGCCGGTCCGGGGAGCGACTCTCCTTGGCAACGGACCGCGGGTGCTGAAAGACATCGATATGGTCGGCAGTGATCTCGGGTTTGGGATCGGGACCTGCGGAAAGGATGGCCAGGGGGTTCCGGTCGCCGATGCCCAACCCACCTTGAGAATTCCGGAGTTGATTGTGGGAGGACAGGAGGAAGGCAAATGATTCCGGAGAGTGGGTGAAAAGGGGATAGGGAGAAAAACTGAATTTTTTTCCCCATTCCCGATGGTTCCGTTTCTTGACGGAACACGACACTTGCCGTCATGCGTCAGGGGGCTTTTCGGCAGGTTCAGGCAGCTTCTCCAATTTTACCTTTGAAATTCTCTGCCCCACCATCTCGACAATTCTCATCCGCTTCCCTTCGATTTCCACCATGTCACCGGCCTGAGGGATCCTTTGCAGGGCAGTCATCAAGAATCCGCCCAGGGTTTCATATTCGGGAGATTCCGGAAGCTGGATGTGATGGTCTTCCTTTAAATCCCTGAGGCTGATGGATGCATCGATCAACAGGGTTCCATCCGAGAGCTGGATCACCGGGCTCTCGATATCGTGCTCGTCTCTGATCTCTCCGACAATCTCTTCCACCAGGTCCTCCATGGTGACCAGTCCCGCGACCCCGCCGTACTCATCGACCACCAAGGCCATGTGAATCCTCCTCCTCTGCATCTCCCTTAAGAGAAGGCTGATTTTCATCGTCTCCGGGATAAAATAAGGAGGCTTGGCGATCTTTCGGATATCGACCTGTCCCGTTTTCGCAAATGTGGTGAGGAAGTCTTTTGCATACAGGATTCCTCTGATGTCGTTCAGCTCTCTTCCGAAGACCGGGTACCGGGAGAATTGCTCCTCCTCGATGATGGAAAGAACCTCCTGGGGGGAACGATCGATTTGAACCGCCACCATCTGTGTATCGGGGACCATCACTTCTTTGACCGACATGTCGGTGAACTCGAAAACGCTCTGAAGGATTTTTTCCTCTGTGGGTTCAAAGACGCCGTGCTGGCCCCCTTCTTTTATCAAAAGTTTCACCTCTTCCTCGGTAATATAGGCCCGCTCGGTGAAGGGTTTTCGTCCAAAAGGTCTGAGCACAAGGGAGGTGCTGAAGGTGAGGAGCTTCACAAAGACAGAGTTGACCTTCGCAAAGGTCTCAATGCTCCTTGCCGTCCAGAGGCCAATGGTTTCAGGGTGCATTAAGGCAATGGACTTTGGTACCAGCTCCCCAAAGATCACAGTAAAATAGGTAATCAGTACGACGACAATTCCAATGGAAAGGGGTTCCGCAGCCAGGAAAATGGCTTTTATGGGGACCGCTTGAAGGGCAGGTTTGATAACCTTGACAGCCGCCGCGCCACCGACCGCAGAGGCGAGAACGGCCACCCCCGTAATTCCAATCTGAATGGTGGCGAGAAAACGGTCGGGTTCTTCTTTCAGTTTTAGAAAAATCTTTGCACTTTTTTTTCCGCTTTCGGCGAGCTGTTTGATGTGGCTCTTCCTCGCTGTGACCACAGCGATCTCTATCCCGGCCAGGTAGCCATTTAAGAGGATGAGAATGGCAATCAGAAAGGCGTCAAAAAAGAGGTCTTGCATTTTGCACCCCCCTATCCCCCGAAGTCTCTCCCCTCCTGAAGGGAGGGTCGCCCGCGCTCCATCGGAGGGGAGATGTCAACTTCCTTTACAATGGTGAGGATGGCGATATAAAAAATCGGACGTTAAAAAAGAACTTCAAAACTTGATTCCTTTAAGTCTTTCGATCGCTTCTTTCAACCTTTTCTCATCAACCGTGAGGGCCATTCGGATATAGCCTTCTCCATCTTCTCCAAAACCATTTCCCGGGGTAGTGACGATTCCTCCCCGCTCAAGCAGAAGCGTGGCGAATCGGGCGGACGTATATCCTCTCGGCACACGGATCCAAAGATAGAACGTGGCCTTCGGGCGATCCACTTCCAGCCCTATTTCTTCAAGACCCCTGACCATCACATCTCTTCGTCTCTCATAAGTGTCGATGATTTCCGGAAGCGGGGTATCAAAATGATTGAGCGCCTCGGTTCCTGCCTCCTGGATCGCTTGAAAGAGACCGGAATCGATATTGGTCTTCACCCTCCCCAATCCGGAGAGTATCTCAGAATGCCCCACCGCAAATCCGATTCTCCAACCCGTCATATTAAAGGTTTTTGAGAGGCTATGAAATTCGACTCCCACCTCTCTGGCCCCTTCCGCTTCCAAAAAACTGACGGGACGGTAACCGTCGAAAGCGACTTCTGAATAGGCCGCATCATGGCACACAATGACCTGGTAGCGTTGGGCAAAGGCCACAACCTCTTCAAAGAAAGCTCTCTCGGCGATGGCCGAGGTGGGATTGTTGGGATAGTTGATGAATAAAAGCTTTGCTTTTTGGGCTGCCTTCTTGGGGATATCGGAGAAATTCGGTAAAAATCCATTCTCCTTGCAAAGCGGTAAGAAATAAGGGGTGCCTCCTGCAAAGAGGGTCGATACGCGGTAAACAGGGTAGCCGGGGCTGGGGACCAATACGATATCCCCCGGATTGACAAAAGCCAAGGGGATGTGGGCAATTCCTTCTTTGGAGCCGATCAGGGAGAGAACCTCTGTCTGCGGGTTAAGCTTGATGCCGAACCTCCTTCCGTACCATTCGGCGACCGCAGTTCTAAATTCAATCATGCCCTCGTAGGAAGGATATCGGTGGTTTTTGGGATTCTCCACTGCGATCTTCAATCGTTCGATAATCGGTTTGGGAGTTGGGAGGTCCGGATCTCCGATTCCCAGGTCAATGATATCCATTCCCTTTTTCCTCATCTCTTCTTTTTTCTTGTCTATTTCTGCGAAGAGGTAAGGGGGGATCTGATCAATTCTTTTTGCCATCTCGATTCGCATCTTTTTCTCTTTCTCTCTCTGTAGTTTTAGCTGAATGACGGGCAGGTGCCACGCTTGCGCACCGATACGCTACAGCGCGCAGGCCCTGAACCTAACATGGTACAAGGCCTGGCCGGTCACGTTTTCTATTTTCATCTTAAGGACTTTCCGTTCCAAATTCAAGATAAAAGATGCTCTATGAAGAGCCTCCTTAGCCTGATGAGTCCAAACAAAAAGTGATTCTTGTATTGACATCCTAAGTCCTTCCCATCATAATAGTGAAGCTTTTGATACCTTTCCGTATGAAGAAAACAATCTTTCTAAAATGGATTGCGGTGCCTATCGCCCTGTCCTTGCTTCTGGGATGTGGTGGAAAAGGAAAAGAAGTCAGGAAAATTGAGGGAGACCCCGAAGTCCTGTATAAGCAGGCATTGGCTGAATTCAACAAAAAAGACTATTCCGGCGCCTTGAAGAAATTCGAAGAATTGAAGTCGAGTTTTCCCGACAGCCCTCCCTATACCCATTGGGCGGAACTGAAGGTGGGCGATTGTCATTTTTTGAAGGAGGATTATGTAGAGGCGATCGCGGCTTATGAGGAGTTTAAGAAGACCCATCCCAGCCATGAAGAGATCCCGTATGTTCAGTTTCAGATCGGGATGTCTTATTTCAATCAGATGCGCACCCTTGATCGGGATCAGACTCCTACGAAGAAGGCTCTCTCCAGTTTTGAATATCTCGTCGCCAACTATCCTCCCAGTCTTTTCACCGAGAAGGCCAAGGAAAAAATTGGCGTCTGCAAAAAAAGGTTGGTCGACCATGAATTCTATATCGGCGTCTTCTATTACAATCAGGAAAGATACCGAGCAGCCGCTTCGCGGTTCGAAGGGTTATTAGAGAAATTTCCAAAAGACCCCGATCAAGACAAGACGCTTTACCTCTTAGGCAAGAGTTATCTTGAATTCGACCAATGGGAGAAGGCTGAAGCAGCCTTTCGGAAGATTGTCGCTGAATATCCCAAGAGCCTCCACCATGCAGAAGCCGAGGCCATTCTTGAGAAAGGTGTGAAGGAAAGTAAAGTCCTTCTTCATAAGACCAAAAAGACCAAAACCAAACAGCCCGGGAAGGAAAATGAGAGTGCTGGGATGGAACTCGACAGGCTCGCTTTGGTCAAATTCGAAGAGGAAGGAAGACGGCCTGTTTCCTTGAAGGAGGAGAAGAAGGCTGACTCGAGAAAGGAAGAGGAGAGATTGACTCCGCCTCCTCCCGCAAGCAAGCCGATTAACAAAACTCCTCCTAAAAAAGAAGCCAAGAAACCTCCTTTACCCGTGGCGATCGGACCGATTCAAGAGGATCGAGCCCAAGCCGCCCCTCCCTCTATAGAGGCGAAGAAACCTGCTCTGCCTGTGGTGGCCGAACCCGTTCAAGAGGATCGAATCCAAGCCCCTCCTCTCTCTGTGGAGGCGAAGAAGCCTGCACTCCCCGTGGCGGTCGGAACAATTCAAGAGGATCGAGCCCAAGTCATTCCGCCCCCGGTGGAAGCGAAGAAGGTAGAACCCATCCCAACACGAGAGGCGGCGAAGGAAGATCGAATACCTCCTTCTCCCTCTTCCCCTAAAGCGGCATCTAAGGTGGAGGTGAAACCCGTTGAGGAAAAACGGATCAGCGCCTTACCGAGTTCCACGACAGCTTCTAAAGAGAAGGAAAAGGCCAAGCAAGGGACTCCTCCTGAAGATAAGGAAAGCAAGGTTGTGGACAAGAGCCAGCCCATCGATATCACCTCCGACAAGGTGGAGGCCTTCTGGAAGGAGAATTTGATCATCTTCAGAGGAAATGTCATTGCCAGACAGAAGGATATGGTGATCTATGCTGATTCTTTGGAGGCCGTGACCATTGAAGAGGGAAAGGGGATCGACCGAGTGACTGCTGGGGGAAATGTGAAGATCCAACAGGGGCTTCGAGTTGCCAATTGTCAGAAGGCGATTTTTTACAACATTGACCAAAAAGTGGTTTTGACAGGCGACCCGAAAGTTTCGGAGGGGGAGAATATCGTTTCAGGGGATGAGATCATTGTTGATATCGATAAGAATCGTGTCGAGGTAAAAGGAGGATCGAGTGGACGAGGAAAGGCGACGATTCAGCCCGGAGAATTCGAAAAGCTGAAATGAGAAGAAGTTCCCTCTTTTTTGTCCTCTTTTCTCTTTTCGTCTTAGCCTGCCAGGTTTCCGAAGAAGAAAGAATCGATCACATTTTGAATCGAAGGCAAGAGGCCCTACAGAAAAAAGACCTCTCCCTTTACCTCTCCTGCATCTCCAAAGCCTATCAAGATAAGGAGGAGGACTTCAGCCGGCTTCAAAAGCGGATCAGGGGATATTTCGAAACCTTCGACCGCATTTCCTACTCGTGTTGGGACCGGTCCTTCCGAATCGGTGGAGAAACCGCAATCGTCACCCAGCAATTCTATCTGGAGGTAGAGAAGGCAGAAAAGAAAAATCACTATTCTGGTAAAGAAGTCCTTTTTTTGAAGAAAGAGGGGAAGGATTGGAAGATTATTAAGGGGCTGTAACTAACATGGGAGAAGACCCTCGGGAATTTGACAACCCACAGAAAACTGAATAGAATGAAATATTTGGGGTGATTCGGATCCAAGCATGTTTGAAAATCTTTCAGCCAAGTTAGATTCCATTTTTAAGAAACTGAGGGGCCACGGAAAGCTGACGGACCAAAATATCCAAGAGGCCCTAAAAGAGGTGAGGATTGCCCTCTTGGAGGCCGATGTCAATTTCAAGGTCGTGAAGGACTTTATTCAGCAAGTCGAGGCAAGGGCGGTTGGTCAGGAAGTGATGGATAGCCTTACTCCCGCCCAGCAGTTGATCAAAATTGTGAAGGAAGAGATGACCTCCCTGATGGGCGGTGAAGAGCAGAAGATTCATCTTTCGGGAAACCCTCCTGTTCCGATCATGCTGGTAGGTCTCCACGGATGCGGAAAAACGACTACAACGGGTAAACTGGCGCGGTATTTTCAGGAAAAAAAGAAGCGACCTTACCTGGTCCCCGCTGATGTCTACCGACCCGCAGCGATTGAGCAATTGCAGAGATTAGGGGAAGAATTGAAAGTGAATTTCTATCGTCCCGAGGCCTCCCAAACGCCCATGGAGATCTGTTTGAAAGCGAGGGATCTCGCGCTGAAGGGGGGCTACGATGTGATGCTCATCGATACTGCCGGAAGGCTTCATATCGATGAGGCGTTAATGCTGGAACTCCGGGAGATCAAAATTCAGATCAAGCCCAACGAGGTGCTCCTGGTGGCCGATGCCATGACCGGCCAGGATGCGGTCAATATTGCGAAAAATTTCAATGACCGGCTGGGGATTGACGGAGTGATCCTCACCAAAATGGATGGGGACGCACGGGGAGGAGCCGCCCTTTCCATTAGATCGGTGACACAAAAACCCATTAAATTTATCGGGGTCGGAGAGAAGCTGGATGCCCTCGAAACCTTCCATCCCGACCGGATGGCTTCACGAATACTGGGGATGGGGGATGTCCTCACGCTGATCGAGAAGGCAGAAACCGCCTTCGATGAAAAGAAGGCGAAGGAGTTGGAGAAGAAGATCCGGAAAGATTCATTTACCCTGGAGGATTTCCGGGACCAAATTCAACAGGTTCGAAAAATGGGGTCGTTGGAATCGATCTTGGGAATGATCCCGGGGTTACCCAAAAAGATGAAGGGGATGGGAGGCCTCGATTTCGATGAGAAAGAATTGGTGAAGGTGGAGGCCATCGTCAATTCCATGACGCCGAAAGAACGGGTCAATTATCAGATCGTTAATGGAAGCCGGAGATTAAGGATCGCTCGAGGAAGCGGAACGAGCGTTCAAGATGTCAACCGGCTGCTTAAACAATATGCCCAGGCTCGAAAGATGATGAAGCAATTTACTAAAATGGGAGAAAAAGGATTCGGAAGAGGAAGAGCACCTTTGTTCTCCTAATGGCATGGCGCATAGAGCATAGCGTCTTCGATTCCGTTTTAATTAAGAGTTTCGCTATGCGCATTGCTCTATGCTCTCTGCGATTCTTCAACAGAAGGAGGTGGTAGAAAGCGATATGGCTGCATCGATGAGATTGATGAGGTTTGGCGGGAAGAAAAGCCCCTATTACCGAATTGTCGTTTCGGATCGGCGTTTTGCCAGGGCCGGCAAATTCATTGACCAGGTGGGAACCTATGATCCCAAGAAAAATCCAGCGGAGGTTCGGTTCAAGGAAGAAAAGACGATCCAGTGGCTGCGAAAGGGAGCTCAGCCTACCCCGACCGTTCGTCAACTGTTGATACGATCCGGAATCTCAAAGAAGCCCGCGGAAGGGAAGACTGAATAAGCCGCCTTCTTCCAAACCCTTGCTGATCACGAACCTTTCAAGGACTGCGAAATGTGGAGGTGGGGTTATGAACGCAAAGGAGCTCGTTGAGTACATCGCCAAGGCGTTGGTGGATTATCCAGATCAGGTCAAGGTCTCTGAAGTCGAAGGTGAAAGAACTTCCGTCATTGAACTCTCCGTGGCCAAGGAAGATTTGGGGAAGGTGATTGGAAAGCAGGGAAGAACGGCCAGGGCCCTCCGGGTCATCTTGGGAGCGGTCTCGGCGAATTTGGGGAAGCGTTCTGTGTTAGAGATTATCGAATAATAGTCTATGGAGAAAAATCTTTTCCCCATCGGCAGGGTGACGAAAGCCCATGGGGTCAAGGGGAAAGTGAAGGTTGACTATTTTGGAGAAGACCTCCACTGCCCTTCTTTCTATCGTGAGATCTTCATCGAGGACGAAAAGGGCAAACCTGAGTCTTACGAAGTCTTGGAGGCAGTTCCCCAACCACCGCGTCTTATCCTCCAATTAAAAGGGATTGAAAAGGTCGAGGAGACAAAGCCTTTGATAGGGAAGGAGATACTCGTTGAGAAAGACGCGTTTCGCAAATTGGGAGAAGGAGAATATTATTGGATCGATCTCTTGGGAATGAAGGTCGAGACCCGGGAGGGCAAAGGGATTGGGAGGGTCAAGGAGATCTTTTCGACTGGAGCCAATGACGTCTACGTTGTCGAAGGGAAAAGAGGAGAAATCTTGTTGCCGGCGACCGAGGAGGTGATCCAGAGCATAGACCTTGAAAAAGGAGTGATGAAAGTCATCCGGAAGGAGGGCTTGTGGGAGGATGAAGATGAGGTTTGATATTCTTACCCTCTTTCCCAGGATGTTTTCGTCCCCTCTGGAGGAAAGCATCTTAGGCAAGGCAGTTGAGAAAGGGCTCATCCAGGTCCAAACGATTAACGTCCGGGATTTTTCACTGGATAAACATCAGGTGGTGGACGATACTCCGTATGGGGGAGGCCAGGGCATGGTGATGAAAGTGGAGCCCATTGCCCGAGCCATCGAATCGGTCAAGTCTAAAAATCCATCTGCGTGGACAGTTTACTTGACTCCCCAGGGGAACCCCTTCAACCAGGATTTGGCTCGCAGACTTTCCACTCAGCCCCATCTCATCCTTCTCTGCGGCCGATATGAGGGCGTGGATGAGAGGGCCAGAAAGCTCTTTATCGATGAAGAGATTTCAATTGGGGACTATGTTTTAACAGGTGGGGAATTGGCAGCCATGGTCCTCATCGACGCCGTCTCAAGGTTCATTCCTGGGGTTTTGGGATCCGATCGCTCCGCCGAGGAGGATTCCTTCTTCGACTCTCTCTTGGAATATCCCCAGTACACGCGGCCATCTGATTTCAGGGGGAGTTGCGTTCCAGAGGTCCTCCTTTCCGGGAATCATTCAGCCATTTCTCTGTGGAGGAGAAAAGAAGCACTGAGGCGAACGTCGTTGAGGCGGCCGGATCTGTTAGCCAAGGCCAATCTCTCCGACGAGGACCAGGAACTCTTGAAAGAGATCCACAATTCAAGCGATGAATTCGGATTGCGGAGTGCGGATTGTGGAGTTGGGTCAGGCACCAAATCCCACGCACCAAATTCCAAATAAGCTTCCCTGCCTACTGGCAGGCAGGAATGACCCAAATTTGAAATTCGAAACCAAATCGGTTTTGGTTATTGGAGATTGGGATTTATTTGGGATTTGGATTTTGGTATTTGGAGTTTGAATGGATTTAGGCATGGGGTCTAATCTCTATATAGGATTGGTGCACTACCCGATCTATGACAAGAAAAAAGAGGTGGTGGCTACAGCCCTCACTAATTTCGATATTCACGACATCGCACGTTGCGCGAAGACGTTTGGAATAGGAGGTTTCTTCATTATCACCCCTTTGGCGAGCCAGGTTGAGTTAGCAGAGAGGATCATTCGCCATTGGGTGGTGGGCATCGGATCAATTTATAATCCAACGAGAAAGGAATCTCTGTCTCTTGTCCGGGTCTCACGGAGCATTGACGAAGCCGATCAAGAGATTTCCGATCTCTGGAAGACAAAAGCCAAGAGGGTGGCCACAGGAGCCTCCCCCCATCCGAAAAGTATAGATTTTGGATTCTTAAAGAAGTTATTGAAAGATGAAAGCACCCCGTTTATTATTCTTTTTGGAACGGGATGGGGTTTAACTGAGGAAGTGAAGGACGGTTCTGATTATGTCCTGGCGCCGATTGAAGGAAGAGGCTATAATCACCTCTCCGTTCGGTCAGCCGTGGCCATTATCTTGGATCGATTGTTGGGAGAAAGAATTGTGTGAATTAACTAAAAGGAATCAAGGGGTCAAGGGTTCTAGCGAAAATTGAGAAGGTAAACACTTGAACCCATGAACCCCTGCCTACCGGCAGGCCCTGAACCGTGCTGGTACAGGGCAGGCAGGCTCGAATCCTGGAACCCTTATCTGGAAAAGGAGAATTAACATGAATCCGATGGAATTGGTTGAGAGAGAACAGCTCAGGACGGATCTTCCTGATTTCAGGGTGGGAGATACGGTAAGGGTCCATGTGAAGATCGTAGAGGGAGAGAAGGAAAGAATACAGCCCTTCGAAGGAGTGGTCATTCGTAAGAAAAGAGGAGGGATTCGATCCACCTTCACTGTGAGGAAGATCTCCTACGGGATCGGCGTCGAGAGGGTTTTCCCCCTCCATTCGCCCCGTCTCGACCGGATCGATGTGATCAGCCATGGAAAGGTGAGACGGGCTAAACTTTTTTATCTTCGAGGCCTGAAAGGGAAGGCAGCGCGTATTCGGGGCGAAAAGAAACAGGTCGCCTAACAAAACCCTGGAATCCTGGAATAATGGAGTAATGGAATGATGAAAAAGAAAGAATTTGTTTGAGCACCCAATCTTCCATTATTCCATCACCGTATTATTCCAGACGGAATTCGTATGCTATTTCCATCCCTTCCACCCCAGCCCATGGATTATTTCGAAAAGATGTACTACCGGCGGGGCTACCAAAAGATTGCCGGTGTGGATGAGGTGGGAAGAGGGCCCTTGGCCGGGCCGGTGGTCGCAGCAGCTGTTATTCTGCCCAAGGATGGAATAGGCCCTCAACTCTTCGACTCCAAACAAATCTCTTCCAAAAAACGGGAAGAACTTTACTCTTCGATCCTGAATGAAGCCTTAGGCGTGGGGGTTGGGGTCGTTGGACAGGGAGAGATCGATCGCGTCAATATTCTCCAGGCGACGCTAAAAGCCATGGCTCTGGCCATTGGAAACCTTTCCCCGCCTCCGGATTTCATTCTGATCGACGGTCTTCAAGGTATTACATTTCCCATTCCTCAGAAACCCATCCGAAAAGGCGACCAGCTCAGTAACTCTATTGCGGCAGCTTCCATCGTCGCCAAAGTGACTCGGGACCGAATGATGCTGGAATGCCACCAGAAATATCCTCAGTATAATTTTGCGAGACATAAAGGTTATGGGACAAAGGAACATCGGAGTGCCATTGAGAAATTTGGTGTCTGCGAGCTCCACCGCAAAACCTTTCGAGGAGTGAAAGAGTACCTCTAAACGCATGGCCCATGGAGCATAGCGCACAGCGTAAAAAAAGATAAACCTTATTTTTTGGGAGATTTGTTACGGACACGGATCACGGACACGGACCACAAACAGAAAAGAAAGACCTTGGCAAGAAGGGCGAGGAGATAGCCCTTCGATTTTTGAAGAAGAAAGGGTATCGGATTATTGAAACAAATTATGTGTGCAAATTAGGTGAGATGGACCTCATCGCCAAGGAGAGAGACACCTTGGTCTTCATCGAGGTGAAGACTCGGACATCAATGCACTTTGGTCCTCCTCAGTTGGCCGTGACTAATTTTAAGCAAAGGCAACTTTCCAAGGTAGCCCTGAATTTCTTAAAAGAGAAAAAGCTTGAAGACGTGAAAGCTCGGTTTGATGTGGTGGCGATCCTCCTCGGGCAAAAGGGAGAAGAAATCGAACTGATCAAGAACGCCTTCGATCTAAACTGGCCGTAAAACACTAACCCCCTCTATTTCCCTCTTATTTAGGGAGGGGGAAATAGGGAGTCTATTCCCCCCTTAGGTTAAGGGGGGATGAAGGGGGGTTACGTGAGGGATAAATTTACAATCTGCGATTTGCTATCTGCAGACTTTAGTTCCTATTCCTTCCCCTTCCCGAGATCAAGTGACCCGAAGTAAAGGTTCGATCCAAACTACTAAAAATACAACACCCCGCCCAAATTTTGTTTGACAAAAGCGGTTAGTAAGCATAGGATTTTAGAAAATTGCGATCCGCAATCCAGTCATTGTTGCGCGGTCAGGGAGATCGACCCTGAGCTACCGGGAGCAGTTTGAAAGGTTAGTAAGAAACTACCAGCGCCTTGCCCAAATCGAACGAGGCCGCAAATACAGCATGTCCTCCGAGCACTATCGGGACGATGTCTATTGCTTTTTTGTGAACTGCCATCACCTGAAGGACTGGCTTATAAATGATTTGGGCTTTCCCGCAACGAGCACCGAAGTTGAGAGCTACATCAATGCGCATCAGGAACTCCAACTTTGCGCAGATATTTGCAATGCACATAAGCATCTTCAGCTCAAGAAGCCGCGCAGCGCAGAAAATCCGAGTGTCGGTGGACAACAAATTCATTTGACGTTGGGAGCGGAAGAGCCAGCAATCAAAATCAAATTCACAATAGACACCGCATCAGGGCCACGTGATGCGTTTGATCTTGCAACCAAATGTCTGGAATTGTGGAGGCAGTTTATCATCAGCAAAGGCGGAGCCCCTTAACAATCCACCTGACCCGCGGTGCTGGCGCACCGCCCGCAGGCGAACCTTTCGTTAGGCGTATGAAATGTTTTTCACAGGGCCTAAATTGAATTTCAAGTGGTTCACCCCGACCTCGGTTGTGCTTGCCGTCTTGGTTAGCACGATCATCAAATTTGCAGTACCACTCTCCGCTATTCGCTATATCGTGCTTCTGTTTAATTTAGTTGGTACGGTTCTTTTAGCCTCAGCATTTGAGCCCCAGATCCCCCTGCATGGGGACGGGGGCTTGTGGAACAGCCTGAGATGGGCGATACGTGAGTTTCCTAAATATGGGTCACCACCTGCGTTTGACTTTTTACGTTTTTATGTGGGGTTACTCTTGCTCCTTCTCGGGATTATTGTGTCGACGGTAATGTCTTGAGGGCTAACCAATCGTCGCGCCCTCCGCTTAGCGCCGAGCGCTAGGCAAGGAAAACCATGAGTAAGAGAGAACATGAAAAGGCCATATTCGAGGCTTTTCTTCGAGTGGCGCCCCAGTTTGCGGGAGAAACCCTGAGACACTGGTCACAACCTCAGGACAGCAGCGAATTCCCCGATGTGATTTGTACTGCGTCAAGTGGCCAAAGAATAGGTGTTGAGTTGGGAGAATGGCTGAATGAGGATGAAATGTTCAAAGCAAAAGGCATGGAGCGAATTCAGTCCTCCATTTTATCAGCCATAGGTGATCAAGGCGAAAACAGTTCGGATAATATCCTATTCCTGTGGCTACGCCCTAAAGCAAGAGCCCGCGTCAAACCAAGTGATGTCCCATTATTCCGTGAGCAGCTGTTTTTCTTCATTGCCGAGACAGATCGCCGTTGGCCAAGCGAACCATCGTGGCATAACCCGCCCGGCTACGATGTCCCGGCTGAGAAGTTGTCGGACTTCGCTATACTCCAAAAATATCTGGTATCGGTACATTTTTTTCCAAGAAAGAGGTACGAAGGATGGCCTCCGGATGGAAGGTTTTTCAAGAAAACATGGCCGAGTGGACAAGACTGGATTGTATTTCCATGTCGAGGGGGTTCCTTTGACCAAAGTAGTATGCTCCAGCCGTTACTTGAGATAGTTGCCCACAAGAAGGAACGATACGGTGGGCTGGGAACAGGATTTGAGAGCCTCTATCTGATTGTCTACTATAACTCAGCACTCATTTACAACAGCCCAGCCGAACTTGAACCATTCTTTACCTTCGAAGATGCGGCTGGCAAACTGAGAGAGTTTGTTGGTGACGACCCAGATCCCTTTGATCATATTTTTCTTTTTGTCGCCATTGGCAGCGGCCGGGTTTTTAAAGTCGTCTAAGCTGGAAAGTGACACTGGAGGAAAACTGCCTAACCACGGCATGGACCGGATCGCCAATAAATTCGGCTCCCGGTGATGCCGAACGCTCGGCGCTGAGCTTCGGTCATCGCGCCTGGCCCGGCGCCAAGACAGAAAGAAAACAAAATCATAATAACAAAATAGAACCAAATTATTTTTCGCGCCGAACCAGGCGCTCGAGCGGCCGTCAACTCGTCTGCATGCCTAAAGGCCGCATCCTCGTGCCCGCCGCTCAGCGCCGAGTGTTCGGCGGAGAACCAGTACACGGTATGACTCCCCGGGTAATTTGAGCGACGGTGAGACGTGACTTGGACCATTGAAGACATAGAGCGCGATTGGCTAAATGGGGAGCCCCTAGGCGCTGTGGCTGAAGAAGTCCTGGCGGCATTCGAGACGGCCGAGGCGGTTCGCGGCCCTGACTGGGTGCGAAGCACAACGTTCTTACCAGGCGGCGTAAGACAGTGGGGTTTCTCCGCGTTGATTCCGATTATTGACCTGGCGAGGAAAGTCACTTCACTTCGGAACGCCGTTGGCGCTGATAACCTACTCCAGCGTTTGCGGAGCAACGACTATGCCGCTGAGAGCGAATTGTCCGCTATCCACCTACTTCGATCATCAAATCCAGAAACGGAACTCGAGATCCCCCCTGTCGCCGCGGTTGGTGATCGGCAACGACAGCCCGATTTTGCTATTCGCATGCCGGCGGACGACTGGACTCAGGTCGAAGTCACGGCGCTTCATCGATCGGCTGCTAGTTCGATCGCGCAGCAAGTTCTTCAAAGCGTTGTGGGCGGAGTCATGGCTGTCGAGCAGGCCTTTCTTCTTGAGGTTGTGTTTTTGCGATTCCCCACGGAGGTCGAAGTTCAGGAAGTGGTGAGCCGCGCCCACGACATATGCTCAAGGCCGGAGCCACAGCAATCTAACCTCAAAGACTTAGCGTTGTTGATCGTGAAGCCTGGCGACCCGTCAGTTGTCGTTCCCACAGTGTTGCCGTCAGACGACAGGCCACGCGCGGCGGTATCGCAGGTCATTGTTGGCGATGGTAGGCCTAACCGGCAGGTTATAGTCCGCGTCCCGTTCTCTGACCAACGGGCCGAAGACGTGCTCACCGCCGAGGCCAGACAACTTCCGAAAGGCATGCCGGGACTTATCATGGTGGACGTCCAGCGTCAGCCAACCGCGCTCACTTCGTGGCCGACCCTCGTGCCCCGAAGGTTCACGCCTCAAATGCATACGAGGGTAGGCGCCGTAATGCTCTTCATGTATGCAATACGACTAATAGACAGCGGGTTGGCGTTGGTTCCCCACGTGAAGATGATTGAGAACCCGCATGCAAAGCTTCCACTGCCGTCGTGGATCAGGGAGACGATTGACCGCATGCGTGAAACACTCAGGCGGACGACTGGGCAACGGGATTGACGCCGAGACATGAATGAGGAGTTTTGGACGCATGCTCGCCCAACCATCCGTTGCAGCGGACGTGCCGAAAGCGGCACGCCGCCGAACGTGCGGCGCTGTGCTTCCGCCCATCGCGCCTTGTATCGGCGCCTGGACAGAATAAAAGCAAAACGCAAATACTAAATAAACCCGAAATCCATTTGGCGCCGAACCAGGCGCTCGAGCGGCCGTTCACTCGTCTGCATGCCTAAAGGCCGCATCCTCGTGCCCCGGCTCAGCATCGTGCGTTGGGCCTCCGATTCCGATAACCCAGGTGATATATGGCTAAGGTAAAACAAAAGGAGAATAAAGAGCGGGAGGAACGCATAGCGATGGAGATCATCGTTGATGCCTATGGCCCTGAAGAACAAGCGATGGGTTGGTATTATTACCTTGAAGAAAAGCTTCGATTCCCGTTTACAGCGGCTTGCAGTGCGAAACGTGCTATATCACCGTTGCTCGTTAAAGATGAGGTTGTTGTCATTGGTATGGCTCCTGAAGAGGAATGTGAAAAAGAGATGTTCGTGACTATCCGATGGGAAAGGGATAGTTTGGCGGTTCCTTTGTCACAACTCACCCCCATCAGTCACACGGTAACACAAACTAAGCAAGCAGTTGAAGACTGGCATTATTGGGTAAATATGGGCTATGAGTTTGGCTAATATCTGCTGACCCAACCACTCCACTGGTGCGGAGGGGAAAGGGCGACTTGCTTTCTCGGAAATACCGTAGTAGGTTGCCAGTAGTGGCCGCGCGCTGCGCAGTTCAATCGGTGAGGCTGTAGAAAAGCTCCCGAAGTAGATTCCTGGGGGAGATTCAGAGAAAAGTGACCTCACAGAGTATGTCACAATCAACGATCTCATGCGCGGGAGGGATCAAGTGCCCCTTGAAAACATCAGTCTCACCAGTCAAAATGGCTTTTTCTACAGGCTCGTTAGGTAATAGAAGGTGATAAATATAGAATCGGACAGAAGGCGGATTGAAAAGAAGATTAAAGGGACCGAATGAAGATAGATGGCATTATTTGGTTAAGAGACATTGCCGATAAACTGGAATTTAACCATAATGTTACTATGGAAGAGGTAGAAGAAACGCTGAATAATAAGCCAAAATTCCGTTTTGTCGGAAAAGGTGAAAGGAAGGGAGAAGATGTCTATATGGCATTGGGTCGCACTGATTCAGGAAGACATTTATCAATCCTCTTTATTTACAAGAAGACGAAAGAAGCACTTATTCTAAGCGCCAGAAATATGGCAGAAAAAGAGAGGAAACAATATGGAAAGAAATAAATCGAAGACTCTACCCCACTCAAAATCTGTCAAGGAGCTTGTGGACTTCTTTGAGACTCATGACATGGGTGATTATTGGGAGCAAATGCCCGAAGTTTGTTTTGATGTAAATATCGAAAAGCGGAAGCATCTGGTCGCTCTTGAAGAAGATGTCGTTGATAAACTTACTAAGATAGCCAAATCAAAGAAAGTTTCATCGGAGTCCCTAATTAATACTTGGTTGAAGGATAGAATACGCAAAGCGACCAAAATTCAAAAAGTTGCTTAATAAATCACTGCCATCGGATGGCTTAGAGTAAGGCAAATGGGGTTTGCCCTTGACATTTGACTAAATTGTTGGAGGTTTGAAATGCGAGTCTACACCTATTCTGAAGCGAGACAAAAACTTTCGAGTATCTTGGACAAGGCGGAATCGATGGGGAAAGTGATCATTCGCCGAAAGGATGGAAGGACCTTTGCTTTGATTCCTGAGAAGACACGCAACTCCCCTCTGGATGTCCCCTCGATCAAAGCTGCGGTCTCCACAGAAGAGCTTGTGGGGATCGTAAGAAAAGAGAGGGCCAGAACAAGAGGGTGGAGGCGAGGCATAGAAAGGCAAACGCTTCACCCTCGCCGTTGAGGCTTAGGAAAAATCGCCGAGCTGATTCCTGGGCGAGATGCAGAAAACAGCGACGCCATAAAATGTGGGTATAATGGACGATCTCATACTTAGGAAGAGTCGAGTGATCCCCGGATACATTGTTCTCACTGGTCAAAGTGACAGGTTCGTTGTGTGAGAAATAGGGACAAGGAGAGTGTTCAGATGATGAAATATACCGAACCAAATTTTAGATCGTCGGCCCTGATCTCCATCGATACCCAGCATGACACGCTCGACGGGCAACCTTTCGAAATCCCCGGGACGTTGGCGGCTTTGCCAAGCATGAAGATGGTGTTGGACGCCTATCGAGACCAAAGAATGCCCATCGTGCATATCGTCAGGATATACAAGAAAGATGGAAGCAATGTTGACTTGTGCCGCAAAGAGGCTGTTGAGAACGGGATGCAAATGCTATTGGAGGGCAGCTCTGGCTGTGAACTGGCATCCGAGATATTTCAACATCCTGTCCGTTTGGATTTTGATTTACTTCTATCTGGGAAGGTGCAGGAAATCAGCAGCCACGAGGTTGTAATGTATAAGCCGAGGTGGGGAGCTTTTTACAATACGCCACTCGACTCCCACCTAAGCAAACTCGGGGTAGACACTCTTGTATTCGTCGGGTGCAATTTTCCGAATTGTCCAAGAACATCGATTTACGAGGCAAGCGAACGAGACTTCAAGATTGCATTAGTGGAGGATGCTATTTCTGGTTTATACCCCAAGGGGAAGGAAGAAATGTGGAACATCGGTGTCCAGGTAACAAGTGCAAGAGCCGTCAAAAAGGCAGTTTTCACATAACCATGGCGTGCACCGAATAGGCAATATATCCAGCTCCCGGTGACCCGCAGCATTGACCTGAAATCGAGAAAGTATATTTATGACAGAATTTGACAAGTTACAATGGGCGAAGCCAGAATATTCGCAGGAATACAGGGATAGTGCTGATGTGTTCATCGTGGAGCGGAAGAGACTACTTGAAATTTTGAGGTCTTTTTATAAGCATTTCATCGGTAATAAGCCAAATAGCGATATTCTTGACCTGGGCTGCGGAGACGGAATTGTCATAGATGAGCTTTTAAAAATTGATAATTCAATAGAGGCCACTTTGATAGATGGCTCTGAAGATATGCTGAATAGGGCTAAGGATCGGCTGAAAGATTTTAAAAATGTTCATTTTATCCGAGCAAGTTTTCAAGAGCTTCTCAACAAAACCACTCTTCTCCGAAATTATGATTTCATAGTTTCTTCACTGGCGATCCATCATCTGACGATGGAGGAGAAAACGGTCTTATTCAAAACCATCTACTCCCACTTGAATGTTGACGGCTACTTTTTGAATATTGATGTTGTCCTTGCTCCCTCAGGTGCCCTTGAGCAGTGGTATCTTTTGCTTTGGAAGGAATGGATTGATGAAAGGAAATCATTTTTAGGCATTGAGGGCGGCCATTATGAGGACATTATTTGGAAATACAAAGACAATACAGATAACAAGCCTGACATTTTAGCTGTGCAACTCAACACATTGCAGGCTATTGGATTTAGGGATGTTGATTGCTTCTATAAATATGGAATATTTACAATGTACGGAGGGAAAAAATAAAAGGTTAACAAATCACTCGTTCGGATGGGCGATTGCCGCCGCACGCTGAGGCTGTAGAAAAAGTCAATCCTGCACGAAATCGGCGAATCGGAAGAAAATTTGACCTCTCAGAGCTAACCTTTCAAACCCACCTGTTGCTTTCGGCAATAGAAAGGCCCTCATCCCTGCAAGGAATGAGGGCCTTTAACATCTGCTCTATGCCAAGCGTAGGCCTATGTTTAATCGTGGACGTGAGCGATCTTTACCTCCGCCATTGGCAGTTTTTCGGCGGCTGGTTCTATTGGTATCCTCATCTTGTAGAATGAACGCCACACGAAGATGAGCCCGACAATAAACAGCGGAACAGCGATGTAGGGAGCGTAGTTTGTGGAACCGGCTTCCTTCGCGTCTACCGCCATTGCGATCGCAATTTCGGTCGCAAGCAAGCCGAACAGAGTGGAGAACTTGATGATGGGGTTCAGGGATACGGACGAGGTATCCTTGAAGGGATCACCCACGGTGTCGCCGATCACCGTCGCGGCGTGGAGCGGCGTGCCCTTCTGGTCGAGGTCGACTTCAACGATCTTCTTGGCATTGTCCCATGCACCGCCGGTGTTCGCCATATAAATGGCCTGAAAGAGGCCGAAGCAGGCGATGGAGATCAGATACGCGACGAAGAAGTTGGGATTCAGCAGCGCAAAAGCGAGCGTAATGGACATCAGAGCGATAAAGATGTTCCACATCCCTTTCTGCGCGTACTGGGTGCAGATTTTGACAACCGTCTTGGAATCCTCTATATCGGCTGTTGTCTTTTCCATGTCCATGTTCTTTTTAATGAACTCGACCGCCCGGTAAGCCCCGGTGGTAACCGCCTGCATGGAGGCCCCACAGAACCAGTAGATCACTGCGCCGCCGCAAATCAGGCCGATAATAATCGGCGCGTCGGTCAGTTGCACATGCAGCATGTTCTTGCTCTGGAGCAGCAGGATGATCGAGAAAATCATCGTCGTTGCGCCACACACCGCGGTGCCGATGAGCACCGGTTTCGCCGTTGCCTTGAAGGTATTGCCCGCGGAGTCGTTGGCCTCAAGGTAGTGCTTGCCCTCTTCGAAGTTGGGATCAAACCCGAAATTCTTCTTAATGTCTTCTTTGATGCCGGGAATCGTTTCGGTCTGGGCCAGCTCGAATATGGACTGGGCATTGTCCGTGACCGGGCCGTAAGAGTCGACAGCGATGTTGACGGGGCCCATACAGAGGAATCCGTAGGCGACCAGACCAAAGGCGAAGATGGAGGGATAATTGATCACCTCGGCTGGAATCGAAAGGCTGACGAAATAGGCGATGCCCAAAAGCAAGGCGATCAGTATGCCTTTGTAGAAGGCGCTGAAGTTGCCGGAGACAATACCGGACAGTATGGTAAGGGATGCGCCTCCCTCGCGCGAAGCGGTCACAATCTCCTGGACGTGCTTCGACTTGGAGCTGGTGAAGATCTTGGTGAATTCGGGGATGAGAACCGCTGCCAGAGTGCCGCAGCTGATGATCATCGCCAGTTGCCACCAGACATTTGGCATCGAGGTAAGCACGCCCCCTTTCAGAACCTGGAGATCGCTGATCAGGAGGTAGCTCATCACAAACGAGGTGCTGATGCACAAGGTGGCGGCGATCCAGATCAGCCTCATGAGAGGTTCTTCGAAATCGATCTCTTTCTTTCCCCTATATTTTACGGAAGAGATCGCCTGATTGACAAAATAGGAAAGCCCGGAGCAGAAGTCCATGAGAAACCGCATTGCAAAAATCCATACGATGAGTTTCCCCTGGATGGCCTCTTTCGTCTCCGAGTTGGAACTCACAACGGCAAGCGTGATAAAAACGATTAGCGCCACGCCAGTAACGCCATAGGTCTCGAAACCGTCTGCCGTGGGGCCAACGCTATCGCCCGCATTGTCACCCGTGCAGTCCGCAATCACACCAGGGTTACGCGGGTCATCTTCTTTCACCTTGAAGACAATTTTCATGAGGTCGGAGCCGATGTCCGCGATCTTCGTGAAGATACCTCCGGCGATCCGCAGCGCGGAGGCCGCCAAAGATTCACCGATGGCAAACCCAAGAAAGCAGTAGCCGACGATGTTACGGGGCACGAAGAGCAGAATGATCACCATCATGACCAGTTCGAGCGAAATGAGGAAGAGCCCAACGCTCATCCCGGAGCGAAGAGGAATATTTACCACGTCCCAGGGCTTCCCTGCGAGCGAGGCAAAAGCGGTGCGGGAGTTCGCATAGGTGTTGATTCGAATGCCGTACCAGGCCACGGTATAGGAACCGCCCATACCCACCACCGAGAAGAACAAGACCAGCAGCAGAGTGGGGATCCCCTCGCCCTTCAGGGCCAGGAAATAGAAGGTCATCGCGGCGGCAATGAACAGGAACAGCAGGATTAGGAATTTGCCCTGCTGGATCAGATAGGTGCGGCAGGTCTGAAAGATGGTTTCGGACACTTTGAGCATCGACTCATGGGCTCGCAACTTTTTGACCTGGTGGCGCAGAAATAGGCTGATTCCAAGTGTACCTGCGATGATGCAAGCGCCATAGAAAAGAAGATACCACGGCCTTATCCCCCCCAGGTGGGTATAGGGAGCACCTTTATGCAAGTCGGGTATCGCGAGATCCGCCTCGCTGGCAAAAGCCACGAGGGGAGTTAGCAGGTAAGCACCTGCCATCAACAACATCAACTTTGACCATAGATTTTTTATTCTCATAATGCCCTCTCCTCTTTATGATCCCCGCAAAGTTATTAGGTATAATAACTTTTGTAGGGAAGATTTGCCAAAAAGTTCGGGTAGAATATAAAGCAAAGGTTTCGAGAAGTCAAGAAATTTTTCACAAAGTTTTCTAAGAGTCAATATGCTGTGGATGTTTGAGAAAATACATGAATTATTTCACAGCATTATAATAGATTCTGGCTTTAGCGAGGCTTAACCTATTCATAATAGAAACGGTCATTCGAGAGAAAGGTCTCCCTCCATGCGTCCCCCGAGCGGGAGCAGGCGGTTTCTTTTAAGGGATTGTTTGACATATTACGATTTGTTCGTAATAATGGTTTTAGAAAGATAGCTAGGGGAGCTCATTGGGCTGAGAGTCCTTGTCCCGCTGCAGCAGGATAGGGAGACCCTCCGAACCTGTTTGGGTAATTCCAGCGAAGGGAAGCGGAAAAAGAAAGGCAAGCCGTAATACCTCCATTGGGATTACGGCTTTTGTTTTTTGTCTTTCCATCGAAATGAAAGGGAGATGAAACGAATACTGACGATTGCCGGATCGGATTCCGGAGGCGGAGCAGGAATTCAGGCAGATTTGAAAACCATCAGCCTGTTCGGCGGTTACGGAATGAGTGTGGTCACGGCTGTCACAGCACAAAACACGTTGGGAGTTCAAGGCATCCATGAGATTCGTGCCCGATTTGTTGGGGCTCAAATCGATTCCGTTCTCTCGGACATCGGCGCGGACGCGATCAAGACGGGGATGCTGGTCAATCGAGAAATCATTGAGGTCGTGTCGAAGAAAATTAAGCAGTATAAGGTGAAGAAGGTGGTGGTGGATCCGGTGATGGTGTCGAAGGGCGGGACCCTTCTTCTTCGAAGAGATGCTCAAGATACTCTCATCCAAAAATTGATTCCTCTCGCATGGGTGATTACGCCGAATCTTATGGAGGCATCAGCCCTCACCGGATTAAAGGTAAACTCTCTGGAAGGAATGAGGGGCGCTGCGCGTCTCATTCACAAATCGGGGGCAAAATATGTGGTCGTGAAGGGAGGTCACCTGAAGGGGATGCCAATTGACCTGCTTTATGACGGGAAAAAATTTACCGAGGTGAAAGGACCAAGGATTGAGTCGAAAAATACTCACGGTACAGGTTGCACCTTCGCCTCAGCGCTTGCAGCGCTTTTGGCGAGAGGGGAGAGGATCGATGAAGCAGTGAGAAGGGCGAAGACTTTTACCACCATGGCCATCCAATCCGGTCTCACCCTTGGAAAAGGGGCAGGTCCTGTCAATCCTTCTGCCTATGAAGGAAAAATCCGATCCAGTGATCGGTAATCAGTGATCAGTGGTCAGTGAATCAAGAAGAAGGAGAAACCATGACGCAAAAAATAGAAGCCCAAAAGGGTGTCGTGACGAAGGAAATGAAAAGGGTCGCCAGAGAAGAGGTGGTCTCTCCGGGACGGCTCCGGGAAAATATTGTTTCTGGTCGAGTGGTTATCCCAGCCAATCCAAAGCATCCCGGGGTGAGACCCATAGGGATCGGAGAAGGGCTCCGGATCAAGGTGAATACGAACCTCGGGACTTCTTCTGATCACGTCGATTTAGAGGAGGAGCTGGAAAAACTTGAGGTTTCGATTCAAGCCGGGACCGATACAGTGATGGACCTGAGCACAGGTGGAGATATCGACGTCATCCGCAAGGAGATCATTCGTCATTCTCCTATCCCTGTGGGGACCGTTCCCATTTACGAAGCGGCTATCGAGGCGGTTAAGAAGAGGAAGGCTCTTGCCAAAATGCGGGTTGAAGATCTCTTCGAAGTCATTGAGCGTCAGGCAGAGGAAGGCGTCGACTTTATAACGGTCCATTGCGGTGTAACCCGGAGTGCTGTGGAGAGGCTGCGGAAAGCGCATCGGCTCTTGGGAGTGGTCAGCCGGGGTGGCTCTTTTCTCATTGAATGGATGATTTACAATGGCAGGGAGAATCCGCTCTATGAGCATTTTGATCGACTCTTGGACATCGCCAAAAAGCACGATGTGACGTTGAGCTTGGGAGACGGGTTGAGGCCAGGCTGCCTGGCAGATGCCACAGACCGGCCTCAAGTGGAGGAGATGATTCTTCTCGGAGAATTGACGGAAAGGGCATGGGCGGAGGGAGTTCAGGTTATGATCGAAGGACCCGGCCATGTCCCGCTCGATCAGATCGAAGCCAATGTTGTTTTGGAAAAGAGGTTGTGCAAGGGTGCTCCTTTTTACGTACTCGGACCATTGGTGACCGATGTTTCTCCGGGATATGACCACATCAGCTGCGCCATTGGCGGCGCCGTAGCAGGCAAAGCAGGAGCAGATTTCTTATGTTATGTGACGCCTTCGGAGCATCTCAAGTTGCCCTCCATTGAAGATGTCCGGGAAGGCGTCATTGCTGCCCGGATTGCGGGTCATGCTGCTGATATTGCACGGGGAAATAAGATAGCCCTTGAAAGGGATATTGCGATGTCAAAGGCTCGAATGGCTTTTGACTGGGAGAAGCAGATAGAACTTTCACTTGACCCGGAGAAAGCAAAGCGCTATCATGGGGAAGGTAAATCCGGTGAAAAAGACGCCTGCACGATGTGCGGAGAATTTTGTGCCATCAAAAGGCTAAAGGATTTTTTTAATGAGGCTTGATAGGCTGTCGCGCCCCGAACCATGTGAGGTTCGGGTACGTGGCAGACGGCCGAGCGCGGAACAAGATTTAAACCTAAAACCTGTCCCTAAAACGGTCAGGAATGGCAAATCTAAAATCTAAAGAAGGGGGGAAAGATTATGGCCAAAAAGATTAAGAAGGTCAAAGCTAAGGTGAAGAAGGTCAAAACCAAGCCGAAAAAGGTGGTAAGATCGGCAGGCGCGAGAAAACCCAAAAAGAATGAGGCGGCCTTGCTGAAACAGCAGATGGCAAAGTTGAGAAGGGAATCGAATGCGAAGGAAGCCGAAATGAATCGGTTAAGGGATGAAGTTGAGCATAAAAATAGACAATTAGCCTCTAAAGATGTAGATATGGAGAGCTATAAGAAAGTGACCGAAGAGAAGATTTTTCAGCTTGAAGCAAAGGTGAAGGAGTTGGAGGGGAAAATCGGGGTTTCCTCCTTCACTTCGTAAGTGTTATGATTCGTAGTCTCCCGCCCTTCCCTCTCCTGCCAGGGAAGGGAAGGGCGGGCTTTGGGATCCCATCATCATTAGAATCCTGAACACAAGAACGTCCCAGCCTTGTCGACGGGTCGGCTGTCCTTTTCAGTCCCTCTTTCTTCCTTTAAAATCTTCACTTCCAAAATTTCGAAAAAGGGTGTATATTCCGAACCATGGTCGATCATTTAAAAACCTGGTGATCCCGGCCCGGATCAGTTGTATTCATGCGTTACAAGGATGCGGCATCAGATTGTTAAGAATAATAATGTCTGAATCCACCGGAGGAGAGGCCAATGGGTTCTCAACGTGTGTACTACTTAGATGCGTCGGCGTTGTTTAAGCTCGCAGTAAAGGAGAGCGGTAGCGAGACGATCGAAAAGTATATGTCGGCGGAACCTGCATCGACGTTCTATGCCACATCGCTCTGCTTTGCTGAGGCTCTCGGGATATTGAGGTCAACATATTTCCACAAAGGAATCGATCAAGAGACATACTCCAAAGCGGGGGATATCTTAAGGGGCTACATAGGCGACCGCATCGAGCTCGCCGATATGGACATCTCGGATAGTGAGATATTCTGGGAAGTCGAAAAAACAGCCAAGCGATACGGTCTCGACATCGTCGATGCTTATCAAATCATCACCATTAAAAGAGACCTCTTTTCCAGGTTTCAAGAAGCCCAGCCGATCCTGGTGACGGCAGATTCGGGGTTGGCAGAGGCTGCGCGAAAGGAGGGCTTTGGAGTGTGGGATTATCTCAAGGAGCAGGCGCCTTAGCACACGGGTAGGTCCAATAAGCTCATCAGGTTAACTCCCTGAGTCTCGCCATTCTCGACTTATCGCTCCAGAACCTCCCTTACTTTTTTTGCCAGGGCATCCACGGTAAAGGGTTTCTGGATGTAATTGACTCCTTGAACCAAAACACCGTGCATGACAATCGCATCGTCGGTATAGCCCGACATATAGAGGACCTTCATTTCGGGGTGGAAGGATTCCAAACGTTTTGCCAACTCACGACCGCTCATCCCGGGCATAACGACATCTGTCAACAGAAGATGGATTGGGCCCTGGTGGTTTCTGCAAACATTAAGGGCCTCATCCCCGTAACTTCCGTCCAAAACAGTGTAGCCCTGCCTCTTCAAAATCCGCACCGCCAAGTTGCGAACCTCTTTATCGTCCTCCACGACAAGAATTGTCTCACTCCCGCGAGAAAACTCTTCTCCTGCCGCTTGCGCCCTGAGGTTATCGGCGGGTTCATCGACACGAGGCAGGAAGATTTTGAAGGTCGTCCCTTTCCCGGGCTCACTGTAGACCCAGATGTTGCCGTTACTCTGCTTCACAATCCCGTAGACCGTCGATAAACCCAATCCCGTTCCTTTGCCTTTCCCTTTCGTTGTAAAAAAGGGCTCGAAGACCCGATCCCTGACCTCCGGTTCCATCCCCGCTCCCGTATCGCTGACCGCGATCATCACATAACGACCGGACGTCACGGCCACGTGAGTATGGGCGTAGGCCTCGTCTAATTCCGTATTGGCCGTCTCAATGATAAGTTTCCCCCCTTTGGACATCGCATCCTTGGCGTTGACTGCGAGGTTCATGACCACCTGCTCAATCTGCCCGGGATCTGCCTTGACTCTTCCAATATCTTCTCCTAATAACGTAACCAGCTCAATATCCTCGCCGATAATCCGGCGGAGCATCTTGTCAAGATTTTGTAAATGGGTGTTGAGGTCCAATACTCTCACCTCCATGATCTGGCGCCGGCTGAAGGCCAGGAGCTGGCGGGTGAGATCGGCCGCCTTCTCTGTTGCTTTGTTAATTACTTCAAGGGCATCCCTTAAAGGGGTGCTTTCCTTCATTTCAGCAAGCGAGAGCTGACAATAGCCTTTAATGACGGTTAAGAGATTGTTGAAATCGTGCGCAACACCACCTGCCAATCGGCCGATAGCCTCCATTTTCTGCGATTGGCGAAGCTGGTCTTGAAGGACTGCCATCTTTTCCTCCGCTTGTCTCCGATGAGTGATGTCAATTCCCACACCGATGAAATAGTCCAATTCTCCATTTGCTTTAAAGACTGGCCGTCCATGCCATTCCACCAATAACTCCCGGCCATCCTTAATCAGTACTCGGTTTTCATTCAAAGTGGATTCCTTTTGGTTCACCAACTTCTCAAAGATGGGCAGAAGTCTCTCTCTGTCAGCCACCGGGACGAAAGTTGAAAGATAATCTTTACCAACAACTTCATCGGTTGTATACCCAAGTGCGTGGAGCATGGCCTCATTCATCATCAAGGTCTTCCCATCTGGACCGATAGCAACAAAGAAGAGTGGCGAAGCTTGAACAAGGGTTTGGTTGAAATCCTTTTCTTGACGTAAAGCCTCCTCTGCTCGCTTGCGCTCGGTGATGTCGCGAACAACCCCAAGAATTCCAATGACCTTCCCTTCTTTTACTTGAGGTGATGCGACGAATTCCCCGGGAACAAAGCCACCATATTTCGTCCGGACACGTAGCTCAATTGGTTCCCCCAACTGCCCTTCCATGACGCTTTTGAACCGCTGTATCGCTTTTGGGACGTCGTTCGGATCCACCAAATCCACAAAAACTTTACCGATCCATTCCTTTGTTGACCAACCAGTGATCGTTTCGAACACACGGTTAAATGAAGTAAACACACCTTGCGGTGAAATAGTTAAGATGACATCTCGAGCAGTTTCAATGAGATCGCGATATCGTACTTCACTGTCGCGCAGCTTCTCCTCCGCCTGCTTGCGTTCGGTGATGTCACGGGCAGCAGCGAATACGCCCTGCACCTCGCCAGCCTCGTTCCTGTAAATGGTAGCGTTATATAGAACGTCCGTTGTTCGGCCCGAAATGTGACGAATGGAAAGGGGATAATCCCTCACCAACCCCTCAGACAACACTCTCTGATACCCTTCTCTGGCTCTAACGGGTTCTGTGAAATAGTCCGAGAAGTCACTCCCAATGAGACGATTGCGCGTAATACCGGTTACCTGCTCTGTTGCTTGATTTACGTCCATGATCTTGCCGTCTGACGAAATCGTCACAAGAGGATCAAGGCTCGCCTCAATGAGACTGCGGGCATACAGCGAAGCCTTACGTAATTCCTCCTCCGTTCGCTTGCGGTTAGCTTCTGTCTTATTGGGTTCAACGAACTGATTTCGCAGAACCTCCAATTCCTCAATGAGTTGCTTTTTTGTCTTGTATTGATCTTTCATCCTGGCACCCTCACAGATTAGTTCGGAGTCCGGAGTATTACCAATCTCCTAAGTTTGTGGGTAATAAAAAAGCCCTCATAGTTCTGACCTCGCCTGTCAACCGCAGGCGGGGTGGAACAATGAGAGCTCAAGATTTGTTGTACGGTCAGGGTTTACCATTACCTTTCCACACCGTTAAAGGATTAATGGCCCCCCTACTCTAATATCACCTCTTGGAAGGGATTATATACAAATTTCGTTACGTGTCAAACTATTTTTAGGTTTGGATTATATGGGGAATTTAGGACGGATTCGGCCGGAGACGGGGTTTTCCACAGGATGAGCCTGCTGAATTTTGAGCAGGATAGATTCCGTGGAGGAACACAGTTGGATAGAAACGGTTGACAAGAGTCTATTTTTCATTAATATTTTTTCGAGAAGAGGGCAACTTGAAGAAGTTGCCAGAATAGGGGTATCCATGAAACAGCTCGCTTGCGTCTTTATGGTTCTCATCATGGTACTTGGTTGGGTACTTGGCTTTGGCATGGCCTCTGCACCAGCGGCTTCGTCTGCAAAACCGAAATCATCTTTTGAATATGGAGATAGGATCGGGGTGGTAAAGATCAAGTCCGGCGAGCCCATCCACATCGCATGCTGGTTCGCCGTAGCCGGGTCGGAAGCCACGCTGGGCATCGATTCCAAACGGGGTGTGGAGATTGCCATTGAGGATAAAGGCGGAAAGCTCCTTGGCTTTCCCATTAAATTAACCGTTGAAGACACAGGCTGTAATCCCGAAGGAGGTCAGGCGGCTGCGACAAAAATCGCTTCGGACCCCACCATCGTCGCAGCGATTGGATCGACTTGCTCGAGCGAGGCCCGCCCGGGCGCGCCAATCCTTTGGAGAGCCGGAATCGTGACGGTTTCACCCTCCAATACCGCACCGGAACTGACGTCTCCGAAGCGCGGGCCGGAATATGCCGGTTATCTGCGCACGGCGCACAATGATAAGGTACAAGGAGCTGTTGCCGCCGATTTCGCCTTTAAGAAATTAGCTATTAAAAGGGCGGCGACCATTCACGACGGCAGCCCCTATTCCGAACAACTACAGGCGGTCTTCGTCGCGACCTTCAAGAGATTGGGTGGAATCATTACCTCTCAAGAAGCTGTTGCTCCAACCGACACGGATATGCGGCCGGTGCTGACCAAGATTGCGACTGGCAGACCCGAGTTCATCTACTACCCGGTCTTTATCGCCGTAGGAGGCCATATCACGCGCCAGGTAAAAGAGGTAGCTGGATTGGAGAGGGTTTATCTCATGGGCGCCGATGGCATGTTCTCTCCGGATTTCTACAAGGCTGCGGGTGAGGCAGCGATTGGCATGTTTCACTCAAGCCCTGACTTCTCGGCTTTTGCCGGGCGCTACAGAAGCTTCTTAGAAAAACATCAGAAGAAATACGGCGAAAAACCGCTTTCTGTTTTTCATGCCCATGCCTACGATGCGACCATGATCATTTTTGCAGCGATTGAAAAGGTGGCCAAGAAAGCCCCGGACGGTACACTCTACATCGGTCGCCAGGCCCTCCGGGATGCTCTCTACGCCACCAGGGGCTTTAAGGGATTGACGGGGACGCTCACCTGCGACGCCTATGGTGACTGCGCGGATCCGAGAATCGCGGTCTATCAGACGACCGCGGACAATGTGAAGAAGCTGGTGATGCCGGATAGACCCTTCTGGAAACCCTACTGATCTTTCATCACAGGTTCGTCACCCCTGCTCTCTCTTTTATAATGGGGGAGGTTACTCCTCCCTTTCGTAAAGAATTGTCCCTCCAAATCAAAGCCGCAATAAGAAGTGAATCTGTTCTTGACCATTTGTCTAAAGTAATGGCAAAATGCGATTTGTGAGCCGGTCTGAAAGGACGAGCATTCCTATGCGGCAACGATGGAAAGAATCTATTAAGCTCACAGATATTCTCATGTGGCTAATCGGGGGGGCCATTTTGGCCTTGATTGTTTCTGGGTCCATCGCCACTTTGGCCGCAGGCCGATATACTTCCCGGCACTGGTTCGATTTCATCATCTTCGGTTTAGCTCAAGGAAGCATCTACGCCCTCATCGCCATGGGTTACACCATGGTCTACGGCACTCTTCGGATGATCAATTTTGCCCACGGAGAGGTCTTCATGAGCGGTCCTTACACCGCTTATTTTGTCGCAGCTTCTCTCAACAACTCAGGTTTCCTCGATCGTCAGCCCGTCGTCAGCCTTCTCATCGTTTTCATCGTTTCTATGGCCACGTCAACTCTGATTGCCGTTCTTCTCGAACGCGTTGCTTACCGTCCCCTACGGGCTGCGCCCCGCCTGGTTCCCCTCATCACGGCGATCGGGGCCTCTTTCTTTCTGCAATACACCTTCCGGGGTCTTTACGGCTCGGGTTTCCAAGCCTACCCCACGGTGAGAATACTGGAGGGCCCGATGGTCATCGGTGGATTCCGGATCTTAAAGTTTCAAGCGGTGGTGATATTGGCTGCGGCATTTCTCATGATCAGCCTCTACAGCTTTATTCAGCGCACCCGAGTGGGTAAGGCGATACGCGCGGTGTCGGAAGATAGGGAGGTCGCCACGTTGATGGGCATCAACATCGACCGGATGATTGTGACGACATTCGTGATCGGGGGGATGGCGGCCGGAGCCGCTGGCGTTCTCTACGCGTTAATGTTCAAGCAGGTGCATTTTTTCATGGGGTTTGTTCCGGGGATCAAGGCCTTTACGGCAGCGGTGTTGGGAGGCATCGGGAATATTCCTGGTGCCATGCTGGGAGGAATTTTTCTTGGGCTCGTCGAATCGGTGGGCCCCAGCCTCTTTCTCGATGGCCTCGGCATTGTGGCGCCGTACCAATTGAAAGACGCCATTGCCTTTACCCTGCTCGTCCTCGTACTGATTTTTCGACCCACGGGTATTCTCGGTGAGCGCTTGGCTATCAAAAAAGCCTAAAGATGAAGGGACTATATTAAAAGTTTATCCACAAATTTATGGTTTTCATCAGAGGTCGTCATTCCGGCCCCGATTTTCATCGGGATAAACTCCAGCCGGAATCCAGTCTTTTCAAGACCTTCTCGATGCCCCCGTATCAAGTACGGGGCGGGCTCCTCAAGTCCGGCATGACGGAATAGCGGGTTAGCAAACGGGTTGTATCCGGTTGCAAGTTAGCTCATTTATAACTTTAGATCACTTTAGTCACTTCAATATGAAACAGGGAATCAAAATTGGACTGATCGGAGGCATCATAGAAGTCCTGTTGTCACTCGTCGGAATGGTGGAGACATTTAGCCAACGTTATATTATCAGCGATTCCATTTCGATGGGTCAAACCTTGTTGCTCGTAGGCGCGATGTTTACAGGCTACCTGGCTGCAAAACGGACTAATCGATCCGAGCCCTTATGGGTTTTGGCCAACAGTCTCATTTCGGGTTTGATCGTTGGTGGACTGCTATCATTGTTGGTTATCCTCGGAAGCATGGTAAGACTAAGGGCTGTCTTCATCAACGCATCGCCGGATCTTTTTAAACTGCTCACTTTTAATCAGGGAATAGGGACCGGTATCCTCCTACTTCTTATTTTTGGAACTCTGAGTAGCTCACTCTCGGGTCTGCTCTTTCTTTCTCCCTCGCTTCTCCGTGGGTTATTGATCAGGTCCTTGGCAGGTGTGGCGATGGCCGGTTTGCTGCAAGATTTGCTCCGGGCCATCTTCGCTCCTTGGGGACCCCTTGCGGAGATCAACCAGTGGTTCTTCCCTGTAAACGGGCTCACGGTTCAGGGCGCGGTATCGTTGTTTATTCTCATCGCCGCCATTTCTTACTTTTGGATGAAAAGTGGAAGCAAGATGAAAACAAGCCTGCGGCGTCTGCCTCCTACAAACCAACGCGTACTAAGGATAACAAGTTCCTTTCTTCTCGTCGTTATCTTGCTTGCCCTGCCGCAGATTCTCGGTCTCTTTCTAAGCGAAGTATTGACCATTGTGGGTCTGTTTGTTCTGCTGGGTTTGGGCCTCAATATCGTCGTTGGGTTCGCTGGCCTCTTGGACCTCGGTTACGTGGCTTTCTTTGCCATCGGCGCCTACACGGTTGCCGTATTGACGTCGCCTGAGCTGGGTTTTTTGAATCTGTCATTTTTTGGGGCTCTCCCTTTTGCGGTCGTCGCGGGAGTGTTGTCCGGTATTCTTTTGGGCATACCCGTCCTCAAGATGCGTGGCGACTACCTCGCCATCGCGACCCTTGGCTTTGGCGAGATCATTCGCATTCTCGTCCTCTCTGACTTTCTGCGGCCATGGCTGGGCGGAGCACAGGGTATTGCTAAAATACCAAGGCCCTCTATTGGAAGCGTAGAATTCGCCACCCCTCAGCAGATCTACTATCTCATTCTTGCCGGATGTTTGCTTGCCGGCTTTATCTCCTGGCGTCTGAGAGATTCCCGGTTGGGCCGCGCCTGGATGGCAGTCCGCGAAGATGAGGACGTGGCCCAGGCCATGGGAATCAATCTTGTCGCCACCAAGCTGCTTGCCTTTGCCACCGGCGCCGGCTTCTCCGCGTTGAGCGGCGCCATCTTCGCCAGCAAACTCGGATCGGTCTATCCCCACAGTTTTAGCGTGATGATTTCTATTAACATCCTCTGTCTCATCATCGTAGGAGGCATGGGAAGCATTCCTGGGGTAATCGTGGGAGCCGTCGCTCTCGTAGGCCTCCCGGAGTTGCTTCGGGAGTTCGCTGAGTATCGTCTTCTTGTTTATGGGGCCGCTCTCGTGGTCATGATGATTCTGCGGCCCGAGGGCCTGTGGCCAGAGGCCAAACGGCGTCAGGAGTTGCACAGGGAGGAAGCCCCTGAGATCGAATCGGCATCAGGCGCTGCCTCCGGTAGGTAGAAAGATCTTATGGCTATTCTCACGGCACGAAAAGCTACGAAACGCTTCGGCGGATTGATTGCGCTGGATGCGTTGGATCTGGAGGTGCGAGAGCATACGATCCACAGCGTCATCGGGCCCAATGGTGCGGGCAAGACGACCTTCTTCAACTGTGTCACGGGATTTTACCGGCCTGAAGCTGGAGAGATTCTTTTGGATGGCCATTCGCTGGTGGGCCTCTTGCCTGATCAAATCGTTCGCCTCGGGATTTCCCGAACCTTTCAGAATATTCGCCTCTTCCCCAATCTGACAGCGAAAGAGAATGTCCTGGTGGGCCTTCATAGTCATCTGAGGGCGGGATTCGTCGGCATTGTCTTGGGATGGCCTGCCACCCGGGAAGAGGAGAGGGAGGCTTCAGAAGAAGCACAGACTCTCCTCCGGTTTGTCAACCTTGCTGCGAAAGGTGATTTTCTGGCAAAGAACCTTCCCTACGGCGACCAGCGGCGGCTGGAAATTGCCCGAGCCCTCGCTAACCGGCCAAAACTCCTTCTCCTCGACGAGCCCACTGCTGGAATGAATCCGCGTGAGACCCAAGAGATGATGGATTTTATTCGCCACCTCCGTGACGAATTGGGCATCGCCATCCTTCTCATCGAACATCAGATGAAGGTGGTGATGGGTATCTCAGAGATCGTGACGGTATTAGATTATGGGGAGAAGATCGCTGAAGGCACTCCTGACGAAATTCAGAATAACCCGCAGGTCATCGAGGCGTACTTAGGGCGAAGGAGCGAGGTCCAGGCTCGGAGCGCCAGCGGGTAGAAGAGTGTAAGCGACATGCCGATGCTCGAAGTCGAAAACATCCATGCCTACTACGGACAGATCCGTGCCCTCAAAGAGGTTTCGCTTTCCGTTGAAAAAGGGGAGATCGTCACTCTGATCGGAGCGAATGGGGCGGGCAAGAGCACTTTGCTCAAGACAATCAGTGGCCTGTTGCGGCCACGGCTCGGGTCGATCCGCTTCGACGCTGAAGACCTTACCCGCTATCTCCCCCATGAGATTGTGATCAAAGGGATCGTGCAGGTTCCCGAAGGACGACGCGTGTTCGGCCAACTCACCGTGATGGAGAATCTGGAAATGGGCGCCTTCGGCTGCAAAGATCCCAAGTTGATCCGGGCAAACCTTGAAAGGGTCTTCACGCTCTTCCCAAAGCTGAAAGTGCGCAGTAAACAGGTGGCGGGTACGCTAAGCGGAGGAGAACAACAGATGCTGGCGACGGGTCGGGCCCTGATGGCGAACCCGCGGCTTCTCCTAATGGACGAACCATCCATGGGTTTGGCGCCGGTGTTGGTCGATAGTATCTTTGAAACGATTCAGCAATTGAATACCGATGGTACAACGATCCTTCTGGTTGAGCAGAACGCGCGGATGGCCCTCCAAATTGCCAATCACGGCTACGTGCTGCAAAGCGGTTCTATGGTGCTCAGCGACACTGCGGAGAATTTGCGCGCGAACGAGATGGTACGGAAAGCCTATCTGGGCGAGATGTAGAAGCCCTGAGAAAATTGTCCCTATCCTGTCCCCCGCCCTTTCAGGATGGCTCTCTTTCCGAACTTTAGAATGCGCAGCATCATGGGTGCGCAACCATTCGTGGCAGTAAGTGTATCAAGATACTTGGGATTGGAACACAAGAAGTTATCGGCAAAATGTTCCGCTCTAAAGTTCTCCAAGAGAACCATCCTTGCGGGCCGGTCTCAATCTCATCAGTTTCCTAATTTTTTCACCCCTCCTCTTCGTTAATAAGGGATTATTGGCTTTTATTTGACGTTTACCGGAAGTTGGGATTTTGGAATCGTAGGGGTTTTTGCCAGGCCTCTTTAAGGTCGTAAATGTTGGATCAGGTCCAAATTCCAGGCATTAAAATTCTTCGTTTTGTACTTTGGCATTCATTTGGTATTTGGATTTTGACATTTGACATTGATATACTTTTTTGCCGCCTCCAATCCTCTCCAGAGATGAGCTTCTTCGTGGGGTTCGATGGTGTAAAGAGGATTCAGTTTGTACTGTGAAAGGAGTGCAAAGAATTGGTTGAAATCGAATCCTCCTTCCCCCATCGGAAGATGTTCGTCCATCTCTTTGTGATTATCGTGGAGATGGACCTCACCCAAAAATCCTCCCAAGGTTTCCATCCAGATGGGAAGAGAGGTCTTGCTGAAGACGTTGTGGTGGCCCGTGTCGAAGCAGAATCGAAAGTGAGGTGAATCGATCTCCTCCAGAAGATTTTTGATGGGCTCAGGAGTTTCTTCAAAAACATTTTCAATGGCAAGGGTCAACCCAAGTTCCTCTGCTTCCTTGACCAGGGGTCTCCAAGTTTGAAGACTGCTGCCGAGCCAAAGCTTGACATTGCCATCAAATTTCCATCTCTCGTATCCTGGGTGAAAGACGACCATCTTAGGTTTGAAGAAATGGGCCAATTCGATTGTTCTTAAAAGCCGGTCACGGGTCACCTCCTTGACTTTTCGATCCACTCCTCCAGGGCTTAAGTCCATGAACGGGCCATGGAGGGTAGTTTCCAATTGGTTTTCTCGGAGGGTCCGTGACAGGTGTTGGGCATCTTTTTTACGGCAGGCATCCAAATCTTCCGCACTGAAATAAATTTCAGGGTGGACTTGGTTCTTGATCGCAAAATCGATGCGAGAAAGCAGCATGGAATAAGGCACATTCACGTGGATGACAGTCATGCTTAAGATCTCCGGATTCTTGACTCTCTTGACGTTTTCTCTGTCTTTTTTGTTCTTTTGGTTTGTCTGGTTTTTCTTATTCTGTTTCTTGTTGTAGCCAGATAGATTCGACAAACCAAATAAGTCGAAAATCCCAACAAAATAATTTATAGCATGCCATATGACTAAACTCAATTCCTCTCCAGTTTCTTTCCCGTTGGGACAGACAACAACCCTCCTATCCGTTCTCCCTTGGGAGACTGTATCATTAATGTAACGAAGGGTAGATATGGGCGAAACTAGGGTGGTTTTTCGTTAATTACGAGACAGTCTCTGGGGAGCGAAGGGGAAGAGGGGCCATTGCAATAAAGAGAAAAATTGTGGTATAAATTCAAAGGAGGATCTATGTTTAATATCGGATTCTCGGAACTGTTGATCATCGTGGCCATCGCCTTGATCGTCTTCGGTCCTAATAAACTGCCAGAGCTGGCGAGGGCTTTCGGGAAAGCCATGAGGGAGTTTAAGAAGGCGACCGAAGAGATTAAAGAAAGTTTTGAGGCGGAGACGAAAGACTTAGAAGAATTTAAGCAAACCCTTGTAGACAAGAGTCTCTTAGCCAATTTAGGCGAAGAGCTTTCTCATGAATCGCCCGCTACAGAAGTGACGCCCGCACATCCGGAGTCCTCTCTCCCTCCGGAGACACCTGCCCTTGAAGGGGCTTCTGCCCAAGCCGAGCGGAAAGCGGTAGAAAAGGAAAAGAAGGAGGAACCCGAGGAGCCTAAAGAAGGGATTCCTTCCCATGGATGAAAAAAAACTTCCCCTTACCGCTCACCTCCAGGAATTGAGGAAACGGCTTATTTTTTCAATTATCGCGATAGGGGTGGGTTTCATCCTCTGCTATGCCTTCGCCGATCATATCTTCAACATCCTTGCCGCGCCGCTGACGAACGAATTGATTCCCAAGGGGGGGTCGCTCATTTTTACCAGCGTGGCCGAAGCCTTCTTCACGTACATGAAGTTGGCGCTCATCGCCGGGATCATCGTGACCTCGCCTTTTATCGTGTACCAAGTCTGGGCCTTTGTGGCCCCGGGTCTTTATCAAAAAGAAAAAAGATATGTGGTCCCCTTTGTGCTTGGCAGCACACTCTTTTTTGCCTTAGGGATTCTCTTCGGATATTATGTTGCGATCCCCGTCGGCTTTAAGTTTCTTTTGGGTTACGCCACCGACATCATTAAACCCATGCCGAGTATGAAAGAATACCTCTCTTTCAGCCTTAAGTTTTTGCTGGCCTGCGGTATCGTTTTTGAGCTTCCCGTGGTTTTAGTCCTTCTATCGAAGATCGGAATCGTTGATGCGAAGATGTTGGCTAGACAGAGGAAATATGCTCTCCTCCTCATCTTCATCTTTGCGGCGGTTGTTACCCCGTCTCCTGACCTGATCTCTCAGGTACTCATGGCCGTTCCTCTGGTGGGACTTTATGAGCTGAGCATCCTGCTTTCCAAGATTTTTGGGAAAAGACCTGCACCGGTTTCTTCTTAAGGTGATTGAACTAATACAGAATCCCCTGCTTCGACTTAATCAGTGATGGCCGAGTCCTCTTACAAAATTACCCGATGGCCGGAGAAGGAGAGACCCAGGGAACGGCTTCTTCAACACGGTCCCCAACCCCTCGCCGAAGCAGAGCTGTTGGGCATTTTGCTTGGAAAGGGGACGAGGAAGAAGACAGCCGTCGATTTAGCGAGGGAACTGTTAGACCGGTACCAATCGCTCCAGAAGCTCTTTTCTCGTTCCCCCTCGGAATTGATGAAGGTCAAGGGGATTGGATCTGCGAAGGCCGCTACGCTCTCTGCCGCCTTTGAGCTGGTGAGAAGGTTTCAATCCCAGGCAGGGGGCTCCAAGGTCTCTTTCAAGCGATCTGCGGATGTGGCGAGCCACTATTTGCCGTTGATGAGAGACCTCAGGAAAGAGGTCTTCAAAGTCATTCTCCTCAACAGGGCGAATCGTTTGATTAAAGATGTGACGATCTCGGAAGGGACACTCGAGGCGAGCATTGTCCACCCCAGGGATGTCTTTCGTGAAGCTCTCTTGGAACCTGCCGCAGGCGTTATTCTGATCCACAATCACCCGAGTGGAAATCCGAGCCCGAGTGAAGAGGATCTTCGAATCACCAAACAATTGGTGGACGCGGGCCGGCTTCTTGGGATCAAGGTTTATGATCATATCATCTTGGCAGGCGAGAGTTATCGAAGCCTGGCCGATGAAGGACTGATCTGATTTCGGATTGCGGAGTGGCGATTGCGGAGTTTAAATTCAAACGACAGATTTGATGTTAGAGGTTCATCCGCAATCCGCATTCCGAAATCCGCAATATAAGTTTATGGCGCGTGTTCTGGTCACGGATGGGCACTTTAGAAAATCATTGGCTGTGGTTCGATCCCTTGGTCGGAAAGGGATTCCTGTCACTGTCGGAGAGCGGACATGCCTGAATACTTCCTTCTTTTCGAGGTATTGCACCAGGCGTCTGATCTATCCTTCACCACAGCAATCCCAAAATCAATTTATCGAATTTCTTCTGAGGGAGATTAAAAAAAAACAGTACGATTGCCTCTTCCCCATGGAAGAGGGAACGCTGCTTTCGGTGGCAAAATATCATTCTGAGATCTCCAAATATGCTTACCTATTGATTCCCGATTTGAAAAAAATTGAATTCGTACGGGACAAAGGAAATCTTATACGGTTTGCAGAGGCCCACGGGATCCCAACGCCCAAAACATTCTACGTCCTTCCCACTTCTTCATCCCCCTCTATTCCAATTCCAGCAGTGATTAAGCCGCGGATCAGTTCCGGCTCCTTCGGCATTGTCTATGTAAAGAAGAGGGAAGATCTCAGCTCCTCTTATCAAAACGTCCATGAACGATATCCTTTCCCGTTGATTCAGGAATGGATTCCTGATGGAGGGGGGACCTTTGGGCTGTCCGCCCTGTTTGATGAGGCTTCGAATGTCAAGGCTGCTTTCGTTCACAAGAAGTTGAGGATGTATCCGATTCAAGGAGGTCCCAGTACGTTGGCAGAAGGAGTAGAACACCCTCAGATCATGGAATTGGGCCTCTCCATCCTCAAATCGTTAAACTGGGTCGGGGTGGGCATGGTCGAATTCAAAGTCGATCCAAGAGATGGAATTCCTAAATTGATGGAGGTGAATCCCCGCTTTTGGGGCTCATTACAGCTCGCCATTGTTTCCGGAGTTGATTTCCCCTTTCTTATTTTGAAGATGGCCAGGAAGGAATATTTTGAGCCTGTTCTTCAGTATGCCGTCGGGAAACGTTTTCGCTGGCTTCTCCTGGGAGACATCCTCCATTTTCTCAACCACCCGCAACGTTTTACCCTTCATCCTTCCTTCTTCAACTTCTTTGACGCAAATACCTCCTACGATGTCTTCTCAAGAGATGACCCCCTTCCGCTGTTAGGGTCGGTTGCGACCTTTTTCACCTTCCTGTACGATGCGGAGATGAAGAGATTCTTGGAGAAAAGATGATTTAATGCCAACTGTCAAGTTCAAGGTTCAAAGGAAATCCCAAGAAGTCTTTGGATTTTGTCATTTGACATTTGAAATTTGCCATTTGAAACTTATATGCTTAAGTCTGTTTCACATGCCCGAAGCAGGCATCGTCCATAAAGAAACGGTGAAAACGGTAGGGGCCCATCTTGGAAAAAATCTGTATCCTCATCCCTGCTTATAACGCTCAGGACACGCTTGGCTCGGTTCTAAAAAAGATCGAGCCTCTCAAGTGCGATATCGTTGTCGTCGATGACGGATCTTCGGATGAGACGAAGCGATTGGCCTTGGAAAATAGAGTGCAACTCCTGGAGCATCCCTTTAATCTTGGAAAAGGGGCTGCCCTTCGGACAGGATTCCAATATATCCTCCAAAGAGACTATCGGGTGGTGATCACTCTGGATGCCGACGGTCAACATGATCCCGCAGAAATCCCGTCGCTTCTCAGGATTTTTCAAAACGTCAAACCCGATATCCTCATCGCCTCCCGGGCAACGGAGTTTGACAAAATGACCTTCCTTCGCCGCTTCTGGAATCGTTTGGGGGTGAAGGCCGTTTCACGGCTTTGCCACTCGGACATTACGGACAGTCAATCCGGGTTTCGACTCATTCGGACGGAGGTGTTAAGGGCAGTCGAGCTCTCGACATCCCGATTTGAGACGGAATTGGAACTCCTTATTAAAGCTTGCAAAAAGGGGTTCAGTGTGTTATCTGTTCCTATTAATACGCCCAGAATTGACGGAACCGGTTCCAGCCATTTCAGGCCAGTGGCCGATACCTGGATCGTCTGCATGCTTTTTCTTCGGGGTCTGTTCTGGTGAGGAGGAAGATGGATTTTTATCAACGAGCGAAGCGATATTCCATAGAAAAATTCACGACGAGCGCTCTTTCCCTCCTGGCCAGCGCCTCCACAGAAAGTTTGATCCGTCTGACGTATCTTGCGGAGAAAATTCCCCAGAAGGAATCCTATCGAGAGAAGATTCGATGGATTCGCACTCTGTTCCAGACCAATCATCCCGGTCTGTCGATTGCGCGAAGAGTGCTCAACGAGACCCATCCCCATCATCGGAAAAAACTCATCTCCAACTTCATCGTTAATCAGCTTCTGGTGGGGACCAACCGGAGGAAGGCCTTTGAGGCGGAAAGAGGATTTTATCCGCCGGATGCGATGTTGATCAGCCCGACGATGCGGTGCAATCTGAATTGCTACGGGTGTTATTCAGGGGTCTATTCCCAGGAGGATCTTCCTTATGAGGTGCTGGATCGGCTCATGGGGGAATGTAAAGAGATGGGTATCCATCTGGTCATGATGACGGGCGGAGAACCCTTCTTGAGGCAGGATCTTTTCGACCTCTTCGAAAAGCATGATGATATGATGTTTCAGGTCTATACCAATGCCACCTTGATCGACGAGAAGATGATCGATCGATTCGTGGCTATGGGAAATGTCTCTCCCGCAATCAGCCTCGAAGGGCTCAGAGAAGAAACCGACGGGAGAAGGGGACCGGGCCAGTTCGATCGAGCTCTGCGGGTGATGGATCGACTCAAAGAAGCCGGGATCTTTTTTGCCGTCTCCACGACACAGACTTCCCGAAATCACGATGTCCTGACGAGCGACGCCTTTGTCGATTTTCTTGTAGAGCGGGGATGTATCCTTCTCTGGAACTTCCATTACGTCCCCATCGGAAGAAACCCTGATCTTTCCCTCATGGTGACTCCTGAGCAGAGGTGTCGGGCAAGGGAACGGCTGGCCTATTTTCGGGCCACCAAACCGATGCTTTTCGTTGACTTCTGGAATGACGGATGTCTCACTCAGGGATGCATTGCCGCGGGGAGGAAATATTTTCACGTCAATGCCCGGGGGGATGTGGAACCCTGCATCTTTTGCCATTTTGCTTCTGACAATATCAAAGAGAAGTCTCTCGGGGAGGCTCTCAATTCTCCTCTCTTCAGGGAGATGCGATCCCACCAGCCTTTTTCGGAGAACTTGTTTCGAGCCTGTCCCCTGATCGATCACCCTGAACAGGGGAGGGAGTTTGCCCTTCAGCACGCGAAATACTTTACCCATGAAGGGGCAGAGCAGCTTTTTACGGATTTTGCACAGGCCATCGACAGCTACGCGAAAGCTTACGGAGAGATTGCGGAAGCCGCCTGGAAAGAAAAGATTGAGGGTCCAACCCCCGAGCCCCTTTCAGCAAGGGAAAAGGTAGTGGGTAGACATGGATGAAGGTAACCTTTCCCCGTCTGGGCTCGATGCACATCTTCTGCAAGGCGATCGCAGAGACCGCCGGCATTCCTTATATCCTTCCTCCTGAAACCAGTCGCAAGACCCTGACCCTCGGTGTCCTCCACTCGAACGAGTGTATCTGTCTTCCTTTTAAAATCATCCTGGGAAATTTTATCGAAGCCCTTCAGATGGGGGCGGATACCATTGTGATGGTCGGCAGCGGGCCTCCTTGCCGTCTCGGACTCTATGACCTTGTTCAAAAAGTGATCCTCGAAGATATGGGCCTTCATTATCGATGGCTGACGATTCCACCTCGATTTAGCTGGAAGGCCCTCTGGAAGAATCACGAGGAGACGAAGGAGCTGAGAAAAGAATTGAGTGCCAAAAACGTTCTCTTCTTCCCTTACGGGCTCTGGATGGGATGGAAAAAGATGATGGCCTGTGAAGCCTTAGAACGATTGGCCATGAAGGTCAGACCGATGGAGCTCAAGAAAGGAGAGACTCAAAAGCGACTGAAGAAGGCCCTCTCCTGGGTGGATGAGGCCAAGACTCCGAAGACCCTCGAAGAGGCCATTCGAAACGGAAAGTTTCTTCTTCAGGAAATGGAGCAAGATCATTCCCGCATCCCGTTTCGGGTCGCCATTGTGGGCGAGCTTTATACGGTCATGGACCCCCATATCAATCGAGGAGTGGAGCAGAAGCTGGGGGAACTGGGTGTCGAAGTAACGCGTACCTCCTGGTTCTCCACTCATATTCTGAGAAGTCTTCGCAAAAATAAGGCGGATCGGACTTCGGAACGCGTTCGGTTCTTTGAAGCATCAAAAGCTTACCTGGGTTACGATGTCGGCGCAGAGTGCAATATCTCCATCGGCGAGGCCATCCTGAGAGCCCAAGAAGGGTACGACGGGGTCGTCCATCTCATGCCTTTTGCCTGTATGCCGGAGACCACCGCTTCTGGAATTCTGACGAAGGTCGCGAGGGACCGAGACATTCCCATCCTGACGCTCATCCTGGACGAGCAAGAGATCGAAGGCCGCATTCAGACACTTCTCGAGGCCTTTGTGGAGATGTTGGAATGGAAGAGAAAGGCCGCATAGGCATTCCCAGAGCCCTGATGTTTTATCGCTACCTTCCTCTCTGGCGTCCTTTTTTTGAAAGGCTGGGCTGGAGGGTGAAGATTTCCGACGGGGCAAGACAGAAGGAGAAGATCATCTATTTCGAAGACAGTTGTCTTCCGATGAAACTTCTGGTCACGCATGCAGTTCAATTGAAAGACAAGGTGGATCATCTTTTTATCCCTCGATTAGTCAGTATTCATCGAACTTACATCATGTGTCCTAAGTTTCGGGGAGCCCCCGACATCGTGCGGCTTGCTACGGAAGGAAATGTTTCCATCCTTGACGAAACCATCGATCTTCGAAAAGGAGGAATGTCCCTTCTTCAGACTTTTCTAAGGATTGGCGAAAAGCTCGGCGCCTCGAGGCAGGAGAGCAAGAGGGCTTTTCGGGAGGCGGAGGAATCTTTCTCCAGATTTCAAAAAGACTGGGTGGACAGGATCAACCGGCTTCCCACAGCTCAGCTCTTCGACATGAGCATTCCAACGCCGCCTACTCCCAAAATCTCCCCTCCCCTGGTGGGCGGGGATGAAGGGGAGGGGGAATCAGTGAAAGGGAGAGGGGAAGGAATTAGGAGTCCCCTGCGTATCGCTTTCATCGGCCATCCGTACAATCTCTTCGACACCGATATCAACAAAGACCTCCTCGCCCTGGCGAAAAGTTTGGAAATGGAGATCGTCACCTCTGATCTTCTTTCCGAAAAGGAGATCAATCGAGAAGTCTCTGACCTCTCCAAAGAGATCTACTGGTCGTCCGGGAGAGAAATTGTAGGGTCTCTGTTTCACTTTTTATCCGATGGGGTGGATGGGGTGGTCTTCCTTACTTCCTTTAAGTGCGGTATCGATGCCCTTCTTCAAGAATTCATCAAAAGAAGGTTGAAAGTCCAGGGAGGAGCCTCCGTCCCCCTGCTCATTCTCTCCCTGGACGAACATACTGGAAGGGAAGGATTGACCACCCGGCTGGAGGCGTTCCGGGATGTCGTGGAAGAGCAGAAGAAGTTACCAAGTCCAAATATCAAAGTTCAAATGAATGACAAATGACAAAGTTCAAATAGAGTAGCGGCGGCATTCATTGCCGACGGACTCCGCCCTCAATAAATGAGGGCGCTACAAATTCCTATTATGGCAAATTATTTAGGCATTGATGTCGGGTCCATTACCACCAAGTTAGTGGTGCTTAGCGGAGACGACCGGGTTTTGGCCAAGTCCTATATTCGCAATAGCGGCCGGCCCATCGAAGCCATCCAGCAAGGCATGGAGGAAATCCTGACTCAGCTTGGGAAGACCATTTCTGTTGGCGGAGTGGCGACCACCGGCAGTGCTAGGCATTTGGCTGCTTATCTGGTAGGCGCCGATCTTGTCAAGAATGAGATCACGGCCCATGCCGTTTCCGTGATTGATTTTCTGCCAGAGGCCAAGACAATCATCGAGATCGGCGGACAGGATTCCAAGGTCATCGTCTTGAGAAAAGGCATCGTCGTCGACTTTGCCATGAATACCGTCTGCGCGGCAGGCACGGGATCTTTCCTGGATCAGCAGGCAGCGAGGCTCGGAATCTCCATCGAGGCTTTCGGAGATCTGGCGCTCGAGGCCGATCATCCTGTCCGGATCGCAGGCCGATGCACAGTCTTTGCCGAGACCGATATGATTCATAAGCAACAGATCGGACATTCTGTTGAGGATATTGTGGCAGGCCTCTGTGACTCCTTGGTGAAGAATTATTTGAATAACGTCTGCCGTGGGAAAGAAATCCTTTCTCCCATCGTCTTCCAGGGGGGTGTTGCGGCGAATCGAGGTATCCAGAGAGCGCTCGAAAGGGAACTGGAGGTCTCTCTCGTCATCCCGGAACATTTTGACGTCATGGGTGCCATCGGGGCTGCAAAATTGGTGAAGAGGGCCCAACCCTCCAAAACTCAATTTAGAGGATTTGACCTTCCTCAAAAGTCGTGTTCCACACGGGGGTTTGATTGTGAAGAATGCGGAAATCAGTGTGAAGTGATCCAGCTTCTGGTGGATCATGAAGTGGTGGCCTGCTGGGGCGACCTCTGCGAGCGCTATCGCCAAAAAAAGGATAGCATAGCGCATGGCGCATAGAGCACAGCGAAGAAAAGCACCAAATTACAAATACTAAACTCCAAATGAATATCAACCGAAGATACTTGAAATTCCCCTCACCCCCTCCCTCTCCCCAGCGGGGAGAGGGGGAGGGTGAGGGGGCAAAATCGGTTTCGATCATTCGATATTGGAGATTGGAGTTTATTTGGGATTTGGAATTTGTAATTTGAAATTTGGAACGTCGTGTAGTTCTGGGAGAAGTTTTTCTATGAACATTCTTTTGATAAACCCTGCTCCTATGGGAACCTTAAAAGCAACAGGGGTTCTCTTTCCCCCTCTCGGCCTTCTCTACGTTGCGGCGTATGCGGAGAAAGAGGGCCACCTAGTCGCGGTCAGGGACCTGGCTGTTCGAAAGAAGAAGGAGGAAATCGATTTTAAGAAATATGACCTGGTCGGTATCTCCACGGATACAACCCGCCACCGTCAGGCCCTTCGATTAGCCAAGAAAGCAAAGGCCAACGGTTGCACGGTAGTGATGGGGGGACCCCATCCAGGATATGTAGATGAAGAAATCCTCTCAACGAAGAAAGTTGATTTCATCGTCCGCGGAGAAGGCGAGGTCACCTTTTCAGAATTGGTTGCTGCCTTAGAAAAGAAAAATGGTCAATTCGATTCGGTCAAGGGAATTAGTTTCTTTTCAAACGGAAAGCTGGTACGAACTCCTCCCAGACCCTTCATCGAGGATCTTGACAGTCTTCCCCTCCCCGCCAGGCATCTGATCCATATCGAAGATTATCAAAGGACAAAAATTGGAGGCCGTCCCATTACCCCTATGATCACGAGTCGTGGATGTCCCTATCAATGCGTTTTTTGTGCTTCCTCCCATTTTTGGGGAACGAAAATCAGGGCCAGGAGCGTGGCCTCTGTTTTAAAAGAGATCGAAGAGGTTTATCATCGATATCATTTTCATGCCGTCGCCTTCGTGGATGATACCTTCAACCTCATCCCAAAAAGGGTGATTGAAATTTGCCGTGGGATCGTTGAAAAGAAGCTCGACCTCTGGTGGTGGTGTCTCTCCAGAGTCGACCTCCTGCTTCGAAATGAAGAGATGGTGAAAGAGATGGTGAGGGCAGGAGCAAAGTCGGTTTTTATCGGAGTGGAATCCTACAGTCCGAGAACTCTCGAAGAGCTGAGAAAGGGGATTCATGTGGACGAAACCGTTCAGACGGTGGAGATGCTGAAACGGAATGGCCTTGAGATTCATGCTTCCTATATCCTGGCGGGGCTCCACGACACCACCAAGACGATTCACGACACCATCCGTTTTGCGAAAAGGCTCGACACGAACGTGGCCCAGTTCGCCATCCTCACCCCTTATCCGGGGACAGCCATCTATCAGCAGGTGAAGGACCGGATCTTCAAATGGAGATCGCCCTGGTCCTTCTTTGATATGCAGCACTTGGTCTTTAAGCACGACCATCTCTCATTTATCCGAATGGAGTGGCTTCTGCTTAAGGCGCATCTTCTCTACTATACCCGCTCGAAGAAAGCGATTCAGGATATCTGGCATCACGTCAAGAAGCATCGTCTGGATATCCGGACGCTTCTCAGCTTCTTAAGAGACCACTTCGGGGGTTAACCCTGTTGTTGCAGAAAGATGTGTTTAGATTTAAGGGGATTCCTCTATAGAGAGATTATTTATAGTTTTTCAATGATACCTTCTATGTGTCACCATTGGTGTGATCCATCGGATGGGATTGAATGAAGGTTCATCCATCAATTGTCAGACGGTTAATGATGTCGAAGGACGGATTTAATGCAACAACAGGGTTAATATGGAAGAACGTCACCCCCGATCACTGAATCGGTTTATCTACCTCTTCTTCTTCCAGTTTTGCTCCACCCTTATCCCCCGGCCAGTCCAGAAATTCTTCAGTGTGGTCGTCGGAGATCTCTTCTATCTTCTGATGAGAAAGACGAGAGCTCATGTACGAAAAAATATGGAAGGGGTGAGCAGAGGAAGGTGGTCGAGGGAAAGAGTGGATGTCCTAACGCGCAAAACGTTCCAGAACTATGGTCAATATCTATTGGATTACATGGTGATGCACCGCCTCCGTCCCTCCAATAAAGAACGATGGGTTGAAGAAGAGGTGGGAGCGGATCATATGATCGAAGCCCTTCATGCCGGAAAAGGAGCGATTTGCATCACACCCCATCTTGGGAATTGGGAGATTGGAGGGTTGCTCTTCTCCTTCAGGGGAGGGATTCTCAACGTCCTCACCCTCGACGAGAGAGACGCGGATACTCGGTCCTTTCGAGAGGAGATGAGAAGAAGAAGGGGAATCAAGATTCTCTATATCAATCCGAAGGACGACTCTCCGATGGCGGTCTTAGATGCCGTCAAGGCCCTTCGGCGGAACGAAATCCTGGCCATGTTGGGGGATCGGATAGAATCTCAAAAGACTATGGTCTTCGATTTTTTTGGGAAGAAGACGGCCTTTCCCATCGGCGTGGCCATTCTCGCAATGGCCACGGAGGCCCCGGTCTTACCCGTTTTCGTCGTGATGGAGAAGAATCGAAAGTACAGAGGAATCATTGAGCCCCCTATCTATTTTAATCCCTCTTCGAGAAAGGATCGGGAGGTCGTCATTCAAGAGGGGATGGAGAGATTAATCAAAAAATTTGAGGGGTATATCGAAAAATATCCAGATCAATGGTATAATTTTTATTTGTACTGGAGTGAATAAAAGAGGATCCATGAGGTCAGGGGTTCAAGGTTTCGAAGGTGGAAGGTGGAATGTGGTTTTGACTACTTTCTACTCTCCACTTTTGGCTCTCTGTCTCTTGAACCCACGAACCCTTGAATCCTTGAACCCTTTCATTAGCAGAAGAGGAGGAGAATGGTTGAACTGAATGATCACCTGATCGAAAAGATGAAGGAACTCATCATCCAGAGGCTGAGACTTGCAGACATGACCCCGGAGATGATCGAAACCGATGCACCCCTCTTCGGTGAAGGCCTCGGACTGGACTCCATCGATGCCCTGGAGCTCGTCCTGGGCCTGGAGAAGGAGTTTGGGGTCATCATTCCCGACGCAGAAGTGGGGAAAAAAGTCTTTCAGTCCGTGAGAACCATGGCCCAATATGTTGTCGAACACCAGGGAACCGCATGAAGGAACCGAAAGGGAAAACGGCTTTCTGTTTTCCCGGCCAACTCCAAGAGAAGCCGATCCTCGAAGATCATCATCCCCTGAGAGAAGACCCCCATTTTAAAGAGCTATTAAGCAGGGCATCCAGCCAGACGAAGTTCGATCTCCTCAACTTCTCCTTCGGGGATAAGGACGAAGAGGAGGATTTCAGCCTCAAGCTTCAGGTCGCGACTTACATCCTTTCGATGGTCCACTACTACCGTCTTCGGGCTGCGGGATGGAATCCGGATATCCTTGCTGAACACAGCATGGGGATCTATGCAGCCCTGGCCGCCTCGGAAGCCATCCGCTTCGAAGAGGGGCTCTTTATCACGGAGGCCATCGGACGGCTCCTCAAGAAAGAAGGGGCGATTCACCGGGGAGGCATGGCCAGCATCATCGGCCTTCCCTTAGAGGAAGTCCAGAAGATCTGTCAAGACCTCAACGGGTTTCAACTCTGCATCGCCAATTATAATGGCTCGATGCATTTCGTCCTTTCGGGGGAGGAGGGAGGAGTGGACAGCGCGATTTCCCTTGCCCTCTCCAGGAAGGCGGTCTCGGCCACCCGTCTTGTCTTCAACACGGCTCTTCATTCCCCTTCGCTTTATTCTTTAAGGGAAGAAATTACGGCGATCCTTCAGGATATCAAGATTCAAGCTCCCAACGTTCCCGTCCTCAATCACTGGACGATCAAACCTTTGAAGAGAGAGGAGATCAAAGATTTTCTCTCCCAGGAGATCGCACGGCCTGTCTATTGGGTCCGATGTGTCGAGAACTTGCTGGGGGAAGGATTTACGCAATTCGTCGAAGTGGGACATGAGGCAGCTCTTACGAAATTGATGCGATGGATTGATCGGGAGGCAGGGGCTTTTTCGGCAGGGTGCCCCTCACCCTATCCCTCTCCCCAGGGGGGCGAGGGGAGGGAGAGGGGGAAAAAGGATTAGAATGAAATACCACGAGACGCCCCTCCAGGTTCGTTTCTATGAAGTGGATTCTTATGGAGTGGTCTGGCATGGCCACTATGTGGGGTGGTTTGAGGCGGGTCGAAATGACCTAACCCAGCGATTCCAGATGGGGCCGCTTCAGCTTAAGGACACAAATTATCTGGCACCGGTCGTCGAACTAAACTGCGAGTTTAAGCTCCCAGCTACCTTTGGCGCCCCTCTCATCATCCAGACATCGATGGAGAGGACAGAGGTAGCTAAGCTGATCTTTCACTATCGGGTCCTTGATCAAGAAAGCCGAAAGGTTCTTGCAACGGGCTCCACCACGCATGTCCTGACCGACCTTAAAGGGAATCTTCTCTACCGGGTTCCTCCAGAGGTGCTCGAACGAATCGAGGCCATGCAAAAATATTTGGAGGTGTGGTGATCAGTTTGGAGTTCAAAGTTCGGAGTGTTGAGTTAAACCTTAAATTCTTAAATCCGACCGGCAAGTGCCCCGCAAGTCCCGCCTTGTAGGCGGGGTCAAGGGGCACAATTAAAACATTATTTCTTTTCCGGGAAGCCCCAGCCACGGGCCGGGGCTTCAAATCCGCAATCTAAAATTTTATGAAAGTTCTTCTGATTGATCCGCCGCATAAACTCTTTCCGGGACTCCGGATGTGGACCCCTTCTTTCGGTCTTCTCCAATTGGGTGCCTACCTCGAAAGAGAAGGGAATCAAGTTCAAATCGTTGACGCCACGACTCTTTCGGACCCGTGGAAAGATCTCGATGCCGTCGTTTCCGCATCCAAAGCCAATGTCATCGGCGTCACTTGTTCCGCTACCTGTCTCTCGCCAGAGGCCATTCAGACCGTTCATCTCTGTCGAAAACTCTCCCCCTACGCCACCATCGTAGCAGGAGGAAGCCATTTCACCCTGATGGGTGAGACCATCCTCCGGGAAGTGAAGGAGCTGGATTACATCGTGTTAGGCGAAGGGGAAATCGCCTTTTCCCAGCTTCTCAAGGATCTGTCCGGAGGTGGGAAAGGAAGAGCGACAAAGAGTATCGCTTATCGCGAGAATGGGAAAGTGGTTCTCAACGAAAGGCACCCTCCCATTCCAAATTTGGACTCTCTTCCTCTGCCAGCCTACCATCTCATCGATATTGAGAAAGAGGCTTACTACTGGCACGGGATGGGGAGAAGGGCGTTCGGGATTTCTACGAGCCGCGGCTGCGGAGATCGATGCGCTTATTGCTCAGAGTCCAGGTTCTGGGAAGCGGTCTGGAGGGGACGGAGCGGCAAGAAAGTCGTGGAGGAGATTTCGCATCTGCACCGTCAATACGGCAAGACGCTTTTCGTCTTCAACGAGAATACCTTCAACTGGAATCGGAGGCGGGTGGAAGAGTTTCTTGACGAGTTGGGGAAGTCGGGCCTGCGCATCCATTTCTGGTTTCAATCCCGGACCAAGGATATTATTCGAGATGAGGATCTCATCCCCGAGATGAAACGGCTCGGACTGTATGAGGTGATGCTGGGAATCGAAAGCATCCAGCCCGACGTGCTCGACCGATATGAGAAAAATCAATCCAGAGAGATGGCCCAGAAGGCCATCGATATTCTCAGAAAAAATGAGATCATGGTCATGGCCAACATCATGTTCGGAGACTGGAATGACTCCCGAGAGTCGATCAAGGAGGTCTTCCAATTCGTCAAGCCGCAGAGTGACTTCCTGGTTCTTACCCTGACTACCCCCCTTCCAGGGACAAAATATTTCGAAGAGGCGGAGCGATTGGGAAGGATTCGAGAGAGGGATTTGGGTAATTATGATTTTATGCACCCCGTGATGGATACAAAATTTTTGTCCCCGGAGGAGGTTCATCACCTTCAGCAGGTTTACCTGAAAAAATATTACACCCAACCAAAGATCCTTCTGGGCGCCTTCTTCAACCCGAATCCTTTCAAGCGAATGGCCTATCGGCTCATCCTCCGATACGTTTGGGAGAATGCGACGAAAAGGCCTTGGAAACAGCCGAACCTTGAATGCTAGCTCGGAGTGATGGGTTCAGAGTTCGGATTAGAAACCAGGAAATAGGAGGCAGCAAGCAGAAGGCAGTGGGCAGCAGCAATTTATAGAACAAGGGAAAGAATGACTCCACAATCCGCAATCCCTGCCTCGCCACAGGCTCATCAAGGCGGGCGCAATCCGCATTTGAAAAAGGTTCTTCTTATCTTTCCCAGGGAAAAGGGGATTAAATTTTCCAATGACACATTGTACCCCTTCCCCATATTAGGCCTCACCCTTCTTGCCTCTCTCTTTCCGAAAACCTATGAGGTCAAGATCATTAACGAGGCGATTGAAAAGGTCGATTTCAACGCCGATGTTGATTTGGTAGGGATCACCGGCCTGACCTGTGTGATAAACAGAGCCTATGCGATTGCGGATGGGTTTCGTGAGAGGGGAGTCAAGGTGATTTTGGGAGGAGTCCACCCCAGCCTTTTGCCCGGGGAGGCAAAAGAACATGCTGACTCGGTCTTCATCGGAGAGGCGGAAGGGGTACTCGAGAAAGTCCTGCAAGACTTCGAGGCAGGGGAACTCAAACCATTTTATAAGAATCGGGAGTGGTCGGATCTAAAGGGAATGCCTCTTCCGAGGAGGGACCTTCTGGCGGAAGGGTATCGACCCTTCTTCAAAGTCATCGAGACCACGCGAGGTTGTCCGAACCGATGTGAATTCTGCTCTATTCCGATCATCAATGGTAAGCGTTATCGGCTCCGTCCGCTTGAAGAAATAGATCGGGAGCTGTCCCTCATCATCGAGAAAAAAGGGGAATACCTCTTTTTGGCCGATGACAACGTGACCGCCAATGAAAACTACGCCCGCGGCCTCTTTGAGATTTTTAAACGCCACAGGGTCAAATGGATGGCGTTTACGACCATCAAGATTGCCATGAATGAGGAGCTTCTCAAAAATGCTCAAGAGAGCGGCTGTGTCTCCCTCTTCATCGGCTTCGAATCCCTTCTCCAGGAGAATCTGGACAGCGTCTCGAAACGATTTGTCAATGCTGGAGAATTATCAAATTGGGTCAATACGATCCAACACCACCAAATCGGGATACACGGTTCTTTCATCTTCGGATTCGATGGAGACGATCCCACCATTTTTAGAAGAACGGTTGAATTCGTCCAGAAAAATAATATTGAACTCCCCACTTTCTCCATTCTCACTCCCTTTCCGGGGACCCCTCTTCAGAAGCGGCTGGAAGAGGAGGGGAGGATCTTCGACCGCAACTGGTCCCATTATGACATGAGCCATGCGGTCTTCGAGCCGAGAAAGATGACTGTCCAGGAACTCCAAGACGGATACCTCTGGGCACAGAAATATATCTGTGCCCCTCGATCCATATTGAAGCGCCTGCTCTGGGGCCCCAGGCATCACTTCTTTTACTTCTTGATGTCAAACTTTGTCCTACGGGGCGCCCAGATGGAGGTGATTCGAAGGATCAAGGATAAAGAACTTCCTTATGAAAATTCTCCTCATCTCCGTCAATCGTGAGAGGATGCCTTTTCCTGTCTTTCCTCTGGGATTGGCTTACATCGCCAAGGCATTAAGAGAAGAGGGCCATCCGATTGAAGTCATCGACCTCTGCTTTTCTCAAGAGGTACCGACTGATCTCAAGAACACCCTTCAGCGCTTTCAACCCGACATGATCGGCATCTCGCTTAGAAATCTCGATAATCTCACTTACCCAACCTCCATCTCTTATCTCAAAGAGGTAGAGGAGGTCATTGGAATATGTCGTCAATCCACCTCCTCACATTTGCTCATCGGAGGGTCAGGATATTCTTTGGCACCAAAAGAGCTTCTTCAGCATTTCGACGTCGATGTTGGGGTTGTAGGAGAGGGGGAAAAAGTGTTCGTGGAATTGGTGAAGCATCTCGAGAAGGGTGTTCCCATTTCTCCATCCCCCCATCTTCTTATTAAAGAGAAGCCTTTCCCTCCTTTGACAGAAGGAGCTCGAGTCTCTCCCATCCAAAGCCCTGATCGGAGTCTTTTCGAAACCCATCGTTATTTGGAAGAGGGTGGGATGGGAAATATTCAGACGAAGCGAGGCTGCCCCTTCTCCTGTATCTACTGCACTTACCCTTTGTTAGAAGGGAAAAGGGTCAGGCTGAGGAAGACGGAGGATGTGGTAGGGGAAATTGAACACCTCGTGGAAGAGGGAGTGGACTATCTCTATTTTGTTGACGATATCTTTAACTATCCACCCTCTTTTGCAGAAGCCTTATGCCGGGAGATGGTTCGAAGAAAGGTCGATGTCAAATGGAGTGCTTTTATCAACCCGAGCTTTCTGAATGAAACCCTGTTGCAAAGGATGAAAGAGGCAGGGTGTGATGGAATCGAATTTGGGACGGATTCAGGATCTCCGCAGATGCTTGAGAGTTACAGGAAGTCTTTTACTCGAGAGGACATCATCCAAGCCTCAGAGATTTGTTCCAAATTGAAGGTGAATCAGTGCCACTATCTCCTGTTCGGAGGGCCAGGGGAAGATGAAGAGACGATCGAGGAGTCCTTCCGTTTGATGGATCAGCTCGATCCCACTGCGGTCATTGCGATGTTGGGCATCCGAATCTATCCGGGAACCGAAATGGAGCGGATTTCTCGTTCTCAGGGGGTTATCTCTCAGGACGCTAACCTCATCTACCCTCATTTCTACATTTCGCCAAAATTGGGAGGGAGGCTGAGTGAGATCGTTCAGGAGAAAGCCCTTGCGAGGCAAAAGTGGATCGTCCCCGGACTGGAGATTAACATCACGAAAAATTTGATGGAGCAAATACGGAGATTTCGAATTCGCGGCCCCCTTTGGGAGCTGGTGGGAAGAATGAAAAGAGCAAGAGTCAGCCCATTGGGAAATTCCAAATCCCAAGCGCCAAATTCCAAATAAATTTCAATGATCAAAATTCAGAACAAAATAGTTTTAGTCATTTGGAATTGGAGAATTGTAGCGCCCCCATTTACTGGGGGCGGTTAGATTCAGAACATCTTCGTCGGCAGTAAATGCCGACGCTGCATTTTCCCCTCTCCCCCGCGGGGAGAGGGACAAGGTGAGGGAGATCCGTAAGACAAGGGGGAGGATGAAGATGTTGTTGAAGGATCAAGTAGCCATAGTCACTGGGGGAACGAAGGGAATCGGAAAAGCGATCTCCCTTCTCTTTGCCGAGAATGGGGCAAAGGTGGTCGCCAATTTTTCAAAGGACGTGGAGGCCGCAGAAAATCTGAAGAAGGAAGCCAAATCCAGAGGGCTCAGCGTCGGCCTGTTTAAAGCGGATGTCACGCAGCCCGACCCGGTAAAGGAAATGGTGGAAGAGACCTTCGCCCAATACGGGAAGATCGATATTTTGGTGAACAACGTGGGCCTCGTCCGGGACAACTTCCTTATGTTGATGAGCGATGAGGATTGGGACTCTCTCCTCAGAGCGAACCTGACCAGCCTTTTTTATTGTTGCAGGATTGTGATTCGAAAGATGATTCCTCAGAAGAAGGGAAAAATCATCAATATCTCTTCCATCAGCGGAATCATGGGCACTCCGGGCCAGGTCAATTATGCGGCAACCAAGGGAGGGATGATCAGCTTCACAAAATCGCTGGCCCGAGAGTTAGGCTCTTTCAACATCCATGTGAATGCCGTGGCTCCGGGCCTGATCGAGTCGGAAGTGGTGTCCAAGATGCCCAAGGAGAAGGTCGGAGCCATCATCAAATCCTGCAGCCTCGGTAGGATCGGGAAGCCAGAAGAAGTCGCCCGGGCTGTCCTCTTTCTTGCCTCAGACCAATCGGACTACGTCACCGGCCAAACGATTGTCGTGGACGGCGGAATTGTTTGAGCCACTTACCCTATTGCCGGAACGGCAGCACGCTTGATAATCGCTGATTTTTTCCACCTTCCCGAGAAGTAATAGGCAAGACTGACGATCATCGTCACAAAAAAGCTTAATGCAATGGCAATCCATACCCCCGTGATTCCCAGGCTGGTTTTTGACAGCCACCATGAAACCGGTACCCTGATTATCCATAGCGAAAGCAATGTAAACGTCATGGTGATCATGGTATGACCTGCCCCGTTAATCACACCGTTTGAAATAAACATCACAGCGAGAAATAGGTAACTCGAACCTACAATCCGCAGATAGGTTATTCCTATCTCCATAACTTTTGCATTATTTCCAAGACCGAACAGGATCAGTATGAATTTTGAAAAGAAGACCACGATCAGCGATATGAAAATGGTGATGGAAGAGGTCATGAGAACACCCGATTTAAATACCTCTTTTACCCTCTCGGGTTTTTCGGCCCCAAGATTTTGTCCGGTCAGCGCTGCAACCGCCATGCTCATCGATAGGGCAGGCAAAATAGCAATCATGTCCACCCTGCCGACCGCTCCAAAGGCATTGGTCGCCGTACTACCAAAGGAGTTAACGAAAGTGGTGACAAACATAGCGCCGATCGAAACCAGTGATTGCTGAATGATGGACGGAACACCGATCTTGAAAACCAGAAGGGTCAGGTGTCTGTCAAAGGCAAGTTCTCTGGGATGGAACGCTACCAGATGGTTTTTCCAGTTCAGGTAAATAAAACCTAGACTTACTGCGGCGGTCTGCGATATCAGTGTCGCATAGGCTGCTCCGTTCAGACCAAGACGGGGGAACGGACCGAAACCTCCGATGAAAAATGGATCAAGGATGGCATTGAGTCCTACCCCCACCGCCATGAATATCAAAGGGGTCATTGTATCGCCTATTCCCCTGAGGATGGAACTTATGAGAAATCCCATATACGTCAGGATGAAGCTTAGCAACATGATTCGAAGGTAGCTCGATGCCATGGCAAAGTTTTCGGGAGGTGTTTTGATAAGTTCCAAAAGAAAATTGCGCGAAAGGATGCATGCAAAAGTTAAAGCGACCCCGACGATCAGCGGTAACGAAAATGAATTGTTGACAACCTTTCTTACCATCCCGTATTCTCTCGCCCCATAATACTGTGAAACGAGTATCGTCGTTGCCAGCGTGATGCCCATGGCAAATCCGATGAGGATGAGAAGGATAGGGAAACTAATCCCTACCGCCCCGACCGCATTTTCTCCGACTAAATGTCCAACCCATATAATATTGATGAGGCTGTAACCGATTTGTATCAAGTTTCCTAAGAGCATGGGGATGGAGAAGTTCAAAAGGTGTCTGCGAATACTCCCTTTGGAAAAATCTCTTCCGAATTCCTTGTCCATATCTTTTTCCTGTCTATTGGATTAATTTAATATGTTACCGTATCAATTTCCAATATTCCGTCCCCGATATTCTTCCTCCCCCGCGCCGTCGCCAAAGCCGCCTGCCTGCACGAAGTCCCGCATCGCCATTACGACACAGTCTCCAGAGAGGGGAGGATGCAAAAAGTTGGAGAAAATTTTCAGACCTTATGTATAGAAACCTAATATCGTCATTTGGGTGGGAAGAAACATGAAGAGGAAGGGGGGGCTTCAAATTATTTATGTCGTTTGTATTAATTTAGGGCCGGGTTCAAATTTAAAAATTCCCTATGTGTAGTATGTGCCCGTCGCCAATTTCGGAATGCCTCTAAGATATTCCATCTTTTGAATTTTATTGGTGAATTGTATGAAGTCAGCCTTGGACTAATATTGGAGGAATTGAATCTGACGGTTTTTGTGCAAAACACTTACAGTTTCGTAAAAATATACTCATAGCGGGACTTTCGATAACCGGAAAAGATTTCTTCTCTTCTGCGATGGCTGCTCACTCATGCGATTAAGGCGCCACGCTCAGCGAGGAGTTGACGAAGCATTGAGCGATGGCAGTGCTGCTCATCATCGCAATAACATCCGACCGAGAAATTCGCCTGATGCGATAACGCAGCGAGCAGATCAAGAACCCGGCTGTTCTCCGGTTGGCTCATTTCTGAGCGGTAGCGTTTGAGGAAAGTGCGCCAAGCGGTCTCATTTTTGGCCGATCGTCCGGCCTTGACAAGCTGTTCACTGGGTGCGAGGTTAGGCAGCCACACATCATAGTAATTGCGTGAGGCAAACTCGCTTTTAGGCACGCCTCTTGGTGGCCGCCGGACAGTACCAATGCGAAGCCCCTCGCCGCTTGCGCGGGGACTTCCAAGCTGCACGATACGAACTGTCATAGATTCACCTCCACTTGAAGACAGGTGACCCCATCCAGCATTCTTCGAGCCGGAGATGGATCTTGGTCTACCATGCTCCTGGCCGGACCAATCGTCCTTTGGAGCGAGGCCAACGCGCTCTGATCTGTTTTGTCCTGCCGAAATACATCGAGAAATTGAGTCCTAGAGCTATAAGCCAATGAGCCCGCGGCGCTCGGAACATCCTTCTGAAAACCGAGCGCGGTGCCGAACAATATTTCTTGGCCCAGAGGAATCCCTCCTCCAGTTCTTCGGGCGACATATGGGCCGGCCTGAAGAGGACATGGGAACCGTCGTAGAGCCGCCAGTTGGAGGATTCGGGTAAAAGCCTCTCTTCATTGCTCAGTTTAGCTCTCAGGCGGGTAGCCGGGTAGGGAGTGAGGATACCGAATATAGGTACCTGGATGCCGGCCGTTTGGACAAAATCCACTGTCTTCCGGAAGATATCTTTTTGATCGTTTTCATGGCCGAAGATAAATGCGCCCTCAACAATGATGCCGTGGTCGTGGAAGATTTTGATATACTCCGTCATCCGATCCGCTCGGGCCCACGATTTGCGGGAGGTATCCAGATTTTCCTGGGAGATGGATTCAAAGCCAATGAAGAGCTCGATACAGCCAGATTTTACGGCCAGGTCGACCAACTCACGATCCCTTGTGAACGCAACAGAAGCAAAACTTCCCCACTTTATCTTGAGAGGAATGAGGGCTCGAAAGACTTCCTTCGCGTAATGCGGATTGCCGCCGATATCGTCATCAACGAAGAAGACCATTCTGGATGAGGCCTGTTCGAGGGAAGTCCGGAGGTCACGGACCACATCCTCCACGGGTCTCAGACGGTATTTGTGTCCGAAGAAGGGAGTGACGGAACAGAAATCACAGTCATGAGGACAACCACGCGTGGCCTGGATGGAGTGGATGAAGCGGCGGTGTTTGGGTTGAAGGAGGTCAAATCGCGGGTGCGGCACTTTCGTAATATCCGGAAGCTCCTCACTCTTATAGATTCCCTTCATCCTGCCATTTCCCAGATCCGAAAGAACGCGATGGAACACCCCTTCTGCTTCACCCACAACAACAGCATCAGCGTGCTGGAGAGATTCCTCCGGCAGGGCCGAAGGATGCATGCCCCCCATCAAGACAGGTACGCCTCTATTGCGAAAATCATCTGCCAGGTCATAAGCATGAGAAGCATTGAGCGTGAGCGTCGAGATACCTACCAGATCGACGTTGCGGTCGAGGTCGATCTCCTCGATCGTTTCGTCGGCGACATCTACTTCCCAACTCTCGGGAAAGAGGGCTGCCACCGTAATCACGCCCAAGACCGGAAAGACCGAGACAGGCTGCTCGGAAACCACTAACGATTTTTCAGTTGAATGGATCAGGAGGGCTTTCGGCACAAAGAAATTATACGGCAGTTGGACCCGAAAAACCAGTTGTGTATTATATTTCCAGTGGGGACAGGGGATTTACAATCTCAGACGGGATTTGCATAACCTGCGCGGGCCATCACTTGGAGTGAAAGTATCTTTCACCCGTAAACGAGACTCTTATATCAAGCCCTGCTTTATTCAAAAACATCTCTTGTTGTTCATATCTTATCGAGTTATCTTATCTAAAGGAAAAATTTACGATCGGCAGAATATAGAAAGGATTCTTGCTTCCATTAATATTTACCAATCCGATTTGCAAACCTTCCAAACTGCCTGTGTTATTCACAAAACCCAGCTGAAATCCTTTCATCTTACCCGCATAATTATAAAGTCCTGATTGGAAACCATTAAAATTGCCCTCGGTAAAATTTGCAGTACCGTGCTGCAACCCAAGAAAATTGCCTTCAATATAATTTACAGAACCCAATTGTACACCTTCAACATTTCCTTTGATTCCGTTGCCAAGCCCAAGATCAAGGCCTTTCAAATTAGCGTTAAGGCCATATAGGAAATTTATTCTAACTCCTTCAATTGAAGTATCTTCTCTGAATATCTGTACGGGATTTACCAAAGCAAGTTGCACTTGCTTAGTCCCTTGTGCAAAAACTTGAGTACTTCCCATAAGAAGTAGCACCACAATAACATAAAACAATTTTCTCATAAGATCCCCCTTTCCCTGAATGGTTGTTCAAATTCTAACGCTTATTTAAACATACATTTCCTCCCTTGTGCCGATAGAATGATTTTATTTCAAGAGTCTCCCCCCGGTTAAGATTACTCTGTCTCCCTTTCCTGATTGAAGAACAACCATCATGGTCAAATCGATTCTCGATCATCAGGTCCCTCTCTTGTCTGAACAGATAAAGTTAAGGGTCGCCGGGACCTTTTGCCGCATCCTTCATGGATGATCTGTTAACTGACCAATCGTTTTACCATGAAAGCAGAACTCGATGGGCATAAGAAGGAACTTGTCGGCAGCGGTTCTCAGCAGATAGACTACCCATACACCTTTTACCCAGCAGTCTGCTTAGCAACCTTTTCTATAGCCTCAATTCCGATATGCCGAGGGTCATGCGTACGGGGGTCCAACAGGGTGGGTCAACATAGCCAACGCTTATAGAACCGCCGCGGACCCAAATGATTTGGACAAAACGGAATATCTTAGATTGCTACCCTCAGTGCTTCTTGCGCTTCGCGGGGTAACTGTACAAGAACGAAATAGGACTGGGGATAAAGATAATCCTCGCCTGTTTCATCGATTATTCTGAAGTATCCCTCTTTTTCTGCCTTCTCGTCTGGCAGAACCCTGTAGATCTTACGCTTTTCTAGATCCTCACAGTCCTTGTTCTCAACGCAAAGCGCAAATACCTGTTCCTTTTTTTCTCTTCCCATGGCTTTATTCCAGTATCCTCTATATTACCAATTATATCAAAATACATGGGTTATCGCACCCCAAGACGTTGAATCAACATAAGCCTAATGTGACTGACGGCTCACCGGGAGCCGGATTTCTCGGCGATCCGGTGGACTGACTCGTTGGGCCAGGTTTTCCTTAATACAACCCACCCGTCTCCGCGTAACGCTCCTATGAGGCCATTTTTTTCTACATCTTGCCCACGAATCTGCTTGGGGACTTCTTCTACACCCTCAACGCGTGCCATGAGGTGTAGGCAACAGCCAGCCATGACCATTGCCTCTCGTTCTCCATCGCCTCGTTGGGGGATTTCATCTCAGAAGTGACCTTGTTTCAGAACCTTGTCGGTCTCGGGATCTGTCTCTTCCACCATGCTCTGAATCTTGTCAATCATTCTTTGGAACACGTCAGCGTAGTACCTCGCTGATTCCAAGAACTCGACATAGGCTTTGCGGTGTTTTCTTCTGGCCTCGGCGCTTCTGTATTCCTGCCTGACATTCGATGACATTCGCTTCGCTTTCCTCACTACCAGCACATCATCTATCTGAGTCGATGTGATGGAGACCGGAGTCATATCCAGAAACTCGCATACGAGGAAGTACAGTGAGGAGGGAACGGCAATCTTGAGGTCCCGGCTGGTTGCCACTGCCTCTTGAAACATCGTCTTGTCCAGGTTCGTCTTGCATTCGACGCACACGTAGCCGAGATGCGATTCGATCACTTCTGATTGAGTGAAGTCCTTGTCAAAAAACGTCATCATGTACAACCGCTTGCCGAGGACGAAGTCTTGATCTTTCGTTCTTAATCGCGGATGCCCGCCACGTCCAGAATCTACAATAGATGAAGTAAAGCTCAGCCCCGCGAATGTGTTACGCGGTCCATACTCAAACGTCTGATTGTCCAATTGGAGGCTGCGATACACTAGTTGCGGGAGGAATTCCTCCAGGATGGTGTTGTCAAGTTTTAGTTGGCCTTTCTGGCGATAGAGGAAGTTCTCGGGGCTATCGAATATGAGGTCCAGTTCGATGAACGCCTTGTAACGGTTGGTTGCCTCCACAAGCTGACGGACTGAATTCTTCTGACCAGGTTTGGTGCGCTGAAGCTCACTAATCCAGCCATTGTACCTCTGTACCGCTTCTTCAACCCTGGGCTTGTCAGCAGTGGGCAGCCTTGGATTTCGAAGGAGTGCTTTAAGTTTGTCCATATGTGGCGTTGGAAATACCGGCATCTGCCCTTTTATGAATTTCTCTTCGTTCTCTTTCACCATCATGACAGAATCCCTCGTTTGGTAGTAGGTGTATTGTGCGCTATCGAAAAGCGGCGTTCCCTCAATCTCGTTGACTCTCTCAATCGCCTCTCCAAGAAGTTCACAGTTCCCCTCCGCAACCACCGGCAACGCAGCCTTAAGGGCTTCGCGGGCAACCATTCTTCCGAGAGTCAACGGAGTCGTCCGGTCCCTGATGGAGCCCCTTCTTTCTAAGTTAAGCAAATCCTCCCGTATCTCTTGCCCGAAGCGATTGAGGAACACACGTTTCTGACGCAGGACGACATCAAACAACCCTGCCTCCCGAGCTATTCGTTCCAGGATATCGGCATTGTAAAAAGGGGCACCGAGAACTCTTGATTCGTGGCCGATAATTAAGACTGCGCGGCCGTCCTTCTTGATCACTCTAGAGAGTTCTTGTACTGCCTGACCCATGTCGATGCAATATTGGATAACCGTAAGAAATCGATTTCCCCGGTTAGCCCTGTTTGACCCGATTTCAGATCTTGCGACGCGAAGGAGGTCCCATCCAAGAAGCTCAACTGATCTCCGGTAGTTCTGGTGATAGTTGAACACATTAATGTACGGCGGAGATGTGATTGCAAAGTCAACAGACCCCGAATCGAGAGGCAGTGCCCTGGCGTCTTGCAGATCTGCTTTAATTGGCCTGTTAGTGTATGGAAGCCGTAGAATGAGCTCGGCGAGTGCGTGAAATTTGTCGTGAACAGTCCTATTTGTGATAGGATTATTGTAAACGTCAAGCAGCACGATAAGAGCGTTACACAGAGTTTTCGCACGGTCACTTATCAGATTCCCAATACTAACTATTTTCGTCTCAACAACGTTATCATCCAGCTGGTCATCAGAGAAAAGCATGAACCGAAACTGCTTGTTGAGGTTCTCTTGTAGCTCGCTGATAATCTGCCTTCTTTCTTCCGTTTCCGTGTTAGTGAATTCATAGAGTTTGCTGAAACACCATGCAGCAGGGTTAATCTCGAATCCATATGCTGGCAAGGACATCGCCGCGGCTTCATATAAAACTGTCCCACTTCCGGCAAATGGGTCAAGGACTATAGAGCCAGGATGACAGTATGCATCAAGAAGATATTCGATTAATTGAGGGGAGAACTGACCGCGCCACGCAAAGAGATTAGAGCGATTCTTGTCCTCGATATTCAGGAGATCAGGCCGGAGTTTCTCTGCAAAATCCTTCAATGGTTGTCCTTAATTCCGTTGCGTACGCCTATTTATTGGGCACGGGCACTATTAAGTAAAAGGGGGCGGCAGGCTGTCCCCTTTTCCCGTCTTATAATTTTTTCTCGTTCAATAATTTGCTGTGCTCGTTGTCGAGTTCTCTTGGGTATATATTAGACAGTCCACAGAAGGGGCAAAATTCAATTTCTGGCCATGTTCCCTTTTTTGTATGTTCGCGTATTAGGATGTTGGCTACTCCCGCACAGTGAATACACCTGTACGCTTCATTATCCTCTGCGCTTTCTGTTTTCTGTTTCATCAGCATGTCACCTCACCAGTAGAATGGTACATTTTCCTCTTTTGCCATATAGCAGTTCCCATAGAGTGAAAGCCGCGTAGAAAAAACGTTTCATAAATACTCATCCATCGCTATCTAACAATTAGTAGACGAAGTTCCTACTTGCTTCCAATCGGGGCTTCTAAGTCTACCTTATTACCACTTTTTGTCCTGGGCGTCTACAAATTTATTGATTCTGTTTCGTTTTTTCCATTACAATAACAGAAAATTTAGAAAGAGAGCTCTGAAGAACTAATTTGGGCTCTCTTGATTACGCAGATTTCCAAAAAAAGATTCCACAGATCAGAGTCTAGGCTCGGAGGATGAGATTGGTTCGCTTTCGGATCGCAATGACCGGTTGTTCTGTAATTCTCCTGGCGGTCACTTTTTTTGCTTCTACGCTTTTTGGCCAAGAGTTTAAACGGGCGCTTCCGGGGAGAGTCTTTTCTTTTCCTCAAGATCATTTTTCTCATCCCGATTTCAAAACGGAATGGTGGTATTATTCCGGCCATCTTTATAGTCAAGAGAAGAAATCGTTTGGTTACCAGCTTACTTTTTTCAGAACCGGTTTAAACAGGGAAACAAAACGTCAAAAATCGAATTGGTCCATCCGAGACCTTTATTTTGCCCATCTTGCCATCACGGATGAATCGAGAGGAAAGTTTGAATATCTCGAAAAGATCAGCCGCGGAAGCTTGGGAGAGGCCGGAGCTTCCCCTTACAAGAAAGGCGAAAAGACCTTTCGGATCTGGATCGAGGACTGGTCGGTTGAAGGCGAAGGTCCTGGGATGCAAAACCATGTTCTCAAAGCCGGAGATAAGACTTTTGGAATTGAATTAATGCTGACGCCTGAAAAAAAACCGGTCATCCATGGGCAAAATGGGATCAGTCAGAAAGCTGAAGGAGAGGGATATGCCTCACATTATTACTCCATCCCTCGCTTAAAAACGGAAGGAAAAATCTTTCTGCAAGACAAAGAGATTCCTGTCCAAGGGATCAGCTGGATGGACCATGAGTTTGGCTCCTCTCAACTGCGGGAATACCAGGTTGGATGGGATTGGTTCAGCATTCAGTTGGAGGGGGGGACGGAGCTGATGTTTTATCAAATCCGAGAAAAGGATGGGAAAATAGACCCTTATTCGAGTGGAACCATCATCTTTCCTGATGGAACATACCAGCACTTACTTAGGAACGAATTTCAGATTGAAGTCCTGGATCACTGGAAAAGCCCAAAGAGCAAAGCCGTCTATCCTTCCGAATGGAGGGTTAAAGTCCCCGGTCATCGGATTGATTTGACCATCTCGCCGGCCGTTAAAGATCAAGAATTGATTACCACGGAATCCACCCGGGTGACCTACTGGGAAGGAAGTGTCAAGGTGGACGGGAAATACCAGGGCGATCCCATCAAGGGCGTGGGTTATGTTGAATTAACCGGGTACGCCGAACCTCTTTCTGGGAAAATCTGATCCGCCGACCAGCCATTTGTTTTGATATTTGAAATAATTTAGAATGGTATTAGTTCACAGATGCGCTCTACTTTTTCCAGACCCTATACAAACCTCGCCTATCCCGCCTTGGCGGGTTGGGGCACGTTCCGGTCAGAAGATTGTAAAGTTGACGGAGGTTATCTGCATTGAGGCTCGGGACGAAGTTAACTCTTTATCTCTCCCTGATCATCGTGGTTGTGCTTTCAGGATATGGCTATCTTAATACTTTATCCCGTCGGGAGATCCTCCTGACAAGGATGAAGACCGAGGTGAGAAGTACCACTCAAGCCCTAAAGGTGTCGCTCGAGGCGATTCAGCTACCGGAGGAGATGAAGTATATCCAGAGGCTGATCGATGCCGTGAGCGAAAATGGAAAGACTTTGGATGTCGTCGTTTACTACCCCGAGGAAAACCTCATCTTTCATAGTCATTCTTTAGAGAGGGGCATTGAACCTTATTTGGGTTTGATCAAAAGATCGGTTCGAGAAGACCGTCCCCAAGAGGAATTTGACACCCATCAAAAAGTCCCAATGTTTTCATACACTCTCCCTTTCAAAGAGAGAACCGGGCACATCGGAGGTGTTTCCACCCTTCGACACACCTCCTTGATGGAGAAGGAAATCGAGAAATCGCAATGGTCTATTTTCGTTACGATCTTTGTGCTCATTTGCGGGACGTTGGTGTTGATCCTTTTAGGCACGAGGAAATGGGTGACACACCCCATTTCCAAACTCATGGACGGAATCAACCATTTGTCAAAAGGGGATCTCGATCACCAGATCGATTTGAGAAGAAGAGATGAACTCTCCCAATTGGCTCAGGCCTTTAATCAAATGGCGGTGGACTTAAGAAGAGCCCGGGAACGGATCTTGCGGGAAGCTGAAACCAAATTAGAATTGGAAAGGAGTCTTCGGCAATCGGAAAAGCTCGCGACCATTGGTCAATTAGCTTCGGAGCTGGCTCACGAGATCGGAACGCCTCTCAGCATTATCCATGGAAGAGCGGAGTTGATGCAAAAAAGACTGGGAGAAAATGAGGAGACACATAACTATTTGAATATTATCCTTCGCCAAACCGAGCGCATTACAAAGATCATTCAAGAACTCCTCGGGTTTGTGAGGAGAAAGAAATCGGAATGGAGGGATTTAAATCTCAGGGCCATTTTAGAGAACACCCTCGATCTTCTCGATCAACAGATTCAGAGGCAGAGTGTGAGCGTGGTCAAGGATATGAAGGATAACCTTCCACCCGTGATCGGAAATCCGGATCAACTCCAACAGGTTTTTTTAAACCTCATCCTTAACGCGATACAATCGATGCCCGAGGGGGGAAAGCTTTCTCTATCCGCTTCGATGAAGGAGATTTCAAGGGAGGGGCTGGAGGACGACCGGAGGCAATATGTGGAGGTATGCGTGGAGGATACGGGAGTTGGAATAAAGAGAGAAGCCATCCAACAGATTTTCGATCCCTTTTTTACGACGAAAGATACAGGGACAGGATTAGGTTTGATGGTGACGCAGGGCATCGTGCAGGATCACGAAGGATGGATCGAGGTGAAGAGTGAGGTTGGGAAGGGGTCGGTCTTCAAGGTCTATCTTCCCTCTGTCCAAGGGCAGATGAAAGATGACGAATAAAAGGTACAGAATTTTAGTCGTTGATGATGACCTGGAGATGTGTGGATTGCTCTCCGATGTCCTCAGTCAAGAGGGATTCTCGGCCCTGACGATCAATCAAAGTTTGGAGGCCTCCAAGACGATCAAGAAAGAAGAGTTCGATGTCATCGTCACCGATTTAAGGATGAAAGGCTTGAAAGGTTTGGATCTCCTTCAGGAGGCGAAGCGGGTGGCGCCCCTGACACCGGTGATCATCATCACGGCCTTTGGAACGATTGAATCCGCCATCCAGGCGATGAAGATGGGCGCCTACGACTATATCACCAAGCCGTTTCAAATCGACGAGTTCGTCCTGACGGTTAAAAAGGCGCTGGAAAATCGTTTGTTAAAAAAAGAAGTGGTCCGGTTAAGAAAGGAGGTGGAATCAAGATATCACTTCCACCACCTCATTGGAAAAAGCCCTTCCATGCAAAGTATTTACGACCTCATTGAACGAATTGGTGATAGCACCAGTAATGTTCTGATCACCGGAGAAAGCGGAACGGGCAAGGAGTTGGTGGCAAGGGCAATCCATTATAATGGGATCAGAAAGGAGGGTCCTTTCATCCCGATCAATTGTGCGGCCATCCCGGAAACGCTTCTTGAGAGCGAGTTGTTCGGTTATAAAAAGGGGGCCTTCACCGATGCGAAGACCGATAAGAAGGGCTTAATTGTTGAAGCCGCTGAAGGAACCATTTTTTTGGATGAGGTCACAGAGATGTCTCCATTGTTCCAGGCGAAATTGCTCCGGGTGATTGAGGAGAGAGAAGTTCGGCCCCTCGGGGATACGAACTCTTACCCCATCGATGTGAGGATCATCTCTGCATCGAACCGAGATATAGAGAACCTCATCCACCAAGGTCGCTTTCGTGAAGACTTATACTTCCGGATGAAGGTCATTGATATCGAATTGCCACCTCTTCGAGAGCGGAGGGAAGATATCCCTCTTCTCGTTGACCATTTTATCAACCAATTTGGGAACAAACCGAATCGGAAGATATCGGGGGTTTCGGAAGAAACTTTAAGAATACTCATAAATTATTCATGGCCTGGAAACGTCAGAGAGTTGGAAAATATCATTCAGAGGGCGATAGCCCTTTGTCGGCATGAAGTGATCCTGCCGGAGGATTTACCCTCTTCGATGCTCCGTGAGCCGGACGAGGAAAGCCTTCTGGAGAAAGGTCTCCATAAGAAATACACGTTGGATCAATTAGAGAAGGAATATATCAAGAAGGTGCTGATCGACGCCGGGGGAAACAAATCGAAGGCGGCTGAAATACTGGGCCTTGATCGAAAAACGCTTTACCGCAAGATTGAAGAAATATAGTATCATTCCCTAAATCCTTTTGTCCCATTTTGCCACGGGCTGTCGCATTATTCCCCATCTCTTTGTTTCTTCGATTCCCATCTATTTTCAAAACCCACTGAAATGAGAAGGTTTCTGCTTTTCTTCAAATTGGTAACCCTATTGCATAAACACGGTACAGGAGAAGGAAATCCTCAAAATGGTTCGAATACTGATCATCGAAGACGATGAAGAGATGAGGGCCTTGTTGAAAGACTCCCTGCTCGAGGATGGAATTGAGTTCGATTCAGCGGAGAACGGTTCTGAGGCAATTCGAAAACTTGTGGAGGAGCCGTTTGATCTTGTCATCACCGATATTCGGATGCCCGGGTTGACGGGATTAGATATTCTCCCGGGGATCAAGAAGCTTCAACCCGAGACATGCATCATTGTTATTACAGCATTCGGAAGTGAGGAAGTTCGTCGTAAATCCTTTGATCGAGGTGCCACGGCCTATTTAGAAAAACCCATCAATATGAATAGATTAAAAACACTCATCCAGGAAATGGTCTCAACAAAAGTAAAAGGAGCAAGGGCGTAAATCAGGATGGCACATGATGTTCGTCGGTTCTGATGGCCTTGGGAGCTCCGGTGGAAAGAGAGGAACAACATGCTCAGGGAGGTGACATGAAGCGTCTGGCGTGGCGTCTCTTTATAGGGTTTATAGTTGTGGGTTGCCTCAGCACAGAGTCCTTCGCGCAGCAGGCTTTAACATGGCAGCAGGTTCGGGCGAGATTTTTGGCGGACAATCCGACGTTGCAGGCAGGACGGATCGGTATCGATGAGTCCCGGGCACAAGAAATCACGGCTCATCTGCGTCCGAACCCGAACTTCACGGCGTCGGTGGATCAATTGCAACCATGGAAGTCGTATGGCGCCTTGGCGGATACGTTTCCGTTGGCCTCTGTAACCTATTTGATCGAGCGGATGAACAAGAGGGGATTGCGGCTGGAGAGCGCGAAGAAGGGAACAGACGTCGCAATCTCGCAACTGGCGGATCAGGAACGAACCCTCCTCTTTGCCTTGCGGAGCGCATTTGTACAAGTCCTACAGCAAAAGGCAGTTTTGGATGTGGCGAAGGAAAATCTTTCTTATTACGATCATGTGCTTCAGGTGAGTAGCGAACGATTCAAGGCAGGGGATATTGCACGAATCGACCTGGACCGTCTGCAACTGCAGCGCGTTACCTTTGAGTCCGACCTGCAAACTGCAGAAGTAAGCCTGCGAACGGCGAAAATCCAGCTTCTGATGCTGCTGAACGACCGGACGCCTGTCGAACAGTTTGACGTGACGGGGCCCTTTGACTTCTCGGAGCAAATTTCGCCACTTGGGGAGTTTCGTAAGATCGCGCTCGAGGCAAGGCCGGACTTGAAGGCTGCAGTGCAGTCCATCGATCAGGCTAAGACCAACCACCGGCTTGCCGAAGCAAATGCCTCGACGGATCCGACCATCGGCATAGATTTCGGGCGAAATCCTCCGATCGCGAGTTACATAGGCTTTAGCGTTAGCATTCCATTGCGCATCTTCGACAGGAACCAGGGGGAGAGGCTGCGCACCCAACTGGACATCACGCGCAACGAAAGGGAACGGGATGCCGCTGAAGCGCTGATTTACAGCGATGTCGATTCCGCTTATGCAATGCTGCTCAGCAATGTGATCTTGCTGCAGCCGTACAAAGCGAAATACCTGCAACAGGCTGTGAAGGTTCGCGAGATAGTAACCTTCTCCTATGAGCGCGGCGGGGCATCTTTGCTCGATTTTCTGCAAGCCCAGAACGACTACCGCGCCGTGCAACGAAGCTATCTGACCCTGATGGGGTCTTATTTGACCGCCGCAGCTCAATTGAATCTGGCGGTGGGTAAGGAGGTTATTCAGTGAAACAATTGATGTTTGTTCCCATTCTCTGTTTTGCCGTAGGTCTTCTCCTCCCCGGCTGCGGCCGGAAAATGGAGGCAGATAGCGCATCCGAAGCGCCACCGCCGGCACAGGTGGTGCACGAAGAGGACTCTACTGGATTCAAAGTGGATCACCCGGAACAGTTTCCGCTGGCAACGGCCGGTGAGCACAAAGCTGCGCCGGAGCTGAGCGTAACCGGGGTCGTGAATCCCGATGTTTCGCGCACCGTACCTGCTATCTCTCTTGCCTCGGGCCGCGTGGTAGAGATCAAGGCGCGACTGGGGGATACGGTGGAGAAGGGGCAGCTACTCATGAGGGTGCGGAGTGCCGACATCTCAGGGGCTTTCGCCAATTACCAGCAGGCCGTTGCCGACGAGGCCTTGGCGAAGGCGCAGCTGGAACGCTCCAAGATCATATACGAAAAAGGGGCGATCGCTCAAAAGGACCTGGAGGTCGCGGTGGATGCGGAAGAAAAAGCCAAGGTCACCCTCAGGGCCACCGTCGAGACGCTCCAGATCCTGGGTATTAAGGACCTCGATCATCATCCGAGAGGGATCGTCGACATTTTCGCTCCCATCTCGGGTGTCATCATCGAGCAGAACGTGACGAATGGGGCCGGCGTGAAGACGCTTGATAATTCGCCGAACCTCTTCACCATCGCCAACCTCGACTATGTCTGGATCATTTGCGACGTGTACGAAAACGATTTTCCATTTGTTCGCCTGGGTGAGTACGCAGATGTTCGCCTGAGCGCCTATCCGGACAAAGTGTTTAAAAGTCGGATCAGCAATATCGGGCCGATCCTTGACCCCAGCATCCGCACCGCGAAGGTGAGGTTGGAAATGAGGAATCCAGGTCTCATGCGTATCGGTATGTTTGTCACCGCCACCTTCCATGGCCAGCAGCAGGAAACGCATGCCGTGATTCCCAAGAGTGCCATCCTGCATTTGCATGACCGCGACTGGGTCTACGTGCCTACGATAGGGAGTAAATTCCGGATGGTCGAAGTGGTCGGCGGGAAGATGCTTCCCGGCAGCATGCAGGAGGTGACGGGAATCCAGCCGGGTCAACAGGTGGTCGCAAACGCCCTGGTGCTCCAATTCACTACAGAGCAGTAACAAGTGTTTAACCGACAATGAGCTAAAGAGGAACAGGAAGTAAAGATGATTCGTGCTGTTGTCGATTTCGCTTTGAGCCACCGCTGGTTCATGCTGGCCTTCGGTATCTTTCTATTTGGCCTGGGTATCGTTCAGTTCCACCATCTTTCGATCGAGGCCTATCCCGACGTCGCCAATAATTACGCCTGGATTATCACGCAGTGGCCGGGCCGGGCCGCGGAGGAAATCGAGCAGCAGGTCACCATCCCTATTGAAAACGTGATGAGCGGAATCCCCTATCGCACGTACTTGCGGTCGGTGTCGATTGCAGGGCTGTCGGTCGTGATCATCTGGTTTGACGACAACTCGGACAATTTCCAGAACCGCCAGCGGGTCTTGGAGCGGCTGACCATGGTGAACCTTCCATCGGGTCTGTCCCCCGGCATCGGCCCTGACTTCAGCCCGGTGGGCCAGATCTATTTCTTTACGCTGAAGAGCACGAATCCCCAGTATGACGCCATGGAATTGAAGTCCCTGGAGGACTGGTTCCTGGTGAAACAGCTCAAGTCCGTGCCGAATGTGGTGGACGTCGAGGTCTTCGGCGCTCCCACGCGCGAATACCAGGTTCGCGTTGATCCGGAGAAGCTCGTCTCCTATGGTCTTAGTATCGGCCAGGTGGAACAACAGCTTACCAACAACAACGTGAATGCAGGTGGAAGCTTCATTGAGGCGGGCATGCAGCAGGTCAATGTCCGTGTGGTTGGCCTGGTCCGCACCGTGCACGACATTGAGGATACGGTAATCATAACCAAAAATGGCACGCCGGTGCGTGTCAAAGACATTGCCGTCGTGTCGCAAGGCCCAAAGATCCGGCTGGGTCAATTCGGAAGGGCGATTCATCGCGCGGATGGAAAGATCGCCGACAACGATGATGTCCCTTCCGGCATCGTGCTTATGCGCAAAGGGGCCCCTTTCGACGAAACCATCAAGGGGGTCCAGAATAAGGTGAAGGAGCTGAACGAAAAACTTCTGCCTTCGGGCGTGAAGATCATTCCCTTCAACGATCGCGGCGACCTCGTAAATTATACGACCCACACCGTCCTCCATAACCTCACGGAGGGGTTCGTTCTCGTCACGGTCGTGCTTCTCCTCTTTCTGGGAAGCATCCGTGGCGCCATCATTGTTGCCTTGACCGTTCCTTTTGCCCTGTTCTTCGCCGCAAGCTGCCTGCACCTCCGGGGGATACCGGCGAACCTCTTATCCCTGGGTGCGCTCGATTTCGGCATGGTCGTGGACGGCGCGGTCGTGATGGTTGAGAATATCATACGGCACATAGGCCACAGGGACCCTGGCACGTCGCTGCCGGACAGAATCCGGGCTGCCGCGCACGAGGTGCAAAGGCCCGTCTTTTACGCCATTCTTATCATCATCACCGCCTACTTACCTATTGACACACTTCAGAGCGTCGAAGGGCGTCTCTTCAGGCCCATGGCCTGGACCGTGGGGTTTGCGTTGTTAGGTGCCATGATATTCTCTGTGAGCCTTGCACCGGTCCTGATCAGCTTCTTGTTCCGCAAAGAAACACCCGAGTGGCACAATCCGGTAGTTGTATGGCTTACGAAGCGCTATCGGCAGACCCTGACTTGGTCGATCCATCATCGCTGGGTGATGGTCGGTGTTGCCGTGCTCACGCTGTGCAGCAGTATCTATCTGGTTGAGAGCGGAGTGATCGGATCGGAATTTCTGCCCCATCTCGATGAAGGCGCCCTCTGGGTGCGGGGCACCCTGGCTCCCAGCACCGGACCGACTGAGTCGATCCGCGTGGCGAATCAGGCGCGAGTGATACTTGCTTCCTTCCCTGAGGCCATCCAGGTGACCAGCCAGGCAGGCCGCGATGATACAGGACAAGACTTTACAGGATTCTTCAACACGGAGTACTGCGTTGTCCTAAAGCTAAAGGAAGAGTGGCGGCCCGTCTTTCATGACGGTAAGGAAAAACTGATTGCCGCCATGAACCGCGAGCTCCAGAAGATCCCCGGTGTAATCTGGAACTTCTCCCAGCCCATCCAGGACAACATGGAAGAGGCGCTAAGCGGGATCAAGGGGGAGCTCGCCACGAAGATCTACGGCGACGACCTGCGGGCGCTCGAGGAGAAAGGCCAGGAGATCATCAACATCATGCGCCATATCAAGGGGATCGAGGACCTCGGGCTCTTCCGCGTTGTAGGACAGCCGAATCTGAATTTCGTCGTGGACCGGAAACAGGCGTCCCGCTACCAGATCAATGTCGCGGATGTTCAAGACGCCATTCAGACCGCCGTGGGAGGCAACGCCCTCACCCAGGTTCTAAGGGGTGAGGAGCGCTACGACCTCGTCATGCGCTATCTTCCCCAGTACCGCGACACCAAAGAAGCGGTGGAGAAGATCCGCTTGTTGTCGCCCTCCGGTGAACGCGTGTCTCTTGCGCAGCTCTGTCAGGTGGAAACACAGGATGGCGCAACGCAAATCTATCGTGAGGGGAACCGGCGTTATGTGGCAGTCAAGTACAGCGTCCGCGGCCGCGACCTCGGCAGCACCGTCGAAGAAGCAATTGCGAAGGTAGACAAACAGGTGAAGTTGCCGCCTGGATACTCTATCAGTTGGATGGGTGAGTATGAGAGCCAGAAGCGCGCCAGCGCACGGCTTTTGATCATCGTGCCTCTGACAGTCTTCTTCATCTTCATGATCATGTATGGCGCCTTTGGCTCCGCCAAGTGGGCCTGCCTCAATTTGCTCAGCATCGTCGTGGCACCTTTCGGAGGTCTCCTGGCATTGCTCTTAACAGGTACTTATCTTAGCGTTTCCTCGGGAGTGGGATTCATGGCTTTATTCGGGGTTTCAGTTCAGGTTGGCCTCGTTATGGTTGAGTATATCAATCAGTTGCGGGCGAGAGGCTATTCGATCGTTGATGCCGCCATTGAAGGGGCAACACGCCGGCTCAGGCCGATTATGATGACCATGCTCGTAGCCACGCTGGGTCTGCTGCCGGCGGCCATGTCCCATGCCATCGGATCCGATTCACAGCGGCCCTTTGCTATCGTCATTGTAGGCGGATTGATCGCTGACTTGTTGATGAGCATATTTCTGCTGCCCACTTTTTACGTCTGGTGGGCGCGACCCACAGACCGGCTGCCCGAGGCCGAGGGATCGAGGAGAATCGATGCCGGAGACGACATCCGCGGAAGCAAGTAATGATCTATGAACATGATCTCAAAATTTTTTATAAAATATCGATATGAAATTTCTTTAAGGGTTTTTTGGGGAGTTTCAGAAAGGAGGATGTATGCTTGCGGGACCGGATTTGTTGGTGATCTTGGTGATTGCTTTGGTCATTTTTGGTGGTAATAGAATTGCGGACCTGGGCGCGGGTCTTGGAAAGGGGATTCGAAGCTTCAAGAAGGGGTTGGAAGGTGAGGAGACCCCCCAAAAGAAATTGGAAGACAATTCGGGGAAAGGCAAAGAGTAGAAAAATAATCGTGAGTATCATCTTTTGACTGGCTTACTTTTTCCGCGATTGATGAAATTGGCAGGGAAACGGAAAAGTACGGAGATAGTGAAGAAAGAATAGCACGGGTCGGGTCAGAGGAAACGATCTAATGTTAGCGCCTATTATAGATTATTATAGAAAGGATGGCAGGAAGAAATGGAAACGAAATCCGTAGGACGTTATGCTCATTGGACCAGAGGGAAGGTGACCTCGGCGACGTTGGGCATCCTGATGATAGTAGGACTTTCAGCGGAGTGGGCCTATTCGGACGAACCCGGATTAAAAACGAGCTCGTCACCAGAGAACATCTGGGTGGATGGGATCGGAAGCGGGTTTCATAAGGACCTGTTCCAAGTGGGGGGCACGTTTGGGGCGGGTTTTGGCATCAGAGTCTTCGGCACCTCGGTTGACCACGATTTGGCACTGGCGTCAGCGAATCTTGGCTGGGTATTTACGGACGTAATGGCTTCCGATAAATGGTATCGTGGCAACCTGGAACTGTTGGTTGAACTTTTCGGTGGAGAGCAGTTCAAACCTAATGATCGTTATTTTATTGGTCTGACGCCATTACTTCGCTACAACTTTGCCACTGGCAGCCGCTGGGTGCCGTTTGTTGACGCCGGGGCCGGGGTCTCAAGCACCAATATTGACGATCGTGATCTTACCGGAAATTTCCAATTTAACCTCCAGGGGGGCGTAGGCACACATTATTTTCTGAGTGACCGGACTGCACTGACAGTGCAATACCAATGGTTGCACTTCTCTGACGCGCACACCCGGCTGCCTAACAACGGGACGAACACGGAGATGTTTCAAGTCGGTGTGAGCTGGTTTTTCTGACCAAGGTGCTCACTCTCAAATGGAAATGCTTAGTTCTCCAATTAATCTCGCTGTGAGGATTTACAGATGCGAGTCCTCAAGCGGCTTTCTGAGAACTTTTTCCTTAAATCGAGAACTGAAAAATTTGGCGAAGCAGGCTGGTTTTTGCTTGACAGAATTTTTAAGCGGTGTTATACGGAATTTTAAAAAGAAGTATCCTCGGTAGGTGAGGCTCCCGCGTCACAAACAGGCCACTGCCCGGAAGCTTCGAGAGAAGTTCTCCGAACAGGTTGACCAAGCACTCCCGGATTAAGGGTTTGCTCAATGTGGCTGAGGCCATTCGGCCTCTCACGGTACGCGGTGCCAAAGCTTGAACGAGTGGGGAACGTGAGGTCTGGCAATCAGGCTGATTGTCCGATCTAATTTAAACCATTCCTACTCGTGGAATGGTTTTTTATTTCTACTCCTTCCACTTGGCTCGGCACCTAAAAGAGGTTTATGGTGGCAGGTGTCATGACACTTACTCATTACCGAGTATTAACCCCGCGGAAGAAGAATCCAAGGGCATCACTTTATCGTGTCCTCACCCTCGTTATTGCTTTAGTCATTCTTCTATCCGCTCGGCCAGTCATGGCAGATGACGCTCGTGAGGTTGGAAATGAAACCCCATCGGGCGGAGTGACTGAGAACCTTGAGAAGGGGAATGAATTGTATTGGGTATCCGAGAAGCTGTTTGGCGTTCAGTTGCCGGGCTGGGTACCCAAATTGCTTGGTGTGCAGGCTACTGGAATCTATCAAAACATGCCATCCTTTCACAGTCCGGAGGAAGTCTTTACGAATTCCGTGTGCGACCCGTCCGCGCCAGTGACGAACCAAACGAAACCGGTGGTTGAAAAATCGTCCGAGGTTCAGGAACAGAATTGGAACTGGCACGTCCAGAACACCGACATCGTCCAGGGTTATCCTGGATTCTCATCGAGGTATTCCGGGCCAAACAGCCTGCCATCCGGCGGTGAGACGCGCGAATCGGTTTCACTGGATTTGATGGCCGGCGTTCGCCTGTGGCGCGGTGCCGAGGCACACATTGACGGAATGATGTGGCAGGGGTTTGGTGTGAACAACACGCGCGGCGTGGAAGATTTTCCTAACGGTGAAGCCGTCCGTCTCGGCACTGGGGTTCCCAACGGCACTATCGCGCGCTTGTTCATCCGTCAGACCATCGGCTTGGGCGGGGAGCAGGAGGATGTGCCCGATGGCCAATTCACCCTTGCTGGAAAACAGGATGTTTCCCGACTCACGTTCACACTCGGACGGATGAGCGTCAAAGACATTTTCGACAACAATGCCCACGCGAACGATTCGCGCACTCAGTTCATGAGCTGGGCGTTGATGGCCAACGAAGCCTGGGATTATCCGGCGGATGCCATTGGCTACACCACCGGACTTGCCGTGGAATTGAACCAGCCGAAATGGACTTTGCGTTACGGATTTTTCCAAGTGCCACGTTTCTCGAATTCTTTGACCGCAGAAGACCGGATTTTCAAATGGCCGTATGACAATTCGGCACAAGATGGCCCGCTTTTAGATGCTTGGGGCATGGTGGCGGAATTTGAGTGTCGTTACAGCGTAAACACCCATCCAGGGGTGATTCGGTTTCTTGCCTATCTGAATCGCGCCAACATGGGCAGCTACCGCGACGCGGTTAATAGTCCAACCCGGCCTGCCGACATCACAGCCTCGGCTGAATTTCGCTACAAATATGGCTTCGGTTTAAATCTTGAACAAGAGATTGTTAAAAATCTCGGAGTCTTTTCCCGCGTGGGCTGGAGTGACGGACGAAATCAAGCATGGATGTTTAGCGATGTCGATTACACGGCGACGGCGGGCATCAGTGTCAAAGGCCAAGCCTGGCAGCGTCCAGACGACACGTTCGGCCTCGCTGGCGTGCTCAACGGCATCTCCAAGGTGCATCAGAAATTTTTTGAAGCCGGCGGCACAGGCATTCTCGCTGGCGACGGCGCGCTGAACTACGGTTGGGAGAAAATTCTGGAATCTTACTACGATTTCAAAATTTGGAAAACCATCCATGGCGCGGTGGATTACCAGTTCATTAGCAATCCTGCCTTTAATCGTGATCGTGGTCCGGTCTCGGTCTTCGGTGCACGGTTGCACTGGGAATTTTGACGTCGCAGGAGGATCAACTTGAAGGGGACGTTATTCAAAATTATCAATATGAATGTTCTCAACTGGACTCCTGCTTCTTTATTGCCATCGCAACGAGCGCAGGGGAATAATCTCGATCTCACATTGAAGCCGAACACGCGGGGTAACCCGCCAAGCCGGTTACGATCAGTTTGCGGGGCTTCAGCAGCGCCCTACGGAAACGCGGTATTTCTTCTCAACCGACACCTTACGGTGATCGCGCACATGCGGTGGCCGTTCATGTTAAAATCGCGCGGTTAATGCGACGCGCGCCTGAATTGGCTCTACCGGATGGTAAACATCTTGGAAGACCGGCGCGGCCAATGGTGTCACGCGCGATGTATAGGCGTAGTCAATGTCGTGGTCGCGGCGGTTGAGCAGGTTCAACAGTGTGACGGAAATGCGCCAGGTCTTGTTGATTTGGTAGGCAGCTTCCCCATTGAGCGAAAGTGTTTGGTGGGAACGATAAATTTCGTCCGAGGTCAAATCGCGCGGGCCAAAGTAGCGCAGCCGCAGACCGGCCGAAAAGCCATGCCAATCGTGCAACGTGATGCCCGACGAGATCACCAATCCAACCGCCTCGGGCACACGCTTGCCCCCGGGACTGCCGGGCGCCGCGTCAACCGCGTCCACCGAGTCAAAACGGGCGATGGAATCCGCAATGTCAAAGTCAAGCGCGAGATGTTCAGTCGGCGTGAAGTAGTTCGCCCATTCGATGCCGTAGCGGTTGCTCCCCTGTTTTGAAGCAACCGTGCCGCCGGTATCGCCATCCTGCTGAAGTTCGGAATCGCTGTGCAGATACCACAGTGACACGGTGCTTTGGAGGTGCGGCAAAGCGAGCGTGCGCACGCCGATCTCCCCGCCTTTGGTTTGGATCAGAGCAGGAATTTTTGCGGCCGGCGTTCCGGGGTGGGGATTGTCTGCCGAAACCGGCTGCACCGTCTGCGTGGCACCACGTCCGTCGTTGCTGTGAAAACCAAAGCCGCCTTGCACATAAATTTCCGTTTTTGCCCACGGTCCAAAAATCAAACTCAATTTCGGGCTGGGCAGAAATTTGGTGGCGATGCCGGAATTGGCTGGGTTGACATGGCTGGTAACGTTAAAATACTCCAAATCACCGCGCAGGGCCGCGACCGAGCGGAACTTCTCCGCCCACTTCACTCTGTTTTCCACGTACAATCCAACTTGGGTGTCCGTAAAATCATCCCCCTCTGTGGTAGCGGGCAGAATGGTGCTGGTTTCGGAATCAAACTTGTCCACGCGCACGCGGTTTTCCGTTTGGTAAAGCCCGTTGTTGATCCAATCGTTGCGGACTTGCAGACCAAAAGTGTTTTGAACGTCCTTGCCAAACCAGTGGCTGAAAATCGTGTGCCGCGCGTCGAGGCCGGCCACCCAGCGTTCGTCCTTCTGCTCGAATTGGTCGCCGTTATTCGTGTCGGTCAGGAAGTAGGTGAAGTCGGAAAACAAATCGAGGTTGTAGTAAAAGCCGTAGGCCGTGATTTTCGTCTCAGAATTTTCATTCTTGCGGTGCCATTCGGCCTGCAAACTGTAACGGTCTGAGTCGCCGCCATCAGTCGGATTGAGTGTGCCGTAAAAATCTGTCGCGCCAAAGCTGGCGGGAATCTGATCGCTCGAATTCCAGCGGCCGTGATAGCCGTGAAACGTTGTGCTCCAGCCGTTCATTTCATCACCCTGGCTGTAGCTCAACATACCGTTGAACTTCCAGTAGTTGTCCGGGCGATCCCACGGGCCGTTATCGTGATACGCTTCGCCGCCATAAAGCAGATGGCCGTCGCCGAGCTTTTGCGAAATGCCGAAAACACCGCGTTCGTAACCGAACATTCCGCCCTCCACGGTGACGAAGTTTTGGGGCAACGTCTTGTAAAACACCAGATGCGCCGATCCTGCAGAACCGTAATTGCCGACGTCCGCGTAGTATGGACCTTTTTCGTAATCCACCCGCTCCACAAATTCCGGGATGACGGTGTTCATGTCGGAATAACCCTCGCCGTGCGCGTGCGATGGCAGATTGAGCGGCATATTATCGAGGAAAACGGCGAAGTCTGTGCCGTGATCCAGATTGAATCCGCGCAAGAAATACTGGTTGGCCTTTCCACCGCCGGCGTGCTGGGTGATAATCACACCCGGAACGGTTTCAAGGATTTCGCCACTTCGCAAAATCGGGCGGTCGGCCAATTGCTCTGCGCTGGTCGTGCCCTGACTCGCGGATTCCGCGATACCAAGCATGCTGTCCCGCCGGCCCGTGACGACGACTTCCGGCAGCATTGGTATCTCGTCGTTTGTGCTTGACTCGGTCGACTGCGCCAGATTGTTAGTCTGCGCCAGGGAGGCGCTGGATATCGTACTGATGGCCAGAATTGAGATGATAAACTGTCTTAACATTCTTTAGACCTTCTCTCATGAAAACCCATTTTCGCGATATTCAACTCCCCTTCGTGATGACTTTCTCCTCTGCGACAGAGACTTCTATGGGCAAATTCGTGTTCTTTTACACAGAGGGCCGAAAATAAAAAAACCACAAAGGGTCCTGCTTCAACAGGACATCAAACCTTCGTGGTTTCTCTTTCAATTAAAAAGCCACGAAAACTCAGAGACCTTCTGGCCTCAACCCTTCGTGGCTTAATTAACTGGGTATTAATTAACAAAAGACATTCTTGCTGTCAAGCAGAAAATTTGATTGACGATGACGATCAAATCGAAAAATTGTACATTGATTTTGGCCATGAAGGCACAGGGGGTTGAAAAACCTTGGTCTTCGTGGCTTTTATTTTGGTGGAAGACCTCGGAAATTTTCGTTAGCTGTCGCCTTGAGGTTTGGCATTCACCAATGGACGGACGGCTCTGACGAATGCCTTGGCCTTCTTCCTTGCGAAGTATACCCTCGAGATTTCTTTTCCTTGAGAGGGGCGATAGTTGAACGGGAGCAAGACCGTGGGGTCGGATGACCAATAGAGATCAAAATAGGCATAAGCGTCGCGTGAATGCATGCGCATCATCAATTCGACGACCACTGCGGTGTCCGGTTCGTCGGGGTAGGGCAGACGCCAATCCGTATAGCCACCCACTCGTAGCGTCATACAGTACTTTTGCGCCTCCTCGAATGTGATCTCTTTTCCATTATCGCCTTTCTGCCACATTATTTTCCGTCTCGTGTCCGTCACCGTGCCGTCTCCGTTATCCACAAACCTTTTCTCTGCGACAATAATCTTCTGTTCCGCTGCCTTAGCTGGGTGTGGTTGGCCGAGAAGCGGCAGGACCAAGGTCATGAACATGAGTGAGAATCGCAAAACATTTCGCATTTCAGCATCCCCCTTTTTAACCTAAGTTTTTATGGGACGCCCGTGTCACTCTGAGGAGAAGCTTGGCGATAACCCAAGCTATCGTGTAGACCGCGCCGAGGAGGACGACATCGGTCGGGCCGACGGGCAAATCCCACTGATACGCAATCCAGAAACCAAGGAATGCAACCGCGCCACCGACCAGTGAGGCCAGTGCCGTGAACTGGCGCATATTGTGCGCGAACAGGTGTGCTGTCAGCGCAGGGATCAGTAGAAATCCAAAAGCGATCAGCGGACCCACGCTGAGCACCGCCATCGAGACGGTCAGGCCGATCATCAGATAGAGCAGCACATCCCAGAAAACAACATTCTTGCCAAGGATAATGGCCATCTCCCGGTCAAACGAGACCAGGAGCAACTCCTTGTAAGACAGCCCCAGCGAGACGAGAACAAGCGCGAGCGTTCCTGCCGTCAACGCAAGATCGAAATTGGAGATGGTGATAACCTCTCCTTTCAACATATCAAGCCAGCCGATCTCGCCGTATGGATTTTTTGCCAGCAACAATATGGCCAATGCGGCAGCCACGACATAGGCAGTGCCGAGCCGACCTTCGGGCTGGCCGCGGCCACGTCGTTCCACAACCGCCAGCACCAGGATCGCGGCCAGCGAAAATGTGATCGAGCCGACAAAGGCGAGGACGTGGGCGCTCTCCGAAGGATGACCCGCCAGACGGAATCCGAGCCACAAGGGAAGCGAGAGCGCAATAGCTACTCCTGTTGACGAGATCTGCGGCAGGGCTACGCCCATAAACACCAGCCGGCGCATCACGAGAAAGACACCGACGAGCGGGCAGGCAAAGCCGACGAGCACGCTGGTATAAACCGAGTTACGCAGGAGAAAATCGGGCGAGAGAATCTGACGTAACGCTTCCATATTAGCCGATCCCTATTTCAAAAATCTCCGCCATTCGTTCGGGCGTGAGCAGTTCGTCCGTGGTGCCGTGGAACACCTCACCCTCGTGAAGCCAGATCACCTGCTGGGCGTGCTCGCGCACTAACGCAAAATCGTGCGTGACGAGCAGGACCGTGATCTCTCTTTCCTTGATGATCTGCGAAATGAAATCCAGTACCGCATGAGTCGCTTTGGGATCAACGCCCGCGGTCGGTTCGTCGAGCACAAGGACGTCGGGCCGGGTTGTCAGGGCGCGGGCGATAAGCACGCGCTGCTTCTGGCCTCCAGAGAGTTCAGCAAACCGTTTGTGGGCAAACTCCTCAGCACCTGCCGCGCGAAGGCATTCACGCATCAAGGAACGTTCGACTGAGGGAACGAACCGCCCTGGCGGGACACGTCCATACACGCCCATCAGAGCAACCTCGAACCCCGTCAGCAGATAAATCGGATCGAACTGGATGGACTGAGGAACGTAACCGAACACAAGCGATGCCCCTGCTGATGGCGCAGTGACGATGCGGCCTGCGATTGGCGGAAGAAGGCCGATGAGCGTTTTGAGGAGAGTCGATTTCCCGGAACCGTTTGCACCGAGGATGGCAGTCAAGCTGGCCCGGTAAATCGAGACTGAAATGCCGGATAACACAGGTTGGCCGTTGTAGCCAATGCTCAGATTGTCCAGTGTGATGATCGCGTCACTCATAAGTCTGTTGAGTGTGGAGCCCGCGCGGACGACGCACGGGCGGCCCCGCTCTTTGCGTGTCTATTTCCTGCCTTGTACGGCCTTAACCATTGTGTGAATGATATAATCCATCATTTTAATATATGTTTCCGTATTCGGCACGCCCCCAGGCATGATGGGCAGGGTGATCATGGTTGCCCCGGTCTGTTCCGCAATGCGCTTTGGCACCTTTTCCGGAAACTGCGGCTCACGAACGACGATAAGAACATGCTCGGCCTTCATCCTGGTGATCAAGTCCTCAATGTGACGCGGAGTCGGATCGATGCCAGGCCTCAATTCAATCGTGCCGAAGTAGTCCATGCCGAAGCGCTCCGCGAAGTATGGCCAGTGCTCGTGGTAGGATACGAATTTTACCCCCTTGAGCGGCTTGGCCTCCTTCTCCCACTCGACAATCTTCGCGTCCAGCTTGGCGAGATACGCATCGCGGTTTCGTGTGAATTCTGCCTGATACTGTGGGGCGAACGTTACCAGCGCGTTGTAAATGTTTTCGATCGCTGTCTTGGCCAACACCGGATCAAGCATGTAGTGCGGGTTGCCGTAGGGATGAACATCGCCTGCGGAGTGATCGGTTGACTTAGGCACATCACGAGGGATGATGCCCTTCGAGCAATCCACGTAGCCAGATCTACCTACCTGGATGCGTGGATTTTTGCTCGCTTCTATCAATGCGGGCAGGAAGGCGTGTTCGCAATCGAACCCCACCAGAAACAAAAGGTCTGCCCGGTTCATCATCGGCACGAAGCTCGGTTTCATCGGAACCCCGTGCGTATCTTCGACGCCAGTGGCCAGGCTGTGAACCTCGGCCAGGTCCCCGCCTACGGCGCGCGCAAAATCTGCCAGGTCAGTCAATGTCGTGACAATACGGATTTTGGATGCATAGGCAGGCATTGCTGCCAAACATAAGATCCCGACAAGCGGGATGATTAATAACAAACGAGAGACTTTCGATTTCATGTTTGATTCCTCCCAGGAGTTAACGTTCCTGCCATCCATGCGCGTGCGACCCGATGATCCACGCCCATTGCAGGTAAATGGCGTCATCATCCTTCAGGGGTGACGCGGCATTGTGGGTGGTGTGCGTGTATTGCAGACGCAATTGATTCCAATGGCTGATGGTCCACGTAATGTATGGAGAGTATGCGCAGGTTTTATCAAGATTGTTCTGCGGGTTCTCCATGTAGTCAAACAAGAACCCCACTGTCCACTGCCGATGGAGCTTGTAAGCAAGATATGAGTACAGACCAAAGGAGCCAACGTCTCGGTTGAACGCAGGGCCGGCCAGCTTCCCAGTAGGATTGTCGGTATAGCGGTCGTCACTGTAAAGCAGTTCCGTCCCCCAGGTGAGGCTTTGAAACTGATTGTTACGCAGTGGCTGGTAGCGCACCATCATGTCTGCTCCCACCACGAGACGCCTGCGTTCGGTGAGTATGCTGCCGTCGGGTTGAACGAACATGCCACCACGGTCCTTTTCCTTCGGCGTCCACAGACTCGAAACACCGGTTTCGAGCGAGACGTCAGGTGTCAGGTCGAAATACGTGGACCCGCGGCCCCAAAAGTTCAACTCATCGAAGTGACGGAAGGTACGAACATCGTTTGGTGTATCGCCAAACTGATCGCCCACGCCCGCTGTCAGGCTTACGTAGTGCGAAATAGGCAATAGGTAGTTGAGCTGCACCCCGTCCGTCTTTGATTCACCGCCGATATAATTGTCGAGCGCCAGCGGACGATTCACAAAGGGCAGCTCATGATCGTGGATATACGACAACCGGCCAAATTCACCGAAAAATCGCCCGCCCTTAAGCGTCAGGTTCCACGGTAGTGAGGTCGTTTGGATCGCGGCCTCTTCCACCTGCGCCGTAGCTTCGCCTGTAACCGGATCGGCAGAGGCGTTGATTACTGCATAACCCTTCGCAAACGGATCGACTGATCCGGCCAGATTCAGTTCCACTGAACGCTGGTTGAAATCGAACCCGCCAGGGCGGTCGCTGCCCGTCTCATCGGATGGCTTGCTTCGATAGGAGAAGATCGACTCACCGACAAGGCCGATGGCGGGATTGAACACGCTCAGAATGTTCTTCTTCTGCGTCTCGACCACCTGACCCACCTCCTCCTTCAACTGTGCTACCTGCTCCTGGACCTGCTCAAGGCTTGGCTTTTTCTCCGTTTCCTTTGCTGCGAGAGGTGGAGCTTCCTTGGGTTGGGCCGCTTGCTGCTGTTCTGAAGGCTTTCCTTTCTTCATTTCAGCTTTTAACTCTTCGATGACCTTCTGCTGTTCCTTTATTGTCAGTTCTTGTTTCTTGAGGGCCTCCTCAAGGATCTTAATACGCTCCTCCAATGTCTGGGCAAACCCACTGGAACAAAAGACAAAGACCATAATGATCGAAATAAGAATCGTTTTCATTTTGATCCCTCCATGCATTCGATACCTTGATTTAAGAGAGAATTATTCCCCTGTAATGTGCCCATTAACAAGAAAAAAAGAGACTGGATGACATCACATGGTTCCTTACACATTAAAGAGATCTTTAGGCAGGAGGGGCTCGATTTAAATAAGGATGATAATGCAGGTATGAGGTGTTGAGTATATTTTCTATGGAGATGAACGAAACATTTGAAGAGAGTAATGAAATTTGAGGAAAATCCTGGAAATCCTGAATGACCAAATTTGAATGGTGCGAGGCATGACAACAGAGAGGGCATGCATCATGGGGAACTCCATCCGCGTGGTGGTGAAATGCAAGTCCCAGAGCGGAGAGGGAAAAGTAAAAGAGCACGAGATAGGCAAGTTTTCTTTTCATCGGCTGATTGAAATAAGGATGTTGCATTTAAGAAAGAAAATAGAAAATTACAGGTCATTATATAGCAGTGAAATGAGCTCAGTCAAACATTTTTCTATGAAGCAACGGGACGACATGTCCGGTCTTCATTGCGGCTATCGGTTCCTCGATGCAGCGTACCGTCGCATCGATGGCCAACTTTAGCTCGATCATCCCGAAAAAAAACCATGCCGAAGCGTGCTGCGAAGTAGATCCACGATCGTACTAAGCTGCGAATTTTTTGACACTGAGCGATTCGACTTCCTTCTCCCACTCGGCAATTTTAACGTCGAGCATTACGGGATACGTATCCCGGTTGCACGTAAATGTGAAGTCATTTTACCTCTATCTTGACAACGATCTCTTCTGTCGAAGCCACAGGCTTACCATTCTTTATCGCCGGAATAAACCGCCACTTTTTGAGGCTATCCAGCAATATTCCATTAAGACGTGGATTCGGAGTGGGCTTAACGAGTTCCACCACTACGCTGCCATCGGTGGCAATATGGAAGCGTGCCAGCGCAGCGAAACTGAACGCTCCCTCCCGCAGGTCATCCGGAATTTGCGGCATTGGTCGGATGATTGCCCGGGCTCCGCTGCTCGCGTACATGTTACCCCCGGACGAACCCTTTCCGTGTCCGGGGCCAACGGGCCCAGTGGTGTCGCGGAGCAAGCCGCCGGTGCCACCGGACCCAGTGGTGCCGCGGGGCAAGCCGCCGGTGCCACCGGACCCGGCGCTAGTTAGCACGTCGATGTTACCCCCGGCCTGGGCACCGCTGTTAGTTGTCTCCTTTGCCTCCTGGGCTGCCGGATTCTGCTCGGTGCGGGGGATCACCTCAGGCGTCGCAGGAGCCTGCTGTGGCGTGGGCGTGGGCAGTGGCTTGGCCTTATGCACGGGGGCAGGTGGTGCCGGCTGGATGCTCTGTGTCGCAACCCGAACGGGCTCCTCAATCAACTGGGCATTGATGGGAAGCAGCTCCACCGGACGATGGGTAGGCTTTTCTATAAAATACGATAGCCCCCATAACGCCACTGCCCAAATCAGCAGGGCTGTCGGCAGCGTCCAGCGGAGGCGGTGCCAAGGGCTATCCATATCCAAGAGCGTCGTCATTGAGGTTGTCTCACTCAACATGTTTAACCGCTATCAGAAAATGCTGCGCACCCGCATTGCGGGCCTGCATCATCGCCTGGACGGTTACGCCGTAGGATGCGGCACTGTCCGCTGCCACAATGAGACTCGATTCCGGCCCATTGAGCATCGGCTTCAAGGTCGCGGCAAGCGTCTCCAGAGTCACCGGGGTATTGTTCAGAAAGATGCGGCTGTCCCGGGTGATGGTAAGCGTCACCGGGGTCTGGGGCCGCATGGCTGCCGCGCGCCCCTGGGGGAGATCGACCGCCAGTGAATGCAGGTTCCGCATGGAAAGCGAAGCAAGCATAAACGTGACGAGAAGAAAGAACATCACGTCGATCATCGGGATGATCTCGATTCGGCCTCGCCGGGGTTGGCGGGATTTACGCAGTTTCATGGGTGCACTCCTGAAGGATCTCAGCCATGCGGATGTTGTCCACCAGCCGCGTCCCCAGTCGTTCCAGTTCGTCAAGCATCTGTGACTGCCGGCGCGAAAAGAAATTGAACGCGAACAGGGCAATGATGGCAATGAAGAGACCCAAGGCTGTCGCGATCAGCGCCTGGGCCACGCCTCCTGTCACTCCGGTTGGGTCCATCAAGCCGCTGGTGCCGATCAGATTGAAGGATTGCATCATCCCGGCGATCGTGCCAAGCAGTCCTAAAAGAGGAGCAGCCGTGACAATGGTTTCGAGCACCCATAACCCTCGGCTCAATCCCTTTTCCATCAACTGCGCTTCGTCACCGGCACGCGATTCCAACCACCAGACCGGTTTCTCGCGGTTGTCCATGACCACTCGGAAAAACCGCAGAAAATAGTTTCGCTGGTCGATCCCCGTCACCTGCCGCTCCAAATCTGACCAGCAAAAATCATGGCTTTCAATAAGTTTGAGCAGTGGCTCCGGAAGACGCACGTACCGCCAATAAACGAATGCCTTATCGAGTATGAGTACCACTGCCAGAACCGCGAGCACCAACAACGGATAGACCATCGCACCGCCGAATCTCAATGCTTCCAGAAGTACGTGTATTTCCTGCATCATAAACCTCCCTGTTGAATAGATTCGTGGGAGGGAAACGAGTTTCCCTCCGTCAAAATAATTTGCTAATACCGCCGAAGAACCCAATCCTCGGCCCGTACTGGGGCGCAAATACGCCGATTCCGGTACCGGACCTGATTTCATTCTTATTGTCGAGGACGTTGACGATGCTCACACGCGCCTGCATGGGGCCGAAAATCCCCAACTTAAACTTACGCAACGCCCCGAGATTAACCTGCAAGTTGGTCGGCACGTGATCTCTATTGACGAATCCCGAACGTAAGCCGCTTCCACAGGTAGCATCGGCACTGAATCGCGTTCCCCACCAGGTATAGGAGACACCGCCGGAAGCGGTATAGAGCTGATCATGGTCCGTATGGATCCAGTGGTTGGCAATAAAATCCAGTTCCTCCTGTGTGAAGTTCCATTGTTCGGACTCCACCGTTCTGGCCATACTAACGGTGCGGGCAAAATTGCCATATGCAGCAAAATTGCCGGAACGGTAGCTGCCGGTCAGTTCTAGCCCTTCGATCTTCCCCTTCGCATAGTTGAACGGAGTAAAGATATAAGCCGCACCAAATTGTCCCTCGTCAATCAAATCCGTGGTAATTTTGTAGAAACCATCGATGCCGACGCTCAGCCCGGAGGTGATCTTCTGGATTATGCCGGCGTCGAAATAATGGGATCGTTCCGGCTCGACGGGTGAATTCAAATTGACCGGGGGCGCATTGGAAGTGTTAGCGAACAAGCTCAGAGTCTTGGATGAGACCAGCTCGGTCGGCGGCGGGGTGAAGTATCGGGCATAACCGGCATGCAGCGTGGTCTCCGGTGTCAGCTTGTAAACCAGGCCCAGACGGGGGCTCAGTTGGTCGGCTTTCACAAAGGCATCATAATAGTCAAACCGGAGGCCATAGTTCACCGTCAAGTTTTTAAACGGCTTCCACTCGTCCTGGAGATATAGCCCGAAAAGGATATTACCGTTCTTTGAATTGTTATCCACGATAGTAAAGGGGGGGCCGGTGACAGTTCCCATGGCATTTACCGGGAAAACCGTGGACGTATTGTCGCTGGTAATATTTTCGATGCTCCCAAAAAAACCCATACGGATGGTGTGGGCATCGGTTAGGCGGTAACTGCCGTCACCCTGCAAACCGTTGCTGTAACTGCTGCGGGAAACATTGGAAGCGACCCCGTTGAAAACGAGGTCGCCGATCGGATCAGGCGTGAACTGGACGCTCGTATAACGGGTAACATAGGAAACCTGGTAGTTGAAGTCCGACCCGACGGAGCTTTGCAAGGCAACGATTCCGAAGCGGTTGTTCTCGTACTGTCGCTCGTTCAATTGGGCAGAGTCGAAGCCGGTGATGCCTACCCCGGCCAAGTACTCGGGATTGGGAGCAATTCCCCGTCTATCGGGAATTTGAAACCAGCCGTCGTAGCTGCCGAACATCAGGCTGACCTTCGTGGTTGGATTGATGATGTATGATAAATATGCGAAGCTCTTGCCTTGATTCGATTGGTCGTGGATCGGGTTAACGGTGGGAGAGGGGTTTTCGATCCCCAGGTTGTTCTGAAGGTAGGAACCGGTCAAAAAGTAAGTTAGATTTCCCGTAGAGCCTCCGAACTCGAAGCTCGGCTGTACCGTGTTTTGGCTTCCGCCATAGAGTTCGATTTGCCCTCCGGTCTCATAGTGGGTCTGGGTTTCTATTTCAAATACCCCCGCTGTGCGGTAGCCGTATTGGGCCGGCAGTGCACCGGTCAGGACGTCGATCTGCTTCGCAAACCTGGTGTCCAGCGCTTGGCCGAAACCGCTAATCCCCTCGGGAAGGATAACCCCGTCAATGCGGTACTGAGTATTGGCGTGGTCGCCTCGTACGTGAAGCTCGCCGAACGAGTCATTGGCCACCCCGGGCGCTTGAAGCAATACCTGGTTGAAGGGGGTGTTTGCCCCTTGGGGGAGAGCGGTAATATCGTCCTGATTGGTGGTGTAGACGCTCCCCCCTGTCTTCGGTGACAAGCTCTCTCTCGCCTGCGTCAAGCGCTCCGCCACGACAGACACCTCCAGCGCTTTTTGAGCGGTCAAGGTCAGCGTCGCAGTAGCTATCGATCCAGCTTCAACCGTCACGACGGCCGTGCTCGCTTGAAAACCGGTTTTTTCCCCAAAGACTGCATAGGTGCCCGGCGTGACACCCGAAAACACGAAATTACCGTCGGCATCGCTCTGAGTCTTTTTCACGATCTTTTCATTGGGTGTTTTCAGTGTTAGACTTACCTCGGACAGAGGTCTTCCCAGGGCGTCCTTGATTGTTCCCTGGATTTTGTCAGTTGACACCTCCAGTGCTTCTGTGGCGGCCAGGGTCAGCGTCGCAGCGGCTATCGATCCGGCTTCGACCGTCACGACGGCCGTGCTCGCTTGAAAGCCGGTTTTTTCCCCAAAGACTGCATAGGTGCCCGGCGTGACACCCGAAAACACGAAATTACCGTCGGCGTCACTCTGAGTCTTACTTATGATAGCTCCATCGGATGATTTCAGTATCAGACTTGCCTCGGACAAGGGTCTTCCCAGGGTGTCCTTCGTCGTTCCCTGGATTTTGTCAGTCTCTACGGGGGCGGCCTGAACTACGGCCGCCATTATCATGAAAAGAGAAAGTAACAATGCGGAGCCCCTTAAAACCTTCATCAATCTTAGCGGAACGACTATAATCGCGATTTTCATGATGGTACACCTCCACCTGTTCTGTTCTCAGATAACTTTCTTTTGGTTTTTTTGATCAGAGCTGTTTTAGGGTATGAATATCATGCAGGAGGTGCGCGGCTTGGGTGTGGAGAGCAACAAAGGAAGGAAAGGATGACCGTATTTTCTAAAGGAATAAGGGTACTATAGAACGTGGGTGGCGAAATTTGAGGAAGATCCAGGAAAACCACATTTGATTGGTGAGAGACGTAAGAGCAGATAGAACAATCGTCATGGGAGGTTCCGTCTTCATGATGATGAAATGCCAGTCCCAGAATAGAGAGGCAAAAACAAACGAGCACAAGATAGATGAGTTTTCTGTTCATCAGCCTAAGAAATAAAACTATTTATTCAAAATAGAAAACAAACAATTGAAATTTATTCTAACACTTCGACTTTAGTCCAGTCAATCCAGGTGGTTAAATTAATTAGGCCCTTTCTTTTGGTTTCGTCTCCTTTTCACAGCAGATGATATCACAGGTATCCACGCACCCGCAAACTTCATCCACTGTTACAGCAAGTCCACAAATAATGAAGACTTGTCACCCAACGCTTTCAAGGTTCTGAAACTCCCCGGCCACAGGCCGGGGCACTTGCCGGTCGTGCCAAATTAGAAATGGTTTCTTTTTTGTTGAAAACCTTTCCTCTTAAAGATATGATTCCCAGAAAGGAGGAGGTAAAAAGTGGACCAACTCTTTTACCCGAAATCGGTGGTCGTCATCGGTGTTTCAGAAAGGCCTGACAATCTGGCCAGAATCATTGTCGAGGATCTTTTCGAATTTCGGTTCAATGGGGAGATCTTTCTGGCGGGCAAAAAAGAGGGGATTCTCTTCGGAAGAAGAATCCACACCTCTCTGGACGACCTCAGAGAAGGAATCGATGTGGCGGTGATCCTCACCCCCGCTTTTGCCGTCCCGGCAATACTGGAAGCCTGCGGCCGGAAAAAAATTCGATGGGCGATCGTCGAGTCAGGAGGGTTCAGGGAATTTTCCGAGGAGGGAGCCCGTCTGGAAGAAGAGATCCTTGGGATCGCCAAGAAGTGGGGAATTCGAATCGTCGGGCCCAACGGAATCGGAATCATCAATCGTGAAAACGGTTTTGTCGTCCCCTTCGTCAGACTGAAACGGGAAGCGATCAACAAAGGAAAAGTCTCCGTTTTAGCGCAGAGCGGCGGGATAACCATCGGCTATTTCAACCTCTTTGCCAGCGCCAATGTGGGCATCGCCAAGATGGTCAGCATGGGGAACAAACTGGACCTCAATGAGATTGATTACCTCAAGTATCTCGTCCAAGACCCGCAGACGGAAATTATCGGCCTTTACCTGGAGGGCCTTGAGAGAGGCAGAGAATTGATGGAGATCGCCCGATCCACCTCCAAGCCGATCATCGTCCACAAGGCCAATATCGGAGAAGGAAGCCACCATATCGCCAAACTTCATACCGCGGCTTTGGCGAACGATGACCGAGTAGTCGATGCAGCATTGAGGCAGTCGGATATTGTTCGGGCAAGGGATTTTCGATTTTTTGCCAGTGCGATCAAGATCCTCTCCCTCCCGCCCATGAAGGGAAACAACCTGGTCGTTCTTTCGCGCTCTGGAGGCGTTGCCATTATCGCCGCAGATTCGGCGGAGCGCTATGGCTTCAAACTCTTTCCCCTGGCAAAGAGTTTTACAAGACGGATTCAAAGTTACTTCAGGGCAAAAGTCATCCAGCCCACCAATCCCCTCGATCTGGGGGACCTTTTCGATTTCGACCTGTATACGAAAATTCTTGATCAGGTCCTGAGAATTAAGGGTGTAGACGGAATTCTTTTCCAGCACGGCTCCGCCGGCGAGGAAAAAGAGCCCTCCCGCAGGTTGATCCACGCGGTAAAAGAGCTCTCATTCCGTCATCAAAAGCCGGTGGCCCTATGCTATTTTACCGAAGAGGAAGAATCGGCCTTTATCAAGAAGACAGTCGACTATCCCATATTCACAGAGCCCAGTGAGGCCCTCAGCGCCTTGGCGGTTTCGAGGGAATACTACCGGAAGCAGAACGTGATAAAGGAAAAACCGACTGTCTATCGAGTGGACCGCGACAGGGCCAAATCACTTCTTCAAGCTGCTCAAAGGGAAAAGAGAGATCTTCTCCTTCCAGAGGCATTCGAATTGCTCCAGGCCTATGGGATTTCGGTGGCGGATTATCAGGTGGTCCATGGGAAGGAAGACCTGCAAGAGACGATAAAAAAGATGGGAGATGCTGTTGCCCTCAAGGTCATCTCCCCTGAGATCTCACACAAATCCGATGTCGGGGGAGTCGTCCTGAACATCCACGGTCTCTCAGAAGCCGAAGAAGCCTATAAAAAAATCCAAAGACTGACGAAGGGAAATTCATTCGGTATCCTCGTCCAAAAGATGATCTCCGAGGGGAAAGAAGTCATCTTGGGGTCGAAACACGATCCTTCCTTTGGTCCGGTCCTTCTGTTTGGGTTGGGAGGAATTTATGTGGAGGTCTTCAAGGAAACTTCCATCCGGGTGGCGCCGATCAATCGGTCCGAGGCAAAGGAGATGATTTTTGAATTGAAGGTTTCAAACCTCCTCAAAGGCGTTCGAGGAGAACGGCCGTCGGATGCGGAGGCATTGGTCGAAAACCTTCTCAGGCTCTCCCAGTTGGTGACGGATTTTCCAGAAATCGAAGGGATCGATATCAATCCCGTAAAGGTCCTTGAGAAAGGGGCTATCGCCGTCGATGCCCGGATCGCCTTGGCCAAGACAGAGCAGGCATAGAGCACAGAATATCATTCACTTCTGAAAGCCTGCGGTTATTCGTCAAATTCGGTATCATTCGATTTATTCGCTATTATCAGTGGCTCGCGAGGTATTCTTTCACCCCATCAGAATTTGCAACCATTGCGTCTTTTCCATCCTCCCAGTCCGCAGGACAAACCTGACCTTCGTGTGCACTGACAAATTGGAAGGCTTTCATGACTCGCATGGCTTCGGCCACGGAGCGACCAACGGAGAGGCTATTGATCGTGGAGTGCATGATCATCCCTTCCGGACTGATCAAGAAAAGTCCTCGGAGGGAAACCCCTTCGCCCTCCATCAGGATTCCGTAATCTCTTGCCGCCACCTTATTCAGGTCGGAGAGGAGCGGGTAGTTAAGACTACCGCCCAGCCCCCCATCCTCCCGCTTCGTATCTGCCCAAGCCTTATGGACGTAAACGGAGTCCACCGAAATGCCAAAGATCTGACAATTGAGCCCGCAAAATTTTTCTGCGGCTGCGGAGAAGTTGAGCACTTCGGTGGGACAGACAAAGCTGAAATCAAGGGGGTAAAAAAGGAGAAGGACCCATTTTTTTCTGTAATCCGATAGTTTGTACCGGCTGATCTGTCCGTCAAAATAGCCTTCGAGCTCAAAATCTGGAGCGGCTTTACCGACTAAAGACATGGTTAAACCTCCTCTTTCAGGAAAGATGTTCTTATCCTAAAGTTAACCACTCCTCATTCAGAAATCAAATATCGTGCCTATTACTTTTTTGGCGGCTCAGGGACAATTCTTTGATAGCCGGTAGGCGGAAGGAAAACGTCATCCTTTAATTCCTTTTTCTCGATTTTCTTGACTTCCACCCGGTCAATGGCCCTCAACCCATAAGTGATCGCATGGTCTTTGATCAAAATGGGAAATCCATAAGGCTTCAGCTTCTCATAAATCTCCCGACCTTCTTTCATCTCAAGCCTGAAATCTTTTGGAAACCTATGGGCCACACGGTCCATCACTTGTTCTATCTCTTTCATCTCTACATCACGGGTCATCCAGTTTTCCTCAATCAGCTCACCGTCTGCCAGGACCTCAATCTGCTCTGTCTGAAACCCGTTGATGACAGCCGTCTTGCCGGTCTTTCTCACGGCGATCTTCCTCTCCTTGGGCTTTATCCCGGGGAATTCGTCCTTCAGCCGTTTCGCTACCTCTCTTTCCCACTCGGAGAGCTTGACCTCGACATAGCTCTTGGACTGGTGGTCAATCATCACCAATCCGTCTCCCTTGAGGTCGAGGATCGTTGACATTCCGGCCTCCTGATGGTCCGTTCGAAATCGGTAGTCCGAAAAATAAAGCAACGCTTTCGAGGGGTTCCCGTCCTTATCCCTCACCACCTGCTCAACCACCACTCCGGCTAAGCTCTCTCCAGACATATGCAACACAAGCACGCCTATCAACAGTATCATAGAAAATAAGGTCTTTGTTTTCATGCTCCTCTCCCTCGTGCTTTAAAAACGCAAAACGCATAGGGCATAGAGCAAAGCTAGAACCGCTTACGCTATGCACTCTGCGCTTTGCGCTATGCGGTTATAGCTCCGATTCCAATTCCTCTAATTTCTTGCTTACCTCTTCCAATTCTTTCAGGTACCTTGGGTCGTAAAAACTCTCCCCTTTCTTTTTCTCCCTCTTCAATTTCCGGCGAAGCCTCTTATAGGCTCGATCCAAATTCTTAAACAGGACGGAGACCAACTCTTCAGGGGGTATTGCCTCATCCGGCCTCTCTTCGGGTATGGCCTCTTGTTCATCTCCGAACAGAACCCTCTTCTCCTTCCATTGGGGCACGGTTGTTTTAAAATGGAATTGCCCGCTGACGAGTTGACTGAGCTCCAATGAAGTCTTCTCTTCTCCATGGTTGACAAAAACCTGAAGATCGGGATTATGAATGTGGGAAACCCAATCGAGAAGTCCCTTCTGGTCGGCATGGGCGGAGAATCCTCCTAAGGTGTGGATATGAGCTTTGACGGCAATCTCCTCTCCAAAAAGCTTGACTGTCTTGGCGCCATCGATAATCCTCCTGCCAATACTTCCCTCAGCTTGGTACCCGATAAAGATGATATGGGATTCTTCTCGCCAAAGGTGATGCTTCAAATGATGTTGAATCCTCCCTGAGTCGCACATCCCGCTGGCGGAAATGATAATCCCGGACCTTTGATCTTCGTTAATGGCCCTTGACTCTTCGGTGGTCTGGGTGTAACGGATGCCGGGAATGTCTAACGGATTCTCCCCGCCCGACAGAAGATCTTTAGTCTCCTGGTCAAAACAATCTGAATTCCTCTTAAAGATCTCCGTGGTGGAGATGGCCAGAGGGCTGTCAATGTAGATGGGAATCGGGGGAATGGAGTGCTTTCGAATAAATTGACCGAGGGTATAAATAATATATTGAGTTCGTTCTACGGCAAAGGCGGGAATAACCACCTTCGCCTGATGCGCAATCGCCTCCTGAACGATCTTCAACAATTCCTGGATGGTCTCTTCCCTCGATTTATGAAGCCGATTCCCATAGGTCGATTCGAGCCAGAGAAAATCTCCCTGCTCAACGATAGACGGATCCCGGACGAGTGGTTGGTCAGAATTTCCCAGATCTCCCGAGAAGACAATTTTCCTTTCTCCTCCAGCGTCTTCGACCCAGAGTTCAATGATCGCAGATCCCAAAATGTGTCCGGCGTCCTGAAAACGCACCTTCACATCATCACTCAGCTGAAATATTTCGTCATAGCTCACGGTCTGAAAATGCCCAAGGCTCTTTGTCGCATCTTCCACCGTATACAGGGGAACGGCCTCGTCCTTGCCGGCCCTTTTGCCTTTACGGTTCTGCCATTCCGCTTCCATCTCCTGGATATGGCCGCTGTCCTGAAGCATCACCTCACAGAGATCGAGAGTCGCCTTCGTACAAATCACTTTTCCTCCGAATCCATCTTTCACCAGTTTTGGAATGAGACCACTGTGGTCAATGTGGGCGTGGGTGAGTAAAATGAAAGAGAGGTCTTTGGCCTGATAGGCCTGGATATTCCAATTTCTCTCCTCGTGTTCCTTGCTCCCTTGAAACATCCCGCAATCGACCAGCCACTTTAACGAGCCCTTTTCCAAAAGGGTGGCAGAGCCTGTGACCGTTCGAACGCCTCCTAAAAACGTCACTCTCATCAGTGTGTGTGCTTCCCTATGGAGTAACTTAATACAAACGCGTTAAATCATTTCACATTTAGCGCAAGGCTTTGGCCTTGCTTAAAGCAACCCTAAAGGGTTGCCCTACAAAACATTTAACGCGCTTGTATTCGTTCGGTGTTCGGATTGAGAACCTCAACTCGAAACTCCGAACTTTCTCATCAATCATTGACTTTAAACTCTCTTTCTCCTAATATAAAATCTCAAATTAATCAATGAAATTGATTTCCGAGTCACGAATCACGGGATAGGAGGAACCATGACGGATCAACTGTATATGATCAATGAGACGGCTGCGAGCGAATCCTGGAGAACGCTCCACATCATGGCAGAATTTGTGGAGGGGTTCGAAGTCCTGGGGAAATACCATCCTTCGGTGAGCATCTTCGGTTCCACAAGAGTCAGACCCGGCGATGAGGTCTACCAGAAGGCGGAACAGATCGGCAGGCTCCTTGCGGAGAATGGGTTTGGCGTCATTACAGGAGGAGGGCCTGGCGTTATGGAAGGGGCCAATAAGGGCGCTGCCTCTGCCGGGGGGAATTCCATCGGTCTCAACATCGAGATTCCTTTAGAACAGAAGCCTAATCCTTATGCCAATGTCACGTTGCATTTCCGCTATTTCTTTGTGCGGAAGGTCATGTTTGTCAAATACGCGGTGGCCTATATCATCCTGCCCGGCGGGTTTGGAACCATGGATGAGCTATTTGAAGCAGTGACACTCATCCAGACGCAGAAGATCAGGCCTTTTCCGGTGATCTTGGTCGGGTCAAATTATTGGAAAGGCATGCTGGACTGGATGAAAGAAGTAGTGCTGAAGGAAGGGAAAATCTCGCCCTCGGATTTGGAAATCCTGCAGTTGGTCGATGATCCCGCTGAGATCATCAAGATCATCAAAAAAACAGTGGTCCTATGATTCAATTTCGGATTTCGCCTGTCTTCGCCCCGCAAGGCGGGGCTTCGCGCAGGCAGGGAATTCGGATTGCGAAATGTCTTATTATAAATTGTGAATTTTGGATATCAGAATTAATTCCACATTCCGCAATCAGCAATCCGCATTTTCTCCCGGGTTCACTCTCTCCTCGACCAGTTCCAGGATGTCCATCACGCGAATCCTTTCGTCTAAGTTCAATACCTTGACTGCCGAGTCGAGAGAGATCATGCAGAGCGGACAAACCGTGGCCAGGATTTCAGCCCCTGTCTTTTCTGCCTGCTTCACCCGCGTTTCATTGATCCGCTTTCCTGCCTTCTCTTCCATCCACATGTGACACCCGCCTCCTCCACAGCAGAAGCTCTTGTTTCGACTTCGCTCCATCTCGATCAGGGTAACGTCGGGCATCGTTCCCAATATCCTTCGAGGCGGTTCATAGCCATCGTTGTATCGACCCAGGTAACAAGAATCATGATAAGTGATCTTCCTTGTCCTGTCTCCGGGAGTCATTGCAATCTTCCCGCTTCGAATCAGCTCCTCCAACAGAGTCGTATAATGGATCACTTTAAATTCGGCCCCAAATTGTGGGTATTCATTTTTCAAGGTGTTGAAGCAGTGAGGGCAGGTGGTGAGGATTTTCTGAAACTTCATCTGCCGAAGCCGATTCATATTCTTTTCCACATTGACTTGAAAGAGATATTCGCTTCCCATCCTTCTCAGGTCAATGCCGCAACACCATTCTGAATTCCCAAGGACGCCGAAATCCAACCCGGCTCGATTTAAGATGCGAATCAAGGAGGTGGCCACTTTAATATTTCGGTCGTCATAAGAGCCGTAGCATCCGAGCCAGAACAGAATATCTACCTTTTCTCCTGGGCTAATCTCTTTCACCCCCAACTCCTTCGTCCACCACATCCTTTTCTCCGGATCGAAGCCCCAGGGGTTTCCCTTCCGTTCGATATTCCGGAACGCAAAATGCGTTTCTTTCGGGATCTTCCCATGATGGAGGACAAGATTTCTCCGGAGGTCCATCAGCTTGACCATGGGTTCGATGAAAACCGGGCATTGCTCCAGACAGTTGCGGCAGGTGGTGCATTCCCATATTACTTCTTCGGCCACCACGTCACCAATGAGGTGAAGCCGCGTTCTCTCTTCCAAGGGCCTTTCCATATGGTGTTTTAAATCCTGGATCACCTTTTTGGGATTGAGATGTTTTTGGGTGAGATGGGCCGGGCACGCCTCCTGACAGCGACCGCACCGCATGCAGGCGTCCAGTTCCAGAAGATTTCTCCGCGAAAACTCTTCCATTCTTCCAACGCCATAGGTCTCTGACGCTTCGAGATCGATGGAAGCCAAAGCCCCTTTGGCCTCTAAATTTCTGAAGAAGATGCTGAGAGAGGAGGAAAACAGGTGAAGGATTCTTGAGAAAGGAATGTAGGATAAAAGAGTTAAAGAAAGAAAGATATGAACCCACCAGAGCGCAGAAAAGAAGGTTTTCAGGCTGCTTTCTTCTTCAAAAAAATTTTTTAGAATCCGCCCCGTAAGCGAAGCCGCCGGTGCCCATTGGGACCAGGACGATTGGTAAAGTTGATTTCGAACTCCCGTTAATGAAAGGCCCGTTAAAAATACAAAGGAGAGTAGAAGCAGGGAGATGGCATCGGTTCGTTGATTGTCCAGCCCCTTGGGTCTCCCCAGGTACCTTCTGCAGGCAAGGGATATTGTCCCAATCAATCCGATGCTACCCAGTAGGTCTAAGATCAAACGATAATAAGGATAAGATTCGGGACCAAAGAATCTGATCCGCAATAAAGGAAAGAATAAATATTCCTGAACGAGGACAATGAAGATTGAAGAGCTCAAGAAAATGAAAGACCAAAAGAGAAGAAGGTGACTCGTCCCCGGGAGAAGGTTTTTTAAAACTCCTCGGTGTCCGAAGACATAGATGAACAATCCCTTCCACCTTTCTCTCGGCCGACTCCATTTGCCTTCACTCTTTCCGCGACGCCAGAGGCGATATCTGAGATAAAAACCAAAAAGGACGAGAAAGAGGGCACACCCTCCAAGAAAGTGGAAGAATGTGCCTTTCCAAGTGGGGGGATAACGGTAGCCTTGTTCCTGGAACAGGACTCCCACCTGATTCAATGCGCCTGTTCTGGGGTCTGTGTGGCAGAGAGTGCAATCAGATCCTGCGATTCGGAGCGCATAATATTCCGTGGCCTGAACAATTGAAGGAGGGGAAAAAAACAGGAAAGAGAGAAGGAAGATAGCGGGGAATAAGAGGATTTTGGTTCGGTCCACGTTTCCTTTTTACCCCAACCCCGATGGTGGAGTCAACCGATAAAAAGAATGAGGAGGGTTATGCCTCACATTGGCGTAGAAACGCACCAAGATCGGGCAGGGGAGTCGGACTCCGCTTCATAAGATCTTCGGAGGCCCCGCACGGCGCGGGGCTCGATCGGAGGATCTAATCCAGGCTTCAGTGAGGCATTATCTGAGAGGAGGTCAATTTCGGAAGTGATGAACGCCATCTACGACGTAGTAGGTGAGTAGGGTGGTTAATTCGATCAATTTCTTCTCCTCGTCTTCAGGAACGTACCCCAGTGATTCATTTCTGCAGATGGCCTCCCATTGGCGAAGCCTTTTTCGAAGGGTGTGTTTGTTGGAACCTGAGATCCAGAGACTGACCTGTTCGCTGAGGGGCCTTGCCTGTTTTCGAATCAACTTCCATGCCGGGAGAAGATTTCTCCATCCATTCCCTGGTTTCACAAAGAGCTCATTCATATCGGTCAGATATTCCTGCAGTTCTTGATCCAGGATCTCTCCGTCTAAACCCCACCACTCCGATACGGTCTCTTCAATCGCCGTATACGTTCCATCCTGTTTCTTTCCCACATTCAACGGTTCTCTCCCCGCAATCTCCTCCATCAACCGATCCACATAGGACAATTTCTCTAATGCGTTAGGCCAATTCCGGTATTTCACCCCCCAATGGGACCGGGGGTCGAGCCAGATGGCGAAGGTCTCCGCCCAATCCTCATCAGGATGTTTTTGAGCGTAGTGAGGATCTCCCAAATAGTGGAGGTGTCTGACATAACTTTTTGACCAGGGATTGACCCGGTAGAGATACCCATCGCGATACTTCTTGTGGAAATCCCCGAACGTTTCTTTCCAATCCTTTCGTTGCCAAAGTTTGTAGGCATAATTCACCGCATGGCCTGTTTCATGACGAAGGACTTTTACCATCTCCTCATTCGTCGGCGTATCTCCTTCAAGGTCTTCTAATTCGGGCATGGCCAAATAGAAAGGGATGCTAATCGAAACCCTCTTGTTCACACATCCCCACTCATTCCCAAAATAGAAGTCAGGCCATAAGAGAATTCGATGCCCTCTGAGTTCCTTCTTCAATCGTTTAAGGGGAGATGCCAAACTTTCGTCGACATCCAGTTCCAGGTTGCCGATCTTGGTCGTTAGAAATTTCTGATAACCGATCTCGTCCATATCTATCAGCCTGTGAGATTTAATCTTAATGTTGAACTTATCCCTAATTTTTGGTTTTAGGAGGGGAGGAGAAACTCTTTTAATTATGTATATGCTTCGAAAGCATTATTACATTCAACATTAGATCTACCTTTAATATAATATTCATTTCTCAGGAGGTCAAAATAATTTTTTTCACAAGTAGAACACTAATAAATACGATAGGTTATATACATAATGTGCCTAACACTTTACCCAATTTCAATCTGTTTTAGGGTCACTATGCAAATCCATTCTTCATTAAAATGGATGGTTTTCAACCGCTCAATCTACCTATTAAAATAGAATTTTTTGTTGTAAGATTCAGGTAAGGGGGCGGAAAAAAGTCATGGATGTCTATATTTCAGGCGTGGGCATGACAAAATTCGGGAGATCCAAAGAGCCTCTCGATAAGATGATGGCCGAGGCCGCCTCTTCAGCCTTGAAGCAAGCCCAAGTGGAGCGGGTCGACGCGATCTACTTAGGGGTGATGAGCGTTGAGGAATTTGTCGGGGATTCTAATTTTGCCACCCTTTTAGCTGACACGCTCGGGTTGACCGGAATTCCCTCTACACGAGTGGAAACCGCTTCTTCGACGGGTGCAGGCGCTTTTGAGGCGGCCTTCTATGCGGTGGCATCTGGACATATGAAGCGCGTCCTCGCCCTCGCCGGCGAAAAAATGACTCACCTCCCCACGGCAAAGACCACTCGGATTCTCTCCGAAGTGATCGATCGTTCCGAACGAAGGTACGGTGCGACCATGCCTGCTTTAGCGGCGATGATCGCCCAAAAATATGCCCGAGAATTTCATCTTTCACCGCTCAAGCTGGAGGACATTCTCGCCCAGGTAGCTGTCAAAAATCACTCCAATGGTTACCTGAACCCTTATGCCCAGTTCAGAAAAATCATTACGAAAGAAGACTATTTGAAAAGTCAGATAGTCTCTTACCCTCTCCGCCTCTATGATTGCGCGCCGATCACAGACGGCGCCTCAGCCATCATCCTCACCAGCCAGCCCACCCCGATCAAGGTCTCCGGCATCGGCCATGCCACGGATACGGCCGCAGTGAGACATCGAAGTTCTCTTACCTCCTTCAACTCGACCAAGGAAGCCGCTCAAAGGGCTTACACCATGGCCCGGCTCAATCCCTCCGATATTCAATTTGCAGAGATCCATGATGCTTTTACCCTATTTGAAATCATCGGAACAGAAGATTTAGGCTTTTTTTCAGCCGGGAAGGGGTGGAAGGGTTTGGAAGAGGGAACGACTCACCTTCGAGGAAGGCTTCCCGTCAATCCTTCCGGAGGATTGAAGGCGAGAGGGCATCCGGTAGGCGCCTCTGGTCTTGCCCAGTTGATCGAGATCGTCTATCAACTGAGCGGGGAGGCGGGGGGAGAAAGACAATTAGAAAGAGCAGAGATCGGGCTGGCCCAAAGCATCGGAGGGTTGGCGAATAATACCTTAGTTACCATTCTTGAAAGGGCTGACCGGAAGCGAATCTTGAAGGAGGGCTGGAGTCCTGATTATCATCCCGAGGTCAGTGTTTTGAAGAAGAGCGCCGCCTCTCCGCCCTCGGAGGGAGTTGGAATTTTGGAAACATTCACTACCCTTTACACCACACCGGAAGGATTCCTTTCGCCCCTCACCCTTGGCTTTGTCAGGACCAAGAGAGGTGAAATGGTGATGGCCTGTAATCCGGATTATCGCTCCCCCAAAGAATTGAAGATGGGCCAAAAGGTTCGTTTAAGAATACGAGAAGGGATCTATGTCTTCGAAAAACTCAGCTTCTGGGACCGCTTGAAATACTGGATCAAAGGCCCACCCAAATCCCCTTGATACAACTAAACCTTCATTGAATTAGATTAATTGAATAGGGAAGTCTTGACCGCCGATTAAGATGGAGAAATTGAGCTTTAAGAAGAAATCACTTGGGCCATCTGGCCTGCATAAATCACGACATATCGTATGGCGAACCCTCCGATGAGGACAGATGTTGTAATGATTCCAGAAATCCAGGGATTATGTTCCCTCAGTTCTGCTTGTCCAATATAATGGGGGATCAACTCATAGACCTCGAGGGCCAAAGGAAGGAGGATCCCCACTCCTACCACAAGGGTCCAGAAAAGGAGGGTAAACTCGCCTCCCATGATCAGGTGGACTGCTTCCGCAGAACTTCTTGGTGATACATATAAACCCAGGATGAAGAGAAAGATAGCGATGATAGAAAAGACCATGAGCGTGAAGTCAATCGAATGGATCATGAATTTGTTCGTATTGATTTGCTCCCGGCTCATTCCACGAAATCCCTTAACGAAACAACCCACAAAGCAGATGGAAGCGGATCCGGTCATCATCGCAGAAATGAGAAACAACATCGGCAGCATTGGATTATTCCAGAATGGCCTTGCCGTTAGGGCTCCTAAAAGAACGCCTGTATAGATCCCGACTCCAATAGAAATAGGAATCCCAAACCCGGCGACCAGTCCCCTTATTTTCGTCAAGTTATCCCCTCGAAAACGGCCTAAGAACTTATTGGATTTGATGGCCTGGACAATCTTCAAATAGTCGTACCGCTCCGGAATCCAGAGATAAAAATGCGCAACGCTAAAGATTGAGAAAGATAGAAGGAGCCAGGACCCGAGGGACATCACCGAGGTGGGCCGGAAAGTGAGAAACAGTTTCCAGAAAAGTTGTGGCCTCTCAAGATCGTATATGAGAGCAAGGATTCCAACGATCACGGGAAAGGGGGCAATATAAGCTCCGATTCTGGTCATGTTTTCATATTTTTCTTTTCCAAGAAAATAGGCCGTGGCCGAAATAATAAAAGCCCCGGCGCTCAACCCCGCGGCAAATAGGTCTATGGCCACAATCCAATTCCAATGAATGAGTATCTGTCCTTCCATTGTTTACCCCGATTACTCACAAAATAAAAGGTTTCGTCTCACGGTAGGGGTAACGATGCTCGTATCGTCGAACGGTTTGTCCCGTCTTAAGAAATTGACGTAACCTTCTGACTCTAAACCAAACGGCCTCGTAGCCGTAACCGTAACCATAAATCATTCAAGAGTCCTGATTCGTCTCCGACGAATCCTTTCCTTAGCTTCAACCTCCGGTCACCTTTGGGGTGAAGGAAGGATCTTCCTTCCCCATCGAAGCATCCCGGTATGAGGCCGGGGTGTTTTTCGAATAGGCCAGCTCGACGGGTTCTTCTACCATTTTCTGTCCGCTAACCATCTGCCAAAGCTTTTCTTCGTTTCCAAATCCTGAAGGTTTTTCAGCCTTCCCGCAGCCACCTAGAAGGAGAATGCCTCCGATCGCCACGGCAGAGAAAAGCCCCTCAAAGAATCTTCTTCTTTCCATTAGCCTCCACCTCCAGCCTTTCTCTCTCCCTATTGAGGAAGATATTAAGGACTTCCAAGGCGCTGAGATAAAAAGGATGGGCATGAAGTCTTTCAAAGTTCTTTTTCAGGAGAGGAACCCAGTCCAGGTGGTCTTCTATAAACGTTTGGACCTCGATGTCCGTTGCTCGTTCATAGAGATAAGATAAGAATTCCAATTCCATTACAATGTGATCCGGACAGCTTTTGAATTCCTCAGAGAGCTTGAGACCACATTGCTGGTAAATAGCTAATAAGTGAATGGCGGAGTCTCCCATGAGAAGGCCTCTCTCAGAGGCAAAGGGTAAAGGACAGCGAGCGTCACGGGTCCAGGGTTTGTAAAAGGATTCAACCAGAGAAATCGACTCTTCGCATAGACCTGAAAAGAGCCGATTATACTCGGCCTTCAAATCTTCCAAAAGATTTTCAACCTCCCCTTCCATGAGGAATCCTTTCAAGAGTTCCTCTGCTCCTCCCCAGGATTGAACATATTTCCAAAAGAACGAGTGGAGCGTCCTCTGGCGAATCTGTTTGACCAACTCCTCGTCCGGAGTATAAAAGAGGGTTGCTAAAACCCGGGAGAATGTTTCCTTTTCCTGATTGTTCATCTCATCCTTTTTTATAGTAAATCCTTGGTTTGGTGTTTAGCTCGGCCTTGAATTGTTTCAATTTATTCTTAATGATAAATTTCGACATTTCACTATCGGGATCGTCGAGGTCGCCGAACATCCTCACCCCTGTCATGCAGGTCGTCATACAGGCCGGTTTCCCTCCTTGCTCAACAAATTCGATGCAGAACCGGCATTTTTCGATATAGCCCTCTTTCTTGATGATCCTGACATTATAAGGGCAGGCCGCGATGCAATACTTACAGCCGATACATTTGTCTTTGTCTACCAGCACTACGCCGTCCTTTCTCTTATACGAGGCCCCGGTGGGGCAGACCTTCACACAGGGAGGATTGTCGCAGTGCTGGCACTGAACGGGCAAGAATTCACGATTATAATTCGGGAATGTCCCGTATTCCCGCTCTTCGAGATGATTATAGGCTTCCTTTTCTAAAAGATGATTTTGGTTCTGGCATGCCACCCGACAGGCATGACAGCCCACGCACTTCGTTTCGTCGATGACCATTCCATACCGAGGCATGAATCGCTACCTCTCAATTCCCATCTATTACTGTTATTACTATGAACGATGGGCGATGAACCATGAACTGTAATCTCCGAATTCTCAGCTCCGATCTTCTGATGCTTTTGTCACCTGAACAATCACTTCGGATGTCATCGCATGTCCGACCGTGGGATCAAACAGGGTTGGAAGAAAATCGTTATACGACAATCCCACATCAAAGGCTGTTTTTAAATGTTTTGAAAAAATCCCATAACCGCTGGGGAGCCACACACAGGATGGATGAAGCCCTTCTGTCAACTTGACCCGAATCCTGCCCTCTCCAACGATTGATTTGACTTGAACCCAATCCCCATCCTTTAGACCCAAACGTCTTCCTCTTTCTTTGTTGATCCACAACCGGATTAAATCATAGCGACGACTGATCGCCATGAGATAAGGTTGGTTCGCGGTCATGGAATGCGTATGAATCGCCTGTTTTCCATGAAGCAATCGGAAAGACGAAGGGTCCTTCGAATTCGGAGAAACCAAAGGTTCTTCCCACCGAGGAATAGGAGGGAAACCGAGTTTTTCCAGAGTGCTCGAATGGATCTCCACCTTGCCTGAAGGGGTCTCCAACTTATTGAAACCTTCCTTCCACTTCTCCCCCACAAAAAGGGCTCCCTTTTGCTTCAGTTCTTCGAGGGTTACTCCCAAGGGTTTCAGCCGAAGACGATTGGCCTCATCGATATCAAAATTAAAATATTTCTCAACTCCCAGATGTTTTCCCAATTCGATAATGATCTGGGTTCCCGGCCTTGTATCGAACATGGGGTTAACGACTTTCTGCTGAATACTGACTTGGGCTCGTTTTCCGCTATGTTTTGTATCCACCGCTTCATCACGTTCGAGATAAAATGACTCCGGCAGAACGTAATGCGCAATGGATGCCGTCTCGGAGAGGACGGTGTCAACGACAACCAAGAGATCAAGCTTTTTGTAACCGGCAATCACTCTTTTTGGATTTGGATTGGTTCGAAGCGGATTATTGTGATAAACGAACCCGGCTTTCAATTCTCCCCGAAGCGCCAGCTCAGGGATGGCATGTGTAATCCCATCTCCGTAACTCCCCAAAGGATATCTCCCTGGCACTCCGGTCCCGTCGGACTTCCCTATTTTTGGAAGTTCAGGGGCGGGATGTTTGGGCTGAAGCTCTCCCAGTTGAGCGGATTTAGGGAAATAGATTCCACCTTCCCGGTTGATGTTACCCAAAAGGCCGTTGGCAATGGCCAGTGCACGAACAGTCTGAAAGCTGTTGAGATACTGAGAGCCAAACGCAGCGTGGTAGCCCCGATGAAGCAGGGCCCTCGGTTTTACCCCCGCCACTTCCCGGGTGATTCGGACAATGGTCTTTGCCGGTATTTCACAGACCTTCTCTGCCCATTCCGGAGGATAGTTGACGATCTCATCGTCGAGTTGTTCAAAACCGACAGTCTTCTCTTTAACAAACTGTCTGTCACACAACTCTTCATGAATCATGACATTGATCATTGCAAGAAGGAATGCCAAATCGGTCCCGGGTTTGATAGGTAGCCATTCGTCGGCCAGAATAGCTGTCTCACTGTGTCTCGGATCGATCACGATGACCTTTGCCCCTTTCTCCTTGGCCTCGATAATCTTCTTCACCTCTGCCAGATCGATCCCTCCTGCTGGATTACGGCCGATGATGACAATGTATCTGGAATTGGAAAGGTCATTGGAAGGAAGCTCTCCCACGGTCGTTACCCAACCCGCATTTCTGGCCGTATAACAGGTGGACCCATGGGTAAAATAATGTGGGCTTCCGAGGGAATGCATCAATCTCAGGGCATAAGCATTATTGGACTGGGGATAATTGACCCAGAAGATGCTCTGTGGACCGGAATCCATCAGAATCAGATTGATTTTTTGGGAAATCTCTTTATAAGCTTGTTTCCAGGAGATGGGCTCAAATCGATCGCCAACTTTCTTGAGTGGACCTCTCAATCGATCGGGATTATATAAGTCATGAAGATAGCCATGGCCCTTTGGGCAAATCACTCCGAGATTGCCGTTGGCCTCGGGATTCCCTTCTATTTTCCACAGCCTTCCGTTCTTTGCATAGGCAATCAGGCCACAGCGATTACCACATCCATTACAGAAGGTCGGGATGCGAGTCATCGGCGCTTCAGCGTTGGCACGAGCCCAATGCTTAAAGTCGAGGAGCTCATGGCCCAAGGAAAGCGCTCCCAAAGTCGCTCCGGTCACCTTCAAAAATCGGCGTCTTGTTAGGTTAAGGTCTTCAAGACTCATGGCTCTTATGCTTCCACTACTCTTTTGCGAGCTGCATCATTAAATAGTACATCCCCAGAAAGATGGGCATCCGAAAATCTTTCGGATGCCCATCTTTCCCTCGCCCATTACCTCTCTACGGGATAGCCAGCCTTTACCCATGCTTCATAGCCGGTATCTGTGGCCACTGCATTTTTGTAACCCATATCATTCAGAGCCTTGGTAGCCAGTGCGCATCTGGCTCCCGTTTTGCAATAGACGTAGATTTTGGCGTTTTTATCTGGGATCTTGTCCCAGACATTAAACTCCAATGTCCCCCTGGAGATATTCATCGCTCCAGAAAGATGTCCTGCCGCGTATTCATTGGGGTCCCTGACATCGAGGTAGATCGCCTTCTCCTTCTTATCCATCGCTGCCTTGACATCTTGAATGGTGACAGGCTTGATAGCGGCTTTTGCATTTGCTACCCACTGTTTGACCACGGTCGTCTGCCAGGCAGGAACCTTTGGCTTCTCCTGAGACATGCTCAGGGAGGCCATTGATAGGACGAGAACGAACGACAACATCCAGACCAACATTCTCTTCTTCATATTTGTTTCACCTCCTTTCATGGTTTAGTCATACTCACTGAGGTTTGGGATTCATGTTCGAATTCCCATCGAGCATCATCGGTACGTCGCTTCTAATGGGTCTTCCTCAAATAGTCAATCATTGGCTGTGTGACCAGTGGCACAACGTCACCGATCATATGGGGCATCAATTGATCCATCACTTTGGGCATTATTTCCCCCATCTGCCCCTGCATATAGTCTGGCATGGGAATTTGTTCAGCCACGCGTTCAAGCATCACTGGCATCACCTTCGGCATCATCAACGACAGCAATCGAGGAAACAAGATAGAAAACATCGGCTTCATCAAGTCCAGTGCCCCCGGGATCTTGCCCATGAATCGCATCATTAATCCCATCCCAAAGGGCATGGCATCGACAAGCTCCGGCCACATCGTGCTCATCAAATGAGCGAAACCCTGAGGTGTCATTAAGGCAATCATTGCTTCAAAAACGGCCCATTGCCTGCGGACTTCCGGATGAGGATCCGGAAAGTTGTAACCCAGGGCTGACGCTGCAAAGTGCGCGAGGTCCACAACCTCGATGGGAATCTTTTTTTTATCGGCGGTGACGCGGAACTGAAATTCGCAACAGGGACAGAGGGCGATCACTTTTTCGGCCCCCGTTTCGAGTGCCTCGTCCAGCCTGGTTTTGCCTATTTCAGCAGCCACAGGAGGGTCCTTAATCAAGGTCAAAACACTCCCGCAACAGTGCCCTGCTTCTCGATTGTGCTGCATCTCGACCAGGTTAAAACCCGGAATCGCCCGAATCACTTCTCGAGGTGGCTCGTAAACTCCCGAGGCACGGCCGATGTGACACGAGTCATGCCACGTGACAAGTACGGTTTTTTGCTCCCTCTTTGAGGGGAAGGAAAGCTTCCCTTCTTTGATCTTCTCGGCCAGGACCTCGCTGTAATGTCTGGCTGTAATGGAGTATTCAATGCCGAGCTTCTTCGCCCAGGCAGGATAGACCTGCCGCCACATCATATTACATGCCGGGCAGGAAGCAACGACGGTATCGACCCCCGCCTCTTTCATGACCTGAAGGTTTTTCCTGAACGTTTCTTCAAAGACATCCCATTTCCCGGCTGCCAGCATGGGGATTCCACAACAATTTTCTTTCTGACCCGTATAGGTGAAATCCACACCTGCGGCATCCAGCAAACGAACCGTGGCCAGAGCGATATCGTTCTCCACATAGCTGGCCGTACAACCGGCAAAATAGGCAGCCTTGGCATGATGCGAGGGACCGTGCTTCTCCTCGAGGTCTTTTGGAAACCATGCAGCCCGGTTTCTACGGTAGGCCGCCCAGATGTTTCCCTCCTTCTGGAGGGAAGCCCCCATCATTTCAAAAGTAGGGAAGGTCATCTCCTTCTTTTCATTGATGAGCAGACCTCGCAATTTCATCCAGGAAGGCTCAATGGGTAAAGAAGCGGAGCAACGCAGGTTGCAGAGCTCGCATGTCGTGCAGACCAGGATCGTATCCACCATACGCTGATCCCATTCCTCCCGGCCTTCCATATATTCTCTCAGCCAGTACCACTTGCCCCGTGGGCTCTGGCTTTCCCATCCACGGCCATAAAACTGATCGCATTCATCCACACAGTAACCACATTGGGAACATCCATAGGCATACCAGGCTACATCCGCGGGGATACCTCGGATAGGCTTTGTCGGCCGCTCGCCTATCTGCGTTACCACAGAGTTTCCCACGAGTCCAAGGAGAGGTTCAAAGAATTCTGCCAGACTAATTGCTCTTCCCAGGAGACCACTGGCAATGACTTTGCCCGGATTCATGATCGATTTTGGATCGATTTGAGCCTTCAAGGCTTTCAATCGCTTGACTCTTCTCTCCCCCAAAATTAATGGCGCTTTTTTGCCCAAATAAATTCCTGTGGCGAAAGCCCGTCCTCCGTGCTTTTCAGCTATCTTTGTCACCGTCAGGATCAGACCAAAGACAAGATTATACATAAACTTGCGCTCATCACTGGGGATAAAGCCCAAAATGACAACTTCAGGCCGGCCATTTGCGCCCTGTCGAATGACAACCCCTTCCTTGACAAGAGGCTGCTTGACTTTATCCTCAATCTCCTCCATCACATCTCCGAGTGCGGAAAGGGGGACGACAATCTCTGAAGGAACCAGGCTCGGACCAAGCCGCTTGACGAGCATCAGCTTAAAGCGATTCTTCCATTCGTGCTGGGCAATTTCATTCGGGAGTAACTCTGCTTTACAGGATCTGAGGAGCTCAGGTAATTGAGCGGTCACGACCTCTCGATCCTTCCTGCGAAACGCCAAGGTGGTGATGTAGGAGAGCGGCAAAGCGATCCGTTCTTCGACTGGATGGCCATCGTGTTCCATTAGAGGTGCTTTATTCTTGAGGTCTGCCATGCGCGGGTTGATGAAAATTAATGACCAGATGGGAACCTTCCTGTCTATCAAGGACTGCGCAAGTTGTTGGAAATCATGTGCTCTGGGCGAGCTGATCGAGACAATGTCAATCTCCTCCAAAGGCTGAACACGAATAGTCACCTCACTGATGAGACCTGTGATGCCTTCGACTTCGGAGACGAAATCAAGATCCGCTCCTTTAAGATCCATGACTTCGCCATCGGGAAGAACAACACGTGCGCTGACCACATTATCCCGGAACCAGCCGGCTTCGTAAGAGCCAATACCTGCACCGCCCTGAGCCAGCCATCCTCCCACAGTGGATGATGGATAACTGCTTGGATAGAGCCGGAGAGTAAGCCCATACCTCTCCAACTCCTGATCGAGTTTTTCCCATACCACACCCGATTCTACCGAGGCCGTCAAAGCCTCGGGATCAATACGGATGATCTTGTTCATTCTGTAAAAGTCGACAACAACGCCCTGTCTCACAGGTAAGACACCGCCGTAGCCAGAAGATGCCTTGCCTCGCGGGGTGAGAGAAATGTGATTCTCTCTCGCCCATCGAACCAACTCAACGAGTTCCTTTTCCGTCTCGGGTTGGACTACGGCATCAGGAGTTGTGTTTCCCAAAAGTGGCTTGATAAGGCTGGGAAGGGCCGCGATATCATGGCCGTAGAGCTTCCGTTCAGTCTTATCGAACGATGCTCTGCTTCGAAATTTTTCCTTAAGATAGGATTGGTGTTTTCCACCGAAAGGACTCATTATGTGACTCCGTCAATTAGAAGAATTGATTCGCCTTCTGTCTTAGATTCGATGAAAGTCTCGTTTGATTTGTCTGAGGCTGGAGGCCATCTTCCCTTTCTCCTGAAATTGTTCTAAGAGAACCTCCCTTATCAAATGACAGGCCTGAATGATCTTCGGGTTTGCAATACGATAATAGACGTTCACCCCGTCCCGTCTGGTTAGAATCACTCCCTTTGATCTCAACACACCCATATGCTGGGAAAGGTTGGCCTTGCTGAGGCCGATCTTTTCGATCAGCTCGCTGGCCGACATCTCTCCATCTTTCAGCGAATTGATGATTTCAAGTCGTTTGGCGTTGGAAAAAATCTTGCACAGATCGGCATGAAGCTCATATATCTTTTCCATTCCTGCTCCTTCTGTATGTTTACGAGTTTATTAGTTTCAAAATTACTAAACTCTAATATCTTCAAACCCGTTTGTCAAGCCCTTTGGGCTTACGCCTCGCCCATTATCCTCAACAGGATCTCTCACCCCTTCTTTACCTTTCTTTGTCGCGGCTTGTCCATGCTTCCTGCTTTCCGTGAAGCAAAGCATCTATAGGGCAATTAACGAAATCACGGTTCCTACGAGGACAACCCACAGGATGTCAACCTTCAAAAGCAACGCGATAAATGCTGCACCGGAAAGAAAGATACGGGTGATATCCCACGGGATGTTTAAAGCAAAGCGAACCGTCACGGTTAGGAGGAGGCCTACAAAAGAGCACAATATCCCCGTGATAACCTTTTTGAAGTACGGTAAACTGCGCAGTCGGTCAAAGTAAGGCGCCGTTGCAACAACGATCATGAAGGAAGGCAGAAATACAGAGATGGTGGCAATCAGCCCTCCGAGAGGGCCTTTCAACAAGTATCCGATAAACGTCGCTGTCATGACAATCGGGCCAGGGGTCACCTGCCCCAGGGCGATTCCATCTAAAAGGGTCTTGCCATCAAGCCACGAGCGAGCCTCAACAACCTCATGGTACATCAAAGGAACCGATGCGAATCCGCCTCCAAAAGCGAATAGATCTATCCTGAACATGAGGGTCGCAAGGTCGAACAGTTTTCGGTCTAAAAAATAAAAGGCCGTGAATCCTATAGCTGTAACCAATAATACTAGCAAAAGAGATTTTGGAGCATGTGCTTTTTGCATGGTGCCCACTACGGGAGAAAGGGGTTGTTTGTCATAAAGGATCATTCCTAAAAAGGCAGCCACGATAATGACCAGGATGGGACTGACCTTTAATCCAAATAGACCCGCTGCAATCAACGCATTGATAACATTTCTCCAGGTTTTAATGGAGTTCTTGCCAAAAGATAAGGTGGCATTGGCAACAACCGCAACAATAATAGCCTGAAGTCCGTTAAACATGGAAACGACAGCAGGCAACGTATGGGTCCGGACATAGAGGGCTGACAGGATCATCATGAAAAGAAATGCAGGGAGGCCAAACCCTATGAAACTCGCTCCGGCACCCGCCACTCCCCTTGCTCTTAGACCTACGTAGGCGGACATTTGCATTGCCGTGGCGCCGGGGATCGTCTGACAAAGGGCCACCCCATCGCGTGCGGATTGATCGTCGAGCCAGCGTTTCTTTTCGACGGCCATCTTGCGAATATAAGCCACCATTGCCGGGCCACCAAATGCAGTAGCGCCCAGTCTTAAAAATGAAGTAAGCAACTGGAGTAACGAAGGGTTTGGACTATGGTGTTGATATTGGGACTGTTCCATCAAGGAATCCGCTTTAACAATTATAGTATACCAAAACTCCTCTATCGATGCTTCCTTGATTTCATATCATCGCTTGCTCGTTTAACGATACTCTTAAGTAATCGTCCATCCATTGTCCTGGTCAGAACATCGGTGTTGGCACAGTGCCCCATCCGCTTCCTGTTGGCGTGTCGCGTATTTGAAGAATCTCCCCCGTATGAAGGTGTATATCTACGAAGAAGAGTGGCTTCCGCGTGATATTGATGTCGAAATCATCAAATGGGGAGGTGAGCCCTTTATTCCCCTCAGATAGTTCGATGAAGATGATCCTTCGTTTCGTCGATGGGCTTTCGTGCATACCAAGATTGTGAGCCCCCTTTGCGGCATGCCCCATATTTCCTCCAGTTATATGGCCAAATGGATGGAGAATATTCTCAGTAATTATACCAATCGTTTTGTGCTGTTCGAACAACTTCCATTCCGCACCTGTATTGGCGATCATGCCCTGCATCACATAGTCAATCGAAATGAAATAGGCAAGAAGGCGATGACCTTTGCGATTTTCGATTGGTTGCAACCTTGAGGCAATGGCAGGATCCTGAAGCACTGAAGGAACCAGTTGTTTTGCCGTTATTAGATCTTCTTTTGTGATGGTGATCACATCCATACCATTGACTTGCTCTAATGGAAGATGGTGAACGGTATAGGCTCGCAAAATGAAACCGCTCCCTACAGTAATTACAAGAAGTACCAGAAAGATGACGATGGCTTTTCTGAGACCTAGACGTTGTTGCGGCTTTGAGCTTCCTGTAAATACTTTCTCAATGAAACGGGGAAAGAACATTCCCGTTCGATTCATGTAAGAGATGTAACTTTCCCCAAAACGATTTGTCATCCTGCGCTCCTCGTCTTTAGCAAGAAGGTAATACAAAAAGAGCATGACCCCAAAGAGCGCCAGTGTCAGGAATCTAGGCCAGATGATAGCCAGTCCCAAGGCTGCCAACCCAAGCCCGAGATATTGAGGATGGCGAATAAGGGTATACAATCCTTTTGTGGCAGCACCCTTCTTCAGCAACTTGCCCAGATATACCTGTCCAGCGCAGACGAAAAACACCATCATGCCACCCACAAAGAACACAGATCCCAATATACGAACAACTCTTAACGCCTCGGTTGGTGGAACGACCATGTGAGGAAGAAAAAAGGCTGTCAGCCAGCGTGTCACCGACGATTGATTCAATGTAAGCAAAAACGGGTTGAATGCTGCATAGAAAAAGAAAGCGAACGGACTGACCATGATGGCAATTTCAAAAGCTACAATGAACGATAAGAAAATAGCGCCCATCCATGCAAACCTCTTGCCTCTATGGTTATCTGGTCTTCTTTGTTTTTCCATTTCAAATCTCCCTTGTGTGCAATGTAAGTCTTGATCTCTAAAGATAAGATTGGTAAAGGACATTTTGAAAACGATTCTGTGACTAATTAAATGGACGAATTGCCTGGACCAGGGATTAACAGCGAAGCGGAAAGGATTTCTTTAAGTAAAGCTCTAACCCTCTCTTCGATCATATCCCTCACGTCCCTGACGATATCAATCGATTTTCCCTTGGGATCGGGGATCTCCCACTCGACGATCTTTTTGGCCAGGACCGCAGGGCAGGTTTCCTCACACCCCATCGTGATGAGATAGTCCATCTCGATAGAAGGAAGATCATTCAAACCTTTGGGTCGCTTGGCAGAGAGATCAATCCCTTTCTCGTTCATGACCTCGATGACAAGTGGATCAATCTGAGAGGCGGGGCGAGAGCCCGCACTGTGAGCTTCTATCTTCCCTTTTCCAAGACGTTCAGTAAACCCCTGTGCCATTTGGCTCCGTCGTGCATTTTCAATACAGACAAAGACGATTTTCGGCTTTTCTCTCATCTCTTCACCTTTCATGGCTCGCAGGTTACATGACAGATCCCAGTCGGAGTCTCGACAGCGTAAGGAAAATATTTTTTCTTGAACCAGAGAGCTACATTGACCAGGCTAATCAACACAGGCACCTCCAATAGAGGGCCTATGACAGCGGCAAAGGCCTGGCCCGAGTTGATCCCGAAAACCGCTACAGCTACGGCAATGGCGAGTTCGAAGTTGTTTGAAGCGGCAGTGAAGCTTAAAGTGGTGGATTGTTCGTAAGTGGCTCCAACCTTCATCGATAAATAGAAGGAGACGAAAAACATAATTGCAAAATAGATACACAGGGGAACGGCAACCCTAACTACATCCAGAGGAAGCTGTACGATAAACTCTCCCTTAAGAGAGAACATGACCAGAATGGTGAAGAGAAGGGCAATCAAAGTGATGGGGCTGATTTTAGGGATGAATTTTTCTTCATACCACTGACGCCCTTTTGTTTTAAGTCCGATAAGCCGAGAAAGAACGCCGGCAATAAAAGGGATTCCAAGGTAAATAAAAACACTCTCGGCAATCTGGCCAATCGTTATGTTGACAACCATTCCCTTTAGGCCCAGCCAGGGTAATAGGACTGTTATGAAGATATAAGCATAAATGGAGAAAAAAATAACTTGAAAGATGGAGTTAAAGGCCACAAGACCAGCGCAGTATTCCCGGTCTCCTGCGGCTAGGTCATTCCATACGATAACCATGGCAATGCAGCGGGCCAACCCGATCAGGATCAAACCGACCATATACTCAAAATGGCCGGAGAGAAAGATGACTGCCAAGATGAACATAAGAATAGGGCCGATGACCCAATTCTGTACCAAGGAGAGTCCAAGGACTTTATAGTTTCGGAAAACCTCTCCCATCTCCTCATACTTCACCTTGGCCAGTGGCGGATACATCATCAGAATGAGTCCAATAGCGATCGGGATGTTGGTTGTGCCCACTTGGAATTGATTCCAGAAGCCAACCACTCCTGGGTACAGATATCCCCAGCCCACCCCGACAAACATGGCAAAAAAAATCCACAAGGTCAGAAAGCGGTCGAGAAAAGAGAGTCTTTTGCTAATCCGTTCTTCAGTCATCTCATTTCCTCCTCGGTCATAGATTTGTCTCCTTAGAGGCAGTCATATACCCTGCGGCCTGAAGAAGTTCGAGGAGAACTTTCTGTTTTCCTTGAAATTCCCCTGAAAAAAGAGGACCACATTTCGTAATATCTATGTCCTGCGCTACCAATTTGACAGCAAAGGCAAGGCAAGCCGGTTCACCACATTGTTTGCAATTTGTCCCTGGGAGAAGTTTGAAAATATCCAGTGCCTTCAGATCTGCCCCTTTGGAGTAGTTGGGTTCGATTTGATCTCGTTTCTCGTAAGTTTCGTTGATCAGGCCTTGCAGCCATTTCAGAATCTCTTCCGCCTCGTTCTCATCCTCAATTTTTGCTAAGGTAATATGGTGAGCATGAAGCGTAAACAGTTTTCCGTCCTTCTTGATGGTTAAGGTTAAAGCCGGATGATTATAAATACAACCCTTCAGGACGGCATTCAGATATGGGAATGCCTCATGGATCTCATCCGATATTTCTGCAATCACTCGGATCTTCTCCGGATCGGCCAAGCAGGGAAGTGTACGTGTGATTTTATAGGATTGAAGTAGCATGCTGAACTGTGTTGTTTAAGATCAACCCTCCTCCCTATCACTCTTTCTTATTAGAAACCTTACTGAAGCTATCCTTTTGAGAAGGCTTATACGAAGCCTCAAAGACCGGCACTCAATGATCCCGGGTTGCCTCGTCTAATTGAGGCTTGAGACATTCTTTGATGAATAGGAGGGCTTCTTCCTTGTTTTCGTCAAAAAGGATTCTTGTCAGCTTCAGCGCCTCCTCAGCAGTGAGATGGAACAAAACCGGCTTAATCGCCATTTTCCCTCCTCCTTTATTTAATCCACTCCATGATCTGTTCCACTCTTGGAACCTTTCCAGCGACCTTCACCGCCCCATCTATCGCTAGCGCTGGAGTGGATAATACCCCGTAGGCCATGATTTTCTGGATGTCTTCAACCTTTTCAACCTGAATCTCTTTGCCGCTTTGTTTGACCGCTTCAAGGGTGTTTTGATACAGCTTATTACAATTCGAGCAACCCATGCCCAAGATCTCGATTTTCATTTTTTCTCCTTTCTTTTTTGGATTATAACGCTCCCCTCCCCCTCTTAACTTAAGAGGGGGTGAAGGGGAGTTACAAAATGGCATTGAATAGGTAGCCTACAATGATAATCGCCACAGACACAATGCCCGCAAAAATAGCGATGAGCTTTGGTTTGATGACCTTCCGTAAAATAATCATCTCCGGCGTAGATATCGCCACGATGGACATCATGAAAGCCAGCGCCGTCCCCATGGGTAATCCCTTCTCTACCAGAGCCTGAACAATGGGGATCGTTCCAGCGGCGTTGGAGTAAAGAGGGATGCCTATCAGTACTGCCACAATCACAGCGAAAGGATTGCCCGGCCCGGCATACTTCAACACAAAATCCATGGGGACGTAACCGTGAATCCATGCCCCGAGGCCGATCCCAATGAGGACGAACAGCCACACTCGCCTGAGGATGTCCTTCGTGTAATCGCGCGCGTACCCTAACCTTTCCTTCCAAGTGGGGACAATCGTTTCGCTCTCACCCATCTTGATCTGATAAACATAGTCTTCGACCAGATGCTCCAGCTTTAATTTCCCAATAATGATGCCCCCGAAAAAGGCAAGGGTGACTCCGGTGGCAGTGTAGATAAGAGCAATCTTCCATCCGAACAAGCCCCAAAGCATGACCAAGGCGACTTCATTAACCGTAGGGGATGAAATAAGGAAAGAGAAAGTTATTCCTAACGGGAGCCCTGATTCTACAAAGCCAATGAACATGGGCACTGCCGAGCAGGAGCAAAAGGGCGTGACGATCCCTAAACAAGTGGCCAAGAAATTGCCCACGTACTCGCGTCGATTCCCAAGAAGCTTCCGCGACCGTTCGGGAGGAAAGAAACTCCGGATGACCGCAACTCCGAATATGATGACTCCCAGGAGTAAAAAAACCTTTGTGGTATCGTAGAAGAAAAAGTCAAGGGCTTCCCCTAACCTTGTTCCAGGCTGGACCCCCACCAAGGTATAAACCAAATTGTCAGCCAGATACTTTAACATGAAACGTCTTTCTTGGTTGATGGCCTATTGGCAAAAAGGCCAACATAGGTCCTAAAAAAAACTACTTACACAGACACAATTGCTGCTTTTTTACATTGCTCTCAATTACCGCTATAACACAACTAAAAAAGTCTGTGACGCACGGGACTTCAAGTTTGTAGATCATATTCGCTCCATTCTTTTTGGAAGAAACGATACCAGCCTCTTTCAAGACAAGCAGATGCTTTGAAACTGTCGATTTATCAAGTTCGAACAGATCGTATATTTCTGAAAAAGAGTGCTCCTTCTTCTTGAGGAACTCTATGACCATCAGCCGGACGGGATGGGCCATCGCCTTGATGATCTTCGCTCTTATTTCTGCATCCTGGAATGTTATTGGCATCTTCAATACTCTCTATTGGTAATTATGCCAACAAACCAACAGATTGTCAAGAGCTCGCAGCTAAACGAGGCCATTTTTTTGTGCACACGGAATGCAAGCCTTTTTGCCATCAACTTTGCGCAAAAGGTCCTTCTTGGTTGGCTCTCCGCAGAAGTCGCAGGGTTCAGACTCCATAATCATGGCTTTGGGAGGAATATCCGCCGAGATTTCTTTAATCTTGAATATGGACTCAGCATCGGCCTCAAGGATTTTTTTGGATCGTTCCTTCTGGAGTCGTCTGAATTGGGCTAATTCTTTGGGCGACGCCTCATCCTTCTGAACTCTTTCGAAAAGAGAAAGATGGTCCGGGTCGGCCTTGAAGGCATCGGGCTGGAGGGATACACGCATGGCTTTTCCCCTTTTTCTGTCCACAAGGGTGAACGCATGCTTACCGTAGTTCTTAAAAATAAAGTTTCCCTTGCCAAAAGTGCATCCCGTCATCACTTGAATGGCATCGGCCCCACAGGCATCTGTTTCCACGATCGCAAGCAACTCCTCGTCTGGTGATCTCCGGACACCTAACCGTTTCATGAGGGTTCGGGCCGCCCGAAATCCAATAGCTAACCCTGGACACATGTGGCCGTGAAATTCAACGCACTTCGTAAGGTCTTTACTCGACAAGATCTCTTCACGCTTCATCCAATGTCACCTCGCCTTTCTTTTTTACCGTGTGATGTCGGCGTCCTATTCCAACACCTCCCTGAATGTGGTTCTTTCTCTTTCTGTTAGAACAAGACATAAAGAATCTTATCTCCTTTTTTGGTTCCCCGAAGAATCTCCATATGTCTCAATGCAGCAAATTCTCTTCTCAATTCTTCCTCGGTTAGGTTAAGACTCTTTACCATCTCCTCAGCGGTGGCCTCTCCTCTTTCTTTAATGTAATTGACAATCTTACACTGCTGAGGCGTTAGTGTTGAAAATTTGTCCTTATCTTTTAAAAAGGTTTGGGCCGAATGGACGGCCCATGGATCGCAGGCCTTGGGAGGGGATAGAAGATCCATATAGCAGTCTTCACAAAATGTTTTTCCTTGGTGTTCGTAACCCTGCTGTTTTTCTATTTTCTTACCACATCTTGTACATTGGATAAGCATACCCATCCTTTATTTTAGGCTGTCGCCCTTAAGAGCTTTTTACAAATGACAGATGGGCCCCGGATTACGTCAATATCTACTCCCTTAAACATTCTAACACAGGATTTCGCCTCCTACCCTCTCCTTTCCTCTCACTTCCGGAAGAATTTTCCCGTCTGTGGGGGAGGGGAGGTAGTAGTTTAAACCTCCAGGACGCTTCCCACGCATCCATAGAAGAATCGGTCCCCAAATTCCTGGTGAAGTCGAAAGGCCGCTTTCATTCCCGTGCAATGGGAGACGCCGATCTTCCCGATCTCCATCCTCTTGAGAGATTTGATCGATTCTTCCAACTGCTCAGGGGTTAAAAAATCTAAGTGGGTTCCGCCAACAATTGCATAAAATTTTTGTTTCCCAGTTTTATGGATGACATGATTAATGATGTTGATCATTCCAGCGTGGGCACAGCCAAGGATCAAAATAAGACCCTTCTCCGTATCCAGAACAAGAGATTGGTCATCTAAGAAGAGATCCTGAGTCGTTTTTCCATCAACCTCAGTGAAGAGCCTTGGATCTGACTTTTCAAAATTAGTTTGTCTTGGCACTTCCCCCGTTAAAAACAAGCCCTTATCTACCTCTATAAAATCTCTATTAAAAACAAAATTGGCTCCCAGGGATTCTAAATATCTCTTATTATGACGAATGCCTATGAATCTTTTTATTTCCCTGTCCTCTTCCTTGAACACGTCAATTCGGTCTAAGAAGACATGGGGATGGGCATGAACATCCACTCTACCTCTCAGCTTCAGGACTTCGGGCAACCCGCCGGTATGGTCATAATGTCCATGACTCAAGAAGATTTTTCTTATGGTTCTTAAATCCTTATTCAAGGCAAGGGAATTGGGTACGACAGAATGGCCGCTTCCGGTATCGAAGAGAAAATTCCCCTCAGCAGTCTCTATGAAAGCTGAGAATCCATGCTCTCCGGAACCAACCAACTTACCCACCAAATTCTCACATAGTACCGTTATTATAATTTTCATCAGGTTATCTTTTTTAATCCTTTTCCATCCGGTCCGCCTTCGGAGAATTGATGGGTATCTTTGACAACATGCTTTCCTACCGCCTTTTTTCTTCTACACTATTCAGATTCCCTTTTAAGAAAAGATCTGTAGAAGTGCGACACCTACCCAGAACAGCAACTCCCCGGTGTGCCGCACGAATTCGGTGCGCCGCAACAGCCTCCAGGACTGGGTTCAGAAGATCTTCGCGAAGAGTTGTTGGTTGTATTATGGGCAGACAACAGCTTCGTCAAATCCTCGCTCCCGCAGTGTTTGCATCGGAGTTTCTCCTCTCTTTTCAGAACAAGAAATTCATTCATTTGGCCACACTTCTCACAACGGTATTCATAAATCGGCATATCTTCTCCTTTCCGTTTGCAGAGACCAACACCCTGCCTAGCAATCCAATAACTCTTTTGTCCCCGTCAAGCTCGTATTAATGTCCACATCCGCCCTGATGAGCTCGGCATGCATTGTATACAGAAAGCTCCTCAAGCTTGTTTTGACTTAATAACTCAAGATTTTCTTTAACGGTTGGAGCCGCTGCGGCATAGACTTTCACACCCATGGCGTTTAACTTGGTGATGGCACCTGCGCCTATCCCGCCAACCACCATTGCCTCCACACTCTTTCCATCAAGAGCCATAACCGGATTACAGGCACCATGAACATGGTTTAAGTCCTGATTGTTCACCGTTAGAACATTTTTCCCCTCGGTATCAACGATGATAAACGCCGGTGCTGAACCAAAATGGCTATAAACTTTACTCTCAACTCCTTCATTATCCTGAACTGCAAAACCTACTTTCATGACTTTCTCCTTTCTCATGGCGGCTTCCCGCCTTTTGGAATGCTTGGGTTATATTTCTCCTCTGTTACCGTTTTTGTTCGGTTCCACGGCAACACTTGCCTTGTTCTCTTCCTAACCCCCTGGCATACCCTCTGTCTTCCTCTGCCCTGCGAATGTTATTGCTTTTGCAGGAAGGACAGTTCCCCGGTCTACCCGTTCCGTAAGGTAGCTCCCAGGTGTGTTGACAGTCGGAACACTTAAATTTTCTCATAGAAGCCATTTCAAACTCACCTCCTTCAATCTTCAGTGCTTTACCTTGAACCAAAGCCTCCGCCAGCTTTTTGTGCGCAGAGTCGATAATCCTGCCGAACGTTTGACGGGAAACCTTCATCTTTTCGGCTGCCTGCTCCTGGTACAATCTCTCAAGATCAGCAAGCCGGATGGCCTCAAATTCGTCAACCGTCAAAATAACCTCCTCTAACGCAAAGAGAGGGATACCTCTGGGTTTAAAATAATTGGTTTTGGGCACGGAACCAACTCGCCTACAATTTCTGGGCCTTGCCATTCGAAACGCCTCCTCTTTAAATTAATCTAATTATAAGCATATGCTCATAATTTGTCAAGAGCCCTTTCTGCTCTTAGGCTGACATTCGTCATTTCCTCTTATTCCTTCTTGTTGACAATTCTCTACCAATCTTTTTAATATGGGATTATGCGGTTTTTGATCCCCCTCCTCGTCGTCTTTTTCTCTGTGCCCTCCTTTGCACAAAACATGAAGGAATCATCTCTTCAAGTATGGAAAGTGGGAGAACGTCGATGGACTGTCGCAGAGGAGCACCGATTTGCGACATGGGTGGAGAAAAATATCACAGAGGATTTCTTTATCCGTTATAAAATCCCCGTCGACTGTGCGGATGTCCCCTATGCGGCGCGATGGATTTACGCACGGATCGCGCACCTTCCTGCCGCGGCTACCACGAAGGACGGCCAGTTGATCGGTCACTGGTCTACGGAATGGGGGAAACTGCCGACTCATCCGGAGTGGCATAAAGATCTCCGGTTTCGCAAAGCCCTTCTTAACATGCTTTCGGAGACGACGACTCGAACCCTTCCGTCGGATACCTACCCCGTTCGAATTGACCCGGATTCAATCACTCCGGGAACGGCCTTTCTGGTGACAGAATCTCATTCGGGGATTATCGGCCGTGTCATCTTAGACGGAAGCACCGCTCATCCCCTTCAGACTTGGGAGGCCACGACCCCCGTTAAACTCCAGAAGATGAACAAAAGGAATTTTCTGACCACAAGACCGGAATCGACGATCTACTCCGGTTTGATTAAGTTCCGGTGGCCAATATTTGAAAATGGACATTGGAAATATCTTCCTTCAGAGGACCATCCCTTTTATTCTCTTGAACAGTACTCACCAAATTTCTCAGAAGGTTATACCGATTTTGTCGAAGCCGTGGCAAGGAGAATTGATCCGACGGATTACGATCCGTGGGATAAAATGGAGAAGGTGTTGGACAACACGGTCCAGTATGTCAAGGAGAGGATTCCGATTGTCTTGGAAGGATTCCGACGGTGTCACAAGGGAGGCTGTTCGGAAGGTTCGGATCGTTGGGAGGTTCATAGCACGCCCGGTCGCGACGGGTACATCATTTTACTCATGGACCATCTCCATCATCTCATCGAATTGAACCATCTCGATAATGATGCTGCAAGAAGGATGATGGAAGGAATTGTGATTCCCATCCAAAAAGGTCAATCGGTCACTTTTTACCATCTCTATCAGAACTACCTCTGGCTCTCCCCCAATCCGGAAGATTCCGTTGAAGCCCGATGGGGCTTAAGGAAATGCGACATGATTGTTTCGCAAATGCGAAGCGCCCATAACTGCATGGACTTTATTGAGAGGACTTATCGAAAGCAAGACCCGAAATATGCTGACTTCTCCATCAATCAGCAACTGGAGATCACTCGAAGGCTCGTTGAGGAGTGGAACTCGTCTGAATGCAGAGTATCCTCCTTTTCTCCTCCCAGGAAAGAAGAAAAGATAAGGAAAGGACAGAATCGGTAAAACTAAAAGTCACAGATTCCAACTCTGACATATTGGATTATAAAGCTCGGGGATAGACTTGCTCATAGGGTGGCGTCAGTAGATCCTGCCCCTGAAATCTTCGCTGAAAGCCTACTTTTCGTGGTATAGAGCAATCCGAAATCTATAAGAAGCTGGGAAAGAGTTTTCCCTTTTCAGAGGAAATCATTTGGGAGTTTTATGAAAAATGCTTCCATTTTCAGGTTTCACTGGTGCATTCGGATATTGGAGAACCGCCATTATTTCAGAAACTTGTGATGATAGTGCAAACTTGGTATAGAAAATGCTGCGGTCTACAATGGATTTCTGTCTGTACCAGCCCTAAGGCATTCACCGGGTAGACACTGCTCAGCAGTGGAATAGATTGACAAGGAGGAAAATGATGCCATTAATCCGTAAGAGACGAATTTGGTGGGAATCCGTTCCTGAGGCTACCAGCTATGTGGTGTATGTCGCCAACGATAGCACCCTTTTCGATCCCGGAAAATTCTCGTGGGAGGCGACACCCGGAATAATCTTCAAGCATGTCACCGGGAAGACAGAGTTGACCATCCCAGATGAATGGCCTGAGTTCCCTATGAAACCCGGAACCTACCATATCGGGATTACTGCCCAAGACGAGGTGGGAAACCAAAGTGACCCTTTCTTATCCGAAGGACAATTCAAATTCTTTTCCCCCCTTATGCCTTCGAGAGCCGGGATCGAGAGTCCTTAACTGAACCGGCTTTGCTGATTGAATCGATTCTTCGGATAAGAAGCGCTCTGGGTTCCATTCGAGACGTTACTGAGCTTTCTCGACGGAAATTTATAGACAGGGAATTTGGCGAGTCTTTTTGCCGAATTATTGCGAAAGAGGTCGAGATCTGTGATCTGGTATTAACGAGCCTTCTCCATTATATCAGGACCGGCACCCCCGTTGAAAAAACAAACACCGTCCATACCCTCATCGAGCAGATGCTAACGAAATATCGGGCCCAGCTGGAAGAAAAGAATATCAAAACGACCGAAACATTTGAGGAGAATCTTCCTGAAGCGGTCGTCCCTGATGAGCAGTTGAAATATATTTTGAGTTCCGTTCTCCTATACGCAGTGGCCTCGACACCGCCCAGCGGGAACATCGAATTCCTCACCAGATCCCTGAGCCTTGAGAGGGATGCAGACGGGGGAGAGGCTTTTTTCGTGAAGGCCGGGAGGTATATTGAGATCCGGTTGATCGTTTCAAGCGTGACAAGACCGACGGGAGGGCCCAGGAGGGCAATGGAGGGAATCTTGTCCCCGCAGAAGAACACAGGGTTTGATCTAGTATTACGACTCGCGATGGAGGTGGTTCAGACGAATCGAGGAATGATGAAATTTCAAACAGATGAAGAGAAGGCAAAGATGATCATTTCCCTAGGATTTCCCGTTGAGAGGAGAAAGGTGTTTTCTTGCAAACCGATTAGCATTAGCCCTCCAACGAACCCTTCTATGGGTTCTATTCCCAATATCCCTTTTCCGTAGCGGCCCGTCGATTCCTCGGCCTATCTCTCGACTTCACCACAGGTGGCAACGGTCCCCTGTCAGTCCACTCCTCCCCTCTTGGGGGAATGGATAGCGTCCCTTTGGGATACAACGTTGTACCAATAACGACTTGTATTCTCTTCTCGAATTCTGTCCATATTTCTTGGAGAAACAAACTCCCACGGATGCTCGGGATCATCATAATAACCAATCGGCCTTGGGTCAAGACCCGGCCTCTTCGATCTTTCTTGAAACCATACTAACCCGCAGCAAGCACACCGGTATAAGATTTCGTCATCTTTTTTGGAGGCCCAAACTCCCGGCGGGAGCCAGTTGGGCTTTCCTCTTATAGGATACAGTTTGATTCTATCTCTCTCGGTGCAGGTAGGCGAAGGGCAATGCGGTTCATAAAATTTCATGCGTAGCATTTGCTCTCTCTTCGCAAAAGACAAATCCCGCAGTAGATGCGTATATGAATTGGGAAGCGGGTCTCTCCCCAGTGCTTGGCCTGCGCAGACCCGTGGAGGCTGCAGTTGTTCACAACGCTCCCTGTTCCTTCTGCCTTTTTTGTCCAAGAATAAGGACTCTCCTTATGCAAGCGCCGATTGGAGCGTTGCAGGGTTGAATCCGCCCTTCAGACGGCATTCCCAGCCGATAGATTAGAGTTCGAAAGCGAGGGCCCATCTGGCAAACAGCCTACCAAATTCGTTCGGGGAAATCAACGAGAATGTCTTGTTACTGAAATATTTCTTGCAACTTATTGATCTTTAAGGATTAAAAATTTCTCTTGACATTTTCTTTTTAAATTTGTAGAATTATTCATCAAAAATCACCGTTTTTAATCATCACGATTCATTGATCAATATGGCGAATGGGAAGTTAAGACAACGGATAACAATAAGCCTTGATAAGGAAGCACTAAAACGTCTTTCGTCCATTGCCTTAGAAAATGACGTTTCAATAGCCCGAGTTATTCGACACGCGGTAGATAACTTGTTGAAAGGATGGAAGGAAGACAGCCAAGGACAACTTTTTCTTCCCTTGGCCAAAAAGAAGGAAGGTCGGTAGAATAGGTCAACCGGGGGAAATATGTAAGAAATCTGTGTCACGACAGAGATAACGTTGATAGAAGGGGAGTTCTTCCAAAAAATGGAGGAAAGATCAGGAAATCAGAAACATCTCGAAGAGGTATTTGAAGTGTTGTTCAAATTGGGGCCGACCGGGTTGAGTTATAAGCAATGTTTTCACCATCCGACTAACCGGATTCAGCGGAAAGCTTAGAAACCGCGTGGAGTCTAAGAGGATGACAGCTTATGAATTCTATTATCGTGATGAAAAAGGGCATGAGCATTTTATTGGGATACTACCCGAAAGAAGAAAAGATCCGAAAAGAATAACGAAGGAATCTGTCTTGAATTGGGGACGGAAGGTCATTGGTGATGGCTCAGATGTCAAAGACATTTATTTCGTAAGTGTTGATGTGTAGCATCGTTCAGAACCAGCCATCTTGACTTTGATAGTCCCAAAACGGTCTTAGCACTGCTCTAAGATTTAAAAAGCCTTTATAAGAAATATTTGGCGATGTCGATGTGGTATTTATATGGGTCTAAGGTCTTGACGATGCTCCGTTTGTAATTTCCTCCCCCATCCGTCTCGGTTAAATCAACCAACTCTTTCTTCGGGTACCCCTCTTCATCTCGATCGACCAAGAGGACGATGGGGCGGTCCAGCCACGTAGATTCTGGTTTGGTCTTATAAACAATTCCTATTTCGTGGGTATTGAGAAGGACCAGGGACCCAATAGGATAAACTCCCACAAGGCCAATGAAGATCTTGAGCAGAAGGGAGTCAAAATGAGCTGTCTTCTCTCGCAGCATGAGGGCGAGAGCTTGCTCCGGTGTGTACGGAATTTTCTTGTAAATCCGAGGGGTCGTCATCGCATCATAAGCATCCGAAATCTGAATTATCCTTCCAAAGAGGCTCACCTCTTTTTTCCGAAACAGTTTCGGGTATCCTGAAAGATCAGGTGTCAAGTGGTGGTCAAAGATACCGACCACCATCCTGGGATTGATCTCCCCTAATTGCTTCAAATTGAGAACGACCTCCACGCCCATCAAGGGATGCTTCTTCATCATCTCCCATTCCTCATCGTTGAGGGCCGCAGGTTTATTCAAGACTTCTCTTGGAATTTTTGATTTTCCGATATCGTGAAGCAGGGCGGTAATGCCCAATTCGGTCAAGGTCTTTTTCGAAAATCCCAGTCGTTTTCCGATCGCCAAAGAATAGATCGACACATTGACGGAATGGTTGAAGGTATATTCGTCATAATTTTTAATCATGGTCATTCCCATGAGAATAGATTCGTCTTCGATGACGAGATGGATTGCTTTCTGGGCCAACCTCTTCAGCTTCCTTACATCGGCATGCTGCTTTCCTTTGATATTGGTAATCACCTCTTTGATCGTCCCGATGGTCTCAAAAAATATTTTCTTGGCCACTTCCCGCTCGTCCTCTTTTTGAACGGTAAAGGCTTCCTCTTCACCTTCAACGACCTCCAGAGGATTCGCCTCGATCGAGGTAATATTGTGGGCCGTCAGCTGTCTTACGAGAAGATCCGCATTTTCCTCTCGACCCTCCTCCAAGTTGATAAATGTGTAGATGAAATACCTCAACCACTCTTCTTCCAGCAGGGTCTTGAAAATCACTTCACCGATCAGCCGCTTTTTCCATTGGGTCAGAAGGTATTTGAAGCTGGTGAAGCCTTCCACCGAATACCGTAGTCGCTGGTCGTTGAGGAAGAAGTCATCTTTGCGGATCTTGAGGGAGAGGAGTCCTTCCCTCTTGATCAATGTGTTTATGGTGTCGAGAAATTCTTGGACAAACTGATTAAGAGCCACATTCTTAGAATCATAAATCTGGGAGATCCTCATCAGCACATGGAATTTGGTCACGAGGTTGTTCCCCAATTTCGACAATTCGGAGTCCATGGCATCGGCCGGCTTTGGGCTCACTGTTTTGGGTTGGATCGCGGATGGTGAACTATCCATTTTATCTCCTTTGTGATCGGGTCCGTCCGACAGGATTCGGTCACTCCTCCCCTAAAAATCCCCCTGTTTTCTAAGCGTCAAACATTTTCAACGTATTGTTAGCGCATTGTCTCATCTCGTTCCATTTTTCCCCTTGGAACCAGGTTCTTTTCTTGGCAATCTTCTGCAAGATTGGTATCACCTCTTCCGACTTTGTCTCTCCCAACGCCCTGAAGAAAGAGACTTTTTCGCTGTAATCCCGTTTATAAAAATCCTCAGAGAGGATGATCTCTGTGAGCGGCTTCACCGCTTCCCCCTTCGCATTCCTCGCCAAGAGGAGTGCCGCCTTTGCCCTGATTCCAGATACGGAGTCCATCAAGAATTTCTTAACGAGGTCCATCCCCTTCTCTCCCAATTTATCGAGAACGTGAAGAGTCTCTTCTCTCACTTTCAAATCCTGGTGGCCAACCAAACCTCCTAAGTATTTCCCTGTGGCGGGACTGCCGATCTTCCCAAGGATGTAGAGAATCTGGCAGACCAACAGGGCGTTGGGATCCGACAGGAATTTGCTCAGCGGCTGAATCTCTCCTTGAGAAAGCTCGACCACTTGGTCACAGATGACCTTTCTCCATCTCCCGGACTCCAACTCGCCCAACAAAAGACAGAGAGGTTCAACGGCCTGGTTTGTGAGGAATCGAAAATATTGGAGGATGGGCTCCACTTTGCCCTCTCCCTTTTCTTTCATGGCCTTTCCAAAAAGCTCAATGTAGTGGGGGCTCGAGGTTTTTTCGAGGATGCGTTGGATGGCAAAAATCTGTTTGTCTTTCATCATAATGGATTCCATGGTTTCGTTCAGGCTTTTCAAGAGCGCCACAGCCTTTCCCACTTCTTTCTGTTCGAGAAGATATTGAAGAACCCGATCGAAATAGGAAATCATATTTTCATAGGCGTCCACGTCCTCCCCGAGATGAAGCAAGATCTCAATCAGATTGTCAATCAAGACGTAGATATAGTCCGCCTGTTCCTCTTGTCGTGCATCCCGATGGATCACCTCGCTCTCCGCGGGGGTGAGCTGGCAGGCCTGAACCAAGGACTGCCCCGGAGCGGGATTGATCACCTGCTGCAACCCCTCAGTGACGGGAACTTGGGCACTCTCCACCTCCCCTTCCTCCACCTTCTCTTGAGGTCCTTCCTCCCAGGATCCCTTGAACTCTGATCCCTTTATCAAATCCTCCTCTGTAGCGGGGACAAAGGTGGCGCCTCCCTCCAAAAATTCATCCACGGTGGTAAAGGTAATGTGAGAAAAATCTTTTTCCCAGAGTAGGGTGACAAGATCATCTTCCATGCGATTAAGGGAGTCACTTTTTCTTACGATATTGAGAAAGTCGATCATCTCCTCGAATTCCAACCCTTTTAAAAATTGGAGTTCCCGGACCCCATCTTTAAAAAAGAGAAAGGCTAAACTTTCCTTTACATCCTGATTCTCATAGACGACGTTCCCCCGGTAGTGGAGCCGGTGTTCGCCGACCTGGAGGGAGAAAGAATCGAAGGCATTGAAAAATTGATCAAAATCCCTCCTCAGCCTCTCCAAGAATTTGGATAGAATAGGATGATCGGCCTCATACAGCCGAAAGGCTTTCAGCGTCTGAAGAAAAGTTTGAATCAACGCCTTGGTTGACTTAACTTTCTCCTCAATCTCCTTCTCTTCGGAAATATCCAGTTGATCTTCCAAACTCTTCACCGGGCTTCACCTCTTATTTCTTCTTGCCCCCGACCGATTCATGCTGCCTGTGGATGTTCATTCTCTCCTTTAAGAAATCGATCCAACTCTGACTTGAGAACCTTCCAACCCTTTCCCGCCTTCGTTCCCTTAATTCTACCCAAATATAGGTACTTGAGATAAGTAGGCCTCGAGATCCGAAGGTAGTGGCAGGCCTCCCGAGTCGTCAGGACGGTATCTTCGCCATTTCTTATCATAGCTTTCCACCTTTTCTATTAGACTTTACACTTGTTGATAGCATTTTCTATACCAAAAAAGATGATTTCATCTAACCTACTGTAAATGAATGGGATTTGTTCGGAATCCCCGGGGCCTTAAGAAGGGAGTTGACATTTTTTGTCCTCTTAACGCTGAACTTGTCTCATTCTGACGTCAAGGGCAGGAGGAAGGGGAGATGTGGACACTGGCTGGAGATTGTGCAAATATGCTAAAAAAAGAGAAGAGTTTCGAGTTTAAGGCCTAAAGTTCAAAGATCATCATTTCGGGTTCGCCATTCATCCGGAGGGGACTATGAAAAAGCAAGAGGATTTAAGAAAAAGAGTAAAGAAGATCGTTGAAATTTTGTCCAAGGCCATACCCGATTTCAGAATCGCTCTGACATTTTCCAATCCCCTCGATCTTCTCATCGCCACCGTTCTCTCTGCCCAGTGCACGGATGTTAAGGTGAACCAGGTCACGGCGGATCTCTTCAAGAAGTATCGTTCGGCAAAAGATTATGCCGAGTCAAATCTGGCGAAATTGGAAGAGGAGATCCGGCCAACCGGATTCTATCGAAACAAAGCCAAGTCGATCCAGCGATGCTGCCAGGAACTGGTCAAACGATTCGGGGGAGATGTTCCAAAAACTCTGGAGGAATTGGTGACCCTCCCCGGAGTAGGGAGAAAGACAGCGAATGTCGTTTTGGGAAATGCCTTTGGAATGCCTGGCGTTGCCGTGGATACCCATGTTCACAGGGTGAGCCGAAGGATTGGCCTGACGAAGAACGATGATCCCGTCAAGATTGAGTTCGATTTGATGGAGATCGTCCCCCAGGAAGAGTGGACCCATTTCTCAAACCTTCTCATCTGGCACGGTAGGAGAACCTGCGCAGCGAGAAAGCCACTCTGCGGCATCTGTCCCATTCGAAAATGGTGCGATTATGGTTCAAAAGCAAAGATATAGGGTTGGGATCATTGACTTCTCAATTCGGGATTGATAAATTCAAAGCCAGAGAGTTTGAGAATGGAATCTGCTAAATATAGCATTCTTGTGGTGGATGACGAAGAATTAATGAGATACCTTGTCGTTTCCTATTTATCCAAGCTGGGGCACTCGTGTTTGACAGCAGTGGATGGGGAGGATGCTCTGGATAAAATCAAGAAAAATAAAATTGATGCCGTCATCACAGACATAAGATTGCCCAACATGGATGGAATGACTCTCACACAAGAGATTTCAAGACAATACCCCGGACTTCCCATCATGATCATGACGGCGTTTGACGAGGAATATTCCGAAGGAACGGTGATTTCTGCTGGAGCCCGAGAATTCTTAAGAAAGCCGTTCACCCTTGATGAGTTTGCCGTTAGGTTAAACAAGATGATCAATGACTCCGAAACGATCAAACGGATGGAGAAAGAAAAGAAAGCAGACGAGGATCTGCAAGATCTTATGAAGGAGTTGGAAAGAATCCTGAAGAATAGCTAGTTCTTTACGGGCGTCGCAATCCCATTTTCATTCAATCAAAAATATGCTATGGAAGTATGGAAGGTCACTCGATGAAGCATTTCTCCGATGCCTACCGGCTAAAAACACCCGGCTCAGAAAACCTCTTCAAAAGGGCCAAGGAGGTGATGCCTGGGGGGATCTCTCATAATATTCACTTTTTCCCTCCTTATCCTTTCTTTGTCGAAAAAACAAAGGGTTCCAAAATCTGGGACGTGGATGGAAATGAATACATCGACTTCTGGATGGGGAACTACACTCACATTCTGGGCCACCGTCCACGGGTTGTGGTCCAGGCCATCGAAGAACAACTCAAGGAGGGAATTCACTGGGGTGCCCTGTATCGAAAGCAAATCGAGTGGGCAGAGTTGATTCGTGAATTGGTTCCCAGTGCAGAGATGGTTCGATTCTGCTGCTCCGGGACGGAAGCAACGATGTACGCGATCAGGCTGGCCCGGGGTTATACGGGCAAGAAAACCGTCCTGAAAGCCGCCGGGGGATGGCACGGGGCCAATTCTGACCTCTCCTTGGGTATTAAGATGCCCTACGAAAGAGAGGAAAGCCTTGGTTTGTTGCCCGAACTCCAGGAATACACGAAAGTGATCCCTTTCAATGACCTTTCGGGTTCGATCGAGGTCATTCGTCAAAACAAAGAGGATTTAGCAGGAATCATTGTCGAACCAGTCATCGGCGAAGGTGGGTTTACACCGGCTGCAAAAGAATATCTTCAAATGCTTCGCTCTGAAACCCAGACGCTGAAGGCTCTTCTCATCTTCGATGAAGTGATTTCTTGTTTTCGAGTGGCCTTGGGGGGTGCTCAGGAACGGTTCAACGTTGTGCCAGACCTGACGACCCTGGGGAAGATCACCGGCGGGGGATTACCCGTCGGGGCCTTGGTGGGAAGAAGGGAGATCATTGAAACATCCTCTCCTGAAAAAAAAGGGAATAAGTGGGAAAGAGTGTTAATCGGCGGGGGAACCTTTTCCGCCCATCCGCTGACGGCCGTTGCGGGATTGGCCATGCTCCGCTATTTAAGAGCTCATCGCAAAACGATCTATCCTCTTCTGGAATCGAAAGGAGAGAAAGTTCGGAAAAGGCTCCAGGGGGCGCTCGACCGGGAGGGGTTGAACGCCGTGGTCACAGGGATAGGCTCGCTTTTCCAAACGCATTTCCCCTTTGAAAAAGGGGTGACACTGAATTCTCCACAATCCATTCATCGCCTCACCGATTTGGAGAAAAGGGAGATTGAGTTTCGAGTCAGAATGCTCGCAAAAGGGGTTCATGTGATGCATGGCGGAGGTTGCGTATCGTTCGCTCACTCTGATGAGGACATTGAAAAATTCATCAAAGCGACCCGAAACGTAGCCCGGGAAATGAAAAGAGAATAGAGGGGTGAGCGATGAGCTTACCGTTTAAAATATATTATAATTTCTAAAAGAGGTCAGGATGAAAAATTTGGCGACGAAAACGTTACCGTGGGCATTATTATGCGCACTGGTTTTGGGAGGGATGGCTATGGCAAAGGAGACAAGAAAAATTGGAGTCATTGTTGTGGACATCCAGGGAGACTTCACCAAGCTTAAGAATGGATCCTTAGCCGTGGAAGGGACAGACGAAGCCTACTTGAAAGCAGTCGAAGAGAATACGAGGAAACTGAAAGAGGCAGGGTTCCCTATCTTCGCCACTCAGGATTGGCACCCTGCTGATCACGTATCCTTCTATACTAATCATCAAGGGAAAAAGGCTTTTGATGTAATCAAACTTAATGGAAGAGACCAGGTTCTCTGGCCGCCCCATTGCTTGCAAAACACGCCTGGGGCCCAAATCCTGCTGGATGAGAAGTTGTTTAAAGCTGTCGTGAAAAAGGGAATGGATCCCAAATATGATAGTTATTCTGGCTTTCAAGACGACGGTGGAAAGAAGACGGATATGGACAAACTCCTTAAAAGGGAGAAGATCCGTAAGGTAGTGGTCTATGGCATAGCGACGGATTATTGTGTGAGGGCAACGGCTCTGGATGCCATCGCCGCAGGGTACAAAGTGATTTTCATTAAAAATTTGAGCAGGGGAGTGGCACCGGATACTTCTCAAAAGGCAATTGAGGAGATGAAGGCGAGGGGGACCGTTGCCCTGGACGATTTGGATTTAGATAAAATCATAGGTGATTAAGAAATAGGGCGGGTGTAACCTTCTCTTAAGGGCCTACTCGATAGGAAAGAATGTGCTGGCCGAAGTTGCCTGCTTGATCGACGGCGAGGATCTGAAGCTTCACCTGATCAAAGTTTCCTGGAGGGGATGCCTCCCCTTCGAACAGGCTTGGTTTTCCTGCATAATTCAAATTGAATCTTTCCGAAGTCCCATCCCTATAGAGCCACTGTCCCCATATCTCAAATTGATTCGCATCCCAGAGACCTCCGGGAGTGACGGGGCATCCTCAAAGCATCCTGACTTCAGCCCTCACTAAAGCTTTTTCTCCTGCCTTTAAACTTTCTTGGGGGGAAGGGCTTAGGATGTTGACAATCAATCCGTTTAACTCGATGATGACGCCGTCGCCCGTGATATGCTTTCCGGGAATGAGAAGCATCGTTTTTGAGCCTTTTTGAACGGATTGAGGATAGGAAAGAGGACCTTCTGCATCTATCTCGACTTGAGTTGGTCGTTGCAGCGGGATCTTGGCCTCGAAGGAAGCTGCACCCAAGGTTCCATAGATGACTTCTCCACGCTGGTGCGGTCGAATCATGATACGATCTGTGCTACCGGCTCCTCCTTCCTGTTTTCCCTCTGCCAGGATTTCTCCGGTCTCAAGATTCTTGATTCGAACGTGTGCACCCCCAACCCCTGACCCGATCACCTGAGCATCTCTTGCAACCACACGGACAATCACCTTTGTTGTTATCTTTTCTGCAGAAAAAGATGGGGGGATAACACAAATAACGAGACATATCAAAATGAAAAAGGTTTGGATAAACTTTAGTTTGATTCTTGACTCTATCATCGACGCCTCACCTATCCCTGTCTCCCGAGGGGAGAGGGGAATATCGTTTGCTTTCTACTTTGAACTTTTGGTCTATTAGTAGTAGCGCTTCTCTTCAACGTGATCTTCATGGAGATTGATTTCCCACTCCCGGAGTATCTTTGAGACAGCCTTCTCGCCGCTCTCGATGCAATTCGGGACGCCCACCCCCCTGTAACAGCCACCGGCAAGCGCAAGACCAGGAATCTGGGCACTGTGATTTTCGATCAGCGTCACGCGGTCAAGGTGCCCGAGCGTATACTGAGGCATGCCGCGGTGCCACCAGAAGACGCGTGAGAAGAGTGGCTTTGCAAAAGGGTTAAGGCCAAGAATGTCACGAAACTCGGCGAGCACCGTCTGTACGAGTTCCTCATTGGAGCCTTTCACAATCTCTTGGTTATGTGGGCCTCCGACGAAGCCCCGCAGCAGCACCTTGCCCGCCGGTGCCCTCCCCGGCCACTTGGTGGAGGAGTAAGTAGCCGCCATGAGGGCGCGACCCTCTACGAGGGGACACAGAACCCCGAAGGCATTCAGATCGAAGCCGACTTCGCGCTCGTCGAAGGCGATCGATACCGTTGCGGAAGAAGAAGTCGGTATGTTGGCAAGGGCATCTGCAATGGCGTCGTCATGCGGGCGGACGAGTAGTTCGGCAGCCCACGACTCGGTGGCGATGATCACTGCGTTCCCATCGACGGAAGAACCGCCGGAGAGCGAAGCGCGCCATCCATTTCCGGAGGTACGCCGAAGCGAGGTGACCGCTGCTCCCGTATGGATGCTCTTACGACCGGCGGCATCAGCCATGCTATCCGTGAGCTGCTGCATCCCGTTCACAAACGAGGTGAAGAACGTTCGAGGTTTCTCACCCGGTTTCGGCGGATATTTCCGCCGCATCTCTTCGACCTTGCGGCGGGTGGCGATGAAGGCTTTCAACAGCGACCCGTAATTTTGCTCCATCTCAAGGAGGCGCGGAAAGGTCGCCGCAAGCGACATCTGTTTTGGATCGGATGCGTGAACACCTCCGACAAGGGGTTCGGCAAGGCGATCGAGACATTCGCGACCCATGCGGCGGACCACAAAGCTCTCGAGCGTCTCGTCATTAAACTCGCCGGACGCCACGTCTTTGGACGGGATGAAGAGGTCCATCGCCATCCGGATCTTGCCAGACCAGGAAAACAGGCCGGTCGTTGCAAAGGGAACAAACTTCGTGGGTGCGAACATCATGACGCCGTCGGGCATCTGATGGAGCCTACCACGAGAAAGGATCCAGGTGCGCTTCCGGGATTCGTCGGTCGGCAATTCGTCATCGAAGATTCCCGTCAGCTTGGCGATGCGGTGACATGCCGGTTTCTCGGTCAAGAAACAGTCCGGACCGCCGTCCACGACGAACCTGCCCCGCTCTGAGGGATCGGGAACCATCTCGGTCTGGATCTTGCCGCCGAGACGCGAGTCCTTCTCGATCAAAACGAACTCGACGTCGTGGCCTTCGGATGCGGCTCGTCTGACTTTGAAGGCTGCCCCAAGCCCAGCAACGCCGCCGCCGATGATGATGATTCGTTTCATGCTATTCCCTTAAAATATAAAAAAGGGGTCAAGGGTTCGAGGGACCGAGGGTTCAAGGGTTTAAATTTTAGGATCCTCGCTCGATCCCTTGACCCCTTGACCCCTGGACTCCTTTTTTTATATGTTCTTCAACAATTGCTGTAAGCGCCTCAATAAATCCTTTTGAAAAATTGAGGGAAGGGGCACGTTTCAACTCCATTTTCAATAATTTTGCCTTATCCCGGTAAAGGATATCAATGTCGTAAAGAATTTCTATGTGGTCTGACACAAATCCAATAGGGTCGATCAGAACCTCCCGAATTTTCTCCTTGGCAAGTTCCTCCAAGACCGATTCCACATCCGGGCCTAACCACTCGCTGGGTTCCATCCCTTTGCTCTGAAAAGCGATATGCCAGGGTAAGGGTTCGATCCCTTTAATAACCTCTTTTACACTCTCCTCCATATCTTTGACGTAAGAGTCATCCTCAATAAGAGATTTTGGAAGACTGTGTGCGGAGAAAATGAGATGAACCTTCTTTCTCTCTTGCGGAACGAATTGCATCAATCCCTCTTTGATCTTTTCCCGAATCGCCTCGATAAAGAGACGATGCAGATGCCATCCCTCCACAGAAGAAACCTCTATCTTCTCTCCCAGATTTCTGTTAACTTGATTCAGTTCCTCGATGTAGGCTCCTGTGCTCGCACGGGACCGAAAGGGCGTCATCGGAAGAGCGATGATCTCACGGAGTCCATCGTCCAGAATCTTTTTCAACGTGTGTTCAATCAGAGGGTGCCCGTAACGCATTCCTACATAAGACTTGAACGGGTAGCCCTTCGCATTCAGACTGTTTTCCAGGGCTGTTGCTTGCTTGAATGTGATCTCCGGCAGAGGAGAACAGCCGCCAATCAGTCGATAGCGCTCCTTAATCCTTTCCAACTGTTCTGAAGAAGGCTTTCTGCCCCGAAAGAGACGGGTTAGGAAAGGTTCCACGTCGTCAAGAGACCGGGGTCCTCCAAAGGCTAAGAGAAGCAGGGCTTTCATAGTTTGCTTAGAAAACAAACAAAGGAATCGTTCAACGGTAGCGGTCAGGATGCCCGTATCGTCAATAAAAGGCTACGTTTATCGTCTCTTAATACTTTGCACGTAACCTTAACCCATAACCAAAACGGGCTTCGTAACCTTAACCTTTACCCTCTCTCCTGTCTTCACCTTGAACTATACTCATGAACCATGTCCACCAAAGCGGTGACATGATCGGGAGGGGTATTGGGAAGGATTCCGTGACCGAGGTTAAAGATGTGACCAGGCCGATCCCCTGCTCTGTCAAGGATCTTCTTGACATTCTTCTCGATCAAATCCACTGGGCCCAACAGAATCACAGGGTCGAGGTTTCCTTGAATGGCGACATCGTGCCCAAGACGTGCCCAGGCCTCGCCAATATCCACTCGCCAATCCACTCCGATGACATCTCCTCCTGCCCGTTTCATCAATTCCAGAAGGGTTGCATTAGAGGTGGCAAAATGGATGAGAGGCACGCTCTTGCTAACACCGTCGATCACCTTTCTAGAATAAGGAAGGACATATTCTTCATAATCGACCGGACTCAAACAACCCACCCAGGAGTCAAAAACCTGAAGCGCTTGGACACCCGATCGGATCTGAGCGTTTAGGTACCGGATGAGCACCTCCGAGATCCTCTCCATCAAAGCATCCCAGGTGGGATGGTCCTGGTACATCAGGCTTTTGGTGAGAACATAATTCTTCGAATGACCTCCCTCAATGATGTAACTTGCGAGCGTAAAAGGAGCGCCGGAGAACCCGATTAAAGGAGCCCTTCCTTCCAATTCTTTTCGGACGATCCGGATCGCCTTCATGAGAAAAGAGATTTCCTCTTCCGGATCGAAGACCCTCAGCCTCTCCACATCCTTCTTTTCCCGGAGAGGATGTCGAAAAACTGGGCCTTCCCCTTTGGCAAACTCAAACTCCACTCCCATCGGTTCCAGTGGAATGAGGATATCCGAAAAAATAATGGCTGCGTCGAGTTTGAACTTTTCAATAGGCTGAAGCGTTACCTGAACTGCCAGTTCAGGATTCTTGCACATTTCCAAGAAGGAATATTTCTTCCTGAGCGCCCGATACTCCTTGAGGTAGCGTCCGGCCTGCCGCATCAGCCAGATAGGCGTATAGGGTGTTTGTTCTCTGCGACAAGCCTTCAAGAATGGATATTGCTTTTTCGCTTCATCCGTCATGTGATTTCTAACCTGAAATTTCAGCGAGCAAGAATTCGAACCTAAACTCCAAAAGTTCAAATGTCAAAATCCAAATATCAAAACAATGACAAATCAATCAATGTGAAAACTCTTCGTGTTTGGATCATTTGAACCTTGGATTTCCTTTGAACTTGATTCACCTTTGGTTCATCACTTCGTGCGAGTTTTGACATTTAATCTTACTTCCAATCCCTCAGCAACTGAATAAGCAATCTTACCCCGGCCCCGGTGCCTCCGCGTGGGACATAGGGCCTCTCTTTTTCAATCGACGCGGGACCGGCAATGTCGAGATGAACCCATGGAATCTTTCCCACAAATTTGCTCAGGAAGATCGCCCCGATGATGGCACCCGCCGCCCGTGTTCCCACATTCCTGAAATCAGCCGCGTCACTTTTCAGATAATCAAAATACTCGTCCCAGAGAGGCAATCTCCAGGACTTTTCCCCTGTCTTGGAAGAGGCGTCTTCGATCCGTTTCAAAAGGGTGTCGTCATTGCCGAAAAGCCCAATCACATAATCTCCCAGGGCAATCACGCACGCCCCTGTCAATGTCGCGAGGTCAATGATCGCCTTGGGTTGATACCGCAAGCTATAAGTGAGGGCATCCGAAAGAATCAGTCTTCCTTCCGCATCAGTACTGATCACTTCGACGGTTTGCCCCGAAAGGGTCTTCAAAATATCACCGGGTTTATAAGCCTTTCCGCTCGGAAGATTTTCCGTCGCCGGCATGATCCCAACCAGATGAAGAGGGAGTTGGAGCTTGGCGGCGGCTTGCAGAGTGGCCAAGACCGCGGCGGCTCCGGACATATCGTCTTTCATCCGCTCCATATTCTCCGAAGGTTTGATCGAAATCCCCCCGCTATCAAAGGTGATTCCCTTCCCTACAAGCGCAATCGTATCCAATCCTTTTCCTTTATTATACTCCAGGGCGATAAACTTCCCGGGCTCCTGGCTTCCCTTAGCCACGGCAACAAAGGCCCCCATGCCCATGGCTTCTGCCTGACTCACTTCCAGTACCTCAATCCCCATTCCACAGTCTTTCGCAATCGTCTTCGCCTTTTCAGCCAAAAGAGATGGGGTGACCTCATTGCTCGGCCCATTGACCAGGTCCCTTGCGAGGTAGACCGCTTCCGAAACAGTTCTTCCTATTTTGAGGCCTTGGTCGATCAACTTGGTTTCAGTGTCCTTCTCTCCAAGAAGGATGATCACTTCAATCTCTTTAATCTTATCCCGCTCGCGCGTCTTAAATTCGTTGAATTGGTAGATACCGAGGAGAAGCCCGGTCACGAACGATTCGGCCAGTTTTTCCTCTGAATGGTCGTTGAATTTCCTTATTGGAAAAGCAAATCGTTTAATCCCCGAGTTCCGGATGAACTGGCCGGCCTTGGACGCGGCGCCTCGCCATCTTTCTATGTCGAATTCCTCTTTTTTGCCGAGGCCTGTCAAGAGCACTCTTTTGGCGGGAAGAGCACCCTGGCTGTGAAGGAGGTGACACTCAAACAACTCTCCCTTAAAATCCCCCTGTTTGATCAAGGTTGAGATAAACCCTTTCCACTCCGAATCCACATCCCGGATGGGCCCCTCCAGTGATTCGGCAGATTCGAATGCAAAAAGGAGAAGAAGCTCGCAGGAGTATTTTTCAGCTCTGCTTTTTTCGACGCGAATCTCCATGGCTTTCTCCTCTCGAATATTATATGGCCTTTCGGATACTCAGAAATTGAAGCCGAATGTCGAAACTCGAAACAAATTCAAAACTCGAATTTCAAAAATATGGACTGCGAGTCTCCATCCAGAGTCATTCCGGGCTTGACCCGGAATCCAGTTCTCTTCAACCTGGATTCCTGCTTTCACAGGAATGACATCCCGGAGGTACCCTAAGCTATTCTCTCTCTGTCAGCTTCGAGATGGTGATGGATCGGTTCTCCTCCACCGTTGAAAACTCCTTCACCTTATTCACCAAGGAGGGAGGCCAACCTCCTCGAGTCATGATCCTTGCCAACATCCATGGGTTCAGGTCAGAGACCTCCATCCACTTTCCAGCCTTCTTGATCATCTCATCCAATGCTCTTCGGTTGGGGTCTCCCTTTAAAGGATATTTCTCCTTCATCTCGATCTTAATCTTCGCAACGTGATCGCTTCCGAAGATGGCTTCGATCTCTTCCTTTCGGGCATACGCATAGAGAGCTTCTTCTATCTTAGCCAATTCAGCGTCGATTTCCTCGTTTGAGAGCCTTTTTCTCTCTTTCATCTCCACATATCGGTTGACCAAGACAACCCCCTCCTCCTTAAGGTATTCGTTGGGCGGGAGGTTCTCCACGGCCATGAGATGCTTTCTCTGGGGGCAGAAACCCTGGTAATCGCACCAATCACAAAGAGGTCCTCCTTTGGGGAGGAATCGTCTGTCTGTCTCGATCCTTTGGATGAGTTCTAACGTGGCTTTTCGAAGCTGAAGGAGCTGATCGGGTGTCCTTGAAGAATGGATTTCGGTATCGAAGGTGAGGTAGTGCCAGATCAATCTGATCTCCTGGATGTCCTGCCACTTCTCCGCCACTCCCATTTGATAGAAAGCCAACTGCCGGTCTGACTCGATATCTCCCTTTGATGGAAGTCTGTTGGAGGTCTTATAATCATGAATTTCGAGAATAGAACTATCCACCAAGGTTACACGGTCAATAAAGCCTCGAATCGAGTAATCTTTCTCTTTTTCCAGCGGAAAATAGATATACTCTTCGAGGCCTAGGGTTTTCCCATGATCAAAGGGATAGTAGCGCCTGTAATAATCCGTGATACATTTCTCTCCAAGATGACGATAGTCTTCAGCGCTGTAATCCTTTCGTACAATCTGAATCATGTCATTCCAATTCTTTTCCCAGCTCTGGCGGTAGAAGCTAAGGAGTTCTTCCAGGGTATTGAGTTTGGTCACTTTTAAATCTCGGTAGAGCTTCTCCAGGGCTTCGTGAACTCTTGAGCCCATGAACGCTTCAACACCTTCTGTCTCAACCTCAATCTTGTCAATGTAGGCGAGTTTGTACTTGTGGGGACAGGTTTCATAGGTGGAAAGCTGAGAGTGGGAATAGGTCGGCATCGTTTAACCCTTTCATGTCCGATCTCTTACGGAAGCGCACTAATTGATTATTTTTAACAAGAAAAAGGGATTCTGTCAAAATTCATATTTTTACTTGAAAAAGCATGATGGAAATAGATATGATGAAATTGGTGGAAGTATTTGTCTCGTCATGAAACCTGGCACAGAATTACAAAAACTCCAAAGAGTGGTGGTTCGGTGCCGTAAGTGTCCCCGGTTGGTTGCTTACCTCAAAGAGGTTTCAGAACATAAACCCAAAAGATACCGGGACTGGGATTATTGGTCAAAACCCCTTCCCAGTTTCGGAGATCCGGACGCCAGGGTTCTGATTGTAGGCCTGGCCCCCGCTGCGCAAGGTGGGAATCGGACAGGCCGTATGTTTACGGGAGATCGAAGCGGAGAGTGGTTGTTTAACGCTCTTTATCAATTTGGCTTTGCCAATCAACCCAATTCTGCGCGAAGGGATGACGGGTTCAAATTGGACGATTGCTATATTACTGCGACGATTCGATGCGCTCCGCCCAAGAATAAACCCCTGCCTGAAGAAATTGAGAACTGCCGACCTTACTTTTTAAAAGAACTCGATCTTCTAAGAAATGTTAAGGTGATCGTTCCTTTGGGTCAGATCGCCTTTGCGCAAACCCTCAAGTCTTTGAGACAAAAAGGCTTTGAAATTCCATCCTTATCATTTGGTCACGGAAACATTTATTCACTCCGAACTCCCGACTCCGTAGAGAACGCAGAGCTGCGTTCCCTACGAACTTTAATTACGACCTACCATCCCAGCCAGCAAAACACTCAGACAGGTAAACTCACAAAACCAATGTTTCATAAGATTTTTAAAATCGTCCGAAAGAAGTTGGAAATGAAAAATTCCGAGTAGTTAGAAATGAAAAGTTCAGAGTTCAGAGTTAAGAGTTCAGAGTTATGAGTTAAGAAACTTTGAACTTTGAACCTGGAACTTTCTTTATGGCTGTTCGCATTCCTATTGAGGATTGGATTGACCTTCACACTTTCTCTCCCAAAGAGATCCCCTCTCTTTTGGAGGCATATCTCTTGGAATGTCAGAAGAAAGGATTTAGGGAGGTCCGCATCATCCATGGGAAAGGGAAGGGGGTACAAATGAACATCGTCCACTCCTTTCTCAAGAAGAGTCCTCTTGTGGAATCATTTAAGCTTGCCCCGCCTGAGGCTGGCTCCTGGGGGGCCACGATCGCTGTCTTACATAAAACGAAATTGGGATCGGGGGAATAGAATGGTCAAGTTCTGGCTTATAACCGCTGCCATTTCTGGATTTCTAAGTGTGGCCCTCGGAGCTTTCGGGGCTCACACATTAAAGAACGTCCTGGACGAATATGGAAAGTCCACCTACGAAAAGGCCGTCCTTTACCAGATGTTTCATACTATCGCCTTGTTCGTTGTGGGGATGTTACAACATCTGGTTAAAGACACATCTTTTTCGATTGCAGGTTGGGGATTTTTGATCGGGATCTTTCTCTTCTCAGGAAGTCTTTATTTATTAGCGACCACGGGGATAAAATGGCTCGGAGTCGTTACTCCCTTTGGTGGAGTGGCCTTTCTTTTTGGCTGGTTCTGGCTGGTGGTGACGATCATCAAAGGACGCCTTTGATCCCGATTCAACGATCGCCTCGAACGAACCCCGTTAGAAATTCCAGCGGGGCATCATTTCTGACAGGGTGAACTTAAAAAGAGAAACCTTTTCATCTCATAATAGTCGTTGTGAGGACTGCATCCTTGCTATGAGAGAATTGTGATTGAAGGAAATTGAAGAATGAGAAGAATTCTAACGGTCTTATTTCAAAAGCCGAATTTGACGGGTGTCTCAAAGAAACTGAAGCATTGGGTGCGCAAATGATCGCGTTCGGGAAAAAGGTCCGCAAAGATGGGATTCGGCTTTGCCGTTTAGTCTAAAGTTCATCGTTATCACTTATTGTCCGTTGTTTAAGGTCCACCGTTTAAATTTTATCTTATGGTTCAATATCGTTCATTGTCCATTGTTCATAGTTCATTGTTCAAAAGGAGGAGGTTAAAATGAGTATTCCGCGACATTGTCCAGGTTTTGAGGAGTTCAAGGATCTAAAATCCTTCGTGTGCAAATGTCCGAACTGCGGAAAAGAAGTGGAGATCTTCTCGGATGAATTCGATAGGAAGCACACATGCAAAGGTTGCCGTCAGGAGATTGACTTTACGAAATGCGCCTTGACCGGCGGAGGATCAGATACCTCACCCAGATAAAAGGGCAAAACGGTCGCGGATCACGCCTGCCCGCCCTGTACCAGAGCGGTTCAGGGCCCGCCGGTAGGCAGGGAAAGAGGGGGAGGGAGTCAGATTTTAATGATTTCTCCCTCTATCTTCTCTCCGAGGTGTAAGATCCCGAGGGTGGCTTGATTCATAAAAGAGCGGGTGGCGGAGCCAGGATTGAAAAGGCAGATATTCTTGACGTGATGATTGGCTGGGGTATGGGTGTGGCCGTAGACGATGACATCCGCCTCGTCAAATTCTCCTCGGACGCGTGACTCAATTCCGAACGGAGAGCCTCCCCCATGGATCAGCCCGATCTTAAATCCTTCTATTTCAACGATCCTCTTCTGAGGAAATGCTTTTCGAATATCCTGAGAATCCATGTTTCCGCAGACGGCAATCAGCTCTTTCAGGCTTGAAAGATATTCTGCGATGCTCCAGTCCACAAAGTCTCCTGCATGAAATATCTTTTCCACGTCTTTGAAATGGAATTCGATGATCCTCTTGAATTCGGGGCGAGGCTCCCTCAAGTGCGTATCTGAAATGACACCGATCTTCATCCTCTCGTTTTCCACCAAATCCCCCTTCCTCCCCCTTTGCTAAAGGGGGAAAGAGGGGGATTATTTTGCTAACTCAACGACCGAATGATAGACTCCGATGGCCACTTTCTGCATAAATCCGAAATCCAGGGTTTCTATTCTATCTGAAGAGAGATGGTAATTCGGATTTCTCAAAAAACCCGTATCTGTGATCATGAGGGCTGATACCCCTTTATCCCAGAAAACGCTGTGGTCACTCAGCCTCACCTCGTCCATTCCCTCCCCATTTTCAGGCACGATAAGAAATTCTAAAGGAAGTTCAGGGATATTGGTTTTGAAAGATCGACAAACTTTTTCCAATAACCCCTTCGACCTTTCGTTTCCAATGATGGCGATGAAATCTCCGACATTGGGATAATGTTTGGGATTGAGATAAGGAGGATAATCCTGCTTTGTGCCGGTGAATCCCACCATCTCCACGGAAATCATCCCAAGGATCTCTTCCCCTCCCTTGCTCAGACGATCCACATAATGAGCACTGCCGGCGAAATCATATTCCTCGAGGGAGAAGGCAACCAGTCTTACAGTGCTTTCCAGAGGGACCGCTTGAATATTTCTTGCCACCTCGAGAAGCAGAGCCACCGCGCTGGCATTGTCATCCGCCCCGGGAGAACCCGGAACGGTGTCGTAATGGGCTCCCAGGATGAGAACCCGACGGGGAGAGGTCATGCCTCTCTTTTCTGCCACAATATTCTTATAAGATTTTCCCTCCCATTGAAAATGATCCTCTCTGACTTCCAGTCCGGCCTTGAGAAATTCCTTCTCAATATATTGTGCCGCCTGCTCCAGCTTCTGAGAGCCATGATACGGACCCCGATCAAAATGGATATTTCTTACATGCCCTTTGAGATTTTCTGTCGAAATCATCATCTTCTTGGCAGGGTTCGCCTCATCCCCAATCATTAAAAACAGTGAAGAGAAAACTAAAATAAAATGCGAAGGGAAGGTTCGAAATCTCATGATCCGTTGCATTATGTTATTTGAAAATCAATGTCCTGTCAATTTGAAGTTCCAACTTTCCATCGTCGGTGGCGTTATGGAATAATGGTTTGTGCAGTCGAATTGTTCAATTCAGGATGGTGATTTTTGGAGAGGGAAGATCGAGGATAACTAATTCTTGCGCATCATGCGGCCCACCGCTTTCTCCAGTCCGTCCAGGGTCAGTTCAAACATCGGGAGAATCTCGCGGATTTGATGAATGGAGCGGGTGTAGGGCCATTCTTCGGCAAGTTTTGGATTGATCCAAACAGCATGGGGAAAGGTTTTGGCAATAAACTTTAGCCTCTCATAACTCGGCCTCCCGGATCTCTCTTCAATATGAATGGAGCCATCCGTAGCCATCAATTCATAAGGAGCCATGCTCGCATCCCCAACGACAATGAACCTTGTTTCAGGGTCAAGACGGACCAGCTCATCCACCGGGAAAGGTTTGGAATGCCTGGGAGGGTCCTCCCAGAGATAATCGTAGATGGTGTTATGAAAAAAGAATGTCTTGAGGTCTTTGAACTGGGCGCGTGCATAATTAAAGAGGGTTTGAACCAGCTCGATATAAGGATCCATGGACCATCCGCCATTATCGATGGTAAGGATGACCTTCAACCGGTCCTTCAGACTCCGATCGAATACAATCTCTATTTCCCCCGCATTCCTCATGGTCTCGTAAATCGTCTTATCAATATTCACTCTATCCTTCGGGCCGAAGGGAACCATATTTCTTAATCGCTTGAGAGCCTCTCCCATTTGGGATGCCGTCATCGGTCCCTCCTGGGAGTAATCACGATATCTCCGATCCATAGCGACTTTGACGGCTGACTTATTTCGGGAGACGCCGCCGACTCTCATCCCACCTGGATGGTAGCCGGAATGTCCAACAGGAGAAGTTCCACCCGTTCCAATCCACTTGTTTCCTCCGTGGTGTGCCTCGGTCTGTTCCTTTAATCGATCAAGAAAGTATTTGAGTAATTCCTCGGGACTGAGCTTTAACAAATCCTCTTCCTTTACCCCAAGGGCGTCTGCTAACTCTTTAGGATCTTTCAGCCACTCGTCAAGCAGGGCACGGGCGACCTCGGACAATTCAATTTCTTCCGATCCCTTGAACTCGGCGCCCTCAAAACGATGAGCAAACACCTGGTCGTAGAGATCGAAATATTTCTCACTCTTCACCAGAATCGTGCGGGCGCTTGTATAGAAGTCATCCAGAGAATTGATCAGCCCCATACTCAAGGCCTTCTGGAGTGTCAGGAAGGAGGTGGGAGAAACGGGTATCCCCGCTTTTTTCAAAAGATAAAAGAAGTCAACAAACATATTTTACCAATGGAATAATGGGATACTGGAATATTGGAATATCTGTTTATTCATTCCGCAATCCGCATTCCCTGCCTGCGCGAAGCCCCGCCTTGCGGGACGAAGGCAGGCGAAATCCGCAATTTATTTAATTAAACCCTAAACCGTGCCACGGCATTCTGGGCGACGACGTAGTCAGGACTCTTTTTAAAGAGGACGCCCAAGAAAGGAACCTCTCCTTTGATCAGATCCTTCACCCGAAAGTCAGGATCTGCCCTTAAGGCCCTAAGCCAGTTAATCAGCTCCCGAGTGGCGGGTTTTTTCTCAATACCCCTGATTTCTCTGAGACGGTAAAATGTTCTAATGGCGCTATCGAGTAATTCCTTGTCAATATCAGAAAAATGAACCTGAACAATCTTTCTCATCATGTCAGGCTCTGGAAAGGCAATGTGATGGAAATTACAGCGACCCAAGAACGGATCGGACAGATCCTTCTTAGCATTCGACGTGATGATGATCACCGGCCGATATTTCGTCTTGATGGTTTTATCAATTTCGATAATATCAAACTCCATCTGGTCCAGCACATCCAGCATATCGTCCTGAAAATCCGTATCCGCCTTATCAATCTCGTCGATCAGGAGAACGACCCTCTGATCGGATACAAAGGACTGTCCGATCTTTCCCATCCGGATGTACTCCTCAATATTGCTGACATCCCTTTTCGAATCGCCAAAACGGCTGTCGTTTAAACGGGTCAGCGTATCATACTGGTAAAGGGCATCGATCAGCTTCATGCTCGATTTGACATTGAGGACGATTAATTTCATGCCAGAAGCTTCTGCAATGGCGTGGGCCAGCATGGTTTTTCCCGTTCCGGGCTCTCCCTTGAGCAGAAGAGGCATTTCGAGCGCCATCGAAATGTTGACAATTCTTGCCAGTTCATCATCCAGCACGTATTTGGAAGCCCCTGTAAATTCCTTTTTTTGCGTCTCTTTGTGCATGTCTCCACTCCCTCATCAATTTATGAGAATTTATAATATCACATCATAACCACTTTTGGGTCATGTTTCAACTCAACCTCGCTCTCTCCATCGAGGCTATGCCTGATCGCTCCATTGATGGAAAATGTCATAGGAATCAGGCCCTGAATTTAATTCAGGACGATTTCAGCGTCCAATCGAATCAATAAGCTGCGAGACCCTGAAACAAGTTCAGAATGACAAAAACAGGTTGCGATGCAGGCTCCTTGACGAAACAAATGAAGAGATGGAACGGCTCCTTGTTTTCATGCTGGGAATCTGTTTAAATTTAGGCTGAAAAAATTCTTGGGAACGATGTGACAAACGCAGTTTTGAGGCACTGAGAATGAAGAACGGCCAAGCTTGAAAACTTGTTCTTATCGTCGGGCTAATAGCGATCCTCGTCTCTTGGACAAGGGAGAGTAAATCGAATGTCCCCGGCCCGAAATTACCGGAGGGCCAGCGCTGAGCGAAGTCGAAGGGTTGACCCTCCGGCAAGACAAAGCGAATGGGAAGGTTGCTCGGGGTCAATGCCGAGCATCTATGATCGGCCGAGGGATTGACTTTTCGGGGATTTGTTGAAAAAATAAATTTGTGGGGAGGCTTTAGGTGAAACGTTCAGATGGAAGAGGGATCAATGCTCTTAGGCCTGTAACTATCACGAGAAATTATTTAAAACATGCGGAGGGGTCTGTCCTCATCCAAATAGGGGATACCAAAGTCATCTGCTCGGCCAGCGTGGAGGAGAGGGTACCACCGTTTTTAAGAAATACCGGAAAAGGCTGGGTCACCGCAGAATATTCCATGCTCCCCCGTTCCACGCATACCCGAACTTCCAGAGATTCCTTAACGGGTCGAGGAAGCGGCCGCGCCTTCGAGATCCAAAGGTTGATCGGACGCTCTTTGAGATCTGTGACAGATCTCAAGGCCTTTGGTGAGAGGACCCTCTGGATCGACTGCGATGTGATTCAGGCGGATGGGGGGACAAGGACGGCCTCCATCACGGGGGCCTATGTTGCTTTGGTCGACGCTTTTCGAAAGATGATTAAAAATGGGATGATTGAAGAAGTTCCCGTCAAGGATTCGATCGCTGCCATCAGCGTGGGGAAAGTGGGCGGGGAAGTTCTGTTGGATTTAGATTATGAGGAAGACTCCAGAGCCGAAGTAGATATGAATGTGGTGATGACCGGCGGTGGAAAGTTTGTGGAGATTCAGGGCACCGCCGAGGGAGGCGTTTTTACGAAGAAAGAGATGGACAGGCTGATGAAAATCGCACAAACTGGAATCAGGACCCTCACGAGAATTCAAAAAAAGTCTCTTCACCCCTTCCCTCTCCCCTCGGGAGAGAGGGAGGCGTGAGGACGGAGGACGGTTGGAACTAATCGTCGCAACTCGGAACAAGGGGAAGATTCGCGAGATTCGAGAGGCTTTGAAAGGGTTGGGCTTTCGGATTTATTCGTTAAGCGATTTCCCGGATGTTCCTGGGATCGAGGAGGATGGTAAGAGTTTTGCTGAGAATGCTCTGAAAAAGGCTCGTTTTTATTCGAAGTACTTCGGTAAATTAACCCTTGCAGATGATTCCGGAGTAGAAGTGGATGGTTTGAAAGGGTTGCCTGGAATTTATTCTGCGAGGTATGCTAAGGAAGGGGCAACGAGCTGGCAGAATAATCAGAAGCTTCTCAGAGAGATGCATGGACTTCCAGTTTCGGAAAGAGGAGCGAGATTCAAATGCATCATTGCCGTCGTATCTCACAACGGAAAAGAGGCCCTTGCCGAGGGGGCATGCAGGGGAAGCATCGGATTTGAAGAAAAGGGAAAGAAAGGATTCGGGTACGATCCCCTCTTCATCGTTCCAAAGTACGGGAAAACGATGGCAGAGCTTTCCCTCGAAGAAAAAAATGCGATCAGCCACCGAGGAAAGGCCCTAAGAAAAATCAGAAGGGTCATCCGGTCTTTTTCGTAATTGTGGGCGGTTGTCTCTGCAATACGGATGTGTTAAATAGCAAGGCAATAACCGGATCCGAAGCATCAGTCTTGGTCATTTGGTGAATAGGTAATCGGAATTTATTTGGAGCTTGGTATTTGGCGATTGGAATTTTAGGTATCGGGGCGTAGCGCAGCCTGGTTAGCGCGCCTGCCTTGGGAGCAGGAGGTCGGCCGTTCAAATCGGCTCGCCCCGACCAATACATTTCCACCACCATCATAACCTTCAATTATTTGATTTAGCGGGGAGGCGGGACGAGTGCCGTCGCGACGAATGAGTCAGAACTCATTGTCATGCCGCCGATAAGGTGAGGCGGCAAGGTCGGCCGTGAAGCCATCCGAATAAAGCGGATGACTTCGGGAGACGAAGTGTCTTTTTGATTGTGCCCCTTCCAGGGGCACTTGCCGCCAAATCGGCTCGCCCCGACCAGTTTCCCATAAACATTTCAGGCACTTCCAAGAGAGGGTTTTTTTAGCCATTTTTTCATTTTTAGCCATTGTTTCCAAATTGTTTCCATAAACCGAGATAACCCCACATAATCCATTGAGAATCTCTGCCGTCCTTCGTACGTATTCCTCCGAAAGATGTGTACAGTGCTTCGTCATTTCCTCCGAGGCATGGGCCACATAGTTCTTCACAGCAGTCGTATCGGCTCCCCTTTCTGTTAATAGACTGACACAGGTATGTCGTAAGGTGTGGAATACGATCTTGTGTCTCCGATCATCACTCTGTTCGATCTTGGCCTCTTTCAATGCCCTCTCAAACGATCTCTTAATTTGTCAAAAATTGATTACAGGATTGATTACAGGAAGGAGTTCTCGGAAAAGAAGATTGCGAACTTCCCCAACTTATCTTCACATGAGACAAATAAAGGTCACTGAAGATTTTCGATTGAAATAATTAAAAAGGCAGGATCGTTTCTGGCCCTCCCCTTGACCCTTGAAAAAGAAATTACTATACACTTTTCTTCTGAATGCCTGCTTTACTCCTTTTTTCAATCCATTGATGAATGTTCTCGTGGTAGATATAAAAGACCAAAATGATCAGAGCAGATATTCCCAACAGGATTAATAGAGTCATGTATTGTTGATCAAAGGCCTTTGCCCCTTGAAGTGTCGCCATCAAGGTTCCCGGTATCCTCCCGATGGTTGAGATAATGAGGAAAATTCCCAAATGCATCGGCGTTAAACCTAAGAGGTAGCACAACGCCACCTTTGGAAAACCAGGAATTAAAAAAAGGAGAAAACTGAGGATAACCCCCCCATGATCACTCAGGTAAGCAAATTTTTTTCTCAGCTCCGGCGAAATGAACCTTTCAACAATCCGCTTCTCAAAGATCCTCGCTATGCTGAAGGAAAGCCAAGAACCTATTATGAGCCCGATCATGGAATAGAGCATCCCCGCCCATACCCCAAACAGGTAACCTCCTAAAAACTCAATGGCCTCCCCTGGAATAGGAGGGATAACCGCATGCAGGATGTGGAATGAGATAAAAACGAGAGGAGAGTATGGCCCAAAGGACTTGATAACTTTTTTTAATTGGTGACGGTCCTGAACGAGACCCTGAAGTTTAACCGCCTGAATCCACAGTTGTGAGTTGTACAGATAAATGAAAAGTATAACGAGTCCAACTAAAAGACAGGTAATCCAGACCCACTTTGGTCTTAATTTGGGTAATAACTTCATTAGCAGAGATTCATCCATCCTTAGGATGGGACACCTTCTCTTGGTACCTCGGCTTTTAATCCTTCCGATTTTGCATTCTCATTCTTTTCTTTTTCTAACTCCTTCCCATCTCCAATAGGGGCTGATTCCCCTGCGGGAGAGGAAGCCGCCTCCAGGATAGAATCCTCTACAGGCGTAAATACATCTTCTGTCGTTTCTTTCTTGGTCATGGAAGCAGATAACCTTCCCACCAGAGTATGGACGTCCATGGTCAAATTGCTTCTCATCTCTTGCAATTCGTTAATGCCAATACTCTCCTTCACCTCTTCAGTGGCTTTCTTAATTTCCGCCATCGCCTTGCCAATGGTCTTTGCTAATTCCGGAAGTTTTTTAGGCCCAAAAACAATCAAGGCAATCGCCAAGACGACCAACAAATCCGGCCCTGCAAGCATAAAACCTCCCTCCCGAGAAGACTCGAGAAAAACACCTCTTCAGAAGGATAAAAGAAACCTTCTATTCCTTGCTTTTACCTGAATTGTCTTCTAATTTCTTTTGGGGGGTCTCGTCACCTTCCAAGCCTTTTTTGAAGCCTCGAATCCCCTTTCCAAGACCTGCACCAAGGTCGGCAATTCTGTTACCACCAAAAATGACCAAAGCAATCACCAAGATAACCAACAAATCTGGCCCTGCAAACATAAAACCTCCTTCTCCTTAATTGGATGCCTCTAAGCTCTTGTGAACTAACACCAACTAAATTAATCTCGCCAGTCAACAGGTTAATTATAAGTTATTTTAAATGTCAACACAAACTAATAAAGCATATTTATCGATCTCTCACGTCCGCATCGCCTTCACCTGCTCATGCAAAGTCAGCTCTATAGTGCAAGAATTATCGATCGTAATCTTCACGGTCGGATTAAAATCCTCCTTCGAGGAAGTACTAAACGATTTTCCTTTTTCCAATTTTTTGGAGCAGGTTGATAGTAAGATTTGGCGACTTCACCAACTCAGTACAGACAGCGATGCTCAGGAATCGAGGATTACGAATTGAAAGCGAGCATAAAAGTTCCGGGCCAACGGCAAGTGCAACGAGTGAGTTTTGCCCCCGCCAGTTAGCTCCTTTTAACATAGGTCTGCAGCTTCTGATCAAATTCCTTTTTTATTAGATACCTGTTACGTAATCGCTATGGCGTTATCGTGAAAGCACCGGAACTCAATTGTTTGATAACTGTCTTACCGTTGTAGGCAACGACCTTTATGAGACATTTGGTGGCTTTTGTAACGACAGGAACCGTCCACGAGTAATTGGGGCTTGTTAGTCCGCTTGCGCCTGCCATAATGTTCCACGCTCCACCGTTCAATGAATAAGAGACAGTATAGGTTACTAAGTTGGAAGGACCATTCCATTGAATTAGATAAGGCGAATTTAATGATGATGATATTGTGCCCCCTGCAGTTGGGGCTACAAGGCTAAACTGAGCAAAGTTTGCGGTAACGTTATGAGCTGCACTCATTAAAATAGAAACCGGAGTTTTTGCCCCGGTAACATCTCCACTCCATCCATAAAACGTATAACCAGAACTTGGTTTAGCTGACATAGATACAGACGTGTTTGCGTTATGCCAGGTACTACCAGATGGAGAAGCTGTCCCTGGTCCTGATGGATTCGTTGTAAGCTCATACTGCGTTGTAAAATATGCAGTATAGGATCCCCCACCAACGAGCGGTTCGGTAAAGGTAAGAGTTGGTGTTTTGGCGCCGGTACTCCAATGAGCGAATACATACCGACATCCTGCTGGCCCATTTTGAGGGGAAACTGCCTGAACAGAGACCGGGCTCCCTGTTTCCCAGATTAACTGCACCGGAGTATAATAACTGTTCCCGCCAGAAGAGATCTGCAAACCAGACGGTGCAGAGTAAACGTTTATGATCGGAATATGTTTCCCAATGTTGTAAAAATATGAATAATACGCAAAATTTGTGTTACCGAAGAGTTCGTCATAAGAGATCCAGAAGTAACCGTTTTCTCCCCATCCAGTGCCCCAACTGTTCTTAACGTAAAAAGCTTGTTGAGTGTCGTCCCATCCCACAATTTCGATCGCGTGAGAACCTTGGTATCCTGCCCCCCAGTTAGGATCACATGAGTAAATTCCGCTTTGATAGTAGAAAAAATCGTCGTAGACATCCATTGTGCCGACCACGGGTCCTTGGTACAGAAGGTTCTTCATATTTTGAATTGCAGCAGAGTAATTTCCCCAAACCGACTGAGTTGGATAACTCACAGACCAGCTATTAATATAATAGTTACTTGATGGGTGACTAAAGTAATCGGAGCAGGCATTGGCACAACTTCCATCGGTTGCCGTATAAGGATAACAGCTCTCCAGATTCGTTCCAGAATGAACGAGGAAATTCGCAGCATCGGATAGGTAACCTCCATTCTCACAATTATCCGTGCCTGGATTCGTACAGGACAACATAATCTGTTCGGAAAGATCAAGGGTTTGATCTGGCTGGTTAAAAGAAATTAACACGTCTGATTCAAAAACTGCAGTTGACGCAAAGGCCCAACAAGAACCGCACTGCCCTTGGTCTTTTACGCTTGTTACATAACTGTGTCCGTTCCGGCTCGTCCAATCGCAGACACTATCGGTGTCCAGACATGAAGGAGAAGGTGTGGCGCCGAAAGAAGAAGACGGTATGCCTGATTCGGGTCGTCCGGATACCACGTGCCCTTTTAATGTTTCAGGAGTGTCATACTTCAAACCGCTAAGCCTCTGCTTTAATTCTACAGGAAGCTTGGAAACAGAAGTTTCCCCTGCAGCCCATTTCGCGCCCCTCGCTTGAATGGCGGCATTGAGCTGGTTAATATCTGCCGAGTAGGAAATCCCTACTGAGAGAAGAAATGCACTGGCCAAAAACAAAGCAAATAGAGCAATCGTTTTCACTCTTGACCTCCTTGATGGAGCAAACCCGGAGTAATACCGTCATATCCTCTTGTTAGAAGTAAAGCGGGAGGATCAATCATCCTACCGAATGAAAACCGGATACCTATTTGAGTAAAGCCAAGGTAGCCCAGTTTGTCTATTCTTCGGCAGCCGGGCTATCCCGGTGGGACCCGAGGCTTTCCGTCCCACGATTACTCGTGGTTTGGCTTTATCGGCAGTCTTTTTTAAAGAGAATTGTTCTAAGTTAGTTATAAGCAATTCAAATGCCAATAGTCCTTCATCGCCGCAACTAACTGATTCTTAAAAGAATTGTTAATAAACTAAACTGAAATGAAAATAAAATTATGTGACACTTCTTGTAACAGGGAGATAAAAATTTGGTAGTTGCCATTTATTAGCAGAGCAGCCAACGCAAAAGGCATTCCTCATGCACAGAAGGAGGATTATCGGTTGAAATCTGCTATAGCGATATCGATTCATGACTTGAAGAAGGAGTCTTCAGAAAGAGGGTTGCGGACTCCACCTCCTACTCCTTTCATCAACGTAGGTCGGGCTGGTTTGATATTAGCTATTTGGAAAGTGAGCAGGGAATGATTATATTATCAAAAAAGGAGATGATAAAATGAAAAAATTATTTATTATGCTATTATTGCTTGCTCTGCTTTTTGTTCAAGCCTGTGAACACGTAAGAATCGGAGTCGGAGGAGGTCGGGAAGATAAAGTAGCACCGCAGCACCAACAAGAGAGGACCGGATAGATGGCAGAACTTGTGCTACATTCGTCTCTCCAAGGAGAATTGCTTTTCTTCATCGGCAAGCCTTACAGTGCTTAGTCTTATCCAGCTTTATTGTAGGTATCTAAAAAAGTTTGTCAAGAAAGTCCGAAGATCCAGCCCACGGGACGAGTGTCGTCGTGACGAATGAGTCACAACTCATTGTCATGCCGCCGATAAGGTGAGGCGGCATGGTCGGCCGCGAAGCCATCCAAATAACGCGGATGGCTTCGGGAGATGAAGTTTCTTTTTGATTGTGCCCCTTCCAGGGGCACTTGCCCGCCAAATCAGCTCGCCCCGACCATTTTTTCCCAAACCGTTTCCAAACATTGCGGGATTGAAGGCCGACCGATAAACCTCTTTCAATTTTTGGGAGGCGTTCCGAAAGCAGGGAGTAGTCCTTTTCTTTTAAGAAGGGATATCGTCTTCAAGGCTTCATCTTTATTCTCAAACTTCCCGATCATCACACGATACCAGGTCTCCCGGGGGGATACTTTCCTGGAAAGGATCTCTATTTTTTTCCCCTTTAAGGCCGGTTCACCCCTGTAACGTTCGGCAGGTTCAGAGGTATCGAAAGTTCCCGCGTGAATACTACAAGTACGATCAGAATCGGGGATGATCAATAGTTCTTCAGTGATATCAGGGATCTTGATCTTTTGGTCAACGAGAATGAAATGGACATTGGTAATTTCAGGGTTAAACTCTAAGAGGAAATCAAGGAGACTTAGATTGACTATCCCATAATATTTCTGCGCTAGCTGGGACATGGTCTGCCCATTTTTTACGGCTGCAATTTCTCTCAGTTTATATTCCCTGCCCATAGCTGCAACGGGATGAGAAGGGGGAGTCATCTGAGAAGAAGCTGATGTGGCGGCTGGTTCGGTATCGGGATCATGACTCTGAAGGGACTCGATATTCCATGTCTTGGTAGATTTTTGCTCCGCGTGTCTATTATATGTTAGAAAAATGAATATTCCCAGACAGAGCATGGAAATGATAATCACAAGGTAACTTTTCTTTAGGAGGAATCGCAATCCAAACGGAAACGCGTGGAATGTGTCCGCAATGTCAGGTGAAGAAAGGGCCTTCTCCTTTCGGTTCGGACCCTCCATCCTTTTTATGACCTCACGGATAATGTCAACGTCAATATTCTTTTTGGACAAACTGTAGCCCATCAATAAAGCATTGTCACAAAGGGCGTTGATCACGCGCGGGACCCCACGGGCATAGCTACAGATCAAAGAAAGAGCTTTTGGAGAGAATATCTCAGAACTGCTGCTTCCAGCCAATCTCAGTCTGTGATCGATGTACTCCTTGGACTCCTCCTCGCTTAACCCTCTGATTTGACGCCTGATCCCGATGCCCCGTTTGAGTTGCTTTAGACTTTCTGAATTGAGTCTGTCTTCAAGTTCCGGTTGGCCCACGAAAACGATCTGAATTCCCTTCGATTCTAAGTCAGAAAACATTTGGAGCTCTTCCATGACCTTCTGGGAAAGGTCCTGTGCCTCATCAATGATGATGACGAGGGTTTCGCCTCGATTGCTCAGGAGCACCAAATGTTGAATCAACTGATGCAAAAGGTCCATTCTGTTTTCTTTTAGGGGGAAGAGGTCCAACTCCCGGAGGATGGTTTTTAGTAAATCGGTGAAGGTGATGGTGGTGTGAAAAATCAAGACAGTTTTCACTTTCTCGTCGAGATGCTTGAGCAAAGAGTAAATGAGTGTTGTTTTGCCTGTCCCCACTTCTCCAGTCATCGAAATAAAGCCCTTTCGATTCCTGATCCCATGAATCATAGAAGCCAGTGCCTCTCGGTGGCTGCGTGTGATATAGAGAAATTTGGGATCCGGATTTAATTCAAAGGGTTTTTCTGAGAAGCCATAAAATTCGGTGTACATACGCTTCCTTATGATGAATTGAGATGAGCCTTCAGGAAAGGATTTCGATCTTCAATAACGTTCCTCTTTCAACGGCCTGAGAGAGCTAACCGAAGAACCCTCCTTCGTCTACGTTCATCACTATCTCCCCCAAGCGCAGCTCGCTATCCACAGGGAAGATAATTCAGTGAAAGTTTAACCCAAATTCTTGGATGTCTCCTCCTCTTACCTGTAAGAATATTTTCTTTAGAATTTAAACCTGTCTTTCTCTTTACTTCTAACCCGCCAAGGTGGTCGATTTATCCCTTGAAAGGCTATGGAGAGAAGCCTACTAAACAGGGACAAATAAGTCAACTAGAAGTTTAATGTCGGGAGGAGGCCTGCTGGCAGAGCCGTTGGCAAAGAAGAAAGCATGCCTGCACGCGGGGGCCCATCCCTTCCGAAGTTTCTCGAGGCGGGGCTTCGCGTGGGTATTCTAAGGAATTAGGTCAATAAACTTATTCAAATGAGAATAGATCTACTGATACCTTATGAAGGGTTTTCCTTTTCTTGTCTTCCATTATCCTTGTTAAGACTTGGACAAAATGTCAAAGAATGAAAAAAATCGGTACCTTTCCGTTAAAATGGAGAAAAGCAGGGTAGTAAGAAAATTGTTATAAGTTGCCAAATTCCTTAAACTTAGGAACGAGTTATACGGGCATATTCATGATGGTATTCAGTTGGTATGCTTCTTGCTAAATTCCTTAAATAAGCGAAATAAATCTGATTTATTGCTGAACCCAAGGTTATTCAGGATGAAAGATCAAGATAGAAAAAGAATCATTCTAACGCTTCGATGGACCGCCATCATTGTTACTTCTTACCTTATCCTGTTCGGTAAGGGCAGGGTGACGAACTTCCATCTCAGTAACCTCCTCATCTTTGTCTATCTTTTGTCGAATGTTTTTCTCACTTTTTTGCCCAAAGGATGGTTTTCAAATTTAAAATTATTCTATCCCCTGGTCCTCTTTGACACGGCTGTTGTTTCGTTCGGAATGTATCTTTCAGAAAAAATGACGACAGATTTTTATCTGGTTTTTTTCCTGATCATCATCTTTGCGTCGATCAGCCGTAACTTTAAACTATTGATGGTCATTGGAGGGATCACCGCACTTCTTTACGGGATTCTCCTCTATTCATGGGGACTTTTAACGAGCGCGGAGGGGAGCAGCTATACTCTTCGGATCCCCTTCATCTTCATCATGACGGTTTTCTATGGATATATCGTCCAAACCCTGACCAAAGAGAAACGCAAGGCACTCACCATTTCTGAAGACAAATACCGCAGTCTCTTTGAAAATGCCAACGAAGGGATCGTCCTCTTGAGAAATCCTCAGTTACAAATTGTTGACGTCAACAGAGAAGTAGAGAAGGTACTAGGTTACACGAAAGAAGAACTTCTTCGGAAGGAGTTCTTTGATCTATTCACACCCGAGGAGACGGAGAAAGCGAGAGACTATTTTAACGAAGTCGATGCGAGAGGAGAAGGGAGAGCGGACTGTCTATCTTTAATGAAGAAGGACGGATCCCCACTCGAGGTAGACTTTTCCATCAAACGAATTGATCTAGGGCGTGAATCGTTCTATCAAATGATCTTCCGGGATCTGACGGAGCAGAGGAAGCTTGAAAAAAAGATCAGACAAAGTAAAAGAAATCTCGAGGCCATTTTCGACGGCATTCGAGATCAGCTCTCCATACAAGCTCCTGATTATCGAATCCTCCGTGTGAATAGAGCTGTGATCGAACATTACCAAACTGTTTTTGAAAAATTGATCGACCGGAAATGTTACGAGGCCTATTTCCTGAGATCGGAACCCTGTGAAGGATGTCCGGTATCAGTGACCATCGAAACCCAAAAGCCTGCCTCCTCCACCATGAAGAGGTCGGAAGATAATACCACCTTGCAAGTCTTCTCTTATCCCATTTTTGATGAAAAAGGGGATCTCTTATCGGCCATTGAATATACGAAGGATATTACGGATCAGCAGAGGCTACAAGATCAGCTCATCCAATCAGAAAAATTGGCGGGAATAGGGGTATTGGCCTCTGGTGTCGCCCATGAGATCAACAACCCTCTCAGTGGCATTATCGGGATGGCAGAGATTGCACTGGAGGAGGAAGATCTTGCTAAGAAAGAGGATTATTTGAAGGATATTCTCAATTGTGGCCAACGGATCAGCGGGATTGTCAGCGGACTGCGATCCTACTCCCGGGCGGCCAAGAAGGAAGAACTGGGCCTGGTGGACCTCAACGGCGTGCTCGAAGAATCGCTGAAGATGGTGCAACTGGCGGTCAAAGTAAGTTCGGTGGAGGTGAACAAAGAACTTCAATCTGTTGAAAAAGTACAGGCCAACATTGGCGAGATTCAACAGGTGTTCACCAATCTCATCACCAACGCTTTTCAGGCGATCGATGGAAAAGGTGGAAAATTGAGTCTCTCCACTCGGTCGATAGAAGATTGGGTTGAGGTGAAGGTGAGCGATAGTGGCAGGGGAATTCCTGATAAATATCTCAAACAGATCTTCGATCCCTTCTTCACAACCAAAAAGCCCGGTGAGGGGACAGGCCTTGGTTTAAATATCGTTTACCGTATCGTGACCAAGTATGAGGGGACAATCGATGTGGAAAGTAAAGAGCACATGGGGACAACCTTCACAATTAAATTTCCAATAAGGAGGACTGAAACATGAGCAGGAAGATATTAATCGTGGATGATGAAGAGGTGATCCGAAAGTTTATAAAAATCCACCTCCTCAAACTGGGCTATGAGGTGGCGGAAGCCGCCGACGGAGAGCAGGCCATGGAACAACTGGGGAAAGACGATTTCGATCTTCTCATCTGTGATATCTTGATGCCCAAAAAGGATGGGTGGGAGGTCATTCGGGAAATGAAATCGAATCCCAAAACGAAGTCTATCCCAGTGATCGTTCTTACAGCGAAAAATGAAGATTCGGACATGTTTAAAGGATACAATCTCGGCGCCGGTTATTATATGACGAAACCCTTTACAAAAGCCCAGCTTATCTATGGGTTGAAACTCATGCTTGGCGAAACTTCAGAAGAGATAAGGGCATAAGAAGATTCTTCGTTACTCAACAGGCCTTCCCATTTCTTGAGAAGAATAGGTTTTTCCCCTCGTGACGAGTATTTTTTAGGGAAAATGCTAAGTTTCTTGAGACAAAGACCCGTTACGAAGTTGAGCAAATAACGAAGCTAAGTGGAGAAAGGAAATTCTTGAGAGGATCGATACGATGGGTCTTGATCAAGGAAGACGGAATTCTCAAGATTCTTTCTCTTGATTATAAACATCAGAAGACCCCTTGAACATCTTTCTTTCCTTATGCTTTTCATTTCGATATACCCTCTTTGGATGAATTCGCTATCCCCTACGCCTGAATTTCCTTAGGTTATGACCGCGAAGAAATGCTCGTCAAGCCACGGTTCATGAGAATGAATCCAAACACCTAGCACCGCAGCCAGACCACACATAATACTCCAGCGACCAAATTGCCCAATAACTTAAGGAGCTTAAATACCGATAGCGAATTTGACCTTGACCAAAACTTAAAGAAGTCGTATATTTAGCAATTAAGCGCCTGTAGCTCAGATGGATAGAGCTACGGACTTCTAATCCGTAGGTCGTGGGTTCGAATCCCTCCAGGCGCGCCACGCACCACGCCCTGAACCGTGCAAGGCTCAGGATTAGTCCTGAACTCCACGCAGTTCAGGATAAGGTGCATGGCAGGCTACCAACGGCACCAATGCAAATTGCAAATTTAGCAATTCAAAGTTAGCAATAGAATTAAATCTTGTTTAGCTGTTCAATTGCTAATTGTCCATTGTTAATTAGCCATTTTGCAATGATCTTTTAGATGGTGAGTGTAGCTCAGTTGGATAGAGCACTGGGTTGTGGCCCCAGTGGTCGAGGGTTCGAGTCCCTTCACTCACCCCAAAGCGCCCGTAGCTCAGTTGGATAGAGCGTCGGACTTCGAATCCGCAGGTCGTCCGTTCGAGCCGGACCGGGCGCGCCATGATACCACACCAATGCAAATTGCAAAGTTAGCAATTCAAAGTTAGCAATAGAATTAAAGCTTGTTTAGTTGTTCAATTGCTAATTGATCATTGCTAATTGATCATTTTGCAATGTTTTTTTCGGGAGCCGTTAGCTCAATAGGTAGAGCAACTGACTCTTAATCAGTAGGTTACAGGTTCGATTCCTGTACGGCTCACCAATTGCTCAGGCAATAGGACTTCGTCTTACGGTAAAGGGAACGATGCTCGCCCTGTACCATATAGTGGAAATTATTGAAGTAAAAGCAGGGCAACCTCGACCGAACAAGAAGCTAACCGGTAAAGATTAGGTCCGGCACGAGAGGTACAGGGCTCGTTTCGTCATTCGGTTACGTTGTCCGTCTTCAAAATCTCTTGACCGTTACCCTTTGACGATACACGAAACCGGCTTCGTAACCCAAAGACCATTTTTGCCGTGTAGCCCTGCTGAAGTGCGAAGACAGATTAAAGCCGGGGTGGCGAAATTGGCATACGCGCGAGACTTAGGATCTCGTGGTCGAGAGACTGTGCGGGTTCAAGTCCCGCCCTCGGCACCATTCAATAACAGAAGGCAGAAAGCAGAAGGGAGCGAGCAGTAAGCAGTTTTCAGTGACATAATGACTCAATAACTGAGTGCCTCGTGAGGGTATTTAATGAAAGCCAGTGTTGAAGAGATCAGTTCGGTCAAGAGAAAGATATCCGTAGAGATCCCGGAGGACGAGGTCGTTAAAGAAGTTGAATCATTCTACAAGGATCTGGGGAAAAAGGCCAAGATCAAAGGGTTTCGGCCCGGAAAGGTTCCAAGGAACATCTTGGAGAGATTTTTCAAAGATTATGTGAAGGCAGAAGTCATCCAGAAACTGATCGAGGAGTCTTATCCAAAAGCTCTCTCGGAGACCGAGCTTCAACCCGTCTCTCCGCCTGCGATTGACCCCGGGGAATTCGTGGGTGGGAAACCGTTTCAATACTCAGCGGTGTTTGAAATCAAACCCGATATCAAACTGGAAGGATACGCAGGGCTGAAACTTGAAGGGAAAAAAGAGGAGGTCAAAGACGAAGAGGCAGAGCAGCGGTTGAAGGCCCTCCAAAATCTTCATGCTAATTTGACGACCCTATCCGAGGCCAGAGCCATTCAGGCGGGAGATTATGTCATCGTCGATTACGAGGCGTATGCCGAGGGTAAACCCTTGGAGGGAGGAAAGGCCACCGATTTTACGGTGGAAGTGGGAAGTGGACAATTCATTCCGACCTTTGAGGAGAAGTTGATCGGGTTGAACCTGGAAGAGGAGAGAGAGATCGAAGTCTCTTTCCCGGCGGATTATGCATATCAGAAATGGGCGGGGAAGACAGTTTCATTTCGTGTTAAGATTAAGGAGATCAAGGCGAAAATCCTTCCTCCTTTAGACGATGAATTTGCGAAAGATTTGGGCGATTCATCCCTGGAAGATTTGAAAGTCAAATTGCAAGGGGAGATCGAAAAAGAGAAGGCGCTGGCGTTGGAACAACAATTAAAAAACCAAGCGGTGGATCAATTGATTGACGGAAATCCCTTCGAGGTCCCCGAAAGTTTGGTGGAAGAGCAGGCCAAGGCCATGGTCGCGGATACGAAGCTGAGACTGGCTGCGCAGGGGGTCGCCCTCAAAAATTTGGGCGTGTCAGAGGAGAAACTCCAGGGGGATTATCGGGCCATGGCCCAGAAGCAGGTCAAGACGTTTCTGATCCTTGAGAAGATTGCGAGTCAGGAGGGGATCACGGTCACCGATGAAGAAGCAGACGGTCGTCTCAAAGAGATATCCGAAAAGATGCATCAACCGTTCGACGCGGTGAAACGATATTACGAGAAGAACAATCTTCTTCCCGAAGTGAAGGCGGGGATCCTCCGGGATAAGACTTTAAATTTTTTGCTTGAGAAAGCAAACGTCGAGTATATCTGAGGAAAAAAACGATGACACTGATACCGATTGTAATCGAGAAGGATGGAAGAGGCGAGAGGGCCTACGATATCTATTCGCGTCTTTTGAAGGAGCGAATCATCTTCGTCGGAACACCGATCGATGACGACGTCGCCAATCTGGTGATCGCCCAGATGCTTTTCCTGGAGTCGGAAGATCCGGACAAGGATATCCACCTCTACATCAATTCTCCGGGAGGGGTGGTGACCTCGGGGCTTGCCATCTATGATACCATGCAGTATATTCGTCCTAAGGTTTCTACGTTATGCATGGGCCAAGGAGCCAGCATTGCGGCCCTGCTACTGGCAGCGGGGGAAAAGGGAAAACGGTTTGCCCTTCCCCATTCAAGGATTCTCATCCATCAGCCCATAGGAGGCTTTCAAGGGCAGGCCTCGGATGTGGATATCCAGGCCAGGGAGATCCTGAGGCTTCGAGAAGAGTTGAATCGGATTATGGTCAAACACACTTCTCAGCCGTTGGAGCGGATCCAGGCGGATACGGATCGAGATTTTTACATGACTGGCCAACAGGCGAAGGAATACGGTATTGTTGATGAGGTGGTCGTCCAGCGTCCCGGCCGATCTCAAGGGTAGTCCCAAGGGGGGGCGGAAAGGAGAAAATGATGAAGGCGAGCGGAGGGAATTACGGGACCGTCTTGCATTGTTCTTTCTGCGGAAAGAGTCAGGATGAGGTCAGGAAGCTCATCGCCGGCCCCACGGTCTACATCTGTGATGAATGTATCGAGCTCTGCAACGAGATCATCGCAGAGGAGGCCGAGGAGCGGTTTGTTCCGGGGAGACTGACCGTCCCCAAACCCATGGAGATCAAGGCGAAGTTAGATGAATATGTCATCGGACAGGAAAATGCGAAAAAGATCCTTTCGGTAGCGGTTCATAATCATTATAAGCGGATTGATTCCCGGGTAGCCTCAGGAGAGGTGGAGCTTCAGAAGTCGAATATCATTCTCATCGGTCCGACGGGGTCCGGGAAAACCCTCCTCGCCCAGACGCTGGCCCGGGTCCTTGACGTCCCGTTCACGATTGCGGATGCCACTTGTCTGACAGAAGCAGGCTATGTGGGTGAGGATGTGGAAAATATTATTCTGAGTCTCCTTCAGTCGGCCGATTACGATATCGAGCGGACTCAGAAAGGGATTGTCTACATTGATGAGATCGATAAGATATCAAGAAAATCCGATAGTCCCTCCATCACCCGAGATGTCTCGGGCGAGGGTGTTCAGCAGGCCCTCCTGAAGATCATCGAGGGGACGGTGGCCAGCGTCCCGCCGAAGGGAGGTCGGAAACACCCGCAGCAGGAGTTCATACAGATTGACACGACCAACATTCTCTTCATCTGCGGCGGGGCCTTTGTGGGGCTGGAAAAATTAGTTGAACAACGGATCGGAGGAAAGACCCTTGGATTTGGGGCGGACATCAAGTCCCAGCTAGAGCGGGACATGGGAGAGCTGCTGAGAGAGGTTCAACCCGAGGACCTTTTGAAGTTTGGATTGATCCCGGAGTTCATCGGCAGACTTCCCGTCATTGCCACCCTGAATGAGCTCAGTATCGATGCCCTGGTGGATATTTTGAAGAAGCCGAAGAATGCCTTGGTGAGGCAGTACCAAAAACTGTTCGAATTTGAAAATGTTAAACTTCGATTCACCGAGGGAGCGTTGATGGCCATTGCCAAGGAGGCGATCAAACGGAAATCCGGGGCCCGAGGCCTTCGCGCAATCATGGAGAATACCATGTTGGATGTGATGTATGAGATTCCTTCCCAATCCAACATCCGCGAATGCATTATCAGCGAAGAGGTCGTTCTCCGTCACGAAAGCCCGATCCTTCTTTATGAAAAAGAGGTTGAAGTCGCTTGAATTAAGGCATTTGTAAATTCAATAGTGTCAATAAAAATAAAGCCCCATCCCGTATCTCAGAGATGGGGCTTTGCTCTTCTGGCGGGAGCGACGGGGCTTGAACCCGCAACCTCCGGCGTGACAGGCCGGCGCTCTAACCAATTGAACTACGCCCCCCTTTCACTTAACACTCATACCTTGCGTCGCCTTCGGGGACGCAAGTGGTAGGCGGAACAGGGATTGAACCTGCGACCTCCGGCTTGTAAGGCCGGCGCTCTCCCAACTGAGCTATCCGCCCAGACCGTAGAATTATTTTATGGGATTGTACTTCTGATGTCAAGGCACGTCTGAAGTGTCGTGTGATTTCAAATTATTTGCCCGGCGATCCAGGAGGGATTGATTTGCTCCGGGAAATCATATAGATTAAATCAAATGCATAAAGTCGCTTTTCTTTTTTGCGTCCACAATCACCAGCCTGTTGGGAATTTCCTCCACGTCTTAGAAAATGCTTATGAAAAAGCCTACCTTCCTTTCGTCGAAGTCCTTAGGAAATATCCATTCATGAAGATCTCCGTTCACTATACCGGAGTCCTCTTGGATTTTTTTAAAGAGCATCACCAGGAATTTTTGGAAACCCTAAAAGAAATGGTCAAAAAAGGACAGTTAGAGATGATGACCGGTGGATATTATGAGCCGATTCTGGCAGTCATCCCCGACGAAGATAAGGTCGGGCAGATCAAAAGGCTCACCCAAACCGTTGAGGAAGAATTGGGGACGACTCCTCGGGGGATGTGGCTGGCAGAAAGGGTGTGGGAGCCCCATCTCCCAAAGTATTTAGCAGAAGCCGGAGTAGAATATGTTACCATCGATGACTACCACTTCAAGAAATCCGGATTGAGAGAAGAGGATTTATACGGCTACTATCTGACAGAGGAGGAAGGAAAGGTTGTGAAGGTATTTCCGGGAAGCGAAACCTTGCGATACACCATCCCCTTTCATCCTCCGGAAGAAACCTTGGAATATCTCTCCCGGCTTCGAGAGTCCTCCGGTGCGGGTATTTTTGCGGATGATGGTGAAAAATTCGGGATATGGCCTTTTACCTACCATTCAGTCTACGAAGAGGGTTGGTTGGAACATTTCTTTGAATTGATCGGAGAAAATTTGGATTGGATCGAGCCCATGCCGCTTGGGGCCTACGCCGTTCGTGAAAAGCCACTCGGGAGGATCTATCTCGCCTGCTCCTCTTATATGGAGATGGATGAATGGAGCCTTCCCACAGAGGCGATGGGGGAGTATGGAAAGGTTGTGGAGAAGCTGAAGGAGTTGCCGGAAGGCGAGAAGATCAGAAGATTTATCAAAGGCGGATTCTGGAGGAACTTCTTCGCCAAGTATCCCGAATCGAACGATATGCATAAAAGGGTTCTCCATTTGCGGGAGAAAATGGGGGATGAGAAAAAAGGGCCCATTCCCGAAAGCCAGGATCCTCTTTACTATCTTCATCGAGCCGAGTGTAACGATGCTTACTGGCATGGCGTTTTTGGGGGGCTTTATCTTCCGCATCTCCGTCATGCGATATATGAAAACTTGATCAAGGCCGAAGCCCTTTACGATCGAAAGATGCACAGAGAAAAAGAATGGGTTGAAACGGAAAGATTGGATTTTAACGGGGATGGAGATGAGGAGGTTATTCTAAAGAATACGGAGACGGTCCTTCTGCTCAGTAGCCGGGGTGGAAGTCTTCTAGAGATGGATGATCGGTCAAAGGCCTTCAATATCCTCGGGACCCTGACCCGAAGGAAGGAAGGTTATCACCAGAAATTACTGGAATCCCTGGAACAGGCGTCGATGGACGAGGCACCGGCAACGAAGACAAGGACCATTCATGAGATTTTTGATTCGAGAGAGAAGGGTTTGGATCAGTACCTCCATTTCGATGACTATCGAAGAGCCTCATTCCTGGACCATTTCATCGCTGAGCCGATGGATTTGGAATCATTTCGAAAGTGCCACTATCGGGAAGAAGGGGATTTTATCAGGGAGCCTTACGGGATTGAGTTGAGAAGAGAGGGAAAGCATCCGGAAATCTTTTTTTCCCGGTCAGGGAGTCTCTTAAGGAATGGGAGAAAAGATCCGATCAAGATAGAAAAAGGCTTCTCCATTCCAGTCCGGGGGAAGGTGGCAAAAGCATCCTATCAAGTCGGGTATGAAGGGGAAAAGAGAAAAGCGAACTTCGGCATCGAACTGAACATCAATCTCCTGGCCGGAGACGCACCGGATCGATATTACGATATCCGTGGACACCAGCTCGAAGATCGAAGGCTGGCGAGCATCGGCGAATTGGAGGATGTTTCGGAGATTCAACTGGTTGACGAATGGGTAGGGATGAAGGTCGTCCTGAAAACGGACAGAAGCTGTAATCTCTGGCGCTTTCCCATTGAGACCGTTTCGCTTTCGGAGAGTGGGTTCGAGAGGATCTATCAAGGCTCGTGCCTGCTCCTTTACTGGCCGCTGGATCTGGAGCCAGGAAAGGAATTTCGGGTCAGCGTCGAGTTAGGGATTTATTCTTTAAAAGATTGATTTTATTTTTCATTGAATGGTTGCGCTTTGCGCTATGCTCTATGCCCGCCTTGACGAGCACGTGGCGAGGCAGGCGCTCTGCCATCTATGAATAGGAGAGGAGGAGACGAGATGGAAAAGAAAGAGAAGCCCTTAGAGAAGTTGACCGCTAAGGAACTGAGGGAAATGGCCCTCGGTTTGTCCGGAATCCATGGCGTCCACGCGATGAAAAAAGAGGAGCTGATCACAGCCATTCGCGCGGCGAAAGGCATTGCCGAGCCGGAGCCCAAGAAGGAAAAGAAGGTTGTCGCCAAGAAAGAGAAAGTTGTTCTGACCGTGGCCCAATTAAAGCAGAAGGTGAAAGAGCTGAGAGCTAAAAGAGATGAACTTCTCCAACAAGAAAATCTGAAGATGGCTGACATTTTGAGGAAACGAATCAGCCGACTAAAGAAACAGACGCGGCGGGCCGCCTAATCCATAAATGAAAAGGGTTCAAGGGGTCTGGGGGCCAAGGGGTCCAGTGAAAAAATCAAAAAATGAATCCTTGACCCCTCGAATCCTAGAACCCTTGACCCCTCCAATGTATTTGTTATGCCCAAGGTTTCCGTTATCATTCCCACCTACAATCGTCTCCCCATGCTGAAAGAGGCGGTGAATTCCGTCCTGGCTCAAGATGTTGAAGACATGGAGCTGATTGTTGTCGATGACGGTTCCACCGATGGAACAGCGGAGGAGATGAAGCGATACGGAGGAAGAGTCAAGCTGCTCCAGCATCCCGCGAACAGAGGCGTGAGTGCGGCCCGAAACAAAGGGGTTCTTCACGCCCGGGGCAAGTATATCGCCTTTTTGGATTCGGACGATCTTTGGGTAAAGGGGAAACTTAAGATTCAAGCGGCTTTCCTGGATGACAACCCGCATTATCCCCTTTGCTACACCGATGAGATCTGGATTCGCAAAGGTAAAAGAGTCAACCCAATGCTCAAGCATGCGAAATATTCCGGCTGGATATTTGAGAAATGCCTTCCTCTCTGCATCATCAGCCCTTCCTCGGCGATGTTGAAAACAACACTCTTTTCAAAGGTCGGTCTCTTTGACGAGGCCCTACCGGTATGCGAGGATTATGACTTCTGGCTCAGGGTCTCCGCCCGGTTCCCCATCTTTTTTATCAATCGCAAGCTGATCATCAAGCGGGGAGGCCATCCAGACCAGCTCTCGCAGAGATCCTGGGGAAATGATCGCTACCGGGTGATGGCTTTGGAGAAGCTTTTGTCAGAACCCTATATCGGCTCTGAAGAAAGAGAAATGATACTTCGGGAGATGAAAAAGAAATGTTCCGTCCTTTACAAAGGTTTTCTCAAAAGAGGAAACGAGGCCGAGGCAAGACGTTATCAGGAGATCATGAAACGGTATGGGGTTGAGATATAAGATTCGGATCCAAAGATCCGAATCTCTCAATGTCAAATGTCAAAGGCCAAAGTTCAAAGGAATTTTCAAATTCTAAAGCCCAAAAAGTGGGATTTTGACATTTAGCATTTGTCATTCATTTGACATTTGCCTGCCTGCCGTAGGCAGGGATTTTGGCATTTGGATTTAAGATGTGCTCCTTCGGAATGTGCCAGCGCTATTGACACCTTGAAAAGGATGGACGAAATGAAAGCCATTCAAAGCATACCTCTTGAACAAATTGATCTGTTGGATGAAACGTTTTCTGTCAATTATTTTCCCGATCTCCAAAAGCTTCGGTCTTCGATTCAAGAAACAGGATTAATCCAGCCTGTGCTCTTGAGGAAGAAGTCGGGTGGATACCAGATTGTATGCGGGTTCAGAAGACTCTCCGTGATGAAGGAGCTGGGGAAGCCGGAGGTCGAATCACGAGTGTTCGAAGAGAAGGAGATGGACGAATTCCAGCTGTTCTCTCTCTGCCTGCATGAGAATCTGACGACCCGGGGATTCAACGTGGTCGAAAAGGCCATCGCCCTGGACAAGCTGATTCATCGTTTTCAAATCCATCCTGCCGTCGTCGTCAAAACCTTCCTCCCCTCTTTCTCTCTTGAACCTAATGAAAAGATTTTGAACACCTTTCTCTCCCTCGCCCGGATGGAGGATGAAATCAAAACCTATGTATTGAAAGAGGAGGTTTCGCGCGCAAACATCCGAAAACTATTCGCTCTGACTCCCGACGATCGAATGGCGCTCCTCTCGCTCATCTCCCACCTCAAATTGGGAGAGAACCGCCTAAGAGAGCTGCTCACCCTTCTGGAAGAGACCTCACGGAGAAGTCACGCGACCGTCAAAGAGATTGCCCGACAGCCTGAAATTCAGGCTATCCTCTCTCAAAAGGAACTTACCCCATCTCAGAAAACGGAGCGTATAAAGAAGGTGCTCACGGGCCTGCGCTACCCGGAGTTGAATCAATTGGAGAAAGCCTTTGAGAAAAAGAGGAAGGGCCTGAATTTGCCTCCCAATATCTCGTTTCACCATCCTCCGTTTTTTGAGGGAAAGGGGTTGAAGATCGAATTTCAATTTGAGACCGTTGAAGAATACCGGTCCATCCTGAAATCATTATCGAGTCTCACAGATAAGAAAGAATTTGGAGAGATCATTGGAAGTGTGTGGTAAGCACCAAATCCCAAGACTAACAACGAAGTTAACTGTATCATTGTCAATAGATCATTACTATCATGTGCCGGAATTCATTGCATGAGTTAGGGCTATAGAGAGCTACTAGCTTAGTAATGCAAAATGATGTCACTCCGGCGAAAGCCGGAGTCCAGAACCCACTGAAAAGACCTGGATTCCTGCTTCCGCAGGAATGACGACCCAGTGGTTATGTGAGGACAAGATTGAAATTGTTGCCCTTTCAGTTTGAAAAAATCTATCTCGACGAGAAGGCCCAGAAGGATTCGGTCTCAAAAACCATTCTTAAAGCCCTACCCAATATTCCCGTCGAAACAGTTGAGGACAAGCGAACTCTCATTAAACAGTTTTCTTCTTTGTCCGATCCTATCGGGATCGGGAAAAGACATCTCCTGATTACCCATTTTTACGGAAGGCGACTGAAGCCCTGTCCCGGAACCTCCAATCATATCTGCTGTGGGTACTATGTGATCAACGCCGTTACCAATTGCCCGATGGACTGTTCCTACTGTGTCCTTCAAGGATACTTGAACAATCCGCTCCTGACCCTTTACACTAACTGGGACGACCTGCTTGAAGAGATAAATGATTTTCTTTCAAGGGATCAGTCATCCCTTTTTCGGTTGGGGACAGGGGAGCTTTCCGACAGCCTGGCCCTGGAGTCCATTTTTCCGATCTCACAATTTCTGATTGATTTTTTTTCAAAGCGCCAAAGGGCAATTCTTGAGCTGAAGACCAAATCGGCGAATATCGATTCCCTCCTGAATTTGGATCATCAGGGGAAAACAGTTATTTCCTGGTCGCTCAATCCTCCTCAAATGATTGGAGAGGAAGAAAAGAGGACGGCTCCATTGACGATACGGATAGAAGCTGCGAGAAAATGTCAGGAAATGGGCTATCCATTGGGATTTCATATTGACCCGATCCTTTACCATGAAGGTTGGGAGAAGGAATACCAGGAGACGATCCATCAACTTTTCAAACAGATCCATCCCAGAAGGGTAGTCTGGATCAGCCTGGGAGGGTTTCGTTACCCGCCCCAACTCAAAGCGATTGCAGAGGAACGCTTTCCGAAAACCGAGGTTTTTCTGGGAGAACTGTTTCCCGGAAGGGACGGCAAGTTTCGCTACCTGAAAGAAATTCGCGTGGACATGTATCGAAAAATAGCAGGATGGTTGCGAGAAGTGGACCCGGGCCTTTTTATCTATCTGTGCATGGAAAGCAAGGAGGTCTGGGAAAGGGTTTTTGGGTGGGCACCTGAGAGCAGCCGCCATTTGAATCAAATGTTTGAAGAAAGAGTGAGAGGGTTTATCGGGCGGGGGAAAGAAATTTAAACCCTAAACCATCAGGTATTTCTTTTTAATTTCTTCATTGGCTTCAAAATCCGCCAGGGGACCCTCAAATCGTATCCGGCCGTTATCGATCACGTAGACCCGGCTGATCAGCCTCAGGGCGGACTTCACATTCTGCTCCGAGAGGAGGATGCTGATCCCGGTTTCTCTTAGCTTCAGGATCTGTTTTTCAAGATCTCTTACGATCAGAGGCGCCAAACCTTCTGTTGGCTCATCCAGCAGGAGGAGTTCAGGGCTGCTCATCAATGCCCTCCCGACCGTAAGCATCTGCTGCTCCCCACCGCTCAGATTTCCACCTCTTCGGGATTTAATTTCTCCAAGGCCGGGGAAGAGGGCATAAACACGCTCTTTGTTCCAATCATCATTTCTTCTGAAGGCGATTTCAAGATTATCATCGACACTGAGATCCGCAAAGACGCGCCGGTCGTCAGGGACATAGGCGATGCCGCGCCGAACGAGCAAAAAGGCCTTCTCCCTCGTAATCGGTTCGGCCTTAAACGTGATCGTCCCCTGTCGCGGGGGCGTCAGTCCCATGATGCTCCGCATCGTCGTGCTCTTGCCCGCCCCATTCCTTCCGAGTAATCCGACAATCTCACCCTCGGAGACCGTGAGAGAGACGTCAAACAAAATGTGGCTCAGGCCATAAAACGTATGGATCCCGTTTACGCTAAGCATACCCCGCTCTCGCTTTCGCCGAGATAGGCGTCCTGAACCTCTTTGTTGCACCTCACCTCCGCCGGGAGTCCTTGGATGATGGATTTCCCGCGGACCATCACCATGATCCTATTGGCTATGGCAAAGACCAATTCCATATCGTGCTCGCAGAAGAGAATCGTCAGGCCCAGGTCGGCAGATAACCGCTTAATCAGGTCTATGCAATGGATCGCTTCTTCGGGAGACAGACCCGCCGTGGGCTCATCCAAGATGAGAAGCTCCGGATGACCTCCTAAAGCGATGGCGATTTCCAGCGCCTTCTGGTCGCCATGGGAAAGCGATCCGCTCACGGAGTGCCCCTTGCCGGTCAGACCGACACTTTGCAGGACATCCGATGTCTCTTCAATCAGGAGTTTTCTTGAAGGGGAGAAGAGGTTAAAAGTCTTTCCATGTTTTGAGAGAACGGCAATTTGGACATTCTCAAAAACGGTCAGCCGGGGAAAAATGTTAACCACCTGGAAGGAACGGCTCATCCCTTTCTTACAGATCCGGTAGGCGGGTAGACCCGTTATCTCTTCTTCCTTGAAAACAATCCTGCCGGCATCCGGCTTAAGGATTCCCGTGATCAGGTTGAAGAGAGTTGTTTTCCCCGCTCCGTTCGGACCGATGACAGCTACAATCTCACCTTTCCGCACCTCGAGGTTGGCCCCGTTGACCGCCATGAAGCCACCAAAAGATTTCTGAATCCCCTCGATCCGCAGCATCTATGTCTTTCCTCCGGAGGCTACCTCTCCAAGTCGTTTGAATTTTGCGATCACATACCCGAGTACTCCCTCCGGCAAGAAGATGATAACGAGCATGAGAATGATTCCTTGAATGAGCGTCCAGTATTCGGTAAAGGTGCTAGCAAAGGTTCGAAGGGCCACCATCATGGCCGCTCCGAGCATCGGCCCTAAAAAGGTAAGCCAGCCGCCGAGGAGACACATGATGAGGATCTCAAGCGAGAGGGTCCAAAAAAGCATGTCTGGAAAAGCAGAATTATCAACCACGACAAAAAGGACCCCTGCCACACCGGCAAAGAAACCGGCGATGACAAGAGCAACAAGTTGATGAAGCTTAACATTGACCCCCACAGCCTCACTGCGTACAGGGTTGTCCCGGATTCCCTGAAGGGCGCTTCCGAAGGGGGACTTTACAATAAGGTATATGGCGATCAGGCAGGCAGCTGTTACCAACAGAGTGAAATAATAAGAGCCCGTCGTAGAGCCAATGAGGGCTGGCATGGAAACCCCATGAATACCATCATCGCCGCCGGTAAACGAATACCATCGATAGACAATCGCCCACACCAACGAACCCAAAGATATCTGAAGCATTCCAAAGTATAACTTGGATAAACGGACACAGATGGCGCCCATCACAAGAGAAAGAAACGCTGCCAGCAAGGGGCCGACCAGGAAGCCGATCCATGGGGAATAACCAAGCTTCGTGATCGTGAGAGCGGCTCCGTAGGCTCCCACACCATAAAAGACGGCGTGGTGAAACTGATAAATACCTCCATAGCCCAGAACGAGATTGAGGCTCATGGCGGCAAGACCGCTCACAAAGATAAGTGCCAAGAGATAGGTGTAAAACCGGGTTAGGATGAGAGGAAGGATAAGAAGAAGAATGAAAAGAATCGGCACTAACCAGAATTCTTTTCCACGAATATTCTTGGTCGCCAACAGAGACCTCTTTTCACCAGGTTGATTTCAGTAATCCCGTGGGCCGGAAAATCAGCACCGTTACCACCGCCGCGTAGGGAAAAACAATTCCAAACTGGGGCCAGATCAAGATGCCGAGAGATTGGGTTAATCCGAAGATCAGGGCGCCGAGTAACGCTCCCCATACGTTACCAAGACCGCCTATGATCACGATCAAGAAGGCTTCAATGATGAGCGTGTGATCCATCCCAAGGGTGATATTCACGATGGGTGAAACAAGGGCTCCCCCCATCCCTGCAAGAAAGCAGCCGATTACAAAGACAATAGCAAAGACCCAGCTCACATTCACACCCACGGCACCCACCATTTCTCGGTCGACTGCCGCTGCCCGAGAAATCTTTCCTATCTTTGTCTTATTCGCAAGGAGCCAGAGACCCAATGCGACCACGGGCCCGATGATCACCAGGAATATGTTGTAAATGGGAATGGGCAGGCTCGCGAAAGGGATGGGTCCTTTGAAGGATTCCGGCAACTGGACCGTCCTGTATTCTCCACCCCATACCATTTTTACAAGGTCACCAAGGATGAGAGCAAGCGAAAAGGTTAAAAGAAGAAGCATCAGGTGCTCTCTCTCATACAGGTGTGCAAAGATCCCCCTCTCCACGACAAGACTGAGAAGGGCTACCGCAAAAGGAGCCAGAGCCACCGCCATCCAGAAACCCGTTGTACCCCCTCCGAACCATTTGGATACACTGAATGCGACGAAGGCTCCGATCATATAGAGAGAGCCGTGTGCAATGTTCGGGATCCGGAGCACCCCGAGAATGAGGGTCAAGCCGGATGCGACGATAAACAGAATGGTCGTCCGGCTCAGGCCTACGAGGATCTGGCATAAAATCTCGGGTGGACAGATCGATGACAAGAATTCCAAATCCTACTCTCCTTAAAAGGGGCTCCCGCCCGCGGGACGGAAGCCCCGAAAGGTGCACAGCTTGCCAAGCTATCTGCGGAGGGCTTTGATCTCCTCACATGTCGGCATGTAGTCTTTAGCCGGGATGGTGACGATATCAGAAGCGATCAGAAATGGATATTGAGGGACCTTTTTGGTCACACCGAAAAACATAGGGAGCATGAGTTGGTGATCGCATGCCCGAAGCTCTAACTTCCCCACCGGGCTATCGATCACCATGCCCTGCACCGCATCGATGAATTTTTCTTTATCCACTTTTCCTGCCTTTGCAAAACTCTTTTCAATGAGCACGCCAGTCACATACCCATAAAGAGCGCCTATCTTCGGGTATCGGTTGTAAGCCTTTCTAAATTCCTCTACAAAAGCTTTGTTTTCAGAGGTGTCAGGGTAATAGAAAAGGTAGTTGGCAGTTCCATAAACTCCTTCAGGGGCATCGAGACCCTGGGGTTCGAGGGTGGAAAGTTCTATGGCAGTGTGCTGATAAAAGGGAACCTTCTGGGATAATCCGGTGGCCTTCGATGCCTTCTGGAAATTGACCATTCCACTACCACCCGTAGCGACTATGATAAAATCGGGCTTTGCCGTAAGAATAGCGGTGATGTAAGGCGTAAAATCCGTTTCCCCGACTTTCCACCAGGACTGGCCAAGCAACTGCACTCGCGGCTTTAATTTCTTCAATTGGGTCCACACGCTATCCGCAATCGCGTGGCCATATTCATAATCATCCCCTGCAATCCAGTACTTGACGAAAGGTTTTCTTGCGAGTTCAAAAGCTGCAGCCCTACCTGCCATCAAGGTGTTTTCGGTAATTTGGAAGACGTAACGGTGGCCCTGCTCTCCGGTAATCTTATCGCTTTTGGAGAAGGTGACGAAAAAAGGGATCTTCTCTTTTTTCGCGAAATCGGATACAGCGAGCGCCGTGGCACTGTTGATCGTTCCCATGAGGATATCCACATTCTCTCTAAGAACGAGTTCCTTGGCCATCGCTAAACCGATATCGGGTTTGAACTTCTCGTCCCTTGTCAAGAACTCAATCTTCTTTCCCAGGACCCCTCCCTTGGCATTCACTTTGTTAGTAGCCATTTTGAACCCGTCGAGAACGTCGAACGTATAAGCCGTCGCCGGTCCCGTGTAGGTATCTATAATCCCCACTTTAATCGTGTCCGCCCCGAATGAGAAAGACGCGGCCAAAAACCCGAACAGAACAACGCTCATCCCTATGATCATTTCCTTTTTCATAATAGCCTCCATTGGTGACTTCTTTGTCCATATCTATACCAAAACCGATCCAGTAGGCCGAAGCCTTTCTATCATGACTCAACTGTCTGGAGGTCTCTCAGAGCGACGATTCATTCTTGGCGCCGTGGTTTCATGCTTGTATTTAAAAACCAGCGCTGTTTCCCCTATGAATAGGCATTTTGGACCTCCCCGTTGCCAAGTAGAATGGTAACCCTACCTATCTTAGAATAAGACATCGATCATATTCAAGGCGAAGGCCGTGAATTGCAGTTATTGAGCTTTGGATCTGTTTCGACGGTAATCTACCTTCGATTCAAGCCGAAAGCAACTGAGACTTGACAAAATAATTATTAGAAGTATAATAAGTGTATATTTTCACAATGTAGAATACGGGGGTTTTGTTTAGAAAATTTCACCATTCGGGATCGGAGTTGAGGACCGATCTTGACTATTGATAGTTGGTCATCGATAATGGAGACACCAAAGGTTTGACGCTCGGCACATAGCATCGCAGGACATGGGACAATGTGTCTGGTTTACGTTGATTTTAGTAGTCTATCTTATTGAAAGGAGGATATTATGGAAGAATTTGTAAAGGGGGGTGCGTTTTTGGTTGAATCGATTTCTCCTAAGGACGTTTTCACACCGGAGGACTTTAATGAAGAGCAGAAGTTGATTGCGAAGGCAGTTACCGAATTTGTTACAGGCGAAATTATACCGGTGGCCGATGATATTGAGGCGAAGAAAGAAGGGCTCCTTTCAAGCCTGCTCAAGAAGGCGGGGGAGCTTGGGTTTCTTTCCGCAGATATCCCGGAAGAGTATGGGGGACAGGATCTGGATAAGATCAGCTCCCTTCTTGTCTGGGAGAAGATGGCTGCGGGAGGAGGTTCTTTCCAGGCCTCGTGCGGGGCTCACACCGGAATCGGTTCTCTTCCCCTTGTGTTCTTTGGCAACAAAGACCAAAAGAAACGTTATCTACCCAAAATGGCTACGGGAGAGTACATTGCGGCCTATGCCTTGACAGAGCCCGAAGCAGGCTCGGATGCTTTGAACGCCAAGACCACGGCCACGCTCACCTCCGACGGAAAGTATTACATTCTGAACGGCCAGAAGCAATTTATCACCAACGCCGGAATTGCAGATACCTTCGTCACCTATGCCAAAGTGAATGGAGAGAAATTCACCTCCTTCATCGTCGAGCGCAAATATGAAGGGGTCTCTGTGGATGAGGAAGAGAATAAGATGGGGATGAAGGGGTCTTCGACCAGGAGCGTCATCTTCAGCGATGTCAAAGTCCCTGTAGAGAATCTTATTGGTGAGATTGGGAGGGGGCATATCGTTGCCCTCAACGTTCTGAACATGGCACGCTTCCAGTTGGGCGCGGGCTGTCTGGGGGGAGCAAAAGCAGGCCTTCAAGAGGCGGTCACGTATGCAAAACAGCGGGTTCAGTTCGGCAGCCCGATTGCTGAGTTTGGCTTGATCAAACAGAAGATCGGAGAGATGGCGATTCGATGCTTCATCATGGATAGCATGGTTTACCGGACAGGAGGCTTGACGGATTTGATTCTCAAGCGCGTTAACCGCCAAGCCGACGATGTTGGGATTCAGATGGCAAGGGGGATTGAGGAGTACAGCATCGAGGACTCCATCAACAAGATCTATTGCTCGGAGTGTGCGGGCTATATTGCGGATGAAGCCGTTCAGATCCACGGTGGGTATGGATACATTCATGAGTATCCCGTTGAGCGGGGTTACAGGGACGAGCGGATCAACCGGATCTGGGAAGGTACGAATGAGATCAATCGTATGACGATCGTGGACATGTTGACCAAACGGGCCATGAAGAACCGCCTCCCGATACTGGATGCGGCGCAGAAGGTGGCCAATGAGCTGGCCACCCTTCAGCCAAAAGTGGAAAAGGACGACGGGAAGCTTTCCATGCAAAAGGAAATGGTGGAGATAGCAAAAAAGATTACTCTCCTGGTCACAGGGGCAGCGGTTCAAAAGTACATGATGAAGCTGGCAGAGGAACAGGAGATCATGGGCTTGATGAGCGACATGGCGATTCAGGTCTTCGCCATGGAAAGCGGCTTGCTTAGGGCATTGAAGTCAATGGAAAGGTCTGGGGATGAGAAATCCGAGCTCCAGAAGACCATGGTGAAGGTCCACGTGAATGATGCCTTTGATCGGGTAAAGAGTTTCGCAACGCAGGCATTGGCCGCCATTTCTGAGGGTGGCGCGCTCAAGACACAGTTGTCTGCCCTCGGGAAAATGACTCAATTTACTCCTGTGAATACCGTCGTCTTGAGACGGGAGGTCGCAAATGCAGTGATCAAGGTAGGAAGATATCCATTTTAGCGTGAGTTAGCTCGACCTGCCTGCTCCAGGCTCTGAACCTGATCGTTAGGGCAGGGCGGGCAGGTCATGCTTGCAGCGGGCAGAAATCTGATTCCTATTTCTACCCCGCCGGATTCGGATGGAGTTTAAAGCCCTAAAACGGTAAATGAGAAAAGAACGTGTTGAGAAGCCTGCCCCGAAAGCGTACCCGATAGAATTCCCACCCCGAGAAATTACTTCCTAATCTTTTCCTGCGGCTATTTTCCTACATTCGTACCGATCCAAATAGGGCTGATGTCTTCCCTATTTTGTCTTCCATTTCTCGACAACCCAGGGTGGTATCTTAATGGGAACGATACCCTTGTAGGTGACCTCAGGCGCCTCGGGCGTTGCCTTCCACTTGTTCGGCCAGACTCCTACTAACTTGCCATCCTGCCATTGACCCCCAAGACCGGTCGCAAACCCGGGCCCAAAGGTGATGTCATGCAGAGGTCGGCCCTCGGCATCTTTCATATATTTTATTGTGCTCGGCGGGGTCGCATACACTCGCTCCTCCAGAACGGACACAATCTTATCAGGATCGAGTGTGCCTGTCTGCTCAATGGTCTGCCCGAGAGCACAGAGAATAGCCTCGTAAGTGCCCGTGGTGTAGGACGGCGTCTGACCGAATCTTTTCACATAACCCTCAACAAAAGGCTTTGTGAGTTCATTGAACTCCACCCCACGTGCATAGGTACACGAAGTAATCACGTAGTTGCCCATCCCCTGCGTGGCCTTCCAGAAGTCATCCTTCTGGGCCTCCACATTGACGCCAACCTGAACCGCCGGAACCTTGAGCTCGCCCGCCTGCCTGGCAAACGCAATCCCCACCGGCGAGGAAAAGAACGTAAAGATGATCTGGGCCCCTGAACGCTGGATGCCGGACAACTCACCGGTGACATCCGTGGCCACTGAAGAGGGCCTCCAAACGCCCGCCACCTCCATGCCCATCTTAGGAATGGCACCCTCGGCCGCCGCAGTCACCGCATCCCCTGCCATCGTCTTCTCCACCGCCACCGCAACCTTGATCTGCGGCACGTTCAACGTTTGTCTCAATATGGCCGCGACCGTGCCCAAATGGATGAAGGCCGCTCTGATAACGAAGGTGGAATTAAAAGGAGTCATCCGAAACCAATACTTGTAAACGTCGTAGTTCTGGGCCACCCGCGTGCAAAGCTCGTTCGCCAATGCCCCACACCCGATAAAGATCTTCTTGTACGCCATCGCCACATCCTGCATGGCAAAGACCGCTTCCGAGCGAAAACCTCCCACAAAGAAATCAACCTTGTCCTTTACAACAGACCTCTCTACGGCGCCCACCGCATCGGAGATGCTCAACATTTCGTTCGTATCGACCCTCAGCAGCTTGATCCGCTGCCTCTTATTGCCGACGGATAATCCCCTCTTCGCGTTAATCTCGTCGGCGGCCATGAGCGCCCCGTTCCATTGGTCCTGGCCTTGCAAAAATTTCATTGGGCCGACAACGCCAATCTTAATGTCCTGCCCAAAAGCAACTCCCCAGCACGACAAGGCAAATAACAAACCCACTGCCGAGATGAGAATCCCCTCGCTTCGTCCGCTCATTTGTAGCCCCTCCTTTCTCTTTTCTACTCTCTCTAATAATAAATCCTCCGATGGATGTCAATATTTTTTGTAAAACGTGCCTTCGGATTCTATTTTCAGGTAAACGGGGTTGCCGGCGATCACACTGATGGGATAAATGAGGGGGGTATGAATGGGCATCATCATCCGGGGTTTTCGTAGGTAGCCAGAACCCTTAATGAGATAAACGCCAGATTCCAGTCCTTGAAATCCCCTGTCTTCCAGCTTTATCTCGGTTCTTAGCTACCAACGAATGAAGTGATACGCAAATTGACAAGAAAGTTATGAAAGGCTGGTTCCGGTTCCGATTTCCGCGCCCTCTATTTCTTGGAATAGTCGTACCAACCCTTGCCAGTTTTTTCCCCGTAGTGTCCCTGAACATATCTCTCCACGACACTCGGAGGTGGAAGGTAGGCAAGATCGCCTGTATTTCTAAACTTCTCCATGGACATGATATAGCGAAGATCGATCCCTGTGAGATCCATCAGGCGAAAAGGTCCCATGGGATGCCCAGCCCCATAGACACAGGCTTTGTCGATGTCCTCTGCGGTGGCAACTCCCATCTCAAGAATCCAGAGGGCTTCTCTCGAGATCGCCCCAAAAATCCGATTCAGGAGGAATCCATCCACTTCTTTCTTAATCAACACCGGCACCTTTTCAAGCTTCTCACTGAGCTCCATCGTAATCTGGGCGGCCTCGTCCGAAACATGGGGCCCTTTCACCACTTCCACAAGCTTCATCACCAAAGCCGGGTTGAAGAAGTGCATGTTCAAAACCTTCGCCGGCCGTTTGGTAGCGTCGGCAACCAGAGAACTCACAATGGCCGAGCTGTTGGTGGCCAGAATGGCGTGGGAGGGCGTGAGCCGATCCAGGTCCGCAAAGACCTTCCTCTTGATGTCGAGGACCTCGATCGCTGCCTCGATGACAAAATCGGCGTCTTTCGCGGCTTCCTTCAGGTCGAGGGTGAAGGAGATCTTCTTCCGTGCCGCTTCGGCCTGCTCCTTGGTCATCTTCCCTTTTTCAACCCGTCCGGGCAGATAGGTGTCGGCAAATTTCTCAGCCTTCTTTAATACATCCGGGATAATGTCCGTGCAGATGGTCTTGTATCCATGCATGGCACAGAGCAGAGATATCTGATGCCCCATGTTCCCGGCTCCGACCACGCAGATGTTCTTTATATCGTTGAGGTTCATGGCCTTGCTTCATCCTTTCCTTTTTTGTTGTTTGAGAATTTCTTCTAATAAACTAAATTCCCCTCCCTGCCTACCAGCGGACAGGGAGGGGAATTTTATGTTTTTACAGGTGAGTAAGTTTGGACGGCCAATGATTAAGATTCTCTCTCGATGATCGTAGCCACCCCCTGACCGCCGCCAACACACGCGTTGGCCAGGCCATAACGCCCGCCCCTGACTTTTAAGATCCTGGCAAGGGTGCCTACCAGACGGACCCCGGTTGCTCCCAAAGGATGGCCAATGGCTGTGCCTCCTCCCATCACATTCACCCGATCTGGATCGAGACCGAGCTCCTTGATGCAGTTCAGGGCGACGATGGCGAAGGCCTCATTGATCTCCCAGTAATCGATGTCCTTTGCCTGCAAGCCGATTTTTTCCAAGGCCATGCGACTTGCGGGCACAGGGCCCACTCCCATGATGGTGGGGTCTACTCCTGCGAATCCCATGGAGCGGACGGTCGCCATGGACTGAATCCCCTTCTTCTTGGCGGTCTCTTTGGACATCAGGATCATCGATGTCGCCGCAGCGTTCAGGGGCGAGGAATTCCCGGCCGTGATGACCCCATCGGGTTTAAAGGCGGGCTTGAGGTCTCTCATACCCTCCAGCGTGGCATCATCCCTGACCGCCTGGTCATGATCTACGACCAACATCTTTCCGTCTGCCTGTTCGGCTTCGATAGGGAGGATTTCATCTTTGAAAAATCCCTCCTTCTGAGCCTTGGAGGCCAGTTGATGGGCGCGCGTTCCCCAGCGATCCATATCTTCTTTGGTAAAATCCCTCATCGTGAAAAGTTTTTCTGCAGTCAGCCCCATGTTGCTGGTCGTCATCATGTCCCAGTGTTTGTAACCCTCTTCCGTAAAAAGCCGTACGTTCGGAGCGATGATTCCTTTTTCCATAAGGGGTCCGGCCATAGGAACACGGGTCATGTGCTCCATGCCGCCTACCATCACGATATCGGCAAAGCCGGTGGCAATTTCCATGAACCCAATGTGAATGCCAGCCATGGACGAGCCGCACTGTTGGTCGACAAACTTGGCGGCAATCGTTTGAGGCAGATTGGCCAGAAGGATGGGGTAGCGGCCGCCATACGTCCACTGCTCGCTCACTCCCATGGCTGATCCCACGATGAAATCATCGATCTCTTCAGCCTTAATCCCCGTCCGCTTAATGAGCTCGGGAAGAAGCTTAGCCAAAAGATCATCTGCCCTCAGCTTATGAAACCAGTCTCGGCCCGGATCATTCGGCCTGGACCGCGACAGAGCGCTCCTGAGATATCCGGCAATCACCACTTCCCTCATTGTTTTTTCTTTCGCTGTTTTTCCTTTTACTGTTTTTCCCTTCATCGTTTTCTCCCTCCTGGGTTCCGTTGGTTTTTTTAAGAGCAGCTAATAAGACAGCCGCTATCAAGCTCAATCATGACCTGTGAAATTCTTCTTTTTTCCACCCGTTAAGCAGCGCGAAGCCCTTCGATATCCTGAAGGCCACGAGCTCTGTCGAATGGCTCCGCCTTTTAAAGCGGAATAATAAAGCGCCACTCAGGGTGAACCCTGAGCGAAGCCCCGGGAAGCCCCGGCCTTTAGGCAGGGGAGTCGAAGGGGTTCACTTGGACTTTGCTGGCTCTGGCTTGCGGTCCTTAATCCCGGCCAGCTTCTTCACCATCTTCTTCCTGCCTTCTACGTCATACTGCGTCGTAATCGCTATAGCCTCCATAATCGGAGACCCACCGCCGTGGTAAGACCCAAGTAAATGGATTCCTCCGCTCGCCGAGCAAATCATATCCCCGACATACCGCCACAGCTGCGCCGCATCCTCAGGGTGCACATCCGGGTTGCGCGTGATGTACTTGTACAAAAGATCTTTGGTCTCGGGATTCACAAAATCCCCCTCGTACGGAAACGTCGCCGGCATCCCTCCGGAAACGTCACAGAGAATCTCCGCCTCCCGGAAGACCGCCTCCCCGGTCAAACATCGCCCCACGTTCGCGTAGATCGAATGAGGAATGTAACTCCCAGGCCCGTACGGATGAAACCCCATCCCAGGAATATAGACCTCGGGCTTGCCTAACTCCGACGCCGTAAATCCCGCCGCATAGCCCAGCTCCGATACCCGAATGATCTCCGCCAGCTTATCCCGCACATGTGACGCCTTGCCAATCCCATTGTAATCCGCCGCCAATGCCACCGTCCCAAGCATCAGGTCTCCCAACGCCGGCTTACATCCCGAATAGCTGTGGCGATGGAAAAGGGCAAAGAGCAGTGCGCAGGTCCCCCCGTGAATCGTCTCCCCGCAAAGGAAGACTCTCTCCCACGGGATAAACGCATCATCAAATATTGTGTACGAATCCGTTGCCCCAGGCGCGAATCCCCTCTTGAAATGCTTCCGATCCCGCAGGTTGTGCACCGTCACCACCTGCTTGACCCCTTCCCAATCCCCGGGTACCGCAAACGCCACGGCCCAATCCTTCTCCTCCGGCAAAAGCGCCCGCGTCGGCACTACCAGTATCTCATCGGCCACAGAAGCCTCGGAATTGTGCACCTTGGAACCCCGCACCACGATCCCATCTTTCTTCCGTTCCACCACACGCACATACAGATCCGGGTCTTTCTGCTGCGAAGGCCGCTTCATTCGGTCTCCCTTCACATCCGTCTGCGCACAACAACCCACTAAATCCTCTTTCTGAAACCGCTCCAACCACTTCTTGAAATTGTTGTGGTACTGGGTGGCCCCGTTGTTCTGCTTGTCCGCCTCGTAGGAGACATTGTAGATCGCGTTGGACCCATCAATCCCCATGCAGCGCTGAATACATCCCCCGGCCGCCTGGCAGAGCAGTCGGGTCATATCCTGCTTCTTGTGGAGGTCTTCCTTACTCTGGTGGATATGACAGAAACGGTTGATCTTTTCGCCCGTCAGGTGCGACGTTGCTGTGCATAGATCCTGGTGCTTCGGGTCGGCGGCGTAGTCGAAGGTCAGACCAATGGTGTCGATCGTCGGCATCTGCAATTCATCATCACGGTCGATCTTCTGCCCGTCGACGTAAATATTCTTCCGCATCTTGCGTAACCCCTCAACAAACTGCTTTTTCGTCCTCATTTTTCTTTCGTCCTCCTTTTTTATTGTAAATTTGGTTCGATCCGCGAACTGCTTGCCATATTAAACGATTCGATCATTGGGAGAATTCCCGGAGCGGTACAAAGAAGCTATGCATATCATCTAACCTGAATCTCACTTGTTTGCAAGCCAAAGTCTCTTTTCCGTATATCGTATCGTGTTTCTTCATGGGAAGTTCAAAATTTATTTTCCGTGTTCATTTTCTTTCGATCAGGAACTCATAATAACTTTATATAAGCCGCTAAAGATTTTGTTCAAACCCATCTAGGGATTGCTGGCCTAAAATGAATTACAGGCCGTCGCCTCTATTCCTGATCAGGAAGATCTCCCGAATCGAGATCCCCTTCCTGTGATTCCCTCCTTCCCGATTCCAGCAGGGCCAGGATTCCCCTGTATTCCTCCCGGGAGAGTTTACGGTAAAGATGGTAGAAAAAAATACTCATGATCTCTCTTCCTTGGACCACCCTTTTCGAGAACTCCTCCGGGAAAAGCTTTCCAAGCGCAGCTTCGATGTAATATTTGTGCGACAAAATGACGATCTCCCGGAACTTATCCCGAAAGTGCTTCAGGGCTTCAGGGTCAAACCCCTCGATGGCACCGAGGCCGATGGTATCCATTTCTACGATCAACTTGCCGAGGGCAATATCGTCCTGTGAATAGACCTTTTGACCACCGCGAACCTCCGGGGTGATAATCTTCCATTCCTCCATCTTGGACAACCATTTTTTTCCCAAACCCGTGGCCTGTAGAAAAGGCTCTTCACCTAATATCTCTTTCGGAAGGAACCGGTCGATGGGCCTGAAGTATTCTCTTCGCAGATTGAGGAGAGACTGCCACTCGGAGGACTTTTTTTGCTTTTTCAGAATGTTCTTGATCACCGCAAGGGGGAAGAAATGATGATCCTGAAGTTCTTTGATGAAGCGGATGCGTTCCACATAGCTGTCGTCATATTCTGCGATGTTTCTTCCCCTTTTGAGGGGTTTGGGAAGGAGTCCTTCCCTAATGTAAAAATGAACAGTCTCCTTGGATACGCTGGTATGCTGAACCAGATCTCGGATCTTCAAAAATCCTCCTGTCCTGCCTGCAGAGGTTTGACCGGAGACTGCCGCTACCCCTGCTCAGGCTATTTGTTTCCTAAGGAGTATTACTAAATGCTATATATAAAAGTCAAGGAAAATCTTATGTCTACCATTTTCCTCTTGACAAAAGGCGCAAAATTTATTATCCCTCATTTATTACAAAAGCGCAACAGTGTGATCTCCGTAAAATGGCGCTTGCGAATGGCATCGGTCCCTTAAAGAGGAGATCAGCGCTTGAAAATGAACCGTCGGCATTGGGCTTCAGGCAAAATGAGAACCAATAAAAAGCCAGGTCCCCGCAAGCTACCCAAGAGCGTAAAATTTCAGAAATTCATTCCGACAGTGGCTATCGGTCAAGTCCGCCACAAAGTCCTGCGCGCCAAACAGGAAGTCAAGGATAAATAAAGATCCATCAGGAGACACCTATTCCAACGGGAGGTAACGTTATGAAGACAGACTACAAAACTGTGAAAGTGGAAGTGAAAGACGGCGTAGCCATTCTGGCTTTGAATAACCCTCCGGTGAACCAGCTTTCTGCCCATTTTGTGCGGGAGATGGCCGATGCGCTCCTCCAAGCCTGGTCGGATGAGGCCATTAAGGCTGTGATCCTTACCGGCACAGGAAAGAATTTCGTCGCCGGGGCGGATATTACTGAAATGCAGACAGTGAAAGACAAGAATTTTCTGCTGCCCAGGATGATGGAGAACCACCGTTTTATCAATTCGATCGAGGATGCGCCCAAACCTGTGGTTGCTGCCATTAACGGCAATTGTCTGGGAGGCGGTCTGGAGATCGCGATGGCCTGTCATTACAGGATTGCCGCCAAGGGTGTTCAGATCGGGCAGCCCGAAGTGCAGATCGGCCTGATCCCCGGTGCCGGCGGCACCCAGCGGCTTCCCCGGCTGATTGGGTTTGCCGATGCCCTGCAGATGATCACAACCGGTAATCCCATTTCAGCCGAAGAAGGTGTGAAAAAAGGAGCCCTCGACGAAGTGGTTGAGGCCAATCAACTCCTGGATCAGGCTCTCAAAGTTGCGCGGCGATTTATCTCGGGTGAGATAGATCACAAGACCCGCCTCGCCAAAAATAAAAAGGAGAAGCTGCCGAAGCCGGAGGAGAAGGCCGGGATCATTGCTTTTGCCAAAGGGATGGCTGCCAAACAGGCCAAAGGATATGTCGCCCCGTTTAAGGCAATTGAGGCCTTGGAGCGTGGCCTTACGGATAACTTTGAGGCCGACCTAAAGATCGAAGCGGAACTCTTTGCCGATTGTGCAGTCTCGGATGTCGCCAAAAACCTCATCGGGGTTTTCCTGAATACCCGGGCTGCGGGAAGGCTGCCCCGCATCGAAAAGATCGAGCCCAAGAGACTTAAGAAGGTGGGCATGCTCGGCGGCGGCGTGATGGGATCGGGAATCGTCAACCTGCTTTTGAGTAACGGGTTTGATGCCATTCTCTGGGATATCAACGATGAGGCCATTCGGAAGGGCGTCGAGGCCGTTCGCAAAACCTATGCCTTCCCCATCAAGAAGGGCAAGATGACTCAAGAGGGGTTGGACAAATTGGTCAAGGAACACCTCGCCACCACCACCTCACTGGAAACTCTGAAGGATGTAGATCTGGTGATCGAGGCCGTTTTGGAGGATTTGAAAATCAAACGGGATATCTGGAAACGCCTCGAAGGGATCTGCCGACCGGACGTCGTCTTCGGAACCAACACCTCGGCGCTTCCCATCACGGAGATCGCCTCTGTCCTTTCGGACCCCGGCCGCATGATCGGACTTCATTTTTTTAACCCTGCGGAGCGAATGCTACTGCTGGAGATCATCTGCGGCAAAAAGACATCGGATCAAACCCTATCCACAGGCGTGGCCTTTGGCCGGGCCATTCGCAAGGTTCCCATCGTGGTGAACGATGGACCGGGGTTCTATGTCTCCAGACAGCTCGGCGGTCTCATGGGAGAATCCACCTTCATGCTTTCGGAGGGGGTTGAACTGGCTAAGGTGGAAGAGGCCGTCGTCGATTTTGGACTCCCCATGGGCCCTGCCACTCTGAATGACCTTACGGGAATCGACATCAGTTATCATGTGGGGAAAAACTTTGAAAAGGCCTTCGGAGAACGATTGAAGATGTCTCCTCTTTTTGAGCGCATTTATCAAACCGGATACTACGGCCGAAAGACCGGAGCGGGATGGTACGACTACAGCGGAGAAAAACCTGTCCCCAACCCAAAGGTGATGGAAGTTATCCAGAATTATCTGAAGGAGAAAGGGGTTAAGCCCAAATCCATGACCCCTAAGGACATTATGGACCGGATGATGGCCCGAGCCATCAACGAGGCTGCCTTCATGATTCAGGAGGGAATCTGCGACCGGCCTCAGGATATGGACCTGGCGATGATTTATGGGACGGGATTTCCTCCGTACCGGGGCGGAATTCTCCGTTATGCTGACGCTTGGGGAGCGGGTAATGTGTATCAACACCTGCTAAAACTTGAGAAAGAGCTTGGGGTGAGATTGAGGCCCTGCAGCCTTCTGAAGGAAATGGCGGACAAAGGTAAAACATTTTATAAAGTGTAACCAAAAGTTCAAAGGCGGAATGCGACAGGGATCGGCAAGCGCGTGGGCATTTTTCAATAAGCTATTCAAGAAAGGAGGAGGAAGAAGATGGCAAAGGTGTTTAGTTCAGTAAAAGAGATTTTCGCGGGGATGGCCGGAACCTTCAATTCGAGTGCTGCCGCCGGACTGAATGCGGTGATCCAGTATAACATCGAGGGTCCGGACGGCGGAGACTGGCATGTAGTCATCAAAGATCAGAAATGCACTGTATCCCAAGGGGTACATGCCAGCCCAACCCTTACGATGAAGATGGCAGCCCAGGACTGGATTGCTATGTGCAACGGCCAGCTGAACGGCATGACCGCCTTCATGACGGGCAAGCTCAAGACCACGGGCGACATTATGTTGGCCCAGCGCCTGACGACGCTTTTCCCAGCGAGCTAAGCGCTGTCTGGCCCAAAAAAAGAAGAGTGAGATGAGGAACCCGGCTCTGCGTCTCCCACCGGGTCGGATATCCTTGAGGTATTGGTCTGTCTGAAGTTGGGCTGCGTGGACACTCCTATCATATTTTTCCGGCGGCCAATCCCGCATATCCCCCCCTGACCACTCAGAATCTGAATAGCACGGCAACCCCTTTCAGCCATTTCTGTAGCAAGGACCTTAGACGTTGATGAGGCCAGGGTCGAATCCATCTCACGGTTGACAAGCCAGCAGCCCTCCGGACAAAAGTCTGGCGGCGTATGCCAGTTCCGTCTTGACAGGATGGCCGTTTAGCTTCATAGTGGGTCCAAGACCGAATGGAGGGACCCTGAAGATGAAGTTACCTAAGAAAGATGAGTTAAAGGAGCTTTTGATCAAGGGCTGGATGACCCACGATGCCATGTGGTTCTGCCACTGCCTGCAGGAATGCGGGATCGAGAAAACGAACAGAATCAACAAAGCGGCGATCAGGGCCATGGCAGCGATAGAGATCAAACGCATCCAAAAGGCCGTTGGCGCCGGGAAACTTGATACGTTCGATGAGTTTAAACGGTTTTTCGATATGGCAATGGAGATCGCAACCGGCGAATTTATGAAATATACGTATAGCCTGCCTGCAAACAACGTCATGCACGGTGAATGGGAGTCATGCTTTGCTTATGATGGAGTGAAAGCGCTTGGAGTCATCGATTGCTATGAATGCGGTATCATGCTGCGAATCGAAACCTGGCTCGACACCCTGGGCATTAAATATGAAGTGGAACCCCAAGTGACGGGCTGTATGATGCACACCGACGGCAAATGCTTTCGGGATTACAGATTTTTCTTTGATAAATAGATTATAAAAGGAGGAGACAAAATGAAAATTAGCGAGGACGTATGGAAGTTATACCAAGAGCGTTTAGGCTATACCGATGACGAGATGAAGAGATTTAGGCAAAATCGAAGAAATGAAGATGTCATTACCAAGGCACCTGCATTAATGAATAAGACGATTGTCGTGGAAGTCGTGGATTCACATGGCTGTAATAGTCAGCATAAGGTGGGCGATAAATTCTACTTTGACGGATCCGGCAATCTTCTGACCAAGCTCTGCCCCAAAAGAATCTGCTCGGGGGCATTGCATTCAATGCCGCCGTTGATTTCTATGGCACATGAACTCTTCTATGCGGGTGTTGATCCGAACGAGATGCGATTTAAAAGGGTAGGTTGCTCCGATGTGGGGTTGCAATGTGACGGTTGGGGACGTGTTGTTATGGAGATCAGGGTAGAAGAACGGAAGAAGACGAATAATTGAAAGAAATAAAGGGCGTCGGGAACGATAGATATTCAGCGGTCAAAAAGGAGGAGCGTATGGCCAACACAATATATGAAAAGCTGCGTGAACACTTGGATTCTCTGCCCACAGGATACCCCAAGACCGAAAGCGGGGTGGAGCTGAAAATTCTGGAAAAGCTTTTTACGGAAGAAGAAGCGGAGATGGCCTGCCAGCTGAAACCGGTGCCGGAATCTGCCGAGCAAATTGCCCAGCGGCTGGGGCGGGATCCCCACGCAGTCGCCGACATTCTCTATCGTATGTCCCAAAAGGGCCTTATCTTTCGGACTAAGTATAAAGAAATCTACCATTACATGGCCACGATGTTCATCGTAGGAATCTTCGAGTACCAAGTGCATAAGCTTGACCGCGAAATCGCAGAATTATTGGAAGCCTACCACCAAGAAGCCATGAATAAAGAGATCATTCGTCCCCAGACCCCACAGCTCAGAGTCGTGCCTGTACGGGAGAGCTTAGAACCGGCCATAGAAATCCAGCCTTATGACGAGTTGCGAAAGATCGTTCTATCCCAGAAAACCATCGCCTTGACGGATTGTATCTGCCGGGAGAAAAGTGCGCTTCTGGGTCACCCTTGCAGCAAACCGATGGAAACCTGTTTATTGTTTGGGCCCATAGGCGAGTACTACATCGAAAACGGGATTGCCCGGAGGATCACCTGCGAAGAGGCCCTGAAGGTTCTGCAAAAAAGTGAGGAAGCGGGCTTGGTGCCGAGTCCGGCGAATGCGCAAAAAACAGCGGGAATATGTAACTGCTGCGGCTGTTGCTGCGGGGTGTTAAAGGCCCTCAAACTCCACAGTCATCCCAGCAGCTATGTAAAGTCAAATTTCTTCGCCCAGGTTGATGAGAACCTGTGTACAGGCTGCGAAACCTGTCTGGAAAGGTGCCAAATAGAGGCCATCTCCGTGGAGGACGACCGGGCCCGAATTGACCTCAAACGCTGCTTGGGCTGCGGACTCTGTGTGACGACCTGTCCCGCCAAGGCGCTCTCTTTGCGCAAAAAAGATGCCCGAGAGGCCTATGTGCCTCCACCAAAACACCTCGATACGTACTTGCAGATCTCCAAAGAAATGGGGAAGATCTAAAAAATGCTTAAGATCAGTTTGTGATTCATATTATGACCCATTAAAATTGCCATTCATCTTTTTATCCAAGGAGGGTTTTATGAGCAAGGAAGAAATAAGGGAATACGGCTGCAGTCTCGGCATCGATGTTGTGGCCTTTGCCTCCATAGAGGATTATAAATCACAGAGGTCACCGGATCCAAAGACCATTTTGCCGGATGCGAAATCTGTAGTTGTCCTTGGACATCGTATGATCGATGGTGCACTGGATGGCAAGAATCCTCGAATCAATATGGCGGGTCGAATGGCCGTGATGGACACATCCAAACATGACCTTTATCTCATGGCCAAATTTGTTGAAAAGAAATTTAAAGTGAGAGCAGCCACGGTATTGTCCTCTTATCCACTGGATATGGAAGCACCCGCTTTGGGACTCTTAGGAGATTTGTCACTGCGTCATGCCGCAGTCGCCGCAGGGGTTGGGGTGTTCGGGCGGCATAATCTTATTATTCATCCTCGTTTTGGATCGCGTCTCAGCTTTACGGGGTTACTGACGGAACTCCCTCTTGCCTCCGATCCACCCATAAAAGAGGAACTATGTAATGGCTGTGGTTTATGCGTTGAGGCTTGTCCCGGAAAGGCCCTGGATATCGAAAAGAGGACAGAGGAGCTGAAATGCTTAAAGGCATCACAGCCGTACGGGATCGGAAGCGCAGTCGGTTACGTCCGGAAATTTTTCGGGAAATCCGTGGATGAGCAGAAGGCCCTGATTAAGGATCCGGTTTTCATGAGCCTCTACCAGGCGTCATTCATCGGATTTCAATACGCCTGCTTCAATTGCATCGCTGTTTGTCCGATAGGTGAGAGGTAGAATAGGGAGAACGTGGTGAGAAAGAGGAAACGCAGTTTGCCAAGTCAGCCCTGAAATTCCTCTTTGACAGCGGAATCGCATTTTTGTATTTTGTATTACATTGGGCGGGTGGACGGTATATCGATCGTATGTCCGGTAGATAGCCTGGTGATCCTGACTTGAGATCCTGCCATTGGCGGGACAAACGGTGATACCGTTCATGCATGGAAATTTCGGTAAAAGAACAAAATGACTTAAGAGGGACGTAAGATGATCGATCAAAAGTATGTAGAGAACATAAGGCAATACGGGGTATTCAAGGATTCGGGTGAAAGCAGGCTTAAGATATTGAAGGAAGACATTGGATTCAGGATGGATCAGAAAGCAGAATATCTCATTATAGGCGGTTGTGTTCAACCTGAGACCATGCCGCAGGTGCTTCAGGCCTTTAAACATTTGCTTGAAAAACTCAAAATAGAGTATACCTTTCTTTCGAAAGAATACTGCTGCGGGTGGATGCCCATCGGCCAACCGGCCGTCATGACCAAGAACGAGGATGATATTGCCAAATATAAAGAACTCTCCAAAGGTTTCATTTCGGAAAATTTCAAGCAGGCGGAAGCCCTGGGTGTTAAATCCATAGTCCTTTTTTGTTCAGCGTGCGAGCCCAATTACAGCAACTGCAAGAATACGACAGGATTGAGCACAATTCCCTATACGGAACTCTTAGATCAATTCCTGCAAAAGGGGAAGCTCGATACTGCAATTGACTACTATGCGGGATGCTATCGATTTAGACGCAGAATCACCAATGAGCCGCTCGATATGGAACCTGCGGAACGGCTGCTGAAAAGAATTGATGGCCTGAAAATCAACAAAATAGACAGGGATCTTTGTTGCTACAAGCAGCCCGATCTTGAAAAAATAACGGCTGCGCTCAAAACCAATAATTTGATCACCCTGTGCACTGGTTGCTATCATAATCTCAAAGCGAAGTTGGCAAGTAAGGGAGACTACCAGGTTAAAATGCTTCCGGAGATGTTGCTTGAATCTGTAAAGTAATCCTTTTGATGGATAGACTTAGGGTAGCACCGGCATTCTTTCTGAAATTTGTGCAGGCCGTGGGTTGCGGTCTGAACTCAGCGTCCTTGGGACCCAGAGCAGTTAATGAAAGCGATACGAAAAGGAGGAAATATCCATGAGCATCGTGGATGTTAAGAAGGAGGGCGATATTTTCATTCTCACCATGCAGAGCGGGGAGAATCGGTTGAATCGCACCTTTATCGACGCCATGAATCAGGCCCTGGATGTTGTCGAAAAATCCAGGGGACCGGCAGCTCTTGTTACCACAGGCGGAGAAGAAAAGTTCTACTCAAACGGCCTGGACCTGGCCTGGCTCGCCGGTGACGGTGAAAAAGAGCGGCCGGAGTTTGTCAAGTCGGTCCTGAAATTCCTCGGACGGCTTATGGCCTTTCCCGTACCCACGGTGGCTGCGATCAACGGACATGCCTTTGCCGCAGGGGCGATGGTGGCGCTGGCCCACGATTTCCGAGTGATGCGGGCCGACCGGGGTTTTTTCTGTTTGCCCGAAGTGGACATCAACATCCCAATAGCTCCTGGCATGATGGCCTTGATCAAAAGCCGGCTCTCGCCCAGCGTGTTCCGCACCTCCGTTCTTACGGGAGCACGCATCGGCGGTGCCGAGGCGAAGGAGCTGGACATTGTCGATGAAGCTGTCCCAGGAGATCAGGTGCTACTGCGGGCCATAGCTCGTGCTTCCTCAATGGCTAACAAGAGCCGAGATATCTATCGAACCCTGAAACGAAGCATGTGTGCGGAGGCAATCGCTTTACTGGAAAGCGGCGCCACCGGTCCATCCACGATCGGGCTTTAAGTTTCGAGGGATACTTTCCTGAAAAACATGTTGAGAGGAGAGAGAGAGTATGGACATATTCAGTAGAAAAAATACTTATAACACTGGAGACCTGAAAATGTTAAGTTCCTATATGCTTATTGGCAGAAGAAATACAAAAAATATATCGATTCAGATTTCCGATATTCCGTTAAACTCCCAACAACCGCCTCACAAACATGAACCTGAGCAATGTTATTATGTTATCAAAGGGAAAGGTTTAATAAAAATTGAAGATGAAGAAAAAATTGTTGGGCCTGGCGATGCTATTTATATTCCGTCAAATAAGGAACATGGTATAAAGAATATTGGAGATGAAGTATTGGAGTATCTAACAGCGAATACACCCACTTTTGATTCAGATTATGAAAGTAAGTTTTGGCCGAATAAACCGAAATCATAAGAGAGCTATTGGATGAAGAGGATCGGGATTACTGGCGGCATAGGACCGGAATCCACCATTGACTACTATAAGAGAGTTATCAGCGCATTTCAGAAACGACCATCTCCGATCTATCCCGAGATCCTCTTCAAAGGTGCGAGCTCGACCTCTTCAGATACATTAGACATCATAAGATGAAGTTTTACAAGTATCACGCCCTTGGGAACGATTATATGGTTCTGGATCCCAGAGACCAGCCACTTGATCTTGCCGCAGACCAAATCAGAGCCATCTGCAACCGGCATTATGGCGTCGGGTCTGATGGAATTCTATTAGGCCCGCTCCCGTCTGCAAAGGCCCCCTTCTTACTGCGTATCTTCAATCCGGACGGAAGCGAAGCGGAAAAGAGCGGCAACGGCATTCGCATCTTTTGTCGCTATCTCTGGGACCATAAGCTGGTCGATAGACGACCATTCCGTCTCGAAACGAAAGGCGGCTTGGTTCGATGCCTCGTGTTGGACGATGGGAAACGAGTTCAGGTTGAGATGGGCCGAGTGAGCTTTTGGAGCAAAGATATTCCCGTTTTAGGAGAACCCCGTGAGGTGTTGGACGAACCGATTACCATTGGCGAAGAAACGTTTCGTTTTAGCGGCGCAACGATAGGTAATCCGCATTGCGTGATCCCGGTTCAAGACCTTTCTCCAGAGTTGGCCAAGAAATACGGTCCATCCTTGGAAATCCATCCGTTGTTTCCAAATCGCACCAATGTTCAGTTCCTCAAGGTGCTGAATCAGAACAATATCCAGATCGAGATTTGGGAGCGGGGAGCAGGCTACACATCGGCCTCGGGCAGCAGCAGCAGTGCGGCTGCTGCGGTAGCGCGGAAACTTGGTTTGTGCGATTCACAGATTACTGTCCACATGCCAGGCGGGGAAATCAGCATTTCCATAGATGAAGACTTCGGCATCGTTATGGCTGGGCCGGTAACCCGAATCGCCGAGGGAAAATTGTCAGACGAGATGTTTGAATAAGGAATCTTGCCGGCCGTTGGGAGACCAGGGGGCAACACGGGAGACCATAGACATAAAGCCTTCGATAGATAATCGATTAGAATTGCTGATTACACAAGATGCGGTTATTTTCCTGCGCTATTGATTTGAGAACTTACCACATTGGTTCGTTGCATTTTACCGTCTCGCAAATATTCAGCGTAGCATTCCATCGTATACGAGCCGGGACTGGCAGGAAGGAACTGTATGGTAAAGTTTCCTGGCGATCCGTATTTTAAATCCTTTGGCTTAAAACAGGATGGACCACCATCTGACCTGGTGCAACAAGCCTTACTAATCTCTGGTTTACCGTCTGCCCTAAAAATAAAAGTAATCTCATACGGAAAACTTACCGTGACTTGGTTTGGGACATGCATATCCAGTAACCTCAGCTCCCCCGGACCAAGAGGCTCCGAGGGCACTGTGGCACAGGAGAAAACGAATAACATAACGGTTACACCAATCAGACCAGCTATTAAGGATTTCATAATCATATGCCTCCTCCTGCCGCTTTGCGTTTTTCGTGATAGTCCACAAACTTGCTCAGGGACGAGGCCGCCCGCTGAATCGAATGGAAAACGGCGAATCCTGACGCAATCAGCTCCTTTCCCACCTCGTAGGCAAACTGCCTCATGGAAGCGGAAGCGAAGCTGTGCAGGATGACGGCCAGAGGCTTCCGGAGCGCCCCCTTGACCTCGCCAATCAGCTGCACATAGATCCTCAACAGGAAGTCCTTGTCTTCCGTGGAAATGAGGCCGAAATGGTCGAATGCAATCTGCATGACCAGAAGGTCCGCTTCGTCGCATTGGTCGATCGTTTTCATAATATTCATGAAGATCTCGGGCGATTCGAAATTATTGATATCGACGGGGTTCTTGAAAATGCGTCCGGCCTCGGAAGGAAAAGTGTCGATCAGCTTCTTACGAAGCCCATCGCTCAGCCGGGGCAGGACCAGCCCGGCATGCGTAAATGCATCCGCCAGGATCACGCTTGCGCCGCCGCCTATCCCGATGATCACCGTTTTCCTCCCTCCCGGGGCCGGCAGGCGCTGCAGCGCCATGGTGATATCCATCATCTCTTCAACGCTGTCGGCGCGGACGACCCCCGCCTGGCGCAGTGCGCCTTCCCACACCCGGTCTGAACCGGCCATGGCGGTGGTATGTGATTTTGCCGCCTCGGCCCCCGATTCGGTTGTCCCGACTTTAAACATGATGACGGGTTTGTCCTTCGCGGTTGATTTCAGAGCCTTCAAAAATCGCGGGCCCTCTCTCACGCCTTCGATATAAGCGGTGATGATTTTTGTCTCGTCATCCTGGGCCAGGTATTCCAGGTAATCCGACTCGTTCAGATCGGCGCCGTTTCCCATGCTGATCACCTTGCTGAAAAGGATGCCCCGGCCAATGCCTTCCCGGACACCGTGCGAGGAGTTCCCCCCGCTTTGAGAGATCATGCCCACCGGACCGCTCGCTCTTTCAAAGTCGGCATTGAAGGTGAGGCCGCCGGCGGGGCAGTAAATGCCCAGGCAATTCGGCCCGATCACGCGGATGCCGCCGGCCTTTGCCTTGGCCATGATCTCCGCCTGCAGGCGCTCGCCATCGCTATTTTCTATCTCGCCGAAACCCGAGGTGAAAAAATGGATCGCCTTCACGCCTTTTTCAGCCGCGTCCTCCACGAGCTGCGGTGTATAGGGGGCGGGGATGGCGGAGATGACGAAATCGATCTGATCGGGAATTTCTTTCACGCTTTGATAGATTTTCATACCCATGACCTCGCCACCGGAAGGGTTCATGGGGTATATCTTCCCCTTGAATCCGAATTCCGTCAGGGCCTCGAGAAATTTCAGGCCGGCATTGAATTGCTTGGCTTTCTCCGACACGCCGGCGATGGCGATTGTTTTGGGATGAAATAGAAAATCAAGATTCGCATCACGTTTCATAAGACATTTTTCCTTTGCAAAAATATATTCCGGTTCTACCGGGCGATAGCGCCCTAAAGACATAAACTACCTCAGGCCTGTTGTCAATGGAAGATGGTGTTGCGAGCGGTCGTGAAGGTCAATTAGCAGACGAGATTTTTGAATAAGGAGTCTAACCAGCCGTGAGATACCAAGGGGCAACACAGGAGATCATAGACATAAAGCTTCCGAAAAATAATCAATTAGAATTGCTGACTGCACCTAAATTATCTACAGTCAGGGCAAGTGAAGGTGACTGAAGATTTATGATTGAAATAGTTAAAAAGGCAGGATCATTTCTGACCCTGCCTTTTGATCGGGTATATTAATTCACGATATATCTTAACGGGTTGACCGGAATGCCGTTGACCCTGACCTCGTAATGAAGATGAGGACCCGTTGACAACCCGGTTGTCCCGACCTCGGCAATTTTATCCCCCCGCTTCACCCTTTGGCCCGCTCTTACAAGAATTTTACTGAGGTGAAGGAAGCGGCTGCTTATCCCGAATCCGTGGGAAACAACGACGACATTGCCGTGGGAGGAATCCTTCCCAGTGTCTGAAACGACCCCGTCTGCCGGAGCAATGACGGGGGTCCCAATCCGGTTCGCAATATCAAGGCCTTCATGCATCTGGTTCAACCCCGTAAAGGGATTGGTTCGAAAACCGAAACCCAACGTCACCCATCCATGGACCGGCCAGATCGAGGGGGTGTGGGCTAACATCTCTTTTTTACTTTGTAACAGCCTTTCGAGTTCGGAAAGGCTCTGTTCCTGAGACGTTGCCTCCGACTCAAGGCGTTCGATGTCGCTTCTCATCTGCTGGGCCAGTCCCATCTCGTTATTCTCTGCCTTTAACTTCTCCCGGACATCCGAGGGCGCGGGTCCCCCCATTCCCATGAACAACGCCGTTTCTCCGCCCTTCTCCAGATTGGCGATGATGCGAATCCTCTTATCAAAATCCTTCAGTCTGGAGAGTTGTTTCTCCAGATCTTCGATCTTGGATGCGAACAAATGAATCTTGGATTTCTGCTCTTGAGTCTGCTGCCGCAATTGATTCAGTTCGAAGGTTTTCTTTCTGACCTGAATATAGTCACAGAGAAAGAAAATGCTGCAGAGGAAACCGAACGTTAAAATATAAAGTCCGACCCTAAAGGTCTTCTTATGTATTCTGAGGTGGCGGGTCCTGGAACTTTTATGGCCAAAGATAAGAACGTTGAAGTAGTCTTTATCCAAAACAACCTCCTTGTCTCATTCATTTTTTGGGTTAAACCGCTTTTTGAAAACCCCTTTCAAATACCAGACTAAGCATTTTCCTGCCAGGGTTTTTTTAGTGACGCACGTGTGTGCCATCCTTAATTCAAACTTGGATGCTACTAATTGTGATATTCCAACAACAAGATTCATAGAGCAAAATTCATACCCAAATGGCATCAGGTCGTAATTAGGTGTAAGCATTAGGCATTTTAAAACCTATGTCTATACCAGAACAGGAAACATAGTAAAGATTTTCCACCTCATGTTCCACATTTTGTCACTCTCCCTTGGGAGGATTTTCCGCAGATTTGTGAAACTTTCGAATTTTAGGAGATAACGATTACCAAATGAAACCTTGCATCATAGTCAAAATCTGTCAGCCAACGATTTCAGGAAAAAACATTGCATCTCTGCCCCTTTGGTTGCCTAAGAGATCGGCAAGCGGACCCACCATGCATTGACGGGGATTACCCCAACGGCTGAAGATTTCTTTTCAAAAAGTATAGGGTTATCACCTTTTCCTTCCGTGTAGACGCGTATTCCCAGAACATGCCCCCTGAAGACTTCACCCAATAATCAGCAGATGCTCCTCGAAAAATAGGAGGGTTGTCCCGATTTTGAAGGATAAGTCTATTGGGCTATACTGGGGTAGATAGCAGTTGATCTGCAGAAATACTTACGGACAGCGGATGGAGTCCCAGTGGTCAAGTATGACCTTGACGATCTTTCTTTTGATTATTATTCTATTGGTCGAAAAGTTTCACGAGTCGTGTTTGTCTTTACTGATTTAAAAAATATCTTAGGAGGTATTAGGTGATACTGAAAAGCTTAGTGGTGGGACCCATTCAGGCAAATTGTTATATCCTTGGTTGTGAGCGGACGAGGCAGGGGGCTGTGATCGATCCTGGTGGCGATGTGGATAAGATATTAATGTCACTGGCCAAGGACAATTTGCGATGTGTCTATATCATCAATACCCATGGTCACTCTGACCATTCGGCGGGGAATAAGCGCCTGAAGAGAGTAACGGGAGCACAACTTATTATCCATCGTGCCGATGCCCCTATGATCATGCATCAGGAGGCCGATTCTCCTCCTCCAGACCGTTATGTGGATGATGGAGACCTCATCACCTTTGGCGACATCTTGTTGAAAGTACTTCATACCCCTGGCCATTCCCGAGGCGGAATCTCATTAGCAACTGAGAAAATGGTATTTGTGGGAGATACTCTTTTTGAGGGATCTATCGGAAGGACCGATTTCCCAGGAGGCGATTACGAGGGCCTTATCCGTCATGTAAAGGAAAAAATCTTCCCCTTGGGTGATGAGGTCGTGATCTATCCAGGTCATGGGCCAAAGACCACCGTGGGGAGGGAAAGGCGAACAAATCCATTTTTCCGTTGATCTACCTAACCTCTTTCTCTACCTCCACGGCCAGGTCTTGATATATTTTTTCATTGCTGTCCAAATTAGCCAAGAATTCTAAGTTCTCATGTTGACTTTATTGGCCTTTTGGAGAAGATTTATCCATTTTTAGGACCAAGGGTCCTAAAAAACGAAATTTCCCTTTACCAATTTTTCAAAAAGAACCGACGGGGAGGATTAACGAGTTCACCTATCTTCAGTTAAAGGTGATTATCAAAAGTGATAATTTGTGGTTGAAATATGCATAACCAAAATCGCCAGTTAACAAGTCTTACTCTGATCGACTGCGCTTCGCCTCCTGAACGCGATAGGCCAGGAGGCTTAGCAGTGATATGTATTCCATTGCCCGTTGCTCGGTGCCTTCTGGAAATGTGTGTCCACCCGGGTTACGGATGGCCAGAACAGCTCCCTCAAAAAGATGCATCATACCTTCTTGTTCATCTAAATCTGTTTGGTCACTAAGGTCGTTAAATGCGAGTAGAGGATTGTTTCTGGAGAAAACGGTCCTCATAAGGGCGGCGCCGTCCAGATCATGCCGACCAGAGCGCTCTCTTACGTAATTTACAAGTGCCTTCGCCGCCGCAAAAACCGCCTCCCAATGATACCCGTCTTTATATAGATCATTGGCAACCTCAGCAATTCGGGGATGTAGGTTGAGATGCTCGAAATAGGTCACTGGTGAGGTTTGTCCTTTAGCAATAAGCTCCTCTCGCTTCTCCTTAAGTCGGCCAACTAAGCCCCGCAGAATGCCGAGGACTTGCTTCTTGCCGTTCTCCGTTCCATGAATTACCTCTGCCAAGGTCATGTTTACATGCATCGATCCCGCCCAGATATCCAGATGTTCGTGCTCATGAAATTCGGGAGAGTTAGACCCGAAGACATCGCGGATTGTTTCACGAATGTTGCTACGCACAACATCGTCCGCTCCAGTATGTTTAATGATTACCTCCTGGACATCCAGATGCTCAAGTTCTTCAATCCGCCTCTCCAGCTTCTTAATCCCAGAATCGATTTCACCCGCAGATTGGAACTGATGTGCTTCAACTGGCTGCTGTTCTGGCTGCCGCTTCCTTACCATACTATATTCTCGATAGTCTCAAATTATAAATCACAGTTTATAATATACACCATATCCAACCTTTTTGGAAGTGATGAGCTTAGAAAGGAGTCCTCAGCAAAGGGGCTGTAGATAACACCTACAAAGAATTAGGATACGCTCTCTAAATGACCTGAAGATTTTGGATTGAAAGCAAGCATAACGATGAGCTCAACTACGACACATGTAATTTATTGTCGGCTGCGCCTTGTTCGGTGCATTACTTAGACAACAACCGACTTAATAACCATATACTTCCCAAAAAAACAACCCCAAGAACAACTGGCACTGCAAGTGCTAGAACAAAACTTAAAATAGCTAATACAAAAGGCATAAATAAAGTTACATCACCCCCTTCCTAACCCTCACCCCTTGAGGGGGAGGGGAGGGTTGGGGGTAACATAAATTAATACGTTTGTATTAGTTGGAAATTTGTTGTATGGTTGTAGAATCTAAATACTCTAGATGAGTAACTGCTAGGATTTTTGAGAACTCTCTGTTTTTTTTTCGGAATCCCAAAAAGTAAAATAAACCCCAACTAATCCCATAGGCAGCTACTATTATCGATAACTCCATTGACCTATACTCCAATGCACCGGACAATTATTATACCGCAATTTACAATTTGTAAAAATCCTACCCATTCAATTGCTCTTTGTCAATGGAAATTCGAGGTTGAGGCTTTCCATCTGAAACATCGCATGGATAAGGTCTATGCGGGTCTGAAGACTTCAGGAAGCAATGTTGCGTTGTTACCCCTTGGTTGTCTAAGAAATAGGCAGACAGAACCACCAGGGATTAACACGGGAACCCACAAAAAGTGAAGATTTCTTTTGAAAAGAGTTGGGCTTATCCTTCTGCCTTTCTATGTAGACGCCTCTCGAAAGGATGCTGCCCGACGACTTCACTCCATAATCAGCGGGAGATTCTCCAAAATCAAGTAATCTCGATTCTTGGGAATATGCCCATTGAGTTATTTAGAAAGCAAAATGATGGTTTGGGAAACTTGTCCGTAAACCCTTACTTCAAAAGCAGAAACCGAGGGAGGGTTATTTGAGATCATCGGGGAGTCAAAAATAAAAAACCTTCGGATCCGCTGAAAATGTCACCTACGAATCTACAGCTCAGTCGTACTCTGAGACTTGCTGATTATGGATAGAAATCAACGATCACTCTAAGCCTGAAGGGGTTTCAGTAGAAGAAAAGACGATAGAGAAATTTCGTGCACGGGCGGTCCGGCTTTATGAGCAAGAGCCGGGAGAGTCTTTCGGTTCCCCCTTGCTTGGATTGTACGTGTGGCGGTGGTCAGCGTGGGTGCTGTAGATCAACACAAAAAAAGCCACACGGGTAGCAAAACCTTCACACCAGGGAAAGTTCTCTCATAATCCCCTACAATTTTGAAACGGTGCCGCTGCCACAGTTTGTCACCCAGATGTTGGCCCCATCGAAGGCTATTCCAACTGGATCGCTGACCACGCTAAAGGTGCCAAGGTTCGTCCCATCACTGGTCCTAAGCTTGGTAACAGTGTTGCTGCCATTGTTTGCCACCCAGATGTTGGCCCCATCGAAGGCTACCCCCCATGGAGCAGCGCCCACAGCAAAGGTGCCGAGGTTGGTCCCATCACTGGCCCGAAGCTCAGTAACACTATTGCTGCCATTGTTTGCCACCCAGATGTTGACCCCATCAAAGGCTATTCCAAATGGATTGCTGCCCACGCTAAAGGTGCCGAGGTTGGTCCCATCACTGGCCCGAAGCTTGGTAACAGTGCCGCACGTAAAGCCTGTCACCCAGATGTTGGCCCCATCGAAGGCTATTCCAGCTGGATTGTTGCCCACGGTAAAGGTGCCGAGGTTGGTCCCATCACTGGCCCGAAGCTTGGTAACAGTGTTGCTGCCATTGTTTGTCACCCAGATGTTGGCCCCATCAAAGGCTATTCCAAATGGAACGTCGCCCACGGTAAAGGTGCCGAGGTTGGTCCCATCACTGGCCCGAAGCTCAGTAAGAGTGTTGCTGTTACAGTTTGTCACCCAGATGTTGGCCCCATCGAAGGCTATTCCAGCTGGATTGTTGCCCACGGTAAAGGTGCCGAGGTTGGTCCCATCACAGGCCCGAAGCTTGGTAACAGTGGTGCTGCCATTGTTTGTCACCCAGATGTTGGCCCCATCAAAGGCTATTCCATATGGATTGCTGCCCACGGTAAACTGATTCTCTGTCTGGTTTGCCTGATACCAACGAAGCAGTGCAACTTGGAGCGGGTTAAACGTAGGAGGTCCTTGTGGTCCCTGTGGCCCGGTTGCACCGGTTGGTCCTGTAACACCTTGTGGTCCAGTTGGCCCCGTAGGTCCCGCTGGTCCGACTGCCCCCGTAGCTCCCGTTGCCCCTGGTGGCCCCATAGCTCCTGTTGGCCCCGTAGCCCCCGTAGCTCCTGTTGGTCCAACTGGACCCGTTGCACCCGTTGGCCCTGTTGCTCCTGTTGCTCCTTGTGCACCCTGAACTCCTTGTGGTCCCTGTGGCCCCGTCAAAACAATTTCTAAACTGGCCGCGTGGGACGTTGTAGTGCTTTCCTTGCTGTCAAAATTTACGTTGATCCCTTCTGCATTCGGCAGAAGAGCAATCCCATAATTCGGGCTCGTCCCATTTAGCCAAGCCGCGACGAAGTTTGTAAGATCCACAGTCACAAATATCATTCCTTTGTCTATGCTGATTCCCGTTGCGACAACCCCACCGACAGACGGGGCCGTCTGATCTGTGATGCTCATCTCGTTCCAGTCGGTTGTAACCGTCATTACGTCAAATAAACCGGCCTTTATGAGTTTGTTGACAAAGAGCTTTAAAGTTGCCCTTAGCACATCAGCGCCAGTGATGCCTGCCGGTACAGTGGAGAGGTCAAATTTGAGGAAACTCCTTTTCAACGGAGTGCCATCCACCACGCCTTCAACTGAAAGAATGGGTTGCGCACCATATTTGGTGGTCTTTGAGCCCGAATAAGTATATGCGTCGTCTGTCAGTGTTGCCTCCACCGCAAATGAGAGACTCGGAAGAAACATCGTCATCCCAATTAAGAGGAAAACGAAAAGGTGTCTCCTAATAAATTGGCCTGTTTCATTTTTCAATTCTCGGATTATTGCGTCTCTCATAATTTGCCCTCTTAATTTGCCCTCCTTGCAGTGGCCTAAATGGACGATGACGTTCTTTCCGCACCAAAAAGGTCATACAAGTTACGTTTTCAAGCTCTTTTTTCCATGATCTTCCTACCTTTGTCTACGTTGAATTGTGACAGTTGTTGTACATGTTGCATACGTTGTGCCAAATGTGGAACATTTATAAGTTATTGAAATTAACCGCATTGTATCCGCTTTTTTGAAAATAAAACTAACAAAAAAGGCAGGAGTGGAAATTTTTTACCAGATGCCGGTGTAGATGACGGAAGTAAGTGAGGTATTGGTATAGGTTAAGACAAAGGCTATTGATTTGCCTTTGAAAGATTTTATCGTCTGACGAGATTCAAAATCAAGGAAGTACTTTTCAAAAAATGTCTCTCAAGAGCTTTCATCATGCTTAAATTCTTGGAAGCGGAAAAAGTTATGAATAAAAGGCTTATTTCATACGTCTTAAAAATAAAGATGTTTGGCGCATAGGGAAAATTAGATAGTTTTGATTCTTTGGGCTAAAATCACACAGGAGGTGGAGAAAATGAAAAGAATTCTATTAATTGGCACTTTATTACTGGTCTTTGTCCTGACAGCCGGCACAGCTTCGGCTCGGGTCATTTTTGGCCCCGGGTGGCCTCTCCTCCCGCCGATCATCGCTCCTCCGGTAATTGCAGCGCCTCCACTGGCTTATTACCCGAATCCTTATGGCTACTACTCGTACCCTTATCCTTATGGCTATTACTCATACCCCTACGGTTATTATGGTTCTCGAGCATGGGGTCGGGGTTACTGGGGTTATGGCGGTCGGGGTTATTATGGTTCTCGGGGTCCGAGTTACCGAGGTCATGGGGGATATCGCCGATAATACATTTTTCGGTCAACTGCACTATAGTGTTTGAAAGAAAGCGTGCGGAAAGTTTCTCCTAAATAAGGGCAGGGCTATTTCTGACCCTGCCTCCGCTCCTCTTTTCACTACGTCAACTCAAAAGGTGCTCATAACTTTGTCACATAAACTACCTTGAAGGAAGGAGGTGTCATTAAGGAGTTGGAAGGGGCCTTCCTCTAAATTCTGGTATCGCTAAAAGACTGAGGTACGGAAATACGGTTGGTAAAACAAGTATTGGGGAGAATACGGTGGTTAGTCTGAAAGGCTCATCAAAAGATCATTCAGCTTAGTTTTATCCCTTCGAGAGATGTCCAGGAATTTCGCTCCGCACTGATAATCTCCTCTCGCTTTTCCAGAGCAAATGTCCCTCCGCACCACCTCGGCATGCATCTCAATTGAATTAATTTCAGAGTCTAAAATGAAAGAAACTTTTGACTTTAGATGTTGACCAATCTCCATTTGCTCAGAAGACTGGATCAACATCCCCCCTTCGCTAAAATTCGTTACTCGACCTTCGTGGCTGACGGATGAGCCAATTTGATTAAATTGGATTGGCCAATACACATTAAACCTGGGATATTTCCTTCTTTCAAGGTCGGCCTCAGAGCGGGGTTCTGTCTTCTTTTCTTCTGTTTCCATAAGTTTTACTTTTTTAAATCGCTGGGAAGCATATCCAAGGACAAAGAAGAGAGAAGAAATGAGATGAGAGAGCAAGATGATAAGAGAAAAAGTCATGATGCAGATCAAGAAGAAAGCCACCTTCACCGTCCCCCGATAATAATTTGTTTCCCAAAAAGAATTTTTGGCCCTTCTTGCTTTTACTTTAACAGCCACCGAATGCACCCCTCATAAATTGCGGTTGCTACGATTGCAGACCTATATAGGAGAAATGTTCATAAAAAAACAGGGTCATTTCTAACCCTGCTATTTCTATCCCGTTGTTCTTTGAGATGAATAACATTTTATTGGGGGGTTTACCTAATCCACCCCCCGAAGGTATTTTGAAAGGAGGAGGGCGGTGGAATGAGCGAAATTACCGCCTACTCTGGGAGAAGCATAATATATGCCAAATATAAGATTCTGAGATTACACAGATTTTATTTTGAGATTATGGTCAAATTGACAATTTTGTAACCGTTTAGGACAAATTCAGTCTGATGGATTTTTATTGGTCTTTAAATGGTAGGGTTTCTCTCACTGAAAGCAATTTATCCAGAACATCTTTTTTGAATCTCCACCTTCTCCCAACCTTATGCCCTGGAAGCTTTCCGTTTTTCGCCAAATGATAGATGGTCCGGACATTGAGGTTTAAGTACTCCGCTGCCTCGTGCGGTGTCATGATCCCTTTCATGAGAATTACCCAATTCAAGAAATTCTATTTTTTTAGAAATCTGTATTCATATCCTGTGTAACAATCTTGCTATTAAAAGCTAACAACGGAGGGCTTCAGTTTCAATAGGAGTGTATTAGGAACAGGGTGTCAATGAGAATTGGGCAGGAACCCTTAATCGGACAAGAGAGATGAAGATATTCGGAAAGAACCTAATTGGGGAGTAGCACCTACAAGTCATCAGGTGGATCATGGTCAGGAATTGAAGATTACGGGATGAACGCAAGTATAACGGTGGAGTCATTGGGAACGACCACAGAGCCCGGTAGACCGAATTGTGCAGGACTTTTATCTCAATATATCTTTCCCACAGTCATCACATTTCGATTGTACGTAATCAGCAGTAGTATTTGCTCATATCCTCACTATTTTGTTTGTGAATTATTATCGGTTCTTAATGACCTTGCTTGTTTTGCTAATATAATATCTTGATATTTTTGAACTCTTAAATACCAAAGTCTGAAGCCTACTATGCTTAGAACCAACCCCATAAATTGACTTATTAAGAGGAAGGTCATATACCATGGCTTTTCTTTGAGTATAAATTTAAGTTCTTCTGACTTTAATTTCAAATCCGATAAATCCGACCTTCGATTATCTGAATTAGTGTTTTCAACAGCTAAACTTGCGTTCAGCTCTCTGAGCAACTGTTGGGATCTGTCACTGTGCTTCCAAACGATGTAAAAGCTGCTTATAATTAATATGATTCCACTAAGCGCCATAAACTTATAAAGGTTATCTGTTGGTAAACCTGGAAGATTCATCTTTTAACCTTTCATACGTAGCGTTATTTTTTATGCTGCTATGATGTTTTTCGTGGGGGCCAGACCCTTCAGCCCTTCAAAAAACCCTTTTGAATCCTAAATAAGGCGGTAGTAGCCCTTTTTTGCAACATGATGTTGTTCTGAACAATATTATATCGCAGCTTGCATAATTTACAAATTAGTTATTTGATTTACTTTTGGGTTTATCCGTTGTTCATTTGTGATAGTAATATACGCCATTTGAAAAAATTAGGGAATAGAAAGTTACAGGAAGAAGGCGAGGAACCTACCTCCCCTCCCTGTATACACCTCGGAATGCCTCTCACGCTCCCCGCAATTCTTTACTTATCGTTCGGTCGATTTTTTGTCCTTCATCACAAGGAAATTTTCAGCATCGTTCTATGAATTTCTGTCTTGGGAATAGGCAAGTAAATAGTTAAAACTGCATCTGAAAACCCGGTCCTGTGGGTGGGGTTATTCACTTGACACGCTTTGTTATATGAGTTAATAATTTCAAGGACATCTGGCGCTGGTCTGACTCGCTAGTGAGGTGAATCTAAGACTTTTTATGATCATAACGAGGATCAAGACTGGATTCCCCCCGTGTCGAGCACGGGGCAGGCTCAATCAAGTCCGGAATGACAGTTTTTTAAAAGTAATTTTTCTAATATTACCAGAGGAGGTTTAACACATGTTTGATCTTTCTCGGTTTTCGTTAAAGGGTAAAACGGCGATTGTGACCGGTGGCAGTCGCGGTATCGGCAAGGGTGTGGCACTGGGCCTGGCCAAGGCCGGCGCGAAGGTGGCGGTGACCAGCCGCAAGATGAACGACCTGGAGGCCACTGCCGCAGAGATTAAAGGATTCGGAGGCGAGGCATTCCCCCTGCAGTCGCATCTGGGAAAAATGGAAGAGATCAACCGGATGGTTAGCGCCGTCACGGAGAAATTCGGCAGGATCGATATCCTGGTCAATAATGCTGGCGCCAGCCCTGCCATGGGTGGCGTGCTGGATTCCGACGAGCGCCTCTGGGAAACCATCATGAACCTGAACCTGAGAGGAGTTTATTTTACCAGCCAGGCCGTAGCCAAAGTCATGCAGAAGCAACGCAGCGGCAAAATCATCAATATTGCTTCGGTCGATGGCTTCAAACCAGAACCCGGGGTGAGCGTCTACAGTATTTCCAAAGCCGGCGTCCGAATGATCACGAAGGCCTTCGCTTTAGAATTGGCCCCGTATAATATCCAGGTCAACGCGATTGCTCCCGGGCCGATCAGCACGAAGATGCTCGATTCACACTGGTTCAACCTTCCGCCGGAAGAGGCGAAGAAGCAGAAGCAAGCCATGGCCAATTTCACGCCCATGGGGCGAATAGGCGAACCTGATGAAATAGCGGGCGCTGCGGTTTACCTGGCTTCCGATGCGTCCAGCTATACGACCGGCACTGAGATCGTGATCGATGGTGGAAGTCTGCTAGGCTTGGGCCTTGTTCCACATCAAGAATAGAAGACCCCGTTTAGAAAAGGCGGGGTTTTGACCTCGCCCAAAATAAGGAATTGAAGCTAAATGCTGGTGCTTTCTAACGGGTAAAGAAGTCCGAATCAAAGGAGAATATGCAATGAGTGATAAAACCCTTCTGGACTATTTTCAGAAAAATATTAAGGAGCAGCCCAACAGGGTGGCTATACGACATAAAGAATATGGGATCTGGCACAATGTCACCTGGGGTCAATATGGGGAAAAGGTAAGGCAGGTGGCCATGGGTCTGATCAGCCTCGGCCTCAAGAAAGGGGATTGCGTTTCCGTGATCAGCGAGAACCGACCGGAGTGGGTCTACTCTGATTTTGGGACTATGTCCGCCGGAGGGGTCACGGCAGGAATCTATACGACGAATGCAGCAGAGGAGTGCGGCTACGTCGTACAAAACTCCGATTCGAGATTCTATATTGCCGAAAATGAGGAGCAATTCGACAAGGCCTTGAAGTTTAGGAAGGATACCCCTACGCTGGAGAAAATCATTGTCATCGAGATGGAAGGGTTGAAGCGGTACAAGGACCCCATGTTGATGAGCCTCGATGATCTGTTGAAGTTAGGGAAAGAGTTCGATGCAAAAAATCCCGGCCTGTTTGAGCAAAGAATAAGTGAAGTCACATTGGACGATTTAGCCGTTCTCATCTACACGTCCGGAACGACCGGCCCTCCCAAAGGAGCCATGCTCACACACCGCAATCTTCTCTTTATGAGTGAGGCAGTAGATGAAGCCAATCCGGTCTATGACGGAGATGAAACGCTTTCCTTCCTCCCTCTCTGTCACATCTTTGAGCAGCTCTTCACGGTCATGGCCAATATCCGGTATTGTACCGTCGTCAATTTCATCGAGAGTCCGGATACGGTCATGGACAACATGAAGGAGGTCTCTCCAACCGTAACGTATGCCGTCCCCCGGATCTGGGAAAAATATGCCTCGGCCATTATGATTCGCATGTCCGATGCGACCTGGTTTAAGCGCATGGTCTTCAAGGCCTGTATGGGAATTGGCATGAAGTACGCGGATTTGAAATTAAATTTTAAACCCATCCCTCCCTACCTGAGATTGGCCTACTTGGCGGCTTACGGAGCTGTCTTCCGAAAGCTCAAGGAGCGATTGGGTTTTGATCGCGTAAGGATTGCCTACTCTGGAGCAGCGCCTATTTCACCGAACGTGCTGAAATTCTTCAATGCCCTTGGGCTTCTACTGATTGAAGGATACGGTCAGACAGAAGGCACAGGCGTGACCACCACCAGTCACCTGGGCCAACTGAAGATCGGGACGGTGGGGAAAGCCCTGCCCGGTACGGAAGTGAAAATTGCTTCCGATGGAGAGATCCTGGTAAAGGGTCCGGGCGTGTTCAAGGGTTATTTTAAGAATCCACAGGCCACCGCTGATACGCTCAAGGATGGCTGGCTTTACTCCGGGGATGTGGGTGAGCTGGATCAGGACGGATTCTTAAAGATCACCGACCGGAAGAAAGACTTGATCATTACCGCAGGCGGAAAGAACATTGCTCCTCAGAATATTGAGAACCAGCTCAAATTCAGCCCCTATATCAACGATGCCGTGGTGATCGGGGACCGCCGAAAATACCTTGTTGCTCTCATCGCCATCGACGAAGAGACCGTCATCAAATATGCGCAGGATAACAAGATTCAATTTGGCACCTATGCGAGCCTCACCCAGGCCCCAGAGATTAAGCAGCTGATTCAGAAGGAAGTGGATAAGGTGAACAAGACGATGGCCCGCGTGGAGCAGATCAAGAAGTTCGCGATTCTTCCGAAGAAGCTCTACGAGGAGAGCGGAGAAGTGACGCCCACCATGAAGGTGAAGAGAAAATACGTCAACGCAGCGTTTAAGGATACCATCGAGAGTATGTACAAATCAGGGGGGGAATAGCATAGCGCAGAGCGCATAGAGCATAGCGAGGAGAAGCACCAGATCCCAAGCATCAAATAACAAACAAATTCCAATGTTCAAATTCCAAAATTCCAAAGAAAATAATTTTGGTCATTGAAAATTGGTGCTTAGAATTTATTTGGGATTTGGAACTTGGAGTTTGGGATTTTGGTCTCAAGTTATCGCCAACGCTTCTTTTTCTTCCACCGCTGGTATCCTTTTACCGACTCTTCTGATCGGATACCCAGGTAGAATTCCTTCACATCTTCGTCTTGCAAAAGGATATCCGGGGTGTTAGCAGCGACAATTCTTCCGTTTTCGAGCACGAACGCGTAACTCGAGATCTTCAACGCCATCTTCGCATTTTGCTCGACGAGGAGGATGGTTGTCCCTTCCGCATTGATCATTTTGGTGATCCCAAAGATCTCCTTAACAAGGATGGGGGAGAGTCCCAGCGAGGGCTCGTCCATCATCAGGAGCTTAGGTCTCGTCATCAATGCCCTGCCGATGGCGAGCATCTGCTGCTCTCCTCCGCTTAAGGTGCCTGCCCACTGATTCTTCCTCTCGCTAAGAACAGGGAAATGGCTGATCACCCGATCGTAATCCTCCTTCACCCCTTTTCTATCTTTCCGGGTATAAGCTCCCATCCTCAAGTTTTCATCGACACTCAACTCAGGGAAAACTTCCCTCCCCTCTGGCACATAAGAAATCCCCAGGTGGACGATTTCCTCCGCATCCTTTCCGTCAATTCTCTTTCCCAGGAATTCGATGGTTCCTTTGTCCGGCTGATCCTCCAGAAGCCCCATCACGGTCTTCAGGATCGTCGTCTTCCCAGCACCATTGGCTCCGAGGATGGCGGCGATTTGTCCTTCCTGCACCTCCAAGGAAACGCCCCTGATCGCCATAATCAATCCATACAGGGTTTCGATGTTCTTGACCTTAAGCAACCTTTTCCTCCTCACCCAGATAGGCTTTAAGAACTTCCGGATTCTTTTGAATCTCTTCTGGCAATCCCTCTGCTATTTTCTCTCCATAATTCAAGGCCAGGATTCGGTCCGAGACGTCCATGATCAGGTTCATATCGTGCTCCACAAGAAGGACGGTGATACCGAGGTCGTCCCGAATATCCTGAATCGAGAAGATCAAGTCCCCTTTTTCCTCCATATTCATTCCCGCCGAAGGTTCATCCAAAAGAATGACTTCCGGGTCCAACGCCAAGGCGCGGCCGAGCTCCACGAGTTTCCGGGTTCCGTAAGGGAGGTTTACCACAAACTGGTCTCTTGCAACCTGGAGGTCGAGAAAGTCGATAATTTCTTCAACCTTTTGTCTGTTTTCAATCTCCTCTTTGGCTGCCCTCGAATTCTTGTAAACAAACGTCGCGCCCCCCCAGACCCCTGTCTTCATGTGAAGGTGACGGCCCAACATGAGGTTATCCATGGTGCTCATGTGAGAGAAGAGCTCGATATTTTGGAATGTTCTGGCAATCCCCTTCTCGGCAACTTGGTTAGGCTTCAAATACGTGATGTCCTCTCCTTTGAACGAAATCTTTCCGGAATTGGGTTTATAAATTCCGCTGATGCAATTGAAGACAGTCGTCTTCCCGGCTCCGTTTGGGCCGATGATGGAATAGATTGCTCCTTTGTCCACCTCAAAGGTTACGTTATTTAGCGCTTTGATGCCCCCAAAAAAGATGGTCAGGTTTTCGATTTTCAGTGTGCTCATCGTTTATATGTCTTTCCACCCCTTGATGTTATCCTTCTCCCCATTGATTGCACGGGTAGGGGACGTCTTAGCCTTCCTCATTGAACGATTAAAGTCGTCCCCCCCCCACACTTAAAGAACTTTTAATAACTTACGGACACGAATCACGGGCACGAACACGTATTCTTGTCCGATTACTTCGTGATCCTCATCCAGTCTGTCAATATCTTCATGCTGCCGTCGGGCTGCACCTGAGCGAACCGAGTGTCTTTACAACCCTGGTGATCCGTAGGCGTGAAGGTGATGGGTGCGCCGATTGCACCCTTCCAGTCTCTTATGGTCTCCATGGCTTTGATAAAAGTCTCGGGAGTCAAATTCCTGCCTGCCCGTCTCAACCCTTCGGCAAGCGGTTCGGCATATAAGCACCCTGAGTAATAGAAAGTTCCCCAGCGCTCATTCGGCTCGTATTTTTGGTGCCAGGCGCGATATTTGACCATCAGGGGATGCTTCGAGTCGGGGGGCTCGATTGGATAGGAAACAACCATCCCGGCCCAGAGCCCTTTGGTGATCTGCATCATCACAGGAGTATCGGAGAGGGTGCTGCTGGTTCCCCATTGGGGTTTGTAGCCGATCTTGGCGCATTCAGTGAGGAGCAAAGCAGCGTGAGTGGGCATCGCCCACATGACCACCGCCTCCGCCCCTGAATTTTTCAATTTTAGAGCATGAGAACTCAAGTCACGGTCCGTTACCTCGGCAGAAACCGAAGCCACTACTTTCAGACCCTTTTCTTTTTCAAAACGCTCCACACCTTCCAGACCCTGTTTCCCGTAATCATCATTCTGGTAAAACATTGCCACCTTCGTGAGCTTCATGTTTTCATAAAAATATCGCGTCAGGGCCTTGGCCTCGTCAACGTAAAGCTGATATTGGGGGAAGATGTATCTGTTAAACGGCTGAATCCAGTTGGTGACGCCACTACAGCCAAAGCTGACCATGACTACCTTATTTTCCGTGTAATAATCGCGGACGGCCATGCCCGGCCCGCTTCCCACGCAGCCGACCACTCCGAAGATCCCGATCTGCTCTACGAATTCAGTACCGATGGCCTTGGTTTTTGCCGGCTGGTAACCATCGTCTCGCAGAAAGTATTTGATCTTTCTGCCGTGGATTCCTCCCTCATCGTTGAGTCCCTTGAAGAAAAGGCCTGAACCGCGGGCCACTGCTCCCCAAAGCGCTGCCGGTCCGGTTTGCGGACCGGTCTGCCCAATGAGAATCTCCGTGTCCGTTACTCCCCGGACCTGCTGAGCTAAGACCGGCGTCGTCAGCAAAAAGGCCGCCAGTGTTAATAAACACACTAAAACTAAACCTCTCTTCAACATTTTGTCTCCTCCTTTCCAGACATTGATGGCTCGATAGACCACGAGTAAGAGATTGCTCCCCCGTCCACCGATAGACAGGTACTCCCATGCCAATCACAGACAAAGTGAGTTTGTTATTTCGTAATCCTTATCCAATCTGTCAATTTCTTCATAGAGCCATCCGGCTGCACCTGGGCATAGTAAACGTATTTCGCGCCCTGATGATCCGTAGACGTAAAGGTAAAGGGACCGGCGATCCCCCGCCAATCCCTCAGGGTTTCCATGGCCTTGATAAATGTCTCGGGCGTTAGATTTCTGCCTGCCCGTCTAAGCCCTTCGGCAAGGGGCTCGGCATATGCGATTCCTGAGTAATAATAACTTCCCCACCGCTCATTCGGTTCGTATTTTTCGTGCCAGGCGCGATATTTAACCATCAAGGGATTGTTCGAATCCGGCGGCTCGATCGGAAAGGAATTAATCATCCCCGCCCAGAGCCCCTTCGTAATCTGCATCATCAGGGGGCCATCGGAGAGGGTGCTGCTGGTCGCCCAATGGGGTTTGAAGCCGATCTTGGCGCATTCCGTGAGCAGCAACGCGGCGTGCGTGGGCATCGCCCACATAATCACAGCCTCAGCCCCGGAGCTTTTTAACTTTAAGGCATGGGAACTCAGGTCCCTTTCCGTCACTTCAGCAGAAACCGAGGCCACCAGCTTCAGACCCTTTTCTTTTTCGTAACTCTCCACACCCTCCAGACCCTGTTTCCCGTAATCATCGTTCTGGTAAAACATGGCCACTTTGGTGAGCTTCATCTGTTCAAAAAGATATCGGGTTAGGCCATGGGCTTCATCAACATAAAGAGGATAGGTGGCGAAGATGTATCTGTTGAAGGGTTTAATCCAGTTGGTTACACCGCTGCTGCCGAAGCTGACCATCAACACCTTATTCTCCGTGTAGTAATCGCGGACGGCCATGCCCGGCCCGACCCCAATACAGCCGACAGTGGCGAAAATCCCAATCTGTTCGACGAATTCAGTGGCAATCGCCCTGGTTTTCGCCGGCTGGTAACCATCGTCACGCAGATAGTATTTGATCTTTCTGCCGTGGATTCCTCCCTCGTCGTTGAGTCCCTTGAAGAAAAGACCCGACCCCCGGGCGACTGATCCCCAGAGGGCTGCCGGTCCTGTCTGTGGACCTGTCTGGCCGATGAGGACCTCGGTGTCCGTTACTCCCCGGACCGTCTGAGCTAAGCCTGGTGTTGTCATCAAAAAAGTTACCATCATTAACAGCGCCATAGAAACGAATACTTTTTTTAACATTTATATTCTCCTCCTTCTCCCTAAACTTTCTTCACATAATGTTTGGCCAGGAGTCCGCTCGGCTTAATACATAGCATCAACACAATGACGGCAAAGGCGACAACGGATTTAAACGCCAGAGAGACGTATCCGCCAAACAGGTTTTCGATAATCCCCAACATCGCTCCCCCGACCGCTGTTCCAGGGAGGCTTGTCATTCCTCCTAAGACTGCGGAGGCAAAGCTCTTCAAAAGAGGATCCATCATCATCGTAGGGTCCAGTACGCCAAGCGCCGCGATCAGCATGCCAGCGACTGCGCCAACCATGGAACTAATCGCCCAGGTGAAAGAGAGTATCCATTTGGTGCGGATGCCCATGACTCGAGCAGCCAACTGGTTCTGTTGGGTAGCTCTCATGGCAACCCCCACTTTCGTGTAACGGAAAAACAGAAAGAGAATGAACATCAGAACCAGGGTGATCACAATGGTCCAGAAATTGATCTTGCTCATGACGAGACCGAAGAGATTGTAAGTCTCTATGTTCGAAACCGGAAAATCGAGTGATCTCTGATCAGGCCCCCATTTCCATCCAGCGAATCCCATGAGAATCATTTCAAAACCGAGTGTAATGATAATCAGTCCTAACACAGTAGGTTCTTTGGCCTGTCTTAGAAACACGAGCTCGAAAGAGGCGCCCAAAAGGATAGCAAACAGAAATGTGAGGATGACTGCCCATTGGAAAGGGACATGGTAGCTCTCCATGAGGGTAAAGGCGATATATGTGCTGATCATCGCCATTTCCCCCTGGGCAAAATTTAGAACGTCAGAGGTTTTGTAGATAATGACCATGGCGAGAGCCAGGAGAGAATAACAAGCTCCCACCGCCAGACCGCTCACAATCAGTTGCCCCAGCATACCTTATCTCCGATAAGAAATTCTAAATCCGAATATCGGGCGAAGCGTCCGTCTCGGACCAATCCTAAACAAATCTCAAATTCTAACTTCAAAATTTCAAAATTCTTTCTTTCGAGAATTGGGTAATTTGAACATTCGTGCTTGTTTCGAATTTCGTGCTTCGAAACTCGGATTTAAGATTTTAAAACGGCCATGTCTTCCAGTAGCGTTTGGTTCGAATCCAGAAGCCGAAAATTCCCAAAGGTTCGAAGAGGACGATTAAAATCATGATCAGTCCATAAACAATGACAGCAATATTGGAAATCCCGGCCATGCTCATATATTTCTGGGAAAAGGCGACCAAAGCTGGACCGACGGCTGGAATATCTTGAACGACCTGAAGCTTAATATCGAGGTAGGTCAAGAGGGCTGCTCCGGCGATGGAACCCATAATGGATCCCAGCCCCCCTACGACGACCATGGCCAGGAAGGCGATCGACATAATCATGGTAAAGCCCTCAGGGTTGATGAATCCGAGGATAAGAGCGTAAAGTCCGCCAGCAATCCCTGTATAAAAGGCGCTCACGGCGAAAGACAGGGTTTTGTAGTAGGTGAGGTTCACCCCCATTGCTTCGGCGGCAATGTCGCTATCCCGAATGGCAATGAAAGCCCTCCCCACTCGCGTCTTGATCAATTTCAATGCCCCGATCACCATCAGAACAGCGATGATCATGATGACATAATAATAATGGATGTCCTTCATCGGGGTTCCGAAAAGATAAAGTTTTGGGGCTTGAAGCCCCATTCTTCCGCCAAAAAATTCCATATGTTTGATAATCGTGGTGATGCTCATACCGAAGCCGAGCGTGGCGATAGCGAGATAAGGGCCTTTTAGGCGAAGGGCTGGAAGTCCCAGGATAAATCCGAAGGCGGATGAGATGAACCCTGCAATGGGGAGAGCAATATAAAGGGGAAAGCCCCAATTCACTATAAAGATAACCGTTGTGAAGGCTCCGATGGCAAAGAACCCGGCGTGTCCCATCGATATCTGGCCTGTATACCCCACGAGGATATTCAAGCCGATGGCAACGAGGGCATTGATCGTGATGAGATTAAGGATATAAATGGACATCCCTAAGAGGTGGTAGGCTTTGACAAGCCAGGGGAGGATTCCAAGAAATACAAGAAATAGAATGGACCAGACGAGGATGGTGTTACTTTTGAAAAGCTCAATATCTTCGTAATAGCTGCGCTTGATGTCCATGGGGTATCCGATCTTCCGAAACTTATTGGTCGAATTCTAGGTTCTATGACATTCGATGCAGCGAACGAGTCCCATATTAAAATTTTCACATGGATTTTGTCAAGGCTCTTCTTAAAATATTCTTTCATACGAAGTCAACGGACCCTTCCCATCGCGGCAGGGATAGCATCCTCTCGATTCTCGCGAAGTTTTCCTAAGCATATTCATGGGATACCTAATCATTGAATCGAAGACTGCGTTTGAGTACCTTTCCGGTGTGGCCTTTGGGCAGTTCCTTCACCAATTGGATTCTTCTCGGGTATTTATAGGGGGCTACCCGTTCTTTGACGAATTGTCTCAACTCTTCCAATGTAGCGGAAGCTCCGTTGCGAAGCACGACGACGGCACCCACCTCCTCGCCTAAATCGGGATGGGGAATTCCCACCACCGCAGCCTCGACAACGTCAGGGTGGGTATAGAGGATCTCCTCAATCTCCCGTGGGTACACATTATACCCTCCACGAATGATCATTTCTTTCTTTCGATCGACAATGTAGATATACCCATCCTTATCCATCCGGGCCAGGTCCCCTGTATGCAACCACCCTCCGCGAAGCGTTTCAGCGGTGGCCTCGGGTTGATTCAGGTATCCTTTCATCACGCCGGGTCCAAGGACAATAAGCTCCCCCACGGTTCCCAAGGGTACGTCTTCATCCTGATCGTTTACAATGCGCGCCTGAAATCCGGGAATAGGAATGCCAATCGATCCAGGCCGGGTTTCTCGACCGAAGGGGTTCTCCACACACACCGGCGAGCACTCGGTAAGTCCGTATCCTTCATAAATGGTGCTGCCGAAACGATCCTCGAATCGGCGGAGCACCTCGACCGGAAGAGAGGCGCCGCCTGAAACGCAAAATCGAAGGCCGGATCGCCTCGGCCAACAAACCTCGGCCAACTCTGATAGCCGGTTGAAGATGGTGGGGACGGCGATCAGAATCGAACTCTTCTCCTCTTCGATGGACGAAAACAGCTCCTCAACATTGAAGGTGGACCACACCCGGATGGTCAAACCGAGATAGATGGATGCATTGAGCACACTCGTCTGGCCGAAAATGTGGTAAAAAGGAAGGACGCCGAAAACCACATCATTGGGTTTGGTGGACCGCATGCCGGCGACGGTCATGGCATTACTTGCCAGGTTGTAGTGAGTGAGCATGGCTCCTTTCGGGGAACCCGTGGTGCCACTGGTATAGATGATGGCCCAGGTGTCGTCATCCCGGGTTGGGTACGGATGAAATGTCCCTTCGTCAGCGAAGAGTTCCTCCAGAGGGATGAATCCCTGACCGGGCGATACGCCTTGGGCGATCCGCAGATTCGTCTTTGGGAGATGTTCCATGACCCGGCGAGGCTGGTCCAGGTAATCTTTGTGGCCGATGAAAGCCCGTGCGCCGGAGTCTTTGAAAATATGTTCGAGTTCTCCGGTTCGATACAGAAAGTTCACCGGCACGACGACCGCTCCCACCTTTGCCAGCGCGTAGTAAGCAACGATCCACTCTATCGAGTTTGGAAGCATCAAAACGCAGACATCACTGGGGCGCAGTCCTGCATGAACAAGTCCATGGGAAAGTCGGTCCACTTGCCGGTTTAATTCTTTATAGGTGATTGTTCGTCCCAGAAAATGAATAGCCGGATGTTCGGGCCTCCGTGCAGCACTCTCAATGAGAAGGTTAGAAAGATTCACGACTTCCCCCGAACCTCCTTTTCTTACCGATGAAGCCATCCCTTGCCCTCCGGCCGGGCCGTCGTATCCGATCCCATTTCCTGATCTGTGGCTTTCCGCAGAAGAGTGGGTTTCAGGCGAGAAAGTGGCGAGGTGCGTTTCCCGGGGTGAAAGACGTGTGGGTTCATGGGCTGGATCAAATGGCGAGCTGTCCCCCATCCACCGGAAGAACGATACCCGTCACGTACCTGGAAGCGTCTGAGGCTAAATAAACGACGGCTCCTTTCAATTCTTCCGGCTGACCGAATCTGCCCATGGGGACAAAACTGAGGATTTTCTTGCTGTGGTTCTCAAAAACCCATTTGGTCATATCCGTGGGAAACCAACCCGGGGCAATGGCGTTGACGCGGATGTTGTGTTTGGCCCATTTGGCAGCCAGGTCTTTGGTGAAGGTGATCAATGCGCCTTTGCTGGCGCTATAGGCAATGGCGTCTGCTCCTTCCTGGATTCCGATCACTCCCATGACCGAAGCGATATTGATAATGCTCCCATTCTTCTGCCGGATCATCACCCGCCCAGCCGTCTGGGAGAAGAGGAAAGCGCCGGTCATATTCGTGTCCATCACCTTTTCCCAGCCTTCTAAAGAATACTCTTCAACGGCTCCACCCCAAGTGACTCCGGAATTGTTGACCAAAATATCCAATCGTCCAAATCTCTCCAAAGTCTTGTCCACGACGGCCTGGATGCTCGCAGGGGATTTCACATCGCAAGCCATTGCCAAAGTCTTTACTCCCAATTTCGCCAGGTCCTGTGCTGCCTTCTGGCAATTTTCGACTTTCCGCGAGCAGAGTACGATAGTCGCTCCAACTTCGGCCAGACCTTCTGCCATCTTTAAACCAATGCCTCTCCCTCCGCCCGTGACGATCGCCACTTTGCCGTTCAAATCGAACATCTCCCTGACGTTCATGTTCACACCTCTTAGTAATTATCCGTGGCCGTTAAGCCGTTCACGAGCCATGAAAATAGGTAACCCCCCACTATCCCCCCCTTAATTTAAGGGGGGATGAAGGGGGGTGAGGTTACGAAGCCCGTTTCGTATATCGTCAAAGGGTTATGGTCAGAGATTTCAAAGACGAATGACGTAATCAGATGACGATACGGGCATCTTCACCGTTACCGAGAGACGAGACTCTTGGATTGGATTGAATATAAGAAAAAAAGAAGTTGTCTGTCAAGCGAGTGTCGGCGACGAGTCCCCGAGACGCGAGCTTTTCAAATAAAAAGGCAGGGCCATCACTGACCCTGCCTTTTATTATGACCCTTGTCTGTGACGCATCGATTGAAGCATCAACTGCTTCATCTCTCTAAGACAGCTTTTCTTTCTTTGTTATCTCCTCCTCCCGCAGGATTTTACGCAGAACTTTTCCGATTGCCGATTTTGGAAGCGAGGGCCGAAATTCTATCAGCTTTGGGACTTTGTAAGCGACCAGCTTCTCCCGGCAGAAGGCGATTATTTCCTCCGCTGTGCATGTCTCACCCGATTTCAGAACGATGAATGCTTTGACCGTTTCACCCCGGTACTTATCTGCGATGCCTATCGCAACGGCTTCCTGCACTTTGGGATGCTGGAAGAGTACCTCATCGATCTCCCGTGGGTAAATGTTGAACCCACCGGCGATGATCATATCCTTCTTGCGGTCTACGATAAAGAAATAATCGTCTTCATCCTGCACGGCAATGTCACCGGTGTGGAGCCAGCCCTCTTTCAGCTGCCCGGCTGTTTCTTGAGGATTGTTCCAGTACCCCTGCATGATGAAGGGGCTCTTCATGATAATCTCCCCCGGCTCGCCCTGCTTCACATCCGTCACCCCGTCCTTGACGCTCACGAGACGCACATCATTATCAATAAAAGGAATCCCGATACTGCCCACTTTCTTCATCCCCAGGATCGGGTTGGAGATCCCAAGGGCGCTCGATTCAGTCAGTCCATAGCCTTCACCAAAAAAGATACCCATATCCTTGATCTGCTCGATCATCTCCACGGGCATTGGTGCAGCTCCAGAACCCAACATACCCAGTTTCCGGCCCAGATCCAGCTCCGCAGCCTTGGGATGGTTGATGACGGCGTTGATCATCGTAGGGACAGCGGGGAAATAGGAGATCTCCTTGAAATTGGCCAGTATCCCCATAAATTCATCGATCTGGAAACGGGGGATCATAATTTGCGTGGCGCAACTGAAAAATGCCCAGTTCATCACCCCAATGTTTCCGTAGACATGAAAGTAGGGCAGCACTGCAATGACACTGCGTCTTTCGTAAGAAGTGAGCATATTGGTAGCACCCCCCCATAGCGCACCTCGTAATGTGGCCCCAACGACGTTGCCATGCGTGAGGACTGCCCCCTTGGGGATTCCCGTGGTCCCGCCCGTGAACTGAATCAAGGCTGGATCCTCCGGGTTCACCTGGACACGGGGGCGCTTGGTGGTTTGGACGCTCTCGATCAGAGTCGAAAAATGATGCCATCCCTTTTCCAGATCCAGGCTGTCTGCCGTGCTTACGCCCATGTCTTTAATATAATCCGTAATCTTGGTTACGATCACTCGGGGGATATGAACCTCTTTGCACAGGGCACGGATGGCGGGAAGCGCCATGTCGAAAGTGATGAGTGTGGTCAGGTCCGTGGTGGTAGCCATCAGCTTGAGCTCTTCAGCCGTATACATGGGATTGAGGTTGACAACGATTGCGCCGAGAGATAACGCGGCATAGTAAGCGATCGGGTATTGGGGACAGTTGGGGAGATGGATTCCCACCCGCTCCCCTTTTTGAACCCCCAGGGACCCCAAAGCGTTGGCGAACCGCATGACCTGGCCGCGTAGCTCCAAGAAGGTTATCTCCGTCCCCAAAAAGTTGAGGGCGGCCTTGTCGGGGTAGGTGTTGGCGGGAATTTGGATTAGTTCATGGACCGCTATGCGTGGCACGCGTACGGTTATTGGAACGTTGTAATCATAGTGTCTGTGCCAAGGTTTTTCTTCCAAGGTGCATTCCTCCTTCTTCAGATTTTGGACAATGAAGAGGGAAACCCTTACCCTTGCTTCATTTTCTCCTGTTTCTCTTTCTCCTCATCCTGCAGTATCCTGCGCAACACCTTGCCTACCATGGTCTTGGGCAAGTCCTTGCGGAATTCGAAGAACCTGGGAACCTTATAGCCTGTGAGCTTTTCCCTGCAGAACTGCTGCAGCTCTTCCTGCGTCGCCTGAAGTCCGTCCTTGGGTACCACCCATGCCTTCACTGCCTCGCCCTGCCGCGGGTCCGGGATACCTCCCACACAAACCTCCGCGACCGCGGGGTGCATCATGAGTATCTCCTCGATCTCGCGCGGCCACACCTGAAACCCTCCACACTTGATGAGGTCTTTCTTCCGCGATGTCAGGAAGAGGTAATTCTCTTCATCCATATAACCGATATCACCCGTATACAGCCAACCGTCACGCAACATCCTGGCTGTCTCCTCCGGCCTGTTCCAATATCCCTGCATCAGCTGCGGCGCTTTGATGATAATTTCCCCTATCTCTCCCTGCTTCATTTCTTTTGTGCCAGTTGCGATGTCCACGATGCGCACCACCACATCCGTCGGGGGTATGCCCACCGATCCCTGCTTCCATTTTCCCTTCACAGGAAAAGAGGCACCAATGATTCCCGATTCCGTTAAACCATATCCCTCCACAATGGGTCCGCTGATGAGTTTTTCGAACTGGTGCTTGGTCTCGCTCATCAGGGGCGCTGCGCCCGAACCGACACGCCTCAGCGACCGCAGATCGTCCGATTTCAGGCCAGGATAGTTCAGGATGGCAATCAGCGTGGTGGGAGTAGCCGAAACGCCGGTGATCTTATAATTCCTGATCGTATCCACCAGATTTTTAATATCCCTTGGGTTTTGGATCAGCACCTGGACGGCATGGCACATAAACAACGAACCGAAGTGGACATAGACGCCGAAAGAGTGGAACAGGGGAAGCGGCACCAACACCCTATCTTCCCATTCGGAGATGACTGACCGAAACCATGTCATGTGCACCATAGCAGTGATAATGATCGAATGGTGGCTGCCCATAACGCCCTTGGGAGTGCCGGTCGTCCCACCGCTGAATAGGATGACGGCCGTTTCCGATGGGCTCACTTTGACGGCGGGAAGTGGCGAACCCCTATATTGATCAAGGAGGGCGGTCCACCAAACATCCCCTTTTTCCAATTTGATTGAATCGCCCTCCCTCTTCATCGGCAACCTGGCGTAGGTCTCCACGTCTGAAGCAATCACCAGGCGAAGCTTGGTGCGCGGCTGGAAGGACTTGACCGCCTGATAATAGGTCGAGCCTACGATTGCCACCTGTGCTTCGACATCGTTTATGGAGTGCTCTAATTCGAACGGCGTGTACAGCGGATTGAGCGGCACCACGATGGCTCCCGCCTTCCAAATGGCGAAGAAGGCAATAAAGCTCTGCGGGCAGTTGAGGAAAAGGCACGTCACTCTGTCCCCTTTCTTCACACCGCCAGCGATGAGCGCGGCAGCCAGGGCATTGCTGTGCTCTTCGACCTCCCGATGCGATACCTTCCTACCCTGAAAGATGGCCAGGGGATGCTCCGGCCTCTGTTTCAAGGTATCTGCGAGCACATCGAGTACGGTAATCTCCGGATACGGTTGTAGGGTATGCGGCACGCCGGCCTCATAGTGCTTCACCCATGGATACTGCTTCATAAAATACTCCCTTCTACGATTTGCCTCTACACCCCCAGATACGCTCTTTTTACGTTTTCGTCCAGCATTAGATCAGAAGTCTTTCCCTGCAAGGCCAGCTCCCCGTTTTCCAGCACGTAGCCGTAGGACGCGAGCATGAGCCCGAGACGAGCATTCTGTTCCACCAGGACCAGGGTCACTCCCTCACGGTGGATCTCCTTTATTTTTTCAGAAAGATGCTGGCGCAGTAAGGGACTAAGCCCCAAAGAAGGTTCGTCAAATAAAAGCACTTCTGGTTGGGCCATCAGCCCCCGCGAGATAGCAACCATTTGCTGCTGCCCGCCGCTCAACTCTCGAGCCTTGGCATTGAGCCGGTTCTTCAGATCGGGGAAAAGGGCCAGCGCTTTCTCCAACGATTGTTGAACCCCTTTCCTGTCTTTTCGCAGGTAGGCTCCCATCTGCAAGTTCTCTCTGACCGTCATGAGCGGGAAAAGCTTTCTCCCTTCCGGAATCTGGATAATGCCTCTGGAAGCTATCTTCCCGGGTTTCAGACCGACGATTTTCTCCCCTTTAAAGTGAATTTCACCCTGACCCTTTTTCACCTTAACGATTCCGCTTATGGCATTAAGCGTCGTTGTCTTCCCCGCTCCGTTTGCCCCCAGGATCGTGACGAAGTCTCCTTTATTTACGGATAAGGATAACCTCCGGACTGCTGCCTTTTTGCCGTATCTAATCCAGAGGTTTTTAAGTTCAAGCATGCTCAAAACGTCTCCGTTCCCAAGTAGGCTTCGATGACTTCCTGCTGGTTCATCACTTCTTTCGGCTTGCCCTCAGCAATTTTAGTTCCGAAGCTGAGAACGACCACCCGGGTGGCCACATCCAGAAGTACCTTCATATTGTGCTCTATCAGAATAACGGTGACGCCTTGCTCGCTGATCTTCTTGATCTTATCCACCACGAACTTGGCTTCCTCATGGTTCATGCCGGTGGTTGGCTCATCGAGAAGGAGCACTTGGGGATTGGCGATCATGGCCATAGATATGCCGAGCATCCTTTGATACCCGTGTGAAAGCCCTTCCGCCGGTAAAAATGTGTCGTTCAGCAGGTCAAGGAGCTTCACCAGTTCGATCACCCGGCCCACAACCTTTTCATTCTCATCCTTCCAGGTCCTGGTATTAAAAAAAGAATGCCAGTGGTTGGACTTGTATTGCTGATAAGAACTGATCAGCATGCTTTCAATCACCGTGGCACCTTCATAGAGCACATTCGACTGGAAAGTCCTGATGATGCCGAGCTTAGCTATCTGATCGGGCCGCAGCCCTGATATTTTCTTACCATGGAAAAATATCTCTCCCCTGGAGGGGCGGTGATAGCCGCTGATGATATTAATCAAGGTGGTTTTCCCGGAGCCGTTGGGCCCTACAATGCCCAGGATTTCTCCTTTTTCCACCTGGAGGTCCACCTCTTCCACGGCGGCGAGTCTGCCGAAATGCTTTGAGACATTTTTTAGTTCCAAATAAGACATGTAAATAAATCTCCCTGTTTAATCCTCTGGCTCATCCGCTTCATACTCCTCTTCCCTCCAAACCACCTTTCGCCAGAATCGCTCCCAGAGGTCAACAAGCCCGGTTCCCTTTGGCAGAACTAACAGCACCAGCACAACAACCGCGCCGAAAAGCAATTGTTGAATGCCATATATTTCAAGACGGATCAGATAGATGCCGAGAGTATAAAGCAAAATAGCCCCAATAATCGGTCCCCCTGCCAGCGAGCTTACACCGCCTACGATGCTCATGATCATGATCTGTATGGACTGCCACAATCCAAGCATGTAAGGAGTCATTACTGTCAGCGAATGAGCGTAAAGGGAACCGGCAAAGCCGGTGAACACACCTGCTGCCGTAAACGCAATGACCCTGTACTTCATAAGATGCATACCTTGATGCTCAGCAAGTACCGGATTGAGTGCTATACCGGCGAAAGAACGTCCCAGACGGCTCTCACCGATCCGCCAGAAAATCAAGGCGGTAAGGGCCACCAGACACAGGGTCAAATAAAAGTAAGGCACTGTACTGGCAAAGAAATTGATTTCAAACCTACCCAGGGAAATGGGATTCGGCATCGAAGTGATCAATCCTCTGGTACCCCTGGTGACCGATTCCCATTGTTGGGCGATAATCCGGACGATCTCACTGAGGGCCAGGGTGATAATAGAAAAATAGATACCCCCCACCCTCAGCACCACCATCCCAACTAGCAAAGCGACGATTCCGGACACCACCCCGGCTAAAAAAAAGCTGGGCCAAAAAGGCCACCCCAATTTGACTGTGAATATGGCAGAGGTATAACCGCCGATGGCCATGAAGGCTGCTTGCCCCAGGCTGAATTGCCCCGTTCTGAGTACCAGGGTGAATCCCATAACTGCAATGGCCCAAATGCCGCTTAAAGTGAGCATGGACAGGGTGGCCACATTTGTGGTGAAAACAGGGACTAAAACAATGAGGAAAACCACCAGGCCGATGACTATCTTGGGAACCATATTTTTATAATCAATGAATGGCGTCATTTTAAGGAAGCTCCAAATAACCCCTGAGGTCTGACCAGCAAGATGATGATGACGAGGACGAAGAGCACGACCTCGGAAAAGTAGGACAAATGGTAGGCCACGACGCTGTTAAGAAAACCCAATATGAGGCCGCCCACGATGGCGCCGGTCAGGCTGCCGATGCCCCCGATGACAATGGCCAGCAGGGACATGATCATTGGAATGCCTCCGATAAAAGGATTCACTGTGTAAAGAGGCGCCATGATACCGCCGGCCATGGCCGCCAGTGCGCAGCCGATGCCCATCACGATTAACGAGAGACGCTCCACGCTGACCCCGTATAAGCTCGCAGCATCGGGTTGCTGGGCTGCAGCCCTAATCGCCAATCCCACCTTAGTATAGTTCAGCACGATGTACATGCCGATCATGACTACTAAAGTAAAAATGACCACGGCAACCTTCTGATAGCTCACACTAAATGAGCCCAGGTTAATTACGCCTGGGAGAACCATGGCCAACCCCTTATCCTGCATGCCGAAGATCATACTGGCGGCGCCCTCGAAAAAAAAGATCAGCGATATGGTCACTACGCTTATATATAAGTCGCCCTGGACCTGATCGATAATGATTTTTTTAATCAGGATACCCGACCCAGCGATTATCAACCCGGTTATCCCTATGCTTATGAAGAAAGGTATGCCCGCTGCCGTGATCGCATAATAGACTACAAAAGCCCCCAACATGTAAAATTGGCCATGGGTCCAGTTGAGTATCCCAAGGATGCTGAATACCAAAACCATTCCAAAGGCCATGGTCATGTAGGTGCAGCTCTGGATCAATCCGTCAATCCATATTCCGGCAGGGGGCATACCAGTTCTCCTTATCTCCCTTCTGTGTTGCTACGGGAGTGGTTTCATGGGATGCTCACTAAGATATACTTCTTTGTCTCCTTTGATCATGCTGAGGGCGCTAGGGGTTCCGAAAACTACCGGGGAGCCGTAAGTTTTTGCACCTGACATGGTCCATTTGCCCGTCGTTGTTTCAAAGGTCCCACCCCGAATGGCCTTCATGATGGCATCGGTGTCGTCCACAGTGCCAGCCTTCTCCATTGCTTGAGCCAAGATCAACAGGTGAGACGGGAGCCAGCCTATCCAGCCGGTGTAAACAAACGGTTTACCCTGCTTCTCCGACACAATCCTCAGCGTTTCCCGACACATGCCAATATATTTGGGGTTCACCTTGGTCTTCTTGAAATCCCAGTTAGCCCAATACTGCCCAATGAAGCCCTGAGCCGCATCAAGACCGCAGACCGCATTATACATATTTACATCGACGAAAGGACCGGAATGACCGACCCGCATATCCTTGTACCCCATCTCCCAGCGTTGTTTGGCGAAGGCCATGGATTCCCCGACCCAACCGGCGACATAGACAATATCGACTCCTGCCTCTTTAAACCGAGTTATATAGGGGGTAAAGTCCTGTGTGCCAAAGGGGAACCACTCAATGGCATACCGGATTCCCGCCTTTTTAAGGTCCGCCTCAACTAAGTCCCAGCCAGGGCCTTTGCCGATGGTACAATCGAGAAGGCCTATTTTTTTGTATTTGGGGAAGGCATCGACCAGAGCGAAGAGATCAGATGTAAATTGTTCCTGAGACGGATTGGCAAAAACAACATAAGGCATCTTCTTGGGGTCATACAGACCGCCTGGTACGGCTTCATTCCCGGTCCTGGTCATAAAAATAACTTTAGCCTGGTTGGCCACGGCGGATACGGAGGGGAAGTTCCAACTCCAGTGCCCGGCGAGGAACTTGCACCCGTCGCCGTATATGAGTTGTTTGGCTGCGGCAGCGCCGCCTTCGGGTGTGTTTTTATCATCCACCGTAATCAATTTGAAATTGTAAGTCTTGCCGCCCACTTTAAATCCCTCTTTGTTGAATAGTTCAATCCAAGCAAGATAGGGGTCCATGCCAATCTGACCCCAGGGTGCTGCCGGACCGCTCAGAACCGTTGGCATGCCTACCTTTATGATGATGGGTCCACTGGATTGCGCTTGCGTCGTGTTCGGTGCGCCGGCGATACCCAAAATGCCGAGCACCATAACCGCGGTCACTAAAATTGTTGCGATGCTGTACGATTTTTTCATGATTTTTTCCTCCTTCTTTTTTAGCCATTGTTCACTTCAAGGTTTCCTCTGCGAACGCCCCCACCCTCCTTTCCAAGGTCAGTGACCATGCCGCACCTCCCCTTTCCAGTAGTGCCCTGAGACGAAGGTCACATTCCCTTTCAAAAATGGAATTTATCTAAGAATTCGACTTTTCCACAATCTGGAATGGTTTCTATTCACTTGAACCCTTTGCCCCTTGACTCCTGGATTCCTTATTATTAGTCCAGCCATTCGGTAGGTATTCGTGCCGTGATGTTCGTAAGCTCGTTAGCCGCCTTGGTGTAGCGCATGATTTTGCTCAGGGTGCCCCTGCTGCCCGTCATGAGCTTGGATTGCTTGGTGATCAGTGCCTGCGTAGAATCGAGCTGTTTCAGGCATATTCTTTTCCATATAGGATATGGAGCTACAATAATGAATTCAGGGTTGTATTTCTTGGGGTCGGTAACGACTTCTGCTTTTCGGCATTTGCCATGATAAAGATCTACGTACCCGTAAATGGGCTCTTTGACCGGGCCGCCCTTTTCCACAATAAAGTAAAAATCACCTTCCCAGGTCCTTGCCGCCTCCTCGTATGCCTTGCTATTATTGATCTCCTCTTTGTAGATATCATACCATTCTTGTGTCCCGAACTTTGCCATAGTGAACTACCTCCCGTTGTTTTGTCATTGTTCTGGATTCGTCCAGCCTGCTTGTGACACCTTCTTTATGTTACCTTTTTGCCTTTCGGTTCAATTTGGAAAGCACCAATATGGACCGAATCCAGGCTGGTTAAGACCATCGCCAGGTTCATCCGGACGGCTAAACTAATCTTGTCTTTGACTCTTCTCTCCCCTTGGGTCCTTCTTCTCTTGAATCGAAATTTGGACTGACTTTCTTTCCTTGAAATGGAGAGATTTAATCTGCCCGATGTGATAAGGATATTTGGTCAAACGTATTGTCAAGAAAGTCCAGAAAAATAAGCCGGTCGCGTATCAAGTTGCCCATCCCTGTAATTATTTTTATTGCTTCCTGCACTTCCCAGGCGGCGATAATTGCGGGAGTGGCTGCGGGATTCCCGGTGAGCGTCTCAATCCCACAACCACTTTCCCTGCCGGAAATGTCACAGATAGCCTTGAACCCTTTATCTCCTGGAAATATGGTCATCATCTGGCCGCAGAAACCTGCGATGGCACCGTGAACAAAAGGAATTTTTAGCTTATTGCAGGCATTGGCCACAATCCGCCGGGTCATAAAATTATCCAGGCCGTCAAGCACCACGCCCGCATTTTTTATAAATCTCGTAACGGTCTGAGAATTGATAGTTTTATTGATGGGGGTCACTACCACAGCAGAGTTAATTTTTTTAACCCTCTCCGCTGCGGCCTTAACCTTGGATTTCCGCAAATCTCCCTCCGTGGCGATGATCTGCCTGTTCAGATTGTTTTCGACAAACCTGCCCTTGTCGATGATGACTAAATGGCCGATCCCCTGTCTTGCAAGCAGCTCGATCATTGTTCCACCCAGGCCACCCACTCCGCAGACGACGACCCTGGAGCGAAGCAGTTGGATCTGCCCTTCGATACCTATTGTGCCGATGTTCCGCAGATACCTGGCGGGAACGATTCCGTGTTCCAGGCAGGCGATCTCAATTTCCCGGGATGCGGTTTTTGTTCTGGAGGCGATATATCGTACGCTCTGGAGATCTATCACCAGCCTTTTCTGTTTGCCGGGGCTCGCCCATGCCTTGCTCAGCTGGTGAATCAGTTTATCGGCAGGTCGACCTGTAGTCATCGTTATTTAAGGATTTCAGAATAAAATTCAGCATCAGCCCCGATTTCACATCATTTCTTTCCTGATAAAAATGTGGTCGCTCCTGTAAACCAGAGGGCTTGATTGGCATCGCCTTCGAAGTGAAGTTTTCCTTCGTAAAGAGCATCCATTGATTTATTAAGATCTTGGGATGACATGATTTTAAAAGCGGTATCTGCGTCCGACCAGACCAGGGCCACATCGAATGGTTTCCGGTCCCCTTTTAGCGATGAAATCTCACCGTGATTAAAAATATATGCCCTTGCTCTCTTACCGTCAGCGGTTTTAATCAATACGCTTACTTTTTCCTTTTTGATATACTCCTTAAATTCACTATTTTTCTTAGAGGCTTTTTTAAGCTTGCGATAGAGGATGAAGAGGAGCAATGCAAATTTCATATCGATATCCTCTCAAGATCGTGTTTTTCATCCGCCGGCGACCTTAGGTATCATATCGAGCTGATCGCCGTCTTTTAGGATCACTGCATCCAGCGTCTTTATATTCGCGCCGTTGAGCAGGATGTTGCTGTTATCCCAGATCGGCTGTTTTTTATTGGCTCCCATGGATTTAAGTTTTTTCTGATAGATAGGCCCATAGCGTGTCTCAACATAATCCCGGACTTCGTCAATACTGTTTATATTAACAATGTCAGTTCTTGCGCCGAGGAAAACCCTCCACGGCCCGATGAAGTTGATATGGACTTTAGCCAAGATTGATCCAGCTCGCTTTTAATTCTTGCATCCCTGCTTCGCACTACTCTGCTCGGATGGATTCAGCGATTTCCGGCATGCCCAGGCTTTCGAGGCGTTTCTTTGACGGTTTGCCGGTCCTTTTGTTCCAATCTCTAATAGCATAGTATTCGGACAGCATCTTTTCCATATTGGGCACGTGGCCCTCCTGCCCGCCCTCGGGAATCGGCCTCATCGCGAGCTCGGGCAACACATCGTCTTTCGCAGAAATGCCAAGCTTGCAAGACAAGGCCCGCTGCAACTGGAAGGCGCGTTCCCCGGCCTTCAATAACCGGTCTAAATCCATATTCCAGCCTGTGGAAGCTTTGATCATACCGGTTATCGAGGCAACGGGTATGATGGCCCAGTTGCAGATACCGATTGAATCGGTCACAGCCCTCCAGTTCTGACTTCTTTCAACCATCTCGGCTTTATCGTCAGCCCAACGGTCCGTTATCTTAAAAGCCAAGTCAGGATGTCCCGTACCACCGTCTATGCCATATCCGTCGCTTTTATTATGGTCCGCTCCGCGCGGCGCCGTCGCATAAATAAGTCCCATGCAGTGAAACGCTCTGGGGTCGTGCATGGGGAACTCGAGTCCCTTCGTCTGAACCGCTTCTCCGATAGGCCGGCTGTATTTGTGCGCCATCCGCTTCGTTCCGCCAGTCAGGATAGCGCCGAAGCCCTGATTCTTGCCGATCTGGTGCACAAGCTCGATGGCAGCGTCAATATTCCCCCAGGTAAGCTTAAGACCGCCGGTGTCCTTTTCGGTAATGACTCCCAAATTATAGAGATAGAATGCGTAGCCGGCGCTGGCACCACTGCTGATCGTATCGAACCCATAACCGTTACACATCTCGTTAAAATAAACGGCCGTGGACATATCGAGGTCGAGTCCCATCATCGCTCCCCAGGCAATCAATGTTTCGTATTCAGGGCCTTCGGCCCTATCGTATAAATACTTTCCTTCTTTGATCTGGAGTATCTTACGGCAGCGTATCGGGCAGCTGAAACAGGCGGTACTCTCCGTCTGATATTGCTCCACCTGTGTGGCACCGCTTATTCTTGTCGATTGCGGGAGCGTAGGGGCAGTGTAGTAATTGGTTGGACCGTCGCCGTAGGAGATGGCCGAATCAATCCACCCTGCAGTGCCCGTCTCGTGCATGATCATGGAGTAGAAACCTTCCTTGACCTCGGTCATTGCCGTGCGTGCAGCCTCCCGGAACTTTTCCGGATCCTGCATGGGAAGCTTGATCTTACCGCGTACCGCAATCGCCTTAACCTTCTTGGAGCCCATGACGCAGCCCAACCCTGCCCGGCCAAGGGCGTGGCCGTATTCGGACATGATATTGCCGTAAAGCACGAGATTCTCCGAGGCGGGGCCAATGCAGGCAACCTGAATGCGATTATCTCCATGTTCCTTTTTGATTTCCTCCTGGGTCTTGTAGGTATCCTTGCCCCACAGGTGGCTGGCATCTTTCAGCTCGGCAATGCCGTCCTTAATGTAAATGTACACCGGTTTGGCTGATTTGCCTTTGAGGATGACGCCGTCGTAGCCAGCATTCTTTAGCTCTGCACCGAACCAGGCGCTGGCATTGGCATCGCCATAGTGCCCGGTGTACGGAGATTTGGTGGCACCACCCCAGCGGCTGACGCTGGGACCGCTGGTGCCATTAAGAAGGCCGGGCATAAGAATAAGAGGGTTATCCGCTCCGAGCGGGTCAGTTCTCTCATCAACCATATCAAAGAGATAGCGTGCGGCCAGACTGGTGCTGCCGATGAAATCGCGCGCATATCTCTCGTTCAGGGGCTCATCGGTGAGTTTTCCCCTGGTGAGATCAGCTACAAGTAGCTTGCCCTGATATCCGTCCATGGTCTCCTCCTGTAGGTCTCTCAGAAAATCGCAAAGCGCATGGAGCATAGCGCATAGCGTAACAAAAAATTAAAAGCATTTTCATTAGTCGCAGAGGATGTATCCGTGATCTCCTATTTTCTCAGAAGTCAATGTTTTTGCCCTCGTACGCATAGCGGAAGATCTTGCCCAAGTCTTCCTCGCCCGGAACGCGCGTAACTGTCATCGTCATGACCTCATTCAATGCCCTTTCCACCAACCCCGGAATTGATTCATCATACTTCGCCTTATCGACGCCGCAGTCCTTGACCGAGAGCGGCTGGCGAATCTCCTTTGCCAGTGCGCGAATCCTGGCGACAAGGGCGTTAGCGCACTCTTTGTCGGAGCCGGATGCGACTCGGCAGTAGCGCGCCATCTCCGCATACTTAACCAGGGTGTCGTCAGAGCCATTCATAAGATATTCCATGGTATAGGGAAGGAAAAGGCCCACGGCGCGTCCGTGAGGAATATGGAAAAGCGCGCCGAGCGCGTGTCCGGTGCTATGCCCCAGTCCTGCCATGGAGTTACCGAAGGACATGCCACCCAGTGTCGCGGCATACATCATTTCCTTCCGCGCCTCGAGGTCCTTCCCGTTTTTATAAGCTTTAGGCAGATATTCAAAAGTTCGACGTGTGGCGATCAATCCCGGGCCGAGAGTCATACTGGTGCCCCACGTGGAGGTGTACCCCTCGATGGCGTGGCAGATGACATCCATGCCGGTGTCTCCTGTGATTTGCGGGGGCATGCCAGCGACCATCACGGGATCGAGGATGGCGACATCCGGCATATCTTCGGTAGTCCCCAGACCGAGTTTGCGGTTGTCCTTTGTATCGGTGAGCACGACTGCCCACGTGGCTTCAGAGCCCGTTCCGCTGGTCGTGGGAATGGCCATCAGCTTGGCTTTTTCTCTGAAATTGAAAGTCTCGAGTACGGATACGGCATCGGGTTCGAGGTCAGGCCGGGCCAGCAGGCAGATAATTGCCTTGGCCGCGTCCATGCAGGAACCACCCCCTATTCCGATGACCCAGTCGGGCTGGTATTTGCCGACGGCTACTCCGCCTTTCTTTATGGTGTCAAGCGACGGCTCGGGTTCTACTTCGTCAAATATATTCCATTTGATGTTTACGGCGTCCAGTTGGTCGGTCACCAATTTTGCCAAACCGAGCTTTACGATGTTCTTGTCAGTGACGATGAAAGCTTTCTTGCCCTTGACTTGCGCAAGATAATCAAGAGCACTATCCCCATAGACAATTAAAGGACACGCAAAATTCCACATAGTTAACCTCCTACGTTAGAACTAAAGGATTCAAGGATTCTAAGGTTCCAGGCGTCGAGGGTCTGGTTCTTGTGGTTTTTATGCATTTCACCTGAACTCTTGACCCCTTGATTCCCGGAATCCTTCTATTAGTCTAGTCCAACCATTCCGTCTTAATACGCATCGTGCAGTTGGTAAGCTCGTTAGCCGCCTTCGTGTAGCGCATGACTTTGGCCATGTCACCCGTGAGCTTGGATTGCCGGGTGATTAGTGCCTGTGTGGAATCAAGCTGCTTGGTGGCGATTTTCTTCCAGACAGCATAGGGAGCTGACAAGACATATGCAGGCTTGTACTTATTGGGGTCAGTCACGATTTCGCATGCCCGGCATTTGCCGTGATAAAGATCCACATACATGTACATTGGCTCTTTGAGCGGGCCGCCCGCTTCCCCAATAAAGTAAAAATCACCTTCCCAGGTTTTGGCCGCCTCCTCATAGGCCGCGCTTTTATTGATTTCTTCCTTGTACTGATCGCACCATTCTTGTGTCCCGTACTTTGCCATAGTGAACATCCTCCTTTCCTTCTATTATTTGTTTGTTGTACTGGAACTCATCACCATACACCCACTATTACTTAATTTTACAGCCAGGGTCAAGTCTCCGGACATCCGTATATCAGTTCTTATTCTGACGTAGGAACATATCAATGGGATTGCCCGTTTAAACGCACCTGTCAAGAGAAAAAAGCGCTAAAACACAATCCTCTGAGCGCACAAATCTTCTCCTCATAGAATCAGCAAGCCGCCACTTCTACATGAAGCTCATCATCAGACAGCCGGCTCCTCAGAGAAAAGAATAATTCCGCAGGGCCGGTTAAAGGGAACTCTTCAGTCAGGCGGCTTCAGGAAATAGTTAAGAGCGGAAAATATGCTTTAGCCGGATGCCGCTTTCTACGTCCCCAGATAAGCTTTCCTTACTTTCTCATTATGCAGTAAGTCGCTGCTCAGGCCCTGCAGCACCAGCTCTCCATTTTCCAGAACATACCCATGCCGCGTAATCATTAAAGCAATCTGGGCATTCTGCTCCGATAAAAATAGGGTAATTCCCATGCTGTTTAACTTAGTGATGACCTCGGTAATACTTTCGACGAGCAGTGGCGCTAATCCCATGGATGGCTCATCCAGAAGAAGCATCTCCGGCTTCGACATCAGCGCCCGACCGACAGCCAGCATTTGTTGCTCGCCGCCGCTGAATGTTCCGGCCATCTGTTTATGCCGTTCCTTCAAAATCGGAAACAGGGAGTAAACTTGCTCCAAAGATTCCTGAATTCCCTTCTTATCTTTACGACGGTAGGCGCCAAGCATCAGATTCTTATATACCGGAAGCTGCGGAAACAATTGACGGCCTTCGGGGCAGAGAGACAAACCCTTTGCCACGATCTTGAAAGCCGGCCACTTATGAATAGCCTCGCCCTTAAACTCTATTGTCCCCTGATGAGGCGGCAAAACCCCGACAATCGTGCGAAGCAATGAAGTCTTACCTGCTCCGTTTCCGCCAAGCAGCGCGACAAAATCACCCTGGGCGATCTCCAGCGAGACGTCATGTATGACGCGATGTTCGCCGATCATGGTGCTTACGTTTTTCAGTTTAAGCATTCTTTTTTCTTCCTAAATAAGCTTCAATGACCTCGGGATTCGCCGCAACTTCCGGCGGGAGTCCCTCGGCAATTTTTCGTCCATAGTTTAAAGCAACAATCCGGCTCGCCAAATCCATAACCATCCGCATTTTATGTTCGATCAGACAAATCGTGACACCGGTCTGATGGATTTTCCGGATCAAACGGGTGATCTCGGTGGTGTCTTCCTGAATGAGGCCGCCTGTGGGTTCATCGAATAGGATCAGGACGGGGCTGCTGGCCAGCGCGATGCCGATAGAAAGACGCCGCTGCTCGCCCTGGGAAAGGGTCGATGCTGTCTCAAAAGCCTTATCCGCCAGACCGACAAACTCGAGCATTTCCATGACCCTGGTTTCCATTTTAGCCTTATCCGCTTTCCACTGCGAACTGTGGAAGATCGTTCCCCAGAAGCCGCTGGCCGCGCGTTTTTGAAAACCGAGAGCCAGGTTATCCACGACCCTCAGCTCGTTGAAAAGCGCAGTCAGTTGAAATGTCCGGGCGATGCCTCTGCGGGAAATGGCATTGGCCTTAAAGCCGGTGATGTCCTCTCCCTCGTAGGCGATCTTTCCCGATGTCGGCCGATATATTCCGCTGATCAAACTGAAAATGACCGATTTACCCGCACCATTGGGACCGATAATGGCGAGAATTTCACCCTTCATTATCTCGAAGCTTACATTATTGACGGCCATGGTGCCGCCAAAATTCTTGACCAGATTTTCAGCTTTCAACAGCACGTTAGGCACCACCCTTCTTGCGATGAAGCCTGCTACGCAGAGCAGTGATTGCTCCCATAAAGCCCTTGGGGGCGTAAATCACAACGACAACCAGCAAGGCGCCGAAGAATATCATCTGGTACTCCGCGAGAAACGCCAGATTCTCCTGCAATACGGGCAGGACGAAACTACCGAGTACCGGACCGACCAACGTCGTGGCGCCGCCCAGAAGTACGAAAAGAAGGAAATTGAATGTTATTCCCAGAGAGGCGGCACCCGGGCTGATGCTGCCCAGCAGGATGGCATAGAGCCCGCCGGCCATGGAGACAAAGAAAATGGACACAACGAAAGAAAGCAATTTCGTTTTGAACGTATTGATTCCCACGGCTTCGGCCAGCAGCTCATTGGTAGCGCACGCCAGGAAAGTCAATCCCTTTAAAGAATTTACCAGCCGGTACATGATAAAAATCGTAAAAAGCAGGAAGACGAGGATCAGATAGTATTTAGGCGTCTGTCCTTCAAAGGTGATTTGGCCGAGAAAGGGAAGGGGAATGGCGCCGGGATTCCCATAACCGTTAATGCCGTTTGCGCCTCCCGTAAATTCCGTCCAGTTACTGATCACCAGCCCCACAATTTCTCCTAAACACAGGGTAGTGATGGCAAAGTAGGCACCGCGCGTCCTGAGGGCGAGAAAGCCGACCAAAAAACCGATAAATGCCGTCATCATGGCCGACAGGGGAAGGGCGATCCAGAAGGACCAGCCTAAATTTTGCATCAGCATTGCCACGCCATAGGCGCCGATGCCGAAAAAAGCGCCATGCGCCAGCGAGGCCTGGCCGGTATAACCTAAAATAAGGTTCATGCTGAGAGCCCCGATAGAAAAAAGGCAGCACGTAATGATGACCTGGAAAAAATACCTGTTGGGCATAATGAAAGGCACGGCGAGTGCAATCAACAGGAGAACGATATAAAACCACTTTTCTTTAAAAAGGCGTATCATCTGCCCTGGACCTCCCTACCGAATAAGCCTGTAGGCTTGATGGCCAGGATCAGTACCAGAGCTCCAAAGCCAAAAACATCTTTATAGGCTGACGATAGATAACCGCCACCCAGAGCCTCGATCAATCCCAGAATAAGACCGCCGACGATCGCGCCGGGAACGCTTCCCAGGCCCCCGAGGATGACGATGACAAATGCCTTCATTCCCAGGAGTGCGCCCATGCTCGGGGAAAGTATGAAGATGGGAGCGACCAGGCAGGCTGCTAAAGCCGCAAGTCCCGTTGATATGGCGAAGGTCAGCGAAGACACCCATTTGACGTTGATTCCCACCAGTTTTGCTCCTTCCGGGTTTTGCGCCACGGCTTCAATGGTGCTGCCTAATGTCGTTTTCTTGATAAAAACTTGTACCAGCACGATCAAGAGAAAAGCAATACCGATAACAAAAACCCTCTGCACGGACATCGTTACGCCGAACACGTCAAAAATATCAGGATACGGATTTGGGATGCGCTGTCCCTGCGGACCCCAGAGGGCAATGACGCCGTTTTCCAAAACGATCAGAGCGCCCAAAGCGGAAATAAATGAGCTCATGGGGGGTTGATTAATTAACGGCGTGTAGGCCAACCGCTCTAAAACAACACCGGCGACCGACATGATGACAGCCACGGCAATGAGTGCAGGCCAGTAACCAAGCCCGAGCACGCCCATCAAAAAGAGACAAACATATGCTCCCAGCATATACATATGCCCATGGGCAAAATTTGGAACCTGCAATATGCCGTAGACTAAGGTCAGTCCCAATGCCACGATCGCATATGTGCTGCCCAGCATAATTCCGTTAAACAGTTGTTGTAATAAAAGGTCCATTTAAGTTTATCACCTCTGACCCCTGGATTGTGTCCCTTCTGAGTGACTTCACCTCATGTGCTTGATATCCTCAACAATTATACCAAATTAATCTATCACCTGCCCGCATCAGCAACGATATAATCAGTATCGACTCCACTAACACTCTCCACTTTGATTTAAGTACAAAATACCCCGCCCGGAGAGGGCGGGGTATCAAAACATTTAAACAATTCTATCTTTCAAGGTATTTTTTTAACTAAGGCTCTTTATTACTTTCGATAGTCCTCTGCTTGCATCCATACCCATTCCACATCAGCAACATTAGGATCCGTTGACACTCCTAATGTTTGCCGACCTAGCTTTACTACAGCATCGTATTCCTTTTTGGTCTGTGCCCACCAGACCTCTAACTTCGGCGGTTCCAATTTTCCGTCTTTATTAATCGTCTGGGTAGAGCACAGCATCAGTTGTCGCCCATCAGACGTGAGCCCGTGAACCTGCGCCGGAACCTGGTCGCCGAGGAGCGGATAAGCCTTCGGGAAAGCTTTTCTCACGGCCAGGACATCCGTTGAGCCGGCTGCTTCAACTGCCCTGGCGACGGCCAATGCGGCGCCGTAATGCAAAGCGACTTCCCAAGAATACATTCCTTTATAATGTTCTTTGAAATACTTTTCAAACCACTTGGTGCATGCAGAGGGAAGGTCCTTCACCGTGCCCACGGCTATACTATTATACATCAGCTTATAACTCTTGAGGACGTCATTCATCTGGTCTATCTGCGCCTGATCGATAAAGCAGAACCCGCCTTTATATCCCAGGTTTCTGGCCTGTTCGACCATGAGAGCCGACGTTGCCGAAGGACCTCCGATCAGCATGACATCGGGCTTGGTAGCCAGCACGGCGGTAATTTGCGCAGAAAAATCCGTTTCGGTATACATATTGGCAGGCTTTACAGCTGTGATTGTGCCCCCCAATTTCTGGAAGTATTTCGAGAAGAAGTCCGTCCATTCTACGCCGTAAACTTCATTGGTCACGATAACGCCGGCTTTCTTATAACCCTTGGCAATGGCCCATTTGGCTTCGATCTCAGCATAGATGCTGAATGTCGGCGGAATAGTGATTGTCAATGGATTGCCTTTTTTTGGTAAAGCCGGGGAGCTGGTATAAGCCATCACGATAAATTCATGACCCTTTTCCGTGTTGACGTTCATCATGGGGTAGTCGCTAGCGGTGATATCCTGGAAAATTGCAATCGCATGATCCTGCTCCTGCATTCTTCGTGAATTAGTGACCGCCTTAGTGGGATCCATCTGATCGTCATACTTTACCAATTTCATCTCATAGTTCTCACCTTTAACCTTGATGCCACCTCTTTCATTGATAACTTTGACGGCCATATCCAACCCATTGACACAATTCAGGCCGTATTCCGCCGCCGGTCCGCTGAGGGGGCCGGTAAAACCGATAACGACCTCCTTAGCCTGACTATTGTTAGACCAAAAAAACAACGCTACAACTAACATCGCCAAACAACCAACCATCTTAAAAATTTTCATGTTCGTTCCTCCTTTGTAATGTAATTTAGTGTAATTTCATTTTATTTTGGCTCGTAAAAGAATCGCTCGTAGCGGTTATCTTTTTCCTATAAACGGAATATCCTTTTGACATGCCAACAGTCAGGGGGCAGGGTTTATCCCTGCCCCCTTCCGCCAGCCTTTCGGCTAATCACTTAGATACGTTATTACCATTGCCAATGGTCATGTCCGTGTTCGTCATGCATGGACCAAGTTTCGTTACACCGGCTTGGGATGTAGTCGTCCACAATGACGGATATTGAATCGTTGAAAGTTCCCCCCTGACTTATGATTGCCCAGTTGGGTACGTTTATCCGGTGCATCGAACCACAATCCCCCCGCGGGATCTCCACAATGGGTATCGTCGCATCCGGAGGAGTAGCCCCACGGAGATAAACGTCGACTGCACTGAGAAAAGCAGCTGGCCATAACATCGAGGGAAAATCAGTCATCGGCCTAGTTAAGTTCGTAATGTGATCCGAGCCCAAATCGTAAACGAAATACGCCACTATCATATGTGGTTGAGGGGCGTTGATCGCATTAACGATGTTGATACCGTTGATGGCGAGAACGTCGTCGAAGCCATCGCTCTGGTCACCCAACCACTCCCGGTTCTTCGTGATAATTAAGTTGGTTTGATCGGGGTTCTTGGTCATTAGATCACCGAGCCCTTGGCCGATGGGAGAGGTGTTCAGGCGGACAAAATAATCGCTCCTTATCCGGGGTTCAATGTAGAAGTGGTGATTCTCACCCGGACGGGCGATGTTCAATTCATAGTGTTCCCCGGCTTCGGCCTTAAACGGTCCAAAGTTTCCGGTATCATCTATCGGGTAAGTTGCCACCGGGTTGTTATAGTTTCTGGCGCCGGTTTCGCCGTTGAGCTCATAGATCTGCACAGTAGCGCCTGCCACACCTACATTTTGGGGATACAGGACCGCCCTTCCGGCAAGGTATATATGACCAGAGGGCTCAGGCAAAACATCCGTGCTTACAGGATCGTGACCTGTAAAGAACTTGTACATGTAGGCAAATGACACAGGAGAGGTACACGTTTCGTTATGCGGGCATTGGGGACAAACCTCATTATCTGCCCCCGTTATCGTACAGACGGCTAGCCCATACAAGGGCACACATAATCCGAACCCGCCCCAGATTGCCAAGGTCGGCACTCCCCCGGGAGGGCTGGTGGCTGTTCCGCCATCAAGATTCACATAGTGGGCAACCGTCGCAGCACGCGCTGCTGAACTATTCAGGTATGCCATCGACACAAATGTGCCCAGAGAATGCCCTAAGAGCTCAACTTTATCGGCACCGGTCTGCTGCAGAAGGGTGGCGATAAGCTGATCAATGCCGGCATAAACTTGGGCCGGATATGTAGGGTCAGTGGTGTATCTAACAGAATCGTATTCAAATGCGTTGAGGTAGTTCTGGGGGTAGCCGTTACTTGCGAAACGCATGGCCTGCCACTCATATTGGGCTGCTGAACCGGTATAACCATGAACAAAAACCATGGGCCGGATAGCCGGATATTGCAATTGCAATTGATGGGTGGCGCTGGCTGGTGTGGATAAGAAGCCAAGCCCGATCAACATGACAATCAAAAATGTAATCGTTGAAAAGTGTGCTAATTTCTTCATTGTCCTCCTCCTTTTTAAAATGGTCAACCTACATTCCTGGTTTCCCAGGTGCTTGAACCAGACTTTTTAGCGCCCCCGGCAGAACCCCCTTACCCTGTCGGAGGCGACTTCAGCAACACTTGATGGGCCTCACCATGGGGGGATGGCGCCAATAGAGGATATTCTCCCAACGATCAATGGTTCTTCTGGGTGATTTGCAAAAGCAATTTCTTCCCCGACCTGTTCTTGCCATCGTCTCCCTGCCGTTCCAAACGGATGGCCCAGACTTTCCAGTTGTCTAATTTAGAATCTTCTGGCTGCACGGAACAATTGCTATCAAGATTGTGAAATTAACCCCGATAGCATTTCCTCGTCAGCAAGGCCTAACATCCGGCCTCTCTCTTTGCCTTCCACCAGGAGCAAAAATGTCGGAGTTCCTCCAACACTGTAATTCTTTTTAAATGCTTCAATAAACTCTTCCTCCAACACCCCTACCTTCAACTCTTGGCCATACTTAGTTGCAATATCCTCCATGACCTTCAACTGTTGGGGAAACTCTTCATCCCGGGGCATACATAATAGGAGGACCGGTTTCTTTTCGGCAAACACCTCTCGCTCAAAATTCTCTGACCGGATTAAACTAACCAAAGTCTCCATTACTTTAAACCCCAAAAACCCGCTTTTTGGCCTTATGCAAGAGATATTTACAAGATGCATGCCGAAGGGAGAAGAATGGATAAATAACCAAAACCGAGTGTAATTTATGGTATTATTGACTAAGGATAAAGAAGATAGGTTCGTAAGGGGTGTGTCATGGCACAAGTTGTGCCGATACAATTTGTGCCATGACATATTTCTGTTATTCGCTGCAGAGTTGATGCAAGTAGATTTTCCGGTAAATAGTTCGCCGGCTAATGCCCAATAGGCGAGCGGCCTTTGTCTTATTCCAGTGAGTCTTATTTAGAGCATTAAGGACCTCTTTAGCTCCGTTCGATCCATGCGTGCAGGCCTCTTGGACAGCAATCCTTTCGGTCCTCCCATCGTCTCTGATTTCTGAGGGTAAATGCTCGAGGGTGATCATCCCCCCATGGCACAGGACAAAAGCATGCTCCATCACATGCTCCAACTCCCTGACATTGCCCGGCCAAGGGTAATCCATAAACCTGCTGAGCACCTCATTGGATATCCCTTCGATGTTCTTTTTGAACCTCTCATTAAAGGAACGACAAAAGTGATCCACCAACAACGGCAAGTCCTCAAGTCTGTCCCGAAGAGGCGGAAGTGAAACCTCCACTACCTTGAGCCGATAATAAAGATCCTGCCGAAATTCACCTTTCCTCACCTTTTCTTTCAGGTCCTTGTTCGTGCATGCAATCACCCGTACATCCACCCTCTGAGGAATGGATTCTCCCACCCGCTCAAGTTCCTTCTCCTGCAGGACTCTGAGAAGCTTTAACTGGATCAGCGGCGATATATCACCGATCTCGTCCAATAGGATCGTCCCCCCGTTGGCCGCCTGGAAACGACCCTGCTTGTCCTTAATGGCTCCGGTAAATGCCCCTTTGACATGACCGAAGAGCTCGCTCTCCAGCAGACTCTCTGCCAGGGCAGAGCAGTTCACTGTGACGAATGGCTTGAAGGCCCGCTGGCCACTGTAATGAAGCGCCCTGGCAACGAGGTCCTTTCCCGTTCCGCTCTCCCCCGTGATCAAAACGGTTGTCTCCAGATTGGCCAAATCCTCCAAGAGCCGATAAATATCCTGCATCTTCTTGCTTCTGCCGATGATATTCTGAAACTGATGCCTCTCCCTCAATTCCCTTTCCAGGTCTCTGAGAAGGGTGATATCCCGGATGACCAGCACCGCTCCCATGAATTTACCCTCCGGATCGAGAAGCGGAGAGCTGCTCACGCTGACGGTCTGCTGATGGCGCTGTTGATGGCCGCATTCGACCCGATATTCTTTGATGGTCATTTTCTTTTCGAGAGTAAGCCTGAGGACCTCAGAGCAGGATTTACTACAATGGTTTAGGCATTGGGAGAAGGTCTTGCCGGCTATTTCTTTTACAGCGATGCCACAGATCGCTTCTGTCGATTTATTTGCTTCTATGACTCTGAGTTCCGGATCCACTGTGATAATTGCATCTTTTACACTTCTGAAGATGGCCTCCAACCGGCTGCGGTGCTCGGCCAATTCTCGTTCTGCTGCCCTGCGATCGGTGATATCCCGGCTTACCGTTCGAAACCCGGTAATCATCCCATCTGCATCTCGAATCAACGAGACTGAATCTTCGACTATTATTCGCCTGCCGTTTTTCGCGATGACTTCGTAAACGATATTCTTACCGGAAATGCCGGTTCTGAAGACCTTATTGAAAGCCTGGTAAACAAATTTCGCTGTTTCTTCATCCATATAAGATCGATAGTTCAGGCCTATAAGTTCTTCTTCCCGAGAATATCCTCTATTGTTGCAAACGGCTTTGTTGGCAAAAGTGATGTTGCCCTTAAGATCCACTTCAGCAACGGTGTCTTGAACCTCATTGACGATCGTCTGATACCTTTCCAGAGAATCCCGGAGAGATTTTTCGATTTTTTTAAATGGGGTAAGATCGATAAAGTGACCCACGCTTGCCGGTCTTCCCCGGTAAGCAGTCGTACTCCCTTCCATATACACCCAGAGGAATGTCCCGTCTTTTTTGAAAACGCGAACAATAGGCCAGTCCTGATGCCCCGGGGCCTCTTCGCTCTCCATTGAGAGTTTGATCAGTCCTCGGTCATCGGGATGAATCACCTCCCAGAAGGATCTCCCGATCAACTCCTCGGGACTTTCGTAACCCAAAGTATTACATAGCTTTGAATTGACATAGCTGAATCGACCCTTTTGAATAACGTATAGGCCTGCAAGCGATTTCTCACAAAGGGTTTGATAATCGTCCTGCGAATCCGGAGCCGTTGATTCAAAGCTTTTGTCTTTTTCGGGTTGATTCCCTAAATCCGCTGTTCCTTCCTCGAAGCCTCTCCTGCCCAATTCTCGATTTATGATCGATACTCCCATTTCTTCCCTCTCCCGGGGCAATGTAAATCACAGTGTCATGAATCCCAAAGCGACACCGCATCCAAATTGAGTGCCTAGATTTCGAAAATTTGGCAACGCTAAAAAGGTAGGATTATTATCCTGAAAGCATCCCCCTGGATTCCCCTATCCGTCTCTGGTTGGCTTGAATATAAGAAAAAGGGAGTCGTCTGTCAAGCAAGAAGTATACCCCCTCACTCCCGGCCCACTGGCGGGCAGGTAGTCCCTGTCAGGGGACGCCGGGAACTGAAACGAGTGAAGGTCCCCGGCCCTCCCGTTAAGACGGGACAGGCAGGCTAGAGCTTCCCGGGCGCGCATGGCAAGAGGGATTCAACCAAAGGAAATATCGTTTTAATGGGGTTTACTCCACATCTTGGGCTAAACCTTCAACCCACCGAAAGTCCCGTAACCGTCACCATCCGCCATAGAGATTCATTAATCCTTTGGCGATCTTCTCGGCAGCTTCATTGCTCCCCAAAAGACTGTACACGGTTCGGGGACACCTGTATTTCTTATAGAGCGCCCGGATACAATCGGAAAATCTTTTCTCCTTGTTTCCGGATACTGTGATCACTTCCTGTGAGATCTCCTCAATCTTCTTATTCAGGGTGTTCTCCATCAGGAGACCCTCTTTCAGCTGCCGATTCTCTATCTTCTCGTAGGAAATCTTCACCCCGTACTTTCCTTCAAGGGTTTTCAAATCCCCTGCCTTGATCCTCTCTAAGGGATCGCCCGGATAATACCGCAGCTTTACCAAATATTCAGTCATGGCTCTCCTCCTGATCATTCAGACTCCAGACTCCAGACTTTAGACTTCAGACAATAGATTTTTGTTATGAGAACGTACATTGAAGCCGTTACCAGTACACTTTGGGTCTCAGGGCTGATGCCTCGACAAGAACTTAGGTCTGATGTCTGTTGTCTGAAGTCTATGATCTAGTCTCTACCCTTAGCCCGGCAAATATTCCTGATATTTTTGAATTTTGCTTTTTCTCTCCTCTTTCGTCCGCAGAAAATAGTCTTTGGACGGCGCAATATGATAGGTAAAATGATTGTACGACACGTCTGGCCGAAAACGATTATCCGCCCAAGCTTTCTTCTCGAATTTCACTCGGATCTTTCCGCCGGCCATCGTCAGCTTTCCCCGAACCCCGCACGTTGGACATTCAACGGTTTCCCGGTCCTTTAATATCCGAACCAGCCAATCATGGCAGGAAGGGCAGGCACCATCCTCCCCCTGATAGGTTAAATCCTTCTCCCGGATAGCGCCGGCGATTTCTTTCCCCATGCGATAGGCCACATCCATCGCCTCCTGATCGAGGACGACTTCGGATATCCCCTGAGTGCAGATGGCGGCCTCGTTGATCTTGGTCAAACCCATCACATTCAGGAGGACGTTAGACTGGACGAAAATATAGGGGATCCATCCGTGCGTCGCATAGGGAACTATGACGCTTGCTGGCTTTTTGATCTTACCGATCTGGTGGCCGAGGATCCAGCACCGGTCGATCAACTGCTTGATGACAGCCGTCAATTCCAGGAAATAGCACGGCGAACCGAGAATGAGACCGTCGCACTCACTTATTTTGGAAAAAATGAAGCTCACATCATCGTCTTTTACCTGACAGACATTTTCTCGGAACAGGCAGAGCCCGCACCCTCGACAGGGACCGATTTTATAATCCGTCAGCCGGAGAATTTCCACTTGTGCGCCTTCCGATTCAGAACCCATCAAGGCTTGTTTCAGAAGAATTTCCGTGTTCCCGTTCTTCCGGGAACTCCCGTTCAAAGCCAATACCTTCATGACAAATATTCTCCTTTCTATTCTTAGGAATGTGATGTAGTAAGTCTAAACTTCTTTACGCTGATTCCGCAACCGTCATTCGTTCTTATTTTGCCCGTTGGGCCCTGTGCGTATCCGAGAAACCTCCTCTTTCGCTGCTTGGCTTCTGCGTTCCAATGACGATTAGCGAAAGACCGGCGGAAGGAGCTGCAGATAGTCCTTGCCAGTTATGGCGCTGGCACAAATAAACGCGGAGTGGACAGCGCCCTCAATGCCCCCTTCGTTGATGCGCTTCCCGTAGGTATCACCCGCAAAAAATAGTCCTTTGACGGTGGGGCATTTTACGTCCACCCATTCATCCTCCGGGTGTCGCCACAGGATGCAGGTATCTCCGACCGTAAAGAACATGAACTCAAGCGATTCTCTCCAACCCCGGAATGCGGTATCCGCAAACTTCAACATCCTGTCGATCACCGTATCTACTTTTTTCTTATCGTGTGCTTCGGCGCTTAGGATACTGCTGGCCATGCCCAGCAGGTGCTTGCCTTCAGGGGCCGTTGTGGGTGCGATAGCGGACATCGCCACTACGTCGAGCGGAACATTGCCCCTGAACAGCCCTTCGCTCTCGGGAATCAACATGGAGGTGTGGTAGAAAGACCTGGGATCGACATCGAGCTCACAGAAGGCATTCACCGGTTTGGTCATGCCAAACTGGCCGGCAACCATCGAAGTATGTATTATCTTTTTGGTTAGTTTAACAAAATCTGTCGGTAACAAGTTCTCAGGTATGAGGCTTAGTAATGCTTTTGGCGGGGAAGTGCAGACGACCACCGGCGATTTTATTTCGATGGTCTTACCCTCCAAGTCAACTGCAACACCGACTGCTCTTTCATTCTGAATAATAATCTCTTTGACCGGGGCATTGATGACGATTTCGCCTCCGGCGTCTTTGAGAGCGGAAGCAAAGCCCTCTGTAATAAAACGATGTCCGGGTGCACCGGCGAAAGCCCATGACCCGTTCGTGATATGCACACGGGTCTCCTGGACTTGTAGAAATACCTTCAGGTTCTCTCCGGCTGCGTTGAGCGCCGGGTCATTGATGATCGTCTGGAAAGTCCCCATGGCATAGTGGAATTCTTGTGCCAGTTCGTTAGGGGTTATCCCTTCCACCCAATCTTTCAAGGTCACATGGTCGAGCTTTTCAGCTTCAGCGATCGTACGTACTTGGAGCTTTCGTTTATGGACCTTTACCATCTCGGCGTAATCTTCATCGCTCATCCAACCGTACTTGGCTCTCCTGCCCACGATATGGGGCTTCCACTCATGGTCATACCAGACAAAGCCTGCATTGGGATAGAAGATCGAAGCCTTGTTAAACAGGGCCAGGGCATGGCTCACGCGACCGCGATTGGTGTACCATGCTCCTCTGCCGCCCGCTTCGAGGACATATCCATGGAGCATCTTTTTCTTTATCAGCGTAGGAAGGTCAGGCTCAGTCCTGTCACTCACCCAAGAGTGAGCGGATTGGGCAAGCGTTTTACGGAACGCGTCGGCCTCTGCAATCCCTTCTCCGCGGAAAGAGGTAGCACGGCCGCCAATCTGCGACGAAGCCTCAAGTACCAGAACCTTCTTATGTTCCATATTTGATAAGACGGCACCGACAACCGACCCCGCGATACCGCAGCCCACGATGATCGCATCGTAGCTGCTCAAGATTTTCGAGGGCATATTTCCTCCTTTTTTTTCGTACCGCCTTCCGGCCCAAACGACTTACTTATTGTTGTTTCAGGAATTCCTCTGGAAAAATACAAAGACGGACGCCGTGAACTGGATCAAAGCGGGTTAGCCCTCTGGCCCTCGCCTCACAATGCCCCTTGACGAATGTAGATTTCATAAAAACTCAGTTTTGCTGGGTTGACTATACGAAAAAAGGAATTATCTGTCAAGCAGCTGAAAAAACTTCCGCTCTGCCAGTTTTTCTTACACGGACAAGAAGATCTCAGAAAAGGGACACAGACGGGCGAGTAGGTCTGATGAAGGCCCGGAGAGAGTTTCACTGGAGTCGGGTGCGAGAACCGGGGGGAGGGTACCCATTAAAAAGATTGTAGGGGAAAAGTACAAAATTTTCCGCGGGGCAGGCGGACTTTTTCCCAAGGAAGAAGTCCGCCTGAGGATATCAGAGCTTATTTCATGGTGCGCAGCTTGGCAGGAGGAATGTAGCCTCCGGGAACGGCTTTCATCTTCTCATCGACAACCCATGAGATTTTTCCGTCATTCTGGAACTGGGCAACGCTTTCCATCCATGTCCCCGGATACATGTGATAGGGGTTCTTAGGATCGACCATCCGGCGGGAGTGGAAGAAAGGTTTGATCCTCTGGGTTTCATATTTCATCCTTCCCAATGAGTAAACCGTCTCCACCTCTTCCATGGCCTTGATCAACTTATCCATGTTGTCGGTTCCTCCGGCTTTCTCGATGGCCGCTTTGAAATGGTAAATATCTGCATAGGAAATCTGGACGTGCTGTTGCAGCGGAATCCCCAGCTTTTTCCCTAACTCGATGAAAGGAAGAGTCTTTGGGGTGAAGGGAATATCCCCTTCGGAAAAGGGAGACATGATTCCCAGCGCTTTTCCGCCAGTCATCTTCCAGAAATCGTGCGTTTGAGAAACTCCTCCATAAAGGATCGTGGGAATATCCTGGGCCGCCGAATCAGCCCATTGCTTAGCGTAAGACTCACTGTCGGTGAACCACGAGGTCATAAACCAGATCACATCGGCCTTCTTCGTAGCAATCTCTTGCAGAATGGGCAGATACATGGTCCCCCGGGGCTTGACTGCTTTGCTGTAAACCACCTCCAACCCGTATCTCTGCTTGGCCGCTTCTTCCCAGGTAGGCAGATTAAGGTAATCAATTCCCCGTCGCCACATAATGGTCCAGGCCAGATCTTCCCAGAGAAATGCGATCTTCTTAGCCTTGATGGATTCCTTAATTGCCTGTCCCATGAAAATGTCCAGCCATCCGTAGTGGGCAGGCTCTGGATCAAAATCCCGGAAGCAGAACTTGTACTTATCATAGTTATCGACGATCTTGGCCGTCAATTCCGAGGCCATAGGACCGTTAAAAACCAGAATATGGGGAAATTCCTTGAACAAAGCCGCGGAGTTTTCCTGGGCAGCCAAACAAATTTCCGAGCGCCCTTCAATGGAAACGAAGGTCGCTTTATGCTCCATGAGGAGTCGCCGGGCCGCCTCAACCGACAGTGTCGTGTCTCCTTTGCCGTCAAGCACGATATACTCCACCGGCCGTCCCAGGATTCCTCCGGCCTTGTTGACCTCCTCAACGGCGTACCTCTGTATGTCCATACAGGGTTTGGTGCCGGGAGAGGCAACATTACCGACGTAACCGATGACGATCGGCTTTCCGGCAGGAGCGGCAAGCACTGGGTTTACCCCCAGCCAGAGTAAAGAAAAGACTGCAACAGCCATCATTCCCAACCTCGACCATTTTCCCATAGGTCACTCTCCTTTCTTAATTTTTTTGGGACGAATTGCGCCCCGACTTTGAAGAATATTCTTTTCTTCATCCTTTCCCAGTGATCAGATTTTTCGACGAGTTGATGATCGATTAAATTCCTTCAGGTGTGAGCCCGCCCCGGTTTTTCACAGCCGGAATAGCTACTTATGAATCATAAGAAGCTGCTTCGGGTTGGGTTGAATATACTGAAAGCGGAGTTGCCTGTCAAGCAAAAAAGACTGCAAGGTGGAATGTCTCAGTTATGAGGATGGAATAATCGATTCGGTAGGAATGCTCCGAGGCTCTTACAAAGAAGGGGCGGACTTCTTCTGCACAAAGAAGTCCGCCGCCTGGGATATCAGGAATTATTTCTTGCTGCGCAATTGAGCGGGCGGAGTGTAACCCCCTGGAACGGGCTGTCCCTTATCGCTGATGATCCAGGAGATTTTCCCATCATTCTGAAACTGGGCCATGGGAATCATGAAAATTCCAGGGTACATGTAATAAGGATTATTGGGATCGACCAACATGCGAGAGTGGAAGTAAGGTTTGATCCTCCTGGTTTCAAATTTCATCTTTCCCAAAGAATAAACCGTCTCCACATCTTCCATGGCCTTGATCAACTTAGGAATGTTATCCGTCCCTCCGGCTTTCTCAATGGCCGCCTTAAAATGGTAAATATCTGCATAAGCGATATGGACATGAATCTGTAGTGGGATTCCCAGCTTTTTCCCCAATTCGATGAAAGGAAGGGTCTTCGGAGTGAAAGCATAATCTCCTTCGTAGAAAGAAGACATGATGCCTAGTCCCTTTCCGCCGGTCATCCTCCAAAAATCATGAGTCTGGGCCACTCCTCCGTACATGACAGAAGGAATATCCTGGGCTGCCGAATCAGCCCATTGCTTGGCGTAAGATTCCGTGTCGGTGAACCACGAGCTCACAAACCAGATCATATCGGCCTTCTTCGTAGCAATCTCTTGCAGAATGGGCAGGTACATGGTCCCCCTGGGCTTGACTGCTTTGCTGTAGACCACGTCTATCCCGTATTTCTGCTTGGCCACTTCTTCCCAGGTGGGCAGCTTCAGGTAATCAATCCCTCTGCGCCACAGGACAGTCCAAGCCAGATCTTCCCAAAGGAAAGCGAGCCTCTTACCATTTAGGGCTCCCTTGAAAAGCTTTCCCATGTAATTGTCCAGCCAGCCATAGTGGGCAGGCTCGGGGTCCCAATCCCGGAAGCAGAACTCATACTTTCCAGGGTTGTCTACGATCTTGGCTGTCAACTCGGAGGCCATGGGACCGTTGAAAATCAGAATGTGAGGGTATTCTTTAAACAAAGCTGCCGAGTTCTCCTGAGCGGCAAGACAAATTTCAGAACGCCCTTCAATGGAAACGAAGGTAGCCTTATGCTCCATGAGGAGTCGCCGCGCGGCCTCCACTGAAAGGGAAGTGTCTCCCTTACCGTCAAGCACAACATACTCCACCGGTCGTCCCAGGATTCCTCCGGCTTTGTTGATCTCTTCAACGGCGTATTTCTGTATGTCCATACAGGGTTTGGTGCCGGGGGAGGCAACATTTCCGACATAACCGATGACGATCGGCTTCCCGGCGGGGGCGGCAAGCACTGGGCTTACCCCCAACCAGACGAGAGAGAGGACCGCAACCAACATCATTCCTAACCTTGACCATTTTTTCATTGGTCACCCTCCTTTCCTAATTTTTGTGGGGGAAGATTGCGAGAATTCCCCCTACTCGAGAAATGCCCACGATGGGCCACTTATCGTTCCTGGAGATATTTCCCCCGGATTGAATCATTGTCCTTTCCGATATCACAGGAAACCCATTTGACCCGCGGCGGGGATTCCGACATCTTGACAAAACCGGTGTTGATGAGGAACTTTCCTAAGGTTCCGTCTTCGACCTCTTGGAAGATTTTACGGATGGCAAACTGCCTGTTGTCCAGCGTCATCGGCGGAGTATTCACTTTCATAACAATAGGCACTCCGCCCCCGCGCCATTTGGATCGTGCCGCTTTGGCGCTGTATCGCAACGCTTTATTGACCAGTTCATCGGCCGTGTATAAGATGGTTTTTTCTTCGATGGCTTTATACAAAATCATAGCCGTATCGACCACATCGGGAATCCGGTCCGGCGTAAATCTCCAGTCGTCTTCTAATTTCCACAAACCGAGGATTTTCAAAAGAGCTCGGAAGTCGTGGTCACGAGGCGCCGCAATGACGACAAGGCCATCCTTACATCTCCAGCAGCCATACGGATAGAGAATAAAGTCGAGAACCCCGATCCGCGGCCGGGCTGCCTCCCACGTGTAGCCGATCGTCGGAGGAAATCCGACCATACACGAGTAAGCATCCATGGTGGCCACGTCCACCATCTGTCCTTCTCCAGTGTTTTGTCGGTGAATGAGAGCGAAAGAGCCTCCCAGGGCCGCATGCAATCCGGAGATGTACCATCCGGCCCACATCCCGGCCTTCAGTGGCCAGTTGTAAGGCTCCCCACTGTCCGCCGGATCGCCTACTTGAGCCGGAAGGCCGGAGCCTGCCTGCGAGGTGATGTCGGAATCCGGAAAATGGGAAAATTGCCGGGCCTTATCTGTATACTGGCCATAGGGAGTGATGGCAATATAAATCATGCTTGGATTCTTCTGACTGAGCTGCCGGTATCCGATGCCCCAGGAATCCATTTCTCCGGCCCCAAAGGTCTCGATCACCACTGCAGCCTTTTCTGCCAGCCTCGCAAAATCCTTCCTGTCCTTTTCCGAATTTTTGAGGTCGAGGGTTATGTATTTTTTGTTTCGTCCCTCAATCAAGAAAGGAATCCCCACGCCCTTCACATTTTCGCCGAAGGGGGTCATCCTGCGGCACGGATCCCCATCGGGAGGCTCAATCTTAATGACCTCGGCACCGAACTCGGCAAAAAAACTAGCCGCAATGATCCCGGAGAAGTTCGCATAACTGGCATCCAGAACCAGGACATCATCCAGGACCTCAGGTTTCCCTTCAGGGTTCATCACCTCGGCCAGTCTCTTTCCCCAGGAGGCCAGGTGTTGAACCGTCTTTCCCGAAGCGACATATCGGGCGTAAACTTGTTCTTTTTCCGGCTTGTTGCTCACTTTTTTCCCTCTCTCCCGTAATGAAAGATTGGATCCTCATCCAGATTGTAGTAAATGGGCGCCTTCAGCCCTGGCCGGTCGTCGAAAGTGCCAACGATTCTTTTTTTCTCCAGCACTAAAATTTGTTCCTCAGACAGATCCAGAAATTTCTTGAGTACGAACCGGTTATGGTAGCCTATCGGACGGGCCAGCCATTTTGTTCTGGCCGGCGTCTTGCTGAGCTGAGCGGAGGGTCCTGACATGACCAGCTCTTTATACATTTCATCATTGAACAGGATCACACTCCCCCTCTGACGCCTCCAGGGATCGTGACAGATCTGATAATCATCCATTACTTCCGCTGCCGGAAACCCCTTGTCGTTGGCCAGTCTGGTAATCTCCTCAACATCCAAGGACTTTAACCAGTCGCCGGCAATCTTGGTGAGCGCAGCCGCATTGGCCGGCTTCAGTCTCTCGAAGGGATCGGTATAAACTTTTTCCTTAAGGAGATCTTCCCGGTTCATGGCGCTGCAAAGACCAGCAAATTGTTTTTCGGTAGCGCACGCCAGAGCCATAAACCTTCCATCCCGGGTCTTGAAGATGGAAGCCGGGACCATCGTCGGATCACTGTTTCCGGTGCGGCCAATCTCCTTCCCCGTCAGGTTGAAGAATGTGAAGTGCCAGAGCAGTCGCATCAATGCCTCAGACTGGGCGAGGTCAATGTACTGCCCTTTCCCCGTCTTCTTGCGAAAGTAGAGGGCCATCAGTATGGCCATGGCCCCCATATTGCCGGGGACGTAATCCCCCAGGTAATCAGGCAGTTTGTAATATTTGTCCGTATCGGGATAGCCGGTCAGACTTAGGACGCCGCTGGCAGCCTGGGCAAGGAGGTCCCAACCCGGATAGAAGCGTAAAGGCCCGTACTGGCCGTAGGTAGAACAGCTTAGATAAATGACCTTGGGGTTGATTTCTCTTATTCGGGTGTATCCCACCCCCCAGGCCTCGGCCGTTCCGGCGGCGAAGTTCTCGGCCACCACATCCGCGGTCTCGGCCAGGCGATACACGATCTCTTTTGCCTCGGGCTTCTTCAAGTCCACGCCGAGAAAATATTTGTTCTGGGTGATGAAATGCCAAAGAGGATTGGAATGCTTCCAGTATTTTCCCCAATAGGTGGCCGGCCTCCAAAGATCTCCGTGGTAAGGGAGTTCGAGTTTGATGACCTCCGCCCCGTACTGGGCCAGAAGCCGGGTGGCCGTGGGGCCAAAAATGACATGGGAGAAATCGAGAACACGGATCCCTTTGAGGATCTCCGTTTTCTCATTGACGGCAGAAGGGTCAAAAAGTCTTGCCGTATAGGAAAAATAATCTTCCATAATGAATCCTCGTGACTTTTGTTCCTGGCCCCATGCGCTTAGCGCAATGCGCTCTGCTTCACTATCTCCCCAGGTAGGCCTTTTTCACCAAATCGCTCTGCATTAGGCTGGCGGCGTTTCCCTCGAGAACGATTTTTCCATCTTGCATCACGTAACCACGATTCGCAATCCCGAGGGCTCGCAAGGCGTTCTGCTCGGGAAGCAAAATGGTGATCTTGGACTGCCGGAGCTTTCCCAAGGTCTGGTAAAGATGATCCTGGATGACAGGAGCCAACCCCAAAGAGGGCTCATCCACCATCAGTAGTCGAGGCTGAGCCATCAGCCCTCTCCCGATCGTAAGCATCTGCTGCTCTCCTCCGGAGAGGAGGCGGGAGGGCATAGTTGCTCTCTCTTTGAGAATCGGGAAAAGCTCCATCACCCATTCCATTCTTTCCTGTTTAACCTGCCAGGCCTTCCCGGGGTATGCTCCCAGGAGGAGATTTTCCTTCACGGTCATGTAGGGGAAGAGCCGCCTGCCCTCGGGGACCTGAGCAATTCCCGCGGCGATGACCTTGTGCGTGGGAAGGTTCTCAATGGGTTTTCCCAAAAAAAGGATGCTTCCAGAAGAAGGTTTGACGATTCCCTGAATTGTATTCAGAAGGGTGCTCTTGCCCGCCCCGTTAGAGCCCAGCAAGGCGACCAGTTCATTCTCCCGGATGGATAGACTGACATCGTGCAGGACGGGAATCACTCCGTAGGATACATTAAGATTTTTTACCTCAAGCATGGTCTCCCTACCAGGACGCCTCAGTCAGAGAAAGTTTATGCGCTATGCGCTTTGCTCCACGCTATCCTTTTTGCGCCATCCGGAGCCGAGATAAGCCTCAATGACTCTTTCGTCATTCGCAATCTGATCCGGTGTCCCTTCGGCAATTTTCTCGCCAAATTGAATCGCAATGATTCGCTCCGCAGCTTCCATGAGGACTGCCATCACGTGCTCGATCCAAAAGATGGTTAGTCCAAACTCTTCCTTGGCCCGGGCAATCAGATGGACAGCCCGGTTGGCCTCTCCTGGATTGAGCCCGGCCATTACCTCATCCACGAAGAGAAGTTTTGGCGTGGTCGCCAGGGCTCTGGCTAACTCGAGCATGCGGAGCTCAAAGAAGGTCAGATCCCGAGCCAAGATATTGCGCTTGCTGAAAAGCCCCACAAATTCCAAGTAATGGGTGGCTTCAGCGGCCGCATCGTCGAAACCCCGGTTTATCCTCTTCTTCCCGCAGAGAGCACTTGTCACCACACTCATCAGAGCGGTCAGCTCCGGAAAGGGGCGGGGAATCTGGTAAGTTCGGCTAAGCCCCATCCGGCACCGTTGATAAGGCTTCATCCGGGTGATGTGCTTTCCGTCCATCTCGATTTCACCCGAATCGGCATAGTAAGAACCGCAGAGGAGATTGACCAGAGTGGTCTTTCCCGCTCCATTCGGTCCAATCAGGCCCACCGTCTCTCCCGAACTGATGTCGAAGCTAATCTTGTTGACCGCAGTGAGGCCACCAAAACTTTTCGTGATGTTTCTAACTTTCAAAATCTCTGACATTCGGTCTATCTCCGTACATGCAAGGTTGGCAAATACTCCCGGTACCGGCGTTTCCTGTAGATCCCGAAAAGACCCTCAGGCAAGGCAAAGAGGAGGATGAAAAGAATGATCGGGAAGACCACGGGCTGAATATTGCCCAGGGTGGCGATCAGGATCATCTCGAGAAACGCAACGAAATAGCCGCCGGCCACGCAACCGAAAACCTGTGCCCGCCCGCCGATGAAAATAACGAGAAGGATTTTCACCATGAACGTGAGCGGGAGATAGGTGATCCCGGCAAAGGTTCCAAAGTAATGGGCATAAAACCATCCGGCAACGCCAATCATCCCGGCGGAGAAGACGAAGCTCAGAATCTTTACCGCATTGATGTTGACACCAATTCCGTGAGCCACGTCTTCGTCATCATTGATGGTGGCCATGATCAGGCCGTAACGGGATTTAAGGATCTTGTTGACAACAAGAAGATATAGGAGCACCAAAAATATGGAGAGGTAGGCGATCATTAGGAAATTGATTTTAACGTCTCCAAGGTCCATCAATAGTTTGATCCCAGCCAGGCCCACGTCACCCTTGAAGAGATCCGAGTAGATGAAGGTGACCTCGAGAAAGACAAGGGGTAGAAGGAGCGTAAGGAGGACGTAGTAGAGCCCCCGGGCCAAGATTACAAGGGGGCTGAAGAGAAGAGCGGAGATCAAGCTGATCAGGATGGCGGGAGCAAGGGTCTTAAGAGGCCCCCACCCGTAAGCAATGGAAAGGATGGCTGCCGTATAACCTCCAACGCCGACGAAGAAATTCGGGCCAAAATTGAGCCGACCCGTTCCCACCGTCATCAAGGCCAGCGGAATGGCTATGGCGGAATAAAGATTGGCCGTGATCAAAGTATTTAAGAGGATGGGGCTGAAAAAGTAGCATAAGATGGGGAAGATCAACAGGCAGGCGGACCAAAGAAAGGCGTTCCTCCAGTATCTGGGCTCCAGCATCCAGTCCCACTTTTTTCCTTCGCGGCGGATGATAATCCGGTCTCTCTTAACTTCGGCGTCTACCATAAGGCCTCACTCTTGGCGATCCCCTGCGGTCTTACCATCAGGATGATCATGACCAGAACTAAAGCGGAGAGGTTCATAAATCGGGGCTCTCCCAGCACAAAAGACACAAGGGCGTGGGTGAGGCCGATAAGAAAACTGGCAATAATGGTTCCTTTGATGTTTCCCAGACCACCCAGAATGGCTACCAAGATGGCTGTGGTCATATAAAGTGAACCCATCCCTGGCTCCACGGACCAGACCGGCGACAGAATCAGTGTCCCGACAATCACCGGAATCAGGACCAGCATCATGGTGAAGACATAGAGGCTCTCGACGTTTACCCCGATGATCCTGCTGCTGTAAATATCCTGGGAGATAGCGCGCACCGCCAAACCCGTTCGGGTTTTAAGAAAGAAAAGGACAAATAAGAAGGTGAGGAGGAGAGCGATTCCCGCGCCCGCAATAAGCTGATTGGAGATGACGGTCGTTCCGATCCGCGTGCTTCCGTTGATCAGGGTCGTCTGGATGTAGACGCCCGCCTGGATCGGGTAGCGATAGTTGACGATTTGCTCCACGATGATGGAGAACAAGAGAAGTCCTGTCAGAAGGATCTCCTCCCGCTGCACATATTTTATAATGATGCCCTTATAGATAAGGACGGAAATAAGAAATTGGAGGATGACCATGCCGATAATCGCAGGAAATAATCCCAAACCAAATTCTTTCATGAACATCCAGGTAAGATAGACGGTGAGAGTAAAGAGGTATGCATATCCCAGGTGGAAGATTCTCAGAACGCCGCAGATGATGGAGAAGCCCAGCGAGATGAGCAGGTATAGAGAACCGAGGAGAAACGCGTATATGAGGACGACTTGGAGAGTGCCCCACATGGATCTGTTACTCCTTCTTACGAGTTGCCAAAAAAGCGGCAGATCGATTCATCTGCCTTCCTGAGCCTAAACAAACTGTCTTTTACAACAAACGAAAAAATTTTGCAAGCCTTTTTGAGAAAAAAAGAACAACCACTTATACTAAATACCTTAAAAAAAAGTCAAGGAAAAAGTTAGGGTCTTTCCCAATTTGCTTATCCAGTTTTTTTTCAATGCCTTGATAAAACTCATATTCTGCAGTTGACAGATCTCAAAAATTGAGAACTGTTTTTTTCTTGACAGAATAAACTTTATTTTATAATACTGTCCACTATAAGTTATGGGATTGTGCGAGGAGTAACTTCTGGTGGAAATGAGGAAATGAGAATATGAAAGAGATTTTAATAGACGAAATTGTCTCTTCGATCGGCAGCAAAATATCCCAGCTTCGAAGGCAGAAAGATCTATCTTTGAATCAATTGGCGGAAATGGCCGGTGTTTCAGTGACCACGGTCCATAAGCTCGAACGTCAAGAAATGACTCCAACCGTCACGGTGCTTATGAAAATTGCAGACGCCTTGCAGCAAAAGGTTGGGTTTTTTTTGGAAGATAGCAATAGCGATTTTGAATATATGGAAAATATTGAGTACTGCGATAAAAGTAATGCAAAAGTTTTTGGAACTGCGGCCGGACGAAATGAAATAGAATACCTCGCAGTTCGCTTAAGGGGGGCAAGACTGTTCGGCATGCTCATCCATCATAAAACCGGAGCCAAAAGCGGGATTAAGAAGCATTCCCATTCCGGTGAAGAATTCATCTATTGCCTGAAAGGGCAGGTGAAACACGAAGTAAACGGAGAAGCCTTTATCCTAAACCAGGGAGATAGTCTCCATTTTTTCTCGAATCTTCCCCACCGATGGGAAGTAACTTCTCGGGAAGGGGCAACCATCCTATGGATGACTACTCCTCCGCCTACAGGAGAAGTGACCGAACTTTGGAAATAGTTTTCCTTTAGATTGACTATTCGGGATCATGCTTCCCGCAGTCTTTGTGAAGAATACTTCGTGGAAGGGTTCTTTGGGGGAACCCATAAGAATAACGAAACCTGAATCCGCGAGAAGGAAAAGTAGCGGCCAATACCGCGAAGAAGGGGTCGGAAGAAACCTCGCATTTTTTCTTGAAAAAATTGAATATAGTTTATAAGTTCATCTTCTATAGTTTATGAGCTTACTCGGCGGTTGGGGCAGAGCCAGAAAACAGACTGGCGGAGGAGATGAGGAAAATTGTCCCCAAAGCGTATATGATCGGCGACTGTTGTGAGGTCAGGACTGTTCTCGATACTACGAATGAGGGGGCAGAAGTCGGCCGAGAGATTTGAACAAAGGCCCGTCGCTCAATTCCGGATTGGGATTGGAGGATTTCTTTTAACACGTCAACGAAGCACAAATGGAAATGGAGGTGCCTATGGGTTACGAGACCCTGATCTATGAAAAGGAAGAAGGCATTGCGATCGTAACCATGAACCGACCCGACCGGCTGAACGCCCTGAGCTTCAAGCTGAAGGAAGAGCTGTCCGGTGTGTTTGATGTCATGGAAAAAGACGATGAGGTAAAGGTCGTCATCCTCACCGGCGGGGCCAAAGCCTTTAGCGCAGGGGCCGATATCAAGGAGCGATCCACGGTCCAGATGAGCCAGTCCCAATCCTTCTTTGAAAGGCGAAAAAGCCACGCTTTCTACTGCAAGATAGAAGATTTTGAGAAACCCGTCATCGCCGCGGTCAGCGGAGTAGCGGTCGGGGGCGGATGCGAGCTCAGTTTGGTTTGCGATCTGCGTATCGCTTCAGAAACGGCGCGCTTTGGCGTCCCGGAGGTAAAGATCGGAGTGATTCCAGCGGCCGGAGGAACGCAGAGACTGCCCCGGATCATCGGCATTACCAAAGCCAAAGAGCTTCTCTATACCGGGGATTTTCTCGACGCGCAGGAAGCCTATCGTCTGGGCCTCGTGAACAAGGTTGTCCCTGTGGATAAGCTCATGGAGGAAGCTAAAGAACTTGCCCGGAAACTGATGAATAACCCGCCTCTGTCGATCAAGTTTGCCAAAAGGGCGGTGAATGTGGGAATGCAGCTCGATCTGGCTTCGGCTCTGGAGTATGAAGCCTCCTGCGCTGCCATCGTGGCTGCCTCGGAGGATAGGAAGGAAGGGTTTAAGGCTTTCGTGGAGAAGAGGAAGCCTGTTTACAAGGGGAGGTAAACCCTGTTAGAAATTCCAGCACGGCATTAGACCCCGCCGGATTTATTATAAAACCAAACCCTGCTGCAAAGCAGCGAGGCATTGTTTCTAACGGGGTAAAGAGGGGGAATCCTCATTCGAGAAGTTGCCGTCGTTGGCGGAGGTGAAAGGATATGTTTGCCCTGGAAGGAATTCGCATTTTGGAATCGGCCCATCAGTATCCCGGGCCCTACTGCTCTCTGTTGCTGGCGGACCTGGGAGCAGAGGTGATCAAAATCGAGAGACCCGGAGTGGGAGATCTGGCGCGACAATCGGCCCATTTTTTCCAGAGTATCAACGGCAATAAAAAAAGTCTCACTCTGGACTTGAAATTGCCGGCGGCCAGAAAAATTCTTTACCGCCTGGTGGAGCATTCGGATGTCTTCATGGATGGCTTTCGGCCGGGTGTTGCCGGCCGGGTCGGGATTGATTATCCCACGTTAAGGAAAATCAACCCCCGCCTCATCTACTGTTCCATTTCCGGTTACGGCCAGGAAGGTCCGTACAGGGACCTACCGGGGCACGACCTGAACTATCAGGCAATGGCTGGAATGCTCCATTGTTTTCAGGATGAAAAAGGGAATTTTGTTGCCCCGGGGGTAGCCATCGGGGATCTCTCCTCAGGGATGTTCTCGGCCATCGGCATTCTCGCTGCTTTACAGGCCAGGCAGAAGACCGGCCAGGGGCAGTTTATCGATGTGTCCATGTTTGACGGCCTGCTTTCCTGGATGAGTACTCGCCTGGGCATCTTCTGGGGAACCGGCTGGTTTGAAAAGGAGCGGGATGCGGGCTACGGGATCTTTCGGGCCAAAGACGGCCAATTCTTCACCCTGGCCATCGCTCATGAAGATTGGTTCTGGGACCGCCTTTGCGTGGCGATCGGCCTTCCCGAATATCGAGGGATCAAGGCTATGGAAAGGCGAACACGGAGGCCGGAACTCGTCGAAACGTTACAGAAGGTTTTTCTCGCAAAGCCACGTGAAGAGTGGCTAAAAGTGATTACCCAAGCGGACGTACCCGTAGCCCCCGTGCAAAACCCGGAAGAAATTGAAAAGGATCCGCATGTGGCATTCAGGAAAATGGTTCAGGAAATTTCCTTTGCAGATGGGGAGAAAATCAAGCAGGTGGGATTTCCCATGAAACTGTCGGATATGCCCGACAGGTTGCGGACGCCGCCTCCCCGTTTGGGAGAGCATACGGAAGAGATCCTGAAGTCCATAGGATATCGTGATGAAGAGATCGACGCATTTAAGACCGAAGGAACCATATAAAGAATGGAAAAAGGAGGATGACAATGAATATTGGGGATTTGCTCGCCAAGTCAGCTGTTCGCTTCCCCAATCATACGGCTGTGGTCTTTAAGGATACCCGACTGACCACTAAAGAATTGCTGGAACGCGTCTATCGCCTGGGCAACGCCCTTCTCAGTCTGGGGCTAAAGAAAGGCGACCGCGTGGCTGTGCTTTTGAACAACTGCCACCAGAGCGTGGAGTGCTTTTACGGCCTTGCGTGCTCCGGTCTCGTCCTCGTTCCGATGAACAGCCGGTATTCCGCACGCGAACATTTATATATGCTCAACGACTCCGATGCCCGGGCCATCCTGCTGGGCAACGAATTTCAAGAAGTCATTGCCTCCGTTTTGCCCGAGGCCCCTACGGTTTCCTGGCCTATCTGCGCGACCGGCCAGGCCGGAGAAGGGATGCTGTCTTATGAAGACCTGCTGGCCAAGGCTTCTTCGCAAAAGCCGGAGGTAGAGATTTTCGACCATGACATAATCAACTTGCGATATACCGCAGGCACCACAGGCCAGCCCAAAGGGGTCATTCATACGCACCGCAGCAATGTGATTATGGTCTTCAACAATCTCATGGAGGGACTCCGGATCCAAGAAGGGGATGCCGTTGCCCTTACGGCTCCGGTCACCCATGCCAGCGGCGCGATGATTCTCCCCCATATCGTGCGGGGGGCCAAGGTGGTTCTTCTCCCGGGCTTTGATGAGCGGATGCTCTTGGAGATGATTCAAAAGGAGCGGATCACCACACTCTACCTGGTTCCAACCATGATCGTGATGCTTCTCGCCTATCCGGAACTAAAGAAATATGATTTGAGCAGTCTCAAGAATATCCGTTACGGCGCTTCGCCGATCTCTCCCAATGTCCTCAAGAGGGCCATTGAGGTTTTCGGAAATATATTTGTCCAGGGATACGGGTTGACCGAGGCAACCATGCCCGTGACGCTTCTCTTGAAGGAAGACCATGTGCTTGATGGAAGTGAAAAGAAGTTGAAACGCCTGAATTCCATCGGTCGGGAGGTATATGTCGCTACGGTGAGGATCATGGATGAAAGCGGGAGCCTTCTTCCTCCGGGACAAGTCGGGGAGATTGTCGTCCGGTCGGACCAAGTGATGGAAGGCTACTGGAAAAAGCCGGAGGCCACGGCTGAGACGCTGCGCGGCGGGTGGCTGCATACGCGGGATATGGGGCACATGGACGAAGATGGCTATATCTATCTGGTGGACCGCAAAGATGACATGATTGTGAGCGGCGGGTTCAATATCTACCCCAAGGAGGTTGAAGACGTTCTCTACAGTCATCCCGCAGTGTTGGAGGCCGCGGTCTTTGGCGTCCCGGATGAAACATGGGGAGAGGCGGTAAAGGCTGTCATCTCGGTTCGTTCAGGGATGAAGGCGACCGAAGAAGAAATCATCGAACATTGCCGGAAGCATCTGGCCAGTTATAAAAAGCCAAAGTCAGTTGATTTCGTCAAAGAGTTGCCCAAGAGCCCCTTCGGCAAAATCTGGAGAAGAAAGCTCAAGGAGCCTTATTGGCAAGGTCAGGGACGGATGATTTCGTAGAAATCTTTCGTGACATGAAAATCCCCGAGTAATATCCTCACCCTTGACGGGGGAGGATAAAGGTGGGGGTGATCGTGGCATGTTCCCCCTCACCCCCGCCCTCTCCCACCAGGGGAGAGGGTGAAATCGGTTTATCTTCTGGGCAATCAGTGGTAAGAACGAAATGACTTTTTGTTGCGCATCATTTGAACGTATTAGATTAGAAAGGAGAGAAAAATGGATCTGGAACTGAAAGGAAAAGTAGCTTTAGTCACCGGAGCCGGCCAGGGCGTGGGCCGGGAAGTTTGCAAAGTCTTGTCCGCCGAGGGTGCAAAGGTAGCGGTGAACGATCTCTTTCAGGAAAAAGCGGACAAGGTTGCTAAGGAAATAAAGGATGCTGGGGGGATCGCCATCGGCGTGCAGGCAGACGTTACGAACCTGGATCAGGTCAAGGCAATGACAGCCAAGGTTGTAAAGGAGCTGGGGCCAGCGGATATTTTGGTGAACAACGCGGGAGTTCCCTGGGAAATTCGGACGGGCCAGGTCAAACGGGGGGTTTTCGTTGAATCAGAACCGACCCTCTGGAAAAAACAGATCGACTTGAATATGCATGGATGTTTGAACTGCGTCCACTCCGTGCTGCCGTCCATGATCGAAAGAAAAGGGGGGAAGATCGTCAGCGTCATGTCCGAAGCCGGGAGGACCGGGGAGGCCAACCTGGCGGTTTATTCCGGAGCCAAAGCTGGGATCCTGGGGTTTACCAAAGCGTTGGCCAAGGAGGTGGGCCGCTACGCCATCAACGTGAACTGCATTGCCATCGGAGCGACGGCCCATGAAGGAACGAAACCAAGCTTGGACCCGGACGCCAAACCCGAAACCGACGCGAACCTGGCGAGGATCTTGAAAGTCTACCCCATCGGCAAAGGTCTGGGTCGGATTGGCCGTCCTTACGATGCCGCATACGCGATTGCGTTCCTGACTTCCCCCAAGGCCTGCTTCATTACAGGTCAGTGCCTCAGCGTCAGCGGGGGATTTACCATGGTGTCCTAACCTTAACGTTGCATTGAAAAGGCAGTTGGATATGCTTCCCCACCTTTACCAATAATGGAATGAGATTTCGGGTTGAAATCTCCAAGAAGCGCACCTTGAAATCTGTTGTGAAGGTTTGGAATGAAATAGGGAGGGTTCAACATGAAGAAAATGAGGGAAGTGATGGTGGCGGGTGTCGGCATCACCCGCTTCGATTCCTATGACGGTGAAAAAGGCCGCCCCTTCAAAGAATTCTATGATCTCGGAAGCGAGGCGATTCTTAAAGCGTTAAAAGATTCGGACATGGAATGGAAGGACATACAGACCGCTTTCTGCGGAAGCGTTTACTGCGGCACGGCTTCCGGCCACCAGACCATTGAGAAGGTCGGCATGACCGGAATCCCCATTGTGAACGTTGAAAACGCCTGTTCGAGCGGCTCCTCAGCTTTTCGCCTGGCCTATCAATCAGTGGCGACAGAGTTTTACGACGTAGTGATCGCTGTCGGGTTCGAACAGATGCCGCGTGGGTTCATCGCGAGTACTGCGTGGCCAGAGTGGCAGAGGAAAATGGGCTTCAACGTTCAGCCCGCCTCTTATGCCATGGGGACCGTCAGGTATATGGCAGAGACAGGGGCGACGGAAGAAGATTTTGCCAGGGTGACAGTCAAGAATCGAAAGAATGGGGCGCTCAATCCCAATGCCCGTTTTCAGAAGCCGGTGACCATCGAAGAAGTCCTCGCTTCGCGGATCATAGCCAAACCTTTGCGGCTGCTCCATTCCTGCCCCCTGGCCGATGGGGGGACAGCAGTGATTCTCTGCAGCAAGAAGAAACTCAAGTCAAAGACCAAGATGGTCAGCGTGGCCGCATCCGTCCTGTCGAGCGGAACCTATGGCCACATGTACGGCGGTGGAAGTGTGAAAATTCAAACCCCGGATCACATCGAAGTCTCGATGAAGCAGGCCAGGGAGATGTCGGGATACGGGCCAAAGGAGATGCATGTGGTTCAGGCTTATGACACTATGGCGCCGGCTGAACTCTGGGATCTTGAAAAGATGGGGTTTTGCGACAAAGGAGAGGCGCCCCGGTTGCTGCGGGAGGGATACTTCGACCTGAATGGGAAACTTCCCGTCAATACGGATGGAGGACTTATGTCACGAGGGCATCCTTTGGGAGCGACTGCCCTGGCACAGGTCATTGAGATCTACAGGCAAATCCGAGGGGAAGCCGGACCGAGACAGGTGTCGGGGGCCAAGATCGGACTGGCCCATGCAATGGGCGCTGGCCCCAACAGCGCAGTGGTCATATTAAAGAGATGAAGTATCGATTTGGTTTTTAGAGTTTTAATCCCGCGAAGCGCAGGACTCCTTGCAATGACTGCTTTTTTGAGGCCCGCTCTAGAAAGGAGAGAAGGATGGATTTTGAATTTACCGATGAGCAAAAGATACTGCAAAAAGAAGTGAGGAAATATTTGGCTCAAGAGATAGAGCCTATTGCGGATGAATACGATCGCAAAGGGCCGATGTCCAAGGAAAACGCGCTGAAGTTTCTGAAAGACCTCAAGCCTTTTGGTTATGTGGGCACGCTTGTTCCCGAGCAATACGGCGGTCCCGGGCTGGACCATATTTATTGGGGAATTCTCCATGAAGAACTGCGGCGAGCCTATGCCGGTTTGGGAGGCATTGTGGGAATTACTTCTGCTTCGACCATGGGCATCGTAGCGTCTATCAATGAAGAGTTGAGTCAAAGAATTCTTCCGGGCTTAGTGGCCGGTGAAAAGATTATATGCACCGCGATTACGGAACCGAATTACGGTTCCGATCCTTCCGGCGTTGATACTCAAGCCGTTTTAGACGGAGAGAATTACAGGATCAACGGGACCAAGATGTGGATCTCCAACGGAACGATTGCGGATTATGTCATCGTCGTGGCCCAGACCGATCCTTCTAAGGGTGCAGCCGGGATTTGTCAGATTTTGGTGGAGAGGGAAAAATCTCCGTTTTTAGCGGAGGAAATTCATAAACTGGGCGTTCGTTCTTTCCCAACTGCCGAGCTTGTCTTCGAGGACTGCCATGTCCCCAAGAAGAACCTTCTCTATCCGGTGGGGGAGGGATACAAGAGGACCATCACGGCTTTGAACCACGCCCGGGCGAACGCAGCCATTGCTTCTGTCGGGATCGCCCAGGCTGCGGTCAATGCCTCTATACGCTACGCAAAGGAACGGGTGCAGTTTAAAAAGGTGATCGGATCTTTTCAGCTCATCCAGGAGATGGTCGCGGACATGCTGATCGAAGTGGAGGCTGCCAGGCTCCTGACATACAGGGCGTTTTACCTGATTGATAAAGGCGTGAAATGCAGAAAAGAGGTTTCCATGGCTAAGGCTTTTGCTACGGAAATGGGCGTTCGGGTTACCTCTAAAGCCGTCGAGATTCATGGGGCGTATGGATTGGCTGAGGAACTCGCTGTCGAGCGTTATTTCAGGGATGCTCGATGCTACACCATACCCGACGGCACCACCGAGATACAGAAACTCATCATTGGACGAGAAGTCTTGGGGATGCAAGCCTTTGTCTGAAGGGGGGAGTTCTTTTGAGATGGAAAATAGATATGAAAGCACTTATTTCCCCGAAGGAGGCTGAATATGAATGAGGAGAAGAAGAGAGTTCCGGTGAGGGAAGGATTATGGACTTCGGACGGGAAGCCCCAACTGATCGGCAGTCAATGCACCCAGTGCAGAGAGGTTTTTTTCCCGAAAAGGGAGAATGGGTTGTGCTCCTACTGCCAATCTTCTAATTTAAAAGAGATCAAACTCAGTCCCAAGGGAAAGATTTATAGCTACACAGTCGTTATGCAAAGACCTCCCGGCTATTATAAGGCGGAAGTCCCTTATGGCATAGGATTTGTTGAGCTGCCTGAAGGGATTCGAGTGGAGACCCTGTTTACAGGGTGTGATCTCGAGGATCTAAGGGTGGAAATGGATGTAGAGCTGATGATTGATAAGCTACACGAGGAGGAAGACGACACAGAGGTTTATTGTTATAAATTCAGACCGGTGACGAATTAAAATTACCCTCCACTTTGACACCCTGAAGCCCTGAACCGATCCGAAATCTGATGGGCCCTCGTCCCAATGGATGGCTGGCGGACTAAAGTCCGACACTGACAAACCCAAAAAAAATCCGGCAAGGGTAAGGACAATATCAACACCCTATGCCGGATTTTTCTACAACCAAGTAATTGGCCAGCCAAATATTAATTAAAATGTTACTTGCAAAGAGGTGTAGCGCTTGGCATGTCTCCACCCGTTAGCTGAATAGGAGTTCCCGGGCCGGGGATAAAAACACCATACGCGAAGCTAAAAGCCGTTGGTGGCTTGGCTCCAGCGGCGCCACCCAGAGAGGCTCCTGGCATGTCTCCACCCGTCAGCTGAATAGGAGTTCCTGGGCCGGGGATAAAAACACCATACGCGAAGCTAAAAGCCGTTGGTGGCTTGGCTCCGGCGGCGCCACCCAGAGAGGCTCCTGGCATGTCTCCACCCGTCAGCTGAATAGGAGTTCCTGGACCGGGGATAAAAATACCATACGCAAAGTTAAAAGCCGCTGGTGCTTTGGTACCCGCCGGTGCCTTGGTTTCGGCTGCAAACGCAGGGACGGAAAGAACAAGCACGAGCATCGAAAGGACAGCCAACAAAGAAATCTTTTTCATTTTGTTTACCTCCCTCTATCCCTTTATTAGGGTTATTATTTCCATTACAAAATTTATGCCATAATCTTCTTGCTTTGTCAAGGAAAAATTACGTCCCATCCTCCTCCCCCATTCCAACAAAGGCTCCTGGTGCGAAAGGGTGGGAGACGGGTGCGTTCCGCTCCCGATTACTCGCCCCAATCATTCTTTCCTTTGCATCTGTCCAGGTTTCGATCCATAAGGGGAAGCACCTTTTCGGCCGGGAGCTTGTAAACCGGACCCGTATAGGAACAGACCTTTAACAAAGCTTATCCACAGGAATTTTTTAACAGATCCAAAGCGTTTTGAATATATGAAAAACGGAGTTCCATGTCAAGCAAAAAAGGCGAGTGCAAAATACGATGCTTGCCTTATCCTTTCTTTTTTGTTAATTTGGCATCTACTCTCGTGCTCATTGCCAAAACTGCCAAGAAGAACGGAGGGAGGAAGAATGTCTGGGGAAAACCAAAACAAGGTGATGACTACCCAGGAGGCTATCCGTCGCTTTGTGAGCGACGGCGACCACCTTGTGATTGGCAATTACACGGTGGGCACCTGCTACAACCAGATCGCCGAGATTGTCCGCCAGCATAAGAAGGGGTTGACCATCTACAGCCAATCCGGGGTGTTTGATGTAGAAATGCTCATCGCGGGCGACTGTGTGAGCAGGGTAGTAACCACCTATTGTATGCGCTCGGGGGGCCGATCCGGAGGAAGTATGCTGGAACGCTACCAACGGGCCGGAAAGATTGAAGTGGAGGATTACACGAACTTTACTTACAATGCTCGCCTGACTGCTGGCGCCCAGGGTTACTCATTCATGCCTGTACTGCCCGGGATTATGGCCTCGGACGTGTTCAAAGTCCGGGACTTCATGGGCGATGGTAAGTTCGGCGTGGTCAGGTGCCCTTTCACAAGCCGGGATGTGCCAGTGGTTCCTGCCGCTAACCCGGATGTCTGCGTCGTGCATGTACAGCGGGCGGACAAGTTCGGGAATGCCCAGTATTGGGGGGCCCTGGGCTCGGTATCCTGGGCATGTTTGGCCAGCAAGAGGATCATCGTGAGCTGCGAGGAGATCGTGGACCACGAGATCATCAAGTCCTGTCCGCAATACACCATCGTGCCGGGCTTCCGGGTGAACGCGGTTATCGAGGAGCCGAGAGGGGCACACCCGGCCGAGCTCTCGGGCTACTACAATCTTGACACCCTGTTCTGGGCCATGATGGATCTTGCGAACCTGAGCGAAGAAGGCTTCCGGGCCTGGATGCAGGAATGGGTCTATGACCTCCCCAGCCGGGCGGCCTACCTGGAGCATTACGTCGAGCGCTTCGGCAAGGAATTTCTCGACAGGATCAAGGCCAGACCTTACTACTCTGCTCCCGTGAACTATGGCTCCGCCTTCACTTCCATGTGGGATGACGAAGGCAAAATGTTGCTGTTCGGCATGACCAGGGAAGAGTTCGAAAACTTAATGGAAGAAAGGGGGTTATTGATTGATGTCTCCGAGAGCGACTAAGGAAGAATTGATGATCATCGCGGTGGCACGCGAGATCAAGGATTACGAAAAGGTCTTGCTCGGGGTCGGTCTGCCCACCACTGGCGGCAGCTTGGCAAAGGCCACCCATGCGCCCAATGCCGTTCTCATGACCGAGGCCGGCATCATTGACTTCAATCCTTTGCTCCCGCCCAATCACATCGCCGATGTCATGTGCCTGCGAGGTTACTCCTATGCCCTCGATCTCTTCAATACCTTCACCACCATCAACTACCGGGGTTTTGTGGACAAGGCCATCCTGGGTGTAGGCCAGGTAGACCGATATGGCAACATCAATACCTCTTTTATGGGCGGTACCGCTAAGACAGGAATGCGCCTCACTGGGGCCGGCGGCGCACCCGATTTCGTCTCCTATGCCAAGGAGACCATCCTCACCTTAAAGGGTGGTAACTTCGTAGAAAAACTTGACTACTTCACCTCTCCCGGATACTTAGATGGGGGCGATGAACGTGACAGCCGCGGAATCTTTCGCGCAGGGTCCGGTCCTTCGATAATAATCTCCACCGAAGCAATCTTCCGCTTCGACAAGAAAACCAAAGAGGTCTATCTCGAGTCACTGCTCCCGGGCAACGATCTCAACAAGGTCAAGTCTAAGATCCCATGGGACCTCCGGGTGGCCAACCCGCTCAAGCCCTTCCCAATCCCCACTGAGGAAGAAATCAGTTACATTCGCACTTTCGCTCCTCAGCACTGTGTCCCCCGCTCGATCATGATTGAGCTCGCTGTAAATAAATTACTGGAGTTTGCGGGAGGAAAGGGAAGGGGGAAGCCCGGGTGAATACCAAACTTAGCCATTTCAGACTTCCAAATATTTTTCGGGGACCTAATGTTCATGAGGCCCTCTTCTTATGAAACAATTTTGCCTTGGCTGTGCCGAAAAGGCCGACAAGTCCCGTTTGTGCAAATAAAACCACCAGGATGAAGATCACGCCGTTGACCAGGCCAATACGCTCTGTAAGTCGAATAGCCAGGTCTTCCAAGAGGTAAATGACGCCCGAGCCAAAGATCGGGCCGAAGAAACTTCCTACGCCGCCGATATAGGCCATCATGATGGGGGCAAAGGAGGTACCTATGTCCAATACGCCCACGGTCGAGACCAGTTTCTGAAGCAGCGCGTTAATCGCGCCTGCAATTCCGGCGAAGGCACCACTGACGATCAAGTTGACCGCCTTCGTGTGTGATAATTTGAAACCCAGGTAATCCATCCGCATAGCATTATCCCGGATGCCGACCACCAGGCTGCCCAAAGGGGTCTTGGTATAAAACCACAAGATTAAAAGGCATACCACTATCACCGCTAAGGCAAAGTAGTAAAAATTTATCTGATTGGTCATATCAATGGACACCACTCCAGGAATGTTGAGTGGCGGAACGGAATATCCTCCAATTCCATCCTCACCGCCGGTTACCTCTCTATATTTCAGGGCAAGGACAAAGATGAGTTGGCCAAAGGCAAGGGTCAACATGGCGAAGGCGGTCCCGCTCACCCTTACGAGCAGAGGACTTAAGATCAAGGCCAACAGGCCGCCAGCCAACCCGCCGACCAGGACTGCCGGCAATAGGGGGAATCCCTGGACATGCGTTAAGGCAATGGCCGTGGCATAGGCCCCGGCGCCAAAAAACATAGCATGACCAAAGCTGAGGACGCCCATATAACCCAGCAGTAAGTTGAGAGTGACGGCATACAGGGAGAAGATGGCGAATGCTAAAAAGAGGTTGGTAAAATAGATGCTGAAAACATGTGGAAAGATGGCCACAAAGATAAAGACCGCCCCCCATAGAACCCACTGATACAGTTTATTCCTCATTCTCTTTCTCCGAATAGTCCCGTCGGTTTAAGAGCTAATACAAGGGCCATGAAGGCAAACATCAGGACCGGTGCGAGACGCGGAATAAACTGGATGCCGTAAGCATTTAACTCTCCAAGAAACAAGGCGACCACAAAAGCCCCTAAGAGACTCCCGAATCCTCCCACAACCACAACCACGAAAGCATCCATCCCTAATAGGTCTGCCATTCCGGGAAACACAGTCAGGAGTGGGCCAGCCACTGCCCCGGCCACGCCAGCCAACCATATTCCGATTCCAAAAACCAGCATGAAAACCAAGGGGGTATTAATCCCAAGGGCGCTGGCCATATCTGCGTCGGAAACGGTGGCCCGCACGATCTTGCCCAATCGCGTCTTGAAGAGAATCAATGCCATAAAGCCCAAAATCGCCACGGACAGCCCGATGATGAAAAGTCGATAGATCGGGTAGGTCAGACCTGAGAAGTTGACGAGCCCCCTCAGACTCTGGGGTATCGTTACTACCAGGCTCTCGGTGCCCCAGAAAAGTTTGACGATTTCCAGGATAAGCGCCATTATCCCTACGGTTATGAGGAGTTCGGCAAGATGTCCCTGTTTATGTACGGTTCTCAGGAGAAAGCGCTCCGTCAGAACGCCACAGATCCCGGCGACCACCGGTGCAATCAGCAGTGCCAGCCAAAAATTTCCGGTATATCGTAAAACCTGGTAACAGAAATAGGCTGACAGCATAGCAAAAGAGGCATGGGCGATATTCAGAATCCCCATCATACCGAAGATCATGGTAAGACCGGAGGCCACGAGAAAAAGCAACATTCCGTAAGCCAGGCCATGAATCGCCTGCGCAACATACAATACGGCGGTAGGGCTCATCTATCTGTCCTCCTGCCTGAATAGCTTCAAAAGAGAGCAAGACTAAATAGTATGCATCCGGAAACCCGAGAATTTACGTCACCCGCGAGAGAAGAAGCAGTTTCCGGTTGAAGGCTAAATAAAGTAACGGTTCAATCATTCCCGTAAAAGCTCGCCTCCGACTGAAAGCGGGGGCGAGCTTTTAGCTGGACGCTAAGATATTCTATTTTTGGCTGACCCGTCCTTTAAGTTTTTCATCGAAAGTAGGGAGGCATTTCGATGCCGGTATCCAAGTGGGATTGCCGGGAGCAGCGTTATCGGGCTGGTCCCACGTGTTGGGGAACACCATTTCACAAATGGGACGATCTGCTATAACCTGATGATCAGCGGGCCGCATGTAGTGTTTCCAGCCGAAAAAATCGAAGGTGTCTCCCTCCCAGGCGGCGATGACCTTCTTCGGATCGGTGCTGCCAGCCTTTTGTATGACCTGGCAGTACCAGTAGTATGATGTGAGGTTTCTATACCAGCCGCCGTTGGGCCATTGATACAGGACTGTATCATAGGGCGCTTTCCATGTCTTCCACAGCTTGTTCCATATGTTGGCTAATTTCTGAGAATTAGGTAACCTGCGGTCCAACTGGAAATCTGTGCACAGAACCAGGCCTCGCCCCGCCGGACCGCCGATAACTTTCAGGGGTATGGTGTCGTCGAGAAAAACACTAGCCTGTGGAATGTAAAGGTCCGGATGCAACGGGCTTTTCAGACCCAATTGTCTCGATTGCTTGATCAGGTTCTGATTGTCGGCACCCCAGGCCATCGTAAAGATCACCTCGGCTCCGGACGCTCTCACCTTTTCCAGGTAGGGCGCAAAGTCTTTGGTGAACACGGGAAAGTACTCCTCGCCGACGATCTGGGCATTGGGTTTAGTTTCTTTTAGGACTTTTTTGAAGACGGCGGCGGAAGAGTGTCCCCAGAGGTAGTCCTGGGCTAAAATGTAAAACTTCGTCTCCGGGCGTTTTGCATAAAAAATTCCCAGGCTTTTAGCAGAGGTGGAGCCGGTCCCGCAGGTGCGAAAGACATACTCGTTCCAGTCCGGAAGGTCCATGAGTTCATCGGAGTATGCGGCATTGTCCACGAAAATGGTCTTATATTCTTTCGCAACCGCCTGGCCGACCTTGGCGACGTGGCTTCCGGCTACCCCCGTAAACACGTTAACTTTGTCTTCGAGGATTGCCTTTTCGGCCGCCCGTTTGCCCGGGTCCGGCCTTGCCTGGGTATCCGCCTTGATAATCTGGATCTTCTTCATCTTGCCGTCTACACGAATTCCGCCCTGGGAGTTGATATCCTGGGCGACAAATCCGAGTATGGCATAGTAAGCCTCCGCTATCCAGGCATCCGGCCCGCTGAAGACATCCCATATGGCGATCTTAATGGTGTCGCCGGAAGTTGGAAATGTCTGCTTGTTCGGGTCATATTTGGAAAGGTCCCCCTTGAGGGGCTCGAAGGCCATGGTCTGTGGTAGGCCCCACAAAAAAACAACGACCATAAAAATGCACCCTATTACGATCCGTCGTCCTTGAAATTTACCAATTGGTTTCATTGGCTCCTCCTTTCCTCGTTAGACTTTTTAAAAATTACCCCGAGATTTCGCATAGAATCCATTTTTGGAGAAGAAGTTCTTTTGAAAAAGACAACCTCCTTCTTTTACTGAGCTACATTTTTTTTATCACCCCCTCTCTAAGCGATAGTGGAGTTCCCCTTTCAGACCAGTCGAGGAGAGGTCAGCATGCTTACCCCATTCACTAACAATTGTTAAATTTCTTTAAAAGGGATTTTTAAATTCGGGATCTAAATAAAAACTTTCAACAAAGTTTCTATCTTTTTTACGTTCAGTGCGGAAATATTAATTTCGTCGATTATCTGCTCATTCGGTTGAGGAAGGGTTCAATACTTTTAAATGACTTAGAAAATAGCTTTCAAATCACCGAACCCCTCTTTGCTAAAGGGGAACAACGGCAATTTTCATCGTATCAGGGTGGCTTAAGCGTCATGGAAGATTACTTAGTATTTGTCAAAACTGGAATTTACACCTCCAAATATTTTTCGCGGACCTGCGGTTGGGCCTTTAGCTCCTCTGTGGTGCCCGCAAACCCAATGTGTGCCTTGCCCATCAGGTAGACTCGGTCTGCCAGAGACATCGCCACCTTGATGTTGTGTTCCACCAGTAGAATGGAGACACCGACCTTGTTGATCTCTTCCAGAATATCTCTCACTTCCTTGACCAGAAGCGGCGAAAGGCCTTCCGTGGGTTCATCAACTAACAGCAATCCAGGATTACCCATCAGGGAGCGGCCGATGGTTAACATCTGCTGCTCGCCCCCAGATAGGAACCTCCCCGGCTGCTTGGCTCTCTTTTGCAACATGGGAAAATGGCGAAAGATCCTGTCCACTGTCCATACGCTCGGATCGTCGGGATGAAGGATCTTCCCTCCCTTGACTCCCAAGAACAGGTTGTCCATCACCGAGAGATTGGGGAAGATCCGTCTCTCCTCGGGAACATAGCCGATACCGGCCCTGGCCACTTTGTAAGGCGGATAACCCGTAACATTCTTTTCCTGAAAGATCACCGACCCCGATTTTGGTTTGACCAGGCCAATGATACTCTTTAGGGTTGTGCTTTTCCCCATCCCGTTTCGACCCAGAAGGGCGATCAATTCCCCTTGAGCAACAGTTAGAGAAATCCCCTGTAGGACATGGCTCGTACCGTAGTAAGTATTTAAATCATGAACTTCAAGTAGCATGTCCACTCCTCAATAAAAGCACAAAGTGCAAAGTGCATAGTACAAAGTGCATAGTGCATAGTGCTTTGTACACTTCATCATGCCCTACGCGGATTCAGCTTCTGTTTCTCCCAGGTAAGCATCCTTCACTGCCTGATTCTGCCGGATCTCTTGCGGGGGGCCTGTCGCCAGAATCTCTCCATGATGGAGTACGGTGATACGATCTGCCAGGGAAAACACCACGTCCATATCATGCTCGATGATGACCACGGTTTTCCCCTCTGTCAACCGCCTGATCAGCTCCACGGCATAATGCGTTTCATCCCGGGACATACCCGCAGTCGGCTCGTCGAGCATGATTAGATCCGGGTCTGTCGCCAAAGCCAGACTGATTTCCAGAGAACGATGTTTCCCGTATGACAGCATACCAGCGGGCATGTCTCGCTCCCGATCCAGATTGATCCGCTTTAATACCTCTTCGGTCTCTTGGGTGACGTCCTGCATCTTGTCCACGTTACGGAATAAGTGAAAACGGATTCCCTTTTTGGAAAGGATAGCCAGCCGAATGTTTTGGAAAGTGGTCAATCGGTTAAACGTGCTGGTGATCTGAAAGGAACGGCCTACGCCGAGGCGCGTCAGCTTGTGTGGCTTGGCTCCGGTGATGTCTTTCCCTTTAAAGAACACCTGCCCCCGGCTCGGCGAGTAAGTCCCTGTGATGACATTGAAGAGAGTTGTTTTCCCCGCGCCGTTAGGCCCGATGACGGCGTGTCGCTCTCCTTCTTCAACCTGCAGGTTGACATCGAAAAGCACTTCCAATCCGCTGAAATCGTGATAGAGCCCTTTCGTTTCCAGAGTGTTCATGAAGTTCTCCCCAAGTTAGCCGCCGGGGCAAAATGGGCAGCCCATTTTTGCCTCAGAAGTTTGACCAATCCCACAAACCCCATGGGGACAAATAGAATGACCAGAATGAGGATCAGGCCCACCACCAGCTCCACTTGTTGCGTAAACCGTGTAGTCAGTTCCTCCATCAGTTGAATGACGGCTGCGCCCAGGATGGGGCCAAGGAAGCTGCCGATCCCCCCAACCATGGTCATCGTGACAGGCGTAAAAGAGGTAAAGATGTCCAGGGCACCGGCCGAGATCAGGTTTTGAAACAATGCATAAATGGAGCCGGCAACCCCGGCAAAAGCACCGGCGACAACATAAACCACTGCCTTGGTCTGGGGCACCTTGAACCCCAGGTAGTCGATCCGCATGACGTTATCCCGGAGACCGACCTGGATCTGCCCAAAGGGCGTCTTCGTAAAGAACCACATCACCCAGAGGCTAATGCCAAGGACGACTATGGCAAAGTAATAAAAGTTTTCTGGAGCTTTCATATCAATGGAAACAACTCCCGGAATGCCAAACGGAGGTATGGGGAACCCTCCGATTCCGTCCTCACCTCCGGTGATGCCTCTCAATTTATACGCAAGCATATACAAGAGCTGGCCGAAGGCGAGATGGAGCATGGCAAAGGCTGTGCCGCTGACCCGGACGACTAAAGGGCACAATATCAGGGCAAGGATCGCTGCCGACACCAAACCGAACAATACCGCCGGCAAAAGGGGCAACCCTGGGATGTGCTTCAAGGCCAGGGCCGTGCCATAGCCACCAGCGCCAAAAAACATGGCATGGCCAAAACTGAGAAGCCCGGTGTAGCCAAGCAGCAAATTGAACGAAACTGAAAAAATGGCAAACACAGCAAAAGTGACAAACAGGTTGGTATAGTAGATACCGAAAAGCTTGGGGTAAATGGCCAAGACCGCGACCAGAGCCGTCCAAAGGGTCCATTTAAAAGCTTGATTCGTCATTCCCTTTCTCCAAAGAAGCCAGTGGGTTTGATCGCAAGCACAATAGCCATGAAGATAAACATCAAGAGCGGGGCGAACTGGGAAAGGAACTGCACGCCATAGGAGCTCAGCAACCCAAATATGATGGAGACGATAAGGGCTCCGGAGAGACTTCCGAATCCCCCTGTCACCACTACCACAAACGCGTCCATGCCCATCTGATCCGCCAATCCGGGAAATACCAAAAGTATGGGTGCGATGGCCACCCCGGCCACGCCGGCGAGCCATGTGCCCACTCCAAAGACAATCATAAAGACCAGGGGCATATTGATGCCGAGGGCATTGACCATATCGGCGTCAGAGACGGCGGCGCGCACGATTTTGCCCAAACGGGTTTTGTAAAGGAGTAGGGCCATAATGGCCAAAACAACCAGAGACAGTGCAATAATGAAAAGCCGATAGACCGGGTAGTCCATGCCTGCGATGGATACCAGTCCCGTCAGAACCGGAGGAATCGAAAGCGGAAGGCTCTCGGTTCCCCAGAAGATCTTCACGCCGGCGAGAATGACCATAGAAACTCCGACCGTTATAATTAATTCGCCCATATGTCCGAGAGCATGTATTTTCCTGAGGAGAAACCTCTCCAGAAGAATTCCGAAAAAGGCGGTGGCGACCGGCGCGAAGAGCAAAGCCAGCCAGAAATTTCCGGTCATCGATAGAAACTGGTAGGAAAAATACGCGGAAAGCATGAAGAAAGAGGCATGGGCCAGGTTCAGAATCCCCATCATGCCAAAGATGATATTGAGGCCGGAGGCCACGAGAAACAGTATCATACCGTAGGCGAGCCCATGGATTCCCTGGGCCACATACATGGCGGTCGTGGGGTTCATCCGTTACCCTTGCAATAGAAAAATACGCATGGCGCAAAGCGCATCGCATTGGAAATGAAACGTGAAAAGAAGATTAGAGTAATTCCTACGCTATGCGCTTTGTCCCTATGCACTATGCGGTTCTAAATTAATTTCCCCAAGCATTCTTGCCTTTGCACCGATCCAGGTTCTGGTCCATAAGGGGAAGTACCTTTTCTGCGGGGATCGTGAATGTCGGACCCGCGTTGGAACAACTTTGATACCAGTAATAGGGTGGGATGTTGAAAGATACCTTCTGCTGCTCGGACGGAACGAATTCGAATATGTGAAGATCCTGTATCGCCTTGTGGTCACAGGGCCTCATCGTTAAGATCTTCCCGTTTACAAATTGATAGCTGTCCCCTTCCCATAATTTTATGATTTTTTCCGGGTCCGTGCTCTTGGCCCTCTCCATAACGCTCAGGAGCCAATAGGTCTGCATGATGTAGGAGCCGAAGTTTCCGGTCCCGTGTTCGTAAAGGCGGGTGTTGAAAGGCGCTGTCCACTTGGTTTTCCAGAGGTTGTTCCACGTTTTGTAATATTTGATCTGTTCCGGGGTCTTGAAGGATGGGTTGCCCCCTCCCGGCCCGTACTGGCTGAGCTGGACCAGTCCTTTCGTGCCCTCAACGCCTACATCATGGAGGAAATTGGGCTCGTCCATGAAGATGTGGGCGAAGGGAAGTGTAATCCCCATCTGCCTCGCCTGCTTGAGGAGGTTAGCGGCATCCGGGACCCAATCACCCGTATAGACGACCTCAGCCCCGGAGGCTTTGATCTTCGTGAGATAAGGGGCGAAATCCGTGAGGAAGAGCTTGTGGTAATCCTCGCCGACGATCTGGGCCTGAGGATAATATTCTTTCAGCCCTTTTTTGAATCCCTCTGCCATGTCGTGACCGAACATGTAATCCTGGCAGAGGATGTAAAACTTTTTCTCCTTTTTTCTTATCTGGCCGTAATAATACGCCAGGCCGCGGCCGATCTGTTCGGTGGAAAAAGAGGACATGAAGGCATAGCGGGAGAAATTCGTGGCATCCTGGAGATCGTCGGCTAAGCCAGCGGCGTTCTGGGCAATGACTTTATATTTGTTGGCCGTCTCGTTGATGACTTTCATCATATTGCTGCCGTCGGTGCCCCATAACACATTCACCTTTTCCTGGAGGATCATCCTCTCGCATACCTTCTTGCACTGGTCAGCCTTTGACATGGTGTCGGCCTTGATGATTTCAAGCAGCTTCTTTTTTCCGTCCACGAAGATGCCGCCCCTCTTGTTAATGTCGTGAGCCACCCAGAGAAGATTCATCCAGTACATCTGGCCGACCTGCGCGGCCGGGCCGGAGTGGGAGGCAACACAGGCGATCTTGATCGTGTCCCCGGTCGGGATCACCGGGTTGTTCGGATCGAAGTCCGACATATCCCCCATTTTGTTGACATCGAAGACGGCATTTGGTTTGCCGAGACCGGTCGCGGCGGCCAGCGACGGACCAAAGGTCGTCAGCGACAAAAAAGAAAGAATAGCTAAAAGAATGAAAATACCCTTTGCGATTGGTTTCATTTGAACCTCCTTCCTTTTGCCAATTCCTTTTCTCGTAAGCTCAGATTATCGTGTGGAACTCACCTGTGGTCAGGTGGAGACCCTCGGCTGCGACATCCCCCGTTTGACGTTAGAACAGGTTGCCAAAAGGCCATGCCATTTTCCTGCCGGGGCAAAAGAATTCTCTTTTTGAAAATGTTTTTTGGTCAGTTATTTTGGAAAGACATAAAAAAATTACTGAAAAATCGATCCTCGTAATCAAGATTTCTGCATCTGGGTCAATTCCCTCAGCACAGCTTGTCATTTGAGTTTTGTTAAGGACTTGCTTCGGGGTGAGTTGAATATATGAGAAACAGAATTCTATGTCAAGCAGAAAACGGCACCGAAAAAAAGAGATAGGCGTGTTTTCAGAATGGCGGATGGACGGTCATCAGGGTGAAAACGTCCATGCCGTTCGCTTCCGCTTTTGTTTTTTCACCGTTGATCACCCGGATCATTAAATCGATCATCTCTGTCCGCAAGCCATTCAATGGCTGCCCTTCCACCAGACTTCCCGCATTGACGTCCATATCGTCTCTCATGGCGTCGTAGATTCTGGTATTGCTGGCCACCTTGATTACGGGCAAGGCGGGAAATCCGGCCGGAGTTCCCCGACCGGTAGAAAAAAACATAAGCTGAGAACCGCTGGCCGCAAGGCCTGCCATGGAGTCTCCATCGTAACCCGGGCCATCCTGCAGGATGAGCCCGCGTTCCGAAGGAACCTCGCCATAATCTACTACCTGGTTAATAGTGGTGGTGCCTCCTTTAAAGATGCAGCCCATCGATTTCTCAGCAATGGTGCTCATGCCTCCGTCCATATTGCCGGGGGAGATGACCAGGCTCGCCAAGTCTCCCATCACCTCATGGGTTAACTTCTCGGCGCGCTCGATCATTTCTTCAATTTGTTTGGCCACCTCAGCATTCTTCGCTCTTCGTGCGAGCACATGGGTTGTACCGATCATCTCCGTATTCTCGCCGAAAATCACAGTCGCTCCGTTTTCTATTAGCCAGTCCGAGAGAGCACCCATGGCGACGTTGGCCGTCACGCCCGACATGGCATCCGAACCGCCGCATTCCATGGCCACCAAAAGTTTGTCCCACGGTATCGCAGCCCTCTGCTGGCTGCTGATTTCCGATAGGATTTGGCGAGCCGCGGCGACCCCTTTCTTCGCTGTTTTCAGGGAACCTCCGTCCTTTTGCACATCAAACACTTCGACGGGTTTGCCTGCGTCTTTGATCAGGGAAAGCAAGCTTTTCGTATTGGAAACCTCACAGCCCAATCCGATGAGAACCACTCCGCCGACGTTGGGATGATGCACTAAGCCCGAGAGAATCCGAAACAGAATGGTTAGGTCTCTGGGCCCTCCGCGACCGCATCCATAAGCATGAGGGAGACAGACCACGTCTGGCACTTCACGGGATATGCGATGGACGACGCCGTTAACGCAAGAGACTGTGGGGAGGACCAGGACGTGGTTACGAATCCCGAATTTTCCGTCTTTTCTTTCGTATCCAGTAATATCACTCACTCGTCGCATAAAGGACTTCCCAAAAGGTAGTTGGGTGTGCTGAGACGGCTAAAAATAAAATAGATAATTACGGCGCGCCGGGTGATTTATCACCCAACCTTTACAGCGGAACATTTGAGCGTGTCGCTGCTCCACTGCCCGACTTACTCCAAAGGTTACAACAGGGCACATCGAATTGTTACCCATAAAATATAATAAAGACCCGCTTGGTAAAGGGTTGGAAGCACACTCAATTACCTTTTCGGTGTAACATGCGCATCCGTTTATTTCTTCCACCGCTTGCTTCCAAGGTTATGCGTATGGACCCACTCTCCCTTCTTGATATCGCGAGTGGTGACTGCCACGATCTCTCCGTATTTTATGATTTCCTCTCCCTTTGAAATATCCCGAAGAGCGATCTTGTGGCTGGCGGGTATTTCTTCCGAGGCCGGGAATCCTTCTATCCCTTTTGCTACGGCGAAGTCTCCGACACCCAGCGTTCTTAGGGCGACGGCCACATTATCTCTTGGATGAATGATGAGAATGTTGTCGGTCACCTGTTCTCCCTATGCGGTAAGTAGAACTGAAATAGTCACTGAAAAATTCTGTCTGACACAGAAGTTCAGATGTCAAAGGAATGCTAAATGAGTAAATTTCAAATTTATTTTTTGGTAACACTTAGCACATTGAGACAGATCATCTAATCCCCCTTCATCCCCCTTTGTCAAAAGGGGGAAATATTTCTCCTCCCTTTGGTATCTTTTCCCTGCCGGAGGCAGGCAAAGGGAGGTGGGGAAGGATTTGAGCTTTGGGTTTCCTTTGAACTTCGAGCTTTGACATTATTTAGGCGCTTGCATGTGCATCATTGTGCCGTCCTGGACCACGGCCACCTTTGCTCCCCCCGGGAATTCTTTTTCGACCAGAGCCAAGACCTCGGGCCAGGTCTTGACGATGACGGCATCGTCCACATGACAAATCATGTCCAGACTGGTTCGATCGGGATAGGGGGCCATGACAATCAATTTCTTCATCAACCTTTGCCCAAAACCTCTGGGCCTTGCAAAAAAATGACGGCCGCCGTAATCGCTTCCCCAGCCCCGCATCACATAATGGGCGACCTGACCTTCCGGAGCGTCTGAGATCAGCACCGCCACCCCCTCCTGTGGTTTTAACAGGGCCAGGGCAAAAATAATGGCGATGGCCGACTCATTGGCCTTGGCATAGGCGTTACAAATTGCCAGGTCATATCCGTTAGAATGAGGGATTCCATAATGCTCTTTTCCTTCTTCTGCACCGGCGGCATGAGTGGCTCGGAAGGGGCCAGCGTAAAGACTCGTAATCTCTCCCCGACGATTGATCAGGCAATCCACCTTGAAGTTCAAACCCACGGCATCCCCGCCCGCATCGCATTCCGCCCTCATGATGTTGTTGGAAAAATTCCCGAGCCCGGTTCGAGCCCGGTCCCGGTAGAATTGATTGTGAAATTGATTGATGGTCTCGATTCCGGCCACTCCAGGAAGGATGATCTTGGCACCGCCCCCGAACCCCACGTGGACGTGAGGCGTAATGCATCCGATCCCGATCTTCAAGTCACAGTTCATGAATTCCCGATTGAACCAGAGTTCCACCCCAGTCGGGGTCCTTCCCAACCGCACGGTATTCTGAAAAGGGTCGTGATTGTAGACGGCATAATTTTCTACAATCTCATCGCCCAATTTCTTGCGGGCGTTGATCATATCGTAAACTCCGTGCGACCCCAACGCCCAGATAAAGCGGATTTGATCCTTGTTCATCCCCGCCCTGTGCAAGGATTCGAGGACGTACGGAGCAATTTCCTTTACCGGCGTCGGCCGGGTCATGTCATCAAAAACAATCGCCGCCTGCTTTTTCCCCTTAGCCATTTCTGCCAGGGGCGGTCCTTCGACAGGGTGATCCATCCTTTCTCGAATTTGTTCCGGTGTAAGCCCGGGCTTATCAAAACCCGGCGGATTGAGGTTGTCCACCTCCCATCGGTCCGGGAAGGTCAACTCCCATTCCTTGTTCTCATACCAAAGCCTGGAGGGAATCGAAATTTTCTTCATATCATTCTCCTACCAAAAGCACGATGACTTTCCTGGGTCCGTGCATGCCTTTGAACGGGATCCCCCGAATATCGGCGGTCATGCTCGGCCCCGTGATGAAACAGAATTGACTGGGGAGGTTCTTTTTTTCCCAAAAGACTTTTTCGGCGACCTGTTCATAGACTGCGATCATTCTTTCCACCGGCACGATGGCAACATGCAGAATCGGAGCCAGGGACGTCAACCTCGCCTGGTCCTTGTTATGAATGAGGCCCAGCGTTCCTGATTCGGCGACAGCGAAATCAGCGCCGGTAATGCCTGCATCGACTTCCTCGAAGACCGCATCCTTGAAAGAATCCCGGCTGGCAAAATCCTGGGGAGTCATGACCCGAACCTCGTTTTCCTTCCCCCAGGCGGCTAAATTCAGAGAAGCGATGACATCGTCTGTGCTCGCCATCACCTTCTTCAGGCCTTCTTCCTTGGCGATTTTGGAGAGTTTTTCCAGGGCTTCCCGGCGATCCTTGACTCGATGGACGATCCCCGCTTCTTGTGAAAGGTTTTTCGAAAAAGTCTCTATCAGTTCTTCCGTGGTCAGAGAGAGCTCTCTAAGGACGGGCCTCTCCGGCCGGGGGGGTATTGTTTTTCTCGGGGTCGCCTTGAGTTTGCTTAGAATTTCATCTCGCGCACCTTGTTTCACCTTAAAGCCTCCGGAAGCCAGAAGCCAGAATTCAGAATCCAGAATGGAAATTCTAATTTTTTCTCATTCTGGCTTCTGACTTCTGATTCCTGAATTCTGTTTTCTGTGCTTCTATCCAACGATCGTGAAACGTTTTTTTAGCCATGACCGGCAAATCCCTGCTTCTAAACCATCCCTTGAAAAGGCCTCCCACCTCACGGAGCATCCCTTCATGCGCGTCTTTGTTAATGAAAGGTCGAACGAATCGCACCCCCCAATTCCACAACCGGTACCGGGTTACTCCCCACATCCACAAACGGAAAAATATCCTTTCCATCATGGGGGGTTTTTTTGCCCGCAGGGCTGCGTCTCCCGATACATCTTTCGCCCGGTAATGAAGGAATAGACTGGGATGATCAATACCAGCCGGACAGATGCTTTTGCATGACCCGCAAAGGGTGGTAGCCCGGTAGAGATTCTGCGTTCTCCCCAACCCGAGAAGGAGCGGATTAAGGACTTGGCCCATCGGCCCTGAGTAGACCCAGCCGTAAGCATATCCCCCGATTTGCCGATAAACCGGACAGCCGTTCAAACAGGCGCCGCAGCGGATGCAACACATGGCTTCTCGGGCAATCTCGTCCTGATAAATCCTGGACCGGCCGTTATCAACGATGACGATTATAAGCTCCTCGGGTCCATCAATCTCGTCACTTTTCTTTGGGCTGTTGTCCATTGAAACGTACACAGAGAGTTTTTGTCCGGTGCAGTTCCGGCACAGGAGCCTTATCAAGTGCAGCGCATCCTCCAGCGTGGGGACCACTTTTTCGAGGCTCATCACCGATATCTGCGTGCGGGGAGAGGATTTGTTGAACCGGATGTTTCCTTCGTTTTCTACATTCACAATCGTGCCGGTTTCAGCCACCGCCATGTTCACACCCGCAATGCCCATGTCGACCCAATGAAATTTGTCGCGCAGAAAAATCCGTGCCGCATGCCCCAGTTGCACAGGATCCGAGGTCGGTTCCTTCAGGTCGATCTTCTCCATGAACAGATCCCGCACCTTTGCGACAGGGATATTAATGGCAGGGCCCACAATGTGGAATGGAGGGACACCCAAGAGTTGGATGATGAACTCGCCGAGGTCTGTCTCCCAGGTCTTCACGCCATTCTTCTCCAGAGCCTCATTGAGACCTATCTCCTCTGTCACCATGGATTTCCCTTTGGTGACATATTGGATTCCCCGCTCCTTGGCGAGGCGGACGATGTATTGGCTCGCCTCGTTGGCATCCCGAGCCCAAAAAACTTTAGCTCCGTTAGCCAATGCATTTTTTTCAAACTCCTCCAGAAGCTCAGGGAGCCGCGCAATCGCCTCTGCTCGGATGATCGCCCCGTAAGCCTGGGCTGCAGCGGCGTCGGGGAACGTTGAGAGCGCAGTCTCCCGCCTTATCCGGACAAAGTTGGCTCCCGCTTTCAGGAAGGTATAGGCTTTTCGCAACTCCTCCTTGGCGATCTCTGAAAATTGTTCTGTTTTAACTTCCATCCATCTCCTCTACTCATCTACCTCCGGTCAAATTCTTTCCTAGAAAATAACGTGACCGTGTCCGTGTTGCGTGTCCGCAACTTAATTAAATTTTCGTTCTCCATCGCACCAAAGGATCCCGTACCCTTAACCCCCCTTCATCCCCCCCAATCTAACGCCCCCTCGACTCTCCCCCTCTTAGGTTAAGAGGGGGAAGGGGGAGTTAAGAGGGGGTTACAATTTTCATGGTTCGAGGGTAACATCTCCCGTCTTGAAGGCTTCCTGATATTGGGCCAAGAAGCTGGCTAGATGCATCGCCTTCTTCCCGGGATGGTTTCTGCTGAGAAACCCGCCAATGTTCAGAAGACAACCCGGTTCGCAAAGAAGCAGAAGGTCGGCCCCGCTCGATAAGTAGTCCCCCGCTTTATCCCTGACCATCGATTCGGAGATATCCGGATAACGATTGGCGAACTCCCCTCCGAACCCGCAGCAAGTATCCGCCGCATTCAACGGGACCAGTTGAGTCCCTTTTACCGCGCGGATCAATTTTTTGGGCTGTTCGGAAACTCCCAGACCGCGGAGGATATGACAGGATTCATGGTAGGCGACTTTTCCTTGAAAGGAGGCGCCGAGATCTTCCACTTTCAGAATATCGACCAGGTACTGAGAAAGCTCATAAGTCCGTAGGCTCAGTTCTTCCGCCCGGTTCCTCCACTCCGGTTCCTCAGAGAGAAGCTCGGGATAATGGTATTTGACCATGCAGACGCACGAACCGGAAGGGCTGACTACTTCTTCGTCATCCCCGAAGACTTGGATAAAATGTTTGGCCGCTTTTTTCGCCTGTTCACGATATCCGGCGTTGATGGCCGGCTGGCCACAACAGGTTTGCTCCGTGTGATAGATCGGCTTCACCCCTGTTCGGCGAAGGAGCGACACCGTAGCCTCGCCGATATGGGGAAGAAAGAGGTCAACCGTACAAGGGATGAAAATGGATACAGTATCCATTAAAAACCTGTTTGCCTCAGTGGTTCAATCGGATTAGAAAATAGAAGACACATAGGTTATTGTTAAACTTAACAGACGGGAAAGAAGAAGGTCAAGGACAAAGGGCTACTCTCGTTGCTGTGGAAGGAGGTTGATGATGCCTCAATTCATTTCCGTGGAACCCTCCGGATGTACGGGGTGCAGGACATGCGAAGTCGTGTGCTCACTCTATCATTTTGGTGAGTGCAATCCAGAAAGATCGGCGATTCGCGTCATCCGCAGAGAGAAAAACGGGTTGGTCTTTTCCTTGCCTATTGTCTGTCAACAATGTGAGCAATCCTCTTGCGTGGAGGCCTGTCCATCTGAGGCGCTTTCCCGTAAGAGCGAAAATGACGCTTTAACGGTTGATGAGACAAGGTGCTCTGGATGTGGAATCTGTGCAGATGCCTGCCCGGCAGGGTGCATCTTCTTAGACAACCAGAGAAAAGTGGCCATCTGTTGTGATCTTTGCGGAGAACAACCGCAATGCATTCCATTCTGTCATTCTCACTGCTTGACTTTGGGGAGCGGTGACGAGGCAGATAAGGGAAGAATGAAGAGGCTGACAAGCATTTTAGAAAAGGAGGATCTTCTGGAACGTGTGCCGGGAAGAGGAGGAAGATAAGTGGAATACCTGCGGGGAGGACGGATTCTCTGGGTCAACCTAACAGACGGGAAGATCCGCTGCGATCCTGTCGGCCCTTATGGCGATCGATTTGTGGGGGGAAAAGGGATAAATCTCAAGATCCTATTTGATAATCTCGAACGGGGAACCAAGCCATTTGACCCGAAGAACCTTCTCCTTTTTGGCGCCGGTGCCCTGGTAGGGACACCGTTTCCCGGCGCATGTCGGTTAGACGTAATGGCGAAGTCTCCTGTGACCGAGGCGTTCGGCGATTCTGGTATGGGAGGGTACCTGGCAGCGGAGCTGAAATTTGCCGGCTATGACACCTTGGTCATCGAAGGGAAAGCTGAGAAACCCGTCTATTTATCCATCCGGGATGATCAGGTAGAGATTCGTGATGCCTCGGCGATCTGGGGGCACGATACCTATGAGACGCCCGTTATGGTGAGGCAGGAGTTAAAGGACCCGGCGGCCAAGGTGATATCGATCGGCCAGGCTGGCGAGAGGCTCGTGGTCTATGCCTCCATCAACTCGGGCACGGGTAACTCAGCTGCTCGAACCGGAATGGGCGCGGTCATGGGTTCAAAGAACCTGAAAGCTATTGCTGTGCGGGGAACTGGAGGGATTTCAATCGCACGGCCCAAAGAGTTCCTGGAAGGATGTCGAAAACTGCATGATTCTATCAAGCAGTCCAAATTTTATAACGACCTCCATGAGATGGGGTTAACCAGGCTCCATGACCGAGAGATGCGAGCTCTCTACGAGCTTTTGGAAACCACCGGAGAGGGATGCGAGAGCATCTGCGAGGTAGATTTCCTAAGAGAACACCTCTATAAAAGAGTGGGGTGCTTTGCTTGTCCTGTAGCCTGCTTCGATTCTTACAACATAGCGGGCGCGGGGGCCGGAGCCGCCAAGTGCAGCCCATACGGGGATCTGACCTGGGATCTCGGCAATCCAGACTTGATGCTCTTCTGGAAGACCTTCGTCGAATGCCAGCGATATGGATTGGATGCCCGGTCGCTGTCAAATGCTCTTGCTTGGCTTATGAAGTTGCACGAGAGAGGAATTATATCTGACCGAGAAACCGATGGGATTGCTGTGCAATGGGGCAGTCCGGAGGCCATCTTCGCTATGGCCAGGAAAATAAGCTATCGGGAAGGGATCGGAGATCTGCTTGCAGACGGGCTCCCCGTGGCTGCTAAGAAGATCGGGAAGGGTGCAGAAGACTATTTGCTCATATCCAAGGGCTCGCCTTCGGATATGCATACTCCCCCGATCAAAACAATGGGGTTGGCCTCCGCTGTCTCTCCCATAGGGGAGGACATTCAGGTGCAGCCCTTCCTGGAAGGTGTTTCAGCAAGAAGATATATCCGGGCCAGAGACCCGGCCTCTTTTGAGGAAGCGATTAAAAAATATAAGGATCGGGCTGAAAAACAGGTCGGGATAAGAGAAGCAGCTGATCCTCGGGTTACAGAAGGGAAAGCCGCCCTGGTTCGCCAAGATGAAGAGCGTACTGACATTGCAGATCTTGCCGGCGTATGTACCTGGATGACCTCCTTCATCGGACTGCCAGTGGATGCCAACGCGATTGCCGATTTCTTGTCGTTAGGGCTCGGCACCCCTATAGAAAAGGAGACCCTCGTCGAAGCCGGTTTGAGGATGCATCATCTGGAAAGAGCTTTCAACTGTAAATGTGGCCTGACTCGCAAAGATGACAGCGTGTCGAAGGGCTACTATGATCGCCTTCGGCCTAACGGAAAATTGATGCCGGAGATTAGTTTCACTGAGATGGATCTGGAAAAGATGAAGGATGACTATTATCAAATAATGGGATGGGACGTGGAAACAGGCATCCCCACGCGCAGGACGCTCGAAAAGTATGGATTGGCGGACGTGGCCGACTCTTTAGGGTTATGATGAAAGGAGCAAATTGCTCTTGCCTATGACTAAAAAGGGCTGTGCCACTCCATGAGCGCTTTTCAGCAGCCTGCTATATCGTACTTCCCCCGTCTATAGCAATGACCTGGCCTGTGACATAGCTGGACGCATCCGAAGCCAGGAAGAGGACGGCCCCCACCATCTCCTCGGGATCCGCCGGCCGCGCCATGGGAGTTCTGCTCATGGCCACTCGAAGGATATCCGGGTTTTTCCAAAGGGCTTCGCTGAAACGAGTTCTGGTGAGCCCCGGGGCAATGGCGTTTACCCGGATATTGAAGGCAGCCCAGTGTTGAGCCATCACCTTTGTGGCCATAATCACACCGGCCTTGCTGATGGAGTAAACGGGCAGTATGTCGGGAGAGATTCCGGCGACGGAGGCGACATTGATGATGTTCCCTCCGCCTTTTCCTTTCATCGCCTTGGCCACTGCTTGACTTAAAAAAAACAGCCCCTTCAGATTCAGGTTCATAATCGAATCCCATGCGCGCTCGTCGATGTCGATGGCTGGAGCCATCGTGGGATTCGTGGCAGCATTATTCACCAAGATGTCGATCTTCCCGAACTCCTCCAAGACCCTTTTAACGAGATTGTTGATCTCTTCGATCTTCCCTACATGAGCCGCTACAGGCAGACATTTTCTTCCTTTTTTCTTTATCTCTTCCGCGACTTTTTCCAAGTCGGGGAGTTTCCGGCTGACAATGGCCACATCGGCTTCGGCCCTGGACAATCCTAAAGCAATGGCCTCGCCGATCCCCCGGCTGGCTCCGGTAATGAGGGCAACCTTATTCTTTAGAGAAAATTCCATTTATTGTTACCTCCTGTGAGCGATCAGATTTTACATGTCCTTCGGAGAGAAAAAATTCTCAATCGTAAGGACTCGCTTTAAATTCGCTTAAATATAAGAAAGATGGAGTTGCATGTCAAGTGATCGGAGAGCGAGATTCAGAGCCGCAAAAATGGCAGTCCGAAATCTCGGAGTCCCGGTCATCCGTTTGAATCCTTGCAAGGAGGACTTCATCTATAAGTGATCTTGGGCGGTTTGCGTTCGGGGAGCCGGTAATATTTTAGCCTCGGATATCCCACCATCATGGGGTAGAGGTGTGGGTGTTCTGCGGGTACGCCCAAAGTCTGTTCGAGCGATGGGGAAAACATAACGTACGCAGGACAAAAAGGGATCCGATAACAGAACGGGGATACCCCTGTGTTAAAGGGGTATCCCCGCCGCAAAGCTGATCTTTTGCTCAATCAGTGAACCGCAACATGCGTTGCCTCCGATGCCACAATGTACCATGTGATGAACATAGCATTTGTGAAGGCACCGGCATAGATAAGACCTGTTTTCTCGTAAAAATAGGACGAGATCAGACTGACGATGACGAACAAGGGCAGCAACTGTATCGCCACGACCACGTACAGCGTCATCCTCACATCCGTGATGACCGGAACCGCTCCACCTGCCAAAAGAGGTATATAGAGGACCAGAAGCATCACAAGATAGCCGAGCGCTGCGGCAACCATGCTCATGACCATTCTCTTCCCCGTGCCACCCTTAAGGGATCGCATCTGCCCATGCAGAACGACTGCAAACATCAGGTAAAACAAAGCAAAGGGGATGAGGTATCTCAATGCGATCTTAGTCTGTATAGCGCTCATGGGCTTGAGGGGTATGACCCAGAATCTGAAATCGACTGTGAAAAAATACGAGATCACGATCACCGACAGGTAGACGATGGCGGTCACGAGGAAAGCGAACCAGGCAGAAAGCCCGATCTTTTTCCAATCCATGCCAGAAGCGGTCTTCAGACCATAGGCCATCCCGTTCCCCCCTCTTTTCTTGTTCGATGCAAAATGCCAGATCAAGAAGAAGATGAGTGAGAGGGCTGCATTAACCAGCAACCAGAACAGGATGTTGTTCGAGACCTGTTGTGGAAAGATCGGACAGGCTTTCGCAGCGACATTTGCGATAAGCGTCAATGGGAAGTAGGTTAGGGTTGGGACAAAAAACAGAAGAGCAAAAGCGATCCACCACCCTGCCCCACTCGCGGGCTTCGGGTTTTGAGGCGTTCCATTGAGCGAGCTAAAGCATCTGGTCTGAAGCAAAAGATTGCCTGCCGCAAACAGAAGCAGTATCCCTCCGATGAGACCGACGAGAGTCGCCAACTCCTTCCAGCACCAAATCTGATTACTGGCAGGAAGGGTGTTTTCCTGTCCTAGGGTTTTCTGGAACCACGAGATCGCATAACCGATGGCCGAGTGAGAAAGGTGATCACCCGGATGGGTTGTATTTGGCTGATAGAGCACGCGGGCTGTCCCATCTTCGATTGACCCGTACACTTTGCCGGGCTCGATCGTATCGGTTACACCGAATACTTTCATGAGTTTCTCACTTTTCACCACGTCACTGGCTATTGGCACCCCCCACATCAGCATGGAAAACTCATCGTGGGTGCTGAATACAAGAGCCATGTTTTTGGGATAGGTGGTGCTTCCCTCAGGGGCGAATGGTGCTCCGGTAGACGATCCTTCAAGAACGATCGACTTGTAGTCGTCTGGACGCACCTTTGCAGCGACAAGGCATGTCCATCCGCCCATGGAATGACCTTCGAGGCCGATTTTGTTCTTATCGACAAAATCAAGGCTCCGGAGATACCCGAGTCCGTCGGGGCCGCCATAGCCGTTTGCGAATGCGGGCGGGTCAGAGTAGCCGTGCCCTGTCTCATCGAGTTCGAGGACAACCCAACCCCGGCGCGCGAACTCGATGGCGAATCCGGACTGAGTCTCCCTTGTGTTAATATAGCCGTGGACCGCAAGAATGCCGGGAGCAGGCGTCTTGGGTGTAGCGTTACTCGGGATGAATAGAAGGCCACTCATCATCGTGCCCCCTGTCCCTGCGAAACGAACGTCTCGAACCCTGACTTTGCAAGAATCATTCTGAACGACGTTCGCCACGATCCCCCCGACGAGGATCAAAATGATGGAAACTACCAGAAGTGATTTCCCTTTCATGAAATTTACCCTCCTCTCGGTTTATTTGTAGAAATAGACTCTCAATCCGTTTGACTATATGCAAGGCAGAGTTCTTTGTCAAGAAAAAAAACGGCAAAAAAGGCAGCAAGTGTTGATGAACAGAGGCTTCTCTTCAGTGGGTTTTGTCGTTCTCTTCTTTCGCCAGAATGGCAGCACCCAGGGCAGCGGTAAGTCGGGGTTGCTCCGGCACCAACACGTCAACTTCCAGTGCTTCGCTTACGGCTAAGACAAGTCCGGAGTCCTCGCCCCCGCCTCCTGTAAGCACCACGTCCTGTTCCATTCCGAGTCTCTTCGCCAACACGGCAGCCTTGGCGGCAAGCGCACGGTGCACCCCGGCCAGGATGTCCTCCATGCGGGCTCCTTCGGCTATTCTGGAGATGGTCTCGGATTCCGCAAAGACCGCGCAATTGGTGGAAAACTCGACAGGACTTTGGGACCTTAAAGAAAGGGGACCGATATCTTCGACGTGAATACGAAGGATGCGGGCGATGACCTGCAAGAAACGACCGGAGCCGGTGGCACACTTTTCGCTCATCAGGAAATTAGCGACTCTGCCTTGAGGTGTGAGCTTCACGGCTCTGGTGAATTGTCCGCCGATGTCTATCACGATGCGGGTGGAAGAAAAGAGGGACCGGCAGCCTGCGGCCTGGCAGGAAATGTCGGAGAATTGACGTGCCTGAAAAGGAGCGCTTTCCGCACCAATGCCTGTGACCACGATGCCTGAAAGCATATCAAAACGAACACGTCCCTTGTTTAGGACTTGATCAAGAACTTTCCTGGCGGTTTCTTTATAGTGACCTCTGGAGGAGAGTATTTCGTAGGACACGATTTGCTTTTGGTTGATGAGCACTGCCTTGATGAAGGCTGAGCCGATATCCACACCGGCGTAATATTCTCGGTCATCCACCATGATAGATATATCACTCCCAAATCCAGCGCTTGGCGGAGAAAATTATCCGAGTTCTTAGGATTCGGTTATGGTTAAGAAGCCCGTTTCGTTTTTAAAAGGTTACGTTTGTCGTTGTTGGATCTTGTATCGGGGCCCAGCAATACAAGCTGGACTCCCAATCTTCATCTCCAAATCGGCATCGATACAACTATAAGTAACAATAGGCTTTAATGCAATTAAACGATCTAAGACGTAACCGAATGACGTTACGGGCATCGTTACCGTTGCCGATTGACCAAACCTTCGTTTTCTGGGCAACAGCTCATTTGAAGAAGGTCACTCCTTCCAATCTCCGTTTGCGTTCAGAGGTGACGCCGCGAGCCAAGAGATCCTTCCCCATGAAGGCTGCGCCCAGAGCGCCCGTGAGAAGCGGTTCCTGTGGTACCAGCACCCGGAACCCCACCTTTTCCTCGACGGCTTTGATCAGGCCGATATTCATGGCTCCTCCACCCGTGACGACCACATCCTTTTCGATACCGAGGCTCCGCACCATATTGACGACCCGGCCGGCGAACGCTTCGTGCAGACCGGCGACAATCTCGGGTATCGTCGCTCCTTCGGTCAGCCTGCTGGTCACCTCGTGCTCGGCAAAGACGGTACAGGTATTGGAAATCCTGACAAAATCCTTGGCCTTTAGCGAAAGCTCGCCCATCTCGGTCAGCTTGATCCCTAAGGTTTCTGCAATCACTTCGAGAAAACGGCCGGTACCGGCGGCGCACTTATCGTTCATGACGAAGTTCGTTACCTTACCTTCAGCGTCCAGTTTGATTCCTTTGGAATCCTGGCCTCCGATATCGATAATGATACGCACCGTAGGAAATAGAGTCCGGACGCTTCGGGAATGGCAGGTGATCTCTGTAATCTGTTTATCGGCGAAGGGGACATTGATCCGACCGTATCCTGTCGCCACGATAAAATCGAGTTGCTCGAAGCTAAGATCCGCCTTTTTGATTGTCTCGTCCATTACGGCAAGGGCCAGATGGCGGTGCTCGGCGCCCGTGGGACCAATGACCGAGGCCATCATGGCTCCATGCCCGTTAACAATGACCGCCTTGGTCATTGTGGAGCCGATGTCAACTCCAGCGAAGTGCATTGTGTCTTTGGTCCCTTTTCGTGGCGCTGCTATTGTAGTGCGTCCTACGTTTCTTTACAACAGTTAGGGAGCCGTCATTCCCGCGAAAGCGGGAATCCAGTTCAGAAATACTGGATTCCGGGTCAAGCCCAGAATGACGTACCCCTCACTCCATTCCTCTCCCCAGCGGGGAGAGGGGAGGGTGAGGGGGCACGTTTATGAAATGTATTTCTGAGGTGCGACATTCGGCTTCAGACAGTCCGGGCTGAGAGGGCCTCGATAAAGGCGCTGATCTGTGTCTTCCACTGTGCTTCCGAGTAATCCCTGAGATCCACCATGTCTGAGACAAGCTGCATCATGGGAATGTCGGTAAACTGGCCCAGCTGATTCTTGATATGCACCTGGCCGATGGTGGTGGCTCTGCACGAGCGGCATGCGTGGAAGACCACCCCGTCTATCCGGTAATCTTTGATCATTTCGAGTAAGCGTTCCACGACCGGATTCCCGCTATTCGCCTTTGCCTTTTCATGGCGCTGCGTAAAGCGAAGGAAGGTTCGCCAGGCTAAGTATTCCACGGGATCTTTGACGTCGCTGGGTACTTCCACAGGATCATATCCTCGGTACACGTTCTCAATCACGAAAATAGCGCCGAAACTTTCGAAGTAATTAAAGATCCAAAGCGTGTGCCAGGGCGGAAGCCCACCTCCGTAAAGAATGCGGTGTTTTTCCTCCGGGATGGCGCCCACCTTGTGATCCACCTTGTCTTTCACTTCGGCGTAGAGGTCTCTGAAAAAGTTGACGGCTTCTTGGGTGCCGCAGTAATAATAGGCGGGAACCATGACGTTGAAGTGGTCCTGGGCCGGCATCGGGCTGGGCACGGCGATGCGCATCCGGTCTATCTCGTACCAGAGACGCCACGCTTCGTCACCCAAACGGATAGTTTCCCAGAGGCGATCCTTGTCCATTTTTCTGCCGGTCTGTTGTTCGAGAAACGCAATCAGACCCTGAAACTGCTCCCTTTGGTATTTGATATAGTAATCGCGCACCTCGTTCAGGTCGCTGAAGACCGGCGGCATCACCACGTCAATACTGTGAGTGGGCACATCCATGTAGCGTCCGGCTGCCTGGTACCATTTAAAACGCGGGTCGCAGACGCCGCTGCTGCCGAGCATCATGTCCGGCTTCGGCATCCCGCCGTCCGGAGCGTCTTCCGGCACGCCGCCCAGGTCTTTTCTCAGACTGTCAAAACCGAGGCCGATACGGGTGTAGCTGCATAGGACCTGGGAGTAACCATCCGCCTCCGCTTTGAGAAGAAAGCGGTCCATGTCTCGCTTGGCCGCGCACAGCCCGGCGTAGTTCTCGGTCGGTATCGGAACAACGTCCATGGCGCGCAGAATCTCATCGTACTGAGATGCCACCATGAAGTAGGCAACCTTTTTGCCCTGTGCCTTGGCCTCTTGTGCGCCGTGATAGATGTTTTTCACCATGGCCCGTATCTTGCGGGCCGATTCCGTGCCTTTTACGGCCGTCGTTTTTGCCTGTGTTTTTTCTTCCACGGTCACTCCCCTTAAGCAATCATTTCCAAGAACGCCTGGACCCGGGTGCGGAGCTGGCCGATGGTAGACGTCGAGTAATCGTCTTCGATCATCAGCACCGGCAGCCTCATTCCGTTCAGATATTCTCGAAGGTCCGGTCCCTCCATCTCGCAGGTATCGCAGTAGCGGACAATGTAAAAGATAGCCCCGTTCGCATTCCATTCCTTAACGAAACGGCCGATGTAGCCGTATCGGTTTTCCAAGTCCTTCTTCCGGGTTTCGGCCTGGGGCATGTTGCTCCTGGGGCAGTGGATGTGGAGGTAACGGCCGACAATGCCTTCGAGGGGATCATCGGTCTCCGGCACATCGTCCCAGAAGAATCGCGAGCCCGTGCAGAGATCGTCCATCACCACATGGGCGCCGCTCTCCTCGATGAGCTTGATAAAGGCCGTATCGTCTATCTCGTTCCCCCAGAGGAAGATGCGTGGAACCTTCTGTGCCTTCGGTTTGGGACGCCCTTTGGCTTCAGCGATAAATTTCTTTACAAGTTCGATGTGCTCTGCTGCCGGCATGCCCATGCCGGCCACCAACACCTGAGTGACCTCGGTGCCCGAGACAAGGGGCGGATCCGACTTTCTCAATTCATAAAACTCTCTCAGGACTTTTCGGCGCTGATTGTAAAGCTTAATCGCTTCCCTGAGCTTGACGGTATCCAGTTTCTTTCCGGACCATTTCTCAAGGTCTTTGACAAAGAGCTGAAGTTCCTGACGGTAGAACTCGTCTGAGCTTGGCCCCATCATGTGGGGGACATTTATAAAATGGGTAAAAGGGGCGGGCTTATAATAACGCCAGATATGGTACATGCGCTCCACGGTATCGCAGCTATGGGGGGCTACAAAGCCGTCCAGAAAATCGTATTCCCCTTTGAGAGCCAGGTTGAAACAGCTCCGGGCAAAGGGACAGGCCATCGGCTCGATGCAGGCGTCCGCCTGGTCTATGGGCGCGCTTTGGCTGCCCTGGATGCGGTAGGGCACCATATCGAATGCAGTGATGATCTCATCCGGCACGAAGCAGCAAAAATAGCCTATGACCTTCTTGCCCGAATCGTGCAATTGCCTGGCGCGTTTGCCCCTTTCAGCGTAAAGCTCTTGCAGCTGCCCGATCGCTGTCATTCCTATTTCGTCCTCCCTTTGAAGGTCGGGATGAAAAGTCTTCTTTGTCCACCCCCACCCGTACCCTCCCCCATCCCTTCAGGGGGAGGGGATTTTAGATGGTGTCAGAGATTCCAGGCGGCCCGAGCTCCCTCTTCGGTGGCCTCGAGAATTCTGCGGGGCTCAAGAGCATCGCCGATGATAAAATGACGGATCTTTCCGGTCTGTAAAAACTCCTTGAGTCCGTCGTGGGACTTCAGTCCGACCGCTATAACGACTTGATCGATCGGGGAGAGAATCTGCTCTCTCCCCTCAATCAGAGCGGTTACAGAGGATTCTTCGATTTTCGTCAAAGTGGTGTTGAAAAGGAGCCGGCATCCCGCTTCTTTGAGCCGGGTGTGAAGCATGTAACCGTGGGAGGTGATCTTGAGCACCGGCGACCGTTTGAGGACCTCAACCAGGGTGACCTGCGTTCCTTTTTGAGATAAATAATCGGATGTCTCCATGCCAATCAATCCGCCGCCAATCACAACGGCATTTTTCCCCGGCGGAACCTCTCCACTAAGGACCTGCCAGGCATTACAGACAGAAGGAAGATCAATCCCGGGAATGTCCGGTTTGATCTGTTCTCCTCCGCTCGCCAGAATCACCACCTCTGGATTCCCCTCGGAAATCATTCCTTCTGTCACCTTGGTATTGGTACGCACGGCGACTCCCATCTTTTTAACCTGAGAAGTTAGCCAGGAGGCCCACGTCCCATAGTGATCTTTGAAAGGTGACTTGCTGGCGAAGCGCAACTGTCCTCCAGTTTTATCCTCCTTCTCAAAAAGGGTCACCGTATGGCCCAGGCGGGCAGCCTCAAACGCTGCCGTAAGGCCGCCGGGACCGCCCCCTACGATCCATACCTTGCGACGGGCCGTGGCTGGCCCTTGTGGATAAACCATTTCCTGTCCGGTCTCTGGATTGAGTGCGCAGCGGATCTTCCCCTCTCCCAGGATCAACCGTTCGATGCATCCCTGATTGCAAGCAATACATTTACGGATATCTTCGGGGCGGTCCTCTTTCGCTTTGATTAGAAAATCGGGGTCGGCCAAAAACTGGCGGCCAAAGGCCACAAGGTCCGCTTCTCCACGGGCGATCACGTCATTCGCCAAAGAAGGATCCGAGAATCGGCCGACCGCGATCACCGGAAGGCCGACCGCGTCCTTTAATTTTGTGGCCCGCCAGACATTGAACCCGGCTGGGTACTCAGGGGGCGCGCTGGTGATGCCGCCCGGACTTCCATGCGTGCCGAGAGAGGCGTGTAGCATGTCGACTCCGGCTTTAACCAGATTGGGGAGGATGGGCCGGATATCCTCGAAGGTGTAACCATCTTTAATGCATTCTTCCACGGAAAGACGTAGGGAGATGGGAAAATCCGGTCCCACGGCTTTCCGGACCTCCTGCAACACTTCGATGATGAAGCGGCTGCGATTGATCAGGCTGCCCCCGTATTCATCCTTACGCTTGTTGGAGAGAGACGATAAGAACTGGGTCAGCAAGTACCCGTGGGCGCCGTGCACCTCCACGGCGTCGAAGCCAGCCTCTATCCCCCGGCGGGCGGCAGTGCCGAAAGCGGCGATGATCTCCTGGATCTCATCGCGCGTGAGCTCCCGCGGGGTCAGGCGAAAAATCAAAGACGGGATCGCAGAAGGAGCGACAGCTTTCCCTTGTTGTAGAAGAAAAAGGCTTTCCCGTCCTGCATGGTGAAGCTGCAAAGCCACCTTGCTGCCAGCAGCATGCACCGCGTCAACAATTTTTTTCAGACCGGGGATAAACCGGTCATCATAGGCCCCCAATTCATTCGCGATGCCTGAACCGTTGGGGTGGACGGAGGAAATCTCGGTGATGATCAGACCGGCCCCTCCTCTGGCACGACGCTTGATGTAAGCCAGGTTCGCTTCGCTCACCGTGCCGTCTTCATTCCCGAGATTGGTTCCCATGGGTGGCATGACCGCACGATTGACCAGCTGCAATGATTTTATTTTGATAGGGGAAAAAAGATGGGGCAGGGGATTCATGGCTTATCCTTTCCTGTTAAATACTTCGTGGCATACTGCCACGTCAAAACGGTAACGGGTAAAAAGAATATTGTCAATAATCTTCTGGTTTTTCGGCTTCCTGAATTCGCGGGAAGAAAATTCATCCCCCCCTGAAGCTGTGAAAAAATTCGGAGAGGCGGGCGGGCAAGAATATCTCTAAAGTTTTACAAATGCGGTTACTTGAGACGGTAAAGCTGACAAAGGCTTGAAAATGCTCAATGGGTATTAATGTTTTTTTCGTTGTAGGGAGTTAACGTGAGAAGGTGTCGCTGTAAAACTTTATCGACATCGTCACCCGCCCTTTTCAAGGGACAATTTTTTCACACCTTCCCTTAACTTGAAGGGGATAACAGGGGAGAGCAGGGGAGAGTATAGGAGGGGGATTCCACCCAGACGAAAGCCGGGAGAGCCTAAAATACTGACTTCGAATTTTTTTCTCGGTAGGTCCTCTCCATTTTGATAAAATTTTCGCCGAAGTCAACGGTGTGTTTTTTCATAGCCTCAGCCGCTGCCTCGGCATTACCAGCCACCACTGCTTCCATAACAGACCAATGCATTCCTTTCGGGTGTACGTAATCAGGGTCAGGGTTTACTGCCTCAACCACCTCTTTGGTTAATCGCAATAGGGATTTCATTAGGGCTTCAAAAAAGCGATTTCCGCACATCTCAGCCAGAATAAAATGGACTCTCTGCTTCCTGTCCACATCTACTGGTAAGGACGCTACGGGAAGCTCTTCAACCTCCAAAGCCTCTTTCAGCAGTTGAGCATATTCCGGGGTAATGTGCAAGGTAGCCAATCGAGCTATGTCAGGTTCGATGAGGAGCCTTACCTGGTACATTTCAGGAATAGAGATCTTGTCAGCCAAAAATAAGTCTAAGAAAGCGTTTGTTAGATATTCGAAGGTCAGATCGATTACATAAGCGCCGCCTGTCGTCCCCTGCCGGGTCACCATGAATCCTGCATGCTCCAATTTCCGAATTGCCTCCCGAATTGCCACGCGGCTCACCTGAAACTCTTCCGCGAGGTCACGTTCTGAAGGTAGTTTCTCTCCGGGCTTGAAATGACCCGATATAATTGTCTGCTTAAGCTGCTCAGCAACCTCTTCTGAGATTCGTAACTGTCTTATGGGCTTAAATCTCGGCATTCGTTCGGAGCCCTCAATCCAATATTTGAACCAGCATCAGGATATATTAAAAGGAAAAAATTTGCAATAATTTTTTTATTGACAAATTATTTTGATTGGAGTAAATATTATACCAATCTTCTTCGGTCGGATAGTTTTATCAAAATTATTACCGTTTCTCTGAACGAACGTCTCCAAACTTGGGGATTGACAAGGAATTCGATTTCTGCAATATTAATGTTCACTTTTTCTAAATCATTTTAGAGGAGGATGGGGCTATGAAAAAGGGAATATTTTTTGGTTTTCTGTTGTTCACGTTGATCAGTTTTCCTCTTATCTCTCATGCTCAGCTTAAACCCGGGGACCCTATTGTCATAGGTGTTCCTACCGCCTTGGGTTCTATTGAGGGACGGGACGGCTGGATGGCCATTCAGATGGCAAGGGATGAGATCAATGCAAAGGGAGGGGTTTCGGTAGGTAAAACAAAGCACAAAATCGAAGTCTATTCTATCGATACGAGAGAGCACGAACCCGGAATCCCTCTACAGGATGCATTGACAGCGACGGAGAAGCTCATCCTGGAGAGAAAACCCCACGCCATTGCATTGGGTAATTTCCGCTCTGAGGTTCTATTGGCCTCAATGGACCTCATGTCCAAGTATAAACTTCCATACATCTGTTCCATTGCTATGACTCCGTTATTTCAGAAGAAGATCCTGGATGACTATGACAAATATAAATACTGCTTTCGGGACGCCCTGAACGCGCCTTACCTTGTTATGTATTTGCAGGGGGTGATGGGATTCATAAAGAAACAGTTTGGTTTCAACAAAGCATATATTATCGTCCAGGATACTCTTTGGGCTCAGGGTACAGGCAAAGGCCTTGACAAATGGTACAAAGAAAACGGGTGGGAAGTGGCGGGTTTCGATGCTTATGCTTTGGGTTCGAGTGACTTTTCCCCGTCCCTTATCAAGGTTAGGGCTCAAAAGGCCCAGGTGATCGTACCCATATTTGATATGCCTCAAAGCGGCGGTCTGCTAAAACAAGCCCGTGCCATGCAGATTCCAGCTCTTCTTGCGGGTTTTATCAGCCCTGTTGCCCCTGAAAATGCCTGGAAGGTATTTGAAGGAGAAGTGGACGGAATGGTTAACATGATATTTGAAATTGGACCTGTTCCTGTGAAAGCCGTGCCAAAGTCCGTTGCCTTTAATGAGAATTTTGGTAAACAATGGGGAAAAGAACCCAGGATGAACCTTTCTGGCCATGGCCCGGGACCAAGCTACGACTCTGTTTATATCTTTGCCAATGCGTTTGAGCGTGCAAAGACTGTCGAGCCGGATGCGGTGGTAAAGGCTCTTGAACAGACTGACATGTCAGGCGTGATTGGAAGAATCAAATTTGGCAAAGATCATCAAGTGATCTATGGTTTTGACCCCAAAGAAACAGCCTTGGGCTGCGCTTTCCAATGGGTAAAGCCTGGAAGGAGAGAAGTTGTCTTCCCGGAGATCGTTGCAGAAGGGAAAATTCAGCTTCCGCCTTATATGAAATGAAGATTGGTTTGTTCTCCTTGATTGTAGGGGCGATCTTCTTGTAGAAGATCGCCCCTTTTGTCCATTTTCTCCGATAGCTCAGTGTAATCTTTCTTAAGTCACGCGCAGGGAGGGATGGTATGAAGACGAAAGCATATTGGGCCGGTATTCTTTTCATTTTAGCAATCTTCCTTACTTTACCCCATCACGCCATCGCTCAATTTAAACCCGGGGACCCTATTGTCATAGGTGTTCCTACCGCCTTGGGTTCTATTGAGGGGCGGGACGGCTGGATGGCCATTCAGATGGCAAGGGATGAGATCAATACAAAGGGAGGGGTTTTGGTAGGCAATACAAAGCACAAAATCGAAGTCTATTCTATCGATACGAGAGAGCATGAGCCCGGAATCCCTCTACAGGATGCATTGACAGCGACGGAGAAGCTCATCCTGGAGAAAAAACCCCACGCAATTGCATTGGGTAACTTCCGCTCTGAGGTTCTTTTAGCAACGATGGACCTTATTTCCAAATATAAACTGCCGTACATTTGTTGCATTGCTATGACGCCGCTATTACAAAAAAAGGTTTCAGAGGAATATGACAAGTATAAATATGTCTTTCGGAATTGCTTGAACGCTCCGCAACTAGCCACGTATCTAGGTGGAGTAATGGGGTCTATTAGAAAAGAATTTGGCTTAACCAACAAGGCATACATCATGACGCAAGACGTGTTGTGGGCTAAGGGGACTGGAATGGGTTTAGAGGGCTGGTTAAAGCAGAACGGTTGGGAAGTTGCCGCTTTCGATCTTTATGCAACAGGGTCTTCCGACTTTTCACCTTCTTTAATTAAGGTCAGAGCCCAAAATGCACAAGTCATTGTCCCCATATTTGACATGCCCCAGAGCGGAATTTTACTAAAGCAGGCTCGCTCGATGCAAATTCCGGCTATGCTTGTCGGTTTCATAAGCCCGGTCTCTTGTGAAAATGCTTGGAAAGTGTTTGAAGGAGAAGTGGATGGGATGATAAACATGGTATATGAAGTCGGGCCCATCCCGGTGAAGGCAGTGCCGAAGTCGGTAGCTTTCAATAAGAATTATGGCAAGAAATGGGGTGAGAAGGCAAGAACCGAACTCTCTGGACATGGTCCGGGACCGAGCTATGACTCGATCTATATTTTGGCCAATGCATTTGAGCGTGCCAAGACGGTTGAACCCGATGCGGTGGTCAAGGCTCTCGAACAGACGGATATGCAAGGGGCGACAGGGAGGATAAGATTTGGGAAAGATCACCAGGTTGCCTATGGCGTAGATCCAAAAGAAACGGCTTTGGGGGTCGGTTTTCAATGGGTAAAGCCTGGAAAGAGAGTTGTCATCTATCCAGATACTGTGGCAGAAGGTAAGATTCAGCGTCCTCCTTATGTGAAGTGACCAAGACCGAGAGTGAAACCTTTGTTGCTTGAGAATTGACCTCTCTTCATCATTCTGGGGAGAGCAGGAATCCATTTTCATAGTATCTGGATTCCCGTTCCCATGCCTGCGAGTTGAAGTCCTACGGCGCGGAAGCACGGGAATGACACCATCAGATAAAAGAGGGGCGATCTTCTGGGTGAAAGGTCGCCCCTTTAATTAAATAAAAAAAATATGATACCCAGCATCATCATCTATGGCTTAGTAAATAGTTTCATTTTAGCACTGACTGCTTTAGGGTTTAGCCTTACCTTTGGTATCAGCGGTGTGGCTAATTTCGCTTACGGGGGTCTTTATATTTTTAGCGGATTTGTTGTTTGGATGCTCCTTAACTATCTCAAGTTTCCATTTATATTGGCGATCATTGTGACCATTGGTATTACGGGACTCCTTGGTTTTGTTACTTACTGGGCTATCCTTTTGAGAGTACGTGGAATAGCTCTGTCTGAGGTGATCGCCACGTTTGCTCTTGGAGTGGGAATACTTGAACTCTTTCGCTGGATGGGATTTGTTACCTATGAGTTTACCCTTCCTTATTTGAAGAAGGGAATGATCATGATCGCTGGCGTTCCTCTGGATTATCAGAGGCTCTTCATCATTGGGATTGGACTGGCATTGGTTCTCTTCTTATACTTCTTCACCCATTATACAAGGACTGGCTTGGCATTTAGAGGGATCGCTCAGAATGAGCGCACAGCGATTTCTCTTGGTATCAAATCGGATTTGACGGCCGCGCTCAGCTTGGCTTTTGGCTCAGCCATGGGGGCGGTAGCAGCTATTGTAATACTTCCTTTGGGGATCATTTCGATCAATACGGGGTATGAGGTGTTGCTGATTGCTGTGGCCGTTGGAATTGTGGGTGGGCTGGAAAGCGTTCCCGGAATTCTCGTAGCGAGCCTCATCCTTGGATACGCTCAGGTCATCACCGGTACATACTTTAAGCCTGAATGGATGATGGTCGTCTATCTGGTAGCGATCGTCTTAGTGCTTGCGATCAAGCCGTCGGGTCTGTTTGGAAAGTTTAAAGAGCTGGAAGAAAGAGTGTAGGAATTGCCGAATGTGCCCGCCTTGACGAGCCCGTGGCTTCGCCCCGAGGCGAGCCATCGGCGAGGCAGGGAATGCGGATTGCGGATTGCCGAATGCGAAACATATATACAGCGGAATTAGGGCACAGGCATTGGAGAATCTCCCTTCACCCCTCTCTCCTTCGACAAGCTCAGGATGGTGAGTCTCGTCGAACCATTTGCCAAAGAGGGGTAATTCCTCCCTTAGGTAATCTTTTCCCTGTCAAAGACAGGCAAAGGGAGGGCAGGAGGGATTTTACAGATTGATGTCTTTACTATTTTGAGAATATTGATAAGACAAAGTTTGGGTAATTTGGATTAGGGACTTTATGAAATTCCGTAAAGAAAGGTTGGACCGCGGCATCAAGGCGAGATGCGAGGATATCTTCGCCCTTTCCTCTTATAGAGAGATGTTGTATCTGCTACTCCCTCGAGCCTTGCCCGTGATGATCTTGCTTATCCTTCCTCTCTTGAAAGGAGTGATCGGGCTCTACTGGGAAAAGGTCTTGATGATCACCTGTATCATGGGATTGCTTGCCTTGAGTTGGGATTTGATGGCCTCCGTGGGATTGATCTCCTTAGGCCAAGCCCTTTTCTTCGGCGCAGGGGCTTATATTACGGGCTTTTTAAACCATGCCTTTAATTTACCTCCCCTTTTGACCATTCCTTTGGGCACGGTGGGTGGGGCATTTTTCTGCACCCTTTTGCTCTTACCCGTTTTAAGATTAAGAGGGGTTTACTTCGCCATCGTTACTCTTACCTTGCCCTTACTGCTCGCCCGGTTTATTGAGACGACGAAAATTCTTGGTGGGACAGAGGGGATGAGCGCCCTGACGCCTCTTCCCAATGTGTGGGTTGAACTTTATGTCCCTGTTCTTGCGCTCCTGATATGTCTTTTCGGTTTTCGCAGATTGATCAACGAGGATTACGGTCTGGTTCTTCAAGGCATCCGGGACAACGATCGAGCCGTCATGAGCGGAGCAATCAATATCTACTGGTTCAAAGCCCAGGCGGTTTTCATTGCCGGTGTAGCAGGGGCGTTTGCCGGTGCTTTCATGACACATTATAACCAGGTTGTGGGAATGGCTGCCTTTGCAATGGATTATTCAATCTTGCCTTTGACCGCTGCTGTTTTGGGTGGAGTGGGAAGCTTCGCCGGTCCAACGATAGGTGCTTTTATTCTGATGCCTCTTTCTGAAGTCCTTCGTGGCGTTGGCGGATTGAGAGTGGTATTCTACTCCGCTATTCTCATCATCTGCATCGTGGGGCTTCCCGAAGGCATCTTTCACTACATGCGAAGAAAGTATCACCAATTCGAGAGAATGGTCGATGTGGGATAAGGAGGCTGTGCCATCCTCGGGACTTTGGCGGAAGAGACAGTCGGGTTCCAAAGCTTTGGAATGCGGTCTTTTAGGAATCGCTAATCGATGCTTGTGGAAAATGAAGTCATCTGAATAATATGGAACATCTGAATCTTACGCGTAAAGGTTGCCGCTCCAAATCTTTTCCACCCGACCGTCTCTTCCATCCCGTATGGAACCGGGTTTTATAATTGCGACACGGTCTCAAGAGGAGAGCCTGCCTGCCGATAGGCAGGGGAGAAGGTGAGGGGGAAGTAATATTAAAACTGAGGTTATGGAAAGCGAGATTTTGAAAGTCGAAGGGCTGAGCAAAAACTTTGGCGGAGTCGCCGCCATTGTCAGGGTGAACTTCTGTTTGCGAAAAGGGGAGCTTCTCGGCATCATCGGCCCAAACGGCTCCGGAAAGACTACGCTGGTCAATCTGCTGACGGGTTTTGTGAGACCGGATTCTGGAAAGGTGATTTACCAGGGCAAGAACATTACGGGTCACATGCCTTACAAGATCGCCGAATTAGGAATTGTTCGAACTTTCCAGATGGTGAAGCCGTTTTATCAGCTGTCCGCCTTCAAGAATCTTATCATTCCCTTATATTCTACCCGGGTGAAGAAGCTGAGAGGGGGTAAGTACGGCGATCGAGATGATGTCGCCATCGATCTCCTGGAAGATGTCGGTTTCGAACGGGACTCCTCCGTTCCCTACAAGGTGGCCTCCAGCCTCCCGCACGGTTATCTCAAGCGTTTGGAGCTGGCACGGTGTCTGGCCCTTCGACCGGATTTACTCATTCTCGATGAACTTTTCTCAGGCATGTCCATGTCAGAAGTCGCCAGCACTCTGCCCATCATCGAAAAACTGAACAGCGAGGGGTTGAGCATCATGATGGTGGAACATCGGTTGAAGGAACTGTTCCGGATCGCGAACCGGGTCATCGCCCTAAATTTTGGGTCCAAGATTGCAGACGGTCCTCCTCGCGACATGATGGAGAACCAAGCGGTCAAGGCAGCCTACCTGGGGAGCGAGGAGGAGGGCTGAGATGCTTGAGGTGAAAAATTTGATGGTTTTTTTCGAGAATGCGTTGGCCATCAATAATCTCAGCCTGGAAGTGCACAAAGAGGAGATCGTCGGCGTCCTCGGTTCAAACAGCGCGGGCAAGACGACGTTGATGAACACAATCTCCGGTCTGATGATTGACATAAAAAGGAAAGAAGACCGCCGAGGGGGCGAGAGGATTACGGTTCTGGGTGAGGTGAGATTCGAAGGTGAAGATATCACAAACACCGAACCCGACAAAAGGGTCAAAAAAGGGATCGTGTTGAGTCGCGAAAGGCATCCCATATTTCAGGAGAGCACGGTCGATGAAAACCTTAGAATCGCCGCCTACCTGAGGAGAGATTCTGGAATCAAGAAAACGTTCGAATTTGTTTATACGGTCTTTTTCCATTTGAAGGAGATCAAGAAGCGAAAGGCCGGGTTCTGCAGCGGAGGGGAACAGCAGATGCTCGCCATTGGCATGGCCTTGATGACCAAGCCCCGGTTGCTCCTCATGGATGAACCCCTCCTGGGACTCTCTCCCCTTCTCCAGCGGGATCTTGCCCGAGCGATCAAGCAAATTCGGGGAGAGGGGGTCACCCTCTTGATCACCGAGCAATTTGCGAGGCCGCTTTTGCCCATCATCGATAGAGGGTATGTGATAGAAAACGGAATACCCGTCCTCTTTGGGACGGGACAGGAATTGATGGACAACCCGGAGGTGAAGGCAGCGTATTTTGGGGTCTAGGTTTCGTAGATAAATTCGAAGCACGAAAGTCGAAATTCGAAACAAACACGAATGTTGAAATAGGGGAATGACCTAAAGAAGAAAGTTTTGAAGTTTGAATTTGTTCCGGATTGGTCCGAGGCGGACGCTCCGCCCGATATTCGGATTTCGGATTTAATATTGTGTCCAAGTTGGTTTATGAGGAGAGCCAGGGGATAGCAAGAACGATGGTAATATCGGCAAGCTCTATCTACGAGCAATTTGACAAGATATCCAGGGATTTCCCGGAGAAGCCAGCCCTTATTTACCTTGGTATGCGTTATAGCTATTCTGAGTTGCGCGAGGCCGTCGAGTGCCTGGCGGCAAGTCTTCACAGAATGGGTGTTTCTAAAGGAGATAAGGCCATCCTTTACCTCCCGAATTGTCCGCAGTGGATCATCACTTGGTTTGCGTTGCAACGGCTCGGGGTTATTGCCATCCCGATCTCGCCAATCTATACACCCGTTGATCTCGAATACATGGCCAATGACAGCGGAACGGAAACCATCTTCTGTCTGGATACCAATTTTGGATATGTGGCCCAAGTTCTTCCTGTAACCAAATTGAAGAGAGTAATCGTCACCAATTCGGCGGAACTCCTTCCCTGGTGGAAATGGCTTATCGGCAGGGGCTTTAATAAAATTCCGGTGGGGAAGTTCGACGCAGGGAAGAATGTCTTTCGATTTAAAAAACTGCTTAAAGGTAACACCATTTCCGTTTTACCATCCTTAAGGGTAGAGCCTGCGGAAACGGTTGAGATGCTCTACACGGGCGGCACCACGGGTCTCCCCAAGGGAGTGCCGTTTACAAACATTCTATTTCTGGAAGCCGCGGCTGAGCAGAGGGCAGTCAGTGAACGCTTTATTCCCAAGAGGGAGGATATCGTCATTCAAGGAGGTCCGCTTTTCCATATTCTCGGTCAACAAGTGGGTCTGGGAGGAATCCTTTCCGGCGATACCCTTGTCTTGCTCCCCAGGGTGAATCTGGACGGCCTCTTTGACCATATCCAAAGATATAAGGTATTAACCTTCTTCGGCGTCCCTGCCCTGTATCGCATGATTCTCGAACATGACCGAGTGGACTACTATAACTTGAGTTCCCTCAAGTACTGCTTCTCCGGCGGAGACGTCCTACCCGCTGAGGTAGCCGACCGATGGCTCAAGAAATTCGGGAAGCCGCTCTATCAGGGATATGGGGCCACAGAAACCTGCGGCCGCGTCTCTTTGACACCCATGGGTGAACAGGCTCCGGTAGGAAGCGCAGGCAAAGTCACCCCCCTTCAGGAAGTCAGGCTCGTGGATCCCGACACACTTGATCCTGTTCCTCCTGGTGAACCGGGAGAATTGTTGGTCTCCTCCGAGCATATGGTCAGGACTTACTGGAACAAACCCGAGGAGACGGCCGAATGCTTTATCGAGAGGGATGGGAAACTCTGGTACAGGACGCGTGACATCGTACGGATAGACCAAAATGAGTGGCTCTTCTATTTGGATCGATCTGTGGACACACTCAAGCACAAGGGCTATCGTGTCGCTGTTTCAGAAATAGAAGCGGTGTTGCAGGAACATCCCGCAGTGATCTCTGCCTGCGTGGTCGGCGTTCCGGATGAGAAGGTTGGCGAAAGGATCAAAGCCTTTGCCGTTCTTAAAGAGGATGTGAAGGGTGTGAATGCCTACGATCTCCTCAAGTGGTGCCGCGAGAGGTTAGCCCCCTACAAGGTCCCGCAATATATCGAATTCCGCGACATGCTTCCAAAATCGAAAGTCGGTAAGCTCCTCAGGCGCGAACTGAGAGCCGAAGAACGAAAGCGCTTCGAGAAAGAGTAAAAACTCAGAAACAATGTTAAGAAGTTTTGGCGGGCTACAGTGTTGGAGTGTCTCATAGAGGCCGTCATTCCGGACTTGATTGAGCCTGCCCCGTACCTGATACGGGGGAATCCAGTCTTCTCAACTGGATTATGGTCAAAAAAAATAGATGTTCTTCTTTTACTATCAATGGTATAAACAAATAACGGCGGAATCAAATCGATAGGGGGAACCCATGGACGAAAGGCTTAAAGATGCTTTTCACAAGATTTATGAAGGCGAATCCAAGGCTGCGTTGCGGCTGAAAATCTTTGCCAAGAAGGCGGATGAGGAAGCGCTCCCTCAAATTTCCAAACTCTTCCGTGTGATCTCCTTCAGCGAGGAGATCCACGGTGAGCGGGCCCTTCGGATGCTCCGGGAGATCAATGACACCGATAGCAATCTCAAGGAGAGCTTTCAATCAGAGGTCCATGTGGCTGGAGTGGCTTACGACACTTTTATCGAGCTTGGCGAAGAGGTAGAAGACGCTGCGGCTTTGAGTGTCCTGTCCAATTCCAGAGACGTGGAAGAAACGCACGCCAAACTTTACAAGAATGCGATCAACCACCTGATTGGCGAGCGGGAAACCAAATATTATGTGTGCCAGGTTTGCGGCTACGTGTCGGATGGCGTCTTGCCCGAGGTTTGCCCGGTATGCGGCGCCCCCAAAGACCAATTTGTAGAATATAAATAGTACACCACCCTCCTAAACTCTTCAGTTTCAAAAACTTCAAAAAAGATGTATCACTACCTTTACTTACTAACAGCCTCATAATAACAAATGCATTGATTTGTAAAATCCCTCCTAACCTCCCTTTCTCAAAGGGAGGAATTACCCCTCTTTGGCAAAGAGGGGTGAGGGGAGATTTTCTAATAACAGTATCAATTCAATTTTGAGGCAATTTATAAGAAATGAAAAACGCGAAATAGAGTCAATAAATTCATAGACAACATCCCCTAAAAGTGATAATAGGATACGCTTGGGAGGGCCGATTAGAACTGAACCGCCACTTTGTCTATTAGTTGTTGATTGCCCGAGTAGATTCCGTAAATCGTTAACTATCAAGGAATAATCATGGAAGTATTTTGGAACAAAGTGAGCATTAAGGTTGAAAAGTACGAGAAAATACTCGTGGGGCTTGGATTAATTGCAGGAACAAGTCTTTTTGCATTCCTATCATATTTTTTCTTCATTAATCATGAGAAAAATGAATTATTGTTCCTATTTGCAATTCTATCAGGTCTGGTATTGTTTTTTTGTTGCGGCCTAGGATTAGTTAAATATACTTTTTTAAAGTCGCCTGCAAAAAAACGTGGACTTAGCCCTTTTATGACTTGGTACGCTTCCGCATTTTTGTCATTTTGGTTTATTTTCTTATTTATATTTTTAATTGTGACCCTAAAACAAATTTTGTCGGCATTGTTTTGATAGCTAACATACGGTTGACGCGGCATGACTAGTCCGGCCTCATCTGTAGACAGCTGCTCGTCGCCCCAATCTCAGCGTTAACAGTCTAAAAGCGCACTATACGTGGAGGTTTTTCTTGGATATCCAGCATTTGTCATTTCGAGTCCGATCATAATTAAGAAATGAAACTTGTCATACCCATCCTATTTCTATTGATTCTTGCGGCCTTGATTCTCTGGCGTAGTAATATCCAGAATAGGTTGATCTATTATCCCGATTCATCGCTACCCTCCGAAGAATGGCTTAAGGCAAATAACCTGAATTACTGGCCGTCTTCCTTAAAGGATTATCGTGGTTTCGTCAGTGTTAACGAAACTAAACCTCTGAATGGCACGATAATTGTTTTTCATGGCAACGCAGGCACTGCAGCCGACAGGGTATTTTATATGAAGTGGCTTGCCGTATTAGGTTATCGTGTCATACTTGCTGAGTACCCGGCATATGGGGGGAGGAAAGGTGGAGTGGGGGAGACGGTGTTTCTGAATGATGCCACAGAAACGGTCCACCTTGCATTTGAAAAATATGGAGGACCGCTCTATCTTTTGGGGGAATCCTTGGGTTGTGGAGTTGCAGCTGCAGTTGCCAAGGACGCTAAGGTCGAAATTGATGGAATTATTTTGATAACGCCCTGGGATACGCTTACATCTGTGGCGCAGTCGATGTTCCCTTATTTTCCCGTTCGGCTATTTCTAAAAGATAAGTACGACAACATTGGCAACTTAGAGTTTTTTAAAAACGGAATCGCGGTCATCGGAGCCGAACGAGACGAAATCGTTCCTGTAGAACATGCGAATCGCTTATATCTCGCACTGCTTGGTAAAGCCAAGAAAAAATGGATTCTGAAGGGTGTCGGACATAATGATTGGGCCATGTACGCAGACACGTCGTTTTTTAAAGAGATTATGGATTTTCTCAGAAGCCATGGCGGATGATAACTGACTCGTTTAATCATATAGAGCGCATCAGTAGTGTCCCAACGTTGAGAGATTACTTTCATGTAACAGAAAGAAAGTATTTACTATTTTAGAAAAAATGGTTTTTATCGATTTGAACTCCAAATCCCCGAAGTGCCATACTCCTTCCATTTCAAGGAAGGAGATAGCGGCTTATGAATTCCGGCAAAACCATTTTCTCCCAACTCATGGGATTCCTGCCTGTCTACGAATTCCGCCAATGCGTCAAACGATATCGGGGCAACTACAAGATCAAATCCTTTTCCTGCTGGGATCAGTTTCTTTGCATGGCTTTTGCTCAACTCACCTATCGCGAAAGTCTCCGAGATATCCAAGCCTGCCTCCGGGGCAATCACCAGAAACTCTATCATATGGGCCTTCGAGGAAAAGTTTCCCGCAATACCTTGGCTCATGCCAACCAAGTCCGCCATTGGCGGATCTATGCCGATTTTGCTCAAATCTTGATTACCCAAGCGCGAAGTCTTTACGCCAACGAAGACTTTGGTGTCGAGTTGAAGCAAACGGTTTATGCCTTCGACGCTACAACAATCGATCTTTGTTTATCTCTCTTCCCCTGGGCCCAATTTCGTCAACGCAAAGGAGCGATCAAACTCCATACCCTACTGGATCTGCGGGGCAGCATTCCCACTCTAATCTTCGTAACTCATGGCAAAGTCCACGAGGTCAATCTTCTCGACGAACTCTTCGTAGAACCGGGAGCCATTTACGTTTTCGACCGAGGCTATCTGGACTTTGCACGTCTCTACAAGATCGATCAGGCCAGTGCCTTTTTCATCATCCGGGCCAAAAGCAATTTTCGTTTCCGGCGGATTTATTCTCAACCCGTCGACAAGTCGAAGGGAGTGCAAGCCGATCAGATCATCGAACTCAATGGCTTCTATGTCCACAGAGACTATCCCGAACGACTTCGCCGGATTCGCTACTTCGACGCCGAGAAAAACAAGAGGCTAATTTTTCTAACCAACAATTTTGCATTACCGGCCTTCGCGATAGCCGAGCTTTTCCGCTGCCGGTGGAAGATCGAGCTATTTTTCAAATGGATTAAACAGCATCTCCGGATTAAAGCGTTCTATGGAACCTCAGAGAATGCCGTGAAAACTCAAATTTGGATTGCCATCAGCATTTATGTCCTTGTTGCCATCGTCAAAAAGCAGCTTAAGGTGGATTTGAGTCTCTATACCATGTTACAGATTTTAAGTGTGACTCTCTTTGAGAAAACTCCATTATTACAACTACTTTCACAAATTGATCCTAAACAAATTGAGAACGATTTTCCCAACCAGCTAAAATTATTCAAATAACGTTGGGACACTACTGAGAGCGCATCATAAATAAGTTCCAACGTATCGCCAAGAACTCCCGAGCCTGGTGAGCCTTAGGGTGATGCATCAAGGAGGTATATCAAATGACTGATCCGAGATCAGTGGCGAGGAAGCTCGCCAGTGAGGCCTTGGCTGCGAGAAGGCCACTGGATTGGTTTGAGGTACTTTATTCCCGGGCTGCCGGGGAGGGTGTTTCTATCCCTTGGGCGGATCGAAGGCCAAATCCAAATCTAATCGAGTTGTTTGAGAAGGTCAAACATCTGTCTTTTGGTAAGCGTGCGATCAAGGTATGGGGTAAGATGACTTTTGTGGACACCAAAGTTGAGGTAAAATACTAAAGACGGAGGTGTCAGAATGGAAAGGATTCCGAGAGCAATCTACACGAAGGAACTTCGAGAGGAAGCAGTGAAGCTCGTAACAGAAGGCGGATTAAAGATACCGGAGGTGGGGCGTCGGTTATCGGTTGCGGCCTCGACAATACGGTACTGGGTTAAGGCGAGCAGAGAAGGCAAGCTTAAGGAGGTTGGAAAGCACCAGAGGCCGCTTACGGAAATAGAGATGGAGCTTGCCCGGGTGAAGCGTGAACTGGCAGAAGCCAGGATGGAGCGAGACATATTAAAAAAAGCGGCCGTGTACTTTGCGAAGGAGTCGCTGCCAGGTACGCGATCATGAAAGCAATGCGATTCAAGTATTGTATTGGGATGATGTGCCGTATTCTGCGTGTATCCAAGAGCGGTTATTACCAATGGTTCAGGCGCAAGCCTTCCAAACGTGTCCTGGAAGAGGGAAGGCTGGAAGTAGAGATAAAAGCCGCCCACAAGAGGACCCGTGAGACGTGCGGTCCAGAGAGATTACAGCATGAGCTCAAAGAACAGGGTGTAAAGGTCGGGATCTGCCGGATCAGACGGATCAGGAAGAAGCTTGGGTTACGGTGTAAGCAGAAGAGGAAGTTCAAGGCCACCACGGATTCGAAGCATGCTCTGCCTGTGGCACAGAATCTGCTCAATCAGCAGTTTAAGGCAACGACGCCGAACGAGGTTTGGGTCAGCGACATTACCTATATCCCCACAGAAGAAGGCTGGCTCTATCTGGCAGGGCATAAGGACCTCTGCACGGGAGAAATCGTTGGATATGCCATGGGCAATCGTCTCACCAAGAACCTGGTGAGCCAGTCTCTGTTCAGAGCCGTGGCAGCCAAACGGCCCGGAGCAGGCCTGATTCACCATTCGGATCGTGGGAGTCAGTACTGCGCCCATGAATACCGGAAGCTGGTGGATCAGTTCAAGATGAGAGCATCTATGAGCAGGAAGGGCGACTGCTACGACAATGCTCCCATGGAGAGCTTCTGGGGTACGCTCAAGAATGAGCTTGTCCATCACTGTCGCTTCAAGACGAGAGAGCAGGCCATCCGGGAGATCACGGAATACATCGAGGTATTCTACAATCGGCAAAGACGGCAAGCACGGCTGGGGTACCTTTCTCCGGTTGTCTATGAGCGGCAGTTCTATACAAGGCAACTTGCAGCATGAGAGAGCGCTTCGTGTCCACTATTGACATCAGGGGTCAGTAGGGTGCGGGCTTGGCGATGATGCCGAGTGGTTAGCAAGACAAGGATTCGATGTAACTGCCTTTGATATTTCGCCAAGTGCGATTCATGAATGCCGTCTACGTTTCCCAGGTTCGAATGTGAACTATATCGAGATGAATCTTTTCAACGCTCCTCCGCAGTGGGCGGGAGGATTCTACCTGGTTCAGGAGTCCTACACTCTTCAGGTATTGCCGCCAGAGTTGCGGGCAGCTGCGATGGCCAGGATTTCTGAATTCATCGCACCAGGTGGTTATTTGCTGTTCGTTACGCGCGCTCGGGACGAATCAGATCCCAAGGGTGCGATGCCCTGGCCGCTTACGCGACGAGAAGTCGATCAGTTTATCGCACTGGGGCTGAACAGTATCTACTTTGAAGATTACACTGACGGAGAAACCCCACCTGTTCGGAGATTTCGGGCGTGTTATCAGCGGAAAACGGCGTAATCAAAGCATCCACCGGACGTTTTACACCCGCCGGTGATCCCATGTTATATTTAGGTTACAAGGGAGCGCTCAATAGATGGAGAGTCAAAAGATAGTAATTTTAGACCAGTTCACGAAGCAAGCGAGTCCGTTTGCGAGTGCGGCGGCCATGAAGGATATTATTTTCCACGTATTGATATTCTGAAAAAGGATGGAAAGAAAGGAAAAATGGACCCGGTAAGCTTGCGGGAAGCGGAAAAACTGGAGGTGACCATCGTGGTGGATAATTATACGGACGTGCTTCTCCTCCAGAGTTCAGAGGTGCTGAGACGTCCGGCGGTTCCTCCCCCAAATTTCTTTCTTGCGGAACACGGATTCTCCTGCCTCATCAAGGCATGTGCAGGCACTGAGGAACACACAGTGCTCATGGATGTGGGAACATCAGGGACCTGCCTCCTCCATAACGCCGATCTTTTGAAGATTGATTTAAATGAGTTGGAATCGGTCATTATAAGCCACGGCCATTTCGATCATTTCTGGGCTCTGCCAAAAGTCGTCGGCAGATTCCGGAAGGGAATTCCCCTCATCCTCCATCCAGAAGCTTCCCTGCAACGGCGGCTCAACATTCCCGCTCTTGGTGTTCAAAGAGAACTTCCGTCCCTGAATGAAAGTGCCTTGAAGGATGCCGGCGTTGAACTGAAAAAAGTAAGGGAGGATTCTACCACGGCTTCGGGGCTCATCCTCGTCTTGGGTGAGGTAGGGAGAAAAACCAGTTTTGAGAAAGGGTTTCCAGGGGCGGAGGCGAAAATCGACGGGCGTTGGGTTGCGGACCCTTTCCACGATGACCGTGGAGTGGTAGTCAAAGTGAAGGATAAGGGACTGGTCATCGTTGGAGGATGCTCTCATGCTGGGATCATCAATACGGTTAAGCATGCCCAGAAGGTAACCCAAACACAAAAGGTTCACGCGGTCTTGGGTGGATTTCATCTCACCGGGCCGATGTTTGAGCCAATCATTGAGCCAACCATTGAGGAGATGAAGAAGATCGGTCCTGCTTTTGTTGCCCCAATGCATTGCACCGGGTGGAAAGCCATCAATCAATTTGCCGAGAAAATGCCATCACAGTTCCTCCTGAATAGTGTTGGCACAACCTATGCGTTTTAGTTTTCCCTGGACGCGTGATGGGAAACTTCGATTGCTGGCCCCTCAAAGGGGCTTAATCCCAGTTGGTTTAACCAAAACCGAAAGCCAATCATTGCTCAGTTTTTCGCAAGAGTTCTTGTTGCGGCCATTCCTGCGGGAGCAGGAATCTGGAGTTCCCGATGAAAATCGGGACCAAGGGATAAAGTGGATCCAGGCTTTCGCCGAGACGACGTTTGGATTCCGGGTCGCCCCCGGCTCAAGGCCGGGGTTGCCCGGAATGACGACCGTGCATTCCAGGCACTGTCGAACTCTGCGAGTCGCCCGACTCTGCCGAGCGTTTGCGTATTTGCTAATTACAAGATCAAAAGCCTCTATCGTCTCTCAGAATTTTCCCAAGAGGGCGCGGGCAACCACAATCTTTTCAACTTCCTTGGTTCCTTCATAGAGCTCGACGATCTTCGAATCTCGGTAGAACCGCTCGATACTATAATCGCCGATAAACCCGTACCCTCCGTGAAGCTGGAGGGCTTCATCCGCAACCCTGACTGCCGTTTCCCCCGTAAACCACTTCGCCATTGAAATCAGATGGGGCTGGGGCTTTCCATTGTCGAGGAACCAGGCCGCCTTTTGATAGAGCGCCCGGCCGGCCTCAATCCGTGTGGCCATTTCCGCAATCTTGAACTGGGTGACCTGGAAAGAGGCGAGGGGTTTTCCGAACTGCTTTCTTTCCCGAACGTGTTTGATGGCCTGCTCCATGGCTCCCTGGGCAAGTCCCACCGCCTGGGCGCAGATATGGAGACGGGTCTCATCGAAAAAAGCCATGAACTCCTGGAATCCTCGTCCGGGAGTTCCGATCAAATTCTCCTTGGGCACCCTGACATCGCTGAAAGAGATCTCGGCGGTGTCGGATGCGCGAATGCCCAGTTTGTGCTTCAGCTTGGTGGCCTCATAGCCTTTACGATCGGTCTCGACCGTGATGACGCTAAACTGACCGTGCCGGGACTTGACCTGAGGCTCGGTGACACAGAGAACCTGAAGGTAGTTAGCGATGGTGCCGTTGGTGATGAACGTCTTAGTGCCATTGATGACATACTCGTTACCCTTAAGCACCCCTGTGGTGCTGACCGCGGCGACGTCACTTCCAGCGTCAGGCTCCGTGATGGCAGCGCCGGTAATCGCTTTACCCTTGGTCAAAGGAGGAAGCCATTTCTTTTTCTGCTCCTCGGTGCCGAAGAGAATAAGGATCTCAGAGCCGAAAGTGGACGATAGGATTCCGGAAGAAATTCCGGGATCGATGCGCCAGAATTCCTCATTGATGAGGCAGTGCTCCAAGAATCCAAGTCCTGCACCTCCGTAGGCTTCCGGGATGAAGACCCCTACGAAGCCGAGTCCGCAGGCCTTTTCCCAAAGAGGTCTTGGAAATTTCTCCTCCAGGTCGTACTCCTGGGCCACATCCGGGAACTCTTTCTCGGCAAATTCCCTTGCCGCCTTCATGATATCCTTCTGTTCATCTGTCAGATCGAAGTTCATAAGTTTTCCCCCTATGTTTTTTTTGTGATACTATTTATTCTCTCAATTTTCACCGGATCCGCTTCTCCCGCAGCGAAAGGGATCTGTTTCTGGCGTTTGGCAAACCCATTCTACTACGAATGGAAAACGGTTTCAATGATCCATAACGTTTTTGTCTCACTCAAGGTATTTAAGACTCCGGGCCTGTTGAGATAGAGCAAAAGTTGCACAGGGCAGAGTTGGTTCTTGAAGGGAGGAATCCCCCCGCGGATTTATTTCTTTATTGAATCGGGCCCCAGCACGATGTCAGCGATCGCGTCTTTCTGCTCTTCTTCCGTTCCAAGTCCCACTCCGATGGCCCAGGCATCCCTGAAGTAATGCTCGATGGCCTGTTCCGCCATATAACCGTAACCGCCGAATATCTGAAGCGCCTCATCAACCCCCCTCACCAGCTTCCTCCCGACTTCCAATTGGGTGATGGAGAAGAATAGGGGATCGATCTTTCCCTGGTCATACTCTGTGGCAGACTTATAAGCGAGCCAGCGGGCCACCTCGATGCCTACGGCCATTTCGGCCAGTTTGTGTCGAATGGCCTGAAACTGCGACAGCCTCCTGCCGAATTGTTCCCTCTGTTTCGCATGTCCCATCGCCATGTCCAGGGCCCCCTCAGCGGTGCCTAGGGCCTGAGCGGCGCTTCGGAGTGCCATCGCCTGACGGCAATGGAGAGCGTGCATCATGCCGTCCCCTTCGCGTCCGATCCGGTTGGCAACAGAGACATGGACCTCTTTGAAAAGAAGATCACCGAAAGAGATCATCTTCAATCCCATCTTTTCGATCGAATGGACTTCGATTCCCTCTCCTGCCCGTTCTACCATCAGCGTGATCCACCCTTCCTTGGGTTCCTTACAGAGGGTGAGGAAGGAATCCGCCAGCGAGGCATTGAGCACGAATCTTTTTTCCCCCCGGACAAAGTATTCCTGCCCCTTCCTTTCCGAAACGGCGGAGAGGTAAGAGAAATCGTTTCCGTCTTCCGACTCGGCAAAAGCAACGCCCATCCGCTTCTCCCCTTTGATCAGAGGGACGAGGAACTGTTTCTTCTGTCCCTGGGAACCGAATTTCAAAATGGCCTCCGAGCCCAAATCCACGGTGCTCAGGGCGCTCCCGATGCCGGAGTCCACCCTGCAAAAAGCTTCGATGACCAGAAGGTTTTCGAGAAGACCCAGTCCCTGCCCGCCGACCTCCTCAGGATAATGCATCCCGATGAATCCCAGCTGGGCGGCCTTCTTCCAGAGCGATTCCGGAAATTTTCCATTCTCATCCAGCTCCAGGGCCACATCCGGATCAAACTCACCTTGGGCGAACTCCCTGGCGGCTTTCTGAATATCTTTTTGCTCATCGGATAATCTAAAATCCATTCTCTCCTCCTATAATCCCAACCCGCCGGCGATGACCAGGTGCTGAACTTCAGAGGTTCCCTCTGGAATTTTATTCGCTCTGCCATCACGGAGAAATCTCTGGACCGGGTTGTCAATCATCAGCCCGGCATTCTTTTGAATGGTCATCGCCTTCTGAACGATACTCTGAACGGTTTCGCTGCAAAAGAGTTTCACGACGGAAGCGTCTTTCATCGTGGCAAGCCCCTGATCAAACAGCCAAGCGCCTCGATAAGTTACGTAGCGCATGACCTCCAGCGACATGGCCATCTCCGCCAAGATGAATCGAATCGCCTGTGATTTGGAGAGCGGCTGGCCGTGTCTCTCGGTTTTCTTGACATACGAGAGGATAGCCTCGAAGGCCGCCTGTCCAACGCCTGTGCTTCGGGCCCCATAGGTCAGTCTTCCCGACTTAAGGGTTTCTTCCAACTGCCCCAGTCCCCCTCCCTCCTGTCCTCCGAGCATCCTTTCTTTCGGGACGTAACAGTCGTCGAAGGCCAGTTCAGCCGTATCCGCAGAATGGTTTCCGAGTTTTCTTAATTTTTTGATCACAGAAAATCCGGGATCTTCGCGTTCCACGACAAAGAGATTGATGCCTTTCCCCCGCTTGGAAGGATCGGTGTAAGCAGCGACGGTTGCAAAATGACAAATCGTTCCGTTGGTGATGAAGGTCTTCGAACCATTGATTCGGTAACCCTCGCCATGCTTGACCGCGGTCGTGCGGATTCCGGAGGCATCCGATCCGGCGTTGGGTTCCGTCAGGGCAAAGGAGCCGATTTTCTCCCCCCGCACGGCAGGAGAAAGGTACTTTTGTTTGAGGTCTTCGGATCCAAAATGGAGAATGGGATCCGTGGCGAGTCCTCCCTGAACCATGATGCTCGCCCCGATGCCCACGCAGATCCGATTCAGTTCTTCCACGGTGATACACTCGGAGATCTTGTCTAAACCTGGGCCCCCATATTTCTTGGGGCACCGCAGACAGAGAAGATGCTCCGCGCCGAGGATCGGAAAGAGTTGGACGGGAAAAGTCTCATTTCGTTCGCATTCCTCGACGAGAGGGCTGACCTCTCTTTCGTAAATTTGCTGGACCCTTTGTCGAAATGCCTTCTGCTCGTCGTTCAGTTCATAAAACATAGTTCCTATGTCCTCCTTTGAAGCTGGTCAAACATTAGTTGAAATCTTCCCCTCTCCCTCACCCAGCAAGGCCGTATTGCAATAACAAGATTAGGTTCTAAACAAGACGGGAGAGGCGGCCGGGTGGAAAAGTCTTAGATCGGCAACCTTTTACACGCGAAATTCAGAGGCTCCATATCGTTCAGATCACCCCGTTTTCCACAAGCACCTATTAGCCATTCTTAAAAGACCGCATTCTAAGACTTTGTAACCCGACTGTCTCTCCCGTCAAAGCCGCGATTGCCACACTGCCTTAGCGGCAAGAAGGAAGGGTGAGGGGGTTACTGATTCTTGAACGTGGGTTTTCTCTTCTCCAAGAACGCGGTTACCCCTTCTTTAAAATCCTTGGTCTTGTAGACCTCCCCGTAGATTTCGGAATCTTGTTTCAACGCTTCTTTGAAAAGGTTTAGAGCCGCCTGAAACATCGATTGTTTCGCAAAATGGATGGACGCAGGTCCGGCCGCAATCTGTCTCGCCATTGCCATGGCCTCATCCATCAATCGCTCATGGGGGACGACGCGATTGACCAGGCCGATCCTCTCTGCCTCCTGAGCATTCACGACCCTTCCCGTATAAATCATCTCTTTGGCCCGGCCGGCACCGATCAGCCGCATCAAGCGGACATTTCCTCCGTAGCCCGGCATGATCCCCACGCGGACCTCGGTTTGGCCGAGCTGGGCCTTCTCGCTGGCGATCCGGATGTCGCATGCCATGGCGATCTCGCAGCCCCCTCCCAATGCCCAGCCGTTGATGGCTGCGATCATCGGTTCCTTCATCGATTCCATAAATAATAGGATCTCGTTGGCTTTCTTCGAAGCGTCGATCGCATCCTGGGGGGTCCGGTCCATGAGCATATGAAGGTCTGCTCCGGCGATGAATGACTCGTCGCCCACTCCGGTGATGATGCCCACCCTGATATCTGGATCTTCGTGCAATTGCTTCAGGATGTCCTCCAACTCCATCCAGGTCTCCCAGTTCAGGGCGTTCCTCACCTCAGGCCGGTTCATCCTGATGAACCCGATTTTTTCGTCCTTTTCAAAAATCCAATTTTTGTAAGTCATCGAAGCCCCCGTCTTTCATCTTAAGCTTCTCAGATTCCCCCTCCCCCCGCCCTCTCCCTCGAGGGGAGAGAGGAAGGTGATGGGGGATTTTCAAGACTTTTTCTTTGGCGTCCCGTCCGGGTTGTACTCGTACCAACCCCGGCCGGTCTTACGGCCAAGGTGTCCCGCCGTGATCTTGCGCCTCAGGATCATCGGAGGAAACCAACGGGGATCGCCCGTTTCGTGATACATAGACATCAGTGCGTTATAGGTTATGTCCAGACCCACCATGTCTCCCGTCTCGAAGATGCCCATCCTCCTGCCCGATGCCAGACGAAGTCCCTTGTCAATGTCCTCAACCGTGCCAACGCCCTCCTCAACCATGCGCATCGCCTCGAGGGCAGAAGGATAATTGATGCGATTGATCAGGAAACCGGCCACATCCCGATTGACCATGATGGGTTCCTTACCGATCTTTAGCGCGAATTCTTTGCCGATTGAAAAAGTTTCGTCCGTCGTCAAAGCCCCTTTGATCACCTCTACCGCCTCCATCATAGGAACCGGACTGAAGAAATGAAGGCCGAGAACCCTTCCCGGGTGCTTGGTGACGCTGGCAAGCTGGGTGATGGGAATGGCGGAGGTATTGCTCGCAAGAAGTGCTCCCGGCGCGCAGACTTCATCCAGCTTCTTGAAAATTTCCTGCTTTAGCTCCAACTTCTCGAAGACGGCCTCGATGGCAAGGTCCGCCTGACCGGCGGCGGCAAAATCGGTGCCTGCCTTGATTCGGCCCATGATCGTTTCCAGGCTCTCTTTCAGCTTTCCCTTCTCGACAAATTTGCCCACCGACCAGGAAATATTCTTTAATCCCTTATTGACGATCTCCTGATTGATGTCGTTGATGAAAACCTGAACTCCGGCCTGAGCACAGACCTGGGCAATCCCGCTGCCCATCAATCCGGATCCGACGATAAATACCTTTTCGATGGCCATTTCCTCCCCCTTCAATCTTATCCAAGAACGATTGTCGCTGGATAAAAAAATGTGATGAGCGTTTTCGAGACATCCTTAACCCATTTTTTATGTTGATACAAGAAATTTTTCACAATCTCCCTCGGCCTTATCCTTGTCCACGCAGTTAGGCTGTGTCGCAATCGGGGCTCTGACGGGGGAAGACAGCCGGGCTTAGAAGTCTTAGAATGCGGTCTTTTAGGAATAGCCAATCGGTGTTTGTGGAAAATGGATTCGTCCGGGAATATGGGACGTCTGAATCTCACAAGTAAGATGTTGCCGCTCTAAGACTTTTTCACCCCGCCCGTCTCCCCCCGTCCTGTTTAGAACCGGTTGATAGAGCTTCTGGGGAGAGCGAAAGAAGTACTCAATAGCAGAGCGATAGGGAGGGTTAACAGGTTAGGTTTGAGGACCGGAGCGCGACACAGTTTCCTCCTTACTCATGCCGGGGCAGAGTTTTTCAGAATCCGGCGCAATATCTTGCCGGAGGGACTCCGGGGAATCGCCTCCGTAAATATGACCCTGGCCAGTCGTTTATACTTGGCCAAGCCCTGGGCCGCATATTCGATGATGGCCTCGGGCGAAAGACTGGCCTTATCCCGTAACACCACATAGGCCACAGGAACTTCGCCGTATTCCGGATGGGGCTCGCCAACCACGGCCGCATCCTTTATATCCGGATGGCCGACCAGTATGTGCTCGATCTCCGCGGGAGCCACTTGGAACCCCTTGCATTTAATCACCTCTTTGAGGCGGTCGACGATGAAGACATATCCTTCTTCATCTTTCCAGGCGAGGTCGCCGGTCCGAAGCCATCCGTTTACCACGGTCTGCGCGGTGGCGTCCGGATTGTTGTAATATCCCTTCATCACTTGCGGTCCGCGGATACAGAGCTCTCCGACTTTGCGCGTCGGTAATTCAATCCCTGTTTCAGGGTCGACGATTCGATCTTCGGTCAAAGAGAGCGGCAGCCCGATGGATCCCAGTTTGATCTTTCGAATAGGGGTGACGTGGGTTGTAGGCGAAGACTCGGTCAGACCGTACCCTACCATCACAGGGACCCCGGTGATCTCTTTAAATCTCTGCTGGACCTCAGGGGAGAGGATGGCTCCGCCTGCGTTGACGTACCGGAGACGGCTCCAGTCCATGGTCGGGACCTTTGGATGATGGCAGAACTCCTGGATGATCAATGGAACGGTGAAAAAAAGAGTGGGCCGGTAGGTTTCGAAGAGGGAGAGGAACTGGTCCACGGGCCGGAATTGGCTGACCACCACCTGCGTTGCGCCGGCAAGGACGGATGTTCCCATCAGGACGGTCATCCCATAAATGTGAAAGAAGGGGAGTTGGTTGATCATGACATCCGCTTCCGAAACTTCATGGACCTGAACCACCTGGTGGAGATCGCTCAGAAGATTGAAGTGGGTCAGCATGACTCCCTTGGGAAGGCCGGTTGTCCCGCTTGAAAAGGGCAGGACGGCAATCTTCTCCTTGGGGTCGATTCCGATGGAACGGTCCAGTCGATTCGATCCCGTGAGGAGCGACGAAAAGGGGATCGTGCCCGCAGGCAGTTCCGCTTGCCCTTCGAGCACGACGAATCGTAAACCCTCAACCTGCGAAATGAGGTTTCCGAGCGGGGCATAAAGGCTGTCTGATGTGATCATGCCCTTGACTTCTGTTTCTCTCAATTGATAGAGAACCTCACGCTCGCCGTAATGGGTACTTACCGGGACAACGATAGCGCCCGCTTTCAAAATGCCGTAAAAGGAGAGGATGTATCCCAGGCTGTTCTTCATCCAGAGGCCGACACGGTCTCCTGCTTCCACTCCCATGCCTGCCAGGGAGGCAGCAAGAACCGAAGACTTTTCGTCGAGCCATCGGTAAGTGTATTCTTTCCCGCCTGCCTCGGGCTCGATCACAGCCACCTTTTTCGGAAATTCCTTGGCCGCTTTCCGAAGAGGGAACGTCAGAGATTCCAAAGGCACCTCGATCGGAGGGCCGATCAAATTCATTCTTCCTCTCTCCTTATTTCTTTCTCATCCACTTGCCCAGCAAGCCTACCGGCGTCCAGACAATGACCACGGCTAAGAGTAGTCCAAAAAAGAGCTTATGTCCAGTCTCGAAGAAGCTCTTAAAGACGAACTCATCGAGCGCGGTGATCACCAGAGCCCCGATGCTTGGACCGATCAGCGTTCCGATGCCTCCGAACAAGGATCCCACGATCGGCATCACGGACCAATATCCGTCGAAAGCCGAATCAGGATGAAGGAAATGGACGTAGTGGGCATAAAAGGCGCCCATCAAGGCGGTACAAAACGCCGAGACAATAAGGGCGGTGACCTTGGTCCGGAAAACCGGCACGCCGATCCCTGCGGCGGTTTCTTCGTCTCCCCGCACCGCTGACATCGCCAATCCCGTATTCGAGTGTCGAAAAAAATAGATGACCAGATAAATGGCAAACATCAAGAGAGCCGCGAAATAGTAATTGGTCGTCCTCGAAATATAGAATTCGAAGGTCATTCTCCCTAAATGGATGGAGGGTAAAGAGGAGATGTTAAAGATCCCTTTAGAGCCTTCCGTGAGGTCAGTGAGATTTAAGGTCAATAGCTTCATGACCTCGGCAAAACCAAGGATGGACAAAGCGAAATAGGGGCCGCGCAATCGAAAGGCAGGAATGCCGATGATCAACGCTCCGACCACTCCGATGATCGCGGCGCCCATCATGGCCACAAAAGGGTTCCAACCCGACCTCATCACAAGGAGGGAAGAAGCATAGGCGCCAATCCCGAAGAAGGCCGCATGTCCGAAGGAGACCTGCCCGCATCCTCCGGCGAGAAAGTTCCAGGCCAGAGAGACAGACCCGAGAATCAGGGCCGAGACGAAGATACTCAGGTAGTAGGGGTTGAAGGAAAGAAGGAAGGGGAGGCAGAGAACGACCACGAATGTCGCGATGGCGGCCGTTTTCTCGGAGGAGCGGATAGTGCGGTAAAATTTCATCTAAATCCTTTTCCCGAATAGCCCAGACGGACGCACGAGAAGAATGAACAGGAAGAGCACGAACCCGAACAATTCTCTGTAGGAAGAGCTGACGAAGGTTACCGTCATCGCTTCCCCTACACCCAGGATGACTCCTGCTGCAATCAATCCTGGAATGGAGCCAACGCCGGCCAGAACCGTCAGGATGAAGGCCTTGATCGTAATGGCAATACCCATTCCCGGGCTTACGAAGGACAGCATTCCGAGCAGCGGGCCTCCCAAACCGGCAAGCAGTCCTCCGATGCTGAAGGCAAGAAGGTCAATCCTTTCGACATTGATCCCCGCCAGAGAGGCGGCATCGCGATCGATCGCCGTGATCCGGATGGCCTTCCCCATTTTGGTACGGCGCAGAAAGGAATGGAGAGCCAGAACTCCGGCGAAAGAAAGCGCAAAGGTTACGATCTCTTCCAGGCTGATATAAATCCCGCTAAGCTTCAAGGGGCTCTCCATCCAGTCCACACCGATATTGCGGAGGTCCGCTGTCCACATCTGGAGAAAGAGGTTGGAAAGAAAGATCCCGATCCCGAAGGTCAGGATGAGGGTATTGAGTTCCGGCGTGGTGCGGATCCTCTGTAAAAAAATGCGGTAACTCAGGAACGAGGCTCCGGCCGCAAACGCCGCTGCCAAAGGGAGGGAGAGAAGAGGGTTCACGCCCCACATGACCAGAAGCCAATAAGCGACATAGCCCCCGAGCACCACGAACTCTCCGTGGGCCATATTGATGATCCGCATGATACCGAACACGAAGGCGAGCCCTAAGGAGTAAAGGGCATAATTCACCCCCTCGAGCATACCGGAAAGTATGGATTGAATGATGGTTGTCGTGGAGATCAACGCTCGCGACCCGCCAACCTTTATTTTTTTCCTGCGGGTAATCCTTCAATTATGATCGGAAATCCTATCCTCAGGATCGGGGTGGTCTCTCCGTAGAAAACCCGTGGCTTCGCCCCGAGGCGAGCTTGAAGCGGCACATTTTGGCGATGAGCTAAGGCGTAGCTCCCCCTAAAACGGCCCCTTCAGCACCACCCGCCGATTTCCCTCTCTCTAATGATCCGCAATTTCAAGGTTTCGGAGGGGAGGCCACTTCGATCCAACTGCGACCGAGACTGAGGGATTACCCTACCGGCGCTATTTTCCGCCCCACGGTACGGCGGGGTACCGGATCTTCCCCATGGCCCGATCCTTGGGAAAGACAACGACCTGTTCCCCTTTTTGTGTCTGGAACAAGACCGCCGTAAAATACTTGGGATCCCCTTTCTCATCGAAGGCCACACGTCCTATGGGCCCCAGGGTATCCATCGCCCGAAGGGCATTCCTGGTCTTTTCTGAAGTGTAATTTCCCGATTTGTCCCCGCCCTGGACAATGGCATCGAGCATGTATTTTGCCGAAAGGTGGCCGAGCATGGCGATATAAGAGGGTTCTTCCTTATATTTAGCCTTATAGACCGTCACAAACTCTGCCTCTTCCGCCTTTGCCTGCTTGGGTGCGGTGCCCATTTCCCAGATCGATGTGCCGTAGATGTACTCGCTCATGGCTCCCATCTCTCGAACAAATTCCGGGGTGCCGATGCCCCATGCCCCCATATAGGCCTTCACCGGCAGGTTAAGGATCTTGGCGTCCTTGATCGTGCCTACGTAATCGGGGAAATATCCTTCCACCAGAAGGACGTCGCAACCGGCGTCCTTGACCTTGAGCAGGATCGGTTTGTAATTCGTCGTCCCCTTCTCGAACTTTTCGAAAACCGGGACTTTCACCCCTGCTTTCACCAGCTGTTCTTTCACCACTTCCGCAATCTCAGTGGTAGCAGACAGGCTGTTATAAAGGATTCCGACCTTCTTGGCTCCCATGAGTTCTTTGATGGCCCCCGACTGCGCGGCGGCGTATCCAGGCATATAATTGAGGCGAAAGAAGTTCTTGAATTTTTTGGCGGACAGCTTGGTGTCGACCGCGCCCGTCGTCATATAGGGCGTATCGTATCGCTCCGCAGCTTCCGAAGCCGGGCCAACCAGATTGGACCCATATCCGCCAACAATAGCATTCACTTTGTCCACGCCCGCCAGCTTTTCCACTGCGGCCACCGCCTTCTGGGGATCGCTCTCATCGTCATAGACGAGTAAATTGATCTTCATCTTGTGCTTCTTTTCAAACTCCTCCGCTCCCACCCGGATCCCTTTGATCTGCTCTATGCCGTGCTTGGCCAGGCTTCCCGTCTGGGGGGCGTGGGCACCCAATTTGATGACGGGTGCGGCCCAGCCGGTTCCCAACCAGAATCCGACCACCAAACCTATGCACCAAACCTTGATTGTCATCCATCGTCTCATTTCCTTTCTCCTTTCTGAATGGTTGAGCTTGCCGTTTCCATCCCCGGCCTAAAGGCCAAGATAGGCATGCCTGATGTGGGGCGTCTCTCGAAGAAAAGTTGCCTCCCCCTCGAGCACGATAGCACCCCTTTCCAGTACATATCCGTAACGCGCTGCCGAAAGGGCGGCTTGAGTGTTTTGCTCCACCAGTAAAACAGTGGTTCCGGACAGGACGATCTTTTTGATCGCGTCGAACATTTCACGGACGATCAGCGGGGCGAGGCCCAGGGAGGGCTCGTCCATCAGCAGCAGTTTTGGAAGCGCCATCAATCCGCGGCCGATGGCAACCATCTGCTGCTCTCCTCCCGAGAGGGTCCCGCAGAGTTGGCTCTTGCGGTCGGCGAGGTGCGGAAATAAGGATAAGACCCAGGCCAGTCGCATCTCGACCGTTGTCCTTTCGGAAACCCTGTAGGCCCCCATCTCCAAATTTTCCCGGACGGAGAGCGGAGGCCATAGACGCCGGCCTTCCGGGATCATGGTCATCCCGAGGCCGACGATTTGATGCGACTTCTTTCCCTGGATCTCTTCGCCGCAGAGCCATACCTTGCCGGATGAAGAGGGGAGCAGCCCTGTGATCGAACGGAGGAGGGTCGTTTTCCCTGCACCATTCGGACCAAGGACACATGTCATCTCGCCTTGACAGACTTGGAAGGAGATATTTTCAAGGACGTGAGCATCTCCGTAACCGACCGAGAGGCCCTGAACCTTAAGCACTTTTCCTGTCTCCTAAGTAAGCGCTGACCACCTCCGGGCTCTCCACCGCCTCCTCCGGAGTGCCGTCAAAGATGAGCTGCCCGAAATTGAGCACCAGGATGCGACGACAAATTCCCATAATGGCCCGGAGATTATGCTCAACCATGACAATGCTGATTTTTCTCTCGGTATTGAGGGAGCGGATGAAGGGAATGGCTTCCTCAACTTCCGTGGGGTTGAGCCCTGCAAGGACTTCGTCCAAAAGAAGAAGTCTGGGTTGGGTAGCCAGGGTCCGGGCAACCTCCAACCGCTTCCGCTCTGGCAGGCTCAGGGAATGGGCCATGTGATAAGAGAGGCGGGCGATTCCGGTCCTTTCGAGGATTTCATCCACCTCTTGATTCGTTTGGCCAGCAGAGCGGCGGCTGGGCTTTCCGAAGACCGCGGCGGCCTTGACGTTTTCAAAGACGGTCATTTCGAGAAACGGACGGACTACCTGAAAAGTACGGGCGATCCCGAGACGACACAAACGGTCCGGCCGCATTCCGGCAATCGACGTTTCCATGAATCTTATTTCTCCGTGAGAAGGGGTGAGGAAACCGCTGAGAACTGCGAAGAGGGTCGTCTTTCCCGCGCCGTTCGGTCCGATGAGGCCGACGATCTCTCCCGGCCCAATCCCAAACGAGACCCCGGCGAGAGCCTGCAATCCCCCGAAGGCCCGGGAAAGATTCTTTACTTGAAGCAGCAACGGCTGGAGGGGAGCAGAATTATCATGAAGAGAATAATTCACGAACTTACCTTCCTCTGATGTAAGTGTGCTTAAACGGATCTCTTTAGGTGGGCTTTGTAATTTTAACAGTAAACATACTTTGGCCCCCCTGTCAAGACGTTTCCCTTTTGGGTAGCTTCTCATTATGGATCCCTACAACTGTAATCGCCACCTTTAGCCTGCAAGGTCGTGTAGGCTGAAGCCCCTGCTTACCGGCAGGCAGGTGCACCTACAATTTTGATTATGGATTAAGGTTACGGATGATGGGTTGACAAAAGATCTGCGGTAAAGTATGAAGTACGGGTATGCGTGAGAAGTCGCCTCACTGCGAAGATACGCAGCGAATCCTTTGAGTCATCTCAAGGAATTATAAGATGGTAGAAAGGAGAGACCATTGAAGAAAGTCGTGATCATTAGCGGAGTGAGGACGCCGGTGGGCAGGTATATGGGAGCTCTAAAAGAAGTGCCTGCCTTTGATTTAGGCGCTCTGGTCCTGAAGGAAGCTGTGAAAAGGGCGGGAGTAGACCCGGGTCAGGTGGACGAGGTCATCTTGGGCCAGTCGTATCAGAGCGGCGAATACGTCAATACTGCTCGGATGTCCGTTCTCAAGGCCGGTTGGCCCGACACGATTCCGGGAATCACCCTGGACCGCCGCTGCTGCACCGGACTCAACGTCATCTGTTTTGCGGCGATGAAGATTCAATCCGACAATGCGGAGATCGTCGTGGCGGGTGGAGCAGAAAGCATGAGCACCGCCGAGTTTTATGTGCCCGGCGATATCAAATGGGGAATCGGCGGCAAGAAGGGCATGCCCCGTGGGCATGGAGAGCTTTCGATGTGGGGTATTCCTTTTTACGATCGAATCCAGCGGGCCCGTGTGATGTCCCAGCCCGAAGAAAGGTACGGAATACTGCCTTCCATGATGTCGTGGGCGGAGACGGCTGCCAAAGAGGAGTCCATCCGACGCGAGGACTGTGATCGATGGGCTCTCGAAAGTCATAAGAAAGCTTGTGCAGCCATCGAATCAGGAAAATTCAGGGAGGAGATCGTCCCGGTTCCCGTTCCAGGTCCCAAAGGGGGCGATGTGATGGTGGATCGGGATGAAAACCCGAGGGCGGATACCGCTCTGGAACAGTTAGCCAAGCTCAAGCCCGTCCTCGGAGGTGTCTGTACGGCCGGAAATTCTTCCACCGAGAATGATGGGGCTGCGGCCTGCGTCATCACTTCCGAAGAGACCGCCAAAAAACTCGGGGCGAAGCCATTGGCGTATATCAAGGCATTTGCCGTGGCGGGTGCAGACCCCACGCGTACCTATCTCACCGTGCCCAAAGCCGTGGAGAAGGCGTTGAAGAAATCCGGCTTGGGTCTCGGCCAAATGGAGCTGATAGAGATTCAGGAAGCCTTTGCGGCGCAGGTCCTGGCAGACCTGAAAATGATGGGCCTTGCGGAAAAGGATTATCCAAGGGTCAATGTCAATGGATCCGGTATTTCCCTCGGGCATCCCATTGCCTGCACGGGTACGAGGGTGCTCGTCACACTTCTTCACGAGATGAACAGGCGCAGCGCCCGTTATGGTCTGGAAACGATCTGCGGTGGGGGCGGGCTGGGCATCGCAGCGATTTTTGAGCGGGTATAGCCCTCGATATAAACCTTAAAATTGCTCAGGAAATAACTCCCCAATCCCCCCCCTGCCTACCGGCCCCGGTCCCACACTATTAATAGACCGAGTGCGGGGCAGGCAGGCAACCCCCTTTGCTAAAGGGGGCGAGGGGGGATTGACGATTTTCATTGTTTGAGAGTGACGAACCCGTCATGAAAGATGGTATTGAAAAGGTAGTTAGGGACTTTCTATCTCACTTGATCGAAGATGGACTTCAGGATGCCTTCCAGGGCCTCATCTATCGTGAACCTTTTTTCTTAACTTTTCGGTAAGGTCAGGACCATTCTCATATTCGATTCGATTCAGCGGCTTCAGCGCTTCCGGAAGAGGAGAGCCCTTTCTACAAAGGATGAGTGCCTCTTTCCCCAAACCGAGAGCTGCTCCCAGTTCGAGGAGAGCGTCCGGTCTTTCCGGGTTTGAGAGATCGTAGATTCCTAATTTGGCGCGCTTGATCTGATCGATTCGCTGGGGCAGGGGTCTTCCCTTCCGTGAGTCTTCCGTACCGGGAATCGGGCTCAGCCCGCTTCCTTCGAAGGCGTTCTTGATCGCATTAATCAGATCGGATTCCTCGATTCCGGAAGAGATGAAATATTCACCCCTGAGCGTCACCTCCACGGTCTTCGGCGTGGTCTGGATTTTTTTGAAGAGGGTTCGGTCCAGCGTCAATTCTTTGATGGCTGATTGGAGGATATTTCTCACATTCTCGACATCCTTTTTATAGCGGGCGGCATTGATCTTGTCGATCTCAACCGAAGCAAAAGTTCTAACGCTCATCTCTCGAAATCGGAGGGCCAGGAAATTCTGATAGTGGATCGATTTAGAGCCGAAGATCTTCTCGAGAATCGTTTTGATTTCAGAGTGCCAATGCTTGAAATTCTCATCCTCCGCATGAAGACCTGCCATCTCCTCCACTCTGCCTAACTGGTCTCTGATTGCGTCGATGGGATCCCTCTCCGGCATCCTTCAGCTCCTCGATTCCCTTATGTTAGATGCCAACATAGCAACGGATGAATAGAATGTCAACCCTTACGGAAGGATTGGGCGGCAGACTGCCCAGGGAAGAGGTTGGGTTTATTGTGGCCGGAACGTGCCCCGCAAGCCCCACCTTATAGGCGGGGTCAAGGGGCACAGTAAGAACGAAATTTCCTCTCCGGCAAGCCCCGCCCCGTGGGCGGGGAGCTTCACATGGATTTCTGCAATCGCTGCGGCTCCTGTCCGAGCCACTCCGGGTTCTGGGCTGTACTGTCGAAGATGGAAGTTGTCTTGAAGGGTTCAAACATGCCTTTTCTTGCCGCCTCCATGGTCTTCGTCAACAAAGCTTCCACTTCCTGCTCGCTCATCGGATGGAACGTGCGCGCCGCTTCAAAAGCCTGATCGAGTATTTTCATACTGTCGATCCCCGTAATCACGACCGATGTGGGTAGATTCAGGGCGAAGTGCAGGCACTCCAAAGGCGTCACCGTCTTCGACCTCAGAAGGATACCGTTTGCCATGCTCTTCATTCCAAGGACGCCAATCTTTTGCTTGACCAGCTCCGGCAAGACCATTTTTCCGAAGCTTCGGTAGTGAGCGTCCATGACGTTGAGCGGCATTTGAACCGTGTCGAACGTGAACGAATGCATCGCCGCGACTTCAAGCATATAAAGATGGATGCGCGGGTCCTTGTGGCCCGTGAACCCGATGTAGCGGAGTTTCCCGGCCTTGCGCGCTCCCACCAGCGCAGCATTTGCACCTTCTTCATCGAAGATCCGGTGCGGATCTTCGTACCGGAGGACCTCATGGTGCTGGACGAGGTCAATATGATCCGCCCGGAGTCGCCGGAGCGATTCGTCGAGCTGCCTTTTTGCCTCTTTCTTTGACCGGCCGTCGATCTTTGTCATGAGGAAGACTTTGTTGCGATAGCCGTCGCGCAGCGCCTTACCCATGCGAATCTCACTGGCGCCTTCGTTGTAATCCCAACAGTTGTCGAGAAAGTTGATGCCGCGGTCTATCGCGGTCCGAACGATGCGAATGCTAAGCTTCTCATCGACCTGCTGAAGTCCAAGATGCCAACCTCCGACTCCAATGGCCGAGACCTTTTCTCCAGTGCCTCCGAGGACTCGATAAATCATTTCGGGGTTTGACTGAATTTTTGACATGATCCCTCCTTTGGACGTCTTCCTTCCGACGCCTACTAATACAAACGCGTTAAATATTATTACATTTCATTGAATTGCCCCTCACCCCATCCCTCTCCCCAGCGGGGAGAGGGGAGGGTGAGGGGGCTCCGTGTCAAAGTATTAAGGCTACCTCTAAAAATGTCATTCCTGCGAAAGCAGGAATCCATAAGCTCTCGACATAACTGGACTCCCGCATGCGCGGGAGTGCCGAATTGAGAATTATTAGAGGTTCCCTTAAATGCGTTTGTATTAATCATCTCTTTTTATATAAATAGAGAGAGAAAGACCATAGATTGGAGCTGGTATTTCGAGACCGAGAATGCGGTATTTTTGAAATTCCTGCGAATCTCTGAAGAGCGATTCGCTTGCCTTTCTTGAGGTTAATGACTAATTTTTGATTGGTTAGAAAATAGCGCTCAAAAAGGAGATACCGACATGGAAAAACTCTGTAATTCTTGCCTATATATAATGACCACTGAGCTGGATAATCCGGGGCTATGGTCCCACGAAATGGTCGAAAAGGCCGTGGAGCGAGCGGGGGATGTCCCTTGCGATATTGAAAGTACCCGGCTGATCATTAAAAACTACTTAGGTGTTTTGCGCGACGCTCTTAGATCGGCGTAAGAGGACGAGTATCAGTGACCGGCCGACCGCTTTGTGTCGTGCATGTCGTTCTTTTGATCGTTCGGACGTGACGTTCTTCTCCAGGTAGGATACCCGCTTCACACACGAATTGCGATCCTGAACCCTGAACATGGGAACGACTTGAGGGTCTTGATTTATTCGAAAGAAATGTGACAGATTGTTAGATATTACGCTTTGACAGAGAGGAGACTCAGATGAGTGAATACTTTTATCCGACTGAGGGTAGGAAGCATTACAAAGACCTTGAAAAAGCCCAGAAGGACATGTTCCAGGCTTTCAGGAACTTCAACAATGAAATCTTTGAGAAGGAGAGCGCTCTTTCCAGGAAGATGAAGGAACTTATCGCCATTGGCGTGGCTCACACGACGCAATGCCCGTATTGTATCGATGGCCATGTCAGGGCGGCTAAAAAAGCAGGGGCAGGCGACCAGGAAATTGCGGAGGCCATTTTCGTCGCCGCTGCTCTCAGGGCAGGGGGCGCTTTTGCTCATTCGACGATCGCCATGAGAGCGCTCAGCGAGATGGAAGGGGAAAAGCAGAAATAAGAACCTTCTGTATAAGGAAAGAACAGAAACGGGTTATTTCACAACGAGAGAAAGGAGAGTGTTTCAATGAAACCACTGGAGTCCTTCTGCAAGAGGGCAATCGAGATGGGGGTCGAGGGAGCAAAGATGATCGACCCCGGCTCCGTTGTCACTGCCGACTGGGTGAGAATGAAATGCCAGTACGGATGCCCCGGTTTCGGGACGAGCCTTTGCTGTCCTCCACACACCCCAACCCCGGACGTGACCCGTAGAGTAATCGACTCTTACCAGAAGGCCATCCTGCTCCATCAAAGAATAGCGAAGGGAGAGAAGGGGAAGGCAAAGGGAGGGACTTTCAAAAAGACGATTGTTGGCCTTGAAATCGAGATTTTTCTCGACGGGTATTACAAGGCCTGGAGCATGGGATCCGGTCCTTGTTATCTTTGCAAGGAATGTAACTTCTCGGGTTCATGCAAACATGGACTCGAGGCGAGACCTTCGATGGAAGCATGTGGCATCGATGTCTTCAAGACCGCAAGAAACAATGGGTTTCCCATTGAGGTGGTCCGCGCCCGTGACGATGAAAGAAACATTTTCGGTTTGATTTTAGTGGAATGATATCTGTCCCATTTTTTGGAATTTCCGCCACTTATCCCCATTGCGACGCCGTTTTAAAGGGAGTGAGAGGCATTTATACAATTCTTTCATCGCTAAAATACAGTGCCCACCCCATTCCGTATTGATCCTATTTCTGCGTAATCTGAAATTGTCAATCCCTGTGCAAGGCCCCTGCTTGGGGAGGTATCTGTGATCTCGCTCGAAGTGAACGGAAAGAAATATGAGGTAGAGGCGAGCCCCAATGTCCCGTTGCTGTGGGTCATCAGGGAACATTTCGGGCTGACGGGAACGAAGTACGGCTGCGGAAAATCACTCTGCGGTGCCTGTACCGTCCATATCGACGGCAAATCCGAGCGGTCATGTCAGATCCCGGTGAAAGATGCGCAAGGGAAGAAGATTACCACCATTGAGGGAATCCCTGAAGATCATCCGATCAAAAGGGCATGGAACGCAGTGGATGTCCCCCAGTGCGGTTACTGCCAGCCAGGACAAATCATGGATGCTGTGGCTCTCCTCGATAAGAACCCCAACCTGACGGATGCCGACATCGATGGCGCCATGTCTGGCAACCTCTGTCGCTGCGGGACGTACCAGCGCATTCGTCAGGCCATTCACCTTGCCGCAGAAGTCAAGGCTAAAGGAAAAGAGATCGATACCAACAGAATATCGAAAGCGGGTGCGACGAAATCCGTACAGTTGTTCCTGCTGAATCCTTACCTTCGAATCGGGACGGATGGCAGGGTGGTGATTGTGGTCGGCAAGTCGGAGATGGGGCAGGGGGTCTACTCGTCATTGCCCATGCTCGTCGCCGAAGAGCTTGAGGTCGACTGGTCGAGGATAAGCGTCGAGGCAGCGCCGGTTGCTCAAGAATACTACCATGCCCAGTGGGGCGTTATCCAGGTGACGGGCGGCAGCACCAGTGTGTCGAGCGAATGGGACCGGCTGCGCAAGGCAGGGGCTGAGGCGAGAACGATGCTCGTTCAAGCGGCAGCAGAGATCTGGAAGGTCGACCCGAAGAGCTGCCGGGCAGAAAAAGGTTCTGTCGTCCATGAGCCGAGCAACCGGCGACTTTCTTATGGAGAGTTGGCGGAGAAGGCCGCAAAGGCAAAGCCTCCGAAAGATGTTCCCTTGAAGGAGCCTAAGGAGTTCAAAGTGATCGGCAAACCCATGAGCCGTCTGGATACGCCGGAGAAAACGAGCGGTACGGCTATCTTCGGCATCGATGCGAAAGTTCCCGAAATGCTCACTGCTGTCATTGCGCGACCGCCGGTTTTCGGCGGCAAGATAAAGAGCTTTAATGCGGAGAAGGCCAAAGCAGTGCAAGGCGTGAAAGAAGTGGTTCAGGTTCCTTCGGGAGTAGCCGTTGTTGCAGACGATTTCTGGTCTGCGAAACTTGGTCGTGAAGCCCTGGAGATCACCTGGGACGAAGGCGCCAATGCCAAACTTTCGACAGAGGACATGCGCGAGCAATATAAAAATCTGGCCAAAAACCCGGGGGCGGTGGCAAGAAGAGAAGGCGATTCTGAAGAAGGCCTTCGAAAGGCAGTCAAGCAGATCAGTGCCGAGTACGAAGTCCCTTACTTAGTTCATGCCCCCATGGAGACATTGAACTGCCTGGTCGATCTTCGTGTCGATCAGTGCGACATCTGGACGGGCACCCAGCTTCAGAGTGGCGACCGGGATGCGGCTGCAGCGATCGCCGGACTGAAGCCCGATCGGGTCAGAATTCATAACCTCTTTTTGGGAGGCGGCTTTGGTCGGCGGGCAAACCCTCAGTCCGATTTTGTCAGCGAGGCTGTGCATGTGGCGAAAAAGGTAAAGAAACCTGTCAAAGTCATCTGGACTCGCGAAGACGATATCAAAGGCGGCTACTACCGGCCTTTCTGGTACGACCGGATTGCCGCGGGGCTGGATGTAAAAGGCGATCTTGTGGCATGGAAGCACACAATCGTAGGACAGTCGATCATTGCTGGGTCGCCGTTCGAGGGGGCCATGCTCGACGAACACGGTGTGGATGCAACGTCGGTCGAGGGAGCAGCAGACACTCCTTATGAAATTCCAAACATCCTTGTCGATCTTCACAGCCCAAAGATTGGCGTGCCGGTACAATGGTGGCGATCAGTGGGTCATTCTCATACCGCCTTTGTCGTCGAGAGCTTTATCGACGAGCTTGCCCATGCTTCCGCGAAAGACCCGTTTGAGTTCCGTCGGAGTCTGCTTAGCAAGCATCCGCGGCAAAAGGCTGTCCTGGAACTGGCAGCCCAAAAGGCCGACTGGATGAAGCCGCCTGAAAAGGGAATTGGCCGTGGTATTGCCGTACATGAATCCTTCGGGAGCATTGTCGCCCAGGTGGCAGAGGTCTCGGTCAACCCGGCAGGAAGGGTCCGTGTTCATAAGGTCGTCTGTGCTATCGATTGCGGCGTGGTGGTGAATCCGGAGATCGTCAAAGCCCAAATGGAGTCCGGGATCGTCTTCGGGCTTTCAGCCGTCCTCCATGGCGCGATCACTTTCAAAGACGGTCGGGTGGAGCAGAACAATTTCAACGATTACCAGATCCTGCGCATATACGAGATGCCTACGATAGAAGTTTTTATCATGCCAAGTCAGGAACCCCTGGGCGGTGTGGGAGAGCCTGGAGTGCCTCCCATTGCACCGGCAGTGGGAAACGCCATCTTTTCAGCCACGGGAAAGCGGATCAGGAGACTGCCTGTTCGCGCCGAAGAATTGAAAAAGGGATAAACTTCTTTAACCCTTGATCTTCGAAAAGCTGTTAGGGTACTTGTGGCCAAAAGGATATTTACTTTAGTTACGTTTAAAGCGCGCGACCTCTATTTGCGCCTAAAACATAGTATCTCTCCTAAGAGGAGACGGGATTGGAGGGAGCAGGGAGGAGACACAAACATGGATGTTTTTGCCGCCATCAAGCAAAGAAGAAGTGTGAGGGCGTACAAACCCGCTCAGGTCGAAAAGGAAAAACTGAAGAAAGTATTGGAGGCGGCAAGATTGTCTCCCTCTGCCAGCAACCGGCAGGATTGGAAGTTTATTGTCGTAAGGGAAAAGGAGACGAAGAAGAAACTGGCCAGGGCTGCCTTCGGTCAGTCTTTTATCGGGGAAGCACCTGTTGTCATCGTCGCTTGCGGGACGGAGCCAAAGGCGATCATGGCGTGTGGTCAACCCACATCTACGGTGGATGTATCCATCGCCTGTGCATTTATGATCTTGGAGGCTTACGAACAGGGGTTAGGGACATGCTGGATCGGCGCCTTCAAGGAGGACGAGGTCAAGAAAATCCTTAAGATCCCGGAGCCCGTTCGGGTGGTCGCCGTGATTCCATTGGGATATCCGGATGAAAGTCCTTCGCAAAGGGACAGAAAGGACTTTGACGAAATCATTTGTTTCGAGAAGTTTGAATGATTCGCAGGCCTTTTTTGACGAAGATGGTGACCTCGGTGGCGGGAGGATTTTTAAGAAAACTGTAGCGCCCTCATTTACTGAGGGCGGAGTCCGTCGGCAATAAATGCCGCCGCTACCTCAAGAGGTGCCACCATTTTGATTACGGATTACGGATACCCAAAAAATATTGAGTTTAGGCTCCTTTTGTGGTATACGGATACTCATGCTCAAAGGGAAAAGAATTGTTCTTGGAGTCACGGGTGGGATTGCTGCCTATAAGGCAGCAGAGTTTGTCAGGCTTCTGGTCAAGGAAGAGGCGGATGTCCACGTGGTGATGACCGAGAATGCCCAAGAATTTATCACTCCTCTGACCTTTCAAACTCTTTCTGGAAACCCGGTGGTAAGCGATCCGTTTGCTCTGCTCGAGGATTCAGAAATCGGGCATATCGCTTTGGCCGATCTGGCAGAGTTGGTTGTTATCCTTCCTGCAACGGCAAATATCATTGGCAAGATCGCGAACGGGATCGCCGATGATTTTCTCTCTACCATGGTGATGGCGACGAAGGCCCCGGTTCTTTTTGTCCCGTCCATGAACGTCAATATGTGGGAGAATAAAGCCCTCCAGAAAAATATTCAGACCCTAACCGGCATCGGATATCATCTGATGGAGCCAGGAGAAGGGGAGCTGGCATGCCATTGGTACGGGAAGGGAAGACTCCCCGAATTGAATGACGTGGTGGAGAAGATGGAAGATCTATTCTCCCCGAAGGATTTGAAAGGGGAGAAGATTGTGATCACCGCAGGACCTACCCACGAGCCCATCGATCCTGTGCGGTTCATCACCAATCCATCGTCAGGGAAGATGGGATATGCGCTGGCAACAATGGCCAGGCGCAGAGGCGCGGAGGTTACTTTGATCACGGGTCCTGTCTCTTTTCCTCCCCCGCGGACAGATATTCAATGGGTTCCGGTTCGATCCGCGGAGGAAATGAGAGAGGCTGTTTTCAGCCATCTGGGAGGGTCTTCTGTTGTGATCAAGGCAGCCGCTGTCTCGGATTACCGTCCGAAGGTGACCAGCGAGAAAAAAATAAAGAAAGGAAGCTCCGATTATATCCTGGCCTTGGAGAGAACGAAGGACATTCTCGAAGAGCTTGGGAAGAAGAAGGGAAATCGAATTCTCGTCGGGTTTGCTGCGGAGACAGAGGACGTGGTGGCCAACGCAAAAAAGAAATTGTTGGAGAAGAATCTCGATTTTATCGTGGTCAATGATGTGACCAAACCGGGGGCGGGCTTTGGCTCGGATACGAACCAAGTAAAAATCCTCTATCCCTCCGGTCAGGTAAAAGACCTTCCTTTGATGACGAAGGAGGAAGTGTCGCAGTTCATCCTGGATGATGTGGTAAAATTATTGAAGCAGAAGAAGAACCCATAGGGTTCAATCAAACCCCGGCCTATTTGGAATCCGCCTTTTTCTCTGCCTTTTTTTCTTCACTCTTCCCGCTCTGTCCCTTTTCTGTCCCGGTTTTTTCCGACTTTTTCCCTTCCTTCCGGCTTTTCGAAGGATAATCGTTCACATAAAAACCGGACCCTTTCAGGACGAAGTTGGTTGCCGAGATCAGTTTTTTGGCCGGTCTCAGGCATTTCGGACAGGTCACTTTGCCATCTTCATCTATCTTATGGAAAATCTCAAAAACCTCATCGCAGCGGGTGCACTGGTATTCGTAAATGGGCATTTCCTTTCCCTCCCCTTTACCCCGTTAGGCTTGCAGCTCCGATCGGGTGCCGAACTCTCTTTTCAATTTTTTCAGCGCTTCACTTTCAATCTGTCTCACCCGTTCCCTTGAAAGCTTGAGGTGGTCCCCAATCTGCTGAAGGGTAAGAGGTTCTTCGGCCATGATTCTGCTCTTGATCACGTAGACCTCTTTGTCGTTCAAACGTTTCATCGCATTCTGAACCTCGCGCTCACGAATCTTTTTTTCTTCTTCCTGGGCGATGGCCTCTTCCTGATTCAGGGATTCCTCCCTCAGGAGTTCGAGGTGAGTGAGTTCCTTACCCTCGTCAAAAGGAGTGTCCAGGGAGAGGTCTCTTGAAGACATCCTCTGCTCCATCTCAATGATATCCTCTTTAGCCACGTCTAAGTCGCGGGCGAGAAGGTCGTATTTCTTTTCGTTTTCTCCGTCGGCCTCCAGTGCCTTTCTTACCTTCCCGATCTTGTAGAAGAGCTTCTTCTGGGCCTGGGTCGTCCCGATCTTAACCAAGCTCCAGGTTTTTATGATAAAATTTTGCATATACGCTCTGATCCACCAGATCGCATAGGATATAAAGCGATATCCTTTGTAGGGGTTAAATTTCTTGACCGCCATCATCAGGCCGATATTCCCCTCTTGGATAAGGTCCTGGATCTTTACGCCGTACGATTTATACTCGAATGCGATCTTGACAACGAATCGTAAATTTGATGTAATCAACTTTTGTGCAGCCTCAATATCGTCGTATTTACGATATTTTACGGCAAGCTGAAATTCTTCCTCCTGGGTTAAGAGCGGAAATCGGTTGATCTGAGCCAGGTAGGTATCCAACGAATTCTTGATGACTGGAAGATTTGGACTCGGCATCTAAATCACCTCGCAAGCATGTTAGCACTCTCTCTTATAGAGTGCTAATAATAGCATATAATAAGGATAATTTAAAAGTCAAGTGTTTTTTATATGTATTTGAATTTATTAAATAATTTTTTGGAAAATCGGATTCCATCTCGCGGTAAGGTCAGCGAAAAAAGAAACCTTTCAGAATGAGGCTGGTTTCTGGAGGCTGTCATGGGAAATGACAAGAAGAACCCGGAAGAGGAAAAGGGTTTCGTTGTAAAGGATAGAAGGTTTAGTGCGAAAAAGGAAGAGAAGCCCGAGCCCCAGGCTAAGCAGGAGGGGGAGACGACTCCTGACGAAGATATCTTCAAAGAACAAGGGCCCCTGCCTGTGATTGATTTTTCTCAGTTCATCTTTTCTTTGAGCACCTCAGCCCTCATTCAACTGGGAGAGATTCAGGATCCCTTCACCCAAAAAGCAGAGAAAAACCTCCCCTTAGCCAAACAGACGATCGACCTCATCGGGATGTTGAAGGAGAAGACAAAAGGTAATCTCACCCCCGAAGAGGGGAAGATCATAGAAAACCTGCTCTATGATCTTAGGATGAGGTTTGTTAAGGCCTCGGCGTAAGCCGTTCGGGGTTATTTCTTGAAAGAGTGATAAAAGGTGTTTCCCCTCCGGTGAAGGCGCAAAACCACGCCTTTTTCCATGTTCAACTCCTTCACCGCTTTTTCAAAATCCTTTACCGTCTCGATCTTTTTTCGATTGATCTCCAGAACCACGTCCCCCTCCTGGAGACCAATGTCCTCGGCAGGGCTGCCCTCTTCAACGCCGATCACGACGACACCGCGCTTGATTTCGCTTGAGATCCGATACCGGGAGGCCAGTTGGGGTGTCAGCTCCTGGACCCTCGCCCCTAGCTTTTCCTCTGACTCTTTTTCCTGCATCGCCTCCGGTTTGGCCGGCATCGCGGCGGTGGTGACTTCCACGGTCATGGACTTTCCATCCCTGACCAGGCCCAGCTTCACTGCCTGCCCCACTTTTTTCTTCTGGATTTCTTTGATCAGCTCATTGCCATTCTTGACAGATTTCTCATCCACCAATTTGATGATGTCTCCTGAAAGAAGCCCCGCTTTTTCGGCACCGGTTCCTTGATGGACCTGAGCGATGAGAACTCCCTCTTTCTCTTTCACCTGGAATTGTTCCGCCATCTCGGGGGTCAGGTCTTGTACGCTGATTCCGAGCCAGGGCCGGACCACCTTTCCCTGTTTGATCAGATCGCTCAAAATCTGTTTGGCCATATTGATCGGAATGGCAAATCCGATTCCTGTTCCCGGCTGGATGATCATGGCATTGATCCCAACCACCTCTCCGTCGATATTGATCAGCGGGCCTCCGGAGTTGCCGGGATTGATGGAGGCATCGGTCTGGATGAAGTCTTCATAAGTTCCCGTCCCCAGCCCCGACCGGCCTTTGGCGCTGATCACTCCCACCGTCACCGTATGCTCGAGGCCAAAGGGGCTTCCGATGGCAATGGCCCATTCTCCCACCTCCAGTTTGTCCGAGTCGCCGAGGGTGGCCACCGGAAGATCTTTCGCTTTAATATGGAGGACGGCCAGATCCGTTCTTGGATCCTGGCCTTTGAGCGTCGCCGTAAACTCCCTTCCGTCGTTGAGACGTATTTTAATCTTATCCGCGTCTTCTACCACGTGATTGTTGGTCAGAATATAACCTTCCTTATCAACGATAACGCCCGACCCTCCACTTCTCTGTTTATGTTTGTATTCCTTTCCTTTTTCTCTGGGCGAAGGGCCAAAACCCTTGAAAAAATCCTCAAAGGGGCTCCCCTTGAAGAAGTCCTCTCCGTATCGATCCCCGGGTCTCATGGTAATGGTTTTTTCTGTCGTAATGTTGACCACGGCAGGCTGGGCTTTCTTGGCCACTTCCACGAAGGCCCTGCCAAGGGACTTCGGCGTCGTCAATGTTTCCTTTTCTTCTTTGGCGCTGGTCGAGTTGGCCCGGTCGTTATTCATGCAGAAGAACAGGCCAAAGAGAAGACCAGCAAAGGCAAGACCCACACCCAAAGTTTTAGCCATTTTTTTGTACATCGTACGCTCCTTAAACGTAAAAGTTTAATCTATATAAATAATTTCCTTTGCATTGTCAAATAGGCCCAAACCGGCCCATCACCCATCCCCAAAAGAGTAGCCGCAGCCTTCAGGCTGCGAGTCCTGATAGACGAGCAGGGAAGTCAAAGCGGTATGGGAATGGTAAGAATGGATAGGTTTAATTTAGAGTTGAGATTTAGTGCTTCCGACCTTTAATTTCAACCGATCTTCAGGGTGAATCCGATTGCTCCCGTTGAGATGGTTCCAGGTCTTGATTTCTGAAACCGTGAGGTTGAACTTTTTCGCAATCGTCCAAAGGGTGTCTCCCTCTTTCACGACATAGCTGATTTCTTTTCCCGGCTGTTTTCCGTGCGGGTCATCCAATGCCCCGTGGGCTTTCGTCATCCTGATTTCCAGCTTATCCCCTGGCATCAGTTTCTTTTCCGGGTAGAGGTTATTCCAGCTGCTGAGGGCCCCGACATTGATCCCCATTTCGTTGGCAATGCTCCACAAAGAATCCCCTTTTTTGATCGTATAGGTCGTCTCCTTCGGTTTCGAATGCCGATTACCTCCGTACGATTCTTTCTTGACCATGGCCACCAATTTTTGGTCGTGGTCTTTGGGTAAGGGAATGAGAAGGTCCATTCCTTTGGAGAGGCGGCTCTTCTTGTTTAACCGGTTGAGCTCAAGGATGGGCTGTAAATCCACCCCATAAAGTCTGGCAATCCCTGCAAGAGTCTCTCCTCTCTTCACCGAATGGGTTCTGAATTGAAATCTTTCGCCGGGAGGAAGGGCTTCAAAATTTTTCAAAAAAAGCTCCTTCTTTCCGGAAGGAATCTTGATCTCGTAGTCAGGGAAGTTCGGAGGGGTGCACCAGCGCGACAATTCGGGGTTGAGATCCTTGATGTCATCCAGGTCCACCTCGCAGGCCTTGGCGATCAGGCGAAGGTCGGTGACTTCGGGCACCGTCACCTTCTCATAGCGGAGCGGCTCCTGGTATTGGATGCCGACGAACCCGTATTTCTCGGGTTCTTTGGCGATGAGCGCGGCGGCGATGATCTGGGGGACATAGTCTTTGGTCTCGCGTTTCAGGTACCGGTATTTCGTCAGCTCCCAGAAGTCTTCCGTCCCGTAGCGTTTCATCGCGGCGGCGATCTTTTTTTCACCCGCATTGTAGCCGGCGGCCGCGAGGTACCAGCATGCAAACGTATCGTGAAGGTCTTTGAGATATTTCGCCGCGGCGATGGTTGATTTCTCGGGGTCTCTTCTCTCGTCAATCCACCAGTTCGACCTGAGCCCATATTTTTTCCCCGTGAGGTAGATGAACTGCCAGGGGCCGGATGCCTTGCTCCTGGAATAGGCATGAGGATTGAACCCACTCTCGATCAAGGCCAGATAGACGAGGTCTTCTGGGAGGCCGTTCTCTCTCAGAAGACTCTTCATGGAGGGGATATATCTCTCCGACCGCGCCAGCCAGTTGGCGAAAACCTTCCGGGCCGTCGTTTGAAAGTATTGGATGAAATGTTCCACCTTTGCATTGATCACAATAGGAATGTCGAAATCCGGTCCTTCTTTTTGTGGCTCTTTCGGGATGACCTCAAGACTGAAATCGTCATTCGACTCCTCGCCGGTTGAGAGTTCTAAAGTCCAACTCCCCTGGTTCTCCGTTAGGGGTGTCGGATTGGAGACTGAATGTTTTTCTGAAGAAGAAAGAGTTTCCTGAGAGGAAGGCTTTTCCGAACCTGTTTGAGCGGGGAGAGAGGCGCATTGTATTGGAGGAAGAGGAGCAGGAGACGTTTTCTCGGAAACAGGGTTTGGATGGGGATGGCATGCACACAACAGAAGCACGATTATCCCCCCCGCTAAAATCTTACCCACCATTCACTGCTCCTCGCGAGTTGAGTAGAAGATCAGGAGAAACCAGCCCAAAATTGATAGATTAATGACATAGATCACTCAGGCTTGTCAAGCAAATAAAGTTTTTTTGTTTTTTTGCCGAAGGAGAATTGGCGCGGGTTCCCAATTTCCCAGGCGACTTGTCAGGCATTTCAACGCCAATAAACCTTGATCGCATTAACCGCATGATTGTCAAAAGAATTATTAGGAAGGGGATAGACCTGATTCTTAGGGCATTATGAATTTCTTCCCAGGGAGTCGCACCGTCAATACGGGGCAAGGCGATTTTCTGACCACTCTCTCTGCGGTGCTACCTAAGATGAGATGATCTATCCCTGTCCTTCCATGGGTTCCCATAACAATAAGGTCCGCAGACTCTTCCCTCGCCGCTTGTATGATCTCGTAAAAGGCTCTGCCCTCGTCTGTCTCTCTTGCTAAAATCTCGTAATTCTTGAACCCCTCAATCTTTTGCAGGTAGCGAGTATTTATTTCCTGCTTCACCCGCTCAGTCTGCTTGGCGATCAGTTCATCCTCCGCTTTGGGTGTGGCCGACCAATAGTAGGAAACCGGTTCAACGATGACATGGAGAATTAAAAGCGTTGCATTATAAGTTTTTGTGAGATTAAAGGCATAGGCGAAGGCATGGTCAGAATTTTCAGAAAAATCGGTACAAAATAAGATTTTCTTGAACATCGACGAATCACCCCTTTATTAAACTCCCCGCGTTCCCTGTTTGAAGATCACATTAAGGATCCTCTGGAGTCTTTTCCCGTGTCCCGTACCAAGGGCTGACCCCTCGCCCATTATCGAATTACTTTTTTGGCCTTTTCCAGAATGGGCTGGTTTTGCCGATTTCTTTCATGGCCTGGACCATCTCGCGGGCATATTCCTGCATATGGGAAACGTAGTCCTCATCCAGGCGCCGCCTGAAGTAAGGCCCGGAGAACAGCTTAAGCAGGTCGGAAAGTGGCAGGATGCCCTCGTCGGTGCCTTCGACAAAGGATTTCCAGTTACGGATGTGTTCTTCCGACCGGAAGAGATTCATGGTGCTTCAGGCATAGCCAGGATCTTCAAACCATTTCCAGAACGGCACCGCCACGTAGGCCGTGTATCCTAAAGCTTCCTCATTGAGTACCTTCCCGTCATTGATGACCACCCGGAGAGGCTTGCCGCAATCCAGGCAGGGGAATTCCAACGTCAGTGTCTTGCCAGGGAATAGCCAGCAGACCGCCAGCGATTCAAAGGCTCACTGGCCGAACCATTTCTGCTGACCGTCGATGGTGATGCGGTATTGGGTCGGAAGGTTGCTAAAGGGTGCGAATGAGACGATGAGATCGGTTCGGGGGTATAGCCATCCGGGGATTCCCGAGGAGAAAAGGTCGTGCAGGATTTTCCGGCCCTCTTCAACGGAAAGACCGAGTGCGGCGGCAAGCTCCGTGTAAAAGGGCGCCTGCCCGGTTTCTACCATACGCTTCATGATGACATGAAACGTTTTGTCAAGAACGGTGGGATTGTTCATGGTCTTCCTCCTCTGAAGTTCCATCAAGCAAATATCAGTATATACTAAAAAAGTCAATCAGTAAAAAGACCTGTGGAAATCATCTTCGATGGCAGGATGAACGAATCCTCAAAAACGGTGAGTGAAAAGGGAGAATATGTGTAAGCTGGCGCATCAGTTCCATTTTCCTTCCTCTCTTTAATGCGACTGGAATATTTTGAGGGTACCAGGAGTATTCAAACAGGTAAATAAGGTGAACGCTGTATTTTTGTCCCCTCATCCTCTACAAAAGACTCGATCGATAGCACTTGTGGCCGGGCCGAGGCGCATCAGCGGTGGTTATTTGGTCATAGCTGCGGCTTCCGCAGCGCAATCGCGCAGAGGGTTAAGCCCTTTGGCTCGAACGGCAGCAAGTTCGGCCTTGGCAGCCTCCAGGTCGGCGCGGAATGTGGAATCGGCGTGCAGGCGAGCAACGGTGCCTGCTCCCATGAAACGCCCCTCAATCACGTCGCTCTCCCAATGTACGTTGCATATTACACGGCTCTCACCGAAGGCCCGGCCCCGTGCGAGAATCGCGTCTGTCCGTTCTGGGGAAATCTCAGTCAGGATGAGTGCCCAGGCCCAGCCCAAAGCGGCATGCCCGGAGGGATACGAGCCATTCGTTTTCAAGAATTTTTCGTCATCCGGTGTGCAGGTGGACTCCTTGTTCACGACGAACGGACGAGTGCGATTATAATGACCCTTGGCCGCATCGGTGGAAAGGCCAGCATCAGCAAGAGTCCGACGGAGCAGCATGTAGAGATGCGGCGTATCCTGTTCCGTGATGAGGGCATTTAATGCACAGGAAAATGCACCGGCCGCTTGTGGAAACACGAGATTCGCGTCCTCCTTTGCCAGCGCCCAGCGCGGCGTACCGCGCAAAGCGAGAGCCTTTTGGCTGGCTTCCTCGTCGCACATCAGAGCAGCCGAGCCTGTAACGGGGGGAGGGGGAAGCAAGGTGAAGCTATCGGGGAGTGTGTTGCGCGGTAAATAGCCTGCCGGGACGCCGGGACGAATCTCGGGCACGGCAGGGGGCTGGCTTAACCTTCCAGAACTCACACAACCCGCGATAAGAGAAAAGCACGCCAGCAGAACAACCAATGCAAACAGAGTAGAACAGTTCTTCATGATGTATCTCATTTTTCAGTCTCCTATTCTCTCCATCTGATTGAAACCCAGGATGAAGAGTGATTCACCGCATGAGGGTCGAAAGGGATAACCACATTACATTGGAGCATCTACCCGAAACCTTGTCCCGTGTCAAGGGCTGACCCCTCGGGATTTCTTTCCGCGCGTCCTTCACTTGCGGTTGTACTATACATTTTTTTTCTAAAATGAGGAAATAGAAACTTTCAGGAGAGGAAGAGGCAGGAAATCGGCTTATCGCTTCCACCTACCATCTACAGCCTCTCACAATTGTGAGGACTGTGAATTACCGCTTGTAATCTTCGTTTGCCACTGCAAAGGGAAAGTTCCACAGATCAGGTGATTCGAGCGTTCTTTTTTGACTTAGGCCAGGAATTCCCAGGCGATCAGAAAGATACAGAAGGAGCCTATGGCCAGCATAGCAAATCCCATCACGATGGAGAAGAATTCGGTTATTACGTCTGGATATTTGGCCCGGTAAGTCTCCAGTCTCTTTTCGGCCACCAGCCGGCGGTACTGTTCGGGTCGCTCCTCCACCAATTGATATTTGGGAAACCTTCCGGTAAAGATTACTGTATCGATAGGAAACTTGGAAGGACGTAAGTGAGTATTGAAGAAGTGGACCGTAAAGATAAAGCCCGAGATCAGCAGCGCTATGTCCGAATGGACGATCGTTGCAATGTTGAGAACCCGTCCGGAAAGGAAGATGGTGAATGATTCGGGGAACCAGAGCATCAGTCCCGAAAACCCGATGGCGAACATCGCGCAGAAAACGGCGATAAAATCGAACTTCTCCCAATAGGTCCAGCGATCAAACTGCGGTTTGGGTCCCCTGTTAAAGAACCATTGGATCATTTCCGTGATGTCCCAAATATCCTTACGACCGGGACAGAGAGAATCTGGACCAAAGAGTCTTTGAAGAAAATTTGGACTCCCAGGGATTTTTTTGAAGAAGAGAAAGTAGATGCTGTAGATGATCGTCGTACCGAAACATGTGAGGATGATGGCAGCGCAGATCCGGTGGATGAGGCCGGCTGTCCTCGCCCCTCCAAGAAAATGCATGAGACCGCTCGCCCAGGGGGCCTGGAAGAATTTTAACGGAAGGCCCGTCATGACGAGACCAAGAAACGTCAACATCATCGTTAGGTGGAGAGCAATATCAAAGTAACTGAATCGACGATAGATATGGCCCACCTCTTCGGGCTTCACTTGCTGGGGGAAGAAGATTCCCTTTGCTCTTAATTCCCTCCGCTCCAAGAAGTCCTTCCGGAACCAGAGGAGGGTGTGAAGCCAGAATGCTCCAAAGATCCAGACAAGAAGGGCGGTTATGATCACGAACGTCCAATAGAAAACCGGGTCTCGTTTTCGGTCATGGCGCGTTGCATGAGCAACCCATTGGACAAAGTTGCTGTTTGCTCCAGGGTGACATTTCCCACAGGTTTCGAGGAGGCGCTCCTTTGAGATTGTGGATTTCGGATTTTCGGGAGGCAAGATATTGTGAAACCCGTGACAATCGGCACAGCCTGCAACAAGGGTCGGATAGCCCAATTTCTCAACCTTCCCGTGGTAGCTCCCATAGTAGGTCTGGGTTGCAATGAGGAAGACCTTGTTTCGTTCCATCATCTCCCTGTCGGCATGGCATTTCTGGCATACCTCGGTATGGAATTCTTTCCGAAATAAGGCCGCCTTGGAATCGTCTCCCTTTAGGAGGGGAACTTTATGGAGGCCATGGCAATCACTGCAGGTTGCCGAGTCTGGGTTTCCATCGAGGATGGCCTTCCCATGGACACTCTCCAAATAGCCGTCATCAGCGTGGCAGGTTGTACATGTTTGAATGACCCGAGCCTTGTCCCCTTTCCAGGCGGTTATTCCATGGATCTCCCTGTGGCAGTCCTTACACTGAACGTCGTTGATGAAATGGGCACTGGCATAGTGCTCTGAGGCCTCTTTCTTGTGGCAACGATGACACGTGAGAGGCTCGAAATGGATCTTGGCTCCTTTTGCCAAGAGGTGCTCGTTGATGTTCGTGATATCCAAATGGCAACTGTTGCAAGAGTTTGCCCCATGGACCGACAGGGAAAATTTCCTCTCGCTGATCTTATTTCCATGACAGCCGAGACATTCCGAGTTATCCATGCACTCAGAACAGTATTCCTGTCCCTTGACGGCAGGCTTCTCTCCTGTTTTCAGGGATTCGGATCGTTTTGTCTCTTCGGCCCGATTGGAGCCCTCCCTCTTAGCAGCAGGGTTGGCTGCACGGACCGACTCGTAGTTCAAAACAAGGAAAACCGAGAAGACGATGGAGATCAAAATGAGATGTCTTCTTTTCGAATTCATAGATCCCGCAACACAGGCAATTGATGTAATATCTATACCATTTTGCGGAATGGATCACAAATCAAAGCCTTTCATTCGTGCCGTTTATTATCACTCGAAATGCTTCATAGAAGGGTAGAAATTGAAAAACAACGACTTCAGGAAAGAGTCCTCAGAAAAGGGTTGTAGATAACACCTACCTATACGTAACAAAATGGATTGACCGTTAGAACGGCTAAGGGTCATTATCTATTCTGCTTTTTCTTGAAAAAGAAAAGGAGGGGAGATATGACCCAGGGACAGCCGATTACCAATGAGTCAGTCCAAAGTGGAAGTGAAGTACTTCGTGAACAGCTTCTTTCATCAACCCCAATCGACCGCATCCTCCAGAAGCTCTCTCGCATGGAGCTTCCCGCCAAGGAACAGTTCGAGAGTTACATGCGCCACAAGTGGCGCCTGAACCACAAGCCGAGGACCCTCGCCAGTTCCTTTACATCCGTCATGCTCTTTCTGGACTTTTATGGGAAGTCAGGCAAGAGCGCTATCGAGACAATGGAGCGGGTTGACCTGGAGGGTTTCATCGAGCACGAGCAGGACCGAGGGTTACGTATTTCCACGGTGCGGACGAGGCTTGCCTGCGTTATCGCATTTCTACATTTTCTGATGGAGCAGGATACTATTCCCGGATCCCTTCTGAAGCGGGGCATCAAGCTAAAGCTGCCGGAGGTGCTGCCCCGGGCCATGCACCCCGCCGATGTGAGAAAGCTTCTCTGTGTGATGGACGACATTCGGGACCGTGCCCTGTTTCTTCTGCTTCTACGAACAGGGATGCGGATTGGGGAGGCCTTGGGGCTGAGGTTAAACGATCTGGATATTAAGGGCAGAAAGGTTGATCTGTACGAGGGAGAGAAGAACAGCATGGGGAGAGTGGTCTATCTGAGCGATGATGCCCTGTTTGCCATCAAACTCTGGCTTAGGCGAAGGGACAAGAACAAGGAGTTCGTCTTTTACGGCCAGAGCCATGGGCACCTCTGTTACAGTACCGGCCGGGGCCTTTTCGTGAACTACCTCAAGAAGGCAGGGCTTGATCAGAAGGGCTACACGGTCCATTGTCTTCGTCATACGTTTGCCTCCGAGCTCCTTAACGCAGGGATGCGCCTGGAATGTCTCCAGCAACTGCTCGGTCACCAGGATATTGAGGTAACCCGCCGATACGCCCGGCTCACCGACACCACCCGTGAGCAAGAGTACTTCCGGGCCATGGCGGTGATCGAAAAAGGAGGGATCGATGGAGCCTACTGAGTTGGTTTGGTACCAGAGAGCCTTGAAGAGAAAAAACTACTCGACCCATACGGTGAAGAGCTACCTCAACATCCTCGATCAGTTCATCAGATGGCTTACCGTGCCCCTCTCCGAGGTGACCCGCAAGGAGATAGGAGCCTATGTCGATCATCTTCTCCGAAACAGACGAAGGCCGAAGACGATCACGTGCCACCTGCAAACGATCCGCCTCTTCTTCGACTATCTCATCAATGAGGAAGGCAGATCGATGATCAACCCAGTCACGCGGATCTCGCTCCGTCTGCCCAAGCCACTGCCTCGGCACTTGAAGGATGACCAGGTCAAGAGCCTCTTTGCCGTCATCACGGATCTGAGAGACCGGGCCATGTTCATGTTGATGCTCCGCTGCGGCCTTCGGGTCCAGGAGGTGGCTGAGCTGACCATAGATGCGGTAGAGTACCAGAGGAGACAGATCTTTGTCTTCCATGGAAAAGGGGCGAAGGACAGAGTGGTTTACATGAGTGAAGATGCCCGATCCGCTCTTTTAGCATACCTGGCAAAGCGATCCTCGAAGGCAAGAGAATTGTTTCTGGTGCAGAAGGGACCAATGCGAGGCAAACCGCTATCGGTGCGAGGCATCCAGAAGAGGATCGAATACTATGCGCGAGAGAGCGGACTCAACGTCTCGTGTCATCGGCTTCGCCACACCATGGCCACGCAGCTTCTCAATGCCGATGCTGACCTTGCGACCATTCAGGACCTCCTGGGGCATGGACAGATTACCACAACGCAGCGCTACTGCCGGGTAGCCAACCTCAAGGTCCAACGAGACTACTACAAGGCCATGGAGGTGGTTCTGCAAAGGACGCAGGCACAACAAGAGGATGACGACGAAGGGGAGAAAATGGATCTCCCAGAATTATCTTGACAGGAATAGGAAAAAAAGGATAATGGAAAACAGCTCTTAACTAACCAATATCACAAGAAAAAGCAGAATATGTTACGTATAGCACCTACAAGTCAATGCTCAACGATAACATCCTGCACTGAGGATTACTGGTTGAAATCAGATATCCCAGGTGAATATATGAAAATCAGATCGTGGGTTTTTTGAAGTATCGGAAATAGATGATAGATAGTAGATACTGAAATCCTGGAGGCCCCCTTTTTGTTAGGTCCATCTAAATTCGATTGTGTTGAGTAGATTTGAGCCAACATCCTTTACTGACTTTACGTCGGCTCAAAGAGGTGAGAATGAGTATTCCCTAAAGGATGACGATTACGAGTGAAAGAGACATAGCGATTTAGGGAAACCAAATACATGACAGTGTCGACGTTTCATCCGCTTCACCCGCTGGTCGGCTGAATCAGAGATTTCTAACGTATCAGATAAGCCACAAATTCATTAAATTAAATCCTGGAACAGACGTCGACATCGTCAAAGTCTTTTCTTCCTTATCATTCTTATCATTGTACAGCAGGCTTGTTACTCATTCTCGCCAATACATCTTCGAGAGAACCTCGAAAGGGGCTAGGAGTCTCCATTTTGATGGAAGCCAGGGCTGCGGCAAAGCCCAATGACACTTGAACGTCATGATCGATCCTCCTAACCAGATACGCTCCCATGACGGTATCACCACGACCGGTTCTTCCTTGAGAGTTCCTGTTGGAGAATTTCTCAAACAAAGTATCCCCTTTGTACCGAGCAAATACTCCATCTGAACAGGTTAAGATTGTCTCAATTGCTCCCCATTCTTCCACCAGCGCGACTGCTTCCTCCAGGTTACGCATTCCCATCAGTATTTCAGCTTCGACGATGTCAAGTTTCACGATATCGGCGAGGCCGACGATTTCTCTCTTATCTGGTACATCCCTGAAATGGATCATGCCGGATTCGGGGTCAACCTGCCGCACAAAGCTCTGCATATCCACCGATAAGCGAAATCCCCTTTGTTTCAAATCTCGCATGAATCCTAAGGTAAATTCACTGTCTGTCAGGGCACCAAGATGGATCAAGCAAGGCTCTATGGGAGGTATATCTGCACTCTCAAAAAACCCGGCATCTTCGGTTTGATACATTACCCTTTCATCGGCATTCCCAGTAGGGTGCACGACGCGCATATGCGTGGTCGAGTGAGCGGGCTGCAGGTAAACGTCAATGCCAACCGCTTTCAAAGGTTCAAGGACATGCTTATCCTCTTCAGCCATTTTTGTAACCACGGCAATCCTCTTCTTTGCCCAGCAGGCAGCAAATGCTCCGAAAAACGGTGCGCCTCCTGGTACAGCAAGGGCAGATCCCTCCGGGGCCTCGATTTGGTCAACCGTCACATGGCCCATAAAGACAATATCATAGCGATTCATTTCGGATTCCATTAGTTAGGTGAAGCATTTGGATAAAAGCCTACTAATTTTGAATGCAAACGTCAACAGGGATTATTGATTACTACTTGAAGTGTTGTATAGAAGGAGGATTTTCAAAAATCACGAGTACAGGAAGTTATTTTTTTTCCAAAAACCAGCCGACCCAAAGTCCAATTTGGCGCTAACACCTACAAGTCATTACTGGGGACCATATTCAGAATCGAAGATTACGAGTTGAAATAGAGTATAATGTAAAAGCTGAAGAATTTTCTTGGTATGAAAATCATCCCTCCTTGGACTCCATGGTCTCGGCGACCACATTCAGAATTTGATCGAGATCGAAGGGTTTGGAGATAAAAAAATCAAGGCCGTACTCCTCCATTTTGCTTCGATTCCTTTCATCCCCCCATCCCGTAATCATTCCTACAGGTGTGCGAGGACTGATCTCCTTAATCATCCTGCATACCTCCCAACCTGACACTCCAGGCATTCCCAAATCCGTCAGAACCAAATCAAATTTCCCTTCCTTAAAGAGCTGAACCCCCTTTCCTCCATCCTCTGCCAGGGTTACCTGATGGTCAGCTTGAACCAGAGTCCGAGACAGGACACTTCGGACGAACTCATCGTCGTCGATCACCAAGATACGGGCTTTTATGCCCTTTTTGATAGGCTGCGGTTCGACTGCTTCTTCTTTTTCACCCTCGCCATTGGGCAAAATGATTGTAAAGGTAGTTCCTTGTCCGACCTTGCTTTCTACTTCAATCTCTCCTCCAAATCTCTTGACGATTCCATAAGACATGCTTAACCCTAACCCTGTATTGGTAAATGGTTTCGTTGTAAAAAAGGGCTCAAAAATCCTCTTTTTCGCCTCTTCCGCGATTCCAACTCCTGTATCTGAAATCTGGATAAAGACATCCTTTCTTTTCTTAAACGTACGAATTTCAATTTTTCCGCCTTCGTGCATTGCCTCAATCGCATTGAAAATCATATTGGTAAATACTTCCCTCAACTCAGAGGCATTCCCGGAGGCGAAAGGAATGTCTTCGAGATTTGAAACCATTTCAATACGGATACCTCTGCTCTGGGCTTCGTCTTTCCATTTGGGTTTGGTAATTTCAATTGAATCTTTAACGATGGCGTTGATATCGACCTTGAAAAGTTCCTGAGGAACCGGTTTCCTCGTGAAGTTCTGAAGTCTTCGAACGGTCTGACTGCTATCCTTGGCCACCTTTTCGATGATCTTCAAAGTCTCCTTTAACTCTTCATCTTGAGCGGTATAAAGCAAGATCTGAGTATTTCCGAGGATAGCCGCCAAGGAATTGTTAAAATCATGGGCAACCCCGCTCGCCATCTCTCCGACCGCCCGGAGCTTCTCGGCTTGAAACAATTGCTCCTCGATCCTTTTCTTATCGGTGATGTCTCGCATGATCCCTCTAAACCCTATCGGTTTGCCCGAGGCATCTTTTCGTAATGAGATGGAGGCTTCAACATGTCTTTTAGCCCCATCTTTTCTTATGATCTCATAATCAAATACTCTGCTGCGTTTCCCTGTTCTGTTAACTTCATTAAAGGCTTGAAACAGTCTCCTCATGGTCTCTTGATCTGTATACTGCCGGTTATTCACGCCCATCAATTCTTCTCTGGGGTACCCAAAGATTTGACACATGGAATCGTTCAAAAAGGTGAAGTCACCGTCAAGGTCCACTTCGTAATAACCATCTTCGATACTCTCAAGAATGGTTCGGTATCGCTCCTCACTCTGGCGCAATGCCTCCTCCGCACGCTTGCGCTCGGTAATGTCTCGAGAAATACCTCGGAATCCAATCGGTTTCCCTTCCGGGGTCCGTATAAGAGATACCGAAAGTTCGTAAATTATTCTAGTCCCGTCTTTTATGATAACTTCCTCCTCATAGTTCCTGACCGGTTCCCCTGTTCTATAGACTCTGCTGTAGAGCTGGTATGTTTCTTTGGCGGTTGTTTCATCTGTATACTGCCGGTTGTTCATTCCAATCAATTCCTCTCTGGAATATCCGAGACGTCTGCAGACCACATTATTAACAAAGGTAAAATTACCAGCAAGGTCAACCTCGAAATAACCATCTTGGATGCTCTCAAGAATGGTTCGATATTTCTCCTCACTCTGGCGCAGTGCTTCTTCCGTCCGTTTGCGCTCGGTGATGTCCCGAGAAACACCCCGGAATCCGACCGGTTTGCCTTCTGGATCCCTTATAAGAGATGCCGACATTTCGGAAGTCCTTTTAGTCCCGTCTTTGCTGATCCATTTCGCCTCTATTGCCCTAATCGGTTCCCCTGTTCTGTAGAGTCTGATGTAGGCCTGATACAACTCTCTAGCGGTTGTTTCATCTTGATAATGCCGGCTCTTCTTCCCGATCAATTCCTCTTTTGTGTACCCGAGATGCTCGTAGAACGCTTCATTAAGGAAGATCCAATTACCAGAAAGGTCAATCTCATAATAGACCTCCTGCATGTTCTCAAGGATAGTTCGGTATTTCTCCTCACTCTGGCGCAGGGCCTCTTCCATTTTCTTGCGTTCAGTGACGTTGCGCCAGATGCCTCGGAATCCATTCGGTTCGCCTTCTGAATTCCTCATAAGAGATGCCGACAGTTCGATAATTGCCTTCGTCCCATCTTTTCTGGTAATCTCATAATCAAATACTGTACAGGGCTCCCCTGTTTTATAAGCCTTATTAAAAGCTTGGAACACTTTTTTTGTATTCTCTTCATCTGCATACACCCGGTTGTTTATTCCGATCAATTCTTGTCTGGGGTATCCTAAATGTCTGCAACCCGCTTCGTTAATGAAGGTAAGGTTACCGACAAGGTCAGTCTCAAAATATCCTTCCTCCATTTCCTCAAGAATGGTTCGGTATCGTTCTTCCGATTTCAGAAGTGCTTCTTCCGCATTTTTACGCTCGGTAATCTCCCTCAGAAGTCGATCGTTTGCATCCCTGAGTTCGGTTGTTCTTTCTTCAACTCGGCTCTCCAGTTCCTGCTGCGTTGTTCGCAGTTCCTTCTCAGTCTCTTCCAGCGATGCGGCTTTCTCCATGAGCTCAACATTCTGCCCACGCAACTTGTTTCTATTCTTCTTCAGGATACCGGCAGTCAATGAAGAAACGTATGCTACAACAAGAAGTAACCCTATGACCACTGAGAGGTGGTTCAATCTCGTCAGCATTGGCATATCAAAAGAGGCGACGACACTCTGATGCGGGAGTAAACCGAAATACTCGCCTGCTACCACGAAGCTGAAAGCAGCCGAACAAAGAAAGGCTATAATATAGGGAAATCTTCGCGGCGCGACGACGCCCACATACGTTATGAGGGCAGCATAGATAGGGGTGAGAAATGTGGCCTCGATACCGCCCAGGAAATAAATGATTGCTGTATAACCAAGGATCTCAAGGAAATTGATCAGGAGTGAAGCGTATCGGTATAAGCGCATGTGAGTAATATGCTTCACTAGCAGCAAAGTGGGCGGGTTGATCAAAATAAGGTATAGGACTGACAAGGTAATGCCTGTAAAGTGATTTATCTTGATAACGTTTGCAAGATAAGCGGTTAATGCGAATACCCACATGATCACGCTGGCGCCTGAGCGGACAAGCGCCCCTTGAAAATGCCGCTTATAGAGGATCTTCAGGTAATCGTTAGACCTTTTGACCTCGCAGTGATGGCTTGGTTCTTTCAGGCAGTCTACCCCTTTTAGAATTTGATTATCCAATAAACATGGTTTATGGAGCAATTTCAGTGCCAACAGGGATTAAGTGACAAAACCCCTTGATTTCTAAAGGGTCCTTAGAAGAGTGAAACTTTGTGGGAGGGCGAAAATTGACCAGTTTTGTCTCAAAATCAATTGTTTATCGACGCTCCCTCTTTCTCAAAAAAGCACACGGGCCAATGGCTTATTTTGAGCAGTTTATTGCCTCACAGGCAGAGAGTAAATACACTTTCAATCTCATAACGTTTTATCTTGTTTTAGGGTCAAGGAATGGCGAGCTACCATAGGTATCTGCTTGGTTGTATCCACCATTTCCAGTTTTATGCCCGTTTAGGTTCTCCGTAGCACTTCACCATCCGCCGCCACATCAGTAGGGTCGAAAGTGGCCCCTTTTTTAACTTAGGGGATCACTGATTATCAGTCGTAATCTTCATACTGGCATTGAAATCAATTTTTGAGGGTTTCAGGAAGGAATTCTCTTTTTCTAAAAACCAGCCGACCCAAAGTCCAATTTGGCGCTAACACCTACGAGTCTACAGTCTGAGGTGGTGCTGGTGATCGATGATTATTGGTAGAAATGCGCAGGATAAAATAATGCAGGATTTTTTGTTATCTCTCCCTTCAGCACCGCTCTGTGTAGTTTGGTGAAACACTTCTCCATTTCACTCTTCAGGGTGTTGCCCCTCAAATTCCAGAATATATTTGTTTTTCCCTTGGGGGAAATATTTGAACGGTTGTCCCCATGGATCCACTATTGTCAACTCGTATTGTAAATGTTTAAATGCGTACTCCTTCAAGACGTTTAAATCTTTAGGAAAGCTCCCCTTTTCTTTTTTAAAGTCTTCAAGGAAGATTATGATTTTCTCCATGTCGCTTTTGGCTGCTTCTTTTTCCGGGGAATCGTAGTCGAGAACGTATTTGTCTGTCCCTTTGAGGAGATATTTAAAGGGTTCTCCCCAAGGGGTTAGTATCACCAATTTATAGCCATATTGATTCCATCCGTACTCCCTTAAGACATTTAAGTCCTTGGAAAAGCTCCCTTTTTGTTTTTTGAAATCCCTAAGAAAGATTCTGATGATCTTCATGCTACCTTCGGCTTCTTTTCTTAGGTTCCTTGGGAAATCGTAATATGAAATGGTCCCTTCTTTGATTGCAGTTATTAAGTCATTGATTCTGCTGTTTCTTTCCTCCATTGCATAGCAGGTACTTTTGTACTTCTCCTCGCACTTCACCGGCGAATTCTTCTTCTCAATTAAAAAAGGAAGGATTTTATCACCCATTCGTGTGATTTGCTCATGTAATATTCCTCCAGTTGATTCCCCGATATAGTAATTCAACAATTCCATATAAAGGCTTATCCGGTCTTCGGTTTTTAACTGAAGTTCTTCTATTTCTTCGATTGCTTCAAATCGTTGCCCCCCCGGTGCAAGAATTTCATCTCTCATTTGTATGACTTTGCTGCTCTGCGGAAAGGCTGTATTACAAAGGAAAACTTGCAGCGTCAGTGCAACTAAGCGTAGGAATCTTATCTTACGTGTTATCAACGCATTGTCCTCCTCTTCTCAAATTATTGTTTATTTGCGCTTGTAATATACATCTTTTCTTAACATTAGGGAAATGAAGAGGAAGTACTCTCGCGCGGGGGTCGTGGTGGAAAGAGGGCATTTTTTTTCAAGAATTGAGGACTTCAAGAATCCATGCCGGTTTTGACCGGCAAGCTCTTATCTGCAGACCACTCGACCCAGGAGCCGCGGTATAGGGAATCTCACCGGGTGACCTGGTAAATCACTGGTCGGTAGCGGGGAGTTGGCACGGGTTTCCCGGATTGACGGGCCGCTTCGATCCAGGCCTTTTTGGCCTTTTCCACCTCCTCCAGAGCCCGCTCAGGGGTTTCACCGAAAGCGGAGCAGGAATCCAGGTCCGGAATATCAGCGATGTAGCCCCCGTCTTCTTTGCTATAAAAGATATTGATATGATAGTCGTTCATTGATGACGTTACTAATCAGTCCATAATTGTGTGGACATTCGATTCCATTCTTCAGTCACTAATGAAGAGGTGTCATTCCGGCGAAAGCCGGAATCCAATCTTTTCAAGGGTCTCTGGATGCCGGATCAAGTCCGGCATGACGAACTAAGGACTTTATGAACAGGCTCTCAATAGGTAAGGCCTCCATCGGGTGATGTCCATATTATTATGGACCCATTAGTAAGAATATTTTCTTCCTCACAGTGGAGAGGAATGTTGAGAAAACGCAGTTCAAGGTTCCATGCCCATTTTGACGGGCAGGGTTTTGTCTGCAGACCATTCGACCCATGAGCCCCGGTATAGAAAAACATGGGGAAGCCCGAGAACGTATTTCAGGGTGAAATAAAGATGGCTCGCTTCTGTTCCTCTCTGGCTGTAGACGACGATCTCTTTTCCACGCGTCACGCCGGACTCCGCAAACAGCCTTTCCAAATCCCCTTTTTTCTTCCAGGCCCTCACCTCGTCCCCTTCGAGAGTCGTTTCCCAAAATATATTCCTGGCTCCAGGAATATGGCCCCTCCGGAGCTCTTCTCCCTCTTCCCCGCTGTATTCTCTCGGATGGCGGGCGTCCACGATCACAACATTCCTCGCGGAAAGTCGATCTTGAATCCATTTTTTCTCGACAACCGTCTCCCGAATCACTTTCCCGAAAAATTTATTGGGCAAAAGAGAGGGATAGGTCTGGGTAATGGGATATCTCTCTGAAACCCATTTTTCCCAGCCTCCGTTCAGGACCCCTGCCTTTTTGTGACCTAAAAAGTCCAGGGTCCAGGCGAGGAGCGTCGCATTCGGATTTGATCTTTCGGAGTAGAGGACGATCCCCATGTGATTGGAAAGGCCCAAGTTATCTCCTAATAATCTTTCGAGACAGATCCGGTCAGGAGCCTGGTCGGGGACGCCCTTATCCGGAATCTGGAGGTTTTCGAAATGGAGATAGACAGCGCCGGGGATATGGCCTTTGAGATAGTCGGACAGCGATGTCCTCATGTCAACGATACGAAGGGAAGGGTGGTCCATCAGATTGAATAATTCTTGTGTTTCAATCAGTCTGGGGTGGTCAAAATTATTCAAGGGAAACGGTTTGGCAGAGAGGCCCGGAGGAAATAAAGCCACGAAGGTGAGCAGTCCTCCGATCAAGATGAGAGATCTTTGATTCTTCATAAGGACCTCGTTTTATCCCCCAGCGCTTTCCGGTAGAGTTGAACGTAGGCCTCAGCCGACCTTTTCCAGGAGAAGTCCGCGGTCATGGCATTCCGGAGGAGCTGCTTCCAATGCTCCGGCTGGGAATAAAAACGGAGGGCTTCTTTAATGGTGTTCAAGAGCTCTTTGGCGTCGTAGCGGACGAACTTAAACCCGTTTCCTTTTTTCGAGACGGGGTCGTAAGGGGTGATGGTATCGTCGAGCCCGCCGGTCGCACGCACAATGGGGATCGTTCCATACTTCAGGCTGTAAATTTGATTCAGGCCGCACGGCTCATATTTGGAAGGCATAAGGAAGAAATCTGATCCGGCTTCAATTTTATGGGCCAGCCGGTCGTCATAGGCGATCCGGATCCCTGCCTTTTGAGAATACTTCTGAGCGACGCGATTGAAGAGATCGTGATATTTCTGCTCCCCTGTGCCCAGAAGGACGAGTCCGATGTCGAGGCTGAAAAGTTCGTCCAAAATCTCCATCAGCAGGTCGAATCCTTTCTGATCGGTTAATCGGGAGATCATTCCTAAAAGAGGGGCTTTCATCAGGGAGGAGGGGAGATGGAATTCTTTGAGGAGATCTTCTTTGCATTCCCTCTTGCCGGAGAGATCTTTCAAATCATATCGGCCGATCAGGTGCGGGTCGCGAGAAGGGTCCCACTCCGCATAGTCTACGCCGTTGATGATTCCGTAAAGGCGATCCCTTCTCTTTCTCAAAATACCCTCCAGCCCGTATCCATATTCTGCGGTCTGGATCTCTTCGCTATATTTTTTGCTCACCGTGTTGATCGCATCGGCGTAAACGATTCCGGCTTTCATGAAGTTGATCCTCTCCCAGAACTCGATCCCTTCCGGGTTGTACATCTCCGCAGGGAGGTCGGTGAGCGGGAACTTCTGCTTCTTGAATAACCCTTGATAGGCAATGTTATGGATGGTGAACAGGGTCGCCGTGCGGGAAAAAAGAGGATCGTTCCGGTAGACCGATTTGAGATAGGCCGGGACTAATCCGGTCTGCCATTCGTGATGGTGGATGATGCCGGGAGAGAACCCTAAGTGCTGACAAAAGAGGAAGACGGCTTTGGAGAAGAAGATGAAGCGCTCCGCATTGTCGAAGTAATCGCCTTTGGCCGTACCGTAGAGGTGGGACCTGTCAAAGAACTCTTCCCGGCCGATGAAATAGACCGGGATGTCCTGGTCCAGGCGGCCCTGATAAATTTCCGCCTTGAGCTTCTCATATCCGATGGGGACCTCGATCTCGTCGCCCAAATATTGAACGGGAAGGCCGGAGTCTTTCACCATCCGGTAATAGGGCATGATCAACTTGATCTCGCATCCCAGGTCCCGCAGGGATTTAGGGAGGGCTCCAGCCACATCCGCCAGCCCTCCTGTCTTGGCAAAAGGGACGGCCTCCGGAGTCACGAAGAGAATCTGTAGGGGCTTATCCACTGAGGCCTCAATCTTGATCTAAAATCGGTGGATTACTTGAAATGTCAAAGATCAAATTCCAAATCTCCCCCTGCCTACCGGCAGGCAGGCAACCCCCCTTTGCTAAAGGGGGGCGAGGGGGGTTAGCCTATTCACTTTTTTCTGTCTTCCGGATGGCCTTTTCCAGACGTTCCAGCGCATCGGCCGTCTTCTCTCTCAGAGAATCGCTCATCGCCAGCAAAGCATCTATCTGTTTCTTCAAATCAGGGGAAGAAGCGGCGCCCTCGATCTGCCGTTTCAACTCCGCGGTTCCCCCTGTGCGCTGATAGGCGAGGATAGCGATGATGAGCGCAACCACTGCGATCAGAAGCGTGATACCCTCCATAGTCAAGAACCTCCTTCTGCTTTTGGATTAAGATACTTCATCCCTCCGAAATTTTCAACCTATTCCTTTTTCGATTTCGAACTGGACAAGGGAACCGAAAGGGTGTGAGGGGTGACGATCCCCACGGACATGATGGCTTTGATCGCTTCTTCGACGGTCAACTGGGCAGGAAGTGTCTTTTCTTTGGGGAGGAAGAGAAGAAAACCCTGGGGCGGGACAAAGGCGGTAGGGACGAAGACGGTCACCTTGGTTTTCCGGTCGAGATCCGTCAGCTCGTTTGTCACGAATCCAAGCACATAATTCCCTTCCTGCGGAAACTCGACAAAAACGGCCTGGCGGAAGGAGCCTTTTCGCGTGGCCGAAAAGGCATCGGTCAGCTGTTTAGAGGAGGTATAGATATTCTTGACCACCGGGATCGCGGTGAAGAGACGATCCCCCCAGTCAACCAATTTGCGCCCCAGGACGTTGGTGGTGATCAATCCGATGAGATAGAGCAGGAGCAGAAAGCTAAAGAGTCCCACGTACGGGAGATGGAAGAGGCGATGGAAAAGGAAGACGTTGATGTCGGGGATCAGGGGGCCGAGGATGCTGTCCAGGGTATTGAAGACGAACTTCAGGATGAGAAAGGTGATCCCGAGAGGAAGGATGACCAGGATTCCCGCGAACATCTTTGCCCGGAGATGTTTTAAGATTTTCTTTGTCATGCGCTGGCAGGGGGTAACTCAAGAATCTTTTTCAGATCCGCCTCCTCAACCACCTCTTTTTCAAGTAAGAGACGGGCAAGCTCCCCCACCTTATCCCTCTTCGCCGTCAGTATTTCCCTGACCCTGAGATAGGTTTCATCCACGATCTTCTTCACTTCCTCATCGATCTGTTTGGCCGTGTCCTCGCTGTACTCCCTGGAGGGAAAAAGGGAACTGGGGAGAAAAAGAGGCTGTTTTTCTTTTTCGAAGGTGACGTAACCCAGTTTTTGACTCATCCCGAATTCTTTGACCATGCTGGTGGCGATGTCGGTCGCCCGCTGGAGATCGTTATGAGCACCGGTGGAGATCTCTCCAAAAACGATTTCCTCGGCGACCCTTCCGCCCAGCAGAACCGCCAGGCGGTCGAGAAGCTCTGTCTTGGTCATCAAATATCGATCCTCCGTGGGCAGTTGAAGCGTATATCCTAAAGCTGAGATCCCTCTTGGAATGATGGAGATGCGTCGAACCGGGTCGGCATTCGGCACCATGGAGGCCACAATGGCATGGCCGGATTCGTGAAAGGCGACGATCTCCTTTTCTTTCTTCGACATCAACCGGTTCTTTTTTTCCAGGCCGGCCACCACGCGGTCAATGGCCTCCTCAATATCGGCCATTTCTACGGCCTCTTTGTTCTTTCGGGCGGCCAGAAGGGCAGCCTCGTTCACGATATTGGCGAGATCTGCGCCCACGAACCCCGGTGTTCTTGAAGCGATGACCTTCAAGTCGGCGTCCGGAGATAACTTGACATTGCGGGCATGAATCTTCAGAATCTGCTCCCGGCCGACGATATCGGGCCGGTCGACTACGACATGGCGATCGAACCTTCCAGGCCGGAGAAGGGCGGGGTCCAAAATTTCAGGCCGGTTGGTAGCGGCCATGATGATCACGCCCGTATTGGGGTCGAAGCCGTCCATTTCCGCCAAAAGCTGGTTGAGGGTCTGCTCCTGTTCGTCGTGTCTGCCCATGGGGTTTACCCCGCGAGCTTTTCCGAGGGCATCGAGTTCATCGATAAAAATGATACACGGGGCATGGTTTTGGGCCTGGGCGAAGAGATCCCTGACCCTTGCCGCTCCCACGCCGACAAACATCTCCACAAAATCGGAGCCGCTGATGGAGAAAAAGGGAACGTTGGCCTCTCCGGCCACGGCCCGGGCGAGTAACGTCTTCCCCGTTCCGGGCATTCCCACCAGGAGGACTCCTTTGGGAATCTTTCCGCCGAGGCGTTGAAATTTTCCAGGACTTTTGAGAAACTCCACCACCTCTTCCAATTCCTCTTTGGCCTCGTCAATTCCTGCCACATCGGCGAAGGTGATCTTCTTCTCTTTCTCGGCATAGATCTTGGCCCGGCTCTTTCCGAAGGACATCACGCTGGTCTCGGCTCCCATTCGCCCCATGAGGAACCTCAAGATCAAGAAAAACACGATTACCGGGAGGAACCACGACGCAATAAACGTGAGCCATTTACTTTCGACCTTCCCTTCAAATATTACGTGGTGAGTCTCCAATTCTTTCACCAGATCCGGATCTTCCACCCGGACCGTCTGAAATTTTCTTAAACCTTTTTCGGTCTCCCTCTTCCCTGTGATCGAATCGGAAGTGATGGCCACGTCTTTGATTTTGTCTGTCCGGAGGGATTGCTTGAATTCACTGTAGGTGATGACATCCTCATCCTTTCTTGAGCTGATGTAACTCTGGATGGCCAGGATGATGAGAAAGGCGATAACGAAATACCAGATCGTAAAGTGGGTCTTTTTAGAAAGGGGTTTCTTCCCGCCTCGTTCCGGAGAAGGCTCTTTGATTCCGAGAAGATCTCTCAGGTCAGGGGCAGATTTTTGATCCTTCTTCATCTTAAGCCTCTCCAAATACTCTTCGGAAGATATCATCGACGTGTTTCAGATGCGCCCGGACATCGAGCAGGGCGTCCAGTTCCTTTTCGGTCAAGAGGCGCTTGATGGTCTCGTCCCGGGAGAGAAGCGTCTTGAAATCCTCGCCCTTCTCCCAAACCCTCATCGCATTCCTCTGCACCGCCCCGTAGGCTTCTTCCCTCGAGAGGCCCTTTCGGGTCAGGGAGAGTAGAATCGATTCGGAAAAGATGAGGCCTCCCATCTTCTCCAGATTGGCCTTCATATTCTCCGGGTAGACGATAAGATTCTCAACCAGGGAGCTGAGACGGTTGAGCATGTAGTCGATTAGAATGGTAGCATCCGGAGCGATCACCCTTTCTACGGAGGAGTGGCTGATGTCACGCTCGTGCCAGAGGGGAACGTTTTCTAAAGCCGCCAGGCTGTAAGACCGTACCAACCGTGCCAGACCGGAGAGATTTTCTGAGGAGATGGGATTCCTTTTATGGGGCATGGCAGACGAGCCCTTCTGCCCCTTGGAAAAGAATTCCTCGGCTTCCAGGACCTCCGTGCGCTGGAGGTGACGAAGCTCTACGGAAAATTTTTCTATGGAGGAAGCGACGATGGCCAGGGTGGTGAAGAATTCGGCGTGATGATCCCTCTGGACAATCTGTGTCGAGACGGGCGCGGGTTTGAGTCCCAATCGGCCGCAGACAAACTCCTCAACAGAGGGCGGGATATGGGCGAAGGTCCCCACCGCTCCTGAGATTTTTCCCACGCTCACCGCCTCTTTGGCCCTCTCCATGCGGATGAGATTTCGTTTCATCTCATCGTACCAGAGCGTCATCTTGAGGCCGAAAGTGATGGGCTCGGCGTGAATGCCGTGGGATCGACCGATCATCAAGGTCTCCTTATGCTGGAAGGCCTTTTTCTTCAATACCTCTAAAAGCCGCTGGATGTCTTGTAGGACGAGTGCGGAGGCGTCCTTTAAAAGCATGGCCAGAGAGGTGTCGAGGATGTCGGAGGAAGTGAGACCGTAATGGAAATATCTCGAGAGGGGGCCGATCGACTCCCCCACGTTGGTCAGGAAGGCAAGGACATCGTGTTTCGTCACTTTTTCTAATTCATCGATACGGTGGATATCGAAGGAGGCTTTTTCTTTGATTTCCAGGACAGCCTCTGCCGGGATCTCACCCAATCGGGAAAGGGCCTCGCAGACGAGGATCTCAATCTGGAGCCAGGCTTCAAACTTTCTCTGGTCCGTCCAAATCTTTCCCATCTCCGGTCGGGTATATCTTGGAATCATCTAAGGCACCTCATGTGATCCATTACACAATATTACTGAACGGTGTTGAAAAGTCAATAAAAAACGGGTTGTTAAATCTATGATTCAGGCAATAGGCCATAAACCTCAGACAAGAGAATAAAACCAGAGGTTGAGGCGGCCAAGATCGAGGTCGAGGAATTCTAAATCTCACCCTGAGCTCGTGCGAAGAGCTTCTCTGATGTCTAATGTCTGAGGTCAGGTATCCGAATCGGTGGGGAGCCAAAGGTTGACAATTCTATGGTTCAAATGCATATTACTGCTATGGTTATCATCAAATCCCAGCGAGAGATTGAGCAATTGAAGAGATCCAATGTCGTGGTGGCAGAGGTCTTTGAAAAATTGAAGGGTATGATTGAGCCCGGGATCACCACAAAGGAATTGGATCAAGTGGCCGAAGATTATATCCTTTTAAAAGGAGCCCGTCCAGCCTTCAAGGGTTATAGGGGATTTCCGGCAACTCTTTGTATTTCCATCAATGATGAAGTCGTTCACGGCATTCCAGGCGAGCGCCGGTTGAAAGAGGGCGATATTGTCAGCCTGGATGCAGGGGTCAATTATCTTGGCTATTTCGGAGATGCAGCCATCACGTTTCCTGTAGGAGAGGTCGATCCGGAAGCCAAAAGGCTTCTCGAGGTGACGGAGAAGGCTCTCTATATTGGCATTGAAAAAGCGAAAGTGGGAAATCGACTTTTTGATATCTCCTACGCCATTCAGAGCTGGGTGGAATCCCACGGATTTTCCGTGGTCAGGGATTTCGTAGGGCATGGGATCGGGAGAGAACTCCACGAGGAGCCGCAGATTCCGAATTTTGGGATGCCCCACCAGGGACCGAGACTTGGCAGGGGCATGGTCTTCGCCCTGGAGCCCATGGTGAATGAAGGGACCTACGAAGTTAAGGTTCTCTCGGACGGCTGGACCGTTGTGACGGCGGACGGAAAGCGCTCTGCCCATTTTGAGCATACCATTGCCATCACGGATGACGGAGCCGAGATACTCAGTGTGCTCTGACAAACACCATGAACGATGAACAGTGAACCCTTCCCTCTCCCCTTGGAGGAGAGGGCGGGGTGAGGGAAGTAATCATTTTCACGGAGGTATGAAAACAGCGATGCATCGTGTGGCCAAGAATATGGTCGATTTGGTGGGGGATACCCCCTTGGTGAGGATTAATCATATTGTTCCCAACAAGAGGGTGAAAGTCTATGGAAAACTGGAGCGATATAACCCGGCGGGTTCTGTCAAAGATCGGATTGCGAAATACATGATTGAACACGGGGAGAAGGAAGGCCTCCTGACGAAGGATAAGATCGTGATCGAGCCCACCAGCGGAAATACCGGCATTGCACTGGCTTTGGTCTGCGCAGTGAAAGGATATCGCTTAGAATTGGTGATGCCGGAGACCATGAGCATCGAGAGAAGAAAGATCATCACGGCCTTTGGAGCAAAGATCATTTTAAGCGAGGGCTCCAAGGGAATGGACGGAGCGATTGATTTGGCTGAGGAGATGGCCAAGGATCCTAAATATTTCATGCCCCAGCAATTTGAGAATAAGTATAATGTGCTTGCCCATTATGAGACGACCGGCGAAGAGATCTGGAGGGCCACCAAGGGAAAGGTCAATATGTTTGTCGCAGGGATTGGAACCACCGGGACCCTCATGGGCGTTTCCAAGCGACTGAAAGAATATAATTCTGAGATCAAGGTTGTTGGCGTGGAGCCCTATCCGAAATCGAGTATCCAGGGGTTGAAAAACCTCAGCTCCCAATATGTCCCGGAGATCTACGATCCAAGCCGATTGGATGAAAAGATCAATGTAAAAGATGAGGATGCCTTTGAGATGGCGAGGGTCCTCACCATCCGGGAGGGAATCTTTTGCGGAATCAGCTCCGGGGCGGCCATGTGGGGGACGTTGCAGAAAGCGATAGAGATGGATCGGGGTGTGATCGTCACTCTCTTCCCGGACGGCGGAGAGAAATATGTGAGCACCCCTCTCTACGAGCCGAGCAAATGTTTCGAATGTTTAAAAAAGCATCGTATTCCCACTTGCATGACAGAGGAATATATCACGGCCTTAGAATGCCTGGTAAAAGACGAGAGCTAGTTTTACGGGAAACGGGGCCAGAGCGCCGTGGGGTCGAAGGAGGATTGACATAGTAACTATCATAGTTTATATTATAGTAAATCCGCCGAAGCTCCAGCCCGAAGGCCGGGGCTTACTCAGGGTTGACCCTAAGATTCAATAGACTCGGCGTCCTGAATGCGCCGAAAGAAGCGGTGCGTTATACCCTACCCTAAAGGGGGCTTGGCGCTGCCGAAGGGTCGGAATTCCAGGAGGTTCGGAATGAAGACGGTGACGGCTCTCGACTTAAGAAAAAAGCTCGGTTCTGTCCTTAATGATGTGTCGAGGAAGGGGGAGCAAGTGGTGATCTCCAGGGCAAATAAACCTCTCGCCGTGTTGATCTCACTCGATGAGTACGAAGAGAAGGTGCTTAACAAAAACAGGGAGAGAAAGCTCGAGAACGTATCGACTGAGATGGACAGGTGGAAGAAGAGGCATCTCAAAGAAACTGTCAATATAGATATCGTCAAGGCGATTAGAGAGGTCAGAGAGGGGAGATGATCGTCCTTGATGCCTCTGTAGCCCTTAAGTGGATTTTCGGAGAGGAAGAAGGAGGAGAAAAGGCAAGACTTTATAAAGAGGGACATGTTAGCGGAAAAGAAACGGTAGCGGTTCACAGCCTCTTCTTTTATGAGATCGCCAATGTATTGGCCACAAAGACCAGATTAAGTACAAAAGATGCAGCCGAAGCCTTTTCTTTGATATGGAATTTCGATCTTGAGGTGTTCAGTCTCGGTCTCGATGAATTTTTGGAGGGAATAGTTTTATCCCGCCAATACGGAATAACCCTCTATGATGCCGCCTACGTCGTTCTTGCTAGAAAATTGAGGTGCCCTTTCGTTACAGCTGACCGAGGCTTTTACAAAAAGACAAAGAAATTGAAAGAGTTGAGGATCGTGTGACGGGATGTGAAACGAACGTGGTCAAAGAAGTAGCGCCTTGGAAAGTTGACACGAGAGAGAAGGTCGTAGGTTATCCTCGCAATAAATGTCGAATCGAATTCCTTCCCCGCTCGATATGCCTTTGAGAGAGACGTTGCTTTTGTAATAGACAGGCCCTTTGAACAGCGCTAGCAGACGGAATCTGGACGGATCGAAATCCGAAAAGCAACTCAGGCTTTTTGATAGGATTAACAACGGTTGAGCAAAATCCCTTTTGAAACCATGTAGCCTCGCGTACAGGCTGCTGTAGTGAATCCCGTTGGCATCCCCTGAGATTCTGGCGAAGCGAAACCCGATTCCATCCGGAAGATACCAGGAGGCCACTGTCTCAGGCCTCGAAAGGACCGGGAGATCCGGCTGGTCAGAATGGGAGGGATTCCCTTCTCCGAATTTCCCGCGATAGTAAAATGTCTGTAAAGATTCCCACACGGTTTCATGATTGGCCTGAACAGCAGAGGTCAGATCCAATGCAAGCCCTTTAGGGACAACCCGCAGGGCCCCGGTTTCAGAGATGATCCGGAGAGGTTCACGCACTCCGATTCGGCGATGGGAAGTGACCTGCAATTTCGTATTTAACATTCGGAATACGCTTAAGGGCGCCTTTTTATGACCGAGGACCCTGAGGACAAGGGGATAGACGAACGTCATTGGATACAGCGGATAAAGAAACTCACCGTGGGAAGGCAGTCCGCAGACTTCCCCGAAATCCCTGAGATGAGCGGGATCTGTTTTCACATCCTCCCACACCGCCCTGATTTTCGGAACTTGCTCGCTGCTCTTGAAATCAGTTGAAATTCCATAAAGGGCGAGTGCAATACTCAAAAGAGCATTGGGCCGTCGACGGAAAGGTAAGATGATTTCATTCTCCGCCATCAGGATTTCTTCCCTACCCGCTATAGTTTATACCTAAATTTCCTCAACAAGTTTTTCCTCCACGCAACCCCATCCTCTTTTTCAACCCCTTTGGGAGAGAATCCGTCGATGACGCCGAGCACACCTCTTCCCTGTTCGGACTCGGCGAGAATGACTTCCACCGGATTTGCCGTGGCGCAGAAGATCGTACAGACCTCCTGGCACATCTTGACTGCGTTGAGGACGTTGATCGGGAAGGCATCCTTTAAAACGATGACAAAGGTATGTCCCGCTCCAATCTTCAGAGCGTTTTTTTTGGCCACCTCTTTCAAGGTCTCATCGTTTCCCTCGAGACGGACGAGACAATCGCCCGAGGCCTCGCAGAATCCTATTCCGAATTTTGCGCCCGGGGCAGAACCCACTATGATCTCGTAAAGGTCTTCAACCGTCTTGATGAAATGGGTCTGACCAAAAATGACGTTACATCCTTCCGGGATCTCCAGCCGCTCCGTCTTCAGTTCCATCATTTACCTCCTTAAATCTAATAGAAGGGTTCAGGGATTCGAGGGTACAAGGGCTCAAGTGGATTGGACTTCGATCCCTCAACCGCTTATTAAATCTAAAATATCGTCAGATTGGTGAATTGTCAATCGGGTGAGTTGAGTGAAGAGTTTGCTGAAAACCCGTTAGAAACGTATTTCGAGTTAATTTCAAGGAGCACGACCCCCGTCCACTTAGGGCAGGAGCCTAACATGCTCCATCCTTTTCAAATCCGTGGTCTATAATCCGCGATCGGATTACGTTCCGGTTCCGATCTCGTTTAATTTTCCGACAATCTTTTCCTTTTCCATCATGCCGACACTTCGAAAGGCTTCTTTTCCCTTCGAATCGAAGAAGACCAGTGTAGGAAGCATGAAAACTTTATAGTCTTGAGCAAGATTCTGATTTTTGTAAACATCGATAACCAGAATCTTTGCCTTTTCTGAATACTCCTTGCCGACTTCCTTAAGGACAGGCCTCATCTGGCGGCAAGGAATACAGGAATTTGCTCCAAAATCTACCAGGACGGGCTTTCCGCTTGTGAGAGCCTTCTTCAGATCATCCTCCGTATTCATTTCAGGCGGTTTGACTGCAATTTTTTGTAACCGTTCCTGGTCGATATCCACCTTGGCGTTTTTCCGAATCTCCACCAGATACTGCTCCAGTGCTTCCTGTCGTTTCGCTTCCCGGATATACTGTTCAATCGCCGGAGCGACCTCTTTCAAAGGTTTCCCCTCCATTCGATCCTTATACATCTTGTAGAATCCCTCAACCTCCTCACGTTTCACCTCTGGCGGGGAAGAGAACTTCTTACCGACAAACTCGACGATGATCGCTTCGTCGGGTGAAAGAGGCTTCTGGGCCGCATCCTTATAGGTTTGAACCGGAGCCGATATACCCAGCTTCTTCGCCTCTCGCAATAAAAGGGTTTTCACGATCAATCTGTCGAGAAATTTACCGGGTTCTTCCCGAAACATGTCTCTGATCAGCAGAGGTTCTAATTTGTCGATCTCTTTGTTGAATTGTCGAACCGTAATTTTTTCACCATCTACCCTCGCAAGGACCAAGCGGCTTGGATTCTGCAGATAGAAAAAGTAAAAAAGGACGGCCCCTGCCACGACCGCGATTGCGGCAGCCGCAAGGAGAATAGTCTTCCGACTCATCTTTCCTTCCTTAGGTTCGGCGGATTGCTGTTCAGGGGATTGTTCTTCAGCCATGTTGTCCATCTTAAAGACTCCTTTCGTTATTTCAAGACGATCAATGAAGCGAATGGCCCGCGCGTCATCTGGATTTTATCAGGATCGACCAGACAAGGAAGCATACGGGTAATCGTCAATTTATGACTCATATCAAGGTCAAAAGCAATATCCCTGCCAGGGCAAAAAAGAAAGCAGCGGTGAGGAGCTTAATGGTAGATGCCCTCTTCTGGAGAAAAAAGGAAAGTTGCTCCGACGTGACTCCCCAGTAGACGATCCCAAAGATGACCAACAATGGGAGGATATAGACAAGATTATACAAAATGAGATACAGAACGGCGCTTCCTCTGAGGGATGGGATGTTCGTGACAAAGAGGATTGTGGGAAGATAGACCTGGCTTGTACACGTGGATTGCAAAAGAGTGACGATGAAACCGATGACGACGGCGGCAAGCAGGAAGCGCACAGACGTGCCTTCCCTATTCGCCTCCAACTCGTCACTTCTTACCCGAATGATCCGGTGGATCTTCTTTTTCAAAAAATCCGGGACCTGAAGCATCATCTTGGAAGGGCGTCCCTTTTTCAGCTGGATGTAATCATAAAGGCTAAAGATCCCAAGGAGGACGGCGAAAACAAAGGTGACAAAATAAACGATTTGTGAGAAAAGAGGCAAGAACGAGAGATGCTTGATGAAACTCAGAATTCCAAGACCGAGCGATAAATGGGTGATGAAGCCTATTCCTGAAAAACCCAACCCTACGTACAAGATCTCCCTTTGTTTACTGCCAACCATGGTAAGATAGGAAATGAAAAAAACCAGAGTGCCTAAGGCACATGGATTCATTCCCTCCATTAAGCCGGCCAGGAGGATGGCCAGGACTCCAAAGGACTTAAAGCGTTCCACAATCGACTGTTCGGCTTTCTTGGTCTCCTCCGGCGATACCGCTAAGGAGGGTGCTGACTCAGACATCTTGCTCTTACCGACGTCAGCACTTACCCGTTCGTACCTCTGGATCAATGCCTCCACCTTGGATTCCGTGATCTCGCCCGGAGGAAGGTAATCGTTTCCGATAAAAATACTCGGCGCAATCAAACGCTTGTCCATGGGAAGGTTGAGCCGGCTGGACAGGGTTTCGTTTAAACGCTTCCCATCCGGCGTATTCAGGTCGATCTCTTTGATCGTCAGTCGGGGGTACTTCTTCGTCATGTACTTGAGGAGGACGTTTGCGCGGTCACATTTCGAACATCCTTTCTGATAAAAATAGGCGAGATCCACTGCCCCCACAGTTCGTGAATCGTGTTTGGTGATTGGCATTTTTCCCGAATCACTCAGTTCAATAGGCGGAGGGGAGGCGCCCCCGTTTGCCTGAACCTCCAAGAGGAGGGGATTCAATTTCTCCATGATCTCCATCTCTCCGGAGAGCATTTGATCTCCGACGAAGACGATAGGCAGTTCATTTTCTGTACGGCCAAATTTTTTCTCCAGCTTGGTGAGGGCTTCGTAATAGGCCGGTTTGCTCACATCGAACGTCTTGATTTCGAGCGTCGGGACCATCGTCTTCAGCGTGGGAAGATAACTCTGGAGAATGACCTGACAGGACTGACAGTCCGCGGTATAGAAGTAATAGATCTGGATAAAAGAAGGAGATTCCTGGGCTATCCCATAGACAGGCCAGCAGAGGAGAACAGTCCAGAAAAGAAAAACGATCAGTCTTCGCATTCCTTCCCCTTTAGGCACATTCAAATGCGACCTCCAGAAAAATTTGGCGTTCAGCCTCAAACCTTACGATTCCACTCGGATCTTAAGCGATCAGATTTGGCCTTGGAATCTCAAATTCACACGGAACGTCCGTCTGACAGAGGCCACAGGAAGAAGAAGCATTTTGCAACCCGTATTCCAACCGCTTGGCACGCAGAGACTCAGAAACGATATAGTTAGAACATTTGTCCTTGTGATGACCTTTTTCCGTAATCGCGCCCGCCGGACATCTCCGTATGCACTTTCCACATTTTTCATTCCGAAACTGGAGACAGTTTTCCCGGTGGTGGCGATATTTCTTCTCATTCGGCGTCAGCTTCAATATAGTAACCACACTCCCGAATCGAACTGCCATTCCCTTCGGAGTGATGAGACCGTCATTGAGGCTGAAGGTTCCAAGACCACAGGCATAGGCAATATGGCGCTCAGACCAGGGAGAGGCCCAGCCTATCTTCTCATCCCTGATATACTGAAACGTTGACGAGAGAGTAGGTGCTACGGCGAGGTGCCCTAAATCCTCCAGGAAGGTCGTGACATGCTTCTTCAGGGCATCATTACAGGCCTCGCCAAAATCTCTTGTGTAAGCCCAGAGTTTGGACGGGAATTGTTTCTCCTGGCGATTGCTCTTCCGAGTATCTTCAGATGCAGGGAGGACCCATGAAATGAGGCTGATCTGTTCAATTTCGGTGAAGAGAAGACCTCTTCCCCTCTCCCTCAGAGCCGCCGAGACGATCTCTCTCGGAGTGAGATGGAAGGGGCCGATCACTGTTTTATATTCAAGAAAAAGTGGGTCAATGCCCGATGCAAAGCCCACTAAAGGTTCCTCCCAGTAAACTCCGTGGTCGAGTTGGGTTCTTCGATTCGGTTGAGCCTCGTTGATAAAGTTTTTGATGAGTTGTTCCAGAACCGTATTCGGGTTTTTGAGGAAAACGACCTTTTCCTCTTTCGTCATGAGATCGCCCTTCTTAATCTTTCTGCATTTCTTTCAAATTAAAACCGCCCTTTTCATGAACCCCAGCCTGTTTGCAACGGCACTCCTCGATGGCTAATTTCAACGCATCGGTGGCCAGAGTAAAGCAGGGAACTTTTTCTTTGGGTAATTGGGAAAGGACTTCCTTGGAGGTTTCCTCCGATATCTTCAGGGCCTCATCAAGTGTAGCCCCTTTGATCCGCTCTGTCAGAATAGAACTCGTGGCAATGGCAGCGCCGCAGCCAAAGGTTTTGAACGTTGCCTCGATAATCTTATCGCCGTTGACCTTGATGAACATCTGCATGATGTCCCCGCAAGAGGCGTTCCCGACCGTGCCGACACCATCCGGATCAGAAATCTCACCCACATTTCTTGGATTCTGGAAATGTTCCATTAAAAATTTTGAATATTTTGCCATGGTTCGCACCACCTAAAGCTAATTGGGGTTTGCCCCGTTAGAAATAATGGCCCGCGATAGCGGGGTTACATTCTGAATAATTCCGGCGGGGGTCAATGCCCCGTTGGAATTTCTAACGGGGTATACTTCAAATCTCAACCTTAACCTTATTTTGCTTAATCTTTTTTCTCTTGGGTCTCCAATCGCTTGACTCTTTCTTCTAACTTAGAGTGTAGCTGGAGAAGCATCTTCATGATTTCAGACAATGGGTCCGGAAGATTTCCATGTTCGAAATCGAGTTCTTCCTTTTCTGGAGTCAGGGATTCCACAATGCGGCCGGGGACACCCACGACAGTGGCACCCGCTGGAACGGATTTAACCACGACAGAGCCAGAACCAATTCTTGCGCCATCGCCAATGGTGATGGCTCCTAAGACAGTGGAATTAGAGCCAATGATCACACGGTTTCCCAGGGTGGGATGGCGTTTCTTCTTTTCAAGAGTGGTGCCCCCCAGGACAACACCTTTATAAATCAGACAATCATCGCCGATCTCAGTGGTCTCCCCAATTACCACCCCCATTCCATGGTCAATGAAGAGTCGCCTGCCGATTTTCGCACCAGGGTGAATCTCAATCCCTGTGAACCAACGGCTGAAATGGGAAACCAGACGGGCGGTTGTAAACCATCCCTTTTGATAAAGGAAATGGGCAATGCGGTGGAGCCAGATCGCATGGAGACCCGGATAACAGAGGAAAATCTCCACAACGTTTTTCGCCGCAGGATCTCTATCTATAATAGTTCGAATGTCTTCTTTAAAACGCTCCCACATCGCTAAATCCTGATTATGCTAAATTTGCATTTTAACTCAAAAATTGAATGAAATACAATGGCGACAAAGTAATAAAAATTTTGAGATTGACCCTAAAATTCTCTTGACAACTAAACAAATGTATAGTATCTTTTAAAATAAGAAATTCGAAACTCGAATATCGAAATCCGAAACAAACTCAAAATCTAAGCATCGAGATTCTAAGTTTTTTCTGTTTTAGGACATTTGAATTTTGAAAATTCGTGCTTGTTTCGAATTTCGTGCTTCGGATTTGAAGTTTATTGTACGCACAAGTCCATATCAAATGATCCATATTGAGAATGGATCCAATTTAGAATCCGGATTCAGGGGGGAATAGTGGAGCTGACATCCCGACAGAGAGAGATCTTCAATTTTATTAGAGGATTCATCAAAGAGAGGGGCTATCCCCCTTCCGTAAGGGAGATCGGCGAGCACTTCGATATTTATCCCCGAGCAGCCTTTGATCATCTCAAGGCGTTGGAGAGAAAGGGCTATTTAAAACGAAGGGGTTCCATGTCCAGGGGTCTCGAGGTCCTTGTCTTTCTGGAAGAGAGATTACACGGGGAACCGCTGAGAAAAGAAGGAAGGCTACAGAGTCGGGAGATTCCAATCTTAGGCAAGGTGGCTGCGGGGAAACCCACCTTGGCCGTAGAACATGTGGAAGGGACGATTTCCCTCCCTGCGGAATGGGTGAAAGGGAAAGAAGTCTTTCTTTTAAAGGTGAAGGGCGACAGTATGTCCCCCTATATCCTCGCCGATGATTATGTCGTCGTCCGGTCCCAACCTTCGGCAGAGAATGGGGATGTGGTGGTGGCACTGATGAGGGAAGAGGCAACGGTGAAGCGGTTTTTCAAAAAGGGGAGGAAGATCGAATTGAAGCCGGACAATGAGCGCTGGGAGACGATTCAGATTGAAGAAGGATCAGGAGAAGCCCAGATTCTTGGCAAAGTCATTGGGGTGTTCAGGAGATGCTGAACAATACAGTAATTTAGTTCGGAGTTCAGAGTTCGGAGCAAAAACTAAAAACAAAACTTCGAACTCCAAGCTAAAGAAGGAGGGAATGATGGATGAAGAGGGATTTGATTTTGAGAACTTGAAGGTTTATCAAAAGGCCCTTGAATATGTCGATACTCCGAACCCCGAACTCCGAACTTTATGGGAACAAGACCCCAAACGCACAACCCTACCCCTTACCCTCGATGAAGTCTTGTCACAAGTCCAATCTTATACTTCCCGAAAAGTTCTTTTCTGGGGGGAGAGAGCAGGAGAAATCTCATCCTATGTGGCGGGATGGCTGGCGAGTAAAGGAAGAGCGGTCATCGTTTTGGACGGGGCCAATCGTTTCGATCCTTACACGGTCTCATCCCTCGCAAGGGGGGCATGGATTCCTCCGAAGAGACTTCTCAAAAGCATTCGGATCGCAAGGGCCTTCACCTGCTATCAGATGGCCACTCTGATGGGAGAGCAATTGACTTCCCTGCTGAGACGAGAGGGGGCAACGGAACTACGGCAAAAACCATGGGTGATCCTTCTGGGACCGCTCACCACCTTTTTGGACGAAGATGTATCCGAAAGAGAGGTTCGTCCTCTTTTTGAAAGATCTTTGAGAAAGATAGAAGGGATGGTTTCGGAAGGGGTTCCTTTTCTTCTATTTCAGTCCTCTGGATTCTCTGAAAATCCCCCCTTTGCTAAAGGAGGGTTGGGGGGATTAAGAAATTCAAAGAGGGTTTATCTTATGAAAAGACTCTTTCAATTTTCGAATCTGGTCTGGAGGATAAGTTTAGAGGATAAGGAACCAAGGATGATTTTGGAGAAGGGCTTCGCATTAAACATCATTGAAAATTGTAAATTGCAAAATGAGAAATATAAATTTGAGAGAGGAAATCTTACCGTCTGTTGGTAGACAGGAAAATTTTGTAATTTGCAATTTAAAATTTGCATTTTGCATTGAGGGGTGTGATGGGGCGGACCGTTCTTCCTTTTAGCAGGGTCCTGGAGCAGGAAGCCCAGGAGTGGAGGAAGTTTCGGAGAGGGCTGAGAAAAGAAGATCAGGAGTTTCTCGATCGGCTCTTCGAAGAGGCGAGGCTTCATGTCCAAGCCGGGGTCTATGCCTCGAGACCCTGGCCTTTTGAGACGATTCTGATCTCTATTCTCCTTGAGCACGAGAAGGCCTTGGTAGACTTGAGATCGAAGCTGAGAGCAATAGAAGAAAAAGGCCAGTAAGGAGTAAATCTTCGAACTCCTGTACGGACGGTTCAAGCCGTTCCCTACCGAACTCTAGGCTAATCAGAGTCTGTCCATAAAGTCCGTTAGTCCGTCATGCCGGACTTGATCCGGCATCCAGAGACCCTCGAAGACACTGGATTCCGGCTTTCGCCGGAATGACACCTCTTTATTAAAACCTTGGTTTATGGGCAGACTTTAACTAATTAGGTAACCCCATGGAAATCCACGGACGGCTCTTCGATCTTTATCCTCTGGAATCTTCGATGATCCTGTGGATCAAGGAAGAAGACGGGAGGCTCCGCCGATTCGAAGATCCTTTCCGGCCTCGATTCTATGCGCAGGGGAGAAAAAGCGATCTTCTCGATCTCTTCCACTCTCTTCAGAAAGAGCGGTGGACGGCGGGATATCAGTGGGCCAGAAAGAAGGAGTTCTGGAGCGGTGATGAAGTGGAGGTGATGGAGATCGAGGTCGTCGATTCGGAGCATTATGCTCAACTCCCCAAAATTCTCCCTCCATGGGAAGAGAAGATTACCTTCTACAATTGTGACATCCCCTTGCCGCAGACTTATCTTTATGAGAAAAAAATATTTCCGACAGGCCGATGTATGGTTGAGGCCGAGGGAAATCGAATCTTTGAAATTCACCCGGATCCATCCGAATCTGTATGGCTGAACGACGAAGACCTTTCTGACTTCCGGATCCTGGAATTGCGGATCGAAGGAGACCTTTGGAAGAAATCTCTCATTTTAGAGTGCGAAGGGTATCGTGTGGAAATGGAGACGATTGATGTCAGAGAAATCGAGAAGTTTCTCAAACATTTCGATCCTGACGTGATCCTGAGCGATGAGGGGGATGCCTCTCTTTTGCCCCGGCTCTTTTTTGAAGAGAAAAGATGGAACATTTCCATCCCCTGGGATCGGGAGCCTTGCCCTGTGAAAAGACAGATTCATCCGAAAGGCTTTTCCTATTTCTCCTATGGCAGGACTTATTACAAGGCCCCTGCCCATCTCTTTCTTGGAAGATGGCACATCGATCGTAGAAACTCTTTCATCTACGGAGAATCGGGAATGGAGGGAGTGATCGAGCTGTCGCGCTTGGCTAAAGTCCCGGTTCAACGAATGGCCCGGACCTCTCCGGGAACGGCGATCACCTCGATGCAACTCGACCGGGCCTGTCAGGATAATATCCTCATTCCCTGGAGAAAGGGGGAGCCGGAACGGTTCAAGACGGCGTGGGATCTGCTCGTTGCCGACAAGGGGGGCCTTGTCTTCCAGCCCAAGTTGGGGATCTTCGAAGATGTGGCAGAGATTGACTTTGCCTCGATGTATCCCACCATGATGGCGATTCACAATATCTCTCCGGAGACCATACTCTGCGGGTGCTGTGAAAACCGCCGTGTCCCGGAGGTGGGCTATACGATCTGTGAGAAGAGGGAAGGAATCGTGCCTAAGACGCTCAGGCCCGTTTTAGCAAGAAGAGCATGGCTGAAGAAAAAGGCGAAAGAGTTGGAAAGTAGAAAGTGGAATGTAGAAGGCGGAGAGAACCTCACCGAAAATTGTGGATTGTGGATTGCGGATTGCGGAAATAATCCTCCCTCTCCCCCCTTTAGCAAAGGGGGGTTGGGGGGATTTGGAATCGATTCCCGATGCGAAAAGAAAAGAGAAATTTACAATCGCAAGCAGACAGCGCTCAAGTGGATGCTCGTGACATGCTTCGGATATCTGGGCTATCGAAATGCCCGCTTCGGAAGAATTGAAGCCCATGAGGCGGTCACTGCCTTTGGGAGGGAAAGCCTCCTCCAAGCCAAAGAGATCTGTGAAGAGGAGGGGTTTGAGCTTCTCCATGCCATTACCGATTCCCTCTGGATTCGTAAGAAAGGATTCAAAGAGGAAGAGGTTCTGAAGCTCTGTCAGAAAATCGGCGAGGCCACCGGGATCACGATGAGTCTGGAGGGAATTTATCGATGGATGGCTTTTCTTCCTTCAAAAGGGAACCGAGAGAGTCCGGTGGCCAACCGCTATTTCGGGCTCTTCCGAAACGGAAAGATCAAAGCGAGGGGATTAGCGTTTCGACGGGGCGACACGCCTCCCCTGATTCAAGAGGCTCAGCTTCGAATGCTTGAGGTCCTGGCAGGAACAAAGAATATGGAGGATTATCGGATGAAGGTTCCCAAAATTTTAGACCTTCTCCTTGAATATAGCCTGTTGCTAAAGGGCGGACGGGCGACAAGTGAAGAGCTGGCCATCGGGAAGAGGATCTCGCAGGAGCCCAGCGCCTACAAGGTGGATAGCCTGACCGCTCTTGCCGCCCAAGAGCTTGAGGATCTTGGAATTCCGATCCATCCTGGAGAAAAGGTCAGGTATGTGATTAAAGATGCCGAGTCCAAAGATAAGGCGGAGCGAGTGAGACCTTTCCCGTTGGTGGGGCCAGACGATACCTACGATGTTAAAAAATATCTGGAGATGCTCGTGAAGGCGACCGAAGAAATATTGATCCACGTGGGTTATGATGCGAAACGCCTGCAGAAGATGATGACTGATATATCCTCCTCTCCCTTGATGGGAGAGGGTCGGGGTGAGGGTGGATCAAAAACAATTGACTTATTCACCAGTCATGATATTTTGTGCATAAAATAAACATCTCCGATCCCTCTCCTCTTAACTTCAACAGAGGAACGGGTTGCCTGATGGCTAGAATTCAGGAATCATGGCTATTTTGGAGGTAGTAAGTTTGTGAGGATTACTGATCCCTGAGATTTCAATAACATTTAATGGGGCATCTTAGAGCGCGAACATGTCAAAGTATGACGAAATCGGTTACTGGTCAGAAGTAAAGCTTGACATTATCAGTAAGTATGCGTCTGCCTATTCAACCATCATGAACAAGCGGAAAGAAATCCGGGGTTACATATACATTGATGCATTCGCTGGAGCCGGAGTTCATATAAGAAAGGAAAAACGCGAATTCGTTACGGGCAGTCCCTTGAACGCATTAGTCATTTCTCCTGCATTCTCAGAATATCATTTCATCGACTTGGATGGTGACAAGGTGGACAAGCTTCGTCTGGTTGTTGGTGATCGTGGAGATGTCTCATTTCACAAAGGAGACTGCAATAGAATCCTCCTTGTTGATGTTTTTCCTAAGTGTCGATACGAGGATTATCGCAGAGCATTGTGTTTGCTTGATCCTTATGGTCTTAACGTTAACTGGGAAGTGTTGCAGAGAGCCGGGGAGTTGAAGAGTATTGAGACCTTCTATAACTTTATGATTATGGATGCGAATATGAATGTTTTTTGGCGTTCTCCTGACAAGGTCCAAGCGAGCCAAGTTGCCCGGATGGACGCTGTTTGGGGTGACCATTCATGGCGTGAAGCAGTTTACAAGAAAACGCCAGGATTGTTCGGTGAAATCGAAGAAAAGGCAACTAACAAAGCTGTGATTGATGCGTTCCGTGATCGCCTTAAGAAAGTGGCAGGCTTTGAATATGTTCCCGATCCGATGCCCATGAGGAACTCAAAAGGTTCTGTGATCTACTGTTTGTTTTTTGCTTCACCAAATAGAACCGGTGCGAAGATTGTGAAGAACATTTTCGATAACTACAGAAACAAGGGGGTGACATCGTGGCAATAAACTCCTCTATTGAATGGACTGAATCCACATGGAATCCGGTCACCGGTTGCACCAAAATAAGTCCTGGATGCGGTCATTGCTACGCCGAGCGCATGGCCAAACGGCTTCAGGCGATGGGACAGCCCAACTATGCCAATGGATTTAAACTTACTTTACAAGAGAGAGTTCTGGAACTGCCACTGATGTGGAAGAAACCGCAGGCGATCTTTGTGAATTCGATGAGTGATCTTTTGCATGAGGACGTTCCAGCTAAATTTATTCAGAGGGTCTTTTATATGATGGAACAGGCCCACTGGCATCGTTTCCAGATTCTGACAAAAAGATCGGGACGCCTTCTTGAGATCAATCATAAACTTTCCTGGAGTTCTAACATTTGGATGGGAGTGAGTGTTGAAAATCAAGAGTATACTTTTAGAATCGACCATCTGCGCAAAACTGGAGCAAAAATTAAATTCATATCTTTTGAACCGCTTCTTGGGCCTGTATGCGATCTCAATCTCAAAGGGATAGACTGGGTCATTGTAGGAGGAGAATCCGGGCCTCAGGCGAGACCGATGGATGCATCGTGGGCTGTGGATATCCGTAATCGATGTCAGAGGACAAAAGTACCATTCTTCTTTAAACAATGGGGTGGTCCAAACAGGAAGAAGACCGGGCGGAAGCTTGAAGGCAGAACATGGGATGAAATCCCGAGGGCTTTCGATATAACAAGGGCTGTATCCAATTATTGAGAAGAAAAGCAGAAGCGACAAACGCTCAAAGCTCAATTAGATGAGCGTTCCCAGAATATTTGGACAGCAAAGGTCAAAGATTATTATCCAAATGATGTTAGGTTTTCTTTGGTCTTGAGCGTAATGTGAAATTTTAGAAAGAACAGTTGATTTACAGCCTCACCAGATTGGCACCGTAAGTCAGGCCAGCTCCGAAACCAACAAGAATCACAAGATCCCCTTTCCGGATCTTCCCCTCTCGAATGGACTCGTCGAGAGCAAGAGGAATGGAAGCAGTGGAGTTGTTGCCGTACTTTTCAATCGTGACGATCATCTTACTTTTGACTGCCCCTTTGGGAAGTTCGAGTCTGGATTCGAGTTCCTCGGCAGCGCTAGTGATGATCCTCGCATTGGCCTGATGGGGAATGATTTTGTCAACCTGACTGAGCAATACCCGAAGCTCTTTCTTACTCGCCTTCCCCTCAGGGTCAAGAACTCGCAGGCAGCTTTCCGCCATCGCGCCCTTGGCAAAAGCGTAGACTTTTCTACCCTCCATCCACATGAATCGACAGCCATTATCTTCACTATCGCGAAGCACAAGGGTATGACGCAATTTGTATTCGCCGCCGAGATAGGATCGGATGATGCCTTCCCTAGCCCTCTGCCGCAATATTAATGCTCCTGCTCCGTCTCCAAAGAGGACGCATGTATTTCTATCCTTATAATTCGTGATGGCTGAAAGCTTGTCCGATCCGACCACAGCGACTGTTTTGTACTGCCCTGATTTTACAAATTGCTCTGCGACGGCCAGAGCGTAATTAAAGCCGGTACACCCCGCCTGCACGTCGAAGAAAGGCATGTTTCTGCGGAGATTGAGGAGATGGGCGATGTGGCCCGCCGCAGAAGGCCACATCGGGTCAGTGGTGTTGGTGCCCACCACGAGCATCTCAATTTCTGCGAGGTCAATGCATGCTTTCTCCACGGCTCGTTCAAGGGCGAGTCGACCCATGGTCACGTTGGTTTCTTCTTCCGCTGCAATCCTTCGCTCACGGATGCCCGTCCTTTCCAAAATCCATTTATCACTGGTCTCCACCATCTTTTCCAGATCGTAGTTGGTAAGGACTCTTTCCGGCACATAAGAGCCCGTTGCAATAATCCCTGCGTGGTGCATGTAAAGCCCCTTTCGAAGGTAATAAACGCAAAGGTAACATTTTCTCCAGTTTGTAGCAATGGGACAGCAAAATTCCTTTCTCCGTTTGGAGTTGAGCATTGCTCTGGGATCGAGTAAAATACGATTCAGATTCATCATTCCAGGAGACCGCGCTGGATGAGAATTTCGGATTTCATTCAAAAAGTGTTGATAGAGGAATTCAGGGAAATTCAACAAGACGAAGGCCATCATTATATTTCACATAGTCTGGTCTGCCAGGGGATAGAATTTTTGGGAGCCTGCCTTGATTCAGAGCCTTTTTCAGCTGAAGGTTTAAGCGCTGGGCGCTTCAGAAGAGCTATTTACGATCTTTTTCCGACATCCTATCGTAGATTCAATCAAGGAAAGGGGAGGCCCTTTGATTTGTATGAGAATCTGCGTTGTGGTCTGCAGCACGTTATTTTGCCGGGGACACCCATAGAACTCATTCAGCAATCCGAAAAGGAAAAATTTGATGTCAGTCATCTCGAGGTAAAGGAGATTCGGGGGATAGATAGACTTGTCTTGGTATCAGAAGATCTGTTTGATGATTACGAAAAAGCCTGTAAAGAGATTATTGCAAGAATTCGTGACGGTCGTTTAAGGGGTTGGAAGTTTGAAGGAGATGTTTTGACAACCGGATGACGGATGGAGTATGTGCTGGTTAGAAGGGTTATTCTCACGGCCCGACGCGCGGCTTGGCAATACGAAGAGGGATGCCGACCACGGAGGAACTTTTCCGTTTATGCGAAGCGCTCTTGACGAGGCAATCCTTAGATCGGATATAATACAGACATACTTCCATGATGATGTAAAAAGTGTTATGTAACGGAAGTAAAAACGATGGACAAAGAGACTTTTTTTGAATCCCCCGTGACCACGGTGGGCAGGGTGGCGATACGCTGGGTCAATGAACTCGGCGCCATGGTGGTCTTCCTTTTCAGGGCCTTTGTGATGATCTTTCATCACAAGCAGTTCCCCGTCATCGCCCACCAAGTCTATTTCATCGGAGCCAGATCCGCCACGATCGTGATGCTTGTTGGCCTGTTCACGGGCATGGTTCTGGGACTTCAACTTTTTCATACACTCGTGAAGTTCGGGTCAGCGGGCGTTCTGGGCACGGCGGTCGCGCTGTCGTTGATCAGAGAGCTGGGGCCTGTGCTGACGGCCATCATGATCACGGCTCGGGCCGGCTCCTCCATGGCCACAGAAATTGGTATCCAGCGCATCTCCGAGCAGATCGACGCCCTGGACACGATGCGGATTGATCCGCTCCGGTATCTGGTCAGCCCAAGGATTGCCGCTTCCATCATCAGCTTCCCCCTGCTGACGGCGTTCTTCGATCTCATTGGTATCCTCGGCGGGTTTATCACCGGAGTGATGCTGATGGGCCTCAACGCGGGCACCTACTTTTACCGGGTCCGGACCGGCGTGGAATTGGAGGATATCACGGGAGGTTTTGTCAAGGCGCTGGTGTTCGCCATTATTGTGTCGATCATCTGCTGCTTTCAGGGTTACTATACCCACATGCGAAGGGATAGTTACGGTGCGAAGGCGGTGGGGCTTTCCACTACGTCGGCGGTGGTTCTGTCGTGCGTGCTCATCCTGGTCGCAGATTATGTGGTGACGTCGCTTCTTCTTTAGGGAAATCGATGGACACTCCGCTGATTGAATTCCAAAAAGTGAGCAAGCATTTTAACAACCATGTGGTCCTCGATCAGGTTGACCTGACGATCTACGAGGGACAGGTCACCACGATCATCGGAAAGAGTGGCAGCGGCAAGAGCGTGCTGCTCAAACACATTATCGGGTTGCTGAACCCCGATGAAGGCACCATCCTGTTCCGGGGTCAGCCTGTTCAGAAGATGAACAAGACCCAGAGGGATCGTACCTTCAGTCAGATCAGTTACATGTTTCAGAATAACGCGCTCTTTGACTCGATGACCGTCTTCGAAAATATTGCTCTGCCCCTTCAGCAGACCACCCATCTCAGCCAGAAAGCCGTTGACGAGCGGGTAAGGGCAAGAATTGAGCAGATGGAGCTCACGGACGCAGCCCGGAACTATCCGTCGGAGCTCTCGGGAGGCATGCAGAAGCGAGTCGCGTTGAGCCGGGCTCTTGTGACCGATCCGAAGGTCGTCCTTTTTGACGAACCCACCACGGGCCAGGATATTATCCGCAGGAATGCCATCTTGAGCATGATCGCTCAGTACCAGCGAAAGCTCGGCTTCACTGCGGTTCTCATCAGCCATGACGTCCCGGACGTTTTCTTCATCTCAAACCGTATCCTCGCCCTCAACGAGGGGAAAATCATTTTTCAGGGAACGCCGGGGGAGTTCGAGGAATTCGAGAATCCTTTGATCGACGAATTTGTCCAGAGCCTTGAGGACTTCCAGGAGCATCTTACCGGAATTCAATCCAAGCGGCAATTCAGGGTGCGGAATCAGATGGGCCTCAGAAAGAAGCAGCCTCAAGAAAGCTATGTCATGGCGTTGTTTACGCTGAAGGACTTTGATGAACTCTGTGAGTATCTGGGGCACACCCGAGGGCAGGAAGTTCTCAATGCTATGGGAGCATACCTGAACAAGCATTTCGGCGCTGTCGGGGGGTTTTCTGCGCGTCAGAGCAAGAACCAATTTAGCACGTTTCTTCCCTTTTCAAACCTCAGCGAGGCGGAAGGAATAGTGGAAAAATTTGCCCTGGATCTTCGGGAGGAAGGATTGCGCACGATCCAGGCGGAGGCAAATATTTCTCAGGACATCTGTTTCCCTTTCGCTATCCTCGCGGGTTTAGCCGAAAGCAAAGCAGGGAGTGAAGGGATCGATCTCGTTTTTAAGAAGGCCGAGGCGAACCAGAAGGAGATCGCCAAGGTTTACTGTGAGATGCGGAGGTAAATGGAATGAAGAAGTATCGTTATGAGACGGTGGCCGGAATCTTTGTGCTCATCGGGCTAATATGCGTGGGATATATGACCGTAAAACTCGGAAGGGTGAAACTCTTCGCGCACGATTCTTATCCTCTCTACGCCCGCTTCAATTCGGTATCCGGATTGAGGGCAGGCAACCCCGTGGAGATGTTGGGGATCCAAATCGGAGAGGTCACGGGTTTCAGTCTCGATCAAGAAAAGCAAGTGGTCATAGCCGAGCTCAAAATAAAAGAAGGCATCAAAGTGTATGGGGATGCGATTGCCTCCATCAAGACATCGGGCCTGATCGGGGATAGGTATATCAGTCTCGACGCAGGAGGATCGGGTCCGATCCTGAACCCAGGCGGGGTTATCATACAAACGGAATCGCCCCCCGACCTGTCGGACCTCATCGGGAAATATGCTTTCGGCGACATCGGAAAAGATGGAAAGGAGAAGAAGTAGCATGCAAAAATCGCTTATTGTGTTGATCCTTTCTGTTGCCGTTCTCAACCTCTGGACGGTTTCTGTCTTTGCGGCTGCTCCTCTCGAGACCATTCAAACACAGGTGAATCGAGCGCTGGAAGTGTTACGGGATCCAGCCCTCAAGGGTGAATCCGCCAAAGAGATTAGGGAAAAGAAGATTTGGACGATCATCGATGGAGTCTTTGATTACACGGAGCTATCGAAGCGGACATTAGCCCAACATTGGAAACAGTTCGCCCCTGACCAACAGGAAGAGTTCACACGTCTTTTCGGGAAGCTTTTGGGCAGCGTTTACATAGACAGGATCATGGCCTATAAAGACGAGAAAGTGCTTTTTGGCAAAGTCACTAACCTTTCGGATAAAACCGCTGAAGTCCAGAGTGAGATCCTTAGGTCCTCGAAGTCGATTCCGATTTACTATCGAATGATTTTGGGTAACGAAGAATGGAAGGTCTACGACGTGGTGATTGAAGGGGTCAGCCTGGTACAGAATTATCGCAGCCAGTTCAGAGAGATTCTCACAAACAAACCCCCTGAAGATCTTCTAAAAATGCTCCGGCAAAAGACCCGCAAATAGGCTTGACCGCAACGCTTGGTTTCGGAGGAGTATCAAAAACAGCCACTACGAGGATTTGATTGCCTGCTTTGCCAGCCCGCAACGTTTTTCTATCTTGATCCTCAGTGGTATCAGTGAGAGGGAGATAATCCTTACCAAGACCTCTGCCCAAGAATCCTTCTAGACATTTTCACTTCGTTAATTTTAGAAAAAGGTCCTAAGGAGTGAAGAATCCATTTGACTCAATTATTGGCCGAGGGTATAACGTGACAACGTCGAATACAAGATGTTGGAAATTCAGAACGGGTGACTTGATTTAAGAAAAGCGATTAGGAATAATAAATTAAACGGAGGAATCGGAAAGGAGAATCGTCAATGAAAGCGATCATAGACCAGGAAACTTGCATCGGATGCGGGCTTTGTGCGGAGACGTGCCCAGAAGTTTTTGAGATGAATGATGATAAGGCTCGTGTCAAAGTGGATGAGGTTCCTGCGGATGTGTTGGAGTCCTGTAAAGAGGCTACTGAAAATTGTCCGGTAGAGGCTATCCAGATGGAGGAATGACTATCTCCGATAAGAACAAAAAAGGGGCGCTCCACGTCAAATCATGGACACCCCTTTCTTGTTTTGTTTTTTTAAGGATCACTCAAAATACTCTTTAATTTCTCTATAGCGTTTCGGATCCCTCAATCGATCAAGGGCTTTCGCTTCAATCTGCCGAATTCTCTCCCGACTGAGACCGAACTGCCTTCCAATTTCCTCAAGAGTGCACTCCCCGTCCTCTCCGATGCCGAAACGGAGCCGGAGAATCTTCTCTTCTCTCGGCGAGAGGCCGGATAAGAGCTTCTGGATCTGATGGGTCAGATCTTTTTCCAACAGGGAGTCACTGGGAGAGAGACCCTTGTCATCTGGAATCAGATCTTCGAGTGTGCTGTCCTCTTCCCCAATGGACATATCGAGGGAGATCGGTTCTTCAATGAGATTGAGAATTTTCTCCACGTCGTGTAGAGGGATTCCGCTTTCCTTGGATAATTCCTGAGAGGTCGGTTCCCGTCCTAACTTTTTTACCAGGTCCTTGAAGGATTTCATCAATTTCCCTTTGATCTCAAAAAGATAATTGGGAATTCGAATCGTCCTCGACTTCTCTGCAAAGGCCCTCAAAATTGCCGCCCTGATCCACCAGGAAGCGTAGGTGCTGAATTTAAAGCCTTTGGTATAATCGAACTTCACCATGGCCTGGATCAGGCCGAGATTTCCCTCCTGGATCAAATCGAGAAAAGAAAGTCCCCGATTGGCATAACGTTTTGCGATACTGACTACCAACCGCAGATTGGCCTGGATCAGTTCGTTCTTTGCCCGTTGAAGATCGAGGATCGCCCGCTGATATTGGTTCAACGTCTCCTTGTAAAGAAGGTTTTTACCCCTTATTTCTGAAGGCGTAGGTTTTGACTTTTTCCCATTCTTCCCATTCTTACCCTTGAATTTGTAACCCTGCCGTGCGTTGGGATGGATACGTCTACCTCCGTTCTTTGGGGCCGAAGGGGGGTACAATTTGGCTTTCAGGCGATTGCTCTTCGTCTCGAGAATCTTGACTTGCCGCTCACCTTCCTTAATCCTTTTAGCCAGTTCAACCTCTTTCTCCGGTGTAAGAAGCGATATCTTCTCAAGCCCCTTTAAATACTCCCACGTGATATCCTGAGGTTGAAAAATAATTTCTTCGTGAGCAGCGGGCTCGGCCGACACCTCTTCACCTCCCTCGGCCGCCAACTCTGCTTCGTCGGGCTGAAGATCAAAATCCTCTATTGTCTCTTCTAATTCACCCTCCACGTAGGATGCAGATTGGATGGGTGGAATAGAGGTCGGGGGTTCAGCAAAAAGGGTTGAGGATTGAACAGGCTCAAGGGCCAAATCCTCTCCTTTTTTATTTGTTGTCTTGTTGTTTTTCACAGGAACATTTCCCCTTTCTTCTTGGAACAAAAAGCCCTCTCCATTCTTTGTCCATGGAAAGGGCGGATTTATTCATTTTTACTTTACCCAAAAAACCCTCGCCGAAAGAATGGCCCTCTTTACATTCAGCATCCCTCTTCTTAACTGATTTGTTCATGCTCTGATTCTAATATATTCAAGCAATAAAGTTTTGTCAAGCATTATTTTTGATTAAAATTCTTTTAATTTTCAAGTGCTTATAAATCACAAGGCTGATATTCCTAAATTCATATAGGATTAATTCCACGTCTCTATGTGAAAAAAGTAATTAATTCAATGGTGTTGGGGAATTCTCTCAAAGCATGAAAAAATCAAAATAAATTCTCTACGTTGCGAGCAAAAAACTGACTCTTTTAATCTAATTTGATGCTTAATTTCTGTCCAATACCCCCGTCCTTTTTTAGTGAGATTTTTCACTTTTTAGTTAGTGTCTGTCCATAAATAAGGTTTTAAGAAAGGGGGTGTCATTCCGGCGAAAGCCGGAATGCAGTGTTGAGGGTTTCTGGATGCCGGATCAAGTCCGGCATGACGGAAAAGGCGTATCTATAAACAGACTCTAATTAGTAGTATTCACTTTGCTACGGCCTTAAGGGCAGGTGCTTAGTTATTCGAAGAGTGGGTAAACGTCAGAGGTATCTGTGGAGATGGCTCCTCCGAACGTCTGATTCATGCTACAAAAGGTTATCAGGTTTTTTTCAGCTTCCCTTATAAAAAATCTCCACTCGCCTCTTTCTAAACACGTCGATGAAGTAGCCGTGAAGTCGAAGGGTTGACTTTGGATAGGTCATCTATTATAGAATTTAATCTGAATCTTTATTCCTCCCCTTCGTCTTTCTAAAAACGCGGCTGAAAGGATTCCTATGGGATATGTGGATCTTCACCTCCATACGACCGCCTCTGATGGAGTGCTGAGTCCATCGGAGATCGTGAGATACGCCAAGGCGAAGGGACTTCAGGCGATTGCGATTACCGATCATGATACCGTGGAGGGATGTGAGGAGGGGTTGTCTGAAGGAGAGAGAATCGGTTTTGAGGTGATCCCGGGGATTGAAATTAGCGCGGAGCATTCACCCGGTTCCATGCATATCTTAGGATTTTTTCTTGATATACACCACCCCCTTCTCACGGAGAGGTTGAAATATCTCCAGAAGGCAAGGGCAGAAAGAAATCCGAAGATCATCGAAAAATTGAATAGCTTGGGAATCGATATAACCTTCGAAGAGGTGTTGAGAGCCTCCGGAGGAGGACAGGTCGGGAGACCCCATTTTGCCAATATCCTTTTGGAGAAGAAGGTTGTCAGGAATTTTCAAGAAGCTTTCGATCGGTTTTTGAAAAAGGGGGCCCCTGCCTATGTGGACAAATTCAGATTTACATCGAAAGAGGCTCTGCATTTTATCAACGAAGCGAAAGGGGTGGCCGTGCTTGCTCATCCCAATACCCTCGGAATGAATGGCTACTCAGAATTGGAGAAACTGATCCTCCATCTGGTCGATGAGGGGCTCAAAGGGATTGAGGTCTATTATCCTGAACATTCTGCGGCGGAAATAGTACAGTATAAATCGCTTGCCGAGAAATACGGCCTCCTGTCGACAGGGGGGACAGATTATCACGGAATGGAAAAAAGCGAATTGGACATCGGGGTGGGAAGAGGAGACATGAAGCTTCCTTACTCCATCGTACAGAATATCAAGGCGGTTCGAAGTCGGTCTTTATCGGGGAGGTGAAGGGTTGGTCGTCTTTTTATTGATCGCCACGACTTTGTTATGGGGATCGACCCCCATTCTTGAGAAAATGGGCTTGGCAAAAGTAGATCCCCTGATCGGTGTCACCGTCCGAAGTGCCGTTGTTGCAGCAGGCCTTTTTTTGCTCACCTTTCTGATGGGCAAAGGCAGGGAGTTAATTGAGCTGGATGGGAAGAGTATTTTCCTCTTTGGCGCCAGCGGCGTGATTGCAGGTCTTCTGGGCATGTGGACTTATTACGGCGCCTTGAAGATGGGGGCAACTTCAAAGATCGTTCCCATCGCAGCCTGTTACCCCCTGGTAACCGCCTTTCTGAGTATTCTGGTTCTCAAAGAAGGAGTCACTTTCCAGAGGGTCATCGGTACTATGCTGATTGTCTCAGGAATCTGGCTGGTCAAATAAGGATCGAAAGTGGAAGGCGGTGAGCGGTCAGTGGATTCAAAAACCACCCTCCACTCGCTACTCTCTGCATTCGAGGAAACGAAAGGTGGAGGAGAAGATGAAGAGACGCAAAAAAACGAATCGTTTGAAGGCAGCCTTGAAGAGAAAGAATGTCAAACACTCATTGAGGAAGTCTAAAGGAGAGAGAAAGTATCCGACGTAATAAAAAACGCTAGGCGCTTGGCGCATGGCGCATAGCGCATAGCAAAGGACGCATCTTGTCTTGATGGTGAATTTACCGTTGCCATCATCATTGAAGAACTTCATACAATGAGTTTTGAATATCCTCGGCTCGTCTTATCAGATCCTGAAGGAAATATCTTTGACCATCCTTCTCTTAAGCTTTCAGGTCGATCCGGAGATCGATTCCTCCTCCCCGCTCCATCAGAATTAATGCCTCTTCCTAAAGGGAGTCAACTCTTTACCTTGCCAGGAAGGATACCGACCGGCTGGGATGAAGAAGACAGATCTTTTGTCTCTTTGCAAAAAACGAGATTAGGGAATAAAGACGCGAAGTGTACCGCGGTCGCTGCATTCCTGCCACCGGGGTATATCCGGACATTCCTTCCTGCTACCCAACGCAGTGCCAGAGCGCCCATCCTTCCGCTCTGGGCCTACACGGCTGTGGGCTGGAAAGACGGAAGATTTTGGGCGCCCGGATTACAGATTGACTCTAATCCGCATTGGCGCCCAAAATATTTTGAGGACGATCGCCTCTTAAAGCAAAAGGTCCAAGCCTCCCTTAGGAATCGTGCCCCAAATCGCCTCCTTCGCCAACTTTCCAGGTGTGCGTTGGAATATCACTGTTTCGCGGCAAAAAATGTTTTTTTTCGAAGATGGGAATGCCCCTTGCCTACCTCGCCTTCGTGCAACGCAGATTGTTTAGGCTGCATCTCCTTACAGCCCTCCGAATGTTGCCCTGCCTCACAAGAGAGGATCGATTTTATTCCTACGGCAGACGAGGTTCTGGGCGTTGCCTTGCCCCATCTTGAAAAAGCAGAGGATCCGATTGTCAGTTTTGGTCAGGGGTGTGAAGGAGAGCCGCTGATCCAATGGAGGCTTTTGGAAAATTCGATCCTTAAGCTTCGAAAAAAAACCGATCGAGGAACGATCAACCTTAACACCAACGGGAGTCTTCCGGAGCCCCTGGAGAGGCTTTGCGAGGCTGGACTGGATAGCGTTCGCATCACGCTCAACAGTCCCCATTCAAATTATTACAAACGCTATCACAGACCCAGGGGATACTCATTTAGGGAAGTGGTGGATTCCTTGGTCGCGGCGAAAGAAAAAGGGATCTATACTTCGATTAATCTCCTTGTCTTCCCGGGGTTCACCGACAGGGAGGCAGAAGTGGAAGGACTGATACGACTGATCAGGGAAACGAACCTCAATCTGATTCAGATGCGAAACCTCAACATCGATCCGGACCTCTATCTCAAGAACATGGGAAGCGGTTGGGGGATAGGCATCTCTAAGATGATCGATATCCTGAAGAAAGAATTTCCCTCTCTCCAATTCGGCTATTTCAACCGCACCAAAGAAACTTTTGCCCGACCGTAGAGGGTGGAGGGTGGCAGGTGGAAAGCCAGCTAACATTACAATCCTTTTTTGCTTCCGACTTTTGATGTTAGGAGTGGGGTCTGCCACGTTCCACCTTCTACTGTCCACTTTCAGATTTTTTCGGCGATGAGACTTGCCACCGCTTTCCTCCTTCCCCGTTCCCTGAAGATCCCTTCGCGATAGAATTGAATTCGGAAGTTTTTGAAAAGCCTGAGGGGTTCATTAGGTTTCAAGAAATATTTTGCTTGCTTCGGTCCTCCCGTAGCGAGCGTTCTATGTTCAAGAAGGTAAGTCTCGAACACTACCATTCCACCTTTCTTGAGCCCATTTCTGATCTTTGGGATGAGACGACGTTTGAGAAAATAGAGATTGACGATGAGGTCGTATCGGTCTTTTTCAATCCGAAATTGGTCAAGGTCGACGAGAAAGGTGTTAATCTTGACTCCTTTTTCTCGGGCTAATTTTCTGGCTTTCTTCAGACCCTTCTCGGAGATATCTACTGCCTCCACTTCAAACCCATTTTGAGCCAGGAAGACCGCGTTCCTTCCCTCGCCCGTAGCGACGTCGAGGGCCCTTCCTTTCAGAAGAAGGTGGATATGTTTTTTTAGAAAAAGGTTTGGTTCTTTCCCAAGGGCGAATTCTTTCTTCCCGAATCTCTTGTCCCATCTTTTTTGATCCGTTTTCATGGTGGTTCTATTTTTAGGGATTCCCTATCGATTTTACAGTAGTTAAAAGTAAATTCAAGTTCAAAAAGAGATTTCTGAAGAAGTCGAGAAATCTCTGATTACATACCTGGCTACGAGCAGGCAGGGAATATGGGATGATTACGCAGATGAGAAAAGAGAAAATCTGTTTAATCATTCTTTGGAATCTGTGTAATCAGAGGTCAGAGACCTCAAAAATTTCCCTTGACATCAAAAAAGAACGGGGATATATGTAGTCTACAAATGTAGACCAATCCGTTTTGGGTAAGAAACCGTAGGGTCGGCCACCGTGCCGACCAAAAGGAATTCAGTGTAGGGTCGGCCACTGTGCCGACCAATAAGTAGATGGAAATGAGACGCAAAAATGTCAGGTTGGCAAGGGGATCATACGAAATCTCATCACAAATCTTTAGCGTGACGATATGTACATGGGACCGGCGCCCTCTGTTTTGAAATGAAACATGGACTAAGCTTGTTTTGACTACTCTTGAGACGGGACCTTTTGGAAAACAAACTGAACTCTATGCTTTCTGTTTGATGCCAGATCATGTTCATATCCAGTTATCCCCGATGGAGGCAAACTTAGTGGATCTGGTCAGCCGATGGAAAAGTTTCACGGCAAATCTTCTCAGAAGAGATGGGTTGATAGGGCCGTGTTGGCAGAGAGGATTTTATGATCATGCTCTTCGCAAGGAGGAAGACATACGCACATCAGCAGAATACATTGTGAATAATCCGGTACGTGCTGGTCTTGTTGAAAACTGGGTTGATTATTCATTTTTATGGCACAGAAAATAAATATTAAACATGGGGAACAAAATGAAAAAAGAAAGAGAGTTGACAGAAACACAGAAGAAAGTATTCAATTTTTTGAAAGACTATCTTGGAGAAAAAGGTTTTCCGCCGACGCTACGCGAGATTGCTTCTCACTTCGGGTTGCAAGGGCCTAAGGCTCCCCAAAAAACCTTAAATATCCTGGAGAGAAAGGGTTACATCCATAAAGTTCCAGGAGGATCGAGGGCAATTGAAATTTTAGGCTCCAAGGTTGGCAGGCACAGAGGCCTGCCCTACAAAATGGGGTTCGTAGAGTCGGCCACTGCGCCGACTTTCCCAGTCCCCATTGTGGGAAGAGTGCAGGCGGGGGAACCCATCCTCGCTATCGAGAATATTGAAGGTTACATCAATCTCGATCGAAGTCTTGCCTCATCAGGAGATGTTTTCCTCCTTCGGGTACAAGGGGATAGCATGATCGATGCCCACATCCAGGATGGCGATTTTGCTCTGGTGAAGCCGCAGCCCAATGCAGAGAACGGTGAGATCGTCGTTGCCTTAATCGAAGATGAGGCTACGATCAAAAGGGTTTTTCAAAAGAGGGATTTAATTAGGCTTGAACCAGCCAATCCCAGGATGGAGCCTATCGTCGTCAAAAAAGGAGAGAAAAAAGTCATCATCGTTGGAAAGGTGATAGGGATTTTTAGGAAAATGTAATTTAGAGGGTTCAAGGCTTCCAGGGTTCGAGGGCTCTAGTGAATTTCACTTGACCCCTTGGACCCGCGGCCCCTGGAACCCTTCATTAAGATTTATGGACAATCGCATCATTCTTCACATCGATATGGATGCCTTTTTTATCTCGGTGGAGCAGAGAGACAACCCATCACTCCGGGGAAAACCGGCTGCGGTTTGTGGTTCTCTTTCGCGAAGTGTGGTGACTTCAGCTACCTACGAAGCAAGGCCTTACGGAATTCGGGCGGGAATGTCGACCCAGGAGGCGAAAAGACGTTGCCCTCCATTGATCCTTGTGAAGGGAGACCATTCGAAATATACGGAAACCGCATCCCGAATCTTCTCAATCCTGAAAAAATATACGCCCTTAGTGGAAGTTGCCTCCATTGACGAGGCCTATCTCGATATCACCCAATCCCTGGTATTATTTCAGTCTTCTCTCCACATTGCTCAATCGATCAAAGATCAAATCCGCGAGAGTGAAGAATTGACCTGTTCCATTGGAGTGGCGCCGAATAAGCTCCTTGCGAAGTTGGGAAGTGGTTTGAAGAAACCTGATGGCTTAGTCATAATTCAGAAAGGAGATGTTGAGGGGATCTTGAAGGATCTTCCGGTCTCCAAACTGTATGGCATTGGCCCAAAACTGACAGAGGCTTTAAATTCGATAGGTATCTTTATCTGCGGTCAACTCGGAAGATTTCCGGTTTCGGTTTTATCCAAAAAGTTCGGTGTGATCGGCGAGAGGCTTTATGAAATGGGTTTGGGATTAGATGATAGCCCGGTCGTTCCCTTCGATGAGGAGGAAGATTCCAAGTCGATCAGTCACAGCGTTACTCTTGAAGAGGACACTTCTGATCCCAAACTCCTGAGAAAAGTTTTGCTTCAACTTTCCGAGAGGGTCTCCAGAAGAATGAGGAGGGAAGGGTTTTATGGGAAGAGGATTGCCGTTACTGTACGCTACTCAGATTTTTTTACCTTCTCAAAACAAAAGACCCTTTCCAAATGGATGATGAGCGGCAACGAAATCTTCGAACAGGCCTTCGAGATCTTTGAATCGATCTCCCATCCGAGGCCGATTCGTCTCCTCGGAGTGGGAGTATCCCAATTGAAGAAGGAATGGTGTCAGTTGGATCTTTTTGAGAAGAGGGATAAGAAAGATAATCTCCTTAAAGCGATGGATCGCGTGAACGAACGCTTCGGAGATTGGACGCTCACTTGGGCAGGACTTTATTAAAAAGGATGTGAAGAAGCTCAAATTAGATTTTTTTGAGTCAATGCCGTAAATATGTGGACTTCGGCAAAAGTGCAGTTCCGTTAAGACTAAACCATCAAGGATTAATGGTCGAAAGCCCCATCTCAAAGTTGCCAACATTACATGTCTGAAAGGGTACAATCAGGAAGGATTCTCACCCGGCAATTTTGATTCGCATCAAGGGACTTGAAGACGTCATAAGTTAGATTCGTAGAGCAATACGCTGTCTTGCAGATCATATCTCTATAAATAATGAGCGTATCTTCTGGTTTTATCGTAAGGAGGCGACCACGGCCCCATAGGGTGCAGGGCCCACCATTCCGTGTATACCATACATCAAGCATGGTCTGATTTCCAATATAAATACCCATTTCACGGCAGGGATCTTCGTCTGCTGAGGCCAATAGCGGAAATAAGATAAGAGCAATAACCATCCAAGCCGAAACCATTCCCTGAAATTGAATTCTTTTGACGATATACCGGGTTGATGGAATCACCGTGTTCTCCTTCATTTCTTATAACGAAGCAAGATAACTGCGCTTTGAGGGCGAGGCGGATAGTTCAATTCCGCAGCTATCCAACATCTCTTTGTGGATTGGGTAGAAAAACCTTTTAGAAAGTATTTTTAAAAGAGAACTTTAATGACCTGGACCGGCGGTCATAGCGTCGATAACATAATCTACCACGTTGGTCCGTTGGGTCTCCCCGTCCCGTAAGTATTCAGCATAACATTCCACTGTATATTGCCCAGGATCAGCAGGAGGAAGTTCTATAATGAAGTTTCCCGGGGATCCATACTTTAAATGCCCTGCCTTAAAACAGTACGGACCACCACCTGACCAGTCGCAACAAGCCTTACTAATCTCCGGTTTACCGTCTGCTCTAAAAATAATAATAAGATCATACGGAAACCCTGCTGTGATATGACCTGGAACCTCCATGCTTAATAATCTTAGCTCGCCCGAAGCGAGAGGCTCGGTTGGCGCTGTGGCACAGGAAAAAACTAATAACATAATGACTACACCTATCAGAACGGCTATTAAGGATTTCATAATCACAAACCCCCTTTCTATTACGCCCTCTTATTTTCAATTCCTCCACTTTTTTAGATCGTGTTATACCGCAAATGTGGCATTTTTTTTGGATCTCTTATACGATTAAGATGTTCAACGTCTTCCGCCCCTGCCACCACCTCGGAATCCTCTGATTGCAAAACCACCACCGAGATAAGGATAGGGGTAAGGGTAGTAATAACCACCGTAGTAATATGGATACGGGTAGTAATAGGGGTAATAGGGGTAGTAATAGGGTTCAGGGTAGTAATATGGCTCATATCCTTCATAGCCAGCAGGTGGATACTCACCGTATTGTCCCTCTTGTTCTTTACCAGATGCAGCCGCCAGCCTCCACTGATTATCAATAAGAACCTGAACCGCCATCAACGCCTCGTCTTTGTTTATCGCTAATTTGCCGGAATTCAGTGCCACACCGATAGCATTTCGCACCTCTCCGATAATATCGGGGGTCAAGGGATAATCAGCAATCCACCCGTTACGGGGTGCGATACCGGCCAAGCCCAACATGCTCTCCGCTTCCGCCTCGTTCTTCGCCGTGCCTAACCTAAGAACCTCCACCAGTTTGACGGCAAAGTCACCTTCACGAACAAGGGCCTGCGATACGGGCGGAGCCTTCTGCTCATTCTGCTCCGGCTGTCCGTAAGAGATAACCGGTATCAAAAACAAAAAAACTATTGCACCTGCAGCAATTAACTTCTTCATCTCCACCTCTCCCTTTTTCTTCTCACGTATTATTTAGGCTTTTTGTTCATGACTCTTTACGCTTCCAAAAATTTAAGCTTTTATATTCCATCCGAAGCGAGGCATCACGTCTATCCATTTCTTGAGAGGCAACTCCGGTGCCAATCTATTTTCGAAAAAATTCAAAAGTCATTTTGCAGCATCCTTAGTAATAGGGGTATGCGTATGGATAAGGGTGATAATACGGGTAGTATGGGTATGGGCGATAATATCCCCTTGGTAGAGGCCGACATTGGGTAGCTACTACTCTGTCCTGAGAGAAAGTGACAAAACAAATAGAACTGGTGTTTGAAAAATGGTACTCCCATGTTTCGAGAGTCTTCCCATTAACAGTTCTATAAGTGATCAGGTCTGTTTTCTCCCACAAAGAGACCACTTCCTCTTTGGTCATGTTAGCTTTAATATCCGAAACATGACGAGGGTGGCATGAAGGAAAAATGAGCATAAGTCCAACGAAAAGGAATAAGCCAATGATCCTCTTTCTTACCATCTCTTCCCATCTCCTTAGTAACCCGAATAACTTACGTTTGTTGACACCCAAATCAGTTTATTTACTAGGTGTCCACATCCAAAAGACAATCCCAATCGTGAGTAGGTGAACTGCCAAGTCAAGCATATTATTCTTCCATGTCCCAAAGGATTGATGGCTCAAGAGGTCTCCTAATTGGAACCCATTGGACGGAATGAATCCCTTTTTTTCTCTCATCCTACTTCGAAGAATGGAAACGCTCTCTGATAAGTCTCCTTGGGCTTTTCCTTTTCAGTAGATGCAATCTTTGCATCTACCTTCTCTCTCACCCATCCCAAGATACTCCTCAAAATCTCCAAGAAGCGAACCTCTAAACGACTCGCATCTTCACTCTCGATCCGGTCGTTGATCGATTCTATCCATTCGTCGAGCTTTCCACGCAATCTCTTTAAGACTAAAATGAGAGGAGGCTCGGTCTGCTCCTCTTTCCCCGCGTCCTGGGCGAAAAGAATCCCGGACCTTCCTTCGCTCTCCTCCCTGGTCATCGATGCTTTGAAAATATTGAAAGGGCTGGAGATCAAAAGCAACAAAGCGATCAAGAGTAAGGATAATAAGGGTACGATCCATTTCTTCATTGATCCGTATGCCCCTGCTCAGAATGGAAAATGGTGGTGGGCAGAATTCTGCGAAACTGATACACAGTCTTCTTTACAGAAACGGATAATTTTGACAACGAGACTTAAAAGCATCTAACGCAATATGAAAAAAGGAGAAGTTTCCTCCCCCTTTTTCCATATTCAAGGTGATGCGTATTCCTACTCCGACATTCCGCGGCAACCCATTCCTTGGCCATGGTGGTGATGATGGTGATGAAAACCACGACCAAAACCTATTCCACCCATTATCCCAAACTTCTCAATCTGCTCGGGCGTGAGGAAACTGCGAGCTTGCAATCTATTTTGGATAATCTTGTCCCTCATCCGGTTTTGAAGATCTCTCAACTCTCTTTCCTTGGCCAGAATGGCCTGGGACCCAGCTTTTGGATCGGTCCACAGTGATCGGAGTTCGAGCCTCTTGGCCACAAGACCCCCTATGAGTTGAGCATTTTCTTCCTTAAACTTTCGGCGCAACTCCTTGAATTTTTCCTTCTGCTCCGGGGTGAGGTTAAGCTTATTCCATTGACCCTGGTGTTTCTGACCGTGCATCCACCCATGCCCTGGAGGATTACCCTGCTCTTGGGCATAGACATATGAGACACCCAAAAGCATCACAGCTACCAGCCCTAATGCAATCATTGTCTTTTTCATCGACCTTACCTCCGCTGATCTTTTTTGTCTAACAAAACAGGTGAAAGCAACTCCTGTACCAATCCATTTTCAAGAGAATTTAAGAGATATTTCGCACCATCCCAAAACCTGATTTATCCTTAATATTCAAAGGCTTATTAAGGTCTTTGACCTCTGGTTAAATTGAATCGTTATAAAGAATAGAGTGTTAAAGTTTAGTCGTACACCTGAATGTTTTGTCGACCTTTTTAAAGCAATGAATGCTTTCTTCTTAAAAATCAACTAATAACGAGCTTCGACAATACTGATGATCAATTCGACAAGAATTTCCGGTTAGAAGAATCCTTCATGCCAAGATTGAAATTTTGATTTTGAATAAAGTAACTTGCAGATTAAATTAGAGGTGATGCTATGGATAACTTCTCTAAGTGTGGATCTCGAACCCTAACTTCGAATATTTCTGAGCTCTTTGCTGCTTTTCCAATCAAAAGACTCTTGATTCTACTTTTTCAATCCTTAATCGTATTCAAACCATTATGAAATTTATACGAAAAATTCTCGATTCAGGATATTTGATTTATAAAGCCCCCCTAAATTTATTTAAGAGGTGGATATGCCACCAGAATTAATTCCAATGATGCCCGCTCCAACTTCCTTTCTGGTTTTACCAGGGTTTGATCATTATAATTTCCTAGTTCCCATCCTTTTAGAGCTCCATCTTCAAAGACAAGGGCTGTGTCTTCCAGTGTCCCAAGCAGCCAATTGTATTCAGTACGATAGTGCCAAAATTCCAAATTCTTTCCCTGAATCTCGTAAGCCTCGGTTTTAGACGGCCTACCCATCAAATTGACGATTTCGTCCTTAGTCATCCCAAGATTGAGTTTAGCCAGATTTGAACGATTCCTTGCCGCCTCACCACCTCTCCTAATCGGACTACCGGCGCATCCTACAATAAATAGAAAAGTTAGAGATATAATGAAGATCGAAATTAGTTTTCTGCCCATCATGATTTCATTCTATCCCGGTGCAAATTATCAAGTCAACGCCTTTTTTAAATGGAATTCTCTCCTGTTTTGGGTTCCACGTTTCATTATCTAACTCCCCTTCGCATCCTATTCCTATTCTCGGAGGGCGGAAAGCAGTTTTTCGACTTGATATTCGGATTTTTCTTCGGCCCTTTGCCATGTCTGAATGATGGAGTAACATCCTTGCAACTCTTGGATCACGGCATGGACAGGGCGGAGAGGGTCGGAGCCGATGGTCAGTGCGGCTACCATCATCAGCCACCACAGCAGTTCCTCAAACGCCTCTTTGTTGAACCACCAAATATCGTCGCACCGGTTTACCTGCAAAAATTGTCGGACATCGCTATCCCTCAACAATTCTTCGAGTATCGCATAACCTTGCTCCTGGCCGGAGGGCTTCGACTCAAACCATTTTTGGTGACTCGTAAGCCATTTGATGACTGCCAACGAATTCCATGCAGTGATCTCCTCCATCCCCAAGTCCCCGAGAACAGCAAGGATCGGTTTCTTGAATCCCCACTCCTCAATCCAGGCATGACTCTGCCCTGCAAACTCCCTTTGATGGACCACCTTCCCGAGAGCATGGACAAACAGCCAGGCGAAGAGGGTTGCCCAGGTGGCTGTTGAACCCGTCAGCTTCTTGTGCAGGTACTCTGCCGCGGCTTTGACTCCTTTTGGTTGTAGCTGCGGGTGGCGACTGGTTAGGATGGGCAAGTACAGGATGGCTTCCAGTTTACGCCTTATCTCTTGGACGATCGCCGTCTCATCTTCTCTCCCCCCGCTGAGGTGTTTGGTTTCTTGAAGGAGGCGAGTCATTTTCTTCTCTATCTCTTCCATCAGTTTTTGATCGAGCTGGGCCTGCGGTTGTGTGACGCGTGCCTCCGTCAAGCGGCGGAACGTATCCGCATTGACCAACTCCTTGAGCGCATCGTGCAGAGGTTTAAGCAGCATTTCTTTCAATGCGTCTTCGATGCTGGGTGCACCGCGACCATTGAGGTGGTTGGCTATTTGGGCATAGTGATGCCATTGATTATCCCGAACTTCCCTAACATCGACGAAGACGTGATACTTGTAAGCACCCAGCTCCACATACAACCCTCTCTTGCACAATTCCTCGCTGCTGCGAATGTATTCCAGACCGGTTGCATTGTCCCTGAAAATGCAGAAATAGGGTGGATCGTTGCGCAACCCGAGGCCTTCTCCCAAATTTTTCTGAATCAATGTACGCACGTCTCCCTCACCGGCTTTGATCGAATAGGCGACGGAGGACCGGACCCATCCCCGGGCGGACTCATATTTGTTGTGGTAGATGATTAAAGATCGCTCATCGCCGCTTCGATTGGAGTAAGCAAATACGTTCTCATTGACATAGCCTTCCGGAGCAAAAAAATCATAGAGCAGGAAATGTTGCACGTCTGAGAAGTGATGGCGGCGCTTCATCAGCGGAAAAATCTCTCGTTCATGCCGGCGGGTCAGTTCCTGGTCCGGTTGTTCGTCCCATTTGGCATACCGGTATTCCATCCCATATTTTTCGTTGAACCCTTCGATCTGGCCATGAGCGAACATGGGGAGCCCGGGCAGGGTCACCATCATGGTGCATACGCCGAAGTATTTGTCTCCCTTGCCAAATTGAGTGACAGCGGTCTCTTCATCAGGGTTACTCATAAAATTGACAAATCGTTTGAGGACCTCGGGATTGAATTCGAGAGTATTTTTCATCACGGAGCGGTATTTGGCGTTTTCTTCATCCTTCAGCATATTCATGAAGGCGCTGTTGTAAACGCGATGCATGCCTAAGGTCCGGACAAAGTATCCCTCGAGCAGCCAAAAGGCCTCGGCCAGCAGTAACGTGTCAGGCGCCTCCCGAGCGACGCGGTCCACCACCTGACGCCAAAATTCTTCGGGCATGAAACGGTTGAATTGTTCTTTCGGCATGCCGTGTTCCGCACGAGAAGGAATAGCTCCGCCTGTGCCCGGTTCTGGAAACCACAACCGTTGATAATGTCGCTTCGTCAGGGTCATGGCCGCATCGAAACGGATGATAGGAAATTTTCGTGCAACGCTAAGGATGGTTTGAATGACCGCCTCTCTTACGTCGGGGTTCAGGTAGTTCAGCTGGGCCGTATCATTCCAGGGCATTCGGGTCCCGTCGTTTCCATGATAGAGGAATTTTTCGCTCCCGTTTCTCCGTTCCACTCTCTTGAAGACCACGGCTGCATCGCTCCGGTCGAAATAATGATCTTCGAGATAAATCCCAACCTCCCCGTGCCACGACAGATCCGGTCCGCTGAAGCGATAAGCGGGGAAAGGGCTGTAATCCAGGGAAATGAACCACTCTGGATGTTCGATGGTCCACCTGGAATCAATTCCCACGTGGTTGGGTACCATATCGCTTGCCATGCGAATGCCCCGGCTCCACGCCCGGTCTTTTAAATTCTGAAAGGCTTCTTCGCCTCCGAGGTCGCCTGCGATCTCGTAGTCGAACAGGGAATAAGCCGAAGCTACCGCATCGGGATCGCCCATCCGCTCTTTGATTCTTTTGGAGGCGAGGCTTCTCTCCCACACGCCGATGAGCCACAGGCCGGTGAAGCCCCAACGGGCCAAAAGGTTCAGTTCTTCATCAGGAATCTGATCGAGCCGGTAGATGGAGCGCCGGTACTTTCTGGAGAGTTGATGAAGCCACACATAAACATTCTTTGCGATAAGCACCAACCTCGGCATCCAGTCGAGGTCAAAACTAAAGCGTTCCGGCTCCTCCTCCATCCCAAAAAATTCGTAGACCTCCGCAGGCGCACGGCCCCAGAAGGCCATTCTCCGCCATTCCGCGATTTCTTCCTCCTTGATCAAGTCGAGGCTGCTGAGAAGCCGTAAGAGATAGGGACCCAGCAAATAGCCCCATTTTTCCCGGATGTATTTCAGCTGTCCCGAAAGCGAGTGGGGAACGGCGAGCGCAGGACTCCGGAGCATGTCCACCAGATTCTGATGATCCGGGCCGAACACGGGCTGATGGTCAAAGAAGGAATGGAGGGCTTGGATGATTTGGAGGTAAGACGTATCTTTTTCCAGCGTGGTGTCATCGAACAGCTCCATAAAGGGAGCAAAGGCCGGATTCGTGTTGGCCAGCCAGAGCATCAGCATTTCTTCCAGTACGATCGAGCGGTGAGGGGTCCCCGCTGTCTCTCCTTCCAAATACGCATGGAGATCCACTTCACGGCGATAGACAGACACCGTTGGAAATTCATCGGCAAATTTCCGAAAAGCCTCATCCACTTTTTGCTTGCCCAGGTTCTCGTCCAGCCAATTCAGGGCTTGTTGTGCCGCCTGCGCATTCTTTTCGACGCGATACAGGCCCACGACGTAATGAAGGATTTCGTCGATCAACCCCATGGCATTGATCTGGCCTGCTCTGACGGCTTTGTCGGGGAAGACGATCAAATCCCTTTTTTCATTCATTTTCTGGGCAAATAATCTTGCCGCATGAAAGTTGGGAAGAACGACATTTCCGCTGAGGGAGAATAGGGAAGCGTCAAATTGGTAGTCATCCCTTGCCTTCCGGGAGATATGAAACTCCATCACTATGGTGCCCTTCTTTTGTGTCATATTATCCAATATAGGTCATTCTACTGATGGACTCAAGAGGAACTGTGGATTTGTAACCCTCCTCTATCCCCCCTTAAATGAAGGGGGGATGAAGGGGGGTTAGATTAAGCGGAGAGCGATGGCGATTTGGCAGGAAGGCTCTGATCGCCCCCTATTTCATCATCATGAACCGCGCCAACTGCATCGTGTGGCAGAGCATCCTGCCCCAGAAAGGTGAAGAGGTCTTACGCCCGTCCGGGTGCACGAAGCAGAAGTGTTTGCACTTGATGTCCTGCAGCCTCTTCGAGAAATCGGCTTCCGGGTTCTCCGAGTCGAGTGGCTTCGTGAAGTAGCCCGGGATGTAGTACCCGAGGTCAGTGTAAGTACCGGCTGTCTTCCGGGAGTGTGCTTCCAAAAAGTCGGCAAAGGTTTTCCGGGAAGTCACCACCCCATGCGTGTCCGGGTTTATCTGCCATGGCGCTCCGGGCTCCATCTCGATGAAAAGGGCGCGGAGACAGTGAACCTATGCAGCCAAATCTTAAAAAGGTTGGGCCGATGAAGCCTCTTTAGGGACCCACCCCGGTCGGGCAAGAATAGAACACATGCTTCCTGCTTAGGTTCTGTCTCAATAGTCCTCTCCAAAATCTTCTTTTGTACAAAAAGAGAAGTCGCCATTGACTATCCAGACGGGTTGTATTAAAAAAAGAACTGAATATCGATTCCTGGGTGGGACACATGAGAAAAAAAATATTGAAAGGATTGCTCGTCCTTGTCCTTTGCGTACAGGCCGTCAACGCCTTCGGCACGGACTGGACTGATATTCAGGCCTTTCTCATCAAGAAAATCTCCCCCAGGTCGTCCTTCGCCATGACGGGATCAGAATTTGGTAAATCTGTCTCTGCCATGGACAGATCCGCCAGAGAGCAGGCCATCCTGAGCCAAATCATCAAAGGCAACCTTCCTGATTTTTTGAGAAGGTTGAAACCTGTCCAGCTCGTCCAAACGTTTGGGGAAGGAAAAACAATGACCGCAACGATCTTTGTGATGCCGGACTACCTGGCCATCGGTTCAGATCGCGACTTCCTATTGATGCCGATGAGCTGGTATACGGCAACTGAAATAGCGGTCCGATTGGGTTTCATCCTGCCGACGAAAAAAATAGTGGATGCGATTTTCGAACAATCCGATTTCCACCTCGCGCCTGACCCGATGCCTCCGGGCTCCCGGATGAGATCCGTGGCTTACTTCTCGGAGCACAATCGAATGATCAGAAAACAACGCCTTGCTTTAGGCTGCCCGTTGGGCGCGTTGATCTCGGGCGACAAAAAAGATGTCGTGCTGACCAATCGGCTGGGTGAAACCATTGGGAGAATCGCCATCTACGGCTGGCATCGTCTGTCGGGGATTCCGATTCAGCCCCTCACCATCGCCCACGGTGCGAATTATGCAGATTATAGCCATGGTATTCGCCTGATCAGCAACGTGGTCCTGATCGACGGTGAGCCCCGGTCTATCTATGACGTCTTAGAAGATCCAAAGCTTGCGACGATATTGAGCGACGAAGGACCGATCCGAAAAGTGCTACAGTTGATGGGTATTCATCATCCCTATCCAACCCAACCCGTTTCAACATCCTTTTGAAGCGTAGCGATGTAATCCCTCAGTTATGATCGGAAATCCTGTCCCGAGGATCGGAGTGGTCTCTCCGGAGAAAACCCGTGGCTTCGCCCCGAGGCGAGCTTGAAGCGACACATTTTAGCGATGAGATAAGGCGTAGATATCCTGAAAACAGCACCTTCAGCACCACCCTCCGATTCCCTTCTCTTTGATGACCCGCAATTTGAAGCTCACCGGCCACAGGCCCGCGGCTTCCCGGAAGGGTAGTTACATTTCATATTGTGCCCTCTGGCCCTCAGATGCCGCTTCGGGACATCGGCACATCCCGGCCAAGGTTTCGGAGGGGAGACCACTTCGGTCCTACTGCGCCCGAGACGTTGCTTACCGATTTCTTCTAATCTTCCTTGATGGTTTTGCAGCAGCGGAAGCCAAGATGATAGTTCTCATGGCTGTGCGGATCCATGACCCGGCTTCCGTGCCAAAAGGGCGCTCGCCAACGGCACCAGTCGGGATGGGCATAGATCGTATCGAAAACGAACCAGCTGCCTTTCATCTCCGTATATCCCAACTCCAGGCTCCCCCGACTCGCCATCTGGCTTTCGTTAAGAGGAAGGTTCATATGTTCCGCTGCGTTTCCATGCTGGTCGTAGACTCCCAAGGGGCTGTGGCAGTCGGGAAAACTCCCGGAAGGAAACGTATTTGATCCGCATCCCGTCCAGCTTCCTCCGTTACAGCCGGCGGTTTTGAAACTCGAAGAGGCACATATCCCTTTCTCATAATGATCCCCGTAAGCCCAAACCTTGTGGGCGCCATATTTTTCATTGTGTGCTTCCCGCATTCTTGCGATCGCCACATTGGGGGAAACACCTTTGGCAAACTCGAAATGGTAATCAGGCGGTTCGAGGGCACCCGCGCAAGCCCCTTCCCATTCATGGGCATCGCAGAGTCGCTTGCCCATGGCCCGACAGATGAGCGCCGCTTCGCGGGCGCGCACCCAAACGACCGGGTAGACGCAGGGGATATCGGGAAACTCGAATTGATCGATACAGGCCTTGGCATCTCTTGCTTTTTCAGTGGCTGGATTGTAGAGCGGCGCCATGTACTTCGCCTTGCAAATCTTCTCAAATTCGCTATTCTCATATCGGACGGTCTGTTGGTCCAACTTTTGTTGGCACGCTTGCGGGGTCATCGGATGTCGGGTGATGGCCGGGTTTCCCTGGCCGATGTACCCGGATTCGCGAAAGATGGCGCGAATTGAATCCATCTGCCCTTGGGACAGGCCATCGGTGCGTTGAAGCTCTTCGAATAAGACTTCGTTATTCTCTTTGAGGGACTGGGCGGCAGGGGAGGATAAAAGAAAAACGAGGGGACATACAAGTGCGAGAACGCTTATTGCTCCAATTCGATACTCTCTCATGGCCTCTCCTTTCGTGTCAGGTAGAAAAAATCTCTATCATCTGAATACCCGAGAAAGCGTGGAATATATTTTCCCTTTACAGACATATCGACTTCGCTCATTCCCCGGATCAGATGTTGGACATAGAGGTTTGAACCCTGCTTTTTATAGATAGCCAGGTAGGTGTGCTCCAAGGCGTTCATGTCCAGAAGCATGGCGTAACGGCATCGGTAGGCCTGGAAGACGCGCGCCATGGCTGACGGCGTCGCGCTCCAGAAGAAAGCGTAGAGAAGAAATCGCCTCCCCTTGAACTCTTGGAAGGCGAGACCCGAACGCATTGTGCGCAGCTTCTTGTTTGCGGAGCCCGACCAATTTCCGTCTCCCCATCGGGCCACGAGCGGACCCGGAATGGACATCTGGGTAGCCTGATTGAATTCGACAATGATCGGGACGCCGTTCTGGCGGGCATACCGAATTCTTGGAAGGAGATCATTGTCTCGTCCGGTCCAGGTCTTCATATCCACCCATCCATCCTCCAGCACATAGACCGTGGCGAGTCCGGGTTGAAGCCTACTGAATGTAACGCCGTTTTCCAGGAAGCCGTAATGGCTGCCGTGATTCTTGGGGGCCAACGCTCCATAGCTGAACGCTCCATGAAAGCGCTTGAATCCACCGGTGAAGGTAGCACCGGTTCTGCCTTCATCCATCGGATTAACGAGACCAGTCGAAACTAAGGGAGCAATGCTGCCAATGCCATCGGGCCCCGGAAGAGATTTATCCATCATTTGCTCGAGGATATGATCAGACCATCCGACTCTTGGATGTTCCGTCCCAAGGCCATACTTCAGGCTGAACTGATCGAGATCGAAAGCCACAAGATACGCAAGCCCTCCTGATTCAACACTGTCCAGACCGCTTACCACCTTTGCGAAGCTACGCAAAATCTCCGGGGCAATTCCCTCGGGCATGATCACACTGACGTAGATGGCCGGATTTTCCTTGACCGCATACCAGGATCCAAGAACCATACTGTTTGAACCTGATTCTTGAACTTCGATGCCGAGGTCATTCGGTCTGACGCTTCGATTGGTTTTCTTTGTGTCTAACAAGGCCGGCGCGGGTACCTCTTCCGTCTTCCCCTGAGGCGTGCCCCCCACGGGCTTTGACTCAACTTTCTCTTCAGCCTTTTGTTCGTAGAGATACTTAAAAAATGTGTCGCGCACAAACCCCACGATTTTCTCCCCACCGGGGACCCCGTCCCGCAGGACATCGGTCACTTTCTCTATTTTTGTCTGGTGCCCTTTCACCCGGTTGCGCAGGTAGAGCCTTCCCCCGCAAACAGGGACATAAGCGGCACCCGTCCGCTTGGCGCCTGTCAGACTGGGGGAGGACTTTTCTCCCCAAAGGTTGCAGGCATATCTACTTTCCTTCTCAACGATGAGAAGACCGTCGGGATTATTGTCGTCCAGCAACAATCTTTGAGTCCGGGGACGAGCATTCTCTAAGTGATAATCTTCCTCCGGCACACCGGGCCAATTAAGCCGGAGCAGGTACCATGCATTGATATTGGGGTTCAGATTAATGAGGGTGGCAAGCCCTTCTTTGCCCCTTACACTTTTGATTTTGATCGAACTTGTCTCGCGAAAAGGCTGGAGGTCGACAATGGTTTTGGAAACTTGGGGTAGATTGTGTTGGCTCTCCGGGCGAGGTTCTTTTCCCTTGTCCTCTGCTCCGGAAGAAGGTGTCCATTGGCTGAAGGCAAGTACCATCGCAACGGATAAGAGACCAAGACGAAATAGCCGCATCCCGTTCTTTTTGTTGTGATTACTCATCTTGCTTTTCTTGAAATATCTATTCCAATATTTTGCAAAAACCTCTCATTGAACGCTCCGTCGAGATTACTAATCGGTCCATAATTGAATAGACATCTGATTCACCCACCCCCACCCTTTCCCTCCCCCTGAAGGGGAGGGAAGTTGTTCTGTTCCTCGTCCTGAAGGGGAATTACTATTCTCCTCCCCCTTCAAGGGGGAGGTCAGGAAGGGGATGGGGATTGGCTGAAGCAGTATCATTATGTTTTCTCAATTTTGGCCTCATTGGTAACAGCCCAGATGTCCTTTACTTTGCGAGCAGCAAGACGACGGCCGAAAGTAAGAGCACGACGCGACTGACCCGATCCCGGATGGTAAATACCAAGGGGTCATCGTGCATTGTGCCGCGGTGGGCCATCAACCAAATATAGCTGATCCAGTATAGCAGCAAAGGACATAAGAGCCAGATAAGGTAGTGTCGGGTATAATGGATTTCTGCGACACCGCTGGAAATATAGATGGCAAGTACGAGGACAGCCACGTACCCGCTGCCGGTTCCTAATGATGCAAGGAGCTCCTTATCCACAATCTGGTAGCCTCGAACTTGTACTACCCCGCTTTCAGCCTCCATGATTACCAGCTCGGCATAGCGCTTCACAAGTGCGAGGCTCAGAAAAATGAAGGTCGAGAAGGCTAAGAGCCAGGAGGACGGCCAGATGGAGATAGCGGCCGATCCAGCCATGACCCGCAGGGTATATAAACCGGCAAGGACAATCACATCTAAGAGGACGATCCTCTTTAGGTAAAAAGAATAGGATAGGTTCAAAACATAATAGATGGCCAGAGTCCCAAGGAAAGATAAGGGCAAAAGCAGGCTCACAACAAGGCTGAGGCCGAGCAGGATAGGGGCCAACCCCAAGCCCCAGAAAACCGAAAGCTCGCCCGTGGCAAAAGGCCGATGCCGCTTTCGGGGATGATGGCGATCAGACGGGAGATCCAGAAGGTCATTGATCAGATAGACGCTGGACGCACACAACCCAAAGGCCAAAAAAGCCAGAAAGGTCTTTCCAAGCAAGTCAAGTTCAAAGAAACGGTGGGTCATCATCAAAGGGACAAAGACGAGCAGATTTTTTAGCCATTGATGGAGACGTAAGGCTTGCAGATAAAGCCTTAGTTTTCTTTTCGGGTTACGGAAGACCTGTTCGATCTCTGTTACACCGGCAGCTCTGCGGGATAAACTCCTTGTGGGATTGACGAGGATGGCCTTGCGCGCGGATGGCCAGACGGCGAGATCCCGCCGGCTATTTCCGGCATAATCGAAATATTTTTCGCCAAACTCAGCGATCAGGCAATTCCGTTTATTTTGACCTGAAAGATTGATGGTTCCGTTGCTGGCAAGTATCCTGTCAAAGATTTGCAGGTGATCGGCTACCTGTTTGGCAATTCGTTCGTCAGTCCCCGTTGCCAATACCAGTTGACGTCCCTGAGCACGTTGGATCTTTAGATGATCAAGAAGTTCGCGGTGGTAGGGTAAGAGACTTATATCAAGGATCACTCTCTGGCTGATTTGCCGTTTAAAAAAAGCCTTTCCCCTGAGCAGCCAGAAAGGGAGAAGAAAAACATAGAAAGGGTTTTGCCTCATCAGGCTGAAAAAGGCTTCTGCCAGCGAGTCTGTTTTGATCAACGTCCCGTCGAGGTCGACAACGAGGGGAGGGGAGGTCGCCTGCTGGTTCGCCAATCCGCTTGTCTCGAGGGAATGGACTTGCATAGACACAACCCTTATCCTTTCACCTCCGGGGGATAGCTCGCAAAGAATTTACCCCATTCGCTATTGGTTTCTAAAACGTCCATGAGATGTTTGCCCACGAAAGGCCACCATAGCCAATCATGATAGATGTAGGAGCCAAGGATGAAGAGATAGACGATGGGGGTACGGAAAAAGAGCTTTTGAAATCTCCTTAACGGGCCGAACCAGAGGAGGTCTCCGACACGGCTTGCCAGATTGTCTCCCACCGAGAAGTGAAAGTTCATGTCAGAGATGTCTTCTCCCAGCACCTCGATTTCTTCAATTTCCCCAACGCCAAGGCCGTCTTCATGAGCAAGCCGTATATAGTCGATCTTCATCGGCTCGAAGCCCATGATCTTGGCGGCTACGGCATCGATCGCAACCGAATCGGAACTTGCGAGCATCAAGCCCTTTTCCACAGGGATCATGGTACGAGGTCCTGGCCCATTGCCACACAAGGTCGCATCCATGACGGTGAATATCCCGGGATGGATCTCCTTCTGAATCGCCAACAGATCGACCAGCGTCTCGTGGATGACGCTGTGCGTGTAATGGCGACGAGTGGTGAGGAGCCCACCAAAGGCATTTTTCATGGATCCTGTAATCGTCGTGTAGATGTGGCATTTGGCGGTGGGGAGGTGGACGATGTTTTTCCCGCGGAAGAAGCTCGGCACTTTTATACCTTTTGGAAAAATCCGGTCCAGCACTCTCATTCTTGCTTTAGGGCGGTAGATCTCCCAGGTGATCTGATCGCGCAAGAAGTTGTATTTCTCCGGGATACCATGTTGCCGGTAAATCGGTTCCAACTTGTTTAAACGTCCGCCCTTGAAGGGATCGGTGACCACCGTATTATTGTGGACGGCCACGAGGTCGGAAAACCCAACTGCTTTGAGCCCCCGAATGACGCCTTCCAGCTGCCAGGGAGTCGTGTTGGCGGAGAGAAAGGGGAAGTGCCATGAAATATTGTCTTTCAGGATAGTGGTTGCTTGAGCCTTCAACGCCTCTCTTACCCTGGCCATCTCCATCAGCTTAAGGATATCTTCATAAACCCTTTGAGGCGTTGTTCTCAGAATCGCAACAGTCGCATTCTTCAATTGGGTATCCTCACACGGTTTGCCGTTTCATCATTCTATTGCCCTCCGAGCGTAAGCGTAAACTAAGAGCTTATCCACAAATAACTTCCCCCCTTTAGCAAAAGGGGGAAGGGGGGATTTGAAGCAACAACCTTGGGAAAATCCCCCTCTATATCCCCCTTTGGAAAAGGGGGATATAACAAACATTTATTTACGGATAAGCTCTAAAAACCAAAGAGAACGTCAAGACAGTTACAGTCATTGTGATAGAAGAAATTTACCCTTTTCATGCTAGGGGGTAAATGGGGGAAATCCCGTATTCTATTATGATAAATGCCTTATTTTTAGGTCCCTCAATTAAAACACGTCAAATCCCACCAAAAAAATCCAGCTCCTCAAAGCAAGACGGGCACTGCCGGGAGGACACAGAAGGAAGTGACCGATCATTTGAATAAGAGACCCAAGAAAGGATTATCTCAATTCGAATTCTGATAGCTTAACAAACCTAAAACCACGGTTCCTTAGTTCCGGGATAGCTGTTATCACTCCTTTTGCCGTTGCTCCTTCGGGATGGTTCATGTGCATGAGAATGATGGAGGCGGGAGCGGAATGGAGTAACGTCTCTTTAATCTGCTTCGTTGAGTAAGTAGCACCCGCGTCCCCCCGGACGCTAAAATTTACGACCTCACACCCCAAGGCACTGGCTATCTCCACACAGATTTCATCGCCGTAGGCCGCACCGGGCCGATAATACTTTGGCCTGCGGCCAGTCAGGTTCAGAATTTTGAGGGCATTCCCTTCTATCTCATCGTAAATTTCCCCCACATTTTTTGTCCCTTTTATCCCGTAAACAGAACGGCCAGTCGCTGAACATGGCCTATGTTTCAAACCGTGATTTTCAATTTCGAATAGAGGATTGCTCGCTAATGTTTGGAAAATTTCAGGATTTGTACCCATCCACTTGCCGCTGATGAACAACGTCGCGGGAATCGCCTCGCCTGTCAAGAAGTCGATTAACTTAGCATCATATCCGTTTCCCTTCGGGCCGCCGCAGGCATCAAAGGTCAATGCCAAAACTTTCTGATCCGTGTTCAATCTGGTTTTTACTCCCTTGACCACCTCTCCCCATTCGTGAGGGACCCTGCCAGAGAATTTTCCGATAATCTGTTCTCTTGTTAGTATTTCTTGAGACCGTACTTGGTCAATCCGCCAAGACGATAAGGTAAAGAATAGAATAAAGAATATCAAAATTGTCCCACATCTGTTTCTGCTCATGCCTTTCTTTTAACCCATCATTCTCAGCCTTCGCAATATTATAGCTATTAAGGGTCTTAAAATTGAATTGACATAGTCATTAGAAAATCTCCCCTCGCCCCTCTTTGGCGAAGAGGGGTAATTCCTCCCTTTGGTAATCTTTTCCCTGTCAAAGACAGGCAAAGGGAGGTTAGGAGGGATTTTACAAATCAATGTCGTTATTATTATGAGACTGTTAATATGTTAGCACCATAATCGTTTTCGGTGCCCACCCGACTCGCCTAGGGAAAAATCCCCCCTCAACCCCGTGCTTGACAGGGTTATTAAAACGACGTATATTTTAGGTAGAAAATATACGTCTATTGATTGGAGGTCTGCGATGGCAACAAAGCTGACGTTGCGCATGGATGAGAGAGTTATCCGCCGTGCTAAAGCGTATGCCAAAAAGTCTGGCAAATCTGTGTCAAATCTCGTTGCAGATTTTTTTGTTCTGTTGGGCGCAGGAGAAGAAAAACATACCTTCGACATCACGCCAAAGGTAAAATCTCTTAGAGGAGCTTTTCGAGGAGCTCATTTGGATAAGGATAGCTATCGACGCCACCTTGAGGATAAATACCTATGACCGTGCTCTTTGATACGGATGTCATCCTTGACCTTCTTCTGGATAGAGAGCCTTTCGCAGAAGCGGTCGCCGAAATATTTTCCATGGTGGAAAAAGGGAGCATCACCGGATATGTGTCCGCGACCACTGTGACCACGATTCATTATCTGACGGCAAAAGCGGCTGGTTCGGGCAAGGCCAAAAAATCTATTCACAAATTGCTTGCCCTGCTCGAGGTGGCTCCGGTCAACAGGGCCGTCTTGGAGGGGGCGCTTGAAGGCGCATACGATGATTTTGAAGATGGTGTGGTTTCAGAGGCCGCTTATCACGTGGGAGCGAAAGTAATTGTCACAAGAAATGTGCGGCATTACAAGTCCTCACCTGTCCCAGCCTATTCGCCCTTGGAGATCTTAAAAATGCTCAAAGCCGGCAAGTATACCGATAAGTGAAGTCCTTTTTAGGAATTGTCATTGCGAGGGAACCGAAGCAATCTCGCCTTTTTCAATCAGATTGCCACACATCCGGCACTCAACTTCAAGACAAGCTCTGTGCGGCAGAGCGAAGATTGCTAGCAATATGTTAAAACCATTAACAGCAATTTAGAATTGGATTTTCACCGCCCATTCGTCCTGCAAGAACAGGACTCATTAGAGACGCAGAGTTCACTGAGCAAGATATTCTTTATGGAGAATCGGGAGATGCCGATTCTCTATAACCCCTCTGACCTTCGGCAAAAAATCTCTCCAGCAGAGCTGGAAGGTTTTTGTTTGTCGGTATCTCCCGACAAACAAATCAGCTTTTCTCTGCGGCTCTGCGGTGAAAGCCGGCCAAACCTCCCTGAAGCAGACGACCGATCTCCTATTTCGAATTAGTGAAACGGAGAAGTCAGCATTAAGATCAACCTTGGGAGAGCATTGGAATTCAAACTCATGCAATAATTTTGTTGACTACCCTAGCAGGAGCGGATATAGAATTCATTAATGGGTGAGAGGTTTCCTTCGGGAATCCTTCGATTTTACAATACCTTTAGTCCCCAACTACCTCTAGAAAGTAGAAGCCATTGCTTAATTAGACCTTTTTTTTATAGGGCGTTTCGATTTTGGATGGTGAGGCTGCAAGTGAACCAAGAATGTCCATCATTTGAAAGAGCATGCTGCATCGGTGACGATCCTATTCTGACCGGAGAGATTTCATCTCTCTATAATAAGGGTAAGCATTATTTCTCAGTCATGGATGAACCCCGATTACAACGTGAAGATGCACAAAATGAGGTTATTCGTAGGAATAATTCTATTGCACGGACACGACCTGAACTAATAATCTATGCAGGATTAAGCGAAGGGTCGAAACGGGAGTTCTCATCAGGTTTGCGAGGTAAATTGGTTTTGGAAGTCAATAGCTCCGAAGAAATTGATAGTAGATTATCAAGTAGAGTATGCTTCCCAACAGAAGTCTTATGACCCCTGATGTCAATAGTGGACACGAAGCGCTCTCTCATGCTGCAAGTTGCCTTGTATAGAACTGCCGCTCATAGACAACCGGAGAAAGGTACCCCAGCCGTGCTTGCCGTCTTTGCCGATTGTAGAATACCTCGATGTATTCCGTGATCTCCCGGATGGCCTGCTCTCTCGTCTTGAAGCGACAGTGATGGACAAGCTCATTCTTGAGCGTACCCCAGAAGCTCTCCATGGGAGCATTGTCGTAGCAGTCGCCCTTCCTGCTCATAGATGCTCTCATCTTGAACTGATCCACCAGCTTCCGGTATTCATGGGCGCAGTACTGACTCCCACGATCCGAATGGTGAATCAGGCCTGCTCCGGGCCGTTTGGCTGCCACGGCTCTGAACAGAGACTGGCTCACCAGGTTCTTGGTGAGACGATTGCCCATGGCATATCCAACGATTTCTCCCGTGCAGAGGTCCTTATGCCCTGCCAGATAGAGCCAGCCTTCTTCTGTGGGGATATAGGTAATGTCGCTGACCCAAACCTCGTTCGGCGTCGTTGCCTTAAACTGCTGATTGAGCAGATTCTGTGCCACAGGCAGAGCATGCTTCGAATCCGTGGTGGCCTTGAACTTCCTCTTCTGCTTACACCGTAACCCAAGCTTCTTCCTGATCCGTCTGATCCGGCAGATCCCGACCTTTACACCCTGTTCTTTGAGCTCATGCTGTAATCTCTCTGGACCGCACGTCTCACGGGTCCTCTTGTGGGCGGCTTTTATCTCTACTTCCAGCCTTCCCTCTTCCAGGACACGTTTGGAAGGCTTGCGCCTGAACCATTGGTAATAACCGCTCTTGGATACACGCAGAATACGGCACATCATCCCAATACAATACTTGAATCGCATTGCTTTCATGATCGCGTACCTGGCAGCGACTCCTTCGCAAAGTACACGGCCGCTTTTTTTAATATGTCTCGCTCCATCCTGGCTTCTGCCAGTTCACGCTTCACCCGGGCAAGCTCCATCTCTATTTCCGTAAGCGGCCTCTGGTGCTTTCCAACCTCCTTAAGCTTGCCTTCTCTGCTCGCCTTAACCCAGTACCGTATTGTCGAGGCCGCAACCGATAACCGACGCCCCACCTCCGGTATCTTTAATCCGCCTTCTGTGACGAGCTTCACTGCTTCCTCTCGAAGTTCCTTCGTGTAGATTGCTCTCGGAATCCTTTCCATTCTGACACCTCCGTCTTTAGTATTTTACCTCAACTTTGGTGTCCACAAAAGTCATCTTACCCCATTACACTGGGGGCAACAAAGACTTGCTATAGGACTACTCCTTGCTAAGCAAACAGGGAGGCGTCTCAAAATAGATTTGGAAGAGTCCCCTCCAACATTGGGGATACCGGGACCGAGTGGTCACGTAGTCGTGGTTGAAGATCGCACAGATATTGCGCCCATTATTGCTGCAAACTATGCTTATTCTATTGGTGCGGGCTTGGTCATAATACCAGAGGTGTCGAAAGATTTAGCGGATGAAATTAATGAGGAGTTTTACACATTGTATTCCGAAGAAGGGTTGGAGCCTTTCAAAGAGAAAATGGTAGCTCTTCGAAAAACATTGCGTATATTAGTGGGTGAGGTAGAAAATCTTGAGTTCACTAGCTTGACTTTTGTTACCAGTGGTCTTCCATTTGGGTTTGCCTTTAACGAAGTGCCTTCAACTCACATATTTGCATATCCGGATATGGGCGTACATCTAGCCAATGCGATCGCAGAAGAGCAGCCCAAGAGTCACGGAACCTGCGTAAGTCTGTTGATTGAACCCGGAGATTTTGATAACTCAGAAATAAAGGAGATCAGTGATAGATTGGAGGAGCAGGGAGGGTTTGTTCGAGTACTTGCCGAGAGAAGTGCAACAGTTTTGAACGTCCACCAAAACATACAATTCTACCCTTATGATCTATTAGTTATTTCTACCCATGCGGATGAAACATCCGGACGCCGCGTCACGTATCAATTCACTGATCGGGATGGGAGTCAACATGAAATCACTGTAGATGAAGGAGTGGGATTTGGATATGATCCTGCCACTGATAAGGTATTAGTGAGCACGTACGAACGATTCGTTTCGCTTGATGGTGTTTCCTGGCATGACTCCGAAGCAAAGTCTAAAATCAAGAATATTGAAGTGGCGCTACTGGATTATACGGAGATTAAACGGAGAGACACTAACGACCTGAAGATCATTGAGACAAAGGAAGTCAAACGAGTTAAGGGATGTATGGCGCTTAAGATGGTCGATCATAACTATCTCCCGTCTCCACATGCTATCGCTGACATAAATTCGCCCATCATAATTAACAATGCCTGTTCTTCTTGGCACGAATTGTCAAAGAGGCTTATATTTGCTGGTGCAAGGGCATACATCGGAACGATGTTTCCGATAACCGAAATTGAAGCAAAGGAGATAGGCAGACGGCTTTTTGCGTCTCACTTGCAAGAACCGCTCGCTTTTGCGCTCTGGCAAGTGCAGAATGAGGTTTATGGCGGTGAGATAAGGCGCCCTTATGTTATGGTTGGGCCTCATTTTACTGAAATCCGCTTCAGCCAAATTAATGTTCCTAAATATCTAACCCAGCGGCTCTCTGCTAGTATGAAGAGGTGGCAACAGAAATCTGAAAGTCATCCAGAGGAAGAAATAAGAATAAACGCCAAGAAAGCTAAGGAATTTCTAGAGAAGGAATTGAGAGAGCATATAATGCGTTGGTACGGACCAAAAATATAAACACCAGTCCCAGGGCTATCCCGGGGGAGTAGTTAAGTTTGTTAAGTGAGTGCGGTTTGCTTTTCGACCAAACTCCCGCCCCAAATACTCGTCCCTGAAATCCGCGCTTCCAATAAGTTTGGGAAAGGTGTATATTACAAACCATAATGCTGTAAAGCCTCTGTGCAAGAACGCATAATTAGCTAGCTCCAACGTGCGCAAAATCGGCAAGTGGATTTTGCAGGAGGAAGCCGCAAGATCAAGCCGCAAGATCAAGCCTGGATATACTACAAGGAGAAAAAGGTCATGTGGTTGTTCAAAATCTTAAAGAAACTCGATCGTAAGTTCGCGTTGGGGTTCATAATTGCTCTCCTGATGGCCTTATATATGGTCTACGACATATTCATCGCTGATAAGTATCCTCAGATCTATTTCGATGTGTTTACCAACACAGCCGTTCTCGACATAAAGGAGGACCTGCCGAAGCTCAAAATCCTTTTTGAGGGACTCAACATAAAAGAACAGAATTTATCGTTGCGCATCGTGTCAGTAAAAGTGGTTAACGACAGTTCTCAGCACATTCGGAAGATTGACTACGACACCGAGGACCCGATTGGTTTTCGGGTTCAACCAGGGGAGATTATCAGAACAAATCTCACAGATACGAGTAATGACTACCTTGCCAAGAATCTGACCTTCTCTTATCCCACAAATAACGTCGTCCACTTCAAGGACATCATTTTTGATGCCCACCAGTTCTTTGTTATCAAGTTATTGGTGCTTCACCCGGCAAACCAGATACCGACGGTCTCCCCGATTGGCCACATCGCAGGCATGAAGAAAATTCTGGTACGGGAATCCTATAAGGATTTTGGACGTGTCTCTTTCTGGGCAAAAGCACTAAGTGGTTCATTGGGCATTCAGTTGTTTCGGATGGTTGTCTACTTCTTAGGCTCCATCTTGCTCTTCCTAGTACTCGTGATTCCCCCAAGTCTGATAGATGACAAGCTCCACAAGCGGAAGCAAAAGCGTGTCGTCAAGGAATTTAAGGAAAGTGGTCAGTTGAACGAGAGTGACGAGTACATCTTCAAAACCTACATGACTAAAGGTGTATGGGTTTTACTTTCGATGCAGTATTTGGCGGCAAGCCAGGAAACTCTCAACAAGGCTCTCTCGGCATACCGCGAATGGCAAAAAATACCACAAGAAATCCGAACTGAGGCTGAGTACGGGCTTTATGCGCCAGATGTCATTCGGGATACCTTTTCTTATGAGGTCTATAAAACCGAGGATTTAATCTCTGCTGGCTTCATCAAAATAAGTGGCGAATCAGGTGCGGTAGATCCCCATATGAAAGACACACTGGATCGCTTCGTTCTCTTCCTTAAAAACAAGGGGATGATTTCGATAAAAGATTCGGCCCGAATAACAATTACCGGGGTAGGAACTTTTACTGCAACAGGTCAACCCGGGCAGGCCGTACCAACAGGTCCGGATGGGGGAGTCGCAAGAGAGTCCCAGGGGACGTAGCTAAGTTTATTAAGTTAGTGCAGTTTGCTTTCCGACCAGACTCCCGCACAAATACTTTCCCCTGAAAGCGAGCGACAGAACAATCCCTAAGACATACTCTCTTTCATCTCGCACTCTTGAATCCGTCCATGAGCGTGGTATAATTTTATCAAAATAAAGATTAGGGCGAAGGAAAAAGAATGCCATCGTGTGTGAAAGAAAAAGATCACCATTGGTGTAAGGGCATAGTCCCACAAAGAGCGGAGAACGGTGAGTTTTATTGTATCTTCCACCTCCCAAAAGGATCTCTGGGGTAAGATGACTTTTGTGGACACCAAAGTTGAGGTAAAATACTAAAGACGGAGGTGTCAGAATGGAAAGGATTCCGAGAGCAATCTACACGAAGGAACTTCGAGAGGAAGCAGTGAAGCTCGTAACAGAAGGCGGATTAAAGATACCGGAGGTGGGGCGTCGGTTATCGGTTGCGGCCTCGACAATACGGTACTGGGTTAAGGCGAGCAGAGAAGGCAAGCTTAAGGAGGTTGGAAAGCACCAGAGGCCGCTTACGGAAATAGAGATGGAGCTTGCCCGGGTGAAGCGTGAACTGGCAGAAGCCAGGATGGAGCGAGACATATTAAAAAAAGCGGCCGTGTACTTTGCGAAGGAGTCGCTGCCAGGTACGCGATCATGAAAGCAATGCGATTCAAGTATTGTATTGGGATGATGTGCCGTATTCTGCGTGTATCCAAGAGCGGTTATTACCAATGGTTCAGGCGCAAGCCTTCCAAACGTGTCCTGGAAGAGGGAAGGCTGGAAGTAGAGATAAAAGCCGCCCACAAGAGGACCCGTGAGACGTGCGGTCCAGAGAGATTACAGCATGAGCTCAAAGAACAGGGTGTAAAGGTCGGGATCTGCCGGATCAGACGGATCAGGAAGAAGCTTGGGTTACGGTGTAAGCAGAAGAGGAAGTTCAAGGCCACCACGGATTCGAAGCATGCTCTGCCTGTGGCACAGAATCTGCTCAATCAGCAGTTTAAGGCAACGACGCCGAACGAGGTTTGGGTCAGCGACATTACCTATATCCCCACAGAAGAAGGCTGGCTCTATCTGGCAGGGCATAAGGACCTCTGCACGGGAGAAATCGTTGGATATGCCATGGGCAATCGTCTCACCAAGAACCTGGTGAGCCAGTCTCTGTTCAGAGCCGTGGCAGCCAAACGGCCCGGAGCAGGCCTGATTCACCATTCGGATCGTGGGAGTCAGTACTGCGCCCATGAATACCGGAAGCTGGTGGATCAGTTCAAGATGAGAGCATCTATGAGCAGGAAGGGCGACTGCTACGACAATGCTCCCATGGAGAGCTTCTGGGGTACGCTCAAGAATGAGCTTGTCCATCACTGTCGCTTCAAGACGAGAGAGCAGGCCATCCGGGAGATCACGGAATACATCGAGGTATTCTACAATCGGCAAAGACGGCAAGCACGGCTGGGGTACCTTTCTCCGGTTGTCTATGAGCGGCAGTTCTATACAAGGCAACTTGCAGCATGAGAGAGCGCTTCGTGTCCACTATTGACATCAGGGGTCAATTCAACGGTATCTATGGCTAACATTGCTAAAGAATACGGCGGTAGAATTACCACGATCGAGTATAATGAACAATCAGCAAAACAGGCAATAAGGAATTTTGAACATGCTGGAGTTGCTGAATTTATTGAGGTAAAAATCGGGGACGCAAGGGAAGTCATTCCAACTTTAAAAGAAAGCTTTGACTTAATATTTCAAGATGTCGGAGATAAAATGCTTTATCCTGTATTGCTAAATGATTTAGTCACTCTTCTAAAACCAGGCGGAGTGTTATTGGCCGAAGATTCCCTTTTACCTTGTGCGAATCTGATAAACCACGACTTTGATCAAGCAGAATGGGATTATGCAGTGGAAGCTCTCGATAAATTCAACAAAATGATTGTTCAATGCCCAGATTTAAAAAGTACCTTACTTCCCATTGGTGATGGATTGACTATAGGCATAAAAAAAGGGTAGTACAAGAAAACAGATTAATAAATTAATCATATTAATTCATAGAAGGGTATCTGAACTAGCCGGCCAAGTAAACAGCAGGCATTAGCGTAACTAAACGATGCAGCCAGTCGCCGGGAAATCCGGCTCTGGCTGATCTTATTGTCACCCTCTCCTTCAACTCGTAATCTTCGATTCCTGAATACGTCCCAAGGGATGTAATTAAGTTTGTTAAGTAAGTGCGGTTTGATTTCCGAACAACCTCCCGCCCAAATATTCCTACCTGAAGTCGTTGACCGACTGATTTCGGCCATGATGCAGGATTTCATTTCGTAATCGCTATCCGCAATGTGTCTTTCCCGCGTGTCTTTCCCGCATTGCCGTATTTACGGAGTTTTGTTAAAATAGAGCTAATTTGTTCGGATGAAAGCTACCAAATATAAAATTTCGCCGTCGAAAGCGGTTAAGTGGAGCTGAAAATGATCGATTTTATCTATCAGGCATTCGGAAAAATGGGTTACACACATCCACTCCATCCTGCCATGACTCATCTGCCTGTGGGTTTGGTGGCAGCCGCCTTTATCTTTGCGTTGGTGGCTTTGCTTTTTCGGCGCACCATTCTGCCGTCATTGTCCTACGACCGAATTATTCTTCTTGCAATCATTCTTGCCTTCCCAACAATATTCTTAGGATATGCGGATTGGCAACGTTATTACTATGGAGCATGGTTGCATCCGATCAAGGTTAAGCTCATCCTGTCTGGAGTATTCCTCATTTTACTATTTGTTGGACTCATCTATGGACGTAAAGCAGGAGGGGAATCCAAGGGTGCCTTGGCAATTTATGCTCTTTGTTTTCTGAGCGTCGTAGGTCTGGGGTATTATGGCGCCCGACTCTCTTTGGAAGAGAAACCCATAGCTCCTACAGAAGCAGTGAATAGATTTCAAGCTGGAGAGGAGCTGTTTGCAATGAATTGCAGCAGTTGCCACTCTAAAAAAGGCGACATTTTCAATTCCCCGCAATTTGTAAATCTTAGTACTTTTCTTGCCTTTTTACGAAATCCAGTGGGCCCCAGAGGGACACCGAGTAAGATGCCCCCGTTCCTTGCGGACAAAATCACTGATGATCAAGGGCTGAAGCTATACCAATACCTTGTCACACTACGTGCTATAGCCGTGCTTAATCCGTCCGGAAAATAGATTCCCGTACACTGTTGGCAACAACTCTGCCTTAAATCAGACACAGGAGAGCAATCTTGATTGAAACGATTAATTTCAGCGGACGATTAACGCTTTCTCTAAAAGTAAGCCCTTTGTCGGGGTAGTCGAGGATCTCCAGGTATCCCTGATGAGCATCAACAATTTTCTTCACGATAGGAAGCCCGAGTCTTGTCGTCTCTTTCTTGGTGGTGAGGGAAGGAGAAAAATTCTTTCTCTTTTATCAGGTTTTGCAATATGACAAGCTGCTTGTTTTGTGCATATTTCAACCGTAATCTTCAATTCCTGAATATGGTTCATACTATTGACTTGTAGGTAAACTGCGCAGGTCGGTTTTGGTTGTGAAATCCGGCCGCAATCCTTTCACACATGGGGGACGTCCGAGGGGACGCGGTTAAGTTTGTTAAATAAGTGCGGTTTGCTTTCCGACCAAACTCCCGCCCAAATACTCCTTCCTGTAATATCGTTTTTGGTATCTTCCTTCAGAATGCAACCTTTCAAACGCAAATCAATAATCTTTGTCTCATTGACCCCTGATGTCAATAGTGGACACGAAGCGCTCTCTCATGCTGCAAGTTGCCTTGTATAGAACTGCCGCTCATAGACAACCGGAGAAAGGTACCCCAGCCGTGCTTGCCGTCTTTGCCGATTGTAGAATACCTCGATGTATTCCGTGATCTCCCGGATGGCCTGCTCTCTCGTCTTGAAGCGACAGTGATGGACAAGCTCATTCTTGAGCGTACCCCAGAAGCTCTCCATGGGAGCATTGTCGTAGCAGTCGCCCTTCCTGCTCATAGATGCTCTCATCTTGAACTGATCCACCAGCTTCCGGTATTCATGGGCGCAGTACTGACTCCCACGATCCGAATGGTGAATCAGGCCTGCTCCGGGCCGTTTGGCTGCCACGGCTCTGAACAGAGACTGGCTCACCAGGTTCTTGGTGAGACGATTGCCCATGGCATATCCAACGATTTCTCCCGTGCAGAGGTCCTTATGCCCTGCCAGATAGAGCCAGCCTTCTTCTGTGGGGATATAGGTAATGTCGCTGACCCAAACCTCGTTCGGCGTCGTTGCCTTAAACTGCTGATTGAGCAGATTCTGTGCCACAGGCAGAGCATGCTTCGAATCCGTGGTGGCCTTGAACTTCCTCTTCTGCTTACACCGTAACCCAAGCTTCTTCCTGATCCGTCTGATCCGGCAGATCCCGACCTTTACACCCTGTTCTTTGAGCTCATGCTGTAATCTCTCTGGACCGCACGTCTCACGGGTCCTCTTGTGGGCGGCTTTTATCTCTACTTCCAGCCTTCCCTCTTCCAGGACACGTTTGGAAGGCTTGCGCCTGAACCATTGGTAATAACCGCTCTTGGATACACGCAGAATACGGCACATCATCCCAATACAATACTTGAATCGCATTGCTTTCATGATCGCGTACCTGGCAGCGACTCCTTCGCAAAGTACACGGCCGCTTTTTTTAATATGTCTCGCTCCATCCTGGCTTCTGCCAGTTCACGCTTCACCCGGGCAAGCTCCATCTCTATTTCCGTAAGCGGCCTCTGGTGCTTTCCAACCTCCTTAAGCTTGCCTTCTCTGCTCGCCTTAACCCAGTACCGTATTGTCGAGGCCGCAACCGATAACCGACGCCCCACCTCCGGTATCTTTAATCCGCCTTCTGTTACGAGCTTCACTGCTTCCTCTCGAAGTTCCTTCGTGTAGATTGCTCTCGGAATCCTTTCCATTCTGACACCTCCGTCTTTAGTATTTTACCTCAACTTTGGTGTCCACAAAAGTCATCTTACCCCACATCCTATAACGATAACTTTTCCTAAACCCGCTGAAAAAGATAATGTTCACAATCTAACTTATACATTGACAAAAGATACTTTAGTGATGAAATTTACCATGGTAATAGAGGCGAACCCTTCGTAAGGGGCAACGCGAGATCTCATTAAATAGGAGGCCGAGCTGCTGGAGGATGGACCTTCAGTGAGCTCGGCTTTTTAGTTTGCACACACTTTAATTTTTGTTATACTTCTCTCCCATTCTTGGGGAGGGTCGGAAAGGAAGGGATATGATGTTTAAAACAATGCTCGTTGAGGACAGCACCTTATTTAGACAAGTAGTTAAAGGTAACTTACAGGATCAATTTCCTTCTATGGAGATTATTGAAGCGGGGAATGGGGCAGAAGCCTTTCAGAAAATAGATTCTCATCCCCCAAATCTAATCTTTATGGACATCACATTACCCGGAGAAAACGGTCTTGAATTAACCCGGAGGATCAAGACCTATTACCCTGATATCATCGTTATCATTCTAACGAGTCATGACTTACCGGAATATCGAGAAGCGGCGATCCGATACAGGGCTAATTATTTCCTTTCGAAGGGTTCCATAGCAACTGATGGGATTTCGACATTGGTTAAATCAATTCTACTAGAAAAAGGTTTTAATGAAAATGGTTCAAACAGTGAAAGGGGTTACTCGTAACTCTAACAGCCAATAATAAAATTACCGATATAAGAGATCAAAGATCTCGAGGGGGTCGGATAGGGGTGATAATTATGAAAAAGGACACCAAAACAAAGGAGGAACTTCTTGCTGAGATTGCAGACCTACGGAAAAGGCTTGAAGTCTTAGAGGGATTGTCGCAGAAGTCTAATAATAATAGGATTGGGCGTGGGCATGCAGAGGAAGAGTTGAAAGAATCAGAGGTTGGACGCAAGAAAGCAGAGAATTCACTAAAGGAATCGGAATCACAAGTCACAAATCTTACTTCCCAACTTCTCCTGGCTGAGGAGAATGAGAGGAAAAGAATCGCCCGTGAACTCCACGATGGCCTCGGGCAATCTTTAGGTGCTATCGCATTTAACGTAAGGACCACTCTTCAAAAGGTAGGGGATAAGGTCAAGACAGGATTTGAATCATTGGAAGCAATAATGCCGATCATTCAGCAAAGCATGGAGGAAGTTAAACGAATCGGGATGAATTTGCGACCTGCCCTTCTGGACGATCTTGGTCTTCTGTCCACCATTGGATGGTTAGTTCGGGAATATCAGAAGACTTATCCTCACATCCGTGTTGAGAAACAGACTGAAATAGAGGAGGCCCAAGTGCCCGAACCTCTGAAAGCAGTGATCTATCGAATCCTGCAGGAGGCCATGAACAATATCGCCAAACATAGCCAGGCGAACCTTGTGAGTATTTCTCTGATGAGGAAAAAGGACGACAGGATAGAATTGGTGATTGAAGATAATGGCATTGGGTTCGATATGGAAAGTATCAAAAAGGGGTTGGGCCTTGGCAGTATGAGAGAGCGGGCGGAATTGTCAGGCGGATCGTTTGATAATGAATCCGTTAAGGGAAGGGGAACGGTCATTCGTGCATCATGGCCGATTGAGTAACTATCGCTTTAATTTATTTGGGACCATTCCTCCTATATTTTGTTAGGTCACTCACTTTCAATCGATAATCTTCAATCCACCGGCTAACCTTCGTCTGAGGATTAGGAGGGGAACTGCGTAGTTGGTTTTAGTTGTGAAATCCGGCCGCAATCCTTTCACAGATGGGCCAGTCCCAGGGGAAGTAGTTAAGCTTGTTAACTAAGTGCGGTTTGCTTTCCGACCAAACTCCCGCCCATATACTATTTCCTTGATACCAGTGTGAAGATTATGACTGTAATCCACAATTACCTAAGATAAAAAGAGGGGGCCGTTTTCGACCTTACTGACGTTCCATAGGTAGAAAAGTGCTATGGAGAGCCTAAAGGCGCACGAAGCTGGAGATGGCGGATACAGCCAGGGGAATTCCTAAGGTACCTCACTATTCCCTGCCCCTAAGATTGCATTGGACAGCCAAAAAACGTCATAAATCTTATCGCTGTGAAATTCTATCTTTCTGAAAACCGTTAAATACCAAACTGTTTAATGAATTAATTGTCCTTGCCATTGAAATTGCTCATACAGAACAATAGAAAAAACCCTGATTCATATTTAGCGACAAAGCCAAACCACGAGTAATGGGGTAAGATGACTTTTGTGGACACCAAAGTTGAGGTAAAATACTAAAGACGGAGGTGTCAGAATGGAAAGGATTCCGAGAGCAATCTACACGAAGGAACTTCGAGAGGAAGCAGTGAAGCTCGTAACAGAAGGCGGATTAAAGATACCGGAGGTGGGGCGTCGGTTATCGGTTGCGGCCTCGACAATACGGTACTGGGTTAAGGCGAGCAGAGAAGGCAAGCTTAAGGAGGTTGGAAAGCACCAGAGGCCGCTTACGGAAATAGAGATGGAGCTTGCCCGGGTGAAGCGTGAACTGGCAGAAGCCAGGATGGAGCGAGACATATTAAAAAAAGCGGCCGTGTACTTTGCGAAGGAGTCGCTGCCAGGTACGCGATCATGAAAGCAATGCGATTCAAGTATTGTATTGGGATGATGTGCCGTATTCTGCGTGTATCCAAGAGCGGTTATTACCAATGGTTCAGGCGCAAGCCTTCCAAACGTGTCCTGGAAGAGGGAAGGCTGGAAGTAGAGATAAAAGCCGCCCACAAGAGGACCCGTGAGACGTGCGGTCCAGAGAGATTACAGCATGAGCTCAAAGAACAGGGTGTAAAGGTCGGGATCTGCCGGATCAGACGGATCAGGAAGAAGCTTGGGTTACGGTGTAAGCAGAAGAGGAAGTTCAAGGCCACCACGGATTCGAAGCATGCTCTGCCTGTGGCACAGAATCTGCTCAATCAGCAGTTTAAGGCAACGACGCCGAACGAGGTTTGGGTCAGCGACATTACCTATATCCCCACAGAAGAAGGCTGGCTCTATCTGGCAGGGCATAAGGACCTCTGCACGGGAGAAATCGTTGGATATGCCATGGGCAATCGTCTCACCAAGAACCTGGTGAGCCAGTCTCTGTTCAGAGCCGTGGCAGCCAAACGGCCCGGAGCAGGCCTGATTCACCATTCGGATCGTGGGAGTCAGTACTGCGCCCATGAATACCGGAAGCTGGTGGATCAGTTCAAGATGAGAGCATCTATGAGCAGGAAGGGCGACTGCTACGACAATGCTCCCATGGAGAGCTTCTGGGGTACGCTCAAGAATGAGCTTGTCCATCACTGTCGCTTCAAGACGAGAGAGCAGGCCATCCGGGAGATCACGGAATACATCGAGGTATTCTACAATCGGCAAAGACGGCAAGCACGGCTGGGGTACCTTTCTCCGGTTGTCTATGAGCGGCAGTTCTATACAAGGCAACTTGCAGCATGAGAGAGCGCTTCGTGTCCACTATTGACATCAGGGGTCAGCTCCGACAACGTTAAGAAAATTGGTTGACCCCGTAGATCGTACCATATCTCGGTTTTCACCAACCCAACAGACGTCGCCACACTTTTCCATAACCTCGACATGAGCCATGATTTCATCCCGCGCCATTGATTTTCCGACACCCACCAGCGATGAGGCGGGAAAATGTTGGAATGTGATGGCATCCAACCCAGTCGGTTTAGCGTCTATAATCCTCAAGATATCGCGGCAGCGGTCGATGTGAAACTGGATAATTTCTCTGGCTCTCCCATGCAGACTATGAATTAGGTTGAATCCGTCGTTGTAAAACAAACGGTGGGCAGGAAATATTGCCGTCGGTTGGGGAGTAAGACCAGCCAACTTGTCCAGAGACTTAATATAATTTATCAAGCCATAGACCGTGTTTTCATGGCTATAGCTGTCCGGTAAGATTCGACGATTCGCTTCAAAAGCACTCGATAAAGTGGGGTGAGGAGTAATGCCAGGCAGCAATGTATCTCCGGTAAATATAACTTCATCTTCCAAAACAACGCAAATGGCATCCGGAGAATGCCCCGGAGTAAACATAAAACTGAGGCTGTCACCCGGCCGCCTTGGGTCGCTGTCAATAGCAAAATCGATATCCAGCAGACTTCTTCTTCGATGATATTGCACACAAGTACTACTACGGAACTTTTCCGGCATGATGCAATGACGGCAGGAACCGGGTAGCTCGGGGTGCCTGGCGCCATCTTTTATGTCAGGATGGTAAGAAATCATCTGCCGGTAGATTGAGTGAGCCCATATTTCACCCTGTACGGAAGGCAATATTTCGGCGAGATTTCCATCATGGTCCTCGTGGCTATGCGTCAATATAATCCGGTCAATATCTGAGAACACCTTACCCGTTGACTTTAGCATAGATTCCAAAACAGCATAATTCCCAAACCTACCTGTATCGATCAGGCTGGTTTCACGACCAGCAATTAAATAGCACCAAGTAGGCCCTAAGTCCCATTCTGTATTTGAATAGATATTCGGTATGCCTAAGCCAAAGATATCAGTCCCTCTGACAGTTTGGTAACGGAGAACTATCCCCTCCCCGTTACTTTTGCCCGAAACAATAATTTCCGGCGTCTTCATCTTTTTTTAATCCCTTCCTTCTCACTTAAAGCATTCGTTCATTTCGGGATTACCCAGCAAACTTCTTGGTATTCAATAGCACTATTGTGATTAAAATCTGAAAGCTGATGATTAAATCTCAATTCAAGTCTGCATTTGCCCTTCCCTAATCTATAGAATGTTTCATTGAAATCGTCAATTGAGAAAGGGACCAACTTTGGATAGGTCTACTATCTTATGGGAAGCGAAATTTTCAGGGAGGAGTATTGGGGCGGGAGTTTGATCGGAAATCAAACCGCACTTGCTTAACAAATTTAACTATGCCCCCTCGGACGTCCCAAGGGTTATTCGTTCGCCTGATCACTTTTAGGTCGGAATGGAAGGTGAGGGTTAAGGGTCATTGAGGGTTTTGCGTTTCAATCGGCATGTCAGCCCGAACAGCAGCATCAAATACACGACCAGGAAAATGCAGGTGAGCCACTCCCAGAAAGCGAGGCTCAACACGAAGGGTACCCCGCGATCACGCCAGACAAGACTCGCCCGACCAAGTCCTCTGCCAAAGAGGTAAAGGTAGAGCTGGCTCAGACTTGTCCCCGATAGAGGAATCAATGCCAGAACCATCAAACTGATCCAGCTCCAGGACGTGGCGGAATCCTTTGGGGCAGCACGGAGGAATCCCTGCTGCACCACAAGGCCGGTGTTGACTACTACGGAAAGGACGAGCCCCATGAACGCTGCGAAGGCCAGCACATCATGTGCTTTGGGGAAGAAGGATGGATGCTTTGGGATGATGCCCGTCAGGATCATGGCTGCCCACCCCAAAACCATGAAAACCCAACCCAACCTCGCTCCCCATGGTGAAGTGCCGCGCAGACGTTCGTAGAAGAAACCGGACAATGGAATCTGAATTAGGCCCGAAAGGGAGGTCCCGAGGGCAATTGCCCAATAGCCATGGGGGTTTTCGTCCGCGGACAGCAGGCGGGAAATCGTCATGTAGCGCCAATCGTATTCAGCCGGGAAACGATGGGCGGCCAGCCACACACCTCCAAAAAAGGTGAACCAGCCCACGGGCAGAACCACCCATTGGACAAACCAATCTGGGAGCCTGCCCAGAAACCAGTTTTTGATCATGAAGCTCTCACCCACACCGTCTGGAGAAGATGTTTTCTTAATGCGGCAGCCGATATGAATACGGTTTTTCAGGGCTTATCAAAGACCACGGCCACCTCATACGAAGCGCACAGGTTAACGTTTGTACTCGTTAGATCTGAAGGCTCCATGTCCGACCAAGGCATTGGCAAGATTGATTAGACAAGTAGCCTCATCGATATGCAGTTGTAGAACCTTGATTTGAAGCAGCTGAACGGGACGTGCAGCCGCAGCGAGAATCACTGTATACCATTTTATACCTCTCTTTTGGTTTTGAGTCAAAAAATAGATTGTAAGTTGCGTGAAGAGTGGTGCTTAGAAGGTAAGGAAGGAGATTGGGAATGAAGGAAAGGAGGACTGACGATTACCAAATACAAATCGTGCATACTTTGACAAAATGCGGGTTTGTTGAGGAAGGAGTATTTGGGCGGGAGTTTGGTCGAAAACCAAACCGCACTTATTTAATGAACTTAATTACGTTCCCCCCGATAGAAAAGAGATTTAAAAAAGCGTTCTTGCTCCTTCTTCAATCTTGTCTTCCCGAGGTCTTTCTAAGTTCTTCAAGAAATTCAGGAGGGATTTGATAACCTAAATTTCGTGCCTTCTTCACATCCTGCCAAGATTTATCGTATTCTCTTTTAAGATAATAAGCTATCCCTCGGTTCAAGTAAGCCTCAGCCGACTTTGGATCTAATTCAAGAGCCTTATTGAAATCAGGGATCGCATGATCAGGTTGATCTTTCTTAATATAAACTCCCCCTCGACTGATGTAAGCATCAGGATCCCTTGGATTTATCTCAAGAGCCTTATTGAAATCAGAGATAGCATTGTCATATTCACCCTTCACCCAATAGGCAGCTCCCCGATTGTAATAGACATTCCCAAGCTTCGGGTTTATCTCAAGGGTTCTGGTGAAATCGGAGATCGCTTGGTCGTATCGGCCTTCATTATAATTGAAGATTCCCCGACGAAGGTAGTAATACTCGGAGCTACAAGAGAACAAAGAGAGACAAACGATTAGAGAGATTATACTAAGCGATTTATCCATACGATTTTTCATAACCTCACTCAAAAAAGATTTTACTTTAGATAGAAAGCAGATCGATAAAAAGCGTTTAACTTCTTCTTCAGTTTTCTCCCTGGAAAGAGAAATTCCGTCAGGATTGGTAAACCTATAATACATTGAATATGTCTTTTGTCAATATCAAAAATGGCATTGTGAAAAGTATATTTTGAAGATTACCTATTTAAATCTCCAATAAGAGCAGGAAATTCTACGTTGGCGAGGAAGGAGTATTGGGCGGGAGTTTGGTCGGAAACCAGACCGCACTTACTTAATAAACTTAACTAAGTCCCCTAAGACGTTTACCTGCGAGGTGGAGATGATCTGAGAGTCGATGATCACCGAAGGAAATAAGCAAAAAAAGGCAGAGCCATTTCTAACCCGACCTCTACTCTCTGAAAATACCAATACCTAAGTTTACCTTACTATACCCATCACAGAAGATTAAGCGTTACTTGAGCGCTGAGACTTTTAGAAACATTGCCATCCGCATCTTTGGTCCAGGCATATAGGGTCTTTGTCCCTGATTTGGTTGTACTTGGGAAAGTGAAGCTTGTCGGAGGTGTGGCGCTCCATTTTGAAGACTTGGCCGAGGGAGCCATAGCGGATGTTGTGACCATGTAGCCTGTTATCTCTACGTTATCGATTGCCGTAAAGGTGGTGATAGAAACGGTTAGTGAGGTAGAGGGTGAATAAACGCTGAATTCCACTATTGTCGGAGGTGTGCTGGTGTCAGAGGTAGGGGTTGCAAGAAACCCATTCCAGGTGCCATCATAATCCGCATAATACGTTCCCACGATATTTCTTCCAGATATGCCCCATGCTTCGGTTTCCCCAGCACCGGGGACATCGATCGTGGTATAAGTTTTGGTTGAGCCATTGTAAAGAAACCCGTGATAGTTGCTGCTGGCATCCTCATACATTCCCACGATATTTCTTCCAGATATGCCACACGCCCAAGTGACCTTGGCACCAGGGACATCGAGCGTACTATAGGTTTTGCCATTATAAAGAAATCCATAATCGTTGCCGCTGGAATCCTCATAATATCCCACGATATTTTCTCCAGATATGCCCCATGCTTCGGTTTCCTTAGCACCAGGGACATCGATCGTGGTATAAGTTTTGGTTGAGCCATTGTAAAGAAACCCGTGATAGTTGCTGCTGGCATCCTGATAGTAACCCACGATATTTTTTCCAAATATGCCCTGTGCTTCAGTAGTCCCGGAAACACCATCGGGGTCATCGAGCGTGGTATAGGTTTTGCCATTGTAAAGAAACCCGTGCCAGACGCTAAAATCTGCATATGTTCCCACGATATTTTTCCCAGATATACCAGATGCATAAGTGGACGAAACATAAGGGACATCAATTGGCGTAAAAGCATATTCGACTGCATAGACAGAATAAGGAATGAATCCCAAGATTAAAATGATCAACGCTTGAATTAGTACTTTTTTCATTTTATTGTCCCTCCCCTTTAGTTAAATTAATTTAAAAACGCTAATCTTATGCCAAAGCTAACGATTTGATAATATGGAACAAATGTGTAATCTTGTCAAATTATGTTCTCCAAAATAAAAAGCGGATTACCATTTTGAATGAAGCCACGGTGACCCGGTTCCTTTGATTTGATCTCGGCAACCTGGCTATCCCATAAAACCCGGGACCCGTGGCTTTCTGTCCCATGATTATGACCCCTGATGTCAATAGTGGACACGAAGCGCTCTCTCATGCTGCAAGTTGCCTTGTATAGAACTGCCGCTCATAGACAACCGGAGAAAGGTACCCCAGCCGTGCTTGCCGTCTTTGCCGATTGTAGAATACCTCGATGTATTCCGTGATCTCCCGGATGGCCTGCTCTCTCGTCTTGAAGCGACAGTGATGGACAAGCTCATTCTTGAGCGTACCCCAGAAGCTCTCCATGGGAGCATTGTCGTAGCAGTCGCCCTTCCTGCTCATAGATGCTCTCATCTTGAACTGATCCACCAGCTTCCGGTATTCATGGGCGCAGTACTGACTCCCACGATCCGAATGGTGAATCAGGCCTGCTCCGGGCCGTTTGGCTGCCACGGCTCTGAACAGAGACTGGCTCACCAGGTTCTTGGTGAGACGATTGCCCATGGCATATCCAACGATTTCTCCCGTGCAGAGGTCCTTATGCCCTGCCAGATAGAGCCAGCCTTCTTCTGTGGGGATATAGGTAATGTCGCTGACCCAAACCTCGTTCGGCGTCGTTGCCTTAAACTGCTGATTGAGCAGATTCTGTGCCACAGGCAGAGCATGCTTCGAATCCGTGGTGGCCTTGAACTTCCTCTTCTGCTTACACCGTAACCCAAGCTTCTTCCTGATCCGTCTGATCCGGCAGATCCCGACCTTTACACCCTGTTCTTTGAGCTCATGCTGTAATCTCTCTGGACCGCACGTCTCACGGGTCCTCTTGTGGGCGGCTTTTATCTCTACTTCCAGCCTTCCCTCTTCCAGGACACGTTTGGAAGGCTTGCGCCTGAACCATTGGTAATAACCGCTCTTGGATACACGCAGAATACGGCACATCATCCCAATACAATACTTGAATCGCATTGCTTTCATGATCGCGTACCTGGCAGCGACTCCTTCGCAAAGTACACGGCCGCTTTTTTTAATATGTCTCGCTCCATCCTGGCTTCTGCCAGTTCACGCTTCACCCGGGCAAGCTCCATCTCTATTTCCGTAAGCGGCCTCTGGTGCTTTCCAACCTCCTTAAGCTTGCCTTCTCTGCTCGCCTTAACCCAGTACCGTATTGTCGAGGCCGCAACCGATAACCGACGCCCCACCTCCGGTATCTTTAATCCGCCTTCTGTTACGAGCTTCACTGCTTCCTCTCGAAGTTCCTTCGTGTAGATTGCTCTCGGAATCCTTTCCATTCTGACACCTCCGTCTTTAGTATTTTACCTCAACTTTGGTGTCCACAAAAGTCATCTTACCCCATTATGGTGCTAAGAACGGGGATGTGATCAAGGCTACGATTAGTGGGAGTAGTATTACTGCATATATCAATGGTAATCCGGTTCTAACAGCTACTGACAATACGTATGCCACAGGCAGTCCCGGGATGGGCTTCTATGTGCAAGGGGTCAATAGTATAGATAGCGAGTATGGGTTCACGAGCTATTCGGCTACGGACGGAACGGCTTCGGATATGGCAGGTCCGTTTACTAGCCTAAGTCTCAAGCTTACTTATGAAGAGGAGATAGGTTTCGGATCCACGACTCTATCAGAAGGTCGACGGTTTATCACAGTGATGCCTGGGATCCACGAAGTTGTGAAAGGAAAACTGGAATATGACCCTATTCTTTACTCGTGGTTTGATTTGAATTCTAGCTCGCCGACGTATGGAAATCTGCTGCAAATACTCGTTTCGTGGAAGAGCCCAAATCCAAAATCTTCATTTTACGGTCAGAAGATATGGACAATAAGTTGTCAGCCAGGGGTGATCTTAACCAAGCCACAAGTATCACTAACAAAGCCACCAGCTACCCAAAGCAGGTCGGTTGAAGGAAATGCAGCTTGTATCATTTGTCCTGATGGTATCGGATTCGCTGATAACAATCCCACCGAGACTCCCACTGGTACATGTAATGGAGGGGAACCGTATGGATATGGATATTTAACCTTTACAGGCACAGTTTATGAGAGCTATGATTCATCGTCTGCTAACTACGACACAACCTCCATGTCGATTACAGGAACAGTTGGGGGTAGCGCCTTCAACTATGTTGGTGACGATTGGGCATCTCAAGACGGTAGTACCTATTCCGATTGGTCTGCATTCCCGGCTATTTTCACAGGTACTTTTGGTGTCAAGGTGACACCATGTTCAGGAAGCGATCCACAATGTTTGAATTTGTAAGTATCATAAAGCAGTGGGAGGCCTGGGCGAGTCTGAGTCTTCCCTAAATTTCAAGGAGGTGGTATAAAAAAGGACGTACAACAAGATCAAGAAGATCTTGGTTTTGTTGGCTATTGCATTATCCGTTGTGGGTGTAATCAGTTCGCATGTAGGAGAGCTAACCAGGTGCGTTCACGTTCCAATCTGTTGCGATCAGAACTCCGATTGCACGTCTGACGTCTCCGGTGGTTTTGGCGATGTTGGATAGGGGAGATGGCCTGACTCTGGATAGACTGAAATGTATCATGTACCGGAAATAATATCTCGGCGCTTTTGTGCATGTTTCAAACAATAATTCTTAATTATCGAAGACATTCATCACTGAACATTAGGCAGGTGAACTGCGCAGTCGGTTTTAGCTGTGAATCCCGGCCGCAATCCTTTCGCAGATGGGGCGGTCCCAGAGGGAGTAGTGAACTTTGTTAAGTCAGCGCGGTTTGGTTTCCGACCAAACTCCCGCCCCAATACTCCTTAAAATGTTGATTCATGAATTCCGTAACGGGATAAACATTTCAAGCAGAATCGGTTAAATAAAATTCCACATCTGATGACAACGTACCGAATACAAAGCAGTGTTTGCGGCGCCTCCAACATCCGGAAATTCTTGACATCCTTATTCAAACTTGGTAGCTTATAGTCGAAACTAATCAGACCAAAGGAGGTAATCTGGGGTAAGATGACTTTTGTGGACACCAAAGTTGAGGTAAAATACTAAAGACGGAGGTGTCAGAATGGAAAGGATTCCGAGAGCAATCTACACGAAGGAACTTCGAGAGGAAGCAGTGAAGCTCGTAACAGAAGGCGGATTAAAGATACCGGAGGTGGGGCGTCGGTTATCGGTTGCGGCCTCGACAATACGGTACTGGGTTAAGGCGAGCAGAGAAGGCAAGCTTAAGGAGGTTGGAAAGCACCAGAGGCCGCTTACGGAAATAGAGATGGAGCTTGCCCGGGTGAAGCGTGAACTGGCAGAAGCCAGGATGGAGCGAGACATATTAAAAAAAGCGGCCGTGTACTTTGCGAAGGAGTCGCTGCCAGGTACGCGATCATGAAAGCAATGCGATTCAAGTATTGTATTGGGATGATGTGCCGTATTCTGCGTGTATCCAAGAGCGGTTATTACCAATGGTTCAGGCGCAAGCCTTCCAAACGTGTCCTGGAAGAGGGAAGGCTGGAAGTAGAGATAAAAGCCGCCCACAAGAGGACCCGTGAGACGTGCGGTCCAGAGAGATTACAGCATGAGCTCAAAGAACAGGGTGTAAAGGTCGGGATCTGCCGGATCAGACGGATCAGGAAGAAGCTTGGGTTACGGTGTAAGCAGAAGAGGAAGTTCAAGGCCACCACGGATTCGAAGCATGCTCTGCCTGTGGCACAGAATCTGCTCAATCAGCAGTTTAAGGCAACGACGCCGAACGAGGTTTGGGTCAGCGACATTACCTATATCCCCACAGAAGAAGGCTGGCTCTATCTGGCAGGGCATAAGGACCTCTGCACGGGAGAAATCGTTGGATATGCCATGGGCAATCGTCTCACCAAGAACCTGGTGAGCCAGTCTCTGTTCAGAGCCGTGGCAGCCAAACGGCCCGGAGCAGGCCTGATTCACCATTCGGATCGTGGGAGTCAGTACTGCGCCCATGAATACCGGAAGCTGGTGGATCAGTTCAAGATGAGAGCATCTATGAGCAGGAAGGGCGACTGCTACGACAATGCTCCCATGGAGAGCTTCTGGGGTACGCTCAAGAATGAGCTTGTCCATCACTGTCGCTTCAAGACGAGAGAGCAGGCCATCCGGGAGATCACGGAATACATCGAGGTATTCTACAATCGGCAAAGACGGCAAGCACGGCTGGGGTACCTTTCTCCGGTTGTCTATGAGCGGCAGTTCTATACAAGGCAACTTGCAGCATGAGAGAGCGCTTCGTGTCCACTATTGACATCAGGGGTCAATCATATGTTATCAAAAAGAAATACTGCTGTTAGTGGAATTGTTATTTGTTTATTTATTTTCTTTGCAACTTTAGCCTTTACCAATGCAGCAGATACTACTTCGCAAATCGTTGCCCATGTAGACCAAATTCTTAAAGACAATCCCTTGAAAGCTGGCGAAACAATTCAAAGGATCAAAGTCGCAGAAGACGATACGATTACTGTTTTTGTAGTGAGATTAGTTGAAGGAGCAGAAATCAAGGCCCATTTTCACAAAACGCATAATGAAACTGTATACGTAATTAAGGGAACAGGGAGAATGCTGGTCAATGATAAATGGACTGATATTAAGCCGGGAACTGTTCATTTCAACCCTATGGGTAAGGTGCATCAGACAAAAAATACTGGAGATGAGCCATTGGTGGGTATTTCAATTTTCACTCCGGCCATGAGGGAACCGGATAGTCATTTCGTAGAATCCCATTAAAAAGGAGTGGTCCCTGCCTCCTTTTTTCTCGAAAGTTTCCACCAGTAAGCGTTAAATCCTAAAACTATCCGGGGCTGAAGATTCGTAGCAGATGAAGTAGCGAATAAAGACTTCTTTTGACACCCTCTGTCAAATAACACATCGGTCAAGACAATTCTTAATTTAAAGGTAAGAGATCTACTGTCCTCGAGCCTTCTTTATTTCCTCAATGCTGGGCATTATATCCTTCGCAGGGATTGTCACGATATCCGTTGCTATCAGGAAAGGATATTCCGGTACCTTTTTCGTCACACCCATGAACATCGGCAACATGGCCTGATGATCATATGCCCGCATCTCAATTTCACCTACCGGGCTGTCGATCTTCATTCCTTCTAATGCATTAATAAACTTTTCTCTATCTATGGAACCCGCCCTCTGAAATGCATTTGCAATGAAGTGTGCTGTATTATAAGCATGGAATGCGGGAAATCCAGGGGGATTTCTATAAGCATCTTGAAAAGCCTTCACAAAGGCCCTGTTGGCCGGAATATCCGGATAATAAAAATGATAATCCATGGTTCCCATTATGCCTTCAGGGGCGTCAAGACCTAAGGGTTTAAGAACTGCATAGTCTGTTGCCGTATGAATCCAAATGGGGAATTTTTCAGACATACCTGTCGATTTGATCGCCTTGAGGGCATTGGTCATGCTCGCGCCCCCTGTTGCAAAAATCACAGCATCAGGTTTGGCAGACATGATCGCTGTAATATAGGGTATTAAATCAGGCTCGCCTACCTTCCACCACGATTGCCCTACGAGCTCTACCTTGGGGTTGAGTGCCTTTAGATTGCGCCAGGCAGCACCGGCGATGGCATGTCCATACTCATAATCATCACCAGCAATCCAGTACTTGATATAAGGTTTCTTGCTTAGGGCAACTCCTCCAGCCTTTCCGGCCATATAGGTATTTTCAGCAGTGCAAAACGCATAGCGATGTCCTTTCTCCCCGGTGATCTTCTCAGTCTTTGAAATCCAAACGATGAATGGTATCTTTTCCTTTTTTGCATACTCGGAAACGGCTAGGGAAACAGCGCTATTGATGGTACCGACAATGAGATCAACCTTCTCTAGCATCACGAGTTCTTTGGCCATGGTCAGGCCGATATCTACCTTGAACTTGTCATCACGGGTGGTAAACTCGATTTTTTTACCCAGAACCCCTTTCTTGTTAATCTCATTCAATGCCAGTTTGAAGCCGTTCAGCGCGTCATTTCCATAAACAGCTGGTGGCCCGCTGTAGGTATCAAGGATTCCCACCTTGATCGTCCGTTGGGCATGAACATTGGCAGAGTAAAGAACTAATAGAATAGTTAAAAACGATGTCAATATTGCCATTTTTTTATTTCTCTTCCCTTCTAAGTTAATGGGACACCATCTCCCTTCCAAATAACGCCCTTAAATCAGTCCATTTGACTTGGTTTTCGCATAAATCCCAAAAATACAGACTTTCTTCCAAATCCTTCGCCGTAACAGCCCTTCCAATTTTTTTCATTATTTCACTGTCTTTGCCTTTATTAATACATTCTACAAGGAAAGCTTCTTCTCGCCTCCTCCATTGTATCCTTCAGAATAAGAGCCACCATCTTATAAAAGATAAATCCAAAGTTTGCAATGGCCTACACCAACCGAGGGATTGTTTATTATGTTAAGAAAGAACACGACAAATCTTGGCAGGATGTGAGGAAGGTGCAAAGTTTGGGCTATCAAATCCCGCCTAAATTTCTTGAAGACCTGAGTAAGGCTCCGGGAAGAGAGAGGTGAAGATTTCTGCGGTAATCGTTAACACTTAGGGGAGTCTTTGGGTGAAGACTTGTAAACTGCGCAGGCGGTTTTAGTTGTGAATTCTGGCCGCAATCTTTTCGTAGAGGGGGAACGTCCGAGGGGCGGTTTGTTTTCTGACCAAACTCCCCCCCAATACTCCTTCGTGTAATCCTCGAAGGAGGATTTTACTCCAACTTTGAAGATTACCCTTTAGGTTCATGTTGGCCTCGTAAACTTGGTCTGATAAATTCCCTAATAATTTTATAGTGGATTCCATATGAAGTGCGATCGCTGTGATAGTGTCATGGTTTATAAGCAATTCATTCGTAACCAAAATTTCACATCTTCTTAACCGCAGTTTCACATTAGACTTTTAAGATGATCATATCTTGAAACAAAATCACGAGGTGCCGTATGAACCAAGAAATCGTAGCGTTGATTGACGAGTGTGTCCAGTTGCAGGATGAACTGGGTTTGCTCACTCCGATCCTCCTCCTTTTAGATCCTTCCTGGAGGCCCAATGGAACAGCCACGGATAGAGTTACCTCTTTGAACCGAAAAAGATTCATGGAGAAATGGGAGCAACTGGGTGGGTTGGAAAGAATTAAAAAAGAATATTACCTCCAGGAGCAAGAACTGAGCCAGAAGCTGTCTGATCTGGCTGAACTTCTGGAGGAAGAAGGATTCGACATTGAAGGATTTAGATCCGGACTTTCTCAAGAGCAGTTCGTCTGGCTTCATTCAGAAAAGGGAACAATCAAGAAACACTTAAGAGGCGTGGCGATAGGGTAGTACAGACGAAGATAATGTGCAGAAACAGGAAGTGTAATGTCAGGAGAAACCCTGACCTGCCGCATCAACCAAGATTAGACAAAGCCGGTATACCAAATCACCCCTGATTTCACCCCCCTTTGATGTACTGACGGGGATCAGTTATAGCCCTCCTCTAACTGATCCCCCTTTTTTATTAAGAAACAATTTTTTCATAAGCATGCTTGATTCCAATCGGTATTCATCGGTAGTCGATTTTTCTTGACCTACTATTCCCTTTTTTATATATTCAACAGCATCCAGGGGTAAAGGTTTTGGAGAGCCTGATAGCAAATGTCTCATCAGCAAAATAAGAAAGGAGGAAAGACAATGAAAAAGGTAGTCATTGTATTTCTTTGTTGTATGGTCTTCCTGGCCTTTGAGGCAAGGGGGACATGGGCGGAGCAGTTTTGTGTGAACAATGCTGCGGTCCTCCAGGCAGACTTAACCACAGCCTCATCCAATGGGGAGGATAACGTCATCATGGTCGTCCAGGGGACGTATACAGGGAATTTCACGTATAACTCCAGTTTTGGGAAGAGCATCACCCTTCAGGGCGGCTATACCAAAGGGTGTGTCAGCCAGGTATTCAATCCCGCAAAAACCGTGCTCGATGGCAACCATGCAGGAATAGTGCTGTCTCTCTATGATAGCAATGGTGGCAATATCTCAGTAGAGGAATTTACTATTCGAAATGGGAATACTACTGGAAGTGGCGGCGGGGGGGTCTATGCCGAGTCTGATTCAAATTCAAGTACGGCCGGTACTATCACCCTCTCGGGCAATACCTTCGCAGGAAACACAGGTAGTGAAGGCGGCGGGGTCTATGCGCAGTCTTACTCAAATTCAGGTACGGGTGGCACTATCACCCTCACGGGAAACACCTTCACGGGAAACTACGCCTATGAGGGCGGCGGGGGGGTCTATGCCTATTCTTACTCAAGTTCAGGGGCGGGTGGCCCGATCACCTTCATGTGGAATACCTTCACCGGAAATACAGCTAATCAAGGCGGCGGGGTCTTGGCAGAGTCCTCCGGGGTAACCGGGTCAGGCCAAATCTACTTTTATGAAAACACCTTCACGGGAAACTACGGCTATGGTGAAGGCGGCGGGGTCACTGCCTCTTCTTCTTCAACTTCAGGTACGGGCGGCGATATCAGTCTCACGGGAAACACCTTCACCGGAAACTACGCCTATAATCAAGGCGGCGGGGTTCTTGCCCAGTCTCAGGTAACAGGTACGGGGACGGGTGGCGTTATCAGTCTAGTGGGGAACACTATTACAGGAAACTACGGCTATAATGGAGCTGGCGGGGTCTTGGCAGAGTCTTTCTCACAGTCATCAGGGACGGGTGGCGTTATCAGCCTAATGGGGAACACTATTACAGGAAACTACGTCTATGATGGAGAAGGCGGCGGGGTCTATGCCGAGTCTTACTCAAATTCAGGTACGTCGGGGGCAATCACAATGACACAAAACACCATCTCGGGGAACACCGCCTATGCGGAGGTTTTTGGGGGGGCGGGCGTATATATCAGTATGTCTAGTAGTTCAGGTACAGGTGGCTTTGTCACCCTCACAGGGAACACGATCGCGAATAACCATGCGGTGGTCGGTTCTGGAGGGGGTGTCTATTGCGATATTACGACAGATACAGGCGCGACAAACACGATCACCTTCGATCTCAACACCATCACAGGGAATACTGCATCACCTGGCTTTGGATGGGGCGGGGGGGTATACGCCAATGCTTACTCATATTCTTCAGGCACGATAGGCCCAATCGTCTTCGCCAACAACATCATCGCAGCAAATACCTCTTATTTCGATGGTGCGGTCTTTGCCTCTTCTTCTTCAAGTTCAGGTATGACATACGCGATCATTTTCACCAACAATACCATCACAAAGAACAGTGGCCTAAATGGTGGTGGGGTAGAGGTTTCTATGTCTAATAACGAATTATATTTCTACAACAACATCATCTGGGGGAACACGGGTGGCGATATCTCACTTTCTGGTACCGGCACTGCCTACGGCTACAACAATGACTATAATGTTATATCCGGCAGCTGGAATGGCGGGTCTGCTGGAAACATCGATCTCCCTCCTCTCTTTGACGCGTTTGGTTACTATCACCTGGCCTCTCAATCTTCTCCCTGCATCAATGCGGGGGATAACAGTGCCCCCGCTCTTCCTGCTACTGACATTGATGGTAATAGCCGGATCATCAACGGTGTAGTGGACATAGGGGCGGTTGAGTACAACGGATTGCTGATCGCTAAAGCGCCGGCCGACAATTCCGTCTTCGCAGACCTGTCCCTCATCAATAACTACCAGCCTACCTTCCAATGGATAGCCGTTGAGCCCTTTAAGAGCTTTGAGATTCTCTTTTCCACCTCGGCCACGGGTTTTTCAACCAAGGGGCTTCTCATTGCAGAGGGTTCTGCCTCCGGCACAAAAAGCAGCTGGACCCCTTCGATTGCCACGTGGAAAAAGATCATGGCCGCAGGCACCATCACCCCTATCTACTGGGAGGTTGTGGGGACGGGGGCGAATAACAGCACGGCAGAGAGTCCTGTGAGGCAGTTTAGTGTAAGCTCAGCTTCCCCGCCGACAATCCTGTCTCCAGCGGATGGAGCTACACTTCCTGTCGCACAGTATCCGACATTTGTATTCTTAACGAACTACAATATTAAGTTCCGGTTGGAGATAAGCCAAACGATGAGCTTCACCAAACCTACACCGATACTGGCATATACCTATACGGTAACAAACCCCAATGTAACGCCCATCCTTGAGGAGACGTTATCGTCATCCCAATGGACTGCAGTGGAGAAACTCATCGGAACCGGTGCAGGAGCCGGTTTAAATTATACAGGTTATTTCAGGATCAGGGCGTGGGATGGGATAAACAGAGAAAGCGACTCGCCTACACAATCATTTATTAAACAACATTGAGTAGGGATGCGTTTGTTTTAACACACGGCGTATGCAACAGGGGGGCAGTGGGCTAACCCGCTGTCCCCTTTTCTTGTCTCTTTCCGGCAACGCGCGCCAAGTCATCTTCATCGATCACCGAGACCGGACTCACTTCTACCTTATATATAAGGAGAAGTTCCAATCCCTTTACAAAGGAGGAATTGTAAGATTAAGATATATCCATTCAAGGTATGCCAACCCAGAAGATATTAACTCGCGATTTCATCCTCTGTTTCTTCGCTCACTTTGCTTTTACGCTTGTATTCTGCCTTCTTGTTCCAACCATTCCTATCTATCTTTCAAGATTTGGAACCAGGGAAGCGGAGATTGGCTTTCTCATCGGAATTTTCAGTGTCTCCTCATTGATCCTCCGCCCCGTCGTAGGAAGGGCCCTTTTAACGATCCCCGAAAGAAACGTCATGATTCCCGGGACCATTCTCTATGTCTTCTCATCCATTGCCTATCTCTTTGCACCTCCATTTTGGCCGCTTTTCATCGTGAGGGTCATTCACGGGATTGGACTCGCCTTCTTTTCGACTGCCACTTTCACGCTGGTAGCCAATATCACCCCTGAAAGGCATCGCGGCCAGCTTATCAGTTACTTCTATTTATCCTTTAATATGGCCTATGCCTTGGGGCCATACTTCGGAATGCTCATTATCAACCACTTTAACTTCTCTGTCCTTTTCTGGGTGTGCGCGGGCCTATCCCTGTGCTCTCTATTGATCACCCTAAAATTGGGGAAGAGGGAAGTCATTCCATCGGAACCTCCATCCTTTAAGCTCAAAACAATTCTCAGCCGTGAAGCACTTCCGCCTTCTTTAATAGCCTTCATGCTCAACATTATCTGGGGGACTTTAATTGCTTTCTTCCCTCTCTATGCCTTGAGGCACGGGGTCTCGAATCCTGGAATCTTCTTCGTCTTTTTAGCTTTTACCCTTGTCCTGGGTCGTATTTTAGGCGGAAAGATATTAGATATCTATAACAGACAGAGAGTGATCGCCCCTTGCCTGATCGCTATATTTATTTCACTGGTTATTCTTACCTTCTCCACCACTCTGCCAATGTTTATCCTTGTCGCAGTGATCTTGGGAACGGGATGGGCTCTTCTCTATCCTTCCGTGCTGATTTATGCCATTGAAACTGCAAGTTCTGCCCAGGGCCCAGCCATGGCCACTTTTACAGCACTTGGCGACCTGGGAGCTGGAATAGGTCCAATGATCATGGGGATCATCCTTCAAGGGACCAGTTATCCGATTATGTTTTCATGTTTAGCTCTTACCGGGGCTATAAATTTCTTTTATTTTTATTACGTCATTAGAAAAGGGAAGAAGAAGGCTGATCTGATGATGGTGGAGGGGACGAAAGAAAAGTCTGGTAATGGTTAATAGGTAAGTGAACTGCGCAGTCAGTTTTAGTTGTGAACTCCGGCCGCCATTCTTTCACGGATGGGCGCGGTCCCAGGGGGAGCTTTTTAGGAAACTGATGCATAACGGAATGGAGGCAGTAGAATGATTATTGATATTCACCGCCACGTCGTGGCAAAAGAATGGTATTCCGAAAAGTTTTGGAAAGGCTATGCCCGGATGATATATCTTATCGTATCCGGGAGGGGCTTGCCATTTTCCGTTGAATCTGTTCAAACCAAAATATTTCCCAAGTACTTCGATACGACTGGAGAAAAACACCTTGAACAAATGGAAAAGGCGGGGATTGATAAGACGGTTGTTTTCCTGTTTGACACCGGACTGTTAACAGGAGAACCTGAGGTTTTGATCGAGGAACAGAATAAGATTCTTTTTAATGCTGCGAAAAAGCATCCGGATAAGATCATTCCCTTTGCGCATATCGATCCCAGAAGGCCCGGCGCAATAGCGTTCGTCAAAAAATGCGTTGAAGAGTGGGGAGCAAAAGGACCGAAGCTGCACCCAAGCGCGGGATTCAATCCGGAAGAGGCTGAAACACTGAATCTCATTGAGGCAATCGCGGATTATCGGATTCCAGTGATAACACATACCGGCCCGAGTGTTGTTCCCACATCCAGCAGATATTGCGATCCCATCTATCTTGATAAAATGCTGCTGAGATTTCCAGAAGTGAATATCATAGCAGCTCATATGGCTTATGGATACAGACAACAGCTCTGTTCATTTGGGTGGCAGCGCCCTAACCTCTACACGGAGATATCCATGTCGCAGGATATGGCCAGAAGAGACTATCCACAATTTGCCCGGATAATTTGAGAGGCCGTGGATGCTTTCGGACCCGAAAGGGTTTTATTCGGCACAGACAGCCCTTTTTCGTGGGGAATAATATCTGAAAAGAATTTTGTCGCTGCCATAAAGGAACTGGCAACTAAAGCTCCGGATGATGCAAAATTCACCCAGAGTGAAATTGAGATGCTTCTTGGATTGAATGCCAAAAAACTACTTAATATCTAATGTGGAGTATTCTTAAACATAAAACAAAGAAAAGTTGAGATTTACATGGAGGCAGAAAGCGAGACGAAGATTCGGAACATCAGATTAGGTAACCCAAATTGAAATAAAAGAAATAGCCATTGGCAAAATAAAGAGCAAGGGCAGGGTTAGAAATCGCCCTGCCCTTATTTTAGGGGAAACTTTCCTCACGTTTTCTTTCAAACATTATGGTGCAGTTTACCGAAAAAGGTGCTATCGACGATATCTCCAATGACCCGGAATCCGGGCTCTCCCCCATCCACCATGACCCCAGTAACCCGGACCCCACGCCCGAAAGCCATAATAGCCATAGGGGTATGAGTAATAGCCATAAAGATTCGGGTAGTAAGCTGGTGGAGGCGTCGCTGCAATTACCGGGGGTGCGATGATCGGCGGGAGGAAGGGCCACCCAGGGCCCAAAATGACCCGAGCCGAAGCTGTGCCCGCTGTCAGGACAAAGACCAGCAGTAAAGTGCCTATTAATACAATTCTTTTCATTTTTTTCACCTCCTCTGCTATTTTAACCCAGAGAGTCAAAACTCTGTATTTCTCTCTATACGCCAAACATCTTTACCTTTTTTGACGCATTAATTAAGTTTTTTATTCATGGCTTTTTCCGCTTCCAAGAATTTGACCATGTTGAAAGCTGACACGCTCCAGGATGGTGATCACGTCGATCCCAGGTCCCGATTCGATATGTCTTCCGCATAGCAGCATCTGAAGAGAAGCAGGTTTTGGTGAGATTGCCACGCACCTTTTCCCGCTTTTGGCGGGACTCGCAATGACCGGCCTGGAGAAAGGTTTTGTTTTCTAAATCGAGATGAGGAGGCAACATCAGGGTTGACAACTTCCTCCCATTCGTTCTATTTTTAAACACCGGGCCCTTGGGCCCGATTCCTTTATCCGCCTACGCAGAAGATCACGCCTGCGTGCCGAAACGTACTTCGGGATGCAGGCACGGCCTTTGCCCCTGGGCTCCATACGGACCATGGAAGAAACGATCAAGATCGGGACGAGTGGGTTTTCCTTTCCGGATTGGAAGGGACCGGTTTATCCCGCAGGCATTCGGGAAAGGGATATGTTATCCTTTTACGAAAAAGAGTTGGGGTTTCATGCCCTGGAGATCAATTTTACCTATTATACCCTTCCCTCTCAAAAGAGTCTGGCGGGGATGGCCCAAAAGACGTCCGAGAGTTTTGAATTTGTGGTGAAGTCTTTCAAAGGGATGACGCATGAAATCTGGGATAAGGAGACCCGTGCAAGGATCGACAATCGGGAGACCTTTAAGAAATTCAAATACGGTCTCATTCCTCTGATTGAAGAGAAGAAACTCGCCTGCGTCCTGGCGCAGTTTCCCTACGGATTCTTTCCCAACCGGGAGAACTCAAGCTATCTTCAACAATTTAAGGAGGAGATGGGGGATCTCCCGCTGGTTTTTGAGTTCCGGAACAAGGCCTGGTTTAAAGAAGAAACGTTTCAGTCCCTGGAGAGAAGCGGGATCGGATTCTGCGTCGTTGACGAGCCGAAGCTGCCCCAATTGATGCCTTACCTCCCAAGGGCTACTTCTGAAATCGGTTATTTTAGGTTTCATGGCAGAAATCCCAATTGGTTCAACGTTCCGCTTAAGGTGAGGTATGATTATCTTTACAGCGAAAAAGAGCTGAAGGAATTCGTTCCGGGTATCAGGGAGATTTCCAAGAAGGCAGCAAAGACCCTCATCTTTTTCAATAACTGTTACTCCGGCTCCGCGGCCAAGAACGCCGCCCAGATGGCGAAACTGCTCATGGAAGAACCTTGAATGCGGATTGCGCCCGCCTTGACGAGCTCCCGGCGAGGCAGGGAATGGGGATTGCGGATTTGAAATTCCGAAATCGACAATCCGAAATCTGCAATTGGAAGGGGGAGGAAGCGTGATCGAGATCGATTTCAAGAAAGGGGATGGGCTCATCCCGGTGATCGTCCAGGAGGCCTCCACCAACGAGGTCTTGATGTTGGGTTATATGAATCGACAATCGTGGGAAAAGACGCTGGAAACAAAGAAGGCCTCCTTCTGGTCGAGGTCTCGCAAGAAAATTTGGGTCAAAGGGGAGACCTCGGGAAATTTTCAGGAAGTTAAAGAGATTTATCTCGATTGCGATGGGGACACCCTCCTGCTCAAAGTGGATCAGATCGGAGGGGCGGCCTGCCATACCGGTTTTAAAACCTGCTTCCATCAACGATTTGAGAAAGGGCAATGGGAAGTCTTAGGAAAAAGAATCTTTGACCCGAAGGAGGTTTACGGAAAGTGAAAATGTTGAAGGTTGGGATCCCGAAGGGGAGTCTGGAGAACGCCACCGTTGAGTTGTTTAAGAAGTCGGGCTGGAAGATCACGGTGAGCTCTCGGAGTTATTTTCCCATGGTGGATGATGATGAGATTCGCTGCACGCTGGTCAGGGCTCAGGAGATGTCGAGGTTTGTGGAAACAGGGACGTTGGATGTGGGGCTGACCGGAAAGGATTGGATTTTAGAAAACGGCTCGGATGTCGTGGTCGTTCAGGATTTGGTCTACTCCAAAACCAGCCCCTCTCCTGCCCGATGGGTTCTGGTCGTGGCGGAGGATTCCCCCATCCGTCACCTGAAGGATTTGAAGGGGAAAAAGATCTTCACCGAGCTTGTCAATTTTACCAAGAGATACTTTAGCGAGCGAAACATCAAAGTCGATGTGGAGTTTTCATGGGGGGCCACGGAAGGCAAGGTGATCGAAGGGTTGTGCGATGCCATCGTCGAGGTCACAGAGACCGGAAGCACGTTGCGGGCGAATAACCTGCGGATCGTCGAAGAGCTCCTGCAGACCAATACGCAGCTAATCGCCAATCGCCAGTCTTATCAAGACCCATGGAAAAAGGAGAAGATCGAACAGATCTCCCTTCTTCTTCAGGGAGCCCTCCGTGCAGAGGGGATGGTCGGACTTAAGATGAACGTGTCAGCCAATGACCTCAAGAGTGTGATTGAAATCCTCCCGAGCATCACTGCACCCACAGTTTCCAACCTTTTCCAGAACGATTGGTTTTCTGTGGAGACGATTATTTCCGAGAAGGTCGTCCGGGAACTCATTCCAAAATTGCAGAAGCGGGGGGCCGTGGGCATTATTGAGTACCCGCTCAACAAAGTGATATAAGATTAAAAAATGAGGCTAAGGTTGAGATTAAGGTCAATAATCATTCCATAATTATGTAGACACCTGATTTCGTTTTTAATCTCACTCAATTCAGGTTCTGCTTAGATCATAAACCATCTACCCCACCCCCACCCTTTCCCTCCCCCTGAAGGGGATGGAAATTGTCACGCGCTACGCATAATTCCTCACCCTTCAAGGGGGAGGTCGGGAGGGGGATGGGGGATCTCCTGTTAGCAATGGTAAAATTTTTTCTATTATGGACTCATTAATAAGACAAAATAACGAAAAGGCATTCCCTCAACCTTAGCGTCAACGTGATTTTCTGAACCTCAACCTAAACCTTAACCTGTGGCTGCGTGAGCAGTCCCACCACCTCCATATGGTAGGTCTGTGGGAACATATCGATGAGGCTGAGTTTTTGCAGAAGATATCCCCTCTCCGAGAAGAGGCAGAGATCCCGTGCGAAGGTAGTGGGTTCGCAAGAGACATAGATGATCTTTCTGGGTTTCAATCTGACCACTTGATCCAAAATCGTCTTGCATCCTGTCCTGGGAGGGTCGAGAACGACGAGAGAAGGTGTCTCCCTTTCCCAATTCGACAAGACGTGTTCTGCCCTTCCTTGAATAAAATGGCAGTTTTGGATCCCATTTCTTTCTGCATTGAACTGCGCATCCTCGACGGCCGTTCTGTTCTCCTCGATCCCCAGGACTTCTTTTGCTCCCATGGCTAATGGGAGGGTGAGGTTCCCCACGCCGGCATAAAGATCCAAAATGCTGTCCTCGTTGATTGCCTCTGAGAATTGAAGAACGATCTGAATCAACCTCTGGTTCTGTTCAGGGTTGACCTGGGAAAAACTCCCCGGCGAGACTCTCAGATTAAGGTTTCTGTCTTGATACGATGGAACTGTAAACTCCAGAGAATCGCCGAAGAGAGCTAACTTCCCCTTTCCCGCGATGGCGATGCCCCGGAGGATCGGTTCACTCTGAAGAAGTCTCTTTGCGAAAGGCTCGATTTGTCGATTGTGAGAATGAGGATGAAACAAGATCATTCCTCTTCCTTCCTCCGGTGAGACATTGATCTCGATCTCTTTCATGAGCCGAAAGAGAGCGAATTCCCCTCGAAGTCTCCGGATTATCCGATTGACCAAGGGATGTGAGATGGGGCAGTGGTCGATATCCACAATCTGATGGGACCCTTCCCGGTAGTAGCCCATCGCCTTTCCTCTCACCTTCAATTGGATTCTGATCCGGTAGTCATAAGGCTTGGGCGAAGGGAAGACGCCGATGGACGGGATTTCCTGCAGCCTGCCCAATCTTTTGAGGAGGTCTCGTAGGATCTCTTTTTTGAGCTCCGGTTGAGCCATATAATTGATGTGTTGCCACTGGCATCCGCCGCAACTTCCAAAGTAGGGACAAGGAGGATTGACTCTCCGGGGAGAAGATTCGATCAGCTGGATTAGCCGCCCCGATGAATATCTCTTCTTCTCTTCTGTCACTTCGACCCAGGCCTCATCACCCATTACCGTGTAAGGGACGAAGACCACTTTGCCATGAATGCGGGCCACCCCATAGCCTTTAAATGTCACAGCGTCGATAGGAACCTGGACTTTTCTCATCATGGCCAAAAATAGCACGGCGGGAAAGGAGTTTCAATGGATTCAGGGAAGGGGAGGAAGAGGACTATGATTGAGGCAGTAAGACTGTAGACCTCAGACATTAGACTAAAGAGGGAAGTTGGCGTGAAAATGCACACAAATGAAAACCTATCAACCATCAGAGGAGTTAGCGCTCTTGTTACGTACGAGAGAATTTCGAAGAAGCAGAAATGGTGAGGTCATTCCTCATATCAAAAGAGTCTGATGTCCGACGTCTGACCTGCTCTCGAACAAGTTCTTTGGCTGGTGAGAGTCCAGTGTCTGCCTTGCAGAGGAGAGCGTGGAACAGATTGACATCTCGTCGTAATTTTGTTAGTTTTAATGACCTAAACGGGGAGGATGAACAGCGAGGATGACCTGGTTTAAGAAGGATGAAGAACAAAAAGAGAAACGAGAGGAGCCGAAACCCTCTGACCATCTTTGGGTGAAATGCAACTCTTGTAACGAGATCATCTATCGGAAGGTGATTGAAAGGAACCTTCAAGTTTGCCCAAAATGCAACTACCATTTTCAGATCCCTGCCCAAAGGAGAATCGATTGTGTCGCGGACCCCGGGACCTTCATCGAACGCGATGCGAACCTCATCTCTGCCGATCCCTTAGAGTTCAAGGACTCGAAGCGGTATCCTTCTCGAGTCAAAGAATCCCAGGAAAAGACCGGACATAAGGATGCCGTCATCTGCGGGGAGGCGCGGATTGAGGGCCAGCCGGCGATGATCGGCATTTTCGAGTTTAATTTTATGGGCGGCAGCTTGGGGTCGGTGGTGGGCGAGAAGATCACCCGCCTGATCGAGCGAGGCATCGAAAAGAAGTCCGGTGTCATCATCTTCTGTGCCTCGGGTGGAGCAAGGATGCAGGAGGGCATCCTCTCTTTAATGCAGATGGCCAAAACCAGCGCGGCCTTGGCGAAGCTCCATGAGGCAAGAATTCCCTATATCTCGGTGTTGACGGATCCCACCACAGGCGGAGTCTCCGCCAGCATCGCCATGTTGGGCGATGTCATCATCGCAGAACCCAAGGCGATGATCGGATTTGCAGGCCCCAGGGTGATCAAGGAGACGATCCGCGCAGAGCTTCCAGAGGGATTCCAGCGAGCAGAATATCTTCTCGAGCATGGAATGGTTGACCTCATTGTGGAACGGAAGGACCTCCGACACACGCTCGCTTCCTTATTAGAGATGCTAAAACCGGAGAGCTGACAGAGAGACCTGATCCATGGGCCAAGACGCCTATCGAAAGTCGCTGGACTACCTTTACCGTCTCGAAAAATTCGGAATGATCTTCGGGCTGACGCAAGTAGAGAGAATCCTGAACGCCATTGGAAATCCCCACAAAGAAATTCAGGCCATTCACATCGCAGGGACGAACGGAAAGGGGTCCACGGCCGCGATGATGAGCTCGATCCTGCAGAAAGAAGGCTACCGGGTGGGACTGTATACTTCTCCTCACTTGGTTCGGTTTACAGAACGGATCCAGGTGAACGGGAAGGAGATCGGGGAAGAAGAGGTGGCCGCCCTGACCCGATGGATGAGAAAGGAAATAGAATCTGCAGGCATCACCCCTCCCTTTACCTTTTTCGATTTTACCACGGCCATGGCGCTCCACTATTTTGATCAGAAATCGGTCGATCTGGCCATTTTGGAGGTCGGCCTGGGAGGAAGGCTCGATTCCACCAATGTGGTTAATCCTTTGATCTCCATCATCACCAACATCTCTAAAGACCACGAAGAATATCTTGGCAAAACGATCTTGAAGATTGCCAGGGAGAAGGCGGGCATTATTAAGAAGAGAAGACCCTTGATCACGGCCGCCGTGCAACCTCAAGTGCTCCGTCTTTTTTCAACGATCTGCCGGGAAAAAAGAGCCTCTTATTTTCGCGTTGGGAAAGAATTTCGATACGTCTGGAAGGGAGATGAGGATTTCGATTATGAAGGCCTCGATCGAAAGTTGTGGGGCATCCACCTCAATCTCAAAGGGTTTCATCAGATCGTCAATGCGACGACGGCGCTCGGTGCAATGGAGGTTTTAGATGATCTCGGGTATCGGGTCTCCACGGAGGCCATGGTCGACGGGTTGAGGGAGGTGGATTGGCCGGGAAGATTGGAGATGGTGTCCGTTTCTCCCCGGGTCATTCTCGACGGCGCCCACAATCCTGCCGGGGCCCTTGTCCTGAAGGAATCATTGAGTAAGGAATTTCAATTCCAGCACCTCGTCCTTCTCGTGGGAATCATGAAGGACAAGGATAGCCGTTCCATGCTTCATCTGCTGGCTCCCCTGGCGGATACTATCATTCTCACCAAGCCTCACACGGAGCGCGCCGCCCCTCCGGTGTTGCTGAAAAAGGCATTGGGTCGGAGCGGGAAGAAAGCAGAGATTGAGGAAGATTTGAAAAAGGCGATCGACAGAGGTCTCTCCCTGACCCAGGAGAACGACCTCCTTTGCATCACGGGATCGCTCTATACCGTTGGAGAAGCCAGAACTTATTTCCATCCCGAGAGAGGATCGTGAGAGGTCACTGGTTCATTCTGAGCTCCTTCTTTGTCCTTTTCATCGTCGCCTTTTCTCCTCGTACCCATGCACAGGTCGGGGAGGTAGGTGTGCGGGGGGGAAGTGTACCGGAGGGAGTAAAAGCAGAAGGGCCTGTGAACATTGAGGCCAACGAGCTCACCTACGACAAGGAGACGCAGACCTACGAGGGTCATGGGCAAGTAGAAGTGAGCCAAGGAGATCTTTTCCTCAAGGCAGATCATGCCCGATTGAACATGGCGACCAATGAATTGGTGGCGTGGGGAAACGTTTTATTGAGAGAAGGGGAAGATGTGGTTGAATGCGAGCGCTTGGAAGTCAATATAGAGACCCGATTGGGGAGGATTTCTCAGGGCAGGTTCTATATGAAGGATCAGAATTTTCATGTCACTGGCCGGGAGGCAGAGAAGTTAGGAGAAAATCACTATCGGATATTCGATGGTTCGTTGACGACCTGCGATGCGAAACGGCCACCCTGGAAGTTTACCGTGAAGGAAATCGAAGTGAAAGACATGGCTTTGGGAGGAACAGGGACTGCCAAGGGGCCCGTCTTCTACTTTGAGGATATTCCTGTTCTCTATTCCCCCTGGGGTGTCTTTCCTGTGAGACAGGAAAGACAATCCGGATTTCTGATGCCTTCGTGGGGGTATTCCAGCACGTACGGTGTTAAGTTCGAGAACGCTTTTTACTGGGCCTTCGCGAAAAATATGGACGCGACCTTCTATTTAGACTACTTGGGGGATAGAGGATTTAAAGAAGGGTTGCAGTACAATTACGCCTTCACTCAAGACACAAAGGGACAAGCGAATTTCTACTTCATCGATGACCAGGAGGCTCATAAGGATCGGTATGCCTTCTTCATTCAACACGAAGAGAAGCTTCCCGATGATTTTTATCTCAAGGCAGATATCAATCGTGTGAGCGACCATCAATATTTTCAGGATTTTAGGAGTGAAGGCCTTCCGGATACGGCGCAGATGGCCGAGATTGATGCAGTGAGTTTAAGTCTGCTGAGATCGACTGTCTTCGGAGGAAAGAACTGGGATCAGTTCAGCCTCTTGGTAAACAATGAAGTGTTTGATGATTTTACTCAAACGGACAATCAGAAAACGGTTCAGATGCTTCCGCAGGCCAGTTTTTATGCCCATCCCCAATCCCTTTTCAACAGTCCTTTCTTTTACAGTATTACGTCGTCATACACCGACTTCTGGCGAGAGAGGGGTATCGAATCAAACCGGGGAGATCTCTTTCCCACCATCTCTTATCCCGTGCGGCTCCTCGACGTGCTAAAGTTTGAGTCGGATGTCGGACTGAGAGAGACCTTTTACCGAAACTATAACGACCACACGGGCACGTTCGAGGGGTGGGAATCAAGAGAGACCTTGCAGGCGAATGCCCAGGTGTCTGCGGAGTTTTACCGGGTCTATGACGCCGAAACCTTTTCGGCGATTTCCGACTTTCTCAAGGTGTCAAAATGGATGCACTCCATCGAGCCGACCGTCAGTTATCAATATAGTCCTCCGGTGAATCAGAGTGGCCTCCCCGTCTACGACGCACTAGACCGAATTCCTCATACCGATCAGATCACTTACGGATTCACCCAACGTCTGCTGGGGAAACCCGAGAAAGAAGGAGCAAGTTCGGCCTTTGAGTATGCGAAGCTAAGCATTTTTCAAAGTTATAGCCTTGACGATCCTTCCTGGTTTAACCCCCAGTTTGTCGATTCGGAAGGGAAGAAACGATCCTTCTCAAATATCGAAGGGCAACTCTGGTTGAATTTTAACCCCTACCTTTCTACTTATGCGGATACAGAATTCAACCCCTATCGAGCGAGCTTCGATGTATTCAATTTCACAATGGTTGCCAAAGATCGAAGAAACGATGCGGTTGCCGTGGGGTATGTCAACACCAGGAGTACGTTAGGTACGTTTAAGGAGATCAATCTCGACGTGAGGGTGAAGACAATCCCCCCCTTATACCTGGTTGGTTCGTATTACTATAACCTCCTGACGGGCACATGGGTTCAGTGGATCATCGGCGCAGAATATCAAACCCAGTGCTGGTCGGCGGGGTTTATCCTTCAAGATGTAAACCGTAATGTATCGATCAAGAAGGAACTGAAGTTCAATCTCTATTTTAATCTTCTGAATATCGGGTCCGCTGGGCGAAGGCCTTATCAGATGAGATTATAATCAACGGTTCAGGAGGAGTAGAATGAAAGGCGTTATTTTAGCGGGAGGTTTGGGAACTCGGCTTTATCCCTTGACAAAAGTGACCAACAAACACCTCCTGCCCGTCTACGATAAACCGATGATTTACTACCCGATTCAAACCCTGATTAACGCGGGGATCGATGATATCTTGATCGTCACGGGCGGAAACAATGCCGGAGATTTCTTGAAGCTGTTGGGGAATGGAAAGGAGTTCGGGCTCAAACATATAAACTACACGTATCAAGAGGGAGAAGGGGGTATTGCGGAAGCCCTTCGGCTGGCAGAGTTCTTTGCCTCACGGGAAAAGGTCTGTGTGGTATTGGGAGACAATATTATTGAGAAGAACATTCGGAGGGCCGTGGAAAATTTTCAAAGGCAAAAGGAAGGCGCGAAGATATTGTTGAAGGAGGTCCCCGACCCGCAGCGCTTTGGAGTTGCCGAACTGAAAGGAGATCGGATTGCCCGGATTGAAGAAAAGCCCAAGAAGCCCAAATCCAAATATGCCGTGATCGGAATCTATCTCTTTGACCAGGAGGTTTTTAACATCATCAAGACCCTTAAACCCTCTGACCGGGGGGAACTGGAGATCACCGATGTCAACAATCGGTATATTGAAAAAAGGCTCATGACATGGGATATTTTAGAGGGGTGGTGGACCGACGCAGGGACGTTCGAGTCCTTACTTCGCGCCAACCAATTGGTCGCCGAAACTGGAGCCAACAAGGGTTGATCCGCCAATTCAAAATGACATAACCCCCCTTCATCCCCCCTTAAATTAAGGGGGGAATAGAGGGGGGTTAGCGTAATCTGAAATCTGGAATTGAGTTACGGGAGGGGATAGGATGATACACGGAGTGAGGGCCAAGGCGTTAAAGATGATTCCGGATGAGCGGGGGAGAGTCATGGAGATTCTCAGGGCCGATGACGACCTGTTCCTTAAGTTCGGTCAAGTGTATTTCACCACCACCTATCCTCAAGTGGTGAAGGCCTGGCACTACCATAAAATCCAAACCGATCACATCTGCGCCATTCAGGGCATGATCAAGCTGGTCCTTTATGATCCGCGAGAAGGTTCCCCGACCAAAGGAGAGATTAACGAATTTTTTATCGGGGTTTACAACCCCCTGCTGGTACAAGTGCCCAACGGGATCTATCACGGCTGGAAATGCATCAGCGAGCGAGAGGCCATCATCCTGAACGTCCCGACGGAGGTCTACGTTCACAGCGCACCGGATGAGTACCGTCTTCCACCTCATGGGAAGGACATCCCTTATGATTGGGGGAGGAAAGATGGTTAGTGGAATTGCGGATTTCGGATTGGCGAGTGCGGAGTGGAAAATCTGAAATCTAGGATACGAAATTAGAATGAAGAAGAACTGGAGTGGATGATGAAGATATTGGTGACCGGGGGTTGTGGGTTCATCGGAAGTAATTTCATCCGTTATTTTTTGAAAGCCTACCCGGATTATTCTTTGATCAATGTCGATAAATTGACCTACGCGGGAAATTTAGAAAACCTCTCCGATCTCTCGCATTCTCCCCGTTACCATTTCATTCGGGGAGACATTACGGATGCCCCTTGGATAGAAGAACTGATCGGCAAAGGGGTGGAGACCATCGTTAACTTCGCAGCCGAATCGCATGTGGACCGGTCGATTGAAGACCCCAGCGCGTTTATGAAGACCAATGTCTTCGGGACCTTCGTCCTTCTCGAGGCGGTCCGAAAGGTTTTCCCCAACCGGCGGATCCGGTTCCTGCATATCTCTACGGACGAGGTCTACGGCTCCCTCGGCAAAAGCGGAGCATTCACCGAGGCAACTCCCCTGGCGCCCAATAGTCCCTATTCAGCGAGTAAAACGGCGGCGGATATGTTGGTCAGGGCTTATCATTATACTTACGGGCTTCCTGCGATGATCACCCGATGTTCAAATAACTATGGGCCTTACCAATTCCCCGAGAAACTGATTCCATTGATGATCGCGAATGCCCTCGAAAATAAAGAGCTACCCATTTATGGCGATGGGATGAATGTCCGGGATTGGATCTATGTCGAAGACCACTGTCGGGCATTGGACGCGGTGTTGCACCGAGGCAAAGAGGGAGAGATCTACAATATAGGGGGGCGAAGCGAAAAGCCAAATTTGACTGTGGCCAAGACGATTTTGGATCTGTTGGAAAAACCTCATTCCCTGATTCGGTTTGTCGCCGATCGGCCAGGCCACGATCGTCGTTACGCGATTGACTTCTCTAAAATCGAGCGAGCGCTGGGTTGGAAACCCGCTGTCTCCTTTGAAGAAGGAATCGGCTTGACCGTGGCATGGTACCAGGCCCATCCGGAGTGGTGGAAAAAAATAAGGACGGGCGAATATTTGGAATATTACAATAGGATGTATAAAGACCGATGATCGTGAAATGGCAAATTCCCTGCCTGCCGGCAGGCAGATGGCAAATACCAAATAGGCTTCAATAACGTTTTGGGATTTGGTGCTTGTCCTGCAGCATGCAAGGTGCAGGGCAAGGGATTAGTAGGATGGTCGGGGACCAGATATTTCTGTACAGAATAGGGAAGGGGACTGGAAAGTTGCTCCAAAGATGAGACGGATATTGGTGGTCGGGGCGAAAGGGATGTTGGGAAGAGATCTGATGGAGGTTCTGCATTCCTCTATCCCGGGCGACGAAGTCGTCGGATGGGATATCGAAGAAATCGATATCCAAAAAGAAGAGGGCACTGTCACGAAGATTGAAAAACTCCGGCCAGATATCATAGTCCATATCGCCGCCTATACCGATGTGGACGGGTGTGAATTAAACAAGGAGAAGGCCTTTGCTGTGAATGCCGAAGGGACGAGGTCTGTGGCCCTTGCGGCCTCGAAATGTCATGCGAAGATGGTGTACCTGAGCACGGACTACGTCTTCGATGGAGACAAAAGAGAACCCTATTTGGAGAACGATTCTCCCCATCCCCTGAATGTCTATGGTCAATCCAAATTAAAGGGAGAGCAGTACGTCCAGACTTTCGTGAAAGATTTCCTGATCATTCGGACCCAGTGGCTTTATGGACTATTTGGCAAAAACTTTGTGGCCTCGGTCCTCCGACAGGCAAGGGAGAAAAGCACGCTTTCCATTGTGGATGACCAAACGGGGTCGCCGACGTACACCGCTGATTTGGCGAAAGCCATTTCCGTCCTGATTCAGTTTGGCGCCCGCGGGATCTTTCACGTGGCGAACAGCGGTCTCTGCACCTGGTGTTCCTTCGGCCAGACCATTTTGAAATTTTCGGGGGTAAATCGAGTGAAGGTAATCCCCATTTCTTCGAGGGAGCTCGGTCGTCCGGCAACGCGACCTTCTTATTCTGTCCTCGGTTGTCAGAAGTTGAAAGAAGAGACAGGATTGACGATGCGGCCGTGGTCCGAGGCGCTGAAGGATTACTTAAGAACACTCCATTGAGAAAGAATCCGAAATTTCACCTTACCCCGCCCTCTCCAGCCGCCTGCCTGCGCGAAGCCCCGCCTTGCGGGACGAAGGCAAGGGAGAGCGGAAGGGTGAGTGAGAAAAATGTCAGAAGAAAATTCTCAGATTTAGCAATATAGGACTCCAAGGGGGTTGGCGATGAATATCTGTATTATCGGCACGGGTTACGTGGGATTAGTGACAGGAGCGTGTTTAGCAGAGTTTGGAATGAATCTGATTTGTGTAGACAACGATCGCCAGAAAATCGAACTTCTCCGGCAGGGGAAGGTGACCATTCATGAACCCGGGCTTGAAGACCTCGTGGTGAGGAATATGCGGGAAGGGAGACTTTCGTTTTCAACGAGCATCGAAGAGGGCGTGAAATCGAGCCTGGTGATCTTCATTGCGGTAGGGACCCCTTCGGATGCCGATGGTTCTGCCGACCTTAAATTTGTCGAAGAGGTGGCGCAGGAAATCGCCCGAAACATGGACGGCTACAAGGTGGTTGTGGTGAAATCCACGGTTCCGGTGGGGACCTGTCGTCGGCTGAAACAACTGATCAAAGACCATCAATCTCATGCCACTCCTTTCGATATCGTCTCCAATCCTGAATTTCAGAGGGAGGGATCGGCGATTGAGGATTTCATGCGGCCGGATCGCGTCACCATCGGTGCAGAAAGCGAACAGGCCGTTGCCATTATGAAGGATATTTACAGCGCCCTTTATATTATCGAGACTCCTTTTGTGATCACCTCCTTGGAAACGGCCGAGATGATCAAATATGCGTCCAATTCCTTCTTGGCCACCAAGATAAGCTTTATCAATGAAATTGCCAATCTGTGTGAGGCCGTGGGCGCCGATGTCCACCATGTGGCAAGGGCCATGGGACTGGACGGGAGGATCGGGAAAAAATTTCTGCATCCAGGTCCGGGCTACGGGGGTTCCTGCTTCCCAAAGGACACGCGAGCCCTTTGGAGAATGGCGCAGGAGAGCGGATATTCCTTCAAAATTCTCGACGCAGTCATCAAAGCCAATGAGGAGCAAAAAAAGAGGATGGTCGGAAAAATCGTCGAAAAGGTTGGGGATCTCAAAGGAAAGACCATCGGGGTTCTGGGCCTTGCCTTCAAGCCCAACACAGACGACATCCGGGAATCCTCTTCGATCGTGATCATTCAGGGCCTTTTGGACATGGGGGCCAAAGTGAAGGCGTTTGACCCGGCAGCCATGGAGGAAGCCAAGGCCGTTCTCCCCGGGATAGAGTTCGGGAAAGATGCCTATGATGTGGCCGGGGGGGCGGATGCGTTGGTCCTGGCGACAGAGTGGAATCAATTTCGGCGTTTGGATCTTATGCACATTAAAGAGTTGCTGAAAGCCCCGGTCTTCATCGATCTGAGAAATGTCTATGATCCGGATCAGATGAAGCGATTGGGCTTTGATTACTGCGGCGTTGGAAGGTGAGGGTTGGTATCGGGTCGTTCTGAGAAGGACTGGATCTTTGTTTCCGATGCCCATTTTACAGGACGAGCCCCTGAGTCCATGGAGGCGTTTCTGAGATTCTTGGATTCAGAGAAAAACCGGATCGGTCGTCTGGCGATCCTTGGCGACTTTTTTGAATTCCTCTTCGGTTTTAAAAAATTTTTCATGGCAGAAAAGTCCTCTGCCTTTACGGACTACCTTCCCGTGTTCAACAAGCTCCAAAGTCTGCATCGCGAAGGAATCCGAATTAAGTATTTTGAGGGGAATCACGATTTTTTTCTACGCTCTTTTTTTTCGGAGCAATTCGGGATGGAGGTTGAGGTTTGTCCCGGTGGAAGTGAGGAGAGGTTGGGAGGCAAGAGAGTTTTCATCGCCCATGGAGACTTATCGAATCCAAAGCAGTGGGGTTATCGGATCTTCCGTAGAATCCTTAAAAACCCGGTGACTTATCGTCTCATCCGGGTTGCAGGCCCTCGGATTTCGCGATGGGTTGCCCGAAAGCTAAGCGACATGAGCTATGAAAAGTATCACAACGATGTCCAACCGATTTCCCCTCCGGCTTTCAAGACGTTTGCCCATCAGAAATTTTTGGAAGGGTTTGAGGTCGTCATCCTCGGTCATTCTCATTTTGCGGAGGAGATGGAAGAGTGGATCGATGGAAGGAGATGCCTTTATTATAATGTGGGAGATTGGATGATTCACCGATCCTTCTTGCGTTTCATTCCACCCGATCGTTTTCAACTGGAGCGATACCACGGCGGATGAAACGCTGACTCAATCCGCATTCCACAATCGAGTGAACTATGACACACAGGGCAGTATTTCTTGATCGGGATGGGACCATCAACGAAGAGATGGGATATGTGAACCATGTCGAGCGGTTTCACCTTCTTCCCCGTGTGGGGCAGGCGATTCGATTACTGAACGAGCGTGGATGGAAGGCGGTGGTAATCACCAATCAATCCGGCGTGGCGAGAGGTTATTTTCAGGAATCGCTGATTCATGAAATTCATCAGAGGATGCAGGACCTCCTGAAGAAAGAGGGAGCTCATCTTGACGGGATCTATTACTGTCCCCATCATCCTGATGTCGGGGTTTTTCCTTATCGGCAAAAGTGCCGATGTCGAAAGCCTGCAACGGGCTTGATCGAAGACGCAGTGAAGGAACTGGATCTCGATCCCTCGGCAAGCTACGTGGTCGGCGACCGGGGGATGGATATCGAATTTGGCCGTCAAGTCGGGGCCAAGGCGATCTTGGTCCTCACCGGATATGGAAAGGGAGAATGGGAATATTTCAGGACCCAGTGGAAGGTCACACCGAATTACGTGGCAGAGGATCTCTTTGAGGCCGCTCAGTGGATTGTCCAGCAGGAGTCGGCTAAGAGCAAAATCCTCCACCCCCCTTTTAGCAAAAGGGGGGCGAGGGGGGATTCATAGTTTTGATCCTCCGCGGGAGATGAATCTAATATAGACAAAAGAAGGAGGGTGAAGATGCCCATCAGCAAAGAACTCTTGGAAATTTTGGCGTGCCCGAAATGCAAGGGAGATATTTTTTTGAATCGCAAAGGGGATGGCTTGATCTGCAAAGCCTGTCGCCTGCTGTATCCCATTAAAGATGATATCCCCGTGATGTTGATCGATGAGGCACTCCCCTATCAGGGAGAAGAGTAAATTGAGCTCCAAATTCCAAATGCCAAATCCCAAATAAATTCTAGCCAAACGTATTTGAGATTCCCCCCACCCCCTCCCTCTCCCCAGTGGGGAGAGGGGAGGGGTGAGGGGGAGTAGAATTGTTCTGGTCATTTGGAAATTGAAATTTGGAGCTTATTTGAAATTTGGTGTTTGAGATTTGGAATTCAGAGGTGGCATCTCATTGATTCCTTTTCTTACATATTTGTTCCTTAGGACATTCAGCTTCTTTGTGAATCTTCTTCCAGAGGGTTTTGCGCTCTGGCTGGGGAGGCAGTTGGGGAATGTGTGGTATCACCTGGATTTCGAACATCGAAATGTAGCCATCCAAAATCTTCAAACAGCCTTTAGTCAGGAGAAATCAGCGAGTGAGATGCGAGACATTTCCAGGAGGGTCTTCCAAAATCTGGGAATGATGGCCGTCGAGTTCTTTCGAATTCCTAGGATGGATGTGAAAACGTTCAAAGAAAGGGTTAAAATAGAAGGGTTGGAGGAAGCACTGAAGCTCTTTGAGAGAAGAAAAGGGATTTTCCTCCTTCTCTCGCATTTCGGGAATTGGGAGATGATGGGGGTCATGTCAAAGGTGATCGGGAATCCGATCATGGTGATTGCGAAACCCATGAAAAAGAAGGAATGGTTGGATCAGTGGGTTGCAAAAATTAGAAGCGCGTCAGGCCTTGAAGTTATTTCCACTGTGAATGCGAGCAGAAAAGTGATTAGGGCGCTTTCCCAAAATCGAGTGGTCGGAATTTTGATCGATCAGAGAGCCAAGCGAAGCGAAGGCATATGGGTTGATTTTTTCGGGAGAAAGGCACCCACCACCCCCGGGTTGGCCGTCCTGGCGATGAAGACGGGTGCTCCTGTTTTGCCGGTTTTTATGGTTCGAGACGGGTTTCAAGGGCATCGTCTCATCATCAAGGAGCCGCTTGAATTGATCCATACCGGTGACATCAAGAGAGATGTGGAAGCCAATACTCAGCTCTTTAACCATACTCTTGAATCCATGATCCGCCAATACCCTGATCAATGGTTCTGGGTTCACCGGAGGTGGGAGAGAAAAGCGAGGGTTTATCACCGATGAGAAACCTTCCTCAGAGAAGAACGGAGATCTCCTCCAGAGAAAAGCCGAAGAGTGATAAGCGCACTTACCTTCGTGTTGGGGACAAGGTGTTTCATAAGAAGTTTAAATCCTGGGGAGGTGGGATCGTGCTCGAAACATGGTCCTCTGATTTACCAGGTGGGACGTGTTTTGTTCGAATCCTCTTCCAAGACGGAAAACAGAGGGTCTTCGATAATAATTTTGATAGCGTCTGCTGCTGTTATCATACCGGAGTAACTCTCCTCAACCGCGTAGAAATATAAATTCCTTCTTCTATTCCTCAGTCTGGCTGAACTCGGTTAATCTTGTCGAACGTTAACTGACCGCGTGTTTTTTTCCTTTTCTTCCCGGCGCTTTCAGAGGTAGCTAATACACTTTAAAGCTACTCTTAATCTCCACACGATCGCTCAATCGAACCGATAATCCATGATACTTTATCATCTTTATTATAAAATTCAATCACATATTTAGAATGTGTTCCCGAATTATTTATTGGTAAATTATATTCATATATGTTGCCCGTTTCTCCGGATACATTAGGTTCTCCATATACCTCAATCACTTTTTTGATTGGATCCCCAACTCTGATGCCATTGCTAATTCCAATCGCCCCACTATTAATATAAAATCGATAAAATGTTTGCTGACCACCAGGATAATTCGTACATATTGTAAGGCCTTTATACTTATAATTTCTAAAATAGTTTTCTTTACCAGGATTGAGTTCTTCTATTTTGCCTGGTTTCCCGAATATAGATATAATTTTATCATCATCTACATGTTGACCTAACTCCAATGATTTTAATGCGAAATCATTGGGCGCTAACCTCGTTTCGGCTAATGCATTTTTTATGCAAAAACATAAACCGCAAAATAAAAGAATTGGAATAATAAGTGATTTCGTTTTCATCTTTTATAACTCCTCTATTTTTATAGACCTTAGCCAAACGGGTCGAGAGACGACTGCACCGTCGTTTTTGAAGATCTGAGGGATAGCGACAGCATCGAATATCTCTCCCATAGATTACCATTGCTCCATTGGGGACGGTTCTCATATTCAATAAGAATAACAAATAATTACGAACTATTTTTTTGGTCTGCCTCTCTTCGGTCTGCGGCACTCCAGGGCCCTTTTCTTGCTGTCTCAACCTAATGTAGGTCTTTAATATACCTTATGATAAATGGTTTGTAACTTACTGTTTACATGCCGTTATTTCAGAACCGTCCCCAAAGGGGCCCTCTCACCCTTCCCATCCGGGCGAGACTTCGGCGAGGCGGTCGACGCAGAGGCTCTCGATAGGGTTAGTCGAGCCCCTCACGGTGTTCTGATATTTTCTCTACAAACTTCAAAAAGGCCGAGGGTTCTAAAATTCTGATACCCTGGAACATTCTTAGATCCTTGAGATGGCGGTCGCCCGAAATAATGAAATCTGCTTTTGCTTCGGCTGCAGCTGCAAGATACTTGGTATCCGCGGGGTCATCCTCTATCGCTCGAACTTTCATTTTCCCCGGAGCGATGATGCTAACGGGAATTGTTTTTTGGAGAAATTCTTCGATCTCTTTTGGCGAACGCCAATGGCGTTGTTTGATTTTGGGATAGAGCAGCACGGCTCTAATCTCGGAAAGAATGTCGTTCGATAGAATAAGTCTTATCTTTCCTTCCTTAACCAATTCGAAGATCTTGGCTAGATCAGAATGCGGTTTGAGCACCGCGCTGACAAAAATATTAGCATCCAAAACCACCTTTAACATTATCTTTTTGATCTTGATTTAGACTTTTTGTACGATCGGACCGCTTCCTCCACAAGCACATCCATATCCCTTTCATCCTTCTCCTTCAAGTTGGCCCTCATTTGAGATAATGCGTCTAAGAACTCTTCTATTTCTTGTTGGAGGGATTGGTATTTCTCGATAGGGATAACTGCGACCAGGGGTTTTCCAGCACGCTCAATGATGTAATCATCCCCCTTGATCGCCACCTCATTCATGACCTGCCCAAGATTCTGCCTGGCTTTAAGGGCCGAGATTTTCTTGTACATTTTAATGACTCCTTGTATTAATTATTATGATTGATATAATTATATCAGTTTTGACAGGCCTGTCAATAGGGCAGGTAAAAGAGGTATTATCCAGCCCTATGTGTAAAAAGGAAATGCGGGAATCTGGGGGAATCTGGGGACGGTTCTCATATTCAATAAGAATAACAAATAATTACGAACTATTTTTTTGGTCTGCCTCTCTTCGGTCTGCGGCACTCCAGGGCCCTTTTCTTGCTGTCTCAACCTAATGCAGGTCTTTAATATACCTTATGATAAATGGTTTGTAACTTACTGTTTACATGCCGTTATTTCAGAACCGTCCCCAAGCGCACTTTCAAGCTACCGCCAGAAGCTGTACTCAATGAACTTGCGAAGGTTAATGGGTCTGCGGGACTGATTATGATTCGTTTAATTAGTCCTGTGTGTTTTTTTATAGCAACAACCTGTTTATTATAGCCACACCACTTCTGGGAAAAAAAGAGATCTGGGCGGAAAGAACGACTGAATAGTAGCAACGCTGCGAAGGAAATTATCTCGATGTTGTCGATATTTGAAAGAGGTATGCGTTGGATAGTAACGCCCAAAAATCGAATATCCATCCTCGAATCCTGCAATGGGTACGTGAAAGCATGCTTAAGTCCGAATAAGAACCAAATGATCACAACTGCGGCGGCAAAGATTGCACCAGCAATTCCAATTGTGTCTCCGTGATTGCTAATCATAAATCACCTCTTCTTAGTCGATATCGAACTAGTGTTTGTATTGATCGCTGAAATCATTCCTGCTGGAAGCGGTATCGGTGATAAGGTGACAATCCCCGATATGAAAATAGTTCCATTTGGCGACGCCGATATCGTTATGTCCCCTCCCCATAATGCGCCGCCGCTAATACTAATAGTTTTAAAGGGACCCTGTAGATCACAAGCACTTTTTGCATTAGTCCAGAAGAGTCCGCCGCCCCCGTTGGCGCCATAGCCGGCGACATAGCCACCGTTCCAGCCCCGCGGTCCAGAAGTATCAAGGTGAAGGGGCCCGTAGAGCTCTATACGGACCAGGTCTCAATGGGCTGTTGCCCAAATAACTTTTGAAAGCATTATACATACAGTATATAAGGATGGCAATACAATCAAGAGTCATCTCCTCGTCGTTCCCATTCGGATGAGACATCGGCGAGTGGTCGACCCAGGGATTCTTGACGAGTTCAGTCGGGCGATTAAGGTGGAAGGGAGCATTTTAACCATGTCAGCGGAAAAAGACGCTTACGCAAATACCCTTTTTCTTGTAAGAAGTTAATAGAATTGCTACAATAGGTCGAAGTGGAAACGCAAGAGATATTGGAAATAATTCAAAAAACGGAGTCCCCTTTGAAAAGGCAGCTCTTAATGGTTGCGCTATTGACGAGGCTTCTCCAGATGATGAATAAACAGGCGCCTATCGTCATAGGGGGTTGTGCTTTGTCTTATTACTCGAGAGAAGTCTATTTTACTTCTGACATTGATTTGGCTTATGCAGACCGGGAAGCCCTGGATACGGTTCTTAAAAGCATTAACTTCGAAAAGAAGGGAAGGTACTGGGTGCATGAAAGGTTAAAGATGGCCATTGAGGCCCCTGCATCTTCCCTGCCGGGACAGGATTCGCCCGTTGAAGTGGTCGAGCTTGGTGAAGGCCTTCAGTGTTCTATTATCGGAATAGAGGACCTGGTGATCGATCGGCTCAATGCCTACAAACATTGGAAGTCAGAAATCGACGGAGAAATGGTTGAACTGTTGATCAGAAAATACGGAAATGATCTGGATTGGCCCTATCTTGAGGAGAAGGCTGTTCTGCCGGAGAATGATACCTTGTCAGAGATTTTGGAATTGAAGAAAAAGGGTGGGTTATGAAACGGAGATTAAAAAAGTTTGAAGAAGGATCCCCGGTGGAGTTTCTTTTGCTAAGAGAGCAGTTAGGGATGAAAAGATATCGAAAAGGTTCAAAAAGAGACGAGGAGAAAAGAAAGATACTGTTGGAGCTCGGGTTAAAAAGGATAGAGGAAAAAGAGAAGGAAGATTTTATCCTGTTGGGCTATCGGAAAAGGAAAGTTAAATTCTGAGATGACATAATCAAGTCACGATAGATAATAGCGCCCCACCCCACCCCTGAACCATGCGAGGTTCAGGGTATTGTCCTGCGCCCTACATGGTGCAGGGCGCACCTTCTCCCATCAAGAGGTATGACCGGCATTTTTTTGTATGAGGGCAACGCACCCAACCGAAAGGTTTACTCCTTCCCTTCACTTAAATACTTCCCAAGGAGTTCGCGGGTGTGTTCGTCATCGTGGCAGTAAACGCAGAGGTTTTCCCAGTTTGATCCATCGGGAGGATTATTCAGGTGATTTCCGTCTTTGTGGTGAACCGTCAGGAGATGCCTCGTCTTTTCGTCGAACTCTCTCCCGCATTTGGCGCAGATAAGGCCATGTATTTTGAGGGAGCGTTCTCGATATTCGCTTTGCGGAGGCGCGGTTTTTTTCAATTTCTGAAGCGTCTCATCAATGGACTGATAATCTCCTGTCTTTTGAGGCGGTCGCTTATGATGAATTCGATAAGGTTTATTTTTCATAGTAATGAGTTCGTGGCCAATTTCCGAAATGTTTTACCGCTAGCTCTTTTACTGCTTGCTTAGGGTCGTTCCCACCCGTACCCAGTGTAGTGCGTCAAAAGCCCCTTTGCTTTGCTTGTCATTCCGGACTTGATCCGGAATCCAGTCTTTTCAACTGGATTCCTGCCCAGGCTTCGCCGAGGCGAGCTCCCGCAGAAGGAATGACGATTGGGGTAGTTTATTCCGTGACGATATCGACCGTCATTTCGATTCGATCCCTTGGATTGTCGTTGCCGTCTCTGGGCTGGGATACGATTTTATCCACCGCCTCCATCCCCTTCACTACCTCGCCAAACACCGTGTATTGCCCGTCGAGAGAAGGGATATCCGCCACACAGATAAAAAACTGCGAGCCGGCGCTATCCGGGTGGGCAGACCTGGCCATAGAAAGCGTGCCTCGCCGATGAGGTTTCTTATTAAACTCAGCCTTGACTTGATAGCCCGGACCTCCCATACCATGTTTTGAGCGGTCGGGGTTTTTTGAGTTCGGATCCCCTCCTTGAATAACGAATCTGGGCACCACCCTGTGGAAAGTCGTTCCGTTGTAAAAGCCTTTTTTGGCAAGTTCGATGAAGTTATTCACGTGGTTGGGCGCGACTTCGGGAAAAAACCTTAAGGTAATATCTCCCAGATTTGTATGAATGATCGCTCGTTGCTCGGACATCTTCTTGACCTCCTCAGACGAGAATTTTCTGTATCGCACTTCTTGCGAAAAAGATTCAGACGTGAACAGGCTTAGGAAAAACACGAAAAATATCATGACCAACGAGATTCTTTTCATTTGATCTCCTCTCAGTTCTCTCCCTGATTCAAATTCCAGGCGCAGGGATAGAGCCTGATCTTAAAGTTCTCTCTGTTCTATTTTGAGAAAGTATCCTTCTTCCCTTCGGCGAAGAATAAATAGTCACTTCTTCTCTGTCGGGTAACCGGCGTTAAGCCATTCCTTCCAACCGCCTTTGAGAGCGTAGATCTTGGTATACCCCATGTCCATCAGCTTTTGTGCCACACGGGCACTGGTGCCTTCACTGGGTCAGGCGCAGTAGAAGACAAGGGTCTTATCCTTCGGATACTTATTCACCCAAGACTCAACGGCTCCGGGATCTTCCCGAACAGCCCCTTTAATTTTCAAATCACTACCTGTCCAGTCCGTACCGCGGCGGACGTCGATAATGATCAAATCGGGGGCGTCAAGCTTTGCCTTGAGTTCTTCCTTCGTCATTCTGGGGGCATCCGTAGACTTTGCTAATGTCGTGAATCCTCCAATCATGAATAAAATGATTAAGGTGCCGATAAGTAATCTCTTTTTCATTCTATTCCTCCTTGGTGAGTGATCCGGTCCCTTCAGACGAAGGGTGGATATAAAATCAAATTAACAAACGAAGGCCCCAAAAGCAATGAAAATAATTGGGAAGGGGACTAAAAAATCGCTTGTTTAGGCATAGGAATTTTGGTATTTATGTATCTATGGAAAGACGCTAAGCGCTTAGCGCTATGCGCATAGCGGGCTTCAATCCATTAAGGAGGTGGTTGGTCATGATTACTGTCCCAGCCCATAAGGTAAGACAATTTGGAGTAGAGTTCTATCAAACTTCTTTCACATCCGGAGATGTCCAGAAGCTGGTCAAATTTGAGGTGTTGAATTATCCGACCGTTGAGGAGGAACAACGGAGGAAAGCCGGTAAGACCTCCGCCATCAACTGGGAGTTGCTGGAGAGACGGATTGGGAGGAGTGAAGCCGCTTTTCAAAGGCCGATGATTCGGAAGAAAATTCGTGAATTGGTTCAGTATTATTCGGACTGTCAAGAGGCCCGAAATCTTCCTGCTATCCCGGGGGCCGTCATTATGATTACCGAGAGGCCGCTCAAATTTTTGCCCACTGGAAAGAATTCCAACCTGGGGATGCTCCAGATTCCGGAAGAAACCGGAATCCTGAGGTGCCTGGACGGCCAGCATCGATTGTTAGCCCTCAGCGCTCAAACGGATAAAGATGTGGAGATAGACGTTCCCGCTGTTCTCTTCGACAGCCTGGACCCTCGTCAGACGGTCGAGCTCTTTGTCACGATCAATGCGAAGCATACAAAGCTCAACCCCTCCCATCTGATTTCATTGGCGGGCCGAAGGCTTTATGCGGACCGGTATCAGGCACTGGCCCACGATATCATTCGTCAGCTCAACGAGGAAGAAGGTTCTCCGATGAAGGGAGACATCAAGATATTGGGCGTCGGGAAAGGCAGGGTTTCACAGGCTTCGCTGGCTGATGAAATGGTAGATCTTTTCAGTAACATCGAGAAGCTTGGGGGAAAAGAAAGATTTAAGGATTTCGAGCAAAATGGAAGGCGTTTTTTTCTCAACTACTTTAAGGCAATTCTTTCCGTCTTTCCTAAGGCTTGGGGAGGGCGAAAATATAGCATCAAAACCGGAGCCGCTCTTCGAGCCTTCATTCGCCTGAGCCCGGACGTCATGGCACGGTCGAAGGAGTTGAAAAACGACGCCTTCGATTATTTCGGCATACGGGAGGCGATCAAACCTTGGGGTGACAGGATCGGGGAAAGCCGCTTCGAGACAGAGGGAGAATGGCGAAAGAAACTGGCAGGCGGGACGAGGGGGACAGTAGAACTTCTCACAAGGGAACTTCGGGACGCCTTAAAGGTCTAATAAAAAATCCACCAAGCTCGTTGGGCTCGATGGATTTTTGAGGAAAAGGGTTAATGAGGAGGAAAGAGTTTTTTGTCTGTTGTTGCTTACTACTATACACAATCAACATTAAGAGGAGATTAAAATAGGGTTAAAACTTTCTAATTTGTTGTAGCTGTCTGCGCGGGCTTTTGTTAGACCGTTCGCAGGCAAGCCCGTTTCTTAACTCTTGAAAAAGGACTGTCGGGAACGGAGGTGGCCTATGGAAGGGGAAAGGAAGCTGACAGAGGAAGAATTTGTTCTCCAGGCAATCAAAAAGTTGCGGAAGGAGCCGTATCGGGGTATTCACAGCGTCTACAGTGGTTTCAATGAGGCTTTCAGAAAATACTTCGACACAAACCCGGTGGAGGTCACTTCGAGATTGGCCGGTGAGGGGAAGATCGAGACAAGGCCTTTCAAAGGAGGGATGATGCTCTTCCTTCCTGGGGAAGCTCCGAAAAGACCTTCGGCGGATGAAATCATTCAATTGATATTGGGATCCGGAAACCAGTCGCTCTCTGAAGAAGAATTTGCCATCGAAGGGATCAAGAAATTGAGAAAGGAGCCTTACAGGGGGATCCATAGCGTTTTTAGCGGGTTCAATGATGCCTACCGAAAGCATTTCAACAAAGATCCAATCGAATTCACCGGCAAGATGGTTGCGGCGGGGAAGATTGAAATCATCCCGATAAGAAGTGGTAAAGGGGTAATGCTCTATCTCCCGGGTGAGGGTCCGAAGGGGCGAAAAACCGACGAAACCCTGAAGAGGATTTTGGGATAAGTTCTTAGGGCGTCATTTTCATCGGTCTCGATTCACTCGTACACTTGTTTTCTGGCTTTTCTCTGTTAGCTACAATATGAAGCAATGCGTGTGGGTGTGAACCGCAACCCTTAATGATACACGAGCTGGCCCTTCTGAAAACTCTGTGTGCTTGCGGTCTTTTTTGAGCTACTTCTCTGAAACCTGATAACCTCCGAGTTGTATGAATGTCTCGGTCCAACCTGCAACCCTAAATTGTCCTTGACATTTGACGTCTGGACGTCTATACTTCCCACATGAGTGAGAATGAGCCAAGATACGCGCCGGGCCGAGTCCGCGATGCCATCCTTCAGGTTCTCACACTAACTTCGCAGGCGCTTTCTGTGAAGCAGATCGAAGACAGGGTGAATAAGGTCATGGGGCCAACTCCTGCCTCATCCGTTCGATCGTACCTGCTCCTTAATACGCCTGCGCTATTTGTGCGAGAGGACCGCGGCATTTATCGTGTCAGGTCCGAATACTCCGGTGGAATGCAACGCGAGATCCCCAGGCTGTCAAACTGGGCACAACCTTTCACCATCGGGAGCGCCACCCTGTTCCACGCCGACTGTTTCGATTGGATAGAGAAACAAAAGGACAACAGCATTCACGCCATAGTAACGGATCCGCCTTACGGTCTTCATGAGTACGCGCCTGATCAACAACTGAAGCTTCGCAATGGAAAAGGAGGGGTTTGGCGCATCCCCCCGGCATTTGATGGCCATGTAAGATCTCCGCTCCCCAGATTCACCACGCTGACGGATGAACAACGTGAACAGTTACAAACCTTTTTCTTCATCTGGGCACGACTTCTGCTCCCAAAACTTGTGCCGGGAGCAAACGTTGTGGTAGCTTCGAATCCTCTGCTATCTTATATCCTGTCAGGTGCTCTGGCGGACGCCGGGCTCGAACGGCGAGGCGAAATAATACGCCTTGTGATGACAATGCGAGGAGGAGATCGCCCGAAAGCGGCTCACGAAGAATTCGAAGATGTGAGTGTAATGCCCCGGTCAATGTGGGAACCATGGGTTATTTTCAGAAAGCCGATTGAGGGACGGGTACAGGACAACCTGCGGAAATGGAAGACTGGAGGATTTCGCCGTCAGTCTCAGGACAAACCCTTCGGGGACGTGATTCCCTCATCTCCAACGAGGAAGAACGAACGCGCTCTTGCACCCCATCCGAGTCTTAAGCCTCAGGCATTCCTGCGTCGGGTGGTACGCGGTGTTCTGCCCCTTGGTGAGGGGATTATACTGGATCCTTTCGCAGGCACCGGTTCGACGCTGGCTGCTGCTGAGGCGGTCGGATATCGGAGTATCGGCATTGAAAAGGATCGACATTACTTTGAATTGGCGTCTGAGGCCATCCCGAAACTCATTAGGTTTCGACCTATAGGACTGGGTTAAGTCCTGTATATCCAGTTCTCGCGCAACTTCTTAATACCATCACGGTGGAGTGTGGCCGTCCGGGTGCCAAGCTCGCCCCGAGGATTACGCCTAAAGTCTTTTACAGTGACTTGCCCCAGATAGATTTCGGTGAAACTCATGGGTTTTCTATCGCAAGCCGGTTCGGTTTCTGTGTCCAGGCTGTAGACAAACACACACATCCATTGGTTTCTCGCGCCGTGCGTATCTACCGCACCTCCTGTCTTCCTGGTGGTTTTTATCTCGATCCCCTCAGTTCCTGCTTTGACTGCATTGTCTGGGTAAATCCCCTGTACGATCAAGTCTGGGTGGCCATTGAAGTATTGGTTCTCCGTGAGGACTCGCGCGTGCTTTGCCAAGCTTGCAGTCAGCATATCCGACAGAACGCCCGACATAATCGCCGGGCGAAGCATTTCGTCCAATCTCTGAATGCCCTTTTTGGCAAGGTAAGAGTTCACGTCAAAGAAAAAATCGTATACATCCTGCATGGCCATCTCGAAATCTCGGAGCCTCAACTCGTATGGGGGTTGGGCCAGCTTATTGAATTTTGTGCGTTCCACAATGTTTCGCTCTATAGGCACAGTGTGTTCCCTTATCCTCTCTCGGATATGAAGTGCTACCTAAGGAGGTAGTTTACCCAAGATCAAGAGGACATGTCAATTCCAAATGCTGTTTTTGGATCAGGCCAAGCCAACTCGTTGAATTTGGAAGAGGCACATTAGTTCAGGTCTTGGCTTTCGCAGTTAATTCCTTTAACGTCTCTGCATAAACGCTGAACGTCTTTGAATCGAAGAGAACGAATCGAACCAATTTAATTTCCGGGTGATCCTTCAAATAGTCCGCGACCGTCTTAAAAGCGATACGGGAAGCTTCCTCCACAGGATATCCGTAAATTCCTGTACTGATCGAGGGAAAAGCAATTGAAGAGATTTTGTTCTGGCTGCACAGTTCCAGGCTCTTTCGGTAAGCGCTTGCCAAAAGCTCAGGATCCTTGGGTGATCCTGAGTATCTTGGTCCCACTGCATGGATAACGTATTTGGCCTTGAGGTTCCCGCCTCCTGTAATAACCGCTGACCCGGTAGGGCAACCTTTATACCTTGTTCTTAGCTCTGACATAAGGGTGGGGCCACCTGCCCCGTGGATGGCGCCATCCACGCCACCCCCTCCTGCCAATGCAGAATTGGCAGCATTACCAATGGCCTCGGTGTCCTGTTGGATGATATCGCCTTGAACAACTTCTAAAATTGATTGATGAATGGTCGCTTTCATCTTTCTTCTCCCTTTATCCGATCTGTTTCAATCTTGAGATTATCCATACCAAAAAGAGTTGGCCTCGTCAATAAAAGGGAATGGTTGGGAGCGACCTCCGACGGGTATTTGAGAGATTTTACATATTCTTTTCCATAGACCCCTGTTGTTTCCTTGACCGGTTTTCTACTCTAAATACGCTTGGCCATCATAAACAAAAAAGGGTGAGACAGCTCTCACCCTTAACGGGTCAAGAACTTTGTAGTTACTAATCAGCCCATAATAATAACGACATTGATTGACAAAATCCCTCCCACCCTCCCTTTGCCTGCCCCTGGCAGGGAAAACATACCAAAGGGAGGAGTTACCCCTCTTTGGCAAAGAGGGGCTAGTGTGCTGAGTTATAAATTTGTTGACAAATTACCTTTGTTGCTATATAGTGGGTGGAGAAAGGAGAACGACCATGACCATTGGACGTCCAATACCTCTCCTCCACCTGAGCGACGATGAACAGGAAACTCTCGAGCGATGGGCTCGAAGACGAAAAACTGCTCAGGCATTGGCTTTTCGAGCACGCGTTATTCTTGCCTGCGCGGAAGGCAAGAAGAATGGCGATGTGGCTGCCGCGTTTCGCGTAACCCGGCCCACCGTGGGGAAATGGCGGGCGCGGTTTATCGCACGTCGTTTGGATGGCCTGCTCGATGAGCCTCGTCCGGGAGCTCCTCGGCAAATCACCGACATGGATGTGGAGCGGGTAATTACCCAAACCCTTGAGTCGACTCCCAAAGATGCGACACACTGGAGCACCCGTTCGATGGCGAAGGCGTCGGGATTGACCCAGAGTGCTGTGAGTCGGATCTGGAGGGCTTTTGCACTTCAGCCCCATCGGACCGAGACGTTTAAGTTGTCGAAAGATCCGTTGTTCATTGAGAAAGTGCGAGATATTGTGGGGTTGTATTTGAACCCACCGGATCGAGCCTTGGTCTTGTGTGTGGATGAGAAGTCGCAAATTCAGGCGTTGGATCGAACCCAGCCTATCTTGCCCATGCGTCCAGGGCAGATCGAGCGGCGCACTCATGATTATACCCGCTATGGAACGACGTCGCTCTTTGCCGCGCTCGATGTGAAGACGGGCCAGGTGATCGGCGAATGTCATCGTCGGCATCGATCGATTGAATTTCGCAAATTCCTGGATACGATTGATGATGCCGTTCCTGCGGATCTCGACCTCCATCTGGTTCTGGACAATTATGGGACTCATAAAACGCCCATGATCCAGCGTTGGCTGGCAAAGCGGCCTCGCTATCATTTGCATTTTACTCCCACGGGGGCCTCGTGGATCAATGAGGTCGAGCGCTGGTTTGCCGCTCTGACCGAGAAACAGCTTCGGCGCAGCGCCCATCGAAGCACTCGAGAGTTGGAATTGGCTATTGAACGGTATTTGGAAATTACCAATAAGCACACGAAACCCTTTAAATGGACTAAAACAGCAGACCAAATTCTTGCTACGATTGCAAGATTTTGTAAACGAATTAATGACTCACCACACTAGGGGAGATTTTCAGAACTAATGTCTTTCCAATTATGGACTCCTTAGTAAGAACTAAGGATCTTCCTCGAGGGTTTGATAAAACGATTTTTTGAGAAATCTAAAAGACCCCCAGAATCTGTCGAAGATTTCAAAGGCTGAAGGATCGTATGTCCCGTCAATAGGCCGCCACTGCGTAAGATAGAAGGCAACCACCCGATCCCCTCTTTTCCCGAATACAACTTTTGACTTGACCTTCTCCTTCTTCACAGGGTCCTTGGCTTCAGCCACCACGGCCAGTCCTTCTCCCCCAAGCACGGTGACCTTCTTTTTTTCTAATATCTGCATATCCGCAATCATAGCAGTGGACCATAGATAACGCCTAAAAAATTCACTCCCTCGTTCGCCAAGTTCACTTGAACAACCAAAAGGTTCCTCATCATAAACAAACATGGATTGAGAAGGGAATGGACCTGAGTCGACTTTCAAAAATCCAAAACCGAATTCACCTCCCACCTCGACTTGAATGACTTTCCATTCGGAGGGAGGTGGCTTAAATTCAAACTCATCCTGCCAGATGATCGTCCCTCGCTGGCTGAATGTGTACAGTTTCTGGGCCGTTCCTGGGGTGGCGCACGCAGAAACCATCATGCCCATCCACACAAAACACAGAAGCATCCCGATGTGTCTTCTCATGGTTTTCCTCCTTCCTTGTTCATTTTCTTGAGGAAGAGGAGAATATCCTTGAAGTCAGGCGAACCATCCCTGACATAACGGATGATACCCTTCATATCAATAATCACTGTCCTTCTGCTGAAAACCGGAAACCCTTTTATCTCAGGGGAAGGGCCCACCCCAAAAGAGGGCCCTAAGAATCCTGTGACATTTGAAAGGAGGGGAAAGGTCAAATCCAGACTTTTTGCCCAATATTTTAATGTGGTCACATCATCTACGCTGACGCCCACGACCCGGGCGTTGAAGCGGTCATAGAGGGAAAGATTCCTCTGATGACCCTCCATTTCGCCCGTTCAGACGGGAGTAAAGGCAGCCGGAAAAAATGTGATGATCAGATAGTATTTCCCGTAATACTCATTGAGATAGCTGATCAGCCGGTCATGCGTGGATGGGAGGGAAAAGTACAGAGTTTCTTCACCCACCAAAGATTTTTCCTTCTTTTCCGCTAAAATAGTGGAGGGAAGAATAAATAAAATGAGCAGCAGCAGACACAACCACTTCAGAGACGATTTACTTTTCATGATAACCTCCTTTCTATACCATTTCTGAAAATAATACCTCAGTTCAGTAGGTTTTGCAATCATGCCTGATGAATAGTGAGTTCCCTCATCCTTGTTGAAGGGAAAGAGGGAGGATGCGCGTGATGATAGACAACAAGGGCGACGGCAAAAGACCTAACCACAGGATCAGAACGAGAATTGCAATGCCGGCCACGCGTGCAAAGAGATCAAGATCTGGAGTGACGGGTTTTCTCTCCGCCGGCTGGATGAAAAGGGCCACGATGATCTTGAAGTAAAAATAGACGGAAACGATCACGGTCACGATCCCAAGGGCCGCCAGGACCACGAAGTGGGATTGAAGAACCGCACGGAATAGAATAAATTTTCCGATGAAACCAGCGGTAGGAGGCAATCCAGCCAGTGAAACAAGACAGACGGTGAGAAGGGCAGACCTCCAGGGATGGACGTAAGCCAGACCCCTGAAATCCTCCAGAGCATCGATATCTCCCTCTTCCGCAGAAAGGGTTGCCAGGGTGCCGAAGGCTCCGAGGTCCATTAAAGCATAGGCCGAGAGATAGAACATAATGGCGAGGACCCCGCCCTCCCTGACGGCGAGAAGGGTCATCAACAAGTATCCCATCTGGGCGATGGAGGAATAAGCCAATAGCCGTTTGACGCGCACTTGGGCTAAAGCTGTTATATTGCCGACGGCCATGGTTAGAAATGCCAGAATCCAGAAGACAAAGACATAGTCGTTCCATACCGAATTTCGCGCATAGTAAAAGGCAAAGCGCAGCAGTGCGCTGAACAGAGCAACCTTCGAGCCGGTTGCCAAGAACGCGGTCACCGGGGCAGGAGCTCCCTGGTAAACGTCCGGAGTCCACAGATGAAAGGGAACCATGGAAATTTTAAAACCGATCCCAATCAAAATGAGGCTGAGGCCGAGCAGCATTGACGGGTGGCTGGTTGCCTGGACGCCGGGAGACAGGCTCTGGAGGATATCCATCTTTCCCGTCGCGGCATAGATCATGGCGATGCCAAAGGTGAGGAAGGCGCTCGCTACGGCACCCATCATGAAATATTTCAGGCCTGCTTCATTCGATGCAGGGTGAGGTTTACGAATCGCAATGAGAACATAGAGAGAAAGCGAAAGGGTTTCAAGGCCAAGAAAGAAAATCAGCCAGTGAAGGGCGCTTGCAACTAAGATCATTCCAAGTCCGCTCAAGAGAAGGAGTCCGTAAAATTCATCGCCTCCAATACCCCGAAATTTTACATACTGGTAAGAAAAGAGAAGGCTGAGCGTGGTAATGAGAGTAAGAAGAAATGTGAAGAATCGCCCGTACCCGGAAGTTTCCACCATTTTCAAGAAGTGGGTCTGATCCGGCTTCAGCAGTATAGCTGCTGTCCCTGCGGCAATGGCTGTGGCCAGAGCTACTGCGAAAAGAAACCCATGAGGTCTGCCCTTCCAAAAGCCGCCTAAGCAGAAAACGAGGAAACCTCCTCCGGCAAGGAGAATGAGAGGAAGAATATCAACCCAATTCAGCTGCATAAGTTCCCTTAGAAAAGTTTAGAGTGCCTAAAGTGAGCTAAAGTGACTAAGGTTTATAAATAAAGTACGACGAACGTTCCGAGGTTAACTTTAGACACTTTAGTCACTTGTAATTTTAGTCACTTTCTTTTTGTTATTTCAAAAAACCTATCAGAACCCCCACCGGCCTTTCGAACAGGTCTAAAACGGGCTGAGGATGAAGCCCCATGAATAGGACTACGAGGGCTAAAGGTGCCAAAATCAGCACCTCACGGACAGTGATATCCGCAAGAGGCTGTTCCCTAAATTTTTCATTTCGCGTTTCTTCGAAGATAGTCTTTTGGACCACGGCGAGGATATAAATCACAGTTAGGACAAGTCCTGCAAAACCAAACCATGTGACGACTGGCCGTGCCTTAATCGTTCCGACAAGGACCAGAAATTCTCCGACAAAATTATTGAGCCCTGGCAATCCCAGGGAAGCCATCGCGAAGAAGAGAAAGAAAGCGCTGAAGCCGGGCATTTTTTTCCAGAACCCGCCGAAATTTGCGATTTCCCTGGTATGGACTCTTTCATCCAGCATCCCTACGAGAATGAAGAGTGCCGAAGTGGTCAGTCCGTGGTTGATCATCTGGAGAGTGGCTCCGGAGAGTGTCATCGTGTTCCAGACGGCGATTCCGATAACCACAATGCCCATGTGTCCGATACTGGAGTATGCAACCAACCGCTTGAGGTCCTTTTGTGCCAGGGCGATCCAGGCTGCGTAAAATAACCCGATCAAACCCAGTGCGAGCAGGAGGGGCACGGAGAATCTGGCAGCTACAGGGAAGAGAGGGAACCCGAATCGCAGAAGGGCATAGGCGCCGGTCTTAAGAAGCAACCCAGCGAGTATGACGCTTCCTGCCGTGGGCGCCTGGGTGTGTGCATCGGGCAACCAGGTATGAACTGGAAAGATAGGGATCTTTATGGCAAAGGCCAGAAGGAAAGCTCCATACAGCCAGAGCTCCGTAGAGAGGCCCAGGGGCGTTTGAATCAACTGGTAGAGAGAGAAGGTATACAGGCCTGTCTTAGCACCATGGATAAGGTAGAGACCGGTCAGCGCGATCAACATAAATAAGCTGCCGGCAAGGGTGAACAGGATAAATTTAACCGTCGCATAAACGCGCTCCTCATGCCCCCATATACCGATAAGGAAGAACATGGGTATGATCTGTATCTCCCAGAACAGATAGAAGAGGAAAAGATCCGTGGCCAAGAAGACCCCCATGATGGAAGTTTCTAGGAAGAGTAAGAAGAAATGAAATGTTCCAACTTTTGCATTAATTTCTTTCCAGGAGACGAGGATACAGAGAACGCTGAGAAAGGTAGTCAGGAAGATCAGCATCAGGCTGATACCGTCCAACCCGAGGCTGTAACGAATTCCAAGACTTTCAATCCACGGATGATCCTCTGCCAGCAACCATTTCCCGGTGGACCAGGAGTGCCATTGGAGGTTCGATGTGAAGAGCCATGCTACGAGGAAGAGATCCGCCAGCGACACCCCGAGGCTCGTCCAGCGGCAGAACATCGGCCTGCGGGCAAAACATAATGCCAAAAAGCTGCCGGCAAGGGGCAAAAAGATGATAGTCGTAAGCCAGGGGAAATTATTAATCATCAGTCACCGAATCATTGAGTCATTCCTTTAGACACTTGTACCTTTAGCTCACTTTAGTCACTTTCTCTATCTTAAATAATACCAGCCAAGGGCGAGAGCAGACAGTATTGCCGTGAATCCGAGAAGAAGCATCTTGAGATAAGTCGAAAGTCTGCCGGTCGTCCAGAGCTGCAACCCGAACGAGAAGAAGCGGAAGATGTTCGCGGTGGCATCGAACTGGTCATCCACTACTCCCTCATCCACCTTCAACCAGAGGGTTCGTGCCATTGCCTGATAGGGTTTCACCAGTGCAACGTGATAGAGTCGATCCAGATAGAAACCCGAAGAAAGGAGTTCTTCCAGACGTTGCCGAAAGACGAGAGGTGTGGGCCATCCCAGAAATCTGCCCTCGGGCCGATAGAGAAAATAGGCAACGATCAATACGGCAATGTTCAAAAGCCCGCTTCCAATCTCCATGGATCTTTCGATGGGAGCGGAGGCCGGAAAAAGAGGGATACCCCCCGGGATAGAGGCCAGGCAGTGGGCCAGCCAGGATTTTCCGCCAAAGACTTCCGGAAAATTGAGGCTGGCTGCGAAGATGGCCAGGATGGCGAGAGGAGAATTGATCCACACCATGAATTTTGGTATCTTCAAATCCTTTTTCCTGAAATCCTCCTGGAGAGGAGGTCTCTCGAGGAAGGCGACGAAGAACATTCTGAACGTGTAAAACACCGTGATCACAGCGCCGATCTCGGCGATCAGGGCCAAGAACTTATAGATCGGCTCGGGATGACTGAAGGTCGAAAGAAGAATCCGGTCCTTGCTGAAGAAACCCCCGAAGGGCGGGATCGCCGCGAGCGATACAGATCCCACCAGATAAAGCCAGAAGACCGCGGGCAGACGCTTACGCAGATTTCCCATCTTAAAGATGTCGTGCTCTTCGTGGAGCGCCTGGATTACGCATCCGGCACCGAGAAAAAGGAGAGCTTTGAAGAAGGCATGGGAGAGCAAATGATACATGCCTCCCGTGACATCGCCTGCACCTATGCCAAGGAACATGTAGCTCACCTGGCTGATCGTCGAATAAGCCAGAATGCGCTTGATATCTTTCTGCCCTAAGGCGGCAAGGGCGGCGAAGAGGCCCGTAAAGGCGGCCACTGTGGCAATGGTTACCATGGCAATCGAAGACACTGCGATCACCGGAAAGAGCCTCATGAGCAAATAAGCTCCAGCCGTTACCATGGTAGCTGCATGGATCAGGGCGGATACTGGGGTAGGACCGGCCATAGCGTCCGGCAGCCAGACAATGAGGGGCAGTTGGGCGGATTTACCCACGGCACCCCAGAATAGAAGAAGGGCCAGAAGAGTGGCTGTTCCGGCGCTGAGGGATGCCACCTTGCTGTTGATCGAGAAGATGGACAGTTGATCAAGAATCAGAAAAAAGAGGGCGATCGCAATGCCGAAGGCCACATCGCCGATCCGCGTCAAAATAAAGGCTTTGCGGCCCGCGGTCGCATTGACCGCGTCCGAATACCAGAAGCCGATCAGGATATAGGAGCAAAAACCCACTCCTTCCCAGCCTAAATATAAGAATACCAGATTGTCTGCCAGGGTGATGACCAGCATGGAGAAGACAAAAAGGTTCATGTAACAAAAGTACCGGACATAATCCCGGTCGTCGCGCATAAAGCTGACGGAGTAAAGATGGATCAGACTGGAGACAAATGTGACCATCAGGGCCATGATCGCCGCCAAGGAGTCATAGTAGACGGTCATCGGAGCTGAGAAATCACCAACCTGAATCCAGTCGAAGAGCGTAAGGAGGTATCGCTTCTCGCCGGCGGAACCAAAGGCAAGGACGGCCATGAGCAGCGATCCGAGGACGCTCGCGCAGGCGATCCATTCTGCAACACGCCTCGGCAGATACCTGCCCGCCACCGCCAGGATAAAGCCGCCCAAGAATGGAAAAAAAAGTAAGAGAAATAGTATCGTTTTCATAAGGGAACGCGCCCCTTACCCCACCCTCTCCCCAACGGGGAGAGGGAAAGAAGGGTTCTTATGCTTTTATCCTTTCATGGAGTTATATTGATCCGCATTCAACGAACCCGTCCGGCGCTGTGAATAGACGATTAATGCCAGTCCGACAGCGACTTCTGACGCAGCAACTGCAAAAATAAACAGGACGAAGGCCTGCCCATCCAGCAACCTCCATTTCAAGGATGCCGCGACAAAAGCCAGGCCAGCGGCATTTAACATAATTTCAACTCCGATTAAGATCATGAGAAGGTTTCTTCGCGAAATGGAACAGACCGCTCCCAGCAGAAACAGAATGATTGCCAGAAGGAGCACGTTTCCGTAAGGAACAATCATCGTCTATCCTCCGATCCTTTCCTCGACTCCCGGCGACCTAGGTAGAGGGCGCCGACCAGGCCGATGAGGAGCAGGAAAGAAGCGATTTCTACCGGGAACCAGTAATTCTTGAACAGGAACTGGCCAAAAGCCGACGGAGTCGCCATGCCGGTGCTCAAGCCCGTCTTACTGCCGGGAATCTCGAATATCAGGACTCCGCCGACGAAGAAAGAGATGATACCCAAAGCAACGGCCGGCAGCCATTGGTAGATTTCTCCTTTATCTTCACCAGATTCAGCCTTGACGGTCATCACGATGAAAAGGAATAAGACCATGATCGCGCCGGCATAAATAATGACTTCCAGAGCTGCTAAGAATGGTGCTCCCAAGAGATAGAAGAGAAGGCCGGTGGCGAAAAATGATACAATCAAATAAACGACGGCGTGGATCACTTGACGCTGGAGGATGGCCAGCAGCGTTGATGCGAGAACAACGACCGCTAAGAGATAGAAGATAACAGCATACAAGGTCATGTGACCCTCAAATGTGCTTTTACATCGCCTCTAAAACGAGTTTGGCGCCTTTAATTCCGCATTCCACAATCCGCGTTCCGCAATGCTCTTCAAGGTAGGTTGCTCTTCAGATCGACCGGCTTATCTTCGTTAATATGGGTTCCCTTATCTCCTACCATGGTGACGCCGGCACGTTTATAAAAGTTGTATTCATTGTTTTTGCCGCCGTGATTGACGAGCAGATCTTCTTTCTCATACACGAGTTTTAAGATGTCTCGCCGGCTTGTCTCAAAGTTAGGTGTTAATTGAATGGCCAGAGTAGGACACGCCTCCTCGCAGAGTCCGCAGTAGATGCAACGGGCGAAGTTGATTCGGAACCACCTTGGGTAACGTCGTCCGTCCTCGCGTTCGGCCGACTGCATGGAGATACAGCTGACCGGGCAAACGGCCGAGCAGAGGTAGCAGGCCACGCAACGCTCCTCGCCATCCGGGTCCCGCGTAAGAACGATCACCGCTCGTGATCTCGCGGGCAAGGGCCGCCTGTATTCAGGATACTGTTCGGTGACGGGCTTTCGAAAAAGGATCTTGAGTGTGGTCGCAAGGCCCTTCACCAGTCCTGTGATGCCTTCTGCGGAATTTTTAATTGCCCCCATAGCGCCTCCCATTCTTAAGACATTGCTAAGACCAGCGCTCCCGTAACCATAATATTTAACAGCGCAATAGGGATGAGTACCTTCCAGCCGGTATTCATGAGTTGATCGTATCTGATTCGAGGAAAGGTTGCGCGGAACCAGATCAGTGCAAAAACGATGAGTCCAACCTTCAGAAGAAACCAGATGATAGGCGGCAGGAGCGGGCCGTGCCATCCCCCCAGAAAAAAAACGGCGATCAACGAGCCAAGGATGATCATTGTGATGTATTCACCGAGAAAGAAAAGGCCGAAGCGCATTCCGCTGTACTCGGTATGGTAACCCGCTCCGAGTTCATTTTCAGCCTCGGGCAGATCGAAGGGAATCCGTTTGATCTCAGCAAGAGCCGCGATGAAGAACAGGATAAAAGAGACCGGCTGCACGAAAATGAAAGGACGTGCGCTCTGCGCGTTTGTGATTTCGACGAGGCTGAAAGAGCGAGCCAGCATGACCACTGGGACAAGAGAAAGTCCCAGTGGCACTTCATAGCTGATCATCTGAGCCGCACCGCGAATTCCTCCAAGGAGGCTATATTTTGAGTTGGAGGCCCATCCACCCAGCGCAATTCCATAAACACTAATGGAAGAAAGTGCAAGGATGAAAAGTAAACCGACATTCAGGTCCGTAATGACCAGAGGGATGGATCTGCCCCAAAGCATGATACCCCTTCCAAAAGGGACGACGGCAAAAATGAGCAAGGCCATTAGGCCGACCACCCCCGGGGCAAGAAGAAAGATCCCCTTATTTGCATCTTTTGGCATGGTGTCTTCCTTCGTTATCAATTTAACGAGATCGGCAAGAGGCTGAAGGAGTCCGAACTTCCCGGCTCTGTTCGGGCCGTATCGGGCCTGAATCCGGCCGAGCAATTTACGTTCTACCCAGACCAGATAGGCAGCCACCGTCAGCAGGATGATCAACACGATACTCAGCTTGACGATCAGAAAAACGAATCCTAAAACCCATGTCAGAATCATAAGCAGATCCTTGCCCCCTCACCCTCCCCTCTCCCCGGCGGGGAGAGGGGAGGGTGAGGGGAAAAATCGGTCACTTTCTTATCTGATCCAAAGCGATTTTCACAGGCCACTTCTCTATCTTTTGCCATGCGAGTTGCCGGTGTTTCGGCATGACAATCATGCCGGGAGCCATGTTGTCAACGATGCGCAATTTCATCTCTAAGCGACCTTTATCCAGAAAAAGGGTGATTCTTCCTCTGTCTTCAAGGCCTAACATCGAGGCATCCCTTGGACTTATAAAGAGGCACGGCTCTTTTTCAACCCGCTGGAGATATTTGGAATAGGTAGAAAGCTCCTCTGTTCCAAAAGTCCAGTCCCCCATCAGAAGTTCTAATCTATTATTCTCTCGGCTATCTCCTCCAGATCGGATCTGCCCACCAGAGGCAAAAAGCTGTTCTCTCCCCTGCGCCAGATGGACTCGAACGCCATCAGACAGTTCATCAGCAATTTGAACCTTAGCAAAGACGGGATACTCCTTTGTGATCCAACTCCAGAGTTCGTTTCTGGAAAGAGGGAACATCTCACGTCCTGGCAATGAGATGGTATTGGCGAGCTTTGCCAATATTTGCCAGGCAGGCTGGGATTCTCCTCCTGGGATATCACGCCTGAACACACGGGGCGGATGTCCTCCCGCACTGATCTGCGAGATGGGGATACCACCGCGATAAGCGGAGGTGGCGAATTGAACCCTGCCTCCCTGGTTCACAAAGGATGTCTCCATCTCAAAAAGAGTTTGCGTTGGGAAAAAGAGATGTGCAAGCCGGGCTGCGGAAGACGGAAGGTAGTCCATCACCAGAAACAAGTCGAGCTTGTCAATGGCCTGCTTCAGCCTTTCGTAATCAGGAAAAGACCAGAAAGGATCTGTCTCAAGTATTAGCAAAGCCTTTACGGCTCCCTTTTCAATGGACTCGATCACATCCATCACGGAGCTTTCCTCGGAAGAGAGGAGTGCAGCACCAAAGCTGTTGGCTCCAGGCATCAAATAGAAGAGTCCGGCTCGACCCCTTGCGGCGCGGAGGAGCAATGCGCTGTCCGCAGCCACATCAGGAGTTGTCTCCCGGACAATGGCCGTGCCACAGACGATGACAGGGTAACGGCTCTGCCTTAACTTTTGCGTTATTTTGACCATGCGGTTTTTGGCCGTGTCGGGATATTCTGCTGAGGCTGCGTCGTAAAATCGAAGGGCTTCTTCTCCCATCTTCTCAGCGGCGGAACGGTCCACAGCTCCTTTGATGAGAGCGGTCAGGCAAGGCTCTAAATCGTCGGGTGCGACTGGCAGATGTTCGAACCCAAAGGGAAGAAAAACAGGTCGGGGGTCGATGACGACAATGGTTGCCTCGTTTCGAAATGCCTGCCTCATTGCGAGGGCGAGCATTGGGGCCTCATTGACCGGGTCAGCTCCAACGGCAAGGATGAAGTCGGCCTTCTCCATCTCCTGCATTGAGACGGCCAGCTGCTCGTCAAGCCTTGCCACGGCCCTCTTGACCTTCTTCGCCATGCCAGGGGTTTCGAAATACGCCGGACTATCCCATCCCTGGATCCGGCAAAGTCTCATCAGCATGGCCTGGTTCTCAAGGCTGCTCCGCGCCGATCCGAGACAGGCGATCGCTTTCGGTCCGTTTTTCTGGTTGATTTGAATAATCTTTTGCGCCGCCGTTTGAATAGCTTGGTCCAGTGAGACCTCTTCCGTTCCTATTCTCGCACGCCGTGGCCTTTCAGGATGATTCGTGTAGTAAAAGCCGTACCGGCCCCGGTCACAGATAAAGTAGCCATTCACCGATTCACTGAAACGAGCCTCAAGGCGTGCTATTTCTCGATAACGGGCACTGGTGATGATATGACATCCGAGGGAGCAGTGGATGCAGAGGGAAGGACCTCGCTCAAAGTCCCACCGACGGCCAGTAAATCGGGAGGGCCTATCCGTGTAGACGCCTGTCGGACAGATATCGACGAGGTTTCCGGAAAAGGGGCTTTCCAGAGGGCCGTCTTGGAAACGACCGAAATAGGTGTGGTACGCAATCTGCATGGCTCCCAGGTCACGATAGCCGGCAAACTCCTGATAGAACCGACGGCATCGCCAGCAGTGGATGCAGCGATTCATCTCGTGATGGACGAAAACCCCCAGGTATTGATCGTTGTAGGTTCTCTTTTTTCCGAGATAGCGTCGTATCCCGTGACCTCCGGCCACTGTCAGGTCCTGGAGCAGACAATGGCCTCCCTCATCGCAGACCGGACAATCGTGGGGATGGTTCATCATGAGCCATTCGATGACGTGTTTGCGAAAATCGACGGCCTCTTCATCCGTGGTCGATACGACCATCCCGTCCTGGGCATCCGTCATACAGCTCATCTGCACTCCCTTGACCGGCCCTTCCACAAACTTCACGGCACAGACGCGGCAGGCACCGACAGGTCCGAGACCTGGGTGGAAGCAGAACCGCGGGATGATAATCCCCAGCCGTGCGGCGGCTTCGATCACTTTTGTCCCGCGCTCAACTTCTATTTCAAGACCATCAATCTTTAACTTGGGCATAGTGTTCAATAGTTTAAAGTTCAAAGTTTGAAGCTCCAAAATTCTTGATTTGTAACTTCTGCATACTGCTTACTGCTTACTGCCTTCCGCCTACTGATTAAACGGGCACTTCTTCTGGCTGATGTGTTCGTGAACCTCCTCAGGGAAATGGTCGAGGAGGCTCGTCACAGGCATGGTTGCCCCGGGCGCGAAGGCACAATAGGATTTCCACGTATGTTGGCTCATGCGCCGGAGTATCGGAATAAATTCCTCCTCACCCTCTCCATGCTCAATTCGCCAGAGCAGATCCCGGATAAACGGCAACCCCTCACGACAGGGGGTACAAAAACCGCAGGATTCCCGGACAAAAAAATCGATCAAATTCAAAGTAGCTCCAACCAGACAGGTTTTCTGGTCGAAGACGATGACCGCGCCCGTGCCCAGCCTGTTCCGGCATTTCTTTAGGCCCTCGAAATCCATCTCGACATCATAATCTTCTTTTCCAAGAAAGCAGGTGGAGGCTCCTCCTGGCAGACACGTCTTGAATTCGGACCCGGGATGCAACCCGCCTGCGTGTTCTTCGATGATTTCTCTGAGGGGCGTCCCCATGGGAAGTTCATAGCAGCCGGGCCGATTCACCTTGCCGCTGACGCAGTAAAGCTTCGTCCCAGAACTGGCTTTGGTCCTGGCCAAACCCTTGAACCACTCTGCCCCATGCCTCACAATGTGTGGAACGTTAACCAGGGTTTCGATATTGTTCAGGACCGTGGGCTGATCCCACAATCCCTTCTCTGTCGAGCGCGGTGGGGGCTGCTTAGGATGAGCTCTCATCCCCATGATGGCATTGATCTGTGCCGTTCCTTCCCCGCAAATATACCGGCCGCCGCTTCGGTGGACGATAAGATCGAAGGAGAAGTTACTTCCCATGATGTTCCGACCAAGGTAGCCAGCCTCTTGAGCAATCCTTATTTCTCTTTCCAGAATCAGAGCGCTGTTTTCGTAAGAAGGCCGTACGAAGATGATGCCCTTTTCCGCGGAGACGACATATCCGGCAAGGATGGTTCCTTCGATGATCATGTGAGGGTCCGCGTGAGCCATGATGCGATCTTTAAACGTGCCGGGCTCCATTTCATCAATGTTCGTGATCAGGTACCTTGGGAAAGGAGCATCGTCAGCAACCGATTTCCATTTAAGCCCTGCGGGGAACCCTGCCCCTCCGCGACCCTGAAGATTTGCATCGACAACCAACTGTTGCACTTCCTTTGGAGAATATTTCTGGAGGGCCATGGCAAGAGCCTGATAGCCTCCACTTTGACGATATTCATCGATCGTGGCAATTCGGTTGGGTTTGCGATTCTGAAAGATCACTTGCGGATACATTCGGTTTACCTTGCCATCCTCGGTGGCGGCGCTTCAGATCTCAACCGATCGAGAATGCCATCGATTTTTTCTGGAGTCAGAGGACCGTAAGCTCTCCCATTGATCAACATGGCCGGCGATAGATCGCAATAACCAATACAGGCAGTGGGCAGCATGGTGAAGAATCCATCCTCTGTTGTTTCTCCGGGTTTAATCCCGAGTTTTTTAGAGAGATGGTTCAACACCGAATCATACCCATTCATCCAGCAGACGACCCCATCACAGACGTGGATGACGAATCTTCCAACCGGTTCCCGATAAATAAAATCATAGAAAGTAGCGAGTTCCTCGATCTCAAGGGGCGTCATATCGAGGAGCCGGGCCGCTTCTTCAACGGCTTGATCGCTCAGATAACCGTAGTGATTTTGCAAAGCCAGCATGATATCCACGGCCAGTTCCCGGGGATGGTCTGTCTCCGCTATTCTTTTCTGCAAGTTTTCGAGCAGTTCTTTGGACAACATATCCGTTTTAGAATACAGAATACAGAATACAGAATACAGAATTCAGAATAAAAAGATACATCTCCTCCGGTACGGATTCCCCATCCTGGATTCTGGCTTCTGACTTCTGAATTCCTAGATCCTGCAATTCGCAATCTCCAATTGTCTACCGATCAATATCCGGCAGGATATAATCAATCGAACCGATAATAGCCAAGAGGTCTGAAAGGAGCCCTCCTCTTGCCATGAGGGGCATGACCTGAATATTGGCAAACCCCGGCGCTCTGATCCTCATCCTGTAGGCCATGTTGAGGCCGTCGCTAACGACATAGTAGCCTTGCTCGCCGCGGGAGATTTCCGTTGCTGTATAAGCTTCACCCTTGGGGATCTTCGGCCCCCGGGTCACATTAATGAAATGATGGATGAGGCTCTCAATATCTTTTAAAGTATCTTCCTTTTCGGGGATCGCATAACGGTAATCATCCGTCACATACTTTCCGCCCGGCATTTGGTTCGCAGCTTGCTCGATAATCCTCAGGCTCTGGCGTATTTCCTCGACCCGGACAAGATAACGAGCGTAACAATCGCCCTTCGTGGCTGTCGGGATCTCGAATTCAAAATTCTCATAGCCTGAGTAAGGGAATTTCTTCCTCAGGTCCCACTCGAAGCCACAGGCCCGAAGATTGGGGCCTGTCACTCCCCACTCCATGGCATCTCTTAAAGAAAGGATGCCAACCCCTTGGGTTCGGGCTTTGAAGATTGGATTCTTGGTGATCAATGCCTCGTAGTCTCCAATGCGCGCTCGGAGGGTCTTGACAAACCTGTCAACTGCTTCTTTCCAACCTTCGGGAAGGTCCATTGCCAACCCCCCGATGCGAAACCAGGCCGGGTGGAGTCTACCGCCTGTGATCAGTTCGACCACATCCATGAGCTGCTCACGCTCACGAAAGGTATAAAAGGTTGGCGTCATCGCGCCCACGTCGTGGGCATTCGTGCCGAACCAGACGAGGTGATTATTGATACGGAAAACCTCGCTTAGCATCACCCGGACGAACTGAGCGCGTTCAGGAACTTTGATTCCTGCCAAGGTTTCTACAGATTGCAGATAGGAAAGATTGTTGGCCACGCCGCCCATATAGTCCACTCGGTCTGTATAGGGAATAAACTGATGCCAAGACTGATGTTCACCGATCTTTTCAACGCCCCTGTGATGGTATCCGATATCCAGATTGATATCGGAGATTCTTTCTCCGTCAAGGGAGACAATAAAACGCATCAGACCATGGGTACCGATATGCTGGGGGCCGACATTTAATACCAGAAGCTCTTGATCCCCTTCTTTTTGCTTCACGAAAGCGCCCGCATCCAGAGGTTGGTGCTTTAGAGCAGACGCGTGCGTGTAGGGAGCCATTTCGGTAGCCCTGCCAGGATGGTTTTTACGTAGCGGGTATCCTTCCCAGTCGTGAGGCATGATGAGGCGGCGTAAATCGGGATGACCCTCAAAACGGATTCCAAACATCTCGTACGTTTCGCGCTCGTACCAGTTTGCAGAAGGCCAGATATCCGTGACGGTCTGGGTCGTCGGGTCTTTGCCCGTTAATCCAACTTTAAGTCGTAAACGGCCCGGAGGATCAAAGGAGAGCAAATGGTAAACCAGTGTATAGTCCGGATAGGCCCCTTTGTCAGGCCGAAAGGGCTTTCCGTTTTGGCCGATTTCGTTGGCTACCGTTCCATCATAATCGGATAAAGGTTTCTGATCGCGGCGTGCCGACTCATCAAGGGCAGTTAAATCGTCCAGCCGCAGGTATTTGGGTGACGTTTCCGTCTTAAGAAACTTAAGGATCTCCTTGAGGCGACTTTCCACCACATGAAAGGTCAACATATCCGACGTCCCCGCTGTCTGTCGGATCGCATCGCCAAAGTTTTCCTTCAGCACTTGAGCCAGAGATTTATCTCGTTCATGCAATTCAATCCGGCCCGGAGGCGGAGTCCACATCAGGTCAGACCGGCTGTCCCAGAATCGAGGGGATGTGACCGATGTTCCCCTGATAGGTATTCCTTCCATCCCGGGGCCTCGCGTGTCTCCTGATTTGGTTTCTCCATCGACCAAGATGGGATTGGTTGTTCCCTGGGTGCCGCCTCGAAGATGTAAAACAGAGCGAGCCGGCCTTTCATCCGAGATGATTTTCTGCTGCAAGATCGTCAGGGCATGCTCAAGGGCTTCGGGTCTCGGAGGGCAGCCCGTGACATAGACATCCACGGGGATGAGCTGGTTCAGCCCCTGCACCACGCTGTAAACGTCGTACATCCCCCCGCAGTTGCAGCAGGACCCCATCGAGATCACCCATTTCGGCTCCGCCATCTGCTCATAGAGCCTCACGATAATCGGGGCGATTTTCTTAAAGACCGTTCCTGCCACGATGATGACATCGGCCTGACGGGGAGAACCGCGCAGGACCTCAGCCCCGAACCGTGCGAGATCGAAGCGCGGTGTAAAGACGGCTGCCATTTCGATGAAGCAGCAAGACGTCCCGAAAAAGAGGGGCCAGAGGCTGTACTGGCGGCTCCAGTTGATCAGGGTGTCGAGCTTGGCAAGGACGATGTTTCCGGGGGTGCCGGGCTTTTCCGGGCTGTCGGTCCCCACTCGAGGCCTCCCTTTTTCCAGATGTAGAAGAGACTGATTAGCAGTACCACGATGAAGAAGGAAATTTGCAGCCAGCCGGACCAACCGAGGTGTTCGAAAGCAATGGCCCAGGAAAAAATATAGGCAGCTTCCACGTCAAAGATGAGGAAAAAAGCGGCAATAAGATAAAAGGCGATCGGATATGGAAATCGAGCCGTGCCGGTTGGGATGATGCCACACTCATAGGCTCTCAGCTTTTCAAGGTTCGGTTTTTTCTCTCCGAGCCACTTGGCAAGGGAGAGCAAAGCGATGATCAGGATGAGACTCATCAGAGTAAAAAGTCCCAGAGCCAGAATCCCTGGCTCCCACGGGGAAAGGGCATTAATGTTCGGAATGGGTTCCATCCGTCTTCTTGATTCGAATGCTCGGTATACTCCCTCACCCCCTGCCTACGGTGGGGGGAAGGGAAAGAAAGGCCGATTATCAACCAAAAGCTTATAGCGAGAGAGTGTCGAAGATAATGGGGTAAACCGTGTATTTTGAAGGGACAAATGATGTATTTTGGAAAATTTTGGCTGCGGTTCTGCCAAGAAAGTCTGCACTTAAGAACCAGCCTTAAAATACAGGATTTAAAATGAGAAAATACGAGGTTCTTCTTATGGACATCTCCCTCATTTCAAAGGAAAATGGGCTAATGATGGACTGACCCATCGTCCAAGGAGGCGAACCATGTTTGGCAGGCGGATCAAGTTATTCAAGCTCTTCGGCTTCGAAGTCCGGATTGATTTAAGCTGGGTCATCATCGCGGTTCTTGTCGTCTGGTCCCTCGCAACATATGTTTTCCCGTCAGGTTACAAAAACCTTCAAGTCCAGACCTATTGGTTGATGGGAGTGGCTGGAGCCGTGGGGCTCTTTCTCTCGATTATCTTTCACGAGATTTTTCATTCCCTTGTTGCCAGAAGGTTTGGCATTCAGATGAAAGGGATTACGCTGTTCGTTTTTGGCGGCGTTTCCGAGATGGGTGAAGAACCCACAAGCGCAAAAGCCGAATTCCTGATGGCCATCGTAGGACCTCTTTCCAGTATCGCCATTGCACTCGCTTGTTACGGGATCCACATGCAGGGGCTGCGAAGCGGATGGCCTGAATCGGTCGATGGGGTAGTGTATTATCTCTTTTACATTAATGGTCTGCTTGCTATTTTCAATCTTCTTCCTGCCTTTCCGCTGGATGGAGGGCGAGTGTTGCGAGCTGCCTTGTGGGCCTTGAAGAAGAACCTTCGATGGGCAACCCGAGTTTCGTCCTCCGTAGGATTTGGGTTTGGCGTCCTGTTCATTCTTGTAGGTGTTTTCCAATTCCTTACAGGAAATATGGTCGGAGGAATTTGGTTTTTTTTGATCGGGATGTTTCTCCAGAATGCCGCAAGGATGTCTTACCAGCAACTTGTTATACGGAAGGCCCTGGAGGGGGAACCCGTCCGCCGCTTTATGAAAACCGATCCTGTGGCGGTCTCTCCTTCGATTTCGATCCAGCAGCTTGTGGAAGACTATGTTTACAAATACCACTTCCAGATGTTTCCAATCGCAGAAGGCTCCACGAAACTCCTTGGCTGTATCACCACGAAAGAGCTGAAGGAAATTCCCCGAGAGGAGTGGAACCAAAAAACGGTGGGGGAGGTTGCTACGAAATGTTCAGCCGAAAACACCATCGACCCGCAGGCTGACGCGACGCAAGCACTCTCTCTTATGGCTCGAACGGGATCGGGCCGCCTGATTGTAGTTGAGGGAAATCGCTTGGTAGGAGTTATCACATTAAAGGACATGTTAAAATTTCTTTCACTAAAGTTAGAACTCGAGCGATGAGCAAGGGCAATGTTGGATAAAGAAAGGAGGCTCCAATGGCTGAACAGAAAGGGCTTATTACCTTCAAAGGAAATCCACTGACTTTAGTTGGTTACCAGGTGAAGGTCGGTCAGAAGGCGCCGGATTTCGTCGCCATTGACAACAATCTTTCCCCCGTCAAATTTTCATCCTATCTCGGCAAAGTTTGCATCATTTCCTCCGTAGTCTCTCTGGACACGCCCGTATGCGACACCCAGACAAGGAAATTCAATGAAGAGGCCAGCCGGTTGGGTCCGAATGCAGCGATCTTAACGATGAGCATGGATTTGCCCTTCGCGCAGAAACGATGGTGCGGTGCAGCGGGTGTGGACAGAATTCAAACGCTATCAGACCATCGCGATGCTTCGTTTGGCACGTCGTACGGTGTTTTGATCAAAGAGTTACGGTTGCTCGCCAGGGCAATCTTTCTGGTGGACGGAAAAGGAGTCCTTCAATATAAGGAGCTGGTTAAGGAGGTAACGCACGAGCCGGATTATAACGCAGTATTGAGTGCGTTGAGGAAGCTTGTGTAACTCTTGGAAAGCTCGAAATCGCGCCAAGAGAGAAGGGTAGTGTGCGATGGTCAAGATCAAGAGGATATACGAGTCAGCTTCACCCGACGATGGCAAGAGGATTTATATCGACCGGCTGTGGCCGAGAGGGATGAAAAAGGAAGAGGTGAAGATCGACGAATGGTTAAAAAAGATATCTCCAAGCGATAGCCTGCGGAAGTGGTTCGGTCACGATCCTTCAAAATACGCGGAATTCAAAAGGCGATATACCAGGGAGATAGAGAAACATTCTGAAACCCTCGAGAGGATCAAAAAAGAGGCAAAGAAGGAGACCATAACGCTTCTCTTTTCAGCAAAAGACGTCGAACACAACAATGCGACCGTATTGCAAGAATTACTGAGTGCATAGATGAAAGTTTCAGCCCTGTTCCTTGATGTCGGGGGTGTCCTGCTCACCAACGGGTGGGACCGGTCGATGCGTGAGCGAGCGGCGGAAACCTTTAAGCTCGAGTACGACGAGATGGATGAACGTCATCATTTGACCTTCGACACCTACGAAGAGGGCAAATTGAGCCTGGACGAATACCTCAATCGGGTGGTTTTCTACAAGGATCGCCCCTTCTCCGCAGAGGAGTTTAAAGCATTTATGTTTGCCCAATCTCAGCCGTATCCCCAGATGATCGAGTTGGTCAGGGGTATCAAGAGATCCCACGGCGTCAAAGTGGCTGTGGTCAGCAACGAGGGCCGAGAGTTGACCGTCCACCGTATTCAGAAGTTCGGGCTGGCGGAGTTTGTCGATTTTTTCATTGCATCGTGCTTCGTTCACTTTCGCAAACCCGATGTCGATATCTATCACCTCGCTTTAGATGTCGCTCAAGTCTCGCCGGAGCGGGTGGTTTATATTGAAGATCGATTCATGTTTGTGGAGGTGGCTCAAAGTTTGGGCATCCGGGGAATTTATCATACAGACTACGATTCGACGCGAGCTGCCCTGACATCATTGGGTCTCGTATCCAAGGCGTAAGCTCAAACGGAGGCAGTGGACACGTTGAAGGGGAGCATCAGGAATGTTATGGTTGACAAGAAGAGAGTAGCATGACACATGCCGAGCAACTCGCTGCGTTCGTGGTACGGGCTTCCTATGATGACCTCTCGGAGGCCGCGCGTCAGCAGCTCAAAATTCGCGTATTAGACGGGCTGGGTTGTGCGATTGGTGCTCAGCAGGGAGAACCCATTCGCCTGCTCAGGGCACAGATTGAGGAGTTTGATGGTGCTGGCCACTGTGCTCTGATCGGAGGCGGAAAGGCTCCACCCGACCGCGCGGCCCTTTACAACAGCGCTCTGGTGCGCTACCTGGACTTCAACGATAGCTATCTGGCCAAAGGTGAAACCTGCCACCCGAGCGATAATCTTGGAGCCGTGTTGGCCGCTTCCGAGTATGCGAAGCAGAGCGGCCAGAAACTCTTAACCGCTCTTTCTGTCGCTTACCAGGTGCAGTGCCGCCTGAGCGACGTGGCCCCTGTCCGGGCCAAAGGCTTTGACCATACCACTCAGGGTTCCTACGCCGTGGCCGCAGGCGTCTCCAAGGCCCTGGGTCTGGATGAGATCCGCACGGCGAATGCGATTGCGATCTGCGGGACGGCCTTCAATGCCTTGCGGGTTTCGAGAACCGGCGCCCTGTCTCACTGGAAAGGCCTTGCCTATCCCAATACTGCTTTTAGCTGCACCCACGCCACTTTTCTGGCCATGCGGGGCATCACCGGTCCCCTGGAAGTATTCGAGGGGACCAAAGGTTTTATGGATGCCATCGCGGGCAAGTTCAAGATCAACTGGCTTGAAGAAGACCTCGAACGGGTGACGCAGACGATCCTTAAGAGATACAATGCAGAGATTCATTCTCAGTCTGCATTGGAAGGTGTTCTGGAACTGAAGAAGGAATACGGTTTGAGCGGGGAGGAAATCACGAAGATCGAGATTGCGATCTTTGATGTGGCCTACAACATCATCGGCGGAGGGGAGGAAGGCGATAAGATAATCGTTCGAACTAAGGAGGAGGCTGATCACAGCCTGCCTTACCTGGTGGCCGTCGCCATCCTTGATGGCCAAGTGATGCCCGAGCAGTATAGACTAGCTCGCATCCAGAATCAGGATGTCCAGGCACTTCTGAGGAAAATCACCGTCAAGCCTTCTCCCAGCTATAGTCGGAGATTTCCGGAAGAGATGCCGTGCTGTATTGCTCTTACACTACGGGATAGCAGAAAGGTGACAAAGGAGAAACAGGACTACGAAGGTTTCCGGACCCGGCCGATGTCATGGGAGAGGGCTGCCGAGAAGTTTGAGAAGCTGACAGCGCCTTATGCCGAACAATCACTCTGCCGCGAGATCATTGGTGCCGTCTCCAATTTGGAAGCGATCCAGGTCTCGGATTTGACAAAGCTTTTGGCAGAGGTGAAGGGTTAAGAGAATCTCTAAGAGAGGAGGATTCAAGATGGAAAAACCTAAGGCTCAATCAAAGGACAGGGCATTCGCCTTCCTAAGAACCAATAACCGTCCGGGAAAACCGCGCTCCCGTGGGGTGTCGGAGATCCGTGGCCCCTACTATACTCCGATGGGTAAGAGATATCTGCAAGACATCTTAGAGACGATGGGAGCATATGTGGACGTCCTCAAGTTTGCAGGAGGCTCCTTTAGTCTAATGCCCCGCGATGCAGTCAAAGAACTCATTGACCTCTGCCACGAATATCAGGTTTTGGTCGATACGGGCGGGTTTATGGAACACGTGCTGACGCAAGGTTCGGAGATGGTTGACCGCTATATCCAAGAGTGTAAGGACCTTGGGTTCGATATCATCGAGATCTCCAGTGGCTTTATTACGATTCCGACCGACGATTGGGTACGGTTGGTTGAAAAAGTGCGGAAGGCGGGGTTGAAGCCCAAACCCGAAGTCGGAATCCAGTTTGGAGCGGGTGGCGCAACTGCCGTGGAAGAATTGGAGGCCGAAGGAACACGCGATCCCGAATGGGCCATTTTACAGGCAAAGCGGTTTCTTGAAGCAGGGGCCTATAGCATTATGATCGAGTCGGAGGGAATCACGGAAAATGTGAAGGTGTGGCGGACGGACGTACCCGCCAAAATCGTCAACGCCCTGGGTCTCGACAAAGTGATGTTCGAGGCTGCCGAGCCAGAGGTCTTCGCATGGTACATCAAGAACTACGGCCCGGAAGTAAACCTCTTCGTCGATCACAGTCAGATCGTTCAGTTAGAATGCCTTCGGTCGGGCATTTGGGGGACGAAGAGCCTGTGGGGCAGGGTCCAGACCTACAAGGGTTGATCGGGCTGGCACGAACGATGAAAATCAGTAACCCCTCTCTGTTCCCCCCTTAATTTAAGGGGGGAACAGAGAGGGGTTACGATGGACAAAACTTTATTTTCTCCGAAATTTTTGACTGGCTAAGGGTTTCTGTCAGAAACCGGTCCAATCGATATCTTCAATGCCCACTACGATACCGTAGGTTCCGGTTTCGTGAATTAGAAAAATTATATGATCTTTCACATTGTTAAAAATCCACTCACGATCCTTCACTTGTTGACAGACCTCTCCGCGCAGTCTTAAGCGGCTTCCAGGAGCTACGTAATTCAAAACTAATCTTTCTGCCACAGGAGGAACTTCGGACTTTTTCATCTCATTCAGGTCTGGCATCCGGTACATCACCCTCTTTCTGAAAAGTTTCTTTTGTCTCTCTTCGCCTCTGCCAACAGCGGGCAGGGCTGGACTCTTAGTATTATTTCAACTGAAAAGCCTCGAGAAGTAAATAAGGTCATTTCTGTATTTTTTCTGCTTCAACACTGTACTTTTGTAGGTTTCGAGTTGGGAGAGCAACTGTAGGAAGAGGCTTGCCAAAAGAGTCTCACGATGTTAAATACTTATTTAGGTGAAGAGAAATGATTGCTTTCGACCTTTTCTGCTCAAACGGTCACAAATTTGAGTGCTGGTTCAAGGATGGCGCCTCCTTCGAGGAGCAGAAGTCTGCCAGCATGATCACCTGTCCCATTTGCAACGATCATCAAATAGAAAAAGCCTTCTCTCCCTTTGCCATCAAAAGGGGTGGAGAGAGAGTCGAAGAAAAGATAGACCCTCACCAAGCCCTCCAGTTAGTCCGTGATTTTTTGGATAAGCATTTTGAAGATGTCGGGGCTGAATTCTACAAAGAGGCTCTCAAGATTCATTACGGAGAGACAGAGAAGAGGAATATTAAAGGGACTGCCACGACAGAAGAGGAGGTCATCCTCAAAGAAGAAGGGGTTCCATTCTTAAAAATTCCCATCGTTAAGCGCCTGTTGAACTAAAAACAACCCTTCAACTCCTCGGTACAAACACCGCGTGTCGTCGTCAAAAGTATCGTATTTCGAATTAGCTACATTTGTTTGAAGAGATGAAGGTAATTGCGGCTTACGGTGAGAAGCTCTGGCCTCCCTTTAAGTTTCAACATTCCTCTTCCTGTTAGTGAACGACTCACTTTGTCTATCTTGGACACATTCACGATGGTTCCCCGATGTATCTGCCAGAATTGACCGGGGTCGAGTTCCTGGGCCAATTCCTTAATACTCTTCTTGATGAGAGACTCCCCTTGTTTTGTGACGACCAGGGTGTATTTATCCTCGGCCTTGAAGTAGTCCGCCTCCTCCACGGGTACGAGACGGACGCTATCTTTATCTTGTGTTTTAATCCAACGCAGGAAATCAGTTCCCACTTTGGCTGGTAACTTGGAAAGAATCTGTTCTACGACCTCAGCCAATCTTGCAGGTGGTTCAGTGGAAGAATTCAATTGGTTTTTAAGGCGTTGAACGGTCTGCACCAGCCTGTCTTTTGATACGGGTTTGACGAGATAATCAACCGCTTCTCTCTCGAAGGCTTCTACCGCATACTGATCAAATGCGGTGACAAATACGATCCGACATTGACCCGCAATTCTTTTTGCCACTTCCATGCCTGAGAAACCGGGCATCCTGATGTCGAGGAAGGCGATCTGCGGGTGCTTTGATTCGACTAATTCAACGGCTTCTTTGCCGTTCTCGGCCTCACCGCAAATGACGAGCTCCGGCCAAATCTCTGATAAAATGGATTTGAGGTATGTTCTCAACTCCTTTTCATCGTCAGCAATGATGGCTTTATACACCATGCTTTGGCACCTCGATGATCGCCCTGACTCCATTCGGCTTGTTTTGCTCAAGTATGAAACGCCCTTTTTCTCCGTAAAGCAATTTAATACGTTCTCTCACGTTTGCAATTCCCACCCCAGTGTTATGAAAAGAAGAGAATCCGCTGCCGGTATCTACGACTTCGATTCTAATGAGGCCGGTTTCTTCCGTAGCCTTTATCAGGATTTCTCCTCCGTCCATTTTTGGCTCAAGACCGTGTTTTATCGCATTCTCTACCAGAGGCTGAAGCAGCATGGGAGGGAAGGGATGTTGACGAATTGCATCAGGAAGCTCAATCCTAAAATGCAGTCTCTCCCCCATCCTTATTTTCTGAATATTCAGATAGGCCTTGAGGATGTCCATTTCCTGGCCCAACGTTATTGGATCAGGAAACGTCCTTGATAAAGAGGTGCGCAGGTAGTGAATCAGATCCAATAACATGACCTTGCCATTGGCCGGGTCTGTGTCGATCAGGCTCAGGATATTGGAAAGGGTGTTGAACAGGAAATGAGGCTCGATCTGGGCCTGAAGCAGCCTCAGATTGGCCTCGAGGGCTTCTTTTTCACTGGAAAGACGTTTGATCCTTTCTTGCTGTATCTCCTCCTGACTGGTTCTTAATCTCGATTTGGAGATGAAGAAGTAACTGACCACAATACTGAAAGTAATGGCTAATATGATGGTTCGAAAAAGGTTTTTCTCAGGCTGCTTCAGGACTACGGATAAAATCTCCCGTAGGACAAAAGACCCTAACTGTAAGCCGATCAAGGTTCCACCGGCAATGCCTATCAAAACGATGAGCACTAAAAATGCCGTTTTCTCTGGTTTGAATATCCACAGCAAGAACATGATCGTCGAGCAAATGGAGATCCCGAAAGATTGAGACACAATGAGATTAATGATAAAGGACTTCGTGGTGATGCCCGAAAGGGTCAGGAATGCCGCGATCAAGGTGGAGATGATCACGGTATAGAGGAAATCGATAAGGACATTTTTGCGATGAATATAGTTCTTTACGTGATTCTCTCCCTGTTCCATACTAAAATGATCGGCCCTTTCTGCCTTAAAATGTGTACTTTAAGCCGGCCATCCATTGATAACGTAAAATGCTTCCAAACTCTGTATTCCTGCCACCTTCGTCTACGGTACCGACAGAAAACAGCTCTAGGTGATTGCCCAGAGAATATGAAGCAACAATTGAAAATTGACCGGATCCATCATTCAGATTCTGCGTCCAACGTAAGGTAAGATCGATTTTGTTCCTAATATTTGTCTGAGTATATTGAAGCATAGCATAATTCTTCCGCAAAAATCTTAATCCTGTAATTTCCGTTTGGCCAAGGGTCTTTTCTCCCAATGCCGATATTAAACCACCAAGGCTGACCGCTCCCGCTGCCCTGCGCCGTAAGGAATAATAATTATCCGCTTCAGATTCGCTGTAGCCCGGGCTGTTATAGGCATATTCAAGATACAAGGTTCCGCTTCCTGCAAAGGTATAGGAGCCTCCGATTAAGAGGATCGGTTTAATGGTCGAGTCGTCTTTATGAAGTGGTTGCATGGAGGCCCCCAAAGGAGAGCTATCCCTCCTGGGGTACAATGCATCGCTCCCTTGAGTGATAACTCCCTCACCATAGAGCACGACGGCGTCGGAAATCGTCCACCCTCCCAAAAAACCCATTGAGAGCTTGGAGTCTTCCCTGTAGGAGAGGATCACCGAGCCATAATTCTCCCGGCCTGTATAATCTGCCTTTAAGGCATAGGTTCTTTCGAAAGGAGGTAGCCCGTTCGGGGGAATAAAGATCTTTTCAAATGGGTCGAGTCCGTGAGTCTTGTACTGCCCTTCATCCGTATTGGCAATAAAGGATAAGGTCCAGGAACTTTCCGGGATCCAGACCAATCGGCCGAAATCCATGCCCGGCACTTCCACATACGGGTTGCGGCGGCCATTATCCTGGAAAAATGGATTGGAAGGAGAGAAAAGAAAGGAGGGCCCCCATTGCAGGTTTTCGCGGCCATAGGATACGAAAAGATTTTGAAGTACTTTCCACCTTGCCAGCCATTCATTGATGTACCAATCGACATTCCATTCTGAATTTCCCTTGCGGAGCCCTTCTCGCCAGTCACTGTAGTCAAGTCTCATTCTGGGTTTAATGCTTAACTCTAAAGGGTCGATGTTCAGGCGCAGATCCGGTTGTATCTCCAAATCCGCCAAGTAACGTGGGATTTGAAGAAAATTGTTTCGAGGATTTTGACTCGAATCAATAGGCTCCTGAATAACGCCAGAGGCTAAAATCCTCAAATCGAACGAAAAATGCTCGGCCAGCGTCTTCCGGATTGCAGCAAAGTTTGTATTGCCGTCGTCATCGGCCATTCCTATCGCCGGCAAACATCCCAAAGCAACCATCGATAAGAAAATAACTGTGAGAAGACACTTCTTCATCCTAAGGCTCGCATTCACCCGGTTGGAGTAAGAGGTTAGAAGCCAAGGAACAGAATTCGCCAACGAGAACCTTTCATAAGATTTATATTCTGACTTCTGACTCCTGGATTCTGGCTTCTTTGGATGGCTATTTTACCAACAGGTTCAGGTTGAAAATGGAATCAGGAACTTTCTTAATCGATGCCTTGCGATAGCTCATGGTTGTGACATCCTCTTTTATTATGGCGCTTGTGATAACCATTTTAGAAATGAATTCCCGTGGTTTACCATCAATAGTGATGCTATTTTCATATTCAAAAGTGGCTGTCTTAAACATTTTTCCTGAGACCGTGTAGAATTCAGCCTTCAGCCCCACCAGCCGCTCTTTGGATATCCAGTATTTGATCCGGTCATATGTAGCCCTGTTATCTACTGCGCTCAAATCAAACAAATAGCAAAGCTCGCCGTTTACTGTATCTTCTGAAATATGGGCGACATTATAATCGCCCGCATAATTGGTGGATGCTATGTCACCATTGGCAGCACCACCCAATAGTTTTTGCCGGGGAGAGATGGGAACCGGTTTGGAAAGGCCCGGTTTGGCAAACCACATGTTGCGATCCAGCATCAACAGCTTCTGGCCTTTCACATTGGGTGGGGCCAAAAAATCTGCCAGTGAGTTGAAACCACGAGCCGTAACTCGGATGGTTCTTTGCTGCTGGCGACCTCCTTCGATGGAATCAATTGTAATTTCCCACTCTACTCCCGCCGCATTACCCCGGGCTTCATCTGCTTTGGTGAGGATCTCCTTAGGGGTCATGGCGGCCTGAAGCGAGGGGAGGGGAAGGCTCATCCAACAAGCAAGCGTTAAAGCTAACAGCAGCAAATATCGTTTATCAGATCGGTAGCTCACTATTTTTCTCCTTTCATCATCTTTATACGTGCCCCAGGGCGTCCACGACGTTTTGTTTGGCTGCACGCCTTGCCGGGATAATGGCCGCAAACAAAGAGAGGAGTATCAGGCAGAGTATCAGCAGAAACAGGGCTTGAGGTACAAGGTCAACAACCAATGGTACGGGCGTAGAAATACCCGGAGGGGTATAGGTCGGAGACAGAATCCGAATAATAGCCCAGACGCTTAGATACAGGATGATCCCTATGAAACTGCCGAAAAGGCCTAACAGGCCGCCCTCCATGGCAAAGAGCAACGATACACCCCTTCGCTTCAGGCCCAGAGCTCTTAAGGTGCCAATCTCCCTCGTTCTCTCCAGAACCGCCATCCCCATGGTGTTCACCGTGCTCATCACCACGATAACCAAAACGATGGAAAACAGGAAAAGAAACATCATGTCGAACATCCCTCTGACCTTGGAATAAAATAACGAGAGTTCGTTCCAGGTCTTTATTTCGCAGGCGATGCCTGCCTTGGCGAGTTTCGCCCGGAGGAGACTGCGCATCTCCTCGGTTTTTTGCCAGTTGTCCAGCAGGACTACGATTCTTTCGGCCATTTTCGTGTCAAGAAGGGACTGGGCGAAGTCAAAAGTGAAGCGCATATATTTGTCGTTCGTTGCATCAGACCCGGAATCATATACACCCATCACTTGCATGTCCATGGCGTTCATCTGCCCACTGAGGGTCGTGGTCATCACCACTCCGTCTTTGCCAGCGGTGAGGTTCAGAACCCTGGCTAAGTCCTGGGCAACCTCCACCCCATACGACTTTTTGTCATTTAATCCCTCTCCTTTAATGGGTCTAAAAGCAGCCCACGCTCCTTTAATGGTCCTGTCATCCCGCGGAACGACTCCCTGTGCTATGAAAATGGTGGACGTAATTCCATTTGACACAATGCCGGTAGCTTGAATCTGAGGTGTAGCCAAAATAACCCCATTCTCTTCTTCAACGAGTTTTACAATTTTTTCTGTCTCCGCTTTCGAGAACATATACTTCTCAGGTTCGAGTTTTCCTTTCTCCTGCCAGCCGGCCTTGTTGATTGTCAAATTACCCAAACCCTCTCCCCGAATAGCTGAAAACCTTAGCCCGTTATACATATTGTGAACGTAACCATAAAAGAGGCTGATCGCTGCAAATCCTACACCGATCGCGAGCAACGTAACGAACGACCGACGCTTATTTCTTAGAATATTGCGAATGGCTAATTTTGTCCATTTCATCATGGCTTCGTACCTCCGTCGACGATCCGGCCATCCTCTAAACGCACCAGACGTTTGACCTGATCCAAAAGCCGCTGATCGTGCGTGGAAAAGATAAATGTCGTTCCCTCTTTTTCATTCAGCTCTCGCATGAGGCCAATGATCATGCGGGCGGTTTCCGAATCGAGATTGGCGGTGGGTTCATCGGCAATCACCAAAGAGGGATTGTTCACTAATGCCCTCGCAATCGACACCCTTTGCTGTTGTCCTCCCGACATTTTGGCAGGGCGATTACGGACAAGTTCACTTAAGCCTACTTCCTCAAGACGGCTCAAGGCCTTGGTCTTAGCTTCCGCAAAGGAGGCACCCTTTATCTGAAGGGGCAGCATCACATTCTCCAGGGCTGAGAGAACCGGAACTAGGTTAAAGCCTTGAAAGATAAAACCAATCGTTTCATTGCGATGTTTGCTTCTTTGGTTGTCCGACAAAGAACGAACGTCCTTGCCGGCAATCGCCAGTTCCCCGGTTGTTGGTTCATCAATCGCGCCGATAAGATTCAGGAGGGTGGTCTTACCGGAACCCGATGGTCCCCATATGGCCACAAACTCCCCTCCTTCTATCTCTAAGTTGATTCCGCGAAGGGCATGCACGACTGTTTCACCCAGATGATAGTCTTTTGTTATGTCTTTCATTTCAATAAGAGCCATATCATTTCTCCTTCTGAACGGTTTCAGCCATGGTTTGGTATTTTTTCGCTTCGGCCATATTGCCGTCCTCTTGATATAAAGCTGCCAGGCCGCGATAAACGGAAATTTTTAGTGATGAAGGAACCTTCAGGCCCTTCTGGAATAAACTGACAAGGACCTCAAAATCTTCGTAGGCGATTGGTCGTCGGTTTAGAAACTTGGGTAAGGACTTCGAGTTATTTGCCCGGGTCATTCTTATAGTAATATTGTCAGGGTCCTTTCGAACCGCCTTATCCATATACGCAACTCCTTTATTCACGTAAGACATCCGGTCCATTGGGTCCGCGGCATCCCGGGCCAGCAATGTATAGGCACTACCAAGATAACAAAGGACCACAGTATCGTCAATTTTCTTCTGACGGGTTTGCTCAAGATATTGGACTGCCTTTTTCGCATGGACTTTGGAGTCCTTAAGGGCTGCATTATGGTAGGCTATCCCGAGATCACGGAGCGCCTCGTAGTCTGAAGGGTTTTTATCAAGACGCTGCTGCAACTGAGTGATTTGGGCTGACATGGCTGCCAGTCCGTTATCCTCAGGTTTCTCTTCGGCATAGGCCAGAGATGTTAATAGCAAGAAAACCAGACCTAATACCCCAAACATGTCAAACAATGAGCTGTGAGACATACGATTCATGACATCTCCTCCTTTCTTTAACGCTCTTAAAATTATTTTAGATGACATCGCCCTTCCTTTTGTTCTTTCTCATGATCTCTTAAAATCATCTTATCCGAACGAGTCCTGCTTTATAAACAGTTTGGTGACGAAAAGGTCCATGAGACGATGGAAGGGTGATCGTAGGAGTGAAAGGGTAAAAGTAGAGGACCATAGTAAAATGAGGTAATGCAACATCTAAGTCGTTGCTCTCAGATGTTGCAGTATGCTATAAAGGCCAAGGGTTACATCTCGTCAAGGGAGCAAATAAAATGTGGGTTGCGTCTAAGCCCGCCACTGCCCGTGGCCTGAAGAAGATTTTCATCATCGCCCTTTGCCGTATGGCCCTGGGGGAAAAAGCTTTTCCGGAGTAACAAAAAGGAGGTTCTTATGTATACCCTGAAATTCGATGAAAAGGTTTGTGCCGCCTGTCCATCGGCAGATTGCCTCTTGAAGTGCCAATACATGGCGTTCAATAAGAACGAGGCTCATGAGGAGATGATGAAGGTGGTGAAAGGGCAAGATTCCCGCGTGCTGAAAGAATGTGTCACATGTTATGCCTGCGAAGAATATTGCAAGAGAGGAAATCATCCTTTCTATCTTATCGGCGAACGGAGGGAAGAGAAGGGCATATACACCGCGCCGAGACCCATAACCAACCAATGGATTAATATGACTCAGATGCAGGGCAAGTCGATGGTCGGAAACGTTAAGGATCGGATGGTTTCTTCCTGCCTCATCCCTGCCCTAAGCGGTTTGAGCTCCGGGGAAATCTTCAAGGAGGTTGCCTCGGCTATGGTTTTGGGTGCCGAGTTCATGTGTCCTGCGGTTCACACCCATTTTGCAAAGATGTCAGTCGTTAAAGAGAGGCTTCCCGTCGTCATTGAAAATTTTAATCGGTTGGGCGTGAAAGAGGTGATTTGTCTGCATGATGAATGTTATGGCACTTACACCTCCATCGCGTCCGCCTATGGCATGAAAGTACCGTTTCAACCTATCTATTACATGGACTTCTTGTTGGACAGGCTGAAGCAATTGAAGGACAAGATCAGGCCGCTCAACATCAAGGCAGCCTACCAGCGTCCTTGCTCCAACAGACTGATCCCTGACAAACACCCTCTTGTCAAAAAAATACTGGACTTCATAGGCGTTGAGCTGCCCGACAGAGAATATCAAGGCGAAAATTGTCTGTGTTGTGCGGACATTCTCCGGTCGGTATCGGGGTACAAATTGGCGAACGATGTCCAGCAGAAGAACATAGAGGACATGCTGAAAACCGGCGCCAAGTACTGTGTATTTAACTGCCCGGCTTGTCAGTCCACGCTGTCCGAAAAAGTTGCAAAAAAGGGGTTGAGACCGGTCCATATCATAGACTTATGTAAGATGGCCATAGGCGAGAAGGAAAGGGAGGTGAAGTGAGATGAGTGATATCCTTAAGTCTTTAATTGAGATATTAGGAGATCGGGGCGTTTCGAATTCGTCCGAAGAGCTGTGGTTTTATTCGCGAGACCCCGGAGTATTGGCGCCACACCTGCCGGACTACGTGGTGGCGCCCGAAACGACCGAACAGGTGCAAAAGGTAGTCCAGCTGGCCAACAGGGAAAGGATTCCGATCGTTCCCATGGGAAATGGCATGGCTTTGACCGGCCTCGTTATCCCGTTAAAAGGCGGGATTGTCATGGATATGAAGCGGATGAACAAGATCTTAGAGGTGAATGAAAAGGCTAGATACGCCGTTGTGGAGGGTGGCACCTCTCAAGGCGTTCTCAAGGCCTACCTGCAAGATCATTACCCCCGTCTCAGGCACAGCCTTCCTGACGCACCACCCGTCACGACCATTGCCGCCAATGTAGCCCTCCACGGCCAGGGTCGCTTGACCCAGCAATATGGCTTCAATTCCGATATGGTGACCGGCCTGGAAGTCGTGCTGCCCACTGGAGACATCTGCAAGATTGGTTCGCCTTCCTTAGGACCTTACTGGTTTTCAAAAGGGCCCACACTTCCCGATCTGTCCGGACTCTTCCTCGGTTGGCTGGGTACCACCGGCATCATTACCAAAGTGGGTTTGAAACTCTATCCAAATAAGAAATTCAGGGACGTTGAATTATTCGTGACGGACAGGGTCGAGCTGGTTTCGGAGATTTTGTACAAACTCACGCATCTTGAGATGCTGGAAGACATCAACGTCTGGTTTCAGCCGAAGCCCTTGATGTTCAAGGATAACTACCATATCACGATTTACTTTACCGGCGATACGGAAGAGGAAATTGAGTTCAAAAGAAAGATGATCTGGGATTCGGTGCAGGAGTTTATGGATACGAAAGACGCTGGATTTATGGGATTGCAGTTTATGAAAGAGAGGCTTCTGGAAATGCCCCAGAGAGGTGTCGCGGACTTTGCCGATGTGCCCAAAGGTGGCGGCTTCGAATATTCGGGGCCCATCACCCTGATTGAGCACTTCCCGCAGTATGCCGCCAAGGTGATCGAACTGGCCGCCAAGTACAATATCCTTTATGCCAGCTCGGCAAGAATCATATCGGGGGGCCACTCCATGATGTTCAGCATCTCCTTTGCCTTTAACCGGAAGGACCCGGCGATGATGAGCAGGGTGAAAAATGCCCTTGACGAGGCGACTGAATTTGCCCTGAAGATGGGAGGGATTCCTTGGAAGCCCAATTTTATGGAACAGAAAATGACCATGCAGAAGATGGACCCCAACACTCTCAAGCTGCTCCAGATGGTTAAGAGAAACTTAGATCCGCAGGGAATCATGAATCCCGGGAATTGGGAGGTGAGCTGACATGGAATACGAACATTTAATAGAACATGCGGAGATCGTCCATCGTTGTTTTCGCTGCGGATACTGCAAATTTCCCGGAGATTACGTTGACTTCAATTGCCCCTCCTATAAGGCGTTCGGATGGGACACCTATTCGCCAGGCGGGAGAATGTGGCTGATCAGAGCGTGGCTTAATGACGAGATCGACTCAAGCCCGCATTTTGCCGAGATCCTTTATGCCTGCGTGGCTTGTGACAATTGTAAAGATCAATGTGTCTTTCCAAAATTCAAGGATTATTTGCCGGATATCTTTCAAGAGACTAAGGCGGGATTGGTGACGGAGGGCAAAGTTCCGCCGGCGGTCAGGGATTATTTCAAGGCGATCATAGCAAACGGCAACCCTTTCAAGGCGCCACAAAAGCTGAGAGGGAAATGGGCGGACGGAACTGGAATCCAGTCCTTTTCCAACCACGAGTATCTCTTCTATGTGGGCTGCGTGGGCTCCTACGACGAAGTGGGGATAGAGATGGCCCGGTCCGTGGGGACATTGCTCCATGAGTCGGGATTGTCAATAGGAATACTGGGCAGCCAGGAGACTTGCGACGGGAATGAAGTGAAGGTCCTGGGAGAGATCGGACTCTTTTCTCAGTTGGCTGAAGAGAACATCCGTAAGTTCAAAGAAAAAGGTGTGAAGAAAATCATCACCCTGGATCCTCATGCTCTAAACGTCTTCAAGAAGGAGTATCCGAAGCTCGGAGGAAATTTTAACGTCTTTCATTATATCGAAATTCTGGCCGGACTGATCAGAGAAAAACGAATCGCTCTCTCTGATTACAAAGTAAGAGTGACTTACCACGATCCCTGTTATTTAGGGCGGCACAATCTGATTTATGGTCCGCCTCGAGAGATATTGAAGCATGTCCCTGGGCTTGAGCTGGTGGAAATGCGTCGGAACAACGTGAATGCTTTTTGCTGCGGAGGTGGAGGCGGCAACATCTTTACAGATATTTTAGGAGCGGGGAACAACAGCCCGGGCAGAGTTCGGATCAGGGAAGCCATCGAGACAGGCGCCCGGATCGTAGCAGTCGCCTGTCCGAGTTGCGCCAAGATGCTGACGGACGCCGTTAAAATGGAGGAGCAGGACGACAGACTGGAGGTTCTGAATATAGCTGAAATTGTCCGTAGAGCCCGCTCAAAATGAACCCTGTTAGAAATTCCAGTTCCACTACAGCGGGACTCGAAACCGAGCGGGGCATTAAACCCGCCGGAATGATTTAGAGTCCGTCATAAATGAGCTTTTTCCGTCATGCCGGACTTGATCCGGCATCCAGAAGGTCTTGAAAAGATTGGATTCCGGTTTTCGCCGGCATGACGACTTCTTATGGAAACCATAATTTATCAATATTCACTATTTAGAATGTAATCCCATGCTCTTTTCATCCTCGAATTCATAAAGCTTCTCGATGACGTATTGGACGTACTTTTCGCATGTGTCCTTCCAAACCCCTGATTCCAGAAACTTCTGGTACTCGCCGGGTTTGGAGAAGTCCAGACCCAGAAGACCGCGGCAGGTGATGTCTCCGAACTGTTTTGCGAAGTCTCTGACTAGTTTGCCGGCGTGATTGCGTACAGTGTTCCTTGCCTGCCTCGCCTTCTCCTTGTCGGTGAAAGAACAACGATGCCTCAACCCAATGCTTACCACTGATGCAGAAATCGCGCCGCACGGGGCTTGTTGTTCTCCGCTGATACCTCCCATGAACGGCGCGCCTGCCCAAAGGAAATCCTCATTAACTAAATCATAGGCTTCCCACATAACTTGCAGGACCGATGGGCCTCAATGATGTCCCTTATGCATAAATTCCAATGCACGCTGTTTTGCTTCCTTAAGAGATATTTTTGTCGCCATGTCTAGACCCTCCCTTTATAACTCCCCCTTCCCCCTCTTAAATTAAGAGGGGGAGAGTGGAGGGGGCGTTAGATGAACATATCTTTCACTTTCCGGGTAGATTAACTTCCCTAAGATTACCATCTCTAAAAAGGACAATCTTCAGCGAATCGCCCGGCTTGGCCGAGTCAAACAATTCCTCAAACTCTTGAACGCTCCCCACCTCTTTTGAATTGACGTTAATAATGATGTCTCCGGCTTTAATTCCCGAGGTTTCCGAGATACTGCCCGGGAGAACCTCTGCTACCAATACGCCCTTTTTCCCCTTGAAGTTAAAACTGGAAGCTAAGTCAGGCGTCAACTCCTGTATACGAATACCAAATCGTTCCCCGAAGGCACCTTTTAGGGTGAGGGCGATTCCCTGTTTATCGAGAATTTTGGTAGAGACAAAGATCGGCGTCTTAGATTTTAGTGCAATGACAATGGCATCGCTGGGGCGAGCGTCAACCTCGATCAGTTCCTTGTTCAGCCGTAGAAAGAGGATCGCATAGTAGATGTTATCTTTCAAGTCGACAATTCTGACCTCCTTCACTTTGGCGTGCGTTTGCGCAAGAATAGAATAGAGAAGATCATGTGTCATCGGCCTCGGGGAGATTTCATTTCTAAGCTCCTTGTCGATCGCATTGGCCTCAAGAAGGCCGACCCAGATAGGAAGTGCCATCTTCCCTTCTTTATCGGCCAGGAGGACGAAGGGGCTGTTTCCGATGGCATCCAGTCGCACCCCCTTCACCTCCATCTCAACGAAGGGCGGAGATGTTTCCTTACTGAGAGCGATCAATACCAAAGAGGCAAGCAAAGCAACGGCAAGGCCAGCCTTCCAATATTTTCTCATGAGGGTCTCCTCCCCCCTCCCTCTTTCCCTCCCCACCTGTGGGGGAGGGGTGGGTGGGGGCGTGTTCTCTGCCTGAGTACGGCCAACAGGCCGATGATCATTTTTTGTCCGTCTCGTTTTGTCAAGGGTTCGTCCCTTTTAATGATTCGCCTGCAAAAGGCACGGTAATGTCCTTCGTCCCAGCCCAGTTTTTGCAAGAGATACGAGACGAAGCCCAGTTGGCTCGAAGTAATCGTTTCCTTACCCAGTGGGCTATCCGCGGGAATGAGTCGGCCTTTGGGTACGGGCTGATAGGGGTCGGGGAGAAGGCCTTTGAATCCCATCTCTTGAAACCGTCTCATCACCTTCTCAAAACCTTCTTCCGTCAACTGAGCCGAGCTCTCCACCCCCGCCACCCCCTTCAGAATTTGTCGATACGACTCCTCATCAAGATGGAGATCTTCTTTGGCGATATGGACAAGAGCCTTCTTCTTTCTACCAATGGGCATTTCTTACATTATACTCCAAATGGATTGGAAAAAGGAAATCTATCAAGGGATGGGACTTCACATCACCGACAATTAAAATTGCCACGCCAATCCATTTTTGTTATAGTGCATCACATCCAAGGTAATGAATGGAGCACCCGGTGGAAATCCAAAAGAACGAGAAAGAAAAAATCATATTATGGATTTACTCTATTCTCATACTTATCTACGCTGTGTTTGATATCGTTGCTAATATCCTTCCTCAAATCCTGACAATACCCAAAGTACCAAGTACAGCCTTAATAAATAATTTCTTTATTCTTACAGATATCTCTCTCTATCTCACTCCAATAAACATCATCGTTGGGTATGGTTTACTGCGAAGAAGGTACTGGGCCAGATATGCTGTGATTGCGGCGATGCTGACATTTCCCGTTCCTGTTTTTGCTCAGTTCTTGCGGTGGGGAGTTCACAGCCTAAATTATTATGCGATTGTCGTTCAGTTTTTGTTTGTAGTTCTCACACTGCTTTACTTCTCGAGGAGACCCATAAAGGCAGCATTTGGTCAAATACATTCATTTAGATTTATAAGCTGGCATGGACTTTTAGTTATCGTAATCGTACTCCTCTCCTGTTGGTCGATAATGTTTCTTTTATATTGGAAGGTGCATGTTACATGGAAATTCGGATATCCTTTTTTTACAGATAAACCTCAAAGCATCAGTTTGAAAAGCCCTAAGAGTGCTGAAAGGTTGCCAAAATATCGTGAGGTCAGATTACTCAACATCTCATTATTAATTCCGAAAGAATTTAGTATTAGAAGATTAAAAAGAATAGAAGGAGAGACCCCAATATGGACGGTCCGTTTACAAAATCGAGGAGTCAACACAAAAGGATATATTCTTTTCGGAAAAGGGTTCCCTTATGATGAATTTTTTCCAGTTGAACAGATTGCAAACCTGCTGGGTCATGTCTCTAAGTTCGATACGGAAAAATATATTTTGACAAACGATTGGAATCCTGATTTGGTTATTATACGGTCCCTGATGAGACCAAAGGGGGGCGAGGGATTCAATGTCAAAGAAATCCATATCGATGACCGTAAAGGCTTTTTGAAAGGATGGCAAAGAGGAGACACAATCTTTAAGGAGTTTTCCCTGTATAACAGGGAGGATACCCAATGCGTAGCCGGGACAATCATGTCTACAAAAGGATATTTGGATGAGAATGATATCCTTACTATCGTATCATCGATAGAATTTCTTAAGCCTGAAGATCCGAGCCAGGCCAACAAGCATTATGAAAGGGGCTTGGCGTATTACCAGAGCGGGGACATTCTGCAGGCTCAAACTGAGTTTGCTAATGCTTACTATCTTTCTCCTGAAAATCCTGATTACACTTTCATGTTGGCGAAATCCCTTTATTTAAAGGATCAAGAGTTCCTCGACTATACCTATATAAAAAATCTTCTAAACAAAGCCTTAAAGCTAAAACCAGGTTACAAGGAAGCTCAAAAATTGTTGAAAGAAATAGAACCGAGGCTCCCCGAAAAGACAAAAAAATTAGAGATTCGATGAGCCTGAAGAAAGGTTCGAACGATGGCGTATTGTCTGAATGCAAACATACTCACCATTCAGTCAGGCAAGGGTTCAGGAATTCCCTAATTGGAGGATGAAGGAAGAAAAGGGCATCATCGGCCTAACGCCAGGTGATGCCCTGAGATAAAAAGCGAATTTTAGCCGACCGTTATTTTAATCGGTCTTCGGTCTAAGGTAGGCTCCCCAATAACTCATGCCCACAAAAACTGCGCCACCGATGATGTTTCCTATCGTGACAGGAAGCAGGTTCCTCCACAGGAAATTGACCCAGGTAAGAATGCTCGGATCAATTCCCGGGACGTTTGTGACCCCCGCGCCGTTCATCAACAATATTCCCGTTGGGATGAAGTACATGTTGGCCACGCTGTGCTCGAACCCGATGGCAACGAAGGCCATGATGGGAAAGAAGATGGCGAATATCTTCCCTATAATTTGGCGAGCCGCAAGAGCCATCCAGACGGCCAGACAGACCAGCCAGTTGCAGCCGATCCCGCGCCATAGAGCCTCGCCAAAACTCAGAGCGACCTTGTTGTAGGCGGTCTTAACCGCAGCTACGCCCAGCGCCCCGTCGCCTGTCTTCCACAGCCCCGAAAAGTAAAATAGCAAGGCAATGATAATTCCTCCGATGAAATTTGCCACATAAACGATCCCCCATCTCTTTAACATGGTGCTGAAAGTGATTTCCTTCATCATAACGCTTGAAACCATCAGGTTGTTGCCGGTGAATAACTCCGCTCCCGCGATGACCACAAGCATTAGGCCTACACTAAAAGCGGCTCCTCCTAAGATTTTGGTGAAGCCGATGCCCCATCTCGCTGCCATATCAAAGGTGACCGTCGTTGAAAGTAAACCTCCAAAGCCAATATAGGATCCCGCCAGAATTCCCAGTACAAAAACCGTGAACCAGGGTGAGGTCGCCTTTGCCACCCCCACGGTTTGTGCGACCGTCTCTGCGATTGTCTTGGGTGCCTTATCCTCTAATGTCGGTACCGGAAATTGCCAGGACTTCATAAAACTTTCAAATCGCCCAATGGCTTTTTTCTCTTCAGTGACCTTGCGCCTCACCGCCTTTTTAACAACCTCGGTAATCTCCTCCGGTCGAAAGGGTTTTGACACATAATCCATGGCGCCCCGCTTCATGGCCTCGGTGGCCCGTCCGACAGAAGGGTAACCGCTGATCATGACCACGGCTGAATTGGGCGAGCGCTTATCAATCTCCTCAACGACATCCATTCCATCAAAACCCGGCATCATCCAATCCACAAGGATCACGTCAAACGATGACTCCGAAACAAGTTTGAGGCCCTCTTGCGGATTGGCTGTGGTGACCACGGCGAAACCTTCTGCCTCGAATATTTTTCGGCACGATTTGAGGACAATTTCTTCATCGTCGATAATCAACATCTTCTCAGCCATAGTGTACCTCCTCGTGTAAAGTCAAGTTCTGAATTCGAAGTGCCTGCCCCCGCGTAGCCGTTTTCGCACAGCCAGAGATCGAAGATTTGTTCGCGTTTCTACTCGAGTCTCGGATTTCGCTCCGATCACCCACCGGCTCCCGTGGGGAAAGATTTTTTATGGGACATCTTTTGAATGACCTCCCGAACGGACTTAATCAGTTCGTCGGGTTTAAAAGGTTTTGGAATGAATTGGACAGCCCCTAATTTAAAGACGTCGGCGATGGTTTCCGATGTAGGATAACCGCTCATCACGATGATTGGTATGTCGGCCCAATTCTTATTAATCTCTCGCATGAGGAAGATACCGTCGTGTTTGGGCATCTTCACATCCATGAGCAAGAGGTCGAAGTCAAGAGTTTCGATCTTCTGCAACGCCTCGTCTGCGCTGGGAACCGTGATGACTTCGAATCCTTCCGCCTCGAGGATACGCCGACAACTCTTGATCACAATGGCATCATCATCCACTACTAATATCTTCATCTCTTACACTTTGCTCCTCTACGGGTAGCCAGACCTTAAAGGTGCTTCCCTTCCCGACCTTGCTCTGAACCCATATGCTTCCTCCATGGCGTTCGACGATACCGTATGATACCGATAGCCCCAAACCCGTGCCGTGCCCAACGTCCTTGGTCGTAAAGAAAGGATCGAAAAGCTTATTAAGGTTCTCAGGAGGAATGCCGCACCCCGTATCCGTACATAAGATTTCAATACCATTCTGACCGGGATGGCTCGTGGATACGCCCATCCCGCTCGTGACGGTGATACTTCCGCCCGCATCGGTAGCGTCAAAGGCATTGATAATGATATTGAGCAAAACACTTTGCATCTGGTTTCTATCTAAGGTAATCATCGGCAGTCCTTCCGCCGGTTCGAAATTCAAACTGACGCCTTTGATGAGGGCCTGGTTTTCTACGAGCGAAATCGTGTGTCGGATGAGCCTATTGATATCGGTAGGCTCCCGGTCAAGTTCTATCTGGCGGGAGAAATCGAGAAGATTTTTGACAATCTTGCGAACGCGCTCCGTCTCCTGGGCGATGGTTTCAAGGTCTGAACGAAGGTCCTCTGGAATATCCTGCCTGCGGAGCAGCATATGGGTAAAGGTGAATATCCCCGTCAGGGGATTATTGATCTCGTGGGCGACCCCTCCTGCGAGCTTGCCGATGCTCGCCTGCTTCTCAGACTGCAGGAGCATTATCTCGCTCTGCGCTTTCTGACGTTGATCCCTTTCCCGGAGGGAGGTCAGCATTTGCTGGAACGTTTTCTGGAGAACGCCCAGTTCACTCTTTGAGATCGGTCCGATGTCCGGCGAGAGGTTGCCCTGAGACACTTGATTGCTTGCCTCGATAAGCTGTTTCACGGGTCGGCTCATCCTGTGGGAAATGATATATCCTAATCCAAGGGCTAAGACGGTTCCCGCCACGGTGATGATGATAAAGAGCGAGAGGGCCTTCCAGCGGACATCCGCATATTTTGCTTCCAATACGCCGACACCGAGCATACCCACTCTTTGCCCAAAAATGTCCTCGATGGGCTCATAGGCGGTGATATACCAATCGTCGACGACAAAAGCACGGTCTACCCACTTCTTTCCGTCTGTCAGGACGTGTTTCGTAACCTCTTCAGAGGCTACGGTTCCAATCGCTCGACTTCCATCGGGTGAAAGAACATTTGTGGAGATACGAACATCCTTGAAAAAGATAGTGGCCGTGCCTATGCTTTGGCCTTTGTAACTCTCGTGTTGGAAAATAGTGTCCTTTACTCGGTCCACAATCTCTTGACTCCGATTCAGGAGAACCGCTCCATAAAGAACGCCCAAAAAATTGCCGGAGTCGAAGACCGGAACAGCAGCCGCAAGTGCCATTCCGGACGATTCCTCATCCTCAGGCCTCGGAGTAGCTCTTTTGGTGGGAAGCAATTTAATTCTCGCCCGATTGGCAAGCTCAGGATTCTCCGCAAACAGGAACTTATTGCTGAGGATGACCGTTCCCGAGACAGCGATCCTTTGCTGGAGCGCTAACTTGGCAATTGGATTTGGAGGGCTATTTTCCTTCGGTATTCCATTGGGCCCGATACGGCAAAGCATGTTTCCGTCTTTCGTCACGATCCCTGCAAAATCCAATTCGGTTTGCTGAGCGATACCTGTCAACAAGGGGATAATTTTCTCGATATCCCGTTTTTCAAGTGCCGATCGGAATACCGGTTCCAGAGTGGTAATGTTGAGGGCGACTTTCACTCCCTTAATCCGGCTGAGATAGATCTCCTGTGCGGCATTGAGGTCCAGCCGGACGCGGTTCGTCGCTTCATTGAGAACGGTTTTGTAGAGAAGTTGGCCTCCGACTAAAAGAGCCACCCCGCACACAAGGAGGGAAATGCCTAAAAAACTGAGGACGAGGTTGGATCGAGTGGAACGAAACACAGTTCTTTCACCCGTGAGCCCAAGGGATTCTGAGGGCCAAATTGATTTGAAGCTTCCTTTTACCCTACAGAATGAGCGTCCTAATCTATCGATGTTTCACTATATAACAGTTATTCGATTATTTTTAAAGCCCGTAAGTTACAATTTTCACTTTCGGCAATAATATCTAAAAAATTCGGGATGACGGGTCCGTTACCGCGAACCATGAAAATTGCTAAGTGCTTATCCGCAAATAATGATTGTTTGTAATATCCCCCTTTGGAAAAGGGGGATTTAGGGGGATTTTGCCAAGGTTGTCACTTTAAATCCCCCCTCGCCCCCCTTTAACTAAAGGGAGGAAGTTATCTTCCACCCTGATCTCTGCCTGCCCCTAAGGCGTTTCTGCGGAGAATCATTGTGAACTACCCGTCGCGACCCCCGCCTCTTCAAATCACCGAAAAGATTTGTATCAAAATTTAATAGAAAAAAAAAGGGGGGTATGATAAAAAGAGGACAATACGCTTCGAGGAGCTGACTATGAAAAAAAAGAAAAAGATCGGATTTATTGGAACAGGCAACATGGCTGAGGCCTTAATCGCTGGTTTGCTAAAGGCCAAATTTACCGCCCCCGAGCAGATTATGGCTTTCGATGCGGATGGCCGGAGACTCCGGTTCATTCAAAAAAAGTACGGGGTCAAGAAGGCTTCTGACAACAACCACCTCTCTTCCCAATGCGATCCTCTCGTTTTTTGCGTCAAACCGCAGTCGATGAAAGAGGTCATCGAAGAGATAGCGGATTCTTTAGATCCCTCCAAGCTCCTCATCTCGATCGCCGCCGGAGTCCCTCTCTATGCAATCGAGACTTACGCCCGCAAACAACTCCGGTTGATCAGGGCCATGCCCAATATCAATGTCCTTGTCCAAGAAGGCGCCTCCGCCATCGCCCCCGGAAACCTTGCCACCGAGGCGGACCTCAAATTGGCCAAGGCCATCTTCGATTGCGTCGGAAGGTCGATTGTTATCCACGAACCTCTGATGGACGCCGTCACGGGTTTAAGCGGGAGCGGGCCCGCTTATATCTTTTTGATCATTGAAGCTTTAACCGATGCGGGCGTCCATTTGGGGATGACCCGGCCTCAAGCCCTGACGCTCGTCGCTCAGACGGTGACCGGTTCCGTGAAGCTCCTTTCGGATACGGGAGAACATCCCGCCCTGCTCCGCGAAAAGGTGACTTCTCCCGGCGGAACCACGGCGGCCGGGCTGTATAAGCTTGAAGAAGGAGGGCTGCGGAAGATCTTGATCGATGCGGTGATCGCGGCGACCCAAAGGTCCAAGGAGTTGGGAGATAAGCTGAAACAGTAAAGGAAGTGTCTTCATCTGTGAGTGGGGCTGAGAAGGCGGTAAGCGCGATTGGGCGGATGAAACGAATAGAATCTCGACAAACCAGTCGGGTTGTGTTAGGGAACATCAGGAGCGGCAGGGCGTCATGTTCCGATATATTGTGGTAGAGGGTCCGATTGGCGTCGGAAAAACAAGTCTGGTAAAACTTTTGGCGAAGGAGTTCAATGCCCGATGTATTTTAGAAAAGGCAGAGGATAACCCTTTTCTCTCTCATTTTTATGAGGATCCCAAAAAGTATGCCTTCCAAACCCAGATCTTTTTTTTGCTAAATCGTTTTCAGCAGCAGAGGGAAATCGCGCAGCTCGACCTGTTCAATCAAGTCACTTTTTGTGACTACCTCTTTGATAAAGACCGACTATTCGCCTCTATCAATCTGGATGACCATGAACTCGCCCTTTACGAACAGGTCTTCCACCTCCTCAACGGACAGATCTCTTCCCCGGACCTGGTCATCTTCTTACAGGCGACACCCGAGGCATTGCTTCATCGGATCAAGTCGAGAAACCTCTCCTATGAGAAGGCGATTCATTTGGATTATCTTAAGACCTTGACCGAAGCCTATAATTACTATTTCTTCCGCTACGATCAAACTCCCCTTTTGGTCGTCGATACCAGCGAGATTGATTTCGTAAACCGACGAGAAGACCTTGACCAGCTGCTTCGGGAAATCAAACAGATGAAGAAGGGGACGTGGTATTTCATTCCCATGAGGTCTAAATAATCCACTCCTGTCTGAAAGAAAATGGAAATTATCGGAACGGTAAAAGAAATGAAAGAATTTTCTTCCCAGGCCAGACGAGCAGGGAAGACGATCGCCTTCGTTCCCACGATGGGGTATTTCCATGAGGGCCACCTTGACCTGATGCGGGAGGGCCGAAGGCGGGGGGACGTTCTCGTCATCAGCCTTTTTGTCAACCCAACTCAATTTGGCCCGAAGGAAGATTTCAAAAGTTACCCAAGAGACTTTGAAAGAGACAAAAAGATGGCAGAGGGGGTCGGGGTTGACATCCTTTTCGCTCCTGAGACAAGCGACATATATCCCCAAGATCATCAAACCATCGTTCGGGTGGAGAAGGTGACGCAGAACCTTTGTGGAAGGTCGAGGCCGACGCACTTCCAAGGGGTCACGACGGTGGTCCTAATGCTCTTCGAGATTGTGATGCCCCATGTGGCGATCTTCGGGGAGAAAGACTATCAGCAGCTGGCTACGATTCAACAAATGGTCAAAGACCTGCATATGAGCGTAGAGGTGTTGGGGATGCCCACGGTCCGGGAGGCGGACGGTTTGGCCATGAGTTCGAGAAACACATACCTTCTTCCCGACGAGAGGAAAGCCGCGCTGTCTTTGTATCGTTCACTGCAAAGGGCAAAAGAGCTTCTTCAAAAGGGGGAGCGAAAGACGGACCGGATCCTCCGTGAAATGAACGGAATCCTTCGATCCGAATCCTTGGTCAGGATTGATTACGTTCAAATCTGCGATGTCCACACGCTGGAGGATGTGGACCGGATCGAAGGAGACGTGGTCGTTGCTTTAGCTGCTTATCTGGGAAAGACCAGGTTGATTGACAATCTTGTCTACCGAAAGTCAACCTAACTTGGCCTGAGCCCGACAGGTTTTAGGGTCACAAATTCCAAATATCAAAATTCCTGCCTACGGCCCCCGTCCCGAATCATTAAAAAAACCCCGACAAACGATCAGTTCTCCGTAGAGGGTTTTTCTGCAGTCTCTGGGGGCGCCTCTTTTGCAGCTCTTTTCTCCGGCTTTTTCTTTTCAGTCTCTTTTGTGCCGGCCGCAGGCGACTCCAAAAGTCCTTTGGCGCGAAGTTTCCTCTTTTCCTTTTTCCGCTTTCTTCTCCTCGCCAATTCACGCTCTCTTTCTTGTCTTGGCATAAAACCTCCTTTTCCAAAATGAATAGTTCAGAGTGCTTAGTTCAAAGTTCGGAGTATTCTGTGTCAGAACTACGAACTCTGAACTCCGAACTCAGAACTCTGAGACAAGGGCAACTGACTTAGACGGCCGATCTCTTCCAACGCGCGATGAGTCAGAGGAAGGGCGTCGGAATCCTTCTCCGCAAACAGAGGAGAGCCGATACATACTTCCACTCGCCTTCTCCATCCCGACTTCTCTCCGTATCGAATGCCCACGGGGACAAAGGGAATGGAATATCCGAGTTCCGACTGGAGTCTTAAGATCATCTGAAGGAGCCGACTTTTCCCTGATCCCACTCCGTTTCGAACGTAAGTTCCTTCCGGAAAGATCACGATCTTCTCGCCCGCCTTCAACAAGGAGACAAGGGCCTTAAAAGAATCTAACGTTCGAATGGACTGTTCTCGGTCCACAGGGAGGCCCCCCAAAAAGGAAAGGTAGTTTCGAATCAACGGGTATTTGAAGAGCTCCTTCTTGGCCACAAAGTAAAGCAGGGGCTTGAAGGCGATGCTGACGATCGGAATATCGGTCCAGTATTGATGTTTGGGAAGAATGATCATCGGTCCGTGATCGGGAAGCGTCGTTTTCCAATCGGTCTCGATCCGGTAAAATACAGAAAAGACCAATTGAGCTAACCGTTTGGTTACGGAATATATAAAAGAGTTTCTTTTCATTACCACAAACCAATGTCAAATTTCACTTTTTCCCCACTCCCGTTAACCCCCTATATCCCCCCCTAGACTATGGGAAGGTGTGAAAAAATTGTTCCCAGGTGCAAAGGGCGGGCGGGGATGTCGAGAAAGTTTTACAGCGGTACCTCTTTACGCTGACTACTGACGATGAAAAACCTTAACCCATGTTGAATACTTACAGGCTTTTGTTAGCTTTACCTCTCGAATGATCGCATTTGTAAAACTTTGGAGATATCCCTGCCCGACCTCGTCCCCGAATTTTTTCACAGCTTCAGGGGGGGATGAAAGGGGATTAAAAGGTTAATACGAATCCAAAAGATCCTCTTTGGGGATCTCCGGAATCGCTTCTAACTTTGTCCACGCCCCCTTCGCCCGTTTGGCAGCGTTCATCCCTGCCTTCAAGGCGTTGCGGTTCAATTTCTCTGTACCCTTGGGCACCCGCGCCAACACCGCAGACTCAACGGCTCTTGCAGAGACGATGGGAGTTAATTGGGCGAGGGCTCCCAGGGCAATGATGTTTGCCACAACCTCCCTGTTGAACTTCTCCCTGGCAATACGCGTGAACGGAACCTGAAAGGCCTTCGCAGTGGGAACCTGGGTTACGAAGGTAGAATCCACAATGAGCAGGCCATCCGGCTTGAGATCAGGGTAAAACTCATCGCAGGATTTTTGGCTCATCGCCAAGAGGAGGTCGAGGTGCATCGCTTTCGGATAATCGATCTCTTCATCGCTAACGATGACCTCTGATTTGCTGGATCCGCCTCTGGCCTCCGGCCCATAGCTCTGAGTCTGCGCCACATACTTTCCGCCATAGATTCCAATCGCCTCCGCCAAAATGATTCCCATCAAGATCAACCCCTGACCTCCGGAACCGCTCAATCGGATTTCATACCGATACGACATCTTGATCCTTCAGACGATGGACCGTGAACGATGGACTATGAACTTATCTTGATCGTGTATTGTTCATCCTCTGCCGTTCATCGTTTATCGTTCCCTTATCTCCCTGTCGTTGCTTTAGATCGTTCCCGAATCTTCTCGTACTCCTCCTGGTAAACCGGAAGCTCCTTATCTACCAACACTCCGATCACGATCTTATCTTGCAGCTCCTCAGGCTTCATGCTGGCGGCCTTGTCCACAGTGACGGCATGATCTCGTTGCCACTCCATCATTTCGACGGCGCTCCCCAGACGGTTTTGCCTTCCGTACTGGGTATGGCAGTGAGCGATCACTTCTACCACGGAAAAACCCGGTTTCAAAATCGCTTTCTCGATCAAGCCATCCAACAGTTTCGCCTGATAGACGGTCCCCCTTCCCACAAAGACCGCTCCGGCTGTGACGGCCAGCTCTGAAATCTTGAAAGCTTGTTCAATATTCGAATAGACCGTGGTTGAGGATCTCATCCCGTAAGGGGTGGTGGGAGAGTATTGCCCGCCGGTCATCCCGTAGATACTGTTGTTGAGGATGATGGAGGTCACATCGATATTCCTTCGTGCCGCATGGATGAAATGATTTCCACCGATCGCCACCGCATCGCCATCGCCCATGATCACAATCACCTTCAGGCTGGGTTTGGCCAGCTTCACCCCCGTCGCGAACGTCAGCGCTCGGCCATGCGTGGTATGCAGCGTATTGAAATCCACGTAGACGGGAAGTCTTCCCGAACATCCAATGCCTGAAACCAGAACGATCTCATCCTTCTCAAAACCGGTTCGATCAATCGCCCGGATGAGGGCGCCCAACAGGATTCCGATCCCGCAGCCCGGACACCAGACATGTGGAAACTTCTTGTCATGTCTAAGATATTTGTAGATGAGCTTGGTGGCCTCTCCCATCAGGCGACCTCCCGGTAATAATCACTGCAAAATGGCCAGTGAAAATTTAGCAATGCAAAAGGAAAGCAAAGAACTTTTTCTCTCAAATTCTTTAACATTGTTAGTTGATCATTGCCCATTGCTCATTTTGCAATGATCTTTATGACACGACCGCCAAGATTCGATTTAGTATCTCCTCCGGCGTGATAATCGTTCCATCTACTTTGTTCAGGGTGAAGACTTTTGCGACCCCCGGGTTGACCCGTTTGACCTCGCGCGAGATCTGACCCATATTCATCTCAGGGACAAGCAGGATTCTCGATTTTTGCAGGACTTTCTCCACGGCAGATCTCGCAAAGGGCCAGATCGTCACCAGCTTAAGAAGTCCTACTTTGATCCCTTTCTCCCTTGCCTCAACCATGGCCCTCCTGGCGGAACGGGCCACACACCCGTAGGCGACGATCGTGATCTCCGCGTCCTCTGTTTGAAAAAAATCAGCCATCTGAATCTCCGAAAAATGCTGGCTGATCTTCCGGTGAAGCCTGGCGATAAAAGGGCCGATCTCGTCGGGTCTCGACGTGGGAAACCCCTTCACGTCATGCGTGAGACCTGTGACGTGATACCGATAACCCTCCCCAAAATTAGCCATGGCAGGGACGCCGCGGGGTGTATCTTCGTAAGGAATGTACCATTCGGGTGGAACCGTGGGTTTGACCCGATTGAAAACCTCTACGTCATCTTCGTCCGGAAGAACCATTTTCTCTCGCATATGAGCGACGACCTCATCCATCAGAAGGACAACGGGTGTCCGAAATTTTTCGGAGAGGTTGAAGGCTTTGACGGTCATCTCATAACATTCCCGAACCGTTGAAGCAGAAAGGGCAATGGCGGGATGATCTCCATGGGTCCCCCATCGCGCCTGCATCACATCACTTTGAGAGGGAAAGGTCGGGAGTCCCGTGCTCGGCCCTCCCCGCATGACGTTGACGATGACACAAGGTACTTCGGCCATGATGGCAAAGCCCAGGTTCTCCTGCATCAGAGAGAATCCCGGGCCGCTGGTCGCGGTCATGGACTTGACCCCTGCGAGAGAGGCGCCGATCACCGCACCGAGGCTTGCAATCTCATCCTCCATCTGGATGAAGGTCCCGTCTAATCGAGGAAGTTTAATCGATAAGATTTCAGAGATTTCACTGGCCGGAGTAATCGGATAGCCCGCAAAGAAGCGGCAACCTGCGACGAGAGCTCCCTCCACCACCGCTTCATTGCCTTGGAGCAACAATTCTTTCTGGCGAGACCTCTTCTTCCTTTGGCTTTGGCTCTTCCTCTCCACCTTTAACTTCAATCCTCTTTCTTCCCTTGGTTTTCGTTTTCACAGTAATGGCAAAATCTGGACACCGGATCTCGCACCATCCACAATTAATACATTTCTCAATATCCTTCACATAAGGATGACCCGCTTCGTCTTTCGCCAAAGCACCCGTTGGGCAAAAAGCGACACAAATCCCGCACGCTTTGCACCAGGCCTTGTAGATGTCTATTTCGGGTGTTTCCTTCTTTTTCCTTGTCCCTGCCACGATCCAAACCTTTCTTTTGTCTCCCGTCTCTATTTCCCCCTTCAATCTAAGGGTAACCCCTCTTCATCCCCCTAATTTAAGGCAACCCCCCTTTTGTCCCCCGTTAATTAAGCGTAACCCCTTTTATCCCCCCTTAATTTAAGGGGGGATGATGGGGGGTTAAAGGAAAGTAACCAACAAAAAAATCGGATTTACAATTAATGATAATTTAAAAACAGAAATGTTGTCAAAGCTTTTCAATGATTGCGGAGGCGAATTGAGAGCATTTCAGCTTCTTCGCGCCTTTCATCTGACGGGCAAGATCATACGTGACGGTTTTCCTTGAGATGGTCTTCTCCACAGCCTTCTTGATCCTCCTCCCCGCCTCTTTCCAGCCAAGATAGTCGAACATCATGGCCCCGGAGAGGATGAGAGATCCCGGATTGACCATATCCTTATTGGCATACTTAGGCGCCGTTCCATGTGTGGCCTCAAAAACAGCGGCTTGATCTCCGATGTTTGCTCCGGGCGCCATGCCCAAGCCTCCCACCTGGGCGGCCAAGGCATCGGACATGTAATCCCCGTTTAGGTTGGGCATCGCGAGGACATCATAGTCTTCAGGCCTTAAGAGGATTTGTTGAAACATGGCGTCGGCAATCCGATCTTTGAGAATGATCTTCCCTTTGGGAAGACCCTTTACTTTTTGACCAACTAACTCACTCTCTACTAGGACGCGATCTCCGAATTCTTCCTTTGCCACCTCATATCCCCAATCGCGGAACGCCCCCTCGGTGAACTTCATAATGTTTCCTTTGTGAACCAACGTGACGCTCTTTCGGCGATGAGCGAACGCATATTGGATAGCCATCCGAACCAGGCGTTTTGTTCCGAAGCGGCTGATGGGCTTGATTCCGATTCCTGAATCTTCCCGAATCCTCTTCCCCATCTCTCTCTCAAGAAACATCCGCAGTCGCAATGCTTCTTCTGATCCCTCTTTCCACTCAATCCCTGCGTAAACATCCTCTGTGTTCTCCCGGAAGACAACCATGTCCACTTTTTCTGGATGCTTTAATGGGCTCGGTGTGCCCGGAAGATACTTCACGGGTCGAATGCACGCATAGAGATCGAGTCTTTGCCGGAGTAATACATTGATGCTCCGAATCCCTCCGCCTACAGGGGTTGTCAAAGGGCCTTTGATGCCAATTTTGTGTTCCCGAATCGTCTCGATGGTCTCTTCCGGAGCCCGATCCTTTTTCAATTGAAATGCCTTTTCTCCCGCATAGACTTCGCGCCAATGCACCTTTTTTTTGGCTCCATAGCATTTCTTTATGGCCGCATCGAAGACTCTTACGGATGCCCTCCAGATATCAGGGCCGACTCCGTCCCCTTCAATATACGGGATGATTAGTTGATCAGGGACATTGAGCTTTCCGTCTTGTCCGTACTGAATTTTTTCTCCATCCATATTTTCTCGCCTCACGGTCTGCGTCACCTCAAATAATATAGGTGATTTTTTGTTGTTAAATCGGCAGTAAGAAGTTGTTACAGGCCTTCCTACAAACGAGAAATACTAGTCTAGTGCGCCCAACACTTCTTTTCATTATTTCTGAAGCCGTCATTCCCGCGAAAGCGGGAATCCAGTTGATGCTCTGGGTCCCGATTTTCATCGGGAACCCTGGATTCCGGATCAAGTCCGGAATGACAAACAAAGTAAACGGATTTTTGAGGCACTGCACTAGGGGCAACCACTTAATAGAGTCAAAGCATGACGGGCTAATCGTAGATCTTCATCCCCGTAAATCACCCACTGTTTTGCTTTACAGAAAATCTCTGTATTAGGGGGATTCATAAATTACCTTGCCCTCTTGCCAGGCAGGACGGGCAACCGTACCAGGAATATAGCGATCTCGATCAAACTCCTCTGGGGTAAGAACGATAATATCTCTTGCAAACCCAAGACCCCGCAGGGCTCGGTCCATAGCTACCATTAAATCTCGCCGATTCCCTTTAATGGGACAGATAACTAACAGATCGACATCGCTATGCTTGTCCGCCATACCTTTTGCTTGGGAGCCGAAGAGGATAATTTTCTTTGGCTGAAAGTTGTCGGCTAATCGCCGTGCTGCCTTTTTAAGTGTTTCCTCAGTGATCAATGATATCCTCTCCTCTGTTTACCTTGATATTCTAAAGAAAAAATAAGAATAAAGCAAAACATTCACACTCTGGGAGAAAATATTCATAGGCCGTATTTTTTAAAGACCAAGGTGGTGCAGTTGCCGCCGAAGGCAAACGAGTTGGAAAGGACAACCTCCACCTCTGCTTCGCGGGATTTCGCCGGGACATAATCGAGATCGCAATCCTCATCCCCCTCCTGGTGGTTAAGGGTAGGAGGAATAAATTGATGAATGATCGAAAGAATCGAGACAATCGCTTCGATGGCTCCTGCCGAGCCGAGGCAATGACCTACAGATGATTTAATGGAGCTGACTGGAATCGAGTAAGCCCTTTCACCAAAAACATTTTTGATAGAAAGTGTTTCTGCTTTATCGTTGAGCGGTGTGCCGGTTCCGTGGGCATTGATATAATCGACTTCGGTCAAGGGTATGCCACTTTCTTCGATGGCCTCCTTCATAATGCGGGCCCCTCCCATTCCGGTGGGTTCAGGTGCCGTGATATGATAAGCCTCGCCTCCGATTCCGTATCCCAAGAATTCGGCGTAAATCCTCGCGCCTCTTTTTATTACTTCGTCGAAATCCTCTAAAATCAGAATGCCCGCTCCTTCGCCCAGAGACATCCCGGCTCTTTTTCGATCAAAAGGCTTACAGGGAGAAGGGTCAGTGGCCTTTAAGGAATTGAACCCGCCAAAGGTGAGTTCGCTCAGTGCGTCGCTCCCTCCGCAGACAACGGCTTTGCATTTCCCGCTTCGGATAAGGTCCGCTCCATAACCAATGGCGGTCGCCGATGAACTGCACGCTGTGGTGACAGTGAATTTTGGACCTGAAAAACCAAACCGTTCCGCGACGCGATCCGTTGTATAACTTGGTATGAAAGGCCAGATGAGAGAAGGTCTGGACTTTCCTTTGCTGAGGATCTCCCGGTGGTAGATCTCTGCCTCAAACATCCCTCCTGCACCCGCTCCCAGACAAACCCCTACTTCTTCAGATGGATAAGAATGAATGCCGGAGGTCTTCACTGCCTCCTCCGAAGCGATGAGGCCAAACTGGTCTGTCCGGGAAAGCTTCTTCAGTTCTTTCTTCTTAAAGAATTCCTCCGGACGATAATCTCTGATCTCCGCTCCGATTTTGCAGGGATACTTGGATGTATCGAACACAGTGATCGGCCCGATGCCCGTTCGGCCCTCCTTTAAAGAGCGAGAAAACCCCTCTACATTCTTTCCGACCGAGCAAAAAATACCGATTCCTGTAATGGCTACTCGTCTCGTATTCATTCCCAATTGCCTCAAAAACCAGAGCTTTATCTCCCTCTCCCCTGGCGGGAGAGGGCGGGGTGAGGGGACACCCTCCTAACGAACAGTTACTTATATCACTTTCAAATGGATACTCGCAAGACAAGAGCTTCCCTTTATTTACAAATAATTACGATTGAACGCGTACCCGAATTATGATATGGTGAGCGCAAAGATTGGCGATAAACGCATATTCCGTATATTAATTGTTGGCCGTGGCGTTGCATTTACCCTGCGTGGATGAGATGGTACAGCATCCATCATGGTAGGAGGATACAGACACGGGATTCCTATCACGTTTTTTTCTCAAACCAACAGAGCAGTCATTTACAACGTGTTTGCGCATAGTGCAGGTTGATCTGTGTTCAGACCTCAAATCCACTTACCGCTCGGAAATGAACGAGGAGGCCGCCGGGGTTCTCGCCGCGCAAGTTGTGAATTTCCTGAAGGGCGAGGACATAGACGAAATCGCTCGCGTTTCGGATGAGCCATTGCGTTCTCGGATCATGGCCGTACTGCCTCAGGTTGAGCAAAAGGCGGCGGAATGCATGCGAACTGACCGACACACTCGCGAGATCATCGTTGCGACTCTCCGCATGACTTCAATCTTGATGTTCGGGAAGCAGGGAAAAGCGTGGGTCCGAAGCCCTGCGAAAGCTCGAATTGAGCGGCTGCTGGCTGAGTACGGCCCGGAGTTTCCGCAGGCGACCACTCCCGCGGCGTATGAGCAGTTGACCGCCGCATATCACGCGCTCAAGCGGGCAGCGAAGGCGGCGAGTTAGATACTGCTGCAGAGCACACGGCCCATTTCGTTGCCGCACCCCAGGCTCACCCTATTGCGGCGCGGGCCGGGGGGGCGGCGAGACAAGGGCAATTCTATTATGGGGCCAACAAATCGTTCCACCGGATCGCTTACGTTCCCGGTGAACTTAGCGTTATGCACAAAGATATGAAAGAAACGATCAAGAAAATAGAAGCAGCTCAACGCCAACTCGATGCCGCGATTACGCTTTGGTTTAGGGACGGAGATTCCGTTGCTATCCATACCTTGGCATGCTCTGCCTATCAGATCATTCACGACATAAATCGCCACAGGAAGGGCCGCGATCTTCTTTTGGATTCTCTTGTGATCAAAGACGAATACAGACGTGATTTCATTTCCTTTATGAAAGGTTCTTACAACTTCTTCAAACATGCTGCTAGTGACCCTGATCCTGAAGGCACGGTTGAATTCCAGCCTATACTTACGGAGCTATTCATTCTGTTCTCTATCCTCGGCCTTGAACTGTGTGGCATCAAGAACAACCTCACAAGGTGGACTTTTATATTCTATAATGGTCTTCATAACCCCAATATTCTCACTGAGCAAGGTCGCAAACTGATCTTGCAGAATGTCCCACCTGAAGAGATCGACGACGCTAGGAAACTCGCCAAGGCGAACTTCTTTGACGATTCCTTTATGCTTTGGCGTAGGTTTGCGAGCCATTGACATGATTCTAATCTCCTCTCAGAAAAGCCCGTGCATAACCACGGAATGTACCAGATCGCCTACGCTCCCAATGATTCCCGGCGTTGAGGCTGTAGAAAAAGTCTTAAAAGCATGATAATATCGCCATATCAGTAGCAGAAAAGAGAGCGGAGACCGCTTAGGAGGACTGGATGGCGAGATACAAAGACTATGATTATTCCCAAGGAAAGTTTATTCCGATTCACTTTGACCGACAGATCCTACCTGGAACCTTTGAATATAGCCTTCATTATCTGATCGACAAGGAAATCGACCTATCCATCTTTGATACCCGGTACCGAAATGACGAGACCGGGGCTACTGCTTATGATCCCGCCATCCTATTAAAGATCATCCTGTATGCCTACTCTCGGGGGATCACCTCCAGCCGAAAGATCGCGCAGTGTTGTCAAGAGAACGTTATCTTCATGGCGCTTTCGGCGGATACGCAGCCCCACTTTACAACGATTGCAGACTTCATTTCGACCTCGGGTCAGGAGATCATCCATCTGTTTTTAGAGATTCTGTTGATCTGCGATGAGATGGGGTTGATCGGGAAAGAGATGTTTGCAGTGGATGGCTGCAAGCTACCGTCCAATGCTTCTAAGGAATGGAGCGGGACGAAGGGAGAATTGGAGAAGAAGAGAGAGAGGATGGAGAAGGCGATTCGGCAGATCGTCAAGCGGCACCGGGAGGTGGATGTAACCGAGGCAGAGCGGGGAGTGATGGAGCAGGAGGAGCAGTATGTGGAGACGCTTCGGGGGAAGGTGAAGAAGATCAAGGCATGGTTGAGGGAGAATGAAGACAAACCTGGCAAGACGGGTAAGCCCGTAAAGAGCAACATCACGGACAATGAGAGTGCCAAGATGAAGACCTCCCACGGGGTGATCCAGGGTTATGACGGGGTTGCAGTGGTCGATGGTAAGCATCAGGTCATCGTTCATGCGGAGGCCTTTGGGGTGGCGCAGGAGCATGAACTTCTTCTCCCAATGATCGAGGGGACGAAGGAGAACTTCGAAGCCATTGGTAACAAAAAGGACGTATTCAAGGAAGCGAAGCTTACGGCTGACAGCGGGTTTCATACCGAGGTGAACATGAGGGAGGTCATGGGACAGGGGATTGATGCCTACATTGCGGACACCCAATTTAGGAAGCGTGATCCCCGGTTTTCGGAGGTGGACAGATACAAGGAGCGATTTAGAAAAGAGAGGGCGGAGTACTTCGGAGTGGCCGACTTATACAGGCCACACAGAGACTTTACGATCAGCCAAGACAAGACGCACTGCATCTGTCCCGCGGGTAAGCGACTTTACCGCAATGGGGGGAATGTGGTGGTTAACGGTCAGCGGGCGGTCAAATTTCATGGGAGACTGACAGACTGTCGGGTCTGTGGGCTACGGGAGAAATGCCTGAGACATCCGGACCGTACGGAGGCAAGACAGGTATACTTCTTTCAGGGGAGTGCAGGGTCGAAGCCGGAGACGTTTACCCAGAAGATGAAGCGAAAGATCGATTCGGTAAAAGGCAGGCTGATCTATAACCGGAGACTTGGGACGGCAGAACCTGTCTTTGGGAATATCTGTTCCACCTTAGGCTTGAACAGATTTAGCCTTCGAGGGAAGCGAAAAGTGAACAGCCAGTGGGTGCTCTACTGTGCGGTGCACAATCTCTTTAAAGTGCATCGATACGGCCTGGCGCTTGCGTGAATGGGGCGGGATCGGGTAATAGGGTATCGAGGTAGGAAAATATCATGGGAACAGGAACATTACAGCAAGGATTGTAAAAACTTTTGATGACAAAAAATAATTTCCTATTTTTGATCCAGCAGAAGAAGCGTTTTTAAAAAACTGACTTTTCCTACAGGCTCGTTATGCACATGAACAAAACCAAATCATTAATATGGGTGATTGCATCTGTTACTGTCGGTACTGCACTTTATATTCTTCTACCCACGTCAGTCTTGTCCAAATTAGGTTTTGCGACCTTTGTGTGAGACCATGTCATCAACGGTTCACAGGTTAATCAATGGTGATGCTCGGGATTTATCCTTTCTGGATGATGAATCGGTTCACCTTGTTGTCACGTCACCACCCTATTGGAATCTAAAACGATACAACGAAAACCCTGACCAAATGGGACATATTCAGGACTACGAAACCTTCTTGAGAGAATTGGAGAAGGTCTGGAGGCATGTTTTTCGCGTTCTTGTCCCCGGAGGCAGGCTTGTGTGCGTTGTCGGCGATGTCTGCGTGGCCAGGCGTGATTTTGGACGTCACCTGGTGTTTCCCCTCCACGCAGACATCTGCGTGATCTGCCGTCGGATCGGCTTCGACAATCTAAATCCGATCATTTGGCATAAAATCGCCAATGCATCCTATGAGGTGGCTAATGGGTCGAAGTTTTTGGGCAAGCCGTATGAACCCAACGCCATCATCAAGAACGATATGGAATTCATCCTCATGCAGCGAAAGCCCGGAGGATACCGGAAGCCTTCTGATTCACAGCGCAAGGCAAGCAAGATTTCCAAGGATGATTTCGACCGCTGGTTTCAGCAAATCTGGAATATCCCGGGAGCATCAACGAAACAGCATCCAGCTCCGTTTCCGTTGGAACTCGCGTCCCGCCTCGTTCGCATGTTTTCTTTCGCAGATGATACGGTGCTTGACCCGTTTTGCGGATCTGGCACGACCATGATTGCCGCTGTTAGGACAGGTCGGAACAGCATTGGTGTCGAAATCGAGCCCGAGTATTGTCGGATGGCAGCTCGATATCTGAAGGCTAAAAACCCCGACCTATTTTCGAGTGAGAAGCTAATTTTCGAGAAGACGACTACAGAGCGCGCATGCCTTGTCAGAGAAGATCAGGCGCTTTACGAAGTCCGCCCTGCTAAGAAAAAATTGGATTAAAAAAGGTCGCGGGGGCAGCCCCTAACGGCGGACAAGATTGAACGCTTAGGTCTGAGGTGCCAAGCCGTCGAGCCCGAAGATCTACCTGGATAAGCGTTCTAACAGGAGGCGATAAGGTCATGGAATACGATAAGGATAAGGTCGATGAACTTACGTTAGCCTTGCTGTACCTTGTTATGCACGATGAGGATGAACACGGAGCGAGGGCATGGAAGGGTTTCGACTGGGATACAATGAATCGTCTCTCCGAGAAAGGATTTATCGGCAATCCGATCAGTAAGGCAAAATCGGTGACTGTGACTCCTGAAGGATGCAAGAAAGCAAGGGAACTGTTTGAAAAACATTTCTTAAAGCATGCCAGATAAAGTGTCTGGGGCTGCGTTAAAGCCTCTTTTTTATTGCCTCATAAACCTCTTTTCTATGAATGATACCGAGTACCCGAACCTCTTCAGCCACGATTTTGAAGACTACCCGATAATCCCCAACTCTCAGTTTCCAATAGCCACGAAGCGTTTTTCGTAAGGTTCGCCATAGAGATGAGGCACTATCGTCAGCCGGCTTTCAATGGCGTTCTTAATGCGAGTTCGAAGCCTTGCGTCAAGAAGGGGAATATCAACGGTTTCACATCAGGATGGTATCTGAGTTTAAATGACACAGTTACCAAACCTCATGATGCTTCAATGCCCTTGTTTTTATGAATGTCTCCTCTCTTCTCTCTCCGAATGCGGAAAGCGCTGTGTCCTCCTCGATCTCCAGTGCCTCTTTCACGAGGTCCCGTACCTTTAGCGAGAGGGAAACACCATCTCTGTAGGCCAGTTTTTCAATGGTATGGTAAAGTGGCTTCTCCAGCACGACGTTAATCCTTGGATTCTTTACAGGCATAAGTCTTGCCTCCAAACCCAATGTAACACTTTTGACACACTGCGTCACACTGGAAATTCGATGTGTCGAGCCAATTTAGGAATGTCCGGTTTTCAGGGTTGAGATTCGATGGGAGTGCAATAGATGGAAACTCACTCTTGTCCAAAATAGGATTCTCAACGCAGAGACGCAAAGGACGCAGAGAAACCGTTTTTTTATTTGGCGGTGAGAGGCCGCCAAATAAAAAGGCTTCTGTTACTCCGGGATAGGGCCCTTAATAGCTTGTATAGCCTTCAAAGAGTCCCGGTTTTATGGTCGAAGGGGAGCGTTTCTGATCCAATCGCCGTCTCCCGATTGGGTCAGAAGAAAGATCTTTCTCAGCGACCTCCGCGACTCTGCGGTGAACCTGATTTTGAAAGAGGGGTATACTAGCCAAAAAGTCAAATGAAATCAACAAACGTTACAGCACATTCAGCCGTTCTTGGACAGCAGTGATGGAAACTATGAAATAGAATCGAGAAATTGAAATGCCCTTGGTTTAGTGCTATCGTATGACAGGAAAGAAAAGGAGAATGTCATGTCAATAATCATGGAAAAGGACGAAGCTCACAAGATCATTGACCGGATGCCACCAAATGCCACCTGGGATGATCTCATGCGCGAGATTTACGTCCGGGAGGCGGTTGAGCGTGGGTTGGCCGACAGCAAAGCAGGCCGCGCCAAGGACGTGAAAGAGGTCCGGGCGAAGCACGGTTTACCCGAATGAGAGTCCATTGGACCGACAAAGCTCTCAGGCCGCAGAATAGGAGGAAATCAAATGGAGCTATCGAAAGAAAAGTTCGTAGAGACAATTAAGCAGATACGTGACGTGTTGAAAACGGACGAATGTTCTGAATGTTCCTGCCCAAATGTGAGATGTGAATGGCATGGAGATTGTCATAGCTGCATACGAATATACCGTCACTTCGGCCACCATGTGCCGAGGTGTTTACAGTTCGTCTTGGACAAAAAGATTGCAAGGATTACGCAAGCGGCAGAAAACGAGATACAAAAGAGGCCTATAACGCCGGATGAATATTACGATTATTTAAATTTAGTTGCGCTGAAAAAAGGGTCCAGCAAGTCACCGTAAGGGACGACTGCGAACTACCGCCAAAGGCCACCACATAACCATTACGATCTCAAGGCCATAAAAAATGACAGGCTATAAAAATTACTTGACAAGGTATTCTTTTTGGAGTATTTTTATAGCATGAAAGTCAAGACATCTATAACCTTATCGGAAGATTTGCTGAAAGCAATCGACGAATATACGGGAGAGCATAAGAACCGGTCAGAATTCATCGAAGATGCTGTGCGGGCTTTTATTACACAATTGATTCAAAGGAAGCAAGACGCTGAAGACCTTGAGATAATCAATCAGCATGCGGATCGTCTAAACCGAGAAGCAGCGGACGTCCTTACGTATCAGGTTGACCTGTGAAACGTGCCGAATTGTATCGTGTTGCCAATCCTTCAGCTAAGGACCCCAAAAAATCCAGGGTCTTTGTCATTGTAAGCCGCCAGGTCCTCATCGATTCTCGCTTTTCAACAGTCATTTGTGCCCCGATTTATTCGACTCACGACGGTCTTTCCACTCAGGTACTGGTTGGTGTAGATGAGGGACTGAAGCACGATAGTAGTATTCACTGCGACGAGCTCGTCAGTCTGTCCAAGTCGCTTCTAACCAACTTTGTCGGATCGCTCTCTCCCAAAAAAATTGAAGAACTTAACAAGGCCCTGAGTGTAGCGTTGGATATTCGAGACTTAAAGAGTTAATGAGGCGTTGAATTAGAGCAGGATAACGTTGAAGAAGGGCACAAGACAACACATACTTTACGTCGACAACTCTCAATTCTTAACTGGTAACTGATAACTCGTCCGTCATCCCTATTCCATCCTTAACGACTCCACCACATTCATTTTGGCGGCCCGGCGGGCAGGAATAAAGCCCGCGCCGATCGAGGTAACCATCACCACGAGCCAAGACTCGATAAGGCTCCAAAGAGGAATGGAGAACTGGATGGTCCATCCGAAGGACTGTTTGTTGATGACGTAGATGAGAAGGAGAGAGAGAAGGAAACCGCAGAGGAGGCCGAGAATATGGCTGAAAAAGCCGATCATTCCTGCCTCGATGAGGGTGGTCTTCTGAATCTGCCTCTGGAATGCGCCCACAGCCCGGACAATCCCGATATCCCGCTGCCTTTCGATGATCAGGGCATTCAAGGAGTTGACGATTCCAAGAATGGCCACGATGATGGCGATGAATTCAAGGGCGTAGGTGACGGCAAAGGTCTGGTCGAAGATCTTCAGAACCTCCTTTCGCAATTCACGGTGGGAGACCACAAAGAGGCGATAAGGTTTTGAATATCTTTCCCGGATCATTTCCTTGAAGGATTCCATGGAAAATCCTTCTTTAAGATAGATACCGGCGCTGTGGATCGTCTCGTCCTTCCACAGGGATTGAAAAAGTTTCTTCTCCAATAAGACCATCCCCCAATCCGAGGAATAGTCGTAGAAGACGCCGGCGATGAGAAATTCCTTTTCGCCCTGCGGGGTGTTAAGCGTTATCCGGTCTCCAGCCTTCACGTTGTGTCTGAGGGAGAAACTTTCTGTGACAAGAATGGCTTGCCCTGCGGCGAACTGCCGAAGGATCGCCTGAGGATTTCCTCGAGTGAAACGAATGACTTTCATATTGAGAAAGACCTGTCCATCCACGGAGGCAATTATTGCAGGCTGGCCTTGATACTCCACCTCCAAGGCCCTGAAGGAATCAACGGCCTTGACTCCGGGAAGGGAAGGCAGCTGTCTTGAGACCTCAAGAGGGAGAAGGGCGGAATAGCCCGTGATGGAGTAGGAGCCTGGAAAGATGAACACATCGCCGTTGATCGATTGCTCCACCCAGAGGTCCACCGTCTTCCGGAAGCTCAGGATCATGATGGAGATGCTGATGAGCATGGAGAGGGCGGTCATCAAGGCAGCGATGGTGATCGCGGTTCTAGCCATGGACTCATGGAGATATCGGCTCGCCAGCTTTCCTTCAGATCCAAACAGGTGGCGGAGAAGCGGGGCAAGGAGACGGTTAAGAAAAGTGGTCACAGAAGGGATCAGGAAGGAGACTCCGATGAGGATGAGGAGTGCAGCCAGGAAGCCAAAGATAGGCCGATGATCGATGGGCCTTTGGAGAGCAAGGATGAGGGAAAGGATGAGAAGACCAATGCCGATGAGATTGAAATGCCTAAGGCGGAGTTTTATTTTTGTTTCAAGCGTCCCAAGCGCCAAGGCCTCCTTGGGTGCGATTTTGGAGGCTTCTCTTGCAGGACCGATTGAGGAAAGAACGGAGGCAAGCACGCCCATACCGAACCCTGCTACCAAAATGTAAGGGGAGATCACGAGATGTTCCGCTTTGACCAAGATATAGAGGGCAGTAATCGTTCTGGAGACCAGATAGAGCATGACCTTTGCCAGTCCTATCCCCACTCCTATTCCGATTAAACTTCCCAAACATCCGATCCATGTGGCCTCAGCAATAAAGAGAGTGAGGACATGAGGCCGGGTGAGCCCGATGCTTCGAAGAATTCCAATCTCCCTCCTCCTCTGGATGACGGAAACGGAGATAGCGTTGTAGATCAAAAACATCCCGACGATTAAAGAGATGAAGCTAAGGGCAGTGAGGTTGAGGTGAAAGGCAGAGACCATTTTCTCGATCTGACCGCTCCGGGTATCGGATCGACGAACTTCAACCCCCGGAGGAATCACTTTTTTCAGTTCTCTCTCCGTCGCCTCGATGGGCCGGGACTTGTCCACGATCAGGTCAATTCGGTCGATGAGGCCGACCTTCTCCAGGGCCTCCTGAGCAGAAGCAATGTCAATGAGGCCGAAGTTTCCTTCCAATGATTTAGCCGGCCCCTCCATCTTCAGGAGATTGGTGATGGTGAGGGTGACTTTTTTTGAACCCACGATGAGGTTGATTCTGTCTCCTCTTTTTAGTCCGTGCCGGTTAGCCAATTTTTCTGTGATGGCAATGGAATGAGGGGTTTTCAAAAAAAGGAGACCTTCATCATCGTTCTCGTAAAACTGATATTCTCTGAAAGGGCGGTCGCTGAAGACATCGATGCCGAGAAGGTAGAGAGGTTCTCCAATGGGCTCATCCATCTTGGAGACATATTGAATGACGGGCGTGGCGGCTTTGACCCCAGGAACTTTTTTTACCCTGAGATAGACCTCTTCGGGAAAGCCTCTTCCGAAAGAGGTGACCTGGAGATTGGCTTTTCCCGAGACATGATCGACGGAGGCGTTGAAGGATTCGATGGCGGTGTGAATGGCGATCTGAACGCTGACAAAGACAGCCACTCCCAGGGCAATCCCCACCATGGAGAGGAGGGTTCTTCCTTTATGATAGCGAAGATGACGGAGAGTAATGTTTTTGAGGAGATGAAGTAGCACCATAAATCAAAATTTGAAGCTCCTCGGCCACAGGCCGGGCTTCCCGGGAAGGAAATATCATTCATATCGTGCCCCTTCATCCCGCCTGCAAGGCGGGGCTTGAGGGGCACGTTCCGGCCAAAGGTCAAAATTCAAATGACAAATGAATGCCAAAGTCCAAAATTTAAACTTTGAAGACTGGATTCCGGATCAAGTCCGGAACGACAGTCTCTGCGTAGGATTTAAGCATTAGTCACTGATTTGAACTTTGCACTTTGAACTTTGATATTTGACATTGCTTAATTTAGAGGAGTTTGCCGTCACTCATTCTGACGACCCGGTCCGCCATAGCCGCTCCCTCCTGGCTGTGAGTGACGAGGATGACGGTCTTCCCGTGCCCGTCCCGCAATCGCCGTAAGATCTCCAAGACCTGCTTTCCTGAAGCCGAGTCGAGATTACCCGTTGGTTCATCAGCGAGGATGATTTCAGGATCATTGATCAAGGCGCGGCAGATGGCCACCCGCTGCATCTCGCCACCTGAAAGTTCGTGAGGATAATGATGCCTTCTTGTGAGGAGATTCATTTCATGAAGAAGGTTTTCAATTTTGTCTGCCGGAGGATTCGAGCCTTCTCGCAACAGGTGGGGGAGGGCGATATTCTCTTCGAGGTTGAGAATGGGCAGGAGATTGAAAAATTGGAAGATGATGCCGACGCGGTCTCTGCGGTAAAGCGTCAACCGGCGGTCATCCATCGTGGAGATATCTTCACCGTTGACCATCACCCGACCCTGGTCCGGAGAATCCAGACCGCCAATGATGTTGATCAGCGTAGACTTCCCGCAACCGCTTTTACCTGTGACGGCTAAATACTCTCCCTTTGAGATCTTTGCATGGACGTGGTCCAGGGCAACCACAGGACTTTTTTCCTGGGAATAAATTTTTGTGACATCGATCAATTCGATGAAATGGTCTTCAATCATCGCAATAAAAAAAGAGCAGGAATGAGATTTTCCCTGCTCCTTTTATATATCGGGGGGAACAGCAAATTGTCAACTGCAAAACAAGATTTCCTAATCTTGAGTCATTTTTTTCATATGCTTAACGAGGATAATTAACATGATAGGAACAATCGCTCCGACAACGACGACAGCTCCTCCCACAACATAAATTCTGGGACCCATATCCTCGACCCCCCTGACCACCTGCATCACGGCAATGGATACCATAGCTGAAAGGATGCACATGAGGATAATGATACTCACGATGTTAGCGGCACTTAATTTGATATTCATTGGTCCCTCCTCTCTTTTAAAGATGGCAGATAGTCAATTTTACCATCGGCCTGGATTGAATCCTTTTACCATAAAATTTAATATTCTGTCACCATTATTTCTTCACGGCTGCAGGCTCAATCTCTGGTAGAATGGCTCCTTCTTCCGCCTTGTTTTCTTGCTTCAGTGCTGCTGTGCTGGTACCGATGAAGCTGAAGAAAAGGATCGCTGCCGGGATCAACTGGAGAAGAACGATGATCGCCCCGATAATAAGGAAGATCCAGAGGGCGACTCCGGCTCCTTTCAATTCGATGGACCTCGCAAACGCTGGAGTCGCGAAAAACGTCATCGCTGCTCCCATCAGCCCAACCTTTAGAGTTTGTCTTTTTCCTAACATGGCCTATTCCCCCTTTCTTTTGTCGTGACGCCTTTGATTCGCGTCAACCTTCAAAAATGCATACCTGATGCCAAGTCGCAAAAATAGTGCAACAAATGGTTAATATATTGATTATATTAGATTTTTTGTCCTATAATTTTTTACGAAGGATTTGGTAAAAGGCCAATTTGTATACTAATAATATACAAATCTCAAAAGCTGTCCATCTGAAAATTTATATAATTAATTGAATTTATTGATTTTTGTTGTAATAAAATAATTATACATGTAGATATTTTTTGAATTCACCCCGTTAGAAATGATGCTCCGCTGCTCTACAGAGGGGTTCCATTTCGAATAATTCAAGCTAGGGTTAATACCCCGCTGGAATTTCTACCGGGGTTCACTTTAATTGTCCTGAAAAGACACGGCCTGGAAGAGTGTTTCTTGATGGTTCCCAAAAAGAAGATCGGGAATAAAATAGGGCTGCATTTGCTTGCCATGATTTTTGATTGAATGATCAGTCTTGAAACTCTTCACGCTCAGACCGAATGGATTGCCAGATGAGGCGAAGGTCAGCCCGCATGATTGAAAGTCCCTAAATTAAAAAGGTTGACGGTATAAAGGGATTGAATTTATAATAGGTTATAGTCGATAAAAATACTGGGGGTTTCCTATGTGGGATTATACAGAGAAGGTTAAAGATCACTTTCTGAATCCGAGAAATGTTGGAGAGATTGACAATCCGGACGGGGCAGGTGAAGTAGGGTCGCTGGCCTGCGGGGATGCGTTGAGACTCACCTTCAAATTGGACGAGAAGAAACGGATCAAAGATGTGAAGTTCAAAACCTTTGGCTGCGCCAGTGCCATTGCCTCCTCTTCTGCCTTAACGGAGATCATCAAGGGGAAGACGCTTGAGGAAGCAGCGAAGGTCACGAATCAGGATATTGCCAACTATCTGGGAGGACTTCCCGTTGAAAAGATGCACTGCTCGGTGATGGGAAGAGAAGCGCTCGAGGCCGCGATTGCCAATTATCGCGGGCAGAAAGTAACGAAAGAAGATTTCGAGGTGGTCTGCAACTGCTTCGGCGTGACGGATAGAGAGATTGCGCATGCGATCCGTGAAAACGATCTCAAGACAGTAGAACAGGTGACCTACTATACCAAAGCCGGAGGAGGATGTGGTCAGTGCCATCCAAAGATTGAGGCGATTATCGAAAAGGTCAGAAAGGAGATAGACAAAGAGGCGCCTCCTCCCAAGCCGGAGAAAAAGAAGTTGACGAACATTCAGAAGATCAAATTAATCGAAGATACCTTAGGAAGAGAAATCATTCCGGCTTTAAAGGCGGACGGTGGCGATTTGGATCTAATCGATATCGAAGGAAACAAGGTTTACGTCGCGTTGAGGGGCTCCTGTTCCTTCTGCCCCAGCGCTGAGATTACCTTAAAACAGTATGTTGAGACGAAGTTGAGGGAGTTCGTCAGCGACGATATCGTGGTGGAGGAGGTCAGGCTGTGAAGACCGTCTATGTGGACAATAATGCGACGACAAAGGTAGCTCCGGAGGTGTTGGAGGTGATGCTCCCATACTTTTCCGAATATTATGGGAACCCATCGAGCATGCACTTCTTCGGAGGACAGGTTCAAAAGAAGGTGGATGAGGCGAGGGGGAGGGTGGCAGATTTTTTGGGGGCAGAGCCTTCGGAGGTCGTTTTCACCAGTTGTGGGACGGAAAGTGATAATGCGGCAATATTAGGGACACTCGATTCCTATACGGAAAAGCGGCACCTCATCTCCACCCGGGTGGAACATCCCGCCATTGGGAATGTGGCTACCTATTTAGGCCGAAAGGGCTACCGCATCACTGAACTTTCTGTGGATCGAGAGGGACGGCTCGATCTGGATGATTTGAGGGAGTCGCTTACCGATGAAACGGCTCTGGTCACCATTATGTATGCCAATAATGAAACCGGAGTGATCTTCCCGATCGAAGAGATTGGTGAGATTGTCAAGGCGAGGGGAATTTCTTTTCATAGCGATGCAGTCCAGGCGGCGGGGAAGATCCCTCTCAACATGAAAAAATCGAAGCTGGATATGCTTTCCATCTCCGGCCATAAACTCCATGCGCCCAAGGGAATCGGGGTGCTCTACATTCGAAAAGGAACGAAATTTTCTCCATTCTTGATTGGTGGCCACCAGGAGAAAGGGAGAAGGGGAGGAACAGAGAACGTCCCTTACATCATCGGGCTTGGGAAAGCGTGCGAGCTGGCCAAGAAGCATCTCGACGAAGAGAACACAAGGGTCAAAGCCCTGAGGGATTACTTAGAGATGAAGCTCTTAGAGAAGATTCCAAATACCTTAGTGAATGGGGATCGGGTTCACCGACTTCCCAACACCGTGAGCGTTAGTTTTGAATTTGTGGAAGGAGAATCCATTCTCCTTCTGCTCTCCGACCTCGGCATCTGCGCCTCCTCGGGCTCTGCCTGCACTTCCGGTTCGCTGGAACCTTCGCATGTCCTCAGGGCAATGGGTGTTCCTTTCACCGCTGCCCACGGGTCAATTCGTTTCAGCCTGTCCATCTACAGCACGAAAGAGGAGATGGATTATATCATCGAACATCTTCCGCCGATTATTCAGAGGCTGAGGGATATCTCACCTTTCTGGAAAGACTATCTCAAGTCCCAGGGGAAAGCATAATTTAAACGGAATTTCGATTGATCCTCTCCATAACGATTTCCACTCTCGATTCACTGCCTCGTGTAATCATCCCGAAAGGAGTATCACTGAATGGGGTCCTGAATGGGGTCAGGTCTTGAAATATCATCTTTACCTGTTCTCATCGTTCAGAACCTTGCTGACTGTAGTATAATGCACCCCTAAATGAACGGCAATCTCTTTTAAGGTATAGCCATAGGTAACATGTGCATGATAGATCGCCCGATTTCTCTGAGCCTTGTCTCGCCGTATCTTCTCATGCAAAAGCTCGGCAAGCACCGGTCTCTCGGCATATCTCTGCACGCGGGGGATCTCCTGAAGATCACTCGAAACATCAAGAATCCACTTGCACTTCTCAATAAATCCCTTGTCCCCTAAGAATATCTGGCCTTTAAGGTGTTTCCATGGTGTCTCTTTTGTTATGCCCTCCATGATAAATTGATGATAAAGCCTCTGTGCCCTTCTTCTCCTCCTCCCGAACTGGGCCAGAATCCAATCAGAGGTAAACCATTGCGGTGGTTTGGCTGCTCCTGTTGTCGAGCGATAGCTGCTCCACTTCCAGTCTTGTGGCCTCTTGACTATGTTTGCTCTCACAGGATTTAAGACGACATAGCGACAGAGTTCAAGAAGGTAGCTTTCTTTATCCACGAGGATGGCTTTGTATCTCCCCTGGAAAACATGCCCTGTCTTTGTATACTTCCAGTTTTGTTTCTGCGTATAAATGCCGTTGAGCTGTCTCATCCCACGAGAGAGGTTTCCTTCCGGTGTTTCCAGGATTAGGTGGTAATGGTTATCCATGAGGCACCAGGCATGGCAAAGCCAATGGAATCTCTCGATCATCAAACCGAGCAGATCAAGGAAATATTCCTTATCTTTGTCGGTTCTGAATATCCTGTTTCCTGCATTGCCTCTTGAAGTTACATGGTAAAGGGCACCGGGGTATTCTATCCTGAGAGGTCGAGCCATAGAACAACCTTAGCAGATCAATTCTTATATTTCAAGACCTGACCCCATGCCCTGCTTACGAACCGCCCATTGCGGACCCGCATGATGGGTGGTGTGGGGAGGGACGGCTAATTACCGTCCCTTACCCGATTAGCCTGCCTGGTATGAATCAGTCTAGAATCTCGACATAAAGAGGAGACGCCAAGACAGTAGTTCTACCGCCATACTGTTGCACGGCCAGGCACTTTGCGAGGAATCCGAGGTGTTGTGGTGGGAGCTTCGGGCGGCCCAGCGAATTGATCATGGCCTCGGCCCATGCTTTCGCTTTCTGGTTGATTCCCAGAACCAAGTAGTCCGGACTCGTCTCTTCTGGCATTGTCAGTAGCTTCTGGGGTTCATTAGTGGAGATTGTGACGAGTCGCTCCGCCAACCTCGGCATGAAGGACAGCCCCGCACCGACGTTCTCCGGCGCCGCCGTGCCAGCGAGATGGTTTGCTGAACCGGCTAGTCCCAGGACCCAAGTCTCCGTTTCGCATGCAAACAGAATCGCGTCCGCACCAATGTCGAGGCTGTACATGAGATGCTGGCCTTCAATCCATTTTCGGGGATTCGAAACACTCCCCAATTGCTCCTCCTTGCGAAGGTGCTTCTCAACGACTGCCAGTCGGGCGACTCGGTCCTCGAGTGTCTTCGTCTCTGCTTTCATCTTGCCCTTGACCAGTTTTAGGTCGAAGCCAAGTTCCGCCGCCACCGTTTGCTTGATGCCGTCCGGCACTTGTGGCAGCAGCATATCGACTTTGGCATCCGAGATGTAGCTGTAGTAGCGCATGTGTATCACCCTCCCGTTATGCAGGCTAACAGATATTAGACCCTAAAATAATATTATTATATAATAAATTTACCTATTATACAATGCATCACTTTTGGATAACCTGTTAAGATTTAAAGGGTTTCTATGCTGAAAATCATGGATATCCACAATTCTTCCTAAGGGCCTGTCTCCTTTTGCCTACCCTGGATATTGTTGGGACCTTTATGCCGCATCGGGTTCTTCCGGAAGTTGAGCACCGTGCCAGACAGCTACGATCCAAACAGTTTTTGAGCAATGGCTGCAAGGAACTGTTTGCGCCCCGAACGAGTGAAAAGGACTTTCAAGGTTTCGTCTCTTTTAATAAGGAATCGGCTTCAGCGAAAACCACCTCAAGGTCATACCCCTTGCCTGCTTCGATCTCTTTTTCGCCCCAGGTAAGAAGACGCAAAATCTCCAGCTCATGCTGGGAATATTTATAAGCTTCCATGCTTCCCTTTTTAATCAACCATTTTCTTAAATTCTTCTTCGGTCAGGGTCTTGATGCCTAAATCTTTGGCTCTTTCGAATTTGGAGCCGGGGTCTTCTCCCACCACCACAAAGTCCACTTTCTTCGAAACGGCGGAGGCGGTCATCCCGCCTAAAGATTCCACCAAATTTCGAGCTTTATCCCTTTCAAAGGTTTTGAGTGCTCCTGTAAAGACAAAAGTCTTGCCTGCCAGTTTCCCTTTCTCCTTTCCTTTAGGCTCGATCACCTTCACCCCGGCCTTCCTCAATCGATCGATGGATTCCCTGTTCTTCTTGTCTCCGAAGAACTGATGCACACTCGCTGCTATTTCTGGCCCAATGCCTTCTACCTCCATGAGGTCCTCTTCTGAGAGGTGGAAGAAATCGTCAAGCCGTGAGAAATTGTGAGCCAGGTCTTCTGCCGTGGTCTCACCTACGTGGCGGATACCAAGGGCATAGAGAAACTTCGATAGAGGTTTGGTTTTGCTCTTCTCAATGGCATCGATAATGTTTTGAGCCGATTTATCCGCCATCCGCTCCAATGCGACGAGCTGCTCTTTTTTGATATAATAAATGTCTGCCACATCCTTGACCAGACCTTTGTCAACCAATTGATCAATCAGTTTAACGCCCAGGCCTTCGATATCCATTGCCCTCTTGGAGGCAAAATGTCTGATCCGGCCTTTCAACTGGGCAGGACAGTCCAGACCGATGCACCGATGGATGGCCTCCTCTTTCATGACCTCTGCCCCACAGACCGGGCATTTAGATGGCATCTTGAATTTCTTTTCTGTTCCGGTTCGCTTCGATGTGACCACTTCGACTACCTCTGGAATCACATCTCCTGCTCTCTGGATGATCACCGTATCCCCGATCCTCACATCAAGTCTATCGATCTCATCTTGATTGTGAAGCGTGGCCCGGCTCACCTCCACCCCGCCGACTCTCACCGGCTCCATTAGTGCGACCGGTGTAATCGCTCCCGTTCTTCCTACTTGTGGAATGATTTTCAGGATTTTTGTAATTTCCTGTTTGGGTTGAAATTTGAAGGCCAGTGCCCATCGAGGACTCCGGGCGATCTCTCCAAGTCTGGCCTGGAGATCCAGACGATTGACCTTGATCACTGTTCCGTCAATCTCATAGGGAAGGGTCTCTCGCTTCTCATTCATCTCATGGTAATAGTCGAGGACTTCTTCGATGCCTTTACATTTCTGAACGTGGGGGTTCGTCCTGAGACCCCATTTCGGAAGGGTCTTGAGAACCTCCCACTGGGTTTTGAACGTCCAACCTCTCACTTCGCCCAAGGCATAGAAATAGGTTTCAAGGGGCCGTTCCGCCGTGATCTTCGAGTCGAGCTGTCGAACGGAACCGGCGGCTGCATTTCGGGGGTTGGCGAAGGGAGGCTCCCCCATCTCTTCACGCTTACGATTGAGCTCCTTAAATTTCTTGAGTTGTAGGATAGCTTCCCCCCGGACTTCTAACCGTTCCGGGGCTGGGAGTTCCTTTCGAATAAGCTGAAGAGGAATGGTCTTGATGGTGCGGAGATTCTGCGTGATGTTTTCGCCGTTCACGCCATCGCCACGGGTCGAGCCTACGACGAACTGGCCACGTTCGTAAACGAGCTCAATGGCCAGGCCGTCGAACTTGGGCTCGGCCACATACTCGACCTCTTCAGACGTTCCCAAGAATTTCTTGACCCGTTTATCAAAATCCATTGCTTCCGTTTCGTCGAAGGCGTTCGCGAGGCTGAGCATTGGGATGGTGTGCCTGACGACCTCGAATTCTTCTAAGGGAGATGCGCCGACTCTCTGAGTGGGCGAATTGGGAGAGCGAAGCTCGGGGTAATCCTTTTCAAGCTTCTCCAACTCCCTCATCAGCCGGTCATATTGAGCATCGGAAATTTCCGGCTGATCGAGGACATAGTAGCGATGATTGTGGTATTCGATCTCCTCCCGGAGTTTTTCTACGCGCTTTTTAATCGCCTCTGACGCCATCAAAAACATTTTAGACAGGACGGATAATCTTGTCAAATTGGATAGGAAATAATACGTAATCCGTAATCAAAATTGTAGGCGGCTTTAGCCTGCGTGAATAACTCAGTGAGCTCGCTAAGCCTAACCCCCCTTCATCCCCCCAATCTAACGCCCCCTCCGCTCTCCCCCTCTTAGATTAAGAGGGGGAAGGGGGAGTTATAAGGGGGGAACAGAGGGGGGTTATTGAGCTTCTCTCGATGCTGCCTGTCGGAAGGCGGAACGGAGTACTGATGGCAAGAGAATCAATCGGAAACACGGGGGCTAAATATGGGGTAAAAGAGACCTGGTCGGAATAGATATTGGGGTCACGTGGGCGAAAATAAAAAAATGGATTAAGTATAAAATTTTACTTGACAAATTTATGTTTTCAGTTTATTTCTAAATCCCAAGTGGTAAAAAGTGGGAAAAGGTGGTATGGATTTCTAAAATGAGGGGGATGAAGCAATGTTTCGGGGTCGGTATGAGCACACCATAGACTCTAAAGGTCGAATCAGCATTCCCTCAAAGTTTCGAGAGATTCTCAACAAGAAATATGACGATCGATTAGTCATCACCAATTTCGATCGCTGCCTGGTCGCATTTCCTTATGAAGAGTGGTTCAATTTGGTAGAGCAGAAAGTGAGTTCGTTCTCACTCGTCAGAAAGGAAACGAGTGCTTTTCTAAGGTTCTTTTATTCGAGCGCGATCGATTGCCTCATCGACAAGCACGGGAGGCTTCTCATCCCCCAGACGTTGAGAGACTATGCGACCCTTCAAAAAGATATCATCTTGGTGGGCGAAGGACGATTCGTGGAGATTTTCGCCAAGGAGCGTTGGCAGGAAGTTGCTCAACAGGCAGAAGAGGGTTTTGATCAAATCAGGGATACTCTGGCCAATCTGGGGATATAACCGTCACTCGTGAATCGTGATGGGTGAATCGTGAACTTATCGGATCACGAACTGCGAGTCACGAATCACGTCAGTATGGGATCACGACACATTCCCGTCATGGTTGAAGAGGTGATGACATTTCTAAAATGTGAACCCGGTCATACGTATGCGGATGCGACCTTGGGAGGGGGAGGACATGCCTCCGAAATTTTGAAGAGGTCCGCGCCGGACGGGATGCTTATCGGAATGGAATGGGATGAAGAGGCCCTGTCGGAGGCAAGAAAAACACTCCTGTCCTTCGGGGATCGGGTCAAACTATTTCGAGAAAATTTCGTCCATCTTTCCGACCTGATGAAACCCGAATCCGCCGATGGGGTCCTGCTCGATTTAGGACTTTCTTCCATTCAACTGGAAAAGGAGGAAAGGGGGTTTAGTTTCAGAGGAGAAGGCCCTCTGGATATGAGGATGGATCAACGGATGGACGAAACAGCGGCTGACTTGGTCAATAACCTTTCGTCGGAAGAACTGGAATCCATCCTCTTTCAATATGGAGAGGAAAGATGGGCCAAGCGAATTGTCAGAGCCCTCGTGGAGGAAAGAGAACGAGAACCCATCCGGACGACCCAGTCTTTAAGAAAGATTGTCCACCGTGCCATCCCAAGACGATTCCATTCCCGGAGAATTGACCCGGCCACAAGAACGTTCCAAGCCCTACGTATCAGGGTGAATGAGGAATTAGAGAATTTGCAAAAAATACTGGAAACAGGGTGGAAGATCTTAAAAAAGGGAGGACGGATGTGCGTCATCTCTTTTCACTCCCTCGAGGATCGAATGGTCAAGGAGACGTTCCGAGCCCTGGAGAAACAGGGAAAGGTGGTTATTCTGACGAAAAAACCTGTGACGCCGTCTGAAGAAGAACAGAAGAGAAATCCGCGATCCAGGAGCGCCAAGCTGAGGTGTGCGGAGAGAATTTAACATGGCAAAGGCAATCAACAAGAATGGAGATCGAATCCTCTGGACAGAAGAAAATTCAAGGTCCGGGCCGAAAAGAGTAAAACTAAAATTCCTCGTCCTTTTCAGCCTCCTCACCCTTTTTTTCATCGGCGGATCTTTGTTCTATGTCTGGTCGAGAATTCAGGTGATCCAACTCGGATACGAAATTTCGAATGCCCTAAAGGAGGAGAGGGCCCTTACGGAAGCCAATAAGAAGTTGCGGCTGGAGATCGCTACACTCAAGTCCTATGCGCGGATTGAAAAATTTGCCGCAGAGGAGTTGAGCATGTCCAAGCCTAAACCTGACCAGGTGATTGTGATCCGATGAAACAGAAGTCCATCAATTGGTTTAAGGTCCGGATCGTCTTTCTCTCGTGTCTCCTCCTCGTCTGTTTTGTATTCGTTATGGGGAGGATGTTTCAGCTTCAGGTGCTGAAAAAAGAACAGCTCTATAAGCTGGCCGCACAACAGCAGCATGTTCAGATTCCTCTCGTTCCCAAGCGTGGGACGGTTTACGATAGCAATGGAGATGAATTGGCAGCCAGCATTGAGGTCGAATCGGTTTACGCCGATGCCCGGAAAGTCGTTGACGTAGAGAAAACAGCCAGGGAGCTTGCCTCGATTCTTCAGATCGATCGGGAGGAATTGAGACAGAGACTGAAGACCCATCGACCTTTTGAATGGGTTCAAAGAAAAATCTCCTCGAAAGAAGCCGAGCGGATCAAGGCCCTTCAGCTGCCCGGCGTTTCTTTTTTGAAAGAGAACCGTCGTTTCTATCCAAATTCCCAACTGGCCGCTCATCTGATCGGTTTCGTAGGCCTCGATTCGAAGGGTCTGGAGGGAATAGAATTCCAATACGATGCTTTGCTCAATGGAGAGAGCCATGTATGGACAGCCGCCAGAGATGCCCTCGGCCGGGAAATTGCCATGGGCAACGTTCCCTTTGAAAAGGAGGATCATTACCGGAATATCGTCTTAACCGTCGACAAGGCGGTTCAACACATCGCCGAGACAGAGCTGGATCGAGGTGTTGAAAAGTGGGGGGCAAAGGGAGGTATGGTCATTGCCATGGATCCCTCGACCGGAAAAATCTTGGCCATGGCCTCCTACCCGACTTTCAATCCAAACCAGTTCATCCAGTACCGTTCCAAGAGCTGGAGGAACGGCGCTATCTCTGATGTCTTTGAGCCCGGTTCTCTCTTTAAAATCTTTCTTGCCGCGGCCGCCTTGGAGGAACAGGTGGTTCGGCCCTCCGATTCCTTTTATTGCGAGAACGGCTCTTACACGGTTTATGATCGAACGATCCATGATACCTCCAAACACGGATGGCTTACCTTTCAACAGATTCTCAAGTTCTCCAGTAACATCGGGGCATCGAAGGTGGGCGAGAAGATGGGAAGGGAACGTTTCTACCGATATATCGCCGCCTTCGGATTCGGTGAGAAGACTCGAATTAATCTCCCGGGAGAAGGGAAAGGAATCGTCCACCACCCAAGATATTGGCCTCCGGTTGCCCTGGATACCATCTCCTTCGGGCAGGGAATTTCAGTGACGGGGATTCAATTGGTGGCCGCCCTGTCAGCCATTGCCAACGGCGGGTTCCTGATGAGGCCCTACGTTGTAGAGAAGACTCTGAATGAGAAAGGGGAAGTGGTCCAATCGTTTCAGCCGGAGACCATCAGGAAGGTCATTTCAGGGGCGACGGCTGAAAAGGTGACGGCACTGCTTAAGACGACGACGGAGAAGGGAGGGACAGGAGAAGGAGCAGTGCCCGCAGGATACGACGTGGCCGGAAAAACGGGAACGGCGCAGAAGGCCGATTCTTTATTGGGCGGATACTCCGAAACCCGCTATACCAGTAGTTTTATGGGCTTTGCCCCTTCCGGCGAACCTAAGCTCGCACTCTTGGTCGTCATTGACGAGCCGCAGGGAGGCAGCTACGGAGGAGTGGTCGCTGCTCCGATATTTAAAGCGATCATGGAAAAGGTTCTTCCCTACCTCCATGTGGTGCCAAAGGGGACGATGATTGTGAAGAACGGACTCAACTCAGCTCCCCGAAAAGAGGCGTCGGAAGCCCAACCCGTGATCGATGGGATCAAGGTGGGTAAGGGAGCAGAAGCGGTTGTGATGCCGGACCTTAAGGGGCTGTCCATGCGGAATGCCTTGAGCCGCATAGAAGGAAGGGGACTGATCATCAAGGTCTCGGGGAATGGAAAAGTCGTGGATCAGACTCCCCAGCCGGGGACAGTGGTCGAGAGAGGGGATATCTGTTTCTTGAAGTTTCGATCCCCATCGTAATTAATACAAACGCATCACCCCCTCCCAAACCCTCCCCCCTTGAGGGGGAGGGGAGGGTGAGGGGGAGACAACCGCGTCGGGCATAGCGCAGAGCGTTTTGAAAATGGAACTGAGAAAATTATTAGAAGGCGTTGAGATCAAGAAAATCGACGGAGAGACCCGAAAGGAGATCAAGGGGATCGCTTACCACTCGAAGCAGGTAGAGAAGGATTTTCTTTTTGCCGCCATTCGAGGGATGGCAGTAGACGGACACCAATTTGTCAACGAAGCGATCGAAAGAGGAGCAGAGGCTGTTGTCTTAGAAGAAGAGCCAAACATCTCCAATCGTACCATGGTTGTCGTTCCCGATAGCCGCCGGGCCCTGGCAAAGATCTCCTCAAACTTTTATGGTGATCCGTCGTCCCGGGTCAGGCTCATTGGTATCACCGGGACAAACGGAAAGACCACCACCACCTATTTGTTAGAGTCCATTTTCAAAAAGGCCGGTTGGACCGTAGGCGTGATGGGAACGATCAATTATCGGTTCGGGCGAAAGACAACGCCTGCTCCCAATACCACGCCGGAGTCGTTGGACCTGCAAAGAATCCTTTGGGAGATGGTCAATGAAGGGACCTCTCATGTAATTATGGAAGTTTCGTCGCATGGGCTTGACCTCGGCCGCGTCGTTGGATGCCAATTTGATGGTGTGGTGTTTACAAATTTGACCTCCGAACATCTCGATTACCATAAGACCTTAGAGCAGTATTTCGAGAGCAAGAAGAGGCTATTCTCGGATTATTTAATCAAGAGTCGCAAGGAGAAGCGATTTGCTGTGACGAACCATGACGACCCCAGAGGGGAGGAGATGGTCAAAGGGCTGGACCTGCCCGTCGTCCGTTATGGGTTGAGCGGTTCCTGCGATGTCACGGCGGATCGGGTGCATTCGTCCTTTGAAGGCCTTTCTTGCCGGATCAAAACTCCGAAGGGCAATCTTTCGATCCACTCGAAACTCACGGGAGACTTCAATCTTTACAATGTCCTGGCGGCTGTGGCTGTCGGGACGGCCATGGAGGTCCCGTTAGAAACCCTAAAAGAAGGGGTGGAGGGGTTAGAAGGTGTTTCGGGAAGATTCGAGAAGGTCGAGAATAAGAGAGACATTCACGTTATTATCGACTATGCCCACACCCACGATGCCTTGGAACGCGCTCTGTTGGGGTTGAAGAATATCTTAAAGGACGGAACCCAGAATAACGGAAAGATGATCACTGTCTTCGGATGCGGTGGGGACCGGGATCGGACAAAGCGACCGTTGATGGGGGAGGTGGCGGGGAGGTACAGCGATCTCGCGATTCTCACTTCGGACAATCCAAGAACAGAAGACCCTTTGGCCATCTTGGATGAGGTGGAAAAGGGTCTAAAATCTCTCTATCTAAAAGAGTGGGATGCGGATGAAGTCAAGTCATGGAGATCAAGAAAGGGGTATTTAAAAGTGCCGGATCGAAGAGAAGCGATTCGGACAGCGATCCGATTGGCCCTTCCCTCGGATACGGTACTCATCGCGGGGAAAGGGCACGAGGATTATCAGATCATCGGAAAGAAAAAATACCCTTTTGACGATCGCATTGAGGCCAAGAAGGCCCTGGGGGAAAAGTGATCCTTACCATAAATGAGGTTTTGAAGATCACGGGAGGGAAACTCTTACAAGGGAAGGGAGACTCCTCCTTTCAAGGGATTTCCACGGATTCAAGAACGGTGGCGGAGGGAGAACTTTTTGTTGCCTTGAAAGGCCCCCACTTTGACGGCCATCATTTTGCCTTAGAGGCTCTTCGAAAAAAAGCAGGAGGCGTGTTGATCGAGGAGGGGAAGGTCGGAGACATTCGATGGAATGGTGATCGATCCAGAGCGGTGATCGCTGTGGAAGACACCCTCTCCGCGTTAGGAAATATCGCCCAGACTTGGAGACGCAAATACGATACCCCGCTGGTGGCTTTGACCGGAAGCAACGGCAAGACCACAACGAAAGAAATGATTGCCGCATGTCTTGAGACGACTTTCCCCATTCTCAAGACGAAGGGGAATTTGAACAACCTCATTGGGGTTCCTCTTACCCTCCTGACGCTCACCGAGAAAGAGAGGATCGTAGTTCTTGAGATGGGGATGAACGTGCCGGGTGAGATCGGAAGGCTGGCCCAGATTGCGGAACCCGATGTAGGGTTGATCACGAACATCCAGACGGTTCATCTCGAAGGCATGGGGAGTTTAGAGAGATTACAAGAGGAGAAGGGAGAACTCTTCCGAAGGATGAGAAGGGATGGAACGATATTGGTGAATCAGGATGATCCCCGAGTGGTGGATCTGGCAAGGGATTACCCCGGCCAAAAGATCACGTTCGGGACAGAACATCCTGCGGAAGTCATGGCGAAAGAGATTCGACTTCATGGAGCGGAAGGGACCTCTTTCACTTTGATTTTGGAGGGAGAAGCGCTGGAGATTCATCTCCGGCTGTTGGGAAGACACTTCATCCCGAATGCTCTCTCTGCCATGGCGGTGGCGTGTCTTTTCGGAGTGGGGCTGGATCGGGCCAGAGAGGCCTTGAAGAACTTTCGTCCCTTCCCCATGAGGATGGAAGTCATTCCCCTCAAGGGCGGAGGGACTCTGATCAACGATGCGTACAATGCCAATCCTCACTCGACAGGAGTCGCCCTCGAGACCCTTGCAGAGGTGAAGGGAATGGGAAGGGCTATCGCTGTGTTGGGGGATATGTTAGAGCTTGGGAGTTTTACGAACGAAGCTCACGAGCAAATAGGGAGAATGGTGTGTGACCTCTCGATCGACTTCCTCCTCGCCATGGGAGATGAGGCGCCCATTGTGGTCGAGTCGGCAATTCGCCGCGGGCTTCCAATGGAGAGGGCAAGGGTTGTGGAGAGTCATTCAGAGGCAATCTCTCTGCTAAGGCAGATGATACAAAGTGGAGATTGGATATTGATCAAGGGTTCAAGGCGGATGGCCATGGAAAAGATCGTAGAGGGTCTGGCTGAGGGGAGGGCCTAAAGAATGCTATATCATCTCCTTTATCCTCTTCACGGATTATTTTCTTTCTTCAATGTCTTCCGGTATATCACCTTCCGGACCATTTGCTCGATTCTCACCGCTCTTCTCATCAGTTTTATCATCGGGCCCTGGCTGATCAAGAAGTTGAGGGTCTTTCAGATTCAACAGGTGGTGAGGGAGGATGTTCCTTCTCGTCACATGGTCAAGAACGGGACTCCTACGATGGGAGGAAGCCTTATCCTCGCCGGCATCCTCGTTCCAACCCTTTTCTGGTCCGACCTGACGAATCCATACGTCTGGATCGTTTTGGTGACCACGTTGGCGTTCGGCCTCCTCGGTTTTTGGGATGACTATAAAAAGCTCAGGGATAAGAAAGGCATCGGCATCCGGGCTCGATATAAGTTTCCTATTCAGGTGGGCATGGGACTTGTCGTCAGCTTCATCCTGTTCAACACGATTGACCACGATTCCAGGTTGATTTTTCCCTTTTTCAAGAAAGTGATGCCGGACATTGGGGATTGGTACATTCTCTTTGCCATGTTTGTCATCGTGGGTTCGGCCAATGCGGTCAACTTGACCGATGGGTTGGATGGATTGGCGATTGGACCCGTGCTCATTGCCAGCGCCACCTTTATGCTCTTCTGCTATCTTGCGGGAAACTTCAAATTCGCCAGCTATCTCCAAATTCCTTTTGTCAGAGGAAGTGGGGAACTGACTATCTTATGCGGGGCCCTGGTCGGTTCGGGTCTGGGGTTTCTCTGGTTCAATACTTATCCAGCCCAGGTTTTCATGGGGGATGTAGGTTCCCTCTCCTTGGGGGCAGCCCTGGGGACGATTTCTGTAATCACGAAACAAGAGTTTCTCTTGGTCATCGTGGGCGGGATTTTTGTGATCGAGGCGCTTTCGGTCATCATCCAGGTCGTCTCTTACCAGGTTCGCAAGAAACGGGTCTTTAGAATGGCACCCATTCACCATCATTTTGAGTTGAAGGGCTGGGCCGAGCCAAAGATCATCGTCCGATTCTGGATCATCGCTATTATCCTCGGGCTGGTTGCGATCAGCACGCTGAAGTTGAGATGACCGAGAGTTAAGAGTTTAGAGTTATGAGTTAAGAATCACGGACACGGAACACGGTATTTATGGATCTCAAAGGCAAGAGAGTATTGGTGGTGGGCATGGCCCGAACAGGAATCGCGACAGCGAAATTCCTTAAGTCGAAAGGATCTCTTGTCACCACGACAGAGATGAAGCTGGAAGAGGAGATGAAGGAGGCTGTTGAAGAGTTGAAGGGCCTGGACATTTCCACAGAATGGGGCGGGCATCGAGCAGAGACCTTTCTGAAACAGGATATGATTGTCGCGAGCCCAGGCGTGGACCTGAGCATCGAGCCCATCCAGGCAGCCCTCAAGAAAAAAGTTCGGGTGATCAGCGAAATTGAACTCGCTTACCATTTCATCCAGGTCCCCATCATCTCGGTCACAGGGACCAACGGAAAGACGACGACCGCCCTGTTGATTGGCGAGATGCTAAAAGAGGATGGGAAAGAGGTTGGGGTGGGAGGTAATGTCGGAGAACCGCTGATCCTTTTTGCAAACGGAGGAGATCGTTGGGACGTGTTGGTGGTTGAGATCTCCAGTTTTCAGTTGGAGGCCATCGAGAATTTCCGTCCCCGAATCGCTGTTCTTCTGAATATCACGGAGGATCATCTGGACCGTTATCTTAGTTACACGGACTACATCAAGGCGAAGGTCAGCATTTTTACGAATCAGAATTCCGGGGATCTGGCTGTTCTGAACAGGGATGATCCCATCGTGATGAAGTTCGGAGAGGGTGTAAAAGCGAGAAAAGTTTTTTTCAGCTTGAGCGATAAGCCGGAAGAAGGCGCTTTCTCCGAAGGCCAATCGATCTTCCTCACGCTTGGGGGAAAAAGAGAAAAGTATTCTTTGGCAAAAGCTCCTCTGAAGGGAATCCACAATGTGGAGAATATGATGGCAGCTCTCGCCGCGGCCAGAAGCTTCGGTTGCTCGAAAAAAGCGGTTCAGGCCGTCCTCAACCGGTTTGAAGGTCTCGAACATCGCCTCGAATTTGTCCGGGAGGTCGGGGGGGTTCGTTTCTACGATGACTCCAAAGGAACGAATGTGGGCTCCGTGGTCAAATCTCTTCAGAGTTTTTCACAACCCGTGATCCTGATTGCGGGAGGCAAGGACAAAAACGGGGATTTAAGTCCGCTTAAAGAATTGATTCGGAAGCGGGTCAAACATTTGATTCTAATCGGAGAGGCGAAGGAAAGAATGAATCGCGAGCTTGGAGGGCTGACTGATACGGACCTGGCGGAGACCATGGAAGAGGCTGTGCTCCTCGCCCGCCAAAAAGCGACAGCAGGAGAGGTGGTCCTCCTCTCACCGGCCTGCTCGAGCTTCGATATGTTCAAAGATTATAAGGAGAGAGGAAGAGTATTTAAGGAAGCGGTTTCGAACATAAGTACGACGAATGTCAAATGTCAAAGTTCAAAGTCCAAAGGAAGCTCAAATTAGAAATTTTTGACATTTAAGCTATTTGTCATTGATTTGATCCCGCCCTGGCGGGAGATTTTGAAATTTGGAATTCACACACTGTTTCAGCAGTTGCTATTAGGATGAGTGAAAGGGATGAAGGGTAGAAAGAGGTTGGATTTTATCCTGTTGTTTGCAGTCCTTGCCCTCGTGGGAATCGGGATTGTGATGGTTTACAGCACCAGTGCGATCCTTGCCGGGGATCGTTTCGGAGACCCTTATTACTTTCTGAAGAGGCAGGCCCTTTACGCAGCGGTCGGTTTCGTTCTGATGCTCGTGATGATGTTCTTGCCTTATGAAATTCTAAAGCGTGTTGCCTATCCCATCCTCACCTTTTCCATTCTCCTCTTGGTGGTTGTATTGGTTCCGGGCATCGGGCACCGAAGCGGCGGGGCGATGCGCTGGCTGAAGATCCAGTCTTTCTCTTTTCAACCTTCAGAGTTTGCCAAGCTGGGTTTGGTGATCTTTCTTGCGTACCTCTTAGCCAAAAAGGAGGAGAAGATTCGGAGCTTCTCCTTCGGGTTTCTTCCCCCGGTTCTCCTCTCTGGCCTCGTCATCGCTTTGGTGATGAAGGAGCCCGATTTTGGAGCAGCCTTTTTTCTGACCGTGATGGTCTTTCTCCTTCTCTTCGTCAGCGGTGCCAGGGTGATTTACATTGCGAGTGCCTTTTTGGTCACTATTCCAATGGCTTATGTTCTTTTAATAAATGTGGGATATCGTTATAAGAGGTTGATGAGTTTCATCCGGCCTTGGGAAGACCCCAGTGGCACGAGTTTCCAAATTATTCAATCCTTCCTCTCCTTTGGCTCTGGAGGCCTGTTCGGATTAGGGCTGGGAGAAGGAAGGCAGAAACTTTTCTTCCTTCCCGCTCCACACACAGACTTCATCTTTTCAGTCATCGGAGAGGAGTTGGGCTTGCTGGGTGCGATGGTGGTTGTGCTCCTCTTCTTCATTATCGCCCTCAGGGGGATCCAGATCGCGCTTTCCCTCGAGGATCGGTTTGGCGTCTATTTGGCGTTGGGGATCACGTTGATGATTTCCCTTCAGGCAGCGATCAACATGGGAGTTGTTTTGGGACTCCTCCCTACAAAGGGGTTGACGCTCCCCTTCATCAGCTACGGGGGGACATCCTTGATCGCCAATTTGGTTGGGGTGGGGGTACTTCTTCACCTTTCGACGCATGCGGAACGACGATGAAGTGTGTGATCGCCGGAGGAGGTACAGGAGGTCATCTTTTCCCGGGCATGGCGGTTGCCGAGGCATTTGTTGAGAGGGAGAAAGGGAACGAAGTTTTGTTTATTGGAACGGAAAGAGGCATCGAGGTCAACGTTTTGTCAGGAGGGAAATTTCCGCTGAAGACGATTCAGGCGAAACCCATTCAGGGAAAATCTCTTTTAGGGAAGGCTAAAGCCATCCAGAGCTTACCGATGGCCGTCTCCGAAGCTTATTCGATCCTGAAAGAGTTTCAACCCCATTTCGTATTGGGGGTAGGGGGATATGCCTCCGGGCCCACGGTTTTGGCCGCATTCTTTCTCGGAATGAAGAGGGCCATCCAGGAACAGAACGTGATGCCTGGGATGACGAATCGGATTCTAAAGTGGTTTAGCCAACGGATCTTCGTCTCCTTCGAAGAGGCGAAAAAGTACTTCCCTGAGGAGAAGACCCTTGTGACTGGAAATCCGATCAGGAAAGGATTCCTTGCCCTTTTAAGGGAAGACGGGCGGCTGATGAAAAAAGAGGGTGGATTTACCCTTCTTATCTTTGGAGGAAGTGCAGGGGCACACCGGATCAATCAGGCGATGATAGACGCCCTGGATCACCTTCAAGGAATCAAGTCCTCCATCAAGATCATCCATCAAACCGGAAAAGAAGATCTGGATTTTGTGTCAAGGAAGTACCGAGAAAGAGGGTTTGAGGCGTTGGTCAGGCCTTTCTTCGAAGACCTCGCCACCTACTACCAGATCTCTGATCTGGTCATCTGCAGGTCAGGAGCGAGTACCGTGGCTGAGCTGGCGGTCTGCGGAAAGGCCGCCCTCCTCGTCCCTTATCCTTATGCGGCTCATGATCATCAATTGATCAACGCCAAGAAATTAGTGGATCTGGGCGCAGCCAAAATGATTTTAGACCGGGAGTTATGTGGAGGGACTGTCGCCCCGATGATCCTTCATTTTTACGAGCATCCGGAGGAGCGTGTTAAAATGGAAGAGACGATCCGACGGCTGGGGAGACCAAGGGCGGCAGAAGAGATAGTGGATCATTGTTATGCGTTGGTTGGAAAATAGTTTCACCTCCACCCTTACCCTCCCCCGTCAAGGGGGAGGGGACTTGTAATCTGATTTCCTTGTAAGCTCCCTCTCCCCTGGTGGGAGAGGGGAAGGGTGAGGGGGAAGGTTGTCTATGTACCGAAGAGGGAAGATCCAGCATATTCATTTTGTGGGCATCGGCGGAATCGGCATGAGCGGAATTGCCGAGGTGTTGCTCAATCTCGGTTACCATATCAGCGGGTCCGACGTCAAGGAGACAGAGGTGACCCGGAGACTGCGGTCTTTGGGGTGCGAAATTTCCTACGGCCACCGGAGGGAGAACTTAAGAGAAGCGGATGTGGTGGTCATCTCTTCAGCCATCCGGCCACAAAACCCGGAGGTCGAGGCCGCGGAAGAGAGGCTCATCCCGGTCATCCCAAGGGCAGAGATGCTGGCGGAGCTGATGCGAATGAAAATCGGGATTGCGATCGCAGGGACCCATGGCAAGACGACGACCACCTCCCTCATTTCGACCGTTTTAGCGGCGGGCGGTCTGGATCCCACGGTTGTGATCGGCGGGCGGCTGAACAGCATCGGAAGCAACGCGAGGCTGGGGCAGGGTGAATTCCTGGTGGCCGAAGCCGATGAGAGCGACGGCTCCTTTCTCAAACTGATGCCCACCATTGCCGTGGTGACCAATATCGATCCGGACCATCTTGATTATTATAAAGGCATCGACGAGATCAAAGAGACTTTCCTGTGCTTTTTGAACAAGATTCCATTTTTCGGATTGGCCGTGCTCTGCCTCGATCATCCGAACATCCAGAGCCTTCTTCCGAGGTTGAAGAAGCGCTTTACCACTTACGGGTTGACCCCGCAGGCTGACTTCCAGGCCAAAGAGATTGTATTCGAAGGGCTCTCTACCTCCTTCGATGTGATCCGCCAGCGTCAGGAGATAGGCAGACTGAGCCTCCGGATGCCGGGGCTCCACAATGTCTACAATGCCCTCGCGGCCTTGGCCACCGCTTTCGAACTCGATATTCCCTTCCGCGTCGTCCAGGAAACGCTGCGCGATTTTAGCGGGATTCAGAGACGGTTCCAGATCAAAGGAGAGAAGAGGGGAGTCCTCGTTGTGGATGATTATGGACATCATCCTGTGGAGATTATGGCCACGCTGAAGGCAGCACGGACCGGCTGGGGGAAAAGAATCGTCGCCGTATTTCAGCCCCATCGCTACACGAGAACGCAGGCCCTGTTCAAGGATTTTCTCACCGCATTTTATGACGCCGACGTTCTCATCCTCACGGAGATCTACCCTGCAGGAGAGGATCGGATAGAAGGCGTGGAATCGAAAGCCCTCTTTGAGGGGCTCCGGGAGTACGGCCATAAAGACGTGACTTATTTAGCCGATAAGAAGGAGATCGTCGAGCATCTCCTCCGTATTGTCTCTCCGGGGGATCTGGTGATCACCTTGGGAGCGGGAGACATCTGGCAGGTTTCAGAGGAGTTGGTAAAAAAACTTTGAATTCGGATTCCCCCCACCCTGTCCCTTCCCCTCAAGGGGGGAGGGTGGCGGAGGGGGTGCAATCCGCAATCGAATGATGACAAGGGACTACAAAAAATGGGCGTCGGGGTTGATCAAAGGGAAGGTTCTTTTCGATGCACCGATGAGACAGTTTACGTCGATGCAGGTGGGAGGCCCTGCGGACAGCCTTTTTTTCCCCAGAGATGTGAATGAGCTGAAAAAGGTGGTCCGTTACGCCGGGAGAAAAAAGATTCCCCTCTTGATTTTAGGGAGGGGGACAAATTTAGTGGTGAGGGATAGAGGGGTTCGTGGATGGGTCATCAGTTTGGCCCAAGGGATGAAAAAGATTCAGATGGACGGAGAGGTCGTAGATGCGGAAGCAGGCCTCTCCTTGCAACGGCTGGTCCAATTCTCTGTCCGGAAGGGACTCACGGGGCTCGAACCCTTCTTCGGCATTCCCGGAACGGTGGGAGGGGGTTTGGCAATGAATGCCGGAGCCTGGGGTTCCGAACTGAAGGATGTGCTTCTTTCGGTGACGTTGATGAAGGAAGACGGAGAAATTGTGGAGAGGTCCCGTTCGAGGCTTCGATTCTCGTATCGAGGACTGGCCATCCCCTCTTCTTGGATTATTCTCAAGGGCCGATTTAAGCTGAAGATGGGCAAGAGGGGAGAAATTCTTGGACGGGTGAGATCTTACTCGGAGATGAGGAGGAAAAGGCAACCCTTGGACTATCCCAGCGCGGGGTCCGTTTTCAAGAATCCCGAAGAAGGTCCCGCGGGGAAATGGATTGAAGAAGCTGGGCTGAAGGGGTTTCGGATCGGTCGGGCGATGGTTTCAGAGCGTCATGCCAATTTTATCATCAATCTGGGAAAGGCCAAGGCCGAAGAGGTGATCCGTTTGATGGAGTTCGTCGAAAAAAAGGTCTATGAAGGAAAAGGCATCTCCCTTGAAAGGGAGGTGAAGGTGGTGGGCGAACCATAATGCGGAATTTGGAATGGGGATCACGAAATGAGTTTCGCATGACGGGTTTGTAGGTACGACTGATGAAAATTACCAAGATTATCCTCCCCCTTGACGGGGGAGGATCGAGGTGGGGGTGAATGTGGTTATGGCCCCCCTCACCCCCGCCCTCTCCCGCCAGGGGAGAGGGGGATAATCGATTTGGTGTATCAGCGGTAAAGAGATGAAAGAGCCATCGTTTAAGAAAAAGAAAATAGGGGTGATGATGGGCGGTCTTTCCAGGGAGAGAGAGATTTCCCTGAAGACGGGCAAGGCCATCTTAAAGGCTCTCACGGGGAAGGGGTATACGGCGACCCCGATCGATGTGGGAGACGATATCGCGGAAAAATTGGTCAAAGAAAAGATTGAGTGTGCCTTTTTGGCTCTTCACGGAAGATTTGGAGAAGATGGGACCGTTCAGGGGATGTTGGAGTTGATGAGAATCCCGTATACAGGGTCAGGAGTTCTGGCCAGTGCTTTGGCCATGCACAAAGTCATGTCCAAGAAATTCTTCCTTTGCGAAAAGATTCCGACTCCTCGTTATGAGGTTTTTCAGCGAGAGAAGATGAAGAAAGATCTACCTGAAAGAATTTCCCTCCCTCTGCCGGTCGTGGTCAAACCGGCCAGAGAGGGATCGACGATCGGTGTTTCAATCGTTAGGAAGGATGAAGAGCTGGGCCCTGCCCTGATGAAAGCAGGAGAATACGATGAGGAGATATTGGTAGAGGAGTTTATGAAAGGGAGGGAGATCACCGTCGGCATTCTTGAGAACATTCCTCTACCCGTCATCGAGATCGCCCCCAAGAGCGGCTTCTACGATTACCATTCCAAATATACAAAAGGCGAGACTCAGTATATTCTCCCGGCGCGGATTCCCAGAGAAAAGTATCTCTATGCGCAGGAGATAAGCCTTAGAGCCTTTCAAGAGCTGGATTGTTCTGGTGTAGCGAGGGTCGATCTGATGACCGATGAAAATGAAAATCCGTTTGTGATTGACATCAACACCATGCCCGGCATGACCGAGACGAGTCTCTTGCCCATGGCCGCCAATTATGCCGGCATTCCGTTTGAAGATTTAGTTGAACGCGTTTTGTTAGGGGCCTGTTTAAAGATGGAGAGTGGAACGTAGAAAGCGGAGAGTGGAAAGTAGAAGATAGAGGGTGGAGTGTGGATTTTTGAAGAAACCACTGTCCACCTTTCACGCTCCACATTCGAGGGGTTATGGGAGAGACGGTTAGAGTACGAGAAGGAAAGTTTCTCCGACCGAAAGCGAGGAGGGAAGAGAAAGGAGCCGAAAAATTCCTGAGGATCTTGAAAAAAACGATCCGAGTGGCTTTTCAACTTCTTCTCCTCTCTTTTTTCCTCCTGGTCAGCCATTGGGTTTATGTCCGCCTCTTGGGAGATCCCTGTTTTCGAGTGAGGGAAGTCGAGGTGGAAGGAGGTCGAATGATTCCGAAAGAGACTCTCCTCTCCTTGACGGTGATCGATGGAATGCCCAATCTCTTCTCGGTCAAGTTGAAGGAAGTTGTCAAACGATTGGAGTCCCATCCCTGGATCGACCAGGTCCGGGTGATGAAGGTCTTCCCCCATAAGATATTGATTCAGATAGAAGAGAAAAAACCGATGGCCATCATTCAATTGGGAGAGCTTTACTATATCGATACCAAAGGGGAGATCTTCTCTCCCGTAGGAGATAGAGATGAATACAATTATCCTTATCTGACGGGTTTGACCCGCCGGGTTTTGGAAAAAGATCCAGTGGAAGCGGAGCGCCTGATCACCAAGGCCCTCGAGATTCTGAGGATCGCGGGACAAGAAAAACTGCCTCCCCTGCAGGAAATATCTGAGATCCATATGGAGAAGGCGTATGGAATCGATTGTATTACTAAGGCGGAAGGGGTGGAGGTCAAAATGGGATGGGACGACTTTGGAGAGAAACTGCGGCGATTGTCTCTCATCTGGACAGACCTTCGGAAGAGAGGGTTCTCAGTGGCTTCGATTGACTGCAGCGACTTGAAACGAATGGTGGTTGAAAGGGTTCCCTCAGGGGTTGAAAGGAGGTGAGGAAAGGTGGCAAAGAAGGATTCGTTGGTAGTTGGGTTGGATATCGGGACGACCAAGATCTGTACCGTGGTCGGAGAAATTTCTGACGGTCAGGTCAACATCATCGGCCTCGGGACGTTTCCATCGAAGGGATTGCGAAAAGGTGTGGTCATCAATATCGAAAGCACCGTCCATTCGATCAAAAAGGCGGTTGAAGAAGCGGAGTTGATGGCAGGATACCATCTCACCTCTGTCTTTGCGGGAATCGCGGGCGGGCACATCAAAGGGATTAACAGCCACGGGGTGATTGCTGTAAAAAACAGAGAGATCGGTCCGAATGATGTGAAGCGCGTGATCGATGCCGCCAGCGCCGTGGCCATGCCCATGGATCGAGAGGTGATTCACATCATTCCTCAGGAATTCATCGTAGACGATCAGGATGGAATCAAAGATCCGGTGGGGATGTCAGGAGTACGGCTGGAGGGAAGGGTTCATATTGTCACCGGCGCGATCACCTCTGCCCAGAACATCATTAAATGCGCCAACAAGGCCGGGCTGGATGTGGACGACATTGTTTTGGAGCAGTTGGGGTCGAGCGAAGCGGTCCTCACTTCTGAGGAGAAAGATCTGGGAGTGGCCATCATCGATATCGGGGGCGGAACAACGGATCTGGTGATCTTCTCAAACGGTGCCATCAAACATACATCCGTTTTCTCCCTGGCAGGAAGCCATATCACAAACGATATCTCGATGGGACTTCGGACACCGGTGGAAGAAGCAGAGAAGATCAAAATAAGATACGGATGTGCCCTGACTTCTTTGGTTCGGAAGGATGAAACCATTGAAGTTCCCAGTGTGGGGGGCAGGAAGCCTCGTGTCCTCTCCAGGCAGACCTTGGCGGAGATCGTCGAACCCAGGGTCGAGGAGATTCTCACCTTGGTTCATAACGAAGTGGTCAGGACGGGATTTGCCAATCTGCTCGCCTCTGGAATTGTCCTCACCGGCGGGAGCGCCATCCTGGAGGGTATTCCGGAGTTGGCCGAGCAGATTTTTAATCTGCCCGTTCGGAGAGGGGAGCCCGTCGGCATCGGAGGATTGGTCGATCTGGTCGCGAGTCCAATGTATGCGACCGGAGTGGGTCTGGTTCTTTATGGAAGTCGAAAGAAAGGGCAGAGTCGGTTTAAGGTAGGCGAGGGGAACGTCTTCAGCAAAGTCACCCATCGGATGAGGGAATGGATTGAAGAATTCTTCTAATGGAATACTGGAATATTGGAAAAATGGAATAATGGGTAAAATATGCTTGCTTACATATAGATGAAACCCAATATTCCACCGTTCCATTCTTCCATCATTCCAATTTTAAAAAAAGGAGGGAGGATATGATCGAATTCGACGAAAATAAAAATCTAGCCGCCAAGGTCAAGATCATCGGGATTGGAGGAGGAGGGAACAACGCCCTGAATACCATGATTTCCTACCAGCTCTCCGGTGTTGAGTTTATCGCAGCCAATACCGATGCGCAGGCGTTGGCGGCAAATATGGCCCCCATGAAATTGCAATTGGGCGAGAACTTGACCAAGGGTCTGGGAGCCGGAGCCAATCCGGAGATAGGAAGGAAGGCTGCTCTTGAGGACGTAGAGAAGATCCGCGAGGCCATGAAAGGGGCGGACATGGTCTTCATCACATCTGGGTTGGGCGGCGGGACCGGAACTGGCGGCGCGCCGGTGATTGCCGAAGTGGCGCGTGAAATGGGTGCCCTCACTGTGGCGATCGTGACCAAACCTTTCCATTTCGAAGGGAAGAAGAGGATGAGCCAGGCGGAAGAAGGGCTGGCTAACCTGAAGATGACGGCGGATGCCCTCATCACCATCCCGAACCAGCGGCTCCTCGGCATTGGCGGGAAGAGCATGACGCTGCTGGAGGCCTTCAAAAGGGCGGATGAGGTTCTCTACCATGCTGCCAAAGGGATCTCGGATATCATCGTCGGCCACGGAATTATCAATCTGGATTTCGCCGACGTCCGGACCGTCATGGCTGAGACAGGAATGGCACTGATGGGGACGGGAATTGCTTCGGGTGAGAACCGATCGGTGGAGGCCGCTCAAAGAGCGATTTCCAGCCCTCTGCTGGAAGATATTACGATCGAAGGGGCCCGAGGCCTTCTCATCAACATCACCGGGGGAGAGAATATGACCCTCAGCGAAATCAACGAGGCAACGACTCTCGTTCAGAAGGAAGCCCATGAAGATGCCACGGTGATCTGGGGGATGGTGGTCGACAAAACCATGAAGGAAGAGATTCGGGTGACCGTGATCGCTACGGGTTTCGGAAAGAAGGAGGATAAGAGAACAGGGCAGTTTAAGAAAATAGCTCCTATCTCGTTTGGCCTACGGGAGCAAAATAAGGACCTGCCGCGCTTTTCCTTCAGCAACAAGGAAAATAACAGGGATATTCCCGCTTTTATGAGGAGGGGGAAGACCAACGAGCGTTTCGATGAGCTCAAATTGGATCCGCCGTCGGATTTCTCCATGGAGGATGAGGATCGTTTTGACATCCCCACTTTTTTAAGAAAACAGGCCGACTGAAGCCAGTGGGTGGCAAGTGGTAGGTGGCGAGTGGGAAAAAAAGTTACATGAGTAGTTAAAATTCTGTTATATTGAATTTACCACTTTCTACACTCCACTATCCACTTACGAAGATGACTTCTTGGAAGCTCATTCAGAAGGCCAAGGGTATTCTTGAGAAAGAGAGAGGGGCTGTTCAAAAACCATGGGGCGGGAAAATTGCGATTTGTCTCCTCTATCCCAACGCCTACCATGTGGGAATGTCCAACCTCGGATTTCAGACCCTTTATCGAATCTTGAACGCTGCTGGTGATGTGGTCTGTGAAAGAGCCTTCCTTCCTGAGCCAGAAGATCTCCAAGAATATCGCAATACCCAAACCCCCCTTTTCTCATTGGAATCCCAGAAGTTTCTCTCCAACTTCGATATCTTAGCCTTCTCCATTTCCTTCGAGAATGATTTTCTAAATGTCCTCACCCTTTTGGAATTAGCCCATATCCCATCAGAGAGCCGTCTTCGGGATGGAAGATATCCGTTGGTCATTGCGGGAGGAGTCGCCGTTTTTTTAAATCCGGAACCCGTCAGTGAATATTTTGACCTATTCATTCTTGGCGAGGCGGAAGAGGTGATCGGAGAATTTTTGGCGGTCTGCCGTCAGACCCTATCGGATAAGAAGAAAAAGGAGAAGGATGATTTGTTAAAAACTTTAGGAGGCGTTGAAGGAATTTATGTTCCAAAGTTTTATCGGGTGACCTACGCTGAAAATGGAAAGATTGAGGCGATGGATCCGGAACCGGGATTCCCCAGAAAAGTCAAACGCAGATGGGTCTCCAAACTCGATCAATTTCCAACCCAATCCGCGCTTTTCACCCCGGATACGGAGTTCAAAGAGATGGCTTTGGTGGAGGTCAACCGGGGTTGCCCCAGGGGGTGCCGATTCTGTGCGGCTTGTTTTGTTTACCATCCTTTTCGAAACCGAAGCCTCTCCTCTCTGGAATCGATTTCAAAGGAAGCCCTTTTAAACAAGCATCGGATTGGCCTGACCGGGACTGCGGTCTCAGACCATCCCAAACTTCTCCCATTGTGTCAGACCATTCTCTCTCAGCGAGGAGGAATTTCCTTGTCCTCCTTGAGAGTGGACGCCGTCACTCCGTCCCTGATTCGTTGTCTGAGAGAAGGGGAGGACCGCACCGTGGCCATTGCCCCTGAGGCAGGTTCGGAAAGGCTCAGGAAGATGCTGAAAAAGGGCTATCCTGAAGAGGAGATCTTAAAATCCATCGATATTTTAGTGGACAATGGCCTCTCCCAAATCAAGTGCTATTTCTTAATCGGTCTTCCCTCTGAAACCGACGAAGATGTCAAGGAGATACTGTCGCTCGCTAAGAGAATCCGCCATCAGATTCTTTCGAGGCAGAAGAACCGAGAGAGGAGATGGAGGTTAGTCTTAAGCGTCAACCCCTTTATCCCCAAACCGGCGACACCGTTTCAGTGGGCGCCTTTGGAAGAAATCGGGGGCTTGAAGAAGAAGTTAAAGATGATCCAAAGAGGGGTTCAAGGCGAGAGAGGGATGGAGATGATCCACGACCTTCCCAAATGGGCTTATGTTCAGGCTTTGCTCTCGAGAGGAGACCGGAGGGTGGGAAAGATATTGATGGCAGCCCAGCGGTCTCAGGGAAATTGGAGCCAGGCTCTTCGAGAGACGAGTATCAACGCGGACTTTTATGTCTATCGAAAAAGGGATCTCGATGAAGTCTTCCCATGGGATTTTATCGACCACGGCATCTCGAAAGAGCAATTGAAGGGAGAGTATCTGGGAGCGATGAAGGAAGCAGGGGTTGAGATTGAATAAGCAAATTTCAGGCGCCAATACCCGAATAAATTTTTGCATGATGAATTCGTCATCCGTAAACCATTATCCCCCTCTCCCCCCGTGGGAGAGGGCGGGGGTGAGGGGGATAATGCCATATTCACCCCCACCTCGATCCTCCCCCATCAAGGGGGAGGATAATCCTCGGTAATTCTCATCATTCGTGGATGATAAATTGATCATTTAAAATTTATTTGGAATTTGGGGTTTAGAATTTTGGATTTTGATTGGGGAGATACAGAATGAGAACTGTGAAAGTGTCCTTCCAAAGTGAAGGATATCGCATTTCAGGAGTCCTCCATCTGCCTGAGAAAGGGACTCCTCCGTGCATCATCGCCTCTCATGGCCTTTTGTCGAGTAAGGATAGCGAAAAGTATATTGCTCTCGGTGAACGGATTTCAAGGGATGGGATGGCCATGCTTCGCTTCGATTTCAGAGGAATCGGCGAGAGCGGGGGGAGCGAAGAAGACAATACGATCAGCAAGAGGGTCGACGATCTGAGTGCGGCGATTGATTTTATAAGAAGTTATCCCGGGCTGGGAGGGGAAATCGGGTTAATCGGTTCGAGTCTCGGAGGTTTTATTTCGCTCATCAAGGCATCGATGGATAAACGGATCAAGGCCACGGTGGTCTGGGCTACCCCTCACCACCTGGATGATCTTAAGACGAAGGAAAGGGATCAGGACACTCCTTTACCTCCCGAGGCTTTTTTTGAGGATCTTCCAAGACATCGATTATTGCCCCTTTTGAACAAGGTTTCCCATTGCATGGTTATTCATGGAGAAAAGGATGAGCTGGTCCCTGTCGAACAGGCATGGGAGATCTTTTACCATTTGGCGGAATCCAAAAGAATCCATGTGATCGAGGAGGCGAACCACCGTTTGACCGACCCAGCGCATCGCCAGCGGGCCATAGAGCTTAGCGTGTGTTGGTTTAAGAAATATCTATAATTTTTTTGAAGCCAGGGGATGAGCCTGGAATGCTCAAACTCTAAACCCTAAATAAATCCAAAATTAACCCCACCTAACCTCGCCTTAGTTAAGGGGAGGAAGGGAGGGGTTACGTTAAAGGTTGTGTTTTGGCTTTTGAGTTTCTTGTATTTTCGGTTTATCTAGAGTTTAAGGTTTTGAATTTAGGATTTCTAAGGAGATTGTTTCTAACACGGAGTGAGAAGGAGTTCAGAATTCGCGGTCCAATTTTAGTAAATCATCTTACCGCCTTCACTTCCTTTATTTTCCACCCCCCTTCTTCTTTCTTGAACTGCACGTCCAAAATGGACTTGTTCTCTTGTGACCGACCTCCTGCCTTTGAAGAAGTTTTGATCAACCATTCAACTTTTGCCTTGGCAGTAACGTCTGATATCGAAGCCTCCTTCAAATCATAGGATAGGTCGACGTAGTCAAACCTTTTCCAAAAGGCAAGTTGCGCGTTCTTCTTCCCTTCGCGGTCTTTGAATTCCGTAGCGTAACAAGATATGAAGAGGTCAATGTTCTTCTCTAAATTTGCCTGCCGGATGTCCTCGAGGAGGGTTTTAATGTTTCGTATCTCTGCGGCTTCCGTAGAAGATGTTTTAGAGGCGTCCGAGACGAAAAGGGAAGGGGGAATCGCTTCCTTAGAAACAGTTGAATTTTCTTCTGCGCTCTTGAGTCCTCGTGATTCGGTCACCGTCGTGCCTGGATCGGCACTAGAAGAGGAACTGGAAAAGGTCTGGCTGGCGGCGTCTTTGGAGGTGAGTGACGTTGACTCAGGCCCCTTGGCTATTAAATGGGGGTAAACTGACCAAAGGAAATACGCTCCCGCGAGGGCCATGACCGTGATGCCGCCTACCTCCAGGAATAAGCGGCGATAATCTCGTTTGGGCTTCTTCGCAGAACTTACCCTCTTTTCGACTTGACCCGTTACTTTCTTAGGTGGCTCTTGCTCAAGGGATTCGTCCTGAAGAAGCTCTTCCAAGGGTGTTGCGGTCTTTTTTCTTTTGACCGGCTGGCTAATGCCCAAGTCTTTCTCCTTAGGACTCGGGAGAGGAGGCTGCATGGCGGCATCCACGAGGTCTTGGCTTAAGTGCGTTTTAGAGATCTCCTCTGAGGCTTTAGGAGGAGACGACGAGGGGGGGACCTCGGCATCTGATGATTTGGGCTTTTGTTTTTCTTGGGATGGAGTTTGAGGAACGAGGCTTGAGCCACATCTTACGCAAGAAGTTCCGCGTTCGTAGATGATCCCACAGTCGGGGCAGATCAGTTTCTTACGGGGTGCCTCGGTCATTTGTTCTTGGATTGTCTGTACCCGTAGGGTTTTTCCCTCGGCCACAGATTTACGAGGTATTTCGGGTTCTTCTTTTTCTTGAGAGGGAATTTCTTCAGATGTCAGAAGCGGGGATTCTTTTTCTCCGGGTCCGGTTCTATGGGCTGGCTCAGACTCCTCCTTTCCCTCGGGAAGCATGTGACGTCCCAGAGGGGATCCGCATTGTATGCAAGAGCTCCCAAATTCATAAACGATCTTGCAGACCGGGCAGATCAGCTTTCCGTCTGAATTTTCTTCTTCAGCCTTTTTTATTTTTTTGGGCGTTTTAAGAGATTCTTCTTTCGGGACAAGCGGGTCGCCGCAGTGTTTGCAAAATTTCTTGCCTTCCTCGTATTCGACGTTACAATTCTTGCAGACCAGCATCGATGCCCCTTGGAATTAGCCCGTATCACATGGGCGTAGGGATGACAGAGGGCGTAGAGTGGGAAGGTTTGGGTGCCTCGGAAGTGGCAGATTTACTCACCCATGCCGCGGTTCCGTCCTCGAGTCGAACGCGCAACCAATCTCCATTTACCTCAAGAATTTTCAGGGAAGTCCCTTTCTTCACGCTGCGAATCACTTTATAGTCCTTTCCTGGTCCTTCACGGAGATGCACAAAGTCCCACGCAACTTGGGTGGTGCGAATAGGAGGCGGTGGGGTGACTTTCGGGGATACCGGGGCAGTTTTTGGGGGCTCCTTCTGTGCCGTAACAGAAGCAACCCTATAAGAGTCACGAGGCGTCTTTGCCACTACGAGGCTCGCCGATTCCTCAATGGTCATCCGTATTGCCTTTTCCATCAGTGTTTTTGAAAAGCCTTTGAATACTTCCGGCAGTGGACCGCCAACCCTTCCGGTGGATCCTCCAAATTCCGTTGCCTTTATCTTCAGTCGTTCGGTGGTGAGAATCTGTTTGGTCCTTGGATCGGTCAATGTGACGATGACGGCAACATAGGATGCCCCACCCGATTCGTCTCCAGCCCCTGGGATACCAGGTTTGAATTCTCTAATCTCACCCTCAACGAGAAGATCGATCTCTTTTTCTTTGTTCACCCGACCGTTGTTCCCGAGACCCTGATCTCCGTTCACCTCATCCGGAGATCTCCGTGATTGAAGAACATACCGATTCGTGGCCAACAGGGCATGACGTAACATCTCAGCCATTCCATCCCCGACCTGGCTCGTCTCTTTGTCCCTCGCTGATTTATCGACAAATCTTACGACAGCCACCCTTGCCTTAGGACCTTTGTAATTTTCTTTCAAAATCTGCCCATAGGTTAAGCGTGTAGACGAAGGAGATTTTGTCGTAGGCTCGACAGCTGCACAACCAAACAGGAAAGACAGAGTTGTAACCAATAGCAGTAAATCTCTCATAGACGTTTTACCCAGTGGGCGGTATCAGACACCGTAGAGATTAGCAAAATAAGTGCCAAATTTTGTATGTTATAATTAGTTGAATTTACATAATTTTTCTACAAAGTAATTTGATTTAACCCTCCAAAAGTGCCAAATTATTGTATGGAGGTTACACAAAATGTCTCGCTTTAAGGGATTACCGGGAACGGACTAACAGGACGCTGGAAGGGGATTTAGGCGAGGCTGCTCAAAAAAGCCCAGATACAAGGCCCCCCTGCCTTCGCCGAAGCGGCTTCGCGCAGGCAGGCGGAATCCTGAGGAGTGAGGCGTACTTGAAAAGGAAGACGGTACGGTTCTCCTTGTTACCCAGCCCCCAGCCCCTTTTTGACACACTCCAAAATACTGGCCATAGTGGAACCGGCCTGACCATAGACGACCACATCCGCTATGCCATCGTAAGGAGTTGGGTCGCGGTTGATGATCGCCAGTCTCGCTCCATTTCTCTTTGCCACCAGAGGCATTGAGGCAGCGGGTTGGACGACCAATGAGGAACCGACCACGATGAAGAGATCGCAGGTTGAGGATCGATGATAAGCCTCTTGGGTCTCTCTTTCCGGCATGGATTGGCCGAAGGAGATGGTGGCAGGTTTGAGGACGCCACCGCAGTCGTCACAGCGGGGCGTCTTCTGTCCTCCTAGGATTCGCTCTTGGATTTCATCGCGATCATATCTCTTGTTACAGTTCAAACAGGAGACGAAGATGGCTGTCCCATGAAGTTCAATCACCCTTTCTTCTGAATTCCCCGCCTTGAAGTGAAGGCCGTCGATGTTTTGAGTAATCACGCAGTCGAGCTTACCGAATCTCTCCAATTCTGCAATGGCGAGATGGGCTTGATTAGGCTTTGCCATCTTTATCGGTCGATAGAATTCGGTTGCCATCTGCCAATACTTTTCACGGGAGGCTTCGCTGGCAAGGAAATTCTGAAAGGTGAAGTCCTCCGGATCATACCGGTCCCATATCCCGCCAGGGCTGCGGAAGTCCGGGATCCCGGATTCCGTACTGAGCCCCGCCCCCGAAAAAACGACGGTTTTTTTAGAAACGATGATCCATTGTGCGATCTGCTTAACTCGGTCCTCCATTGATTACCTCCAGATTGCCGTTTCTTGTCTGCTCTGTTTCATTTCCTATATCACACGGTTCGTATGACTTGCAAGGGAAAGAGGGCATGTGATAAAATTTCTTGATGAAATGTAATTTAATCAGACAAGGATATCCGCAGGGAAGCTGTTTCATCGAAGTCGAAGGGGGGAAATCTCCTGCCTGCGAATGCACCCTCAAAAAGACAGACAATGGCCTCCTGAGGCTGATCTCTGCTGTCCATCTCTCTCGTCCGGAAAATTACCTCTCCATTTACCAATCCGGTTGTAACTTCTCCTGCCGAAAATGTCATTCCTGGAATTTCACAAGGATTGCCAAAGGCGATTGGTGGTCCCCTGCGGATGTCTTGAAGGCCTGCAAAGAATATGAAAAAGAGGTGACGGTTCGAGAGCCTCGAGACCGAGCGACTGCCTTTCACGCCCACGACTCGTGCCGCGGTTGCGGGGCGTGTGTGATGTATGGGAAGCGGTCCCCTCTCTGCCCAAAGGTGATCCAAAAAAAAGATATTATCTTAAGTCCCCAGGGATGGGGTCCTGCCCGGAATATCGTCGCCTTCACCGGGGGAGACCTAACCTGTTGTCCGGAATTCTACGTTGAGTGTACTCGCCTGATCAAGGCAGAGACCAACCTCTGGGTGCTGGTCGAGACCAATGGCTATGGCCTTACCCCGGAGAACCTCGACGCATTGAAGGAGGCAGGGGTTGACTCTTTCTGGCTCGATATCAAGGCCCACGACGGGACCGACCACAAATGGCTAACCGGTTGTTTCAACCGGAACATCCTCAAACTTCCCGAGGAGATCGTTAAGAGAGGTTTTGTCCTGGAGGTACTTTCTCTCTACATACCGAACCTTGTGGAGACGACCCAGTTGAAAAAGATTGCTCAATTGATTTTTGATGTCGATCCGGAAATCCCTTTTACCATTTTGGCCTTTTTCCCGGAGTATCAAATGAAGCGCTACAAGAGCCCAAAGGTTTCTGAGATGATTGAGGCCTATATGGGGGCCAAGGCCGCCGGACTGAGGAATGTCAGGCTCGGAAACGCCGGAATCTTGGCTTCATCCGAGCAGGACTATGATCTCCTGAAAAAGAAAGTTGGCGCAGGAAACTACTAAGGATGTCGGATTGCGGAATATGGATTGCGGAATGAGGGCCAAGCGCAAATTACAGAAGCTCAATCAACAATCCTAAATCTGAATTCCGAAATTGGGAGTGAGGGGTAAGATGGAACAGATTAAGAACTATATCAATGGAAGATGGGTTGATTCTAAATCAGGAGAGACTTTTCGTTCGATCAATCCGGCCAACAGGGATGAAGTGATTGGAATTGTCCCGAAGTCGGACCGGAAGGACGTGGATCAATCGGTCCGGGCAGCCCGAGAGGCTTACGAAGACTGGCGGCTTACGCCGGCCCCGCGCCGGGGTGAAATCCTGTTCAGGGCCGCGGAGATTCTTTTGAGAAATAAGGAGTCTTTGGGAAAGCTGGAAACACGGGAGATGGGCAAGATTCTTTCAGAAGGCCTGGGTGATGTCCAGGAGGCCATCGACATGGGTTATTACATGGCCGGCGAGGGAAGGAGACTTTCCGGAGAAACCGTTCCCTCCGAGCTTCCCAATAAGGACATGAAATCCATTCGCGTTCCTATCGGTGTTTTCGGCCTAATCACTCCATGGAATTTTCCGATTGCCATCCCGGGATGGAAGGTCTTTCCGGCCCTCGTCTGCGGAAACACCGTTGTCTTCAAACCCTCCAGTGACACTCCGGTCTGCGCGACAAGATTAGCAGAGGCCTTGGCGGAAGCGGGTTTGCCCAAAGGGGTCCTAAACCTGATCCATGGGCCAGGAGGGGAAGTGGGGGAGTATCTGGTAAGTCATCCGGGGGTGGACGCTGTCTCCTTTACGGGTTCTTTTGATACCGGTAAGCGTCTCGAAGGAATTTGTGGAGCCATTCATCGAATCATTGTCGCCGAGATGGGCGGAAAGAATGCGATCATCGTCATGGACGATGCAAACCTGAATTTGGCCGTCGAAGGGGCCATCTGGGGTGGTTTTGGAACAACCGGGCAACGATGTACTGCCGCCAGTCGGATCGTTGTGCACAAGAAAGTCTACAGGGAGTTTGTTGAGCGATTCCGAAAAGCTGCCTCCCGCCTCCAACTGGGTGATGGTCTTCAAAGGGAGACGGATGTAGGTCCGGTGATCAATGAATCTCAGTTCAACAAAATTCTAAAGTATATCGAGATTGGAAAGAAAGAGGGGGCAAAACTCGTCCTGGGCGGGAAAGCTTATCAGAAGGGCAATTGTTCCAAAGGGTATTTCATCGAGCCCACCATCTTTAGTGCCGTCACCCCAGAAATGCGGATCGCGCAGGAGGAAATCTTTGGGCCGGTGGTCTCCGTGATCAAAGCAGAAGACCTTGGAGACGCCATCCGGATCGTCAACGGGACTCCGTACGGACTCTCCTCCGCCATCTATACTCAGGATGTCAATGCATCGGCGACCGCGGAGAGGGATCTGGAGACAGGGATTGTTTATATCAATGCCTCGACGATCGGGGCGGAAATACAGCTTCCTTTTGGTGGGATCAAACATTCGGGTTACGGACGGAAGGAGGCAGGAGGTCAAGGCGGGGCTCTGGATACCTACAGCCGGTGGAAGGCGATCTACCGGGACTTCAGCGGGCGGCTTCAGAAGGCCCAGATCGACAAGTAAGAACCCTATGAAGGTATGGCTATTATCCCCCTTTGGAAGGCATATGGAGTTGCTTATGATTTATAAAATCTCCCCTGGCCCCTCTTTGCCAAAGAGGGGGAGAAAGACAGAAAGGATCCACTCGATTACGCGAAGAGCCAATATTTTAAAATTGGTTTTGTTTAGGACATTTGGATTGGTGTTTGTTTCGGGTCTCGATATTCGAATTTGGCTCTTATTTTGTTGATAATTTAAGAAGGTTGTGATATTGGAGAGGCAAGACCTTCTCTGGAGGACTCATGATGAATAAGAAAGTCCTCGTCGTGGACGACGAGGAGAGCGTCGTTCAATCGATTGAGGGTGTTCTGGAGGACGAAGGGTTCCGAGTCGCCAAGGCAAAGAGCGGAGAAGAAGCGATTAAGGTTTTCCAGGAAGAGGAACCAGACGTCACCCTCCTCGATATCTGGCTGCCGGGGATGGATGGCATAGAGGTTCTGAAGCGACTCAAATGGATGGCCCCGGAGTGCCAGGTGATCATGATCTCCGGTCATGCAACGATCTCAACGGCCATGACCGCTGTGAAGCTAGGCGCTTTTGATTTTATTGAAAAGCCTCTTTCTCTTGATGTTCTTCTCATGACCATTTATAGAGCCCTCGACCATCAGAAGGAACTGGCCGTGCAGAGATCGGGAGAAATCGTCACAGAGGAATCCTCCCAGGGTAAGAGGATTTTTCCAAAAGAGGCCGGAGAGCTCCCCGGTGTCCTTCCTGATCCCATCCGGGAGGCTATCCCCTTGGCCATGAAGACGCCAAAGAGAAAAGGGATTTCTTTATTACCTCAGCGTACCCTGAAACAGAGCATGGTGCTTTATGGGACAGGGCTTTTTTCGGGGAAAAAGACAGGGCTTCTCCTCCAACCCCTGCCCCCGCATAGCGGCATCCTTTTTGGTAATGTCTCGTCGGACGAAGTGGTGCCCGCCCACGTGGATTATGTCGAGACGACGGAATTTGCGACTTCTCTGAAGAAGGGGAGAGCCATTGCCCGGACGGTCGAGCATCTCATGGCCGTGTTACACGCCTATCGTATCACCAACCTGATGGTAAAAATGATCGAAGAGATTCCGGTGATGGACGGTTCTGCTTTGGAGTTTTGTAAGATTGTGGAAGAGGCGGGCGTGGAGGAACAGGAGGAGAAGGTCGATGAATTGATCATCGATCGAAGGCTGGAGACCGTGCAGAAGAATAAATCTCTGGTCGTCGAGCCTGCAGACGTCTTCTCCGTCCACTTCTTTTTGGACTATCCTCCTCCCATCGGGCAGCAAACGTTGGACTTTGTCTTAGAGGACGAGTCGGCCTTCAGGGATCAGATCGCTCCGGCGAGAACCTTCGGCTTTGTGAAAGACGCGGAGATGCTTGGACGGATGGGAAGATTGGGGGGTGGCCGACTCCACAACTTTATTCTGGTTGACGAAGAGAAGATCGTCAACACCGAGCTCCGGTTTCCCGACGAATTTGTACGGCATAAGATTCTTGACCTGATCGGCGATTTCTATCTCCTCAACCGCCCGATTCGAGGAAGAGTGACCGCCCGTTTGACGGGCCACACGGAAAATGTCACTCTCATGAAGAAGATTCAGGAAGCGGCAAGAGGATAACTTTGCGAACGGCCGGAAACGGAATGTTGGTGAAAAACAGACTATGAACGATGGACAACGAACGATGAACTGTTCATCGCTAAACGTTCATCGTTCTTCTTAATGATACATGCATGGTTATCCTTCGATTCCGCGCTTCGCGGGACTCGGGGCGTTGAGTTCATCGAAAAGGGTTTGCAGTAAGACGGAGTCCCATGTTCTCAGTAATACTGAGGGTTCTACTTTGGAGTCAACAATGGCACAAGAAGAATACCGACCCCCGGTCAAAGAATTTTTGGATATGCTGGCCGACCTGCTGGCGGAGAAGTATTTTGAACGGATGGACGACCGGCTGAAGAAGATTCCCGAACTCCGGAGATTGATTACTGCCAAAGAGGCGAGCCAGTACTTGAGCTTGTCGACAGATACGGTCTACCGGATGGCCTCCCTGAAAAAACTCCCCTACCTTAAAATTGGGGACCGGGTTCTTTTCGATGTAAAAGCCCTCGACCACTGGATTGAGAGAAATATGACCCGCGAGAAGGGGTGGAAAAGGGAAGAATTGAAGCCGCCGAAAGAATCTGACCTCCCCGACCTGCTGAAAAAAAAGGGAAAAGATTAACCCCCCTTTGGCCTCCCTTCATTCAAGGGAGGACTTTTTATCGATGCATCACCAGTAGGTTATTGAAGCGCTTAAGCAACGGAGTGAGAAAGATGGTAGACTATTTGCAGGTTGAAGGATTGTTGAGTGAGGAAGAGAAAAGGTTCAGAGACAAGGTCCGAAGATTTGTGGATGAAGAATGCATGCCCCTCATCGCAACCCATTTCGACCGTGGAACCTTTCCAACGGAGCTCATCCCCAGAATGGCGGAGATGGGGCTCTTCGGCCTCCATGTGGATAGCTATGGTTGTGCCAAGTCGACCCATACGATTTACGGCCTGATCTGCCAGGAGCTGGGCCGGTGCGATAGTGGTCTCAGGGCCATATTTTCAGTTCAAAATTCGCTGGTGATGTATCCCATCTATGCCTTCGGATCCGAAGAGCAAAAATCAAGATGGCTTCCTGCGATGGCACGAGGCCAGGCCATCGGCTGTTTTGGCCTGTCCGAACCCGATTTCGGATCGAATCCTTCCGGAATGGCGACGCAGGCCGTGAAGCAAGGAGACCATTACCTCCTGAACGGGACCAAGATGTGGATCACCAACGGGTCGACTGCGGACGTGGCCCTGGTCTGGGCGAAAATAGATGACGAAATCCGCGGGCTCCTGGTGGAAGCCGGAACTCCGGGATTCCAGGCCAACTTGATCCAAAGGAAGTTTTCTTACCGAACCTCCCCCACTTCCGTCCTGATCTTCAAGGACTGCAAGATTCCCGAAAAAAATCTTCTCCCGGGAGCCAAGGGCTTGAAATCTGTTCTGAGCTGCCTAAACTATGCCCGGCATGGGGTGGCCTGCGGCGCTTTAGGCTCGGCCGTTGCCTGTTATGAAGCTGCCGAGACCTTTGCCCGGCAAAGGGAGGTCTTTGAAAAACCCATCGCCTCTTATCAGCTTGTTCAGGAGAAACTGGTCGGAATGGTATTGGAGATAACGAAGGCGCAGTTGCTCACCCTTCATCTGAGCAGATTACTGGATAGGCATCAAGCGAGACCTCCCCAGATCTCGATGGCCAAGCTGAACAATGTTCGGGAAGCGATGAAGATCGCCCGGACGGCCAGAGACATCCTCGGCGGCCGGGGAATTCTGGCCGATCACCATGTCATTCGCCATCTCTGCGATCTCGAGGCCGTGAGCACACTGGAGGGGACGGAGAGCGTTCATACGTTGATCATCGGACAGGACCTGACCGGAATTTCAGCCTTCCATTAGGATTTTTTCGGTATGTGTCGCCGTCCCGGCGTCTCTCTGTTTTTTCTGTTTAAGCAAAGGCAATATGTCCCCTTAACTGCAACGCGAAAATGTCCCCTTGATTGTGTTTCAATTTAGTGCGTTTTAAAGGGAGCAAGTGTTTTCTGATCATTGGGTACCGAATCCAGAGTACAACGAATTGCCAGGATGCGTTAGAAACGATGATCATCTGCTTCCCCATAGGTTGATATCCACCCAAAAACCCAATTTCATGCTGCTCATGAGCCCTGTGTCGAAGGAGCTTGTGCTGACGGAGCGGAAGCCCAATAAACCCATTGGTCAGGGAAAGTACCTTTGATGTGTCGAGTATGTTTAAGCGCCCGAACCGGCTCTCGAAGCTCTGTTGAAGGATGTTTCGCGATGACTTGATCCTGGTAATAGACCCTCCATGACCCATTAAGGAGTTGTCGGACTTCGACTTGAGCCTTGGCATAGGAGCGCCGGTTGGGACCGGGAAGAACATCCAAAATCAGACCTCCAATCCGAACACTGTTATCATTACCTACGACCGAGCGGTAGCGGAAGCTAATCAATCGGTCCAGATCGAGCTCTTCAGGCACCTTGCGCCAGGCTTTCTCAGATTCTCGGGCAGGGATCGCAAAACGACGATTAAACCTTGGGATAAAGGTTTTGAGAAAGCGATTTGCTGCTTCGAGACCCTGGATCCGTTGGAGGCCTAGTTCAGCGATGAGGCGATCCTGCAAGGTCCCAAAGAGCCTTTCGATTCGCCCTTTGGCCTGCGGGGAGAGTGCCGCAATGGACTCAATGCCCAAGGCTTCAAGCGCCAAGCCCACCTGAGTCGGTTCCTGACGACCAGCCAACTGTTCTTCCAAGCTCCAATGCGAATCATTTCGATGAAGCGACCCATGACGATCGTGATACATCACCAAAGGAATCCCATAACGTTTAACCACCTCTCGAAGCAGCCACAGATACCCTGACGAGCCTTCAAAAGGAAAAAACCGGGCCACCAGCAGTTTGCCGGTTGCATCATCCATGGCGGCCATCAGGCAACACGCAGGCCGATCCGGACCTAACCAGTGATGGGGACTTCCATCCCAAAGCACCATGGCCCCCTCCTGAGCCTTTCGCTCCCGACGCTTGCGGTGCCCAGGTGCTCGACGACGGCGCTTGGGTGCTACCCCTGCCTTACGCCTTAACTTCCTCACTGTCTCTCGGCTCAACTCAATCTGATGCTCCTCGGACAACTTCTCCGTAAAATGCATATCATTAAAATCCTCGTAGAGCCCTTTGGAGAGCTCGAGAACTTTCTGACGGATGGAATCCGCCGTCAGGTTCCATGGAGCGCGCCCCGTGTTTCCATGGATGATGCCTTTCACTCCCTTGACTCGAAGCGCTCTTCGAATTCGTTTGGCCTGCCGGTAGGACACACCTATCTTCTCTCTTGCCTCCTTCAAGGTGATCTTTCCTCCCTCCACCAAACCCATTACCCGCCACCTCTGTAGCTGCCTCTGACTCATAAGTATCTTTTCCCCTTTCATAGGGGACATTTTAGCTTGGCAGTTACAGGGGACACTTTCCCTTTGCTAACACACGTCTCTCTGTTTTTTCTTGACACAGGGGGAAAGTAAATTTAAAATAGAATGAAAAGAAGGAGGTGAGGCCAATGAGATGGATGTTTCCCCATGCAACCCATTGCTCGACCTGCGGTTCGTTGCGTTGGTCCTGAGCAGGACGTTAAACGGCTCAACAGAAAGCAAAAGATAAGATGAAAAATTAAAAGGCCGGTGTTTCTGCCGGCCTTTTTGTTTTGGGCTGTCCGGGTACGTGCCTGTGCCTTGACTTCGCTTTGCATATCTTATAAACTCCTGCACAAATCGACTCTTCGCATCATCCCCTTGTCAGGCTTTCCCCTCACCTCTCCCTCTGCTCAGTGGGGAGAGGGCAGGGGTGAGGGGGCAAGATGAACCGAAGTGAGAGGAGGTAAACAGCTATGCCAGAAGTGGAACTTCCGAATACGGAAGAGCTTGAGGAAATCAAGGGCAAGGCCTTTACGAAGCGTGTGGCGCTCACCACGGCGATCTTTGCGGTCGTATTGGCGATCACCTCACTGGGAGGAAATCATGCGATGAAGGAGATGCTTCTCGCCCAGCAGCAGTCCTCAGACCAATGGTCTTTCTACCAGGCCAAGGTCGTACGTGAGCATCTTTACCGGAACCAAAAACTGCGCCTGGAGATAGACCTGATCGAGCGAGGAAGCGGCATGAAGCCAGAAGCGAAAGAACGGGTGGAGGGGTTGCTTAAGAAAACGGCTGAAGAGGAAGCGCGGTACAATGCGGAGAAGAAAGAGATCGAGAAAGAGGCGAGGGAACTCGAACACGAAAGGGATGTGAATCGGAATAAAGATCCTTACTTCGACTACGGAGAGGTTCTGCTTCAAATTTCCATTGTCATGGCCTCTGTTTCCATTCTTTCAGGATCGAGGCCAGTCTACTATTTTGCCATTATCAGTGCCTGCTTGGGGGCTCTTTCATCGCTGAACGGCTTCCTTATGATCTTTCGAATCCCTTTTCTCCATTAAGAAAAATGACCTAGAGGGGCACGTCTTCGAGGGGGTTACTATTTTAGGAGGGACGCTTCTCGAAGGGTATCCGAATTTTGCCAAATCACCTCCCCCCGTTTCTTCTTAGGGGCTGTCTCGTAATCGTAGCTATCTTCTCCGGGTGCGACCGTTGACCGCGGCTCGCCCCGTGGGAGATTCCCGGTTTTCCAAAATCACCGGATCGACGATCTCTCCACAAAAAATGCATCTCCACCCCCAAAAATGTTCGTGGGGTCCATAGAATTTTTCGTAAACCATATGGTTTCTACAGCGATGGCACTTCAGGGGAACCTCCTGTTTCCCTTAAGCCCCTTCGGCATCGTGGGAAAGGGCACTTGCCGGTCAACCCGTAATTGACGGGAATAATTGTTTTCTGTTCGGGGACTCGTGACAGAGCATAAAGCTTTTCTTAAATGCCCCGTTAAAAAACTCCTCTTTCGTCAGATCGTCAAAACGGTCGCCAAGGCGATGCTTGGTCAGGGTCTTTCTTGCTATCTGCTTAGTGATCGGACCGGAACCCCGGAGCATTTGGCCACCCCCTCTCTCTTGGCATGTCATTTAGCAATCTTGTTTGTCGTCCATCCAACCCACTCCGGGTGTACTGCATTTCCAGCGCATAAGCGCTTGCGTGATTCTTTACAATGTTAAACAACACCTCATAAACTTCCGGAGGAGCCCAGTCACGATGCAAGGCCAAGAGCATCTGGAGCCATGTCATCGGCACTGCCCCTTCGTGGCAGAGGCGCTGGGTGGCAACGGTGTGAGCTCTTAGGGTCACATCCCCGCAGGCGTCCACGACCACGAAAACTTCATAACCGAACTGTCGCGCCTGCTGAACGGAAGCCGCGACGCCGAAATCCGTCCACAATCCGGCGATGACAAGCTTATTTCGTCCCATCTTTTCCAAGGCGGCGAGAACCCTCGTATCTTCAAAAACGCTCAGGGTAGCTCGGTCGAAGGGTTCCTGGTCGGGGAAGATTTTTTGAAGTCCTGAAACGACAGGGCCGCCAAAGCTTGATTGCCCGATGGTCGTCAGAAGAGTGGGAATGCTGAATGTCTTGGCGATCTTCGCAAGGTTGGTTCCATTCTGGATAAGGATATCTGCGTCGGCCGAGTTGATGCTTAGGGCAAACTGCGGTTGATAGTCCATCAGGATGATCGCACAGTTCGTCGGGGTCAGCCGACCATGAATGGGTTGCAGGATCATGTGTTTTGTCGAGACCCCCTTTGCTGTTTCATTTTGAGCAGCTGGATTTGCTATTTCATGATCTGAATTTTGATCCTCGTCATCATTGTTGAAATTTCCTCCTCTCCATTCAGCGGTCCTTCGGCCCCGGGGACAATTCTTCCAGGTAGTGTTCCGCCATTTCGGTGAGGCGTGTGGCGTTGGAGAGGACTTCCCTTATCTTGTCAGCCGCCTCCTCATCCATTTTTCCGTAATAGCCGCGATTCAGCAGCTTCAGGGTTGACACCATGGACACGAGGGGTCCCCGGATATCATGCGACATAATCTTCAACAGGCTCGCCATGTTCTCGTCTACCTCGGATTTCAACGCTCCGGATGTCGAATCCGGGAAACCACCCATCTCCCGGAGGCTTTGCGGATCCCCTTGCGCTGTCAAGATCTTGTATTCTCTCATCCGGCTACCTCATCGTGCGAAAGGGGTTGAGAGCATTGTGACGTAATACCGTTTATTTCGTGCGCAAAAGCGCAGTATCTCCTTTCCGAAAATCCCCCGACCTCGCGCGGTACGTGCGCAAACTTCATCGGCCCGCCAGAATAGAATCCACTAATGCCAGGATACCCTCTTTGCTCGAAGAACCCTTTGAGAGAAAATGGTCCGCTTTGACTTGAGCCGCCGCCTCTCTGTATTCCGGGCTGTCATAGCTCGTCAGAATGATGACGGCCACCTCAGGATATTTGGCTTTGATCTTTCCGGTCAGCTCGAGACCGTTTTCTCCCGGCAATTTGATGTCCATGAAGATGAGGTCGGGTGTGTGGGCACTGATTTTTTGCATGGCTTCTTCCCCATTTTCCGCTTCGATAATTTCCATGGACGGGAACCGAGACCGCAGAGTCTCTTTAAGTAACTTCCGGTAGATGGCGCTGTCTTCGACGATTAAAGTCCTGGACACGAACCTTTATTCCCCCCTGAGTGAATTTCTGATCGGTCCCTTCCATTATCTCGCACCGAGATTCCCGGCCGGTGCCGGGTTGGGCGGAGTGTCATGGTCGGTCTTTCAATGGGCTCCTGTGCTATTTGAATTATCCTTCTCCGTATCGTGATTCGTTAAAATGGAGCCGATGATACTGAGGAAGGAGTCTTTCGAAACGAAATGGTCCGCCCCGCACTGGTATGCAGCCTCTCGATATTCCGGTAAATCATAATTGGTCAGAATAACGATGATGATGCCGGGGTATTGAGCTTTTATTTTTTTTGTAAGCTCCAGGCCGTTTTCTCCGGGCAAACGGAGGTCCATGAGGATGGCCTCGGGTGAAAGCGTTTTGATTTTCTGTATCGCTTCCTCTCCGTTGGCCGCTTCAAACATATCGATCGAGGGGAACCGGAAATGCATGGTCTCTTTGAGAAATTGCATAAAAAAAGCGTTGTCCTCAACAATGAGTATGCGTTTCATATCCTTTCTCAATATGAAAGTAGATACCTGCTGATTGTTTCCCACTTTACTAATTTTTATAAACATGGTAAATAAGGTATACACTGTAGTTGGAGGTAGGAATATACAGTATTTTGGGGGGGCTAAACTAAGTAAGAAGGGCATCTGCGGATAGGTGGGGACAGGGAGAGGGGGAACCTAACTCATGAGCGAAAAAGTTCGAATCGTTATCGCCGAAGACCATACCATCCTCAGGGAGGGGTTGCGGTCGCTCCTGTCTTCGAACGTCAATTTCGAGGTCGTCGGGGAGGCGGGGGATGGCCGAGAAGCCATTCGGCAAGTCAAAAAGCTTAAACCCGACCTCATCCTGTCGGACCTCTCCATGCCGAGGATGAACGGCATGGAGGCCATTAAGGAGATCAAGAGGGAATCGCCCGCGACCAAGATCCTGGTCTTGACGGTTCACAGGGCTGAGGAATACATCCTTGCCACCTTCCGGGCCGGAGCCGACGGATATCTCCTGAAGGATTCCACGCACTCCGAGTTGCTTATGGCTGTCAAGAAGGTCTTAAGCGGCACGCATTATATCAGTCCTGAGATCTCAGAGAAGGTGATTGAAGGCTACATCGAAGGGAAAAAGAGCCTGAAATCCCGCACGTCCTGGGAGACCCTCACCCAGCGGGAGCGGGAGATCCTGAAGCTGATCGCCGAGGGATACAGGAACAAAGAGATTGCGGGGGATCTCTGTATCAGCGTCAAAACCGTTGAAAAACATCGGGCCAACCTGATGGAAAAATTGGATCTCCACAGCATCCAGGCGCTGACCACCTTCGCCATCGAAAAAGGCCTGGTGTCACGCGAATAACTAATGACGCGGGGACACACGAGGTAGACACGGAGAACTCGCCTGAACGCAAGGTCTTAGTAATCAGTCCAAATCTCCCCAATAATTCCCTCAACCAATGAACAAGCCCTCCACTCTGATAAATAAACGGTTGTCGAATTTATTGATAAAATTGACGAGGCCCGAATGGCGCCACTGCAGCATGCAGCGGTGTGGTAAAAAGAAGTATCGCATGCCGATTTTCAGCTCCGATTGAGCAGCTGTGACAACTCCTTCGTAAGCCTCGGCCGAATAATAACCCAAATCTTTGAACCCTTTTGTCCGCGGATTGAGCGGGCCTGTGACACACCAGGTGATGACGCCGTTCACAGGATCGACCTCTCTGACCATACCGCAATGGGTGATCGGACAGCCACACGACATCCCCAAGGGTCTTCCGATTAGGGTATCCCCTTTCTGTATGTTCAGATCTCTGGTACGCGCCGGGTTATGGGGCAGGATGATCTCCCGCGGACCCGGGTCTCCTGGCAGCGAGTCGAGAATAAAGTCATAGGCACGTCCAAGCGAGTCTTTCCATGTCAATGGAATATCCGTCATTTTTTCTTTGCAACTCTGGCACGAAAAATCTGCTTCCCCTATATTTTCAACGACGGGTTTGACAGTCTCTTTACCCAGGTGGATGCACTTCTCCAGTTCATTCGGTTTCTCCAGCAGGATTTCGGCGAATTGGACACATGTCCTGGATCCGCACAGCCCGCAGTCGAGGCCGGGCAATTGTCGCTGAATCTCTTCTTTTGATCTCGAATGGTCGTTCATCATGGGTTCTCCTTTTTAAATTGAAGTGATCGGTTTTAAATCCTTGATAATGGTCATGAGTGCCTGGAGAAAAGTATCCACTTCTTTGTCTGTTGTGAACCGGCCAAGGGTGATGCGTATGGCCCCTCGGGCCTGGACCGGATTAAGGCCGATGGCGGTCAAAACATGGGAAGGCTTGTTCTCAGCGTCATTGGATGAACAGGCTGATCCAGTCGATACCTCGATCCCTTCTTCATCAAGCCTGAGGAGTAATTTAATCGCTTCCCCTTCGAGTCCATGGAAACCCATATTGATATTGTTGGGCAACCTCTTGTGGCGGTGACCGTTCAGATAAGCGACAGGAATTGCCTCAAGAATCGTATCGATCATCTTGTCTCGTAAACAGGTCAAACGTCGGTTCTCCGGTTCAAGCTCGGTTCGGCACAGAAATGCCGCGTGGGCAAAGCCTACAATACCAGGAATATTTTCAGTGGAAGAGCGCAGTCCGTATTCATGGCCCCCGCCGTGCAAAAGAGGGGTGATACGTATTCCTTTTCGAATAAACAGGGCGCCTACTCCTTTGGGACCGTGGATTTTGTGGGAGTTGACGGTTGCCAGATCAAGATTGAGGGCATTCACATCGAAAGGAATTTTGCCGAAGGATTGACTTGCATCGGAATGTAAAGGGATTCCATGGGCTTTGCAGATTGACCCGATTTCCTGAATCGGCTGAATAGTTCCGATTTCATTGTTAGCGTGCATCACCGACACCAGAATCGTGTCGGAGCGGATGGTCTTTTCAAGTTCATTGATCCTAACGATACCGTTTTCGTCGACAGGCAGAAAGTCGACATCAATACCCATTGTTTTAAGCCATCCGCAGGCGTTCAGCACACAATCGTGTTCAATGGCCGAGATAATGATATGTTTACCCGCCCGATAACGGGACAAGGCGATTCCTTTGATGGCTAAGTTGTTGGATTCTGTCCCTCCTGAAGTAAATACGATCTCCTCAACCTTCGCACCCATGCATTCTGCAATGAGCGCACGGGCCTTTTCCATGGCCTCTTTGGCCTCTCTCCCGGCTGAATGAAGGCTGGAAGGGTTTCCGTATACCTGGCTAAAGTACGGCAGCATGGTTTCTATAACCCTGGGGTCAACCCGGGTAGTGGCGGCATTATCCAGGTATATCTCCCTATCGTTCATTCTTATTCTCCACGATAAAAGATTTCGCCTTCCAGGGGACGGACGACTCCGAAGTGCTGCTTCCAGCCGATCTCCTTTTTGCCTACACAAATCGTACAGGTTCCCACCGGAGGATTGCCTCTTAAGTATAAAGGAAAGACAATTTCTTTGGCTTCCGAAATCGTTTTGATAAGGGGATCGATACCGGTTCCGTAAAGAGCGTCCGTTTCGACGACCCGTATCTCCCTTGCGCTTTCTTTGATCCTGGCGCGAAACACTTCCCTTTCGGCCTGAGAGACGAGATCGATTTTGGTTACCACGGCCATATCCGCCAGGGTCAGCATGGGACCTATTTTCCGGGGGAGGTTCATGCCGCTGGTCGCTTCGAGCACGACAAAGCCTAACGAGCCCTCAACATAAGGCGAGCATCGAAGGCAGAGCCCTGCTGTTTCGACGAGCAGCAAATCGCTTTTTTGATTTTCCGCCCATTCCAATGCGTCGCCCAACACCATGACATTGCAATGGTCCGGACATAACTCGCCGGAATAGACCGTTTTTGACGGGATGGCGAATTCCCGCTCCATGATGGCCTGCTCATCGGCATAAAGCACGTCAATCTTCAAATAGGATGGGCTGGATCCTTTTTTTAGCAAGCGACGAACCACGTGACGCAAGACACTTGTTTTGCCGGTCGTGGCCGGGCCGGCGCAAATGACCAATTTCATCGTTTTCTCCTTTCCTCCTCATGTGAGATAACCCAGGCTCTTCAAGTGTGCTACCAATTCATGTGACGTCAGCTGTTCCCCGCTCCTGATCCGGGTGCGGAAATGGAGAAGGACGTCATCTAGTTTGCTGATCTCCTTTGCTACAGCCTTTTCGTCCTCATCGCCGACGATGATCTTTGTCATGCCGCCGTTCTCCATGACGATCCGGAAATCGGAGAGCAGAGCAATACGCGGGTCATGGGTAACGAAGATAAAAATCTTTTCGTACTGTTTAAGAAGCTGGAGAGCCCTTGTCCGGTGAATGCCGGCGTTCTCGATCTCATCCAGGAGTATGATCGGCGCATTTCCAATGATGACGGCATCGGCAATCAGGAGCGCTCTGGTCTGGCCACCGGAAAGCTCGGTCATGGGACTTTCCCTGATCAACGGCTCCCCCGTGAGCTTGTTTGCGAACTCGAGCGTCTCCTCAACAACGCTCGGTATGTTGTGATGTTGGCGTACGCTTCCGTGTATCTCAAGGAAATCCTGGACAGGCAAGTCTGACAAGAAATTCGTATGCTGGGAGATCAGTGCTACCGGATGGTCATGCCTGTCCGAAACGGCCTCGTCGGCATTGACCGGAAGGTCATTGATCAGGAGCTTTCTGCCGGAAGGGGTGTCGCCGTTGGCAAAGAGCTCAATATCGTTAATGAGGGTTGTCTTACCGCAGCCGGTCGGGCCTACGATACTTGCAATATCTCCCATTTTGAAAATAACTTCTTCAACCGGTTCATTAGCCCCCGACTTATCGAAGCCGCCCATAATCTTGATGCTGTCAATCTTCATCATAGCCCTCCTGTATGATCATGATATTGTCTATAAGCATTATCATAAATATTCAAAAAAATTTTATCCCCTACACAGAAGATCACCCCTCTTGCCTGTAGATGAGTGCGTAACTCATACGCCGATCATTCTACGTCGGCGTGCCGCATTGCTGCGGCGATTTCGCAACCGGAGGCAACAGGGCTTTCACCCGTTGTCGCCTCCATTACAACAGGTCTTTTAATGTGAAATTCTCAAGCTTCCACGCCGTATAGTTTCGAATATCGAGGAGCAGATCTTTGAGCTTCGGAATCTTCTCAATGGGACTATGCTCATAGAAATACGTGCTCACCGAGTTTACCGGAGCGAGCGGCCCGTCGAGTACGCGTATGACGTCGGCAAGCTTTGTGTGCACCGGAGATTTCGACAGGGCATAACCGCCGTTTGCTCCTCGTTTGCTCTTTACAATACCTGCCCGCTTGAGCTGCAGCAGTATCTGCTCGAGAAATTTGGCGGGCATCCCGTATTTTGAAGCCACCTTTTCAATCTTCAGCATATCTTTTCCGGAATTTGCTGCAAGTTCAAACAGGGCAAGAAAGGCATATTCGCTTTTTAGGGATAATTTCATTAATGAGATGGCCTCCGAGTTTCAGTATGCCTGACCTTAGCATAAATCAAATAACTTGTCAACAATTATTATTGAGATTGTCATAATTGCCTCGTTTGAATTAGAGACTGGTATAATCAAGCGCAATAGGGTAAAATTAGCGTTGAAATTTGGAGACCATTTCTTCCATGGGAGCAAAAATCGACCGCGGAGACGGTGCGTCGAAATCCTCGTAGCGGGGTTTGCACGGTTTTGGGGAAAACTCTTGGAAAGGGGTGATGAGCGTGGACCTTTTTGACAAGGCCTATAACTATCATGATGCCGAGAGAATTATCAATCTCGGTCTCTACCCTTATTTTCGCGTCAACGAAGGGGCGGTAGACACCACGGTCATTATGAACGGCCGCAAAACAGTGATGATCGGCTCCAACAATTATCTGGGTCTGACCTCGCATCCGGAGGTGAAGGAGGCTGCCGTCAAGGCGATTGAGAAGTACGGGACCGGCTGCACGGGCTCCCGTTTTCTGAACGGGACGATCGATTTGCATGTGGAGCTGGAGTGGCGCCTGGCCCGCTTTATGAAGAAAGAGGCCTCTTTGGTATTCAGTACCGGGTTTACGACCAATCTGGGCGTTATCTCCACGATCGTTGGAAAGAATGATATCGTCATCTCGGACCGCACCAACCACGCTTCGATCCTGGACGGCTGTCGGATGGCCTTAGGAAAAGTTTTAAAATTTCGTCATAATGACATGGAAGACCTGGAGCGCATCCTGATCAATATTCAAGATAAGAAGATGGGTAAACTCATTGTGGTCGACGGGGTATTTTCCATGGAAGGCGATCTGGCGGATCTGAAGCATATTGTCCCTCTGGCCAAGAGATACCGATGCCGGGTGATGGTGGATGAGGCACACAGCCTGGGCGTGCTGGGCAAAGGAGGCCGGGGCACGTGCGAAGAAATGGGTGTGCTGGATAAGGTGGATCTGGTGATGGGCACGTTTTCAAAATCGTTTGCGAGCCTAGGCGGGTTTATCGCCGGCGAAGAAAAGGTGATCTCGTTCTTAAAGCACAATGCCCGTACCTTTATGTTTCAGGCTGCCCCTCCGCCCGCTGCCGCAGCGACCGCTCTGGCTGCCTTGAATATTCTGGAGCGTGAGCCGGAGCGCAGACAAAAACTCTGGGAGAATGTGCGTTACATGCTCGGGGAAATTCAACGCATGGGATTTAAGACCGCGGCGACGCAATCCGCCATCATCCCCATTCTTATCGGCGATGATTTGAAGACCTTCCAATTTGCCAAGATGCTTGAGCAGGAGGGTGTCTACGTCAATCCAGTGGTTTCTCCCGCCGTTCCGCCCGGGATGGCCTGTCTTCGGACCTCCTATACGGCCACGCATTCTCGCCAGGAGCTGGACTATGCCCTGGACAAGCTTAGAAAAATCGGCACCGAGTTGGGTGTGATCGGACCCAGCGCGCCGGGGGCGCCCATCGACATCCGCACGATCGGCGAGGAGAAGAGCGATCAAATGAATTTCTTGAAGCTGCCCTGGAAAATCTACACCCGGGACCACAATTGGGTGCCGCCGATGATTACGGATGTGGAGACGATTTTTGACCGTCAACAAAATATTTTCTACGGCCACGGCGAGGCGAGGGCTTTCCTGGCGTATCGAGGCGGCGAGATGGCGGGCCGGATTGTGGCCGCCGTGGATCATCGCGCCAACCGGTATCATAACGAGCGAGCGGGCTTCTTCGGCTTTTTCGAGGTGGACCGGGACTACACAGGAGCCGCTGCGCTTTTGGACGCCGCCAAACAGTGGCTGTCAGAGAGGGAGATGAAGCTGATGCGCGGGCCGATGGCTTTTTCCCAATTGGACGGGATGGGTTGCTTAGTGGAAGGGTTTGACCGTCCGCCGGCCATCATGATGCCTTACAATCCTTCTTATTATCCTGAGTTTCTGGAGAAATATGGTTTTGAGAAAGAGAAGGATTTCTATGCCTATTGGATGGACGCCCGCGGTCCTTTCCCCGAAGGTTTGGAGAAACTCTCCGAGCATGCCCAGAAGAAGGAGGGGATTGTCATCCGGCACCTGAACATGAGCCGGTTCCGGCAGGAGATGAATACGCTGATGGGAATATTGAACGATGCCAATAGTGAAGAATTCGGTTTTACCCCTATGGGCACCAGTGATCTTCAGTATTTTAGCGCCAAGCTCCGGCCCGTGATTGAAAAAGAGCTGGTCAATTTTGTGGAGGTCAAGGGCAAGCCCGTGGCTTTCTCCATGATTTTGCCCGACTATAATGAAGTGCTCAAACGCTTTGACGGACGCGTGGGCTTCGCCGACATGTTGAAATTTTATTTCTACTCCAAGCAAATCAAGACCCTCCGGTTTGCGTTACTGGCGGTGCGCAAAGCTTTCCAGCGCCGGGGATTGGAGACCCTCCTGTATCTCGAGTCCTTCCGGGTGGCAAAGGCACGCGGTTACACGGGTGGTGAGCTTTCATGGGTTCGGGAGGACAACAACCTGCTCAACAAGAGGATTGAGACGATGGGGGGCAGTCGCATCAAAACGTACCGGGTCTATCAATTGAAGCTCTGAGGCAAACGGACAAATCGCTTGCAAAACCGTTCTTTGTAATAAGGATTCAAACCCTTGCGAATATCCTTGTCATGCTGAAGTTTTTTCAGCATCTCTCATTCCCCATCACGTCAATGGGGTGCTTCTTCCATTCCGCCAGTGAAGGACTTCTTGTTCACAGGATTTGCAGAAATGAATAGATTTCTGATCAATCTCTTCCACGTAAGTGGAAGACTTCATCACACACTTCAGGGTGAAACAGTGAATCAGGCCGAGGGTGTGTCCCAATTCATGGATGCCCTCTTTCAGAAGACGACTCTCCAATAGCTCCCTGTTCTCAGAAATGCCGTAAAACTGATTATGAAGGCGGTGGGCAGAGACCAAGGCCCCAATCCCGTTTAGCTGGGCCTCACCGAAGAGAAAGGTAAATATGGGTATAAATAGATCCAACTCCGTCACCCCTAAAATCTTCAAGGTTTCCGGAGGAGGTTCATTGATTAACTCGAGCAGGAGGCCGCTGGAGTTGTACTGATCGCGGACAGGGTCATAGGCGAGAGAAAGGTCAAAGGGGCGATTTCGGATCCTCGTCTGGATCTTGAAGGTCTGAAAGATGCTTTGTTTGAGAAATGAAAGGGCGGTTTCCTCTACCTCGCCGATAGGGACGATGTCGATATAGGACATGAAGCTTATCTCTGTAAGCCGTATTTCTTGATCTTGTTGTAGAGGGTCACCCGGTCTATTTTTAGCGTCTCGGCAGATCTGGAGATATTCCAGTCGGACTGCTCTAATATTCGTTTGACATGGGCCTTTTCTATCTCCTCCAAGGAATCTCCGGGAGGATTTGCCTTGGAGAGGAAGAGAAGATTTAGATCCTCTACCTCAATCCTATTTTTCTTTCCCACGACGACCAGCGCCCTCTCGATCGTATTTCTCAACTCTCTGATATTCCCCGGCCAATTATACTGGGTCAGTATCCTCATCGCTTCTGGGGAGATGTCGGTCACATCTTTGTTCATAGACCGGGCATACTTATCGAGAAAATAATGGGCGATCGGTGGGATGTCCATGGTCCTTTCCCGAAGGGGCGGGATTTGGATAGAAAAAACATTTAACCGGTAATAGAGGTCTTCTCGGAAATCTTTTTCCGCTACTTTCTTTTCCAGGTCGGAATTCGTGGCGGCAATAATCCGGAAATCCACATTCACGACCTTATTGCTTCCCAGGGGCGTGAACTGTTTGGTTTCAATCACGCGAAGAAGGTCCATCTGCATCTTCGCGGCAATATTTCCGATTTCGTCGAAGAAGATGGTGCCCCCGTTGGCCATCTCCAACTTTCCTTTCCGTTTGTACTGGGCGCCTGTAAAAGCGCCCTTTTCATGGCCGAAGAGCTCGCTTTCCAAGAGGCCTTCGGGAAAGGCACCACAGTTGATAGAGATAATGGGAAAATACCGTCGGTTGCTCTTCCCGTGGATGGCCTGCGCGACGAGTTCCTTTCCGGTTCCGCTTTCGCCCCGGATCAGGACCGTCGCGTCGGTTTTGGCCACGGTATCGATCATCTCCAGGATTTTCTTAATCTGAGGACTTTCCCCCACAATCTCATCCTGCAACGTAAGCTCCTCGACCTTTTGTCTCAGCTGAATGTTTTCGGCGATGAGCCTCCTCTGGTTGACGGCGTTGCGAATCAGGATAGAGAGCTTATCTGGATCGATCGGTTTGGAAAGATAATCGAAGGCGCCCTCTTTCATCGCGTCTACGGCGGTATCCACCGTGGCATAGGCGGTGATAATAATCACGATGATGGTGTTATCGATTTTCTTAATATGCTTCTGGAGTTCCATACCGTCCATTCCGGGCATTTTAATATCCAACAGAACAATGTCCCACAGGCTATCCTGGAGCTTTCTCAACGCCTCCGAGCCATTCTCAGCAGTGTCCGTCCGGTATCCCTCATTTCTAAACCAGTTGCATAAGGAATCTCGGACCGAAAACTCGTCATCCACAACTAAGATACCAACGCCTTGGTTATTCATCTTCCTTCTCCTTCTCGCGAGAGTTCAAGGTTGACGGCACGACGGCTCCGTCCCCGACTGGACCGCGAACGGGCCTTCGGGGCAGGGTGATCACAAAGGTTGTTCCGCGGTTCGGTTCGGATTCCACCTCGATCTCTCCCTGATGCTGCTGAATGATTCCGTAGACGACGGACAAACCCAATCCTGTCGATTCCTTGGTAGAGACGAAGGGCTCGAAAATGCGGGGAAGGATCTCTTCGGGGATCCCACTGCCGGTATCCGAAACCACAATCTGAACCTCGTGAGTACTATTTAAGAGAAATGTCTTGACCCTTAACTTCCCTCCTTTGGACATCGCATCGATGGCGTTAATAAATAAAGCGACCAATACATGCTGGATCCCGCTGGCATCGCAGTAGATGATATCATTCCCCTCGCCTAATTCCTGAAGCAGCTCCAGCTCCTTTATTTGGATTTTGTGTTTCACCAGTTGAAGGCTGTTCTGAATGATCTTGTTGAGACTTTCTTCGGTCCATTTGCCAAAGTCCTTTTTAGCAAAAATCAACAGGTTCTTGACGATGTCACCGCAACGGATGGCCTCATCTCTGATCACGCTCAAGAATTGAACCACGGAGTTGTTTTGTTCCCGCGATAACGAGGCGGGATTTTGGATCATCTTAAGACATAGCTTTGCATACGTGAGGATTCCGGACAAAGGATTGTTGATCTCGTGGGCAACCACGGCAGAAAGCTTTCCAAGGGACGCAATCTTTTCAACTAAGAGGAGATGGGCTTGGGCCTTTTTAAGCTCCTCGCTCTTCTGCCTAACCTTTTTTTCCAGAGTGGACGACCACTCTTGATTCGCTTCATTTGCCGCCTTCAGTTGCTTGGTCATCTGGTTAAACGATCGAGCCAATTCTCCCATCTCGTCCTTAGAGTCAAAATCAATCGTGTAATTCAGGTTTAAATTGGCCACTTCCCTCGTTCCTTTGGCGAGCTTTCGGATCGGGACATGGACCAGGCGCAAGATGAACCCTGCGAACAGCAGGGCTGTGACAAGAATCATAATGCTGGAAAACAGAACCATTTTCCTTTTCGTCTGGTAGGTTTCCTCATCGACGGATTTTAACGATATTTTTACATCCAAAAGGCCGAGAAGGTTGTCCTTGGGAGAGTGGCCGTGACAACTGGCGTTGTAGCATTCTGGTTCATTCTCTATCGGGTTGATCAGGCCTAAGACCCGGTATCCTCGATTGGAATGCAGAATTCTGATTCTATTTTGGGTATTGAGATGAACCTGGGCAGGCTCTTTTTCATGGCAGACATAGCACTGTTCTATCTTCTTGTCTACAATGGTATTGACCTCTTCCGCCTCATTCGAAAAGGCAATGGTCCCTATTTTATTGTAGATCCGGATTCCCTCCATTCCTTTTTCCTGGCCGATGGTCGCAATAATATTGGAGAGATTTTCCCTATCGTTTTTCAACATACTGTAGCGGGTGGAACGTTTAATCAGATTGCTGGCATGAATCGCACTGTTGATCATGCTTTCATTAAAGTGGCGAGTATAAGAGGTTACGTTAAAATACATGATTCCCGCAAAGGAAATAATCAAAAGGACGAAGAGAAGGAGGTAGAGCTTAAGACTCAAGCTCCTCACGGTCGGCAGAATTTTTCGGAAGAATAGTTTATGCATCGTGCTTTCCTCTATCCCTTCTGGAAGAGGTATCTGGGGAGGTGCCCGGAGAGACTCCAAAAGTGCTGTATTGAGCGGAGCCTATGGGGTTTGCCTACCTCGGGAGGTGGCCACCCTTTGGGGCCCCTAGCACAAACCGTTTCGTGCTCCCCATCCTATCTCGGCTTATTCTTACTATATTTTCCGTTAGGTATCAATACGAAGTCAGCTATAGCGGGCGATTCTGCAGGGGAGATAGCAGACAACGGCAATGCAAGAGAGTAACTATCCAAGCCGGGATTTGGAATGCTCGATAGTTTCGCGCTTAGGTACCTGAAAATCTTTTTCCCCGTTCCGCAGAAAAGTGCTGACCAACTGGATATACCGCTCCGGATCAACGAATGTTCTTATATCTCTGAGACTTATCCTTCCATCCTGCATGGTGATGCCAACTCTTTCCTGCCCGTGCAATTCCGAGACAGCAGCCGCCTTAAACCGTTCCAATTCCTTCTGGTACCAGGAGAGAGCCGCTTGCCCAGAGAAGAGATATTTTTGCTCTTGTTGAAGGTTCTTAGGTTTCAGGGTCAGTAGAAATCCGCTTCCCAGGGGGTCCTCGCTGACCAGATTGGGCTGATCTTTCAATTTCTGGTTGACCGAAAGAATCGATCCACTGACCGGAAAAACAATATCCAGAATGCCCTCTTCTTGAATGATGGAACAGAGATTCTCTCCCCGGTGGCAGCGCCTCCCAGGGAGAGGAAGCACGATGACGTTCACTTTTTCTACGATTCTCCGCAGGAAACAGTCCAAGCCGACCCGAACCTCATCCGCCTTTTCCACCTTGATCCAGGTATGTCCCGGGTGATAAAACAAGGATCCTCTTATATCGGATGGGGAGAGGTCTTCCTCCAAGAACTCCTGTCGTGATTTTTCTTTATCCCGGGGAAGAGCCGGGGTCGCCCCCTCAGAGCTACTGGTTTTCCCCTTCCCGAAAGCAGCGGGATCGAAGGGAGGGTTTAGGGAAAGATTTCTAAGCTCCCAATCCAGGGGACATCTCTCACACTGCAAGTCATATTTACAGAGTTTATAGGTGAGCAGACCTGCAGTCATCCAAACGCACTTCAGTTCTTTCTTCGGAACGAGCTGGTAGTAATTTTTCTTTTCGTCCACCTTTTCACCCTCTTCGGCTCACGGGTGCAACTCCCGGCCCGTCAAGAAGCATAAGCATTTGATCGACGAGTGAAAAGACCTCCGGACTGCTCCAATTCCTCGGGCCAATCACCCTTCCTATCATTCTCCCATTCCTATCGATGATGAGTGTTGCAGGAATTCTGCTGATTTCAAAAAGGTCAAGCGTTTTACCGGCCGGGTCAAGCAGAATGGGTATACGATATCGATGTCTTTCGATAAATTTCTTTACCGGCTCCCGGCCTTCATCGTCGATGCAGATCGTTAGAAGGAGAAAATCTTTTCCCTTATAATGCTGGCACAGAGCCTCCATGGAAGGCATCTCTTCTCTACAGGGACCACACCAGGTTGACCAGAAATTGAGAAAGATGATTTTACCTTTAAGGGCGGCTAACTGAACTTTTCCTCCGTTCAACTCCTCAAGGCAGACATTCGGGGCCTTCTTGTGGTTCTTTATTGGTTTAGCCCCAATCTTTGAGAAAAGACCGCTCTCGTCAGCATTGGCCGGGAGGTTAAAGGCAAGGAGAATGGCTATTAGGAAAATGAGTTTTTTGCCCATGACAATCGACACGTCAAGCAATTTCAGTGATTCTGTCATGCTTCAACCGCACAGAGCAGGAATCCCAAGCACGTCTATCCCTTTGCGGCCTCAAGCTTCTGAAACCAGGAAAAAATCTTTTGCGATTTCATCCCAGTTGTCTCTGTCAAGATTCTTTGCCATGCCGTCCACCAGCAATCCGCCATCCTGGTAGACCAGACCAAGGTTGTAACTCATTTTTGATAAGAGATTTTCTCTTACCTCCTCCATCCACTTTTTTGCCAGCGTCCCTGAGAGCAATTGTTTTTTGTTTACTGAAAACCTCGGCGCTTCGACCTCCATCAGCCAGCTCACGTAAGGATACTTATTAACGTTTTCGGGTGAGCTGACGATCTTGTCATTGATGGCCATCACCTTTCCGTCGACGGGCGAGAGCATATCGATCTTTTTTGAATCGATCTCCAGACTCCACGCCGCGTCCCCCTGATGGAGGGTTGAACCGATGCCGGGTAAGTGAATCGCGTTGATTTTCCCTACGAGTCTTTGGGCAAAATCATCCAGTCCCACCCGTACCAGATTTTTCCTCTCCGGAGCGGCCCAGGTGTGACCCATGTGATAATAGATGTTGTCCTCCGGGAGACTAAACCATTCGTTGACAGCGGGAATAAGCCTCTTCGTCGCCTGAAAGACCGCTTTTGCGGGCCTGGCCAAAAATCTCCAGAAAACGACAAAGAGCAGGAGAAAACCGATCACAAGCAAGTATTCAATACCCTTTGTGGCAAAGATATCTACATAGCTGAAACCTTCCATTGGGAGACCCCCTTTCTGATCGTTGCAGGCTTCATGACAGTTTCTTCTTCTGTTACCCATGCCGGAGATTCGCGAACTACCGGCATCCGGTTTACGATCCACCTGAATGCCCATACCTCCGTGAATAGAATGGCGAGGGTGATCACGATCTCCATCCACGAGGGAATATATCTCTGGCTCAAAGGCACGTACCACTTATAGGCAATGACAGAGTAATTGAGTCGGTTGATGAGAATTCCAAGCATTGAAAGGATAGCCGCCATCCGGATCACCGTCACATTTTCGTACCGCACCCCGTGCAGGAACAGGAAGCAAGGGAGCAGGACAAAACCGATGAGTTCGATAAGGTACCATGTCCCCATCGGAGTCGCTAAGAGCGGCCATTGTTTCCCGTGGATAAGAATCAGTACCTTCATGAAGAAATAGACGAACAACGCCCCTGCGCATCCCTTTCCCAACCCGATCAGGATACGATCGAACGATTGTTGGTGGTCGTGATCGATTTGATTCGCGAAGACCTTGTGGCTGATCGTCCCTTCAAAGATGACCATGGAGAGTCCGGCAAAGATGCTGGAGAGAAAGAACAGTACCGGGATGAACTCCGTATACCACAGCGGATGAATCTTGCTCTTGGCCATCAAGAAGAGAGCGCCCAGACCGGATTGGTGGAGGGTGGAAAGGGCGATGCCAAAAATGACCGCTCCCACGGTGAGCGAAGCAAGGACCTTCCTGATTCTCCTGAATCCGAGCCATTCCGCCACGGCGGGGGAGAATTCGATAAACAGGGAGATCATATAGAGCATAAAGTGCCAGGAGACAAGGAAGAGCACTGAGTTGACGCCAAACCTATTCCCCAAGATGGGGTTCGTGATGTTCCACCATCGACCCAGATCGAGGAAGATGGCGCCGGCATAAAAGACGTAGGCGAGGAACCCGTTGAGGACCGTTGCCCTTGCGATCGGATGATACTTTTCGGAACGAAGGATGTAGACAACAAAGGTGAGGATGTAGGCACCTCCTGCAAAGGCAACCCCCACCATCACATCAAATCCGATCCATATTCCCCAGGGAAATTCTTGAGAAAGGTTGGTCACCGCACCCAGCCCCTTTACCAAACGGAGGAGGATGAGAGCGGCTCCGAGGACGATGATCGGAAAAGAGATGACATTGAAGGTGGTGAAGATCTTTCCTTTCGGCTTGAGCTCGCCGCGGATAAAGGTCCAAAAGTCCTTGACGTTCTTTATTTCTGGGGTGGCGGCGGTTTCGTTCATGATCGTCCTCCTTTTCCTCCTATTTCCTCTTCACCTTTTTTGGTTAAGGTGGTTACTCCGATCAAGAATGCAGGCCAGAGTAAAAGGACAAGCGGAACCGAATAGAGAAAGCCTTTGGTAAATTCCGGAGAAGGGGTTGTTCCGAGATCTGTTCTGAAACCGATCTGCTCGAAGGGGACCTTTGAGAGATAAAGGTACCCCGTCCCTCCCACTTCATGCTCTCCATAAATGTGGGTTACGTACTCTCCGGGTTTCTGGTAAATTCTCCTGTTGGCTTCTTCAATCAGTTCCCTCCGACTGCCATAGAGAAGCGCTTTTTCCGGGCAGTTCTCGACACAGGCCGGCTTTTCTCCCTTTCCCAGCCTTTCCCAGCACATATTGCACTTCTGGATCCTGGGAGTGGCACTCCCGAATTCAAACTTTGGAATCTCAAACGGACAGGAGGGCATGCAGTACCGGCAACCCATGCAATTGGTATCCCAGGTCACCGGCCCTTCCTCTCTTTTCTGCATCGCCTTCACCAGGCAGGCCGCGACGCAACCGGGCTGGTTGCAGTGCATGCACTGTCTCTTCACAAAGATCTCTCCCTTTTCTGTTTCGTAGCGGTTGACCACCGTCCATTGGCTCACCGAGGTCGGCCGTTCTTTACTGAATACGGAGGAATCGGCGATATCCGGAACGGCAAGATGATGTGCGTCCGCACAGACCTCTTCGCATGTTCGGCACCCCACGCAGCGTGTGGTGTCGACCAGGACGCCCATGAATTCCTTGGGATGAGCCGCAACCATTGCCCTGACCGTTCTTGGGGTCAAGACGTTTCCGAGCGCTGCTCCTGCTAATGTTCCACCTAAGATTTTAAGAAAGCTTCTTCTGTCAATCCCCATTTGACCCTCCTCATGCTGATTTCCTCAGCGGAATGAGTTCCTCTGACTCTTTGAGTAAGTGCCTTTATTCCGATACAGCCAACGATAGTCAGTATGACGAAGATAGGTACCATAAGATCACCCTCCTTTCTGTTTTTGACGTTAATCCGGAGAAGAATGGAATAATTGTGCGACCAGCGTCTTCCATCCCTTCTCGTCGAGTTTACTTGCAACCCCTCTGATTACTTCTCCCCCGTCACCATAGGCCAATCCGAGCGTCTGGCTATTGAAGCTCGACATCAATTTGGCCTTACATTGGTCGAAGTGCAATTTGAATTGGAGAGCGTCCTTCAATTCGGGCATTTCCTTGTTGAGACCTTTCGCTTGAATCTTCAGGATCCACCCTTCTTCGTAAGGGGAACGGTTGGCGAGCGTCGGATCTTTTATCAGGTTTTCATTAACGTCTACGACCGTTCCGCCCAAAGGAGCCAGCTGGCACAATTTCCGTTCGCCATGGCGGACTTTCCAGGCGACCTCCCCTTGATTCAGTTTGGCGCCTATCGGGGGGACCTTGATGTCGTCAATGTCCCCCATCACCTGTTGGGTGAAATCATCAAGACCCACCTTTATCCTGTTACCTCCCTCAAGCTTCATCCAGGCATGTCCACTGTGGTAATAGACATCCGTAGGAAACTGGGGCACCCTCGCAGGTGCCGGGACTAGAGAGACGACTCTCAAGCCCCTCTCCAACTCAGCCAAGGGAACTTCTATCCTGCGAGTCGAACGGCGTAGGATGGCCTGTATCACAAACACAGCGAAGATTGTCAGAGCAACCAAGATAATAACCATTTCTACCGCCTCCTTTTTCTGAGAGTTAACTCTCGTTTTTTTGTTCGTTCGCTTTCTATTGTTTCAAATAGCGAGCCAAAGTAAAACAATTCACAAATAAATTTTGGAAAAAATAAATTCGTTTGGAGTTACGATAGGTTAGACGACAAAAAAAAGAGCAATCTTAAACGGGTTCTCAAGGGATGACTCTGCGGCTGTTGAATAATTCTGCGATGCTTTTTGGTATTGTTTTCTTAAACGTTTAAAAATTATACGAATTTTACTGTTGAAAATATAAACATCCAATCGTAAATATTCTCAACATTTTTGCCTTTTTGGGTTTAGTGAAGCGGCATCTGAAAGCCCGGCGCAGTGCCAGCCTGTCGTTTATTCCGCGAGACGCGGGATGAGGCTAATTGCGGTTAGGCAAATGAATCTCGTTGCAACAAGAAACATTTATCGGCGAGACGGCTGGAGCATGCTTACTCTGTTGCCTTCCGTGTCGATAAACGACACGTACAACCCAACGCCGGGTATGTCCCACGGCTCTCCAAGTACCTTGCCGCCCGCTTTCTCCACTTCCTTCATGTGCTCCTTAATATCTTCGACTGCAATCACCACGGAGGGATATTGCGCGGGCCTTTCGTCCGACTTCGGAAAGAAGCCGCCGTTGATGGCGCCGGGATTCTTGGGACGGCCATCTTTGCCGACATCCGTTGTGGTGGCAAGGACGTAGTCGCCCATTTCTGAGCCTAACATCTGCATCTTCCAACCAAACACCTTTGTATAGAAATCCGCCATACGTTTTCTATCTTCCGCCGGCATCTCAAAGTGAACAACAGGATTCATATTCGTGTGTTTCCTTGCCATGGTTTTCCTCCTTCAATTCTCGCGGTTAAAAATCCCTGACGTTGACTTAATGAAAACGTAATCCCTTTACACCCTTTGTCAAGAATCTCAACCAATTTCTTTATCACTAAATTTGCTAAAATCGGGATTTCCTGTTAAATTTTTTACAGTTAGTATCACTCTTGTCGAAAATAGGATTCTCAACGCGGAGACGCAAAGGACGCAGAGAAACCAATTTTTTATTTGGCGGTGAGAGGCCGCCAAATAAAAAGGCTTCTGTTACTCCGGGATAGGGCCCTTAATAGCTTGTATAGCCTTCAAAGAGTCCCGGTTTTATGGTCGAAGGGGAGCGTTTCTGATCCAATCGCCGTCTCCCGATTGGGTCAGAAGAAAGATCTTTCTCAGCGACCTCCGCGACTCTGCGGTGAACCTGATTTTGAAAGAGGGGTATACTAGCCAAAAAGTCAAATGAAATCAACAAACGTTACAGCACATTCAGCCGTTCTTGGACAGCAGTGAGTTAGTATCCAGTTTCCGGTCCGGGTTTCTTTTTGCAAACGGGTCCCGGGACGGTTATCCAACTTAGTGAGCAAAGGAATTTAAATGAAATATTGGCGTATTCCGCTCGATCTTGAGACCATTCAGGTCGCGAGGGGTCAGGTCACTGTCATTAAAGAGCGATGCAAGGGCTGCGAGCTCTGCGTCAGTTACTGCCCTCGCAATGTCCTCCGGATGTCGCAAACCTTCAACCTCAAAGGTTATTATTACCCCGAGACGGAAGGAGAGGATAAGTGTGTGAACTGCCATTTCTGTGAGGCCATTTGCCCGGATTTTGCGATCTTTTCCGTCGAGGTGCCGCCTAAGACCTAAATACGATTGCCCGTCGGATTCTTTTTCCCGAAAAAGAATCCCTGCCGTGACCATTTTATCTATCAGGAAGAAGTAGAGAGATAAGAGCGGAGGGAATTTTTTGGGTTTCGCGAAGAGAGGTATTTCTTGGTCGAGAGAGCCGTTTTGACTGGAACCTATTTCATGAACGGGGATGAGGCCTGCTGTGAAGGGGCGATTGCCGCCGGCTGTCGCTTTTTCGCAGGCTATCCGATCACGCCGGCCACGGAAGTGGCAGAGCGGATGTCGAACCGATTACCCGAGGTCGGTGGGATTTTCATTCAGATGGAGGACGAACTGGCCTCCATGGCGGCGATCCTGGGCGCGAGTTGGGGCGGCATGAAAGCCATGACCAGTACCTCCGGCCCCGGCTTTTCGCTGATGATGGAAAACATCAGCCTGGGTCTCTGTACCGAGACGCCCTGCGTCGTCTGCGACGTGCAGCGGGCTGGCCCAAGCACCGGTTTGCCCACTTTGGTTGCTCAGGCGGATATGATGCAAGCCCGGTGGGGTGCGCACGGCCACTATGAAATCATAGCGATCTCGCCTTCCTCTCCCCAGGAGATGTTCGATTTCACGATCTGGGCCTTTAACCTCTCCGAGCAGTACCGGCTGCCCGTGATCATTTTGGCGGATGAGGTGGTGGGTCATATGAACGAGCGGGTGGTGATCCCGTCTGCGGATAAGATTCAAGTGATCAACCGGAAGAAACCAGCGGTTCCGCCCGGCAAGTATCTGCCCTACCGTCCCGATTCCGACGGCGTGGCACCCATGGCTACCCTCGGAGAAGGTTATCACATGCACGTGACCGGATTGACCCACGACCAACGCGGCTACCCGGTGATGACTGACGTTGCCCAGGAGGAGATGATCAGTCGGCTGGTTCAAAAAGTGCGGAAGAACTCAGACCGGATCATCCGATACGATACCTTCCTTATGGATGATGCGGAAGTGGCAGTCGTGGCCTATGGCATCAGCGTCCGGTCTGCCAAACGGGCCGTCGCGGAGGCCCGCGAGAAAGGAATCAGAGCAGGACTCGTCAAATTGAATACGATCTGGCCCTTCCCCGAGAAGATGATCCGTGATTTGGCCAGGAAGGTCCGCTGCCTCGTCATGCCCGAAATCAATTATGGCCAAATGGTTTTGGAATTGGAACGCTGCGCCGGCGGCTGCTGTCCTGTCGTGCTGGTACCCCATGCGGGCGGGGCGATCATTCAGCCGGATAGAATCCTGACCGCCGTCCAAGGGGCATCGAAGGAAAGGACATGAGCAAGAAAAAACAGAAAGCCGCCTTGCCACACCCTCATGACCCGTTGCTGCGGCCCGACCGGATTCCGCACATCTGGTGCCCCGGTTGCGGCATCGGCACGATCTTTGGCTGTGTGCTGACGGCCATTCAGAAGTCCGGTCTCCCCCTGAACGATGTGGCGATGGTCTCGGGAATCGGGTGTACCGGCAGGATGGCCGGCTACCTCAATCTGGACTCCTTCCACACGACCCATGGCCGGGCCATTCCGTTTGCAACCGGTTTGAAGCTGGCCAGGCCCCAAAGCTCCGTCATCGTGGCCTCAGGCGATGGCGATCTTTTCGCCATCGGCGGCAATCACTTTATCCATGCGGCCCGGCGCAACGTGGACATGACCGTCGTCTGCGTGAACAACTTCAACTACGGCATGACCGGCGGCCAGGTGGCTCCTTCCACCCCGTTCGGCGCCAAGACTACTACGACTCCCGCCGGCAACTTCGAAGAGCCGTTTAACTTCTGCTCCCTGGCAGCCGCGTGCGGGGCGGTGTATGTCGCCCGCTGGACCACCCTTCATATCCGGTGGATCACGGAGTCCGTGATTGAGGCCATGCAGAAAAAGGGGTTCTCTTTTATAGAGATCCTGGCTGCCTGTCCCGTGACGTTTGGCAGGCGCAACAAATTGGGGAAGGCCGTCGATTTAATCAAATTCCTCCACGAACGTTCCGTGGTCCGAAACCAGATTGATCCGAAAGATGCGGTGTTGGATTTCAATAAGCATCTGGTGGTCGGAAAATTCATAGACATCGAGAGGCCGACCTTCTTGGACAACTATCAGTTGATCCACCGCCGCGAGCTGGGAGATTGGCCGACGCTCGAGCGCCAGGTTCCGAGGATGGAGAAACAGGCGAAAGGGTGAATTGATGGGAACCGGGAATGAAAGAGGGGTTCTGATTACCGGATTTGGCGGGCAAGGCATTGTGCTGATCGGAAACATCCTGGGCAAGGCTGCAACCATTCACGATCTGAAGCACGCTACCATGATTCAGGCCTACGGACCGGAGGCCCGGGGAGGCTTCTGCTCGGCTCAGGTGATCATCAGCGAGGAAGAAATACTCTTCCCTTATGTGCAGCATCCGCAAATCTTAGTATGCATGAGTCAGGAAGGTTTTGACAAAAATATTGCCTCCCTTTCACCGGGAGGGCTCCTCATTTGGGATACCGACCTGGTCCAACCCCAGGACCTGGACCCCCGCTGGACCGCTTATCATATCCCCGCCACCCGGTTTGCAGACAAACTTGGCAACAAGATGATGGCCAACATCGTCATGCTTGGTTTTCTCTCCGCGATCAGCGATCTCGTTCAGCTCGACTCTCTGCGCCAGGCGGTGCTCAGCTCGGTTCCGTCTAAGACCCGGGAGACCAACGCAAAGGCCTTTGACCGGGGCCGGGAGTACGGAGAGGCCATTCAAAAAAGCCGGGCCAAATTGGATCAGAACCGGGAGAGCCCGCCCGAGATCCTCCCGGAGATCCAATGACATCCTTCTCAAAAACGAAAGCTCCGGATAAGGCCGTTTTGCTCCTCGGATCGGGCTACGGCGCCCTCAAGGTGGCAGAGGATCTGGCCCAGGCCGGAATCCCCGTGATCTGGGTCACACGGGCGCAGCATTTTTTAGAACTGCCAAAAGGAGCGGAACAGGTCCCTGAATGGCCCATCGATTTAAACTTCCAGTTCCGTCCCCTTTACCTTCGAGTGACCCGCCATCCTTTGGTGACTCCGCTGACGCGGGCGAAAGTTTCATCCCTGGAAAAAATTCCTGAGGGTTACCGCGTCGTCGTGGAGCAGGACCCGATCTATGTCGATTATGATCTGTGCACGGGCTGCAACCGATGCATGGAGGTCTGTCCTCTGGAGCAGCAAGGTCGTCTGCCGCTTTCCCGAACGCCGGCCTATTGTCCGTCGCGCGCTCTGGAGCTGGACAAGAGAAAGATCAGTCCCTGCCGGCTGGAATGTCCCCTCGGAGTGAACGTCCAGGCTTACATGGCGCTCACCGCTGCAGGTCGGTTCGAAGAGGCACTGGATATCATCAAGGAAGACAACCCCCTGCCGGGGATCTGCGGCCGCGTCTGTCATCACCCTTGCGAGGCCTCATGCCGTCGGGCCGAGTTAGACCAGGCCGTGGCCATCTGCGATGTCAAGCGCTTTCTTTCCGACTATCAAGCAGAGCATGGAAACGCCTCAGAGGGGAAAGCATCGCGGGTTTCTCCTGCTGAGCCGTTACGCAAAGAACGGGTGGCGATTGTGGGCTCAGGACCGGCAGGACTCACTGCCGCATACTACCTTGCCAAGGCTGGCTTCCGGGTAACCATTTTTGAGGCTTTAGCCGAAGCAGGCGGCATGCTTCGGTGGGGCATTCCTGCTTACCGCTTGCCTCCCCACGTTTTGGACGGAGAGATTCAGGATATCCTTGCTATGGGCGTGGAATTGAAATGCAACGGCCGCATCGGTCAGGAGATCCGTCTCGAGGAACTGGGGAGAGAGTTTGATGCCGTCTTTTTGGCAGTGGGCGCCCAGCGGAGCGCGGCCCTCGAAATTTCCGGTAACGATGCGGACGGATGTTTCGGTGCAATCGAATTGCTTCGGGCCTTTCATTCAGGCGAGAAGATCGATGTTGGGAAAAACGTAGCGGTCATTGGCGGCGGTAATTCGGCGATTGACGCCGCCCGAATCGCTCTCCGTTTGGGGGCGGACGTGACCATTTTCTACCGCCGAGAGCGACAGGATATGCCGGCTCAGGAGACTGAAATTGCCTCAGCTGAAGCCGAGGGTATCCAAATCGAATACCGGGTCGGACCTACTCGAATATTGACCCAAAATGGAAAGGCTTCAGGAATGGAGCTTGTTCGCATGGAGCTGGGTGAGAAGGACGATTCGGGCCGAAGAAGGCCGAGGCCGATTGCAGGATCTGAGTTTCAGGCGGAAGCAGATACCGTCATCACAGCCACCGGCCAAACCCCGAATCTCGACTTCCTGACGGACGGAAGCGGTGTGGAGGTTTCTCTCAAAACGATCAGGGTGGATGATGACCTCAAGACCCGGAACCCGAAAATCTGGGCCGGGGGGGATGTGGTCACTGGGCCGTCTACCGTGCTTGCCTCCATGGCCCACGGACGGATCGCAGCCGGAAAGATGATCGAACATTTGACAGGGCTTCCCTCTCCTTACGCTGAACTGCCTGTTCGTATTCGCGGCGCGGGCGAGTATATAACGATTTCAGAGGACCTTCCTCAACAGCCACGTCAGGAAATGGCCCTGCGCCAGCCCAAGCTGCGACGCCGGGACTTCGAGGAGGTTGGTCTCGGATTGACCATGGATCAAGCAATGGCCGAAGCCCGGCGTTGTCTCCAATGCAGTGCCTGCTGTGAGTGCCGAAGCTGCGAGACGGTTTGTTCCGACGTCGGAGCCATCGACCATCTTAGAACCTCGACCTCGTTCGAGTTTCTCAGCCCCGGTATCATTGTAGCCAACGATCAAGAAATGCCCGCAGTGAATTTCAATGAGCTTCCGGGTATTTTCAGAGCAGGGGAATTCAAGGCGGACTTGATGAGTTTAATGAATGCGGGAAGCGCCTGTGCCGGTCAGGCCATCGCCCTGGCTTTGCCCCTCCGCTCCAAAGCGGTGCCAGAGCCGATGCACTCGGCCAAACGCCCCGATGAGGTCCGGTTGGGTGTATTCCTCTGCACCTGCAACGGAACCATGGCGCCTGCGGCGGTTTTGGCTCAAGTCCTGGAGCTGGCCCAAAAAGGGCCTGAAGTGGCTCATGCGGAGATGGTCTTTTCCGCGTGTCATCCGCGCGGCTCCGACCGGATCGCGGCTGCCGTGAAAGAACATCGGTTGACCCGCGTGATCCTTGCCTCGTGTGCCTGCTGTCCCCTGGAGTTCCAGTGTATCTCCTGCAATGACCAGAGAAACCGCACCCGGATCCATCTCTTCGACGAACACGGTCTGGACCGATCCAGTTTCGAAATGATCAATCTGCGCGATTACCTTTCGGTAGAGGATCTTTCCGAAGAGGAAATGGTCCATCGATCCCGCGATCTTTTCCGGGAGGCTTTTATCCGGACCCGTTTCCTCGGTCCCCTCCGTCAGGGGATCACCGAAATTGGGAGGAATATCCTTATCCTTGGCGGTTCTGAAACCGGGATCAGTGCGGCTTTGAATCTCGATCTTCAGGGATTTCACGTGCGTCTGGTTCATCGATGCCGCCTTGCCAAGGAATCGGCTCTGCCCGCGACGAACTCTTTTTCAAGCGGACCGACGACCTCGGGTCAAAGTATCGTTCATGAGGATCATGCGACGATCGAGGAGGTCTCCGGCCACATCGGCGATTTCAAGGTCAAAGCCCGGATCGATGGCAAACCAATGCGCTGGCGGGCTGATATCATATGCTTGACCGAGGAGAATGTTCTTTCCCTTGCGATTCCGGAAGACCTGATTGGTCTTAAGAAGTTTTATCGTTATAATTTTGCCTTTTTCCATACGCCTCAACCGGGTGTCTATCGGGTTTCGAGCCTAACGCTATCGCGGCTGAGTGCGTTCGAAGCAGGCGCGGCCCTGGCCGCTCAGGTAGCCAGGGCGGCAGCCGAAGTCTTTCTCAAGGATCATGAACTCAGTCCCAAGGTGGATCCTGAACGGTGCAGAGGATGCAGCCGGTGCGTGGATATTTGCCCTTTTGATGCTATTCATCTTCGTCCGAACAAACAGGGGACCTATACGGCCGAGGTTCTCCGTTACAACTGCGTCGGATGCGGAGGCTGCGTGGGCCGTTGTCCGGTAACCGCCCTGGATATGCCTTATTTCTCCAACCGGCTCTTGGAAGAGATTGTTTCGGGCGTCCTGGAAGGAGCGCGTTGAGCCATGGTGCAGACCCAGCTACTCGGGATTTTTTGTAATTGGAGCCCTTTTGCCTGTTTCAATTCCGCGGCCATGGCCCATTTGAAAATCCCTTCGAATTTCGGGTTCATTCGGGTGATGTGCATTGGCAGGATTAACCAGGCTTTGATCCTGCGGGCGTTTGAACACGGAGCAGATGGCGTGATTCTCCTGGAGTGTAAGGATGAAGACTGCCGCTATGGTCCGGGTCCGGAAGTGGGCCATTCCAATGTGGCGAAGGTACGCAAGCTTCTCCACATTTTCGGCATCGGTCAATCACGATTGGTAGAGCAGAGCTTCGGGGCGCACGAAAAGAACGAATTGGTCAAGGCTTTGTGGGATTTTTCCGAGCAGATCCAGGCCATGGGTCCGAACCCCGCAAAGCCTGTCAGGAGAGGGACTCAACGTGAGGCTTGATGATCCCCGGATTAAAGGATTCATTCGGGATAAATCCTTATTCATGTGCCTGGAATGCGGGAAGTGTTCGGCCTCGTGTCCCCGCATGCTCAACGGCAAAGAGTACTCTCCACGGCTTTTGGCTCATAAGCTGATTGCGGAGCCGGATAGTGAATCGTTCATTGAAAATTCGGTTTGGGAATGCTTGACCTGCGGACTCTGCGAGGAGCGTTGTCCCTCCGGGGTCCAGGTCAGCCGGTTCATCATGGAGATGCGAACCCTTCTGGCCGGGACTAAGGGCCTCAAAGGTTACCGGTCGCATGACGGGGCCTTGCATTCCTGGATGAGGCTGATGACCTCTCCGGACCTGAAACAGAACCGGCTGGGCTGGCTGGGAGACGGGCTGCAAGTGGCACAATCCGGTCCGGTGGCCTTCTTCACCGGATGCGCCCCCTATTTTGATGTCTTTTTCTCTGGAATTGAGGTGAACACCTTGTCGATTGTGCGGGACAGCATTCGGCTCCTCAATTTTCTGGAGATCGTGCCTGTGGTTTTAGAAGAGGAACGCTGCTGCGGACACGATCTTCTCTGGACCGGCGACCGGGAAAATTTCGAGGCGCTTTGCCGCCTCAATTACAAGGAATTTCAGGCAGCCGGAGTGAAGGAGATTGTCGTCTCCTGCCCGGAATGCTATCAGGTGCTGGGCCAATACATGCCTGAAGTGGTCCCGGGCATGAAGAAGCTTAAAGTGACGTTGCTTTCAGACCTTTTACGCCGGGAAATCAGCAAAGGGGGCGTCACGTTCAAACCCCTGAAACGCCGGGCCACGTACCAGGACCCCTGCCGGTTGGGCCGGATGGCAGGATCGTGCGAGACCCCGCGGGCCCTGATTCAAATGATTCCGGAGATGACTTTTAAAGACATGAAGAATTCCGGCAGGAGTGCGATTTGCTGCGGGAATAGCGGGTTTATCAATTGCGATGCTTACTCGAAGCGTATCCAGGTGGAGCGTTTGCAAGAGGCCAAGGCGACAAAGTCGGATCTCTTGATCACGGCCTGTCCCAAGTGCATGATCCACCTCACTTGCGCGATGCGCGATCCTTATAAACATGGCTCGCTCTCCATGGAGATCCGTGACCTGGTCAGTGTTCTTGCCGATCAAATCGAGTGGTCCAAAGGTGAAGAGGCGATCGGGTCGAAAACCCGGAGTGAAAAACACGCATAGCGCATAGGGCATAGGGCATCGATGTCCACGAAATATGAGGAGCGATAACCTCCCTATTCCCCCTCATAACTCCCCCCGCCCCCTCTTAATTTAAGAGGGGGAGAGTGGAGGGGGCGTTAGATTAAGGGGGGATGAAGGGGGGTTAAAGTCACGGACATGCGACACGCACACGGTCACATTATTTTCTAATCAAGTGAGGGTTCAGATGCAGATAGCGAAGGAAAGAGAGGAAAGTCGAATCGGGATTTATGTCTGCCATTGCGGGTCGAATATTGCAGGTGTCGTCGACTGTGAGGCTGTGGCCGCTTATGGCCAAACGCTCCCGGATGTGATCGTATCCCGCCACGAAGGCTACCTTTGTTCGGAGCCGGGGCAGAACCAGATCAAGACGGACATCCAGGAACAACGCCTGAACCGAATCGTGGTGGCCTCGTGTTCGCCGCGGCTGCATGAACCTACCTTCAGGAAATGTGTTGCTGAAGCGGGACTGAACCCTTATCTTCTGGAAATGGCCAACCTTCGCGAGCAATGCTCCTGGGTTCACTCTCATGACCCGGAAGGAGCGACGCAGAAATCCAAGGACCTGGTGCGCTCCGCAGTCGCTCGGGCCCGTTGGCTGGGCGGCCGTGAAGAGATTGAGGTGCCCGTTGAGCCTGCCACGCTCGTCATCGGAGGAGGCGTCGCAGGAATCCAGGCCGCGCTCGATCTAGCGGACTCCGGTTATCGCGTGATCCTGGTGGAAAAGCAGCCAAGCATCGGAGGGATCATGGCCTGGCTGGATAAAACCTTTCCCACCATGGATTGTTCCATCTGAATACTCGGACCAAAAATGGCGGATGCCGGTCGGCATCCCAACATCACGCTGTTGACGCAGAGCGAAATCAAGTCCGTTTCAGGATATGTCGGTAATTTTCAAGTCCAGATCCTCAAGAAAGCCCGGTATGTGAAAGAGGACCAATGCACAGCTTGCGGCGATTGCGTCCAGGTGTGCCCCGTGTTGGTCCCGAACGAATTTAATATGGGGCTCAGCTCCCGCCGCGCCATTTACCAGCCTTTTCCTCAAGCCATTCCTTCTGCCTACGTGATGGATATCAACAACTGCTTGGGCTACGACCCGGTGGTGTGCGGCAAATGCATTGAGAAATGCAAAAAGAAGTGCATCGATTTCAACATGAGCGATCAGGAGCTGACGTTCAAGGTGGGCACCATCATTGTCGCCACAGGCATGGAAGTCTATGACCCCACCGAGATGGACGAATACGGCTATACGCGTTATGAGAATGTGCTCACATCGCCCGAGTTCGAGCGCCTCATCAACGCCGGCGGACCAACCCAAGGCCAAGTCCTTCGGCTGACCGATCGAAAGCCCCCGAAGTCCGTCGCTTTTATTCAATGTGTCGGCTCACGATCCCAACGCAGAGGCGAGCCCTACTGCTCTAACGTCTGCTGCATGAATACGGTGAAAAGCACCCTGATGCTCAAGGACCATGATCCCGACCTTGACGTAAAAGTCTTCTACATAGACATGCGCGCTTTCGGCAAGGGATTCGAAGACTTATTCCGCCGGAGCAAGGGCATGGGGGTCCGTTATATCCGCGGATTGCCCGGTTCGATCCAGGAAGACCCCAAGACCAAAGACCTCATTCTCACCGTCGAAGATACCGCCACCAGCCAGCTTGAGAAACACCGGGCAGAGATGGTCGTGCTGGCCGTGGGCGTGAAGCCGCCCCAAGACATGAAGACGGTCCAGGAGATGCTGGCCCTTCAAAAAAACTCCGATGGATTCTACCTTGAGGCACACCCCAAGCTCCAGCCCGTGGATTCTGCCACCCGTGGGATTTTCTTTGCGGGCTGTGCCGAAGGACCCAAGGATATTAAGGATGCGGTGACGCAGGCTTCGGCAGCAGCAGCCCGGGCCGTACGCCTGATGAATCCGAAGCGATTGCGGGTTGAGGCGATCACTGCCGAAGTCGTACCGGAAGATTGCACGTCCTGCGGGGTCTGCGCCAAGGTCTGCCCCTTCAGGGCAATTACCGTGGATACAAGAGCGAAGACCCCGGCCCGCGTCACTGTGGCCGCTTGCTCGGGCTGCGGGACCTGTGCAGCCGAGTGCCCTTCAAACGCCATCGTCATGCATCATTTCACCGATGGCCAGATCGAAGCTCAAATTGACGCCATTTTGGAACCAGATCCTCTGCAGCGCGTCTTAGTATTCGCCTGCAACTGGTGCTCCTACGCAGGCGCCGATTTTGCTGGCGTATCCAGGTTCCAGTATCCCCCGAATGCCCGGCTCATCCGGACCATGTGTTCGGGACGCGTCTCGGAAAAGTTTGTTTGGCGGGCCTTTGAAAAGGGATCTCCGGTGGTGTTGGTTTCCGGCTGCCATATCGGCGATTGCCACTACCTGAATGCCAACCACTGGACCGAGCGCCGCGTCAAGCGGATGCAAAAAAAGATGGAGAAAATGGGTCTACGGGCTGAGAGGCTTCAACTCGAGTGGATCAGCGCCGCGGAGGGACTCCGTTTCAAAGAGGTCATGGAGAAGATGGAGAGACTCCGGCAGAGCGTCACCGAACAAGAGGTGGCCGAAACAAAGCAGATTCTAAAAGACCGATCTGCCGTTCCCGATTCTGAATTGCAATAGAATTTATCCTATTAACCTCAGGACAACAAGCGACCTCTACCATATCGGTGGTGTCAAAGAGGTTTTTTTGTCACTTCTTTTCGCTTGACACGGTTTCTAAATGATGCAATAATTGACTCATAGAGATTCACTGCTGACTCACATGGAGGGGATTCATTTGAAGCAAATTACGGTGAGAGGAGTTCCTGTTGAGGTTGAAAAGATGATAAAAAGAGAGGCGGAAAGCAAGGGGTTGAGCCTAAACAAAGCCTTTCTTTCCCTTCTTGGAAAGACCACGGGCGCAAAGGAAAAGTCGCAGAGGAAAAACCTCATGCACCATGACCTGGATCATCTTTGCGGAGTCTGGACAAAGAGAGAGGCAGAAGAGTTCATCAAAGCCGTCGCGTTTCAAAGGACGATAGATGAGGATTTATGGAAAAAAGCAAAGTCCTGATGGATACTTCCGCCTATGCGGCATTCCTGAGGGGCAGTCCCGAGGTCAAGGAGGCAGTGCAGCAGGCAGATGAGATCGTTTTTAATCCCGTAGTGCTGGGTGAATTGATAGCCGGATTCATGATGGGAAGGAACGAAAAGAGGAACAGAGGTATTCTCAAGCAGTTTCTCAGCTCCCCGAGGGTCATCGTTGCTGAAATGGATGAAGAGACTTCAGAAAGATACGCGGCGATTGTGCAATCGCTCCGGATGAAAGGCACACCCATCCCGACCAATGACTTGTGGATCGCCGCTTCTGCCATGCAGCATGGATTAAAGGTCTTGACTACTGACAGGCATTATCTGGAAGTTCCTCAAATTATCACTGAATATTTTGAAGCAGGGTAGAGAAGATGGAGCGGCTCCGGCAAAGCGTCACCGAACAAGAGGTAGCCGAAACAAAGCAGATTCTAAAAAGCGGATCAGCCGTTCCCGACCCAGAAGTGCAATAGGATTCTCGCTTCGAGTCCCGCAATCGAGAAAATCAGCAAACCAAAAAGGCCCGTGCCAAAAGCACGGGCCTTTTGTTTGCTGGCTCCCCAAGAGTGATAAAACTGGGCACCGGGAGGTTTCGGTTCAGACCTAAAGGCAATTTTTGAAAAATGCAAGAATTGTTGGTAACACACTACTCTTCGGGACCGATTGGCGGAATAGGCTGAGGATTACTATAAGAAAGTGAGCATGAGATTGCTATTGGTTTATAAATATTTATGTCGCATATTGGCCAAAATTGCGACAGGCTGACGCAATTTTCTATCAACAAGGCAGGGAAATAAAAGAGTGGCTAAAGAAGACAAAACAAAAAGTCGCCTTTTTAGGTAGAAAGCGACAGGAATTTGGACGCTGAAACCTTGATGGTTACATTGAGCACATTGAGAGTTAACGAGAAGTGAAAATATTTGGAGATTTCGATGCATGACCTTGGAGGGAGGCTACCTTTAAACCTAACACATCTATGCCAAATCTAGCTCAGGTTCGAGTAACTCAAAGCGTTCTTCTAACCAATTAGGGCGATCGAGATCATCGAGGGCCATCCAGTACTCGTCACCAACCTCCTTTTGAAGATAATTGATCATTCGATCAATTCTATGAGAACCTATGATTTCCCCATCTTGATCGAGTAATTGTGCCATCTGACGAACCCTCGTTTGTAATGGAACAACCAGATGAGGAACTTCCTCCCAAATTTCATTATGAATTTCTACTGAAAGAAAGTCCAGGTTGGGGATTGTATAACCGGCCAATTCGTGGAGCGTCAACAACGGTAATCGGTCTGGTTCAATGACAAGGATTCCCCACTGAAGGGCAAAGCGTCTGGCGGCCGCACTAACTCGATGGCCACTAAGAAGTATGCGGTAAAAAGGCCTAGACCGCAGGCTGCGATTATCACCAGCAAGGTAATCTAAACCCTTCTGGTTGAAAATGAGCAGGTCGTTCTTTCCTAATTCCGTAGTTAGGTGTTTCATCTCGAAATGAATGGTAAGTTCAGGGAATTTTATTACGGCATCATTTTCATGCATAAAGCCGGAAGCAGACTGCTGCCCGCGTATGGTACGTGAACCCGACTTCTCCGAAAGAGCATAATGACGATACGCAGAATAACGTTGGAGCAGTTTCTCAAACTCCCGTCCCTTTTCGATACCGCTGACCATCGGTTGCCAATACTGGATTATGGAAAACCAATCTAAGGCAAGTTCATAAAACATTCGAGGAAAATGTGTTTCAAAACGTCTTCTATAGAGAAAATTAATTGTGGTCATCTACTTTTGGATCACCCGAATCGAACCGATAGACCGTGAACCCACTCGGATCGGCTGCTCATGGCGCGCAAGCTTCTGCCTGAGCGTTTCCATCTGAAGAATATAATTGTTAGAACCCATAGAATGCTCATCTAGGAGTCGGTCGAACACAGTTGGCTGACACTTCTGCTCGTGGCAGAAGACCGCCCGCAACTCTAGTGCTGGTGCATACGTCAACTTCGTAAGGACCTGGATCTTCTTATAGGCTAAATATAGCTTCTCCAAAAAATTTGCTCGGGTTGCTAAAAGGCCGGAATCGAAAGATAGGCCGCCCAAGTGTTCCTGGCTGGTTCCCCCAATGAATCGAGCCGTTTTAAAAACAAGAGTAGCATCATATTGAGGATGTGAAGTAGTTGCCCACCAAGTTTGGAATTCCGGCCCAAGTCCCCAAAGATGACGATGTGTACGAAAGTCAAAGCCAATCCCGTGTCTTGCCATGAGCACCGGAATAATGGCTTCGTTTAGTTTAACAAGAAAAGCACGAGAAAATTCGCCTGCATCAGTCTTACTGACCGCACTACTTCCCGCCTCAAGGACCACCCGTTCTATTTTGTCTTTTATTTCATTTTTTTCAGGCTCTGATAGGGAGCAGCCTACCCGGCTACTTATACTATGCATTAATAGCTCATCGTAGAGGTGCCCTGATGCAATATCGTCGATCAGTTGAGATCCATAAGTATAACGCGAGGACACATGATCTTTATAGGATGTTAATACGGGCACTAACAAATCGTTTCGCTGCAAGGCCTTTACAAAAGCCCTTAAGTACGAATGATTCTCGTACATCCTCAAGAAAAGCATATCATAAGCACCTGGACGGTCTACAGTAAATTTCTCCACAAGAGCCCTACCAGAAGATGTAACCCCAAATGTTTTTGAAGAGTATTCCTGATATAGGAGGCGGTCCTTGGGTAGGGGCCCTCCTTCGACATACTCCAAGCGAATCAGCTCTTGTGCAACATCACGAGCTGTGGACCAGAGAAAATCCCCTCGATATGGGAATTTCTTTCGGTCAACACAAAGCCGCTGGCGCACGTTTTCTAGTGTTATTTCTTCTTTAGCAGCGAACAACGATAATGTGCGAAACATATCAACGGCGGCGATGCGAAGAATGGAATCAGTTTCATCTGGCACTGGATAGACTCCTACTCATCTTAATGGGTTTGCGTATCCTTCCATTTGAAGGCTTTCATCTTCTAGTTCGGTCTGGAGGAACGGTTCTATAAGTTCCTCGTCGATCACGCTTTTCCCGTGCAATACAGCTTGGCTTAGGATGCTTCCAAGTGTCCGAAGGATATCACGTGGGTTGCCTTTGTAAGCATCACAGATCTGATTGATAGACTTCTCATTAAAAGGATGTAATCTATCTATTTTTTTCTGAACAGGCAAACGATAAGACTCAAGATACTTCTCCACCAGTACCAGTGCCTCCCTATGAAGGAGTCCATTCAAATTCAGGATCCTACTTTCATTTCGCAGATCAAACGCATCCACAGAAGGAAGGTGTTCTATACGCCACCAATTCTCTATCTCCTCCAGCGCATGAACATGCATTTGAAAAACGAAGGAAGCCAACACAGCCGTGGGAGAGGTCTGGAGAATTGACTCGCGAATTACCTTGATATCTCGCTCCTGATTACGAGCAAAACGGGCAAAAGTTTCAACTTGATCGATGAAATATACTACATAAACAACGCCTGCCAATGTTAAGAAGGCGTTGAAAACATGTATGAAATTGAATCCCTGAGTGGCTTTCACTCGGGGTCCTATCTCATTACGAACAAATGAGACAAGATCAGATGTGTCATCATCACAGAGTTTTTGAATGAACTCGTCTAATGTTCGGTGTGTAAGCTGGAGGGTTAAGCCCCTGTAGCTTCGTAGCTTTTCGTTCAAGTGTCGCCGGATATACTCTCCCTCACATCCCGACTCGGCTTTAATCCTCTCTGCTATACGACTACGCAACTCCAAATGGACACTCCAAGTGAAACACGGACTTTCCAAGATAAATGCCACAGCATCCAAGACGGTAGCTGCGAAGGTTTTAACTCCCTTTGCTTCGTCAAACGTGCAGTAGCCTGCCACTACAGGATTATCTTGAATGTCTTCTTCCAAAACATCCGTAGCGGCTAACATTTTAGCGCCTAGGTCCCTGTTAATTCTTTTGGATTCCTCTGCCATCAGCATCGATTTTCCGAAGCCTTTTCCTTCCTTGCCTTTCTCGTGTGATGACCATACCGCACCAATGATTTGCTTATGCGTTTCATTTTGCATTGGTAAGATGAAGAACTTCTTGTAGAACTCCCTGAGTTGGTCGCCATACACCTCTGGTACGTACGTTTGCGGAATGTCAACGTTGTAAATATCTATTGAAGCGAATGGATTTTCCTTCAAAAAAAAGCACTCTTTCATTACATCTAATTCTTTTGTTCTTATGGGCATAGGATCCTCCTTTAATTTTTTAACAGAGTATCATATATTTAATATGTTGTCAAGAAAAATTATTGCAGGAAATATGAAGGCTTAAAAATCAATTCCATTTCTTGATTGAACTCAGGGGGTAATCGGGATCCTCGATCGAGTCATAAGTCCTAGGGGAGGGCATGAATCATCTCCAAAAACGTAAAATAACTACTCAAAGGGAAGAAAGAAATGATGGACCCTGTATGGGGGAATTAAGGTAGCACCTAAAAAGGAGGAAATGAATTGTCGCCTTTTTACACAGAAAGCGACAGGAATCGGCCATCGAAATAGACTCTGGAATCCTTTTCTTATACAAAACAAGCTTGGAATATAGCCCCTTATTGATTATCAATTGAAGTCTACTCCTTTTGGCAGAACTTGTCAAAAATTGATTTCAGGCAGAAAGCAAGAGAGAGAAGAATTGGCGATAGAGGAAGGAAAACGGATTCTTAACGCAGCACTGACCCCTGATGTCAATAGTGGACACGAAGCGCTCTCTCATGCTGCAAGTTGCCTTGTATAGAACTGCCGCTCATAGACAACCGGAGAAAGGTACCCCAGCCGTGCTTGCCGTCTTTGCCGATTGTAGAATACCTCGATGTATTCCGTGATCTCCCGGATGGCCTGCTCTCTCGTCTTGAAGCGACAGTGATGGACAAGCTCATTCTTGAGCGTACCCCAGAAGCTCTCCATGGGAGCATTGTCGTAGCAGTCGCCCTTCCTGCTCATAGATGCTCTCATCTTGAACTGATCCACCAGCTTCCGGTATTCATGGGCGCAGTACTGACTCCCACGATCCGAATGGTGAATCAGGCCTGCTCCGGGCCGTTTGGCTGCCACGGCTCTGAACAGAGACTGGCTCACCAGGTTCTTGGTGAGACGATTGCCCATGGCATATCCAACGATTTCTCCCGTGCAGAGGTCCTTATGCCCTGCCAGATAGAGCCAGCCTTCTTCTGTGGGGATATAGGTAATGTCGCTGACCCAAACCTCGTTCGGCGTCGTTGCCTTAAACTGCTGATTGAGCAGATTCTGTGCCACAGGCAGAGCATGCTTCGAATCCGTGGTGGCCTTGAACTTCCTCTTCTGCTTACACCGTAACCCAAGCTTCTTCCTGATCCGTCTGATCCGGCAGATCCCGACCTTTACACCCTGTTCTTTGAGCTCATGCTGTAATCTCTCTGGACCGCACGTCTCACGGGTCCTCTTGTGGGCGGCTTTTATCTCTACTTCCAGCCTTCCCTCTTCCAGGACACGTTTGGAAGGCTTGCGCCTGAACCATTGGTAATAACCGCTCTTGGATACACGCAGAATACGGCACATCATCCCAATACAATACTTGAATCGCATTGCTTTCATGATCGCGTACCTGGCAGCGACTCCTTCGCAAAGTACACGGCCGCTTTTTTTAATATGTCTCGCTCCATCCTGGCTTCTGCCAGTTCACGCTTCACCCGGGCAAGCTCCATCTCTATTTCCGTAAGCGGCCTCTGGTGCTTTCCAACCTCCTTAAGCTTGCCTTCTCTGCTCGCCTTAACCCAGTACCGTATTGTCGAGGCCGCAACCGATAACCGACGCCCCACCTCCGGTATCTTTAATCCGCCTTCTGTTACGAGCTTCACTGCTTCCTCTCGAAGTTCCTTCGTGTAGATTGCTCTCGGAATCCTTTCCATTCTGACACCTCCGTCTTTAGTATTTTACCTCAACTTTGGTGTCCACAAAAGTCATCTTACCCCACACATCCCTGGTGCTTTTTCTTTTTATTCGGTCGGCTTACTGTTCTTTGCAGCCTCGATCGTTCCCCGGCTCAGTAACACGGAGGTTTAGAAATACATAAACCGGTGTCTGGTGGTTTGACCTACAAGTTAACCGAAATGAATCAAGTGGAATTGCATAAATTGACGTATGGCGGTTCCACCTTGAAGGCGAGGATTACGGTTTGAAAGTCAGCATTACATTCACTCTCTATACTTTGCGGTCTGTTCGCTCGGCTGCGAAGACAATGTGAGCGGCGTTCCGCAGCGTGATCGGATTCATTCGCCCGCCGTGCGATTGATACATGGACCGGATGAGTGGGTGCCCACCGCGGACGAACATCATTCAACCAACAATCTCAGGAGCAAGGTTGAGAAGCACCCTACTCCGCGCTCCGGTGCAATGAGTCGTTGGGCATCACACCGAGGCACGCGAATCCAACCCAACGCTTAGCTTCGCTGCGCCTTCACTGCGCCAGCGGCCTTTTTGATGATTCCGGCTACCGCATTCGGTTGCGCCACGTAGATAGCGTGACTACCCGCAGCCTCGACGACAGTGGAACCCGCGCGCTTGGACATGAAGCGCTGGGCCGGAGGTGGGATCATCTTGTCGTCGGTGGCAACCAGGTACCAGCTCGGCTTGGTTTTCCAAGCCGGCTCACTGATCGTGCCGTTTAGCGCCTCGACGCCCCACGGAACTTGAGAGTCGGCCATGAACGCGGCCCTTTTTGCTTCCACGTCTGCCGCGAATGAGGCGGGGAACTTGGCCTTGTCAAGGAAGAGATAGCCGTCCTGCGGTGGCAGGATTGGCGGCACCGGTGCACCAGGTGGGGGATCCTTGATGAGAGAGGACACCGACTCGCCCTTGTCTGGCGCAAACGCGGTGATGTAGACAAGCCCCGCTACTTTCGGATCGTTGCCCGCCTCTGTGATCACCACCCCTCCGTAGGAGTGTCCCACGAGAATTACAGGGCCATTCTGCATGGCAATAATGCGCTTGGTTGCGGCAACATCGTCGGCCAGTGTTTTCGTCGGATTCTGAACGATTGCGACAGTGTAGCCGTCCTTCTGGAGAATATTATAGACACCTTCCCAACCAGAGCCGTCCACAAAACCACCGTGAACGAGAACAATGGACCTTACTTCCAAACTTGATCTTTCAGCCATGATAATCTCCTTTCTCTGGAACAGATTTCATTAATCAACGAAAGATGCCAAACGCTGCCTAGTTCTCACGTTGGATCTTCACCACAAAATTAATCACTGATTTGAGCAAACTCAAGCCTGATGATACAAATACTTTCCCCTTCATCCGATTCCTTCTCGGAAAGCCTATCAGGACCGGCGTAGAAGGAATCACCGAATGAAATCCGAAGGTTATTAGGCGAACAATTAGAGAATGGAAAAATATTGATTTTCATTTGTAATGTTGTATTGCGGTACAAAAATGCAAAAACGACATTACAGGAAGGAAGAAAGAGGGAGGGGTAGGCGATAGAGGAACGAAAAACGGATTCCTGACGCGGCACATCCGTAGGGCTTTTCTTCTATTCGGTCGGCTTACAAATCTTCGCGGTCTCGATTGTTCCCCGGTTCAGTAATGTAGAGAAAGGGTCAGGCTTTGCAATAATACAATAGAAACCAAAACTACTCTTTGGTCTTGAAATTTCTCTCCGGGGTACATAATCATTTTGCTTGATGTAACAACCAGTCCAAAGCTCCTGGTGTAATTTTCCACGCTTCCAAATTCTCTTTTGTATAAGAGATCGCTTCGCTTTCTTCTCCCGGGCTGTAATATTCTGGAAGAAGTTGTGGCATTTTCTTGCGACCCAGGAGATAAGCTGGAATATGTTTGTTTTTCTTCACGGCTGCTACAAGGGATTTTCTTGAAATCTCAGAATCGCCCATCTTTCGAAAATCAAGCAAGGCTCGTGAATATTTCCAGAAAGCCATGCCATCGTCTCGGTATTGGCTGAAAAGGACCTCGGCTTCTTCATCTCTTCCCATCTCAATTAAACGTGGCATGAGCAGATCCCGGATACCCTGATTGTCATTGGGATTCAAACGCAACATATCTTTATAGTGCTCAACAGCTTCCTCGTGTTTACCAGCTGCCCAAAGACACTCGGCCAGTCCGGCACGGGCTCGCATATAAGGACGGGTGTCTAAAATTCCCCAGAACTGACCGACATCTTCTTCGAAGGCCTCCTTACCGAGAGCACGTTCTCCGGCTTCCACGCCCTGCCGATAGAGATCCAATGCCTCAGATAATGAGCTGGCTGCTTCCTCCGCAAGGAGCGCATAAGCATCTGCACAATCCGGTGAGATTTCGAGTGCCTTCCGGGCCAAGGCGACGCGACGTTTCTGATCAGTGCCCTCACAGGCGTCATAAATGATATTCTGTGCCTTTCTTAAAGGAGTTCCTTCCTCGACATCTCCGAACATGTCTGAAAGCATTCCTTCAAAAGAGAGATTCGATAAATCATCCACATTTATGTTCGTTTTTTTTCTCTTGGCTGGCTTCTTTTTCTTTGTCTTCAATTTTTCTCTTTTGCTCATTCTCTCCTCCATGTTAGTCCTGTAACTCCTTGATGATGAAAGCCCGTTATTCGAGGTCAATGGGACAATTTCGTTTCAGCAAGGCCCCACTGGCCTTTCAGATTCTTTCTTGCTCCTACTCGTCTATCCGTAAGTGCTCTTGTGATGCTACGATGAATATTCGCCGCTCCAGAGGGCTTCTAAGAATTCTCGAAGGGGTAGAAGCGTCAGACCCTCGAGAGTTCGCCTACGAGGCGCAAGGCTCACAGAGAGATAACGCTTCAGCTTCTTTTCTTCAGCAAGGGCCCGGAGGGACCTTAAATCACGGGCCGAAAGATTTTCCTTGGCCTTTACCTCCACTGCCGTGTGATCCCCCAGTATAAAATCAACCTCAAATCCTGAAGTTGACCTCCAGTAGCTCAATGGTTCTCCGGAAATGTAATCACTGTAGCTTGTCAGCTCGTGCATCAGATACGTCTCAAGGGCCTCACCGAATTCGGGAGTTCCATGTCGGAACTCGCGACCTTGAATCGCAGCCACTACTCCCACATCAAAGAAATAGTATTTCGAGGAGGCGAGTGGTTTTCTCTTCCTCGATTTGCGCCACGCAGGGAGCTCATAAAGGAGTAGCGTATCCTTTAAAATTTCAAAATATTCGTAAACCGTGGTACGGGGCACTTGAGCATCGTTGGAGACGTTTGTGAAGTTCACAATCGTGCCGTTACAGAGAGCAGCTACTTTAAGAAAACGGCTGAAAGCAGGTATGTTACGAGTGGTCCCTTCGGCAACAATCTCCTGCTGCAGATATGACCCCGTATAGGCCTGAAGGTCTGCCCGGGGATCATCAGAGAGATAGATCGAAGGAAGGACCCCTCGCTCGATGACCCGGAACAGGTCGAATCGGTTTCCAAGCTCCTGATAGGTGAGAGGATGCAAGTACTTTGTCCGCGCCCGTCCTCCTAAAAGGTTGATTCCACCTCGACGAAGTTTACGCGCACTTGAGCCCGTAAGAAGAAAACGAATGCCTCGTTCTTCTATCAGACGATGGACTTCGTTGAGAAGGACAGGCAAACGCTGAATTTCATCGATGACGACTATTTTGTCTCGTGGCTCGATTTCCTGCGAGATTCGGCCGGGATTCTGGCTTAGAGCCAGATATACAGAGGTGTCAAGGAGATCATATGATTTTACTCCCTTTAAGGAATGATGGATAAGAGAAGTCTTGCCCGTTTGGCGGGGGCCGAAAAGAAAATGAGATTTCTTCTGAAGAAGCGAAGAGAGATCCAGAGTCCGCTCGATGTATACAGAAGGATTGGGTGTTTTTTTATTCGCCGCCATTTTCGTCATATATCATGACAAATGACGAATAATATGTCAATACTTTTTTGAAGTGGCTCACCGGACAGGACTCGGTCACTACGGTCGAAACATTCTGTTTCTCCCTGCGAAACCTCCCCTTCGGAATCCTGACGCACCAAATCCGTGGGGCTTTTTCTCCTTATCCGGTCGGCTTACAAATCTTTGTGGCCTCGATTGTTCCCCGGTTAAGCAACACGGGGGCTTAGAAACACATAAATTGGTGTCTGGTGGTCTCACGCACTACCTTTAGGGGTCAGGGTGTTTAGGTGAAATACGGGAAGGATAAAACATTTATAGGAGATTCGATGTGGAGTGTTTTAAGTATCTTGATCACTATTTAATATGGGGTCCGGGCGCGAAATTCTTTGGTTTGTTATCCTGTCATCTCTCCTCAATTCCCAATGGGTGACGTAAATCTATTCGCCACTCACCTTCCTCTAATGTCATGTCAAAGATTTGTGTATCAAAAGAGGTCATGAAAAATGGTCCTCTAAAGCCGAGTGTTGCCTTCACCTTAACACGGGTCGGAGATACTATTTCCACCTCGGGGATGTCCCGGACAGTTTCCCAAGACAGAGCCAATGGACAATGTCTGTGTTCTGATATAAACATATCTTTAGATATTCGCTCCTGGGATGCGGTGTCTCCATATTCATAGATTTCATCGAATCTGTCCCTTTTGCAAAGGAATATTATTTGATCAAAAGTATCTATAGCTCCGGATTCTATTCGTCTTTTTTCTGCGGGGGTTAATTCTGATTCTCCAGAAAAAACGACTTGTTGGCAAACGAATAGAACAAATAGTAAAGAAAAAACACCTTGAATCAGAATTTTCCTCGTTTTCATATTGAGGCCAAATATTTAAGAAGAAAATACTGCAAAGATCTGAGTCTAAATTCCTACACGGCGGGATCACCGTGCGTTCTTGTCCGGAAGCAACCCCTTGATCCGCACGACCCCATTGGTCCTTCTTCGGAACCGGTCCACCTCTCCGCCGAGTGCCGAAAGAGTACGATCCGGCTCAACCACGATGGCCGCCCCCGAGGCGATGCCGTAACCGATCGTGCCCGTCGGAGACAGCGTCAGCAGTGTCTTCAGCTCCTCCCAGCCCTCGCCCTCGCCGTGTGTGTCGCATAGAATAGGAGCCAGTCCGAGGCAGGAAAAGATCTCCGCGCTTTCATCATCGTGTGGCTCCTTCCACCAGACCCATTTCCGGGCAAGCATGATGCTGCCGGCGGAAACCCCCAAGAAAAGCTTTCCGGACCGGTGCAGACGGCGTAGGAAGCCGGTCATCTTTTTCTTCACAAGAACTCTCATACCCTCCTTGACGTCTCCGCCGCTGACGAACACAAGGTCAGAGGCCTCGAGTATAGCCTTCGCCCTTTCCGGGTCTCCACGCCTACCACACAAGGGGACGGGATTTACTTCACCCGCTCCCGCCTTCTGTAGCAGTCTTGTAAACCATAGCCGGAACGTATCGTCATCGCCTGAAGCGGTCCCCAAATAGGAGACCATCGGTCGCCGAACGCCTGTTCGGCGGATAACCATCTGAAGGAGCGGATCAGGACCTTTCCGCTTTCTCATCGTTTGACCGCCAGAGATCAGGAAAATCGGTCCGCGAACGTCAGCCATGAAATATCTCCGTCCAAACGGTTGCCATGCCCGGGTCGAGTGGAAAGTTCCGTTTAGCGAGAAGGAATTTGCCGGACTTCTCAGGCTGAATCACAGGCACATCGGTCACCGTAATGGCGACGCCCCTTCCGAATAAACCCTGGAGAAGATCTCCGGCATGCTTTGCCACTTTGATTCCTTGGCCATCTTCCGCGATCACGTCGAGCCGCACACGCTTCGGGAGTTCCTGCACGAGGCGGTATTGTTCCAAGCCTTCCACGTTGGCTAAGGCCTCGTCCAGTTCCCGATGTGTCAAAAGCCTCTCGTCCTCTACAACGCAAAGGCTTTTCAGTCTGCCCTCGATCGCAGAAAGGGTCATGCCGAAGTTTCTACCGCAGGGACAGGGCCCGGATGCGAGACGGACGATATCACCGATGTCGAACCGCACAAGGGGGAACCATGGATTTCCGAAGGTAGTGACAAAGATGCGACCTACGCTTGCGTGAGTCCCTACCCTGTCGCCAAGAGGGGCAAAATCGACACGGCAGAACTCCGTATTTTGGTGGAACATGCCATGCTCGCACTCCATGAACACGTAACCAGCCTCTGTCGAGCCGTACGAGCTGGCTATCGGCGAGTAAAATACCCGGCGGATGGCGCGCAAATGGAGTGAGGAGGGGAACTCGTAGGTAAGGATTATGAGTGGCGGCTGGTAGACCGCCGCCCCTGTCTTCGAGACGAACTGGGACAAACGGGCTAGCAACGACGGATTAGCCTCCAGGACCGCCGGTTGGTAGTCCGCGAGTTCGGCGAGAATCCGGCGCTCGTGATCCTCCGGCCATTCCGCTGTGGTCGCGAACTCGTTGAGGAAGAGGAATCTACCGAGCATCCGGTGATCTCGATCGATGGGCCCGCCTTCCGACCGGGGGCCGACGGACAGGGCGCTTGCGAGGATTGCTTCAGGGTGTGTCCCCGTAGCCACCCGCGAAGCGATCCTGTTCAACTTCCAAGATGCACGCTCCGAATCGTTCCACCACTGCTGGTTCCATATGTTTTCCAGTGCTTCGTCTGCGGTACCGCTGGTGCTTACGATGCATACCTCGCCGCGTAAGATTGCGCTGTCAAGGTCGAGTCCCAGAGGCACAACGCCGTAGGGAAAATGAGCCCGGATATCGTTCTTGGTAAGCACCGGAAGGGAATTGTAGCGGGTGTCAACATCATGACCTACGCCCGGATCGAACGCCTTCCAGGATTTGTATATCGGGGTGCGGCCGAGAGCCGTCTCGAGTGTTTCAAGGCACCTGTTCTCGTAGTCGAACCGTGTGCCCGCAGTCTTCTGCGAATAGGGTTTCTCCGTTGAAAGGTTGTCCATGGTTTCCACAAATAATAAAGGTTAATGGGTCACATCAGCGAGTTTGATTACACGCGAGGTAGTTCGCGTGTGACCCTGACCGCCAGAGTGCGAAGCATTGGGTAGCGCAAATCGGTTGTCGCACAAAGCGTCACTTTCCATTTAGTAGGATTCGACCCACCGGAACACGCGGCCCAATCCACCATCAATCTCGAAACAGTTCGGTTTCACGGTATCGGTACTTTGGCGAGTTTTGTGCAACAAACCAAAGGATGTCCTAAGAATCATAAAACACGCTTCCTAAAACCACAAATGAGTTGTTCACCAACTGACATATTGGCACTGTATTGCAGGATTAAAAATCACGACATCTGGAGGGTGCCGGTAACCCAATCACCCCAATATGTTCGAGGTACTTGGGATCCCTCATAGGTGTGGGTATCTTGCCAGCTCCTGCACTTGCTGAAAGGTTGCGATTTGAAAGAAATATCAGAACATTAAGTCTGAGGATAGTGACCACCTATCCATTACTGAGTGAAACCGAACATGCTTTGACGAGTTGGTTCCTGGTGGCGCACAGAAAGGAAGAAAAAGAAAAATGTAGGGGATCGAGGAACGCAAAACGGATCCGTGACGAAACATAAACGCGGCTCGCGTGGAAACACCCGCTGAGCGGCGGTATATCATTCCGGTGCTCCTGTTGCGAAGTAGTGGCAAGCTGCGCTGACGAGAATGAAGGAAACAAGAACTGCCATCAGAACGGATTTCGGGTCGGTCGGATGTCGTGAGATGACGAGAAGTATGGGGGCGAGCGCAAGGATAGCTATAAATAGAAAAAGACCAACTGTCTTTGCGGAAATAGGGTGAGCGATATTGACTGTCCAGCCGAGCCATTGGATTCTCTTTGGCACGATCCATCGAGGATCCGACGAACACTTGTAGAATCCAAGACGAGTCGAATTACTTGGATCGGCCGACATCCGGCACAGCTCTTGCTTAGTCATCAACCGCTCCTTCTGCCGTGTAGCCATTATTATGTAAGAATTTATCACTCTGTACCAGCCGAGTTTATTTATGTGATTCGAGAAGATTCACACTTACATAATATGAATGCCTATTGAAGTCACTATCCTACTCATTCCCACCTCCTGGTCATTGAGTTTTAGTGTCTGAATGACGGTGTATAGGTCTTTGGTGGAGGCGTATAGACCCTTGGCGGTGGTGGTGGCGGTGTATAAGTCCTTGGTGGCGGCGGTGGTGGTGGCGTATACGTCTTTTGAGGGGGCGTATACGATTTTGGAGGAGGGGTAGATCTATTCGAAGATGTGTATGTTTTTGGAGAAGGAGTAGATGCCTTGACAGGGGTATTTGTCCTTGGAGAAGAAGTAGTTGTTTTCGAAGATGCGTATGTTTTTGGGGGATTGGTCGGCGGCTTCGTAGATGTACTTGTTTTTTGCGGTGGGATCGATGTCCTCGAAGAGGTGTATGTTTTTGAAGGAGGTGTAGACGTTTTCAAAGAAGTATTTGTCCTTGACGGAGGGGTAAATGTCTTATTCACCCGAGTATCACGATGGATTTTGCTTCTTGGATCATCCCTCGAAACTTGCTTATGGGATTCCTGCCATCGATCGTGAAATCCATGCCATCCATTTCTCCAATGATTCTGATAATGGTCCATTTCGCCAGGAGGGCATCCATGATGAAATAGCAATTTATGCGAATCATCCGGCGCTTCATAATAAAACCCTCCCCCGTAAAAGTATAAGGGTATGCCATCAATATTGAAAGGTCCATCGTAATAGATGCCGTCTCCCTCGGGAGGACCTTCCATGCCAACAGTAAGACTTACGTCCGGATCGGTCTTCGGTGGATCAGCAGATACCTCTACTTCTTCAGGACGTAGCCGGGCCGTTCTCACTTTTTTCTTCATAGAAGGTGGAGGTGACGGCGATGCAGAGTTGACATTTAGGCTTTCGTCTGGATCACCCTTCGGCGGATCAGCAGATACCTGATCAACAGATACCTCTGGTACTTCTACTTCTTCCCGAGGTAATCGGGCCGTTCTCACGTTTTTCTTCATAGAAGACGAAGGTAACGGCGCTACAGATTCATAAGGTTCCCATGTTTGACTCTTGGAGAGAATATTTCCGGCGCTATCGCATGTTAATGTTACGTCTAACATGCCGGAACCTCTCCGGCCTTCTTTATTGAAAGAATAATAATAAATGGTATATTCGTCTTGTTGTTCCACCCTTGCCGGAGGGCCCCATCTTTGCTCAACCCTGTCGATGGTATGAGTGCATCCAAATAGACCCAACACGATAGCGAACAAAACAAATAACAAAGTCGTTTTCATTTTTGACCTCCTTGACTTACAAACTCGGGAGTAAATACTCCCATCTTTACTGTTACGTAGACCCATTCTCCCAGGACCATAAAAGAAAACCGGATTACCTGTTTAATAAAGCCACGGCAATCCGGTTCCATTGTTTTTCGGCAACCCGGCTATCCCGTCGGGACCCGTGGCTTTCCGTCCCACGATCACTCGTGGTTTGGCTTTGTCGGTAATTTTTTAGAAGAATTCTTCCAATTGAGTTCTTAGCAATTTCAATGCCAATAGATGTTCATTGCCCAACCGATTGATTGTTAAGAGAATATTAAAAACTGGAATCAAGCGGAAAACAAAATAGATGACACTTCTTGTTACGGAGCGGTAAAAATGTCGTATTTGCGATTATAAACAGAACAGCCGCAAAAGGCATTCCTCATGTATAGAAGCGGTCAACCGTGTAAACGGGTGCAATACGGAAAAAAGAAACAAGGGTAGGAGATAGAGGAAGGAAAGCGGATTCGTCGAACCATATCCTCTCTGTCCGGTTCGCCGAACAAATATGTCTTGACAAGCCGGAGAATTATTGTTATTCGCAATTATAGCCTTAGAGGTGGGGACCAAAACGAAAAATTTAGGGTTCAGAGTAGAAGAAGGAGGCGGAAGACTATCCATCCAAAGGCACCACTTTTATGAAAGGAGGAGACTATGAAGGAGTATAAGGTTTTTCTTAGAGAGGATGAGATTCCAAAGAAATGGTACAATATTCAAGCAGACTTGCCTACACCGCTGCAACCGCCCCTCCACCCCGGGACGAGGCAACCGATCGGTCCCCAGGATCTTGCCCCTGTTTTCCCTATGAACCTTATAGAACAGGAGGTCAACACCAAGGATCGTTGGATTGATATCCCCCAAGAAGTGATGGAGAAACTCCTTATCTGGAGGCCTACCCCTCTTCGTCGCGCTTATGCATTAGAAAAGGCCCTCGGAACACCGGCCAGGATTTATTACAAGGATGAGGGGGTAAGCCCTCCGGGAAGCCATAAGCCGAATACAGCCATCGCCCAGGCTTATTACAACAAAGTTTTTGGCATCAAGCGGATTGCAACGGAGACAGGAGCCGGACAATGGGGAAGTGCCCTCAGCTTCGCCTGCTGCCTCTTTGGCCTGGAGTGCAAAGTTTATATGGTCAGAATCAGTTATGACCAAAAGCCTTATCGCCGCTTGATGATGAACACCTGGGGGGCCAACTGCATCCCGAGCCCGAGTAAAGATACCAATGCGGGAAGAAAAATTCTCGAAGAGCACCCGGATTCTCCGGGGAGCCTTGGCATTGCCATCAGCGAGGCCGTCGAAGACGCCGTGACTTCCAAAGACACCCGGTACTCTCTTGGAAGTGTCTTGAACCATGTGCTCATGCATCAGACCATCATCGGTCTCGAAGCAAAGAAACAGCTGGAGAAGTTCGGAGAGAAAAAGGTCGATATCGTCGCCGCGTGCGCAGGCGGGGGAAGCAACTTCGCGGGTCTTGCTTTTCCTTTTGTCCTGGATAAGATAAACGGCGCCAAGATCACCATTATCCCTGCCGAGCCGACTTCGTGCCCCACCATGACCCGGGCACCGTTTGTCTATGACTTTGGGGATAATGTAGGAATGGCACCCATGGTTCCCATGCATAGTCTCGGACATTCCTTTATCCCGGCGCCCATCCATGCTGGAGGGCTTCGCTATCATGGTATGGCTCCCCTGGTCAGCCAATTGATCATCGATGGGCTCTTGGAACCGCGAGCTTATAATCAATTGGAGTGCTATGCAAACGCGGTTCTCTGGGCCAGAACCGAAGGTTTCATTCCTGCTCCGGAGACCAGTCATGCGATCTCCGTCGTTGTGGAAGAAGCGAAAAAAGCGAAGGAAGAGGGAAAAGAGAAAGTCATCCTTTTCAACTGGAGCGGCCACGGCATCATGGATCTGGGTGGTTATGAATCTTATTTCAGCGGGAAACTCGTTGACTACCCGTTGCCAGAGGAAGAGATGAGGAAATCCCTGAAGGATATTGAAGGATGGCCAAAACCGAAGATCATGAAGAAAGGAAAGGTCGTCGGATAAATGAGTGGTGAAATCCTGCGGGCCCTTCTGGGTCCGTAGGATTTTTTATTGAACGAGCTTGTACCAAATTCCTCAAAGTCTACCGAAGCACCCATGATTGAAGAACATGATGCCCTCATCATCCGCTGTCCTCAATTAGGCGGCGAGGTTCCATTCCGATATTGTCGGACCGTTCATGAAAACCTTCCATGCCAAAGAGTGATGGTCTGCTGGGAGTTTAGAATTAAGATATCCAAATTCCTAAGCGAACATTATTCCATCGAGCAAATCCAATGTGCTTTGACACCCTCCGCCAAGACAAGGATTGATACCATTCTCGAGCTCATTGAAGAAGCGAAAAAGATCAAAGAAGAAGGGGAGTGACCCGATGGTGATCTCGGATCGGTTAAGAAATATTAAACCATCTGGGGTGAGGCGAATCTTTGATCTCGCACGCCAGATGAAGGATCCCATCAATCTGAGCATTGGGGAACCCGATTTTGATATCCCAGAACCTCTCAAAGAGGAAGGCATTGCGTGGATCAAAAAAGGCTTCAACAAATATACTCCCACGCAGGGTATCCCTGAGCTGAGGGAGAAGATCGCCTCCCATCTGAAAACGAAGGGAATTCATTTTGAGGAGGTCATGGTCACAGCGGGAGTGACGGGTGGCCTTCTCCTTGCCAGCCTTGCCCTCATCAACCCGGGCGACGAGGTCATCATCCCCGATCCATTTTTTGTGATGTATGAATATCAGGTTCTTCTGATGGGAGGTGTTCCTGTCTTCGTCGATACCTATCCTGATTTCCAACTGAAGGAGGAAGAATTCGTTAAGAAATTATCGAAGAAGACGAAGTTTATTATCATCAACAGTCCAAATAATCCAACTGGGGCGATCTTGCCAAAGGAAGATCTGATGAGGGTGGTTCGGATCGCACGGGAAAGAAATCTTTTAATTCTCTCCGATGACATCTACGATAACTTTGTTTTCGATGCCCCTTCCTGCCCGTGTATCGGACAATTCTATGAGAACACATTGACTTTTGGCGGATTCTCAAAGGGCTGGGGAATGACCGGATGGAGACTGGGTTATGCGGCCGGGCCTAAGGAGATCCTCCAACAGATGATAACCCTTCAGCAATATACCTTCTCCAGCGTGAACTCCTTTGCTCAGAAAGCAGCAATCAAGGCCTTGGACTTCAGCGTGGGAAGTTATATCGAAAGATACAAAAACAAAAGAGATTTGATCTACAATGGACTAAAAGAAAAATTTCATGTCCAAAAGCCACAAGGCGCTTTTTATATCTTCCCAGAGGTCCCGGGAGGAGACGCAGAGGCCTTTGTAGAGAAAGCCATCCAACGGAATCTCTTTATCGTGCCGGGTAGCGTCTTTTCCAAAAGAAATACCCATGTCAGGATCTCATTTGCTGCGTCGGATGAAACGCTTCAAAAAGGAATGGAGGTCCTTAATCGAATCAGTTAAAATTTAGTTGAAAAAAAATGTGCACCCCCTCCCTCACCCTCCCCCCGCGAGGGGGAGGGAAGGGGTGGGGGGGAGGCTCACGATGTTAGAGGGAGAAAAAAGGGTTTTACTTGGAAACGAAGCGATCGCCAGGGGGATCGTGGAGAGCGGATGTCAATTTTTTGCAGCCTATCCGGGAACTCCCAGTTCGGAAATCCTCCCCGCTGTGGTCCATTTCAAAAAGGAAAATAACCTGGACATTTATGTTGAATGGTCCACCAACGAAAAGGTGGCTTTTGAAAACGCATTAGTGGCCTCTTACACGGGGAAGCGAGCGGCTGTGGCCATGAAGCAGGTGGGACTCAATGTGGCCACCGATCCGCTGATGAGCGCTGCCTACATCGGAACCATAGGCGGTTTTGTCATCATCAGTTGCGACGATCCCGGACCCTTTTCGTCCCAGACCGAACAGGACACTCGCTTTATGGCGATGTTCGCAAAGGTCCCGGTTTTCGATCCAGCCAATCCGAAAGAAGCCCAGCAGATGTTACCCATCGCCTTTGAACTTTCCGAAAAATATCAGATTCCCGTCATCCTCCGTCCTGTGTTGAGGGTCTCCCATGCCCAGCAGACGATCGCTTTTAACCCGATTCTCAAAATCGAAAGGAAAGCCGACTTTCCACACAACCCGCTGCGCTGGAGTGCAACGCCCAGATATCGATTCGTCCTCCATAAAGAGCTCAACGCGAAGCTTCAAAAAATTGCAGAAGAGCTGAGCTCCATGACCTCGCTCAATTTCATTGAGGATGACCGGGAGAAGGCGGTTTTTGGAATCATCGCCGGTGGAATTGGTCATGCCCTTGCGCGGGATGTTCTTACGGAACTGGACCTACAGAAAGAAATACCCATCCTCAAGATAGGAACTCCCTTCCCCTTTCCCACGGAGGTGGTAGAGGCATTCATCCAGAAATGCGCTCACGTCCTGATCCTCGAAGAAACGGAACCCGTGATTGAGCTTCAAATACGGGACAAGTCGAAAATCACCGGAAGATTGGATGGAAGAATTCCCAACGAAGGAGAAATGCTACCCGAAGTCATCACCCAGGTGATCTCTGATCTGTGTAAAAAGTTTTCCATCCCCGTTGGGGAAGCCCCTTCTTCCGCACCCCTTGAGAAGTTGGTGGCCGGGCTTGGCTTGTCCATTCGTCGACCGACCCTTTGTTCAGGATGTCCCCACCGGCCTTCTTTTTACGCGCTTAAGAAAGCCTTCCCTAACGGGATTTTCCCGAGTGATATTGGATGTTATACCCTGGGAATGAACATGGAGTCAGTGGATACCTGCCACGACATGGGAGCGGCCATCACCTTTGCAAGCGGTCTCTACCAGGCTTATCATCAAGATGGAAAAGACATCCCCATCATTGCCACCATCGGAGATTCGACTTTCTATCATTCCGGCGCTCCAGGGCTCCTGAACGCTGTTTATAATGGAGCCAAATTCGTTCTCGTCATCCTCGACAATTCCATTACGGCGATGACGGGTATGCAACCCACTCCGGAATCCGGAAGGACAGCCGATGATCATCCCGGCAAATCACTCTCCCTTGAAGAACTGGTAAAGGGATGCGGTGTCAAATACCTACGGGTGGTCAATCCTTATAATATCAAGGGAATGATTCAGGAAACCGAAAAAGCTTACCAATATACTCAACAACGTGATGGCGGCATGGCTGTTCTCATTGCCCGCTACCCCTGCATCATCAATCAAAAAGAACAGCTCAAGGTGAATCCTGTCAAAGTGGAAATCCGTGATACGCCTCCACCAGAAAAAGGTCTTCCACAGGTAAAAAGCGGCGAGATGGCCCAATCCCTTTTGCCTGTGTTTCAAGTTGAGGCCTGCTGTGAGTGCGGCACTTGCATGATCCAGTGCCCTGAGGGAGCGATTTCCAAAATAGAGAGTGGCTATGTCATTGACTACAACAAATGCACAGGCTGTCGCATTTGTGTCCAGGAGTGCCCAACCTCAGCGATCGATATGCCAGCCGTCGGCGCCTGTATTGGTTGCGGGTACTGTCTCAAACGATTCGAATGCCCCTCCATGATAAGAGGAGAGGATGGCCGGGTGAAGATCGACCGATTAACCTGTGTGGACTGCGGTCTCTGCGTGCAGGTCTGTGGTCAGGAAGGAATCTACCAGGTCAGTTAGAGGAATGAAGAGACGCTCGCTTTTACCGCAGAGGCGCAGAGTTCGCAGAGGAGTTTTCTTCTGATCCAATCGGGAGACGGCGATTGGATCAAAGATCTTGGGTTCAAGAATCGAATAAGCACAATTTTTTCTGACTGCGAAGACAGGAGGTCTTTTATCTGTCGGCATCTCCCGACAGATAAAAAAATTATTTCCCGGCGCTCTCTGCGTCTCTGCGGTGGATGCATTTTTTCGCAGACCGGGACTGGGAGTGCACCATGAACATCCAGATGATCATCTCGGGAGTGGGCGGACAGGGTGTTCTCCTCGTGACACGGATTTTTGCGGCCTTTGCCCTTCAAGAAGGATATTCCCTCATTGGTTCGGAAGACCACGGGATGAGCCAGCGGGGAGGCTCGGTGATGACCCATTTGAAAATTGGAAGTTTCAATAGTGCCCTTGTCAAGAAGGGAAGCGCCGACATCCTCTTGTCTCTTGAGAAGAACGAAGCCTATAAAACCCTTGCTTATCTTAAGCCATCGTTGAATGGCCGAGAAGGCGGTCTTTGTTTTATCAATGCCTCAGACCCGAACTATATGAACCAGGAAATCACGACATACCTGAAGGAAAAAGGGATCGAAACTTATGTGGTTGGAGCGGATCAATTAGCAAGGGAAATGGGATCGCCGCAATCCGCGAATATTGCCCTCATCGGTTTTGCCACGTCCCATCCCAGGTTTCCTTTTCCCCATGATAAACTTAGAGACGCTATCGAACGGGTAACCCCCCAAAAGTTTAGAGAAGTAAGTCTAAAGATATTTGAGAAAGGGTTCATTGAAGGACGGAAATCCATTAAGCCATAACTTTTGTTGCCACCCCCCTCTTACCGACTTGAACTCCCTCCCAAGCTTGATATCAACACCACCCCGTGCACGCGCCATCTAATCGCTGCTTCTTCGCAGGCGCAATCCGCACGGAAAGATACTTCTTTTCAAACGTTTTGAATTCCGCACTCCGCAATCCGAAATCCGCAATTGAAATGGCCGACTTTTTTATGAGTGACACCAAGGCCCTATTTGACACCTTCCAGTTTTCTTGGATCTGCAAGGACCTGATCAGAGGTGCGGATATGCGAGGATAAAGGGTTTTCCTGCTATGACATGCTTTCCATTGTCCGGGCATGTGCAATCTCTCGGCGACCAATTGGACGTACTTGTGAAGGAGGAAGTGAGACGACTGCCATTGTCTCGCCGTCCAAACTCACAAACTCAACCTCATATCCCTTTCCGTCACCATGTATTAGTACGACCGTACCAATATCGCCGCGCTCCAGGCCATGCTCTGGTAAATCGGCATTCAGCACAACACTATCTAGCTCTTTAATCATCCCTTCCTCCTTTGCAATGGGTAGGCAGTCACAAACCGCGGAATATGCTCTCCTGTTTCGACAAACCAGACTGAGCGAACGACAGCTGTTTTATCGCCTGATCCAAAAAGTTTACCCTCAACAATATAGCGCTTGCCAAACGGAGAATCTTCGACCTTGGCAACTTCATTCTCGGCAGCATGCTGTAATAGGCTTTTCGCAAGCTTCTCCCAAGCATCACCCATAAATCCCAATTGTGCAAAAAATTCTGCTTTGCTGCGACCATCTCGATGTTTAATTGAGAGCAGATACCCGGTGATTTTTGTCTCCGAAACAATGGCATTTTCATAATTAGGGAGTTTCACCGTGAACCCCTCTGGATAGCATATTATTCTTTTAATCTAATTTCTTATAAAAGTTTACCAAAAGGTGAAAATCTTATCAACTCCTTTGGTGCCTTGGCTGGAATGTGGTTTAGCGACTTTAATACCTAATCACGCGCAGCAAAATATCTTCACTGAAAAATGGAACCACTTAATAAAATTGTGCTTCCCGGAGAGGTTATTGTGTTTCGTATTGTACGCCTGACAGCGCACGTTGCGGCCAGTCAGAGACTTCGGACCCCTTGACTACATAATGGAAGCAATTCAAATCGTGCTTCAATGACTCTCGACTTTACCACTTGCCTGATCACTGAATCGCTTATCGACTCAACGCCCGAATTACCGCCCGACTTTTTTAAGAGAACCGCCCCCAGACTCTAACCTACCTGTTCTTCTTCTCCTTCTTCAACTTTCTCTTCTCTTTGAGACTCAACTGCGGCGCCTTCTTGCTTTCCTTGACTCCTTTGCTTTTCTCTTTCATAACACCCTCTTCTCCAATTTCTGTTTCTTATCGTTACGCTCTATGCTCATAGCAGTGAGCACTGGGGAAAAGTGTCAATTTTCACCTACGTCCCGATGTTCTTCAATCCTCTTCTGAAGAATCCGGAAGGTCTCTTCGTAGATCCGTTCTCGGGGACCGATGGCAACGAGTTCTATCTGTCCGGGGTCCTTAACCCTATAGATGATTCTGAAACAACTGACTCGAAAACTTCTCAACCCTGAAAGTTCATCTAAGAGGGCTTTACCAGAATGAGGGCTAGCTAAAATCATCGTTGACGACGCTTTCACCTTCTTCTTCAGCATGGGATGCATCGTTCTGATCAGTTCCTTAACGTCCTTTGGAACAACCAATTTGTGCATGGGTCGCCGTTCTTCCATTAGCGGGCTGCTAAAGTAATTCTTTCTCAGGCTGCTCAAAAATGCCCAGATGCAAGGCTCCTGATATCCCGAGGACTGAGGCGTACTCGGATGTACGCCACAATGATGAGGGATGAAGGCAACGCAGCAGATGGGTCGTTTTTCAGCAGCCGGTTAGCGGAACAATTCATCAAGGGTATACAACTTTGTTCTCTTCATCTTTAGCGCCCTCAGGCCCTTCTTTATCTCTTTCATCAGGGCTGAATCCGATCGAACAGCGACCGTTTCCTTCAGATTTTCAAACCCCTCAGGGCTGACTAACACAGCGGCTGGCCGCCCGTTTTTAGTGATCACAATCTCTTCATCGGTCGTGTTGACAGCATCGATCAATCCGCTCAGTTTCATTTTAGCTTCGGACACAGATAAGGCTTTCATAAACTCGACCTCCATTTAGGTTGACCCGAATTCAGACTATTTTAACAAGAGGGGACGACGATGTCAAACGTTTCGTTAAAAGGGTGTCTCCTGGGGTGAAAATTATTTCTTTTGTGCGCTTGACAGCGCACATTGCCGGCCAGTCAGAGACTTCGGACCCGTTGACTACATAACTCAGTCGGTTGTTACTTAATGACTCTCGACGTTACCACTTGCCTGATCGGTCCATCGCTTATTGACTCACCGCCCGAATTACCGGCCCACTTTTTTATGGTTGACAGCTTTTCACCTCAAGAGATTCAATTCTTTCCTGATTTCTTTTGAGAGCCAATGCCTGATGAGTGTTTGATAAGGGATCGATTTCGTGGTTGCCAATTTCCTAATCGCCTTGACCTGAAGGGGATCTATCTTAACCGTTATATTCTGAAGTCTTCTCTTTCTCTTCTTGGATACGATATCGCGGCGGAGTCGTTCTCCTAAGCTAAACTCAACAGGTTCTTCCAGGAGTTCGTCGAGAATGTTTACCTGGTCATAATAATCGGCCCATTCTTTATCTTTTCCCTTCTTCACAATCCTTCACCTCCTATGCCTTTTATAATATTGAACTTCTGACCGGTTCATATCCCAGCCTGTGATGGGTCGCATGATCCCTTTAGGTTTCTTTTCAAAAATGACGGTCAGGTACCTTCCCGCACCAGTTGGACCGAAGGCTACATAATGTCCCTTTTTTGTCTTCCGGAAGAGAGGTCTATGAACAAAAACTTCTTCGGCTTCCTCTGGCTCAATTCCATGGCCGAGCTCAAAATGAAGCACATTTCCTTCATCCCATTCAAACTCAGAGATCCGCAACCGGCCCTCCTGAAAAGTCATACATAGTATTACAAACCTTATAAGCGATGTCAAGACTTTTATGAGAACTTACCGGCCAGTCAGGAGGGGTTGGAGTTGTTCACTACATCATTTAGTCAGGTACGGCCTTCTTTGAGGTTTGGCTGCCCGCCGAAGCGCTACAGCGCCTAGGTGTGTAGGAAGTTGGCGTAGGAAGTCAGCGTAGGCGGGAGCTTTACGCTATGCTCCTTGCGCGATGCGCTATGCGTTGAGTCTTTGGGTATTGTTCCGCACTCCGTAATCCGAAATCCGCAATTGAAATGGCCAACTTTTTTATGGATGCCCTAAATCTCAATTTCCTAAGCCTGACCCCATGTCTCCGGGTAAAAGTGTCAATTTTCAACTACGTCCCGCTGTTCTTCGTCCTCACATTCTTTGAAAATTTCAGTGTCGCAACTCCGGGGTGGGCCGAGGATATCACAAATTGTGATATCCTCATGATCTCTTCGCGGGTTAAGCGAAACATAAAATCCTCAGGGAAACGGTCTATATTTCTGCGGACTGCCTGGTTCAAGGCACGAGTTTCCACGTCGTATAACTGGGCCAGATCGCGGTCGAGCATGACTTTCTGACCACGGATCAATAAGATAGATCGTTCAATCCGCTCAATAGGAATCGAGGATCTGTCTTTTGACATTTTATCATCCATCGACTCTTCTCACCTTTCACATACCCAAATGCGGAATGCGGATTTCGGATTGCGGATTATCAAAACTATCTAACCTCAGCGTTCAATTGTAAAAACGTGACCGTGCCTGCGCGCTGAAGCGCTACGGCGCTCAAGCGTGTCCGTGACTGCCCTATAAACAAAAAAACCCACTCTTTTTGTGAACAGGCTTACGTTCGATCACACGATTCTTCAATATTTGAATCCCCCCCTGTCAATTGCAGATTGTAGATTGCAAATTGCAGATTGAAGATATGGAACTCATTTACCTAAATAATATTACTTAAAGAATTTGCCCCCCTATATCAGAAGCGCCACACAAACGCAATTATAGAACATTCTTTCTGCCGATTTATCCCCATTTTTCACTTGTCATTCAAGTCAAATTTTAATTCTAACTGTGGGTTTTTGGATTTTACCTCCGTTAAAATCTTTTTGACCAGAGAGATCGCATCAGAGAAAGCCTTCTGGGCTTCTGATCTTGAAAGCAATCCCCCTGCCTCGTACGTCATTTCATTTCTCTTTCTTCTCATGCTTTCGAATTGCTCTGTAAGATCCTTATATTTATCACCCAAGAGGGCGCTCGTCATCTCCACCACGGTCTTATGTTGTGCTCCATCATCCGGGACATATCCTTGGAAAAGGATTAACGCTCTTCCTGCTTTGAGCATGGCATTATAAGCTAGTAGATAAGTCGCCCGCTCGGCAAGGTTCACAATCCTCTTCGCCTCTTCGAGGTCCAATATGGCTTCTTTCAATAAGGCCTCTATCTGAACGATTCCCGCCTTTTGCTTTCTTAGCCTACCCGCCTTCTCAAACCTCTTGCTTAGTCTATCCAGCATCCGGGTTTCCTTTCAGAAGGACAACTCTTCCTTTCAGAATTAAATTTAAAAAACCTCCTTCCTTCTTCCTTTCCTTTTCGAATTCCCCGCGGGTATAAACAGTAAAATTGATCTCTCGGCCCAATTTCAACTCGAGGTTTCGAATCTCCCGGGTAAATTTATTCCGAGAAAACTTCCCTACGACAATCAAATCAATATCTGATGTTTTTTTCTCCTTGTCTCTCGCATAAGATCCGTAAATGAAGGCAATCCATGTCCCCCTAAATCTTCTCACGATCTCCTTGAGGCTGCCTTCCACGCCTTCGGTCTTGAAAATGATCTTTTTGAGTTCTCGAAACAGCGGATAGTTTTTATTAAGGGAATAGAGTTTGACCCTACCCCTGGTCACCGAGGTATAAAGCCCTTCTTCCTCCAGAACCCGCAATTCTCTCGAAAGGTTGCCCGGGTCTTCTTCAATCAGACCAGAAAGCTCTCTGACATAGTAATCTTCACCCGGGTGGGTAAAAGAATAGGTGAGCAATTTTTTTCTTAATTTCGTATTGAGCAACACCGACATGTGTTGAACTTTCTTTTGTTGTTATGTTTACATCATATGTTGTAAATGATACAACAAATGCTATCCTGATTCAAGGACTTTCGGCTGGAATCTATTGCCAATTTTGCGGACGCTGTCCGCAATTTCTCGGCAGGTTGTACGATAGTGTGGAGTAACTCTTTGGATTTTGCGGACACCGACCGCAAAATTTGTGGGTATGCCCGGGAGAAAGCTCGATAGTTGTATAATTGCCTGAAACGACACCCGCAAATCATCGAAAAGCAAAAAAGCCCATCCCATTAATACCGCGATTCGTGAGTCGTCATTCGTGACTCGAGGTCGTAAACCAATAAAAATAAAAAACCCATTCTTTTTGAGAATAGGCTTAAGTTTGATCACACAATTTTTCAATGTTTGAATCTCCCACCCTGTCAATTGCAGATTGTAGATTGCAAATTGCAGATTAAGGATATGGAACTCATTTACCTAAATAATATTACTTAAAGAATTTGCCCCACTATATCAAAAAAACAGCGTTATGACAATGAGAGCATTTTATCGAGAACATTTCAGCCATTTGACAGCCCGCGGGAAAAGATAATTTTTTGCGGAGAGTATAGAGTTTTTGCTAACGTTCTGTTCCAAAAAGGTGTTTTAAGATTTAGGAAGGTCAAGCGTTGAGGGGTAAACCCCGTTAGAGATTCCAGCGGGACATTATTTCTAACGGGGTAAATGCAATAATTGAAGAATGGAATGATGGGTAAAATCCCGATACTCCACTGTTCCAAACTTCCCACATTCCATTATTTTGGGTTGGCTTTTTCTTTTAGTGCCGCTAACACCTTTTCCGGGGTGATGGGAAGATCTTTCATTCTCACCCCCACGGCATCGTAAATGGCATTGGCGATGGCGGGCGCCGTTGGGACCGATCCCGGCTCACCGATCCCCTTCGCACCGAAGGGACCGAAGGGATCGTTCGTTTCGATCACAATCGTTTCAATGTTTGGAACATCCTTGGCTGTGAGCATCTTGTAGTCAAGGAAGTTTGGATTCATCACCTTCCCATCTTTCAGGATGAGCCTTTCGGTCAAGGCATAACCTATTCCCATGGTCGCCCCGCCGTAAACCTGACCTTCCAAGAGCATGGGATTAATGGCCCTGCCCACATCGTGGGCGGCAATGTATTTCAGGATCTTCACTTGACCGGTCTCCTTATCCACTTCGACCTCTGCGCCGTGCGTTCCGTAGGCGTAGGTCACGGAAAGATTTCCTTTAAATTCTCTGTCTAAATTTTCGTTGGCAGGGTCATAGAAATGTTCCGCCATCAGCATGCTCCCGCCAGCCGTGTAATGGGCAGCCCTCAGTACCTTTCCAAGAGGAGATTTCTTCTCAGGATCTTTCTTCGAGAAGACGATTCGATCCCGAATATCCAAACTCTCCGGACTTTCACCCAATAACTTGGCGGCCACCTCGAGGAGTTGGTCCTTTACTTTTTTCGCTGCGCCTTTTGCAGAATTTCCAGCCACAAAGGTTGTTCGGCTGGCATGGGCGCCAACGTCCCAGGGGCAGATATCCGTATCGGTATGGGTCATCACCACATCTTCTACCCTGACGCCAAGCTCCTCAGCGACGATTTGTGCGATGACGGTATCCGAGCCCTGTCCCATATCCGTGGCGCCGGTGATGACATTGACGGTTCCAAAATCATCCACCTTAATGATCGTTCCGCAACCGTCCGATTTATAGACCCGGGCGCCTCCACCGACATGGATCATCGAGGCCATCCCGATTCCTCTTCCGTCCCTTCTTCCTCGATTCTGCCGCCAATCCAACCTTTGTGCCACCGCATCAATGCACTCCCTTAGACCGCAGGTATTGATCTTGAAATTCTGGGGCGTCACTTCGCCGGGTGTGTTGGCATTTCTCATTCTGAAGTCGAGAGGATCGATCCCGGCCATCTCCGCCAAGATGTCAATCTGGGAATCGATGGCAAAAGTAGCTTGTGGATTTCCATAGCCTCTCATGGCCTGGGAGTAGGTGTTATTGGTGTAAACACATTTGGCGATGTACCGGACATGGGGGACTTTATAAAGAGAGGAGATGGGCATCATCATGACCGACGGTGTCGTCGCCCCCCAAGAGGTGTAAGCCCCATTGTCGAGGATCATTCGGATGTCCCTAAAAGTAAGTGTCCCATCCTTAGTGCAACCCTGGGCGATGTCAATGATGGCTGGCTGCCTCGGGGAGGTGGCAAAAAACTCCTCTTCACGGCTGAAGAGGATCTTCACAGGTTTCCTTGCCTTATGCGCGAGCAAGATGGCAATGTACTCAAAGGCGTAGGTATCCAGTTTGCTTCCAAATCCTCCGCCGATCATTGTTTTGATCACTCGAACCTTTTTATCCTTCAAGCCCATGGCAGCGAGGGCTTCCATGTAATCTCTCTGGGCCAGGGATGGAATCTGAGTGATGCTGTATATCGTGAGATTGTTTTTCAAGTCGAATTGAGCCAAACATCCGCTCGTTCCCAGACAGCAGTGGGCAACCCAGGTCACTTTGAAGCGGTCTTCTGCAACATAGGCAGAGTTTTTCCTGGCTTCCTCCACATCTCCTGCGACCAGCCTCCACGGAAGATTGAGGACATTGGTCGGTTTTTTCTCCTTACCGCCTACATGTTCCTCATGGATGAGGGGAGCGCCTTCTTTCATGGCCTCTTCAGGGTCGAAGAGGGGAGGAAGAATTTCATATTCAACCTGGATAAGATGAAGTGCTTCTTCAGCCACATCAGGGTCTGTGGCAGCCACGGCGGCAACCTCATCCCTCATGGAGCAGACTTTCCTGGCCTTGAGGGGAACATTATCTTTGTAAACGCCAAATTTGATGGGAGGGATGTTGTAACCTGTCAAAACAGCCTTCACCCCAGGAAGTTTCTCTGCCCTGGAGGTATCGATGTTTACAATCTTCGCATGGGGATGGGGGCTGTAGAGGATTTTCCCATGAAGCATCCCCGGAACCTTTAGATCGTGAATATAGATCGCCTTCCCCGTGACTTTTTCCTCGGCGTCCAACTTTGGAATTCGTTTCCCAACATTGATAAACTCTTCCATCATGACCTCCTATCATCTCGGACTTCGGAATTCGGGTTTCGGATTTTCAAATCCGCACTCCGCAATTTGCAATCCACAATTCTACTGACCGCTGGCTGCTTTGATGGCCTGAACGATCTGAATATAGCCCGTGCAGCGGCACAGATTTCCTGCAATACCGTGGCGAATTTCTTCCTCGCTTGGCTTCGGGTTCTCATCCAGAAGGGCTTTGGCAGAAAGCACCAATCCGGGTGTACAGAAACCGCATTGGATGGCCCCGTATTCGATGAAAGCCTTCTGAATGGGATGGAGGTTGCCTTGGGCATCGGTCAAACCTTCGATGGTGGTCACACTCTTTCCGTCCACCTCCATGGCAGGGAAGATGCAGGAATTGACCGTTTTCCCATCCAAGAGGACTGTACAGGCGCCGCATTCGCCCATGCCGCACCCTTCTTTTGTTCCTGTCAATCCCACTCTGTCCCTCAACAATTGCAAGAGGGTGAGATGAGGTTCGATCTCTAACTCAACAGGTTCCCCGTTTAGGACAAAACTGATTCTTTCTCTCATTTCGGAATCTCCTCCTTCAACGCTATGCGCATAGCGCTCTTATTTCGAATTACCATAGCCTCTCAGGGAAAATCGTCTCCTCGGGTTGGACTACTCTCTCGATCGATTTCATCGCCATCCGTTTCACTAAGACCTTGATCATGTCTCTGCGGTACCAGGCCTCACCCCGGATGGTATCCCTGGGCTGAGCTTCGTTGGCGGCGGTTTCCGCCACTTCCTCTAAGAGCTCATCGCTTAATTTTTTCCCTCTCAGAAGGGCTTCCGCCTTCACTGCTCTCAACGGTGTGGGCGCCACCACACCTAAAGCAATCCTCACTTCCTTACAAACGATTCCATCCTCTTCCATCTTATGGAGTACGGATGAAATAGGGGAGGCTGTACAAAGCATGTCTGAACAGGAGACTTGATTCTTATCAAGTGAAAGAAGGACGGAGACCCCTAAGATGGGAAGGTCTAACGCGAGGCGCTTCTGGAGCTTATAATAGGCCGATCCAGTATTGGGTGAGAGCTTGGGAATCAATAGTTCTTGAACCAATTCCCCCGGTTTCAATACGGTCTCACCCGGCCCTTTAAAAAACTCCTGGATGGGAAGGGTTCTCCCTCCCTTGAGGTTTTTGATCTTGACCTGAGCTCCGAGAACCAAAAGGGGAGTAGCTGTATCTGCTGAAGGGGCAGCCGTACAGATGTTTCCTCCGATGGTGGCCACATTGCGGATCTGGACGGAGCCGAGGTAATCGGCGGCATCGGTCAAGGCGGAGAAGTTCTTTCTGATGATTTCAGACGTTTCGATTGTCCGGTGAGTGACCATGGCGCCAATGTTCAAAGAACCGTTGAACTTAATCTCGTCCAAGCCCGGAATTCCTCGAAGAGAGATGAGGACATCGGGAGCCATCGTTTTCTGCTTGATCATGACGATGACATCTGTCCCACCCGCAATCCATTTTGCTTTTCCACCGTATTTCGCAAAAAGAGTGAGCGCTCCCTTGAGGGTCTTTGGCTTGAAATATTCAAACGCTTTCATAGAAACCTCCGTTTAAAGTCCCTCGTCTAAAGGTTACAGAGAGGACGCTAAACGATACGATACGGACTTCGTAACCGATAAACGAAAAGGATTTTCATTTTATACTTCATTTCGCGCAGTATTCCTTGCCTAAGTATGCCTTCATAACATCCTTGTCTTCCAGCAAAGCCTTTGCCTCTCCTTCCAAAGTAATTCTGCCAGTCTCGATGACATACCCGCGAGTGGCGACTTTGAGTGCGGCCCTCGCATTCTGTTCAACCAGTAGGATCGTCGTTCCCTCCTCCTGCAACTTTCTAATCACATCGAAGATCTCCACCACAACGAGAGGGCCAAGGCCTAAAGAGGGTTCATCCAAGAGCATCATTTTAGGCCGGTCCATGATGGCCCGGCCAATGGAGAGCATCTGCTGTTCTCCCCCGCTCAGAGTTCCAGCCTTTTGATTTTTCCTTTCTTTGAGAATGGGAAAGAGTTCCATGACAGAGTCCAGGTCTTTTTCGACCTCTTTTTTGTCGCCTTTTGAGGATCGAAGGTAGGCTCCCAACTCCAGGTTTTCCAAGACGGTGAGAGGGTTGAAGAGTTGCCTTCCTTCCGGCACCTGAACCACTCCCAAGCCAACGATCTTCTCTGGAGTCAGATGAGTGATTTCCCTGTCGTTGAAAATGACAGACCCCGAATGGATGGGAACGATTCCTGAGATACAGTTCAGAAGCGTGGATTTGCCGGCACCATTCGAGCCAATGAGGGCTACAATCCCTCGCTCTTCGACCCTGAGCGAGGCGCTTCTTAAAGCATGAATTCCATCGTAGTAGGTATTGACATCCTTAACGGTTAGCATTCCTCATTCCTTTCCCAGGTAAGCCTGGATCACATTTGGATCCATCCGGACCACTCTGGGTGTTCCCTCCGAGATCTTCTGGCCGTAATGGAGTACCACGATTTTATCCGAGATCCCCATGACAAGATTCATGTCGTGCTCAACCAAAATGATCGTGAGCCCCTTTTCCTTGATCTTCAAAATGAGTCCAGATATCGTTTCTGTTTCCTTTGTGTTGAGACCTGCCGCGGGCTCGTCGAGAAGGATCATTTTCGGCTTTCCAGCGAGAGCCCGGGCAATCTCCAGACGCTTTTGTTCTCCATAAGGGAGGCTCAAACTCAACCAGTCTGCCTTTTTATCGAGGTCGAAGAAACAGAGGAGATCGTAACCTTCCTCCCTGACCTTTTTTTCTTCTTTTCCCACCCTTGGCAAATGGAGAAGACAGCTGCAGAATTCGGACCGGGTCTGCGTATGAAGTCCCACCATGACATTCTCAAGGACCGTCATATTTTGAAAGACCTGAAGATTCTGAAAGGTCCGTGTGATCCCATGGGAGGCGATCTGAAAGGGTTTAAACCCGGAAATCCTCTTTTCTTCGAAGAGGATATTTCCTGAAGTCAAAGGATAGATGCCGGTGATCAGGTTAAGAATGGTCGTCTTCCCTGCACCGTTGGGACCGATGATTCCGGTGATTTGATTTCTCCTCACATCGAAGGAAACATCGTTGACGGCGAGAACTCCGCCAAAGGCCTTTCGGAGCCGGTGCGCGCTGAGCATGGTTTCAGAATGGTTCATGAAATCAGTCTTTCTTCCCCTTCAATAAGGGCTTTCATCTTTCGTTTCTGATAGAGACGATAGAGACCCACCAGAAAACCTTCTGGAAGAAAAACAAGAACCAGCGTGAGGAGTGTTCCATAGGCAATAATATTGTACTTCTCGGCCACATGAAGGACTTCTGAGAGAACGGTTAAAAAGCCGGCCCCGAAGAAGGCCCCCCAGATGCTTCCCATCCCTCCAACAATGACCATCGTCACCACCTGGATCGAGTAATAAAAGTCGAAACTTCGAGGACTGATAAAAGTGAGGTAATGAGCGTAAAGGCTTCCCGAGAGAGAGGCAAACATGGCGCTCAGGACGAAGACTTTTGTTTTATACTGATCTGTATTGATTCCCAAAGCATTGGCCGCCACCTCGCTGCCGTGGATGGCCTTCAAGGCCCTGCCTACTCGGGAGTTGACCAAATTCAGTGAAACGACGATGGAAAAGAATGCAAAAGCCCAGATGAGATAAAAGTTTTTGTAATCATTATCAAAGGTCAGCTTGCCGATCGAAAAAGGTGCAATCCCCGGAAAACCGGAGGGGCCCCCCGTGATGCTATCCAGCTCCACCATAAAGATGTTGACGATGATATTAAAACCTAAGGTGGCCATCACTAAGTAGTGTCCTCTCAATTTAAGTGAGGGATATCCCACCAAGTAGGCCACGACCCCGGTGGCGAGCATCGCGATGACCATCGAAGGCCACGGTGGAAAGTGGTAAGTGGTCGTAAGAATGGCGGACAGATATGCCCCCATTCCATAGAAGGCGGCATGGCCGAGGGAGATCTGCCCCCCAAAGCCGATCAACAGGCTGAGGCCCACCACCACAATGGTGTTGAGACCGATGACATTCATCACGGTGAAGTAGTACTTATTCTTCAGGACTACAGGGATGAGGATGATCAGAAGGGCAAGGATGATTAAGAATAGATTCTTTCTCTCTCCGAGAGCCATGCTACACCCGCTCCGCCTCCCCATGGCCCAAAAGACCTGAAGGTTTGAGGAATAGAACGAGGAGCAATATCAAGAAGGCAAAGGCATTCTTAAACTTGGAGGAGATCAATCCTGCGCCGAGGGATTCCAGCACCCCTAAAATCAATCCTCCTGCGATAGCTCCTGTGCTGTTTCCGTAACCGCCCAAGATGGCGGCGGCAAACCCCTTCAGGGACAACATCACTCCTGTGTCATAGGAGGTCGTACTGATAGGAGCAATGATCATTCCCCCGACGGCCCCCAGGCCGCCGCTCATCGCAAATGAAAGGAGGATCATTCTGTTCACATTGATTCCCGCCAGGGAGGCGGCTCTTCGGTTGGAGGACACTGCCCTCATCGCTTTTCCAGTTAAGGTTCGATGGAAAAAATATTGTAGAAAGATCACGACCCCAATCGTTATGGCGAAGATCCAGAGGTGTTGGGGAAGGATCGCAGCACCAAAAATACGGATCACCTTCTCACCGGAGAAGGAAGGAATTGGCATATTATCAGGACCCCACACCAAAAGGGCAGTTCCACGAAGCGTGGAGGAGATGCCGATTGTGATGAAGACTAAGATGATAATGGCTTTCGACTTGGCCACCCGAATAGGGCCTCTTTCAATGAGGGTTCCAATCATTGTCACCGCGGCAGTGGAGAGGAGAAACGAGAGAGGGAGGGGAATTTTAAAGAAAGAGTAAAAGCTATACAGCAGCATTCCGCCCAATGTGACAAATTCAGCTTGGACGAAATTGACAATCCCTGTAGCATTGTGGATGATATTAAATCCCAGGGCCACCAAAGCATAAATGGCCCCAAGGGTTAATCCTGAGATAATATACTGAAAAACTTGTTCATGTAATCCCATATTCTCCTGAATTTCCCCGGTCCCCTCCCTCTCCCTTGGGAGACCGTGTCACCCTTAAGGAAAAACCGTTTCCGTTGCGAGACCCCGCCCACGTATACCCTCCATCCTGATTGCGACATAGTCTCTGGGAGGGGTGAGAAGTCTCGTTACTCAATCAATTTGAATCTTCCCTTTTCCGCCCTCACCAGAGCAATATCTTTCACTGTCGTTCCAGCATGGTCTTCAGGAGAGAGGTTGTAAACGCCACTCAGTCCGACATACCCTTTCGTTGCTTCGAGGGCATCCCGGATCTTTGCACGGTCCGGGCCGGCCTTTTTAATGGCTTCAAGAAGCAGATAAGCTGCGTCTGCTCCATAGGCTACCATCGTTCCTGGAACTTCCTTAAAACGTGCCTCATACTCCTTCACGTATTCCACAAGTTTTTTCTTCTGAGGGTCTTTATTGGAGAGTTGATCGGCGACGACAATCTTCGTGGAGGGCATCATCACTCCTTCTGAGGCATCACCGGCCAGTTTGAAGAACGTGGGTTCCGCAGCACCGTGACACTGGAACAAAGGAACTTTTATGCCGAGGGCGCGGGCATTCTTGGTGGTGATCCCTATCGCTGGACCAATTGTCCAGACGATGATGGCTTCCGGGTTCTTGGCATTGATACGGGTAAATTGAGGTGTCATATCCACATCTTTGACGTCGAAGGTCTCCTTTGCCAAAATCTCAAATCCAAACTTCGATGCAAGCCGGTCTGCAATCGACGCTCCATCTTTTCCGAATCCGTCAGATGAGGAAAGCAACCCGATTTTCGTGAGGTGATTTTTCTTTAGGTACAGGAAAATTCGCTCCATTGCATCCGCTGCCCGATAGGGTGACTTAAAGATCCATTTTCTGACCGGTGTGATGATCACATCCCCGCCGGCATGCATAAAGGTAGGGATTCCCTCCTTCTCAAGAATGGGAATCAGTGCCATGCCTGTATCCGTTCGGGTCGGCCCGATCAGTGCCACAATGGGCTCTGTTTCGATCATTTTCTTGAGAACCATCACCGCCTTCGTGGGATCACTCTCATCATCACCAAGGATCATTTCAACGGGACGACCGCCGATCCCTCCCTTTTTGTTGAAATCATCAAGGGCGATCATGACAGAATTTTTTTGTGAAACTCCAATATAGGCGCCGGGGCCGGTCAAAGAAAATATTCCCCCAATCTTAATAGGCTCCGCGCCGTAGACTACCCCCAAAGAAAAGCCCCAAATCACGAAGATTGCAACCAAGAATAAATTTTTTTTCATACGTCACCTCCAGAATGAAGAATCTTAGACGTTTAACCCTTGACCGATAGGTCCTGAACTTTCAATGCACCCCATATTCCCCTACCACATCGATTGACGAGCATCTCCCTTCTCACTAACGCCTGACTCGGATTCATGCCTCCCGGTGATCAAAAACTCGCTTGCTCTTTCGCTCCGATCTCGGAAGGGTCCCGTAGTGAACGATCTCTACCTTCCCACTCACAAGAATCTGTTTCTTAATCTCTTCTTCAATGGTACTGGCCAAGGTTGGGTCTTCTCCCGGATTGCCACCTTCCGCCCTCTCCACCTGAACGGTCATATAGTCCTTGCCATCTTCGACGCGGTCAAGGTGAATCTGGTATTCGCTGCCCACACCCTTTGTGTTGGAAAGGATATGATCAATCTGGCCCGGGTAGATGTTGACTGCCCTGATGATAAACATATCGTCCGAACGGCCCAAGAGCCGGTCGTGCCTCGGAAGAATCGAACCGCAGGAGCATCGTTTGGGAATAAGCTTGGAGAGGTCTCTGGTGCGGTAGCGGACAAGAGGTGAAGCTTCTTTCCTAAGAGTCGTCACCACCATCTCGCCGATTTCTCCCGGAGGAACGGGTTGAAGGGTATCGGGATCGAGCAGTTCAAGGATGTAGTAGTCTGCCCAGTAGTGAATGCCTTCGTGATAGACACAATCAAGACCCGTGCCAGGGCCGTAGAGCTCGGTCAGTCCGGGGATGTCGAACACATGTCCCACGCCCAGGAGTTCCTTCATCTTGGCTCGCATTGCATCGCTTGAACGCTCAGAACCCATGATGACTTTTTCCAAAGCGATTTTATCCCTCAGACCCCTCTTTTGAACTTCTTCTCCCATGAGGATGGCCATTGAGGCCGTAGCGCAAAGCACGGTGGCCTGAAAATCCACTAAGAACTGGCACTGCATGTCAATATTTCCAGGACCGATCGGGATGGCCAAAGCACCGAATCGTTCGCATCCAAGTTGAAACCCCACGCCGGCTGTCCAGACTCCATATCCCACAGCGATTTGGACCCGGTCTTTCATAGTTAAACCAGCCATTTCATAACACCGGGCGAACATATTGGCCCAATCATTGATATCCCTCTGTGTGTAACAGAGGACTTTTCGTTTTCCCGTCGTTCCCGAAGAAGCATGGATTCGGACAATTTTTTCAAAAGGGACTGATCTTAAAGGAAAGGGGTATTTTTCCTGGAGATCCTTTGCTGTCGTAAAGGGAAGTTTCGAGATATCCTTCAGCGATTTGATATGCTTTGGCTTCACTCCGGCTTCATCGAATCGGTCCCGATAAAATTCGGAGTTCTTATGGACATGGTTCACTGTCCATTGAAGCCTCTCCAACTGAATTTGCTTCAATTCCCTCTCTGTCCTGATTTTCGGCATGAAGGTCCGTCCCATAAAGCCCTCTATTATAAATTGGATTCGTTTTTAATCCTACCGTTTGTTTCAAGAGGAGGACTATCCGTTGAGAATCAAATAGCCTTCCTCAATGTATCTCTTAGCTTCCTGGTCGCGTCTTCGTCGACCGTCATGGTCTCGGGATTAATAATGACCCCGTAATCTTCCTTGGCTTTTCCAACGCTGACATAGCCTTCCATAACATCACTCGCTACCATTTCGGGTTCACGCTCTACCGGATTCCCATACCCCCCCCCACCGGCTGCATCGATGGTGACCAGATCACCCGGTTTCAACTGCGTCAACCAAAACGGATTGCCAGATACTCCATTCACCAGAAACTGCGCTTTGGCTCCAGGTTTACCGCCGAAGAGTCCTTCCGGGGGATGGATGTGCCGTCCCGCCTGTATCCCTAAATTCACAGGGAGAACAGGAGCATATTTATCATTTGGTACTCTAAAAACTTCCCTCTGTCCGAGGCCTCCCTTCATTCTTCCAGGACCGCCCGAATCGGCGAGGAGCTCCCTGTTCTCGACAAGGAGAGGTGTGTCGCTTTCGAAAATCTCGATAGGCGTATTCGCACCATTCGCGGGGAAAATGTAGACATAATCACCATCCTTGGCGGAACTCGCTCCCATGCCACCCCCTCTGATGATCACGGAGTGCCACGGCCTTGCATCATTCCTTTTGCCGTAGAACACGTTCATCTGCGCGGGCGTGCCTCCGCTTGCAGCAATCACCTTGTGGGGCGCGACTTCAGAGAGGGCTCTGTAAATGATCTCTGTGATGTAATGCCCGATCACGAGCCGCGCTGCCACGGCTGCGGGGAATTTACAGTTCACCACCGTACCCTCAGGGGCTTTCAGTTTGACGGATTTTGCGCAGCCATCATTGTTCGGTATATCCGGTCCGAACATGCTCTTGATCGCCATAAAGACGTAGGCGTAAGTGAAGTTATAGACCACGTTGCCTCCCCAATTGACCTGCGGGGAAGACCCGTCGAGGTCCACCGTGATCTCGCTTCCTTTTATCTCAACGGCCGCTTTAATCACCACATCCTGTTGCCCCTTCATCTGTTCGATCGTGCCTTCGGCGTGGTAGATACCGTCGGGGATTTTCTCAATCTCCTCTCTCATGCTTTTCTCTGTACGGCTGATAATCTGATCCGCAAGGTCATCCAGATTCTCCAAATTGTTTTCCGCGAGCATCTGGCTTACCTTCTCCGAGCAGACGTGATTGGCTGCAATCTGGGAGCGGATATCCCCGACCACCTCATCGGGTGTCCGGACATTCCAACGGATCATATCCATCACGGACTGATTGAGCACCCCTCCCTCGTAGAGCTTCACGAGGGGAATGAAAAGTCCTTCCTCGAAGACATCATGGTTGTCTGAGGAGACGCGACCGCCAATATCCGAGTGATGAAAAACGCAGGCCGTGAAAGCCACCACTTTATTGTTATAGAAGATAGGACTCATCACACAGACATCGTTCAGATGACCTGCCAGGGCCCAGGGGTCATTGGTGATGAAGATATCGCCGGGTTTGTAAGTTTTTAAAGGAAGTTTGGTCACGAGATTTTTGACCCCCAACGCCATTGCGCCAGATTGGCCGGGTGTTGCAAACGACCCTTGCGCCAGTTCCCGACCTTTTTGGTCCGTGAACATACAGGTATAATCATGGGCATCTCTTAACAAGCTTGAGAAGGCCGTCCGGGCCACGGAGCTGTCCGATTCATCCACAATGGAGATCAATCTTCGCCAGAGTATTTCTAACGTGATGGGGTCAAATACGCGGCCTCTTCGTCCCATCTTATGCCTCCCATTATTCAGGGCGGATTTCGAAATTCGGATTTCGGAATTTTCAATCCAAACCAACGCTTCGATTTTCGTCGCGTTGAGGTCCTGGATTTGGTCCTCATGGATGCGGAGCGACGTTCTTGACCTTGGCGTAAAGGAGCAGGCCCTGGTGTTTTCGAAATATCAATCCAAAGGAATCCGAATTCATCCACTGAAACCGAGGCGTCCTCGCCCACAACGACAGTCGACTCCTTCTCCTCAATGATAGCAGGGCCTTTAAACTTCGCTTTCGGAAAAAGTTCGTATCGATCATAGACCGTGTAGGGAATAAAATCCCTTGCCAGGGGGGAGTAGGCCTTTCGCTTCCCCTTGACCGCCTGGTCAGGAGATTTCCCCCTTTTCCCAAGTCTTGGAAATTGAATCAGATGTTCAGGGAGACTCGCCTTGACTTTGAAATTAATAAACTCCACTTCGGAGTCAGGATAGGTTCTCCCATATAACTTCTCGTAGACTTCATCAAATCGTCGCCGAACCCCTTCCTTCTTCATCTTCGTGAAGTCTCTTTCGGCGAGCGGGACATTGGTCTCCGATCCCTGGCCGACAAAGCGCATATCCAGTGACCTTTCGATTTTGATGTCTTTTTCTGCGGCCTCTTTCCTTAAGATGCTGGTTGCCTCTGCCTCCAGCTCCTTAAAAATCTTTTCCATTTCGTTAAAATTGGCAGCACCCAGGGAGACCTTGTGGCTCCTGAGAAGGTCAAAGGCTCGTGGGGCAGTGAAGAAGCCGAGAGCCGAACCTACTCCGGCATTCGGTGGAACAAGCAGGCGAGGGGCTCCCAATTTTTTGCACAAACCATACGCATGAACTGGACCTGCTCCTCCAAAGGCAACGATCGTTACGATCTTAGGATTTCCTCCTTTTTCGGCAATATGTGTCTTTGCTGCCGCGGCCATGGTCTCGTTGATGAGATCATGAATTCCCCACACGGCATGTATGAATGAAACTCCCAAAGGCTTGGCAACCTTTTCTTCGACGCCACGCCTGGCTCCCTCCTTGTCAAGCTTCATTTCACCGCCCAAGAAGTAGTTCTCATCGAGATAGCCTAATAGGAGATCGGCATCGGTGACACAGGGGTCCGTGCCCCCTATTCCATAGCTGATCGGTCCAGGATCCGCCCCCGAGCTTTCCGGCCCCACCTGTAGCGTTCCCATCCTACTGACCTTTGCAATACTGCCACCTCCTGCCCCAATCTCCATCAAGTCGACAACAGGGACCTGAATCGTGAGACCGCTGCCTTTCATGAATCTCTGAACACGGCCGACCTCAAAGGTCGATACAACACCGGCAACCCCTTTTTGAATCAGGCACGACTTGGCAGTTGTCCCCCCCATATCAAAACAGAACATTTCTGAAATGTTGAAGAGTTTTCCATAGTATTGACCCGCAATGACCGCTGCAGTTGGACCGGATTCGATGATTCTTACCGGAAATTCAGCTGCTGTCTTGACAGAGGTAACGCCCCCACTCGAAAGCATGATGAAAAGCTTTCCCTTAGAGCCAATGGACTCCAACCTTCCCGCTAACCTGGAAAGGTATCTTCCCGTCAGAGGCTTGACATAGGCGTTGGTCGCTGTGGTGCTGGTCCTCTCATATTCCTTAATTTGAGGTAAAACCCGGAACGAGATGGAGACCGATATCCCCGGAGCTTCCTTTTCAATGATCTCATTGAGCATCAGCTCATGGGTCGGATTCTCAAAAGAATTAATGAGACAGACGGCAATGGATTCTACGCCCATGTTGAGGAGAGTACGGACCACCTGCCTTGCTTCATCAGGGTCTAAGGGCTTTAGGACGGTTCCATCACTCCGAATCCTTTCATCCACTTCCATACGGAACTGTCTCGGGATCAAGGGCTTGGGGAATTCGGCGAAAACATCATAAGGGGCATATCGGATCCCCCTTCCGATTTCCAAAACATCCCTGAAGCCCTTCGTGGTGATCAGGCCTGTTTTGGCTCCCTTTCTTTCTATAATGGAATTGATGACCAGGGTTGTTCCGTGGATCACTTCGTCCAATCTCTCCACAAAGCCGGGTGTATTTTTCTCCATTTCTCGGATGCCATGCTCCACGGCATCCGAAGGATCCTTAGGCGTGGTCAGACACTTATGGATCTTTATCTCCCCTGTTTGATCGTTCAGGAGGACAAAGTCGGTGAACGTGCCGCCAATGTCACAGCCTAACCGATAATACTTTTCAGTCATGGAGTCCCTTTGGTCGCTTCAATTTCAGATCTTGGTGTTTGTCTCCAATGTCGTGTTTCGGATTTCGAATTTTTATCTTCAGAAAATGGATGGTTCTTTGAATTCTCCGTAAACCTCTTTAAAGACCTTTGTCATCTCACCCACCGTGGCATAGGCTTTACAGCATTCCAGAAGATAAGGCATAACATTCTTCTCAGCCCTTGCAGCCCTCTCGAGATCTTTCAGCAATTCTGAAACCTTTCGATTGTCTCTTTCGCGCTTCACCTCCCGAAGCCGCTGGACCTGTTCTTCCGCAGATTCCAACCGGTATTCATGGAGTTCAACCTCCATCTCTTCCCCTTCCGTATATTTATTTACTCCCACCTTGATCAACTCCCCCTTCTGAACCCCTTTCTCAAACTCGTAGGCCTGCCTTGCGACTTCTTTCTGAACATAGCCGGTCTCAACCGCCTTGATCATCCCTCCCATTTCATCGACCCGCTTCATCTCCTTAATAATTTTTTCTTCCATCTGTTTGGTCAAGGTCTCGATGAAATAGGAACCCGCCAGGGGATCGACCGTATCTCTCAACCCGATCTCTTCCATCAGAATCTGGAAGGTTCTAAGGGAGAGGAGGGCTGCTCGGGGCGTTGGGATGGTATAAGCTTCGTCAAAGGAACAGAGAGCCGCGGTCTGAGCTCCACCTAATGCAGCCGCAAGGGCGTAGTAAGCACCGCGGATGATATTATTTTCAGGCTGCGCTTTCGTCATCCCATATCCACCGCCACCGAAGAGTCCCCGAAGAAGTAAGGACTTATTGTCGTTGGCTCCATAGCGTTCCTTTAAATTGATGGCCCAGAGCTTTCTGGCCGCACGGAACTTGGCAACCTGTTCCCAGAGGTTTCCAAAGACATTGAGGTTGAAAGTGAAACCCCTGATAAAATCATCCACGCGATGGCCCCTTTTCAGAACCTCCTCGATATAGGTATTGGCAATCTGGAAGGCGTAAGCGATTTCCTGAACAGGAGAACAACCCGATTCACGGATGTGATAACCGCAGACACTGACAGGATTGGTTCTGGGAAGTTCCTTCATCGAATATTCGATCGTATCACCAATGAGCCGTACGGCTGGTTTTGCTGGAAAGATCCATGCTCCCCGTCCGATCATCTCTTTGAGAATATCGTTTTGAGGAGTAGCGCTCACTCGATCTTTTTTAAATCCATATTTTTCGGCTGTCGCCTGGAACATCGCCAGCATGATGCTTGCCACAGCATTGATGGTGAGTCCAACACCAATTCGGTCAAGCGGGATGCCCTGGAAGGCTGCCTCAAAGTCACGCAGCGAGTCGACGGCCATACCGACTCTTCCCACTTCCCCCTCAGCCATAGGGTCATCGGAATCAAGCCCCATTTGGGTGGGGAGATCGAACGCCACATTGAGTCCTGTCTGGCCATGAGAGATCATCAGTTTGAAACGCTCATTCGTGTCCCTGGGTGTTCCGAAACCTGTATACTGCCGGGTGGTCCACTCCCGGCTTCGATAACCCAATGGATGGATACCGCGGGTAAAGGGATATTCTCCTGGAGGAGCTAAATCTCGTACAGGGTCAAAACCGATTTCCTCTAAATCCTTTTCAGTATAAACGGGCTTGATATGAATGCCCGACTGGAGGACGACATCCTGGATTTCGTCCTTCTCATTCTTGATATATCTTGCAACGCCCATAGTGGACTCCTATGTGAAGGGTGAATCGTGATTCGTGAACAGTGAGAATTTAAAATCACCGATCACGAGTCCTCAGCGCGAATCACATCCTTTTCTTTAGGTTCTCTTTGATCCATCGGATGGATTGGTCAAAAGGGGTTCCTCCCGGGAATATCCCCTCGATTCCCATTTTTTGTAATTTAAGAATATCCCGTTTTGGGATGACACCGCCGACGACGACCATGATGTCATCGATCTTTTTCTTTTTCATCTCCTTCATCAGTTTTTCACAGATCGGCAGGTGGGCTCCGGACATAATGGATAGACCGATGACATCGACACCCTCCTGAATGGCTGTGTGCGTGACCTGATCGATGGTCTGATGAAGACCGGTGTAAATGACCTCCATCCCTGCATCGCGGAGGGCTTGTGCCACCACTTTCGCTCCCCGATCATGACCGTCCAGACCAGGTTTTGCGACCAAGATGCGAATTTTTTTCTCCACCGTTTTACTATTCCTTTTTCAGCGACACGGGGGTTCATGCCCCGTGTGAGCCTTCCCGTTAAAAAGTAGAAGACTTTCTAACGGGGCTTACTCCTCTAAGGGACCATTCTTCCCTCATCAATTTCCCTTAAAACGAGTTCCTTGCCTCTGGCCAAATGCTTTCGGACAAGCCTTTCCGCCAATCTTGGATTTTTCTTCTTCATCGCTTCCAGCATCTGGCGATGATCTTGATTGGAGTAGCTGATGCCATCTTCTATATGGAGCAAGGCAGGGCGATACCGATAAAAATAGTCGCGGAAGGTATTGATCATCTCCACCAGTTTTCTGCTCTTACAGCATTTGTAGAGGAGATCATGGAATTCAGTGTGAAGTTGGACGACCTTATCATTGTCTCCTCTCTCTAAGGCATCTTCCGATTCCTTCAATTTTCTCTCTAGGATGGAGATTTTATCCGGAGCCATATGAACGGTAGCCAAATAAGCGGCATAACTTTCCAGAGCACTCCGAATCCCAAAGATTTCCTCCACGTCCTCCTTGGTGAATTCCCTCACTGCAAAACCCCCTTTGGGAAGTCGGGTGACTAATTCATCCCTTTCCAGTTTGTGGAAAGCCTCCCTGACAGGGGTACGGCTGATTCCCACCTGATCGGCCAGTTGTTCCTCAATGAGACGCTGGCCGCCCTTCAATTTTCCGTAAAGAATAGACCTTTTTAATGACTCATAGACTTCTTCCCGCATGGACTTTTTTTTGCGGACCCGAAGACCCCCCAATGCCGTCTCCACAAAACCCTCCTTTTTCCTAGAAAATTCTGTATACTGTATCCAGAATGACATTTTCCTTATATGCTAAGGATCTTAGATTGTCAAGGGTTTTCTGGCGCTTGCCCATACCTGATTTTCGCCTCGATGGACAAAAAAACCTTGGAAAAGGCTTGACACGCTTCCTCTTTTGGGTATATAGAATTTCTGTATACAGTATCCAAAATCACAATGAGGAGGTGGTCGTTCATGGAAGACGCTCAAGTATTTAGAAATATAACTGTTCTAAGCCTGGAACAGGCAACCGTCCTCCCTTATTTAACCCTCCGTTTGGCTGAGGATGGGGCCAATGTGATTCGCCTCGAACATCCAATCTATGGGGATCCCAACCGACGCGTAGGCGATGACGTGCTAAAGGAAGACAGGATGTTCTCCTATTACCTCTCCATCAATGCGGGGAAGAAGGCTCTCACTCTGGACATAGGAACTCCTGAGGGACAGGAGATTCTCAAAAAACTCGTTATTAAATTGAAGGTGGATATTTTTTCCACCAACCAACTGCCCAGAAACTATGCCAAGCTCGGAATCGAATATGAGATGCTCAAAAAGATAAAAGAAGATATCATCTGGCTGGGAATGACCGGTTTTGGTCCCCAAAGCAATGAGGCAGCTTATGATCCCGTTCTTCAAGCCAGAGGCGGTTTGATGGAGCTCACTGGAGAGAAAGGAGGGACCCCGCAGGTCATGGGAATCCCACTTCCCGACATGGGGGCCAGCGAACACGGGTATGGCCTTTTGATGAAAGCCCTTTACAAGAGAGCAGTGACCGGTCAAGGGAGTCGCATCGATCTGTCGATGTTCGAAAGCACGGTCTCGTGGCTAACGCAGGCCATCACCCATACAGTGACGTTCAAGAAGAAGGTGACCCGGAGGGGGAATACGCACGAATTCTTTGCCCCTGTATCCGTATACGAGACCAAAGATGGCTATGCTTATATTGCAGTAGGAAATGATAAACAGTGGGAGACCATGACAAAAATTCCAGGATTTGAATCCCTTTACAAGAAAGAATATGAAAGGAATGCCGGCCGCATTGCGGATGTGGACAACTTAAATAATGCGATCGAAGCGGTCACCAAGAAGTTTACGACGGGCCAATTGATCGACGTTTTCAACAAAGCGACGATTGCGATATCCAAAGTGAATACGATCGAAGAAGTGATAGAAGATCCGCTCGTGAAACCGAATCTCATCCGGAGCAAGGATCCCAAGACAGGGATGGAGATCGCCATTGCCCCTCCTCCGGTCAGTAACCCTTATCTCAAATCGATCAACCGGATGATGAGCTTCCCTCCCCGGTTTGGGGAACACAATGAGGAAATTTACGCTGGCCTGTTGGGATATAGTGCTGGCCAGCTGAAGGAGTTTAAGGAGAAAAATATCATCTAAGGGTTTAAGGGGTCCAGCGATCAAGGGTTCGAGCAAGAACCATAAAAAATAAATCCTTGAACCCTGGAACCCTTGAATCCTTGAATCCTTCGAAGAACGAAAGGAGTAATCGATGGCGCTTGACTTCACTTTTACCGAGGAACAGGAGTTTTTCAGGCAGACGGTTCGGGATGCGGTAAACCGTCTGATTATGCCGAGGGTGGCCGAACTGGATGAAAAAGAAGAATTCCCCTGGGACCTTTGGAAAGAGTTTGCCGCTCTCGGGTATCTGGGACTGAGGCACGAAGAGAAGTATGGTGGAATGGCGACGGATACCATCTCGCAGATGATTTTCTATGAGGAGTTGGCAAGGGGATCCTGCGGGTTTGCCATGGCGGCGATCATGCAAATTCTCATGGGAACTTACTTCGTTGCCCGGTTCGGAAACGAAAACATCAAACAAAGGGTCCTCATACCGGCAATAAATGGCCAAAAAATCGGAACCATCTGCTTTACGGAAGACCAATCCGGTTCAGACCTGGGCGGAACGAGGACCTTAGCGACAAAGGTAGATGGGGGCTGGAGGATCAACGGGAGAAAGCAGTGGATCACGAATGGACCGATCGCTGACTTTTGCACCTGCATGGCAACGATCGACCCAAAAATGGGGCTGAAAGGTCTCAATTTCTACTTGGTCGAAAAGAAGACAGCAGATCGCGACGGGTTCTCGCCCGGCCAGAGGCTCCATAAGTTAGGGTCCCGCTGTTCCGTGACAGGCGAATTAGTTTTTGACAATGTCTTTGTCCCTGACGAAAACTTTCTGGGCGAGGAAGTTGGCAAAGGCGTTCAGTATGCGGGAGAGATTCTCAACGAAGTCCGTATCATGACGGCAATGAACGCCTTGGCCATTGCCAAAGGAGCCATGGAGGATGCAAGGGAGTACGCCAAAAACCGGATTGCTTTTGGAAACCCTATCAGTAAGTACCAGTTGATCCGTGAAAAGTTTGCAAAATATTGGGCCTGGTATGAGACCTCGTGGAATTACGCTTATAAATGTGCCTGGATGATTCAAACCAAAATCTCCTGCACCAATGAATGCATGATGGCCAAATATCATGCGACCGAGATGTGTATGTACGCCGTTGAAGAGGCAATGAGAATTTATGGCGGGAATGCCTTCTGCACAGAATATCCTCCGCAACGGTATTGGAGGGACGCCAAGTTCTTGCTTTATGGCGGCGGCACCCATGAAGTCCTTTCCGATTATTTAGGAAGGATCTTTTGTAAAGATTAACTTCCACCTATTCTCTCCCCCCCTTGACGAGAGAAGGAGAGGATGGGGTGGGCCCCTAAAACGTCTCCCGTCTCGCCGGGGGGGAGATGTTTTATCATTTTTTGCTACGAGGAGACCTGATGATGGAAATCTACGTCCTGGTGAAACAGGTTCCTGATCCAGAGGCGATCATCAGAGTCAAATCGGACTCTGAACTGGAGATCGAAAATAAATATTTCACCAGCTTTTTCGATGAAATTGCTATCGAAGCAGGCCTGAGACTGAAAGAAAAACTTGCCGGCAAGGTCACCGTGTTGACCGTCGATAATAAAAGAGTGGATGCGCTGAGAAGAGGAATTGCGATGGGCGCGGATGAGGCGATTCAGATCACCGACCCAGCCTTGGAGGGCTCGGATCAGTTTGCTATCGCCAAAACCCTCGCCGCTTATCTCAAGGGTAACCCTTTTGATCTGATTTTGGCGGGAAGGCAGGCCATGGATGATGATGCAGGGATCGTCGGACCTGCTGTCGCCGAGCTATTGGGGATACCACACGTGAATGCAATCATCGGCCTCGAGGTGGATGACTCCGCCAAAGGAGTGAGGGTGATCCGAGAAACGGAGGACGGAAAGGAAATCCTTTCGTGTCCCCTTCCTGCCCTCTTCACCTGCCAGAAGGGGTTGTATGCTCCTCGCATTCCTAAGATGGTGAATGTGATGAAGGCCATCAAGGCTCAGATGAAAAAGTTAGATCTTGCTGCTCTGGGGTTGACCTCAACCGATGCAGGCGGCCAGGCCGCTAAAATGAAAGTTCAGAAATATTTGCCACCTCCTAAGAGGCCGCCCGTGAAAATGATCGGAGAAGATTTTCCGAAGAACGTGAAGATACTGGTCAGACTTCTCAAAGAGGAAGCCAAAGTCATTTGAAATGCGGAATGCGGATTTTGGATTGCGGATCGAAATTCTAATTCTGGAAATCTAAGCTTCTAAACTTTTCAATTCGAGACAAAATTGATTTGGACTTTAATTCCGCAATCCACAATCCGAATTTCGAAATGGTAAAAGGGAGAGCATCATGTCCAATGAGATATGGGTCTTTGCAGAACAACAAGAGGGGAAGGTCAGAAAAATCACCCTCGAGCTCCTCACGGCCGTGGCAGAGTTTTCAAAAAAGACCAACCAGGCGGTGGGAGCGATCCTTCTGGGAAGCGGTCTTCAAGAAACCGTGAAGGGTCTCATCCCTTATGCGGACAAAATTTATCTTATTGATGACCCGGCCCTTGCTTCATACACTTCCGATGCCTACTTGATCGATCTGACGCCTCTCATTAAGGAACATCAACCTTCTATTCTTTTGGGAGGAGCTACTTCTATGGGAAAGGATTTTTTCCCAAGGCTGGCCATGCGTTTACAAACAGGTTATGCCCCTGACTGCACGGGTCTGGCCGTGGAAGAGAATGGAGAACTTATAGCCAAACGTCCCCTTTATGGAGGAAAGGTCTTTGCAGAGATGACCTTTTCTGAAGCGAGACCTCAGATGGCGACGGTGAGGAACAATACATTCCTTATCGACGAAGCCCTTGGCAAATCAGCCCAGGTCGTTTCGATTTCATCCCACATGAATCCTTCTTCATTGAAAAAGAAGGTCATTGGAGTGGAGAAAGCCGCCGGGACGAAGTTGGATATTACAGAGGCCGATGTCGTGGTAGCCGCAGGTCGAGGGATTAAAGGATCTGACAATTTTATAATGATTGAAGCGTTGGCGGATGTGCTTAATGCTTCCGTAGGAACAACCCGTGCAGTGGTCGATGAGGGATGGAGAGATCAAAAGGATCAGATTGGAAAGAGTGGCAAGAATATCTCCGCCAAACTCTACATGGCATTCGGCATCTCAGGCGCTGTCCATCATGTGCTGGGGATTGGTACGTGTAAAACGGTCGTGGCTGTGGATACAGACCCCAATGCCCTCATCTTTAACTATGCAGACTATGGGATCGTCGGAGACCTTTTCCAGATTGTGCCAGCATTAACCGAAGAACTGAAAAAGGTTCTAAAGGAGTAACAGATAGGTAATTCTCTGCCTTCTCTTCACAGAAATTATTTTTCTAAACCGTTATTGTTGGGAGACTTTTTGGGAAGCTTTCGGGGATCAGTTCCTTTCTTCGAACGGCGGGCTTTGGGGTCGGGCTTTTTGTCTAATTTTCCTTTAGGTGTTGTCTTGACAAAAGAGGTTTGCCCCTTATATAGGTAAGTATGGTAGCTGATCGTCAGCATAGAGCGGGAAAGATCCAGGGAAACGTCTTGGGGGAGAAGTAGAGCGGGAGGAATGAAATGAATCTGCCTCAATTCGAGTTTATCCAACCAAACTCGCTGCAAGAGGCTTGCTCCATCCTTAGAGAGCATAACGGGAAGGCAGCCATCCTGGCTGGCGGCACTGCCCTCATGGTCAGTCTTCGTTACAGACTCAGCAAACCCGCCGTTGTGATTGGTCTGAAGGGATTGAAGGCGCTGGATGACGTGCACCGAAACGAGAGCGGCGGACTTACCATCGGTTCTATGGTCACCTTGGAGACCCTGGAGAAATCCCCACTTGTCTTGAACGAATACGCTCCCCTGGCTCAAGCCGCCCAACTTGTGGGTGTTCCTCCTATCCACCGTGGGGCCACCATTGGAGGAAACCTCTGTCTTGACACCCGGTGCATCTACTACAACCAGTCCGAGTTCTGGAGAAGCGGGCTAAAGGCTTGTTTCAAGCTGGGAGGAGACGTCTGCAACGCAGTCGAGAATGGCCGGCGTTGCCAGGCGGTTTATCAGGGTGATCTTGGCCCAGTTCTGATAGCGCTGGGAGCTGAGGTGAAAATCGCCTCGGCGAACGGTGAAAAGATAATTCCCTCAGCCGAGTTCTTCACCGGGAGAGGGAAGAAGCCCAACGTTCTGAAGCCCGACGAAATACTGGTAGAGGTCCGGATCCCAACTCCTAGCCGGGGGGCTACCGGGGCTTACGAGAAACTCCGTGTACGCGAAGGCATGGATTTTCCAATGGCCGGAGTAGCCGTTATGGTGAAGGGGAACCGGAGTAGCACCATCGAGCAGGCCAAAATAGTACTGGGAGCGGTGGGGCCTTCCCCAATAGAGGTGCCCAAGGCCGCGGGATTTCTGGAGGGTCACAAGCCTACAGAGGATCTACTCCAGGGTGTGTCCCGAGAAGTGATGGATAGGGCGCAGCCGATAGGAAACTTGGCTATGGATGCCAGCTATCGCCGGAAGATGGTGGGGGTGCTTGTAATCCGGGCATTGCGCCGAGCACTGGCGGTGGCGCTGGAGAATAGATCTTAATGGAAAGTTTTCCGGTAACGGTAAGGGCTACGATGCCTGTATCGTCATTCGGTTACGTTCTTCGGCTCAGCAAGTTCACGTAACCGTTGGACTTTAAACGAAACGAGCTTCGTAACCGTAACCTTTACTTAACCTGTGACGATAAGGAGAACCATGGGAAGGATTCCAGTTACACTAAATATAAATGGGCGAGTAGAAAAGCTTGAAATCACTCCTCACAGCACCCTTTTGGAGGTTATCCGAGATGATCTGCAACTTACCGGGACGAAGTGCGGATGCGAAGATGGGACTTGCGGTGCGTGCACGGTCTTGCTAAATGGGGCACCCGTGCGTTCTTGTTTACTTCTCGCAGCGGAAGTTGAGGGGCAAGAGATTGTTAGCATAGAAGGATTGTCCGACGGAGAGAAGCTGCACCCGATCCAGGAGGCATTCGTCAAATACGGGGGCATTCAATGTGGGTTCTGCAGCCCGGGCATGATCCTTTCGGCCAAGGCGCTATTGGACAAGAACCCTTCTGCCACGGAAAGGGAAATTCGGCAGGCTATCTCTGGCAATCTGTGTCGGTGCACCGGCTATACCAAGATTGTCGAATCCGTGATGGCCCTCTCCGGTCAGCGAGCCCTGTCCTTGCAAAAGGAAGATGCCAATCCAGACTATTCAGTAATAGGTAAGCGAACGTCTCGAACCGACTCTGTCCCCAAAGCGAAGGGTGAAACCAAGTTCTCCGCCGATCTGTATTTACCGGGCATGCTTTATGCTAAAGTGCTCCGCAGCCCTTATGCCCACGCCAGGATACTGAACATCGACACCAGTCGAGCCGAGAAGCTTCCCGGAGTAAGGGCAATCATCACCGGCAAAGACGCCATACCCTATCGATGGGGCGTGTTTGCATACACCCGGGATATGCAGTTCCTTCCTACGGACAAAGCCCGTTTCTTCGGCCAAGAGGTTGCTGCTGTGGCTGCCACTGATGAAGAAACGGCACAAGAGGCCGTGGACCTGATCAAGGTGGAGTGGGAGCTTTTACCGCATGTTCTCGATCCTGAAGAGGCTTTGCGTGAAGGCGCTCCCCAGCTTCATGATGACAAGCCCGGAAATGTCAGCGTTCGCATCTTCGTGGACGAAGGGAATGTGGACCGGGCTCTTGCCGAGTCTTATCTCGTAGAGGAAGGCCGCTTCGCATCTCCGGAAGAAAGCTATTGCCAGTTAGAAAATTACGCTGTCATGGCCAGCTTCGATAGCACCGGACTGGACATATGGTGTCCCAACGCGGGCCCCCATATGAAAGCGAGACCGCTCAGTAACGCCCTAGGCATACCGACCTCAGACGTGCGTGTCCGCAAGATCGCCATCGGCGGACATTTCGGCGGCAGGTCCGAGGTTTCACCTGCGGATTTTATGACCGCCCTTCTCTCGAGGAAAGCTCGCCGCCCTGTTAAATTGGTCTACACCCGCGAGGAGAACTTCAACTGCGTACGGCAGGTGCACAGCAGTATTACGCATTCTAAAGTGGGGGTTGACGCCGAGGGAAAAATTACCGCCGTTGATATGAAGGTCATCATGGACGGAGGAGCTTACGCCAGCACCGGCCCGATCGCTGCCTCTGTTGCCTATATTATGATTGAAGAAGCCTACAAGTTCGCCAACCTGCGTTATGAGGCCATCCGGTCCTATACCAACAAACCCCCTCGCGGAATGTACCCGCATCACCCGCGCACGGCCTATGCTGGATTGGACCTGCAACTCGATGGGCTTGCCGAGAAACTCGGAATGGACCCCCTCGAATTGAGGATCAGGAACGCTGTCCACGAGGGCTACGTGACTCCTACCAGGACCGTGATCACCTCCTGTGCCGAAGTCGAAACCATGCGCTTGGCCACGGAGAAGGCTGGCTGGAAAGAGAAACGAGGCCATTTACCCCCCCATCGTGGCATCGGCATGGGCTGCGGCGCGATGATCAGCGGATTCCCAATGGGCATCCGCGGAGGGTCCGCAGCCTTTGTGCGGTTCAATGAGGACGGCGACGTCACCGTGATTTCTGGAGTAATAGATAACGGGCAAGGCAACGACAGTATGATCTCTCAGATCGCTGCCGAGGAGCTTGGAATCCCGCTGGACCGAATCAAAGTCATTACGGGTGATACCAGTGTGACTCCTTCTGATCAAGGCGCTTACTCCCAAGCCTCTACACTCATTTCCGGCGGCGCGGTTAAAGCCGCGGCCGCCGATGCCAAAGAACAGCTCTTCGAGGTTGCCTCCCAAATGCTGGAGGCCAACAAAGATGACCTGGTAGGCCGTGATGGCCGCATTTTCATCAAGGGAGCACCGGGGAGATCCGTCGATATCGCCAAAGTAGCCAGAACCGCCCTGGCGCAGAATCGCGCGATCTTAGGCCGCGGCGACCGTTGGCCCGACGCCGATCCCAAGCGGGACTGGATCAAAAACCCCCGGGGGCAGATTGCGTCCGCATTCTCCTTTGGCACCGCAGTGGCCGAGGTGGAGGTGGACCCCGAAACGGGCAAAGTGAAGCTACTCAACATGGTTGCGGCCCATGACTGCGGCTACCCCATCAACCCTCTGGCTGTTGAACAACAGATCCAACGCTCCGCAATGGAAGCGGGTCCGCAGGGTGTCCTCATGGAGAAGCATCTATGGACGAGCAGAGGACAGAATCTTAATGCGAACTTCGCCGACTACTGGTTCCCGCTCTCCACGGATGTGCCCAACATTGACCCGATCATTGTGACCTCCAACGATCCCTTTGGGCCGTTTGGCGCCAAGGAGGGAGGTTTGTCCATCGCCGTAGCCATGACCGGAGCTGTGGCCAATGCCGTGCAGAACGCCATCGGCGCTATGCCCAAGGAACTTCCCGTCACACCCGAAGTGGTACTGCGCATGCTGGAGGAGAAGAAGTCTGACACATGAACCTCCGCAGTTCCGGCCAATCCCCTGCCACGAGTGCTTCATGCTTCGCCGATAAATACTCCGATAAAACGAAGTTCGCAGACCTTGGTAGAAGTGCAACTCGATTTCTCGTACGTTTAAGTTGTCCAAGAGCGAGTTCCTATCCAAAGGATCATAACTGATAAGGAGGGAATGAGAATGCAGGCATTAGTATTAGGTGGAACGGGAGGTATGGGGCAGGGGGTTGCCCGAGACCTCATCAAGCAGGGCCAGATTAAGAAAGTCATTTTAGGCGACATCAATACAGACCCAAGTAGAGTGCAAGATAAATTGCGCGCCAGTGGAAAGGTATCGCTCAGTAAAATCGATGTAAACGATCACAACGGCTTGGTCCGGGCAATCCGGGAGGCCAACGTAGTCGTCAACTGCGCAGGGCCATTCTACAAGACGGCTGTGGCAGTCGCCAGGGCAGCCGTTGAAGCGAAGGTCAATTATATAGACATTTGCGATGACTATGAGGCGACTGAAATTCTTTTTTCTTCCGATATCGATAATGCCGCTAAAGAAGCAGGAATAACCGTCTTGACAGGAATGGGATCGGATCCGGGAACAAACAACGTCATCGTCAAGTGGTACGCAAATCAACTGGATCGCGTTGACGAGATCGCCTTATTCTGGGTAGTCAGTATCGCCGAACTCGCGGGTGCAGCGTGGGACCACAGCCTCCATATGACTTTAGGTAAAATCCCTCAGTATTTGGACGGTAAGCTGGAATATGTGGAGGGTGGCACCGGCGAGGAGACGGCTGAATTCCTTGAGCCCCTTGGCACCTGTCAGGTTCGCTATGTGGGCCATCCTCAGCCACTCACCATACCACGGTATATAAAAGGGGTGAGAAGGGTGGTCATCAAAGGGGCGCTCATACCGGCATGGGTAGACCAGCTCATTAGAGAGCAGAGAGAGACGGGCTTTCTCAGCAAGGAGCCGGTTGATGTCAAGGGGGTTAAGGTAGCACCGTATGACCTGACGTTGCAGCTTTGGGGTGCAATTCCCAACAATAGAGATAAGGGACCGTTCGCTTCCGGCTTGAAAGTGATCGTGAAGGGGGAGAGAAAAGGGAGACAGGTGACCTACACTGCTGACATCGTGGGCAGGATGGCGCCCGGAACAGGACTTCCCGCCTCTATTGCAGCTCTGATGTTAGATGCTGGCGATGTCACGGTCAAGGGAGTGGTAGCCCCGGAAGGCTGCATCGATCCGGGGAAATTCCTTACTGCGTTGCGAGAAAGAGGCGCCAAAATACATCAAACGGAAACGATAAACTCTATGCTCGGACTTTAGCCTGGATCGGACAGGTTGCAAGGAGACTCTCTATGAAAAACATTGAAAAACTAAACATAGCGAAAAGCCTGGAGCTTTTTGAACAGGCAAAAAAACTGGTTCCCGGAGGAGTCCTGGGTGCCAGAAAACCCAGCGATTTTATCGTAGGGGAATATCCCATCTTTCTTGAATATGGCAAGGGCAGCAGGTTAACCGACGTGGACGGAAATGAATATATCGACTTCCTCTGTGGCTATGGGCCAATTATCCTGGGCTATAGGGAAGAAGAAGTTGACGACGCCGTCATTAAACAAATCAGAGACAAGGGCTTCTGCTTCACACTCACACAGAGGTATCAGAATCAGCTGGCGAAAAAACTCAGCGAGCTCGTCCCCTGTTCACAATTGAGCGTTTTTCTAAAAACCGGCTCCGATGCCACGACGGCGAGCATCCGTATTGCGAGGGCATACACCAACCGGATCAGGGTGATGCGTTGTGGCTACCACGGCTGGCATGACTGGTGCGTTGAGATGAAGGGGGGCATTCCTGAAAAGTTCTACGAGGACGTCCACGAATTTCGATACAACCACCTCGACCAGCTCGAGGACTTGATGAAACGATATGGCGACCAGACTGCTGCCATCATTATGACTCCTTTCGGGCATCCCCTTCATCAAAAGATGGAAGAACCCCAACCCGGGTTCCTTGAAGGCGTAAGAGAAATCGCTACCAGGTATGGCGCCATTTTGGTATTTGATGAAGTGCGAACCTGTTTCAGGCTCAGAATGGGTGGAGCGCAAGAACTTTATGGAGTTACCCCAGACTTGACGGTCCTTGGAAAAGGAATGGCCAACGGATATGCCATCAGTGTCGTGACAGGAAAAGCCGAAGTAATGATGAACGCAGCGGAAAAGCTTTTTATATCCTCTACCTTCTTCCCAAACAGTGACGGCTATATTGCCGCTCTCAAAACCATTGAAATTTTAGAGCGTGACAATGTCCTTGACAAAATATGGGAAAAAGGAGGCCGCTTTCTGAAAAAAGTCCAAGGCATCATTAACAAGTATGACGTTGGAGCCGAGTTAAGCGGTGTTGCACCGATGTTTTTCATTACCTTCAAAAAGGATGAAGCGAATACCCAAAGAGCCAGGCGCGATGATTTTTACACTCAGCTCATCCGCAGAGGTATCTTTCTTACCCCACACCATCATGGATATATTTGCTACAGGCACACTGAACAAGATCTGGACAGCGCGGCCAAGGCCATAGATGAAGCTCTCGCCTACGTAAAAGAGAAATATCAAACAAGATGACCTTCTAACTAAAAGGAGGTCCTTTGAGGCATACGAGATAACCGAGGACAGGTTAAATGTCTGACAAAAAGAATTGCACCTGCCATGAGGGGAGTGCAGGATAATGAGAATCAATAAAATCGACCATATATGCATAGCAGTCAAGGACCTGGATGCGGCGAGGAAAGTATGGGAACCCATCATGGGGAGATTGGAACCGGACGATCCCTATATCGATGAGCTTGAAAAGATCCGCGTCGCAAGGTACTGGTTGGGCGGGATAGGATTTGAGCTCATGGAATCGACTACTCCCGACGGTCCGGTCGCGAAATGGATAGAAAAAAACGGCGAGGGGGTGATGATCATCAGCTTCAATGTGGATAATACGAGAGAAGCCATAAAGGAACTGGAGTCAAAGGATTACCCCTTGATCCCCGCTCCAGGAGGAGAGAAAACCAGGCCGTTCAGGGACTGTGAATTTGCCTTCGTCCATCCGAAGAAGGTGAACAATGTACTTCTCGAACTAATCGACTACAAGTGGGATGAGTTGAAGGAGAAATAGACGAATCGATCGGCAAACATACCTCGTTTGTCGACCAATTCCTTCAGTCGGTAATCTTCAACCATTAACGGGGAAGATTCGTTCGGCTCACCAGGTCAGAGAGGAATTTAATCAGAGGTAAAATACTTTGAAACCGGGTCTATGTGTCTGAAAGATGAAGAGATAAAAAATAGCCCTGATTGAACTCATCAATCAAGGCTCTTAAATACACTCGAGGCAATCCTGGAGGGAATTTGCTGGCTCCCCGGGCAGGACTCGGTCACTACGGTCGAAACATTTTGTTTCTCCCTGCGTCACCTCCCCTTCGGATTCCTGACGCAGCACATGAGTGGGGCCTTTCATCCCTATTCGGTCGGCGGAATCCTCGCTTCGAGTCCTGCAATCGGGAAAATGAGCAAACGAAAAGGCCCATGCTTTTGGCACGGGCCCTTTGTTTGCTGGCTCCCCAACATCGAAAGCAATTCGAATTTATAATCACCCACCAATTCGATTTTTCCAAGGATAAGCGAATTCCCGCACCTTCATGTCCAAGCTCGACTGCCCGGCCTGGGTGAGTGGGGAGTATTTTTATGAACCTTGGCAGTCGCACTCTCGGATCTATATGCGAAAGCGCAAAAAGGGATAAGTCAAAGATAAGGGGGTAAGATATGTTGACCAAAGAACAAAGAATCGAAATTGGTAGACTGAAAGAGGAGGGGTGGAATGTTTCCGAAATCGCCAAGAAAATGAATTTGGACTGGAAAACGGTCAAACACTGCATATCACAACACTCAAAGCACAATATGGGTGCTCCTTCGAGGGACAATAATCAGCTGGACGAAAATGAGTTGACCAAGGTGATTTTCCGGAAGCTAAATGCCGGGATTCCTCCTGATAAAATTGTAGAAGAGGATGGTCATGTGGATTTGGTCACGAGTTTATATCAAAAAAGGAAAAACCTGAGAGGATTGAATAAGTCAGACTCTTCTCTCCCTGATCCACAGATTGTGGAAAGCTTTAAAGCTTGGGAAAAGTCTTTTGAAAAGTACTACGATTGGCATTTCGGAAGGGCAATAAGGGTAATAGGGGAAGCGGCATATCAAAAGAGGATCCTTTGCGCAAATTACATGAACAAGGGTGTTGGTTGTTTCCAGATAGAGAGCAATGATCCCTACAACTGCGTCGGTTGCGGATTCTACTCTGGCGGAGGTTTTGTGATTTAACTATTTCCTTGGACAACGGTTACTTTACTTCACCTTGTTTGCCCATACGTACCAATCAAGAACAGCGATTCGTGGTGTGCGGAAATAGGATGGAGATTTAGAATGTTATGAGATCGGAATCGCTTTTGGAGGCGGAGCTATCAGGATGATACCAGACTAGAGGTTCCGTGATTTGGGAAAATTGTTGATAATGCTTTCTATCTCTTTTTCTTCAATTCAGCTTCAATGGCCTGCTGGAACCCCCAAAGGCTTTCCTTGGAGAGCAACTTTCCGTTCACGAAAATTGTGGGCGTGCCCCGAATATTTGCCTGAAGACCGTCGTTGAAATCTCTATCAATCAGAGACCCGATACCCGAGTCTTTTAAATCCTGCTTAAACTGCACCATATTTAGCCCCAGTTCCTGGGCGATCGTCTCCAACTTGGCATCGCTGAGCTCCTTCTGGTTGGCGAACAGTTTTTCATGGATCTCCCAGAACTTCCCCTGTTTCCCTGCAGCCAGGGCGGCGATGGCTGCTTTTCTTGCAAAGCTGTGGATGGGAAAATGTTTAATAACAAGTTTCACATCGTTCGGATATTTCTCCAGCACCTGCTGGAGGAGAGGCTCAAGCTCCGCGCAGTAGGGTCACTGATAGTCACTAAAGACGGCTACGGTGACGGGAGCGTCCGGGGAGCCTTTAAAAGGCAGTCCAGTCACGTCAATCTTATGAACGACTGGTGGGAAAAAGGGCCAGCATGCCACAATCAAGAAAGCCAAAACCAAAAGGATCATCATCCTCTTCATGCGAAGCATATCTCTTTTTGAAGTTTTTTTAACATGCCTTTTAAGCGTAATCTATTATATCATAATAATTTCTTGCAAAGCGAGCATACCAAGACCGCTTAGGTCCAACTTGTCCTGGGAATCCAGAAATGTTTTCGAGATCTGAGCTAATCTGCTTCATTGATTTCTATTAGAAATGATGTATTGAGGAGCGTTGTGCCCGAATCACTCTTTCATTCAACCATTATTATATAGCCTCCTTAACATTGAAGCAAGTTCTTTGTGAAAGCATTGCAAAGATAACCTGAATCAGCTTGTGGGTTGTTGCAAATAGCGTGTTTTGGGGAGACAGGCCTTCTGCCTTGCGCTCTTGGGAATAAGCTTTGAACCAAGCGTTCTTACTCACTGCAGAGGCGGTCATCAGATAGATGGCTCTCCGCAAATGCCGATTGTCTCGCTTCGATAGTCTACTTATCCCAACGAACTGTCCTGATTGAGAGACCGAAGGATTCATCTCCGTAAAAGGCATCAGTTTTTTGTGGGAATTGAAATTGCCAACTGTGCCCATTTGGACTGGCAAGACGACCATCACCACCGCGATATTAAGGATATTCCAGCAGTTGAAATTGAAAATTCTTCTTGCTGCTCCCACTGGTAGGACAGCCAAAAGGATGAGAGAGCCGAACAGAGGGCAAGAGGGAGTGAAGGAATGAAGCAAGGGGAGATATCTGGATTTGGGGGGAAAACTGCAAATATTTCTGTTTAAGCAAAGGCAATATGTCCCCTTAACTGCAACGCGAAAATGTCCCCTTGATTGTGTTTCAATTTAGTGCGTTTTAAAGGGAGCAAGTGTTTTCTGATCATTGGGTACCGAATCCAGAGTACAACGAATTGCCAGGATGCGTTAGAAACGATGATCATCTGCTTCCCCATAGGTTGATATCCACCCAAAAACCCAATTTCATGCTGCTCATGAGCCCTGTGCCGAAGGAGCTTGTGCTGACGGAGCGGAAGCCCAATAAACCCATTGGTCAGGGAAAGTACCTTTGATGTGTCGAGTATGTTTAAGCGCCCGAACCGGCTCTCGAAGCTCTGTTGAAGGATGTTTCGCGATGACTTGATCCTGGTAATAGACCCTCCATGACCCATTAAGGAGTTGTCGGACTTCGACTTGAGCCTTGGCATAGGAGCGCCGGTTGGGACCGGGAAGAACATCCAAAATCAGACCTCCAATCCGAACACTGTTATCATTGCCTACGACCGAGCGGTAGCGGAAGCTAATCAATCGGTCCAGATCGAGCTCTTCAGGCACCTTGCGCCAGGCTTTCTCAGATTCTCGGGCAGGGATCGCAAAACGACGATTAAACCTTGGGATAAAGGTTTTGAGAAAGCGATTTGCTGCTTCGAGACCCTGGATCCGTTGGAGGCCTAGTTCAGCGATGAGGCGATCCTGCAAGGTCCCAAAGAGCCTTTCGATTCGCCCTTTGGCCTGCGGGGAGAGTGCCGCAATGGACTCAATGCCCAAGGCTTCAAGCGCCAAGCCCACCTGAGTCGGTTCCTGACGACCAGCCAACTGTTCTTCCAAGCTCCAATGCGAATCATTTCGATGAAGCGACCCATGACGATCGTGATACATCACCAAAGGAATCCCATAACGTTTAACCACCTCTCGAAGCAGCCACAGATACCCTGACGAGCCTTCAAAAGGAAAAAACCGGGCCACCAGCAGTTTGCCGGTTGCATCATCCATGGCGGCCATCAGGCAACACGCAGGCCGATCCGGACCTAACCAGTGATGGGGACTTCCATCCCAAAGCACCATGGCCCCCTCCTGAGCCTTTCGCTCCCGACGCTTGCGGTGCCCAGGTGCTCGACGACGGCGCTTGGGTGCTACCCCTGCCTTACGCCTTAACTTCCTCACTGTCTCTCGGCTCAACTCAATCTGATGCTCCTCGGACAACTTCTCCGTAAAATGCATATCATTAAAATCCTCGTAGAGCCCTTTGGAGAGCTCGAGAACTTTCTGACGGATGGAATCCGCCGTCAGGTTCCATGGAGCGCGCCCCGTGTTTCCATGGATGATGCCTTTCACTCCCTTGACTCGAAGCGCTCTTCGAATTCGTTTGGCCTGCCGGTAGGACACACCTATCTTCTCTCTTGCCTCCTTCAAGGTGATCTTTCCTCCCTCCACCAAACCCATTACCCGCCACCTCTGTAGCTGCCTCTGACTCATAAGTATCTTTTCCCCTTTCATAGGGGACATTTTAGCTTGGCAGTTACAGGGGACACTTTCCCTTTGCTAACACAAACTGCAAATATTTCTTGACAGGGAAAGTTGAGAATGGTATTGAGTGAAGTCCAAACAGGGGCGTCCAATTGTTTCCTTTCACTATTTGTGAAAACTCAGAAGCTTCACCGGAAACATGATACGCAGGTGCGATTTCCCGGATCCGGAGGGGCGAATGATTTCGCCTCCTTCTGTTGGAAAATTATGGTCATCACACCCCAGGATGCGAAGAGGTTTGTAGCGGAAGTTGATTTTATCACTTCGCCCGGGTATCTCGATGGTCCTGGAGCTCGAGAGAGGGTAGGGTTGTCGGCCAACACCGGCCCTTATAAGGTAATCACCAATATGGCTGTGATGGGATTTGATGAAGAGACCAAGCGGATGCGTATTGAATCCATTCACCAGGGATATACCCTGGAAGACGTACAGGCGAATTGTGGCTTCCCCCTCCTCCGAGCTGAGGAGATCGTCAAAACCCCTCCTCCCACTAAGAAAGAGTTAGAGATCTTGCGGAACGAGGTTGACCCCAAAGGGTATATTATCGGCAGATAGAAGACGAATCGAGTTTCGGGTTCGGAGTTTAACGTTCGGGTTTTCAAAATCGAATGTAGCGCCCCGATCCCGGTATTTGTTTGTCATTATGAGATCCATATTCGCGACCGTTTTCATGGCTGGATTCACGGTGTTCGTCTCTTCCTGTGCCACAGTACCCCCCCAACCTCTTGCTCCAGGCGAGCTAAGATTGTTGAGCATAACCACTGCAGAGAGGTTGGAGATCAGGAGAAACGTACAGTTTGAGGCGATAATTAATTTTGAGGCGGATGGCGAACCAGAGATCCGAAGCGCCTGCTTCTACTGGGGAGGCGACGGACCGCACTGTTTTAAAGTGACGGATGTAAATTATGGGCCACCAGGAGCAATCAAGATAAAGCTCACTCCAACAAAACCTGGATCGTATGCATTAGAAAGTTATGTTGTGTACACACGAAACGGAAAAGGACAACCGACCAACATCGTATTTGCCGATCTCAGAGTTCTTCAGTGAGGAAAGAACGAATCTGCGCGAAAGGTAACCTCACACTCTCGCGGATACCGTCGGTTCTTTGAATTGTCGCTGCTAAAATGCAGGAAATACTTGAAAAAGTTTACGAGAAATGTGTATACTGGTTTATAGGGATTTCGATATGGTCGACGAGACACAACTCGGGAAAAGAATCCAGCATTATCGCACCAGTAAGGGGCTGACCTTACAAGACCTGGCCGAAAAGACCAAGTACACCAGGAGCTATCTATCCAAAATTGAGAACTCCGAAAAGGCACCTCCCGTTTCGACGCTGATTAATATCGCAAAGGCGTTGAATATCGGCATCTCGGAGATCTTCGGAGAAACGGAGGAAAGCAGTTCAATCTGTTTGATTAAGAAGGCGGACAGGCGTGTGATTGCACGCGACGGTTCGGTGTTCGGCTATGCGTATGAGACACTGGCCCACCGGTTTCATAATAAACATATGGATCCTTATTTTTTGACGGTTCCACGCAAGACCAAGGAGAACGCCCTTTTCCAGCATAAGGGTGAAGAGATGATGTTCGTCCTAGAAGGGACGATGAAATTTTTCTATGGGGAGAAAGAGTACATTGTGGAAGAAGGAGACTGCATTTACTTTGACGGCAGCATCCCGCATTACGGGGTTTGTCAGGGGAAGAAGGAAGTGAAGTGTCTAATGGCTATTTTCACCCCGGAGTAGGTCCATCCAGAGTTGTCTCGCGAAACGGATAATCCGGAAGTCCGCGTCTGCCAAAACTAATCCCTCCGCTTGTTCCGATCCAAGCAGCTAACGAATTCCGTTTCAAACCGTTCCCTTACGCGATATAAATTTGAAAGTCAGAAGGCAAAACAGAACCATCTGACACTTTATCCAATCAACCGACGCTTAATGGATCACTTTGTTCGCTACCGAAGAATGACCTAAGCAGTTGATTCCTCAACTTCTCTAGCTAAAAAAGAAAATATTCACAAAAATTCAAAAAATTTTTAAAAAAAAGGCTTGACAAGGTTTCCAATCAGTGATAAAAGGTTTCCCGTTACGACACAAAAAAGATCGATTAAAATCTGGGTGCGCAGTCAAACAAAAAAATGATTGAAGAAGCCGAACTCGGGAAAATGATTCAAAGGCACAGAATCAACAAGGAACTTACTCTGCAAGACCTGGCTGAAAAAACGGGGTATACGAAGGGCTATCTATCCAAAATTGAGAACTCCGAAAAGGCACCTCCCGTTTCGACGCTGATTAATATCGCAAAGGCGTTGAATATCGGCATCTCGGAGATCTTCGGAGAAACGGAGGAAAACGGCCCCATCTGTCTGATTAAGAAGGCGGACAGGCGTGTGATTGCACGCGACGGTTCGGTGTTCGGGTATGCGTATGAGACACTGGCCCACCGGTTTCATAATAAACATATGGATCCTTATTTTTTGACGGTTCCACGCAAGACCAAGGAGAACGCCCTTTTCCAGCATAAGGGTGAAGAGATGATGTTCGTCCTAGAAGGGACGATGAAATTTTTCTATGGGGAGAAAGAGTACATTGTAGAAGAAGGAGACTGCATTTACTTTGACGGCAGCATCCCGCATTACGGGGTTTGTCAGGGGAAGAAGGAAGTGAAGTGTCTAATGGCTATTTTCACCCCGGAGTAAACAGGCGTCAAGAAAGCCCGGGCAGAAAGGAGGATTCGATATGGGGAAAGTGAAGCTTTATGATTTGAGTCATCCCTTTGGTGACAAGGTGCCGCTGTGGCCGTATTTTGCCGATGTGAAAATTGAGCGGATGCATTACCATGCCAAATCCGGCGTGCTCTCTCAAGTCATCACAACGACCATGCACTGCACCACTCATGCCGATTCACCGGCCCATGTGTTTGAGGGTGGCATGTTTACGGATGAGATTCCTCTGGAAAAGTACTATGGCACTGGAGTCGCCGTTTCGATTCCCAAGAAAAAGTGGGAAAAGATTATGCCAGAAGACTTGGAGAAAGCTCGTCCTAAGATTGAAAAGGGTGACATCGTGATGATTAATACCGGCTGGCACCACAAATACTCTGACAGCGTCGAGTATTTTTGCTACTCCCCCGGCCTCTACAGAGAGGCCGGAGAGTGGTTCGTTGCAAAGGGAGTGAAGTGTGTTGGGGTGGACCAGCAGGCCCTGGACCACCCGCTGGCCACTGCCATCGGTCCTCATGGACCCGGCCCGCTGAGGCCGGACGTTTGTGCGGAGTACAAAAAAGTGACCGGCCGCGATGTGCTGCAGGACTTTCCCGAATGGGAGCCGTGTCATAACCTGCTCTTGCGCAACGACATCATGGGCTACGAGAACGTGGGCGGTGACTTGGATAAGGTCACTGGGAAGCGATGTACCTTTGCTGGCTTTCCGATCCGCTGGATGAAAGGCGACGGGTCCATCGTGAGGATCGTAGCTATCGTGGACAAGGGAGACCAATAGAAACGTTTGGAAGAATTCGCTTCGGAGTTCGGAGGAAAGTGGTGAAGACAACAAAAAATATAAATAGCCGCCGGAGGGAATGAGAGATGAAAAAAGTAGAATTGAAGGATGTCAAGCCGTACCAGGCCCCGAAACATTTTAATATGACCGCTCTGCGACTCCATGGAAAGGAAGAGAGCGGATCGAAAAAGTTCTGGATGGGACTTTCCCATTTCTTGCCAGGAGGTGGAGCCGAATTCGACTCCACTCCTACGGAGAAGGTGTATTTCGTCCTCGACGGGGAGGTGACCATCAAGACCAAAAAAGAAGAAATCGTACTTCGGCCGTGGGACTCCATCTACATCGGCCCCGACGAGGGCAGAGAGATCATCAATCGAACCAATAAGCCCGCCAGTATGCTGGTGGTGATCAATTATCCTGATTGAGGGGGCGTTTCATGAACAAACAAGATATTCAAGGTCTTTTTGACGTGAACGGAAGGGTTGCCCTGATCACTGGGGCAACCGGTGGTTTTGGCAAGGCGGCTGCAAGAGGGCTTGCCGCAGCCGGAGCAAAAGTGATGGCGACCGCACGAACATCGTCGGCACTTGAGCTCCTCGTCAAAGAAATTCGTGAATCGGGCGGGCAAGCGGCATTTTCAGCAGGAGATCCTATCAACCATGAAGACGTGAAACGTGTGGTCAAGAATACAGTGGATACCTTCGGCGGCATAGACATCCTGGTGACTGCCGCAGGGATCAACAAGGTCAAGCCGATAACTGACCAGCCTATTCAGGATTGGGAAGAGGTCATGGGCGTTAATGTGAAGGGCACCTACCTCTTCTGCAAGGAGGTGGGTCGGGTCATGATCAACCAGGGGCGAGGGGGTAAAGTGATCCTCGTTGGTTCTGCCCGCGGACACCTTGGTTTGGCAAACTATTCCGCCTACAGCACATCGAAGGGCGCGGTGCATCTGCTGGCCAAGACTTTGGGGTGCGAATGGGGGCCATACAAGATCAACGTGAATGCCATTGCCCCTACGGTATTCAGGACAGCTCTGACTCAATGGATGTTTGACGATAATGCGTTTTATATGAATTTTCTCAAGCGCATCCCTTTAGGAAGATTGGGTGAGCCCGAAGACTTTATTGGAACGGTCATTTTCCTTTCATCCAAGGCGTCGGACTTTATGACCGGTGCAATCATGGATGTGGATGGGGGCTATACGGCAGGATAGAGGAGGCTCATGCCAAATTCGGAACATATTGCCGTTATCGGTGCCGGGATGATGGGCCATGGAATTGCACAAATTTTTGCAATCCATGGCCATCAGGTCTCTCTCCTTGATGTGAGCGATGAGATTCTGGCAAAAGCTATTGAAAACATTCGGACCAACCTGACCTTGATGGCCCAGAGCGGGCTCGGCAGCGCGGCGGATATCGAACCTGCTATTAAGAGGATAAGAGTCACCCGGGACTTGGAAGAAGCTGTCCGGGATGCCCAGTTTGTCATCGAGGCGGTGCTCGAAAAGTTGGACCTGAAACAGGAACTTTTTCAGAAACTCGATGCCCTTTGTCCGTCAGAGACCATTCTGGCAACCAATACTTCAGTCATGAGCATTGCGGAAATCGCAGCCAGGGCCGCGAGAAGAGAGCGGATCGTGGGGACCCATTTCTGGAATCCACCCTACCTGGTGCCATTGGTTGAGGTGGTCAAGGGCAAAGAGAACGTCTTCCAAGGTCGTAGGCCTTACGGCAGACCTATTGAGATCTGTGAGGAAATATCCTGTTGAAGTCAAGAAGGACGTACCCGGTTTTGTTGGAAACAGACTCCAACATGCGCTCTGGCGCGAAGCCATCTCCATTGTGGAACAGGGTATTGCCGATCCTGTGACCGTCGATGAGGTCGTCAAGAAAGGCTTCGGTATCCGGTTGCCCGTGCTCGGACCTCTGGAGAATGCGGATATGGTGGGGTTGGACCTGACCCTGCAGATTCATGATTATATTCTCAAGCATATTGAAAGGTCCACGGAGCCCTCACCCGTCCTGAAACAGAAAGTGGAGAAAGGGGAACTTGGTTTTCATACCGGTCGAGGGTTCTATGAATGGACTGAAGAGGCCATGGAAGGATGCAGGAAACGCTTCCTGCAACACCTGATACGCTGGGATGGAGAGCATCCGGAAGACGAAGATTAGGAGATACTCTGCTCCAATCTCAAAATAAGAAACTGTTACGTATGCGGAGAGATGACCAATGTCAAAGGGTTGGAAGTGGTGGTTTTTGATTAGCCTGGTGTGTTTGTTTTTTTTGAACGGCGGATGTGAGAAATCTACCAAGACAGGAAACCATTCTTCGCCTGTCTCCAAAGCGGGGAGTCCGATAATTCATTTTCAAGATAAGTTCTATGATGTCTCGGCGACAGGCAAGGGAAACGCGTGGGTGGTTGGTTATTATGGTGCTATTCTTCACTCCAACGATGGCGGTAAGCACTGGTGCCGACAGAATGCGGGAACCTCGGATGCCCTTTTAGGGGTTGCCTTTGTAAACGATCGTGAGGGGTGGACGGTAGGCGAATCGGGAACGATTCTGCATACGAAGGACGGAGGAGCACGTTGGGAAAAACAGCAGACCCCGGTCCCGGATGAAAGACTGCTAAAAGTCCAGTTTATTAGCGAACGGGAAGGATGGGCTGTCGGGAGTGATGGCGTCATCCTCCGTACCTTAGACGGAGGAGCTCACTGGCAGAGGCTCTCCTTTAAGGAAGATGTGACTCTTAACGATCTTATTTTCCTCAATGCTTTGGAGGGCTGGGTTGCGGGCGAATTTGAAACGATCCTTCACACCACGGATGGAGGCAATACCTGGAGAAAGCAGCGGGGAGGCAAAGAGGGAAAGCTTTTCGGGATAGGATTCAGGGATGCTCTCCGTGGGGTGGCCGTGGGTACCGCGGGGAAGATCGTCTTTACAGACGATGGCGGAAGAAGTTGGAAGGAGATAAAGAGCCCCACTGAGGATACCCTTACAAAAGTTCGATTCTACGGGGCATCACAGGCGATCGCGATCGGGTTAAGGGGCGCCGTGATTCGTACGGAGGATGGTGGAAAAAATTGGTCTCCAGTTCCCCTGCCGCACCATTATACCTGGCTCTCAGGGGTTGGCTTTACCAAGGCCGGGATCGGATTTCTCGTAGGCGACGGAGGAAAAATTTTTGTAAGCAACGAGAACGGAAAGAATTGGGTTCCTTTTGGCTCGTATGGCGGATAAAGGTTTAATTGTCGACTGAAGGTTATGCATTCTAATGAAGGGGGAGTAACAAGGGATGTTTGAAAAGCTCGTCAGGTTCTTCATTAGATTCAGAGTAGCGGTATTGGTCGTGATGGCCATCGTTACTGGGTTTTTCTTAACCCAGATTTTTCGTATGGAGATGTTTACCCAGTTCCTGGATCTCTTTCCAACAACCCATCCTTATGTACAGATCCATAAGCAATATGCCAAATATTTTGGCGGCGCCTATCAAGCGACGCTCGTGGTCGAATTAAAAGAGGGCGGGAAATACAAAGATGTTTTTAACTTAGAGACGTTGAACAAGATGCAGCGCATCCAATACGACGTCGACCTGATACCCGGGGTTGACCATTTTGCGATCTATTCCATCGCCAGCCCGAAGGTCAACTTCACGAAGGAGACGCCCTACGGCTTTTCGACAAAGCAGATCATGCCGGACGCGCCGAAAAACCAGCAGGAGCTTGAGGATCTGAAGAAAAAAGTATTTACGAGTCCGATTAACGGGACTCTCGTTTCGAGGGACCAGAAGGCCCTTCGTCTGGATGCAAACTTCATTGAGGGAAAAATTGATTTCAATAAACTCTTCGACGGATTCATGAAGATCAAGAAGAAGGAGGAGGATGCAAACCACAAGATCTATCTGACCGGTACCCCCCTCGTCTACGGGTGGATCTATCACTACTTGCCAAAGATGGGGCTGATTTTCTTGATCACCTCCTTCATTATCGTGGCTTTGCTATATGGATATATGTACCAGGGTGGGTTGTGGTGGCGCCCCTTTCTCGACGGGATTGTCACTTCCATTTGGGGCCTCGGATTCTCGGCCTTGATGGGATTCCATTTCGATCCTCTGATCATCGTGATTCCCTTTTTGCTCAGCGCCAGGGCCATGAGTCATGGGGTACAGTGGACGGAGCGGTTTGTGGAAGAGTACCGGAGACTCAACGGTGACATCAAACAAGCGGCATTAATCACTGGGGTTGCGCTTTTCCCTCCGGGACTCATCGGCATCGTCGCAGATACGTGGGCGCTATTAATCATCTCCATCACTCCGATTCCAATGTTGAGGAACTTGGCCTTTATCGGGACGTTCTGGGCATTGTCCGCCGTTTTTTCGAGCTTAGTCCTCAATCCCGCCCTGTTTGCATCTTTCAAGAAGCTATGGATCCCTATGGAGTATAAAGAAAACACATTTGACCGGATCCTGAAGCAGATTCTTGTGCGAATGTCGAGCTGGACCTTTGGCAAAGGTAGATACATCACGGTCGGCTTAGCCGTTGCCGTCCTGGTCGTGGCTGTGATCTCGTCTGCCTCCCTCAAATACGGCGATGCCAATCCCGGAGACCCCATTCTCTGGCAAAATTCGCAATATAACTCAGATGTGAAAAAGACCAATGAGCATTTTCCCGGGGTAGACCAGATGTGGGTGGTCATCGAGGGGAAGAAGGAGGGCGCGGTATTAGCCCCGGACGTGGTCAGAGGAATGGAAGCATTAAAGTATCATATGATGGAAGATCCAAACGTCGGATTTGCCACATCCGTTGTCGATGTGATTAAAAGTATAAACATGTTAGCCCGCGGGAATGACCCAAAGATGGAGTATATACCACCGACTGGGAAGGAAATTGAGACGATGGTATGGCTCTTTAAGCTTGGATCCACACCGGGTGAGTTGGACCCATGGGTGGATCCCCAATATTTTGGGAGCAACGTAAGACTCTATCTCAGAAACCACGAAGGATCTCTGCTTCAAGAGGTGATCGGCCGGATTAAAAATTTCATCAAGAACAATCCCAAGCTCATGGAGAATGCGGTAGCGAAACCGGCAGGGGGATTGGGAGGGATCCTCGCTGCGGCCAATGAGGTCATCGCCTCCAGAAACGATCCGATCCTGATCTTTATTTTGGTGGTTATCTTTATTCACTGTTCTCTCACCTACTGGTCCGTGCTCGCAGGGGTGATCTTTACCATTTCGCTGGTCCTGGCCAACTTTCTTGCCTTTACCTACATGGCCTTCAAAGGGATTGGGCTCAATATCAATACGTTCCCAGTGGTCTCCTTGGGAATCGGAATGGGTGTGGACTACGGCCTCTACATTGTCAGCAGAATCATTGAGGTGTATCGGGTAGAAAGAGATTTGGCAAAGTCGGTAAGGGGTGGGATGGTGACAGCAGGAAGGGCGGTTTTTTTCACGGCCACCATGATGACGGCCGGAGTGGTCTTCTGGTACTTCTCTCCTCTTCGTTTTCAGGCGGAGATGGGCCTTTTACTCGGGATCCTGATGATGGTGAATATGGTGGTAGGCGTATTGGTTCTTCCGGCAGTGATTAACATCATCAAGCCGAAGTTCGTTACTAAAGGTTTATAAAACTAAAAACCGTTGATGGATTTAGAGGGGTAACAAAAAATTATGAAAGGAGGGTATACTTATGAACAGAATTAGCATTTTATTAATCGCAATCGGGTCTGTTTTCATTTTAACTATGGCTGTTTTTCTTGGAGATCCGGGGACAACCGGAGCGGCAGAGACATGTAACATTGTGACGATTCGTGGCCGGGATAATATTGAACCTAACATGCTAACAGTTAAAAAGGGTGATTGTGTGGTATGGATGAATTGGACGCGGGATCAAGATGTCTTATTGTCTTTTAAGGAAGGCGAAAAGTGCATACGGGCGACAAAAGCTCCGGTTGGTTTTAAAATGGATGTTCCGAAAGGTTGTTATATTGCCGGTTGGGTGGGATACGGAGATACCGTCAGTTTAGTCTTCACACAACCGGGTACTTATAGTTATGACGTAGAATTCAAAGTGGGGGGAAAGAACAGGGGAACTATTATAGTGAAATAATGAGTCGTGCAAGTAAAAAGTTGAATGGATACCTGAATCGATCAAGGTTTTGGGAGGGGTTACAAATTTTAAGGAAAGGTGGTGAGACGAACTTATCGGGGGTACACTCGTGTCACTGGGGGGTAACATTTGGGGGTAATATTTAACGAGGAGGAATATAACTTTCTTCGACAACTCAAAGAAGACAAGGAGGGATAGAGAAGATGAAGAAAATTGCACAAAAGTCTTTTTTTATGACTGTTTGCCTTGGATTGCTAACTCTTTTGATGGTGTCACCTAGCACAGCCTTCCCGACGCTGAACTTGGGGGAAGAAACCGAATTGACTTTTTATGGTTGGGTCCGTAACAACACTGGAATGTTTCTGGAAAACCCTCAGCCTTTTTCCAAGAGCAGCAACGACCTGGCTACGGAAAGGACCTGGCTGCGGGGTTATACAGATTTCAAAATCAATGATCAGCTGAGGTTCTGGTCAGCCATTCAGCTTGCATACGAGCCACCGTATCCGGTTGAGCATGATGCGTCTACAAGCCTGTCCAAGTTCCTTGCTGAGATGCCGATCAAAGGAGGCGGCAACGAGTATAGTGAATACAAAAACATTAACGATGTTTGGAGAGAAGTTTATTTTGAATGGAAGCCCACAAGAACAGACAGTATTAAAATCGGAAGGCAGATCGCGATATGGGGAGAAGCTCTTACAACCCGAGTTGGTGATGTGGTCCAGCCCGAGGATGACCGGTATTCGCTTGCTTTTGCCAACCTTGAGGATACCCGCATACCCACTTGGATGATCAGGACGATCCACGACATTCCGAGCATTAATTCCAGCTTAGAAGTGATCTTTAATCCAAATCTGGTAGGTGAGACATATCGTGTCAATCAGTCCCCAACGTTTGCTGACCCTATAGGCGGTTTCACTGGAGAGAAGTTCGGTATCAATATTGAACGGCGGTTTGCACCACCATATTCTGTTGGAAACGCTGCCTTGGGACCGCCATTCTCTACTTTTGGTGTAGTCGCTGCACCTCCTGTGTCGAGAGACTGGATTTTCACTCCCTTCGCTCCAGGTAGTCATTGGGTTCCAACTGACATTCCGGTGTTTAAACAAGACATTCCCAATGGCTGGGAAAGTATACGCGGGGGCTTTAGAACCAACACCACAGTCGAAGGGTACAATTTCGGCGTTTCTTACTTCCACACGCAAAACTATGATCCAGTCAGCAAAAGAGAGGGTCTTTTCGGAGTTAATCATGAAACAGGTCTTCCGTACAGATATTACGCTCTCGATTATCCCGACATTGACATCATTGGGGGTTATGTGAACAAGCAGCTGACTGGAACCTCCACGATCCCGGGTGTGTTGAGGGCCGAAGCGATCTACGTACCGAACAAGCCCTTCAACACCTTTGATCTACGAGTGCCCGATGCTGTCGTAGACCGGAGTTACATAAAATATCTGGTAGGTTATGATCTCAACAGCTATTTCTATTTTTCATGGCACAAAGATGCCCCTTTCAACATCACCCTGGAACACGTCGGCGAAGTGGTGCCGGACAACAAACAGCTTCAGTATGCCATTTACGACACAAAGTGGGTAAAATGGAACCCAAGCTTTAACGTGAGTATATCGACCACCTGGCTCTATGGCGAGATCTCTACCCAGGTGATCGCCGGCTATTTCCCGTGGGGCAATAGCGGATTACTCATGCCGATCATACAATATACACCCCCTTGGTGGAACCAGAAGCTTTCACTTGACCTGAGATATATCGGTGTTTTCGGGAATAATTACAAAGGCTTGGGTATCTTAAATTCGAAGGACATGGTCGTTCTTACAACTCAGTTTAATTGGTAATTCTTGGCGCCACGCGGCAGAAGGCTGCGGTCCTTGGCCCGGGATGGTCGCCCCGGATGGGGATTTTTCAGGAACGGCAGACTTTGCCCGTGGCGCTGCACCAAGAAAAGGAGGAACAACATGGCAAAGCATATGAAGACGATTTCAGGGTTGTTTACTGCATCTCTTATTGCCTGTTTTTTATTCAGCGCACTTTCTTTTGGCCAGGAAATGCCAAAGCCGGGTGAGGTAATTGATAAGAGTAACTATAAAAAATATGCACATCTTATCCCTGAGGAATTATACCCGGGGTTTGAAGACGGCTGGGGAGGATTCTGGAAGCCGATTTCATTGAAGATTGTCGCGACAAAGCCTGTTTCGGAGCCGAAAAAATTTTTGGCTTTCTCAGAAAAGAACCGCGGCAAGTACACATTAGATAAAGATGGGTTTATTGTGGGTGGATACGATTACGAGGGTTTACCATTTCCAGGGGTGAAGCCAGGTGACAAGGACTTTGCTACCAAATTTATGTGGAATTTCACCTATAGGTACATGAGGGACGATTGGGTTGGTCCGATGTTGGCCTATTCAAAAAGGAAAGGAGAACCAATAACGTTCAATGTGTCAGATGAAATCATTGTCGAGTTTGTCAATCGCATATACGATGATCCCAAGCCGAGCATGAAGAACCCTATCGGCTTACAATATGCTGAATGGATACGTTATACGGAGCCTGTGAATCTTAGAAATTTTCAAATGTTGATATACAGATACCTAGATCCCAGAAAGTCTGACGATACCTACTTGTATCTGCCCACTATGAGAAGAGTTTTACGGGGGGAAGCCGGGCAAAGAGCCGTTCCATTACAAGGCTTGATCACAGCGCTCGATGATTTTCAAGGCTTCGATGGAAGGATCCCAGACTTCACTTATAAATATATAGGGGAACAAAAGTTGTTGGCTGTTGCAGATTGCAGAATGAATATACCACTTGCAAAGAAGATGCAGGCTCAGGCAGGGAATAAATTGATTTTTGACAGCGACAATTGGGAAGTAAGGGACGTTTATGTCATCGATATAAAAGCGAAAGACCCTAAATACCCTCAAAGTAGAAAACGAATTTACATCGATAAGGATAATCCAACGATTTACCATGCGGCCACCTGGGACAGGGCAGGGAACCCTTGGAAGTTTTGGAATTTTGGCTTTGCAAAACGACCGGTAGCCGATGGGGATACAGCCAGCAGCATTGAGCAGAATTTTGGACTCGATGTTCAGTTCGGATATGGCCAAACGATCACCTTAGACTTTAAGTTAAACGGCCATGGTTTTCGGTACGCCAATGTTATGCCATCTGCCATGACCAAAAGGGGAATGCAATAATACGCAGGGAATATGTGCATATTTCCTCATAAGGTGACTCTGGTGTAGCGAATCTGACGCATCTTTCCAATGATTATGAGAGCTGTCATTCCCGCTGTGTACCAGGTTCGGGATAAAACCCAGCGGGAATCCAGCCCCAAAACACAGGTTTTCCCGCGTGGCAAGCATGGGGCAAGCTTGGAATAACAAATATTAAGGAAAGAGATTTCTTGATCAATACGCTAGTAAGGGGGATCATTTAAAAATGCAAGGGTTTCAAACAGTTAAAGAAATGTTCCTGTGGTTAGAGAAAAGTTTTGGGAGCAAAGAGGCCATAGTGGAATACCCTGGAGGGAAACGCTGGACTTTCCGAGAGTTGAACGATTACTCCAGAAGAATATGCGCCAGTTATAAGAACGATGGTTCGGTTAAGAGGGGAGATAGAATAAGCTGGCTGTCGCTGACGCCGACGGCGGACGTGATCGCGGCAAGCTTCGGTGCCCGAAAGATGGGCGCCATACCAGTGATTATCAATGCAAGAGCGAGTTTGGAGTCGGTCGCTTGGATGATCAATAATGTCGGGGCAAAAACCCTCGCATATAGCGGTGATTGCGCGGATATCCTCAGGAGGGTGCTGGAAATAGGCATTCCCAGTGTTCGAGAATACATCGCACTTGAGGACCGAGTTGGATTTCCAGGGGAAATCGGTATCGAGGAGATATATGAGCGATATAAATCGGCAGATGAGCCTGGCATACGGAGTAGAGAGGATGATGATTGTTTTATCTGCTACACTTCGGGAACGACGGGGAGACCAAAGCCGGTTTTGCACAAAGAAGGAGAGTGGTTGTGGACAAGTATGATCGTCGCATACCAATTTGGTTTGTATTATGACGATGTCTTTCTGAATGCCATGGCTCCTGGCTTCGTGGGTTGGGCTCATTCAACGTGCGGTTCTCTACGCGCCGGCGCCAAACAGTGTTGCATGAGATTTGTGCCTTCCACCTATCTGAAGGCCGTGACGGATGAAATGCCAACGCATGGCATTCTTTCGCCGACCCTCGTGAGAATGTTGTATCGTGATTACGGGGGGCAGAGCGAGAGATTCAGACTCGATTCGTTGCGCCATGTGCTTGTTTCAGGAGAGCCGGTCACCGAAGACGTCATCGCGATGATCAAGGAAATGTTTCCTAACTTAGTGCGGATGAGTTCCGTCGGAGCAACGGAAGGCATCAGTATGACGACGGGTCCTCACAGTTCTTATTTGCAAAGGCATTGGGATACCGTAGGGAAGTCGGTACCGGGAATGATAGCAGAACTTCGTGATCTCGAGACCGGGGAGATCATCACCGAACCTAACAAACCCGGAGAGTTATACGTGAAGGGTCCGGGTTTAACGAGCGGTATTTGGAATGATCCGGAAACGACCGAAAAGAACTTTCCCGGTGGATGGTGGAAAACGGGTGACCTCTTGTTCATGGACAAGGACGGGTACTATTACTACTCAGGCAGATCGGATTACATGTTTAAAAGCGGCGGGATCAAAGTGTATTCCATCGAAGTCGAGACGAACCTTAAGAAACACCCGACTGTCCTGGATGCAGTGGTTGTTCCGTTTCCAGATGAGACGTTCGGTTTCGTTCCATTTGCTCACATACGCAATAAGGAACCCTTAACGGCGAAGGAAATGGAGAGTTGGTGGCTGCAACAGGGGTTTGCAAGGTTTAATCGGCCCAGAGAATGGAGATTCTGGGGAGAAGAGGAATTTCCGATGATCACTCCGGCCAAGATAGATCGAAAGAAACTGCTGCAAATGGCGACGGCCCGGAAATAATTCAAATTTTTACGGGATCTATGCCCAACAAAGTGGAGGCCTTCAAAGAAGGAGGCAGATCATGGTGATTGATTTTCATACCCACATTTTCACGGTATCGAACATGGGGGAAGGCTTTTTAAAAGGAAGTGATGCCCTCTTGGAGGGCTTAGACTTTGTTGGAGTCGGGCCGACGCGAGAGGCGTGGGATAGGATGTTAAAAGAGCTGGGCTCACTTGATTTGGATCAAATGGGAGCCATCTATCTTCAAACGAAAAATGAAGCAGGAATTGACAAGTCCGTTGTCTTTCACGTCGATATCGTCGGCCTCCAGGCTGAGATGAATTATGTCGAGGCCAATCTATGGTTTGCAAAGTTTGCGCAGGAGCACTCGGACAGGGTCATTGCCTTTGCCGGAATTGATCCCCATCGTGGCGAAGAGGGAATAAAGTTCTTCGAAAGGTCTGTAAAAGAATGGGGAATGAAAGGACTCAAGCTGCATCCTCTGGCTTGTGAGTTTTATCCCAATGATAAACAGTTTTATCCGTACTATGCAAAAGCGATGGAGTTGGATGTTCCCGTTCTCTTCCATACGGGGCCAGTTGGCCATATGAGAATGAATTACAGTAATCCTGTATATATTGATGAGGTGGCGGCTGATTTTCCAAAACTCCAAATTATTCTTGCCCATGTCGCAGATCCGTGGATAAAAGAATCTATATCGATCGTTACGAGGAGAGCGAATACCTATCTCGACATTTCCGGCGGACAAATACTTTTTCGGACTGAGCCTGATCGGTTTTATCGCACCTTAAAACTACTCCTCCGCTCTCCGGCGAGAAAAAGAGTTCTTTTTGCAACGGATACGTTGGGTACCGCCAACAGCTTTTTTGTTTCCGATGAGGAATGGGTAAGGGTGATCAAGGACCTCGCCGGTACTAAGTATTCTCCAGATATTGCTGTGGATCAAAACGATGTGGACAATCTGATGGCTGGAAATGCCAAAAGACTTTTACGTCTTGGATAGAATAAGGAAAAAGCTTTTGTTCATCATTTCAGATTGGGAATGGATGTGCCACGAATCATTTAAGTGTTTTTACAAGAAAAAATTGGAGGTGACCTATGGAGAGGGTAAAGATTGACCTGGAAGTCTGCAACAAGTGTAAAATGTGCGTAAACGCTTGTTTTGTTGACGTGATTCGTTGGGATGATAAGGAAGAGGTGCCCGTGGCCGCATATCCCGAAGATTGTGTCTGGTGTTACGCCTGCGAGCTTGCTTGTCCTGTGCAATGTATTGAAGTGGTGCCTGGTACGTCGCGCTTTGTGGAGCCTTATTAGCATTGCCAGGGTGACGGGGAAAGCGAGAAGTTTTGTTTTAAATGCAAGGATGGGTCAGTGACTGCAATTTAAAAAGCGCGAGAAAAGAAAGGAGCTATAGAATGGCTAAAATAGAGGATCTCGGAGAGGTGATCTCCACAGATGTTCTTATCGTTGGTGGCGGCATCAGCGGTCTGGTGGCAGCGAATAAAGCCAAAGATTACCCGGTGGATGTTCTTTTAGTGGACAAGCAAACCATCGGCTGGGCAGGAAAGGCACCAAAGGGAGGTGGTTTTTTATTGGCCATGGCAGAGGAGGATGATCTGGATGAATTTGTTGAATACCACGTACGAAACGCGGGATATTACTTGAACGACCAGGAGCTATTATATTCATGGGTTAGCCAAACGAACGCAGCACTTGAGCAGCTTTCTGAATGGGGAGTAAAAGTGGCAAAGACTCCTGAGGGAAAATTAGACATGATCAAATGTCCGCTTTTTGACCCTCGATTCAAATTTAAGTGGTCGATCGTCGGTGTCGATCTGGATATGATGCTGCCTTTACGGGCAAGGGCCCGCAAACTGGGGGTGAAGATACTGAACAAGATTCAGGTGGTTGAGCTTCTGAAGCAGGATGACCGGATTGTGGGCGCGGTCGGCTTCAATCTGATCGATGGCCGCTTCTATATCATCAAGGCGAAAGCTACAATATTGTCGAACGGTAGCTGCAATTACAAGGCAAAGAGAATGTGGCACAGCGGCTGTGGTGATGGCATTGCTGCCGCGTATCGGGCTGGAGCTGAGATGAGAAACGCTGAGTTTGGCAATTTCTTCGATGTGCAACGGAAGGATAACGATGGTCCGGCATTTGACTACACGTCCCTATATAATGCCTTAGGGGAAAACATATCCCAGCGATATATGCCTGAGCCTCGATCTGATATTACCATCGACCTCCTTCTAGGTATGGAAAAGGAGGTAAAGGAAGGGAGAGGGCCGTTGTATTTCGACACGTCAACAGTGCCGAATTTGTATATACCTCTCAGTAAATGGGCCAGACCTAACTATCAAACTTTTCATGGTCGCACAATCTCCAAAGAACTTAAATACGGGCCTCCACCCACGCCGAAAGTAGAGGTATCGGCTGCATTGAACGCAGAGCTGTCACCCGTAAGAGTAGACCATGAGATGAGAACGAGCCTGCCTGGCCTTTGGGCCACCGGCGACACGAGCCAAATGGGTTCGGCTATTGCAGGAGCGGTATTTTCTCCCCCTGCTATGGTAAGAGGTATTGGCCTAGGTATGGCCGTACGCTCTGGGATGTGGGGAGGGGCATCAGCGGCTCGTTTTGCGTCTCAAGCATCGCCACCTGAGGTCGGCTATGAGGACGTGAATAGGTTGAAGGAGGTTATATTCGCCCCTATGAAGGGGAAAGGATTTTCGCCTGTCGATGCGATTTATGGAATACAGGATGTAATGTGCAAGTTTAAATACAATCTCCGAAGGAGCAAAGAGCGGTTGGAGGAAGGTCTGTCCAAAATCGAAAAAGTCAAGGAAAGATTGCTTGATCTGTCGGCAACCGACGGACATGGTTTGGGTAAATGCCATGAGGCGAGGAGCATAGCGGCATGTGCCGAGATGACCTTGAGGGCAGCCTTAGTGAGAACGGAAAGCAGGGGATTTCACTTCAGGGAGGATTATCCAAAGCGGGACGACAAGAATTGGCTGAAATGGACCATCATCACACAAAAGTCGGGAAAGATGGTCGTTTCCACCGAGCCCGTACCTATAAATAAATATAAGTTCAAACCGTAAGAGAGGAGGGAGGTCATGCGCGAAAAGAAAAAAGAGGCTCATGATGTATACATGAGGTTGGCTAAACACTTGTCCTGCTTAGGCATGGGCTATCCAGAGAAAGAAGAGCTTCAGGATATTCTCAGAGAAAACTTTTCTTCTTTGGAAGCAGAGATCGCCTTAGCCATCCCTACAAGAGTGATTCCTTTTGAGCCTGTTCCAGCCTCAGAGATCGTCCCCGGGGTAAACATTTCACTTAAGGATTTGGAAGCGGTCCTATCAAACTTAGCCCAGCGAGGGCTTCTTTTCTCGAGAAAGATGAAAGACGGACGCGAGGGCTACGCCCTCCAACAGTTCGGGCAAGGTTTCCCACAAACCTTTTTTTGGAGCGGTGCCAATACTCCACATGCGAAAAGGATGGCAGACCTGATCAGAAAATATTTTACGAAAGAGGTAACCGAAGAGGTTCATTGCAGTACAGAAACAAAATCCTGTCGTTACATCCCAGCCATGCAGTCCATTGACCCCAACCAACATGCGGTATTCCCCTTTGACATGATGGGGGAGGTTGTGCAAAAGGCTAAAGTGATTGCTCTCGTTCATTGTTCCTGCCGGGTGACGCGCCATTTGCTTGGAAACAGACAATGCGACCATCCTCTCGAGAATTGTATCAAGTATGATGTGCTAGCAGAATATGTGATTGAGAAGGGAATCGGGAGGGAGATTACAAAAAAAGAGGCCATGGAGGTGATTAGAAAGTCTGAAGAGGCAGGTCTGGTCCATATGGTTGACAATGCAAGGGAAGGGATCTTACATACCTGCAATTGTTGCGGTTGTTGTTGTTGGTCCGTGGGAACGATCAGGAGAAGAGACATTCCAAGGGATGTTCTCATGGCAACCTATTTCCTCAGGGAAACGGACTACGAGAGATGTAACGGGTGTGGGGAATGTGTTGAGATCTGTCCTGTTCAGGCCATCAAGATGGAAGGTGATTTCCCTGCCGTGGATAAAGAATGGTGTATTGGGTGTGGAGTGTGTGCCATTCCCTGCCCTTCTTCAGCCATAAAGTTAGTGAGAAAATCTGATGCCATTCCTCCAAAAGACTTTAAAGAATTGAATCAGCAGATCCTAAGGGAAAGGAGGTAAATAGGAGGATTACGAGACGAGACTGTTGGAGATGGCAAAGACAAAACGAAGAACGTACCTGTAGGTTCGGATTGACCAATCCTTATTAGGAGGTGACGAAATGACTCCCTTAACGATAGAAGAGCGCGATAGACGATGGAGGATAGTTCGTGAAGCAATGAAGAAGCGGAATCTCGAGTGTCTTATAGTTTACGGGGTGACAGGCCGTTATCGCCAGCTTACCGCAAATGTCAGGTATTTATGCAATGTTGCCGTTGAAGGGTACGCGGTGTTCCCTCTCGAAGGTGATCCAACACTCATTTCGTTCTGGGGGTGGCCCAACCTTCCATGGTTGAAAGACTCCCGAGGCGGGCAGCCAGGGTATTCTGAGGTGATATCCGAGAGATTGAGGGAGTTGCATCTCGAAAGCAGCAGAATAGGGTTTGTTCCACTCTCAGGCTATGACGGTGAACTTGGGCTACCTCACAAAACATACGAAACGCTGACCAGTAATTTTCCTAAAGTTCACTTTGAAGATGCTACCGATATCCTGTTAGAGGCTCGGATGATCAAAAGCCCTGCCGAAATCAAGTGCCTTGAGATAGGATGCGAAGTGGGAGAACAGGTGATCCAGGCGATCGCGGATACGGCCAAACCCGGTGTAAAAGATAATAAGGTGAAGCTCAAAATCACGGAGACCATGTTCAAGGGGGGTTGCGAACCGGGTTCGATGATTCTCTATCATTCGGGAAAAGAACTCTTTCACGGAGGGCAGGGAGGTCCCTATCCGCTGGCAGGGCCAAAAGTGTTTGAGAAGGGTGACATCATCCTCATTGAGTTCGATTGTAACTATTCTGGATATTTGGGGCAGTTTAACCAGCCTTTTTCAATAGGCAGACCCAACAATGAATGGAAGAAGATTTTCAGCGTTGCAAAGGAATCTTTTAACATCGGGTTTGAGACCTTAAAGCCGGGGATTACTGCCGGAGAGCTTGATGAAGCAATGCTGGCCCCGATAAAAAAGGCAGGGTATTCAACTTTGTGTCCTGCTTTCCACGGACTTGGCCTCAGTCTGGAGCAACCGATGGCCTCGTTTCCAGGCCAGCCTACACATAAGCCGCCGACCTCCCTGGTCCTGCAACCGGGTATGGTCCTTGAGCTTGAGCCTGATGTCCTCAGCATGGAAGGCAAGAAAGGTGCAACGCTTGGTTCTCCTGTGTTGGTTACTGAGACAGGGTGCAGGCTGCTCAGCAAGACTTGGAAACCTGAGTTTAGATTAATATAAAAGCACAGGATCGGACTTAGCGAGGCGATTCACAACAAGCACGGTTGGGTGAATTGATTGAATAGTCGTTTTCCGCGAGTGGACAAAGATAAACACAAGGTGAGTTGACTACAAGAAGGGGCCATGTAACCCATGGTGATACAGGTAACGCACAATGACGAAAAGCGAATCCATTCCATATCCTCGTTTTAGATGGTTCGTGCTGGCCGCAGCATGCCTGGCTTTGGCTGCAATGCAAATCGACATGATCGCCTATGCTCCGTTGCTGGGTGCCGTCGCAAAAGACTTGAGGGTTGACATGGGTGCGGCGACCAATCTGATGGCCGTGTTCCTGTTCACAACTTCCATTGCGTTTCTTGTGGGGGGATTCCTCTGTGACCTATACGGCATCATGTTTGTGATCATTCTGGGTCTCCTGTGCGCGTCCGTCCCGGCTGCCTCCATGCCGTGGGTTGGGACTTCTTATAGGGCGGTGTTTTGGGCCCGGGTGGTTCAAGGGTTTTCCGCCGGATTCCTCCTGTGCACGATGGCGCCGATCATCGCAGTTTGGTTTCCACTCCCGGAGAAAGGGCTGGCAAGCGGTCTGATGAGCGGCTTCGTTTCGCTCGGTTCGGCCATCGGCGTTTTGGCTGCGCCGGCGGTGTTTCTTGCCTCAGGAAACTGGCAACGAACGGCGGCGCTGCTGTCACTCCTCGGTTGGCTCGCGTTGCCGTTGGCGCTCGGCTGCAGACATACGTCTCGGGCATTCGAGGTTCAATCGCAATCCGGCGAAGTATCGGGGCCTGGGAGGACAGCTTTCAAGCAAGCCCTATCTACGCCAATGACGTGGGGCGGCGTTTTGGTAACATTTTTTAGTGCGTGGTGCCTCCAAACCTTTTGGAATCTGACTCCCACCTACTTTGCGATTGATAAACCGATGGGCATCGGTTTCGGGCCGATGCTGTCGGGTAAGCTCATGCTTGCCGTCATGATCGCTGGAATGATCGGACCGGTGATCGGCGGCTTGATTCAAGACAAGTTTTTCAGCGGAAACGCCAAGCCGATTCTGCTGATCGGTTTTATCCTGTCCGGCCTCTTCACGTATGCAATCCTCTCTCCCCTCGTATACACAAACATGGGGGTTCTTGTGGTTTGCCTGATACTGGTCGGATCAGGAGTCGCATTTCTATACCCTGCGCTCGTCGTTATCATCTCCGGGATTTATCCGATCCATATCGTGGGGAAAATGATCGGATTATGGATGGGCATCGGCGCTTTGGGAGGCGCCATGGGCATGTTTGTGAGCGGCTTGGCCGTTACGAAGTTCGGAAATTACAACGCAGCCATTACCCAGATCGCTTTGGCTGCGGTGGTTGGGTTCGTCCTTGCCGTTTTGTTGGTAAGGCCAAAGCGCTTGGCGTTAGGCGGCTGAATTTAAAATGACTCTACCTACAATGGAATCTAGAATTTAGAAACGGAGCGAACAAAGGTGGAAAAGCTTATCATCACTGCTGCTTTGACAGGAAATATTACCCTACCGACGCAAACACCTTATTTGCCGCTCACCCCTCAGCAGATCATCGATGATGCTGTGCGGGCGGCAAATGCGGGTGCCGCATCCGTTCATATTCACGGCAGGGACCCGAACAATGCCAGACCAACGACGGACCCGGCAGTGTACAGGGAAATCGCGGCCGGGATTAAGGCCAGGAGCAACGTCATTGTGTGTATCACCACTGGCGGAACAGCAACGATGACCCCCGAAGAGAGAGCCCAGGTGGTCCCTGCCCTCAAGCCGGAGCTGGCAACGTTTAACATGGGGTCGATCAATTTCTCAATCCACCCCATCGCGGACCGTTATCAGGATGAGGACTACAAATATTCGTGGGAAAAGGAATTCGCTGTGGGCACCAAGGACTTCATCTTCAGAAATACATTTGGCGATATCGAGAAACTGATGCAGATGATGAAGGAAAATGACACCAAGCCGGAGTTTGAGTTGTATGACGTCGGTCATCTTTACAACCTCAATTTCCTTGTCAGAGCAAAGATCATCCAGTTCCCGGTTTGGCTGCAGTTTGTCACCGGGATCCTGGGCGGCATCGGGGCCAATGTGGATGAAGTTGTCCACATGAAGCAGACCGCGGATAGGTTATTAGGTTCGGACAACTACGTATGGTCAATCATCGGCGCGGGGTACCCGGCCGAATTTAATTTGGCGACCCTGGGCATCATGATGGGGGGACACGCCAGAGTAGGATTTGAGGACAACATATTTATTGAGAGAGGGGCCCTCGCCAAAAGCAATGCCGAGCTTGTAGAAAAAGTAGTGAGAATCGCTCGGGAGTTGGGAAGGGAGATAGCGACTCCTGACGAAGCCAGAAAAATGCTGGGTTTGAAGGGTAGGGATAGAGTCAACTATTAAGCGGAAGAATTACCTTAAAAAGGCAGTCAAGGGAATATCGGAATCACATTAATCACTTGTTATCTTTGTGATAATACCCTTTTATTCCAAACGACCCTGTCTTTCGACTTAAGGAGGGATGGATAGATGGCTACTCGTGGCGTTTACTCAAAGGAAGAGCAAGAGATGTTAGAGCAATGGAAATCGGCGAAAAAGAATGTGGGGTGGCTTGGAGATGATCCTGTTCCGCACGAAATTACGTATCCGGTATTCCACCGGGTGGCGACGAAAGATCTCATTCTAAATATGGCAAACGGCATCCAGGATCCGAATCCTCTATGGCGTGACGAGAATTATGCCAGAAGAACCAGATGGGGGACGGTCATTGCTCCACCGTATTTCGAACATTGTATTACCCATCTGGGAAGAATCCAATGGCAAGATGTACCTCCGAACGTGGGAGTGGCGGCGGACCCGCTGGCTGCCGGAATCCACTGGGAGTTCTACAAGCCGATACGCCTGGGCGATTCATTCAAGGTTTGGTGTGGCTCCTCCACGTATGAAGATAAAACGCGGAAAGACGGGAAGGGACCACGTATGTTCCTGATTAACGGTGAGATGAGATATTTTAACCAGAAAGATGAACTTGTGTGTATGAGGAATGACAGAGTTTTATTCATGATACTGCCTCAGGCGGAAAAGGGCAAGGAACCAGGTTTAATAGAGACCATGCTAAAGATGGAGGAGTATAAATACACGAAGGAAGAGCTGGATTTTATCGAACGCGTCCATGACGAGGAGATCATACGGGGTGATAAAATACGGTGGTGGGAGGATGTCAACGTAGGTGACGATCTCCAGCCAATTGTCAATGGACCCACGACTCTTTGGGATCAGCTGATGGAGATAGCAGGTCTTGGGATTAACGTTCTTGATATGAGACGGGTGCGCAGACTGACGCCGCAAGCCACTGTGCTCGATCCTGAAACCGGCGTTTGGCACAAGACGATTGAACGCCATCTCGTTGATAAAACAGCTCGCTTATTGGGTGACCCCCAAGCGATTATGATCGGCACCATGATGGAACACACTCTGGGTCGCTTGATAACAAAGTGGATGGGAGATGATGGGTTTCTGAAAATGACTGATTTTCAGAATCGAACCGCCGTTCCCATGGGAGATACTGTTTTTGGCAGAGGCAAGGTAATCAAGAAGTACGTTCAGGAAGACGGTGAGCATGTGGTCGTTCTTGCTTGCTGGCTGGAGGGTATACGAGGGTTTATACACACGATGGGTACGGCGAAGGTAGGCCTCCTGTCGAGAGAAAGCGTTGATAAGGATTTGCAGCGCTATTAAGCGCAGTCGAAAATCTGTAATCGCCCGGTTCCAGAAACGTGTCAGACAAATTTGGGATCCTTAGGGAGGACGTAAGATGAGCGAGGTTAAAGTAGGCGATATCGTCAGGATAAGAAACCGATCCGACTGGCCTTCACCTCCGGGTTATAAATTGGCTGACTCAGAAGGAAAGGTGACGTCGGTGAACGAGGAAGAGGGATTTGTAACGATCCACCTGGAAAAAACGGACAGCGGTATCGCAAAAGGCACGACTTTGGTGCTCCGATTAGAGAACGTGAAGAAAGCGTGATTCTAAACGTTGATCAGTGTGCCAATTGCTGATGGTACTATGCCTGAATGTATCGTCGTAGTGATGGAGGGTCCTTGGAAGGCGGTTGAATAAGATCAACTCGGAGAAAGGGAGGAAAATAGGATGAATGCAATGTTTCCAAAGCTGTTCGAGCGTGGGAAGATCGGGCGATTGGAGATTAAGAACCGGGTGGTCAAAGCTCCAACGTATGGCGCTTTGAGTAACATCGACGGCTCCGTTACCGACCGCATGATAAGGTATTATGAAGAGGTGGCGCGTGGCGGGACAGGTTTGGTAATTGTCGAGAGTGCCTCGATAGACAATAAGGCGAGTAAAGCGGCTCCTTGCGAGCTTGGTATCTCCAGCATTGAGCATATTCCTGGGCTTGCTGCCCTGGCGCAAGGAATCTGTGATCAGGGTGCCCGGGCGGCACTACAACTCACGCATTTCGGCAGAGACAACTTCCTGGGTATTACGCCCGCAAAGTCTGCTTCACGGATCCCGATGTCGATGGGCGGGTTGGGTCCGTTTGCGACGTTCGCGGACGAACCGGTGCCGCAAGAGCTTACCATTGAAGAGATCCAGGACATCGTGAAAGCGTTTGGTGACGCGGCTCAGCGGGCACAAACCGCTGGTTTTGAGATGGTAGAAGTACACGGGGCTCACGGCGGCTTGGTAACGAACTTTCTCTCGCCCGGGACCAATAGGCGAAACGACATGTACGGGGGTTCCTTGCAGAACCGCATGAGATTTTTGGTGGAAGTCGTTCGGTCCATCCGGAAAAAGGTGGGACCGGACTTCCCGATCGGAGTGAGATTGAGCGGGAACGATTATGAGCCAAACGGCGTCGTGATTGAGGACACCGTGGAAGTCGCAAAGGTGCTTGAAAGCATCGGTGTCGATATCATCCATGTATCCGGTGGCAGTCATATCCGAGGGAATCACCTTGCCAGCCCAATGAGTGTTCCGGCCGGTCACCATATTCGTGAAGTGGAGGCGGTCAAGAGGGTAGTCCACATTCCAGTGATTGCGTCAGGTTCGATCACGACGCCCAAGTTAGCGGAGGAAATCTTGCAAAGTGGTAAAGCCGATTTTATCGCCCTGGCGAGGCCTCTCTTTGCTGACCCAGAGTGGCCGAAAAAGGCAAAAGAAGGAAGACCCGAGGATATCACACCCTGCATCCGTTGTAACGACGGTTGTCAGGATAGATCCAATCTGAGGTATAGACCTACTCAATGTACAGTGAATGCGGCCTTGAATAAAGGGGATACCCTTGCCATTACTCCGGCTGACCGGCAGAGGAATGTGGCTGTGGTTGGCGGGGGGCCTGGGGGAATGGAGGCTGCCAGAGTTTGCGCACTTCGCGGTCACAAGGTGACTCTGTATGAGAAGCGGAGCTTAGGTGGAGCAATGATCGATGCTTCAGCCCCCGAATTTAAGGCGGACCTCAAGCGACTGATAGACTACTATGTGACGCAGCTGAAGAAACTTGAGGTTGAAGTGATCCAGAAAGAGGCAACGGTAGATACCTTCAAAAAGGGAAACGTTGACGCGGTCATCGTTGCTGTCGGAGGAACACCACTCATCCCCGACGTTCCTGGTATTGGCAAGCCGATCGTCGTCGCCGCCTTGGATGTCCTCCGTAAAAAGTCCCCTGTCGGTGAGAAGGTACTCGTTGTGGGCGGAAATATGGTGGGGGCGGAAGTAGGGCTGTGGCTGGCTGAGCAGGGCAAAGAGGTTATTTTCGTCGAGATGCTCGATGAATTCATGGCAAATGTTGGGATCTTTGATCAACTTGAGTATCACGAAAGATTTGCCAGACAGAAGGTTACCATCCATACGGGTAAACGGCTGGAGAGTGTGGTTGACAAAGGGGCAATCGTCGTTGACAAGTTCGGCAGGAGACAGGAAATGATGGCAGACAACATCGTGCTTGCCGTGGGTTTCATCCCCCTGACCAGTCTCAGAGAAAAACTCGAAAAGGAGAAAGGCTTTGAGGTTTATGCGATAGGAGATTGTGTGAGCCCACGTAGAATTTTCGATGCCATACACGAAGCGTACCTGACGGCTCGAACGCTCTGATTTTACTTAAAAATGAAATGGAATCTATCCGTGGTGGACTCCTTACTGGAAAGGAATAATCGGTCAAAAAACTAAGCAGTGGACTTATCAATCTAAATTGAACCAAAAATAGGAAAAGCGCCTATGAAGCGAAGGGACTTTCTTATGGGTGCGTTAATAAGTTCTGGTCTTCTTGGTTCAGGATTGTTACCTCGTTTAGGTAAGAGTGCGGAATGGGGGAAACGAAAGCAAAGAAAAGACTTCTACCGCATCGATTCTTTCTGTCACTTTACAACATTTAAATACATCGAATGGCTGGAAGCTCATAGCTTCTATCCGAACTCCTTCCGACCGGCTGCTGAGCCCAATCCATCTATGTATGACGTGAATGCGCGTCTTAAGATGATGGACGCTTGCGGAATTCACCTCAGCATTTTGGTTCCCCTTCCCAACATCGAAACTGCCGGACCTGTATACAACAACCCCACTTTGGCTCTGCAAGCGGCACAGTTTATCAACAACGAGATTGCGGCAATCGTTGCCCAATATCCAAAGCGATTTCTGGGAGTTGCACTCCTCCCGACCACAAATGCTGATATCATGCTGAACGAATTCGAGCGGGCTGTTAGGCAACTCAACGCGGTCGGAGGATATTTTATCGTTTCACCAACAGCTAAACCACCGGATGCTCCGGATTACATGCTGCTCTACAAGAAAGCGGTAGAGCTTAACGTTCCGCTGTGGATTCATCCCTCCCGCCCCATGACATACCCCGACTACACGTTGGATCCCGTTGCGCCATCCCCGCCGTATCCTCCCAATACACGACTGTCGAAGCACTGGCTCTACTTGATTCTGGGTTGGGTCCTGGATAGTTCCATAGCAATGAGTAGGATTGTCATCAAGGGTGTGTTTGACACCTATCCTAACCTCAAGCTCATAACACATCACCGTGGTGCCATGATTCCTTTGTTCGCCAGCAGGCTCCAGGGCTCTTTCGATTTCTTCGATGAGATGGGGGCAGGAATAGACACTCCTATTTTCAAGCCGTATATCAATCATTTCAAGAAGTTCTATTGCGATACCACTTGCTCTTGTGGTCCTGAAATTGAACTGGTTCAAGTGGCGTATAACTTTTTCGGGCCGGACCGTGTCCTCTTTGGCACGGATGCGCCATACAGTACGGGATACGGAAGAGACGGAACCATGGCCTCTCGCTATAACGTGGAAGGGCTAAACGTAACCGATAGAGCTTTGGAAAACATCTTTTCCAAAAACATTCTGAAGATAATTCCCCATTAGCTGTCCCAGACACTTCAGCCTCAACCTAGGCGGATTAAGGCGCGGGAAGATAAGCCGCTCTGTTTTCTGCCGGAGATGCCCATGCAGTTCAAGGAGACGGGGAGGTCAATTTGACTGCTATCGAGACCGCAATAGAGGAAGGAATCATACAATTTGTGGTCCGAAAGGATATGAAACTCTACCGACCCATGGGCGAAACAGCCGGTCACTGGATCACGATGGGCTTCCATAGAGATCTTGATGAGGCCGCAAAGATTGCATTACGAGATGCTATTCAATTCCTGGTAAAAAGAAAAGGCTTAACGCCCAACGATGCCTATGCCCTGTGCAGCATCGCTGTCGACCTAAGGGTTACCCAAATCGTAAACGGCAATAAAGGAATCCATGCCATGATCCCGAAGTCTATTTTCAGATAAATTCTAGTCCGTCGGGGATGGCAGTAAGTTCAGAGCCTAAATAACAGTCCTGAGAGAAAGGGGTTGTAAGATGGCTAATATAGAGGATCTAGGAGAGGTGATCTCCACGGATGTGCTTATCGTTGGGGGTGGTATTAGCGGTCTTGCGGGGGCGATCAAAGCCAAAGAAGAATCATCGAAGGTGGAAGTTCTTTTAGTGGACAAGCAGACTGTGGGGTGGGCAGGAAAGGCACCGAAGGGAGGGGGGTATTTCATCGCATTGGGGGAGAGAGATGACGTGAATGAGTTTGTTGAATATCATGTCAGAAACCTTGGATGCTATCTAAACGATCAGGAGTTGTTATATTCGTATGCCCGCCGATTTAACGAGACCGTTGAGCAGGTTACGAATTGGGGAGCAAAGGTGGCAAAGAATGCAGAGGGAAGGTTGGACACCATCAAATGTCCGCTTTTTGACCCTCGGTTCACGCCGAAGTGGTCGATCGTTGGTGTAGATCTAGATATGATGTTGCCATTACGGGCGAGGGCTGCTAAATCGGGAGTAAGGATAATGAACAAAGTCCAGGTGGTTGAGCTTCTGAGGCAGGATGACCGGATTGTGGGGGCGGTCGGCTTCAATCTGATCGATGGCTGCTTCTATATTTTTAAGGCGAAGGCGACCACATTGGCAAACGGCAGTTGCAACTACAAGGTAAAGAGGATGTGGCACTCCGGTTGCGGGGATGGCATTGCTGCGGCCTATCGTGCCGGGGCTGAGATACGGAACGCTGAATTTGGCAATTTCTTCGACGTTCATCGGATGGATAATGACGGGCCGGCCTTCGACTACACTTCTCTCTATAATGCCTTAGGAGAGAACATCTCCCAGCGATATCGGCCCGAGCCTCAACCCGACATTACCGTGGATCTGCTTTTGGGTATGGAAAAGGAAAAAAATGAAGGGAGAGGGCCAATATATTGGGACCTGTCAGGGGCAAAGAAGCTGAGGGAGCCCATTCGTCGCTGGAGCCGGCCGCGTTTCATTAGGTTTCATGACTACACACTGTCTAAGGAACTTAAATACGGGCCACCTCCATCGGCAAGGGCCGAGGTCTCAGTGGCCCTCAATGCCGAGCTTTCACCTATACGAGTAGACCATGAGATGAAAACCAGCCTCGCTGGCCTGTGGGCCACCGGGGACACCAGCCTCATGGGTTCAGGTTGTGTAGGGGCAGTATTTGCGCCCCCTGCCTTGATCAGAGGCATTGGCCTGGGGAATTCCGTACAGTCTGCATTGAGGGCAGCTCCATCCGCCGCTCGTTTTGCCTCTGAAGCATCAACTCCTAAGGTTAGCTACGAGGAAGTAAAGCGGTTAAAGGATGTGATATTTGCTCCGATGGGGCGCACCAAGGGATTTTCTGCTGAGGAAGCCATTTATGGCATACAGGATGTCATGTGTCGGTTCAAATATAACCTATGCAGGAGCAAGGACCGGCTGGAGGAAGGTCTGTCCAAGATCGAGAAAGTACAGCAGAGATTACCGGAGTTGTGGGCGAAGGATGGTCATGGTCTGGGTAAATGTCATGAGGCGAGGAATATCGCCGTATGCGGTGAGATGACCTTGAGGGCCGCTCTGATGAGAACGGAAAGCAGGGGATCTCACTTCAGGGAGGATTATCCAAAACGGGACGACAAGAATTGGCTCAAGTGGACAATTATCAGAGAGAAGTCGGGGAAGATGGTTGTTTCTATGGAGCCAGTACCTATAGAAAGATACAAGTTCAAACCTTAAGAGAGGCCGAAAGTTGAAGGCCTTCAGGATATTCTTTGAGAACACTTTATCCTTTGTGAACATCATGGTTAAAAGGAGGACAGTGCCATGGATATCACTTTGTATAATAAGGTAGCGATGGTAACTGGAGCGGCAAGTGGTATCGGGCTGGGTTGTGCCGAATTATTAGCTGAGAGCGGAGCCAAAGTGGCTTTAGTGGATAATAACTTAAAGGGATTAGATGAGGCAACGAGAAGAATCAAGAATAAAGGTGATGCAAAGGGTTACCATCTAGATGTAAGAGATGTATCTACCATCACTAGGACAGTTAACCGTATCAGGCAGGAGTTTGGCGAACTGGACATTCTCGTCTGTTGTGCCGGAATTGTGTTTAGTACTCCAGCTGAGGTTATCTCGGAGGAGGAGTGGGATTCCACTTTTTCGGTCAACACCAAAGGACTATTTTTTTGCAACCAGGCAGTAGCCGCTCAGTCAATGATACCACGTCATACTGGGACAATTATTAATATTGCTTCAGTATTTGGCCTCGTCGGGTCAGCGAGATTTCAACATGTAACTTATGCTGCGAGCAAAGCCGCGGTTGTGATGTTAACTCGCCAGGAAGCCATGGAGTGGGCAAAGCATCACGTACGGGTTAATGCGATAGCTCCTTCCTTTGTTCTCACCAATATGTCAAAGGAATTTCTCAAGATCCCAGAGATGAAAGCGTTGGTTGTGGACAATACCCCCCTTCACCTTGTAGGGTCGCCCGACGATATATCTGCTGTCGTTTGTTTTTTGGCCAGCAATGCCGCAAGGATGATTACCGGTGCTGTATTTCCAATAGATGGTGGGTGGTCTGCTCAGTAGTTTGGGATTATTCGTAGAGCGATGAGCCGAGAGATATCAGGGAATGCACGCACTATATTGAGGAAAAGGAGTAATATCACTTTATGGTATGCCGGCCGTTAGAAAGGAGAACGGGTCATGTTGGATAGATCTTTTGAAGGGAAGGTTGTGATGATAACCGGTGGTAGCAGTGGCATTGGACTCGCTACAGCGCAAGAGTTCCTATGGCAGGGGGCTCAAGTAGTCATCACAGGCAGGGATGAGAAGACCCTCTCTGCATCCCTGAAGGAGCTGGGTCCGCAGACGCTGGCGATCAAAGCAGACGTTTCCAAAATAACAGATACCCAAAAAGTCATGCAACGGGTCGGAGAACGCTTTGGCCACATTGATATTCTCGTTTTGAACGCCGGCATATTCAAAGTAGCTCCGATCCCGATGGTCACAGAGGAAATGTTTGATGAGACCTTCGATATCAACGTCAAAGGTGTTTTCTTCACGATGCAGAAGGCACTTCCGCTGCTGGCGCAAGGGGCAGCGGTCATTCTCATCGCCTCAGCCATTGCCCATATCGGATTGCCGAACACAAGTATTTACGCTGCCAGCAAGGCAGCACTCATCAGCTTTGCGCGGACATTCTCGGCTGAGTTGATCGAACAAGGTATTCGCGTCAACGTGGTGAGTCCCGGACCGGTCTGGACCCCTATCTATCAGCGTTTTGGGCTCCCGCCCGATAAACTTGATCAATTGACAGAAGGCATTCGGTCTCGAGTTCCTATGAAAAGGTTTGCTGATCCGCGAGAAATTGCCAGGACAGTACTCTTCCTTGCATCCAACGACTCTTCTTTCATTCTCGGTACAGAAATCGTAGCCGACGGCGGTGACACTCAGCTTTGAGGTCTGGTCTGATTTCTGAAGCAGAACGCTGGGCCTTGCGCGGTGGAGAACTCTGGAAGGCAAAAAAGAACTTTCTAAAGCTACGTAGCGATGGACCGAAAAGGAGCACTTGATTCTTTGGAGAGCTTCGCATTCGACAAATATTTTTGCGGGTACGAAACTTTCCAGAAAGGAGACTGAAAGTGGCAGATGGCGAAGAAAAAAGGACCGGAAGAGTGAGTAGATTAAGAGAAAAAGTGCTCGTGATGCCTTCTATCTGCATTGAAAGAGGTTACTGGATGACAGAGTCTTATAAAGAAACCGAGACCGAGTTGCCCATTATCAGGAGGGCAAAGGGTCTGGCCAAAGTCCTAGAAAACATGACCATCGATATCGAAGATGGAGAGTTGATCGTGGGACGAACGACGAGTAAAGTTCGCGGAGGCGCCATTCTCCCTGAAGTTGACTGGCGATGGTATTTAGAAGAAGCTGAAACTATCTCTGCCAGAGAATGGAACAGGTTTGCACCTTTGTCAGAAGAGGAAAAGGCGAAAATGAGGGAATTCCTTCCCTATTGGAGAGGAAAATCCCTGTACGAAAAGTGGGATGCCATGTTGCCAGAGGAGGCGCGAAAACGGTATCACGTGATCCATGAAGCAGGCGCTTTTTCTGCAGCTTGCATCCACCCGGGGCACACCATTCCCGACTATGGGAAGGTACTTGCCATGGGGCTAAGCGGGATCAAGAAACAAGTCGACGTAGAATTAGGAAAACTGAATCTCGCCAAGATAGAAGATTTCAGGAAGTACCATTTTTACAAGGCGGTCAATATAACCCTTGAGGGAGCGGTTCATTTCGCTAAGAGGTATGCAGTGCTTGCCCGGAATTTAGCTGCGGATGAGACCCATAGCCAAAGGAAGGCCGAATTGAAAAGGATAGCAGAAAGTTGCGAACGGGTTTCGGCCAACCCGGCTCGCAACTTCTACGAGGCTATCCAATCGATATGGTTTACCTACGTTCCCCTGATCATCGAAGGATTAAGTTATGGGATCGGTTTCGGAAGAGCTGACCAGTACCTGTATCCCTTCTATAAGAAAGACTTGGATGAGGGAAGGATTGCTAAGAGAGAAGTGCGTGAGTTGATTGCGTTACTTTGCATCAAAATAAACGGAACAGTCATTCCACAGTGCGAGGCAGTTGTAACCACCTTTGGCGGTAATCCTCTTACGTGCAATTTTACAGTGGGAGGGCTAACCAAAGACGGGAGGGACGCCGTCAATGAGCTATCCTACCTTTTTCTGGATGCCCAGGAGGACACGGGGCTATCCGCGGACGACGTGGTCGTGAGAATTCATAAAAATACCCCCAATGCCTTTTTAATCAGGGCATGCCAAGTTGCCAAATCGCTGAGGGGAAAATTTAAGTGGGTCAGCGATGAGACATGCATCCAGCAACTGCTTCATGACGGAAAACCCATTGAATATGCACGGGACTATTGCGTAGACGGCTGTTTCCAGCCGACCGTTGGCGGTTACTCTCAGGATATACCCGGAGGGCCGTTTAATCTACCCCTCATGTTGGAGTTGGCGCTCAATAACGGTGTTTCACGGATCACAGGCGAACAGATTGGCCCCCAAACAGGGGACCCTAAGAAATTCAAATCTTACGACGACGTATGGGATGCGTACAAGAAGCAGGTAGAGGCGCTCATCCCTTATGCCATCCTCTACAAAAACTCAGATAGGCAACTTTATGCCGAGTTTTGTCCGTCCCCATACCAATCCGCCATTTTTAATGGCTGCATCGAAAAGGGAATCGATATTATGTCCGGAGGAACCGTTCCGTACGCGACCCATTGCACATCGCTCGCGGGGGCGCCGAATGTCGGAGACTCCCTGGCAGCAATCAAAAAAGCGGTGTTTGAGGATAAGAGACTTACGATGGATCGAGTCATTAACGCACTTGATAAAAATTTCGAAGGTGAAGAGGGAGTGCTACACATATTAGCGGCCGCTCCGAAATTCGGAAATGATGATGATTACGTTGATTCGATAGTGAATGAGGTGCTGATGCATGGTTGTGGCGAGTTGACCAAGGTTGAGGGTATTGCCGGGTCCTTATCCACCGCGGCTGCTGCTGTCGTTACCGGGAACGTACCACTGGGATATCACGTCGGAGCCTTACCTGACGGAAGGAAAAGAGGTGAGCCGCTCTCTGAAGGCGGCATCTCTCCATACCAGGGCAGAAACGTGAGCGGGCCAACACCTACCCTGAGATCCGTAGCAAAATTAGACCATGTAAAACTGACCGGCGGTTCCGTCTTGAACATGAGGTTCAATCCAGCTTTGCTGAAAGATGAGTCCAATGTGAGAAAATTTGTTTCCCTGATAAGGACCTATTGTGAAACCGGCGGGTATCATGTCCAATTCAACATTGTCGATAGCGCCATGTTAAGAGACGCCCAGAAATATCCTGCAAAATATAGAGACCTCCTGGTTAGAGTGGCGACCTATAGTGCCTACTTTGTTGAGCTGAGCCCAGAACTTCAGGAGGATATTATAAAGAGAATTGAGTTCCGAGACATGTAAGACCAGATATTAAAATCAAGGACATCGAGAAGGCAAAGAGATGGAAGCATGAGTAGAATGGAGAACGAGCGAGGATTGGTATTCCATATCATACATGGGTCTTTTGTCGATGGTTACGGGGTAAGAACGACAGTATTTCTGAAAGGATGTCCTCTGCGGTGCATCTGGTGCTGTAATCCGGAGGGGCAGAAAGGACACCCGGAGATTAAAGTCACTGCGTCACACTGTAATGGATGCGGAGAATGCGTAGCCGTTTGCCCCGCTGGTGCGATTACTCTCGATTTAAAACGAGAAGACGATAGACTTCGAATTGATAGAGAGCGATGCACAAATTGTGGGAAGTGTATGGAAGTCTGCGACGCGGGAGCTTTAGGCTGCTTTGGAAAATACTTCACCCTCGATGAACTGTTCGATGTGATTAAACGGGACGAACTGTATTATCGTGAGTCCGGAGGCGGAGTGACTATAGGCGGTGGAGAACCAACCTTCCAGCCGCTTTTTACTCTGCAATTGTTGAGGAAGTGTAAGGAGAATGATATCCATGTGGCGTTGGATACCTGCGGATACACAGCGACCCGTGAGGGGTTTAGAGCTCTTGAAGAAGCGGACCTATTACTGTTCGACGTAAAAGGTATGGATCCCGAGGAACACTTAAAAAATACCGGTGTATCAAACAAACCGATCCTTGAAAACCTCAAGAAGCTCAATGCCATGGGGAAGCCGATCATCATCAGGTTACCCCTCATAACGGGATACACCGATTCAACAAGAAAAATCGAAGAGACCGCTAAATTTCTATCCAAGTTGAAATCTGTCGAAAGAGTGGATCTTTTGGCTGTCCATGAATATGGGAAAATGAAATATGTGCAACTTGGAAAAGAATATAGTTTAAATGTTCAACCCATGTCTCAAGAGTGCTTAGATGATATAAAAGCGATCTTAGAGGGGTACGGCTTGAACACTCAACTGGGTGGCTAGTATCTTTGTCCAGATCAAAAGTGAAACTCGCAATCAAGAGCTTGCATTAGGCTTTCGGAGGAGGTGCGCTATGGTTTCGCGGAACCGAAATTTAATCGGGAAGGTGGCGATTATAACGGGCGGGGGCACTGGTTTAGGCAAGGCAATCGCTCTGGTTTTAGCAAGGGCAGGGGGAGCGGACATTGTCGTTGCCGGCCGCCGTGTGGAACCCTTAGAACAGACAGCAAAGGAAGCAAGGGCCGTAGGGCAAAGGGCACTGGCTGTCCCAACGGACGTCACCGATTCCCAGCAGGTCAATCGGATGATTGAGCGAACCCTATCGGAGATGGGGAAGATTGATATCCTGATAAACGGTGTGGGCATTCCTTCTAGTCACTTGGAGCCAATCGAGGACATCACTGATGAGGAGTGGCATCGGAGCATCAGCGCTAACCTCACTGGCACCTTTTTCTGCTGCCGTGCGGTTGCAAAGCACTTCCTGGCTCAGAGAAGTGGAAAGGTGATCAATATCTCCGCCGGCGGCGGGCTCAGGGGTGGACGGGACAACTATGCGTATTGCGCTGCCAAGGCCGGGGTCATTAGCCTTACTTGCTCTCTGGCGTGGAGCTGGGCTCGGGACAATATCCAGGTGAATAACGTTGCCCCTGGCTGGTTTGATGTTTCAGACCTGCAGCCACAGACTGAGCCGCGAAAGATTCCAGCAAACGTAGTACAGGAAAGAGGCGCGCGTATCCCTGTGGGACGAGTTGGGATACCGCAGGAAATTGGTTTTCTGGCGCTCTTCTTGGCTTCGGATGCGTCGGATTATATCACGGGTCAAACATTTATTATGGATGGGGGTTCGCTCGGAGCAGCACATGCCCCCGCTGGATATGTCCCTATGATCACCTTGAAGGAGGAATAATATGGTCTCTGAGGAATTTAATCTTCGCGGCAAGATAGCTTTGGTGGCTGGAGATAGTCGGTTCTGGAGCAAGTACGTCGCCGCGGCTCTCGCCGAGGCGGGAGCTGATGTCGTTGTTGCCGCCAAGAACTCCAAGAAGTTGTATGAGGCGGTGCGGCAAGTGCTCGGTCTGGGGAGAAAGGCGATGGCCATGCCTATAGATATGACCAAATCTTCTCATATTGAAAAGATGGTGGAGCAGGTTCTCGCCGAATTTGGCAAGATAGACATTCTGGTGAATGCCTCCGACCCGGAATTTGTCAAACCCTTCCTAGAGATTAACGAAGACGAGTGGCACCGGATTGTGGAGACCAGCCTGTTTTCTGTTTTTCATTGTTGCCAAGCCGTGGGCAAGCATATGTTGGAGAGGAAGAAGGGGAGGCTCATCAATATCACCTCCTGTTTGGCGGAAAGGGGTCTCACCAACAGCAGTGCGTACTGCGTAGCGATGGGGGGGATACTTCAACTCACGAGGGCGTTGGCTTTGGAATGGGCTCGAGATGGGATTACCGTAAATGCTATCGGGCCGGCGTGGTTCTCGGAGACAGGTAAAACCGGGATGGGCCAGGAAGACGTCCTTTTGCGCTACCTCCCGTCAAAGCGCTATGGTCATCCTGGGGAAATAGGCTCACTGCTTATCTACCTGGCCTCTGACACCTCGGACTTCGTCACGGGTCAGCTCGTGTACGTCGATGGTGCCGTTATGGTGCATATTTAGAACGGCCTCTTTATCCTTAAGGCAGAACCTTTTCAATTGAAAGGGGAGGACACATTGACTTAGGTTGACCTGCCTTTTTTAATTGAAATTCGATCGTCGCTTTGTTGGGCTCGGCTGCCCCCCCGCAACAGTATTTCCCGTAGAAAACGCGAATCCCTGGATCGCTTCCGGCACAATCTGAATGCACTGCGCATGCGCCCTCAGTCCCGCCTCCGCGCCCGGGTTCTGTGGTCACTCGTAACGCCTTGGCCGTATCTCACGTCGCTCCGAGATGCTCTATCCGGGGATGTTTCTTATTGCCGTGACTTCCATGAGATTGTGCGCCACATGGATATACCCTTCAATGACAATTGGCTTATCCGCAAGTTCCGGACTCTCCAACGCCGCGATAAGATTCTTCGGACCCATAACATTCAAAGTTGAAGGGAAAAGGTCACGAAGAACCGCCAAGCCGGGTGTTAACTCTGATATATCCCGTGCCTCCTTCACCTCTAAAATCCATTGCTCTTTTCCGTCGAGATAGAGTCCAAAAGTGTACGACCCTGTCACCGCTTTTTCTCCAGGTCGGTAAAGAGTTCCGGTAAGACTTAGAAGGGGGCCGCTAAGTCTATCCAACCCGTCTGCCTCAGCCTGAGCAATAGGTGCGAGAAGCCACAGGATAGCCACGAACAGAGTAGACATTACTGCTTTGGACTTCAATACTGCTTTCATAATTTTCTCACCTTCTTCCAATCGCCTTGAGATTCAGGCGGCCAAAAACCGATCCATCGACTCTTAATTTAATTATGTTTAGTGCTCTTCGAAAAAGCAAGAAACGCCCGCCCAGGAAACCAAGCAGAGACCTGCCCCGGTCAATCTTTCAAACGGGGATGAAGGCATAAAGCCTTTAGTCCATCCCTATTTTTTCTTAGGGGGTATGGGACAATATTTCAGCCATAGGGGACAGTTCACAACCTCTCGAAGCAGTTCGGGCTTAAAGACATCGTCTGGAATCTCCACATTGTTGTCCACAGAAATTACATTGAGTTCAGTGCTAGACTGTCGCTGGATGTCTTTCATTAAAATCCGAACCGGCGTGGGGGCGCCGTCAATGACGGAGGCTTCAAAGAGTTCTGTCTTCCATAGTCTTCCCGCACGATCAAAATAGTCGCGCTGCAAGGGAAGCATGGAAGCCGTGGCTATCCAAGTGATGATCCGGGAATAGTAAGATTGTTCTTGTGGAGACTGTTCCTCAACCTTATACGCATGTCTCCCTGTGAACTCTTCCTCTCCCACAAGCCTGTATCGTTCGTGGAGAGCTATAAAACCGAGGTCAGCATAGGTAAACTCAGTACCGAAGAAACCCTCATATGTCTCAACCGTCCGAAGCTCAAGAACTCTGCGGAGAGCAGGCATGTAGACCCACAATACAGTGGGCTTTTTATCCGGCTCCCAGGCTAAAAGCGCAAAACCCCTTGTCGCGTCGGGTTCCAGCATCACGGTAAGCATTCGCTTTCCGTCCGGAAACTTCTTCCGTGCCTGGGCGGCAGTAAACTGGGCTCTCTCCCCATTGTATTCGGTAGTGATGACCAGTTTGCTCGTGCTTGGGCGTAAGGGTTCAAAGAGTTCCTTCATTTGATTCATAATGGTCATCACGTCAGGGGGCGCAGCCATCGCAGGGGTTACCGTAATGACAATTGTAATAAAAATCGCTAACAGTATGGCCATCGTGGGGCTCCTTTCCGGGAACAGGTTCATTCGTCTATTCCTTTGATATGGACTAAAAGAATACCAAAAATAGACGATAAAAAGAATCGGGTGAATACTGTATTTTATGAAGACAAGGACCGTATTTTGAAGCGATGGTAGGAATCATAACACATAAGGAAACTCATTGTGTGAGGTGGCATGTGAAGCTCCCCGGCCATCCCGCCAAGACGGGACAAGCACGCCGAGGCTTCCCGGAGGGAAAATACCGTTTTAATTGTGCTCCTTGACCCCACCTATCCCGCTCTGGCGCGACGGGACATTTGCCGATCAAAGAATGGTGTTCTCCAAAGAGCTAATTTGGTTTGGCGCAGCGGATTCCCAAACCTTACCGGTTTAATTTTGAGCCGGATGTCGCACCTGAGGCAACGCTTGGCCTCCTCTGTGGCCATCTCCTGCTCAAGACGCGGCTCTGCATGGCTTAGCCTGGTATATTGTAGTACCGGTGATTCGAAGAAAGGGGCACAACGGGCGAGGCAAGCAAACTAATGCAGACCTAATGTGAAGGCATGATAGGGGATGCTAAGTCGATTGGAGGTCGCATTGATTACAACGATGACCACGATGAGATTTTCAACTTTATTACCACAAAAGGCACCTTCTCTTATAACGAAAGGGCAGACGAATTTAAGAGCAAATTGCAGATTCGTTAGGACATAGTAGAGGATCAGGGTGAAACGGAATATTGAGGACTCCTTGCTGTACTCGTGATTTTTGAAAATCCTCCTTCTATATAACACTTTTAGCAGTAATCAATAATGCCTGTTGACGTTTGCATTCAAGACTAGTAGACTTTTCTCCAAATTGCTTCACCTAACCAATGGAATCCGAAATGAATCGCTACGATATTGTCTTTATGGGTCATGTGACAGTTGACCAAATCGAAGCCCCAGAGGGATCTGCCTGTGGCGTACCAGGAGGCGCGCCGTTTTTCGGAGCATTTGCTGCCTACTGGGCAAAGAAGAGGATTGCTGTGGTTACAAGGATGGCTGAAGAGGATAAGTATGTTCTTGAACCCCTGAAAGCGGTGGGCATTGACGTTTACCTACAGCCCGCTCACTCGACCACGCATATGCGCGTCGTGCACCCCACTAGGAATGTCGATGAAAGGTTGATGTATCAGACCAAAAATGCCGGGTTTTTTATGAGTGCAGATATACCCCCCATAGAGTCTCGCTTGATCCATCTTGGCGCCCTGACAGACAGTGAATTTACCTTGGGATTCATGCGAGATTTGAAACAAAGGGGATTTCGCTTATCGGTGGATATGCAGAGCTTTGTGCGGCAGGTTGACCCCGAATCCGGCGTAATCTATTTCAGGGATGTACCAGGTAAGAGAGAAATCGTGGGCCTCGCCGATATCGTGAAACTTGACATCATCGAAGCTGAGATACTGACGGGAACGCGTAACCTGGAGGAAGCAGCCGCGCTCGTGGAAGAATGGGGAGCAATCGAGACAATCTTAACCTGTTCAGGTGGAGTGTTGGCTCGGTACAAAGGGGATACTTTTTTTGAGAAATTTTCCAACAGGAACTCCCAAGGAAGAACCGGTCGTGGTGATACCGTCATGGGAGCGTATCTGGTTAGGAGGATCGATCATGACGTTCAAGTGTCATTGGGCTTTGCCGCAGCCCTGGCTTCCATCAAAATGGAGACTCCTGGCCCCTTTCGAGGTTCTCTCGAAGATGTGTTGGCGAGAATGAGTAACAAGCCTGCTATACAACGATAAGGAAGACAAGACTCTGACGATGTGGAGGTCTGTTCCAGGATTTAATTTAATGAATTTGTGCCTTATCTGATCCGCTAGAAATCTCTGATTCAGCCGACCAGTGGGTGAAGCGGACGAAACGTTGACACTGTCGCGTCTTTGGTTTCCCAGGTGGAATTCGCAATAGTGTCTCTAAGCACTCCTTCCTCCTCCCAGTAATTGTGTTATAGCGAGAATAAATTATAGAGAGAGGTGAAAGGCAGGAGAACGTACTTCTTCCTGGGTGTGAGAGCCCTTAGTACAGTGTGTTTCCTGCCTCCCGTAACCCTGATAAGTTGATTGGGTCCAAGAACCCTGGTCACGATGGAGGGTTGGTTGGGAGGCATATCCTGCCTCATCTCAGAAGGAGACGAAAGGATGCAAAGTCTTTTGGTTGGCATTGATGTGTCCAAAGATTTCTTTTCTGCTGCTGGGATTGATTCTGGAGGGAAGGAATTCTTCACCGGGTCGTATTCTATGGACTCAAAAGGGTTTGAAGAACTTCTCAAGACCATCAGATCTGATTGCGAGGATCTTTCAAGGGTCGTCGTCGCGATGGAATCTACGGGTTGCTATCACATCAATCTCTTCTCGTTTCTGAGTTCCCAAGGAATCCATACGGTCGTGGTGAATCCTCTGTTGATTGCCAATTTTGCGAAGCTATCATTGAGGAAAACGAAAACGGATAAAAAGGATGCCATGACCATCACCAGATTTCTTCTGGATCACCAGGAAGAGATCTCTCCGTTATCGATTTCACGGGATCTTCAGGATTTGAGGGATCTGTCGAGAGAAAGAGAATCCCTGTCTCATCTTATATCCGCCACCAAGGTGGAGATCAAGAGGGTTTTACGAACGACCTTTCCTGAACTGGAGACGATCGGGGATATCTATACGGGGGTGATGGTTCGCTTGATTCAGGAGTGTCCGTCGGCACGTCTTGTGAGAGCGGCGAAGCTGAGAGGTATTGCAAAACTGCTGAAACAGCCTCACGTAGGGAACAAACTGACGTTTACTGCGGAAGATATTATTAAGGCGGCCCAGAGTTCGGTAGCTACGGTGAGTCCCGCTAAAGAAATCATTCTTCGGGGGAAGATCGGCACCCTTCTGCATCTACAGGAAAGATGGGCTGAGGTGACAAAACTACTGACGGATTTATGTAAGAGCACGAAGCTAGAGGATTTAGAAATCCTCAGATCAATTAAAGGGGTGGGCCCAAACACCGCGGCACCGTTCCTTGCAGAAATGGGTGAAGTAAAAAATTATACCTCTCATAAAAAGATCATCGCCTAAGCGGGATTGGATCCGTCTGTTCACCAATCAGGCAAGTTTATTGGCGTGAGCAAATTGTCCAAAAGGGGAAATCGGCACCTTCGAAGGGCAATCTACCTTATGACGGCTTCTGTCGTGAGTCAAAATGCTTTCTTTAAAACGTACTTCCTAAAGAGGAAGAGAGAAGGATTGCCTCCTCAAAAAGCCATATTTGCCACAGCACACAAACTGATTCGAGTGATCTTCGCGATGCTTTCTCAACGAAGATATTTCGAGGAAAAAGAGGCTGTATAAAGATAGTTGACTGTACTCTTCATTTTCATAAATCCTCCTTCCATACAACCTTTTAAGTGGTAATCGATAATTCTTGTTGAAGTTTTCGCCTAAAATTAGTAGACTTCTATCAAACCATAGGGTATCGAATCAACCTTCCAACCTAACCTTAACCTTTTAGAATTGGATCACAGAGTCTCTTCCAAAGGAGAGACCAAAAATGAAATGCCCGAAATGTCAGTTTGAGAATCGAGAGGGGATAAAGTTTTGCGAAAAATGTGGATTTAAATTGGAATTGGTTTGTCCTGCGTGCGGGCCAAAATCCCTCCAGATCGGCAATTCTGTGGTGAGTGCGGCCACGATTTAGGCCTTCCGTCAAAACCAATCCCTAAAGAACTCTCCTTTGAGGAAAAACTTGCAAAACTTCAGAGATACCTTCCCAAAGACCTAACTCAGAAGATCCTGGCACAAAGGGATAAGATCGAGGGTGAGCGGAAACAGGTCACAGTGATGTTCTGTGACATGGAAGGGTTTACTCCGCTTGCTGAAAAGCTCGGTTCTGAAGAAATGTATTCGGTAATGGATCAGGTTTACGAGATTCGCATACAGAAGGTTCGTGTTATCCACAAGGTTGGACCTTCCTAAAGGAAAACTCCCAGAGGCAAAATTTGGGTAATATTTGTATCTCTTTTACGACCCAAATGAAAACAGCTAGCTTCAAAAATAAAGGATTTTTCGCCGTTCGATCTCAACGGTTTTTGGGTAACAAAAAATAATTTTCAGTATTCAAAAGGGAAGGAAAGAAAGAGAAAAACAAATGGCTTTATATCAAGTAGTAGATAAGCAAAAACGTTTTCAAAGTCTGGAAAAGGGAGAAATGGGAGAGGATTTTTTCCAGAAATTCCACATAAAGATGGAGAGAAAAAGGGAAAATTTGGGGCGAGGAATTCCTTACTTTTCCTAAAAATCCATTTTTAACTCCAGGTTTGGGCCGCGGTCATTATTCATTGAAGCCAAATACTTGGCCCCTATAAGCCCAAGAACGGCCAGCGATGTACGAAAGGCCTGGTGATTCGAAATCTGGACCTGGCAGCACATCACTTTCTCAACCATCCAGACAGCTTCAAAGAGTTCTATTTCATCCTCATAATTGATAGCGAGAAACCACCATGGGTCCTGACCCCTTATCGAAAGAGCTAAGCAGCGCAGGCCTTTTCAATCCTCCCCCAAAACACCGCTTAGTGGTCTGGCACCGGTCCCGCAAGTCTCATCATATTTATGTTGACCGGAACGTACCCCGTCCCGCCAAACGGGATAGGCGGGATTAGGGGGCACAATATCAACGAGATTTCCTTTTCGGGAAGCCCCGCCTTGTGGGGAGGGAGCTTCACATTTCGGATCGACATTCCGAATTTCCCTCCGTTAGTGATTGAGCGGAATAAGGAAACGTGGCTTTAAGGTATATCCCCATTTGCCGCTTCTTTAAGAATGACCAGCCAATGCTAAGTTTTTTAGAACCTACGCCACCCATCCCGAAGTTCTTGAATGTCATTGCGAGCTCGAAGGGCACGGCAATCTCGTTTTACCACGAGATTACTTCATCGCGCAGCTCCTCATAATGAAAAGCTTCTCATTGCGTTTCTATTAATAAGAGCTAATCAAAGCGAGGATCCATCGGCTTTAGCCTCCAGGAAGAGGGCAGGGGATGAGATTCGCCTGCCGCAGCAAGGAACTATATCATTAAAAAAGTAGAAAGTTGTAATTTCATCGACATCCCCCTTGTCCTGAGCCGATATCTTCTATTTCGTCGCCTTCATTCTTCGATGTAACCGAGGTTCTTGAGCCGATTCACGAGAGCCTGAGTGCTCACACCGTACTTGTGGGCCAAATCGTAAAGGAAGTCATCATCGAAAAGATCAATTTCGTCTTGCAGGTCGTTATCGAGAAATTCTTGCGGCATGAGTAACGAGGCGGCAAAAAAATTTGCTTCTCGTTCGTTGGCGTCGGGCCCGTCACTCGATAACATGTTTCTTCGGAAGCGGACTCGAAATTCGTGATCAACATGAATTTGTTCTTCTTGGTTGTGCAGAAGGAAGTGCCCCAATTCATGCGCAATTGTGAAGCGCTGCCGTGCTTGAGGATGGTGCGTATTAACCCCGATCAGTGCTTGTTTGTCCTTCGAATAAAGAAATCCGGACAGGTCTCCTTCCAAGCAATCATGAGAGATTCGGGCACCGCAAGCCTTGGCGATCCGAGTAACCGGTACCGGGGCATTTTTAATGCCGTTTTCGGCGAGAAGGTTTCCCACCAATGCCTGAATTTTGCGTCTTCGCATCGCCATATGTTTTCCTCCCCTTTATTGCGGTTTCGATAAACGCCATTTCGGCATCTCCACGCACTTGCTCACCAGCCAGCGCCTTAATGTCAGAGGGAGCTTTTATCGCCGAAGATCGCGGCAGCAAATCACCAATATCAGCTCGCAAATGTTCGATAATCTCGCAAAGCGTGTGTAATGGAGGACGCTGACGCCCTTTCTCAATATTGGTCATCGACGTTCGGGTTAGACCCACTAGATCAGCCAATCTTTCTTGAGACAGCTTTCGGTATTTTCGGCGGTTTCGGATGTTTTCGCCGAGCTGCTGATAGAACGTAAATTGTTGTGAACTCTCTTTTCTCATTTACTTAGAGTATTTTTCTTTCGGTCATAAATATCAGGCGGCAGATTCGCCAATGCCTGACGTTCTGCCTCAAGGTAGAGGAGCGAAGCATTTTGGGGGACATATAAGGGTTCCAATGAGCGCTGTCCAGCTTCCCATTTAATCAGTGGCTTCCCCTTTATTGACTTTGCACCTCGCTCCGACATTGAAAACAGCTGAGGATACTGACGAGGCGCGATCCCAGAAAATGCAAAGAAAGCAACCTTATCTTTTTCCTCATTTAGAGGTTCTTTGTCCCCATCTTCGGCTGATTCTTGAGCGATTTCCTCATGGTAGAGATTGAATGCGCGGCTTTTGGGATATGGCTCCAAGTAAACGACTCTTCGAATGCCAGCGGCTATAATATGCTTAGCGCAATTGTGGCATGGGAAAGTTGTAACATACATTGAATGACCGTTTACCGCGACACCCCTTCGTGCCGCGTCGATTAATGCCGCCATTTCTGCATGCACGGGTCGGCTGAATTCGCCGATATTTAGGAATTGCGTTCCTCCGAGGTCATTCAGTAGATCACGGGCGAGGACGGCCGGGTCTTGTTTTGAGACACTGTCCTGTAGCCAATTTTTCTGATCAATCTTTTTGATCAATTCAGTTAGCATGCTGTTCTTAATTTCAAAGGCGCGATCTTCGCCCTTTTTAATAAGATACTGATCTCTGCCATCTGGTGAAGCCTTGCCCCAGTAAAAACCACCGCCGCCGCGCGGGACCTCGTTCATTCCGACAGCAATAACATCTGCGATCTTGACATATTGTTGGTGATCGTAACCTCGACCCACGATAACTGCGCCGACCTGCCGGTTGTCATCTGACGACCGTAGCGAGGCAGCGCTGGCCAGGTACATCGCGTATTCATCGGGGTTCGGTGTGCGGAAGGGATGGCCGAAGAGCAAATCCACGAACCGCTGAACCTCATTTTCCCCCCCAACAATCCTCCCCAAGTTGGCAAAAAAATCTGCTTTGGGATAGGTGTCTCGCACATTCTGCCCGAGATTATCCTCTTGCTTATCATCGATTTCGATCACATCAATAGCGTCCGCTTCAAACTTATAATTTTCGCCAGGCTGCGACGCAGCTCGTGCCATTTGTTTCGAGAGTTCCTCGATGCGCTCCCGGCGAGGCGCATGACCAGCGATGAGCAGGAAAGAAGGCCCATACACCTGGCGCAAAAGATCGACTTCAGCGGGGTGCTTTAGTTGATGCAGAATATATGCATATGCCGGTGCGGGCTTATCTGGACTCCCTGAAATCTTGGACCGTCTTGCCTGGATTTCATTTATACCAGCCAGTGCCAAAGCGTCGCCCCTGTCAAGCTTTTTTCGAAATAAGGTACCCATATTCTGCAAATGCTTAATCCGCTCGGCTTCACCTATTCCCTTTTGCTCAGCCCATACGCCTTTGCAATTGTGCAACAGGTCAGAAAGCTTAATATACTCGATCTGATATCTGAACGTTTCAAGCTTTTCCTTGAGCACGCACGACAAATCATTAAGGCGCGTACCTGTGCCACCTACAAGTGCGAAAACGAGTTCGGGGCGTTGATTTGTTGAGGAAAGAGAATCGGTACAACTCATTTTGTTCTCCTTTCAGGAACCCACTTAATGCGCCCCTTTCGAACAAAATAATGGCAGCGCCGGTTGGAATGAAAAGAATCGATACTTGGGGAAATAGTAAGAGAACCCTGAACAGTTGTCGTCCAAAATGGCGATCTATTCTTATCGGTATTAAGCATGATCCGGTGGTCATTCCGGCATGGGCAGTCAAACGCAATCCATTTTGGGTGCCTGCGCGGCCCTACCAAAACTGCGCCATTACGTGGCAGTTGCTGCGGGATATCGTCGGCTGATTCAACCACCGCGACAATCCGCCAGCGAAAGACGGGCAGCCATTGCCACCAGGAAATCTTTATAGTGTCGGCCATACCTGTTCCAAAAACGGCTGTGTCATACCAATTCCCAGCTTCCCACTGGAAGAGTGACAATAATGACCTTTCCGAGGCCGGGCAATATTGATTGAAATTTCGCGTTCGTGGCAACGCAACAAAATTTCGCTCGGCCGTGGCTCGGGTCCATAACCAACCAGGCGCTCTAACAACTCGCTCACCGCTGTCGCGCCGACCAGCGTTGTAAATGCCACGACCGCAGGCTCTGTCTGCGTTAGTGCTGGCGCGTAGCCCTCATCTTGTCGACGCACTCGTTCGTCCGGTGTGAGGAGTTCTGCGCCTGCGCGGGCAAGATTGATTCGATCACGACACACAAGACAAGCCTGTCCGGGAGTGAGAATCGTGACCCTGCCGTCGATCCCCGTCAACTGGCCGTCTGCATCGCTGCTCAGAAGTACGCCGCAATCGATTACAGGCGTGAGCAGGTAAGTTGCTAGGCGCGAAAGTACCAAACGACCGGCATTGTCATCAGTGCAGCCGAAAACCACATCGCAGCCAATCAAACATCGAGCTGCTGCTTCAAGCATGACCATTGATTGTACAGTTTCACAACGTAGATCCGGAGCAATGCCCATGAGATGGTGCTTCAGAATATTCACTTTCGGTTGGCCAACGTCCGATAAGGTCGAGCCATACACCCGGGTCAGATTGCTTTCTGACAGTTCGTCCGGATCAACGAGGGTGAGATGCCTTACTCCGAGGCGAACAAGCTGTTCGGCCACAACTGAGCCTGTGCCGCCACAACCGACAATCCCGATAACAAGATCACCGAGCGTTTGTTGGACAGCGGCTCCAAACGCTCGCACATTACGGTCGAAAATTGGGGATAGCTGAGGCATCGAGGAGTCACACGCTCGGAGCAGTCGCCACCGATTGCCAATCTGCCACATACGTTCAATTTGGACAGAGTCGTCGCCTTCACGCTGCAAATATCCTGTAAAACCCAATCCGGGTGAATGCGGCGAGAAAATCAGTGTTCCAAAATATGGGCTGCCCGAGCGGAGGCGAAAGAGGTCTGCGATTTCATCATCCACGGTGCGATCATGTTTGCTTGGTCGCGGAGACGCATCCTGTCCAGGGTGGGTATGAACCCAAATGCAAGCAGCACCAAGAGTTTCTGCCTCGGCCAACGCGTGGACATAGCCCTCTGACTGAATGGTCAACCCGTACCGTTCCCTACGATTATAGGCGGATTCCTTCACCCATCGCATGGACCGCGCGAGCACTCTAATGTCGCCGTTTGGAGCCTCAGCCACACCCGCCAGCATTACTCCGGCTGTTTCCTTCGGAAAGCTTGCAATCGACTGAAGCTCCTCTGATATATCTTGCGGAATTACAACTGATGTGGTCATCGGGTGACCCCATTAACACACCTTTCAAGCTCTTTGCGCAGCAGAGCAAGAAAGCTCTCAAGGCCATCAATCCCCGAGCGCCACTGTCCGGCAGGAAGATGACGAGACCATCGCTGCCAGCCTCGGCCCAAATAATGCTCGATCACTTCCGTCTGAGGGATGGGCTGACCGTCCTTCCTACGGACAGGAGGATCAAACCACCACATGTCGGGGGGCACATCGGGGTATCCAGGCTGAAGCCTGAGCAGAAGATCTGCTTTTTCAGGGGCAAAGCCGGCAGGGAGACAAAACCCGTGAAGAACCACACATATCATATTAGCCTCAGCCGTGAGGGTATGGCTACCGTTGCCGAAACGCTCCGTCAGATACTCGGTGTCATTGTGGGGCAATAATGAGGTCATGCTCTCGGCGTGGACCTTTCTACACCCGGATTGATCTGCGCGGGCGCAGAGAAAAACCGAAGCCCGTTCCATATCTCTACAACCTCCTCGTCACCGATCTTCCGGTCGGTGCCACCCGGCACCACTTCAAAGAGATCACGATCAGGTCCTATCGGGGGTGAAGGGAGTGCGCGCAGTTGCAATCCAGTCATGTGTTTTAACTCGACCCTGTACGTTTTGCGGTCAATCTGAATCTCAAAATGATGATGCTTCGCTTCTTTCAGTTCCTCTAACGCCTCTTCGACTTCTTTCTCCGCAGCCGCTTCGGAAGCCTCTGCTGCTTTCAAGTCAGCTTCCGCTTTCACCAGGTCGCCCTCTGCCTTCTCGATTTCTTTGTCTTCCATTGTAGCCTCCTGTATTAATTCGTTATCATTGTCATCAACATTGGCTTCGTGTTTTGATTTCTAATATAAACCCGTTGCTCAGTAAAAGTCAAGTATTACTAACTGGTATGTTATGTCAATTATATAAACGTATTATCTCTGGAAGCGGTGTCTTAAGCTGAGGTCCAGATTTCATCAGCCCTGAGGCCAAGGTCGGCCAGTCTTTGCTCTGCAGAACTCCTATATCCCCTGGGAACAACGACACGGAATTCACTGCCTGCCTTCTTGGCCGTGGCTGAGAAAAGGGACCACTGGCTGACGGTATGGCCACCAGAAATGGTGCCGGCTGTCTCAGCTTCGAGAATGATCCTGGCACCGTTCTTCTCTGCGGTGAGGTCCCGCATATGGTTCTGCTCTGCCCCAAGGATGACATCTGGAGTTACCATTCCCTGGACGTCGGCCCTGATGTTTCGATAGCCCTGGCTGGCGAAGTGGCGGGCCATCATGTTAATAAGGTCTTGATGTCCTTTGGATTCTTGCGGGCTTCTTTCCATACGTTTCTCCTTGTGGGTGACTTGCCCCTTTGATATATAAGTCCGGCGATTTTGGAAATTTGCCAAAAAAAGTGGCAAATTTTTCTTTAACCCGGTCTAATATTGCAGGAGGGCCCTGATGGAAAAGGATAGGGTTCTTCATCTTTTCGAGAACGCCGATTGGAAAGACATCATTTTGAAACTCACCCATTACGCCATCCAGAGAGCGAGAGTATACTCGTGGAAATCAGGGAAATCTGACCAACTCCTGGGAGGAAAGACTCCTGAGGATATCGCATCCGAGGCGATCGAGAAAGTGTTGTCTGGAACGAGGGATTGGGACCCTGACAAATACCCCAATCTGCTCACACACCTCCAGTGGGTGGTCAAAAGCGACATGGAGCATTTGGCTTCATCTATGGAGCATCAAGCCACGGGCCGGATGCCCGAACCTGAAGAGGGGGAAGAAGGATATGAAACAATTCCAGACCCTTCATCACCAACGCCGGAAGAGGAGCTGATTGCCCGCGAAAAGGAAGACCTTGAAGAAAGGTTGAAGGGCGAGTTGTACGCCATGGTGAAAGGAGACGAGGATCTTGAGACGCTTCTACTGTGCTTTGAGGAAGGTATAGACAAGCCTGAAATAATTGCTGCCCAGACCGGATGGCATGTCTCGGAGGTCTACAATCTCAAGAGGAAGCTTCTCCGTAAGGCGTCAAAATTGAGAGTGAATCCTCAATAGGGAGGATGACATGGAAGAAAAAGAAAAGCACAAGAGCTTCATAGAATGTTTCTCTAACTTTATAAGCGAACCGGATGACCTCACCGAGGAGGAATTATTGGCTGAGCTTCAAGAAGGAGGAATTGATTTCGCTCAGCTGGAAAAGAGGGTCGCGCGAATAGTAGGAAAAGGTTTGAGAGAACGGCGGCTTGCCTGGCAGACAAAGGCAAGAGAAAGACGGGAGGAAATCGAGAAGATCCTAGAATCCAAGACACCGGTTAAGGTGGCGCAGGATTTGATGACAAAGATTAAGGGCATCCTTAAGGGCAGCTATGGGCAAGGTGCCCGTTCTTATGCCGATGCATATTTTCGGAAAAAGGAATCTCTCTCGGAAAAGGACCTGGAAAGCTTGATCGAGGACCTGGAGCATCTTAATCTTTTGGAAGAACTGAGCAAGGAAGAGGATTAAATGACCACGTTTCAGCCTCCCTCAACAAGAGCAGAAGAGATCATAAGGAATCTGCAAATACGAGAGCCTGCTGAAATTCAGGTTATGGAAATTGCTATGGAGCGCGGGGCTTTTGTGAGGGAAAGGCATCTGGACGGCTCAGAAGCCAGGCTCATAAGAAAGGGAGGCCTCGGCATAATCACTGTCAACAGCGGTATTTCTGAAGAAGGGCGGAAGAGGTTCGCTATAGCCCATGAACTGGGGCATTTTGAGCTTCATTTTATTTCTCAACTCATTTTTTGCACCGAACAAGATATGTATGTCTGGAATGAGAATAAGGTGCAAGAAATTGAGGCAAATGAATTCGCAGCTAGCATCCTGATGCCTAAAGACATCTTTGTCCAGTCTTTCAAACGGGGCCAGCCAAATATGGAAGTGGTAAGGGACCTTGCCGGGAAATTCACCACAACGCTCACAGCGACAGCTTTGCGATATGTACAACTTTCTTTGGAACCTTGCGCTGTGGTCATATCCAGGGATGGCATTATCAAGTGGTACAAGAAATCCACGAGTTTTGACTTCCACGTAAGGGTCGGAGAGAAGCTAAGCCCGAACACATACGCTTTTGATTTCTATGACGGAGTGGATTTGCCTGACAAGCCACAAAAAGCGCCGGCCTATGCCTGGCTTACCGGCGATATCGATGGCGAGAGTGAAATCTTTGAACATTCTTTGGCTCTCAGAAGCTATGGGGTCGTACTATCGTTATTATGGATTCATGAGGAGGTTCGGTCGGCTTATCGCAGGCATGACGATGATGAACCGGAATTTGACCTGACAAACCCTTTCACACCCGATGGAAAAAGATGGCGGTGGTAATCGGGAAAAACCAATCTCATTTCTTGTGTAAGATTCTATTATGGAAGCGGGAAGATGGTTGCTAATGAGTGAAGTTAAAGAGATGGAAAAAGATCCTGTAATCATCTACGTAATCAGAGCAGTCGGAAGCCTTTTCAGGGAAGGACGACATAACAATCAAATCACAAGGAATGAATATTGAAATGAGAAAAAAGGAGAAAATGGAGAAGGATTTTCCTCAGAATAATGCCTAAATTCTTCCAGAATAATGGAGAAAAATTCCAGTTTTTACAACTGGTTCTGGCCAAAAAGGAGACCAAAAAGAAGATCTTTCTAGAAAATCAAGGCTTTATCCCCGGATTTGCCCAAAAGAACCTATCCCAATTTATCCCGCTACCCAGCATCGGTCCCAAGCGCATAATTTCAATATAGTGAAATTGTTTTATTGACAAATCGAAATTATTTTGTTAATAATAGCCTATGACTCGACTTGGGAGTTATTTAAGAAGATTGAGGCAGGAAAAGGGCATGACATTAGCCGAGGTTGCCAAAGTGAGTGGGATTTCTATAGGATATATTTCGGACCTTGAGAGAAGCGAGCAGAATAATCCGCACCCAAGTATTCTAAAGAAGCTGGCTTCAGTCTACGGAGCCCCTCTGCAAGAACTTATGGAGGCAGCTGGATACTTGGTGAGAGATGAGAAGCCGCCGGTTTTTTCAGAAAAAGATAGGGTTAATTGGGCTTTCCATGTGGTTCTTAGTGATCCAGATTTTAGTTTTTTTATAGATAAAGGTAGAGCCAGATTCTTGTCACTCGAACAAAAAAAGAAATTAGTTGAGACATACCAGACTATGACGGGGAAAAAACTTCTCCCATGACTGGATACATTATTTCAAAAACATCTTTAACTGTGATGACCCGAAGCTCAATTGCTCTCCAAAAGAGCGGGTGATCCTGAGTGCACATTGGTGCCTTCCTGAAAGGAGGTGAAGTGATGTGACCACTGGGTCCTTTGATGGACATTGAAGAAAACTTTAAAGTACGAGGACAACCTTGGGAGTAGTGAGCTAAACGTCAGTCTTATTACAGAAAGACTGATAGAATTCTTAGGGGAGGATCTCCTAAATGAATTGCATCGTCTATTTGAGAGTATCGACTTCCAAACAGGAAGTGAAAGACCTTTCGATCCCGGCTCAGAGAAATATATGCATTAAATACGCAGGGGATCAGGGTTACAACGTTATTCGGGAATTCAGCGAACACGAATCGGCCACTTCGGTTAAAGGAAGAGATTCTTTTCAAGAGGCCATCGAATTTGCTTTAGACCGGAAGAATAACGTTCAGGCTTTTATCGTCTACGATACGTCCCGGTTCACACGAAGCAGGGAAGATGCAATCGTTTACAAGAAACTTCTCAGAAGTAAGGGAATCCAAGTCTTATATGCCACCCAGACAATTAACGATGATGCTGATGGGAGCTTCATGGAAGGCATTTTGGAACTCGTTGATGAGAGGTATTCAAAAGTCCTTGGACAGGTGACCTTGCGGGGGATGAGGGAGAATGCGAAACGCGGTTTTCTTAACGGATCCAAGCCGGCTTATGGATATCAAGTGGTGAAGGTTGTCGATGAAAGAGGGAATCCGAAAGCCAAACTCTCCCCCTATGAGCCAGAGACAGGAGCGGTAAGGAAAATTTTTGATTTGTGTCTTAATGGTTACGGAATGAGAAATATTCTCCGCCAGCTTGATGAGCTGGGCTTTAGGGCAAGAAACGGAAAGAGATTCAAAAAAGGTCTCGTCGAGTCTATTCTCAAAAACGAGGTTTATACCGGGACATTGAAATTCGTGGATATTCGGGTGGAAAATGCCCATTCCCCCGTTATTGATCCAGGCACATTTCAAAGAGCACAGGAGATGCTTTTGGAGAGAAAACCGAAAAAAGGAGGGGCCGGGTACACTGCTTCGCCTTACGGATTCTCCGGGATGCTATATTGTTCAAAATGTGGGGAGAATCTTATCGCAGAAAAGGTTTTCAAGGGGGAAAAAGTTTACACTTATTATGTGTGCTCAGGGCAGAAGAACAAGAACAATTCGTGTGCCGGTGTGAGGCACAGAACAGCCTTTCTTGATCATTTTCTGAAAGAAAAGATCATGGAAAAAATTCTTTCAGAGGAACACTATCCTTTAATTCATAGCAAAATAGAATCCTTCCTAAAGAAGCTGAGGCGGAATACCCCCAAGAGGGTGGGGAACCTGAATCGAGATTTAGCAGGGGTGCGAAGCAAAATCGACAACCTCATCGAAGCTATCGGGGAGGGAGTTGTTGACCATGCAATGGCAAGGGAGAAGCTGGAGGCCTATAAAAAGCAGAAGGCAGATCTGGAAGGCCAGATTAGCCAGGCGAGTATCCCTTATCCGGTGGATATCTCAATTCCATGGAATATATTTGGCACCATTATGGAGTTGATCCGGTCCGCTTTAGAAAAGAAAAAACCCCTTGAGCTGAGGAATTTCCTCAAGGGGTTCATCCGGAAGATTGTCGTTACCTCAACTGGGGTCGAGGTCCAATACAATCCCCTCTATATGGTTATGTCAAACAAACCCGGTTCGAGTTTGTTTCCTATGCTGGCTCCCCGGGCAGGACTCGAACCTGCAACCTAGTGGTTAACAGCCACCCGCTCTGCCGATTGAGCTACCGAGGAATCGTAAGAAATCAAGCTCCAATAACCAAATACCAATTCCCAAACAAATTCCAATGATCAAATTTCAATGACCAAAACGTTGACCCCTAAATTGAAACTACTTGATTAATGATTCCCGCCGGACGATGGTACCGGTTGCCTTCCCCCGACGGCAAAAACCACCAAAGTATCCGTTGCAGATTAGTTTACCTAAAAATATCGGAGTTGACAATTAAAAAGTATTTCAACCGCGGATCAGGGAGTCCTCCTCTGGAATCAAATCCATTTTCTTCGGGGCCTTCTTCTTGCGCCACGCCAGGACCATTCCGACCGGACCGGAGAAGACATAGATGAGAACGGAAGCAAACAGGACCACAACGGGTTCCATGACGATGACGACCAACGAAAGGACAACGAAAATAAAGATGCTGAACGGTTTCCGTTTCGCCAAGTTAAGTTCTTTAAGGCTGAAGTACCGGATGTTCGAGACCATCAAAAAGGCCAGGACGTAAATCATCACCAGGATCACAATATCTTTGATCAAATCCGTCTCAATCAACTGGAAGTAGAGAAGGATGGTGAAGGCAATCATGGCGGCTGCGACAGGGATGGGGAGCCCTTTAAAATACTTTGTCTCTCCGGCGGATGCCAGCACATTGTACCTGGCAAGCCGGATTGCCCCGCACGCTACAAAAAGGAACGCGGCCAGCCAGCCAAATTTTCCATAGGGCCTGAGTGCCCAGCTGAAGGCGAGCAGGGCAGGAGCCACTCCGAAGGAGACGAGGTCGGCCAGCGAATCATACTGCATTCCGAATTTGGAAGTCGTTCCTGAAAGCTTGGCCACCTTTCCATCGAATTCGTCGAAAACCGCCGCCAGAAGAATAGCCACGGCGGCGAAGTAAAATCGTTCCTGAAACACGGCGATAATTGCCCAGAATCCAGCCAGGAGATTTCCGGTGGTGAGAAGATTTGGAAGGATGTAGATTCCCTTTCTCATTTTAATGGGCGTTCTTTTCTTTTTCATGCTCGATACCCAATGATCGATTCTCCTCCCTTGACATGCTGTCCTACCCTGACAATCGGCTTCACCTCAGGCGGGAGGTAGAGATCGACCCTCGATCCGAATCGGATCAAGCCAAAGATTTGTCCCTTCCTCAGGGTATCGCCTGCCTTGGCATAGCAGACGATCCTTCTCGCCACAAAGCCCGCAATCTGGACCAGGAGGATTTTATTCCGATCCTCGGTCTCCAGGACCAGGGCGTTTTGCTCGTTGAGGAAGGATGACTTCTCCACATTGGCCGCCAGAAATTGGCCCGGGATGTAATTTTCTGCAAGAATCGTTCCGGAAACAGGGGCGCGATTGAGGTGGACATCGAATAGAGACATAAAAATGCTTATCTTTAACGCCTTTTCCTGCAAAAAGCGGTCTTCCTCACATTCCCCCACATGAACGATCCTGCCGTCAGCCGGGGAGAGAATGACGTTTTGAAGGCTGGGGATTTCTCTCCTCGGATTCCTGAAGAAATAAGCGATAAAGAGAGAAAGAATGATTCCCAGAGCCATCCAGGCCCTCCACCCCAGAATTCCAAGGATCACAGTTAACAGAACCATCGGGATGAAGAAGGGAAGCCCTTCCTTGGCCATGGGCCAGCGATTCTGCTTCATCACTTTTTCTTCTCCTGGAGCCAACCCATCATGGAGCGCAGCTTTTTTCCGACTTCTTCGATCGGGTGCTCGGCCTCCTTCTCCCTCAAGGCATTGAACATGGGCCGGCCCACCCGGTTTTCCAGGATCCATTCTTTTGCAAAACTTCCGGTCTGCACCTCTTGTAGCATCCGCTTCATCTCTGCACGGGTCTCCGGGGTGATGATCCGCTTGCCTCGCGTCAGGTCGCCGTATTCGGCCGTGTCGCTGACGGAGTAGCGCATGAAAGGAATTCCTCCTTCGTAAATCAGATCGACGATGAGTTTCAATTCGTGGAGGCACTCGAAATAGGCGATCTCGGGCTGGTATCCGGCCTCCACCAGCGTATCGAAGCCTGCCTTGATGAGTTCCGACACTCCTCCGCAGAGAACCGCCTGCTCTCCGAAGAGGTCTGTTTCCGTCTCCTCTTTAAAGGTGGTCTCAATGACGCCGGCTCGAGTGGCGCCAATGCCTTTCGCATAGGCAAGGGCAGTGTGTCTGGCCTTCTTTGAGAAATCCTGATAAATCGCGACCAGGGACGGAACGCCCGCTCCTTTTTGAAATTCTCTTCGCACCAGATGGCCGGGGCCTTTCGGAGCGATCATCACCACGTCGATTTCTTTGGGCGGGACAATCTGACCATAATGGATATTGAACCCATGAGAGAACAGAAGGGTTTTCCCTTTCTGGAGATGAGGCTTGACGTCCATTTCATAGAGTTTGGATTGGACATCGTCCTGGGTGAGGATCTGAATGAGATCGGCCTGTTTGGACGCATCCGAAGCGCCGATGGGCTTGAAGCCATCTCGAATGGCAAACTGATAATTCTCCGTTCCCTTAATCTCGGCGACGATGACGTTTAGGCCGCTGTCCCGTAAATTTTGTGCTTGGGCGTGTCCCTGGCTCCCGTAGCCGATGATAGCGATCTTCTTTCCTTTCAGGATGCTGAGAGTTGCGTCTTTGTCATAATAGATTTTCATGTTAGACTCCTTCCCTTAATTATAAAGTAAAGATCACGTCCATTGGTCACAGTAGCGATGCCCGTTTCGTCATCCGGTTACGTTATTCGTCTTAAGAATTTCACGTTGCCGTCAGACCCTTAAACGATACGGGCTTCGTAGCCGTAACCTTATCCCCTTGTTGCTTAGGTGGCAAGGGAACTATTTGTTTTCAACTACCGGGCTCCGTCGTGATCTTACTCCCTCTGATCATGGCCACGCGGCCTGTCCTGACGAGCTCTTTAACGCCGAGGGGCTTCAGGAGGGAGAGGAGGGCATTGATCTTTTTTTCGTCCCCCGTCACCTCAATTGTGTATGTCTTGGCACCGACATCGACCACCTTCCCTCGGAAGATGTCGACCACTCTGAGAATTTCCTCCCGTGTCTCGGAAGTGGCCGTTACTTTCACCAGAACCATTTCCCGCTCGACAAAGTCCTTTTCAATGAGGTCCACGACCTTGATCACCGAGATCAATTTATTCAGTTGTTTGAGAACCTGTTCGAGGATCTGATCATCCCCGCGGGTGACAATGGTCATGGTCGAAACGGTCGGATCGAGGGTTTCGGCGACACACAGGCTTTCGATGTTAAACCCCCTGCCGCTGAAGAGGCCTGCAATTCGGGTCAGGACGCCGAATTCATTTTCAACCAAAAGAGTAATCACATGCCTCATGATAACCAGGGACCTCGCTCACTCGTAATCATTTGCTAGCGGAAATCAACTTTCAACACGCTAATGTCAAATGCCCAAATCCAAATGACAAAGGAAATCCAAATTCCAAATGTTCCGATCTGATCTTTTAAACTTTAAGCTTTGACATTCCTTTGACATTTGAACTTTGAACTTGTTTTACTTTTCTATACCAGCCTCATCTGGTTCAAGGGCTGTCCTGCCGGGACCATGGGATAGACATTTTCCTCGGGATCGATCTCGAAGTCGATGATGACCGGCTCGGGAGTCGAGAACGCCTTGTTTAACGTTGGGACCACGTCCTCCGGTTTAGTCGCTCTCAGGCCCACTGCTCCGTAAGCTTCCGCCAATTTGACAAAGTCCGGGGAGATGCCTTCCAGGGAGACGGAGGCGTAGCGTTTTCCGTAGAAGAATTCCTGCCACTGTCTCACCATTCCAAGGTAACCGTTATTCAAGATGGCCACTTTTACCGGCAATCGATACTGGACGACCGTGGCCAGTTCCTGGGAATTCATCTGGAAACTTCCATCGCCTGAGATATCGATCACCAGCTTATTCGGAAAAGCCACTTGCGCACCCATGGCCGCCGGAAAGCCATAACCCATCGTCCCCAGTCCTCCTGAAGTGAGCAATGTCCTGGGTCTGAGAAACGGGAAATACTGGGCTGTCCACATCTGGTTCTGGCCCACCTCCGTAGAGATGATGGCATCGCCTTTGGTCAGCTCGAAAATCTTCTCGATGACGTACTGAGGCTTGATCATCTCCCGCTGCTCATAATTCATGCTGTGGACCGCCCGAAATTTGTCGATCTGATGATGCCATTTTTCCATTCCAGCTCTGAACGTGCCGACATCTTCGTCTTCGAGGAAAGAGAGAATTTTGGAAAGGACATGTTTGCAGTCGCCGACAATGGGCAAGTCCACTCTCACATTTTTGCTGATGGAAGTAGGATCGATATCGATGTGAATGATCTTGGCCTGGGGGGCGAAGGCCTCGATCTTTCCCGTAACCCGGTCATCGAAACGAGATCCGATGGCGATGAGGAGGTCAGACTCCATGACCGCCATATTGGCCCAGTAGGTTCCATGCATTCCCAGCATTCCCAGAGAGAGAGGACTATTCCCGGGGATGCTGCCCAATCCCATCAAGGTCATGGTGACGGGGATTCCCAACTTTTCAGCAAAAAGGGTAAGCTCCTTCGAAGCGTTTGAAGAGATGATGCCGCCCCCGACATACAGTACGGGCTTCTTGGATTTCATGGCGAGTTTGACAGCCCTTTGAATCTGGCCGACATGTCCTTCATAAGTGGGCTGGTAGCCTCGGATAGAGACTTTTTCAGGATATTTGAATTCGGTGGAGTCGGCCTGAACATCTTTGGGAAGATCGATAAGAACCGGTCCGGGCCTTCCGCTTCGGGCCACATAGAAAGCTTCCTTTATTGTTCGAGCCAAGTCTTTAACATCTTTCACGAGGTAGTTGTGCTTGGTACATGGCCTGGTGATGCCGATAATGTCCGCCTCCTGAAAGGCATCATTTCCGATCAGAAGCGTGGGGACCTGGCCGGTCATGATAACCATCGGGACAGAGTCCATAAAGGCGGTGGCAATGCCGGTCACCGTATTGGTCGCCCCCGGTCCGGAGGTGACGATGACGACCCCGACCTTTCCTGTGGCGCGGGAATATCCATCCGCCGCATGAACCGCCGCCTGTTCATGACGGACCAAGACCTGCTTGAATGGGGCGCTTTGGAGTTCATCGAAAAGAGGGAGGACAGCGCCACCGGGGTAGTTGAAGAGGGTCTCTACCCCTTCTTTCTTCAAAGATTCAACGATGATTTGAGAACCGGTCTTTTTCATAAGTATAATCTACTGGAATATTGGAATAGTGGAATGTTGGAATATTGGGTTCAAGATATAAATTCTCTTTGTTTTTCTTCTGTGTTTTCCCATCATTCCATTATCCCATCATTCCGGTCTTCTATCGGTATTGGTTTAGAATTTTTTCCATCTGATCTTTGAGTGCCAGTTTTTTCTTCTTAATGATTTTTATCTCCACTTCATCCTGAGGGGTGAGAAAGAGTTTTTTCTCCAGCTCTTCCAATTGTTTTGCAAGCTGGAAATGCGCTTGTTTCACTTTTGAAAATTCTTCATTTTCTCTCACCAGCTTCTCAATCAACGCCTCCTCTTTAGTCGTCACCTCAACCCCCCGATATGGGAAAACATGATCCTTCAAAACAGCTTAACAAAAAAAGCTAATATAATCCAGCCATTTTGTCAACCTATTGCCACCGGGTAAAGGACAGAGCCCGGTCCACCCCGGATACGAGCCGGTCAGGGGTAGGTGGAGGGTTTAAATCGGAATTTGACCGGCATGTTTCTCCTGCCATTTCATTTCAGCTTCTGAAGGCCTGACATAAAGAGGGGAAAAAGCCGAAAGGTCCAAATGCTCACCTCTCTTAAGGAGTTCCATCCCCAACTTTGCCACCATCGAGCCATGAGAAACATGAAAGGGAGCAGAGGGAAGAATGGCGAAGGTAGGGAGGCGGTTCACAAGAAAGTCCCCATAGGTTTTTACTCCGTCGCCGACGAAAATAGTTTGTTCCTTAATCTGTCTGACAAGATTTTCAGGCGAGATCGCCTGATATTCCGATTGCCGCCGGAGAGACCCCCCTTCTCCGTAGCGATAAAAAGCCGTATAGACTTCCTTCTTCCTGGCGTCGAGGATCGGGCAGACAAGGTGGGAGGTAGGAGCGATTTGGGAAGCGAGGACATCAAGCGTAGGGATACCTGCCACAGGTTTTCCAGTGGCAAAGGCCAAACCTTTCGCAGTGCTGGTTCCAATTCTCAATCCTGTAAAGGAGCCGGGGCCGAGGGCGATGCCCCATCCCTCGATCTCCGCAATTTGGCAGCGAGCTTCTCTCAAGACGAATTCGATTGCCCCAAGCAGTCTTTCAGAATGGGTTACCTGGATATTGAGGAGGTATTCCGAGATGACTTTTTTGTCTTCGATCAAGCCCACGCTTCCACACGATGTGGAAGTATCAATGCCGAGGACTTTCATTTGTTTACCCTCACCCCAGCCCTCTCCCGTGCCTACCGGCAGGCAGGCATCAAGGGAGAGGGGGAAGAGGTGCCTCTTAAAACTTAAAACCTCCCGGGAAAAAATATCGGATCAAATCGTTACGGATGGCGAAGAGCATCAGGAGGATAAGGAAAATTAAGCCGATCTGCTGGGCGATTTCCATCTTCCGGAGACTGATCGGTCCTCGCAAGATCGCCTCCAATCCCAGAAAAAGGAGGTGGCCTCCGTCGAGGATAGGGATGGGAAAAAGATTGATGACTCCAAGGTTGATGCTGATCACGGCTGTGAAAAAAGCCAAACTCAACAGTCCCCGTCTGGCTTGTTCGCCGGTCATCTTAGCAATCATGATGACGCTCCCGACTTCCTTGGCTGGAATGACCCTCTCGATGAGTTTTACAATTCCAATCACCGTCAGCTCAATTACCTGCCAAGTTTGAGTGAATCCGCTTCCGACGGCTACAAGGGGACCCACTTTTTTGTAAACGGGTTCGAAGGGGGCAGGGTTTACGCCAATTTTGAACGCTCGGGTTTCCTCCCCAAAAATGTTTTTTTCAGAAAATGGCTTCGGGGTGACGTTGATCTCAAGGGTTTCACTGTCACGTTTCACCTTCATAGCCAGTGTCTTTCCTTGGCTATTCGTTATAACGGATTGTAATTCTTCCCAACTTGAAATTTCCTTCCCGTTAATCGAAAGAATGCGGTCTCCTTTTTTTAAACCTGCCAATTCAGCCGGGTAGCCCGGGCTCACTCCCTCCACGACCGGAGCGACCACGGGTAGCGTGGGGATACCCGCGATGAGGTTGGCACCGGAGAAGAGAACTGCCGCGAGAAAGAAATTGAAGAAAGGACCGGCGCTGATGATCAGGGCACGTTTCCAGATCGGCTGCGCCCAAAGGGAACGATGGCGGTCCTCTTCCTTAATTTCCTCATGTGGATCCTCTCCAAGAGGTTTGACAAATCCCCCCAAAGGAAAGACGGCAATCTGGTACTCCGTTTCCCCAATCTTCTTTCCGATCAGCTTGGGCCCGAAACCCAACGAGAACTTGAGGATGCCCACGCCTAATCTCTTGGCCAGGATGAAATGGCCGAACTCATGGACGAAAACGAGAATTCCCAATACGATAGCTGTTGCAAGAACCGTGGTCAGCACGTTTATCTCCCTTCTAAGAGGGCCTTTGCCCTTTCTCTGGCCCAGTGGTCGGCTTTCAGGATATCCTCGACCGTATGAACAGGCTTCACCTCATGCTCCCCCATTACCGTCTGGAGAAAGAGAGGGATTTCCGTGAATTTGAGGGATCCTTCTAAGAAGGCGCCGACGGCCACTTCATTGGCCGCATTGAGGATGGAGGGCATGGTCTCTCCGATCTCGATGGATTGGTAGGCCAATCGGAGACAAGGAAATCTTTGTAAATCAGGGGGCGAAAAAGTGAGGGCTTCGCTTTTTGAAAGGTCGAGGGGAGGCAATTTTAGATTGAGCCGCTCGGGAAAGGCAAGGGCGTAAGAGATGGGGATCTTCATATCCGTAATCCCCATCTGGGCGACGATGGAGCCGTCGACATATTCCACCATTGAGTGGACGACGCTCTGCGGATGGATCAGGACGACGATCTTTTCAACGGGGATATTGAAAAGCCAATGGGCCTCGATGACCTCCAGCCCTTTGTTCATCAGGGAGGCAGAATCGATGGTGATCTTCTTTCCCATCGTCCAGCGAGGATGGTTCAGGGCTTCTTTCACGGTGACCTCATGAAGCCTGGAAAGGGGAGAGTTGCGAAAGGGTCCTCCGGATGCCGTGAGGATCAGGCGGTGAACATCCTCTTTCTGGTGGCCGAGCAGCGCTTGGAAGATTGCGCTGTGTTCGCTGTCCACGGGGAGGATCTGGACGTGATTCCTTTTGGCCTCTTCCATCATGATCTTTCCGGCCATGACGAGAGATTCTTTGTTGGCCAGAGCAATTTTTTTTCCGGTCTTGATCGCAGAGAGGGTGGGGATGAGGCCGACCGCACCCACGATGGCCGAAACGACCTGATCGACCTCCGGATGGGTGGCTACCCGGATGAGCCCTTCCACCCCGTGAACGATTTCGACGGGTACGTTCGGAAGCTCTCTTTGAAGGGCTTCCGATAGTTCTTGATTGAGAACGGAGACGAGCTTTGGCCTAAACTGAAGGATTTGCCGCTTGAGAAGCTCTGTATTGACGCCGGCAGAAAGGCTGACCACCTCAAATCGTTCCGGAAATTGACTGACGATATCGAGCGTATTGACCCCGATCGAGCCTGTTGATCCCAGGATAGAAAGACGCTTCATGAGGTCTCCATCAAGAGATAGAGGAGGCAGTAATAAAGAAAAGGAGCGGAGAAGAGGAAGCTGTCCAGGCGATCGAGCATGCCCCCGTGGCCGGGAATAAGGTTGCCCGAATCCTTTACCTGAGCACTCCGTTTCAGCATCGATTCCGTAAAATCTCCTAATTGACCGAAAAGTCCTATGCCGGCGGCGAGAAGGATACAGGTTCCCTTCTTCATATGGGGGATGAATAGCGTGGCAAAGGCGACGGCCACGATGATGGAGCCGAGGATAGCTCCTCCCAGCCCTTCGAAGGTTTTTTTGGGACTGATCTTGGGGTAGAGTTTATGTCTTCCGAAGGAGGCGCCGCTCACCAAGGCAGAGATGTCCCCGGCCCAGACCGTTGTGATGAGAAAGAGAACCCATAGCCTTCCGTTCGTCATGTTTCGGACGAGCGAGACATAGGCAAGGAGAAATCCGATAAAGAGAATTCCGAAGAGAAGCATCCCCATCTTCGAGATGGTGGAAGAGAGATCCCTGGAAGTGCCCATGAAGAGGACGGAAAGAGTGAGGAGGACGACGACCAGGAAGGGAGGAATCTGTTTTAACTCCCCAAATGAAACGATGGCCGAGAGGACCAACCCCAGTCCTATTCCCATAGCGCGTTCCACCCATTTGGCACTTGGAAGGGCAAGGTGGGTGTACTCTCGGAGTCCGAAAAAAGTGGCCAGAAGCACCATGAGGTAGAGCACAAACGGAGGAAACAGGGTGATCAGGAGGATGACCGGGGGGACCATGATCAACGCCATCCAAACCTTCCTCTTTTCTATGATGCCCATACCATCCCTTCAAATTCGGATTTCGGAATTCCCCTCACCCGGCCCTCTCCCCTCAGGGAGAGAGGGAAGGTGAGGGGCGGCAATCCGCAATCGATTATTCTTCTCGTCCGTTCAGTTGCTCGCTGGTTAGGCCGAACCTTCTCTCTCTCGATTGATAATCGGAGATGGCCTTCACAAGTTCGTTTCGGTCGAAATCCGGCCACAGGGTGTCGGTGACATATAACTCCGTGTAGGCGATCTGCCAAAGGAGGAAATTGGAAATGCGAAATTCACCACTTGTCCGGATGAGAAGGTCCGGATCGGATATCCCGTGGGTCCAGAGGTACTGAGAGAAGCGTTGAATCGTAATCTCCCCCGGTTTGATCCTTCCCGTCTGGAGGTCGGAGAGGATCCCCTGGACCGCGTGAAGGATCTCCGAACGACCGCCGTAGCTTAACGCGAGATTAAGAAGCATCCCATCACAGTGTTCGGTCCTTCTTTTCGTTTCTTCCAAGATCCTCTGGACATCGAGAGGAAGATCTTCGATGCGGCCGATGGCATTGAGCCTTATGTTATTCTGGACCATTTCCTCACACTCTTCTTGAAGGTATTCTTTCAGCAGTCCCATCAGGGCCTTCACCTCGTCCGACGGCCTCTTCCAGTTCTCGATAGAGAAGGCGTAGAGCGTTAACACCTTGATCCCCAATTCGCGGCAAGCGGTGACGACTTCCCTGACGGCCCTGACTCCTTGCTTGTGGCCGGCGATTCGGTTCCGGAGCTTCTTTTTGGCCCAGCGTCCATTTCCATCCATAATGATGGCGATGTGGCGGGGAAGGTTTTCTTTATCGATTTCTTCCATAACGGGGAGGTCGTGTTGAAGACCGAGACGAGCGTTTTCTTTATGCAAGCATCTTCAGATCAACTATCGTTTTAAATTAGCATATCAGATACTGTTTTTCAATGATTCACTCATGATTCACTCATCATCCTTGATCCGTGATCGTCATCCAGAACCTTGCCCCGACTCAAGTCATGCCGTCGGTTATCAAAAGACGCTGAAAGAGTTTCAGCATGATGCGGATACCCGCGAGGTTTTGAGCTTCGGCTACGGATTATGAGCCACGAAGAGAAAGAGGTGCTGATAAAGGAAGATCTTTGGGGAAGGAGAAAGGGGGAAGATGTTCAGAAGGGTTCCTCTCCCCCTTCGGCGTCATTTTTCGACAATCGCTTCAACAGGGCATACCTCAAAACAGCTTCCGCATTCCGTACATTTCTCTTCGTTGATGACATAGGGTTCCCCTTCTTCAATGGCTTCGGCGGGGCATTCTTCCGCGCACGTCCCGCAGGCCACACATTCTTCCGTAATGACATAAGCCACCGGCATCACCCCCGTTCATCTCAAGAGATTTCTAAGATTTCTTTTTCCTTGGCGGCCAGAACCACATCCACTTTCTCGATAAATTGATCGGTCGATTTTTGCACCTTATCCATGGACTGATGGAGTTCATCCTGAGAGATCTTTTTATTTTTCTCCAGCCCCTTCAACTGATCGTTTCCCTCTCTTCGGATGTTTCGAATCGCCACTTTTGCGCCCTCCGCCATCTTTCTCACCACCTTGACCAGTTCCTTACGCCGTTCTTCCGTCAGTCGAGGGATGTTGATCCGAATCATCTTCCCATCACTCGCCGGGGTCACTCCGAGTTCCGATTTGAGGATGGCCTTTTCAATTTCGCCAATGCCGGAGGTATCCCAGGGTTGAATGGTGACGAGCCTGGGCTCGGGGACGGATAAGGTGGCCAGCTGGTTAAGAGGCGTTGGCGTACCGTAGTAATCCACCCGGATATCATCGAAGAGCGCCAGGGAGGCCCTGCCCGTCCTGATCTTATTCAAATCCGCCTTGAGGGAAGAGAGCGTTTTTTCCATCTTGGCGACCGTTTCTGCATACGTCTTATCATCCATAATTCATCCTCTCACTCTCGTTCCGACTTTTTCTCCCAAAACGGCCCGTTTGACATTTCCCTTTCGCCTCAAATTGAAGACGATGATAGGAATCTGGTGGTCCATGCAGAGAGAGATAGCCGTTGCATCCATGACCTTTAATTGTTTCTTGAGGACGTCGAGGTAGGTGAGTTCGTCAAATTTGCGGGCATCTTTATGAAGCAGTGGATCGGCGTCATAAACGCCGTCGACCTTGGTGGCCTTGAGAATGACGTCCGCCCCGATCTCCATGGCTCGGAGGGAGGCGGTAGTGTCGGTGGTGAAATAAGGGTTTCCCGTCCCTCCGGCGAAGATCACCACCCTCCCTTTTTCCAGATGGCGAATGGCCCTTCTTCGAATGTAAGGTTCAGCGACCTCCCGCATTTCAATGGCCGTCTGAACTCGCGTTTGAACATCGATCTTTTCAAGAGCATCCTGCAGAGCAATGCCGTTCATGACGGTAGCCAGCATCCCCATGTAGTCTGCGGAGGCCCGGTCCATTCCATTTGCGCTGGCAGCCATCCCCCGAAAGATATTGCCTCCGCCAATGACAATGGCGACCTCCACCTTCAGGTTTCTTATCTCTTTGATTTCCTGAGCGATCTTCTGGATCACGGCGGGGTCGATTCCGAAACCTCCCTGGCCCGTCAACACCTCACCGCTCAGTTTCAAAAGGATCCTTTTATATCGGGGTCTTTGCATGAAGGGACAAGCGTTTTGCTCAATTGGTTCTTTCCTACCCGGTCCCGATGTTTCGCCCCGTTGGAAACAATGTCCTGTTGGAATTTCTAACGGAGCCTACTTCACCGAGGAAGAGCAGGCAGGCGACGGCTGAGAGGATAGTCCCTCACCCAGTTGAAATCTTGCAAATCGACGGATCGTAACGTTCTCCCCAATCTTGGCAATCATGGCGTCCAGCAATTCCTTGATCGTGAGGTCGGAGTCTCTGACATAGGTCTGTTCCAGAAGGCAAACCTCGGAATAAAACCTCTCCATTTTCCCTTCGACAATCTTATCGATCACCTTCTGAGGTTTTCCTGCCTCCTGGGCTTGGGTTCGATAGATCGCCCGCTCCCTTTCCAATACTTGTTCCGGGATCTCCTCCCTTTTGATGTATTGGGGGTTGGCAGCGGCGATATGCATGGCGATGTTCTTTACGAAGGTTTGAAAATCCTCGGTCTTCGCGACAAAATCGGTTTCGCAGTTGATCTCGACCAAGACCCCCATTTTTCCCCCGGCATGGATATAGGAAGAGACCAGGCCATCCGTTGCAATTCGGCCCGCCTTTTTGGCGGCAGTGGCCAATCCTTTCCGTCGGAGGTAATCGATCGCTGCTTCCATATTTCCTTTGGCCTCTTGCAGGGCTGTTTTGCAGTCGATCACCCCGGCCCCAGTCCTCTGTCTCAAGTCTTTTACCAATTCAACCGTAATTTCCATTCGTTCCTATACCTCCCTATACCTCTTCCACTCCCTCGGTCACTTCTTCTAGCTGGATCGGTTTGGGAGGCTCACCTTTTTCCGCGCCCTCTTTATCTTGTTTCGCTCCCTCGATCTGGAGTTGTTTTTCGTAGATCTGTTTTCCCTCCACGACCGCATCGGCAATCTTAGAGGCAAACAATTGAATCGCGCGGATGGCATCGTCATTTCCCGGAATAATGTAATCCAGCTCCTCGGGATTGCAATTGGTATCGACAATGCCGACGGAGGGGATGCCAATTTTTCGAGCTTCCCTCACGGCAATCCTTTCCTTTTTGGGGTCCACGATGAAGATGGCCCCAGGAAGTCGATCCATATTTTTGATACCCCCCAGCGATTTTTCCAGCCGGCTCCTCTCTTTCTCTAATTCCAAAACCTCTTTTTTCGGAAGGAGATTGTAGATCTCTTCCTTCTTCATCGCCTCCAGTTTATTCAATCGATCAATGGACCGCTTGATCGTCTGGAAGTTGGTCATCATTCCTCCCAGCCAGCGATGATTTACGTAGAACATTCCGCAGCGCGTGGCGTGCTCGGAAATCGTTTCCTGGGCCTGTTTTTTCGTCCCCACAAAGAGGATATATTCTCCTTTCGCCGCAACGTCCCGGACGAACTGATAAGCCTCCTTGAAGAACTGGACGGTTTTCTGGAGATCGATAATATAGATTCCATTCCTTGCCCCAAAGATATACGGTTTCATCTTGGGGTCCCAGCGTTTCGTCTCATGGCCAAAATGGACCCCAGCCTCCAGAAGCTCCTTCATCGTTACCGCGGACATCGAGCCCTCCGTATCATTTCCATTTTTCCTCCCCTTTTGGAGATAAATAGCCGAATCTGATTCAGTTAACACATGATTTGGCATTTTGCAAGAGAAAAAAGTCTCCGAACTGCGATGGTCGATCGATAATACCTCAGCGTGTCGCCAAGCAGGCGCCGGAATTTTTACTTAATGAGCGATATCAACAAGTTGACTCATCTCCGCCTTTCTTCAGAGCGATTTTCCGACCCTGATAGGATTCGTGAGCCTTGCCGTTGACCTAAGAGATCAGACTTGACATAAGTCAATGAAATTTCCCCTATATGTTGGTACAATATAATAGAGAAGGAGGAAAGCCATGAAGTGTCCGGGGCAGGATATGAGGTTTTGGAGGCCAGGAGATATTTTTGACGCCCCATGTCCAAAATGTGGGAGAAAGGTCGAGTTCTTCAAGGATGAGGTCAGGCGTAAGTGCTGCTGTGGTCATGAAATCGTCAACCCGAAATTGGATTTTGGCTGCGCTCAGTGGTGCCCCTATGCCGAGCAGTGCATTGGTACCGTGCCCGAAGAGGTAAAGCAAAGGCGAAAAACGGAAGAAAAGGATTTGCTCAGGCAGAGAATCGCACTGGAAATGAAGAAATATTTTGGGACAGATTTCAGGCGGGTCCACCACGCCGTCAAAGTCGCCAGGTTTGCAGAGAAGATCCTGAAGATGGAAGGTGGAAATCCTCTGGTGGTGATGGCGGCCGCCTACCTTCATGATATTGGAATCCATGAGGCGGACAGAAAATATGGAAGCCATTCAGACCACTATCAGGAGATGGAAGGGCTTGGTATTGCCAGGGGGATTTTGGAAAGACTAATTGTGCCGAAGCAGGTGATCGACGAGGTCTGTGACATTATTGGTCATCATCATAGCCCGAGAGAAGAAGAGACACTCAATTTTCAGATCCTCTATGAGGCGGACGGACTGGTTAATATTGAAGAGGAGGGGATTTCAAAAGACCGGAAAAAAGTTGAGCAGTTGATCGAGAGGGTCTTCAGGACGGTCACTGGAAAACGATTGGCAGAGGAACTCTATCTGGCCTAAGCGACTAGGGAAAGCGTCGTGGTTAGGAAAAGAGAAGATTTCATGGGGGATCGCGTCTCGGGTTCCTCTTTCGGCTCTCTTCCTCTCTGTGTGAATTCACTCCACCTGGAATGAGAAATGAGTCTTCTCTTTGTAAAGAACAGGATCCTGTCCCTTTTTTTGTAAATCCAGATAGAATGATAGACCTCCCCGGCGGAATCCTCGATCAATAAAAAGGAGCCCAGTTTATTGAAACTTCCAAGCCTCCTGAGGCCTATTTGAGTCTCGGGCTCTCCCCACTGGTTGAGGAAAATGGTTTGGTGGAGTCCGGCCAGCATTAGATGCTGATTTCCCCTCGCGGGTCTGGAGGAACCTTTCATGAAAGTCGGAATAAGATTCGGGACCAAAGCTAACATAAACCTATACAACAACTATCATAGATTTCAGCCGCTTGCAAGTAAAAAATTCTAAAGTGTGTTAGCAAAGGGAAAGTGTCCCCTGTAACTGCCAAGCTAAAATGTCCCCTATGAAAGGGGAAAAGATACTTATGAGTCAGAGGCAGCTACAGAGGTGGCGGGTAATGGGTTTGGTGGAGGGAGGAAAGATCACCTTGAAGGAGGCAAGAGAGAAGATAGGTGTGTCCTACCGGCAGGCCAAACGAATTCGAAGAGCGCTTCGAGTCAAGGGAGTGAAAGGCATCATCCATGGAAACACGGGGCGCGCTCCATGGAACCTGACGGCGGATTCCATCCGTCAGAAAGTTCTCGAGCTCTCCAAAGGGCTCTACGAGGATTTTAATGATATGCATTTTACGGAGAAGTTGTCCGAGGAGCATCAGATTGAGTTGAGCCGAGAGACAGTGAGGAAGTTAAGGCGTAAGGCAGGGGTAGCACCCAAGCGCCGTCGTCGAGCACCCGGGCACCGCAAGCGTCGGGAGCGAAAGGCTCAGGAGGGGGCCATGGTGCTTTGGGATGGAAGTCCCCATCACTGGTTAGGTCCGGATCGGCCTGCGTGTTGCCTGATGGCCGCCATGGATGATGCAACCGGCAAACTGCTGGTGGCCCGGTTTTTTCCTTTTGAAGGCTCGTCAGGGTATCTGTGGCTGCTTCGAGAGGTGGTTAAACGTTATGGGATTCCTTTGGTGATGTATCACGATCGTCATGGGTCGCTTCATCGAAATGATTCGCATTGGAGCTTGGAAGAACAGTTGGCTGGTCGTCAGGAACCGACTCAGGTGGGCTTGGCGCTTGAAGCCTTGGGCATTGAGTCCATTGCGGCACTCTCCCCGCAGGCCAAAGGGCGAATCGAAAGGCTCTTTGGGACCTTGCAGGATCGCCTCATCGCTGAACTAGGCCTCCAACGGATCCAGGGTCTCGAAGCAGCAAATCGCTTTCTCAAAACCTTTATCCCAAGGTTTAATCGTCGTTTTGCGATCCCTGCCCGAGAATCTGAGAAAGCCTGGCGCAAGGTGCCTGAAGAGCTCGATCTGGACCGATTGATTAGCTTCCGCTACCGCTCGGTCGTAGGCAATGATAACAGTGTTCGGATTGGAGGTCTGATTTTGGATGTTCTTCCCGGTCCCAACCGGCGCTCCTATGCCAAGGCTCAAGTCGAAGTCCGACAACTCCTTAATGGGTCATGGAGGGTCTATTACCAGGATCAAGTCATCGCGAAACATCCTTCAACAGAGCTTCGAGAGCCGGTTCGGGCGCTTAAACATACTCGACACATCAAAGGTACTTTCCCTGACCAATGGGTTTATTGGGCTTCCGCTCCGTCAGCACAAGCTCCTTCGGCACAGGGCTCATGAGCAGCATGAAATTGGGTTTTTGGGTGGATATCAACCTATGGGGAAGCAGATGATCATCGTTTCTAACGCATCCTGGCAATTCGTTGTACTCTGGATTCGGTACCCAATGATCAGAAAACACTTGCTCCCTTTAAAACGCACTAAATTGAAACACAATCAAGGGGACATTTTCGCGTTGCAGTTAAGGGGACATATTGCCTTTGCTTAAACAGTAAAAAATTCTAAAGGGGTTTCAATCTTGGGATACCGATTTTTTCAGGGTGAGGGCGTTTTTGACGGCGAAGCCGTAGGCATCGTTGTTAAAGTAGACGAAAACGGTCTTTTCCTTTTTTCTCCAATCATGGATTTTTCCTGCCCATTGCTTTAATTCCTTATCTGAGTAGTTGGAGCCGTAGAGCAATTCACCGCCGTGGAGCCGAAGGTAGGTAAAATCGGAGGTTATTTTTTCAACAAAAGGGAGGCCTGAACCATGGGCGATGCAAAAGGCAAAGCCAAATTCTTCCAGAATCCGAAAGGCCTCATCGCAGAACCACGACTCGTCCCTAAACTCAAAGGCATGGCGATGAAGTTTGGAACGGGGCAGGGTTGAGAGAAGAACCCCGAATTCCTCCAATCTCTCTTTCTCGAACTTGAATCGCGGGGGAAGCTGCCAGAGCACAACTCCCAATTTCTCTTTCAGCGGCGATGCATGGCCGAAGAAAAGAGAAACCGGTTCTCTGCAATCCTTTAATCGCTTGATGTGGGTGATGAACCGGCTTCCTTTCACCGCAAAGACGAACTCTTTCGGGGTTCGTTTATACCAGCCTTGAAAAACTTCTTTCTTGGGAAGGCGATAGAAAGAGACATTCAATTCTACCGTGCTGAAGTATTCCGCGTAAAACTCGAGCCACTTCTTCTGCGGGAGATCGGAAGGATAGAAGGTCCCGTTCCACCAATGAGGATAGTTATAGCCGCTTGTCCCAATCAGAATTCCATTTTTAATTTCGGATTGCGGAATGCGGATTGCGGATTTGGAAGGGACCATCTGAATAAGCACCAAATCCCAAATACCAAATAACAGAAAAATTTCAATAACAAGAATTCAAAATGACAGAGAAAATGACTTGGGTGATTCGAGTTTGAAATTTGGGATTTATTTGGAATTTGAAATTTGTGATTTGGGATTTAATTGAAAGAGCCAATCTCATAATGGAACCAGACTAAATTTCGAAGGGAGTCTTTAGTGATAATAGTCCCTGCTGTCGGGGCCTCTTTGAGACCATTTCCGCTTGTAGTATTCGCGACGGATTTTTTGTCGGACCGTCGGGTAGAGCATATAAAGGATGCCAAAGAGAAGACCGCCGAGATGGGTGAGGTGGGCTACCCCCCCTCCGGCTCCTCCCACCGAAGAGAAGAATTCGATGAGGCCGAAAATGATGACAAAGTATTTGGCAGGGATGGGGAATAGAAAGTAGACATAGATGAGCCGATTTGGAAAGAGCCAGCCGAAGGCGAGAAGGATTCCGTAAATGGCTCCGGAGGCACCAATGACGGGGATGAATTGATAAGGAGTGATGACGACCGTACAAATCCCTGCCCCGATCCCGCAGAAGAAGAAATAAAAAAGGAATTTTTTCGACCCCCAGTAATTTTCCAATTCTCCGCCGAACATCCAAAGGGCCAAGAGGTTGAACAGGATATGGAAGAAACTTCCATGAAGAAACATGTACGTGACAAGCTGCCATAAAAAATATTTTTTCCAGACTAAAATGGGGACCAGGCCGAAATAGATCTCAATCCACCCCCTGACCAACATCTGAACGAGGAAGACAGCCCCCATGATAATCATCAGATTCTTGATGGCCGGGGTCAAACCATATCCGAATGAGAAACGGTAGCGGTAGTAGGGCATATCAGTTCTCCGTCGCACTTAGGAAGGAATCTTACCATGTCCAGGCTTAAATTCCAAATCACACATAAATTTAGATGACGGGTTCATCGCCGTCGGACCATGAAGATCATAAATCCCCCCATATCCCCCTTTTTCGTAAAGGGGGTTGGGGGAATTTGGAAATGCATTTTCAACGTAATGTTTCACGACGGCTACTTCACCCGCGAACGATGGAAATTACCCTGGACTGTCCTCCCCCTTGATGGGGGAGGATCGAGGTGGGGGTGGACATGGGGTGGTCCCCCCTCACCCAGCCCTCTCCCACCAGGGGAGAGGGAATTTCTTCATCTTGAGAATCAGGGGATGGGAGGTTACTGCCTAATTCCATATTTCTTCATCTTATATCGGAGCACCCTCTCGCTGATGCCGAGGCTCTCCGCGGCCTTCGTCTGAACTCCCTGATGTTCGTGGAGGGCCTTGAGGATGGAATCTCTTTCGATCTCCTCGAGGGATTCGGGAAGACTCTTTTGTTTTTCAGAAGATTCCCACAACGTCTCGGATTTCTCCTCTCTCAGGTGAAAGGGAAGGTCTTGGGTCGTAATCATCTCTCCCCGGCATAGGATGACTGCCCGTTCGATGAGGTTCTCCATTTCTCTCACATTTCCGGGATAAGGATAACGAAGGAGCAGAGCTCTTGCCTCCTTGGAGATATCGGTAATCGATTTCTGGTTCTCCTCCGAGTACTTTTTCAAAAAATGGTCGATCAGAAGAGAAATGTCCTCTCTCCTCTCGCGCAAGGGAGGAAGGGCGATCGAGATGACGTTGAGCCGGTAGTATAAATCCTGCCGAAAGAGCTCCTTCTGTATCGCTTCTTCAAGGTTTCGATGAGTGGCCGCGATCACCCTGACATCGGTCTTGAGGTTGAGATTCGACCCCAGTCTTTGAAATTCTTTTTCCTGTAAGACCCTTAGGAGTTTCACTTGAGTGCTCGGGGAGAGGTCTCCAATCTCATCGAGAAAGATGGACCCGCCGTCTGCCTCTTCGAATCGGCCTATTCGTCGCTGGGTGGCCCCTGTGAAAGCCCCTTTTTCGTGACCGAAGAGTTCACTTTCCAGGAGGGTTTCGGGAATCGCCGCACAACTTACCTTGACCAAGGGTTTTTGAGAGCGAGGGCTTGCATAATGAATGGCGTTGGCAATCAGTTCTTTTCCTGTTCCGCTGTCCCCACGGATGAGGACAGTGGCCTGGCTGGGGGCCACCCGGGCGACCAGCCCCATGACCTCCTCCATGACCGGACTGCCGTAGACGATATTCGTAAATTGATAGCGGTCCTGAAGTTGCGTTCTTAATTCCTTATTCTCTTTGATGAGGGTGGACCTCTCGATTACTTTTTGGAGCATGAGGAGGAGTTCCTCCAAATCGATGGGTTTGGTGAGATAGTCCAGAGCTCCTTCTTTCATCGAGGCCACGGCGGTCTCTACGGTTCCGTAGGCAGTCATCATGACGACAGGGAAGTCCGGATAGCGTTTTCGAATCTCGCGAAGGGTTTGGAGGCCGTCGAGCTCGGGCATTTTGTAGTCGATTAAGGCCAAATCGAAAAAATTACCCTCAAGCATCCGGAGGGCTTCCCTGCCGTTGGCGACGGCCTCCACAGAGAAACCTTCCTTTTTTAAGAACCCTTCTAAAAGATCCCTTTGGGTTTTTTCGTCCTCAGCAATGAGGAGTTTTGCTTTCTCCATATCACATACTTCCCCTCTCCCTTGGGAGGAGGGGAGTTTTCTGATTGACTAAACAGGTAATTTCACCGTTACCTTCGTCCCGGACCCCACTTGACTTTCTATTCTCAACTGGCCCCTGTGGGCTTCGATAATTCGATGGGCAATGGGAAGCCCCAACCCAACGCCTTTTTCTTTTGTCGTATAGTAATAATTGAAAATCTTTTCCATCTGTCCCGGCGGAATTCCGGAACCCGAATCCGAGATCATGACTTCTACGCCGTCTTTCAGGGATTTGGCTTCAATACGAAGTGTCCCTCCCCGCCCCATGGCCTGCATTCCATTCTTCATAATATTGATAAACGCCTGTGTCAACGTCTCCGGATCCATTGTGATGAGAGGCAGTTCCGTAGGAATTACTGCCTGAAGAATAAGTCCCAGAGAGGAAGCCTCCTCCTGAAGCAAGCTGATCAAGTTTTTCAGAAGATCCTGCAGGGAAGATTTCCTTAGACTGAGCTGAAATGGCCGGGAGAGGGTTAGAAACTGCTCGATGATTTGATTCACCCTTCTAATTTCTTTGAGGATTAACTCCATAAAGGAGATATACTCTTCCTTTTTTGATTCATCCCGGGGGAGGAATTCCCTTTTGAGCCTCTGGAGACCCATGCCTATCGCATTGAGAGGGTTTCGGATCTCATGGGCGACGCCGGCAGCTAAGTGGCCGAGTGACGAGAGCCTCTCCGCCAATTGGATCCGGTCCTCCATGTCTTTCATTTTTTTAAGGTGCCGGTTCTGGTTCACCCCGATGAGAGTAATCGCCGAAATCCCTAAGATGAGGAAAAAGGAGACGGAGAGGATGATATTCTTTTTGATTTGGCTGAGCACAGGATAGATTTCCTTGTGGGAATATCCAATGCGGATCAGCCCCACGCTTTGGTCCTCCAGGGAGACAGATTTTACCACTTCAAAGATTTCTTCTCCCTGGCTGGACTGATAGTTCCGTGAGAGAACCCGGTTGCTCTGGAGGGAATTCCTTAAGAAGGGGTCCTTCTCTCTTCTTCCAACAAAGGTTGGATCCGTGTGAGCAATCGTGTTGAGAGAAGCGTCCTGAACAGAGATATAGAGGATTCCCTCTCTGGGGCCGATATCGGAGATCGCCCTTTGAATGGCGAATTGCCGGAGAAGTCCTTTCATCTGGTCTCCATTGAGATAGAGAGCGATGATTTCCGGGTTCACCCTTCTCCAAATGGCGATCGAGAACCATTGGTCTCCGGTAAGGGGCTTCCCAAAAAGATCGATCGCGACCGGATGTTTCATCTCGATCAGCTCCCGAAGAAGAAATTTCTTTTCTGGGGAAAAAGATGGAGAGGGCTCTCCCCTGAGGGAACTCCCCTTGGAGTCATAGATCTCGATCGAAGTGATATGGTATTGGTCGATGAGAGCTCGGAGGTCGGGGAGACTCAGAGGCTTTTCTCCGTCGACTTGATCGACCCGATGCAGGGCTTCGAGAAGATACTCGGCGATGGAATCCTCCAGACCGAAAAAAAGTCCTGAAACAGAGGGGTCGGAGGAATGTTTTCCCGGCCTGCTTTCCATCCACAGGAGAGAGGCGAGCGTTTCTTGGATATTCTTCTCGAAATGCTGAATGAGGACAATGGCCTCCCTTTCCAGCAAAAGATAGAATCCTTTTTCGGCCCGGGTGATTTCCAAGAGCCCGTTGATGATGAGGATAATGAGAATGATTCCGGAGAAGATGCCCAGGTAGATGGGTGAAAAGCTTCTTTTGATCTTGTCCCTTTGTTCGAACAAAATACACCTCGTCCTGATTTTCGGCCCCCCGAATCACTCCATCGGAGGAAAGGTCTTTTCAGGACGCATCGGTCCCATTGGACCAGGTCCGTGGATCATCTGTCGGAAAGAGGGGAACTCCTGGTCCGGGCACCAATTCTTTAGTTGTTCAGGTGTGAGGAGACCTCTGACCTTGATCAGGTATTCAACAGCCTTTTCCTCCTGTTTGGACCGGAGTTCAATGATCTCGGAATATTTTCCGCGTATCGATTCGGTTTTTGTGGTTGGATTGGTGAGTAATTCACGAAGTTCTAAGCGCTTTGTGAAAAGCTGAAGTCGGAAGAGCTGGATTTCCTGGAGGTAAGTCTGCTGAATGAGATCAAGACTTTTTCTCTGTTCCTGGGAAAGGTCGAGTTCTGACGCCCTCCAGCACTGGCCTTCTCCCCTCCACTTTTTCATTGCCGGCCCTGGAGGTTCTGAAAAGGAGGGAGCGGTCGTGAGGAGTACAAGAAAGCACAGGATGAGGGTTTGTGTTGTAGACTTCATGGCTCAACCTCAGTGATTTAACTCCAGGCCGTCGGGAATCCGCGTCCCGTTCGCTCATTTTAAAACATATTGAAATGATTTTTAAAGTCAAAAATAAGAGGGGAAGGACAGGGCCTTCCCCTCTTCAATCCATTTTTCGGTGATCACGGTTAATGGCACATTCCTGGCCCCATTTTGTGACCAGCGCCCATCATATGACCTCGGCCGCCCATCCCGTGGCAGCCGCACATTCCTCGGTGCAGCTTCCAATTCTGGATCTGTTCAGGCGTGAGGAGCTTTCGAACCTCCAATCTCATTAGGACAGCTTTATCTTTCAGCTGATTTCGAAGAGATCTCAATTCTCTTTCTTTGTCGAGAATCGCCTTGGAATCAGATTTTGGGTCGGTCCATAAAGACTCAAGCTCCAGCTTCTTGGTCACGATCGCACCGATCAGTTTTGCATTTTCTCCTCTGAAGTTTCGGCGCAATTCTTGGATTTTTGCCTTTTGTTCGGGAGTCAATGAATGGTCTTTTCCATGGCCCCAGGATTCGTGCATTCCTTTATGCCCCGGATCAGACCCAGGTGCCTGAGCGTAAGCGTAGGTCACGCCTAAAGCCATGAGTATCACCAATCCTAATAACACAACCGTCTTTCGCATCTTTTTCACCTCCCTTCATTAATAATCTAATCATTGCCCTATTATTTGAGCAAGGACTGTGCCAATACATTTTTAAAAGAGCGGGTGATATTTTTGATTGTATTAGGAACGGTGATTTATAAAAAATTTCAAATAGTTAGCGCGCTATTGCAGGGGAATGAATTTGGACCTTATTTCGGAGTAATTTTCTCAAAATTCAACCTCATACAGGAAAGACTTGTCGATGTCTATTGATGGATGTAATCCTTTCTTCCGACATTGTAAATCTGATATAGTAGATCCATACCAGGGACGAGTAGATTCAATAGGTTATCGTGACCCACCAAGAAACCGGGCTCACCCACTTGAGTGACAACCCTTTTCGACAATCCTGGCGATTTGTTCGACAAGAGTTTCCTATAAGAGAGGAGTTTTTTGAATAAAATCTTACGGAAAGTGGCTCAATCGGATAGATCTAGCAATCATAAAATTTCTCTTGAAAAAGGAAAGAAGAAAAGGTAGAAAAAAAGTTATTGGAAAAGACCGCCGCACTTTTATCATTCCTAGGAAAAGGGGGCTACCATCATGGCTGGAAGCGAGAAGATTGATTCCTTTGAGATGGCAAAGAAACAAGTTGATATTGCGGCCGGATATTTAAATCTGGATCCTGGATCGATTGAGAAATTGAAAAATACAAAAAGGGAGTTGATCGTCCATTTTCCAATTCAGATGGATGATGGGAACGTTAAAATTTTTACCGGTTACCGGGTCCAGCATAATGTGGCCAGGGGTCCAGCCAAGGGGGGGATAAGATACCATCCCGATATTGATCTCGATGAAATGAGGGCTTTGTCGATGTGGATGACCTGGAAGTCGGCTGTGGTCAACATCCCATTTGGAGGGGCCAAGGGCGGGGTTCAATGTAATCCGAAAGACATGTCGCTTCGTGAAATAGAGCATTTGACGAGAAGGTTTACCTGGGAAATTTCCATGATGTTAGGTCCTGAGCAGGACATTCCTGCTCCGGATGTCTATACCAACCCACAGGTGATGGCCTGGATCATGGATACATTCAGTATTCTAAAAGGCTATTCCGTCCCGGGGGTGGTGACGGGTAAACCCGTTGAGTTGGGAGGATCTCTCGGAAGGTTTGAAGCCACAGGAAGAGGAGTGGTCATCACCTCCATCGAGGCGCTGAAATATTTAAAAATTTCGCTGGAAGGAGCAAAGGTGGTCATCCAGGGATGTGGGAATGTGGGAAGCATTGCTGCCATGCACTTCCATCGTCTGGGGGCAAAGATCATTGCCATCAGCGATTCACAAAAAGGACTTTACAATGAGAAGGGTTTGGATGTGATGAGGGCTTTGGAATACAAGGCAAAATATAAGTGTTTTGTCTGCGAAACAAAGGATGAAAGCGAGATCACCAACCAAGAGCTGTTGGAGTTGAAGTGCGATATTCTGGTTCCTGCGGCGCTGGGAAATCAGATTGTCGAGAAAAATGCGCCTCGAGTCAAAGCGAAGGTCATCGTCGAAGGGGCCAATGGCCCGACGACCCCTAAGGCGGATGAGATTTTGAATGACAGGGGAATCTTTGTCGTCCCCGACATTTTAGCCAATGCAGGAGGAGTGACGGTCTCCTATTTTGAATGGGTCCAAAATCTTCAGGAGCTCATCTGGAGTGAAGAAGAGGTATCGGACCGATTGACCAGGATCATGCAGAAGGGTTTCAAAGAGGTTCTGGATATCTCCGTTTCCAAAAAGATTGCCATGAGAACCGCAGCCCTTGTGCTTGGAATTGGAAGAGTGGCTGAGGCCTCAAGGCTCCGGGGGCTCTATCCGTAGGCTCAAGAACAGCTCTCCCTTCCACCTCAATAGCTAACCCCAACCAGCCTCCCCTTAAATAAGGGGAGGTGTGGAGGGGTTATTCCCCTCTTAAATTTTCCTCTCGTATCAATGAACTTCATCTGCATTCTCCATCTTGGCATAAGACTTGCTTTATTTATCTCTGGCATGAAGAGAGAAGCGGAAAATGGTTCTAATGGTGAATCAATTCGGTTTCTCCAATTTGCTTAATCATTCTCGGTGGTTTTGTATTGTTCAGAATGGTGAAGAAGCGATTGGAAGATTAGCAAAGACCTTCTGTGATTTTACAAATTTGCTCATTCACCTACAAAATTGTCGTCGGAGTGGAAGGTGATTGCAAAGAGACTTTTTGGGATTCAGGAAACGGAAGAGGGAAGAAGAGTCGAAATCAGTTTCGAAAGAGTATCGTTTTGGACATTGGTCTTTACCAATGCATTTTTCGTTTCCTATTTTTTTGCCAAATTGTTTCGTTGGGTTTAGATTCTGAAAGGGTACGGAAATCTCAATCAAACAAGAATAGTTATTCAAAGCGCTCGTTTTAGTAATTTTGACAGCCCCCTGAATTCTTCAGTCCCAGCCTCCTTCCAAGGGCGATGATCTCGGTAGTCGAGATCATCGCCCCCCCTTTTTCCCTTCCATCTTGGATGGATTTCGCAATCCTATTTTCTCCTTATTAATCGGTCCCCACCCCCACCCCATGCACCACGTAGGGTGCATGACTGTCCTGAACCTAACATGGTTCAGGGCTTCCCTCCCCCTGAAAGGGAGGGAAATCGTTATGTTCCTCCCCTTTCAAGGGGGAGTTAGAAGGGGGATGGGGATTTGTCGGAGCAGTATAATTATGTCTTCTCAATTATGGCCTCATTAAGTAAGCACTTTGTACCGGCCGCTCTGTAGAGTTCAAAGCCTGCATCGGGGCGTCGGCTGCTTGCAAACTACGCGCATGGATGTCGGTTCCGGTAAGAATGGCCTGCTTTCTTTTGTGATACCGAATCCGTCCTTGTTCTCCGTTTGAGTTATGATAACTTTAACCCCTATCTTCCCTGCCAGGCGTTGTGCGGGCCTGCGGATGGGGAGGAGGAAGGGAGGGAACAGGGAAATTTTGGTGTTGAATTTCAGATTGATATGTTCTATTTCTAAAACGATGGGCGGGTCCGTCTTTTATCCAACGGAGGAAGATTTGAGGAATTTCTTCTATTAAAAAGTGATGCTTCTATTGATGAATCATGGGCAGGCTGTCCAACATTGTCAATTTTCGTTAGTGCCTTCGTCCTTTTTTATCACCATTGCAAGGTTTCGATCCATAGGACGTAGTTCAAAACATTCATCATCATCTATAATACATTTTATCCACTGACGACGGAGGACCGGGAGCGGTGACCGAGAAGATGACTTATGCAGGCGTGGGTGTTGATTACGAGGCCATGGATTCGCACTCTATGTGCGAGAGCGTGATGTGGCAAAACTACTATCCGTCGCTCGGTCCCTCGGTCTGTTCGCGTTGCGAGCTGGCACGATTGAGGCGAGCCGGGTAAAAAAAGTCGTCATCCGTCCATTGGGTCTGGAATATCTTGGTTCAACCCTGGGAGTCCGTTGGTAAGACTGCAGGATCGTAATCCGTTTCAGGATCCAAAGGATACGGATGCTTCCTTCCTTGATTACCGACTAGATTTCCTTATTGACTTTTTTCGCAAATGATTTACTCTGCATGTATTCAGGATCGCTAAGCATCAGAACGGTGGGTTAATGGCAATGGAATCCTAATTCTTAAATGAGGAGATGGAAATGGATTCAGACGGCGGAAGGATCCGGGTATTAGCTTTTGCGAGTGGCGATGAGAAGGGTGGGGGTTCTGGTTTTCAAGAATTGGTCGAGTTTTCACGAACCAAGCCGCCGGTCCTTGACGCGCAAATAGTCGGAGTCATTTCTAACCATGAAAATGGAGGCGTACGCAAGAGAGCGGACGCACTCCATATTCCTTTTGAGTATTGGCCTGGACCCTTTGATGCTGAAGGTTATCGAGCATTCGTTAAGAAATATCAGGCTGACTTTGTCATGTGCTCCGGGTGGTTGAAGTTTGTGAGAGGGCTCGATCCTGCAAAAACCGTCAATATCCACCCAGGACCACTGCCAGAGTTTGGCGGAGCACGGATGTACGGGCATTATGTGCACGAAGCCGTCATGGCCGCCTATCATCGGGGCGAAATAAGCCAGAGTGCCGTGACCATGCATTTTGTTGATGAGGCTGCCTATGATCATGGTCCGATTATCTTTCGAATGCCGGTGTTGATCAGACCCGATGATGACGCTGAGTCACTCGCCAAAAGAGTGAACGAGAAAGAACGCGCTTGGCAAAGCCATATTTTAAACCTGGTCGTCCATCGGCATATATACCTTAAAGAAGGACAGGTCACTTACAGAGCGGATGCACCTCGAAGACTCTTTTACTAGCGCTCGTGGCGGCAGCCACCCTCGAGCCATGAGAATCGGTAACCCCCCTCCATTCCCCCCTTAATTTAAGGGGGGATGAAAGGGGGTTAAGGAAAGGGAGGCGGAAATGTTGCACTTCTTCCTTGGCAAAAGTGAGGCACTGCAATACTGCTTCAATGTAGAAACGTCCGCCCCGTTGAATTCGAATGAGCTTTCGATCTTAAGCCAGCTCTTGGCCGATGGCTTTGTATCGGAAACCGTATCTACGAGCCCGATCAACCCTGACGGACGAGAGGTGGTGGAACTCGGCCCACGTATGAATTTTGCGACTGCCTATTCAACCAATATCGTCGCCATCTGCCAAACCTGCGGGCTCGCAAAAGTGACTCGCATCGAGCGCTCCCGGCGATATCGCCTTTCTCCAGAGGTCGATATCGGCCGCTTTATTCGGGAACATCATGATCGGATGACGGAATGCCTGTATGATCAACCCTTGCAAACTTTCGAAACGGGCATTCTACCAGAACCTGTTTTTAAGATCCCTCTGCTGGAAAAGGGCCCGGACGCTCTTCTAGAAATACCGGGTCTTGCAATGGATGCGTGGGACAGAAATCTCTACGATGATTACTTTGTCAAAGGAGAAGGAAGAGATCCCACGATCGTTGAAATAAGAGATCTGGACAACGCCAACAGCGAACACTCGCGGCACGGTTATTTTAAAGGGAGGCAGGTGGTCGACGGCGTCTTCATGCCTGAAACGCTTATGGATATCGTCAAATCGACCCTAAAAGCAAATCCATCGAACAGCATCATCGCATTCAAAGACAATTCCAGCGGGATTAAAGGATATGATTGCTGGACGATTCTCCCCGAACATCCCGGGAAACCAGCGCCTTTCAGAAGGCAGAAGCTCCAGTACCATATCATTTTTACTGCAGAGACGCACAATTTTCCCACTGGCGTTGCTCCTTTCCCCGGTGCTGAAACAGGCACGGGCGGAAGGATCCGCGACGTCCAGGCGACGGGAAAAGGAGGTCTGGTGGTTGCTGGAACAGCGGCGTACTGCGTCGCTAACTTGCTCATCCCCGGCTACGATCTGCCTTGGGAGGACAGGCGATCTGTCTATCTGTCGAATCTGGCTTCTCCTCTTACGATCGAAATTAGGGCAAGCGATGGGGCAAGCGACTACGGCAATAAGTTCGGCGAGCCGGTGATTCTGGGTTTTACCCGTTCCTTTGACCAAAAGCTGCCCGGTGGCGAACGCTGGGCGTGGATCAAACCGATTATGTTCACGGGCGGCATCGGACAAATCGATGATAGGCATATTGAAAAGGGAGAAGCCCGGAAAGGATTGCTGATCGTACAAGTGGGAGGCCCGGCTTACGGTATTGGCGTAAGCGGAGGTTCGGCTTCCAGCAAGTTACAAGGCGAGAATGAGGAAGAGCTCGATTTTAATGCGGTCCAGCGTGGCGATGCGGAAATGGAGCAAAAGATGAACCGCGTGATCCGGGCTTGCATCGAAATGGGCGATCGAAACCCTATCGTCAGTGCTCATGATCAAGGAGCCGGCGGTCCGGCCAATGTTCTTAAGGAGCTTGTGGAAAAGGCCGGGGGCAAAATCGAGCTGAGGCGTATCAAACTTGGCGATCCGACGTTATCCGCGCTCAAAATCTGGATTGCTGAATACCAGGAGCGATGCGGTTTCTTGGTTCACTCCAAGAGAATTGAAGAATTCAAATCCATCTGCGAAAGGGAAAAAGTCAATTGCGAAATCCTCGGAGAAGTGACGGGAGACGGTCGCTTCGTCGTGCACGATGCGGAAGATGATTCAACCCCTGTCAATCTTAATCTGGCCAAGGTTCTGGGCAACATGCCACAGAAGACTTTTAAAGATGAGAGGCGTGAACGTTCACTCGAACCTCTTGAGTTGCCGGCGGATTTGTCGGTGGAAGAGGCATTGTCTCGTGTGCTTCGCAACCTCGCCGTCGGTTCAAAGAGATTCCTCACCAATAAGGTGGATCGAAGCGTGACCGGATTGATTGCACGACAACAATGTTGCGGTCCGCTTCAACTCACGGTTGGCGATGTGGCGGTGATCGCCCAAAGCCATTTCGGCTTAACCGGAGCAGCCACTTCGATTGGCGAGCAACCGATCAAAATGCTTGTCAATCCCAAGGCGGGCGCCCGAATGGCCGTGGGAGAAGCGCTGACCAATATCGTGTGGGCGCAAATCGGTCGCTTGCAAGATATAAAATGTTCGGCCAATTGGATGTGGGCCCCCAAACTTCCTGGCGAAGGGGCGGCCCTTTACGATGCGGCTTGCGCGATGCGGGATCTCATGATCCAGTTGGGAATCGCGGTGGATGGCGGAAAAGACAGTCTTTCCATGGCCACCCGCGTTGGAGATGAAATCGTGAAATCTCCCCGTGAGCTTGTGATCTCTGCTTATGCGACGATGCCCGATATCACAAAGGTGGTGACTCCGGACATCAAGAAACCAGGGGACAGCCAGCTCATCTTCATCGATATCGCTAAGCATCAGGCTCGGCTTGGAGGCTCGGCTTTAGCACAGGTTTATGGACAAGTCGGAAACGAATCTCCTGACGTGGATGATCCCGAGATGCTTAAACGTGCCTTCAATGCAATCCAGAAATTGATCTCAGAGAACCTCATTCTCGCGGGACACGACGTCAGCGATGGAGGCATCCTCACGACGGTTCTGGAGATGGCCTTTGCAGGAAACTGCGGTTTGAGAATGCGAATGGATGGTCCGTCGAACCCGTTGGAAACGCTTTTTGCTGAAGAATTAGGAGCCGTAGTCGAGTGTCGTGCGAGTGACGTTCGGAAGGTTTTGGAGATTCTGTATTCGTTTGATCTGAGCCCGAGCATTATCGGAGAGACGAGAGAGGAAAAGAAAATTCTTGTAACCCATCATTTGCAAAAGGTTCTGGAATCGAGCATGGGTGTTCTTCGTGAGTGGTGGGAAGAAACGTCTTACCACATCGAACGGCTTCAGATGAATTCCCAATGCGCCGATGAGGAGCGAAACAATATCTTCGACCGCAAAGGCCCAAGCTATGTCGTTCCTTTTCAAACCAGACCCACACCGCGCCGTATTCTCGAAGCCAGAGACAAACCGGAAGTCGCCATTCTCCGGGAAGAGGGGAGCAATGGTGATCGCGAGATGACCTCCGCTTTTTATCAGGCAGGTTTCCGGCCTTGGGACGTCACGATGACCGATCTGGTCAGCGGACGAATAACGCTGGAGCGTTTCAGAGGACTCGTTGCCGTGGGAGGATTCTCTTATGCCGATGTTCCAGAGAGCGCCAAAGGGTGGGGGGCAGCGATCCGATTTAACCAAAGGCTAAAGAAAATGTTTGACGATTTTTACAATCGGTCCGATACATTCTCTTTAGGCGTGTGCAACGGTTGTCAGCTTTTCGCACTCCTCGGCTGGGTACCTTGGTTGGGAATCGCTGATCCTCGGCAGCCCAGGTTCGTTCAAAATAGCTCCGGACGTTTCGAATCTCGCTGGGTGACCGTTAAGATTTTGGAAAGCCCGGCGATCATGTTCAAGGGCATGACCGATGCGACACTCGGAATTTGGGTGGCCCATGGCGAAGGGAGACTTCACTTCCCTGACCCAGCCCTGATGAACCAGGTTATCGACCAAAAACTTGTTCCGGTTGCATTCGTGGATGATGAGGGCCAGAGGGATGGAAAGATTCCAAAAAGCTATCCTTTTAATCCTAACGGATCACCTTTCGGTATGGCAGGACTTTGTACTCCCGACGGGCGACATCTGGCCATGATGCCGCACCCGGAGCGATCCTTTCTGAAATGGCAATGGCCATGGTTACCCAGTTCCATGAAGGACGGGGTTAAGGAATCCCCGTGGATTCGAATGTTTCAAAACGCCAGAGCATGGTGCGGCGGAGTGAAACTTGAGGGAAAGAAAATAAGTAGAAAAGTAGAATAAAAGAAATAATGAAAAGGTGACCTGTCTACCACTTCCTCAGAAATACCTACCAGGTATTAGCACAATCAATCCGTTTAACCCCGCATGGACGGACCAATCAAGGCTTCCAGACAATCTCTATTGGGACTTTTCCTCTTGACTTTTCATTGTCACAGTAGTAGTTGATTATAGCTGAATGGTCATTATTCCCCGTGCTGCCTAGTAGATATAATGAGACCCCTAACGTGCAGGAGTGTTGTATGACAATCTCTCCTCGCAGCCTGCCGATACTTAACCGCGGGGCTGCATAGGGGTAGTTTCGTTTTTTGGGCAGGGGTATAATAGTGGCTTCTTCCCTTCAAACCAAGGTACTTCGCCTCAAGACCACGCCAGAGGAATACCGTGTATATCGGGCTGGCCTCGAGTGGGATTTGACCGATCCCATAGTTATCGAGAAGCGTGAGGATCTAAAATCCGAGCGTCGCTGGCGTGACCGAATGGAGCCCTACTATCATCAAATCACAAACTTAATCACCTTCTGCCGTCGGCTTCCGGTTACGTTGCTCGCTGATGACGTCGGCCTTGGCAAAACGATCAGCGCAGGACTAATCATAAGTGAGCTAATCTCACGCTCGCGTGTTTCCAAAATCCTCGTTGTTTGTCCCAAGCTACTTGGTCCGCAGTGGCGGGAGGAGCTATTCGAAAAATTCAATATCAACTCCAAAATTGCGACCGGGCAAGATTTGATCAGCGCTGATCTTGAGGAAACAGGTGCCATCATCACAACCTACAATTCGGCACGGCTGCATCTCGATTCAATCCCGCAGGATCGTTTTCAGATGCTGGTATTGGATGAAGCTCACAAACTGCGAAATCTCTATGGGGTCGAAAACCCTCCTCAAGTTGCTCAGCGATTCCGGACGGCCCTTGAACAACGCAGGTTTCGCTTCGTCCTCATGCTGACGGCAACGCCAATACAGAATCGCCTGTGGGATCTCTATTCATTGATTGATCTGTTGACTGTTGCGCGTGGGCACCAGAACCCGTTTGGTAGCGAAGGTGTGTTCGCCCGAAAGTATATCGCAGACAACAGGGAGCAAGCCCGCCACTTGAAACTCGAGGCGCGCGATGAGTTCCGATCCATCGTTTACGGCTACATGTCGAGAGTCCGACGCGGCGATGCCAGACTCTATTTCCCCGATCGAGTCGTGCAAATGCACAAGGTTGCCCCGACGACTAGCGAGATGCAACTCATTGGTGCTATTGCCGAACCGATTCAGAAGCTGAACCGCCTCGCACAAATTTCAATTCTGCAGGCTCTTACCAGCAGCCCGGAAGCACTGATGGCACAACTGAATAATATGGCAAGAAACGGTACTGTTCCTCAGGAACTCGCCATCATTGTGCGCACCATCGTAGCCAGGATGCCTGAAAGCGCCAAACTTCACGGGCTCGGCGGACTGGTCGTCAAACTAAAACAGGAAAATCCAGACCGCTGGCGGCTTGTCGTGTTTACAGGGCGACTGGAGACCCAGACTACCATCCAAGCCTTTCTAGAAAAACACGGCCTTAAGGTCGGCCTAATAAACGGCAGTTCCGGCCCGCGGAATCAGGAAACTCTGAGACGGTTCCGAAAGAACCCGCCTGATTGTCATGTTATCGTATCTACCGAGGCTGGGTCGGAGGGCATCAACCTTCAGGTTGCTAACGTGCTTGTCAACTATGACCTGCCCTGGAACCCAATGATTGTTGAACAGCGCATCGGGCGCATACAGCGCTTGGCCTCTGAGCACGCCAGTGTTGGCGTCTTCAACATTACCCTGCGCGGCACCTTTGAGGAATACATTGTCGGCCGCCTAATGGAGAAATTACAGATGGCGTCTCATGCGATCGGCGATGTCGAGGCACTGCTCGAAGCTTCCGGAATCAGTGAGGAAGATGAGGAAGGATCCACGGGGTTTGAGGAGAGAATTCGTCAATTAGTCATCGCAGCTCTTGCAGGTAAGGACGTGGAGTTAGCAACACGCCAGGCGGAGCAGAGTATTGAGCAAGCTAAGAGCACCCTGGAAAAAGAGGAAGGCAATATCAACGCTATGCTCGGCGGAATGGACGGGGTAGGATATGTTGGGCCTCGCCCCCCAACCCTGTCTCCCGTTGCGCGATCTATGGAACCCCGCGAGTTCACGCTGGCAGCCTTTAAGATTCTAGGAGCCAGCATCACGTCTCTGCCGTCAGATCTATATCTTGTCGAGGAAAACGGCGGACGTGAACGAATACGTTTCGATGAAAACGCTGGTTCTGGTACAAAAAGCACACTCTACGCTCCCGGCACTGCTAGCTTCGCCCGTCTAGTCAGTCGCGTTATTGCAACTGGGATTCATGAGGTAGAGGACCTCGACCGAAATCCTATCAGACAAAGCGAGGAAATCACACGTCGTTGGGTCACCAACTTTGGGGGAACGTTCAAGACCGTGGAGGTCGAAGAGGTGCGCCGCTGCTTCGAGGGGACGGCCATTATCCGCATACGAGCTACGGTGGCGCATGATAGCTATGAGCGCCTCGTCGACATTTTCTGCTCACCTGTCGAGCACAATGTCCAAGCAGGGCGATCAGGGTTGGACCCTCTGCCTCACATTATCGAAGATCCTAGCGCGATTGGGATCGATGCCGACAGATTGGCTGACGCTGCCAAACGGGATGCTGCAATCTCCGAGTTCTGTCGCTTTTATTTGGAAAGAAGGGCGCAGGAGATTCAGGCAGCAGGCGACGATGAGCGGAAGCGGAAGAAATTGGAGGATGATTTCACGCCCCGCTTTGAAATAACGCTGGTTGGGGCCCAGGGGCGGCTGTACCGTCAGTTGAAAGTGAAGGCACGATACAACTTTGATGGTGAATTTGAATACCAAAATACACTGATCGTTAAGTTACATACCGGAGAACTGCTCGATGCTCCAGAAATGGGCGTCTGTGCTCGGTCAGGCAGGACTGTTCCTAAAACGTGCCTCAAGGAATGCCAGATTTCGGGAGTGGTGGTGCTGCAACATCTCCTAGCTAGGTCGGACATAAGTTCAAGGCTTGCGCTGCCAGAATTCACGGTTTTATGTAGCCTAAGCGGCAAGCGTGTTCTCAAAGACGAAGCCGAGTTGTCAGCAGTGAGTGGACGGTTGGTCGCTAGCCAACTCCTAAAGACTTCGGCACTTAGTGGGAAGCGGGCGGAACCGGAATACATTGGACAGTGCGAATTTACAAAAGCCGAGGTTCTTAATATCGAACTTGCCACAAGCGAAATTTCTGGCAAGCGCTATCGTGCCGATGAACAGATACGATCAGCGGTCTCGGGAAAGACGGGCCACAAGCAAGAATTCGTTGTATGCTATGTGTCTCAGCAGCCCCTGACTGTTGCGGAGGCCGAGCAATGTGAGGTAACCGGAAGATACGTCCGGCCGGGGATCTTGGAACAATGCGCAGTCACGGGGAAGCGGGTACTGGCATCGGAACTTTTGCGGTGCGCAGTAACCGGCAAGCGGGCCCTCAAGAAGCTTTTTGTGACTAGCAGTTTGACGGGAGCCCAGCTTCTAGAAGAAGTTGCCATACGATCAGCAACGGGAAAATTCTGTGCACCAAGCGAAGCAAGGCCATGTGTGTGGAGTGGGCGGAAATTCCATCCAGAGGACCTTCGCGTTTGTGAGTTGACTGGCTTGCCTTTCCATTTTCAATTTGCTACGGCAACCTCACCTCACCGTCTTCAGGCGCTCGTTGACCTACTTAACGGTATCAAGAGAGCCACAGATAGGGCTCACTTGTGGGATGCGGTGGCAAATAAGGCGGCGGCGGTACTAGGGAAGCGGCGGTGCCGAATCGAAACGGCAGTACTCTCGCCAGATGGGAAGCATCTGGCGGTTTGTTCCGAGGTCCGCACGCTGCTCAGCTTTCGGGTGCATCAAGCTGGTTTTATATATGCTATTGGAGATCGCTCGGTGATTGGTCGGATTACTTTAGGACGGCGTACCTCCCATGGATGGTCACAGGTCAAAGGCTGATTGTCGAATTGGTGTCGAATTGGGGTCTGCCCTTGACATTTGATAGATTACTAACCAACAAAAAGCCTAACAGTAGGAAGGGGGACAGCTTCTTCAGCAAAGGAACACAAATATTTTTTTTCGAAATTGGGCTGAGGCAATCGGCGGGCTGAGGACAAATCCAGCAGTGGGAGTGAGGTGTGTAGAAAGGGACTGAATATTCCATTGGCAAAAACCAAAGGCGGGGGTAAAAAGGAGGTTATAAATAAAAAAAAGAGGTCCGTGCATCAGGGACCTCTGTAGAAAGGAAGATATTTATTTGAAAGGAGGTATATATTCTAGAAGCAATATTTATGCCATTGCCTGATGAAATATAACCCATCAGAAACATTAGCAAATTTATACCGTCCAAATTCCTTCCTTTCCCCAACCAGGTACTAATTTTTCCACACTTTACATTTTTGGACATCATTTTACATCAAATAACCCAATTTTACCCAGGTTTCTTTCCCTTATCACGGTCAATGGGTTCAATTATTCATCGCTGACAAGCCGTATAAGAATAAGCTGAATCCCTGAAATGGCAAGACCGCTTCGGAGGAGAAAGGAGCTGTTTGTCGGACGGGTATGGAGTCAATAAGAAGAGCCTAAGATGGTTTGGATTCACCGCGGAGTCGCAGAGGACGCGGAGCAACGCTATTTTGTTTGTCGGGAGATGACGACGAACAAAAACCTTTTAGCGCCGCCGTAGAGATTTGTGCCGGAGGCCAGAGGCTGCCTGTAAAAAATACTTAAGGTCATCCTTCTTAGTAAAGCCTGCAAGCTGTGAGCTATTGTTCAATCGGACGTCGACGACCTTTCTGACGCCCGCCTTGATCAACTTACCGAAGAATTCCTCAGCAGAGGTCTGTGTGAAGCCGATCGTATAAATCTTAATACCGCTCACGTTCTTCTCTCACGGTTTCCACCAGTTTCTCATTCTGCTCCTGCTCACCCTTCTCAACATAAGCCATACGGTCACCCTGGACCTCGTATGCGCGCTCGATCAACGCATTCGGATCCGTATCCTTGAACAAATCGGGATAAAGTTTTAATTGCGCAACTAATCGCCTTTCCAGGTCTGCTTGCGTTTCTATGGTGTCATGATCAATTATGTGGCGGATGTCGATCAGGCGATCGCGCAAATTCCTACATATCAAGATCGACCGATGGCATGCCATCGGATCTCTTTCCGCGCACATCAGGGCAAGGACATAATCTTTCTCCATGCCGAGCCTGATGCGCTCGAATCCATTCTTAAACAAGGCGGATTCGGCTATTTTCTGATAGACCGCCTTCCCATCCACGTAAGAGGACGAATCCTTCGGCCTTGCCCCCAATTCTTCACCAAGGAAAACATACTCAATGTTGCGGGATTGCAACACTTTCTTAAGCAGTTCGCGATTGAATTGTGGATTTCGAGTGCTGTACGGCACCGACCGCACATCGCACAGTGCCGTTATCTTGTGCCGTTCGAGAAGGGCGATAAAATTATCGATTGATCGGTTTGAATAACCGATTGTAAAAAGCGTATTAGTCATAACAGTATTACCTGTGGGAACTTCTCCTACGCCTCACCCTCGCTTCGCACCACGTTCAGCTTTGGATTCGAAGTCTACAGAGATCGAAAATCCTTGGTTTTGACCCCGCAGGTATTCACCTGATCGGATAGAATCATTTTAACCGTTTACCCCGATATTATCCAAGCGGCCTTTGCCACCTTCCAACACCTTCGTGCACCGCCCTCTTGCTTGTGGAATTATTGGTCCTTAATTCTTACAGCATGGTATGCAAATTGAATAGGGAAGTCAAGAATAATCCGGCAGATTAACCCAGCAGATTCATCAGGTTTCAAATGAAGGAGAAGGAAACGGGAGACATCCGTAAAATTATAAGTTTCATTTATTAGGGGAAAGAGGAGGGGACGTAGGGCCAAAAGGGAATTACTCGTTCCAATCATTCGACTCCGCCATCTCCTTCGAGATCGCTGCCCGGTTCACTGGCCCAACGTCGTCATTCACAGACACCCCGCCATCCATGGCGTGCTTCGACGATGTGAACGAATCACGACGAGAATTGGACATAGATGATAAATTATTCTATCTATCTCTAATATACCTTTCTGACTCGAATGATGAATTTTGCTTGACAAGAGAAATTAACTCGATCATAATTTCTTTTAATCATCCCCCTGGTGACCTCGTGTCCCAGGGCCCCCGGGTACCCAGTGGTCCCGGGTTTTTTATTTTTAGAGGCCGCCACAGAGGGTGTTATTCCTTATTGATGGAATAGAGCCCTTCGTCCGCCTCTGCACGGATGACGGAATTCTTGCCCTTTTTATCAATGCCTTTTATAGTGTGCTTATTGCTTGTTGCTTTCTGATACTCGATTCTGACTCCGCTCCGTAGAAGGATTTGTATTGAAGAAGCTGGGTACTTATATTACCGCTTGGTGGAAGCTCTCGCGGATTCCTTTTCTTTCCGTGGGAATTCTGCCTTTGGTCTTGGGATTTATCCTGGCCTGGCGCTGGGGTTACAAAGGATCCTTCGAAGTCTATCTGCTTGCTGTGGCGGCGGCCGTCCTCATCATGTGGATGACCTATTACCTGGGGGAATGGAACGATCTGGAAGGGGATCGGATCAATCAAAACTTTAACCGGTTTTCAGGGGGATCGAGGGTACTGGTAAAAGGGATTCTCCCCGCCCGCGTTTCGCTTCTTTTGGGATATGGATGTCTGGCAGGGGCCGTTCTCATCGTTTTTTATATTTATATTCAATACCGGACCGATCTTCGAACGCTTTTGTTGGGAGGGATGGGTATCGTTTTTGGATTTTTTTATTCAAACAAGCCGATTCGATGGTCCTACCATGGTTGGGGGGAAATTCTCATCGGGTTCTGTTATGGGTGGTTGCCCATTGCAACCGGCTTTTTTCTCTTCACGGGGTTCTTCAGCTCACAGATCTTGCTCCTCTCCATTCCTGTTGGCCTCTCCATCTTCAATGTGATCTTGATCAATGAGTTTCCGGATGAAGAAGCAGACCGGACCATCGGGAAAAAGAACCTCGTCGTCCGGTTTGGAAAAGAGAGAATGGGAGATCTCTACATCGGACTTTCCATATTGGGGGGGTTGTCTTTTATCAAAATGATGTGGGGGATTGGTCTGACTGCCCACTGGCTTCTGGCTCTTTCTGGAGTTCCGCTTTTCCTCATCCTGTGGAACCTTATTCAGGTCTGGTTGGGGAATTATCGCGATGCCGAAAGACTTGAACGCCTCTGTCGAAATACTCTTTTCGTGAACCTTTCCGTAACCATGCTCCTGACCGTTCAGCAGACGATCAGCCGTCCTCATTGACCCCCCCGTGAGAAGGAGGGGGATTTGGCTTTGTTTGCGGGGAAAGTACAAGGACAAAATGGAAGATATTCAAACCGTTGCTGAGCGGATAAAAACGGATATTGCCGGTGGAAAATCAGAAGAGGAGATTCTCCAGTCTCTGCTTCCTCTCTTGGGAAAGGATCCACGAATCGCTGGAAGTCTGGCTGAATTAATGGTGACCATTCCTGACAGGGTGACGGCCAGGCTTCTCCATCGAATGTTTGGAGAGACCCAGGACAAGAAGGTTCGAAAAATCATCAAGCGGTCCCTTTACCGACTGAAGAGTAAAGGGATTGCCGTTGAGGAGATTTTGTCGAATCAAGAGAGGTCCATCCTCCGTCCTTTACAGACAGACCCAAGAGAAGGATTCGCGAGTGGGATCGATTTTCTGGGACACCGGCTCTTGTGGCTTATTATTCCGCACCCGGGCAGAGGTTTGACGGTCATGCATGGAATCGTCAGTGACAGCGCGGGGATCGTCAATTTCTCCCAAGAGGAGATGACACGGAAGGGGTTGAGAAGCTTCTTTGAGGAGGTTCAAGGGGAAAATCAGTTTCCTACGGTTGAAATGGAGCCTCCCTATGTCGCCTTTCTCTTCGCGCAAGCTTATCAAGCAAGCCTTGAGCAGAAGCGAACCCCTCCCCAAGACTATCTCCGTGTAAAAAGTGAGATAGAGGATATCAAAAAAGATTATGGGAAGCCATTAATCTACTCCCATCTTCAGGCCGATGCCATTGCAGGAGACGACCGATTGTTGAGGAAGGGAGGGGATCTTCTGAAGGCGGATATCTTTTCCGGTTGGAGGATTGAGGAGGAACAAATCCGGCCCTATGCGGATGAAGTCTGGGAGGCAGAGGGGTCGAAGATTGTTCTCAACCCCGCTCAGAAGGAAGCGCGATTCCAGGGAGTCTACCAAAAGGCATTGGCAGAGCTCTTCTCTGGAGAGAGGAGATTGCTGTATCAGCGAAGGTTGGAGGAGATGGCTTATGTTCTCCTCAAGCTAAAAAGGGAAGAAGAGGCGAAGATTTCCCTTTCGGTAGCGATGGACCTTGAAAAACCTCTGAATCCAATTCAACCCAATCCTTTCCTTTTTCAATTGGTGATCAAGTCGATCTTCAGCCTGCTGGCTGAGACCTACGAGAAGAAGGCGAAGGAAGTCTCACTGATTGTAAAACCGTGACCCCCTCACCCCACCCCCTCCCCAGTGGGGAGAGGGGAAGGGGGAAGGTCTTTCAAAATTGAAGATGACCCAAATCATTGCTTGTTCAACCCATGAAGGGATTGTGTTGGCAACAGATAGCCGGGCAACCTGGTTCGACGAAGCCGGAGAGATGAGGCATTTCAGTCTGAAGAAACTCCTTCGTTTGAGCTCCCACTCCGCCATGTTGAGCGCAGGAGCAGGGATCGGGGTGGAGATGGGTTTGGCGTTCCAGAGTTTCCTTCAAAGGCAGGGGGCGGAGGCAATCGATGATATCATCACTGTGGCTTTGTCTTTTTTTAGCGATCAATATGGAAAATGGTTAGGTCAACGAGGGATGCGACATCCTTTCTCTCATCCAGCAGCCGATGAGGCAGGCGAAGCGTCAGTTCCTCTAAACGAGGTTTACCTTATCCTGGCCGGATACTCCTTCAAAGACCGCGCCCGACCATTTGTTCTTCACCTGTTAAGCAGTGAGGGAGAAACGATTTCAATAAAACCCGTCTCGACCTCTCAGATCATTGTTGTCCCCCGGTCTCTGTCCGTGGAGAGGAGATTGGAGGCTCTGCGAGAAGCGGAATCACCCCTTGATCCACTTCTCTCCCTGTGTAAGTCCTTTCTCAAAAAAAGGTCTGCGGAGGAGGAAGTCGGACCTCCCTTTTATTTTGCCACCATCACTCCTAATGGCTATAAGGAAGTTGTAGACGAGGAGGTGAAAGGATGAAGAAATGGTTTCTCCTTGCCGGAGTTCTTGTCGTGGTGTTCATCGGAGGATATTTTGTCCTTTCGTTTTACGCCGTGAAATTGATTGAGCCCCACCTTCAAAAGGCAGTGGGGCATGGATTTACTTTGGAGGAGATAAAACCCAAGATCACCTATCTCTCCGCCAAGGGGATTCGATATGAAGACCCCGATTCAAAACAAAGATTCCTTCAGATCGAGGAGATAAGGGTTTATCCCTCCCTGCTTTCTCTTTTGAGAAAACCCATATGCATAAAGGAATTGACCATCCTCCAGCCGTCCTTTTTCTTCTATCGATCTCGAGACGGGAGTGTCGCGGGTCCCTTGGTGATGACGAAAACGGAAGGAGAAGGAAACGAAAAAGAGATTTTCAAAAAGAAGGAGAGAGAAGGGCCGGATGAAGTTCGGCGAGCTCAAGTTCAGATCGACCGGATTCGAATCCGGAGAGGGTCTTTCGATTTCGAAGATAGAAAAGTGGGAGAGCCTCCGGCGCAGATCAAGTTGAGAGATATCAATTTTGAGATGAGAGAGATCAACTATCCCATTACCTCCGGCCATTCTCCCGTCCGGTTTCAGGCGAAAATGAGCGGGAAAGGGCAGGAAGGGAGCATTGAGATAAAGGGATGGATCGATACAAAGACCATGGACATGGAAACCTCCCTGAAGCTCCGAGAGATAGAGGTTCAGACCTTTGAACCCTATTATCGGAAAAGGGTGACGGCAGAAATCGAGTCCGGCGTGATGGGCATGGATTCCAAAATTACCGTGAAGGGGAAGAGGATTGATGCGCCCGGAGAGCTCGATCTGACCAATCTCCACATCAAAGAAGGGGATGGAATGATCTTTTGGATTCCGGCGGGGACCCTGGTTTCTGTACTGGAAAAGAAGGGGCATCAGATCAAAGTTAAATTCCGTGTGAAAGGGAATATGGAAAACCCCCGTTTCAGCCTTCAGGAGACGTTCTTGACCCAGGTTGGGATTGCTCTCGCGCAGGCTCTGGGAATCCCAATTAAGGTGATAGGTGAAGAGGTGCTTCAGGGTACCCTCAAAGGAGAAAAAGGAACGATCGAGGGACTACAATCGCTAAAGGAGTTATTCAAGAGAAAAAGGAGAGACAGAGATGAGCGTCCTTAAAGACCTCGGCGTTCCCGCTTTTAAAGTGGGCGGGATGCCTGCAATCGATCTTAAGAATTACTTTCTTTCCGTAGGAGGTCTGGTCAAAGAAGAAAAGCGTTTCTCATGGCCCGAGATAACCGCGATGCCGGGGAGCCGTGTCAACTGCCGTCTGACTTCTGTGTCAGGCTGGTCCGTTCGCGCCGATTGGGAAGGTGTTCAATGGAATGACTTCTTGAGATTGATTCACATTAAATCGAAAGCGAGTTATGTCCGATTCACTTGTGTGGGAGGAGGATACACCACAGCCGTTTCACTGAAGGACTTGGAGAATCCCAGAGCTCTCTTGGCTTATGGCGTAAACGGGAGTCCAATCGAAGCCGAGTATGGAGGGCCTTTAAGAATGGTCATCCCAAATTTATGGGGATACAAGAGCTGCAAGTGGCTAAGCGAGATTGAATTCATCCGTGAAGAAGAGGGCGGGTATTGGGAGGACAGGGGATATAGCCGGTCGGGCCTGATCGAGCCTGGTTTTACGCTTGACATCAATACCAAGACCCGTCGTCCCATCAAGGGAGGAGAGGTCGTCGAATTCTAGTGTGCGTTTGCTCAATCGCATCAGGATGATATCTTAAGAATTACTGGTCTATTCAAAATCCTAATACCCGAGCAAAAGTCGATGGTTCGTCTCCGATGGGTCGTTTCCGTTTTAATGCCATTTTTATGGGGACGCAGCATTCCGCTGGTCCGGCCAACCCGGATCGACTGGAACCCTTCTCTCTCTCCACAGACGATTCAGATTAATGGCCATACGATTTTTTATACCGTGAGAGGAGAAGGAAAACCTCTCCTGTTGATTCATGGCTATGGCGCCGGGATGTGGGTATGGGAGAAGCAGATCGATGTCCTCTCCCGATTCTGCCGTGTTTACGCCTTAGATCTCATAGGCCATGGCTTCTCAGACCGGCCGAAAATTCCTTACACCCCCGAGACCTACATCCATTTTTTCAGAGACTTCATGGATGGGGTGGAAATTGAGAAGGCCACCCTGATCGGAAATTCGATGGGAGGGGGAATCGCCTGGGGAATGGCGATCCTCTATCCCGAACGGGTGGACCGACTCATCTTGATCGATTGTGTCCCTCCGGATGTCCTCCACCAGGTCAAAAATGAATCCTTCCGGGCCCTGGCGGTCATCAAAGATATTCCAATCCTCGCTTATCTGGCTATTGCGGCGCGAGGCAGACATTCGCTCAAATGGGTCCTTCTGGAGTGTGTCTCGGACATCAGACGGATCACGCCGGAGGTGGTGGATCGGCAGTACCAACTTTCCAAGATCAAAGGAACAACCTGGGTGCTTTATTCCACTTTGAGGCACGCTAAGGAAGCCTTGAACCTGAAGGATCAGCTCTCCATGATCCGCCAACCTACCTTATTCATCTGGGGAGAGAAGGATCTCATCTTCCCTCCTCACGTGGGGGAGGTTCTCCATCAAGCCGTCCCAGGCTCGAAATTTCTAAGGGTTGAAGGGAGCGGTCATATCCCCATGTGGGAAACTCCGGATGAAGTGAATCAAGCCATCCTTGATTTTCTTAAAGAATAGTGAGGAGTCGTTCGCTTATTCCATCCGTCAACACCGGATGGGCAGGCATCCCTTCGTTCTTCTTCCCCCGGCGCCCTGAAAAAAGTGATTGACCTCAGAAAGAATTTATTATTCGAAGCAAAGGTGTGTCCGCCTTTTTGATCAAAATTCTCTCGGCCTTGACAAACAGGGGGGCAATCGATAAGAATTGCAGGACAAGCTGGAAAGGAGATGGGCGTGAGGAATTATAAGAAACGCGTGGTAATCACGGGAGTGGGACCTGTCACTCCTGTAGGGATCGGGAAAGAGGCTTACTGGGAGAGTTTGGTTCAGGGGAAGTCTTTTTTCAAACGGTTTTCATTCCCGAATAAAGACATGAGTCAATACCGATGTCAGATCAGTGCCACCATCGAAGGTTTTGAGCTCTCTCATTTTGTGGAAAGGTCAAAACTTTCCAAACACCTCGGAAGATCGTCCCAATTTGCCATTGCTGCCACATGGCTTGCGCTGCAGGATGCCGGGATAGAGCTCGATAGAAACGATCTGGAGAAAGAAGGGCTGCACAAACATACGGGAGTGTATCATCCCAAAGAATTGGATCCCTTCCAGATAGGCGTGGTCATGGGTGTAGGTGTGGAAGCGATGGATTTGATGGAACACTTCCATGAGCGTTTTCTGTCGAGGGGGCTGAGGGGCATTTCCCCTTTTGCTCTTCCGAATATCTACCTGAGTGCGATCACCTCCCATGTGGCCCAATATTATTCGATCTGTGGGACTTCTTATGCTGTTTCGACGGCTTGTGCATCTGGGACCCATGCCATGATCAATAGCTTCCTTCAGATTCAGGGCGGAGGCGAAGATCTCATGATCACGGGAGGAGCGGATGCCTGTATTACCCCTTATGTGTTTGGAGGGTTTGATGTGTTAAGGGCGATGTCAACACGAAATGACGATCCGAACAAAGCCTCCCGGCCTTTCGACCGTGAGAGGGATGGATTTGTGATGGGCGAGGGGTGTGGCGTGCTGGTCTTCGAGGAATTAGAACACGCCAAAAAAAGAGGGGCTCACATCTATGGGGAGGTGATCGGATGGGGGATGACAGCCGATGCCTATCATCTCACTGACCCCGATCCCGACGGGAAAGCATTGGGTAAGGCCGTCAAGGATGCACTTGAGATGGCCGGCATCCATCCGGAAGAGATTGATTACATCAATCCTCATGGCACCTCCACGGTATTGAATGATCGGGTGGAGACGAAAATGATCAAAGGCGTCTTCGGAAAATACGCTTACCGCGTTCCCATCAGTTCCACCAAATCAATTACTGGCCATCTGATGGGAGCGGCTGGAGGGGTAGAGGCCATCGCTGTCCTTCTGGCCATCGAAAAAGGGATCATCCATCCTACGCTCAACTATGAGTTCTCAGACCCCGAATGCGACCTGGACTATGTCCCTAACCAGGCGAGAAAGAAGGAAGTCAGACTTGGACTTTCCATATCAGCGGGTTTCGGCGGAGTCAATAGCGCCATCCTGATAAAGAAGGTTGATTAGCCTTGCCTTTTTCAAGCAATATCGAATGTCGTTCCCTTATCATTCGGCCTTAATCTTCTGCTCCTGCCATTGCCTCATGAATCGCCCCTTTGACAAGACCGATTTTGCAAGAATTCGCTCGGCCCTCAATTCCTTGGGCATTGGAATGTGGAAATGAAACGGTACGTGGACGAAGTCATCGCTTGAGGCATGGCCTATTTCTTGAACGGCTTTTGGCTATTTATTAAATAGCGCTTTAAATCCGTGTGCCTTTTGTCCCGCCGTCTCCTCTGTTGCGGAAAAGGGGACGGGGGTGGACGATAGCTGCCCGATGGGTTTAGAATAGGTGTATGATGCTTGGCCGAGTGATAGCGCTCATCCTGATCGGTGTGCTTCTTCCGGGACTAGCCCTGGCAGATATCTACTACTGGGTCGATGACCAGGGTGTACAGTACTACACGACAACACTTGAGAGCATCCCCGAACCTTACCGTTCGAAAGCGGTGTTGCTTTCTCTCCCCACCTCTCCTCCCGTGCCTCCGGAGCTGGAACGAAGCCCGGCTCCGACAAGCTTTACCAAGGTTCCGTTCACCCCTGGCCTTCCTGTCCTAGTCAGTGCTAAGATCAACGGCGCTGGATCCATCACCTTGATTCTTGACACCGGATCCGACCGTACACTGGTTGCGCCGGCAGCGCTGCAGAAGCTTGGTATCTCTACGGAGGATGCGCCACGGGGTATTGTAAAGGGAGTAACCGGAACGAGCGATGCAGTGGCGGTATGGGTTCAGTCCGTGGAGGTCGGCGAGGCCAGGGTAGGCCCGCTTCTTATCGTCGTCCACGATGCCGACCTGAAGGGGGCCGATGGTCTATTGGGCCGCGACTTTTTGGCCAATTTCAACGTGACGATCGATTCAAAGGAAAAAGTCGTCACTCTCGTCCCGAATTGAATCCTCCCCTCCCTTGGAATATGAATGGGACGACGGCAGTCACATCTTTGTAAAACAGAAGGCGAGGATCATCTCTCTTAGAATCACGGAAGCCGTGACAGAGGAGACTTGGGTGGGGTCGTAGTCCGGCGTCAGCTCCACGATATCAAACCCGACGACATGAAGCGCTTGAAGTTTCTTCATCAGGAAAACGAATTCCGGGAACGTGAGACCTCCGGGCTCCGGCGTTCCAACACCCGGCATAAGGCCCGGATCGATCACATCCAGATCCAAGGTGATATAGACGGGCTGATTCCTGAGGCGATTGATCATTGAGCTCAGAGAATTTGCCTCGAGGGGGACGATGGATTTCATCTTTCTGGCTAATTTAAATTCCTCTTCTGTCCCGGACCGAATCCCGATTTGAAACAATCTGCCCTCGCCCAAATGATCGACCACCTTTCTCATGACCGTACTGTGGGAAAGGGGTTCGCCCAGATAATCTTCTCTCAAATCTGTGTGAGCGTCAATCTGGACGAGATGAAGACGAGGGTGGACCGAAAGCATCTCTTCGATGACCGGAAGAGTGATCAGGTGGTTCCCTCCGAGGAGGATGGGAAATTTTTTCTCAGAGAGGATCTTGCCAACTCCATTCCGAATCAAGCCCAAAGAGACCTTCTTCTCTCCCAAGGGTAATTCCAGGTCTCCCATATCGTGAAGGGAGCACTGGCTCAGGTCTCTTTGAACGTATGGACTGAAGGTTTCAATTCCCCAGGAGGCTCTCCGGATCGCAGAGGGTCCGAAACGGGCGCCCGGACGAAACGAGGCAGACCCGTCATAGGGGCACCCGAGGATCACTCCATTGCTTTTTTCAAACGAAGCAGTGGCTGAGATATAGTTGGTTTCTACGATGGGGAGTTTCATCTGAAGCTAAAGTGCAGAGTTTAGAATTTAGAGTTTAGAGTTCAAATCACAATTCATCATTCTTAACTCTTAATTTATAACTCTTAACTCATCATTCATAACTCTTAACTGTTCTAATTACCCCCACAGGACCACAGCGGCCAAGGCCGCCCCGATTTTCTTTATTCTGTATTCTACGGCGATCGATTTCAGATCCTTGATCTTCCATCGGCGAAGCTTCATCCCCTCCACGGCCATATTCCGGACCATCTCCTCGATCTTGACCCGCTCTCCTTTCGCCGAATATTCCATGATCAACCCATTCTGATTTTCATCCTCCGGAAGAGCGACAGCCACGCCTGCTGAGATGATCTCTCCGGGCACATCGCTGGTGATCGCAGCATAAGCCGCCGGTACCAGGGCTCCCGGAGGAAGAGCGACCGGGGAAACCTGTTGACAATGGGGCGGAAGGATGCTCGACATCTTGACGATGTTGGTGTTCCCGATGCCCGCCTGGAGGAGGGCTCCGTCAAAGGCATTCAGAGATGTGAAGCCGTCCGAGGCTCCAGAAACCAGAAAGTATTGTGTCGGGGTTTTAATGATCACAGTCTTCCTCCATTATCTCTCGTCTGGCCGAGGACGTATGGGGTTTGTGGTGTGCGTTCCTAAAATATCGAGCTCCGTAAATTACCAGCTCACTGAAAAACTGTCTTTCTAAGGTTGCTCAAAAATGCCGAGATGCAGGGCGCCCGAAATCCTGAGGAGTGAGGCGTACATGAGGTGTACGTCGCAACAACGAAGGATGAGGGCAACGCCGCAGATGCCTGCCTGCCGGTAGGCAGGGGCATCTTCCGGCAACCTGTTAGAATGAAGGGGGTGAGCTGATCCATAATATCACTGCCTCCCTCAAGCCGCTATTATGGATCCAATGCTCCTTCTCTGCTGAAAGGTAAAAACATTCCCCTTTTTTCAGCTTCAAAATCTCTCTTCCAAAACGAAGGTTCACCCTTCCCCGGAGGACAAAACCAAACTCCTCGCCTTCATGGGGCCTCTCTTTGGGGGTGGACTCGCCTTTCCGGAGGGTCAAGAGGATAGGTTCCAACCGCCGATTCGTCGAACCCGGGACCAAAAGCTCAAACTTTTGGATCTTCTCTTTTTCGATCGCCACCCGTTCTTTCTCCCGGTAGACGATCTTCTCCTGCGAGGCTTCCTTGAAGAAGTCGGAAATGTTTTCGTCCAGGGCCTCGAGAATCGGGATCAGACTGTCCAGGGAGATGGAGGTCAGGTCCCTTTCGATCTGGGAGATAAACCCCTTGGTCAGATTGGCCCGCTCGGCCAGCTCCTCCTGGGTCAGGTTGCTCAACTGTCTCAAATTCCGAATCCGCTCTCCGATCTTCATAAACCCTGTAAGAACAGTAAAAAAAGAATTTTGTTTAGTAAGCTGTAAGACAGTATACAAAGAAATTAGTTTAGCAAACTAAACTAACGAAATTATAACGCTCTTTTTTGGTTTGTCAAGCATTTTTTTAATTTGAGAGATTTTTTTCAGGGGCTCCACTCCACGATGGGCCGGGGATGTTTTGTTAAGCGTCTCGAGGAGAGGAGGAGAAGACCGCTATCCGGGAGACGTGGGCTGACTATCGGGAAGGTATCGATGCGGAAAGTTTGGTGGGCAGGTTGAATTTTCCTGAAACCGATACGAAGCGAACACCCGCTTCTATCCCTTGTCGGGTAGGCGCGACGGTTGGGTTCGTATCCGCTTCCAAAAACCCCTGGGTGAAACTACCTCCATGTCTTGGATTTTGCCCAAATTGAGAAGCTCCTTATCCCCGGTGACGAGCAGGTCAGCACCTCCATCCAATGCAGATGAGAGGATCATAAGGTCGTCTTTATCCCGGATTTTAACATCCGGAAGGGTTGAGGGAGTTGCCAAATGAGCATCCTGTTGGAGCATCTCTATCGCATCATCAATGAGCTCATCCGGAATTTGAAGCTTTCGTCGTAGGACTCGTCTTAGCTCATTAAAGAGTGCAGCAGAAACAACCAATCGATGGGAGGTGAGGATTTCTCTTAACACATCGGCGCAAAGGCCCCTGGTGGCCATTGCACTTACCAACACATTTGTGTCCAGAAAGACCCTCATGATATCTGCGAGAAGATATCTTCGTCCGTCAAAAAACCCCGTGCCTCGGCGAAAGGCATGATCCTCTTCCTCAATTCTTCAAATTGTTGAAGTCGGAGCTGACGGCGCAGGGCCTCTCGGGCGATTTCACTTCGGTTTCTCCCAGACCGCTTACTGGCTTTGGACAGTAAGCCGTTAAGGTCTTTATCTAATCGGATTGTCAGTGTTGCAGATTTCATGTCTAACAATGTATTACATTTTGCAACCCTTGTCAAATCATATTTTTGCAGGGCCTATGGGAGGAAATCAACGGCGGCTATGCCCCTACTGGCAGGCAGGTACTGGAGTGTTGCACGTTGTCCTTAAGTTGTCTCATCTCGTGCTTGTACCTTATTTCGTTTTGTCCAGGCTCCATTTGACCCCGCCTCGACAGGCAATGAGGAGAAAAACAAAAGTGTAGAGAAGAGCCAACTCACCTTTGTTTACTGCCGGGAAGAGCTGAGGTCCGATTTGGAGCTTCCAGTGATATTGAATATAGGCCACGGCCATCGTGCCGCAGCAGATGAAAGCCGCCGCGCGGGTTTTAAACCCCAGCATCACCATCAGCCCTCCCACAAGCTCGATGATCCCACCAAACCAGAGCTGGGACCATGCCGATGGCCGAAACTCGGAAAGCACTCCCAGGATTTTCTGGGCGCCGTGGAACGCGAACATAAATCCCGTCACGATGCGCATCAAGGCGTAAGCGTAGTCCGCATACTTTTCAAGCCATTTCATGAACGCAACCTCCCGTTAAGGAATTGTACCGCTTTCCCCAAACCACAATCTACTGCATAACCCCTCGTAATCCTCTTTCCCTTATTCTCTTCAAAGACAAGACAATCTTTCTTTCTATCCTTAGATGTCAATATTTAAGTCTGACCCGAGTGACCCCCCCCAAAAGTAAATTCTGCCTGGTCCGCCGTGTCGTTAGTCGGTGCCCTCATCCGGCATCTTATCCCTTACCAAACCTGGTGTCTGGGCCGATTGATCGCGACGCCGGTCTGGATGGTCCCGCTCAATGAATTGGCGCAGCCCCTCAAAGGTGGCGGGATTGAAAATTGAGCGGTTGAAGCACTCGGCTTCGATCCGAAGCCCCTCGGAAAGCGGAAGTCCAAACCCGCGGACGGCAGCTTCCTTGTCGGTATGAATCGCGGGCTGCGGAAGCCTACAAATGTACTCCGCGATCTCAAGGGCGCGCTCGAGCGACTTGCCTTTCGGGACCACTTCGTTAACCAGCCCGATTCGTTCGGCCTCCCGAGCATCGATCACCCGGCCCGTGATAATGAGTTCCATCGCACGGCCCATTCCTACAATCCGGGGCAGCCGCTGGGTTCCGCCGTCTCCCAATCCAATGTTCCAGCGCCGACAGGTCACGCCGAATGATGCGTGCTGCTCGGCAATGCGGATATCGGCAAAGCACGCCCACTCCAGTCCCCCGGCATAAGCGACGCCATTGACGGCGGCGATGATGGGCTTGTAGATGTCCGTCCACCGGCTGGGACCGAGTATCCCCGGGCGCTCGCCTCGGTTGTGGGCGGCGATTTCCTCGGGCGTCACCGGGACTAATCCTTCCTCGGCCTTGAGATCCCCTCCTGCGCAGAAGGCCTTTTCGCCCGTGCCGGTGATGATGGCAACCTTCGCGTCATCGTCATCGCGAAATTGCGTCCACGCCTGGATCAATTCCCGGTGTGTTGTCGGACCGACGCAGTTGAGCACCTCCGGACGGTTGAATCGGATGATCGTCACGGAGCCGCGCTTTTCGTAAACGATTTGTGTGAAGTCCATTATACCTCCGGATCACCTCCAAGAGACCAGAAGGCGGCAGGACTAAGAGAAATTATGCTTACTCTGCATGGGGAATGTTCGCTTCTTTCTGAACCTCTACCTTTGCTTCCGACATCAGATTTGTTCAACTTGTTCATCAGCGTCCCCTGACGCGCCCCAAATTATGGGAGATGCCGTTTCTGCATCAGGCAAATCCAGGCCCTGGGTGGATTTGGACGATTCGATCCGAAATGGCCGGATGTCAGTGAAAGAATCTCAAAATAAGGCTCTACCGCCGAGACGATATCTCCTGCAGTCCGTTGAGGCGGACCAGGACCTTGCCGATGCTCATCGGCATTACCAACAAGTGTCAGCCACAGACCGGCTTGCTCCAAATGAGCAACGACATTTTGGGCAAATCTTCTTCGATCATTTTCAGAGCCGAATGCGTGAAAACAACCTCTGTCAAATACAAAATCAAAGGGAGCGCCTTCAATTTTATTCTTAAGAAAATCAACACGTATGAAATGGCATTCAACGCTGGCTTTAGAAGCTTTTTCTTTTGCTTTCTCCAGAGCAATGTCCGAAGTATCCGTGCCAGTAACCTGAAAGCCATTCCGTCCAAGCCATATGGAATTGTCTCCGGTTCCACAGCCGATATCCAAGGCTTTGCAGCATGGAATAGGGTGTTTGGTCACCACGTCGATCAGATTGAAATCCGGCTGGCCAATGTCCCAGGGAGTGTCCCCTGATCTGTATCTTTCTCTAAAGCTCTCTTCGATTGCCATCCGATTACATCTTGTCACCTAATGATTAGCGCTGCAGGTTCTCGATAACGGTCGCTACACCCAGACCACCGCCGCAGCAGGAGCTGAAGAAGCCGTACCTGCCGCCCTTGCGGATCAGTTCTTTCATCGTAAAGATGCAGATACGGGCTCCCGAAGCGCCGTTGGGATGGCCAAAGGCAATCGCGCCGCCGTTGGGGTTCCATTTGTCCATGTCAACCTTCTCGCCGGTCTGCTTCTCGAGTTCCGTGATCACCGCCAGGTTCTGCACGGCAAAGGCCTCATTGCATTCCATGACGTCCATTTGGGAAAGCTTCAGGTTGGCGCGCTTCAGGGCCTTAGGAATGGCATAACCAGGCGCGATACCCATGATCTTGGGATCGACACCGAAATCGCCGCCGCTGATCCATCTGGCCATCGGCTTATATCCGAGCTGCTCAGCCTTCTCTCGCGTCATCATCAGAACGAAGGCGGCGCCGTCGTTACGACCGGAGGCGTTTCCGGCGGTGACCGTTCCGTCTTTGACGAATGCCGGCGGCAGGGCCGACAGGGCTTCCATGGAGGTCGTACGGGGATGTTCGTCCACTTTGAACTCCAGCGGGGGCTGTTTCTTTCCCTGGGGAACCATGACGGGAATGATTTCATCCACGAAATAGCCGGCGTCCATGGCCTTCTTGGCCAATACCTGGCTGCGCAGGCCGAACTCATCCTGCGCCTTGCGGGAAATGTTGTACTTCTTCTGCAGGGCTTCTGCCGTCAACCCCATGTTCATGGTTGCCGGATCCAGCGTAGGCGAAAGAGACGGGGCGATCGGCATGGGAGGGATCATCCGGAAAGGCTCGCTCGACATGGAGAATTTGGCGCATGCCTGGCTATAGGATTCCATCCCGCCCGCGACCATGATATCGGCCTGATCCGCAATGATTCTCCATGCAGCATGGTTGATGGAATCGATCGCCGAACCGCATTGCATTTCCACATAGGATGCTGCCGTGCTCTCGGGAAGACCCGCCGCCAGAGTGATCCAGCGCGCCGGGTTCATTGCGGAGGTCGCGCCAATGGCCGATCCGGCAAAAACGGAATCCACATAGCCGGCCTTTTCGATAATCTTGGTTTTCTCAATTAAGCCTTTGAGGGCGATGCCCCCCAGTTTTTCCATCGAAAAGTCACGCAGTGTGCGTCCCAAGGTTCCGAAGGCTGTCCTTACACCATCAACAATTACTACATCTCTTTTACTCATAACTCCTCCTTTGATATTTTTTAGTTTTACGACTGAATCGTCATAGTTGAATTCCTTTCCTTTGAGGCCAACACTTTCCAAGATTCGCTTGTGACAGTTATCACACACTCGAAAGATTACGTCAAGTTTGTCAAAAGCAACTCTTTTGCGATTAGCATTGCACAGAAATATTTTCCTGGGCTGCCTTCCAAAATAAGAAGCTGCAGGGCATAAGAACAGTTCATCATCAGACAAGAATGGGAGGTCGGTTCTAAGACAGCTTGTTAAACAAGGGGTGATGAACAAGTCTGGCGAAGACGCTATTCAATAGCGAAGTACAAAAAGGGTCAGGTCTTACGATCATACGTTTTCAGACACGCTCCACCCGTTTTATTGCCCGACTCATAAGAGCCTTGGTCAACAACGTTAAATGGGTGACCACAGTGCCGCCTGCCTTACCCTATATCACGTTGCATTTTTCCCTACGTCCACCATTTTCCCCCCTCTGTTGCACACCAGAAGGGCGCTATGACTTATGCGGATTTTTGGATTTTCCTTTACGAAGAACCCAACGTCCTCCGCTGTTTTCAATGTCTGGAAAAAGCTTTTCTTAAGCACATGAACGATCGGTTCAACCAGAAGGAAGAGTCCATCGGGTTTTAGGAGATTGTGGATTTCTGTTAGAAAGCTGCTTTGATCTGGAACCTCATGGACCATCCAAAACGCCAAAATGAAATCGGCTTTAGAATGGTGATCCAAAGAACCGGGGCTTGCGAGATGTGTGGTGATTCTTTCGGACACTCCTTGTCTTTGCGCTCTCCTGGCCAAAGCCGAAAGCATTTTGGTCTGAATGTCGACCGCGGTCACATGCCCCGCCGGGCCCACCAATCTTGCCATGGGAATGGAAAAATAGCCCATGCCGGCACCAACGTCTATCGCGTTGTTCCCCGGTTTAATATAAGGACCTAAGATCGCCTCAGGGTTGTGCAGTAATTTCCTTAAGGGGTTGTCGAACGTGAAACATAACCACCAGGGGCAGACGAATTTCTGATCTTTCAGCTTATCTGGCATTATTATTTGTGGCCTCTAACGAGCCTGCAGGAAAATTCCTTACTCTCTTCAGGAACAAGACAATCTTTCTTTTTGTCCTTAGATGTCAATATTTAAGCCTGACCCCAGCTCTTCCCATGAACAACGCGCGGTAGGGCGTATGCTCACGGGTCTTGTTCGGTCTTCCCATCAATCAAACCTGCCTCTGCCATGGCCTTCTTGGCGCATTCAGGACAGTAGCCGTGCGAAAATTGAGTGTTCGAGTGCTCCCCAAAGTAGACCTCCAATCGCTGCCACACGCCCCGCTGATTGCGTATTTTCTTGCACTGGGTACAGATGGGGAGAAAGGCCTCCAACACCTTGACCTCGGAAAGCGAACGCCGCAAGACTTCTGCTGTCCGCCGCTCAGCGTCCAGCAATTCTCGAATCTTCGACACAGACCAGCCTATCGCGAGGAAAGAAACGAGACGCATCGCGGCGTTCCAGACGGCATAGAAGGGAGATGAATACACATGCCCCGCGAAGATATCCGCGCCAAACCACACTAAGGCACTAAGCACAGACAAAGCTACGGAGGGACCAAACCCCAAAAACCATGCGCCAACCGATACGGGCGCAAAGTAGAACACGGTGAAACTGAGTTCATATCCGGTCAGCCAGTCCACTACTCCTATCACGAGAACCCCAGCAACCGTCGTTGTTGCCCACAACCACACCCGTAGTCGTTTCTTCATGACTTCCCCTTTCCAGACCAAACGCGAAGGCTCACCGGGAGCCGGTTTTACCGGCGATCCGGTGGCCGCTTGGTAGCGATTGAATTAGTCAGTTCCATTTTCGCTGTCAGCTTTACCTTTCCTAAGATCGATGCCAATAATTGCTAAGTCTAAATCCTTCAGTACCTCTTTCGCCTTTCTCGCCTCGTCTTTTTTTACCATGAGTCTTACCGGCTCCCCCAATGGTCTGACATACATAAAATGCTCAGCATTGAAGTAATAGGTTATATTTTCTGCATCCAAGATGCTTCTTATCAACGCAACATCTGCCGGGTTATACGTACCCAGTACTTCTGCATACTCGGTAAATTCCGGCACTTCCTCTGGCGGTAGCTCATCAACCAGATCAGAATTGCAGTCTGTGCAAACATAAAATCCTTCACGATATTCAGTTCTACATTTCGGACAGAACATGGAATCTCCAGAATCCTGATTATTTGTTACTGACATCGCGACTGAGGTGAGACCTATGGGACGTCGCTTCCAGTCGGCCTGCTGGACGTTCTCATCCTGTCTCATCCTAAGCACTGAGAACCTGATCTCAAGAAACCTATCAAATGGGATTCCAATGCCGAGCGCACCGATAAACCATCCCGTCATGGCGCCGGCAACACCATACTTCGCACCCAATATGGCCAGAGGAATACCCAGAATACAACAACCAAGAATCATGAGTGGCCAATAGAACCAGCGATGCGTGCACACGAGCTTTGCATGGCAAGAAGGGCAGGCCATCCTGCCCAATGGGGCTTTGATATATCGCTTCCACGTCAACAAGAAGTCATTATCGCACTGCGGACATTTCATATCTTCTCCGTCCAACGAGCCTGTAGATAAAATCAGGTTTTTAGAAACTGCTTCTTCTGCTGGATGATCCTACCTTTTTTTCATCAGGCAGGTCCAGGCCCTGGGTGGATTTGGGCGATTAGAACCGAAATGGCCGGATGTAAGCGAAAGAATCTCAAAATAAAGCTCTACTGCCGAGACGATATCTCCTGCAGTCCGTTGAGGCGGACCAGGACCCTTCCGATGCTCATCGGCATTACCAACAAGTGTCAGCCACAGGCCGGCTTCCCCCAAATGAGCAGCCACATTCTGGGCAAATCTTCTTCGATCCTTTTCAGAACCGAATGCGTGAAAACAACCTCTGTCAAATACAAAACCGAAAGGAGCGTCTTCAACTTTGTTCTTGAGAATATCAGCAAGCACGAAATTGCATTCAACGTTAGCCGTAGAAGCTTTTTCTTTTGCTTGCTCCAGAGCAATGTCCGAAGTATCGGTGCCAGTAACCTGAAAGCCATTCCGTCCAAGCCATATGGAATTGTCTCCGGTTCCACAGCCGATATCCAAGGCTTTGCAGCTTGGAATAGGGCGCTTGGTCACCACTTCGATCAGATTGAAATCCGGCTGGCCAATGTCCCAGGGAGTATTCCCTGATCGGTATCTTTCTCTAAAGCTCCCTTCCATTGCCATTTGATTACACCTTATAAAAAAGTTACACGATAGAGTTAAGCTGCACCCCCGAATCAGCCTGCACCCGCAGTTGGTAGCTGGCTGGAGTTGGCGCTCGAAGAGCAGAACTCAGGGCGACAGCTTCAACGATTTGGTGGAGCGCCACCCTCTGGGCCTTGCGCTCCTGCTACCATATTCCCGGGATCAGTTTCTTCGTCTTCCCTTGATATGCTGCGTATTGCGCCCCGAGTCCTCTCACCAAAGCACCTTCCTCAATCCGTATCCGGTAGACGAGCGAGATGGTTGGAAGACAGACTGCAGCCAACAACGAAATCCAGTTCTTGGAGAGGAGCCCATATCCTACAAAAAAGAGAACGATCCCGGCGTACGATGGATGCCTTATGTACTTGTACGGACCCTTCTGGACTACTTTCTGGCCCTTCTCTAGTTCTATTGTCGTTCGAAAGTACCTTCCGAGAACGATGATCGACCAATGCCGTAGAAACAACCCTAGTAACATTATTGCGGTCCCGAGCCAAAATACCACTGTTGCTCCACGAACATCGAACCGAAGTACTGCGACCCAGCTCACTGACGGGGCCACCGCCAACGCCACCACCGTTGCGATGGTGTTGTAGTTCCTTGTTGTTCGATCTATCTCCGTCTTCCCCTTCCCGCGAGCACCGTCCCTTCGGATCAGGTACGCTTCCGCTGCCAGCCACAGGACCATCGTGGCGATCTGCACAATCAGGTCAAGGTACATAACGCTTCTGCCTCTTGCTGGTCTGATGCTCTATTCCGTTCATGAAAGCCCACGCAGTCTATCATGAAATGAAGGCGATCCACCACAACGCGTAGCGTTGCGTGTGCTGCGTCCCCGTGGCGCTCCAACTATTCATTATACAGAAAAAATTCTGTATAGCAGCATTTGGAGTCGATTTTTACAGAATCCCTCCCAAATATCGCAATGTCTAACAATGAATAAGTCTTTGGGGTCAGACTCAATTATTGAGATTTTTCCTTACTCTCCTCAGAGACAAGACAATCTTTCTTTCTGTCCTTAGATGTCAATATTTAATTCTGACCCCAGACTCTTGAGTAAAGTGTTTAATATAGCTTTGACCCCGTATCAGCCGACGCCTTTTCCACAGAAACTACCAATTAAATTATTTCAGCTTCTCCATCTCAAAGGTGTACTGGGGCGGATACTCCAATATCCAGATGAAAGGTACCATTACTAAAATTCCTCCTATGAGAGCGGGAACCGATAGCTCACTACGTCGAATTTCACCGTTAAAGTCTTGATACCCTTCTTTCTTTAATATTACTAATGTCCTTGCTCCAGCCGCTGATCTATCAGTGTGGGTGTAAGGTGTCTCGCCTTTTTCTTGTCCATTCAAAAATAATTTTGCTCCAGGAGGGTTGGAATTTATTAGCGTAGTGCTTGCACATCCAAGGAAGAAAAAGAAAAACGTCATTGATGATATCATTTTTTTCGTAAGCTGTCTCCCAAACGTTTAGCTCCTTTGAGGAGCATAACACGGTGATCGCCGGCGTTACAGGCTATTCTGCCACGTCGGGTGCGCCTATTTTTCAACGACTCTCCAGGCTCCCGCTTCCGCGTCAATTTGTTTTAACATATCTTTCAATGACTCGCGCAGGCTGTCGGCCATGGTCACGCTCATAGCCTGCTCGACCGTTGCTACCTGTGCCCCTGTATATTCCTTATCTGCATCAGTAACTACCTTCTCGAATTTATGGTCCGAAAGGATTTTGCCGTTTTGCTCCAAGGTAATGTGTAAAGAGGTAATTCCAGCAACACGAACCCAAATAAAGCCCCTTGCCTGAGAACAGAAGGCATGGATTTCTGTTTTCATCATCACGTCATCGGGGCTTGTCGGTGTAGTGGATACCTTCGAGAAAAGTCTGGAAGCCTGCAACTCTTTGACCAGTCTCTGTTGGATTATTTCCGAAGCATTTGTACTCCAGAAAGGATCGTTTGAGCAACTTTTCCATTTCGTTCCGGCCACGTCCTCTCCGTAATGCTTGGAACGCTGATCAATGGGGGCGGTTACCACAAGGGCATACGGATAGCTTGCCGTTTTGGCTGAGTAAGCGGTCAGTCTTTCGGGGAAGGCCAGAGAGGCGCCCGGAGCACGGAGGGCTGCACGGTTGCAACCGCAAACGAAAAGAATAGGGACCAGCAGAGCAATAATTGGAACAAGACAGGCATATTTCGGTTTTAATACCATTTTTTGTCTCCTTTCTTCATCCTAGAAGTATAAGTGTCAGGCCTACACTTTACACTACTGCAAACTTAGTCAAGAATGTACGGGCTGACAGCATAGGCTTATTCGTTTTCTCCGTCGCCTTTGCCTTTTCTAAGATCGATGCCAATGATTGCTAAGTCTAAATCCTGTAGTACCTCCCTGGCTTTCTCTGCCTCATCTTTTTTTACCATGAGTCTTACCGTCTCAGCCAATGGTTCAACATGCATAAAATGCTCAGCATTGAAGTAGTAAGTTATCTCGGGCGAGCCGTCAGCTTCAAGCGGCAGTTAATTAACAAGTTGTATCCACCGGTCGATCCAACCGCACCATCAACTGATCAAACGTCCCCGGCTATCTTCCGGGTTCGATATGCATCATAATCGGGCACAAGACGGTCATAATCACCGTCCATCAAGGGGGAGGAGATCATGAAATCGGCAGAGGCGCGATTGCAAGCAATGGGAATGTTCCAGACGACCGCCATACGCAAGAGCGCCTTGACATCTGGATCGTGGGGTTGCGGTTCGAGCGGATCCCAGAAAAAGATGAGAAAATCAATCTCACCGTCGGCTATCTTGGCGCCGATTTGCTGATCACCACCCAATGGTCCACTCTGGAGTTTGTTAACTTTGAAGCCAAACTCTTGTTCCAATATCTCGCCGGTGGTTCCTGTCGCATATATCTTGTGGTGGGCTAAGAGCACTCGATTGTATTTTGCCCATTCAACCAGATCACGCTTCTTGTTGTCGTGCGCGACGAGAGCGATCCTCTTATCATGTTCCATGGCGATTTTTTTGTGACTCATGCAAATGCCTCCTCTTCCATACAATAGATACTTATTTTCAATCCCGCTAATGAGCCTGTGATAAAGTCACTTTTTTAAAAACGGTTCTTCTGCTGGGTCTTTGCGATCAGACTCAGTTATTGAGATTTTTCCTATTCAGGACAATACAATCTTTCTTTTTGTCCTTAGATGTGGATATTCAAGTCTGACCCCGGTGATACTTCCAGCGAAGTGTTCGATCCTTCTAACCGTAGTGAAAGTGGGAGCATTGCACTCGTCCGGAATCATCGAAGACAATCCCCTCTTTGCTCAACAGGGATCGTTTCATGTCCAGTCCACCTTGGTAACCGCCGAGACCGTAGTCAGACCGAATTGCGCGGTGGCACGGCACGATAAGCGGGAAAGGATTGTTTGCCAAAGCATTGCCTACCGCTCGCGCTCCACCGGGTACGCCCAGATGTGCGGCGATAAGTTTGTATGTACTGACACGTCCCCTCGGTATCGCATGCTCAGCACGAAGAACCCGTTGCTGGAATTCTCCACATATGCCAAAGTCTGTAATATCAAGACAGAAGTCGATAGGTTCTCCTTTGAGTAACCTGCAGATCCCTGACGCCACGGAACCTATCTCCCCACACAAAGACTCTTGCGCGACTGGGTAAAGCTCCGACACTCTCTCTAAGGCTGAAGCGGCAGGATTTGACAGGAGCACTCGGACGATCTTGGCGCCAATATCAAACATACTCCAGATTATGACTGCCGGGCCATACGGGGTGGACTGGATTGTCGTCTTGTTCATGGTGTTTGATTTTTCTCTTTTATCTGATCGAACTTTTAATTATACAGAAAAAATTCTGTGCAGCACCATTTGTAGTCGATTTTTACAGAATCCCCCCAAATAACGCAATTATTGAGATTTTTCCTTACTCTCTTCCCAGGGGCTTCTACACATTTCCATATCTGTAAAGTGTTATTTTTCAACTACGTCCGTCCCCGCTCCCCTGCATGTCCGTGTTAGGGTATTTTAATTGAAAAGATTGGGTCTCTCATCTTGGCCCATAAAACACCAGCCCCGATAATAATCAAGATGAAGCTGAGCAAAAATGACAAACTGAAGTAGTCAGCTCTTGGACGAATGACAAATCCTAATATGTGATAAGCCGCAATCAACGCCAGGAAGATGAAGGAGGCCCGGAGATATCCATGAAAGAACCAAAAAAGAAGATAAACAACAGGTTCCCAAAATAAGCTGACTCGAAAGCTGTCTTTGTATCCGGACGAGTACAGATAAACTGCTGTCGCAAGGACCGCCAAGAGATTGAACCAAACCCCTACTGATAAGAGAATCTGAAAGGGTCTGAGACCTAAAGAGACAAATAGAGCCTTGCGCTTCTCTCGTCGTTGACGGAATTCTGCGCGCGGATCATTCGTTACCATCATCAAGCCTCCCTAACGAGCCTGTAGGAAAAAACCCCTTTGACCAGGAAGAATAGCTTTCAGGGTCTTTTGGGCCGGCCCTAATTATTGAGATTTTTCCTTACTTTCTCCAAAGACAAGACAATCTTTCTTTTTGTCCTTAGATGTCAATATTTAAGTCTGCCCCCAAGCCTGCTTTCTTATTGTTTTTATGTATCTATCTCTTCAGCAAGTTGTTTAGGTGTAATAGCTCTCAGGCCAAATCTCTTCTCTATTCTCTCAGCGGGGCCACTTTTAGCAAATTGGCCATCAGAAGTAACAAATGCATCCACATGGGCATTTATTGCATCTATATATGCGCCTCGGTCTCGAATATCATTTCCTGACTTGGCGAGTTGCTCAAGCTCTTCTTGAATTTCTTGATTTATTTCTGCATCTTCAAATGTACCGCCAAGTTCTTTCCAGGCAGCAATTTGTTCTCCAAAGGTACCGATTGGATAATGAGGGAGAATTTCACAAGCTTGTGCAAAATTGAGTGCCTCGATAGGCTCTTTTATTTCGGAAAGAGTATGTCGACTGACAGTAATTAGAAGTTTTTTGGAGTAATGAGCTTCTATAATTTTCTTCATATATGGATAGGCATAGGAACTACGCTTAAAGCTATCAATAAAACAATTAGTATCTAACGTCACTTTTCCCATTTAATTATTTACCTTACGGGCCTGTAGAAAAAGTCACCTATTTAAAAGTGCTTCTTCTGCCGGATCAAAAATAGGAAATTAGTTTTTGTGATCGAAAGATTTTGGGTCTGGTAACGGGGCCTGGTCACAACTTTTGAAAAAGCTTTGTTGATTGTTGAGACCTGACCCTCTTAATCTCTCGTTGTTTTTGCAGAGGACCCGTTAGGCGTTTTGCAAGCGAAACCCCAAATGGTGCCCTCAATTTTCGCAAGGACATCAGGGTTTTTCCCCTGAGATTTGAAAGGATCGTCAAGTTCCAATGTTTCAGCCAGGGGCAAACAAAACAGCGCCACGAGCATTTCGAATATTTTATTACAGGCGTCATCCGATAACACTTTGACGTTTTGGGGCGCTGCCCCTTGATTGAGCAAGCGTAAATGTGGCTCAAACATTCTCAATTTCCCGATGGCTCGTGCGCAGTTAAGCTGTCTGAGCAGATCAACAAGCCCAACGGTGCGTCGCCAAAGTGGGCGGCAATCATCTCTAAGATTGATATCACTACAGCCTTGTCGCTTCGCTTCCAGATCCATTATATTCAGACAGATGATTTCAAGATCCGAGCCGTTTGCCACTGAAATGCCCAAAGAACTAAGGCCTTTCTCGAATTGGTAGACAATAGCTTCAGCCTGTATGAAGTTCGTGAAACATCGTTCGTTATACTCGGGTAGTCCGTTACCCTGAATAGACATTATCTACCCTCTGGGGCCCACGCGAAGTCGAGCCGGACTGTGAGCGATCGGCTCCAATCCCCTGGACTCTGATTGTCGTTACCCCGGACCATTGAGTTGCGCTTATTCACCCATAGCCTCTATGTGTGTTTCTGATAGGCTGCCTTCAACTCGACTTCTGAAGGGGGGTAAGTATCGTACCAATCGTGCTTGTAGACTCTTTCCCGCTCCTTATCAACCATCGAAATATCAAGTGGGATATCGTCCCCTGGTGTTCCCCGCCCCTTTCCTACAACAATCGAGGTCAAAGCGGGGAGGCCATTGTCGATGCAGTAAAACGCAACATGCCCGAGAATTCTGTCGAGTACCCCCTGCGCTTTCTTGCCGTACATAAGGCCGGAAAGACCCTCATACGTGGTTGTCTGTCTTCTCATCGCCATTCCAACGAGGATCTGCCATGCCTGAACGGCTCTGGCGGGATGGGGTGAAGATGGGTTGAAAGACTTCATGCTCAATCCTCCTTTTAACCTAGGCGTATTCCTCAAGTCAGTCTCTATTTCTCACTTGAGTCCCAGTATCTGTTATACAGAAAAAATTTTGTATAGCACCATTTGTAGTCGATTTTTGCAGAATCCCCCCAAATATCGCAATGTCTAACAATGAATAAGTCTTTGAGGTCAGATCAATTAGTGAGAATTTTCCTTACTTTCTTGGAGGACAAGACAATCTTTCTTTTTGCCGTTGGATGTCAATATTTAGGTCTGAGCCCAAACCTCCCCTAGATATTTATTTGGGCCAGATCTAGATTGTTGTGCCACTCTTCAATATGATGATCACCATCATGCATGCCGCAATTTCTGCAAGCGTATGACCGTGAAACGGATGCAAACCAGTACTTACCACATTTACGGCATTTCAGGAGAGCAACTTCCTCCTCTCCATCGGCCGTTTTCATTTTGCCGAGCTCATTGCCGATAATAACTATTGAACTTGGATCCCACCAATCATCCTCGACCTTCTTGGACAATTCTCTTGCTTTCTCTGCACCTGGTATGAATGGTCCTTTCACCTCTAAGAAAGTACGTATGTCAGGAAGCCAGAAATCAGGTAGATACTTTATGGAACCTAAATCGAACCCATTTGTTTCGTAGGTCCACTTGATAGTCAATAGATCAAGTGTTTTTGCATAAGACGCTTCCAATTTACTCCTAAAAGTGGTGCCTCCGTATTTCGTTGGAATTGCCTTCATAATATTTTCCCTCATCTGACGTTCGAACTTTAGGTGTCAGGTCTACACTTTTCACTTTCGCTTTGTCCTTTCATGCCGAGCTTGTCAAAGAATCACTATCAATATTTTTCAGTTATTTATTCATTGGACTGTGTCAATAGTGTAGACCTGACACCGTATGCCTCTTCTTTGTCCTTGGATGTCAATATTCAAGTCTGAGGCCAGGGTTCTACACATTTCCATATCGGTAAAGTGTTACTTTTCAACTACGGCCCATTCCCCATGGAAAACAGTTTTACTCATACATGTTTTGTGGATTGCTCCCAGACCTGTTTCCAGTGCCTCTGTAGCACCTCGATCATAGTAGGCTCCTCGATCTTGGAAAACATGAAGGTTTTATTCCCTAAGTGCTCCAAGGAAGCACCAAAATGGTAGTGGTCCCTTTGGTCGATGATTACGAATCTGTCATGGAATGCTTGGCTGGAGCGGACTTCAATTCCTTTATACTGCCGGTTGAAGTCACGTGCTAATGTCAGGAATGCCGGCGAGGTTCTTCCTGTTAAGATCTTGACGGCGACACTTTGACGCTTGACTGTGAGCAGGTTGAGTACATCCTCCCCTACGTAGGCGTCAATGACTACTATTTCGCTTTCGGCACTAGTGAATAGATCCCTTACCAACTGTTTCGCATCAAAATGCTGGCCCGCGGAGAAAATGCCTTTGTCTGACTTCGTCAGTTCCCCAGACTTAGATATCTTTTGCTCATGAGACGATGTCTCATCTGCTCTTTTCTCTTGGCCCCCACGACGGGGAGGTGTGGTCGTCCGTCTTTGCTCTACCATAGGTGCACCAAAGATGCCGTCGAATATGCCGGGTGTAAAGATGTCCTCAAACGATCCAAAGGTGGTTTTAGGGAGTAGTTGTTCTAGCCCTTTGATTTTATCCCTGATTGCTGGAAGATCGTTGGATTCTAGCAAAATTCCCAGGCTAGCAACAGTCTCGTCAATCTTAACATCCGTCGTACTAGCGAGACCATAATTCTTTTGATCTTGGAGGTACCTCTCTGCGCGGCGGAGTAAATTCCAGGCCTTATTTTCAGTCTCAATGCGGTCTGCAGATTCTCTATCCGCCTTGTGCGAAGCGATAGCTTTGGCTAACATTTCCTCTACTTTCTCCTTTGTAAGATGAGCAGATGGACTACCCACTTCCGAACAAATCTGCCTGCCAGTTGTTTTATCAGTAGCGGTGATTTTGACTGCGCATTGATCGTCAACTTCAAATGTCACATCGATCTCTGGCTCTCCGGATGGACCTTCGGGAAGACCCGTTAGTTCGCATTGGGAAACGAGAATGTTGTTTGCAGCAATAGGGCTCTCGCCGAGATACGCTGCTACGGTGATTGCTTTCTGGTTATTGGTAGCTGTAGAGAATCTTTGGGTTCGTCTTGCGGGTAACGGTGTTCCACGTCGAACCAGGGGTGTAGAAAGTCCACCTTTTGTTTCTATACTAAGTGTTAAGGGGAGGAATTTGAAAGATGTTGCGACCATCGTTGAATGCTGTTAACACTTCGTTCATGCAAAGCATGTTACCATATCGAGATTATACGATCTAAGTAGATTCATTAGCCCCCGTTACTGTAACACGGGGGTCCGAAAATACAATCTATCCGTCCGGCCATCGGATTGAATTGTAATCGTTTAAGAACGTAGCCCCAAGGTCAGGATTTACAGACTGGAAGTGGGCGATCTTTCCCCTGATGCGAGTTTTTTCATGCAGCTCTGCCCCTTTGATCCTACACTTATGGAGCATGGCCCTTAAATTTCTTCTTTCGTCTTTTCTTACATTGGCTTTTAAATTCACAAGATGCCGGGTAACCACCTGGGATTCCTTATTTGAAAGAAAATTTCTTTTGTCTCTGTTTGGTTTAAAGCCTGACTGTTCAATTATCCTATCAACTGTGGGTTCTAATTTTTGCAGATACCTTGGACCTGATATCGCTATGTCATCAATCCATCTTCCACTGTCTGATCTATGTTTCTTGCAGAGGCCTTCGATCCTCCCGTCTAAGCAATAGCGACCGCCGTAGCCTGCTACGACGTTAGCTAACATCGGGCTCGTAGGGGCGCCTTGCGGGAGTCGCCCTTTGAAAGTCGTAAGCCGCGTTAATACTCTTGTGACATCAGGGCTTGCTCCAATGGCACAAAATGTCCTGTAAACCTGCTTAGAGGTGATATTTGAGAAAAATTGTTGTAGATCAAAATTCGCTACCATTGGTTTTGCAACATGAAGTTGTAAACTATCCCGCAACCGTTTTCCCCGGACGCCTCCCAATGCGGTTTTGTGAATTCGAGTCCTCTGAAGTAACCTTTCATTTATGCGTTTTTGAATAAATTGAAGTTTCTCCTTTGGTGCGTCGATTGGTCTGGTTCCTCCTGACTTCTTTGGCTCTTCCCAAGATCGATAAAGTTTTGTGTCATCGGAAGTAAGCTCGTCTAATAGCTCGCACAAAAAGCTCTCGTTGATCCCCAAATGCCGGACCAAATCAGAGATAGTCGTGAGCTTATGTTTGGCCTTAGGACTTTTCATTCCGTGAGGTGAACGCATCCTTTCTTTTTTGCTGCAAAATACTCACCAGAAGTTTATCCATTTTATCTTTCAGATCCAACTCTTCGGGTAAGCTTATATCTTCCAAGGCAATCCATAAGAAATAGCCTAGAGGAATATTTAACCTTTGAGAAAACCTTTTCAAAAATGTAAGGCTGGGCTCCTTCTTCCCATTCTCAACTAATGACAGATAGTTTGCGGTAATATCGAGGTCTTTTGCCAAAGAAGATTGTTTAAGGTCCGAAGCAACTCTCAGAAGCTTCAAAGTTGATCCGATGCTCATTGTTTATATCTGCACTCCTTTCTTTTGTATATCCACACCCTATTTGGGAGGCCCATCGAACACAGGGTGATAATAGGTAACGAATTAGGGACTTAGTAAGGTTGCCGATCAGTTGAACAACTTCGTTAGCAATTCTATCAATCACATCTTTGGACTGCAATTTGCGTCTGTGCTTGTAGACTTGCTTCTCTAATCGCTCTACCCGCTGACGGGTAACCTTATAAATCCCCGCCCTTGAAGGATCGTTCTTTTTGAGATCAATAAGCCGTTTTGCGACCCTAATCATTTCTAAGACCGATCTTTCAAGTTCCGATTTCGAGTACAACCTAACGTTTTCCATGACCACCACCTCCTTTCTGTTAGGATCACCTTTGGGTTGCAGGTGTTTTGTTTCAGGTTGCTCACCTCCTTTGCTCTTTGATTACCCCTGTTTGGGGCGACAGGGAGTCTCCCCGGTAGACCCCCCAATTCGTTAATTGAGCTCTTAAGCTCTCTTTGCCTTAAAAAATGATAGGTAAATTCATTATTCTGTACAGTTCATCTTGGTACTTCCCGAAATTTTCCATCTGTCCATTCCGTGAAATCAAAACTTTCGTTCCTCAGGAAGTCGACTGGACACAGAATCTGAAAGAATTCGAACCAAAAGTTCGGGTTCGTCTTCTGTGTCAGTCATGAACCCATCAGAAAGACCTATCCCCCGGCAAAGCGTTCCCGATAGATCGGGGTTCTTTCTATCGGGATAGGAACTCGTGACAGAGAAGAGTTTCTATTCAAAATGGGAAAGAACGGGGAATGTATTTCCCGGTTCTTGGGGGGTGAGCTTTTTCCTGGTCCTCGAATTCGGTTTTCAAAGAGCGGCAGGGCGAAACACCCTGTTGAGTAATCTAACTATATGTCAAATTTGTTTTTCTGTCAAGAGTAATTTTTATCTCACAAAAATTCTTCTTTGTGCCGTTGGCAGAGAGGCAACTATTTAATATTTCAGATTTATCCTGAAATAAGGGAAAAGAAATCAGTGCTTAATTAACTGAGTTATTATCTTGTGTCTTCATTTGTTAAGAGCAGATGATCAAGATAATCTATTTATATAATCCTGATAATTGAATTCTTTAATGAGTTTAAATCCTGACTTTTCATTCCATATGCCAATGGAGGGATGATTCACGCCATTGAACATGGTTGTCTTTACTGTCGTGTAGTGAATCATATCCTCAAATATTATTTTATCGCCGGGGTTTAGTTCTTTATCGAACGACCAGTTCCCCATATAGTCGCCCGCCAAACAACTAATCCCTCCCATTCTGTATGTCGGCTTTCCTGCCGTTTCATCAGTAGCGCCCAGAATGACAGGTTTATAGGGCATTTCAAGGCAATCGGGCATATGGCAAGTAAATGAGACGTCGAGGATGGCGGTTTTGATACCGTTGTTCTCGACAATATCCAATATCGTAGAGACGAGAAAACCTGTTTGAAAAGTAAAGGCGCTGCCGGGTTCCAAGATAATTCGGACACCGTAAGTATTCTTAAAGTCAGTCAGGATTTTGACCAAATGGTTTATATCGTAGCCCTTCTTTGTGATCAGGTGGCCACCACCCATGTTCATCCATCTTAATTTAGGTAAATACCGGCCAAATTTCTTTATGAAAGCGGCCAACACTCTTTCGAGAGCAAAGGAATCGGCCTCAAACAATGTGTGAAAGTGGAAACCTTCAACCTCCCGGGGTAAGGCGCTGCCAAGGTGGTCAGCAGTGATGCCAAATCGAGAGCCGGGTTGACAGGGGTTATAGATGTCATGCGAGGAATTTGAGATCTCGGGATTAACACGCAAGCCAATCGAGACACTCTGTTGGCTGGCTATCCTCCCATACTTTCGCAACTGGTTCATGGAATTGAAGGAGATATGGCTGCTGTATTTTAAAATGTCTGTGATCGTCTTTTCTTCATAGGCAGGCGAATAGGTATGTGCTTTTACTCCAAGCTCCTCAACTGCCAAGCGCGCTTCATTGAGAGAGCTTGCTGAAGCCCCGAATCCATATTCTTTAAAGACCGGAAACACACCCCAATTCGAAAAGGCTTTAAATGAAACGAGGATGTCAATCTTGGCAGCTTCTTTGACCTGTTTTATTAATTGGAGATTGTTTCGCAGTAAGAATTCATTAATGACATAACAAGGGGAAGGGATTTTAGCGAAGTCAATAGGCATAGCCCATCACTCTTGACCAAAATATTATCCTCACCGCAGAGGCGCAGAGGACGCGGAGAAAGAGTTTTTATTTGGCGGAGAGATGCTGCCAAATAAAAAGGTTTCTATTTCTCGATGCAAGGCTCATGATAGGCACCACAGCCATCAAACGGATCGACCTTAGTCCCCGAAGGGACAGAGTTTCTACTCCAATCGCCGTCTCCCGATTGGGGTAGAAGAAAAATCTCCCTCTGCGATCTCAGCGCCTCTGCGGTGAGATCGCATTTTATAACTCCAAATCAACGTCATGCAATTCGTGCCAGGGGAGTCCATGGACGTTCAATTGTTCCATAAAAGGATCCGGGTCAAATTCTTCAACGTTAAATACGCCGGCCTTTTTCCATTTCCCAGTTAGAAACATCATGGCGCCGATCATGGCAGGCACGCCAGTCGTATAACTCACGCCCTGCGCTCCCGTTTCCTTGTAGGCATCCTGGTGTTTACAATTATTATAGATGTAATAGGTCTTTTCCTTATGGTTCTTTATCCCTTTGATCCGGCAGCCGATAGACGTCTCGCCTGAATAATGTTCGCCGAGTTCACCCGGATTGGGCAGCACCGCTTTGAGAAATTGAATCGGCACAATTTGCTTGCCTTCGTACAGGATAGGCGTGATACTTGCCATCCCAATGTTTTGAATCACACGCAAATGGGTCAAATACTCCTGCCCAAACGTCATCCAAAACCGAGCCCGCCTTAGAGTGGGATAATGTTTAACCAAAGATTCCAGCTCTTCGTGGTAAATCAGATAAGATTCGCGGGGTCCGATATTCGGATAATTCAGCGGTTTGTGAATTTCGTGGGGTTGTGTCTCAATCCATTCTCCCTTTTCCCAGTATTTCCCCCTTTGGGTCACTTCGCGAATATTGATTTCCGGATTAAAATTGGTGGCAAAGGGTCTTCCGTGATCGCCTGCATTGCAGTCAACGATATCGAGATAGTGAATCTCGTCGAAATGGTGCTTCGAGGCGTAAGCAGTGAAAACTCCCGTCACTCCGGGGTCAAAACCACAGCCTAAAATGGCTGTTAATCCCGCTTTTTTGAATCTATCATGGTACGCCCATTGCCATTTGTACTCGAATTTGGCGACATCGGGCGGTTCATAATTTGCGGTATCCAAGTAATTGACCCTGGTTTCAAGGCAGGCATCCATGATCGTCAGATCTTGATAAGGCAGCGCCACGTTGATGACGATTTCAGGTTTGAAACTTCTGAGCAATTCAATCAATTGGCGAACATCGAAAGCATCCACCTGAGCCGTCTTAATCCTATCGGTCCCAACTGTCTGAGCGACGGCATCACACTTTGATTTTGTGCGGCTGGCCAGCATGATGTCCGTAAACACCTCCGGGACTTTTGCCACCTTATGGGCGACCACTGTCCCCACACCGCCTGCCCCGATGATCAGTACCTTAGCCATATTCAACCCTCCCGAACTCAAAGAACATTATAAAAAGAAATAAGTTTAATAAAATAAACTTGCAAAAATTATAGCTTCCTTTTTCGATTTGTCAAGCATTTTTTGAGAATTTCAATAAGTTATCATGCTCGTCCAAATAAGATTTTCACCGCGGAGCCGCTGAGGACGCCGAGGATATATTTTTTGTTTGGCGGAGAGATGCCGCCAAACAAAAGCCTGTCTTTGTAGAATGATCGGTGGTTTTTGGGCCTTTGGCCGTTGGGAATACTTCTGATGTGTTCCCGAGAGATGAAGTTTCTGCTCCAATCGCTGTCTCCCGATTGGAGCGGAAGAAAAATTTCCCTCTGCGATCTCGGCGTCTCAGCGGTGAAACCTGGGTTCGAAAGCGACGAATGTTAGTCCAAAAGCCCAATGAAATCAAAGTAGCTCACAAGAAATTCCCCTTAATTTTGACAGCAGTGATGAGTTACGGAGTTCTACTTTTAAACCTTTACAGCCTTCCGATTTTCTGTTAACTAATTTTCAGGGGGACCCATGGAAAAGATCATCATTCGGGGAGCGAAGGTCCATAATTTAAAGAATATCGACGTCGAGATCCCCCGGAATTGTCTGGTGGTGATTACCGGTCTGAGCGGTTCGGGGAAGTCCACGCTCGCCTTCGACACGCTCTATGCCGAAGGACAAAGGCGGTACGTGGAGTCCCTCTCAGCCTATGCACGCCAGTTTTTAGAGCAGATGGAGAGGGCCAATGTAGAATCGATCGAAGGTCTTTCTCCTGCCATTGCCATTGATCAGAGGGGCATGTCACGAAACCCGCGTTCCACGGTGGGCACCGTGACAGAGATCTACGATTACCTCCGGCTGCTTTTTGCCAGGGTTGGAGATGCTTTCTGCCCGCAATGCGGCTCTCCTATTTCGTCACAGTCGCTTCAACAGATGACCGAGACACTCCTCAGGCTCCCCAAAAGAACACCCCTCGTTGTCCTTTCTCCCATCGTCAGAGGGAAAAAGGGAGAATACCGGAAAGAGCTGGAGGAGCTCCGCAGGGACGGGTTTGTGAGGATAAGGGTGGACGGACAAATGAGGGATCTCAGCGAAGAGATCAGGCTAGACAAGAATAAGCGCCACGAGATCGACGTGGTGGTGGATCGTTTGGTTGTTAAAGAAGGGGCCGAGAGAAGAATCAACGATTCGCTTGAGATCGCTTCGCACCTTTCCGAGGGAATTGTGAAGGTGGAAAGAGAAGGATCGACCCCCATGGTTTTCAGCCAGAAGTTCTCCTGCATCCAGTGTGGGTTCAGCTTCCCGGAGATCACCCCGCGGATGTTCTCTTTCAACAGCCCCCAGGGCGCCTGTGCTGCCTGCGGCGGATTGGGAACAAAGCGCTATGTCGATCCTGATCTCGTCGTTCCGAACCCCTCGCTCTCTTTGAACGAAGGCGCTCTCCTTCCGTGGAAGGAGAAGGAAGAGGCTTTTCTAAGACCCATTCTAAATGGTTTGGCCAAACAATATCATTTCGATCTCGATACTCCATTCAATCGGCTGTCCAAATCCGTCCAGCATCTTCTTCTATACGGATCGGCGGGAGAAAAAGTCGCTTTCAAGGTCAAAGGAAAGGGCAGAGCCCATCTCTTCCGGCAGGAATTTGAAGGGGTGATCCCGGAGATGGAGAGGAGATGGAAAGACGATGGCGAAGAAGACGAGGCGTTAGGGGAATTTATGAATGTGGCTCCATGCCCGGATTGCGGGGGGACGCGGCTGAAGAAGGAAGTGCTTTCCATCAAGGTGGGTGGAAAATCGATTGCTGAGGTCACCCATCTTTATGTGAAAGAGGCATTGGATTTCCTGAAGCATTTGGAGCTGCCGCCAAGATCTCAAAGAATCGCACAAGGCGTTCTGAAAGAGATCGAAGAGCGATTGAAGTTCATGGTAGAGGTAGGTCTGGATTACCTGACGCTGGATCGAACGGCTGCCACGCTTTCCGGAGGAGAGTCCCAACGCATCCGTCTGGCGACCCAGATCGGCTCGAGCTTAGTCGGGGTGCTCTATATTCTGGATGAGCCGAGCATCGGACTTCATCAAAGGGATCACTTGCGCCTATTGGGAACTTTAAAGCGGCTGAGAGATTTGGGAAATACGGTCATTGTCGTGGAACATGACGAGGAGACGATCCGTTCTGCCGATTACATCGTCGATATGGGACCCGGGCCTGGAGAAAGAGGCGGAGAAGTGGTCTTCACCGGACCTCCCGAGGTATTGGAGAAGGCAGAGCACTCATTGACGGGACAATATCTCTCCGGGAAAAAGTTCATCCCTCTCCCCAAGCAGAGAAGGCCGGTCGAAGGGAAATATCTCGTCCTCCGGGGTGCCTCGGCAAATAATCTGAAGGATCTTGATGTGAAGATTCCCCTTGGGGTGTTCACCTGTATCACGGGTGTCTCAGGGTCGGGAAAATCCACATTGATCATCGATACCCTTTATTGCCTGTTAGCCCAGCAGCTTTATCGTCTCCCCCGGCGTTGTATCTCTGTTCGGGGTATCGAAGGGTTAGAATACGTAGATAAAGTCGTCCATGTGGATCAGATGCCGATCGGAAGGACCCCCCGTTCCAACCCGGCCACGTACACAGGCGTGTTCCAGCCCATTCGCGACCTCTTTGCCCAACTTCCGGAATCGAGGATGAGAGGATTTATGCCGGGGCGCTTCAGTTTTAACGTGACCGGAGGGCGGTGCGAAACGTGCCACGGAGACGGAGTCTTGAAAGTCGAGATGCAATTTCTTCCCGATGTTTATGTGACCTGTGAGGAGTGCCATGGCAAACGCTATAACCGAGAGACGCTCGACATCCGGTATAAAGGGAGAACCATTTCTGATGTCTTGGAGATGACCGCTGAAGAAGCTGACGAATTCTTCCAGGCGATCCCGGTAATCCGCCAGAAACTCCGGACCCTCTGCGATGTCGGTCTGGGTTACCTCAAGTTGGGCCAGCCTGCCACCACACTTTCCGGAGGCGAGGCGCAGAGAATCAAACTGGCCCGGGAGTTGAGCAAGAGGGAGACGGGAAGGAGTGTTTACATTTTAGATGAGCCCACGACCGGCCTCCATTTTGCGGATATTCAGAGATTGCTCGATGTTCTCAACCGGCTGACCGACAGAGGGAATACCGTCATCGTCATCGAACACAATATGGAAGTCATCAAATCCGCCGATTACATTATTGACCTTGGGCCGGAAGGAGGGGAGAACGGCGGGGAAGTGATTGGATGGGGAACACCGGAGGAATTGACAAAAAACCCGGCCTCTTATACGGGACAATTCTTGAAAAAGAAGATAGGTTAGTTCGCGCTGGCCTGAATCGATTGCAAGCTACGAAATATGCAGTACCGTGGGTCTTTTGTGCTTGACACGCGATCTCTGGTTTCATATATATACCCCAGTTAAAATGAGCAAGTGATCATCTAAATCATGTATGTGAACCTTCCTAATAATCGCCATTTGGTTTTCTTAAACCTAAGAAGAAGGGGGAGTCCATGAAAGGCCAGATCTTAGATTATTCAATCCAGTTGAACAGCGGCACGATTTCGGGTGCGGATGGGAAAAGGTACCAATTCACTGGATCCGAATGGAAAGGCACGGGCATGCCGATGCGGGGCATCACTGTTGATTTCGATGTCGAAGGCAATCTCGCGAAGGCTGTTTATGTGGCAATCGGTAGTACTTCCACGAGTTCGAAGAATAAAGTGGCTGCAGGCCTGCTGGCAATTTTCCTTGGCAGCTTAGGAATTCATAAATTTTACTTGGGATTTACAGGTCCAGGGCTTGTATATCTTTTGATTAACACCATAGGGTTCGCAATCACTTGGGTACTCCTATGCATTCCCAACATAATACTTGGAATTATGGCATTAATTGAGGGCATCATTTACCTTACTAGATCGGATGAAGAATTTGAACAGCTCTACGTCGTCCAAAAGAAAAAATGGTTCTAAAAGCCAATCGTAAGAAAAATACCCGTCAAAAGAGCAAGGGAGGGAAGATTCTTTTTTTCCTGATTCTGATCGGGATTGGTTTGGTCCTGCTCTTCCATCAACAGATATTCCGTTCCGCCAAACCCTTCACGAAGAGGCGGAGCACGTTGGTGGAGAAAAAGGAAGTCCTCCTTTATTTTTCCGACAGCGAAGAGGGCTACCTGGTCGGGGAAAAAAGAAAGATTTTGAAAAAGAATACGGTGCAAGACGAGGCGAAGGAGATGGTGATCGAGCTGATCAAAGGTCCGAATGGGAAACTCATTCGCACCCTTCCCCCGCGAACAGAAGTATTGTCTCTCCAGATTAGTGACGCGGGAGTGGCCAGAGTCAATTTCACCCCGGCCCTTGCCAAGGATCATCCCGGAGGAAGTTCAGCCGAGATGATGACGGTCTATTCCATTGTCAATTCACTTTCCGTCAATTTTCCGGAAATCAAACAAGTTCAAATTCTGATTAACGGAATGCCGATAGCAACCATTGTCGGCCATCTTTCCTTAGAGCAGCCCGTCTCTCCCAAACCCGATTTGATCAAAAGACAATAATTGATAATTCGGCTCACTCCTGTCCAAATAAGAAGTTTTTTAATGATCGAATTGAGACCTTTTGGGCGTCATTCCCGTGAAAACGGGAATCCAGAGAGCAAAAATTAATACATCTGGATTCCTGCTTCCGCAGGAATGACGAGCTTAGGGAAACAGCAGCCTCTCGTGATCTTGAGTCTACCGAAGGGCCTTTCGACACAACTCATGGCCCTTGAGCTATCGAAAGGCACACCATCCCGAGCTAAGTTGAGGGATAGATCGGGGAGTCGAATGGGTTGATTTCAAAGGAAATAGATGATATTCTTAAAACCCTGGAATATTGGAAGGTTGGAATGCTGGAATGATGCGTTGGAAATGACTGTTTGAGCAGTAGAATTGATTTCTTGTTTCTTCATGACATTATTCCAATACTCCATTTTTCCATCATTCCATAGGGTTAGATTCTATGCTTGAAGCCAAATATATCCGGGAACACCTCGATGAGGTTCGGGAGAGGCTCGCGTCAAGAGGTCAGGCCGTCAATCTCGACCAATTCATTTTGATTGATGGGGAGCGAAGAAAAACCATCCAGGAATGGGAAAGGTTAAGGGCTCTCCAGAAAAAAGTCTCCGATGAGGTGAGCAAAAAGAAAAGGGAGGGCCAGGATGTCTCCGGGTTAATCGAGGAGATGAAAAATGTCTCGCGGGATCTGAAGGTGTTGGACGGCGTGGTCGAAGAGAAGGAGAAGGTCTTGCAGGATTTTCTCCTCACCATTCCAAATCTCCCGCACGCCTCTGTCCCTGCGGGAAAGGATTCATCCGACAACGTTGAGGTCAAGCGATGGGGTGAAATTCCGAAGTTCGATTTTAAACCAAAGCCCCATTGGGATTTGGGGGAGGAGTTAGGAATTCTTGATTTTAAGAATGGAGCGAAGATTACCGGAGCACGATTTACCCTTTATTGGGATCTTGGGGCCAAGCTGGAAAGGGCGTTGATCAATTTTATGTTGGATCTTCATACCCGAGAACACGGGTATCGTGAAGTGCTTCCTCCGTTCATGGTAAATCGAACGACGATGACCGGGACGGGGCAGCTCCCAAAATTCGAAGAGGAACTTTTCAAGGTCGAGGGGACCGACTACTTCCTGATTCCGACTGCAGAAGTCCCTGTGACAAACATTCATCAGGATGAGGTCCTTGAAGAGAAGGTGCTGCCTCTTTACTATACAGCCTATACGCCTTGTTTCAGGAAGGAGGCCGGATCGTATGGAAAGGACACCCGCGGCTTGATTCGACAACACCAGTTCAATAAGGTGGAGCTGGTGAAATTCGCAAAGCCCGAAACCTCTTATGACGAGCTTGAGAAGCTTCTCTCCAATGCAGAAGAGGTTCTGAAAAGGCTGAGACTTCCCTATAGGGTCGTCAATCTCTGTTCGGGGGATTTGGGATTTTCAGCCGCGAAGACTTATGACATCGAGGTATGGCTCCCCGGGCAGGATACGTTTAAAGAGATCTCCTCGTGCAGTAACTTTGAGGATTTTCAAGCAAGGAGGGCGAAGATTCGATACCGCATTTCTGGAAAGTCGAAGACGGAGCATGTCCACACCCTCAACGGCTCCGGCCTGGCTGTTGGAAGAACCCTGGTAGCTATTTTAGAAAATTATCAGCAGGCGGACGGCAGCGTGATCATCCCGGAGGTATTACAGTCTTATTTATACGGGGTGAAAAAAATAGAGAAAAGGAAGTAAGTTAGGAATTAAAAGTGCAGAGTGAAGAGTTAAGAATTCAGAATCCAGAATTCAGAATTAAGAGTTAAGAATTAAGAGTTCAGAGTTTAGAATTTAAAACCTTTAGAGTTAAAGGTTAAGTGTTAAGGGTATTTTGCCGCAGGCAAAATCATGGAGGGATGGCCGAGTGGTCTAAGGCGGCGGTCTTGAAAACCGCTTCTCCGAAAGGGGACGTGGGTTCGAATCCTACTCCCTCCGCCAAATTTTGCTATGCAAAATTTGGCGAGATCTCGCCATTTTGTTTTTACAAAATGACGGATCCGCCAGAAAGTTTGCAAAGAAATTCGACAACAACTTTTGGCTTGTAACATTTGATCTTGATTTCTAGTTAAGTGTTTGGGAGCTAATTGTTAATAGTATTTCAACATCGTTGAAATCACGGAGAGATGCCCGAGAGGCCGAAGGGGCTCGCCTGCTAAGCGAGTATCCCCCTTAAAAGGGGATCGAGGGTTCAAATCCCTCTCTCTCCGCCATGCACCACGCCCTGAACCATGTAAGGTTCAGGGTTAGTCCTGAACTCCACGTAGTTCGGGATAAGGTGCATGGCTTGCCCTAAACCTCACATGGTTTAGGGCGCCACTATTTAACGAACCACCTGAATCTTTGCAGAGGTGGTAACTTGAATTACTAAGCGCGAGGTTCACAGACCTGAGCGCGATTCGATAAGGAAGGAGGAGTTTTTATGGGAAGATCTATTAAAAAAGGTTTGGTTCTATTGGCACTGGTTTTTGCGGTCGTCACGGTGCTCGGGTTAGAGATTGCCTTAGCTCAGCAGACTTCTACTTTTGAGGGAAGCGTCGCTGGCATAACTACCGGTGCGTTTGCCAGGGGAATGATCACCGTGAAAGGAGCTAAGGGAGAGGTTATGAATTTTGCCGTGGGCAGGAAGACCGTTTATGTCCCTTCGCGATATCCCGGTGTTGGGGAATGGGTGAAAATCACTTATTCCCTTGTAAGGGGTCAAAATGCAGCTTATCAGGTTGAGATCCTTCCTGCACCTCCTCCAAAAAAGAAATAATGAGACGGAAGCGCCCATAGCTCAGATGGATAGAGCGTCGGACTACGAATCCGCAGGTCGGGTGTTCGAATCACCCTGGGCGCGCCACGAACCACGTAAGGTGCATGGCAGCCCTGAACCACGTAGGATTCAGGGCAAGGCCCTGATCTCCACGTAGTTCGGATCGTCAGTCATCGGTGATTTATCTGAAACCGGGAATGAAAAATAACGAAGTTGACGAAAAGTATATGAGGATGGCACTGGAGGAAGCGCAGAAGGCGGGCCGGGGAGGGGAAATACCCGTGGGTGCCGTTTTGTTAAAAGGGGATCAGGTGCTTGCAAGAGATCATAACCGATGTATCGAGCTCAACGATCCCACTGCCCATGCGGAAATCCTTGTCCTTCGGAAAGGAGGAAGGAGTTTAAGGAATTATCGCTTGAACGAAACAGTGATGTATGTGACGGCTGAACCTTGTCCCATGTGCGTTTCCGCAATGGTTCACGGCAGGATACGGCGATTGGTCTATGGGACACTTGAGCCGAAGTTTGGAGCGGTGGAATCGAAATTCAGATTGTTGGACGGCCATGGTTTAAATCACAAGGTAAACGTGGACCGCGGCGTTCTTGAGAAAGAATGCGGTGAAATCTTAAAGGCCTTTTTCGGAGAACGAAGAGAGCAAAAATAGGATTCAGGTTTAGGCTGAAAAAAAGGAAAAAGATTTGAGCTAAAGGTCGAAGGTCAAAAGTATTTTGCCGAAAGCAAAATCCTGGAGAGGTTGCCGAGAGGTTTAAGGCGCCCCGCCTGAAGCGGGATTCTCCCGGCGACCCCCTGAAGTTCGAGGGGGGAGGCGGAAGGAACGTAGTGACTGAGCACAAGGAGACGTGGGTTCGGCGACCCGAAGGGGAGGCGGAGGGAGCGAAGCGACCGAGCACATCCCACCCTCTGGCACGAACCATTTAAGGTTCATGCCAGTTTTGAGTTATAAGGGATCGATTGACGAATAAATCGTCTTAATTTGGTTAGGGCAGTTGGAGAGGTTGCCGAGAGGTTTAAGGCGCCGCTCTCGAAAAGCGGTTCTCCCGAAAGGAGACGTGGGTTCGAATCCCACCCTCTCCGCCACGAACCACGTAGGGTTCGTGGCAGCCGTGCACCTTGCATGGTGCACGGCGCCATGAATCATGCACCACGCCCTGAACCATGTTAGGTTCAGGACAGTCCTGAGCTCCACGTAGCTCAGGATAGGGTGCATGGCAGTCCTGAACTCCACGCAGTTCGGGGCGCCACGTATTCTGTACCACCAAAGATAACGCTAAGCACTTAGCGCTCTGCGCATAGCGTGAAATCACGGAGAGATGCCCGAGAGGCCGAAGGGGCACGATTGGAAATCGTGTATCCCGCTAATAACGGGATCGTGGGTTCGACTCCCACTCTCTCCGCCATTTTTTGCATAGCAAAAAATGGCGGATCCGGAAGGAATTTTTTTCGTAAATTTTACGTTGAAGTTTTGACTTATAACTTTTAATCTATTATCTCTGAGGACTACCGGTTAAAGGTTTTAAGTTTTTATCTTCCGAAGGGAAATCTTGTTGATAGTCGGGTCCTGCGCAACAAACGATTACAAACCCCGTCAGGTCCGGAAGGAAGCAGCGGTAGTAGTCCCCTTTGTGTGCCGCAGGGGAGCCTGGCTATCAACAAGTTATTTGGAAAGTAGAGCGTAGAGAGTGGAGAGTAGGAGTAAGAACGTGGAAAACGGAAAGTAAAAGCCAGAATTTTAGTTCCGCAATCCGCATTCCGCACTCCGAACTGGAGAGCGATGTCTTATTTAGTGTTGGCGAGAAAGTGGAGGCCGCAGCGCTTTGAAGAGGTTGTAGGGCAGCAACATATCACCAAAACCCTACAGAACGCCATTTCACAAGAACGGGTGGCCCATGCCTTTTTATTTACCGGAGCGAGAGGGGTCGGCAAGACCTCTACGGCTCGCATCCTGGCAAAAGCCCTAAACTGTGAAAAAGGCCTCCAGATTAGCCCCTGCGGCCAATGCACAAACTGTCAAGAAATCACGCACGGGACCTCGATGGATGTGATTGAGATCGATGGAGCTTCTAACCGCGGGATTGATGAAATTCGGGAGTTAAGGGAGAATGTCCGCTATACCCCGGCCAAGAGTCGGTATAAGATTTACATTATCGACGAAGTCCACATGCTAACCAAGGAGGCTTTCAACGCCTTGTTGAAGACGTTGGAAGAACCCCCGCCGCACATCATCTTCATCTTCGCCACCACCGAACCCCATAAAATCCCGGCCACCATCCTTTCACGATGCCAGCGGTACGATTTTAAGAGAATTCCGTTCAAGGAGGTCATCGGGAGTCTGAATCGGATCGTGGGGGAGGAGGGGATCCAAATCAGTCAGAGAGGGCTTCTGGCTATCGCCCAGGAATCGGATGGAAGCCTGAGGGATGCTCAAAGCCTTCTCGATCAGGTGATCGCCTATGCAGGGAAAGAGATTCGTGATGAAGATGTTATCGAAGTCCTTGGGCTCATCGATCATAAAATTCTCAGCGATACCATAGAAGCCATTGCCGACAGGGATGTCGAGCGGAGCATGGAAGTCGTCGAGCATGTCTACCACTTCGGATACGATCTCCAGCATTTTTGCCGACAGGTTCTTCAATACCTTCGCCATTTAATCCTGATCAAGGTCAGTCAACATCCGGAAGGGTTAATGGAATTGCCCGAAGAGGACGTGGAGCTGCTCAAAAAGCAGGCGGGGAAATTTCAATTCGACCAATTGAATTATCTCTTCAATGTTCTTTTGAAAGGAGAACAGGAAATAGCACAATCCACTTTTCCTCGGACCATGCTGGAAATGACATTGATTCGAATGGCCACGTTGCGGCCCCTTCTTCCCATCGATGAAATGCTGAAGAGGTTGGAGGCCATGGAGAATAAAGAACTCCCCAAAGGAGGTCGGGAGAAACCCTCCTCCGCTTCGGGAAAGGGTATCGATGAAATACCGCCCAAGAGGCAAGAAAAAATCAGCGAGGAAAAAGTTTTTGAAAAAAAAGAGGGTTTGAAGGACGAAGGGGAGGTCAGCGGCGTCCCCCCGAAAATCTGGGAAGAGACGTGGAATGGGTTGCTTGATTTTACGAGAGCGAAGAACCCAATATTGGGTTCGTTCTTAGCCTTGGGGAATCTCGTTCATTTGAGTGAAGAGAAGATTGAGATTGGTTTCGAGAAAGATTCTTTTCACTATGAGAGAATGCTGGAAAAGGAGAATCGGAGCCAATTAGAATCGATCTGTCATGAATATCTTCAAAAGAAGACAAAAGTGGTCGTTTCCCCGCTGAACCAAGGGACAGGGGCAAAAGGGCGAGTGGCGTTCAACAAAGGAGAGACCGTCCGCAATGAGCCGGACAAAGGATTAGAAAGACGGGGGGAAGAGGACCCCGTCATCCAAGAAGCTCTCCGTCTGTTTAACGGGAAGATTGTGGAGGGAAAATAGGAGGAGCCTATGACAAAAGGTTTGGGAAACATACTGAAGCAGGCGCAGGAGATCCATTCCAAAATATCTCAACTCCAGGAAGAGATGGCCGGGAAAACGGTGGAGGCTAGTTCCGGAGGAGGGATGGTAAACGTCGTGATGAATGGAAAGCAGGAGGTCCTTAGTATTCGGATCGACCCGGAAGTGGTCAACCGAGAAGACATCGAAATGTTGCAAGATTTAATCGTAGCGGCTGTGAATGAGGCCATTCGGAAATCCCAGGAGATGATGGCAGAAGAGATGAAAAAGGTCACGGGAGGTCTCAGTATTCCGGGGTTGTTCTAGAAAAATCATTGTAAATTGCAAAAGTACCATGGCAAAATGCAAAATACAGAATCCGGAACCCGATTGTACGATAGAATGAAGCAGACAACGGGATCTTTCCAACTGTTTTACATTGCTAACTTTGCAATTTCCATTTTGCAATGAGGTCTTACCAATGTCTTCTTATGCCAAGCCCATCAATCATCTGATTGAAGCTCTAACGAGGCTCCCGGGAATTGGGAAAAAGACGGCGTCCAGGCTGGCTTTCCATATCTTGCGGAGCAGTCCGTCAGAAGCTCAGGACCTGGCCAGAGCGATTTGGGATGTGAAGGAAAAGATCCGACTTTGTTCATCCTGCTTCAACCTGACAGATGAAGATCCATGCCTCATCTGTCAAGATGAAAGGCGATCCAGAGAGGTTCTTTGCGTCGTCGAGGGGCCGAATGACCTCATCGCTATCGAAAATACCGGCGTTTTTAACGGAAAATACCACGTGTTGCACGGTACGATTTCCCCTTTAGAAGGTATCGGGCCGGACGATCTTAAGATTAAAGAACTGCTGGAGAGACTTCAAAAGGAAAAGATTTCGGAGGTGATTCTGGCCACCAATCCCACGGTTGAAGGAGGAACCACTGCTCTTTATCTTACGGATCTCATCAAATCTCTGCATATCAAAGTGACAAGAATTGCCTATGGAATTCCCATGGGGAGTGAGATTGAATACTCGGATGGGATGACTCTCTCAAAGGCGCTCGAAGGTCGGAGAGAGATATAGGGATTTTTTACTGGTCGGGACGTAGCGGGCAAGAGCTGCCTTATGGGCGGGGAGCTTCGCACTGAAATAACCGTCTATGAGCACCTATGCCAAATTCCAATCTAACGCAAAAGAGGGGTCAGTGCCGTTGCGCTGACATATGATTTCTTAAACTTATTCACTTGAATAAGTCAGTCGGAATATATTATATTTCGATAATTTAGTCCTTAAAACTCAAGCCGTTCCTGCGGAAGCAGGAACCCAGGATCGGTCGAAATGATTTGATTCCTGTTTTCACAGAAACGACGGCGAGACATTTTATAAGCAGACACCATCCAGAATGGATTTAGGAGAATCAGATGATTGAGATTCGATTTCATGGAAGAGGCGGACAGGGGGCCGTTACCTCCGCGGAACTCTTAGCCCTGGCAGCTATTGAAGAAGGTAAGTATGCCCAAGCTTTTCCGAGCTTTGGCCCGGAGCGAAGAGGAGCCCCGGTGCTGGCTTTCTGCCGAATCAGCGATCAGCCGATTAAGATCAGGGCCAATATCTACGAACCCGATTTAGTGGTCGTGCTCGACGCCTCCCTTTTAAAGGTGGTGAACGTGGCTGCCGGTTTGAAGCCGGAGGGCATTCTGATTACCACGAGCAGCGATTCTCCTGAAAAAGTGAAAGAGACCTTGAAGATCAAGAATCGGCTTGGCGTGGTCGATGCGGTCAAGATTGCCAGGGAAGTTCTCGGACTTCCCATTACCAATACAACAATGCTTGGATCCTTGCTCAAGGCTTCCGGGCTGGTCAAGAAAGAATCTTTCATCCTTCCTCTAAAGGGGCGTTTTGGCCGAGTTGCAGAAAAGAACCTTTCTGCTTTCGAAAGGGCCTATCAGGAAACCGTCCTTATTCAATAGTTTTTGTAATCCTCCCGCACCTTTAATAGAGGGGGGAAGGTGGAAGGGTTATCGCTAATCAATTTATCAGAGGGTAAGGTTATGACAAAACCTGAATCAGAATGGACATGGAAGGAACTGCCGGTTGGCAATGTTATCCTGGAACCGGGGAACGCCAGCGAATATCGGACGGGAGATTGGAAGACGCTCAAGCCTATTCTTAATAAGGAGCTGTGTATCCATTGCGGATTGTGCTATATCTTCTGCCCGGACATGGCCTATAACCTGAACGAAGAGAATTATTTCATTGCGGACCTATTCTATTGTAAGGGTTGCGGCATCTGTGCAAAAGAATGCCCCACCGGAGCCATCACCATGGTGCTGGAAGAGGAGGAGAAATAAATGGGGAAAAGGGTTGGAATGGAGGTTTCCATTGCCGCTGCCGAGGCGGTCAAGCAGGCCAACGTGGATGTCATCTCGGCCTATCCCATTACGCCCCAAACGCATATTGTGGAACACCTCGCTGAATTGGTGGCGAATGGAGACCTCGACGCGGACTTCTTTTGTGTGGAGTCGGAGCACTCCGCCCTGAGCGTCTGCGTGGGAGCGGCGGCGACCGGAGCGAGGACATTTACTTGCACGAGTTCCCAGGGATTAGCGCTGATGAGCGAGATCACCTATATTGCATCGGGCTTGCGATTGCCGATCGTCATGATCGTTTCGAATCGAACCATTTCGGCCCCCCTGAGTATTTGGAACGATCATAGTGATGTCATGTCCATCCGGGACTGCGGGTGGATTCAATTCTTTGTGGAGAATGGCCAAGAGGCCTATGACCATGTGTTTGCGGCCTATCGGTTGGCGGAGGAAAACAGCGTTCTCTTCCCCATCATCATCAATATGGACGGGTTCATCTTGAGCCATGTGATCGAACCCATTGAATTGATCGAGCAGGGGAAAATCGATCAATTCCTCCCTCCGTATCAGCCTGTTCACCAATTGCACCCGGATCACCCGGTGACCATGGGCGCCTTTGCCCTTCCCGCCATTTTTGCAGAAACCAAAAAAGCTCAGGAGGAAGCCCTCCGATCTTCCATGCCTAAGATCTTAGACACCTGGAAGGCCTTCGGAGAAGCGACGGGGAGGTATTATCATCCGGTCGAAACCTATCAAGCGGAGGACGCCGATACGCTGTTGGTGACCATGGGAAGCTATGGTGAAACGGCCTCCGTGGCGGTGGACAAGATGAGGGAGGCAGGGAGATCTGTCGGGCTTGTGAAGATCCGACTCTGGCGCCCTTTTCCTTTCGATGATTTGAAAAAAGCGACCCTCCATGCCAAACAGCTCGTGGTGATTGACCGTGCCATTTCCGTTGGAGCGTGTGGACCTGTTGCATCCGAAGTGAAAGCAGCCCTTTACGGGAATGATCAGAGACCGTCGGTATATAATTTCGTCGCAGGGATTTCAGGAAGGGATGTGACTCCTTCGGACTTCGTTAAGATGGTGGACAAGGCAGAGATCGAGATTGCAGAAGGAAATAAGGAAGGGTTTGAAATTTATGGGGTGAGAGGATGACTGAGAATTTGAATGTTTTCGCAGTTCGGACGTTGACTCAAAAAGAATATTTTTCACCCGGCCATCGGTCCTGCCAGGGATGCGCCGAGGCATTGGCAGTGAGATTGGTTGCCAAGGCATTGGGAAGAAACGTGATCGTTGCCAATGCAACAGGCTGCATGGAGATTGTCTCTTCGCCGCTTCCTTATACGGCATGGAGAGTTCCGTGGATTCACGTGGCCTTTGAGAATACGGCAGCGGTGGCTTCAGGCATTGAATCGGCATTAAAGGTGTTGATGAGAAAAGGGAGAATCCCTCGCAAAAAAATAGTCACCGTTGCCATGGGTGGGGATGGAGGAACAGCGGACATCGGTCTTCAGGCGCTCTCAGGTGCCCTCGAGAGAGGCCACAACTTTGTCTACATCTGCACGGATAACGAAGCGTATATGAACACCGGTATCCAACGGTCTTCCGCGACGCCTTTCGGTGCCGCCACAACCACCTCTCCGGTGGGCAGGGTTCAAATGGGTCAGATCACATGGAAGAAAAATATGCCCGCCATTGCAGCGGCTCACAATATTCCTTATGTGGCCACGGCTTGTCCCAGTTATCCGATCGACTTAGTGCAGAAAGTGAAGAAGGCGGCCGATATTGAGGGTCCTGCCTATGTCCATATTCTTTCTGTTTGCCCGACCGGGTGGAGGACGGCACCGGAACTCTCGATCAGGCTGGGCCGGTTGGCCGTGGAGACAGGGGTTTTTCCTCTTTATGAAGTGGAGAAGGGGCAATACCGTTTGAGTATCGATTTTCCTAAATTGAAGCCCGTTAAGGAATACGTCAAGCTTCAAGGAAGGTTCCGCCACCTTACGGATGAAATGATCGCGGAAATTGAAAAACGAGTTCACGCGGAATATGAGCAGCTAAGAGCGAAGGCAGGAAAGGAATCTTGAGATGGAAGCCTCAAAAATTGACCGCATTGTTCGACAGTACGGAGCAAAGGAATCGGCGATCCTCGCCATCTTGCAAGACATACAGGCTGAGGAAAAGTACCTCCCCAAGGAAACATTAGAATACGTTTCTCAAAAGATGCGGATTCCCATGGTGCACGTCTTTCGCATCGCCACCTTCTACAACGCCTTGAGCTTGAAGCCCCGGGGTCGGCACAAGATTGATGTGTGTCTCGGGACGGCGTGCCATGTTCGGGGGGGCGATAAAATTTTGGATAAATTGGAAAGGGATCTGGGCATCTCGGTCGGGGAGACGACCAAGGATAAACGGTTCACGCTGGAATCGGTTCATTGCGTTGGTTGCTGCAGCCTGGGCCCCGTGGCTGTGATTGACGGAGACGTCCACGGCCGTCTTTCGCAGGAGAAGGTGCCTGGCTTGGTAAAAGATTTCAAATAGAAAGTGACCGAGAAATGACCCAGTCCCCTCACCCTCCCCCTCTCCCTTCAGGGGAGAGGGATGGGGTGAGGGGGGAGATTGAGGGGAAAATGATTATTCGGACGAAGAACGATTTGGAGAAGATAAGAGAGAAAGGTTTGAAGTCTCTTTATCCCGGTGCGACGAAGATCTCCGTGGGAATGGCAACCTGCGGTCTCTCCACGGGCGCCGGAAAGGTTTACGAGGCCATTCAAAAAGAGATAGAGAAGGCAAAGGTACGGATCCTTCTGGGACAGACAGGATGCATTGGCTTTTGTCAGAGAGAGCCTGTTGTGGACATTTTGGAGCCGGGAAAACCCAGGGTCTTCTATCAGGGGGTGACTCCTGAGCGCTCCGGCGAGCTGGTTCAAAAATGGCTGGAGAACAAAGTCGTGGAGGATCTGTTGTTCTGCAAGATGGAAAAAGAGGACCGGGTCCTTGAAGGCTCGGTTAAAGATTACTCCATCCGGAAGATCCCCGCAGGAATAAACGGGACCCCCCATTATCATCAGGTCCCCTTTTACAGCAAACAGTTAAAGATTGCGCTGAGGAACTGCGGTTTCATCAATCCCGACCACATCGACGAGTACATTGCCAGGGGAGGATATTTCTCTCTCTATCGAGCGCTTTTCGAGATGAAGCCGGAAGAGATCATCGGAGAGGTGAAGGGATCCGGTCTCCGTGGAAGGGGAGGGGCTGGGTTCCCGACGGGCAATAAATGGGATTCATGCCGGAAGGCGAAAGGGGACCAGAAATTTATTCTCTGCAACGCGGACGAAGGGGATCCGGGGGCGTACATGGATCGGAGTATCCTGGAAGGCGATCCTCACAGTGTGATCGAGGGGATGATCATCGGGGCCTATGCGATCGGGGCACAGGAGGGATTTATCTATGTCAGGGATGAGTATCCGCTGGCTATCCAAAAGCTCAAGATCGCCATTCGTCAGGCCGAGGAGGCCGGGCTTCTCGGAGAGAACATTTTGGGATCGGGTTTTTCGCTCAAAATCAACCTTTTCCGGGGAGGCGGGGCCTTTGTCTGCGGAGAATCCACGGCGTTGATGGCCTCGATCGAGGGAAAAGTTGGAGAGCCGAGAGCAAAGCACATTCACACCACGGAGAGCGGTCTCTGGGACAAACCCAGCAACCTGAACAACGTGGAAACCTGGAATAATATCCCGGTGATCGTATCGAGAGGGGCAGACTGGTATTCGAAGATCGGGACCCAAGGGAGCAAAGGGACCAAGGTCTTCTCCATTGTGGGAAAGGTGAAGAATACAGGTCTGATCGAAGTTCCCATGGGAGCCACTCTGAGGGAGATCGTCTATGATATCGGAGGGGGTGTTCCGGATGGGAAGAAATTCAAGGCCGTTCAGACGGGAGGTCCCTCGGGGGGATGCATTCCCGAATCGTTGATCGATATGCCCGTGGATTACGATCAGTTGACGCAGGTGGGCTCGATGATGGGCTCCGGGGGAATGATCGTCATGGATGAATCCACGTGCATGGTAGACATCGCAAAATATTTCATGAACTTTCTCAAGAGCGAATCCTGCGGGAAGTGTACCTCCTGTCGGGAAGGGACGAAACGGATGCATGAGATCCTGACGGAGATTACCGAGGGAAGGGGAACCACGGATCACATCGATCTTTTGAAGGAATTGGGATGGGTTACTGCAGAAGCGTCCCTATGCCAGTTGGGAGCAACGGCTCCCAATCCTGTTCTCTCCACGGTTCGGTATTTCCAGGATGAATATGAAGAGCATATTATCAACAAGCGATGTCCTGCGAAGGTCTGCCGGGCGCTGCTCCGATACCGAATTCTCTCGGATGTCTGCAAGAGGTGCGGCAAGTGCATCAAGGTCTGCCCGGCCGGGGCTATCACAGGCAAAGTGAAGACCAAAAAAGAATCCGGAAAACCGTTTAAAATCGGTACCGAAAAATGTACTCGGTGCGGGATGTGTTTTGAGGCGTGCAAGTTTAAGGCGATCGAAGTCCAATAGCATTGCAGATTTCGGATTGCGGAATGCGGATTGAAAAACTGGCAATGTGTTTGGGTCATTTGAAATTGGAATTTATTTGGGATTTATAAGGAGATATCTATGATCCCTTTTTCAATTGATGGTCAAGCCGTTGAAGGGAAAGAAGGCGGGAATGTTCTACAGGTAGCGTTGGATGCGGGCATTGATATTCCACATCTCTGTTTTAACGAGTCGGTGAAGCCCTACGGCGCATGCCGTCTCTGTCTTGTGGAAGTGGTGAGGGGGGGAAAGTCAAAGATGACCACCTCCTGTACGTATCCCGCGATGGAAGGCATTCAGGTGTTGACACAGACGGAAAATGTCATCCGAGCCCGTCGAATGATCATCGAACTTATTCTGGCCATGTGCCCCGGAGATAAGCTCATTCAGGGCATGGCCAAGGAGATGGGGGTCAACGGAGTTCGATTCAAGCAAGATGACAAGGACTGCATCCTTTGCGGTCTCTGCGGCAGAGTCTGCGAAGAAATCGTGGGGGCCAATGCCATCCAGTTCGCCTTTCGTGGAGATCGGCGGGAGATGATCCCTCCCTTTCAAGGAGAGGCGATGAGCTGTATCGCCTGCGGTGCCTGCGTGATTGTCTGCCCCGTGGACGTCATCCGGATGAAGGAAGAAAAGGATGAGCGAACGATCGTCCGTTGGAAGCGGACATTGAAGATGAAGCAATGCAAAGTCTGCGGAAACTATTTTGCCCCCTGGTTTCAGCTGGAGAAGTTCAAGGAACAGGCCAAACTTTCGAAAGATTTTTTTGATGTCTGTTACACCTGTCGGACTTGAAATCTCCACTCGTTTCGAGTATATTGGAAATAGAAAGTTTGCCCTTTAGGAGGTGGTGGGAATGACCCTGGTAAAATGGGAACCCTTCCGAGACCTGATGGCAATGCAAGACCGGATGACCCGACTCATTGATGAAACCCTTTCCCGTATTTGGAAAGAAGATGTGGCTCAAGGGGCCTGGTCCCCGCCCGTGGATATTTTGGAGAGAGGAAACGAAGTGGTTTTGAAGGTTGACCTCCCCGAAGTCAGTCAAAGTGAAATCGATATTCGGGTGGAAGAAGGGACCCTGATCATTCGAGGGGAAAGAAAGTTCGTCAAGGCGTCGCCCGAAGAAAATTACATTCAGATCGAAAGGCCTTATGGGACCTTTCGCCGGACCTTCAGCATCCCGAGAACGATCGACCAGGAGAGCATTAAGGCTTCTCACAAAGACGGGGTGCTCCGCATCGTTCTTCCCAGAAAACGAGAGATTCAACCCAAACAAATCGTGCTGGACCCCAAATAGCATGACGGTGCCTTCACCCCGAAGTGCCTGCATTAGGGCAGGCGGGCGTGATCCGTGTTCGTAAAAAAAGAGGCCTTTTTTCAAAAGAGCCTCTTTTTTATTTCTTGGGAACCTTCCCCCAGTCCGGCAGAAACTTTTGGATGCCCATATTGTTTGGAGGTGGCTGAACACCACTCCACCCCTGTGTGGGGAATCGACGGGATATCCACTCTGATAACGGCAGCTCCCGCGATACGAATGGGATGGAAAAGGCTGGAGACGACCTTCCTCCTGAGACAAAAATAAGGTGGCAGGAAATCTTTCCCTACCACCCTATTTACAGTCCGTAAACAAGTCCATTATGGAAGGATTCTTATTTCCACCCTTCTATTCTTGGCGCGACCCTCTTTGGTGCTATTGTCGGCGATGGGCTTTGAACTACCATAGCCCTTCACCATCATCCGGTCGCTGGCAATGTTGAACTTATCCATGAGATACTTCTTGACGCTCTCGGCTCTCTTTTCAGAAATCTTCTTATTCTCCTTCGCCGAGCCCAATGAATCCGTATGGCCTCCAATTTCCACTTTGATATCCGGGTTCTCCTTCAGCATCTCCCCATCGCGGTCCAATGCCTTGGCAGCCATAGGATCAATATTCGTCTTTTTCTCATTAAAATAGATATTCTCAAACACCGGAGCCGGCTTCGGTGCCGGTGGTGGCGGCGCTGCTTTGGGTGGCGGCGGCGGCGGTGGTGGCGCCGGTGGCGGCGGTGCCGGTTTTTCGCAAGGTGTCAGTTTCAGGGCCTCCAGAGATTTCTCTTTAGCCACCCTAATAGCTATATCCCCTTTTCCCACTATCTCGTAGTTCTGTATTGCATGGTCTGCCCAAGCCAGAGAAGCTTCAGCCGTTGCATATTGACAGGGCGCACATTTCTTAGCACCCGCCTGAGTGGCCTTCTGAAAGGCATCCTTTGCCTCATCATAAGCCATCCTTGTCTCTTGGGGTATCGTTCTTGCACATCCTGAAGCAATCATTGCTCCCAGAATGAAAACTATCAATATCATCCATCGCTTATTTAATCTCATCATTTTTCACCTCCTTTCTTCGTTATTTTTTCTTAACTACAGCCAAGCCAGCTTCAGAGGCTGATTTCGAGCGTTCCGCAAATCCTTTAGCTGGCTTATAATCTCCATCGGCAAACTCAACCTTCGAAACTTCCAAAAACTTTTCGGCACTGCAATATTCATAAGGAGCCAGCTTCTCCCCTCCCGATCCCTTCAGCTCGGAAAACAACCTCTCAGCGTTCGCGATCTCCTTCTTTGCGCTGAAATAATAACATCCGGAAAGGGCAAAGGAAAAAAGAACAATAACCAGCAAAACTTTCCCAATCGGTTTATTCATAGATTCACCCCCTTTCGAATTATATTAAACGACTTCCCTTGTTATTTACGATATCGAACGTGTGTCGAGTTGTCAATCCTTTAGTGCGTTCTGTTAATAACAAATAAAGGTTATCGCGGGGGATCTGGGAAATAAATAAGGTCAACCCTGTATTTTGGGCGAAAAAAGACTGTATTTTGGGTGAAGCTTCATACTCTGGCGGCCAGGTTTTCTTAAGACTTCCTTTTCTCAAGAAATTTTCTCAGGCATTCCCTACTGCAAAAATAGTAATTTTCCCCCTTGATTCTCTTCCTAACGGCTGTTCGTTTAGGAACATAGGTTTGGCAACAGGGGTCTTGAACAAGTTCCTCTGGCTCAGGTTTCCTGCTCCATTTTTTCCGCCGCACGGCCATGTCTTTAATAAGGGTGTAAAGAATCGTGTAAAAGACGAGAAGAAGGAGGACGAATAGAATAAATCGGGCCATGATCGGTTTCCTAATGATTGAAGTCGGCAAATTTCAAATCGCAGATTGAATAATCGGAAATGTTAACTCTAAAATTTAAAATTAAAGTTTTTCCACCCCCTGATCTTCTTTTTGGGAATCATTTAAGAGTTCTCGGATGGTTTTTTTCAAGACAGGATGGATGAGATTTTGATCGATTTCAGCCAAGGGGATGAGGACAAATTGACGCTCTTGAATCCGGGGATGGGGGACCTGGAGTTCCTCGGTGTGAATTTCGATATCGTCGAAGAAAAGAATATCCAGATCAATCGTCCGGGGTCCCCATCGGAAGGTTTCGGTGCGACCCAAATGAGATTCGATGCTTTTTAATTTCCGAAGGAGCTCGGGTGCTTCCAGATCGGTCTCGATCTTCAACACTGCATTTACAAACCAATCTTGGGAGGTGCAGCCAATGGGTTGGGTCTTAAAGAGGGAAGATTTCGCTAAGAGTTTGTGGCGGTCAATTCTTAAGATCTCTGAAACAGCTTTCTCATACTGGGATAGCTTATCACCAAGGTTAGAGCCAATCCCAATGTAGGCAATGTGTCCCATTTTGTTCGGGGGCAAAATGAACTCGACCGCTTATACGGCACCTTTCAGAGCAGCGTTACTTGGAACCCGGATGAAGTACAACTTGGTAAAAATATTCCGCATAAAAGTCCCGTAACTTCAGAAATGGTGCGGGCTCACTTTTTTTCAGAAATCTCTTCGGTTTTTTTCGGAGTGACGTTGATTTCCTCTTTTTCTTTGGTCGCCTTTTTGAAATTCCTGATCCCCTTGCCAAGACCTTCACCGATTTGGGGCAATTTTCCAGCACCGAAAATGATCAGCACAATGACCAAGATGACGATCAACTCCGGCAATCCTATCCCTCCAAGCATATTTTTCTCCTTTTGATTTTATAGACAACTTAGTCTTTCCATCCTGTCGGCCAAGCCCCCGCCTACCGGCCCCGGTCCCGTGCTATTAATAGACCGAGGACGGGGCAGGCCCTGTCCCTAACGTTGTACAGGGCAGGCACTCACAGACGGGGCGTGGTTCCACGAACGTTGGCGGAAGTGCATGGGAATCGAACCCACCACGGACATCTCTGCCCGTCACTGGATTTGAAGTCCAGGAGGCCCACCAGAACCTGTCCACTTCCAAAATATAAACTAATGGATTTCATTTTTAATGTCAAGAAATTCGGAAATCTGCGTAAGCATCTGTTTCTCCCGTTTTTACCTACGTACGTTTTCTTACGACGACCATTCTCAGGTCCATAAATACCATCATTTTTGAAACAAAATACATGGTTTTTCCCATTATCTTTTGAGGGCCTTCAAGATATTTTAATGGCGTTGGTTCTGTTTACTATGGCTTTTCGAAATACGGATTGATACCGTCGAGATGAAAACGTGAACTTGTCCTTCGCTCAGGATGGAGGGTAAAGGACGCAAATAATACGGAGGCAGGGGGAGACTCGGAGAAAATCCGCGCAAGAGTTAAGGAAAAGGGGGATAGGACTACATGGCAGAGGTAAGAGACGAAGCTGAGCTTCTGGTCATCGGCGCAGGGCCAGGTGGCTATGTGGCTGCGTTTCGGGCAGCGGATCTGGGGATGGACGTCACGTTGGTAGACTTGGAGAAACGGCCGGGTGGAGAGTGCTTGTTTCGCGGGTGTATCCCCTCCAAAACGCTTCTTTTTCTTGCGGAGCTTCTGCACGACGCCCAGCGCTCCGGAGCGATGGGGATAAACTTCGGCAAACCTCAGATTGATCTCGATAGAATGCGGGGATGGAAGGATCAGGTGATCGATAAACTTACCAACGGGCTTCTCACCCTGAGTAAACGACGCAAGGTTCGGCTGTTGCAGGGAAGAGCGGTCTTCGAGGCGTCTGATCGGGTGCGAATGGAAAATTCCGAAGTGAGTCAACTCCGGTTTCGCCATGCCATCTTGGCTACCGGATCTTACTCAACTCCTTTTCGTGATATTCCCTTCATCAAGGGGAGTCGCATCGTCGATTCAGCCGGTGCGCTGGAATTGCCCGATATCCCCCGGTCGCTGCTCATACTGGGCGGCGGTTATGTCGGGCTGGAGATGGGCACGGTCTACGCGGCTTTGGGAAGTCGAGTAACCGTGGCGGTGCGGGGGGATAGACTCCTGAGGGGTGCGGACCCGGATCTTGTGGACGTGTTGCTCGCCAGACTTAAGGAAACTTTTGAAGCCATTTATTTCAATACCAAGGTCGCATCCCTTAAAGAGCGCGAGGAAGGGGTGGATGTGAAATTCGAGGGAGCACTGGACAAGTCGGAGCAAACCTTTGACCGGGTGCTCGTCGCCATTGGCCGAACGCCCAATACGGGGAAGATCGGTTTGGAGAAAACGAAGGTGAGATTGAATGAGCAGGGCTTTGTGGTCGTGGATGAACAGCGCCGCACCACGGATGAAAAGATCTTCGCCATCGGGGATGTTGCGGGGCCTCCTTTGCTTGCTCACAAGGCTTTTCGGGAAGGAAAGGTGGCGGCTGAGGTGATCAAAGGAATACCATCAGCCTTCGACGTTCAGGCCATTCCAGCGGTCGTGTATACGAACCCCCAGGTTGCCTGGACGGGTTTAACAGAGGAACAGGCTCGGAAAGAGAATCGTAAGGTTAAGGTGGAGCGGTATCTATGGAAATTTTCCAGCCGCGCGAGCACGATGAGCGTCTCGGACGGAGTAACGAAGATGATCTTCAGCCCTGAATCAGGTCGCCTCCTGGGAGTAGGAATTTGCGGCCCAAATGCAGAAGGGATGATCTCGGAAGGCACGCTGGCCATAGAGATGGGAGCGGTTGCCCAAGACATCGGGCTGACCATTCATCCCCATCCGACCCTTTCGGAAATGGTGGGAGAGACGGCTGAGCTTTTCACAGGCACCGTCACCCATGTCTTGCCGGAGAGGCGTTTAGCTTCGGATTGAGGAATATCGCCTTCGGTATTACTAAAGTTCCGAGATGAAGTAATTTTGCAAGTTTTTTTATCTCTTCGGCTTATTGAATACTTCCTTAAGAAAGTCAACTGTTCGTTCGTAGATACCCGGGGACTCGCTTTCCCGCAGGCCAGCAATATTCAATACTTTAATTTGGTTGGCCTCCACCCATTTCCTCACGGTTTCTGGATCACCCCGCTCGGACAGATCAACCATTAAATAGGGTCTTTTGTATTTTTGAGCAAACCTTATGGTGAGAGCAGTTCCACCTTTCGGTTTTCCCCACGTGAAGATGAGGGTTCCGTCAGAGTCTCTCACATTCTTTTCAGTTCTTATTCGATAGTTTGTGGAATGGGTCTCCTTAAGCGGATATCGAATGTCAATCGGTCCGTCCTCAGCCCTGCGTCCCTTCGGACACCATCCCCCGCAAGGGATGCCCAATTCGAGGGCAACATCCAAAGCTGCTCGATCGACACCTGTTTGCCCTCCGGAAACAATCTTTTCGATACGGGAGAACGTTTTATTTCCTCCCTTTTCCAAGAGACGCCGAACCCTGGTTCTATAAAGATTGGGTTGGGCATGAAGGGTTACATCTTCATTGGTCAATAAATTTCTTTCATTTCTTACCTTGGCAATATTTCACTTCTTGTAAAGAATAATTCCGCTATCAAGGATCTCTTCGATGACCCCTTTTTTCCCCTTAACGTGGTCGGGTCAACAAACTTTGCCTTCTTTTCCCATGTGATCGTGCTGGCTCGTATCCTTTCCGCTGCAGGATGACTTGCTATTTTGCGGGTATGTTTTTCAACCACTCTTGATTTACATTCCCCGAGATTTTCAGAATTTTTTCTTTCGCGTGGTGGCCTTTGATCATTTTAATGGAGGACGGAGAAATCCCGCATTCTCTGGCCAGGAATCGAATGAGAGCCTCATTCGCCTTTCCCTCAATGGGTGGAGCAGTCACTTTCACTTTGATTCCATCTCGATAAGGGCCCGCCACTTCGTTTTTGGACGACTTGGGTTGGAGATAAACTTTAATAAGGGTTTCCTTCATGGAGCATTTGTTAAAGCAGGATTCAAGGATTCGAGGGGTCAAGCTGCATCTCATTCCTCTAAAAACATCTTGAACCCTTGCCCCCCTGATTCCTTGACCCCTCGAATCCTTTTTATCAAACGATTCCAATAAACGACAGCTGCCTACCCGTCCGGCCTTCTCTCCGGTATGAATAAAAAAGGTCGCTACAGCAATGGGTGCAGAGATTGATCCAGGAAATTTGCTCGTCCTCAATCCCCTCTCCCTTCATCTGAGCGATATTGACCTGAGCCAGATCCATCATCCACTTTCCTGTTCCTCGTGATGTTGAAAAAGGTTCCCACTCCGGATGGAATGCCTTCTCATCAATCTCATAACAGCAGCCTCCTATAGACGGACCCAGAGTGATGAGAAGGTCTCTGGATGAGCAGCCAAACTCCTCCTTCATTTTCGTTAACACTTTTGCTGTGATGTGGAGGGCTGTTCCATTTCTTCCCGCATGAATCGCGGCAATGACTTTCCTTTTTTGATCGACCACAAGAATCGGGAGGCAATCTGCGGTCAGAATAGCCGAGTATATATTGGTGAAATTCGTGATGAGAGCGTCGTATTCCAGAGGAGAGGGGAGGGTGGCAATCGGTTTTTTCAGAAGAAAGATCTGGTCTTGCTGCATCTGGTCGAGGAGGACCAGGCGGCTCGGATCGAAACCAAAGGTCCTGGCGATCAGATTCTTATTCGTAGACACACATTCTTTGTGATCACCGTTCTTATCGCTCAGATTGAGTGAATCGTACGGGGGAAGGCTTACGCCACCCTGGCGGGTCAGAAAGGCATGCTGGGCCCATCCGAGTTCTACAATGTCTTGGCTTTGGAAATAGGACAGGTTGGTTTTCGTTTTTAAAGCGGATCGATCAAGAATATTCATGCCTTTGCCTCGCCGCAATGATATCGCAAGCACTCCAGGACGTCTTTCATGTCCTGCGGGATCGGCGAGACAAACTGGACCCTTTCACCTGTTCGAGGATGGGTGAATTCCAATCGTTGGGCATGAAGGGCCTGGCGATTCATTCTCTTCGTACATTCTCTCAATACCGGGTCATGGATCGCCCCGGGCCTTCCTTTTCTTCCGTAGAGGGGGTCTCCCAAAACGGGATGGCCAATGGAGGAGAGATGCACCCGGATCTGATGCGTTCGACCGGTCTGAGGAAAGACTTCGAGAAGCGTGCAGCCATCAAATCCCTCAAGCTTCTTCCAACGCGTGACCGCCTCTCTTCCTCTTTTCGTCCGGGTGGACATCCGTTTCCTTTGGGTGGGGTGTCTTCCGATGGCCGATTCGATTAAGCCCTGGTCCTGGCCCATTCTTCCGTAGACAATGGCCCAATAGATCTTCTTCACAGTCCGGTTCTTAAACTGTTTGGTCAAATCATGAAATGCCTCGCCATCTTTTGCGACGACCATCGCGCCAGAAGTATCTTTGTCCAACCGGTGCACAATGCCCGGCCTCAGGACGCCGTTGATGCCGGCGAGATCGTTGCAGTGATAAAGAAGGGCGTTGACCAACGTGCCGGAGGGATTTCCATAAGCAGGATGAACGACCATGCCCGGAGGCTTATCAATCACGATGATGGAGGGGTCTTCGTGAAGAATGGTGAGAGGAAGGGGCTCTGCTTCCAGGGAAAGAGCTTCGGGCTCGGGAAGGGATCCCGAAACGGTGTCCGCGGCTCTTACATGAGCACTGGGCTTTGTGGGTTTCTGGTTGAGAAAGATAAGATGTCTCTCGATGAGATTCTTTGCCCGAGAACGGGAGAGGCTCAGGTTGGTCTCCGATAGAAATTGGTCGAGACGCTTTCCGTGATCCTTCCTCGTTACTTGAATGGAGAAACGGTTGTGGGATTCCTTTTCTGTGGAGAAATCTTCCATGATGGTTACATCATCCACAAACAAGGGGATTAACCTCTTTTTTCCCTCTCCCTTGACGGGAGAGGGGTGGGGTGAGGGTGATCGTGGGTTCTTCCCCCTCCCCTCCATTCCCTCCCGCCAGTCGTTGCGACTCGAAACCGAGGGGAGGGGAGATTTTTTTTGAGTCTTGGAGATTTGAATTCGAATTTGGGATTTGGAATTTAAAATGTATCATGAACGGCTACAATTTGGTTGTTGGCGTTAACGCTTTCTCAATTCCGGCAGCCAACAGGGGTATTTCTTCATCGAAGACAGTCCTCATATCCAGAATCAATTCGTCTTTGCTGATTCGAGAAATAATCGGAGGATCGGCCTTCCTTAAGTTTTCTTCGAGGCTGTTCACGGAAACCTCGACAGGTTTGATGGCGACGACCACGGTTGGAAGCTCCTGAAGGGGGAGGGCTCCACCGCCTACCTGAGAGACATCTTCTTTCAGATTGAATGCCACCTTTTTATTCACTCTCTCTGACAATCTCTTGAGCAGGCGTTTTCCTCTGCTTTTTAACTTCCTTGTGTCTAAGCTCAGCATCCGAAGGGTAGGAATCTCTTCCATTGCCTTTTTCTCATCGAAGTAAAGGAGAAGGGTAGATTCGAGGGCGGCCAGCGTGAGCTTGTCGATGCGAAGGGCTCGGGTCAAGGGATTGCTCTTGAAGAGTTCCAGAAATTTTTCCTTTCCTAAAATGATTCCGGCCTGTGGACCTCCAAGGAGCTTATCACCGCTAATGGTGACTGCGTCCACTCCTGTCTTGATCGTCTCTTGTACGGTAGGCTCCTTCTGCAATCCGTATTGGGTGAGGTCTATGAGACAGCCGCTTCCCAAATCATCCACAACAGGGAGCCGATGCTCCTTTCCCAGTTGGACCAGATCTTGAAGGAAGACTTCGGAGGTGAAGCCCATCACTCTGAAATTGCTGGTATGCACCTTCAGAAGCAGAGCTGTTTGGGGGCCAATGGCCTTTTGGTAATCGCCGAGGTGGGTACGATTGGTCGTCCCAACCTCCCTGAGCAACGCCCCGCTTCGTTTCATGACATCGGGGATTCGAAAAGCTCCCCCGATCTCGACCAGCTCTCCTCTCGAGACGATCACCTCCTTGCCCTCTGCAAGAGTATTCAGGACAAGCAAAACAGCGCCGGCATTGTTGTTTACCACCAGGGCTGATTCCGCACCCGATAGGCAGCAGAGGATTTCTTCCACGTGAGCGTATCGATTCCCCCGCTCCCCTCGATCCAGGTCGTATTCCAAGTTGGAATAGGTTTTGGAAACCTCAATGAGATGTTCGATCGCAGAAGGATGGAGCGGCGCCCTTCCAAGATTCGTGTGTATCACTACTCCGGTGGCATTGATGACTCGACGGAGTCGGGGCCGGGTTTGACCTTCAATCTCTTTTTGAAAAAGGGGGTAGAGATTTTCAAAAGAGAAAAGGGTATCTTCTGTTTGAGGAAGTTCTTCTTTCTGGAGAATTTCCTCGCGTAGTCGTCCCAATCCCTTCCGAATGGCTTCGACCACGAGATGACGGGGATGGATCTTTAAGAGATCGTTGACCTCGGGTCTTGAAAGGATTTCATCCACGCTGGGAATCTTACGGAGAAGCTGTTGACGAAGGGATGGAGACATTGGGTTTCCTCCTGGCCAGGAGCGTCTTAAGAATCTTGAAGAAGTTCATTCGAATGAACCGAGTGGGCCATTCCAGTTCTCTCTTCTCGCAGATCGTGGACATACTGTACTGTTGGAGGGCGAGGCGACCGCCTGATAAGGACTCCAAGGCAGCTTCCCTCTCGACGGCATTTGGAGTGGTCATTATCCGGTCGATTTCTTTCATCATCCCGACCGCTCCTTCGAGCCGAACCTCGACCGATTCCGCCGTCTTGGGATCGATCAGACCGAATTCAGCCTTCAAACGATTGAGCCTCTTGCCCGCTTCGTATGTGCTATAGACGATCTCGTCCCGATTCATCCATTCCGTTTCGTAGTTGAGGATATATTTCCAACTGGGGGCCAATAATGCCTGGCGGTGTTCCTCCACGGTCCGACAAAGCAGACGATATCCATATTTCTCTGGCGATTCGAAGACAGTACTCCCGGGATCCAGGAAAGGAGCCAGGGGCGAGATGAAGGGGAAGAGTTTACTGTAGGGACGAAATCGTTCCAGCAGGGAACGGCAATAATCCACCGTCTCCAGAACGGATTGATAAGTTTGCCTCGGAAGACCGGTCATGAAGAAGAGATCAATCCGCTTCGAGCCCAGATTGACGGCATCCTTAAGCATCCTCTCCAACGATTCATTATTGTAAGGTCTTCCGAAAGCCCTTCGAACCTCTTCGTCGTGAGACTCGGGGGAGATTTCGATATTGAAGTTCGGAATCGATTCGGCAATCCTTTCCAGTTGAGCCCTGGAAGGAGGGACAAAGAATTCAAAAGCAATGTGGTTGGCGATCGGCCTTCTCTTCATCTCGTCAAGAAACGCGAAGCCGTATTCTTCTCCGGGTTGAAAGATGTCGCCGATGATCATCACTGGCGCATGAAGATGGTCTGAGATGTTGAAGATATCCTGCGCCAGTAATTTGGGATTCCGATAGGCTGGTTTTTTCCGGTTGGCCATCGTTCGAAAGGTCTGTGCGGAGCCTCCGCAGGTTTTGCAAGCGTAGATGCATCCCCGGCAGGTGAAGACAGCTGTCACAGGATACGCATACCAGTCGATAAAAGGCTGGTAGCCGGTGGGGTCGAGATACCTTGCCACCTTCTTCATGATGTGACGGTAGTCGATCGTAATCTCGTCAAGGTTTTCTGGCACATGGGTGAGGGGATTGACCTGAATTCGGTTCCCCCCATCCCGGTAGGTGAGGTTAGGAATCTTCTTGAAATCCCCGCCGTTCTTGATTGTTTGAAGGAGTTGGACCAGCGGCTTCTCCGTAGAATCTCCTCTCATGACAAAATCGATAAAAGGGTATTGACTGAGAATCTCCTCATGATAATAGGTGGCAGAAAGTCCACCCAGGATGACGGGGGCGTTGGGATGAAACCGTTTGACGATCTCTGCAAGGGCCAATGCCCCCTGGACATGGGCCATCCAGTGGAGATCGATCCCGAAGGCCACAGGACTATTTCTTCGGATGAGTCGTTCCACGTCGAATTGCTCATTTTTGAGCATCTTCATGGCCACATTGATGATTCTCACCTTGAGGCCGTGACGCTCCAAATATTCGGAGAGGCTGGCAAACCCGATGGGATACATCTCAAAGATTGGCGTCGAGGGGACGACATCGCTGATCGGACCATGGATTCCGGGCCGCTTTCTGAAGTCGTAAAGGGTAGGGGGATGCAAGAGGATGAGATCGATACTTGACATCTTCATCATTTCGGGGAGGCAGGACTTCCCGCTGTCTGGGTTCTCGCTTTATAGGCCTCAACTATCTTCTTAATATCAGGGTCCTCTTTCATCTGTTCCTGTAAAGAAACGATGTGGTTCGTATATTGGTTTTTACCCAGTAGCTGGTTGAGGGTTCGTTCGGTCTCCTCTTTGGCCCTTCGCCATTGAGCCTTTTCAAGCTCCGGTATTTCCTGTGAGGTTAATCGCTGGTTGATCTGATTGAGGTTGTTCTCAAGAGATGTTTTTTTTGCGGAATTGTAAAAGAGGGGTTCGCTGTTATAGAAATAGAGATCAAGTCTTCCTCCAAACATTCCTCGAGAACCGGCCTGAACGATAATCGTGTTGAGGGCTGGAGGATAGGAAAGATTCATCCCGTTATGGCCGCCCACGATGATATTAATTCCCTGGACCGCCGCCTGGGCCAACTCCATATCTTTTGCATAGCCGAGATGGCTTAGAAGGATGATTAAATCCGTCTTTGGCTTAAGTTCTTTGACCATGACCTTGGCTATTTCGACGGGTGGCCGGATGTTCAATCCCTTTCTCCGGGGATCGGAGGAATTAGTAAAAAAATCGCGCGAGAGAAGGCTAAATATGCCAATTCGGAGACCATGGACTTCCTTGATGAGAGAAGATTGAAAAAGAGTTTTCCCTGTTGCCTCATCATAGAGATTGGAAGAGAGAAACGGGAAGTTGGCCTTCTTTGAGATGTCCAATAGAAACTCTTTTCCCAGGGTTAAATCATCGTCCCCAATTCCTATGGCATCGTAGCCCATCAAATTGAAACTCTCGATGATAAGATTCGCCTTTTCAACCATTCCCTTTACTTCGTTCTCAGGAATGGGATTAAGATATTTTTTGAAAAGGAGATCGCCCGAATCCAAAAGGAGTATCCCCTTCTCACTCCCCCGCACATCCTTGACCCACGCTCCTCTTCTGGCCAGGCCGCCAGCCCGGCTTTTTTCCCCTCAGGTTGGGCAGGGGTCGATCTCGCCATTAATATTGTTGCTATAGAGGAGAGTGAGCGTCTTAACCGGAATCCTGTCCTGCGAAAAGGCGTAACGACCGATTCCCAAAAACCCGAGAATCAAAAAAGGAATGAAAAGCGATTTCGTCTTCATCTGTTTAAACTCCGCATTTCGCAATTAGTGTTTATATATAGCCCATTCAATTTTCGAAAACAAGAGTTGGAATTTTCTAAATCCTCTGCGATGGTAGGGCGGCCCTGAAGGGGCTTGGGAGTGAGTCTATGGAGTTCTGAATATGGCGTGGTTTCCCATTCTTCTTAGTACATATATTTCTCCCGAAATCTGGAAAGTGAAACGATAACTCTTTGTGATTCTTCCCTCCCAGATATCCAAGTGACCTTTGATCTTCTTTAACCTTGAGGATGGATGGTTTGGATTCTCCAGAAGAAGGGCGAATTGTTTATCGACGCGATCCTTAATTAATTGCGGCAGGGCATCGTAATCTCTGTCAAAAGGCTTGGTGGTCTGAATTTTCATCGACGTTTTCTCAGATGCCGAATGAGGTCATCAGCCTTCTTAAATGGAGGAGATACGTTTCCCTTAACAGTGGCTTCATCAGCCTCCTTTTCCTTCTGCTGCCACTCTTTTGTCCAGAACCAGACCTGATCTTTGGAGATGAGTTTCTTGGGGACAAGCAGAAGCCCTTCCTCCGTTACACCCACTTCCAAAAAATCTCCCACCTCTAAACGGAGTTTTTCGAAGGCTTCTTTCGGGATTGTAATTTGGTGCTTAGGGCTTATTCTGGTAATTGCCATAGGATCCTCCAGATTTACCCCGTAAGAGAGTCCTGCCATTTATGACGGGATTGAGATAATAAATCGCATCATCTCACTTTATTAAGGGCAGAGTAAGAAAATTGTTCTCTCTGACCGGGTTTACTTCTTTACTGTAAAGAATCTTAGCAGCTTTACATTTGAAAGTCCAAGCGTTTCAATTCCTGGAGAGGTCAAAAAAAGAAGGGGTTTATTCGACAGATCGTCAGTAGTGGGAGTTTTATTATAATAAGGTCGAGGAACGTATATTTGTAAGGAGGCGAGTTATGTATTCAAGCATTGATCAGCAAGTCATTCTTGCCCAAGGGCAAGGTCTCCGATGTAAAAGTGGTTCCTCAGTTCCATGAAACACGAATCACGGACACGGTTACGTCATCTTTCAGATGGTCCACGGGTTGGGGACGGGTCTCTTATAACCTTTTTGGGTGGCTAAAATATCGAGATGAAGGGTGGCGAGATCTTCTAAAACAGGATCCGACTCTTGAAGATTTCTGTAATCGATGGTTTTAATATAATGATGACAGTTATCGCAGAGATCAATGCGATGGGTTTCCTCTCCCTCTCCATGAAAATAATGGAGAGAATCCTGATCTTTGCTGCTGCAGAAGGGGCAGAATAGTCGATCAATTCTCCACGGATAGCCGCAAGAGGAACAGAGGAGATACCGCTTTCCCACCTCCTCCTTCAGTAGGCTTTAAAGAGGCTCTCCTGAGCATCCCTTTCCTTTCAGAATGAATTTCGTTATAATCCTCGCCTGTATCAATTATGAAATTCAAGGAGATAAGAGATGAAGACCATAAAACCAAAAGGACCTGAGGTATTCGATATTGAGTTGGAGAAAGACCTTTTAGCCAAAAACAGAAGTCTGGCCAAAGAAAATAGAAAGAGGTTTGATCGTTCGAATATATTGACGATTGACATCATGGGTTCGATCGGTTCTGGGAAGACGTCTTTAATCAAGGCAATTTTAAGAAGACTTGGAATGGGCCAGAAGGTAGCTGTCATCGCAGGGGACCTCACGACCACCATTGATGCAGAAAGAATCGAAGCAGAAGGAGCCCGTGTCCTTCAGGTCAACACTGGGAAGGAATGTCACCTGGATGCCCATCTCATCCGCCGGGCGATCGACACGATGAAACTTGACGATGTTAAACTCCTCTTCATTGAAAATGTCGGGAACCTCATCTGCCCGGGAGAGTTTCCGTTAGGCGCCCACAAAAGGCTGGTGGTTACTTCCGTGACCGAAGGACCCTATACCATCGTAAAACATCCCTATATCTTCAGAGAGGCGGACGTAATCGTTCTCAATAAAACTGATTTGGCAAAACCTATGAAGGTGAATATTGCCCAATTGGAAAGAGATGCTCAGCATGTCAACCCCGGTGCCACTTTTGTGAAGACGAATGCCGTGAAAGGGATCGGGGTACAGAGAGTGATCGATGCTCTGGGGTTGAAAACCTAAGCATGCACGAATTCTCCATATCCAACGAAATTGTACGAAACGTTCTCGATACGGCAAAAAAAAATAACGGGCAAAAGGTTCTGTCCATTCAACTTGAGATCGGAGAATTGGCCCTCCTCAATGTGGAGCAGGTCACTTTTTGGATTCATGAATTATTCAAGGGAACAATCGCGGAAGGGGCAAAGGTCAAAGTGAAAACCATCAAGGCTCGCATCCGATGCGAATCCTGTGGATACAAAGGCGGCATGAACCTTGATCAGAAAGAACCTTTCCAGCATTTCATCCCTTACGCGTGTCCAACATGTAGCTCATTCCAGATTAAGGTGGAGAAGGGACGGGAGTGCACCCTCAGAAGAATTCAAGCAGTGAGATAGCGTCGGCTGAACCCATGCCCCTTTCCCTCGTCAATGACCAAGAAGGGTTACGGTCTCACGTGATCGAAGCCCTCGGACGAGAACCCGTGGACTACCTGGCCGAGTTTGATTTCATCGATAAACGGAGAAAGAGTCGGAGCACGTGGGCCGGGGGAGCAGTTCTCCTACCGCTCTATTTCCGTGAAGGCCGAGGCCCGGAAAATACTTCGGGTCATTACGTCTTTCTCCTGAGCAAAAGATCCAAGAGCGTCCAGCAGCCCGGCGATCTCTGTGCGCCGGGTGGTGGAATTCATCCGTTCTTAGATTCCCTGTCGGGGAGGCTCCTTCGGTTCGGACTCTTACCAGGGACCCGCGGACCCGGTTTTACACTGGCCAAAGGCAAAGGCAAATCGGTTTACAAGAAGATTCTCTTATTATTAGGCAATGCCCTGCGGGAGAGCTGGGAGGAATTGCGCCTAAGCCCTTTCAACGTCGAATTTCTGGGTCCCTTGCCGACATACCATCTTCATCACCGCCCGTGGATCATCTTCCCGCTGGTCGGCAGGGTGAAGCATTGTTGGAAACCCAAGCTCAGCTGGGAAGTGGATAAAATCGTTTCCATTCCTTTAACAGCATTTTTCGACCCAGCAAGCTATGCGATTTATTCCTTGGAGGTGCCTGAAAGCCTTATGACTCGGGGAATTCCCAACCCCTGGGAGTTTCCGTGTTTAGTCCATAAGGAGGATGGAGAGGAAGAAGTCCTCTGGGGAGCCACTTTTGAAATCATTCGGACCTTCTTTAAAATTGTTTTCGAGTTTTCCTTTCCCGTTCCGGACAAGGAGAAAATCGTCCGCAAACGTCTGCCTCTAAATTACTTTTCGGGAAGAGAGGAAAGGTCTGATACCTTTGACTTGTGATGGTAGGTAGCCAAACCTGGCCGCTATCCTGCTTTATGTTCCGCCTTTTCTGCGAATCTTTTCTTTAATTCCTGCTTCAGAATTTTGCCAGTAGGATTGCGAGGGAAACTCTTCATGAATTCGACGAACTCCGGGAGCTTGTACTTGGCAATTTTGTCCTGCAGATACTCCTTAAGTTCGTCTTCGCTCATGGTGCAATCGTCTTTCAGGATGACACATGCCCGCACACGTTCACCCAGTGCCGGGTCAGGCGCTCCGATGACCGCAACCTCCGCAATCTTCGGATGATTTTCCAAAGGAATCTCGATTTCCCGGGGATAAATGTTTTCTCCGCCGCGGTTAATCATCTCTTTCTTGCGGCCGGAAAAGAAGACACACCCGTTTTCATTCATGTAGCCTATGTCACCGGTGTGGAGCCAGCCGTCCTTAATGGTCTCGGCGGTGGCCTCCGGTTTGTTCAGGTAGCCAATCATCACGGCGTCACCCTTGATACAGATCTCTCCCCGCTCGCCATAAGGCATAATGTGATTGTGATCGTCCATGATCTCGACCTGCAAGCTCGGGTAAGCGATACCGATCGATGCCCGGTTTCCCGGCATGCCGAGGCTCGATGTGGTGACCCCGCAGGCCTCGGTGAGGCCATAACCGTCAATCACCTGGACGTTGAATTTTTCTTTGAAGGCGTCGATCAGCTCCGGCGGCATGGGCGCTGCGCCAGAAGAGGCAAACCTCAGCTTCAGCTTGTCATACTCGATGGTTTTTGGGTCGGCGGCATTATAGATGTAGGCATACATGGCGGGAACGCCCTGCACGAGAGTGACCCCGTACCGAGTGATGGATGGCCAGAAGTCGGCCGGGGAGAAGGTTTTTCGGATACAAAGCGTCAGCCCCTGGTAGCTGAGCGGGTATGTGTGCACGCATAGGGGATTCGTATGGAACATGGGGAGAATGATCATCATGACGTCTCCAGGTCTGCTCGCGCCCATGGAAGCCCTGTCCTTGCAAATGGTTAATTGATTCTTGTTCGAGAGAAGGATGCCCTTGGGAGTACCCGTGGTGCCCGAGGAATAGAGGAGAAGGAAAGGATCCTCAATGGCCTGAGGCACCAGACATTCAGAGGTTGGATAGTTGTCGATGATCTGCTTGAATGTCCCTGTGGCGATGTCAGCCCCGTGATCGATTCCCGTAACCACCTCCACGACGGCTGGCTTGTGGGACGAGAGCTTCCAGCCTCTGGCAAACTCCTCCATATATTCGCTGCCTACGAATGCCACCTTCGCTTTGGAGTCCTCCAGAACGTAGGCGATTTCAGGACCTTTCAACATGTAATTGATGGCTCCGGCGATGGCTCCCAGCTTCTGTGCCCCAAACATGGTGTAGTAGACTTCGGGTGAATTCAGAACCATCACCGATACGATGTCTCCCTTAACAACGCCTTTCTCCTTGAGGTAATGAGCCACCTTGTTAGCGCGTTCGTTGGTCTGGGCATAGGTGATGACTTCATCGTAGAAAAGGATATGGACCGTATCGGGGATTTCCTGGGCACGGACCATCAGCATCTCGGCGACGCTGTCGAAAGCCACCCGCTTGCCCTTTAGGGTGGGGATATCTTCCAAGGCCAATTTTGGTCTGACATACCGCTTGCTTCTGTCGATCATCTCTATTCTCCTGGGGTGGGAAAATCTCGTTTGACTACCACGGACGGAGTGTTAGCAAATCCTCGGGTACTGGCCTCCGGTTAACATGTCAAGAATTCGGTGGCCGCCAATCAATGTGTGGAGCGTCACTCTCTTTCGATTTTCTTCGGTCACCCTTCCAATGACTTCAGCATTCCTTCCAAGGGGATGGTTTTTCATCACCTCGAGTAGCCGCTCTGCCTCATTCGGTGGGCAGATTGCGATCAATTTCCCCTCATTGGCAAGATAGAGCGGATCCAAACCCAGCAGTTCAGAAATTCCCTTGATCGATTCACGGACGGGAACTCTTCCTTCTTCGATCACCATTCCCACATTGGACGTCGATGCAATCTCGTTGAGGGTAGTGGCTAGACCACCGCGGGTAGGGTCTCGCATACATCGGATGGAGGGGCAGGCATCGAGCATTTTGCCGACCAGACCGTTTAATGGAGCGCAGTCACTTCTTAGCTCACCCTGAAATTTAAATCCTTCCCTTTGGGAGAGGACAGCCATCTCGTGATCTCCAAGATAACCGCTTAAAAGGATTCTATCTTCCGGTCTGGCATTGGCCCCGGAGAGGTTCGTCCCCGGCCTAATCCAACCGATCCCTGCAGTGTTAATAAATAGTTGATCTGCTGCTCCGTGTTCGACTACCTTGGTGTCGCCTGTCACAATATTTACCCCTGCCTGCTCAGCTGTTTCATGGATTGAAGAAACAATCCGTTTGAGATGCTCGATGGAGAACCCTTCTTCGACAATCAGCGAGAGGCTGAGGTGAGACGGTACCGCGCCTACCATCGAGAGGTCGTTCACCGTCCCGCATACAGCCAATTTCCCGATATCTCCACCCGGGAAGAAAATGGGATTGACCACATAGGAATCGGTCGTGAAAGCGATTGGTCCATGGGGATTGGGTATTTTTGCACTATCGTCCAATGGCTCGAGGAAAGGGTTTCTGAACCGAGGCAGAAAAATCTGTTTAATCAGTTCGTGGGAAAGCTTTCCTCCACTCCCGTGGGCCAGAAGAATCTTCTCTTCAGCCATCGAGTGTTCTCCTTCCGCCTGCATAATGGAGATTTTCGGGTCCCATCTCAGCTAAAGGGTTCAGGGATTCAAAATTTTGAATGTGGAAGGTGGAACGTGGAATACGGTTTTGACCACTTTCTACTCTCCACTTTCGGCTCTCTGTCTCTGGAATCCTGGACCCCTAGACCCCTTGAATCCATGAGATGAACTTTTACTCATATTTAAAGTAGGTATGACAGGTTCCTTCAATCGAGACCATGCAAGGGCCAATGGGGTTTTCTGGCTGGCAGACTTTTCTAAACAGGCGGCATTCCAACGGGCTCTTGATTCCCTGAAGCACTTCTCCACAAAGACACTCCGGATGCTCCTTCGGCGGCTCCACGTCGACATCAAAATTCCTGACATCCATTTCTTTGTGAGAATCCTTAAAACGGTATCCGCTGTTGGGAATGAGTCCAAGTCCTCTCCAATGGCCTTCACCGTCTTCGAATACCTCATAAATCTTACTCAGCGCGGTTGGATTTCCCTCTTCGTGGACGACCCTCCGATACTGGATCTCGACGGCCGCGCGGTTGTCTTCGATCTGCTTGAGGAGCATCCAAATACCCTGGAGAATGTCCAAAGGCTCAAAGCCCGTGACCACAGCAGGTCGGCCAAAGTCTTTTGAGATGAATTGATATGGTTTTGTCCCGAGGATCGTGCTGACATGGCCTGGGAGAATAAGCCCATCAATCTTTACTTGCTTCGTTTGCAATAAGGCGATGAGGGCAGGAGGAACCCGCTTCTGGCTATCTAAGAAAAAGAGATTATGCAACTTTTCTTCTTTAGCTCGGAGGATGGCCACCGCAATGGTAGGAGAAGTGGTTTCGAAGCCAATCGCCAGAAACACCACTCTCTTTCCGGAATTTTCCTTTGCTATTTTCAACGCGTCGAGAGAGGAGTAGATGATGCGGATGTCCCCTCCGTCGGCCTTCTCCTTCTGGAGGCTCGATGTCGAGCCGGGAACTCTCATCATATCGCCGAAGGTCACGATGAGGGTATCTTTTTGGCGGGAGAGGGCGATGGCCAAATCGATATCGGCATTGGGAGTGACACAGACCGGGCAGCCCGGACCCGAAAGAAGCTTGATGTGTTCAGGAAGGAGGCCTCTTATTCCATACCGGAAAATGGAGACCGTATGCGTCCCGCAAACCTCCATCAACTGAACGGGACGGGCAGAGGTCTTCCGGATCCTCTGGATCAGTCCTTCGGCAATTTCTTTATTCCGGAATTCATCAATGAACTTCATATTCCCCTGCCAAATCCCCCCATCCCCCCTTTGACAAGGTGGTGAGGGGGGATTTTTATAATTTCATATCGCTTCTGCCATTTGCCTTAAGAGGTCCAGGGTCTCCTTGGCTTCTTCTTCATCCACCTTTTGGATGGCAAAGCCTGTGTGGATGAGGACGTACTCCCCTACGGAAACATCCGGGCAGAGGTCGAGCGAGATGTCCCTCGAAACACCGCCCACGTCCACCTTCGCCACATTCTTTTCAATCTCTATAACTTTTCCAGGTATTCCTAAGCACATAATCATTATCCCAAGATCAGTGCCTAAAATTTTAAGTGAACTAAAGTGACTAGATTTGTAAAGACATTTTAAGCACTTTAGACATTTTAGTCACTCTAGTCACTTTCTTTGAATAACCTCATATGGGCGATCACCGCCTGTCCTAAGGAGATGCCGCCGTCGTTAGGGGGTACCAAACGGTGAGTATAGACATCAAAGCTCGATCTTTTCAAGTCCTCCGTGACAAGGGAAAGAAGAAAAATATTTTGAAAGACGCCACCACTTAACACGACCTGATTCAACGCCTCCTTGGATCGGATTGTCTCACAGGTTTCGACGATCATGCGGGAGAGGGTTCGATGGAACTTTCCTGAGATCTTTGATGAAGGCACCCCATCTATCAAATCACGGACTATCCCTCGGATCATCTCTGCTGGGTCAATTACCATCGGCACTGCATCTTCATGGTTTTGGAAAGGATATTCTTCTTTCACCCCGTGATCCGCAATCATCTCCAGCTCGATGGCTGCCTGTCCTTCGTAGTGGACCTCGTCTCTTAAGGAGAGAAGTGATGAAATCGCATCAAAGAGGCGCCCCATGCTCGAGGTCAACGGACTGTTAACCTTCTGTTTGATCGCCCTCTTCATGATGTCCCATTTTTGAAAGTCAATTCTTTTCATCAGGTCAATCTTCAGTTTCGCGGTTTCCTCCTCAAAAGCATCAAAAAGATAAACCAGCGCCATTCGCCAGGGCTCTTTAATGGCCATTGAGCTTCCGGGCATAGGGACTTTTTTCAGATGGGCCAATCGATCAAAATCTCTTAGATTGGCCTTAATGAATTCACCTCCCCACACGGTACCATCCAATCCAAAACCTGTCCCGTCCAGAGCCACTCCGATGACGTCCTCTTGTACTCCATTTTCAGCCATTGCGCTGACGATATGGGCGTGGTGATGTTGGACGCCGATTTTAGGAATATCCGGAATCGAGAGGGCATACTGGGTAGAGAGGTAATCTGGATGAAGATCATAAGCAACTGCCTTTGGCTCAATATAGAAAAGCTTTTTGAAGTGCTGGATTCCTTCTTCGAAAGAGGTGAGCGTTTCCAGATTCTCGAGGTCCCCGATGTGGTGACTTATGAAGGCGTATTGACCGCGGGTTAGGCAAAAGGTGTTTTTCAGTTCCCCCCCGCAGGCCAGGATCATTCCAAGCGGGAAAGAAAGTTTAATAGGGAAGGGGACATAACCTCTTGACCTCCGCAGGATATAAGGTTTCCCATCGAAGATTCTTGTCACAGAATCGTCGCACCTCATATGGATCTCGCGGTTGTGAAAGAGGAAATAATCGGCAATGTTAGAGAGACGGCCAAAGGCCTCCTCATTCTTATAAGAGATGGGTTCGTCACTCACATTGCCGCTTGTCATCACCAGTGTTTTGAGAGAATCGTTAAGGAGAAGGTGATGGAGGGGCGAGTAGGGGAGCATCACACCAAGGGTATCCTGATACGGGGCGACCGCATGGGCGATAGGAGAATTTCCCCTCCTTCTCAGAATGACAATGGGCCTCTCCACACCCAATAATAATTTCTCCTCTTCTTCGTTGACTTCACAGTGCTCCTTCACTTCGTCAATATTCTGGCACATCACCGCAAAGGGTTTATCCTCTCTGAACTTTCGAGACCTCAAAGAAGAGACAGCGTCTCGATTTCTTGCATCGCACGCGAGATGAAATCCTCCAAGACCTTTGATCGCCACGATCCTTCCTTTTGATAGCAGATCCAGGGTTTTCAGAATCGGATCTCCAGGAACTTCTTTTCCTTCTTTATCCTCGAGATGAAGAGAAGGGCCACAGGCCGGGCAGGCATTCGGCTGGGCGTGAAACCGCCGGTCCAATGGATCTTCATACTCCTTCTGACAGACAGGACACATGATGAAAGGGGCCATGGTTGTTTTACGGCGATCGTAAGGAATGTCCTGGATAATCGTGAACCTCGGCCCACAGAGGGTGCAATTGACGAAAGGATATCGATATCGAAAATTCTTCGGTGAGAAAAACTCGGAAAGACATTGATCGCAAGTGGCTACATCGGGAGAGATGAGGACAAATTTGTCTTGGGCTTCTTCACTCTTTCTGATTTCAAAAGTGGAGTATCCCAAAGGTTCGAGGTACTTTACTTCGAACGATTCAATCCGGGCTAATGATGGTGCGAGTTTGGGGATGTCCTGAATGAACCGGTCGAGGTTTCCGTCTTCGCTTTCGGCATCGATCAATACTCCCTTTTCATTGTTGAGAACCCATCCTCGGATCAGGCGCTTTTGAGCTAAATTGTAGATAAAGGGTCTAAATCCGATTCCCTGGACGATCCCGGTGATCGAGATCTCACCTCTTTTCATATCAGTCATTATAACACTGTTTGAATGCTGAGGGTACTTGAGGCGTGCGATAAGGAGAACTGAACTTCGATGAAGGGAGTCTCTCCATTACATTTTATATGGATTTGCACCGAGGTTTCTGACCTGTTCGGTAAACTCCTTAACCACCTGGGCAAACTTGGGCCCTTCAGAGGCAGAAACCCATTCCAATCGAAATCGTTCGGGCTCAATGCCAAAATCTTCCAGCATCAGTTTGATTGCCTCTGCCCTTTTCTCTGCTCTCAGATTTCCTTCCTGATAGTGACAATCTCCTGGGTGACATCCGCAGAGTAAAATACCGTCCGCCCCGTGATTTAGCGCGTCGACAACCAGATTCGGATGAATCATGCCCGAGCACATCACCCGTATGATTCTTAAACTCGTTGGATATTGAATCCTGGATACACCTGCCAAGTCTGCTCCGGCGTACGAACACCAATTGCAGCAAAAACCAATGATCAAAGGCTCAAAATTGTTCTCCATCACTCGATCCCCAAAGCAGCATTGACCTGAGCTGAGATTTGCTCCAGTTTGAATCCTTTTACAAATATTCCTTTTTTGGGGCAGGTGGCCATGCAACACCCGCATCCCTTGCAGACCGTTTCATTCACTTCAACCGTCTTTTTGACCGCTTCCCCCCTCATATATTCAAACAATGTAATCGTTTTGTAGGGGCAAGTATCCACGCAATAAGCACAGCCGTCGCAGTTCTCGTCCACCACAAAGGAGATATTCCCTTCCAGCTCAATGTGATCTTTTGAAAGCACGGTCGCCGCTCTTGCAGATGCAGCCTGGGCCTGAACGATGCTCTCCTCAATGGCTTTTGGGAAATGCGCCATTCCGGCCAAGAAAACCCCGTCCGTAGCAAAATCGATAGGCCGTAATTTCATGTGGGCCTCGAGGAAGAACCCGTCTTTGTTCAATGGAATTTTTAGGAACTGGGCAATGGTTTTGCTGTCTCCGTTTGCAACAATGCCTGCTGACAGCACGACCAGATTGGCTTTGATCTCAACCGGAATTCCCAGGGTTTGGTCATAAACATGGACCTTCAATGTCTTTCCATTCTTTGAGACCGTCGGTTTCTTATCCTTGTCGTATCTTATGAATACGACACCTTGTTGTCTTGCTTTCGTATAATAGCTCTCTTTAAATCCATACGTTCTTATGTCTCGGTAGAGAACATAGACATGGCTCGAGGGGGAGAGTTCCTTTATTTTGAGGGCGTTTTTTACCGCTTCGGTGCAGCACAGCCTCGAGCAGTAGGGCCTTTCCTCATCGCGGGAGCCCACGCATTGAATCATGACGACCGTGCCGGGGCCTTTTCCGGGGGATGGAATGAAGTCATCGATCACGATCAGCCTTCGCTCCAGTTCCAGCTGTGTGATGACCCTTTCATCCTCCCCGTATAAATATTCTGTCGGCTGATATTCCTTCGCACCGGTGGCGACAATGACTGTCCCGTGTTCGAGTTCTTTGACTGTCCCGTTTGTAGCGATCTTTGTCTTAAAACTGCCTACGGACCCTTCGATGTTTTCAATTCTCGCCTGCGTGAAAAGATGAATTCGATCATTCTCCCTCACTTGTTTCATCAGAGACCTGAATTCATCGTGAAGCTTCGTTCCGTCGATCAGGTAATGGAGATCCCGGACGAGGCCTCCTATCTCCTTCTCCCTTTCGACCAAATAGACCTCAAACCCTTGATTCGCCAAACCCAGGGCAGCGGTCATTCCAGAAACGCCGGCGCCGAGGACCAGAGCTGATTTGTTGATGGGAACCGATCTCGTTTCGAGCGGTTCCAGCAGCCTGGCCTTTGCAATGGCCATTCTCACCAGATCCTTTGATTTAAGGGTGGCCTTTTCAGGTTCATGCATATGCACCCAGGAACATTGGTCTCTGATGTTCGCCATCTCAAAGAGGTAACGGTTAAGCCCTGCCTCCCTGAGCGTGTTTCTGAAAAGAGGTTCGTGGGTTCTCGGCGTACATGAGGCAACGACCACGCGGTTTAAGTGATGCTCCTCTATTTTTTCTTTGATCTTTTCCTGCGTATCATTCGAGCACGTGTAAAGATTATTCCCTGCATAGATCACATTCGGAAGTGTCTTTGCGTATTCGACAACCTCTGGAACATTTACAACCCCGGCAATATTCGATCCGCAATGGCACACAAAAACACCTATTCTTGGATCCTCGCTTGTTACGTTTCTCTCCGGTGGAAATTCTTTTTGTACGATGAGACTCCCCCTTACATCGTTCAGGAGGGATAGGGCCCTCGATGTGGCACTTGAGGCCTGCATCACTGTCTCGGGAATGTCTTTCGGTTCCGTGAACGGTCCAGCGACATAGATTCCTTCCCGATTGGATTCAGCCGGCCGAAACGTCGAGGTCTCACAGAAATGATACTCGTTTAAGTCAATTCCGAATATTTTAGAAATTCTGTCCGCTTCCCTGGGTGCTTGTACGCCGGCGGAAAGAACCACCATATCGTATTCCCGAGAGACCTTCTTTTCGTTTTCAACCAGGTATTGAATGGCGAGATTCCGGGTTTCAGGTTTCTCTTCAATTGAGGCCGGACGGCACCTGATGTAGTTTACTCCAAGTTCCTTTGCCCTTTCGTAATACTCCTCGAATCCTTTGCTGAAGGCCCGCATGTCTATGAAGAATACGTCACACTCCAGGTCCCCGCCTGCATGTTCTTTAGCGATGATGGCCTCCTTCGTCGCATACATACAGCAGATGGAGGAGCAGTAATCCCGTTCATGGTCCCGGGAACCAATGCACTGAATAAAGGCGATCCGTTTGGGCGCCTTGTGATCGGAGGGTCTCAGGACATGCCCGGAAAAGGGGCCCGAGGCCGATAAGATCCTCTCAAATTCAAGTGCATTGACGACATTCGGAAAACGGCCGTAACCGAATTCTTGTTTTGCCTTTGCGTCGAAAACCTCAAATCCAGGCGATAGAATGATGGCGCCCACGTTCAATTCAATGTTTTCTTCTTTCTGTTCATAATCGATGGCTTTAGCTTCACAGACCTCTTTGCATATGCCACAAACATTGTACTTCAAATGAACACAGTGGTCTTGGTCAATAGTGGCTTTATTCGGAACGGCTTGGGGATATAGGATATAGGCGGCGGGCCTTTGATCCAAGCCCATATTGTATGGGTTTGGAATCGGGATCGGAGTGTTTGTGCTCGTTAGAGTTGAAACTTTTTTTCCCACGGGGCATACAAAATTACAGGCCCCGCACGTCCAACACATCTCATTTTTCTTCCCGAACGGTGACTCAACCTTTTTTCGAGGCCCTCTCCCCGAAAAACCCACGGCGTTCCTTTCCATTCTCTCACGGCACATTCGCGTGCAAAGTCCGCAGTAGACGCAGTCGTCAAATTTCTTCTTTATCCTCGTTTCTTTCACTCCCAATTCCTTGGCAATTCTCTGAATCATTTCCGAATCAGGGCACCTTGCAAGAAGAAGTTCTGCCGTGATCCTTCTTGCCCTTTTAACCCTGTCTGTGTCTGTGAAAACAGTGATGCCGTCCAGAGCCGGATAGGAGCAGGAGGCTTGAAGCGACGGAGGTCTATCTTTGACATGCACCTCAACAACACAGAGCCTGCATGCCCCGTATGGACTCAGGGCTTTGTGATAACAAAGGGTCGGGACTTTGATTCCCAACTTTTCAATAACATGGATCAGTTTTATTTCTTCTTCTACTTCTACTCGTTTGTCATTGATTGTAAGAGCTACCATGTTCAACCCGTTATCGATTTTCATAATATCAATAACCGAAATATCGGTGAAGCCTGTGAGAAAAACCATCCTTCGGTCTTTTAAAGGCCAGAGCGTCGTTCAGCAGATCAGACCCGCATCCCATTTTAAGCTTCATGTTAATGTTCGGGCACTGGCAATTGGAATCGGTTTCTCAAGAATTGCAAGATTTCTCGCTTCTTCTCCTGAGACCTTCACAATGGCCGAAATCTTCGACGGGCAGATTTCCAGGCAAGTTCCGCACTTTGTGCATTTTGCCTGGTCTATGATATGAACATGTTTCAATTCACCCTTGATCGCTTCTACGGGACAATTTTTTGAGCATAAAAGACACCCCACACATTTTTTGGGCTGAATATAGTATTTGATCAGGTCTTTGCAGGCCAAGGCCGAACAGCGCTTTTCCTTAATGTGAGCTTCGTACTCGTCCTTAAAATACTTGATCGTTGAAAGGACTGGATTGGGAAGCGTCGTTCCAAGTCCGCACATGGAGGCATCCTTGATCGCGAGGCTCAACTCTTCGAGAAATTCAATGTCTCCTTCCTGTCCCTCACCTTTGGAGATTCTCGTCAGGACCTCGAGCATGGCTTCACTTCCGTCCCTGCAGGTGGTACATTTCCCGCACGATTCGTCGTTTGTAAACTGGATGAAGAATTTTGCCACGTCTACCATACAGGTCTCTTCATCCAGCACAATCATTCCTCCCGATCCCATGATCGAACCCACTTCTTTCAAGCTCTCATAATCAATCGGAAGGTCGATTAGGCTGCTTGGAATGCATCCACCGGATGGCCCACCGGTTTGGACCGCCTTAAATGTTTTATTTCCAGGGATACCCTCCCCGATATCATAGATGATCTCCCGAAGGGTAATCCCCATGGGGACCTCGATCAATCCTGTATTGTTGATCTTTCCAACGAGGGAGAATATCTTCGTCCCCTTGCTCGTCTTGGTTCCGATGTTTGAAAACCAATTTGCACCTCTGTTGATAATGACCGGGACATTGGCAAGGGTCTCCACGTTGTTGATGACCGTGGGACAGCCCCAGAGACCCACTTGGGCGGGGAAGGGGGGTCTCTGCCTGGGTTCCGGACTTTCGCCCTCGATGGAGTGAATCAATGAAGTCTCTTCGCCGCAAACGAAGGCGCCCGAGCCCCCTCTGATCTCGACCTCGAAACCGAAGTCCGAGCCTAGTATCCCCTCGCCAAGCAGACCATGATCCCTTGCCTGAGAAAGGGCGATCTGCATCTGCTTGATCGCGAGGGGGTATTCGGTCCGGATATACAAAAACCCTTTTGTCACACCGATCCCATAGGCAGCAATAGCCATTCCCTCAATCAAGGAGTGGGGGTCTGATTCCAGCAGATTTCGATCCATATAGGCCCCGGGGTCACCCTCGTCGCAATTGCCGATCAGGTATTTGGTCGGATTTTGCTCCCCTCTGCAGACCTTCCATTTGATTCCCGTTGGAAATCCCGCTCCTCCCCTTCCCCTCAGTCCCGATTTCAGGATCGCTTCGATCACCTCATCAGGCTTCATTTGGGTCAGGACCTTCTCCAGAGCTGCATAGCCATCCCTGGCGATGTAATCCCAGATATTTTCGGGGTCGATGATCCCCTTATTTCTCAGCACCAGGAGCATCTGTTTCTGGAAGAAGGGGACATCAGAAAGCAGCGGAATCGGTTCCTTTCTCTCAGGAGGTGCGAACATCAATTTCTCGACCGGTCTCCCCTTCCAAAGGTGTTCCTCGACACCTCTCTCTGAGCCTATGCCGATGGCGTATTCTTGCACCATTCTTCCACCAAGGATATGCTGCTCAAAGACTCTTACTGCCTTATCCGCCGTCAACTCCCCATATTTAACGGGAGGAGAGTCTAACAATTCAACGGTGGCCATTGGTTCTCTTGAACAGAGGCCAGCGCAACCCGAAGTCGTAATGAGAATATCCGTGATCTTCCTGTTTTCTTTCTGGTTCAAAAAGGCCGATACGACGTCCCTAGCACCGGCGGCAATTCCACAGGTTCCCAGATGAACAATCACCTTTGCCCTATATTCCCCTTCTCTGAGATGCATCTTCCTTCTTGCCTCTTCTCTCCCATTTTTTAAATCTTCAATTGTGAGTTTAGGCATGCTACATCCCCTTGCATTTAGTGATGATATCCGGAATCTTTATGGCCGTCAGCTTGCCATAAACCTGCTCGCCAACCATCGCAGCCGGTGCAAGCCCGCAGCAGCCTATGCATCGAACAGAGTTTAGGCTAAATTTCCTGTCTGAAGTTGTTTCGCCTGACTTGATCTTCAGCACATCGCTGAATTTCTCCATCAGTCTTTCACTTCCCCTGACATAACAGGTGGTTCCCATGCAGACGTTGATCGCATATTTTCCTCTCGGCGTAACACTGAAAGCGCTGTAGAACGTTGCGATCTTGTAAATATGTGCGAGTGAATAGCCGGTCTCCTGAGACACGTATTTCAGCACCGTTTCAGGGAAATAACTGAAAGTGGCGTTGATCTCCTGGAGGATAGGCATCAGAGGGCCTTCTCTGTGATTGTGTTTCTTAACAATGTTCTCAACCTTCTCTCTGTGTTGGGGTTCAAGTTCGACTTGAGCTTTCTCCACCGTTTGAACAGCATTCCTTGTGGGACAAATTGAGACGCAGGTGCCACAGCCCGTGCATTTCTTTTCATCCACAAAACGAGGCTTTTTCTTCAGAGTCACATTGAAATTTCCTGGCTGCCCCCTGATGCTTTCTATATCGCTGAGAGAGATGATCTCTATATCTTTGTGTCTTCCGATTTCAACCAGCCTCGGCGCCATGGTGCACATCGCACAATCATTGGTGGGAAACGTTTTGTCGAGTTGTGACATCACACCACCGATCGCAGGCTTGTTGTCCACAAGATAAACCTTTAGGCCACAGGCCGCCAGGTCGAGGGCAGCCTGCATCCCGCCAATTCCACCGCCGACGATTAATGCTGCTCCCACTTTTTTGTCTTGAGTTTCATCAGACAACATACTCCGGAACTCCCTCTGAGGACAATTCTTGCTGCAGAGTCCTCTCTTTGAGTGATTGGAAGTACATGGCCAACGGACGGTAGATCATATGCGTCCATTTGCCGAAAGGCATTTCAACGACCAGCATCGGGACTGCGATCATCATATGGATCGCATAGGAGTAATGGGTTGCAAGCTCAAGTCCTGAATATCTCAAGATATGGACCACAATTCCACTGAGCGCAGTGGCAAAAAGAAGTACCGGAAAGATCCAATCTTCAAATTCGGAAGACTTATAGACTTCCTTTTCTTTCTTGATGCGGCCGAGCAGAATATCACCGCTGCCGAAAAGCAGGAAGGCGGTGAACAAGTACCCCAGCCATCTCTGGGGATGGGAGAGTGGGTAGATCTTATCCGTTTGGAACCATCTCAATGCGAACACCAGGACGGCGAGCATGCCCAGGCATCCGATGCCCAGGAGAAGGTGTTTGGGCCATCGTCCTTTCTCCGTCGGGCATTCCGCCATTTTTTTGTAAGTAAAAAAGTGAAGCATGAATGTTTTGGCTTCGACAATCCATTGAGAAAGGGGGGACCGAATGCTTTCCTTTTGGTGGACGGTAACCCAGTACATGCGAAAGGCATTTGACAGCAGAATGAGGAGAGGGAAGAGGATGACCACGAGCGTGAAAGAGGTGACCGTTGGAAATGTATGTTCGAGCCCCATGGAAGTAGAGCTGAAGTCGGACAGGGGCATTTTCACCACATAAAGGTGGTAGAGAACGATGAGCAATAAAACCAAAGCCCCTACGAAAGAAAGAGAACCGATATGCCATATCTTCGAGCTGTTGACCTTCGAGGCTAACCCTGTCCAATCGTACACAGAAGCTAAATAACGTCGCAGCGTCACTATTCCTTCACGCGGTTCTGTCTGGCGAGGGCAGACGGTAGAACAGTCGCCACAATCATGACATATCCACGGGTCCAGACTTTCGTGCAGGACTTGTTTCAGACCCATCAACACGTATCGAGTCGATCTCCGCGGAAATGAAACATGATCGTTTGCCAGATCGCAGCTCAGCGTGCAGCTGCCGCAATTGAAACAGCCCGTGACGTCGAATTTCCCGTATTTCCGAACTTCGGCCAGCAGTGCTGGATCGGAATCAAAATTCATCTCTGCGACTTCTTTCTGGTGGTCACTCCCTCGAATCCAGAAATTCTTCTATTCTTCCTTTCCAAACGAGCGTCCCCCCCTGTGCAATCGTTGTCACATAGGCTTTCCGCACGACTCATCACAAAGGTTTAAGACTTCTTCCGCTGCGACGGACACGCCTCTGGCTAAGGCATCCGACAGCCCCGGTCTTACCACGTCCGGGATGGACTCGACCTGGCCAGCGATGATGATCACTTCAACATGGCAGAAATCCCTCAGCTCTCTGAGTAGGTTTGAAGTGGGCATTCCATGAAGGGCGAAGTCATCCGCTTTATTCTTGGGTATCTCCTCTATGTCGATTCTGAATATCTCTCCAGGCCTTCTCTTTGCGTCGACGGCATCGATGACGATGATTTTTCGGGGTTTCTGTTCCTCAAGGATAAGATCAAAGAGAATTTCTCTTACGCTTGTTCCTGCATTGATGACCGAGACGTTCTTCGGAAGAAGGCTAGAGCTTTGGAGATGCCCCACCACAGAAGATCCGAAGCCGTCGTCACCAAAGAGGATGTTTCCACATCCCAGAACAAGGATATCTTCGTGTATTTCACCCGTGGATTGCACAGCGCCTCTAACTCCCAAACAAGGACTCCCACTACGAAATTCAAATGCCTGATAGATTCTTCTGATCCAGATTAGAAATCCTAAGCGTTGGAGGCAACAACATGTTTGACAACTCTTCGCGTGTAAAGGTAAGTCTTTCCGTCCGCTTCGCATAGCTCAACTTCGAAGCCATTCGTCTTGTACTGATTGATTGCTTCCGACGTCTTTTCTCCACTCGGATAATCAACACCATCCCACATAAACTTCTTTCCGTTCATTAGGATCGCCTCACTGGGCATGTCGAATTGCTCCTCCAATTAAGTTTTCCATTCTTTTCCTTGCCGAAGTTCTGACACAAGAATCCAGACACTTTTCAGGGGAAGGGAGGAACATAAAACCTTCCCTGCATAATCATTTGTATGGCCGGCAGTAGTTCCTTATCGACAGTCTCTTTAATGAGGTAGCCTTCCGCTCCATACGAGAGAGCCTGACTGAGGTATTCCTTGTCTTTTTGCATACTCAGGATCAGTACTTTTACGCCAGGATGGATCGCCTTCACTTTCGGGATCGCCGAGATTCCCTGGAAATTTGGCATGGAGGGATCGAGAATGACCATATGGGGAGCCAAATTGCTCAAACTCAGGAGAGCAAGAAGTTCAGAACCATCTGCCGCTTCCCCGACAACCTTCAGGTCAGATTTTTCCTCCAGAATCCTTTTCAGGCACTCCCGGAGAGGAGCATGATGATTTGCAAGGACAATGCGATAAGGGACCATTAAAGCTCTTCCCCCAGTTAACGCTTTTGCTGTAACAAAGTGAGTATTCGAGTTCAATCCACAGAAATAGCTATGAAATGGAGTAACTAAGAATTGCAGTTCAAACGCAATTGGCAAAAAACTGCCCGGCCAGGTATTCCACTTTTTGCCGGGCAATTCCTCTTTGTCGGGGCTCCCTCTCCGTTATCAATCTTGTAGCCCCCGCCACTATTCATACCGGCAGATCTTACTTACTGAGAGTATCGATCACCCTGCTCTGGGAGTCCAGGATAGTGAGATCGATCGCCATACCGCCATCCAGGCGGTGAGCAGCGCAGCTCAGTCAGGGGTCGTAGGAGCGTATGGCCATCTCCACTCTGTTCAGGATTCCCTGATCGTACTTGCCCGCTTTAATGGACTCCTTGGCCGCCTGGTTCACCGAGAGATTGATCGCGGCGTTGTTGTGGGTCGTGCCCACAATCAGGTTCACCTTAGTGATCAAGCCGTCATTGTCGCACTCATAATCGTGGATCAAGGTGCCCCGGGGGGCCTCGACGCAACCCACGCCCCGGCCCGCTTTGGCCGTGACTGGTACCCGGATATTGGTGCTGGTGATCTCCGGGTCGTTTAGGAGTTGAACCACGGTTTCCGCCGCCTGCAGGAGTTCGATAAGACGGGCGTAGTGGTAGAGCAGCGTATAGTGGGCCGGACGTCCAAAGGCAGCCCGGAACTCCTCGAGCTCCGCCTGGGCCAAGGGGGTTGCCATCTTGTCGGCCACGTTGATTCGGGCCAGACAGTTGGTACGGTAAACCCCTACGGGGCTCTCCAGTGACAGATTGAGTTTGCCCCACTTCTTGGCGTAGGGGAACTTTTGATAGGACCAGGGCGCCACCCATTCGCCGATGTTGTCGAGGTACTGGTCGTAGATAAAATCTTCGTAGGAGCCGTCCGGCTTCATCATCCGGAGCTTGCCGTCATAAAACTCGAGCGCCCCATCTTCCCGCACGGTGCCCAGGTAACCCACCTTGATGACGCCGAGGGATTTGATCGTATCCATGTACTTCGGGAAGACATTTTCCTTAGCGAACTTGATGGAGAACTTGGCGAATTCCAGGAGCTCCTGAGCCGATGGGAGCATCTTACCCCGTTCGGCTTCGGTGAAGGGTCTGCTCACCCCGCCCGGCACGGAGAAGGTGGGATGGATGGACCGACCGGCAAACCCCTCAAGCATCTGGGCCCCCAAATGACGCATATGGACCACCTTCTTGGCTATGTCCGGAGCGGCCTGGAGGATACCTACTACATTTCGCACCGAATAGTCGGCATCGGGACCGATGACAAAGTCTGGAGCCGCCAGAAAGTAAAAATTTAGGATCTTATCGCTCACGTAAGCGATGTTCTGCATCAGGCGGCGCAATTTCACCGCAGTCGGTGGCGGTGTAACGCCGAAGCATTTATCCGTCGCTTTACTGGAGGCCAGATGATGGGCCCAGGGGCAGATTCCGCAAATGTGGCAGACCGTCCTGGGCATCTCCTCTACGGGCCGACCCTCGCAAAATTTTTCAAAGCCGCGCAAGTTTTGGACATGAACCTTGGTATCAACAACATTGCCTGCATCATCCAAGGTGATAGCTACCCTGCTGTGACCTTCGATCCGGGTTACTGGCTGAATGTTGATTACTTTGCTCATGCGTTTTACCTCCTCATTTCGCCGGTCGAGCCGGCAGCACCTTCAGGTTGCCGTGCCCGCCGATATAACGGTTCATTATGGCCCGTCGATCCAAAATCGATTTAGGGTCTAGCCCCACTGAGGTCAGGGCATTCATCATATCCACCAAGGGCTGGGCTCCTTTCCGTATGGGTCCGAAACAGCCCCGGCAAGGGGTGCGGGCCGTAATACACCGGGGCACCCCGGTTTTGCCGGCACAGCCTGCCAATGTCACCGGCCCCATGCAGAGGTAACCCTGCTCGTTGATACAGCGCATCTTATCCAGGTCCTCTTCTGGGTTAAATTCCATGTTCTGGAGCCAGCGCTTAACCGGGCCGCCGCCCGACTTCTTTTCCCGAATGACCGGACAGGTGTCGCACACGCTCCGCTCGGGCAGGCTCCAGGAGGTCTTGCCCTGGAGCAGGCCGGTGACGGCCTCGGCAATCCAGTCGGGATGGGGAGGACAACCGGGGATACTGATGTCCACCTTGACGACTTCATCCACTGCAGTGCAGGTGGGAGTCCATTTGGGCACATTGGGATCTTCCGGGTTAGGGGAGGGATCAGTAGAAGGGCTTTGGCGAAACACCTTCTCAAAAACCTCTTCATTTTTCCACATGTTGGCATGGGCCGGTACCCCACCAAAGCAGGCGCAACTGCCCAAGGAGATGAGAAACTTGGTCTTTTTCCGGATCTCCTGTAATTCGTGTTTCTGCTCTTCGTTACGGACGCCGCCGGACACGATGCCCACCACGGCCTCAGGAACCTCCATGGCCGTCCCCTCGCCCAACTGGCCAAAAAACTTGTGATCTATCAGAGCCGTGATGTGGACAAAGTTTAATTGGGGCAATAGGTCCACCAGGGGGTCTCCAATATTGAGAATGGAAATTTCGCAACCGGAGCAGGCGTTCAACCAATCTTCCACGACATTTACCGCCATATGATTACCTCCTTTGAAATGAATATGCCGGACTCAGCTCTCAACTTGCTGCCTAACCTGATCCTTCTGCCATTGCCGAACGTGGTTAGGATTCAAAGAGAGTTGGCCTTCTCCTTATCTGGAGAGAAAAATGATCCGTTGCTAAAAGGGTCTCGTAAAGCACCCTTGGAGGTTTCCCTCCAACTGATACTCCCCTTGTACCAAGGCGGGTAACCGGTATCAATCCCCAGGAATAACTATTTTCCGATGGTTAGAAATAACTATAAGGAACCAGTGAGCCGTAACAGCCGGAGCGGCTTGGAAGGATAAATCAAATATAACCCTTCCGGATGGCGTATTTGACGAGATCGGTGGCTTTGTTTAAGTTCAGTTTCTCCATGATGCTCGCGCGATGATTATTCACGGTAAAGACGCTGATGAAGAGAAGAGCTCCAATCTCTTTGCTCGATTTTCCTTCGGCAATCAGCTTCAAAACCTCTCTCTCGCGGGAGGTCAGTGGGTCAATTTCAAAAATAGCTTTTCCATCTGCCCTGCCGATCTGTACCAAATCATCGACGACCTCCTCCGAGAAGTAAGGGGAGATGTACGTTTTGCCTTGCCGAACCTTCTCGATCGCAGAAAAAAGCTCTTTATCTGCATCTTCCTTAAGCAAATAACCTTTAGCGCCGGCAGAGAGAGCCAAGTAGAGATATTCCTTATCTTTATGCATCGTCAAAATCAATACCCTGACATCGGGATGGATTTTTTTGATCTCGTGAATCGCCTCGATTCCCCGGAGATTTGGCATGAAGATGTCGAGGATCACCATGTCAGGCGTCACGCGGCTCAAGAGGTCGAGGAGATCGAGACCATCACTTGCTTCCCCAACAACCTCCAGACCGGCCATTCCTTCAAGAATTCTCTTCAGACCCTGACGGACCAGGACATGATCATCGGCCAGCACAATATGGTAAGGTGTCACGACTCAGGTTACTCCTCTCTGAATGGGTATACTCAACGTGATTCGAGTCCCCTTTCCTTCTTCAGTCCATAGATCAAGGACTCCTCCTACGATTTGGACCCGTCCCTTCATCGTCGCCAAACCCAAACCTTTTTCTTCGGGACTTCTCGTAACAGCTCCCTCTTCATCAAACCCTATCCCGTCATCCTCGATGGAAAATAGAACCCTATCGCCCTCTTCGTGGATCGTGATAGACACGTTCTTAGCCTGAGAGTGCTTCCCTATATTCGTGAGGGCTTCCTGGACGGTTCTGTAGACGACGACGTGAGAATCCCGTGGAAGTGAGGAATCGATATCGATCATGTTCAGAACGACTTTGATCGTATAATTCTTAGCGAAATTATTGATCAGCCACCGAAGGGCTGCCGACAGCCCAAAATCCTCGAGGATGATGGGGCTTAAGTCCCTTGAAAGGCGACGGACATTTTCAATGACCTGGTCTATGTATTGAATACCATACTCACATTCCTGCTTGAGCTTTGTCTGGTGCTCCAAAAGATCCTTTTCGATAAAATTCAGTCGGAGTTTCATGACTGTCAAGGCTTGCCCTAATTCATCGTGCAGTTCCCTGGACATTCGCTTTCGCTCCGTTTCCTGAGCCGTCAAGAGTTGGGAAGAGAGATCTCGAAGCTGCTTCTCTGATTCTTTTAGCGCCTCTTCCGCTCGTTTAAGATCTGTGATGCCGGTGACGACAGCAAAGCTGCCTTTAAACTGGCCACGTTCATCAAAAATGGCTTTCGGGGATACGAGTGTGAAAATCGCCTGCCCATCTTTCTTTAGCCATGCAAGTTCGTAAAATTCACGCTCTCCCCTTGTTCGTCTGGCCATTTGTTCTTTATAGATACTTTGATCCGTCTGGCTGAGAAAGTCGGTAACCGGTCGCCCAATCATTTCGGCTCCTGAGTATTCCAACATTTCGCAAAGCCTGTCGTTCACATAGGTCCAAAGACCTTTTTCATTTTGCACCCCGAGGCCATCGTTCATGGTCTCGACCAGCATGCGATAACGCTCCTCACTTTGCTGGACTGCCCTGACTTTTATGCGTTCATTCCGGATGATAAGGGAGCAGCCCATCGCGAAGGCTAAAACAATGATCCCCAGAAGGATCAGGTGCTCGCCCAGACTTTTTTTCACAAAACCTGTCACCGTATCATAGGCGGTGTTCACGACGACAACCCAGGAGACATTCTCGAACTCCATGGGGGCAAAAGCGGCGATCTTCTTCGGATGGCTCCTTATTTCGTAGTCTGCGGTGCCTTGCCTTTTTATTAAAATCTCTTCAACGTAGTTGAAAGAAATGTGACACTGACGGCAGTCTCCCCCTCTTTGATATATATTTCGGAGCACCATCTCTGGATGATTGGGCTGAAAAAGAAGCGTCCCATCTTTGTCAATAATCCAGACTTGATCAAGATTCAGTTTGGGGTCTATGGAGCCTAACTGACCGGTAAGAAATTCTTTCATATCTAAGGTGAAAGCAAGGGCACCATCAAATTTTCCTTTTGGCTTGGGACGCTTGGAATCTGAAACCTCTTGATACAAAGGGATGACGAGGGTGAACGTGAGAGATTGGGGTTCAAGAAAAGCAGGAATGAGTGAGATTTTGCCCCTGTTCTCGCTTTTTTGTGACCAGAGAAAGAATGGACTTTCGCTCCTTTTCAAGCCGATGGTATTCGGATCTGTGGAATAGACGACTGTCCCCAGTTCATTGTACAGGGAAATCGTTTTTACAAAAACTTTCTCTATGTGTTTGGCGTAGGCTTGAATATCCAATCTCTGCTGCTTTACATCTTTCCTTTGGAGAGATGTAAATGACGAGAGAGATCTCAGGCCTTGTGAACGAGCCTGGATAAAGAATCCGATCTGGTTCGACAGATGTTTGGCGTAAGAGAGTTGATGCTCCTGAAACTGAGAGAGGACTTCCTGGTTACCTTTATAATGAAGATGAAAAATAAGAAGAGAAACAACCGTTAGCAAAAAAGCCGTCAATGCAATAAGTGACCCCTGATGTCAATAGTGGACACGAAGCGCTCTCTCATGCTGCAAGTTGCCTTGTATAGAACTGCCGCTCATAGACAACCGGAGAAAGGTACCCCAGCCGTGCTTGCCGTCTTTGCCGATTGTAGAATACCTCGATGTATTCCGTGATCTCCCGGATGGCCTGCTCTCTCGTCTTGAAGCGACAGTGATGGACAAGCTCATTCTTGAGCGTACCCCAGAAGCTCTCCATGGGAGCATTGTCGTAGCAGTCGCCCTTCCTGCTCATAGATGCTCTCATCTTGAACTGATCCACCAGCTTCCGGTATTCATGGGCGCAGTACTGACTCCCACGATCCGAATGGTGAATCAGGCCTGCTCCGGGCCGTTTGGCTGCCACGGCTCTGAACAGAGACTGGCTCACCAGGTTCTTGGTGAGACGATTGCCCATGGCATATCCAACGATTTCTCCCGTGCAGAGGTCCTTATGCCCTGCCAGATAGAGCCAGCCTTCTTCTGTGGGGATATAGGTAATGTCGCTGACCCAAACCTCGTTCGGCGTCGTTGCCTTAAACTGCTGATTGAGCAGATTCTGTGCCACAGGCAGAGCATGCTTCGAATCCGTGGTGGCCTTGAACTTCCTCTTCTGCTTACACCGTAACCCAAGCTTCTTCCTGATCCGTCTGATCCGGCAGATCCCGACCTTTACACCCTGTTCTTTGAGCTCATGCTGTAATCTCTCTGGACCGCACGTCTCACGGGTCCTCTTGTGGGCGGCTTTTATCTCTACTTCCAGCCTTCCCTCTTCCAGGACACGTTTGGAAGGCTTGCGCCTGAACCATTGGTAATAACCGCTCTTGGATACACGCAGAATACGGCACATCATCCCAATACAATACTTGAATCGCATTGCTTTCATGATCGCGTACCTGGCAGCGACTCCTTCGCAAAGTACACGGCCGCTTTTTTTAATATGTCTCGCTCCATCCTGGCTTCTGCCAGTTCACGCTTCACCCGGGCAAGCTCCATCTCTATTTCCGTAAGCGGCCTCTGGTGCTTTCCAACCTCCTTAAGCTTGCCTTCTCTGCTCGCCTTAACCCAGTACCGTATTGTCGAGGCCGCAACCGATAACCGACGCCCCACCTCCGGTATCTTTAATCCGCCTTCTGTTACGAGCTTCACTGCTTCCTCTCGAAGTTCCTTCGTGTAGATTGCTCTCGGAATCCTTTCCATTCTGACACCTCCGTCTTTAGTATTTTACCTCAACTTTGGTGTCCACAAAAGTCATCTTACCCCAAAGAACCCAATTTCGTCTCATCGTCCTTCTGAGGATAGGGGGAATCTGCCAACGCATGTTTGTTTCGGAGAAAATGAGTTTACTCTCCTTTTAAAAGGGACGAAACTTTTAATCTACTAAACCCCGATGGTAAGCCTCCTCAACCCATTATAACGTCTGCAGATTTTTCTCGCCACGCGACGCTGTGGATCACCTTCGGCTTGGCTGACGCAATCGCCAAAAGGGTGCTGAATCTCTCAGTAGGGTGGGTCAAAAAGACCTTGAAGGCATCTCAATGGCTTTATGTAGGCACAATGATTCATATTGACCGAATGAATCGCCCGACTTTGGTCCGTTTTGAACTAAAAGGAACTCTTGACAGGGATAAAGCTTGATCGATGAAAGATGATAGGACACGGGTTCGATGGTTCATTGTACCCTAAGCTTCTTAACGGCTCTCTTTTAAAACGGCTTCAATAATGGCTGGGATTTTACTTTTCACCTCGTCGCTCAACTCCATGCCCCAGTCCAGGACTTTCGGTTCGACTCCAAAGATCACCGTATCCATTTCAAGTCCCTTCTTTTTTACCATGTCCAGGGTTTCTATAAGGCCGATCTCATGAAGGGAAATGGGACCGTCTTCGGTCGGCAGCAGATCTTCGGGCCGACACTTATAGATCGTGCCGGGGATTCCTCCTGCCTTCATGGCATCGATAACGATCAACTTTTTTACTCCATCTAAATACGAAATCAAATCCATCGTGGAAGTTCCGATATCGAGCAATTCAACGTGATCCGGAAGTTCCAACGCTTTCATCCTTTCGATCACATGGACACCAATGCCTTCGTCGCGGCAGAGAAGGTTTCCGATGCCAATAATTAAGATTTTATCCATAAGCGTTTAAGCTGTTTGTAAAATAAAGAGGCTGCTGGAATCAATCCAGCAGCCTCGCCATCGAATTCTTCTGAACAAAACTTAAATCACCTTGAACTCATAGGCTTTCTTGGTTTCAGCGTGCAACACGTGCACGGAGCAGCCCAGTCAGGGGTCAAAGGAACGAACGACCCGAACGATATTGAACGGGTTCTTGATGTCTGGAACGGGTGTTCCAACAAGGGCCTGTTCGATCGGGCCCCGCTTGCCTTTGTCATCCCTCGGAGAAGCATTCCAGATCGTGGCTGCCACCACCTGGTAATTATCGATCTTTTGATCCTTAATCGAAATCCAGTGTCCGAGGGCGCCCCGTGGGGCTTCGGTCAGGCCGAACCCCTCTGCCTCTTTGGGAATCTCAACCTTTGTCCAGGAAGGAGCTCCCGGTTTGAGCTGGCCGATCCATTTGTCCATGGCATCGGCTACTAATTTGCACTCCTCAGCTCTTGCTGCGATCCTTCCGAGGATTGAAAAGGCTTTATCTCCAAGATCCCTAAAGCGAATCTCTTTATTCGAATCGACGCCCAGGAATTTGTTGGCGTTTTTACTTAACACGGGGTTGGTCACCCACATTCTGGCAAGAGGTCCGCCTTCATGGGGAAGCTCACGATACCTGGGGGCTTTAATATACGAATAAGCATTCTTTTTCTCAGGGACCCACACGGTCTTCCCTTTGCTCGGATGGAGTCCGGTCGTCGAGTCCTCATAGTTTGAATATTTGACATATTCCCGAATCTGAGTCTGATCCAGGGGTAGGTCCTTACCCTGAGTATAGGAGCCTGGTTTAAGGAGAAAAGTTTTCTCATCATCATCCAACGGAAAGACACCGAAGGAGACGAGGTTTTTGCAACCTACGCCGACACTGAAAAGATCCTTGTATGCTCCAGCCACAAGATAGACCGTTGGAAGATAGGTTCCGTCGATGAACTCTTGGATCTCTTTGAGTCTCCATTTCAAAGAGACCATCTTATCCACAGACGGAATCTCGGTGGCTCCTCCTGCCACTATGCCGTACGCAATGGGCGCTTTCCCTCCGAAGAGAGCAACCATCTGATGACATTTCTGTTTGATGTCCAAGGCCTGAAGATACTGGCCAACTGCCACTTGATTCGTTTTAGGGTCAAGCCTGTAATCTCCTTCGTATCGGGGGATGAAGGGTTGTGTATCAGGTCCCTTCACATAGTCAAGGGCGACCAAGTGGTAAAAATGAAGGATGTGTGACATCAGGTAATCCGATCCAAAAATCAAATTCCTGATGATTCGGCCATTGGTAGGCGGTTTAATTTTAAAAGCATTATCAAGACATCGCACGGAGGCTGTTCCATGGGCAGTGGGGCATACCCCGCAAATTCTTTGAGTAATCTGGGATGCATCTCGAGGGTCTCTTCCTTTCAGAATGTTTTCGATGCCTCTGTACATGGTCCCCGATGATTTCGCATCGACTACCTTTCCGCCTTCCATATCCACCTCAATTTTGAGGTGACCTTCAATCCTCGTTACCGGAGAAATCGTTAATTTTGTCATCCATGTCACCTCCTTTCTTATCCAGATGTCTTGACATACATGGGTGAAAAGTTATCCGGCCATCCCGGCTGCGTGCATCCTAAGCAGAGGGAGTTATGGACACACCAGTTAACGTTGTTGTTCCATCCCCTTTTCCAGCAGTCTGCATAGGATTCGGGCCCTTTGCAACCCAGCTCCAGACGGCATCCTTCTTCTCCAAAAGCTTTGGCGAACTTCTTTTCGTCGTAGTAAGAACGGTAAGGACAGTTGTCGTGGACCAGGGTGCCATAAAACATTGTGGGCCGGCCGTCCGAATCGAGTTCGGGAACCCCAAACATGAGGGCGTAGGCGATGGTCCCCACGATCCAATCGGGATGGGGCGGACATCCTGGAATATTAATGACCGGAGTCTTCACCGCTCTGCTCTTGAAGAAATCCCTTACGCTCTTCACACCCGTGGGATTTGGCTCGGCTCCCGGAATTCCACCGAAACCACATTGACCCAATGCCAACACGGCTGCCGCCCCTTTGCCTAAATACATGGTGAGATCGGTAAAAGGAACCTCCTTACCACTTCTTTCTCCGGAGAGGCAGCACCTGCCCTCATTGGCTGTTTCAATGGCTCCTTCGGTCACCAGAAAGTATTTACCGTAGTTCTTGTCTGCGGTCTCCCACAGGTAATCATAGGCCGTTTGTCCGGCCGAAGCCATCACGGTTTGATGGAATTTCAGGCTGATGATGTTTAGAAGCACCTCTGCAATGGTTGGATGGGTGGTATTCAGAAGGGAAACGGAACAGCCGGTACAGCCCGCCCCCTGAATCCACAGTACAGGCGGGTTTCCAGCGGCTGCCTTCTCTAACGCCGAAACGATTTCAGGGAGAAGACTCCCCGATACCGTTACTGCTACACCCGTTCCTGCGAAAACTTTCAAAAATTGCCTTCTGGTAATCGGCATGAGATATTCACCCCTTTCTCAGTTTAGTTTCTATAGGATTGATGCAATCCCTTATGAAGACTCGTAAAGATATAAGGTATCGTTCACCTCCCTTCTCCTTCGATGATGAAAAAGTCGCGTCATCAATAAATTTATAGAGTTTTCATCGAGGGGCCATTGATAAAATTTAGTGAGGCGAAGGTAGATAGTGTTAAACATATCGACTTGTTAGATTAAATCCTGATCAATTTAGCACAAGCTATTTTTTTGTCAAGGGAAAAATGCGGCGTGCCGAGTTCCAATTAAGAAGCTTTACCCGGTCCGATGGGTTCAGCTTCATAGGATTTTACTATTTGTCCATAGTCAATATTTGCACCAAAGGCAGCCTCAACAGCTTCTACATAGGCTTTTAGCTTGTCTGAGCTTAATTGAATCCGATTACTGAGACGCGATGATAAATCAGAAATGAAGGCTTGAGCGGTAGGTAAATCACGTTTTCCGACCCTATAAACGGGGATTAGCTTTGTATCGGAATCAGGGGCTATAAAGGTGTAGAAATCGCCCACTCCATTTGGATCGTCATTTATGGTAACATGGCGCTGTTTCTTGCCCACAAATGACCAAACTTCATCAACCTCAATATCCTTGCAGGTTAGATTACGCATGGTCTTATCCATAATCTCTTCACAGGTAGTACCGACTTTCAGCATAAGCCGCATGATGGTATCGCAGTGAACCCCGGTTTGTCGTTCGATAAGCTATTTATATGTAAGTTTCAAGAAGTTAGCAAAAATTATGCAATATCCAAGCCATGCAAAGCTCTTATTATAACATATTGAAATTGTAGATTAATTTGTTATTCTTTTTAAAAATCCCCATTAAAGAAGCGGAAACATTTGAGCATTTATGCCCAATTTTGTCACACCCCACCATTGATGGATCATTGTGGATTTTGGATACGAATCAAACAATTCAAATCCGTTGAATGGGTGATTTTTTCTTAATCGTCGGCTGCAACCCTCATCGATGATTGATAAGGTTTGAGCTTTTTTTAAATTAGGACACTACCTTAAGGTTCACACGTTTGAGATAGAAGTTAAAAAGGGTTATTATTTCCAAACGGTAACTTCCTGGGTTCGTTGGGCCAGAGGAGTGATGAAGAAAATTCATTCGGCGATTGTGGTTATTGCAGTATCATTCTTGACCATCTGCCAGCAGAACCTTGCTGCTAACCTGCCCCCGGCTAAAGGGGGTGTGCTGCCACAGATCAGGCTCCCCGTCCCAAACGATCCGGGCGAGAAAAGCTATTTAGGGGTTTCCGGTAGCGGATTTTTCAGGATACCCCAAATCAAGGCTGAGGTCATCATCATAGAGATTTTCAGTATGTACTGCCCACAATGCCAAAAAATAGCGCCCGGGCTAGACGAGCTTTATCACCTCATCGAATCCAATCCAGACCTCAGGGATAAGATTAAATTAATCGGTATCGGTGCGGGGAATTCCCGTTTTGAAGTTGAGGTATTCAAGAAAACCTACCATACGCCTTTTCCCCTTTTTCCGGACAACGAGTTCGCCATCCATGAAGCCCTGGGAGATGTCCGATCTCCGTACTTCATTGTGATCAAAATCAATAAAGATGGAACTCACGAAGTAGTTCATTCAGAATTGGATAGCTTCAAAGAAGCCCATGCATTTTTGGAGTTAATCATTAAGGCTTCGGGACTGAAACAATAGGAGGATTCGTATGAGTTAAAGCGTTTTTCACCCAAAGAGAACTTGTTTGGGAGTTTCTATCGGGGCAGGGGAAAAGTACTGTCGACAGGAAGAGACGAAAGAAGTGGAAGTTGACAGGGTTATCCGAATCTGATTTAATGAAACAAAACTCAGATGAAAAAGACCCAAAGCAAAATCTCCGCTGTTATCCCTGCGCGGTATGGTTCGACTCGATTCGAAGGGAAACCTCTTGCCGATATTCTCGGGAAGCCCATGATCCGATACGTCTATGAGGGAGTGCGCCAATCAAAGCTGATTGACGAGGTGATCGTCGCTACGGACGATCAGAGAATTATAGAAGCAGTCAAATCCTTCGGGGGAAAGGCGGCGATGACCTCCCCAACCCATTTCACCGGAACCGACCGAGTGGCAGAGGTTGCGAAGAAACTCAGATCAGAAATCATCGTCAATGTCCAGGGAGACGAACCCCTCATCAAAGGAGATATCATTGATAAAGCGGTAAAGCCTCTCCTCAGCGACGATACTCTCCAAATGTCCACTCTGATGACCAGGATAGAGGAGGTCAGGGATTGGCTCAATCCCCATATCGTAAAGGTGGTCGCAGACCAAAAGAATTTTGCCCTCTATTTCTCCCGGTCCCCCATTCCGTTCCCCCGGGACCTCCAAATCGGACGGTTGCAATCCCATCCCTTTGGAACAGATCGACCTCTTCCAAAGAGAGTATTTAAACACATCGGTGTCTACGTATTCCGTCGAAAATTCCTCCTCCAATTCTCAAAGATGAAGCCCACCCCTCTGGAAAAGCTTGAAAAACTTGAGCAGCTTCGGGCATTGGAAAACGGTTGGCGTATTAAAGTCGCCCTTGTCGATTATGAGCCGATATGTGTGGACACCCCTGAAGACATCCAAAGAGTGGAAGGCTTCCTTGTCTCACCTCATTGAGGCTCATCCCCTCGATTTTTCGCGAAAATGCTTTGCGTCCATGGAAAATAATTTCAGAAAAATACTTTTCGATTGACTCCACCGATTCATCGAATTATAATGTTTGAGTATCGTGCAAATTTAAAGGAGGTGGTATTGAATGAAGAAGACGATCATTTTCACCCTCGTGCTTACCCTCGCTCTTGTAACCTTGGCCCTCGCCCTTTCCGACAAGACCAAGATGACTGTAAAGGTGGGAGACCAACTCTACGTTTGTGGCTGTGGTGAAGGCTGTCCTTGTGACACGATGTCAAGAAACCCTGGCAAGTGCACCTGTGGCAAAGACCTGGTAAAAACAAAGGTGACAAAGGTTGAGGAGGGGAAAATTACGGTTGAGTCAAGGAAAAAGCCTTTCGTGAGTGTGGCGAAATATGTCTGCGATTGCGGTCCTGATTGTAAGTGTGACACAATCAGCCAAAATCCGGGTAATTGTACCTGCGGCAAAAAGATGGTGGAAGTAAAAGCAAAGGGTAAATAGGCAACAGGGTTTTGTCCGGCAATTAAGTATTTAAACGTGAAACAGGCAGGGTTCCAAAGCTTAAACCCTGCCCGTTTTTTTTTGGCCGAGGGAGAACAAAGGCGGGTTGCTGAGGCCCAGACCAGCTTAACCTACTGGAAATATTTTGTATTTTCCTATTTGAGAAACCCTGACGGACCCTGTTCACATACCCTAAGGACCTGGGCAAAAAGTTATGAACTTTCATGCAAATGCAATTGATTTTTTTGTATTTTTAGTGTATATTTAATGGTGTTAATTCGAAAAGGGAAAAAGGTTTCAAACGTGTCGAGATCCCGCCTGTCACTTTTCTTGATTCTCTTCTTTTTCCTTTTTTTTGTTTTTGCCTGCTCTATGCCGTCCTGGTTTCCAGTTAAGAAAGGACCATCTTCCGAGGCAAAAATGAAAGAATTGCAGGATAAAGAAGTAATCATCGTTGATGGTGAAAAATATGTCAAGGTGGTAAACCCGAAGGCGTCGGAGGGAAAGGATCAACCCAAATACTTGTATGTTCCCGTTAACGAATACCTCTCCAAAAAGGAAACCTTCGGAACCCCGTCCGTGCAGAAGGTGAAAGCTAAAAAAGACCCCCCCCCTACTTCTGCAAAAAAGCCGTCTTCCATAGAAGACGAGGTCCTTACTGTATCTGCATCGAAACCGACCTCTCCGGGCTTGAAGAAAAAAGTTCTGATTCCTTATTTTGATGATCGAATCGCTGAGGGCGAAGAGGTGTGGGGAGACTGGGTCGCTGAAAAACTGATGAAGGAGGTAAACCGGCGGTCCCTCCAAATCCTCTTCACCGATTATCGAATGGTCAAAGAATTCCTCGAGGCAAAAGAATTTGATTTAAAGGACCTTCAGACACCCAAAGTCCTCCAGTACCTCAACGAAATTTTTGGGGTCCATGCCCTTGTGGTGGGACAACTCTCAGGCCCCTATGTTTTCACCACTAAGTCAACGAAGGATCAAGGAGGAACGGCTTCAGCCATTATCAAAATAGACGTAAGGTTAGTCGACACCTTTTCCGGTAAAACCCTTAAGAATCTGTCCGCCAGTAACCCCATCGTCGCGACCAAGGAAACGGGAACCTTTGCCGAAGAAAAGGCCAAGGTGAAAGCGATGGATCTGGCCATTGCGACACTGGGACGCTCCCTTGCCAAAGAGGTAGATGGCATGGATTGGTTTTGTCGGATCGCCAAGGTAGAAGGTGAAAATGTTTACGTGAATGCCGGAAAATTAACCGGTCTTAAGGTGGGAGATGTGATGGAAGTATCTCGGCCCGGCGGATTCGGAGAACGAGGAGAGGTGAAAGGCAAGATTCAAATCTCAGCCTTCTTTGGAATCGATGCCTCAATGGGCAGGCTGATCCAAGGGAAAAACCCCGATGTCGACGACATCTTGAGATTGGCCAAAAGTGAACCCCGTTAGAAATTCAAGTCCCGCTATAGTGGGACCGGGGATCGAGTGGGGCATCATTTCTAACGGGGGAAGGGACCTGATTGTTCGCGCTGAATCGTCCACCATCAAAGCAGGCCCTTTGTGGAAGTAGCTACCCATGGTCGTGACTTCGTCCAGCTCCAAATTGAAGTTCCTTTTTTTACTGCCAGGAAGGAGGTTTTAATTTTATGTTTCAGATCGGTGATAAAGCGGTTTATCCAGGACACGGTGTTGGAATCATCGAAGCCATCGAGACCAAACAGATCTCTGGCAAGGAACAGATCTTTTTCATCCTCCGAATTTTGGAAAACGGGATGACCATTATGATCCCCCGGGACAATGTGGAGGCGGCCAAACTGAGGGGGATCATCCGGAAAATTGATGTCCGGAAGGTGATCGGAATCTTAAAGGATCGGGAAGTCACCGTCGATACTCAGACCTGGAATAGGAGATACCGGGAGTACATGGAAAAAATCAATACAGGGTCGATCTACGGCATTGCGGAAGTACTCCGGGATCTCCATCTTCTCAAAGAGGAGAAAGAACTTTCCTTCGGCGAGAGGAAAATTATGGACACCGCCAAAAATCTTCTGGTCAAGGAACTGGCCATCGCCCGGAATGTTAAAGAGACGGATATTTTGAGGGAGATCCATTCGATTTTTGGAGCATGACCTCTCTCAAACTCGTCTTTCATTTTTGTTGAAATGCCTTCTCATACCATCCCATTATACAAAGGAGGTGAACAGATTGGGCTCATGGATTCTTCGTATCTTATTATTCCTTATCTGCGCCATCAGCGGGTACTATCTATTCCAGGGTTTTTCTCCCTCTCCTCCAATTCCTCTTCTGGGGTTCGTCGGCGGACTTATCCTTGCAGCCTTGATCCTTTTGACCGAGAAGGGGTTGAAAAAGGTCCCTTTAAAAAATCTTTTGGGGGGCCTCATCGGATTCATCCTCGGCATCATGGTAGCCAGTATCCTGTCCAACGCCTTTTTCTCCAATCTGTTTGACCATCAAGGGGAGGTGCTTCCCCTCTTAAGCATCCTCTACGGAGTCTGTGGATATATTGGCCTCCGAATCGGCTATAGGAAAGGGGAAGAAGTTCATCTGCCCAACTGGAAACTGTTTTCGAAAAATCTCCCTCAAACTGAAAATGCGAAGATTTTGGATACCAGTGTGATCATCGACGGTCGCATCGCCGACGTTACGGAGACCGGATTTATAGAAGGCCCGTTGATCATTCCGCAATTCATACTGAACGAGCTCCAGCACATTGCTGACTCTTCAGACTCCATCAAACGAACAAGGGGCAAAAGGGGGTTGGAAGTTCTCCACCACATCCAAAAACAGGCCACGGTGGATGTTCGAATTGTGGACAGGGATTATCCCGCTGTGAAGGAGGTTGATTCAAAATTGATTGAATTGGCCAAAGAGGTCCGCGGGAAAATCATCACCAATGACTCCAACCTCAATAAAGTGGCAGAGCTCCAGGGGATCGACGTGCTCAACATCAATGAGTTAGCCAATTCTATCAAACCTGTGGTCCTTCCCGGAGAGGAGATCAATGTTAAGATCCTAAAAGAAGGAAAAGAAATCGGACAAGGGGTGGCCTATCTCGATGACGGGACGATGATCGTGGTCGATAACGGAAGGAAACACATGGGCAAGGTGATCGATGTGATCGTCACCAGCGTCCTCCAGACCCCTGCAGGGAGGATGATCTTCGCCCGTCTCAAGGAAGAGGCGAATCGTGAGACCAGGGGGAAAGATTATTATTACCCCTTGGACAGTGAGTTTTGATATAGAAGGAAGTAAGAATATCAGGTTGGGATTGAGAGTATCCTGCCTTGCGACTTTGGCCTCAACCTTAACCTTTTCTTTCGGGTTTGCATTTGAACGATGAAGGCTGACGCCGTGATCGTCTCCGCCGGGAAGGGACTTCGCTTCATGGAGGGGAAGAAAAAGCAATTTCACTCCCTGGGCGGGAAGCCCATCCTCGCTCATAGCCTAGACAAATTCGAGACCTGCCCTTTGATTCGCTCCATCCTCCTCGTCGTTGGCGGGGAGGACATGGATTACTGCCTGAAAGAGATCGTCGAAAGATATGGATTTCAAAAAGTCTCCCAGATCGTCCCGGGCGGGAAGCGAAGGCAGGACTCCGTCAAAAACGGGATTGACGCTCTCCCGAAGGACGCGGACATCGTGGCGATTCACGACGGCGTCCGCCCTTTTATCACCAAAGCGATGATCGAAGATACCATTCATTCTGCGGTGCGATATGGAGCTGTGGTATTGGCCATGCCGGTCAAGGACACGATCAAAGTTTCCAACCCGGATGGGACCGTTCTCAAGACGCTGGATCGGGAATCCATCTGGCAAATCCAGACCCCCCAGACCTTTCAGGTCGATGTGATAAAAGAGGCTTACTCTCGGGCGGCGGAAGACGGGTTTGTTGGGACGGATGACGCCTCTCTCGTCGAACATCTGGGAGTAAAGGTCCATATCCTTCCGGGATCCTATATGAATATTAAGATTACCACCCCCGAAGACCTGTTTTTGGCCAACCTCTTTCTCAAGACGGACATCCTTTCTAAAGACGATGTTACAGGAGGGACAAAAAAAAGATGAGAGTTGGCTTCGGATACGATGTTCATCCCTTCGTTTCGGGCCGGCCGTTGATCCTGGGAGGGATCAGGATTCCCTATTTCTTTGGGTTGAAGGGGCATTCGGATGCGGATGTTCTCACCCATGCCATTTGTGACGCCTTGCTCGGAGCTATTGCGGAGGGAGATATCGGAAGACATTTTCCGGACACCGACCCCCAGTACCGCGATATTAAGAGCATGATTCTTCTGAAAAGGGTGTTGACCAAGGTGAGGGAGAAGGGGTTTCGCCCGATCAATGTGGATGCCACCATTGTGGCCCAGAAGCCTAAACTCGCGGAGACCATCCCCAGAATGGTGAAAGAGGTTGCGGATGTCCTGGAGATCGAAACGGGGAGAGTCAATGTAAAGGCCACCACGACAGAGGGGCTGGGATTTACCGGCAGGGAAGAAGGGATTGCCGCCTATGCCGTGGTACTGGTAGAAGAAGACACTGTGTCGTAGGACCGAACCCCGCCCTGGCGGGATCAGGCTCCTCAGCTTTAGAATGCGGTCTTTTAGGGTTATGGATAACTGAACCTCTTGCGAATTTTAATCTTTTTATCGGCGTGCATGCCAGTAGTTGACCGGTAAAAGGTTCCCGCTCTAAAGCTTCGTTACCTTACCCCACCGGGGCGGAATTCGGTCTTGCAGCCGAAGCGGTGTCCGGATAATTGTGACACGCTGTCCTCGGGGGAAGTGAGCGGGGAGGAGGGCACATATCGGTCATTTGGAATTGGTGCTTGGAATTTTTTTGGGATTTGGAATTTGAGATTTGGTTATGGACGAGGGTTTTGTATGACTTCAGAGGTTCGGGTTCGCTTTGCGCCTGCCCCTACGGGGCTTCTCCATATCGGAAATGCCCGGACGGCTCTCTTCAACTTTCTCTTCGCAAAACGAAATCAAGGGAGGTTTGTCCTTCGTATTGAAGATACGGATTTGGAGAGATCGAGCGATACCTCCATTGACCGGATTTTAGAAGATCTTGAATGGCTTGAAATTTCATGGGATGAAGGTCCTGACCGAGACGGACCCGTGGGTCCTTATCGTCAATCCCAGCGGATGGCCATCTATCGTGAATTGGCAGACCGACTATCTCAAGAAGGAAAGAGTTATAAGTGTTTTTGCTCCGAAGAGAGGCTCGAAACCCTTCGGAAAGAACAACTTTCAAAAGGAAAGATGCCCCGCTACGACGGACGCTGCCGCTCCCTCTCTTCGGAAGAGATTGCGAAGATGGAAGCGTCCGGTCTCCACCCCGTGCTCCGGTTTCAGGTGGGAAGAGGCCAGATCCTGTTTGATGACCTGATTCACGGAAAAATGAATTTCGACTCCGCCGGGATCGGCGATTTTATCATTGTCCGATCGGATGGAATGGCCTCTTATAATTTTGCGTGTGTGATCGATGATCATTCCATGCGCATCACTCACGTCATCCGGGGGGAGGACCATCTCTCCAATACCCCGCGCCAGATCCTTCTTTATCAGGCCCTGTCCTGGCAACCCCCTCTCTTCGCTCACCATCCCCTGATCCTCGGGCCCGACCGGTCCCCGTTGAGCAAACGCCATGGGGCGACTGCTGTTTCCCAATATCGGGAGGAGGGTTTTTTGCCGGAGGCTCTTGAGAATTATCTCATTCTTCTGGGCTGGACGCCTCCTTCCGGCCGGGAAATGCTTTCTTTCGAAAGAATGGCGGAGGAGTTCTCAATCCATGACGTATCGAAAAATGCTCCTGTTTTCGATCGAAAGAAATTGGAGTGGTTGAACAGTGTCTACATCCGGGAGAAAGAAGAAGGGCCGCTCTCTGAGATCCTGATTCCCTGCCTTCAAAAGGCTGGGATCCGAACGGATCAGATCGACCGCCAATGGCTCAACCAAGTCTTGGGTGTTCTAAAAGAAAATATCGTCGTCCTCTCACAGGTGGAGGAGTATCTGGGTATCTTCTTCGATGAGAAATTCTTCTTTGAGGAGGGAGCCAAAACCCTCCTCCGGGACCCCGGAAATCGGGAAACCCTTCGTTCTGTCCTCGGAGTAGCAGAGGCTTGGCCAGAATTTACATCGGGTGAACAGATCTCCTTGCTTTCCCAATTGGAGAAAAAAACAGGCCGGAAAGGGAAAAGCCTTTACGCCCCTCTCCGAGCGGCGGTCACCGGAAAGACGAGGGGACCCGAATTGGCCAGGACACTTCCCATCCTCGGCAAGGAAAGGATCATGAGACGCCTGAAAATGGCGCTGGAAATAACATAGTCGTCTGGGTGACCTTCCCGGTAACCCTCCTTCATCCCCCCTTAACCTGAGGGGGGAATAGACGGGGGTTAGTCTGAGAAATTAGAATTTTGGTCATTATAACTTATTTGGAATCTGGTGCTTGTGGTTTGGTGCTTATTTAAAATCTTAAACAGGTAGCCTTATGTCCATTCGCCTCCACAATACCCTGACCGGCAACAAGGAAGACTTTGTTCCGCTTCATGAGAAGAAGGTGGGGATGTATGTCTGCGGGGTGACCGTCTATGATCTCTCTCACATCGGGCATGCCCGTTCTGCCGTCGTCTTCGATACGATCTATCGGTATTTTCGTTATCGCGGTTATGAGGTGACCTTCGTTCGAAACTTTACGGATGTCGATGACAAGATCATCAAACGAGCCAATGAGGAAGGGGTCGACACCAAAACCATCGCCGAGAAATACATTGGTGAATTCAACATCGATATGGGCAGGCTGGGTTTGGAAAAACCTTCGGTTGAACCCAGAGCCACAAACCATATCCCTGAGATGATTCGCCTGATTTCAGCCCTCGTCCAAAAGGATTTTGCCTATCAGAGCGGGGGCGATGTCTTTTTCTCTGTGCGAAAATTCAAAGATTATGGAAAGCTCTCAAGGAGAGATTTGGAAGAGATGCAGGCCGGGGCCCGGGTCGAAGTTGACGAGAAGAAAGAGAACCCGCTTGACTTCGCCCTCTGGAAAGCCAGCAAGCCCGGGGAACCCTTCTGGGAAAGCCCGTGGGGACAAGGGAGACCGGGCTGGCACATCGAGTGCTCTGCGATGAGCCAGAAGTATTTAGGCGAGACCCTGGATATTCACGGCGGCGGAAGGGATCTTATTTTCCCTCACCACGAAAATGAGATCGCTCAATCCGAAGCAGCCACCGGAAAAACCTTTGTCCGGTACTGGGTCCATAACGGCTTTGTCAACATCAACAAGGAAAAGATGTCCAAATCCCTTGGCAACATTTTCACCATCAGAGAAATCCTCAAAGATTGGCATCCTGAAGTCCTTCGACTCTTCTTTCTTTCTCATCATTATCGGAGTCCTGTGGATTACTCAGAAGACAGCTTCGCCGAAGCTCAAAAGGGTCTGGACCGATTTTACAGTACCATCCATGAGATTCAGGAAGATCTGAAGACGCCTCTCGTGTCACAAAGCAAGATCGATCCTGCCGCAATCGGCAATTGCCGCAGCGTCATCGAGTCCTTCCCGGCCCGGTTCGAAGAAGCCATGGATGACGATTTCAACACCGCCCAGGCCTTGGGATATTTCTATGACCTCCAAACCCAGTTAAATAGCCTGCTGAGTCTTTCAAAAGGTCAGCCGACCGAGGAAATGATCTCCATGCTGAAACAGGGGCTCGACCACTTCAGTACGAAGGGATGGGTCTTCGGTTTATTCCGGGAAGATCCTGAGAGATATTTGGCTCAGCGAAAAAACGAGGGGCTAAAGAGGCTCAATCTTACGGAACAAGCCATTCTCCGATCCGTTGAAGAGAGGAATCTGGCTCGGAAGGCGAAAAACTGGAAAAGAGCTGACGAGATCCGAAATGATCTTCTATCGAAAGGAGTTATTTTAGAGGATATGCCTTCTGGAACAACCTGGAAAGTCAAGTAAATTAGGGCACGACTCGAAGCGTTGTGCCGGAAACAACGCGCTCTTTCAATTCCGGATCTCAGATTTCAAGTCCCAAATAAATTTTACATGACGGGTTGGCCACCAGCGAACCATGAAAATCTTAAATCCCCCCTCGCCCCCCTTTGGTAAAGGGGGGTTGGGGGGATTTGGAAATGTATTTTCTACGTAATTCCAAACGTACATTTCAAATTACCAATATTAGTCCCCCTCACCCGCGTCCTTTCCCAGAAGGGGGAAAGGACGCAGTCGAGTTATTTTCAGCGCAATCCCAAACTCCAACGTACAAATGGCCGAGACAAGATTGTTTGGAATTTTGAATTTGGTTATTGGAGTTTAATTGTAATTTGGTGCTTGCGATTTGGTGCTGACCCGCCTAATCTCTTTTTGCCCAACGGGTCTCTACATTCTTTGAACCCCGTCTCTTAAGAGGTTAGCCAAATCTTCTTTCGTATAGCTGTTCTTTATCCCGGGCTTTGAAAGCAGATATTTCACAATATCGTCAGGGGCTACCGGGTATACCTCTTTTAATCCGGAAATGATGGCTCGCAAGTATTCGGACGAGGGCGCCACAGGGGGCTCCAAGGCAATATTCTTTCCGGAGGTGAACGTGTAAATGGGGAAACCACTTTGCTCCCCCAGGTAGAGGATATTTCCGTACCATGACTCATGAAAGACCGCAGAGCCTTGCTGTTTGACTTTCTGTAAATCCATGGAGATTTGTGCTCCCTCATTTTCCTGGCTGACGACATCGATGAATTGTTGTTCTGTGATGAGATACATCCTGCCCAGCGTGGCTTCGGTTTCTTCTTTTTTAAGCCCGATAAAAGCGACCCCCTTATTGCCCCAACTGGAGGATTGTCTGGCAAAATATAATGGATAGGGGATCTTTATCGGTTGATCGTCTTTCGGAGGTGTTTTGTCACGGCAACCGGGATTCGGCCTGGAGGCACCTTCAGGCTGTCCGCCTTCGATGTAGCACATGAATCTCCGACTGCACAGGTTCGATCCATAACTTGCGTACCAGACCAGATTCGTCAAAGATAAGAAGCGCTCATCGTTTCTTAAATTTGCGAAGTCTTCTTCCTCTTTCGCTTCCAAAGCTCTGTTCTTGTCGATCTGTATCGCCTTGTACAAGCTTTCCAAGGCCCCATCGGTATAACCCATTCTCGCTTCAAAGCAGGCCTTGTTATACCACCCCGTCGCATTATTTCTGTTGATCTGAACGATACTATCCCAGCATCTTATTCCTTCTTCATACCTGCCCAACTTAGAAAGCGCCAGCCCCTTCAGAATAAGGGCGTCGATGTTTGTCCATTCCTTATCCAGAACGGCATCCAGAGAAGTCAAGGCTTCCTCGTAACGTCCTGAGTTCAATAAAACGTGTCCCTTGGCCAATAAGGCGACGATGTCCTCCGGATCGATTCGTAAGGCTTCATCCAAACAAGATAACGCGTCGTCGTATCTACCGAGGTTGAAAAGGGCGAGCCCCTTCACCCCAAGCAATGGATGGTTGACGGGATTAACCTTCAGCGATCTGTCCGCAACCCGTATGGCCTCTTCGTATCTTCCAAGATTGGACAACACCTTGGCCTGGTGATCCCAAAGGCTGGAATCTTCCGGATCGATTTCTGAGGCTTTCCGCAAAAAGTCCAAAGCCTCCTCGTTTCTTCCCAGGTTGACCAAAATCGTACCTTTCGTCTTTAGGGCCTCTGCCGAGTTGCGGTGCAGTCCTAATGCCTGATCGGCGTATTCCATGGCTTCATCGTATTTTTGGGCATCTAAGAGTATCTTGGCCTTATCGATCCAGGGCAGTTCAAAGGAGGGGTTTATCTCTATGGCTTTGTCCAAACATTCCACAGCTTCCCTTATTTTGCCCTGCTTCAACAATCCCGCCCCTTTGTTGTGCCATGTGATCTCATCTTCCAGGTGAATTTTATATCCTAAGAAATTCAACTGATCCGCTAAGGCTTTCAGGCGGTTTCGGAACCTTTCCTTATCTTCCTCCTTCCGAAACTTGACCTGGGTGACAAAGCCTTGTTTCATCCATTCTATGTTTACCCTGTATCGGAGCGAGTGCGGCACTCCCAGATAGAATCCATTTCTCGACTCAGGAGATATTTCGAGGAGGGTGTGCGGTGCCGGAGGCAAATTTGGAACTCGCGACCCGACGATAAATGTTTCAGTTTTTTCTCCTTTGACTTTTTCTTTCCTATCCAATATTGTCTGGATGTCATAATCTGGGAAATCTTTAAGAAAAACGGTGTCCGTCAGCTTTCGGTATAGAATGAAGACGGGATCTTCCGATAGACCCACGGAGAACGTTTCTGTATCGATCACCCCTTTTGCGGCGCATAGATATTTCTGGGGTAAGATGACTTTTGTGGACACCAAAGTTGAGGTAAAATACTAAAGACGGAGGTGTCAGAATGGAAAGGATTCCGAGAGCAATCTACACGAAGGAACTTCGAGAGGAAGCAGTGAAGCTCGTAACAGAAGGCGGATTAAAGATACCGGAGGTGGGGCGTCGGTTATCGGTTGCGGCCTCGACAATACGGTACTGGGTTAAGGCGAGCAGAGAAGGCAAGCTTAAGGAGGTTGGAAAGCACCAGAGGCCGCTTACGGAAATAGAGATGGAGCTTGCCCGGGTGAAGCGTGAACTGGCAGAAGCCAGGATGGAGCGAGACATATTAAAAAAAGCGGCCGTGTACTTTGCGAAGGAGTCGCTGCCAGGTACGCGATCATGAAAGCAATGCGATTCAAGTATTGTATTGGGATGATGTGCCGTATTCTGCGTGTATCCAAGAGCGGTTATTACCAATGGTTCAGGCGCAAGCCTTCCAAACGTGTCCTGGAAGAGGGAAGGCTGGAAGTAGAGATAAAAGCCGCCCACAAGAGGACCCGTGAGACGTGCGGTCCAGAGAGATTACAGCATGAGCTCAAAGAACAGGGTGTAAAGGTCGGGATCTGCCGGATCAGACGGATCAGGAAGAAGCTTGGGTTACGGTGTAAGCAGAAGAGGAAGTTCAAGGCCACCACGGATTCGAAGCATGCTCTGCCTGTGGCACAGAATCTGCTCAATCAGCAGTTTAAGGCAACGACGCCGAACGAGGTTTGGGTCAGCGACATTACCTATATCCCCACAGAAGAAGGCTGGCTCTATCTGGCAGGGCATAAGGACCTCTGCACGGGAGAAATCGTTGGATATGCCATGGGCAATCGTCTCACCAAGAACCTGGTGAGCCAGTCTCTGTTCAGAGCCGTGGCAGCCAAACGGCCCGGAGCAGGCCTGATTCACCATTCGGATCGTGGGAGTCAGTACTGCGCCCATGAATACCGGAAGCTGGTGGATCAGTTCAAGATGAGAGCATCTATGAGCAGGAAGGGCGACTGCTACGACAATGCTCCCATGGAGAGCTTCTGGGGTACGCTCAAGAATGAGCTTGTCCATCACTGTCGCTTCAAGACGAGAGAGCAGGCCATCCGGGAGATCACGGAATACATCGAGGTATTCTACAATCGGCAAAGACGGCAAGCACGGCTGGGGTACCTTTCTCCGGTTGTCTATGAGCGGCAGTTCTATACAAGGCAACTTGCAGCATGAGAGAGCGCTTCGTGTCCACTATTGACATCAGGGGTCAATTTCAGGTACATCACGTCGAACGGGCTCCCGTTAAAGCGAAGCCCGGCACCCTCTTCGGATAAGACACGATCTTTTTTAAGCTGTTCGATGAAGCTCCTCGCGGTCGATTTTTTCCGGCGGATCTCTTTTGGCCCAGCGTCAACTCCCTCGAGTAACATAAATTCAGAAAGCGATTCTTTTGAAACATTTGGAAATTCGAGCGAAGATATCAAGATCTTCAGGAGGTCCGCCCCATACCCTCTCATCTTGTTGGCCACTTGGTAACGCCCCGATTTCCTAAATCCGTCGATTTCTTTCAAAACCTCATTCCACACCGCGAGGGATAGGGCGATCTTAGGATTTTTCTTGTCTTTCCAAACACGGTACATATGATGGGCGATCAGGTTTATCTCATACGGGGCGCCGTCGGTGATCCCATGAATGTCGGCGATACACGCCCGATCAAAAGCTCTTTTTTCCTTGTCGGCAATGGGCTTGAGCAGGCATTCTTCCGTCTCTTTCACGTTCTTGAAGTTCTCGACATCGATTCTTTTGAAAAACATGGGGAGAGGTGAAAAGATGTCGCTGAGAGGGAGCCACATGTTTTCTGCGCCAGAAACTACTAAAACGTAGCCTTCCACTTCCGTAAAAACATTTCTTATTTTCTCTAAGAGAACGTCGTTCTGCGCCAACAAGTCACATTCGTCAAAAAGCAAGACAATGGTTGGAATACGCCGTTTCCGGGCCTCCTTATGGATCTCCTTTAAATCATGGCTGAGAACCTGTTGAGGTATTCCTCTGCTCTTTTTTTTCTTAAATCCTATATAGGCGCTGCCGTGAAGAAAAGGAATCTTCGTTTCGGCCTTGGTGTCGAGTCTGTCAACCACTTTCCGATAGGCTCTGTAAACGGTACCGGTTGTCCCTCCATAGAGCCCCTTTTCTGCACCTGCTGTGATGATTCCGTCGAAGACTTCCTTGAAAAATAAAACATCGTTCTGCGCCACTTCCTTATTGAGCGGGATTTTTATGGCAAGGCACCTCAGATCATTTGCCATCTGTTCGATGATGTTGAGAAAGCTGGTTTTCCCGGCGGTTCTCGGGCCGACAAGGGCGAGGTGAAAATATTTAGGTTTTTCACCTTTGGAAAGCTTCAAATAGTATTCTATCGCTTCGAGCTCGGCATGCCTCCCGGCAAAAAGCGCCGGGTCCCTAATCGGGTTCATAAAGTCGTACGGGTTATGATATTTTTTTTGTCCTGCATTCATCATCTCTTCTCCTGATTTCTTACAAATCGCATTTCTTCATGATCCTATCGATAGGTTTCACCTTTTCGGGCCAGTATTATATCAGCTTGAATGCGCCTTGTAAACTTTTCAGTTTGACGGTCACCCCGAAAAATGGTAAACATTATCGAGAGAAGGGCCGGCGTAGCTCAGCGGTAGAGCAACTGATTCGTAATCCTCAGATTTCGTCCTTCCTAAGGTATCAATATCAAAAGCGAAATTAGCAATTCTGCGAGTAGGTTCTTTGCGGAAATTACAGCATGTAAGTCGTTGAAAGTATTAGTGTGGATTTTTTGGTAGTTACAATTTAAGAAGGATTCGGGCCCTCCTCTAACTGATCCCTTTTTTTTATTAAGAAACAACTGGAAAGTAGCTTATAGGATTCAGAGGAAAGGAGTCAAGGATTTTTTGGATTTTTTTAAGGTTCCTCTTGTCTCAATCCAATTCTCTCTACCCTTCCAATTCTCATTGACACCCCATTCATAATTTAGTAAATTTCAATCAAAATTGGAGTAGATAAAACACAAATCTAAACGATAGGAGGAAAGCATGGGCAGGTTGGAAGCGACTATCAAATCTGAAATTGTGCGTTTGGCAAAAAGGGAGATGCGTAAAACCTTAGTTCCATTGGGTCGGGATGTTCGGTTATTGAAGCACATGGCCTCCCAACTTCGCAAAACAGTCTTGACATTAGAACGATTCGCAGCCCGACAGCAAAAGGAGTTGAAGAAGAGAAAGATGCCATTGGAGGCGACCCCCGAAGAGGTTAAGAAATCTCGCTTTTCTCCCCGTTTGGTGAGAAGCCTTCGCAAAAAATTGGGGATCAGTCAGAAGGAACTGGCGATTCTTGCAGGGGTCACGGTTGGAGCAGCACATCTGTGGGAGAAAGGGAAGTTTAAGCCAAAGGATGAAAAGAAAGCAGTCATGGTGGCGCTCCGAAAGCTTGGTCGCCGTGAGGTGAGAAAACTCCTTGAAGAGAGGCCTAATTAATAGATCTAATACCCTTGGGTCTGGAAAGTTGGAATCAATTTAGACAAGGAGGAGAACATGGCAAAAGATCCTGGTATTGGTAATAAGGTCATCGCAACGGTAACAGGGTTAAAGGGCACTTGTAATGCATGCCATTCAGTTGGAGAGCAATTCGAAATTAGTTGCCATAATCCAGCAGGCCTTTGTGGATTCTTCTACCACGATATTTTCCCACAGCTTTCGGTTATGCAGTTTGGGGGACAATACCCCTGGGGGAATCCTGATGTCATGGAGTTGGCATGTCCTGATCGATACAATATCCTCACCCTTCGTTTAGAAAAAAGGAAGAGATAGGAAAAAGTGAAGGGATACTGCCAGTTGATTGACTTCTAATGCTTAAACCTGGGAGGAAAGATGCTGCCCACGCTATTGCCCACAACAAGGTAATGGTCATCGACGGGGAGACCTTCGTTATCGGGTCTTCGAATTTCACAAACAAGTGGGTTAGGTAAACCCTTCAGATCGAATCTTTCCTGAATCATCGAACTCTACATAGTACACAAAGGGTAGACGAATACCCGGGATGAGAAACCTCACATCCATGAACTCCACCCGATGTCTTCCGTTCTGTGAATTGAGAGATTTTACCACCGGAAATCGAGCAAACCAGTAGTAAAACCTAACACCTTCTGTGGTCAGGGCCTTCTCTACCCAAGGGGAATTCTGAAGTTTTTGATACGATTGATAATTAACTTTTTCAGGAGGTTGATAGAGGTTCTTTAGCCTCTCCATGAGTAAGGAGAAATTGGATAAAGACTTAGCCTTCCTTTTGACAGGTGAAAAATGTTCCTTCAGGTGGAGGTCCATAAATCCTTGGTAGACTTTATCTTTGGTCTCCACATAATTGGCCCAACGAAAGGGAGAAAAGGGTTGGGGAAGTGAAGCAACTTGTATGACTTCTTCACTCAAATTCTTGCCAAAGGCTTTCGCCAGCTCTACAGCTCGATGATGTTGAACCCAACAAAAAAGGATGTAAAGAGTGAGACCAATCAGTGAGCCACGGCAGATCCACCGAGCTTTATTCTTCCAAAAAACACTGACCATCAATGGGAAAAAAACGATACCAGAGAAGACTAAATCGATGATAAAAACAAGATCCCAGGAAAACCGATGCTCAAAAAGAGGCGAGAAAATTATCGTGCCATAAGAGGTTAGAAGATCGAGAATGATATGGCTGACTAAAGCCGAGAGACAGATCTTATAAAAACTACAAAAGGTGCGGCGCTTTGATATTTTTACAAAGATCCAGCTAAAAAAGAGGGCGTAAAAAGGAAGTAATAAGAGTGAGTGCGTAAAGTCACGATGATATTCGAGATAAAATTGTCGGTTGAGGAGACCAAGGACAAAATCAGAGTCAGGAAAAACTCCCATGGCAAGACCTGCGATGGTTCCCCAATTGCCAATTTTCTTATCGTCTATGGCTTTTGCGATGACAGCGCCGGTAAGCGCATGAGTGATAGAGTCCATGTATTCTGCATGTTAACTTGTGAAAGGCCTTTTGGGCAAATTGGAAATATCCAGAGAATGTGTGGCTACAAAGGGGTCAAATGCGTGGAGCGAGATTTCAAAATTACGATTTCAGGACAAAGTCACCATCGCACTTGCAATGTCTGTATAGTTAGATTCCGGCTTTCACCCTTAAACTATTCACTCCAATTGTAAATCTGAATATTCATCTGTATCTGCTCTCCGCATTGCTGATCCTCAATCCCCTAAGACGTAAATTTCGTCTTTTAAGGGCATTATTCGGGACTGATAACCCCAAACAAATATTTCCTATGGCCCAGCGGAAAAAGGCGTTTAAAAAAGTGTTTAAAACGGTTAATAAACGCACATTTGAGAGATATATGAGAAGAAAATACGATCTTTTGGGACTCACTTCCATAATCTCCCCGGTCAGCGACCATGTTGAAAGAAAGGGAAACCAAAAGCCATCCTCCTTTGAAACCCCTTATCACTCACATTTCCATCCTCCTTGAACCCTTCTTGATCCCTCCTTTCTTTGTCTCTGGACTGAAAGATAAAGTTGAAAAAGTCTGTAAAAAGCGTAATATAGAAATTGCTCCGAGATAAATAGAGATGCGTTATCTTTTTCCCGATTGGAAATCATAGCCGTCTCGGCTTAGGGGAGGAAGCATCTTTTCAGTATCTTTTAACCCATTGGGAGCAAGGTATCTTTAAACATTGTGAAATCACGTCAACTCATAAAAATATCGTGAACCGAAAAAAGGATCATATTTCAAACTTTCCCTTTCCGTTGAAGGAACCTGAATATGTCAGATACAAGTCCAAGTTTGAAGTCTATGGAATTGAGATGATCGAGAAGGTAGTCAAAAAGAGCGGCAACAGTGGACGGGTTTATCTCCGGCCAGATTGGGTGGGAAAGCACGTTAAAATTGTTCGTATCGGTTGAGCAGAAGAGAGGAAAGAGTAAATGGGAAATAGAGAAATGGCTTGGGGATTCTAATGTGCGGAAAATGCAATCGCCATCTTATTGAAGAACATCTTCTCCCCTTCTGGGGAAGCACATCACAACCAAAAGAAATCTTTTGTTAAAGGTAGAGAGCCTTGAAGCGGAGAACGGCTGTCCGTTGGCAGTTAATTTATGAAGGAAACTCCCAGCATGGACGAGAATACCATCATAGAGCAGCTTGAGGAATTAATTAAAAGCTTTGGTGTACAAATCCGCCGTGAACCCATAAAACAAGATGAAGATTTAGTAAATGTAGTAGGAGGTCTGTGCCTATTGAGAGGGGAGTACGTATTGATAATCAATTCTAAGGCAACAACGATGGATGGGATTAAGACCTTGGCGACAGCATTGAAACATTTCGATCTCGATCAGATCTATTTACGGCCAGTTCTCAGGGAGTTATTGGACAAGATACCCGAGCAAAGACCATTCAGACAAGAGCGGTAAGGATTGACGGAAAAGTTGATCCCAGGCTTGGGAGGAACAATCGCCCTTCTCCTACGCTACGAAGTTACCTATTGACAGAACTCCTCCTTTCTATAGTAATACCTATTTGTTGTAGGTAATGGAAGGCAGTTTGAAAAATCCATTTCAGTGAAGAAAGGAAGGAAAATGTATGCCCAGCTACGACTATCGATGTGCGAAATGCAATAAGAAGTTTACCGCTCTTCTTAGCATCGGAGAGCACGATGCTGGGAAGGTGAAGTGCCCAAAATGCGGGGAGAGAAAAGTGGAACAACTCATCACGGCTTTTCAGGTAAAGACTTCGAGAAAGAGTTAGCGAGTCAGAAAGCAAATTTCAAATACCCAAGTTCAAATGCTAAGGAAGTGAAAGATGTCTCCGAAAAAGGTGTTGATCCTTTATTACAGTGGGAGTGGGAACACCAAGAAGATGGCGAAAGCGATACTGAATAAGGAACAGATGGAGATTCAATCATGCCGACCTACGCATACAGAGCGATGGATTCAGAAAAAAGCTGCCATTATTGCAGACAGGGTTTTGAGGTCATCCAGAGAATGATCGAATCTGCCTTAACCCTCTGCCCCCAATGTAGAAATCCTATCTCCCGGGTTCTCTTTGCCCCCACCGTGGTCATCAAAGGACATCCTCTCACAGAAACGGATCGGAAGATCAAGGAATACGAAAAAGAGGGGAAATGGAGCCATGCGGCTGAATTAGCGGATAAGCAAGCTGAGAAAACGAAGCGAGAGGATTTGAAAACCCGTGCCTTGGAGGACTATAAAAAAGCGGGTTATAATTTCGATAAGTACGATACTTAAACCCCTCCCGATTCTCATTGACACCCCATTCATAATTTAGTAAATTTCAATCAAAATTAGAGTAGATAAAACACAAATCTAAACGATAGGAGGGATTCATGGGCAGGTTGGAAGCGACTATCAAATCTGAAATTGTACGTTTGGCAAAAAGAGAGATGCGTAAAACCTTAGTTCCATTGGGTCGGGATGTCCGGTTATTGAAGAGCACGGTCTCCCAACTTCGCAAAGCCGTTTTGACGCTTCAGCGGATCACAGCTAGTCAGCAGAAAGAGTTGGAAAAAGGTAAGACTCCACTCGAGGCAACTCCCGAAGAGGTGAAAGAGTCCCGTTTCTCTCCCCGTCTGATCGGAAGCCTTCGTAGGCATTTGGGCATTACCCAGAAAGAACTTGCGATTCTTATAGGTGTTACCGTTGGGGCAGCCCATCTATGGGAGATCGGACAGTTTAAGCCAAGCATGAAGAAGAAGGCGGTGATGGTGGCGCTTCGAAAGCTCGGCCGGCGTGAGGTTCGAAAGCTCCTCGAAGAAAAAGAGAGCCAGATGGCGGAAAAGAAGGCTTCTTCGCGCAAGAGGAAACGTACAAGAAGGGTCCGTGGAAAATAGCATCCCATCCTTTTATGATTCATTTCAATCTCTTGCTCGAAATTTTCATGCCCCTTTATTATTTCCCTCTTACCCTTTTAATTATACATATCTACGCATCATCCTTCGTACTAAGGGCTTACAGACAGTGATTATTTGTGGAAGAAACAACCTCTTTTTTAAGTTTCCCTTCCTGTAATCGATATCTGACAAGTTGCTGCAAAAGAGGCAGATTTCATCCAGAAATCAGGTTTTAACGGGTCGAGGTGGTAACTGTAATGGAAACCGAAGAATAGCGGAGGGACTTCGTTGCTATCACTCCTCGCATGACCTACTTGGGCTAATGTATACTATAATATGCTCCTCTTAGTAAATATGATGAATTTTCTTGAATCAAGTTGAACTCTTTGCTAAGATGATGTCGTTTCATAAAAAACTCGAGAAAACAAGGGAATGGTATTTGATGCACTCTGGGGTCTGTTTTCAACGGACCTGGCCATTGATTTGGGAACGGCGAATACCGTCGTCTATGTAAAAGGGAAAGGGATCGTCTTTTCCGAGCCCTCTGTGGTGGCCATTCGAAGGGATTCGAGAGGAGGAAAAAGTGTCCTGGCGGTGGGTCGTGACGCTAAAGAGATGTTGGGTCGAACGCCAGGCAACATTTTCGCCATCCGGCCGATGAAGGATGGGGTCATTGCCGATTTCGAAATCACGGGTGAGATGCTTCGTTATTTCATCACGAAGGTTCATAACCGAAAAGCCCTCATTCGACCTCGGGTGGTCATCTGCGTTCCTTCCGGCATCACGCCTGTAGAAAAACGGGCTGTTCGAGATTCGGCCCAGTCTGCCGGTGCCAGAGAAATCTACTTGATCGAGGAGCCAATGGCTGCAGCGATTGGGGCAGGGCTTCCGATCACCGAAGCTTCTGGAAATATGGTCGTGGACATCGGTGGAGGGACCACGGAAGTTGCGATCATTTCGCTGTCGGGGATCGTGACGAGTCAGTCCATCCGGGTGGCGGGCGACAAGATGGACGAGGCCATTATCCAGTATGTCAAAAGAAAGTGCAACCTTCTCATTGGCGAACGAACGGCTGAATTGATCAAGATTAATGTGGGGACCGCCTATCCCGAAGAGAATCCTCAAACGATAGAAGTAAAAGGAAGAGACTTGGTCACAGGCATTCCTAAAATCCTTGAAATCAACAGTGAGGAAGTGCGAGAGGCATTGGCTGAATCGATCAATACCATCATCGATACCGTTCGGATAACTTTGGAAGGAACCCCACCTGAGCTGGCAGCAGATATTGTGGACAAAGGGATTGTTTTGGTGGGCGGAGGAGCCCTTCTAAAGAACCTCGATGTTTTACTCCGGGAGGTGACCGGCCTTCCCATTACAATCGTAGATGATCCTCTCTCGTCCATTGTGTTGGGCGCAGGGATGGTGTTGGATAATGAGCAATTGCTCCGCACCGTGACGGTTCAATATTGAGATTGATGTGGATACGTGATCTTTTCCTTTCCCGAAGGCACCGCCTTTTTATTTTCATCATCCTCCTTTTGTTGTTTGCTCTTGTTGTCATGTCGCTGAAAGCCAAACAGAGAAAAGGGGTGGAACTCATTGATGCCCTCCTGATGGAGATCAGTTTCCCCGTCATCAAGATTGTGAATCTTGGAAATGTTCAAATTAATAATGTCTTCGCCCTCACCTCGTACGATCATATCGATATTCGGACAACGGTGAAACAGATAGCCAACTTCCTCCGTTGCTTTGTAGCCTCCGACAACTGTGCAGATCTCAGAAGGCAGCTTGGAGATGAAATCACAGATATTCTCGAACTTGGATTCCCATCGGATGCTTACGCATAGAAGATCGATCTCGTTCCTGATAAACTTGCCGAGTGCCTTCGGGTCCTGGTAGGCCTTCTCATACCGAAGGTCCAGAAACGTCACCTTACCGACCAGGTCTTTCATACTCGCGGCGATGTATTCCAGACCGGTCGGAGGGAAAACCCCTATGAATGCGGTAGAATCCCCGAAATATGGGTTCAAGGCGAGAGCATGCTTGTACTTGATCATGTTGGGATTTTTAGCGGGCAATGATAAGAACTCTTTTTTAACTGTATGAAATATACGCAAAACGGGATTGAATGTCAATCCAAGAAAAGACCATAAGATATGAAGGAAGGTTTTAAGCGAGTATTGCAGGTTAACCATTCTCCTTGCTTTTTAGCAGAGAATAGTATAGAAAGAAGCTAAATCTAGCTGCAAAGAGTCCTTTTTTTGGATGTGAGAGAAACCCGCAAAGAACTCTAAACAACTTCTTTGCGGGTTTTTTTATGGCGGAATCAAAACTGGATAGAAATGCTCTCGTTAAGGTTCAAAACAAAAGAGAGAAGATAATAATTGAAAAAGGCCAGAATAGGACCAATGGTTGGATTGATGATAGGATTGATCACTCTGATGACTTCTCCTGCATTTGCGAGACTGATCACTTTCAAGGGACATGGGACGGTTCTTTGGATCTTCATACCTTTAGGAGATATGAAATTAGGAGGCCGAAACAAAAGTGAGGGGAGGGTTGATGAAAGTAGATTCAAAAGTAGATTCGAGTAAAGGTAAGGCAGTGGAATTAGCCATCACCCAGATCGAAAGGCAGTACGGGAAAGGCGCCATTATGAAATTGGGTGCGGATGCAATACTCGGAGAGATTCCCATCATCTCCACAGGATCCCTCTCCTTAGATCTTGCCCTGGGGGTTGGAGGATTGCCAAAGGGAAGGGTGGTGGAGATTTTCGGCCCCGAGGCTTCAGGCAAGACGACATTAGCCCTCCATGTCGTTTCGGAAGCACAGAAGAAGGGAGGCATTGCTGCATTCATTGATGCAGAGCATGCCTTAGATGTTAAATACGCACAGAAGTTGGGGGTGAAAATCGACGACTTTCTCATCTCCCAGCCTGACACTGGAGAACAGGCCTTGGAGATTACAGAGATTCTGGTTCGGAGTGGCGCCGTGGATGTGATCGTTGTCGACTCGGTCGCCGCCCTGGTTCCCAAGGCGGAGATTGAAGGAGATATGGGCGACGCCCATATGGGGCTTCAGGCCAGACTGATGTCTCAAGCGCTGAGAAAATTGACGGCCACCATTAGCAAGTCGAATACGATCGTGGTCTTCGTTAATCAGATTCGGATGAAAATCGGGATCATGTTCGGAAATCCGGAGACGACCACCGGAGGCAATGCCCTCAAATTTTACGCCTCTGTCCGGCTCGATATTCGACGGATCGCTTCCATCAAACAGGGCCAGGACGTGATTGGGAGTCGCACAAGGGTTCGTGTGGTGAAGAACAAGGTGGCCCCTCCGTTCAAAGAGGTAGAGTTTGACCTGATTCACGGAGAGGGCATTTCAAGAGAGGGAGATGTCCTCGACCTGGCTGCGGAAAAGAATATCGTTGAGAAGAGCGGAACTTGGTATGCCTACGGCGGCCAGCGCATTGGCCAGGGAAGGGAGAACGCAAAGCAGTTTTTAAAAGAGAATCCTAAGGTCCTGGAGCAGATGGAGAAGGAGATCCTTGAGAACTTTCGCATCGCCAAAACGGGATCGGTAGGGTGAGATAAGGAAAGAGAAGACGGTGGATTTGAATCAGATCCTTTTGGAAGCCCTTTCCCAGGAAGCTTCTGACGTTCATATCAAGGAGGGGGCAGAAAGGAGAAGATGATGAAGGCGAAGGGAGGGAATTACGGGACCGTCCTGCATTGTTCTTTCTGTGGAAAGAGTCAGGAGGAAGTCAGGAAGCTCGTCGCCGGCCCCACGGTCTACATCTGTGATGAATGTATCAAGCTTTGCAATGAGATCATTGCAGAAGAGGCCGAGGAAAGGTTTGTTCCGGGAAGACTGACCGTTCCCAAACCAGTGGAGATAAAAGCCAAGTTAGACGAGTATGTCATCGGACAGGAAAATGCTAAGAAGATCTTATCGGTAGCGGTCCACAATCACTATAAGCGGATTGATTCTCGCGTGGCCTCAGGAGATGTGGAGCTTCAGAAATCGAATATCATTCTCATCGGTCCCACCGGGTCCGGGAAAACCCTCCTCGCCCAGACGCTGGCCCGTATCCTCGACGTTCCGTTCACGATTGCGGATGCCACCTGCCTGACCCAAGCGGGGTATGTGGGTGAGGATGTGGAAAATATTATTTTGAGTCTTCTTCAGTCCGCCGATTACGATATCGAGCGGACTCAGAAAGGGATTGTCTGCATTGACGAGATCGATAAGATTTCGAGAAAGTCCGATAGTCCTTCTATCACACGAGATGTTTCTGGCGAGGGCGTGCAGCAGGCCCTCCTGAAGATCATCGAGGGGACTGTGGCGAGTGTCCCACCGAAGGGGGGTCGAAACCACCCGCAGCAGGAGTTTATACAGATCCACACGACCAATATTCTCTTCATCTGCGGCGGAGCCTTTGTGGGGCTGGAAAAATTAGTTGAACAACGGATCGGAGGGAAGACCCTCGGATTTGGCGCGGATATTAAGTCCCAGCATGAACGGGACATGGGAGAATTACTGAGAGAGGTTCAACCTGAAGACCTTTTAAATTTTGGATTGATTCCGGAGTTCATCGGGAGACTTCCCGTGATTGCTACTCTGGATGAGCTCAGCATCGATGCCCTGGTGGATATTTTGAAGAAGCCGAAGAATGCCTTGGTGAAACAGTATCAAAAACTGTTCGAATTTGAAAATGTCAAACTTCGATTCACCGAAGGAGCGTTGATGGCCATTGCCAAGGAGGCGATTAAACGGAAATCCGGAGCCCGGGGTCTTCGTGCAATCATGGAGAACACCATGTTGGATGTGATGTATAAGATTCCTTCCCAATCCAACATTCGCGAATGTATTATCAGTGAAGAGGCGATTCTCCATCACGGAAGCCCGATCCTCCTTTATGAGAAAGAGGTTGAGGTCGCCTGACCTTGACCCTTCGACTCCTGTTGACAATTACTCTTCAGAGTGGGGAGAAAATGGATATGGGATGTCCAAGGTGCCATTATGGAGAGGTCATTCTAAGGCTTCAATAGTGATCCCCTGGGCATGGTGATGTGATTCAAGTTGACTTGAGACTCATTAGGGGTGAGTTGATAGCGGACTTCTTCAGGAGCATCGAGAGCAGGTTTGTGTCCATCGAATACAGATTAAGCCGATTGGAAGGGGAACGTTATGGACATCAAAAGGACTGAATCTGAACATAAGAGAATATCAAGCCGTTAGCGACGAGGAATATCCTTCAAAACCCACCTCCAACATGTCGAGGACCTTGCTGTTAGAGCCCCCAAACAGCTTGGCACGGGCAAGAGGATGCTATAAATTTAAAGGAAATCATAAAGGTGGAGAGATGAGCGGGAAGAGTAGCTTTCCTTACCGTAAATATGATCGAAAGCCCCATCCCCATATCGTCAAACAGATTTTAGACGATAGTGAATTGATTGCGATGATGAAAGAAGTGCTCATTCAGGAAGGCAAGGCCTGTCCCTTTTGTCACCGGAAATTGAGGGGGGAATCTAAGGTAACCTTGTAACCACTGTATATCTTGAGACCTTTTTGGACACTTTTGCTCAAAACGAGTTTGCACGTTGATACTGGTCTGAGGCATCGGTTGGGTTAACACCTCTGCCGTACAGATTGTACTGTTTCCTCCGCTCATGGTGAATCGTTTCTTTTCCCTTCTTTTCTGTAAAATGACCTCCTTTCTCCCCGCATAGACATCATCGGGGGGCACGTTGTTGAGCGACTCGTGAGATGTCCTATTGTAAATGGCTATCGCATCATCTACCGCTTTCTTGAGCTCACCAGGAGAACAATAGACCATCAGACATATCTTTTCCTTAATCCCCCTGTTGAACCGCTCAATCTTCCCTCTGCCCTGAGGATGATAGGGAGTGCCAAAGATATGTTTGATCCCATGAACTGAAAGATACTCCGCAAGTTTTCTAAAGCAAGCATTGGACAAACTGAAAAAATATGTGAGGGAGACCAAAGATGAAAACGAAGGAGGTTCAAATGTCTGAGATTAGATTAACGGGAGTGAATGATACGAAGAGTATTGATGAGTATGATACCTATCTTAAATGCCCGAATTGCAGTGGAACTTTTTTAGCTTGTGTTAAAACCGGAATTGTTGTCCAAAAGGCATTAGATGAAACTCCTGTGGTATGCCCCAATTGCAAAGCCTCCAATTTAGAAAAGGCGATAGCTTGGCAAAAAACTGAATAAAAATCTGTTTAATGTAATCATGGATGATGCATTAAAAGTTGCAGCAGTAGTAATTTTATTAGGTCTTGTAGCATTATCGTTGGTGTTAAATTGGAACTGGAAGAAAAAGAATTTGAAGAAGAATTGATGGAACCGGAAGTGATAACCACTACGGGTGCCGTGGCCTACGAAGAGGAACCACCCACAAAACTGAAGAAGCACGGCACGATATCACTCAGGAACAAAAGGATCGCAGAAATGGCCGCAAGGAGCTACCCCGTCTCAGTCATAGCGCAAGAACTTAGCATGAAGGAGTCAACCATTTACCGGCTTCTTGGAAGTAATGAAGAAATTTGGGATGAAATAAACACCATAATAGCCAACCTATTTGCAGAAGGTGACAGGATGTTGGCAAATTTGAGAACCAAGGCGTTGATTAAATTGGATGAACAATGAGAGTACCGACCCCGATTTGAGAGACGCAACCCTTGAAACCTAGCGACTCAAATGGGAGGGCCTGGCCAATGTGGGGGACAATCACCCCCTTTAAACCATTTTCCCCCTTTTTCTCTCCAAGAGATACGGGACCGTTTGTTCTTGTAAAGTACCCTTCAAGTTGAGCCCTTAGTCTATCGGGATCTCCTTCATAACTCTTCCCGGCAAAAACTGCTTCCCGGGACGAAGCCTTCTTAAAACCCTCCTCTTTCTGTCTCAAGCCCTCTTGAAACCGTTCCCCTTCAAGAAAGAGATTCTCATCCAATTGGCTGATGATCTCCTGTAACTTTTCTGTATAAAGGAACTCTCTAAACTTCCTCATGTATTCAGCCTGAATATCGAGGATCGAATGCTGGCCGTCAAAGAGGGAGACGATGAGATAAAGAGGGGGTGACAAAAAAAGGCCTTTTCACTGATGTTCTGTGGGTCCTGAAGACATAGGAGAGTCTGTCCAGAACTCTGGACCGGAAAGACATTAATATTTCTGAGCTTAGGATAATCCACGAAGTGGCTCCGGATTAAAACCGCGATTCCAGGCAAGCTGTAAGAAAGGGGGCAAAAAATTTTAGCTTCTTAACTAAGCGGAGGGCTAACGACTTTTCGTTCTGCGCTCAATGGCTCTGTATGTTTCAGCGCCAGCTCGATGGCCTCGTCCATCCTCTGGATATATTTGAAATTCATCTGATTTCGAATATGCTCAGGAATCTCCTCCAAGTCTTTTTCGTTCTTCTTTGGAAGGATGATCGTCTTAATCCCGGCCCGCATTCCTGCCAGGACCTTCTCCTTAATCCCCCCCACAGGAAGGACCAAGCCCCTCAAAGTGATCTCTCCAGTCATGGCGACATCATTTCGAACCGGTTTGTTGGTCAAAAGGGAGGTCAGTGCCACGAACATCGTGATCCCAGCTGAAGGCCCGTCCTTTGGAATGGCGCCCGCCGGCACGTGAATATGAATATCATTCTTTTCAAAGAAGTCCTCCTCGATACCGAGTTCTTTCGATTTGGATCGGACATAGGCTAATGCGGCCTGGGCGGACTCCTTCATCACATCTCCCAATTGTCCGGTCAGGGTCAACCCCTTCTCTCCCCTCATTTTCGTCGCTTCCACAAAGATGATGTCCCCTCCCGTAGGCGTCCAGGCCAAGCCTGTCGCCACACCGGGATTAGAGGTCCGCTCTGCCACTTCGAGGAAGAATTTGACCGGCCCTAAAAATCTATGCAAGTTGTCCGGGACGATGACCACCTTCTCTTTGATTCCTCGGGCGACATCCTTGGCCACCCCTCGACAGACGGTCGCTATCTCTCTCTCCAAATTTCTGACCCCTGCCTCTCGGGTGTAAGAAGTGATAATGGTCTGAAGTGCCGCATCCTGAAATTCGATGAACTCTGAACTCAACCCGTGCTCGTTGATCTGTTTCGGAATCAAGAACTCTTTGGCGATCATCATCTTCTGATCTTCACTATAGCCCGGGAGCTCGAGGGTTTCCATTCGATCTCGGAGGGCGGGAGGAATGGTATCGAGCACATTCGCGGTGGTGATGAACATCACCTTCGAGAGATCGAAATTAACATCGATATAGTGATCGGAGAAGGAGAAGTTCTGCTCCGGATCCAATACCTCTAAAAGGGCCGAGGAGGGATCCCCCCGAAAGTCCATTCCGATCTTATCCACTTCGTCCAACATGAAGACCGGATTGTTCGATCCTGCTTTCTTGATCCCCAGAATAATACGACCGGGTAGAGCGCCGACATAAGTCCGACGATGCCCTCGAATTTCAGCTTCATCTCGGACTCCACCCAAAGAGATCCGTATGAACTTACGGCCCATCGTCCGGGCAATCGACTTTCCAAGTGAGGTCTTTCCAACCCCTGGAGGGCCGACGAAACAAAGGATCGGCCCCTTCATATCCGCCTTCAATTTTCTGACTGCCAGATATTCTAAGATCCGTTTCTTCACCTTTTCTAAATCATAATGGTCTTCATCCAACGTTTTTTGGGCATTATCAATATCGAGATTATCCTCAGTGGTTTCAGACCAAGGGAGTTCTGCCAGCCAATCCAAATAGGTTCGGGCGACCGTATATTCTGCCGAGACAGGAGGGATCTTGGCCAGGCGATCTAACTCTTTTTCCGCAGCTGTCAAGGCCTCGGGTGGCATGTTAGCCTTCTTAATCTTCTCTTTCAGCTCCTTGATCTCTGTGGAATGTTCATCCAACTCTCCCAACTCTTTCTTGATGGCCTTGAGTTGTTCGTGCAGATAGTACTCCCTTTGGGTTCGACCTATATCCTCCTTGACCTGGGATTGGATCTTATTGCCCAATTCCAATACTTGAACCTCTTTGTTGAGGAAGAGATGAACTTTGGTCAACCGTTCTCGAATATCGAAGGTCTCCAGAATTCCCTGTTTCTCAGTGGCCGAAATATTGAGGTTCGAGGCAATCAAGTCGGCGAGGATGGAGGGTGACTTAATATCAGAAACCATGGTCCCCAGCTCGCTGGTGAGATAAGGAGCCAGCTCCACAGCCCTTTGGAAGAGGTTCTTCAAATTCATCATGAGAGCATCGATTTCCACTCCTTGTACCAATCCTTCATCGATCACTTCAACCTTTGCTTTGAAATAGGATTCTCTCTGAATGTATTCCTTCACCTTCATCCTTGAGACCCCCTGGACAATGACTCGTTGGCTTCCATCCAGTTCCCGAATCATCCTCAAAATCAAAGCGGCGACGCCCACCGAATAAAGATCGGCTTCTTTAGGATCTTCAATTTCAGATCTCTTTTGAGTAATGACCCCAATGGTACGATCAGCATCCATCGCATCATCGATCAACTTGACTGACTTTTTTCTGCCGACCATGATGGGCAGTATCAAATCGGGGTAAAGTACTGTTCCCCTTAAGGGAAGTATAGGCAGGTCATTAGGGATGACAACCTTATCATCCTTTCCCTTTTCTTCCTTATCGGCACCCCCCCATGGTAGAAATATCATCGTCTCCTCCTATGAAGTTGATCGGTTAAACACCCTTACTTAAGCTAATCATTGTTGTCTCGAATGTCAATGTAGCCTACTTTGTCATTCTAAGAGATCTTTTTACACAAAAAGTATGCCAAATTTAATCCTTCCTCCAGAAAAGAGTCGGAGGTTATCCAGCCGTCTCTCCGCCATCACTTTAAGGTTTTCCACAAATATTACAAACTCCTTCTTCATTGATGGTACCAATACAATTTCCGTCACTGCATAATTTTCGTTCAGACAAATCAGTTTCCCCCACCTCTGCCGTTATAGGATTCCCACACCAACAGCAATGACGACTTCTTTCTGGGATTTCTCCTTTACACTCTGGGCAAAGAATAAAAGGTAGTGTCTCACCACATTGGGAGCACTTCATTTATTCCTCCTCAACATGAAGACTTTTTATAAAACGATCAATATCCCGTTTGTTTCGCCTCAGTTCATAAAGAAGCTTCTTGGTCTCTCCATCAGGGAAGAGACGATTTAAGTCGTAGCCTTTTGGGGGGAAGAGGATATTGAGGTCGATCTCACGTTTCTTCTCCTCTTTCCATCTGGATAATACCAGAATCAACTTAGCCATCGACTGTGCCATAAAGGAAGGAGATGAGATTTATCTTTATGACTGTGGGTCAATGAATAGAATTCTTTTCCTTTCTGTGGTATACTTCTTTTGGAATAAGGAGGGTATTTTGCCAAAACATGCTGGAGCTCATAAAGGCGAAAAACGGCGAAAAGAATTGTCCCGCCAGAAAAAACAGGAAGAGAGAAGACAACGACGATTTCATAAAGGAGATCGTACGTCTTCAGACGCCGAGAAGGTCGAGCAAGAAGAGACAAAGCCAACCAATCCTTAACTCGACACCCCTTTCCCGGGAAAAAGACTTCCTATTCTCCTTCACCACGAATACTACAGAGTTCACCCCTCCAGTAAGGGAGGATGTGGTTTCAGCTGTTTTAAATAGTATTTGAGTACTGGGCAATTCTGTCACTACAGAAAATTAGACCCCACGAGGAGTTTGGCATCGATGAAAGATTCTGATTCCAAAGTTCCAGACAAGAAAGAACTGGAGAAGGAACTGAACGAATACTTAGGCAAAAAATATGGGGACCGAATCCGATTAGTCGTGCCCATGCTCTTTCCCAAACCCCAGACAGAAGAGGTTTCGAAAGAAGAGAAGGGGATCGGTGAGGGCAAGGGTAAGATTCATTTCGACCTTAAGCCCGAGGAGTTGGAAGCCTTTCTCAATGACTACATCATAAGACAGGATGAGGCAAAAGAGATTCTGGCTACAAAAATCTGCACCCATTTCAATCGGATCAAGTTCACCGAATTAACTGAAGGCCGAAATCGATATGATGGTGTGGGCCATATTAAGAACAATATCCTGATGATCGGTCCTACCGGGGTAGGGAAGACGTACCTGATTAAATTAATTGCAAAAAAGATTGGCGTTTCGTTTGTGAAGGGAGATGCCACAAAGTTCAGTGAAACCGGCTATGTTGGGGGGGATGTGGAGGATCTCGTTCGGGATCTTGTTTACGAAGCCAACGGAGATATCGAACTGGCGCAGTACGGGATCATTTATCTTGATGAGATTGATAAGATTGCCTCATCCAATAATCTCATCGGTCCCGATGTATCGAGGGCAGGAGTTCAACGGGCACTGCTGAAACCAATGGAAGAGACCGAGGTAGACCTCAAGGTTCCCTATGACCCCATCTCTCAGTTGGAGGCCATCGAACACTATCGAAAGACGGGAAAAAGGGAGAAACGTACGATCAATACAAAGAATATCCTTTTTATCATGAGTGGAGCCTTCAATGGTCTGGATGAGTTCATCAAGCAGCGTGTGAGCAAAGAAGGGATTGGCTTCGGAGCTGAGATCCGCTCAAAAGACGAACGGGCTGAATATCTCAAACAGGTGAAGGCCGAGGATCTCATAGCCTATGGGTTCGAATCGGAGTTCATCGGAAGACTTCCGGTGGCCACGGTTTTTGAGAAACTTGCGGTCGACGACCTCTATGCGATACTAAAAAATCCCAACAACCCCATCGTACTTGGGAAGGAGAAAGATTTTAAATCCTATGGGATCGACATTCGGTTCGAGGACGAAGCCCTTTACGAGTTGGCAGTGAGGGCCTATGAGGAGAAGACTGGAGCAAGGGGACTGGTCAGCGCAGTCGAGAAGGTTCTCATCAAATTTGAAAAGCGACTTCCCTCCACCGACATTCCAAAATTTGTCGTCACACGGGAAGTGGTGGAAAACCCTGAACGGGAGCTAGAAAGATTGCTCCAGGATCCTTCGAACCCGGAGATGCAAGCTAAGTTTGAAATGCTCCTCTCTCGAGAAAAGGTGGTTTTAAAGACATCTATCCTGAGCAGAGAGGCAGAATTTAAGAAACGCTATGGAATCATTTTCCGAGAGAACAGGATCACTATCATTGTCAATCGGATGATTGAAAAAGGGTATGATGTCAACACCGTTTTTGAAGAAGCAGTGGAGATTCAGCGACAGGTCGAGGAGTTTGAAATGAATTTTAGACGGAGGAATGGAATTAACCTTCAATTTAACGAGGAGGCCATTGACCGGATTTCGCAGATGATCCTGAATGAAGATGGTAAAGCAGCAGCGATCTTCTCGCGGCTTTCAAAGGATTATGAATATGGGTTGGAATTGATCAGCGATAAAACGGGTCAAAAAGAGGTCATCATTACAAGAGAGGCGGTTGATAACCCAGAGGGATATCTCGACCGGGCGATCCGTGAGATCTACAGGCGACAGCTGGTTCAGGACAGCTAAGTTCTTGAATCATGGTGAAGGCATGACCATTGACCAGGGTAAAAAGTCCTCTTGTAGGGTATTCCAGAGACATGATATGGTTTTACACAGGTCGAAAAAAGGCTAAATGCTTGAATTACGGTGAAAAGCAGGCCATTGACCAAGAGAGAAAGTCGCATGGTAGAGTATCCATGGATTCGATGATGACAAAAACATTGGCAGAGATCTATCACCAACAGGGGTATCTTCAAGAAGCCTATGAAAGTTTTAGAGTCCTTTCTGAAAAAGATCCATCCAATATAGAGATTCAAAAGAGACTAAAGGAATTGAGTGAAAAATTACAACTCTCTCTTTCCTTGACCGATCAACCCATTCACTCTACCGATGAGAAGATCCGCCTCCCGAAGAGATGGTTGGACAATATTCGGGAAAAGGAAAAGGAGTATAAAAATCTTTCTTCTCCAAAAGAGGTGGTGGGAAATAATCAGAAGGTCACAAGGAATTAAACCTTTCCGGTTGCCTTGCAAGGGGTGAAGAGGTGCAAAGAGATTCAAAAAGCCTGGCGTTCAAAAAGCGAAGCCAGGCTTTGTTATTTAAGAGGTTCATAAGTTTTGGAAACTTATAAAGTTTGTTATCGAGATTATAAAAATAAGAAGGTTCATCTTGTTGGAATTTTGCGTACATTGATTGAGAAGTTAAAAGAACTTGAAGAATTAAGGAAAGCTGAAGTTATTACTGAAGAAGAGTACCAAAAATTAAAAGAGAAACTTTTACCTGATAACGAGGCTATCCACCATGAAAAATGATATCACACTAAAAACCATATATTTACCACGACAGTTCTAACAGATTAACGAAATCCCTTCTTAAATCAATTGAGAAGGATCCATACTGCCCTTCCTTCTAAGTTCCCTTTAGCGCATTTTTGGCCTATGATTAAACCATTTGCTTGAAAATTTTCCGGCCTTAAAAACGCATCCTGAGGGCAAAACTTTTCCTTAACAAACGGGGACATTGGTGCAATATTGGCATCACGGTCAAAGGGTGCTCTAAAGGGGGTGAAAGGGAATGCCGGTGAAGAAAAGATTCTGGAAGAGGTAAACATCCAACTCTCCCCGTCGCATCATCCATGGCCGCCATCAAACAACAAGCAGGATACCCCTCACCCAACCACAGATGAGGACTCCCGTCCCAAAGCACCATCCATCCCTCCTGGGACATCCACTCCCGACGCCTCCGATGCTTCTTGGCCCTGCGCCTCCTCTTCGGCTCTATCCTCCCTCCTCGACGAATCTGCCTCACCGTCTCTCGACTCAGTGCAATCCCTTCCTCCTCCTCCAGCTTCTCGGTAAAATGCGTATCATTGAAGTCGGGATAAACCTCTCTCGATAACCGAAGAACTCTTTGTCGTAACACCTCACTGAAACGATGGTGCGATGGCCGCCCCGTATTGCCATGAATTAATCCTCTAATTCCTTTCCCCCTGAGAACTCGTCGAATTCGCTTAGCCTGCCGGTAGCACACACCTATCTTCTCCCCTGCCTCCTTCAAGGTGATCTTCCCTACCGCCACCATCTTCATGAGATGCCACCTCTGTAACTGCCTCTGACTCAATAGAATCTTTTCCCCTTCCATAGGGGACATTTTAACTCTGCAGTTAAGGGGGACATAATTACTTTGCTAACACACCCCTCCCGATCCCCTCCCCTCCCGATTCTTATTGACACCCTGTTTAATTCCTAATAGAATTGGCAACACTATTTTATCCGATAAAATATTTTCGCAGAAAAAAAGGGGGTGACTTAAATGACGAAGGGGGAATTGATCGCCAGCATAGGGAAAGAAGCCAAAATCTCGAAAGCGTCAGCTGAAAAAGCCGTCAATGCATTTACCAACACGGTGATGAAGGCATTAAAGAAGGGAGATAAGTTGGCCTTGACTGGATTTGGAACTTTCTCTGTGGCGAAGAGGAGGGCTAGAGCAGGGAGAAATCCCAAAACCGGAAAGGAAATTAGGATTCCTGCCACGAGAGTGGCAAAATTCAAAGCAGGTAATCTACTAAAGAGTGCGGTAAAGTAATCCTTAATGAACTAAATCCTGTTTTATAAACTCTGACAAAGAGGGGAAGAAAATAGAATCCTCCCCTCTTTTTGGTATTAGAAGGGAACGAGAATATGCTGTCTGAGAGGTAGCATATAAACAGGTTGTGAACATTGAGGTTTTGGAAGTTGTCTCTCAGACCACAAGATGTTGTGTTTCTTTAGTTATCAACCACAAAAAATGTAACCTATCGAAATCACAATGCATTTTTTAAATCGCTTTATACCTGAATTTAATTATATAAGGGAATTGAAGAGGTACGTAACGCTAAAACATTTCTTTCCACAGGATTTACACATCGATAGAGGCTGCTCTTCCAGGCATTGATTTCTCTGCATCCGAGGGTAGCATAGCCCTCTTCCCCTTGATCCTAAACCAATTGCTCCACTCATCATGCGGAGACAGGGACGGAATCGACAAAAGAACGGGTCTCACGTGGCAATCATAGGAAAGTCCTATCGTGTAGAAGAAGATATTGTTCCCGTCCAATATATCTGGGCTTCCTTGAAATGGGCTATCCCGTGATTTTTCTAAGAGGCTTGTCTTTGTTGGGCGGAATCGCCAAATCACAGAAGAAGGCAAAGAATTTATTAAAAGCTTATCTGAATAAGCTTGTCAATTTACCCTGATGCCAATTTGAAGTGGAAATGATCAATTCTTAAGATCCGTTTATTGTCAAGATTTGTAGGGTTCGTATGGCTGGATTTGACCAAAAGGACACTGCCAACTATTCTGGCGACTCCTTCCTGAAAGTTACATTTAAAAAATATACCTTAATCTTGAAGGTTTTAAATTGAACTCTTCAGAAGATTTATTTGACTCAATCAAATTTTTATGTCATATTTGATTAAAATTTAGATGCTGGGGGAGCGTGTTTTAAGCTGAGAGTCCCTGCCAAGTAGAAAAGGGCGGGGAGACCCCTTGAACCTGTTTGGATAATTCCAGCGAAGGGAAGCGGAAAACATAGACGGGCCGTAATTCCTCCATTTGGAATTACGGCTTTATTTTTTGTCTTTTCCACTTTGAATTTCCCACTGAAACAGGAGAACAAAATGAGGACGCCAGTTTTGTGCTTCCGTGGACGGCGAACCTCAGATGAATTGATACGCATTTATAATTGTTCTACCGACTCGTAAGGCAAAAGAGGTATCAAGTATGACACAAAGAATTAAAGCCCGAAAAGGAATTGTTACCAAAGAAATGGAGATAATCGCCAGAGAAGAGGGAGTTTTCCCCGAATGGATGCGGGACAAAGTGGCCTCTGGGCGGGTAATCATTCCAGCCAATCGGAAGCATAAAGGGGTTAAACCCATCGGAATTGGAGAGGGGTTACGGATCAAGATCAATACAAACCTTGGAACTTCCTCCGATCACATTGATTTAGAGAATGAATTGAAAAAACTTGAGGTTTCAATTCAAACGGGGACGGACACGGTCATGGACCTGAGCACCGGTGGAGATATTGGTGCCATCCGTAAAGAGATCATCCGTCATTCTTCCATTCCTGTGGGAACCGTTCCCATTTACGAAGCGGCTGTTGAGGCCGTAAGAAAAAGAAAAGCTCTCGCTAAGATGAGGGTAAATGATCTTTTTGAAGTTATCGAGCGTCAGGCAGAAGAGGGCGTTGACTTCATGACGGTCCATTGTGGAGTGACAAGAAGTTCTGTGGAGCGGTTGAGGCGGGATCGTCGGCTTATGGGGGTGGTCAGCAGGGGTGGATCCTTCCTCATAGAATGGATGATTTACAATAATCAAGAAAACCCGCTCTTTAGCCATTATGATCGACTTTTGGAGATTGTTAAAAGGTTTGATGTGACGTTGAGCTTGGGAGATGGATTGAGGCCCGGTTGTTTAGCAGATGCCACAGACCGGCCCCAGGTGGAGGAGACAATCATTCTTGGAGAATTGACGGAAAGGGCGTGGGCTGAGGGCGTTCAGGTGATGATTGAGGGACCTGGCCATGTCCCACTCGATCAGATTGAAGCGAACGTTCTTTTGGAGAAAAGATTATGCAAGGGTGCCCCTTTTTATGTGTTAGGACCGTTGGTGACCGATATTTCACCCGGATATGATCACATTACATGCGCCATTGGTGGCGCCATTGCAGGCAAAGCAGGAGCTGATTTCTTGTGCTATGTGACACCCTCAGAACATCTGAAGTTGCCCTCTGTTGAGGATGTCCGGGAAGGAGTCATTGCCACAAGGATTGCAGGACATGCAGCGGATATTGCCCGGGGAAATAAGAAGGCCATCCAGAGGGATATTGAGATGTCAAAGGCTCGAATGGCTTTTGACTGGGAGAAGCAAATAGAGCTTTCGATTGATCCCGAGAAGGCGAGGCGTTACCACGAAGAAGGAAAATCGGGCGAAAAAGATGTCTGTACCATGTGCGGAGAATTCTGCGCCATCAAAAGGGTGAAAGACTTTTTCAAAAATTGTTAGAAATAGCCCGTAACCCTCTCTGCTTAGGTGAAGACAAGGCGGCAAGCCTCAGAAAAGCTCCTCGGCTATAGGAGTGCTTTATTATTTAACAGGCGTTAGACTCCATTTCAATCCGTAATCTTCAACTCCCGAACATTATTACTTCTAAACATTAGTAGGTGCTATACGTAACATATTCTGTTTTTTCTTGTGATATTAGTTAGTTAAGAGCTGTTTTCCATTACCCTTTTTTTCCTATTCCTGTCAAGATAATTCTGGGAGATCCATTTTCTCCCCTTCGTCGTCATCCTCTTGTTGTGCCTGCGTCCTTTGCAGAACCACCTCCATGGCCTTGTAGTAGTCTCGTTGGACCTTGAGGTTGGCTACCCGGCAGTAGCGCTGCGTTGTGGTAATCTGTCCATGCCCCAGGAGGTCCTGAATGGTCGCAAGGTCAGCATCGGCATTGAGAAGCTGCGTGGCCATGGTGTGGCGAAGCCGATGACACGAGACGTTCAGCTTGCTCTCTCGCGCATAGTATTCGATCCTCTTCTGGATGCCTCGCACCGAGAGCGGTTTGCCTCGCATTGGTCCCTTCTGCACCAGAAACAATTCTCTTGCCTTCGAGGATCGCTTTGCCAGGTATGCTAAAAGAGCGGATCGGGCATCTTCACTCATGTAAACCACTCTGTCCTTCGCCCCTTTTCCATGGAAGACAAAGATCTGTCTCCTCTGGTACTCTACCGCATCTATGGTCAGCTCAGCCACCTCCTGGACCCGAAGGCCGCAGCGGAGCATCAACATGAACATGGCCCGATCTCTCAGATCCGTGATGACGGCAAAGAGGCTCTTGACCTGGTCATCCTTCAAGTGCCGAGGCAGTGGCTTGGGCAGACGGAGCGAGATCCGCGTGACTGGGTTGATCATCGATCTGCCTTCCTCATTGATGAGATAGTCGAAGAAGAGACGGATCGTTTGCAGGTGGCACGTGATCGTCTTCGGCCTTCGTCTGTTTCGGAGAAGATGATCGACATAGGCTCCTATCTCCTTACGGGTCACCTCGGAGAGGGGCACTGTAAGCCATCTGATGAACTGATCGAGGATGTTGAGGTAGCTCTTCACCGTATGGGTCGAGTAGTTTTTTCTCTTCAAGGCTCTCTGGTACCGAACCAACTCAGTAGGCTCCATCGATCCCTCCTTTTTCGATCACGGCCATGGCCCGGAAGTACTCTTGTTCACGGGTGGTGTCGGTGAGCCGGGCGTAGCGCCGGGTTACCTCAATATCCTGGTGACCGAGCAGTTGCTGGAGACATTCCAGGCGCATCCCTGCGTTAAGGAGCTCGGAGGCAAACGTATGACGAAGACAATGGACCGTGTAGCCCTTCTGATCAAGCCCTGCCTTCTTGAGGTAGTTCACGAAAAGGCCCCGGCCGGTACTGTAACAGAGGTGCCCATGGCTCTGGCCGTAAAAGACGAACTCCTTGTTCTTGTCCCTTCGCCTAAGCCAGAGTTTTATCGCAAACAGGGCATCATCGCTCAGATAGACCACTCTCCCCATGCTGTTCTTCTCTCCCTCGTACAGATCAACCTTTCTGCCCTTAATATCCAGATCGTTTAACCTCAGCCCCAAGGCCTCCCCAATCCGCATCCCTGTTCGTAGAAGCAGAAGAAACAGGGCACGGTCCCGAATGTCGCCAATCACACAGAGAAGCTTTCTCACATCGGCGGGGTGCATGGCCCGGGGCAGCACCTCCGGCAGCTTGAGCTTGATGCCCCGCTTTAGAAGGGATCCGGGAATAATATCCTGCCCCATCAGAAAATGTAGAAATGCGATAACGCAGGCAAGCCTCGTCCGCACCGTGGAGATACGTAATCCCCGGTCCTGCTCGTGCTCGATGAAACCCTCCAGGTCAACCCGCTCCATTGTCTCGATAGCGCTCTTGCCTGACTTCCCATAAAAGTCCAGAAAGAGCATGACGGATGTAAAAGAACTGGCGAGGGTCCTCGGCTTGTGGTTCAGACGCCACTTGTGGCGCATGTAGCACACGAAATGTTCCTTGGCGGGAAGCTCCATGCGAGAGAGCTTCTGGAGGATGCGGTCGATTGGGGTTGATGAAAGAAGCTGTTCACGAAGTACTTCACTTCCACTTTGGACTGACTCATTGGTAATCGGCTGTCCCTGGGTCATATCTCCCCTCCTTTTCTTTTTCAAGAAAAAGCAGAATAGATAATGACCCTTAGCCGTTCTAACGGTCAATCCATTTTGTTACGTATAGGTAGGTGTACTCGTTAGGCTAAGGAGTCAGTTGATACCCCTCAGATTAAGTTTCCTTCAGGACATCTAAGCGAAAACGGGCAGACCATAAATGACCTGCCCGTCTTTTCTCAAACCCGAGAGAAGCAAATTACTATGCCACCTGTTTTTCCTTCCGTTTCTCCCGAATGGTCTCCCAGGCTTTCCTTGCCGCCTCTATTCGTTTGGGATCTTTCACGTTCTTTCCGCCAGCCTTCTTTGCCGATTTCTTTCCATTCCTCTTCTTGGTCTTCGTCATTCGACTCACCTCCTTTCGGATCGTAAAGTTTAAACAGAGATATTTTGACAACCCCATAGGATCAGATCTTTTTGAAGATAATGAGAAGATGTAAAGATAGAACGAGAGGGTCAGAGTCGGGGAAATCAACGGAGACTGCCCTGACCTCACATTTCTGGTTGGGTGAAGGAACCAATAGAACGATGAGCAAGTCCATTTTCCACTCCGTTCAAAAACCATTAGTTTAGGAAACAGCGATTTTTCTTCTTAGACAAGCCCTATTTTCGGGGTTTTATTGCCCGGATTTTTGAGACTTTTGTAAACGGTAGCAGGAGAGGCTTTTACCCGCTTGGCAATCTGCCGAAGGGATAGCTTTTCTTTATCTCTCATTTTTTGAAGCTCCTTAATGTCTAAATCCAGTCTTTTGGGTCTCCCCAATATCGCCCCATTCTCTTTTGCTCTTTTGAGACCGGCCCTGACACGCTCCAAAAGGATGTTACGTTCCAATTCGGCTATCGCTGAAACGATGGTAAACATCGCCTTGCCTAAAGGACTGGAGGTGTCGATGTTTTCTTGAAATGAGATGAAATCAATGCCGAGATTACGAAACTCCTCAAGGCTGATAATCAAGTGCTTTGTGCTTCGAGCAAATCTATCGAACCTCCAACAAAGCACAGCGTCAAATTTCCTCTTCCGTGCATCAGCCATCAATTCATCTAATCCAGGTCTTTTATCTTTTGTTCCAGAGATTCCTTGGTCGGAGTATTCTTTGTAGACCTCAAAGCCACGTTGATCGCAGTAACGTTTCAGGTCAGAAGTTTGCATTTCAACCGATTGATCATTGGTTGAAACTCTGGTATAAATCGCCACTTTCATATCGCCCTCCCTTTTTAGATCTCACGATTTGGTTTTTAATCAGGGTCTTCTTAGTGCCATCCAATGATTTTGTAATCCCACGCACAATTTTCTTTGGCATAGGATTCGGCTTCTTGCTGCGTATTAAAGAGCATCGTGGTTCCTTCTTCATCCTTTTCCACTTCCAAATATGGTAGACAACCTTGTACTGAGATGATCAGATACATTTTAGTCCTCCTCCACGAATAGACTTGTTTATTGGGGATCAGGCAATCCAAATTCTATTTTTATCGGCAAAGGAATACATCTCATCAAGAAGATCGTTTGCATATTCAACAAAATCATCGTCCTCTGGGATACCTCTAAACTTCTCGATTGTAGATGCAAAATCTTTGAAGCATTTCTCTTTAGAGAGAATATCGGCAATTTCGTTCATTGCCTTTTTGACAGATTCGTAATCCTCATCCTCTGTCAAAAGATGTTTAATGTTTACTGTGTGAAGCCATCTCATTTATTTGCTTTCCCCTTTTTTCCTTCTCCCCGTGATACTCCCTTCTTTAAAAAACGTTAAATTCGGCCATTAATTCTTTTAATACGTGCCAACCCTAATCTCCTATTAGGGTTATTGGTATGATGTCTTATATGACGTTTAATAGATCTTAGGACATACTTTTACCTTCAATCAGTCACTTCTGTCCTTCTTGGTCTGTTGGTTTATGAAGCGGTGATCTTTGGATACTTAAATTTGGAGGGTTCTTTTCAATAATCTTCTAAGATTTGTTTTCGGCCTTACCTCAGTAAATTTCCCTAATCTTTTTAGCAACTGCCTTGCCTGTTCCCCAGTGGGTTCCAAGAGATTGTGGTTCTTGCTATCAGCCCCAATCGTGACGAATGATGGCTGGATCTGAAAAATCATCCTCACCAATCTTTCCAGATCGAATTGAAGGATAGGTTCGATTGAGACAAATTTCTTGCCTCCCATCCTCTTCATTGCTTCAACCCGGCATGGAATGTCCGGGGCTTCTGATACTTGCTCAACATATCTATCTGCCTCAATCGTCGTCCCGAACATCGACTTCTTAGGAAAACGTTCTAAAAACTCCAGGAATCTTTCTGGATTCTTGGACTGAAAAACGTATTCATTATCAAATCGCCTACAATGTTCAAGAACCTGCTCAATGCTTAAGGAATCCATCCACTCCCCCCACATATCAGAGGCAGATCCCACGAAGATCACTTTCCCCCTTCCAAGATTCGTTCTTAATTCATCCTCTACGAATCGGGGAGCAATGTTGTATTGGTATCTTGTTTCGAGTTCTTTGACGTAACAATATCGACAGGCATGTTTGCACCCTTTGATGGGATTCCACGTGTGGCTCACCCAGGGATACATGTTCCCATGAGACTTATTTAGAACCATAATTTACTCCTCATCCTATGATTTCATCATCGCTTTGTGAATCCTTTGCTCAAGGCTTTCGTCAGTGCCTGGGCAGCGGATCTGCATTCGTTTCTTTTGAAGGGTTTACCAATAGCTTCCCACTGTTTGGCAGCTTCTTCCCAAAAGTTGCTCTGATTGAGCAGGATCTCTTTGTAATTCCGGCCTATCTTTGGCGGCGATGTTGTCTCCGGGTGCGGAGGCTCTGGAATACTCTTAGTCTTAAGTCTATTAGCAGCATCAGTTTTATCAAAAAGCGGCCCCTTAAAGAGGATACCTTGATCCTGTTTTTCTTTAAGCTCCGAAACGATTGACCGGAACCAACCCGTGGTTGGCTTTGGATTGTCTCTTAGTCTTGAAAAGGCAATCAATTGAAAATTAGAGTCCAGATTGGTATCAGCCAGGATTTGGGCATATCCGATCTGGATGTTCCCACCCCGGATAAGTTTTTGAATCTCGGGGATGAGTTTTAACAGTTTAAGGCGGAACTGAATGTGAATCGTGGAAGTCCCGGCGTATTTACTGACATCTTCTATAGACCACCCAAAAGATTCGATTCTGGACTGATAGGCGCAAGCCTCATCGATTGGATCAAGACTTTTACGGGCGATGTTCTCAGCAAGGGTAACTGCGGAGGCCTCCTGATCCTCAAGAACCGTGACGATTGCCAGGATCGTTTGCCATCCAAGAAGTTTGCAGGCCCTAAATCTTCTTTCGCCTGCGATGATTTCGAAGTGTTTGCCGTCCTTAGATGAACGGACGGTGATAGGCTGGATCAATCCATGCTCCTTGATGCTATCTGCCAATTCTCGAAGTCCGCTTTCATCAAATATTGTCCGGTCATTTTTACCGGGGGTTATTTGAGAAATTGGAATGTCGTTAACGGCTTTCATATCGTATCTTCCTGACCCAATCTGAGTATCAACTTAATTTGAGGGTCGAACCACCCATGTCGTCTAACGATCCCTTTGGATAAAGGCCATCTCTAAACGTCTCTTAACTTCCAGCGCCCCCTTCTTGTAGACAGTGACACAGACCAAATCTTCGCCGTCGTAGAGCGCATAGTATCGGTCTCCATAATGTTCGATAACAAGGGTTTTCAATTCTTCACCAGGGCATTCGGAAAATTCACTACTCATGCGATCACCTCCTTCATTCGCCAAATAAACAAAAAGGGAACCTGGTTAAAGGCTCCCTTCGATTTGTGTTTTACTCGGTGCTTGGTGATGCTATTGGAAGTTAGTGGTTACTTGTTTTTTCTAGTTTCCGGGTCTCTTGGAGGGTTTAAAAGGTTCGTTTTTTCCTTGGACTTGTGCTTTCTGACGAAAACTTTAAATACTCTTCAATAATATTTTTATAAACTAACCGCCCCCAGGCCCGGCTTTTCCCTCCTTCTTATGCAAAAATTATATCAAAATTTCCTTATCGATGTCAAGACAATTCATTGAATTTGTTCAATAATTCTTAAAATTTAATTAAGTCTATCCTGAATATAGCCCCGGTGGAAAAGACGTTAAATAGGCATGTTTTTACGATCTTAAAACTGTGTTTTTTGGATCTCCGAACTCCTTTTCCCTTGAATTCTGGCAGGACTTCCAGCCTATCTGTGAAGATATTGAATTTCGGGAAGGAAGAGGTTAACAGGAGGTCGTTTACTTCACCTACCTATACGTAACAAAATGGATTGACCGTTAGAACGGCTAAGGGTCATTATCTATTCTGCTTTTTCTTGAAAAAGAAAAGGAGGGGAGATATGACCCAGGGACAGCCGATTACCAATGAGTCAGTCCAAAGTGGAAGTGAAGTACTTCGTGAACAGCTTCTTTCATCAACCCCAATCGACCGCATCCTCCAGAAGCTCTCTCGCATGGAGCTTCCCGCCAAGGAACAGTTCGAGAGTTACATGCGCCACAAGTGGCGCCTGAACCACAAGCCGAGGACCCTCGCCAGTTCCTTTACATCCGTCATGCTCTTTCTGGACTTTTATGGGAAGTCAGGCAAGAGCGCTATCGAGACAATGGAGCGGGTTGACCTGGAGGGTTTCATCGAGCACGAGCAGGACCGAGGGTTACGTATTTCCACGGTGCGGACGAGGCTTGCCTGCGTTATCGCATTTCTACATTTTCTGATGGAGCAGGATACTATTCCCGGATCCCTTCTGAAGCGGGGCATCAAGCTAAAGCTGCCGGAGGTGCTGCCCCGGGCCATGCACCCCGCCGATGTGAGAAAGCTTCTCTGTGTGATGGACGACATTCGGGACCGTGCCCTGTTTCTTCTGCTTCTACGAACAGGGATGCGGATTGGGGAGGCCTTGGGGCTGAGGTTAAACGATCTGGATATTAAGGGCAGAAAGGTTGATCTGTACGAGGGAGAGAAGAACAGCATGGGGAGAGTGGTCTATCTGAGCGATGATGCCCTGTTTGCCATCAAACTCTGGCTTAGGCGAAGGGACAAGAACAAGGAGTTCGTCTTTTACGGCCAGAGCCATGGGCACCTCTGTTACAGTACCGGCCGGGGCCTTTTCGTGAACTACCTCAAGAAGGCAGGGCTTGATCAGAAGGGCTACACGGTCCATTGTCTTCGTCATACGTTTGCCTCCGAGCTCCTTAACGCAGGGATGCGCCTGGAATGTCTCCAGCAACTGCTCGGTCACCAGGATATTGAGGTAACCCGCCGATACGCCCGGCTCACCGACACCACCCGTGAGCAAGAGTACTTCCGGGCCATGGCGGTGATCGAAAAAGGAGGGATCGATGGAGCCTACTGAGTTGGTTTGGTACCAGAGAGCCTTGAAGAGAAAAAACTACTCGACCCATACGGTGAAGAGCTACCTCAACATCCTCGATCAGTTCATCAGATGGCTTACCGTGCCCCTCTCCGAGGTGACCCGCAAGGAGATAGGAGCCTATGTCGATCATCTTCTCCGAAACAGACGAAGGCCGAAGACGATCACGTGCCACCTGCAAACGATCCGCCTCTTCTTCGACTATCTCATCAATGAGGAAGGCAGATCGATGATCAACCCAGTCACGCGGATCTCGCTCCGTCTGCCCAAGCCACTGCCTCGGCACTTGAAGGATGACCAGGTCAAGAGCCTCTTTGCCGTCATCACGGATCTGAGAGACCGGGCCATGTTCATGTTGATGCTCCGCTGCGGCCTTCGGGTCCAGGAGGTTGCTGAGCTGACCATAGATGCGGTAGAGTACCAGAGGAGACAGATCTTTGTCTTCCATGGAAAAGGGGCGAAGGACAGAGTGGTTTACATGAGTGAAGATGCCCGATCCGCTCTTTTAGCATACCTGGCAAAGCGATCCTCGAAGGCAAGAGAATTGTTTCTGGTGCAGAAGGGACCAATGCGAGGCAAACCGCTATCGGTGCGAGGCATCCAGAAGAGGATCGAATACTATGCGCGAGAGAGCGGACTCAACGTCTCGTGTCATCGGCTTCGCCACACCATGGCCACGCAGCTTCTCAATGCCGATGCTGACCTTGCGACCATTCAGGACCTCCTGGGGCATGGACAGATTACCACAACGCAGCGCTACTGCCGGGTAGCCAACCTCAAGGTCCAACGAGACTACTACAAGGCCATGGAGGTGGTTCTGCAAAGGACGCAGGCACAACAAGAGGATGACGACGAAGGGGAGAAAATGGATCTCCCAGAATTATCTTGACAGGAATAGGAAAAAAAGGATAATGGAAAACAGCTCTTAACTAACCAATATCACAAGAAAAAGCAGAATATGTTACGTATAGCACCTACAAGTCAATAGTAGGAACCATATTCAGGAATGAAGATTACGGATAGAAAGCAAGCATAACGTTCAAGGCTAAAAGAAGTGTGTCAACATTTGGATGTCAATCTTTTGGCCTGTTGTTATCTGCCAATGCGGGCACCTGAAAGAACCCCAATGGTCCGGATTGAAAAAGTGAATAACGGCATGTCGCACCCGCGACACCGCAAGAAAGACTCGCTGGGATGGCAGTCCGTAGCCTGCCTGCATTGGGTGCATGCGATTGGGCGGCAAACTTTATTCCGGATTAGCATCATGATCCATGCCGTCCCAATGTTCACTGGACGAAGAGGCAACAATATTAGTTCAAAGATCGAGTGAAGAATAATTCTAGGAGTGGCGAGAAAGGGGTCACCCCAGGGGGATCTTTTGTCACGGCCTAAAACTTATTCTCCCTCCCTTAAACGGAGGTGTCGGCTAGATATGGCCCATTTTTTTGTGACAATGGGGTTCATTTGCGGCGCAACTGATCCGGCACCCGTTCCCGGTCAAAACTTTCCATCTGAAATTTCCACTCCAGAGGGACATCCTGCGGAGGGAAGCAGATTTCTGCCTTACAGGCCTGGTAGCGGAAGAAGCCTTTGACAGTGATATCAGCGTTCGGGCTAGCCAACGGTTTGAGCTGGGGTTCGGCGCCAAAGGCCAGCTCGCGGATGATCCGGAAATGGCCCGAGTAAACCGGGACGAGGTCGGGGTCGCCGGAGACCTTTTCCTTTTTGGCGTGCGGGTATGAAGGACTGTCGGCCCTCCAGCCGTCCGATGAGGTCATAACCCATTGAATGGGAGTGTAGTCTTCCTTCGCGCCCGGGGCGAAGACGCGATACCCCGGCTTCAGCCTAACTTCCAGGCTCAGGATAATGTGCTGGCCCCCGCGCACGAGCCGGTCGCTTGCCGCCGAAATCAGCTGGAAGAAATCCAATTCCTGCTCGCTCCGCACGGCGCCAATATCCTTTCCAAAGCGGCCCGCCAGGATACCCGCGACGCTATACCTCTGACGGAAGTCTTCCTCGAAATACTTGGCCATAACCCGGCCTTCCGCATCCACGACGAATGTGCCTGGGTGGGGTATTCCGGCCTGCATTGCCTGTTGAACCTTTTCGTTGAGAATCCCGAAGTCCCTGATGATCTTCGACTCTGGGTCCGAAAGCAGCGGAAAAGTTATATTGCGCCGTGCCGAAAAGTTTTCCAGAATAGCGGCGCTGTCATAGCTGATCGCGGCCAGCCCGAAACCTTCTTCCCGCAGTCGCGGCAGCGATCGTTCCAGCTCCACGAGCTGGCTCTTGCAGTACGGTCACCAATCGGCAGACCGGTAGAAGACCAGGAACGCCCCCTTCGGCCCCCGGATGCTTTCGAAGGTTTGCACCATCCCCCTCTGGTCTTTCGCCTCAAAGGCTGGGATCTTAGAGCCCACAGGAATCCCCGGATTCATATCCGCAGCCAGGAGGGCGGCGACCCAGATGAAGGCACTCAAGAATTGGGAGACAGTGATTGACAGGATTCTTAAGGTTGGCGCTTTCATGTTCACTCCTCGTAATCTGTAACTCGTGTTTGCATGCTGCATGATCTTGTGCTCAAGTGTGTCAAACAACAGGCGTTTGAGACAAGCGTTTTTGGCAACATCCTTGAGAGGAAACTCCATCCTAACTCTTCAAATCATTTTAATCGGCCATAAATGACAAAGTCAACAATTTGAGAAAGAGTAAAGGGGAAGTTTCAGATGAGCATGAGTTCTTACATAGGCAAAGTAACCTGATGGGTGTTGAGATCCTTGCAACCTCATCTTGAAAATGGCACAACACTTTTATTGCCTAACGTCTCACTTCTCTTCTTCTATGTTTTCGTAACTTGGTAAAGGGATGAACCTTAAGAAACACAGCAATATCTTTAGATTCCTCCTCTGGATTACAGGAAAAAGCAACGAGGTCCCTATGAAAACAGAACGGAATCCATCTCTGTTACATAAGTTCTGGCAATCGGAAATCATTGCCAATCGTCTTTACAGCTTTCTTGCCGCTCGATGTAAGGATAACGAGCGGAAAGAAATTATCTTGAAAATCGGAAAAATGGAACAGGGCCATGCAACGGTCTGGAGCGGAGTTGCCAAGAAGTCCTATGGTGTCTCGTTCCGGGTTACCCTTTCCCTTCGGGGAAAAATCCTCTCGGCAAAGCTGCTTTCGCTCATCCTCCCTTTCACCATATTTATTCATTACATGGAGCACCAGGAGCGAAATGCGATTCTCGATTATTCCAAGGTGCTTGAGGCATACAAGGATGATGAACAGACTCGATCGATCATCATTAATATGATCCGACAGGAAATTGGGCATGAATGGCATATGATGGAGCAGGTCGCTGACAAGGAGTCTTACATTGCGAAGACCCGGGAGGCACTGGATGCCATGACTGTTGGTATTATCGAGACGGTTGGGTTGGTCATTGGGTTGCTCGCCGCGCACTCCTCAACGCGGGCGATCGGACTGACTGGGCTCATCGCGACAATCGGGGGTACGATTGCGGTCATATCCATCTCCTATGTCTCATCAAAAGCAACCTATGATCTGCACGAGGGAAGAACCCGCGAGATCCATGTAAAAAGAGACATCAACCCAGCCGTCCTTAGACGAGAGCTGGAATTGGTTCTCATCGAGAAGGGGGTCGGAAGCGAAATCGTTAAAGCCATGATGGAAATCATCGGAGACGACACGACCCTGCTGTCGAACCTGCTCAAATCGATAAAATTAGCGGGAGAGGTCGGCGTACCGACAGAGGCCATCAAAACGACCGGCCTGTTCTTTATCATTGGAGCACTGCCAATTCTGCTGCCCTTCTTTGTCGGGCAAGCATGGGATTCCGATCCATGGATTCCCGCTATGGCCGCTTTTTCCCTTGCCATTTTGACCATATCCGGGGCCGGGTTCTTTGTCGCGGTTCTGTCAGCAAAAAAAATACTTGTGAAGATTGCTCACAGCATATCCGTCATCATGGGGACATGCGTTGTTACGTACCTGGTTGGTCTTGCAGCCCGGATCTTTTTCGGAATTGAGGCTACTCATTGATTCACTTTTGCCGGCGGGCCTGAGTCTCGTTCGAAATTCAAAAACATTGGGAAAAAGTGGGAAACAAGGATAATCGTGATTATCTGCGCATCATGTAACCATTTGAAATCACATGGAACCCGGATGGTCGCAGCGCCGATTTCCAGTCAGTGGCACTTAGAAACTTCGTTACCAGACTCGGGACTTTTGTGAAACTGATGATATCTTGCCAATACCCAACCTCACTCACAAACACGGAAAGGGCAAGGTATGATCTTCAAACCGTATGTTTTTACACTTGGAAAAACGTTTCATCGATAACAGATATGGTAACGCCGCGTCTAATGCCTCAACAGCAACACTTGCAGCAATTGCAAAAAGGAAGAGAACCTTGTATTTTATGCAAAAAAGAATTCTATTTTGAAATGAACCTTCACTCAACGATTTTCTAGAAATTTTTCCCGTGCATTCTAAAATTGCCTTGGACACTTTCTCCTTAATGTGATATCGATATACGAAATTGATCCGGACATATACTGAAAAAGAGGATTTATCATCTCTCTGAGAGAATCGAGTGGACCGCGTAGCAAAAAATGAGACTATTCAGATCGATCGACTTAAATTAGGACCCTTCGGCACGAACAGCTACATATTGACTTGTCCCCTAACTGGAGACAGTGTGTTAGTGGATGTTCCCGCAGAAGCCTCCAAAATCTTCAAGGCGTTGGAAGATACTAATCCTAAATACATATTAATAACCCATAACCATATGGATCACCTTGGCGCACTAAGTGAGATAAAGTCCAAGCTGAGGATTCCCATTGGGGCTCATCGCTTGGACGCGAAAGGTCTGCCACTTCGACCAGAAATTCTCCTTGAAGACGGTGAAAAAGTACCTTTCGGAAAGGCAAGCTTGAAAGTCCTTCACACGCCCGGTCACACCCTTGGCAGTTTGTGCTTTTTATTCGGGAACCGCCTTATTGCGGGAGACACGATCTTCCCAGGTGGTCCTGGGAAAACGAGGTCACCAGCTAATTTAAAGCTAATCATCGAATCCATAACCAGCAAGATCTTTGTCTTGCCTGATGATACTGCGATATACCCTGGCCACGGCGATTCTACTCTACTGGGAAAAGAAAAGAAGGAATTTTCTGTCTTTTCTTCTCGCCCGCATGATCCTAACTTGTTCGGGGATGTGCTTTGGCTTTCATCCTGACCATTTGCTGATGGCCTACCATAATATCTCTACCCGGTGGAAGCCTTCTGCCAGCGCATACTCTTCTCCCTGTGCTAATGAGCTATGTCGTTCCCTCAGCCGTCCTTCCAGTTCCTGGAGCGGGATGTGCCCTACCTGACTCTTGTGACACTGCAGCGCACTCAGCTTCACATCAAAGGTTTCGGTGATATCGGAACGGTAATTGACATCCTCAGTTCCCCAGAGCAATACCTCTTTGACCTTATGAGGATCGAGCCCTTCTTTCGTCAAATCCGGGTAGGAAAAGACATCCCTGGCATAGGGGAAGATAGCGTCCAAGGTAACTTGTCCGGTCATTCTATGATCCCGGTGCCAAATATAGCGTCGGTAAGGATCAGCAGTGACAACGGTCTCAGGGCGATACATCCTGATGAGACGGACGATCTCTTTACGGAACTCAGGGGTATCTTCCAAGCCCTGATCGGGATGGCGGAGGAAAATGACCTCCCTCACGCCCAACAAGTTTGCTGCAGCGATCTGTTCCTCCTCCCGAGTTTTGGCTAGCTTCTCGGGCTTTACGCTGGTATCACTCGTGCCTTTGTCTCCATTGGTGCACACCACATAAACGATCTCCTTCCCTTGACTGACCCAGCGAACGACAGTTCCTGCAACTCCATATTCCGCATCATCTGGATGAGGAGTAACCACCATCACTTGAGCTAGCTTCGCTTCCATGAGCCGATCTCCTTTGTGTGAAATTGAGAAATTGTATAATATCAAAGCGATTGTTACAATTACTCCTGGATATTTCAGTCGAAGATGAGGAATCCCACTTATACCATTCGAAATTATCATTCTAAGGATTTTGAGAAATTGGTCCAGTTGGTGACTGAAGTTCAGGAATTAGGGCGATCCTCCTGCTCAATTTCCCTGTTAGACTTATTTGAAAGCCTGAGTCAGTCCGACCCTTCTTCTAAGGATAACCTGTTTATCGCGGAGAGGTCAGGAGAAATTGCTGGCTATGCAGAGGTGAAGCCGGAGTTAAACATCGGGCGGGCTGTCTTGAGATGGCTGGTCCATCCTCGCCATAGCAGAGGACAGTTAACCGTAAGGCTCGTCCATCGCGCTGTGGACCGTACGAGAGAGTTGGGTATCATGACCCTCCATGCAAACATCTCTCAGGGTAGCTTAACGGCTAAACGGTTTCTCACCCGTATGGGTTTTACGTTCGTCCGCCGGTTTCTTGAGCTTAGGTTGGATCTTACCGAGATGGTTTTACCTAAAATCAGTAAGATTGCCTCTCGATGTCGCCCCTTACAACCCGGTGAAGAAGGAAGACTGACGCAACTTCAAAACCGTTCCTTTGCTGGCACTTGGGGGTTCAATCCCAACACGATCGAAGAGATCATCTACCGAATCAGTCTTCCCAACTCCTCTCCGGACGACATTTTTTTGATTTTCGATTCAGATAAACCCGTTGGTTATTGTTGGACGAGGATTGAGTTTTGGAAGAAGAAAGCCCCGGGCGAAGGGACTGGCCGAATCTATATGTTGGGCGTGGATCCAGATTACCGGGGGAGAGGATTGGGCAGGCAACTTCTGCTTGTCGGGCTCTCCTATTTGAAGAGCAAGAGTCTTCGAATTGCTGTATTGACAGTGGATAGCGAGAATAAGGCAGCTCGCGTTCTTTACAAGTCCGTGGGATTTGAGCTCTGGAAAAGCAGCCTGTGGTACGAAAAGAGACTGGATTGAGGCTGTACGGTTTGTCTGTCGATGAGTCTTGTCAAACCCGGAACACTTCTGCTCCTTTGCATGCCTTAGTAGAGAAATCCCATAGAACTCTGCGATATTCTTCAAGGATGGCTTCGGAGATATTTGACCAGCTGTACTTGGCTACGGATGCCCGAACCGATGGAACAAAATCTGGTTTCCCATTTGGCGTTGAAAGTAGCCGTGATATCTTATCCGCAAGGCTTTCGGGGGTATTGTCTGTCACGACATATCCTGTCTCACCATACCGGATGACACTTTCCGCACAGCCAACCTTCGTGGCTACAACGGGTGTTCCGCAAGCGAGAGATTCCAAAACCACCAGTCCAAAGCTTTCATAATAAGATGGAACCACACATAAATCGGCAGCACTGTAAAAGAAGGGTAACATTTCCTGCTTTACCGAGCCAAGAAAAATGACTGACTCGTCGATCCTTAAGGTCCGTGAAAGGTTCTTTAACCTTTGCATTTCTGCCTGGCTATGATCGTCGCCACCGATCACAACAAACTTGATTCCCTGCTTCCCTTCCAAATAGGTCATAGCTTTTAACATGCTGTCTATGCCCTTAAGTGGAATAATCCTTCCTACAAAGACGATGATGCTTTCGCCATTCAAACCAAGATGGCATCGTGCAGTTTCTCTCTGGATGGGTCGGAACAGATCCAAATTCACGCCGCAAGGAATAATGCTGATCGCCTCAGGGGCGGCATCGTAATAGGTGATGAGTTCCACTTTCCCTTTCTCCGTAGAAGCAATAATGCGGTGGCAATCTTTGACTAGCTTCCTTTCGGCGTTGATACGAAGCTCGGGTTCACCCTCACCGATACCGACTGCATTCTTGACCGCCCCCAGGGTATGGAACCCGATAAGATGCGGGATGTCCCACAACTCCTGCAGTCGTTCCCCAACCAAGCCCGAAAGCCAATAATGGCTATGGATCAGATCATACCGAAGCTCATGCTCTTTCCTGAAATTTTCGAGATTGCGGGTGAAATCGGCGAGATGAGAATAGAGTTCCAACTTGTGCGTTTCTTCCTCTCCTGCCTTGAAATGGATCAGTCGTACATTCTCCCCTAATTCTACTACCTGATCGTGTATGGGCTCATGGATGCGTGTATACACATCGACGAGGTGGCCCCGTCTTCCGAGTTCACGGCCAAGCTCCCTGATATAGACGCTCATCCCTCCTGTATTTTCTCCGCCCACCTTACCCAAGGGACAGCTGTGAATGCTCAGCATCGCGATCTTCAATTCACTGCTCCCATTCGAACCCCACTTTTGCCGGTCCGATACCTTGCCCTACAGTCCAGCTTCCGCTCATTTAAAAGATATCTCGCATCCGTAGAGAGTAACTTCCTTGCCTCCCAAGCGATATTTGTACTCTTCAGCTCCCTTCAAGAAGTCAAATTTATTCCTTCCTCTTTCGACACTGTCTTTGAGGCATAGGACCTTCGAAATTAACCCTACGCTTAAGAAGCTATATTTAGAATCATAACCATTATTGTAAAGGAAAACCGAGTTGTTGTAATCAAAATACATGACCACAGCTACAGGTGATGCGTTGAGTTCCAGGATGCCGAACCTCAAAAGCCCCGACCGAGCCGTAGTCTTTACGAGCGACCGAAAGAAGGATTCAATCTGATTCGTTAAGAAAATCGCCTTATCCTCCCTACTTTCCCGGAACAACCTCAGAAAGAGATCCATGGAATCTAAGAGAGAGTCACTATCTTCAACCACGCGGTAGTTCACCTCACCTACTTCCCCCAATCGTCTCAATTTGCGATTTACTTCATGCCGCTGTTTTTGGGTCAATGTACTTAAGTATCCCTGCCACGTAGGAGGCAAATCCAGTTCAAGAGAAACATCTTCCACTTTACGAGAGACATCATAATTCCGATTCCTTGCAATACCTACAAGATAAGTGAGCACACTTGAATTAGGCCTCAATGGGCTCAAGTTCAGCCGCCTGATGCCCCTCCCTTGCAGGTCGTCAAGCAAAATATTAAAAAAATCAACCTCTTTCCCTGGAACAATAACAAAGTCTAGATAGTCGCAAAGATCGGCGCTGCCGATGAAAGAGGCCTCTGTTCCCCGCAATAGAAGGGGAGCGACGCCGGCGATCGTCCCCCCTTTTCTGAAAGCGCCCAAATATAGCTCGGCATCGGATCCGAAATCATGCCACCAGACTTCGAGCCACGGCGGCAATACAAAAATACAGTTCCACATCAAAAGAGACTCGGATTGGAGCCAATAGGAAGTTAGGCTGTCGAAACTCTCCAAAGTAACCGTGTCATCTGATTTCGACATAAATGATATTCAGCACCTTCTCTTTATGCCAAATCATCGATGACCATCTGGCTCTGTTCATCAGTTTCCAATGCGTGAGGGATATATTTTCTCGTCCACTGAATCGCTTCTTCGCTCGATAAACCGAGAACCCGTTTTGCAAGATAAGCCACAAACAGCCCCGTCCTTCCTAATCCAGCATGGCAGTGAATCAAAATATTCTCTCCGACTTGTGCATGCTCGACCGTTTTCTTGATGGCTTCTTCAAGATCTTCTTTTGAAGGCACATTGAAATCGGGAATGGGTAGATGAAGCACCTGGAATCCCTGGTTCAAATAGAGAGATTTCAAATTTAATCCAGTCCTCACCACACACTCTTCCTCTTCAGCAAGAACAACAATCAGGGAGCCCTTTTCTCTCCTGAATTGAAAAAGAGAATCTCCTTGAGGATCATAAACCGAAAAAGGCATCGGGCTCCGGAAGATGGGACCGCGTAAATGAAATGGTAGTTCCGTTAAAAGCATTGGCTCCTCCCCGCAAATCCCACTCTTGAGCTAGTCTTGCCTTAAAGACTAGTCGTGTTATTTGCAGCCTCTTTTCCTGAGAGCTTCTTTCATACCATAATCGATAATCCTATCCTTGTAAATAGCAGGGTTTTCGCATTTCGATCAAATCTCCTTTTGAACCAATCCCTCCAATGTCAATGGCCCTAGATGCCTCACACGGAACCGTTGAAGGGATAAAAGCGGTGACACTGCAGGCGATGAAAGCTGGTGCCACAAAGGAAGAAATCGTGGAGACTTTGAGGGTAGCCCAGTACGTTAGTGGCGTAGGATGCGTTTATACTGCTGCCAATGCGTATAAGGATCTCTTTTAGCTTTTCACATGATCGATCAGATTAAAGACAATAACATGCTTTCTGTTGGTAATATTTACTGAGGCCAATGTAAAAATGGCCATTCGACGAGCATTGGGGATCATTGCGGTATTGATTAGTGGAAGAAACAAACATTTTTTGGTTATCTATCCAAAATTCACACGGTTACACTACTTATCTCCGGTTACTCCACTTGAGAGCTGACACCTATTTCCGGAGACTTTGTGCCAGACCGCGAATATAGTCCATCTGCCCGATATGGGAGTTGATTTCTCCGAGTAGGAGAGCTATGACCTCGGCACAGGTTATCTTACCAAGCTTCGGATGATCAATCGTCTTGTTCAGCTCATTCTGTGGCAGATCTTTGAGGAAGGCGACGGTTGCGGCACGCACTGCCTGGTTATACTGCATCAGGTCTTCCCGCTTTGGCGTCTGGAATTCCCCCACCTGGTCGCTGGTGAATCCACCACCGGTTGCCGCAGGGTCGCTCGGCAAGTTAGGGAGCAACTGGCGCCACTTCGGCTGCTCCCAGACCTGAGGTTTCTGTTGAATAAGCGTGTGAATGAACCTGTCCTCGGCCCGCGTAACATGCCAGAGGATAAAACCAATCGAGTTGGCCTGCGGACCTGGCCGCCACTTCAGTTCGTCAGGTCTCACATCTTTCAGAGCATTAGCGAGCAACACTGACGTGCGTTCAAAGGCCTTCAGAACGAATTCCTTTACCTCCATACATTCCCTCCTTGACTGGATTTCAATTCAATCTAACCCTTTATCTTGTGGTCTGTCAATGAAATGATAAGGAGATCTTTCATATCATGAAAAAGCCCTTCCCAGTACGATTTAATTAAGGAACATGCCCTTTTTTAAAATTGCAAACTTTCTTGGGCAATTTCCTCACTTTTTATTGTAGGGTCGAGGAATGGCCAGTCACCTTAGGTATTCCTTTGGCTGTATCTGCCGTTTCCAGTTCGTGCCCGTTTAGGCTTACCATAGCACTTCTCCGTTCCCTGCCACATGAAACTGTAGATGAAGCCTGTTTACCTTAGGTAAGGCTTCGGCTCTATATAGCTTGCCACTTCCTGCACTTTGCCCAAACTGAAGATATCTGGTTGAAATCTGCATTGGAAGGGAAGAGTGGGGTTTCATTGATTACAGGAAGGAATCCTTGGAGCTTCTACATGGGGAACCTCTTCAATGGAGTATACCGGCTGGCTTGCGGATTGTGCGAATGACGGCGATTTGATTTATTTGATGGTTCCAAGCTCATATCCAAGCTTCGCTTCTTTCTCCCTCAGCAGGCGAATTGCCTTTCGAAAGCGCACATACCTTCTCCCGGATTCAATTATGAGGAGGCCTCCCAGGATCATAAGAAGTATTCCGGTACACAAATAGAGAATCCCAATAAGAAGCTTGATGATCACAAGGCCAACAGAGACGAAGGCCAGGCCTGTCTGCATGTAGGAGTGCATCGTCCTCTCCCTTGAGAGAAAAGTCTGTTCCTCTACCATAAGGAGTCTAATATCATCTTCTCTCGCCATACCCATCACCTTACCTTTTGACTATGGAGTGCAGGGAAAACTGCCGGGAGAAAGAATGAGCCCAAAAAGGATAAACCCTTCTGACGGAGTCTTCCCCTTTTTTTTTGATTTTATCGTTATGTGACTACTTCTTCTTTTTCTTTTTCGCTATCTGGGCCTGTAGGTCTTCCACCTGCTTTTTCAATGTCTCGTTCTCGGCAGTCAGAGAAGCGATGGTCGCATCCTTTTCAGCGGCCTTCTGGATATCTTCCTTCAATTTTTGTATTTCGAGCTGTAATTTATCGTTGCGCGATTTGAGGCTGGTGTTTTCCGCTTTCAGCTTCTCATTCTCTTCCTTGATGTCTGCCCCGCATCCTACCAGCGCTGAAACAAATAGACCGATCAAAAGCAGCGACAGGGCAGCCGATATTACCCTTTTCATCTTTCCATCACCTCCTTTTCTTATTTTCCAACTTATTAGGACTCCTTGCGGTTGAGGCTTCCCTTTAACATCTGACTGGGCTTAAAGGTTAAGATCCTTCTTGCCGTGATCTCAAGGCTGTTCCCCGTTTGCGGGTTTCGGCCCCGTCTCGACCTTTTTTTTCGAACCACAAAATTTCCAAACCCGGAGATCATGATCTTATCTTCCTTGATCAAGGTGTCTTTGATGATGTCAAAAATATAATCTAAAATTTTAGCCATCTCTTTTTTAGGAAATCCCACTTTCTCATAAATACCCTCAACGATATCCACCTTTGTCATCCTTGACCTCCTCCTTTCTTGCCGATCTTTAAGCATAACGGGTATGTCATCTTGTGCCTCCGGAGACTGTTTCACAATGAACGAGGCCGCTTCCCTTGCAAGACGGAACAGGCGGTCAAATTACCGCATTCTAATGCTGAAGAACCTGATCCCGCCAGGGCGGGATCTCGCCCGTATCTATCCCCCGCCGAGTTTCCCGGCGATTCGGTGGAACGATTTGTAATGAGGATTTTGGATAATGGCTTTACCTTTTCTTACCTTACTATGTTGCCTCATTATGGCGGGGAACATTTATGGTCGTGAGATTGCCCTTAATGTCCCACAAACCCCATTGGCAAAAGTTGGTATAATGCGGTTCGCCAAAAGCATCTTGATACCAAACAGTTCCGAACACATACAGTTTCCTGTTCTTGCCATGAGTAATTTCTTGGACTTCTTCATCGGAAATCAAACTGTCAAGACTCGCTGCAATAATATGTTGTTGACCAGAAGCTATATGCCCTCCCGTGTTTTGACTCATTGGCAAAGAAACATCAATCTCTTCTGGCAAGGGGAAGGGCATAATAGCCACACGAATAGCGAATTTCACTTCGTGAGCAGGCGTATGGCCGGTATTCCTTATGAGCATTCTAATTTCATATTTGTAGTTACTCTCTCTGTCCTGCTTTACGTAACCAAAGAGATTGATCGACACGTAAGCCCTCAATTGCATTTTACCAAACCGTTCTTGCCTAGCAGAAATCTCTTTTGTTGTCTGGATACTTTGAGCCATAGAAAGAGCGACTTGTTGTATAGCGTCAGCCGAGCGAACAGCCTCGGCAATGGATTGCCTCATTTCTACAGACTGGTTTTGAGAAGCCTTCCACAGTTTGTGAGTAGAACGCCATAAGAGAAAGGTGAATATAGCAAGCAGGCCGTTAAAAAAAACGAGCATCAAGTTAAACAAAGTCCAGGCATTCGGTTTTTCATCACTGCCTTGTGCTTGATCGCCGCTTTTGGGGTCTGGAGATGGGGTATGTATAGTGAGGACAGGGGAAGAAAGGCTATCGCTTACACGCTCTTTGTTGTTGCCTTTTGTCTGCTTCGGGGTGGTCTTATTTTGTTCTTCCTGACTCATTTTAAATGGAGTTGAGGGTGGTGGCTGTGATTGAGCGAAAGACATCGATACAAGCACGAAAACCATTATTAGAACAATCAGGATGGTTCGTATTGTCTTCATGCCTTCTAAATTAGCTCTGAAAGGTAACTATTTCTTTTTGAAATATGCACAAAATGAACCATTGGTTTGTATTAGTGCTTATCAGATCGAAGCCATTCGATATGTTGGCACAATCCATCAAGGTCAGGAAATAGTGAAGCTCTATGAATCCCATACTGCCAAAGATCTCTTTTGATTTCTCTCCTCGACTTTCCTGCAATCGTTAGCATTTCGATATGCAGGTCATTAAATACATCTTGAGGGTTAGGGTGGATCGAAAATACTCCTCCCTGGGCAATGATTCTGGGGGTTATATGAGCCGGAACAAACATACCAACGTTCTTAACATCAAACGGATTTGGCTGTTTACTGATATCAAGCCTCCTGGGATTCTTGCCCACGTACACAGCACTATCTCCATCATGTGGTTTTTCGACTGCAAAATATAATGCAACTAATGGATTCCTCGTCCAGTCCAGCAAGCGTGTTGGCAGCCCATAATGCTGGGCAAGTGCGATCCACTCCCAATCATTAGTTGGTTTAAAATCTAAATACGGTAGCGATTGTTCTCGAAACAAACGCAATATATATTTTTCATTTGATAAAATGTCTCCGCTCTTAAACGTCATTCTTCCTATACGGGGAATTAAAACGTCAGAGTTAGCATCAGTTACGCCCCTGAAAATAGAAGGTTTTTCGATGAATGGAATTATAGACCTATGAAAATCCAAAAATGATTGCATTGTTACTTTTGGCATATGGAAATCCCCGTTGTCAGCAAAACGTTAAATAAGATCTCATCGATTTCCGTATAAAATCTACACTCTTTCATATAACCTGTCAATCAATGTTTCAGAAAAGAACCATCCAAGCTTCTACATGGGAAACCCCTTCAATGCGTAAGCTCTTTGGCTAAGCGGGCTTCTAATGAAGCGGAGAGGGTGATTCCTTAAAGGAGAACTGGTTTGACGGCTGTGAACTTAATGCTCTTTACTCTCCCCTGGACGAGAGCAAGGTCTTCTTTGGCAGGGGTAGGAGTGAATTCTTCGCCAGGACAGCGGGCCATTGCTTCCAATTCCTCTGGTGTAAGTAGGTGATGAGCCACAATCTTAATCTGAGCGAAGCCTACTTCTTTCACCTTCTTCAAGTACTCGTTCTCAGGAATGGCACCCCCCAAACATCCAGACAAAGTTGATTCAAAGCGATTTCTTAGCTCGGGACTGAAACCCTCTGTGAGGACAATGTCAGAGATAGCGACTCGACCACCCGGACGCAGGAGTCGAAAAGCCTCTTTATAAACAGCGTCCTTGTCGGGACAAAGATTGATTACGCAATTTGAGATCACGACATTAGCAGAGCCGTCTGGAAGATTTGTCTTTCCCATGTCGGCGACACGAAGTCTGATGTTTCTGTCTTTCAGGCCCGCTTCAGTTACAGCTTGCTTGGCTCGCTCTATCATTTGAGGGGCAAAATCTATTCCAATTACTTTCCCCTGCTCCCCAACTTTGTGGGCAGCTAAGATGACATCTATCCCGCCTCCACAACCAAAATCTACAACCACATCGCCACGCTGAATATTTGCGAAACCCGTGGGGTTGCCACAACCACGAGAGAGATTAAGAGCAACCTCTGGTATCAAGGAAAAATCTGCTTGTTCATAGAGACCCTGACCCACTGTATAGCCCGAACCAGGCTGTTTGACCCCTGATGTCAATAGTGGACACGAAGCGCTCTCTCATGCTGCAAGTTGCCTTGTATAGAACTGCCGCTCATAGACAACCGGAGAAAGGTACCCCAGCCGTGCTTGCCGTCTTTGCCGATTGTAGAATACCTCGATGTATTCCGTGATCTCCCGGATGGCCTGCTCTCTCGTCTTGAAGCGACAGTGATGGACAAGCTCATTCTTGAGCGTACCCCAGAAGCTCTCCATGGGAGCATTGTCGTAGCAGTCGCCCTTCCTGCTCATAGATGCTCTCATCTTGAACTGATCCACCAGCTTCCGGTATTCATGGGCGCAGTACTGACTCCCACGATCCGAATGGTGAATCAGGCCTGCTCCGGGCCGTTTGGCTGCCACGGCTCTGAACAGAGACTGGCTCACCAGGTTCTTGGTGAGACGATTGCCCATGGCATATCCAACGATTTCTCCCGTGCAGAGGTCCTTATGCCCTGCCAGATAGAGCCAGCCTTCTTCTGTGGGGATATAGGTAATGTCGCTGACCCAAACCTCGTTCGGCGTCGTTGCCTTAAACTGCTGATTGAGCAGATTCTGTGCCACAGGCAGAGCATGCTTCGAATCCGTGGTGGCCTTGAACTTCCTCTTCTGCTTACACCGTAACCCAAGCTTCTTCCTGATCCGTCTGATCCGGCAGATCCCGACCTTTACACCCTGTTCTTTGAGCTCATGCTGTAATCTCTCTGGACCGCACGTCTCACGGGTCCTCTTGTGGGCGGCTTTTATCTCTACTTCCAGCCTTCCCTCTTCCAGGACACGTTTGGAAGGCTTGCGCCTGAACCATTGGTAATAACCGCTCTTGGATACACGCAGAATACGGCACATCATCCCAATACAATACTTGAATCGCATTGCTTTCATGATCGCGTACCTGGCAGCGACTCCTTCGCAAAGTACACGGCCGCTTTTTTTAATATGTCTCGCTCCATCCTGGCTTCTGCCAGTTCACGCTTCACCCGGGCAAGCTCCATCTCTATTTCCGTAAGCGGCCTCTGGTGCTTTCCAACCTCCTTAAGCTTGCCTTCTCTGCTCGCCTTAACCCAGTACCGTATTGTCGAGGCCGCAACCGATAACCGACGCCCCACCTCCGGTATCTTTAATCCGCCTTCTGTTACGAGCTTCACTGCTTCCTCTCGAAGTTCCTTCGTGTAGATTGCTCTCGGAATCCTTTCCATTCTGACACCTCCGTCTTTAGTATTTTACCTCAACTTTGGTGTCCACAAAAGTCATCTTACCCCAGTTTCTTGCTTGGTCAACAGGCTTCTTTCCCTCCACCTTTTTCAGCGAACTTCCCGTAACGACTTTTCACAACCTGTTTGATTTCTTCAGTTTTCATCGTTCTCCCCTTCATCGTCCCTGAGTGGTTATCTACCCACACCAATTGAATTCTATGCTTTTTAGTAGATACTGTCAATTTTTAGGAGAAATGTCGCTTTTTTACACAAAAGACGACAGCGAATTGGAATATCGGAATACTGCTTCATATCCAAAACAAGTTCGGATATACCTCTTACCAATTACTGCTTTCAAGGAACGAACCCTCCGAGCTTCTACATGGGAAACCCCTTCCATGCAAAGCTCTTGGCAAAAGCGGGTTTCTAATTGACCGGAGGGGGTGATCGCTCCGAAAGAGGATACACTAAAGGGTTATGTTGAGCCTGTAACCCCTTAATAAACAAAAAGACCCCTTTCCCGAATCATCGGTGAAAGGGGTCGATGGGATTCATTTGAAAATCAAAATATCTTTTGGAGGAGATCTTACTACTTCTTCAAAAAGGGGCTGATGATGTCAATCGGCACGGGGAAGATGGTGGTTGAGTTCTTCTCCGTGGCGATCTCCGATAAGGTCTGAAGGAACCTTAACTGGAGGGCTGTAGGATTGGTACTGATCACATTGGCAGCCTGAGTCAATTTTCCCGCAGCCTGGAATTCACCCTCCGCATGGATGATTTTGGCTCTTTTCTCCCTTTCTGCCTCTGCCTGGCGGGCAATTGCCCTCTGCATGTTCTCCGGCAAATCTACCTGCTTGGTTTCCACCAGAGAGACTTTGATTCCCCATGGCTCTGTGTGTTTATCTAAGATATCTTGGAGTCTCAAATTGATTTTGTCTCTCTGGGAGAGCAACTCATCCAAATCCGCCTGCCCCACGACGCTCCGAAGCGTGGTTTGAGCCAATTGGGAGGTGGCATAAAGATAATTCTCCACTTCGACGACCGCCTTATTTGGATCAATGACACGAAAATAGACGACGGCATTCACTTTAATGGAGATATTGTCACGGGTGATGACATCCTGGGGTGGGATGTCCATGGTGACCAATCTCAGGCTGATCCTCAGAAGCTTATCAACTCCAGGGATAATAAAAATTATCCCTGGCCCCTTGGCCCCGATCAGCCTTCCCAGTCGAAAGATAACCCCCCGTTCATATTCCCTCAAAATCTTGATGGCTGCCGCAGCTAAGATCAATATGAAGATAATAAGAAAAAAGAAACCTGGCGAAAAACCTGTTATGCCCATATGATTTCCTCCTTATTCGATTTTTTTAACCGAGAAGAGAAATTATTTATCCGGTTTTGAACTATGAACTGAAAAAAATCACTATCCGCAACCCTGTCGTTTCCAATTACGTCCTTTTTTATTCTCTCGTATCTCTTCCAATTTTTTCGGTAAAACGAAGTCTCAGTTCCACTTCCTTGATTGCAGTTTTCGTCTTGGTCTTATCTGAATGGAATGAATACGACCATCCATGCCTTTTACATACCATTTCGTGTTTGGAAAATCAATCCGTTTTTCGCCAAGCGGTGAATGGTTCGAACATGAAGGTTTAAATACAAACCAGCTTCATTGGGTGTCAAGATCTCTTTCATAGGGTTTGTTCCAATTAGATATCCCCAATGTCTGTCTTTCCTTTTAAGGATCTATATCGCTCTGATAAGTCTTTTATAGACCTTTGGGGCCTGATTCACGGTCAAAGAATTCGGGATAAGATGAGACAGAGGACGATGGTGATAATTTGGGCAATCAAATTCAAAATATAGCTTGGCCCGGTTATCTGGTCAGAAGCAAGAGATTGATATTCAGGCATATTTTTTAAAGAATTTCTTCCTTCTATCTTTAATATAATTGGCGGGGGGTTTCCCTAATCCACCCCCCGAAGGTGCTCAGAAAGGAGAAAACATATGAAGCTGAGCGGAATCAACCGCCCGACTTTAGGAGAAGCATATTATATGCCGAATTTAAGAATCCGAAATTACAGAGATTTCATTTTGAGGTTATGCCAAATTGACAATTTTTGTGGCCGTTTAGGACAAATTGACCCTGCCTCCTGCTTGATGTTCTCTTACGTAGAGATTCAGTCCGTTTGATGTCCATACCGCTCTTCCTCAATTCGCTCCAACCTATGTTCAATGGCTGAGAACCTGTTCTCAAGATAGTTCACGAAGCCCCTGATAAGGAGATTACAATCCTTTCGCCAGGCTTCCAAGGCTTCTGATGGCTCGTCCAGTAAGTCGTGATCCAACCCGTTTGATGAAAGGAATTTTTTGGTCTCAGTTTGACTAATCTCTCCGTCCATTATAATTCCCCTCTGTCCTTTCGTTCCCCCAGTTGTTTCTATGGCCATTTGAATAATCTCCATTCCCGTTCCGGTCATTCGTTCCCATCTCCGCCTTTCTTTGAAAAGTGATTGCACAAGTGATTGCACAAACCTTTGTGCAGGATCTTTTTAGGCAATTCATTGGTCATTTTGAAGGTTTTATATTAAAAAAATGATTGCACATCGAGTGTCGATATTTTTAATAATAAAGATTTCCGTATATAATAAGGACACCCGATGTTCAACCTCAATCATTAACGTAAAAAGGACAAATTATTAAGGAAACTGCCTGCACACTGGTTTGTGCAGGCTTTTGTGCAAGCAGCCCCAGTTTTCGCTTTTTACTCATTTTTCACATTTCCCAAAACATACGCTTCATGTCTTCCCTTGAAGGTTCGCCGGAACTCACCATTCTTCAAAAGTCCTTCTAAAGCCTTTTCAACTCGCCAGATGTCAAACTGCTTGGCATGAATCTGGTGAAGAAGGTTTCCTTTGGTTATTGGCTGAAGCCTCTTTACGGCCTTCCTCATTAGGTTTTCGATCCTGGACATGGGCGAAGTGTAATCGGCAGGCTGATGCATTTCCCGAACCTTCTTCTGCCATTCCAAAAGGGATATCACCCTACCGGCCATACCCTCATCAATCTCTTTCTTGTTCTCACTGATCGCCATGATCAAGAGAAGCCTGCGGCCATAATCATCCAAACGTCTCGTGAACTCTGTTGATTCAAATGAGTGATACCAAGTGTTCAAATCCACTTCAGCAGCGTGGGTTAATTTGATGATGGTGGGTTGATCCTCCGGAAAGGATCTCAACACTCTTTGGAACCACTTAGATAACTCAAGTTTCTTGTGTGCTGGAATAAAGTCCGGGTTGAAATCCTTCTTCTCGGCAATCCCCGGAACGATCCAAAGCCTGTTGATAAAACCGATATCCAGGAAGGCGGGTGAAAAGAGGGAATCCCACGTATCCGTCGTGCAAAATCCCAGCATAGAGAGATACGCATTATCAACTCTTCGATACTTATCCTTCGTTGCATTCTCAACCAGGTTACTATCGAATAGGCTGTTTACGCTTTGCAGAAGATTGGAACCTTTGATATCGGATTTTTGAACGAAGGATCGCAACTCATCATATACGAGAATAAGTTTAGGGGTTCGTTCAAGCCTATCCATCAACCCCTCAGCGGAACCGCACCCCCAGAGAGTGTTGAAATACTTGCTTGCGAGCCTTTTACCCTTTTCGTCATATTGAACTTCTTCAATGTGGGCGACCATCTCGCTAAAGAGATTGATGGTCTGTCGCCCTGATTCCGATTTTCTCGCATCACCCAATGTTCCGATACATACGGTGTAAAGCCTGGGTTGAACAAAAAGCTGTGAACCCAACTTAACCCTGGTTGAAAAGATATTTCCTAAACACGTGGCCGCACCGAAGACCCAAAACTCATAAGGGCTTTCAAGATACCCCGAATAGATATCGGCCAAGTCCTCGATGAACCCCTGAATTGCATTCTTGGGATACAAGACAGGCTGGGATTCTGAAGCGGCCATTTCAATCGGCTCACTTAATTCCCTAACCTTGATAAGATTGTCGATTGCATTATCAAGGACAACATCAGGCCGATCTTTTGGAAGGTCTTCAAGAATCGCCTTATGGAAAGCCAGTTTAAGTTCCTGGACTTGAAAGAACCCGGCCATCTGCTCAGCATAGTATTCAGTTTTCAAATCCTCATCCTGATATCCGAATAGCTCATCAACCAGGGCATACCAATCGGGCAATTGCTTTTCATCTTTTTTGAATTGTTTGAAGTGGAGATCAATCTCATGCTTCAAGATATCCTGATTGATCAAAGTTCCAAATTTCTCGAAATGTTCCTTTGCCTCAATAAAAATCTGTTCCATGATCTCGTGAGGAGCTTTAGGATCAATGGTTGAACAATCATAAGGTTTAAAAGTCGATCCAAACTTTTCATAGAACCATTTAACCCGAACAAGGTTGGCAAGAATCTTTTTGATGCTATCTTCCTTGAAACTCAATCTTTCCAATGGGAGGGTGAATCCAGTTGCTTTAGTTTCCATCACGGCCACCCCCTTTGTTCTTCTTAACTTCGGATGCCCATGCTTTGATAGTTCGAAAACCTTCCAAAACAGTTAGGGCGTCCACGGAAGTTTCCCGAAGATAAAATTTTTCGATGTGCTCTTCGAGCTCGGGAGTCCGTTCAAAAATAAACTGCATGAAGTTACCGGCACGAAACGGACGATATTTTTGTTTGAATCCTGCGGCCATTAGGTAGGCAACTAACAACACATCATTGATACTGCGATCAGCGTTTGACATGATCGTACCCTTTCTAAAGTTAGATTTTCCTTTTTGGGAGAGGAATTTGGAACCCGATTCAGATTGTGATTAACCCAAGGACTATATCCCGGCAGGAATTATCGAGACTATGTTCGGTATTCACCACCTTTCCAAATTATCTGGGGGCAACAAGGGGTCGAAATTTGCCCGCACCCGGCCTTATCGCCCCAGGGATTTTTATCCAGGATCGGGCTACTTAGTGTAAAAAAAAGGGATTACTGGTGAGCTTAGGTCTGCGAGAACCCTTGATACCAATAATCCCCGATAGAGGCAATTCGATTTCCCGCAGTTCAAGCTCTTCATTCACTTTTTCCTCTATCTAAAAGTCAAATATTTTGTCTCTCCTCAAATTCAAGATCAACGTGGGAATATAACAAATATCTCTATTTTTTGGTTCCTAAGATGTTTAAAACGTCGTAAAACACATCTTTCATCCCCACACTTTAAATTATATAAGAATCGATCAAACTCTATTTCAGATGGTATTTAAGTTCGAGTTTTTCCGCATTTTAGCGGGAACAGCGATTTTTTAAGATGTCGGGGGTGTGGGGCAGCACCCGCCGACTCAGCTTCAACGGTTTAGGGTCTCAGAGGAAAGGTAGTTAAGTCGGGGGGCCTCTGAGACAACCTAAATCCGATTATTAAACAGATTTCGCTTCACCTTTTCTTTTTTCCTCTACCTCCCTGAATCTCTTCAAGATCTCAGTCGAAGGATTTTTCAACTTCGGGAAACAGATCTTCGAATCCTTTGTGAAATTACCCATGTTAGGGGCCTCCCCTGTCCCTAAAATCATCCAATCCAATTCCTCCAGAAATTTGTCTTCAAGCACACTGTTATTGGCCGACACATAAATGTGCCCCTGAGAACGATCCCAAAATTCTACCTTCGAGGAGGCTTTCCCTTCTTTTTTCGTGAGTGCTTTGTATCCGCTATTAATCGTCATCTTATTATCTTCGACCTTCTTTCTAACCTCACTACCCGCCAAATCAATCTTGGCCCGGAAAAGAATTTTTCTCGCCATTTCTATCTTGAAATGATATGTCCCCATCATGTGGGCCAATCGTGCGGAACTTCTTCGCCCTTTGAGCCTCTTCTCCGAATTTTCTTCGTCCCATTTTCGGTTTTTCTCACGCCATTCTTCAGAAGAAGATCCGGCTGCATTGGCAGCATCCTCGTAAGAGGGAGTATCAAAGAGGTGGGGCTTAAAACTTGCCTCACTTGAGGCAGATTTTTTGGGTCTTCCCCCTTTATATTTTTCGTCGAGTTTTTCAACTAATTTAAGAAATGCTGCATCGGTTAGGTTCCTTCGATGGACTTGAGCATGGATGGCGTATTCAACGGCCTCCTCTTCATTAGCAAAATCCTTTTCGCAAACAGGGATTTCTTCAATACCATCTTTTGATGCCGCCTCGTGTCTTGTGTACCCATCCACAAGAGTATCCATCCCCTTCCAAACGATGAGGGGTTGCGATGGATCAAAACCGTGAACTCTCATGTGTTCCTCAACCGCTTTAAGAATGTCAGGGTCGATTGGAAATAGGTCATTGAAGGGCGACCTCTTCATTTTTTCAATGTCTTTGGTCTTCGTCATTTTGATTTCTTTTGGTTCCGTCATTTCCATGTTTTTTCTCCTTTTTTGTTAAAAAGGGAAGGGGTCGATTGGTATGGGCATCAATGTTTTGATTGCTGGGTTATCCGAAGCCCTTCCTCTATGGTTAAGATGTTTTCTCATACCTCCACCCAATTCCTTGATGGCGTGGCAGTCAAACCAAACCTGACGTTGCTGCTCTCTATCTCACCTCCTGTCCCTTTTCTCTCATAGAAGGGATAAGCGAGCTTACCCTCATTCTCGTAGCCAACGATCAGGATGACCTTTTGAAGCTCGCTGAAGGGCGGGGAGAAAGAACCGGGAGGGCGTTCACCGGGTGTCTTTCAGCGTATGATCCTTCTTGGTAGCCGAACACAGGGTTCGTAAACCGTAGGAGCTTGAACTGGCTCGCTTTGATTTAGAGGTTGAAGATCGCCGATGGTACGCCAGACTCTTGGTTCTTCTACAGCCGGATGGTCTCCTTCTATCGCCTCTGGATGCTCTGAAAGCCATTGACGTTCAAAGGCTCGTCTTTCACGTCGTCTCCGGTTTCTGGCATCTCTAAGTTCTCTTTCATGCGGGCTAAGCCTACTGATGAGATATCGGTGTCTCTCTCGCCACCTTTCAATTCTTTCCCGTTCTTCTCTTGCTCTGATCGTTCGCCAGGCTTGCCTACCTGCTTCACTTCTTCCTTCTTGTACTGTTGCCATACGATTGTCCCCTTTCACCCCGGGTTTTTTTGTGTGGTTTTTATATTAAAAAAGTCGATCCGGGGGTTAGTCTTTTGCCAGTGTAGCTCCTCCAATCCCTATGGAGACAGGGCCCCTTAACAAAAGACTTTTCATCTTTGGTTAATTCATATACGGTTAATCCATCTTTAAGGATTACTTTTTCTTCGGGGGCAATTTCGGTTCATCTATGGAGGGGCAATCAGTCGGTTCTTTAGGATTGGGGATCGGAGAGGGGGCCTCCTGCCTGATTTGACCCATCCCATCCAGCGAAGATTTCCGACCCTCAGTCCTCTATAAAGTCGTAGTTGTAACGTGTGATGACTGAGAAATGACGATCTGGATATCTTTGCTTCATTATCCCGATAGTTTTGGCTCTTAGGGCATCAAGTCGTTTGCGTTCAACACCACTAACTCCACGCCTCTGATCTTCGATTTCCAGCAAAATCCAGGCCAAGTGCCGTCTGGTTGCGCATTGTTCAGGATCGATCGAACCTAAAGATTGGTAGTGAGCAGCCAACTTTCGGGCGATTTTTTCATGCTCCTCATCAGCTTCTTCTTGTATTCGAGTTTGCTCTCTGAGGTCTTCCAGTAGCTTTTGCTCAAGTGGAATCTGCGGTGGGAACCACTTGTTATCATAGCCATCGACCCTTATGACTCGCCTAACATCCCCTGTAACACCTGGTGTTACACCCCTAATCTTTGCTCGGCGGGCTCTTTGGTATAGCCTCATCTCACTTCTGGTTCTAAGCTTCATCTCGCTCACCACCTTTCTCTATCGGATTTAAAAGGGACTTTCCTTTAGCCTCCAATCGGACTTTTGCGTGATAGCTCAAGTATAAAGGAAATCAATTTTGTTGTCAAGTTTTATGTTAAGGTTTTGATGACCCTAAAATAATGTTTGACAACAATTTTAGAGTATGCTACATTAAGAACCGGAGAAGGAAAGGAGGGTCAATGATGGATCAGAACTTAATCACCGCCAAAAGGACGCTCACATGGTCTCTGAATTTCATGAATCTCGACCTTAAGAGGCTGTCGGAAAAAGACCTCTTTGTCCTGTGGACGGAGATTCGGGGTAGGGTCTATGGTGACCAGGGCCCTTCCCGAATTTCCGACGAATCCCTTGTCAAATGGGAACAGAGGAGGAAGCAGGGGGAGGAAATCCAAAAGTGGCTCAGGGGTGCTCTCGATACACTCTTAAACCCCATAACTCATAAGCCCGGGAGGAGGGTAATGCCGTCGCCTGGTCAGAAATTCCATGTATCAGCTTTGGAAAAGCTCTCACAAAACGAGATCACCTTAATCCTTCCATTCGAAATTGAGGCTAAGAGGGTTGGTGATTTGGTGTTCCCATTCTTTTCGAACGTGAGGGACAAGATTCTTTACGATTTCGTCATCGCCTTGAGGCACGTCCCCATTCACCTCATTAAGAGATGTCAGCGTGAGGACTGCGGGGGGTATTTTCTCAAATCCGATAAAAAGGAGAAGCGCTATTGTTCCAACAGGTGTGCTTGGGTAATGGCATCGAGAGAGCGGTGGAAATTGCAACCCAATGTAGAGAAAGAAAAACGGAGGGAATACTACCGGAAAAAGAAAGGGATGGTACAAGATTCCACAAGTGTAGAGCCCCAGGAACCAGGGGATGCTGAGGATCAAGAAAATAAAGACAGGGGAAAAATAGCAATCAAAATATAGTCAGGAGAAGAATGATGTTAACGAAAGAAAGGGGGTGAGAAAGAATGACCAAAAAACAACAAAGGGAACACCGGCGGATGGCGGCGGACTTATCGACAAGGGATTTGAGGGACATGTTCCTTATCATCTTGAAGGAACTAAGCTCAAGAGCTTCATACTCTTATGGAAAAATCCGTGACCTGATTGATTGGAGAATTTGAATAATACGTTTGAGGAAACAAGCAAAAGGATGTGGCGACTGGGCCATGCCGGAGGGAGCTATCTCAAACCTTAAACCCACCAGGTAATGTAGACGTTCCGGAGCTCTCCGCTAACTTTTCCAAATAGAAAAGCAAACAGTCCGCCTTTTTCTCCTCCAACAACGCCTTCGGGATCTCGGAAAAGTAATCCGTGACGTTTTTGACAAAGGTGAGATCCAGAGGGTTCAAAAAGGAGAAAACCACAAAACCGGATTATAGGAGTTTCGAAGAAGGGTAATTAGATGAATAAATTTGAGGCAATTAGACAAATCCAGTGCCAGGAACCCAGGAACCCAGGAAGACATCAGGGTATACGAGCGGTAGACAAGAGCGAGCGATAGCTCTAATTGCCTCATTTATGAAAGGAGATATGGCTGGGTTGACACAAGGAGAAGGAGATCAGACTTGTAGCCGCCGACTGGCAAATAACCCTGAAATCCAACTCTACGGCAAAATAAAATGAGACCCGAAGCCGAGACCCATTGCGGGTCGAACTTAAAGTGCAGTTAAGAGCCCATCCTATGGATGAGCAACAAGTCGGAAGTCAACCCAGCCATTTATTTTTAGATGCCGTTGTTCAGAGAAGTATGCCGAACTACTAAACGATTGAACGTAATCACTTTCAAAATTTATAGGCGTAATCTTGTTATATTAATTAGAGAGATGAAATATGGCAATCTGTGAACTCCAACTAAAATCTAAGAAGGGCCAAAGTAGAAGGACTCGTTCCTCACAGATTGCCAGCCCAGAAGCCGAGGCCTGTCTTAACCATAGGAGGTGGATATGTCAAGAGAAGCCGCATTGAAAGCATGGGAAACACGCAGAGGAAAACAATTCAAAGACCCTGAAAAAGAACAAGCACACCAGGCAGAGGAAGACATAAAATTAGAGCTCGTGGAGGCTCTCCGGTCACTTAACGAAATCGTGATGGAGGAGGAACCTGAAGACTTGGATGAGGAGTCCAAGGACGAGAAACTTTCAGATGAAGAGTAGAATTGAAATGCATTATCTAACACCTAAAGATCTTGCTCAACGTTATCAGATCTCCGAGCGCCAAGTTACTCATTTGGCCCGAATCGGATATCTTCCAGGATTTAAGGTCGGGAAACTCTGGCGATTCAATGAAGAGGATCTGCAAGAATGCGAAACAAGACGAAGGGCTCAACGGGATCGGGAAGAAATCAACCAACGGGTTGATCAAATAATAAAGGAGGTTGACAAAAGTGCTTCTATATAATAATTTGGCTCCCATGGGCAAGAGGAAAAAAGGCTATCGAGCACCGGAGGGATTGATTAAAAGATCCGATTCGCCCAATTGGTTTATTAAAATGGGAACTATCTACAAATCAACGAAGACCACTGATTTAACTAAAGCGACGATTATCCTCCGAGAGGTTCAGAAAAGGCTTTTGGAAAGGCAGGACAAGGCCAGGGAGATTCTTGGAGAATCCATACCCTTTTCAAAACTTATTGCTCGTTATCTTGATGAAATTTCCCCTGGGAAGAGATCATATAAATCAGATCTAACCAATTCCAAATATCCGCTCAAATATTTCGGGGATCGAAAAATTGATAGTCTTAGTCCCAAAGATATTTATAAGTATCAGGAGTGGCGTAAAGACCAAGTTTCGTTTCGGAAGGGTAGGGCGGTGGTTGGAGCAACCATAAATCGAGAGGTGGCCCTGATCCGCCATGCCCTGAAGAAAGCGGTTCGCTGGGGATATATTGACCGGAATCCCGCTGAAAGAATCGAAGGCCTTAAGGAGACCAAACGCACAAGATATATTACTGACGAAGAATTTGAAGCAATTAAGAATGTGGCCAGGTCTGTTCGGGAGGCACAGCATCTTCCCTTTATTATGGATACCCTCTATCATACCGCCCAGAGATCCGGACGGATCTTCACATTGAAATGGCCACAAGTTGATCTGAAAGAAAGAAGGATAAGATTTGGAGAAGGTTCAGATACAAAGAAGGTTCCTGATGAGATCTGGGTTAATCAACCTCTGTTTGAAATCCTTTCACGTGTAAAGGCCGAGAGACCGCTTCAGAAGATAGTTGGCCAATATGTCTTTCAAAAAAGGGATGGAACACCGTACCGGACGATCAAGACTACTTGGAACAAGTGTTGCCGGAAGGCCGGAGTCGTGGATGCCCATATCCATGATATTAGGCATAAGTCAATCACCGACATGGGGAAAAGAGGTTATTCCCTTCAGGAGATCGCAAAGGTAGCGGGACACTCTCAGATCTCCACCACAATGAGATATACCCATCTCAGGGCGGAGGATACGAGAGAAGCCTTGGAAAGTCTCGGGAGAAAATAGTTGCAAAATAGTTGAGGAATAGTTACAGTAAAAATGTCAGTTTCTAAGTTATTGAAATTATAGGCATGCCGGCGTAGCTCAGCGGTAGAGCAACTGATTCGTAATCAGTAGGTCCTCGGTTCAAATCCGAGCGCCGGCTCCATAATTTCGGACGATAATAAAAGGCGGTGTCGGGTCATTCATTTTTTTGGGGCCATATGTTCGGGCATTGAAACGACTACCACCTCGCCCTTCGCACATATCTCGCCCCAGGCCGATACCGTAGTACTGACCACGACTTTGCGTCCTTTGATCTCCTTTACCTTTCCACGGACCTCCAGAGCCACTCCCAGCGGCGTGGGCCGAGTATACTCCACGTGCAGTGACGCCGTAACAAAGCGGACCCGGGGCTCCGTACCCATTTCACGGCCTTCAGCACGATACGTTGCCGCGGCTGCCGTCCCCGTGCTGTGGCAGTCGATGATCGAAGCGATCAGCCCGCCGTAGACATAGCCTGGAATCGCAATATGATATGGCCGGGGTGTAAAGAGAGCCACCGTCTCCTCTCCGTCCCAATAGCTCTTGAGCTTTAGACCTTGCTCATTGAGCTGGCCGCACCCATAACAATAATTCAGCTCATCCGGGTAGTAGTCTTGAAATGCTTTCTGATTCATATCGGTATGTCTCCCGTCCGTTTCACGGCAATAGACTAAATTTTATTTGTCTTTTTCCTGGCACCCAATATATCACATTTTCGGGGCAGGGTCTCGAAAATAAGTTTACGAAATTTCTCTTCAGTCCGTTCCTCTCGCCCTCCTGCCGGCAAACAGCCAAGTATCTTTGTTACCGCCCAGAGCGGATTACTAATCAGTCCATAATTGTATGGACGGTGAAGAACAAATCCCTCCTAACCTCCCTTTATAAAAGGGAGGGAATCCCCCTCTTTAGCAAAGAGGGGTTAGGGGAGATTTTTTCAACAATGTGTTTTGTCAAATATGGACTCCTCAGTAAATGTAGCAATTTGGGATTTTTGTGAAAATTATTTCCACTTCTGCGATTGAGGAAGATTTTATATTTTAGGAAAATCCTTTGAGTTTAGCAAGTTAGCCTCACAGGTAGGTCTGGCATTAAAATTGCTCTCTTGTTAAATAGATTCTGTTTATGAGTGCCCCTTTCCCGTCATGCCGGACGAGATCCGGCATCCAGAGGGTGTTGAAATAACTGGATTCCGGCCAGGGCTTCGCCGAGGCGAGTTTTCGCCGGAATGACAACCTTCTTTGAAAGCGTTAGCTTATGGACAGACTCTAAATAGCTTGAAAGGCTGAAGGGAGATTCCACAATGGTGGCTTACGAATACTACTGGCGTGACGTCACGAGAGGGTATGAATTGATTGGCGTATTGCCAGAAAGAAGAAAAGATACAAGTAGAGTTAGCCAGAAATCTATCGTTGGCTTAGGGAAGAAGTTCTGGGGAGATCATGTGGATAGCAATAACATTCTTTTCGTAAAGGTAACCATTGATAAAACGACAGGGGAAATTTCCCGGCCTAAGCCTCCTATGGGGTTTGACTTCGAGGGCTAAGAGATCGAATTGAAAGCAGTGGACGTCGGCATTCAAACGACCCGTCGCAAAATATCCTCGAAATCAATCGGGGATGCCATTAGAATTGTTAACCTCCCTCTAAATCTCATCTCATCAAAAATATCCAGTTGACACCATAGACTCTTTTCTTTATCTTTTGTTTATGGGAGAATGATTTTTCGAAAAGAAATCAACTCCGACCGGGGGTGAGAAGTTCGATGAATATTCGTTCATTGGCCGAAAAGGACAGGGCTCGGTTGCTTTCAATGATGATCAAGACACGTGCCTTCACTTCAGAGGAAATCGATGTGGCGATGGAATTGATCGACATCGTACTGAAGGACGAGAATCAAAAGGATTATGAGATTGACTGCATGGCCGACGATCAGGATCAGGCCATCGGCTATATCTGTTACGGCGCTGCGCCTATGACCCAGGGAACCTTCGACCTTTACTGGATCGCCGTGGACCCTGATTCTCAGGAAAAAGGGGTAGGTTCAAAGCTTTTGAGTTTTTTGGAGAAGCGTGTGAAGGCGGAGGGAGGGCGTATGATCCTCGCAGATACCTCTACCATACCTCAGTATGAAAAGACTCGGAAATTTTATCTGAAGAATGGATTCGAAGAAGTGGCCGTCATTCGGGATTATTATTACCCCGGGAATGATCGGATTACTTTCTGCAGAAGGCTAACCCCTTCTTCATCCCCCCAATCTAACGCCCCCTCCACTCTCCCCCTCTTAGGTTAAGAGGGGGAAGGGGGAGTTATAAGGGGGGAGTGAGGAGGGTTACAAAAGGGGATACCATCCCCGGAAGGCCCATAATTAAATAACGTGTCCGTTAAGAATGATTTTGGAGGAAACCTATGGAGAAGAGAAGAATTGGGGTTCTCACGGGCGGCGGGGATTGTGCCGGACTCAATTCGGCGATCAAGTGGGTGGTTAAAACGGCATTCGATGATCGGCTCGTGAGGACCAGGAAGATCGAATATGAGGTCGTCGGAATTCGCGATGGTTGGAAAGGCCTGGTTTCACCCGATGGCGACAACGAGGATCCGACTCCAAGGATTTATACTTTGACAGAGGAAATGGTGAGAACCTGGGACCGATACGGTGGGACCATGCTCGGAACTTCACGAACCAATCCCTATGATCCGAAGCACAGCCAATCCAAGACCGTCCTTGAGAATATGGAGAGATATCATTTGAATTACGTAGTGGCGATCGGGGGAGAGGATACCCTCGGAGTGGCTCACAAGCTTTATCTGGAGGGAGTGAAGCTGGTGGGCATTCCCAAGACCATCGATAAAGACCTTTCCGGGACGGATTACACCCTGGGATTTGAGACGGCGGTGAACGTGATCACCGAAGAGATCGATCGTCTCCGAACGACCGCAGGCTCTCACCGGAGGATCTTTGTGGTGGAGACGATGGGGAGGCATGCGGGTTGGTTGGCCCTGGAAGGAGGAGAGTCGTGCGGGGCCTACGTTATTCTGATTCCCGAATACGATTTTGAGGTTGAAAAGGTTAGTCAACTGGTTTCGGAAGGAAGAAGAAAAGGGCTCCGGTACGAAATTATTGTGACAGCCGAAGGAGCGAAGCCGTCCGGATACGGTCCGATCACGAAAGAAGAAGGTGCCGATAGTTTCGGCCATAAGACATTAGGAGGGGTTGGAGAGTTCTTAGCCCGAGAAATAACGCGTTCGACGAAGATCGAGACCCGCAGTCTTACCTTAAGTCATTTGCAGCGTGGAGGTGTGCCCTGCGCCTACGACCGAAGGATGGGAAGGTATTTTGGAATTGCAGCCGTGGACCTGATCGTGAAAGAAGATTTCGGGAAAATGGTAAGCTATCGGAATGGGGGAATCACCGCTGTTCCTTTGAAAGAAGCCATTAGCAAATTGAGCCTGGTGGATGTCCATACCCAGTATGATACGGACCGTTATAATGGTCGGAGAACGATCTTAAACTCGTGAGTTGTTGTTTGTCCCTTAAGCTACCTTTCACACGTCACACCTGTCCTTCTGACGGCGGCCACGGGAGGGGAAAATGAAAGAAAAGGCCATGGCGGATATTTTCAAGAATGCGCGGGACGTAAGCAAACCATTCCGTGTGACGGACGGCAAGGGATTCCGCTTAAAAGATATCAACCCGAAAGATACACTGGACTTTAAATCCGAGGACAAGCCGCGCGAACAGGAAGCGCTGGCTACCGGCGTGCAGGCGCTTTCCATCCTACAGGACATGCTCTATGCCCAGGACCGCTGGGGCGTGTTGCTCATCTTCCAGGCGATGGATGCAGCGGGTAAGGACAGCGCCATCAAACACGTTATGTCCGGCGTCAACCCGCAGGGTGTTGAGGTCTATTCCTTCAAGTCGCCGTCTGCTGAGGAACTGGACCACGATTACCTCTGGCGATGCATGAAGCGTCTGCCGGAGCGCGGACGCATCGGTATTTTCAACCGGAGCTACTACGAGGAAGCGCTGATCGTGCGCGTGCATCTGGAGTATCTGGCAAAGGAAAAGCTTCCGCCCGAACTTATCACCAAGGAGGTGTGGAAGGATCGGTTCCATGACATTCGCAGTTTTGAGCGCTATCTGGTTCGCAACGGCATTGTCATTCGCAAGTTTTTCCTTCACGTGTCGAAGAAGGAGCAGAAGAAGCGCTTCCTCGAAAGGGTAGAGAACCCGACCAAGAACTGGAAGTTCTCGACGAGCGACATCGAGGAGCGAAAGTTCTGGGACCAGTACATGGAAGCCTACGAAGAGATGATCCGCCGTACGGCGACCAAAGAGGCGCCGTGGTTTGTGGTGCCCGCCGACAACAAGTGGTTCACCCGAGTTATCGTCGCAGAGACAGTGATCGACGCGCTAGCCTCCTTGAACTTGAGCTACCCGAAAGTGGGCAAGGAGAAGCTGAGGGAACTCGCTGCCGCAAAACGGGCGCTGATGAAGAAATGACCTTTTGTAAGTCCATCGGAGTCCCGTGTCGACCATCCTTATGTCCATCGTGCCCGTGGGTGACGCCGTTTTTCGTGAAGATTATAACAACTCGGTATAAGAATAAATATCGAACCTCACCACCGATGATTATTAAGTGGAGCATATTATAGTTTGTACCAACCCCAGTAGGTCATTGCGAGGAGTGTAACGACGAAGCAATCTCAAAGCGAGATTGCCACGCCCTTTGCCCTGTGCACCACGCGGTGCAGAGCTTCGGGCTCGCAAGGACAACGTTTCGTGGTTCCTGACGCAAACTTTTTGGCGCTCTCAGTAATAAAGCAGTTTTCATCATCAGATCAGCAATTAATCGTTGACCCATTCGACGGCGCCAAGCCGCGCCTTTTGAGGCGGAGTAGAGAAGCGCCGCCATTCGACTTGCTCATGGCCCTGAGGGAAATCGAGGGGCTCAGGGTCAACCCTGAGCCCCTCGGTCGTACTCGGGGCCTTGAGCCTGTCGATAGGCAAGCCCAGGTCTTCAGGCAGGGGAGTCGAAGGGTTGACAGCCCCCCTTTATTGACTATAATGTGAGAGCATACGTAGAAGAAGGTTAAAAAATAAGTTACGTTGATGAAATGAAAAAAGAGATATTACGAAAAATCCATGTCGCACCTCTTCCGGCAGTCGAAGGGTTTCACTTCCGTCAAGTTATTCGAGGGTTAGTCCTTAATTTTCTATGTGTTCTGATTCTTGCATGTGATGTAAGCGCACAGCCCCAACAGAAACCCTGGGATGAAAAGACCCAAGATGTAGCAGTAGACACATTACGACGTTACTTGGAGTTGCGTCTCAATGATGCTGACTGGAAAGAGTACTCTAAATTTATTACATGGCCAGATGAGCCTGCTTGGGACTGTAAGTGGGTTATTAGCAAATACGACCTAAAGCCAGCGGAGGAAGAGAAAGACAAGATTACAGTGCCGGTCATGTACAAACGGTTGGGATTATTCTGCTACGACTTCGAGTTCAAGCCGAACCCAGAAATAGCAACTATCAACTATGAACTTGTAAAGCGTCCGAGCGGCTGGAAGGTAAATGCTCCGATTCCTGATTACCCTGAAATCAGCGCAGATGTCCTTATAAGATCGTTGAAAGCCTTGGCCGAAAAAGCTAACGAGACCCCGGAACGACGAGTCAAAGCTAAAGCCACAGTCCGAAAACTCGGCGATGCTCTGAACCATGCAAGAAGTTCACGGTAGCAGGCATGGTTGCTTTTGAGATAGCCAATGCAATAAGAGAAAAATGTGACAACGTACACAAAACAATCCAGCCGATCGCTTACAGCGCCAGCTGATTTTTGTTGTTAGCACTAAGGAGGATACTATGAGGTTCTACTTGAAGTGGGTCAACCCCGCCATTGCCCTGTTTATACTGGTAATATGCTCATGGATCTACTTTGGTGGCTACTTTGTTTCCTTCGGCAAGGATAAGTCCCCTTATGCCCAGGGTGGGGTCATAATTGACCCAGACAAAGCGGGTTTTTCAATGTACTTTTTTGCCAAAGGCCTGTTTTGTTCATCGGCCCTCTTTCTTACGGGTGAGATTCTCAAGAGATTGTTGGATAAAAGACCCCAGACGTGACTTATCGGGGAAACCAAATCTGTGAATGATTAACTCTCTTTCGCTAATCAAATCAATCAGGGCGACGGGGGATAAGCCTACGCAGTTTTTGGAAAGGCTGGTTCCTCGCCCACCTTATCTCGATCGATATACAGGAGAAACAGAGAATAAAATATCATAAAAAGTTATTAGAGAGGCCACATGAAGCTCATATTTGAGTGGGACGAAGTCAAAGCGAAAGCTAACTTAAGGAAGCATAAAGTGAGCTTCGAGGAGGGCAAAACGATTTTTAACGACCCCTTCCTATTTACCTTTCCAAACGATAAGCATTCTGGAACCGAGGAGCGTTTTATAAATATTGGTCTTTCTGCCAATGGGCGCGTTTTAATTTGTTTAAGCAAAGGCAATATGTCCCCTTAACTGCAACGCGAAAATGTCCCCTTGATTGTGTTTCAATTTAGTGCGTTTTAAAGGGAGCAAGTGTTTTCTGATCATTGGGTACCGAATCCAGAGTACAACGAATTGCCAGGATGCGTTAGAAACGATGATCATCTGCTTCCCCATAGGTTGATATCCACCCAAAAACCCAATTTCATGCTGCTCATGAGCCCTGTGCCGAAGGAGCTTGTGCTGACGGAGCGGAAGCCCAATAAACCCATTGGTCAGGGAAAGTACCTTTGATGTGTCGAGTATGTTTAAGCGCCCGAACCGGCTCTCGAAGCTCTGTTGAAGGATGTTTCGCGATGACTTGATCCTGGTAATAGACCCTCCATGACCCATTAAGGAGTTGTCGGACTTCGACTTGAGCCTTGGCATAGGAGCGCCGGTTGGGACCGGGAAGAACATCCAAAATCAGACCTCCAATCCGAACACTGTTATCATTGCCTACGACCGAGCGGTAGCGGAAGCTAATCAATCGGTCCAGATCGAGCTCTTCGGGCACCTTGCGCCAGGCTTTCTCAGATTCTCGGGCAGGGATCGCAAAACGACGATTAAACCTTGGGATAAAGGTTTTGAGAAAGCGATTTGCTGCTTCGAGACCCTGGATCCGTTGGAGGCCTAGTTCAGCGATGAGGCGATCCTGCAAGGTCCCAAAGAGCCTTTCGATTCGCCCTTTGGCCTGCGGGGAGAGTGCCGCAATGGACTCAATGCCCAAGGCTTCAAGCGCCAAGCCCACCTGAGTCGGTTCCTGACGACCAGCCAACTGTTCTTCCAAGCTCCAATGCGAATCATTTCGATGAAGCGACCCATGACGATCGTGATACATCACCAAAGGAATCCCATAACGTTTAACCACCTCTCGAAGCAGCCACAGATACCCTGACGAGCCTTCAAAAGGAAAAAACCGGGCCACCAGCAGTTTGCCGGTTGCATCATCCATGGCGGCCATCAGGCAACACGCAGGCCGATCCGGACCTAACCAGTGATGGGGACTTCCATCCCAAAGCACCATGGCCCCCTCCTGAGCCTTTCGCTCCCGACGCTTGCGGTGCCCAGGTGCTCGACGACGGCGCTTGGGTGCTACCCCTGCCTTACGCCTTAACTTCCTCACTGTCTCTCGGCTCAACTCAATCTGATGCTCCTCGGACAACTTCTCCGTAAAATGCATATCATTAAAATCCTCGTAGAGCCCTTTGGAGAGCTCGAGAACTTTCTGACGGATGGAATCCGCCGTCAGGTTCCATGGAGCGCGCCCCGTGTTTCCATGGATGATGCCTTTCACTCCCTTGACTCGAAGCGCTCTTCGAATTCGTTTGGCCTGCCGGTAGGACACACCTATCTTCTCTCTTGCCTCCTTCAAGGTGATCTTTCCTCCCTCCACCAAACCCATTACCCGCCACCTCTGTAGCTGCCTCTGACTCATAAGTATCTTTTCCCCTTTCATAGGGGACATTTTAGCTTGGCAGTTACAGGGGACACTTTCCCTTTGCTAACACATGGGCGCGTTTTAATTTTGACTCATACTGAACGACAGGGTAAAATACGTATTATCAATTGCCGGAAAGCAACACCACGCGAAAGGAAATTTTATGAAGAAAGCACTTTCTAAAGAAATATCAGAAAAAGAAGATATGAAATCGGAATACGATTTTTCCAGTATGAAAGGAGCAGTGCGGGGAAAGTACTATAAAGCATATCAGTCTGGCCACAAAGTGGTGATTCATCAAGCAGACGGAACCACTTCAATCCAATATTTTAAGCTTGAGGAAGGAGCAGTTATGTTAGAGCCAGACGTTAGAAAGTATTTTGCAAACTCGGATTCGGTCAACAAAGCGCTCCGGTCGTTAATTGCGATTATTCCCTCGAAGAAGCAAACATCTGCTCACACCAAATGATAATGGCTCATTGCATAATAAAATAATCCAGCGGATGGCTTACAGCCACCGCTGACCTAAATTGTTGCGGGCATCATTGGCCGGGAAGATATGAAGCAATACATGGTCATCGAAACCTTTTTCCCGGGGTGCAAAGAGAAGGTCTACGAGAGATTTCATGCAAAGGGCAGGATGCTGCCGCAAGGGTTGGTGTATTTGGATAGCTGGCTTGAAAAAGAGGGTGACCGATGTTTTCAGTTGATGGAGACAGCAGATTTCTCCTTATTCGGAGTAAGGCTGGAGAAATGGAAAGATTTGTTGAGTATCGAGGTTATAGAAATTGGTGAGAAGCCACATGATAATGACATCTTACACCGCGCCGGAGCCAACGGCGCGCGGTGAATTCGAGCGCTTATATTTGAATATCATGTTTAATAAGAGTTAAGATATGCTAAGCAAAATTCTTTTTGGGAGGTTGCCATGAATACTGCTCTTGAGTTTATAAAGGCCAGCCCTGTTTTTCACATCGCCACTGTCGATGGAGCCAAAGCCAGAGTCCGTCCCTTTGGCTTCATAATGAAAAGGGACAATAGACTGTATTTCTGCACCAATAAAACCAAGGATGTCTATAAGCAGTTAAAGAAGAATCCAGACATTGAGATTTCGGATATGGGGAATAATGTGTGGCTGAGGATAAGAGGCAAAATTGCATTTGATGAAACCCGTGAGGCAAAAACCCAGGCCTTCGAAGAGTCCCCCAATCTTCTAAGGATTTATCCCAAAGGGGCGGACGATGAGACCTTTGTGACCTTTTACTTTACCGAAGCAGTAGCGACATTATTCTCTTTTACAGAGGCACCGAAGAATATCCCGCTTTTTTAGCCGTCGGTTATCGTAGGGGATGATCATTAGATTTTCAAATTCTATTGAGGACGCTGGCGTCTGGCCAAGAAAGCATGACTGATCTGCCCAACGCTATCCAGCGGATCGCCGAAACTGTTGGCTCGCGCTGATTCGCGCTCGGGAACAATCCGCTCGAGCAGAAAGCCCAAGGGGCCTCAGCTCAGTGGGGACGTTATGGTTCCTGGTCTTCACCAACGAGTTGGAAGGTTTTTCGTACCTCTGGTGGGATTATGATGGGACGTCGGGTCTTGGCATTCAGAAAGACCCAATCGGTTTCTCCTCTTGCAAGAACGCTGTTGTCCTCCTGTCTGACGAATTTGTATCTCCGCAACGATATCGCCCTGCGAAAATTGACGACCCATGTAAAGACGGAAACGATATCTCCAAGAAAGGCCGGACGAAGGTATTCAATTTGATGGGAGCGGACGACCCATATGGCTCCGGCTGCCTGTGTCGCTCGCGTACATCCTGAATCGTTTGAATGAAGAACGGCAATATCTTGCATCCACTGAACGTAAGCCACGTTGTTGGCATGGCCATTCTCGTCGAGGGTATCTTCTGAAACAACAAACTCATGTGTATATGCCGGGAGCATTTTAGTCCTGTCCCCCCTCACCCCGCCCTCTCCCCGAGGGGAGAGGGGAAGGTGGGGGCGTCCCTAGGTGTAAGGCTTAACGTAGTTGCATTGATAAAGGCATGATTTGTAAAATCCCTCCTAACCTCCCCTGCCTACCGGTAGGCAGGCTTTGCAAAAGGGAGGAATTACCCCTCTTTGGCAAATGGTTCGACGAGACTCACCATCCTGAGCTTGTCGAAGGAGAGGGGGGCTCTTGTTAAAGGAGGCGCTGATGTTCTTTTTTCATACAGCGATCCATGACTACTTTTAACCCGGATTTCTCCGCTTTTCCCCCGGCCTCTTTGTGAATCACGCCTTCTTGCATCCAGATTGCTTTGGCTCCCCGCTGGACGGCCTCTTCCACGACGGGCGGGACATCTTCCGATCTTCGAAAGATATCTACCACCTCCACTCTGATTTCTTTGGGAATTTCTGAAAGGCTGTGGTAGACCTTTTCTCCCAGAATTTCATCCCCATCGGGGCGGACCGGGATGATCCGATATCCTTTGGACTTGAGATAGGAGGCTACGACATAACTGGGACGATCCTCTTTCGGAGAAATTCCCACCACAGCGACTGCCTTAAAATTACGCAATATGTCCTTTATTTCCTCGTCTTTCATGTTCCCTCTGACCGTTAGGAGCGGGAGCGCTAAGCGCTTAATGAGATGCCGGGATGACAGGATTGTCAGGAGACTTGCCGGCGGGCGGAGTCCCTGAAGAAGAAGTTTCTTCTTCGGGGCCCTCTTTCTTCAAGGGGATCGAGCTATCGATAAATGCCTCTACGATCGTATCAGGGGAATCCCCGTCGCTGGGCAGTCCTGTTTCGAGATTGACTCTGACAAGCGTTATCCCTTTGGGGGGCTTGGAGGTTTCCACCGGAGTATTTCTCAAAGCCTGATCCATAAAAGAAATCCAGATGGGGAGGGCTGCCCGAGCCCCGGTCTCATTTTTCCCCAAAGAAGTCCTGTCATCGAAACCTACCCAAACCCCTGCAAGAAGAGAAGGGGTGTATCCCACGAACCATGCATCGGAATAGTCGCTCGAGGTTCCGGTTTTTCCGGCGACCGGTCTTCCGAGAGCTTTTGCCCTCTGTCCTGTGCCGTGCTGGACGACTCCCTCCAGGAGATGGGTCATGATAAAAGCATTTTGCGGGGAGATCACCCGTTCCTTTAGCACAGGAGGACGCGTTGCGGAAATTTCTTCCTCTTCCTCTTTCTCTTCCATCTCAATATAAGGGGTGTTTTCCTCAAGAACCTCGCCTTCCATGGTGACAATCTTTTTGAGGAAGATGGGTTTGACCCGCTCCCCTCCGTTTGCAAAGACGGCAAAGGCGGAGGTCAGCTCGGGCATGGAGACGCCGGACGTTCCGAGAGCGATAGAGAGATCCCTTTTGATGGGAGATTCGATCCCCAGCCTCTTGATGAATTTAAGCGCGTAACCCACCCCGATGTCTTCAAGGATTTTGACCGTGACGACATTTCTGGAATAGGCCAAGGCATTCCGGAAAGTGATGGGTCCCATAAATTCCTGGTCATAATTCTTTGGTGCCCAGTAGCCTTCTCCATCGGGATCGGAGTACTCCACCGGAGAATCCATGAGAATGGTGGAAGGGGTATAGCCTTTCTCCAAAGCCGCAGCATAGATGATCGGCTTGAAGGCCGAACCGGGTTGCCTTCGAGAAGAGATCGCCCGGTTAAATTGACTCTCGCTGAAATCACGGCCTCCGACCATGGCCCGGACATACCCGGTTTTCGGGTCGAGGCAGAGCAAGGCGCCCTGGACCAGAGGGTCTTGCTCCAAGGTGAACAACGGTGGTTGATCTTTCTTAGAAGATTCTTTGACACGAACGTAAACTACGTCACCCGGGTTGAGAAGATCTCCGGCGGTTTTCACTTTCTGCGGTTTGTAGCTCGGTGTGGGCTTGAGGGTGAGGGCCCAGGACATTTCGGAGAAAGGGAGAGTCCCCTTTCGATCTTCGACCCAGATCGTGTAAAGCTTGTTGGAGTCGTCTTTGGAGAGGGTCACCCCTTCGAAAACCTCGTTGGAGGGAAGAGGCCTCGAGGATTCTTTCTTTTTGTGAAGAAGCTCCTTTACCTCCTTTGGGGGAAGCGTGCGGAGAGGGCCTCGGAACCCCTCTCTCTTGTCCAGCTCTCTTAACCCTGCTTCCACGGATCGTTGAGCCGCTCTCTGAAAGGGGAGATCGAGGGTGGTGTAAATCCTCAACCCTTGTTGGTAGAGTTTTTCCTTTCCATATTTCCTCTCCACCTGCTGCCGGATGAATTCCGTGAAGTAGGGGGCCTTGCTGAAATAGGCGCTTTCTCGCGACTGAATCTTGAGAGGAGTCCGGAGAGCCCTTTCTCTCTGGTCCTGGGAGATCATGCCTAACTCGGTCATGCGGGTGAGAACGTAGGCCTGGCGGTCCCTGGCCCTTCTATAATTCGTGACGGGCGAATAACGGCTGGGGGCCTTGGCCAGGCCGGCCATCATGGCCATCTCCGCCAGCTGGAGTTGATCGATCCGCTTATTGAAGTAACTCTCGGAAGCGGCCTCTACGCCGTAGGCCCCATTTCCCAAATAAATATTGTTGAGATAAAGGGTGAGGATCTCCTCTTTGGTCAAATCCCGCTCCAGACCGAAGGCGTAGGCAACTTCCCTTAACTTTCGGTGCAGACTTCTCTTGGGCGTGAGGAAAAAAGTCTTGGTCACCTGTTGGGTGATCGTACTCCCTCCCTGGACGATCCGTCCGGCCAGAAGGTTCTTGAACATGGCGCGGAGTATGCCCTTATAATCAACGCCTTTATGCTGGAAAAATTCCGCATCCTCTGCGGCGATGAAAGCCTTTACCAGCAGTTTGGGAACCTGTTCATAGGAAACGGGGATCCGGTTGTCCATCAAGAATTTTCCAACCACCTCATCTTCCTCCGAATAAACGACGGAATAGGCATTCAGGCGTCGGTCCTTTAGCGGCGTAAAATCAGGGAGGTGATGGGAGTAATAGAAGAAGAGCACAGCTCCGGAAATGAGGAATAAAAGGGTGCAGAGAATAAAGGTGTAGATGACGTAGAAAACCAATCCTTTTTTTTCTCTATGTTGGGGATACGTGTGGGCATTCATAGGGAGAAAGAATAAAAAGGGAAAACTCCCTCGACAGAGTCTTCCCTTTCTTGTGATCTCATCGTCGTGTGACTACCTTTTCTTCTTTGTCAGTTTGGCATTTAAATCTTCCACCTGTTTTTTCAAGGCTTCATTCTCGGCTGTCAGGGAAGCGATGGTCGCATCCTTTCCAGCGGCCTTCTGAATATCTTCCTTCAATTTTTGTACTTCGAGCTTCAGCCTGTCGTTGTCCGCCGTGAGGGTGGCGTTTTCCGTTTTCAGTCTCTCATTCTCCGCCTTGATGTCTGCGCCGCATCCTATGAGGGCCGAAGCCAATAGGCCGATCATGAGCAATGACAGAACCGCCGCTATGGCTCTTTTCATCTTCCCATCACCTCCTTCTCGCTAAAGTCTAACAAACCATTTCACCATTTTAAATTATAGATAGGAGCTCAAGAAAAATCAAATATTTTTTTTAAACTTGACAACCCATCCTTTTTTTGGCGATATTTTTAAAAATTTATTTCACGTCGGATCAGCCCTCCCTATCCTTTCTTCCCTCGCTTATGGCGACGGAAGGAGAAAAAACGGAACAAAGGCTGGCCTTGCGTTGTCTATAGCATCAGGGGAAGAGCGGGTTTTCGATGAAGACTTCTCCCAGGGTTCGAAGAGAGGTGATTGAGAGTTGCAAGGCGGGTGACCCAAGGGCCTTTGCAGAAATGGTTCTTCAGTCGCAGAAGAAGGTATTCAATATCGCTTACCGGATGTTGGGCAATTCAGAGGAGGCAAAGGACCTGGCCCAGGAAGTGTTTGTTTCCGTATTCAACTCGATCAAGGATTTGAGGGAGGAGATCAAATTCGATTCCTGGCTCACTCAGATCACTCTGAACCATTGCCGGAATCGCTGGAAATATCTGAAGCGACGACACTATTTCAACTCCGGTTCGTTGGACGATCCAGTCGAGACGGAAGACGGAGACGTGCCAAGAGCGATTTATGACCCTTCTGATAATCCTGAGACGCTCTACGAAAAGAAGATGATCCAGGAGCTTGTTCAGAGAGGACTTCAGAAGCTGAAAGAAGACCAGAGGGAACTACTGGTGCTGAGAGACCTTCAAGGGTTTTCATACGAAGAGATGGGCGAACTGCTCGGCCTTCCTGAGGGGACGATCAAATCAAAACTCCACAGGGCAAGGATGGATCTAAAGCAGGTATTGGAAAGGTCCGCCGATTAGCCGGAGAAGGAGAGCCTATGGATTGTAAGGAAGTCCGGGATCGATTTTCCTCGTTGTGGGAGAAGGAGCTGACCCCGTTTGAAGAGAGAGCGGTCAGGGAACATCTTTCTTCGTGTCCGGAGTGCCAGAAGGAATTTAAGCAATTCGAGAAAACGATGCAATGGCTTCACTCTGTGGGAGACGTGGAGGTGCCGGATGGATTTCTCCCCGGACTTTACAAAAAAATGGAAGAGCGGAGAGAAATCACCTCAGCCGAGAAGTCCGGGAAAAGATGGTTAAACCTCCCGCTCCCGTTGAAACTTCCGGTTCAGGCAGCGGCCATGGTGGCCGTCATTTTCTTAGTGCTCTATCTTACCAAGACGATGCCGATGAGAGGGTATCATCCCAAAGAGATCGCGCAACCCTCTTCACCTCTTTCTTTAGAGAAGAAGCCCGAGCAGGTATCACCCCGCCCAAAGGATGCTAAGCGCGCCGAGACGGTTGTCCCAAGAAAGGTGGAGGCACCTTCTTCAAGCACGGAGGTCGCGAAATACCAGGCCTTCGATCTGAAGGAGGCAGGCCGTGAAAAAGTTCCATCCTCAGAGGTCCCGGAGAAAATTGAGAAAGGACCGTATGCCCAAGAGAAATTAGCCTTGGCTTCGAAACCCGATCAAGAAATCGTCCTGAAAATCTCCGATCGGGGAAAGGCGATCTCCCAGCTTTACAGACTGACCAAGCAATTTGGAGGAGAGATTATCACGAAAGAGGGGGATAAGTTTCTTGCTTCTCTTCCCGCGGGTTCGTTTCCGCAGTTTGAGAAAGAGTTGGGAAGGCTGAGCTCTTCTACCGAAGCAGATGAGGCGATCATGAGAAAACCTGCCACGGGAAGTGCGAGAGCTCGTCAAGAAGTGAAGAGAGAAGTCGTTGAAGGAAAAGCGAAGGAACCGGCAACGCTTGCGACCCGTGAAGAGAGTCGAATAATCGTTCGCATCCTTCTCGTTCAGGATTAGTCCTCTCGAGCGGTTCCGTGCCTATGCGGAAAAGCGAGGATGGATTGAGTTTGACTTCCGGCCCTAAGTTTTGTATAAATGAAACCTGTCATTTATCCAGTTGACCCGTTAGAAAGCCCTGTTTCCACAGGGGGTGAGCGGCATTCGGAAGCTAGATACCCCTCCGAAATGACGGAGTTTAAAATCACACGTCATTTCTAACGTGGTTTTGTCCTTCTCGACAATTCCCCCGGCGTTTCAAGGGGGAAGATTTCGCTTTGTAAAGAGAGGAGAGATCTTATGATCAGGCTACTGAAAATTCTTGGAATGCAATTGATCTTCTTCTTGCTCGTGTTCGGTCTTTACGAGAAGGGATGGACAGAGGAGAGATATACGGTCAAACCGGGTGATACGCTTTATGGGATTTCAAAATCATCGGGTGTTAGCGTCGAGACGTTAAAAAAAGCGAATGCCCTGGAGGAAGAATCGATCAAGCCGAAACAGGTTCTGACGATTCCATCCCGGGGAGAAAATAAAGCAGCAGGTGGTGCGGGAAAACCTGCGAGCCAGACCGGCAAAAAACTTTCAGCTGCAGCTGTCAGAAGAGCTTTGGGAGAAACGGATTCTTATGTCGTGCAGAAAGGAGATACCCTCAACAGTATTTCAAAGAAGGTCGGTCTCTCGACAAAGGGAATTATGATGAGGAACGGCCTCCACACTTCGGGCTTAAAGACCGGTCAAATCCTTCTTCTTCCAAGAGAGGCGAGCCAGCAGGATGACGAGGCAGAAGAATTGGGGGACGGGGATGCACGAGTAGAAACCGAACCAGATACCTCCGCCCCTCTTGGAAAATGGAGTAATTCGGAAGAGCAAGGTCTTCTGGTAAGGGTTGCGAAAGCATTCTTGGGGGTGCCGTACAAATTGGGGGGCTCCACGTTAAAAGGGATTGATTGTTCTGCCTTGGTAAAAAAGATCTACGAGGTTTTTAATATCCAACTTCCGAGAACCGCGCGGGAGCAGTTTACGGCTGGGAAAAGAGTTGAGAAGGCCCAATTGGAGGAAGGGGATCTGGTTTTTTTCAGACGGGCCGGAAATAGGGCTCATGTGGGGATCTACGTGGGTGACAATCAATTTATTCACGCCTCTTCTCATGGCCGAGAGGTGAGGGTAGACTATCTGAATACCCCTTACTTCAGTCAACGCTTTCTCAGGGGAGTCCGGATAATGGAATCGGAGAAAGAGATTTAAGATTATTTGCTTCGTCGAAGGAGAGTGCGTATGATCATTGCCATCAACCCCAAAAATCCTCAACCCAGACTGATTCGGAGGGTTGTGGAGGTCCTCAAGGAAGGCGGTGTGGTCGGATATCCCACAGACACCATCTATGGAATCGGATGCAACCTTTTCAATCCGGAGGCGATCCGGAGAATTCATCGATTGAAGAAATTGGAGGGGAAGAAATTATTAAGCTTCATCTGCTCCGATTTGAAGGATATCAGTCGCTATGCCTATGTATCCAACTATGCCTATAAAATGATGAAACGTCTGCTTCCAGGTGCTTATACCTTCGTGTTGAAGGCGACGAAGCTGGTCCCGAAGATAGCCATGACCAAACAGAACACGGTGGGGATAAGAATCCCCGACAACAAGATATGCTTGGCCCTCGTCAAGGAGTTGGGACACCCGATTATCAGCACCAGTGTCTATAAACCGGATGAGGGACTGTACAACGATCCCGCCGGGATTGAAGAGCGATTTGGAAAACAGTTAGACCTCGTCATCGATGGAGGGGTGATCGTCGCAGAACATTCGAGCATGATTGACCTCACCGGTGATTCTCCGCGAGTCATTCGAAAAGGGAAAGGGGATATCAGCCTTTTCCTTTAAGAGTGAGCGGCGCAAGAAAGGAGAAGAGATGGGCCGAAAAAGTCTACCCCCTACTACCTTGCTTTTCCCCACTCCAGTCGTTCTAGTAACCTGTGTCGATGAAGCGGGAAAGCCCAACATCATCACCCTGGCCTGGGTGGGAGTGGTCAACTCAGAGCCCCCCATGATCGGCATCTCCATTCGGCCGGGACGATACTCCCATGCCTGTGTGAAGCGATCCAAGGAGTTTGTGGTTAATCTTCCTTCTGAAGAGATGGTCAGAAAGGTGGATGCCTGCGGCGTGCTTTCCGGTAGAGAGACAGACAAGTTTTCATCCATGGGGTGGAAGCCAGTGCCCGGCCAAAAGGTGAAACCTCCCCTCATCGATGAATCCCCTGTTCAGATGGAATGCAAGGTTAAGGAAATACTTTCCTTAGGGAGCCACGACCTCTTTTTGGGTGAGGTCGTTGCCCTCCATGTCAAGGAAGAAGTCGAAAAAGAAAAAGGTCGAATCGATATCGCCAAGACGCTTCCGCTGGTTTTCTGTCCGGGTGCCAATGAGTATTGGAATCTGGGGAAATGCATCGGCCATTACGGGTTTACAAAAGGAAAACCCTGAGCTGACGGATCCAACGAGGGCAGCTAAGATCGAAGTCTTTGGATTGCGTCAAGGCATCAGGAAGATCTGAGCCATTTTGTATTGTATACTTTATATCGGACGCGTCAGGGCGAAGCATGATCATTGACTGCCATACTCATATCTTTCCCGAGGAAGTAAGAAAGGATCGGGAGGCCTTCTGTAAAAAGGACGACGCGTTTTTATCCATTTATAGGGATTCGAAGTCCAAGATGGTCGGAGTGGAGGATTTGATCGCCTCGATGGATGAATCCGGCATTGATCGGTCTGTCATTTGCGGGTTCCCTTGGACGCAACCTGATCTCTGTTCCTTTCATAATCAATACTTGATGGCATCGGCCTCACGGTATCCAAATCGGTTGATTGTCTTTGTTTCCCTTCTCTTTTCAAATCCGGGTTGGTCAGGGAGAGAATTAGACCGGGCCCTGAACGGCGGGGCAAAGGGGGTAGGGGAGATCGCCTTCTACCACGATGAAATGACTTCCCGTGATGTTCATTCCATGAAACCAATCCTTACCCAAATGGAGAAGCAGGGCGTCCCTCTTCTTCTCCATACCAATGAGACGATCGGCCATTCCTACCCCGGGAAGGGAAGGACACCCCTCGAGCGCTTTTATGAACTCATCCTCTCTTTTCCAAAACTTCCCATCATCCTAGCGCACTGGGGAGGCGGCCTTCCCTTTTACGAGTTGATGCCGGAGGTGGCGAAGGTGATGACCAATGTCTACTATGATACGGCGGCTTCGCCTTTTCTGTATTCGGGGAGGATTTATGCGGTTGCCAAAGACATGGTAGGGGCCGAAAAGATCTTTTTCGGAACAGACTATCCTCTGATCTCACCCCGGCGATATTTTAAGGAATTAGAAGCATCGAGCCTCTCAAAACAGGATCGGGAAAAGATCCTGGGTCTCAATTTTTCAAGACTGATTTCGGGACGGATTAAAGAAAACCCGCCGTTGCTAAACTGTTCTTAAGGAAGGTGGAAATGCCCGTTGCCAAAATGGTTCCATCCTCTTTGGCCACATAAGCCTTTGCCCTGATTAATCTCCTGCTCACCTCTGTAATTTCGCCGTGGACGCTTAGTGGTTCGAGGATCGGAGCCGGCTTTTTGAACCTGACCTCTAAAGAAGCGGTCACCGCCTGATACCCTAACTCATAAACCAATTTTGCCATTGCTTCATCCAACAAGGTACTGACCATTCCTCCGTGGATGAGTCCGTCCCAGCCCTGGAAGGTCGGACTTGCTATAAAAGTCGATTTGAGGGTTTGCTTCTCCTTGTCGATCTCAAAACTCAACTGCAACCCATTCGGATTGTTCTTTCCACAGACGAAACAGTTTCCATACGTTTCGAATTTCATCTTCTTCCTCGTTGACCCTGTACCTGTTTCTTACCCAATCGTTTCCTTTGCTCAAGACATTGAATTTCGGGTTTCCAGAGACCCTATGGATCTCATATATGAAATGGTACAGGGTTGACTTGATCCTTCAAGCTATCATATAGTTTTGCAAGAGGCATTGTCAATTGATGAAGGTCGATGATCGCTATCTTGAATTGGCCGTCGCCGCGGCCAAAGAGGCAGGCCGGATCCAAATGCTCCATTTTGGACATTCGCATCCGGTGGAGTACAAAGGAGAATTCAACCCAGTGACGGAGGTAGACCGGCTTTGTGAACGAGCTATCGTAAGAATGATCTCGGATGCTTTCCCGGAGCATGATATTCTGACAGAAGAAAGTCCTTTTGAGGGGAAAGGATCCCCATGGAGGTGGATTATCGATCCTCTTGATGGGACAACCAACTATTTTCACGGGTTTCCTTGTTTCTGTGTCTCCATCGGGCTTGAAATAGAAGGCGAGGTGAAGGTGGGAACGGTTTATATTCCAACCCTCAAGGAACTCTTCCATGCGCAAAAAGGAAAGGGCGCCTTTCTCAACGGGAAGCGAATCGCTGTCTCAGAGATCGATCGGTTAAACAAAAGTTTTCTTTGTACCGGTTTTCCTTACGATGTCCATGAACATGCCGATTTCTATCTTCGCTATTTCCGCCAGTTTCTCACCAAGGGTTTTGCCATTCGGAGACCCGGTTCAGCTGCCATTGATCTTTCTTACTTAGCAGCGGGCCGTTTCGATGGTTTCTGGGAATTTAAACTCCACCCCTGGGATGTGGCGGCAGCGACTTTGATGATTACTGAAGCGGGGGGTAAGGTGAGTGATCTTGAAGGCCGACCGTATGATATCTATTCTGAGGAGATCCTGGCTTCCAATGGATTGGTTCATGAAGAAATGCTTCAAACCATCCAAGAGATTAACGCAGAGCGCAAAGAGCCTAGCGAATTAAGTTCATAAAAGAGACAGAGTGTTGAAGAAGCAGACAGAACTTTTTCAGAAGAAGGAAACAGATCTTTTTAAAAGAGAGGCCCCCCTTGCCGATCGGATGAGGCCTCGAACATTGAGTGAATTTGTTGGTCAGGATCAGCTCCTGGGGCAGGGAAAGGTTCTCCGGCAGGCCATCGAATCCGATCATCTTCCCTCCATGATTTTATGGGGACCTCCCGGGTCAGGCAAGACAACCCTAGCCATGATCATTGCCTCCACCACAGGTGCTCAATTCCTCGCCTTCAGCGCCGTCCTTTCAGGGGTGAAGGAGATCAAAGAGGTCATCCAGGAGGCAGAGGAAGAATGGAAATACAGTAAGCGGCGGACGATCCTTTTTGTGGATGAGATCCATCGATTCAACAAAGCCCAGCAGGACGCTTTCCTACCCCATGTGGAGAGAGGAACCATCATCCTCATCGGAGCTACCACAGAAAACCCATCCTTTGAAGTCATTTCTCCATTGCTATCCAGGACAAAGGTCTTCACCCTCCAATCCTTAAAGGAGGAAGAGATTGAATTGATCTTAAGCCGGGCTTTGACGGATAGAGAAAAGGGATTAGGCAAGTATCAAACGGCAATCGAGCCAGAGGTCGTCAAAGGTATTTGCCAGCTGGCGAATGGAGACGCAAGGGCGGCCTTGAATACGTTGGAAATGCTCGTCTTGACAACTTCACCCGACGAAGAGGGCATTCGTCAGATCAAGAAAGAGGATTTAAAAGATGTTCTTCAAAGGAAGGCCTACCTTTACGACAAGTCTGGGGAAGAGCATTATAACCTCGTTTCAGCATTGCACAAGAGCCTGAGAGGGAGCGACCCTGATGCAGCGCTCTACTGGCTGGGAAGAATGTTGGAGGCAGGGGAGGATCCGCTCTACATTGCACGCCGGATGATCCGGTTTGCCTCGGAAGATGTGGGGATGGCGGATCCTCAGGCATTACAGGTGGCGGTGGCGGCTCAGCAGGCCTTCCATTTTGTCGGTCTGCCGGAAGGGAATTTGGCCCTTGCCCAGGCGGCGGTTTATTTGGCCACAGTTCCGAAATCGAATGCGCTCTACACGGCATTTCAGAGGGTTCAGAGGGAGGTTCGAGAAACCGAGAATATGCCTGTTCCACTCCATATTCGGAATGCTCCTACCCAGTTGATGGGAGATCTGGGTTATGGGAAAGACTACAAGTATCCCCATGATTATCCGGACCATTTTGTTGAAGAGGAATACCTTCCTGAAAACCTCAAAGGAAGAACCTATTATCACCCAACCGAACAGGGGTTTGAGAAAGAGATCAAAAGAAGGCTGGAATATTGGAGAAGGAAGAAAAACGAGAAAAAGTAGCAAGTCTTTCCTGAAATTGCGGAAGTTGTAGTACCGGTGAAAAACTACATCCGTTCTTAATATCGCAGGAGGCAATATTTTATGTCCGATCAGCAATTGCGTTCCGCTTTTGAGCCCGTTGAATTCATGGGTCTAAACCTACGCAACCGATTCATCCGTTCCGCAACCATGGAAGGAATGCTTTCGACCAACGGCGTCCCAGGGGCTGAGCTTAAGGACCTCTATCAAAGGATAGCCAAAGGCGGGGTTGGACTCATCTCAACCAGTAGCTGTCTTCCGGACCCTGACTGGTCTATGGGTTCCCAGCGACAGTTGATGCTTTACGCTGGAACCGATCATTCGGCTTGGGAGGAGTTTACCCAAGCGATTCACAGCCACGGGGCTCTCATTTCCCTGCAAATGTCGCCTTTCATGCGTATACGAGACCAGTGGGTCGGGCCGTCCGAATACCGACCCGGCGTGCACGCGCTTACGGCTGACGAGATCGATCTCATCGCCTCACTCTACGCTGGGATGGCAACATTGGCCCGCAGAGTTGGTTTCGACGCGGTTCAGGTTCACGCAGGTCATGGCTATGGGTTATCCCAATTTCTGTCGCCTTATTTCAACCGCCGCCACGATGCATACGGTGGATCGGTCGAAAACCGCGCCCACATTCTCGTTCAAATCCGGAAGGCCATTAGCGAAAATGTCGGCGTTGATTTTCCAGTCTGGATCAAGATGAATTCCTTTGACGGTATCCCCGGCGGATTAATCTCGGACCAAGCCGCCGAATACGCCCCATTGCTGGAGGAAGCAGGCTACGGCGCTATCGAAGTCACTGGCGGCGCTATCGGCGGCAGCCACGATTCCCGGGGAGCTCTTGATAAAGACCAGTGGTTCGAGGGCTTTTACCTGGAAGGAGCGGCCAAGGTGAAAGCCGCCACTCACCTGCCCGTTGCAGCCGTGGGAGGTATTCGCAAACTGGACATGATTGAGAAGATTCTTTCTGAAGGCGTCGCGGATATGATCTCTCTAAGCCGGCCCTTGGTCCGCGAGCCCGATCTGGTCAATCGCTGGGCTAAAGGAGACAAAAACCCGGCACGCTGCATCTCGTGCAATGGCTGCTTTAAAATGATGGCGGAAGGTGAAGGGTTATTTTGTGTCCAGGATAAAGAAGGAAACAATCATGAGAAACCGCAACCGTAAACGGAATTTTACCACAATCTCCGTTCACTTCTTTTGCTTTATGCCTTCGCCGGTCATGGGGACGAAGATAACGGGAACGACATCGATGGTCTCGACTTTTCCAGACCGCTTGACAATTTTCTTCAATTCCTGTGCATAAGTCCCAACCGGAACGACCATTCGTCCTCCCTCTTTTAACTGGTTCATAAGAGGTTGTGGAATGTGGTCAGGGGCAGCGGTGACGATGACGGCGTCAAACGGTGCTGCCTCGGGCCATCCCAAATAGCCGTCCCCAGATTTTACCTTCACGTTTCGATAACCCAGTTCCAGAAGTCGATTGTTTGCCCTGGAGGCAAGGGATTCGATAATTTCGATGGTATAAACTTCTTTGGCCAATTCCGCTAGGATAGCGGCTTGATATCCCGAACCCGTCCCGATTTCCAACACCTTCTCATCTCCTTTCAGTTCTAAGAGTTCGGTCATGAGGGCAACAATATAAGGCTGTGAGATGGTCTGGCCCTCTCCAATGGGAAGAGGCTGATCAGAGTAGGCGGAGTTCAAATATTCTTCTGGGACAAACCGGTGTCGCTCTACCTTGCGCAGTGCAGAAAGGACACGGGGGTCTTTCACTCCTCTGGCCTTGATTTGAGTCTCCACCATCTTGTCGCGCATGGCTTTGAAATCTCCCTCCGGGTCTGGTTCGGAAACCCCGGTTCCGTTGGTGCATTGTGTCAACGCCATGGGAAGAATAAGAAAAGCTAAGGTTACAAATATCATCCTCCGCATCGTCATCAACCTATCATAGTTGTGAAAATCCTGTCAATCCTTGACAATTTTTCCATATGTTTGATACTTTTCTAACAAAGGATGAGATGATGTTGAACTCGTTCGCTAAAATTTTGAGCCTCCTTCTGTTGATCTCGATCACCTTTACTTTTCCCGTTCTCCAAAGCCAGGGACAATACCAAAATCATACGGGGCCATCGGAACTCATCTTCTTTGGAAAGCAGGAGACCAAATGGATCGAGAAGAGGGAGGCCTCCCTTCCCATGATGATGGGGCAAGGAATAAAAGAAGAACCTTGGGTAGATTCCTTCGATTTGAGAGAAGAGTCGATCGGACCGACGGAGAAGATGAGCCCGGCCACAACGCAGCCTGGCTGCGCCTATTCAAGCCGGTTCACCTCGGGTCTGACAAAACCCTTTGTCGGAGACAGAGCCCTTTATGAACAAGGAAGATATCGTTATATGAAAGGGGCTTACGAAGATGCTTTCACTTCTTTCCAGAAGCTTATCCGACAATATCCTCGGAGTGAGTTGATTGGACCTTCCTATTACTGGATGGGAGAGGCGAGATATCACCAGGCGAGGGATGAGGAAGCGTTTTCGTATTTTCACAACGTCGTTGAAAAATATCCTGAAAGTAAATTCTATGGCTATGCCCTTTATGCCTGTGGATGGATTCGACTCAAACACGGTGCCTATGAGGATGGGTATCGATTCTTTCATCAAGTCCATGAAAAAACTCCTGCCCTGCCCATTGCTGAATCTTCCCTTTTTTGGTCCGGGTACTCCCTCTATCAGCTTGGTCGATATCCAGAGGCACTTCAGGGGGCGGAGGCCCTTCTTCAAAAATACCCCGGTGGGAAGTTGCGATCCGAGGCCGAATATTTGATCGGTATCAGCTACTTTCGGCTCAAAAGGTTCAAAGAAGCGGCAGACCAGTTCAAGGATTTCTGGAGACGTTATCCAGGGCACCCCTTGGAGGAGAGTTCACGATACGCCCTGGCCTGGAGTCTAGTCTCACTCGGACAATATTCGGAAGGGAGAAAAACCTTTGAGGACATTCTCCTCGCCTATCCGGGAACCAAACTTTCAGATCCGATCTTCTGGGGAATTGTAAAGACCTATTTGGGCGCCGACGACGTGGAGGGGGCCACGCTCCTCTATCAAAGGTTTCTCTCGCAATTTCTCCCCTCTCCTTGGTTGGAGCAATGTCTATTCGATATCGGACAATACTACTTCGGTAAGAAAGAATACTCCCAGGCCGCAACTACCTTTCATCAATTCCTCAAGACTTACCCCGAAAGTGAACTTCACGAGTGGGCCCATTTCATGCTGGGAGAAAGCCTGTTTAATCAGAAAGATTATGCAGGTGCGATCGCGTCTTACCAACAAGTCTTGGAAGATAGGGGAAGGGCGAGACTGGAGCCCCAGGTCTTCTCAAAATTGGGTTACGCTCATTTCTATTTAAAAAAATATGAAGCGGCCATTCAATACTGGGAGAGACTCCTTGCCGATTTTCCTAATTTATCGGAGAAGAATGAAATTATTTACTGGTTAGCCGAAGCTTCGCTTCTAAAACAGGATTATCGAAAAGGGGTTGAATATGTGGACAAATTGCAGGGAGATCCGGCGTTATACCCGAAAGGACTGACGAGTTTGGGATGGTACCACTATCAACGGCGGGAGTGGAAGGAGGCAAGCCAATATTTCCTGAAGATCGTCACAGAATTTCCTCACTATCGGTCCACGCCCCCCGTCTTCCTGATGGTGGCGGAATGTTATTTGAATCAGAATGAATATCAGAAGGCCAAGACCTATTTAATGCGACTGGCCTCCATGACCGAAGGGAACGAAGATAAAGACAAGGCACACTATCTGCTTGGATGGGTGGCTTATCGAGAGGAACGATTTGATGAGGCGATCAGTCAATTTCAGAAGCTCTTGAAATCCAATCCGCTGAGTGCCTATGCGGATGAATCCCAGTACTGGATTGGATGGTCCCATTTCCGGAAGAAAGAGTTCCAAAAAGCGATTGAAGAATTTCAACGTCTTGCCCAGAACTACCCCGAAAGCGCTTACGTGCCTCCCGCGCTTCTGAAGATAGGAGACGGGCATTATAACCTCAAAGAGTATACCCTATCGGCCAATGCTTACTCCAATGTGGTGAGGGCCTATCCGAAATCAAAAGAAGCACCGGAAGCTGATTTCGGAATTCTCCTTTGCCTTCTTCAAGAAAAGAAATACGACTCCTTTATTTCGCGGGTGGAAGCTTTTTTGAAACGATATCCTCAGCATGACCTCTCCGTTGAAGCCCTGATGCAGTTAGGAGAGTACTACCAACGAGAACGAATGAATGAAAAAGCGGTGAATACCTATCGAGAGCTGACCGGCCTCTATCCGAACAGTGAGTGGGCGGAGGAGGCGCAGTTCCGCATGGCCCTTCTCTTCATACAGGATAAAAGATGGACTGAAGCGGTCGAAGAGATGGATAAAGTGTTTCGTCGTTCTCCGCAGGGTCATCTTTTCGTCGAAGCCCAGATCGAATTAGGCGGTCTCTATCTTCTTCTCAAAGATTACCCGAAAGCTATCGAGCGATATGAGTGGGTGATCAAAAATCATCCGCAGCATCCGTTAGTCAAAAGAGCCTATCTGGGGATGGAGGAAGGATACCGGAGCCTGGGTAAGATGGATCAGGCTGAGAAGGTTTTGAAAGAACTGGTGGGTGCTTTTCCCCAGGGTGACATCCAGTTTGAAGGACAATTGAGGTTAGGGATTCTCTACCTCGCCCAGAAGAAATATGGGGAGGCCGTCGCTGCCTTTTCCGCGGCGGCTCGAAGCCCTGAAGAGTCCGTGGCCAGTCAGGCTCAATTTAAGATGGGGGAAGTCTATTTGGAGGCAGGAAACAGGGAATCGGCTTTGGTTCAATTTTCAAAGGTGGTTTACCTCTATCCCCATCACTCCGACCTGATGGAAGAGGCTCTTCTGAAATTGGGGACTCTCTATCTGGACGAGAAAAAAATATCTGAGGCCAGACAGGTCTACCAGAAATTGTTGGACAAGAGCAAAAGGCAGGATCGGAAAGAGGCGGCCCAAAAAATGCTCAACCAGATGGATAGAGGGGCTATTCGCTGATGTTCATACGATCGAAGAAAAACTCGAATCGCCTCTTGCTTCTCATCGGAGTTTTCTTTACTCTCGTCGTGTGTCTGGCGTGTATTTTTATTTTTGTCCCTCCCCTCCATATCCGTCTGAGGGATGGATGGAACGCTCTGACGCATGAAAGCAAAAGGATTTTAGGTTGGGAGAAAGGCGAGATTTCTCCCGAGGAGAAACGGATACGGGAAGACGTCATTCTTAAGAAGATGGAAGAGGCTAGTGCCCGGGAGGATTGGAGGTCCCTCGCCCCGGAGTATCCTCGAACGAAGAGGCTCGAATCCCCCAATGCCGAAGAGAAGATGAAAGTCCTGAGAAATTCATCGGAGTTTAAAGAAGTGGATCAAGAATTAAAAGAATATTTGAAAAACCGGGAGGCTCTTTTTTATCCAGAAGCTCCTAGCCCTTCTTTCAAGGATGCCGCCGACTTGGTCTCCCGAAAGGATAAGGGAGCGGAGAGGGTGATCGATAGGCTTCTGAAGTCCAAGGAAGCAAATGATCAGGAAAAGCCCCTGGAGGAAAACCTTCGGCTGGGGATAAAGGGGTCTCTGGTCAGGCGGAAGGTTCTGGAGAGGCCCGATCTCCCTCAGGGTAAGGTGAAAGTGGAAGCAGAGATCGAGTTGACGCTCTGGGTATTACCCACTGGGACAGTGGATCGAGTCGTCCCATCGGTCAAAGGGGATACGGAACTGGAAAGGATTGCGATCCAGTACTTGAAACAATGGCGGTTTGCTCCGCTCGCGAAAGATCAACCCCAGGTTGAACAATCGGGGACCATTCCCATCAAATTCAAGCTCCAGTAGAAGAGAGAAATTACTGAGAGTACCCAATTGCTTGTTTTAGGAACCACGAAAGGTTGTCATTGCGAGCCCGAAGCCCTGCACCGCATGGTGTTCAGGGCGAAGGGCGTGGCAATCTCGCTTTGAGATTGCTTCGTCGTTACACTCCTCGCAATGACCTCCGGGGTCGGCGCAAACTATAATATGCTCCGTTTAATAGAATGAGAAAAAGGCGTATTCTTATTTTAATTCTCATTTCGCTTTTGATTTTTGGGAGCCTCACCTTCTTTGGGGAAAAGGGAATCTTCCACCTTTTTGGCCTCCAGAAGGAATTGGCGCGGATCAAGGACAAGAATTCCAAGTTGGAGGAGGAGAATCAAAAGTTGAAGGAAGAGGTAAAACGGTTACAGAGTGACAAGCGCTATATCGAGGAGATCGCCCGGAAGGAACTGGGAATGGTCAAGGAAGGAGAGATCATTTATCAATTTGATACCCCTTCGAAAGGAAAGGAGCAAGCGAAATGAAATACGAGGGAATGATCTTCCGGCCCCCCAGCGAAGCGGACAGCTTGATCCTTCAGGCCACGGTGGGTTGCTCTTACAATCGGTGTACTTTTTGCGGGGCCTATCAGGGGAAGCGCTTCCGGATCAAGAGGTTCGAGGAGATCAAAGAAGATATCGATGAAGTGAGTCCGCATAAAGTTCGAAGGGTATTCCTGGCGGATGGCGATGCGTTGAGCATCCCTCAAAAAGGACTGCTTCAAATCCTCTCCTATCTGGAAGCAAAATTAAAGGGGCTCGAAAGGGTGGGGGTGTACGCCAATGCAAACGACATCCTTCGGAAAGAGGTGGAGGAGCTCAAAGCCCTAAAGGGCCTGGGTTTGGGAATAATCTATCTGGGCTTGGAGTCCGGAGATCCGGAAGTATTGAAGCGAATTAAGAAGAATGCCGCTGTGGATCAATTGATCCGTGCCGGGAAAAGAGTAAAGGAATCGGGGATCCTTCTCTCGGTGACTGTGATCTTAGGCATCGGTGGTGTGGAAGGCAGTCAGACGCACGCTGTGGAGACCGGAAAAGTTCTCTCGGAGATGGATCCGGACTATGTCGGTGCACTTTCTTTGATGATTGTTCCCGGAACACCCGTGGAGGAGGAGATCGAAACAGGAAAATTGGTCCTGCCCACTCCGTTCGGTCTGATCCAAGAGCTGGAAACGATGATTACCCATTGCCGATTGACCCATTGTTTTTTTGCTTCCAATCACGCCTCCAACTATCTCCCCCTTCGAATTCAAATGCCAGAGCAGAAAGAAGAAGCCCTTAAGCGCATTCGAGAAGTCCTCCGGAGGAAGGACCCGGAATTACTACGGCCTGAGTATTTAAGAGCGTTGTGAAACACAAGGGCTCGAGGGGTCTAGGATTCAAGGGTCCGAGCGAAATGTCGAAGCCCCTTTTGTCATTGAGTAACTCAATCTTTAGGACGTGATACCGGTTTGAATACCAAAGGCTTGAACCCATGAACCCTCGAATCCTTGAACCCTTTGCGACAAACCTGTTATAAACCAAGTCCAAAGAAATAGAAGAGAAGTTGGGAGGAATTACAAGTGATGAAGGACCTTGTGGATGTGGATATTCGAGTGAGGTATGCCGAGACGGACCAAATGGGGGTAGCTTACTATGCCAACTACCTCGTTTGGTTTGAAGTAGGGCGGTCAGAGTTCTGCCGAGAGAGGGGATTCCGCTATGTTGATTTGGAGGCGTTGGGATACAAGCTTGTGGTCATTGACGTTCATTGCCGGTATCGGAGTTCGGCTCGATATGATGAATCGGTCATCGTACAGACTCGCTTGAAGGGAGCCAATAAGCGGTTGATCACCTTCGGGTATCAGATCCTTCGTAAAGACCGAGAGGAGGTGATTGCGGAGGGAGAGACCCAACACATCTGCGTCGATTCAAGTGGTAAAACAAAAAGCCTACCTGAAAAATTCCTGGCTACTCTAAGCGGGTAGTTTCTTATTTCCAAATCTTCCGAATAATTACCAATGAGTCCATAATTGAGAAGACGTAGTTACACTACTCCGACAAATCCCCATCCCCCTTTCGACCTTACCCTTGCAGGGGGAGGAATGTGGGGATTTCCCTCCCCTTCAGGAGAAGGGGAAGGGTGGGGGTAACCAGAGGTCTATTCAATCATGGACCGATTAATAAAGGATCGATGATGGCGAAGCTTCCATCCGATTCGAGGCGCAGGACTCTAAAGATAAGGGTATCATCACGGTTTTCTATCTCGCAGAAGTGGAAAAAACGAAGTTCGGGGCCGGAAAAGAGGTCTTGGTAGCGCCGCTTTCGGGGATCGATCATAACCTTGTGCCTCGGCCCACCTCCTCCCCCGGAGACAATGAAGAACTTATCTCCGATTTGAAAGCGCTCATAGGAATGACTGTGACCGCTGAAGAATAAGCGAGTCTTTTGGAACCGGAGAAAAGGGTCGGCAAAATAAACTTTGACTTTCTCGTTTGGCCCGACTACCCGGCTGTTGGTAAACGGTGGTTCGTGGCAGCAGACAATAACGAAAGCAACTTCCTTGTTCCTTTCGAATTTCTCAAGCTCGCCCAAATACCACTGAGACTGTCCCTCGATTTGTTCTTTCGTGAGGGTGGAGAAATTGGAATCAACCAGGATCAATCCCACATTCTTCCAGGTGAAACTGTACCAGCGTTTTTTATTAAGATAAGGGAAACGCTCGAAATAGTTCTGTAGCGCTTTCTCGTCATTGCCATAAAGCTCATGGTTTCCAAGGGTCGGAAAATACGGGATCTTTTTCTCACGAAATTCTTTGTGCATCTCGTCGAATTCATGCCAGTGTTTATCTGAACTGCCCCGAGTAGTAAGGTCACCGAGATGGACAACAAAGGCCGGTTCACGTTTAGTGATTTCATCAATGATTAGCTTTCGCTCCTTATCATTCCTTTCCCGCCAGAACTCCCAGTGACTTGTACTTTGTGTGTCCCCAACGATGAGGAAGCGATTTTTTGTTGCCTGGATCTCTGCAAAGCCAGCGTAGGAGGGGACTGACCGGGATTTTTGTTCCAAGGCTATTGCGCCGGCGGCCTCGGCCATTAAGAAAATACTTAACAACACTGCAAGAAGAATTGTGATTTCCATTATCAACTTCTTCATGGGTGACACACGATTAATTTTCACTTTTTTATTAACCGCTCTATTTTTTGCAGAAACTTATCGAGGTCCTGATTCGCTTCCTCGTCCTTACGAAGGATACCTAACGAAGGATACCTATTGCAATATTATCAGTACGGTGAATAGCGATTTTCCCTAAATATCCCCCTGTCGTAATGTACCGCCCGTTCACATTTTCAAATAGTACCCTAGAAAGAATGTCTTCTTCTACTCTCTCAAAAAAAATATGCACTTTTCGCAGACATAGTATTTTGGAGAACCAACTTGCACGCACGGCTGCTAAATGATATCACGGCCTTCCCCCGAATTGATGGACACGCCTGAAAATTTGTATGATTGGGTAGGAGGTCCGTATGGAGGGAAGAGACGCCATTTCAGCCGTGGGTTCTAACGTCATGCAGTGCAAATGGTTACGGAGAAAGGAATGTCGGTAGGTAAGGTGGCCAGAGAGCTTGATATTCATCCCAATCTGCTCCATCTATGGAGGAAGAAGTTGTTAGCTGAAGGGGATAGAGCTTTTGTCCGGAAGGGCCATGTCACGCCAGAGGAAGCGATAATAAAGGGGCTCCGGATCATCACAGCACAGACTTCTTCCTCTCTGGCCACGGTACTCTTACAACGATTAATAGTTTCTAATTTTCTGATGACTGCAATAATTCTTGACCGTTCTTTGAAATTAATAAACGGTTATTCAATCAATTGTAAGATTCCTTGAAGTTTTTTATTGAGAAGTGCCGTATAATGAACACCTCCTTTGTAGGATAAGTGTAATGTATTTAGAAACTCTTCGTCGGGAATAGATTTATATAGATCGATAAAAGAGATGCCTTCCCCTTCCAGGTGAGGTTTAAGATCGTCCTCGACCCATTTTTGATAATCCTTTCCCAGCTGCGAAGTACGGCTCCAGGATCCGCTATAGATATTCACGACGACGACATTCGTCTGGCAATGAAGTGTTTTTAGAAAGTTTTTGAAGTCTTCCGTAATCCTGCTTGGGATTTTGGCATTCCTCATGTATTGCTTCACTAGTTCTCCATAAATGCTGACGCGATTGGAGGGAAGTGTCGTATCACCATTAGTTTTTTGTATCCCTTGAAAAAGGCTTAAAATATTGCGTCGAATGTCTTTCAGGGTTTTGTAATTGACGCCGAATTGGGGGTCCGGACGACCGATACAAATTGTTGCTAAACTAAGGCGCATCTTTAAATTTCCAAGAACCCACTCTTTTCTCAAGTCGGACACGCTTCCATAGATAGTGAGATCATCGTTGACAGTATAAAAGTCAAAAAGCTCGAGATATTGCTTCATGGGTATATCATCGGATGGCTTGTTTGCCAGGCTTGGCAATTCAATGGCGACGACCACTATATCCGTTTTGTTTAAAACATGGTTGCTGTATTTATTAAGATAATTGAGCAAAATAGGATACCCATCGGCGTTGTCGGCACGCGCAGCAAGATTTGAAAATCTCCAGCATGAAGGCAGGTGGAGTAACTCTGGAATCACTCCCACGACTGTGCTGGAGGCTCCCAACAAAATTATGTTATGGTTCTGTGCCAGGCGAAAAACATCACGGTAAAGCATATGGATTTCCCAGGGCAGTCCATTTCGTAAAGGATCCTGATAAATTCCGCCTGCAAGATATTTTTTATATTGCTCTCTGTCTATTCTCTCAAGAAATACTGTCGAGCAATAAAGAGAGATTGCATATAATATAAAAGTCACCAATATTGTTATTAATAATGGCTTGTAGGTCTTCATGGTTTTAAAAATTTTGATAGAGTACGTAAAGTTTTGATTTAGAACCGAGGATGATCAGGATAACCAATATTTTTACAGAAAGCCATAGCAGACTGTACCAGTAACGCATGAGACGCCTCCTTACGTTATTAAATTTAAAAGCGAGGTTGTCAGCTTTTTTATGTCATACTCGAAGAATAGAAAAGTAAAACAAACAAAGTGAATCGTTATCATTGTTTCAACAATGGTAACCTTTATGTTCTTCCGATACAAATCGAACCGTTCCTTGCCCAATACCTTCAACATGGTATCCCGGTACATCATCGAAAGGGCCATGCCGGATCCATGAAGAAGGCCGAAAACGATAAAGTTGATCGTAGTCCCATGCCATACTCCGGCAACAAAAAAAGTTATAAAAATGCTGATATATTGTGCCAGATTGGGTGATTTTTTTAAATATCCTGTAAGCAAATATTTGAAATGCGGCTGATAAAGGAAATCACGCAGCCATTCGGATAATGTAATGTGCCATCTATTCCAGAATTCGATCATGTTTCTGGCCAGGTAAGGACGATTAAAATTTTCCGGTATTGAAAATCCGGCCCATCGGGCAATCCCAATGACCACGTCACAGTATCCGGAAAAGTTGAAATAGACATATAAAGGATAGAAATAAAATATCATCAAAAGGCCCGTCAGATGGGATTTACCCTCCAGAAGCCGATCGTACCCTGAATCAGCGATATCTTTAAAAAGAACCCCAAAAATAAGGATTTTCAGCAGTCCATTCACAGCACGGTGGAGTTGCTTTAAAATTTCGTTTTTATCGAGAAGCGGTGTCGCCTGGTAGAACGAGGAGGTAAAATCCTTGAATCTCTGAATCGGCCCCGCCATGATGGTATAGAAAGAAAAAAGGTAGTTCCCGTAGTCGATTGGGCTGAACTCTGTTAACATTCCGGCGCTGGAATGGACCATTACATCAAGCTGGCGGAACAGGATATAAGAAAGGCCGAGCGACTTGGTGAGGCGGAAGATAGACCGACCGACAATCGGCCGAATGATCCATGTGTAACCATTCAGATATATAAAAATGAATATTAGTAAAACGGTAAATGGCCATAAGGGAAGCTTCCGTCTCCGATTTCCGTAGATATAGAAGAGGGGGATCATCAGAAATATGACTATCCCGATAAGTTCCCGCCATGAATCGAGAGAGGCGGCGTATAGGACCAAACTGCAGATAAAAAAGAAGACTCCGCGGTAATGCCGCTCTTTGACCATAAAAATAAGAGGGGAGAGAAGAAGCAGTAGCAGGAACCAACCACTATCAATTGAGATTCTGATCATGAAATGCGTCTATACTCGGCGACAGCCAGACTGAACTGATTTATTAGCCTTTCTTTTCCTTCGAAACGACCAGCATTATCCTGACGCAACATTGTGTTGATGATATCTTGACAGTTTTTTATCATCTCCCAGGGGAAACCACGGTCCCTTAAATAAACAAGATACCAAAGACCCGGGTCAGGATCTACAAAGAGAGAACCATGTATTTCTTCGAACATTTTCAGCTTTAATTCGGATGCGGTCGTACTGGTCATCGTTTTATGCTTCCAGCGGTATCCTTCACCCTCGAGTCCGTATTCTGATCGTTTTTGAAAGACCGGCGCTGTGTGGAGATAATAGAACTCCTTGATCGAGAAAAAGTCAAGCTCTGTCTCCTCAATAAAGGAAACATTGCTTTGCACGGACTCTTCCGTTTCTCCAGGAAAACCAAGAATAAACATTCCAAATAGCGGGATATTGTTCTTTTTCATCATCGCGATCGTCCGCCTATAATCATCAACGCGCGCTTTCTTATTCATGTTTCTGAGCACTGTATCGCTGGCGCTTTCTAACCCTAGGTAAAGGCCGTCACATCCACTCTCTTTCATATCCCGTATAAGATTTTCATCAGCAAGCTGAGCGCGATAAAAAGCATACCACCGGAAGTCGTATTTTTTTAGGAGCGATACAATCTCTCGAAATCTGCTGACAGGAAAATTGAAGGTATCATCCACAAAAACGATTGCTTCAACACTGTTCATATCACGGACTGCATCGAGTTGTTTCTCTATCTGTTCCATGGAACTATGATGAAAACCGTGTGCAACCGCAGGGTAGGAGCAGAACGCACACCGGAATGGGCACCCCGAGCTCGTTCGTATTTGAACTGTTTTTGAGGGGATATGATGATCGACAATGTCCTTATAGGGAAGAATCTTCGAAAGAGACGGTTTGTTCCAAACCGTCGGGGTGACCTTATATCGGCCTTCTCGATCGATATAAATAAGGTTATTAACATTGTCAAAAGTATCCGTATCATTTTGAAGCGCTTGGGCAAAGGAAGCGATATCCGGCTCTGGGTTCAAGCTATGAAGGATACAGGAAATGCCGTATTTTCTCATGGGTTTTTCAAGGATGTCGGGCCCTTTTGTGAGGAACTGGTCGTTTACGAATGCACCGCCGAGGACAATCAAGGGATTCTGGATGTTCTCCTGGATTTTTTTTACCATCCTTCCTATCTCCGACCACTGGAGGATAAAGGTTGTAGAAATTCCTATGATCGGCAAAGACATGTGGGTGCTGTATTCGAGGAGAAGGTCCCATTCGGCATCAAAATTATTGATTACCCTGCAGACCAATCCAGCCTCCATAAATGGGTGTATCGCAGTGATCCCATTGAGTCCAGGCATATTCCAGATACTGAAGAGAGACCGTTTCTCTTCATATTGACCTTCATGGAAATATTTACCGAAAAGAACCTTGTTGAATAGATCCAGGTGTGAATGAAAACCGTTATCCCAATATACCATCCTGAGTTGTACCAGATTCCTGTAAAGATCGATACGATCGATGGGCATACGGCTGTATTGCTCGTACTGAACCACTTCTGACTGGGTGATCAGGATCAAATCTATTTTTTCTGTTCCCATGATTCGTTTAGCCATTTTTTGAAAGACGGAGCGACATCCGATAGGAGCTATCTTCAGGCAAGCTTTTTGTGAATAAGGGATATGAATTCACCTACGTTTTTGAGCTCCATAATCTCTGCAGTTTTAAAGGTAACGCCGAACTCCTGCTCGGAGGCGACGACGAGTTGAACATGTTTCAGAGAATCCCACTCCTCAACATCTTCCGCCGTCATTTCATCAAATAATTCTATTTCTTCATTATCAAAAACATCACGGAACACATTCTGAAGGCGTGCTTTGATTTGTGTCCGGTCTGCCATCTTTATCTCATTCTTTTCTTAAGTTCTATTTGATGAGGTCGATCTACAAAATCGGACACTTTCAGTCGGTAGACGATCCCGTCAGGATGGGCAAGAGCAAACCAACCGTTATTCGATCGTTCAAAGCCCAATTCCAGGTATAGATTTTTCACCAGGCTGTTTTTCTTCGTAGGAATATACTCGCCGACCATCCATTCGGATGCCCAGCTTTTTGCAGCCGCTCCTATCGCATTCAGTGCGGCATTCTCGACCCTGCGCTTGAGGACTCTGCAACTCATCACCCACGTATCAATAAAAGCGATGTCTTCGATTTTCTGAATGATGATCGACGATATGATTCCATAGCTTCCGAATTTATCTGCGAGGCTGATCGATAGGGGAAACCATTCCTCCGGGTCTTCCCGCATCTGCTCCACCGCGGCCTCTGTATAGCGTTTCGTACGTAGGTTGAATTGATTGCTTTTGTTGATGAGTTGGGTAAAACGCGGAGATTCCATGGATGAAATGAGACTAATTTCCCCTTTCATTTCCAGAGACTTGAGGTAAGAGTCATAATCGGCACAACTGACAGCAAGCTCCTGCCGCTTCTTGTCCATGATATAGGAGTCCGACCGTCTCATGTCTTCCTTGCTCAATTGAACCCATTCGAAACTACACGATCTTTCAAGAGCTCTCACAAACAGGGCGGGATCTTCCGGCACCTCGACAATCTCCACTTCGGGGAGAACCTGTCGAATAATCTCACGTTCGGCAGGATTGTCGTCGAAGAAGACAAGAGAATCGAGACCAATATTCAGTCTGTTTGCAATCTCTCTGAGGTTGCTCGCTTTATCGTTCCAGTTAGCCATAAAACAGGCGACATCATCGATTTTCAAAATCATATCCGGGTGCTGTTCAAAAGGTGTCCTTGCGATTTCTTCATCGTTCTTGCTGCAGACCGCAACGATCACGCCTCTTTCCTTCAGTGTTTTAATGTACTTCTGAAAAGCGATATAAGCTTCACCCAGGGCATCGTTGGGACTCATATTAATTCCCTCAAGTCCATCATCACCGATAACCCCTCCCCACAATGTATTATCAAGATCGAGCACAAGGCACTTTTTTGCTTTTCCTGCTTGCGATGCAATAAGACGAGAGATTGTATGGGCAACAAGCGATGCTGCGTCAAAGGAAAATCCTTGTTTACTCATAAAGTAATTCACGTCATCGAACCAACGGTACTTCCCGAAAGCCGAAGCGAGGTAGTCCATATCAATGTATGTCACATAAGGAGGTTTTTGACGGATCAGTTCTATATTGAGAGCCCGAAGACAACTGGATGCCGAAAAGGGGTAGTTTCCTTCCAGGTTGCCCAGTTGACGGTAAAGGGGTAATATGAACAAGGTTTGGAAGATATGGCAGCCTTTTATTTTGGCGGCATTCTTCCAAATCCCCTGATAGTGTTGAACTTTTGCACCAATCCATCTATGAATCTCCTCTTCGGAAGCAAAGAGTTCAGGATAGTCTTTAATATCATTGTGGTGGGTCAAGATCAGGAGGATTTCCGGTTGGAAAGAAAATATTTGCGAATTCGGATCCATCAGCTCCGCAGTAATCGCATCATATTCTCCCTCGTAAAAAACCGGTGCGATGCCGTACCGATAGAGAAATAGTTTAAAAATACCTACATAGTGATGCGTGGTAAACGACCCCAGGATCCCGATCTTTTTTTTAACTAAAGTGCCGGAGTGTTTTTCGTAGAAAGTCTTTTCGACTTTGTTGAATTTGGAAGCAAGAGAAAGAAGTTCGCTTCCAGTCATGGAGAGCATTTTCTCTGATGTAAACAAATCCTCGAATAACTTTAGTCTTTCTTTTCCCTTGTGGGTTGTTTCCATTACAAACACTTGACCTGACATTTACCTGAGGCGATGCTTTCCCCTGTTATATTGGAAAATTCCAGGGCGAGTTCGATCACCCTGACTGAAACGCTTATCGCAACGACCGTTGCGGTCAGTTGAATGGTGTCTCCGATATAAACGGGTTTTTCAAAATCGAACCTTTCAGAAAGAAGCATTACTTCCTGATGGCCCAAATCCATGCCGACCAAAGTGGAGAGGAGCATTCCATAAATATTCCCATAGACCACGCGGCTCTTAAACCCTTTTCCCCGGGCATATTGATCATCGACATGAAGAGGATTAAAATCGCCCGAAAGCCTTCCATACCGTTCCAGAAGTTCGGATGTGATCGCAAGGGTTCTGGTAAACTTTTCCCCCCTGGAAAATAAATTGAGTGGATCTCCGCTATTCATCTAATTTATCGTTTATCGAACAAAAGGGATCAGGCATTTTAATCGAAGTATTTCATCTTCAATCACAGCCATCTTGCATGGATCAACATTGTTCTGCCACGCTTTTTTAAAAGATTTTCCTATAAGATTTTTTTAATATAAAAAAAAGGGGGTTCCTTGTCAAGCAAGGGCAGGAGTCACATCTCTTTTGAATATTAATACAAACGCGGTAATTCTTTCTCCACACCCCCTGAGTGCCCCTTCACCTCAACCTCTCTCCCCTGCCTACGGCAGGCAATGGGGACAGGGAGATGGCAGAGAGGCGGCCCCTTCCTTGAAGCAGAGGGGTGGCTATGGGATAGCGGGGTTCTGTTTTGAATTTGGCAGTTATTTCGCAATGTTCTTGTATTTACCATTGAAAATTAACGGGTAATAGGGTAATGTTTCAGAAATGGATTCCCAAAAAATTTTAGTTTTGAGGCTGAGTGCGGTGGGGGATGTCATCCGGACGCTGCCTGCGGTAAAAGCGTTAAAAGAGCACAGGCCTTCCTCCTTTATCACCTGGATCGTCGAAGAACCCTCTCGAGCTCTCCTGGAAAGTCAACCAGAGGTCGATGAGGTGATCCTATTTCCAAGGAAAAGGTGGACCAGAGGAATAAAATCGCTAAAGGGGATATGGGCTACCTTCGGGGAAATGCGGGGATTTGTCAAAGACCTTCGGAGGCGAAAGTTTGACATCGTTCTCGATTTTCACGGGATTCTCAAAAGCGGTGTTCTCTCTTTTCTTTCAGGCTCCCCCAAGAGGATTGGATACGATCGAAGGTCGACCAAGGAGGGGAATTTCCTATTTTCAAACGTAAAAGCGATGCTCCCGCAGCATAAGGTCAGTCGGTTTCAAAGAAATCTTGCACTTCTCAAGGGAATGGGAGTGGAAGTGGAAGGATCTAAATATCGCCTTCATATCCCGCCAGAGGATCGGGAATATATGGGGTCATTTTTTAAGGCATCATCAGCATTCGTTAATAGACCTTTGATTGCGATCCATCCGGGGACGAGCCAAAAGGCTTTCTTTAAGCGATGGATGCCTGATCAGTATGCCCAATTGGCGGATCGATTGGTCCGAGAACTTAATGCCTCCGTTCTTTTTACCTGGGGAGATGAGGAATTGGGATGGGTGGAAAGTATTCGAAAACAGATGAAAGAACCGTCTCTTCTGGCGCCCAAAACCGAATCTTTGACACAACTGGGGGAGCTATACAGAAACTGCGATCTTTATATCGGAGGTGACACTGGACCGATGCATATTGCTTCCCTCATGGGAATCCCTGCCGTCGTCATTTATGGACCGACAGACCCGATCGAAAATGAGCCTTTTGGGAACCACATCAAAGTGAGAAAAGAAGTGGGGTGCAGCCCGTGTCACGAGTATTCCTGTAAAAAACTTGACTGTATCAGAGCCGTCTCAGCCAACGAAGTTTTTAAGGCGACGAAAGAGATTTTAGGCATCTTGCCAAGCTCGGAACCTATGAGAGATAAAAAGAGAGACCTCGAATGTCGCTCATAAAGAATATGGCTGCATTCAAGAATTGGTATATGCTTTATGCAGGACGTTATGGATTTCTGCATAAGGAGATTGAGTTGATACATCGAAGTGGTTTAAGAATCAGGTTGCGGCCGAATACGGATGATTTGAGAATTGTAAAATCGAATTTTGTCAAGAAAAACTATACAAAGGATTTTGTCCCAATCACAAAAGACTCCATTGTTGTCGATGTGGGAGCCCACATCGGATCCTTCTCTATCATGGTTGCAAGAAATGCTTACAAGGTGCTCGCTTTTGAGCCGGAGCCGACGAATTATCAAATGCTCAAGAAAAATGTGGAGCTAAACCACCTGGAGAATATGTCTATCTTTGCGATGGCGGTTTCTGGTAGAACTGGACATCAAGATATTTATACCTATCAAGGTGGCTCTTCGGCTGATTATTCCCTGTACGAAAGGGGGATCACGAATATTAAGGCGGGACGTATTCCCACGATTTCGGTCGAAGACATCTTCAAGCGAGAGGGTCTACCCCGAATTGATTTCCTGAAGCTGGATTGCGAAGGCGCTGAACATGATATCCTGAAGAATATGCGTTTGGAAACTGCCACTAAAATAATGGGAATGGCTATGGAAACGCATCGTGTCCCGTCGGAATTCTCCATCGATATTCCTTTGAGACTTAAAGAATTGGGTTTTGAAATTAGAATGAACGGCAGCGGTGGGTATATCTATGCCAAGCGAACGCATCCAAAGTGAAAAATCGGACTTCTCTTAGGGGATGGGGAATTTATCTGCGGATTCCGTGCTCCACTTAAAAAATAGACATCATAACATTAATGAAATTGCTTAGGAAGGAGTAGACTTCTTGAAACGCGATTTTAACCGAGTCAATCGTATCCTGGTAAGAGGTGTAAACTGGGTAGGGGATACTGTCCTCAGCTATCCAGCGGTTCAACAATTAAAGACTCTCTTTCCCAAATCCCATTTAGCCATTCTGATTCCAAGCTATCTGGTTGATTTGTGGAAAACATTTCCCTATGTGGATGAGATCATTCCTTTTCAAAAGAAGGAGGGGATTGGATCTATTTGGGAAGATCTAAACCTCAGCCAGTCCTTAAAGGAGAGGAATTTTGATCTGGCTGTCATCCTTCCCAGATCTTTCCGTTCTGCTTTCCATATTTTTCTGGCTCGCATTCCAATCCGAATTGGTTATCAATCGGAGGGTCGCTCCCTCTTTCTTACCCAGGGAGTTCGTCGGACAAAAGAGGTTCTTCATGGCCACCGAGTCCACTATTACCGAAAGCTGATTGAGCCTTTAGGAAAGATAGAAGACCTTCCTTCTCCCAAGATATTTCTCAGAGAGGAAGATCGAAGGTGGGCCGACGGAGTGTTGAAAGACCTGGGGATTTCGGAAGAGAAGCCTCTTATCGGAATGAATCCTGGGGCCACATATGGTTTGGCCAAATGTTGGTATCCGGATCGATTCGGCAAACTGGGAAAGAGGCTTGCTGAGAAATGGCAGGCCAGGATTCTTCTGTTTGGGAAGGAGGAAGAGCGTCCCATCGCTGATGAGATTCTGCACTACTTGGGAACGGACGGAGTAGATTTGACCGGAAAGACGGGTTTACTCCAGCTGGCTGCCCTTTTGGAGCGCTGTACTCTCCTTGTGACCAACGATACCGGGACGATGCATATGGCCACTGCCGTCGGTATTCCCGTCGCCGCTCTCTTTGGATCAACGCCCCCTCTTGCCACGGGTCCATGGGGGGAGGGCCATGTGGTGGTTAGAAGGGATGTCCCGTGCAGTCCATGCTGGAAGAGAATTTGTCCAAAAGATCACCAATGTATGGAACTCATCACGGTGGATGAAGTCGAAAAGGTCGTTGATAAACAATTGAGGCGTAAGAGGAAATGATCGAAAAAGTTCCGGTCTCCGTCTATGTCCTCACCACCAACAACCGCAGGACGATTGACCGATGTCTGAAGAGCCTCTCCTGGGCTGAGGAATTAGTGGTTCTGGACTCCTTCAGCCAGGACGGGACGTACGAAATCTGCAAACAATATACCGATAAGACATTTCAGAGGAAGTGGACGGGACATCGCGATCAGTACCAGTATGCCGCCGATCTCACCCATCGGGATTGGATCATGTTTGTGGATGCCGATGAAGAAATTCCTCTGGAACTGGCTGAAGAGATTCGAGTGGAATTGAACGGAAAGGCAAAGGAGTTGGATGGATATTTTGTCTATCGACGCACCTATTACCTGGGGAGGTGGATTCGATACGGAGGATGGTATCCAGATGGCGAAATTCGCCTTTACCGAAGGGACAAGGGCAAATGGGAGGGAGGACTTCATGCCAAGTTGGTAGTGGATGGAAAGGTGGGGGTTTTAAGAAATCAATATCATCATTATACCTATGGAGACATTTCTGATCAGATTCAGACAATCGACAGGTATTCGAAAATTGCTGCCATGGATCTTTTGGAGAGTGGGAAGAAGTTCCGTCTTTCCAAACTTCTCTTTCATCCCCCGTTTCGATTCATCAAGGAGTACCTTTTTAAGTTGGGATTTAGGGACGGGTTGCCGGGGTTCATCATCATTGTCTCGACCATGTTCTATGTTTTTATCAAATATGCCAAATTATGGGAGTTGCAGCTGAAAGAACCCCCTATCCGCTCTCGCCTGGCGAGAGAGGGTGGGAGTGAGGGGAAATTGTCCCCCCATCAAGGGCATAAGCGCTAACTCAAATATTTCCTGCTCTTCAAAGGGAGAGTTAGACCTCTATAATTCCCTCCCCTTCAAGGGGAGGGTTAGGGTGGGGATGGGATAGACTGTGATCGGCCAGACAAATAAGAAGATACGTTCGAGCAAACTGCAACGAGCGTTACGTAACGAGATGTCTGACGCGGAACAGGTTTTGTGGAATGTTCTGCGTGGCCGACAGATTTCGGATCTCAAGTTCCGCCGTCAGCATCCATTTGGTGATTATATCCTCGACTTTGTCTGCCTGGAAAACAAGCTGGTAATCGACAGCATGGGCAGCAGGCAAGGTATGACGAAAATCGCACACAAGAACTGCAGGCGGCTGGTTTTTGCGTTCTCCGATTCTGGAACAATGAGGTTCCTAAGGAAATAGAAATCGTGAAGGAGAAGGTTTGGTTAGTAGTTCAGAGTCTGCAATCCCATCCCGCTCCCAGCCTCCCCCTTGAAGGGGGAGGAATCAAGAAACTTGTCCTGTGAAGGGGAGAGAGAGCGCAAAGTTGGCGGCTATGCCCATCAAGGGGGCAGATGAGAGTTGGTAGTTTTCATCGTTCACCCTGTTAAAAATGATGCGCCGCTGCCCTTCGACGGGGTTAATTCAGAGAATAGTTCAAGCAAGGTTTGATGACCTGTTGGAATTTCTAACGGGGTGAACTTGTGACGAACTCGACATAAAAAATTAAAAAGGAGATCAGGATGACTCCTTACGAAGAGGGCTTCAGAAAAAGAAGGGTGCTGGTGACGGGCGGTTTGGGTTTTGTCGGATCCAATCTGTCGGCCCGGTTGATTGCATTGGGGGCAAAAGTGACGATTGTAGATAATATGATGCCCCGTCTTGGAGGAAACCTCTTCAATGTGAAAGAGATCGCTGATCGTGTCCATATCAATTTCACTGATGTGAGGGATGGTCACTCGATGGATTATTTGGTCAAGGGGCAGGAGATCATTTTTCACCTTGCCGGCCAGGTGAATCATGTGGACAGCATCCGGAATCCGATTCAGGATTTAGACATCAACTGCCGGGGGACCCTGGTCCTCCTCGAATCCTGCCGAAAGAATAATCAAGGGACGAAGATCATTTTTGCAGGGACCCGGGGGGAGTATGGGTCCAGTGTGACCTTGCCCGTGGGAGAAGATCATCCCACCAATCCCAAGGGAATCTATGCGGTGACCAATTTGTCGGCGGAGAAGATGGTTCTCGTCTATCACGATGTCCACAAAATTCCGGGAACCTGTCTCCGGATTACGAACACCTATGGACCACGGCATCAGATGGCCCACGATGAATACGGCGTCCTCAATTGGTTTATCCGAAAGGCCATCGACAACGAAGTCATTCCTGTCTTTGGGGACGGCCGGATCGTGAGGGATTTCCTCTACGTGGATGACCTGGTGGATTGTTTTTTGCGAGTGGCCGCCTGCGATCAGGCTTACGGAGAGGTATTTAATGTAGGAACTGGCATTCCCGTCAGCTTCATCGACCTGGCAAAACGGATTGTAAAGATTGCCGGAACCGGCAAGACGGCCTTTACCGAATTTACTCAAGAGAGAAAGGAAGTCGAACCCGGAGATTATTATACCGATATCTCCAAGATCAAACGCATGGTGGGCTGGGAGCCGAAGACCGATCTGGAGGAAGGACTCAGAAAAACCGTCGAGTTCTATAGAAAATATAAAAAGGAATATTGGTAACCCCCTCACCCCCACCCTCTCCCCTTGGGGGAGAGGGGAAGGGTGAGGGGTGCAATGCAATCCGCAATAGGCATGTGACGATGGTTCCTTTTTTGGATTTAACCAGGCAGTATGAAAAGATCAAAAGCGAAATCCTTTCGGCAACCCGGAGAGTGTATGAAAAAGGTCGCTTCATTCTTGGAGAGGAAGTTTCCGGTTTCGAGAAAGAATTTTCTCGTTATTGCGGGGTTCGGTATGGGGTTGGAGTGGGCTCCGGGACGGATGCCCTCTATCTGGCTTTGAAAGCAACCGGCATTGGAGAGGGAGATCAAGTGGTTACCGTGGCAAATTCTTTTGTGGCCACGGCCCTGGCCATCTCCTTCACAGGAGCAAAACCCCTCTTCGTCGATATCGATCCCAAAGCCTACACGATGGACCCCAATAGCCTGGAGCTTCTTCTAAAACGCGAGAAAACAAAAAAAAGCGGACGCAAGATCAGAGCGGTCCTTCCCGTCCATCTTTATGGCCATCCGGCGGATATGGACTCGATCATGGAAATTGCGAATCGTTATGATCTCGTCGTCATCGAAGATGCCTGCCAAGCCCATGGGGCGAAAGTTGGTAGGAGGAAGGTGGGCTCGTTAGGAGCAATGGGCTGTTTTAGTTTCTATCCCACCAAGAACTTGGGAGGATATGGGGACGGCGGGATGGTGGTGACCGATAGGCAAAAATATGACCGGAAACTCAGACTTCTTCGCTGCTACGGGCAGAGAGAAAAATATCAGCACATCCTTAAGGGGCACAACAGCCGGTTGGACGAAATCCAGGCGGCACTCCTTCGAGTCAAATTGAAATATTTGGATGAGTGGAATGAAGAGAGGAGGAGGAAGGCTAAGCTCTACGCAACGTTGCTTTCCCCGTTGGGGCTGGTATGTCCGTCAGAGAAAAAAGGAGTCCGGCACGTCTATCATCTCTATACGATCAAGACGGGAAGGAGGGGCGCTCTTCAAACATTTTTAAAAAAAAGGGGGATTGAGACGCTTATCCATTACCCCATTCCCATCCCTCTTGAGAAGGCTTATCGGGAAATGGGATATCGGAGTGGAGACTTTCCCTTGACGGACCAGTGGTCTCGGAAGATTCTCTCTCTTCCTTTTTTCCCGGAAATAAGGGAACGCGAGATGGAGAAAGTGGCTGAAGCGGTCCGATGTTTTTTTGAAGACGAATGAATCGAATGGCAGCGAATAGCACGAATCCCCACACTCCCCTCTCTCCCATGAGGGAAGAGGGGTTGAAAAAAATAAGGTTCGCCATAGGTCTTCGAGACTTCTCTAAAAAGAGGGGGGGAGCCGAAAGATACCTGGTTGACTTGTGCGCCCGAATGACAGCAGAGGGCCATGAGGTCCATGTCTATGCGGAGAGCCAGGATGTGGAAAACCCGCGGATCTTAATTCATTCTGTGAAGACGATTCGGTTCCCCAAGAGTCTTCGGCTTCTCTCTTTTGCAATCAGGGCGACGGAAGCGATCGAGAATGGGAATTATGACATCACCTTCGGGGTGGGAAATACGCTCAAGGCGGATATTCTCCAACCCCATGGAGGCGTACACTGGGCGTGGTTCTGGAGGAGCTTGAGAGTCTACGATCACTTGTGGGTTTGGGTGATCAAATTCTTAGGAAGGGTGTTGAGCCCAAAACAATGGGTCCAGGGTTATATCGAAAGTTCACCTTACAAGAAGAAACATTTTCATAAGATTGTTGCCATCTCCGACATGGTAAAGCAGGACATGATGCGCTGGTATGGAATGGCTGAAGAAAAGATTGCCGTGGTCTACAATGGGGTTGATATCGAACGCTTCCATCCCAGAAATCGTCAATACCGACAGGAGATCAGAGGCCAGCACGGTATTGGAGCACAGGACCTGGTGATTCTCTTTGTCTCAAATAATTTTCAGATGAAAGGGCTGGGTTTCTTGATCAAGGCATTGGCGAAAATCGAGAAAGAGAACCTTCCTCCCTTCAAACTTCTCATTCTGGGAAGGGATCGCCCAGATTCCTATTTACGCACGGCCAGGGAAATGAGGATTGACGAGGACGTGGTCTTTGCCGGTTCCACGAATGAACCGGAGAAATACTATGGTGCCTCTGATCTTCTCGTTCACCCCACTTTTTACGACGCCTGCTCTCTCACCGTGCTGGAGGCCTTGGCAAGTGGGATCCCGGTGATCACCACCCGTTGCAACGGAGCGAGTGGAATTGTCACCCAGGGCCAAGAGGGTTTTGTTATTTCTGACCCCCGGGATGTTCGAGCGTTGGCAGAAAGGATTTCGTTCTTTTTGAACCGAGAGAAGCTGGACAGAGCCTCTATTGCCGCCCGTCATCTGGCAGAATCCTATTCTCTTGAAAGAAATTGGAGAGAGATGGAACATATCCTGCTGGATGATTTACCGAAGGGAGGTCCATCGGAATGATAAGGAAAAAACCATTCTGGTACCCACTCTCCAATTTGAAAAATCGGTTTTTCTTTGGCTCCTATGGAAAGAACATCTATATCGAATCCGGAGTGGTAATCAATCGGCCACGGTTTGTCCATGTGGGGGATCATGTCAGAATTAAAAGAAATACGAGTATTAACCTCCATCCGAAGGATAAGAAATCAAAAGAAATCCTTCTTTTCCTCGGAGACCATGTCATCATTTCCGAAAGTTGTTTTATCAGTGCCTGCAACCGCCTCATCATTGAGGAAAATGTCGGAATCTCGCCGAATGTGATGATCATCGACAACTCAAGGAAACTTGGGGATGTCAGCCGGCCGAGTAAAGAGCAAGACTTGAAGATCGGCTACGTTCACATTGGAGCCGATTCCTGGATTGCCTATGGGGCCTGCATCTTGCCGAATGTGACGATCGGAAGGCATTGTATCATCGGCGCCCTCTCCGTGGTGAATCGTGACATTCCACCTTATTCTTTAGCCGTCGGTTCCCCAGCCAAGGTGGTGAAACGGTTCGATTTTGAGAAGAGGGAATGGGTAAAGGTGGTCGGGAGTGAGATCCCCGAGGGGGTGATGCGGGATGGAATGGAGGAACCCCATAGGTCGGTGGAATAGACAATGAAAAGAGGAATCTGGCGATACGTTCGAAATATCAAGAACCGGATGATATTCGGATATTATGGACGGAATGTTTACATCTTCCCGGGGGTGCGTATTCTAAGACCTCGATTCATCTCCATCGGGGATAATGTGACCATTGGTAGAGACACGGACATCTATGTCCACCGGCCCCATTCGGGATCGAAGGATTCTATTATTCGGATTGGCAACAATGTTCATATCGGAAGTCACAATATTATCGGGGCGCGAAAGAGTATCATCCTAGAGGACAATGTCTTGATTGGGCCCCATGTCATGATTGGAGACCACAGCCACCGTTATGAGAATATAGAGATTCCCGTAAAGCTGCAGGAGACCACGGAAGGAGGACCTATTCGAATCGAGAGGGATAGCTGGATTGGTGCGAACGTTTTCATTTTACCCAATGTGACCATTGGCCGGCATTCGGTGGTAGGGGCGAATTCGGTTGTTAATCGGAATATTTCACCATACTCGGTTGCAGTGGGCCTTCCAGCCCGAGTCATTAAAAAATATGATTTCAATCTTAAGCAATGGGTAAAGGTTGATGAGCGATAAGGTTTCTTGGAGTAAACTATTTAGATATCGAGATAAAACTCATGAATACTATCATGATATCTGGGATTTGAAGATTCTCCGGAAAAGATTTCCTTTAATGCTGGAAAATATTCGGGATGGAGAAAAGGTCCTTGACGTTGGAGCTTCAAACCGAAATCTTCAGGAGCGACTGAGACGCCATTTCCCCAAATTAATTTATAAGAGCATGGATATTGACCGAGACCAGCTTCACGACTTTTACAGCCTGGAGGATGTTCAAGAGCCTTTTGACGTTGTCCTTCTTTTTGAGGTCATCGAACATTTGGGTCTTGAAGAAGGGGTCCAACTTATCAGGAAGATTTATGATCTCCTCAATGAGGGAGGACGATTGATCTTGACCACTCCCAATGTGTTCAATCCCAGCCGGTTTTGGAGGGATGCGACGCATAAGGTGGCCTATTGTTATGACGAGTTGGGTGGTCTTCTTCTCGCCCATGGTTTTCAAATCAAGGCGATGTATCGAACCTACAGCGATGCCTTCCACCGCTATCTCTTCAGGATCTATGTCATGGCCCCTCTTCATCGGTATCTGGGCATCGACTTTGCGAAATCCATTTTAGTGATCGCAGAAAAGAAATCGAGCGGCATGAAATGAGAATCATCTTCCTCACCCATTCCAGTGATCAGGGGCATCGGTTCCGGGTGGAGCAATATTTCCCTTATCTGATCGCCCACGGGGTGGAACCGAAGTGGCAACCCCTCTCCGGTTCATGGAGGAAACGGTTGATCCTTTATCGTCAGCTTCCTCTCTTCGATGCGGTCTGTATTCAAAGGAGACTATTGTCTCCTTTTGAATTTTATTGGATCCGAAAAAAGTCTTCGAGAATTCTTTTCGATCTCGATGATGCCGTTATGTACCGGTCTTCCAGTTCTCCTCACCCTCATTCTTTGTCCAGGTGGCTGAAATTCAGATCGATGGTCAAAGGAAGCGATGTCGTGACGGTAGGAAACCGGTTTTTAAAGAGCCAGGTCCTCAAGGTGGATCCGGAGAAAAAGGTCTTTATCATTCCCACGTCCATCGATACGAAGCTTTATCCAAAAAAGAAGAAAATGTCTAACCATGGGGAGATCACTTTAGGATGGATTGGGACCAAAGGAAACTTGAAATACCTCAAAAAATTGGAACCTGTCTTTGAGACCATTCGCCAAAGATTTCCCCAGGTCAAGCTGAAGATCGTAAGCAATGATTTTTATGATTCCCTCCACCTTCCGGTCGTCAAGAAACTTTGGAAATTGGAGGATGAGAATGAAGATCTGATCTCTTTCGACATCGGACTGATGCCCCTGGACGATGATCTATGGTCGAAAGGGAAATGTGGATTGAAGATCATTCAATATCTCAGCGTCGGGGTGCCTGCCGTTTGCACTCCCGTGGGAATTAATTCGGATATCGTTAAAGACGGGGAGAATGGTTTTGGGGCGATGGATCATCAGGAATGGGTGGATCGCTTGTCGAACCTCATCCAAAATCCGGATCTTAGGTTGCAAATGGGGTTAAAGGGAATAGAGACCGTAGAGCGGGGATACTCGCTGACGGTCGCCTCTGAAAAGTTTTTTCAAGTTCTTCAGAAGCTTGTCGGGAGATAAATGAGAGTCCTGTTTCTGATCCAAGGTTTCTCCGTAGCCGCCAGCCGGTATCGGGTGCTCCAATACATTCCGTATTTGGAGTCCAAGGGGGTGGAGGCTAAGGTCAGCCTCTATCCGAGGACCTTGAAGGAGAATTTTCGATTCTTCAACGAGCTCTCCCAGTATGATATCGTTTTTCTTCAGAGGAAAAGGTTCAGCCAGCCCAGGCTCACGCTATTGAGAAGGAAAGCGAAAAGGATCGTCTACGATTTCGATGATTCGGTGATGTATCGAAACTCGAAGGCAGAAGACCCGCTCTCATCAACCCGAAGAAGGCGTTTTGTCAAGATGGTAAAAAACTCTGACTTCGTCATCGCCGGAAATGAATTTTTGAAGAGCCAGGTGCTTCCATTGAATCAAAATGTCGAGGTGATCCCTACGGCGATTATTGAGGAAAGATATCAATTAAAGACCTATTCGGCTCAGCCGGCGAGGGTGATCCTCGGCTGGATCGGGGATCACGGCTCTATTCATTATTTAGAAAAAATGAGGCCCATCTTCGAGAGGATAGGGGAGAAATATCCTCATGTGGAACTCAAGATTGTCTGTGACACGTTTTTTGACTGCGATAAGATGAGGGTGATCAAGAAGAATTGGAGTTCAGAAGAAGAGGTGACTGATCTTCAAGGATTTGATATCGGACTGATGCCTCTTGTTGATGACCCATGGTCATGGGGGAAATGCGGCCTCAAGATTATCCAGTACCAGGGAGTAGGTGTTCCCGTGGTTTGTACCCCTGTGGGGATCAACAAGGACTTGGTCGAGGACGGGGCCAATGGATTTTGGGCGAAAACTCCCATGGAATGGGAAGAGAAGCTTTCGCTCCTCATTGAAAATCCTAAGTTGCGGGAGCAGATGGGCCGCGAGGGGAGGATGAGGGTTTTGAAAGATTATACCAACGAAGTCTGTGCGCCTCGTCTCTTTTCGATCCTGACTCGTATGATAGAGAAACCATCGAAGGGAAGGAGATCTTATTGAGAGAAGCGATTGTCAACTACGTCAAATGGGCGATCGGGCGTTTCCCCTTTGAGGAACCCATCCTCGATACCTGCGCTGGATGGGAGCCGAATTTTTATCAGCCCCTCTTTCCAGGAAAACGGTATATTAAGCAGGATATGACGGACTTCAACCCGACCTGCATTGACATTATCTGTGATATTGCGAACATGAAGCCAATTTCCAACGAGAGCATTGGATTGGTATTGAACCTCGAATCCCTTGAACATCTTCCCTACCCTCAAAGGGGGATCGATGAGATACACCGTGTGCTTCGCCCAGACGGACTTCTCATCCTAACCACGGTGATGCACTTTAAAATCCATCGTGCTCCTAAGGATTATTGGAGATTTACGCCGGATGGCATCGAGCTTCTGTTGAATCGATTTAAAATTCTGGATTGCACTTTAGAGAAAGATTTAAAAAGACCGAAGGGGATCTGGGTCACCGCTCAGAAAACATCAAACCGGGAGGAATGGGGGAAACTCCCTCCCTTGAGAAGAGTGGGAAGTGATGACCGAATCATAAAAAAGTTAGGGCGGAGGATGACGCGCCTCAAAAGGATTTTTTATTCCCAACCTTTAGGATGAAAAGGTTGAAAAAGAAATGGATAATTTTTTTGACTTATGAGGGAAGACAAAGAAAGAGGGAAGATCGTTCATGTCTTCCCGAAGGAGAGGTTGAGGAGAGATGACTTTAACAGAGGGAAATCATCCTAACAAGAAATGGAGTTATGGGGCAGTTGCTTTGTCGAGGGGCGAAGCCCACGATAAGGTGATCGAGATGATGGGAAAAGAATCCAGAGGAAAAGTCTTGGACGTCCCCACGGGCACGGGGATTTTGGCAGACCGGCTGAAAAGGATGGGGTTTGAGGTTTCCTGCTGTGATATTAATCCCTCCTATTTTTCAGTCCCGGACCTGAAGATGGAGATCGGTGATCTCAACCACTCCATTCCTTACGGAGACCGTTCCTTCGATTACCTCATCAGCATCGATGGCATTGAGCATACAGAAAACCCGTCCAATGCCATCCGTGAATTCGCAAGGGTTTTGAGAAAGGGAGGGAAAATTTTTCTCACGACTGCCAATTTTCTTAACATTGAGCGAAGGCTCCGGTTTCTTTTTCGAGGTTCTTTTTCTAAGATTCCTTCCCGCGAGACAGTCGAAAAGATATGGAGAGGCGATCTTTCGATGGCCCACATCAGTCCCCTGGGGTATCCGCTGCTGAAGTTTATGATGGAGCATCAAGGATTTCGGATCCTCGGGGTGGAGAAAGACCGAGCTAAGCCGAGGATGAAATGGTTGTTGCCCATCGTCTGGATCATTCGTCTCTACGGACGTTTCCTCTCAAGGGAGAGTCGGGAGTTATACCGGTTGAATGAGACCTTGTCCGATGAGATTATGATGGGCGGAAATACCTTGATCATCGTGGGAGAAAAGGTGGTTTAGGCAGTGAGAATGATGCCTTGTGAAATTTGCGGGTCGAATCAACATCGATTTCTTTTTGATGGATGGGATCGTTTATTTGGGGTTCCCGGAGTTTTCAAAGTGGTACAGTGCAAAGAATGTGGCCTCATCTTTGTCAATCCTCAACCCGAACCGGAGGCACTGAAAGAATATTATCCAAAGGACTACTATACTTCCAATCCGCGCCATTACAGAGAATACTCCCGGTCGAGAAGAAAGGTATTGGAAACCTATTGGGGGTATGGGTCTCATTCCAATTCCCACCCGAACACGCATCTCTTAAAAAAAATGGTCATGCTGCCATTTCGAATCAAGTATCAGCACTGTATCCCCTTTGTCGAAGGGGGGAGGCTTTTAGACATTGGGTGCGGGAATGGAACAGAGCTTTATAAATTAAAATTAATGGGTTGGGATGTATACGGAGTAGAGATAGATGCCGAAGCCTCTGAGCGGGCGAGGTCAAAGGGGCTTTCTCTTTTCACTGGAGAGCTTCTTGAAGCGAATTATCCTGATCATTTCTTCCATGTGGTCAGGATGAGTTTTGTTTTGGAGCACCTCCGCAATCCGAAAGAAGTCCTTCTTGAGATCAAGAGAGTTCTCATGCCGAAAGGGCGAGTTTATATCTCCGTCCAGAATGCGAGAAGCCTGAACTACTGGCTGTTCCGTAAGTGTTGGTTTAGTTTGGATGTCCCCCGGCACCTTTTCTCCTTTACTCCTGAGACTATTCAAAAACTTCTCTCCCCATTAGGCCTGAGGGTTAAGACGCTGTGGTTCGATTCTGGGGAGAGGAATTTCTTGGCAAGTCTTCAATATTGGATGAATGAACGATATGGTCGGGGAGCAGTTTGTAAGAAGCCTCAACCGGTTGCAGAAAGTCGTTTTCTGAAGCTCCTTTTTGGTCCATTTTGTTGGGCGGTGGATCGATTGAGATTTGGAGATCTGATGCATCTGGAGGTCGTTAAGGATTGATCGATTTATCCATCCTGATTGTCAGCTGGAATACGAAAGAATTTCTGCTCCCTTGTATCAGAGCAGCTTCTGAAAAGGAAGAAGGAATATCCAGGGAGATCATTGTGGTCGATAACGGCTCCCAGGATGGGAGTGTAAGCGAAGTAAAGCAGGCATTTCTCTTCGTTCATGTCATCGAAAATGAGAGAAACTTAGGATTTGCGAAGGCCGTCAACCAAGGACTTCAAAAAGCATCGGGTAGATATGTTCTTCTTCTGAATCCGGATACACAGGTGAAAAATGGAGCGATCCGACAATTGGTTTCGTTTATGGATGAGTGTTCCAATGCCGGGGTGGCCGGAGCCCAGCTATTGAATGGTGATGGGTCAAAACAGAACTCAATTGCCAATTTCCCGTCCTTGACTACGGAGCTCCTTAATAAAAGCCTCCTGAGGTGGTTATTCCCGAAAAAGTTTCCAGGAAAAGAGAGAAATTATTCTGAGCCTGTAGAAGTGGATTCGGTGATCGGTGCGTGTATGATGGTGAGGCGGGCGGCCTTGGAGCAGGTAGGCTTATTGGATGAGGATTATTTCCTTTTTCTCGAAGAGACGGATTGGTGCTATCGTATGAAGAGGGCAGGTTGGAAAGTCTACCATGTTCCGCAGGCTGAGGTCTATCATTTTCAAGGGAAGAGCGCGGAGAAAGATAGAAAAAGGGCGAAGGTCGAATACTACCGGTCCCGTTACCATTTTTTTAAAAGAGGCAAGGGGAATACTCAATTCTTAATTCTCTGCATCGGATTGGTCATTAAGCTGATTGTTGAAGTGCTTTCCACCGGAGTAAGATGTTTTGTCACTTTATTTGCCGTCAAGAAATGGAGACAAAGGTTTTTTATCTATGCCTACCTAATTTGGTGGCACCTAAGGTTGTGTCCCAAAGCAATGGGGCTGAAACAACAAAGGCGCTAAGCGCTTAGCGCTCTGCGCATAGCGTTAATTACGGGGGGAGGTTCCATGATCAACGTTGCTGTCGTGGGAGCCGGGGCATGGGGAAAGAACCACATCCGGGTATTTTCCGAAATTCCCAATGTTCGATTGAAATATGTCTGTGATCGCGATCCTGACAAATTGGTGTCATTACAGAAGACCTACCCCCAAACGAAGATGGTTGAGGGTTTGGAACCCATCCTTCAGGATTCAGAGGTGAGAGGAGTTGTCGTGGCTTCTTCAGCTCTCTCTCATTATTCCCTTTCGAAGGAAATCATGTTAGCGGACAAAGATGTGTTGGTAGAGAAACCCATGACCTTAAATGTAAAAGATGCCCAGGAGATGTTAGGGATCGCGGTGAAGAGGAAAAGAATCCTGATGGTCGGTCATCTTCTGATCTATCATCCTGTCGTCGACCGGTTGAAGGAAATGGTCGACTCTGGAGAATTGGGGAAGATTTACTACATTTATGCTCAGCGGGTCAACCTCGGCGTCATCCGGCAAGATGAAAACGCCCTTCTCTCTTTTGCTCCCCATGATCTATCGGTCATCCTATACCTCCTCGAGGAAGAACCGGTTGCGGTGACCGCTCATGGGGAAAGCTATATCCAAAAGGGCATTGAGGACGTGGTGTTTCTTGGGCTCCAATTCTCTGACGGCAAAATGGCGAATATTCATTTGAGTTGGCTGGATCCTCATAAGTTAAGGAAGATCACCATCGTAGGCTCGAAAAAGATGGTGGTCTTCGATGATATGGAAGCTTCTGAGAAACTGAAACTGTATGACAAAGGGGTAAAGAATCCCTCTTATGATACCTATGGAGAATATCTCAGCTTGAGGTTCGGAGATATTACTATCCCGAGTATTAAGATGGCGGAGCCGCTCCGGGCTGAGGCAGAACATTTTATTGAAAGCATCGAATTGAGGAAAGAGCCTAAAACGAGTGGGCGGGACGGACTCAGAGTGGTAAAAATTCTTATGGCGGCCCAGGAGTCTTTGAAGAAGAAAGGATTTCCAATCCGCCTCGGAGGAGAATAAAGGGATGGGAAAGGAATACTTTATTCACCCCACGGCTGTCGTGGATGAACCCGTGGAGATTGGAAAGGGGACGAAGGTCTGGCACTTCACCCACATCATGCCAGGTGCAAAGATCGGGCAGAACTGTACCATCAGTCAAAATGTCTTTATCAGTTCAGGTGCGGTCTTAGGAAATAATATAAAGGTTCAAAACAATGTTTCTATTTTTGATGGAGTGATCTTGGAGGATGAGGTCTTCTGCGGCCCCTCCATGGTCTTTACGAATGTCTTTAACCCCAGGAGTTTCATATCGAGAAGAAAAGAGTTTCGGAAAACTCTGGTAAAAAGAGGAGCCACCCTTGGCGCGAATGTGACGATTATCTGTGGAAATACGATTGGTCAGTATGCTTTTATTGGTGCCGGATCTGTTGTGACCAAAGATGTTCCGGATTACGCTTTGGTTTATGGAAATCCTGGAAAAGTGAAAGGGTGGGTCTGCGAATGTGCTGAGGAGATTGTTTTTCGATCCGGGAAAGCGGTCTGTAAAACCTGCGGGAGAAAATATGGAAAAGATCGAAGCGGAGTGAAGCTGGTTTAAAAATAGGGGTTAAAAGGTAATGGCGAGGATGCTCGTTTCGTGAGAGGGTTACGTTGCAAGTTTTTTAGATCATTTAACCGTAACCCTTTGACCATATACGAAACCGGCTTCGTAACCTTAACCTGTGGACTATACCCGAAGGGAAGGTTGAAGGAATGAAGATGATAACCATTGTGGGCGCACGGCCCCAATTTATTAAGGCTGCAGCGGTCAGTCGAGTGATTCGCGAATTTAATAAAAAGAAGGGCCGCATCCAGGAAATTTTGGTTCATACCGGCCAGCATTATGATTACCTGATGGATAAAGTTTTTTTTGAAGAACTGGAACTTCCCAGACCGGATTATCATCTTGGCGTGGGTTCTGGTTCCCATGGAAGACAAACTGGAATCATGCTTGAAAGGATCGAGTCCGTCATGAAAAAAGAAAAACCCAAGGTGGCGATGGTTTATGGGGATACGAACTCGACATTGGCCGGTGCTTTGGCTGCCGCAAAGCTTAGGATTCCCGTCGCTCATGTGGAGGCGGGTTTGAGAAGCTACAACCAGAGCATGCCCGAGGAGATTAATCGACTTCTGACAGACCATCTTTCAACTATGCTATTCTGCCCCACTGACCAAGCTGTTCGAAATTTAGTCAAGGAAGGCATAAGAAATGGAGCAACCAAAATCGTTAAGAACGTGGGCGATGTGATGTACGATTCGATTCTCTATTATTCGAAGGTTGCTGAAAAGAAATCGCGCATTCTTCATGATTTGAATCTGGTCGATCCGCAATCCGGATTCCCTGCCTCGCCGTGGCTTCGGCAAGGCGGGCGCAATCCGCAATATTATTTAGCCACTCTCCATCGTGCCGAGAATACGGACGACCCCAAGAGGCTAAAATCTATCCTCAAAGCCTTGAACGAGATCGGAAAAAAAACTCCTGTCATCCTTCCTCTTCATCCAAGGACAAAGAAGGTGACGAAGGCCTACCATCTCTTCTCCGAATTTAAAAATATCAAATTCATTGATCCCCTCTCCTATTTTGATATGCTCAAATTGGAAAAGAATGCAAAGGCGATCCTTACCGATTCAGGGGGTGTCCAGAAAGAGGCTTGCTGGTTTTCCGTTCCCTGTTTTACGTTAAGGGAAGAGACCGAGTGGGTGGAGACAATTAAAAGTGGTTGGAACGTGCTGGTGGGGACGAGTGCGGAAAGGATTGTAGAAGGGATCAGTCAAATGGAGGGACGAGGGAGGTATTTAAGGGGAAATAAGATATTCGGAGATTGGAAGGCGAGTCAGAAAATCGTCCAGATTTTAGCCGGACACTTCGGTTAATATTTTAACTTACTTATCTGCCTTCAATCTGAACCAATGACCAAAAACTTTATTGAGTTCTTCAAGACCCTTAACGAAAAGCAGGTGCTCCTACTCCTCATCGGGATTGTGTTTGGCTTAAGGCTTTATGCCGTCCTGATGGCACAAGGAATTGCCTTTGATAGCGCTGGTTATGGTTTCTGGGCAAGGGATTTTTTAAAGGGCCATTTTGCAAAAGGATTATCTTCACCTGCCCCCCCTCTTTATCCATTCCTGATCTCCTTGGTGTCACCGGATACAACTCATGTTGAAATAGCGGGGAGATTGCTCTCTCTTTTTTTTGGGACTCTTGCCGTCATTCCATTATTCTATTTAATTAAAGGAGCGGTCGGCCAAAAAGAAGCCTTTGTTTCGGCGGTTTTCTATGCTTTCCATCCCTATTTGGTCGCTTATTCGGGAACGCTCCTCACGGAAGCCACTTATTGGGGATTGCTGGTTTTATCGGTCTATTTTTTTTGGACGGGGCTGAAAAAAGAGAAAGCATGGAGGATGGCGTTGTCAGGATGCTTTCTGGGCCTGGCCTATCTCACGAGGCCAGAGGGAATTGGTTACGTTTTGGTTTATCTGGTCTGGATCATTGTAGAAGGGGTTCTCAGAAAGAAATGGTCAAAAAAATTGATTCTGATGGGGGTCCTCATCCCGAGCGTTCTTGTTTTTGTCATCCCTTACGTCTTCTATATCCATCAAGAGACAGGCCAATGGTTGATTAGTAAAAAGGCTGTGGCACAACAATCTCAATTTTTAGGAAGGGGCGCGGGGGAGGGGGACTCTTCAAGAGGCATTGAGCAAAATAAGTCCTTAGAAAAGAATTCTAAAATCCGAATGATCATTGGAAACATCGTTAAATATATCCCTCATGTAACCTACCACTATCTAAGGGCCTACCACTTTTCATTGTGGCTGTTTCTATTTTTTGGGTTAATAAGGGTCAGGAGAAAGGTCATCGCCTATGAATTATTCTTAGCTTCTCTGGTTCTTTTTCACCTATTTTCTATATCCATCTTTAACCCTTCAACGACCCGGTTTTCAATTCCAGTCATTCCCCTCTCCCTCTTTTGGGCTGGTACTGGTGTTTTTGAAATTAAAAGATATTTGGAGAAAATCAGCATATGGAATCCAGAGAAGGTGACTTTCTTGTTGATTATTGTCGTAATCCTAACCCAATTGCCCGCGGACTTGAAGCCGGAGAGAGGATTTCGTGCATGGAGAAAAGAAATCGGATTGTGGTTAAAACAAAATACTCCCCAGGATGCTATCATTATGAGCAACAGGCCTCAAGAAGTATTTTATGCTGACCGAGAGTTCAGGCTTTTACCCCTGGGCATTTCGCACCGCGGGATTCCTGGCAAGTCGTATAGCGAGATCATCGAATATGCAAGAGCAATAGGGGTTCGATATATCCTCATTGACAAAAACACTTATGAAACGAATCCGGACTTTATCGAGTCCATTCGATCAAAGGATTTAAAAGAAGTGTTTAGAAAAGCGGACCGGGGATTGATTATCTACGAGGTGATCTATTGAAACTCTTAAAATTAAAGGATGAGTTTTTTAAAAATACAGGATTGATGTTTGTTGGCTTCGGCCTCTTCAGCGTTTTTACTCTCCTGTATCATTTTTTTATGATAAGAGCCCTATCCCCGATCGATTACGGGCACCTTAATACACTGACCGCCTTCTTTATGCTCATCACTGCCCCAGCCAATACGGTTCAGACGACGATTGCAAGATTTGTCACTTCCTCTCAAGCGAAGTCTCAATATTTTCAAGCGAGAGGCTTCCTTCGGCACTTTCTCTTGCTTATGGTGACCATAGCTTCCTCAGTATTTATATTGATAGCTCTGGGAAGCTCTTTCCTCTCCTCTTTTTTTCAAATCACTTCGCGAGGTTTGATTATTGTCACAGGAATTGTTCTTTTTTTTGCCTTTGTGACTCCCGTGTCAAGTGGAGGGCTACAAGGTTTGCAAAAATTTGGTTCCTTAGCTTTCACGTTCTTTATGAATGGAGGGCTTAAACTTATCCTGGGCATTCTTTTCGTCCTTTTGGGGTGGGGGTTGTTAGGTGCAATGGGTGCCGTCGCACTTGCCTATTTCGTCACGGCCTTTTTTTCTTTCTCACTATTGTATTTTTCCTTAAAAACGCCATGGGAAAAGGTTTACGAAAAAGAGGACCTCATCGGTAATAGTCCTCCGAATCTCTTTGAAGCCTACCAATATGTTTTTCCAGTCGGATTGACCCTATTGTGCTTCATGGTTCTCACGAACGTCGATTTAATCTTGGTAAAACATTTTTTTACACCCATCGAGGCAGGCTATTATTCGATTGCCCAGATGGTTGGTAAAATTATTCTCGTGCTTCCTATTCCCATGGTCACGGTGATGTTTCCTAGTCTTTTCTCATCCGAGGGTCAGGAGAAAAAGACACGCTCAATTTTAGAAAGGAACCTCAAAATTGCTGGTATTCTTTGTGGTGGAGGTACCCTGTGCTCCTTTATCTTCCCATCGGCAATTATCAAGATCTTGAGTGGGAAGATTTACTCAGAATGCCTGCCTCTGGTGGGAATGTTTTCTGTCAATATGGCCTTTTTCTCGCTTACCTTAATTTTACTTTATTATCATCTCTTCACCTCCAGAAGGGAGTTTCTTTACCCGCTTTTGCTATTCACCTTGATGGAGGTCGGCCTAATACTATTATTTCATGACACGTTGGTTCAGGTTCTTACGGTCGTTGGCATTGTTGCGTTCTGCTTAGCCTTAATAAACTTCTATCTGATTTACCGTTCTTATCCAGGGAAGGGAAAGGAATTGGTTTAGTCGAGCAAGACGATGAAGGGTAGAGGTTCTTGGAAAATTCGGGACGGAAATAAGTTGGATATGGAAGGGATTTTATCCCTAAGGGGAATCGTTTTTAAAGAAGAAGAAAGGGATAAACTGGATCCGAGATTCTGGCAGTGGGAATTCATAGATGGGCCGGCTGGAAAGGCCTTTATATACATCGTAGAAGATCATAACAAGATTATCGGTCACTTTGCGGATACTCCAAGGCGCTTTTCCGTCCAAGGAGAAACAGTTCTCGGAACTCTTTCTCTCGATTTGATGGTTCATCCGGATTACTGGAGAAAGGGTATTTTTGCGGCCATGGGAAGATATGGAGCGCTGCGAGTCAAACAGGGGAATGGACTCTTTATGACAGCTTTCCCGATACGGTTAGAGACCATCCTTGGGCTGAGAAAAATTGGTTGGAAGGACGTGGTGAAGCTTCCTGTCCTGGTTTACCCGATAAGATTTCACGGCATTTTAAACCGATACTTCCATTTCCCACCTCTGAGTCTTCTGGCAGGAGGGGTCGCAAGATTCTTCTACGTTCTCTTCTTCGGATGGAAAAAGAAAAGGGAAATGGATGGAATTGAGATAGAAAAAGTAGACGGATTTGATGACCGGTTCAATGAGTTTTGGCAAAAGGCGTTATCACTTTACCCCATCATGGGAGTCCGGAACGGGGATTATTTGACCTGGAGATATCTTCGGCACCCAACGCGAACCTATACGATCTATCGAGCAAAAAAAAGTGGAGAGGTGAGGGGATATATTGTCTTGCGAAAGGTCGAACTCCTCAACTTCAACAGCGCTGTCATCGTGGATTTATTGGCATTGGATGAGGCGACGCTTACGGCGCTCGTGGAAGAAGGAATTCAACACAGCCAACGGGAAGGAACTGATCTTTTGGCATTCATGGTCCCCCAAGGCCATCGTTATGATAAAATTCTTCGGGAAAGAGGATTTCTCCCAAGCCCTAAAACTTTTCAATTTATGGTCTATTTCCATTCGAAAAGAGAAATGTTAAATTCTCCAGAGAAGTGGTATGTCAACTGGGGTGATACCAATGTCATTTAAGGGTGGACCCGCTCTGACGATAGGGGTTCAAGGGGAAGAAGCGCGGATGCAGTCGGCTAAAATCGAGGGGGCTAATACGTCGATGAGACGAAGTCAGAGGTTCTTTAATAAGGTTTCTTCCCATTACCAAGATCTCTTCAGGCAGAGGATCACCTCGGAGAAGTTCAATGCCCGTAAGGCTATTGTCGAACCTCGGATAGGAGAAAGGGTGCTGGATGTAGGGAATGGGGGTGTGAGAGGGATCTATCCCCCTCAGACCTCCTTTTATGTAGGCACCGATTTCAGTTTGGAAATGTTGAAGAAAGGAGAGGATAGAACTTACTATAAAGTTTGCGGGGACGCGATCAACCTACCTTTCAAGCAGGGGGGCTTCGATACCATTTTGTATTTCTATTTATTACACCACCTGGCCCAAGGAAGTACAGAGGAAACCATGGAAGCGGTAAAGAAGGCTCTCAGAGAAGGTTTTCTCTGCCTGAAGACGGGGGGAAACGTCATTATCGCCGAGACCTGCGTTCCTTCTTTTCTGGAAAAAGTGGAGAGGGCTTTCTTTTTCATTCTCAAAATCTTCTTATTTTTTACGAGACAATCAGAGATTTTTCTCTTCTCCGCCGTGACGCTGACTCGAATTTTGAGCCAATGTGGTTACAAACAAATAAAGACTTGGGAAATCTCCAAAGAAAAAGAGAGTCCGTGGGCGTGGGTCCCTATTTCTATTTTGTTCACCCATCTCAAGATCCCGAGATGGACGAATCCTTCGAGAACCATGATCTTCGAGGTAAGAAATTGAAATTCTATGAGAGGCCTTCGATGGAAAGAATCAATGCATTATCGATCGATTTAGAGGAATGGTATCACTCCGAACTGGTAGAAGGGAGAAGGTCCTCTTTCTCGCAGGCTGAGGAGGCTACGAAACCCATTCTTGACCTTCTGGACCGATATCAAACGAAAGCTTCCTTCTTTGTTGTGGGGGAGGTAGCCGAGCAAAATCCTTTCCTCATTCAGTCAATTTTTGAAAAAGGGCATGAGATTGGTTGTCACACTTTTTCTCACAAACTTGTATGGAACTTGGACGAAAGCTTGTTCCGGGAGGAGCTTGAACGTTTTCATGCGGTGATGGGAAAAATTCTGGGAGAGGTCAAGATTAAAGGGTTCCGTGCTCCGTGTTTTTCTATTGATAACCGCAACAAATGGGCGCTGAAGGTTCTTTTGGATTTTGGATACCAATATGATGCGAGCATTTTCCCTTTGAAGATAAATCCTCTTTATGGAGTCAGTGGGGCACCCACGCGACCATATCGTATCTCTTTTGAAGATGTAAGAAAAGAGAATCCCCAGAGTTCCCTCATGGAGTTTCCTTTGTGCCCATTGATGATCGGAAGGTTGAAGATTCCCATTTCGGGAGGATTTTACTTGAGAGCTTTGCCGTCCTCCTTCCTCTACTGGGGATTGAAAAGAATCAATCGAACTCAACCATTTTTGCTTTATTTTCACCCCTGGGAAGGTTACGACAAGACGCCTCGGTTTAAGCTCCCTCTTTACAATCGTGTTATTTCGTACTACGGTATCTCTTCTGCGTTGAGGAAATTCGAATTTCTTTTGGAACATTTTAGATTCACGAGAGTTGATCAGGTCCTCGGTTTAATGTAGGAAGAAAATGAACCCTCAACCGCTATTATCCGTGATCATTCCTAACTGGAACGGTAAACATTTCTTGGGTGAATGTATTGATTCCTTGAGGGAGCAGACGTTTCATGATTTTGAAACCATTCTAGTCGACAATGGGTCCACGGACGGTTCAGCTGAGTTTGCTGAGAAACGTTATGGTGACTTTATCCGAACCATTCGGAATAAGAAAAACCTCGGTTTTACGGGAGGAAATAATGTCGGCATCGAAGCCGCCAGGGGGGAATATATTGTCCTCTTGAATAACGACACGTGGGCAGAGCCCACCTGGCTCGAGGAATTGGCCAAAGCCACCTCCCCAGACCGTCCCATTGGAATGTGGGCCTCGAAAGTTTACTCCTATTATAAGAGAAATCAAATCGAGGCGGTTGGCGAACTCATTTACTGGGATGGGTTGAGCCGATCACGGGGGCAATACGAGCTTGAGCGAGGGAAGTATGACGAGATCGAGGAAATTTTTTTCCCTCCCGGATGTGGTGGCATGTATCGGAAGGCGGTCTTTGAGGAAATTGGTCTTTTTGATGAAGAGTTTTTTGCTTATGCCGATGATGCGGAGATAGGGATTCGTGCTCGATTGGCGGGTTGGAAAGGCCTATATGTTCCAAGGGCCGTCATCTATCACAAGAATTCTGGCACCGGAGGCCAGTATTCACCTTTCAAGGCTTTCTATGTCGAGAGGAATCGCTTCTGGATCACCATCAAATATTTTCCATTGCCTCTGCTGCTCCTCAGTCCATTTTTTACTTTCTATCGGTTTATTTTCCAGGCCTATGGTGCCCTCACACATCGGGGGGCAGCCGGTAAATTCACAAAAAACTATTCTCCCTGGAGATTAATATGGATTTTGATGAGGGCGTACGCATCGGCATTGCGGGGCTTTCCCCTTATGTGGAAGAAAAGAAGAACCTTGAAGGCATTGAGAAAGATTTCATACGGAGAAATATTTGCCTGGTTCAAGCGGTTTGGAATTGATGCTAGAGGGATCTCTCTTCGAGATTGATCGGCGTTTATCAATTTCGGTTTGCCAAAATAATGGGAAAGACTAAAAAGATTGGTCTCATCTGTTCCGCAGGGGGACATTATACGGAGATGCTGCAATTATGGGAGGCATTCGAAGCGTACCCAAAATTTCTATTGACCTATCGAGAGGTGACCACGATGAACCGAGAAGGCACCTATTATTTGGAAAACATCTTTAAGAGTCCGGCGGCCTTCATCAAAGGGGTAGTGAGAATATTCATGATCCTTTTGAAGGAGAGACCGGGCATCCTCTTCTCGACGGGTTCTGAAATAGCCGCCCCTGCTTTCTACTTTGGGAAATTCCTCTTCCGGACTCGATTGGTCTATTTGGAATGCAGCGCCCAGGTCTATCGGCCTTCTTTGACCGGGAGATTTGTTTACCCGATTACGGATTTATTTTTGGTCCAATGGAAGCCCTTGCTGAAACAATACGGTCCTAAAGCGAAATATGTGGGAGGGCTTATATGATTTTCGTCACAGTGGGCAACCATTATCAAGGGTTTGATCGTCTCATCAAACAAGTGGATGAGATTGCTTCCCGCACCTCCTATGATATTCTGATCCAGAAAGGTTATTCTTCTTATTGCCCTCGCAGCGCGCGGTATTTTGAATTCGTCCCCATCCAGACTGCCATGGAATATATTCGGACATCCGAGCTGGTGATTTCACATGCGGGGATTGGAACGATCATTCTGTGTAAAGAGTATGGAATTCCTCTCCTCATCTTTCCGCGAAGGAAGAAGCTTGGTGAACACGGGACAGACCATCAAATGGAAATTGCCAGGGCCATCGAGGAACGGAAGGATGATCACATCCTAATCGCCTACGAAGGAGACCAACTGGAGGCAAAAATCGCTGAGGTTCTGACCAAAAAAAAACCTGTTCCGGGAATAAATGTGGGGAGAGGCAATCTGATCAGAGCTATTCAAGCATTCATCGAGGGTCAGAATTGAGAAAAACTTACGAGATAGGAGAAAATGGAAAAACAGAAAATAGTTCAGAAGCAGTGGTATGAGAACAAGTCAACCCCAAAGGGAAGCGACATCATCGAGATCAGCACCCGTGATCATATCGAAAGGCTCAAACGTTTAGTCCCGGTTCGGTGGGGGGTGCTGAGTCTTAACTGCGGATGCGGAAATGGTTCTCAGAAGGATCTTTTTGGCCCTTCCGTTGGCGTGGATATTTCTTTCGAAAACATTCGTTCACTCGTGAAAGCAGGAGGTCAAGGGATCGTTGCCGATATGGAATTTCTTCCCTTTAGAGATCATGTCTTTGACTTGGTTTACGGATTTGGAATCCTTCACCACTTGAGTGATATCAAAAAGGGTGTTTCGGAAGCTTCTCGCGTCCTAAAAAAAGGAGGCTATGTTGGTTTTGGAGGAGAAAATAATGGGTTATGTCCTTTAGTCTATATCATGAGTCTCCTTTATCGTAACTGGAGGATAGAAAAAGGATCCTATCGAATCCGAGAGGGGAATCTAAGAAAAATCTTTCAAGAGTTGGGGGTTAAAGAGTTCAAGATTTCAAAACAGGGCATGACCATCTATGGCATGGGTCGTGCTCTTTATCAGATTACAGCTGTTATGGAAAGGATCTTATCAAAAATTAAATCCCTTCAAACGCTTTCAGGATATTGTTATATGGCAGGCAAAAAAATGTAATGGAATTCCAGTTCATCCAAATAACTTTCAAGGGATATTGAAACAGTTGAATTTGTATGGCAACGTTGATCAGCAGATACTGTGGGGCAGGGACTATTCTAAACGCCCTGAAGTTTCAATTTGCCATCGTGGTCATTCCGAGGAGACATGAGTATAGGGAACACGTTGATGAGCATCAGATAGAACTCGCGTAGCGGTTATTCGGGAACGGGTTGACAAAAGACGAACATGGTTCTGTAGCACAAAAATGAGTCATCGGGATTCGAAGCCTTAGAAGCGACGTCATTTATCTCACACAGGGGACACATGGGGAAAGTGGTTATGATCGGTTTGGATGGAGCTCCTTTCGGGGTCATCCAAAGATTGACGGAGGAAGGTATTCTCCCCAATATTAAAAAGTTGATTGAGGAAGGTGCTTTTGGTCCACTCTTGTCCTCTTACCTTCCCGAGACCCCGATTGCTTGGACTTCCATTATGACAGGGAAAAATGCAGGAAAGCATGGCGTCTACGATTGGGGGGAGAGAGCAGAAGGAAGTTATGATATTGGTGTGTCCCTTTCCCATTCCTGTAAGGAACCTCCCCTATGGCAGACCATTGGAGAGGAAGGGAAAGAAGTGGGAATCTTTAACCTGCCACTGACCTACCCCCCTAAGCCATTGAATGGATTTCTTGTTTCAGGATTCGATACCCCAAGCACAAAAGTTTGTTTCACGTATCCTGATTCCCTTTCAGATGACATCCGTTCACGGGTTAAAGATTATGTTTTGGCTGAACAGGAGGTCTATGCGCGGGGGTTTGAGAGAAAATACGTAGATGGTCTCCTCTATTCTCTTGAGAAGAAAGAAGCCGCAGCCCTGTATCTCATGGATCGATATGATGTGGATTTTTCTCTCTATGTGTTTATGGAAATTGACCATCTCCACCACAAGCTGTGGCGCCTCCTCGAAGAAGGTTCTGAAGAAGGAAAGAGATTATTTCAAGAAGTCTATCAGAGGATGGACGAGACGGTAGGGAAGATTATAAATCGATTCGACGAGGAGACGACATTTATCCTCGTTTCTGACCATGGTGCAGGACCACTGGAAGGCATCATGTTTATCAACAAATGGCTGATGGAGGAGGGATGGCTTAAACTGAAGAGAAAACCATCCCTTTATCTTAAATCGCTTTTGAGCAGGACGGACGTGTTCGTTAAAGGTTATCGACTGCTTTGCAAATTTGGACTGGGCAGGTTAGGAAAGTTGCTTCCAGCCTCTCTTCAGTATGATCTTGCCACTTCCTTCATTTCCTTTGGCGATGTTGATTGGAAACAGACGAAGGCTTATGCTTTCGGAACGTACGGTCAGATATTTGTCAACCTCAAAGGGAGAGAACCTCAGGGAATCGTCGCTCCTGGTGAAGAATATGAGCATCTTCTGAAAGAGATTAGCCAAAGACTTCTGGAACTTATGCACCCAAGGACAGGGGAGAAGATGATCCAGGAGGTCTTACGGAAAGAAGAACTTTATCAGGGGCCTATGTTAATAAAGGCACCTGATCTTTCCTTCGCGATTAAGGATTATTGTTATGATTCCTCGGTCCAATTCGGATTAGGGGTCAAGGGAATTTTGGGCATGCCGGCGTTTGAGGACTCTGGGACCCACCGCCGGGAAGGCATTTTGATTGCCCATGGGAAGGGGATTAAGCGCGGTTTCGACATTAAGGGAGTCACCTTGGTTGATATTGCTCCAACTGCTCTTCATCTTTTAGATCTACCCATTCCGATCGATATGGATGGAAAAGTCTCGTCGACCATGTTTAAAGAAGACTGGATGAAGAGCCATCCGATCGGCTATAAAGAAAAGGATTCCAAGAATTTATTCTCAGAGACCAGAACGGAACTTTCACACGAGGAGACGGAAATGGTGAAGAAGAGGCTTCGAGGCTTGGGATATCTGGATTAAGCCTATGAGGATTCTGGTTGTTTATCCACAGTTAGCTATTACTATTCCCCCTGTTCACAAAATCAGGGAAAACAGTGCATCCCAAGAAAAGGAATGATTAAATATGGTATTTAGGCCAAAGGATATAATATCTCTTGCGAGAAACTATCCAATCCATCTGAGGGCGTTGAGCAAGAAATTATTCCCTTCGAGAGATTTTTATAAAATAATTTTTGACGGAAAAAGTGTTTTTAATCGCATCCTTAATGAAATAAGAGAAGATAATATTAATGAATATCTCGAGAAGGAGCTAGAAACATTTAATCGTATAAGAGGAAGAACCGTCAGAGGATGCTCTTACTCTTCAGGCATCGTGTCCAGAAGGCAAGCTTATATTCTCTATGCGTCTGTAAGAATTAAGAAACCTAATACAGTCGTGGAGTCAGGTACCGGCAATGGCTATTCAACGGCATTCATTCTTAAAGCACTTCGTATGAATAACAAAGGCAAGTTATATTCTATAGATTTTCCAGAAATAGAGGGTCGTCATTACGCCCAAGACGATTTTTACAAAGAGAAGGGCGGAGCGGTGATCCCCAAAGGTCAGTCTTCGGGTTGGTTGGTCCCCGAATACCTTCATGATAGATTAAAAATTGTGCTTGGAAAATCTCAGGATGTGCTTCCCAAGCTTCTTGAAGAACTGAATTCTGTAGATATTTTTTTTCATGATAGTGAACATTCCTATTCTGGAATGATATTTGAGTTCGAACAGACATGGCCTCGCCTGATTTCTGGAGGCATATTGTTTGCTCACGATGTAAATTGGAACAAGGCATTCGTTCACTTTGCAAAAGAAGTCAATAGGAAACCTTATTTTATAGATGGGTCTTTGGGATTTTTAATTAAGTAAGTTAACCGAGGATATGGCAAGCAACAAAAAATTAAAGAATAATTCCTCCCGCGACGGGTCTGCCCTCCCTTTCTAACACAAATCTTCCCATCTCAGGAATTTCAGTAAAAGGATCGACCGCCACTTTTTTATCAAGCTGAATCAGGATGTCCGCCACCTCCGCAGTCTTGATGGAAGACGCATCCTTCTCCGTTAGTTCCATCGAGGCAGGGTCGAATTTTCTGTAGATCTTTTCAATCCGGCACGGGACCTCCTGAGTCACACACCTGAAAAGGAGGGTTTCTCCGGTGTGATAACCCATGGGGTCCATCCAAAAGATGTTGGCCTTGATTTTATTCGAGATCGTGGAAGAGAGGTCTGCCGTCAAAACTTGCCCCCTCTTTACCAGATGCCTTCCCTTGAGACAAATTCCCACCGATTCTTCGAAATGAGCCATGTTCACACCCGTTTCGAGAAATTTCTCGATGCTTTCGACGACCACTTTTTTCTTTCCGGGCAAGAGATATAGGCTTTCTCCTTTCGTGAGATGGCCTGATTCGATTCTGCCGACTAAGATCTTTTTCCTATCGACTCGATAAGAATCTTGAACGGGAAAACGAAGCGGTTTCTCCTCTATTTTTAAGTCATGAAAGGTGTCCAGTGCCTGCAAGACGGTCGGGCCGTCAAACCAGGAGAGTTTCTCTGAAGGACTGGCCACATTATCTCCATGGATGGCCGAGATGGGCAGTACAAAGGTGGGATGGACATTCAATTTATTTAAGAACTCGGCGATCTCTGCCTTTAAATCGAAAAATTTATCCTTGGAATAATTGACCAGGTCTATCTTATTCAAGAGGACGCATACCTGATTCAGACCCAGCATGCCTAAGATATAGGCGTGACGTTTGGTTTGATCTCGAACGCCCTCGAAAGAATCGATGATCAATAAGGCGGCCTCTGCTTGGCTGGAGCCTGTGATCATATTTTTCAAGAATTCTTTGTGACCGGGGGCATCGATAATCACGTATCGTCTCTTCTTCGTTTTGAAAAAAGTCTGGGTCGTATCGATGGTGATCCCTCTCGATCTCTCCTCTTCAAGGCAGTCCATGACGAAAGCGAATTCCAATCGTTTGCCGAGCTCCTCAGAACTCGTTTGTATCTCTACAAATTTATCGGGAGGGAGACAATCCGTGTCGTAAAGCAACCTGCCAATGAGGGTACTCTTCCCATGATCCACATGGCCGACAATGACGATCGGCAGGGCTTTTTCTTCAGTGCTCATAAAAGTCTCCTCCTTGTAGGGGTTGGGGGTTAGGGGTTGGGGGTTAGGGATTCGGGTTAGGGATTCGTTATGGATCGAGGCCTGGCTAGCTTCTTCATTAATCCCCGAATCATCTTACCCACTGAGTTCATTTGATCAATGAGATACTCCGTCCTTTCGTTGGAGATATGAACAGTCTCATAATAATATAGACATTGGTTTGTAAAATCCCTACTAACCTCCCTTTGCCAAAGGGAGGCATTACCCCTCTTTGGTAAAGAGGGGCCAGGGGAGATTTTCTAATGACGGTGTCAATTCAATTTTGAAACCCTTTTGAATCCCTCTTTGCCAAATCATCAGATCTCTGAAACTTTTGATCTGTTTTCCCATAGGCCCCGTGCCTAATTATTTAATCCCCAATCCCTAACCCCTAGCCCCTGTTTTTCCGTTACATATATCCCAGGGCTCTCAGTTTCTGCATTGTGTAGATGTTCTCTTTGTCCTGGGCTCTTCCTGATCTTTCAGAGGTCTTTGAGATTCTAATTTCTTCAACAATTTCATCTATGGTTTGAGCATTCGAATCAATGGGAGAGCAACACGTGACGCACCCGATGCTCCGGTATCTTTTCCCATTCTTGCTAAAGTAGAGAGGGACGATGGGGAGTCCTTCTCGTTTGACATAATTCCAGATGTCGTATTCTGTAAAGTGAAGAAGGGGATGAATCCTAAAATGCTCCTCTTCCTCAACGGTCGATTGGTATTGATCCCATAATTCGGCGGGTTGATTCTCATAATCCCATTTAAACTGAGAATCCCTTGGCGAGAAATATCTTTCTTTTGCCCGGATCCCATGCTCGTCCCTCCGGATGCCTAAAAGGATGGCCTTCAGATGGTATTTCTTGATGATCATCTTGAGGGCATTTGTCTTTAATTCATTGCAACAGTCCAATTTGCTTCCCTGACCCGGTCCCATTCCTTCCTTAAGTTTTTCTTCGTTTCTCCCGATCAGTAAACGAAGATTCCATTCTTTCGCTCTTTCATCTCTAAATCGATACATCTCCGGGAACTTGTAACCAGTATCGATATGAATGATCGGGAAGGGAATGGCACCGAAAAATGCTTTGCGGCAAAGCCAGAGCAGCGTCGTGGAATCCTTCCCGACAGACCACAATATGGCGATATCCTTAAATTGGTAGTAGGCTTCTCGAATGATATAAATACTTTTGTTTTCCAATCTTGTTAAGTGATCCATAAACGAGTCTCCTATTCAGAATAATATTGAAGAATGTATTCCGTAAGATTTTGGATGGATGGTTTTTCAGAAAAAATAATCTTTTCCGGAAGAAGACAAAGGGCATCATGCCAGGTATGCATTCCGGTAAAGATATTTTGGCCGAAGATTTCCTTCTTTTCCAAACTTCCCTTCAAATCGTAGCCATCGTTTGGAAGGCAGACCAAAGCCGGAGCCATCCCGCTGTAAGGTCCGTTATAGATCTCCGCTTTTTCATAGATCTTATCAATGACCGTCTCGCCGTTTTCTCCTTTTAAGCCCCTGAGTGTCTCCTTGATGTCCCTTAATAGATCCGATCTCTCTTCTTTTCTGACCCTGCCCCTTGGGTATCGGTCGTGGTCATGAAGACAAATACGGCCGGGATCCATATTAAACGCCCGTGTTCCCTCGTGGATCCTCTCATAGAAATTGCCGCTCTCCTTTAACACCAAAAACCCCTTTTCCTCCAGGAATCGGTTGAGGTAGACTTCCTTTTTCAGCGGAGCGAATCCATGGTCGGAGAGGACCATAAAGAATCCGTTTTCCGAAAATCTTTCACGAAACGCCTCGTACAAATAGTTTATAAACTTATCCAATTCGCTATAGAACTGGAGGAAAGACTCGTAATGAGGATTTTCTTCATCGTTCGAGGCATCAAAGAAGAAGTGGTGTAAACGATCCGTCTCCGTAATACAGGCGAAGAAAAGGTCCCAGGACTCTTTCTCGAAGAGATGAGAGATCGCTTTCTTGCGGATCTCGAAACATTCGAACAGGCTTTTCATAAATGCCACTTTATCTTCTCTGGCCTTTTCGGCTTCCACATCGATGAGGTAATGGATGGAGTGAAGATAAGGGTAAGCGGATTCAGGAAAGGTTGCTTTCTTTAAATCGAGGGCGACGAAACCGGAGACCAGTATTCCATTCATCGGCCAAGCAGGATACGTATGAGGCACATTCAAAATAATGGAGCGATAGGAACGGTTTATCCTATTATGGTACTTTTGAAATAGCGTTGAATTTTTTCGATCCGTTTTCCCTAAAATCTCCCAAAAAGTCGGAGCCTGGATATCCTTTGAGTTCGGGAAGTATAAAGAATAGCTGTGAGGGCTTAAATCTGTAAATCCATAGATCCCATGTTCTCCGGGATTGACTCCGGTGTTAAAAGATGTCCAGGAAACCGAAGAGATGTCAGGGATGGATGCATTCATCTGGTGAAGTGTAAAGCCTTGGCTCAAAATCTTTTTTAAATTTGGCACCATGCCATTCTCTATGTAGGTGTTTAAGAGGGAATAGGGAACGCCGTCAACGCCAATAATCAAAGTCTTTTTCATTTCTTTTGAAATTGATTTCATCTTACGTTTCTTTATATTAACTGATCTCGCCAGAAATGTAAGCCCGGGTTCTTTCGTCACGAGGGGAGCTGAAAAATTGTCCGGCAGGTCCGTGTTCGACCAACTCCCCTAAGTACAGGAAGATCACATAGTCGGCAATGCGCCGCGCCTGGCGGAGGATATGGGTGACGACCACAATCGTATAGTGATTTTTCAGGGTCTTAAACTGTTTTTCGATCAGCTGTGCCGAGATGGGGTCGAGTGCTGATGTTGGTTCGTCAGCGAGGATGACCTCGGGTTCAACCGCCAGTGCCCGAGCGAGCGCCAACCTTTGCTGTTGCCCGATGGAAAGCTGGGCGGCTGGGGCATGTAGCCTCTCTCGGACTTCCTCCCAAAGACCGGCGAGGCGAAGGTAGTATTCGACCAAATAAGCCATCTCATGGGTTTTGCTGGGTCGTGTCTCCTCCTGTCGACCATGAGGGCACAACGAATCGATGGGGATATGTTTTTCTAATTCCTGGATTTGATCAAGAAGTTCCTTTCTATTCATCCTGTGAATTCGAGGTCCGAAAGTGATATTGTCATGGATCGACATGGGAAGAGGGTAGGGCTTCTGTGAAAGAAATCCTACCTTTTTCCTCAGAGTAAGAAGATCCGCTTTCGGGTCGTAAATATCGGCGCCGTCAATCCGGACCTCCCCCTCTACCCTGATTTCGTCATAGAGATCGACCAGTCGGTTCAGAGTTTTAAGAAGGGTTGTCTTTCCGCAGCCAGAGGGCCCGATGATTGCAGTGATCTGGTTATTTGGAATATCCACGGTAATATTCTGAAGCACTTTTTGATTTCCGTAAGCGACCATGAGATTCGATAAGCTGATATGCGGCATTTGAATGTCCTACCTTACGATATGTTTTGAGAACCGGCGGCTCAATAGTCTTGAGACAACGCTGACCAGGAGAACGATGATTAACAGAATAAGAGCTGAGGCATAAGCCCGTTGCTGAACTTCAGGGATTGGGGTGGCTACTTGGAAAAAGACGGCAAGGGGGAGAGAAGCGACCGGATCAAAGAGAGACCGAGGAATGTAATCCGTGTAACCGGCCGTAAATAGAATAGAGGCCGCATCTCCGATCCCGCGCCCGAAAGCAAGGAGAACCCCCGTGACCATCCCGGGCAGCGCCTGCCTCAGGACCACCTTGAGGGTGGTCTCGATTCTCGTGGCTCCCATGGCATAAGAAGCCTCTTTCAATTCAAGAGGTGTCATACGAATGACTTCATCGATGGATCGTACCATGATCGGCAGCATGAGAAGGGTCAGGGCGATGATTCCGCCCAGCAGCGAAGCCCTCAATCCCAGGTAAACCATAATGATAAAGCCGAAGGCTCCGTAAACAATGGAAGGGATTCCCCAGAGGATATCGAGAGAGAGCCTGGTGATTTGGGCAAGACGACGGCCGATGTATTCCTTCTGTAAAGCAAAGGCAATGGGGAGCCCTAACAGGAAAGATAATAACGAAGCGCCAAACGCAAGGCAGAGGGATCCGACAATGGCATTTGCAATCCCCCCCTCTTTTCCGAGGTAGTAGCCGCCTTGCGGGGTTTGAATGAGCATGGATAGGTTGAGAGCCGAAGCCCCCCGCACCACGATGACGATCAGAATGCCGGCCAGGACAGCGAGAACCATCGTGATAGAGACAATCATGAGAAGCTTGAGCACGGATTCTTCAATCTTTCTTGATTTCACGTGACGTTACCTCTTTTCGACCCGCATCAGAGTCAGATGAGCTGTCATATTGAAGGCGCTGACCACCACGAGCAGGATCAGGGCCGAAAGCAAGAGTGCGGAATTGTAAAGCGGGATGGACATCATCTCGCCGTAATTGTTTGCCAGCAGAGCCGGAAGAGGGTATGCAGGATCAAAGACAGAGGTTGGAACTTTGGGGACATTTCCCACGATCATCAGGACGGCAATGGTTTCACCAAATGCCCGCGCAAATCCGAGAATGACGGCTGAAAGAATGCCATGAAAGGCGTTCCTCAGGACAACATGCTTGATGGCTTCCCACCTTGTTGTTCCTAAAGCCAGGGCTGCCTCCCTCGCCTGAAGGGGCACAGTTCGAAGCACTTCGAGCGATACGGAAATAATGATGGGAGAAGCCATAATAGCGAGAATGATTCCCCCGGCCAGAAGGCTGTAGCCGGTGGTCGGGGTGTTCAGCCACTTTCCGAGGAGACATACGAAAGGCACCACCACAATCACTCCCCAGAGTCCGTAGATGACGGAGGGAATGGCTGCCATAATGTCAACGGTGATACGGGCGATCTCTCTCAAACGGTGATCTGCATATTCTGAAAGATAGATGGCACTTAAAAGGCAGACCGGGACAGCCAGGATCATGGCGATAGCGGTGACTTCCAGCGTTCCGACAATAAATGGATAAAACCCAAATTCCCCCCTTAAAGGATGCCAGTTAGAAGACAGAAGGAGATGGAAGAGCGATTTTTTTTCGAGAATGGGAATCGATTTGATCAATAGACCCAGACCGACCAACAAAACAAGCGAGTTGGCAAACGCCACGGCTAAAATCATCGATTTGGCAGAAAGCCGATCCTTGATCTGTCTCCAACGCATTTCGCCGGAATCCTCCGAACGTTCTCAAATATTACGGGTTAATCTCCAGTCTTTTTAATGCCGCATTGACCTGGATTTTTGTCAATGGAATATATCCTGTTTCGCCAACATATTTCTGGCCATCCGTCAAAATCCACCGGACAAATTCCCTGGTGAGATCCTTGAAACTCTTTCTCGTCAGGAGATAGAGGTTTCTTGCCGGCGGGGAAGGATAGACCCCAGAGGCAATCGCCTGAATGGCCTTGTTTTTTGTTTTTAGATCTTCTTCCGGATCGATCTTCCCATTTTCGTTTAAATCAACGGGAACGACACAGAGGCCTTTGGACGGCAGACCCGTTTTAAAATCGAAGGTATAATTGAGATTGTTGTAGCCGATGCCGAGAGGATCTTTTCGTACAGCCTCGGCAAGCCCGGGGTCCCCATAAACGCCGATGCCTTGAAGGTCTTCCTGTCTTTTCCCTCCCAGGTATTGCGCCCATGTTTCTGCGGCGCCGCAGGAGTCCGATCTCGTGTAGACGTGGATTTTGTATTTAGGGTCACTTCCAACAATTTCGTCCCATGTCATATCTCTGCCTTTTATCCAAAGGTCAATAAAGGTCTTTTTTGTGATCCCCTTTTGAGACAAACCTTTATGGAAAACTGGGTTCTGATCACTCATCATTGGAAATACTGCGTCTTTAACTACAGGAACATAAAATGCACCTTGTTTCACTTCTTCTTGCGTAATCTCTCTGGACACCATCCCGATATTTACAAGACCAACCAGGGCATCGGCAACACCCTTGCCGGCTCCTCCGGCAGAGACATCAACCCTTATTTTGGGATAGACCTTTCTGAACTCCTCCGCCCACTTGACCATCATGGGGTAAAGGGCCCAGGCACCTGATACTCTGACCGTGCCCTCAAGGGTAATAGTAACCCCAGAAGAACTAGGCCTGTTTCTGTTTTCCCTCTCTTGGCCCCCGATGGCAGGTGCCATCATGAAGAAAAGAGCCAACCCAAAGATGAACCCGATAAGTCTATTTTTAAAAAACATCCTCCCGTTCCTTCCTTAAATGAGGCTTCAATCAGCTTTTTCGGACAAAAAAATTTATAAGTATCCCAGAGACTTCAGTCGTTTTTTAATTAGATCGATTTCTTCCTGTGAGAGAGAAGGTCCCTTCTGCACCGATCTAGAGGAGATGAGGTCCCGCAATACGTAGACAATAAATTCAGTAACAGAATTAAAACCGCCCGGCTCAATGATTTTACCAAGGTTCTCGTAGAGAGACCTTGGGATTTTGATGGTCACCTTGCTTTTTTCTGTTTTCACGTGGCACTCCTATAAGAGTGTTATAGGAGTGTACTCGAACATAGGTTATTTGTCAAGGAATATTTTGCCTCTCGCCATTCAAAGGTTTTTAACTTGATAAAGTGGGATCGATCTGATAAAAATAGTCTCCATGGAGAATCGGAAAAAGATCTTAGTGATTGTCCCTGCATTTAATGAAGCGGGGTCACTTGAAAAGGTGGTGGGGGAAATCAAAATCCATCTTTCCAAGGCTGATATCTTGGTGGTGAACGATGGCTCTACTGATCTGACTTCGGAAATAGCCCAGTCTAAAGGAGCCGTTGTTCTAGACCTTCCTTTTAATCTGGGGATTGGTGGAGCCATGCAGGCGGGTTATAAATTCGCTTATGAGAAAGGTTATGATATCGCGATTCAGGTGGATGCAGATGGTCAGCATGACCCCAAGGAGATTCAGAAGCTCCTCCATGCTTTGGAGGTGGAAAAGGTCGACGTGGCCATTGGTTCGCGCTTCATTGGAGGTTCGGGATATAAAGGCTCAATAATGAGAAGGATTGGCATTGCAATTTTTTCTGGAGTGATTTCAACAATTGCGGGGCAGAGGATTACAGACCCCACTTCTGGATTTAGGGCATCGAACCGAAAGGCAATTCAACTATTTGCATTAGATTATCCCCAGGATTATCCGGAGCCGGAAGCAGTAATCTTGCTCCATCAGTGTCATTTAAAGATGGGAGAAACTCCTGTCGGGATGAGCCAGAGGCATTCGGGGGAGTCCTCGATTACGAGAATCAGGTCTATCTATTATATGGTGAAGGTGTTGTTAGCAATTTTTGTGGATTGTTTTAAGAAGCCACCCCTTTTGGAACAGGAGGGAGAACGATGTTAATCAAGATTCAAATCATTGTCGGCGTGCTCAGTGTGATTCTACTCTTAACTACCTTCGAGCTAATTAGAAAGAAGAGGCTTCGGGAAGAATATGCCATCCTTTGGCTTTTTACGGGAATAGTGGTTTTGGTATTTAGTCTATGGCCGGCGTTTTTCCTCTCCCAGTTTTTTGCTAAAATTAGCGGTATATTCTATTTGTCTGCGGTGGTGTTAATCTCCTTTTTCTTTCTCCTCCTCATCGTCTTCCATTTCTCCGTTGTGATCTCCAAATTAGCAGGCCAAAATAAGGATCTGGCCCAACGATATGCTCTTTTGGAAATGGAGTTCAAAGAATTGAGGAGGCGATGCCTTCCTTCTGACAGCCCCCCCGTATAAGTTCTTTGGAGCCATTCAAACAGTGGAAATTGGGGTAAGGAATCATGCTCTTTAACTCCATGCAATTTTTGTGTTTTTTCGCAATTGTGACGGCAATGTATTTTGCGATCCCTTACCGTTTCCGATGGATATTACTTCTTGGCGCAAGTTATTGTTTCTATATTTCGTGGAAGCCAGCCTATGTCATTTTAATTATCATAACCACCTTATTCACCTATTCTGCTTGCCTCCGGATGGGTAAAATTACAACAAAATCCAAAAGAAAGACAATCCTAATCCTCAGTCTATTTTTCAACCTCGGGTTTTTGTTTGTATTCAAGTATTATAATTTTTTCAACGACTCCTTGAGAACCGTCTTTCAACATTACAATCTGTTTTATGGAAACCCTGCGCTAAATTTCCTTTTACCTATTGGTATTTCATTCTACACATTTAAAAACTTGAGCTATGCCATTGATGTCTATCGAGGGAATCAGTCCCCTGAGAAACATCTGGGGTACTATGCACTCTATGTGGCTTTCTTCCCTCAATTGTTGGCCGGGCCCATTGAAAGGGCGAAAAGGTTTTTGCCCCAGTTGTTCGAAAAATTTGTTTTTGACTATTGGAGAGTGACGAATGGATTGAAATTGATGCTCTGGGGGCTTTTTCAGAAAATGGTGATCGCGGACAATTTAGCCCCCCTGGTGGATTCTGTTTATAACGATCCGACGCATCATTCCGGGGTCGGCCTCGTCCTGGCCACCTTATTGTTCGCCTTCCAGATTTATTGCGATTTTGCAGGCTATTCCGATATCGCCATCGGAGCGGCCCAGGTCATGGGATTCACGACCATGGACAATTTTAATCGCCCCTATTTTTCGAAATCCGTCCCCGAATTCTGGAGAAGGTGGCACATTTCTCTCTCCTCATGGTTTCGAGATTATCTCTATTTTCCGATGGGAGGGAATCGAGTTTCCATTCCAAGATGGTATTTTAATCTATTTATAGTCTTGTTGATCTGCGGGTTATGGCATGGAGCCAATTGGACATTTATCGTCTGGGGAGGATTGCACGGAATTTATCTCGTTTTTTCAGGCTTCACACGAAATATAAGAGAGAAGATTCATAAGGCAATGGGTCTTGATAGAGTTCCGAGACTTCATAATTATTTCAAGGGTACGGTAACGTTCTCCTTGGTATGTTTTGCTTGGATATTTTTTAGGGCAAATAACATTTCGGATGCTCTCTATATCATCTCGCATTTATTCACAGGATGGGGGAAGGTCACTGCTCGGGCACTTAAGGCTGCTCCTTTTTTGGGCCCGCTGAAATTTCATTTAGTGGCGGGGGTTGTTTCAGTTGGAATCTTGTTGCTCATCCATCTCTCGCAAGGAGACAATCATTTTGACCAGTGGCTATCTAAGAAGCGGGTAGGTCTGAGGTGGACCGTTTATTATTCAATGGCTGTGGCCATCCTATTGTTTGGCAATTTTGGAAACAAAGAATTTATCTATTTTCAATTTTAACTCTGTACGTACCCCTTACTCCCTCCCTCTCTCCGTTGGGAGAGGGCAAGAGTGAGGGGGAATTTCAAGTATGTTTGACTAGGATTTATGAAAAGATTCTTTTTGAGATCTCTCCTTTTCTTGTCTCCCTTCCTTATTGTGGCGGGAATTGAACTGTTCGTCTTGCCGATTGATTTCTTCACTTTTCGGGTCTGGGAGGCCTTGCTCATCAGAAAAATTCACTCAATTTTGCCCGGCCATTTTTATCCCTGTATGGATGTAACCAAATTGGAAATCAGCGGGGATTTAGCGCGTCATACCTCTTTTGCTATTCCCAAGAGGGTGAAATGGATAACAGATCGCTATGGCTTCCGGAAGAAAGATGCTGAAGGGATGAGGCCACAGGTAGTCATCATCGGCGATTCAAATATTGCGGGCGTTGGACTGACACAGGAACAGATGCTCTCTGAAGTCTTAGAAGAACAATTGAAAGTCCCTGTATATCCTTACGCCCCGGCGGGATCGATCAATAGCTTCTTAAAGGATTTGCGATTTCAGAAAGATCCTCCTCAGGTTGTCATTGTTTCTTACATTGAAAGAGATATCCTCAATATACCGTTTCCCAAACTATCCCAAAGGAGGGAGCGATTTCGTTCTTTTTATGAAGGGAGAGATAAATTAGCACAAATCAGATGGGTTCAATTCGTAGGGGTGATGCTCGACCGCCTTTTCAAAATGAATATGTTGTACTCTGTGAGGGCAAAAGTGGGAAACGGAACACTGAAAGACTACTATCCTTTTCCTTCGAAATTTGGCCCCATGCTCTTTGTCCAAGGGGAGGCAGCCAATAAAGAGGTACCCTATGAGCGTTTTCGAAAAGCAGTCGAAACGATAGAAGCCTGTGACCAGATTCTGAGAAAAAGGAATATTCGCTTTATCTTTCTTCCGATCCCCAACAAAGAGAATATTTACCACGATTTCCTGCCAGACCCCCGAAGGCCTGTATTTTTAGAACAGCTTATACGGGAGTTGAAGAAAAGAAGGATTGAAACCGTTGATACCCAAAAAGCGTTTGAAGACGAATACCGAAAAAAATCAGCCCTACTCTTTTTTCTCGACGATAGCCATTGGAATCCGAGGGGCGTTCGATTGGCAGCAGATCGAACGGTCAAATTGATCGAGGGAAAGGACGCTGAATAATAATGATCTCAGTCAACATAATTTCTTGATAAGTCGAGATCATTTTGTTAAATAGAATCAACGGGAGACCAGCATGGCAAATGTCTTAGTGACTGGCGGGGCGGGGTTTATCGGGTCGAACCTGACAGAGGAGTTGCTCAAAAGGGGGCACGTTGTTCGAGTCCTCGACGATTTTTCAACCGGCAAAAGAGAAAATCTGATCTTTGATGTGAAATATCCTTCGCTGAAGGTTATCGAAGGAGACATCCGTGACCTCCTTACCTGCCAAAAGGCGGTGGAGGGGATGGAATATGTATTTCATCAGGGCGCCCTCCCGTCGGTTCAACGTTCTGTGGAGGACCCGGAGACATCGAACGCGGTCAATGTGGGAGGGACTTTAAATATTCTTCTTGCTGCCAGGGGGAAAGGGGTAAAAAGGGTCATCTATGCCTCTTCTTCTTCAGTCTACGGCGATACTCCCACCTTGCCCAAACACGAGGAGATGGCCACGAATCCTCTCTCGCCCTATGCTTTACAAAAATACGTCGGAGAACACTATTGCCGGCTCTTTTACCAGCTCTATGGCCTCGAAACCATCTCCCTGAGGTATTTCAATATCTTTGGGCCGAAACAAGACCCGAACTCCCTTTACTCCGCCGTCATCCCGAAGTTTATCGACGCCCTGGTTCAAGAGCGTCCTCCGGTCATCTTTGGGGATGGAGAGCAGTCTCGGGATTTTACTTATATTGAGAATGTGGTTCAGGCCAATCTTCTCGCCATGTCCGCAGAACACCTCCACGGAGAGGCCATTAATATTGCTTGTGGAAAAAGAATCTCGCTGAATCATTTGTTCAATGTTTTAAAAGAGATTCTTGGGTCGAAGATATTTCCTCTTTATCAAGAGTCCCGGAAAGGAGATGTGAAGCACTCCCTGGCCGACATCCGCAAGGGAAAAGAAATTGTGGGTTATGAACCAACGGTTGGGGTCGAGATCGGGTTGAAGAAGACGGCTGAATTTTTTTCAAAGGCGAGAATACTCTTAAAGGACAAATAAGATGATCAGGACGAAACAGCGGAAAAAGTTGGAATCCATATTGAAAAGGTTTCCGAGGGTCAAACTTTTAGTCGTGGGTGACATTATGATGGATCGATCCATTTTCGGGAAGGTCTCTCGCATATCCCCGGAGGCTCCCGTTCCAGTGATCATCGCGGAGGCAGAGGATTTTAATCTTGGCGGCGCCGCCAATGTTGCCCATAATATTCGTTCTCTTGGAGGAGCCGTATCGCTCTGCGGCATCGTGGGTGATGACGAAAATGGGCGAAAGATGTACAGAAGGATTGCCGAAGGGGGGATCCAAACCCAAGGGATTTTTTTTGAACAAGGAAGACAGACAACGGTGAAAACCAGGATCATCGCCCATCACCCTCATTACCAACAATTGGTCCGGGTCGATCGGGAGACAACCGATCACCCCAGGGCCTCTACTTTCAGAAATCTTTCAAAGTTCTTGACGGAGAAGATGGAAGATTTTGACGGAGTCGTTTTTTCTGACTATGGCAAAGGTTTACTGACGAGAAAGCTGATCCAAACCATTATCAGCAGGGCCAGGCAGTCGAGGAAGTTGATCATGGTTGACCCGAAAGTGAAAAATTTCTTCTTTTTCAAAGGGGCCACCGTGATTACGCCGAATACCAATGAAGCGAGTGAAGCGTCAAGGATCCCTGTCACCAATCAGGTCTCCGTGGAGAAAATTGGCCGAAGCCTGCTGAAGCGGCTAAAGTGTAATGCCTTAGTGATCACCCAGGGGGAAAAGGGAATGACGATTTTCGAACCTCATCAAAAACCCTATCCTGTCCCCACGGTTGCTAAGGAAGTCTATGATGTGACCGGTGCGGGAGATACCGTGATTGGAACGATGGCTCTTGCTTTAGGGACAGGACTTCATGTGAGTGTTAAAGATGCTGCGAGTTTAGCGAACTATGCGGCGGGGATTGTCGTGGGAAAGGTCGGAACTGCAATCGTAAGCAACCAAGAACTGCTCAACGTCATAAGGGAGAAAAGGTAAGCCCTTCGTTTCCCGGGTTTTTCTCCATTTAATAAGAAAACGAAATCCGAACGCAAAAAGGCCCTACCTCAACACGGAGGATAGGGCCTTTCAATCTTTATTCTCCCTGCGCCCTTGCCCGCTCGTGGCCAAGAGTGTCAAACGGTAGGCATAAAGTGACTATGTTTCGAGGACGAAGATGATTTCCAACCTGACCCGGTATTCAATAATCTTAGAATTCTCCACTGCCACCCGCATTTCGGCCACACGCATTCCAGTGATACCCCTTAAGGTCTTTGTCGCCCTTGCGAAACCGACCTTAATGGCCTCCTCAAAACCCTTTTGAGAACCTGCAATAATTTCCGTAACTCTCGCGACTCTCGGTTCTGCCATTCTTATCACCTCCTTTTCCTAAAATGGGGTTATTAATTGAAGTGTATACGAGAAACTTAGAGAATGTCAATGAGAAAAATATCGGTCAAAAAATATTGATAAATCTCATGATTGTGTTATAGAATAAATTTTTAGTAATATTTTCATAAGTTACATTATGTTTGAGGAGATAACAAACGGGGAGATGAATGGTTTCTCGAAATGCTGAGAAGCATGGTTTTATCCATCAATTCATCCATTATCTATCCGTAGAGAAAAATGCTTCACCTCACACCTGCCAATGTTATCGGAGGGATTTGGAAGGGTTTCAGGATTTTTTGAAGAATTCAGGAATGGTTCTCAGCCCTGCGGGCAAGGTGGAGATAGAAAAAGTGGATCGGATGGACATTCGGAAATATTTGAGCTTCCTCCACCGGAAAAATAGAAAGAGTTCTATTGCGAGGAAGATTTCAACGCTGCGGTCTTTTTATAAGTATTTGGTCAGGGAGCAGGTGATTCCTTCTAACCCGGCCAAGAGCGTTTCCACTCCGAAGATAGAGAAAACCCTTCCAACCACTCTGACGGTGGATGAGGCCTTCCGGCTGATGGAGTCACCCGAGACGATTTCTGAGAAGTTTTCAGAAGGATCAAGGGAAAAGGGGCTGAGAGATCGAGCTATTTTGGAGCTTCTCTATTCCAGCGGGTTGCGTGTGAGTGAACTGGTTGGGTTGAATTCGAATCAATTAGACTTGGATTTGGGCATCGTGAAAGTGATGGGAAAGGGACGGAAAGAGCGTATCGTTCCGGTTGGCGCGAAGGCTACAGAGGCATTGGGGGCTTATCTGAAAGAACGAAGAATAGTAGAAGAAGACGAACCCATTTTTGTTAACTCGTTAGGAGGGAGATTGACGGCACGGAGCGTAGGAAGACTGATGAAGGGGTATTCGAGACGTTCGGGCATTTTCCGGAAGGTCAGCCCCCATAGTCTTCGCCACACGTTTGCAACGCATCTTTTAGATGCAGGGGCCGATATCCGAGAGATTCAGGAGATGTTAGGGCATTCGAGTCTCTCGACCACTCAAAGATATACCCACATCAGCGCCGGGAAATTGATGGAGGTCTATGACAAGGCCCATCCCCGCAGCTTCAGGAATGCGGGCCGGAAGAATGATAAATAAATTGATTATCCCTCTCTCCCCTCGCGTGAAAGCTTGCCTGCCGGTAGGAAGGGGCGGGGTGAGGGGAAGGATATCTCTTAACGAGCGCGTCATGTAGCATTTATTTGGGATTTGGAGATTGGAATTTAGGTTTTTAAATCCATAAAACTGAGGAAAGCTGGCAAAGAGATGAAAATGAAGGCCGAAGGAATACAAAAGATGCGCAGCACTACCGTCTTATCCGTTCGACACAAAGGGAAAGTGGTCATGGCAGGGGACGGGCAGGTGTCTCTTGAAAACACTATCATGAAGCATACCGCCAGGAAGGTTCGAAGGATTTACAATGATAAGGTTCTCGCCGGTTTTGCAGGGGCCACGGCGGATGCCTTCACCCTTTTTGCAAAGTTTGAGGAAAAGCTGGATCAGTTCAGCGGGAACCTACTCAGGGCGGCCGTAGAGTTGGCCAAAGACTGGCGCACGGATCGGATTCTCCGGAGGCTCGAGGCGTTGCTCATTGTCGCCGACGCCGAACATACGCTGGTCATCTCAGGGAATGGGGATGTCATTGAACCCGATGACGGAGTGACAGCGATTGGGAGTGGTGGTCCTTATGCCCATGCGGCTGCGAAGGCACTGACCGAGTTTTCAAACTTAGATGCAAAGGCCATCGCTGTCGAAGCCATGAAGATCGCCGCCTCTATCTGCATTTATACGAATGATCAAATCATCGTGGAGGAATTGTGATGAAGACCTTCACGCCCCGTGAGATCGTTTCAGAACTGGATAAATACATCGTCGGGCAGAAGGATGCGAAGAGGGCGGTAGCCATTGCACTGAGAAACCGCTGGAGGCGTCAACAGGTTCTGGAGCCCCTCCGGGACGAGATCGCTCCAAAAAATATCATTATGATTGGTCCCACCGGAGTCGGCAAGACCGAAATTGCCCGAAGGCTGGCGAAATTAGCACAGGCTCCTTTTCTGAAGATTGAGGCATCAAAATTCACAGAAGTGGGTTATGTGGGCAGGGACGTAGAGTCGATGATCCGGGATCTCACGGAGCTGGCCGTCAATATGATGAAAGCAGAGGAGTCGCGTAAGGTTCAGCAGAGAGCGGATGAGATGGCTGAAGAGAGGCTCTTGGATCTGCTGCTCCCCTCTTCCAGGAAGGGGCCACAGAAGGAAGGTGAAGATCAGGAGGCCACCCGTGAAAAACTTCGAAAGTTGCTGAAGGCCGGGAAGCTTAACGAGAAGTATGTGGAGGTGGAGGTGGTGGATCGAAACCTCCCCATCGTTGAGATCTTTTCTGCATCCGGATTGGAAGAAATGGATGTGAACATAAAAGATATGTTTGGGAGCCTCTTCCCGAAGAAGAAGAAGCAGAGAAAGGTGAAGGTTCCGGAGGCACTCACCATTCTCTCCCAGGAAGAGGCGTATAAACTGATCGACATGGACTCCGTGATCAAACAGGCGGTTGAGCGCGTGGAACAATCGGGGATCATTTTCCTTGATGAAATCGACAAGATTGCCGGGAGGGAATCCAACTTCGGTCCGGATGTCTCTCGGGAAGGCGTTCAGAGGGATATCCTGCCGATTGTGGAAGGAACAACGGTGACGACGAAATACGGGATGGTTAGGACGGACCATATTTTATTCGTCGCCGCCGGGGCCTTCCACGTTTCCAAACCCTCGGACCTTATCCCTGAACTTCAGGGCAGGTTTCCGATCCGTGTTGAATTGGATTCTTTGGGCAGGGGAGATCTCGTGCGAATCCTCACCGAGCCGGAAAACGCCCTGATCAAACAGTACACGGCATTGCTAGAGACGGAGTCGGTCAAGGTGAGATTTACAGAGGATGGCATTGCAGAAATTGCCGAGATGGCAGCGTTAATTAATGAGAGAACGGAGAACATCGGAGCCCGGCGGCTTTACACCATGATGGAAAAATTGCTGGATGAGATTTCGTTTGATGCCCCGGAGATGTCTGGGAAAAGCGTGGTGATCGATGCGAAATATGTTCGCGAAAAGCTGAAAGGCTTCGTGGAGGACGAAGACCTGAGTCGGTATATCTTATAAGTTCGGAGTTCAGAGTTCGGAGCCCCCGCCGTCTCCCTCCCCCATCGAAGGGGGGATTGGGAACGGGGTGCCGCAATCCGCATTCTGCATTCCGCAATCAAATCACCGTTTTTTTAAATTGTAAGGATACGGACCATGGGAAATCCCTTTGATAAGGCGAGAGTATTAGTTGAGGCCCTTCCCTATATTCAGAGATTCCATGACAAAACCGTCGTGATCAAGTATGGCGGAAGCGCGATGGAAGAAGAAGGGATGAAGCGGAGCTTTGCCCTCGACCTCGTCCTTTTGAAATACATCGGTATCCATCCTGTGGTCGTCCATGGCGGAGGGCCTCAGATCGCTGAAATGTTAGCCAAGGTCGGGAAAAAGTCCCAATTCATACAGGGGATGAGGGTGACGGACGGAGAGACGATGGATGTAGTGGAAATGGTCCTCGTTGGCAAGGTAAATAAAGAAATTGTATCGCTGATCAACCAACAGGGAGGGAAGGCCGTTGGATTGAGCGGAAAAGATGGAGGTCTCATCACCGCCAAGAAATTGAAACTGACGAAAGCGCCGGGTGAGAGCGGAATGACTGAAGTCATCGATATCGGAATGGTAGGGGAAGTAAAGGCGATCAACCCCGGAGTGATCGAGGCCTTGGAGAAAGACAATTTCATCCCGGTTATCGCACCGGTTGGCATTGGGGAAAAAGGGGAGACCTATAATATCAATGCGGATCTGGTGGCCGGAGAGATCGCTTCTGCTTTGAAAGCAGAAAAGTTGATTCTGCTTACCGACGTGGAGGGAGTATTGGATGGGAGACGACAGCTGATCCCCACGCTCAATGCCAAGCAGGCAAAGCGATTCATTGCTCAAAAAGTCATCTCATCCGGAATGATCCCAAAGGTTCATTGCTGCCTCCATGCCTTAGAGAAAGGGGTGGCCAAAACCCACATCATTGACGGGAGGGTGGAGCATGCCATCCTGCTGGAGATCTTTACAGATGTGGGCATTGGTACACAGATTTATAGGGAACCGAGATGATCGAAGGGGTCCAGGGATCTATGGTTCAAGGGGTCAAGTGAATTGTATAGGGGAAATGACAAGGGAATTTCTTTTTTGATTGCAAAAACTTGAACCCTCGACTCCTCGAATCCTTGAACCATTTTGTTGAAGGGGTGATCATGGATTCTCAAACCTTGATGATGTTGTCGGAAAAATATGTGGCCCAAACGTACGCCCGTTATCCCGTTCTTTTGGTCAGGGGGAAGGGCAGCCGGGTTTGGGATAAAGAGGGAGAGGAATACCTTGATTTTGTTTCAGGCCTCGCGGTGTGCAATTTGGGGCACTGTCATCCAAAAGTCGTTCGCGCCATTCAAGCACAGGCAGAGAAATTGATCCATGTCTCAAACTTCTATTATATCGAGCCGCAGATTCAATTGGCTTCCCTTCTTTGCCAGCACTCTTTTGCCGATAAAGTCTTCTTCTGCAATAGCGGCGCTGAGGCCAACGAGGGAGCGTTCAAATTAGCCCGGAAATATGCGAAGGAAAAAATGGGAAAGGATCGGTACGAAATCATCACCATGGAGCGGTCCTTCCACGGCCGGACCCTGGCAACGCTGACCGCAACAGGTCAAGAAAAGTTCCATAAGGGTTATGAGCCTCTGATGCCCGGTTTTAAGTATGTCCCTTTCGATGATCTCCAGGCAGTGAGAAATAGCATCGATTCGAAAACCTGTGCGGTCATGCTGGAGCCTATTCAAGGGGAGGGGGGAGTGAACTGTCCGTCAGAGGGCTATCTCAAAGCTCTCCGGGAGATTTGCGATGAGAAAGGACTTCTCCTCATCTTCGATGAGGTCCAGGTGGGGATAGGCCGAACCGGGAAGCTTTTCGCTTATGAGCATGATGGGGTAGAGCCCGATATGCTCACGCTTGCTAAGTCTCTGGCAAGCGGGGTCCCCATCGGAGCTCTGCTGATTCGGAAGGGGGTCGAGGAGAGCTTCAGACCAGGTGATCATGCCTCCACCTTCGGGGGAAATCCTTTAGCCACGTCTGCCGGTGTGGCAACCCTGACAACGATGTTAGAAGAGGGGGTTTTGGAAAATTGCCAGAAGATGGGAGAGTATTTCCTCTCCCGGCTTGAGGGGGTCAAGAAAAAATTTCCTTTTGTTAAAGAGGTTCGAGGAAAAGGATTGATCCTCGGCATCGAACTGGAAATGGACGGCAGTTCCGTTGTGAAGGAGATGCTGAAGAAGAAGATTCTCATCAACTGCACCATGGGGAATGTGCTCCGGTTTCTTCCTCCGCTGATTATCACGAAGGAAGAAATCGACCGGGTCGTCACAGCCTTGGAGGAAGTCTTTAGGGGCATATCTTAATTGTGGAATGCGGATCGCTGATTGCGGAATTTAGATTCCGCAATCCGAAATTTGGAGGGTTTCAATGAAAAGCGGGGTTAAGAAGGTCGTCCTGGCTTATTCGGGAGGCCTGGATACCTCTATCATTCTAAAATGGTTGAAAAACCAGTATGGGTGCGAGGTGATCGCCTTCACCGCAGATATCGGGCAGGCTGAAGAATTGGATCACCTGGAAGAAAAGGCCAGGGCTACAGGCGCCACTAAGGTCTACGTCGAGGATCTCCGAGAGGAGTTCGTTCGAGAGTATGTCTTTACCGCCATCAAAGCGAATGCCGTCTATGAGGGAACTTATCTCCTCGGTACTTCCATCGCCCGACCTCTCATTGCCAAGAGGCAGGTGGAGATCGCCCAGTTGGAGGGGGCTGACGCCGTGGCTCACGGATCCACGGGTAAGGGAAATGATCAAGTCCGATTTGAACTGACCTACTATGCGCTTAATCCTCACATCCGGGTGATCTCTCCCTGGAGGGAATGGGAGTTCAAGTCAAGAGAAGAGCTGATCGCGTACGCCCGGGAGAACCGGATCCCCGTTCCAGTGACAAAAGAGAAGCCCTATTCCTCCGACCGGAATCTTCTTCATATCAGCTTTGAAGGAGGAATTCTGGAGGATCCCTGGTCCGAGGCTCCTGAGAATATGTTTATCCTCTCGGTTTCTCCGGAGAAAGCACCCGACCGTCCAACCCATATTGAAATCGATTTTGAAGATGGTGTTCCAAAACGGATTGACGGAGCATCCCTTTCTCCGGCGGCACTGTTAACTCGGTTGAATGAGATCGGAGGTAAAAATGGAATCGGCCGGGTCGATATGGTGGAGAATCGTTATGTCGGAATGAAATCAAGAGGAGTCTATGAAACTCCCGGAGGGACCATCCTTCATATCGCCCATCGAGCCATGGAATCCATCACCATGGACAGGGAGGTCATGCATTTTCGGGATAGCTTGATCCCTAAGATATCGGAGTTGATCTATTATGGGTACTGGTTTTCGCCGGAGATGGACATTCTGAGAGGGGCGATCGAGGAGACGCAGAAGAAGGTGACTGGAACCGTGCGCCTGAAGCTCTACAAGGGAAACTGCACCGTGGTGGGCAGGAAATCCGAGAAATCTCTCTACCACGGGGCATTTGCCACTTTCGAGAAAGATACCGTTTATGATCAGAAGGATGCGGAAGGGTTCATCCGGCTCAATGCCCTAAGACTCCGCATCCGAAAGATGATGAGAGGCTAAAGACCGTGTCCGCGTCTCGTGACCGTGACCGTTAGAACGTAAGGATTACTATGCAGATAAATATTTCGGGATTCCATATAAAGATTTGCGGACACGTGACACGGATACCGGACACGAATATCGACGGGGCTTGGCATGGACGAGCGCTATCGCCACAAAGAGATTGAGGAGAAGTGGCAGAAGATCTGGGAAGAGCGGAATCTCTTTAAGGTGACAGAAGATCCCAAGAAGGAGAAGTATTACCTTCTTGAGATGTTTCCTTATCCGTCGGGCAAGATCCATATGGGCCATGTCAGGAATTACTCCATCGGGGATGTGCTGGCTCGCTACAAAAAGATGAAAGGCTTTAATGTCCTCCACCCCATGGGTTGGGATGCCTTTGGCATGCCTGCGGAAAATGCTGCGATTGACCATGGAGTTCATCCAGCCAAGTGGACTTACGAGAACATTGATTATATGAGGAACCAACTCGAGCGGATGGGCTTCAGCTATGATTGGGATCGGGAGTTCGCCACCTGCGATGTCTCGTATTACAAATGGGAACAGCTCTTCTTTGTCAGGATGTATGAGAAAGGGCTGGCTTATAAGAAGAGGTCCTTTGTCAATTGGTGCGAGATCTGCAAGACCGTTTTGGCCAACGAACAGGTGATGAGCGACGGGACATGCTGGCGGGGTCATGCCGATGACCCGGGGGTCGTACAGAAAGAGCTGGATCAGTGGTTCTTCAAGATTACGGCCTACGCGGAAGAACTCCTGGAATGGTGTGATAAGCTTCCTGGATGGCCTGAGCGCGTCCTCACCATGCAACGCAACTGGATCGGAAAGTCGATCGGCGCCGAAATCCACTTTCCCCTAGAGAACTCGAAAGACGTTATCAAAGTTTTCACGACACGACAGGACACGGTATTCGGTGCGACCTTCATGAGTTTGGCCCCCGAGCATCCCCTTGCCCTGAGTCTTTCAAAAGGGACTGGCCAAGAGCAGGTTGTAAGAGAATTCGTCGAAAAGATGAGACGGCAGGACAAGGCGAAGAGGACCGCCGAGACCGCGGAAAAGGAGGGTGTTTTCACCGGAGGCTATTGCCTGAACCCGATGACCCAGGCCAGGATGCCCATTTTCGTCGCCAATTTCGTTTTGATGGAGTACGGAACAGGGGCTGTGATGGCCGTGCCCACCCATGACCAGAGGGACTTCGAATTTGCGAAGAAATTCGGACTTCCCTTGATTATGGTCGTCCAGCCGGAAGATCGTGTATTGGATGCTCGCACCATGACGGAGGCCTACGAAGGGGAGGGCATTCTGGTCAACTCCGGTCAATTTAATGGAATGGACAGCGTTAAAGCCAGAGAGAAAATCGCGCAATATCTCGATGAGAAGGGATTCGGTGGAGGTAGGATCAGTTACCGATTGAGAGATTGGGGTATTTCGAGGCAGCGCTATTGGGGAGCGCCCATCCCAATCATTTACTGCGGCCGATGTGGAACGGTGCCTGTTCCTGAAAAAGACCTTCCTGTAGTCCTTCCTTTCAATGTAGAAATCACCGGGACGGGCGAGTCTCCTCTGAAAGGGGTGAAGGAGTTTGTAGAGACTCGATGCCCCAAGTGTGGCGGGCCTGGTCGAAGAGAGACAGACACGATGGATACCTTTGTCGAGTCCTCTTGGTATTTCGACCGATTTGCATCCCCTGACTATGATAAGGGACCGTTAGACAAGAAGCGGGTGGATTACTGGATGCCTGTGGATCAATACATTGGAGGAATTGAGCATGCGATCCTTCACCTTCTCTATTCCCGATTTTTCACCCGTGTTTTAAGAGAGATGGGATGGGTCAGTGTGGATGAGCCGTTCACAAACCTTCTGACTCAGGGGATGGTTTGCAAAGAGGTTTACGAGTGCCCCAGAGATGGTTATCTCTTCCCCGATGAGGCGGAGGGACAGGGGGAGACAATTCGTTGTCGGAAGTGCGGGGAACAGATTTCCATCGGAAGGCTTGAGAAGATGTCCAAATCCAAGAAGAACGTGGTGGACCCTGAATATTTGGTTGAGAATTACGGTGCCGATACAGCCAGGATGTTTTGCCTTTTCGCTTCTCCGCCTGAGAAAGACTTGGATTGGAGCGATCAAGGGGTGGAGGGGTCTGCCCGTTTCCTCAACCGGGTTTGGAGGCTCTTTTATGAGCAGCATGGTCATCTTCAAAACGTCAAGCCCCTTCCTTTCGGAACGATCCTTGACGGAGGTCGAAAGTCTCTGAGGCAGAAGGTTCACAAAACGATCAAAAAGGTGACTGAAGACGTTGAACGATTCCATCTTAACACCGCGATCAGTGCCGTCATGGAATTGGTGAACGAAATCTATGTTTCTGAGATCAAAGACAATGACGACGATGGTTCCAGAAGGGTGATGCGCGAGGCGGTCGAGACGGTTGTCATTTTGCTCTCGCCCTTTGTTCCCCATTTTGCGGAAGAACTCTGGGAAGCCTTGGGGGATCGGGAATCGGTCATCAAGACCCCGTGGCCGGACTACGACCCGGAAGCCGTTCTGGAAGATGAGATACTGATCGTCATTCAGGTAAACGGAAGATTGAGGGATCGGATAACAATTCCTGCCTCGTACGGAGAGGAGGAAGTAAAAACGTGGGCGCTGAAGAGCGAGAGGATCCGGAAATTGGTTGAAGGTAAAGAGATCAAGCGGGTGATCCTCGTTCCCAAAAAACTGGTCAATATTGTATGTTAAGAGCGGAAAAGATGAATACAGAAGACAGAATTCAGAATGGCAGCCTAAAATCTTTGCCCGTTAACTCAATCATTGGAAAATTCTGCAATCCCTGCCTCGCCGATGGCTCGCCTCGGGGCGCTCGCCTCTCGGCGAAGCCGAGGGAAGCCACCCACTCATCTTGCCTCGCCGGGGGCTCGTCAAGGCGGGCGCAATCCCTGCCTCGCCGGGGGCTCGTCAAGGCGGGCAAGGCGGGCGCAATCCGAAATTATAGATGGGTATCAATTTTCTGCCTGGTTCTGCTCGTGGCCTGCGGATACCAGATGGTGGGAAAGGAGACGCATGTTCCACCCGGTCTGAATTCCATTGCTATCCCCACTTTCAAAAATCAGACCTTTGAGCCCGGAATTGAGATTCTGTTCACTCAGGCTTTTCTGAACGAGTTCATCCAAGATAGAAGGGTGAAGGTCGTAAGCCGAGCAGAAGCAGATTCCATTTTGGAAGGGGTGGTCAAAAATTTTTACACCTCTTCAGTTGCTTATGCCAATTCGGGTTTTGTTTCGGAATATCAAATCTTTGTCTTGGTCGATCTAACGCTGAAAGACCGGACAGGGAAGGTTTTGTGGGTGGAGAAAGATGTTCGGGAAACCCAATGGTTTCGGGCTCCATCCACTAGTGTTACCAGCCAGAGCAGTGGGACGAGTGGTGTTAGCAACGAAGCAAATAAACAAGCTGCTATTCAAAAAACAGCAGGATCTGTGGCGGAACGGATTCGAAATCGTTTCTTTTATAACTTTTAATCTTATGCCCGCACCCCTTTTTCCCCTACGGAGTGGGAAGGTGAGGGGGGAGAAGTAGTCATGTATACCGCGTCCGATTTGAGAAAGGGACTGAAAGTTATTATCGATGGGGAACCTTACATCGTCACGGCCTTCGAATTTTCAAAGCCCGGCAAGGGGCAGGCTCTTTATCGGACGAAACTGAGGAATATGATCACCGGCTTAAGTATTGATAGAACGTATCGTGAAGGAGAAACCTTCGAGCCCGCTTCGTTAGAGGAACGAACGATGCAATTTCTTTATAAAGAAGGCGATCACTACCACTTCATGGACAACGAGAATTACGAGCAGATCATCATCAGCGAGGAGTTTCTGGGAGATGCCAAGAACTTTCTGATTGAAAATCTGAACGTGAAGGTTCTGATGTTCGGAGACAGGGCGATTGGCGTCGAATTGCCGAACTTCGTCAATCTCAGGGTGATGAAGACGGAGCCCTGGGTGAGAGGCGATACTTCGAAGGCGGATTTCAAACCCGCCACGTTGGAGACCGGTTACGTGCTTCGCGTCCCTCCGTTCATCGAAGAGGGGGAGCTGATCACCATCGATACCCGAACGGGTGAATTTTCGAAAAGGGTCAAAGAGTAGATTCGTGGCGAAAAACTGGCCACTTGCAAGACGTAAAGAAAACCTTCAACAGAGAGCCTGCCTCGTACGGCAAATCAGGGAGTTTTTTGTTGGAAAAGGCTATGTGGAGGTAGAAACTTCCCACCGAATTCCCACGCCTGCGCCAGAATCTCATATCGATGCCATTCCCTCCGGGACATGGTTCCTCCACACCTCGCCCGAACTCTGCATGAAACGTATGGTGGCAGCGGGGTATGAGAAGATCTTTCAAATCTGCCGGTGCTGGCGAGAAAAGGAGCGGGGGAGCCTACACCTGCCGGAATTTACTCTTCTGGAGTGGTATAGGGCAGGCGGCGGCTACCGTTCATTAATGGAGGAGTGTGAGGGATTGATTCAATCCGTAGCCAAGTCGATTGGCCTGGGACAGAAGATCGTTTTCCGCGGCCGTGAGATCGACCTCTCTGAGCCGTGGGAAAGAATCTCTGTCAAGGAGGCGTTTCATGGCTATACGCAGACCTCTGTGGCGGAAGCACTGGAGCGAAACCTTTTTGACGAAATCATGGTTCGGGACATTGAACCGAGACTGGGGTTGGAAAAACCGACGTTTATTTATGATTATCCCGCTCAGCGCGGAGCGCTGGCCCGGCTGAAACCGCAAGATCAAACGGTGGCCGAACGTTTCGAACTTTATATAGGCGGCTTGGAGCTGGCCAACGGTTTTTCGGAGTTGGTCGATGCAAAAGAGCAAAGAAGGCGATTTCACGCAGAAAATGAGAACCGCCAATCTCTCGGCAAGTGTATTTATCCCATGCCCGATAGATTCTTAGCGGAATTAGATGACATGCCTCCGTCGGCTGGCATCGCATTGGGAGTGGATCGACTGGCCATGGTTTTTTTAAATGCCGAGAAAATTGATGAGGTGGTCGCCTTTACTCCGGAAGCACTTTAAATTCGGCTCCCTCGCCTCCCTAGGGGAGACGGGAAGGGGAAAGGTCTTATGTCTTTTTGGACGAGAAAGAGTAGAATTGTCATTACCTGTGCAAAGGGCATATCGGCTTTTCTAAGACAGGAGATTCTCTCTTTAGGCTTTGTGGTCTTATCAGAGGGAAAGGCGGAGGTGGTGACAGAAGGAGCGATGGAAGATACCTTGAGACTGAATCTGCTGATCCGCACAGGGCAGCGAGTTCTCTTTCTGCTGGAGTCATTCAATGCAAAGACTCCTGACGACCTCTATAAAAGGATATCCGGAATCCCCTGGGAAGATTTTATTTCGGAAGATAGTTATTTCTCTGTCACTTCTTCTGTTCACAACCCGACAATTAAGGATTCGAGGTTTGCAAATGTGAGATGCAAGGATGCCGTGGTGGACAGGATTAAAGAAAAGCGCGGGCGGAGGCCGGATACCGGTCCTGAAAGAGACAAAGTTGTGATTCATCTCTACTGGACGGGTAGTGTGTGCCAAGTATTTCTCGATACCTCGGGGGAACCTCTTTCCAAACGCGGGTACAGGATGATCCCTCTCAAGGCGCCAATGCAAGAGACCCTTTCGGCGGCTGTTATTTTGGCAACCGGTTGGACGGGAAACGGAAATTTTATTAACCCGATGTGCGGCAGCGGAACGCTTGCTATCGAGGCCGCTTTAATCGGTCTCGGCAGGGCGCCAGGTCTGTTAAGAGGTAATTATGGTTTCATGCATCTCAAGGGATTTGATGAATCTTCTTTTAAAGCACTCCGCAGAAAAATAAGAGCAGAAGCCAAGGATAAATTGAATGGAAGGATCATCGCCACGGATATCAGCCAGCAGGCTGTCGAATCAGCAAAGAGGAATTCGACGACAGCAGGCGTAGAGCGATTCATTGAATTCGGGGTATGTGATTTTTCTGGGACCCCCGTCCCAGGCGGAGACGGAGTGGTTGTCATCAACCCGGAATATGGCGAACGACTGGGGGAAACAGAAAAGCTAAAGGAGACCTACCGAGGGATTGGAGATTTTTTCAAAAAGAAATGTAATGGGTATACAGGATACGTTTTTACCGGTAATCTCGACCTGGCAAAAAAAGTGGGGCTGAGAACGAAGAGAAGAATTCCTTTTTACAATGGCCCCATCGAGTGCAGGCTATTGGAGTATGACCTGTATGAAGGAAGCAGAAGGAGGGAAAACGTCAATCTCCAAGCACCAATGATCAAATAATGTCTTTCCGGGGTGCCGCGTCTGTAACCTTAACCCCCCTTCATCCCCCCTTAATCTAAGGGGGGGATAGAGGGGGGTTAATTAGCAAACATGGAAAGAAAAAAACTTGATGCCGAAGAAAAATTCACAAATCTTCCCTGTTTATCTTCTTTACGGTCCCGAGGATTACCTCATCGAAGAGGAGATCCAGAGACTGCTGAACCAGACCCTTTCTCAGAAGGAAAGGGGATTTAATTTTCACGTCTTCAGTGGAGGAGAACACAGCGGTCAGGAGATCATCCAGACCGCTCAAACGCTCCCCATGCTTTCTCAGTATCGTTTTGTTCTTATCAGCGAAGCAGATCGCATGGATGAAGGGAAGATAGAGGCGTTGAAGGAATATATAAGGAAACCTTCCCTCTCTACCTGCCTCGTCCTCTACGGTCAAACGATAGGCCCATGGAAGGCACATCGGAAAGAGATCGAAAAGGCAGGGGAAGTCACTGAATACACACGATTGAAGGGCAGGGCGTTGGTTTCCTGGATGAAGAATAGGATGAAGGAGAAGGGAAAGACGCTTTCGGAAGAAGCTGCAGATTATTTGGTCGAGGTAGTGGGAGATCGCCTTTACGATCTTGACAATGCCGTGGAGAAGGCCTTTTTGAGTGTTGGGGAGAAACAGACCATTGAAATTTCCGATATGGAAGAGATTACGTCAGAGGTCAAGGTGAGCACGGTCTTTGATTTAACCGATGCGATTGGTCATCAAAACTTGGAAAAGGCCCTCGGAATTCTGGAAAAGGCCATGGAATCAAAGGCCGTCTTTTTCAGAAAAGAAGAAGAGGGATCGAAGTTTGGGGACCCGACCCCTGTTCTCTTAAGCATGATGGCAAAGCAATATTGGAGTATGCTGGTGATCAAACAGATGAGCTCTCATCAAAGAGATGTGGGAGAATTGGCAAAAGAACTGGGAACGTCTCCATGGAATATAAGGAAATTGATGGATCAGGCGAAGAATTTCTCTGAGGCTTCGCTTCAAGAAGGAATCCTGCAATGTCACCAAACCGATCTATCTGTTAAGAGGAGTCGGGGGCCAAAAGATCTTTTGATGGAGAAATTGGTGATTGACCTCTGCCGGCCAAATATCCCCAGGAATCTTCTCTCTGTGGCGAAAAGATGATCAATAAGAGGGAGATGGTCCTGCTACAGAGGATTATTTAGAAGCTGCTTTAAGGGCGTTGACTACCCGGGTGAGCCGGGATATTTTCCTGGCAGTGGTATTTTTGTGAAAGACCCCCTTGGAGTGAGATTTCTGGATTAGAGGGATTGTCTCCGACAAAGCCTTTTGGGCCCCTTCAACATCTTTTTTCTCAATGGCTGCCCTCACTTTTTTCACAGAGGACTTCATTGTGGTTTTGATGTGGAGGTTTCGAAGCCTCCTCTTTTGGTTTTGTCTTGCCCGTTTGATCGCCGATAAATGGATTGCCAAAGTTTAGCCTCCTTTTCTTCGTCCTCACACGCTCCTTCTCCCACAAGCGGGAAGGCTAATGAATCATTGATTTTTTTAACACTTTAGGGTAGCTTGTGTCAAGGTTTTTTCGACATTCCAAAGAAAAGAATCTCTGGTTACACCGATTACGAAATGCGATCGCACAGATTAGAATTCGGTCCTGCCTATAGGACAGCTCTGTGTAATCATTTTTTAAAATCTGTGTAATCAAGGGAATGTTCGTTTTTCGATCCTTCTATGTCCGAAAACCATAAAATTACCAAAGCAGCTACGCTCATTGGGACAGGAACGCTCCTCAGCCGCATCTCTGGCTTCTTCAGGGATATGGTGGTTGCTTACTTTTTCGGGGCAGGGATGGCTACGGATGCTTTTTTGGTCGCCTTTCGGATTCCCAACCTCTGGAGAAGGTTGGTAGGAGAGGGATCGATGACTGCCTCCTTTATCCCGGTTTATACCGAATACATTACTCAGCGAACCGAGGGGGAATCGCAAGAAGTAACACATATCGCTTTTACGATCGGCGGAGTGGTATTGCTCGTTCTGACAGTTCTCGGAATTGTCTTCTCTCCGATATTGATCAAAATATTTGCCTGGACATGGCCCTCAACCTCAGAAAAATTTCAACTGGCTGTTACCTTAAACCGGATTATGTTCCCGTATCTGTTTTTTATCGGGTTATTTGCTCTCTCCATGGGTATTTTGAACTCCCTCAGACATTTCTTTGCACCGGCGTTTGCCACCGTTTTTCTCAATCTTTCGATCATTGTCTCCGCGCTTTTGTTCTATTATCGCTTTCAAAAACCGGTGATGGCATTGGCGATAGGGGTTCTTGTGGGGGGAATGCTTCAATTTTTCTTCCAGCTTCCTTTTTTGATCAGAAAAAAGATTCGTTTCCGATTCAATTTCAATTTCAGGCATCCGGCGATTAAACGCATCGGATTTCTGATGATTCCGGGATTGATCGGAACTGCCGTCTATCAGATCAATCAGGTTATTGATATGATGTTTGCCACGTCTTTGCCAGATGGGAGCGTTTCCTATCTCTACTATGCGGAGCGGCTCATGGAGTTTCCATTGGGAATATTCGTGATTGCGATCGGAACGGCTGCACTCCCGAGTTTTTCGTCACTGGTTGCTCAGGGAAAGACCGAAGAATTCAAAGAAACGGTCTCATTTGGCTTTCGGCTGGGTTCATTTATCTGTATTCCTGCTTCGGTGGGTTTGATCGCATTAAGCACTCCTATTCTAAATCTGCTTCTGCAGAGGGGAGCATTCGATTATTTTGCAACTGAAATGACAGCCAAAGCGCTTCTGTGCTATTCGATCGGCCTCTGGTCAATCGGAGGGGTCCGAGTGCTTGCCCCGGCTTTCTATTCCCTCCAGGATACGTGGACCCCTTTTAAGATCGGTCTTATCTGCCTGGGGGTCAATATCGTCCTGATCCTTATCTTCATACATCCTTTGAAACATGCGGGGTTGGCGTTGGCCACCGGTCTCTCATCTATATTGAACCTCATTCTTCTCTATTGGCAGCTGAATCGCAGATTAGGCGGATTAGATGTAGCAAAAAATATCAAATCAATGCTGCTGACTTTTTTCTGCAGCCTTCTTATGGGATGGGTGGCTTATCTGATCTGCTCCCTGGGGGATTGGACGGGGTCCGGAAATACAGTGGAAAAGGTTTTTCTCCTGGGGGCCGGGATGATTGCCGGCATCGGAGTCTATCTGGCAAGTTGCTATTGGATGAAGAACGAAGAGATGCTTTTCTTGCTGGATATCGTTAAGAGAAAGCTGAAAATAGGCCGAGTCCCCGGGTGATGGTTACGAAGCCCGTTTCGTAGAGCGTCAAAGGGTTACGGTCAAGATATTTTTAAGACGAACAACCTAACCGAATGACGATACGGGCATCGTTACCTTTGCCGGAAGACGTAATTTTGTTTTCTGACCTATTCAGCTCCGGTTATCATATTCTGTATAAGGCACCGATGGATAAAACAGCAGACATCGTTATCATCGGAGGCGGTATTATCGGCCTGAGCATTGCTTACTATCTTGCCGTGAAAAAGGTGGGGAAGATTGTTCTCTTCGAGAAGGGGCAATTGGGAGAAGGTTCCACGAGCCGTTGTGTGGGAGGGATTCGAACCCAATTTTCTACAGAGATGAACATTCGTTTCTCACTCGAATCGCTGAAGACCTTCGAACAATTCGAAGAAGAATTCGGAGTCAATCCAGAATTTAAAAAAATTGGGTATCTTTTTTTGGCGGCCACGGATCAGGAGATCGGGGTCTTCAAGGAGAATGTGGCACTCCAAAGAAAATTTAACATTCCTGTCGAATTTTTGAGTCCTGGCGAGATCAGGTCGCGCTGGCCCCACTTGAGAACAGACGACCTCCTGGGAGGAACATTCTGCTCGTGGGATGGGTATGCAGGTCCCAATGAAATCCTGTCCGGGTTCGTTAATGGCGCAAAGAGAGCAGGGGTTAAAATTTACGAAGGAATGGAGATCGTCCGGATCTCCCTAACGAAAGGGAAGATCCAGAGTGTCAAGACAAAGGACGAAGAGATTTTTGCTCCCGTGGTGGTCAACGCCGGAGGACCTTATGCTGCGTCCATAGGAGAAATGGTAGGTATCAAAATTCCCGTCAAACCTTTAAGAAGGCAGATTTTTGTTACGGCCCCTTTCCGTCTCAGCGACCGTCCTGTTCCATTGACCATTGATTTTCACCGGGGATGGTATTTCCGTCAGGAAGGGAATGGATTGCTGCTATCTGGCCCCTTAGACCGGGAGCCGAGTTTTAACCTCAGCATCGATTACGAAGCCATGGCCGAGACTTCGGAGAATGCCATGTACCGTGTCCCAACTCTCGAAAAAGCTCGCATCGCCAGGGGATGGGCAGGGCTTTACGAGATCTCTCCGGATCATCATGCCGTTCTTGGGGAAGTTCCTGAGGTCGAAGGACTTATTCTTGCCAATGGCTTTAGTGGACACGGATTTCAGCATAGCCCTGCGGTGGGAAAAGTGATCTCGGAGTTGATCGCAGACGGAAAGGCAAGCACGATCGACATCTGCCCCCTTCACATAGAGCGCTTCGGAAAGGGAGAACTATTGGAAGAACCAATGACTGCGTTTAAAGAGTGAACCCCGTTAGAAATTCCAGTCCCGCTGTAACGGGAGTCGACCGAGCGGGACATTGAACCCTGGGGGATTCGTTTTGAAGGGTAAGCCTGCCGTATAGCTGCGGGCATTATTTCTAACGGGGTGAATCTCAAACGGATCTCCCCTTTACTAAGACAATCCTCCGGCAAGGCTTTTCTTCAATATTTTTAGAATGTTAACTCGTGGATGCCAATGCAAAATCGCGTTAACAAGTGTCAAGTCCTGTCAGAAAAAAGGATGAAATCCCGGTAACTTGCGCTTCGATTTAGTACTCTTGATCTTGAGTTTTTCGCAAAGTCTATATATAATGATTATAGATTTTCGAACGAGTTTATCTCGGTTGGAAGGTCCGGTGGCCGAAATGGAATGGGATCGTTTTGAAATTGAAAACGGCAGAAGGTCCTTAGACTCTGCTTCAGTTGAGGATCGAATAGGATCCATCAAATCTAAATTAGATTTTCTGTCAAATGAACAAAATGTCCCCTTTTTGTCAACCTTCTTTATTGAGTTAGTTCAAGGTATCAAGAGTAGTCTCGCCTCCATTAAGAATTATACACAAATCTCTCGTGGAAAGTTTAGCGACAGAGAATTCGGTGAGTATTATTATCGGGCGGTGAATGAGGATATTGAGAAGATGAATATGGTATTGGATAGCCTTCTCGATTACATTAAGGTCCATACGCCAATCAGAAAAACCAACACGGTTCACAACATTATGGAGGAGGTGCTGAAGAAGTACCAACATAAACTGGAAGAAAAGGGAATCAAGGTCCTTAAGAAATTAGAAAAGGATCTTCCGGAAACCGTCGTTCCCGATGAGCAGTTGAAGTATATTGTGAGTTCTCTGCTTCAATATGCCATGGCCTTGACACCCCCCAATTGGAACCTCGGCCTCTTAACAAGATCTTTTATCCTTGATAAGGAGGCCGAAGGTGAAGGTTTATTCAAGAGGGATGGAAGGCATATTGAGATTTCGGTGGCTTTCCCGGGGCGCCAGAGACCGAGTGAGCCGGGGTCGGGAATCACCGCAACCCAAAAAGAGGGGGCACCAGATCTTATCCTTCGTTTTGTTAAGGAGGTGGTGCTGCACAATCACGGGATGATGAAGGTTGAAGCCGACGAAAAGAAAACGAAGGCAGTGATCTCCGTAAGATTCCCTGTTGAGAGAAGAAAGATAGTCTATTATCAAACACTAAATTAGTAGGTTTAACTCCCCTTCATCCGTCCGGCGCCATAGTCGCAGTACCAATGTCAGCGTCCTTATGACGGCTCTGGACGGCGGCACCCCTCTTAAATTAAGGGAGGAATAGAAGGGTTATGGACTCTCCTTGCAATTTTCGTCGAGTTAGGTTATTTTGGTCTGAGTTAATCACGAGGTTTAATCATGGCAAAAGTCTGTGATATCTGCGGGAAGGGGCCGGTCTTTGGACATAATGTAAGTCACGCCAATAACAAGACTCGAAAAATCTGGTACCCAAACCTCCATAAAATTAAGACCCTCAAAGCGGGAAGGACCATCCATATGAAGGTCTGTTCCCGATGCCTTCGCTCCGGGCTCATCACCAAAGCCGCCTAATTCAATGCGCATAGGGCTAAGAGCATAGTGCATAGCGTAAACACTTTTTATGCTGTGCCCTTTGCGCTATGCGCCCTGCGATCTGTCAGGACTCGGCCTGCGTCTCCACCCTCATTCTTTCCACCTGATGGACTCCCTTAATCTTCCCGAGAGCCCTGATCACCTTGTTCAGATGGTTCAAGTCCCGAATCTCTACCTCGAACGTGCTAACGGCGCTTTTATCCTCTGTCGTATCCACCATGGCGTTCTTAATGTTGGCTTCGTTGGAAGAGATCGACTTGCTAATCTCGGCCAACAGCCCTTTCTTGTCTTCAGAATAGATTCGGATTCGTACGGGATAACTGTATTCCTTCGTCGAATCCCATTCCACTTCCACCTTGCGGTGAGGATCGTCGTCAAGCACATTCTGGCAATCGGCAGTATGGATCGTCACCCCTCGGCCCCGAGTGATGAATCCCACTACTTTATCACCGGGGACGGGATTGCAGCACCCCGCATAGCGCACCATCACATTGTCAATCCCTTTGATCAGAAGAGCGTCCTTAGGTGCACGGGTGATTTTTTGGATGAGGTGCTTAAAACGTCCCTCTTCCAATTCTTCTTTCTGTTGTTCCAATTTTTCCTGGGGAAGGATCTTCCCAATGATCTGATTGGCGGTGACCTTCCCGTAACCCACTGCTGCGATGAGGTCCTCGACTCCCTGGTAACTGAATTCATTGGCTACCTTGGCCAAATCGCCCGATTTAATTAGTTTGGCCTGCTGGAGGTCATATTTTTGAAGTTCTTTCTCCAGGATTTCTTTTCCAAGGGTGATCGATTTTGCCCTCTCTTCCACCGTAAACCATTGGCGAATTTTTGCTTTGGCCCGTGAGGTCTTGACCAGTTTGAGCCAATCCTTGCTCGGTTTCTGATTGGGGGAGGTGAGGATTTCGATGGTATCCCCACTTCGCAGTTCATATCTCAGAGGGACGATCTTACTGTTTACCTTGGCCCCCACACAATGGTTCCCGACGTCGGAGTGGATGCTATATGCAAAATCGATAGGTGTTGAACCAATGGGGAACTGTTTGACCTCGCCTTTTGGGGTGAAGATGTAGACTTCATTCGGAAAGAGATCCACCTTGACACTTTCAATGAATTCTCGATTATCCTTTAGATCTTGCTGCCACTCTAAGAGTTGTCTCAGCCAGGTGAAACGTTTGTCCTCCGCCTCTTCAATCACTTTCCCCCCTTTGTATTTCCAATGGGCGGCAATACCTTCCTCGGCGATCTTATGCATTTCATGTGTTCGAATCTGGATCTCGATCCGCTCCCCATAGGGTCCGATCACGGTGGTATGAAGGGATTGATACATATTCTCCTTGGGAAGGCCGATGTAATCCTTGAATTTCCCTGGAATGGGTTTCCAGATGGAATGGATGATGCCCAGCACGTCATAGCATTCCTTAATGGAATTGACGATGACCCGGAAAGCGGTGATGTCATAGACCTGATCAAAATCGATGTTCTGTTCTTTCATTTTCAAGTAGATGCTGTAAATCTGTTTTAATCGGCCGGTCACCTCGCCCTGGGTATGGTTTTCATAAAGCTTCTTCATTAAGGTACGCTTCACTTCTTCGATGTAACGGGTTCTCTCCTTCTCCTTTTTCGCGATCTTTCGTCGAATCTCTTCGTAGATTTCAGGATGGAGGTATTGGAAAGCCAGATCTTCTAACTCCGATTTAATCCAGTCTATCCCAAGACGATCGGCCAGAGGAGCATAGATGTCAAGGGTTTCCTGAGCGATCTCCGCCTGTTTTTCTGGGGGTTGGTATTGAAGCGTTCGCATATTATGGAGGCGGTCAGCCAGTTTAATCAGGATGACCCGAATGTCCTTCACCATGGCCAGTATCATCTTGCGGAAATTTTCTGCCTGGTGTTCTTCAGAGGATCGTAAAGAGATCAGGCTGATCTTGGTCAGGCCGTCTACCAACTGAGCGATTTCTTCCCCGAAATTTTCCTGGATCTCCTTGAGGGTAGTAAGAGTATCCTCGACCGTATCGTGAAGCAGTCCGGTCGCTACACTCGCGACATCGAGTTTCAGTTGTGTCAAGATCCCCGCGACCTCTAGGGGATGATTCAGGTAGGGCTCTCCGGAGAGGCGGACCTGTCCCAAATGAACCTTGGCAGAAAAGACATAAGCCTTTTTTAGGAGCTCGATATCCGCATTAGGATGATAGGAAGTTAGCCTTTCAAGGATGTCGTTGAATCTTAACATTTTACAACCTCATCTTACTCATAACTATAAGAGAATTCAAGAGGGTTCTTCTCCTCACCCTTTCCGCTCAGGCAAGACTTTGGCGGGTTGTCTTCGAACCTCTGCCACTTATCTGTATCACGGAACAGTCTCCAAGGGGAGAAAAGGCGAAAAAGTTTTGACAGCAAACCTGTTAGCACTTATAATGGTATTCCTTAAGATTTAGGATAGGTTAGAAGATGAAACGGATCCTGCTGATCGCGATCATCGCTGTTGCCATAGCCGGTCTTGTCTATTATTTCGTGACGAGAGGAAAGGAGGAGGAGGGGACCTTTATCAAGATTTCCGGGAACATAGAGGCGACGGAAGTGGACGTCGGGTTCAAAGTCTCTGGAAGAATTGTCAGTCGTTTCTTCGAAGAGGGGGATTGGGTGGATCAAGGAAAGGTTCTGGCCAAATTGGACGATGAAGACCTCCGCAGCCGTCTTGAAGTGGCACGGGCCACTCTGATGTCGGCGCAGGCTCGATTGAGCAAACTGCTTGCAGGGTCAAGGCCAGAAGAGATAAGAGAGGCAGAGGACAACCTCAATCAAGCCAGGTTCGACTTGGAGAATAAGGAGACCCAATACGAAAGGATAAAGTCCCTCTTCGAGAAGCGGGTCGTTCCCAAAGAGACGTTGGACAATGCCGAGGCTGCCTTTAAGATCGCCAAAGCCACTTTCCAAAAGGCCAGAGAGAATTACCTTTTGGTGAAGGAGGGGCCGAGGAAAGAGGACATTGAAGATGCGAGAGCTCAGGTGGGTCAAGCCCGGGCTTCCGTGAAACTCAATGAGACCCAGCTCAGCTACACGACGCTCTATTCTCCCATCTCCGGAGTCGTTCTGGTCAAATCTGGAGAAATCGGTGAGGTCGTCAATCCAGGGACATCCATTCTTACCATGGCTGACATCGAGAATGTGTGGTTGAAAGCATATATCGCAGAGACCGACCTCAGCGAGGTAAAGTGGGGTCAGGAAGTCAGTGTGACCACAGATCTTCGGCCGAAGAAAGAATACAGAGGCAGAATCTCTTTCATCTCATCTCAGGCCGAATTCACGCCTAAACAGATTCAGACGGAAAAAGAGAGGGTAACCCTGGTCTACCGGATCAAAGTGGATATTTCCAATAAGAATCATGAACTCAAGCCTGGGATGCCAGCCGACGGACGGATATTGCTGACGCCGTCTCCGCCTCCCAAATGATAATCCCAGTGAGCCGTTGGATCGAAAGGGTTAACCCATGAACCCTCGAATCCCTGAATACTTTTTACCAATCCTTTGAGAATGATGTTTTCTATTCAAACCAGCCATCTATCCAAATCTTTCGAATCACTGACCGCCGTCAAAGACCTGAACTTGGAGGTAAAAACGGGAGAGATCTTCGGTCTGGTGGGGCCGGATGCGTCCGGGAAAACCACAACCATCCGGATGCTGTGCGGGATTCTCCCCCCGGACGGAGGGGAGGCAAAGGTCGCAGGGTATGATATTTACAAAGAGGCGGAATTCCTAAGGGAGAAAGTCGGTTATCTTCCTCAGCGATTCGGCCTCTACGGAGATCTTACCGTTCTTGAAAACATCCATTTCTATGGAGATCTCTACCAAGTCCCGAAGCAGAAGAGAAAGGAGCGGATCGAAAGACTCCTTCAGTTTGCCAACCTGAAACCTTTCGGGAAACGAAAGGCCCAGGACCTCTCCGGCGGGATGAAACAAAAGCTGGGTCTGATCTGCGCTTTGATCCATACACCTCAGATTCTCTTCCTCGATGAACCGACCACAGGGGTTGATCCACTTTCCAGGAGAGATTTCTGGATCATCCTTTACGATTTGTTGAAAGAGGGAGTGACCATCCTTTTCTCAACCTCTTATTTGGATGAAGCTGAGCGCTGCAGCCGTGTCGGCCTGATTTATCAGGGCGACCTGCTCATTGCGGATACCCCCTCTGCGGTGAAGGCCCGAATCGGGGGGACGGTACTGGAACTGCGAGTGGAGAACCGCCAGGAAGGGATGAAGTTGCTTGACGGGGTCGAATTGATTCGAAGCCTGGTCTTGTCCGGGGATAAAATCCACATTCTCGTCGATGATCCTCAAAAGACGGAGAAAAAAATTCGGGAAATTCTAAAAGACCAGGGGATGGAGATTGTAGACTTATTGGTGGTCCGGCCCTCGCTTGAGGACGCCTTCGTGACCATGGTCCAAGGAAAAAAACAATTAAGAATTGAGAGTTGACAATTATGAATTAACTCAAAATCATAACTCATAATTCATAACTCATAGCTCATAACTTTTAACTCCGAACTAAGTGGTATGCCAAATTTTGTCGTTGAGGTCGAAGATCTCGTAAGAACATTTGATAGCTTTATCGCCGTTGACCATATCCGCTTTCAGGTGGAGGAAGGGGAGATCTTCGGATTCCTGGGTCCGAATGGGGCTGGCAAGTCCACAACCATCCGGATGCTCTGCGGGCTTTTGCTGCCTACCTCAGGGAAAGGGCAGGTTGCCGGATTCGATATCATCGAAGAGCCGGAGAAGATAAAGCAAGCAATCGGCTATATGTCTCAGAAATTCTCACTCTACGATGACTTGAGGGTTATTGAAAATCTCCATTTTTTTGGCGGAATTTACGGACTCTCCGGCCCATCGCAGAAAAAGAGAGAAAAGGAGGTCTTAGAGATCATAGACCTTCAAGATTTCCAAGGTCGAATCACCCGAACCCTTGCTGTCGGGTCGAAGCAGCGCCTGGCACTGGGATGCGCCATTCTCCACGAGCCTTCCGTCCTCTTTTTGGATGAACCCACCTCAGGGGTCGATCCGATCTCTCGAAGAAATTTCTGGAGTCTCATCCAGCAAATGGGAAAAAAGGGTGTGACCACCTTTGTGACCACCCACTATATGGACGAAGCCGAGTATTGTGATCGGTTGGCCCTGATCTATCAAGGGAAGATCATTGCCATGGGAACGCCTTCCGAATTGAAAGTGAAAACCCTGCCACAGGGAATATTCGAAGTGGAGTGTGATCCTCTCGTTACGGCCCTGGACCTCCTGAAGAAAGAGCCCTGGACCGTGGAATCAGCCGTATTTGGAGATGGGCTTCACGTGATCGGTAAAGAGAGCGTTGATCTGGAGCGAGAGATCAACGCCCTCTTCGAAAAACACGGAGTCCTTCTCAAAAGAATGGGAAGAATCAGGCCTTCCTTGGAGGATGTTTTTGTTTCACTGATCGAAAGAGAGGACAAGCAGTGAGTTTTCCACGAACGTGGGCCATTGCGAAAAAAGAGTTTTTCCATATCTACCGGGACCCAAGGAGCCTGGCACTGGTGATCCTGATGCCTGCTCTCCTGATGCTCCTCTTTGGATACGCTGTCACCCTCGATGTGAAGAAGGTCTCGATGGCTGTCTTGGACCGAGACCGGACCCAGGAGAGCTTAAACTTCATCCAGCGATTCAGCGCCTCTCCCTATTTCCACCTTCGCTTTTGGGTCCGAGATGAGAAGGAGATGATGCGGCTCATCGACCAGGGCGAGGTGAAGATGGGACTGGTGCTTCCGTGGAATTTTTCAAAGACAATCAAGGCAGAGAAGGTCGTTCCGATTCAAGCGCTCATCGACGGAGCCGATGCCAATACAGCCAGTCTCATTCTCAGTTATGCTCAGGCGATTAGCCGGCAATATACTCAGGAGAAGACCATTCTGAAGGTCTCCCGCATGGGAATAGAGAACCTGAACTTTCCCATCGAAGGACGACCGAGGGTCTGGTTCAATGAGGATCTGGAGTCGAAGAATTATTTCGTACCAGGGCTGGTAGCGGTGATCATGTCGATCATCGGAGTGCTCCTTACCGGACAGGTGATTGTTCGGGAATGGGAGAAGGGGACGATGGAACTCCTCATTTCAACTCCTGTTCGAAAAGGAGAACTGATGATGGGGAAGCTGTTCCCCTATTTTTTCTTAGGCCTTTTAGACTTGTCCTTGGCCGTCTTGATGGGCAAATGGGTCTTCCAGGTGCCGTTGAGAGGGAGTGTCGCCCTGCTTTTTGCTCTCTCTTGCATCTACATTTTTGTGGCCCTGGCTCTTGGCTTGACCATTTCCACCTTTGCCAGGACACAGCTTCTGGCCAATCAGATGGCAATGGTCATCGGATTTCTGCCCACGTTCCTCCTCTCCGGGTTCACCTTCGCGATCGCCAACATGCCCGCCTGGCTCCAGATCATTACCTACGGGATTGCGCCTCGGTATTATGTGACAATCCTGAAAGAGATCTTCTTAAAGGGGGTGGGCTTCTCCTTTCTCTGGCGTGAAACGCTGGTGTTGATGGTGATGGCGATAGCGGGGCTCTGGGTGGCCGCCAGGAGTTTCAAAAAGGAGTTGAGATAGATGTTTCAAACGGTTCGATATTTATTTATCAAAGAGTTGATTCAGACTTTGAGAGATAAGCGAATGCGGGTGACCCTGATTGTTCCTCCCATCTTTCAACTGATTGTCTTCGGATATGCTGCTAATCTGGATGTGAAACATATCCGCACTGCCGTCCGGGATTTGGATCAGAGTGTCGATTCGAGGGATCTTATCGGAAGATTCGGAAGTTCAAACTATTTTGATATCGTCTCTTTTCCCAAGACCCCGAGGGAAGTCAAGGATCTGATTAATCAAGGGGATGTCACGGTCAGCATGGAGATCCCAACCGATTTTTCAAAGAAGTTGAAAAAAGGGGATACCGCCACGGTCCAGATTGTTCTTGATGGATCCGAATCCAATACGGCATTAATCGCCCTGGGCTATGCGAACCAGATCCTTTCTGATTTCTCGACGCAGGTGCTCGTAAAAAGGTTAAACCGAGCCGGCATGATTGGCTTTGAGGAAGCGGGTGTAGATCTGCAGCAGCGGATTTGGTTCAATCCAAATTTTGAAAGCAGAATCTTTTACATCCCGGGAGTCATCGCCTCCATTGCCTTTCTCATCCCGATCATTTTGACCGCTCAGGCTATTGTCAGAGAGAGGGAGATCGGCACGCTCGAACAGATCATGGTCACGCCCATCCGTTCCTGGGAATTGATGATTGGGAAGACCTTGCCCTTTGCTCTGTTCGGTCTTCTCGATGTCATGATGATCGCCCTGATCGGAGTTTTTTGGTTTGAGGTTCCTCTTCGGGGAAATCCCCTCGTGCTTCTGTTGGGTGCCGTGCTCTTCCTGATGAGTTCCGTGGCCATCGGACTGTTTATCTCTACGATATGCTCCACTCAACAACAAGCTCAGATTTCTACCTTCTTTTTCACGATGCCTGCTTTTACGCTATCCGGTTTTGCTTTTCCGATAGAGAATATGCCAGGATGGATCCAAACCCTGACCTATGCCAACCCGCTGCGTTATTTTCTGGTCATCATTCGAGGCGTCTTTTTAAAGGCGAATGGCCTGGATATCCTCTGGCCCCAGATGCTGGCATTAGGCATCTTAGGCACACTCATGATTCTTTTGAGTTCTCTGAGGTTCCAGAAGAGATTGAAATAGGGTAAAGCAATGACAAATGTCAAAGTTCGAAGTTCAAATGAAGCGCAAAGTTCAAATGGCAGAAACGAAAGGATTTAACATTAAAACATTTGTCATTGTTTGGCATTTGGATTTTGGCATTTGACATTTGTGGTGAGCTGGAGAAGCATGCCTTGGGCTATGTGTCAATGAAAAACCTCCTGATGGCGGTCTACCACAAACTTTATCGGGCTTACGGTCCCAGACACTGGTGGCCGGGTGAGACTTCTTTTGAGGTGATGGTCGGAGCTATCCTCACACAAAATACTTCCTGGAGAAATGTGGAGAAAGCAATTCAGAGGCTGAAGGCGAAAGGGGTATTAAATCCGCAGGGGATCTATCACCTTAGACGTTCAGAACTCACCTCGCTGATCAAATCCTCGGGTTACTACCGAATTAAGGCCGACCGATTGAAGTCGTTTATGGGCTTCTTATTTGAAGAATATGACGGGGATTTAAAAAGAATGAAAAGAGCGAGGCTGGTGGAGTTGAGGACAAAGCTTCTCGGAGTCAAGGGGATCGGACCCGAAACAGCGGATAGCATCCTCCTCTACGGCCTGAAGAAACCTATTTTCGTTGTCGATGCTTATACGAGAAGGGTCCTCTCTCGGCATGGAGTCATTTCAGAGGAGGCCTCTTACGAGGAGATCCAGAAACTCTTCATGATGCATGCTGACGTAAGATCTTCTGTGTAAAAAGAAAGAGGGGTGTTATCCTCTTGGGAAAGATTTTTGGCAAAAGCAATCCCAATGGAAAGGAGGACACACCCCATGACAGGATTTTTGTGGAAGGCCACTACACGTAATGTAAACCGAGCGCTGAGGGAAATCAATGCATTTGAGTGGGAAGGAGACTATCGGGCGGAAGCGAGAAATCGTCTCAAAGAGCTCTTAGAGGAGAGAATAGGTGAGGAATTGGAGCAATATTTGGGACGGGGCAAGTATGAGCGGAAAGAGGAAGGAGACGCGGAGGATTATCGCAATGGATCCTACCTTCGCCACCTTTTGACAGAGATAGGAGATCTGATTCTTCGGATACGACGGACTCGCAAGGGATTTATATCAAAGGTGTTAGAGGCTTATCAGAGGCGGTCTCGTTCGGTAGATCAGTTAATCATGGCCTGTTTTGTTTTAGGGATGAGCACGAGAAAGGTTTCCACAGCCCTGCTTTCTCTTTTAGGAGAAAAAGTATCGGCATCAACCGTGAGCGCCGTGGCGAAGAAGTTGGACCATGCAGTGAGGCGGTATCACGAACGGAAGCTTGGGGATGGGTATCGATTTCTTTTTTTCGATGGAGTCGTACTCAAGCAGAAGGGAGCGGCCAAGGTTCAGAAAAAGATCATTCTTTGTGCTTATGGGATGACGTGGGAGGGGAAGAAAGAGATGATTGATTTTCTTTTGGCCACATCGGAGTCTCAGAATGCTTGGGAAGGCTTCTTAAGAGACCTCCATGAGCGGGGTTTAGAGGGAAAGCTTTGTGAGCTGATTACGACCGATGGGGGCAATGGGCTTCGGAGCGCCTTGGAGGTAGTCTATCCTCGGATTCCTCGGCAGCACTGTTGGGCCCATAAGACGCGAAACGTTTTGGATAAAGTGAAGAAGGCAGATCAGGAGAAGGTGAAGAAAGATCTTCATCGGATCTCACATGTAAAGAATCGGCAGGTAGCCACCCAGGCTTATTGGTCTTTTTGCCAGAAGTATCGGAAGGCCTATCCAGGGGCGGTGAAGAGCTTAGAGTCAGAGATTGACGACTTGCTCTCTTTTTATCAGGTGAAGCTTTCTGCAAAGGAGAGACAAGGGCTAAATGCGAAGGAGATTCAGAAAGCCCAGATGCTCCTGTGGAAGAAGATTCGTACTACCAACCTTATAGAAAGAGCTTTTAAGGAGGTTAAGAGAAGAACCAAACCCATGGGTGTCTTTGGTAACAGGAGCAGCATAGAACGAATTCTCTACGCAGTATTCTTTCACTATAATTCTAAAGGCCAAGAGGTACCCTCTTTGCTTTTTACACAGAGAGCTTGACATAAGCATGATGCATCTTCCCCTTGACGAAAAATTATTCAACGAGTATCATGCCCTCTTCGTTCAAGCGGGGAACATGGTGTGTAAAAAGACACCGAGATGTGAACTCTGCCCTTTAAAAGGCATTGGGCATAGAGCATAGCGCAGAGCGCAAAGCGTCAAGAACATAGACAACCCATTCTATCATTTCCGGGGAGGCGGGAATCCAGAAGGGATAATAGCAATCGCGGACGAATATGGATTCCTGCTGGAGTTTATCCCGATGGAAATCGGGGGAATGACAACATGCAGTATTGGAGCTTTTTGCAGTTTTTACGCTATGCTCTATGCGCTTTGCGCCACGCGGTTTAAAAGATGACTTACTGGCAAAAAGAGATTCGGAGGTTGACGGGAAAAGCAATCCACCGATATAGCTTGATCCAGGAGGGAGACCGTATTCTGGTGGGGGTCTCCGGTGGAAAGGACAGCCTGACGCTGCTTCACCTTCTCCACGAGCGAAGCAAGCGCGTCCCCGTCCATTACGAACTCATGCCGGTTTACATCGACCTCGGCTTTGGCTCCGAGAAAGCCGACACTCTGAGAAATTTTTTTGAGACAAAAGAGCTACCCTACCACATCGAGTTCACCGATATCGGCAGGAGAGCGAACAGCTCTGAGAATCGAGAAAACCCCTGTTTTCTCTGCTCCTGGGAAAGGAGAAAGCGGCTCTTCCATATCGCCCATCGTTTCAAATGTAACAAAATCGCCCTCGGTCATCACAAAGACGATATCATTGAGACCCTTCTTCTTAATATTTTTTACAGTGCTGAGATCAGCACGATGCTTCCTTTACAGAGTTTGTTCAAAGGGAAGATCACTCTTATCCGTCCCTTGGCTTTACTGGAAGAGAAAAAGACTGAGAGGTTTGCAAGAGAGATGGGACTGCCTTTTGGTCCCAGCGGCTGTCCGAGTTCTGGAAAGACGAAAAGAAAGGTGGTCAAGGATTTGATTGAAGCTCTGAGCAAGAAGGACCGTCGAGTTAAGGGAAACATCTTCCGGGCCCTTTCAAACGTTAAATTGGATTATACTTTGTCGAATTGGGGGAAAACCCGCCCAGCGAAGGAGTAGCCGCTCTTATAACCCCCCTCTTTCCCCCCCTTAGACTAAGGGGGGAAAGAGGGGGGTTAGACTAAGGGGAGATGAGGGGGGGGTAGATTAAAGCGGGGTTGAAGCGTGCTCAGGGGGGATAACCCAAAAGAACCCCGGAAGAACCCAAAATTTAAAGGTCTTTCTGACTACTGATTTAATACAGTATTAAGGTTTTTTTGACGAGAAGGAGATTGAAGAGATGGGTTTGAAAGGGAGGGTGTGGTCGAGAACAATTTTGCTGTGCCTTTTGATCGTTTGGACCCATGGAATCGCATTGGGCGAACAGAAATTCAGAATTGGATATGCTGACCCGCTGACAGGGACATTCGGGAGGGATGGGAACCTGGTGAAGGACGCCTATAACTTCTGGGCGGAGCTTGTCAATTCAAAAGGGGGGATCGAGGTCAAAGGGAAGAAATATCCGGTGGAACTGACCGTCATTGACGACAAGTCGACGGCCGCCGAAAATGCCAGGTTCACGGAGAAGTTGATCACCGACGATAAAGTCGATTTGGTCCTGGGCGGGTTTGGGAGTGATTCCGTCTTTGCAGGGAGCGCTGTGGCAGAGAAGTACAAATATCCCCTGGTCAGTGGCGCGGCGAGTTCTGACAAACTCTTTGCACGGGGGTTCAAGTATTATTTTTCCACTCTGGGAAAAGCCACCGAAGAAGTCCGGGGTTGTGTCGACATTGTTCAGATCCTTTCCCCAAAGCCCAAGACGGGGGCGATCATTGGGTCCGACATCCTGTTCACGTCCCTTGCCGCCGAAGGGTATAGAAAATACGCAGCTCAAAACGGGATAGAGATTTTACACTTCGAGCTCTTCCCGATTACCCTTCAGGATTATAACTCCATGCTGGTCAAGGTGAAGCAGAAGAATCCAGACGTCCTGTTTGTGGGATCGCATCTGATGGTTGCGATGAAGACGATCAAGGGGATGAAGGAAATCGATTTCACGCCGAAGATGGTTACCTTTAGCTATGGGCCGACCGTCCCGGATTTTATTAAGAGCTTGGGAAAAGATGCAGAATATGTGGTTGGCGGCTCAGAATGGGCCCCGAATTTGCCGTACAAAGATGCTTTGTTCGGGACGGCAAGACAATTCAATGAAAATTATTTCAAGAAATATGGTCGCAACCCTGACTATGTCGAAGCGGCCTCAGCAGCCGGCGCTTATGCCATACAGGTGGCGATCGAAAAATTGGGCATAACGCCCCCTGTGAAAGAAGAGGACCGGGTGAAATTAATGGAAGCGCTCCATAAACAAAGATTGATCACCTTCTACGGAGTTATTAAATTTGGAGCAGACGGGGCGAACGAAGCTCATCCACCGGTAGCGGTTCAGGTTCAAAACGGCAAGCTCGTCAATGTCTACCCCAAGGAGGTAGCGGAGGCAGCCCCCTGGTATCCCATGAAACCGTGGAAAAAGAGGTGACAGATAATGATGGGGGAGAGGGGAAGGGTAAGGGGCTGAAAGGCAATTTATTGAATGTGTCTGCATTGGGTTTAAATTCCCGGCCGAAAGCGTAGGCGAGATGCTCCTCTTTTTACAATCTTTGCTTAACGGCATCCTCCTCGGAGGAATTTATGCCTCCTATTCAGCAGGCTTTTCGTTGATCTTCGGGGTGATGGGAGTGATCAACATCTTCCACGGCGAGATGGTGATGTTGGGCGCCTTTCTGACCTATTGGATCTTCACTTTATTTCATATCGATCCTTTCTTGACCATTCCACTCTCGTTCTTCTCACTCTTCATCTTTGGTTATCTGGTCCAGAGGTTTGTGATCAATCGGGTGGTCGAGGCGCCGCCGATGAATTCTTACATCCTCACCTTCGGCATACATTTGATTGTCGCTTATACGGCTCTCTGGATCTGGACAGCCGATTTCAGAACAGTGACCACCAGTTATTCGGGAATGAATGCGAACGTGGGTGGGATCATCATCCCTTACGCCAGGCTGGCTACCTTTGCTTTGGCTCTCATCTTTGTGGCCGGACTTTATTTTCTTTTGCACCGGACTGAAATTGGAAGGGCGATTCAGGCGACGGCTCAGGACAAAGAGATCGCCCGATTGATGGGAGTGAATATCCGGCAGATTTATGCGATCACGTTTGGAATCGGAGCAGCGATTACGGGGACTGCCGGCTCATTGATCTCCACGTACTTCATTATTTTCCCGCAGATGGGACTCTCCTATACGATCATTGCCTTTTGCGTGGTCGTTTTGGGAGGGATGGGATATATCCCGGGGGCACTCTACGGAGGGCTGATTCTGGGAGTCGTGCAATCTCTGACGGCTACCTATCTGAACGCCGGGTTGTCAGGGGCCTTGACATTTATTTTACTCTTTATCATGTTGGTCCTAAGGCCGGCAGGTATCCTGGGAAAAGGAATTGTGGAATAGGAGCATGCTGAAGAAATCACCACCAGTAATCCTCATCCTCATCACGATAGGTCTTCTATTTGTGCCTTTTGGAGGGTTTTCGGAATATTTCGTCAGGCTACTTGCGGTGATCTTTTTATGGATTGGAAAAGCAGGCTGTTGGAACATCATCTCCGGATACACGGGTTACATCGATTTTGGAGCGGTAGGATATTATGGGATCGGCTCTTACGTCACGGCCTTGCTGATGTCAAAAGGAAATGCTCCATTCTTGGTCTCGATCCTGATCAGTGGCATTGTCTCTGCCTTGATCGCCTTGCCCATTGGATTACCTACGCTTCGATTAAGGGGAGCTTATTTCGGGATTGCCACCCTTGCCTTCGCCGAGGCGATGAAAGAGATCATTCTTGAATTCGATAAAACGGTGGGGATCCATTTTTTTGAGGGCCCCCACGGGATTACCTTGCCCATCGGCCCGAAGAACGAGTTCTTCTATTACATTGGGTTCGGAGTCATGGTGGTCGTCATCGGGATTGCCTACTGGATCAAACGATCCAAATTCGGGTACGCCCTCCGTGCGATCCATGAAGCGGAGCAGGCCGCAGAGTTGTCGGGTGTGGATACGCTGAGAAGCAAGGTAAAAGCCTACATGATCAGCGCCTTCTTCTTAGGAGTGATCGGCGGAATCGAGGCCTACTGGCTCACCTATATCACACCTCACATGGTCTTTGACGTCCTCATCACCATTCAGATGGTGGTGATGTCCTTGTTGGGAGGAATGGGGACGGTGTTCGGGCCGGTGGTGGGAGCTTCCTTTTTGACCATCCTTTATGAACTGCTTCATAGGGATTTTCCTTATACGTACACGATCCTTGTCGGGTTTATTATTGTCGTAATCGTTCTTCTTATGCCCAAGGGGATTGTGGGAACCCTCACCCCGGCAGGCAAGCGCGAGCCATGAAAATTGGCCGAGCTTTTGGGTTACGGTTACGAAGCCCGTTTCGTCAATCGGTCTAATGGTTATGGGTGACGACGCTTGTACCTGCCCGCCATTGCCAGCGTACCCGTTATTGTCAGACGGTGGTAGACGAGTCAACTCGCCAGCTGCTCCGCCACACGTCCAGAGGCATTGGCAGGCGGGTCGAAGGAGGAAGCTCGATCAAAAAGAAGCTTGAGCATCCAGAATCGATAGACAAATCTCGATACGAGCCTCGACAACGACAAACGCTATTTCCTTTAGGTTTCTTAGACCCAAGACATAACCGAAAGGCGACACGGGCATCGTTACCTTTGCCGTAGGACGTAACTTTATTTTCTATCTAAATCCAAGGTCGGTATGCCGATTCTCGAAGGAAGGAATATAACCAAAACATTTGGCGCCCTCACAGCCGTTCATTCCGTCGACTTCTCAGTCGAGAAGGGAGAAATCTTAGGGATGATTGGTCCCAATGGTGCCGGGAAATCAACCCTCTTTAGCCTAATTATGGGGGTATACAAGCCCGACGAGGGTGTAGTCACTTTCAAGGGAAGAAGGATTTCAGGGTTAAAACCTCACGAAATTTGCAGAATGGGAATCGCTAAGACCTCCCAGATCGTGCAGCCATTTACGGAGATGACCGTTTTCGAGAATGTGCTGGTGGGAGGGCTTTATGGGAAGAACCTTTCTCTCTCAAAGGCAGCTCAGGAGGCTGAAGAGATTTTAGAGTCCATTGGACTTGGGGCTTTGAAACGGACGGCCTCTGGGTCGATCACTGCTCCGGACCGAAGGCGATTGGAACTGGCAAGGGCGCTTGCCACCGGGGCTGAAGTGATTCTTCTCGATGAGAATATGGCAGGGCTTAATCCAACGGAGATCGAGGCGGTCCTGACGCTCCTGAGGGAGATTCGAGATCAAGGTAAAACCCTTGTTGTGGTGGAGCACATCATGCGCGCGGTCATGGGAATCTCAGACCGAATCATTGTCCTGAATTATGGAGAAAAGATTGCAGAAGGGATACCCGCTGAAATAGTCAACCATCAAAAGGTGATCGAGGCCTATTTAGGTGAAAAGCATACTTCGTATCGATAGAATAAATGTTTTCTACGGAGATGTCCAAATTCTATGGGATGTCTCTTTAGCGGTGGAGAAGAAAGAGATCGCCACCGTCTTGGGACCCAACGGTTCAGGCAAGTCAACCCTTCTTCGAACCATCGTCAACCTCATCCTGCCCCAGAAGACCGGTCGATCGGACGGAGGGATTTTTTATCAGGGAAACAGGATTGACGGACTCTCACCCGAAGAAACCGTTAGACTCGGTATTTCCATTGTTCCGGAGGGGACGAGAGTTTTTCAGGAGATGAATGTCCTCGACAATCTAAGGATGGGATCCTATGCCAAGAAGGCGAAGGATGTCCGGGAGAAGACCCTTGAGGAAGTCTATACGCTTTTCCCCAGGCTGAAAGAGAGGAGGCTCCAGAAAGCGAAGACGTTGAGCGGGGGGGAGCGAAAGATGCTGACTCTGGGAATGGCGCTGATGTCGAAACCAGACCTTCTCTTGCTGGACGAGCCTTCCTTAGGCCTTCAACCCAATTTTGTCACTCGAATGTTCCAGACGATTCAGGAGATCAATCAAAGAGGGGTGGCGATTCTTCTCGTGGAGCAAAACGTCCATTACGCCCTTGAGATCAGCCATCGAGCCTACGTCCTTGAAAACGGGAGGATGACTTTAGAGGGGGCAGGAAAGGAACTTCTGAATCATCCGGACATCAAAAGAGCCTATTTAGCACTGTGAGGGGATTCAGACATCGCGACTTAGTTCCTATGCGAAGGGGGGTGGGGATTTGTTAGGGCGACAATCCAGTCTCGAAACTGGGGATAGGATTTAAGCAATAGATCCCTCCGGCCGGATTCATAATCTGCCAATTCAAATCCAGGCGAGACGGTCGTGCCTAATAGAGCAAATTTCCCACCTTTAGTGAGCCTTGCCCCCTGCCAAACCCCTCTTGGGACTATGGCCTGCGGCTGCATTCCATTCAGAATATCAGGGCCAATCGTAATAATCTTACCTGACCCGTCAGACCTGAGTTGGAGCATTTCGACCGGGGTACCCAAATAGAAATGAAAAATCTCATCTGACTGAAGTCGGTGCATGGCAGAAAAAGTCTCAGGCGTTAGTACATAGTAGATGGCTGTTCCAAAAGGCCTAATACCTTTATATCGACTTGGTAATGCCTTTTCTGAGAGGGTTTCCGAAGACCGATATGTCTCCGAGAAATACCCTCCTTCTTCTGGATGGGGTTTTAAATTAAATAAAGCTATTATTTGATCTGCGGTCAGCATAAAACCTCTGTATTAATACAAACGCATTAAATATTTTGTAGCGCAACCCTTTAGGGTTGCTTTAAGCAAGGCTAAAGCCCTGGGCTACATGTAAAACGATTTAACGCGTTTGTATTAGCTGCTGAGCTGAAATCTTTTTCTCTTCCTAAGATAAAACCAAGCATTGAAGCTGCACAGCAAAACCGTGAGGAAGAGAACAAGGGTACGAGGAAGTTCGATATAAACTATTTTTTCTGCATAATGAACGATGAACGAACCGGCATAAGTCAGGTCGAACTGGTGTTTCGATCTCAGCCACACTTCGAGATGGGTGAGAGGACAGTACCAATCGAATACCTGAATGACGAAAGCAAAGACAAGGCCGGAGAGATGGAAGATTTTTACAATCCTATTCTTGACTCCCCAAAAGGCGCCAAAAAAGAGAAAGATGATCCAAAGAAAATGGGTTAACACTACGCCATCCGCAAGAATCTTGTAGAGCATTTCCTCAGACTCTTTTCGTGGTGATGATTCCGCAGTCTACCACGGGATGGTATTCTTTTTCGTCGTTCCGCACTCCCGCGGAGGCTGCATCTTAATTAACAAAAGACCACTTCGGTTGCAAGACAGAACAGGGGGTCGTGTGATGAAGCTTTAGGCCTGCCTGCCCTAAACTATGGTAGGTTCAGGGCAGGAGGGAGGAGGGCTCTGTAGCATCTTTGCTTCGGCGTCTGTTATGACACCTTCTTCATTGCCTTGAGCACTGTCTCAGGAAGCATGGGCAGGGTCCGCAATCGGATCCCCGCCGCCTTGAAAAGGGCGTTCGCCACAGCGGGAGCGATCGGAGGGAGACCCGGTTCTCCAATCCCGCCTATCTTATCTTTGCTTTTTACAAGATGGACTTCAACTTCGGGGGCTTCGTTCATCCTAAGTTCATTGTAGTTGTAGAAGTTGGCCGTTTGAACGCCTCCGTTGGCAAAATCGATCTTTTCTTTCATGGCCGCGCTTAGACCCATGATGATCGCGCCTCTCATCTGGGCAATGATGATGTTCGGATTGACCATGGCGCCACAGCTGACCGCACAGACGACCCGGTCTACCTTTATCGTTCCGTCTTTTTTATTAACGGAAATTTCGGCAACCTGAGCGACGTGGCTTCCAAAGGAGAAGTGATAGGCAATTCCGCGAGACGCTCCTTTCCTGAGAGGCTTTGCCCAACCAGCCTTTTCTGCTGCTACCTGCAGCACGCGGCGTGCACTCGGGTTCTTCAGATGATTCAACCGGAATTCCAGAGGGTCCTTTTTGGCGGCATAAGCCAGCTCGTCGACAAAGGTCTCCTTGACAAAAGCATTCTGTGTATTTCCCACAGAGCGCCAGAAGCCTACTCGAATCGGCAGCTCCAGCTTGACATACTCCACATGGAGATTGGGGATTTCATAATCCATGTCCTCAATGCCGTCCACCGCAGCCGGATCGATTCCGTTCTTGACCATCTGTGGAGCGAAATTTTCGAAGATGGATTGGACCACGATCTTATGAGACCAGGCAGTCATTCGGCCCTTATCGTCGATGCCGCCTTCCATCCTGCAGCTGTAACCTGGCCGATAGAAGTCGTTTTGTATGTCCTCTTCTCTTGTCCAGATCAGTTTGACCGGTTTGTCTGCTGCTTTTGATATCTGGAGGGCTTCTCCCACATAATCGACAAACCCCCTCCTGCCAAATCCGCCCCCCAGGTAAGTGGTGTGGATGCGGATTTGTTCGGGCTTCAACCCCGTCAATTTTTGCGCCACTTCGAGAGCTCCCGATTGGTTCTGTGTGGGGACCCAGATGTCGCATTGATTTCCGCTCACGTGAGCAGTGCAGTTCATAGGTTCCATGGTGACATGAGCCAAGTAAGGTAGGACGTAAGTGGCCTCCACCTTTTTAACTGCCTGAGTCAGAGCATTTTGGACGTTCCCTTGATTCAACGCAATAGCTCCTTCTCTCTTCAGCGAGTCCAGAAAAGTCTTTTCAAGCGTCTCGTTGTTCAGTTCCGGATGAGAACCTTTATCCCACGTTGCCTTAAGGGCGTCCCTTCCTTTCCATGCGGAGTCAGGAGCCGTGGCGCATACACCGATACCGCCGCCGATTGACACAACCTTCTGGACACCCGGTATTTTTTCAGCTGCCTCTTTATCGTATGAAATAACCTTTGCTCCAAAAGCTGGAGGCCGGGCAATGGTTGCATAGAGCATATCCGGAACGAAGGAGTCAATTCCGAAAATTGCCTTCCCACTTACCTTATCGGGGACATCGAGACGAGGCACGGAGGTTCCAATGAGCTTGAATTGGCTTTCTTCCTTGAGAGGGGGATTCAGAGGAACTGGAAGTTGAGATGCCTTCTCGCAAAGCTGACCATAAGTAAGGCTCTCGTTGCTTTTCGTGTGATGCACCGTATTCTTGGAGGCAGCGCATTCGTTGATGGGAACTCCCCACGTCTGGCTAGCGGAAGCCCGCAACATTTCACGAGCTGCTGCGCTCGCTTTACGCAGAGGTTCGAACATATGCCTTACACTTGTACTCCCCCCTGTCAGCTGCATGCCCCAATTGGGGTCAATATATTTTTGCCCCCCGGGCGCCTCTTCAAATCGTATCTGTTTCCAGTCTGCTTCAAGCTCATCTGCTGCAATCATGGGAAGCGAAGTCAATACCCCCTGGCCCATTTCCGACTTATTCACAACGATGGTAACGATATTGTCAGGTCTGATCTGTATCCACACACTCGGGTTGAATAACCCTTTTTTCACTTCTTGCGCTGAAAGTAATCGCGGTCCAAACGGGGTCATGGTAGCGGCGATCGTTAAACCCGCACCGGCGAGAGTCGTTTTCAAAAATTCGCGACGCGAGAGCAGTGTCTTCATACCTTTTTCCCCTCCTTCGCAGCCCTTCTGATGGCCTTTTTGATATACGGATAAGTGCCGCAACGGCAGAGATTCCCGGACATGGCTTCGACGATTTGTTTGTCCGTTGGATTCGGATTTTCCGTGAGCAAAGCGGCAGCCTGCATGATCTGCCCGGGTTGACAGTAACCGCATTGTGGAACTTGTTCTGCAATCCAGGCCTTTTTTACAGGATGGTCTTCGGGAAGTCCTTCGATGGTTCTGATCTTTTTGCCTTGCACACTTCCGACCTGAGTGATACACGATCTTTGGGCTTTTCCGTCGATATGGACCGTGCACGACCCACACATGCCGACTCCACAGCCAAATTTAGTACCCGTGAGTCTTAAATGTTCTCTGATGACCCATAACAGCGGGACATCCGAATCGACATCCACCTCATACTTTTTTTCGTTTATTTCGAGAGAGATCATAAGGCCCTCCTTTATCACCTTTGTCACCAAGACTCAGACTACAAGATTGTCATCAAAAGTAAATGGGGTGAATACCGTATTTCACTGGTAGTAATGCAGTAGTTGATCTGGGGGACCCATCCGAGTCCGGTTCCAACGGGTATACGGAAGCATCTCCAGATTCCCCTCTCCCCATCGAGACTGTGTCGTAATCGCCGCCCTGGCGGAAGAGACAGTCGGGTTTCCATGCTTTAGAATGCGGTCTTTTAGGAATGACTAATGGGTGCTTATGGAAAATGGAGTCATCTCATGGATCTTCAACGTCTGAATTTCACGCGTAATAGGTTGCCGCTCTAAAGCTTTTCCACCCGACCGCCTTTTCCGCCCTATTTGGGACGGGCTTTTATAATTGTGACACAGTCTCATCGGGGAGAGGGGCGGCCTGCCTGCCGGTAGGCAGGGGGGCCATTTCATGGTTGCCAAGGGAAAAGAGATGCTTCCACGGATATGAATGATCCTGGCTGCGTGTTAAAATGCGTGGCATGAGGCGGATTCTTCACATCGATATGGATGCCTTCTTCTCGGCGGTAGAACAGAAGAGGCGGCCTGAACTGGTTGACAAGCCGGTGGTCGTCGGAGGAGAGGGAGATCCTACAAAGAGAGGTGTCGTATCCACGGCCTCTTATGAGGCGAGGAAGTTCGGCGTTCATTCTGCCATGCCTTTGAGAACGGCCTATAAATTGTGTCCTGATGCCGTCTTTTTACCTGTTGACTACGAAGAATACTCAAGGGTTTCAGAAAAAGTTAAGGCTATCCTGGGGGAATTCAGCACGATCATGGAAGATGTGGGAATTGACGAGGCTTTTCTTGATATCTCATCCATTGACAGACCTTCAGAGGAGATTGCAAAGGAGATTAAAAAGAGAATCAAGGATGAGACAGACCTCACCTGTTCTATTGGTATTGCACCGAACAAGCTTCTCGCAAAGATTGCTTCGGACATGCAGAAGCCTGATGGTCTCACCATCATCTTGGAAGATGATATTCAGCGTCGAATCTGGCCCTTATCGGTAAGAAAGCTCTGGGGGGTTGGTCCGAAGACGGAAGCCTATCTCAAGGAGAAGGGCGTTCAAACGATTGGAGATCTTGCGTCATTGTCCCTGGGGAGATTGGTTGAGGAGTTCGGCCAATCTTATGGACGTTACCTATACGAGGCATCAAAGGGCATCGATGAGAATCCCCTCGTTACCCATTGGGAGCCAAAGTCGATCAGCAGGGAGGCCACCTTTCAAAGAGATGTGGACAACTGGCAGGTCATCGCAAAGACGCTTGCGGAGCTCACAAAAGAGGTTGTCATCAATATGAAAGAGGAAGGCTATCAGGGGCGGACCGTCACCTTAAAGATAAGGTTTAACGATTTTAAGACCTACACAAGGGCAAAGACCCTCAACAAACACGCAGATTCAGAGGAGGAGATCAGAAGAGCTGCCTTTGATTGCCTTAGAAGGCTTGAGCTCAAGAAGAAGGTCCGACTCATCGGGGTAAGAGTGAGCCATTTGAGAAAAGTTGGAGAGACGATCGAACCTTAAAAAGATACCGTTATTAGGTATTCAATGTCCACGTTGCCCGGAGTACTGTTCCTGCACCCTTTCTCGACTCAATTAAAAAAGATCCCCCTGAAAGCTCAACCCGCTCCCTCATGCTGTCAAGCCCCAACCCGCGAGTAGTGCCTTTCCGGGAAAATGCTTCCTCCAGATCGAACCCTTGTCCACTATCACGGATGGTCAACTCCATCGTTTGGCTATTCTTCCGTAAGAAGAGAAGTACCACGCTTGCTCTGCTGTGTTTGGCAATGTTGTTCAAGGCTTCCTGCAAGACCCTATAAATGACTATCTTCAAGGAATTTGGCACTTCATGCTCCTGAACATCGATCTCTTTTTTGATACGGATAGAAGGATAGATTGATTCATATTGTCTGCAGAACCAGTTGATAGTCGCCAGGATCCCGAGATCATCGAGCATGGAAGGCCTGAGGGACATCTGGATCCTTCGGGCTTCCTCCATTGTCCCCTGAATGATGGGGATGATGCTCTCCAATGCGGCCCTCGTTTGAGGACTGTCGTTACCCAATTCCGTGAGTGCCGTCTCCACCTTGAATTTGGCGGCTGCCAGGGACGCCCCCATGCTGTCGTGGATTTCCTGGGCGATCAGCTTTCTTTCTCTCTCCTGGGCACTCAGGAGTGCCGTAGAGAGTTCCCGGAGATGATTTTCCGACTCCCGTAATTCGATTTCTATTCTCAGACGCTCTTCATTTTCGGCCTTTAATTCTTCATTCATTGCTGCCAATTCTGCGGTTCGTTCCTGAACTCGCATTTCCAGGGTCTCGGTCAGTTGCTGAAGTTCAAGGGTACGTTGTCGCAAGGTGTTCTCGGCGTCGGTACGGAGCTTCTCTTGCTGCAAGGCGTCCAGGGCGTACGAGATGTCAGCGCAGAGCGCTTCGAGCAGGTTGACCTGCTCTGTGTCAAAAGTGCCAGGATTTGGAGCATAGAGCGTGAGTGCGCCGATAACCCTTTCCTGCTGGTGCAGAGGAAAGGCGCCTGACGCCCGAAACCCGTAGCGAAGGGCCTGTCCTCGCCACGGGGCCGTAGAGAGGTTGATATCAAAGTCATCGTTGATCACTGGTCGGTCTTCGCGGATGCAGGTGCCGGTTGGACCAGTTCCCAGAGCTCCATCCACTTCCACCTTGATCTCTTTTAGATAGTCTGCCGCTGAACCGTGCGATGCTGCTGGCTTCACCTGTCGTCCTTTCACTTTCCCGACCCAGACGAGTGGAAACTCTCCTTCCTTTGCGACGATACGGCAGACTTCTCTAAGCAACACCTCTTCGTCATGAGTCCGGACAATCATTTCATTCACGCGACTCAGGACCAAGTAGAGTTTCGTCAGCCGGGCAATCCGCTGCTCGGCCATCTTGCGCTCGGTGATGTCGTGGGCCACTACCACCGCGCCTTCAGGGTTTCCATCCTTATACGTGAATGTCATGTTCAGGACCGCCACATAATAATGTATTCTTTTAATAGCACCGTTGTCAATCCTCGTTTTCGGGCTCGCTTCCAGGGAAAACCGTGTTGCCCCAACTTGACGATGTCCCTTAGGTCAACTTCCAAATCTTCCAGTCTTTCAAGAAGTACTTATCTTTTTGTCTCTTTGTGCCCGTATCTTGTAATCGTTTGTCGCTCGATCTCCCTATCTCCTCGTCCATTTTTGAATTACGGACACGCCCCACGGACACGGTCACGTCATTTTCCAAAAGGTGCCATGCCCTTTGCGTTTTATAAAAAAGTCGTTGACTTCCCGCCCATTTGGGTCTAATAAATAGTGAAACCCGTCAGCATGTTATTTCTCTGATATTGTATGGCAACCTGGGGTGGTGGTATCCAAATGGTTGGTTCAAAATAAAGCCTGTTCTGAAAAGGGATGGGCTTTTTGTTTTTCGCCTTGGGACTTACGGTTTACGCCTTGTGATCGAGAGCTAACGCTATTCGCTCTGCGCCATGCGAAAAGCTGGTAGCAATTGAAAGGTGAGGGCGGATGAGAATTCTGAAAGGTGAAATAAGTGGAGGAATTTAACTACGTCGCTTAGGCTACGTCCCTCAGGCTACCGACACGCTGGGGTGAAAAATGTAATCGGGCAAGTTGAAATGTCTAAATTAGCAAAAAATAAGTCAAAGGGCATTGTGGCTTGGCCGGAGAATGAACGCCCACGGGAGCGTTTGTTACGCCAAGGGGCACAATCTTTGACAGACGCCGAACTTGTTGCGATCCTTTTGCGTGTAGGCGTGAAGGGTGCAAGCGCCGTTGAACTGGCGCGGCAAATCCTCAAGAAATTTGGTTCGCTCCGAGCTGTGGCCGGGGTCCCGCTTTCGGCACTTCAGGAGGTCAAAGGCTTGAAGGGTGCGAAGGCGGCGCAGTTGGCTGCCGCCATGGAAGTTGCCCGGCGTATATCACTTCCGGATATCCGAGAACGGGTCTCGCTAAAGAATACAGCTAAGGCGGCGGAATACCTACGATCGAGATTGCAGCAACTTTCTGAGGAGCATTTCCGAGCACTGTTTTTGAATCGGCGCGGGACTTTGCTCGAAGACGCTTTGCTTGCAGTCGGCTCTGTTGATCAGGCCCGACCGCCTATCCGTTTGATCGTGGCGAGGGGTTTACAGGCGAATGCGAGCGCCATGATCATAGCACATAATCACCCATCGGGCGCGGCAGACGCGAGCGAATCGGATAGGCTTTTCACGGAAGATCTATATGCTGCATTGAAGCCTATCGGTCTTAAGTTGTTGGATCATATCGTCATCGGTGAGAATTCGTTTTTCAGTTTTGCAGACAGTGGTATGATGGATGAAATTGCTTTGGCGTGAGCAGCAGGTTAGGAGAAACGGATAGGTTTTCTGGTGGAAGAACCCTGACCTGCTACAAATCTTCAAAGCAATCCAAGATGGAGAAGCGACGATGAGCCTTTCCCCTGAACAGCGTCAGGAATTGATTCGTTTGCTCGAAGCTGGTGAGGAACTTTCCCCTGAATGGGCTCGGGTTGTATTCCCACCGGAGAAGCGGGAATACGAGCTTGTTTACCACGGTAAAGACCGAGAGGAAGATGTTATTGCCGACACCCTCGCTGTGCCACTGCAACCCGTTCGAACTTTTGGCAAGAATGGCGATGAATGGCATAACATGTTGATCTTCGGAGACAACCTCCAGGTGATGAAGACCCTCTTGGAAATGAAGAAGGCAGGCAAGCTGCTGAATGCAGATGGTACTCCTGGTGTTCGGCTGATCTACATCGATCCGCCATTTGCAACACAGCAGGAGTTTCGAGGCACAGATGATCAAAAAGCATACCAAGACAAGGTTTCTGGCGCGCAATTTGTGGAGTTCTTGCGGAGACGTTCTCATCTTGCTGCGCGAACTTCTGGCCGAAAACGGCTCCATCTACGTTCATCTGGACACCCACAAATTCCACTACCTGAAGACCATAATGGACGAGACCTACGGCGAGCAGAACTTTGTGAATGAAGTCTGTTGGCAGAGAATCAACGCCAAGGGGAATGTTCTGCGCAAGTGGGGAGCCGTTCACGAGATGATTCTCCTCTACGGCCGAACCGCGGGTTATCTTTGGAACCAGGTCTTTCGCCCTCTTGATCCGGTCTACGTGCACGAAATGTACCGCTACACTGAGGAAGTTTCAGGCCGCCGTTACAGGTTGAGTGATTTGACTGCGCCTGCCGAGAGAGCTTCGAAGGGACAGATTTACAAGTGGAAGGGATACGACCCTGGGCCAACCCGCTGTTGGGTGTATGCGGAGAAAGATATGGAGCGCCTTGAATCCGAGGGGCGCATTGTTTACACGTCCACCGGTTATCCTCAGTTCAAAAGATACCTTGATAAAAACCCCGGGGAACGCGTTCCTGACGTTTGGAATGACATAACACCAGCATTGGGCAAGGAGGCTCTATCGTATCCAACGCAAAAACCGGAAGCATTGCTCGAAAGGATCGCGAGTGCTTCATCCAATGAAGGTGATGTCGTGCTCGATGCTTTTGCCGGTTCTGGGACTACGCTGGCGGTTTCCGAAAAGCTTAACCGCCGCTGGATCGGCATAGACTGCGGAAAGCTTGCCATCTACACAATACAAAAAAGGATGTTGAACCTCCGTCGGGGAATTGGCAATAAGGGGCCGAAGCTGGACCCAAAGCCATTCACTCTTTACAACGCCGGGCTTTACGACTTTTCCAAACTCAAAGAGCTGCCCTGGCAGGATTGGCGGTTCTTCGCATTACAGTTGTTTCAATGCCGAGACGAGCGACATAAAATCGGTGGTATTGAATTCGACGGCTATCGGCAGGGCGCAAGCGTGATGGTCTTCAAGCACATGGAAGCCAAGCACAAAGATGCTCGGATCACAGAGGACACGATTCAGGAAATCCATGAAGCTGTTGGCTCACGGGTGGGAAACAGGGTTTTCATCATCGCTCCGGCACTAACATTCGATTTTCAGCAGGATTACATCCATTTTGACAAAGTCAGATACTATGCTTTGCGGATCCCCTATTCAATCATTCACGAACTACACCGACGCGAATTCACAGCCTTAAAGCAACCGTCTGACGAAATGGCTGTCAATGATACGGTAGAGGCTGTCGGCTTCGACTTTATTCGCACACCGGAATTGAAATATAGGACAGGCACCGAAAAGGCGAAAGGAGAGCTTTTTGAATATGGTTTCATCAAGATTGAAACCTTCAAGAGTGATGCTGTTGTGCGTGAACCGTTTAAAAAGAAAGGCAATCTCGAAACACTTTCCATGGTCATGCTCGATTTCGACTATGACGAGAGGGCTAAGGTTTTTGACCTCGACGAAGTCCACTATGCAAGCGATATCGAAAAGGATGGCTGGAAGGTACGGTTCCTTAAAGATCGGATTAGTAAAAAGATGATGGCCGTTTTCTTAGACATCTACGGAAACGAAGCGCGTGTTTTGATTGATGCAGCGGATTTCAGCAAAGGGGCTGGTAAGGACGCGCCAAAGAAGAACAGGAAGAAAAAATGAGTCCGATACGAGGCGACAGACAAAAGTTCAAGAACGAAGACCTCGTTTTGAAGGTCTCGGCAAACATCGATCCTGCCTTGTGGAACGAGTCAAGGTACGAGGCATTCATAGACGAACTTTGCCAGAATCGAGAGTATCAGAAAGAGGCGATCTTCACAGTGATGCGGTACCTGGCAGGGGGTAAGTATAACAGCTTACATGACCTTGCCAGGGAAAACTTCGACAGGAACGACGAATTGCAGAGACGATACGGCTCATGGCAAGGTATGGAGCGTCATTTACAGTTGCCGAAGAAATTGGCCTGCTCGATTGATATGGCCACTGCCACTGGTAAGAGTTACGTAATCTATGGATTGGCTATGATTCTCCTTGCTGAAGGCATCGTTGACCGAGTTCTCGTGCTTTGCCCCTCAAACACGATTGAAGCTGGGTTGCTTGCGAAGTTCCGAGACGCGGCTGGTAATTCTGATTTGCGCGATTTGCTCCCGGAGGACGCAAAGGTACGCGTACCTAAAGTCATTAATGCTTCAGAAAGTATCATTGATAGTTCAATATGTATTGAGAACTACCATGCTATCTTGAAACATGTAAAGTCATCCATCCGGGATAGCCTTCTCGGCCGCGGGGCGCGTGTGGCGGTTTTCAACGACGAGACTCACCACGTAGCAAACGAATCAGGGACCACTGTCAAGAAATGGAAGGAATTCTTACTTAATCCTGAATACGGCTTCCAATATGTGGTTGGCGTTTCAGGGACTTGTTACATCGGAGACGAATATTTTGCAGACGTCGTGAGCCGGTATTCCTTGCGGCAGGCAATCGAGGAGCGTTTTGTTAAAAGGGTGAGGTATGCAGTAGATATGCCGCAGACGGATGACCCCGAAGAGAAATGGCAGTTGATCTACAAGATGCATCAAAGTCTCAAGCGGCAGCTTAAAAAGCAGAAGATTAGCCCTTTGTCGATTGTCGTCACGCGAGACATAAAGTCGTGCAAACGTGTAGCTGAAGAACTGCAGGCATTTTTGCAGGAGTGGGAAGGGATTTCCGGGGATGATGCGGGCAAGAAGGTCCTCCCGGTCAGTTCCGCCACGGAACACCAGGTGAACGTTGCCAAACTAAGGACCGTTGATCGGCCTAACAGTAAGGTTGAATGGATTGTCTCCGTTTCGATGCTCAGCGAAGGCTGGGACGTGAAAAACGTTTTTCAAATCGTCCCACATGAAGAACGTGCCTTCAATAGCAAGCTGTTGATTGCTCAAGTCCTCGGACGCGGTTTACGCCGTCCCGAAGGTTGGCAGGGTGTGGATCCAGAAGTGACCGTTTTCAATCACGTAGCATGGGCGAGTCAGATAAAGAGCCTTGTAGACGAAATTCTTGAGATCGAAAACCGGCTCTCCTCAACAGTCATCCAGGATTCGCCCTATCATTTCAACCTCTACAACCTCGATTATACTCGTGAGACCGACACAAGCCATTTCGCCAAGAAGGGTGAATACCGGTTGCTTGAAGAAGGACATGTTGAATTGCCATCACAGGTAGAAATTGAAGATGTTGCCATTGATTTTGAGCGGGCAGTAACCGGGGATCATACGAAGTTTAAGACCAAGATTGAGCACAAGACTTATTCCTTTGAGGATGTGGCTGATGAGATGTATCGGCGCTTACAGTCCATTGATGAGGAATCCAAAGATGCAGCCGATCCGAAAGACCGTACACAGTACGTCAAGAAGTTCCCTCTTGATCGGTGCCTCGAAATCGTAAAGGCATCGGCGAAGAGAGCGAAAATCAAGACTGGGAAAATCACCGAGGAGAACCGCCAGAAAATCTTACAGGCCCTTGGGCCGTTGCGGCGCAAGTCAGCAAAGCGTGTCGCATATAAACTTATGCCAAAGGCGTTGCAAACAGTTACCACAAAGGAACGTCCAGCCACAAGCGTGAGTGCTGCCGAGCTTCGACGGGGTGACAAAACAATTTTTTACACACCGGATTGTGAGAAGACCATTCCCGACGAGCAAAAGGATTTCTTCAACGCAGTGAAAGATCCAGACGGTGACTACCGGGCGGGCAGGGAAGGAATTCCTAATTCCTATGACTTTAAGACCCCATGTAACATGGTGATTGCTGATTGGTCCCCTGAACGGAAATTTATCCGGTGGCTTTGTGAGCGCGAGAACGCCCAGGTAATTCAAGGCTGGTTGAAAAACTCGCCTCAACGATTTTATGCGATCGAATATGCCTGGAAGAAGGGTGAACACCCAAAACGCGGTGAGTTCAGCCCAGACTTTTTTATCAGGGTGGTCAAAACGGTTTTTGTTGTGGAGATTAAAGACGATAGCGAGATTGATGACCCTTCACCGGAGAATCAGAAGAAATTCGCTTATGCCCGTGAACATTTCGACCGGCTTAATAAATGGTTAAAGAAAGAAGGAATAGATGCGAACTACCAACTCAATTTCCTAACACCAAAGGACTTCAACAAGTTCTTCATCAAACTTCGAAGGGATGAAGCACAAGGGTTCCGGTCGGAACTGGATATTGTGTTAGGGCGGCAAAGTGAAACAAATGGCAATGGCACTTGACCACAATAAATAGGTAATTCGGAATATACAATCATAAAAACTTGCACCGATGGTGCGAGAAATTGCCTTGTCACATAACATTAGGATGAGTGACTCGGTAGCCCAAGGCTTAACTCAACGATACAGTCCCATTGCTTGAATCTTTCGGAGAGAGTTTCTGTGAATTATCCGACATGGCAATTTAGAACGATGAGCAAGGGTGAGATGAATATCGACCCCATTGAGGGAGAATTCTTCTCGACGGAGGCGCTCGGAAGCCTTTCGGATGCCCTGATTAGAGAAGCTATCCAAAATTCTCTTGATGCAGCTCTACCCAGAGAAAAGGTCAAAGTCGTAATCACTTTCTCATCCTCAGATCAAAACCTGCCGGCATCTAAGATCGAACACTACCTGAAGGGTTTGAGGAGTCATTTGGAGGCCAGGGAAAGCGGTCTTATTGAACGGGTGACATTAACTGGCCCAATGGACTTCCTAGTCATAGAAGACTTTGGTACACGCGGCCTGGAAGGGGAAGTCAGAGAGGATGAGGACAAGAGAGCAGAAGGGGAGAAGAACGATTTTTTCTACTTCTGGCGTAACATAGGTCGTGCAGTAGAGGGCGCGACCGATCGGGGAAGGTGGGGTCTGGGGAAAACTGTTTTCCAAGCCGCTTCGCGGATCAACTCGTTCTTCGGATTGACTATCCGGAGAGGTAATCCTGGCAAGCTACTGATGGGGCAATCTGTTCTATAAATCCACTGGTGTGACGGATCAAAACACGGACCTTATGGGTACTATGGAGTTTTTGAGGGAGATTTTGCACTGCCTTTCGAGGAGGAACAGTTTGTTGAACAGTTCAGCAGAGATTTTAACCTCCGACGTAATGGAGAATCCGGATTATCTGTCATAGTTCCTTTTCCAGAAGAAGACATTTCACCTGCGGAGATCATGCGAGCAGTGGTTAGCCAGTACTTTTTCCCCATATTATCTGGTGACCTTGTTGTGACTGTGGTGGTCGGGTATCGTGAGCATGTCCTTGATGCTGGGAGTATTTTTAAATTCATATCTGGGAGTGATTTGCCCGACAAAGATACCGTGGTTCGGAGGCTACAACTCACAAAATGGTACATTGATTTACCTAACGAGAGTTATGTTCTTTTAAAAGAACCTGAGGTTGATCAAGCACCTAAATGGGACGAGGCCCTATTTGGATCGGAGCAACTTAATCACTTGCGAAAGAAACTTGATGAGGGAGAACGTATCGCATTGCTTGCCCCCCTATGGGTTAGGAAAGAGGGCGAGGATATTCAACATTCCTCTTTCAAGGTTTTCCTAGAGAGGGATGATAGTCTGGAACGGGGGGAGGATTTTTTCATTCGGGATGGTGTTACGATTACGGGTATATCCTCACTTAGGCAGAAGAGTGTACGGGTTATCGTCTCCGTTTCAGACAGACCTCTTTCGAAACTGCTCGGTGATTCGGAAAACCCGGCCCATACTGAATGGCAAGAGCGATCTCAAAAATTCAGAGGTCGGTATGTTCGAGGAGCTTCGTGCTTACGCTACGTGAAGAACAGCCCGAGGGAAATAGTCAAAATCCTTTCACGTCCAGCCGAGGGCAGAGATATCAAGCTTCTCCGGGATCTTTTCTATATTGATATTCCAAAAGACATTGAAGCTCCTGGGTTTTCTGATAAACCGACGGAAAGACCAGGAACTGACGGACCTGGTGCGCTGGAACCCGGAGGTGTCACTGCCGATCGATTTCTGCAGTTACAACGAACAAAACAAGGATTTCGTTTATCAGCCCGGCCCGACACTACCTCCCTCCCTAAAGAAATCGACATAGAAGTTGCCTATGACGTTCCGGCAGGGCAATCCTTTCAATCGATATAGCCAATTTGATTTTGAACTCTACAAGCCCCCAATACGAATCAGTGCAAAGGGCCTTAAAGCGTCGATCTCTAAGTCTAACATGATCCACATCGTTATTGAGGAACGAAGTTTTCAATTATTGGTTACAGGCTTTGATCCGAACCGTGATCTGAAAATCAGAACCACAACATCCCTGGACGCCAATCTATGATCAGAAGATTTAACTACACAGGAAGGAAAAGGATTCCCAGGTCAAAACTGTCATTATCTTTGAACGTGGCTCCTGGGAAGGCACTGGCCTTTGATGCGGTCGTCGACCTCGATGGGTTACTGCTGCCTGCGAGTGCAACAATATACGTGGAGGCTTATCGCAGGGCCTATTTCAGGCGATTTCCATGTGGAACTATATTAGAACCAAAATTTCCTAGAAATCGTGTACTCGAAGGTCTGGATCCTGATGCGTTGGTGCTTTTCCGGGTTAAAGTTGTGGACAAAAAGGGTCGCATTCTCGCTGTTGCAGATAGAATTGTCCCGCGCCGGACAGAGGAGGAGGAAGCGGACAGACAATCTCTTCTTCCTGTTGACTTCGTAGACTTGGGGCAGTTAATTTGGCGCTTGGACCTGGAAGGTGACTTACCAATTCTTCAATTAAATAAATGTATAGAGAATATTCGGGAGATCGCACGGTCTGGCACTTTTTTCTTGACTCTCGTTTATCCAGAAGTGGTTCGTCAGATCCTTTATAAGATTGTAGTGGAGGAAGATTTTATCGATGCAGACGCCGATGGCGAAGATGAATGGATGAGTGGTTGGCTTAAGTTCGCAATCCAAATGCTGGGCAGGAAACATCTACCACCGCTGGGGCAATCTGAACCGATTAAGCAGGAGAAACTCAAGTGGATTGATGACGTAGTAAACGCCTTTTGTTCAGATAACCTGGTCCTGGAAAGATTTGTCAAAGAACAGAAGGTTGGGGAGCAGTAATGGGAGATCCCGCTCGAGCACTGAACGAAAAGGGTATTCAAGAGTTTAATGAATTTTTGACCGGCCTCCGTGAAGGGTCAACCCGGCAGACTCCAATGGAGCTTTTGACTGATCCTTCATATTCTTCGAAAATAGCTGACAAGGCAGAGGTTGAAAATCGGCTATTCAACAACAAACTGGAGGTGGCCAGATATCTGTATGAGACGCTACAAGTATTCCCCCAATCACAGATTGATCAAAACGTCGGCCTCTGGAGCTGGCTCTCCCTTTATTACTTCAATCAGGTATGTCCAGCAAGCAAATCTGGGAGAAGGATACCTGGTCAAGACTATCGTTATATCCTCGAATTGGATTACCGCCGGTATTATCGTCATCTCCTCGCTGGCCCCTACAACATTTTTGGACTACATGGCGAGGGAGCACCGCTGTTGCTGTCTGGTCCGCCAGACAGAATAAGTAAGTATTCTGAGGAGCTTTCATCTCGGCAGGGATTCATCACTAATAAGGGCGTTATTGAAGCAGCTAACCTCTTATACTTCGATTTTGAGAAGAAGAGTCCGAAGCGGGGGCCTGCCGTAACCACAAGGAAGCCGGGAACACTTATCCGCTTCATCGATGTGGTTCAACAGTTGGATTTGACACACGACCTATACAGCATGACCGGGGGCGAAGTTCTCGCTCTTCTCCCTTCGGAATTTGACGAATGGCGCCTGGGCAAAGCTAAAACCGTTTAGCCTAGGCGTGGGCTCTGGGGTCAGGCTTGAGAAATTGAGATTTAGTGTCATCCACAAAAAAGTTGGCGCTGCCCTGAAGCATAGCGCTAAGAGCATAGAGCGAAGCGAACAGATTAACGCTCGAAAGAAATTATTAGCTCATTGAGTAATTTGTAAAGTCCAAAGCTGAAGGCTCAATATATCCAAACCCTCTGACTGACTTTTTCAGTCAAGTTTTAAGACAAGTAGATTCGCTTCTCATCGTTGACTATGTTGTGATTCCCTGACTGGATTATTCAGTCAAACTCTAATTGGGGGTGGGTTCACATTGGAGAAAAGCATAGAGAAAAGCAGAGATTGACCGGGCAGGAATAATTCATTATAATGAACACTAATCCCATTTAAATGAACAGTTGCCATATTTAAATGAAAAGCCAGACGGACTTCAAAGAGAGGCTTTTAAAGGCCGTTCCCCTAAAAATCTTCTCGTACCTTTGCAGAGTGCCTCATATATATACTTACGCTCCAGCTCGGGTTTTCTCCTGCTCCACTTTTTCATGAAGCCACATGGACATAAGCTGGGTAAAAGGGAGCCCTTTGCTGCGAGCAATGCGTTTCAGCAATGCAAGGTCAAAAGGATCTAATCGCACCGATACCGGTTGTCTCGGGGGCCGCCGGGCAACGAATGTTTGTGCTTTATCGAGGAGTCCAGACATCTCTTCGGGTCTCTCCTTAGCAATGGAAGAATCCCATGATTGGGCTTCCTTTTTTAGGCCCGTTTTGATTCTCTCCGAGAGTTTTTTCATTTCTTAATTCTCCTTAAGGATACTTTTTGGGTCGAAGCCGACATAGAAAGTGCTGTAATACATCTCTAAAACCTAATCAGTTTATCAAAATAACGCAAATTCTTCATTACCTCAAGCCAATCTAGTCTATAGCGCGTCCAACACTTCTTTACTTTTGGTTGGCATGTTATGCCGCACTTGATCCGGCATCCAGTATATGTTTCTCTGGATTCCTGGTTCCGCAGAAATGACAATTATAGCATAAGAAATTTATGACACACCACACTAGTTCTTATTCTTGTCGCAATTGACAAAGCCTGCGAGAAAGTTTTAACAATTAGAAAAGCACAATTAGGACGGTTGCGCGTTTCTCTTTCCCTGATTCAGAATAGGACCCAACAGGAATCTGATATGCGGATTTGGACTTTTTTTGTTATTATAGTTTTAATGTTCACGGTAGCCGAAATGGTCAAGGGAGAAGAGAAGGGGAAAATGAGTCGAAAGATTTTCCTGCCTTCGGAAACCGGGGGCTGGAAGTGGGATGGGAAGGAGATGAGATACAATTCTAAAACCCTATTCAGTTACATGGATGGGGCCGCGGAGCTTTATTTGGCGTATGGTTTTCAGAATCTCACGGTTCGCCGGTTTGAGAAATCGAATCAACCTCCCATTCTCCTCGAGCTCTATGAAATGGCTTCTTCAGAAGACGCTTATGGGCTTTTTTCTTTTGAGCATCAGGATGAACCCGTAGGAATCGGCCAGGGATCGGAGTTTGGGGGAGGGTTGCTTCGGTTCTGGAAAGATAAATATTTTGTCAGCATCTACGCAGAAGGGGAGGGGGCTGACGTTGAATCAGGAATCCTTAAGATGGGCAGGGCTGCGGCAAATTCAATCCCGGGTTTGGGTCCGGAGCCGAAACTGGTTGGCTATATTCAAGGCACAGACCTCGGGCGGGTCGATAAAAGCGTTCGCTATCTTAAGAGCCATGTTCTCCTGAACCAGCGGTTCTTCATAGCCCAGCAGAATATTTTAAACCTGAGCCGGAAGACGGAGGTCGTGCTCGCTCAATACCTTCAGAATAAACAGAAGACCCACCTTCTTCTGATTCGATACCCCGATCTCAAAGAGGCCGCAAATGCTTATCAGAGCTTCATGGACGCTTACCTTCCTGATGCTCGAGGGAAGGATCGTTCAAAAATCGAAGACCGCCAGTGGACCTCTGCACGGCAGCGGAATGAGTACGTTGTCATCGTCTTTGGATCCCCAACGGAGGCTGATGCCGAGGCCCTTCTCAAGGCTACAGAGGAAAGATTGCCCGAAAAATAAATGTCTTTCGTCAAGAGGTAGCGGTAAAGATGCTCGTTTCGTCAAACGGTAACGATGTTCGTCTTCTTTTAACCGTAGCCGTTTGACGTTTTACGATACGGGCTTCGTAGCCGTAACCGTTCAGAGTAAGATTTGCGTCACATAGAAAGGAGTTCAGTTAAATGAAAGAAAAAATCATTACCCGCAGGGATTTTCTTCGAGTGGCGGCTGGAACCGCGGTGGCCGCTACCATGGCACCAGGGATCCAATCAGAAGCTCGGGCAGAGCCAACGGCGAAAGTCATCCTCATCCGGAACGCCGAAGTATTAGGGCCGCAAGACCAAGTGCAAGAGGAGGTCCTGCGCTCCATGCTCGACGTGGCTGTCAAGAATCTCCTGGGGACCAATGCCCCCCTTGAGGCCTGGCGAAAGCTTTTCAAGAGCTCGGATGTGGTGGGGATTAAAAGCAACGAATGGCAGAAGCTGCCCACCCCCAAAGAATTGGAAGCGGCTATTAAGCGCCAGCTTCTGGATGCAGGAGTTGCGGAAAAAAATATCGGTATTGATGACCGGGGGGTCCTGAATAATCCGATCTTCCTCAACGCTACTGCGCTCGTCAATGTACGGCCGTTGAGGACGCATCACTGGTCCGGGGTCGGTACCTGCTTGAAAAATTATATCCAGTTTGTCCCGAACCGGCCAGACTACCATGAGGAAGGTTGCTCGCCCCTGGGGAAGATTTGGACTTACCCTATCGTCAAAGGAAAGACCCGCCTGAATATCCTCAGTGCCCTCACGCCCCAATTCTATGGAAGGGGAGCCAGTTTCTTCGACAAGAGATACGTGTGGTCCTATAAGGGGCTGATCGTGGGAACCGATCCCGTTGCTGTTGATACGGTTGGCGCTCATCTCCTCCAGTCGAAGCGGATCGCCTTTTTCGGCGAAGACAAGGCTCTGGATGTTCCCCCAATCCATATCATGGTAGCAGATAAAAAATATCACCTCGGGGTCAGTGACTTGAGCCGCATTCAGCTGATCAAACTCGGCTGGATGGAAGAAGTGCTGATATAGGTTTCGTTAGGGGAAGTGAGCGATTTTTCTTTTTTTGAGTGAGACTATGAGAAATGGTGTGATTAAGCCCGTGTGGATCATCCTGCCGATCGTTCTTTTCTCTTTATTCTCCTGTGCCTCCAATCAGCCAAAACAAAATGAGTCGAGGGATGCTAAGTTCTACAACAATCGGGGGACTACCTTCGGAGAAAAGGGGCAGTATGATCAGGCGATCTCAGATTTCAATAACGCTATTGAGATAAACCCGAGGTATATTAAGGCTTACAACAATCGAGGAATTGTCTATAGGCTTAAGGGACGATATGACAAGGCGATATTGGACTTCAATAAGGCCATTGAGATAAACCCGCTGGATGCGGAGGGTTACAATAACCTGGCATGGCTCTTTGCAACGGCTAAGGCGCCAGGTTTTCGTAATGGGAAAAAGGCTGTAGACCTTGCACTCAAAGCGTGTGAGCTGTCGGAGTGGAGAAACGCAGAATACGTGGACACGCTTGCGGCCGGTTATGCAAGAGCAGGAGACTTTGACAATGCGGTGAAGTGGCAGGAGAAGGCTTTGGGATATCCGAAATTGGCCAGGGCGTCTGAGTTCCAGCAGCGACTTAATGATTATCGGGAGCGCAAACCTTGGCCGGCAGAATAGATTCGCGGATCACAGGCGCCAAGCCCAGCCTTTGATCGAGGATTCGAAGGGTTCACTTCCCCTCTCCTTCATCGTCCAGCTTCTCCTGAACGCCAGAAGACGGAGATCCGCCCATGGCTATAAAGGAGGTTGTCTTTCCGCCGCCTTCCAGGTTGGCGATAGTACGGATCCTCTTGTCAAATCCCTTCAAGGTGGTGAGTTTTTTCTCCAGGTCTTCGATTTTTGCGGAAAAGAGCTGAATGTGGGATTTTTGGATCTGCGCCTCTTGACGCAATTGGTTTACGAGAAGCGTTTTTTTTCTGACCTGTATGTAATCACAAAAGAAGAACGTAATCGAGAGGATAAGAAAGGCGAGGAGATAGACGCCAATTTTGAAACTTTCCTTTTTGATCCTCAGGCGTCTAATCCCGAAGGTGGTATGGCCCAAAATGAGGATATTGTAATATTCCTTATTCATCGTTTATCCCGAGACATTTTTCAGAACGCAATAATGAACCCCGCTCCCTTCTCAAAAGAAGGGGATATCCTCATCTCTGGAGGCGTGTGTGTGTTTTTCGCTCCAAAAGAAAAGCGAAATCCCACAAATATTTCGTTGAAGATTTCTTCCCTCTTCGACTGAAGAAGCTTAAGTGTTGATTGGATCTTGCCGTCCTCAAAATATTTTTCTCCATACGGATCGAGAACCCGATTTGGAGCGGTCCGATCAAAAGTTGAATCCGGAGAATGGGTGTCGTCGGTTGCCCGGAAACGCAAGGATCTATCTCTCCGCGGATCCTGGAAAAACTCATAAGAATAAATCACTTTATGCAGAGAGTCTGACAAATGGAGCTTCTTCTTTTGTTCCAGGGCTCTTAGGAAGTTGACGCGTAGCTTGGTTCTGCTGCCTGTGATCGGCCCGTGAGTCGGGACTGAATATGCAATCGCAGATTGAAATCCGGGTTTGAGCTTTTTCAGGGACGTGGCGGGTTCTTCTGCAAGTTTCATTTTTTTCTGCAAGCCTACTCTATTCCCATCCATTTTTATTATCGTGTCTTGATTAGCCGTGTTTTTCGTCGATTTGACATCGTTAGCCCCTGCCTGATTGACGATTACAAATATGAAAAAAGTTAACAAAATTGAAATTATTTTGTCGGTCATTTTGCTTCCGTCCTTCCAAAAATTCCTTGGAACCTATTAAAAACGAAGGATTAATCTGTTCTTACAATTTTCGGGAAGAATCGAAAGTGACACATCATGAGGTAAGTGTGCAATTAGAATGCCAAAATTCTTCATTGTGATATTCGGAGAAATGGAATAAAATTGATCAGTTTGATTCAAAGAGCAGTGGTCCATTTTGAATGGGAAAGCGGGGTCAACGGGTGTCATGAAGTAATGGGCCCGGCGGAGGTATGGAAACGCATACGAAGAACAAACACTCCGGAGACCCCGCCACGCCACGAAGGAGAGATAAAATGGAAAGGGGAAGGTCGAAATTGTCACGAATATTTTCTGTTCTTGTGTTTGTGTCTCTCGCCATTTTTGTTCGGGATGTTCTTTCTCAACCTCAGAAGAGTTTTTTATGGAAAGTCCAATCCAAAACGAGTACGGTTTACGTCTTAGGCTCATTACACCTTGCGACGAAAGACATCTATCCTCTCAATCAAAAAATCGAAACTGCCTTTGATCAATCTGATTCCTTGGTGGTCGAGGCGAATGTGAACGACATCAAAAAGATCGATATTCAAAAATTAATGGAGCAGGCTATTTATCCGGATAACGACACACTGGAAAAACACATTTCCTCGGAGACGCTTGAATCGCTCAAGAAAGAGACAGGTGGGAATGGTATTCCTTTTGAACTCCTGAATAAACAGAGGCCGTGGTTTCTGGCCATGACCTTTGTGTCGCTGGAGAGCATAAGATTGGGGTTGGACCCAAACCTCGGGATCGATAAGTATTTTCTCTCAAAAGCCGAGGGGAAGAAAAAAATATTGGAGCTGGAGAGTATCGATTATCAGATCAACCTCCTCTCCGGTTTTTCGGATGAAGACCAGGAGCTGTTTCTCATCTATACTTTAAAAGATTTACATCTTATGGAGCAGGAAGTGAATCAAGTGACCCAGGCATGGATCTCGGGAGATACAAAAAGCATGGAATCGCTCCTGACGAAAAGCGTTTCGGAAGATAAAAGATTATCGACGATTTTTGAAAAGATGATTTTCGAAAGAAATAGAAAGATGGCCTCGAAAATAGAAGATTTCTTGCGGACGAAGGAGACCTATTTTGTTATTGCGGGGGCGGGTCATCTCGTAGGGAACCAAGGGGTCATCGAACTCCTCAGAGGAAAGGGGTATCTCATAGAACAATTGTGAAAACGGGAAAGCTTTTTAATCCCTGACCGGCTTATCTCTTCAATCTTACAGGACTTGTTTTCAAAATATTTTTGTAGACAGGGGTGATAACTTTCTGTTATATAAAATGAAATTTTCATCCTATTTCGGAGAGAAACGCGTGTTCCATATCGCAGAGCCCAAGGAAATAAAGGGGGGGAAATTAACGGATGTCTATTTTGTGAGGACAATGGAGGTCCTCAAAGCAAAGAAGATTGACAAATGGGTGAAAGCCGAATTCATTGCGAAACGGTTTCCCGAGGATTATGGATGGGGGGTATTGGCCGGAGTCGAAGAAGCGGCCTGCCTCTTGAAAGACCTGAAAGTCAGTGTCAGAGCGATGAGAGAAGGGACGATCTTTCGGGCCTTTGAGCCCGACATGGAGATCGAAGGGATGTGCACGGATTTTGGCCTCTACGAAACCTCCCTTCCGGGGGCGGATCGATGTCCATGTGGGGGCCGGTTTAAAGAGCTTCTCATCCCGTTTATCCAAGACAGAAAGATCCTTTGGGACCTCCCCAGACCGCAGGCCATACGAGAATATGTTCTTGAGCAGCTTCCTCATTACGATCTTTAGGTGCTGGCCGTATTTCAATCAGGACATGTCCCCTTCGGAAATAGGAAAGAGAATATGAAGGAGGCCATGCTTTACAGTCCTTTAGAGGATGGGAAGGTGCAATGCTCCCTTTGCAGCCATCGATGCGTCATCTCCCCTTCCAAAAGGGGAATCTGTGGAGTGCGCGAGAACCGGGAAGGCAAGCTTTACACCCTCGTCTACGGTCGTGCGATTTCGCTGAATGTGGACCCCATCGAGAAGAAGCCGCTCTTTCACGTCTTTCCCGGATCGAGCTCTTTCTCCGTCGCTGCCGTGGGATGCAATTTCAGATGCCTCCAATGTCAAAATCATGAGATCTCTCAGATGCCGAGGAACCGGGAGGGCCGGATCGAAGGGTCGGAGGTCTCTCCCTCTAAAATTGTTTCGTTAGCCAAGCAATACCAGTGCCGATCCATCTCGTATACTTACACGGAGCCGACCGTTTATTTCGAATATGCTTATGACACCGCTCGACAGGCCCGTCAGGAAGGAATTAAGAATGTCTTCGTCACCAATGGCTACATGACCGGGGAAGCCCTCCAGACGGTACAACCCTATTTGGACGCAGCCAACGTGGACCTGAAGAGTTTCAAAGAGAAATTTTACAAAGGAATCTGCGGGGCGACATTGAAACCGGTTCTGGAGAATCTAAAACTGATGAGACAAATGGGAATCTGGGTGGAAATCACCACCCTGGTCATTCCCACCCTGAATGACTCCGATCAAGAGTTCGAGGAGATCGCGCAATTCATCGTCTCCTTGGGGCCGGAGGTGCCCTGGCATATCTCGGCCTTCTATCCAAACTATAAAATGCTGGACCTCCCGAGGACGACTGCTTCGGCGCTTCATCGAGCGAGGGACATTGGAATCAAGACAGGACTCCGGTATGTCTACTGTGGAAACGTCCCTGGGGATGAAGGCGAAGATACGTTCTGCCCTCACTGCGGCGGAAAATTGATTGAGCGGATAGGATTTCGAGTGACCCGGAATGATGCGGTGGATGGGGTGTGCCGTCGCTGCTATACAAAGATCGACGGAGTTTGGAAGTAATTTTTCTCACGGCGTGGATTACGATTTTATAAAATGGAGCAGAATCAGAGTATTCATCGGAAGATGATCTGGACTATCGGGGGTGGCAAGGGAGGAAGCGGGAAGAGTTTTATCACCGTCAACATGGGCGTCTGCCTGTCCAAGCTGGGCGTCCGGGTTGTCCTCATCGATGCCGATTTAGGGGGAGCAAACCTCCATACTTTTCTCGGGATTTCGCCCCCCGCCCTCTCCCTTTCTGACTTCATCAAGAAGAGGGTTTCCCATCTTCGGGAAGTCCTCATTCCGACAGCCGTTCCCAACCTTCAGCTCTTGACCGGCGCACAGGACCTCCTGAATGCCGTGGACGCGAAGAGCGTTCAGAAGCGCAAACTGGTCCGCTCGATCCAAAGTCTGGACAGCGACACGATCCTGGTGGATCTGGGAGGGGGCAATTCGCTGAGCGTTTTGGACTTCTTCTTGATGTCTGATGGAGGGATTTTGGTGGTCACCCCTGAACCCACTTCTATTGAAAATACGTATCGATTTCTCAAAAGCGCTTTCTATCGGAGGCTTAAACAATCGGTTTGTTGTTCGTCTGTTAAGGCCCTCATCGATGACGCCTTGGATCGAAAGAATGAGATGGGAATTCAAAACCCCCATGACCTCATCAGAGCGGTGAGGCAGATCGATGAAGGGGATGCCCAGAGGATGGTCGAGGAAGTAAAGACCTTTCGCCCGAATCTGGTTCTGAATCAAGTCCGGTCAAAGAAAGATATTGAGATTGGTTTTTCAATTCGGAGTGCCTGCCTCAAATATTTTGGCATCCACCTCCACTATTTGGGCTATGTCGTCTACGATCAGGAGGTGAGTCATTCCATCCGACGAAAGAGGCCTCTGGTTTTGGAAAATTCCAGGTCCAGGGCTGCCCAATGCGTGATGGAGATCGCCTCCAGATTAGCCAACAGTCATTCCCTGGCGAGTCGAGATTAAGGGACACGGGTATGAAGGACATTACAGACCAGACGTATTATGAGATCTTGGAGATCAGCTCGACCGCTACGCCCAAAGAGATCCAGAGGGCTTATGAGCATGCCAGAGAGACTTTTCATGCCGATTCCGTGGCGATCTATTCTCTTTTTTCCGAAGAAGAGGTGAAAGGAATAGAAGGGGCCGTTGAAGAGGCCTATCGGGTTCTCATGGACGAGACCTTGCGGAGAGATTATAACCAGTCGCATCTCCAAATGCCTCCAATAGGTGAGGAACAGGCCGCAGAGACCTCTTCCGAAGTCCAAGGGATTCCGGGAGAAGAAAGGGCCCCCCTTTCTTTTACAGGCCTTTCGTTCAATGCCGAGGAGGGGCCCTATCGTGGGAAGACATTGAAGCAGATCCGACAAGGAATGGGAATTGAGCTCCAGACCATCTCCAAGGAGATGAAGATCAATACGAAGATCTTGGAGTGGATCGAAGAAGAAGCCTTTGAGAAACTTCCGGCCCTGGTTTATCTCAAGGGTTTCTTAAAGAGTTATGCCCAATCCCTCGGGTTGGATCCACCCAAGGTCATTGAAGAATACATCCGGTTCAAGGAAGAATTTAAGAAGAAATAATCCAAATCCCCTTTGGTGAAGCCCGAAATCCGAATAGCTAAAATCCCGCTTAGTTGGATTATTTTAAATTCTGTAACCCCTCTCTGATTCCCCCTTAAATTAAGGGGGGACACAGCGGGGTTAGGGTAGCAGCCACGAAAACCCGGGGGAGTGGAATTGTTTCGAATTTTGGATTTCCCTGACGAAGAAGGGGGTTACGGTTTTTCTGAGGTGAGGTCTGCCACTTGGGTAGTTAACTGACGGGCCATGGCGCTATTAAACCCGGCCATTCTTTCTCGAATCTTACCTTCCTTGTCGATGAGAAAAGTTGCTGGGATGCCGGTCACTCGGTAGCTCCTGACCACATCTTCCGGCGCGGTCACGACGGGGTAGGGGATATCCATGGACGTGATAAAGCGCCGAACGACCTCTCCATCGCCTTTATCCACGTTCATTCCAACCAACTCAAATCCGCTTTCGCGATAGTCCTTATAGAGCTGAATGAGATGGGGGATGGATTCCCTGCAGGGTCCACACCAGGTAGCCCAAAAGTCAAGAAGAACAACTTTCCCTTTAAGCTGGGATAGGGTGATCTCCTTCCCGTCAAGGGTCTTGAGGGTGAAGTCGGGGGCTAAGCCGGCCTCCTTTTCTTTCTTGGCACAGCCGGGGAGAAGGAATCCCCATACCAGAAAGAGGCTAAGGATGATGAGGCATCTGAGAACGGATTGTTTCATGTCCGAAATGGTATTTGGATCTTGGTTCGCACTATAAGGCTTTTTCAATCATAGCCTTCAAGCGCGCCTTCGGCACCGCACCGACAATTTGATCGAGAATCTTTCCGCTTTTGAAGAGAATCAGGGTAGGGATTCCTCTTACCCCGTATTGACTCGGGGTTGCGGGACTTTCATCCACATTGAGCTTGGTCACCTTGATCTTACCCAGAAATTCTTTCGCTAACTCCTCAACGATGGGACTGATGCTACGACAGGGCCCGCACCAGGTGGCCCAGAAATCGACCAGCACCGGGAGATCCGCATTGAGCACCTCAGAAGCAAAACTCTTATCATCAACATGAACCAGACTCGACTCATTTGCCATTTTCCGCTCCCCTGCTTTCTGTATTCGTTGTTCTTTCTTGTAACCTTAAAATCTAAAATCTGCAATTCAAGATGCCTTACAGCTTCCTTTCCAATACGTAATCGGCCAGGGTACAAAGGGCTTCTTTCTCCCTCGAATCGGGAAAGGCGCTGAGATACTTCTTCGCACTTTCGACATACCCTTTCGCTTTTTCCCAGGTGTATTGAATCCCCCCGTATCGTCTGATAATCTCCACGACGCGGAAAAAGGCGTCTTTGGTAATGGGAATGAGCGCGACCGTCTGCTGAATAAGGGCTTTTTCCTCCTGATTGCAATGACGAAGGGTGAAAATCAGCGGGAGGGTGATCTTACCATCGTGGAGATCAATCCCGATCTTCTTCCCAAATTCCTCTTCGTTGGAAGTATAATCGAGATTGTCATCAATCAATTGGAAGGCAATTCCCACATCCATCCCAAACTTCGCCAGGGCAGTCTCTTTTTCTTCCGAGACATCTCCAAGGATAGCGCCAATTTGCGTGGCCGCTGAAATGAGATAGGCGGTTTTGCGGGCGATGATCGAGAGATAGCTCTTCTCGGTTAGGGAGAGATCTTTGGTTCTGATCAACTCTTCCAATTCTCCTTCGGCAATAATGGTCGTCGCCCGGGAAATGGTATGAAGAATCTTCCAATTGCCGCATTCCACCATCCGGGTGAAGCATTTCGTGAAAAGGAAATCGCCGACGAGGACACATGCCTCATTACCCCATTTGGCGTTGGCGGATTCGACGCCTCTCCGCAACCTGGCGTTGTCCACGACATCGTCGTGGAGCAGGGTCGCGGTGTGAATAAATTCGATCAGGCTTGCCATGGAGATATGATTTTCTCCGGAGTAGCCGCATAATTTCGCTGAAACCAATAAAAGCTTTGCCCGAAACCGTTTACCGCCGCTCTGAAGGAGATGTTCTCCGATCGCAGAGATCATTGGGACATCGGACCTTAAGTTCTTTTGAAACTCTTGATCGACTTTTTTTAAGTCCTCATCCATCCAGTTGGGGGATTCTTCCTCTAAAGGAGAGATCTTGTCTTCAAAAAGGGGAGGCATCGTGATCAATCCGCTCATATAAAAATTATTATCCTATCCAGAGGACATTGTCAAAGTGTTTTATCTTCCTGATCGAAGGTTAAGGTTTCCCCACTGTCAGACTCGTGAAGGATTAGGGGATTCATGATCTTTAATTCGACACCGCTGGTCTTAACGGATTCGGTGAGGATGAATTTTGCTTCTTCTTCGACACGGGGATGAACGAACTGCAATCGCTTTGGCTCTAACTTCCCCTCTCGCAGGGCGACGAATAGATCGACGGTTCTCAAAGCCGGGAAAATCACGTAGCACCTTCCCTTTATGGGAAGAAGGTAGGAGGCTATGGCGATCAGGTCTTCCAGCGTTCCGTTGATCTCGTGGCGTGCGACCGCCTTTTCAACCGAGGGATTGATTCTCCCCGACCGATAGCTCCGGTAAGGTGGGTTCGAAAGAACGACATCGAAAGAGCCTGGCGGGAAGGTCCCTTTTAACTTTCTGAAATCCTGCCTGAGAATCGATATCCGGCCGTCAAGATGATTCAAACCCACATTTTTTTGGGCGCACTCGGCCAACCCCTTTTGAATTTCAACGCCCACAAAAGAGTGGGCTTTTGTGCCATAGGATAATAACAGCGGCAGGATTCCGCAGCCCGTACCCAGATCGATGACTCTTTCATTCTTGCGAATTCTGACGAATTGGTTGAGGAGAATGGCATCGAGAGAGAATCGATACCCCTTTTTCTTCTGGAGAATTTGGAGCTTTCCATTCAAGAAGGTATCCAATGTTTCATCGGTTGTAGGGAGGAGATTCATAGGGCAACAAGCGAGGCCGAAGCGTAACGTTTTTTTACCACGAGGAGACTTTGTCTGTCAAGGGAGCTTTTTCTCAGGGTTAAAATGTGTTCAAAAATATGAGAAAGCTGCACAAAAATTATCCACCCCACAACAGCGGGGCAAATGAATATTTTTTTCAATTTCAAACAATCTCTAATGTTTTTCGATAATTAGAAAGAATAGTGTGAGGTTTGGTATAGATATTGCTTCGATATTTTCCTTGACAAAATAATGTTAAGGGGCTAATTTCTAACTAAATTTTGTTTTTATCAATCTTATAAAACCGTTTTGAAAAAAGAGGAGGTATTTATGAGAAGATTCTTTGTTTTCTTTTTCGCCATGATTTTGGTGCTTTCCTTCTGTTTTGTTCTTTCAGGATTGACACAGGAGAAAAAAGAAACGGAAGGTGTATATACCATCAAGAAAGGAGATACGCTCTGGGATATCTCCGCCAAATTTCTGAAAGACCCTTTTCTTTGGCCAAAATTGTGGGAGAGAAATCCTTATATTACCAATCCTCATTGGATCTATCCAGGAAACCCGATCCAGCTGACCGCTGAGCCGGCAAAGAAAGAGGCGGCCCAGGAGGAATCCAAGAAGGTGGTCGAGGAGAAGCCCAAAGAGGTTCAAGAGAAACCCAAAGAGGCGGTGAAGGAAGAAGAAGTCAAGAAGGCAGAGTCCGCCACAGTAGAAAAGAAGCCAGAAACAGTAGCGGAACAAAAGCCTGCTCCGCCGGAGATAAAACCCGTCCCATTGGAAGAAGAAGCCGCTGAGGAGGAAGAAGAAGCTCTGCCGGAGGAGAGACCCGTCAAGGCGGAGAAAAAACGAGTTTACTTCAAGGAAATTCGGTCCGCGGGGTTTATGAGCGACATTGAGTATCGGGGAATCGGGATTGTTTTGGAGAGCAGGGAAGGCAAGAGCCTTATGACGACAGGAGATATCATTTACCTGACCTTTAGAACCTCAGAACCGATCTCGATCGGGGATAAATATACGGTCTTTCGTGCTGCGGATGAGATAAACCATCCCGTTACCGAAAAACGGATTGGAAGAAAGTACAACATCATAGGAAATATTCAACTCATTGACCAATATGGCAGTTTCTTCACGGCCAAAGTCATAGAATCCTTTGACGCCATTCTGGCAGGGGATTATATCCAACCCTATTCAAAAGAAAAAATGGAAGGTGTCGTAGAGAAATAACACAAACGCGTTAAATCGTTATCGTTGTAACCAAAGTCCGAGCACCCATCACCGGATAAGTAGCCTCTCTTTGGGATGTGTCGACCGGAATTTTCATGTGGGCTTCGGAGATCTTCTTCCATCTCCCAAGCCTTTTTTTATCCGACTTCGCAGGTGGCGATGTAAATGCCACGGCAGAGGCTTCCTGCGGATCCGCCGAAGCTCTTCAGCGGCCGGTGGCAAAGGCGGGTATCTCATCACCGAGATATCACGGGTTTTCCCGTGCGGCTCCATCTCCGGACCCAGCTCAAGCCGGCAAGACATTCTCTCATCCGAGGGTCTTTATGGCCGAAGATATTTTCTACTGGTTGGCCTTAAGCCTCACCCCCGGGGTGGGGAGCATTCTCATCAAACGGCTCCTAGATCGATTCGGGACTCCAGAAGCTGTCTTCCGCGCTCCGCTGAAAGAATTATTGAAAATTGAGGGGTTGGGGGAAAAGGGGGCTGGTGTCATTCGAAAAGGGCCATCGGAAAAAGCAGTAAAAAGGGAATTGTCTTTATTGGAGAAGACGGGAGGAAGGGTTGTGATTTCGAGAGACGATGACTATCCGAAGCGTTTGAAGGATATTTACGATCCTCCTGCGCTGCTTTATCTCAGGGGAGAATTAAAAAGAGAGGACGCGTTGGCCGTCGCCATTGTCGGGAGCCGAAAAACGTCTGCTTATGGGAGGGAGATCACGGAAAGGATAGGACAAGATCTTGCCCGCCATGGAGTGACGGTTGTCAGCGGAATGGCAAGGGGCATCGATTCGGTGGCCCACAAAGGAGCGCTCCAAGGAGGGGGTAGAACGATCGCGGTGCTCGGTTGCGGTGTCAATGTGATCTATCCTTCGGAGAACCGAAATCTCTTCCATCAAATCATCGAACGGGGAGCCGTCCTTTCCGAATTTCCGATGGGGTCTCCTCCCGAGGCGGGGCATTTTCCGAGAAGGAATCGGATCATCAGCGGTCTCTGCATGGGTGTGGTGATCGTCCAGGCCAGCGCGGAGAGCGGCTCCTTGATCACGGCGGGCTATGCGCTGGAGCAGGGGAGAGACGTCTTCGCCGTTCCGGGAAATGTCGGAGCGGAGGGCAGTCGTGGAACGAATCAGTTGATCAAAGAAGGGGCAAAGCTGGTGGAGTCCAGTGAAGACATTCTTGAAGAAATTTTGCCCCAATGGAGAAGGGAAGGGGAGACGGTCCGAAGGGCAGAGACAGCGGTCCCCAGCCTCACGGAAGCGGAAAAGATCCTCTGCGGGCTTTTAAGCGAGACCCCCTTGCATATCGATGCCATCATACGGGAGAGCCAATTGGATCCGGGAAGCGTCTCCAGTCTCCTTCTGAATTTGGAGCTAAAAGGATTGATCTCCCAGTGGCCTGGCAAATGTTTCACCAAGAAGATGTGAAAAAAAGAAAATTATCAGTTATTAAGTTACAACAAACAATTTGCAAGAAAGGGCTGGCAATTCGATGTCAAAAGGTTTGCTTGTTGTAGAATCTCCAGCAAAGGTAAAGACCCTTCAAAAGTTTTTGGGGGCAGACTACGTCATCAAGGCTTCCGTGGGACATATTAAAGACCTGCCGGAGGGCGAGCTGGGAGTGGATCTTCAAAAAGATTTTCAACCCGAGTATGTCACCATCTCCGGGAAAGGGAAGATCATTCGGGAGTTGAAGAAGGCCAGCAAGGGCGTGAAGAATATTTACCTCGGTCCGGACCCGGATCGTGAGGGGGAGGCCATTGCCTGGCACGTCGCCGAAGAGATTGGAAACGGGGACAAGAATATCTACCGGGTTCTCTTCAATGAAATAACCCAAAAGGCTGTGTTGGATGCCATTCATCACCCCGGGAAACTACAACAGTCCAAGTACGAAGCCCAGCAGGCGAGGCGAATCTTGGATCGCTTGGTTGGCTATCAGGTGAGCCCGATCCTTTGGGAGAAAGTCCGCAGAGGTCTGAGTGCGGGTCGGGTCCAATCCGTTGCAGTTCGAATCGTCTGCGAGAGAGAAAGGGAGATCCAGGATTTCGTCTCCGAGGAATATTGGAGCCTCACCGCAACGCTGAAGGGTAAAGAATCCCCGGTTTCCTTTGATGCGAAATTGACAAAATGGAAGGGGAAGAAGGTAAAGATGGCCAACGAGGCCGAATCCTCGGCCATTCGGAAATCCCTGGAGAGCGTCCCTTATTCTGTTTCAAAGATTGTTCAGCAAGAAAAACAACGCCATCCGTTTCCTCCTTTCATTACCAGCCGGCTCCAGCAAGAAGCCTATCGGAAACTCTCGTTCCCGGCCAAGAAGACGATGTGGATCGCCCAGAAGTTATACGAAGGTGTGGACCTCGGTCCGCTCGGAACCGTTGGGTTGATTACTTATATGAGGACCGACTCGGTGAGGGTATCGACGGAAGCCGTTCAACAGGTCAGGGGATGGATCAAAGAGCGGTTCGGGGATGCTTATGTTCCTCCAAAACCAAATGTCTATAAAAGCCGCAGGGGAGCCCAGGAGGCCCATGAGGCGATCCGGCCGACTTCGATTGAAATGGAGCCTGAGGAGCTGAAGCCTTATTTGGACAAGGATCAAGAAGCTCTTTATAAACTGATTTGGGACCGGTTCGTGGCCTCTCAGATGCCTTCCGCAGATTTTCTCCAGACGACTGTCGAGATCAAAGCGAATGATGCCGTGTTTACAGCTGTCGGCACGGTTCCCGTTTTCCAGGGTTTCATGATCCTCTACATGGAGGGAGAGGATAACCAGGAGAACGGCAACGGCGAGAAGAAACTCCCGGCGCTCACCGAAGGGGAAGTTCTTGAGCTGTTAGCTCTGACGCCCAGACAGCATTTTACTCAACCGCCCTACCGATTTTCCGAGGCGACGTTGATCAAGGAATTGGAAGAGAACGGCATCGGAAGACCTTCGACGTATGCCGCCATTTTGGCTACCATCAAAGAAAAGGAGTATGTTCGTTTAGAAAAAGGGAAATTCTTCCCCACGGAATTGGGGTGCCTGGTGAATGATCTCCTCGTTGTCAATTTCCCCGATATTTTTGACGTCGAATTCACGGCGCAGATGGAAGAAAATCTGGATCAGATCGAAGAGGGCGGGAAGGACTGGGTGGAGGCGCTGAAAGAGTTCTATCTTCCTTTCGAGAAGGACCTGGCGATGGCTAAAATCTCGATGCGGGATGTGAAGAGAGAGCTCATCCCTACGGATATCGTCTGCGAACGATGTGGTTCAAAGATGGTGAAGCGCTGGGGGAAGAGAGGCTATTTCCTGGCCTGTTCAACTTATCCTAAATGCACCTATACGAGAGAAGTAGAAGGGAACGGAGAGAATCAAGTGGAGACCGAAGCGAAGTGTGAGAAATGCGGAAGCGCGATGGTCGTCAAGAATGGAAAATTCGGAAGGTTTTTGGCCTGTTCCAACTACCCGAAGTGCAAATTCACCCGGTCCCTAGATACAGGCGTCCGGTGTCCACAGGAGGGGTGTAATGGGCTGATTGTCGAAAGAAAGACCCGCAAGGGAAGAACTTTTTACGGCTGTTCCAACTACCCCAATTGTACCTATGCGTTATGGGACAAACCCGTTCCTGAGAAATGCCCTCAGTGCGGCTTTCCCTTCCTGGTGGAGAAACATGGAAAAGGTGGGGTCACCAAGCGATGCCCCCAGAAGGATTGTGGTTACCGCACTTCAGAATAAACCTGTCTTGTCCTGACACCTGAACCACATCCAGAGGAAGATATCCCCTCTTGGGGAGAATTTCGCGGCGGGGCCTTGGAATTCTCGACAGATCTGTGTGACCTTCCTGCCGGTAAAAGGGCTTAAGATTTCCCGTCCTCGCATCTTCGACCAGATGAGGCCAGACTTCTTTAGCCTCTCAGAGGACGACGGGTATTCCCTTTCTCCAATAAGCATCGGCGATCCCATAAGCCCTCACGGCTGTTTTAGTTAAGACCGTGGTGCCGACCAGGTCGACCTCCTCAGATCCTTGTCCAAATGGATTGGAGTTGAAAGGTCGTCAGTGAAAGAAATTTGTGCATCGGCTGGGGAAAGACCGGCCAGGATAGGAAGGGCAAGGTTAGGGACGCGAGCATCCTCTTCAACTGCCGAAACAATCAATTCAATCTTCACAAGTGTAAACCTAACCGCCTTAACCGCTGTTCTTTTTTAAAGGATAGAGATACGCTATCCAAATATTAACGACCCTTGAAATTGGGTTTTCTTTTTTCCAGGAAGGCCCTGGAACCTTCTTTGAAGTCTTCAGTGAAGGTCAATGCCTGCGTTGCCGCTCTCTCGATTTTCATAACACCGTCACGGATATTAGATTCCAGACCAAGCCTTACCGCCTTCATAATCTCGCGCTGTGCAACAGGAGCCCCGGCCGCCAGTTTCTTGGCCAGTTTCTTGGCTTCTTCAAGCACCTGAGCCGCAGGAACTACTTTGTTTAAAAGACCCAGGGTTAAAGCATCCTTCGCCGGCATAAAATCACCCGTCAGCATGAGTTCGAGAGCCTTGGTTTTGCCGATAAAGCGGGGGAGGCGCTGGGTTCCGCCCCAGCCGGGGTTAAGACCGAGTTTAACTTCAGGCAATCCCAGGGTTGCTTCTTCGGCCATGATTCTGAGGTGGCAGCAGCAGGCCAATTCCAGACCGCCGCCGTAAGCGCCACCCTGTATGGCCGCGATGATGACTTTGGGATAGTTTTCGATTTTGAAATATATTTCGTTGCCATTATATTTTGGCACTTTCCCCGCTTGAATATCGGCAAATTCGGTAATGTCCGCGCCGGCGGAAAAAAGTTTGGGGCCGGTCCCGGTAATGACAATAACACGGACATGGTCGTCTTTTTCGCATTTATCCAGCAGATCATTTAAATCTCTCAAAACACCCTGCCCCATCGCGTTCGCCGGGGGATGATTAATTGCCGCTATAACGACCATCCCATCTTGTTCCACTATTAACTTTTCGTAATTAAAATCCATTTTACGCCCTCCTTGATTATGTTTTTCTGGAAAAAGTATCAATGCAAAGAATCCTTCTGGTGACCAGGAGTATAGAAAGAACGATTCGGTGTGTCAAGAAAAAGGACAGATGCCGGAAGCCCCTGTGCAAATTTAATTGCGGACGTGGCTTCCGGCGGTAGAACTTTTTTAAGATAGGAATTTCTTGGGAATATTTCTCAGAATTTCTTCTGCGTCTTTAACCATGACCTGGACCAAGTCATTTACTTTGGGCATATCGTTGATCCTCTGCGCCGCTTCGCCGGCAGCCATGAGGGCCTTTTCCTTATTGCCGTCGTAAACGGCCTTGATAGACTCAATTTCAAAGTTGATCAAGGACATGTCGATGGTCGTATAGTCATCAGGCGTGCCCAGGAAGACGCCGGGCGACTTTTGCAGGGTATTTCTGGCGTGTTCATCACTCCGAGGGGTCTTCAGCCACCGGGCTGGTCCGACAAAACCGCGGGCAACAAGGGTGCCCCGGTCTCCGGCAGCCACAACGCCTTCTTTCCAGATCTGATGAAAATCACTTTCTTGCGTTGCCAGGAAACGGGTCCCCATCTGAACGCCATCGGCGCCCAGAACCAACGCCGCCGCAAGGGTCTTGCCGTCACAAAATCCACCGGCGCCACACACAAGCGTTTTTTCGTCCGACACGGCTTCCACCACGGCGGGCAGTAAAATCATAGAATGTACCGGTTCCCAGGAGGTATGGAAGCCGCCTTCGTGGCCCGAGCCAACGATCACGTCAACGCCCGCTTTCTTGCAGCGCATGGCCCCCTTGACGGAAGGAACTACGTGCATCCAGGTAAATCCGGCGCTTTTAATCTTGTCCTTCCAACCGACCGGGTCACCGGCGGAGGTAAAGATCACTTTGAAGTGTTTTTTTACATCGGAATTTTCTTCTCTAATACGAATTGCGGTATCGATCATGATGTGCGCTTTATCCACCAATTCAGCCGATACCATGACGTTTATTCCGAATATACCGCCTTTATCCTTGACCAGACGATACGTTCGTTTTATTACCTTTTCCAGCACAGTGGCCATATCGTCATCCCTGTTCGCTTCACCACTATCCACAAAGGCATTATAGACCCAAGGTTGCGTGTCCTTGCTGAAAAGGCCACTGGTGGAAAGCAAGCCAAGAACCCCCGCATTGGCCGCAGCCACGCAAAGATTATTGTTGCTGAAAGGTCCCATTCCCGCCTGGATGATGGGATATTTGATCTCGACCAAATCACAAAGTCTTGATTTAATCATAAACATCTCCTCCGTTTTATTTTGATAGCTAGTTTCTTTTTAACTATAAGGTGAGTCGGACTGTCTGTCAAGAAAGAGTGAACGCAATTGAACTCGGATTAACGCGGGGGAACGTAGTTTAATTTGTTAAGCAGGTATGGTTTACAAACGACCCTACTTCACAGAACATAGGAACCCGGGGATAATCATTCCCCCCTCCTATCGGTAGACGGCTCTAAATTCACAGACCCACTTCTTCAGGCTTTGAGCATTGTCGGTTCCGTTAGAAGGCTTTTCCCCGGACCTTGAAGGGGTTCCGGATGAACGGGTGAAGGGTTGGAAGTGGTGGAGACCTTTCCCTTTGATATGCGGGAAAGGTCTTTTTTTATGACCGCGGATCAGGTCTTGGAATTTGCTTTGCAAATTTGGGGGAGACCAAATAAAATAGGAATCGATGGAGCCTATTGTCATCATCGGGGCAGGGCTGGCGGGGTGCGAAGCGGCCTGGCAGATTGCCGGGAGAGGTGGGAAGGTGATCCTCTACGAGATGAAGCCGGAGGTCTATTCTTCAGCCCATCGTTCTCCGTTCTTCGCAGAATTGGTCTGCAGTAATTCTTTCAAATCGGAATCCCTTGGAAACGGTTCCGGTGTCCTGAAGGAGGAGCTGGGAAGATTAGAATCCCTCGTCTTGAAAGTCGCCAAGGAAACAAGGGTTCCTGCGGGAGATTCTCTCGCTGTGGACCGAGATTGTTTTTCAAAGCAGATCACCCGCACCCTGGAAAGCTTGGACAATGTGAAGGTGATCCGCAAGGAGGTTACTTCCATCCCTCAAGATCGGATTTCGATCATCGCCACAGGTCCCCTTACGTCTGAAGTTCTCGGCAAGGAAATTCAGAACGTGACCGGGAGCCGTCATCTCTTTTTTTACGATGCCATCTCACCCATCGTCGCCGCTGATTCCATCAATTTTCAGCATGCCTTCAAATCGTCTCGGTACGGGAAAGGGGGACAGGACTACGTCAATTGTCCGATGGATGAGGAAAGCTATAACCAATTCGTGCAGGCATTGAATCAGGCGGAGAGAGTCCCGATACGCCCGTTTGAAAAGCGATATCTCTTTGAAGGGTGTCTTCCCGTTGAGGAGATGGCGGAACGGGGGAGGGAGACCCTTGCCTTCGGGCCCCTCAAACCCGTTGGCCTGATTGACCCGAAGACAGGGAAACAGCCCTTTGCGGTCGTCCAGCTGAGGCAGGAGGATCGCTTTAGAACGCTTTTCAATTTGGTAGGGTTTCAAACCCGATTGAAGCATGAAGAGCAGAAGCGGGTATTCCGAATGATTCCGGGTTTAGAAAAAGCAGAATTTGTCCGATTAGGTTCTATCCATCGCAATACTTTTATCGACTCCCCTCGACTGCTGAGGGAATCCCTCCGGCTAAAGTCGCTTCCGAACCTCTTCTTCGCCGGGCAGATTACGGGTGTAGAGGGGTACATGGAATCAACTGCAATGGGACTATTGTCCGGGATCAATGCCCATCGATACGCGAACGGGATGCCAGCCTTTATCCCTCCGCCTACAACCGCTATGGGCGCGTTGGTCCACTACATCACCCATTCCCTCGCCGTCCCGTTTCAGCCTATGAACATCAACTTTGGCCTCTTCCCTCCTTTGGCGGGGAAGAGCAGAGGCCGACAGAAACGACTCCTTTTTGCGGAACGGGCATTGAGAGACCTGGAAGAGTGGAAGAAGAGAAATGAAGTGTGAAGACAGGGGGAAATCCTAAAAATGTGAGGTTAAGGTTGAGCTTAAGGTTAAGGTTTGAATAGGGCGCAATGCGCTCTCAAAATTAGAAGAAAATTCTCACGCTTAAATATGTAAGAATCTAACGAGGAACGGATGAAAGAGAGAAATTGTTTTCGATGCGGGAAAGAACTGGAGCCAGGGGGTTTATTCTACATCGTCCATATTAAGGTTCTTTCAGGGTTTGACGGCATCCTGTTAGAACCGGCGGAGGGGATTGATCAACAATTAAAGGAACTGCTCGAACAAACTGAACGTTTAGACCCCCAGGAGTTGGAGAAGGATGTCTACGAAGAGATCACTTTGATCATGTGCAAAAGTTGTCGGGATCGGTTTGTGGATGAGATTCGGACCCCGTGGGAGGGCCCCTTTCGAGTTCGAAAAGACCCGGACTCCTTCCTGCATTAAAATTGGTCTCCCCTTCACTTTCCTTTTTCTCTCTCAGCCGGGAGACTACGCCACCATAGGATTTACCGAATAGGTACATAGAATACGTTGTAGGGGCTCGATCCATTGAGCCTTATTGGTGGGCTTGATGAATCAAGCCCGTACCATTGCGACACGATCTATCAAGGGAGGCAAAGAAATCTCTTGACAAGGGCTCCAATTTGTGATCAGTTGGTTCAACTGAATCAATTGAAGCAAGAGAATGGAAAAGCGGACTCTTTCTTTAAAGAAACTGACCAGTACCGTTTTGAAGAACGGGTCGAGGGAGATGTCCGGCCGGCTGCGAGGCGCCCGGATTCGAGAGGCCCTTGAAAGGATTTTGGGCGAAGAAAAACGATCCCTTCGCGTCGTCCTCGATTTTTCGGGGATGGGTTCCATCGACTTTTCCTGGGCCGATGAGGTGGTGGCGAAAATGATCTCCCGGCTGTGGAGCGGCGAGTATGGAGAGAAGTTTCTCGTCCTGAAGAACCTCACCTCCTCTCAGGCGGAGAACGTCGACGTGGCCTTGGAAAGGAAAAGACTGGCTATTCTGATTACAGGGCCGGAAGGATGGCGAATCATCGGTTCTCTGAATAATTATCTCATCCACACCTTGAACCGGGTGATGGAGAAGAAGCAGTTGACCCTGAGAGAATTATCCGAGGAGGAAGGGATCGGAATGAACACAAGCGGCACCCGGCTTCTCAATCTTTATAGAAAGCGCCTTGTGGCACGAGTGGAGGGACCAGCGGTGGGAAGGAACGAGCCTCATCGGGGGAGACAGTATATTTACCAATCCCTCCTTTCTTGAGTAGAGTGTGATGGCAGAACTGAGGAGAGAGCCTGTTACAAGAATGTGGGTAGTGGTCACCACCGACCACCCGAAAGGTCCGTCGGACTACCTTCCTTTCAAACCTCCCTATCGCGTTCAGGAGGCGGAGGACCCCTGTCCTTTCTGCCCGGGCAATGAAAAGATGACTCCGCAAGAGACTTACTCATTGAGAGGCGATGGCGGAAGATGGTCTGTCCGGGTCGTTCCCAATAAATTTCCTTTCTTCCGTATCGAAGGGGACTACGATCGAAGGGCTGAGGGGATGTACGATGTCATGGAGGCGATCGGCGCTCATGAGATCGTCGTGGAAGCCCCTGAACACAAACAGGGCCTGGCCACCATGGAACCGAGGCAGATTGAGAAAATCCTCCAAGCTTATCGGGAAAGGCTGATCGACTTGGAAAAGGATCAGCGGTTCCAGCAGTTCCTCGTCCTGAAAAATTATCCCGGCATCTTGAATCGTCACCCCCACTCCCATATCCTGGCCATGCCGGTCATCCCGAAGCGGATTGACGAAGAGGTCCGGGGGACACTGGATTACTACCAGCGCAAGGAACGCTGCATCTTTTGTGACATCATCAAAGAAGAAATGACGATGAAGAAAAGGGTGATTCTGGAGACCGTCCATTTTTTGATCTTCCTGCCCTTCGCCTCGCGCTACCCCTTCGAAGCCTGGATCATCCCGAAGGTTCACTCCCCCGATTTCCATCTTATTAGCGAAGACGAGGTGGCAGATCTTTCCGGTGGGATCCAGTCGCTGTTCCATTGTTTTTTTGAACTTCTTTCCGATCCTCCTTACAGTTTTACCCTCCATACATCCCCCGTCCAGAATCGATTCCATCGGCCGGAATACCATTGGCACATCGAAACCCGACTACGAATCGGATTGCGGGAAGGGTTCGAATGGGGGACGGGTTTTTTTATCAATCCTACTCCACCTGAAGATGCTGCGAATTTTTTGAGAGGGGTTTTATAAAGAATGAAGAGCTGAGAATGGAGAATTTTGAGGCAAAAGAACCGGACCGATTCAAAGGGCAACCTTCTGAGGCCAAGAAAACGAGGAGGAAGTGGGTTCTTGTTTCGGGGTCTTTTATGGTGGCCTTTTTTTTTCTGATCTACTTTTTTTTAATCCCCTCCACTTCTCCACCGCCTCCCGCCACTCCCCCTGCGTCCGTGACATCCGCCTCCCAGGGGCCCCGGCTTCAGACGATCGAGGGCGAAGTAGAAGAACGGAGTAATCTTTTCCAATCCTTAACGGAGAAGAACATTTCCCCTCGATGGGTCGATCTGATCGTTTCCAAATTGAAATCCTACGTGAATTTCAAGAAGATCAAAGGAGGGACGTATCGTTTCATCGCCGATGGGAAGGGAGAGTTGGTAACGTTTACTTACGAAGCGAGTCCGACCGAGATCTATGAGATCGAAAAGGATGCCCAGGGATACATCGCTCGCAGGAAAGAAGTTTCCCTCAAAACCCATCTGGTGAAGGTCGTCGGGGAGATTCGTTCTTCTCTCTTTGAGGCGATGGATGAGGCTGGAGAACAGGACCCGTTGACCCTCGCCTTCGCTGAAATTCTGGCCTGGGAAATCGATTTTTATAAGGACGTCCGAGAAGGGGATCGGTTCAAAGTGGTGGTGGAGAAGATCTATAAAGGAGATCAATTCGTCGGGTACGGAGCCATCCATAGCGTCGAATATCAGAGGGGAGAAAAAATCATCAGGGGGATCCATTATAAAGATGGCTATTACAATAAGAAAGGAATTTCTCTGAGGAGGGCATTTTTAAAAGCTCCTTTAAGGTTCAACCGGATCAGCTCTAAAATCAGCAGGGCACGCCTCCATCCCATCCTGGGCGGATTGAGGCCCCATCTCGGTGTGGATTATGCGGCTCCACCCGGGACACCGATTTGGGCGGTGGCGGATGGAACCGTTGCCTTTTGCGGGTGGGGCGATGGGTTCGGGAACCAGATCATTCTCCGCCACAGGAATGGTTATACGACCTATTACGGTCATCTTTCCGGTTTTGGTCACGGGGTCAGAAAAGGAGTGAGGGTCAAGCAGAAACAGGTCATTGGGTATGTGGGATCGACCGGTCTTTCTACAGGGTCCCACTTGGACTATCGGGTGTCCAAAGACGGCCGATTCCGGAATCCGCTGAAAGAGGCTTATCCTACAGGCATTCCGATCGAAAAAGGAGAAATGGAGTCGTTTGATCAAAGAAGGGATCAGATGTTGGTTTGGCTTCAAGGGGAATCACCTTTTTGGAAGAAAATGGAAAAAGGAGACGTACCACTTGAGCGGGCAGAATGAGGTGTCCATGGGTCAGAAGAAGAAGGTCCTCATTGTCGATGACGAGCGGGATATTGTCAAGGTATTGATGATCCGGCTTCGGGGAGCGGGGTACGAGGTGGTCACCGCTTTTGACGGGGCCCAAGCGATCTTTGTGGCCCACAAAGAGAAACCGGATCTCATCATCCTCGACATCCGAATGCCAGCCGGGGATGGGTTCAGTGTTGTTGAGAAACTGAAGCACTCCACGGATACCTTTTCCATTCCCGTCATCTTCCTGACGGGGGGGCCGGAGAGGGACTCCGAAGAAAAGGCCATGACACTGGGAGCTCGTTTCTATATTAAGAAACCCTATGACCCTGAGGAATTGTTAGATGCGGTCAAGAGAGCGTTGGAGAAAGATTCGGATACCTCGTCAGATCATAGGGATCATTGATCGGTTGCCATGTTAAGAGAAGATTTTGTCGTTCAAGCGAATATCCGACGGATGCTGAGTCGTACCGATATCGATGCCTCCCAGATGGATTTTGGCACGGTGAGGGGGGTGGTCTACATTCGGGGGACTTTTCGGCTTTCTCGTTTTAGTCCATCCTGGGATTCGGACAAAGTAAATCAGTTCGCGGTGAATACACTTTATTTGTTAGAAAAGAAGATCCGGCGCATACCGGGGGTCTCGGATGTGGTTTTCCAGCTTAACAACTGGAAAAAGGAGAAAGGGCATTGGTCCCTCGTTGAAATGACGAAAGAGGATGAAAACAAATGAAGCCAGGGCAGAACCCAATCTATCGGCACATTTTAGATGAAATCGGGAAGATGGTTCAAATTCATCCCAATTACGCAGATCTCCAGAATCAGCTCGCCCTCCTCCTGATGGTCGAGGGGAAAATGGAAAGGGCGGAGATCCATTTGTTGAAGGCCATCCGGCTAAACCCAAAATATGGAGAGGCCATTCTCAATTTGGGCTTTCTGTATATGGAAACCAAGCGATGGAAGAAAGCCGAAGAGATTTTCCTCTCCGAGGCGAAGAGGCGTCCCAGGGATGGTTTCCTTCATCATGTCTTGGGGATCTTGTACCTGCAAACCGGAAGGCAAAAGGAGGCGGCGGCAAGGATTTGTAAGGCGATGCACTACCATTCCCACTACCGGGACTATTATAGGGGGAAAGGGGTGTGGCAGAGAGGGACTATCCACCTCGATCGGAAAGCAGAGAGCGCATTGAAAAAGATTCATTTGTACCCTTACGCTCAATTCCACAACTTCGTCGGTCTCAATCTTGCTAAAAGAGGGAAATTTGCGCAGGCGGTCAAAGAGCTTAAGAAGGCCGAAGGCCTGAGTCCAGATGAATTTATTTTCCATGCGAACCTTGGAACCGTCTACTACTACCAGGGAGCCTACTCCAAGGCCATTCAGGAATTTCAGAGTGCTTTGAAGCTTGATCCTCTCTATGGCATGGGATATGCCAACCTCAGTTACGTCTATGGTTTGATGGGCCGGTCCCGTCAAGCTCTCCGGTGCATGGAAAAAGCGGTTCGGTTGAACCCTCAGTATGCAGATCTCCATTATAATCTGGCCCTTCTCTACAATGATCGAAAACAGTATCGGAAAGCTGTCTTAGAATTGAAGAGGGCCCTTCGCATCAACCCCAACTACCTCTTTGCGAGGATCAATTTGGGTGTCCTGTATGAGGATCAGAAAAGATGGAAGGAGGCGAGAAGGGAATATCGCAAAATCCTCCGGATCACACCCGACGATGAGCATGTTCGAAAGCGGTTGGAAAGAATTTCCTGACCGAGAGGAAGATCCATGACAGTCTCTCCCCGTCTCACCGAAGCACCCGGGGTACAATCCATCCTGGTGATTCATCAGGGTGCGCTGGGCGACTTTATTCTGTCCTTGCCCGCCCTTGAGGCCATGCGAAAGACCTTTCCACAGGCCAAATCGGTCATGATGGGATATTCGGGAATTCTTGAGCTGGCTGAAAAGCGATTCTACGCCGACGAGATCCTCTCCGTCGATCAAAGAGGAATGGCCTCTTTCTTCGTTCGGGAAGGGTCTCTGGATCCCTCTCTCTCCCAATTTTTTAAGAGGTTTGATCTCATCGCCGTTTTTGGAAGAGACGGGGAAGGACCGGTCATCAAAAATCTGAGAAGGGTTTGTGAGGGGCGAATTCTTCACATCCATTCTTTTCCGCCCCGGGATGAGAAGGTACATTTATCCGACCACCTCCTCAAGCAATTTGCCCAATACGGATTTCCGGCATTTGGGTCAATTCCCAGACTCTATTTGAAAGGTGGAGATCGAGAATGGGCAAGGGGTTTCTGGAAACGAAAAGGAGTGACTCCAGACGAGCGATCAAAGGTCATCATCCTCCATCCCGGTAGCGGGAGCAAGAAGAAGGTGTGGCCCCTTGGCCGATTCCTAAACCTTGCTCACGTTTTTCAAGATCATCTCGGTTCAAGAATCCTCGTTGTCTTTGGTCCGGCCGAGGGGCCAGAAGTCGAGAGGGCCTTTGAAGGAGTGAGGCCCACCGCACCCATTCTGGCAAAGGAACTCACTGTCCTCCAACTGGCGTCCGTCATGGAAGGATGCCGGTTCTTTATCGGAAACGATTCCGGTATTTCTCATTTGGCCGCAGCAATAAGCCTTCCTACGGTGACCATCTTCGGGCCCACGGATCAAGAGGTCTGGTCGCCGCGGGGGGAAAAGACATTTGTCGTTTCCAAAGGAGTCCGTTGTTCTCCCTGCCCACAAGAGCGTCTCCTGCGATGCAAGGATTTTGAATGTCTGAGAGGGATTGAGGTGGGAGAGGTTCTCGAAGGGGTGAAGAGGATAGGAGGGGGGGAGTGACATCTTCACGCGGGATTGAGGATAAAGTCACAGACTTAAACGTGCAAGGATGTTAAGAAGGGAGGAAGAAAATGGAAGAGAAGAAAATAGGGGAAATTATCAAATTTTTTGGAAAGATTAGTGTCGCCGCGATACGGTTATCAGAGGGGTCTTTGAAGGTTGGAGATACCATCCATATTGTCGGCCATACGACCGATGTCACTCAAACCATCGATTCCATGCAGATTGAGAACAAAAGTGTTCAAGAGGCGGGGCCAGGTGCGGATCTCGGGATCAAAGTAAACGGCCGGGTGAGAGAACACGACGTCGTCTACAAGGTTGTGGGATGATCCCAATAGAGGATATAGCCGGTTTTTCTATAAGGGGTAGAGGATGGCCGATTGCAGTAAGAAAAGCCAGACCCCGCCCCTTCGATTGCTAACACACTTCTCGTTCCAGGCTATATCAATGAAGAGAAGACGAGGGAAAATTTAAGGATGGGGCGACTTCCCTCGATCCGGATATTCCCTATGCTCCGTTAGGATTTTAGCCGCAGTTCTTTTTCAAGGATCTACTGTGACTTGCAGAGATCTGGCCACTATCTGCAAGGAGATGGCTGAAGGAGAAGAACTCCAAAAAGTGAGAATTGGGAATTTGCATCTACTTTAGAAAACAAATCGGTGTAACATTAGTCGAGAATTTGTGACCCTGATCAAAGCTGAGAAAGAGGCTTGATATGAAGAAATATGGAGATGCTGAATGATTGGAGTTGAGGAAATTCAACTAAATGTGACTATTCCTAACAACAGGGTTGGTATTGTCGTTTTACAGCCATTCCTGCGTTTGAGCCAACATGAACCGTTCCGCTCGGAAGGTGATAATAAAACCAAACAATTAGCCCGAATTATTAGGACTCTCGAAATTGCAGGGCGGAGAGATCATGGTTGTGACAAAACATACTTTACAGTATTCCCAGAATACTCAATACCTGGGTTGGAGGGCGTCAGGGCCATCCAAGAAATTCTGGAAGATCGCTCCTGGCCTACAGGGACCATTGCAATTGGAGGATTAGACGCCCTGTCTAAAGCGGACTATACTACTTTATACAATGAGGATGGTACGTTAGGGTCCCGCCGAAACGGGCCAGAGAATATTTTAGAAACCCAGTGGATAAATTGCTGCATTATTTGGGTTAAGGATTCAGTTGGGTCCCTAAAAAAGTGGATTCAACCAAAGCTAGCCCCCTCCTGGCCGGAGAGAAATATTGTCTGCGGTGACATGTTCTGTGGAAAATCAATCTACGTATTCAGGTGCAAATTCGAGAACCAAGTGGATTGTCATTTTTTGTCCTTAATTTGTTTTGACTGGATTGGTCAAATTGGTACCAGAAGAGGGATATCAGCAGTGCTGCACGAGATTGACGAGAAATGGAAGCAATCTGTGCGTCAGGATATTCATTTCGTATTCTTGCTCCAACACAATGATGAGCCCAACCATCATACCTTCTTGGAGAACATAAGGAACTTTTTTGAAGACAGAACTTCCTATCCCTTTGTAGCAAGAGACGGATGCGTGATCATCAACGTCAATACAGCGGGACATGATCTCCCGGGAAGACATCCCACACATGGATTCAGCTCCTTAATTTCTTCACCTGCCGCCCCATATGACAAGAAAAGCTGTCCGCCAACATTTTCTGTGAGAACAGATAAACTTAGAGGGACAGATAATTTGGGGAGGTGCAATGATGCCCTCTTCAGAGAAATGGGCGCCTGTATCCATTCGTGTGAATTATTTATCCCGCCTTTCATTAACCTGGGGCCAGCTGGAAGAAGTTTGATAATTGGCAAAGCTACCGTCCATCCGGCTGACCAAGATGTCAACGATCCAAGAATACCGGGTAATTCTGTGCCCGCCTCGATCAAGTGGGCAAACGATATGCTAGATCAGCTTAAATCAATTCTAAACTACCAAGCCAATCACCCGTTAAAGGACACCATAGACCAAAGTCATAAGGACATATCGGAGAGGATTAGATTCTCTTCGGATGTCTTTTTAAGTAAATCTTTGAAGTGGGGGGTTTGTGACTATGATAAGTGGGTCAGCCCACCGGATCAGAGAATTCCTGATGTAGATGGCTGGGGGGACAAAGAGAAAATAGAGTTAGAGACAATTGTATATTCACTCAGTGTGCTGAAGCCATGCAAACCATTAGAATTTTCTGAAACTGAGCCACATGCTATTATAAGAAGGGGAGCCAATCTGATTGATGTGATTATCGTATCAGGTGGTGAAACCTCGGATGAGTGCTTCACGTATGGAACAAAATTTCTAACAGACGTGAAAAGGTTTGGGATTGTTATTACGCGGGATATCCGCGACTTCCCAGTAAATAGAAGAGACAGATCAATTCTTGAGGTCGAAGTGGAGATTACTGAAAAGGGCCCGCTCATTACTGATCCGAGTAGAAGATTTGTTCATTGTGGGTACTCGAATTTAAAAGATGCCTGCTTTAATTCTACAAGCCTGGCAGATCTGAATGCTAAGGTAACCGAAATAATTGGGGTATGAACACCATGTATGCTAAATTGAGCAGTGCCTTGCAGGGATTATTAACGGAGAGGTGCCCTTTCATAGAGCCAGCCCCTAGAGAATCTCATCCCCTTTTCCTTTTGTGCACTATCAAGCCTGACATAATAGGATTTGCCTTATTAGATGGCAAACCAGAAGACAATTTTTCTAAGGGTTTTCAAAAATTTAGAGACTTATATTCAATTCGTTCTTCTCAGTGGGCTGATTTTGACCTTAACCTAGTGTTTTGCAAAACCGACAGTTCACAAGCCACTGATGAATACTGTAATTCAATAGAAATGGATCCTTATTTCTGTCGTAAATTTGTTATCAATTTAGGTAAGGAACTAAAGACTGAATTAGCGCACCTTCCCTTTATGCCAATTCGGCCCGAAACCACCGTTGGTTACAAGAGACCGCTTAGCGCTCAAACCTTTTTAATGGAACACGGAATTACTTCAACTCTTGCGAGGTATCTTTCTGTTCCGCACGCCAGAGGAATTGAAAGGATTATAGAGGAATCCCTCGAAGGGAATTTGGGGAAGCCTACTTGGCTGAAGCGGGCAATTGAAGAAGGGATTACTTTAACCCAACCTGAACCCAGGCCGAACATACGCCTAAAGGGATTAGAGATAAGCAACTTCCGAGCGTATCATGGAATCCATAGGTTTGACATGGATGCAGATTTGGTGGTCCTGTTTGGCCCAAATGGGTTTGGCAAGACCTCCTTCTTTGATGCAATAGATTTTGCATGCACGGGGGGAGTTGCCAGGTTTGATGAACGCTTCGGAAGAAAAACCGACAGGTTAATAAACGCATTGAAACATTTGGATTTTCCAATTGAAGACTCTTTCGTAAAAATGGAACTGTTAATCGACGATAAGCCGGTGTCTCTTGAAAGATATATGAAAGATAGGACTCAGACTTATTTAGATGGCTTAACAAGAGGCAAAGGTGAAATTCTAATGTTATTAACTGGTCTTTTAGAAGAGCCACCCGATCTGAGAATTGAAAATTTGGTCCGATTATTTCGCGCTACGCACCTATTTGGACAGGAGTTTCACTGTTTGACATCAGAATTTAAGAATGATTCCACCTTGCCGGAGGATATCGTCTCGCGGATGCTTGCTCTTCAAGATTACGTTGAATCCATAAATAAAGCAAGAAACATATCCGAGGAGCTTAAAAAACGAATTAGCGAAATAAATTCTGAAATTGATTCTCTCAATGCTTCTTTAAAGATTAAGAAATCTGAGGTTCATGAATTTGAACAATCAGCTAGAGTCCTTGAAGAGCCAGAAGCAATTTTAGCAGAGGGTAAGGCCATTAGAGAGAAAGTTTTGCCGGAAATAAGTATTCCTTTTGAAATATCCTCGGAAATCAACCCCGAAACAATCCGTAGTTGGAGAGGGTTAATAGAGGCGGAAATCAGAAGCGTTACTCAAGATTTAGAATTACTCAAACAATTGGAAGGCAAACTTCCTAGCATCCCAACTTATAGGAAGAAGCTCGAAGAAAGCACCTCAGAATTAAAACAAAATGAAGACTTACTTGGTCAAGCCGAGAAAGATTATGCCGAGAAGAAAAAGATACTTGTTCAATGCGGAGATAAAAACAAAAAAATGCTCCGCGAAGAAAAAGATTTGTCACTAAAAAGGGAGAATTTAAAATGGTTGCGTAAATCGAAAGCTGAATATGAAGAACTTAAAGAGCGGATTAACGGGGAAAACGAAGGTTATAAAAATGTTCAAACGCAGTTGCTTGAGTTGATGCCAAAGATACAGAGAATGGAATCAGAGAATAAAATGGTTCGAGACGCTCTCGGTAAAATCATATCGGAGGTTGAAGTTTTAAGACAGGGTTTGAGAAGCACCCAGGAGTTTAAGCAGAGTTTCAATGATTGGTTAAAAACGGTAAGCCTTCAAAAAGAGTTGGGCGCTAATATCCTTAACATAGAGCGGCAAATTGGAAATATGAAAAGTCAGTTGTTAGAGAAAAGGGGTGGATTGAATGCTGCAACTATGGCCCAAATTGAATTGAAAAAACTTATTGAAGATTTGCAGCAATCGCAGTCCGAATTGAAATCGTTACTCGACAAGATTGAAATGCATATCATTGACAATGTTTGCCCAGTTTGTGGTACTCCCCACAAGTCTCGGGAAGAGTTAATGGAGAAGTTGAAACGTCTACGTGGAGTCCAGCCCGAAAAGATTCAAAACGCATTGAGATCTTTCGAAGATTCGAAGTCCAAAGTTCAAGCACTTAAGGAACAGGTTAGCAACTTAGAATTAAAACTCAATGATCTGGAGCTAGGGGGCATAGAAGCTCAGAACTCTTTAGCTGTTGCAACGAAGAAGCTCAAAAATTATGAAGATACAGCAGTCTCTCTTAATTTCCCCAAAATGTCTGAAGATTTGGCGGCTATTATCAATTCAAGAGAAAAAGAGATAATTGGTCACATCAATCTAAAACAACAAGAACTATCTAGACGGAATTCGGAATTAGAGAAGCGAGAAGAAGAACTTAATTCTCATTATAACAAGCAAAAAGCCCATGAACAGAATGCACGTGCGATAGACTCTGAGACGCTTCAAATGCAATCAATGCTGCAAAAGCTTACCGGTGATGCGTTAGCTCGTGAAGTTTCCTTAGAAATGAGCGCTGAGGGAATCAATCGCGACTTGGCTACAACAAGCCGTGTAGCAGAAGACTTACATAGACAAGTAGAAGCTTCTCAAACTGAATTCCTAAACCTTCAGAAGGAAACCAACAGTCTAATAGAAAAACGAGACAATATAAAAAGGCGAATTAAGGAATTAGAAAAAGAAAGAGTAGATTCAAAGAAATATATTGAGGAAGTGGAAACGCAGATAAGAAGATTGAACTTAAGTATGGATGCCGAAATGAGCCAAATCTTGTTTCCAAAAAAAAATTTGACTGAAAAACTGTCTCGTCTGGAAGCTTTAAGGACAGAGGTTACAAATTTTGAAATTGTCATTGATTCGTTACAGACATCTGCAGCAATAGCGAAGATTCGCCATGAGATGGAGGATCTCAAAAAACAAATTCAGCATAGGAAAAATGGATTAAACCAAATCCAAGAATGGTTAAGTCACTACAATAATATCTCTAAGGAGCTTGAACTCTTACGTGGCAAAGCAATCAAGGAGTATACGGATAAATTTGGGCCATTAACTTCTACTATCCAGAAAAGATTGCGGTCTGTCTATGGTTTTGGAGAGATGGAACTATTTTCAGAAAAAGGTGGAATTAGTGTTCGCGTAGAAAGGAAGGGAGAAAAAAATATTCGTCCAAGCGATTTCTTCAGCGAATCACAGATCCAAATTTTGATGCTCAGCCTTTTCCTAAGTGCTGCCTTGACACAAACGTGGTCAAGTTTCGGATCAATTTTACTCGACGATCCCGTGACACACTTCGATGATCTGAATGCTTATTCTTTACTTGACCTCATCAAAGGACTTATTATGGAGTCGGGCAGAAAAAACCAATTTCTTATTTCGACGTGTGAAGATCGCCTTTTCCGATTGATGCAACAGAAATTTAACAAGATGGATATTAAAGTAATATCATATGTTTTTGAATCAATGGGGGAAAGGGGTCCGAAAATAAACGAAATGAGAAACAGTTCGTAACTCCTTTAAGGTTTCGCCGCTATCAATGGAGGCGGTTGCAACGGGATGGAGATGAAAACGGGAGTGGCGAATCTTCCGCTCCATTATGGGAAGGCCCCTGCTTGGCTTTTTCAAAGGATGAGGACCCTGGCGAGGGAGATCACCCTTTATGTCATCGATACTTATGGAGCGGAAGAAATGCTTTCCCGGCTTTCCGACCCTTTTTGGTTCCAGGCTTTGGGCTGTCTGTTGGGGTTTGATTGGCACTCGAGCGGCGTGACGACGACAGTCTGCGGAGCACTGAAAGAAGGAATCAAAGGGATGGAAAAGGAGATGGGGTTCTTCGTCGCGGGAGGGAAAGGGAGAGTCTCCAGAAGAACTCCCATCGAAATCGAAGAGATTTGTTCCGAGAGAACGATTGATGGCACCCCACTTGTTTATGCAAGCCGGATGTCTGCCAAGGTGGACAGTGCAGCCGTTCAGGACGGGTACCAAATCTACCATCATGCCTTCTTCTTCACTCAATCGGGACAGTGGGCAGTGGTCCAACAAGGCATGAATGAAGAAAAAAGATATGCCCGAAGATATCATTGGTTCAGCCAGGGGATTAAGGATTTTGTCTGTGAGCCGCACTGGGCGGTCTGTTGTGATCAAAAAAGAGAAGGCTTAAACCTTGTGGCACAGGAAAGTGAAAGGGCCAGACAATCCATCACAGAACTTTCCCGGGAGAAACCTGAATTTTTGATGACCGAGGGGAAAAGAGCCGTATCCCTTTCGCTTCCCCGAGAGCATCCCGTTCCCATGGAAGAGACCCGTCTGAAGAGATTGGAGAAGATTTTTATTCAAATCTATGAACGTTCGCCAGACAATTTTGAGCAGCTTCTCGGAACCAAAGGGGTTGGCCCTCAAAGCCTTCGGGCGCTGAGTCTGATCTCAGAGCTGATCTACGGGATAAAGCCGAGTTTCAAAGACCCGACTCAATTCAGTTTTGCGCACGGAGGAAAAGACGGCCATCCCTATCCCGTGGATCGAAAAGTCTATGATCAGACGATTGAAGTACTAAGAGGAGCGATTGACAAGGCCAAGGTGGGAGACCGGGATAAGATGGAGGCGATCCGAAGGCTAAGGCATTTTTCAACATCTGGCATAGGGCATAGCGCATAGGGCATGGCGTTAAGAACTCTCTGCGCTTAGCGCTATGCGCTCTGCGGTTAATTGGTGTTATGCGCTTCATTGCTGATTTTCACATTCATTCGAAATTCAGTCGGGCCACGAGCAAGGACATGGAGGTGGAGACCCTTGCTCGAGGGGCGAAGAAAAAGGGCATTGCTCTTCTCGGGACAGGCGACTTTACCCACCCCACCTATTTCGCAGAGTTGCGGTCGAAATTAGAGCCCTTGGGGAGCGGCCTCTTCAAGTTGAAGAAGGGAGATCAGGGCGTCCTCTATATTCTGACGACAGAGGTTTGCAACATCTACACTCAGAATGGCAAGGTGAGGCGGATCCACACCCTTCTTTTTGCCCCCAGTTTTGAAGTGGTGGAGGCCATACGATCCAAGTTGGGTAATCTCGGAAAGCTCTCCTCAGATGGGAGGCCCATTTTTAGCTTCAGTGCAAAGGAATTAGCGAAGATGATTTTGGATATTTCCGAAGATTGCTTGATCATTCCTGCCCACGCCTGGACGCCCTGGTTTTCGATCTTCGGGGCTAATTCGGGATTCGACTCCATCGAAGAATGTTTTGGAGAACTCTCTCCTCATATCCACGCCATTGAAACCGGTCTTTCCTCCGATCCTGAAATGAATTGGAGGTTATCGGCTCTCGATTCCATCACCCTCATCTCCAATTCGGATGCCCATTCCCCGAATCGGCTGGGGAGGGAGGCGAATGCGTTCGACTGTGCGCTGGATTATCGGGAGATCGCCGAGACCATTCGAAAGAAAGACCGAAGAAAGCTTCTCTTCACCATCGAATTTTTCCCGGAGGAGGGGAAATATCATTATGACGGCCACCGTCAATGCGGCGTGATCTTCTCTCCCTCCCAAACCAAGGCGAACCAATACCTCTGCCCGAACTGTCATAAGAAGCTGACGGTGGGCGTGATGCATCGGGTGGAGGAGCTCGCCGACCGTCCCGAGGGGTTTGTTCCGAAGAATGCCATCCCGTCGATCCACCTCATCCCGTTGGAAGAAATCATTGCCGAGACGCTGGGTGTCCGGGTCGGGACCAAGGCAGTGGAGGCTGAGTACGAAAGGTTGATCGAGAGAGGAGGATCGGAATTTAGGATTCTTCTCGATGCTGCTCCCGATGAACTGGCCTCATTTGTCCCGCCAAATATCCTGGATGGGATTGTCCGAATGAGGCGGGGAAAGGTTTCGATCATTCCGGGCCATGACGGCGTTTACGGGAAAATTGATCTCTTCCCCGAGCGACAGGCAGAGGGGGAGTCAAAAGAACAGCTAAAGCTGTTTTAGAGACAGGGGACCGGGAGGATGGACAAAGAAATAAAGGAGGATATGGTTCGAGTCTGTCAGCATCTGATGAAAATGCTGAATTTGGCTTCCGAGGCATTTCGAAAGCCGACGGAGAAATCTTTCAAAGAGGCTGAGGAGGTCAAGAATAGGATTCTCCAATATTCCTCAGAGCTGGCCAGCTTTATTATTTCAAAGAGTCCATCGAGAGAGAAAGGGAAGGGGTCGGCGAAACCTTATCTCTCCATCGCCTCCAGCTTTGATCGCATGACTTACAATATCGAAGGAATCTTGGACCGGTTAAGAGCCAAGTCTGGAAAACATATCCTCTTTAGTGAGCGAGCGGTCAAGGAGGTGAACGACGTCTTCCAGGAGACCATCCGACTCTTAGAATACCTCCCAAACCTGATTGCGACCGAGAACAAACTCCTCGGCCAACGAATCGGAGAAGAGGGGAGGTCCGTTTTTGAAATCGTGAATACCTATTCCGAAGAACACGAAGAGAGACTGATACAGGGGATCTGCGAGCCTGAACATTCGCCCATTTATCTAGGCATCCTTGAATCCTTAAAAGGGGTCACGGTCCATATTCTTGAGGTCAGCGGAAAGATCGTCTCCATTTCATCCAAATCCTGAATCAGGGGAAACCCATTTCACCCAGCCACACCACTGTGCTATTACGCGGGTTATCGGGTAAACGATCTTGCCCGCCGGAGGTTTGAAGTCGCTGGCCAAAATTCTTAAGGTTCTTCTTGACAACGATACGACACATTTTATAATGTGACGTTTGATTCACATTTATATGGCGTAACCCTAGACGCCGCACGAGGTCAAGCGATGCAAAGCAAAAAGCTCTCAAGGCGAGAAAGAGAGAAGTTAAGGCAACGTCAAGAGATACTTGCCTCTGCAATCGAGCTTTTCTCGGAGAAAGGATACCACAACGTCTCCATGCACGAGATCGCCGAGAAGGCCGAGTTTGCCATCGGAACACTTTACAAGTTCTTCAAGAACAAGGAGGACCTCTACAAGGCCCTTATCCTGGGGCAGGCCGAGAAATTCCATGATGCGCTCACCAAGGCAATTGAAGAGCCGGATGACGAGATTGAAAAACTGCGAAATTACGTCAGGGCCAAGGGCGCAGTCTTTCGTGCCAATGTTTCCATAGTCCGTCTCTATTTTGCTGAGACCGGGGGAGCGAGCTTCAACGTCATGGCGGGCCTTGATTCCGAAATCCGAAAACGATATGGCCGGTTCCTGCAAACCCTCGGCTCGATCTTTGAAAGTGGGATTAAAAGGAAACGGTTTAAAAAGATCGCCGACCCGTACCATTTAGCCGTTGCTCTTGACAGCCTTACGAATGCCTTTCTTTTTCTCTGGCTTGAGGCGCCTGATCGCCATCCTTACCCAGAAAATCCGGACACGATCCTGGATATTCTCCTCAAGGGACTGGTTGGCCCGTGATCTGGAGTGGCGCTTTGCCGACTCAATATGACGAAAATTGTTCTTTGAGAGGTGTTTCATGCAACTTCAGGAAAATGTAAATGAAAGGGTTAAAATGATCGTCGTTTCGATAGCTCTGCTCGCAGGCCTTATCCCGTGCGGTTGCAGCTCGCAGCAGGCTGCTCCCAAGCCCGGTTTCCCCGAGGTTGCCGTTGTTACAGTCAATCCCGAGCGCGTCGTGCTAACCACCGAATTGCCCGGTCGGACATCCGCCTACTTTGTTGCGGAGATTCGTCCGCAGGTAAATGGTATTGTCCAAGAGCGTCTATTCAACGAAGGCTCCGACGTCAAAGCCGGCAGCGTGCTTTATCGGATTGATCCGGCGCCCTATCAGGCGGCCTACGACAATGCCGTTGCAGCGCTTGCGCGGAGCGAAGCCAATCTCCCACCCATCCGGTTGAAGGCCGAGCGCTACAGGCAGTTGATTGTCCTCAAAGCGATCAGCCAGCAGGATTTCGACAATGCGGACGCTGCTCTCAAACAAGCCGAGGCCGATATCGACTACTCGAAAGCCGCTGTTGAATCCGCCCGTATCAATTTGGCGTACACGCGCATCACGGCACCGATATCGGGTCGCATCGGCAAATCCAATGTGACTGTAGGCGCTCTCGCAACGGCGTATCAGGGTTCCCCTTTCGCAACGATCCAACAGCTTGATCCGATTTATATAGACGCGACAGAGTCGAGCGCCAACCTGCTGCAGCTCAAACGGAACATCGCGGCCGGCCGGATCAAGGGTGCCGGTCCCGACCAGGCACGGGTGAGGCTGCTTCTTGAAGACGGCACACCCTATCCGCAGGAAGGGACCCTGAAGTTCTCCGAGGTCACGGTTGATCCAAGCACCGGATCGTTTATCCTCCGGATGGTCTTTCCGAACCTTAAACATACTCTTCTGCCAGGAATGTATGTGCGTGCCGTTGTCCAGGAAGGCGTCGTTGACCGCGCCATTCTCGTCCCGCAGCAAGGGGTGTCCCGCGACCCGAAGGGGAATCCCGTCGCGCTGATCGTGGATAGCTCGGGCAAGGTCGAGCAGCGGATGATCACAGTCGCTCGCGCCATGGGCGACCGATGGCTTGTCAGCGAGGGATTGAACCCGGGTGACCATTTGATTGTAGAAGGGAGCCAGAAAGTTCGGCCGGGGGCTTCCGTAAAGGTTGTCCCGTTCGATGCTGGTGGGAAGGGTGGCGCGGTGGCCGAGAAGACGGCTCACCCGGCTCCAAAAGCGAATTGATCGGAGGTACCTGATGTTATCGAGATTCTTCCTGGATCGGCCCGTATTCGCCTGGGTCATCGCCATCATCATCATGCTGGCGGGCGTTCTCGCCATCTATAATCTGCCTATATCGCAGTATCCACCCATCGCGCCTCCGTCGATCTACATTCAGAGTTTCTATCCCGGGGCTTCGGCGGAGACCGTGGAAAACAGCATCACTCAGATCATCGAGCAGAAGATGACCGGCCTCGACAAGATGATCTACCTGTCCGCCACCAGCGATTCGTCGGGGCTCTCCCGCATCGAGTTGACCTTTGCCCCTGGGACCGACCCGGACCTCGCTTGGGCCAAGGTGCAGAATAAGCTCCAGCTTGCCATGGCGAGCCTGCCCGTGGTTGTCCAGCAGCAGGGTGTCACCGTCGGCAAGGCCACCCGAAACTATCTGATGATCGTGGGCCTGATTTCGGAAGACGGCAGCATGGACGGCAACGACTTGAGGGACTATGCCCAATCCAATTTGGAGAAGGTCCTCTCGCGGGTCCCCGGCGTGGGCGAGGTGGAAGAATTCGGAACGCAGTATGCCATGCGTATCTGGCTGAACCCAGACCGGTTAGTCGATTATAATCTGACGATCGATGATGTGATCGCCGCGCTTCAGTCTTACAACGTCGAGGTCTCAGCCGGGCAGTTCGGTGGGGCGCCGGCAGTGGAAGGTCAACGCCTGAACGCCGCCATCATCGTCCAGAGCATGCTGAAGACCCCTGATGAATTTGCCGTCATCCCCATCCGCGTCAATCCGGACGGCTCGATCGTACGGATCAGGGATGTGGGGCGAACGGAACTGGGAACAGACTCCTACGACATGGATGTTCTTTACAACGGCAAACCCTCGGCCGGCATGGCCATCCGGCAGGCCGCCGGCGCAAACGCCCTGGATACGGCCGATGCGGTCAAAGCGAAAATGAAGGAAATGAGCCGGTACTTTCCTCCGGGGATGAAGGTCGTCTACCCGTATGACACCACCCCCTTTGTCAAGGCAGCCATCGGCGAGGTGCTGAAGACCCTCCTGGAGGCCATCCTGCTGGTCTTCCTGGTCATGTGGCTCTTCATGGGAAATATCCGGGCCACCCTGATCCCGACCATCGCGGTTCCGGTGGTTCTCCTGGGGACCTTCGCGGTATTGGGATTTTTCGGATTCTCCATCAATATGCTTACGATGTTCGCCATGGTGCTGTCCATCGGCCTTCTGGTGGACGACGCCATCGTGGTGGTGGAAAACGTGGAACGAATCATGAGCGAAGAAGGGCTTTCGCCCAGGGACGCCACCCGCAAAGGCATGGAACAGATCACGAGCGCCCTGATCGGCATCGGGCTTGTGCTCTCGGCCGTGTTCGGCCCCATGGCCTTTTTCGGCGGCTCGACGGGCGTGATCTATCGGCAATTTTCCATAACCATCATCGCCTCCATGCTCCTGTCGGTGGTGGTGGCATTGATCCTGACGCCGGTCCTCTGCGCTTCCCTCCTCAAACCGGTGGCCGCAGGGCATGAACCCGCGGAAAACGCGGTCTTTTTCCTGCGGCCTTTTTTTTCGTGGTTTGACCGGATCTTTTTCCGCACCAGAGATCGGTATGTGAAAACGGTCGAGCGCTCCTTCTCGAGGAAACTCCGCTACTTTATCATTTATATCTTGATTGTGGCGGCCGTGGGGATTCTCTTCCTTCGTATGCCCACATCGTACGTTCCCGACGAGGACCAGGGGATCCTCCTCGCCCAGGTCATGTTGCCGACGGGCTCCACCATGGAGCAGACGCAGAAGATCGTGTACGAAGTGCAGCGTTATTTTCGGGAGAATGAAAAAGAGGCAGTGGAATCGTGTATGGCAATTACCGGTTTCGGCTTTTCCGGAAGGGTCCAGACCAACGGTATGGTATTTATCATGCTTAAAGACTGGAAACTCCGCGACCGATCGGACCTAAGGGTGAAAGCCATTGCAGAACGGGCCACGAGGGCCTTTTCTCAGATCCGCAATGCCCTGATCTTCGCCTTCCCGCCGCCTTCGGTAATCGAGCTGGGCAATGCCACCGGGTTTGACTTCCAGTTGCTCGACCGGGGCGGACTCGGTCACGAAAAGCTGATGGAGGCCCGTAACCAGCTCCTCGGTATGGCTTCAAAGGACAAGCGTCTGGTCAAAGTCCGACCCAACGGCATGGAAGACGTACCCGAGTACCGGGTCGACGTGGACTGGGAAAAGGCCGGCGCCCTTGGGGTCCCGATTACCTCCATCCATGACACCATCTCGGGGGCCTTCGGCAGCGCCTATGTCAACAACTTCATCCAGGGCGGCCGGGTGAAAAGGGTATATATTCAGGCGGATGCCCCCTATCGCATGCTGCCCAAGGACATAGAAAAGCTCTACGTACGCAATACCGCAGGGAGGATGGTTCCCTTTTCCTCCCTTGCTTCCAGCCACTGGACCTCGGGTTCTCCCAGACTGGAGCGTTTCAACGGTTTTCCGTCTATGAACATATGGGGAGAGCCGGCACTGGGGAGGAGTTCCGGTGATGCGATGAAGGCCATGGAAGACATGGTCTCGAAGTTACCGCAAGGGATCGGATTTGAATGGACCGGGCTTTCCTATCAGGAGCGGATGTCGAGTTCTCAGGCGCCTCTTCTGTATGTCTTTTCCATCCTCGTTATCTTTCTGTGCGTGGCAGCCCTGTATGAGAGCTGGCCAATCCCCATCGCCAATATGCTGATGTTGCCGCTCGGTGTATTCGGTGCAACGCTGGTTACCTCGTTGCGGGGGCTGCACAATGACGTCTACTTCCAGATCGGGTTTCTCACCACGCTTGGTCTGACGACCAAGAACGCCATTCTTATTATTCAGTTTGCAAGGGAACGACTGTCGCATGGAGAGGGAGTGATGGAAGCAACCCTTGGGGCGGTGCGGGTGAGGTTCCGACCGGTCATCATGACCTCGATGGCTTTTTTCTTCGGGGTGTTGCCGCTGGCCCTCGCAACGGGCGCGGGTGCCGGCGCCATGAATGCCATTGGCACTGCTGTGACGGGCGGGATGCTCTCGGCTACATTCATCGACCTCTTTTACATCCCATTATTCTTTGCCCTTATATACCGCGTGTTCAAGGGGAAACAACCGCGGCAAACGCATGATGTGGGCCCCGAATCCGCCACTTCACCGGTGCCAGGACAGATCGTCTGAAGGAGTAATGGGTTACGTCGAGCTGCCTCAGAGGATGAGGAGGCGAGGTTAAGACAATTCTGCAGTCGTCTGAGGACAACAGGGGTCGGGCCAAGAATTAAGTTTGACAGGACTTTTTTACTAAAATAGAATGAACTACCATTCGGAACTGAACAAATATTTCCAGTGTCCGTCCAAGTCAATGAAAATTTTGGAGACCAAAAGAATCGGCAGAAAAGAAAAAGAGTATCAGGCATCTTGTGAAGCTAGATACGCTTTTGAAAATCTTCTTTGGCGGTGTGCAGCAGATCGAAAGGAGGAAGTAGATCAATGAGAATGAAATGTTTCATCGGGTTCATTTTATGGACAATCGTTTCGACAAGTGCCGTTTGGGCGCAAGAGTCTCAAGCCCCTCTTACCCTGGAGGAAAGCATTAAGATCGCTATGGAAAGGAGTCTGACGGTCCATTCTGCCGTTATGGGGGTTGAGGGATCTGAATTTAGACGTAAGGAAGCGATTACAAATTTCCTTCCTCAATGGACGGGCCAATATAGTTATATCAAGTGGAGTTATCCTTTTTTTATTGGCAACTTTACACCGAGTGTTTTAGGCAATTCCCAATTTAGCAGTAGCGTCTACAATTTTAATACCACAGTCAATCAGCCCCTCTTCACCGGAGGGTTGAACCTTGCCACTTATCGTTCAGCAAAATTGGGAGTGGATCTCTCGAAGGAGAGTTTGGAGACGGCAAAACGTGATTTGGTTCTCCAGGTGAGGGTAGGGTACTTTACGATTTTACGGGCGGAGAAGTTCTTGGCAGTGGCCGAGCAGCAGGTCAAGAATTTCGAGGCTCAGCTCGAGGTCACGCAAGCTTTCTTCGACGTTGGAATCGTTCCAAAAAATGATGTGCTTCTGGCTGAGGTGAATCTGGCTAATGCCAAGCAGCAACTGGTCAAGGCGGCGAATGATCTCGCAACGGCCAAAGCTTCATTCAATATACTGCTGAGGCGAGAGGTCGACACACCCTTCGAAGTCGTCGACATTCTTGCACACAAAGCCTTTCCTCTCTCTTTCGACCAGTCTCTTGAGGAGGCGCTTCGGCTGAGGCCAGAGGTGAAGACCGCTCAATTGAATATCGACCAGGCGAAGGAAAATGTCAAGGTCGCAAGGGCCGGATTCTTCCCGACAATCGGCCTTGCGGGTAACTACAGTCGGTCCTCTGACTGGTGGATGCTGGCAAATGGCTCGGAAAGACCATTGAGTGCGAGCGATAACTGGTCTGTTCAGGCTTTAGCCACGTTTACCCTTTGGAACTGGGGGAATACGGCATTCAAGGTTGGGGAGAACAGGGTCAAGGTCAAACAAGCAGAAGATGCGAAAACTCAGCTTATCGACTCGGTTACGTTAGAGGTGAAGGATGATTATCTCAACATGCAGGTGGCGGAAAGGAATATCCGCACCGCCGAAAAGTCCATTGAGCAGGCCGAGGAGAATTTAAGGATGAACGAGGAGAGGTATAAGTACCAGGTGTCCACGCAGACGGATGTGGTCAATGCGGTGACGTTACTCGCCCAGGCGAGGGTCAATTACTATGGCGCTTTGAGCGACTTCAACGTCGCCAAGGCCCAATTGGAAAGAGCCATGGGAAGGATGTATCCGTAGGGAAACTTCAAACTTCGAAAGGAACTCCACGGCACGGAGATTGCATGTCCAATTGCTTGAGTTTTACCCATAAAATCTGGAAATTCCTTTAATTTTAGAGGGTTTTCTAATTAAAGGAAGGTGTAGAAATCTATAAATTCGTTGACAAAAGTGACAACTTATGGTAATTTTGGACTAATTTTTATCCTAAGGGTTAAGGCATGATAAAATTCATCAGCGTTTCGATTATCTTATTTGGTTCATTCCTTTTTGCGATGAACTCGTCCGCCGGCATTTACCGATACGTGGACGAAAACGGCGTCATCCATTTTACCAACTGCCCGAGAGATCCCAAGTTCAAGCTTTACATCCGGGAGAGCAATGAGGATGTGGGGAATGAAAACGCCGGTTTTTATGTGAAAGATTCTGCCCAATACGACTCACTGATTTCCGAGTTCTCCAAGAAATATCGGGTGGATTTTGCCTTGATCAAGGCCATGATTCGAGCAGAATCAGGATTCAATCCCCTTGCCGTCTCAAGAAAAGGAGCGAAGGGATTGATGCAATTGATGCCGGAGACTGCTTCCCGGATGAATGTGTCGAACGTCTTTAACCCCAGGGAGAATATTGAGGGAGGCGTACGTCATTTTAAGAATCTGCTTTCCCTTTTTGATAATGATGTCCGACTCTCGTTGGCTGCCTATAATGCCGGTGAGAACCTCGTTGCCGAGCTGCGTTCGATTCCTCCTTATCGGGAAACCGTGGACTATGTCAGGAAGGTATTGAGCTATTATCAATCCTACAGCCCCTAACGATTTTAATTTCAGATCTTGAGTGGCAGACTTTAGATTTTCGCCGTTTTCAATCCGCAGTCAGCCATCTGCGGTTTGAAATCAAGTATCCCCTCATGGAAAAACTCAATCGCGAACAGATTCTGAGCTTGCCCAATGGAGTAACGATTCTCAGGATTCTGGCAATTCCTCTTATCCTGGTTCTCCTTTTTTATGTGGGTCGAGGATATCAACTCCTCACCGGGCTTCTCTTTCTTGGAGCCGCCGTTACGGATACATTCGACGGGTATCTTGCAAGACGCCGGGGAATGGTGACCACCCTTGGAAAATTCCTCGATCCCCTTGCAGATAAGCTCTTGATCGTCACTTCTCTCATTGCGCTCATTCCGGCAAGAGAGGTTCCGGCCTGGATGGTCATTGTTATTGTCGGAAGGGAAATTGCCATTACAGGGCTGAGGGGAATTGCCGTTTCTCAAGATATCATTATTTCTGCAAGCGCTTTGGGAAAGTACAAGACAGTTTTCGAGGTGGCTTCCATCTTTTTTCTCATCCTCAACGGAAACTACTTTTCCCTCAATTTTCATCCGATTGGGATGGTCTTGCTATGGGTTGCGTTGGGGGTTGCGGTCATTTCCGGGGCCGATTATTTCTGGAAATACCTGAAGTCGATTATTGTCTGAATTTTTGTGGGGGCCGCCTATATGCGTTCCCTGCCGTTTGCGCGTCATAACCCCCCTTCATCCCCCCTTAGACTAAGGGGGGAAAGAGGGGGGTTACTTCACTATTGACATCGAATTCCAAATCTTGTAATTTTTTATAAAAAGCGGGAATAACTCAGCGGTAGAGTGCAACCTTGCCAAGGTTGAAGTCGCGGGTTCAAATCCCGTTTCCCGCTCCAAAGGCGGCATAGCCAAGTGGTAAGGCGACGGTCTGCAAAACCGTTATCCACCGGTTCAAATCCGGTTGCCGCCTCCAGGAAAAAGCGAAGGGGTTACGGGTCGAATGAATGACCCGCAGCCCCTTTTACTTTATCGGCCGTGTGATCACCTGCCGATCCAACCCATCCCATTTCCTCATAAAGGGAAAACATTTTTCCAAAAAAGGTAAATCCGTTCCTTTTTTTTGGGGCCTTCCCTTTTAGAGGGCTTTCTCATCATTGCCTAACTCCTCGAAGACGTGAGCTATTTCACGATTTTTGAGGTCTCTTCATGCTGCCGGTATATATTTTGCTTCGATATCCTTTGCCTTTCGCAAGCAGGCTGATGTGTTACAGGTTTGATGATGAAGACAGTGGACCAACTTATCTCAGAGTGGACTGCAGAAGAAAGAGAAAATTTGAAAGATCTCATCGAAGAATGTCGTGAGAGGGAGGGAAAATCGTTAGAAAGGGCAAAGAGGAACGATGAAAACCTAACCCAGCTCAACGAATCCCTACAGTCCTTTTTATCAAGCTGGAATGAGATTAGAGAGAGAACCGAAAAATTGGTAGACGACCTCTTTGGGATTTACCTCCATTTTTATCACAACGAAATGGCTTCCTCATAAGGCTTCATAAGGCAGGATACTCCGGCTTTTTCCTTTCGTCCAAGCGTTGTTCCTCGGGTTAACGCGTTCACCCTCGCTCATTGACACCGTACTCCAAATCTAATACACTTTTGTCGGTCCCCAAGCATTCGCCGTCCGCCTCACCACCAATGACGTGGCCGCGTGGCATAGGATATATTGCAGCTCCCCGCTTATCCCGTCAAGACGGGACAGGCAAAGCGGGGCTTCCCGGTATTGTAATATCACTCATATTGTGCCCCTTAACCCCGCCTATCCCGCTCTTGGCGGGACGGGGCACGATCCGGCCGGACCCTGCTTCCGCTATGTCTGGATGGAAAAGGAGTTCATGAGACGAATAACTGTTTTACTTGTCATCCTCGCCACAGTCGCCAGTATAGCCCTATCTTCCCATGGGGCGCAATCCAAAGATGATCCATGGAGAGAAGTGGACCGGGGATTATATATTGGAGAGTTTACGCCCCGGGAGAAAGCAAAGGTCAACGATTCAAAGATCACGATTGTGAAGGCTGACCCGAGGGTTTATTCGTTCAAGCTTTTTTGTGCTTCGGAGCACGGTAAAATAAAGATGACCGCAAAGGAATGGTGTCAAAAGCACAATCTCCTCTCTGCCATTAATGCGGGAATGTATCAAGAGGATGGGATAAGAAACGTTGGCTACATGAAAAACTTCGGTCATATTAACAATCCAAAACTGAACGCCGCCTATAAAGCCGTTTTGGCGTTTAATCCGATCGAAGCCGTTCTCCCGGAGATTCAGATTATCGATCTGAAGTGCCAAGATTTCGAAAGGTTGAGGTCCAAGTATCAAACGCTTGTCCAGAATATAAGGATGATCAGTTGCCGGCAGGAGAATGTCTGGGGCAAACAGGACAAGATATGGAGTATGGCTGTTTTCGGCATAGACAAAGGTGGAAATGCATTGCTGATCTTTACGGAGTCTCCTTATTCAGGTTATGAGTTTGCGTATGCCTTGTTATCGCTTCCTATTTCAATTTACAGCGCGATGTATTTGGAAGGAGGACAGCAAGCCAACCTATATTTCTCAGCAAATGATGTTGAGTTCGACAGAATTGGTCGGCCCATAAGCCTCGATGGAAGCGATCGCATACCCGCTGCCCGGCCGATTCCGAACGTCATCGGGATAGCCAAGAGACCGAAAAGATCCGGTTATTAGAGACCCCAACATAGGATCAGACCTTTCCGTGTCACGCGGGATCCAGGGAAAAAACCCTTACTAAATTGTCTGCGGAAAAGGAGGTCTTTGCACGGAGGCGTTTTCGGAGATTGTGAGGCTGGTAAATCAGTAGAAGAAGAGGAAAAAGAAAGAGACAGAATACAGGGAGGAGGTTTGTGATGATGAAGCGTGTCTTAATAGGAATGTTTGTGAGTGTTGCCCTTTTGTTAGGCATTTCTTCGTGTGCGACCGTACCCACGGAACCTCTGGGGGAGGACGAAATAAGATTATTAAAGATGTACGTTCCTGAAAATGGGAATCTGAGACTGGCCCTCACTTATAGCGTTGAAATTAGTTTCGAGGCGAACGGTCAACCAGAGATTAATAGAGTGGTCTGCTACTGCGGAGGGGAAGGGCCCTATTACTACAAGATAAGGGATGTAACGTATGGATCGCCCGGGAGGTTCACCGTGGACTTTTCCGCCCCTGAAGCCGGTTCACAAAGAGTGGAATGTTATGCTGACTATATCCGTGGCGGAAGGAAGCAGCGGACCAATCCGGTATTCTCTCGTGTCTTTGGTATTTCCTGAGAAGTTATCAGTTTCCATCGGAGCAGTCTTCGTGCTTTGGATAGTTGAACGGGAAAACCTGGCCAAGTTGTCCCGGAAATGGTGCTATTCGGCGAGCAGGAGCTTTGGGGCGTTCGTTGAAGTAGTTGGCCAAGAGATGACGGGAGAATAGAAAGAAAATTGAATGAAAGGGGAAAGGCTATGACCGAAAAAGAAGAGGCAGTCGGTTATTACACCGAAGATGGAGGGATTTATTGTGTGGAGTGTATTAATAAGAACAGTGGCATCATGAAAAAGATTGAACGAGCTATTACAGGCGAGGACCCCGGAGAAGGTGTATACTTTTGTGAAGGATGCAGGAAAGAAATCAAATAGACTGAGATTGAAGTGCCATTTGGAAAGGCGATGGCGAGGGTGGCGGCTAACCCGATTTCACTTCCCAGACGAGGTGTATGGTCGACTGAGGAATAGGATACTCTCCGGCAAGCTCGAGAAAGAGCAAAAGCTATCGTATGACGGAGTTGTCCATGAGTTTGGTATTAGTAGATGGGCTGCCCACAAAGTAATTTCCGAATTAAAAAAAGACGGGCTCTTAGTTTCCAAGGACAAGATGGGGTCATTCGTTGTTTGATCTCAAAGAAATATTTAGATTTGCCAATCCAATTCAGGACTTCCGTGTGCCTATTTCTTGAGCAAAATGATGGCGGCAGCGTCTTTCAAGGGAAAGACAATCTATTTCCACAAGGATTCAACATCGATTGTGGATTAATGAGAAAAATCTACTGGAGTACACTCGCGGTTAGAAACCTGCACCCTGGCCATTTTTTTGCGCAGCCTGAAGTTTCGCGGTCATTTTTGCAAAGAGAAACGCAAATTTGTCATAATCTCCTCGAAACAAAATTCTACGATTTCCTCAAATCAGGGAATTTAAAGCGATTATGATTTTTAAAATGGATGGCACGTTATTTGCCGCTAAGCAATCGGCTCTCAAAATGGCGAGGATCAAGATCAAATATCTTGGGGTTCACGTTGAGGATGACCAAATTGGTCTTTTGATCAAAGCGATGGAGGAGATTCTGAAGAGGTTTGCAGGATTGAGAGACCCCATTTCGATGGAAACGATAAAAGATCTAAGGCACCCATAGGCAGCAGATCCTAAATCAGTCTTCAAGCGTAGCACCCGTATTGGCAGACGTGACGAGTCTTGCATATCGTTTGAGATAACCCTTCAGTTTTTTCTTGGGCGCTTTCCACTTGGACAATCTCTCTTTCAATTCTTCATTGGAAATGAGGAGGTTGAGCCTCTTTCCGGGAATATCAATCTCAATCTGGTCCCCATTCCGCACCACCCCAATAGGCCCTCCCAGCGCAGCTTCCGGAGAGATGTGGCCGATGGCGGCTCCGCGGGTTCCTCCTGAAAAACGGCCGTCGGTGAGCAAGGCCACATCCCGATCTCTTCCGACGCCGACCATCGCCGAGGTCGGACCTAACATTTCCCTCATTCCCGGCCCGCCCTTCGGGCCTTCGTACCGGATGACCAGGACCTCCCCCTTTTTAATCTTTCTGTCGAGAATAACCTTGATGGCCCCATCCTCGGAATCAAAGACCCTGGCCGGCCCTCGATGTTTGAGCATGGCCTCATCCACGGCCGATTGTTTTACCACCGCGCCCTCGGGAGCTAAGTTCCCGAAGAGAACGGCCAAACCTCCTGTGGCGTGATAGGGTCTTTCAATCGGGCGGATCACTTCTGGATTGAAGATTTTTTTCCCCTTAAGATTTTCTCCAATCGATTTTCCGGTAACGGTCAATGGATCCTGATGGATCAATCCTGCGCGACTCAACTCCTTCATCAGGGCTGGAATGCCTCCGGCGCGATGAAGGTCCTGGATATGATGAGGCCCGCCCGGTGACATGTTACAGAGATGAGGCGTCTTCCCGCTGATCTCGTTGAAAGTCTGCAGAGAAAGTTTAATCCCTGCCTCCTTTGCGATCGCAGGAAGATGGAGTGCGGTATTGGTGGAGCCTCCAAAAGCCATATCTACCGTGACCGCATTTTCAAAGGCATCTTTTGTCAGGATTTTAGAAGGGGTCAGATTTTTTTTGATCAACTCCATCACCTGAATCCCCGATTTCTTTCCCAAACGTATCCTGTCGGCAAAGACGGCTGGGATGGTGCCGTTATATGGAAGTGACAAACCGAGAACCTCTGTAACGCAATTCATAGAATTTGCAGTGAACATTCCCGCACAGGAGCCCGCCCCCGGGCAAGCACACCCCTCGATCTTTCCGAGATCCTTTTCCGTCATCTCCCCCACCTTCACCTTTCCGACGGACTCGAATACGGTGATCAGGTCGATCTCCCGGCCCTGAAACTCGCCTGCCAGCATGGGGCCCCCGCTCACAAGAAGGGTTGGAATATTAAGCCGGGCCGCTGCCATCATCATTCCGGGAATGATTTTGTCACAATTCGGGATGAGGACCAGACCATCGAAAGGGTAGGCCATGGCCATGGATTCGACCGAATCGGCAATCAATTCCCTTGAGCTGAGTGAATATTTCATCCCCTCATGCCCCATGATGATCCCGTCGCAGATGCCGATCGTAAAGAACTCGAGGGGAGTTCCCCCGGCCATCCGGACTCCGGCTTTGACCGCATCGGAGAGTTGATGCAGATGGAGATGGCCCGGAATGACCTCATTGGCTGAGTTAGCAATTCCGATCATGGGCCGCGCAATCTCTTCATCCGTCAGGCCCAGGGCCTTAAAAAGGGAGCGGTGGGGCGCTCTTTCCAGCCCTTTTTTCATACTATCGGATCGCATTTGTTCTCCTCCTTGCTGAGAATCGTGTCCGTATGCTCCTCAATTGACTCGGCCTCTAAGCCGTTCGATAGATTCACGGTCCCTGAGGTTTTCGAAAGCTTGCCGAAGGGCGTATGCCGTGCCCGCTCGTCGGGATACTTTTCACACATCTAACATAAGATCTTTGTTGATACAAGGGAGGGGTTGACAAAGTGAGGTAAAACGTATATTCATAATTTCTAATCGGACACGCTTCACGCCAGCGTGCCCTGCCTTCGTCCCTCAGGCTGGGACTTCGCGCAGGCAGGCGAAACGCGGGTGGCAGGCCGGCGTGCAGGCCCTGAACCTAGCATGGCGTAGGGCAGGCACGGATCATCGATAATGAGTATGCCTGGGTGGCGGAATTGGTAGACGCAAGGGACTTAAAATCCCTCGGTGGTCCCCCACCGTGCCGGTTCAACTCCGGCCCTAGGCACCAATAGAAACAAGGGCTTGCTGGCAACATAATGTTTTTGCTCCAAGCTCTTTTTTGTTGTAACACCTTTCCAGTCCCCACCTAATCCCCACTTCTTTGATCCAGAAAATGGACTGTAGAGCAAGCGTTACTCTAGGCAGCCCTGGCAAAAATAATTGGAATCGACGAGATGAGATAGTCAATTGGGGACGAAGGTTCTTTCTCGGTGTTAAGAAATTTCAAATAACTCTCCTTGAATACGGCAACCGCAATCACTTTTGCTACCAACCCTCCCACCCTCCTTCACTCCTACTACGCCTCCCTAACAAAGCTGGTGGCAGTGCCGAGGCCAGTATCAATAACTCAATATACTTATTCAGGGTGGTTTTCATTTGGGGAGAGTGCGGGTGGATTCTAAACCAGTTTATTTATCTTTCCTTGGAATGTTCTCAGATCAATGTGGGCCTTTATAACTTTTCCCATACCTCTTTTGGCGTTAGGGATGAGAGATAGAACCCCGGTTCAAGCTCACTATTCTCCTCTTCCACTTTGATAACCACAAATTTATAATTTCTCAGATCTGGAGGGACCACGGATTCTTCATCCGGCATTTTGGGCATCCTGGAAGGCGGAGAAAGGAATGTTAAGGGTCGAAGATTATCCTGACACCATGAAATTTCCTTTTCTCCCTTCAGATCAGTCTGATCAAGTTGAGCACCAGGTCTCCCGAAATAGATCTTTCCCATTGATTTCCTCAGAACTTTTGAAGAAGGTAACTAAAAAGGGGAGAAAAAGTCAATCCTACCCCTGAGGTTCGTAGAATCAATTCAAGAAAAAGGCTGCCTTCTATTCCTCGCTCCTCATCCCTGGCAAAAGCCAAACCTTATGGCATAATTGAAAAGGACAAGGGAGCTGGATTAGTATACGGTGAGACCGAGGACGTTATGGATTCAATTAAGAACTGGATACAAAGGAACCTATCTCGAAGAGGTTTTATTTTCCTGATGGGATTAAGTCTTTATCGCTTTATCTCCAAACCATTGGCATGGGCAAAGGCTGATTACCAGCGTGTAAAGGAGTTTCTCATTCGCTCCACAGAGGGAACCCAAAGGGTCGATCTCAAGACTTGGCGTCTCAAGATTGAAGGATTAGTGGATAAACCCATGTTTCTCAGTTTCGACGAAATCAAAGCCCTTCCTCAAAAGATTGAGACTAAGAACTTTATCTGTGTGGAAGGATGGGGATTAGACAATCAGAGATGGGAAGGAATTCATTTAAAGGAGATTTTCTCAAAAGTTAAGATAAGCCCGAAGGCAAAATTTGTTACTTTTCATGCAGTAGGAGGGCGATATAAGGACAGTCTTTCCCTTAGGGAAGCTCTCGAATCGGATACCCTGCTGGCCTACAAACTTAATGGGGAAAACCTGTCAGCAGACCAAGGGTTTCCTTTACGATTAATCATCCCGAGGATGTACGCCTATAAAGGGGTGAAATGGGTTGAGAGAATGGTCCTTACTGAGAGACAAGAAGTCGGTTACTGGGAACAGAGGGGTTATCCTATCGATGCTCCGGTAAGCTCTTAGGACCCCCAAAGCTATGCTCATAAAAATGAATAGGTAATATTAGTCTGTGGCAATCATCACATTCGTAGCCTTGATTACTGCATAGACTACTTTGCCTTTTAAAAGACGCAGGTCTTGTGCCGATTTCTTAGTGATTATTGAGACGATCTGGACCCCTCCGGGAAGTTCGAATACAACTTCCGAATTGACAGACCCATGCTTGACAGCTTTAACCTTACCTTTTAGTACATTGCGGGCACTTATTTTCATCATCTCCTCCTTTCGTAAACTACAAACCCTATCCGTAATTTTCATTACCGCTTCTAATGAGCATGCTCATGGGATTCTCTGCTATGGTCAGGGTGCTCGTGTTCATGAGGTCCGTGTCCACCGCTATGAGTATGCTCTTCCGGATCTGTATGGATATGCGGATGGGCATGTTCATGAAGATGCTCGTGGGGGTGATCATGGGTATGTTCATGGGAATGAACTAGATTTCCATGCTTATGCTTGTGGGTATGAGTGTGAGAATGTGGATGGGAATGAAGATGCTTGTGAGTTTCAGTTGCTTCCATATTGCCATCTCCTTAAATGAATATCACCTTAAATTAAATCTATGTATTATTCGAAGAAAAGTCAATTGACGTGGCTCTCAATGAGCTAGAATTATTGGATAAATCTTCCTCTCTCCCTTTTCGAAAATTCTATTCATTCTTCATTTTTGACTACCTCCTTCCGTTCTGCTAAAGTCCTGGAAGGTGGATCATGCCCATCATTTATGGTTTTCTCGAAAGAATAACCTTTTACAACAAAGAGATGGAAGGTTTGCACCACAGGGAATTTTTGTCATTAGTCCGTTAATTGGTATTGTGTTTTTTTATAATTTTCTAAGGCGTGATTCCGACCATGCCTTTAGGTGGTGCGTTCAAGGAAAAATAAAGATGGATAACCCCAAAATCTTTAACCTTTCAAAACTACGTAACCGAGTCCGGGTATTTCGGGATAGGGCCTCGGCAGGCAAGGTGCTCGCTGGGATGCTCGAGGAATACCAGAACAGCAATGCCATTGTGATGGGCATTCCGGCTGGAGGTATTGCTGTCGCTGTTGAAATCGCAAGAGAGTTACATCTTCCTTTGGACATTGCTGTTGTGAGTAAGATCACCCTGTCTTGGAATACAGAAGCCGGTTACGGAGCCGTTGCTTTTGATGGGACTGTGATGTTGAATGAAGAGCTTCTGTCACGTTTAAATCTCAGCAATCAGGAAATCCAAACGGGAATCAAAAAGACGGAACAAAAGGTTGCCAGGCGGGTGATGATGTTTAGGGGTAATCGACCATTCCCAGATTTCAAGCGTCCAATTATTCTGGTGGACGATGGGCTGGCTTCCGGATTCACACTTCGTGTCGCGATAAAGGCCTTACGCCAGACTGGTGCCACGAATGTTATCCTCGCGGTCCCCACTGGCCATTTAGAATCAGCACAAATGATCCTGGAAGAGGTTGAAGCGATTTACTGTCCCAATCTAAGAAGTGGTCTGTCTTTTGCTGTTGCCGATGCCTATGAGCAGTGGAGCGATTTAGACGAACAGGAAGTCATAAGACTCCTCCAGGAATTTAAGGATCAAAGTTAACGAGAGTTACAAATATGTCAGCAATTATCTTTTTGGAAATAGGCGCTGGTTCAAATGCAACCTAAACATACCTTCTCAATGGAAGCTCCCCTGTAATGCCACCCCGAACTCACTCCCATAACGCCTCCTAACAAAGCCGGTGGCGGTGTCGAGCCAAACATCAATAACTCAATAAATATATTCAGGGCGGGATTCAGTTGGGGAAAGTGGGCATGGATATCTGGAGTGCGAAGCTTTTCTTTTTTACATTATATTGACTTTTTCCTTTCTTTTCGTAAAATGACTTTAACCAGATTTCTATGGAGAAGTGGCTTCAGAGCAATTAAAAGGTGAAGGCAGGAGGGATTTTAACATCCAAAGATAGGTAAAAAAAGTTCATGTAGTTCTATTTTTTTCAGTAGGGATAAGTAGCAAATATGCCAACACTAAATTGGATTGGAATTAACAGGCCTAAGCTGAGTCAAAGGCTATAAGGCTTGACCGAGGTTTTCAGCCACCTTCCTCTATAACGCTGGAATCCCTGTCAAAATAGACTCCCAACATGCCATAGCTCACAATAAGGTAATGATTATTGATGGGGAGACCCTGATTACCGGGTCCTTCAATTTCACCAAGGCTGCCGAGGAGAACAACGCTGAGAATCTGCTTGTGATTAGGGACAAGAAATTAGCTCAAAGTTATGTCAGAAATTGGCAAGAGCATGAGAAGCATTCGGAGGTTTATGTTGGAGGGTAAGAGAAAACTCATGGGTTATGGATCATAGAGAATATCAAGCGAAATCTCTAATTTCTTCATACAAAATTGACAAAAAAGTCACTTTGGGTTACCTCAAATCACTTGTCCAAATTTAGAACCCCCTTATCCAGAGTAAGTATGACGGATGCTATAAGTGTTGATAATGCTGGAACTAAAAGATTTGTTCTACTTGTTACCACATTAGCTGCCTTCCTCTCTCCCTTTGGAATATCTTCTGTGAATATCGCCCTTCCTTCCATCGAGAAAGAATTCCCAATGGATGCCATTTTACTCAGTTGGGTGACGACTGCATACCTTTTGACCTCAGCCATGTTCCTTGTTCCCTTTGGAAAGATAGCGGATATCTATGGGAGGAAAAGAATCTTCACTTATGGCGTTCTGATATTTACACTTGCCTCCGTTGGTTCTGCTATTTCAAACTCTGCGACTATGCTGATTTGCTTTCGAATCTTGCAGGGAATTGGGGGAGCAGCGACTTATTGTGTTGGAGCAGCCCTTCTAACCTCCGTGTATCCTTGCAGGGAGCTAGGTAGGGTTTTGGGAATAAATTTAGCCGCAGTCTATATAGGGTATTCTGTCGGGCCATTTTTGGGCGGATTTCTAACACATCATCTTAGTTGGAGGAGTATTTTTCTCGTAAATGTGCTTCTGGGATTAATTATTATCTTTCTCATTTTCTGGAAATTAAAAGGAGAAGGGCACGAGGCGGAGAAAGAGAAATTTGATCTCACTGGCTCCATCATTTACAGCATCACCCTTTTGTTAATCATGTATGGTTTTTCTCAATTGTCGACGATGCGGGGTGTTTGGCTGATTCTGCCTGGGGTTTTAGGCATTTTAGCATTCGTTAAATGGGAAACAAGGACAGAAAGCCCTGTTTTGGACATAAACCTTTTTAGAAATAACAGGGTCTTTGCTTTCTCCAACCTGGCAGCGTTGATTAATTATAGTGCAACCTTTGCCGTAACTTTCCTCTTAAGTCTTTACTTACAGTATATAAAAAAGCTCACCCCTGAAAATGCTGGCTTGGTTTTAGTATCCCAACCCATTGTGCAGGCTTTTTTTTCACCTTATGCTGGTAAGCTTTCGGACAGGACTGAGCCACGAATAGTCGCTTCGATAGGGATGGCGTTGACAGCCGTTGGACTTTTTCTGTTCATTTTTTTAGACGAAAAGACAAGCCTGGGGTTCATCGTTGCGAGTTTAATTCTTCTTGGGTTTGGCTTTGCACTTTTTTCATCTCCCAATACAAATGCCGTGATGAGTTCTGTAGAAAATAGGCTCTACGGGGTGGCTTCGGGAACAATCGGAACGATGCGAATGCTGGGAATGGTGTTGAGTATGGGCATTACTATTCTGATATTCTCAATATATATTGGAAAGGTTCAAATTACATCTGAATACTATCCGCTTTTCTTGAGGTGTGTAAGGATGGCATTTACCTTCTTAACGGTTCTCTGTTTTGGGGGGATACTTGCATCCCTTGTAAGGGGTAATGTTCGGTGAAACATGACAACCCTTAAGTCCAAACAAATCGTCTCCTTTGAAGAACTCCTTATATCCCAGGTTATCGAGCAAGAAGGAGTGAGGGTATGTCCTCTAAACAATTTAAAAACCTTGTCAAAATGAAAAAATCTGTCCTGTCTGTCTTTATGGTGTCTCGATAAAACAGTTCGGGGTCCTCGAATCGAAAATTCTTGTCTTGACAGGGTGTCCACATATCAGCATCTCGGATCGACAGGGTTTGACCAATGCCTCCCAGATGAACCAGCAAAATCATCCCCTGCGATGGTCACTCTTTTCAAACCATTTTTCAGGACTATGTGAGCGTTCCTTTTTCTGCTAACTTCATCCTCGATAGCTGCCTGTGACGACAACAAAAAAAGAGTGAGCAGGCCACTTTTAGTCGGGTCCGTTCCGATTGGTTTGGGCATTGAGGCGGGAGGGCAAGTGATTGGCAGCATAAAAAACCCCAAAGGATATAAGAATGCTAAGACAGGCTACTGTGAATGCGAGTGATTTTCCATGCCATAACCCGGCAAGCCCACGCCTCAACTGGTCCATCAGCCTATTTGCTTTTCCGCCGTAGAGTTCCAGACCTCGTTGATATTTCTTGGAATCTTCAGGCATGATCGGATAAACAGAGCCACCTTCTGCCTCGTAACCTAAAGCGCCATACGGCGTATTCTCAGCCGTCCGATAAATCAAGATAGCACTCCCCAAACCACCCAGCAGGATGACGGCGCTGATGAGATTAAGGCATATGTGCAGATCCGGGATTTTCCATTTCATGTGGTGGCGTTTTATCTCTCCAGAGGGCAATTCGTCTCAATTGAATTAAATAATAACTTATTGATTCTGGAAAAGGTATAAGAAGAAATGTCTTAGACGGACCAAGATGTTTTTGGATCTCACTGAGAGAGGGAAGAAAGAGGAGGACTCCCTATACCACTTTAGACTTTCTCAACGAAGCATACGATTTTGGCAGGCTTTTGGATATTTTTGCTCGAAGCTTCATCCTGAGGAATCGGTTCGCAATCGATCCCATCTCCAGGGTCTTAAGCGGACGGGTGACGACCTCAACCCTATTCCCACGAATCGCTGCAAAGACAGATTCAAGATTCTTCTCTGCATAGATCAATGAATACGTGGTTCCTAACTGGGAGAGGAAATGAGCGTCTGAGTTTCCGACCAGGGGGAATCCATAGGATTGGCATACTTCTAAAGCCCTTTGATTGAAGTTGATCATCGGGGAATAAAAATGGCAATATTCGAGCGCGTCGAAAAGATGCAGGTGCTTCAAGAGGTGTCCATTGAGAGAGTAGGTTCCCGGGAAATAAGGGTGTGGTGCAACGATCATCGTCTCCGAACGGCACAGCTTTGAAAGGGAGAAAAAATCTGAGCATGCTTTATGCGGGGGAGGGTTTAAAACGAGGACATGACGTCTCCGAATCGTCATCTCTATGCCAGGGATGAGGAGAATCCCCCTGTCCTTAGCGTAGGATGAAAGGTCTTGATTGAAAGTCATCCGGTTATGGTTGGTGATGGAAATGACATCAAAACCTTCATCGGCAGCTTTTGAGATAAGCTCTTTAGCCGTGTAACGTACGCGGTCAAGGGGGTCTTCGGCGGTGTGAAGATGCAGATCGGCCTTAAGGGGTCTCGCTCTTTTCATCTTGATATTGGGTTCCTTCACCATCTCCTAATTCCAACGAGAACATTTCAGCATAAAAACTAATTTTAAGACTTCGAACCTCTTGTGTCAAATTCCCGGATAATTCTGGGCGATAGGTCCATGGAATTAGTTACAGGTTCTCAAAACATGCTCACCGCGTTTTATGACAAAATTTGTCATTCCTGGAACAGAATGTATCTCAGGATATCCATCTCAAAAAACGGGCCCATTGCTCAAAAATTCAGAAAGCTCGTAATATTAACATGTTAAGCCATTTCAACCGCTGACTAAATACACCTCTAAATTTGGCACTAAATATGCGAATAAGCGTTAGGGTTGAGTATCCCTCACCGTTGGGAGGGGACCTTGCATCATTTAACAAGATAGCAACGAGAAGATGACGATCCTAGGTTTAGACCTCATTTCAAATTTTCGGAAGACCCGTCCCAAAAAAGTGCTCGAACGCCCCCATTTGTTTATGGCTGGTCTCAATCAAAAAATTTTTCTCAACCAGTGGGGCGAACCGGAAGCCCAGATCACACTTAACCACCCTGACAAATTGAAAAGACTGCCACCAATGTTCTCAATTCCTGCCCCTATTGAAGAAGGGCATCTCTCCGTCTGGATTTATGAGAAGAAAAACAGCGTTCTGCTCTTTGCAAAAGAGAAATTGGTCTCTCATTTTAGTTGCAAAGAGTTGAAATCCCCTTTTGCCGTCCTTCCTATTTCTTCGAATACCCTACCGATTGCACGAGAGTGATTTTCTGGTCTGCTCGCAGCTTCATTGCCTTGGCTAAGGCTGGCTTATCAACGAGCCCACGCACCACCGTTGCCAGTCCCTCGGAGGTGCAATACAAATAAACGTTCTGGGCAATGAAGCCCGTATCGGCAGCTGAGTAAAACTCTTTTTGTTCGTTCGAGGTCAAATCCATTCTCGAAAAATCTGCCACGTAGATGAGGTTCAGAGGAACGTCTTTTACAAAGGGCTGAAGACCTGTCATCGCCCGGATATCTTCTGAAAGAACCGGTTTTAGCAGATGAGCCTTCGCGTCAAACAGATAAAGGCCGTCGGCCGTAGCCACATAAACGTCAATTTCCTGCCGATTCATCGCGGAGGGTGCAGTCCGCTTTCCTGAATCTGGGCGGTTCACTCCGGAGGCAGCCCAGAGTAAATTTGAGAGAACTTGCGCGGGTAACTTCTCAGAGCTGAATTCCCGAGAAGACTTCCTGTCCTTCAATACCTGCATCAAGGGTCTACCGCCATCCGTTTGAGGCTTCAAAAGCTGGATCGGTTTAGGTTCTTCTGCGAAGATTAGGTCAGAGGAAATAAACGAAAAACTCAATACCAAGCCAGCAGCCAAAAGCAATACTTTTTTCATGGTTGTGCCTCCTTCAAATTTTTCTTTTTTTCTGGTGTGAGTAAAGACAAAAGTATGATAACACTTTGTCTGCGGGAGAGTAAGCTCCGTTAGAAATTTCAGCAGGGCACTAAACCCCGCCGGGATTATTCTGAAGTTTGGACCCGCTGCATAGTCCTGCACTGTCCCACGTTCGCGGGATACGCGGCAGACCAAACGCACACTATTTCCAACGGGGTAAATATTTTTGGCGAAAACCGCGAAGCGAGATAGGAGCTAATGCTCGGGATCCGTTTCGGTTTTCGAGGGCCAACTCTAACCGAAAATGATTTACGGCGAGGGAAATTGATAGGGTTCAGGCTGGCGCCAGTCCTCCGTATTTCTCGGCCCGCTGCTGAAAAGCCTCGCCCCCTCCCTGCATTATGGTCTTTATGAGCTCTCGGATTGAGCGCTGGTCGATAGAGGCTTGGTTGATGATATGGGCCTGATTCTCTCGCACCTCCAAAGGAATGACGAGTTCGGCATCGCCCATCACAGGAATCGTGGCGTCATTCGTCGCCAAAATGACTTGGCTCTCTGGGCTCTGGTTTCTCAACCCCTTTTGCTCCCTTAAGATCTGAAGCATCTCTTCGTGCGCGAATCGGTCTTCAAGATAATCCTCAGGCTGGTCGATGATAAGAATCCGGTTTCCGAGACCGAACAGGAAAAGCAAAATGGCCGCAGCACCCTGACCCGCTGACAGATGATCGAGAGGTCGGTATTGGCCGTCAATCCTCAGTTCCAACTGAAGGGCATCCTGAGGAATCAGCGTTTCGAGCTCAAAGAGTGAGGATTCCTGAGCGGTTAGCCAATGGATCAAGCGCTCGGCCACTTCAGGTTCAACGCCGAAACGCTTTTGGACTTCCTTGCTTCCTGCATGGGCCGCTTCGGAAAGGGCAATCCCGTCTGTGGCTTCGGGACTCACGAGCATGTCGATTGCATTCTGAGACAGGTTAGATTCTTTTAGGAGGGACGAGAGCTGTTCTCTATAACTTCCTTTTTGTCCCTTAAATTCTACTTGGAGGTGGAGCCGACCATGGAGAGATTTTGCAACGACATCGGCTCTTTCCTTGCGTAATCCGTGCTGTACGTCTCTGCAATCTCTGACTTGCTGAAGGAGCCCCTTCCGGTTCTGCCGAAGATGCTTTAAGCGATCCTCGATTCCGTTAAGTCCTGCGATCAGGGATGATAAAGAGGTCCTTTCTTCGGTCAATTTCAGGAACGGGTCTTGATCCGATGGCTCTTTTTGTGCATTCCGTTCAACTTGCTTGCCCTCTTTCTCCGAATGACGAAGTTTTTCTTGCCAACGCATATCAAGACGCGTTAGACCCTGGACGGCCTGCTCAAAAAGGGTCGTCTCGTCATCCAGCACCACCTTCAGACTTTCCTGAAGGATCGCAAGAACTTTTGCGGCCTCCTGAAGGATAGCTGTATCCGCGCTTTGTGTATCCAGTAGGTTTCTGTGAGCCGTTTCCAGCGAAACCAGTAGGTTGAGACGCCTTTGGTCGGATTCCGCCAGCACCCTCCTGACCACGTTGATGGCGTTCTGCAAGCTTTCCCCCATGCCGCGACGATCAGCCACGCCCTTCACGCCCTCTGCAGCGTTCCTCTTTTGAACTTCAATCTCCTGGTCAATTTCCTTAAGCCGTCGGCCGTATTCTTCTCGTTTCGCCAGCTTTGCTTGCAGATCCAGTATTGCCCCCGCGTTGGTGGTGAGTGATTGCACGGCCTTGGCAACAGAGTCCGCACACCGGAGCGCCTCTTCGCCAAGGAGTTCATCGAAGAGGGCAAGTCGGCGCTCTTCATTTCCGGAGACGGTATAGATCTCCTGATGTCCAAAAATTGTAATCCCACCGTTTGGACTGAGAAGTTCGGAAGGGCTTACTGAAAGAGGTTTTTCAGGGTTGACTTGAAAGGTACGGGGCTCTTCGCCCCACACTCGGACGATGCGGTACTGCCGGATTTTTCCCTCTTGAAGGGGCCTATCCAGGATAACCTCCACCTTGCCCCCGCTCCCAAGGGCATGGCGAACAAGCTCCCGGCGTTGAGATTGATCCGAGCGGGGCGTCACGGCAAAGGCATAGCGGAGGCATTCAAGAATGGCAGATTTGCCCACAGACTTGCCTCCCATAATCACATTGAGGTCTTGGTTCCAGGAAATACTCAGATTTCCCAGGAAACCTGATCCTGAGATCGTCATACTTCGGATTCTCGGATGAATGACCGAAGGAATCCCACCGATCGACAGACGGGTCTCCGGATCATGAAGGGCCAGCCGCAGAGCGTCTAAATTTGTTGCGCTGAGTTTCAGGTAGGTTGCCCGGAGGATTCCATCGGTTCGATATTGCGTTCCGATCTCTTCAATTCGTTTCGGGTTGGAGAATTCAACCAGGGCCATCTGCTCCCAGAAATTTTCCGATAAAACGCCCGTAGATTGGAGCTTCTTTTTTTCTTTCTCCGGACAATACTCGATGGCATCAGGTCCTATCTCCAGGAGGAGTTTGGCGGCGACCTCGGCCGTGAGACTCTTGCATAGCCCATTTACCTGATCGGGGTGTGGAAGGACTAAGAGGCAGCGGAACCGGCTTCGTAAGTCTTTGAGGGCATCTGTCAAGTTGATTTTTAGGTCAATGTCCCGATGAGAGCCGTGGTTGTCAAACAGAGGGGTACCCGGGTCTTTATCCAGTGATTGAAGGAAAGCGTTCAAACCTTTAAGATCGGTATCACCGGGGAAGATAGCCAATATATGAAGACCAGACTTACCTTGTCTGAAGGTCATCTCAACCCCGGGCAAAAGCGTAATGCCACGGTTGGTGGCCTTTGCAGCAGTCACCTCAAACCATTCTATGTTTACAGCATTGTAGTCTGTTATGGCGGCAACGGAAACCCCTTGAGCCGCAAGTTGTTCGACATAGGCATCGGCAAGAGCTTTCCCGTCTTCCCGCTTCGTCCCCTTCGGGGGCACAAAAGCTAGCACATGAGGACTATGCAGATGAAGGTCGAGACGATGCCAAGTAGCTCCCCGATCGATCGTCTCTGATGGTTCGGTCGATCTCTCTTCTGCGGACGGGCGGCTTTGTTTCAGTGGGCTCATACACCATTTGACCTTTCTAAGAAATCTTCTTCATCCGTGCGCTTCCAAAGGATCATAGACAATCGATTTCAATCCTTTTGCAAAGCGACCCTAATATGTCCTAATAGATCGATGTAATTCAACGGCTTCAAGCAATAACCACTAAAGCCCTCGATCTTTTTTTGAAACTCCTCCAACTCCTCCTTGGTGACCGATATCATCATCGGTGTTTTGCTCGAGGCGAATTCCAGCTTCAGTTGATAAAAGCCATCGTAGTTATTCGCTTTGACGAGTGTCCCATCCAGAAAGATCACGTCCGGCTTTTCCTTCTTGGCCTCATCGGATCCTTCTGTTATGCTCGATACGATGGTCACGTCGTAGCCCATTTCAGCTAATTTCACGAACTCCGCCATCTCCGGTTCTTTCCCCATGACCAGTATTCGCTTTTGTAATCCCCTGGGCTGTGGCGCATGTTCGGATGATTCCAAGACCTTCTTGACCGTTCCCAGTAACATCTCCGGCTTGTAGGGCTTCTTGACAAAGTATTCGGCGCCCAGCTTATATGCCCTCGCCACGTCCTCCGGTCTATCTTTCGCAGTAAGAAAAATAACCGGAACGGTCCGGGTTTTGGGAGACATTTTTAATCGGGTATAGACAGAATAACCTCCGCCAGCGGGCATCACAACGTCCAATATGATCAGATCCGGCTTCTCGGCATAAGCATACGTCAGCCCTTGCTGTCCATCCAGGGCTGCAATCACCTCGTACCCGCTCGCCTCCAAGCGAGCCTTGACCATGGTAACGACATTTGGCATGTCGTCGATCACCAAGATTTTCTTCTTCGCCATCTTTTCCGCCGTGATTTAATTCTTTTCCCTATATCAACCTCATGTCCTACGATCCGGTATTAGAACAAGACGCTCTCCCCGGCCATGAGACTACTTCCCTCTTTTTTCCAGGAGCTCCTTCATTTTTGACAGCAGCGCTTCTGCTTCGAATGGCTTCGATACATACGCATCAGCGCCCACCTCTCGCCCCACCTTCCTGATTTCCTGCGGCGTCCTTCCAGAGGAGATAATGATGGGGATGGCCTTATATTTTGGGTCCGCCTTAAGAAGCTGGCAAACCTTATACCCGTTCAACTTGGGGAGCATGATGTCAAGGATAATCAAGCTTGGGTTTTCCTTACGGGCTTTCTCCAGGCCTTCCTGACCGTCTGCCGCGGTGATCACTTCGTAATTATTTGCTTCCAGTCTCATACGGAGCATATGAATGATCGGTGCCTGGTCCTCTACGATCAGTACCCTTCTTTTCGCCGCTGACGTTTCTTTCTTGACTTCTACCTCGTCGGCAAGAGGCTTGTCTTGGCTGGGGTGCACGATTTCATTCCAGGACTTCTCGGATACTTCCTCAACCGATTGGATCAAACCATCCAGATTCTGTTTCCCGGTTGAAAGCAATTCTTTTTGCTTGGGGTTTAGTTTTCCCGGTATTTCATCCAGCACCAGCGACAAGCTTTCTTTGAGCACGGCCAACGGGGTGCGGATGATATGGGAGATCATGCCCATCACTTCGTCCTTCATGATTTCCAGTTCGTTTCTCAGCTCATCCTTCATGATTGCCAGCTCATCTTCTGGTGGCTCCGTCTTTACAGGGTTCGGTTTTTCTTCTCTTGCGGTCGTCTGCGATGCCAACATCGCATTAAACCGAGAGATCGTAAGAAGCTCGCCGATCAGCTTATTCAGTTCATCCGTGCATTCCAGGGCGGGCCTCAACAGGGTGAAGCAGTTTTCGCATTTTGAGTCTCCGAGACCATCCAGAATCATGCTCGCTCCTTCGCGGACAACCATGAGTTGACTGCGCAGGTCGTGCCTAACGGACGAAAGGTAAGCTTCTATTTTTTCCACTTCGGTCATATCGTTTACTCCTCTAAGAGATCTGGACGAGCGTATTCCTACAGGCCCTCAAGAGAAATTCTACTGTGAAATCCTCGCAAAACCTCACCTGCTCGTCTTTCGGTCTTTTTTCCAACAGTCGAACGGCGTTTTTGAACTCTCTGGCGGCGTCACGAAGCCTTCTCTGGTACAAATACATATTCCCGAGGTTAAAATAGGCGAGAACGGAATCGGGGCTCACGTAAATCACCTTCCTGAATTGTGTTTCGGCCTCTTTTAGATTCCCGCTTTTGTACGATAAGACGCCTAACAGATAGTATGCCTCAACGCTGAGATTGTCCGCCTCTACGATCTTTCCGAGGATATCCGCCGCTTCCTTGTATTTCGCCTCGTTCGCCAACGCCGTCGCCTTCGCAAGACTGGCGAGGATATCGTCTTTGTCTTGACCGGCCGCATGGTCGGGTAAGGAGCGGAAGGCCACGTCAGACGGGTTGTCAACTTGCAGCGCCGGGTCTTCAACCTGTTCTGTAGGTTGGGGGGCGAAGGGTTCAGGTTGAGGGTGCAGAGCCAATCCTGAGGACTCATATTTTGCTTCGGGCTCGAATGCCCTGACCCGCCCAACCGAAAAGGCTAAGTTCTCGATGCTGATCTCCGGGACGGCCATGAAGGGCTTCATGACATCTTCTTGAACCGGGCCTAATTTCTTCTTGTAGATGAATGTCTGCGGAAACTCAACTCTCTCAAACCGATTGGCGATTTGCCACAAGGTCTCCGTATGCCCGAGGAAAAGATAGCCATCCTGGGCAAGGCAGTCATAAAAATTCTCAATGACCCGCTGAGTTGTCTCAGGATCGAAGTAGATGATGACATTTCTGCAAAAAAGGATATCGAAATTTTGCATCTTTTCCTGCAGGCACGGATCTGTAGCCAGGTTGTGATATTCAAACTCGACCAACGCTTTGACGTCTTCCCTGAGGTTATAGGTTGAGCCCTGTCTGATGAAATACTTGTCCATGTATTCCTTCGGCAAGTGGCCTATGTCCTTTTCGCCGTAGACGGCTTCTTCCGAGCAGGCGAGGCCTTTTCTATTGATGTCTGTGCCTAAAACGGAGACCCGCCACCCTTCGAAGGAGGGGAAGACCTCAAGCATCGCTATCGCGATGGAGTAGGCTTCATCTCCCCGAGAACACCCTGCTGACCATGCACGGATACACTTATCCCCTGAATCCACTTTCCTCTGGATCATTTCAGGTAAAACAAACCTCATGAGCACATCGAACTGGGCCTTATTTCTGAAGAAATAAGTCTCTCCTATCGTGATCAGATCGAAGAGCTCTCGAATTTCAAGGCGTCCCTCCGGATGAAATTTCAGAAGGTTGTAGTACTCGCGGTAGGAATCGTACCCCCGATGCTGTAAACGCTGCCAAAGGGCATGATGCAAGGACTGGGTCCTGCCTTCGTCAAAGTGGAGGCCGCTCGTCTCGATGAACAGCTTTTGAAAAAGACTGAAATCGTATGGGGATAAGGGTAAAATGTCTTTCATCGCTTGAGTGTAGATAGTTCGGTGACCTCCTTTTTTGTCAGGATGCGATCCAAGTCCAAAATGGGTATCATTCTCTTCCCGACCATTGCGACGCCCGACAGGACCTCTGTCTCCATCTGCATGGAGACGACCTCCGGTGTCGGTCTGATCTCTTCTTCGGATAAGGCGATAATCTCCTTTAAGCTGTTGACCGTGAGTCCAACGATCGACTTGTTCACCTTGCAGACGATGATCCTTTTCTTGTTTTCGTCTTCGATCTGTCTCGCGTTGAGTCTTTTTCTTAAATCGATTAGGGCAACGAGATGTCCTCTCAAATTGATGACCCCCTCGACGAAGGGCGGGGTCTTGGGGAGCGGGCAGATCGCCTGCGGTCTCAGTACCTCGCGGACACAAGAAATATCCAACCCCATCTCCTCGTTCGCCACACTGAAGACGAGGATCTGTCGGACTCCTTTTTTCTCGCAGTTTTCCTCTTGCATCTCTCGCTCAAGGCTCCCTGTACTTGGAAGACATGGCCGCTCGCCTACCTCACCATCGAAACGATCTCTTCCGCAATGCCTTCCAGAGGGAGTACTTTATCGATCACTTCCATTTCAATGGCGGCCTTGGGCATGCCAAAAACGACGCAACTCTTTTCATCTTGAGCAATGGTCTTGCCGGCGAGCTGTTTGACCGTCTTCATCCCCATCGCCCCGTCCCTGCCCATGCCGGTCAGGATGGCCGCCACACTTCCATTTCCGTAGGCCCTGGCGACCGACTCCAACAGGATATCTCCCGAGGGCCTGTGGCCTCCGTGGGCCGGTTCATTCGAAAGCGTTATCTTTCCGCCGTCCTCTACCCTCATCTGGTGGTCGTCCGGCGCGATGTATGCCACTCCCCGCTGTATGGCCTCCGCATCTTCTCCAATCTTCACCTTAATCTTGCATTCCTTATTCAACCAGTCCACCAGGCCTGGCAGAAAACCGCTGGTGATGTGCTGGACGATGACGATGCCACACGGGAAATCCTCGGGGAGTCGCTTGAGCACGTCGAGAAGGGCCTGCGGACCTCCGGTGGACGCCACAATCGCTACGATCCTATCGGAGACCTCTACCCTGGAAGTCTTAAGATCAACGACGGACCTTTCAGGTCGCAATCTCCCGCGTGCTCGCTCCGTGACTCTCACACCCGTCAAGAATTTTATCTTCGCAATCAGGGCGTCCCCGGACCTCTTCTGTCCGGCTAACTCCAGCTCACCCTTGTCAATCACGTCCAGCGCGCCATGAGAGATGGCTTTGAATACTTTCTCCATACCCGCTTTGAACACGGTCGAGGCTACAATGAGGATCGGGGTCGGGTTGGAGGCCATGATTTGCTTCGTCGCCTCGAGCCCATCGACGACGGGCATATCCATGTCCATGGTGATGATATCCGGCTTGAGACGGGGCACGAGCTCCACCGCCTCCTTCCCGTTATTCGCCACCGCTGCCACGAGAATCTGCGGATCACAGTTCAGGATGTTCGTCAGGATCTTGCACATCAGTGGAGAATCATCAACGACCAGCACACGCGTCAGGGCCTTGACTCCCGGTTCCATAGGATCCACCTAACCCACTAATCGCTCAATGGTATCCAAAAGATTCGTCTGCTCAAATGCGCTTTTGACAAGGTAAGCGGCCGCACCGACCTCAATCCCCCGCCTTTTATCCTCTTCCTTCTGTAAAGCGGTCACCATCACCACGGGGATATCCTTGTATCCTTCGTTATTCTTCAGGGTCCTGCAAAGCTCAAACCCGTCCATCCTGGGCATCTCCACATCGCTGACAATGAGGTCGTATTGATTGTCTACCATTCGATCCAGTGCGTCCAGGCCGTCTACCGCCGTATCGACGAGATATCCGTGGGTCTCCAATATGCTCTTCTCAAGCTCTCTGGTCGAGAAAGCGTCTTCTACGATCAGGATCCTTTTCTCTTTGTGCTTTGTTCCTACGACACTTTTCTTTCCAGTGAGATGCGGAAGGCCCAAAGCGCTATTCGCCACCAGGTCTGCTGTATCCAGGACCACCACGACCTCGCCGGTCGGCATGACGATTGCGCCACTCACATTTTTCACCTTTCCCAAATGTTTCCCTAAACTCTTGATGAACGCCTCTCCCTCTCCCGCAATCTCGTCCACGATGAAACCGACTCGGCTGTCAAGGGAGGTTGTCATCACCACCAACATTTCTTTCTTTGTCTTTTCCTTCTCGTTGCCTGCCAGCGGAAGCGCGAGCACTTCGCTCAATCTTACCAGCGGGACAATATGCTCTCGGAACTGGAGTGCCATCCTTCCTCCGGTCAGGGAGACGTCGTCCGTGTTCACCTTGACGCTCTCTGTCACGGAGAACATGGGAAGGGCAAAGAGCATGTTCTGCATTTTTACTAAAAGGACTTGAATAATGGCAATGGTTAACGGCAAGACCAGCGTGAATTTCGTCCCTCTATCCTTCTCCGTGTCTAATAGCACCCGGCCTTTCAGATTGGCGATGTCCCGTCGGACGATATCCAGCCCCATTCCCCTTCCGGAAACATCGGTCACGATGGGGCTCGTGGAATAACCGTTCATGAAAACGATGTTCATCACCTCTTTGTGCGACATCGCATCCAGGTCATGATTTGATACAAGCCTTTTCTTCAGGGCCGTCTCCTTTATTTGGGCGGTATCCATGCCTCTTCCGTCATCCTCTACGGTGATCACGACGTTATCCCCTTCGTGAGAGGCGGAGATTTTAATGGTTCCATCCCTTGATTTGCCCAGAGCAACCCTCGCCTCAGGCTCTTCAATCCCATGGTCGATGCAGTTGCGCAGGATATGAATGAGAGAGGTCTTGATCCCTTCCATGACCTTCTTATCCAGTTCGTTTTCTTCCCCGGAGATCACCAAGTTGACCTGTTTTCCCTGTTGGGACGCGATATCCCTTATCATACGGGGAAACCCCTCAAAAATAGTGGACAGAGGGAGCATCTTTATCTCTTTGATCTTAGCCTGCAGTTCATCGATGACCGGGACGAGATGAAACGCCTCCGTGGAGACTTGGTCGTACAATTCCAGAGTCCGTTCCCTCAGCCTCTGCATCTGTGCCTCGCATTGACTGAGCCATCTGGTCACCTCTCCGTTTTTGGAAGAGGGTTCCTTCTTAATGGCCTCACTCAAGCTCAACATGCTTTTCTGCGCTTCTTTGCTGAGCTTGGAGAGCCTTTTGGCCTGGGCGCTCATCGCAGAGGCCCTCATCTTGTTGATGACCACCTCGCCGACCAGATAGAGCAGTTTGTCCACCCTGCTGGTCGGAACCCGGATAAATTCCTCCGCGGGCCTGGACAGGTGAGGGGGGACGGTTTCACTCGCGCGCTCCACGGGTTTGTCCAGCCCCTTTTTCAGCCGTTCGGCCTCGTGAAGTGCCGGTTTTGAAGGCGGCGTATACGAGCGCGGCTCAGGGTGAACCTCGAGCGAGCCCGGGACTTCAGGCCGGGAAGTCGAGAGGCTCCCCTCCTGTTTCTTTGGTGCGTCGCCCTTCTCCTTTTCGCCTTTTGCCTGAGTCTCAACGGTCTCCTTTTCTCCCTTGGGCTGTTTCTCTCGTTTTTTGCGTGTTCGGATCGCCTGGGCCGCAGAAATGCACTCTTCCAGCTCCCTGCAAATATCCGAGGCATCGAGGTCGACCTCGGCGTCTATCTTTTTCTCTTGGACGATCTTCTGTAGGATGGCCCGGATGGCATCCAGCGCTTTAAATATTGGCTCAGCCATCGAGGAATTGAAAACGGCCCTTTTCCCGGCGACCTCTTCAAATATGTCTTCTATTCTATGGGCAATGTCCTGAATTTCGTAAAACCCGAAAACCCGGGCCGCCCCTTTCAGGGTATGCACTTCTCTATTTAAGCTACTTGCCAGCTCGGTGTTGTCAGGCTGTTTCTCCAATTCTACGAGTCCCGTATCCAGTTTGGTCAGGTGCTCTTCCGTCTCAGCCTTGAAGATCGCGATGAGGTCTTTCATCTCAGGCATACTTCAATTCCTTTGTTTTCCCCGCTCTCCCTCTTCTGACTTGACATCCGCTATCGCGCGCTTAAGCTCCTCCGATAATGTATTGAGCTGTGCTGCGGAGGCCGCTGCTTGTCTGGTTGAAGAGACGAACTGCTTTGTTACAGAATCAATTTCCCTCATGGCCTGCACCACCTGCTCCGACGCAAACTTTTGCTGTTGCGTCGCAATGGAAATCTCCTTTGCGGATTTTGCCGTTTCTTCAACCATGTCCAGACCTTTTTTCACCCAGTTGGTGGAACCTTCGATGCTCATGATCGTAGCGTTCGTCTCCCCCTGGATCTCGTTTATAATCTGGCGGATCTCCTCGGTCGATTCCGAGGAGCGTTCGGCAAGTTTCCTCACCTCCTGGGCAACCACGGCAAACCCTCTTCCCACCTCTCCCGCGCGGGCTGCCTCAATGGCCGCGTTCAAGGCCAGGAGGTTCGTCTGGTCGGCGATATCATCTATCAGTTTTGTGATATTGCCGATGGACTGCGATTTTTCGCCGAGGGCGAGAATCTTCCTTGCCGTATCATTGACCTTCACATTGATCTCCTGCATCCCTGCCAGGGTATCCCCGGCTAACCTGGCGACGGTTTCTGCATTTTTGGCGATGCGGGTAGCAGTGGTATTGAGTTCCTCAATGGTGGTGGTCACCTCGCTGACCCCGGAGGACTGTTCCGCTGCCCCTGTGGCTTGCTCTTCCGAGGCAGAACGAATCTGAGACGAAGCGGTGCTGATTTGAAGACCTGCGTTGTGAATGTGGCCGACCATCCGCTTCATTTCTTCGTACATCTGTGCACTGGCGATCGTGCCGGCGATCTGGGTCCCGATGTTCTCGGCAAGACTGACGTTCGCCTTCGTGTAGGCGTTCGGCTTTGAGGAGAGTAAGTTCAGCGTTCCCATGACCTGGTTTTGGGAGATTAGAGGAATCACCATGAGCGAAGAAAATCCGGCCTGAAGCGTGTGTGAGAATTCAGAGAAACGGTTTCCGGCGTCGTCCATCCCCTCCGTCTGTAGAAGCAGGCTCGACCGCGTACGCATGACTTCTTCGGTGCAGGACCCGGCAAGAGGAAGGATATCCTCGGATCGGATGCCTTCAGCACCCTTCCCCAGGGCGTAGGCCGTGGAAAAACCGGTCTTTTCGGGACGAATGATATCGATCGATATCCTATCAAAGGGAATGATTTTCCTTACCTCCTCGGCAAAGTACTTGTAGACCTTCTGAATTTCCAGCCTTGAACTGATGATCCGACCAATGTTGGCGACGACCTCCCTTTCCTCGGCCAGCTTCTGGACGGCTTGTTTTTCCCTCAGCAGGTCTTCCGCCGCCCGCTTGAGGTTTGTGATGTCCCGTGCGACCCCTCTGAAACCTATCGGTTTACCCGACGGATCTCTTTTCAACGAGGCCAATGTCTCGACGTATCTTTTGGTTCCATCTTTTCTTGTTACCTCATAACCGCATTCTGTGCCGGGCTCCCCCGTTCTGTAAACTTCATTAAAAGAGTCAAACAGTTTCTTAGCATTTTCCTGATCTGTATACTGCCGGTTATTCATACCTACCAATTCCTCTTTGGAGGACCCAAAGATTCGGGTCGCTGCCTCGTTGACAAAGGTAAAGTTACCAGCAAGGTCTACTTCGTAAATAGCCTCATCGATGCTTTCAAGAATGTTTCGATACCTCTCCTCACTCCTCTTCAGTGCGTCTTCCGTTTTCTTACGGTCGGTGATATCCCTGGAATTACCCCGGAATCCGACGGGTTTCCCTTTCGAATCCTTTATCAGAGATACCGAAAGTTCGTTAAAGGCTTTCGTCCCATCCTTTCTGACAAATTCATAAACTAATCCCTTAAGCGGTTCCCCTGTTTTATAGACTTGATTAAAAGTCTCAAACACCTTCTTCGCCGACTCTTTTTCCGTATACTGCCGGTTGTTCATTCCGATCATTTCCTGTGGATTGGAATACCCAAGATTTCTGCACTCCGCGTCATTCACAAAAGTAAAATTACCGGCAAGGTCAACCTCAAAATAGCCCTCCACCATGCTTTCGAGAATGGTTCGGTATCTCTCCTCGCTCTTTTTCAGCGCTTCTTGCGCCTTTTTCCGTTCGGTGATATCCCGAGAAACGCCCCGGAATCCGACCGGTTTGCCTTCTGGATCCCTGAAGAGAGATACTGAAACTTCGGTATCCACCCTCGTCCCGTCTTTTCTAATATATTCTACTTCTAAGACGTCAATCGGTTTCCCTGTTTTGTACACTTCAGCGTACAAGTGCCCTATTTTATTGGCAGTTGCTTCATCCGTGTACAACTGGGGGTTCTGCCCGATCAATTCTTCTCTGGAATATCCAAGATGTCTGCACACCGCATCATTAATGAGGGTGAATTTGCCTTCGAGGTCAATCTCATAATAGCCGTCGCGGATACTTTCAAGAATGCTTCGATATCTCTCCTCACTTTGGCGTAGCACCTCCTCCGATTTCCGGCGTTGCGTGACATCCCGAGAAGTCTGCCGAAACCCAATGGGGTTGCCTTCTGCATTCCTCATAAGAGATACTGAAAGTTCATAAGTCGCCGTAGTTCCGTCTTTGTTGATAAGTTCGTGTTCCGTGATCTCTATCGGTTTGCCTGTATTGTAGACTTCTGTGAAGAGCTGCTTGATTTTTTTCCCGTTCTCTTCACTTGTATACTGACGGTAGCTCATCCCGATCAATTCTTCTTTGGTATATCCGAGATGTTTGCAAGTCACATTATTGACAAAGGTAAAATTACCACTCAGATCAATCTCCGAATAGCCGTCCGTGATGCTGTTAAGAATGTTTCGATATCTCTCCTCACTCTGTCGCAGCGCTTCTTCTGTTTTCTTACGCTCGGTGATGTCCCTGATCGTCCCCCTGTAGCCAATGACATTTCCCTTAGAATCCTTCCTCGGGTTTGCCGTCAGCAATACAAAAACTCTTTCCCCATCCTTCCTTCTCAGCTCTTGTTCCAAATCCTTCACCTGTTCTTGTTTCGACAGTATCTCCAGAATTTTGCATTGACCTTCCGGGTTGAAACAGAGCTGGGACATGGATTCGATCTTCAGAAACTCTTCTTTGCTCTGATAGCCTAAAAGCTCAACGCTGGCCGCATTCACGTCGACAAATTTCCCATCCTTGCTGATGATGATGATCGCGTCTTTGGAGCTATCAAAAAGCGTACGATATTTTTCCTCCGATTCCCGAAGCGCCTTTTCTGCCAGTTTGCGCTCCGTGATGTCCTCGTAGGTCACTAAATGAGTTTCGTCAGTCAAGGCCACGTGCTTGAAAAGGACCTCCTTTGAGGAGCCGTCTTTACAGGTGACCGTGAAAACCCGAGGAGGAGCTTTGGCGTCTTTCGCCGCGCCGAAGTCTTCTTTCCAGAAGGCCAGAACTTTCTGACGGTACTCCGGATCGGGGTGGGCCTTCTCGAACCATTTTGTACCTGTGGGAATGTCTTCCAGGGTATATCCAAACATCTCTGTAAACTTGGGATTGACGTAATTATATTCACCCTTCTTATCAAAAGTACTCAATCCGATAGGGGCGTGGGTGACCAAATTTCTAAACTTCTCGTCCGATTCGCGCAAGGTTCCTCTGGCGAGAAGATAAATCGCAACCCACGCTAAACCAACGAAGACAATAACTGAAAGGACGAACTTGTCCCTCAAACTATGGATGGAGGCGAGGAGGGTTTTTGAATCTGCCAAGACGAGGAATGTCCAGGCAAAAGGTTTATGGCCCGGGAGATCCTGAAGCCTGTGAAAGGCCACGGATTTTGTGCCATCCTTCGCTTTCATTTGGCCCGATCCTCTCATTCCGTCTCCAATGGGAGATACAGAGGAGCTGATCTGCAACACTTCCTGAAGCTTCTTTCCCAGAATAGAAGAGTCCTGATGAGCGATGACGGTATTTCCGTCACCTCCCAATAACATGCCCATTCTATCGCCGCCGCCCCTGCTCTGGTTCGCCATAGCAAATTTTTGAAACATTCCACAATCGAGGAACAAGGTTACAATTCCCATTGGTTTTCTTTTCTCATTCTTGACCAGTGAGCTTACGCTAACCGTATAGTCTCCGACGAAGCCGGAATATCTGAAATCCCGCACACAGACCGGTTCTCCGTCCTTGCCCGTTTGCAAATCGTTTTGGTCGAACTCCTTCTGCTTGTCCTCTTTGGATCTGGCCATGAGTGCGGGATGACTGGAGGCGATCAATCTGCCTTCGCTATCGAAAAGAACAACCGCCCTATAAAGTTTGTTATTTGCAGTCTGATTCCTGAAAAACCTGCTGGCCCTCTCCGGAGATCCCTGGGTGAACGCCTCTTTTACGATATCAAGTTCAGCCCATTGTTGGACATCATGATAGGAGGAACGCATCGCCTGATCTATCCGATTGATCGCACCGGAGGCGACGTCTTCTAACTCGGACAAAATTTGTTTCTTCAGGGCCGCCTTGCCGATGACGTAATTTACGGCACTCATCCCGATCAACAGCAGCAGGGTGAGGATGAGGAAACAGAGGATTAGTTTGTTTCTCAATTTAGAAAATGGTCCTAATTTAAGCATTTCCAGCCTCCTTTCGGCTCCACAAAACAATCTACGCGAGTTGTTGGTTTCTATCTTTCTTTTCCAATATTTTTTCCACGCTGACGAGAGCAATTAACCTATCGTCCACCTTACACTGGCCCTCTATGTATTCGGCTTTTTCTACAGGTAGGGTGAGGAGTGCGGGTTCAATCTTGCTTACGGGTACTTCGATCGATTCAACCACTTCATCTACCAGGAGCCCTGTCTCCAGCATCCCCGATTCGACAGCGATGATCCTCGTCTTATCGGTTGGCTCTTCATGAGGCAGACCCAGCAGGGTTTTTAAGTCCGTGACAGACAGAATCTTCCCCCTTAAGTTCACGATTCCCGCAATATATTCCGGGCTTGAGGGCAGATACGTTATCCTGCCCACCTTTATGACTTCTTTGACTTTTGTAATCTCCACTCCATACCATTCTCGAGATAGACGGAATACGACGATCTGCCGCGTTTCCTCTTTCAGCTCTTCTCTCTCGTAGAGATCTTTCTCATAACAAGCGATTCCTTCCACGGTTTCTGTTATTTCATCCATTCTCTCCGGCACTGGTTCTTTTTTCATCGTCGCAGGCATTTCGTGAATCCGATTGGCTGACCCATCGCTTACGGCTTCCGCGCTTTCATGAACCCCGTTATCTTCTCGATGAACTTCTTCCCCTCAAAGGGTAAGCCGATATAACCATCGGCTCCTGCTTCCTTTGTGATTTGGATCAGCTTGTCCTCATCTTTGGCAGATATGAGCACGATTGGGGTATTTTGGGTATTAGCTTGTTCCCTCAGTATCCGACATACTTGGCTTCCGTTCATTCCGGGCAGGTTATAATCCAGCAGGATAAGCTCGTATTGATGCGCTTTTGTTTTCTCAACGCCTTCTTCGCCCGATTCGACTGTCTCCACAGAAAATCCTCCTGACTCAAGTCTAAATTTCAGCATGGCGTTTACCGAAGGGCTATCTTGAATGATCAGTATCCTATCCATCCGCTAAACCCTCCTTTTTCCTGTGGGATTATCTCATTTCCCCTTTTGTGGACGGGAACTTGCAAGTTTCATTCCAGACCTCTATTCCTTGATCGATGTTTACTCCATTTGTCCCCATCAACCACGAACTTACTTACAAATTCCTCAGTCAAAACCCTATCCTTACTCATCTTTCCAGGACTGAGGACTTTCATTCACTTCAGGAATAGTGGAGGAGACAATGCGAATTTGAAGATGACAAAGGGGCTGGAAAGTGACGAAAAGTGTCAGTGAAGGAGCGGTCCGTTACGATTCCTGGTGTCTTCTTCATAAGTTGCCTATTAATCCGGAATAGCGGAAGGAGCCTCCCCATTGCAGAAACCCAAAGCCGCTACCCTCACTGGGCACCGGTTTTTGGGTTGGATAAGGATTTCTCATGAGGGGGTGGTCAAAAAGCATCCTTTTTTCCTATAGGATGCGTCTTATCGGTAAGTTTCTGATCAGCTGAAAGACTTCTTTTTGACAGCTCAGAGACTCACCCCTCAAACTTTTTGATATTTCCCGTATTTTTGTTTAAAATTATTTCACTTCCTCTTTAAGCCTCTTAAATAATACGGGTGTGGGGTGATGAAATTTTCCAAACCTTCACTTACCTTCAAGTCCTTCCAAGACCTGAAGGCTTCGCTCAAAAACAAGCCTTTTCCTCTCCCCGAGCGCCATCCTACCAATCTCATGAATCATGATGAAAAGCAGAATCCTGAATTGGAGGAAGAACTTTTCAAGAAGGCCATGGAAGGTGTAGCACCCATTTCAAGAGACAACTTTGTTGAGAAAATTTTTCAAACCGGGTTGCCCGAAAGCTCGATCCGTCAGGAGGACGCTGAGACATTAGAGAAACTCGCAGATCTTGTGAAATATGGGAAAGGCTTTAACGTTGCGGATACGCCGGAATATATCGAAGGCACAAATTATCGGGTCCACCCAACCGTCGCAAAACGGTTGCACCGGGGGGACTATTCGATTCAGGCGTTTGTGGATCTCCACGGTCTTCTTGCAGAGGATGCAAAAGAAGTTTTTGAGAAATTCTTAAAGTGGGCGGTGACGACTGGCAAGACAGGAGTCTTAATCATCCATGGTCGTGGTCTTTCCTCGCCCTCCGAGCCCGTCCTGAAGAAAAAAGTCGTAGAATGGCTCACCCGTGGTCCTTGGAAGAAATGGGTTGCGGCCTATTGCAGCGCCAGAATCTGCGATGGCGGTGCAGGGGCGACCTATGTTCTGCTTAGGCCCCGTCCGGTTTCGAAGCGCCTGAGGGTTAAAAAGGCTTAAGTTCTTTCAACCCACCGGGATCACACTTCGGTTTCTTCTTTCAACCTGCCTGCGGGAAATACCCAACCAGAGTCGTGAGGGCTTCTGGCTGATCTCCTTGGCTGAAGCGAGATTTTCGATTGGTCAATGAAGAAAATGATGATTATAATTAATTAAGAAGGTGATGAAGTGTGGATTTTGCATGGTTGAAAAACTATGAGAAGAAGGTTCCGCACTCGTTAAAGCCGTATCCTGAGCGGACGCTCCTTGATGTGGTAAGTGACACGGTACGCCAACGACCGAATCACACGGCCCTGATCTTCAAAGGGAGACGGTTGTCGTATCTCGAGTTGCAAAAATTGAGCGATGCTTTTGCCAACGCGCTCGTTGCACAAGGAGTTAAAAGAGGAGATCGAGTAGCGCTCCTTTTGCCAAATTCTCCCCAATCCATAATCGCCCAGCTTGGGGTATGGAAGGCAGGGGGTATTGCGGCGCCGATCAATCCACTCTATACGGAACATGAATTAGAACGCTTGTTAGACGAGTGTGGTGCTGAAACCGCCGTGGTGTTGACCCATTTTTACAATAAGATCAAGTCGCTCCAGCATGGTACCGCGATTAAGCGGGTGATTGCTACCAACATTAAAGAATATCTTCCTCCCTTCCTCCGCCTCCTGTTCACTTTGTTTAAGGAGAGGAAAGAGGGGCACCGCGTCCAACTTCAGTCGAACGACCTTTGGCTGGGTGACTTGCTGCGACAGTACGCCCATCTTACGGAACCGGATGTGAAGATCGACCCAGACGATCCGGCTCTGCTGCTCTTTTCCGGAGGCACCACTGGCGAGCCCAAGGGGGCTATAAGCACTCACCACGGTCTGCTGATGTCCGGGATGCAGCTCCGTGTATGGTTCAGCACGGTCATCGCTGAGTGGGATGATGTCATCATGCTTACCATTCCTTTATTCCATGTGTATGGCAATGCAGGTATTTTCACTCCGGGTCTCGTCGGACGCAACCCACTCTCAATCGTACCTAATCCTCGCGATCTGGATGATCTTGTCACTACTGTGAGGAAGATCCGACCAGCGCTTCTTCCCGGAGTGCCAACACTTTTCGTTGCGCTCCTTAACCATCCCGACGTCCGGGCCGGTAAAATAGATTTCAAATCCATAAAATTGTGCGTCTCCGGAGGGGCTCCCTTATTGGCCGAGATGAAGAGCCGCTTTGAGACCCTGACGGGCGGACGCATGGTAGAGGGCTATGGCCTTACCGAGTCGATGATGGCTGCTGTGATCACTCCTTTGCGAGGTACCTATAAACCCGGCTCAGTAGGGATTCCTTTGCCGGACGTGGAGGTTCGAATTGGAGATATGGATACCGGCGAAGGCAGTCTCCTGCCGGGCAAAATTGGAGAGATCCTAATCCGCGCACCTCAGTTGATGCTCGGCTACTGGCAGCACCCATCCGAAACAAAGGAGACCATCCGGGACGGTTGGCTTTACACCGGCGACATAGGGTATTTGGACGAGGATGGATACCTGTTCATTGTGGATCGAAAGAAGGATGTGATCAAGCCGAGCGGATTTCAGGTCTGGCCGAGGGAGGTAGAGGAGGCGATCGCTTCCCATCCAGCAGTGAGCGAGGTTGGTGTCGGGGGCGTTCCGGATGAATATCAGGGCGAAGCCGTCAAGGCATGGATCGTTCTCCGACCCGACCAGCGGGCCACGGCTGAAGAGATTCGAGCATTTTGCCGTAAAAAACTGACGGGCTATAAAGTGCCCAAACAGATTGAATTTGTTGAGAGCCTTCCAAAGACGATCATCGGCAAGGTTCTGCGCAGAGCGCTTGTCGAAAAAGAAAAATCTGAGCGAAAAACAGTGATTCGGGAAAGACCAGATGAAGTGCAGAAATCACCCTGACCGGGAGGCGATTGGAACCTGTCAGAAACATGAAACGGGATTCTGCCGGGAATGCTGCGAGTGCCTCAACATCGACCAATGCTGTGAATGTATCGATCCGGCGCTTTACTGCAAGTTCAGAACTCAGTGCATCATCTGGGAAATGTCAAGGGACAGAAGGAAAAAAGAGATAGGGTGACGCGCCCGCCTCGACGAGCCCGTGGCGAGGCAGGGTGACACGGGGATGGGGAGATATTTCGGATTGCGGAATTGAAAGGTCCAAGACACGGAGATACGGAGACACGGTGACGCGGTGATGGGTGAGTAAGCGAAAAAAATCCTTTTACAGGGTTTTCAAAAAAAGAGAGGTTAATCGCTCCAAGTGTTTCTTTTCTTCATCGGATAATGTTCTGAAGATCTGTTTTGAATTGCGGTCTTCCGCTTTCTGCTCCATTTTGAGATAGAGATCATAAGAATTCGTTTCTAACGATACGGAGAGCTCAAGAATCTCTTTCAAAGTTTTTCCGTTTGACCATTTCAATGCCTCGCTGATGACCATCCCACCTTCCATCACGTCACCTGCTGGTTTTCCAGAGATCACCGTGGCGGGAAATTCAGATGAGGGCGTCCTCCCTGAAATCTCTTCGTACATTTTCCAAAGAGTAGTTTTATGGTTTTCCTCCGATCTCTTAAGATCATGAAAGAGACCCCTTGCCTCTTGGTCCTCCATCATATTGGCAATGGATTCGTAGAATTTGCAGGTGCCCTCTTCGAGGAGCCACGCCAGGGCGATCATCTCTTCCGGCCGGGTGGCCGGAGAAAAATAGGCCATGCCAGCCTCTGGAATTCCTTCCGTAACAAAACCCTCCCAGGCTCTGATGCCACCCTTCATGCTATGGACCTCCTTGAATCCAGCACCCGTTAGAATTGAAGCAGCGGCACGGCTGCGCACCCCAGCAGCTCAATAGACTATCGTCGGCTTGGCAGGGTCGAGTCCAGCAAGTCGATTCGGTAGTTCTCCAACCGGAATGAGTTGTGCACCGGGGAGATGGCCTTGTTCGTACTCCTCAGGTTGTCTCACGTCGATGAGATTGTATTCTCCGGACCCTCTTTGATCCAGAAACTTCCGAATCCTTTCGGCCGACCAGGTCGAGACGGGCTTAAAATAATCGAGAATACTCATTATCTTGCCTCACAACGTCTATGAAATTATTATATGCAGCAGAACATTAAATTTGCAATAAATTGTTTGTTCCCTGAGAATGTCTATGCCGGTATTAAGATTGTTATTGAGCAGAGGATATTATAGTTTGAATTAACCTCATTGGGTCATTGCGAGGAGTGCCTGCACTTCGGTAGGCAGGCGACGACGAAGCAATCTTAAAACGAGATTGCCACCCCTGCGCGCCGAAAGAATGGGAACACTCGGCAGAGCATGACGGACGTGCTATACTAATGTTACGAGTCTTGAAAGGAAGATGACGTTTATGAAAGAGGACCGGCCGAGTGTAACAGCACAACGCGTCGCGATGCGGCGCGCGGCGCATCAACTCCTGGATGATCCGAGGGTTTTCGACGACCCTGTTGCCCTTCGCATCATCGGCAGAGAGAGTGCGGCGGCGTTGCAAGCAGATCCACGTCAATTTGAAGCCACACCCCTGTCGTCTTACCTGCGAGCCTTCGTGGCCGCCCGCAGTCGATACGCCGAGGACGAACTCGGCCTCGGCGTTCGACGTGGCATACGCCAATATGTCATTTTGGGAGCAGGGCTTGACACGTTCGCCTACCGAAAGCCGTATCCTGAGGGTGCGCTGCGCGTGTTCGAAGTCGATCACCCTGCGACGCAGACCTGGAAGCGTGCGCGTTTGGAGGAGGTCGGCATCGGGCTCCCGGGTGATCTTACGTTCGCACCCGTCGACTTTGAAACGCAGACACTCGAAGAAGGGCTGCGGAGCGCGGGCTACGACCCGGACAAAGCCACATTCTTTTCGTGGCTCGGCGTGACGGAATACTTGACGACCGGGGTGGTGATGGCGACATTGCGATTTATTGCGTCGGCGCCGGTGGGAAGTGGGGTCGTCTTCGACTATATGGTCTCACCATCTTTGTTGACTTCAGTCCAGCGGTCGGGACTTGATGCGCTTTCACGCCGGGTGGCGTTCGCCGGGGAACCGTGGCACGCATTCTTCGTCCCTGAGGTGCTGGCGAAGGATCTGCGAGCCATGGGCTTCGGAAATGTCGAGGACAAGGGGCAGGAGGAGATCAATGCAATGTACTTCAAGAGCCGCAAAGACGGGCTTCAAGTCGGAAGCTTGTCGCACCTGATGAAGGCGCAGGTCTGAGTTGCCAGGCAAGCTGCGGACCCCAACACGCGGCAAATCGCGCAAACTGCGGGCTCCCGGAGGACTCCGTGTAAGACGGCTAAAAGATGAACATAGGCGAAAAGTATATTGTGATATGGCTTGGTACCTCGTCATGGTGCATCGTTGATTGTCGAAAAGATGAAAAGGAAGTGAATGGGCCGATGAGAGAGAAGCCGGAATACGGTAATTGGGTTTCGAAGAAATTTATCTATATACCCGGTGTCATCAGTCTCGTTTTTTTCGGGTCGGCTCTTCTGGCGCCGCCCCTGGTGATTCCTGCTGGGTTGTTCTTTTCAGCGTCTCTATATTTTGCCTATGCTCGAAATCGGTTTTCTCCCGGAGGGGGAAATGTACAAGACCGGATTCGTGAATTGGTGTTAGCACCCCTGGGTTGGAATGGAGAAGGGAAGGCATTGGATATAGGCTGCGGAAACGCTGCCCTCACAATCAAGCTCGCACATAAGTACCCAAGGGCACGCGTAATAGGGATTGACTATTGGGGGAGAAAGTGGGAATACTCGAAAAGTGTATGTGAACGGAATGCAAGGATTGAAGGGGTGACTGAGCGTGTAACCTTCCAGAAAGCCAGTGCTTCGGCGTTGCCGTTTGAAGATGAATACTTTGATGCCGCAGTGAGCAATTTAGTGTTTCACGAAGTGAGCGATGTTGCCGATAAGCGAGCGGTGATACGAGAAGCATTGCGTGTGGTCAAGAAGGGGGGCAAATTCGTTTTTCAGGATTTATTTCTATTGAATCGAGTCTATGGCAATATCGATGAATTAATGGGGACTATCCGAGGTTGGGGGATAAGAAAGGTGGAGTTTCTTGAGACAAGAGATTCAGCTTTTATTCCAATGGCATTGAAATTGCCGTTTATGGTGGGAGCGATAGGACTGATCATCGGAGAGAAATGAGTGGGTTAATTTGTTGTGAGAAAAAATGCGTTTAGAACTCCGGCGGATGCGGAGTCCCTCCCCGCTAACTTCGGTCGTTATCTTTTCTTTCGATCTCAAGCTAAGATTTATTTTGTTCGGCAATAGGGAAGCCAACGGTTTTCTCTCATGAGAAGCCTGGTCGTATTATCCCCTGGTTGGGAAGGGCCTCCGTGATCGATGGGGGAAGGGATTTCTCCTTTTTGAAAAATTTCATATTCAGGGTCCCAGGGAAAAATGATGAGGGGGGTATCCGATATCCTCGTGAGGATAGGAAGAACGGGTCGAATGTCCTCTTTCTTCAAGGAGTGGAATATGTCCTCCATGGTTTTGAATCTTGAAAGATCTTCGAGCGTTTTCAGGGTAGGGGGGCTCAAGATGACATCTCCCTTTCGATTCTCCTCAAGAGCCTTCCTTGGCGTGATCCATATTCCAGCCGTCGTCTCTTTCTGATCGGGACTCGCTTCCTGTCCCGAAGGCCAGCGTGTTAAGAAGAAGCGAGTATCGAACCTTTGGGGTTGGGCCTCGGGTGTGATCCAATGGGCGTAATAATGAAGCCGGTCCAGAGCGAATAGGAGGTTTTCCTTTTGTGCGATTTCGCAGATATTTATTTTGCCCTCTTGGAGCAATTCTCGATAATGTAAAAACTTTTCCCGCTCCTCTCTATTTCTTATTTGAAGAAGATCCCCCTTATGATCATAGGCGAGAAGCACTCCTGCTTCTTCGAAAAGCTCCCGAATCGCCGCGATCCAGTGCGCGAAGCTCTCCTTGGGAGAAAACACTTCCCAAAAAATCGTTATCGCCTCTTCGAGTGTCATCCCCTTCGAAAGAGAGCGCGTCTCTACCGAGCCGTCGTTTCGGTCAACCCTTCCCCCGGGATAGACATAGTTGCCCCCCATAAAGCTGCTCTTTTCATGTCGTTTGAGGAGAAATGCGTCGAAGCCGTCAGGTTCCTGTTCCCTTAGGAGAATCACCGTCGCTGCATTCTTTGGAATGACTGTCATGATTCAATCCATCGTACAAACTTTTCAAGATCATCTCTTTGCGATTTAAATCGGTTGATGGGGACGTCCCAATCCGGGTACCCCAACGCCACGCCAATCACCATATTCTTATTTTCCGGAATATTGAGCAGGTCTTTGATCTCGTCTTCGTAGGCGGTGATTAAGCCAATGGGACATGTCCCCAACTCGAACTCATGGGCGGCAAGAGCTAGATACCCCAGAGCGATTCCAATATCCACCATACGGGCATCTGGGAAAGAATCATCTAGGCAGAGAAGAATAGCGACAGAGGCCCCATAAAAATTACAGCTCTCTTCATTGATATACTGGTCAGGTTCAACTCCCATTTCTTCGAAAAAGGGCTTCATCAACGCCAGGGTCTTGGCTCCTCTCTTTCCGTATGTCTTGGGCAAGGGCTTGACGTTTCCGGGGCCGCAAAGAATCTGTTTTTCATGGTACGCCTTGATCAGCCTGCGACTCAACCTCGCTTTTTCCTCTCCGGTCACGACAATAAACTCCCAAGGCTGGAGATTGATAGCAGAAGGGGCATGAACCGTCAACCTCAGAATTTCTTCGATCGTCTCCTTTGGAACTGGCTCGGGCTTAAATGCCCTGATGCTCCTTCTCTCTTTGATGGTTTGGACGAGATCCATAGGATGAAACTCCCCTTCACTAATTTTTGACTCGGCTTTTGATGGTTTGAGAATAACGCACGCAAAACAGGGGTGTCAAGGGGAAGGCGGGATTCAAGCTTGACAGGATAATCGACTGGCAGTATTTTGAATGAAGGGATCCCATGTCGGGCTCGTTCCCCGACAGGATTCGAACATACAGTGACATTAAAAACGAATAAGGGAGAGTATTTGGATGATTAGGGCAAAATTATGGTTTCGCTGTGCTGCCATGCATGACCCGGTCACTCCGGTCGTCGTCCGGCCTGCTGTGCTCGGATGGGAGGCCAAGGAGAGGACGGTTGAATTACAAATCGAGAGAGCCTTCACCGGTGAGGAGCTGGTACGGCGGATGAAAGGATGGGTAACGGTTGATCCCCAAAAGGCGATAGACGCTATTCAGCGATATGGAAGATTGAAAGTTTTAGATGACCGCGACCTGGTTGTTGAAGTGGAAACCATGGAAGACTTTCGCAGGTTACGGGAGGCTCTGCTCGCGAGCTTTGGTCAAGAGATGGAAGCCGAGTTGATTTCTAAGAAATAGCCTTTTCTCGGCCTTTCTGCGGGCACAGGCTCCAGGCCGTTCCGTCCACCACGACCTCACCCTTTTGATTCGTACAAGTGGTTTTGAACTTGACTCGATTTTTTCCCGTGATCAGCTCGATCACCTCTACCTTCGCTGTGATGATATCCCCAATTCTCACCGGCGCGAGAAACTTGACGTCTTGAGAGAGGAGGATGCCGCCAGGTCCGGGAAGGAGATTTCCCAACACGCTGGAGATATACCCAACCGAGAGAACACCGTGGGCGATCCTTCCTTTGAAGTATGTTTTTTCCGCATACCTTTGGTCGAGATGAACGGGATTAAAATCGCCTGTGGCCTCAGCGAAATCCTTTATCGTCTTCTCTGTGATCGTGTTGGAGATCTGGGCGGAGTCTCCGATTTTAATCTCGTCGATGAATTTTCCTCTGGTCATAAAGATGATACCTCCATAAATTCAAGTATCGCTTGGTCACGACTCTTGTTAGGCTGAAATAGGATGGAGTAATGATTGGTTCCTTCCGTATCTACTCTCTTAGCGTTTGCTATCTCACGAACCATCTGCTCCGCCACCTCCTCGGGGAGCAAGAGATCATCCTCAGCCAACATCCCTTTGGTGGCCCGCAAAATCAAAGTCGGCGCCTTTACCCTCTTATAGAATTTCGTTGAATCCACTTTCCCTAAGTTTTTCGCTTCTTCCTCAATATGCTTTGGATGAACGCGAGAGCGTACACCGCCTTTCACCTTTTCCACCTCATAGCGGAAATAGGTCTCCATATAAGAATTCCACGGTTGGAGATAGGGGGCTTGCTTCATCTGAGAAAGATAGACCTTCGTAGAAGGAAAGACCTTTCCCAAACGATCCAGAGACGGTTTGATCCCCGCAAAGACCTTGGCCATTTGAGCCTCTGTCAGCTTTCCTCCTCCGTCGACTAAGATCAATTGGCCTACTCTTCGAGGATATCGGGCCGCAAAGACGAGCGAAATAAACGCTCCGAGGGAATGGCCCATAAGCACGGGCCGCTCCAAGCCCTGATCGTTCATCAGGGCTAAGATATCTTTGCAATGGTGCTGTATTGAATATCCGGTATGGGGTTTGTCTGAGAGTCCTCTCCCTCGAAGATCCATGGCGATGACTCGGTGATGCGGGGCGAGGGCCGAGGCCAGACAATCCCAGAATCGGCAGTTAGCTGTAATGCCATGAACACAAAGAATCTGTTTTCCCTTACCTCTCCAGACTGCCAACTGAATTTTAATGCCATCACCTTTAGCTTTGATCATAATGGGTCTGGGCATTGTGCATTCTCCTCCTCACTCAATTCATTCCATTCGACTCTTCTCTTAGGCAATCCATTCAAGGTCTCCGCGGATAGGATCATGAAGAGAATGGGCGGAAACGGACCATCATAATCCCAGATAGGATCTCCGGATGTGATCATTCCCCGCAAGATCTTGGGCGCCTTTTTCCATGACGATCTTTCCATTCTCAATGACATAGCCCCGGTCGATCGCTTTCAAACACTGGCGCACGTTTTGTTCTGCAATGAGAAGAGAGACTTTCGATTTGATTTCCTTTAACCGGTAGAAGAGCTCGGACACGAGCGACGGCTGCAGTCCACAAGAGGGTTCATCTAAGATCAGCATCCTCGGGTCGGCCATGAGGGCCCGCCCGATGGCCAACATCCTCTGGCCTCCCCCGCTCAATGTCCCGGCCGGCTGTTTCATCCGTTCCTTAAGCGCGGGAAAGATCCCAAAGACAAAGTCCATACTCTCCAGGACCTTCGCTTTGGCTCCAGGAATATAGGCTGCCCCAGCTCGCAAATTTTCCGTGACCGTCATCACCGGAAAAAGCTCCCTTTCCTGGGGTACCACAGAAATCCCTCGGCGAATCCTCTGGTAGGTTTCCAGGGGGAAAAGAGATTCCCCATCCAGCTGAATCTCCCCGCTCGCCGGTCTCACTAGGCCCAGAACGGCATTGATTAGGGTTGTCTTTCCAGCCCCATTTGGCCCGAACAATCCGACGGACTCTTTTCCCACTTCAAGAGATAAATCCCAGAGGATGTGCAGCTTCCCGTAGAAAATGTTGATATTCTTAAGAACAAGCATTACGCTTCCTCGCCCAGGTATGCGGTAATCACCCTGGGATCATTGGAGACTTCTCCGTAGGGGCCTTCGGCAATGACTTCTCCCCAGTCGAGGACAACAACCCGATCTGTCAACTCCCTAATGACCCTCATGACGTGTTCCACAATGCCGATCCCAATGCCCCGGCGATGGATTCTTTTCACTAGGTCAATCATCTCCATCGTCTCATCACTGTTTAATCCAGCCATCACCTCATCCAGAAAAAGAAGCTTGGGTTGCGTCGCCAGAGCACGGGCAATCTCCATCTTCTTAATCTCCAGGGCCGTCATCCGGGTTATATCTCTGGCGATATCCCGGAGCCCCAAGAATTTGCACAATTCCTCGGCTTTCTTTCGGGCCTCTCTTTGACTGAATCCCTTGCCGAAAAGAGACCCCACCATCACATTTTCAAGCAAGCTTAGGCCCTGAAGGGGTCTCACTAGCTGAAAGGTTCTTCCGATGCCCAGTCTGCATCGCTTGTGGGCCGGCAGTTCGCTTATGTCCTGACCATTGAAAAAGATCTTTCCCTCTGTAGGAAGATAGATTCCGGCAATGACATTAATGAAAGTGGTTTTTCCGGCCCCGTTTGGCCCGATGATCCCCAGTATCTCATTCTCCTGGAACTCCATATTTACCAGGTTGAGAGCCGCCAGGCCGCCAAAATATCTGGTCAAGTTTTCCGTTTTCAGACCCGCCATGGAGCGCCCTTTTTATCCGTTGCCGGTTTTTTTAAGTCTTTGGCCGAGAGTCCCCAAAATCCCCTGTGGGAAAAACAAAATGGTGATCACGATAATCAGTCCGTAAACTAGAAGATGGCCGTATGGAATCTGCAACTTTAAGAGCTCGGCGACCACTCCGAGTAATACCGCTCCCACGACCGGTCCCCAGGTTGAATGCATCCCTCCCAAAAGGGCCATGGCGATGGGCAACAGAGTGAAGTCTACGGAAAAGCTCCCTTCAGGCGAGACAAAGCCGTAGATGTGGGCATAAGCTCCGCCGACCACTCCCTGGATGGCCGAGGTGATGACAAAAATGAATACCAGATACTTGAAGACATCGATCCCGCTCGATCTCGCGACGATCTCATCATTGCGGATAGAGGTGAGGGCAAAGTGAATCCGGGTCCGGCGAAAGATTTCCGAGGCGATGACGCTGAGGACGGCCACGGCGAGTACTAACCAATACGTCCTGGTAGAATTTCCGGCGAAGATTGCCGAGGATAGAACGGTTCCTTCCGGACCTCCGGTCAGGTCGGGTAAATTTCTTATGATCACCCGGAATATCTCAGCCAGGGCTAAGGTAACGATCGCAAAATACATTCCCCTGAGCTGGAGAACCGCCATGCCGACGAGCCAGGCTAGGGCCCCGGCGGCCAGGCCGCCCATCAGAATGCTGATCAAGGGACTTGCCCCGATTTTTAAGTGCAGGAGTACGGCGGCATATCCACCCACCCCGAAGAGACCGGCGATGCCGAAACGAGATCTGCCCCGACCGAAGCAGCATGTCCCAGCTCAAAGCCAGGGCAATGTAGATGAGAATAATATCCATCACGTTTAATAAGTAGACTCCCGTATAGAGGGGTAATGTAAGGAAGGTGATCAAGATACCGATATAAAAGAGATATCTCAAATTTCTCATTTCACCTGTCTCTGATGGGAACGAACTATAATCACCAGAACGATGAGGGCAAAGAAGAGGATATCCGCCCATCCCGCGTATCCCCGGAAGGAGAGCACGAAGTTCTCCGCCAGCCCCAGAATCAAGCTGCACCACAAAATCCCCAAGAGGTTGCCGATTCCGGCCATGGCAATCAGGCAGAAGGATTTCATGGTGAAAGGCGCCCCTACGAGAGGAAAAATCGAATGGCGGGTCATGAAGATGGCGCCGATGGCCCCTACCAGGGCGATGGAGAGGCTGAAGATCAAAAGGTAGGTTCGATCGACATGGATACCTACCAATTTCGCCCCTCTGGGGTTCTGTCCGACAGCCAGGGCAGCCTGCCCCGTGCTGGTGCGCTTTAAAAATAGAAGGAGTCCTGCGAGTACGATGATGACGGCACCTATGTAAACAAATTCAAAGGTACCAAAAGTGAAAGAACCGAGGGTAGCCGAGGAAGAGACATAGCTTAAGGGCAACTTTATGGGCCGAGAAGTCCAGAACAGGTTCGCGAGTTGCTCCATGATCATGGCCAGGCCAAAGGTCAATAGAAGCTGATTCAACTCCGGAGCGCCCAGGACATACTTGATGATAGCCCGGTAACTGACGATTCCGATTAAGAAGAACGCCAGGAGGGCAGGGAAGATGGCGACCAGAGGATCCATGCCGGTATAGACGTTGAGGAAATAAGCAAAGTAGGCCCCAAGCATCATGAAGTCGCCGTGGGCCAGGTTGATGATTCCTACGATCCCAAGGATGAGAGCCATGGGAAGGGCGATGACCGCATAAAGGCAGGCCCTCTGAATACCTTCGACAAGCACATGGGGCTTCCAGAAACCAAGAATGATGGCTAAGACAACACTGACGATGGCAATCTGGTAGCTCTTCTGTTTCAACTTACTCAATGGGTTCACGATAGGTCTACGGGTTCCGGCACCATGACGGGTTCGGCACCCTCGAAGTATGAAAATCAATAACCCCCCTCTGTTCCGCCCTTAATTTAAGGGGGGATGAAGGGGGGTTACGGTAACGACGCCCGTTTCGTTTAACGTCAGAAGGTTACGCAAGTTCTTAACACGAGCAACCGAACCGTTGGACGATACGGGCATCGTTACCGTTGCCGATAGACAAACCTTTATTTTCTAACTTATCGCTTCTCCCAGCTCGGGAAAGGATAAGCAAGCTTGGACGTTGCAAATTCAAAGGGCCAGATGACCTGCTGCTGCCCTTTCTGCCACTGAAGGATCTTCTGTTTGGTGAAGCCCTGGTGCTTGATGATATTGCTCGGTTTGATGATCAGGGTCTCTCCGATCGGCGAAACATACTTTGTTTCTTCAAGGGCTTTGATCAACGCTGCTTTGTCCAGGGTCTTAGCCTTTTTGATGCCATCCGCTACGAAGTAAATATTCGTGTAGCCCAGGGGAGAGAAATAGGTCGCCGGTTCCTTTTTGTACTCTTTAATGTAGGCATCCCAGAAATGTTTGCTTACCTTGCTTACTTCTTTGATGGAAGGTGCCCACATGCCGTACAGGGTAACCCCCTCTGCCAGAGGGGATTTACCGAAATCAGCTGGCCATCCTGGAGGGGACCCTATAAAGATCGAAGGAGCGAACCCGATCTCCTTGGCCTGTTCCAGGATGGGCAGAGCATCGGCATCGTAACCAGCCCAACAGAAAATATCGGGTTTGGCCTCTTTCGCATGTCTAAGGACGGCACGATAGTCACCGCCGCCAAGGGCAGCACTTTTGAATGACTCTCCCTCAGCCGTAACCTGTTTTCCTTCAGCGTCCTTCCAGCCTTCAGCCAAAACTTGGGCACCCTTGAACGAAGCGGTGCCAAAAGCCCCCTCCTCCGTAGCGTAAAACCATTTTGCTATTTTCACTATTGATGGTTTCTTATTAATCTCTGACCAACCTTCTCTATAACTTGCCCCTTGTTCGTAATCCCAGGGATGAAGGTGGAAGAACCAATTGGCAGTCGCGCCGAGAGCCTGTTCACAACGGGAAGATGCAGCGCCGATCCATACGGTCACCTTTTCATATTTTTTCATGATCGGGATCTCGCCCAGAAGCACACCACTGGACATCCCGCCGACGAGGAAATCGACTTTATCCACGGTGACCAGCTTCTCGACTGCGGCCGCTCCTTTTTCAGGTTTCATCTCATCATCGACCACGATGAGTTCAATCTTGCGTCCCAGAAGCCCGCCGGCTTTGTTGATTTCATTGACAGCTATCCTCATCGCCTTTGCTGCCTGATCGCCTGTGATGTCCGCCAAAGGGACGACGGCCCCGATCTTGATGGGCCCCTGGGCAAATCCTGGTGGCACCACTGAGAAGATCGAGACGAGAATGGCAATCCACAGGATACTGAAGATAGAAACTGAAACCTTAAGAATCGTGAACTTTCTCATCGTCCTCTTCCTCCTTTCTTTCCAAATATATTATTTAGTAAAGAATCTCAGGTCCTTTTCTGCAGGCTTCAAATATAATGAAAGTAAATAGATGTCAAACGAAATTTCACTCCTCAAAAACGATTTTCCTAATAGGTCTTGACCATTCCTCCGTCAAATAGAAGGTCTCCTCCGATGAGGTATTTTCCCAAGAAGGAGAAGCCGATCACATAGAGATTGGCCACCTCGATCGGAGTCATCATTTCCTTGATTTGGGATCTGCCCAGCATCACATCTTTCACCACTTCCTCGGGGGTGATCCCCCGCTGCTTGGCCTGATCGGGGACCTGCTTCAGTGCCAGCGGAGTTTTGATAAAGCCGGTGCTAATCGTAAATCCCCTAACCCTTCCCTCTCCTTCCGCGGCGATGGATTGTGCTAAGCCCCGCAGACCAAACTTGGTAATGTTGTAGACAGGTTTATTCCGGGTGACCATGTGACCGTGGACAGAGCACATATTCCCGATGGCTCCGGTGCCGTCTTCGCTTCTTCTCATGTGGGGAATGCAGAGCTTAGAAAGATAGAACGGGGCCCTCAGCATGATCTTTTGCATGAGATCATAAGTCTGCATCGGAAAATTTTCAATTGGGTCAATATGCTGCATTCCCGCAATGTTTGCCAAAAATTTAATGTTTCCATGTTGCGAAGCCTCGCGGACACTCTCCTCAATCTGCTCATCATTGCAAAGATCTGTTTTGATGAAGATGACTCTCCCCCCCAACTTATCGGCTATCTTCACCGTTTCCTTGCCGCCTTCTTCGTTGATATCTGTGCCTATCACCGTAAGTCCATTGATCCCTAAGGCGATGGCCGTTGCTCGACCAATTCCACTGGCAGCGCCTGTGACGACGGCCACATGCTTGGAATGGAAGTATCTGTCCTTGACCACCAAGATATCTTTCTTTTTTATCTCGGGCTCTTGTAATTCAAAGGTTTCTGGTTTTTCCATCATCCCACCTCCTTTTCGACTTGCGTCACCGATTAGAATTCTGAATTCAATCTATCACAAAAGGCAACGTTGTCAAAATGTTTTGTCCTCAGTCTTCCTTTTTTCGACGCAATCCTCAACCAATTCCAAGGGCAAGTCCCCACCGTTAGCTTGTGCACATCTATACCATCATAGGCAGCACGGGTCTATTTCTGGTCAGACTCTCTCCTCTTCATAAAGAGGGATGACTTTAAGAGAGCTCAGCTGAATCGCCCTGACTCTTTGAACGTCCCTGAGAGGAGTGGAGACCCTCACCACCTTTTTCACCTCAAGATAATTTCTTGCCAGCGCCAAAGCCAGAGTCTCATCGTTACCATCCTTCAATCCTATAAGAATACCATTGATTCGTAATGCCCAGTCAAGAGGGATAGGGGAACCGCTGGGGTCAAGGACTTCTCCTTCTATTCGGACTTCTTCGATGGCCAATTCGTGGATTACGGAATCCCTGAAATAATCTCGAAATTTGTTTGCCCTGTTGATTCTCCGCTCTTCCATAGACCTCGGTCTGACCTTTTCGGATAAAGGCAGGCGATAAGTTTTATAAAGAGGGTTCTCTTTGTAGAGTTCTAAGACAGGTTCTAACTCGCCGGATCTTTGCAGAGCAAGAATGAAGCGCGGAGAGATGAGGTCAATTTTTCTCTTTTTTAGTTCCTTTCCCGCCTCACCCGAAACAAACCCGGTGGTATCAACCAAGATCAAATCTGTAACATAAGAGATTGCTTTATCCACCATCCTTTTCACACCTTTCAGGTGAAGAGGAAAATGGCCTTCGGGTGTGGTGGAGCCGACAAAGAAAATTTCCGGCGGTGACAATACGACTTCCCAGTCCGGATCCGATTTGAATTGGGCAAGACCGATCGTGGCCGGAGGGCCGAGGGTGGATTGCCCAATGTCTGCATCCACCAGAGCAACCCTCAATCCGCGTTGGCACAGGTTGAAGATCAAAAAGTTTGCGAGCGTGGTCTTTCCCGTATCCGTTTCTCCCAGAACAATCGTCATGCCCTTTTCTTCTGTCAAAACATCCAAAAGGGCAAACCACTCTTTCGGTGCTGAAATATCCATAAGATTAGTGGCTTCCTAAATAATGCTGTTATCGTATTGGGACGGTGGGAGGAAGTCAAGGGGGAATCTGTGGTTGCCCTTGGATTGACAAGCATGACCTTTACCCCCTATACTTCCTTCGACAATACAGGTGTTCCTATCAAACTACGTCACGGAGGGTGCTATGGGAAACCGCTTACAGGGTAAGATCGCCATCGTGGTCGGTGCCGGCCAGACCCCGGGGGATACGATCGGGAACGGAAGGGCCATGGCTCTTCTCTTCGCCCGGGAGGGGGCAAAGGTCATGCTCGCCGACCGGCGGCTGGAGTCAGCCATGGAAACAGAAGCCATGATCAAAAAAGAAGGCGGTGAAGCCGGCGCCTTCAAAGCCAATGTGACAAAATCAGAGGATTGCCTGGCCATGGCGGATGAATGCGTCAAACGATACCATCGAATTGACATCCTTGTGAACAATGTCGGCATTGGCATAGGCGATGCGGGGCCGGTAAAGTTGTCCGAAGATGACTGGGACCGTATCTTCAGGGTGAATCTGAAAGGGATGTTTCTCACCTGCAAGTATGTTCTCCCCGTCATGGAGCAACAGGAGCGGGGTTCCATTATCAACATATCTTCTGTGGCCGCCGTATGCGCCGTGAGCATGCTGGCCTACAAGACATCGAAGGCCGGCGTGAACGCCCTGACCCATTCGATTGCCATGAAGTACGCTAAGAAAGGCATTCGCGTCAACGCCATCATGCCCGGCCTCATGAAAACACCGATGGCGATCGAAGGCATTTCGCAGGCCAGGGGCATCGGTAAGGATGAACTGATCAAGATGAGAGATAAAAGCGTGCCCCTCAAGGGAGGCATGGGCGACGCCTGGGATACAGCCTACGCAGCGCTCTTTCTTGCCTCCGACGAAGCCAAGTTCATTACCTCAGTCATCCTTCCGGTTGACGGCGGACAATGCGCTAAGATTGGGTGAACTACAAGACATTATAAGACAGGAGATATGCATTCATGGCGAGAGTGTCGATTCCCTCAAAAAATCAGGTCAGTAACGAATTGAAGGATGTTTTCCAAAGCATGGAGCGGCGCGGCGGTCAAGTCCTCAACGTCTTCAAGGTCATGGCTCACTGTCCCAGGGTTGGCAGGGAATTCCTGCGGCTCGGAAACGCCATACTCTTTCACGGGAGCCTCCCTCCAAAGCTCAGAGAGCTTGCGATTCTCCGAGTTGGCGATCTTGCAGAGGCCACTTATGAGTGGACCCAGCATGTTCCCATCGGGCTGAGAGCAGGGCTCACTGAGCAGCAGATCAAAGCGCTGCATCGATGGAAAGATTCGCCTCTCTTCAGCGATCAGGAACGGGCAGTTCTCCAGTATACCGATGAGGTGGCGCAGAATATCCGCGTTTCGGAAGAGACATTCAAGGCGGTCAGGGACTTTCTCACTGAAGAGCAGGTCGTCGAGCTGACCACGACCATCGGATACTACGGAATGGTCTCGCGCATCCTTGAAGCGCTTGAAATCGAGCTCGAAGAAGACAAACAGCCATTGAGGTAATCCACAATCTATTGGTCTTCGTTAAGCCGTAAAAAAACTATTCGTATCCGCTGCCGCAGCAGGAAAATACCTTCTCGAGACGGTGTGGGTGGGAACTCCACGATCAAAAACTGGTTTCTGGGCAGGCTTCCAGAATGGTTCGTCCAATGGGTGGTTCTGCCCTCAGCTTGGCTGACCTTTTTTGGAGGTGTGTGGCTTGCTGCCCAGCGCTTCCCCCGTGGATACGATTGGCGCTACATGGTGATTTCCCGTCTGCTGCGTCCGCACGAAAACCCCTATGGCCATTGGGTCATTGCCCTCGGCATCTCCCTTTCGGGACTGATCCAGATTCCGTTGCCCGGTTTCTTCTACGAACGTCTGCGCGGCATTTCACCATGGGGATCGAGGTTGGGTTGGGTTTTTATGGTTTTAGGGCTGGCAGCCATGATCCTGACGGGCATCACCCGAACCCTCTCCTCCGAAGCACACGGTGTGTTGGCCATGATAGCATTCGTTGCGCTTGTGCTTTCCGTGATGGCAAACACAGGCCTCGTGGTGAAGCAGGGACTCTCCCGTGCTGGCCCGAAGGATAGCACTATGTTCTGGAGTTGGATCGGTTTGACAGTTCTGGCGTTGATTCCCATGGTGGGGACGAGTCTGAGCCAGCTCTATCTTTATTGTTTTGCCAGAGGACTCGGTCAGGCCCCCCTTGTCTGGCGTAGTCGGGGGGTGCCCTTCGTCTTTAGCCTCGCGTTCTGGGAGTGGCTCACCTGCGTTTTTCTGATCGTGTATTTAATGCTGCTCGTCGGACTGAGTTGTCGATTGAAAAATAAAAATTTGAATCTGCGCCTGAAGAGATGAACCGATCGAAGATTCCTGTCGAATTGGTCGCCAAAATTGTCCAAGCCTGTGGTGAGTTGAAATTCAAGAAAAAAACGGTTAAAAGGAGTCGGCAAACCATTCCGATTTAAGACCAAGCTTTAAGGCTTCGCGTTTTGCAAGAACCGGAATCGTCCAACTGGCGCACACCTCAGGAAGCAGTTAAATATGTTGGACAATTCAGTTTGACAATTCAGTTTAGAGACGTTGCCGTCTTTGAATTCTTCTGAAGATAGAGTGGTACGGGAGTTGCTTCAAAACAGATGGTTATCCCTGTGTCGGGTCATTCCCTGAAAGGAGAGAGGGATTAATGATGGAAAATAAATATGTGAACAGATTATGGTCTGTAACTGCTATAGCACTTTTGCTTCTATCGGGTTGTGCCAGCACCAAATACTTCCCTTCAAGCTCTAAAACCTATTCTCCGACAAGTAGTGCGGTGATCTATTATTGGGACAAACCAGATAGGCCTTATATGGAGATGGGTAGGATTGAAGTCGAAGCACAGACTGAGAAAGGGATGCTGGAAAGGTTCAAACAGAAGGCAATGGAAATAGGTGCTGATGGAGTGTTTATAAAGGGCGTGGAGAATCAGTTAAGGTCGGATACCCAGGATGCCGATTTATGGTTTTTAGTGAAGCCCCCTATTCGAGCAGAGGGTGTCGCAATAAGATTCGAAGATAAATCAATCGAGAAATAGACAAAAAAGGAAGAGGGACGGAGATTTTTGTCGAATGGGTCATCAAAATTGTCGAAGCCTTGATTATTTGAAATTCAAGAAGAAAACTTTAATCGCTTAAAAAGAATCGACAAACCCTTCCGAGCTGGAACAAAGCATTAAGACTTCAGGTTCTACGAGGGCCGAGATGATCCGGTTGACATAGGTCTCAATAAGGAGTTAAATGTATTAGATAAGTCACTTTAAGGTCACTGCAAAATGTGTTTCGGACTCTTTTGAAGACAGGTTGGCACACGAGTTGCTTCGCAATTACTGGATCATTGGAATGTTTCGCTTCGGATGAAGCATCAACGCTTAATTCTTGGAATCAATCGCAGAGGCGTTAGGCTGGTGGTGAGTTATTAGCATTCAAGGGGAAAGGTTCTTGGATACTCCAGCATCAAATGTTTCATTAGCAAAATAAAAAAGGAGGAAGGACAATGAAGAAGGTAACGGTTGGAGCGGTTGCAGTTTTGTTTTTACTGGTCGGTTTCGGGTATGCAAGTGCCCAGCAAAACAATTTAAATACAAACTTGGCAGGTGCACTCACGGGTCTCAGTCTCCAGATTACATATGAAGAAGAACAACTACCAACCACGACTCTATTAGAGGGCCAAAACTTTGTCACGGTACCGTCATTGATTGGCAGAGCGCTGTCAGCATCCGAGGCAAGGCTGGCAGGATATAAACGTCAGGATGATCCCATCGTTTACATGTGGGTCGACGGGAATGGGAATCTATCACAGTTAAACATGACTTGGCTGGACCCCAATCCTAGTAGCCCAAATTACCAGACAAAGATATGGACGATTAGCTGTACGGGAGGAAACCAGACGGCTCCAGTCCCGGACTTGGGACCGGCTGGAAAGCCAGGGATTGAGGACGGGATAATCGCAACCAAGCCCCGCGTGACTGCCAAAGCTGCCGCCAGAACTGACACGGTTCGTGGAGTGTTAGCTTGCTTTATCTGCCCGGATGGTTTCCAATACACCCTCGTCGACGGTACTACTCCCACTCTCAATTACACTACATGTAATGGCGGTGAATCATATACGAATGGGTACCTGATCTTTACAGGCACGCTCAAACATAATTTGGTGCCAACTGACACAATAGTCTCTGCTTCGATTTCGGGTACATTGGCTGGTGGTAGTTTCGACTATGTTGGAGAAAGTTGGGTAGCAAAAGATTGTAATACCAACAGTGATACTTTTGAATGCAAAGCCAATTTCACAGGCACTTTCGCAGCTACCACGCTTACAGCGTGTTCAGGAGGGGATCCATTCTGTTGGAATGGGTTGTAACATTTGTAGGAGGCTTAGCGGGCCTAAGCCTCCCTTCCACTGGAACTTTTTTTGCGGCCTATTTTGGAGAAAAGCATATCTGAATTTACATTGAGGAAGATGGATTTTTCTTGCTTATCTTTCCAGTATACAATAGCAAGCCAGAATCGATAACAAACCCCTCCGATTATTTACAAACTACGCAAGAAATCAGAGTTTAAATCTGTGTCTGGAGAGATGCGCCGGTCGGAGATTTTTGTCGAATCGGTCATCAAAATTGTCGAAGCCCACGATTAGTTGAAATTCAAGAAGAAAACGGTTAAAAAGAGTCGACAAATCATTCCGGTTTTGACAAAGCTTTAAAGCTCCATGTCTTATGCGAATCGGCATCATCCAACTGCCTTAGGCCTCGGTAAGCGGTTAAATATATTGGATAAGTCGGTTTAGAGATGCTGTAGAATGTTTTTTAAATTCTTTTGAAGATAGATTGGCACAGGAGTTGCTCCATAACAACTGGATAGTTGTGATGTTCGCTTCGGATGGAGTGTGAATGGTTAAACCTTCGGAAGAGTAAAGAGTCATGAATATAGGACTTAAATGATACGTCAAAAAAATGGAGGCGAAAATTCAAGGAAGAAAAGGAAAGAGGATTGCGAAGAGGTGAATGACCGGAGAAGGAAAAGTCTCTTCAAAGACACGAAAAAATCCTTATCAGTTTTCTTAAAAATATACGTAATTTAATACCCATCCTGTAAAATGGCAAAACGGGACGATTTTATTTAGACGTGCGAGGAGATATTTATGCGACGAAGAGTTGGAATCATGATCCTGGTGGTCGTCGGCCTGGCTTTGATTGTTGGCGCCGGTGTGTGGTGGTCGCGGTCCAAACGGGACAAGGACCCGACGTTCCGCACGGTGCCGGTGAAACGGGGAGATCTGATGGCCACGATCAGCGCAACGGGCACGCTCGAACCGGAGGCAGCCGTGGACATCGGCGCTCAGGTTGCTGGGGTGATTATCGCCTTCGGCAAGGACAAACACGGGAAGGACATTGACTGGGGTTCGGTCGTGGACAAGGGCACGGTGCTGGCGAGAATTGACGATTCGCTTTACGCCGCTGCTGTAGAGACTGCCAAGGCCCAATTGCAGCAGGCCATAGCCAACAAGGTCAGCGCCGATGCCAATGTGCTCCAGATGAAAGCAAAGTTACTGCAGGCCCAGCAGGACTGGGGTCGGGCGCAGAGGCTCGGCCCATCCGACGCATTGGCGCAGAGCGCTTACGACCAGTACCAAGCCAATTACGAGGTTGCTAAGGCCAACCTGGCGGCAGCCGAGGCTACCGTGGAGCAAACGAAGGCTGCCGTGGCGCAAGCAAAGGCCAGTCTCGACACTGCGCAGATCAATCTCGATTACTGCACCATCAAGTCGCCCGTCAAGGGTGTGATTGTTGACCGGCGAGTTAACATCGGCCAGACCGTCGTGTCCAGCCTGAGCGCGCCCAGCCTGTTCCTCATTGCAAGAGATCTCAAGCGCATTCAGGCATGGGTATCGGTCAACGAAGCTGACGTTGGCAGTATTTTTCAAGGCCAGCCGGTAACGTTCACCGTAGACGCCTATCCCGGCCGGGTGTTCAAAGGGCAAGTCGGCCAGGTTCGGCTGAACGCGACGATGACGCAGAACGTCGTCACGTACACCGTCGAGGTTGATACCAATAACGACGACGGCAAACTATTGCCTTACCTGACAACCAACGCGCAGTTTACGATCGGCCGCCGGCAAGGCGTGTTACTGGTTCCGAATGCGGCGCTGCGCTGGACACCGAAGCCCAATCAGATCTCCCCGGAAGCTGGCCAAACGGCCCGCGCTCCCGGCGTCTCCTCGATCCGAGACAGTGGCGGTGGGGCTGGCGCCGTCGGTGCGCCGAAAGCGCACGGAACCATCTGGGTCGAGCAAGGCGAGTTTGTCCGGCCTGTTCACGTGAGCGTGGGGTTGACGGATGGGACATCGACAGAGGTCGAAGGCAAGGATTTGACGGAAGGGATGCGCGTGGTTGTCGGCGAAGCAACGCGTGAAGTCGCAGGCGGCCCGAGCGCTGACCGAAGTCCATTCACGCCGCAAATTGGGCGCGGGCCGCGGCAAGGACAAGGCAGCTCGGGCACTGCCAGTGGTGGACGCTGAAATTGGCGGAGGAGCAACCCGACCATGGATTTGATCGAACTGCGAGACATTTACAAGACCTACCATCTCGGTGAGGTGGACCTGCCCGTGCTCAAAGGCGTGTCGCTGAATGTTAGACGCGGGGAACTCGTCGCATTGATGGGTGTCAGCGGCTCCGGCAAAAGCACGCTGATGAACATCCTTGGTTGTTTGGATCACCCGACTTCGGGCGAGTACTGGCTGGACGGCCGCGAAATATCCCGGCTCACCGCCCAGGAACAGGCCCGGCTGCGGAATCGGATGGTGGGTTTCGTTTTTCAAAACTACAACTTGCTGCCGCGCACGACGGCGTTAGAAAACGTCCTGATGCCGCTGACTTATACCAAGGAGAACCTCACTGAGCATCAAATGAGACAGCGCGCAACCGAGTTGCTCCAGAAAGTCGGCTTGGGGGATCGCACTGACCACCAGCCGTCTCAACTTTCCGGCGGCGAACAGCAGCGCGTGGCCATCGCCCGATCGCTGGTCAACCGGCCGCGGGTGCTTTTCGCCGACGAGCCGACCGGCAACCTTGATTCGCACACCAGTGAGGAAATCCTCCAGATGTTCCAGCAGCTCAACAGCGCCGAGGGTATTACCCTCATCCTCGTCACCCATGATCCCAACGTGGCACAGCACGCCCAGCGGATGATTCGCATCAAGGATGGCCTCATCGAAAAGGGCACGGGTCAACACGAATCCAGAGGTGCCCCTTGAGATCGTACGGCATCCTGAAAACGGCTTTAGGCGCGCTCCGGCGCAACGTCATGCGCACGATGCTCACCATGCTGGGCATCGTCATCGGCGTCGCAGCCGTGATCACGATGATGGAGATCGGCAACGGCGCGTCCATCGCCATCCAGCGCACGATCGCCAGCCTTGGCGCGAACACCCTCGTGATCGTGCCCGCGGCCGCTAACATCGGCGGGGTCAACCAGGGACTCGGCAGCATGATGACGCTGACGCCCCAGGATGCCGATGCGATCATCAATGAGTGCTCCGCCGTCGGTTACTTGGCCCCGATCGTGCGGGCCCGGACGCAGGTGGTGTACGGCAACCGGAACTGGGTGCCGACGTACATCTATGGCACGACGCCGTCGTTTCTGCAGGTACGCGAATGGACGGATATGGACGATGGTGAGGTGTTCACCGAGCATGATGTCCGCAACTCCAGCAAAGTGTGTATCGTCGGCCAGACCATCGTGAGCGAGTTGTTCGGCGGGCAGTCGCCCGTCGGCAAGGAGGTCCGCGTCCGAAATGTGGCCTTTAAGGTCATCGGCGTGCTGCGAAGAAAAGGCGCGAACATGATGGGCATGGACCAGGACGATATCCTGTTGGCGCCCTGGACGACGATCAAATATCGTGTGGTCGCTTCCTCGCTCGCCGCCGCCAATCAGAGTACGACCAGCTCGAGCAGCACCACCGAAGTCAATACGCTCAGCCAAATTTATCCGAACATCCAGCAGAATCTCTATCCCGTTCCGTCGAGCACCGAGCAGGCCGACGTGCCGCAGCCGGTCCGGTTTGCCAACGTGGACCAGATCCTGGCCGCCGCGCGGTCGGGCAGCCAGATTCCCTTTGCCATCCAGCAGATCGGCACGTTGCTGCGCCAACGGCATCACATCCGCGGCACCGATCCGGATGATTTCACCATTCGTGACATGACCGAGATCACCAAGGCAATGAGTTCGACGACGGCTCTGATCACCAAAGTGCTGTTGTGTGTGGCGACGATCTCGCTGGTGGTCGGCGGCATCGGCATCATGAACATCATGCTGGTCTCGGTCACCGAACGAACGCGCGAGATCGGTCTGCGCATGGCAGTGGGTGCCGAGCCGGGCGACATCCTGCGGCAGTTTTTGACCGAGGCAGTCGTGCTCTGTTTGTTCGGCGGCACGATGGGTATTGTACTGGGCCGGGGTAGTTCGTACATCGTGTCCTCGGTATTGCACTGGCCGACAGCAGCCTCGGTGGGAGCGATCGTGGCCGCCGTAGTCGTGTCGGCCAGCGTGGGCATTATTTTTGGTTTCTATCCGGCGTGGAAAGCGTCGCGGCTCGATCCCATTGAGGCGCTTCGGTATGAGTGAGGTGGCACTGATGAATACGGGGGAGCAACGGTGCTCTGTTCCAGTCTTGGCCGAGGATGGCCATATCGAAAAAATGGCGGTTTCGCCTGGACTTAGAGGTGGCGCGTGAAATCGTTCCGCACCCTGAAAACGGCTTTACGTGCGCTCCGACGCAATGTCACGCGAGCAGTGCTCACGACGCTGGGCATCGTCATCGGCATCGCAGCGGTGATCGCGATGATGGAGATCGGCAACGGTTCGTCCATTGCCATCCAGCGCACGATTGCCAGCATGGGCGCCAACACCGTCGTGGTGATGCCCGGCACTGCTGCCAGCGGTGGTGTCACGTACGGGGCGGGCAGTGTGATGACGCTGACACCGCAGGATGGGGACGCCATCCTGAAAGAGTGCCCCGCCGTCGGCAGCGTCGCGCCGGTCGTGCGCGCCCGCACGCAGGTAGTCTACGGCAACCGCAACTGGGTGCCGATGTACATCTACGGCACCACGCCGTCGTTTCTGCAGGTACGCGATTGGACCGATATGGACCAGGGTGAAGGGTTCACCGAGCACGATGTCCGCAACTCAAGCAAAGTGTGTCTGGTCGGCCAGACCATCGTGAGGGAGTTGTTTGGCGGGCAGTCGCCCGTCGGCAAGGAGATCCGCGTCCAAAACGTGGCCTTCAAGGTCATCGGCGTGTTGCAGACAAAAGGTGCGAACATGATGGGCATGGACCAGGACGATATCCTGCTGGCGCCCTGGACGACGATCAAATACCGCGTGGTCGGCTCCTCAGCGTCAACAGTCAACCAGAGCAGTGCGACTGCTGCGACCAGCACGCAGGTCAATACGCTCAGCCAAATTTACCCGAACATCCAGCAGAATCTCTATCCGGTTCCGTCGGCCACCGAGCAGGCGGACGTGCCGCAACCGGTCCGGTTTGCCAACGTGGATCAGATCCTGGTCGGCGCGCAGTCTGGCGACCAGATTCCTTCCGCCATCCAGCAGGTCGGCATCTTGCTGCGGGAGAGGCACCACCTCCGCGTCACCGATCCGGATGATTTCAACATTCGTGACATGACCGAGATCACCAGGACGATGAGTTCGACGACGGCGTTGATGACTAAACTGTTGATGTGTGTGGCGATGATCTCGCTGGTCGTCGGAGGTGTCGGCATTATGAATATCATGCTTGTCTCGGTCACCGAACGAACGCGCGAGATCGGCCTGCGCATGGCAGTGGGTGCCGAGCCGGGCGACATCCTGCGGCAGTTTTTGACCGAGGCGGTCGTGCTGTGTCTGCTTGGCGGCACGATGGGCATCGTCGTGGGCCGCTGCAGTTCGTACATTGTGGCTTCGGTCTTGCACTGGCCGACGGCAGCTTCTATGGGTGCGATCGTGGCCGCTGTAGCAGTGTCTGCCAGCGTGGGGGTTATTTTTGGCTTCTATCCGGCGTGGAAAGCGTCGCGGCTCGATCCCATAGAGGCGCTTCATTATGAGTGAGGTAACACTGATGAATACGTACGAACAGCGGTGCCCCATTTTGGTCCTTGTCGCGGTGGTCGGTTTAGTCATGCTGATAGTAAGTGGGTGTATGGTCGGCCCGAATTACCACACGCCGCAGCTGACAGCTCCTCCTGCGTGGGTCGGCGTCGGGCAGACAACCTCTGGTCAGCTCTCCGTGGCCGCTGCGCAGCCAGCCGAACTCACACAGTGGTGGCGCCAGTTCAACGACCCGATGTTAACCTCGCTGGTCGAGGAAGCAGTGAAGGTAAACCTCGATCTTAAATTGGCCGAGGCCAGTCTTCGTCAGGCCCGGGCCACGCGGGGCGTGGCCCTCGGAGGCTTGTGGCCCGCGGTCAGTGCCGCCGGCAGTTACCAGAAGACGCACACGCCGATCTCCTCGTCGGTTGAAGGACCAAATCTTTTTCAGGCCGGCTTCGATGCGGTATGGGAACTTGACGTGTTTGGCGGGGTGCGGCGCAACGTCGAATCGGCCGGCGCCAATGTCCAGGCCGCGGTCGAAGGCATCCGCAATGCGCAGGTCAGCCTTGTGGCCGAGGTAGCGCTAAATTACATTCAGCTCCGGGGTTTTCAGCAGGAGATTGTGGTTGCGAAGAAAAATTTGGAGGCCCAGCAGCACACCGCCGAGATCACTCGTAAGCTATGGAAAGTGGGGTTCAACAGTGCGCTCGACGTCGCCAATGCCGATGCAAACGTCGCGACGACCGAATCCCAGATCCCGGTTTTCGAGACTTCCGCGCAGCAGGCCATCTACGCTTTAAGTGTGCTTTTGGCACGACCGCCGGCAGATTTGTTGGAGCGGTTATCACCGACAGCAAACCTGCCCCAGATACCCGCGCAAGTCCCTGCAGGTTTGCCATCGGACTTACTGCGCCGTCGGCCGGACATTCAGCAGGCGGAGGCGCAGTTGCATGCCGCTACTGCCCAAATCGGCGTTGCCGTTGCCCAGCTCTTTCCGCAATTTTCACTGACCGGCTCGGCGGGCTGGCAAAGCAACCTACTGCGCACGTGGTGGACCGAAGCCAGCCGCTCGTTCGGATTCGGTCCGTCGGTGAGTTGGCAGATTTTCCAGGGCGGTGCGATCATATCGAACGTCCGCGTGCAGGAGGCGCTGCGCGACCAAGCCTTTATCACGTACCAGAAAACAGTCCTGGCAGCGTTTCAGGATGTGGAAAACTCATTGATCGCTTTTGCCAAGGAACAACAGCACCGTAAGACGCTTCATGAGGCCGTTGTTGCCAACCGCAAGGCCGTCGATCTGTCATTGTTGCTTTACACGGAGGGTCAGATCCCTTTTCTCAATGTGCTCGTTGCCCAGGAATCGCTTTACGCCTCCGAAAATGCATTGGTGCAGAGCGAGACCAGCATTGTCACTGATCTTATTGCCCTCTACAAAGCCTTGGGGGGTGGTTGGGAACCGATGCCATCCTCCGCGCCGAGTGCGAACCCGAATCCGGCAAAAGCCGCTGCGGGGACAAATCCCGATAAGAAATAGAGAAGGATTTTTCCCGCCCCACTTTTCGCTTCATCAATTTTCCAAAATAATGTATATTACAAACGGCTGAGAAGAATTGACGGCGATAGTTGAACGTTTCCTCAGCAAAATCTGGTCCCCTTTGCTTACTATTTCTTCATGCCGAGGCCACTAAGGGTGACAAGTCAAATAGAAACGTCAAAAGAACATCCAACTCGTCGTATTGCAATTATTGGTGCGGGTGCTGTGGGCAGTGCATTAGGCGCGCTCCTTCATCGGGCTGGCGAGAACGTCGTCCTGATTGCTCGCCCGGCGCATGCAGCGGCAATTCGTCAGCATGGCCTTCGGGTTGATGGAGATACAGGAGACTTTATCGCTCCGGTCGAGGCCGCTGAGACCCTCAATTTACGGCCTGACCTGGTCCTCTTGACGGTGAAGACACAGGACGTGGTTGCTGCCGTGAAAGCGAATCAAACCTTCTTAAATGGTGTTCCGATAGTTACATTCCAGAATGGGATACGCAGCGATGAGCTGGTTGCAAGCATTTTCCCCCGAGAGCAAGTTCTCAGTGCAGTCGTGCTTATGCACGTGACTTACCTGTTACCGGGTAAAGTAACCGTGGTCTTTAGGGGACAGTTGATGCTTGGCCTTCCGTTTGGTCCGAGAGGCAGTAGACTTGAAGGTGTCGCCCACATCCTGAATCAAGCCGTACCGACTCGTGTAACAGACAATATACAGGGAGCCCACTGGCTTAAGCTTATCGTCAACCTGAACAATGCATTGCCCGCAATAACCAATTTCCGCTTGAGTGAGGTTTATGCGAACACGGTCTTACGCAACCTGGCCGTTGGCCTCATGCGCGAGGGGCTACGGGTTGCTGATCGAGCGAAGATCCGGCTGGAACCCTTACCTGATGTCTCAATTGGATTAACTCGGCTTATCAACTGGATGCCGTTAGGGGTAGCCGGACGTATTGCTGCCGCAAAGGTTCGACGGCTGACGACTGTCTGGCCTTTGTGGGGGTCAACACTGCAAAGTATCCAGCGGGGTCGTCCCACGGAGATAGACTACCTGAATGGCGAAATCGTGGAGTTGGGGAAGCGCTGCGGAGAGGCTACGCCATTGAACAGCAAAATCGTGGAGCTGGTACATCAGGTGGAGCATACAGGACGGTTTCTTTCAGTGGAAGAAATCCGTCAGAAAGTGTCAAAAGACGGGTGGAGGTGAGAGTTCGAATAAGGGAGGTTGCTCTGTGCATAGCTCAGAGGTAAACTGGGTTGAGCAAGGAGGAGATTGGAAGGCAGTTCCGGAATCCGAATATTGTGAGAGAGGCTGAGAAGATTTTTGGAGATAAAAAAATTACGTACGGGGATTGCAAAGGCAAAGGAAATATGTGAAAATAGGAACATGCCGTTTAGGTTTCATCACGAACGATGAATAAATGAGTGAATGAATAAATAAAACTCGGAGGTGAAGGATATGATCAAGACGGAACTGTGTAACTTTCTCGGAATTAAGTACCCTATTATTCAGGCTGGGATGGGCCCCTTTGGAACGAACAAGCTCTGCATCGCCGCGGCCAATGCCGGAGTGCTGGGGCTGATCAGTTCGAGCGGCATCTCTGTGAAGGATACTCAGCCCGGTATCTACAAATACTTTGTTGAAACGGGCGGGGCCTCTCTTGAAGATGACGGCAAGACGGTGCTAAAAAAAATCTACCGACAGACGCTGGAACAGACCAAACAGAAGCAGGGGATCTTCGGCGTCAACGTGATGGTGTCCGAGGAGATGAAGGACTACGCAAACCTGATCGTTGACACGATGATCGAGGTTCGGGAGGAAGACCCGGACATGAAGAAGCGTTTCCAGATCCTGATCACGTCGGCTGGAGATCCACTCCCCTGGACGGAGAGGGTCAGGAAAGCGGGGCTGAAATGGCTGCACGTCATTCCTTCCGTGAGGGGAGCGCTCCGTTGTAAGAAGGCGGGCGTGGATGGGGTGATTGCTTCAGGCCATGAAGGCGGGTTTCACACGTCGTGGGAACCGGTACATTCAATGACGTTGCTGCCCGCAGTGGTGGATGCCTTGGCTGGCACGAAAATCCTCGTGGTGGGAACCGGCGGGTTCTGTGATGGAAGGACCCTGGTTGCGGCGCTGACCCTTGGCGCTTCCGGAGCCCAGATGGGGACCCGATTTCTCGCGACCCAGGAGAGTGATTTTCACCCGATGTGGAAAGAAGGGGTCGTCAAGACCGGCGACCGGGGAACGCTGGTCGCCCGAGGGTTTGTCGGCCCGGCCCGGTGGTTGAAGACGCCGGTGAGCATCAAGCACCAGGAGAACACCTTGAAAATGTCGCCCGGGGTTTTTTTAGGGAGGCCGGACGATTATACGACCGTTCCTATGGAGTTGATCATGGGCGAGATTGAAGGGCTGAATGCGGTGTACGCGGGAGACGAAAGCAAGGCCCTTTTGGCCGGCGGGGAATGCGCCCAGCGGATAAACGATCTTCCCACCACAGAGGAACTGGTCAAGAACATTGTCCGGGAGGCCGAAGAAGTTCTCGCCAAGGTCCCAAGATTCTTAGTGTAGAGCAAGGATCCTCCGAGTAGCGAAGCCCAAAAAAGAACCAAAGAATCAGGCAGGGCCTTTATGGCTCTGCCTTTTTTTCTGCGTGCACGTCCCTGGAGTGGACCCTTCGACTCCCCGGCCTAATCATTCAATTCCGACGATGCGTTTGGCCCAGCGTTTCTTCTGTTCGAGGTTGCCCAGCCGGCCGTACATCACTTTTTGGGTTTGAGGTGATCCAGCGCCGTGCATGGATTCAACCAGGGCAGTCCCTCCGCTCATATTCTCGATGAGCCTCAGAATCTTCATGCGAGCTTCGGCGGGGATCCCTTTCGCGCCTGCTAAGTATTTTTTCACGTAACGGCCCACTTCGCTGCTCTCAAGATCACCCTGGAAGGGCATCGTGGCAACGATTCCGCCGGCGATATCATGGGCGAGGCGTGCGATTTCATAGATGTGGCGCGTGACATTGTGTTTTGTCGTATTGGCCAAAAGGGGATCCGGATAGTAAGCTCCGGAAGGCGTCTTGTAGCCCATGGCAGAACAGGCCACAGACCCTGAATAGATTGTCTCTGCCAGATGGATCATCTCGGCCAGTTTTTCTTTCACGTGAGAAGCGCCGGCTGTTCCTTGATACTCGGCTGCCAATGCAGTCGCCCCGACCAGAACGTCGGAAACTCCTCCTTTGCAACCTCCGTAGTTTTGCCGATGCAACGTCGCAAACCGTTCTACAAGTGTTCCGGCCATGTCATATTCGCCGCAAAGAAAAACCCTTTCCCAGGGGACAAAGACATTTTCAAAGATGATGAGGGCCTCTCCTCCGACAAGCCCATAGAGAGGGTTGCCAACATCGATCCCTTCTTCAAACTTTCTTTCTTCATTCGTCTGGCGGCCGAAGATGAGAACAACCCCCGGCGTGTTGAGTGGAAAGGCACAGGCCAAGGCGTAGTCTTTATCTTCCTCCCTCATCGCCTGAGTGGGCATGATCAGAATCTCGTGCGAGTTAACGCCTCCTGTCATGTGGGCTTTGGCTCCACGAATAACGATTCCATCGGACCGTCGCTCAACGACGTGAGTGAAGAGATCGGGGTCTGACTGCTTGGCAGGAGGCAGGGATCGGTCTCCTTTGACATCGGTCATCCCGCCCACCAGCATCACATTGCTGTCCTGGACATGGATCAGATACTTTTTGAATCGTTCAAAGTAATCCGTCTTGTATTTCTGATCGATATCGTAAGTGGTCATGTAGGTCGCATTCAGGGCATCGAACCCCACGCATCGTTGAAAGCAGGAGCCCGTTTCGTGGGCAATGAGGCGAAGCATCTGGACTTTCTTAATGAGATCGTCCACGCTCTGGTGAATGTGAGTGAAGCGGTTGATCTTTCTGCCGGTCAGATGGGAGGTAGCCGTCATCAAGTCCTCGTGCTCAGGCCGAAGGGCAAGCTCATAAGTGAGGGCCGCAGAATTGATGTGCGGCCGGAGGGCAGGATGCTCGGTCACATCCTCCACACGTTTTCCGTTGTAAAAGACCACGTGATGAAGGTCTTTGAGACTCCGGATATAGTCCTCTTTGGTAACGATTCGTTTCATATTTTCTCCTTTAGGTAAGCTTAGTTATTACAACTAAATTATGCCTTCATCTCCGTCAGGATGCCAGTTGTGCGATCCTCATTCTGACAACCTCAGTCGCCTTTTTGATCAAAGGCGGTCAGCCATTTGATCAGGCTTTCAAAATCATTTTCTCCGAGGATCGAGTGGGAGGACGCCTCAAAGTTACCTGAATTGCTGTCGGCACAGGCCCGGGGACATCCGCTCACGAGGACCACTATGTCAGGGTCTTGCAGGTCGTCGGAGGAAAAAATGAATCGGTCTTTTAACAGAGATTGAGCCCGTTGAACCACCTCCACCCTTTCGTAAAAAGGGTTACATCCACCACAATACTTTATTCCGATCTTCTTCATGTCGTCCATTGCATCGCCCCCCACCCCCTCCCCGTCCTCATCAACTACCTGTGGGCGGAGAGGGGAAAGGGGAAGGGATCATTTTATTACCATCTTGACAGCGTTCTAAGTATTATCTATACTGCCCTACAATATAATGATATAATAATCAAGGTAAAGAGCAACCCCTAATAGAAAAGCCGGAAGGAGGAGCTGAGATGGAAAAGAGGATTCAACCGCTTGTCAGCAAGGAGATGATTTATGTTTGTTTGGCGTTTGTCGTTTTGATCATAGTACTGATGGTGCTCGGCTCAACGAAGTGGGGTTTTTTGGAAATGTTCCGGCTTTGGATTGATGGGTTCAAATCTTTATTTTAAACGGTGAAACAGGAACACATCCGATTTATGATCCGCTGAACGGGAAGAAAGGATGTGTCCCTCATCACTCTCCGAATCAATCCGTCGGAGGCAGATAACCGCCGCTCATCTTCCTCGTTGAGGCTGTAGAAAAAGTCTTAAAAGCATGATAATATCGCCATATCAGTAGCAGAAAAGAGAGCGGAGACCGCTTAGGAGGACTGGATGGCGAGATACAAAGACTATGATTATTCCCAAGGAAAGTTTATTCCGATTCACTTTGACCGACAGATCCTACCTGGAACCTTTGAATATAGCCTTCATTATCTGATCGACAAGGAAATCGACCTATCCATCTTTGATACCCGGTACCGAAATGACGAGACCGGGGCTACTGCTTATGATCCCGCCATCCTATTAAAGATCATCCTGTATGCCTACTCTCGGGGGATCACCTCCAGCCGAAAGATCGCGCAGTGTTGTCAAGAGAACGTTATCTTCATGGCGCTTTCGGCGGATACGCAGCCCCACTTTACAACGATTGCAGACTTCATTTCGACCTCGGGTCAGGAGATCATCCATCTGTTTTTAGAGATTCTGTTGATCTGCGATGAGATGGGGTTGATCGGGAAAGAGATGTTTGCAGTGGATGGCTGCAAGCTACCGTCCAATGCTTCTAAGGAATGGAGCGGGACGAAGGGAGAATTGGAGAAGAAGAGAGAGAGGATGGAGAAGGCGATTCGGCAGATCGTCAAGCGGCACCGGGAGGTGGATGTAACCGAGGCAGAGCGGGGAGTGATGGAGCAGGAGGAGCAGTATGTGGAGACGCTTCGGGGGAAGGTGAAGAAGATCAAGGCATGGTTGAGGGAGAATGAAGACAAACCTGGCAAGACGGGTAAGCCCGTAAAGAGCAACATCACGGACAATGAGAGTGCCAAGATGAAGACCTCCCACGGGGTGATCCAGGGTTATGACGGGGTTGCAGTGGTCGATGGTAAGCATCAGGTCATCGTTCATGCGGAGGCCTTTGGGGTGGCGCAGGAGCATGAACTTCTTCTCCCAATGATCGAGGGGACGAAGGAGAACTTCGAAGCCATTGGTAACAAAAAGGACGTATTCAAGGAAGCGAAGCTTACGGCTGACAGCGGGTTTCATACCGAGGTGAACATGAGGGAGGTCATGGGACAGGGGATTGATGCCTACATTGCGGACACCCAATTTAGGAAGCGTGATCCCCGGTTTTCGGAGGTGGACAGATACAAGGAGCGATTTAGAAAAGAGAGGGCGGAGTACTTCGGAGTGGCCGGCTTATACAGGCCACACAGAGACTTTACGATCAGCCAAGACAAGACGCACTGCATCTGTCCCGCGGGTAAGCGACTTTACCGCAATGGGGGGAATGTGGTGGTTAACGGTCAGCGGGCGGTCAAATTTCATGGGAGACTGACAGACTGTCGGGTCTGTGGGCTACGGGAGAAATGCCTGAGACATCCGGACCGTACGGAGGCAAGACAGGTATACTTCTTTCAGGGGAGTGCAGGGTCGAAGCCGGAGACGTTTACCCAGAAGATGAAGCGAAAGATCGATTCGGTAAAAGGCAGGCTGATCTATAACCGGAGACTTGGGACGGCAGAACCTGTCTTTGGGAATATCTGTTCCACCTTAGGCTTGAACAGATTTAGCCTTCGAGGGAAGCGAAAAGTGAACAGCCAGTGGGTGCTCTACTGTGCGGTGCACAATCTCTTTAAAGTGCATCGATACGGCCTGGCGCTTGCGTGAATGGGGCGGGATCGGGTAATAGGGTATCGAGGTAGGAAAATATCATGGGAACAGGAACATTACAGCAAGGATTGTAAAAACTTTTGATGACAAAAAATAATTTCCTATTTTTGATCCAGCAGAAGAAGCGTTTTTAAAAAACTGACTTTTCCTACAGGCTCGTTAGATTCGTGACTAATATGATAATGACAGATCCTGGGAAATCACATAGATCATCCATTTTTGTTATAATTGGGCTTTGCGCATATTTGTGTGTTGTCTTGATAACGTATGTTCCATATTTGATTTACATAAATAAGATGTCGCAGGGCGATTTTACAGGACGGTTGACCCCTGATGTCAATAGTGGACACGAAGCGCTCTCTCATGCTGCAAGTTGCCTTGTATAGAACTGCCGCTCATAGACAACCGGAGAAAGGTACCCCAGCCGTGCTTGCCGTCTTTGCCGATTGTAGAATACCTCGATGTATTCCGTGATCTCCCGGATGGCCTGCTCTCTCGTCTTGAAGCGACAGTGATGGACAAGCTCATTCTTGAGCGTACCCCAGAAGCTCTCCATGGGAGCATTGTCGTAGCAGTCGCCCTTCCTGCTCATAGATGCTCTCATCTTGAACTGATCCACCAGCTTCCGGTATTCATGGGCGCAGTACTGACTCCCACGATCCGAATGGTGAATCAGGCCTGCTCCGGGCCGTTTGGCTGCCACGGCTCTGAACAGAGACTGGCTCACCAGGTTCTTGGTGAGACGATTGCCCATGGCATATCCAACGATTTCTCCCGTGCAGAGGTCCTTATGCCCTGCCAGATAGAGCCAGCCTTCTTCTGTGGGGATATAGGTAATGTCGCTGACCCAAACCTCGTTCGGCGTCGTTGCCTTAAACTGCTGATTGAGCAGATTCTGTGCCACAGGCAGAGCATGCTTCGAATCCGTGGTGGCCTTGAACTTCCTCTTCTGCTTACACCGTAACCCAAGCTTCTTCCTGATCCGTCTGATCCGGCAGATCCCGACCTTTACACCCTGTTCTTTGAGCTCATGCTGTAATCTCTCTGGACCGCACGTCTCACGGGTCCTCTTGTGGGCGGCTTTTATCTCTACTTCCAGCCTTCCCTCTTCCAGGACACGTTTGGAAGGCTTGCGCCTGAACCATTGGTAATAACCGCTCTTGGATACACGCAGAATACGGCACATCATCCCAATACAATACTTGAATCGCATTGCTTTCATGATCGCGTACCTGGCAGCGACTCCTTCGCAAAGTACACGGCCGCTTTTTTTAATATGTCTCGCTCCATCCTGGCTTCTGCCAGTTCACGCTTCACCCGGGCAAGCTCCATCTCTATTTCCGTAAGCGGCCTCTGGTGCTTTCCAACCTCCTTAAGCTTGCCTTCTCTGCTCGCCTTAACCCAGTACCGTATTGTCGAGGCCGCAACCGATAACCGACGCCCCACCTCCGGTATCTTTAATCCGCCTTCTGTTACGAGCTTCACTGCTTCCTCTCGAAGTTCCTTCGTGTAGATTGCTCTCGGAATCCTTTCCATTCTGACACCTCCGTCTTTAGTATTTTACCTCAACTTTGGTGTCCACAAAAGTCATCTTACCCCAGGTATCCCTACCCGAAGGTATTGATGGTTGGAGTAATATTGCAAAGCGCCGCAATAATTATATCTTTTGCTGCAATCTTTTTTGGAATTAGAAGAATGAGGAAATTAGGCAAGAGTATTCAGCATGGTTTCATAGTAATAATTGGTGTTGGCATGTGTATTTTATTTTTTATTTTGAATTTTTATGTAAATAACAAGATGAACCAGATCCATAAGGGACTTTTTGATACTAATATAATTGCGAAACTTGAAGAAAGGCTTATGAAAAGTGATTTGACATCAAAGCAGCGTATTTTTTATGAAAAACAATTAGCCAAAGAAATCTACGTGGATCAAAACCGTTTAATCAGTATCACAGATGAAAATGGTAAACATTCTTTATTCATGCCTTCTGACGAGGACGTAGCTTATAAAAAAAGTCATGATATTGTAAAAGCCTCGATATTGCGAGATAAAAGAGCAACAAGAAATCGAATGATCCTGTGGATAGCCGTTTTATTTTTTGGCGTTTTCCTGGGGAGGTTTTTCCTATTCGCAAATCTAATGGATAGATTAAAAAACTCCCATTTATGAACCTAACAACAACATTAGCCTGATTACGCCCGGCGTTATCCTCGCTTTCAATCCGTAAGTGCGCCACGAAGTTGCACAAGAGATGAGGGAAGGCCCCTCGGAGCCGGTTTACAGGGACAGGCTCCAAACCGCCTTAAGCTGCTTTGGTCAAATGCCAGGGTGGTGAGCGTTAAGGAAAAGGCACCGTGAAAGGTGTCAGGTAAGGTTCAGGGAGGCGAGCGCAAGCGAACTACTGATGAGGTGTCGAAATGAAATTAGACGACGTCAAAACTGGTAGCTTACGGGATACCAGGATAAGTCCAGGAGAGACCTGCATACTGCCTGGGAGGCGTCCGGCATAAAGGTAGCGCGAACCTGAATCAGGCTCATGTGCGGAACGTGGGAACCTGTCGTTCCGATGATAAGGGAGAAACCCAAAGTGGAGGACCCACGAGGGTGAGAGTACCGATGCGGAGCACAGGGGCGGACCAACTCGCAGTAGTGTTGAAGTCTCTGTAATGGAGATGGAGCGAAGGGGTTGGATCATCTGGCCTTACCGTTTGGTCAACCAGTAATGGGAGGAGCCAAGAGGTAAGGCAGAGTCGCTGAGAACAGCGATTGGATGATAAGAGCCGGATGAGCGGAGACGTTCACGTCCGGATCTGTGAGGGCCTGGAGGTGAAATTCCCCCGGGCTACTCGACTCATCACATTGAAACACTCCCGCAGGTTGTAGACTTGTAGGTGCTATACGTAACATATTCTGTTTTTTCTTGTGATATTAGTTAGTTAAGAGCTGTTTTCCATTACCCTTTTTTTCCTATTCCTGTCAAGATAATTCTGGGAGATCCATTTTCTCCCCTTCGTCGTCATCCTCTTGTTGTGCCTGCGTCCTTTGCAGAACCACCTCCATGGCCTTGTAGTAGTCTCGTTGGACCTTGAGGTTGGCTACCCGGCAGTAGCGCTGCGTTGTGGTAATCTGTCCATGCCCCAGGAGGTCCTGAATGGTCGCAAGGTCAGCATCGGCATTGAGAAGCTGCGTGGCCATGGTGTGGCGAAGCCAATGACACGAGACGTTCAGCTTGCTCTCTCGCGCATAGTATTCGATCCTCTTCTGGATGCCTCGCACCGAGAGCGGTTTGCCTCGCATTGGTCCCTTCTGCACCAGAAACAATTCTCTTGCCTTCGAGGATCGCTTTGCCAGGTATGCTAAAAGAGCGGATCGGGCATCTTCACTCATGTAAACCACTCTGTCCTTCGCCCCTTTTCCATGGAAGACAAAGATCTGTCTCCTCTGGTACTCTACCGCATCTATGGTCAGCTCAGCCACCTCCTGGACCCGAAGGCCGCAGCGGAGCATCAACATGAACATGGCCCGATCTCTCAGATCCGTGATGACGGCAAAGAGGCTCTTGACCTGGTCATCCTTCAAGTGCCGAGGCAGTGGCTTGGGCAGACGGAGCGAGATCCGCGTGACTGGGTTGATCATCGATCTGCCTTCCTCATTGATGAGATAGTCGAAGAAGAGACGGATCGTTTGCAGGTGGCACGTGATCGTCTTCGGCCTTCGTCTGTTTCGGAGAAGATGATCGACATAGGCTCCTATCTCCTTACGGGTCACCTCGGAGAGGGGCACTGTAAGCCATCTGATGAACTGATCGAGGATGTTGAGGTAGCTCTTCACCGTATGGGTCGAGTAGTTTTTTCTCTTCAAGGCTCTCTGGTACCGAACCAACTCAGTAGGCTCCATCGATCCCTCCTTTTTCGATCACGGCCATGGCCCGGAAGTACTCTTGTTCACGGGTGGTGTCGGTGAGCCGGGCGTAGCGCCGGGTTACCTCAATATCCTGGTGACCGAGCAGTTGCTGGAGACATTCCAGGCGCATCCCTGCGTTAAGGAGCTCGGAGGCAAACGTATGACGAAGACAATGGACCGTGTAGCCCTTCTGATCAAGCCCTGCCTTCTTGAGGTAGTTCACGAAAAGGCCCCGGCCGGTACTGTAACAGAGGTGCCCATGGCTCTGGCCGTAAAAGACGAACTCCTTGTTCTTGTCCCTTCGCCTAAGCCAGAGTTTTATCGCAAACAGGGCATCATCGCTCAGATAGACCACTCTCCCCATGCTGTTCTTCTCTCCCTCGTACAGATCAACCTTTCTGCCCTTAATATCCAGATCGTTTAACCTCAGCCCCAAGGCCTCCCCAATCCGCATCCCTGTTCGTAGAAGCAGAAGAAACAGGGCACGGTCCCGAATGTCGCCAATCACACAGAGAAGCTTTCTCACATCGGCGGGGTGCATGGCCCGGGGCAGCACCTCCGGCAGCTTGAGCTTGATGCCCCGCTTTAGAAGGGATCCGGGAATAATATCCTGCCCCATCAGAAAATGTAGAAATGCGATAACGCAGGCAAGCCTCGTCCGCACCGTGGAGATACGTAATCCCCGGTCCTGCTCGTGCTCGATGAAACCCTCCAGGTCAACCCGCTCCATTGTCTCGATAGCGCTCTTGCCTGACTTCCCATAAAAGTCCAGAAAGAGCATGACGGATGTAAAAGAACTGGCGAGGGTCCTCGGCTTGTGGTTCAGACGCCACTTGTGGCGCATGTAGCACACGAAATGTTCCTTGGCGGGAAGCTCCATGTGAGAGAGCTTCTGGAGGATGCGCTCGATTGGGGTTGATGAAAGAAGCTGTTCACGAAGTACTTCACTTCCACTTTGGACTGACTCATTGGTAATCGGCTGTCCCTGGGTCATATCTCCCCTCCTTTTCTTTTTCAAGAAAAAGCAGAATAGATAATGACCCTTAGCCGTTCTAACGGTCAATCCATTTTGTTACGTATAGGTAGGTGAAAGACACTATGATGACTGCCCAATGGGTGCACGCGGAAACTGATACCGATTGAACGACAAGGTTGGAGCTAACCTTTTTTTCCTTCGAGAATCTTCTCAAGAAGTGTTAGACATTGTGCCAATTTCTGAGAGATCCTGAGGGCATGCCAATAGATCCCAAAAGCGACAATAATAAGGATCCACAGTGAAATAATAGCAAAGATCATTACTGATCCACCTCCTGCTTAGGTCTTCGAATCTTCTTTTATTAAAAAATAATTACGGTTAGCAGAAACTGCAAGAGGGATGGTTGTTCACACTGCGGTATGCATTCAATCCTGGGCTTTCTGGTACCATTCCACGAAACGCTGAATACCCTCCTTCATCTTTACCTTAGGGTGATATTTCAGCATTCGTTTTGCCTTGGTGATATTCGCATAGGTCACGGAAACATCGCCGGGTTGGAACGCCATCGTTTCGATATTCGCCTTTTTGCCCAAAGCCTCCTCGATCAAACGAATCAATTCTCTTAAAGAGGTGGTCTGGGATTCTCCGAGGTTGTAGACCTCGAACCCTTTATGGTAATCGATGACGCCAAGAATTCCATCGATCAAGTCGTCGATATACGTATAATCCCGCCGGGAAGAGCCGTCCCCGTACATTGGGATTTTTTCACCCCGGTCAATCAGACGGCTGAATTTATGGATCGCCATCTCCGGCCTCTGCCTTGGACCATAGGCCGTGAAGATCCGGAGGCAGGCGGCATTCATCCGATAAAGGTGGTGATAAGAATAGCAGAGAAGTTCGCCTGCCCGTTTGGTAGCTCCGTAAGGTGAGATGGGCTGGATGTCGAGGTCTTTTTCCGCGAAAGGGACTCTTTGGTTTTCTCCGTAGACCGACGAGGAGGAGGCGAAGACAAAGTTTTCGACTCCGTACTCTCTACAAGCTTCCAGAAGGACGATGGTCCCGCGAATGTTCACATCCTGGTAGAGAAGGGGCTCGGCAATGGAGGGCCTTACCCCAGCCCTGGCAGCCAGGTGGACGACGAAATCAACCTTGTCTTTTTGAAGGATCCCCCTGACCTGTTCCGGGTTTCGAATATCGCCTGTGACGAGGTCAAAGAGATCCGGAAATTTTTTTGCGATCGTCTCCGCATTTCTGATTTTTATCTTGGGATCATAAAAGACGTCAAAGTTGTCTAGACCGATGACTTTAATCCCATCGCTTAAAAGACGTTCACAGAGGTGCGAACCGATAAACCCCGCTCCACCCGTCACCAGAATTGTTTTCATTGCTCACCTGTCACGCTTTTTCCAGTGGATACTTTATCAACAAACTGAGGACAAATGCAATCAAAGGCAATGCAAAGATCGATTTTACGGCCATCGGTACTCCCCAGGTATCGGCAATCATTCCCAGCAGGGTCACCCCAAGTCCACCCGCGCTCATGGTAAATCCAACCATCATGCCTGACGCCATTCCGAGATTTTGAGGAAGAAGTGCTTGGCCCATCACCGTCGTCAGGGCAAATGTGGAAATTAACACCATCCCTGAAATTCCAAGAAAGACGAAAGTCATTGGACCGCTGCTGCGGTAGAAGAGAAGAAGGAGAGGAGAGGACAATGCCAACGTGGTGGACAGGAATCGCTTATGGCCCCACCGATCCGCCAACGGAGCACCGAGGAGTGTTCCCAAAGCTCCTGCGAGCAGAAAGGTTGAAACCAATTTCCCTGCATGCATGGGGTTTCCTTTTAAATAGTTGATGTAATAAAAAGGGATGTAGGTCGCCATTCCAAACTGCGTCCATGCCCTTAACGTGGCGACGCTGACGAGAAGGGAGAACGACCTCTTCTGGTCTCTTGTAAGAGGTTTCCTCGTCTCCTCCTTCGCTTCTTTGTGGGCGGACTCGACCGTCGTAGAAAACATGGGCATGTTGAAAAGCAGGATGATAGCAATCAGGATCCCGGGTGCGATAAAACCCATCGTCCCCTTGAGGCCGAAGGAGGTAACGAGTGCCATGGCCACCATCGGGCCAAGGGCGATCCCCAGGTTCCCGCCTACCGCAAAAATGGACATGCCTGTAACTTTCTTATCTCCCGTGAAAAAGTAGGCCGTCTTGAATCCTTCCGGGTGGAAACTCGCAATCCCAATGCCCGTCAGAGCGACGCACAGGAGAAGCAGAGAGTAATGAGAAACGAGTCCGCTGATGGACAACCCCAGACAGGCAATCAAAGGAGCCAAGGGGAGAAGCCATCCGATAGGTCGTCTGTCGGAGAGGTGTCCGAATGCAGGCTGGATAATCGAAGAGGTCAGATTCGAAGACAGAACGATGACGCCCGACATCGTGTAGGAAAGGTTCAAAGCCTCTTTAAAAAAAGGGAGAAGGACAGGCAAGGCCCCTTGGTTGACATCGGTGACGAGATGCCCAGCGCTGAGAGTAGCCAAGGCCTTCTTATTTAGCTTCATTTCTTTTTCCTATTTAAGAAATATTATTATTGATGATGGGCACACCTTTGTCAATTTGTCTTCGGGCGGCGAATTGCCTCAAATTACTAAGGAGTCCATAATTGGAAAGACATTAGTTCTGAAAATCTCCCCTAGCCCCTCTTTGCCAAAGAGGGGTAACTCCTCCCTTTGGAAAAGGTGTACGGACTGGGGACATGGGTAACAAGCGTACCGGAGACATAGGTAACAGGTTAAGAAGAACTTCTCAAATCAATCTTACTGATGACTTCATGACAGAACATCACTTCAAACAAACCGTCTGTTGCCATAGGCCTGATCCCAATGGGATATCTATAAAAGGCGCGACTGACCCAAAATGTTTTACCTCGAAAGAAGAAATACCCTTTGTCTTGGACTTTACGAACCTCCATGCCGCTTGGATATTCGATAGGAGGCAGTATTTCGGGCATATTTCGCAGACTGGGCCGATACCGAGAAGCCGGTACCGCCAAATCCAACGCGTCATGGGGTCGCTCAAAATTGTACTGATCCCTCCAGGGATCAAATTTTCCTTGAAGATGAACGGGATCTTGCCATTGGTAACGTCTGAGAAGCTCTTCTTCCAAGGTCCAATGAAACCGTTCATCTTTGCCCAAGGTTTGTGGATGATACGAGCGGCTATGACTTACCCGGATTCCCAAGCGAAGCAGCCAAACCGTCAACGTCGTATAGCGGTACTCCGAGTCATTGCCCCAAGGAGGTCCATTATCCATCAAGAAAACGTCCGGAAGGCCATAGCGTTTGAAGGTCTTCTCCAGGGTGCTCTGCACCCCAGACCCCTGTTGGCTCGGCAACGCCTTAAGGCAGAGGTTAAACCGCGAATAGTCATCCAGGACCGTCAGGGGGTGACACGGACCCGCCAAGGTCGATACGGGGCCCTTAAAATCCATCTGCCACAAAGCATTGGGAGCAGGGGATTCAAATCGCCGCCAGTCCTGACGCCCCCCGCCTGGGATAATCAACCCATGACGATGAAGAAAGGTAGTAATGGTACTGCAAGCAGGAACAGGTTCTATTCTCATCTCTTGCAACTTCCGCCGAAGTTTACGCGCTCCCCAAGTGGGATGGGTTCTCCGCAAATGCAGAAGCGCCTTTTCGTGCACTTCCCTTACCTTCAAGACAATTCGGTGAGGCCTGCGGGATCGGTCTTGCAGCCCTTTTACACCTCCTTCTTTGTAACGAGTCAACCATTTGTATCCCGTCTTACGACTAATATTAAACCTACGGCACAATTCAGCCAAGCTCATTTTAGGCCCTTGGGTCAGTTGAACAAACTCCCGACGCAACGACATAAGGCTAACCTCTTTCCATGGCATAATCTCCTCCTTAAATGCAATCTCTCGGAAATTATGCCACACAAAGTGTTACCTATGTCTCCGGCACATCTGTTACCCATCTCTCCGGTCTATACAAAAGGGAGGGTGGGAGGGATTTTATCAATCAATGTCGTTATTATTATGGACTGATTAGTAAGTGCTACCAGGTGTCTGAATAAAAAGGGATTAACAAACTCTTACCAAACCGCTTGAACGTCTCAACCCTTTTATGCTAAGAGAAACCATGGAATGAAAACCCGCAAGAATATCTTCAAGGCATGCTCAACGTCATCCTCTTACGTGAACGATCCCTCCCGGCAGCATTCTTTATATGATATAAGGGGAAGGAATCGACGTAAGAAAGTAGGCCATGGCGGGTAGTTCAATCGCTCACACCCTGAAGACCACCTGAGGAGGAATTTATGTTCAAGACTGCGATTACTGAAATGTTTGGCATAAAGCACCCGATCATCTGCGGAGGGATGATGTGGTTATGTAAACCGCCTTTGTGCGCTGCTATTTCCAACGCCGGCGGGATGGGAAACCTCACTGCTGGCAACTATGAGACCGAAGAAGAATTTCGTCAGGCCATCCGCGAAACTCGAAAGCTTACGGATAAGCCGTTTATGGTCAATATCACGATGCTTCCTTCTATGCGAATTACGGCCGAACATCATCAGATGTACCTAAGGGTTTGCGGACAGGAAAGGATAGCCGGGATCGAAGTCTCCGGCGCTCCCTTGGACAAAGCTGCCGGAAAGAGAGCTGTAGAGGTGCTCAAGAAGGCAGGGGTGAAACTTTTCCATAAGGTAGGGTCTGTACGCCATGCCGTTCACGCCGAGAAGTCGGGATATGATGGCATTTATGCCGCTGGCATCGAGGAAGGAGGGCATCCCCTCAGTGATGACGTGACGACGATGGTCCTGACGCCCCGGATTGTCGAATCCGTGAAGATTCCGGTGGTCGCGGTGGGAGGGATTGCTGACGGGCGCACCATGGCCGCAGCTTTTATGCTGGGAGCCCAAGGGGTCATGATGGCCAGTCGATTCATCGCCACCCGGGAATGCGCCGTGCACGAAAACATCAAGCAGGAGCTGATCCGGAGACAGGAATTCGAAACCACGATCTTCGGGAAATCGATTGGCCTCCAGGGGAGGGCCTTGAAAAACAAAGTGATCGAAGAAATCGTGGCCATGGAGGCACGGGGTGGCGGGCTGCAGGAACTTATTCCCCTCCTTTCCGGGGAGCGGATCAAAGAAGCTTGGGAGGAGGGAAATGTTGAACGTGCCCCGCTGATGGTGGGTCAATCCATAGGTCTGATCAAAGGAGTCTTCAGCTGCAAGGAGCTTCTTGACACCATGGCCAAAGAGGCGGCGGAATGCCTGGCCGTGGGGAGTAAGATTGAGGGTTAGAAATCCCCAGGGCCGTAGACTCGAATAAGCCATACCCCTCACCGAAAAAGATATTCACATCTTTAACCTGCTCGATGAGATCAAGGGGCATCAGTGCGCCTCCGGCTATTCGCTATAATAGACATTTGATCATTTTTTGATTATGATAAGTGCCGGAGGACAAAATGAAGATCGCCATTTCAGGGAAGGGTGGAGTTGGAAAGACGACGCTCGCGGGAGTCATGGCAAGAATCTTGGCACATCGGGGCCGTAAGGTTCTTGCTATTGATGCCGACCCCGATTCCAACTTAGCTTCGGCCATCGGCCTTCCCAAGGAAGCTCTCGCCAGACTCTCTCCCATTGCCTCGATGACTCCAATGATTGAGGAGAGGACCGGTGCAAAGAAAGGGAGTTACGGGACGATGTTCAAACTTAACCCCAAAGTGGATGATATCCCCGATGAAATGGGAGTAAGTTATCAAGGGGTCAAACTCCTTCTGTTAGGCTGTATCCCGCAGGGAGGAGGAGGATGCTTTTGCCCTGAAAATGTTCTCCTGAAGAATCTGGTTCGTCATCTTCTGGTCCAGCGGGAAGAAGCCCTGATCATTGATATGGAGGCAGGTTTGGAGCATCTTGGAAGAGGGAGCACTGGATACGTGGATGCCCTCGTCATCGTCGTGGAACCGGGACAGAGGGCCATGAATACGGCAAGACAGATCAAGAAATTGGGTGAAGATTTAAAAATCAAAAACACGATGATTGTCGGAAATAAGGTTACCTCTGAGGAGGATAGACGACTCATTGAGGAACAACTCTCCGATTTCCCGGTCTTGGGCCACATGAGTTTCAATCCCAAAATTCTTCAAGCGGACCGGGAGGGGAAATCTCCCTATGACATCGACGAAAAAATTAAAGAGGAAGTGGAGGCCATCCTAAAAGAATTAGAAAAAAGAATATAATAATAGAAATTCGAAGCACGAAATCCGAAATTCGAAACAAGCACAAATGTCGAAAGCCCAAATGTTCGAAATAAAAGTTTTGTATTTGTAACTTTCGAATTTGTTTCGTACTTCGATATTCGGATTTCGGATTTTCATAATGGTTATGATCCGTACAATTTTTGTTTGGTCTTGTATTGTCGTCGCCACATTGATCCTGGGGGTCTTTGCCCTCATCACCTACCCATTTGACCGAAAGGGGAAGGTGGGCCATTGTTATGCGAAGCTCTGGGGGAAAGCAGCGCTCCTGGCCAACCGGGTAAAGGTCAAGACCGAGGGGATGGAGCAGCTGGATGGCAAAGGTCCCTATATCTTTATGTCGAACCACCAGGGGAATTACGATATCTTTGCCTTGCTGGGTCACCTTACCTATCAGTTCAAATGGTTAGCCAAGAAAGAACTCTTTTCCGTTCCCTTTTTAGGTTGGACAATGGCTGCCGTAGGCTACATCAGTATCGATCGAGGTGGAACCCGGGATACCGTAGAGGCCATGAACGAGGCGGCCCAGAGAATTCGAGATGGGATGTCCGTGGTCATCTTTCCCGAGGGCTCGAGAAGTCCGGATGGTTTGATCCAGCCTTTTAAGAAAGGGGGGTTTACCCTGGCCATTAAGTCGAAGGTCCCTATCGTTCCCATTGCGATCAGCGGGAGCCGCGACATCATCCCAAAGGGCAAATTGGCCGTCAGCCCTGGAGAGATTCGAATCCTGGTAGGCCCTCCCATCGAGACGGAGAATTGTGCTTTAAAGGATAGAGAGTGGTTGATGAAGAAGGTGAGAGAGACCATCTCCAAAAATTTTAGAGCGATCGCTCAGAAATGACGATTCCTTAATAGCCCCCTCTTGCGAGATGCTTTGACCGAGGAGAAACCGTGATGGAGGATTCCGTCAAGGAGAAATTAAAGCATGAAATCATAGGGATCTTGCTGATCGCCGTGGCGGTCTTCCTGTTTCTAAGTTTGGTCTCTTATCATCCTACGGATCCCTCTTTCTTTTCCTACACCTCCTCAAGGGTCAAGGAAGTTCATAATTGGATGGGAATCGTAGGCGCTTATCTCTCGGGCCTTCTCTTCCGGGGGTTCGGTTTTCCTTCTTTTCTGATCTCTTTCACCCTCGTTATTTTTGCCTTCAGTTTCATCTTCGGGTGGGAGTGGGAATACCTTTCTCTGAAGATAGCCAGCTGGGCGGTGCTCCTCATCGCCGTTTCTTCCTTCTTTGGTTTGTGGTTGAACCCCATCCGCATGTACAATCAGGACCTCTTAATGGGCGGGTTTATCGGAGAGATTTTTTCAAGAATGCTCGTCCGGTATTTCAATCGTCCGGGGACGACCGTCCTTTTGTTGATGGTTTTAGTTCTTTCATTCGTCCTGGGGACGGGGATCTCCTTCATCTCTCTCGTCCGGCATCTGGGGGCGGCTGTTCAAAAACTGATTGAGAAGATCAGTACGCTTAAAATGGTTAGAAAAGAGAGGGCGGAGAGGGAAAAGAAATTGCTGAAGCAGAAGCAGGAGAAATCAGAAGCAAAGGAGACCCTCCCTGCCGTCGTCGTAGAAAAGCCATCCCCTCCTCCGAAAAAAGAAGAGGCGCCGAAGCAGGAGGCGTTCGAATTCTTAGAGTCCTCAAAAACTTTCCAGCTTCCTCCGATCTCTTTGCTTGAAGCCGAGATGGAGAAAAGACAGAAGATCGACCGGGAGAGCTTGATTATGAACTCCCGTATCTTGGAGAAGAAACTTCTGGATTATGGCGTGGAGGGAAAAGTAGTTGAGGTCAGGCCCGGCCCTGTGATCACCGTCTATGAATTCGAGCCAGCTCCCGGAGTGAAAGTCAGCCGGATTGTCAACCTGGCAGACGACTTAGCTCTGGCGTTAAGCGCTTTGTCGATACGCATCGTCGCTCCTATCCCCGGCAAATCGGTCGTGGGGATCGAAGTCCCAAACACAAACAGAGAGACCGTTTATCTCAAAGAGATCATCGATTCCGATCCCTTTCGAACGTTCAAATCGAAACTCTCTTTTGGGCTCGGAAAAGATATCTCCGGAGACCCCTTTGTCGTGGATCTTGCGAGGATGCCCCATCTCCTGGTGGCCGGGTCAACAGGTTCCGGGAAGAGCGTCTCCATTAATGCGATGGTCTGCAGCATCCTCTTCAAAGCCACCCCGGAAGAGGTTCGATTTCTGATGATCGACCCGAAGATGCTGGAGCTCTCCGATTATGAGGGGATTCCGCATCTGCTCCTTCCGGTTGTGACCCACCCCAAAAAGGCAGCGGCCGCCCTTCGATGGCTGGTAGAAGAGATGGAGCGGAGGTATACGGTTTTGGCTGACAAGGGGGTTAGGAATATTGAGCACTACCATCAGCGGATGGAGAAGGAGCTGAAAGAGAAAGGGAAGGTCTATAAGCGGAGGGGAGATGTTTTAGAAGGAGATGAAGAAAAGGTAGTGGAGCCTATGGAGAGGATCCCTTACATCGTGGTGGTAATCGATGAATTGGCGGATTTGATGATGATCTCATCGAAGGATGTGGAGGAATCGATCACACGACTCGCCCAGATGGCACGGGCGGTGGGCATCCATCTCCTGTTAGCGACCCAAAGGCCTTCCGTCGATGTGCTTACCGGGATCATTAAAGCAAATTTTCCTGCGCGCATTTCCTTCCAGGTCACCTCCAAGGTGGATTCCCGAACCATCCTGGATACCATCGGTGCGGAGCACCTTCTGGGAGCCGGCGATATGCTCTTTCTCCCGCCGGGCAGTTCGAAACTAACACGTCTTCACGGCGCTTTTGTCTCCAGTGCCGAGATCAAGCGGATTGTCGAATTCCTGAAAAAACAGGGGAAGCCTTCCTATTTAGATCCCTCGATCCTCACCGAGGTGAAGAAGGAAAAAGAGGCGGTAGGGAGGGAGGAGGACGAATATGACGAGAAATATGATGAGGCCGTCGCCTTCATCGCGGAGATCGGACAAGCCTCCATCTCTCTCATCCAGAGAAGATTTCGGATCGGTTATAACCGGGCGGCCCGCATCGTCGAAAAGATGGAGGCAGAAGGGGTCGTGGGACCTTCCGACGGGATCAAGCCCAGAGAGGTCCTGGTGAAAAAGATTGAATAACACAACCCCTCTTCCCTGGAGGGAGAGGGATGGGGTGAGGGGGAGCATGAGGAGTTGACAAAAATGAGAAAAATATTTGTATTGAATTTTTTTATAGCAATATTATTCCATTTTTCCTTTATTCCGGCGGTTTTTTGCGTCACCGGTCAGGAGGTACTGACGGAAATCCAGAACCGGTATGAGAAGACAAACGACATCGAAGCTAATTTTATTCAGGCCTATATCGGCAAAGGGATGAAACAACCCAACCGGGGAGAAGGGAAAGTCTATCTTAAAAAGAAGGGGATGATGCGGTGGGATTATACGACTCCTCATCAGAAGCTTATTTCGGACGGATTTACCCTCTGGTTCTATCAACCAGATGAAAAGCAAGTGCTTGTTTCCAATCTTTCAAGCGTTCTTAAAGAGAAAGCCCCATTGGCTTTCCTGGCAGGAGAAGGAGATCTCAGCCGGGATTTCAACTTCCTCAATCTGAAGGAAGCCGTTTCTCAGAAGGAAGAGACCTATGTCGTTGAGTTGACCCCGAAGGAACCCCTGGCCACTTTCTCGAAGTTGATTCTGACGGTTGACAGAAAGACGTTTATTGTCCTTCAAGCCGATGTCCTGGATGGGTTGGGAAACGTAACCCGGACCCGTTTTATCAATATCAAAACGAATGTAGGACTCTCTGACTCTCTTTTCCAATTTATCGTCCCTTCCGGTACAGAGGTCATCAAGATGCAGGAGCCCTCTGTCCCTGCACGTGGCGGAAAGGAACCTAAATAGTTTGGTCAGAAGACAGTTTTGGGGTGCTCTAAACTCGAAGCACGAAATCCGAAATTCGAAACAAGCTCCAATCACCGAAATTCACAATTCGAAACAAAGAGTTAATACAAAGGTTCTTAAATTTGGTCATTTGGATTTTGGAATTGTTTAGGGTTTAGATATTCGGATTTCGAATTTGCTATGGTTCTTTTATGTCTCTCTTCACGACCAATGCCATCGTCACTCGCTCCCTCAACTACGGTGAGTCCGATAAAATCATCACCTTCTTTACCAGGGATTTTGGAAAGCTGAAGGGAATAGCCAAGGGGGCGAGGAGGAGCAGGAAACGATTTCAAAACGCCCTTGGCCTCTTTTCTCATCTCCGTCTCATCTTTTTCGATAAGGAGGGACTGGGGTTGGTGAGGGCTGAGGGCTGTGATATCCTCCATTCTTTTCCGAAGATCAAAGAGGATCTCAAGAAGATCGTTTGTGGGAACTATTATTTGGAGCTGGTGAACGAGATGGCCGGAGAGCGGGAAGCGAATCGAGAGGCTTTCGAGCTCCTTCTCTCCTCCTTATCGAGTCTGGAAGAGGCGAACCTCCAGGAGGAACAATTGAGGATATTCGAAATCCGGATGCTCTCTCTCTTCGGTTATCGGCCCAATATGAAGAAATGTAATCTCTGCAAGAAAGAATGGGAGGATTTGAAAGAGATTCCCGTCGTCTTTTTCTCCCTTGAGAGAGGGGCTTTGATATGTGAACAATGCTCGAAGATGCGGAACAATCTTATCCCTCTTTCCTTAGGGACGGCCAGATTAATAGAGAAAATCTCTCAGACGGAATTGTCCAAGGTTGAGAGGTTGAGGTTTACCCTTCAGGCGCTATCTGAAAGTCGGGAGCTTCTCACTAAATTTATCAGTTATCAACTGGGGAAGGAGTTGAAGTCGTTAAAGGCACTAGACAGCATCCCAACACATCTCAATAGCTTCATTCCCCTCTCCCCTGGTGGGAGAGGGACAGGGTGAGGGGGCACAAGGGGAGGGAAATTTTTTGTAGGTTGACATCCGAGAGTTAAAAGTGCTAATCCCTTCTTCATTGTTTAGAAGATAACTCAGCAAAACACGTCCTCTCCCCTCCGTGGGAGAGGATAGAGGTGAGGGGGACACGATTTGGACATTCACCCCCACCTTCACCCTCCAAGGGGGAGGGTAATACTTAGTAATTTACATTGTTCGTGCGTAATGAATCCGTCATGGGACATTACCTTGAAAACCTGGTTTTGTAAGTTAGTGGGGAATCAATGAATTTCCAGGAGCTGATTTTCGCATTGGAGCGATTCTGGGCGGATCAGGGATGTGTGATTCAACAACCGTATGATACGGAGGTGGGTGCCGGAACGTTCCACCCCGCTACCTTTCTCAGGTCATTAGGTCCCGAGCCTTGGAGAGTGGCTTACGTGGAGCCCTCTCGACGCCCCACCGACGGCCGGTATGGCGAAAACCCAAACCGGCTTCAGCACTATTATCAATACCAGGTCATCATGAAGCCTTCTCCTCTCGATATTCAGGAGATCTATCTTAAGAGCTTAAAGTCTTTTGGGATCGATCCCCTCGATCACGATATCCGGTTCGTCGAAGATGATTGGGAATCTCCCACGCTGGGTGCATGGGGTTTAGGCTGGGAGGTCTGGCTGGACGGGATGGAGATCACCCAGTTCACTTATTTTCAGCAGGCGGGCGGCATTGAGCTGGGTCCCATACCGGTGGAGATCACGTATGGCATTGAAAGAATCGCCATGTACCTGCAAGGGGTGGACAATGTCTACGATCTGGAATGGGCAACGGGAATAAAATATGGCGACGTCCATCACCGGGGTGAGGTGGAATTCTCCCGATACAATTTCGAGGAGGCTAATGTGGAGATGCTCTTCCGCCTGTTTGAAATGTTTGAGGGAGAGGCGAAGAAGATGGTTGGAAAGGGGTTGGTCCTTCCGGCCTACGATTATTGCTTGAAGACTTCCCATATCTTCAACCTCCTCGATGCGCGGGGCGCGATTAGCGTGACCGAGCGGGTAGGGTACATCCTGAGGGTGAGGACCCTGGCAAGGCTCTGCGCAGAAGGCTATCTCAAACAGAGAGAAGAGATGGGGTTCCCGCTAATGAAGAAATCAATGTAAAATGGTCAATTAGCAATTAGCAATGTCGATGGAATATTGACAATTGGCAACGAAAGAAAAAAATATTTTGATTGCTAATTTTGCATTGTTAAATTTCATTTTGCAATGATTTTTTTGAGGGAAACCGACAAGAGACACGACAGATGAAGGAACTTCTTTTAGAGATTGGGACGGAGGAGATCCCGGCTGGTTTTATCCCGCAAGCCCTGATGGATCTGGAGACTCTCGCCAAAAGAGAGTTGGAGGCCAAGCGGATCGACTTCAGCGGTATGAGGACCCTCGGAACCCCGAGACGTCTTGTCCTGGTGATTCAATCGGTCTCGGAAAAGCAGAGAGACGAAGAGACAAGAAAAATAGGCCCTCCGAAACAAGCCGCCTTCGATGCGAAAGGCAACCCCACCAAAGCAGCCATTGGTTTCGCAAAAAGCCAGTCCGTCCCTGTAGAGTCCCTGACGATCGTTCAAACAGAGAAAGGGGAGTACGCCTGCGCTGTCAAAAAAGAGTCAGGGAAGCCTACCCTTGAGCTGCTTTCGTCTCTCCTCCCCGGATGGATCCTCTCCATTCCCTTTCAGAAGTCGATGAGATGGGCGGACGTTCCGATTCGTTTTGCCAGACCTATTCACTGGATCGTCGCGCTCTTTGGAGACGAGATCGTCTCCTTCGAAGTAGGTAATATACGTAGCGGAAAGATGACGTACGGCCATCGCTTCATGCACCCCGGCCCCATTCCCGTTAAGGATTTTGAGTCTTATCTCCATGGGACAAGAGAGGCGTCTGTGATCGTGGACCCTGTGGAGCGGAAGAAAAAGATTGAGGATGAGATGATTCGAGAAGGGGCCAGGGTTTCGGGAAAGGTCCTTAGAGATGAAGAGCTCCTCAACGAGGTCAATTTTCTGGTGGAATATCCTGTCGCCCTGTGCGGCGCCTTTGACAGCAAGTTTCTCTCACTTCCCCGAGAGATTCTTGTCCATTCGATGAAGGAGCATCAACGATATTTCCCCGTAGCGGATGACCATGGACAACTGCTTCCCCACTTTGTCTGTATCAGCAATATTCAACCCAAGAACCGGGAAGTCGTGGTGAAGGGAAATGAAAAAGTCCTCAAGGCAAGGCTTTCTGACGCGGTTTTCTTCTTTGAGGATGACCTGAAAGTTTCTCTGGACAAAAGAGTAGAGCAATTAAAAAGGGTCGTCTTCCAGGCAAAGCTGGGGACCTCTTATGAAAAGGTGATGCGCTTTAAACAGTTGGCCTTGTGGATGATGGAACGAATTGATCCCGGACTGCGAGAGGTAGTCGAGAGGGCCTCTCACCTGTGCAAAGCCGATTTGGTGACGGGAATGGTGGGCGAGTTTCCAAAACTGCAAGGGATCGTTGGAAGAGAATATGCCCGTATCTCTAACGAAAGGCCTGAGGTGGCGGAGGCGATTTACGAGCACTACCTGCCGGCTTTTGCAGGAGACCGGCTGCCTTCCAGCCCCGCTGGCGATATCGTCAGCGTCGCCGACAAAATGGATACCATTGTGGGTTGCTTTGGAGTGGGTCTCATCCCCACGGGAACGGCGGATCCTTTTGGTCTAAGGCGACAGGCCCTGGGCATCATCCGGATCATCCTTGAGAAGAATTACTCCTTTTCATTAAGGGGATTGGTTGAGGAAAGCGAAAAGCAGTTGAAAGAAAAGATGGAGCGGCCGATGGAACAGGTGAGAGAAGAGGTCCTGGATTTCTTTCGAGTCCGTTATCAAAACTTCTTATTGGATAAGGAATACCCGTTTGACGTGACCGACGCTGTGCTCTCCATTTCATTCGATGAGCTGCTCGATGTTCAGGGAAGAATTGATGCCTTAAGGAAGGCAAGGGAGTGGAAGGATTTTGAGTCGATTGTTATCGCCTTTAAAAGGGCGATGAATATTCTAAAAGGATCTCCTCCCAAAGGAAAGATCGACCTGTCCCTCTTTACTGAATCCGCTGAACAAAACCTCTATCAATCGTTTGGCAAGGCGAAAGAAAAAATCAGTCTTCATCTCAGCAAAAGAGACTATCCGGCTGCGCTCATGGAGATGACCGAGATGAAGAGGCCGATCGACGAATTCTTTGACGGGGTCATGGTGATGGTTGAGGATGAAGCCATCCGGAATAATCGCCTTGCCCTGCTCGACGAGATCGGAAAACTCTTCCTCCGCATCGCCGACTTCTCGAAGCTCAGCTGATTCGTGTCCGTCCATAAACGCACCTATTCCGTCATGCCGGACTTGATCCGGCATCCAGACTTCGTCCCGACGAAAGTCGGGAACCATCTCAAAGACTGGGTCCCGGTTTTCACCGGGAACCCTGGATTCCGGCTTTCGCCGGAATGACGTTTCTCATCGAAGCCGGCAGTTTATAAACAGACTCTAATTACCACTTTTCTCTGGAAACCCTAACGGAATTGACAGTTTTCTTCGTTTGTGTTTACTTTGTATTAAGAAGGGAGGGCTTGAATATGAATCAAGCCTTGACCGTTAGAATCCCTAACAAGTTAAGAGAAGAACTTCAAAAGATAAGTAGAGCTGAGGGGAAACCCATCAGCGATCTCGTTAGAGAATCGTTGCGGAGATATATTGCTATCTATCGGTTCCGAAAGCTTAGAAATATGGTTCTCCCTTTTGCAGAGGCTAAGGGCATCCTTACAGACGAGGATGTCTATAAGGAAGTGTCATGAGACTAATTCTCGTCATCACTCCGAGGGAATTCTGGAGGATATCAAAAAGCAAAAAGACATGACTCAGGAGGTTACTTGACTCTAAGGGTGGGGGGATTCAGCGCCCTTTCTTTTGAACCAGATCATTTAGAAAAACGGTTCAAAATATCGCCCTCATTGGACAGAGAGCTTTCCTGTGAAAAATTTAAGACTCAAATTGAAAAAGATTTTTCGGATAACCGTTTTCACCTCCTACTCTGAGTTAACTTCAAAAGTCAACGATTACGGATAGAAATACGCTGAAAAAGGCACGGCCATTCGATGGCGAGAAGAAGCCTCGAAGGCTTGCCGACCCGGTGGCTTATCAGTCTCTTTCCCTTCTTATTGATTTTTAATCCAAATTTGGTAAACTCATAATAAAGTAGGGCACTCCAACAAGAGATTCTTATAATCTTTTCTTCTTAAAAAAACAATAATGCTTAAAAGAACCACCATCACGGGAAAAGGAGTTGGAGAATCACTGTCAAGAGAGAGGGTAAACTTTATTGTCGAGCAAAGTAAGATAAAACAGGTAACACCCTATGTTCTGGAAATAATCTTCTATGCTCTTGTGCTCATTCTTTTAATCACTGGGACTTATTCGAGGAATAGAATTTGGAATAGCGATATTGAACTCTGGACCGATTGTGTAAAGAAATCTCCCAACAAAGACCGACCGCATTACAATCTTGGAAATGCCTATGGCCGTCAGAGGAGGTATCAGGAGGCTATTGCTCAATTTACCGAAGCACTGCGGATCAACCCCAATTACGCTGAGGCCCATAACAACCTTGGAAATGCTTATACCCATCAGGGGAAGTATCAAGAAGGTATTGCTCAATTAACTGAAGTGCTGCGGATCAGACCCAATGATGCTGAGGCCCATAACAACCTTGGAATTGTGTATACCCATCAGGGGAGGCATCAAGAAGCTATTGCTCAATTAACTGAAGTGCTGCGGATCAGACCCAATGATGCTGAGGCCCATAACAACCTTGGAATTGTGTATACCCATCAGGGGAGGTATCAAGAAGCTATTGCTCAATTAACTGAAGTGCTGCGGATCAGACCCAATGATGCTGAGGCCCATAACAACCTTGGAATTGTGTATACCCATCAGGGGAAGTATCAGGAAGCTATTGCTCAATTAACTGAAGTGCTGCGGATCAATCCCAATGATGCTGAGGCCCATTACAATCTTGGAAATGTCTATGGCCGTCAGAGGAGGTATCAGGAGGCTATTGCTCAATTTAGCGAAGCGCTACGGATCAGACCCAATTACGCTGAGGCCCATAACAACCTTGGGAATGCTTATACCGATCAGGGGAGGTATCAGGAGGCTATTGCTCAATTAACCGAAACACTGCGGATCAACCCCAATTACGCTGAGGCCCATAACAACCTTGGAAGTGTTTATGCGTATCAGGGAAAGTATCAAGAAGCTGTTGCTCAATTTATTGAAGCCCTGCGGATCAGACCCAATGATGCTGAGGCCCATAACAACCTTGGAAGTGCTTATACCGATCAGGGGAAGTATCAAGAAGCTATTGCTCAATTTAGCGAAGCACTCCGGATCAATCCCAATTACGCTGAGGCCCATTACAATCTTGGAATTACATATCGTACGATGGGCGATAGCAGCTCAGCCTTCAAAGAATATCAAATCCTAAAGAAGATGAATCCAGGTTTGGCCAACCGCTTCTATGGAAAGACTAAATAGACCCCCGCTCTTCTGGTTTTTATATGGTAAAAAACGATTAAAGGCAGTGTCCGAAGTGCCCCTATCTTTCAGACCTCGCTTCTCATCTCCATATCGAGGATTACTAATTGAAACGTTACACTATCAAACAAAAATGTAAAATCAACATTTCAAGGAAAGAGTCCTCAAGAAAAGGGGCTGTTAACTAGCACCTACTCTTCAATCCAAGATAACCTTCGCTGTCGATGATTACGAATAGAAAGCAGGCATGAGGGAGGCTTTAGATAAACAGAGGCAGAGCCATTTCTGACCCTGCCCCCCTTCTGCCAGCCTTTCGGCTGATCACTTATATTCGTGATTACTATTAGCGATGGTCACGTCCGTGCTCATCATGCCCAGGCCAAGTTTGCCACGTTTCGTTGCACCGGCTTGGGATGTAGTCGTCCACAATGACGGATATTGTATCGTTGAAAGTTCCCCCCTGACTTATGATTGCCCAGTTGGGCACGTTTATCCGGTGCATCGAACCACAATCCCCCCGCGGGATCTCCACAATGGGTATCGTCGCATCCGGAGGAGTAGCCCCACGGAGATAAACGTCGACTGCGCTGAGAAAAGTTGAATATAATATCGAAGGGAAATCAGTGATCGGCCTGGTCAAGTTCGTGATTTGATCCGAACCCAAATCGTAAACAAAATATGCTACTAACATATGTGGTTGAGGGGCATTGATCGCATTAACGATGTTAATACCATTGATGGCGAGAACGTCGTCGAAGCCATCGCTCTGGTCACCCAACCACTCCCGGTTCTTCGTGATAATTAAGTTGGTCTGATCGGGGTTCTTGGTCATTAGATCACCGAGCCCTTGGCCGATGGGAGAGGTGTTCAGGCGGACAAAATAATCACTCCTTATCCGGGGTTCAATGTAGAAGTGGTGATTCTCACCCGGACGGGCGATGTTCAATTCATAGTGTTCCCCGGCTTCGGCCTTAAACGGTCCAAAGTTTCCGGTATCATCTATCGAGTAAATTGCCTCCGGGTTCTTATGGTTTCTGGCGCCGGTTTCGCCGTTGAGCTCATAGATCTCCACAGTAGCGCCTGCCACGCCTACATTTTGGGGATACAGGACCGCTCTTCCGGCAAGGTTAATGTGACGACCGGGCTCGGGCAAAACATCCGTGCTTACAGGATCGTGACCTGTAAAGAACTTGTACATGTAGGCAAATGACACAGGCGAGGTACACGTTTCGTTATGCGGGCATTTGGGGCAAATCTCATTATCTGCCCCCGTTATCGTACAGACGGCCTGCCCATACAAGGGCACACACAATCCAAACCCGCCCCAGATTGCCAGGGTCGGCACTCCCCCGGGAGGGCTGGCAGCTATTCCGCCATCAAGATTCACATAGTGTGCAACCTTTGCAGCACGCGCCGGGTCACTCAAGTATGCCATCGACACAGCTGTGCCCTGAGAATGCCCTAAAAGCTCAACTTTATCGGCACCGGTCTGCTGCACAATGGCATCGATGCGCGCATCAAGGGCAGCAAGAGTTGCGGTCTGAAATGGAATGTTCGGTGGGGCAAATATTCCTCCCCAGCTAACAGAATCGTATTCAAACGCGTTGAGGTAGTTCTGGGGGTAGCCGTTGCTTGCAAAGCGCATGGCCTGCCACTCATACTGGGCTGCTGAACCCGTATAGCCATGGACAAAAATCATGGGCCGAATGGCCGGGAATTGCATTTCATAGTGGGCGCTGGCTGGTGTGGATAAGAAGCCAAGCCCGATCAACATGACAACCAACAATGTGATCGTTGAACAGTATGCTAATTTCTTCATTGCCCTCCTCCTTGTTTTTAGAAATAGTGAATTGCCGTTCTTGATTTCCTTATTTCCCTGAGCCGGGATTCTTTGCGCCCCCAACAGAGCTCACTTATCCTGCTGGGGGCAGCTTAGGCAGAATTTGATGGGCTTCTCCATGGGAGGATGGCGCCAATAGAGAATACCCCCTGGAGGCTGCATAGTGGCCATTTCAAAATACTGCTTTTCATGACTTGCCTTGAATGGTTATCTAAAATCATTACCCACCAAAATAAAAAGGCCGAACTACCTTGGATTCATCCTTCGGCAGCTCGGCCATCTTTCCTTAAAAGACCCGCCGCTTTCCGCCCCCTCCTCACGAAGAGTTTGGCTTTATCGGAATTAAGTTTTTTGAATTATTTTTCTTAGGAGACCCTTAAATCATGGATGAGGCTAACTATCTATAGGTGAGGATTACAAGCTCCATGAAGTAAATTTTACAAGGTCCCTTGCCATCAGCCCCCCATTAATTGCAATCCCTAAGAAGGATTTAGCTTGGTCGAAATAACCTTGATTGTCTGTCTATCACAGAGTATTTAATTAGTCAATCAAAAAATAGGCTTTTGAAAATTATCTTTTTCTGTGTCAATTGAAGTCAAATGGAGCCAATCAAGGATAAACACTTGTTGATTTCCATTAGCTGTTGCATAGAAGGCCAGAAATCGAAAAACAAGATTACAGGAAGTTATCGAGACTAAATGTTTTTTGTGCAGACGGGAACACATCTGTTTTACAATTCCGATTAGAGCCAAACAACCTTAATATCTTTCTGCACCACCTTAAACTCGGTGTCTCCTGTATAAATCTCGGCTTTTCTCAGGCAGGCGAGGGCGACGGCAAAACAGTCGGCATAGGCGATCCGTTTTGTGGCCTTGACGCGTGCGGCTTCACGGGCAAGCGCTTTATCGGCCTCAACGAGGGTGATCGGCAAGGTTTGTATGAGCTTTTCGATTTCCTGGGCCTTTTGCTCCCCGAACCGCCTTGCCACTTGGTAGTAAACTTCTCCCCAGTTTACAATACACATCAAGAGGGGCCTTGAAGATTCGACAGCTCTCTCGAAGAGATCAATGATCTTTTCATATCCGGGCTCTCGCTCAAGGTAACACAGAAGCGCCCAGCTATCGAGAACCTTTGCGGCGGCCAATTTTCTCCTCCTCTCGCTCAAGATCCTCCGCTCTGGTTTTCTCCAGTGCCTTGACGAGTCTTCCTCCCTTGAGAATACCGCTCATCTCCTGGAAGTACTCCCTGTTCAGCGGGCGAAGAATAATTTCTCCCTTTCGCTCTTCGACATAGAACTTGGTGCCCTTTTTGATTCCCAAACGATGTCTGATCTTTGCCGGGATCACGACTTGTCCTTTAATGGTTATAGCTGTCTCCATATATCTCTCCTGTATAACCTTTTGGAGATGTATATCATATTATAAAAAGTAAGTCAATATTGATTTAGTAATACATGTCCACACAATCTCCCCTTTCCCCTCTTTGTTAAAGAGGGGGAAAAGCGGCAGGAATAGTCCACTCAATTACGAGAAAAGTCGTAATACGGTCTTCCTTGCATATTGTCTTTGACACCAAGGTTCGAATTTTGTTATGAGATTCTACATACCCGAGGTGGAGAGATAGCTTTGGACCTCGGCGCAAATTATGAAGCTCCCCGCCCACAGGGCGGGGCTTCCCGGAAAGGAAATTTCGTTCATATTGTGCCCCTTGACCCTGCCTACAAGGCAGGGCTTGCGGGGCACGTTCCGGTCAAGGACAACAATGAAGGCAAATACAGCAAGTAGGACGGCACAATATATGGCTTTGTTCAGAGCCATCGAGACGGTTCGACCTTCTCACAAGCGACTGTTCGCCGATCCTTATGCGACGATTTTTCTGGACGATGAGCTCAAAAGGGTAATAAGACTTTCAACCCTTCCATTCATCGGCAGTCTTATCCCAAAAATAATTCAGAGGAGAGGACCCGGAGCGTTATCATCGGGGATCGCAAGGACAAAATACATTGACGACCTATTGCACCAGACGATTCGTGATGGCGTGAAGCAGGTCATCATCTTAGGCGCAGGTTTCGACACAAGGGCTTTGCGGCTCGATTTTTTACATTCTGTACCTGTTATTGAAATTGACCATCCTGACACGGCCAAGTTCAAATTCGACAAACTCAAAGAAGCCCTCGGACAATTACCACAAAATGTTAGCTACTTCCAAACCGACTTCAACAAACAGAGTTTAGAGGAACTGGCAAGTGACCACCATCTTGATCGCAATATTCCTACGACAATTATCTGGGAAGGTGTTACAAACTACCTGACACAACAGGCCTTTGATAAAACGCTTGAGTTTGCAGAAAAATTTGCAATCGGTTCTTACATCATTTTCACATACATCGACGAACGCGTGCTTAATCATCCGCAATCCTTCATGGGAGCTGAGAAGGTGTCTAAAAATCTCAGGAAGAATGAAGAATGTTGGACTCTCGGATTCAAGCCCGAAGCACTTTCAGGTTATTTAGCCAGATTCGATTTAGTACTACTTGATGATTTAGGGGCGGCAGAGTATCGCGAGAGATATATGCCTGACAGAAAAGGAATCTCAAAGGGATATGAATTTTACAGGGTGGCGTTTGCCGCGCGCCAGGAACGGAGGAGATAGAAAAATGAGACATCAGGAAGGGACGTTCAGCGGGATTCGGGACGCCAGCATCTATTACCAAAGCTGGCTGCCGGAAGGTGAGCCGAAAGGGGTCCTGCTGATCGCCCACGGTTTGGCTGAGCACAGCGGACGGTACATGAACGTTGTCAATCATTTTGTCCCGCTGGGTTATGGCGTGTACGGAGTGGATCACGTAGGGCACGGCAAATCGAGCGGCACGCGGGTGTACGTGGAGCGGTTTGAAAATTATACGGATACGCTCAAGACATACTTCGACATGGTACGCCATTGGCAGCCCGAAAAGCCGGTATTCCTGTTGGGGCACAGCATGGGCGGGCTGATCGGCGCCGTGTACCTGCTCGACCACCAGGCTGAGCTGACAGGCGCGGTCCTCTCGGGACCGGCTGTCAAAGTACACGGAAACGTCTCACCCGCTCTTATATTTGTGGGCAAAATGATTTCAGTCTTGATGCCCAAGCTCGGAGTGATTGGGTTGGAGGCGGAGGGGGTATCCCGCGATCCAGCGGTAGTGCAAGCCTATGTCAATGATCCCTTGGTGTGCCGAGGGAAAGTCACGGCGCGGCTTTCAGCGGAACTCGTCAAGGCAATTCGGCGCGTGGCTGCCGAAGCAGCCAATATCAGGCTTCCGATTTTGATTCTGCAAGGCAGCGCTGACAGGCTGGTCGATCCGAAAGGCGCCCAGATGCTGTACGACGCGGTGAACTCGGTCGACAAGACAATCAAAATCTATGACGGCCTTTACCACGAAGTATATAACGAGCCGGAGCATGACCAGGTCCTGGGCGACGTCGAAGCATGGTTGGAGGCACATCTGGATCGTCGAAAGATATAGACGTGAAACCTGGCTGATAGTCCCAGATCAAAGAAACCAATGTAGTGCGCCGAAAGGTTCTTTACTTTGTTTGTCATTCCGGGCTTGACCCGGAATCCAGTATTTCCCTGGATTCCTGCTGGAGTTTACCCCGTACTTGATACGGGGCAGGAATGACTTGCTTTGTTATAACTAATGTCGCCGCATATAGGTTCTTGAATATGGATTATGTTCTATCGACGCTTATTTGACAGGGCTCGTTACGTTTATTATGAGATCTTCGATGAATGATACGGAAAAGAGAAAAAAACTGAGCGAGGTGGCCCTTGGCAATATCGCTCCGGATACGGTGATCACCAATGGCACCGTTTTCAATGTTTTCACGGGAGAGTTTATCAAACAGCAGTCCATCTGGGTCAAGGATGGAAGCATCGCCTATGTCGGTCCTGACCATGATCCATCCAAAGGAGAGAAGACACTTGTCATCGACGCAGACGGCATGGTTCTTCTTCCCGGCTTGATCGACGGCCACACGCACGCCATTTGTAACAGGGTGGGGATCGAAGAATTCACAAAACATGTCATCCCTACCGGAACCACCACGGTGGTCACCGAAACGATGGAGTTCGCGCCGATCGTAGGAAAAGACGGCATCGAATGCGTGGCAAAAGGATTATCAAAGCAGCCGATTCGGTTCTATTACACCGTCCCGGCGATGTGCGGGCTCACTCTGTCGGGAGAAATCAACGCCCCCACGAATGAAGAACTCCTGCCTCTGTTGAAAGACCCAAGGTGCCTGGGAGTGGGCGAGATTTACTGGGGCAACATCTTTTTAGAAGGAAGGCAGGGGGAGCGAGTGAGAGAGCTTGTCTCCATCGCTCTCGGCCTCGGGAAGATCGTCGAAGGACATAGTGCGGGGGCCAGAGGGAGAAAACTTCAGGCCTATGCCTGCTTTGGAGTCTCCTCCTGTCACGAGCCCATCAGCGAAGACGAAGTATTGGAAAGACTGAGGCTCGGCTACTCGGTGATACTCAGGGAAGGGTCTGTCAGAAAAGAATTGGATGGAGTCAAGGGTATTTTCAGGAAGAAGATCGATTTTAGAAGATTGATCCTTGCGACCGATGGCGTGGACCCCGAAGGATTTCTTGAAGAGGGCTATCTCGACGCGGCACTGAAGAGGGCCCTGAAGCTCGGAGTCTCGCCCGCCGTGACGTATCAAATGGTTACTATCAATGTGGCGGACCATTTTCGCCTGGATCACCTGATCGGTTCTCTTTCTCCCGGAAGGATGGCGGATATCCTGATCATCCCTTCACCGGATGATTTTTCGCCTCAGCTGGTGATGTGCGATGGAAAGATCATTTATCGAGACGGCAAGTCGATGGTTGAACCCGAGAAGATTTTTTTCCCGGATTATATGTTCAACACGGTAAAAATTCATGATGGTTTCCCGAACGGCGAAGCCTTGGCACCGCCCGCCAGAGCTTTAGCGAGGGCAGGGAAGGTGAGGGTGATGGAGCTGATGACAAGGCTTGTGACCCAGGAGAAAATCATCGATCTCAGGATCCCCGGCCAATCTGAGGACCTCATCACGATTCTTGCCATGGATCGGCTGGGCCGCGGAAAGGCCTTCATGGGACTTCTCAAAGGATTGGGCCTTCAAAAGGGAGCCTATGGATCGACGATGTGCTGGGATACGACGGATATGATCGTCGTGGGATGCGATCCCCAATCGATGGAGACGGTCATTGGCAGGCTTAAAGGCATCGGCGGCGGGGGCGTCTATGCGGTGGGAGGCGAGGTCGTCGCCGAATTTCCCGCCCCTCTTTGCGGGCTGGTATCGTTAAAACCGATGGAGGTTGTGAGGGAAGAGGTGAGGCGGGTTGCAGAGTCTTTGAGAAAGAACGGGGTCACATGGGAAAAGCCTATGCTCACCATCGATACCCTCGGAAGCCCCGCCATTCCTCACCTGAAAATTAGCCACGAAGGATATGTCCGATTAAGAGACCAGAAAATCCTTCCCCTTCAGGTGTGAGAAGTGTTGAATCTCTCCATGTAGGTTGTCAAACCCTGTCTCAGCCACCCGGGGACCTCTATTTTTTCAAAGGTGTCCGTTTTGACGCAGACCGTCACGTTTTGTCCTTCCACAACCATCTCTTCTATGCCATTTCCTCGGTAGCCTCTGTACCCCCAGGTAATGGAGCTTTTGCCGATGTCGATCACCCGGACTTCCATGCTGATCCGATCGCCGTAGCGCAACCTCCGCCGAAAGTCGCTTTCGACGTGGACGGTTGGGAGGGAGAGGTTGCGTTTGTGTAAGACATCGGCGAAATCGATTCCCATCTCAGCGGCGAAGAATTCCTCCAGCGCTAAATGGAAGTAGTGCACGAAACGGGGGTAGTAAACGATACCCGCATTATCAATATCGCTAAAGCAAACTCTTATCGATGCTCTAAAGGGCATGAATCTTCTCCTCCTTCGTGTGCAATTCCAGTGTCCGTTTAGGTCCAAACGATTCCTGAGCCATGTCGCATGAAGGGTACGTCACCCATGAATTCCGCGCTTGGCGGGGAAACGCCAAGTATTGTCCTCCCCCCTCACCCCCGCCCTCTCCCACCAGAGACTGTGTCACAATGGTGACTACGGAAAAAAATGAATCCCTCCATGTAGAGAACGCGAGACTGTTAGGGGACAGGCGGCTGGCTGAGGAAGCTTTAGAGCGGAACCTTTTATCATGTAAATTCATACGCATATACTTCATAAAGACATCATTTCCGATGACAAGAATGATTGGCTATGCCTTTCAAAAACCCGCAATTCTAAAGCTTCCGAAGCTGGTCACCTGTCCCCTAACTGCAATTACGACACAGTCTCCCAAGGGAGAGGGGGTAATAGGTTTGTTTTCTAGGCAGTTTAGAGAAAAATGTTGAGACTTGTATCCGGATCATATTTTTCTGGCAGCACTCTGTCCTTCTCCTTCAATTTGGCATGGGCAGCCGCTAAGCGCGCAATCGGGAGTCGTGGGACAGAACAACTGACGTAGGAAAGCCCGATGCTATGACTGAATTCGACCGATTCCGGATGACCGCCATGTTCGCCACAAATTCCAATCTTGAGGTCTGGCTTGGTCCTCCTTCCCCATTCAATCGCGATCATCATTAGTCTTCCGACGCCTTTTACGTCCAGCACCTCAAACGGATTGTCTTGGAGAATCTTGCGTTGATTGTAAAGCGGGAGGAATTTGTTCTCCGCATCTTCTCTTGAGAAAGAGAAGGTGGCTTGCGTCAGGTCGTTCGTTCCAAAAGAAAAGAAGTCCGCCACCTCTGCCAGCCTGCCGGCCCTCATACAGGCTCGCACCACTTCGATCATCGTCCCAAATTTAAAGGGGATCTGGATTTTATATTGCTTCTCCACTTCCCTCTGGACTTTTTTGACGAGCTGATAAACCCACTTCAATTCCTGGGCGGTACAGACTTGGGGGACCATGATTTCGGCCTGAATATCGAGGCCGTCTTTGAGCAGTTCCGCGGCTGCCTCCAGAATGGCCTGAATTTGCATCTTGTAAATCTCAGGATAGGTGATTCCCAGCCTTACCCCCCGATGGCCCAGCATGGGGTTGACCTCCATCATCTCTTTTACCTTCCTGAGGGTTTCCTGTTCTTTCCGGATGAGCTTTTTATCGAGTCTCTTCTCTTTAATCTCGACGATATCCGTCACCACGTGGTCGAGGAGTCCAAGTGATTCCCGGAAAGAGGGATCCAAAAACTTCATCGCGTCAGAGATGTTTTCCATGGTGGAGAAGGCGGTCTCGACTTCCTTCAGCTTTCTCAATTCCTCTGCCAGTTCTTCGGCGGATGGAAGAAATTCATGAAGCGGCGGGTCGAGGAGACGAATCGTCACCGACATTCCTGTCATGGCCCTGAGGATCTCCTTAATGTCGCTGCGCTGCATGGGAAGAAGCTTTGCAATCGCCTCCGCTCTCCTCTCCTTCGACCCTGCTAAGATCATCTGCCGAACAATGGGGAGCCGATCCGCGGCATTAAACATTCTCTCTGTACGGCAGAGGCCGATCCCTTCTGCACCCAACTGCCTTGCTTTGATCGCTCCATCAGGGGTATCGGCATTGGCCCGAACGCCCAAGGTTCTTATCTCATCCGCCCAGCCCAGGAGCGTCAGGAGGTCTTTGCCGACTTCGGGTTCTACGGTAGGCACCTCTCCCAGATAGACCTCGCCTTTGGAGCCATCGATCGTAATGACGTCTCCTTCTTTGATGTGGAGGTTCTTGATAAAGGCCTCTCTCCCCTTTAGATCGATTCGAAGCTCTTCGCAGCCCGAGACGCAAGGCTTCCCCATGCCTCTGGCCACCACTGCCGCGTGGGAAGTCTTTCCTCCGCGGCTTGTCAAAATTCCTTCCGAGGCAAAGAATCCGTGAATATCTTCGGGCCTGGTCTCCTCTCGAACCAGGATGACCTTGTGACCGAGTTTTCCCACTCGTTCCGCCTCATCGGCATCGAAGATAGCTTTTCCGGAGGCCGCACCCGGAGAGGCCGGAAGGCCGGCGGCGATGGGTTTTCCCTTGAAGCCGGGATCGATCCGCTTATGGAGGAGTTGTTCCAACTCGTGAGGCTTCAACCTCAGGACCGCTTGTTCTTTTGTGACGAGCTTTTCAGCCACCATCTCTCTCGAAGTTCGAACGACCGCCTGGGCGTTCATCTTCCCGTTACGCGTTTGGAGGATGCAGAGGTTGCCTTTCTCAACAGTAAACTCAAAGTCCTGAACCTCATGAAAATGTCCTTCCAATGCTTTTCTGATCCGCTCCAGCTCCCGGTAGATTTTTGGCATTTCCTTCTTCATCTCCTGGAGGGGTTTGGGTGTCCGGATGCCTGCGACCACATCTTCACCCTGGGCATTCACAAGATATTCGCCGTAGAGGACGTTCTCTCCTGTCGCCGGGTCTCGGGTGAACGCCACTCCTGTCGCCGAGTCAAAACCCATATTTCCAAAAACCATGCTACACACGTTGACCGCGGTTCCGTTCGCCATGTCGGGGGTGATGTTGAATTCCCTCCGGTAGTCGACTGCCCTCTTTCCCATCCAGGATCCAAAGACCGCCTGGATGGCGAGTCCCAGCTGGACGATCGGATCTTCCGGGAAAGGGATTCCCGTCCTCTTTTTAATCAATCTCAGATATTGTTTGCAGATATCCTTGAGATGATCCGCGTCGAGATCCGTATCGTCTTTGACGGCCGCTTTTTCTTTTGTCTCGTTAAGGATTCGGTCAAACTCCTTTTCTTCCACGCCGAGGGCGATCTTTCCGAAGAGCTGAATGAATCTCCGGTAGGCGTCGTAGGCGAATCTCCCGTCAGAGGTGATCTCGATCAACGCCTCCAGGGTCTCCTCGTTTAAACCCAGATTGAGAATGGTGTCCATCATGCCCGGCATGGAGATCGCAGCACCCGACCGGACGGAGAAGAAGAGGGGATTTGCACCACTTCCAAACTTCTTGCCCGTTTTTTCCTCGACCTTTTTAAGGGCGGCCTGGACCTCTTCCATCAGACCCTCAGGGAGTTTCTTTTTGTTCTGGTAGTATTGAAGACATGCCTCTGTGGTGACAATAAATCCAGGCGGTACCGGAAGCCCCATACGGGTCATTTCAGCCAAACCCGCTCCCTTCCCTCCGAGGAGTTTCTTATGTGACCCATCTGCCTCTTCGAAGAGGTAAACGTATTTTGGACCCTTCATCATTTTCCCCTCTCCTTCCTTCGATCTCTTCATTTCCCCTGCGATTTTATCAATAGGTCGGCCTTGACCCTGTTATAATAAGAGGTTAATATTCAACATTATTTATTTAGTCAAATTTATCTTATCCAATTTAAGCATTTTCCTAAAGGGAAACAATCGATTCCCTTCGGCACCGTTTGACGGTGGGGTTACCCCCCTGAGATAGATTTTAATGATTTCAGCGTGTCATGTGAATCCAAGGATTTCCCAAAAAGAAATATCCGTTATTGTTGCTTATCTCGCAAGGTTGACAAGAAAAATAGGTTCAGATAAATTGATATTATTATAACCCACGGAGGAGACCATGGGTAAAAAACCTTACATTTTATGGTTTGATGAAGTTGGACTGAGCGATCTTCCCGTCGTCGGAGGAAAGAATGCCTCCCTGGGAGAGATGCGAAAGGAACTGACGAAACAAGGGGTGAACGTTCCTAATGGATTTGCTGTGACGGTGAATGCCTACCATTCTCTTTTGGACGAAGGAATTGTACAGGACTGGCATGATGTCAAGGGTAAAACGAAGATTAAAGAAGGTATCCAAGAGATACTAACGGGTCTCGATGTCGAGGATGTGGAAAATCTTTCAGAGAGGGGAAGCCGGGTCCGGAGGCTTATCCATAGTTTGGAGTTTCCCAGGGAGATCGTTGAAGAAATTGTGAAAGCCTACCGGAAGCTGTGCAAGGAGTACGGGGACGATACGGATGTGGCGGTCCGCAGCAGCGCCACGGCCGAGGACCTTCCTGGTGCAAGTTTTGCCGGTCAACAGGAAACTTATCTTAATATTCGTGGGGAATATGCCCTTGTTCAGGCCTGCAAACGATGTTTTGCCTCCCTTTTTACCAACCGTGCCATCTCTTACAGAACCCACAAGGGGTTTGACCACTTTCAGGTCGCTCTCTCCATCGGAATCCAGAAGATGGTGCGCTCCGATAAAGCCTGTTCCGGCGTGATGTTCACCATTGATACGGAATCCGGCTTTCCGGACGTGGTGTACATCACGGGCGCTTATGGATTAGGAGAGAATATCGTTCAGGGAGTCATCAATCCCGACGAATTTTATGTATTTAAACCCTGCATCAAAGGAAATTATAAACCCATCATTCAGAAAACCCTCGGGAGCAAAGAGATCAAAATGATCTATACGCTGGAGGGAGAAGGGTCAACCAAGAACATTCCTGTCTCCGCTCAAGAAAGGGCAGGTTTTATCCTTGAGGACGAGGAGATTATTCAGCTCGCGCAATGGGGGATGAAGATCGAAGAACACTATTCGAAAAAAGCAGGGGTCTACATGCCCATGGATATTGAGTGGGCCAAGGACGGTATTACCCAGCAACTCTTTATCCTTCAGGCAAGGCCAGAGACGGTAAAATCCCAAGGAGCCATGAATGTCCTGGAGACTTATTCTTTGAAAGAGAAGGGAAAGGTGTTGGTACAGGGGAAGAGTGTCGGTGAAAAGATTGGCGCTGGGCCCATCAATGTCATCACGAGTGCGAGAGAGATAGAAAGGTTCAAGAAGGGCGAGATATTGGTTACCCAGATGACAGACCCGGATTGGGAGCCCATCATGAAAATTGCATCGGGCATTGTGACCGACCGGGGAGGGAGGACCTGTCATGCGGCCATCATCAGCCGGGAACTGGGCGTTCCCTGTGTGGTGGGAACAGGGGACGGAAGCGAGATTTTAAAAGACTATCGAAGTGCCACTGTTTGTTGTGCACAAGGGGAGACGGGATTGGTTTTCGAAGGGATCCTCGATTATGAGGTAAGGCACTTCGATATGGCACATCTGGAGAAGCCTCAGACAAAAATCATGATGAACGTAGGAAATCCGGACAATGCCTTCCACCTCTCCTTTATTCCCAACGATGGGGTAGGTCTGGCCAGACTGGAATTCATTATCAATAATTTTATAAGAATCCACCCCATGGCGCTTGTCCGATTTGATTCAATCAGCGACAGTCATGCCAAAAAAGAGATTGAACAGTTGACCATCGGGTATGAAGATAAGGAGGCCTTCTTCGTTGATAGGTTGGCTCAAGGGGTGGCCAAGATTGCTGCTGCCTTTTATCCTAAAGATGTCATCGTGAGATTGAGCGATTTCAAAAGCAATGAGTACGCCAATCTCATCGGTGGAATCGAATTTGAGCCTGTCGAAGACAACCCCATGATTGGTTTCCGAGGAGCCTCCCGGTATTATGACGAAGCGTATCAGGAAGGGTTTTCTCTTGAATGCAAGGCGATGAAAAAGGTTCGGAACGAAATGGGTCTGAGCAATGTAAAATTGATGATTCCCTTCTGCAGGACGGTGGAGGAGGGGAGGTTGGTCATAGCGGAGATGAGGAAGCACGGTCTGATCCAGGGGGAAAATGGCCTCGAAATCTATGTGATGTGTGAGGTCCCCAGCAATGTGATCATGGCGGATGAATTCGCTGAGATTTTTGATGGGTTTTCCATCGGATCGAATGATCTGACCCAGTTGATGCTGGGATTGGATCGTGATTCAGAGAAAGTTTCTCATATCTTCGATGAGCGGGATCCGGCTGTGAAAAAAATGGTTCAATTAGTGATTGAAAGGGCCAAGAAGAACGGAAGGAAGATTGGCATCTGCGGCCAAGCTCCAAGCGACTATCCAGAATTCGCCGAGTTTCTGGTCCGCTGTGGCATCGACAGCATCTCCCTCAATCCTGACACGGTCATCAAGACGACCGACAGGATCTTGCAAGTGGAGAAGGATCTGGGGATTCCACGGAGGAAAGACTCTGAAAAAAAGTTATCGGCCGCAAGCTGAGTTTCGAATAACAGCATTTTAAATTCTAAATTCTGACGAAATGATGCACCAAATGCGAATCAATACCAAATCAAATCCAAAGTCCTAACGCCAAAAATTTTTGATTTTAAGGTTTGACATTCCTTTGACATTTGACATTTGAACTTTGACCTTAAGATTCGAAGAGATGAGAATCTTACTCCACATCTGCTGTGCCAACTGTGCCATCACTCCCCTTGAACGAATGAAAGAAAAGGGGCACGATGTCACCGGATACTTTTTCAACCCAAACATCCACCCTTACCAGGAATATCAAAAAAGACTGGACGCATTGAAACAATATTCAGGGAAGGTGGGCCTGGAGGTTATCTATCGGGATGAATATCTCCTCGAGGAGTTTTTAAGAAACATATCCCATCGAGTAGAGGCAAGGTGCCAATATTGCTATTCGGTTCGGCTTGAAGCGACCGCTCGCGAGGCCAAGAACAAGGCGTTTGACGCATTTTCAACGACCCTTCTCCAAAGCACTCATCAAAGTCATGCTTTAATCAAAGAAACCGGGGAGCGTATTGCCCAGGAGATCGGAGTTCCGTTCTATTACGAAGATTTTCGACAGGGATGGAAGAGAGGGGTGGAGGTCTCCAAGGCGATGGGATTATACCGCCAGCAATACTGCGGCTGTATCTATAGTGAAAAAGAAAGATATTTGAAACAAAGGAAAGAATGATTTCACCGCAGAGACGCGGAGAGCGCAGAGGGAGATTTCCTCTGCTCCAATCGGGAGATGGCGATTGGAGCAGAAACTCCGTCTCTTCGCGAATAAGATTGAACCCTTCTGCACTTGTTGTTAGCCTTCTAATAGTCGAACAGAAGCCTTTTTGTTTGTCGGCATCTCCCGACAAACAAAAAATTCTTTCTCTGCGCCCTCGGCGGCTCTGCGGTGAAACTATTATTTCGGACAAGAGTGATTATGGATATTAACGACCTGACAGGCGAAGTCATCGGAGCAGCTATAGAGGTTCATAAGCATTTGGGGCCTGGGTTACTGGAGTCAGCGTATGAGGAATGTCTGTGCCATGAATTGAGTCTGAGAAAAATCACTTATGAACGACAAAAACCGTTACCCATTAACTACAAGCAATTCAAACTCGATTGTGCTTACCGACTTGATCTTGTTGTAGAGGACAAGGTTATTTTGGAGCTGAAATCTTGTGAAAGGATCGAGGATATTCATAAGGCGCAGCTACTTACCTATTTGAAACTTTCTGGTCTGCAATTGGGTCTCATTCTCAATTTCAACGTACCCATCATGAAAGAAGGCATTGTGAGGGTGGTCAACAACTTTGAGGAATAGACTTGGCAGAGGGATAGGGTGCTGAATATTTTTGGAAGCGTGGGTTTATGATCCAATCGCCCTCTCCTGATTGGATCATAAAATATGACCCTCTGCGATCTCGGCGCCTCTGCGGTGGAAACTCAGATATAGTATATTGGGGTCCAGATGCTTGGTCTAGGTCCTTTAGGTAAGTTGCTCATTCTGCTGGGGGTTTTTATTATTCTGGCCGGTCTTTTCCTGCTTATCGGAGAGAAGATTCCGTGGGTAGGCAGACTTCCCGGAGATATCATCATTCGAAAAAAGAATTTCACTTTCTACTTTCCGATTGTTACCTCCATCCTCATCAGCATCATCCTGACATTATTGTTTACGCTGTTTAGAAAATAGGCCCTTCTTACTCCTTCATCTCATGGTCTTTTCTTCTTGACATCGATGGGAAGCTTTCCTAAAATCAGCACAAATTCCCTTCCAATCTGCTCCTCTCCTGACTTCACGGGAGAGGATAGGGTGTAAGGATGGGGTGTAAGATCATGGCGTTTGACATAATGCATCTAATCTCGAGCTCGAGTCACATTTCAAGACCCCTGACACCAGACACGTATTCCCCCGGCGGGATAACTTGGCCGTTTTAGCAAAGGAGGTGCTAATGAAGTATGCTATCGCATTCGTTCTCTTTTTCTGCTTCGTAGCGTACTCACCTTTGGCAGTTGGCAATGGGACCTCGACTGACAACGACGCTTTATTAAAGATAATGTTTAACTATGCGAATGCTGGCAACCTTAGGGCTCTTGAGGCGATGAAGGTCGAGGTGAATGGACAAAGAAACAAGAATTTAGCGTTGGCCTATTCACTAGCCTTGTATATTGCTTCGCCTAAAACATACGAGAGACAGTTTGCAGAAGCTTTCCCTATGGATTTCGAAGGTATGTATTATTTGTATGATCAAATAGAGTTAAAAGGGCTAACACCCGCATTTCTCTATTCAATAGACTCAATCGTGTCCATAGCGAAGAAAGGTAATGAAAAGGCTATTGAAAAAGTATTCAGGGGATACATTCATTCAGATGGGGTCGTTGCCGAAATATTTTGCGAGAGTATACCGGGGGTGTTTATTGAACAGGTTCAGAAATCTGTGTCGGTTCTTTCAAGAATAGAGAAAGAGGATCGCCAGAAAGATTACTTATGCCTACTTACACTTTCCCCTGAACAACTTGCTCAGGTGAAGAAAAATATCGAAAGGCTTACGCCCAGGGTTTCGACGCAAGAGAGGCTGGTAATTCGAGAGATTATGGAAATTAAATGAAGAGAATTGAGGTCAATCCTTGACCGGTGGCAGACTAGACGAGTGAAACGATTAAGGGAAGAGCCTGAGGGGTCAGCCCGCCACATGAGGCAAGGTGGTGAACGACAGGGAGGGGGTAGGAGTGCGAAAATATAAAGGGGTCAGACATAGGATAACTGGGGTGACCCCCGGGGTCTCAACTTCAAAATTCAATTGGGAGATTAAGTAGCTACATCTTTAATAAGTTCCACCAGCATCTTCATCCCGAATCTCAGATTTTCTAAGGACTGACTATCTCCATTTGTTCTGCGTCCCTAAAATGCTTCCTATCGAATGTATAGATTCTCTTAGCGCCTCTTGCTCTTGCAAATTCAATAATCCAGGCATCAACGAGGTCAATTTTTTTGCTGCGGTAAAGTTTCAGGGCCGCTTTTATTATGGATCTATCCTGCGTGTCAACCCCTGGTGTGTTAAGGATTGCTTCAACCAGCTCTGTGATGTCATCTGCTATCATTTTATAAAAGCTCTCTAAGACCCAGACAAGCTCTGCAATAACAACCGAAGGAATCAAGATTTTTATTTCCCCTTTGCCGGCACCGTTCAAAAGGACATCAACCGCTTCGGCCTTTTGCGGTTCGTCATCCGTTAAATAGCGAACAAGAAGATTCGTGTCGATGACAACGTCTTTGCTATCTTTTAACACGCTCTAATTTATCCCCGAGATACTTCTTGGCTTTGTCTCTCATTCGATCAAAATCTGCCGTTGCGCTCTTGCCCTTCAAGAATCCTTTAAATTCCCTAAGTGTTTTAGCCGTTCGTACAACGACCTTATCGTCTTCTCTTTCAAAAACGACTACTGCGCCCACATCTATCTTCAGAAGTTTTCTTACTTCTTTTGGCAGTGTAATTTGGCCCTTTGATGTAATCTTCGCGGTAACGACCATCTTCGAACTCCTTACAGTGCATGAATTCCTTACATTTATGATATATCTTACTAATAGCGTTGTCAAGGAGAATTAAAATTTGCAAATTAGGTGCCTATCTCTTTGAGGATTTCCACCAGCATCTTCATCCCGAATCTCAGATTTTCCAGGGCGATCCGTTCATCATTTCCGTGCTCCGTTTTCAATTCGGTCTCGGTCAATCGAAAGGGGCAAAAGTCATAAGTGATGATGCCTCTCTCCCTGAGAAAGCGGCTGTCCGTCGCCCCTGAGAGAAGCAAAGGGACCACGGGGCAAGCCGGATCGTTCTTTGCAGCAAATCTTTGAATGGCCTGGAAAAGATCCGTATCCAAAGGAGAAGGAGGAAGAGAGTGACTTTCCGAAACGACCTTCACCTCGACTTCGCCCCCTAATCGTTTTTTGACCTCCTTTAAGAAATCTTCTTTGGAAGAGCCGGGGATAAGGCGACAATCGAGAGAGGCCGTTGACTCCGAGGGAATGACATTGATTTTGCTTCCGCCCTGAAGAATGGTGAGCGAGATGGTATCCCTCACGATGGCATTGTAGACGGGATTGGATGTCAAGCGTTTTGAAAAGGCAGGGTCGCTCAGACCTTTCTCAATATCCTCGAAAAATTTTCTGTCGGCAGGGGGCTGTTTGGGAGCTATCTTTAGGAAATATTCCTTCACCACGGGAAGGATGTTGTAAGGCGTTTCCCATTTCGTAACCCTCTCCAAAGCCTCTACAAGTTTCACATTGGGATTGTCGGAATGAGGCATTGAGCCATGGCCTGAGGTTCCTTTCGCCTTGACCTCGAGTTGGAAAAGAACCTTCTGGCCGTTCGAGATCCCATACCGATCTGCGGTCCCGTCCTCATTCAGGGAGATGGACCCTCCTTCATTGAGGGCGTACTCCGCTTCTGCCAACGACGGAACTTTTTCTATAGCCCAATCAACGCCCCAGCCCCCTCCCGTCTCTTCATCGGCTCCTGCAAAAAAGAGAACGTCTCTTTTTAGAAGGACTTTCTCCCGTTTCAGGATTAAGAGAACCATCATCTCTATAATCCCCATGGATTTATCGTCAAGAGCTCCACGACCATAGAGATATCCGTCTTGGATCGTTCCCGCAAAGGGATCGACCTTCCAATGCTCTTTTTCAGCCGGGACCACATCGATGTGGTTGAGAAGGAGGATGGGCTTCTTTTTCCCATTCCCCTTCAAGGAGGCGAGGATGCTTCCCCGGCCCGGAGAGGGCTCAAAAACTTGGCATGGAATCCTCTCCGCGTCGAAAATTCTTTTGAAAAACCTCGCTCCTTGAATTTCATTTCCAGGCGGGTTGACCGTTTGAATACGGATATATTCCTGAAGATGACGGGTTGCTTCTTTTAGTAACTGATCCCAGTTCATAGCGCGTACCCCTTCGGCAACAATGATTTTACCAAATCCGAAATTCGAATATCGAAATCCGAAACAAATCCAAAATTCTAATTTTCAAATGACTCAAAGGAGATTTAGGGTAAAACTAAATTTTGAATTTTGATCATTCGATATTGTTTCAAGTTTCGAATTTCGTGCTTCGGATTTCAATTAGTCTTCTCCAAACAGCGGGACAAATTTGAACTGATTTACATCCACCAGGCCTTTATCAGTGATTTTTAATTCTGGAATCACCGGCAGCGATAAGAAGGAAAGCATCATAAACGGGTCCGGGATTTTGCATCCAAGATTTTTGGCGGCGCGATGGAGACCTTCTAACCGAAGGTTGACTTGATCAACCGACGCATCGGACATTAGACCCGCTATGGGCAGGGGAAGGGAGGCTAACACTTTTCCGTTCAGAATCACTGTCAACCCGCCTTTCATGGCTTGAATGGTTTCCGCTGCTTTGATCATATCCTGATCATTGGTCCCCACAATGACCAGGTTATGCGAGTCATGGGCCACGGATGAACCGATGGCTCCTTTCTTTAGGCCAAAACCCTGAACAAAACCGATTCCCACATTTCCCGTGGCCTTATGCCGTTCCACCACTGCAATTTTAAGGATATCCTCTTTGATGTCGGGGTAAGCCACTCCATCCTTCAATAGGATTTTTTTCGTTACTTTTTTTGTGACGATTTGACATGGTATGAGCTGGATGATTTTGGCAAGCGACTGGTCACTTCGGAGAAGGAAGGCCTCCTTTTTAAGAGGCTTGATTCGAACGGACCCCTTCAGCCCCGGCCCTTTCGCTTTTCGGAGAGGAGGGAGGAGCATTCTACCATTCTCAGCAACCAATTTTCCGTCTTTGAAAACCTTCCTAATTTGAAATCGTCCCAGATGATCGAACGTAATGATGTCAGCCCTATACCCCGGTGCAATGGCTCCGAGATCATCTAGCCTGAAATATTCGGCGCCGTTTAATGTTGCCATTTGAATCGCAAGAATGGGATCGAGTCCCCATCGAATGGCCTGTCTCACCATAGAATCGATATGGCCCTCCTCGATGAGCTCTTTGGGATGGCGATCATCGGTGACGAAAAGAAACCGCCTTGAATTCTTGGGAATGACAAGCGGAATGAGATCTCTTAGATTTCTCGCCGTCGTTCCTTCTCGGATCATAATCCACATCCCGTTTTTCAATTTCTCCTTGGCCTCTTTGGGAGTGGTGCATTCATGGTCAGATCGAATTCCTGCAGTGAGGTAAGCATAAAGCCCCTTTCCCGAAAGCATGGGGGCATGGCCGTCCACTCGCTTTCCCCTTGCCATCTCAATTTTCTTGAGGACTTCCGGATCCCCGAAGATGACGCCCGGGAAGTTCATCATCTCTGCCAATCCGATGGCCCAGGGTTCCTTGAGCAGGGGCTTTAAATCGGCTGCCTTAAGAATAGCTCCGGATGTTTCCATATGTGTGGCTGGAACACAGGAAGGGAGCATCAGGAAGACATTGAGAGGGACGCTTCTCGCCGATTCCACCATAAAGCGTATACCCTCTTTGCCGAGGACATTGGCGATTTCATGAGGATCGATGACGACAGAGGTCGTCCCGTTAGGAAGAACGGCTCGAGCAAATTCAGGGATGGTCAGCATGCTCGATTCGATGTGAACATGGCCGTCAATCAAACCCGGGCAGAGAAAATCGCCTTTTACATCGATCGTCTTTTTTGCCCGATAATCTCCGAAGCCTATGATCACGCCGCCGAAAATGGCCACGTCCTTCTTTTCAATCTGACCTGAAAAGACATCCACAACCCGGCCGTTTTTGATCAGAAGATCGGCCGTTCCATCGCCCGAAGCGATCCGGATCCTCTCTCTTAGCGATATCATATCCTCATCTCCTCCCTATAATTTTCATACCAAATCTCTTATTGGTGATCAAGGAATTTATGATCTTCATTTGTAGCCGCACCCATTAAAAGGCTTTAGCCTGCGCCGAAGCCCTGGTACTAGGGCACCGAAACGTTTCAACGCTTACGGGCGTACCCGGGTATCCATGGAGATAATACGGGCTTTGCCGTGGGCCTCCATTGCCCTGGAAGCTTTTTTATCTTACTTTTTAGTGATGGAGTATGGTGTAAAGGAGGGGAAGAAAGATGGCTCAGGTTGAATTGACCTCCAAGGATATCGATACATTGCAGGACATTCTTCAAAAACATCTCTCAGAGCTCAGATGGGAAATTGCTTTCACTCACAAGACCGACATTGTTAAATTCCTTCAAAAGAGAAAAGAGTTCATAGAGGATTTTATCCAGCGATTGCAGAAAGCAAAGGAGTCTGAAACGGGAAAAGCATAGTCTAACGACGCAAGTCCCTTTTAGTGCTTGGAATGCACGATTGTTCCGAGCAACCCCGGCCTTGAGCCGGGGGCGACCCGGAATCCAGACGTCGTCCCGGCGAAAGCCGGGAACCATTTTATACCCTGGGTCCCGATTTTCATCGGGAACCCTGGATTCCTGCTGGAGTTTACCCCGTACGTGATACGGGGTAAGAATGACTACAACAAGAACTCTTACGAATCAACGAGCAATGAATGGTTTTGATTTAAACGATTGCGATCAGGCCCCTTTGACGGGCCAACAATCGTAGAGCCCCGGCTCTGCCGGGGCATAATGACTCTCATACCAAATCTCCTATTGGTGATCAAGGAATTTGTGAAAGGAGGATGTTTCTTAAGTAAGAAGAGAACAGCGAGAGCTTCGAGTTCTTGGATTAAGGCAACGGTTACGAAGCCCGTTTGGTTTAAGATCAAAGGAAATATCGTTTAACGATGACGACGCTGGTATCAACGTCCGACGAATCGTGGGACACAAAAAGAAACTCGATCATCCAGTATCGATAGACAAGCCTCGACAATGGTACCTTTAGGGATTTTATGCACTCGGATGTAGCCGAATGACGATACGGGCATCCTTGCCCTAACCGTCAGACGAAACTTATTTTCTAACCGAGGGATGGAGGTTTGGGGAGAGGGGGGCCTCAATTAAGAAGCCCCCTCTCAGTGAAATTACGGGGTGCAGACCACTGCACCAGCAGAGCTGCAAGTTGCTGCTTGGGTGCAACTCGTATCCGGAACCAGAGTAGTGGTGGAAAAAGTAGCATTAAAAATATTGGGGGAAGTGTCCACGGCGTCGGTCAAATCAGTGGTCAAATCACTGTTAGAAAAACCTCCGGCAATGGTGCCGCTCACATGTATTTTGCTTAAGGTACTTGGGGCGGTGAATACACCAGTTGCCTTTGCATTAAGATAATCGATACCAACGGCTGCAGAAGCTGGGGGCAAGAAGAAATCCCCTGTGCCAATCATGTCAATAGTTGCAGCTTCGGTTGTTGCCTTCCCGGACCAAGTATCACTCACTATGGTAGCGAAACTTCCAAAATCAATCTGCACGGCGCTGGAGTTACTAGTACCACAGAAAAACACCTCGTTGATTATAATCTCGTTCGGGCTCGTCCCAGATTCGGGGACCACACTCACATTCGCAACTAACTGGCCTGTGAAGGTGTGAGTTTTTGTCACCAGAGTCGTTTTCGCGATGCCCGTCGTTGTACTGATGACCGCCGCCTGGCTTTCCTTAACAATGTGGACTGGAAAGGAAATTGGAGCCGTGAAAACTAAAACTTCTGAATCTGCAACAGCATTCGCCACTCCGGTGAAGGCCAACAGCATCGCCGCAGCCAACAAACAAACTAACAGCTTTCTCATACTCTTTTATCCTCCTTTTTTTGATATTTGTAAATCGTTGATCCGGGTTGGAAAAGAACAGACCAGTTTCGCCTCCTCTCTCCCCCCTGAATTTGTGAAAGATTGAATAGAAAAGATTAGAAATTTTTAGTATTTTATCTCTATACCGCTGCCAAAAAAAGTTGTCAACAATTTTCTAATGTAAAAAATTACAGGTACCCCGTGTCCAAAGGGGACAGAAGCCGGCAATTTTCCTGCCATTGGGGATTTTCCCGATTCAACTCATTTAAATTACAGGATAGTTTAGAAATTGGGGAAAACTTAACCTTATCTGCTGCGTTCCGAATCAGACGGAAACTGTCATCAGAATGCAGAAATTTCACCCGTTCGGCGGCCCGAAGCTCCACCTTCCGGCTCCTCAAGTCTCTGCTCATTTCGTTACACCTTCCCCCAAGGTCCTGATGCCTCATTAATAAATGTTACCCGAAAGGAATGAGGAAATAGGTATCGTGACCATAGGTTTTTGGGAACGTAAGATTCTAAAAATGGTATTAAGCTTATCTTCCATAGCCTTCCTTAGCCTAAAGGGGTTGAGGTTTTCAAACTGTTCTTTAAGAGAACGCTTCACCGAAGCTGAGACATAGGGGGATTCTAATACCCTTTGATAAGGAGTCTTAGGCTGATCATAACGCTTCATGGTCTTTCCCTCCACCAATTTTTTTTCTACCAGCTTCACGGAGGGTAAGAAGAAGTTATGATAGAGCCGCCACTCGTGGGTGTATAAGTGATTCATGAGCCCGACCAGGACGTGTTTATCGAGTCGATGGTATCCAAACCACTGCCGGACATGGGTCCAGTTTTTCTGTTCCACATGAGCGTTATCGTCCTTATGATAGGGTCTGCTTCGGGTAAACTGTACGGGCTTCTCTCTTTGGTTAAAGTGCCTCATCAGATGCCAATTCAAGAACTCCGAGCCGTTATCGCAGTCAAACCCAAGCAAAGGGAAAGGCAGGGAGTCTTCGATATCCTGAATTTGCTCCAGGACCTCTGTTTCGCCTTTGCCCCAGACCGCTCTTTGTTCTGTCCAGCCGGTGCCGATATCTACGGTGTCTATGGTATAGGCAAACTGGCCCAGGAGAGTCTGCCCGCAATGGGCGATGGTATCAGCCTCCAGGAACCCTGGCTTTGTCTCATCCCATTGGTTGGTCTTAATAGGGATCTGTTTGGGGTAAGATGACTTTTGTGGACACCAAAGTTGAGGTAAAATACTAAAGACGGAGGTGTCAGAATGGAAAGGATTCCGAGAGCAATCTACACGAAGGAACTTCGAGAGGAAGCAGTGAAGCTCGTAACAGAAGGCGGATTAAAGATACCGGAGGTGGGGCGTCGGTTATCGGTTGCGGCCTCGACAATACGGTACTGGGTTAAGGCGAGCAGAGAAGGCAAGCTTAAGGAGGTTGGAAAGCACCAGAGGCCGCTTACGGAAATAGAGATGGAGCTTGCCCGGGTGAAGCGTGAACTGGCAGAAGCCAGGATGGAGCGAGACATATTAAAAAAAGCGGCCGTGTACTTTGCGAAGGAGTCGCTGCCAGGTACGCGATCATGAAAGCAATGCGATTCAAGTATTGTATTGGGATGATGTGCCGTATTCTGCGTGTATCCAAGAGCGGTTATTACCAATGGTTCAGGCGCAAGCCTTCCAAACGTGTCCTGGAAGAGGGAAGGCTGGAAGTAGAGATAAAAGCCGCCCACAAGAGGACCCGTGAGACGTGCGGTCCAGAGAGATTACAGCATGAGCTCAAAGAACAGGGTGTAAAGGTCGGGATCTGCCGGATCAGACGGATCAGGAAGAAGCTTGGGTTACGGTGTAAGCAGAAGAGGAAGTTCAAGGCCACCACGGATTCGAAGCATGCTCTGCCTGTGGCACAGAATCTGCTCAATCAGCAGTTTAAGGCAACGACGCCGAACGAGGTTTGGGTCAGCGACATTACCTATATCCCCACAGAAGAAGGCTGGCTCTATCTGGCAGGGCATAAGGACCTCTGCACGGGAGAAATCGTTGGATATGCCATGGGCAATCGTCTCACCAAGAACCTGGTGAGCCAGTCTCTGTTCAGAGCCGTGGCAGCCAAACGGCCCGGAGCAGGCCTGATTCACCATTCGGATCGTGGGAGTCAGTACTGCGCCCATGAATACCGGAAGCTGGTGGATCAGTTCAAGATGAGAGCATCTATGAGCAGGAAGGGCGACTGCTACGACAATGCTCCCATGGAGAGCTTCTGGGGTACGCTCAAGAATGAGCTTGTCCATCACTGTCGCTTCAAGACGAGAGAGCAGGCCATCCGGGAGATCACGGAATACATCGAGGTATTCTACAATCGGCAAAGACGGCAAGCACGGCTGGGGTACCTTTCTCCGGTTGTCTATGAGCGGCAGTTCTATACAAGGCAACTTGCAGCATGAGAGAGCGCTTCGTGTCCACTATTGACATCAGGGGTCAGTTTTCTCAGGAGGGTGCCGGGTTTCGTGGTGGATCTCCCCCGGCCCCTGTATTTTACTCGGGTAGGTGCTAAAAGTCTATCCAGGGTGGCTGGTGAGATCCCTCGTAGCGATTGAACCACCTCTAAGGAGAGGCTGCCAAATTCTTTGATATAAGAGGGGAGCCAGAGAGGTAGAATCGCCTTCAGGCGCTTTGAGCAAGGCAAGTTTGCTGCCAGCCAGATCTTCTTTAAGGGTTTTAAGACCGAAGCCTTATTATATTTTGATGGTTTGCCTCTTTTCTTAGGTTTAGGCTTGGTAAAGCGCTTGAAATGATTTAGGAGTCAGATCGCATGTTTTCGGTGGTAACCACAGTTTAAGCAGAATTCGTTGAGGATCATGGTTTTTTCTTTCACCGAGGCTCTTTTGTATCTTAAGTAGATGGTCTCGAGATATTCCATTCTGGCTCGTGGACTCATGACAACCCCCCTTAAAAGGGGATATTGTCTGGTAACATGAATTATGAGTCAACGATACCTTTTGCTTAACCAAACGGGTAACATTTAATGTGAGTCAATTCGAGGTAGCCTTCAATGTTGACGATTATGGGTAGAAATGTGCATAATGGGGCAGGACTCGTCTGCGATAAGCGTACTAATGTCAAAACATTTTGCGTCATCTTTTCTATAAAGAAAATCGAGACAATGGCCAAGAGATTCAACGAATGAAGCGGATCTTGAGGAAACACCGCGAGCAAATAGAGTGAGGGGGACAACGGTACAAAGCGTGGCAGAAAGACCAAAACCTCATATCGGGGAAATGATCATCTGTGGCTTGTTGATCCTTCTCCTTACGACTGGAACCTACTGGAGGAACAGAGTTTGGAGCAGTGAGGCAGAACTCTGGACGGATTGTGTGAAGAAGTCCCCTCACAAGGATCGACCGCATAATAACCTTGGGAGTGCTTTCTTGATCCAGGGCAAGTACAAGGAAGCGGCCAACCAATATAACGAGGCCCTCCGGATTAATCCCAATTACGCGGAGGCACATTACAACCTTGGAAATGTTTTCTCGAAACAGGGCAGGTCCCAGGAGGCTATTTCTCATCTTAACGAGGCCCTCCGGATTAATCCCAAATTTGCGGAGATACATTACAACCTGGGGAATGTTTTCTTGGACCAGGGCAAGTACCAGGAGGCTATTTCTCATTTTAACGTGGCCCTCCGGATCAATCCCAATTCTGCAGAGGCACATAGTAACCTTGGGAGTGCTTTCTTGAAGCAGGGCAAGTACCAGGAGGCCATTAACCAATATACTGAGGCCCTAAGGATCAATCCCGATCTTGCAGAGACACATTACAACCTGGGGAATGTTTTCTTGGAGCAGGGCAAGTACCAGGAGGCTATTTCTCATTTTAACGAAGCCCTCCGGATTAATCCCAATTATGCGGAGGCACATAATAACCTTGGGAATGTTTTCTTGAAGCAAGGCAAGTACCAGGAGGCCATTGACCAATATAACGAGGTCCTCCGGATTAATCCCAAATTTGCGGAGGTGCATTACAACCTGGGGAATGCTTTCTTGAACCAGGGCAAGTACCGGGAAGCCACTAACCAATACAACGAGGCCCTCCGGATCAACCCCAATCTTGCGGAGGCACATTACAACCTGGGGAATGCATATCTTATGATTGGTGATTGTGGCTTAGCGCTGAAAGAATATGAAATCCTCAAAACGCTGAATCGGGGTTTGGCAAATGCCTTGTATCGAGAGATTAAATAGACTCCTCGTCCACTCTTCAGTCCTTTATAGGCTAACAAACCATAAAAGCTGGGCATGAAATTGCCCTGTCCTTCAGTTGTTGCTTCTACTCCCCAGGGCGGCGATTACTGATTACGTTGTATTATCAGGTAAAGTTAGGAGTTCTGAACTTCAGGAGGGGAGAGGCAAGGAATTTCTGGTGGGGTCACTTTAAGACCAGCGCCTTAGTTCACGATTGGCGTTTCTGGTCTCGGGAGTGTTGTCGAGTTGCCGCTCCTGGAGAAGCAGCCGGCGCAGGGTTCTCAAGTGGTTCAGAATTCGGCAACTGTTGGCCATGTGGTCACTGAGTTTCGCCAGGTTAGAGGAGATAAGCTGGAGGGCTTTCTTGCTGCGTCCCGAACGGCTGCCATCCGACCGCGCGATGTCGGCATCCACGTCGCGCTTGGATTGCTCGATCGCTTCGATCAGCAGTTTCACAAACTGCTCTGCGCTTTCGATGTTGTCAAATGGCGTCTCTGGCCTGTAGCTCATGCCGTTTGTGACCCTTCGGTTACTTCACTTCGCCTGTAAAATTTTATTCGGGAATTCAGTATACCGGATACCACAATCAGGGTTAAAACAAGATTAAAAAAGAATTAGAAATTTCTAATCTCTCCTGGCCCGCTGCGCGATTGGTGTCAAAGGTCGCAGAGAGAACGGAATACTCTGAAGGAGATCTCATTTTCAAGCTGGCTTCTTTGTCTCCCTTTTTCGCGACGTCGATTTGATAGCGAGATAAGGGACGAGAAAGAATAGAATAATGCTTATCTTAAAAAACCCCATGCCAAAGTAGTTAATCAAATCGAAATCACGTTTGCCAACATTGAACCATTTTGCACTCAAATCCAACATCCAGTCGGGGGTAATCAAATAGAGAAGGAACCACAGTAGCAAGAGTGCCAGGCCAAAAAGAAAGGATCTGAGCAGTATCGTCGCCAGTGCCTGGAGGAAAACATCGTTTCGTTCATTATTTTCCATGGCCAATTCTCCACCTCCGTATTGTCTTTCCTAACCGATCATTCGTATTGTTTTTGGCGTATTGCTATTGGGAAAGACATTACTTTCTAATTCTATTTTACTATACTCAACTCAGCAAGGGAGTTCTTTCACTTTGAGGAGGGGTTTTGCCTACTTGCCCACTTTTCATACTTCACCTACTACTCTACAATAGTGAGTTGATTTCGGAGGTGATGATTACCAAAAGAAATAAACAAAAAAGGCAGTTCAGTCTAAATAAATAGTGCGGAGCCCTAACCAGTTAATGTGCTGTACGGCTTCCAGGTGCCGTTGAATCGTCGTTAGGCGGCGGATTTTCGCTCTCTCAAAATCTCTCGGTGTAATTCTCTAAAGTCTTTTGGCGGGATGGCATCAGATTTTCTCACCAATTTGACTGCTCCGGTAGGGCAGGGGACGGCACATACGCCACATCCAATACACCACTCCTTATCGATCACGGGAAAATCACCTTCCATCTTTATGACCTGAACAGGGCAGATCTCCACACATTCTCCACAGCCGGTACATTTCTCCTTATCTGTTTCCCTGAGAAAGTAGGTAGCCATGAGCACGTCCCTCGGAATGCTCTTCCTTCGGATCGTCCCCACGGACCAGCAACAGCAGCCGCAGCAATTGCAGGTATGTTTAATCCCTTCCCTTGCGTTATCGACAAGATGAACCAGCCCCGCCTCCTCAGATCTTCTGATCACATCGAGGGCTTCTTGTTTTGTGATCTCTTTTCCGATTCCCTTCTCAATCAAGTACTCTGCCAATTCGTCATATTTGATGCAGTTTTCGAGAGGATGATCACATTTCTTTTTCCCGATTAATTGTGCAATCGCCCTGCAAGGGCAATGGACAAGGGCAATCACATGGACCTTTTGAACGAGTTGCTCCATCATCTCAAAAGGAAAAACCGCGTGTTCATTGGGATCAACTGATAGAGAAGCCGGGACATAACGCAAGGCCTTTGTCTCGGTCTTTCCGTAAGCCTCATAGAGTTGATCGCGCTTCACATATCTGACAAACAGTTCGGCCCTCTTCTGTGAATTCGGGGTATCCAATCCTCCCCAGAAAAAGGTCTGTGGAAAACCAAATCCGAATTGCTGGAGAGCATACCCTACTCCTCCATCCTTCATCCTTCTTGAAAAAAGAAGTCCCCGATGAGACAAGTTTGACAGAATCTGTTCCAATTCCTCCCGGGGGAGGCTGATTCGGGAGGCAATCTCTTCTACAGGACAGAGTTCAAAAGGGATTACCTTTGTGGGAATCGCTAAGGCAACCTCTGCCTCGAGAGAAGTGAAGTTCTCATGGAGAATCTCCAGGAGTTCTTCTTTCTCTGGATAGCCCATGCCTAATGAGGATAGATGTTTCGTTAATTTTTTGTAAACTTCCTCGACCATCTGATCCATTGTCTTTGTCCCCCAGATATTGAATTACGAATTATTCTACCATAAACCAGCTTAAGAAATCATTTGGTGGGTTCTTGCCTTATCTTCTTCCCGAGTTCTTTAGCCGCTTTAATTGCATCCGGTTGCTGTTCGAAGGTAGTGATGCCTATAGAATCAACAGTTGTTGCTGAACCATAAATCAACTCTATTCCTGACATTTCAGACTCGTCGCCTATCCCGCACTTGACACATGGCACGTTTCCAGACACTTTGGCTGAACCTAAAAAGTTCATCCCCTTCTCTTCCATCATGTAGAACATGATGGGATTTACGCCCATGTCGCAGGCTGGGGGCAATTGTTCTTTTCCTGAAGGAATCGCACAGATAATCACTGCTGCACCTGGTTTTCCCCACATAAACCCATGGATATGGCGAAGTGGATAGAGTCGTTCGATAAATGCCTTCGCCCTCGAATCCGAAGAGGAATAAAGGGTAAACCCGCCAATAATCAATGCGTTAGCCTACTTCGCTTTCTCGGCAAGCATGATTCCATCATCCTCGATCACACATCTATTGGTTTTGAGGCAACCGAGACATGCTTTGCATGGCGCGACTGTATAATCGGCCAATTTGATGAACTCCGATTCCAATCCTGTTGCTTCAAGCACTGTTCTGATGGTCCTGTCGGTGTTCCTTGTTGGATAGGAGAATCCGAAACTCCAAGAATCCTCATCATAATCTTCCTGCTACCCCTTCCTTTGAAAATGAAACCCCTGGCTCATTCAGATTAGCCAATAGCCTCATCGCAGGCTTTCATGCAAACACTGCAGGTCAACCCAGCCTGCCGATAGGCTCGGCATGCAAATTTATTTATGGAATATTTTTCTCCCTCTTTTGGAATCTGAAGTGCCTGAGCCGGACATTCACGGACGCAGATATCGCAATTGATGCAATAATCCTTACCGTTCAATGGCGTGGGTTCCAAAATGGCTTCTGTCAATAGGCAAGCCAGTCTCACCCGGGGGCCGAACGCAGGAGTGATCAATAAGCTGTGGCGTCCAATTGTCCCCAGTCCGGCCAACTCCGCTGCGTGCTTATAAGAGAGAAGGGCCGTTAGGAACCGCTGGTCAGAAGGCGCTACTGCCGGTAAGGGAAGGGAACGATAACTCTTTTGCCGAAAGAGGGTCGCTAATTCATGGACTGCCCTTGTCAGCCTGCCGTTGAGATAGTCTGAATGGACCCCGAGCAGTTCTCCACTTTCAGCCTCGCCAGCCTCTTTTGAAGGTTTAAGCAGCAACACCACTTCTTTGTAAATCTCCTTGCCCAGAACAACGACCGATTTTGCATTGGGCAAAAGGGCACTAGCCCTCTCTTTTAGTTCCCTCGAAGGTGAAGCTTGAACCGAGGCCACCCCGATCAGTTCCATGTCCAACTTGTTCTTCATACCTTGGATGAAATCCCGGCCGAATTCTTCCATAGTAAGACTCTCCTTTTTATTGATGTCTGATCATAAAGAATTCAATTGGGCTTTGACGGAGGGAGAATGATCCTTTTGCCTTCCTGGATCACTTTTCCTGATTCCTTAAGCTCCTTCATCGCCCTTGTGATGCTTACTCTGTGGGCGCCCACCAAGAAACTCAGTTCTTCATGGGTGAAAGGCAATTCCAGGATAAATCCGCGATCACTTTTTGTCCCATATTCCTCGGCGACATTGAGTAAACTTCTGTAAAGCTTCTCGACAATAGTCGTTAGAGCCATGCTTTCCACATGGCTGGATAGCCAGGACATGCGCCTGCTCATGTTTTTGATCACCTGCAAGCCGATATTGGGATATTTGAGTATCAGTTGTTCAAAAATGGACTTACTGAATCCACAGGTAAAAGTGTCCTCCATGCAGGTGGCGGTTACAGGGTAGTCAACGTCTTCGCTAAAGATATTTTCGCCAACAAAATCTCCACCTCTTCGAATATCGAATATGATTTCATTACCGTCTTCTGTAAACTTGCTCAACTTGACACGTCCCGCCTTGATCAAGAACATAAGGTCGGCCTTGACTCCCTGCGAAAATATGATACCGCCCTGTTTATAAGCCTTCTTCAGGGCTCCTTCTGCCAAGGCCTGCTTTTCTTCTCCACTCAGATTTTCAAAGATCCATAGGTTACCGATACAGGCACTGACTGCATCTAATCTATCACCAATTAGGTTCTTGCAGAGACATCCCATACACACTCCTCCCTATGGATTTTCTGACGGCCATGCTCTTCTGCATTTGCGCCGTTGTATGCAATTCCTAATTTCTCAGTAATTTATTGTCGGGTTCTTATTTAAATGGACTTCTCCCAACCTTGCCCAAAATCAGCAAAAGGTCTCAACTCCTCGATTTCGAAGGTGATGGCCGCATACATCATTTTAGCTGCAGCCTCTCCTGCCTTTTCAGCGAGTTGGGCCTTGAGCGTATCGAGCTTTTTCCCGGAGGTCTGACATTCCGTCATCTTGAGATAAAGCCTAACCCCCTTCCATTCAGGTGGGGAATTCCCTGGCTCCATGATCATAAACACAGCATTGGGATTTTCCCGGAGGTTGGCAAAAGTCCGATTCTTCCCGCAACCCATGAAAATTGTCTTTTCATCAATCATTCGAGCTGACCCAAAATAGGCTACATCTACTTTTCCATTCTTACCAGCCGTACTCAGAGTCCCCAGCCTGGGCATTTTGTTGAAATACTCCATCAATTTTGCCGACATAAAAGCCTCCTTTTGGTGATGTTTTTAGTTCTAAAACGGTGTTTCGTTAGATGTTCGGAATTATATCACGCTTGACTAAAACGTTCTCGTCAATTTCTGATGGATAACGGCATCCCGTCACACTCATGATTCGTCGCAGTTCGTCTGTCACAATATCGATCATCTCTGTGACACCTTGGCTACCGTTGGCGGCCAGGCCCATGACCAAAAGCCATCCAACAAGAACAGCATTCGCACCCAAAGCCAGAGCCTTCATAACATCAGATCCGCGCCTAAACCCGCTGTCGACGAAAATGGGCATCTTGTCACCAATGACCTGCTTAATTTCTGGCAACACTTCCAGAGGGTGGGCTGCATAGTCGATAATCGCACCCCCATGGTTCGAAACAACAATGCCTCCGGCCCCCATTTCAAGGGCTTTCTCTGCATCCTCGCCACTGAGAACCCCTTTCAGAATGAAAGGAAGCTTGGTAGCTGTTACTAATCTCTTCAACTCCGTCACGCTTCTGGGCGCCATGGCCTTCGGAACAAAGATCCGATCTCCCCTTTTGGCTCCATAAAAGAAATCAATATCCGTCCCAACCGCAATGGCTCCCCCTTCTTCAGCCTCTTTTAGCTCTTTAATCACTGTTTCAATTTCTTTAAAGGGTTTGACGATTCTTACCGTCGGAGATCCCGTTTCAAGGACCTCTTTCACTTGCTCTGAAGAGGCAATCCCCAGCCACATCATAGAGCCACTGTCTTTGACTCCCGAAGCGATCTTCACTAAAGGCTTATCTGTAATATCAGCCATCCCTGAAAGGGCACCACTCAAAATTGGAGTCCTAAATTTCTTGTTAAAGAGGGTGATTTCAGTAGAAGCTTCTTCGGAGTCTATCATTCTGAATTTGAACCCGAAACGCTCAAAATATTGGAGGTTGAAACGACCAACGAAATTCGTTTCAGGTCCTTGTCTCAAAGGAGTACCTTCTCCCAAAGAATAACTCTTAAGTGTATCCCTCGCCTTCAAATTGGCTTCAGCCATCTTAATAAGTTCCCCATATTCCATCCTTAATCACCTCCTGGAAGAATTTCTGTTGGACTTGCAGACTCTTAACTGTAACTCCCTTCTAAGCGTTTGGATGTTGTTAACTTCTTATGTATCACATTATTCAGAAAGTGTCTGTAACATTTGCTACAACCTCAAAATAATTCCGTTCAACCTTGCCCCGAGTATTTTGGCCGCTATTGAGAGCCTATCGGTTGGCGAGACGATTGTGTGAAGTGAACAAAACGCGTTAGAGAGAAGAAAAAGGTGGATGGTCAGATGAAAAGAGCTATTTGAGAATGAGGGACATGGTTTCTCCTTTCTCCACGATTTCAGGGAAAGGTCCAAAAGGAAAATACATTATATTAGTGCGTGGTGGCGGCATGCAACATTTGGAGATAGCTTGCCAATACCTTCACTGGTCCAAACCTGAAGATATCCGATTGAAATCTGCATCGAAAAGGGAAAATGGCTCTTTATTGATTACAGGAAGTACTTCTTGGGCGGATGTTTGCGCGCTGGAGGCCCGCAGCAAAAATCTGAAAATCTCCACCGGGGGCGTAGGCTAAGGCTGAGGAATAATTTCGGAGGCTCGATGATCTCTTACGACCACTGTCTCTGCCACAATGTCGCCGAGCCTCTGCCATTTCATTGTTGCAACAGCCGTAACAAGTCCCACCCAATAGTAAAAGAAAAAGTCCACAATCCTCAAAAGATTCCTCAGAAATCCGTTGGAGAGAGTGCATTTTGTAAAATTGTCCTCCAACACGACAATGCCGCAAATCTTTTTCCCAATCGTCTTTCCCCAAATTCCTTCCAGGAGCGAAAAATAAAAGTAGCCTACCAACAGCATCGACAGCATGGATAAGATAGTAAGGGCGAAGAACCTAAAAGGGTTGTCAAAGAAAGCATCGTTTTTGAAAAGGAGATAGACAGGGGCAGCAAAAGGAGCCATCAAGATAGCCGTGTCGATATAATTCGCAAGAAAGCGTCTCCAGAGGCTGGCAAACTCATACTCTTTGGAATCCATTCTCCAGATCTTCAGTTTAAACCTCCCGACAAAGAAGGAAAGAAGAAAAGCCAGAAGGAAACAAATCGCTGTCGACGCAGCGGTAATGAGAATAATCTTCCATACGCCAAGAGAGAAAAAGAACGGACGGCTTATTCTAAAGGGGCCTGAGACCCGGCCTTCGTCTACGAAATAATATTTCTCAGAAAAGAATCCTTGCTGATACAGGATCGGCCTTTCTGCAAAGATCGCGGGCATGAGGTTAAAGTGGAAAGATGTTCCTGGTACGTTGACCGTCTTTGGTTCCGACCAGGAGTTCTTTGAATAAGTTCTAAGAGTAATGTTTTGGCGTTTACGAAAATCCATTTGAAAAAGCAAGATGCCATCTTTAAATAAAAGAGTTTTGTAGTTTCCTTCGCCTTCAAACCTGTCAGGCTGGCTCCAATTCTTTCCATCATATCTGGAACAAAAGAGGTCATCATCATTCTTGTAGAAAAAATAGAGTTCATTTCCGGACCAGAGAATTTTGGAAGAACAGATATACATCTTCTCTCTCATTTCATCATCGGGGAAAGGTATCTCTTTTACCTCATTTCCTGAAATGAATTTGAGCATAGGTTTTTTTCTCACCGTGCTTAGAACATATATGCCCTCGGCTGCCACAGCTCCCTTGGGATTTTCCCCGATAGCCGGGTTTTTAAAAACCTCCCAATTCTTTCCGTCAAAAGTCCTGTAAAGCCCTTTATCAAAAAAATAAATCTTATCTTCCGTGGAACAAAGGGAAGCAAAGCTTTTGACCTCCTCACGCTCGGATAGCGATTTCCCGTCGAATGTTTTTAACATCATTATTTCTTCAGGAGGATTTTCAAAGCCTCTTCCTTTGAAGTTCACTGTCTTGGAAAATAGGAACAGATTTCCTTTGAACCCAACGACGCTTTCTGAAAAAGAAGGAAAGGGAAATAAATTAAAGAGCCATCCGGGGAAATAGATCATGATCAGAAATGAGAGAATGTATATACCGATAAAGCCTGCGACTCCAAGGGATGCGACGCCTATGGCGAGTCGGATATTTTTCTTTTTTTCCTTTTCAAAATTGTCCGGCACTTCGAGGATTTCCTCTTCCAAAATGATGCCCCCCTTCCTTCTGAAGATAATCGGGTAGTAACTGCAATTTTCTTGCCATCGTATTTCAGATCCTAATTGTTCTCTGGGTTTCTTACAGAGGAAGGAAGTATCGACTGACCGGAGGCAAAAATGGGGTTGTGGATGAATTAATCTTATAACCTTTAATTATTTCAATATATTTTGGATTCCTTTCCGAGTCCGAATAGGGCATAAATCGCTGTTTCGCTTATTTTTCCCGGCGAGATCTGTCTTGGGTTCGGAAACTAACGTTTTAAGTTCTCCAAAGGGTAATCCGCCAGGAGAATTTGCAATTTTGCCACCCTTTCGGACAGTTCTGTGCAAACGGGGTGAAACTCTACGATAATCTTATAAAGGATCTTACCCCTTATGGAGAAGCAATCTTTTCTCAGTTTCCGCCCAATTGATATTTCTGAAAAAGGCCTCAATATAGTCCGCCCTCTTAAGACCATAGTCGATCATAAAAGCGTGTTCGAAGACATCCATGATTAAGATGGGCATCCCTCCGGACGGATGGCCCCCGTCATGCTCATTGATCCAGAAATTGATGAAATTCCCGCTGAGGACGTCTTGATAGAGGACAACCCATCCGATCCCTCGCATCGCGCCCGTCGCCTTAAAATCCTTTTCCCAGGCTTCATAGCTGCCAAAAGACTCGACAAGTTTTTGGTACAATTTCCCCGTTTTACTGATACTCCCTTTGCCGCCGAGGTTTTCAAAATAGAATTCATGAAGCCTCATTCCATTGAATTCCCATCCAAGTCTTCTCTTCATCTCTGCATACTCGGGGGTGGCGACCTTACCCTCTTTCAACATCTGGCCAAGGGCTTCAAGAACTTTGTTGGTGTTGGTGACATACCCCTGATAAAGAGTGAAATGGTTTTTTAGAAGGGTTTCGCTGAATCCTTCCATGCCTATGAGCCGATTGTAGTCCTTTGCATTGTAAGTCATCTTTTCCTCCGCTTGTGTTTTTGGAATAGAAGTCTCCGGTTCGCCTGCAATAAGGGTGATTCCCATTACCCCTGACATGAACAAAAACTGCCGCCGATCTACAAAAAAAGATTTCATCTTCTGTCCATTTCCTTCCTCTTAACTTACATAAGATGGAGGCGGATGAGATTCAGTAAGTAAGCGAGGTTTTTCCGGTTTCGAGATAACCTACATCGATCTTCGGAATGCCGGAGTCAGCAGCCTCCCTACGGGTTATGTTTTCACCTCTGACAAAAAGACTTCCGACAATGACTTTGTCGGCAGCTCGATCCACGTAGACCACCATTGGGACCTTTTGATCCGCTTTTATGACGAGTAATTTAACCGCATAGAAATCGGGAATGGAGCTCTCCCGCTTCTCGACAAATTTTACCTCTACGTCTTCAGGCAGGTCCGCTTGGAGTCTGACAGTTTCAATGGCAAGCTGGACCATATTATTTTCTCTTGAGAAATTATTCAGTCTTAAGAGAAGGGATATTAATAACAGCCCCATGATTCCGATAAAGACCTTCGTCATCGCCTTGGTCCTCCTCCCGAATTCTATTTATCACCATCTTATCCAAGAGACGTGGAGAAGTGAATCGGGTCCACTCCGTATTTTTCAAATAAAAATACCCTACCTTGAGTAGTTTTTTCGGGTAGCAAGAGGCAAAAAATCATGTAAAATAAAGGTAATTGGTACTTAGGTTAACCCCGGCTCTGCCGGGGGACTCGGAGAGATTGACAGTGCCAGGAGCGTGGGATCGTCATTCCGGGCAACCCCGGCCTTGAGGTGGGGGCGACCCGGAATCCAGAAAAAGACTGGATTCCTGCTTTCGCAGGAATGACCGCAACGAGAATTCTTGCAAAAGACCGGGCAAGGAATGGTTTTCGGTTTTGATTTAAACCGATAGCGATCAGGCCCCTTTGAGGGGCCAGCAATCGTAAAACCCTCGGCCCTGCCGGCGGATACTTGGTTTGAGAAAGATAATAAGGAGATGAAAGCGATGAGAACTGTCGATTTACAAGATGTCCTGGATTTGGCCCGCGGCTTTATGGATTGCCGGGTTTTTCTTTCTGCCGCCGAGCTTGACCTCTTCACGCTTCTTACACCGGCTCCACTTCCGATCGAGGAAGTGGAGAGCAGAACCGGTGCTGAGCGCCGGGGTTTAACGATCCTCCTCGACGCCCTTTCGGCAATGGGCCTTCTGGACAAGCGAGGAGGGGTCTATCAGTGCTCGCCTTCCGTCTCGCGTTTTCTTTCCGCCGATGCTCCCGATTCGATTCTTCCCATGGTTCTCCACATGGCCGGCCTCTGGAGGAGGTGGTCAAGCCTGACGAGTATTGTCCGGGGGACCCAGGTTTCCGATCTGGTGACCGGCTCCTTTCGCAATACCGCCGAAGTGCAGGCCTTCATCGGGGCCATGGACGTTATCGCGAAGCCCTTAGCCGCGCGAATCGTTGCGGATGTCCATCCCGGCCCGTCGAGATATTTACTCGATGTGGGCGGGGCTTCTGGCACCTACACCATCGCTTTTCTTCAGGCCGCTCCCGAGATGAAGGCGACCTTATTCGACAGACCGGAGGTCATCGAGATAGCACGCGAACGCTTGGGAAAAGCAGGGGTTCTTGATCGGGTAACGTTGGTTTCGGGCGATTTCTATCGGGATCAGCTACCGCCAGGACATGATTTGGCCTTTATCTCGGCGATCATTCACCAGAACAGCCCGGACCAAAACGTGAGCCTCTTTGGCAACGTGTTCCGGTGTCTGGACCGGAGCGGACGGGTTGTCATCCGGGACCATGTCATGGAGCCCGACCGCGCCCGGCCGAAGGATGGCGCGCTCTTCGCCGTCAACATGCTCGTCTCCACTGCTGGTGGCATGACGTATACTTATGATGAAATCAAGGGTTGCCTGGAGCAGGCTGGTTTTATTAAGGTGCGTCTCCTACAGAAAGGAGAGCACATGGATGCATTGGTTGAAGCGTTCAAACCATGACGGCGAAGCCCGTCACTACAAATTTGGCTCAGGGTGAACAGTCACATCCGCATTTGGTATCAGCTTCTGGATGGTGCGCTCAATTTCCTCCGTAAGATTGTGGGCCTCTCTTAAGGTTTGGTTGCCATCGACCAGGATATGGATATCCACAAAAAGCTGCGGGCCTGAATAGCGCACCCTCACATGATGGCAATTGGTTACACCGTGTAGGGCGCTTACCGCAGAGATGATTTTTTCCTCAATGCCTGATGGGGCAACGTCCAGAAGCGCTTGGACGGTGCTCACCCCAAGCTTGACAACGATGTAAACTACAATCAATCCCACGACGACGGCTGCAACCGAATCTGCCTGGTGCAGAAACGCCAAACCCGGTATCCACCCGCCGATCTTCACACAAACCAATCCCAAGATGACTACAGCAGAGCTCCAGATATCGGTGCTGAAGTGCAACGCATCCGCTTCAAGGGCCTGGCTGCGATATTTTTTGGCGGCCCGATAAAGGACACGAGAGCGGGAGACATCCACCGCAATGGATATGATCATGACAGCGAAGGCCCAGAAGGTGATTTTTAAGGCGACGGCGTGAAAGAGAAGGCGATGGGTGGCCTCGTAGATGATCCAGAAGCAGGTCACCAGAAGAAGCAGGGTTTCAAAAAGCGCCGACAGGTTTTCCGCCTTGCCATGGCCGTAAAGATGCCTGCTGTCCGCCGGCTTGCCGGAAATTCGGATGGCCAGGAAGGTCATCAGCGCAGCCATGAGATCAAGCCCGGAATGGGCCGCTTCGGCGAGAATGCCCAAACTTCCGGTGGTCAGCCCTATGATCAACTTAAGACCCGTCAGGCCCACGGCTGCAATGACAGAACTCATTGCAGTCCATCTTTTTTCATGTGCGCCATCTTGAGAGAAGGTGGTCATGACCATTTTCCCAAATCATTCCCGAAAATAATAACTCCAGTTACGTGAAGAGTTTCAATGCAAAGAGATGAAATTTCGTGCAGGATCATCAAAGTGGTAAAGTAGTCGGCCAAATATGGGAATCTACGCGCTCCAGTCTCTGGCTGCGATTTTTGTAAATATAACAGAATTGCATCCTGAAAGATAGGTGAAGCGAGGGGTCAAATCCCAGTTTAGAGAACTATCCTTTTTCCCCAGCGCGTCTTTGCGAGCATCTGGAAGGTGCGTGTCAATCTCCCTGAAAAAACGAGACTGCTTCGTTTCACACGCAGAGACCGTTTTCAAGATGGGAAGTTGAACGAAGCATTCATCCATTCTGCCTGCATCACCGGTTACCTCTGTATTAGTTTTTTGGAGCTCGATCCGTCGTCTCGATAAATTGTTGGATGGCGTTGAAATAATCCTTGAAGCCTACGATCATGATGTCGTTGTGGGTTGCCGAAGGGACGATGAGGAGCTCTTTTTGCAGACTTCCGAGATGCTGATAGATGGCCTTTGCATTTTCGAGGGGGACAAGGCTATCCTGGTCGCCGTGGATGATTAATGTAGGAAGTATTATCTTTTTGATTCTCTCCAGGCATTCCTGGTCGATCTTTTCCCGCCCCATTGCCGGTGCGGGTACTCCAAGACGAAACATGATTCTCACCACGCTGGGAAAACCGCTCTCGATGATGAGTCCCTCCATCTCTTCTTGATGCTGTGAGGCCAGCTCCAGGGCAGCCATACTTCCCAACGATCTTCCCATCACCCAGAGATCTTTTCGTAGATTTTTTCTTAAGAGTTCTTCTCCGACTTCTTTAAAGATGATGTGGGCGTCTTTAACGAGATCGGTGAGGGTAGGGGTGCCGGTACTAGCTCCATAACCTCTATAGTCGGCCACGACCAGGTTTATTTTCTTTTGGTGGTAGAAACGAGAAACCTCGTCATAATCGCTTACGACCTCGCCATTCCCGTGGAAATAGAGAATCCACGGCCATTCGTGATGGCCCGCGTAGAAGCGGCAGGAGATGAAGACATTATCCCCAACCGCCACAGAGAGATCGAAGGCATTTTTCGGGCAGGATGTAAAATCTTTTCGCGGATAAAAGATAAATTGTAGCAAGAATGGCTGGTCCAAAGCAGAATAATCGATCATCGGCAATGCCTCAAAAGACATGAAAAAAAGTCGCGATGCGCCTCGCCCATAAGAATGGACGTCTTGTCGAACCTTTAGGATTGCGGGTCATCAATGGTATGGGTAACCTCCTCTTGAGCAAGACAGAGTGATTATAGAGAGTATGTTCCGTAGTTTGATTTTGGAGGTTCCGCCCTAAAGCTTCTCCAATCCGCCCATCCTCATGGGCCGGAACCCCCGTCTCGCGAGGCTTCCGGGAAAATGATTTTTTCACACCTTCTCCTGGAACATGTTTAATTTGCGCATCCATGCTGCCTTGATGTTATAATGCTTCATATTTTTTGGCAATCTTTTTGAAAAGGAAAACCGGAGAAAGGAGCGCGACCATGGAAGGGAAAATACCGACGCGCCAGGAGGCCCTGGAGCTTCTGCATCAGTATAACCAAACGGAATCCTTGCGCAAGCATGCCTACGCCGTCGAAGGGGTGATGCGCTACATTGCCAGAAAGCGCGGCGAGGATGAGGAGAAATGGGGAATCGTTGGCCTCATCCACGATCTCGATTACGAAAAGTTTCCGGATCAGCACTGTTCCAAGACCCGGGAGATCCTCCAGCAAGAAGGGTGGCCGGAGGAGTATATCCGGGCGGCTGTTTCTCACGGATGGGGGATATGCTCGGACATGATGCCGCAGACAGCGATGGAGAAGGCGCTTTATGCCATCGATGAACTGACCGGGCTCGTCGTGACCACAGCGCTCATTCGCCCCTCTAAGAGCGTCTTGGACGTTCAGGTAAAATCGGTGAAGAACAAATGGAAAGACAAGCGATTTGCAGCGGGAGTGGATCGGTCGGTGATCGAGAAAGGGGCGTCCATGCTCGGAGTGGGGTTGGACGAGCTGATTGAAGACACCATCAAAGGGATGCAGGAAGTGGCCGAGGCCATAGGGCTCCGGGGCAATCCAGGGGCTCAATGACGCAATGTCTCGGATGATGTAAAAAAAGTCGCGATGTGCCTCGCCCATAAGAATGGACGTTTTGTCGAACCTTTAGGATTGCGGGTCATCAATGTTATGGGTAACCTTCCTTATCAGCAGACAGAGGGATTATAGAGGGTTAGGCTCCGCAGTTTGATTTTAGAGGTTCCGCCCTAAAGCTTCTCCGATCCATTCATCCTTATGGGCCGGAACCCCCGTCTCGCATGACTGGTTCTGGGAAAGTGATTTTTTCATACCTTCTGACTGGGATGTGGGTCAAATCTTCCGATTGAGCAAGGAAGTCTCTTAAAATCTTATGGAGCGGATGATATTCTCCAACCCCCGTGGCGCGGGGCCCGATCCGTGTGGGTTTCCGTGCTAGAGAGAGGCGTTACTTGGTGATAAAGATAATGGAGGATAAGAGTGGCTGGAATTGAATTTTTCAAAAAAGAAGATCAAGCCTGGTTCCTCGACCCCAAGGAGGGGTTTTCGAAAAAATCGATTTCCCTTGAGATAAGAAGAGATGATCTGACCGGTCATCGGTCGCGGATTCTCCCCTACCGTCGAAAATATCCTGAAATCGTCATTTCCCAGGAAATGCTGGAGGCTTCAAAGAAAATCTGTCCCTTCTGCGCAGACCAAATCTTTTCATCTACCCCGAAGCTTTTGCCTGAGATCGCTTCCGAAGGGAGAATCCGCAGAGGAAGGGCCTGCTTGTTTCCCAACGCATTTCCTTATGCGCGGTACAACTGGGTGATTGTCCTCTGCGAAGAGCATTTCCTCTATCCCGATCAATTCTCGGTTGAGATGTTGAGAGATGGCTTTGCGGTGGCACAAGAAGGGATCCAAAGGATCATAAAGAGCCAGCCCGATTATCAATACAGTTACATCAGCTGGAATTACCTTCCTTCGTCAGGAGCGGGATTGTTTCATCCCCATATCCAGATCCTCGTTGAGGATGTCCCCACCGCCTCGCATCAAGAGGTGCTCGAGGGGATCCTGAGGCATCGGGATGAGGGTATCCCTTCTTTCTGGGAGAGTTTTCTCTTGGAAGAGATCAAGAGGGGGGAAAGATATATCGGCCGTCAGGGGGATGTCCATTTCTTAACGGCCTTTTCGCCCCGTGGCATATTTGGAGAGATCCTCATGCTCTTTGCCAATCGATCGACGATCGACGAGGTGAGGACCAAAGACTGGGCCGATTTTTCTCGGGGACTGACCAAGGTCTTTCAATATTTGAAAAATCATATCCTCAGCTTCAATCTTTCCCTTTTTTCCGGAAATCGCGACGGGAGTCGGTCATGGGTCCATGGAAGACTTTGCCCCAGGATGATCGTTCCTCCGTGGTTTACGAGCGATATTAATTATTTCGAAAAACTTCACGATGAAGTCATGTGTGTCATCTCTCCGGAGGAACTCTGTAGAGACATCAAGCCCTTCTTTGCCGGTTCTGATACTGGGTGATCCGGTTGCAGAAACTTCCGTAACATCGGCCTGACACGAATCTTCAAGGGGTGCCCCGAACGCCTCGATTTGGCCTCAGATAAAATCCTAATGCGATGATGAGGATGGCCAGGGATGTGGCATTCGCGCCAATCACAATGAAGTCTTGGAGATGTATGCCGTACAACATCCATAATGCGGATCCTGCACTAAATTGAAACAGGGTCAATTCACTCACATCCTTGACCGAACGGGTTTTCCACATCTTCATGATCTGCGGGACAAACCCGAACATGGTCAAGGAGGCGGCGCCGATACCTACGATCGTCCAGAACATCACTCTTTTTATTCCTTTCTTAGTCTGTGTCTCTAAGGCTCATCTTCCCCATCTCAAGCCTCACACCCACTGCCACCTGAAATCTCAAATCTCTGTCGGCAGCTTATCCGCCCTGGATCTTCCCCTGGTCGTTAGAGGCAGTTCCTCTACAGACCTAACCAGATGCAACCATTCCAGAGAAAACCCGGGATGGGAGAAAGATTACAGATGATCGCGGATGACCTTGATGAGCGTCTGGATTTCTTCGGCGGTGAGCTTGCCGTCTTTTCTGAAGATCAGTCTCCCTTTCTCGTCAAAGGCGAGAACGTCACTGCTGTCGTCAGCAATCTTCCATGCCTTCACCAACACCCTTTTGTAATCCCGGACATAAATGGTTCGGGGATATTGTTGCTGTTTCTGTTCAAGGGCAGAAGAAATGGCAAAATTGGGAAGCCAGGTGGCCGCCATGTTAACGATCCCAAACGATTGGAACTTATCGTCTGGAAATTTCTCTCTGTCCAGAGCCTCGCTGGCATCATTGTTCGTATCTTTTTCATCGGGATCGACGTAAAAAAGGACATAAACCTTCCCCTGCAGCTCATCGCTGCTCCAAGGTTTTCCATCCAGACGCCCTCCCAGCTTTCCTTTTAGCTCCACTTTTGGAGGAATTTCACCTATCTCAATAGCCTGGGCAGCATGGTTTATCAGAAAGACGGCAGAAACAAAGATCAACCAGTTCGCGTGATGTCTCATCGTCAACCTCCTTAATTTATAACTTCTATATACCATATTTCAAAAAATGGAAATAGCAAAAGTGCATCAATGGCGAATCAGAGTTTTATCCATTATAATGTTGGGACTTTGATGCGCTTTGTCCTCTTTGTCAGCATTGTCCAATCGATCCTCTTTTTGGGACACTGGTTTTTCTACAGGACCCTGGTGCGCTTTCTTGGGGTGACGGCCCCTGCGAAGCTATTGACCTTGAGAGTGGTCCTGGGTCTCCTGTCCGTGAGCCTTGTCCTGACCTCCTTCCTTGCATTTCGTTATTCTAATGTTTTGGTCCGAAGCCTTTACACGACTGCGGCCTCCTGGTTAGGGATTTTTTATCTTTTTATTCTCGCCTCGATTCTTTGCTGGATCTTCTACGGTTTGGGTAAATTATTTCACCTTCCCCTGGATCAAAAAATATTGATCGAAGTTCTGATCGGATTGGCTCTGCTGGCAAGCCTGTACGGATTCATCAATGCGGGTACGGTTCGCATTACGCGAATCAGCATTCAGCTTCGTCATTTGCCAGATCATTGGAGAGGTAAAACGGCTGTCTGGGTGAGCGACACGCATTTAGGCCAGGTAAGAAACTACGGGTTTGCGCAACAGATTGCCGATGAAGTGACGAACTTGCATCCGGACATTGTTTTCATCGGCGGTGATCTCTATGACGGTGTTGCAGTCGATCTAAACAAGACGATCGAACCCTTTTCGAAAATCTCTGCCCCTTTTGGCACCTATTTTATTACCGGGAATCATGAAGAGTTTTTTGACAACACGCCCTACCTTCAGGCTGTCCGCCGTGCCGGGATACACGTTTTATATAACGAAAAAGTTGATCTCGACGGCCTGCAGATTATCGGAGTGGATTACAGGGATTCGAGAAGGGAAGAGGATTTCCGAACGATTCTACAAAGGATGAGAATTGACCCTCATCAGCCCAGTATTTTGTTGAAACATACCCCTCTCCAACTGCAGGTTGCCAGGGAGCAGGGGATTTCACTCCAGCTTTCAGGCCACACCCACCAGGGTCAGGTCTTCCTCTTCCGGTTTATTACTTCCAAGGTCTACCGGGGTTACGACTACGGGCTGAAATGGTTTGGCGGCCTCTTGGTTTATACGTCCAGCGGCGCCGGCACTTGGGGGCCTCCCATGCGCATCGATACAAAGCCCGAGATCGTGGTCATCACATTTCTGTGAAGTATCCGAGATAGATCTCTTCTGCAATTCAGACACTGGACTTCAGACTTTAGACATCAGACTCTTCTAACACGGGAAACTGCCCCTGTTTTGATTGGTATTTTGAGAATTCGGAGGATTTTGCTGGGCCATCATTGTTTTTTCTCTCCATACCCATTGCTCCTTCGCTCTTTAGTCCGAGGTCTGAAGTCTATCGTCTTGCTGTCTGAGTCACAGAGATTTCTTATTGACCCTCCAAGCCCAATTTAGTAAACTTCTATTGATGTGAACGAATACCCTTTTCTGCTTTAGGATGCTCCAATATGCTGCCCGATTTCATCCCCCATCTAAGCATTGGACCTCTTTGTGGCTTAACCGCCAATGCCATTCTTGCCATTCTATGTTTGGTCATCTCGATCATCTATTACCGTTACCGGCCTCTGCGGAGCCTATTTTTCTTTTATGTTTTCATAACCTTTGCCTTCTTAGGATGGGTTTTCTGGGGACTTCAGAGATCTCCCGAATCCGTCCTCTTGGGGTATAGAATCCTTTACGCCTCCTTAGCTCTGTTGCCGGCTACCTGGTTCTGGTTCTTCTTGGAGCTGTTTAATGAAAGGCCGCAGCCGCTCACTTGGGTCATGACCGGAATAGGTATTCTATTGGCCGTTTCAGCTCTCCTGGGGAAAGGACCCTTGTTCTTTGCGCTACCTCTGGAGCCAGATCCTATCACTTTGAATTTTTGGAGGCCCCAGTCCAGGCTTATTAAAGTCCTTGTTCAATCTTTCTGTTTGGTGGCGTGTATTTTGTACATCGCACTCATCATCGCGAGACCGGCGCGGTTCAAGCAGCGGAGACAGGTCTTAATCCCCGTCATTATTGGGCTGCTGATTTGGTTTTTGGGAGGGCTTAACGATTCGCTGCTCGCCGCGGGCAGGAGGTTTCTCACAGAAGAACGTGTCCTTTGGTTTGCCTCTATCTGGCTCTCGATCTTCTTGACCATTGCCATTGCCCTCCATTTTCGATCTTTGGAACAGGCGATTCGCGAAGCAAAAAACACGTTTGAACGGTTTGTCCCTCCCGCATATCTTCGTCGTATCGCAAGCAAAGGACTGGGAGCGATACGTTTGGGCGAGGCCGACCACCAGTGGGTAACGATCCTTTGTTCCGACATCAGAGGGTTTACCTCTTTATCCGAACAGCTCCCCCCGAGTCAATTGATCGCCTTTGTGAATCAACTCTACGAGCGGATCACCCGCGTGGTCGATGAACGCCAAGGAGTGATCGATAAATTCCTCGGCGATGCGATCCTATGTATTTTTGAAGGAGTAGACTCCGCGGAGAGGGCTGTGACATGTGGGACGAGGATGCTGACTACTGTTGCGTCCTTCAATCATGAGGAAGGTCGATCCGCGGACCACGCGATCCAGATCGGCGTTGGTCTTCATACAGGCCCTGTCATTTTGGGAACCATCGGTGCCTCTGATCGGATGGACTCCACGGTCATCGGACTTACCGTTAATTTAGCCAAACGCCTCGAAGAGGCAACGAGGTTGCTGGGCGTCGATATGCTTATTACGGATCAGGTCGCCAGTAAGCTTCCGGTGGGACACGGTCATCAATTACGGAAGCTTGGGGAGGCTAACCTGAAAGGCTGTTCGGAGCCGGTAGGCGTCGTCGAAGTATGCGACCATGACCCTCCGGGCGTACAACATCTCAAAAGCCAAATCAAACCTTTCATCGGAGAGGGGATTGCGCTTTTCAAGGCTGGCCGCTTCGATGCTGCTTTGTCAAAATTCCAGTCGGCCCAAAACATTTATCCCCAGGATGTGCCCTTGCGGCTTCTCATGGCATCCGCCAAGGGTGCTTTGGACCGGGGGGAAATAGTTAGAGCGGCTTTGCTTGATTTCAGATAAGGGGGGTAAGGAGTTCATACGGAGGTCATATGGCGATTCTATCCGCTGCGGTTGGTGCAGCTCTTATCCTAATCGTTTTGGGGGATGCTTTTGAGACGATCATTCTCCCCAGGCGCGTGACACGCCAAGTTAGCCTCGCCCGTATCTATTATCAGTTTACCTGGCTATCTTGGGCACGAATGGTTCGTTGGCTGTTTGTGGGGAAGCGGCAGGCGACTTATTTAAGTTTCTACGGCCCGCTTTCGTTGATCGTCTTGTTGATGCTCTGGGCAACCGGACTGATCATTGGATTCGGACTCGTTCACTGGGGATCGGGCTCCATCATCAAGTCCCCATATGGGGCGGTCAGCTTTGGTACTTATCTCTACCTGAGTGGCACGACCTTCTTTACCCTCGGGATCGGAGATGTTGTGCCCATCACGACCTTCGGGAGGGGGCTTGTCGCCTTTGAGGCGGGAATGGGATTCGGCTTTCTGGCGCTTGTGATCGGCTACCTCCCGGTTTTGAATCAGTCCTTTTCCCGCCGCGAAGTGAACATTTCGTTACTCGACGCGCGGGCAGGTTCGCCGCCTACGGCGGGCGAGTTGCTGCGCCGACACAGTCATGACCGAGGAATGGAGGAACTCCAGCAGCTTTTTCACGACTGGGAGCGGTGGTCGGCGGATTTGCTCGAAAGTCATCTCTCCTATCCGGTGCTTGCCTATTTTCGTTCTCAGCACGACAATCTATCCTGGATCGAGGCCCTTACGGCGATTCTGGATGCAAGCGCCTTTGTCATTGTGACCCTCGAAGGTCCCTGTGAACGTCAGGCCCAGCTGACCTTTGCCATCACACGGCACGCCATTGTGGATCTCGCTCAAATATTCAACTGCCGACCCCTTAAACCACAGCAAGATAGACTTCCACCCGATAAAATGGAAGCTCTGAGGTCCACGCTCACCGCAGCCGGTTTGAAGCTCCGAGAAGGAAGGGCCGCTGAGCAAAAGCTCTCAGAGCTTCGAAGAATGTACGAGCCTTATGCCTACTCTCTCTCCCAATATATGCATATCGCCATTCCCCCCTGGTTGCCGGAATCGCATCGTGCAGATGATTGGCAGACAAGTGCATGGGGCCGCACTACCGGTTTTCAGATTGATGACCCATCAGGGAAGGGCGGCGACGAACATTTCTGAGGAGGTTGATTGATTGAGGAATTCCGATACACTAAGTGTAAATTTTTTTGATGAGCCAGGCCATGTTCTGGCCGAGGGTTTTCATTGTCTGGATGCCTTCTGCATCGTTTTTCACCTCTCCGGGGTTTCGACCGATGGCCATATTCCAGTAACTGGAACCAGGGACAATCATCTGGTTGAGGAAGAAAAAATAGTTCATTGAACTGAGGACATGGGTGGAACCCGCACGGCGGACAGCAATAACGGCTGCTCCCACCTTGCGTCTGAACAGGTCTCCGTTGTTTCGCGAGACGATCGTGCTCCGCTCAATGAGAGCCTTCATATTGGCCGTCATGTCTGCGATATAAGTGGGAGAGCCGAGAAGAATCCCCTGGGCTTCTTTCATCTTGGCGATATGTTCATTGAGCCGATCTTTTACCACCGCGCATTTCTGGTCCTTATTTTCCGAACATTTGTAGCAGGCGATACAGCCCGATAGTGTTTCGCCGGCCAATTGAACCAGCTCTGTCCCGATCCCTTCGTCTTTCAGTTCGTCGAGCACAAAATTCAAAAGGATGGCAGTGTTGCCATCTTTCCGTGAACTACCGTTAAATGCCACAACCTTCATCGCTTGCTCATCCTTTCTTTTGGTATTCTATTGAATCAACGAAGCCATTTTTTGGGAATGGGCTTCTCATTAATCCAGGAATGACTACACATGACCTCCTCTTTCGTTTCGATCTAATCTAACAAGAATATAGCAAAAGATCAAATTTCCCTGTCAGCCCATGATTCGTAATCAAAATGGTAGGTGAGGGCTTTAAGGATGCGTCAACCCCTTCAGAAATTTTAGCGAGACGTCAAACCTCGCCGGAACTATTCGGGGACCCAATCCCGCCGCAGGCGGGACTGCAAAGCAGCGCGGCATCATTTCTAACGGGGTGAACTCGCAGCCTGAAGGCTGCGGCTGCTGACTGCAGAAGCACGGCAATTGAGTTCTGAAAGACAAATGACTGGGAACAGTAGATAGGTCGAGAGTGCCAATAATTTTAAGCTCTTATGACAAAATGTGTCATTTTTGTAATCGCTGAAAATATATATGGTTTTAGAAAAGCGCGGGGACAATGATAAGTTACAGTAATTTCCATAACTTGGCATCAATTATGCATAACTTGACACCTAAATGGAAAGCACCTTCTTCATCACGGAGGATGACAAGCGCTTTCTCTCTTCCCTTCTCACCAAAGAGGAAAACGAAGGCTCTGTCTTCAAACAGGGAACCTCTTCCGACGGAAGAACTCGACTTTCCCTTCCCGTTTACTTCGTTGAGCTGTTTAATCGCATCAAAGCAAGCCTCTCCGCCATGCAAGCGTTTGCTTTTCTCTCACGAGAGAATTTCAGGGATCGGGAGTTAGGAGAGCATTTTTACAAAATTGTTAACGAAGATATCACGAAGACGATTTCATTGATAGACTGTTTTAATGATTATATTAATTTCAGTACGCCGATGGTGAAAAGGGATACGGTGAACACCCTTGTCGAGGAAGTGATCAAAAAGCATGAAAGCCAATTCGGAGAGAAAAGGATCAAGGTCATCAAAAAACAATTTGAGAAGGACCTCCCGGAAACCATTCTTCCGGACGAACAGCTAAGATATATTTTAAACTCCGTCATTCAATACGCGCTTCTTTCTGTTTCTCCCGACGGGAGCATCGGATTCTTGACAAGATTGTTAGATATGGAAACCTTGAAGGGGCAAGAATGGGACCAGTTACAAAAGGATGGGAAATACCTCGAAGTTCTGGTCGTTTCTGCAGGTTACGAGAAGCTGGATGAAGAGACCGGCGTTGTTTCTGGAATGTCAAACGCTCATCAAGAAGAAGAGGCGGTTGAGTTAATTTTGAGGCTAGCCAAAGAGATTATCGAGAAGAATAAAGGGCTGATGAGATATAAGGTCTATGAAGATAAACCGATGACCTTTATTTCTTTGATATTACCCGTTGAAAGGAGAAATGTCGTCCGCTATCTTTCCCCGGAAGAGCGCCTTAAGAAAACGATGGCGAGTGACAAATAAGGACGGGAGGGTTCATCCCGACCTTTAAATGGAGGGTGATATGGAGGATTCGATGGAAAGTTCCAATGACTTCAAAGAAAAAAGGAAGTATCCCCGGGCATTCCTGGACCTACCCTTCGAGTATCGGGTGAAAGACCTCCCTCATGCCCATGGAGGGGTCGTGGTCGATGCAAGTGAGGGAGGCCTCCTTATCCATTCCGTCGAGGACATGCCCATCGGCCTGAAATTGAATATCGTCCTCCTGTTTGCCAAAGGATTCGAATTAACGAACCTCGAAGTGTCAGCCGAAATCATCCGGAAAGACCTTCGTTCGGATAACGGTTCCAAAGGGTATCAATACGGGCTAAAAATCACCCACATCGTAGAAGAAGATCACTGGAAGCTGAAGCAGCTTCTCAGCGGCTAACGGAATCCAAGTAAGATCCCCCAACCCTCTTTGGGATAAACCCCATCCTACTCATTCGAAGGATATTACTTTTCCAATACAAACGCATTAATTCTTTTTCCATCCCCGCTGACTCCCCGCTCTCTCCCCCAGGGGGACACCTGTCAACTATAAAATCGTTTGTATCAATTTGGTTCTTCGCGGTTTCTTGTAGATTACCTCCCCTTAACCCCCCTTTGTTCCCCCCTTAGGGTAAGGGGGGAGTGAGGGGGGTTACCCGTTAGTTTAACGGAGATAACGGGGGATACCCCCTTAAGTTAAAGGGGATGAAGGTGGATTATGAACCTTTTTGACAAGTGCGTTGACAAGTAAGAGAATCGAAAGGGCCGAGCATACCCAGGCGAAGATATCTCCATAGAGGGTATAGAAGGTTTTCAGATCCGATAGCCGGATCGTTCCGATCATCGCCTCCTGTGTGAAGATCCTTCCCTCTTTTAAAATCTTTCCTGTTGGATCGATGAATCCGGTGATTCCGGTATTGGCCGCTCTTGCGACAAAGACTCGATTTTCAACGGCCCTGAATGTGGCCATGGAGAAATGCTGGTAAGGGGCAGAGGTTCTCCCAAACCAGGCATCGTTCGTGATCGTTACCAGAAAGGTTGCACCTCGTTTGACAAACCTTCGGCAGAGATCCGGAAAGATAATCTCAAAGCAGATGAGAACGCCGAATTTACCCTGGGGCAGGGAAAAATTGAAGACTGCTTTACCAGGCTTAAAATCTCCGATCCCTTCCCCCAGGGATCCAATGAAGAAAAGGAGATCTTGCATCGGAATATACTCACCAAAAGGGACGAGGTGGGTCTTATCATACTTTCCCACCAGTTCCCCCGAAGGGGAAACCAGGTAAGCGCTGTTGTAATGGACCACTCTCCCTCTCTCGATTTTATAAGAAGGGGTTCCAAAGAGGAGAAAAGCATTTGTCTTCTTAGGAATATCCAGGATAAAGGGTTGGTATTCCTCCGCATCCTGAAAAAAGAAAGGAGTGGCTGTTTCAGGCCAGATGATGAGATCCGGTTTTTCCTCCGCCACCGTGTAAGAGAGCCTCCTGTAGATCTTTAAGGTCTCTACCTGGAAGGATCGATCCCACTTCACAGACTGATCGATATTCCCTTGAACCAATCCGACCTTCAGGGAGGGATTTTGGTTCACGTGGCGCTCTACGACTCCCATCTTTAAATGTCCGTAGATCAAAAGGCCCAGAAGGACGAGGCCTGTGAAGATCACCTCTTTAACGGGAAAAATCTTTCTGGGCCATTGGCGAAGGGTCCCAAAAAGCGTGGCATTGACCAGAACGATGACGAAAGAGGGGCCATAGACTCCCGTGATATCCGCTATCTGGATAAAAGGAAGGGTGAGATATTGAGAGTAACCCAAGTTCGCCCACGGAAAACCTGTCAGAAGGAGAGAGCGGAGGTATTCCAAGGTCACCCAGAGGAGAGGGGTGAAAAGCATCGTTTGAAGTCCTGAGCGAATCTGGATGAATCGGGTGAAGCATGTGAAGACCCCGATGAAGAGGCTCAGGTAGGCCACCAAAAGCAAAAGAATGAGGCCGCTCGGAATCAGAGGGATGTTGCCATACGTGTGGACCGCCACAATGATCCAGTAAAGAATTCCGAGAAACGTGACGATGCCTGTCAGAAACCCGAGTTCAAGACTAAGACGCAGTCCCTTGCCCTCGATGGAATAGAAAAGAGGGACGAGAGCAAACCAGGCCAAAAATTCAAGATCAAAATTGGGGAAGGAGAGGATCAGAAGAATTCCTGAGAGGAGACTCAAAAGGATATCCCTTTTTCTCATGGGTTTCATCATAAGCAATGGGATGGCAATTTTCAAGAAGGGTTTGAATTTCCGAGGGGATTTGTTAGAATAAAATCCGATGAGGATCTTATTGGTTGAAGACGACACAGGCATCGCTCGATTCGTCAAGCAAGGGCTATCGGAAAATTCATTTTCTGTAGATGTGGCCGTGGACGGAGAAGAGGGGTTTCAGTCGGTCCTTCATATGAAATATGATTTGATCGTCCTCGATATCCTGCTTCCCAAAATGGACGGGAAGGAGGTTCTGAGGAAGATCCGATCCATGGACATTCAAACCCCCGTGATCTTTTTGACGGCTAAAGATTCTGAAAGTGACATTGTTCATGGTTTAAATTTAGGGGCGGATGACTACCTGACCAAGCCTTTCTCTTTTAACGAATTGCTGGCCAGAATCCAAGCCATTATTAGAAGGGATAAGGCGGTCACTCATCCCGCAAGATTACAAACGGCCAATCTCATTTTAGAGCCCGATGGCCATCGGGTTTTTCGGGGAAGAACGAAGATCGAACTCACCCCGAAAGAGTATGTCCTTCTCGAATTTTTCATGAGACACCCGGGTCAAATTATCACCCGAACGATGATCTCCGAGAAGGTCTGGGATTATCACTTCGATACCTCTACAAATATCATTGATGTCCATGTCTCCCATCTCCGGAATAAGATCGACAAGGATTTCGAACCGAAGCTTCTCCACACGGTGAAAGGGGTGGGATATGTCCTGGAAGATCGGGGGTAAGTTTTACCGGAGGACGGACTTTAAGATGACGCTTTGGTACGTCCTCACCTTCTTGGGCTCCGCGATCGTGGTTTGCCTGATCCTTTACGTGGGTCTGAGGTATCGGCTCCTCAGAGAGGTCGACCAATTTCTCCTCGACGAAACAACGGAGATGGAGAGGGTTTTGTCCAAGGAGCCGAAAGAGACCTATTTTTTGATGAGATTCGAAGATGAAGTGATGGCCCGCAAGTATTACCCCTTCTTTTTTCAAATTTTGGACCCAAATGGAAAACCCCTCTATGTCTCAGAAGGGTTCCGGGAAATCGGGTATGAGCTCCAAGAAAAGGTGCTGATCAACGCAGGAAACAGGAAAGAGACCCTGGAGGAAATTGATTCTTACGGCGGAAAGATGGCATTTCGTATCATCAGCACACCCGTTTATAAGAACGGGAAACTCACTGAAATCATGCAACTGGGGACCCGTCTTTATTTTGTGAGGCAGAATTTATCTCATTTTAGAAATAATATTTTGGCGGTCCTTCCTGTCATTCTTGTGCTCGGAACTCTGGGAGGATGGATACTCGCCAGAAGATCCCTTGCTCCTATCGGGTACATTGCCTCGAAGGCCGAAAACATTACCTCGAAAAACCTTAGCGAGCGGTTGACTCCGAGAGGAACCGATGACGAAATGGACGTTCTCATCCGGACGATCAATGAGATGATTGCCAGATTAGAGAGCTCTTTTAATCGAATGGCGGAATTTACGGCTGATGCGTCTCATGAATTGAAGACCCCCATCTGTGCCATGAGGGGAGAAGCAGAGGTCTTGCTTCTAAGAGAGAGAAACGCCGAAGAATATCAGGAAGGGCTGGCCCATTTCATTGAACAGTTTGACCACCTGAATCAGATGATCAATGACCTGATCTTGCTTTCCAAGGCTGACACCACCCAGGTGGAGTTGAAGATGACCCCCCTCCGTCTGGATCATTTGATGAAGAACCTGTGCAATCTCTTCCAGGTCCTTGCGGAGCAGAAAAATATTGCCCTGGAAACGGGGCCTCTTGAAGAGATCACGGTGATCGGGGACAAGGTCCGTCTCCAGCAGCTCTTTACCAACCTGATCGACAATGCCATCAAATATACGTCCCGGGGAGCGATTCATATCACGGTTGAAAAGGATGAACGTGCTGTTCTTGTCAAAATCATCGATACGGGGATGGGAATTCCCGAAGAGGAGCGAGAGAAAATCTTCAAACGTTTCTACCGAATGGATAAGTCCCGATCAAGGGAAACCGGCGGGGTGGGCCTTGGATTGAGCATTGCCGAGTGGATTGTACACGCCCACCAGGGAAGCATCGAGGTTGATAGTGAAGTAAATCGGGGGTCTACCTTTACCGTCTCCTTGCCCCTCCGAAGGGGTGCAAACCACTAATACCCGCTGATCCCGCATTTCATCACCCGTTTCTTTTATAATTTTAAGAAATCTTAATGCGGATTCTACTCATATCAGCGCCGCTTTTGTGGTATATAGGTCATAATTTTTCATTGTACCTTGCCCTTGTATGAGACATTAATCTAATCTTATTCAATTAAAACGTTAATGGTGTGACGTAAGTCTGGAAGAGACTTTAAGTTTATGGACGTAAGAAAAAAATATATCCTTGTCCTGCTCGCCATCGGGATGGTTCTATTCATTTTCAACCTGGGGAGGAGGGATTTATGGGAACCGGATGAAACCCGATATGCAGTGATCGCACGGGAAATGAGTGAAACAGGAAATTGGATTCTGCCCCATCTCAACGGAGAGGTTTATGCAGAGAAGCCTCCCCTTTCCTTTTGGTTGGTCAATCTCTCCGCTATCTTTGTGGGAGAAAATAACGCGCTGGCCAATCGTCTTCCCTCTGCCCTGGCGGGGTTGATGACCCTTTTCATCACCTTTCTTCTTGGCGAGAGACTATTCAATCCGCGAGTTGGATTCCTTTCCGCGATGGTTCTGGGAACCTGCATCCTGTTTCCCCAGTTATCGCGGTGGGTGATGCTTGATTCTCTTTTCACGCTCTTTTTCCTTCTGGTCCTCTTTTTCTTCTACCTGGGTTATGAGAAGGAGGAGCGGCGCCGGAGGTATTACCTTCTGGCCGGCCTCTTTACCGGGCTTGCGATCCTGACGAAAGGGCCGGCCGCTTATCTTACGCTCCCCATCTTTCTGATCTTCGCAGGTCTTCAAAAGAGCCTGAAGAAGTTTTGGTGCCGCGACCTTCTCCTGGGGTTTCTTCTTTCCGTTATGGTTATGCTGATCTGGTGGATACCTGCCTGTTGGGTTGGGGGAAAGGATTATATCCGTTGGATCCTTTTTAAACAGGCGGTTGGAACTTTTGTAGAGGGAGGAAGACATTTTCATGAGGAGCCGTTCTATTTCTATTTTATCCGGTTTCCGGCAGAATTTTTTCCGTGGATCGTTCTCTTGCCGACCGCGTTCGTTTTGGGGTTACGTGAAAAGTTTGGTAAAAGGAAGGAATTCCTATTTCTCTCGATCTGGTTCTTTTTTATCTTCCTTTTTTTCACCCTGTCCAAAGGAAAGAAGGATAACTACCTCTTACCCCTTTACCCGGCAGCCGCGCTGATGGTTGGTACTCTGTGGGATCGCGGGTTTGAATCAGAAGAGGGAAAAAAGGGATTCCTGCCCGGGCTTCTCCTTTTGGCTCTTCTGTTCTGCGCCGTCTCCGTTCTGTTTCTGTCAAAGATCCCGCAAAGGTTCTATGCGCCTCTGATAGATTATCACTCCATAGCGGTCTCCATCCTTTCTTATTTATTGGTCGGCTCCTTTCTCTCTCTGTTGTTTTTTATCAAGAAAAAGAGATGGGCCTCGTTCATCAGCCTCATGATCGCTTTCATTCTTCTCCACCTCCATTGTAGTTTTCTTCTGCCCAGGTTCGATCCGCAGAAGTCAGCCAGGGTATTTTCGGAGAGAATTCTAAAAAGGATGGAGCCAGGTGATGAACTCAAGACCTATTCCCTCAAGTCGAACGGGTTGCTTTACTATACCAAGAAGCGTTACATCGAGAGCATTCAAAGTAATGAACGGTTTTATGAAATTTTCAACTCCCCTCAACGGGTCTTTGTTGTGATTTACCCGGAAGCCCTTGACTACCTTAAAAAAGAGACAGGAGTCGAGTTTCCCCCTCTTGAACAGATGGTAGTAGCCAATTGGAAGTATGTTCTTATTTCAAACCGTTAGATTCTCACATGCTCAAATCTGAGAATTTATCTCTAACATTTTCCATTCAATTCCCCTCACCCTTCCCCTTTCCTCTGAGGCGAGAGGGGAAGGGGAATTTCGAATGTTTTTGGGTTGGAATTCAGCCAAGTTTTCGGAAGGATTGACATCTCAAGAGAGTGAGGTTAAATAAAACCGATGAGGATGGCTGACGCCGCGCGCGAAGGGGCCTGCTCATCGGATTGCAATGAGAAGGTGTGCGTTATGTATCATGTAAAGCAAATGTATCAGGATAAGACCTATGCGGCAGGCTATGAGAAGACGAGGTTCAGCGGGATCTATGGAAGATTTAGGAATTGGAATACCAAAAGGGTGATCTCAAAGTTGCTTCGGTTTACAGAAAGAGAGGGGTTTGCCCTTGATATCCCCTGCGGGACGGGAAGGTTAAGTCGTCTGATTTTGAAGAGCGGGTATAAATGGATTGGCGGGGATATCTCGTTAGAGATGATGATGGAGTCAAGAAAGAGGATGAATGGGTTTGAAGGATCCTTCTCAAATATCCGTCTGGATGCCGAAGCCATGGCATTTAAGGACAGCACGATCGACTGCGTCTTCTCCATCCGGTTTATTTATCATATCCCCGTTGAGATAAGATATCGAATGCTTCAAGAGATGAGAAGGGTGACCAAGAAATGGCTGATCATCGACTATAATTATCCAAACAGGTTTAAAATGATGGCCCGCAGGATAGGATCTCTATTCGGCGAGAGGCCGATCAAGAGAAGGGTCTCGTTTCAGGAGATAACGAGGGAGCTCAGGGAGAATGGTTTCAGTATTTGTAAGGCCATCCCTGCGTCGAGGTTGTTTTCCGATAACGTGCTGTTGCTGTGTAGCAAATAGAGGAGTATTTCAAATAGGTTTGGCTACAGGAGTCAGGCTATGAAGCTTTTATTAATCGGAATTGGAAGGTGGGGCAAGAACCATTTGAAGACGCTGACGAAGCTGGTCGACGAACTTTATGTGGTCGATTCGGATTCGAGCCAGCTGAAGACCTGCCGGGAATTCTCCATTCCCCAAGATCGTCTTTCAAGCGATTATCATGATTTCCTTGATCGAATAGACGGAGTGGATGTCGTCACACCCGCCGACAACCATCTGGCCATCTGCAGAGAATGTTTCGATAGGAAGAAAGACGTCTTCGTAGAAAAACCGATCGCCCTCACGTCTCAAGAAGCGAAAGAGATGATCGCGCTGGCGAAAAAAAAAGGCGTCATCCTTCAGGTCGGTCACGTCTACCGGTACCACCCTGCCTCCTCGAAGATCAAGAGTCTCATCGGGGAGGGCCGGCTGGGAAAAGTCCAGTACGGCTACGGCCATTTCATGGGGTTCAAAAGACCCAGGACGGATGTCGGCGTGACGCAAACGGATGCAATCCATTATTTCGACCTTTTCAATTATCTTCTGGGTGGGCCCCCGGGGGCGGTCACGGCCGTCGTCCAGAATTACCTCGACTTTCCTCTGGATGATACCTCCGTCTCCGTTCTGGATTATCATGGAAAGATGGTTTTTATCGAAGCGGGTTATATGCCGCCCGAGAAGAGAAGAGATATCGCCATCGTCGGGGATCGAGCGAGCCTCTATTGCGACTTCCAAAAAAATTCCCTTCTCTTCTATGAGAACCGGCATGAGAGGCAAGGGGGAAAATGTGTTGCCCTGGAAGGAGAGGTCCAGAACATTCCCATCGAGCCGGAAGAGCCCCTGACGACGGAGCTGAAAGCTTTTCTTGATTCGATAAGAAACCGGTCCAAGCCCGTGGCGGACGGGCAGGCTGGGTTTGAGGCGTTAAAAATCGTTGAGGCCTGCTACCGGTCCTCTCAGAGCGGGAAGAGGGTGGAGATGAAGTGGAGGAAAAATGACGTTCGGGGAAAGGAGTTAAAATGAAGGTGCCTCTTTCTAAGCCCTATGTGGATAAAGAGATGAAAGATCGCGTGTTAGAGGTGATCGATTCCGGGCAGTATATTCTTGGAAACCAGTGCAAAGATTTTGAGAAAGAGTTTGCCCAGTTCATCGGGGTGAAACACGCCGTGCTCACTTCCTCAGGGACTTCGGCCATCTTCCTGTGTCTCAAGGCCTTGGGGGTGGGGAAAGGTGACGGGATCCTGGTTCCTTCTCTCACGGCTTTTCCGACCATTGAACCCGTGTTTCATGTGGGAGCCAGACCGATTTTTATCGATATTGATGACACCTATACAGTGGACCCAAAGCATATCGAATCGGTTTTAAAAAAGAAGGGCCGAATACGGGGGGTCAAGCAGATCAAAGGGATGATCCCCGTCCATCTTTACGGCCACCCTGCCCAGATGGATTCCCTTCGTGATCTGGCAAAGCGCTACGGGCTTTTCATTCTGGAAGACTGCTGTCAGGCTCACGGCGCCCGATTTCAGGGAGCCAGGGTAGGATCAATGGGAATTGGCGGATGCTTTTCCTTCTATCCTTCGAAGAACCTGACGGTTTTTGGGGACGGTGGAATCCTTGTCACTTCGGATGATGAGATGGCCAAGACCTGCCGCATGCTGAGGGATCACGGACGGAAAGAAAAATATGAGCATGAATTAGTGGGATATAATTTAAGGTTTAATGAAATCCAGGGTGCGGTGGGACGCCTCCAGCTTAAAAGGCTGGACTGGTTTAATGAATCGAGACGGCGTATCGCAGGATGGTACAACGATGGATTAAAGGGAGTTCCTGTGGTGACCCCCCAAGCAAAGGATTGGGCCGAGGCGGTCTATCATCTTTATGTCATCCAAACGGATCAGCGGGAAAAGCTGGCGGATTTCTTAAAGGAGAAGGAGGTTCAGTCTGGGATTCATTATCCCATTCCCAACCATCAACAGCCGGCCGTCCGGAATGCCCTCGGCAAACAGCCCAAACTAAAAGTGACAGAAGCGACCGTGCAAAAGATACTCTCTGTCCCCATCTACCCGGAGCTTGAAAAAGAGAAGGTGGATTTCGTCTGTGCCAGCATCGGGGAGTTCTTTGCTCGAAAAAATTAAGGTTGGAGTGTGGATCATCTCATGAGAGAGAACCATCCGATTGATATTTCTGTGGTGATTCCCGTCTATAATGAGGAAGAGAATCTCCCGGTTCTAATTCCTCAAATCGCAGAGGTACTGAAGCCCCTGGGGAAGACCTACGAGATGATCTGCGTTGACGACGGTAGCAAAGATCAGAGCCGTCATCTCCTCAAAAAGATGCTTCTGGAATATCCCCAAATACGTATCCTCGGTTTTAAGAAGAACTGTGGCGAGACGGCTGCGGGCGCAGCGGGGATCAAAGAGGCGCGGGGAGGAATTGTCATCACCATCGATGCCGACCTTCAGAATGACCCCAAGGACATCCCAAGGATGCTGGACTATCTCAACGAGTACGACATGGTCACGGGATGGCGTCAGAAGAGGGAAGATTCCTGGGTCAAGCGGATCACTTCAAGGATTGCGAATCGAATCAGGAACAGCTTGAGCGGAGAGGAGATTCAGGACAGCGGTTGTACATTCAGGGCTTATAAGAGGGAATGTCTTCAGGAGATCAAACTTTACAAAGGGATGCACCGCTTCATCCCCACCCTGGTGAAGATGGAGGGTTACCGGGTGATTGAAATACCCATTGCCCACCATCCGAGAAAGTTTGGCGTTTCGAAGTATACCACCTGGAACCGGATGTGGCGTGCCTTGATCGATCTTCTGGCGGTGAAATGGATGAAGAGCCGCCATATCCATTATGAGATCGAGGAAAGAATCTAAACCAGCCAATTACTAATGATGTGGTAATTAAGAAGACATAATTATACTGCTCCGGCAAATCCCCATCCCCTTCCTAACCTCCCCCTTGAAGGGGGAGGAGCATAACGGTTTCCCTCCCCTTCAGGGGGAGGGGAAGGGTGGGGGTGGGGTGAATAGATCTCTGTTCAATTATGGACCCGTTAATATAATAAAGAAAGGACCTTCATCCCACGAGATACCCGTTCCGTATCAACACTCCTTTCAAATGGATTTACATTCTTCTTCTTGTCGGAATCTGTTTTATCCTCTACTTTCTCAATCTGGGCCGATGGGATCTCTGGAATCCGGATGAGCCCCGTTACGCACAAATTGCAAGGGAGATGCTAGACCGGGGCGATTGGATTCTCATGCATCTCAACGGAGGCGTCTATGGCGACAAGCCTCCTCTCTTTTTCTGGCTGATTGCTCTCTCCTCCTACTTGTGGCAAGGCTTCACCTCCTTTTCCGTGAGGTTTCCCTCCGCCGTCTTCGGGACACTCACCGTTCTCCTCACTTTCTTTCTGGGGAAAAGGCTTTATTCACCCCGAACGGGGTTCTTCTCGGGACTCATCCTGGCCACAAGCCTTCATTTCGTTTACCTTTCCACCCGTGCCAATATCGATGTGACGCTCACCTTTTTTACGACCGTTTCGTTTCTTTGTTTCTTTCTCTGGTATCAAGAGAGAACGGAGGAGGGAGTTCATCACGGCCGGACGACCCGGAACCTTTTCATTTTTGGATTTTATGTCAGCATGGCCTTTGCTACTTTAGCCAAAGGGCCAATCGGATTGGTCTTTCCCCTTTTGGCGAGCCTCCTCTTTCTTCTCATCCGTAAAGAATACGGAGAAATGAAACGGATGAAGCTGCTTCCGGGAATTTTTTTGTTTTTGGCCATTGTCCTTGCGTGGTATCTTCCCGCCGTCTCTCTGGGTGGGAGGGCGTATGTCGAGGAAAATCTTTTCAGGCATACCACCGAGGCTTATTCAACGGGATGGACCCATCCTCACCCGCTCTATTACTATCTGTATAGTTTTCCGATGAGCTTTATGCCCTGGACTTTCTGTTTGCCCGCGGCCATTGTTTACGGCTGTTCCAAGACAATGATCGGAAAGCGAAAGGAATTCCACTTTCTCTCGGTGTGGTGTCTTGTCATTTTTGTATTTTTTTCGCTATCCAGATCGAAAAGGGCCCTTTACCTCTTGCCTCTTTATCCGGCTGCCTCTCTGATGGTCGGGAAGTTCTGGAGCGACTTCATCTCGGGCCCGTTGGATTCATTCAAGCGGGGATGGATTATGTTGCCGCTCTACGGGTTGATCGGGGTTGGATTGGTCGCTGGGGTTGCGGGTCCATGGGTAGTCTCAGTAAAGTTCACCCCTTACCTGTCTTACAGTTTTCCTCTCGCGCTCCTCTTGGTCGGATGCAGCCTAACCATGCTGATATTCCTTCGCCTGAAAAATTATAGAGTCGTCCTGCTCCTCCTCATAGGAATGATGCTGGCCGGATATTTTTATACGTTTAGAGTTATTTTCCCTCTTGCCAATACGCAGATGTCGGCCCGGTTCATTTCCGAAGAAGTGACTTCGCGCATGCTGCCGGGTGACAAATTAGTGATCTATGGAGGGCTCGGAATCGATCCTTATAATTATTATACGGGGGTTGTGCCTATTACCAGATTTTTCGATAGAGAGGCGTTTCTCGATTTTATTCGATCTTCCGAAAGAGTCTTTTGCATCCTCGAGTTCAGTGATTATTCCCAATTATTTAGCGGGGGAACGGAGCCGAAGGTCCAATTGATCGCACGGCGCCGGGTGAGAAACGATGATGTGGTTTTGATTACGAATCACCCGCCTTCATCTCCCCATAACCTAAGGGCTGAATAGAGAAATCTCCCCCCTGCCTTCGCCCCGCAAGGCGGGGCTTCGCGCAGGCAGGTCGCCCCTCTTTGCCAACGGGGGGTAATTCCTCCCTTTGGCAAAGCCTGCCTGCCGGTAGGCAGGGGAGGTCAGGAGGGATTTTACAAGTCAATGTCTTTATTATTATGAGACTGTTAATAACTGTGTTAAAATACAAGTATTTTTCAGTAAAACAAAGGAGATATGAGGGCTTTTGATTCCACTGAACGTATCCATTATAGGGGCGGGGAGGACGAGAAACGGTATCGGCGAGTATATAGGAAAGTATTTCCATAAGTACGGGGCAAGAGTCACCTCTGTGCTGGCAACGACTGAAAAAACAGGCCTCCAAGCCTCTTCCGCCTTAAAGAAATATGGAATAGAAGCCCATCCCCATACCACCTTCGAGGAAATGGTGAGGGGTGAAAAGCCCGATGCAGTGGTCATTGCTTCCCCTTCTTCAACCCATTATGAATATCTATTAAAATGTCTGGACTCCGGGCTCCATATTTTCTGCGAAAAACCCTTCCTCTGGGGCGATCACACGGATATCCAGAAAAGGGCTGAAGACGTTCTCAAGAAGGCCCGAGAGAAAAAGATAACGATTGCCATGAATTCTCAGTGGCCGTTCTCCATCGATGACTATGAAAAAATTTGCGGAGGGATAAGGATCAGGGAAAGCAATCATTTTTCGATCCGGATGTCACCTTTTTCTCCGGGAAGAGTGATGATCCCTGAATCCGTCCCTCATCCCCTCAGTATTCTTTACTGCCGATTAGGACCCGGAAGGATGGAAGGTTTGAATTTTGAATCGGATGGGGAAGAGGAAATGGGCATCCGATTTACCTATTTGTTTGGAACACACGCCTGTGATGTGTTAATAAGGTTAGTACATCAAAAGACCCAACCTCGAGAGTTTTCCTACGGATTCAACGACAGGGTCGTTTCTCGAAGTTTGGATTTAAACAATTATGAAATCTATTTTCATTATGGAAATAAGAAAGTGAAAATTGTGGACCCCCTTGAACTTTCCGTCAAAAATTTTATGGAGGCCGTTGAAAAGGGAACCGAGCCTCTCATCGGGGCTGCGCATATTCTCCATAATGTGTCGCTGCTGAAAGCGGTTGATGACGGTTTCGGTGAATTTGAAAAGAGAGCCTCATGGAAAAGCTAAGGGAAAGGGAGCATGACTTTGGCTCCAAATTGAGACAGGATGCTACGCTTCAAAGGCTGAAAGACTATATTGAATGGCAGAGGGATTGCGAGATCCAAGCCTCGGGCCGAGGACTGCCGATTTTCAGCCCGATCTCCATCAATTTAGACCTGACCTCTGCCTGCAATTTCTCATGCCATTTTTGTGTCGATTCGAGACTGGTCAACGCCGGGAAAACCCTGACATTAGAGGAAGTCAAGAAGACGATCGATACGCTCTATTCCCACGGCCTTCTCTCCGTCATCTTGATCGGAGGGGGAGAACCCACGCTTCATAGGCATTTTGGACAGATCGTCCGTTATATTAAGGGCAAGGGATTACAGGTCGGGATCGTGACGAACGGTTCGCAGCTCGAAAGAATTGAAGCGGTCGTCCAAGAGCTCGGTGAGAAAGATTGGGTCAGGATTTCCGTAGATGCGGCGGGCGAGGAGGTGTTTCAGGCGCTGCATGTGCCCAGAACGCGTGTGACGCTAGGGGGGATATTGGAAAAGGCGAAGAAGGTGAAAAAGAAGAATCCCATAGTTTCATTGGGTTATTCGTTTGTGGTCGTCTGGGAGGGTGTGGAGATTAACGGAAAGAGACTCCGCCCCAATCTGGATGAGATGACGAGATCGGTAGAACTGGCGAGGGAGTTCTCATTTGACTATGTTTCGTTCAAACCCTGTCTGGTCCGGTGGGATGAGTCTCATAGGGAGACATTGCTGAAAAACGTCGGGAAGACGAAGGAAGGGGAGATCATCGACCAAATTAAGGTCCATCTCCAGGAAGCGAGGCATGCAGCAGGGGGTCAAGTCAAGATTCTTGAAAGCTCCAACCTGAATGCCATGCTGAATCATGAGACTGACCAAATCAAGAAGCAACCTGCAAAATGCCATATGCAATTTTTCAGAACCGTGGTCACGCCCTTCGGAATCTTTCACTGTCCCGCATTTCGAGGCGTGGAAGAGGCCAGGGTTGGAATGCCGGATGGGTACCTCTCGGAAACAAAATTTAGGGAGACCCTCAAACGGGCGGCCGAATCGATCCGGACCTTCGATGCCAAAGAGGAATGTAAAGATGTTGGATGTTTTTACAACCGCACCAACTGGTGGTTAGAAGAGTTCATTCATTCCGAAGAAGGCGTCCAGAACCTTGAAAAAATTGAGAATGATAACTTCTTCCTTTAAATTTACATTTACAGAGATAAAAATAAGGCTCATCCGGCTTTCGTTCGGGTGGCCCCCGTCTTGTAACCCCTCTCTATTCCCCCCTTAGCCTAAGGGGGGATGAAGGGGGATTAAGAGGAGGGGATACTCGTTAGAGCATACGAACAGTGAAGATTCTCCATCTTTTCAGCAACTGGAAGTGGACAGGCCCTGCTGATCCAACCCTGGCCCTCTGCAAGGAATTGGAGAAGCGGGGGCACGATGTCACCTTTGCCTACCGAAAACCACCTCTTCTGGTCGAGGATAGTATTGAGAAAAGAGTTCTTCAGGCAGGAGTGAAGGCCACGGACCGGTTTCGACTGGACCATTCGCTAAAGTTTTTTCGTCCCTCCTTTGTACCAACCCATCTTCGTGACATCTCAGACCTCACCCGATATCTTCGTCAGGAAGCATTCGATATTCTCAACGTCCACCATTCCCACGGCCATCTCTTGGGTGGGATCGCTGCGAGAAGGTCAGGTCTTCCTGTCATCGTTATTCGGACGGACCATAAGCGAGATCCTTTGACGCCCGGTTTGGGGAATCGCTTCCTTATCTCTCAGTTCACGGACGGCATGATCACCTTTTCCGAGACGGCAAGGAGAGAAGATGCCGAACATTTCGGCCTCCCTCTTGAGAGGGTCCGGAAGATCTCGCCGGCCTTGGATCTCAGCCGCTATGACCCAAACGGAAAATTTAAGGAGATGAAGGCTCTTCTGGGAATTGGACCGAAGGATATCGTGATCGGAATGATCGCGCGATTTCAAAAATACAGGAGGACGGCTGTCTTCTTGGAGGCGGTGAAAAAGATTGCCGGAGAATTTCCAAACGTGAAAGTTCTCCTGGTCGGCCGGTCGAGTCAGATGGAGCACAGCGTCATCCAGCCCATGAAGCAGTTCGGCGTTGAAAAGTGGGTCGTTCTCGGGGGGTATCGGACAGAGGACTATCTCGACACCTTGACCTGTATGGATATCTTCGTCTTTTTAATGGCGGGCTCTGACGGAACAGCCAGGGCATTGAGAGAGGCCATGGCCATGGGGAAACCAGTGATCGTGGCCAACCGCGGGATGCTCCCAGAGTTGGTGGAGGATGGCGTTTCAGGTTTGGTCGTGAACGATACCTCGGAAGGGTTGGCCGATGCGGTCCTTCGACTGCTTCATCATCCTGAAATGAGAGAGGCGTTGGGAAAGGCAGCCTATCAGAGGGCGCATGAAGCCTTTCGGTTAGATCGACAGGCGGAGGCCGTTGAAGAATTTTATCAGGAGATGATCAGGTTGGGGAAGCGGAAGTAGCTGCCGTTAGAAATGACAAGGATCTAATTGTCTGAAAGTACTTATTTGTCATTCCGGGCTTGACCCGGAATCCAGTCTTTCCTGGATTCCCGCTGGAGTTTACCCACACTTGTCGGAGCGACCCTCCGCGGAGGCCCGCATCGGGATAGGGGGTGGGAATGATAGCCTCGGAAAGACTCTTTCAGCTTTGAAAAACAAAATTTTCTAAGATAAATGGAAACTTCAATCTTTAAAAGAGTATCAAAAGGTGAAATCAGGGGTTGGCTGACGGGAGAAGTGTTCGATAGCCTTCCCGTCGATTTTTTTGGCGATCCTATCTCATTCGTTCGGGAGATGGAAGAGGAATTGGTCAAGGAGTCAACGTGGAGGTGGGCGGCTATCTTCCGCCTTCCGAATGGCATGAGGGTTTTTCTGAAAAGAGATAAGGCAAAGGGTCGGGCGGAGTACGTGAAGTATCTTCTCCTACCCTCGAAAGGGCAAAAGGAATTTCTCATCGCTTCCCAATTAGAAAGGAAGGGGCTTAACATCCCTAAACCCTTGGGCTGGATGGAGAGGATCCGGAGGGGCTGGGTCAGGGAAAGCTATTACCTCTCGAAGGCGACTGGAACGGGAGTTTCGTTCATCGATGAGGTCGCAAAAGCAAAGGAACCTCGTTCGATTATGGAATTGGCGATGACCGTTAGGGCGTTTCAAGACGCGGGATTATTTCATCAAGACCTTCACGGAGGGAACTTTCTGTGGGAGGGTGACTCCTTGTTTCTGACGGATTTACATAGTACGAAAATTGTGGGAACCCTTTCCCTGAACCAAAGGCTATGGAATCTTGCACACCTCTTTCATTCCTTAAGGAAGATGTGGGGAGAAACCGAACAACTTAAATTCCTGGATCGATATTTCGAAGGGATCTCGGACGGGCGCAAGAAAAGAGAGATTTTATTCGAGAGGATTTACCCCGCCATGGATCGCCTCCTCAGGAGGCAGTGGCGAAGCAGAACGAAACGTTGTCTGAAGGAAAGCGGCGAGTTTACGGCGCAAAAGGAGAGAGGGCTCCGTTATTTTCACCGACGGGATTTCTCTCTGGATCGTCTGAAAAAAATGTTGGATGAGCACCGGGATCTGGTGAGAGAGAAGCCCTCCTGCCTCGTCAAAAATTCTCCGGAAGTGCACGTTTCTATCTTGAAAGACGAAGGGGAACGGATAAGCTCAAAACAATTCTGCTATCCCCATTTCTGGGGCCGGGTGAAGGAATATTTTCGTCGCTCGAAAGGGCTCAAGGCCTGGGTGGCGGCGAATGGCCTGCGGGCGAGGGGTATTCCGACGCTTAAGCCTCTGGCTCTTGTCGAAAGCAAAGACTGGATGGGATTGAAGGAGAGTTTTCTTTTCATGGAGGCACCGGCCGACGATTTAGAGATGGATCGGTATGTTTTAAGGGGGTTTGAAGGTTTAAAGAGGAAGAGGTTTTTTGTTAAGAGCTTTGCCCGCTGGCTTGGCGGTCTTCATAGAATGAGCGTGTACCACAAGGATATGAAAACGTGTAATATCCTTGTCTCGGAGAAAGGAGAGGCGTGGGATTTTCATCTCCTCGATTTTGAGGACATCCGATTGGACGAGAAGGTGGACTCGGAAAAATTGTTCAGAAATTTTCTCCAGCTCAACACCTCTACCCCGAGAGTCATGACAAAAGTGGATCGTTTCAGGTTTTTTAGAGAATATCTCTGCCTCAATCCCATCGTAAAAGATGAGAAGGCCTTTCTTGGTGGATTGATGGATGAAAGCCGTCGCAGAGGATTGGTTTACGTCTCCCCCCAAGGGGTCGTCACAGAAAGGTTGACATAAGCAGAATGGACCAGCGGTTTTCGAAAATTGCTGCTCAGCCATGGAGTCAGGTAGCCCTGCTCCTGGGACTTTGCTTCGTCATCTATTTTATCAACCTGGGTCAATGGGATCTCTGGAGCCCTGATGAGCCTCGTTACGCTGAGGTTTCAAGAGAGATGGTGAATCGCGGAGATTGGATCCTCATGCATCGTAACGGGCATCTCTACACCGATAAGCCTCCGCTCTTTTTCTGGGCCATTGCCGTTTCCTCCTTCCTCTGGCAAGGATTCTCCCCGTTTTCAGTGAGGTTCCCATCTGCTCTTTTCGGGACCTTGACCGTACTGCTGACCTATTTCATTGGAAAGAAGCTCTACTCCTCACGCACGGGATTCCTCTCGGGGCTCATTCTGGCGACAGCTTTTGAATTTGCCTATCTTTCCACGCGGGGAAATATTGATGCGACCCTCACTTTCTTTACGACGGCGTCGTTGTTCTGTTTTCTCCAATGGCACGAATACGGACGGGAGGAAAAGTTTCGCCCGAGAAGCCTGAGAAGTCTGTCGATTTACGGTTTTTACATCAGCATGGCGTTTGCGACCTCCGTCAAGGGACTGCCCGGCCTTATCCTTCCTCTCTTGGTCAGTTTAGTCTATCTGGCTGTTCAAAAGGACTGGAAAGGAATCAGGCGGATGAAGCTCCTCCCGGGGATGGCTCTCTTTTTAATCGTCGTTCTCGCCTGGTATCTTCCTGCTGTCTCCAGGGGAGGGAGTGTCTACCTTCGAGAAACCCTCTTCAAGCATTCCATGGATGCGTTTGCGAAAGGGTGGACCCATGTCCACCCCTTTTATTTCTATCTTTATACCTTTCCCGTTGAATTTCTGCCCTGGTTCCTCTTTCTTCCCGGAGCAATTGTTTACGGCTTTTTCAAGGAGACCATAGGAAAAAGAAAGGAGTTCCTTTTTGCCTTTGTATGGTTTGCTGTCATCTTTCTGTTTTTTTCTATCTCCAAGGGGAAGAGGGGCCTGTATCTTTTGCCTCTCTACCCGGCTGCCTCCCTGATGGTGGGGAAGTTCTGGGAGGATGCGATTTCAACGTCGATGGAACGTTTCAGGCGCGAGTGGATCTCTATTCCGCTCTACGGGTTGATGGCGGTAATCCTCGTGGCAGGTCTTGCCGCCCCATGGGTGGTCTGGACATGGTTCCCAGCCTATTTTTCTTACAGCCTTCCCGTAGCCTTTCTTTTGGTTGGGGGAAGTCTCGCCCTATTTTTTTCGTATCGGTCCAAGCGTCCGGGGATCGTTTTTTTGGTTATCGTCGGGTTGATGGCTGGAGGGTTTTTCTACACCCTGAGGGTCGCTTTTCCCTTCGTGAACTCTTACAAATCAGCCCGTTTCATTTGTCAAGAGATCACTTCGCGAATTCGACCCGGAGAGAAATTGGCCATCTATGGAGATTTTGAACCGGGTCCTTTTAATTTTTACACCGGAATTGTCCCCATCCCGGTGTTGAATGAGAAAGAGGAGCTTTTGAATTTTTTGAAGTCTCCGGAAAGAGTTTTCTGTCTGCTTAGATCCAGAGATTTTTTGAAGTTTCAAGGGATGGAAGGCAGTCCGGAGGTTCAAGTAATTACCCGGCGCGGGGTGGGAGGGGATGATTTTGTCGTGATCTCCAACCGATGAAGTCTCTGCTCAACGGACTAATACAAACGCATTAAATCATTTCACATGTAGCGCAAGGCTTTAGCCTTGCTTAAACCAACCCTAAAGGGTTGCCCTACAAAATATTTGTGCGTTTGTATCAATACAGGAAGAGAGGACATTATGGACAACAAGAGGGTACCTTGGCAGAGGAAGGCCAGAAGGGTTCCGCTTTACATCGGAGCCGTTTTGTTGGTGGTCTTTGCGAAACCCCAATTCTCCGGTGTCTTGATCGGAATGGTTCTGATCTTTTTAGGGGAGGGCATCCGTATCTGGGCAGCGGGTCACCTTCAAAAGAACGAGGATCTCACCGTGACCGGTCCTTACGCTTATGTCAAGAACCCACTGTACATCGGATCGATTTTGATTACTGCGGGCTTTTGCATTATGGCGGACAATATCTATATCCTGGCGGCCGCGTTCTTTATGTTCTGCTTTCATTATATCCCTTACAAAAAGAGGGTAGAAGGGGATCGGTTGAGAAAGATTTTTGGAAGTCAATATGAAGACTATGATGAGAAGGTTCCAGAATACCTACCCCGGCGGACCCCCTACTCGGACAAAAGGGTTTTCTGGCAATTCAAATGCTTTATTGAAAACAGCGAGGAGGGAATTCTCCTCATCGTCCTTGCCGGAATTTTGTTGATCCTCAGCCGTCCCTATTGGAACCTTTTCTTTTGAGGTAGAGCACCTGCCCGTAGCAAACAGGCGGAGAGCATGGCGAAATACTCATGACAAGAGAAGAGATCAAGGAGAAAACGATCTGTCTTACCGAGGGGAATTTTGGAAAACCTGATTTAAGTCAAGCAGAGGTGGAAGGTCGGTCACTGATGGTCAAAGATGTACGGGCGAAACATTGTTTTCTGCGGTGGACATTAGGACTCTGGCTGATCGGTAAGGAATGGAAGATCTATTCCCGGCTCACAGGCATAAAAGGGGTTCCCCGGGCGATCGAGCGGATTGACCGCTTTGCTTTTGCCATGGAGTTTATTCCGGGGAGGCCCATCCTAAGAGGCGAGCCCGTTCCGCCTTCTTTTTTCCGTGAATTGGAAAGAGTTCTTCAAGAGGTTCATGAAAGAGGAGTCGTCCATATGGATTTAAGGCATAAGGGGAATATCCTTATTTCAGAAAGAGGGGACCCCTATCTTATTGACTTTAACAGCAGCTTCGCTTTTAAGGAAAAAGGATTCCTCCGGCGTTATCTTTTCCCTCTGCTCAGGCGGGTAGACGACGGGGGATTGCTGAAATTGAAAAAGAGAATCGCTCCTGCGTTGTTGACCCCGGAAGAGCTGGCTTTCCTGAAACGCTTTGAGCGCCTCCGAAAACTCTGGATTTTCAATTAATGCTGTTCATAGATTACGATTTTCATAAAAAGGTGTCATTCCGGTCCCGTATCAAGTACGGGGTAAACTCCAGCCGGAATCCAGTGTTGTTGAGATCTCTGGATGCCGGATCAAGTCCGGCATGACGGACTAACAGACTTTATGGACAGACTCTAATTAGTGGTGTTAGGCAGTTCGCTTATCTGGCTTGAATATAACGTTGCTGCTTTTCGGCTCGACAGCTCACCTATTTCTTACACGTGGCATAGGTTGCTTCCCCTTGGGGCAAACCCAGACGCACCGCAGGCAGTATGGCAAGAGTCCCTCTGGACCATGTGGTTTGTATTCTCCCCTGGCCTTTCGGTACGAGCGGCATCGGAGCCCCTGAAAGGTGTTTTGAGAGATCGCGTAAGCTGGGCACTCGGAGATGCAGAGACCGCACGCATCACAGAATTGGTCGCCTGACAACTCCGACCGAAGATCCAATTTGGCGGTTGTTCCCACGATCCTCAGATGAACCCAAGGGCCCCATGTAGGATGAAGCAAGAAAGCATTGGTCCCGATTTTGCCAAGCCCGGCAGCTTCAGCAACGAAACGGAACTGCAAGCCGCTCTCGCCAGGATATTTCACCAACTTGGCGCGGAATCCCTTCTTCACCAATCGGTCCCTGATCGCCTCACATAGACCCCTAAGATGATCGTCCGCATCGCAGCGATCACCGCCACTGAAAGTTGCGTACCACGTCCACTCCTCCTCCGTTACAACATGATGCGCCATCACAATTGCAGTCAAAGCATCTGGCATGAAAGAGGCGAAGAACTGTCTTTCGCGCGCGGCCAACTCTTGGATTGGCACGGCGGCCAGATTGCAACATTGCGGGAGTGTACCAAATAGAGGGTTATTCATGCTCATGGCTACCGTCCTGGCTAACCAGCGGAAGCGCTCACAAAAAATTTCGACTGCTGAGCTGCTCCTGGTCGGGTTCGGGCAGTTGTTATGGAGTATTTTTCTCAGTGTTTGCTCGGATACAGCAGGATCGTCGGTAACTCGATTGTGCGATCAAGGAACTCCCCACCTATTTTTAGAATCTTCGTACTAAAGACGACTCGCCTCGCTAGGTAACCAGGTGCTGTAATGATAATGGTTAATTTTTTGGGTTTACTCTTACACCGATCGCCGAACAAACCACCTCCTGAGTATGTATCGAAGAAAGCTGTTGCGGCGTAAACACCGTTTGTGTCTGTCGTAAAGAAATCTGGATACTTTGACCCTCCGGATAACGTACTCTCATTGTCGTCAAAAAAGAAGAAGAGAGTGGCGTCTGATATCGCCCTTCTCGTTGAATCATCCTGAATGGTGCCTGTGATTGTGTACTTTGCAAACGCGCATTTGGCAAATGCCTGCTGTTCCAGGGGTAAGAGAACGAAGAATACGAGTACGGCCATAAATAGTCTCAAATGCATTAGTCGACTTTGTCCTCTATTTCTACATAACTCATTTTTTATGCTGATTCGTATTTTGTTTAAGCTAAGGCTCAGAAGCCATTGTTTTTGTTTGACGTGGGATTGCCATACAGCATATTCTCTGCGGAATTGCGTTTTAAACAACTCAGCTTTGCTGATTTTTGATGCCAATATATACCATTTCTTGAAATTAGGGAATGGGAAATCTTAGAAGAAATAAAAGATAGCCTTTATTTAGAGTCTGTCCATAAGCCGCAGTTTTCATAAAGGTCGTCATTCCGGCCCCGTATCGAGTACGGGGCAAGCTCCTCAAGTCCGGCATGACGGAATAGGTGAGTTTGTGGACAGACACTACGTACAATACCTGGATCAAATCTTTTGAGTGGCGATGCGGAAGAGGTCTTTCTGTTTGAGGGACATCTCTCGCGCCCCTTTTTTCGTCCCTTCATGCTCGTAGCCAATTAAGTGTAGGATGCCGTGAACCATCAGAAGGATCACCATTTCCATTTCGTCGAGGCCGAAACGGTCCGACTGGCGCTTGGCCGTTTCAACGGAAATCACTAAGTCGCCGAGGAGATTGGGATGGAGGGTTGGAAATTCTCCCTCTCTCATGGGGAAGGCCAGGACATTGGTGGGTTTGTCACGATTGAGATACCGTCGATTCAGATCTCGGATTCGGGCGTCATCCACCAGAAGGACGCTCAGCTCGGCATCCAGAAGCCCCAATTCAGTCAATATTTTTTGGGTCGCCCTTCTAACCTTTTTTAAGTTTAAGAGGATACGTTTTTGCCGATTTTGGATCGATATTCTCATTGGTCCATTTCTTAGTAGCTTCCGAGGCTTCTGGAGTATAATCTACTCTCTGGTGAAAAATAGCAGTCAGGATCCGGTCAAAACTCTCTTGGATTTTTTGAAGGTCCTTCAGAGTCAATTCACACTCTTCCATCTGTCCATCCAAGAAGATGTTGTTCGTCACCCGTTGGACCAAACCTTTGATTCGGGAGGGCGTGGGGTCGGTGAGGGCGCGTGAGGCGGCCTCTACCGAATCGGCCAGCATGACGATCCCCGCCTCTTTGGTCTGGGGTTTGGGGCCGGGATAACGAAAATCCTTCTCATTGACCGATTCCATCTCCGGATTCTCTTTCCCCTTGGCTTTTTGATAAAAGAAGGAGATCAGACTGGTCCCGTGATGCTGTTGAATGATGTGGCCGATCCGCTCGCCCAGACGATTTTCGCGGGCCATCTCCACCCCATCCTTCACATGCGAAATAAGGATGAGGGCTGACATCGCGGGAGTGAGATGGTTGTGTTTATTATCTTCGCCGCCCACGTTCTCGATGAAGTAGAGAGGTTTTTTCAGCTTTCCGATATCGTGGTAGTAAGCGCTGACTCTTGTCATCAGAGGATTGGCTCCGATGGACTTGGCAGCGGCCTCCACCAGGGTCCCGACAATAATGCTGTGGTGATAGGTGCCCGGGGCCTGAAGAATCAAGTCCTTGAGAAGGGGATGATCCATATTGGCCAGTTCGAGCAGTTTGATGTCCGTGGTGTAACCGAAAACAATTTCCACGATGGGGACAATTCCCAGGACAAGGACCGAGGCCAGGGCGCCCCCCAGAAAACCCATGATCAGATCGGGGAGAAGCGTCATTCTCAGGGGATTCCCGGAGAGCAGGTTGTAAGCAATGATCATTAAGACGTTGATGCCTCCGACGCTGATCCCGGCCTTGATCAGAATACTCCTCTGCTCGCATCGCGCCACTTTATGGGCACCGATCAGACTCCCCACCACGGTGAAGATGAAATAGAAGAGTTGATTCCCCATCAAGACAGCCAAGAAGTACCCGGTCAGCAGGGTAAAGGCGATCGCCACCTCTGAATTGAGGACGATCCGGACGAGCATGGCCCCTGTGGCAATCGGAAAGAGATAGATATAGGCCGAAGATGGAATGGAGAGGAATTCCTCTCCCAAGGCATCCGTGCTCAGCTGAAAGAGTTTCAATAAGGCCACGATTCCGACCAACGCCGTAGCCAAAAAAAGGAGATCTTTCTGAGTAGGGGCGATCTTCCGGATATTTTGTGTAGAGAATTGGTAGAGGCTCGCCAAGATGAGAAAAGTCAAAAGGCCCATTCCAATCAACATAATCAGGAGATGAGATCGCTCCTGCGCCTTTCGAAGAGCCTGAAGGACCAAGAGATGCTCCTCGCGAACCCGATCCCCGGGCCTCAGGATGATCTCTCCCCGTTTGATTTGAAGATAAACGGGATTGATCTTCTCTTTTGTGATTTTTTTTCTCTCTTCGGTCTCATTCTTATTAAAGGTGAGGTTCGGCTTCAGAAAGCAATCGGCGATCTTTAACGCAACGAATGATGACTCCCTCCCTAAAACCGGAACAAGCGTGGTTGTCTGAGCCCGAACCTTCGCCTTTGCCTCCTTCATATCCAAGAAGTTAAAAGGAGGGAAGTTTCTCCTCTCTTCACGGGTCTGGATATTTCGGACGGCAATTCCTTTCTCAGCATCCGAATCGAGAAGCTCCTTATCATTGACAATCCCCTTTTTCAGGATGGGGGCAATCAGTTTCAGGGCGGCCTCCCCTATGGCGGGGCTGAAGCGTTCTTTTTCCAAAACGCGCCATTCCTTTTGTGTCAGGGGAACGTTCAGGGCAGAGTCCCACTCCTTTCTTCTCAATGCCTCTTGATCCGTCCCCTTTTCGCGTTTTTGGAAAGAAGCCGCCAATGACCTAAAGGCGGATCGGACTTGCTGGTCCGCATCGCGGAAGACAAACGGATCGTAGTCGTAAACGGAGAGCACAGACCTTTCCGCCTCGGTCCGTTTTTCCTGAGTTAGCTTTTCATCCTCGACGAGAAGATCCTGGTTGGACTTGATCTCCTTGGTCACAATGTCTCCCACTCTGTATTCTTTTATATGAAGAGTCAGACTCGGGGAGAGAAGGAGGCTGAGAAGAATGGCCATTCCAACGCCGATAAACCACTTCTGGTAAGAAGGTGTTTTGATCATCTCCAACCAGGATCGGTCTCTCAGGCCATTGGTGGATTTGAGAAAAGGAAAGTTGCGCAAGAATTTCTTAACGGATGAATTCATAGGTTTGTAAATATGGAAGTTCAAATTTCAAAGTTCAAATGCCAAAGGAATCACAAATGTCTGAATTCAAGAAATTAGTCATTTTCTTTTTTTTGAACTTTGGTATTCCTTTGTCATTTGAGTTTCGGCATTTGACATTCTATGGATTTTTTTCCTCTTTCCCCCGGTTCCGCCTTTCTTCTGCTCTTTCATAAGCCTTGATGATTTCCTGGACAAGGGGATGTCTGACGACATCCCTGTCCGAGAAATAAACGAATTCGATTCCTTCGATTCCTTTAAGGATACCCTGGACTTCGATCAACCCAGAAGTTTTATTCTCAGGAAGATCCACCTGGGTGATGTCTCCTGTAATGACGGCTTTGGAACTGTAGCCCAATCGGGTCAAAAACATCTTCATCTGCTCCGGCCCAGTATTCTGTGCCTCGTCGAGAATGACGAAGGAGTCGTTGAGGGTCCTTCCCCGCATAAAAGCTAAGGGGGCCACTTCGATCACACCCCTCTCCACCAGTTTGGAGGCTCGGTCAAAATCCATCATATCATGTAACGCATCGTAGAGGGGACGAAGATAGGGATTGACCTTCTCAGCGATATCCCCGGGAAGGAATCCTAACTTCTCCCCTGCTTCCACGGCAGGCCGGGTCAGAACGATCCTCTCAACCTCCTGCTTTACGAGACTGGCCACGGCCATGGCCATGGCCAGATAGGTCTTTCCCGTGCCGGCAGGGCCGATGCCAATCACCAGGTCGTATTTTCGGATGGCGTCGATATACCGCTTCTGAGCCAGGCTCTTGGGTGTGATCGCCCGCTTCCTTGACGAGATGTAAACGGTATCGAGAAAGATATCCTCAAGGTTCACCTTCTGATCATCGGAAATCATCCGAATGGCATAGTCGACGTCGGGTGGGTAAAGAGGGTAGCCTTTTTTCAGGAGGGCGTAGAGGCTGTTCAGGACGCGTACCGAAAGATCAACATCCAGCTCCTCCCCGTGGATGCTGAGGGCATTGCCTTTGGCGTTGATCTTCACTCCGATCGTCCTGGCAATGCGTTTTAGATTTTCACTGTGGGCGCCGAAAAGAGCATTGGCCATTTGAAGATCATCAAAAGTCACCTTTTCGACGGTTTCCGCTGGTTGTTCTTTCAAAAATGAACTTTCACCCCTCGATTCCCTGCCTGCCGCATGCCCTGACTCTAGTCCCGCGTCTCGCGGGATACAGGGCAGGCAGCCTGCCTGCACCTGCTTTTTCCAACGATGTGAGGCAGAAAAAAGGTGAGCAGGGCAAAATGTCCATTATTGGCAAATCATATCATCCTGAACCCCGGATTGCAATACTCCTTACCCCTCCCTTCGCCCGTCCCTTTTCACCTTAACTGTTTCACTTGTTCGACAATAGCGGGGATGATTTCGCCGGCAGACCCAGAGATCAGGTAATCCGATATCTCATGGGTCAAGGGAGTCGGTTCCCTGTTGATCTCAAGAACCGTGGCCCCTCTCTCCTTCGCAGTAATGGGAATGGAGGCCGCGGGATAGACGATCGCTGAGGTTCCGATGGAAAGCACCACACTGCAGGATTGGGATTCTTTCAAGGACGAGACCTGAGCCTTCAAGGAGATGGGTTCTCCAAAAAAGACGACATCGGGTTTCAAGAGCGATGAGCACCGGGAGCACCGGGGAGGGAGGTCTTCCACTTTGAGGGAAGCTCCGTCGATGGTCGTCGAGCACTTCAGACAGGAGAGCGTCCTGTGACTCCCGTGGAATTCAATCACGTGGCGGCTTCCGGCGGCTTGATGAAGGCCGTCCACATTCTGGGTGATGACCGAGGAGAGATAACCCATCCGTTCCAATTCTGCCAGCCCAAGATGGGCCGGGTTGGGTTTTGCATCCTTGATGATCAGGAACATATCCTTGAGCATCAACCAGATCCGTTCAGGGTCCGACCGGAAGGCGTCGATATGAGCAAATTCCTCGGGATCATATTTTTGCCAGAGGCCTTGAGACCCCCTGAAGTCGGGAATGCCGCTCTCTACAGAAACGCCCGCGCCGGTAAAGGCGATCGTCTTTTTTGAATTGAAAATATCCTGAGCCGCCTTTCGAATTAATTTTCGGTCCATCGTTTTATCCTCCCACTTTACCCCAGTTCCTCTCAAGGAGAGAAGGTGGTCAAGTGAAGCGTCACTTTCGAGCCGCAATATCTTGATATGCCGGAATCGCTCCAAATCCCTTAGCTTTGGTTATCGCTCTTTTCACAGACTCGGCTAAGACCACTTCTCCGAGAAGTCCGATGGTATTGACGTCGCCTTTCTTCTTCCCGTACGAGATGGCAAAGACCAGGTCTCCGTCAAAAGTGGTATGAAAGGGTGAGATCATTTTGGCCAACCCGGAGTGGGCGATCTGGGCAACCTGGTGAAGCTCTTTCTTCGTTAAATAAGCGTTGGTAGCCACCACCCCGAGGGTTGTATTAAACGAAGCGGACTCCGAAGGGAGGACTTTTCCGAACTGTCCGCGGGTCACTCCCTTTTTCATCCACTCCGACGAATTAGCAAATTCGGCGCTCCCTTTCGACTTCCTTGCCCCTGCTAAGATTTGATGAGAGACAGGGTCGAGCACATCGCCAAAGGCATTGACGACGACAATGCCTCCCACAATAAGCCCCTTCGGCCCCTGAATACTCGAGGTGCCCACGCCACCCTTCATCGCCCGTTCGATTCCAAAAAGCTTTCCAACCGTAGCGCCTGTCCCCACCCCAACACTTCCTTCTTCCACTTTTTTTGAGGCATTGAGACAGGCTTGGTATCCCATCTCGCAGTCCGGCCTGACGCGAAAATCGCCGATTCCGAAATCAAAGATTATAGCGGTGGGCACGATGGGGACTTTTGTCTTGGTCACATCGAACCCTTTTCCTCTTTCTTCCAGAAAAGCCATCACTCCGCCTGCCGCGTCCAAACCAAAGGCGCTTCCGCCTGCCAGGAGTATGGCATGAATTTTATCAACCAAATGCAGGTGGGTGAGGGCGTCGATCTGTCTCGTTCCAGCCGCTGTCCCACGGATGTCGACGGCTCCAATCGCCCCTTCTTCACAGAGGATAACAGTACAGCCGGTCAAGGCCTTGAAGTCACTGGCATGACCAACCTTGATTCCCGGAACATCCGTAATGGCATTCAGGCTCTTCATTTGTGGCGATATTACCAAAAAGGAAGAAGGAGTGTCAATGCCCCGGTTATGAGATCTCTGAAAAAAGACCTTTCGTTATCATAATTACACAAATTGGAAAATGGGGTCCTGGTTTTTTTGTGGGTCACCTCCTTAACCCTCCTTTCATCCCCCCTTAATTTAAGGGGGGAAAGAGGGGGGTTACAAGAGTACATTGCGGCCAACCCAAAAGCCGGAAGAGCTCGAAATGATCATGCAGATTTTTCTTTCGAGATATCTTGGGTTTTTCAGAAATTTCTTCATTTGGTCTTATCCGTATTCGAGATTTGAGAAAGCTGCAATCTGATGCTTCGGGGATAAAAATTGGTCACGGAAATTCCAGGGCCGGTATGGATGTCTGTTTCAGAGAGAGAAATGCGATTAAGGCCCTTATGGGTATTGGAGAGATCGACCCGAAGCCGGATCTGGTCGGGGTTTATGGAAGAGAGAAGCCTTTGCGAGCCCTTGAGGAGGACGTTGACTTCTCTGGGTGGTTCGCCGACAATGGCTAAATTTTGAGGGATGGAGTCGTATTCGATGGGGATGTTAAAACTGATTTCTCCCCGACGGATACCGATGACCGACACCCAGAGAAGGCATACTAAGAAGAGAAAAAGGGCCTTTCTCGGGAGGTCCTCAAAGATTCTCTTAGGCCATGCCTTTTCCTTATCTTTTGTGCTTCCCACTGGTTTCAAATCTGCCAGATTCTCTTTTAACTCTTCTTTTGCTTGTTTCCTTTCAATCTTTCCTTTGGAGCTAAACAGGACTTCTCCTCTCTCTTCAGAAATAATAATGCAATCGCCGTCCGAAATTTCCGTGAGGCCGATCCCCGCCCGATGTCGGGTTCCGAACTCTTTTGGGAAAGAAGTAGATTTGGACAAAGGCAGCAGGGCTGCGGCGTATCGAATGCGATCTCCCCGGATGATCACCGCACCGTCGTGCAAAGGAGACTGGGGAGTAAAAATGCTGACCAGCAGGTCTTCGTTGATCTCCGCATCCAAGGGTATTTTCTCATGGATGAGCTCGTCGAGATCATCTCCCTTCTGTAAAACGATCAATCCGCCGATTCTCTTCTCGGCCATTTGAAAGGCGGCCTCCACAATCTTATCGATGGCCTTCGAGGTGAGTCTTTCAGATCTTCCAAAGAAAAAGCTTGGAAGGCTGACGTTCCCGAGTACTTCTCGGATCTCTTCCTGGAAGATGACAACCAAAACGATCAGAATCACCGGCCACAGATACTGGAGCCCCCATACTGAAAGAGGAAGGTCGATCCATCTGGCAAAGATATAGAAGAGGGGCAGAGCCAGGATAACAAGAATCATCCGCAAAGCTTTTTTCTTCCTCAGCCAGAGGTAAAGACGATAGAGAACATAGGTGAGGATGAGAATGTCGAGGCCGTCTTGCCAGCGAAAGAGATTAAGAAAATCTTTCATTCGGTATTCCCGATTATTTCTCTCTCCCCTCGGTTTCGAGTCGCAACTACTGGCGGGAGAGCCTGCCTGCCGGTAGGCAGGGGTTAGGGTGAGGATTGATCACATCAAATTGATTTTTCAATCATTTTCTGAAACATGTCAAGGAGAAGGAAGAATTTTTCACCGTGAAGCTCCCCTCCCTCGGCGGGAGGGGACCAAGGGGAGTGGGATGAAAAGCGAAAGGGAACTTAAGAAATGCTTGACAAAATTGTTGAACGGTGTATTTAAGGACTATAAGAGGGACGGAGGGGTTTTGAAGTTTTCATCACAAAATATGCTTGACAATAAGATAAGATTGAATGGTGCGAGGAATCAATATTGATATGCTAAATAAATTGCATAGTATGCTGTTGATTGGTGCAGGCGCTTATAGGGAGATAGCGGAAATCCTCAGTAAAATAGAGAAGAGGCCTTGTTGAATGTTGCGACCTGACTCCCAGTTTGTGGCCTGGCTAAAGCCATTCAGAACATAGAGGGGGTGGAGAATAAGTGTTAATTTTCAACTACGTCCCCGCCTCTGTTGTGGTTCACAAAAGCAACAGATGTTGTTGGTCCATCCTCCGTCAGAGACGAGTACGTTGGAAAGAATTTAACGTTGCTCGAGGTATACGGACGGCCCGACCTTGGGATTAGAACTGTCATAATTTTTAACGCCCCTCAATGCCCGCCCAACATGTCGCGTTGGATTCCACTCACGGGCTTCGGGTATTGAGGCGTTCCGTTGAGCGAGCTAAAGCGCGTTGCTGCGAAAGCCTGCCCAATACATTTCCATAACACGTCTCGAAGACACGGAACGAAAAATTTTTGTATATTTGTATAGCGGAGTAAGATTTATGAAAATATCGATAGTCTATGTCATTCTCATTGCTATGATTACCATAATTCCCTCAAGTGCTTTAAGCGATAGCCCAACACCCTGGCCAAATATTCAGGCAATACCCCCAGGCGAGGTAATATTTCATTTCAGTTATCCTTTTGAGACCCATGCGGATTATGCAATTTTCACAACAGACAAAAATGTGGTGTATATACTCGATTGTCAGCTGGGGCCATATACTTCTTGGGAATATATTTATTCCTGGGATTTTGAGTGCAGATTAAGTACTGAAAAACCTGATACAGTTACTCACAAATATAATGACGAGTTTCCTGCGATTCCTTATGACACTCTGTTGTCCACTGATCGCGAGCGAAGCGGCGTTTGGGAGGGTCGTGGTCAATTTTTTTGGGGCGAATTGCAGCCAAATTGCGCTCAATATCCCGAATATGGCAGGATAAGGCACTTCAGGCTCCGGGGTATGGAGTTGACCCTTGAGGTAAAGAATGTGAAGTTTGGACCCAGATGCAAGGATGACCCCTTTTTAACGTACCGGAAGGAGACAATTATTAGGCTCGACCTTGAGGTGACGGCAAGGCAGGACCCGTCGGCTCTCTCTCCAGTAGCCGAACCAAGTAAATATTTAAATCCTCCCTTGAAACATCCTGGGGAAACTCCATATGACGATACGCGTAACTGCGAGAAGGTATTAGTCAGGGGCAAAGGGAAGTAACGCGCCGGTAAGTAGGGCCAAATCTTGACGGAAAGCTATAAGAGTGAGATCCCGGATTTCAACAAGCTTGAGCGAGCTTGGAGTTAATAGGAATAGGTGATGAAGGTTTTTAATTCGTTTGTTATGAGGTGGAGGGATAATCATATGTCTTCAACACTAAAGCACGGACTAATAATCGGGTTGGTGGTGGTCGGTTTATTCTTTATGGTTCAGCATGGGTATGGTGCGACCATACAGTATACCTATGACGCAAATGGGAATCTGGCAGGAAAGACTATAGTACAACCTACTGATACAACGCCTCCGACGACCACGGCCATACCAGCAGGTGGAACCTATTGGCCAAGTCTGCAAGTGGCTCTCGAGTGCAATGACGGGTCGAGTTCGGGATGTGACAAGACTTATTATACGACCAATGGGAGGGGCTAGGGTCGGGTCTCAACAATCAACAAGGTTGAATGAGTTGTAAGGTGACAGGAATGGGGGAAGAGAGGTTGAGGGCAATCTGTGTGGACTGGAAGATTTTGTAAGATGTTATTTCAAAGTACAATTCTTTCTATTTTTATTCCCGGAATCTTTGCAAAATCCCTGATGTCTAAAGTGACAACAGAAAACCCTAAGGAAATGCAGGTTGCTCCCATCATCCCCATCTGTCTTCCTTCGGCACAGGTGGTTGACGTTCCAGAAGGTTTCTAAGGTCACGGCTAAACCGATCTGCCTCTGCACCAAGATGGGGAATATCCTTCACCATTTCTTTGAGCTCGCCGAGCAGTCTTTTTTTAGAGGATGTTTCCATAGGCGAAATCGATGCGATCGGCTTGTCCCCTCGAACGATCGTATACGACTCTCCGCGATATCTATTGGAGTTCAAAATCTCAGAGAATTTTCTTACCGCCTCGGTAGCGCTGACTATTTTTTTCATGTTTCTCTATTTCTGAAAATATGATAATCACATTTTCATGGAAAACAGAAGCCTCATCAATAGTTTTGCGGGTATCAAATAAAGCGGAGGGTGGGACAAGGTTGACAAAAAGAAAGAAATACTGTAATAAAATAATACAGTAATACAATCATGAAAGAGAGGAATTATGGGAGCAACAGTGAAGGTTAGGGAAAAGTATCAAGTGACGATACCGGAAGAGGTCAGGGGGAAGATACCTTTGAAAGTCGGTGAAAGAGTCGAGGTTACTGCACGAGGGAATGAGATCATTATTCGCCCTGTTGTAGAGATACCGAGAGAACAGGCATGGTTCTGGAGCACGGAATGGCAGGAACAGGTGAGTCAATCTATCAAAGACCTTGAAAGAGGGAAAATGAAAGTCTTTAAATCCGTGAAAGAGGCTCGAAAACACTTTGGCGACTAATATCGTCATTCCCGATACTGTTCTGAAAAGGCTGAACGACCTTCCCAAAGAAATTAGAATTAAGTTCTGGGAGCAGCTCGAAAGGCTTACTACAAATTCATCCTATCCGGGTTTGAGGAATGAAAAGCTCAAAGGAATTGATGCGTGGGCGCTTAGCATTACGATGAACTACAAAGCGGCTTATATACGAAGTAAAATCGGGATTATTATAACCGCTATTGGGACCCATAAAGAAGTCCTTGGAGATTAGCTTCCAAGAAATCACCTCCTTGTGAATACCATAACATTCTAAATTTAGCCTTCTAAATTTTCCCTTGCTAAAAAAATTCTTTCAACTATAATCCAGATGGAGTATACAGACCTTCCAGTACCGTCACGGTGCGGCATTAACAGACGAGATGGAACGTGCCATGATTTCTGAAAAAGATCGCGGCCTTCATCACACGTATACTAAAGAATAGACAACCCGCTACGATGGATCAGATCCCACCAGCCGCCGCCGGGACCGTTGCATGGACCTTCCGCCAACAGATTTTCCACAAATCGGGAAAGATTCGGGAAAAGTCGTTGACATCATGAGCCGAACCGATTAAAGTGCAGTAGCAATGAGACCGGCGCAAACCGTTTTGCAGGTACTAATACAAACGCATTAAATTCTTTTAAATTTGCGCCCCTCACCCTTTCCCTCTCCCCAGTGGGGAGAGGGTGGGGTGAGGGGGAGTGGCTTAGTATTAGAAAAAATCCAAGAAGAGCGAAAGGAGAAAAACGATGGATTTCAAGTTATCGGAAAGGGAGGAATTGCTCCGGAAGAGCATGCGCGAATTCGCCGAGAAGGAGATCCCTTCTCGCATGGAGGCGATGGAAGAAACAGGAGACTTTCCTATTGACCTTTTGAAGAAAATGGGAGACGTGGGGATTCTGGGTGTCATCACTCCCCAAGAGTATGGGGGAACCGGAATGGGAAATCTTGCCCGGATTATCATTTTAGAGGAGATGGGCCGCGTCTGTCCCGCTATCCCCATGGCCTTGCAGGTCCATCATATGGCCACCTACGCCTTAACCAAATTTGGCAACGAAGAACAGAAGAAGAAATACTTGCCACCTCTGGCCAAAGGGAAAACGATGGGAGTTATGGCAGTGACCGATCCTTCAGGAGGTTCAGATGTCGCGGGGATAAAAACATCCGCCAAATTGGAAGGAGACGTTTATATTCTTAATGGCAGGAAATGTTTCATCACAAACTCACATTTCTCAGATTTTTGGGTGGTTGTCGCACGCACGGGAGAGGGGGGCAGGGGCCTATCGGCTTTTATTGTTGAAAAGAATTTCCCAGGAGCCAAGCCGGGGAGGAAGGAGAATAAGGTTGGACTCCGTGGAGCCAATACCGGTGAGCTCGTTTTCCAGAACTGCCCGGTCCCGAAGGCCAATCTTTTGGGCCATGAAGGGGAAGGAATGAATATTGCCATCCAGGATATCGTTGAAGCAGGCCGCCCGGGGATGGCAAGTGTGGCCCTTGGAATTCTAAATGCGGTATTGGAGCAGGCGGTTAAGTTTGCTAACGAGCGGTCCCTTTATGGAAAACCGATCAATACCTTACAGGCGATTCAATGGCACATTGCCGACATCTATGCGGATCTTGAAATTTCCAGGCTGTTGGTTTATCGGGTCGGCTGGATGCTGGATAACAAGATACGGTGTGATACGGAGGCGGCCCTGGCGAAGCAATTTGCGTGTGAAGCAGCTGCGCGGTCGGCGCGAAAAGCGATCGAGATCCATGGCTCTTATGGCGTCATGAGAGAGTATCCGGTTCAAAGACTGCTGAGAGATGCGTTAGTGACGATCCCGGCTGGAGGAACTGGAGAGATTGCCAAACTCGTGATGGCTCGACATGCCTTGAATATGTTCAAGTAACCCCGGTCGGAAAATAGAGCGGACCATTATTTCTCACAGGGTGAAAGAGGTGGGGATGCGAATCATTGTCTGTTTAAAACCCGTTCCTGACCCCAGGCACTGGAGTCGCCTGGCTTTGGATCATAAGACCGGGACCCTCATCCGGGAGGGAATTCCAAACATCATGAACCCCTTGGACCGAAAGGCCCTTGAAGCGGCATTGCAGCTGAGAGAAAAGGAAGGCGGAAAGGTGATCACCCTGAGTATGGCGCCACCTTCTGCGATGCCCGTATTACGCGAGGGATTGGCGATGGGGGCTGATCTTTCAATTTTCCTGACAGATTCGGCTTTTGCCGGTTCAGATGCCTTGGCGACTTCTTACATTATGGCGACGGCCATAAGAAAGTTGGGCCTTTATAATCTGATTCTTTGCGGTGATCAAACTCTGGACGGTAGTACGGGCCTGGTCAGCGCTCAAATTGCCGAGTTCTTGGGTATTCCCAACCTGATGCATGTGAGTGCGATTGAAGTCCAAAAGAGTGGCGTATTCCATGTTCGGTCACAAATTGAGCATGGTTCCATGCTTGTTGAGGTCAAGGCCCCACTGGTTCTTTCCGTTGTCAAAGAGATTAACGAACCCAGGTATATTACCCTAATGAACATCCTGGAGGGAGAAAAAAAGGAAATTCGAGTCTGGTCTTCCAAAGATCTCTCTTTGAGCGAGCCGTGGGTAGGGTTGAAGGGTTCTCCGAGTCAAATGGCCGATCTATTCATCCGCGAGGCGAAGAGAAAAGGGGAGATTCTTCAGTGCGAACCTTCTGAAGTGACAAAGACCCTGGCAGACCGCCTTCATCGCATGGGATATTGTTAGGCAATAGCAGTGAACAAAAGGGTGGAGAGCGAGATTTGGGTTTTCGCCGAGCAAAGGCAGGGCGAACTGGTTGAAGTTGGGCTGGAATTGTTAGGAAAAGCCTTTGAACTGGCTCATCCAGCAGGCTGGAAGGTCGCCTCGGTTCTTGTCGGTCACGCTTCAGAAAAAGCATTGCGTGAACAACTCTTGTCTTTCGGCGCGGACGAAGTCATCGTTGCGGATCACCCCCTGTTACGTTCCTACTGCAGTCAATCCTATGCGAAAATCCTCGCAAAATTAGTTCGGGAATATGATCCCAAAGTATTTCTCCTGGGCGCAACAGCCATGGGTTCGGATTTGGGGGCTCGATTGGCCGCAAGGTTAAGAACCGGGCTCTCTGCTCATTGCATTGGGCTTGAGCTTTCTCAAGAGAGGAAACTTCTCGCTGTTGTGCCAGGCTGGGGCGGAAATGTCTTAGCAAGGATTTACTCTCCCCATACTCAACCTCAGATGGCAACGGTTATGCCCGGGGTCTTTGACATACCGCGAGAAAAGGAAGCCACAGGGCGGATCGTACCGGTGGATGTTGACCTTAACCCAGAGGATGTGACTTATCAAATCTTGGAGGTAAAAAGGGAGGCAGGTCGAGAACATGCCTTGGAGAAGGCAGAGGTCATTATCGCCGGAGGTTGGGGGATCGGGAGCCGAGAGGATTGGGAATTGGTGGAGGACTTAGCAAGCGCTTTGCATGGGATGGTTGGAGCGACACGGCCTCCGGTGGACGAAGGTTGGGCGAAAGAGAACCAGATGATCGGCCAGAGTGGGAGGACGGTTCATCCGAAGCTCTATATTGGGATTGGAATTTCTGGACAGATGCACCACATGGTAGGGATTCAGAATGCGGATTTTATCATTGCCGTGAATCGTGATCCTCAAGCAGACATTTTTAAGATGTGCGATTTGGGGATAGTGGGAGACTTCAAAGAGATCCTTCCCGGCCTAATTGAGGAGATCAGAAAAAAACTTCAAAAATGAGAGAACCCACGTTAATAGAAAAATGCGTGAGCCTGGCTAAGCGCGTTGTTTTCTCCTTCTTCCTCTGTTTCTGACCACCCTCTACCTTTCTATCTGCCTTATTACCCTTCTACGCCTATAAATGATTTTTACAGAGAGTCCATAAATGATCCTTGCGCAACATGGTTTCCTCTTTGAGCTGTGCATTTGCTTTACAAATAATGAATTATAGGATAAACAATAACAAAAAGGAGGGAACGTGTGTGGAATTAATGGAAGTGATAAAAGGTAGAAGGAGCATACGAAAATACAGGCCGGATCCCGTTCCTGATGAAGTGCTCCGGAAGGTATTTGAAGGACTGAGATGGGCTCCTTCCTGGGCCAATACCCAATGCTGGGAAGTGATTGTGGTTAGAGATCCATCTGTGAAGTCCGAGATTTTAGGAACAGTCCTTGAATCCAATCCGAGTCATTCCGCAATGGCTGAGGCGCCAATCCTCGCTGTCCTGTGCGGAGAAAAAGCCGTCTCAGGCTGTTATCGAGGAAAACCGCTCACAGCGAAAGGGGACTGGTTGATGTTCGATACCGGATTGGCCATGCAGAATCTCTGCTTAACCGCTTACTCGTTGGGATTAGGCACAGTGATCGTGGGGTTCTTCGATCATAAACGCGTGGAGGAGATTTTGGGAGTTCCTCAGAACGTCGAAGTGGTGGCCATCACCCCACTCGGATACCCGGTGGCTGAAGGGATTAAGACGAAGAGGAAGGAAATCTCCGAGTTTGTTTTTCAGGAAAAATACCGTGGGTAGAGAAAGAACGACGTCGAATGCCTGTTTGCCCCCCGCCGACTCCTCCCCTTAAGGGGCAAACGCGCTAACTTAAATATTTCCTCCCCTTCAAGGGGAGGGTGAGGGTGGGGATGGGGTAGATTGTGATCGGTCAGTCAAAGAAGAAGATACGTTCAGGAAAACTGCAACGAGCTCTACGTAATAACATGTCTGACGCGGAACAGGCTTTGTGGAATGTTCTCCGTGGCCGACAGGTTTCGGATCTCAAGTTCCGCCGTCAACATCCATTCGGTGATTATATCCTCGACTTTGTCTGCCTGGAAAATAAACTCATTATCGAAGTGGATGGAGGACAGCATGGGGAACAAGTAGGATATGACGAAAATCGTACGCAAAAACTGCAGGCGTCTGGTTTTCGGGTTCTCCGATTCTGGAACAGTGAGGTTCCCAAGGGCATAGAATCGGTAAAGGAGAAGATTTGGTTGGCAGTTCAGGAGCTGCAACCCCATCCTCCTCCCAACCTCCCCCTTGAAGGGGGAGGGGTTAGGAAGGGTGCTCCCTTAAAGGGGAAGGAAATAGGAAGACTGTGGTGGAGGTTTGAAAAGAGAAGATGATCCCAGAAGAGGTTCTTCAATCCCTTGTGGTTCAGACGGAGTCGAAGCTGGTGATGGTGGTGATGGACGGGATCGGTGGACTGCCCATCCGGGGGAAAACAGAATTGGAGGCTGCGCGAACTCCGAACCTCGATCGATTCGCTCCCAAAGCCGTCGGCGGGTTGATCGATCCTATTTCCTATGGAATCACCCCGGGGAGCGGTCCCTCCCATCTGGCCCTCTTCGGTTATGACCCGTTTCGATATGAAATCGGAAGAGGGGTAATGGAGGCTTTGGGGATCGATGTTGTCCTGACGAAGGACGATTTGGCAGCCAGAGGCAATTTTGCAACCATTGACGAAAAAGGAATCATTGTTGATCGTAGAGCGGGAAGGATTCCGACTGAAAAGAACAGAGAGGTTTGTGCATTCCTCGGAAATGAAATCAAAGAGGTCGAAGGAGTTCGCATTTCTATTTATCCTGGGAAGGAGCATCGGTTCGTCCTCGTGTTTCGGGGCGAGGGGCTGAGGGATGATTTGACCGATGCCGATCCGCAGAAGAACGGGCTCAAGGCGAAAGGAACAGAAGGGCTTTCTCAGGAGGCGCGAAGGACGGCTGAGATCGTCAACCTTTATTTGAAGCGGGCCACTGAAGCGCTCAAATCATTTCATCCCGCCAATACAATCCTGCTCAGAGGGTTTTCGAAAATTCCACATATCCCGACGATGTCAGAAAAGTTTAAACTCCGGCCTGCGGCCATTGCAACCTACCCCATGTACCGTGGACTTGCGAGGCTCGTCGGTATGGAGGTTTTAAAAACGGGAGAAACCGTACAGGAGGAAGTAGAGACCCTGAAGAAACATTTTGATCGCTATGACTTCTTTTATATCCATTTCAAAAAAACGGATTCGACCGGTGAAGACGGAAATTTTAGGATGAAGGTAAAAGCCATTGAAGAGATAGACCGGGTCCTACCCTCCATTTTTAAGCTGAGGCCAGATGTCCTTGTCATCACGGGAGATCATTCAACGCCCGCTGTCTTGAAGTCCCACAGCTGGCATCCCAACCCTATGCTTCTCTTTTCAAAATATGTCCGGCCCGACGGCCTCCGGCGCTTTACGGAAAGACATTGTCAGCGAGGGCAACTGAGCAGGTTTCCGGCCACCGAAGTCATTCCTTTGATGTTGGCTAACGGACTGAAGTTAAAAAAATTCGGAGCCTGAACAATCGCAAAGTGCATAGCGCATAGGGCATAGCGAAGAAAGGATGAAAACTTATCGTTATCTTTACGGTCCCGTTCCTTCGAGAAGATTGGGAAGGTCGCTCGGGATTGACCTCGTTCCCCATAAGATTTGTACTTACGACTGCATTTATTGCCAGATCGGAAACACGACAGAAAGAACCGCAGTAAGAAAAGAATATGTTCCCGTGAAGGAGATTCTGGAAGAAGTAAGGAGCTTTCTTGAGGGAGAAACTTCTTCCGTTGATCATCTCTCCCTTTCCGGCTCCGGAGAGCCAACCCTTCATTCTCAAATCCGTTCGGTCATCGAAGGGATTAAAGCCATCACGTCCGTCCCGATAGCTGTCATCACAAACGGCTCTCTACTCTATGATGAAGAGGTTAGACAGGATCTTCTCCGTGCGGATATTGTGCTCCCTTCGTTAGATGCCGTATCGTCAGAAGTTTTCATGAAGATCAATCGGCCTCATCCTGGATTTTCCGCAGAAAAGGTGATCGAAGGGTTGGTTGAATTCAGAAAGGCCTTCAAAGGTCAGATCTGGTTGGAGGTATTATTCTGTAAAGGTGTCAACGATTCCAAGGAAGAACTAATTAGGATGAAGAAGGTGGTCGATCGAATTCGACCTGATCTCATCCATCTGAACACAGTCATTCGACCTCCCTCTGAAAAATGGGCAGTTCCTTTGAATCAAAAGGAGATGGGAGAGATTAAGGCATTCTTCGGCAAGAGCGCTTCGATCATCTCTGAATTTGACCGTCATTCACCCATCGTCTCGGAAAGGGATGTCAAACAGGAGATATTGGAGATTCTGAAAAGAAGGCCGCTTTCTGTGTCTGACCTCTCCAAGGGGATGGGCATCTCAAAGAATGAATTGGACGGATACATCAAGCCTTTGATGGAAGAGGGAAAGATCCAATCCCGCCTATTTGGAGATTCAATTTATTACGAAATAAAGTGAACCCCGTTAGAAATTCCCGTAGGACATGAAAGCTCACTGGAATTATTCTGGAACGCAATCCCGCCGTAGGCAGGAATGCAGAGCCTTGCACCGCATGGTGTACAGGGCAGGGCAACCGGTGGTAATTTCTCACGGGGTGAACCTTTTCTAATCCCCTTTTCTTTTCTCCTGAAGATGTGAAAAAATTGTTTCTCCCTTGTCCTCGGCCCTTTCAGAATGGTTCTCCCTCCGAACTTTAGAATGCGTGGCATCATAGGTGCGCAACCATTCATGGCAGTAACCCTATGAGGGTATTACGGTTAGACTTTTAAGGTTATTTGCAAGAGGTTCCGCTCTAAAGTTCTCCAGGAGAACCATCCTTGCGGGCGTGGTCCTATCTTTATTGGTTTCTTGACTTTTTTCACTTTCCCTTAACGTAGGGGGGGTAGAAGGGGGTTAGAAAAGGGGCTGTTCGAATAAACCCGGAGCGATATCTTTCTAACGGTCTTCTCGGCAAGAAGGCGAAATCCCTTTGCCCGAAGATTGGCGAGGAGCTGTTCATCACCCGAGAAGAAAGGAATGACAAGAATCGTCCCTGAGGGCGTCTCGAACCCCTCCTGCATCAGGTCTGCTCTGCTACGCACGGGTACAATCTTTCCGAGGTAGAAGACCGCTGCGCCCTGAAGAGATTCTGAGCCGCCGCAAAGATAGACAGGGCCATGAGCTTGTTGATTCCTGATGACCTCGAAGACCGGACGGAAGCTCTCCTTCTTTTCAGATGGAAGAAGGATAGCAAAATTGACGGCGACGTAAACGGAGAAAAGTGTGATTATTCCGTAGGTCTCAAAGCGCCTTACCCGGTTAGAAATGGTGGCCCGCTGCCCTTCGACATACTCAGGGCTATGAGTCTTGCGAAGCGCGGGATCGAATGGCTCTGCAGAGGGGTTAAGTCCCAGGATAATTCCGGCGGGGTTTGGTGCCCCGCTCGGTCTCAAGTCGCAACGACTGGAATTTCTAACGGCGTGAATCTTCGGGAATTTCTCGCAAAGGCGCGTCCAGGCAAAGGCCGCCAGCAAAGCAGAAGGAGGATAAAGGGGCGCGATGTAGAGGGTCCGTTTGGCTGAGGCTATCGAAAGTCCGACGAAAACGGCCAAGAACCAGACCAGTGCGAAAAGAGCGAGAAGATCGACCGACGAAGATTTCTCGGGTCGCGGGTTCCTTCGTCGATGCCAGAGCCAAACCAGCGGCAAGGGCGTCCAGGGCAGCGTGTTGAGGAGAACAGGAATAAAATAGAAATAGAACGGCTGTGAATGGTCAGCCGAAGAGGAGAGAAACCTCCACAGGCTTTGTCGAACCACTTCTTTGATTGAATGAAGTCCTTCGAGCCGCCATACTCCGGCCATCCACAGACCGATTGGAAGAAGAAAAAGAAATATCCCCCGGCCAAGATAAAGTTTTCGGATGCCAGCAAGATCCCTTCTTACGATCAAAAAGACAAGTGCCGTGGCTGCAGGAATGGCTACACCGATTAATCCCTTGGAGAGAAAGCCTCCGGCCATGGCCAGGTAGAAGATCGCAAAAAAACGGAAACGCCTTGAGGGGGCTTGGTAAGCGGCGGCGAAGCCGTACAGGCTGAGCACCGTGAAGAAAAGAAGCGCTGGATCGACCAAACACCGCCGATGGAGTATGAAAAAGCCGGACATTGTAGCGAGGATAAAACCGGCGATAAGACCCACGCGCTCATTCGCCAATACCTTTGCGATCAAAAAAGTGAGAAGAACTGTTGCCGTTCCTAAGAATGCTACAGGAAGGATGGCAAGGAAGTCAGACGGATTACTGCTCGTTGACAGGAAGAGGGCAATCGGCAGATATCCGAGTGAAGGGTATTCGAGAAAATTCTGGCCGTTGAGCTTTGGGATGAAGTAGTTGCCGCTGAAGGCCATCTCCCGGGCGATGCCAGCCACTCTTGCTGAGTCATGAATCGAAAGCTCAGAACTCACAATGGAGATAAGTCCAAGGGAAAGCGAGAAAATGAGAAGAAGCAGCCACACAGGCCATTTGTGCTTCTTCTTTTCCTTGAAAGGCTCCTCCGGGATATCAAGACCTGGATGGCTTGTTTTGGGAGTTATCGCTGCGTTCATTTGGATCTTTAAATGCACGTGCTAAATTTCATTTGCACAGGGTCAGTATAGGATAGGAGAGGAAGGGCTGTCAACGCACGGGAGCCTTTCGAGAAACCATAATCAAAATGGTAGGCAGAGGTCTTTAGCCTGCGGGTTTTTCCCTACGCCAGCGACGATAATAGGAATCCGAGGCAAATCACGGCGATCCCAACGTAGCGCAAGAGTGGAACGGGTTCAAGGAAGACAAAACGGGCCGAAAGCATGACCAAAACAAATACGAGAGAGGTAAAGGGGTAAACAAAACTTAAACTCGTCTTGGAGAGGGCAACAAGCCAAAGGATCGTGCTGATGACATAGCAGACCAATCCGAAAAAAACGAAAGGGTTCAATACCAACTTAAATAAGTCACCTATCACAGATTGCTTCAGGGTTATTTCTCCCGTCACAAAAACGCCTTTCTTGAAGCATATCTGCCCCATGGTGGCCGAACATACTGAGATCAAGAGTAACCATACTGGTTTCATTTGTTTCTCCTTATTTTTGGGATGGCTTGCGACAATTTGTAGCGTCGAGTCTACGACTTGATTATTAACCCACGTTCCATCGAATCGTCAAGCATCCCCCTCACCCTCCCTCTCCCCTTCGGGGAGAGGATTAAGGTGAGGGGGCATGATCCGGACATCCACCCCCACTCTCGCCCTCCCCCTTCGACGGGGGAGGGTATAGGTGGGTGGAATTCAATTTTCATTGTTTGAGGTGGACGGACCGTCGCAATACCTACTAAAGAAAATGGTGACATTTGCTTTGCAATGGGCTATAAAACTGTAAACATTGGCAAAATTGTGGATTTTGTCGCATGGATATCAGAAAAGATTTTCTGCCTTTGAGCCGACCATCGATCGGTGCAAGGGAAATCGAGGGAGTTGTCTCTTGTTTGAAGTCCGGCTGGATCACCACAGGGCCCCTCTGCAAGGCATTTGAGGATAAATTCTGTAAACTCACAGGCGCGTCGTATGCGCTTTCTCTTTCCTCCGGCACAGCGGGTATGCATCTGATGTTGCTGAGCCTGGACGTAAAGCGAGGGGACGAAATTATCACTCCATCCATGACGTTTGTTTCCACGTTAAATATGATAACGTTCTTAGGGGCGAAGCCGGTTTTTGTCGATGTCCATTACGACACATTGAATATCAATGTTGATCTCATCGAAGGAAAGATTACAGAGAGGACAAAGGCCATCGTCCCTGTCCACTTCGCAGGGGCCCCGGCCGACATGGATAAGATCCTACGTATCGCAAAGAAGCATAATCTTCTCGTCATCGAAGACGCAGCGCACGGCCTTGGCGCTTATTATAAAGGCATCCATGCAGGAGGATGGGGTCAGACGGCGATTTTCTCCTTTCATCCGATTAAAAACATTACAACGGGCGAGGGAGGCATGATCACCCATAGCGATGATCACCTTGAAGGTCGATTGAAACTTCTCAGATTTCATGGTATAGAACGGGACGCATGGAAACGATACGGCAAGGGAGGGAACCCGGAATACGATATTAAGACACCGGGATTTAAATATAATCTAACCGATATCCAGGCCGCACTGGGTCTTGCTCAACTTTCAAGGCTGGAAGAAATGAATAGCCGTAGAACCCGACTGGCTGATCTATACAGAAAGGGTTTGGAAGGGGTGAGCGGTTTGGATTTACCAAGCGTCCCTGACTATCCGCACACCCATGCCTGGCACCTCTTTGTCATAAAAGTTGCCTCCATGGAAAGGGAACGGTTCATGCAGGAATTGTCCAAGCACAATATTGGATACGGAATTCATTTTCCCGCCGGACATCGCCTGAGTTACATCCAGAAACGGTATAAGATCAAAAAGGGAGAATTGAAAGAAACGGAGCGGGCTAACGACAAATTGGTATCCCTGCCTTTGTTTCCTGATATGATGGAAGGGGATGTTTCTTATGTGTGTGAGGCCGTTCGGGAGATCTTAGCTTAAACATTATAACCCCCCCCTAATCCCCCCTTAAGCTAAGGGGGGACGAAGAGGGGTTACTTAACTTAAGTGGAAATAGGGGGGCAGGGGAAGGTTAAAAGATGGATCGCGAAGCGATGATCTCTGTGGTCATTCCAGTCTATAACGAGGAGGCAAACCTGCCCCACCTGTTTGAACGACTCAGGTCTGCCATGGAAAAGACGGGAAAGAGTTATGAAATCATTTTCGTGGATGACGGGAGCAGGGATAACACGCTTTCGATCTTGAAAAGTTTCTTGATCAATCCCGGAGTCAAGGTTGTGGAACTGACGAGGAACTATGGACAGCATGCAGCCATTTTTTCGGGGTTTTCTGTGGTTCGCGGCGACATCGTCATCACTTTGGACGCCGACCTTCAAAATCCTCCAGAGGAAATTTCAAACCTTATAAGGGTGATGGAAGAGGGGGACTACGATGTCGTGGGTACGATCCGAAGGGAGCGAAAGGATTCCTTCCTCAGGACGATCCCCTCCCGCATGATCAACGTGATCACACGGAAGATCACCAAGGTGAATATGTCAGACTGGGGTTGTATGCTTCGGGCCTACCGGAGGAGTATTGTGGAACGGATGGTGAATTGTCATGAACACTCCACCTTCATTCCGGCACTGGCGACCTATTTCGCGAAAAAGGTCACAGAGATCGAGGTAGTTCACGAAGCGAGGCATGGCGGGGAGTCTCATTACTCTCTACGAAAGCTCATCAATCTCCAGTTTGACCTAGTCTCGTCGTTCTCCGATTTTCCGTTGAAGTTTATCTTATATGCGGGTATCGGTATGGCGTTCCTGGGAATCTCCTTGGGTGTCGTCTTGGGGATTGCCCGGATTATCTACGGCGCAGAATGGGCTGCTGAAGGTGTTTTCACACTTTTTTCGATCCTGTTTGCTTTCGTGGGTTTTCAGTTTTTCGCCATGGGGGTGATGGGCGAATATATCGGCCGGATATACAGGGAGGTCAGGAAAAGGCCGGAGTACACGATTGAGAGGATTTATCCCACGGATGAAGGCCGTCGTATTTGCGTATCATAATGTTGGGATCGTTGGCCTGGAGGCCTTAGTGCGGGAAAATTTCGATATTCGGGCGATTTTTTCGCATCGCGATGACCCTAACGAGAATGTTTGGTTTGGCTCCGTTGCCGAATGGGGGAAGAAAAAACGGATTCCCGTGTTTTGTCCTGAAAATGTCAATACGCCTGAGTGGATCGAAAGAATCCGTAACCTCTCGCCCGAAGTTATTTTTTCATTCTATTATCGACACCTCTTGGGAAGAGATATCTTGATGATTCCCTCCGTAGGCTCCTTTAATCTCCATGGATCTTTGCTCCCAGCCTATCGGGGCCGGTCTCCGGTCAATTGGGTTCTTGTGAATGGGGAGCAGCGGACGGGCGTCACATTGCATCACATCATTGAAGCGCCCGATGCGGGAGATATTGTGGGACAGAAAGAAGTGCCCATCGCATTTGAAGATACGGCCTATACGCTTTATCAAAAACTTTGTGTCAAGGCAGGGGAACTTCTTGAGGAGGTTCTTCCCCTCATCCAGAAGGGAACAGCGCCACGGGTGGCGCAAGAGTTAAAGCAGGGGAGCTATTATGGAGGACGGAAGCCTGAGGACGGAAAGATAGACTGGAGCTGGCCGGTCATGCGAATTTACAATTTAGTGAGAGCTGTCACCGAGCCTTATCCCGGAGCCTTCACCCATCTTCCCGATGGCCAAAAGTTGTTCGTCTGGTGGGGTCTTCCCGAAAAGGGCAGCATTGCGAACGGCCCTGCAGGGGCCTTGGAGTTTGAAAAGGATGATGTCTATGCAAAGGCATCAGATGGAAGATTGAGACTGGTGGACATCGAGGTGAAGGGGAGAATGAGGGGGCGCGAGATTTTCGAATTTTTTAAGAAACGGGAGGGAGCCATCTTAAAATGAAGATATTGGTACTGGGCGTCAATGGCTTTATCGGGCATCATTTAACCCAGCGTATACTCGATAGAACGCATTGGAGTGTCTACGGTATGGACCTCGGCTCCGACAGGCTGGGCAGAGTCCTCAACAACCCCCGATTCCACTTTATCGAGGGAGATATCTCAATCAACCGGGAATGGATTGAGTATCATGTCAAAAAATGTGATGTCATCATTCCCTTAGTGGCGATCGCCACGCCGAAGCTCTATCTGACCCATCCGCTGGAAGTCTTTGAGTTGGATTTCGAAATGAATCTCAACATTGTAAAACAATGTGTGAGGTATGGTAAAAGGATCGTCTTTCCTTCCACATCAGAAGTCTACGGCGCCTCCTCGGATCCTGAATTCAAAGAAGATGAGACCTTTCTCGTCCTCGGACCTATTCATAAGGAACGGTGGATCTATGCATGCTGTAAGCAGCTTCTCGACCGAGTGATTTATGCTTACGGGACCCGGGGGTGTCTGGAGTTTACGTTATTCAGACCCTTCAACTGGATCGGTCCGAGATTGGATTCTTTGGATGCCGCGAAGGAGGGAAGCTCCAGGGTAGTGACACAGTTCATCGCGGAACTGCTGATGAAGAGGCCCCTCTCCCTGGTGGACGGTGGCCATCAAAAACGATGTTTTACGCATGTGGACGATGGAATCGACGCCCTCATGAAGATCCTCGAAAACAAGAACGGCTGCTGTCAGAACCAGATCATCAACATCGGCAACCCCGACAACGAATGCTCTATAAAAGAACTTGCCACTCTTTTGAAACGAATCTTTACGGCCCACCCTAAACACAAAGGCGACAGCGTTTTTTCCGAAATCGTTGAAGCGTCTTCAGACTCGTACTATGGAAAAGGCTACCAGGATATTTATGCCCGAAAACCCAACATCGAGAAGGCCAAAACGCTTCTTGGATGGACACCTAAGATCGGGCTTGAAGAGTCGCTTAAAAATACGCTCGATGCTTTCTTAGAAGAAAATGAAGACGCGGTCGGAGGCAACGAATAGAAAAAACGTTTTGGGCCTTAAGATTGATGTCGATACCTATATCGGCATGAAGCGAGGTGTGCCTCGGATCCTTTCCGTTTTAAGCCGTTTCGGGATTCAAGCCACGTTTTATCTCAGCATGGGACCGGATGCCTCAGGAAGGGCCATCCTTCAACTGCTAAAAAACCCGCGCTTTCTCAAGAAAATGTTAAAGACGAACGCAGGCCGTCTCTATGGGATGAAGACGGCCTTGTACGGCACGCTGCTTCCCTCACCCATGATTGCGCTTTCTTTTCCGGACCTCGTTGAGCAAATTATTGAAGCAGGGCACGAAGTGGGGTTTCATGCTTGGGATCACAGGCGATGGCAAGACGGACTTCATAGACGCTCCAATGAATGGATCGAGGACTGGTTCGAGAAGGGGATCAGCGCTTATAGGAAATTAGTGCGAGAGGAGCCTTCCTCCTTCGGAGCGCCTGCTTGGCTGATCGACGACCGGGTACTGAAGATTTTAGGGAGATATGATTTCCGTTACCTAAGCTGTACACGCGCCAAGGAACCTTTTATTCATGAAATATCGGGTCTGATGGAAATTCCCTCGAACCTTCCTTGTTTGGAAGAAATCGGTGTGCCCCAGGGTGTTTCAAGGATTCTTCAGATTCTGAGGAACGGAGGAACTCACGTCCTTCCCGTCCATGCTGAGGTGGAAGGCGGAATCTGGAGTGAATATTTCGTAGAAATCTGTGAAGCGGTTCGTGGCATGGATTTGGAGATTCTTCCCCTCTCGAAAATCAGAGAACTCCTGCTATCTGAGAACCTTCCTGTGAGAAAATACCGTATGGAACTTCTATCCGGGCGCTCGGTTCCCTGCGCTGTATAGGGGAGGTAGGTATTATATGCGTCTTAGAGATTGGAAGGTTCTGGTAGAAACTTGCAAGGTTAGAGGAGGAAGACAATATCCGATTGCGGCTTATTCCGAATTCATGCCGCCAGTCCGTTTAGGATGCAGACCCTATTGTGGAAAGGGGGATGGTTTTTTCTGCGAAGAGGATCCGCTGGGGTTTGCGGTGACGGAGTTTGAAGAGTTCTTTGAACTGCGTCCTGGGTTGGAAAATATTGCTCACCAGGTACTGGGCGCATTGCAGCATATGGTCCGTGGGGAACCTGCTGAACGCCTTTCCAAAAACAAACTGCTCAACAACCCATACTGGCCTCCTGAACTGGTCAGACAGGCGGGGGCATTAAGGCATGAACGTTTCGTCGTGATCCTGCCTCTTGCTCTGTCACTCACCCAGGACGACAAAGGGAGGAAACGGTGGACGTTTTTCGGCGGAAGTGAACAAGGGCCTCTTCGCCCGTTCTGGAAGAGTTTCTTCACATCTCCTGGCAAAGAGATTTCTCCGGAAAGAGCCATGGGTTTCATACGGACCCTTCTGAGCTCAGCCTATGGCGAACCTTCTGAGAAACTGGTTGATCTCCGGCGGGTTGGCTTTCGCATTTTTGCCGAGGACGGAGATCCACACAAGACTCTCCGGCCAGTCTGGACATCGCCGTTCGTTTGGACTCGGGGGATGTCTCTTGAAGGGGTAAAGTACCTCCTGAATTTCGAGCCTTTCGAAAGCCTTCCCGAGGAGGTGAAAAAGGCCTACTTGACTGGAGAACTCCACTTGGTGCCGTTCCCGGGCAGCCTCCTTTTTTGGGGTGTCCCAGGTTATCTGCAACTGCAGCGTGAATTATCGATGGCCAACCAGATCCCCCTGTTACATCTTGTGGAGCGCCATGAGGCTCCTTATGGCATCCGCGTGCCTCAATCCGGCTGGATACACGTACCACGGCCCGACCATCCTTCGCCTCATGAAGATTTCGGTCCGATAAGAAACACCTTCAAGCGAACGCATCGCTGGGCCAGAGTCCATCGTGACGAAGATGAGCTTTCGATCCCCGGCCCTCTGGATCACGTCGTCCATGTGCTTTTCAGCACGGCTCCAAACGACCTGGACTTGTATGGGAAGCCCATGGCCCGAAACAGCCAGATCTGGACTCAAGATCTCCACCCATTGCTCGACGGTCCGAACGCCACTCAAAAGGAGATGCAGGCGGCCTTTGAGTCGATCAAGCAAGGAGGTTTATTCGGATACCGCTTCCAATATCCTCCGATGTACGTAGGGTCATACCAGATTTACTGGCACCGTCCCCTCGTAGCATACCTTTCACCACATACGGGGAAACCTGTTGTCTTACCCGATGTCCTCCATGGATATCTTACAGCCTACGATGCGAAACAGCCCGACCTCAATCGCCCTATCGAACTGTGGCCCCGGCTTTACGAGAGAAGCATGCATCTGGCAGCCATAGAACTTTTCAAAGATAAACCACACCAGCACAAGACGATTACCAGGGCCCTGAATCTGCTTTCCACCCAAGAACTTCTCGGTGTGGAAAAGCTTCCTCGATCTTTTACACGACAGATCCTGATGTTACCAGAGAACAAGACTCTCGATGAGTGGCTGGAATCCTTGCCTGAGTTTGCAAGTGATAACGAACGGGGTAAGTGGTTCGTCAGTCAAATGAAAGATATGATTGAGGTAAAAGAACGAGCACTCCCATCCTCTAAGGGGAAACGCTTGCCGGCTTCATTGACCTTTCGCCGCAGTGCACTTCGCTCTTTTGAAGTTCAATACTGGAAGGACATTGTCTGCCTCTCGACCGGAAAATACATAAACAAAACCAATTCTGACTGCATCCTTGACGCTGTGACTCAAAAAAGACTTAAGCATCATCATCGAGACTTGGAAGCCCTCGGTGATTATCTGCTTGCCTACTACAGACGCGTCGTCGCGAGCCGCGGGATGCGAGGCAAGGCCCTTGTCGGCGACCTCCCGTTTCAATGGGAAACCGATTTTGACTTTGACTGGTGGGGAGGCTGGGTAAAGAACCAGGAGGGGCTCACGGAGGAGCGTAACCTCATGGTGGTGATTCCAGGGCGTAACCGACAACGGGCTGTCATTATGGCGGACCATTATGACACGGCTTACATGGAGGACATCTATTACAAGGATCAAGGGGGTTCCGGCGCTCGCCTTGCCTCATCAGGAGCTGATGATAACCACTCGGCAACCGCTGCCTTGATGAGAGCCGCCCCTATTTTCTGCGACCTGAGCCGAGAGGGAAAACTCGGTTGCGATATCTGGCTTATCCATTTGACAGGGGAGGAATTCCCCTCCGATTGCCTCGGGTCACGCCATCTCTGCCAACAGCTTGTAGAAGGAAGACTGAAATTACGCTTGGCAGGGGGTGAAGCGTGCGATCTATCGAAGGTTCAAATTCAGGGTGTCTATGTGCTGGACATGGTCGCGCACAACAACGACAGCAACCGAGATAAATTTCAGATATCGCCGGGAACGGGGGCTGAGGCGATGTGGTTAGCCTATCAGGCCCATCTCGCCAATGAAATTTGGAACGCTAATACCAATGTTTGGAACCAGCGCCTTTCCCGTCGGGGTCGGAACCGTGGGAAGCGGAGCCCTGATAAAAAAATCGTTCCTGAAATCGCGCTCCAGCCGAAGCTCGATGGTCAGGTTCGTTTGCCCCGAGATCCCCTGAGTACACTCTATAATACCGACGGTCAGATCTTCTCAGACGCGGGCATCTCTGCAGTGCTCTTTATGGAAAATTACGACATCAACCGGAAGGGATATCATGACAGCCACGATACGATAGCGAACATTGACCTGGATTATGGGGCTGCGGTCGTGGCAATTGCCATCGAAGCCGTGGCCCGGGCAGCCACTGAAAAGCCCCTGAGCTTATGATGCACATTCTAATGATGTGCGGTTCTACTAATAATTCTTAATCTTCTCTCATACAAAAGGCACTCTATTTTGCCAAAAAGAGGTGGAGGCGGAGTCTTGGAAAAACGAAGACTTCTTTCTCCCACCCAGTCATTGACTTTCTGCAGCAGCCGCAATATTATTAAAATTGTTAGGTGCTTGGATGGAGTATGTGGGCTGATGAACCTGGGATGGCACGAGGTCGGCATCAAAAGGCAAAATCGGTGAAGAAGGGTTGAGTGATGAAGTTGTTTATGAAAGTCTTTATTGTTCTAAGTCTCTTTTCCATTTTCACTGGCTTAATGGCGATTAGCCGTGCCCGAGCAGAAGGAGAACTTGTCGTCCATTTCGCCTACGCACCGGAAAGGATCCGACAAGGAGACATCTGGAGGATTTATCTCTCCGTCACTGACCCGCAGGGCCGCATGCACCAGGTCGTCTGCCGTGTCGAGCAACAGGGCGGGACTTATCACAAGCCGAGTTTGAACTACCTGAAAAAGGGAATGGAGAAACAATTCACCGGGCATTTTGCCGTCTACACACAGAGCTCTTATGAGTTAAATGATTTCGTTCTTGCACTGAACATCTTGGACCGTGATGGGGATGTAAGGGAAACACTTCGCTTTCCATTAGAATTTGATCAGTCGTCTGAACCAATGAAGCCTCTTCCCCCTGACATGGAAAAGGATTTAAATCGGCGTATCGGGATTATTGACATCGACTGGGATTTAGGCGGGGCATAATTAAAAAGTGTGGGGCAAGTAAGAAGCGGTGTACCCAGAGGACAAGGACATCGTAGCATAGGAAGTGAAGGAGGAGACTGTTATATGAGAACACGCTTGCTAATAATGTCGTTGGCTCTATTGATCAGTTGTGCCACCGCGCCTCCGGGCTTTGAAACGATAGGTCAATATAATAACGGTCAATTTGAACCTCAAGACGGTTGGATAAAACTAAATACCCCGGAGCCGGATGACTTCGATTATAGATCCAAGGATCCATTCTGTCAGAGGTGGTATAAGGCGTGTGAGTGGCGCTGCTTAGATTATGAACATTAAATAAAAGGGGATCAAGAGAACCCTAACGGTGTTGGTCGGAGGAAACCCACTCCAGAAACGGTCCGCCATCGCGCTGCGTTTGAATCCCATCCAATGGGGCAAGAGTATTCCGCGTTTTTTTGTGGGCTCCACCTACAATAAGATACGATTTCGACAAAATTGGACAAAAGATATGTTTCGGATCAGGCTCCCTTGGGTATTTCTTCCCATGAGTTTAGCAAATTCAAGGGGTTGCGAGTCCTGGAAAAGGGCATCGTATTTGCATGCGATCATTTAACAGGAGGGTCGGCCCATGAATGCTCGCTTGCCTTTCTCGATAGTATTTCTGGTTTTATTCCATTTTTTCTTCCTTCAAACCCACCCATGCCTCGGTCAGCATTCTCCTAAAGATTCCCTACTCCTGCTGGCGAAGAATGAGGAAGGGGCTTCCACTCAGGAGGATTCGAAAGTGATTCCTCCCAAGGTCATCGAACAATATGAGAAGGAAAAGCTTGCCAAGATGGGGCAAAACGTCGGCAGACGGCTGATGACCGCCCCAACGATCAACCCCGCGGAGTTCTATGAGTCCCCGGACGATCTGGGGAAAAGGATTAGAATAAAAAGAGAGAAAGAAGGTTTCATCATTGAGGAGGTGGTCCAGAATCGTTTGGGGACGATGAACTTTTATCGGGTAAAATTTGATTCAGGAGAAACGGGCTATTTAGGCGCGGACGGGAATAATTTGGAAATAAGAATTAAGGAAGGAAGCCTCATTTCCGTCCCGAAGAAGACAACCACGGTCAGGAGAGGTTCGAGTCAATCGAAGGTCCGGGCCTCTCAGGCCGAAGAGCTGGTCAAGAATGATGCCACGCTGACGGATGCCACGACCGGCAAGAAGAGGTCTGTCGAAATGAGGATGATCGAAGAGAAAGCACGATCTTTCCCAAATCTAAAATGGAGGTATGAAGCGAAGGAAATTGGAAAGAATATCTATCGGGTCACGCAATATTCAAGGGAAGGGGCGGGGCCTCCGTTGACCAGGACGTGGATTGTCGATCTCTCGACAACAGAAGTGAGTCCTGAAAATCTGACTGCAAAGGAGATGTACCGGCAGTAACGGTTTTTGAATTAGCCTTTGGCAATCTCGAACGAAAGTTGATTGTCGTCGTACTTGAAGGGCCTGATGATCACATCCATGCCCACCTTTATCTCGTCGGGCTTTATCTCCTTTGCCAACCGGGCGAACAACTTCAGACCGCCGCCAAAGTTCACCACACCCATGGTGTAGGGAGGGTCTGCCTCGAACCCAAACGGCGCGTAATAGGCGGTGGTAAATGTCTCCAGTTTGCCTTTCTTGGGCATCTCGAACCAGTCCATGCTCTTTGAGAAACATTTGGCGCAGTCGGCCCTTGGAGGGAAAAATCTTGCACCGCAATCCTTACAAACGGTCCCTTCCACCTTCCCTTCGGCCAGGAGATCGACAAATTTTGCCGTCTTGGTCACGGCCGTAAAACTTTTTCTTCCGAATTTCTCAAAACCCATAGGAACCTCCGTCTAAGAATCAATGCAAAATGAGCAATTATCAATTCCCAATTATCAAAGGAAAAATAATTTCCTTTTTGGTTTTCATTGAAAATTGCTGATTGACCATTGCTAATTTTGCAATGGTTTTTTTCTTAGCCTCTGCCGAAGATGGTCACATTTCCGTAAAGTCCCACGCCGCCAATGTTGTGGACAAGGCCGATGTCCGGCCCTCCGGGTACTTGCATGGGACCTGCCTCCCCGCGAAGCTGTAAAACGATCGTGCGGATCTGGGAACCACCCGTCGCACCGATGGGGTGGCCTTTGGAAAGGAGGCCGCCATCGACGTTCACGGGGATTTTTCCGTCTTTATACGTCGCCTTCTCACGGATGAGCTGTTTTCCTTCACCTGCCGGCGCAAACCCGAGCCCCTCGTACGCCATAATCTCCGCAATGGTGAAACAATCGTGTACCTCGGCGACTTTGATATCCTTCGAAGTAATTCCGGCCATCCTGTACGCCTCGGCGGCTGCGCCATAGCCAACGCTCAGGCCTTCAGTAAAATCGGGCCTCGCTGCCATATTGACCGCCTCCGACGCCGCCCCGATCCCCAAAATCCAGACGGGCTTTTTGGAAAGGGACTTTGTTTTTTTTACATCAGCCAGAATAATACAGGAGCTTCCGTCCGCATTGGCGCAGCAGTCGCCCACCCGGAGCGGCCATGCGACCGGACCTGCTAATTTCGCTTCTGGGTCACCCTGTTTAAAATCTTCCGGTTTCACCGCTTTTCTGTAGACTGCCCTCTCGTTGATCACGCCGTAGGTGGATGATTTGAGCCGAACACTCATCAGGTCATCGTGTGTTAAACCATGCTTGGCCATGTAGGCCTGCGCATAGAGGGCGTAGTACGCAGGCATCATGGTTCCGAAGGGCGCCTCCCACTGGATGTCGGCGCCCCGGCCCATTCTCTCCTGGGATTCCGCAGATGTGATCTCGGACATCTTCTGGAACCCGAGGACCACGACGACGTCATGGAGGCCTGACTTAATCATGCTGTAGCCCACCTTGACACCGGTGCTGCTCGAAGAGCAGACGGACTCTACGTAAAACGTGGGCTGAGGAATGAGACCCAGGTATTCTGCCAGGACGCCCGCAGGAGAGCGTTGTTTGTCATATTCAGGGGCAGAACAAAAAACAGAAGCACCCACATCTTTCTGCGTGATGCCCGCATCTTGCATGGCTTCTCTGAAGGCCTCAAAGGCCAGCTCCCGGATGGACCCTTCGTAACCTCTCACGAAGCTGCTCTGGCCCACGCCAATGACCGCTACGTCTTTCTTCATTACAAACCTCCTTATTATCCTCACCCACTCTCTTCTCTTCCGTTGGCAGGGAGACCTAAGGGGGTGGGGGAGGGACGATGAAATTTTCTCTTTGATCGTCGACGAATAAAGATAAATGAACCTTCATTTTCTTGTCAAGTTATTTTTTGTTGGATATTTTTGGTATTTCCAAACGGCTCGATTATGTTCCTGGAGATCGGAAGAAAAATAGTGAGACCCATCATTCCTGGAAACGAAATAAAAGTAAGAAACAGGGGCAGGGTTGACGGCAGCCAGAAGGGAATCTTTGCCTGGATTACAGATGGGGGTGGGGGGAAGCCCCGGAATACGATACGTGTTATAGGGAGTGGGCCTCGCCAGGTCTTGTCTTGTCAGATTCCCGTTGAAGTTCTTAATTCCATAGATCACGGTGGGATCGCTTTGAAGAGGGATCTTCTTTTTCAGACGATTGTGGAAAACGGCGGAGATAAGAGGTTTCTCCTCGGGAAGGGGTGTTTCTTTTTCGATGATCGAGGCCAAGATTACTGCTTCCCTCTCCGAGATTCCCAGTTCAGATGCGCGTTGAGAGAGGTCGGGTCCGAAGACTTTCTTGAATTGACGGACCATCATCTGGATCGCTTCCTCCGGGTCCATTTCCCTCACCAGGTGATAGCTGTCGGGGAAAAGGTAGCCTTCCAGGGTCGGCCCTGCGAGTTGAGAGAGGCCAAGGGCGTCGATGAATACAGGAGAAGATGCCTTTTGGAGGAATTCGTTTCCCTCCATGATATTCGAATCTTCCAGCAACTGGGCGATTTGAGAGAGGGTATAACCCTCAGGAATGGTCACCAGGTGACGCTTCACCTGCCCCTTGACCAAAGCGTCCAATACCTGGAGGGGGAGCATTTGCGTATGGAATTCATATTCTCCTGCCCTGACCTTGGTTTTTTCTCGGAGAATCGCGGTAAGAAAAACGAAAAAACGTCTATTCTTGATGATCCCTTCTTGTTCGAGTATTTCCGAAACCTTTTTGAGAGGCGTTCCCTTTTTTAGGAAGATTACCTTCGTCGATGCTGTCTTGGAGGGGGGGACACCGAGAAGCCAGTAGAGAGCGAAAACAAAAAAGAGAAAGACAAGCCCTGCCGAGAGGAAGAGGTTTTTACTCCTGGGAGAAAAGTTCATGGTTTGCTCTCCTGCTTCGGTCTAGGTATCCTTGGAGAATGATGACGGCGGCCAGTTTGTCGATGACCTTCTTCCTTTTTCTTCTCGAGACATCGGCTTCCAATAAAACTTTGGAGGCTCCGACGGTCGAAAGCCGCTCATCCCAGGTGACCACTGGAACTTGGATTCTATCCATGAGGACCTTCGCCCACTCAAGGACCATCTCCGCCTGTTTCCCCAGGGTTCCGTTCATGTTTTTTGGGAGCCCGACCACAATTTTCTCAATTTCAAATTGACCGATGATCGTGGTGATTTCTTTCAAATCGTCTTCCATCGATTTTCTTCTGAGTGTTTTGAGACCCTGGGCGGTTATCCCCAACTCGTCGCTGATCGCTACTCCAATGGTATGAGTACCGATATCTAAACCCATTGTTCTCACTCAAATCTTATTGCCCATTTGGTCAGTATTGTCAAGGTTCCCATTCTTTTGGCATTTCATGGATATTCATAATCCAAATAATTTCAATCATAATATTAGTAAATTCAATAGGTTGTAATTATGAGGTGCCGCAAAAATATCTTGACAAAAGAGTGGTGCTTTGTTATAGATTGCACAATCGAACCTGAAGGAGGAGGTCCTATGGATTTTAAGTTGAACGAGGAACAAGAGGCCATGCGGGAGATGGCTAAGAATTTTGCCGAGAAAAAAATTGCCCCCACCATGGAAGAAGATGAGAAAGAGCACCGGTTTCGTCCGGAAATCGTGAAAGAAATGGGCAGACTGGGTTTTTTTGGGTGTATTGCTCCTGAAAAATATGGGGGAAATGAAAGCGGCTATCTTGCCGCCTCCGTAATGACAGAAGAGATTGCAAGAATTTCGCCGTCGTGGGGACTTCCCTTCAACCTTCAGATGAATTCGATCCAATCTGTTCTTCTCAATTTCGGGACGGAGGAACAACGGGAACGCTGGATTCCCAAACTGATCAATGCCGACTTGCTCGGCTGTTTCGCCATCACGGAGCCCAATACCGGTTCGGATGTGGCATCGATGAAGTCGACCGCAGTAGAGACGGAAGGAGGATTTGTCCTCAACGGGACAAAGATGTGGATTTCAGGGGTGCCCGTGGCCGACCTCGGTATCGTTTATGTCTATACGGACAAGGCCGCGAAGCATCGCGGCATGTCAGCCTTGATCGTGGACATGCATGCCCCGGGCGTCACACAAAAGGCGATTAATACAAAATTGGGTCTTTTTTGCGCCCCTACCGGAGAAATCGTCTTTGAAGAGGTGAAGGTGCCTAAGGACAGCCTGGTGGGCCAAAAAGGAGACGGTTTTAAAATCTGCATGGCCATGTTGGACAACACCCGGCTCTCCTCTGCGGCAAGAGCGGTCGGCGTCGCCAGGGCGTGTCTCGAACATTCGGTTCGGTACGCTAACGAGCGGGAGCAGTTCGGACAACCCGTTGCCAATTTTCAAATGATCCAGGAGCAGATCGCCGAGATGTATGTGGAAGAACAGGCGGCCCGGCTGTTAGTTTATCGAGCAGCCTGTAATAGAGACCTCGGGCAGCGAAACACTGTCGAGGTTTCCTGCGCAAAATATTATGCGGCGGAGGTGGCTGTCAAAGCGGCGAATCAAGCTGTGAAGATTTTTGGATCCTACGGTTTTTCAACGGAGTATCCTGTAGAGAGGTTCTATCGGGATGCAAAATCTTACCAGATTGTAGAGGGGACATCCAACATTCAAAAGATGATTATTGCAAGAAATGCGTTAGGCCTTAAGTAAAAATATGCTTTTTGGAAGGAGGAGAAGGTCATGGCGACACCAGTGACTGTGCCAATGGTAGGCAAGATCATTTCGGTTTCAGTAAAAGTGGGGGATAAGATTAAAGAGGATGAGCAGGTCGCCGTGTTGGAGGCGATGAAAATGGAGATGCCGATCGTGGCCCCGGTCACCGGGACAGTGAAGGAGATTCGTGTAGCTCCGGGTCAAGAGGTCGAGGCAGAGGCAGTGATCGCTGTGATTGAATAGGCACGGAATGAAAGGGAGGGGGGAGCCGATGGAAGAGGATTTCTTAGGTAAACTGAACATACGACCCCTGACCATTGAGGATCTGGACGCGATTGTTGAGATTGATCGCAAGGTCTTGGGTCAAGCCAGGCGGGATTATTGGAGAAAGGAGATGAAGTTTCCCACCCCCCCCTATCCGAGGTCAGGTCTGGCTGCTGAAATCGAGGGGAGAGTCATCGGGTTTATTTTAGGCGAAGTGAGCGGTTGGGAGTTCGGCGTTCCAGAGACCGTGGGATGGATCAGCACGATTGGCGTTGATCCGGATTATCAGCATAAAGGTGTGGCCAGAAAATTGAGTCAAGAATTTATCCAAAATTTCAAAACGATTGGGGTGAAGGTCGTTTATACCTTGGTCAACTGGAGCGATTGGGATCTGCTCAAATTCTACCGTGCGATGGGATTTACAAGGGGAGGGGACATGATCAACTTAGAACTGCAACTTGAATAGCTCACTCCTCCTCAGACCCCCTGTCCTGTTTTGAACACCTCACAAAAGTTTCCCCTTACATCCTCCTCTGAGCCGTCCTATTTTGAATTCAATCAAACGGAGTGTCGCCGTTTTACCAATTGGTGGAAGTCGTTAGATCCAAAAAAAACGGTGCCGCAGCCTAAAGGCTGCGAGTTTACCCCGTTAGAAATGATGCTCCCTGGTTTGCAGCGGGGCACCATTCCAGAATAATTCCGGGCGCGTTTGACTCTCCGCTAAAATTTCTAACGGGGTCCACGCAGGCTGGAGCCTGGGCCTGCCATTTCGGCAACAGATCATGACGGAAGATTTTCCTTGACAAGGTGGGATTGGCTGTGGTAATTTTCGACCGACCAGTCGGATTTAAACCGGGTGGTCGGGTTTTTATTTTAGAACGCTTTGAGACGTCGTCATGGGAAAATACCTGCAACAGTTTACCCAAAAAGAATTAGGCAAAATGATGGGCATCGCCAAAGTAGCTGCCAAGCTATTCAACGAGAGAGGCTTTTTGGAAACGAGCATGGACGATATTTCGGCGGCGGCCAAATTGAGCAAAGGGGGCATATACCATTATTTCTCGAGCAAGAATGAAATCCTCTATTTTATTTCGACCCATTTCATGGGCCTCCTTTTGAAGGACCTGGAGGAGGAATTGAAAAAGATCAAAGATCATTCTGCGAAAATTCAATTTATCATCTCCCGTCATATAGGATTTTATACGAAATATATTGCCGAAGCCAAAACAACGATCCACGAAGGTCATCTGCTCCCTTCAGAATACTTCAAAATCATTGGTCAACAAGAAAGGCAATATCACCGAATTGTCAGCAGCGTGCTTTCGGACCTTTTGGGTGGCCAGGTTTCGGAAGAACGATTGAAAGTGCTCACCTTTATTCTGTTCGGGACATGCAACGGAATCTATTTTTGGTACAATCCGAAAGGATCCATGGATCCCAAAGAGCTTTCGGGGATTATTATCGATGTTTTATGCAGGGGATTAATGAGGTATAAAGTCAAGGGGAGAACGGAAGGCAAAGGGAAGAATTCCTGAGGTTCCAATACCACAGAGGTATTTTCAGAAAAATGAAAGAAGGAGGATGGGATGGGCAGGCTCGAAGGGAAAGCGGCAGTGGTCACAGGTGGAGGGAGAGGCATTGGCAGGGCGATCTGTCTTGCCTATGCAAAGGAAGGGGCTGACGTTGTTGTCAATTATGCGAGTAAGGATCAACCGGCTCAAGAAGTTGTTGACATGATCAAGAAAGTCGGGAGAAAGGCTGTGGCCGTGAAGGCGAATGTGGCTGTGAAGGCCGATGCGGCAAGAATTATCCAGACGGCGGTAGACAGCTTTGGAAAGATTGACATATTGGTGAACAATGCAGGCGTATCGAAGGCGAACATGCTCTATAAAATGACGGAGGAACAGTGGGATGAGGTCGTTGGAATCCATCTCAAAGGGCCCTTCTTATGTATCCAGGCGGCATCGAAATATATGATGGAGAAGAAATACGGGAAAATTATCAATATCACTTCTTCCGCCGGGTTGTGGGGGACGAAAGGACAAATCAACTACAGCTCAGCAAAAGGAGGAATTGTCGCTTTGACCAAATCGGCTGCACGAGAGCTGGCTGGTTACGGGATCACGGTGAACGTGGTCCAGCCGGGATATGTCAGCACGGAGATGTTTGAGAAGGTTAAATCCGACCCCAAGTTGATGGAGATTTATACGGGCAGGATCCTCTTGGGCCGATTTGCAGAACCGGAAGAAGTTGCTCCAACCTTCGTCTTCTTGGCTTCGGACGAGTCGAACTATATCACCGGGCAACTTTTCTGCGTGGACGGCGGCCTCGGAATGACCTGATTAAGGCAAAGTTCAGAGTTCGGAGTTCAGGGTTAAGAGTTCAAAATGCAAAATTTAAGAACTAAAATCTTCAATAATAAATCGGGAAAGGAGGAATGCGAATAAAACACAAAGCACGAAATCCGAAATACGAAACAATATTGAAAATCAGTTCAATGATTGTTTCGTATTTCGATATTCGAATTTCGAATTTTAGAAAGAAAGGGGTGAAATGAATGGCTACAGTACCTGATAAGATTGACACTTGGCAGATGGTTCAGCCTACAGCTAAAAATAAGGACACAGGAGAGGTCGTCCCTGGCAAGTTAGCGAAGGTTTCCATTCCAGTCCCAACCTTGGCGCACGGAGAAGCACTGGTTAAGGTAGCCGGATGCGGTGTTTGCCATACTGATCTGGGGTTCTTTTATGATGGCGTGCCAAACGTCCAGAAACCGCCTTTGACTCTTGGCCATGAGATCAGCGGAACTGTTGTTGCAGGCGACGAAAAATGGGTGGGGAAGGAAGTGGTTGTTCCTGCGGTGATGCCCTGCCGTCAGTGTATCCTTTGCAAAACTGGCAGAGGAAATCGTTGTCTGGCCCAGAAGATGCCCGGAAACAGTCTGGGAGTTTATGGGGGATTTTCGAGCTACATCCCTGTTCCATCGGTTGACCTCTGTGAGGTGAGAAACCGTGGGAGTATCCCTCTGGAGCAATTGGCGGTGGTCGCCGATGCGGCCACCACTCCTTATCAAGCATCGAAGAGAGCGGACCTCCAGCCGGGGGACAATGTCATTATCATCGGCGTCACGGGCGGAGTCGGGGTGTACATGGCCCAGACAGCGAAAGCCCTCGGAGCAAAGACGGTCATTGGCATTGCGAGGAATCCGCAGAAGTTGCAGCGGGCGCTGAAATACGGAGCAGACTTTGTCATCAGCTCCCAAGACAAGGCCATCAAGGATATCCGGAACGAATTCCGGGAGATCTGCAAGAAGAATGGTTTGGAAGCGGGGTTCGGCTGGAAGATCTTCGAGGTGACCGGTACCAAGGGAGGGCAGGAGATCGCTTTGGAGCTGCTTTCCTTCACGGGCAAGCTAATTGTAGTCGGGTTTGGGATGGCCAGGAATGAATATAGTATCTCCCGGTTGATGGCCTTTGACGCGGAGATCATTGGGACCTGGGGATGTCTGCCGGAATACTATCCGATCGTCCTGGGTATGGTCCTCTCGAAAAAGATCGACATCGGGCCCTTTGTCGAGACAAGACCGATGAGCCAGATCCAGTCCGTGTTCGAGGAGGTCCACAAAGCGGGTTCTCCGGAGAAAAGAATTGTTCTGACGCCCGATTTTTAGAGAAATCCCCCTCGCCCTCCCCCTCTCCCCTGTGGGGAGAGGGACGGGGTGAGGGGAAGATGCATTGAAAGAGATGACGATCTGAATAGAAACGATACAATAAAAAGAAAGGAGGTTTGAGTATGTCAATAGATTGGGTTCCAAGAGAAAGTGAGGAGAAAAATCATGATCGATATGGCTCGGAGCACTGGGGGACAAAGGCTCCTTCCACGATCTACGAAAAGAGGCCTTTGAAAGATCCGAAGGGGAACGTGATACCCGGCATATACGTCGCATGGATTACGCTGAATAATCCCGCGCAGTACAACTCCTATACCACGGAAATGGTGAAGGGCGTCATTGCCGGTATGGAGAATTCTTCAACAGACCGCTCCGTGGTTTGTACCATCTTTACCGGAACCGGCCCCAACGCGTTCTGCACCGGTGGGAACACGAAGGAGTACTCCGAATATTACAGCAGGCGTCCGGAGGAGTACGGAGCCTACATGGAGCTGTTTAACAATATGGTGGATGCGATCCTGATGTGTAAGAAGCCCGTCATCTGCCGTGTAAATGGGATGAGGGTGGCAGGCGGCCAGGAGATTGGAATGGCCTGTGACCTGGCGATCTCTTCGGACCTGGCCATCTACGGACAGGCGGGTCCCCGGCATGGCTCTGCTCCGGATGGCGGCTCTTCTGACTTTTTGCCGTGGTTCCTGGGAATGGAAGACGCCATGTGGAACTGCGTCAGCTGCGAGATGTGGAGTGCTTACAAGATGAAGATGAAAACACTCATCTCCAAGTGCGTACCGGTCCTCAAGGACGAGAAGGGGAATTGGGTGCGCAATCCCCAGGTCATCACCGATAAATATGTTGAGAACGGCGAGATTGTCTACGGGGAATTTAAGGCGGGCGAGGAATTCAAAAAGGCGAGAGAATGGGTGAACAACAAACTGAAAAACAACGACTATGATTTCTCTTTGCTCGACGCCGAGGTAGACAAGATCGTTTGGACTTTCGCCAACTTGTTTCCCGGCTGCCTGATTAAGTCGGTTGACTCGATCCGGGCCAAGAAGAAATTTTTCTGGGATTACTCGAAAAACTACAACAGGCACTGGCTGGCGGCCAACATGATGGGCGAGGCATTCCTCGGGTTCGGGGCTTTCAATACGAAGAAGATCACCGGCCAGGATGTCATCGACTTCATCAAGTACCGTCAGAATATTGCGGAAGGCAAGATCCTGGATGAAAAATTCTTTGAGGAAGTGTTAGGCAAACCTCAGAATAAATAAATGTGCGAACAAAGCAGAGCCATTGAGTAGTTGTGGAGAGGATACCCTTTGGGTTTCCACCCAAAGGATATCCTCTTTTTTCTAGCAGGCTCAGACGAAATAAACTCCAAATCACAAGCATCAAATGACAAATAAATTCCAATTTCAAAATTCAAAACGCAATGGAAATCGTTTGGGACATTTGGCATTTGGAATTCGTTTGGGATTTGTAATTTGAAATTTGGGATTTAACAGAAGGAGGTGATTTCAATGGCATACAAGCATGTTCAGACAGAGTTCAAAGAGGGAGTGGCTACTCTTACACTGAACCGGCCTCCCCTCAATGTCCTCAATATCGAGATGATGGAGGAGATCAATACCTGCTTTGAGAGTCTCTTGAAAGAGAAGGCTCTTAAGCTCCTGGTCATACAGGCTGCCGGAAAGGCGTTTTCTGCCGGTGTGGATGTCGGAGAACATCTCGGCGATTTGGTTTATAAGATGATTGACGTCTTTCATAGAATGTTTCGTCTGATGGACGCTCTGAGGATCCCTTCCATTTCAGTGGTGAACGGCTCAGCCCTTGGAGGAGGATGCGAATTAGCTGTTTATTGCGACATGGTTATGGCAACGGAGAGGGCAAAGTTCGGACAGCCTGAGATCCAGGTTGGGGTCTTTCCCCCCATTGCCGCATTGGCCTTCCCAAGAATGATGGGACGGAAGAAGGCCTTGGAATTAATTCTCTCCGGAGATGTGATCGGCGCTCAAGAGGCGTTAGCCTTGGGGATGATTAATAAGATCGTTTCCGAAGCCTCTCTCGCGGAAGAAGTGAGCAGATTTGTCGAAAGGTTTAAGAAGTTGAGTGGGATTGTTTTGAAGTTGACGAAGGAGGCCACCCTTGCCGGTCTCAATGACGATTCTGAAAAGGGACTCCAAGCCATTGAGAAAATCTACTTGGAACGTTTAATGAAAACCAACGATGCCATCGAAGGACTTAAAGCCTTCTTAGATAAGCGAAGACCCGCCTGGAAAGACAGTTGATCTCGAGAGGAGGTCTCCGTTTGGCCTCCTCCCCGAGCAGCTTTTCCCTGCCCAGTTTCCTCTTGTTCATAATAAACAGATTGACGAGGCTTAGCCCATCTGTTAAAATTTCTCGAATTTCAATCACTCAACGAAAATCCTGGATTCCCATAACAAAAAGATGAGACTCAAGGACAAGAAGGCGATTGTTACCGGAGCAGGGCAAGGAATCGGTCGGAGCATTGCATTGAAGATGGCCCAGGAAGGAGCGGATGTGGTTATCGCCGAGAGGAATCCGGATACCGGAGGTCAAACGGCGGGAGAGGTTGAGGCTCTGGGCAGAAAAGCCATGTCTGTTGCTCTGGATGTAGCAGACCAAAAAGCGGTTCAGACCATGGTGAGTCAGGTATTGGGCGCCTGGAATAGAATCGATATCTTGGTCAACAATGCTGGGTTTGACCGGGGAGCGACGCTTCTAAAGGTGAAAGAGGAAGATTGGGATGCGGTATTGAGCGTCCACCTGAAGGGAACCCTGAACTGCATTCTGGCCGTTGCTCCTCATATGATCGAGAACCGCTATGGCAAGATCGTCAATATCTCTTCCATTTACGGAAAAAGCGGGGGGATAGCGGCGATCAGTTACAGTGCTGCGAAAGCAGGGATCTTGGGTCTGACGAAGAGCGTTGCCAGAGAGCTCGGACGTTATCAGATCAATGTCAACGTGGTCGTGCCAGGATTGACTTTGACCCCCACCATTGCCAAAATGCCGGAGAAATACAAAAATAGGATTCTCGATCATACTCCCCTGGGACGGATTGGACAACCCGAGGAAGTTGCCAATGTGGTGGCTTTTCTGGCATCAGATGAGGCGAGTTTTATGACAGGAGCCGCGGTGGATGTTTCCGGCGGATCAAATATGTAGAACGTTGAGGAGAGTGGACCAATGAGTGATATCGAAGAGCGGAGAGAAAGTTGGAGAACAAAGGCCAGAGAGGTCGCCAAGAATGTGGTTGCCCCGCGGGCGGCAGAGATTGATGCCGAGGGCGAATTTGCCTGGGACCTCGCCGAGGCGTATTCCAAACATGGCTTTTTGAGCCTCCTCATTCCCAAAGAGTATGGGGGAATGGACGCGGACGTCACTTCTTTCTGCCTGGTCGCCGAAGAGATCGCCAATGTCTGCGCCTCTTCTTCCCTCCTCGTGATCGTCCAGGCCGTAGGGACCATGCCCGTGGTTTTGGGAGGAGCAAGCGGACTGAAGGAGAGGGTATTGCCACGATTGGCCAAAGAGAAAGGTCTGATCTGTTTTTGCCTCACTGAGCCGGACTCCGGTTCGGATGCCGCCTCGGTCCATACCAAAGCCGTATTGCAAGGCGACCATTATGTCATCAACGGGAGGAAATGTTTCATCACAAACGGTGGTGTGGCTGATTTCTATACCGTCTTTGCCACGACGAATCCTGACAAAAGAATAGAAGGAATCACAGGCTTTGTCGTGGACAAAGGGACTCCCGGGCTTTCCGTAGGGAAAACGGAAGAGAAGATGGGTATTCGGGGCTCCAATACCACGGAAGTCATTCTGGAGGATGTCAAGGTTCCCGTGGCCCAAAGGCTTGGGGATGAAGGAGCGGGCTGGTGGCTGATGATGAGAACGCTCAACCGATCGAGACCGGCCATCGGCGCACAGGCTGTGGGGCTGGCGCAAGGTGCTTTGGATTATCTGGTCCAGTTTGCCAAGAAAAAAGGCTTGGGAGAAGGGAAGAGAGATAGCCTGGGAGTTCAACTCAAGCTGGCCGATATGGCGGTCGAGGTTGAGGCAGCACGAGCTCTGGTTTATAAGGCCGCGGAGATGATGGATGAAAAAGTGAAGGGGACTCCGGTTCAGATGTTCTCCGCCATGTCGAAATACTTCGCCTCCGACGTGGCCATGAAGGTGACGACGGAAGCTGTCCAGGTTCTGCAGTGGCAGGGTCTCACCAAAAATCACCCTCTTGAGCGAATGATGAGAGACGCGAAGGTGATCCAGATTTTTGAAGGAACCAACCAGATCCAAAGAATGGTGGTGGCCCATACGCTGTTGAAATCGAAATAAACGCATGGAGCTTACTTTGTCCCCCATGTAACCCCCCTCTGTTCCCCCCCTTAAATTAAGGGGGGATGAAGGGGGAAGAGAAGAGGAATGGGTAACGATGCCTGTTGCTGTCCACATTCACAAAACGCATCGTCAATTCACCAACGGCTTGGAGGTGGTGGCAGTAGAGGGGAGAACAGTAGGTGAATGTTTGAGTCAACTCATCAGGCAGTTTCCAGAGATGGGGAAAGTCCTGTTTGCCGCAAAAGATAAACTGCAAAACAATGTTGAAATTTTTATAAATGATGCCACTGCGTATCCGAATGAACTCGTCAAACCCGTCAAGGAGGGTGACGAAATCCATCTCGTTGTGATGCTTGCCGGAGGATGAGGGGCATCATATTTCTCGTTCTAGGGCTGCGGCTTCTCTCCGCGCCACAGAGATTTTCTCGGCGGCTGCCTTTTTCTTCAAGAGGCTCAGCCGATCGGCCTCCACGTAATCGACGGCTTTCACCTCACAGAAACGAACGCACTGAGGGTCTCCGTCGCAGAGATCGCACTTAAAATTCTTCCGATCAACAGCGCTAAAGTTCATCGCACCAAAAGGGCAGACCGCCACGCAGGAACGGCAGCCGATACAGATATCGTGGTTCACCATGACCCGGCTCAGTTTCTCATCCCGGGTAATGGCCTTCACCGGGCAAACGATCATGCAGGGAGCATCCTGACATTGCTGGCAGGACATGGGGATATAAAGCCCTTCTGATTCCCATTTCATAATTTTTATACGGCTGCGATTCGCGTTGGATACGCCGTCATGGAAAACGGAACAAACGACCTCACAAAGCCTACAGCCCGTGCATTTCTCGGGCGTGATGGCAAGAACTTTACCCATAGGTTCCATTCACGATCTCTCCTTTCATACTGGACGAATGACACGAAACAAACCGAATTTCATTCGTCAAGTTCGCTTTGTATTACACCAGATGCGATGGCTCGCTCGCCAGGCCAAGCCTCTTGAGTGTTTCGGGCTTCGGAACGCCATTCTTATCAAGGCCCTTGTATTCATACAATTCATCCACCATCTTCTTAAATTTTTCTCGGTCGATGACTCTGCCGACGACATCGGGTGCTCCCCGGCGGCAGGGCTCGTCAAAATAACGGTGATTGAGCATATCCCCTTTTTTGAGATCGTCTCTCTGCAGCCCTTCTCGGAGGTTAAACAGCCGCTCGATCATGTTGCATCGCTCCGCAATGTCCCAAATCTCCCGGGGGGTAAATTCCAGCCCGGTATTGTACCGAAGCACTTTCGGCCAGTCTTCAAAATTGGGAAGCGTGGCACCCAGGAAGACGGTGTGATACTTGCAGATGCCGAGACAATCCACGGCCATATAGCAGTTTTCGTGCCAGAAGACCTGCCACGGCTTCCCAATGTACTCCGTATGTTCCGAGCTCAAGGGTCCATCGTAGGGGACCGGGTTACTGTAGATTTTTCTCATGACTTCTTCGGGTAAATGGTAAAGGTCAATGGCCGGCCGGCTTCTTAAATGGTCCGAGCCGCGAGAGGCGGTTGCAATGTTCAGCGCCAGGGCAGGTGTCGCTCGCTCATCCGAGTGAAGGTTGCTCACGCCTTTTACCTGGATCAGGTAGTCAAACGAATTCTTTCCAATCATTTCGGAAGCGATGATTCCTCCCTCGGCCAAGGCGTTTCCCAGCCAGCCTTCCCTAAAGGCAATTCGTCTTGTCATCTCCAGGAGCGCCTCATCATTGCTAAAGGTCAGCTCCAGGCCGTCGGTCTCTTTCTTGGTCAGGATTCCCAGTTCATAGAGCTCCATTGCCCAGGAGATCAGGCTTCCAGTCTCGAGGTTATCCATTCCCCACTGATCCACTAGGTGATTACCCGTCAGCAGGGTTTCAATGCTCCGACAATCCGGCTCTCCGCAAAATGCGCCCTGGGAAGTATACTCCGGTCCCTCGTCGTAGACTCCCGCATAAGGTCCGGTAGGGATCTTATACTTGGCCCGGCAGTGGACTTGACAGCCGAAGCAGCCGGCCATGTGGTAGGGGCCCATCGTTTCCGCACAGACCTCGTCGAGCGCTTCCGGCTCAATTTCGTCGCAATAGAGTTCTTGGTTGTATTGAAAGTTTCTGCATCGGACGCCCCCCCAGGAATTCGTGGCTCCCCAGATAAAGGGGGTACCGAGGGCTCCCTGAGTCTGGTTTACCTTAGCGCTCGTGATCTGATCGATAAAGCGCTTGTTATAGTCGAGGGCTTCCTTCGGATAAGCGATTTTGATGTCCATGGTGCCCCGGGCAGCAACAGCCTTCAAATTCTTTGAGCCCATGACCGCTCCCATTCCGGTCCTTCCGCCGGAATTTTTGATTCCGGTCATGACGTTGGCAATACGGACTTTGTTCTCACCGGCTTGGCCAATGACCAAGCTCTTAATGTCCTCATCCGCCAATTCTTCGCGGATAGCCCATTGGGTCTCGGTGGTGGTCTTACCCCAAAGGCCGCGAGCATCTCGGATTTCGATTTTGCCATTGTGGATCCACAGGTAAACGGGCTTCTCTGCCTTGCCTTTGATGACCAGATGATGAAAGCCTGCCCAGGCCAACTCGGGAGCAAAGAAGCCTCCCATATTACAACTTCCCAGCAGGCCTCCAAGCGGGGATTTGGCCATCACATGGGTTCTGGCAGTTGCTGAAGCCAAGGTGGCCGTCAAAACTCCGCCGCTGACCATGACCGTATTGTCAGGACCGAGGGGGTCGCATCCCTTCTTTGTGTGATTATAAAGCAAATAGGCATCCAGCCCTCGCCCTCCCAGGAATTTTCTCCGCACCTCGATCGGAATAGGCCGGATTTCTATTTTGCCTGTGGAGAGGTCAATGTACGCTATCTTCCTATTTAGGGCCATCTTTCTTTTCCTCCTTCATTTTCCTTTCGAACGCCTCTTCGGCTAATTTCTTGTTTACATCCCACACAGGACCTCTGATGCGAGGAAAACCACTTTTGATCCAAGCCACTCGGTATTCCATGCCACAAACGGGGCATTTTACCTGATTTATTCCGGTTTGGGGCTGAAGTCTTCCCATGCAACTGGGATTATGACATCTAAACTGCCCGTAGGTACGAGTTTTGCGCAGGCTCTCAGCTGTCGAAAGTCCTTCCTTCTGATCAACCATAAGAACCTCCTTCCTTAACGGCAAAAAAGCGGATTGGGACCCCAAACCTTAAGACGCGTGTTCACGATAGTGAACTATCGAGATGTGCTGAGATTCGAACAACTAACAAACTAATAAGCTACATTTATTCTTTTGTCAAGGATAAACTTTACCTTATAAGATCTTGATATCGTTGTGAGATCTTTTCATCTGGGCAGTCGAATTGATGGTCTTTTAAGAGGGTAATTATTTTCAGCCAGAGGTAATATTTAGTAAGAATTGGTTTTTCTCCATGCATCCAAATCTTCCTTCCAAGGTCGTTCACAATAGTGAACCCCGTTAAAAATTCTAGCCGTTGCTACCCTTCGACATCCTCATGGCCGTGAGTCCGCGAAGCGCGGGATCCAACGGCTCAAAACCGAGCGTGGCACTCGCCGCGCAGGCGCTGGCCTAGCGGGGTCAAACCCTGCTGGAATTATTCTGGGATCTGACCCGGCTGCAGGGCATCATTTCTAACGGGGTGAACCCTAACACGTCTGAGAAAAGTCTATCTGTGGAAATCTGGATATTGAAATTCCTGTATGCCGTATCGGTAAATCTATCCCAGGGAGGGATTCCACCATTCTATCCAGGTTCCGCCCCGAGGGAACGTGATACCCGTTGTGGATTCGATCTGCCGGATCCAGTCTCCAAGATACGACGCGTGGTGGATGATAAGTGGGGTGCTGTGATCCGGGAGAATGTCTTCGAAGAGACGGTGGAGGAATATGTTTCTGTCCATTTCTTGCAAGGTTTCACCGTCATCCCAGGGTGTTGGCCGAATAAATCCATGATTCGCCCCTTCGTCTCGCCGGTAGAGGAAGTCGCTCCCGAACTTATCCTTCAGACGGCGCAGTGTCTCAACACACCTCACGATATCTGCGAAAGTAATCCCTTTGCAGAAATAGCGAAGCAGTCGATCGGAGAAGGATTCAAAACCGATGGATGCGAACATGATTTTCACTCCCTGCCTTCGTGCAAGCGACATTGTTTCCACAAGCTGAGAAGCATGCGAGTTGATGTCGTCGACTCGGCAGACCAAGTTGACCTGCGAGACCTTGATCTTCTGTCTTTCGGCGTCCTCGAGCAACTTGCCCAGGGAGCGGATCGGGTATTCGTCTATGAGCTCGAAGGGAATCTTCCTTCCATCGACCTCGGGTAGTCCTGCGATCTGAGTAATGACCTTGTCCCGCTCTACGGAGCCGTGGTACCCCTTATCCCGTGAAACATCGCAAAAAATACATCCCTCGCTTCGCACTTCGAGCTCAGGGATACCGCTTTGTCGGAGGTTGGCCGGCGGGGGCAGCGTTGCTGTCTGAGGCTTGCTGGCGTACAAGCAGCCAATGGTGTTCAGCACCTGTCCAAGCTGGATTTCGATCTTCCTCAGAGTGTCCGAGAACGTATAGAGGTTTGACCAATCGACCTCCAGGAATATATTCCTTGTCCAGGGATATTCGAGGATGCCATTCCCACTGCCAAGATGTTCTGACTGAAGTTGGTCGACGGGTCCTTGGAATGCGATGTCAATAATCGATTTCAGTCCCTTGAACCGGTGCGGGTATAGGTCAGTGTGCGGTTCGCCTCTAAAATCTTGCCGGGCCTGCGGCCCTCCCAGAATCGTAGTAAACCCCCTTTGCTTTAACGCTTGAATCAGCTCAAAGAGATCCGTTCTCCCGCAGAGGTGCGAGAAGGCTATCGCCTTTTCTCTTGGGAGCAATGAGGCGTGGCTCCGCGGATTTGACCCGAGAATCCCCCCAGAGAAGCGATGCGGGGGTGCCGAGGCCTTGCCGGTGTGACTCCACTTTCCTGTATAATATTCGTCTATGAAGCGAAGCAATCCTTCCTTTGAGAAGTTCCTCTCAATCCCAACGACGATGGAAGGTATCGAGAGCTTTCGGTGGAAGAACGTTGCAGCCACCTGAGCTCCCAGGATACCGTGGGGTTCCCCCGTATGGTGCGTGAAGATGATCATGTCTCTCCATCCTCCGGGTCCGGGTATTGTAAATATGTCACATCCAAGGGAGGGCTTCAATAAGGGTTGAAAGGGACGACTGAATCGCGAATTTACGCTGGTTTCGGTAAGTTATATTGATCTCTAAGGAGTTGAATCGGATCTGGAGGAGCGTCTTAACCCAGGCCCCCTTTAAGGAGTTGGCATGTTTTTCTTCGTGCGAACGAACGCATGATTTTTTTCTATTTTTTCGGGATAACCTCAAAGGAATCTAATATCTGCTTCATATCTTCGCGGTCGTTTGCCCCTGGTTTCTCCAGGATGACGTAAAGAATGAAGATCTGGTAAGGTTCCGTGAAAGCATAAATCCATCCCTGCTCTCGCCTTACCCCGTTTTGGAGAAAGGTGACGTATTTCTTGGCTGCATACTGGACACCCTTCAGCGAGACGGGTTCTGTGGGATCGGTTTCCACCTGAAGATCCTTTCCGTATTCTTCCTTGAATTCGGAGATCGTCCCTTCTGTCATCATGCTCGTCAGTGACTCGATCATCGCCTGGCTGAACCTTACGTACCTACCGGCCGGCTGGAAATCAATCTGAAGGTTCGAGTAGGTTAGGGGATTGAAAAGGAAGAGCTGCGACGATTTCAATCCATCTCTTCCATATCCTAACTCCTCCATAAAACCTGGAATCTCAGTGGTTATTTTCCAATGGGGAGGAGCTGAGATCTTAAACGGATACCTGATCCCGGAAAACTGATTCCCCGCTATCTTGCCCACGGGAAGGCTGCGGTCAACTTTGGCCTCTTCACGGACAGGAGATTTATTGCATCCTATCAGGAGAACGAAGATGAGAATAATCAGCAAGCCTCTTTTTTTGACCATATTTCGCCTCTAGGTGTTAAGGGAAATGTCTAAAAAGTTTAACACTCCCCCTGAGCTTCCGCAAATGGTCCAGAGTTATCCCGTTCGCGAAATATCATTTGACCTCAACACGTGCTTATTGTATTTTACGGAATAAACACCCTGTTGGAAAGAAGCTGGGAGCCTCATACCAGTAAACATTATTCTAATGCCACGACATTCGCTCTTGCAAAGTAGCCAGATGAAAATCTGGAATCGTATCTGTGCCTGGCTGAGCAATCGTGAAAACCTCCTGTTGCTTGTCCTCATTTTAGCCCACCTCATTCCCGTTTGGGTGTTCCAATGCTTTCCGTCTCAGGACGGGCCCGCCCACATTGAGAACGCTAATATTATTTTCGATTACTTCAAGCCTGGCCGGTCTATTCTCAGGGATTACTATATCCTCAATAGGCATCTTGAGCCTACTTGGCTTGGGCACCTTGTCTTGGCGGGTCTCATGTATGTCGTCCCAATTTTCATCGTAGAAAAGACCTTCCTAAGCGGGTATATCATCTTCTTGCCTCTGTCAATTCGTTATGCGCTGAGGGGGATTCGTCCCGACGCGGGATTCCTCACTTTTCTGATGTTCCCGTTTATTTATAATTACCCATTGCATATGGGTTTCTACTCCTTCTCTTATAGCCTGCCAGTCTTCTTTTTCTTGGCGGGCTATTGGATAAGGAACCTTGACCAGCTTACACTACGAAAGACGATAAACCTGGCTCTCCTTTCGTTATTGCTTTATTTCTGCCATATTGTTTCGGTTGTGATGGCCTATGTGGGCATCGCCCTCTTGACGGTGTGGTTTATTTCGTATGACCTAATACGAGACAAGCCTGGGTCGCGATTCAGCTTCCAAGTACTTCGGGAAACATTCGGCAGACGAGTTCTACCTCTCATTTTGGCATTTTTGCCAACGGTCATCATAGTTGTTTTGTTCCTTTCTTGGCAGGGAGTGGAATCTTCGGAGATAGGGATAAGGAGGTCTTTTCATTGGTTATTTAGAGATTTGATACAAATGGAATCGCTGGTATCGTTCCAGAGGGAGGAGTCCTTCTGTTCCATAGGGCTGGGAATTCTTTTTACTGGTTTGTTCCTGTACCTTGTTGTGTCGAAAATGAGGCGCAGACAGTGGGATCGTTGGGATGGTCTTCTCGCGGTCGTTCTTGGGTATGCCCTGATTTACTTTTTAGCCCCTAATGCGATGTCAGAAGGTTCTTTCATTACTGACCGGCTTAACCTCTATCCTTTTTTTGCAATCGTTCTCTGGTTCGGAGTCCGGCCTTATCTGAAAATCGTGAAGCGAGGGATCGTGCTCATTGCGATCGTCATTACGGCGGCTTTATTAGGACTGCACACATTGAAATACTCGGAGCTTAATAATTATCTGGCAGAATACCTTTCGGGAATGCATTTGATTGAGCCCAATAAAACCCTTTTGCCTCTGGCGTTCGATTCCCAGGGCCACGGGTCCGATGGAAGGGTTCTCTCACTGAAGGTCCGGCCTTTCCTCCACGCCGCTGGTTACATCGCCGCCCGGAGGCATGTCGTGGATTTCACCAATTATGAAGCCGGAGCATTCAACTGTTTTCCGGTGCTTTTCCGGGCAAATCTTAATCCGTATGACCATATTGGGATTAAGGACAGGTCCATCGTGTGGGAACCCCCTCAGGTAGATTTCCTCACCTATGCACGGCGCACTGGGGGACAGGTTGATTATGTTCTTGTCTGGGGTATTCAAGAGCGTCAGCGAAATCATGAAGCGACGAAATCAATTGATCAACAACTTAAGAAGGGTTATGAGCTGATCTATACCTCCCCAAAGACAGGGTTGATGGAGTTATATAAACGGAAGAGTTAAGAAAGAGGTCTCTCGTTCAGTGCGCGACAGCCCCAAAGGGCAAGAGGAATTTAGTTACCTTCCTTGTCTCATAGAGTCAATAAACCTGCTGGCAGACTCTCGCCTCCTGACTATGTTCGCTTTGTCTGCATCCAAAAAGGAGATGGCTTTGACTTCGCAGAAGCGAACGCACTGCGGATCGCCGTCACAGTGATCGCATTTCACCGTGACCCTTTCGGTGACATCGAAGAAAGGATGTCCAAAAGGACAGGCGACGACGCAGGTTCGACATCCGATGCACAGCTTTTTGTCGATGGTCACGCGGTTATTGTTTTCGGGTTCTCGGTGGCAGGCCTTTGTCGGGCATACGTCGACGCAATAGGCTTTTTCGCAGTGGTTGCAGGCCATGGGAAGATACAGCCCTACGTCCTCCCACTTGATCACTTTGATCCTGGAACGACTCGGATTGCTTGCCCCCGTATGGAACACGGAGCATACCATCTCACACAAGCGACAACCGGTGCACTTTTGTTGGTCAACGATCAATACCTTTTCGTTCATTCCACGTATCCTCGTCTTTGATCAAAAAAGGTTCTTCCGGGTTTTTGTAGGGTGCCTCTCTACCTCCTTCAATCCTCCTGACCTAACCCCCCTCTTTCCCCCCTTAACGTAAGGGGGGCGCCGCCGTCCAGAGCCGTCATAATGACGTTGGCATCGGCACTGGGACTATGGCGCCGGACGGATGAAGGGGGGTTTACCAGCCATCGCGTTATATTGCATCTCCATCAACCGGTGCATTGGAATCTCCTCCCTGATTCCGGCACGAAGGATGCCCAACCGGAGGAAAAAGCCGCCCCAGAGGAGAAGGGTGCCGGCGACGAAGATCAACGCCACATTTCCGGGGAAGAATGAGGCAATGTTCTCGAGGATAACGGGAAAGATGAAACCCAGCACGACAACCCCTCCCCAGAAGATCATTTTTATCTCACCGAATAGAAGGAGGCGAACCGAATCCTTTCCCTGTTCTGCGGCGCGATACCTCCTGGAAAGGAAGAGATAAAGGACGACCCCTTCAACGACTACCAGAACCTGTTCCCCGCCCATCAAGACCTTCAAGGCTCTGGCGTCATGAGAGAAAAAACCTGTTCCCAGAGTAGAGAGGATCATGGCCATAGACCCTGTAGAGAGTCCGGATACCAGAAAGAGAAGTGGAAGGAGGCTGGTATTCCATAAAGGGATCGATTTCGTGGCCTTCAAGAGAATTCCGGTGTAGATGGCGGTCCCGAAAGCGAAGATGAAAGCAATGATCTCCGGGATCCTCCAGAGGACCGATTCCGGATGGAGCCATTCAAACGGCAGAACAGATTTAGCAAGAAGAATCAGACCGAGAACAATAAAGATGGAAAGGATGATAAATCCTCGGGCCACCCAGGAGGTTCTCGGGTTCAAACAGGCATAGATGAATCTCCATTTGATTCCCAGGTCTAAAATTAGAAAGGGGGCACCGATGGCGACCATGACCGGTCCCCAGAGGATCGGGACGCTTGAAAGGTTTAGGGCATGGCCGAAAAGATCGACAGAAGAGAGGATGGGTAGATCTAATTTGACATTGAACCAGCCGATCAGGGTGCCGATGATAAACGAACCGGCTCCCATCCCCGCCAGATAGAGGTAAATGGCGATCATGCCCTTCCATTCCTCTTGGGGTCTAAGATATTTCGTGCTTCTTATGGGGTGAGTATATTCCGTCCTCATACCTTACCACTCTGAGGCTTCGTGTCCATAGGAATGGACGACACAAGAGTTCTTTGGACTGAACAGCCTTTTTTTGATTAATCATACCATATACAACTTAATTGTCAACGTTTACGAAAACAGAAAACCTCTCCTTCCCTGGTGGGAATGGATGAAGGGGAGGAGGCCCTCTCCCATCAAGGGAGAGGGGGGACTGGATTGAGTCAACCGCTATTTTGGGGTCTTGGAGGGTCTCTTGACAAAGATGGATAGAATCTGGTACTCTGTTTAAAAGTTCAACCTGGTGAACGCATGAAAAAAATAACTTATTCGGCTCCTTCGGTCAAAAAGGCTTTCAGGATTCTCTCCGCGGTTTCAGATGCTTCGAATGGTCTTGGCATCAGCGATCTGTCCAAGCAGCTTAAGATCGGGAAGAGCACGGTCCATGGCATCACCTCTGCCTTGGAGGAATTGGGAGTATTGGTTCGCGACCCATTATATAAACGGTATACCGTAGGCTATAGCCTCCTAGAACTCTGCAGGGCCGCCTATTCGAAGATTGAATTGAAGGATTTAGCCCGGAAGCCGATGGAAAAATTGATGGAAAAAGTTGGTGAGACCGTTTTCTTGGGTGTCTTAAACGGAGACCACATTACCATTGTGGATGTGGTGGAATCGCGGAATGAGATGAAGATCACCTCCCCCCCTGGAACGAGGCTTCCCCTTTTCGCGGGGGCCGCCGGGCGGGTCCTTCTTTCCCAGATAGAGGAGGAAAAGGCAAAAGTGATTATACAAAAGAAGGGTCTGGTCCGTTACACTTCGAAGACCGTGATTGATCACAGGCAATTTCTTAGAGAGATTGAGAAGGCGAAGGAGCAAGGGTACACCGTGGATGATGAAGAATACATCCCTGGCGTCCGGGCGGTGGCTGCCCCTCTGCTTTTCGCCTCTTCACCACCGGCCGCTTTATGGGTAGTCGGGTTCACTTCTACCATGGATGACCACAAAATAAAAGTAGTGATCCGAGAAATCCGGGAGACAGTCCAAGACATTACAGAATCCTTTGGAGGGACCGTTTAGAAAGGGCTCCTGGCCTGACCCCGGCGCTGTTGTGGGTAGATTCCTTCTTCTGTTCTTTCTATTCTTTCCCCTCTTCCTATTCTTTCCCCTCTTTGTCCTCCCGTTGTCGCCCCTCCTTTCCGATCCCACCCGAAGCCAGAGACACGCCAAGGATATCCACATCGACTTTCATCGCATAGCCTCCCTATACGGCAGCAGATTTTATGAGATTCAATTCATGATTCTAGCTTCTTGAAAGGAAGAAAACCGGTTTTTCCAACCGGAAGAAGAGAATCCGCTCAAGAACAATCCCCACGCCGCTGCTGAGTGCAAGAACCGAAGCGAAGGGGACCAAGCTTTTCGTGAAAAGGGGAGCGAAACTTATGACCGCCGGAAGAAGGAGGACTGTCACAAGAAAGGCCAGGGAAACCCTCCGGTCTTTGCCTGAATGGATCCTTTTCAGAGAGACCCAGGAGGTTTTGGACAAGTGATTCAGGTAAAGGAGGATGAGAAACCCCTCTGCGCAAAGGAGCGTAACGGTGATGAGACGGAAAAAGGGGTTCGGGTACATGACGCAATAAAGGGCATAGCCTATCATGGAAGCCGAAGCCAAGTAATAGCCGGGAAGGATGTTGGTCTTCCAGGCGGGGTGCGTATGGAATTGATAAGCCCATCCGGTTGAAATTAGAAAGAGGATGCTCAGAGAAAAGCTGCTCCAGAGGAGAAGAGCACCAAAACCCGAAAGAATTCCCAGGTGAAATAAGAGTTGTGCTCCAAGCGAGCCTGTCAGGGCTCCGGCCAGACGGATTTCCCAAACGAGGGCCGACCGGTGATTGATGATCATGGTGAGAAAACGGGCAGGGACCGTTAGATGGGTAATGGAAGCAGCCGTTGCGAGGACCATGCAAGAGAAAGCAGTCCCCGTCCAGAAAAGGGGGCGGGGAAAAAAGACAGATAGAATGGAAAGGCCGGCTGCGATACGCGAGAAAAAGATGAAGAGAAGCAAGGGTAAATCCGTAGCATAAGCTGGGTATACCATTCTTTGTCTCTGGTATTCCAGGAGTTTCAAGTAGGTAGGCTTAGGAAGAGGTCTGGTAAGCGATGGATTCATTGTCGCGTTTCTCCCTTCTTAGAATCTCACTGATTTGACCTTCACCCATACGGGAAAGGGATGGCTGGTTATTCAAGTAAAGTCCCTTATTCTGGAGACGGGATTCCATTTGAAGAATGTTCCAGACGGTGTCCCGCAGATCTTCTATGGACAGGGCATAGCCCGTGGAAGCATCAATCAACTCAATAATATTTGAAACCGTTATTAGATTAAGGCGGCTGACCACGATCATACAGAAAGAGATGATGTCTGCCAGAACATCGAGGTCCTCATTTTCAGAAAGCGGAGGGATGGAGAAATGAAATCCATTCTTACTTCCGTGAGTGATCCGATGAAGGATAGCAAAGGCTTTTTCGCCCTGTTCCCAGATATCATCGGTTTCCCTCAGATCTTCCCCCGAAAGAGGACTGTCTCCAACCCCCTCCATGATCCTGGCAAGAAGAGAACTGGTTAAGAAAGGATCAAGACCTTGGGCCTGACAGAGATGGTGAAGCTTCAAGGTCCACTCCCCGTTGTACACCCCGATTTTTGGGCCTAAGTGCCAGGCCTTTTCAAGATGAATTCCTCCAGGGTAGTTCTCCTGATGCTGGGTGTTCCGGCCACAATGGACTGGACACGTAAAACAGCTCTCCTGGCCTGAGAGATAAGTTCCCAGAGAGGCAGCCCACTGCTTCTCCGATCCGGGAAGACACCAACCCATGCTGTTCTTTATTATCCTCCCTCCCTCTCCACCGAGAGGAGAGAGCGGTCCTGTCTCTTCGAGCCTCGTCATCTTCCGATCCTTCTGAATTTGGTCTTTCAGAGCCAAGCAGAGGTTGAGGAACCGTCGAGGATCGTGAAGGGTTACCGACTTCTTTCCACGGATCGCAATAGCCTTGACCTGTTTTACTCCAAAGAGACATCCCAGTCCGAGCCAATCGCCTGTCCAGGAAAGACGGTGGATCACATTGGCAAAAGGAAGCTGCCGTTCTCCTGCGGGCCCAATGCAGAGTACCTCAATGCTACGATCCCCTTTTTCTTCTTGAATGGCAACGGTGGTCTCGGTTGTCTCTTTCCCCCAGAGGTGACTTGCGTCTTCGAACTTCACCTTTCCGTTGTCGATCCAGAGATAGACCGGCCGATCCGCCTTTCCCTGAAGGATACACTGATCAAAACCGGCTCCTTTTAATTGAGTTCCAAAGTGACCTGGCATTCGGGTAAAGGCATAGCCGGGAGGATCGGAGAGGGGTGAAAAGGAGGCGATGCTGGTCCATCCGGAACAGGGAGCCAGGGTTCCTGTCAACGGTCCCACTGCAAAGGCTATTGGGTTTTCAGGGCAAGAAGGGGAAACCGGGGACGAGAAATGTTGGGAGAAAAAAGATGCATTAAGTCCCCTTCCACCGAACCATTGACGCAGATCCCCCACAGGAATGTCCTCAGTCCATGCCTTTTGAAGGCTGAGATCGATACAAAGTCTTTTTCCCATCCATGTCTCAATCATACCTGTGCCTCCTTATCTCGACTTCACCGATTGAAGAAAGATTTGCCCGAAGGCCCTCTTTCTTTCCATCGAGGGATCTCCATCAGGGATATAAGAAAGTGCTCCGGCAGTGCAGACCTGTGTGCAAAGGGGTTTTCCATTACATAGGTCGCAGGTCATGGTCCGTTTGGCAACGGGATGAATAGCTGGAGCGCTATAAGGACAGGCATAGAGACAGGACTTGCAGCCGACACATCGTTTTTCATCCGTTACAACGGCATCGGTTCCAGGGGCGCGCTTCCGAGCCTGGGTAGGGCAGATTGTGATGCACGGAGGCTTTTCACAATGCTGACAGACAATGGGCATGAAGACGGAGATCTCTTCCCACTTCTTTATCCTTATTCGCGAAAGGGAAGAGCTGCAGGAGCCCTCGTGGGAGAGGCTACAGACCATTTCACACGATTGGCATCCTGTGCAGCGTTCAGGGATGACGGAGATAGCACTCATCTTGATCGCATCCTCATATAGTTCTTTGCAGTGAACGATTTAATTTATAGCTATAATAACACATATTGCCTTCCTGTCAAGCATTTTATTATAGTATATTAGAAATTATTTTGATGTTGGCATGATATCGTTCATTATAGTGAACAACTAAAAGGAGGCTATTTATTCTACTTCTTCCGCGGATGGGGCCTTTAGGATTCGCCGGAACTTTGCCAATTTAGCTGCTGGTCTTGGGGTGAGTGGTTTTTTTTCACGCCACCTTCACCCTGACCCCTCCGTCAATGGGAGAGGTCGTTAGGAGAGAGAAATTTCAAACATCTCTGGTTAGGTGTTAGAGAAGGTTCATGAATAGGTGGGGTTTCAGAAAGAATTAAACGCCGAGGTAGGCTGTCTTGACATGCTCGTCGCCGAGTAACGCCTGTCCCGTCCCCTGTTGAGTGATCCTGCCTGTTTCGAGCACATAGCCTCTATCGGCTACCAAAAGGGTCTGTTTTACATTCTGCTCCACGATGAGTACCGTCGTCCCCTCGCCGTTGATCTTTCGGATCGTATGGAAGACCTCTCTGACCAGAAGAGGGGCAAGGCCCAGAGAAGGTTCGTCAAACATCTGGAGTTTGGGCAACGACATCAATCCCCTTCCTACGGCGAGCATCTGTTGTTCTCCGCCGCTTAAGGTTCCGGCGAGCTGTCTCCTTCGCTCTCTCAGTCTCGGCAATAATTCGAAGACCATAGCTTTGGTCTTCTCCCGCCGGATCCTTGCCTCTCCTCTGAGGGATCCCATATCCAGATTTTCTTCGACGGTCATCTCCACAAAGAGTCTTCGGGCCTCCGGCACATGAGCAATTCCCAGCTCGGTGAGCCTGAAAGGATCTATTTTGAAGATCGGTCTATCCTCGAATAATATCTCTCCCTTTTTAGGTCTTAGGATGCCGGAGATGGTTTTTAGAATCGTAGACTTTCCCGCGCCGTTGGCGCCGATCATGGCTACGATCTCCTTCGCCTTCACCTCAAACGAGACACCCCAAATGACCTGAACATCTCCATAAAGGACGTCGATATTCTTAATTTCAAGCACGTTCTGCCTCCCCGAGATACGCTTCAATCACAAGAGGGTTATTTCCTATTTCTTTAGGGGTTCCTTCTGCTATTTTTTCACCATAGCTCAGGACAACTACCCGGTCAGAAAGGGACATAATCACTTTCATGTGATGTTCTATGATCATAATCGTGATGCCCTTGGCTTTCACTTTTCTGATGATATCGATCAGCTCATTCTGCTCGAAGGGGTTGAGTCCGGCAAAGGACTCGTCGAGAAGAAGCATTTCGGGCTGCGTGGCAAGGGCTCTCGCTATTTCAAGTTTTTTTCTCTTGCCCAGAGGAAGGCCTTTCGAAACGAGACTTCGGTCGTCATAAAGACCGGTAAACTGGAGAGCGTCGAGAGCTATTCTCTCAGCCTCTGTCTTGTCCTTTGACCGGAGAAAGGCCGATGCGACGGCATTGTCGAGCACCGTCATCCTTTGCAAGGGCCTGACGACCTGAAAGGTCCTGCCGACTCCGCGTTTGCATATCTGATAGGGCTGCAAGTGAGAGATTCTTTCTTCCTTGAAGAGAACCTCTCCCTTCGTAGGCGGGTAGAATCCGTTTACGACGTTAAAGAGAGTCGTTTTCCCTGCGCCGTTCGGACCGATCAGACCGAGGATCTCCCCCTTTTGAACAGAATAAGATACATCCGTGAGGGCCGCGAGCCCTCCGAATTGCTTTGAGACATGTTGAATCTGGAGTAAGCTCATTTCAAGGCTCCTCGGGGCCTAAAGAGTCCTATCATTTTGCGAAAGTCTCCGACGATTCCATTGGGCAAGAAGATGATGATAAAGATTAAAAGGACTCCGAAGAGGGTCATATGGGCAGCGCCGATTCCGGGCATGGATCTGATTACCTCGGCGAGGAAGACCATGATGAGGGCTCCGATCACAGGCCCCCAGTATGTGGCCACCCCTCCGACCATCACCACCATGACGGCCACGATGGATATATCATAAAGAGGAAAAACGGTCGTTGGGTCGATGTATCCCATATAATTCATGTAAAAGGCGCCCGCGATTCCCGTCAGGACCCCGCTCAGGCAGAGGGCAATGGTTTTGTAAAGGGTTGTGTTTATCCCCAAGGAGTTTGCGGCGTCTTGATCCTCCCGAATGGCCACGAAATAATATCCGAGCTTGGACTCCATCACTTTCTTTATTACAAAGAAGGAACCTGCGGCAAGCAATAGTATGACGTAAAAGTACCATGTCTTATCAACCCATGTCCTCTGCTTGATCATTATGCCGAGATCCCCTTGTGTGAATTTCACAAGATTTTCCGCCGTCACCCTCAAGACTTCTCCTAAGGCAAGAGTGGCGAGAGCAAAATAGGCTCCTCTCAATCTCAAACAGATGAATCCGATCACCAGGGAGGTGATCGTTAGAACGGGGATGCTTACCAGAAGCCCCCACCATCCAGATATCCCGAGATGATGATAGAGGAGGCCGGAGGAATAAGCGCCCATGCCAAAGAATGCCGCATGGCCGAAAGATACTTGACCGCAGTATCCCCCGAGAAGATTCCACCCCATTCCAATGATAGACCACATGGTGACGAGCACGAGGATATGCATCATATAGGAACTCAGCCCGATTAGAGGTAAAAAGCAGAGAACTAGAAGGATGATCGGCGGTATGAATTTCTTCATTTTCCCAACCTCTGCTTTCGCAATAGGGAAGCCACTCCACCCGGCAGAAAAACCAGGGCGGCCACAAATATCAGGAATCTGCCTACAGGGGCCCACCCCATACCGAGATACGTCGCCGTCATGGATTCAAAGATTCCAAGAATGACTCCCCCGATAATCGCCCCCTCCGTAGAGCCCATTCCACCGAGGACGGTGATCACAAATCCAATATTCGTAAATTGTTTTCCCAAAGAGGGATAAAGATAGTAGATTGGGATGAAGAGACACCCGGCTCCCCCGACCAGGGCTGCGCCAATGCCGAATGTGACGACTCTCATCACCCCCACATTGACTCCCATCAGGAGGGCGGCGTCGATATCCTGCGCTGTCGCCCGGATGGATTTCCCCGTGTCGGTTTTGGTAAGAAAAAACCAAAGCGCGATGGTGATGATCACCGCCGCTAAAAAAGACAAGGACCACGGGGCAGAAAGAGAGAGCTCAATGGGAGCGTCTTTCCAAAGGTCGGTCAGATACCAGGCCTTTGCCGCATAGCTGACGGGCGTGGAACGATAGTTGGACGTGAAAAAGACCGTTGCCAGATTGGCAAGGACCATCCCGATGCCTACCGTGAGGATCACCTGATTATGAGGCAGGATGGATTCCACCTTCATCACCGGATTGATCAGAAATTTTTGAAGTCCAACCCCGAGGAAAAATAGGAGAGGCGTTGCCACGAAAACGGAGAGATAGGGGTCGATATGGAACAGCGTAAAAAGCCAGTAGGCCACATACATGGCCACCATCATGAGGTCGCCATGGGCAAGGTTGATGATCCTCATCACGCCCATGATCAGGGCCATGCCTAAGCCGATCAGAGCATAGAGGCCGCCGAGCAGAAAGCCGGAGATCAAGGTCTGCAAAAAAAGTTCAACCTGGGCCGCCATGGGTTTCCATCCTATCGCAACACGGTAGCCGTTTCAGCCCCTGTGTCTTCGGGGACATCCATGCATTAAGCTCCAAACCACAAATCCCAAATCCCAAATAAATTTACATGACGAGTTCGTCTCCCTCAAACCATGAAAATTACCCAGGGTTATCCTCCCCCTTGATGGGGGAGGATTGAGGTGAGGGTGAATATATTGTGTTCCCCCTCACCCCCGCCCTCTCCCGCAAGAGGAGAGGGGGATAATCGAGTTAGGTGCAGAACTTGGGATGTGGTGCTTACAGTCTACCTTCTATCCCTCCATCTTGGGATCGGATAGACGTACTTCTTGGTGGCGTATTTCTGGGGCCAGATGGTTTCGAACTGGCCATTGATCACCTGCAAAACGAGGGTATCCATGAAGTTCTGATTCGTATAGCCTGCTTTATCCTCGAATTTAATCGGACCGAAAGCAGTTACCGTATTCGTCGCCTTCATGGCCACGCGAATGCCATCGGGTGTCCAGGACTTTGCCCTGGTCAGAACATCCTTGATGATATAAAGGGCCGAATATGCCTCCGCACCATGATAAGAGGGGTAGTCCTTGTAGAGTCTTTTGTATTTTTCAGCAAACTCTTTGGCCCCGGCATAAACAACCTGCGGACTCCAAAGGGTAGCTGTGACCACGTATTCCGCTGCTTCCCCGGCGCTTTGAATAAATTCCGGAATGGCAAAACCCGCCGCGCCACCCGCATAAAGCTTTGCGTCGATCCTAAGCTCCTTGATCTGCCGCATCAGCAAAGAGGCATCCATCACGTAAGAGACCATGTAGATCACATCCGGCTTTTCTGACTTGACTTTGGAGAGGATCGGTTTAAAATCAACCGCTCCTTTCTCGTATTGTTCTTTCGCCAAGACTTTCATCGGGAATTTTTCGGCCTGTCTGACCATATCCTCTGCGCCGGAAGTGCCGAAATCGGAGCTTTCGTACAGAACGGCAATGGACGTGGGTTTGACGACTTCTTTGAAGAAAGATATGAGCCCGCTTGCATAGTACGCATTCGTGGGGTTCAAACGAAACACATACTTGTAGTTCTGTTGTGTGATGTCGTCCGTGGCGCCGGTCACCACCAGGTAAGGAGTCTTCCGCTCTTCTGCAACAGCGGCAATCGCTTTTGAGCAGGAAGAACTGTATTCTCCGAAGATCACAGGCTGCTTCTTTACATCGATCAGCTTTTCTGCGATAGACCTCGCTACGTCCGGTTTACCTTGGGAATCTTCGAACGCCAGAACAATCTTTTTGCCTTTTACCCCGCCTTTGGCGTTGATCTCTTCCATGGCAATCTCATAAGACCTTTTTTCTATTTCGCCGAATTTTGCGTTCGTCCCTGTCAGGGGAAGGGGAATGCTCAATTTGACATCCTGTGCGAAGAGACTGCCTACAAAAAAAGTTGCCAGAAACACCACCGCAAAAATGACCAACATTTTTTTCATCTTTCCACCTCCTAACAGCGTTGAGTAATTAACACATTACAGAATTTGAGTTATTATTATTTGCCCGAGTGAATGTTGTCAAGCCTTTTTGAGTTGAAGATAGGAGGGGGAGATCCATAGGATTTGGCAGAGGAGAAAGTACTAAAGCGTCGTTAATCGGTTTTGTATTCTTTCTTCTTCTCGTCAAGGGTCTGAAGAATCTTTTCGGGCGTGACCGGAAGGGTTTTAAACCTAACCCCGATAGCGTCATAAATGGCGTTGATGATTGCCGGCGCAGGGGCCAGCTGAGTTCCCTCCCCCGATTCTTTGGCACCAAAGGGACCCTCAGGGTCGTTCGTCTCAACCTCTACGGAGGTAATGGAAGGGACTTCCATGGCCGTTGGGATGCCGTAGTCGAGGAACGACGGATTCAGGACCTGTCCCTTCTCTGTGATCACTTCTTCATAGAGCGCCTGTCCCATTCCTCCGACGACAGATCCTTCCAGTTGGCCTTCCACCAGCATGGGATTGATGGCCCTGCCGCAATCGTGGCTTGCCACCATCTTTAAGACTTTCACCTTTCCTGTTTTTGTATCCACCTCCACTTCAGCGGCCTGAGTCATGAAAGAATAGGCGGGAGAAAAATTTCCATCCTCTTTGAGAAGCGTCGTGGGCTCTTTGGCCGGAGGCTGGTAAGAACCGCGACCTATGATAGGCATGGGGCGGTCGGAATATTGATAGAATTTGATCGCCTCTTTAAAAGACATTCCCCTTTCAGGACTGCCCTTGACCTGGATGCGACGATTCCTGCCCTCCAGTTCATCAATGCTGACTTCCATCTTCTCCGCCACGGCTTCGAAGAGTTTTTCTCTGGCTTCTTGAGAAGCTATTTTGGCTGCATTGCCCGCCCTCAATGTGACGCCACTGCCGAATGTTCCGGGGTCGAGGGGCGTGATCTCTGTATCGGCCGCAGTAATCCGAATATCCTCAAGAGGAACCCCCATCTCCTCCGCAACGATCTGAGAAATGACTGTCTCAGCGCCCTGGCCGATGTCCGCAGCGCCAGTCAGAAGCGTAATGCTGCCGTCCCGCTCGATCTTCACCATGGCACCCGAAGAGATGTGGCTCATATTGCTGACCCCGCTTGGGAAGCTCGCGCCCGCCAAGCCTACTCCCCTGCCGAAGGGGAGCTTCCCTCTCTTCTCTTTCCAGCCGATTCCTTCTGCCGCCGTCTTCAGCGTATCACTAAACCCGCAGGTCTGGACTCGCAGTTTTGCAGGATGAGGCGCCCCAGCCTGAAACGCATTTTTCAATCGGAGGTCCAACGGATCGATACCCATCTTTTCAGCAACGTGATCGAGCTGAGCCTCGACCGCAAATCGGACTTGAGGAATTCCGTGCCCCCTCATGGCACCTCCGACAGGCTTATTGGTGTAAACGTGGTAGCCTTCAAAAAGAAGGTTCTCAAGACGGTAAGGCAGCATGATAAAATAACAAGCCAGAGTGATCATCAGGGGGGCTGTGCTGTTATAGGCGCCTCCGTCCGCAATTACCTTGAACTGCTGGGCCAGGATGGTTCCGTCCTTCCGCATCCCCGTCTTGAGTTGAATGTGCATCGGGTGTCGCTGTCTGGTTGAGGTAAAAACTTCTTCGCGTTCATAGACGAATTTGACAGGGTTCTTTGTTTTCATGGCGAAGAAGGCGGCACAGAAGTCCTTGGCATAGAGGTCGATTTTCTGGCCAAATCCTCCTCCGACTTTTGGTTTGATCACACGAACTTTGCTTTCGGGAATGTCGAGTGTGGTTGCTAGATTCCTTCTGAGAAAGAAAGGAATTTGAGTGGAGGCGTAGAGCGTCACTTTTCCTGAAGGATCGACGGTGGCCAGGGCGGCCTGAGGTTCGAGCGGACAGTGGTTGACGGCCTGAGTCTCAAAGGTATCTTCAAAAAGAAAGTCCGATTCACTGAAGGCCTTCTCCACGTTTCCAAATTCCTTCCGGATGGAAGCGCTTACGTTGTTGGGGACTTCCTCGTGGATGACGGGAGCCCCGGGCTGCATCGCCTCGACGGGGTCGAAGACCGCTGGGAGTTCTTCGTAATCTACGCGGATTTTCGACATCGCCTCCTCTGCCGCATCCAGGGAGGTTGCGACAACCGCCGCGACTTCGTCCCCGATGTAGCGCACTTTGCCGATGGCGAGCGCATATTCATCCTTTGCCATGGGAACAATGCCATATTTTTTCTTGGGAATATCCTCTCCTCCAATCGCTCCCTTGACTCCGATCACTTTCTTTGCTTCGGTGAGATCAAGGTGAAGGATTTTCGCATGGGCAAGAGGGCTTCGCAATATCTTTCCGTAAAGCATCCCCGGAAGGGCAAGATCGTCTGTGAACCGTGCCCGGCCCGTTGCCTTCTCCCATGCGTCGAGCATGGGTTCTCGCTTTCCAACCACATCGAGTTTATTCATGAGGCACTCCTCGAAATTTCGTGACCGTGTCCGTGTCCCGTGTCCGTACTTCTATTATTTATGAGTGACTGATAGAATGGCCTCCACAATTTTCACATAGCCGGTGCAACGGCAGATGTTTCCAGAGATTGCCTGCTTCACTTCTTCCTCTGATGGATTGGGGTTTTCGTCGAGAAAGGCCTTGGCCGTCAGGATCATCCCGGGTGTGCAGAATCCGCACTGGATGGCCCCCTTTTGGACGAAGGCTTTCTGAAGAGGGTGAGGTTCTCCGTCTTGAGCGACGCCTTCGATGGTGACAATCTTCTTTCCCTGAACATCAGCGGCTAAGGTCAAGCAAGAAAGATAAGGTTTTCCCTCGATCAGGACGGTGCACGCTCCGCAAGTGCCTAAATCGCAACCGCGCTTTGTTCCTGTCAGGCCCAGGTTCTCTCTCAAAACCTCAAGAAGGGTTCTGTGGACTTCTGTGAGGAGCTCGAACTTTTCACCGTTAACGTTGAGTGTGATGATACGTTTCATAAGTGAGTCCTCGTTGTTCTAATCATTCCCTTATAACCCCCCTTCATCCCCCCTTAACCTAAGGGGGAATAGAGGGGGGTTAAGTATTATTTGGGTTTTGGAATTTGGTGCCGGGAACTTTGTCTAGGATTGTTTCCAGCGCTTGTCTCAATAAGATCCCTGCTATCCTTCTCTTGTATGATGGCGAATAAATGGAGGTCCGCATTGGGGAGATTTCTCTAATGGCCTGATTGGAGACCCTCTCGATCGCCCGATCGTCAAGAGAGGCATTCTCCAGCATCTTTTCCGCTTCGATGGTTTCTATCGGCCCGGAACCGACTCCACTAAAAATAATCCTCGCCTTTCGGATTTCTTCATCTTTTTCGATATGAAGAGCTAAGGAGACGATAGGAAACTCGATGGACTCCCTTCGTCTCCATTTGAGATAGAGGGTTTTTCCGGAGGCAGAGGGAATTAACACCTCTTTCAAGATTTCTCCCTTTCTTAGGGAGAGAGGTCTTTTCCCATCCTGAGTGTAAAGTTTATTAAGAGGGAATACCCTTTCTCCGCTTGGTCCCACAACCCTGACCTGGACCTCCAAAGCGATGAGCACGGGAGCCATGTCGCCGCAATAAGCGGAATGGCATTCTCCGGGCTTACGAACCACATGGCAAAGTTTCCCTCCTGCTTTGTAACATGGGGATTTCGCGCCCCTCCAAAAAGCGGATTGATTGTAGAATCGGCACCGATTTCCCTGGCAGAGATTTCCACCCAGGGTCCCCATGGCCTGAAGGGCGTAAGCTCCGACTTTCGTAGAGACTTGGGAAAGGATAGGTAACCTTTCCTGAATCTCAGGTGACGAAGCGAGATTCCGGAGAGTGCTCAAAGCTCCGATCCTCAGTTCACCCTTCACATTCTTGATGTAGGCTATTTTTGGAATCGTCTTAAGGTTGATGACCTGTCTGGGCTCAATGACTCTATGTTTCATGTTGACCAGAAGGTCTGTTCCTCCAGCGAGGAGAACGGATCTTTTAGCGTCCGAGGCGAGGGCTCTGGCCGCTCCTTTGAGAGTTTTCGGTTCGAGGTATTCAAATCTGGGGAGACGCATCTTTCATTCCCTACGTCCTAATGGAACAGCATCATTTGTCATGCGAGCCGGAAGACGTGCCCGCACGTATGCGGTATCAGCTCCTCGTGTAACCCTCCTCAATTCCCCCCTTATAACTCCCCCTTCCCCCTCTTAAATTAAGAGGGGGAGAGTGGAGGGGGCGTTAGATTGGGGAGAAAGGGGGGTTACTTGTGCACAAAGTTTGCGTTTACCTTTGCGCCGTGTTTCATAAAATTATCGATCCCGATCCCCCTATCCTCGGTACCGAAGCATTCACCAAAGGTCTTGGCCTCGAGTTTCAGTCCATCTGCAAGGGTCATTTTTGCGCCCTCCAAAATGGCCTTTTGAAGAAGTGAGTCAATCTTTCGGCTCAAATGTCCGATATCGACCTCTGGAAGCTTTGAAGGAACAGGGATGGGGCCTTTGGGGATGGAAGGGACTTTTACTTTTCCCGAGAGAATATTTTTCACCCAATTGATACCGGCCTCAATGATATCGCCCTCCACCTCCTCCTGAACCAAGCCGATCTCTTTGGCTTGAGCCGAGGAAATGGGGTTCGAGCTTCGAAGGATGGGCCAGGCCTTTTCTACGCCTACCCATCTTGGAAGCCTCTGGGTTCCACCCGCTCCGGGGATGAAACCAAGCTTTGGCTCGGGTTGACCCACCAAAACCTTCTGTCCTTTTCTGGCAATCCGGGCAGTACAGGCCATGGCGATTTCGTTGCCGCCACCAAAGGCCAGCCCGTTCATGGCGCAGACCACAGGCTTACCCATATTCTCGATCAGATCCAGGACAGAATAGTTTTTAAGGCATCCCTCTTCTCCTTCCTTGGCCGTTTTTTGAGAAGCCAGCATCCCGATATCCGCACCGGAGACAAAGGCTCTTGTTCCGAAGCCAGTCAGAACCGCACCCTTGATCTTGGGATCTCTCTGGATGCCGAGGAAGGTTTCTCTTAGTTGCTCGAAAACGTCCGCATTGAGTGCGTTCAGAACCCTCGGCCTTCGTATCTTCACGATGGCGATATCCCCTTTATCTTCCCTGAAAACTACGGGGATCTTCCAGGGCTTGCCGGTGGCCGCCTGCTTCTTGAGGATTTCAGCCACCTTAAAACCAGGATTCTCTTTGGCATAGGCTTCCACCAATTCAAGAGACTTCTTGATACCAACCTGGTTCATCAACTGGAAGGGTGGCGTCATCACCAGCCCATTTTCCACGGCCAAATCGAGATCGCCGATGTTACTAATCCCGCTCCCCACGATTTCACACGCGATCCCGAAGAAAGCCCCCATCACCCGGGTTGAAATCGCTTCGTAGACCTGTTGGCTGTACTCGACCTTCTCGCCTTTTCCAGCCGCTTCCCAAGGGACGCCGGATTTCACCCGGTCATCCAATATCTTCGGGGAACGGAACCAGGGCATAATGACCGAAGTATATATCTGAAGCCCGTGCTGTGTGAGCGGGTTTCCACCGGTGAGATTATGACCGGTGAAGGGACCGATGCCCATTCCGAGGGTTTTTTGAATAACCGCATCGATCTCCTTGACGGTGCCAATCCCCTTCTCCGCCAACAAGGCAGCCGTAAGAAAAATTCCTTCGAAGAAAGGATTCACGGCGAAGCCGAAACGACTCCCGACCCGGATCGGCGCCTTCCCGATGAATTCGTAAAGTTTCATCGAATACTCAACTAAGGCGGGATCCGTCTCCTTCATGGGAACGATTTCAAGTAGGATGTTTCTCTCCGCAGGGAAGAAATAATGAAGCACCAGGCATCGCGTCTTATCCTTCATCTTTGGAAAGATCTCCTCTGGGGGTATGTGGGAAGAGTTAGAGGCCAGAATCGTCGTTTTTGGACAGGTCTCTTCAAGCTGGGCGAAGATCTTGTGCTTCACATCAAGCCTCTCAAAAGCAGCTTCGATCACCAAATCGGCATCGGTCAATTTTCCATAGTCTGTAGTGAAAAGAATATTTCGGAAGATAGCGTCTCCTTCCTCTTTCTTGTAAATTTTTTTCTCTACGCCTTTATTCACTTTTGATTCCGTTTTCTTTGAGCCCGAATCGAGGGCTGCCTGGGCAATATCGACGACGACAACAGGGGCTCCGTAGGCATAGAGGTTTTGGCTGAAATGAAGGGCAATATCCGGGCCAATGTTGCCTGATCCGATGACACCGACCTTTCGAATCGTCCGACCAAACATTGTAAAAGCCATGAGCATTCTCCTTTTCTGTCTGCCGATTTGTCAGAATCCACCTCCCATCTCTCCATCGGGAGGATGGGAGCATAAAGGGTGTGGAGCATTTATCGCCAAATCAGGGATGTTTCGGTTCTGATATTAGGGATCATAGGCGAGAGCTTCTATCCGGGATCATTTCATTGCAGACTTCACCACGTCATTGGAGCTGAACCCACTGCCTTGAACCATTTTTCCAACGGCTGCATCCACACCGAATAGAGCGGTGACTTTGACTGTCCCCTTTAGTTTGCCGGTGGTCCATCCGAGGGAGAGGTTCGTATTGGGATGGAAGATTTCTTTTCCAGGCTCGAAGACTTCGAAGGTATCTCCAACTCGAACACCGGATAATTTGCCTGCATTGAGGTAAACGGTCTCGCCGTCGGCCTTTGCAACGGTGGTGGTCCAATCCAGGAAATCGAGTTGCCGAAGAAAACTTTCCAAGATGTCGTCCAGGCTGATCTCGATCGCTTTGAGCACTGCCTTCCCCCGGCTGTCTGCTCCCGTCTCTTTGGTGCCGAAGATGGGACTTCTGCCGATGAAGGTTTTCAGCAAATTTCCGGTAGAGGCATCGATGAGACGGATTTCCACTTTTGTTGTGGCAAAGGCAACTTCCACGTCCGAGGCTTCAGAGGCTTTAGACGAAAGGCTGACATCCGTCACAGTCCCCAGGGCAAATGCCTGGATCCCCAGAGATTGGTGAGCCTGTTTGATCGCCGGCAGATCTGAAAGGTGTTCGAATTTAAAACCCTCCCGATTTAACGTCTCCGAGACAACGGTCTTATCCAATGCCACCACCCTTTGGGTCGCCTCCAATTTATCCGAAAGCTTTTTCGCGACGGCCTCCCCAATCTTCTCTTCTTTGTAGGAGGTATTATTCACGAAGTCCAAGATCGCCACCTTTTTCTTAAACCCCGTTTCGGAGAGGGCAAGGGAGGGGGTATAGAAAGGCCTGGAGGGAGCGGAAGAGGCGGAGGCGACTTTGGTTTCTGTTTCTTTCACCGCAGGGGGTGTTGGAGTGGAAGGCTTCTTCGTAGGAGGGGTCTCTGACTTCGAGGGATTCACACCTTTTATCGTTTCCATTCCTTCGACGGTTACTGTCCTTCCCTCGGGCAGCTTTTCTATCTTCTCTTCCTTCTTCGTCCCGAACAGAGGGAAACTGGAACACGAGGTCAACACAAAGAGTGACGCCATCGAGAGAACGAAAATGCCTACGATCAATTTCTTATCTTGGGCCATAAAGTCTCCTTGCTCTCATCCCTCCTCCTCGCTCCGATTGGAAAAGACCGGGAAAAAGGGCTGAAGGTTTAATGTTATATTACCAATTTTGATGGAGATGTCAAGACAAGTGAACGAGACTGTAAACTTGTAGAAAAAATGGCGGGCGCAGGTGCCTCGGCTACGGTTTTTGGGGATCTAACGACTTTTCCAAATTCGAGTCAAGGCGAAAAAAAAGGGCGGTCATTTCGACCGCCCTTTTCACTACGACTCGGTTAGAAGGTGTAGATGAGCCTCGTCCTGAAAGCCCATGGGTTCTCCGGTAACTTGTTGATGCCGGGAAGGAAGCTGTAGTTTGAAGGCGCTCCAGGTATTAAAACGTTCCACCCTGAAGAGGCGTTGATCTTCATGGCAGGGCCAGGAAAGAGGATTCCCCAACCCATCCAGAACCTGAGGTTCTTGTAAATCTGTAAATCCTGCATAATATCAAGTTCCACGCCGATGGTCTGGTTATCCTGGTTGAGCCCGTTGAACTTCACCGCGCTGCCAAAGGTGTCTCCGTGCGTGGTTGTATCGCCGATGTAAAGCGCCTGGGCGGTCAGTTTATACCACGGAGCGATCTTTGCCTGGGCATAGGCCTTGGCAAACCATGTTCCGCCGAATCCACCTCTGCTCATCGCATAGTAATTGGAAGTGGCGCCGATACCGTAGCCTCCTGTGGCTCCGGCCTCCATGTCATACACCACTATGGACTCGCTGTTAATGGGCGCCTGTTCCGAACCAGGCGGAACGACGAAGCCCCTATTCACTTTGGAGAGGGTCCCGATGTTTGTGGTTAACCCTGGCGTGCCAGTGGGGTCCGTGTGCCTGGCATCAGCACCTGACGCGTACATGCCAGTTACTCCGAACTTAAACTTCTCCCATGGATACGCGATGTTTAGCCGTGATGCCCAACCTTGGTAAGTGACATGGGGGACAGGGGTTAAGTTAGCCTGAACGTCGCCAAAATCATAGACAAAGTCGAAGTCTAAATCAACCGGACCCGCCTTGCCCTGGGCATAAGCTCCTAACCACCACATGTTCGAGTGCATGGTGCCTTGGATAGCAGGAGTCAAACTCAAACCTAAGTATGGATTCGGGCCAAAAGTACCCAATACGGAACTACTTTGAGCAAAGAACGGATAGGTGCCCATCCTGTAATAGAGACCATAGCCACCCACTTCAAGAGTGCTAATCTTGGCATTCACCTGAAGGCCCCAGACATCCGAATCCTGGTGCGTAAAATCAGGAGATGAGACTGCCTTGGCATAAATCGGGTTGATGAGCACAGGGTCGATCTTGATGCCAGCTGTGACGCCCGTACCATCTGAATAGAGCAACATTGCGGGACGGACGCCTATGGGCTGGGCCCCAATTCTAACGGTCATTGGCCAGGGGACTCCAAAATAGGGGAGGCCGACATCGATATACACGTTTTTGACCTCGACCGCAAGCTTATCAGTATTCCAGCCACCGAACTCGTTGGCCCCGTTTCCGTTCCCGTAGAAGAAATAGTTGGCTGCGTTGTTAAACCCATTATGCCCCATTGAGTCACCCCATCTGAATGTGTCTATTTCAAAGTAGATGGTTCCGCTCAAACTCGGGCCCATGACCGCGTCGAATTTGAGGTGGGCACGACCTTCCCAGTCGGAGTTGGTCTTGTTCCAGCCAAACGGTTGGGGGGCATCAGTAGCAAACGCTCCATACTTGGTGCCGGTAGGGCCGACGCCCAAGACTTGCAGGTTAGGGACCGGGTTAATGGAATAGTTTGGATTCACGGCCTGGTAAATGGGTGCGCCAAACATATATTGCGGAACGTTCTCTCCAATAAAGGTTTGGGTGTCGATGAACCCGGATGCTCTGAATTCCAATTTTTGGGCATAGGCGGTTGCACCAAACGCCAAAATTAGAAGCCCAGCTAAAGATAGAACAATTAATTTTTTCATCTCTTTTCCTCCTCTTTCATTTCGTGATGGGTGAATCATGTCTCGTGAATCGTAGAACCGCTAACAAAATTCACTACCACTTTACCCTGAAAATCTTCACTTGCTTTTTTCCTGGTCTTAGTGATTTGTGCTGGTGATCCGTGATCAATCTTTCTTTTTTTCACCCCACTCTTAACGATCACAAATCACTTTGGAATCTTACCACCTCCTTTCCCTTGAATTTGTGAAAGATCCATTCAAAGAAATTAGAAATTTTTAATTTCGGTTTTTATACCACTCCTCAAAAAAGATGTCAAGCATTTTTTTTAGAGGACGTGTCCGTGCCCGTGTCACGTGTCTGTTTTCAAAAATAATCCAATGATTTTGGAAACTTGGATAACATCTGGGGAACACGATCATGTTGGGGATGGAGAATAGAATATGTTTATCCTTTTACTTACTATGCTCCAAAATGCTTCTTGCCTTTGTTTTCGTTTAGGCGGTGTTCCTCTTTTATAACCCCTCTCTTCTTCCCCCTTAGGTTAAGGGGGGAGCCGCCGGCCAGAGCCGCCATAATTCCGCTGGCACCAGTGCTGGAACTGTGGCGCCGGACGGATGAAGGGGGGTTATTGCCGACATTGGCCGGAACTCAAACACAGTGGGGTACTTTTCGCATTGGGTTCGTTGGCATGGGATGAGGAAGGCCGCGTCACAGTGTTACGCTTGCGTACCGAAACGCTTTATTTTACAAAAGTTTGGCTTATTGAAATTTGGTCTCGCCGCATTTTAAAATGGATGCAAATGCGGCCTGTAACAATCCAAGTGGGGTAGTTTCAGCAAAGTGCCAAGACGGAAAGCCCATCGCAAGGTCATCACTCAGAAGGCAAAAGAAAAGAACCATTTGCCACAGTCAAAGGCCTTTTCATCGCGCAGGCGTATTCTAATAGCTTTGATCGGTTTGTCTCTTATCGCAGCCACTCTTGCTGTCTTTCTGCAAATAGGAAATCATCCTTTTTTAAACTTAGATGATAATGCGTATATAACGGAAAACGGACATGTACAGTCTGGATTGACTTTCGCCGGTGTAACGTGGGCTTTCACGACCATGCACGCAGGCCATTGGATTCCATTGACATGGCTATCCCACATGCTTGACTGCCAACTCTATGGCTTGAACCCAAGGGGACATCATTTGACCAGCCTGGTCTTTCACATCGCCAGTGCTCTCCTGCTCTTCTTGGTTTTTGAACGCATGACAGGGGCACTCTGGAGGAGCGCCTTTGTCGCCGCCTTGTTTGCGCTGCATCCCCTCCACGTGGAGTCCGTGGCATGGGTGGCAGAGCGCAAAGATGTTCTGAGCACCTTCTTTTGGATGCTGACGATGTGGGCTTATGTCCGTTATGTTGAGCGGCCGAGGTTCAATAGGTACCTGCTGGCTCTCTTATTCTTTGCCTCGGGTCTTTTGTCAAAGCCGATGCTCGTGACCCTGCCATTTGTGCTTCTCTTGCTTGACTACTGGCCCCTTGGCCGTTTTCAATTTGGGGGATTGAGTGCTGATGTTAAACCACACGCCTCCAGGCCATTGGATACAGACGATCAAAAGTCTAATGCCCTTCGTCTCATTCGTGAGAAAGCTCCTTTTTTTGTCCTTTGCGCAATATCCTGCATTTTGACGATCATCGCAGCGCAGAAAACGGGAGCCGTCGTACCTCTGGAAGGCTTCACATTGGGAAGTCGGATGGCAAACGTTCCGTTATCTTACCTCCGTTACATTGAGAAGATGGTCTGGCCCCGACATCTGGCAGTCTTATATCCATACCAAGAGATGGTGCCCACATGGGAGATATTGGTGTCTGGTTTATTGCTGGCCTGCGTATCGCTTCTGGTGATTCGTGCTGCCCGCAAACTTCCCTATGTTGGAGTAGGGTGGTTTTGGTACCTTGGAACTCTTATTCCTGTCATTGGAATAGTGCAGGCAGGGCCACAGGCCTTGGCTGACCGGTTTACGTATGTGCCGATGATCGGTCTGTTTGTCATGATCGCATGGGGTATTCCGGTTATGTTGATGCAGTGGCGTTTCCGTAAAGTCGTCCTTTCCTTATCAACGGGTCTACTGCTTTTGCTCTTGATGATCGTTACAAATTTTCAACTAAAGTATTGGCAAAATGATATCGCACTCTTTGAACATACCCTCGCTGTAACCTCTAACAACTTTACAATACACAACAACCTTGGAGCTGTCCTTGCCAGGCAGGGAAAGACCCAGGAGGCCGTTGCTCATTATGTCGAGGCCCTGAGAATCAGACCGTGCCTTGCAGAGGCGCACAACAACCTTGGAATTGCTCTTGCTGGACAGGGGAAGACTCAGGAGGCTTTTGCCCATTTCGCCGAGGCATTGAGAATCAAGCCAGACTACGCACGGGCTCACTACAATCTGGGGGGCTTCTTGGCCAATCACGGGAAGACCCAGGAGGCCATTGCCCAATTCGCCGAAGCCTTGAGAATCAGGCCAGACTACGCGGAGGCACACAACAACTTAGGAGTCATTCGCGCCAATCAGGGGAAAACCCAGGAGGCCGTTGCCCATTTTGCCGAAGCCCTTCGGATCGAGCCAGACTATGCGGAGGCACACAACAGACTGGGAGAGCTCTTGGCCAATCAGGGGAAGACGCAGGAAGCCATTGCCCATTTCGCCGAGGCGGTACGGATCAAGCCAGACTATGCGGAGGCACACAGCAACTTTGGAATCATTCTTGCAGGTCAGGGGAAGATTCAGGAGGCCACGGCCCATTGTGTGGAAGCCCTTCGAATCGACCCGGGCTATGCGGAGGGGCACAACAACTTTGGAATCATTCTCGCCAGTCAGGGGAAGGTCCAGGAGGCCATTGCCCATTTTGCCGAGGCCGTGACGTTAAAGTCCGACTATGCAGAAGCACATATTAACTTGGGCTTGGCTTACCTGATGATTGGACATAAGGATTCGGCACTGAGAGAATACAAAACCCTCGAGAAAATCAACCCGGATTTAGCAAGAATATTGTACCGCAAGATTTTTGGATAAGACCTGCGTCGTCTCGTGTCGGCATTTTTAAGGGAAACGCCTTGTTCGGCGAACAATTTTTTAGGGGCAGGCACTCCGGCGTGTAGGCCCTGAACCTCGCATGGTACAGGGCAGGCACGGGCACGTTGATTAATAGAGCTTAAAGAAATAGATGTTGCTTCTCGATTTTGTTGAGAGGATTCCTGTTTCCTCCGTGGGAGCGAGGACAGCGGCGACCAGCTCCTCATTCCCATCATTCGCCACATCTTTAAACTGGAAGTCGGCAATATAGCCTTTGATCTCCCGGGTCTTCCAATTGGTCGTCAGGTCATCTTGCTCCCAGCTGAGACCCCGGATTTCCGCCTTTTCATACATTCTTACTCTCTCGGAGAGTTGCCCGGATGAGAATTCGTTCTTGTTGATGATGATCTGGGGAATTCCCTCGCCGGTGAGGTCCTTGACGAGGATTCTGCCGCCAATATGTACCAGGGTGCTCGGGGCGTCCCCGGGTCGGTCGCCGCTTCCGGGACGAAACGCCATATCCGTTGTTCTTAAGGTTTCATAGTAATTGTTTGAGCCCCCGAATCGTTCCTTGCTCTTCCACTGCCTCTTTCCGTCTTCTGAGAAGATGTTCAAACAATCAAAGTTATCAAGGGCAATGATCTCGGGTTTCCCTGTTCCCCGGATGTCGGCCATGGCAAGGCCGAAGATCGTCGTCTCTGATGGAAAGTTCATCTTTGGCCCCTTCTCAAAAGATTTTTTCTTCCAGACCATCCTGTAGATCGGGTTCACCGGAAAGCCATCGGCGCCTCTCTGTTGGCCCAGTAAAATAGGCCCTTCTTTTGGATGATCTAAGACGCGAAAAAACCAGCCCGCTTTTTCCATCACCTTTTTGAATTTTCCCTCTTCATATTCTAAGATGAAGGAGCGGACGTCATCTTCAACAACAGCGGTTACAATAATTTCTGCGTGCCCGTTCCGATTCAAATCCGCCACATCCAGGGTTAGAAAGTTATACTCATTGCCTTGCTCGATCTTTTGAAAGAGGCTCAGTTTCTCTCCGTTATACTTGAAAACGTAGAGGTTATGCGTGTCCATAACCACCAGCTCATTCTTTCCATCCCCATCCACATCCCCGATATCGAGGCCTTTGATTTCAAATCCGAAGGTCTGGCTCTTCTTATAATCGAAGCTTCCCTGGCCCAGCCTTTCGATCGCCCTCCTTTCTCCACGTTCACCGGGACGACCGGCCATGGCGCGACGGCCCAAGATTTTATTTCCGATGTCCTGCGCAAAATCGCCGATCTTCACCATCACATCGTCAATGCCTTTATGCTGTGTGAAGACGCTGAGCGGAGGCTTCTCCTCGGTGAGGCTGATCAGGCGCGCATCGAGGCTGATGTAATCGCCGACCTTCGTGATGCTTCCGAGAACGATATAGTCGGCGCCGATTTTCATCCCGATCTTTGAGGCCGTCGTCTCGTCCAGACGCGTCGGTTTCTCTTCAAGGAGCGCCCGCTCGACGAGGGATCGTTCCACGACAATGATTCTGTCGTCCACGGTAATTCTGGAGGTGAGGATGTCGTAGATCCCTGCCTGGAGATAATCCAGATTTTCCTGGCTGTGAATCATGAAAGGAAGGATGGCTACTTTATAGACCTTTTTGGGATTTCTCATTTGAGTGATCGAAGGAGAGGGAAGGGCAAGAAGAAGGGCGAGAAATAAGCACAAGACGATCGCTTTGAATTTCATCGGAGTTCCTTTCTTGTGGTTTGGATTTGATGTCCTCGGACGGACACGCTAAGGATACAATGATTCACAAAAATTTGTCAAATTAAGATATTCTAACCTAAAGGCCGATTTAGAGAAGAATCTGGGACGGCGAATAGCACAAATGACAGCGAATCACGATCACGAATAGAACGGATGATAACAAATCGCCCAAATGCGATTATTGGATCACTCTGGGTGTATTCCCCCACAGCTTGCTGCGAGGCCGTCATACCGGCGAAAGCCGGTATCCAGGAAATGTCACACTGGATTCCCCCGTATCAAGTACGGGGCAGGCTTGTCAAGCACGGAATGACGTCTTTTAGACCGAAAACTATACTCTGCCGCAGAGCCCGATCAGCCAATCTTAAATACCATGGCTGCTCCGGTGTCGCCAGCAGCACAACCAGCCCACAGGCCATAACCTCCGCCGAGCATAACCATCTCTTCTATTAGTTCGGCGATCAACCTCCCTCCGGTGGGTCCCTGGGGATGGCCGTAGATCATCGAATTCCCGTAATTGTTCATCCAATTCACATCCATCCCCATCATTCGGCTCATGTAAATATCATTGACCACAAAGGGGCTGTGAGTCTTTACGGCTTTGAGATCCTTGACAGTGATTCCGGCATCTCGAAGGGCCATCTGCGCCGCAGGGACAGGGGCTTCTGCCATATAGCCCTTCTTGGCCCTGGCAAATCCGTAGGAGACAATTTGAATCTCGACCTTTGGATCTGCGCTCAGCTCTCTTGCTTTTTCCCGGGTGGTAATGATACATCCACAGTTGCCGTCCGCAGGATGGGTCTGGGATCCGAAAGTGAGGACGCCTCCGGGCTCGACGGGAGCCAGCTTGGCCAGACCCTCGGCTGTCGTTGGTGTCACGCCCTCGTCTTCTTCAACGAGCTTCGTCTCCTTTTTACCGATCTTCACCTCCGCGGGAAACATATACCTTTTTTGAAAGGCCCGGTCATTGGCCAAAGAGTCCAAGTATTGCTTGTATCTCCTCAACGTGACCGCATCGCATTCTTCCTTTGTGGTCCCTATTTTCTTGGCCACATTCTCGGCCGTCTGTATCATTTTGAAACCGGCCGCCGGGTCTCGATTGAAATTGTCCATCATCCAGTTCTCGGATTCCAACTCTCCACCCGGGCCTGTCGGGTTGGGCCAGACGGTGTGAGGCCCGTTTGAGCAGCGGTCTGCCATCAGGGCATATCCCGTCTGATAGGCTCCGACTTCAATATTTTGGGCTGCCAGATAGATACCGGTGGTGGAGGTCGTGCACGCTTGATTGATCATGAGAGCGGGCACGTCTTTTGCCCCCTCCACGACCATGGCTGCTGCCCAGGTGTGGCCATAAAACATGCGATGTTGAGCTATGGTCATTCCGAAATAGAGATAGTCGATTACGGTCGGATCCAGCTTCCTCTTCTTAAACCATCGGTTGGCTGTCGCTGCTCCAAGAACGATGGCATTCTCGTTGGCAAGACTTCCTTGCCAGCGACAGAATGGTGAAGAGAAATAACCTTTGAACGGAATAAAAGCCTTGCTCAATCGACTCATAACGTCTCCTCCTTTTTGGAAAACAATGTGACCCGTGGTCCTCTATCGTAACGCCCTTCTATTCCCCCTTAGGCTAAGGGTAACCCCCCTTCATCCCCCCTTAACCTAAGGGGGGATGAAGGGGGGTTATCGGTGTTGGGTAGGCATGAATCACGTGTTTTAGTATTTATACCAGCCCTCTCCGGTTTTTCTCCCCAGTTTTCCCGCCCGGACCATTGACTTCATCAGGCTTGGGAGAGACCATTTGCTCTCCTTATTTAATTCTTTATAAAGATATTCTATGACGTGGTGGGAGATCTCGACGCCGGTTAAATCCATCAGCTCGAATGGACCCATTGGATAGTTCAGCCCCAATTTGACCGCTTTATCGATATCCTCGACCGTAGCGACTCCTTCTTCCAACATCCTGACCGCTTCGATAAAGTGGGGCATCATCAGGCGATTGACGATAAATCCCGGAGTATCCTTCTTCACCTCGACAGGTTCTTTTCCCATTTTCTTCGCTACCTCCATGATCCGGAGAACCGTCTCATCGTTTGTCTCATATCCCCGTATGACCTCCACCAGTCTCATGAGCGGGGCCGGATTGAAGAAGTGCATTCCTGCCACTTTCTCGCGCCGCTTAGTGGACATGGCAATTTCCGTAATCGACATGGACGAAGTGTTGCTGGTGAGGATCACGTCAGGTCGTGTCAGCTCATCTATTTGTTTGAAGATATTTTTCTTCAGCTCCAGGTCCTCGAAGACCGCTTCAATTACAAAGTCTGCGTCCTTCAATTCTTCCATTCGGGTCGTCCCTTTGATTCTGCCGACGATCGCCTTCTTCTGTTCTTCGGTCATTTTTCCTTTTTCAATGCTTTTGGTGAAAAACTTTTGAATGGCTTTGAGGCCGTTTTCGACGAAACGGTCTTCGATATCTCTCATCACCACTTGGTATCCAGCCTGTGCGGCCACCTGAGCAATTCCGTTCCCCATGGAACCTGCACCCAACACGCCGATCATTTTAATATCCATAACCCCTCCTGCCTTGGGAATTAGTTTTTACAGGGTTTGATTAAGTTTTTCACGTAAGTTAATATAATCCCTTCCCGATGTCAATCCATTTTTCTAGAGTTTTTCTAGAGTCTGCTCAGAGAATAAAAGTATGTTCTGTGGGGTGGTTCTTTCGATAAACTTAAAGTCCGTATTCCGTAAAATGCGGGTCCAAAGGGTAAAGGCGCGTTCCGTTAGACGACGAACGGTGAACGGTCCATTCATCCAGGGATTGACACCCTCCCATCTATGTGATATCCAATGACTTCATAAACATCGTGTCCGTGTCCGTGATCCGTGTCCGTGGTTAGCGTTGATTATAAACACGACAAAATTCATAGCCTCTTTTTAGTCGATTTCTTTGCTTCAAGATTTTACGGACACGTGACACGGTCACGGACACGGCTTTTTGGGGGTAATATGTACCGGGATAAAATCATTGCTGTCATCGTCCCAGCGTATGACGAAGAGGCCCTGGTTGGGAAGGTTCTTAAAACAGTACCGGCCTTTGTGGACCACATCGTCGTGGTAGACGACGCCAGCAGCGACGCAACGGGCGAGGTCGTGAAAGCCCATCAGAAGGAAGATCCCCGGATCGTTTATCTGCGTCATCCAAAAAACGAAGGGGTCGGCGGCGCCATCGTCACCGGCTACAAATGGGCGCGGGACAATGACGTAGCCATCAGTGTGGTCATGGCAGGAGACGCACAGATGGACCCAAAAGATCTTCCCAGTTTATTGGACCCTGTCGCCAGTGGGGAAGTGGATTATTCGAAAGGCAATCGCCTTTTCACAGGAAAGGCCTGGAGAATCATCCCCAAGACGCGTTATCTGGGGAATGCCGCTCTTTCTTTCTTGACGAAGATCGCCTCCGGATATTGGCATGTGGCAGATTCCCAGTCAGGCTATGGGGCTGTCCGTCTGGAGGTTCTAAAGACCATCGATCTTGACGGTGTTTACAAACGTTATGGAATGCCAAACGACTTTTTGGTGAGGCTGAATGTCTATAGTTTTAGGGTCAGGGATGTCTCCGTCAACCCTATTTACGGGATCGGGGAACGTTCGGGCATCAGAATTTCAAAAGTCATTTTCACCCTTTCCTTTCTTCTTCTGAAACTGTTTTTGTGGCGGCTCAAGGAGAAATACATCATCCGGGACTTTCATCCCCTGGTCCTATTTTATTCATTGGGTTTCATCCTCACCCCTGTGGGTTTAGTCTTTGGCTGCTATCTCCTTATTTATCGACTGCTCATCGGACCTGTGGCGGCAACGAGCGCTTTGTTCGCAGCCTTCTTTGCGATCTCGGGTCTTCAAACGCTCTTCTTCGCCATGTGGTTCGATATGGAATATAATAAAGAACTGAAATAACCAAAATTCCAATAATCAAATTCCAAGCTCCAAATAAATTCCAATGACCAAATAATCAAACTATCTTACTTATATAAAATTGGAATTTGGATATTGGTGATTATTTGGCTATTCGTGCTTGGATATTGGAGATTAGTGTTGAACATCTGCCTCATTACTTCTTCCTTTCCATCCCGTCATGATGACATCGTCCAGGCTCCTTTTCTTATCGATTTTATTAAGGGCTTAAGAAAACGAGGTCATCAGGTCTTCGTCTTTACCCAGGATCGAAAAGGAGAAAGAGAAGAATTTCTGGAGGGTGTGAGAGTTAAATGGTTTCCCTGGATCAAATCGAAGAAGCCCGTTGTCCAGCTCAGCCCTTTCAGTCCTGTCGATTTTCTTAGAATATTGAGTTTGTTTTTTAACGGGAGACGGGAACTATTTCCTTTCATAAAGGAGAATAGGATAGAGGCGTGCCTTGCCCTGTGGGTTCTCCCGGCCGGTTATTTCGCTAACCAGGCCTTCCGGCGAACGAAGATTCCTTATTCCGTATGGTCCCTCGGCTCGGATATTTATCGATATGGAAGAAACCCGCTTCTCTATCCAATAATGAGGAGAATTATTCAGGAGGCCAGAGCCGTTTTTGCTGACGGTTTTGATCTTTCGAAGAGAATAGAAGAACGGTTTGGGAGAGATTGTTTTTTTTTGGCCACCACGCGCTCCTTCGAGACAATGGGACCCGGCCAACCTGATAAGCAAGCGAGATTCGAAAAACCGGAGGGTCCATACCGTTTTCTGTTTGTGGGAAGAATTGAGAAGGTGAAGGGGATCGACCTCCTGCTTCAATCCATGGCTTATCTAAAGGAAGAAGCATCAAGTGTCCATCTTACGGTGGTGGGCAGAGGACGGATGGAGGAATGGGCAAGGAGCTTTCTCAAGGAGCAGGGGCTTGAAGAGCACGTTTCGTGGATGGGCAATGTGCCGGATGAGGCACTGGCTTTCCTCTATGAATCGTCCGATTGTGTGGTGATCCCTTCCCGGTCGGAATCCATCCCTCTGGTATTTTCAGAAGCCTTAAGGTTTAATAAAGACCTGATCGTGACAGACGTGGGTGATATGGGAATGCTCGGTCGCCAGTATGGAGCGGCCTGGGTGATTCCTTCAGAAAATGTCGTGGCACTGAGGGAGATGATGAAGAAGAAAGTTGAACTTAAGGAAAACGGAAAAGAAAAGAGGAATGAGGCTCGCAGGGAGGAACTGAAGCGGTTATTCGACATCGAGACTTCTGTAGAGAGGTTTTTGGCAGATTATCAATAACGTGTCCGACATAGGGGACGCGAAACACGGACACGAACACGAATGGGAGGCAAGATGAGAGCGATTATACTGGCCGGAGGTAAAGGAACCAGGCTTGCTCCTTACACAACCGTGTTCCCGAAACCTTTGATGCCCGTTGACGGGATGCCCATTCTTGAAGTGATTGTCAGGCAGTTAGCCCATTTTCGGCTTAGGGAAATGGTGTTCACCGTGAGTCAACAATCCGAGCCGCTCCTCGCGGCCTATTTTGGAGATGGGAGCCGGTACGGAGTGGCCATCCGTTATTCTAAGGAAGAGAAGCCTCTTGGGACGGCCGGTCCTCTTATCATCATCCCGAACCTTCCGGAGACTTTTCTCGTAATGAACGGAGATATCCTCACCACTCTCAATTATCAAAAGTTGATCAGATATCATCGCCAACATCGAGGGATGGTCACGATTGCCATGAGCCAGAAGAAAGTCCAACTGGAATTGGGGGTCATGGAATGCAATCGTACTCATCAGTTGACCCGATATATTGAAAAACCAACGCTCTCTTACTCTGTCAGCATGGGGATTTATGTCTTTGAAAAAAAAGTTTTGGAATGGATTCCCTCTAAAAAATATCTGGATTTTCCAGAATTGATTCAGAAGCTTCTACGGCAAAGGATGAAAGTCGTCTGTTATCCCAGTAATGACTTTTGGCTGGACATTGGCAGGCACGAAGACTATGAGGAGGCACAGAGGAAATTCCAGGAGATGAGGAAAAAGTTATTATACGAACCTTAAATGTCAAATTTCAAGGTCAAAGTTCAAATGAAATTCAAATATCAAATGATAAAATAGAGCAAAAAAAAGAAATGTTGACATTGAACCATTGTAACATTCATTTGGCATTTGGACATTGACATTTGGATTTGAGCACGGCGACAAATAAGGGTGCTGAGCGAGGTTGCTATGGGGAAAATTTTAGTGACAGGTGCGGGAGGTTTCATAGGAAGCCATCTCAGTGAGGAATTGGTCAGACAGGGAGAAGAGGTGAGGGGCTTTGTCCGATACAATTCGAGGGATGACAGGGGTCTTTTGGAAGAGCTGCCCAAAGACATCCAAAGCCAAATTGAAGTGATCTCGGGGGATCTGAAGGATCCGGATGGCGTGAGAAAGGCGGTCAAGGGGTGTCATAAAATCTTTCATCTGGGCGCCCTCATCGCCATCCCCTATTCTTACGTTCACCCGTTCGACTTCATTCAAACAAATGTCGCGGGCACGGCTCATCTTCTGAACGCCTGTCTTGAGGAGGGCATACTGGAGAGGTTCATTCATACTTCCACCAGTGAAGTCTATGGGACGGCTCAATATGTTCCCATCGATGAAAAACATCCGCTTCAGGCCCAATCTCCTTACGCCGCCAGCAAGATTGGAGCGGATAAGTTGGCGGAGAGTTACAACCTTTCATTCGGCCTTCCCATTGTCACGATTCGACCCTTCAATACGTTTGGACCTCGCCAGTCTCTTCGGGCAATTATTCCAACCATCATTTCGCAGGCCATTCAGACTAAGAAAATTCGGTTGGGGAACACCAAGCCCCGCCGGGATTTTCTTTTTGTAAAGGATACGGTCAAGGGCTTTATCCAGGTCGGAAAATGTGAGGGAGCCGTAGGGAAAGTGGTCAACATTGGAACCGGAACGGACATCTCCATTGAAGAGTTGGTGAAAAAAATTCTTGACCTGATGGGAAAGAAAGCGGAGATCGAGGCTGAGGACCGGAGAATCCGGCCAGAAAAAAGCGAAGTGATGCAACTCCTCTCTGATACCCATTCGGCTCAGAAGCTCTTTCAATGGGCGCCCCGGCATACGCTCGACGAGGGACTGAGGGAGACCATTGAATGGTATCAAAAGAATCTGTCCCGATTTAAGGTTGGGAGTTATCCGCTATAAAGACCGTATCCGTGTCCGGGAAAATACCGCTTCTCCGGTCGAGAGAGGAGATGAACTATGAAAACCGTGGAGGAATTAGACGTATTTAAATTGTCTCATTTATTGGCGCTTGAAATCTTCGAATTGACAAAATGCTTTCCCGACGAAGAGAAATTCGGACTCGTTTCGCAAATGAGAAGGGCGGCTTACTCCATACCAATGAACCTTATGGAGGGAGGCCACCGCCTAAATAGAAAAGAGTATAGGCAATTTGTTGGTATTGCTAAAGGGTCTGCGGGTGAAATGAAATATCAATTGTTATTGGTGAAAGATCTAAAATATATTATTGAGAATAAGTACTCAGAGGTTTTACCTCAATACGAACGTGTGAGTCAGATGTTGACCAAATTGGCTAAGTCTTTAGAATAAGATTTATAACGGACACGGATCACGGACACGAGAATGAAATGGCGCTATCCCCTTTCGGATATCGACCTTGGGAAAGAAGAGGAGCAAGAGGTTCTAAGGGTGCTGCGCTCGAGATGGCTTTCCACAGGTCCCGTGACAGAAAGATTTGAGAAGGCTTTTTCCGGATATCTCGGCGGAGGAGATGCAATTGCTGTTTCGAGTGGTACGGCTGCCCTTCATTTAGCCCTAACATCCCTTGGTTTAGGGGAAGGAGATGAGGTTATCCTCCCCTCTCTGACTTTCATCGCGACAGCCAACGCGGTGCTTTATGTTGGAGCGAAGCCTGTCTTTTCAGATATTGTAGGCAAAGAAGATCTCAATATCTCTTCCGAGGAAATTGAAAAAAAGATTACTGAAAAGACAAAGGCGATTGCGGTGATGCATTACGGAGGCTATCCCTGCGAGATGAAGGATATCCTGAGAATAGCCAAAAGGCATGGTCTATACGTGATTGAAGACGCAGCCCATGCGCCTGGCGCAGAGATTGGGGGAAGAAAGTGCGGACTGGTCGGAGATATAGGTTGCTTCAGTTTTTTTTCGAACAAGAATTTGGTCACCGGCGAAGGCGGGATGGTGGTGAGCCGGAATAAAACATGGGCAGAGAGAGTTCGAAGGATGAGGTCTCACGGGATGGAAGCGCTTTCATGGGATAAGTACCGGGGTCATCTCTCCTCTTACGATATAAAAGGAATCGGCTATAACTATCGGACGACAGAGATCCAATCCGCTCTGGGACTGGCCCAGTTAAAAAAATTGGATCGAAATAATAGAAAAAGAAAGGGGTTGGTTGAGATCTATCGAGAGGGACTTGAAGAAAATAATGACATCTCCATCCCCTTCTCAAAATTTAAAGGGAATCCTTCTTATCATCTCTTTCCGATTCTGGTGGCGCCGCGAATCAATCGAAACAAGGTGATGCAGGGGCTGAAGGATTTTGGAATTCAGACAAGTGTCCATTATCCTCCGGTACATCTCTTTTCTCTCTATCGAAGACGATTTGGTTTCAAAGAGGGAATGTTTCCCAAGACTGAAGAGGTGAGCAGAAGAGAAGTGACCCTTCCACTTCATCCCCGGCTGAGGGCAGAAGACGTAAAGCGGATTGTGAAGAAAGTGAAGATGGTGATTCGTGCCTGTACGCCGTAGTTCCCGCATTTGTCGAAACGCTCCCTGAAGGCAGGGCACGCAGGCGTGAGTCGAATGAACTGATCATCGGTCACCGGCACGAATCACCAACGCGAGGCTTCATGGAATTAAAAGTTTTCGATTCACCCGGAGAAGAGTGGGACGAATTTGCTTCCCGACATACCGATCTCATCTTTTATCAATCGGTCTGGAGCCGGGTGCTCAAAGAGGGGTTGGGAGGGCAACCCCTCTATTTTTATCTGAAGGACGGAGGAGAAATCGTTGCTGGCTTACCGGGGGTATTGCTCAGCTTTAAGATTTTTAAAGTTCTCTATGCCTCTATCCCGTATGGTCACTTGATCGGTAGGAAATCCTATTATTCCGTTTTCCTGCAACTCTTAGAGAAGGAGTTTGGAACGAAAGGGATCGATCAGGTCCGTTTGACTGAGTCGCCTTTTTCCGATTCCTATTCACCTGAGTCTTTCAAACCAACTTCAGCCAAATGCACTCTCTTGGATTTGAGAGGGCATGATAAAGAGAAGATTTGGGAAGGTTACAAAAAAAACATTCGCAGGGATATCCGAAAGGCCCAGAAAAGTGGCGTGACGGTCCGCAGGGGGGATTCCAGGGAAACTGTTCCCCTATTCTATAAACTCTACTTGGCCTCCATGGAACGGAATAGGGCTATGGCGAAGTACCCATTAAGATGGTTTGAAGCCGTTTATGAAGAGATGCTGGAGACCGGATTGGGCGCGTTCCTGTTTGCCGAATTGGAACACGAGGTGATCGCTGGAGCGGTCTTCATCAAATCATCCACTTCAACCCACTATTTCCATAACGGGTCCAAGTATGAATTCTTGAAGTTTTGTCCGAACGAACTGTTGATCCATTCTGCCTTGGAAGAGGCCATCGAAAAGGGTCACCGATTTTTCGATTTTATGGGTTCGGATCCTAATGACGCTCCTTTGCTTCGATTTAAGGAGAAGTGGGGTGGTCAATCGATGGATGTTAATACTTATGTGAAAGATTATCATCCCTTTCGATCCAAGATGTGGAAATTGGGCAAACGGTGGGCAGGTTCGAAGTGGGGGAGCGCTTTGTTGAGAACATTCCGAGAGTAAGTATGTCGATGGGGAAAATGGCTGAGAAAGGATTTTTGGATTGCAGGTATTGATCTTGAAGGCAAAAGAGGTCATAAAAAATAATTCATAAGATAGAGTTGCGCAGTCCCCCGGGCAGCCTAAGAAGATGTTGTATATCTTGGGGTTTTTCTTATTTGACATTTGACACTTCAGATCTTGTCGGTAGACGAAAGGACTACCTTGCGAGGCAAAAGATTTCCTTGCGCCGGGATTGCGCGCGTTCCATGGATCGGGTAAAGAGTGCCGAAACGATGAAGGCCGCATTGGATATCAGTCCGGTGAGTCACGATCGTTGCCCCGTTTGCGAGATCGAGCTGGATATCAAATCTCTGGCCACGTTGGTTCTGAAGACTCCTCGCGGAAACCAGGCGTGGGCGAGGTGCCCGGGATGCGGGTCTTTTTTCGCGGCCGAACGATACGATCCGGAACAGGAAGTTCAACATACTCGGACACGGCCGTGGGGTAAGGTCGAAAGCGGCAGCGCTCTGAACCATTACAAGGGTCTCATGTTCGAGGCCATCCTCCGCGTGCTCCGCGGTTACGCCCCCCGGGGAAGCACGCTCCTGGACGTCGGCTGTTCCTACGGCGGCTTTCTTCAACGGGCGAAAAGGGAAGGATACCGGGTGCGCGGGGTCGACATCGTACCGGAGGCCGTCGAGTACGTGCGGAGCCAGGGCATCCCGTGCGAGTGTGCCAAGTCCGTCGAGGACCTGGATATCCCTAAGAGCTCGCAAGGGGTTATCTCCGTTCTCGACTGCAACTGTTACTGGCCGAGTCAAAGGAAAGAACTGCGTGCCCTTCGCTCCCGGCTCTCTGCGAACGGACTGCTCGTGATGCGAGTCGTTGATACCTCGTGGATGGTACGAATCGGGCTCTGGCTGCGCAGGTGGTTTCCCATCGCGGGCCAGCGCTTGTGCGAGAAAGCGGTGTACGACCACCGGGTTTCGATCCCGGTCCGGTCCCTGATGCGTTTGGTGCGGCAGGAGGGATTCGAAATCGTTTACACGTCCCCGCGGGACGCCATGCCCAGCAGGTACAACAGCCTCAAGGTGAAGACTGCTTACACCCTGGGGCACTTTGCCTGGCGGATCGCCGGCTGCTACGTGGCACCCGGCTGGGTGTTGTTGGCCAGAAAGGGGTCGTCATGATTCCTCGCCATAGCCTGGCGTTTGGCGTCGGAGAAATCCTCTCGTCATTGGTGTCGGGCACGCCGACGACGCATTCGACGGATCTCGAGAAAGCCTATGCAGACAAGCTCGGGGTGGTCGCAGTCATCCTGCTTCCCAGCGTGCGCGCAGGCATCCATATGGCAATCCAGGCCACGTGTGAGCCCAACAGGATCGTGGTCGGTCCGGCTTATACGTGCGGCGCCGTGTACGATGCCCTTGCCATGAGCGGAGCGTTGACGCGGCTGGTCGATTTAGCACCCGACTCTTTCCTGATGCCAGCCGAAGGCATCTTTGCCGCCACCGAGCCCGGCTGCGCGCTCGTGCTGAGCGAAGTCTACGGCATCCCTTACGACCAGGAAATGCTGCGGGACGGATGCAGGAAAGGGCCACGCATACGAATCATAGACATGGCCATGAGCATTCCGGCTTCGGAAAGGATGCAGCAGCTGGAGGCCGGGGACGTTGCGCTGTTCAGCTTCGGGTGGGGCAAGCCCCTGTACGCGGGCTGGGGAGGCATCGCGTGTTTCAAGGATCTCGAACTTGCGGCCAAGGTCCGCGAGATACGGAACCGATGGAGCACCCCGGAATCGTTCGGTCTCCGGTTTCGGCGCATCTGTTCGATTCTCCTTCGGGTTGGAATGAACCAGCGGCATTTTTACGGGTTGACCCATGAGCCGCATCTTTATCGCTTGTACAGCAAGGTTGCGTCCTCTCGAACGGTGCAGGGTCAGACTTTGATGGCACGGCAGAGCGCCCGGCAGTTCGCTCCAGGCCAGGAGGCAAAAGCCTTGCCTCCGGAATGGACCAGGCCGACGAGCGCTCTGAATCGAAGGCTTGCCTTGCAGAATCTGCGTCACTCCACGCAAAATGCGCATCTTCGACGCCGCCAGGCAGAGATCTATTCCAAGTGTCTGGTGGAATCCGGCATCGTGCGCGGTCCTGGGAGCAAAGCGCTGCCGCAAAGTCATTTTCCCATCAGGCTTTCGTCCGCCATGCGTAACACCATGCGTGACTGCCTGAGAAGCTGCGGGATCGATACGAGTATTCTTTTTCCATTTCCCGTCGAGCTAAGCCGGGACCGCTACCCTCATGCGGCTGAGGCGGCTGACGAGGTGGTCACGCTTCCCCTCGGTCCGACCATCACCTTGGACGAGGTGGAGATGGTTTCAAGATGCGTCAAAGACGGTTTGCGGGCACTTGGCTGTTAGACTTTCCGAAGATGATTAGAACATCGACTCCAGAAGGAGGACAGGATAACCATGGGACGTAGGAAATCTCTCAAGAAATCTCTCGATATTGATCCTCAGGAAAAAGGTGACCAGAAAGGAAGTAAACGATGGCTACTCTCAACGATGTCTTCCAGACTGTTCATTATCGCCATCCTTCTTTTGGCGGGGATCGTCTGGTACGGTTTTTACAGCACGCATACCAAGGCGATTGAGGGGTCGGATGACAGGGGCTATGCTGAGATTGCGAGAAATATCGCGCATGGGAAGGGGATCGTAAGAAATTTTGCCTACCCCGTGGATATCAATTTTTTTAATAAGCTGCCCATCCCTGAATTTTTCCACCCCCCTGGATATCCTGTCATCATCGCAGGATTCTTCAAATTATTCGGGATCTCGGACTTCGCTGCCCTGCTCCCTTCATACCTCTCTTATTTTATTCTCATGATCCTTGTTTTCCTCTTTGCCAAGCGATATCTGGAAATCCAAACGGCAACACTGGCCGTTTTGATTTTAATCTTTAACAAGGACATTTTGGATCCGAGTACCGTGGCCATCAGCGAAGGGGTCTACACGCTATTCTTTTTCCTCTTTTTCTTTCTTTTCATAAAGGCAAGGTCTTCAAGGGATATCTTCATCTCGGGCATTATCCTCGGGATGAGCAACTTAATAAGAGAAAATCTGTATCCTTTTCTTATCCCAACTCTCGTCTATCTCTATTTCTATCCTGATCTTCCCCGTTGGAAAAAGATGGCTTTTTTTATAGTAGGCGTTTTAATCCCGGTTGTTCCGAATATGATCCGAAGTTACCTCGCCACAGGATCTCCTCAGTTTTCCTATGGAAAATTCGGTTTGATGGCCTTTACCACAAAATATCCATGGCTGAGCATTTATCGAAACATTCAGAATCCTTCCTTTCTTGAATTTCTGGTGAACGAACCGGGCCAATTCTTCGTCAAATATCTCAGTAACTTAGTGGCGGCACTTGAGCGGGTCATCTCTGTTTCCAACCCGTATCTATTGGCTTTCTGTGCTGTTGAGATGTTTTATTGGAAAATTAGTCCGGAGTGGAAAAGGATCAAAATGTTATTTATCTTTCTGCTCCTTTCGCAAATCCTTTTTATTTCCTTAATAACCTTCGCGGTTCGATTCTTTACCCCTTTTTTGCCGCTGATGGCCGTGTTGGCTGCGCAAGGCTTTTTGAGAATGGCGGGGCAGTCACTCTCGGGTCTGAAGCCCTCTTGGAAGAAAGGAATTTTTGCTTTGAACGTTGTCTTATTCTTCATTTTTTTCGTCATGCCCACGACGTATCGTATTATCAGACCCACCCAAACACTGAATTCTAAGACCCTCCAATTCGGGTTTCTGATGCCCCAGGATGAAGCCAAGAGGTTAAACGACTTCGTAAGCGCTGAGCTAAAAGAGAATCAAGTGATATGGACGGACGTGCCCGAGGTCCTGGAGTGGGAAGGGGATCGTTTATGCGGGTGGTTGCCAAACCGGATAGAGTCGATTTATGAAATCCACAGAAGAATCCCTGTGGATGCCCTTCTTCTCACAAACCTAAGGACCCCCTATGAAATGGGTGAGCAATGGAAGTATCTCATGCTCAGCGATCAGAGTTTGCCCTTGTACAGGAATGTCAAGTTCTATAATGGAGGGGCGCTCATAGCAAAATTGCTTATCCGTGACGAAAGGGAATGACGGTCATTTACCCTCGGAAAACGGGAAGAGGTCTCTGAAGGAGGAAGCAGGCAGGGAATTTGAAGTTCCTTGAAGAAAAAAAGTTAGGGGCATTCTACCGGAACATCCTTCGATGGGCCATTGTCGGAGCCATTTTCGTTTTTTTGGGGAAGATGGTATGGGACCATTGGAATCAGGTGAAGGATGCCCCCTTTACGCTCCGGCCTGTTCCTTTCATTTCGTCCACCCTCCTCTTTGTTCTGAGTTATTTCATACAAATTTGGGCATGGTACCTTATCACCCTGAAACTAAGAATTGCGGTCTCCATGAGAGAGACATTGGAGAGCTGGTTTTATTCCCAGCTGGGTAAATATCTGCCGGGGAAGGTCTGGCTTCTTCTCAGTCGTTTCTATTTTTACGAATCCAAGGGGAAATCGAAGAAGGCGATTTCGGTCGCCCTCTTTGTCGAGGCTGTTACCATGATCGTGGCGGCGGGTCTGATGTTCTTAGGTGCCCTTCTCTTTTTTAAGGAAGTGTGGCCGTCTTATGCGGGAAGACAATCCCTGTGGCTGGTCCTTGTATTCCTGTTGGGCTTTCTTTCTCTCCACCCCCGCGTCCTTCAAAAAATACTAAACTGGGCCCTTGTCCGTTTTAAGAGAGACCCTGTCTCTCTACCTATTTCCTACCCTGATATTCTTTGGATATTATTTGTTTCCATCATTTCCTGGGTCGTCGGAGGTGTCGGCTTTTATCTCTTTGTTGACTCTGTCTATCCTGTGGCGCCACAGTACGTTTTATTCTTGACAGGGGCTTTGGCTATTTCAAGCACCGTAGGGTTGATCGCGCTCTTTGCTCCCGGCGGGTTGGGGGTCAGAGAGGGGGCGTTGGTCTACCTTCTCTCATTGGTGATGGCGGCTCCCGTTGCGGTGATCATTTCTATTCTCAGTCGTATCTGGATGACCCTTATTGAAATTGGATTGGTCGGAATGGTATATTTGATCAGCCAGTTTCAAAGAAGGTTAGAGAAAGAGGATCAAAATGTCTAAACGAAAAAAGAAGGGAAAATTGGATAAAGGGGAAAAAATTCCCGTCCCACCCCAACCCAAAGGACGATCTTTCCCCTTTCACCACCTCATCGCCATTGCGCTGATTGCTGGCGTGGCTCTGGTGGCCTATTCCAACACCTTCCATGTCCCCTTCCAATTTGACGACAGGTCCAATATCACACAAAACCCCAATGTGCAGATCAAGGTCTTTACCTGGGATCAGTTGGAACGGATGGTCAAAAACACCTATAAGGATTCCATTCGCGTTTTTTCATATTTTACTCTCGCGCTGAATTACCGTTTTGGAGGGGTCAATGTGTTCGGTTACCATCTGGTGAATTTTCTCATTCACATTGGCGCAGGAGGCTTCTTATACTGGTTCCTTCTCCTGACATTCAACCTCCCTTCCTTGAAGGAAAAATATGGACCCATTTCGTATAAAGTGGCTCTCTTTTCAAGTTTAATCTTCATCTCCCATCCCATTCAAACCCAATCGGTCACCTACATTGTGCAAAGGATGGCCAGTATGTCAGGGATGTTCTATCTCCTCTCTCTGGTCCTCTATATCAAGGGAAGGCTATCCGCTGGTCGGCCTCGGGTCTTTTACTTTGGAGGAATGGTGTTGACGTATCTCTTGGGAGTCTTTTCAAAAGAGAATGTCGCCATTCTCCCTTTATTCATTGCCCTCTATGAGTTCTATTTTTTCCAGAATTTTGACCTGAGCCCAAGGGGGAAAAAGATCCTCTTTGCTCTCCTCGGCGCTCTCTTGGCCCTTGGGGTCTTTGGGTTTATCATCTGGGGGGGACGGTATATGCAGGTGATCAAAGAAGGTTACGAATATCGGGCCCTGTCATCCTCCCCCTTTACCCTGTGGGAGAGAGTTCTCACTCAGTCTCGGGTTGTCCTTTACTATTTGACTCTCCTCGTATTTCCCCTTCCGTCCCGACTCAATCTGGATTACGATTTTCCCATTTCCAAAACGATTCTTGATCCTCCGACCACCCTGATCTCAATTTTGATCATCGCCGGGCTTATTGGATACAGTATTTGGACGGCCAAGAAAAGACCCGTGCTCTCGTTCTGCATCCTGTGGTATTTTGGAAATTTGGTGATTGAGTCGTCGATCTTTCCTCTGGAGATGGTGTATGAACATAGACTTTACCTCCCGTCCGTTGGCCCGTTTGTTCTATTTAGTTTGCTCGTGGTGAGGGGGATAGAGCAGTGGAAATACAAGCTACCCTTCTTAAAACCAGCCACGGGGGTTGATAAGCCGAGCTCCTAATTTGCATATGAAAAAGTTTGGCGGGGTGATGGCCGACTGGCCTGTCTTATTCCTAATCATACTTTCGCTATCGACGAGTGCTTACCAGCGAAATTCTCTTTGGAAGAGTGAAGTGGCCTTGTGGAAGGACTGTGTTCAAAAGTCCCCCAAGAAGGAGAGGACTCACCACAATTTAGGTTTTGCCTATCACGAACTGGAAAGGTGGGAGGATGCCAAGAAAGAGTACGAGGAGGCGTTGGGCTTAAATCCTCATTATTCCCTGTCCCTGTATAACTTAGGCTTGGTTTATTACCAAAAAGGGCTGCTGGACGAGTCCATCCGTTATTATAGAAAGGCCACCGAATCGGATTCGAATTTTCCGGATTCCTTTTACAATCTCGGTATTGCCTATTATCAAAAGGGGCTTTACAGGGAGGCGTTGGAGGCCTATAAAGAATGTTTGGAAGCCAAATCCGATTATGAAAATGCAAACCTCAATATCGGGCTTGCCTACAAAGGATTGGGAAAACGGGGGGAGGCGATTCAATCTTTTCAAGAAGAATTGGAATGCCACCCCGATAACGTTCATGCCTACGTCGAATTAGGGTCGGTGTATAAAGAATCGGGAGATTATCGTCAAGCCCTTTTCTATTACAAGAAGGCGCTTGCCTCTCCTGGCCTGCGCGATGCCGAAGAGGTCCGGAAGGCAATCGTGTCCATAGAAAGAGCCCGGGCACAAAGGAAGGGAAGAGAGAGTTGACGAAGAAGATCAAACTCCATCCGGTAGAGACTGCACTCTTTATAGTGATTATTCTTCTCCTTTCCATCGGGGCCTATTCAAGGAATAGAATTTGGAATGACGAGATAGGCCTCTGGACCGATTGTGTCAATAAATCCCCGCATAAGGCGCGGCCGTATCTTAACCTGGGGGTTGCCTATTTTGATATAGGGGCCTACGATAAATCGTTTGAAGTAACCCAAAAGGCCATTCAAATCGATCCAAAAAATGGAGAGGCGTATTACAACCTTGGTCTCACCTACCAGAAAATGGGAAATCTTAAAGAGGCGATTGCGATGGAAAAGAAGTCGCTCGAGTTGGATCCCACTGTTGACATGGCCTATTATTCTCTTGGGGGAATCTATTTCGAAAACGGCCAGTATGAAGAAGCGGAGGAGGCTTTTCAAAGATTTCTCAAGATATATCCTTATGCCCCGGAGGTCCACAGTCTTTTGGCCATCGTGTATGCCGGCCAAAAGAAGTTTGACAAAGCCGTTACAGAATTAGAATGGGAGATTCGAATTAACCCGTACCACACCCTGGCGCACCTCAACCTGGGGCAAATCTACTGGTATGAATTTCAGAACAGGCAGAAGGCCCTCTCTCATTTGAAAAGGGCTTTAATGTTAGATCCCCTTATTCCAAACCGGGCGGAGATTCTTCAGCTTGTCCGCCAATTGGAAGGATTTCCGTAATGGCCTCTTTAGGCTTCCCAGCCAATTGTCAGACCACCGCCATGGGCATTATGCCCCATCAAGATATTGAAAGGGCCCTGACGGTCGCCTTGTCTCTGGACATCCCGTTTTGGCCCCAGCTTCCGAAAGTCAGTTACTTCGAAGATATGTATGTTCAAGCATTGGAAAATTTCCCCGGGGTGAGGATCGATCCCGTTGATCAAAAAATCCATTTTGCTCTTTCCCGTTTCTATGAAGAGCTTCCGTCTTATTTTGAGAAGGCAGATGACTCCCAGACCTTCAGGTTGACGAAAGAGTTTTCTCTTGTTTACCATGAGTTTTTGGAAAGAGACCTTTCCCGGTATCCCGCGATCCGGGGTCAGGTGATCAGCCCGATCAGCCTGGGGTTGAAGATCGTGGACGAGGAGCAGAAAGCGATCATCTATCATGATGAGGTCAGGGAAGTCCTCTTCGATTTCATCCAGAAGAAAGTGAATCAACAATACCGGGAATTGAGGGAGAAGAACCCCAATGCCTTTGTATGGGTGGATGACCCCGGGTTGGCCCTCATCTTCAGTGCCTTGTCGGGCTACACCGAGTTCCAGGCGAGAGCCGATCTGGACCGGTTTTTGGAAGGGTTGGAAGGACCCAAAGGGGTTCATCTTTGTGCCAAACCGGATTGGGACTTTCTCCTCAATTCAAAGATCGACATCCTTTCCTTCGATTCCTTCAGTTGCGGGGTGATGATCATCAACTACCCATCCTTAAGGCGTTTTGTGGACAGAGGAGGAATTATTTCTTGGGGCATCGTTCCTACTTATACAGAACTTTTGGAGCAGGAGACAATCGATTCTCTGACGGAGAAACTCCAGACCCTTTGGGAGGACCTCTCCCGGAAAGGGGTGGATTCGAAAAGGCTGCTTCGTCAATCCCTGCTGGCGCCTGCAACCTGCAATCTGCTCAACCCGGATAAAGAGAAGACCGTGGAGAAGGCATTTGAGGTTCTGAAGGAGTTGTCGGCGAAGATACGAAGGAAGTATCATCTGATGTGAGGACGTGTCCCTGCTTACCGGCAGGCAGGCGTGACCGTGATCCGTGTCTGTTTTTTTCCGGACACGGAGGACGGTCACGAGACACGGGTTTAATGGGGTAGGCCATGAATCGAATCGGCATCATTGCTAAGAAGAATAAGCCAGAGGCTGCCGCCATCGTCAGGAATTTAGTGGAATGGCTCCGGCCGAAGAAGATCAAAGTCTACGTTGAAGGAGAGATGGGGAAGCTCCTCGGCCCGACCCTCGCAGGGGGTTGCTGGGAGCCCATCGACAGAGAGGAGGTCCCAACCGGGGTGGAGATGATTGTTGTCCTCGGGGGAGATGGGACGCTTCTCAGCGTTGCCCGCCAAGTATGGAATAGGAACATCCCTATCCTTGGCGTCAACCTGGGTGGACTCGGTTTTCTGACGGAGATCACCTTAGATGAATTATACCCCGTTTTGGAGAAAGTCCTCCAAGACGACTTTACCATCAATGAGAGAGAGGTCTTGAATGCCGGTGTGATTCGAAACGGGAAGCGAGTCGCGGAATTCATCGTCCTCAACGACGCGGTGATCAACAAAGGAGCGTTGGCGCGGATCATTGATCTCGAGACGACCATCAACGACGAATATTTGTCGACGTTTCGATCCGACGGGTTAATTATATCGACCCCTACGGGCTCAACCGCTTATAATCTCTCCGCCGGGGGACCGATTGTTTACCCGTCGCTCCATACGATCATTATCACCCCGATTTGCCCTCACACGTTAACCATCCGTCCTATCATCATCCCTGATGATGTGAAGATTCGGGCATTGCTCAAGTCAAGTAACGAGGAAGTGACCCTGACCCTGGATGGCCAGCAAGGGTTCCGCCTGGAATTCGAGGACGTGGTCGAGGTGAGAAAGGCGGAGGGACGCATCCTTCTGATCAAATCTCCCTACCGGCACTATTTCGAGTTGCTGCGAGAAAAGCTCAAATGGGGAGAAAGATAGGAATTAAGAATTAAGAGTTTAGAGTTTAGAATTAAGAATTCAGGATTGAGAAAAATAATGGAAAAGAATAAAAAAGATATTAGATCAAGGAGTTTTGAGTTTGCAGTAAGGATTATTAAATTTATTGGAAAGTTACCGAGAAATCTTGTTGGTTATAAACTCGGAGGTCAGCTATTAGAAGCTGCTACTTCCGTAGGGGCGAACGTCGAGGAAGCAACGGGAGGGTTTAGTAAGAAGGACTTCACGTATAAAATGGGAATTGCATTAAAAGAGGCAAGAGAATCGAATTACTGGTTGAGATTGATTAAAGTTTCCGAATTAGTCAAAGGGGATGAGTTGGATTTCCTCCTAAAGGAATCAGAGGAACTCAGAAAAATTTTGACGTCAATCGTCAAGACATCTAAGGGTCAATAAAAAATGAGTTTAGAGTTAATAATTTAGAGTTCAGAGATTAAAATAAAGAGTTTAGAGTGAAGAGTTTCATAACTCATAATTCTAAGCTCTTAATTCATAACTCATAACTCTTAACTCGTAATTTGGGGTTATGCTTCTCGAGCTTCGCATTAAAAATTTTGCCATTATCGATGAGTTGAGCCTGTCCTTCTCAAAAGGGTTCAATATCCTGAGCGGAGAGACTGGAGCGGGAAAGTCCATTATCCTCAATGCCGTCCACCTCCTGTTAGGGGACAAGGCCACCGAGGAATGGATTCGAAGTTCGGAAGAAGAGGCGAATGTCGAGGCGCTCTTTGACATCTCCGGAAACCTGGAGGTCAAGCAAAAGATTAAAGAAAAGGCTCCGCAGGTGCAGGGCGCCGGAGAGGAGGATTCCCTCCTGATCCGGCGGGTGATCTCGCGATCCGGCCGGGGAAAAGTTTTCATCAACGGGAATATGGCCACTCTCGGAGCTCTTTCGGAGGTTGGAGAAGAGCTTCTCAGCATCTACGGGCAGCATGAGCATCAATCCCTGCAGCGGGTAGAGACCCACATCGATATTTTGGATGAATTCGGCGGGCTGCTTGGGCTTCGAGAAGAATTCCAAAAGCAGTACGAAGCATTTGTCTCTTTATCAGAGGAGGTTGAGAAGATTCGAAGCGAGAAAGAGACAAGAGCGAAGGAACGAGAGCTGATGGCCTTCCAGTCGAAAGAGATTGAGGCCTCCGGAATTCAGGTCGGGGAAGAAGAGTCTTTGAAGGAAGACCGAACCATCCTCACTCATGCGAAGAAACTGATGGATTTTGCCGTTGCCACGGAGGAAACGCTCTACTCAGCGGAGGGCTCGACGATTGAGAAAATTCAAAAAATTCTCAGTCAAGGAGGGGACATGGCGGCCATTGATCCCTCTCTCTCTCATCTCTTGAAGGCCCTGGATTCCGCCCTCATCCAGATCGAGGAGATCGCCCTCGCCTTCAGGGACTATTCACGAAGGGTGGAAATCAACCCGGCGAGGATCGACGAGGTTGAGAACAGGTTGGAGGAGATCGACCGGCTGAAGAGAAAGTATGGCTCCACCGTCGAAGCGATCCTCGCCTTTAAACAGAGAGCGGACGGGGCATTGAAATCCTTTACCTCCGATGAAGAAAAGCTCTCCCAATTGGAAAGCCGCCTGGAGCCCCTCCGGAAGATCGTGGACAATCTGGGAAAGAAGCTATCCGGCGAAAGAAGAAGAGTTGCATCGGAATTGAAAAGGTCCGTAGAAAAAGAGCTGAATTCCCTGGGCATGAAAAAAACCGTTTTTGAGATCCGCATCGATCCTTTGCCTCTTTCTCTGAAAGGAGCGGATCGCGTGGAGTTTCTCATCTCTCCCAACGTGGGAGAGGAGGTAAAGCCTCTGGCCAAGATCGCCTCCGGAGGAGAGCTCTCACGAATTATGTTAGCCATGAAAAGGATTCTGGCCAAAATAGGTGGAAGGCAGGTGCTCGTCTTTGATGAAGTTGATGCCGGCATAGGAGGGGCGATGGCAGAGGTGGTCGGAAGGAAACTGAGAGAGCTCTCGCAGCATCACCAGGTGATTTGTGTCACTCACCTTCCGCAAATCGCCTGTTTTGCCGACCAGCACCACAGCGTGAGGAAGGAAGTGAAATCGGGGAGGACGATTACTTTAGTGGATCGATTGGATAAGGAGTTGATCGTGGACGAAATTGCCAGGATGCTCGGAGGGCTGAAGGTGACAGAAAAAACAAAAGCCCATGCCAAGGAGATGATCGATAATGCCAAAAGGACGTGACCGTGTCCGACAGGAGAGACAGGATGATCCGAAAGGCTAAACTCGATGACGTTAAAGAGATACAGCGGTTGATTAAACTCTACGCCCCTCGAGGAGGGGTTCTCCCGCGCTCCCTTAGCGAAGTCTACGACCATCTCCGGGATTTTTTTCTCTTCATACGGAATCGCAAGGTCATCGGAATCTGCGCCCTCCACATTTGCTGGGACGATCTGGCAGAGATCCGGTCCCTCGCTGTGAAGGAGGAGGACCAGAACAAAGGCATCGGCGCGAGACTGATAAAAGCCTGTTTGAAGGAGTCGGCACTTTTGGGAGTGAAAAGAGTTTTTGCCCTCACCGATGAACCCGAATTCTTCGAGAGGCTGGGCTTTGCGAGGGTGGACAAATCAACCCTCCCGCATAAAATTTGGGCCGACTGTCTGAAATGCGCGAAATTCCCGGATTGCGATGAAATCGCGCTGCTCAAAGAATTGGGTTAACCCCAATGCGGATTTCGGAATTTGAAATCGAAATTTGCAATCAAGAAATTTCCGGTGAGGAATTCCGCATTCCCTGCCTCGCCGGGACTCGTCAAGGCGGGCGCAATTCGCAATCCGAATTCGAGGGGAACTATTTTTCTTCTCCCAGAAGAATCCTGAGCACGGTGTTCGCTTGATGGTGGGCAACGATTCCTACCCTCGGCGCCATCAACCCCACTCCCGGTTGGGCGGCAGTCTTATGATCCCCCACGATGAAAATCTTTGAGGAGAACCGGACGGTTTTGATCTCATTGCTCTCCCCGTAGCCGGCCACGCCCGAAGCGGCCACCATATATTTGTCCGGCATCTTCTCGGATACCGTGTTGATCAGCATGGCCTTTTCATCGGCCCGATCAAAGGCCTCCACCACCACCTCCGCTTCTTTAAAGATTCTTTCCACATTGTTGCGGTCCAGCTTCTCGTTGCAGGTCTGGACCCGCACATAGGGGTTGATCTTTGAGAGATTTTCTCGAAGGGCTTCCACCTTGGGTATTCCGATTTGATGGATGAAGTATTGTTGGCGATTTAAATTAGACGGTTCCACCACATCGAAGTCGACCAAGATGAGCTTCCCTATTCCAATGCGAGCCAGTGCGATAGCGATGGCCGATCCAAGGCCACCCAATCCTGCGATGCCAACGACAGATTTTTTGATTTTCCGATGAACGCCGGGCGTGTGCCTGGCCATCATGAGACATTCAAACTCTTCCGAAGAAGGCATTTCTCCTTTTTTGATGAAAACGATCTCATCGCCTTCTTTGAGGGGACCATCGGAGGTGGCTGGAAAGCCGTTGTAGATGACCAGATCCGCATCGGGCTTGAATTGCTTTTTGAGTTGGGAAAGAGTCGTGTCTGACGGAAGAGAGGTTTCTTTTTCGTTTACCTTAATTCGGATATGCTTCGGGGTCTTTTCTGCCACGGGGATCAGATTATAGGAGAGGGGTGGGAATGTCAAGGTCGGAGTTCCATTGACCCGTTCGACGGCGCTAAGCCCGCGCACTTAACCCCCCTCTATTCCCCCTTAGGTTAAGGGGGGATGAAGGGGGGTTATAAAAGATGGGAGCGCGGCTCAGGGTCAATTCTGAGCGAGCTCCGGTCTTCGAGCCTGAGGGTCGGAGGATTGACATTTGATGACGTTGGTGTTAAAAATTTTTCTATTCTTTTTTTCTTCTTGTTCACGGATTTAGAAGGTTGTCGATGAAAAAATTTATTCCTTCAGGAAGGCCGACGGTTGGGGAAGTCGATCTCGGTGCACTGGAATTCAATTATCGGCAAATTAAGAAAAGAGTTCCTGAGGGTGTGAAAGTCCTGGCGGTCGTCAAGGCGGATGCCTACGGTCATGGAGCCATTCCGGTTTCTCTGAGATTGGAGAAATTGGGAGTGGACTATCTGGGCGTCGCCATTTCTGAAGAAGGGGTGGAATTGAGAAAGGCGGGGGTGAAAGCCCCCATTCTTGTTTTGGGAGGAATTTTTGGAGCGGAGGTGGATCAGATTTTTCGTTTCCGTCTTACCCCTGTCATCTTCAGAAAAGATTGTTTGAAAATTCTCTCCAGAGAAGCAGAGAAACGAAGGAGGAAGGTGAAGGTTCACCTCAAGGTGGATACAGGAATGGGAAGGGTAGGCGTGCCCCTCAGCCTCTGGCCCGATTTTTTGCGAGAGGTAAGACGATTCCCGAAGATCGAGACAGAAGGCATCCTTTCGCATTTCTCCATGACGGACGAAGAAGAGGGCTTTACTCAAAGCCAATGGAGGGCGTTTCAAAGCGCTGTGGCAATCGCCCAGGAGTTCGGGATTTCCTCCCAGTATCTTCACATGGCCAGCAGCGCGACGCTCACCGCCTTCCCGGGATACGCCGCCGGGTTGGTCCGACCCGGGATCATGCTTTATGGTTCGTATCCTTCTCCCGCCTTTCGATCCCTCATCTCACTCAGACCCGTGATGACCCTGAAGACGCGCATCCATTTTCTGAAATCAGTTCCGTCCGGAGCGAGAATTAGCTACGGAGGGACGTTTACGGCAAAGCGGGAGAGCCGCATCGCGACCCTTCCGATCGGATACGCGGACGGGTATAACCGTCATCTCTCGAATCACGGAGAGGTGTTGATCCGCGGAAAGAGGGCGCCCGTCGTCGGGAGGGTCTGTATGGATTTCATCATGGTGGACGTGACAGATATCCCCCGCGCTTCCGTGGGAGACGAGGTGATATTGATAGGACAGCAGGGAGGAGAGCAGATCACTCCCGAAGAGATCGCAGAGAAAATCGACTCCATCTCCTATGAAGTGCTGTGTTCGATAGGGAAGCGGGTGCCGAGGATTTATAAAGGTTGAATCCAATGCCAGATGAAATGAACGTTTTTGTCTTCCGTAGTAGCGTCGGCATTAAACAAAGGTCTCAGCATTGAATTGACATAGTCGTTAGAATATCTCCCCTCGCCCCTCTTTGCCAAAGAGGGGTAATTCCTCCCTTTGAAAAAGGGAGGCAGGAGGGATTTTACAAATCAATGTTCTTATTGTTATAAGACCGTTAATAACGCCGACGTGGAGAGCCGAGCGAACCATAAGAAGGAGTTTGCGCATGGGTGGTAAGAGGATTGAGATATTGGGAACCGGCTCCTTTCTTCCGGAGAGGATCCTTACCAATTTTGATCTGGAAAAGGTTTTAAACACCAATGACGAGTGGATTTACAAAAGGACCGGAATCAAGGAACGAAGGATTGCGGGGCCGAACGTCAACGCCTCAGACCTGGCCAAAGAGGCGTCGCTGCGGGCGATGGAGATGGGAGGGGTTTCGGTCGAGGATTTGGACCTCATCATCATGACCACGATGACGCCGGATACGGCTTGCCCTTCCGGAGCGAACTGGTTGGAGGCGAAATTGGGGGCGGAAAGAGCAGTCTCCTTCGATGTGACCGCGGCCTGCAGTGGGTTTGTCTTCGGTCTTTCTGTCGCCGAGCAGTATCTGAAAGCCGGCACATTTAAAACGGTCCTGGTTGCGTCTGTAGAAATCATGAGCAGGAGTCTCGATTGGACAGACCGGGAGAGTTGTATTCTCTGGGGGGACGGGGCGGGCGCGGTGGTGCTCCGGGCCCTGGACGATTCTGACAGGGATCAACCCATCGAGAAGTCAGGGAAGGAGATCAGCGAAATCCTCTCCGTCCATATCCACACCAATGGAGCGAACGGTGAAAACCTGCTTCTTCCGGGGGGTGGGTCGAAAACGACTCCTATCTCCTATGAAAGTGTGGACAGGAAGCTCCATACGCTCAAGATGATCAAGGCGAATGAGTCGGTCCGGGTGGCGGTAAAACGATTTGCAGAGGCCGCAGAAGAGGCGGCGGCCTTTAACGGTGTAAACATCTCCGATGTCAAGTGGATCATTCCCCATCAAGCCAACCTCCGCATGCTTCAGCAGGTGGCTAAGCGACTGAATGTCCCGATTGAAAAAGTCTATCTCACCATTGAGAAGTATGCCAATATTTCTTCCGCCACGATTCCTATTGCCCTCGATGAGGCGGTCCGGGATGGATCCATTCAAAAGGGGGATCTGGTCGTCCTCACCGCCTTTGGGGGAGGCCTCACCTGGGCGAGCAGCCTCATTCGATGGTAGCCCTCCACCTCGGGTTGGTCACCCCTGAAGGATGAAAATCAGAAATCCCTCCTCGCCCCCCTTTAGTAAAGGGGGGTTGGGGGGATTTAGAAATTGATTACTGGAATTTAACGGATGAGGTTTGCTATGGATGGAGCTAATAAAACCATTGATCAAGCTCTGAGCATCCTAAAGAAGAAACCCATCGACGGCTACGAAGTCTACCTCCTTCAATCTTCCCATTTTGATGTGGAATCAAAGGAAGAGAAGATTGAAAGCCTTCAGGCGTCTCAATACCTGGGCATGGCCTTCCGTATTTTACGCCATCAGCGAATGGGTTTTTCATACACCACTTTTTCGGATCCCTCTCGTTCTGGCGGACAAAACTTCTCGCGCGAGCTGGATCGGATAATCGAGGACGCGGTCAGGAGTTCGGAGGCGACCTCCGCAGACCTCTGTTTCGACTTTGCACCGTGTCTCAAAGCCCCCCCGGCCCTGTTACCCATTTTTGATGAAACCTTGGAGAGGATCTCGGAAAAGGCAAAGATCGAGAGGGCAAAATCTTTAGAGGCGGCGGCCAAATCCGTGGATTCGGAGAAAATTAAAAAGGTGCGGAAGGCCTCTTACGGGGAGGTTCTTTCCAGGGCGACGCTTGTCAATTCTAATGGACTTGAGTCTTCGTACGACCACTCTCTCGCCTCCGTGAGTGTGACCGCGGTGGCCGAGGAAGGCGGAGATTCTGAGATGGGCTGGGATTTTGATTTCAGCCATTTTTTCAACCAACTCGATGTGGAGAGCGTCGGGCGGTCGGCCGGGACCAAAGCATTGGAAAGGCTGGGCGGGAGGAGGATTCCTTCCGGCGTCTATCCGGTCCTCCTTCGCAACAATGTGGCTGCAGAATTTCTATCCCTTGTCGCCCATTCCTTTTTAACGGATCAGGTCCAAAAGGGGAAGTCTCCACTAAAGGGAAAGCGGGGGGAGAGATTCTTTTCCCCCCTCCTCACGATTGTGGATGATGGACTTTATGCAAAAGGGATCTCCACCGCGCCCGTCGACGGAGAGGGAGTGCCGAGTCAACGGACCCCTTTAGTCGGTCAGGGCGTAGTGACGGGATATCTGTACGACAGATATTGGGCCAACCGGGAAAATCAGTCCTCCGCAGGGTCGGGAGTCGGATCGACCGGAAACAGCCGACGCCATGGCATCAAATCCCCTCCCGGGGTAGGAATCTCAAACTTTTTCATTGAGCCAGGGGAACTCGATCCGCCCAAATTTATGGAAAGTCTCTCACGGGGCATGGCGGTAGAGGAGGTGATGGGTCTCCATACGGTGGATCCAATTTCCGGGGACTTCTCTTTAGGCTGCACAGGCGAATGGGTCGAGAGGGGGGAGAGGGTCCATCCGGTCAAATCCATCGCCATCGCCGGAAACCTCTTTGAACTTTTCCGAAAAGTGATCGGGGTGGGGACGGACCTCAGATTTTTTGGAGGGGTTGGTTCTCCAACCCTGTTGGTGGAAAAGCTACTAATTAGCGGAAATTAAACAGAAATTTTATTTTTTACCCTTTTCTTCGAGGGGAAGGGAGTTGAGAAGGAAGAGAGTGACAAAAAAAATCTTGACATGACAATAATTAGTCTGGTATTAAGATAGGGTTTTTGAAGGCGATAGATGAATGAAATAAGGAGCTTATTTTGGATAAAGACTACTTCAACGTTCTTATCTTTGGCCATAAAACTTCCAGGACCCGCCACCTCAGAATACATAAGAAGACCTTTAGGGTCGGACTTTATATTTTAACGTTCGGTTTCCTCTGCAGCATTTTCTTTCTCTGTGACTATATTCAGGTCAGAAAGAAAACCTTCGAACTGAATCAATTGCGGCAGCAGACTCAGGAGCAGAAATCCAAGATTCATTTGTTCGCATCCAAGATTGAAGATCTGGAGAAACAGCTCTCGAGACTGAAGGATTTTGATAAGAGGATTCGCATCATCGCCAATCTGGAGAAGGGCGGAGAAACGGCGTTGTTCATGGGAATGGGGGGACCCGCGCCCTCGGATGTCCGGGAAAAGTTGAAGGCAGAGAATAACGAGATGGGACTGGCCCAGCAGATGAGAAGCGACATCGAACGCCTTGAGTCGGAGGCAACGTCTCAGGAACAGAGCCTGTCCGAACTCGAAAGGCTGTTACAAAGTAAAAAAGAGATGTTAGCCCACACCCCCTCGATCTGGCCGGTCCATGGATGGGTGACGTCGGGTTTCGGTTTTCGAACCAATCCCTTTACGGGGTTGAACCAGATGCATGAAGGCCTTGATATTGCGAACCGGATGGGGACCCCTGTCATTGCTCCGGCAGACGGGATCGTTTCAGACACTGGGAAGGATTCCTCCCACGGGAATGTCCTCGTCATCTCCCATGGATTCGGGTTGATTAGCCGGTTCTATCATCTCAGTAAAATTCTTGTAAGAGCGGGCCAAAGGGTGAAGCGGGGGGATAAAATTGCCGAGGTCGGGACAACCGGGTTGTCAACGGGTCCTCATCTTCATTACGAAGTCAGGGTCAACGGCATTCCGGTCAACCCATTAAGATATATCGTGAATTAATACACTCGAACAGATAATCCAAGACAGCCTACCAACCATTTGTCTCTCCACTCGTTATTGGATAACCGGGGAATCGCAAGGTCCTTTCCAGTCAAGTGAAGAATAGTTTTTGCCAGGGGCGATACTGAAGATTTTGATTTTTTAGGATTGCAACCCTTTGCCATCCGTTATATAATTCGTTGATATAAAAGAAGAACTGAAAAAAGAAAGGCACTTTATGATTGGTTCATTGATCAAAAAAATCGTGGGGAGCAAGAATGAAAGAGAATTGAAGAAGATCCATCCCCTCGTCGAAAGGATCAATCAGCTTGAGCCTGAAATAAGCCCTCTCAGCGACGATCAGCTCCGGGGCAAAACGGCTGAATTCAAGGAGCGAGTTGGGCGAGGCGAGCCTATCGAGGAGATCCTTCCTGAGGCCTTTGCCGTGGTTCGCGAGACGGCGAAGCGGACCCTCGGCGAAAGACATTATGATGTCCAGCTGATCGGAGGCATTGTTCTTCACGAGGGCAAGATCGCTGAGATGGCGACCGGAGAAGGAAAGACCTTGGTATCCACCCTGCCCGCTTATTTGAATGCCCTTGAGGGGAAAGGCGTCCACATCGTTACCGTGAACGACTATCTGGCGAAAAGGGATAGCGAATGGATGGGAGTGATTTACCGGTTCCTGAGTCTTTCCGTAGGGGTGATCCTTCACGAGCTCAATGACCGGGAGCGGCAGGAGGGGTACGGGTGTGATATCACCTACGGGACGAATAACGAATTCGGGTTCGACTACCTGCGGGACAATATGAAGTTCAGGCTTGAGGATTACGTCCAGAGGGACCTGAACTACGCCATTGTCGATGAGGTGGACAGCATCCTGATTGATGAGGCCAGGACCCCGCTCATTATCTCCGGTCCTGCGGAAGAATCCACGGATAAATATTATAAGATCAATCGCATCATTCCCTCTCTGAAGCAGGGGACCGATTATCAGCTGGAAGAGAAAAGCCACACCGCCTTTTTAACGGAAGAGGGGGTGGCCCACGTGGAGAAATTGATCCATGTCGAAAACCTCTACGACCCCAGAAATATTGAGACGCTTCACCACGTGAATCAGGGTTTGAGGGCCCACACCCTTTTTAAACGAGACGTGGATTATGTAGTTAAAGAGGGGGAGGTGATCATTGTCGATGAGTTTACAGGGAGGCTCATGCCGGGCAGGCGGTGGAGCGATGGTCTCCATCAGGCCGTGGAGGCCAAAGAGAATGTCCGGATCGAAAATGAAAACCAGACGCTGGCCACCGTCACCTTTCAAAATTATTTTCGAATGTACAAGAAGCTGGCCGGGATGACGGGTACCGCGGACACGGAGGCCGCGGAATTCCGTAAAATTTATAAACTGGACGTGATCGTGATTCCAACCAATATGCCCCTGATCCGCACCAATTATGCGGATGTCATCTACAAAACCGAGGATGAGAAATTTCGTGCGGTGGTCCGGGAGATCAAAGAACTCTACCAATCCGGCCATCCGGCCCTGGTGGGCACGATATCGATTGAGAAATCTGAGAGATTGAGCCAGCTCCTGAAGAAACAGGGCGTTCCGCATAATGTCCTCAACGCCAAACATCACGAGAGAGAGGCTGAGATCATCGCTCAGGCCGGAAGAGTCGCGGCCATCACCATCTCCACCAACATGGCTGGAAGAGGAACGGACATCCTGTTGGGAGGGAATTCCAAATTCCTGGCCAAGACCCTGGTGAAAGACGAGGTCACGGAAGAGACGATGAAGAAAGCGTCTGAGAAGGCCTCGGCCACCGTTAAACAGGAGAAGGAGAAGGTCATCCAGGTGGGAGGGTTACACGTTCTGGGGACCGAGCGGCATGAGTCGAGACGCATCGATAATCAATTGAGAGGAAGGTCCGGGCGGCAGGGCGATCCGGGTTCCTCCCGATTCTATCTCTCTCTGGAAGATGACCTCTTGAGGATTTTCGGCTCGGAGAGGATTTCTAAAATTATGGACCGGCTTGGCATTGAAGAGGACCAACCCATCGAGCACCGGCTGGTCAGCCGGGCCATCGAGAGCGCCCAGAGAAAAGTGGAGGCCCATAATTTTGAAATACGGAAGCATCTGTTGGAATACGATGATGTCATGAACAAACAGAGAGAGGTGATCTATTCCCAGAGGAGAGAGGTTCTTGGAAGCGAAGATCTGAAAGAGACGGTCATGGAGATGATTGAGGAGGAGGGTGAGAACCTCCTTGATTTCTATACGGACGAAAAGCAATACTCCGAGGAGTGGGACCTGAAAGGACTTCAAGATGCCTTTTTCCAGCAATTTTCCTCCAAGTGGTCTCCTCCCTCGATGGAAGAAAACGGAATCCGAAGAGATCAATTAAAAGAAACGATTATTGAGAAAGCGAAGGAAGTCTACCGGAAGAAGGAGGAGGAATTCGGAGCACCCACGCTTCGATACCTGGAGAGGGTGATCATGCTCCAATCCATTGATTTCCATTGGAAGGACCATCTTCTTGCCGTCGACCAGCTGAAGGAAGGGATCGGTTTAAGAGGTTACGGTCAGAGGGACCCTCTCATTGAATATCAAAAAGAAGCCTATCAAATGTTTCTCGAGATGTTGGACCGGATCAAAAAGGACACGGTGGAGAAACTGTTTGCCGTTCAGGTGGCCAAGGAAGAACAAGCCGTGAAAGAAGTGAAGATGGAGCGGAAACAGACCTTTATCATGAGCCGGGGAGAAGCAGCCCAGGGTGGAGGCGGAAAAACAGAAAGCGGAAAGGGTGTGACCATCCGGCGGGACGGAAAGAAGGTCGGACGGAATGATCCCTGCCCGTGCGGGAGTGGAAAGAAATACAAACGTTGTTGCTTACCCAAAGAGGAAGAAGCAAGAGCTTAGAAATTCCAGAATGCAGATTGCGCCCTGAACCATGGAAGGTTTAGTGCTGCCATGCACCATCCTGACCTACGTTGAGTTCAGGACTAATCCCGAACCCTACTTGGTTCGGGGCGTGGTGCATGGCGGAATTCGGAGTGTGTAACCCCCCTCATTCCCCCCTTAGCCTAAGGGGGGACGAAGGGGGGTTATGACATCGAGACGCGGGATAGGAATGACCGGGTCGCGAATCACGAGTCACGCATCACGGATCAAGAGACAATAAATGAAGCCACTCGATTTTAAAGTACCCGGTTTTCTTTTTTCGGGAATTTCAGCCGGGATCAAGAAGGATGGAAAGAGGGATTTAGGTTTAATCTACTCCGAGGCTCCTGCACAGGTGGCCGGGCTCTTCACTACGAACGCCGTAAAAGCAGCACCCGTGCAACTGGATAGGGAGCGCATGAAGCGAGGTCTGTGTCAGGCAATCGTTGTGAACAGCGGAAATGCGAATGCCTGTACCGGGAATCAAGGGTTGAGAGATGCCAAAAGGGTTTCATCCCTTGTCGCAAAACAGTTGGGGATCGATGAGCGGCTGGTATTTCCTTCCTCGACGGGCGTGATCGGGAGCCGGCTTCCAATGAAGAACATTGAGGGAGGAACTCCGAGATTAATCGATCGGCTTTCTTCAGAGGGCTGGATGAAGGCAGTAGAAGCCATGATGACCACAGATACCTTTCCGAAGGTTGAAGTGGCCACCTGTCGTATCAAGGGAAAACGGGTCAAGTTGTGCGGGATGGTCAAGGGCGCAGGAATGATCCGCCCCGACCTGGCAACGATGCTCTCCTTCCTTGTCACGGATGCTTGCATCAAAGCCCCCCTCCTTCAACAGATGTTGGAAAAGGCCGCTGAGGCATCGTATAACCGGATCACGGTTGACGGGGAGACCAGCACGAACGATACGGTCTTGCTCTTAGCCAACGGAAAAGCGGGTCATCCCTATTTAAGTCGTATGGACCGCGATGCTGACGTATTCCAAACAATGCTTTCAAAAGTTTGCCGGAGTTTGGCTGAGAGTGTAGTGAAGGATGGAGAAGGTGCAACAAAATTTGTCGAGGTCCTGGTTCGGGGAGCGCGAAACATAGAAGAAGCGAAACAGGCCGCGTATGCGATTGCCCATTCTCCATTGGTCAAGACCGCTTTCTTCGGAGAAGATGCCAATTGGGGAAGGATTCTCTGTGCCCTGGGCTATTCCGGCGTGCACATCGATCCAGATAAAGTCGATCTCTTTTTCGAGAAAGCTCCGATCGTAAAAAAAGGGGTGGGATTAGGTCCTCGATTGGAAGAAAAAGCAGGTCAGATCCTCAAAAAGAAATCCTTCAAGGTTACTGCCGATCTCCATCAGGGCAAGAGCCAATTTTCAGTCCTCACCACAGACCTTTCGTTAGACTACGTGAAAATCAACGCCTCCTACCGGTCGTAATTCTCAGACTTCATCAACGCTTCATTTTCAATTCTAAACTCTCAATAGATTAAATCCCTCCTCCCCTCCCTTTTGTACGGACTGGGGACATGGGTAACAAGCGTACCGGAGACATAGGTAACAGGTTAAGAAGAACTTCTCAAATCAATCTTACTGATGACTTCATGACAGAACATCACTTCAAACAAACCGTCTGTTGCCATAGGCCTGATCCCGATGGGATATCTATAAAAGGCGCGACTGACCCAAAATGTTTTACCTCGAAAGAAGAAATACCCTTTGTCTTGGACTTTACGAACCTCCATGCCGCTTGGATATTCGATAGGAGGCAGTATTTCGGGCATATTTCGCAGACTGGGCCGATACCGAGAAGCCGGTACCGCCAAATCCAACGCGTCATGGGGTCGCTCAAAATTGTACTGATCCCTCCAGGGATCAAATTTCCCTTGAAGATGAACGGGATCTTGCCATTGGTAACGTCTGAGAAGCTCTTCTTCCAAGGTCCGATGAAACCGTTCATCTTTGCCCAAGGTTTGTGGATGATACGAGCGGCTATGACTTACCCGGATTCCCAAGCGAAGCAGCCAAACCGTCAACGTCGTATAGCGGTACTCCGAGTCATTGCCCCAAGGAGGTCCATTATCCATCAAGAAAACGTCCGGAAGGCCATAGCGTTTGAAGGTCTTCTCCAGGGTGCTCTGCACCCCAGACCCCTGTTGGCTCGGCAACGCCTTAAGGCAGAGGTTAAACCGCGAATAGTCATCCAGGACCGTCAGGGGGTGACACGGACCCGCCAAGGTCGATACGGGGCCCTTAAAATCCATCTGCCACAAAGCATTGGGAGCAGGGGATTCAAATCGCCGCCAGTCCTGACGCCCCCCGCCTGGGATAATCAACCCATGACGATGAAGAAAGGTAGTAATGGTACTGCAAGCAGGAACAGGTTCTATTCTCATCTCTTGCAACTTCCGCCGAAGTTTACGCGCTCCCCAAGTGGGATGGGTTCTCCGCAAATGCAGAAGCGCCTTTTCGTGCACTTCCCTTACCTTCAAGACAATTCGGTGAGGCCTGCGGGATCGGTCTTGCAGCCCTTTTACACCTCCTTCTTTGTAACGAGTCAACCATTTGTATCCCGTCTTACGACTAATATTAAACCTACGGCACAATTCAGCCAAGCTCATTTTAGGCCCTTGGGTCAGTTGAACAAACTCCCGACGCAACGACATAAGGCTAACCTCTTTCCATGGCATAATCTCCTCCTTAAATGCAATCTCTCGGAAATTATGCCACACAAAGTGTTACCTATGTCTCCGGCACATCTGTTACCCATCTCTCCGGTCTATACACCTTTATCAAAGGGAGGAATTACCCCTCTTTGGTAAAGAGGGGCAAGGGGAGATTTTCTGAAACATTTGTCTTCTTTATTATGGAGCCCTTAGTAATTCCGCAATCCGCCATGCACCACGTGGGGTGCATGGCAGCCCTGAACCTTACATGGTTCTGGGCGCATTCCGCATTCTAAGATGTCTCCGTGTCTTCTTTTCTTTGGATCGGTTTTTGATATTCCGCGCTCCGCAATCCGAAATCCGCAATGTCCCCTCATCTCTTCATCCCGCGATGACAATCCACATAAAGTTGTTGAATAGTTGTGGAATCAGATCCTCTTTCCCATCACAGAGGTGCTCCCCACCGCTTTGCCTAAGAAACGGGCAGATATAACCTCTTAAAATGAATCGGAAAATACAAAAGTAATTGTAAAAGAACTGCCACCCATTTAGAATTTCATATCTCCTTTAACAAGAAAAGGTAAAAAATGTCCGTCATTCAGGGTCTTCTCGAAAAGATCTCTTTTCACAACGAACAAAATGACTTTGTGGTGGCAAAACTCCGGGAAAAAGAAAAGAAGGAGCTGACCACCATTGTGGGTAATCTTTCCGGCATCAACCCCGGTGAATCCCTGAAACTGACGGGTCAATGGGTACAGAATAAAAGATTCGGCGAGCAATTCCAGGTCGAGAGCTTCGAAGTCACCGTGCCGGCTACGCTTCATGGGATTCAGAAATATCTCGCCTCCGGATTGATTCAAGGGATTGGCTCGGTCATGTCGGAGAGGATTGTCGAAAAGTTTGGCCTTCATACCCTGGAGGTGATCGAGAAAAAACCTGAAAGGCTGTCCGAGGTGGAAGGCATCGGTCCTAAACGGATTTCCATGATCAGAAAAGCCTGGGTGGAGCAGAAAGAGATCAAAGAGATCATGATCTTTCTGCAGGGCCATGGCGTGGGCGCTGCCTATTCTGCCAAGATCTACAAACAGTATGGAGATCAGTCGATTGAGATGGTGAGAGAGAATCCCTATCGGTTAGCCCACGACATATACGGGGTTGGCTTCATTACTGCGGACAAGATCGCTCAACATCTCGGGATCGATCGCAATTCCCTGATCCGGGCCAAGGCAGGTCTCCTCTATGTCTTGAATCAGCTGACCGAAGAAGGCCATGTCTACTATCCTGAAATGCAATTGATTCACAAGGCAAAAGAGATACTCCATGTGGATGAAGAAATCATTTTACTGGCCGTGAAGGAGCTGACCAGAGAAAAGGAGCTCTTCTTAGATGACCTCGGTTCTGAGGGTCATCTCAGGGCCGCCTATCTTGCTCCCTTCCATGTGGCAGAGACAGGGGTGGCTCAGAGATTAATCAATCTGATGGCATCTCCTTCGAACATCCGGCCCATCCATCCGGAAAAGGCGATCGAATGGGTGCAGCAGAAACTGAACATAGACCTTGCCCAAAGACAGAAGGAGGCGGTTCTTCTGGCAGCCACTTCAAAGATGTTGATCATCACCGGTGGCCCCGGGACCGGGAAGACGACCCTCATCACGGCCATATTAAGAATCTTTCAGCAATTGAAGTTGAGGATCCTTCTCGCCGCCCCCACGGGAAGGGCAGCCAAGAGAATGAATGAGGCGACCGGCTGGGAGGCAAAGACCATTCATCGCCTCCTGGAGTATTCTCCGCATAAGGGTGATTTCAAGAAAGACCAGGACGATCCTCTGGAGGCAGATGTGGTCATCATCGATGAGGCCTCCATGGTCGACACCCTTTTGATGTACCATCTCCTGAAAGCCATTCCCTCCCACGCCCACCTGATCCTGGTAGGAGACGTCGATCAACTCCCTTCCGTGGGCCCTGGAAATGTCCTGAAGGATATCATCAGATCAGGAAAGTTTACGGTAGTCAGGCTCACAGAGATCTTTCGCCAGGCCCGGGAGAGCATGATCGTGGTTAACGCCCACAAAGTCAATCAAGGTGAGATCCCCGTTCTAAAGGAAATCGACCAACCCGAGAAGACCGATTTTCAATTCATCCAGGAAGAAGATCCGGAGAAGATCCTTCAAAATATCCTGGACCTCTGCAGCGAGAGGATACCCAGGGATTTCAGGTTTCATCCACTCAGGGAGATCCAGGTCCTGACACCCATGCACAAGGGAACCATTGGTGTAACCAATCTCAACATCGAGTTACAGAAGAGGCTGAACCCCGGTCAGTCAGGCGTCACCCGTGGAGCCTGGACCTTCAGATCAGGAGACAAGGTGATGCAGATCGTTAACAATTATGATAAGGATGTCTTTAACGGGGATATCGGGTGGATCTCGAAGATCGATCCTGAGGAAAGAGAGGTGACCATCGAATTCGATGGGAGACTGGTTCCTTATGACTATTCTGATCTCGACGAAGTGGTCCTGGCCTATGCCGTATCCGTCCACAAGTCCCAGGGGAGCGAGTACCCGGTCGTGATTCTTCCGGTTGTGACCCAACACTACATGCTTCTCCAAAGAAACCTGATCTACACGGGAATCACCAGAGCGAAGAAACTGGTCATCATGATCGGAACGAAGAAGGCCCTGGCCATTGCCATAAGAAATAACAAACCCCAACGAAGGTACACGCTTCTCTCGGAGAGGCTGGCAGCGTCATGAGTGAGCTCAAGAACGAATTCTCCTGGTCGAAAACCAGGGACGAGGTCTTTAAAACCTGCCCCAGACAGTACTGGTTTGCCTATTACGGCTACTGGAACGGATGGCTTGAGAGCACGCCGGAGAGAACCCGGCAGATTTATGTTCTGAAAAACCTCAAGAACAGGCAGATGTGGGCCGGAGAAAAGGTCCATGAGTGCATTCAAAGATCCCTCTACAACATCCGAAGGGGTATTAAGGTGCTTCCGGTGGATCAAATTGTTACGATCACTCTCGACCAGATGAGGGCCGAGTTTCGTTCTTCAAAGTCGAAGAACTACTGGAAGAATCCTAAATCGTGCGGCCTGCTTGAACATGAATATGAAGTGGAGGTGAGTGATGAGGAATGGAAAGGGGTCGCGGGCAATGTGGAGACTTGCCTGAGAAATTTTTATGCCTCGGATATTTATGATGGTTTAAAGTCCCATCTGAAAGACGGGTGGCTTGAAGTGGAAGAATTCTCTTCCTTTTATCTGGAGGGCATAAAAATCAATTTGGTCATCGACTGCGCCATAAAAGAAGGGAAGGGCGTCTATATCTACGATTGGAAGACAGGAAAGAGCCTTTCAGAAGACCTCTCCATCCAATTAGGCTGTTATGCTCTTTATGCGATGGAGAAATGGAATATTCCTCCTGAATCGCTGAATGTCATCGAGTATAACCTCTCCTTTGACAAGTCCAACTGGTTTTCAGTGAGCCAGGAAGAGATGAAAGGCATTAAGGGTTACATCAACGGAAGCATCAAGGACATGCAGTCTCTTCTCATGGATGTCCCGAATAACATCGCCATGGAAGAAGATCGATTCAGTAAGATAGAAGATGAACATGTCATCTCCAGATGTAATTTTAAAAAAGTCTGCAGACCTTGAGGGATGTTAGGGAGGAATTACCCCTCTTTGGCAAAGAGGGGCAAGGGGAGATTTTCTGAAGCATTTGTCTTCTTTATTATGGCTTCCTTAGTCATTCCACAATCCGGACTCCGCAATGTCTCGTCATCTCTTCATCTCCGCGTCGTATCTTTAAATTAGCTTTTTCCATTCCGCAATCCCTGCCTACCGGCAGGCAGGCACACTCCGCACTCTGCACTCTGCACTCCAAGACGTTCCTTCTCCGTTTCACAAATTCGTAAGGTTTAGGACACTCTCGGTCAATTCTTGACCAGAACAGTTGGTTTCAGTAAAACGGAATTAGGTCTCTGCCGTGAGAATTGACGTACATCTTGTGTTCTTTTTCAAGGACTTACGCTATGTGCTATGCTCTATGCGCTGTGCTTTTCTGGTGGCACAAGAAATGCTTATTAAAGGCGATCTATTTCTATAGAGAAAACACTCCCGGTGATAGGGGCGAACAGATGAAAGCCACAACGCGTTACCCAATGATGATCTTGCTTTTCGTCTCGTTGCTCATCGGGCAATTCGGCTGCGCACACGCGCCACAGCACTCCTACCAACAGACGTGGGTCTGTTCACCCGATGGACCTGAGTTTGACGGTGCTTGCGTCAAGGAGAGCGGATTTCGAGTTGCGAAAGACTTCACCAAACGTTTAGCCGGTGATGCAAGTACGGGCGCAGTGATAGGGGGTTTAGTAGGGGCTGTGGTCGGCGTGGGTGCGACCGTAGGGACCGGTGGTGCCGGCATCGTTCTTCTTCCATACTTTACCGCAGGTGGGGCTGCGGTTGGTGGGGCAGTAAGTGGTATATCTGGCGGCGCGAATGGAGGGACGCGCAGCATGCCTCCTCCCGACAACGGTGGAATCATGTACGACATGTGGAAGGACGTTCGATTCGTACAAGTCGATTCGGTCAAACCGACCTTACAATGGAAATCCTTCCCCACAGCGAAAGACATCAAAGCGGATAAAAGCGTAGATTTGAGTAGAACCTCCGAAGTGACTTATGATTTGAAGATCTGGAGAGCCGAAGATCCTCCCAATGAGGATATTATCTATAGTCGAACGCAGTTAGAAAAGTCTTCGCATAAAATTGAGAGTCGTTTGATCCCACTGACCAGATATTTCTGGAGTGTGCGGGTACGGTTTAAGCTTGAGGGCCGTGGCGTCGAGACGAACTGGTCCACTTGCTGTCCACCATTTTATACTACTCCGTAACATCTCTCTCTCGTTTTATCTCCCCATCGCCTTATCGCCTCATCTCCCTATCTTTCTTTCCCCGGTCCATCATTGAACCTCAACCCATACTTTGTTACGATTGCCTCATCCGAAGTCTCCGCACTCTGTTTGTCATCCGCCTACGCAGGAGACCACCGCTTTAGCCGTGGAGGAATGCGTAATTGTAGATGCGAATTCTGTCAACCATGAACCTACCGGGCTTCGGCGGATTTCGCTCACCGGCGGATGACCCACCGAAGCCTTGGCGTAGGTGGGTGCGGTTTTTGGGGACCACGGGCTTGCCCGTGGGGCTCAATTTTCTTGAGGGAGGTCATGAACGAAGCCCATATTCCTAAGATTGCGAAAGAGCTGAGTCTCACCCAGAAACAGGTCCAGGCCACGGCAGACCTTTTGAATGAAGGGGCTACTGTCCCCTTTATCGCCCGATACCGAAAGGAAGCCACAGGCTCTCTGGACGAGGTGGTCATCACAGCGGTTCGCGACCGGCTCAATCAGCTCATGGAGCTGGACAAACGCCGTGAGGCCATCCTCAAATCTTTAGAGGAGCGGGGACAACTCACCGATGAGCTAAAGGAGAAGGTCCTTTCGGCGGAGACGATGGTCGTTCTGGAAGATATCTATTTGCCTTACCGGCCGAAACGTCGGACCCGGGCAACCATCGCCAAAGAAAAGGGACTGGAACCTTTGGCCCGGCTTCTTTTTGCACAGGATGACATCGATCCGTTGGCCGAGGCAGCTGCTTTCGTCGATCCTGAAAAAGGGGTTGATTCCGCGGAGGACGCCCTCGCAGGAGCCTGCGATATCATCGCAGAGTGGGTGAATGAAGATCAGACGGCCCGGGCCAGGATGCGCGATTTCTATTCATCAAAGGCTGTTTTCAAGTCAACCGTTATTCCGGAGAAGGAGTCTGAAGGAATCAAGTACAGGGATTACTTTGACTCGGAAGAGCCGGTGAACACAGCGCCGTCCCACAGGATTCTTGCCATGAGGCGAGGGGAGAAAGAGGGTTTTCTCACGCTGAGGGTTATACCCCCCGAAGAGGAGGCCCTGGAAATCCTCGATGGTCTTTTTGTGAAAGGGGAAGGGCCTGTATCCCAGCAGGTCAGGAGCGCCGTGCACGATAGCTACAAGAGACTTCTCTCTTCTTCCATGGAGACTGAGATTCGGCTGGCAACCAAGAAGCGGGCAGATGAGGAAGCGATAAGGGTCTTTGTCGAGAACCTCCGTCAACTTCTTCTCGCTCCGCCCCTCGGCCAGAAGAATGTCCTTGCCGTCGATCCCGGTTTCCGGACCGGTTGCAAGGTGGTCTGCCTCGACCGCCAGGGGAAGCTCTTACATACCGAAACCATTTATCCCCTGCAGTCCGAAAAGGCCGCAGCCGAGGCGGGCTCAAAGGTCCGTGAGATGTGCGAGCGCTTCGGCATAGAGGCCATTGCCGTGGGGAACGGCACCGCAGGAAGGGAGACGGAAACCTTCATCCGCAGCCTCGATCTCCCGAAGAACATTCAGGTGGTGATGGTCAACGAGAGTGGCGCATCGGTTTATTCAGCGTCGGAGGTGGCGAGGGAAGAATTTCCTGATCAGGATGTGACCGTGCGCGGAGCGGTCTCTATCGGCCGGAGGCTGATGGACCCTCTGGCAGAGCTGGTCAAGATCGACCCGAAGTCGATCGGGGTTGGTCAGTACCAGCACGATGTGGACCAGGGAGCGCTGAAGAACAGTCTTGATGATGTGGTGGTCAGCTCTGTGAACCGTGTGGGCGTGGAAGTCAATACGGCCAGCAAGCAACTCCTGACCTATATCTCGGGATTAGGACCCCAGCTTGCAAAGGGGATCGTGGAGTACCGGAATAAATACGGTCCGTTTCAATCAAGAGAAGGGTTGAAGCAGGTGCCCCGTCTGGGACCCAAAGCCTTTGAGCAGGCCGCGGGTTTTTTGCGCATCAGGGATGGAGAAAACCCGCTGGATCGAAGCGCGGTCCATCCGGAAAGCTATCCCATTGTGGATGCCATGGCAATAGATCTGGGCTGCTCGGTGCTGGATTTGATGCGTGACGAGAAGGTCCGGGAGAGAATCGATTTGAAACAATATATCTCGGAGAAGGTGGGCCTTCCTACGTTAAATGATATCCTATCGGAACTCTCCAAACCCGGCCGCGATCCGCGTGAGCAGTTTGAAGCTTTCCGATTCGCAGAAGGGGTTGAAAAGATAGAGGACGTAAGACCCGGGATGAAGCTTCCTGGAATTGTGACGAATCTTACGGCGTTTGGCGTTTTTGTCGACATCGGCGTCCATCAGGACGGGCTGGTCCATATCAGCGAACTTTCCAACCGTTTTGTGAAAAACCCAGCGGAGGTCGTGAAAGTTCATCAAAGGGTATTGGTAACGGTGCTGGATGTGGACCTCGAAAGAAGGCGGATTTCCCTTTCCATGAAGGACAGTCCGCTCAAACCCAGTGAAGCCCCAATGGCGGCGGAGAGGAAGAGGGAAGAGAAGAAAGGGGAAAAAAGGCAGAAACAGAAAAGCACCTTTACAAATAACCCCTTTGATGCAGCTTTCAAAAACAGGAATCGTCAATAGATGACTTGTTGTAATTACGTTGCTTTCTCGATATAGTGGGGCAAACCGGGTGGCGGGATGGGAAGATACATGATTAAACCTAAAGCCTGTTCTTAAAAGGAATGGGCTTTTTGTCTTTTGGGGCTTGGGCTTTACGGGCCGATGTAAACGCTATGCTCCACGCGCTTTGCGCCGTGCTTTTATTGCGGTCACGCCTGCGTGCCGTAACGACGCACTCCGGCATGCAGGCACGAATCACGGTATTAATGGGATGGGCTTTTTCTGTTGTTCACGTCTTACGATTTACGCCTCGCGCTTCGCGATAATGAACTTACGCTATGCGCTTTGCGCCGTGCTCTATGTGTTATGTTGATGTGTGAACGGTGACGGTGGAGGAGATTTCTAAAAGAAGAAATAAGTGGAAGAATTCAACTACGTTCCCCCTGTCATGCTGCCGGATGAGTACCATCCAAGGTTTCGTGAGACGACGGATCAGGGAAGAGAAATCAGGAAGACTCCGAAGCAGACCAGGGAGATTCCGGCCCAACGCTGGAGGCTCACGGTTTCCCCGAGGATGAACTTCGCTCCGAGAGTGCTGGCGACATAGACCAGCGATTTTGCAGGAAAAACAAGGCTCAGGTCGGCCCAGGAAAGGACGATCAGAAAAGAGAAAAAAGTCACAGCCATAAAGAACAAACCGAAAAGGAAGTTTCGATTCGTAATGACCTTTCGTGCGATGTTTAGAAGAGCTCTCGGGTGGATGGTCGAGATCTCGCCCACCTGTTTCATTCCCCGAGTGAGGAGCACGTCTCCGGAAGAATCGGCCAAAACAATCATCGCAATCAGAACGGCAGTTTTCATCGTGTCCGATACCTTTAAAGGTGTTCGTTTATTCGGCGTGTCTTTTGACTCTCGGACCGCATCACCAGGATGACACCCAGAGAGATGAAGAGCACTCCAGCCCACCTCGTTGGCGAGATGACTTCATGCAAGAAATAGTTGGCCAATATGACGTTGACCGCCACTTCGATGGAAACCGCTGGAATAACGAAGCTCAGATCCGCCCAGGAAAGGGCGGAGGCAAAAAGGATGAAGGAAACGATCAGGAGAACAGTCCCAAGCCAAAGCGTTGGACTTTCAACGGCCCGGGGAAGAAGATCGAACCAACCGCTGTTTCCAACCTCCTTCATCCTCATACTCAAAAAAATATTCCCGGCCCCCTGGGCAATGACAGCCGGAATTAACACGGCAAGCGTCTTCTTCACCGGAGGTCTCCTGATAAGCAATATTGCAGGGTATCACTCTCTTTCATCATAAAACTTTCGAATTACCCTCCTCATGACAATTCGTCTGTCGGGAAATTCGGACCAATGTATCGTCTTATCCACTGGGCCTCCCGGAACGAATAAAATATCTTCTCTTGGATCGAAGCCTCAAAAATTCCCTTCCCTCTTTGTAAAGCCGTCGGCGGTCATTTCCAGAAAATAAGGCTCGGCCCACAATTCTCAGGATAATCTTGGGTCGGAAATAATAACGGGCATAAAAGTCCTCGACCGATTTCAAAATCTCCTCTCTGCTCAAGCCCGGATATTGGAAGTTGGGGAGCTGATGTCCCTGTTCGTCTGTCATGTTTTCGGAAATGAAATACCCTTGATCTCTTAAGTATTGAAAAAGCTCGGTTCCGGGATAAGGGTGTGACATGGACACTTGAATTGTCTCCGGGTCCAGCGTGATGGCAAAGCGGATCGTTTTCTCGATCGTCTCCGAGGTTTCGCCCGGGAGACCCATTTGGAAGTCCCCATGGACCTTAAACCCAAGGCGTCTGCAATTTTTCATGAAAGAGAGCGCCTGCTCGATGGTTGCCCCCTTCCTTATGTTTGTCAGTATCGCCGGGTCTCCGGATTCAAACCCAACGATAAGAAGCCGGCAGCCCGCCTCCCTCATCGCCTTAAGGGTTTCAAAGTCGGTTGTCACCCTTGCATTGCAGGACCAGGTTAGTTTGAGAGGTTTCAGTTTCCCGCAGAGATCAAGGACCCGTGATTTGCCAATCGTAAAGGTGTCATCATCAAAAAAGATCTCTTTGACCTGGGGAAACAGTTCCCCTGCCCGCCTGACTTCGGCAACCACGTTGTCACTACTGCGCGTCCGCCAGCGGTGACTGCACATGGTTTGAGGCCAGAGACAAAATGTGCAGAGGGCCGGGCACCCCCGGGACGTGTAAAAGGAGAGATAGGGATGATGCAAAAATGGGATGTTATACCGGTTGATGTCGAGGTCACGCTTAAAAATCTCGACAACAAACGGCAGGCTGTCGAGATCTTCGAGCAAGGGTCGGTTTAAGTTGTGAACCACTTGACCATTTTTTCGAAAGCTAATGCCGGCTATTTCTTCGAGGTCTCTCCCCGAGGCAAATTCGGTAACCGCATAGTCAAATTCATTTCTTACGACGAAATCGATTGCCGGAGAGGCGTTAAGACTCTCTTCCGGGAGGACCGTGACGTGGGGACCCACGAAGGCGACCTTGATGCCGGGCCTGGTTCTCTTTATATTCTCTGCCAGACGGACATCATTTCTAAATCCGGCGGTGGAGGTGAAAACAACCACAAATTCGTAATCGGCGGCAATGCGAATGGTCTCTTCCGGGTCAACCCCGTGAGAGGGAGCGTCGAGAAGCCGGCTGTTGCTGATCATACCGGCGGGATAGGCAAGCCAAGTCGGATACCAGAAGGAATGAATTTCGCGCCTTGCCGGGTAGCGCGAACCGGCTCCGCCGTCGAATTTCTCGAAAGAAGGAGGGTTGAGAAGCAGTGTCCTCATCCTTATTGCTCGATTCCCTTAACCTCAATCAAATGCGTCATATTATCATATTTTAACAAACAAATCTCAACCACCACTCATTCTCTATGTCGCTTCCCATTCGCTAACTCTTTTTCCTTTTTCACTTGATCCACTTCCATCAACGGTAACGATCAGCCTCTTCAAGATCTTTGCTCCCCGATCGTGACCTGCCCTTCACGGGTAAGGATAAACTCTGTCCCCCGCCAGATGACCGTCTTCTTGACGAGGGCCAGCAACCACGACACGAACGCTATCACATCCCTCAAAGGGAGAAAGGCAACGCTTCTTACACCTTCTCTGTCCCCCGCCCCCCATCCCATGATTACTACGGCGGTTGCCAGCCGGATGCCGAGTGCTACACCCAGGACCGCCCATCCCAGAGTATCCCCCAGACGCAAAGCTACAAAAACGACAGCAAAAGGAACGGATCGTATTACGATGGTGGCAAAAAAACCGACAGGCCTGGCGGCACGGGTCATCTGATCCCAATAGCATTGGTGACGCCACCACTCCGAGAAACTCTTAAGATGGATGACAATATCGGCAAAATAATGGACAAGGGAAACCCTTCGCCCAGAGGCCCATAGGCGGCGCCCGATTTCATAATCCTCCGGGAGATAGTCCACAAGCGCTTCCAGGCCGCCTATCTTTTCGAGAGACGCCCGCGTAATAGCAAGCGAAGAACCGAGACAAAATTTAGAGGCACCCGTGACATGGGCAAAGATCACGCTGGGTATGAAATCGGCGTTGAGCGTGAGCAGTTCCAGCTTCTCAAACCACCGATCCCCGCACGTTGCCCTGTAAAGTGTGCAGGCGCACCCCGCTCCGGTATCAAGCAAAGGGGGAACAATCGCCTTCAGGTAATCGGGATTGAGTCGGACGTCGCTGTCGTTTATGACAAGGATATCATAACGGGCGTGGGGAAGGGCACCGAGAAGGTTGTTGATCTTTCCATTCGGGCCCGCCTGTCTATTTTCAATGGCTATTGACACCCGTTCAGAGCCGAACTCTTCCTCAATTTCTTCAAGAAGTGGAACGACCGGGTCCTGCGGATCCTGAACCGCAAAAACAACCTGGTACTCCGGATAATCCTGCAAGCAGGCACTCCGCAGACTCTCCTTGAGATTTTTTTCAACGCCGAAGACCGGCTTCATGATCGTAACCGGAGGCCATTCAGAAAAAGAGCGCTGGCGCGATGCGCGAGGTTGCTTGCGGAAGTGTAAGACTGCCATCAAACAAAGAAACGCATAGATCGAGCCCCCGACCACGGGGATCAAACAGACGCGTTCAAGGAGCAAGAGGAGCGATTCCATGGTCTATTTTCTTTGAAGGTCCCGCGAAAAAGCTGGATTGCTGAAGTCGGTCCCTTTCATAGAAGGTTGGCATGGCCTCTATCCTGACCCAACCCTGAAGTGGACTGGGACCGACGCCAGGTTGAAGCTCACAGGAAAGCACTATATAGGGTGCTTGGGATCAGCATCAAAAGACTAAACATATACTTTAAAAATTGCAATTGTAGCCTAAGTTGGCAGAAAAAAGCGAGAAGCATTAGTGGATGTACCCATTTTCCTTAAACCAACCCACGGCCTCCCGCAATGCCTTCTCTATCGGCTGCGGATTAAACCCCAGGAGACAACTTGCCTTTTCCGTGGAAAAGAACATTCGTTTCTTGGCTAATCGAACGCCGGTGACGGTAACCCGTGGTTCGTCACCGTGAGTCAGGCGTGACCAGGCCTCTGATAGATAAGCGATCGGAAGCACACAGTTGTGCGGCAAGCAAAGCCTTGGAGGTCGCCCGCCGGTGAGGATGGCCAGCTCAGTAAGAATTTCTTTCAGCGTCATGTTCCGGGCCCCTAAAATATAGCGTTCTCCAATTTTCCCGCGTTCGAAGGCAAGGAGATGTCCAACAGCCACATCATCTACATGAACGAGGTTGAGACCGGTATCAACATAGGCAGGCATCCGGCCGGAAATTGCATCCAGAATCAAACGACCGGTCGGGGTAGGTTTAATGTCCCGGGGGCCCACCGGCGTCGAAGGATTGACAATGACCACCGGCAGTCCCTCCTTATCCGCAAGGGCCTTCACCTCGGCTTCTGCAAGAAACTTGGAGCGTTTATAATGGCCAATCATGTCGCTTACAGACGCTGGCGTGTTTTCATCCGCGGGACTCCCATCAGGGGTTAGGCCCAGGGTTGCCACACTACTGGTGTAAATGATCCGTGTCACACCGGCATTGGCTGCGGCCAGCATGATGTTTCGTGTGCCGGTTACATTCGTTTCGTAGATTTCTTCTTGGCGAGGTACCCACAACTTGTAGACAGCAGCTACATGAAAGAGGCTGGAACAATCGGCCAAGGCGCGATCCAAGGAGCTACGGTCTCTCAGGTCTCCAGTGACAATCTCCACAGGCAAACCCATGAGGTTGCGGCGATCGCTGTTTGACCTGACCAAAGCCCGAACGCTGTGCCCGGCGGCAATCAGCTGACGCACCACGGCAGAGCCCACAAAACCGGAACCTCCCGTGATCAATGTCTTCGCAATCATAAGAAATCGCCTATCCCCCGAATGACCTAAGCTATCTGATGCATACTTCTTCACTGTAAAATCTTTGATAAATCATGGACCCATCGCATCCACAACAGTTCATTTCGGCCCCTCATCGATCAAAATCCCCTCTTCTCACCGCCGATATTCTTCAAACCGGTTATAGAAGAAAGAATTAAGAATAGATTAAACTAAAATCAAGATTTTTAAAAGCCGCCTTTTTAGCTCCCCGTACTTCGTAGGCAAATCTTAAGCAACCAAGGTTAAAGAAAGATTAGGAAAAGATTAAGATTTATTCATCCTATGGAGTGAGGACGCTCAGTTGGCACGCAGACCGTGCTCGCAACACTAAGACCTCTCTCTTTAGGCCTCCCACTTTCCTAAATGAGATTGTAAGAATTGTCTTTTTGAAGATTTGGAAGAAGTCAACAAGTTTGACACTGCCTGCAAGGTTAAATTCTAACTTTTACACCTTAGTTCCTTAATGAGACCCCCACATTCCAAAATCCCTGCCTGCCGGTAGGCAGGGACACGTTTCATACTGTTCCAAAGTCGCATTTCGGTAAAAAGATAAAAAGTGACATTTATTGTCTGCTGACCGGTAAAACACCTGATCCCGCCGTACGTGATACATCTTGTTTTCTCTTATGATATTGATTTCTTTAACTACCTGGTATCATTTTTGCTGAGAGAATAGAAGAAAAACGAAGCGAACAACCAAACGGCGAGTAGCCAACCCATTCGACTCCCCGGTCTGAAGCCCGGGGTATGCTCAGGGTTGATACTGAGGAGCGCTTTCCGACCCCGATCAAGAAATCGGGGGTTTGGCGCCGTCGAACGTATCAAAGGGGCCCGGTGTGACAGGTGTGTCTGAGCGGCCAAGTTTGAGGTAGATGATGGAGCAAGGGAGTTTTCAAGCCATTGCGGCAGGCTTAGAACAAATCATGGAGAATGCCCGTCTCGACCTGAGAGCGGCGATGGACCAATTTGAGGAACTATGCTTGAGAATTACCGCGGAGAGGAATGTTCCGATAGACATCTTTACCGAGACCCGCCAAGCCTATAAGAAAATTCAGGATCAACTCACAAAGATCAGCGGAGCCAGGCAACTGTTAGAAGGCAAATACAAACACTGTTATCGTCGGAACTATCCGCTTGAAAAAGAAATCATGCAAATTGCATTTTTGGCTAAGAGTTTGTACCTGACATTCGAGGAAACAGATGCAAAGCGCAAGCGAAAAGGTATGGAAGACTATTCTGAGGCGCACGGAATAGTGTTTCCGTGGTTTCAATCCAAGGGAAATCAGATCATTCTTCTAAGAAATGTGCACACTCTGGACGAGTTGGACTATAAAACCAAATTTAAATTGGGATTTGAGCGGAGACAAGAGGTCATCCAGAACGTCCTGCGAAGCATCTTCCTCTTTGCCTTGTTAGGGGAGCCAACGCTGATCGATCTCCTTCAATCCCGCATGCGATTCCGAGAATACGACATCACAGAGCGTTATAAACAGGACGAGTTCCGTGGGGCTTTAACCCACTTAAAAGAAGTATCTCCTTCAGAAGCACAGGAGGTCCTTAGACGCATCGTAGGTACGAGTGAATTTTTGAAACTGAAATGCTTGCTTCTTAGGATTCAATCTCAAGATGATCTCAAGAAAGCGATCGTGCGTACCGCAGAAGATATTTTACGATCGATGGATGTGGGAGAAGTGAGAGTCCTGTCAATTTGAAAGCCTGTTGATCTCGACGTGAAATATTGTATTAAAAACGTCTCCTCATCTCCGCGCCCATGTGCCCTCGTGTCTCCGGGGTCCGTAACAAGAGGGTTTTTCCACCGGGATCGCCTCTCCTGAAGCTTTTGGAGGGAACTCTACCGAGAGATAAATGATTCACCCATTCCAGCCTGCTCCGGAGGTTCTATGTGGTTCCCTTGTTCGTCTCGCAGGACCGCAGCGGTGCCCAGAGCCAGCATCTCCGGCTGTATAGGGTACTGGTACATAAAGCCAGAGAATAGATGTGTTACATAATAGACGAGCGGATAGAAGAAGAGCACGGCGACAAACAGCAGTGCTTTTCGGTTTCCACGTCTTAGAGCGCGGCCGGTTCCATATAACGCCAACAACGAGAACATCAACTGCGGCAGGTATTTCAAAAACCTGAGCGCGTGCAGCCTTCGTGATGTGAGCGGGTTGCAAATCCACCAATACGCGATTCGCAGGGCCGTGTTGCGTGCAAACTCTCCGGGCCGTGAGCGGATTGAGTCCATCGCGTCTTGTCCGGCAACCCGGGAGTACTCGGCTTCGCCCATCTCAGCCATGCGGCTTAATTCGTATGTGCTGCGGTCAGGGTGAACGTTGGCGCTCCACTGACCGCTGCTGCCCGGCTGATTGCCCACTCTTAGTTCGGCCCCGAAGTCGTCACGAATGAAGACCGGACGATGGAACACCTGGTAGTTGCGTACTAACCATGGCGCGACACACAGGGCCGCAGTGGCCCCAGCCAAGCCCAGATGGCGCCAACGCTCGCGATGCCACAGTCGCCACGCCAGAAACGCAGGCGCCATCGCCAGGACGGTTGGGTTGATGAGGGCCGCGATGCCCCAAGCCATTCCGTAAATGGCCCAGTGGGACTGTTGCAGCGTGAGCCAGATCAGGAGGACGATTGCCAGTTCCGAAAGATGCGTGTACCAGATCAAGTTCGGCGGGATGAACAGTCCATGTCCGTAGTTGTTACCCAGCACGTGCAGGAGCACGAGAGGGTGGAACAGAAGGGGGAAGCTGGCCAATGCCATTGCTGCATACCAACCCGTGCGACGGCCGAACGTTTCTCCGGCCGCCCAATAAAGCACGACGCAGGTGAACGCGTGAACAATGATGTTGATGGCAACGGCTAACCAGTAGGAAGCGGTTGTGAACACGCCGAACACGCGGAAGATTCCGGCGAGCACGTAGGGATAAGCCGGAGGGATCCACGCGGAAGGCCCCGTGGGCTGCCGGAACGGAGAGCTGAAACCTCGTCCGCCGGCGACCGATGCCGCAATCCGGGTGGTCTCGGTGGGCCAGTAATCTCCTCTGGGCAACGCTGCCGCCAGGATCGCGTTTAACAGGAGTGCGACCACGAAGATGAAAATGATCGGACGAGTCGTCTTTGACATCATCGTACGAGTTGAGACGATAATTCAAATGCAGCGGGTGCCTTCGGCTTACGGAATTTGTCAACGACTTTGAGACACCCCGCAAAGGAAATTAGTATCGCTTTCCTTCGCTCGTCAAGCGCCATTATGGTGTAGCCCCCAGCGAGCTATTTAATGGACGAAATACCTATTGTCTTAAATTTTGATCTTTACTATATCATAATCTGGATACGCTTCCAACCATACCCTTTGTTAAAAGAAATCAATTTTTAACATAGTATTTGGTACGTAATAGCATGTTTTACGGCATTCATATAAAATCTTTGTATCCCCTGTTGAATTCGGGTTGAAATCTGCACGATTCAGATTAAACGGTTAGATAACGAGTACAGAAAAAAGTCAACACCACGTTTGACAATGTCTGTATAGTGAAGCTCCCCGCCCATCCCGTCAATACGGGACAGGCACGGCGGGGCTTCCCGGAAAGGAAATTTCGTTCATATTGTGCCCCTTGACCCCGCCTATCCCGATAGGACGGGACGGGGCACATTCCGGCCAAATCCCGACTTTCACACCTCATCCAGCATCCCGCATTCTACAATCCGAAATTAAATCGTGAATCGTGATGCGTGACTCGTGATCCGTGATCTGGCATTCCTGAATTCTTCTCCCCTAATCCGCAATCCCTGCCCTGAACCCCTGTGGTTTAGGGCACACTCTGCCCTCCGCAATCCGCACTCTAAGATGTCTCCGCGTCTTCTCGTTTCCCCCTATTCCCCCCTTACTTTAACCCCTCTCTGTTCCCCCCTTAAGTTAAGGGGGGACGAAGGGGGGTTACAAGATGTCTCCGCCTCCCGTGTCTCTTTTATTCCCTTGTCCGTTTTACAAATTCACAAGGTCTAGTCCATTTTTGGCCAATTCTTGACCTGGATAGTAAGCCGGACCTCGCACTTCAGTCTCTCTCAAACTGTGGCCCGGAAATCCCTAAAATAACACCTTGAAATTTCGGTTGACATAACAGAATTTTCAAGGTAAGATTTTCCCATGATGATAGACCGTAAGCAAGAAGTCGAAACGATCCAGGGACTGCTTCGGCGGCACCCCGTGGTTGGAATGATAGGGGCGCGCCAGGTCGGAAAGACAACCCTTGCCCGTTTGCTCATTCAGAAAACGAAAGGCCCATCTTCGTACTTCGACCTGGAAAACCCCGAAGACTTGGCTCGAATCGCTGATCCGATGCTTGCCCTCAAAGACCTTAAAGGACTTGTTGTCATCGATGAAATCCAACGGCAGCCGAACCTTTTCCCGATATTACGGGTATTGGTCGACCGGCCCAAATCCGTCACCCATTTCTTGGTGCTCGGCAGCGCATCACCGGATTTGCTTCGCCAGAGTGCTGAAACGCTTGCGGGGCGGATTTTCTATCATGAGTTGGGCGGGTTTTCCCTTGAAGAAGTTGGAGTTGAAAACCATATGCAACGATGGTTGCGGGGAGGTTTTCCAAGGTCCTACCTCGCTCGCACTCACTCTGAGAGTGATGAATGGCGGCAGGGATTTATCCGTACTTTTTTAGAGAGGGATCTCCCTCAGTTTGGAATTACGATTCGGTCAACCACGCTGAGGCGTTTTTGGACGATGCTTGCAAACACCCATGGCCAAATCTGGAATGCCTCAGAATTCGGCCGGTCTTTTGGTGTGGCTGACACGACGGTCCGAAACTATCTTGACCTGATGACCTCGGCGCTGGTGATTCGTCAGCTATCGCCCTGGCATGAGAATATATCCAAACGGCAAGTGAAAGCACCTAAGATATACATCGCAGACAGTGGGGTGCTGCATACCCTGCTCGGCCTTAGAACGCTTAAAGACCTTGAAGGTCATCCCAAAGTGGGTGCATCGTGGGAGGGTTTTGTTCTTGAGCAGGTTATTCGCCACCTGGCAGCCAGGGTTGACGAATGTTTCTTCTGGGCCACCCATGGAGGAGCTGAGTTGGATCTTCTTGTTGTCAGAGGGCAACGGCGGATGGGATTCGAGATAAAAAGAACGACTTCTCCTCAAATTACTTCTTCCATGCGTTATGCATTGTCAGATCTTCATCTTCGGTCTCTGGACGTGATCCATGCTGGGGAAAGGACATTTCCAATGGACAAAAAGATACGTGCAGTGGCTTTCACGCGTCTCCTCCAGGATATCCAACCTCTAACGTAAAGAAATACCCTTCACCGTTCACGCTTTACGCCTCTCTTTTTTTTGTTTGCTTACGAATTCACGAATCACGAGTCACGAATCACGGTTATTCTGCCGTTTCACAAATTCACAAGGTCTAGTCCATTTTTGGCCAATTGTTGACCAGTTCGATTTCTTCTGTTGGTAGAAAACCTTTTAAATCATATAATTATTGATGAACTCTTCTGGCACAAAAAATGCTTGATTATTACCACCTTGACGTATCTCTTGTCTCATGCGAAAACGTTATAGAGGGGGAGAAGAGATGCCATTTGGGGGAAAGTTTTACTTTTAAACTCCGCAGACAGGAGAACTTTTTGGAACAAGAAGGCGGCTTTAACGAACGAGACTGGGAAAGGGAGAGGATCGCCGATGCCCTTACGGCAATGTCTGACGAGTTAATGGCCGCGGTTAAATCTTCGGCTCACCAAGAAAACCTTCTTGAAATCCTCCGTGAGGGACTGAAGAAAATAAACTCGCTCAAGGAATCTCTGACAGAACCCTTTAAGATAGCCGTCGTCGGTGCACAGGGAACGGGAAAATCAACTATCATCAACCTTCTGCTCGGCGAGCCGATTATGATCAGCTGTTATGATGAAACAGAGGGAAGTATTATCAAACTGATCCACACGGAGGATGCCGAACGTGAGAAGAAGGCCAGCATCAAATACTTCACCGACAAAGAGGGCGTTTATAGGGAAGAACTCATCAGCCGTGATGAGTTTTACAGGCTCATCAACCTGAGCACCAACGTCGAAATTAAGAAGGACGCCGTTTACCGGGATTCCATCGCATTTTTCGAAATCTATTCCCGTAACCCGCTGCTCCGGTCGATCCAGTTCATTAACACTCCCGGATTGAACACCGTCACTGCGGATTTTCTGAAAAAAGTGAAACACTTGTTCGTTGAGGCGGACGTCATTCTATGGATGAATAAACGAAACCAGATCCTCGATTTTTTCAACACCAGACTGATTCCACAGATCCATCGGGATAACAGAAATGTCATCGGTATCCTCGGATTTGCCGATGACCTCTACCAGAGCGACGGCGCGAACGGGGTCAGGGATGTTCTTAAGGAATTTTTTAAAGAAGTCGAAAAGAGAATGCTTCTGAGGAAGGAATGTGGAGGGAAGGAGCGCGTCTGTTTTTTCCTTTATAACGGGCTGGCTGCTGAATCCGCATTGGGGATGAAGCCCGATCGAATCCTCTCGAACTCGGATGACATCCTGCCGGGCGAGGAGGCCGGCTTGAGAATGTTTTGGAACTATTTAAGGCACGGATTTCCATTTGTCGACGAAGACGCCGCCTTGATCGATGAATTTTCGCTCTGGAGCGCATATGACGAGGGGGGCCCGACAGATAAAACAGGTACAGCGGTATTCGACAGGGACCAGCTTATCCACTGGCTTTACACAAACCATTTTATCAGAAAGAAGGACCGGGGATATGTCCTGACGGAAAAAGGCAAAACGCTTTCCTATGAAAGCTCCATGCTGCCCACCATAGAACACTGTGCCCAGGAGGTGATCTTCAACCGATCGCTTCAAGAAAAAATATCGAGGGTCAAAGACGGTGTTGCCCGTCTCTATGGGCAAGGGAATATCCTGTCCGGGATCAAGAAAAAAAAGAGTGACTACCAGAAAATCATCGAGGAAAAGGATAAGGCGCTTGCAAAAGAGCAGAAGGAAAGTGCCGTCTTGAAGGCGGCATTCCGCCGGAGGTACCGGCAATGGTATCTTGCGAGGATCCAAAGATACTCCAGGCAGATGAGCGAAAATCTTGTGAAAAAGATACTCGAAGAGATCGGCAAGAGAATCGGCAAGAAGGATCTCTGGAAAGAATTCTTAAAGCAGATGACCCCGCAGATTTTCCGAGGCGATGATGAGGGTCCCGTGATGAGGGAAATCAGCAGGATGATCGACGAAGAATTCGAAGCCCTGGCCGATGCGAAAACGGAGCGCATCATTACGGAAGCGGTCGAAGAGGTTAAGAATATGATCGCGGAGTTAACTCTGGGGTCTTTCAGCGGCGGAGAGATCAAAACCGGGGAATTCAAAACAGGAAAAGGAAAACCGGGCAGCGTGAATTTTAGGCACGGGGTCAAGCATGCCAGACTTGATGAGGCCGGGCTCAATGAAGTCATGAAGCGCCTGATGGATAGGATGGGAAAGATGATCGGGAGCCTGGTCAAAAAGATGGCTGCCTCCGATATCAGAAAGAAGGGGATGACCAAATTTAAAAAGCTCTTCGCAAAGATGTTCAGGAAAGTTTTCATCAAGCTCAGCGTGGATTACGCAAAAGATCAGGCAGGAATTGCACCCGCCAAAGGAATACCCATCCTCGGATGGGTGCTGGTCGTCAAAGATCTGGTTGACCTCGGTTTGATGTTGAATGAAATGCTTGATGAGCTGAAGGGAAAGCTGGAGAGCGCCATCAAAGAGAACGAGGACGACTTCTTTGACCATTTCAGAAAAATCCTCGAGCCGGCTTATGAGGAGGTCCAGAATGCGGTCTTCGAAGGATTGAAAGAAACCTTTAGGCCGAGGAACAGGGAAGCCGAGGAGGCTTTAAAAGGCGTGGGGCTTTGCGATCGAGTGATCCGTATCTTCGAAACCTATCAACCTCAATTCGAAACGTCCTATGGAGAATGGGGAATCCCTTTTGACGACCTTCCTGAGAGTGAATTAAATGTTGGTTGACGCCATCAGCCCTTATGCGGATCAACTTGCTGAGACCCTGAAGTGCATCAAAGGCTCCGACGAATGGCAATTGGTCGAGGAGAAAGAGAGCCGGAGACTGGTCAAGCTCGTAGATCTTTTCATCGAGGAGATTTCCTCAAAACGAAAAAGCATCTACCTCGCAGGAAAGACGAGTTCCGGAAAGTCCTCCTTTCTGAACTACATTCTGGACAGTGACGGCTTCAAAGTGATTCCCGAAACCTGCAAGACGGAAACGCGCAGGATCCTGAGGCTTCAGCACAGCGGTGAAAAGAAGGCTTCGCTCAAACTCTGCCCCCAGAGCCCCCTGCCAGCGTCCCTCAGGAAAGAGATCGAGCAGTCTGATGCAGCCAGGTTCGATGAGAAAAACGGTAGCGTTGAAATCCTCCTCGAGACGGAGCACGGCATCGACCTCTTCCAAAGGCTCATCCAAGCCACTCCGGAACGCGATTACGACCCGGTTCAGTACATCGACTATATCGATCTTTCTTACCCGGTGAGGTATTTTAAAGACTATATTATTTACGACACGCCCGGGCTGGCGTCGTGGAAATCAGAAACGGATGAGGAAGTCACGGTAAAAATGTTCAACCACTCTCTCATCCTATGGATGCTGATCGGAAACGAACCCAACCTTACGGAATCACTGAAGGTCCTCGACGACAACAGCCACCTGACTCGAGAAATTGAAAGGGAAAGGCTCATCTTCATATCCAATTTCTTTGACCAGCTTGATAAGACATGTCGTGATCATAGCTTAGACGACCCCGAGTCCTTCATCCGCGAAAAATTCTTCACCTACGCAAAGGAGATGGACCTTGGGTTTTCAGGCTTCTATTTTTCTGTATTCAAAAGTAAGAATATCGACTACCCCCGTTACAAAAAACTGACGGAGAGGAGTCTGCTGGAGATCGAAAGATATCTCACGGAGAACAGCAGAAAAATACATCTGCTTAATTTTGGAAACGCCTCCGATAAACTGATTCAGATGCTTGAAATCTTTAAGCCTTCGCTTTCTCAAAAAAAGAAGGAGCTCCGCAGCGCCGTGGATACGGTCAAGAGGAACTTGAAGGTGTTGGAAGAGCGCCAGCAAAAAAAAATGGACAGCCTTCCCGTTCTGGAGGACATCGTGAATTTCCAGAGTCTCAGGGAGGAAATCAACCGTCTCTGCGAAAAGATTGTAGACAACAAGTCCAATGATCGTTACAATCGGAGCCTGAAAGATCTGGCCGATTATGTTTCCGCGCTGGTCGATAAACTCAGGGGCAAGATAAAAAACTCCGCTCTCAAACCCGAGGAAAGATCCTCCCTCTTAACCTCATTATTTCACAGCAATGGGGTGAGAGAAAAAATACTTGAATTAAAGGTGAACCCGGTCTGGTCGAACATCAAGGATTTCTGTCATATGGGAGTTAAAAAAGAACTGAAAGCATCCTTTGCACGAGGGTTGGATTGCTCTCCGATCGCCCCTTTGAAAAATTACATCGAAGAACTTGAGCATTCGGTTCAAAAACAATTCACCGAGCTCAAGAGAGGCTGGGAAAGGGACATCACAAAAGAATACGAGGAGAAGAAAGAAAGGGGGACGGCAGAACTCGATCAAGCCGAAGCGGAGCTTAGAAAATTGTCCTTATTTGAAAGGGAAATGTTGAAGAGCACGAGCGCGCTGGCCCAGATGGACACTCAACTGAGGCAGGACTTTTTGAAGGCGCTCCGGGGATGGAGAGAACCCCGGAAAAACGACGGCACCAACGTCAAGCTGGAAAAATTTTTGGAACTCTGGGGAATCCTGAAATACCTCGAATATACCGATCAGTAACAGGTTGCTGAAAAAGTGGTTGTTCCTCAGGCTGCTCAAAAATGCCCAGATACAAGGCTCCCGAAATCCTAAGGAGTGAGGCGTACCTTGAGCGTACGCCGCAATGACGAAGGATGAGGGGAACGAAGCAGATGGGCGTTTTTCAGCGGCCTGCTAAACCGTCGTAGGGGAAGCCCAGGCCATGGGAAACTTAAGCCAAGAATACAAAAAGGAAATACAGGAGATCTTCGGGGAGGTCTATGCAAAATATATCAAGGAGGAGTTACAGGCTGCCGTTGATTCCGAGGTCACCGCGAAACTAAGAACGACCGCGGACGGAATATCGAAACAAGCGGAACAGGCGATCCGAAAAGAGGTTGAGCGACTGTCCTCCAGATTGAAGAAGGGAATCACGGACTCGATCCGGGCTGAGCTTCTCGATCTGATTAAGGAAGCAGTTCCCAAAGAGAGAAAGGAACTGGATTATGGAAAACTTACCCAAATGATCACGAAAATTCTCGATGAGCGAAAAGAGGCTGAGAGCAAGGCCGCCCTGCCAGAGAACTGGATTCAAGTCGATGAAAAATCGACGACATCCGGCAACAAAATCACAAGAGGACTTCTGATTGCTTCTCTGCTGCTGAATATTTTGCTGTTGTCCTTATGGTTGTATAAAATGATATTTGGATCTTGGATCCCGTTTTTCTGAAGGCAGGCTCTCCGGGTCGCGTCCCGGCGTCTCCGTGTCTTTTCTTTAAATTGGCTTTTTCCATTCCGCAATCCGCATTCCACAATCATCATTTTTGATTGTAATCCCGTTGTGTTTCTGATATAGTGGGGCAAAATCCGATGGGGGATTCAAATATTGGAAAATTGTGTGATTGAACCTAAGCCTATTCTCAAGAGAGATAGGCTTTTTTTTACACCTAATGACTTACGCTTTTACGCATTGCGATCGAGAGCTATCGCTATGCCCCATGCGCTATGCGCTTTGCGAGAAGTTGGTAGCAATTGAAAGGTCAGGGCGGATAAGATTTCTGAAAAGGAAAAATAGGCGGAAGAACTCAACGACGGACCCTACAGAATTGACCATCGCAGTTCTTAATATGCACGTGGTAACGGGGATTCTCCAAAATGATACCAACGGCTGTATTGATCCTACCTTGCAGCTTTTTGCCAGCGTTTCTGTAATATTTCGCAGCATTCTTGTGAAGGATTACTTTATACATTCTTCAAGTCATTCCATGAGACGTAGGAGTCTTTGGTACCTGATGCCCAATCCAAATCGGCCTGTTTGATTTGCCTCATCAATTTCTTGTCAGCCATAATTTCGAACGTCTCCCGCCAAGCCCCCATGTCTTCGGCTATCACCTCGTGAATGACGGACTTGAGTTCATCAACCGTCATATCAGAGACCTTTTTCGTAGTTGCCTTCATTTTCATAACCTCCTTCCGCTTTTCGAACATATCTTCATCATTATTTGTACTTTACCAGTTTTACCGAAATATCTCAACAAGGTTCTCATATTCACCCTAACTCCCTATGTTTCTTCCTATCTTCGAATTAGCTTTTCCCATTCCGCAATCCGCATTCCACAATCATCATTTCTGATTGTAATCCCGTTGCGTTTCTGATATAGCGGGGCAAACCGGGTGGTGGGGTCGTAAGATGCATGATTAAACCTAAAGCCTATTCTTAAAAGGAATGGGCTTTTGTCTTTTGGGGCCTGCGCTTTACGGGCTGAGGTAAACGCTATGCTCCATGCGCTTTGCGCTGTGCTTTTATTGCGGTCACGCCTGCGTGCCGTAACGACGCACTCCGGCGTGCAGGCACGAATCACGGTATCAATGGGATGGGCTTTTTTGTTCTTCAATGATTTTCCGGATACGAAAAACGGACACGGACACGTTCTAAATGAAGGTGGGGGTGGGTAAAGAAAATGGTCACTGAAATCACTGAAGATATAAAACGGAAATCGAAGGTGCACTGTGCTTGCCATGACCAGATAATCCAGATAATCCGATTGACATCATTGTCTTTCTCCCATACGATGATGTTAATTAGGTGCGCTGCTACCTGATAGACACCTCCAAATAGAAGGGCTACGAATGAGGGCAACCTGGGCGAGACGATCTTCGAGTTCTTTTAATCATGACAAAGGGGGGAACAGGAGATGAAGGTATTTACCAAGAAAAGAATCATCCTTGGTTTCATCGTCATTTTGTGTGCCGCAACAGTCTATGCCGGCTACCAGAATAGGAAATACGTACAACAGCTTCCCATCGGCTCCGCCTTCAAGGCAAAAACCCTATGCGCGGCAGTGTTCGTTTCGGGGCGTGAACCAGGGGTGGTCGAGCAAGAAGACATTGGCTTTAGCCCCCTCTTCAAGCTTTTCAAGGCGAAAATCGACAGGAACGGAAAAAGTGTCACATGCTCTCTTCTCGGGATCGGTCTGTTCGAGAAGAAGGCAATCTATGTCGACAAACTGGGAGCCGTGCTCCTCTCCGGCGTCCCCGAGGATTCGATCCGCCAGTGGAGGCCGGTAATGCCCGATCCGGAGCCTGCCGATTTTAATGCAATCCCTTGGCCCATGGGAGACCGCATGGCCGATGCCCCGCCATCCGTGAACATTGATATGGCGAAGCTTAAACCAGCCGTGGATAAGCTTTTCATCGAGGCGGATCGGAAGAAGAAACTTTATACTCGCGCGCTGCTCATCGTTTATGACGGGCGCCTCATCGTTGAACGCTATGGTTCGGGGATCTCGCAGGAAATGCCTCTTTTGAGCTGGTCGATGGCCAAAAGCGTCACCAATGCCCTCATAGGGATCCTTGTGCGGAAGAATAAGATTTCACTCAGGGCACCGGCCCCTGTGCCGGAATGGCGAAGGACAGACGACCCACGCCATGCCATCACCGTCGACCGGCTTCTGAGGATGAGTTCGGGGCTTGAGTGGGTCGAGGCTTATGCCGAGCGACCTGTATCGGATGTCAACGTCATGCTGTTCTTGAAGCCCGACATGGGGGCGTACGCGGCATCCAAGCCCCTTTCCGCGCCGCCGGACACAGTCTGGAGCTATTCGTCGGGGACGGCGAACATCCTCTGCCGGATGATTCGTGATGTCCTTGGAAGCTGTGAGGAATACTGGGCCTTCCCGCGTCGCGAACTGTTCAACAAGATCGGCATGCGCAGCGCCGTTTGGGGGGCGGATGCCTCGGGGACATTTATCGGATCATCCTATCTTTACGCAACGGCCCGCGACTACGCTCGCTTCGGCTTGCTTTTCCTGAACGACGGCGTCTGGCAGGGTCAACGCATCCTTCCGGAAGGTTGGGTCGCCTATACAACCACCCCGACGCCTGCGGCTCCTAATGGCCAGTATGGCGCCCATTTCTGGCTGAACAGGGGGAAGACTTCCGATCCTGCCGGCCGCAGATATCCGCAGTTGCCCCGAGACACGTTCTTTGCCATGGGCTATCAGGGACAGATCATAGCGATTATCCCCTCCCACAAACTGGTCATCGTCCGGCTTGGCATGACATACGACGATAACTGGGGGATGGAAACGTTCATCAAAAGTGTCCTTTCTGCAATCCCGTGAAGCTTGGCCGCCTTTTCCTCAGCGATGTTTCAAATAACATCCCCATGGAATAAGATCGCCGCGTCTCCTTGCCTCGCCGTAGCCTCTTGACCTCTGTAGCCTTGGCGTAAGAGGTTGGCGCAGGCGGGCGCATTCCGCAATCTTGCCTGTCCCGCGTCCCTATGGTAAGTGTCGGTAAATTGCTATAAAATTGAATTTTTGATATACATATATCAAGTTTCCCAAGAGTAACGGAGAGATTTTGCCGACCATAAGTGTTTTCTACGGGATTCTGATTCAGATGTTCTGGCAGGAGCATGCGCCGCCCCATTTTCACGCCCTGTACGGAGAATTCGAGGCACTGATCGATATTCGGACTTTCGAAGTAATCCGTGGCTTTCTCCCACGGAGGGCGTTATTATTGGTGAAGGAGTGGGCAACCTTACACCAAAACGAATTGATGGAGGATTGGAAACTATGCGAAACGAGACAGAGTCCACACAAGATTTCGCCCCTGGAGTAATTCCTTGCGCACCGTGGCGGGTGGTCGAAGTACACACCCTGGCGGACTACCGTCTCTTTGTTAGGTTTAGTGACGATACAACGGGCGAAGTCGATCTTTCCAGGCTTGTCGCGGGCGGCAATGCAGGGATTTTTGCTGCGCTACGCGATCCAGCGCTATTTGCCCAAGTTTATGTAGAGTATGGAGCAGTTGTGTGGCCGGGTGAAATCGATCTGGCTCCGGACGCAATGTACGACGAAATTAAGAAACTGGGACGCTGGGTTCCGGAATAAACGCTTCGCAGTGAATAAGATTGATATCCCCTTATCCCCGTATCTAATCTGTCTATCCCCGCGCTTGCCCTGAACCCTACGTGGTTCAGGGTCCCCGCGTCCGTTCTTTTTTCTCTTTCGTGCATTCCATCAAGTTTGGAACATTTTTGGCCAATTTTTGACCTGGATAGTAAGCCGGACCTCGCACTTCAGTCTCTCTCAAACTGTGGCCCGGAAATCCCTAAAATAACACCTTGAAATTTCGGTTTACATAGCAGAATTTTCAAGGTAAGCTTCTCCCCCTTTCCCAAATTACTTCTTCAATGCGTTATGCATTGTCAGATCTCCATCTCCGATCTCTGGACGTGATCCATGCCGGAGAAAGGACATTTCCAATGGACAAAAAGATACGTGCAGTGGCTTTCACGCGTCTCCTCCAGGATATCCAACCTCTAACGTAAAGAAATACCCTTCACCGTTCACGCTTTACGCCTCTCTTTTTTTTGTTTGCTTACGAATTCACGAATCACGAGTTACGAATCACGGTTATTCTGCCGTTTCACAAATTCACAAGGTCTAGTCCATTTTTGGCCAATTCTTGACCAGTTCCGCTAATTTCAATCGACGGAATTACTTTTTTCTCATCAAATTCAACGCAAGTCTTATGTTTCCTTTCAAGGACTTACGCTATGTTTACCCGCCGAAGCCTCTTGTAGCCTTTTGATCTCCGTAGCCTCCAGGCCTCTGCAGCCTTAGCGAGGAGATTGGCGTAAGAGGTTGGCGCAGGCGGGCTCCATGCGCTGTGCGTTTTGGGTGGCACAAAAAATGGTTAATATTTATAACTGCGTTGTTTTTCTTATATAGTGGGGCAAACCGGGTGGTGGGAGTGGTAAAATGTATGATTAAACCTAAAGCCTATTCTTAAATGGATAGGCTTTTTGTCTTTAATAGTGGTTCATCTCGATCTGCTGGCACGAAACACGGACACGGACACGTTCTTCAATGGGAGTAGGCTTCTTATTTTTTGCTTCTATACAATTCGCGCTTGCGCGTCCTGCCTCCGCCGAAGCGGCTTCGCGCAGGCAGGCGTAGCGCTTCAGCACGCAGGCACGAGTCACGCCGTCTTCGGCCCCAGTGGGTTGAGGGGGTCGCGGATCACGGTATTAATGGGATGAGCTTTTTTGTTTTTCAATGACTTACGGACACGCGACACGCCCGCCTGCCGAAACCTAACTGTAGGCAGGGCCACGCGACACGGTCACGTTTCTAAAGGAAGGCTCCAGAAAAAATGAAAGGTGAGGGCGATCAGTAAATCGTGTAGACCCGACACTCAAGAACTTCCTCCAAATAACATCCCCGCGGAAGAAGAGCGGTTCAGTAAGATAGATGACGAGCACATCATCTCCAGATGTAATTATAAAAAAGTCTGCAGGAAATAAAACCCAACAGTCCTTCCATAAGAAATGCTTTCCCCTTGCATAATCCTCTGCTTTTGGTATATTTAGACCAACTGCAGCTTGGGTGAGGAAAGTTCATTCGTTGAGCCAAATCAAGAATCCTATTCTCAAAAAGGGATGAATTTCTTGTATACCCTATCCAAGCGGGCAGATCCCAAGAAGCAACGCTCGTTTTGGAAGAGATTCGAGAGGCAATGGGAGAAATAAGGGCTTGACAAAAGGATACACCCTATATAAGGTGTAAGGTATAGATACACCCTATTTGAGGTGTAAATGGAACCTACTATAGCATAATGGAAAGAATCGTAGCCGTCGTGACCTGTGACGTTGTTCGGTCACAGAGATACTCCAGTGAGCAAAGAAGAAAGATCGACGCAATCTTGAAGAAAGAATTCACGACTGTGTCCAAGACTTACAAGAACGCCGTTCACACCCCTACGTCTTTCAATGTCACGGTGGGTGACGAATTCCAGTTTGTCCTGTCAAAAGTTGAAAAAGCCTATGAGGTAACGGTTTTCTATCGCGCATTAGTTGCTCTTGCGAAAATTACACCAATGATCACCTTCCGTTCATCTATCGGCATCGGTGAAATCGCTGTCGAAAACAAGAGGGATTCCTATTCCCAAGATGGTCAAGCCTTTCATCGCTCTAGGCTTGGGATAAATTTCTTTCGGGATCAGAAATTTAAGGGAAAGAGACGTACAAAAATTGTAACTGGAGACAGTCCCCTCGACGAGACCTTGGACATGATTCTTACCTATCAGGATCTTCTGGAAGAAAAGTGGACTCGTGCCCAGTGGGAGGCTGTCCGTTGGCGATTGATGTTGCCTACCTATGAGAAAATTGCCAAGGAATTAGGCGTTGCATATCAAAATGCCCAGAAGCGGTTGAAAGCAGCCAGTTGGGATGAATTCAACCGGGGGATTGAATTTGTTGAGAAGGTCTTAACCTCACACCCCCGAAAGGGTGTAACCGGCAATTTCATCTCTAAAAGGGTGTGATGGGGATCGAGGATTAGCATGCTATTTTGGAAGATTCTCCTTGCCCACGTCCTTACCGATTTTGTTTTCCAACCTGACCCACTGGTTGAAAATAAGGGGAAGGGTACGGTTCTTTTGGTTCACAGTTCAATCTTTTTTCTCCTTTCCGTAGTAATCCTTTTACCAACCTTTTCTTGTCAGACGGTCATCGCTCTTCTATTCCTCGCATTATTTCATGGCTCCGTTGGCTATTTTAAAAATCTTATGCAAAAAAGTACCGGAAAAAGTCATTGGGCCCACTTTCTGGGGGATCAAGCAATTCATCTGCTGGGAATCGGAGCCGTCGTCTTTTATCTGGATAAGAGATACTTGTATGCATGGGTTGATGTTTTGTCTACCTATTGGTCAAAACCTTCTGTATTTTTGTTCATTTCCCTCTTCGTTCTGATTGTATTCGGAGGGAGTTTCTTCACCGGAATCTTGTGTAGGGGTTTTCGGGAAAACTTGAATTCAGAAAAGAAACCAGGGATTGAGAAAGCCGGACGGTATATCGGAATAGTAGAAAGGAGTTTGGTTTTGACTGCCGTGCTCTTTGGCAAGATGGAATTTATCGGATATATCTTTGCCGCTAAGTCAATCGCCCGCTATCCTGAAATGAAAGAAGGGAGCCATTTCGCAGAATATTATCTGATTGGAACTTTGACCAGTATTGCGATAGCTTTTTTCGGAGGGCTACTTTTGAAGTACTTGCTAGGATGGTGATGGGTTTCGCCCTTCGTTCTGTTTCAAGTATAGTGGGGCAATCTTGGTGGTGGGAGTAGTAAGATGCATGATTAAACCTAAAGCCTATCCTTAAATGGATAGGTTTTTTGTCTTTTGGGGCTTGCGCTTTACGGGCTGATGTAAACGCTATGCTCCATGCGCTTTGCGCTATGCTCTATGCGTTATGTTGGTATGTGAAAGGTGAGGACGGATGAGGTTTCTGGAAGGAAAAATAAGTGATAGAATTCAACTACGGCCCTTGCGCCAACGTCCCTTTGTGCTGAGGGGAAAGAGAGATCGTCCGTAATGTACGAATGGGACATTGTTTAGGCGAGAGGAGCACCATGGGCATAATTGATAAACACTACTTAAGTTTGCAATTCTGGCTCAGAATCTACCAAACAAACGCAACCGAATTTCAAAGCTTTTTCGAAGATATCATGCAAAAGGCTTTTCCAGATTTTCAGAAAATTCGGCCTTATGGAAAAGTAGGAGATCGCGGCAATGACGGCTACAGGCCGGACGCGGGAATATACCTGAAAAAAGCGTGAAAAGTGATGCTTCAGATTGAGAAACCTTTAAACACTGGGGATTGTGCCCACCCATTTCTGAAAAAATTTACAAATTGGTTGAAATTTATAATGGTTTCATCTCTCTTATCTTCTGGAGGATATGATCCAAAGTTTGTTTTGAGATATACTCGCTGGGTAATTTGAGAACGTTCCGGTGCTGCGACTTTACCAATCTCGCAGGTAGGACTAAAAATTCTGTCCGAATGGTCTCCAAGGTTGCATTCTGAAATCTTGAAGGTAGACAGAGTCTCTTGAACCAATTGACCAGATTGTAGGCAAACAGTAAGAGATGGAAATAGAACTGATTGGCCTGAAAACTGTTTGTAGGAATCTTGGCCAAAGCATAACTTTCTTTGAGCTCCCTGATAGTGACTTCGATCGCTGCCCTGGGCCGATAAAAATACCAAATCTCTTCTGCCCTGAGAGGGAGATTGGTGACAAAGACCTGATAGCTGTAACGCTTCAAAGTGAAAAGCGTCAGTTGTTCGGAGTCTTTCTCGGGAAGGGGACGGCGGATGACCACAAAACGATGAGACTCCTTCCACCGGAAAGGTTTGTAGAAGAACTCGGCTGCTCCCCAGTTTCTCTTGAACCGGTAATAACGAAGATTCCCTATTTTGTTTTTGATCGGTCGGGTCATCTTGGCTACGATGACATAGCCAATGCCCTCTTGATCCAGAGGCTCGATAAATTTGTGATCGAAAAAACCGGAATCGGCTCGTACTCGAATTCGATAGATACCAGGGGGAACCTTTCGGAGACATTGTTTGAAGAATTCTGTTGCACCTGAAGAGGTATAAGCGTTTCCAGGTCTTAAGAGACCATGCCAAAAGTCTCTGGAATGATATTCGAAACAAAGCAATGGATGGTAAGAACGAGCCCCTCTTTTGTGAGGATTGTAGCCGACTTCGGCTCCTTCGATAAGCTTGCCATAAAGAGTGAGGACGGAGGAATCCAAATCGAACAGAAGGCTGGTCCGAGGTTTGGGTAGATAGAACATTTTCAGCCTTAAGTGGTCGTGGACTTTGGTGATGCTCTGAACGACCTGAGGATTGACTCGTTTGAGGAATCGCCTTAAACTGCTGGCATAAGGAAATTTCTTTAAGCCGATGATCTGTTGAAACGCGCCATTGCCTTGCAGGATTTTGGTTTTGCTTAGGCGATGGATTCCAGCAATCAAAGCATAAAGGATGGCTAGGATTAACTCTACAGGATGATAATAACTGGAACGCTGGAGGAAAGAGACCTGTTTTTGCAAATACCATTTTAATCTCAGTTTTTTGCAAAACTGATGAATAAGGAAGATACCCCCAAAGTGAGTCAGGTTGCGCTCTCCAAGGGAGATATGTAAAATTCTCAGACCTTTTGGCATCGGGCACAATGTTCCCTTTTAGGGAAGGTTCTGCCGTAGAAGCTTTATCAAGATTATATAGCGTCTCCATAAGGTTTTAAAGGCCTATCCGCTTGTATGGTGGTAAAGGAAATATCATTTTCACGCTTTTTTCAGGTACTATCAAATATATTCTCCCATACGGCCACAAGAGAAGGAAGCGGAAGCTGCACGAAAGCTAAAACATGATTTTGAAACACTAAAGGCAAATTGGGACAAAATCTCAACCATAAGAACATTTAATTTCGTTTTTAATGACAAGGGGATGGGAGTAAGTATTAAGATTGAAACGGCGTTAGCAGAATTACAAAATGCTAATCAGGATATTAAATTCAAGAAGCTCATCGCAAAGGATTTAGAGGACATTTTCTTGAACCTCAAACCTGACCAGATCCTAGCATTGGGGTTCGACGTTGATTCAACAAACGCCCTGCGGATTGCCTCGGAATCTTTAGCCAGATTAGAAGCCGATTTGGATAGAGATAATGGGGCATTTGTTTTAAGAGTATTGGAGACTCATAAGGATATTATCTCAGGTCTACAAAATGAACCCCTTCTCCTAGACTACGAAATCCTGGAGTGCAGGGCATTCGTTCAACTTGAAAGGGTTAGGGAAGCAAAACAGAAATACGAGAACCTTTGTAGAAGATATCCAAATGACCCTCGTGCATTTCTATATTTGGCTCAAATTCACCTCGACAATGAAAATTTCGAAATAAACGATGAGCTTTTGAAGCAAGCCGAAACCCTTGATGGCAATCACTGGCTTTTAAGGCTGGAAAAGCTGATCCGACAATACAGGCTCGGGAACCAAATAGATGGTGCAAGTATTGATGAACAGAGTTTTCCAACCGTGCCTAGAATAAAATCAAACTTCTACCGTTTATATGCGCTTTTTCTCGAACGTGCAGGTGATAAAGCAAGAGCCGACAGCTTTATTGAAAGGGCTATACATCTGAACCCGGACAAAATCAATAACTACCATGCCAAGTTGTCAATTTTAGAAATTCGATGTTTTTCTCAGCCTGTTGATAATGAAACATTGCGAAAGCGTGCAGAAGAGCTTTTACGCGAAATCGAAGCTGTCCAACAAATAACTGATAGATGGGGGAAATTAAGTCCAAGAAATCAAGCCACTCTCAATCTTAAAAAATTGAATGTGGCCGCTACTCAAGAGAATCTTCCTGAGATGGAAAAACTCGCGGAAGAAAGTATTTACTTGATAATGCAGTGCCATTTCGATCAATCGATTGATCAAATGCTCGTGGGCTTCCTGAGGTTTGGTGAATTGCCGCCAGAAGACTTTAAGAGATTATTGCACTACTTGCAAGGAACAGCAAAAGTCATTTCAGATAACCTGGCAAGAACCATTGCCTTGCAGTTTATTCTGAAGAAAACCCTTTTTACTGAAGGAAAACAATTCTTTGGTGCTGCAAAGAAGAAAGGCATCTTACATTTCATTGATAATTTAGAAAATGCAAAATACGACGAAGTCTGGATGTTCTTGAAAGAGGATTTGCAATTCGCCGTTACCATGGCGATAATCCCGACAAATCCTCCCGACCTGCGGAGGAAGATTATCGACAATCTACCCAACGACGGTAGTGTTCAAAGAGACAAGCTGTTGTTTCTGCTCAATTACGAGGAAAGAAATATCAATGAAGCCTTCGACCTTCTCAAAGGTTTTGACTTGTCGAAGTTAAATTACTTTGAATACAAGCCAATCCTGGATATTGCTCGGGAAAAAAAGGCGTGGGAGGTTGTAACCGAGGTTTTGGAAACACTTTTGCGCCGCGAAAAAGACAGACAGGTTATTCTTCGCCTGAAGTTTGAGCTATTTGCAGCAAACCTTGATCTAGGAAGGTTTTCCGAAGCCATTCAGATTGGAGAGAGAATATTACGTGAGGAGCAAGAAATGTCTCTGTTAAATCAACAACATAAGGAGGACCTACTCCGAAACACATTAGTGGCGAGGATGAAGCGCGGGGAGTACCCACAAGCAAAAACTCTCTTAGAGAAGCATCCAGGTCTTAATAACACCTTTGAATTTAAAGTCGCTATTGAGGCGGAGATTTACTTAAGGAACAACGAGGTGTGGGGTAAGATGACTTTTGTGGACACCAAAGTTGAGGTAAAATACTAAAGACGGAGGTGTCAGAATGGAAAGGATTCCGAGAGCAATCTACACGAAGGAACTTCGAGAGGAAGCAGTGAAGCTCGTCACAGAAGGCGGATTAAAGATACCGGAGGTGGGGCGTCGGTTATCGGTTGCGGCCTCGACAATACGGTACTGGGTTAAGGCGAGCAGAGAAGGCAAGCTTAAGGAGGTTGGAAAGCACCAGAGGCCGCTTACGGAAATAGAGATGGAGCTTGCCCGGGTGAAGCGTGAACTGGCAGAAGCCAGGATGGAGCGAGACATATTAAAAAAAGCGGCCGTGTACTTTGCGAAGGAGTCGCTGCCAGGTACGCGATCATGAAAGCAATGCGATTCAAGTATTGTATTGGGATGATGTGCCGTATTCTGCGTGTATCCAAGAGCGGTTATTACCAATGGTTCAGGCGCAAGCCTTCCAAACGTGTCCTGGAAGAGGGAAGGCTGGAAGTAGAGATAAAAGCCGCCCACAAGAGGACCCGTGAGACGTGCGGTCCAGAGAGATTACAGCATGAGCTCAAAGAACAGGGTGTAAAGGTCGGGATCTGCCGGATCAGACGGATCAGGAAGAAGCTTGGGTTACGGTGTAAGCAGAAGAGGAAGTTCAAGGCCACCACGGATTCGAAGCATGCTCTGCCTGTGGCACAGAATCTGCTCAATCAGCAGTTTAAGGCAACGACGCCGAACGAGGTTTGGGTCAGCGACATTACCTATATCCCCACAGAAGAAGGCTGGCTCTATCTGGCAGGGCATAAGGACCTCTGCACGGGAGAAATCGTTGGATATGCCATGGGCAATCGTCTCACCAAGAACCTGGTGAGCCAGTCTCTGTTCAGAGCCGTGGCAGCCAAACGGCCCGGAGCAGGCCTGATTCACCATTCGGATCGTGGGAGTCAGTACTGCGCCCATGAATACCGGAAGCTGGTGGATCAGTTCAAGATGAGAGCATCTATGAGCAGGAAGGGCGACTGCTACGACAATGCTCCCATGGAGAGCTTCTGGGGTACGCTCAAGAATGAGCTTGTCCATCACTGTCGCTTCAAGACGAGAGAGCAGGCCATCCGGGAGATCACGGAATACATCGAGGTATTCTACAATCGGCAAAGACGGCAAGCACGGCTGGGGTACCTTTCTCCGGTTGTCTATGAGCGGCAGTTCTATACAAGGCAACTTGCAGCATGAGAGAGCGCTTCGTGTCCACTATTGACATCAGGGGTCACTTTGGCATTTCTTGCAATTAATCAGGGAGGCCTGACGAAGGCTATCGCCACAATAGTGAACGAAGGCAAAGGTTTTGTAAAATTCAGTTCCGGAGATATTGTCGAAAGAAACCAACAAAAGAGTGTGGCGGAAAGAATCATCGCAGGCGAGCCATTTTACATCGATGGCACTTCTGCTTTGGTGCTTTCAGAACCAGGTGTGCTGGAACAAATTCATAAGCACTTACCAAATCTCAAAGTTCCTCAGTCCGTAATCAACTTCCTTTTAAAAAGCAAGGGAAAATTCATGTACACTCCTGGGCAAGTGGGTCACATGGGATATGCTCAAGGAAAATTGACCTTTTCATCCATTGACCACAACATAAGAGCACTTATTCAAAAGAATTTTGAGACCTCTATAAAGGCTCTTGAATCTAAGCCGGAAAATATCAGCGTTATTTCTAGCGGAAATAAAGCGGAGTGTTTTTCTGAACAAAGGGTTCCGGCGGAACTCTGTGATGCGTGTATATTAGCGCAAAGGGATAGCATGGCTGTTCTTACGGAGGATTTTCTGTATCTTAAAGCAAACGAAATGGAGACTAAGAAAAAGGCACCGGAATATTGTTCCGCTTTCGCGCTGGTAAGGGGACTGTACGAGCAAAGGAAAATGACCTTTGAACAATATCTGAATTTTTTCACTTATCTTTCTTCCTATCGGTCTAGATTCCTTTTTCTGAATGCGGACGACATTGAAAAGGCGGTATTTGGGGACGGAGTTATCAAGATCGTACAACCTGAAAAGATTAGGCAGTTCAATTTCCCCCTGACGTTATCAGAAGAATACGGTGTTCCTTTCAATATGGCGTTTCAAGTGGTGGAAAGCTTCCTGATAAGAGTCTTAACTGATGACGCTGTATTACCAGAGACAGTAGAAAGAATCTTTGCAGAAATTCTTTCCGGTTTTCCTGGCGATAAGGATAAAAGAGCTTTAGGCAAAATGTTCTTAAGAGAAAGTGTCCAAATAATAAATAGATCTCGGCGAGGAATAATTATCGGAACTCGGGTGCAGAAGAAAATTGATTTACTTTCGCAACTTACGGAGATTTATAATGCAGGGAGCAACCCGGTGTCAGGGCTACACTCTTGACAAGGCATCTTAGAGGGCCGGGAGACAGGAGAGCTTTTCCGAGTGGGTGACAGATCGGTGAGCCACGAGTGTAAGAGATTGAGGGATCGCCTGAGCGATGATCGAAATGCTCAGAATATATTCAAAGGGCTTGTTGGAAAATATAACGATCGATGAATTGCCCCCTAATCCACCACTCATTGCCCTAAATAACGCTTTGAATGATTTATTCACAAAAATTATTCGTAGCCCTAAAGAGCGACCGAGAACCGTCATGTTAGACCACCACTAAAACATTATAGATCCCTGATATTTTGTTTGACAAAATGCACCTTTCGACATAAGATTTCAGTGAATTGTAAATTGAAATTTAATTATTGCTACCCCCCGAAGAGGTGTCTTTATGCCCGAGGTCCGGTATGGGTCTGAGATTATTTTGCGTCACCGGCTTACCGGTTACTTTCTTAGCGCTCCGGGTGTGCCTTACGGTCATCCTCAAACTTCTGCCCAAGATCAGGTTACTTGTGTAAATACCGTCAACGCCAAGTGCCTCTGGATCGTTAAGCCTCCGCACGGCTATCCCAATGACTATCTTTACGGGCACCCCGTCGGAAACGGTGCACTTATTCGATTAGAGAATCGAGCTTCGCGTAAGAACCTTCATAGCCACCTAAACCACCCTTCCCCTGTGAGCCATCAGTTCGAGATCACGTGCTTCGGCAACAATGGGGTTGGTGATCTTAATGACAACTGGAAGTTAGAGATCGAGGGGAACGAGATCCTACAGACACAGTTGCGCCTTCGTCTGATTCACACGCTTACCAATGTTGCCTTGCATTCGCACACTGGAGCGTCGCACCCGCAGTGGACTTCCGGACAACAAGAGGTGACAGGGTTCCCGCTACGAGATGACAATGATTACTGGATTGTGGAGACCGTGTACGGTCCGATCGTACCATTGAGACTTTCAACGGATGGCAAGGCAGCCCCCTGGATTTCTGTTTTTCAAGTCGCCGCTAGCATAGCCTCAATCACAGGCATAACGCTCCTGTTTTTGGGCGCCACGCTCAGGACTACTTCATTTGTACAGCTTCTATCCACCCTGCTCGCCTCGATTTTTACCCTTGGTATTCTCACAACGCTCACCATGCTACTGCTCCAGATGCATCGCTTCCTCCGCCTTAGGCTCAGGTTTCGGGGGTGGATTCTTGCAATGTGGATGACGTGTACACCTCTTGGATTGGGAGGGTCGCTCTACCTTTGGCGTGTCATTTTTCGATTTGCGTCATCAGAACTGGAGCCTCTTTTGCGCGAGTTGTTTGGTCTGAGATGAAAGATGGGCTAACAAATCGCATCACCGAACTCGGCATTGCCGCTCAACCCTCTCGTCAAAACCTCAAAGTTACAGGGTCTTATTCCTGTCCCCTGCTACATAAAAAAGCGGGGAAAGCATAAGGAAAAAGGTAGAGGGGTCAGGCCGCAACATTCAACAAGTTAGTTTTTAGAAATTGATCTCTGGTGTCATCCATAAAAAAAGTGGGGCGGTAATTCGGGCGTTGAGTCAATAAGCTATTGAGTCATCAGGCAAGTGGTGAAGTCGAGAGTCATCCAGTAACAGCTGAGTCAACTGTGTAGTCAAGGGGTCCAAAGTCTCTGACTGGCCGGCAACGTGCGCTGTCAAGCGCACAATACGAAACACAATAACCTCTCCGGGAAGCACAATTTTTTGAGGTGCTTCCAAATTCAGTCAACTCCTAAAGAACATATTAATTGACAGGCTTCCAGTGCTATTTAAAAGGCTTGCCAACGCCTTCTCTGCGTTATATCCTAAACAAAGTGAAGAAAAGAGGTTACTGGATGCCAGGTTGTTAGTCATTCCAAGGTAGGAGGTGACGGTAAATGAAGGGTGACGGCGATCTGCTCAAAAACAGGGAAGATAGGGTGTCAGGTCTACACTCTTCACAGGTTCTTGGGCCAGGCATTGGTAATTCGGTAAAGGAGCTTTATGGGCCGAAGAGATGAGTCTATACTTAATTTACTCGGTGAATGCCCATGGTGAGTAAGTGTTATGCTTTCCGCTGCTACTTTTGTTTTCTTGAGATTCATATTTCCCTCGATTGATTTTGGAAGCATGGCAGCCCTCCGGTGCGGCTCCATTTGTTGCCCTTGTCCTTTTACTCCCCGCTCCAATTGCTGCTCTTAATTCATGGTACAAAAGGAAACACCAATACAGAGAAGTAATGACACGCAAACCTAATAAGACAAGAGGAAGGCATCATCCGTGAAAAAGCTGGCCCTTGGAATGAAAGACCGCTAAGAGCATGGCGCATAGAGCATAGCGAAATCTCAAGCTCGATAGAAAAATCTGGATTCTAATGGGGCCTTTCTTCCCTTCCTGGTACCGAGGCTTTACAGATAATTCTCTTTCTTAACCCTTCCTTCCCGAAGTCAATAGAAGGCTACTCTTCTCTTCCAATGCAGATTTCAACCAGATATCTTCAGTTTGGGCAAAGTGTGGCTATTGGCAAGATATGTTCAATTTTTTGATGCTGATGCGCCCACAAAACATGATGATCTCCTGTGAGCTTTTTCCAGAGATCGTGGAGAAGGTCATAGAGATCTCCCCTTTCTCCGCCTTCTTTCGAGGTAAAGTTGAATTGACGAGGTAATGAGAAAATGTTAATTTGCGTCAATAATTCAACGAGAAGGGAGGGCTTCTATGAAGGGGAGTAGGCCAAGGTTGAGTAAGCTCGTTATTGCCACAGCGGTTTTGCTTTGGAGTGCGCTGGCGCTTGCGTCAGGCGATGGTTCAGGAGTTACTGCCGATGAGGCACTTCAGAGGCTGCTTGATGGGAACAAACGCTATGTGGAAGGCAAAATGAACGCATGTAGAGAGACTACCGCCGCGGCACGAGAGAAACTCGCAAAAGGTCAGAAACCGTATGCGATCATCCTTTCCTGCTCCGATTCTAGGGTCCCGCCTGAAATCATCTTCGACAAAGGGCTCGGTGAGATATTCGTGGTCCGCGTCGCCGGTAATGTTCCTGATCCGATTATCCTCGGCAGCATTGAATATGCGGCAGAACACTTTGGTTGTCGACTCATTATGGTCCTCGGCCATAAACGGTGCGGTGCCGTAACTGCGGCGGTCGATGCCAAGGGTAAGCCTGAAGGGAATATCGGGGCTATCATAAAGAGTATTGCCCCGGCGGTGAAGCAGGCGAAGACGGAATACAAGGGGAAAGAAAAAGCGGAACTGGTGGAAACCGCTATCAATGATAATATGAGACTCGTGGCGGCAAATATCACCAAACAGTCTTCGGTGCTTAAAAACTTTGTCAAGGAGGGGAAGGTTAAGATCGGTGCAGCAAAATACGATCTGGATGACGGGAGAGTGACTCTTCTAGATAGGAAGTCCCTCCAGGGTCAGGTCTCAACAATCAACAAGTTAAGTTTTCAGAAAAAAAGTTGGCCATTGGAATGAAAGACCGCTAAGAGCATGGCGCATAGAGCATAGCGAAATCTCAAGCTCGATAGAAAAATCTGGATTCTAATGGGGCCTTTCTTCCCTTCCTGGCACCAAGGGTTTGCAGATAATTCTCTTTCTTAACCCTTGCTTCCTGTACTCGTCAGACCCGTATAGACCCTGTCGATACAATATTTCACACCGAAATCCTCAACCTTGAATTTTCATTGACAAAATGTAGTTGAATGGGTAGGATTCTTACAAATTACAAATTGCAGTACATTAATTGCTGTATACACATGAAAAAAGCGAAAGTACGGGGACAAGCTCTTTAGTTTTTTAGCCTCCTGGCGAATATATAGGCGGGAGCATCCTATGTCCCTACTACTCGTGGAGGCGATACATGAAGATCACCCTCCTATCAATTTCTATTCTTATGTTTTCCTTCACTTCCGTCCAAGCTGAGACCTTTCAGCCGACTGACTGGTACGTTTTCGTTTATCATGAGGGATGCGTGCCTATGTCAGTGATGCATAAAGAGTTCCCTTATTTTGCGGGAGCAAGAACACCCCAGGAGTGGCTGGATAAGGTGCGCTACGCCCCTCCAGGCATGAGCAGTCCTTTTTTTGGTGGCGGACCGCAGCCTGACGCAGAACTAAGACCATTCACCGAAGTGATGCAAGGAGTGGTAGGCGCTGAAAAGTTTTCAGAAGACCCACGGTTTACGAAAACAAATGCGGTGACTCTGGTCTCAAAAAAGGATCCTGAAGGTGGATTGTCCTTTTTCCGGGGGGACCTTTGCAATGCGTTGTTCGACCGTGGATCGAAGTAATACCTATACTAGGTCCAACCACTTCAGGCACCGGACGCGGAAAGAAAGTGGAGTCGTGTACCGCTCATCGCGGTTGGGAAACGGTGGTCGCACTGCGTCATACAACGGTCTCGTTACGTAGGCGGGGAGGTTCTTAAGTTATTTAAGAAACGTGGTTGAAGCCAGTCGCATCCATAAAAAAGCTGGCCCGATCAGCAAAAAGAAGATGGGGAGATGAGGTGTTGGAGAGATGGGGGCCAATTCTGGGTGGGGTCAACAACAGCTCATAGCCATTAGGAGGGAAGTAAAATACTTATTTTTTCTTCCGCAGAGGTTTGGCGAGATAATCTCGAGGCCGACAAATCTTGACGCCATTTACGGTTTGTCCAAAATATTTTCCAAAATGGGTCGAGTCGCCTGTGATCAGATAATCGGCTTTAATCGAGATAGCAGCCATGAGCACGGGTCGATCTTTCTCTGGCAAATCAATGGGGCAGGGGAGGGTAGGATCGACTTCGGGTACGATTCGCACCTTTGATAAGTAACCCTCCAGCCTTTCCATTTGCTCGTGAAGAAAGAGGTTGCGCCTTGCCTCCTCCACCACAAAATCAGAGGCAAATAGCGTGTATCGCTTTTGGCGAGCGGATTTCCATAAACGATTCAGACCTGGACTTTCGTAGGCCACTGAGAATAAGATGTTCGCATCGAGAAAGATACGGTCAATGGTCATCGACTTTTTGGCTTCTCATGAGGAATGGTTTTGGGATCAATCCCCATCTTCTTAACCTCTTCAAGGGCCCATGCATAGTCCCCCAGGGTGACCGCATTATTTAAGAGAAATTCAGCCTTTCGTTCAGGAGTGTATCTCTCTAAGGGCAACGTCACCGCCGGTCGTAAGAGGACACCTTCCTCCCGAGCTTCTGCGACCACCAGGGATCCTTCTTCGAACCCGTATTTGCGGCGGAGACCAGCCGGAATGACCACCGCCCCACGTTTGCCAATTTTCGTCGTCGCCATCTGCATAGCGCATCACCTCTGCTTTACAGAATATCAGATATTCAGATATCTGTCAAGGCGAATGTTTCCTGGACTTTCCCAAAATTTTTTAAGAGAATTCAACTGCAAAAGGAAATAGGAGTTGCCCCGTCCTTTGTTGCTTGATCAATTGGGGAAAGATTCCTGTTTGGGAACTAAAAAGTATTTTATAGATTCCATCGGCAATGGCGTATTGTCTGAAATCAGGAATCTCAAAAAACCTTTTAGCCTTCTCAAAGAGTTTTTTGAGGAGGATATTGAGTTTCAAGTTTTTGCCCAACTCGGCACTGACAAAATAAAAGACCGCCTGCACAAGAGCCATCCTATTCCTGAGCCCAGTATAGCTTAGGACTCGGACATCTTCGAGATTGTAAGCTTGTTTGATAAAACGATAACTCTCTTCACATTTCCACCGGCTCAAATAGATCTCCAAAATCCGCATCACCCCTTGGGGCTTGACGGCAACGTTGGTCAGTAGCATCATCGGTTTCTCACCCCATCCCTTGACCACCACCAAGAATAAGGGTTGTCCCGAGAATGGAAGTTTGACTTTAATCTGATCTACTGAGATTGTTTTCTTTTTGGTCTCTCCATCTTTATCAATCGTCAACTCCCTTTGGTGCGGACAGTGGCACCCCCACGCGATCTTCAATGAATTCTTCTTTTGCCCATCTTTCAGAATCAAATCCCTATCCCCCACCAATCGAACAAAAAATCTTAATTTCCTCTCTAAAAACCCTTTTAACAGCCTCAAACGATCTCCTCCCCTAAGTTTGGGGACGGCTCTCATATTCTTTTTAAATAACAGGTAGATACAAGGTAATTATTCAAAACTCTGGTGGCATCCATGAAAAAGTTGGCCTATTCCAATTGCGGAATGTAGATTGCGGATTTCGGAATTAAACTAATGATTGGGTATTAGGTTACTTAGCACTTGGTGTCTGTATCAGAGCTTTGGTAATCTCTCTTGTCTCGGGGCTGGACGCTGACGTAAGATCTTCTGTGTAAAAAGAAAGAGGGGTGTTATCCTCTTGGGAAAGATTTTTGGCAAAAGCAATCCCAATGGAAAGGAGGACACACCCCATGACAGGATTTTTGTGGAAGGCCACTACACGTAATGTAAACCGAGCGCTGAGGGAAATCAATGCATTTGAGTGGGAAGGAGACTATCGGGCGGAAGCGAGAAATCGTCTCAAAGAGCTCTTAGAGGAGAGAATAGGTGAGGAATTGGAGCAATATTTGGGACGGGGCAAGTATGAGCGGAAAGAGGAAGGAGACGCGGAGGATTATCGCAATGGATCCTACCTTCGCCACCTTTTGACAGAGATAGGAGATCTGATTCTTCGGATACGACGGACTCGCAAGGGATTTATATCAAAGGTGTTAGAGGCTTATCAGAGGCGGTCTCGTTCGGTAGATCAGTTAATCATGGCCTGTTTTGTTTTAGGGATGAGCACGAGAAAGGTTTCCACAGCCCTGCTTTCTCTTTTAGGAGAAAAAGTATCGGCATCAACCGTGAGCGCCGTGGCGAAGAAGTTGGACCATGCAGTGAGGCGGTATCACGAACGGAAGCTTGGGGATGGGTATCGATTTCTTTTTTTCGATGGAGTCGTACTCAAGCAGAAGGGAGCGGCCAAGGTTCAGAAAAAGATCATTCTTTGTGCTTATGGGATGACGTGGGAGGGGAAGAAAGAGATGATTGATTTTCTTTTGGCCACATCGGAGTCTCAGAATGCTTGGGAAGGCTTCTTAAGAGACCTCCATGAGCGGGGTTTAGAGGGAAAGCTTTGTGAGCTGATTACGACCAATGGGGGCAATGGGCTTCGGAGCGCCTTGGAGGTAGTCTATCCTCGGATTCCTCGGCAGCACTGTTGGGCCCATAAGACGCGAAACGTTTTGGATAAAGTGAAGAAGGCAGATCAGGAGAAGGTGAAGAAAGATCTTCATCGGATCTCACATGTAAAGAATCGGCAGGTAGCCACCCAGGCTTATTGGTCTTTTTGCCAGAAGTATCGGAAGGCCTATCCAGGGGCGGTGAAGAGCTTAGAGTCAGAGATTGACGACTTGCTCTCTTTTTATCAGGTGAAGCTTTCTGCAAAGGAGAGACAAGGGCTAAATGCGAAGGAGATTCAGAAAGCCCAGATGCTCCTGTGGAAGAAGATTCGTACTACCAACCTTATAGAAAGAGCTTTTAAGGAGGTTAAGAGAAGAACCAAACCCATGGGTGTCTTTGGTAACAGGAGCAGCATAGAACGAATTCTCTACGCAGTATTCTTTCACTATAATTCTAAAGGCCAAGAGGTACCCTCTTTGCTTTTTACACAGAGAGCTTGACATAAGCGGGCTGGACATTTCAGTTGACTTCTGACGCTGGGTAATGTTAGTTTGAAGCTAATGGAAAAGGAGGGGGGAAAATGGCCTCCGATGAATTGAAGATTGTTCTGGAGGACGTGAAAGAAAAGTTCGATACGGTGATCGAGGGATACAATCTCTTAAGTGGAAAAATAGACAAACTCGCTAAGCAGAATGAAGCGGAACACCAACAGCTCGAGACGGAGATCATGGGTCTTAAGAGAGATCTAAACGACCACCGAACCAACACAGAGCTCCATGGCGGACGGAAGAGGAAGAAGGCTTCGTAGAGAAATAAGACGGCGGTTTTATTTCTTTTCCATCTTTTTTTGCCGGGTTGACCTTGCTGGATTACTTACCTTTCTTGTAGTGCAAAGAACCTTCCCGTAGACCTTGTTTATTTTTCTCAGCCTTGATCATCCATTTATACCTAAAGCAATTTTTTGACGCCTTTCAGGAATATCCGTATAATAATCACCTTTGACGGATGTTTTGTAAGCGGGGGTATGATGGCTCAATCGACGGACCTTGGCAAGTATTTCTTACGGAATGCAGTCTCCACCTCCGCGGGCGAATTTTTATGGGGACTGGGACTTCCCATCATTCTCGAATCCACGTTCGTGCCGGTATTTTTAACTTCCGTCGGGGCATCCAATTCACAAATCGGAATGACGGGCACTATCTTCAGTTTCTCGATGGCCTTCATTCCCTTTCTGGCGGTTTACCTGACTTCCCGGATTCCTTATAAGAAATGGCCGACCGTGTGGCTCCAGGTTATCCCGTCCATCAGCATCATCCTGCTGGGGCTTTATTACCTATTCTTCGGCACACCCAGGTTCGCTTATCCCATCTTTATCTTCTTTTATTCCTGGTTTGCAGTGGGTCTGGCGGCAACGATCCCTGTCTGGCAAAATTTTGTGGTCAAGATTTTCATGCCGTGGGACAGCGTCCGGGGCATTTCCATCATGATGTTCGCCCAGAATTTCGCCAAGCTTTTGAGTGGCGTCGTTCTTACCTTTGCCATCGGGGCGGTGGGGATGAGCCTGGCTTCCGCAGGCATGGTTTTCTTTTTAGCCGGGGTTCTATTTCTCATCGGTTCTTTCGGCTATGCCTTTGCAATCGAAAACCGGGATGAGATCGATAAGACTGCTTATGAAAGCCCGGTCGGGTATTTCGGCCATTATTTCAGGCATGTCCTGAAGAACCGCAGCATGATTTTATACCTTTTACAGGATATAGAATTTTCCGCAGTTGTTGTTTCCGTTACGTTTTACGCGCGCTATGCGATCGATTGGCGCTCGGTGCCTGCTCCTGTTGCCGGCGGGGCCTTTATCATTTTCCTTTTTATTGGGGCGGTTTCAGCCAACCTCCTCCTGGGATTTGCCAGGCCATTAAAAATCAAAGTACGCTATGCCCTTATCAAGGCCAGCACCATCCTTGCCATTGCACTTCTGGTCTTCTTAAAAAGCACCATCCTGTTTTTTGCCGCCAGCTTCCTCCTGGGCTTTTCCCGCTCCGGTAGGAACCAGCTTTATGCGCCGGTGGTAAAGGGATTGTCAGGGCTGGAGGATGCCAGTCCCTACTATGCCATTTCGCCCTTCCTCATGCTACCGGTCTCGGCCGGGCTGCCGGTGGCAGTCGGTTCCCTTCTGGACTGTTTCTCGGCATGGAAGGCGTTTGCTTATCAGGCTACTTTCGCAAGCCTCCTTCTCATTGTGATTTTAAGCCTAATACCTTTCTTAAATCTGCAGTTTCCAGAGAAAATGGAGGCAAAACTGCCTCCGCACGAAATGAACAGATGAAGTCTACCTCTCTGTTCGAAGTGCCTCCGGGGTCAGGTCTCAGCAATCAACAAGTTAGGTGTTGAGACACTGGTGCTGGCGTCAGGCGTTTAACTTCCTCTGAAGTCATTTCTTGAATCTCACCCTACAATAGGAAGCCTTCAAATCGTAATCATTTCCCTTAGATGATAAATACTGTACTGTTCCTGCAAAAATACAGCATTCATCCCATCGCCTTTTTCAAATGCCGGTGGTATTCCTGAAAATGCAGGACAACGAACTTCTTAGTCAGCGGCGATGTTCAGTTGCAAATGCAAATATCTTGAGGAGGTGCGACATGGCAAATCCAAAGATGTTCCACATGTTCGGTTGGGAGGTCAAGATGAGAAAGGTTCAGGCAATTGTTCTAGTTGCAGGTCTATTATTCTTGCTTGTAGCGAGCGCGGAAGACAAACAGGCGAAAATCGAGCCATTGCCGCGAGATCTGGAAATTCAGCTCGCGCTGAGCGCGCTGCCGCCCCACCTCAGGGACAATGCAACCGTATATGTTTTAAACCCAGACAAGGGCTTCGAGGTTGCCCGTAAGGGTACTAATGGATTCCACGCCTTTGTTGCTCGAACCGGCGATGATACGTTCAGAGGGGCTTGGCCCCTTACGGAATATAGAGATGATATTCTCTACCCGATTTCCTTTGATAGCGCAGGCGTCAAGGCGCAGATGCGGGTTTTCTTTGACGCGGCAGAGATGCAAGCCAAGGGTACTCCTCCCGGCGAACTAAAGAGAATCATCAAAGACCGTTTTAAAAAAGGATACTATAAAGCGCCGGAACGGGCCGGCATCTCATACATGCTGTCTCCAGTACTGAGAACGTACTGGAACCCGGAAGAAAGCGACCGTGCCGTCACCATGAACTACCCGCACGTCATGTACTACGCCCCCAACGTATCTAATGAAGACATAGGCGGCGGGAAGCCCGGTGGCATGTATCCCTTTGTTATAATGCCCGGCCCCCATGGATACTTCATCCAGCCTATCGACCTGACGGAAAGAGCAGCTATCAATAAAGAGTACGAAGAGATGCTTGCAAGAGTCTGCAAAATCAAAGACGTGTGGTGTTTGCCAAAAGAGAAAGGTCAATATTGAGTAAGAAGAAGGGGGGATGGAGTGGCGCTGAAAGCCCCGTTGCCTTCTGTGCCGTCCTTGAAGTTTGACTTTCTAATGAATATCTTTTGATTGAGCAAATTTAAAAGAAGGAGGGTGAAATTATGCCAGATATTCTTCACAGAGTCGGCATTAAATCCACACCCCAAAAGATTTTTAAGGCTCTATCTACTATTGATGGGCTTTCTCATTGGTGGGTCGTGGGTACTAAAGGAAACCCCAAAAAAGGCGGAATTATTGATTTCCTGTTCGCCGATATGAGGGTTGTGGAGTCAAAGCCCAACAAAGTAGTGAAATGGAAATGCGTGAAGGGACCTAAAGAGTGGGTGGATACAGACTTAACCTTTGAATTGAAACCTAAGAAAGATGAGACTTTCGTCCTATTCACGCACGCCAACTGGAAGAAGCCCGATGAATTTATGCGCCATTGCAGCACCAAGTGGGCTACGTTCCTTTTAAGTTTAAAAGATTGGTTGGAGAGGGAGGAAGGCCGTCCTGCCCCTTATGATGCCAAAATCAGTGTTGGTGATTAAGCATTTTTAGACTGAGAAATAGCAATCTATCCATCGATGGCTTACGGGTTTGGGGACGGTTCTCATATTCTTTTTGAATAACAAACAGATAGAAGCTAATTATTCAAAAATTCGGTGTCATCCATAAAAAAGTTGGCCCTTGAAATAAAAGACCGCTAAGAGCATGGCGCATAGAGCATAGCGAAATCTCAAGCTCGATAGAAAAATCTGGATTCTCATGGGGCCTTTCTTCCCTTCCTGGTGCCGAGGCTTTACAGATAATTTTATTTCTTAACCCTTCCTTTCTGAAGTCCTCAAGGCGTGAACCCATATCGCTGTAGCAGATTTTAAGTGATAATCCTCAAAAGATAATTTTGACAAGACTGTTTTCTCTAATTTCTTATTGACGCCCTATTTGGTTATTTATAAAATTAAAGGGAGTTTTTGGAGATGGTGGGGATAGTGGATAGGGAAATGGAGAGAGAAAGAGTGAAAGGAGGATAGCACCTGAGTAAAATGGTAAAACTAAAAGTAGAAGTCATGAAGAAGGTAAAGATTTTAGCTATTTTATTCGCCATCTTTTTGATAGGTTGTTTTGCTTCCACTCGGCCTTCTAAATCTCACCCAGACCCAAATGGCTTCAGGGATATCAAGTGGGGAACCGAGATTTCTACATTAAAAGGCATGGAGGAAGTTGAACAAGACAAAGCCTCTGCTAAGGACTTAGTCTGGTATAGAAGAAAAGGGGATGCCTTAGCGATAGGTGAGGCAAAACTTGAAAATATATTCTATTCATTTTGGATGGGATATTTCGAGGGTGTATGGATCGATTTTAAAGGTGAGGGAAATTTTGAGGCTCTTAAAAAAGAGTTATTTGAACAATTCGGAAAATCCCTTGAGTCTGAGGAAGTTATGAAAAAGATGGATAGAGGGGAGCCATCGACGATAGGACATGCGGAAGAATTTTATCCCTGGTGGGGCAAATATACAGAGATGTCGTTGTCGTATTCCAAGGATCGACATAAGGGAACCCTCTATATCAATTCCAGGATAATTAGTGAGGCGAGAAGAGCCGATGAGAAGCAGAAGGAACAAGAAGAAAGGGTAAAGGAAAGGAGATTCTAAGGCATATCTTTGATTAGGAAGTCTATCTCAATAGCTGTTTTAATGATGGATGGGAGCGGCCTTGTTAGGAATTTTATCCTGTGCCACAGGAAGGAGGAGCAGAAGATGATATGGAATGAACATGCCGAGAGATTGAGGGAGGTCTTGAAACTCGAAGGAAACCCTATTGCCATTACCTTTTCAATGGCCCCCGCTGAGGGAGGAAAGGGAGGTAAACATTGGGTCTGTGGGGCTTTGCAGGAGGCAAGGGATGGTGCCATTATCAATTTAGATAAGGAGAATTCAGCCTGCCATGGAGGCACGTGGCATCTGGGACTGGGGCCAAGGCCCACCGGGAAGGAGGATAAAGCATTAAAGAAATTCTTAGTTGAAGGCGAGAAATTATTCTGCTCTATTGCTACCTTCCATCGAGCAATGACCCTGACGGCTCAGCCTCCTCTTGGGTTGGCCGACTATGTTATTATTTGTCCTTTGGGGAAAGCCCCCTCCAAGCCAGACCTTGTTCTTTTTCTCTGCAACGCCGAGCAGGCATGCCGTCTCCTTACTTTGGCCACTTATGATAGCGGAGTTTCACCCAAGACCGAACTCGTTGGATCGGCCTGCCATATGGCCATCACCTACCCTCTCGTATCCGGGGAGATCAATGTGAGCTTCATGGATTATACGGCAAGAAAGATGAAAGGGTATAAACCGGAAGAACTCTTTGTATCCGTTCCCTATCATCGGATGGCCGGAATCATTGAGAGCATTCCTTTCTGTACGGCAGGAACAGCCAAGACAGAATATCCGCCTGAATTTAGACACTTAGTGGAAGGCTCCTCGGAAACCAAATCTTAATACGAGGTGTTGCAAAAGTTACTTTTCCTATGAAATGAGTTTAATCGTATAACATCTTCCATTGGTGAGGGAGAGAATATTCACCAAGGCAGAAGAGATGAGGGTAAAAAGAGATAGAATACCTGATAAAATTCTCAAAGAAATCTTCACTGGAAAGCTGAACAGGCATTAAGCACCAGAAAAGGTGTAGGAGGTGGCGGATGGACATAAAGACACGGTGGAAAAGAACTAAAGGCACTCGTCTCTTATCTACTAAGGGAACTTTTTTACCGCTTCCCCCACCTGGTGAAGACCTCACCTTAGAAATTTCTGCATCCCCTGACACTTGGCGTACACTCTACATAATGTCTTTTGCGAAACCTGAGGATATTGTAAGCATGATCCGTAACCTTTCGAAGACCACCTTTGATTATATTACTTCAAAACCTGGAAGAGAAGATTTTGTAGATAAGATGAAGCGATATGCCGCTTACGTTTATTGCTGGGCAGAATACTGGTTGAAGAAACCACAGGATGAATGGCCAGACCCTCTAAAAGAACTTGTTAGACAATTGAGTAAATATACATATCATGGAAGGAGAGAAAGGCTCAAACCACCAAGAATAACAGCTTATATTATGGAAATGGATTTTGGAAAGGAAAGAGAAAAACATCACCTAAAAAAATGGACAAAAGATCCTGACGCTTTCGGGAGAGCATTCATTTCAAATAATAAATACGCGACATTTGTCAAAACAATCTGCAGGAGCTAATAGCCCCACGGCGCCTGCGGTCAGCCATTGACACGGGACAAATGCAGAAATAAAGTGGTGTCATCCATAAAAAAGTTGGCCCTGGAAACGAAAGATCGTAAGGAGCATGGCGCACAGAGCATAGCGTAAAACACAAACCTCAAAGCTTGTGGATTGCGGAATTTAATTAGATAGATCAATTTGGGGGAGCAGGGAAGAGGTTGTCCACGCGTCGCGGATCAAGATCGTAAGGGAAAAAGATCCGACCGGAGTCATGATTGAGAGATAATGGAGTTGAAATCCTTTACCTTTTTATGATATGGTTTTATGAAGTTGTAGAGGTCGAACAAGAAAAAAGTGAGCCGGGCCCTAACTCGATACGCCTTTCCAAGGATAAGCCTTTCTATTTTTTCTTACCACGAACACAAGAGAGTCATTCCTCCGGTAAGGCCGGCGTTCTGGCGTTGCAGAAAACAAAATTAAACAAATGGAGCAACCGTTGAAGAACGGGTGCTACCCATCAAACGGCGTTGGACAAACCAACGCAGAAAAGGAGAGGTTAAAGCTATGGCGAAAAAACTATTTGTAGGGGGTCTGAGCTGGGACACGACGGACGACGGTCTGCGCCAGGCGTTTGCGTCTTATGGGGAAATCACCGAAGCCAAGGTCATCACACAGCGCGACACGGGGCGCTCCCGGGGCTTTGGCTTCGTGACCTTCGCTCAGGATGACGATGCTAAGACGGCGATATCAAAGATGGATGGCACGAGCCTTGACGGCAAGACCATTAAGGTTAACGAGGCGCAGGAAAAGAGCCCTCGCTCAGGCGGCCGATCCGGGGGCGGGTTTGGGGGTGGTCGTGGCGGCGGCCGCGATCGCTGGTAGCCTATCTCTGAACAGGAAAATGGTATCTGGGGCCAGGTCTTGCAATATTGCAAAAGAATCTAAATAAATAGAGCCGTCCCCTTTATTACTCCTCATGTTTTGTGACTCGATAGCAATGTGCCAATAGGCTATCAACTGCACAAGATAGAGGAGTACTCCGTATGCTTAAGAAAAAACATTCGACCGGCAAACATCTGCCAAGAGGGTTAGAAATACTCTACGAGGATAGGGATATCCTGGTGGTAGATAAGCCTGCGGGGCTATTGACAGTGGGGACGGAGGCTAATAAATTCAAGACCGCTTACTACATTCTGACCGATTACGTACGCAAAGGCTCTCTCAAGTCGCGAAACCGAATCTTCATTGTTCATAGGCTGGACCAGTGGACATCCGGCGTACTGATATTTGCAAGAAGCGAAGAAGTGAAGTACCGTTTGCAGGCTCAGTGGAAACACACGGAAAAGAAATATGTTGCGGTGGTTTATGGTCAGTTCGCCCAAAAAGAGGGAATGATTACCTCATACCTGTCTGAGAACAAGGCTTATGTCGTCCATTCCACAACGGATGTCACAAAAGGCAAACTGGCACATACTGCTTATAAGGTGCTTAAAGAGACCAAGCAGTTTAGTCTGCTGGAGATCAATCTTTTGACCGGCAGGAAGAATCAGATACGCGTACATATGGCTGACAAGGGACATCCGATCGTAGGCGATCGTAAATATGGTAAAACCAAGGATGGGTACAGGCGTTTAGCGCTTCATTCCAAATCGATTTCCTTCATGCACCCCACCCGCGGCGAGCAGGTGACTTTTGAAACCAAAGTGCCGAACTATTTTAACACGCTGATTGACAACATCCATGCTCCCAGGGTCGGGTCCCAACAATCAACAAGTTAAGTTTTTAGAAAGAAAGCTGCCCCTTTGAATCAATTTTGAATACGAAGGCCTATATGTATTTCCAGATCTAAGGGGTCAGGCCGCAACATTCGACAAGTCATTTCCTTAAGCACCAATTTCTGATGTCATCCATAATACTGCAGATGGGGAGACGCGGAGACATAGAGACACGAGGATACGGAGACGCGGAGAAAGTAATCGTCCGCGAGTAGCCTCCCTTCGGGCAGCTTTTCCCCTCGCCGGAAAGAGTTCTTGACAAAGAAAGCGAAAACAATGTATCCTTACAATAAGGAGGTAAGGAATCATGCTTGCCAAGAAGACGTCCAAGAACCAGATCACCTTGCCCAGGGAGATTGTGAAAGCCCTCCCGGATGCCGAGTATTTTGATGTCAGCATCGAGGATAATACGATCCGTTTAATGCCGGTGAAGATCACTCCTGTTCCGTTCTCCCTTGATAGCGTTAGAGAAAAAATGAAAAAGCTCGGCCTGACTGAAAAAGATGTGCACGAGGCAGTCCAGTGGGCAAGAAGCCGAAAAAGATAACACGCGTGGTGCAGGATACGAATGTTCTGATATCCGCTTTGCTTTTCAAGGGAGAGCTGTCGAGGATAGTGGGGTTATGGCAAAAGGGTAAGATCGTTCCCGTTATTTCAAAAGAGACCTTTGGCGAACTCAGGGCCGTTCTTGAATATCCAAAATTCTCCCTATTCCGTGCCGAGATAGAATCACTTATCGAACACGAAATCCTTCCATTTTTCGAAGTGGTGAATGTCAGCAAACACGTCAAAGGGGCATGCAGAGACCCCGGAGATGACAAGTTTATCTCATGTGCCCTCTCAGCAAACGCCGATTGCATCGTCACCGGGGACAAAGATTTGTCCGATCTAAGAAAATATCAATCCATAAAAATCATTTATGCGTCGGATTTCATAAGAATGTTTGATTAAATTTACGAAGTGAAGGACCCAGTGTCATCCATAGGAGAGTTGGTCGTCCGAAAGGCAGGTGTGGAGACATCTTAGATTGCGGAATGCGGATTGATCCGAGACGGATGCTTCGCCCGGATTGCGGCATTTAAGATATTTGAAGAGAAGGATACTTCCTACAAGTCAGCGGGACGCATATTGCGTATTTCCTCTTCACTTCCTGGCACCAAGGTCTTACAGATAATTCTCTTTCTTAACCCTTCCTCCCTGAAATCGTTGGCTGACAGATTTCGCCCATGATGCAAGTTTTCCCTTGGCAATCGTTGTCTGCTATACTGGCCTAAAATCTTCCGCCATATCTCAATGGGCATCTTTTGTATTGACTTACAGCTCCCTTTTTCATATATTTTACCCACCCAAAAGCGAGTTGTTATCATGATGTCTCCAAAAGCGTCATACGTTCCTCGGCGATCTGCCAATCCGCTGCGTCACTTAGCTACCGGGTTCTTTCCGGGGGGAGGCTATGGCCGCAGGCTGGTCTTCGCGGTAGCTGTGGTGATGCTCGCTCTCTCGTCGACGGGTTGCGCCGTGATAATCAACAAGGTGGGAAAGGCTTTAGTCAGCGGCAACTCCGTCTACGCCACCGACGATGATCCGGACTTTGTATGGGAGGCGGTGCCTTTCGGATTGAAGACCATCGAAGGGCTGCTGGCAAAGGCGCCGAAGAACAAGAATCTGTTACTCGCCGCATCAAGCGGGTTCACCCAGTACGCCTACGGTCATCTTCAGCAGGATGCGGACTTTGTTGAAGCCAATGATCTGGCCGCCGCAACGGCACTTCGCACCCGGGCACGTAAAATGTATCGGCGAGCCCTCGATTACGGGCTCAGAGGTCTTGAGGTCAACGTCCCCAACTTCCGCGCCCTGATTCGGAAGGACCCGCAGGCGGCCCTCAACAAGCTGCGGAAGAATCACGTGCCTCTCCTTTACTGGACCGCGAATGCGTGGGGCGCCGCGATCTCGATCTCCAAAGATGACGCGGAACTAACAGCCGATCAGAACTTGGTGGAGGCGCTGATGCGGCGGGCACTCGCGCTCGACGAGGCGTGGGAGCGCGGCTCGATCCACGATTTCTTCATCTCCTACGAGGGAGGGCGCGCCTCCATCGGTGGATCGCTCACGAAGGCACGCGAGCATTTGGAGCGTGCGAAGCAGCTCTCGCAGGGCGCGCGCGTTGCGCCTCTGGTGAGCTACGCCGAAACGGTCTCCGTCTCCACTCAGAACAAGAAGGAGTTCCAGGGCCTGCTCGAAGAGGCCTTGGCCTTTGATGCAAACAAAGCACCCGAAACGCGCATGGCGAACCTCATCGCGCAACGTCGGGCCAAATGGTTGCTCGGCCGGATCGCCGAGCTCTTTGTGGAGTAGAAACACTCCACTGACAGAGGGTGTCATCCATGATGAAATCTGAATTTACACGGAACTCGCGTCTGCGTTACAGAGTGCTGGTGGCGACATTCGCCGCCGCGGCGGTTGTGCTGACGGCAGTGCTTCTTATCCCACCGGCCGGAGCTCAGATCACCATCAAGATGGCCACGCTGGTGCCCGAGGGGACCTCGTGGGCCACGATCATCAAAGAGGGCGGTGAGAAGTGGAAGAAAATCTCTAACGGTCGTGTTACCATGAACATTTATTGGGGCAGCGTCTCCGGTGACGATCCTGATGTCGTCCGCAAGATGCGGCTCGGTACGTTGCATGCCGGCCTGCTCACGTCCGTCGGCCTGGCCGAGATTGACAAGTCGGTCTACGCCCTGAGCGTTCCGATGATGTACGCCTCTTATGAGGAGGTGTATGGCGTTCTCGAGAAAATGCGTCCCAAGCTGGAGGCGAACTTCGAGAAAAAGGGCTTTATTGTGCTGAACTGGCTTGATGGGGGCTGGGTCCACTACTTTACCCAGAAGCCCGTTGCCACCCCCGACGATCTCAAGAAGCTGAAGCTCTTCGCATGGGAAAACGACACCGATTCGATAGACATCCTAAAGAGCATGGGCTTCAGCCCGCAGCCGATGCCGACTGCCGAAATCGCCACTGCACTGCAGACGGGACGCATCAATGCGGTGGCGCTTTCTCCGCAGACGGCGGTCATCACCCAGTACTACAACTATGCGAAAAACATGACCGACCTGAACTTCGAGCTCCTGCTGGGCGCGACGGTTATCGATAAGCGGACCTGGAACAAGATTCCGACGGACCTGCACGCCCCGCTGCTGCAGGTCATGCAGGAGACGGGCAAGAAGCTGCGGGACGAGATCCGCAAGAGCGCCGAGCGCGATGTGGATGAAATGAAAAAGCGCGGCCTGAACATTGTTCCGATCGATACCAAGGGACGCGAAGCCTGGGTCAAGGTGTCTGAGAGCGCTTATCCGAAGCTCCGCGACCGGATTGTGGGGGCCGAGGCCTTTGACGAGGCGATGAAGTATCGTGACGAGTATCGCAAGCGCGCCGCGACTGTGAAATAGCGTGAAACTGGATGCTCTCGCCCAACGCCTTGAGCAAATACCTCTCGTGGGCGCGCTTGCCCTGGCGGCCCTGCTCCCTCTTATTGATGCCGTCGGAGGCCTCCTTGGCGGCTTCCACATACCCGGCTCGTCCGCTTATGTCCAGCAAATGACCCTCTGGCTCGCATTCGTAGGCGGCCTTGTCGCCACGCGGGAAGGGAAACACCTCACCCTGTCCACCGCGGAGCTCTTCGGTGACGGCGTCGCCCGCAGGGTGGCGCGGGTGTTCGCCTACTCCGTTGCGGCCGCGACAGTCGCCGTGCTGGCCTATGGGAGCATGGCAGTCGTGGCGGTAAACAAGCAGAACGGCAAACTCCTCCCCATCGGGGTGCCTGAATGGGTGAGCGAGTGCATCATGCCGGTGGCTCTTGCCCTGATGGCGGCACGGTTTGCGTGGCAGGCGTCCCCGCGGTGGCGAGGCCGAACCATAGCGATGGCCGCGGTGGCGGGCGGGTTCGCCTTGAGCCTGCTTCCCGCGGAAGCCGTGGCGCACGTCTGGCCCCTGGCGCTCGCCGTGATAGCGGGCGCACTGCTTGGCGCCCCGGTATTCGTCGCCATGGGTGGCCTGGCGTTGGTCCTGTTCTTCCGCGATCTGACGCCGGTCTCAGCCGTCCCGGCCGAGGTCTACCGGCTGATGTATTCGCCCACGCTCCCGGCAATCCCGCTCCTGACCGCCTGCGGGTATGTGCTCGCGGAAAGCCGGGCGTCTGCCCGCCTCGTGCGTTTTTTCCGCGCCCTGTTTGGCTGGATGCCGGGCGGCATCGCGGTGATGGTGGCTGCGGTTTGCGCACTCTTCACCACGTTTACGGGTGGGTCGGGCGTGACCATCATCGCCCTGGGCGGGTTGGTCTACCCGATTCTGCGGAAGGACGGATACTCCGAAGGATTCTCGCTGGGACTTGTCACCGCGTCCGGCAGCCTGGGTCTGCTCTTCCCGCCCAGCCTCCCGGTCATCATCTACAGCGTCGTGGCCAGCAGCCGCAATATGAGTGTGCCGGTGGATTCGCTCTATCTTGCGGGGCTGGCGCCCGGCTTGTTGCTGGTGGTCCTTGTGGCAGTCTACGGCATCTACGTCGGAGGCCGCAACAAGGCCAGCCGGCAGCCGTTCCGCTGGAAGGAAGCAGCGGCCGCATGCTGGGAAGCCAAGTGGGAACTGCTATTACCGTTCCTCATCATCGGTCTGTTTGAAAGCGGGCTGACATCCATGGTCCAGACGGCCGCCGCGGCGTTTGTTTCCGCCGTGGTCATTGAGTGCTTCATCACGCGCGACATAGCGTTTATCCGCGGCCTGCCGGGCGTGCTTCTGCGTTCCGCATCACTCATGGGCGCCGTGCTTATCCTGCTGAGCATCGCCATGGGGCTGACGTCCTATCTGGTCGACGCGCAGATCCCCGCCTTCCTTACGAGCTGGGTAACGACACATATCCACACGAAATTGGTCTTCCTGCTTGTGCTCAACGTGCTTCTGCTCGTGCTCGGCAGTGTCCTGGAGATCTACTCGGCCCTTATCATTCTGGCACCGCTCATCGCGCCCCTGGGCGCTGTGTTCGGAATCAACCCGATCCACCTGGGCGTCATTTTCCTCGCGAACTTGGAGTTGGGTTTCCTGTTTCCCCCCGTCGGCTTGAACCTCTTCCTTTCATCATCACGCTTCGGCAAGCCGCTGCCCCAACTCTACCGGCACGTCGTCCCGTTCCTAATCATACTGGGCATCGGCGTGCTGCTGATCACCTATATCCCAGCGATGTCGGTCGGAGTTCTGAAGCTGCTCGGCAAGAACTAATGTGGGTAAAACGTCCGAGGAGCGAAACGGGTATTTTGCGATCATCGTAGACTCGGGGTCAGCCTTTGACCCTACCAGATGCAGGACTAAAGTGGTGTCATCCATAAAAAAGTTGGCCACTCCGATTGCGAATTGATCCGAGACGGATGCTTCGCCCGAAATTCGGATTGCGGAATTCAAAACATTCGAAAATAAGGATACTTCCCGTGCGGAATGCGGAATTCAGCGGTGTGGGGTCAGGTCTTTGCTCTTGGTATATTTACAAAATTATAGACGAGTTGATCTGTAATCTCCTTTCTTGACAACCCAATTCTATCATCTATAATAAAAACAAAAATAGTGTGAGGAAGAGGTGTCAGGTTTACACTATGGACAGTTCATTCCACTTTGGGATCTTCAAACATTCATTGAACCAGTTTAGGATAAGGAAAGTGACAAAGGATAAAAACGAAATATTATGATTTCAAAAGAAGCTGTTATATAAGTGTAAAGTGTAGGCCTGACACCCTAGTAGGCTTCCAATTCTCATTGACACCCTATTTAGAATTCAGTACTCTTCAAGTGAGACAAAAGTTATCCGTCGGCAGGTTGAGTTTTTAAGGAAACTCGAAGCATGGATGAGAATGCCATCATAGAACAGCTCGAGGAATTAATAAAAAGCTTTGGCATACAAATCCGCGATGAAGCCATAAAGCAAGATGAAGATTTGGTCAAGGTGCTAGGAGGTCTGTGCCTGTTACGAGGAGAATATGTATTAATAATCAATTCTAGGGCGACGACGACGGATAGGATTAGGACCTTGGCGACGGCGTTGAAGCATTTCGATCTCGATCAGATCTATTTACGGCCAGTTCTCAGGGAGTTATTGGACAAGATACCCGAGCAAAGACCATTCAGACAAGAGCGGTAAGGATTGACGGAAAAGTTGATCCCAGGCTTGGGAGGAACAATCGCCCTTCTCCTACGCTACGAAGTTACCTATTGACAGAACTCCTCCTTTCTATAGTAATACCTATTTGTTGTAGGTAATGGAAGGCAGTTTGAAAAATCCATTTCAGTGAAGAAAGGAAGGAAAATGTGTGCCCAGTTACGACTATCGATGTGCGAAATGTAATAAGAAGTTTACCGCTCTTCTTAGCATTGGAGAGCACGATGCTGGGAAGGCGAAGTGCCCAAAATGCGGGGAGAGAAAAGTGGAACAACTCATCACGGCTAATACCTGATAAAGTCCTGAAAGAAATCTTTCCCAGAAAGCTGGACAGGCATTAAGCACCAGAAAAGGTGTAGGAGGTGGCGGATGGACATAAAGACACGGTGGAAAAGAACTAAAGGCACTCGTCTGTTATCTACTAAGGGAACTTTTTTACCGCTTCCCCCACCTGGTGAAGACCTCACCTTAGAAATTTCTGCATCCCCTGACGCTTGGCGTACACTCTACATAATGTCTTTTGCGAAACCTGAGGATATTGTAAGCATGATCCGTAACCTTTCGAAGACCACCTTTGATTATATTACTTCAAAACCTGGAAGAGAAGATTTTGTAGATAAGATGAAGCGATATGCCGCTTACGTTTATTGCTGGGCAGAATACTGGTTGAAGAAACCACAGGATGAATGGCCAGAACCTCTAAAAGAACTTGTTAGACAATTGAGTAGGAGAGAAAGGCTCAAACCACCAAGAATAACAGCTTATATTATGGAAATGGATTTTGGAAAGGAAAGAGAAAAACATCACCTAAAAAAATGGACAAAAGATCCTGACGCTTTCGGGAGAGCATTCATTTCAAATAACAAATACGCAAAATTTGTCAAAACAATCTGCAGGAGCTAATAGCCCCACGAAGATAATAGCTACAGCAAACCAGAAAGGCGGGGTAGATAAAACAAGCTCTACCATAGACATAGGAGGGGGGGTACTCGGTTTGGGAAGAAGGTTTCGCTTATTGACCTTGACCCTCAGTCTCACCGTAAGAGATTATTAACATGGGATGAAAGAAATGCTAAGAGAAGCCGGAAGAGAATTGGTCAATGAGTTTTTATCGAACCTAAAAACTGCTTTGGAACAAAAAAGATTTAAGTTCGATTTGAAATTAATAGGAAAGTATTCACAACTTTATCGTTTTTACGTTAGAAATAGAACTCATTTCTTGTTTATTCATGCGAGTCGGGACGACCGTTGGGAGATACCTCCACCTCGGATAGAAATTTCTCATCCTATTTCCTCAGAAAATATGGATTGGGCTTTAGTTCTTCTGAAAGAACCCGAAGCCAAAAACCACCTGCTCGGGTTCCTAATCCTCGGTGATGATTTTATAAAGATGAAGGCAGGCTTCAGCATGAACCGTATGGGCCTGATAAAAATAAAGGAAAAAGATTTGTCATTAAAATATCAATTTAATAATTGGGATGCTTTTTTCCAATTACTCAGCCTAAAATTATAAAGTGGAGAAAGGGATATTGACCAAGCGAGAGTTTTTGAAGATGGCGAAAATGGTGTATAGGGAGATGAAGAGATGAAAAGAAAACCAAACGGGATTAAACAGGGTGGTGTTGCGCTGACGGATAAACCAATCATAGACATAAGATGATCACCAAAAAGAATTGGGCTAGGCCGGACATCATTGTTGTGGGGGGAGGCGCTGCCGGCATGATGGCAGCGGGGCGCGCAGCGGGGCGAGGCGCGAAAGTAAACCTCGTTGAAAAGACACACCGTCTGGGGAACAAATTGCTCCTGACGGGCGGTGGCCGGTGCAACATCACCAACAAAGCCGGCCTGAAGGAATTCGTTAATGCCTTTGGGAAGAATGGCAAATTTCTCTATCGGGCATACACCCTATTTTCGAACCGCGATTTGATCCATTTCTTCAGCTCCCGTGGACTGGAAATGAGGGTGGACCCCGACGGGAAGGTCTTCCCCGCCGATGATCGTGCTGAAAGCGTGCTTGCCGTATTGCGTCAATATATGGAAGACCACCACGTTCGTATCCTTCACAATACCGCTGTAACAAAACTTATTATCCACCCCGGAGAAACCTTACGCACCGGCGGTGTGAGGTGTGCCGACCGCGGCCTGTTGAATGCTGGAAAAGTTATTGTTGCCGCGGGCGGCATGTCGTATCCAAAAACTGGATCTTCCGGCGACGGGTACAAGCTGGCAAGACAATGCGGACATTCGATTGTGCCGCTGACGCCAGGTCTCGTCGCGCTTGAGTCAGACGAGCCATTCCTTCAGGAATTGCAAGGGATAACGCTTAAAGATATTTCGCTTTCGGTGTTAGTGGACGGGAAAAAAAGGGCTTCAGAGAAGGGCGACATCCTGTTCACACACTTTGGTGTATCAGGCCCAACCGTGCTTATTCTTAGCGGGATCGTTATCGATGCGCTGGCTGCCGGCAGCCTTGTTGCCCTTTCACTTCAACTCAGGCCGGCTCATACAGCTCAAGAACTTGACCCACTCCTTCAACGGGAGTTTGAGTCCTCCGGCACAAAAACCCTTTCACAATATTTGAAACAGGCTCTGCCAAGATCGTTCGCGCTGCTCTTTGAACGCCGGTGCGCTGTCGAGCCGGGTAAGCGATGTGGTAAAATTAGCCGGGAGGAGCGGAAAAGAATCGTCTTATGTTTTACGGATTTCAGAATAAATATAACAAAACCGAGGCCCATTGAAGAGGCGACCATCACGCGGGGGGGCGTATCGTTAGAGGAAATAAATCCCCAGACAATGGAGTCGCGGAGAGTGCATGGTTTATTCTTTTGCGGCGAGATGATGGATGTGGATGGAACGACTGGAGGGTATAACCTGCAGGCTGCATTTTCTACGGGATATCTCGCCGGAGAATCAGCAGTCAGCGATTAGCGTAGGAACTATAGGGACGTTCGTGCAGGGTGTGCATGGAGTATGGCGCAAAGGGCAGCGCAGAAAGGGTAGGGGGCAAAAAATAGACTCGGGATCGGCCCTTGGCACGGGACAAATGCGGAACTAAAAAGGTTGGCCCACGATCAATTGGGGAGATAAATTGAGGAGGTGATTCATGGATCGGAGGGGAGAGGGAATCGGCGACCTGTATCATCAAGAGACAAAATATCGAAAAGAAGCCATGCCGCGAGGAGGGCTCGATTGGGCACATCAGCCTTCTCCTTATAAAGAGTTTCATAATGCAATAAAATACTTTCCCATTCGTCCTATTGATCAGAAGAGTGGAAAATCCCTTTGGGAGGCCATTGCTCAAAGGCGATCCGTCCGGGAATTTTCTGAGCAATCTATCACCTTCTCCGAGCTCTCCCAATTAATCTGGGCCACCCAAGGGATCACCAGGACGTTCTGGGGGGTTTGAATTTAGGGCTTCGCCCTCTGCGGGGGCCCTTTACCCAATAGAAACTTATCTCGGTGTGAACCGGGTCGAAGAGATTCCATCAGGGATCTATCATTACAATGTGAAGGAGGCCCGGTTGGTTCTTTTGAAGGAAGGCCATTTTGGTCCTGAGCTTTGTGAAGCTGGATTGGGTCAGGAGCTGCTTGAAGAGGCTGCTTGCGTATTCGTCTGGACGGCCATTGTCGGACGATCGAAGTGGAAATATCGGGAGAGAGCTTATCGTTACATCTACATGGATGTGGGGCATATCGGTCAGGCCCTGTATTTAGCTGCTACAGCGTTGGACATGGGTTGCTGCGCAGTGGGCGCTTTCTTTGATGAAGAGGTAGACCGTGTGATTGGTGTGGATGGGAAGAATGAGATTTCCGTCTATGTTGGAGCAGTGGGCCGTGTCCGGTGAAAAAGTTCGGAGTTTCAAATCAGGGGTTCGGAGTATTGACTAATTTTAAGATTTTGCTCGGAGGAATGGCTCTCGTGTCAGGTTTACACTATGGGCAGGTGTCATCCACAAAAAAGCTCCCCCTTTTGAATCAATTTTGAATACGAAGGCCTACGTGTATTTCCTCTTCCCTTCCTAGTACCAAGGTTTTACAGGTCATTCTCTTCCTTAGCCCTTCCCTCCTGAAGTTATCAAGCCATGAATCGATATCCCTATAGCAGATTTCAAATCATAATCCTTAAAAGATAATTTCCACAAGACTGGTTTTCTCTAATTTCTTATTGACATCCTAGTGGATTATTTATAAAATCAAGGGCAGTTTTGGAGATGGTGCGGGTAGTGGATAAGGGAGTAGAGGAAAAAGAATGGGACATAATAGGAAGGAGGTTATATCTATGAGGTCTATATTAATAACTGTTTTGTTGAGTGGAGTGGTTTTGTTGATGGCTTCTTCTTGTGCTACGGTGCCAAAAGAGCCTCTCGCTTCAGGCGAGTTAAGATTAATAAGCATAGATGTTTTGGGAAGTGCCATCGAAGCGAATGTATCCTTTCCGGTTGATATTTTTTTTGAAGCAGCCGGTAAGCCAGAGATTAAGAGAGCCTGTTTCTATGGGTCAGGGGAAGGGCCATACTGTTTTGATGCATCGGATATATCGTATTTAACGTTGGGAACGAAGAGAGCTTTCCAAGTGTACCTTCCCGGTCTTAACCCTGGCTCAAATAGGGTGGAATGTTATGCTGAGTATCTTCGAGACGGAGAGATAAGAAAGAGTAATATGATAGCTACTCAAATCTCAGCTGGCGTCGGGCCAGGGCATTAAAGAGATAACAAAGAAGCATGCATCGAAGGTCGGCTTAGGAGTGTCAAGGGGGGACATCCATAAAATTATAAAAATTTCGAAAGGGATTTAGGTCATCCACAACATAGTCGGGCCTTGAAATGAAAGACCGCTAAGAGCATGGCGCATAGAGCATAGCGAAATCTCAAGCCAATAGAAAGATCTGGATTCTAAGGGGGCCTTTCTTCCCTTCCTAGTACCAAGGTTTTTCAGATCATTCTCTTTGTTAACCCTTCTCTCCTGAAGTCAACAACCCGACTTTTTCATAAGCAGGCTTGATTCCAATCAGTCATCATCGGCGGTCAATTTCCCTTGACCTGCTATTCCCTTTTTTGTATATTCAACACATCCCAAACCAAGTTCTTATCATTTTAACAAAATTTGAATGTGGAGGGCCGTTTTGATCTTCGGCCGGATGTGGAATATCCGCATCTCGGTGGTGCAAGCAAACTACCAAATTTAGGAGCAGAGTTGTCCGACCTTGCCACTCCAGCCTAAACGGGCCAAACCTTCATGCAGTTAGAGGCGAGTTATCTACTCATTGCAGGAAGTAGAAGGAGGAGGAAATTATGTTCAAAATAATATCCATAATATTTTTGTTTATCCTAACATTATCCGGTACCGGCTTATCGTTTGACAAAATGGAAATACCGATTTCTAGTTTATTTGGGGAGAATCTATTCACTGATAACCAATCAAAAATACTATTTGTTGACGGCTTTAAGGGTTTGTATTCAATTGATCTGACAAGTAAAAAAGTGAACCGGATTGGAGACTATAAGATGGTTACAGGAATTTATTCAACACCTAAGGGAATATTCTTGATCTACAATCAATATAATAAATCTAAGCGCAAGGGTGGGTCGCCCCAGGGTGTATCGCCACGTCTGTCTGTTTTGGGGGACGGATACCATGAAGTATTCCGGAGAGAATACACGAGGTGGTATGGTCATGCTTATCCGATGGCTGCGCCAGACGGGAAACATATTGCTTTAACCGAGTATATTGCCACTTCTGGCAGCCTGGATCTAATCATTATAGATGCGGATGGCAAAGAGGAAAAACATGTGTCAAGTTTGGAAAGCAAACATACGTTACCAACATTTTTGTGGAGTGATGATAGTAATTTATTATACTTGCTGAGATCGAATGGAAATAATACGGAATTTTCTATGTATGATATTCGCAATGGCACAATAAAAACTATTCATGACGAAGCGAACATGGACGTATTTTACACTTTCCCAAAATTGTTGAACAACGGGCATATATTGTTCCTGGGAAAAGATTCGAATGGGGGACTTATAATTGGCAAATATGACCTAATGCCTTCTTTAACTACGGTAAAAAAAATTGATATGAGCGACGATTATGATGATTTTATGATGTCCATATCAGAATTGCCTGACAATTTATATTTATGTGAAGCAGTAAGAGCTCCGGACAAACATAAATTGTGGGTAGATAAACATACGTTGGTATTATTTGATGATTCATTGGAAATAAAAAAAGTTATTGATATAACCGCGAAAAACTTAACACCAATAGCCTACAACCAAATGCTCAAGGAAATGTTATTTTTTAGAAATGAACGGGAGCTTATCGGAATGGACTTTGGAAGGGAAGAGAACGGCCAGCCCTTTATGGAGGTCATCGTAAAAAAATAGTTAGCCCCTTGTCAAGCGTTGAATACCAATGTTTGATTTCCATAATCGTTGCAACCATCATTTGGGCAACAGCCCGTCAACAATCAACAAGTTAAGTTTTTGGATACTGATCTCTGGTGTCATCCATAATGCTGCGGATGGGGAGACATCTTAGAGTGCGGAATGCGGATTGCGGAATTCAAAACATTTGGAAAGAAGGATGCTTCCTACAACTCAGCGGGACGCATATTGTATATTTCCCCTTCCCTTCCTGGTACCAAGGTTTTACAGATAATTCTCTTTCTTAACCCTTCCTTCCTCGTACTCGTGATTTTCTAAAATCCTCCTTCCGTACAACCTTTCAAATGGTAATCCATAAGAGTGGAATATTCCTTCACCCCTTGGAGGGGGGTGATTCGAGATTTGTGTGAAAGCTTCTTCCACTCTCGCCTTTCACAAAGAAGCTCCTGTTTGGTAAAAACTCCATGATTCCAGGAAATTATGGCGATGGCAAGAGCCGGCATTAATATTGCCTGATTTAAGATGGAATAAAAAAGTGTGAAAATCAGGATTTGACCATGCGGACACTTGACAATTTCATTTTTGGTTTGACGGAAGAAGAGCTTTGGGTTAATCATCCCAGATGGGAAAAAGCTGGATCGTGTGGGTGAGAATAAAAGACGGAAGGAGGTGGCCGGGGGACAGTGTTAAATGAGGAGGAAACTTTCTAACGTGTTACCTTTAGTCAAATCAAAAAAAGAGGAGGAAAGTCTATGAAGAAACTGTTGATTGCTGGTTTAGTTTCGGCGATGCTGATTGTCTTCAGCGGGGTGGCAAATGCTGCCCCGTCATACTTCTGGTGGGAGTCAGGCCAGATTCAAAGCCCCATAACACTCACCTATCAAAAGGTCTCAAAAGGGAATACAACTGTTGGCACTATAAGTGGAAAATTTACAGGTTACATGGTCGCGAGCTCAAGCACGGCCATCCAGGGCGCAACCGTAGAAGAGGTATTTATGTGTGGTACTTTAACCGTGGCGGTGGCGGGAATAAACCTCGATGTGTGGCTTGACTTCTCGGGTTCAACAGCCTTTTCGTACATCGGCACTGATCATGCCGCAGAGCCCAAAGCGGGAAAGACGGATAATGAGAATGCTGACGTGATTGCTGTAGGAACCTTTTACGATCAGACGAATGGCGCAACTGGCCCCGTTTATCTTAATGGGAAGCTAACTCTCAAAGAGGATGCCGCTGATGACATAGAATCAATCACTGTCAAAGGCACAGTTGCCGGAGGTTATGCGCAGGGCACCGATTACTCGAATACATTTAGTTCACCCTCCGTTAGTGCCGTTTTAACACCAACCACGGGTCCCCTGACGTGCAGTGGAGGGGTCGTTGTGTCGGATTGAGCAATTTTGTTCAGTGGGGGCCTCTTAATTGAGGCCTCCACATTTTGAAAATAGATGAATGAAGCATACCGTGGTGACATTTGTTTCGATCGATTCTACGATATTGAGAGAATAGAGCTTCAGGATGTAGATGATTGAACAAAGTGAGGGCTCCGTAGAGCGGCCCGCCTACGGTACGCCCCAACCTTCGGAGGGCAAGCAATCTTCAAACGAAGACCGTAACGCCTGGCTGAATTATTCAGTCAGATTCTTAAAGGAGATTAGTTGTAAGTGAGGTGTCATTCACAAAAGAGTTGGCCCATTCCAATTGCGGAATGCGGATTGAGGAATTCAAAACATTTGAAAAGAAGGATACCTTCCTGCGTGGAATGCGGGTTGGGGAATGCGGAATTAGGAACTAAAGACCTTATGGATCCGTAGCTTTACCTCGAACAATAGGGTTCCCGTGTTATTTCCTTAGCTTCAGGATTTGCCGTGCCTCTTGTGGAGTGGCCACTTCCCTGTCCATCAGCTTAGCAATATCCACTGCCTTAGCCACCAACTGAGCGTTGCTTGTGGCCAAGGCACCTTTCTTGATGTAAATATTATCTTCAAATCCCACGCGAATATGGCCTCCCATGATCACGGAAGCAGCCGCCATGGGGAATTGGTTCGAGCCAGTGCCAAAGGCATACCAAAGAGCATCTCTGGGCAGGTTGTTATGCATGTAGACCAAATTCTCGACGGTAGCCTCAATCCCCCAGGGAATACCAAGACAAAGCTGGAATAAAGGTGGCTTTTCCACAAGCCCTTTGCTTACAAGGTGACTGGCGATGGGGATGTGGCCTATATCAAAGATCTCTAACTCGGGTTTGGTGCCGACTTCTTTAATCATGCTGGCCATCGTCTCTACGACGGACACCAAATTGACGAAAGCCCTCTGGCCGAAGTTCAGTGTGCCCACGTCCAGGGAGCAGAGTTCAGGTTTTAATTTAATCACGTGTTCAGCGCGTTCTTCAGGGCTCTTTAGCTGTAACGTATCCCAAGGGTGGCCTTTTGCTCCAGGATCATAACCCAAACGTCCCCCGAACCCAGTAGATAGGTTGATAATCATGTCGCATTTCTCCCGGATACGTTCGACGACCTCCTGGTATAGCTCGAATTTGGAAGAAGGTTCGTGCGTTTCAGGATTCCGCACGTGAACATGGCAAATTGCCGCACCTGCGTGATAGCTCTCGATGGCGCTCTCGGCGATCTCTTTGGGAGTCATGGGGACGTTTGGGTTTTTCTCACGGGTGGTGATTCCTCCAACAAGCGCCACAGTCACGATAACCTTTTCCACAATTCGCTCCTTTCAAACAATATACCACAGATTCACCGATAACACTCTTGTGGGGAATCCGTTCAATCGACTCCCGGAGAAGTTTAGCAGAAGGAATTTTGCGGGTCAAGTATTGAGAAGGACGTTCATGCGGAGCGTGCAAAAAGGAAGTGGCATCGATAAAGAAGTGGGATGTGTCAAAGTTCTTGACGACACCTTCTGAGGGTGGACTTTTTAATTTCCTATTGACCTTTTTAGGCAAAACGAGTAGGTTCTTATCAAAAATAGGCTGATGTGTCAAAAGATTGGGGCTATCAATGCGTTTACAGCGAATAGCATAACGGCGAAAAACGGTCCAATGGAACAGGGTGTTCCAGCTATAGGAGTTACCTAAAATGAAAGAGAAAGAGAAGACAAAAAAGCGACTCCTTATCACTGAACACAGACAGGCAGAAACACAATTGAGAGAATCAGAAAGCCTCTACCGGGCATTGGCCGAAAACTCTTTGACAGGGATCTATTTGTTCAGGGATGGGCGTTATTTATTCGCTAACGAAATGTACTCTAAGATTTCAGGTTATCCGTGGGATGATTTGAGGTTTATGGATCCCGCGGATCTGATTGCTCCGCAGTATCGAAAACAGGCGTCAGAGCGGCTTATAAAACGGCTTGCTGGAGAAGATGTGCCTCTCGACTGTGAGACCCAGATACTCCGCAAGGACGGAGCCATCCGGGACGTGCATATGAAGTTAACGAGAATCATGTATGAAGGCGAGCCAACCGTTCTGGGGAATATCATCGACACCACAGAGAGGAGGGGGATGGAGGAGGCGCTGAGTGCTGAGAAGCGAAGGTTTCAGATTCTATGCGAGCGTTCTCCAGTCGGCGTGATGATGATTGCTGAAGATGGTGCTTTTAAATACCTCAACCCCAGATTCAGCGAATTATTCGGGTATGATATGAGTGATCTTCCTGACGCTAGAACCTGGTTCAGTAAAGCCTACCCTGATCCTGCCTATCGACATCATGTTTCTTCAAGCTGGATTAGCGACTTAGAAAGTTTCAAAAAAAGAGAAAGGAACCACAAAGTTTTTAACGTCACCTGCAAGGATGGAACCGAAAAGACGGTTGGTTTTATGGCTGTTCAATTAGAGGCTGGTGAATATTCAGTGCTCTGTGAGGACATTACCGAGCTCAAGCTGACAGAAGAGGCGCTGCAGGAGTCCGAGGAACGCCACCGGACGGCTATTGAAAACTCCCCGGACGGAGTGGCAATTGTTCAAGGAGGTCAGCTCCTTTTTGTTAATCAAAGATTTGCAGAGATTTTCGGCTATAACCGACCTGAAGAGATCGTAGGAAAGCCGTTATCCACTGTCTTGGATACCGATGACCTCAAGCAAATGGAAGAGGTTAACTACCAAAAGCAAAAGGACGGGCCCATCACATTAAGGCATGAATTCAAAGGGATCCGAAAGGGCGGAGAACCCATCCTCATCGAAGTCTCTGCCACCCGAATCACCTACCGTGGAGAGGCGGCGTCTTTGGTCTATTTAAGGGACATCACTGAACGGAAGCGAAAGGAACAGGAGATCACGTCTCTTCAGGAGCAACTTCGTCAATCACAGAAAATGGAGGCTATCGGTCTCTTGGCAGGTGGCATCGCCCATGATTTCGGTAACCTTCTGGCGGTCGTTCAAGGTTACAGCGAACTCTCTCTCCTCAAACTTCCCCAAGAGGCCCCCGTAAGAGAGAACATCGAGGAGGTCGTAAAGGCAGGGAAACGAGCCATGGATTTGATTCGTCGTCTTCTGGCCTTCAGCCGGCGACAGATCTTTCAGACGAGTGTCCTTGATCTGAATACCATTGTGAGAGATCTGGAAAAGATGCTGCGCCGAATCATTGGTGAGGATATCGAACTCGGCACTCTCTTGGCTGACGATCCGGGGAAAATCGAGGCAGATCGCGGGCAGATTGAGCAGATTCTCCTCAACTTAGCGGTCAATGCTAGAGATGCGATGCCTTCTGGAGGGAAGCTCACCATTGAGACAACCAACATAGAGTTGGATAAGACCTACGCTCGTAGCCATGCGGCCGTGAAACCCGGTCGCTATGTGATGGTTTCTGTGAGTGATACAGGGGTAGGGATGACTCCAGAAGTGAGAGAACGGGTCTTTGAGCCTTTCTTTACGACGAAGGAGATAGGTAAGGGAACAGGACTGGGGTTATCCACAGTCTATGGGATTGTGAAGCAGAGTGGTGGGAACATTTGGGTTTACAGTGAGCCGGGCTATGGGACGACCTTTAAGATTTATCTTCCTCGACTGGACGAACTTCTGAAGCGGAAAAGGGAAATGAAGATCGTGGAGGAGCCCCTTCGCGGGAATGAGACGATTTTGGTTGTGGAGGACGAGGAAAAGGTTCTGAAGATGGTAACAGAAATCCTCAGGGAACAAGGGTATAAGGTTTTAGAGGCGCCTCAAGGGGAAAATGCTTTGCTCATCGCCGGTCAGCATAAAGACCCGATTCATTTGATGGTGACGGATGTGGTGATGCCAGGGATGAATGGCCGTGAGTTGGCTGGGCGTCTTGCTCCCCTTCACCCGGAGATGAAAGTACTCTATATGTCCGGTTTCACGGACGATGTCATTGTTCATCACGGCGTTTTAGAAGGGGGAATAAATTTCATCCAGAAGCCTTTCACGGTGGCCGGACTAGCAAGAAAAGTGAGGGAAGTGTTGGAACAGAAACCCAGGCTCTCTCGTTTAGCTTAGAGTGAGTTAGGTAGGATGACCGATGCCCTGATGCTAACTTTCAACCCGTAATCGTTTAAGAATGGAGAAACGACATGAAATTGTTCGAACCCCTGACGATTAATGGCATGACACTCAAAAATCGGATCGTTATGCCGCCCATGCAACTACAGCTTGGACTGACCAACCGGCGGGCCCGGGCTTTTTACCTGGCCAGGGCCAAGGGGGGCGTAGGCGCCATCATCATGTGCGCCACTTCAGTCGATTTTTTCATAGAGGATTCGGTCTGGGGCCGACCCGATGGGGTGGCTCTGTTTGTGGAAAAGATGCGATCCTTTACGGACGAGGTCCGACAAACCGGCGCCAAGATCGGGATCCAGCTCTGGCACGGCAACCAGTGGCCGGCCGGCACGGGAGAAACGATTCCCGGAGCGGAACAGGTTGCGCCTTCTGCCAAAGACGACAGACGGGCCCTGACGATTGCCGAAATCGAACGGATCATCTGGAAATTTGCCCGGGCTGCCGGAACCGCCCAATCGGCCGGATTGGATTTTGTGGAAATCCACGGCGCCCATGGGTATCTGGTCTGCCAATTCTTTTCAGGGGCGGACAACCAACGCACGGACCGCTATGGCGGTGATCTGGAAGGCCGGATGCGTTTCGGCCTGGCCACCGTGGAAGCCATGCGCCAAACGGTCGGTGAAAAATTTCCTATCATTTATCGGTTGGGGGCCGTGGAAAAGCGGCCGGGAGGCATTACCCTGCGCGAAAGCCGGGCCTTTGCCAAACAACTGCAGAAAGCCGGGGTCGATGCCTTCGATATCTCGATCGGCTCGCCGGTAGGAAAAACCATGAATCCTTCACCCGGCCCCAGGGCCAAAATGGGCACCTATGTGCCTTTGGCCGAAGCGATCAAAAAAGAGGTAACCGTCCCGGTCATGGCCGTGGGGCGCATCAATCGACCCGCAGTGGCCGAGGCTATTTTGACCGAAAGCCGGGCCGACTTGATCGGCATCGCCCGGCAGTTGATCGCCGACCCGCAGTGGCCCCTTAAGGTGTCCGAGGGACGCAGCGAGGAGATTGTGGCCTGTAAGTCCTGCAATACATGCTTTCAACCGCTGTTAGGCACCCGTTGGAAATTTGGCGACCCTATTTGCAAGGTGAATCCGGAGGCCGGGAGGGAAGTGGACCTGGCTTAGCCCAGCGGGAGCGGTCAATGAAAAGGATCGAGGGGGGGCATGGGAGAGGTTGTTCACACGTCGCGAATCAAAATCGTAAGGGAAAAAGGTCCGACAAGAAGAGCCATGATTGAGGGATTTCTTTACAACAAACGTATTATTCTTTCTGCTGAAATAGAGTAAAGGAGCTCATTGTCAATCCTTTCCTCATCCTCGAGGCCTCTGTGCTCCGCAAACTTCCTTCGTGTTATCCTCAAGGACAGATTTTGATACCTGTATGAAGATTACGACCGACAATCAATAATTTCCTCAGATAAAAAGCAGGCCATTTCCAACCCTACTGATGTGACTCTTCCATTCCTGCCTGACTTAGTCCAATTTTTTTTCGATAGGTTGACAAAGTAAGTAATCCATTTCATAGGATAAAGCTCCCCGACCTAAAGGGCGGTGCTTGCGGGGCACGGGCCGGTCAAAAAGATAGACAATTTTGGGAACTTAAAGACATATAAACAAGAAAACAGTTTTCAGAATAGTTATTAAATTTCATTGAGTTATCGCATTTGAATCCAAGTGGTATAGTTATTGCGTATGGTTAATTGAGAAAATAGATAGACCGATAAAGGCAAACCGCGAGTAGTCGTGGGACGGAAAGCCACTCCTGCGTGCCGAAGCGAACACGGGATGCAGGCGTGCCTGTAAACTTAAATGCCTACCGTTGCTTGTGGGCACTACGGCGCGCAGGCACGGGTCCCGAATGGTTGGGATAACCGGGTTGCAGCGGTGTGGTTTTGTCAAGGCCACCCCGCCGCTTTCGTTTGTCTCAACGTCTTACGGTAACTTCCCATTAGTGTAAGGAGAACGACGGGGTCCAAAGAATGACGGTAGATTTACTGATATCAATAGTTGCAGCAGTCGGTTTTGGCCTGACGGCTCTGTATGTTGCCGCCACGCGTAGGCACAAACGAACCTGGAAACCCATCGTCATCATGCTGCTTGCCTGTGCTGAGCTGACCTCGGCGCGTGTCTTACAGGGTATCAGTTCCGATTTAGCAATTAAGGTCTTCTGGTATAAGATGGTCTATTTGGGTTTTACGATTGCCCCTACCGCGTTTCTCTTTATTGCACTGGGTTATAGCGGGTTGGGGTATGTGCTCACCTCTCGCACACGGCTCCTGCTCAGCGTGTTTCCCGCGCTGACCGCCGGGCTGGTCTTCACAAATGAAATCCACGGTTGGGTATGGAATCCTGCGAACATAGTACCTATCGTCAACTCGCTGGGTTTTTTGACTGTGGCCGACGCGAGGATTGGGTATTGGGTTCATGTCGCGTACTCGTATTTCGTGATCGTCCTCGGCTGCTTTTTCCTGGCTCGATCGTTAATTCGCTTACGCGGAATCCATGGGTGGCAGGCTAGCACCGTTATCGTTGCGGCTATTCTGGCCATGCTTGGAAGCGCGCTGGATGTTTTCAGAGTGAATCCTCTTCCGCCATTCTCTGTGGTCGCGCTGGGGCTTGCCGTTGGCGGCTTCCTGATGGCTTACAAATCATCTGCGCTACGTCGCCGAGACTTGCTGTCCATTTCTCGCCCCGCAATCCTCGATAGCGTTAGCGATAGCGTTATCGTCGTGGATGGAGACGGTCGAATTGCGGACATGAATCCGGCTGCTCAAAAATTGGTAGGCAGACCCGCGGCGCAAGCAATTGCCAAGCCCTTGGAACAATTCTTGCCAGGAACAATCTCAATCTGGGCCGGCAACACCCACAACAATGGTGAAGTGACGCTGGATTATGGGAGCGCGCCGCGTGTCTTTGACTTACGTGTCTCTGCAATTCGGGGCTGGCAGAGCCACGTCGAAGGTCAAGTGGTTGTTCTGCGCGACATTACCGAGCGCAAACGGATGGAAGAAGGGTTACGGGCAAGCGAAGAGCGGTACCGTACCCTTGTTGAAACTGTGCCCGATGCGATCTTCAGTCTCTCCCCGGATGGAAGGTTGACATCTTTAAATCCTGCGTTCGAAAAAATCACGGGTTGGTCGAGGGCTGAATGGATCGGAAAATCATTTCACGCGATATTGCATCCTGACGATTTGGCACGCGCCACAGACCACCTTTTTAATGCACTCTCCGGGAAGATGTCGCCCATTTTCGAAGCCCGCGTACTCTGCAAGTCGGGACGGTACATCACCGGGGAATTCATAGGCGCGCCTCATATCAAGGATGGAAAGGTGATTGAGGTGATCGGATTTGCGCGCGAAATCACCGATCGGAAGAAGGCAGAAGAGGCCCTCAAAGAGAAGACCGAGGAACTGGCCCGTTCAAATAGAGAGTTGGAGGCATTTGCCTATGTGGCTTCTCATGACCTTCAGGAACCCCTACGCATGGTGACGAATTTTGTCCAGCTGCTGGCCAAGCGATACAAAGGCAAGCTCGACTCCAATGCAGACGACTTCATCAACTTTGCCGTAGACGGGGCCATGCGTATGTGGAATCTGATCAATGATTTGTTGGCTTACTCCCGAGTGGGCACCCGAGGCCATCCCTTCGAGCCGATCAATTGTGAGACGATCCTTCAAGAGGCTCTCGACAATTTAAAGGTGACGATGGAGGAGAGCGGTGCGGTGGTGACTCAAGATCCCCTCCCGACTGTGACGGCCGACAGCTCGCAACTGGGTCAGTTGTTCCAAAACCTGATTGGCAATGCGATCAAGTTCCGAGGGAACGAACGGCCCCGCATTCACGTCTCGGCCAACCGAAATGGCAACGGGTGGACCTTCTCCGTACGGGACAATGGGATCGGCATTGCCCCAGAATACACCGAGCGCATTTTCATCATTTTCCAGCGACTTCACGGGCGGCAACAATATCCAGGCACCGGCATCGGATTGGCGATCTGCAAAAAGATTGTGGAGGCTCACGGTGGACGTATCTGGGTGGAGTCAACGCCCGAAAAAGGTGCTACTTTTTACTTCACTCTTCCCAAGGAAGGAGTTCAACAAACACGACCGTTGGAGCAATAGGTCAATCGATTGAGGATTTTCCTGCTGGAAGATAATCTGGTGACGTTCGTTAGTGAAGCTGCCTCCAGGAGAGGACTGATCTTAAATTGGACCGGTCGTCAATTCGCATTTGCCACAGCCAAAAATATCTATAAATTGTTGCAGTAGCATGATGATTGTTATGCTTCCTTTCAACTCATCGTCCTCGCTCCTTGAATATCGTTGTTTGCAATGACTTGTAGGTGGAACGATCCCCGTTATTCCATGGTGGATTTCCCTGCCTATCTCTTAGGCAAACAAGGGGCAGAGGTGCAATGTTTTTTTCCTGAAACATTGATTGGTCATTTTTGTTCCGCAATACAACATTTCAAACGGAAATCGGCGATACAGGTAAATTACCGATGCAAATTCTCCCCTTTAGAACTGGCCTATTAACAGGACTTTCGCCGTTGCAACTAATAATCAGAGCCGTCTTGAAGATTAGGCATGGAATATGATATCTTTTTGACAGGATATTTAGCATGAGTTTCAAACACAATCGCCACTACGGAGAGACCAAACGGAAGAAATAGAATTGAATTAAAGATTACGTGAAATGTTCAAAAAAATGTTGTTGGTTCTGGAGAGTGTGAGACAAGGCTTGTTGGCAGGAGACCAAACGTCCCTGATGGTAGGTGACTTTGGATATCCAACTTAGGATCATTGGAAAGCAAGATCTTGAAGCTGAGAGAGATTGTTGAAACAGTCAAGGGAACGGTATTAACCAAACAGGGGGATTTGGACTTAGAAATTTCCTACTGCGGAGCGTCGGACCTGTTGAGTGACGTTTTATCTGATATGAAGCCAGGTTCCCTTCTGCTCACAGGCATGGTGGGTCTGCAGTCCGTTCGTACAGCTGAAATGGTCGATCTCGCTGCAATCGTATTTGTGTGTGCAAAAATCCCTGGGCCCGAGTCTATTGAGTTAGCCAATGAATTGGGGATCCCGTTGATCGCATCTCCTTACCGCATGTACGAGATTTGCGGTCGCCTCTATCAGGCAGGTTTAAGGCCCCCAAAGAAATAGGCCTACGTTTCAGATTCTTTTCGTGGAGATGGGAGTTGTCACAAGTTCCAAAATTTACAAAAATTCAGGATCTCGTTTACGAGTTGCCCGTCGGCCGTGTGATGAAAAAAGAGGTCATCACCGTGTCCCCCGATACCCCGATCTCAACATTGAAGGAAATCCTCAGGGTCAATCGAATATCGGGAGTGCCTGTTCTGGATGGGGGCCATCTGGTCGGGATCATTTCGATCGAGGATTTGATAAACGCCTTGGAACAAGGTGATATGCAAGCTCCGGTGCGAAAAAGGATGAGCACGCAACTGATCACTGTCCGGGAGGATGAATCCGTTATCGAGGCGGTGAATAAATTTCTTCAATACAGAGTAGGGCGTCTGCTGGTGGTGAATAAGCGGGGAGGGCTGACCGGAATCCTGACCGGAGGGAATATCACCCGTGGGTTGTTAGAAGCCATCGGGGAGAATCAACATGCAGAGAAGATTAGCGGTTATCGGGCGCCACATATTTTTCAAGATTTCGCTTCAGATCAAACGAGTCTCATTCTGAAATATAACGTAACGGCCAGAGATTTTGAGACGGCAGGGAGTGCATCCAGTAAAGTGAGACGAGCCTTGGGTCGACTGAGAATACTCCCTGAGGTCATCCGGCGTGTCGCCATTTCAGTATATGAAGGGGAAATGAATTTGATTATCCATTCGGATCAGGGTGGAGAATTGATCGCCGAGTTACGACCGGAATTGATCCACATCACGCTGAAAGATCAGGGACCAGGGATCCCAGACATTGAGCGGGCCATGACCCCGGGGTTTTCAACCGCCCCGAACTGGATTCGAGAGCTGGGATTTGGCGCAGGAATGGGTCTCGCAAACATCAAGAGGTGTGCCGATTCCATGAAATTGGAATCGAAAGTGGGTGTGGGAACTCAGTTGGAAATCATCATTCACCTGCACTCCGAGTCGGAGGATGAAACAAATACAGAAAAAGCAAAGCGACCGGAACCGTCATGATTTCCGTATAAGAAAGGGGGAAAGGAGGGATTTGTGCGATTGCTTACTCGCATTCCTCTCGAAAGAAGCAACTACATCAAGAAAGGTTGTGAGGAGTCTATCATCATGATAATAGAAAGCATCAGACGGTATTTCTTGGCAAGGGCAGTACCAATCCATATCTCTCCTTCCAAAGAATCGCTCTTCGGCGAAGGGAGTTTTTCCTGACAAAAGTCCATAAAGCATCTCACTGCACCTGGGAGACCTTCAGCTCATTGATCAATATGGCATCTATGTTTTCACTCTGTTCGGCAGCGACCTTCAGCTAGTGTCGAACCCTACAGAACCTGACATCCAGAACTTCTGCCACGCGGCGCAAAGGCATCCCTTGGATCAGAAGTTGAATGGCTTTCAGAACCTTTTCTTCCGGAGATCGCAGGTCATAAAAGATGGTCCCTGCTCTGCTGCAGAAAGATTCGCCACATTCTTTGCAAAGAAGTCGGCGAGAAGGGGTTCCTTCTTTTTTCCGGTATGTTCCGTTAGACTCATTTTCGACAGTTTGAAAAAATGAATTCAACGAAAACAGGTACTTAAAAGACAGAAATGGCTCTGTCTTTTTTGTTTATTTCAAACGCAAATCTTCAATCATTGTTGTTTCGCAAACCTAATGACTTGGTGAAGTCCTCATCTCCGTTTTCTGAAGATTACTCCCTCCTGCCATCAATTTTTGACAAGTTCTGCCAATAGGGGTAGACTTCGGCTAGTAATCAATAAGGGGCCATATCCCAAGCTGCCGCGTAGCATCCGCCTGGAAAAGGTTTTTGTGTCACCCCTTGTGGTTTGGGGACGGTTCTTATATTCTTTTTAATTAACAGCTGGATAGAAACTACTTATTCAAAAATTCGACGTCATCCATAAAAAAGATCGAAGAGGGGAGTACGGGAGAAGTTGTTCACACGTCGCGAACCAAAACTCGTTGTAGAAAAGGAGGCCTGAAAGGTGGAACCCACCAACAAACTGGTAAATCCTATGTTGACTGATTTCTACGAGATCACCATGGCTTATGCTTATTGGAAGGCCGGAATGCACGGGGAGGAGGCTGTCTTCGACCTTTTCTTCCGCAAAAATCCTTTTCGCGGAGAATTCGCCATTTACGCCGGGCTCGAGGAGAAGCTCAGGCTGTTCGAAAACTTTCATTTTAGCGATGACCACATTGCCTATCTCAAGGAGCAGATGCCGCAATGCGAGAAAGGATTTTTCGACTGGCTCAAGAACGTGGACTGTTCCCGAATGAAAATTTACGCCTTCAAAGAAGGGACGATATCCTTTCCTCGCGAGCCTTTAATCAGAGTACAAGGACCCATCGCTGTTGCCCAGTTGCTCGAGACCGCCATGCTGACGCTGACCAATTACCCCAGCTTGATGACCACCAACGCGGCGAAATATCGCTTAGCGGTCGGGTTTGACAAAGGCTTGATTGAATTCGGTTTGCGGAGGGCGCAAGGTCCGGATGGAGGGGTTTCAGCCTCCCGTTACAGTTATATGGGCGGGTTTGATGGAACGAGCAATGTTCTTGCAGGCTATCTTTTCGGTGTGCCCATCAGGGGAACTCATGCCCACTCTTATGTGCAGTCTTTTACGGGCATCGAGGATTTGAAGAATGATACGCTGGTTGGAGCAGACGGAAAGGCATATGATTTTGTCAAAATGGTTTTGGAAACCCGGGAAGCGTTGGGTTTCCGCTATACCAATAAAGGGGAGCTGACATCATTTATCGTGTATGCCCAGGCTTTTCCCAGGGAGTTTCTGGCGCTTGTGGATACTTACGACACCCTGAAATCGGGCGTTCCTAATTTTATTTGTGTGGCGCTTGCGCTTCTCAAATTAGGCTACAAGCCGATCGGGGTGAGATTGGATTCCGGAGACCTTTCCTACCTTTCAAAAGGAACGAGGAAGATGCTCAATGAAATAAGTGCCAGGACGGACCCCGGTCTTTCGAAATGTCTGATTCTGGCCAGCAACGAGATTAACAAGAATGTCCTGATTTCTCTCAAGGAGCAGGGCTACGAGATCGACACGTTCGGTATAGGCACGCATCTCGTGACATGCGATGACCAGCCTGCCATGGGATGCGTCTACAAACTCGTTGAGGCAAAGGGTATCCCCCGGATAAAACTCTCCCAGGAATTGAGCAAGATGACCATCCCCGGAAAGAAAGAGGCATACCGTCTTTTCGGCGAGGACGGTTACAGCCTGTTGGATCTGATGATTAGAGTAGGAGATAAGCCACCGGACCCGGCGAAACGTGTATTATGCCATCACCCGTTTGACCATATCAAACGTGTCTATGTCACTCCCTCAAAAGTGGTCCCACTCCATCATTGTGTCTGGGATGGGAAAAGGGTCTACCCGGAAGTCCCGTTAAATGAGACCAGAGATTACGTTTTGAATCAGCTGCGGAGCACCCGACAGGACCATCTGAGGGACATCAACCCGACTCCTTACAAGGTGTCGGTGAGCGAAGAGCTTTACGATTACGTTTACCACCTATGGTCAGAGGAGTCTCCTGTAAGAGAGCTGAAGTGATAAATTTGTAGGTTCCTTTGTCGAAGACGGAGGGAGGTAGGTGAAATTTGACACCTAATTCCCTCCAGGTTGCGTAGAGGGCATCGGATTTAAGCATCTACGGTATAACTCAACCTTTGGCAGGCAAGCCTGCTTACGCCGGCTTCGAATGGGCAGGCAAAGCTTCAAGAAAGACCATAATGCCTGACTGAATTTTTCAGTCAAGGGCTCTAAGCCTCCTGATTGGCCGCCAACGTCCGCTCATTAGAATAGGGCGCTGCCTTGACTAAGTTTTGTGCTCGCTGCCCAACTCCAAAGACTGATCATTTCCCCCTTTGTTAGTCGTTGACTGGCCGGTGGTGTGCGCTGCCGAGCGCATAATAGGAAATGACAGTTACCATTCCTGGAAGCACCCCATTTTCGAGGTGCTTCCATTTTTCAGTCCACTTCCGTGAAGGGATGTCAAAATAACCCTCCACGCAATTTCACCTTCTACTTCTCTTCATTCCAAAATAATTAGGAACTTGCCAGCCTACTTTCTGTGTTCTTCTTCCCCTTTTCCTTTTGGTTGTCTTTGTTGCTTAAGATATTCCTGATGTTTCTGAACCTCAGGCCTCTTCTGATATTGTTGTTGTCTTTGTTGTCTTAATACCTGCTTGTGTTGTTGGGTTCGAGGCGGATATCCCTGGACCCCCCAGGTTTTCTGTCCTCCCCAAGATTTGTTCGTTTGCCAAGTCTTCCAGTTCTGCTGAAATCGTTGATAAGGAATCCGTTGAATGTTCCACTCGTGTCCGTACCAATTATGGTTTCTGTAGTAAGTTCTCCAGTGCGGATCTACGTCAAAATAGAAACTTGGAACATTGTTATAGTAGGCCCAGTCCCGGTCATAAAAGGCTGAGCGATACCAGCGACCCTCCCATAGACGCCACCAGAAAGCATCCCAGAAAAACAGGTCTGCATCAACATCCGGAGCAACGTACACACCGGTCGTCTCAGGCATTACGATCACATCCGGAGGTGCGGCAAATGGGATAGGTGGTGGCAGAGGAATTCCAATACTTATATTAATTTGTGCCATTGCTGGAATAGGAACAACAATTGCCAACGCTAAAAGAACTGTTCCGAGAAATAATTTTTTCATTTTGTTGCCTCCTTTCTTGACTGAGAAATGGTCATCGACATCCACGAAGCGTTCTCTCTTTAATGGTTACTGTTAAGATTCAACCCTCCTTCCCGTCCATTTTTACAAATTCTAAACCCTCTGATTTGGCCACCTTTTGTCTGATTTGACGTATTATTTAGATCTTTTATTCACCTCCCCTCCACATTCTTTGCAAAGATCGAAGCCACCACGATTTTTGGGATTACAAGTCTTCCCCGGGTCCACCCTCTCGCCTTTTCCTGTCTCTCGTGTTTGGCTGCCGGCCCGTTCTAATCAATTGCCTATTCTCCAAAATTACCTGGTCAACAATTTCCCCGCAGATAACGCATTTCCATCCCCAAAAGTGTTCATGGGGACCATAAAATTTATTGTAAATCATGGCGCTGTTGCAGCGAAGGCACCGCATAAGAACATCTTCCTCCAAACTATTCGATAATTATATAGGAGTGAATTAGGGATTAAATAAGGCGAACACCGTATTTTAAGGCGAAAGAGGCTGTATTTTTAAAAATTTCACGCGTTCCATGGAGACATTGCCGATTACGGAATGCGCCTGCCTGCCGGTAGACAGGGATTGCGGAATGTAATGGAATTAGGATCGTTCCTGCGGTTTATTTATATCGATCCCGCTTATAATTCAACTCCATATTCGAGAAACGCGTTTTCGAAAAATAAAAAGAGACGGTTCTATTTGTTTTCAGCGTAATGACCTGGTAAATAGAACCGTCTTTATTCTTCTATGTTCTTCTATGTTTTGCTACTTTTGATAGCTGCCAGAACTCTTTCCGGGGTGAAAGGAATCCTCCTGATGCGTGCTCCAGTGGCATTGAAGATTGCATTTCCAACAGCAGGGGCCAACGGAGGCACGCCGGGCTCTCCAATTCCTCCCAGCTTTTCCTTGCTTTCAACAATATGAACTTCGATTTCAGGAATGTCGCTCATTTTAATGATTTTGTAATCGTCAAAGTTAGCTGATTTCACCCCACCATTAGAGAACTTGACCTCTTCCTTGAGTGCGGTGCTCAAGGCTATGGTAATTGCTCCCTCTATCTGGGCCTTAATGGTGTTTGGGTTAACGACAGGGCCGCAGTCAACAGCAGCGACAACCCGGTTGACCTTAACGCTTCCATCCTTTTCATTGACAGACAGATCAACGACTTGTGCCACGTAAGTTCCAAAACAGGAATGCTGGGCAATGCCGCGTCCCTGGCCTTTAGGCACGGGTTTTCCCCAGTCCGCCTTCTTGGCAGCGGTTTCTAATACACGGCAAGCTCTCATACTGTTTTTTAGATTTTGCAAACGGAACTCCAAGGGATCTTTCCCTGCTGCCTTGGCCAATTCGTCTACGAAGGACTCAATGACGAAGGCATTTGGACCATTCTGAACCGAACGCCATGGTGCTACAGGAATGGGCAGGTCAGACAGCAAGAGTTCAAGGTAGAAGTTTGGAATCTCGTACAGGATTGTATTATTGTTGGGTGAGCCTGGAAAATCTGCGATGCCCCATAGACTCATTAAATCGATCCCGCCAACTACCGCTTGTGGCGCGATATATTTCAAGAGGGAAGGACTTACAACCTTATGGGACCACCCGTTAAGTCGACCCTGACTGTCAAGGCCAGCCTCAATTCTGTGAGACATAGCAGGACGATAAAAATCATACTTTATATCCTCTTCCCTTGTCCAAACAACCTTTACCGGTTTTCCAAGGACCTTCGAAGCGATGACTGCCTCCACCACAAAATCCGGGAAAGCACGTCTGCCAAGCCCGCATCCAAGAAAAGTAGTGTGAATCTGGACTTTTTCCGGTGGTAAACCTGATACTTGCGAAGCGACGAGTTGAGCAATCAGTTGACCCTGAGTGGGAACCCATACATCGCACCGACCATCTCGAACGTAGGCTGTGCAGTTCATTGGTTCCATAGTCGCGTGAGCGACATAAGGCACGAAATAGGTCGCTTCAACCTTCTTCTTGGCTTCACTTAAAGCCTTCTTAGTATCCCCTTTTTCGATTACCTTGGCGCCTGGCTTCTCCAGATCCCCTATCAGACTCTTTTCAATGAAAGCATCATCTAATTGAGGATCACTCCCCTTGTCCCACTTTACATTGAGAGCATGCCGGCCTTTCAATGCTGCACTGAGTGATTCCGCGCAGACCGCAATGCCCATTGGGGCAGGGATGACTTTACTGACACCTTTAACCCCTTCAGCTGCCTTCTCATCAAAGGAAATAGGTTTTGCCCCATAGGCTGGTGGACGGGAAAAAACAGCAATCTCCATGTTTGGAATAGCGAAATCAAGGCCGAACTTGGCAACGCCCGCTACCTTTTCCGGGATGTCCAACCGAGGCATGGGCTTTCCTATATATTTGAACTCACTCTCCTTCTTGAGTGGAGGATTTTGTGGAACCTGAAGTTTGGCTGCCGCCATACACAGTTTCCCATAAGTCAGGTTACGACCTGATTTCTTATGCTGAACAGTCCCGTTTTCGGCTTCACACTCACTCTCTGGTACCTTCCAGGTCGAAGCCGCAGCTTTTATGAGCATGATCCGGCCCGCAGCGCCCGCTTTCCGCAGAGGTTCATAAAAAGCCCTCACACTTGCGCTTGCCCAAGTTCCCTGGTCGTCATTAATAGGGTTCTTAAACTCCTTTGCAGCTGGCCCATGGCTCACTTTAATCTGTTTCCAATCTGCTTCAAGTTCATCCGCAATAATCATGGCAAGGGCGGTGTGGGTGCCTTGACCCATCTCAGAGGCGCCTACAGTAATCGCAACCTTGTTGTCCGGTTTGATTTCAAACCATATATCGGGTTTGAAACCGGATAGGGCTTCTTCTTTCCCGGAGGCGTTGAGTAACTTGGACCCAAAAGGTGTCATGGAAACAGCTATGGTTAAGCCAGTGGCCTTTAAAAACGCGCGGCGTGAAATGGATGTTGTCATAATTGTTTACCTCCCTTCCCTGCGATTTGGACAGCGGTTTTTATGCCCCGTTTGATGCGTACATGGGTGCCGCAGCGGCAGATCACATTGTCCATAGCGTTGATGATTTTCTCAGCGCTGGGTTTAGGGGTTTCCGAGAGGAGAGCGGCAACTTGCATCATTATGCCCGGCTGGCAATAACCGCACTGAACCACTTGTTCTTGGATCCATGCCCTCTTGACCGGATGATTTTCAGGAAGTCCCTCAATGGTAATGATCTTCTTCCCCTGTGCCTGCTTAACAGGGATGGCGCATGACCGTTCCGCCTTGCCATCGATATGAACCGTACATGCCCCGCATTCCCCGATGCCACAACCGAACTTCGTGCCCGTGAGTTTTAGATTTTCTCTTATAACCCAGAGCAGCGGCGTATCGTCTGGGACATCTACCTTGTAATTCTTTCCGTTAACTTTAAGTGAAATCATAATTCCCTCCTTTCTTAATCCAGTAATTGCCTCAGCGTCAAAAAGATAAAGAAAGACCGGTACCAAGAAGGCCCCCGAAGAGGTTTTTGACCCCCCCAGGGGCTATTAGATTGGGTTCTTTTGGTAAACTCTCTTCATGAGTTGACCTAAAGAGTTTTAAATTATGCTACGGTTGCTGTTAAAGGTTACGGAATAGCAGGTGGAATCATTCTATATATGAAATTTTGACTTTGTCAAGTGAATTTTCAGATTAACATTGTTTCGTCACAAGATTTTTATTGGGTTAAAAGGCCGCTAAGGATGTTTATGGTTCAGATGCTTTGTGGGATTCAGGCCAGTAAGGATCTAAAGCTTTCGAACATCGGAGCGAGAGATTTCAAAGAGGGGGTAGGAGTATCGTCACTCAGGGAGCAAAGGGGATAACAGAGGATACAGTCATTGTCTTAGATTTCAAGGTTGGGGAGAGAAAAGGGAAGGCGCTCTTACAATTTTCTTGACCATTGGTCAGGAATTTACCATTAAAATGATGCCCCCTTAAAATTCAATCCTTGAAATTCATTAAGTTTCGCCTGATTAGAAATCCAAAAATCCGGCACATTATTTGCTTTTACTCAGCTTCCATTAGCTCATACTGAGGAGACTTCAGAAGAGCTGGCGAATAGGAAGGGGTGAAGCTTACGTACAAGAAGATTATTTTAGGCACCGTGATATGGGTAATACTGATCGCATTGCTGGCATTTCTACAAGCGACCACTTAGGTCTGTCCTTTTAAAACACAGGGACGTATAGAGACGCCAGGCAGGAGTGAAAATTGGCACTTTTTTGTCAGGACTTTGGGCATGGAGCCTAACCCGAAGATACAGAAGGAGGAGGGTGTTATGAAAGAAAAAAGCAAAGGGCTAAAGGAAAACAAGAAGGCGCCGCAGATGAGCCTCAAAGAGAAGAGAAAGTTGAAGAAGGAGAAGAAGAACAAGTAGGTTGGAGAATGAGATTCGCTAGCTCTTCGCTTATCTTAATTATTTTGTTTGTCTGTTCTTTGTCCGGATGCAACCGGCCGACTCCTACGGGAATAGACCTCGATAAGATCGATACCTCTCAAGACCCCACCCAGACCTCCTGCACATCCGATGAGCCTATTGTTAAGGAATTCAAGAGTGGCCGCTTTACGATGATCCCTTTGGCAGAATACAAACTATCGGGAATGGTGGTCAGCAAGGAAAGCTATTCCTCGGGCTGGGACGGGGAGATCTCACCGATGGATTTGGCCCTTGTCTGGGGAAAACTGGCGGAACCCGAAAACGGAAGATATGTCACCTACAGTCAGGGCAGTCGCTGGTACAATTATCGATGGCGGGAAGGATGTCCGGTGGGCAACTCCTACATCATTTCCCACTCCTCCAATAACCATATTATTCCGGCGAACGAAAATATTCGCCGGGCGGTCGAAGCGATTAAGAGAAAAGATAGGGTCGTTCTAAAAGGTTTCCTGGTCAATTTGAGTGGGACGTCCAAAGGCCGGACGGTCAGCTGGAACACAAGCCTGTCCAGAACGGACACGGGCAATGGCTCGTGTGAACTCTTTTATGTCTCTTACGTCAGAATTGAGACAAGGGTCTATGAATAGGATGATGTGACTTGAAACGGAGACAAGGGGATGGGCGTGTTATCGGCTTCTCATTTTTTTATTTTAAGTGTTTCGCCAAAAATTCCCTCACCTGGACGATCGAGTCGGCCAAAGCCTCTCGGTTGTAAAGCACCCGGTGTCCATCCGCTGTCACTAAATCTACCCTTCCCAGTCGAAACAATGGTGGGCACCAGGATAAACCTTTAAGGTGATTTCATTTCGAGGCTTCCCTCTCGGCATGCTGTCCTGGCAAAAAGCCGCCGGACACCAGTTATCCAGCTCCCCGGCCAGAATCAAGAGAGGTGCATTTGAGTCCTTCAGTTTTTCTATGCAATACGGATAAAAAGCGATGGCTGCCCGAAACGGATCTTCTTTCTTCCGAGGAAGGTCCGTCCGGATAAGCGCGGTCCAAGCATCCCAATTTGAATTACTAACCGAGCAGAGAGTTGCGATTCCTCCGTGCGACCATCCCATTACTGCTATCCGGTTGCGATCTACAAATGGTAGCCCGCCAAGGTAGGCTTTGGCATCATAAGCATCCCGGGCCCGAACCTGGAAGGCGACATCGTAAATATTAGCGCAAATGTCCGACTGGCCACGGGGCCCTAAACTGTCCAGTTGCAAGGTTACATAACCCCATGTCGTGAGCCTCTCCGCCCAGACTTCATTATACTTGAGAATCCCGGCACAACCATGCATCAGCACCACAGCAGGAAATGGTCCATCGCCTTGTGGTTTCGTCAATTTCCCTGTCAACGTCACAAAATCACGGCTTGCAATTTTTCTCGTTGTCCCTTTGAATGAAACGGGCTCGGCCGCAAATGCCGAAGAGCCTATGAGCCCTATTGCAAAGATTGTGATGCTGACAAGACTCCAACGGAAAGCGACATGTTTCTTTGCGATTTTTGTTATCATAGTAAGTTCCCCCTTCTAATAACCCTGACAAGGCGAAGTCAACAAAGGCCCTTGAGGAAGAAAGGCCCCTTGGGAGGCTTTATACCGGCACCTATTGGAAATTCGCCTTCCTACGACACTCACCCGGGATCATGTTTGGGGTTGATCTGTCGACCGGAGAAGATTGAAGCAAGTCTACACCTCAGAATTTTGCCCCTCATTTTGACAATGGCGTGAGTGGGAGGAACCTGTTTCGGACAGACATTCACGCAATTAAAGACGGTCTTGCAGCCCCACACCCCTTGTTGATGGTTCACCGTTCTCAGGATTTTTTCGTCCCTTCTATCCCTCGGATCGACAAGAAAACGATAAGCCTTGGCCAGCATGGCAGGTCCTAGGAATTCGGAATCCTTTTTAAAGGCGGGACAAGTTCCGAAACAGATGCCGCAGAGGATGCAGTTGATGTAGGGATCGATCTCCTTACGCTTCTCTTCTTCCATCGGATATTCCACTTGTGAGGAGATCGGTTTTGCTTGGAGATAGGGCTCCGTTCTCCGATAATGATCAAAAAATGCGGACATATCGACGATGAGGTCTCGAATGACCGGGAAGAGGGGAAGGGGCTCAATCAGAGCGGGTTTTTCCAGAAGGTCTTCGACGTGAGTTCGGCAGGCCAGGACATCTTTACCATTGACTCGCATGGCACAGGAGCCGCATACAGCTCCTCTGCAAGAGTAACGGAAAGCGAGTCCCCCATCTTGCTCATCCTGAATGCGCAGCAGAGCTTCGAGAAGATTCATCCCCTTTCGTATCTCCACCTCGAATGTTTCGGTCCACCCGGGAGGATCCTTTTCCTTGTTAAAGCGTTTAATTCTCAATGTCAGAAGATTGGGTTTCATTGGTCTTGAACTTTGAACTTAAAACTTCTTTAATAGGTCCTTTCTTTTGGCGGATACGAGGTGATGGATACCTTTTTATAATCGAGCCTTGCTCCTTCTGACGTCTTGAAAGCTAAGGTATGACGAAGCCAATGCTCATCGTCCCGTTTTGGATAGTCCGTCCTAAAATGGGAACCGCGGCTTTCCTTTCTTGCCAAAGCTCCCTCCACGATTGCCTCTGCGAGGTGGAGCATTCCCTCCAGCTCCCAGTGTTGAATGAACTCGTTATTGAAGGCAAGGCCTTTCTGCTTGAGTCCGGTCTTTAGGAATCTTTTTTCCAGTTCTTTTATTTTCTCTCGTGCTGCGAGTAAACCGGATTCCTCCCTGAAGATCCCAACCCGGGATGTCATCACCGCCCTCATCTCATCCCGAATGAGAAAACTCGGTTCTTCTCCTTTCAGCCCAAAAATTCCATCAAGTCTGGATTGAAATGCCCCCAAACGCTCCCGGAAGATCATCTCCTCAGGAATCTTTTTTTCTTTCCCCGCCTGTTCAGCAGCTTTCCTCCCGGCCCGTTCTCCAAAGACCAAAGTTTCTAAGAGGGAGTTTCCGCCCAGGCGATTAGCTCCATGGACGCTCACGCAGGCACATTCGCCGGCTGCAAAAAGGCCGGGAAGGTCTGTCTCGCCATCCGCATTCGTCGGAATTCCTCCCATGGAGTAATGCTGGGCGGGCTGAATCGGGATGGGTTCTAAAATCGGGTCCACTCCTGCAAAGTCCATGGTGATCTGGCGGATTCCGGGGAGGCGTTCCATGATTTTCTCCCTTCCAAGGTGCCGGAGATCGAGGTGTACATATCCTCCTTCAAAGCCCCGCCCTTGATCGATCTCTGTCTGGGTGCCCCTGGCAACAATATCCCGGGGACCAAGCTCCATCAGATGAGGGGCGTATCGTTCCATGAATCGTTCGCCTTTGGCGTTGATCAGATACCCTCCTTCACCTCTTGCTCCCTCCGTAATCAAGATATTTGTTCCATAAAGGCTGGTAGGGTGGAATTGGATAAACTCCATATCCTCAAGAGGGACGCCCGACTGGTAAGCCAAGAAGCTGCCGCTTCCGGTGTTAATCACGGCGTTGGTGGACCTGAGATAGATTCGACCATAGCCTCCTGTGGCAAGGATAACAGCCTTCGCTCGGAAAGGGACAACCCTCCCCTCGAAAAAATGGAGGCAGAGCACACCCGCGCATCTTCCCTCCTCCGCAACGAGAGAGAGGGCATACCACTCCTCATAGACAGGGATCCTGAGGCCGACGACCTGCTCATAGAGAGTGTGCAGCAGGTTGTGACCTGTCCGATCCGCGGCATAGCATGCCCGCGGGAAGCCGGCGCCACCAAAAGGTCTCTGGGCGATCTTCCCATCTTCGGTGCGGGAGAAAAGAGTCCCCCAGTGCTCCATCTCGATCACGCGCTCCACGGCTTCCCGGCACATGGCTTCGACGGCATCTTGATCCGCTAAATAATCGCTTCCTTTGATCGTATCAAAGGCGTGGTTTTCCCAGGTATCTCTGCCAGGAGCCGGCGCATTTCCCAGGGCGGCGTTGATTCCGCCTTGAGCCGCCACGGAGTGGGATCTGAGAGGATGGACTTTAGAAAGAATCGCCACGTCCCGGCCTGATTTTTTGGCTTCAATGGCCGCCCTCAGTCCCGCCAAGCCTCCGCCAATAATGAGAATGTCGTGAGAAAGGAGTTCCATTTTAAACCTTTAAGTTCTAAATTCCTCCCAACCTCCCTTTCGTAAGGGAGGAGAGAATTAACTCCCCCTTTGACAAAGGGGGAAAGAGGGGGATTTTGAGGAGTTTCAAAAAAAATAAACATAAGAGAAAACGAATAATCCGGCGCTGATAATGGTGGAGGCCCAGAACAGCAACTTTTCCTTTTTCACCATTCCCAGATCGATCAGAAAGAGTCGAAGCCCGTAAAGGGCATGAAAGATAAAAACAAAAAGGAGAATTAGGTCGAGGGGTCTATTGGTATGTAGACTTGATAGCCAGGAGGCTCCCTGAATCCTTCTCACTAAGGAATAGCCTGAAAGGATCTTTAGTCCTACCAGAATGAGAAGCAAAGGGCCGCTGAATCGTACGAAATAGTAAGGAAACATTGTTTTAAGAAACCATTGCAAAATGGTCAATGCAAAATTGGCAATTAGCAATTGCAAGGACAAATTTTTTAAATTGCTAATTTTTCAATGCTCATTTTTCATTTTACATTGATTATTGGCCGAGGGTGGCTTTCTGACGGAGGGGTTTTAGCAGAAAGTCGAGCGCATCCAGAATATTCATAAAAACCACGTCCGCCTTCTTCATCGCTTCTGAAAAGGTTCCTTCTTTTCCCAAAACGCAGACGCCCAACCCAGCCTCCTCGACCATGGGGACGTCGTCCACTCCGTTTCCAATGGCAACCGTCCTGCCCGGTCCGAGCTGGCGCAATAAGTCCAATTTCTTCTGGGAGGATTCTCCCTCCGTTAAATAGATGATCTGGGCTTTGACTTTTCTCAGAACCTCTTCCACGCGATCTTTTTCTCCTGCTGTCAGGATGTAAATTTTGGTTCGTTTGGAGAGAAGGTTGATCTTATCCTTTGCCTTGGGGTGAACGCGGCGATCCGAAGCGAGGGTTCCCTCGAAGTCGATAAGGATAAATTCGATCTCTAAATTGGTCTGGCCTGGTCTGGGAATGGTGATCATTGTACCTACCTAATTACATAGAAAATCAGTCTTCGGCAAAGGTTAAGGTAAAGACGCCAGTTTCGCAGTTCGGTTAGGTTATTGGTCTTATGGGTTTTACTTTACCCCTTATCTTCACCCAAACGGGCCTCCTAACCCTAACCTAAACCGTCGAGGTTATTCATGAAGAGAACGCTGGCGCAGGACTTCATAAAGGATCATCCCCCCGGATACCGAAGCGTTGAAGGAGGAGAGAGGTCCTTTCATAGGAATGGAAAAGAGCCGATCACACTTTTTCTTCACCAGGGGTCTGATCCCTTTCCCTTCCGCACCGATGACGACGGCCAGATCCGTGTCGAGATCGAGTTGGTAGATCAAATCTTTCGCTTCCCCTGAGGCGCCGTAGACCCAGATCCTCTCTTTTTTGAGGAGATCGATGGTGGCGGCGATGTTCACGACTCTCGCAATCGGAACATGCGCAGCCGCTCCAGCAGAAGCCTTGACTACCGTGGAGGTGATTCCGACAGACCTGTCTTTCGGGATGATGATCCCGTGGACGCCACATCCTGACGCCGTCCGAATAAGGGACCCGAAATTCTGCGGATCCTGGATGCCGTCGAGGATGAGGAAAAGTGATTTTGTCCCTTCCTTCTTCCAAGCGGAGAGAATCTCACCAAGATCGGCATATGGCGTCCCCTTAACGAGACCCACGACATTCTGGTGAACGCCCCCTTTTGTCATGCCTTCTAGGGATTCCCTGGTCGTGAGCGTCACAGGGATTTTCCTTTTATTGGCTAAATCGAGGATCGACTGAAGTGGAGGATTGGGGGTTCGGGTGCCGACCAGGATCTTTTCAATTTGGACGTGAGACGATTTCAATGCCTCTTCGACAGGATGAATTCCGTAGATGATTTGAGCCATACAATCTTACTTAAATCCGAAATCCGAATATTGAAATGGTTTAAACTCTAAACACTAAGTCCAAAATTAACCCCACCTAACCTCCCCTTAGTTAAGGGGAGGAAGGGAGGGGTTACGTTAAAGGTTGGGTCCTGAGCTTTTTATATTTTGAGATTGTTTAGAGTTTCGAATCTCGGATTAATCCCCGCCGGATGCTTCGCCCGCGCTTCGGATTTAAAATTAAGAGATATCCTCGATAATTTTCTGGACTGCTTCGAGGGGATCTTTTGCCTCTTTGATGGGCCGCCCAATTACAAGATAATTAGCCCCTGCAGAGATCGCCTCTTTCGGCGTGAGGGTTCTCTTCTGGTCATCTTTTTTATCGGAAGGAGCGCGGATGCCCGGGGTGACGATAAGGAATTTTTCTCCACATCGCTCCCGGATGATCCCGATTTCTTGAGGGGAGGCGATGACTCCATCCACTCCTGCCTTAGAAGCTAAGGAGGCGAGGCGTCCCACCTCTTCCAGAATCGAACCATGAACTCCTACTTCCTTCAAAGCGTTTTCATCCATGCTGGTGAGGATGGTGACGGCGAGGATCAGAGGCTTCGGAATGCCAAGACCCTTGGCTGTGGCCCTGGAGGCTTCGACGGTCTTTTTCATCATTTCAAACCCTCCGAGGGCGTGGAGGTTGAACATGGACACATTGAGTTTGGTGGCTTCCTCGCCTGCCTTGGCCACGGTATTGGGAATATCGTGGTACTTCAGGTCGAGAAAGACCTTCTGGCCCTTCTGGAGGATCATGTGAATGACCTTTGGCCCGGCATGAGTGAAGAGCTGCTTCCCCACCTTAAAAATCCCCACATGATCCTTCAAGAGCTTCACCCAACGTTGGGCCTCTGTGAAGTGTTCGACGTCGAGGGCAAAGATAATTTTATCTTTGGGATCACCGGCCATAAGTGAGCATTCCTCAGTTTTCGCCTCATATCATATAAATGTTCCCAGGGGCTGTCAATGAATAATTTATGAGGCCTCTGAAGAATCCCTAAAGCCAGAAGCCTCTGATTACATAGATTTCAAAAGACGATTCGACAGATACAGAATTCCCCGACCCGGCCCTGTGCGTTTTTAGCTGAGACCTTTACAAGAATATGGTCGCCTGTTATATGAGAAGGAGGAAGGAAAAGGCAAGAAATTACCGGAAAGAAAATGGAAATAACTCAGGAAGAAATCAAAGAGGAGAACCGAAAGCTTCGTTATCTGCGGTTCTTAGTTGATTTTTCTATCTTGTCGATTCAGCAAGATGACCTGTCGCTTCAAGAGGCCCAGGAGCTTGTGGAGAACGTGAAACGGGCAGCCTGCAGCCTCTTCCCCGGAAAAGAAGAGACATTCGAACTGATTTACCGGCCGAGGTTCAATCGAGTCATTCACGAGAGGTTTGGATTTATTCCGTCGGAAAACCCATCCTCTTAAAAAAGTTTCCAAACCACAATCTTCAATTTGCAATTTGGAATTGATCTATCCCAATCCTCCCATCTCCTGATCGATCATCTCTTTGATCTTGGACAGGACCTCTTCTTTTTTCACGAGGAGGATCTCACCGGTCCTTCGCGTTTTTATTTCCACCAGGCCCTTCTTCAAATTCTTTTCTCCCAGGGTTACCCTCAAGGGAATCCCGACGAGGTCCGCATCCTTGAATTTTACCCCGGGACTCTCTTCGCGGTCATCGTAGAGAACCTCTATCCCGCTCTGCGGTAGCGTTTGATAGAGTTGCTCCGCCGTCTCCTTCAGCAGGCCGATGTTCATATTGACCGGAAGGATGAGAACCTGAAAGGGAGCGATGGGTATGGGAAAGATGATCCCATTTTGATCGTAGGACTGCTCGATGGCAGCGGCGACCGTTCTTCCCACACCGATCCCATAGCACCCCATGACAATTTCTTTTTCTCTCCCCTGCTCATCCAAAAAAGTGGCTCCCATGGCCTTACTGTATTTGGTTCCCAGCTTAAAGGTATGGCCGACCTCAATCCCCTTGTCCATCCTGGTCTCCTTCCCGCAAAGGGGGCACCGGTCTCCGGGAGCGAATCTTCGGATGTCCACAAATTGAGAGACCTGAAAATCACGAGCCGTATTCACATGGATGAGGTGGGCATCCTTTTCGTTCGCTCCGGTGACAAAGTTGGCCATCTCCCGGATGTCGAGGTCGGCGAGAATAGGGACGGAGAGACCGATGGGGCCGGCGAACCCTTTGGGGGCGCATGTGATCTTTTCCACGGTCTCCTCACTCGCCAATTGACTGTTTTCCGAGCCCCATACCGCCTTCAGCTTCTTTTCACTGATCTCATGGTCTCCACGGACCAGGGCCGCGACGCATCCTTTGTCGCTCTCAAAAATAAGGGTTTTGACCAGATCCCGGGGTGAGACGTTGAGAAATTGAGTCACTTCTTCAACGGTTCGTTTCTCGGGTGTCAACACTTTCTGGATAGGCTTCTGGGATCCTTTGCCTTCGGTTTGTCCCTCTTTCGCTTGTCTTCGGAATTCCGCTTTTTCGATATTGGCCGCATAAGAACAGTGCGTGCAGCTGACAATCGTCTCCTCTCCTGTTTCCGCCAGAACCATAAATTCGTGAGAGAAGGACCCTCCGATCAGACCGGTCTCCGCCTCCACCGCTTTGAATCTTAGGCCGCATCGGGTGAAGATGCGCGTATAGGCCTCGATCATTTTTCGGTAACTTTCGTCCACTCCCTTCTCATCGGCATCGAAACTGTAGGCATCTTTCATGATAAATTCACGAGCGCGCATGACGCCGAACCGAGGCCGGATCTCATCTCTGAACTTGGTCTGGATCTGATAGAGATTGAGCGGCATCTGGCGATACGAACGGATTTCTTTCCGGGCGATGTCGGTGATCACCTCCTCATGGGTGGGGCCCAGACAACACTCCCTGTTGTGCCGGTCCTTGAACCGTGCCAACTCGCTCCCATATTCATCCCATCGATGGCTCTCCTGCCAGAGCTCTGCGGGCTGAACAAAAGGGAGCAACACCTCGATGGCCCCGGCCCGGTTCATCTCCTCACGGATGATGGCTTCCACTTTTCGAATGGATCGAAGGCCAAAAGGGAGGTAGGAATAGATGCCGGAGGCCAGTTTCCGGATCATTCCTGCCCGAAGCATCAACTGGTGACTGGGGACCTCTGCTTCAGAAGGAACCTCCTTCAATGTGGGCAGCAGATATTGTGAATATCGCATTTGCATCTCCTCATTAGACCCGTGCCCGTGTCCGATAAACCATCATAGCAGCCGAACCGTATGAGTGCAACTTTCTTGGCGTTTAAAAGCACAGCAGAAATCTTATGTTTGTTCCTCGTTGATTTTAATCCTTGATTTTTATTGCATGATAGAGTATAGGTTCTTTACTCATCACTACGGTAAAATAAATTTCGGAGGATAGTGATACTTAAAAGATTACGGACACGTGACACGGTCACGGTTTTTGAAAAGATATGAAAAGAATCCCTCCTACTCAAGGGCTGACCCTTTTCTTCTTGATCGGTCTGGTCATTTTAACGCTCTTTTTTCACGGCCGTATTCCGCGCTGGCATGCTTTGCTGTTTCGTTACTTCGTCTTGTTAGGTCTTCTCTTTGTCCTGAAATTGTCATGGGATCGAAAAGCCATAGGGAAGACGGGAGCATGCTTCCATCATTTCTCTCCCATCCTATTTGTTATCCTCATCTATGAATCCCTCGGTGATTTGATCCAATACCTCCAGCCGGATATCGACGCCCGGCTGATCCGGATCGATTTTTCCATCTTCGGGGTCGAGCCCACCTTTTGGATGCAGCGCTGGATCGTCCCCTGGCTGACAGATATCCTGTCATTGGCTTACATCAGCTACTATTTCATCCCAGTGGTTTTCATCGTCGTCCTCTATCTGAGGAATCGGATGGTCGAACTGGATCGGTCGGTTTTTGTCCTGGTCTTCGGCTACTACGTTTCCTTTATCGGCTATATCCTCTTCCCCGCTGTCGGACCTCGTTATGCCTTAACTCATCTTTACTCCGTTCCGCTTGACGGAAGCTGGATCACCGATTTTGTCAGAAATACGTTGAATGCCCTGGAACACAATCAGCGGGACTGCATGCCCAGCGGCCACACCCAGATCGTCCTGATGGTCTTATGCCTGGCCTATCGCTATCAAAGGGGTCTCTTCTATCTCCTTTTCCCTATTGTCTGCGCCCTGATCTTTTCCACGATTTACCTGAGATACCATTACGTGATCGATCTTCTGGTCGGAATGACATTGGCCGTAGGGTGTGTGATCCTTGCGCCCCGACTCTACAGGTGGTGGAATGTGGAAGGTGGTGCTCAGAACGTATAGACCGGGGAATGCAGAAAGTAGCTCTTTTCTACGACCTTCCAGCTTCTACTTTCCACTTTCCGATTAGAGGGGCATTTCATAAATTCGGTAATTCTTGTAGCGTTTTCCCCCCATCGCTTCGATCCCGTGTTGCATGATGGGGTTCGCTTCAAGAATCCATGAGCATTCTGCCTGATGGTAACCCTTCTTGTTTCCTCTCTTAAAGGTCTCTATATAGAGGAAACCCTCCACTCCTCTCTTCTGAAAGGCATGTTTCACCCCCAGGAGCATGACTCGAATTTTATCGATCTTTCTTGAATAGTAAAGGAACTTGATCGCGCCCAGAAGCCCGAGCTTTCCGTTCAGGTGCTTGAGCACCACGTAATAATCCGGGATGGCCACAGAGAAACCCACGGGTTCATCCCCCAAGTAGGCAAAAAGAACCAGATCCGCCACGACCAGAGGCTTCAGATCTTTTGCCGTGAGATCAATCTCTTCGTCGGTCATTGGAACGAATCCCCAATTCTTGCTCCAGGCCTCGTTATAGATCTCTTTGACAATTTTTAATTCCTCGCCAAAACGTCGAAGATTAATCGGACGAACATGAAGCTGGGGTTCCTTTTTCTTCAACCTCTCGGTAATACGATCCAGACGAGCGATATGGAAAGTAGGCGTCTGCAGGAGATAGGCATAAAGGTCCATCTTCTTCCTCAGCCCAAACCCCTCCAGCAAAGAAGGATAAACGGGTGGGTTATAAGGCATCATCAAGCAAGGAGAGGAATCAAACCCCTCGACAAGAAGACCGCATTCATCGTTGGTCGAAGGGTTCATCGGTCCAGCCATCTTCTCCATCCCGTGCCCTTTCAACCAATCCACAACCTTTGAGAGGAGAATTCCTGCTATCTCTGGGTCAGGAACGGATTCGAAGAATCCGAAGAAACCCACTTTCTCCTGATGAAACTCGATGTAATGGTGGTCGATGATGCCCACAATTCTTCCAACCACCTTTTCTCCCTTGTACGCCAGGAAAAAGATCATGTCCGAATGGGAACGGAAAGGATGGTCTGGACCAAATTTTACGAGCTGATCTTTGATGAGGGGTGGGACCCAATATTGATCCCCTTTATAGATCTCCCAGGGAAATCGAATGAAGGTCATGAGGTCTTGCGGGTTTTTTACTTCTTCAACATGGATTGCCTGGCTTGTCATATCATTACCCTCCGTCAAACGAGTCTCAATTTTTTTCGATCACCTCAACCCCTGGTCTGTTCATGAATTTTCAAACCTTTTCCAAAAAGAGCTGCAGGGCGCCTCCCAACCTCCTATAACCAATTTTGATTCTTGTACCACTCGTAGGTCAATCGGGCCCCTTCCGAAAGCTGGAACTGGGGTTGAAAGCCCAGCATGGTCTTGGCCTTTGTGATGTCGCACGTCCAGTCTTTCTGGATCATCTGTTCCGCCATCCCTCTGCTGATGAGCGAGGGCTTGCGGGATACGATGGAGAGATACTCCGACAAGGAGGCGACTCCGAGTATGAGCCATTTCGGGATGGGGATGGAGATCGGGGTGACCCCCATCGTCCGGGCAAAGGTATCACCGATTTCTCTCATCGTATAATCCGTGCCGTCGGAAAGAAAAAATATTTCACCGCTTTTCATTCGAGACTCGGCAGCCAGGAGGAGGGCCTGGACGACATCTTGGACATAACAGAGACTGACTTTCCCGCTAAAGCAGGGGTTGATCCTTCTGGAGACCCATTTGAATAAGGCGTAGAAATCCTTATCCCTTGGCCCATAAACCCCGGGAGGTCGTAAAATGACGAGAGGGATTTCGTCAGCATGTGCAAGGGCTAACTCCTCTCCCATCCTTTTGCTCTTGCCATATAAGGAAACCGGCTCGCAGGAGTCTGACTCCTCTTTTCTGTCTCCATTCCGACACGGTCCTGCTGCGGCCTGGCTTGAAACATAAACGAATTTCTGAAGGCGAGGATTATTTTCGAGACAGGCATGGATTAGGTTCTCGGTTCCCAAACCGTTTACTTCAAAGTACGCTTCCTCCCGGATGGCTTTTGTCGTACCGGCGAGGTGAAATACCCAATCACTACCCTTTACCATCTCTCCCAAGGAGGTCTGATCATTACAATCACCACGGACGAACTCGATAGGGAGACCCTTCAGCCACCTCAAATCGCTCGACTTTCGGATGGGGCAGCGGACATCGACTCCCCGTTGAAGGAGTGCTTCGACGAGATGGCTTCCGATAAATCCTGTTCCACCCGTTACTAACGCTTTCAAATCACTCTTGGCCCGTTTAAACCTTACAAATTCTATATATTTTCGGACAATTGTCAAGCACAATTATAACCGTTTTTTTTAGATGCAGAGGGTATTTCTGATCTGAAAACACAAGAATGACCGGGGAATTTCTCGCTCGGAGAATTCTGACCATAAGATCGGCGCGAGAGAAAGGGGTTCATCGAAGAAGACTCCTGAAAAGGCTCCGATGGGATGACGCTTAATCGTTCGTCCGATGGTTGTGTCTTAGAAATAGGATACAAAGACATCCACAGAGACACCCAAAAGCCAATGGAGCAAAAGAACGAAGAGCAACGAACGGCCGCGCCACGCGATGATGCCAAAAACGATTCCTCCGAAGATGGAAGCGTATATTTCGCCGAGCGGTTTGCCGGTATGCAACAGACAGGAAGCAAGCGTTTGGATGAGAATGGCATTCCAGCCTCCAAACGCTCCTTCTAATCCAAACTGCATATAACCACGGAAGAAAAATTCCCAACCGAGATAGAACTCCAAGTAAGAGAAAGCATAGACGGCGGAAGTCCACAGAGAACTGCTGGCCCCTTTATAGAGAGGATATTCGAGCCGAAATGGTTGTGTCCGTGAAGACAGATAGGCGAGGGCAATCATCACCGGGGCGAGAAGAAAAAAGGCCTTGATCCCCCATCGGATATCGCCGAACCCTACGCCGTAAACGGAAAGCGGTTCGCGGAAAATAAACTTCACCATGAGCGCGGGGATGCAGCCGAGGAGGACGAAGGAAGCGAGGAATGTGTAGAGGACGGAGGTGAGTTCGGTATCTTCAAAGAGAACAAAGGCAGACGCCAGATGATTCAAATAAAAAGTCTTCGCTCCAAAATACCCGAAGGTGGTCAGGATCATCGGGACGCTCAGCAGAATAACAGTGGATTTGTTATTTTCTCTGCTGAGGAACCCCTGCCGGATAAGGATAGATGTAATCCGGTTCATGCGGCTCTCTTTCTGAGTTGACGGAGCCACGCCAAGGTGACTCGTATCCCTTCCTTGAGGGACGTTATCTTATAACCTAATTCCCTTTCGGCTTTTCCACTGGAATAGACCCAGTCCTGAAGAAAAGTCTCCGCCCAGCCGGGGGTGACAAGCGGATAGAGACCAAGCCACTCCGCCTTTTTCTGTTCCAGCCGAGAATAGAACAAAGCCAGCTTAGGGGGGATGCTCCATCGGAGGTGGTTTTTTCCACTCAATTCGTCAATCAGGTTGAACAAGTTTTTGAGGGAGACGTTTTCTCCGCCGAGGATATAACGTTCACCGATCTTCCCCTTCTCCATGGCCAGGACGAGTCCTCGAACGACATCCTCTACGAAGGCATAGTTTCCAACATTGAGCCCTCGATTGAGGAGAAAAGGGAATTTTCCCCGGTCGTAGAGATCGATCATCCTGGTGACAGAGTTCCCCTCACTCATTTTTCCCGGGCCGTATACGCGTGTGGGATTCACAACGATTAAAGGGAGCCCTTGACCGGCATATTCGCAAGACTGTTGCTCCCCGATCATCTTGCTCGCTTGATAATCCGTGTAACACTGAGGCATGGGACAGCGCCTCTCTTCATCTCCCAACACGCCGGGCTCTGTGGGCCCGCAGGTCACAATGGAGGAGGTAAACACCACTCGCTGTACGGCCAACACCTTTGCCATTTCCCAGAGATGACAAAGCCCTTCGACATTGTTCTGGTAGAAGGCTTTCGAATCTTTCGCCCAGTTTTTCGCATACGCGGCGAGATGATAAACCTGAGTGCAACCGCCGCCTGCTTTTCTGAGCGATTCACCATCCATCAGGTCGCCTGGAAAAAGGTGGATTCTTTTGTGCTCCAGGCCCTCCGTATTACTGTTAGGTCGCCTCAGGACGTGAACCGTATGCCCTCTGCGGACCAGCTCGGCCACCAGTCTTGTTCCAATGTAGCCGGTCCCTCCTGTTACCAACACTTTGTTCGGTTTTTCCGCCATTCAGACCTCAGTCCAAGGGCGATCCCAGATCTCCACAAGCAATGGGTGCGGAAACGGCCGTTCATACGGGTATCGATCGCTCTGCCGGTCCGAGAGTCTATCTGCGGATGGGTTGTTCAATGATCCGAATATCGGTGATGCGATCCAATAATGATCCGTTGGGCCCCTTTTCCCCGAGGCTTAAATCGGAGACGACGACTCTTCCAATCTTTTCGACTCTTGCGCCGGGTTTTTCTGATTCCTGGATTCCCCAGATACTGTGGATGACGTAGTGCTTCCCTTTATCCTTGCCAAGATAGAGCATGATATGACCGGGCAGGCGGATCAGGGTGGCCAGCGGGACAGCCCTGTCTAAAAGCCGCCGTTTTTCCCCGGCGGGCTTCCCTTGTGCCAAACCCAGGCCCGTGCCAAGCATCGCCTGTTCTTTCGAATTCCGTGGCATCAGAATACCGAAGGTCCTGAAGAGATCCATGATGAACCGGGAACAGTCCCTGCCACCAAGCCTGTCTCCCCAACCGTAAGGGTGGTTGAGCATCTTGAAGGCCTGGCGTGCAATATTTTCCTGGGTATAGGCGAGAAAACCTTGGTGGACATCCTCCTTCGCACGGATGTATCCCTTCCGGAAACTCAGCTCTCCGTTGTCCTCCCTCCGAGGGATCTGGATGACATAGAATGCGTCAGCACTTTTATTCCCGTCAGGGATACGGAGGAGGGGAAAGGAGTCTCCCATCTGGGCGAGGAACTCTGGATGCTGGAAAGAGGGATCACTGAAAACAGTAATCGTATTTCCCGTGGTGATTAATCGGTCCTTGGCCTCTTCGTAATCCACCGCGTCCTTTCTCTCTTTTGCGATGGCCAGATCGTGCCTCCTTATCCATCCACGGATAAAGGGGGTCTGGGCATAGGCCCATTCCTCATCCTGGCTGAAATGGTAAATTGCGACGGGAGACCCTATGGAGATAGCAGAATGTTGAAAACGATCAAACTCATAATGGTTAGGAGAGCTCATAGAGAGCTCAGCTGTAGGAAAGACACGAATATCCGTCTTTTTAGCAACAAGCGCGTAAAGCGTTCGGCCACTTCCTTTTATGGAGCCCTCGTTCAGGTTGTTTCTCAATTTATCCCAAAAAAGTTCTCCAAGAGGGGTCCCGCTCTTATCATATCGGATCTCTGCAGTCCTTCCAAAATCTTCCCAATCCTGTTTTAGGAGAGGAAGGATCTCTGCCCTTGTCCAATCTTCCTTCAGATCTTTTATCCTGCAGAGACGGAGATCCGGTCTTCTCAGGCTTTCTTCATTCATCGTCTGAATCTTCTCCGGGGTTAATAAGGGATTCGTGGGGTTTTTGATTTTTTTGACCCAAAATTCGGGTTTGCCCATCTGCGGAGTCACATTGGGGAGTCGAGGTGAAGCGAAGAGGACCTGGGGCATACCGCCAAAGAGAATCAAGACGTTAAGAAAAACGGTTGCGATCACTTTAATATGAGTAGATGAATGATGAGGGAGCATAAGGAGCCTGAAGTTTCTAAATTCCTTAGAAAGTAATTTAGTTATCCCCATCTCCCCTGGTGCCTGCCTGCGCGAAGGCAGGGAGAGGACGGAGGACATCCAGGTGCATAGAAAAAGGGAAAAAGAATGACTGCGTCTGGATTAGTTGACGAATAACCAAGTTTGTAAATTGTGTCAAGATTTTTTCTTGACAAAATAGAAAAAATATATTAAAAACTTAGTGTCTCGTTTGGTTGGAGACCAAATCGAGTTACCGAAAGCTGGTAGCTCTTTTTTTTGTGCCTGTTCGTGGAATAGGAAAATCTCAATTATTTCAGCTGCTTTTAAAATATAAATTCAATGAGAAGGGAGGTAAATTGCCATGGTTTGTCAAACCGTCAAAGTGGGAGCAGAATGTATCTTCATGAAGAAGGCAGGCTGTTCCTACAACGGTGGGAGATGTTATCCCGTCGTGGAATCCTGCAAGGGGTGTGACCGAGTGGTCACTTACGAAGTAGGTTCCTATTGCAAGACCTATTGTGAGCCTTCTGTCAAATGGGCGAAAGGGTCCTGCAACTTTGCCACTCACGTCAAGAAGGAAGTCAAAGAAGATAATTTCAAGTTGAATCCTTTGAAGGCCTCGAAGCGAAATGTAAGCCAAAAGGCTTAATGAAAATCATCAACCTTTGGTAACCCTCACACTAAAACCCTTCTCCTGTTTCTCTTCCACAAAGCAAACGGAGAAGGGTTTTTTTTAGAAGTCACCCGGCAGAGAAAGCGGATCCATTTGAAGGGATCCATTCGAAGGGTTGACTTTTCGCATAAATCCCTCTAATATTGCGACGATATATTCTCGGACAAATACAGAGAAAGAGAGATGGCTGGAGAAAAACGGCTCGCCCGAACCAGAAATATTGGGTTTATGGCCCACATCGATGCGGGAAAGACGACTGTGACGGAAAGGGTCCTATTTTATGCGAAGAAGATCCATCGTATCGGAGAGGTGGATGATGGGACAGCCACCATGGACTGGATGCAGCAGGAGCAGGAGAGAGGAATTACCATCACGTCGGCCGTCACGACGGTGGAATGGAGGGGGAGCACCATCCACGTTATCGATACCCCCGGTCATGTCGACTTCACCATTGAAGTTGAACGCTCGCTCCGGGTTTTAGATGGGACCGTTGCGATCTTCAGTGCCGTCGAGGGAGTAGAGCCTCAATCCGAAACGGTGTGGCATCAGGCGGATAAGTACCGGGTTCCGAAGATGGCCTTCATCAACAAGATGGACCGAATTGGGTCAGATTTCTTCGGGACCGTGAGGATGATGGTTGACCGCCTGGGAGCAAACCCCCTGATCACACAGATCCCCATCGGTGCGGAGGATCGGTTTGTCGGAGTGATCGATCTCATTCGATCCAAAGGAATTGTCTGGGATGAGAGCAGCCTGGGAGCGGAATTCAAAGAAATATCCATTCCACAAGAAATGCAGGAAGAAACCTCCCGCCACCGTTCCAGGCTGATCGAATCCATTGCCGAGTTGGACGATCATCTGACGGAAAAATATCTTAGCGGTGAAGAGATCTCGGAATCTGAAATGAAGGCGGCCCTGAGGAGGGCGAGCATCTCGATGAAGGCCGTCCCCGTGCTCTGTGGTGCCGCGCTCAGAAATCAGGGGATTCAACCCCTCCTCGATGCCATCGTGGACTACCTCCCTTCTCCTCTCGACATCCCACCGATCGAAGGAACGAATCCTGCGACAGGAGAAAGGGAGATCCGAATGGCCAAGGACGAAGAGTCTTTCTCCGCCCTGGCCTTCAAGGTGATGATGGATGAAGGCCGTAAGCTGGTCTATATCCGGATATACTCCGGCGTGCTTAAGGTGGGAAAGGAGGTTTATAATCCCCGTTTGAAAAGGGGTGAGAAGATCTCGAGAATCTTTCAGATGCACGCCCACCAGCGCACACGGGTCGAAGAGGCAAAGGCAGGGGAGATCGTGGCGGTCATGGGGTTGAAGGAATCCACCACAGGAGATACCCTCTGTGATCGGAGCCGTCCTGTCCTTCTCGAGCCCATCGACTTTTATAAACCGGTCATGTCCATCGCCGTGGAACCCAGGACAAGCGGGGATCAAGAAAAGCTGGCCGAATCGCTCACGAAGCTGAGCGAAGAAGACCCTACCTTCCATGTCAAATCAGATGAAGATACGGGTCAGACCATCCTGTCAGGGATGGGAGAACTCCATCTGGATGTGCTGGTCAATCGTCTCCTGACCGAATATCACCTGGGAGTAAATGTCGGGAAGCCGCAGGTCGTTTACCGAGAGACGATAGAAAAAGAGGTAGAATCGTCAGCCAAATTCATAAAAGAGATGGACGAGGTCAAACATTTTGCAGAGGTCTTCATACGAATATCGCCCAACAAACGGGGAAGGGGAATTGAGTTTCATTCGGAGGTGACGGAAGGAACCCTGCCAGCCGGAGGGCTTCTCTCCGTTGAAGAAGGAATCCGAGAGTCCTCCATGGCAGGAGTCATTTTGGGTTACCCCATGACCGACATTCGGGTCAGTTTATTAAAAGCAAATATTGATTCTGACCATCCCTCCCTGCTTGCGCTCAAGGTTGCTTCTTCCAACGCCTTGCGAGAGGGTTGCCGGAAAGCCCAGCCCGTTCTGATGGAACCGATGATGGAGGTCAATATCATCATCCCTGAGGAGTTTATGGGCGAGGTCATAGGAGATTTGAAGGCGAGAAAGAGTTCCGTTGAAGCGATTAGCCCGAAGGGCAGGGTCACCGCGATCAAGGCCATCTCTCCGCTGACTCGAATGTTCGGGTACTCAACCGATTTGAGATCCCTCACGCAGGGGAGAGGAACCTTCTCCATGCAATTCTCCCGGTATGATAAAATGATTTCTTAAAAACAGGACGGGTTAAGAGGGGTCAAGGATTCAAGGGGTCTAACTTAGGGATCAATCATGGATGATGAGATCCTTCGGCTCTTGAGGGAATACCCTTCTGCCTTTCTCTCAGGGGAGGAAATCAGTCGTCGTTTGAAAGTAAGCCGGACAGCCGTGTGGAAGAGAATGGAGCGGCTCAGGGCCATGGGCTATGAGATTGAGGGCTCGACGCGATCGGGATACCGGTTGGTCCAAGCCCCCGATCTTCTGACGCCGTCCGAGATCAAGCCTCTTCTGAAGACGAAGTGGATGGGGAAGAGGATCCATCATTTCCAAACCATCGATTCGACGAACTCTAAAGCCTATCAACTCGCCCTCAGCGGTGCCGAGGAAGGAGAGGTCGTGCTCTCGGAGCTGCAGGAAAAAGGGAAGGGGAGGCTGGGAAGGCAATGGTTCTCTCCACCTTCATTGAACCTTTATCTTTCCGTCATCCTGAGGCCGAGAATTCCACCTCATCAAGCTCCCCTCATCACCCTGATGGCAGCCGTGGCTACGGCAGATGCTATCCGGAAGTTTTCCGGACTCCTCCCCTCGATCAAATGGCCCAATGACATCCTGCTCCGGGATCGAAAGGTAGCCGGGCTCCTCAATGAGATCCACTCGGAAATGGACCGGGTCCATTTTGTGATCCTCGGGATCGGCGTTAACCTCAATATGGACGAGGAGAAGTTTTCGAAAGAGATCCGGTCTATTGCCACGTCGCTGAAGATAGAAATGGGACAGACGGTTTCGAGAAAGGATTTTCTGCAATCCCTTCTGCTCGAATTGGAGAGGTGGTATTCGATCTTTTTGGAAGAAGGCGGGGCCGTTGTTCTAAAGGCCTGGAAAGATCGGGCTGACATCAGAGGGAGAAGAGTGAAAGTCACTTCCTTCGGGGAGAGCGTTGTCGGCACAGCCATCGACGTGGATTCGGATGGGGCCTTGATCTTAGAAACAGGGGACGGCAAACAGAGAAGAGTGATGGCAGGAGATATTGAATATCGAAAGTAGAAGGTGGAAGGTAGAAAGTGGTTTTTGAATTTATCGACCGTCCACTTTCCGCTCTCCACATTCTAAAAGGGAGGTCTTATGCTGCTGGTCATTGACGTGGGGAATACCAATACCGTCCTGGGAGTTTTTGACGGCGATGTTCTGGTCGATCATTGGCGGATCTGGACAGAAAAGGGGAAGACGACTGATGAATGGGGAATCATGTTCCGGGATCTCTTCCAGTTCGATCATCTCAATATCGGGGATTTCGAGGGGTTGATCATCTCCTCCGTCGTCCCCCCGGTTCTGGACATGCTGCAGGGAATGGCTGAAAAATATTTTCATGTGATCCCGCTCATTGTCGGGCCGGATATGGATACGGGAATCGTCATCGCCTATGAGAACCCTGTAGAGGTAGGAGCGGACCGGATCGTCAATGCCGTGGCCGCTTACGCGCGGCATAAGAAGAGTTTGATTGTGGTGGATTTTGGAACGGCGACCACCTTCGATTACGTCTCCTCCAGAGGTGAATACGTGGGCGGCGCCATCGCACCGGGGCTCGGGATTTCGGCAGAGGCGCTGTTCCAAAGGACTTCTAAACTTCCCCGAGTCGAAATCGTCAAACCGAAACACGTGATCGGGAAGAATACCGTCCAGAGTATGCAATCGGGTATCTTTTTCGGTTACGTAGGCCTCGTCGACGAAATCGTCAGAAGAATGAAGAAAGAGGTGAAGTCAAACCCTAAAGTGATTGCGACCGGAGGCCTGGCAGACCTCATCGCTGCCGAATCGGAAACGATTGAGGAGGTCAATGAGTTTTTGACCCTCGAAGGGCTGCGAATTATTTACGAGAGGAACCAGAAGAAAAAGAAGAGATGAATCAAAACAGCGAGAATTGCGTCGAGCAAACCAGTTGCTGCTCGCTCCATCGCTTTTCGGACGCTTCGTGATCTAAGAAAGCCTATATTCCTTCCTGAAATGTTGCTTTTCCATTTCTACTCTTCTATACAACGTTTCAATCAGTAATCGACGACCTGGAGAGTAGAAGCAATAGCTGAAGGGCAGGACGATTTGATAACCTGCTCTTAGTGGATAGGAGTCTATTCAATCTTTTGATACAAGGCATTTGCCAAACCCTGATTCATTGTTTTGAGGATTTCATATTCTTTCAGGGCTAAACCACGATTACCAACCATAAGATATGCATTTCCGAGGTTGTAATGTGCCTCCACAGAATTCGGATTAATCCGGAGGGCCTCGCTATACTGGTTAGTGGCTTCCTCGTACTTGCCGCGGTGAAAGAAAACATTCCCAAGGTTATTATACGCCTCCGCATAATTCGGATTAATCCGGAGGGCCTCGTTATACTGGTTAGTGGCTTCCTCGTACTTGCCGCGGTGAAAGAAAACAAGTCCGAGGTTATTATGCGCCTCCGCGTAATTGGGATTAAAGCGAAGGGCCTCGTTAAGATGAGGAATAGCCTCCTGGTACCTGCCCTGGTTCAAGAAAACATTCCCAAGGTTATAATGTGCCTTCGCATAATTCGGATTGATCCGGAGGGCCTCGTTATATTGGTTAATAGCCTCCTGGTACCTGCCCTGGTTCAAGAAAACATTCCCAAGGTTACTATGTGCCTCCGCATAATTGGGATTGATCCGGAGAGCCTCGTTATATTGGTTAGTGGCTTCCTCGTACTTGCCCCGGTGAGAGAAAACAAGTCCAAGGTTATTATGCGCCTCCGCGTAATTGGGATTAATCCGGAGGGCCTCATTATACTGGTTAGTGGCTTCCTCGCACTTGCCGCGGTGAAAGAAAACAAATCCAAGGTTATTATGTGCCTCCGCACAATTGGGATTAATCCGGAGAGCTTGGTTAAGATGAGGAATAGCCTCCTCATACTTGCCCTGGTCCAGGAAAGCATTTCCAAGGTTATTATGCGGTCGGTCCTTGTTAGGTGATTTCTTCACACAATCATCCCAGAGTTCTAACTCACTATTCCAAACTCTGTTCCTCCAATAGGTTCCAGTTATAAGAAGAAGGATCAACAAGCCATAGATAATCATTTCTGCGACATGGGGTTCCGGTCTTTCTATCACGCTTTGTATCGTTGTGCACTTCGCCTTATTTCCTGACGAAAGTTCCTCAATATCTACTCTTTTTATTGTTTTGAATCTTTTGGCCATTGTCTCGATGTTACATGCAGAAAAGATAATAATAATCTGACGACGAAATATTTTGACGCTGCTACGCCTATCGCAGTTGAGTCCTGCCCAATTATGCGCATTTCTACTCATAATCGTCAACATTGAAGGTAACTTTGGGGTGAAGATAGGTGAAAGTGAGATCGAGAAGTCAATCTATCGACCGAGTGGCTATGCCTTATTTTTACCCCATCTGTTTCAGTTCTTTCAAATACTTCCTGATTCGTCTGGCATTCATTCCCAGATCGCTTTTTCCGACCCGTGAGACAGAGCGTATGTTAACACGACTTCCGTGATCGGCAGGGGCGACGCGAATAACAATATCATCTTCGAAGCCGAACCAGAACGTTGTGTCCGTTGCCTCGATACGTCCCTCGGCCGCGTTCGCATCCACAATCGCCCATCCCATCTTGCGGGCGGCAGTCAGGGCTCGCTCAAAGGCCTTATCCGGCGGATCCCTGGTCGGCTCATTGGCTCAACTCCTCCACAACGATATCGTCCCGGATGTTGATGCAGCCGATCACGCTCTGCGCCGCAGGGCAAAAAAGCAAGTACTGCGAGAAGGCCTCTTTGGCCTCGCCGGTTTTTCCTTTCGGCGCTTTCAGATAGTACGTGGCCCGAATCTGGGTAATTTTCAGAACGTTGTTCACGTTCTCGACATCTCCCTCCACGTCTGCCCAATACCGGTCCTCAGGGGTGGGGATCTTTTTTCCGGCCAACAGCGTGGCCAGGGTTCCCATCATTCAGGCAGCCGTCGCTGCGACCATATGATCGAGCGTCGCCGCATGCTCTTTTTCAGGCTCGATTTTGTAGAATCGTTTGATCCCGCCATGGACGCCGTAATAGATCGGCTCGTTGAATCCTTCGATCATGGCCCTTCGTGTGGGCCCCTTTTCCCTGACGATCTTGATCCGTGATGTATGGACGATCTCTCCCATTTTTTTCCTCCCTTATCAATTTTCGGCTGTCGTTGAAACAACCCGCTTAGCCCGTCCCTACGAACATAATCGCACAAGGGAATAAATGAAGCAAGAGAAGATTGGAGATCTACCGGAACGGACTCCGCCCTCAATAAATGAGGGCGCTACAATAAAACGAGAATTCCTCCGGTAACTGAACGATTATCATTCGCAGTGGCCTTTTAATTTGACAAATTGGCAATATTCTATGAAAATGATACGACTATTTATTATTGCCTCTCGAAAGTAACCTTGCAGCATCGCCCCTTACCCGGCCCCGCTCCTCCGCGGGGAGAGGGAGGGGATGAGGGGAAGCTGAGAGAAAAATGGCAAACGAAGACCTGTTAAAACTGAAAATCGATAAGTCGAAAGTCGTTTTTCGCCCGAGAAGGAGAAAAAAGATCATTTACGCCACGTTGGCGGCGATCTTGATCATCCTGCTGGCCTCGCTCTCTGCCAAGGGCGTCTTCACGCCCTCTGTGCAGGTGCAGGTGGCTACGGTCACGCAGTTCTACCCGTCTCAGGCCTTTACAATGCTGAATGCAAGCGGCTATGTGGTTGCCCAACGCAAGTCAGCCCTGGCATCCAAGGTGACCGGACGCCTCATCTGGCTGGGCGTCGAAGAGGGAAGCATTGTGAAGAAGGACCAGGTGGTTGCCCGTCTCGAGAATCAGGATGTCAGCGCAGCCAAGGATCAGGCGGCAGCCAACGTCAATGTGGCCCGCTTCAACCTTGACCAGGCCCGGGCCGAGCTTCGAGATGCGACGCTCTCGTTCAACCGAAACAAAGAGCTCCTCGGCAGGGGAGTCGTCGCCCAACAAGCCTACGATGATGCCTTGGCCCGCTACGATAAAGCAGTCGCTGCCGTTGCGGGTGCAGAGGCCGCATTGAAGGCAAATACCGCCGCCCTGGAAGGTGCGGCCGCCCTGCTGGAATATACGCTCATCCGTGCTCCCTTTGACGCCGTCGTCTTGACCAAGGATGCGGATGTGGGTGATATCGTCACCCCGCTTGGCGCAGCCGCCAATGCCAAGGCCTCTGTGGTCACCATCGCCGATATGAATTCTCTCGAGGTGGAGGCGGATGTCTCGGAATCGAATCTGAGCCAGGTCAGGCCGGGCCAGCCATGCGAGATTCAGCTTGATGCTCTGCCGGATCAGCGCTTCCGTGGTGAGATTCACATGATTGTACCGACCGCTGACCGGAGCAAGGCGACCGTCATGGTCAAGGTTCGTTTCATCGATAAAGATAACCGCATATTGCCGGAGATGTCGGCAAAGGTTGCTTTTCTATCCCGTTTGGTGAAGACAGAAGAAGAGAAACCCCGAACCGCCCTTAACCAGACGGCACTGGCGAATCGAAAAGACAGAAAAACGGTCTTTCTCGTCAAAGGGGACAGGGTGGTCGAGACCCCCATTAGCCTTGGGCGCGCCATGGGTGATATGGTAGAAATCCTTGAGGGCGTGAAGGTGGGAGACCGGGTAGTGCTGAATCCTTCCAATAAACTAAGGGATGGCTCGAGAATAAAGATTGAAGAGAAGTAACATGTTAACCCCTCTTCATCCCCCCTTAGGTTAAAGGGGGAAAGAGGGGGTTAGATGAGATGGATTGAGTCAACAAGACGCTGCAAGGGATTCTTAAGACATGGAAAACAAGGCGCCGATTGTCGAAATAGAGCACGTGAACAAATCCTACCGCAGGGGTACCCACACGATCCCTGTCCTGGTGGATATCAATCTCGATATTGCTGAAGGGGAATTTCTGGCACTGATGGGACCATCGGGTTCGGGAAAAAGTACGCTTCTCAACCTGATCGCAGCCCTTGACCACCTGGACAGCGGACTCATCAAAGTCGGGGGCATCGATATCACAGGGCTGACGGAAACCGAACTGGCTGCGTGGCGGGCGGTCAATGTGGGTTTCATCTTTCAGTTCTATAATCTCATCCCCGTGCTGACAGCCTTCGAAAATGTCGAGCTTCCTTTATTGCTCACCGATCTCTCTCGCAGAGAGCGGCGCGGTCACGTGGAATTGGCACTTCGGGTCGTCAACCTTGCGAGTCGAATGGATCATTATCCCGGCCAACTCTCAGGAGGCGAACAGCAGCGGGTGGCCATTGCCCGGGCCATTGTCACCGACCCAACGATCCTGGTGGCCGATGAGCCGACCGGAGACCTCGACCGGGTGGCGGCTGAGGAGATCCTCGACCTGATGGACCGGCTCAATCGTGAATCCCATAAGACCATTATCATGGTGACCCACGACCCGCGGGCGGCAAAAAAGGCGCATACCATCCGGCATCTCGAAAAAGGTATCCTGAACAATGTACATCCTGAAGCTGCTCCTTAGAAATGCCTTCCGCCATAGGCTCCGCACGGCTCTGACCATTCTAAGCATCACCATCGCCATTCTCGCCTTCGGACTGCTCAGGACCTTCGTCGGCTCCTGGTATGCGGGAGTGAAGGCCTCCTCGGCAAATCGTCTTGTCACCCGAAATGCCATTTCCCTAATCTTTTCACTCCCTATTTCCTATAAGGATAAGATTCGCCAGATCGACGGGGTCAAGGAGATCTCCTACGGAAACTGGTTCGCGGGGGTCTACAAAGACGAAAAGAATTTTTTTGCCAATTACGCCATCGAGGCGAGAAACTATATGAAGCTGTACCCGGAATTCATTGTGTCTCCAGATCAAAAGGAGACGTTTTTTCGCGATCGGAAAGGATGTGTCGCAGGACGAAAACTTATCGAGCAGTACCACTGGAGAATCGGAGACATCATTGCATTGAAGAGTGCCGTTTATCCAGGCACCTGGGAGTTTGTCCTTCGAGGCATATACCACGGAAGAGACGAAAGCACGGATGAGAGGGTCTTCTTTTTCCACTGGGATTACCTGAATGAGTGGCTTAGAAAGACGGCCCCTCGCCGGGCCGATCAGGTGGGCTGGTACATCGTCGAGGTGGCAGACCCGAACCGAGCGGCTGAAGTCGCTCAGGCCATAGACAAGACCTTTAAGAATTCACTGGCTGAGACCCTCACCGAAACCGAAAAGGCATTCTTTCTCTCGTTTATTTCTATGGCCGATGCCATCATTGTGGCCATCCAACTGGTCTCCTTCGTCGTGATCGTCATCATCATCGCCGTGGCTGCGAACACCATGGCCATGACGGCGCGGGAGCGGATTGGGGAATATGCCATCTTCAAAACCCTGGGTTTTAGAGGCTGGCGCATTGCTGGCATGATCGTGGGGGAATCTCTTTTGATCACCATGATCGGCTGCCTCATCGGAATAGCCTTCACCCCTCCCGCAGCAAAGGAGTTTAGCAAGCTTGTTGGCACCTACTTTCCGACCTTTAGAGTGGAGATCGAAACCATTTATATGGATATCGGAGCTGCCGTTCTGGTCGGTCTTAGTGCGGCGATCATTCCAATCTGGCGTGCTCTAAAAATCCGCATCGCCGATGGACTGAGGAGGATCGGGTGATATCGAAAGTGGAAATTGGAAATTGGAAAGTGGAGGGCGGAGAGTGGAAAGTAGAAAGTAATAGTAAAGAGTGGAGAGTGGACAATGGACGGTACTATGTGGAATGCGGTTTAACTGTTTTCTTCTTCGGTTTCTGAATTCTTGTTTTTCCACATGCTACTCTCTACTTTCTGAAAACGGGGTATCATCTTGGGACTTCCCATCTCGTATAGCTTCCGGAACCTCTGGACGCGGCGGTTGACCACCGTGCTTACCGCCTCGGGCATGGCCCTGGTCGTGTTTGTCTTTGCCGCCATTCTCATGCTGTCTGAAGGGCTTCGGAAGACGCTGGTTGAGACCGGATCGTATGAGAACGTCGTGGTGATCCGAAGAGGGTCCACGTCCGAAGTGATGAGCGGGGTGACCCGGCTGCAGGCTTCCATCGTCGAGACTCAGCCCGAAGCAGCGATTGGGAAAGACGGTCAGACGTTCCTCGCGAAAGAGCTGGTCGTGCTCATCGCCCTTCCCAAACGGGACACGAATGCGCTGTCCAACGTGGTGATCCGAGGGATTGGTGCCAGCTCACTCGCGTTACGACCCCAGGTGAAATTGGTCGAAGGCCGCATGCCGAAATCGGGATTGTCAGAGATCGTCGCGGGCCGGAGCATTGCAGAGCGGTTTAAAGGGGGCGGCATTGGCGAAACCCTACGTTTCGCGATGCGGGATTGGAGGGTGGTGGGGATCTTCGATGCGGGCAACACGGGGTTCAATTCGGAGATCTGGGGCGATGCAGATCAACTGATGCAGGCCTTTCGCAGGACGGTCTACTCCTCCGTCATCTTCAAGCTGCGCGATCCATCCGAATTCGAAACGGTGAAGCAACGGATCGATAGCGATCCGCGCCTGACGTTGGATGTAAAGCGTGAGAATCGTTACTATGCGGAGCAATCGGAAAGAATGGCTCGATTCCTTCGTATTCTCGGGACGGCGTTGACGATTATCTTCTCTCTTGGTGCCGTGATCGGCGCCATGATTACGATGTATTCGGCAGTGGCCACACGCACCGGCGAGATCGGAACCATGCGCGCCCTAGGCTTCAAGAAGATCAGTATCCTGGGAGCTTTTATTGTGGAAGCCTTGTTTCTGGGGCTCATCGGCGGTTGCTTCGGTCTCTTCCTTGCTTCTTTTCTGCAGCTTTTCACCATCTCCACGCTGAATTTCCAGACGTTTTCCGAACTCGCCTTTAGCTTCACCCTCACCCCTGGCATTGTTTGGAAAGGTCTTGGGTTTTCGCTGATCATGGGTTTTGTCGGGGGCGCGCTGCCGGCAGTGAGGGCATCGCGGATGAATATCGTCGAGTCGCTTCGGGCAGTCTAGACCATAAGAACATGAAGGCACCGGAACCTAAATCCCTCCTGTCCTCCCTTTACAAAAGGCAGGAAGTCCCCTCTTTGGCAAAGAGGGGTCGGGGGAGATTTTCAGAATTACGGGTTGACTAATAATAATCAAAAGGAGAGGAAATGAAATCAACGCCGAAGATAAACCCTAAATACAAAGAAGCTCTATCAAAGCTGATAAACGAGAGTCCTTATTTTTCCCTTCTCTCGATGGTGATAAAGGATCTCGAATGGGGCGCCTGCGTCTTGGAGGTGGAGTTGCGGGAGAAACATCTCCAGCCCTTTGGCTATGTCCATGGAGGGTTGATCGCTTCGGTTATCGACGCAGCCGCTTTTTGGGCCGTTTTCCCGCAGGTGAAGGATGGCATGGGACTGACGACGGTGGAGATGAAGGTGAACTATCTTGCCCCGGTTCAAAAAGGGAAACTTGTTGCAAAGGGTCGTTGCATTAAGATGGGGAAGACGTTGGCTCTGGGAGAGGCTTACATCAACGGTGCAGAAGGAAATCTTTTGGCCCACGGAACCGCTACAATGATGATCGTCCCTGATTTGAAAGTCGAAGGCCAAGGGAACCTACCACCCAAGCAGATATGATTTTTTCTTGCGGCCGCAAGCGTTAGCCGCGATATCGATATTTAAGCCTGGCGCCAGGTTAAGAATCCGGCGTCTTCATTCGGTTCAAGCGATGATAATAACGATACAGGTGAGCGAGCGCGCGGGCGGCCCGCTTGACCGAAGGGTAGACAGGAATGCCCCCTTTTCCGAATTCTGCCCGTAAGGTCGCGCCCTGTGCCGCCAGTTCCGGATCGCCGCCTTCGGAATCAATTACGAAGACGACAGGCTTCCGGCTGCCTCTTCGTTTTATCTGCTCGATCGTCGGCGAAACCGAATCGAAACGGTGGAATGTATGGAAGGCACTTCTCGGAATCAGCCGCTCCGCGATGACCATCCCCATCGCCGGGTCCTGGTAAACAAGGTCCAATATCGTTCCAAAGTAGGCGGGGTTTACAGAGGCTTGGAAGTCATCCAGGGGGTTTCCCGCAATGGAACCTGCAATCGGCACGGTCTCACGGAGTTTTTCCATGGTAACGGTTGAAGGAGAGGGGACATCGAGACCCTCAAAAATGCACGTGTCGCTGCTCACGACGCTCGCGCCGCCGCCGATGCCCATCACAAAGACCCCGGAGCCGGTGGGCGGGGGTAAAAATGCTAAGGCGAGGATCGCGTCCATCCACTCGTCTGGCGATCCTACATGGATTACCCCTGTTTGATGGAAAAAGGCTTCCCATACCATCCGCTCCCCAGCCATGGCACCCGTGTGAGAGGCCGCGGTGCGTGTTCCGACCTCGGTCTCCCCTCCTTTCAAGACGATCATGGGCTTCCTTTTGCTTATCTCCCGTGCCAACTCAAAGAACCTTCTCCCGTTTCTCATGCTCTCGATGTAGAGGGCGATGACCCGTACGCCTTCATCCTCACCCATGAACTCGAGAAAATCCGGGCAATCGAGAACGGCTTCATTGCCGACGCTCACGGCTTTGTCCGTTCCGATACCGAGGGAATAGGCATATTCGGTCAGGCGTTGCGTAATGGCTCCGCTCTGCGAAATGATACCCAATGGTCCGGGAGCCCCGGGAATGGCTCCCCACGCTGTCAGGCCCGAAGCCGGACAGTAAGGGCCCATGCAGTTAGGTCCGATGAGGAGAAGGCCTTCTTCCTTCGCGATGGAAGCAATCTCTTCCTCGAGCCGCTTTCCTTCCTCCGTTCCGATTTCCTTGAACCCGGAGGTCAAGATATGGATGTGCCGCAGGCCGACCCTGCCGCATTCCCTTAGAATAGCCGGCGCTTGGGCTGCGGCTACGCACACCATCGCGAGATCGGGCACAACGGGTAAGGAAGAAAGATTCGGATAAGCCCGGAGGCCCCGGATTTCGGTTGCGTTCGGGTTGATGGGAAAAAGCGGTCCGGGGAAGCTGGCCTCCTGGAGTTTCTGCAAAAAACTCATGCCTCCGAAGCTAGACCCGGATCGTGCAACGCCGACGATAGCGATATGCCTCGGCTTGAAAAAGACCTCCAGATCATTTTTCATCAACGTCGTAACCTGTTTTTCATGATGCAATCCGACAAAAGTGAAGTATAAGAAGTGGGCGGCTTGGAGTCAAGCGTTTGACAAGAAGTCGCTTTGGCGTGAATCAAACATACCGGAAAACCGAATGGAGAATCAGGCGAGGAAGACTAAAAAGATATGAAGGAAAGTTTTAAGCCAGTATGGCAGTTAACGGCTACCCGCGGAGAAAGGCATCATTAAGACGTGACCTACCGGCTATCTGAACCATCCGCATTGAACCCTTTTTTAATTAAAATTGATTTGACCAATGTGAAAACCCCGTCATTCAACAGCGCATCCTTAGAAAAAAAATAATCCGCCTTGTATCGGATGGCCGCCTCTCGATATTCCGGAGAGTCATGACTCGTAAGAATAATAATGATAACGTCAGGGTGATCCGCTTTAATCTCCCTGGTTAATTCAAGGCCGTTTTCTCCGGGTAAGCCAATGTCCATAAAGATTAGATTTGGATGATCAGAATCGATTTTCTGAAACGCCTCTACCCCGTCTGCTGCTTCGATGATGACCATCGAAGGAAATTGATCTCGTAGGTTGTATTTAATGATTTCTCTGAACGAAGAGCTATCTTCAACGACCATTGTTCTGAACATTTTTTCGTATCTCCATCCCTCCCCAAGGATAAACCTCTCATTTCATCATCTCCTACGTTTAAATTTGTCCATTTACGTTTAGGAAATCAACCCATGTGAAAAACTCTGCAATGCTTTCGTATTAAATGGAGACAGACTGTTGCGGAATAAAACGTCTCTGTTGTTTTATAATTAAATAGACGGGGGTAATGATGACTCTTCGGTACCAAGAAAGATGTATCAGCAGAGACAGTCTAAGTTTTTGCAAGGACCTGAAAATTATCGGGGACAAGTTCGTCGAAGACTGGTGGCGCGCGGAGGGGCACCGCGTTGACACAGCCGATATTGCCGATATTTTGGCTGCAAGTCCTAACGTTCTTGTTGTCGGTACAGGGTACGCGGGTTTTATGGAACTGTCACGGTCACTTGATTCAGCGCTTAAGGACCACAACATTAAGTTGATTGCTCAGAAAACCCCCCAGGCCGTAAAGACATTTAACGAGCTTCATTCCCGCGGGAAAAGGGTTGCCGCCGCTTTCCATTTGACGTGTTAAGGGACAGACGAAACGATGAACCATGAACAACGGACAATGAACTTTTTTTCTGTTCATCGTTTAACGTTCATGTTCGTCGTTTTGTCCCCGGATCGATCCCAAAAGAGTGTCAATCTATTGTCCTCGTCCAGTTTTACCCTGTTATAGCGAAAATCTGCCAATTCAGTTCATGGGAGATGCCTCCAAGTATCGCGGTACCTAATATACTAATGGTTTAAATATCTTCGAGAATTTAGTATATTATATTTGAGGAAAGGTTTTGCTCGGCGTTCCCAAAGGAATCGAGGTGATAGATATGGTTAAACTGACGTTGCCCCGACAGATCAAGAAAAGGGACGGGTCCGTTGTTCCTTTTGACCGTCAGAAGATTGAGAGGGCGATTGAAAGAGCGGCTTATGAAGTGCTGCAGGATGAGTTGAAGTCGGCAAGGATCAGTTCTGCTGTCACCGACGCGGTGATTCAAAAGGTGGTTTCCGTCTTCAAGAACAGAATTCCAACAGTCGAGGCAATCCAGGATTCGGTTGAAGCAGCATTAATGGAAGAAGGTTACAACCACATCGCAAAAGCCTACATTCTTTACAGGGAGAGGCGAAGCGAAGTGCGATTGGCCAAATCGGCGCTTGGCTTGAAAGATGACCTGAAATTGCCCCTGAATACTGTTGAGGTACTGAGAAGGCGTTACCTCCTGAAAGGCGACGACCGAAAGGTCATCGAAACTCCGAGTGAGCTTTTTCGAAGGGTTGCGTCTCATATCGCACAGGGAGAGAGAAACTTTAAATCCCGTGTCACCCCGGAGGAAGCGGAAGAGCATTTTTATCACATGATGCGGAGTCTGGAGTTCATGCCGAACTCGCCTACGCTCATGAATGCGGGGACATCGCTCGGGCAACTTTCTGCATGCTTTGTTATTCCCGTGGAAGATTCCGTAGAAGGAATATTCAAGGCTTTAAAGGACATGGCGAGAATCCATCAAACCGGAGGAGGCACGGGGTTCAGCTTCTCACGGTTGCGACCTCAGGGCGACCTCGTGGCTTCAACGAAAGGAGAGGCTTCAGGGCCGGTCTCGTTCATGGAGATCTTTGATAAAGCCACGGGGGTGATCGTCCAGGGAGGGCGGAGGCGCGGCGCCAATATGGGTATTTTGCGCTGCGATCATCCGGATATTCTTCAATTCGTGGAGGCAAAGCTCGAGAAAGACCGTCTTTCTAATTTCAATGTCTCCGTCGGGGCCACGGACAAATTCATGGAAGCTGTGCTTCGGGATCAACCGTATGGTCTGATCAATCCGAGGACGGGCAAGAAAACCGGAATGGCCAAGGCGCAGTCTATCTTCGATCTGATCGTCAACGCCGCATGGCATACCGGCGACCCCGGTTTGATATTTCTGGACGAGATCAACAGGAGGAATCCGACCCCTCTGGTCGGAGAAATCGAGGCAACAAATCCGTGCGGCGAGCTGCCTCTTCTGCCCTATGAAAGCTGCAATCTGGCTTCTATCAATGTGGGAAAGATGGTCGAGGGGAACGGGGTCGACTGGGAAAAGCTGAAGGAATTCATTGGCTGGGGGGTCCGATTTCTCGACGACGTCATCGAAGTGAACAAATTTCCTCTGCCCCAGATCAGAAAGGTTACCTTTGCAAACCGGAAGATCGGGCTGGGGGTGATGGGTTTTGCGGATATGCTGATCCGGCTGGGGATCCCTTACAATTCACCCAGAGCCGTCCATTTTGCCGAAGGCTTGATGCGCTTCGTCCACAGAGAATCTCTCAAGGCATCTCAGTCGCTTGCGGCAGAACGCGGCGTCTTTCCCAACTACGAGAGGTCCCTCTACGCGAAGAGAAGCCTTGGGGTGCGCAATGCCACGGTGAATACGATCGCTCCGACCGGGACGATCAGCATCATCGCCGGCTGTTCGAGCGGAATCGAGCCCCTCTTTGCGATCAGCTTTGTACGGAACGTTCTGTCGGGAACAGAGTTGTTTGAAGTGAATCCGCACTTCGAAGAACTGGCCAGGGCGAGAGGCTTTTACAGGAGAGAACTGATTGCAGAGATCGCCCAATCCGGTTCTCTGCAGAAGATCAAGGGGATTCCAGGAGACGTCAAGAAAATATTCCTGACTGCTTTTGACATGAGCCCTCGGGAGCATGTGCAAATTCAAGCCGCTTTTCAGAAATATACGGACAATTCTGTTTCGAAGACGATCAATCTGCCTGCCGATGCTACGGTGGATGACGTGAGAAAGGTCTATCTCCTTGCTTACAAACGGAGGTGCAAAGGCATCACTGTTTATCGCTACGGAAGCAAAAAGGAACAGGTTCTCTCTTTTGGGTATAAGAAAACCGAGGCCGAGATGAGCGGGCCGGTTTTCGCTGATTCAGAGTATTCCGGTGGGTGTACAACGGGTGTCTGTCCTTTTTGAAGGAGAGGTCTTCTCGAATTTCCACAGATTAGTAGTCGCTTTGCCTCGGCCGGCCTATTAGCTCACAGGAATCTTGCTCCCCCAAAAACTCTGTGGGCTTCCGAAGGGTTTGCAGTCTATGCTCCCGGTCTTCCCGGAGTGGAACGGGCTTATTCTCTTTCAACCTCCTCCTTTGCCCTTTCGATGCAGATTTCTTCGTCAGGACAAGCAAAAAACTGCCCGGTGGAGGTAGTGACAAAGTATGCAGGCATGGCCCACCATGTCGCAAAGGTCGTGTCCAACGGATCAACAAGGATCACCTCCGCCGACTGCCCCTTCCCTTTAACCGAATAGATCGTTCTAAGCATCGGATTCTCCTTTTTAACACCCTCTAACAATTAAATAAGTATCTCTCGACTGAATTGTCAATAGATCGGAAGAGATCAATACATTGAGGAATGGTGTCAAACGTTTGGGCAGCCGTCAGGATTTCACCTTAACGGAAAAGTCGGCAGTCTTAGGGGTTTACAGATAAGTAAGCCTTTGTAAAAGCGTCCATCATACCATTAATCAACCTCATCATGTCGGTTGCTACATTTGAGGCTGATGCTGAGCCAAACACTCCTGTAGACCAGGTTCCGGCGATCACCTCGACTTTAGGGTCTCGCTTCAGGAAGTTCTTTTGCCATAATTCAACTTCAATAAGAAATGAAAATGTCTTATCGGTCTTTTTTGAACCATCGATCTCGACATGGAGAATAGGAGTGTCCGAGGATAAGTCCTCTACGTACACCACGTCAATTTTTGCCTCCTCCCGAAGTTTTAGCTCTACACCCGTCCGGACTCGGTCTTCGCTGAGACCGGCTTTTCGAAAATCTTCAGAAACCGACTTTTCGATTTGCACCACCACAGACAATTTCTTAAGGCCCTTAAGCGAGGCGCGGCTATACTTGTCATCCCCTATGGCAATAACCACCGGAGTGGATAACAAAAAGCTTAAGAGCAGAACGACCAAGATGATCAAACACTTTTTGATGCTCATACGTCACCTCTCTCCATCCTTCTCTTTCCTCTTTTCAGTCTGACACTGGCTGACGCCGAATCTTATAACCGAGATCAGAAAAGATGTCATCCTATTTTCTCTCGTGGATGATGGAGAAAGCTAAAAGAGATCCTTGAACGCATGAGCAGCGGTATAAACGCATCCTACCCCGCTAATGTATTGGGCTACCCTCAACGTCTCCATGACCTCTTCTTTTGTAGCCCCTGCCTTCATTGCCTGCTGAGTCAACGATCTGGTCCCTTCGACGGTTCCATGGGAGGCGTCAAGGGCCATTGCCATTAGGAGCTTGATCTTCCTCGGCAGGACTCCGTCTGAGAGGGCGAGTGTTTGGGTGGCCTCAACGTTCTTGAATAATTCCAGGTCGAGTTTCTCGATAATCTTTAGAGGACTTTCGGCCATGATTATAACCTCCTTTACTTTAGAAAGAGCAGCGTACGAGTCAAGAAGCGTCTGAAGGTGAAGGTCCCGCTTCGTCGTCGGGAGCCTGAGTTGCGCCACGCAGCTCGGCTAGCAGTTTTGAATGCCGTGAGAAGTACCACAAGGAAGCGCAGACGAGCACGAGAATCCCTACCGCAGCCCCAATGTAGACCGGTGTGCTTTGATTATTCAACTTGACCAGACCGCTGGCTACCAGTGTGAACGGGATGGCCTCGGGTAGAATCCCGATGGCCGTTCCCAGCAGAAAGTGGCGGTGCCGGATGGGCGACAACCCCAGCAGGAAGTTGATGATTAACCCGCTGATGGGGAGCTGGCGTATGGCAAAGACCAGTAGCGCGGCCGAATGGCCGTGAAAATGCTCCTTGAGCCTGCCTGCCCGCGGCCAGTGGCGCAAAACGAAATCGCGACCGCCCCACCGGACAAACAGAAACAGGACATAATAACCGACCAGCGTTGCCGCTTGCGTCCACAGCAGACCGTGCCAGAATCCAAACGCCAAACCCCCGATGGGACAGAATAACAGGCGGGGCATACCCGCGGCCACCAGCGCGAAAACGATCACCATCCATGCCGCCGGTCCCGTCCAACCCAGCGACAGCAGCCAGTATTTGACGTTTTGGATGTCGCCGAAATACTTCCGCGCCGGTGTGAAATAAACCAATGCAAACGCCGCCGCCACCACTGCCAGCATGATTAGCGGTTTCCACGGGAAGTCCGTCGTTCCCGGTTTGGGAAGATGGGTCTTGACAGCCGTCATGGCACCGGATCGTCTAAGGAAAGAATCTGGTTGCATAATGATATAGAGATATATCGTTTGTCAAATACTTTCGACCATTCGATAAAGCCTTGTCTTCAACAGGAGGTCCTGGGGATATTGGCAGAGCGTATTTTATGATGGGCCTTTCAGGATGACCGGTTACGTTCCTCCGGGCTTCACCCATGTTCCCAAAAATAATGTTTGGCCTGCTGAGGGGAAGGAAAAAGCTGCATTTAAACTATTAAGGTTCTGAACTTTTCAACGTCAATCGCTGACTCCAAAATATTCGTCAAGGCAGGCTTCGAGAAGAGATGGGGTTTGGAAGCCAAGGGAATGTAGGGAACGATCCCAAGAATCGGCACTTCCGTAAAGGACTGGATCAATCCAGGGTTTGTCCTCTCGACTAGACTCTTTGGGGAACGTGCGCTGGGATTTAGTCGATTGATGAAAATCCCGAGGACCTTTACGCTGTTTTCTTTTGCCCAATTGAGAGTGAGGAGCGCATGGTTAACGGCTCCAAGTCTTGAACCGACCACAACAATCATCGGGATGTTCAGCCCCAATATTAGATCCAGATTCGTCAGTTTTCTTGTGAGGGGTACCAGGAGACCGCCGGCTCCTTCGACGAAGAGAATATCGTGCTTTTCTCTGAGCTTTTTATAAGCGGAGAAGATTTTTCCTATCTTGATCCCTTTGTGATCGATCTCGGCTGCAATCAGGGGAGCCGAGGGTTTTGAGAAACGATAAGGGTTAATAAGGGATAGATCATCCTTGGAATGTGATACCCCTTTTAGAAACGTGGCGTCCCTCGGAATGAGTCTGCCATTTCTCTTAGGACAACCTGTTTCGATCGGTTTCATCACGCCCACGTCCAGTCCTTTGTTGGACAAAAGACTTACAAGACACGCCGTGACGACAGTCTTTCCAACCCCCGTATCCGTACCCGTGACAAAAATCCCTTTTCCCATACATGCCACCCACATTGCATTTCTTCCCATAAAAGACGGAAGAAACGGAGTAACCCCTCTTCGTCCCCCCTTAATTTAAGGGGGGAATAGAGGGAGTTACGCCTGAGGTCGCAATTGTGAGGCAGTCCTCTGTCATCGGAGGCCGGGACCGGTGACCGTCCTTATCGAATGATACGTAATCGAAAGCATCTCGCTCAACTCATCCTGGGTCATGCTTAATGGCGGCATTAAGACGACGACATTTCCAAGGGGTCTAATGATGAGGCCCCTTTTCCTCGCCTCTTCGATCACTTTGATCCCGATTTTATCCCCATAAAGGTATTCCTCTTTAGTGGCCTTGTCCGCAACGAGTTCTATCCCGACCATCATTCCAAGTTGTCGAATGTCGCCGACGTGTTCGAGCTTCTCATATTTCTTTAAAGCCTCTGACATAAAATGAATTTTACCTTGCACCTTTTCGAGAACTTTTTCTTCCTTCATCACTTTTAAATTGGCCAGGGCAGCTGCACACGCCAGGGGATTTCCCGTATACGAGTGGCCGTGGAAGAAGGTCTTCTTCTCTTCGTATTCGCCGAGGAAGCCGTTGAAGATCTCCTCTGTCGTCAGGGTCGCTGCCAGGGGGAGGTATCCTCCCGTGATCCCCTTTGCGAGGCAGAGGATGTCGGGGGAGATGGACTCATGATCGCAGGCGAACATCCTTCCCGTTCTTCCGAAACCTGTCGCCACTTCGTCAGCGATCAGAAGCACACTGTACTTTTTCGTTAATTCCCTTATTTCCTTGACATAGCCTTTTGGAGAAGTGATCATTCCCGCTGCCCCTTGGATCATGGGTTCAATGACCAGCGCAGCGATCTCCTGATGACGGGTTGATAGAATCTCTTCGACCCTGCTCAAACACTCCATCCCGCAGGCTGGCGCGGACCTCTCCAGAGGACACCGGTAGCAGTAAGGATAAGGAACTCTATAGACCGGGAAGAGAAGGGAGCCGTACATCTCATGGAAAAGATCGATCCCGCCCAGGCTTACAGAGCCAACGGTATCACCGTGATAGGCGTTGATAAACGACAGGAAAGTATGTTTTTCCCCTCCATTTATCTTTTGCTTCCAGAATTGAAAGGCGATCTTGACGGCAATCTCAACGGCTGTCGAGCCGTTGTCCGAATAGAAAACCTTTCTTAAGCCGGCCGGTGCGATGTCGACAAGCTCCTGGGCCAGTTCAATGGCCGGGACGTTTGAGATCCCAAGAAGTGTGGAGTGAGCCACCTGATCGAGTTGATTCCGTATGGCATCATCAATCTCTTTCTTTCGATGCCCGTGGAGGTTGACCCACAGAGAAGAGACCCCATCCATGTACCTTTTCCCGTAGATATCCACCAGGCAAGATCCTTCACCTTTTTCAACGATCAGAGGAACCTCTTCCATATAATCCTTCATCTGGGTGAAGGGGTGCCAGATCAGACGGCGGTCTAAATCCTCAAGCGCTTTGTTCCTTATAGGATCCATTTTTCCCCTATCTTTGCGAAGGCCCTTAGGCCGAAATCCAGTTGTTCCATGGTGTGGATGGCCATCAGTGTGATCCGAAGCCTTGATGTCCTGTCAGGAACCGTCGGAGTCCGGATTCCCTGAACATAGATCCCTTCATCAAACAGAGCTTGAGCCATGTTCATAGTTGTGGAAGGGTCTCCAAGGATCAAGGGAAGAATGGGCGTCTCACCCTCTGGAATCAGGTAACCCAAGCCTCTCATTCCTTCTCTAAAATACGTGGCGTTATTCCTTAACTGACTTATCATTGCGGGCCGTTCCCCAAGGATCTTAAGGGCCGCCAGGGCGGAACCGCATACCGACGGAGGAAGAGATGTCGTATAGAGAAGACTCCGCGCTTTGTTGACGAAATAACGGATCAGGTCTTCACTTCCAGCGATAAAGGCCCCGAAAGAACCAAGGGCTTTCCCCAAGGTCCCCATCTGTATGTCAACCCTTCCCTCGAGGCCGAAGTGTTCAATCGCACCTTTCCCTTTTTTCCCCAAGACCCCTGTGCCATGCGCGTCATCCACCATCACCAGGGCCGAGTATTTCTCGGCGAGATCAACGATATCAGGAAGAGGAGCGATATCCCCATCCATGCTGAAGACTGAATCCGTAACGATCAGCCTTTTTCTGAACCTTGAAGATCTCCGGAGGATCTCTTTGAGAGAATTTATGTCGGCATGTTTATAGACCCTCACCTCTCCCTTACTGAGCCTGCATCCATCCACGATGCTTGCGTGATTGAGCTCGTCGCTCAGGATCACATCTCCCTCTCCCGCAAACGCTGAAATGGTTCCTACGTTGGCATGGTAACCCGAGCTGAAAAGGAGAGCCCTGTCCGTTCCCTTAAACAAGGCCAATTCTTTCTCCAAAGTTCGATGGACCTCCATGTTTCCTGAGATGAGTCTGGACCCCCCACTTCCCGTACCATAACGGGATGCGGCGTCCATAGACGCTTTTTTGAGCGCTGGGTGATTGGCAAGACCGAGATAGTTATTCGAAGAGAACATCAAAACCGTTTTGCCATTGATGACGACGGAGCTATCCTGTTCGCCTTCGACGGTTCTCATTTCCCTGTAAAGTCCCTTTTTCTTGAGATCGTCGATCTCATCTTGGAAAAAGGTATCCTTCATAGTTTGACCCATCGGGCGGCGCCAAACCCGGCCTTTGAAAGTGACGTTGGAAGCGCCGGTACGTGAACCCCGTTAGAAATCACCAAGGCCGCGAGGATTATTCTGGCCCCTAACCTCGTTGCGGAGCAGCGAAGCATCATTTCTAACGGGGGGAAGTATTTCCAAGAGGATAGGATAGATTGGATTGATTGTCAACCAAAAACCAACCTATGGTTAACAATTTCATGGCGGACGAGACGAGTGCTCTCAACCTATCTTCGTGCGGCTGCTTGTTGGGTTTTAGGTTGCGCCTTCGAGCTCTTAATGCCCCGGCTTTTAGATTAATAGACTCTATTTTCTTTACTCAAGGTTATTTTTATGTTATTGAAACATAAAAAAAATCCGCTCATGGCTGAATGATCCTAAATTATGGCTCCCTCGTTTCTGATAAAATGGAAATGGACCATGCCCATCTGCATCTTAGCAGGAGTCGTATCTACTATGAGGAGGTCCGTCGTCTGGTAAAAAAATTGAAAAGGGAGAAAGAGTTTTAGGGAGCAAGAATGACGCCGACGGTGAAGAAGGATAGGGGAGTTAAGGTGTCGTCGGATCTCGTTTTAGATCTTTATTCAGATCTTTTGACGGAGCTTTGGGAGATTGTGTCGGCTCTGATCGGAGAAGCCATTCTGGCATTTCTTTTTACCCTCGCCATCCGGAAACTTGGGGACAAACATCCCTTTTTGCATTCTCTTAAAGTTTCCGAGGAAGGTATCTCGTGGGAAAAACTGAGGGAGGATTGCCGGACGGTTTCTCCGGGCGAAATTCATCGAGGTTTTCAAGGCCTGATCAATCAACTTTCCCATCTTTTTTCAGCATTGGCGGATGGGGTGATCAACAAGGAACTCTTTCCAAAGGTCTTTCCGAAGGTCAAAGAGGCCGAGCGAATTATTTCTCGACAATAGGGGACTTCGGTGAGGTTGATTTTTAAGAATCTAAATGTCCTTCGTTCTACCATCAATGCCATCAGTACAAGCGTCGAGATCAAGGAAATCGTCGAATCGGCCGGAAACAATCTTCCCCATCTGTTTGACTTCTCTTCCTGTGGGGTTTTTTGGAAAGAGGATTTCCTTCTCTTCCTTTATCAAGAGGAGTCTTGTCCCCCCTCTTTCTCTCAAGAGGTGGTGAAGAACATGATCAACGTTTTTTCAATCCTGGGAGAAGAGTCCGTCGATGCCGAGCGAGTTACCGTTCAAATAGAAAAGAGGAAGATGAAAGGTAAACAAGGGACCATGGATCGAAAAGCGACTCTGAAATCTCACCTCACTTTGCCGCTGGCCGTAGAGGGGGAGATTTTAGGATGTCTTTCTGTCAGCAGTGACCAACCCAATGCCTTTGACGCCCAAGACCTGCAGTTCCTTTCCGTCATCGGATACCAGATGGCAGCGAGCTTAAAGCATTTTCAAAGATTTAGTTCGATCAAAAACATGGCCACTTATGATACGTTGACTGGCCTTTATAACCGGAGGTATTTCGAGGAAAGGTTTGAGGTCGAAGCCCAAAACTCTTTTCGCTCAGGCCTTCCCCTTTCATTGGTGATGGTAGATATTGACCATTTTAAGAAAGTCAATGACACCTTCGGACATACGGAAGGGGATCAGATCCTTTGCAAGATTTCTTCCTTATTGAAAAACTCGGTCCGGAGGAACGATACCGTCGCCCGTTACGGCGGCGAAGAGTTCATTCTGATATTGCCGGAGGCCGCCTTGCAGCAGTCTTTTGTCATCGCGGAGCGAATTCGACAGTTGGTGGAAAACACCCTCTTCGAAGTAGGACGGGCTCAAGTCAATTTGACCCTGAGTATGGGGATCTCCAATTTTCCGAGTCATCGAGTGAAGTCGAAGGAAGAGTTGATCAAGATGGCAGACCAGGCACTCTATGATGCCAAAAGGGGAGGACGGAACAAGGTCTGTATTTTTACGGAAAAATCTTCTCAATGGACCGTTCCGACTTAACCAAGGAGTTCACACACAGTCAATATCTCGGAAGGTTCAAAATGAATTCTATCCTGAAAAAATAAAAAAGGCACACTTTCTGAGTGTGCCTTTTTTATCGAACAAATTTTCTAATAGCCCTAAGTTACTTCTTGGGTGCGGCCTCCTTCTTTGGAGCGGACACTTTGATCGCCCCAGCAACCATCTTCCCCATGTCCATCTTGTACTCGACGCCGACTTTCATTCCCGCCTTCAGATCCTCAAATTTGAGAGCCTCCTTGCCCTTCATAATCTTTGTATCAGCGGTGACCATGAAGGTTTTCTCTGCCTTTCCCTTTCCAACAACAACAATGCTCTTTGCCATGGCATCCACGCTCTTAATCTCTCCACCGGACTTTTCCATCTTAACGGGCGCCGTGGAAGCGGGTGCTGCTTTTGCAGGAGCAGTCGTTGCGGGTTTTGCAGGAGCTTGTGCGATGGCTCCGGAAACAAAAGCTACCAACGTCAGCATAACCACAAACAGAATCGTCTTTTTCATTCAATTCACCTCCCCTCTCATTAAGTTTATAGAGATAAGAGCAAAATCGGTGCCAAAGAAATTTATAAGACAATATTTTTAACTATATGAATTTACAAGAGAAAACAGTTTAATAGAAATTTTGTCAGGGGGGGTATGTTGGAAGATTCGACATAGCCGCTGGAGGGTGTTGTAAAAATCTACACATCTTCTTTCTCTAACATTTTATATAGCGTTGTCCGATCAATGCCCAAGATCTCGGATGCCTTCTTTTTATTTCCTCCGGTCTCTTGAAGCACCTTGAGCACGTAGCGTTTTTCTAATTGTCTCAGGGATAGTGGTTTTTCAGGTATGAGGATCTCTTGGCCCCCGATTTCTTCGAACATTTTTTTGGGGAGGTCTTCAGGGAGGATAATAGGATGGATTGAAAGAATGACTGCTCTTTCTATGGTATGCTCCAATTCACGGACATTCCCCGGCCAGGAATATTGGGTGAGTATTTCAAGAGCTTCCGGCGAGATATGAGAGATATTCTTGTGGTTCTCTTCAGAAAATTTCTGTAGAAAATGGTTAGCCAACGAGGGAATATCCTCCTTCCTCTCCCTCAAGGGGGGAAGGGTGATGGTTACAACATTAAGCCGATCAAAAAGATCCTCCCTGAATTTTTCACTTTTCACGAGCGGTTCCAATGCTTGATTGGCTGCGGCAATGACCCGGACATCGACTTTAACGCTTTCTGTTCCTCCCACTCTTTTAACTTCGTGCTCCTGCAGAAATCTTAAAAGCTTTGATTGCATCGAGAGGCTGAGATTACCCACTTCATCCAGGAAGAGCGTTCCACCATCCGCTTCCTCAAAGAGGCCCCTTTTGGCAGTGGAGGCTCCTGTGAAAGCTCCTCGGACATGGCCAAATAACTCACTTTCTATCAACGTCTCCACCAAGGAAGCACAGTCGACAGGAATGAAGGGGCAGTGATTTCTTTGACTATTGTAATGAATGGAGCGAGCGATCAGTTCTTTTCCCGTTCCTCTTTCTCCATAGAGAAGTACCGTGGACTTTGTGTCCGCCACCTTGGCGATGGTTTTGTAGACTTGAAACATCTGAGGGGTTCGTCCGATGACATTCTTAAATTGATACTTTTCAAGAAGTTCCCCTCGATAAAATTTGTTCTCCTGGATGAGCCTTCTCTGCTCTAAGGCCCTCTGAATGGTAAATTTGATTTCATCCAGTTTAAAAGGTTTGCTGATGTAGTCGTACGCTCCTTCCCGGATGGCCTCGATGGCGGTCTCAATGGATCCAAAGGCTGTGATCATAATCACGGTGGTGTCCGGAGCATTCTTCTTGAAGAACCGAAGCACGTCCATCCCGCCTTTTTCTCCCATCCGCACATCGGTGATGATGATGTCAAAAAGGTTGTCCATCCCCCGAGCGATGGCTTCTTCGCCGCTCAAGGCGGTGGAGACTTGATAACCTTCTTTGGAAAGCACTTCTTTTAGTAGATCGACGGTGACCGGATCATCATCTACGACCAAGAGACGGGTTGATGTCTTGTTCATCGGGTTCGCTTCCTTCAAAGACCGGAATGGAGATGGAAAACGTGCTCCCTTTTCCCACTTCACTTCTTACTTCGATCATCCCGGAGTGTTCTTTTATAATCTTCTCACAGATCGCCAACCCCAATCCCGTGCCTTCTCCCATTTTTTTTGTAGTGAAGAAAGGGTCGAAGATCCTCTTTTTTGATTCTTCAGTTATTCCAATTCCGGTATCGGCGATTGAGATTTTCAGCCATCTTCCATCCTCCGAGGAGAGGGGAGTGGAAACTTGCTGGGTCTTGATCGTCAGCACTCCTCCCTGGGGCATGGCGTCTAAGGCATTCGTGATCAGGTTGAGAAAGAGGGTTTGAAGATGGGTCGAATCCCCTAAGACGGGAGGGAGACCCGGAGAGAGATGTGTAGAGAGTTTCACATTTCGTGCAAGAAACCAGGGCTCGCTCAAATGGATCAATTCCTCCAGCACATCATTGACATCCAGAGACTTCAACCGGGGCTTGGGCTGCCGGGTGAAAGAGAGAAGATTGTTAACCCAATCGGCTATCTTGTCCAGCTGTGATTCGATGATTTTGAGCCGATCCTGGTCCTTGGGTAGAAGCCTCCCGTCCTGAAGAATAAGCTGGATATACCCGGAGATCGAGTTCAGGGGGGTTCCGATGTGGTGTCCCACTTCTGCAGTGGCTTGTCCCACAGCGGCGAGTTTTTCAGACTGACTTAATTGCCTCTGGGATGCAAACAGGGCTTCGTTGAGAAGCCTCAGCTCTTCGTTTCTTTTGGCCAATTCCGAGGTGGCGGCTTCGATTCTTCTGGTCAACTCCTCATTGAACTGGTTGACCTGTCTTATGAGTTCGATATTCTGCTCATGGGTTTCACGTATCGTCCCCAGCATGCGGTTGAAATTTCTCCCCAATTTTCCCAGTTCATCCTCACTTTGAATCTGCGCTTCTGCCTCCAAGTCGCCTTTCTCTGCACGGGACATGGCCTCTACCAACCCCTGAATCGGGTCCCCAACCAGTCTCCCGAAGAGGATGGTCACTGTGATCAAGATGACAAGACTGCTGAAGAACGTCAGGATGATCGCACGGTTTCTCTTTTTGCTTAAGAAGCTTTGCGCTTCGTCCAGAGAACTGACCAATCGAATCCCGCCGACCGCTTTTGTCCCCAGGTGAAGGGGGACAATCACCGCCAGCCATTTCTCCTCTCCCACATCATGGAGTGAGGAAAGGTCTTTGTCCTTCTTCAGCCGATCGATTTGATCTTTGGACAGGACCAATGACGTCTGATGGATTTCTCTTGAACGGGAGACGATGATTTCCAAATCCTTGGCCGAGAAAAGAAAAACATCAATTTCCATCAAAAAGGAGCGACTGAGCAACCACTCCTCCACTTCATCCTGGATGCGAGGAAGGTCCTCCCGAATGGCTCGATCAGGAATCGAGGCATCGATCTGTTTTGCAATGAGGATATCTCGATTTAAATAGAGGTCGATCTGATCCTTTTTTGCAAAATGATAGTCTAAATAACTGGCGAGGAGAAGGACTCCGACAACGATCAGGATGATGAGAAAGGTGATTTTGGTCTTCAGACCGATTTGGGGGATCCTCTGACGAATAAGGGATCTGACCCAGGGAATGGAAAGGGGGATGACGGGGGTGGATTTGTCCGTTTCCATCTCTATTTTTGGGAGAGAGACATCTCAGGTCTGGCCCTTTTTCGCTCAATCACTTTGACCGCAACCACTCCGACCTCGAATAGGATATACATCGGGACACCCATTAAACTCATGTTAAAAACATCCGGGGTCGGTGTGACGACAGCCGCTATAATGGCTATGGCCAAAATAGCATACTTCCGGTTTCGAGTCAAAAACGATGCACGCACCACTCTGAGATAGCTCAATAAAGCGAGGATTAACGGAAGTTCGAAAGTCAACCCAAATCCAAAGATGAAGATCATGCAAAAGGAGACATATTTTCCCGCAGAGATCATCGGTTTGATATGGGCGGATTGATACCCTAACAGAAACTTAACGCCATTGGGCAAGGCGACAAAGAAACAAAAAAATGCACCCAGGTAGAAAAGGAAGATCGAGGCGAAAAGGAGGCCGTTTGCCCTGGTTAATCCCTTCGAACGAAAGACAGGGGAGAAGGCTTTCCAGATGTAGTAAAAGATCAAAGGAATCGAAACGAACAGGCTTGCGTAGAGAGTCAGTTTGAGGACTGAGAAAAAAGCCTCTGGAATAGCGTAGGCGACAAGGCCGGTTTCAAGGGTCTTTTGACAGAGATAGGCCAGCAGCTTCTTCGAAAAGGGAAAGATGATGACGCCGCTTACAACGATAGCGATAATGATTTGAAGAAGACCTTTTCTCAAGCTGGCTAAGGCTTGGAACATCCCTTCTCTCTTCAAGCTTCCCCCCAGCCCTTTATCCGGGCGATTCATGAAACCAATGTAACATAAAAGGATGTCCTCCGAAAGACATCCGGTCCGATCCGCTTGAAATCCTTCTTCCTTCACCCCGGTCTGTACTATAATATAGATCAAGGGCGGGGCGGACAGGACAAGATCGTTTCCACTTTAACCTTAGGCTTGAGAGAGGCTTGAAAGTTTGATTCAACGGGAAAATCATAGCTATTAACGGCTTACGCCAACTGGCACCAGATGGCATGGAATTTGCCTGTTTTTATCGACTTGGGGAGGGAGCACCTGTAATTTTTTCCATTAGAAATTACTTGACAAAATTTTTGAAGGGTGTATTAAATAAAAACCAGTGTTTCTTTCTTAAGCGAAAAAGGTGAATAGGTATTTCTGAATCGTCTTGTCTTCCCCACCGTTAGGTGGGGCCACTTTTTCTGAGGAGGTAAGTGGTGGCAAGAGATTTGATAAGCCTGGCATTCCAAACAGGAGAGCCGGGTTTTTTTATTTGCAAATAGGCTTTCGCTCTCCCGTGGGGGAGAGGGCGCGGTGAAAATTCTAAACATAGATTTTTGGCTCCTCTTTACATTTTCACCCAAACCAAAAGGAGGGTAGGGGTATGTTGAACACAAATCTTTTGCGCCGCTTTGCAGGATTAGTGTTGGTTCTTCTTACGGCATTTTCCATGGCGTGGGCCCCTTTTACAGGCAGCTTATTTGTCTCTTATGTCTATGCCCAGGATGAATCGGATGACACGGCTGACGCCGTGGTGGGTACGCTCTCGTCGGATTTCATCCCCGACACCGATACTTCCATCTTTTCTGGAGCGGCCAGAATCAAAGTTCCCATAAAGGTGGTCCCCGGCAGAATGAACATGTCCCCCAAGCTTGCCCTTACCTGCAACAGCTACCAGGGTAGCAAATGGATTGGTGTCGGCTTCAACCTCGACATGGGGTTCATCCAACGATCCACCAAGTGGGGCGTCAATTACAATGCTAACGGCTCGAAGGATTTTGTGGTTTCGGTGAATGGCTCTTATATGGAACTTGTGATCAGAAGCGACTGGGGCCAATACACGCCGAACGGGTCCAACTGGTTCGGGGCCAGGACCGAAGGATTCCTCACCAAATACTACTTCGATAAAACGAATAAATGTTGGACTGCTACAGCAAAGGATGGTACCCAGTACTTCTATGGTTCGACCGCAGCTTCCCGACAAGACTTTAATAGCGGCAGCAATGTATTCAAGTGGTGTCTTGATAAGGTCGTAGATCGTTTCGGCAACTACATGACCATAAGCTATACGAAGAACAACGGCGAGATCTACCCTAAAGAAATAGATTACACCGGGAATTCACAACTTGGTCTTTCGCCAACAAATAAGATTACCTTTACGCTTACAACCAGGACCGATATACCTCAGAACTTTACACCCAACTATTTGGTAAAGACTGCAAATAGGTTAAGCACCATCAGCGTCTACGGCAATAACGGCACCACCCCCATAAGGAAATATGTCCTTGCGTATCAGTACAGCCCCGGTTCCTCCCGTTCCCAGCTCATCTCTGTTACGGAGTACGGCAGCGATGGGAAAAGCACCCTGCCGCCCATAAAGTTCACATGGAATAGCACTGGCACCCTGGGTACGTATGCGCTCAAATCCCAGGAGGTAGCAGATCACTGGCAGTCCGACACCATCTGGCTCCCCGGCGACGCGTCCGGTGACGGGTCAACAGATTTAATGGGCCTGTACGATGAGGAAGGGTATGTCGTGTTTCTTACCAGAATGACTAAGAGCGACGGGACTTACTATCCGTTAAAGGTCCAGTTGGTTGCATTCCCCTGGCAGTCCGACACCCAATGGTTTATTGGCGATGTAAATGCGGACGGCAAGAAGGATTTCATGGGCGTCTATAACGCTGACGGGATAGCTGTCTTTGTCACTGGCATCTCAAACGGCGACGGGACCTACGTTGTCCCCAAGGGCTCGGTCGGATGGACATGGCAGTCGGATACGAAATGGTTTGTAGGCGATGCCGACGGTGACGGGAAAGCCGACTTCATGGGGGTTTTTAATTATAATAACACTGTCTGGTATCTTACAGCTCTCTCGAACGGCGACGGGACGTACACCCGTAAGTCAGCAGCTTCGCAAGATACCTGGCAATCCGATACGGTCTGGCTCGTTGGCGACTTCAATGGCGACGGCAAGACAGACTTCCTCGGGATTTGTCGCGTGACCTCCGATAGTATCGCGAACTACGACCATATTGCGTATATGACAATGCTATCGAATGGAGATGGCACTTATACTCGAAAGTGGACGGAAACAACCGACACATGGAATGCTAACATGATCTGGCTCGTGGGCGACTTCAACGGCGACGGTAGGGCGGATATCGTTGGGATCTCCAACACGTCAGGAAATGTTTCAATTATGACGCGATTATCAAATGGGAACGGAACTTATACGCTCGTAAATCAGCAGACAACTCTAAATTTTTTAGGCGATACCAGGTGGTTTGTAGGCGATGTCAACGGCGACAGTAAGATGGACCTCATGGCCGTCTACCATACCACATCGAATAGCGTGGCTAACTATGACCATGTCACCTATGTCGCACTGACCTCCAACGGCGACGGAACTTACAACCTCAGCTCCCAGGAAACAACAGACCATTGGGCTACCGATACCTTTTGGACTGTGGGCGACGCAAACTACGATGTCAAATCTGACTTTATGGGCGTCTATGCACCTGATGTATTTAATAATGATCTCATGACCTATTCGACAAGAACGTCTAGTGCCCCTGTTGATCTCATAACCAAGACGACAAATGGCATGGGGGGGACTACTACCATCACTTACAGCCCCTCCTCACAGTATGTGAACACCCGGCTCCCTTACATCCTGCAGGTAGTTTCTTCCTTAGCGAAAAACGACGGTATACAGACTTACACGACCAGCTACTCTTACGGACAGGGCCTCTTCGACTTTACAGAAAGGGAGTTCAGAGGGTTTGGTTATGTGCAGGCCCAGCAGGTTAACAGTGCGCAGTCAAGTGGATATGAATCTAAAACCGAGACATGGTTCAATCAGGACTTTACCACCAAAGGTACGATCCAAGCGCAGCTTACCACCTCCTATGAGGGCCATACTCAACAGGTAAATAATGTCTGGAATACCGTGAATGTGCAGGACAGTTCAGGCAATAACGTTAGCGCTCCTGATATTACCAATCTTCTTGTCACCTATCCCCAGCTCGCCATGGCTACCGAGACGGTCAGTGACGTCGCGAGCGGAGGCCCGTATGGTTTTACCTTCCGCAAGCTCTACACTTATGATCCTACCTATCTTGCCGTGACCACAGAAGACAAGTATCAGGTGTTTCTGGACTCGAACGGCAATGAAACGGCGAGACAGGATGAGGTGGTAACCGTCACGAATTATTATAATGATCTCACCAACTGGATCCTCTCGAAGCCGAATGACGTGATGGTCACCGACGGCTCAGGGAAGATCGCGGGCAGGAAGTGGATGGACTATGATTCCTCTACGGGGCAGCTTGTAACCGCCGAAGCTTGTCAGAGCGACAACCCGGCTCAGAACTGCCAAAGCCGAAACGCACTTCAGAACGCTGTAAACACATACCAGTACTATACTGAAGGGAACCTCAATTCTGTTACTAACCCTAATGGAAATACAACAGCCTATACCTACGATGCTACCAAGACCTATCCCTATCAGACGACCAACCCCCTTAGTCACGTTACTACGGCAACGTACAACCCAGCGACAGGACTCCTTACATCCCTCGTCCCTCCCTTTTTACAAGGAAGTTCCTCCTCACTCACCTACACCTATGATGTCTTCGGGAGACTCTCCAATGAGAGCCGCCCCGACGGCGGTACCACAACGTACGCGTACAACAACTTTGGAAATCCCACCCAACAGAATATCAGCAGGACCGAGCATATCGTAGGCGGCTTACCCGCCCCACCTGATAAAACTATCTCAGCTTACGTAAATGGTTTTAGCCGTATCTATAAAACAGTATCCCCGGGACCAAATAATACATCTATAGAGACGGATATAAACTTTGACACCATGGGCAGGGTGGCAAGCAGATCAAAGCCTTACTACTCCGGCATCGACACGCCGGTCTATAAGCAGTTCGTTTATGACGGCCTCTCCCGGGTTACTCAGGTGACCTTCCCCGATACTGGACACAAGAATTACACCTATGAAGGGCCTTGCAAGGAAGTAACGGACCAGAATGGCAATCCAACCATGTACTGCCACGATGTATACAAGAGGCCAACAAGCATCACAGATGCTAACGACACTGTGCTCGCCTATGTCTATAACACCCTCGGCAACCCGACTCAGACCACAGCTGCCCAGGGACAGCCGCAGCAGAACACGACTTCCATGACGTATGATAGCCTCTCCAGAAAAAGGTCCATGACAGACCCTGATATGGGCGCCTGGTCCTACACTTACGACAATGCAGGTAACCTCATCTGCCAGAGTGATGCCAAAGGACAGGCGATCGGGCTTGTGTACGACAAGATTAACCGCGTAACTGAAAAGGACTACTATGGCGCAGGTGTTGATTGTACCAATTTTACGACCGCTACCCCCACTTATAAGGTGACCAATACGTACGATGTGCCTCCCGGGGGGTCCTCACCCATTACCTGCACGGCCTCGAACGGCTCTCTTGTACCTAATTGTTCCTTGGGTATGCTCGTCGATACACTCGATCCTTCCAACAATGAGAATAAAGAGAGCACGGTGCTTGCTCTTGATGTCATGCAGCGGGTCACCAAGGGCCAGAAGAGCGTGGGGTCTACTCCTGCGGTCACAGCAAATACCTATGACTCGCTGGGCAGGACGGCAAGTATCAGCTTCTTCCCTGATGACGCAGACCCCTCTCCAAGGAAGAAATCCTATGCCTACGGTTACGATATTGCCGGTAACACCCTCGGGATTTATGACAGCTCTGGTGCCGATGTAGTGGCATACTCCGGGTTTACCGCCCTGGACCAGCCTGGCTATGCGACCTACCCGAAAGCAGACGGCAGTTACGTACAAACCTCATATGCTTACGACCCGAATATGAAAAGGTTGCAAACGCTGATTACTGTTCCGTATCCTGATCAGAATCAGACGACAGTCTGTACCGCGCCCCCGGTGACGGCATCGGGGAGCTTTACCTGGGCAGAATACGGACTCAAAAAAATAGCGGCAAGCGGGAATGTTTTGACCTTCACAAACTTCGGCGGAGGTACTGGGAAAATAACACTGTCGTCGAACGCTTCCGCTTCAGGGTCGGTAACAACCACCGTCCAGCCGGGGATACAGAAGATCGTAGGATCGGGGAACACTCTTACCTGCTATATGACCCCTGATGTCAATAGTGGACACGAAGCGCTCTCTCATGCTGCAAGTTGCCTTGTATAGAACTGCCGCTCATAGACAACCGGAGAAAGGTACCCCAGCCGTGCTTGCCGTCTTTGCCGATTGTAGAATACCTCGATGTATTCCGTGATCTCCCGGATGGCCTGCTCTCTCGTCTTGAAGCGACAGTGATGGACAAGCTCATTCTTGAGCGTACCCCAGAAGCTCTCCATGGGAGCATTGTCGTAGCAGTCGCCCTTCCTGCTCATAGATGCTCTCATCTTGAACTGATCCACCAGCTTCCGGTATTCATGGGCGCAGTACTGACTCCCACGATCCGAATGGTGAATCAGGCCTGCTCCGGGCCGTTTGGCTGCCACGGCTCTGAACAGAGACTGGCTCACCAGGTTCTTGGTGAGACGATTGCCCATGGCATATCCAACGATTTCTCCCGTGCAGAGGTCCTTATGCCCTGCCAGATAGAGCCAGCCTTCTTCTGTGGGGATATAGGTAATGTCGCTGACCCAAACCTCGTTCGGCGTCGTTGCCTTAAACTGCTGATTGAGCAGATTCTGTGCCACAGGCAGAGCATGCTTCGAATCCGTGGTGGCCTTGAACTTCCTCTTCTGCTTACACCGTAACCCAAGCTTCTTCCTGATCCGTCTGATCCGGCAGATCCCGACCTTTACACCCTGTTCTTTGAGCTCATGCTGTAATCTCTCTGGACCGCACGTCTCACGGGTCCTCTTGTGGGCGGCTTTTATCTCTACTTCCAGCCTTCCCTCTTCCAGGACACGTTTGGAAGGCTTGCGCCTGAACCATTGGTAATAACCGCTCTTGGATACACGCAGAATACGGCACATCATCCCAATACAATACTTGAATCGCATTGCTTTCATGATCGCGTACCTGGCAGCGACTCCTTCGCAAAGTACACGGCCGCTTTTTTTAATATGTCTCGCTCCATCCTGGCTTCTGCCAGTTCACGCTTCACCCGGGCAAGCTCCATCTCTATTTCCGTAAGCGGCCTCTGGTGCTTTCCAACCTCCTTAAGCTTGCCTTCTCTGCTCGCCTTAACCCAGTACCGTATTGTCGAGGCCGCAACCGATAACCGACGCCCCACCTCCGGTATCTTTAATCCGCCTTCTGTGACGAGCTTCACTGCTTCCTCTCGAAGTTCCTTCGTGTAGATTGCTCTCGGAATCCTTTCCATTCTGACACCTCCGTCTTTAGTATTTTACCTCAACTTTGGTGTCCACAAAAGTCATCTTACCCCAATATGTGTGCAACATGGAACGGCTCAAATTGCAGTTCGTTTACAAGCGCAGGAACCATAACGCTGACGGGTGCTGTTGCATCTGGCACGGCAGAAGCGGACCAGAAGAAGCAAGGTATTCAGCAGGTCAGTGCGTCGGGTAGTGTCATCAACTTTAATGCATGTTCGAGTTTTAATGCCGGAGGCCTGTGTACCGCATACAATGTTAATGCTGGAAGCATTACCCTCAGCCCTTCCCTCTCTGCTTACACCTGTCCCTATGGGAGCCAGTATGCCTGCTCTGGCACACCACTCCAATGCACTGCTCCTATCCCTATAGCCGGTACCCCGATTCAGGAGCTTACGTATGCCTATGATCTCAGGGGTAACGTATATTCTGTCCAGGACACAGTGAACGGTCTTACCCACACATACGCATATGATAACCTCGACCGGCTCGTTTCTGATAGCGCAGTCGGCACAAACGGCTATACCCAAACGTACTCCTACGATATGCTTGGCAACATGACGTCCAAGTCGGACGTGGGAGCCTATACTTATAATCCTAACCCCGCCATTCAGCCTCATGCGGTCCTTGCTGCGGGAAATATGTCGTTTCAGTATGACGCAAACGGCAACATGACCCAGAAGGCTGTAGCCGGGGGGCCGACCTACAACATAAACTGGAACGAGGACAATAGACCCATCTCCATCAACAATATCTTCTTTACCTACGACGGCAGCGGTCAGAGGGTCAGAAAAACCACCGGCGTTAATACTACTCTCTACTTTGGAAATGTCTATGAGATAAGAAATGGAACTGGTTTTATTCACCTCTACGCCGACGGCCAAAGGGTCGCCTCGGTCTCTACCGATGGGAGCGGCAATATTCAGTACTACCACGTCAACCATCTAGGTTCATCCGCAGCGATCACCAACCAGAACAGCATCCCTCAACAAAACATCGACTACTATCCTTATGGCTCCTACCAACCGGGAACCCCTACCACTCCGGCAGGTGGCTTTCCTGGGGTGCACTACACCTTTACAGGTCAGGAAAGGGATGACGAGACGGGCCTCTACAATTACGGTGCACGGCTGTACGATCCGCTTCTGGGCAGATTCATTTCTCCGGATAGCATCGTATCCAGGCCACGCAAGCTCCAGTCATTCAACCGATATAGCTATGTCCTTAATAACCCCTTGAAATATATAGATCCGAGTGGACACCAGGACGAAGGTGGTGGAGACGAAGGTGGTGGTGGAGAAGGCGGTGTTGGATGGGGAGCTGGAGATGAATCTTATTTTTGTTACCAAGGATGTGAGATAAGCAGTGACGGCACAGTCAGTGTCGGCACGGGAAACAATAGCTCAGGAAGCACTCAAACTATTCTCATTACAAATTTACCCGAAAGTTCTCTTGATCCGTGGAGTAATTATGATCGAGTTTGGGTCCGAGCTTCTGCTCTGGAAATGTCGGAGGCACAGGTATCTCCCGGACAGGTAACGGAGTTACCGGAGCCACTGGCAACTTTTGGCAGCTGGTCATCGGAAATAAGATCACCTGGTACTGGGAACAGCTCGAACAATGAATTTTATGGAAGTATCAGCTCAGGTCCATCTTTTTTGAAAAGCGCTGTAGACCAACTTTTTACTGATGCTTATAATTTCGTGAATCCTAGCCTTCTTAGTGACCGTTTGGATGTAGCCTTTAAATACGGATCATATGCGCTAGCTTACGTTGTAAGCAGCGAAATGGCTGCGGCTGAAAGTACTGAGGCACTCGGTTTCTTCCCAACTAAGGTCGGAGGTGGTGGACAACTTCAACCGTATTCCGAATTGACAGGGAGATATGTTTCTGAGTCGGAAACCTTCATTGATAGAGCATATGGTTCCATAAACAGTCTAACTGTCAGCTTTGGAACTGGTTTTACACAAGGAGTTGCAAGTGGGTATTCTGGAACTCCTCTACCTCTATCAATTAACAACGCGCAATCATGGGGGCAGTTCGTAGGATCTTTCACAGGGACAGCCGCTGCCGCCTGGGGGTTCTAATGTGGTATGTAATTATCTTAATCATTATTCTGATGGTTACTTTTATATGGTTGGGTCGACGCCCCGTTTATCATCGGAATATAAAGTCAGAGGAATTTGAAAAATATCTAAGAGCCCTCTTGAGTGAATGCGCAGATGGCTCCCTTATGTTCATTGACCACGAAGGTTCGGAAAGATTTTTACAGTTTGCAAAATACCGCTCAAATCAAGGCCAGACAATTCTACATTTCGGATTTCCCGACGCCCCATGGTCTCGGCAATACTTTGAGAGCATTGTTAAATTGTTCCAAACATCAGGAATTACATATAACATCACACCAGGAGAAGGGCTGGTTCAGAGGTTTTTACAAACAGATTTGACAACAGAAGATCCTAAGAAAGCGATTACAACTGCTGCTTTCATTGCACGTGCTACATTTGGAGCAATGGGCCTAAGTGAGAGTTCAAGATTCAAGATTCATTATCGAGGTAACCTGAGTCGTGAGGCTATACGACCTTCTCTCGAGACACTTAGCGAACAACCAAGCAAAACAGCCCGCACATTATCACAATACTATTTGAAGAAATTAGATGCCAAGGCCAGGAGAGCGAAAAAGGGCAAGGGTAACTAACTTTTCCCCACGTTTTAGCCGCTGGTTATTGGGAGATTAGTATCAAGGGAAAATGTAGTCAAATCTTTACGGCTGCTGCTCAAGAGCTCAATCCGAAGATGTCCGTGTCGTCAAAATAGGGGGGTTCTAAAGCAACTTGTTGACAGGCGGGGCGAAAGAATTTAATGTGCCGATATGCCAATCCATTATCAGTGGTGCCGAGGTTGCGCGTTTTCTTGGGGTGACAACTTCCTCGGTCAATCGATTGGCTGTTTCCGAGGAAGTGGTCGATTTAAAGAAATATCTTAAGTTGTTTTAGAACCAACGTCCCCCTTTCCCAGTGAACGGTCTTACCCACACATACGCATATGATAACCTCGACCGGCTGCTTTCTGATGCCGCGGCAGGCGCAAACGGCTACACCCAGACGTACTCCTACGATATACTTGGCAACATGACCTACAAGTCAGACGTGGGAGCCTATACCTATAATCCTGACCCCAGCATTCAACCCCACGCAGTCCTTACTGCGGGAACCATGTCATTTCAGTATGACGCAAACGGCAACATGACCCAGAAAGCTGTATCCGGAGGACCGACCTACAACATCAACTGGAACGAGGACAATAGACCTGTCTCCATCAACAATGTCGCCTTTACCTACGACGGCAACGGTCAGAGGGTCAGAAAAGCCAACGGCGTTAATACTACTCTCTACTTTGGAAATGTGTATGAGATAAGAAATGGAACTGGCTTTATTCACCTCTACGCCAACGGTCAAAGGATTGCATCGGTTTCTGCTGATGGGAGTGGCAATATCCAGTACTACCATGCCAATCACATAAGCTCATCTGCTGCGATCACCAATCAGAACAGCATCCCTCAACAAAACATCGACTACTATCCCTATGGCTCCTACCAACCGGGAACTCCTACCACTCCGGCAGGTGGCTTTCCTGGGGTGCACTACACCTTTACAGGTCAGGAATGGGATGACGAGACGGGCCTCTACAATTACGGTGCACGGCTGTACGATCCGCTTCTGGGGAGGTTCATTTCTCCGGATACCATCATATCCAAACCACGCAAGCTCCAGGCATTCAACCGGTATAGCTATGTCCTTAATAACCCCTTGAAATATATAGATCCGAGTGGACACCAGGACGAAGGTGGTGGAGACGAAGGTGGTGGAGGAGAAGACGGTGTTGGATGGGGAGCTGGAGATGAATCTTATTTTTGTTACCAAGGATGTGAGATAAGCAGTGACGGCACAGTCAGTGTCGGCACGGGAAACAATAGCTCAGGAAGCACTCAAACTATTCTCATTACAAATTTACCCGAAAGTTCTCTTGATCCGTGGAGTAACTATGATCGAGTGTGGGTCACAAAGTCTGCCATAGAAATGTCAGAGGCCGAGGTATCTCCCGGACAGGTAACGGAGTTACCGGAGCCACTGGCAGACAATCCAGCCAGCAATAGGACTGGTACTAATACTGACATGATGCCAAGTGTTAATCCGAATTCACCTTCTACTGATGTCGCAAATAATCCAGTGGAAAATCCTCGTAGGCTCTCAATGGGTGCTCAAGTTCATCTTGAAACAATCAATCCAATAACATCAAAAGGCGGTGGAATTTGGGGTTTAAATCTTCAAGATGCTCAATGGTATTATTATTCAGGCCGTGGGAATGGACTCGATGTTCTAGGCGGGATTGAGTCTGTTTGACCCCTGATGTCAATAGTGGACACGAAGCGCTCTCTCATGCTGCAAGTTGCCTTGTATAGAACTGCCGCTCATAGACAACCGGAGAAAGGTACCCCAGCCGTGCTTGCCGTCTTTGCCGATTGTAGAATACCTCGATGTATTCCGTGATCTCCCGGATGGCCTGCTCTCTCGTCTTGAAGCGACAGTGATGGACAAGCTCATTCTTGAGCGTACCCCAGAAGCTCTCCATGGGAGCATTGTCGTAGCAGTCGCCCTTCCTGCTCATAGATGCTCTCATCTTGAACTGATCCACCAGCTTCCGGTATTCATGGGCGCAGTACTGACTCCCACGATCCGAATGGTGAATCAGGCCTGCTCCGGGCCGTTTGGCTGCCACGGCTCTGAACAGAGACTGGCTCACCAGGTTCTTGGTGAGACGATTGCCCATGGCATATCCAACGATTTCTCCCGTGCAGAGGTCCTTATGCCCTGCCAGATAGAGCCAGCCTTCTTCTGTGGGGATATAGGTAATGTCGCTGACCCAAACCTCGTTCGGCGTCGTTGCCTTAAACTGCTGATTGAGCAGATTCTGTGCCACAGGCAGAGCATGCTTCGAATCCGTGGTGGCCTTGAACTTCCTCTTCTGCTTACACCGTAACCCAAGCTTCTTCCTGATCCGTCTGATCCGGCAGATCCCGACCTTTACACCCTGTTCTTTGAGCTCATGCTGTAATCTCTCTGGACCGCACGTCTCACGGGTCCTCTTGTGGGCGGCTTTTATCTCTACTTCCAGCCTTCCCTCTTCCAGGACACGTTTGGAAGGCTTGCGCCTGAACCATTGGTAATAACCGCTCTTGGATACACGCAGAATACGGCACATCATCCCAATACAATACTTGAATCGCATTGCTTTCATGATCGCGTACCTGGCAGCGACTCCTTCGCAAAGTACACGGCCGCTTTTTTTAATATGTCTCGCTCCATCCTGGCTTCTGCCAGTTCACGCTTCACCCGGGCAAGCTCCATCTCTATTTCCGTAAGCGGCCTCTGGTGCTTTCCAACCTCCTTAAGCTTGCCTTCTCTGCTCGCCTTAACCCAGTACCGTATTGTCGAGGCCGCAACCGATAACCGACGCCCCACCTCCGGTATCTTTAATCCGCCTTCTGTGACGAGCTTCACTGCTTCCTCTCGAAGTTCCTTCGTGTAGATTGCTCTCGGAATCCTTTCCATTCTGACACCTCCGTCTTTAGTATTTTACCTCAACTTTGGTGTCCACAAAAGTCATCTTACCCCAGTTTGGGCATATGGATCCGGACCGTGGACTGGCAAATTCCGTTCAATAAATGTAGGTGCTGGATTTATTGCAGGTTCTGTATTTTGGACTCCAGGGAAAGGTGGTTGGACCGGAATTACATTTGGATTAACACCGAAAAGTCCAATCCCGACTTTTGCACTAGAGGAAACCGACTATCAATACTTTGATCAGTCCCCCCTTGCGCAATACTTTAATCAATAAGAGACAGGTTCAAATTCATGTCCATGAACGGATGGGGATAGGGTCCTATGAAGAGGATAAATCTTAGGCTATATTCCAAGTTGTCCATGAGCGATACAATAAAACGAATAGGAGATTTGCTCGTTTACGAACATGTAAGTTTTGATGCCACTCAAGATTCAATAAAGTCAACCCATATACCATTTCCAATAGTAGGCTTCGATAAAAAAATGTATACGAGAAAAAATTGGGTGGGCATCAATCCTTTTATTTACATCAGTAGTATAGAAATGTTTTTCAGAGAATCAACCACAAAGGAAACACAGATTGATATAAGTATTGATCAATATAGGACGATTGTTATATATCTATTTTCAGTAGTGTCCCAACGTTGAGAGATTACTTTCATGTAACAGAAAGAAAGTATTTACTATTTTAGAAAAAATGGTTTTTATCGATTTGAACTCCAAATCCCCGAAGTGCCATACTCCTTCCATTTCAAGGAAGGAGATAGCGGCTTATGAATTCCGGCAAAACCATTTTCTCCCAACTCATGGGATTCCTGCCTGTCTACGAATTCCGCCAATGCGTCAAACGATATCGGGGCAACTACAAGATCAAATCCTTTTCCTGCTGGGATCAGTTTCTTTGCATGGCTTTTGCTCAACTCACCTATCGCGAAAGTCTCCGAGATATCCAAGCCTGCCTCCGGGGCAATCACCAGAAACTCTATCATATGGGCCTTCGAGGAAAAGTTTCCCGCAATACCTTGGCTCATGCCAACCAAGTCCGCCATTGGCGGATCTATGCCGATTTTGCTCAAATCTTGATTACCCAAGCGCGAAGTCTTTACGCCAACGAAGACTTTGGTGTCGAGTTGAAGCAAACGGTTTATGCCTTCGACGCTACAACAATCGATCTTTGTTTATCTCTCTTCCCCTGGGCCCAATTTCGTCAACGCAAAGGAGCGATCAAACTCCATACCCTACTGGATCTGCGGGGCAGCATTCCCACTCTAATCTTCGTAACTCATGGCAAAGTCCACGAGGTCAATCTTCTCGACGAACTCTTCGTAGAACCGGGAGCCATTTACGTTTTCGACCGAGGCTATCTGGACTTTGCACGTCTCTACAAGATCCATCAGGCCAGTGCCTTTTTCATCATCCGGGCCAAAAGCAATTTTCGTTTCCGGCGGATTTATTCTCAACCAGTCGACAAGTCGAAGGGAGTGCAAGCCGATCAAATCATCGAACTCCATGGCTTCTATGTCCACAGAGACTATCCCGAACGACTTCGCCGGATTCGCTACTTCGACGCCGAGAAAAACAAGAGGCTAATTTTTCTAACCAACAATTTTGCATTACCGGCCTTCGCGATAGCCGAGCTTTTCCGCTGCCGGTGGAAGATCGAGCTATTTTTCAAATGGATTAAACAGCATCTCCGGATTAAAGCGTTCTATGGAACCTCAGAGAATGCCGTGAAAACTCAAATTTGGATTGCCATCAGCGTTTATGTCCTTGTTGCCATCGTCAAAAAACAGCTTAAGGTGGATTTGAGTCTCTATACCATGTTACAGATTTTAAGTGTGACTCTCTTTGAGAAAACTCCATTATTACAACTACTTTCACAAATTGATCCTAAACAAACTGAGAACGATTTTCCCAACCAGCTAAAATTATTCAAATAACGTTGGGACACTACTGATCTATTTTCTGTAATTACTATGCTTTACGTCGCCATCGCTCTACCAAACCTATGGCTTGGAATCTCATTCTTTTTTTTCATGGCTTTTCTTACACACCTTTTTATCTTTAATCTCTGTGTAAAGAAATTAATTAGGGGTGAGATACTAAATGCCATTAGAGAATGAGGATCGGGAGCCAAACAAAGAGGACGGGCATTGGTTCTAAAACAACCGGCAGTGGTCTTATTTACCCTTGATCATTCGTTTAAGGATTTCTTTAGGGCAATTTTGTTTAAGGGCATCGAGTAACTCTTGCTTATATAGATAGACGGCGGCTTTCGCCGTGAATCGATATTCTGGTTCCCCATCCATCCCTTCCATACCGCTCAGGACCCCGGATCGGGGCTCTAGGGTCGAATGTTTATCCTTGATTTTGTCTATATTTCACGAAAGTTTCCTGCTGACCCCCAGGCTTTCTTCCCCTGGAGGCTAAGAACTGTCCGCACCTCCACCCGCTACGCCCTTATGGTCATCAGGAGTCTCAGTGCCCAAAAATCCCAAAGGGGAAGGCGAAGGTGAATTCAGGTTTTTGCGCGAGAATGCACCCACATCCTGGAGACCACGCCTAAAAAATCTCTCCAAAATATTGCGGATGCCTCTAAGAGTTACCAGTTTGTCACTCCCGGCCGGTGCCCAGCACGGGATAAACTCCGGCGGGAGTCCAGTTTTGGAGGTAGCCTTGTTTCATACGGGTGCGTCAGCCAAAGCAGATAACAATTAGCGGGCATTATCATCACTTTTGAGTTACATTTTCGGCGAGGCTGGAAACTCTGGTGTATGCGTGAAGTCCTGCCGTGGAGGCGATGAGCTTCAGTAACATATTTTGCAACAACGGGGTTGACAAAGATTTAAAACAGAGATAAAAGAAAATGATCGCGGGTGCCTGTCTTGCCTACGGCAAGCCGGGAATGTTCTGAAGATGAAATTGAAAGTCGGCATCACCTATAACCTCAAAAAGGATTTTTCTCAGCAGGAAAATCAGCCAATAGATTTCTTGGAGGAGTTCGATGCCGAGGAGACAATCGATGCCATTCGCAGGGTCCTGGAGGGCGAAGGGCACGACGTGATCAAGCTGGGCGGAGACGCTGGTTTGATCGATCGGTTAAGACGGACACCGGTCGATATCGTCTTTAACATTGCAGAAGGTCTTCACGGTCGAAACCGGGAAGCCCACATCCCAGCTCTCTTGGAATTTCTAAATATCCCCTATACCGGCTCCGATCCTCTCACCCTCTCCCTCACTCTGGATAAGGCCATGGCGAAGAGAATCGTCGTGAGTCAAAATATCCCGACCCCGCGATTCAAGAAAGTAGAAAAGGTCGAGGACCTCCATGGCTTAGATCTCCGTTACCCCCTCTTCGTCAAGCTGTGCCACGAAGGGTCGAGCAAGGGGGTTCGACTGGATTCGAAAATCTCGGATGCTCAATCCCTGAGGGAGAAGACCACAGGGCTTTTAGAGACGTATGGTTCCCCGGTTCTCGTGGAGGAATTCATTAAAGGCCCCGAGTTCACGGTGGGTATCCTGGGCAACGAGGATTCTTTTGTCCTCGGCGTCATGCAGATTGAGATCAAGGGAAGAGCCTCGGAAGAATCCGTTTACTCTTTGGAGATAAAGAGGGAGTGGGAAGAGAAGGTTCGATACCATTGTCCTCCTTCGATTGGCCAGGATCTTCTGAGAAAGATTGAGGAGGTGGCCCTCCGCTCCTATCGCGCCTTGGAGTGCCGGGATGTTTCACGGGTGGATATCCGTGTGGGGGAGGACCGGACCCCATACTTTTTGGAGATCAATCCCCTTCCAGGCCTTTCTCCCGTTTACGGAGACCTGGTGATGATCGCAAGGAGCATGGGATGGGATTATGATCGGCTGGTCAAAAGCATTTTCCATTATGCCCTGAAACGGTATGGGTGGACGGAGTAGCCGCATTAAGGATGAGTCCGTCAGAGCAGAACCTTCACGAGATTATCTTGAGAAATTTTAAGGAGGCCGTCGTCTTCGCCGACGGGCAAGGTCGGGTCCAGATCTTCAATCTCATCGCCGAAAAATATTTTCAGATCAGCGGGAAGAAAGCGCTGGGAAAGAAATTGGAGAGGGCCATTCCTTATAAGAATATCAAGAAGCACTTCGACCTCGTTTACGAAAAGAGAGAAAGCAATCACGATGTGGAGCTGGCCATCAACGTCCCTCCTGCCCCTTCCCCAGCCCGGGAGACCCGGATCCTTCACTGCAGCTTTTATCCCATTTTTGACAGGAAGGGGTCGATGTTCTTGGGCTGTTTGGCGACTTTTGCCGATGTGACGGAGAAAGGTCTGCTGCTGAGGGAGATCAGCAAGAGCCGGGATCTTTCCACCATCGGAATGCTGGCAAGATGGATGGCCCATGAGATTCGAAATCCCTTGAGCTCTTTGAACATCAACATTGAGCTGTTGAGAGAAGAGTTGGGCGGAGAAGCCCAGCTCTCTCAGAAAGAAGAGATTCATTCCCTGATCAATTTTATCAGCTACGAAACCCTCCGGCTGGAGAATAATCTGAAAGAATTTTTGGATTTCAATCGTCTTCCTCCCCCGAAATTCGAGTGGACTCAATTGAACGACGTGTTGGATTCCGTGGTGCGACTCTTAAGACCCGATGCCCAAATCAAGAACGCGAGGGTCGAAACCCATTTTCAAAAAAAAATACCCCTGCTCAGAATCGACGTCAGCCAATTCAATCTGGCCGTATCGAACCTTCTCGTCAACAGTATTCAGGCCGTCTCGGAAAAAGGGGAAATTCATCTCTTCACGCGGGGATCCAGGAAAAATGTCTTCATCGTCATCCGGGATAATGGACCGGGAATCTCTAAAGAACATCTCCCCAGGATTTTCGATTTTATGTTCAGCACCAAGCCGATGGGGTCGGGGTTGGGACTCTCGATTGCCAAGAAGATTATCTCAGACCATCACGGAGAGATCTCCGTGAAAAGCGAGGTCAATAAAGGGGCCACCTTTAAGATTCGAATTCCACTTGCCCAAAAATAACGCTCAGCGCTTAGCGCTATGCGCATAGCGTTTCTTAGGGAGACTATGGACAAGAAAGTCATCTTGATTGCGGAGGATGACCCCATGGTGGGAGAGAGCCTTCGCCTTTTGTTGAAAAAGAAAGGGCATGAAATCCTCCTTGCCGCAAACGGGAAAGAGGCACTCCAGCTTTTTCGGCACAAGAACGTGGATCTGGTGATCACCGATGTGGTCATGCCGAAGATGAACGGGATCGAGTTTTTGGAAGCTGTGAAGGGAGTCCGGCCGGAGACGGAGGTGATCGTCATTTCTGCTCAAGGGACGATCGAGAAGGCCGTTCAGGCAATGAAATTGGGTGCTTTCGATTTTATCGAAAAACCGATTAACCCAAGGGTGATCTCGCTGTTAGTGGAAAGGGCGTTGGAGAAACAGACGCTGATCCTCCAAAATCGGGATTTGCGCTCCCGGCTGGAAGACAAGTTCCATTTCAAGAATATCATCGGAAGAAGCGAGAAGATGGTGAAAATCTTTGAACTCATCCGCCACATTGCGCCCTACGATAGTTCTGTCCTCATCATCGGCGAGAGCGGAACAGGAAAGGAGTTGATTGCCAATGCCATTCATTACAATAGCCCGAGGGCATCCATGCCTTTTATTAAGGTGAGTTGCGCCTCTTTAAGTGAAGGGATTATCGAGAGCGAGCTTTTCGGCCATGAGAAGGGGGCTTTTACCGGAGCGATCACGTCTCGAAAAGGTCGATTCGAATTGGCTCATCAGGGAACCCTTTTCTTGGACGAAGTGGAAGATATTCCTCCGGCCACGCAGATCAAACTCTTACGGGTCCTCCAGGAAGGCGAATTTGAAAGGGTCGGCGGAAATAGGACGATCAAAGTAGATATCCGAATCATTGCGGCAAGCAATCAAGATCTTCAGGAGGCCGTCAAGGCGGCGGTGTTTCGAGAGGACCTCTACTATCGCCTGAACGTGGTCAATATCAAGCTTCCCGCGTTGAAGGACCGGAAAGACGATATTCCTTTTCTTGTCAATTTTTTTATAGGAAAATACAATGAAAGATATCATATGAAAGTGGGGGGAGTTTCACAAAGGGCCATGAACCTTCTAGTGGATTATGAATGGACGGGAAATGTCCGGGAGCTGGAGAACACCATTGAATCCTTGATGGTGATCAGCAGTCCGAAGGTCGTTGATATCGAGCACCTTCCACACGAAGTGCGGGATCGGAAGGGGAGACCCGAGGTGATCCCCATCGAAATAGGGACATCTCTTGAAGACGTGGAAAGAGAGATGCTGATTCAGACGCTCCGGGCGACGAAAGGAAATAAGCGGAAGGCGGCTAAACTGCTTGGGATCAACGTTCGGACGATCCACCGGAAAGTGGAGGAGATCGGAGGATTAAGCTCCATCCTATAATAAGCCATGCCGCCGCAAGCAGCAGGGTAGTAAGTGTTTTTCGTCATGCCGGACTTGATCCGGCATCCAGTCTGCTTTTTTCTGGATTCCGGCTTTCGCCGGAATGACGGACGCGCGGCAAGCCGTGAGGTATTGGACCCGAAGTGAGCGAATATAGGTGTCTCCAAAAAACTAGGTTACATCGTGATGTCGGAGAGGGTGAGACGGGCCCGCGAAGGCAGAAAAATTTTTTGCAAGATGATCGTCGAATGAGCTGATAAATCAGAAAGGAGGGCGAAAAGTCGTATTTGTTATAAAGAGTGTTGAGGAATGAGGGCATTTTGTCGCATATCTTTCAAACGGAGATGTCATTTTTTCCCTTTTTATTTTTTTCATTTTGGATTAATATAGCCAAAACGAAAGCGACAGAAATTTAAGCTATTAATTTTATTAATTATTTCAAAAAGCAGGCCGAGTTGAGTCAAGAAAAATTTGGCATGAAATTTGATATACTATTCTTTTGTGAAGAAAGAGCTGAAATGCGCCTTTATTCTTGACCGCGATGAGTTTGTGCGGCTCAGCCTGAATAAGATTTTGAATAAGTATGGTTTCCATGTAGAGGAGATCGAGGATTTTTCTCAATTGGAAAAAAGAAAAAAGGATGTCGAAGGAGGGATGATCTTAGCTGACGTGGAGATCGATGTGTTGGAAAAGGGATTTCCCCTCCTGAAGAAGTGGAGCGACCGGTTTATCTTGATGACCCCTTTGGTCAGCGACGAACTCACTATTCGATTGAAAAAAATGGGAATTCGTCGTATTATGAAAAAACCTGTTGACCCGAGGTTTTTGAGAAAGGTGATCCGTGAGATTTCATTTCCCGATGGGGTGAAAACGCCTTCATTTGGGAAAAAAGGGAAGGGTTCCCATTTCATTCAGAAAGGAGGTGAAGTTACATGAAGAAGTGGATTTTTCTTTTCCTCGCAATGGTTTTGGTGATTAATATTGCCGCAATGGGAGTTGGTTGCAAAGCCAAGGAGGCACCGAAGGCACCAGAAAAAGCGATGGAGAAGCCTGCTGAGGCACCGGCTCCGCCAGCGCCTGCGACAACTGCAGCGCCGGCTCCGGCTCCTGAAGCGCCCAAGAAGTAACGTTTTGTTTTATGGCTCAAGCGTTGGCGCCCCCTCTTCAAGAGAATGGGGGCGCCAACAAAAGTAAGTACACGTTAGAAGAAGGAGACTGTTATTCGAGTGCAGCGCAAAAAAAAGAAAAGGTGCATATCTGCTAATCGGAAAGAAGGTTTTCTTTCTTTTTGCCTTGACGGAGGAGGTATCTAATGATATCTCCTTTTTTCTTTTCTAGAGAGGCAGGTCAGGCAGGGGACCACTGTCGTCTCAGCAGATATGCGGGAAGGAGAGAAGATGGAGCCTGCTTCAGACTCTAATTTGTCCGTCCCCCCAAGGGGGATGAGAAGGGCCTCGCAACTTGGTTTGTTCCCCCTTCAGATAGGAGGGGAGAGGATTGAAGAATCGAGAGAGTCCATTCCTGAAGTTTGGAAGGGAGTTTCAGAAAGGGAATGGAACGATTGGAGATGGCAGCTTAGACATCGCATTACCACGCTCGAGCAGCTCAAAGAGATCATCGATTTGACCCCCGAGGAGGTCGAAGGGATCAAACATTCGAAAGGAAGATTGGCCTTAGCCGTCACACCTTATTTTGCGAGCCTGATGGACCCGATCAATCCCAATTGCCCCATCCGAAGACAGGCGGTTCCTCGAATCGAGGAAATCCATTTCTCAAAAAGCGAAATGGTGGATCCCTTGGGAGAGGATAACCATTCTCCAGTGCCGGGCCTTGTCCATCGGTATCCGGATCGGGTGCTTCTGCTCGTCACGGATCAATGTGCAACCTATTGCCGATATTGTACGCGGAGACGATTGGTGGGGAGCAACGAGAAGTCCATCACCCAGGGAAATTTTGAGGAGGTGGTCAAGTATTTAAAAGGCCATCGAAAGGTTCGAGATGTCCTCTTATCAGGAGGGGATCCGCTCCTCCTGGAAAATGAGAGACTGGAGGAGATGTTGAGCCGATTGAGGGCCATTCCTCACATCGAGGTCCTCCGGATCGGGACGAGAGTCCCGGTGACCCTTCCCCAAAGAATCACCGGTGGGTTGGTGAGGATGTTAAAGAAGTATCATCCTCTCATGATCTCGATCCATTTTACCCATCCGAAAGAGATTACCGACCGGGTGAGGAGAGCTTGTGGCGAACTGGCAGATGGAGGGATCCCTCTGGGGAGCCAGACAGTCCTTCTGAAGGGGATCAACGATAAACCCTACGTCATGAAAAAGCTCCTTCACGAACTCCTCAAGGTCCGGGTCCGCCCGTATTATATCTATCAATGCGACCTGGTCATGGGAACAGAGCACTTCCGGACTTCCGTGGCGACGGGGATTCAGATCATGGAAAAATTGCGCGGCCACACCACGGGCTATGCGGTCCCCACCTATGTCGTCGATGCGCCCGGAGGCGGAGGGAAAATTCCGTTGCAGCCGGATTACGTCGTCTCAAAGGGCAGGGGAAAGATTGTGTTGAGAAATTATGAGGGAAGGGTTTTCGAGTATCCAGAGCCGAATATCATTGAATTCAAGAAGACCAGACCCGTGGCGGAGGAAAAGACGGCATCGAAAAAGGCCACCGCGTAAGCGGAGTACTGTGATCTAGACCTTAGATTTCAGACATCGGACTTTTTGGCGTGAAAGCGCAAGGCGCCAGTCGTGAGGGGTTACGTCTTACGACAGGTTAAGCGCAAAAGTCCGGTGTCTGCATGATACTGTGGAAAGGGGAAGAGAGGATCCGTGCTGAAAGTAGTGATCCTGTACAATCTTTTTGAACGGCTCCAGAAAGGGGAAGAAAAAGATATCCTGGCAGAGGGTTCGATCATCGAGGAGATCTCAGCCGTGGAGAATGCGGTCCGATCACTCGGTCATCAAAGCGTTACGTTAGCCGTCCAGGATGAAATTTTTCCGATCATCCACTGGCTGAGGGAATACCAGCCCGATGTCGTCTTCAACTTATGCGAGAGCGTTTATGGAAATAGCTGCTGGGAGATGAATATCCCGGCCCTCTTGGATCTTTTTCGAATTCCCTATACCGGATCCTCCCCTCTTACGCTCGGGTTATGTCAAGACAAAGGAAAGGTGAAAGACATCCTCCAGTCTCAAGAAATCCTCACCCCGCGATATCGAATCTTCGAGCGCGCCGCAGGTCCGTTGAAAGGGAACCTCTTTCCGATCATCGTCAAACCCCTTCATGAAGATGGAAGCCTTGGCATCTCGAGAGAAAGTGTCGTCTTCGACGATGAGACCTTGGGCAAACAGATTCAGTATGTCATCGAACAGTATCAACAACCTGCCTTGGTGGAGGAATTCGTCGATGGCAGAGAGTTGAATGTGGGTTTGATGGAGACCGATGGAAAGGTGGAGATCCTCCCTATCTCAGAGATCGACTACTCCGAGTTTCCGGAGGGAGTCCCCAAAATATGCGGATACGAAGCCAAATGGGTCACGGAGAGCTCCGAATATCAAAAATCAAAACCGGTCTGCCCTGCGCTCCTGGAATGGATAACGAAAAAGAGAATAGAACATATTGCAGTCAGGGTTTTTAAGCTGTTCGAGTGCCGGGATTATGCGAGGGTGGATCTCCGCGTCGACCGGGACGGGAAAATCTATGTGTTGGAAGTAAATCCCAACCCGGATATCTCCCCTCAATCCGGAATGGCCAGAGCCCTCAAAGTTCAAGGAACGACTTATACGGAGTTCGTCGGAAATTTGATCGAGAGAGCCCTTCTGAGAAAGAATGCAGAGACAAAAGGATAGGACAAGGGAGATACGCCTTCCTGCCGGTAGGCAGGGAGACGCAAGGATAGGGAGGTCTATCAAGCTTATAGTTTTCCATTTTCGGTCCATTATACATCATTCATACCCCAATCGGGCGAAAATATACCCTTCGATTTCAATTCTCAGTATAACAAGGCTATAAAACAGACTATGTCGATCCCTCTGTTAAAATCCCTCTCGGTCCTCCTTTATAAGAGGGGATTACAATGGATTCTCCCCTTTGGCAAAGGGGAGTCAGAGGGGATTTTATTAAGATTTTTGAGTTAATTAGGTCATCGTTTATCATGCATAATTTATAGTTCAATAGCTTATCGTTCATTGTTCATGGTTCACACTACCCTTCCCAGGATCATATTGAAGCGAGGCAGAGAGAAGCCGGTATTGCGGGGGCATCCCTGGGTTTTCTCCGGAGCAGTCGCCAAGGTAGAGGGAGAAGTCTCTTCCGGAGAGGTGGGAGAGGTCTACTCTAAGGAAGGCCAATTCTTAGGCATTGGGCATATCAACCCTCGCTCCCAAATCATCGTTCGCCTCCTGACCCAGAGGAAAGAAACATTAGGGGAACATTTTTTCAGCGAGCGGATTTCAAGAGCGGTTGGTTTAAGGACGAATTGGTTCAAAGGCAAGACCAATGCCTATCGTGTCATCAACGGAGAAGGAGATTATCTTCCGGGGTTGATTGTGGATCGTTACAGAGAAACCTTGATCCTCCAGTGTTTGACAGCAGGGATGGATCGGTTGAAAGAGATGCTAATTAATTTGTTGGCAAAAGAATTTCGTCCCCAAAGCATTTATGAGAGAAGTGATGTGGCGACGAGAAAAGAGGAAGGATTGGCAGAAAACAGCGGTCTTCTCTACGGGAAGGACGTTCCAGAATTTATTGAAATTGAAGAATATGGTTGCCGTTTTAAAGTGAATGTGAAGAAAGGGCAAAAAACCGGTTTTTACTTGGATCAGAGAGAAAATCGCTTCTTTTTAAAAAGTCTCTCGGAGGGAAGGAAGGTTTTAGACTGTTTCTCCTATACCGGAGCTTTCTCTATCCATGCGGGAGCAGGAGGAGCAAAAGAAATTACACTCATCGATTCTTCTGAGGAGGCTTTGTCGATCGCAGAGGACCATTTCAGTTTAAACCATTTGGAGAAAATCCTCCATCGGAGCATTCGAGGAGATGTCTTTGAGGTCATGAGAGGGCTTGAACCAGGGTACGATATCGTGATTCTCGATCCTCCTCCTTTTGCTAAAAAGAAAGGACATCTTTCGAGCGCATCGAGGGGATATAAAGATCTCAATCTCTGGGCCTTTCGCTTATTGAATAAAGAAGGTCTCCTCTTCACGTTTTCTTGCTCTCATCATATGAGCTGGGATTTATTTCAGAAGATTGTTTTCTCTGCCGCACTGGATTCCGGGAGAAGCGTGCAACTCTTAGGGCGAATGGGACATCCCTACGATCACCCCATCAATCTATATCATCCCGAAGGCGAATATCTAAAGGGGCTGATCTGTAGGGTATCCTAAACCCGAAATCAGGTGTTGACTTGCTTACCGATTGGGTCTAAAAATAGTGCAGATCCAACGCCCAATTTCCATTGCTTGATTCCAGGTTCTTTGGTTTTATTAGGTTGTTTTGGAACCAACGTTGTCCCCATTGTATCAAATTTTGCTATGACTGCTGTTGTAAACAATAAAATGAAGAATAACTTAATTAGGATAGCTTCCTATGCAATCATAATTGGGCTACCTTGTTGGTTACAGGGTATTTTTTCCTGGGGCCGTTCACTCTCATGCCCTATATGGAAAATCGCGATTTGGAGTTTGTGAAAAACTTCAAAATCGGGGAGCTAAGTATCGAGGAAAAGATAGACAGGATGAAAAACGTTGAGAAGCACACGTGGGAGGCCGAAGAGTTTGGTTCATATTGCGAGCTATTTCCTAAAGACAATTCCAAACCTATCACTCTTCGTTTTGTTAGGAAAAATGGCAAAGTTTATGCGGGATCAGAAAAGACAGCCGAGCTTTTCCCAGAATTACCTTTCCGTGAAGATTACTGATCGATAGGAGAAGCCAGAGGGATCAAGCCGATGGTCTGGGGACGGTTCCCGAATAACCTTATCTTAACAAATAGTTACAAACCATTTAGAGGCCATTGTGTTGAATGTTGAGGGCCTGACCTGTGGTCAGTTGCGATATACGCCGCTGTCCTTTTGTTTTTTACGGGACTTTGGCCTATTCTTTTATGTATGACAGGATTCAAGAATACAAGAACAGATAGATGCGAGGTGACTAGATGACTAAATCAAACGACGTCGACCATGAGGGTGTTATAAAAAAGGTCTCCAATATCGGCAGAAGATCGTTCCTGATGTGGGGGGCAGTGGTTATCGGCGGTCTGGTCCTGTTGGCTTTGGGCTTATGGCCAAAGAAAAGCAAGAGGCCCAAGGTTTTTCCCCCGGTAGTAAAAAAATCTAAGAGTAATCGGAAAAAGCTTGTTTTTGTCGCTATCGATGGGCTTCACCCCAATTATCTTGAGCTCGATGCCAAAGGGGTTCTGCCGGGAACCGAAGGAAATTGGCTTATGCCCAATATGCGGGCCTTTTTAAAAAAGTCGATGTGGTATAAAAAAGCCAAAGCTTTTTTGCCGGCGGCTACGGATATGAATCACCTTAATGCCCTCGCCGGAACATCTTCGGGACAGACGGGGATCATCGGTGTCTGGGCCCAACCGACCGGCTGGGATGCAGACGGAAAGGCCATCATACAACATAGCAACATGTCTTTTGCCAAGGATGATCGAGGGAGGCCGGTCGATACCCTTTTCCATGCCTGGAAACGCCGATGGCCCGATTCAAAGACCCTTCTCATGACCGGCAAGGAGTGGGTGGGGGAGATGTTTCTTGGTGATAAGGCCAGGCAAGCGGTCAGTATGATGGTGACCGGGACGAATTATCCCGAGTACCTTGAAACTCCGAAGAGGGAAAGCTTTGCCCGCCCCGAAACAGACCCGGATAAAGCCTGTACGCCGGTGTCGGGTCGCCTGGGTTTCTTCGACGGTCCTTTAGGGCTGAGTGATATCATGACCAGACGCTACATGGGCCAGGGAGGTTCCCTGACCGAATTTATGGAAAAGAGAAGCGGCCATTTTCCCCATGATCGGTGGATCGTTGATTCAGCCCTGGAGATATTCAAACGGGAGGATCCGGATATGGCCTATATCCTTCTCGCCCAGTGCGATGACGGAGGGCACTGCATCGGAAGCGCCTGGGACCCTTCCGAATTCAAAAACATAACCCCGGCCTATGAAGCGTCCCAAGGATGTCAGGACAAGCCGGAATATCAATTGGTCAGCGCCAGGAATAAACTCCTTTTCAAAGAAGCGGCTCTGAATGTCATCCGCGATGTGGACATCCAATTCGGCCGTCTTACGGAAGGCTTGGAAGAGCAGGGACTGATGGACCGGTCCAGCATTATTCTACTGAGCGATCATTCTTCGTTGAATCATATTTATTCTCAGGACTTCTCCTCCACCAATGTCATGGGTCTCCTTGAAAAAGCCGGGTTGGTGGAGAAAAAAAATATTTATGCATTCAGTGTAAGTAGTTACGGCGTCTTGTATTGGCGCGATCATAAAGAGACGATTCCCAAAGCGAGGGCCTTGCTTGAGGCCCATAGGACGTTGAACCCCCAGAGCGGTCAAACGGAATGTCCCTGGTGGGTATTGGATCGCGATGATATGAAAAACGGCGTCGAAGGAATCTGTCTGCCGGGAGAGCTCTATCATCATTATTATATCGATGTGGACCGTGAAAAATCCATGATATGGCCGGACCTGATCATCTTAGGGAAAAACGGTTGGCAAATACCGGTCTACAACGGGCAAGTTCCTAATGTGGGCACCAAGGTTCCTACCTGGGCGCCGCCCTGGCGCATTTACAATGGCGGTCACGGTTCGATCGACACCCTTCCCATTGTCGCCGCGATCTCCGTGCCGGGAGGAAGGACCGGGGTAAAAGAAAGCGCCATACGCATCTCCGAACTCGGGGTTACGGCAGCTTCTCTATTCGGTTTGAAGATCAATAGTACCACTATCGGTGCGGATCTGAGTAAAGATCTCCTCTGAGACAGATCACCTCTCAATGAAACCTATCAAATATCTAATTATGATGGGTAAGAAACCGGGTTATCGCTTCCACCTACTACTCATTAGGATCAGTTGGTAAAAAGAATGACGATTACCGTTAGAAATGTGTATAAGAAAAGGGCGAAGCATTTCGCCTCGCCCTTTAAAAGTTTCTTAGGCACCGAAGTACCTTACCAGAAGCCTATCATTGCCCAATAAAAACATGGACCACTACTTCCATTCAACTACCTTCGTCGATTCAGCTACTGCGTTGATCTGTCGCTCAGTGAAGAGCATGGGCTTGTAAGTGAAATCTACAAACATTTTCGTCTGGTCAGAAAAATGTGGACTTGCCGTGCCGTCAGCTCGGATGAAACCGCTGGTCCCTGGGGAAGTGATATTTTCACCGAGGATGTTATCCGAGATGAGAGTAACAATATGATTTTCTGTTCCTCGATCAACGGTAGGGAAAGGAGGAAGTTCCCCAGCCGTACTGGTAATCGGTTGATGGAGGAAGAAGCCTAACACTGTAATTGGGTGGTAACGATCCAAGACGGCCTTCTGACGGTAATCTGCAACTGCCTTTCCAGGGTTTTCTCTTGCCAACTCCTCTAATGCCTGCTCAAGGGCGTGGTACAAGACTTGGGCTTTTTGGCCTTTAAAGTAGTCCACTTTGGTTAAATCTCTGAGTGCCTTGTTGAACAGCGTGTAACCCAAATAGCGGTTGCTTAATATTTGAACCGCAGTCTGGCCAAAAACATTCTGGTAACCCTCAAACCAACTACTAAAGGTTGCCTCAACAGCTTTGTTCCACCACCGATCAAAGATGGCTGACCCAGGATGGTCATAAAAACCCTTCTCGCCAGTATCTCTGTTGAGGTTGTTCCACTCTGACAACAGCCGCACAGACTCTTCAACCTGTGGAGACTTGGGTTGGACTCCTTGCACAGCTTTTATTAGGAGAGCCTTGATGTTGGTGGCCCGTTTATCATAGAAGGCAATGGTCTTAATAATATCCTTGAGGTCTTTCTCGCCAAGGGTTTTCTTGCTGTCAACCAACCGGGTTATAGACGTTAGACGGCTATCGGCACCCCAACCGCCAAATACATCTGAGGTCGCCAGATCACCATGGCCCCAACCTGGCTTAGGTTGGTTATTCCAATTGGCAATATAACCCGTTGGCGGATTTGATACATGCGGATTTTGGTTCTTAGGCAAGTAGCCCTTCCATTCGAACTCTCCAGTTCCTGGTGTGGGCAGCCGAAGGTCAACCCCATTTGCCCGGATAGGATGTTTACCTAAATGATAGTAAGCTATGTCGCCCTTGTCGTTGGCAAAGAAGTAATTGATGGACATATCACTGAGCTGAGCTGCCTTTTCGAAAGCGGGCACGGTCTCAGCCCTCATCAGCTCATAAAAGGAAGCGAGTCCCTGTAAAAAGTTTTCCCGACAGCTAAGCTGCTTGCTGAAGGCAACATGGTTTTTCTCGTCCACATAAAAGACAGGCCCATGTACCGTGTAGGTAAATTCTTTGACTGAAGGTCGGGCTTTGTCCTTGATGCGAAATGTTTCTACCCTTACCTCCATATCTCGCCAAGCACCCTTGAACCAATACTGACGTGGGTTAGCAGGATTGAGCTTTTCCGCGAAGATGTCCTCAATATTATCCATCCCAGCAGTGGATGAAAAAGCAGCCCGTCGGTTGTGGCCAAACATGATAAAAGGATACCCGGTAAGAGTAGATCCTTCAGATTCAATACCAGCCCCATGGAGACCAACCTCGTAAAGGGCCGAAGGCAACTGGAAGTAGAATTGCGGTCCGCCCATTAACATCGCCTTACCCGTAGTTGATCTCCGTGGGGATAGCACCACACAATAGCTGTGTGGGATAAGATATGGCCATGCTTTTGCCATGATCCAACCGCGATCTAAACGCTCTCTTGCCCAGACAGCCTCTGCCTGCCCTGAAGTCTTCAGAATGGCCCGCATTAAAGGGTGTTCCTGTGTCAATGCCTGCGACTTTTTCTCCTGCAGAGAAGATTTGTGGACAGTAGTAATGGTGGTAGGGCTTTCAGGATCCAATCCCCAACACCAGTCTTGAAAAATTGCCTTAGCCTTCTCGCTACCGTAACGCTCCGTAAGGTAATTTAGCATCTGGGCGTTAAATGCCTCTCCAGAAACGTCCATGAAAAACCCCATTACAGAAAGGAAATCAGCCGCTACATCCTCACCAGTCCATGGTTCAGGATCGAAACCAAATTGATGAAACTCTTTTGGAAGCTTGTTAGCCCTGTCACCCAATGCCTCGGTGATATAAGAATTGATGCCGGCTGCAAACGCACCAAGCACGGTTTGAACTTCAGGGTTAAGGGTTTCAATCTGTTGCTTGATTTGGCGAAAGGTCAGATTGTCCCGTCGGTTACTTTCGTCAAAGGCAACGAGTTTCTCGCCATAAACCTCAGAGAGTCGCCCCCAATAGGTACGCCGAAACATCTCCATCTCATAAAGACGGTCCTGAGCCGCTGCGTAACCATAACCAAAAAAGAGTCCCTCTAACGTATTTGAATAGATATGGGCCACTCCATAGTTATCCCGCACAATCTTGGCCTGTGGTCCAGCCAACGCGACTGAGACGCTCCATACAAAGATTAACAAAACGAAACATGACACCCTGAAAGCCCTCGTTTTCATCTTATTCCTCCTATATTCTGTATTTAGATTACGCTTGATACATGACCGTGGTTTAAAAGTCTATCTTCCGCTTCATAGGATCAAATGAGATCCCTCTATTCATCCAGAGCCAAAGATGGATAGGTTATTTAGTGCCCTTTCAATCAGAGTGATAGCCCCAACAACTGATATTTCAGGCTATCGCTATCTCGTCTCTCTTGTCAATACAAAAAATGAGATTGTGAAAACTATCTTTTTGAGGATTATCGTTTGAAATCTGGAGTAGCGATGTGGATTCTCAACTTGTTGAGTTCAGGAAGGAGTCTTCAGAATAGGGCAGTGAGGATTTCACAAATCTTCAGTCCCAGATAGTTATGAAACTCCACGATTATAAGTTGAAACATGCAAAAATGGCAAGGCCATTTCTGGCCCTGCCTTGCTCTTTGACCACTGAATATTGACTTACTTCCCACGATGATGGCGGTGCTTAGTCCAAGCTTCCACCAAAGCGACATGCCCCGATCTATTGGTCGAAATGGCATGTCTCTACTAAGTCCCATACATTAATATTTTAAGTATCAGGGGCTATTCAACCTTTTCAGACAAAGTCAAAATCTCTCGTTTAAGAGGAGACGGGACATAGACCAGGTCGACTTCTATCTTTCTAAGGAATTTTTCCTTGATAGCCTTCCTTGGGATCGTGGCATCCAAAGTCCCTTCGGCAACTTCTTCGGGTTTAAGAGCCTTCCAAAACGGAGAAACCTTCGCCACTTTTTCTCCAGAACTAAAAGCAATGGGTTTCCCAGCTTCGTCCAGGTAATCGAGGGTGACCGCCTGGATATCTAGGATATCTTTCGATTTATTGGTGATCTTGATATTCCCTTTGAGGCCCGGCGTCTCAACGATCTCTTTAGAAGCTGTGTCTACGGTCATGACAACTTGAAGGTCGCTAAGCTCCGCAAGAAAATTCTGGCCCTTAAGTTCAGCCTTCGGGGGAACCAAGTTCTTTGTGATTTGCTCTTGTTTAGGAGCCTCCACCTTCTTTTCCTCTTTAGAACAACCCAAAAATCCAATGATCAGGCATAACGCTATAAATATGAAGATCTTTTTAAAGTGCATACAATGTCCCCCTTTCTTGGGTAGTAAAAGTTAATAGGAATATTAAACTCTTAGATCGCGCACCTCTCTCTGGAATCCACACCTCCTTTCCTATTTTTTGGCAGCCTTTGGAAGATCCTCGTAAGAGGGTCTTCCAAAGGCTGGATAAAAAAACCCGCAAAGAAGCTGTTTGGAGTTCTTTGCGGGCTTTTCATACGTCCTAAAAAGGACTCTTTGCAACTAAATTCAATTTTATTAGATACTATTGTCTGCTAAATGTCAAGAAAAATAGGAGACATAAAATCGTGAAGGAGTTTTTCACCGTTTATAAACTTGATTAAATGTTGGCAACAAAAAAGGCAGAACCATTTCTCACTCTGCCCTTGCGGAGTCCACGATATTGAGTTCGGTTAATTTCTTCTAAACATTCTTTTTAAGATCTCCAAACCAATTTTTTGGAGATGTAGGAGGTCTCAAGCGTTAGCAGCCATCACTTTGGGACGAGGTCGAGCCTTCACATCCCAGAATCTAAGAGGCTTGAGGATCATTTAGGTCAAGTGATTCATAATTCCCAATTACGGCGGTATCTATCGCCTCTTTCATAGTCCACTTTTCGATAACGTATTGCAGATCGAATTGACAATCCCCACGAGCTTAGGATGGGAATTCTCGAACCTTTCCACAGAGGTAGAAAGCCCCTGTAAAGATAGTTTTAAGAGTTGTGGATTCTTCTCCTTGCGTATTGCCTCGTGAATCGAAATTTCGGTAAAGCTGGTAATACTCTGAGTGTGTTCGGGGTGGGTCTTGGACAATTCGGAGACCTCGGTCTTCAAGGTAGAAAGGAGATTCAATAATTCTCTCTTTTTCTCGTCATTCAAGGATTGGGCCTCTTTGACCCTCGCTTCAATTTTGGTAATTGTCTCCTGGATCATATTTTTATCCTTTCTCCCAGGCACCTAAGAAGGGAAACTGATGAAGGCCTCAGGGTTCTTTTCTGGAGGGGATCAGGTAAGGTCTTAGCTCCCCATAGTGGCTTTGGATTTTAGGCCCCCCGTGGAATGATGAGCATTCGCTTTTTGTTGGGTTGAATATACGAAAAAAGGAGTTGTATGTCAAGGGATGGAGACCACAAGATATAAAGGAAGGTTTTAGGCCAGTAGTGCACGTCACGATTACCAAATGAAATCTTGCATTATTGCCGAAATCTTTCAATCAATGATTTCAGGAAGTAAGAGTTGGCTGGCTTGACAGGGTCCGTAGGGCCAAATCCTGACATTCACAACTGTAGTTGAGTGAATCCGGATTACGGAGAGGAGTCCTCGGAACGGAACATAGGGGTCAGGCCGCAACAAGAAACAGGTTTCATAAAAAAATAAGATAAGGCACAAATATCACTTATTTGTCTTTTGTGGGTAGCCAAGCTGATTTGTTCAAGTGGTTCTTCAGAGTTCTGTAAGTCCTTGACCAATCTACCATATTTAGTTATTATTTAGAACTTGTAAAGGTGCTGGTGTAATGCGTCCAACACTTCTTTGCATATAATATGGCATCAGAACGGTCATTCCTGCGAAAGCAGGAATCCAGAGGCGTTAAAAGACTGGATTCCGGGTCAAGCCCGGAACGACAAAAAAGATAAACGGGATTGGGGAGCACGAAATCCAATCAATGAGTCACGAATGATGATTGACCTCTTAGGAAATCTGAAAAGAACGGATTATTGCGGAAACCTCAACAAAAAGGATGTAAACCGCGACGTTACCCTTTTGGGATGGGTTCAACGAAGAAGGGATCTCGGAGGTCTCATCTTTATTGAATTGAGAGACCGGCAGGGGATTGTTCAAGTGGTCTTCAATCCGGAGGTAAGTCCAGGGGCACACGAGAAAGCCCAATCCCTGAGAAGTGAATATGTCATAGCGGCTATAGGAAGGGTAGCGGAGAGGCCGAAAGGGACGGCCAATCCGAAATTAGGAACAGGAGAGATTGAGGTTCTCGCGAGAGAGCTGAAGATTTTCAACGTTGCCAAGACTCCTCCGTTTCCCATTGAAGACGAGGCAGAGGTTGCAGAGGAGACCCGTCTGAAGTACCGATATCTTGACCTGAGACGGCCGGTGCTCCAGCGGAATTTGATCCTGCGCCATCGGGTGGCCAAAGAGGTTCGAAATTACTTCGACCGGTTGGGGTTTTTAGAGGTCGAGACACCGATGCTTTTCAAAAGCACCCCGGAGGGAGCAAGAGATTTCTTGGTTCCCAGCCGGCTGAGCCCGGGCCATTTTTATGCTCTACCTCAGTCTCCCCAGCTATTGAAGCAGATCCTGATGGTCTCCGGGTTTGACCGCTACTTTCAGATCGTGAGGTGTTTTCGGGATGAAGACCTCCGTTCCGACCGTCAGCCTGAATTCACACAAATCGATGTGGAGATGTCGTTTGTCACGGTTCAGGATATAAAGACAACGATGGAAGGATTGATGGCCCATGTTTTTAAAGAGGTTTTAGGAATCGCCTTGGAACTTCCATTTCCAACCCTGACCTATGATGAGGCGATGAATCGATATGGAGCGGACAAGCCGGATACTCGATTTGGAATGGAATTGAAAGATGTAACCGAAGCTTTGAAGGGGTCCTCCTTTCAGGTATTCAGGGATACTTTGGAAGGGAAGGGCATCATCAAAGCGATCAACGTGAAAGGAGGAAGCTCTTTTTCACGAAAGGAAATAGACGATCTCACACACTTCGTTCAAAACTTCGGCGCCAAAGGATTGATCTCCGCAAAAGTAGGCGCGAATGGATGGCAATCGTCGATTCAGAAATTTATAACCGAGGAGGAGAGGAAAGCCGTCGATAGCGCTTTGAACGCCGCAGAGAACGACCTCCTTCTCTTCGTGGCAGGGCCGTCCAAAGTAGTCAATCAATCTTTAGCCAACCTTCGCCTTCATCTTGGCGAGAAGTTGGGCCTTATTCCCAAAGACGAATATCGGTTTGTCTGGATCCTCGATTTTCCGCTTTTGGAATACGATGATGCCGAGGGACGTTATGTGGCTGTCCATCACCCGTTTACCGCCCCCAAGGATGAGGATATCCCCAAGTTGAAAGATCATCCTGAATTGGTCAAGGCCAAGGCTTACGATCTGGTATTGAATGGGTCGGAAATCGGCGGAGGAAGCATTCGAAACCATCTGAGGGAGGTGCAATCTCTCCTCTTTGGAAAGTTGGGGATGAATGAGGAAGAAGCCAGAGAGAGGTTCGGATTTCTCTTGGAAGCTCTTGAATACGGAACCCCTCCTCATGGCGGAATTGCCTTTGGGCTTGACCGCCTCGTCATGATCCTGAGTCATGCAGAGTCGATACGTGATGTCATTGCCTTTCCGAAGACCCAGAAGGGCACCTGTTTAATGAGCGACGCCCCTTCGAGAGTGGATCCCAAGCAGTTGGATGAGCTTTTTATTAAGGTAAAAGAGATCAAGACTCAATAAGTCCAAATATCAAAGTTCAAATGTCAAAGGAATGTCAAATGACCCAATGCCCAAAAAGTTTTGGCATTTGAGCTTTGGATTTGATTTGAACTTGGAACTTTGACATTTGTTTAGTTGCCGCTTCGAAGAGAAAGCTGAAAAATTATCTTAATTGAATTAAACCAAGGTGCTAAAGAGGTAAAGCGATGGCCATCAGCGGAAAGAAGAGAACGTTTCAGAGCAAACGCCCCATAGAGCAATTCCCTCTCCTGGATACCCAGGAGCCAAACCTCTATCGCAATGTTTTTCCGTACGAAGAGGTTTGCCGGGTGGAATTCGATAATAAATTCGTCTTTACCGATCCCCCTGAAGAGATATTCATTACCGATACCACGTTCCGGGACGGGCAGCAGGCCAGGCCTCCTTACACGGTGGAGCAAATTGCAGACCTCTATGAGATGCTCCATAAGTTAGGGGGCACCAACGGAGTGATCCGGCAGTGCGAATTCTTTTTATACTCTGAAAAGGACAAAGAGGCTGTCCGAAAATGCCAGGAGAGGAATTACCGCTATCCTGAGATTACGGGATGGATCCGTGCGGTGAAGGAAGATTTTAAACTGGTGAAAGAGATGGGATTGAAAGAGACCGGCATTCTCACTTCCGTCTCGGATTACCACATCTTCCTAAAACTGAAGAAAAACAGGAGGGCGGTGCTGCGGGAGTACCTCTCGATTGTTTCGGCGGCACTCGATCTCGGAATCGTCCCCCGATGCCATTTTGAGGATGCGACACGGGCGGATATTTATGGTTTCTGCGTTCCTTTTGCCCAGGATCTCATGCGTCTTTCTGAAGAGTCCAAGATTCCAGTCAAAATTCGACTCTGTGATACCCTGGGCTACGGCGTGCCTTATCCAAACGCCGCGCTTCCCCGCTCTGTACCCAAGATCATCCGGGCGATGATTGACGATGCGGGCGTTCCCTCTGAATTTCTGGAGTGGCACGGACACAACGATTTTCATAAAGGGTTCATCAACGCCAGCACCGCGTGGCTTTATGGATGTGCCGCGGCCAATGGCACGGTCCTCGGTTTCGGAGAACGGACCGGGAACCCGCCCATTGAGGGACTGGTGATCGAATACATCAGCCTGATGGGACATAACAATGGTATCGATACAACCCAGATCACGGAAATCCGGAACTACTTGGAGCGCGCGCTGGGTGTCCATATTCCTTCAAATATGCCCCTGGTAGGAGCTAACTTTAATTCAACGAGCGCCGGCATTCATGCGGATGGGATTCTGAAAAACGAGGAGATTTACAACATCTTTAATACCGCCAAGATCCTGAACCGGCCCATTTCCATCTCGGTCACCGATAAGTCCGGGCTGGCAGGGATCGCCCAGTGGATCAACTCCCATTTTGCCCTCACCGGCAAGGATCGGGTGGAAAAGACACATCCGGGGGTGGCCAAAATCAATCGATGGGTCACCAAACAGTATGAGGAAGGAAGGACCACTTCCATCTCAGATCAGGAGATGGAGAAGGCGACCCGGAAATATCTTCCTGAGGCCTTTGTTTCTGAGTTCGACATCCTCAAGGCAAGGGCCCATGAGCTGGCTGCCCATATTATTGAACGGGTGATTGAGGAGCCGGCAATGAAAGCGATGGCGGCTCAGCAGATGGAGCCGGTGCTGAAATCTCTGGTGGATGAGTATCCCTATATCCAGTTTGCCTACGTGGTCGACATGAATGGGGCGAAGATCACCCGAAATATCTGCCAGGCCGTGGATCAGGCCAAGTATGAGAATGCGGGAATGGGAGAGAATTACTCGAACCGTTCGTGGTTTATTGAGCCGTTGAAAGACGGGAAAATTCATGTCACGGACCTCTATTCTTCAAAGATCACGGGAGCCCTCTGTATCACCGTCTCCGGGCCGATCCGGAATGAGGTGGGAGAGATCAGGGGCATTCTGGGACTGGATATCCGGTTTGAGGATTTGACCAAGAGCGAGGAAGAGTAATCTTATAGGAAGAATCCAAAAAGAAAATGGTCTTGACCCAAACGCTCGCAAAGGCGCTTAGGCTTTTTCCCCGGAAAAGAGCCGTTGTGTGCGGGAAAAGGCACTGGACCTATCAGGAATTCTGCCGCCGAACCAATCGTCTCTCTCATGGTCTAAAGGGTTTTGGGATCGGGAAGGACGATAAGGTTGCCATTCTCCATCCTAATTGTCACGCCTTTTTGGAAGCTTACTACGCCATTCCTCAGATCGGAGCGATCTCTGTGCCGATCAACTATCGGCTCTCACCCAAAGAGACCGCCTTTATCCTCGAGGATTCAGAATCGAAGGTGTTGATTGCCGATTCAGCCTTCAAGAGTCGAATAGACGAGATGCGAGAAGAGATTCGAGGGATTGAGAGAATCCTGTGGACGGGAGGACTCCGGGAATCTGATGGCTCCATTGATTTGAATTATGAGAAGGTATTGGAACAAGCCAATGACAGTCCTCTCCCGGACCCCCCAGTCAGCGACGAAGACATTGCGCAGATTTACTATACGAGTGGCACGACAGGAAAGCCCAAAGGGGTGATGCTCTCTCACAAGAATGTAGCTACACATGCCCTTGGCACCATTGCAGAGATTCAACTTTCAGATGGTGATGTGTGGCTTCATGTGGCCCCCCTTTTTCATCTTGCAGATGCCTGGGCTACCTGGGCGGTGACTTGGGTGGGCGGGACGCACGTTTTGGTCAGAGAGTTCGATGCGAAGGTGGTTCTTGAAACCATTGAGAGAGAAAAAGCCACGCTCACCAACCTCATCCCTACGATGCTTAACTTGATGGTCAATCATCCTGAGGTAGGAAGGTTCGATTACAGCAGTTTAAGGGTTCTTTTGAGCGGGGGAGCACCCATTGCTCCGGAAGTGGTTCGAAAGATCGTGGAGATCTTCAAATGTGACTATATCCAAACCTACGGCATGACCGAAACCAGTCCCTATTTGACACTCTCCATTTTGAAAGAGCATCTAAAAAAATTACCCGGTGCGGATCAACTCCGATTTAAGTCCAAAACGGGAAGGGAATTCATTGGCGTAGAGTTGAAAGTGATCAATGAACAGGGAAAGGAAATTAAAAAGGATGAAAAAGAGGTTGGAGAGATCGTCGTCAAAGGAGATATTGTGACGAAAGGGTACTGGAAATTACCTGAAGAAACGAAGAAATCAATCAGAGACGGCTGGCTCTATACCGGTGATATGGCCGTGATGGACGAAGAGGGCTATGTCACGATCGTCGATCGGAAGAAGGACATGATCCTGACCGGAGGAGAAAATGTCTATTCGACTGAAGTTGAAAATGTCCTTTACATGCATCCGGCCATTCTGGAGTGCGCGGTTATTGGAATCCCCGATCAAAAATGGGGCGAGGCTGTAAAAGGGTTTGTCGTGTTGAAGCCGGGGCAGGAGGCGACCGAGCGAAAGATCATTCAGTTTTGTAAGGAAAGGTTGGCCCATTATAAAGCACCTAAATCAATTGATTTCATCGGAGCCCTTCCCAGAACCGGCTCTGGAAAGATCCACAAGAAGGGTCTAAGAGATAAGTATTGGGAGGGTTACGAGAAAAAAGTCCACTAAACTTTCGAAGGTTTTTTCCATCACACCTCTCCATTCTTTGAGTTTCTAGATATCCTTTTAGGTCCGGCAATGCCTCACTGAAGCATCAGTCGAATCCTCCGAACGAGCCGCGCCACGCGGGGTCGGACCCGAGTCAGTTTCCACGGCAAAGTGAGGCGTTACGAGCCCGGAGATATTTCTCTTGACAAAAGAAATACATAAATGTTACCGTTGACGCACTATTCTGGGATGGCAGTGTAACTCTCTGATTTTATGAATAATTTATAATTTTCTTGAAAAAGCAAGGCTTTTGTGTTACCGTTAACGCAATAACCATGGATAAGAAGATTACCATTAAAGATATTGCCCGGATGGCCAAAGTCTCCCACACCACTGTCTCAAGGGCGCTTAATGATAAGTCTCGGATCAAGGATGGGACCAAAGAAAAAATTCTCACCATCGCAAGAGAGTTAAATTATCGGCCAAATTTCATCGCCAGAAGCCTGGTGATGAGGCGGACCAAGACGCTGGGTCTCGTCATCACGACCATTGCGAATCCATTCTATACGGAACTTTCTCAGGGGATCGAAACGACGGCTATTGGTCTGGGATACAATATCATCCTTTGCAGCACCAATTATGACGTTTCAATCGAAAAACAGTATACGGATATGCTGCGAAGCAAAGGCGTGGATGGCATCATTTTCACTTCTGCACATATGGGTGACCCTAATATCATCGGGTTGGCTGAAGAGGGGTTTCCTATGGTACTGGTCAATCGTAGAACCTATCATCCCATGGTGAGGGAAAAAATCGATTACGTCGGCGTGGATAATATCCGCGGTGGTTTTTTGGCTGTGGAGCATCTGATCAAACTCGGTCACAGCCGGATAGGGGTGATCGGCGGATCTTCCGAATCTTCGGTCGGTTTCGAGCGTCTTGAGGGCGGGAAAAAAGCACTTGCCGCTCATGGTCTGGAAGCGGTAGGAGATTATTTTCTGGAAGGGGATTTCTTAAAAGGTTCTGGTTATGAGGGAGGTAAGAAATTTCTCAAGATGAACGAGCCTCCTACGGCGATTTTTGCTACGAACGACTACATGGCTTTAGGAACATATCAGGCGGTTGTCGAAGAGGGGATGAGGATTCCGGAAGACATGGCATTGGTAGGATTTAACGATATTGAATTCACGTCGATGAAAGGGATTGAATTGACAACCATCGGCCAAAAAAAGTATGAGATGGGCGCGATGGCGGTGAAAACGTTAGTGGAAAGGATTGAGGGGAGAAAGACAGGGCCATCCGTGGAGACCATTTTGGAGCCCGAGCTGATCATCCGGAAGACCTGTGGCTTTTATTCGAAGGGCTATCAAATTGAATCCCAAAACAGCAGCGATGAACCATGAACGATGAACTATGAACTATGAAAGAATTAAGAGTTCAGAATTGAGAATTATGAATTAAGGAACTCTAAACTCATAAACTCATAACTCGTAATCGCAGATTTTGTTCATCGTTTAATGTTTATTGTCCATCGTGTATTTGAATTTTCTAAGAGGAGGGATTCCTATGGGAAGAAAGAAAATTTCAATTATCGGTGCAGGGTTTGTCGGGGCTACGGCGGCCCATTGGGCTGCTGAGAAGGAACTGGGCGACGTTGTTTTAGTCGATATCCTTGAAGGGATTCCGCAAGGAAAGGCGCTTGACCTCCTCCAAGCGAGCCCTGTGGAAGGTTTCGACTCAAGGGTCGTCGGTTCCAATAGCTACGAGGAGACAAAAGATTCTGACATAGTGATCGTCACCTCGGGTGTTCCTCGAAAGCCGGGGATGAGCCGGGAGGATCTTCTGGAGATCAATAAGAAGATCATCGAAACGGTTGTAGGGCAGGTAGTCGAAAAATCTCCAAAGTCTATCCTCATCATGGTGACCAATCCTCTGGATACCATGACCTATCTGGCCTTTAAAAAGAGCGGGTTCCAAAAACAGCGGGTGATGGGGATGGCAGGGATTCTCGATACAGCCCGGTTCAAGACTTTCATTGCCGTGGAATTAGGCGTTTCCGTGGAGGATATTCAAGCGCTCCTGCTGGGAGGTCACGGTGATGAGATGGTTCCTCTTCCAAGGTATACCACGGTCAGCGGTATTCCCCTTCCGCAGCTTCTTCCCAAGGAGACCATCGACAGGCTGGTTGAACGAACCCGCAAGGGCGGCGGAGAGATCGTCAATCTTCTCAAAACGGGCAGCGCCTTCTATGCCCCCTCGGCGGCAGCCATCCAGATGACGGAGGCCATTCTCAAAGACAAGAAAAGAATCCTTCCTTGCTGTGCCTATCTGGAAGGAGAGTACGGACTGAAAGATATCTGCTTCGGTGTCCCAGTTAAATTAGGTGCGGCTGGCGTGGAGGCGGTCATCGAGCTCCAATTGACGGAGGAGGAGAAAAAACTGGTTGCCAAATCTGCAGAGAGTGTGAAGAAAAGCATTGCAGAGCTGAAATTATAGAAAAAACGTGGCTCGTGTCCGTGTCTCGTGTCCGTTGAATCCAACAATAAGAGGAAAGGAAACAAAAGAAATCGATTTATGTTAAGTATCACGGGCACGGATCACGGTCATGGACACGAAACGGCGGAGAAAACATGCGCGAGATCGATGTGAAGTTGATCACCGAAAGGGTAAGAGAGCTTTGTATGAAGGCCAACACCGATCTCGGAGAGGACGTTCTTCAGGCCTTTGATCGGGCGATGGAGGGGGAGGAGTCACCCCTGGGGCTGGAGATACTAAGAGAATTGAAGGAGAATGCCCGAATTGCAGAAGAGGAGAAGGCCCCCATTTGTCAGGACACAGGGTTCGCAGTGACCTTCGTAGAAATTGGTCAGGATGTTCATCTGGTCGGGGGAAACCTCGACGAAGCCATCCATGAGGGTGTTCGTCAAGGATACCGGGATGGGTATTTGAGAAAATCTATTTGTCATCCTTTCACGCGAGCGAACACAGGAGATAATACGCCTGGAATCATCCATACAGAAGTGGTTCCTGGAGATAAGGTAAGGATCACTGTAGCGCCTAAAGGGGGTGGCAGTGAGAACATGAGCCGGGTCACGATGCTCACTCCATCGGACGGAGTCGAGGGAATCAAGCGCTTTGTGGTTCAGAGAGTGAAGGAATCAGGATCGAATCCCTGTCCTCCGACGATTGTCGGAGTCGGGATTGGAGGAACCTTTGAGCAAGCGGCCCTCCTTGCAAAGAAGAGCTTGCTCAGACCTCTCGGAAGCCGGAATACGGACCCAGAATTGAACCAATTGGAATCGGAGATATTGACGGCAATCAATAAGCTTGGCATTGGGCCTCAAGGATTAGGAGGGCGAACGACCTCTTTGGCGGTTCACATTTTAATGATGCCGTGCCATATTGCCAGTTTCCCTTTGGCAGTGAACATCCAGTGTCATGCGCACAGACATAAGGAAGTCGTGATCTAACAAATCCCCCCTCTCCCCCCTTTGCTAAAGGGGGGCTGGGGGGATTACGAAACACGGAGAAAAAATGAGAGGACCCATTCGATTGACGCCGCCTTTAAGCGATGGGGACGTGGAAAAGTTAAAAATAGGAGATCGTATCCTGATAAACGGAATCATCTATACAGGAAGGGATGCTGCCCACAAAAGGCTATTTGACCTATTGAAAGTAGGGAAGAACATGCCCTTCGATATCAAGGGCCAGATCATCTATTATGTAGGCCCCACACCTGCGAAGCCAGGGCAGGCCCTTGGATCAGCGGGCCCAACGACGAGTTATCGTATGGATGCCTACTCCCCGTCGTTAATGGAGAGAGGGCTGAAGGGAATGATCGGGAAAGGGATGCGGTCCGATGCGGTGAAAGAGGCGATGAAAAAGTACAAGGCGGTCTATTTTGCTGCGACAGGAGGGGCGGGGGCCCTTCTGGCCAAACGTGTGAAGAAGGCCGAGATCGTCGCGTATGAGGATCTGGGACCGGAAGCGATCCGAAGATTGGAGGTCGAAGACCTTCCGGTGATTGTCGTCAACGACGTGAGGGGGAATGACCTTTATATTGAAGGGGAACGAAAATATCGTAAAGGATAAGGTCAAGGTTTAGGCCAAGGGTGCAGGGTTTCTTAACCTCCACCTCATCCTCACCCTAATTTTGAGTTTGGAGGTTTGAATCATGGAGAGAGTCAGTCCGGGTTCGTTGAAAGCATGGCTGATGCTTCCCCGTTTCCAATTTCTGCCTCTCACAGTCATCCTGGTCTCCTTAGGGACAGCCATCGGTGCCTACGAAGGCTATTTCCATTTGGGTCATTTTCTCCTGGCCATGTTCGGTTCCATCCTTGTCCACATGACCGTTAACGTGATCAATGATTACCACGACTATGTCGATGGGATTGATCTGAACACTCAAAGGACTCCGTTCAGCGGAGGGAGCGGTGTGCTCCCCTTGAATCTTTTGAAGCCCAAACAGGCCTTCTGGTTCGGAACCATCTGTTTACTCATCGCCATGGTGATTGGAGCCTATTTCTGTCTTACAAGAGGCTGGCTTCTTTTTCCTCTTCTTCTCCTGGCCGGATTCGCTGCCTATTTTTACAATGTTTACCTTTCTAAATGGTTTATGGGCGAAATCTTTGCAGGCATAGGCTTCGGGCCTTTACTCGTCCTGGGTTCCTACTATGTACAGACAGGAAGATATAGCTGGGAAACATTAGTCGCCTCTCTCGCGCCGGGGATACTTACATCGAATCTTCTTTTTCTCAATGAGTTTCCAGACTGGCAGGCAGACCAAAAAGGGGGAAGGAAGCATTTTGTCATCTCCTTAGGGAAGAAGGATGCGAGTTATCTCTTTGTAGCTTTGCTGACCGCCTCTTATCTCTGTATTCTCGCGGGAGTGATTACGAAGATGATGCCTGTGGTGACGCTCATCGGTCTGGGAACAATCGGATTGGGGTGGAAAGCCGCAAAGGGAGCATTGAACTATTATGATAACACCGAAAAGCTGGTTCCGGTATTGGGAGCGAATGTTATTACGATCCTTGGGACACTGGCGCTTTTGGCGATCGGCTATGTGATTGCCATGCTTATATGAAAGAAGATGAGGGGAGTCATGAAAATCGAACTCACGAGGCAGAAAGTTCATAACGAATTTGCGAAGAAGGTTGAACTGATCAGCGGACAAAACCTGTTTGCGTGTTACCAGTGCGGGAATTGTACGGCTGGATGCCCAGTTGCCTTTGCGATGGAGGTTGGTCCTCACGAGGTGATTCGATATACGCTGCTGGGTTTGGAAGCCGAGGCCCTTGGAGTTAACACCTACTGGCTCTGTGCCTCCTGCCTTCAATGCACATCCAGGTGCCCGAAAGGAATCGATATTGCCAGGGTGATGGATGCGCTGAGAATGGTGGTGCTGAGGAAGAAAGAAAGAAAGGATCACGTTCAGATCCCAGAGTTCCCGGAAGGTTTTTTGGAAAAAGTTCCGCAGATTGCATTCGTCAGCGGATTTAGAAAATTTCTATCGTAGTTATATTCTTACGCTATGCGCTATGCTCTCTGCGCTATGCGTTTTTGGGGTTTATTATGGATTACCTTTATTTTCCCGGCTGCACCCTTAACACCAAGGCAAAGAATTTTGATCAGACGGCCCGGGACTGCTCCCATCTTCTTGGGTTTGAATTGAAGGAGCTCAAAAATTGGACCTGCTGCGGAGCCACCTTTCCTTTGGCCACGGATAACATTATGGCTCTTCTCCCGCCCTCCCGGATTCTGGCAACGGCAAGGGAAGAAGGAACCGCCCTGACTACCCTCTGTGCAGTCTGTTTTAACGTCATCAAAAGGACGAACCGATTGATTCAAAAGGATGGAGAGAAGAGGGATAAGATCAACAATTTTATTGAAAAGAATTATCAGGGAGATCTCAAAATCATCCACTACTTGGAGATTCTGAAACAAGAGATCGGGTTTTCCCAACTTAAAGAAAGAGTGAAGAAACCCTTAACAGGGCTTAAAGCAGCCGCCTATTATGGATGTATGCTCCTCCGACCGTTTGAAGAGATGGGTTTTGACGATAAGGAGAAACCCACTCTTTTTGAGAATTTCTTAGAGGCATTGGGAGCCAAGGCCACTGAGTTCCCGTACAGGATTGAGTGCTGCGGCTCCTTCCAATCCGTTGGATCACCCGATGTGGCCACGGAATGTGCCTACAGAATTCTTGACTCGGCGCTTAGGAACGGGGCTGAAGCGATGGTCTCCACATGCCCGATGTGTACCTTCAACATCGATCACAAACAGTCTGATATCAAACAGAAGTATTTGGACTTCAATCCGATCCCCGTATTTTATTTTACTCAATTGCTTGGGATCTCGATGGGACTCGATTACCAAACCTTGGGATTTGAGCAGAATGCCGTTGATCCTTTGCCGCTCTTGAAAGAGAAAGGACTCCTATAGATAACTCCTCCTCCCCTCTCCCCTGGCGGGAGAGGGAAAGGGTGAGGGGGAAACAGAAATAGTAATTGGAGGATGTTGTATTTTGAGCAGAGCATTTAATGGGACTAAGCAACCCGAGTCGCCATTCTCTCAAAATGGATTTGTAAAAAAGGCGATGGTGATCGGTGGAGGGATTGCAGGAATTTCTGCATCGATTGATCTGGGAAATGGGGGGTATGAAGTGGTCCTGGTGGAGAAACTTCCCTCTATCGGGGGCCGGATGCTCCAGCTTTCTGAAACCTTTCCCACGCTCGATTGCGCGCAATGCACATTGACTCCGAAAACCGTGGAGACAGGTCAGCATCCTCATATCAAACTCCTTACGTATTCAGAAGTGGAACAGGTTGAAGGAAAGGCTGGAAATTTTTTGGTGACGGTTCGGAAGAAGGCAGGTTATGTCGATTGGGAGAAATGTACGGGCTGCGGCCTCTGCCAGCAGAAATGCCCTTCCAAAGATCCATCTGAATTTGATCGGGGCATGGGATTAGAGAAGGCCATCTATACTCTCTCGCCCCAGGCCGTTCCCAATAAACCTGTCATCGACCCTTCTCACTGCCGGTATTTTAAGGAAAAAAAATGTAGGGTGTGTGAGAAAATCTGTCCGGTGGGGGCGATTGACTACGAACAGCAGGACCGTTTTGTCGAAGAGAGGGTGGGAGCGATTATCACTGCCGTGGGGTTTGATCTGATCCCCAAGGAGAGTTTTGGCGAATACGGATATGGCGAGATCCCGGATGTGATCGATGGTCTTGCGTTTGAAAGGCTCAATTCTGCATCCGGACCGACCACGGGCGAGATTCGGAGGCCTTCGGACGGCAAAATCCCCAAGGAGGTTGTTTTCATCCAATGCACCGGGTCGAGAGATCCCGAACGTTATATGCCTTACTGTTCAAGGGTTTGCTGTATGTATACAGCGAAGCATGCCCGGCTTTACAAACATAAGGTCCACGATGGCCAGGCCTATATTTTCTACATGGATATCCGCTCCACAGGAAAAGGATACGAAGAGTTCATCCAGCAGGGGATGGAGGAAGAAGGGATTCTCTATTTGAGAGGCAGGGTTTCACGGATCTTCCGGGACGGGGAGAAGGTTATCGTCTGGGGTGTGGATACATTGACAGGGAAAAAAGTGGAGGTTTCTGCGGATATGGTGGTCCTGGCTACAGCGATCGTTTCCCAGAAGAGTACGAAGGAGCTTGCGGGCAAGCTGGGTATCAAGACCGACGAATATGGATTCTTAACAGAAGCCCAGAGAAAATTGAGGCCTGTCGAGACGGATGTGGAAGGGATCTATATTGCAGGCTGCGCGCAAGGGCCAAAAGATATTGCCAATGCAGTGGCCCATGCCAATGCGGCAGCGAGCAAAGTCCAGGGGCTGTTTGCAAGACATTAAACCAAGAACTCTCCCCTCCCTTGGCGGGAGGGGATGAAGGGGAGGGGGATAAAAACTGATTCACCCCCACCCGCACCCTCCCCCATCAAGGGGGAGGGGAATAATGGCTCATTGATGAAAAAGCTGGGTGTTTTTATCTGTCATTGCGGGGTTAATATTGCTGGGACCGTGGATGTGAAGTCGGTTGCTGAGAAGATCGGCAAGACCGAAGACGTCGCCCACAGCACCGATTATATCTATATGTGTTCCGAGCCGGGACAGCAGATCATCCGGGAGGCGATCCGTGGAAAAGGTTTGGATGGAGTGGTCGTGGCCTGTTGTTCTCCCAACATGCACGAGAATACCTTTCGAAAGGCGGTCAAGTCTCAAGGAATGAATCCTTATCTTTGTGAGATTGCCAATATTCGGGAGCAGTGCAGTTGGGTTCACCAGAAAGAGAAGGGAGAGGCAACCCGAAAGGCCGAAGAGATCATCCATGCCACCCTCGAAAAAGTGAGAAAGAATGAATCGCTGGAGGCCATTGCCGTCGCGGTCAACAGAAAGGTGCTGGTGGTCGGTGGCGGGATTGCCGGAATTACTGCCTCTCTTGATCTGGCCGACGGGGGGTATGAAGTTATTCTTCTGGAAAGAGAGCCTGCCCTGGGAGGCCATATGGCTCAATTGTCAAAGACTTTCCCGGATCTCGATCCTGCGTTCAGTGGTCTCCTCTCAAAGGCATCGGAGGTGGAAAAACATCCGAAGATCCAACTTCACTGTTATTCCGAATTGGAAGATGTGAAAGGTTTTGTGGGGAATTTCGACCTGGTCATTCGGCAAAAGGCGACCTCGGTAAATGGAGCAAAGTGCACAGGATGTGGGCTTTGCGTAGAAAACTGCCCCGTGGAATATGTTTCAGAATTTGAGAGAGGGATGGGGATACGAAAAGCGATCGATATGCCTTACCCTGGGAGTGTTCCAAACAAGGCCGTGATCAACCGTCAGCATTGCCGGTATTTCCTGGATGGGAGTTGTCATCGGTGCCAAGAAGTCTGTCCAGAAAAGGCCATCGATTATCAGCAGGAGGAGGAGAGGATTTCAGAGAAGGTAGGGGCTGTTGTGGTCGCTACAGGATACGAGCTCTATCCCAAGGAGCAATTAGGGGAGTATGGATACGGCGAAATTCCTGATGTGATTGATGGTCTTGCCTTTGAACGGATGCTTGCACCCAACGGTCCGACCAAAGGGAAGATCGTTCGACCCTCGGATGGGAAAGTGCCCAAGGAGATGGTTTTCATCCAGTGTGTCGCTTCAAGGGACCCGGATCGATATATGCCCTATTGCTCCAGAATCTGCTGCATGTATACGGCCAAGCATGCAACGATTTACAAGGAACAGGTTCCGGACGGGCAGCCATACATTTTCTATATGGATATCCGCTCCGACTGCAAAGGCTATGAGGAGTTCCTCCAGAAGACCATTGAGGAGAAGGGGCTTCTTTATCTCAGAGGCCGGGTCTCCAGGGTTTTTCAGGATAACGGAAAAGTGAGGGTCTTAGGGGTGGATACGTTGACGGGGAAAATGGTGGAAGTGGCGGCCGATATGGTCGTCCTGGCAACGGCCATTGTCCCGAGCCCCGGCGTGAAAGAGCTGGCAGCGAAACTGAGGGCCACCGTGGATCGACATGGTTTTTTGACCGAGGCCCATATCAAACTTTACCCGGTGGAGAGTTCGACGAAAGGGATTTACCTTGCGGGTTGCGGCCAGAGTCCGAAGGATATTTCGGACACGGTCTCTCAGGCCTCGGCCACAGCGAGCAAAATTCAAGCATTGCTTTCCACGGATAAGCTTCTTCAAGACCCCCTGATCGCTTTTGTCGATGAAGGTATCTGCAGTGGATGTGGGATCTGTGTCGAAATCTGTCCTTATGAGGCAAGGGAGATGGATCTCCATCGGGGAATTTCAATCGTTCACAGCGCCCTCTGCCAGGGATGTGGGGCCTGCATTGCTTCCTGCCCCAACTTCGCATGCGAGTTACGAAACAGCGCTTCTGATCAGATATTGAAAATGGTAGATGCATTTGTTACATAGTGTAGAAATTTGAGCCCCTGCCTGTGGTGGGCAGGCTTATTATCTTTTACAATTAGAGAGGAGAAAAAATTGGAAACCATGACCAGCGCGGGAAGAGTGGATTCCTCTTTTTTGAAAGAAGTGGAGAAGAGGAGTGGGGAGAAACTTAGTCTCTGTTACCAATGCCTTAAATGTACGGCAGGCTGCCCCACTGCACCCTACATGGATTTTCGGCCGAACAATATCGTCCGGATGATCCAGATGGGGATGAGAAAAGAAGTGATGGAAAGCAGTGCCATCTGGTTCTGCGTTTACTGTCAGACCTGCGGAACCCGTTGTCCGAATGAGATCCACATTGGAATCCTCATGGATACTCTAAGAGAGATGGCCATGGAGGAGGGCTTCCACGCCAAAGAGAAAAATATTCATCTTTTCCATGAAGCTTTTATCCACAGCGTCGGAAGAGGAGGAAGAGCCCATGAGGTGACCATGCTGATGGAGTATATGCTTAAGAGCAGAGACGTGATGGCGGATTCGCTTTTTCCCGGCATGATCCTCTTTTTGAAGGGTAAATTTCCTTTGCTCCCCAGCTTGGTTCATGGGAAGGAAGAGATCAAGAAGATTTTTGAAAGATGTACAAAACAAAAGTAAAGAAAGGGAATATTGGAAAAAACGGAATATTGGAATAATGGGTAAAGAAATTTCTATAAATCGTGACATTAATTCTGGCAGAGAACGTTATTCCTGCGAAAGCTCGCCTCGGCGCCCGCCTCTCGGCGAAGCCGAGGGAAGCCTGGGCAGGAATCCAGGGAAATACTGGATTCCCCCGTATCAAGTACGGGGCAAGCTTAGTCGAGCCCGGAATAATGACCCGCTCAGGACTTCTGTTGTCAAATATGATTTTTATTTGCATTTAAACCCAATACTTCATTTTTCCAACATTCCGTTATTCCAACATTTTTTTTGGAGGGTCTTAAATGAAATTCTCTTATTTTCCAGGTTGTACGGATCATTCGTCATCTTTAGAGTATGGGCTATCGACCCATGAGGTGTTTAAGGCCCTGGGGGTGGAGTTGGTGGAGATCGAGGATTGGAACTGCTGCGGAGCTGCGGCGACACACAGTCTGAATCGTCTCCTTTCCCTTTGCCTTCCGGCCAGAAATATCTCCAAGGCGCAGTCTGCGCAGGCAGGGCCCCTGGCCGTTCCCTGTGCCGGGTGTTTCAGCTATCTGAAAAGGGCCGAGAATGTCCTTAAAAATGACGAGGCGGGGCGAAAGGAGATTGAAGAGATCGTTGGATTCACGTACCAGCCCTCTCTTGAGATTTTGGCTTTGGTGGACGTCATCCTGAACCGAATTGGCTTGGAGAAAGTTCAGGAGAAGGTAAAGAAGCCTTTGAATGGATTAAAGGTTGCCTGTTATTATGGATGCGCTCTGGTCCGGCATCCTAAAATCACTCAGTTGGATGATCCGGAGAATCCTCAATATCTGGACCGGTTAATGAAAAGTCTTGGCGCGGAGCCGGTCGAGTGGTCTTATAAGGTTGATTGTTGCGGTGCAGACCTGGCGATGACGTATCCCAAGGTGGTCAAAAAGATGGTGGGGAAAATTGTCTCGATGGCAAAAGAAGCAGGGGCTCAATGCATCACCACCTCTTGCGGCCTGTGCCAGATGAACTTGGAGATGAGACAGGACATTGGTCTTCCCATTTTTTATTTTACGGAATTGATGGGAGTTGCCCTTGACGTTGAAAAGAAAGAGAACTGGTGGAAGAGGCATTTAATCTCCCCTAAAGGGCTTCTAAAATCATCAGGACTTTTGTGAATTGTTTAACGAAGCGCATTAGCCGACGGAAGTGATTCGCTCTCGTAAATGGGGGCACCACGGTAGGACGTAGCGTCGGCATTTATTGCCGACGATAGCGATTCTCAAAACAGGGGTTAAGAATGGCACAGGAAAAGATAAGAGGCAATAAAAGTTCAGCGTTGGTGGTGGGTGCAGGCATTGCCGGAATGCAATCTGCACTTCTGTTAGCAGAAATGGGAACAAAGGTTTTCCTATTGGAACAGGGACCAGCGATCGGAGGTTATTTCCCGCTGCTGGATAAGACCTTTCCTACGAACTCGTGTGGCGTCTGCTTTATGAGCCCCACTCCTCCAGCCTTCTGTCCGATTTATGAATGTCATCTTCATGACAATATCGAATTGTTGCCCTATTCGGAAGTGGTGAAGGTTGAAGGAAAGGAAGGGGACTTTAATGTCTCTGTCGTTCGGAAACCTCGAATGGTTGATCCCAAGCGGTGCACCCTTTGTGAAGCCTGCGTAAAGGTTTGCCCCGTGGAGGTGGAGAGAGAATTTGGCGGAGGGTTGGAGAAACGAAAGGCGATCTATCTTCCCTATCCTCAAGCGATTCCTCACAGCTTCGTGATTGATCCAAAGACCTGTACGCGATGCGGAGAGTGTGTGAAGGTCTGCAGTCCAGGGGCCATCGATCTCGATATGAAAGAGGAGCAAGAAAAAATTGAGGTCGGAGCCATTCTCCTCGGGTTTGGGTTTGAACCCTTCATCGCTCAGAGAAAAGGGGAATATGGTTTTGGCCGGTATGAGAACGTGCTGACGAGCATTCAGTTCGAGCGGTTGCTTTCCACATCGAGTCCAACGCAGGGATTGCCCATCCGGGTCTCCGACGGGAAAAAGATGGAGAAGATCGCATTCATCCAGTGCGTTGGATCCAGGGATCCTTCCTGCGGTCAGAATCACTGTTCCACTATCTGCTGCATGTATGCCACCAAGCAGGCCATGATTGCGAAAGATCGATCTCCCGGCCTTGGGGTGACCTTCTTCTACATGGACATTCGGCCCATGGGAAAGGATTACGAGCGATATTATGAGAGGGCGAAGACCGATTACGGGATTGAATATACCCGGAGCGCCGTCTCTTCGATTAAAGAGATTCAGCAGACGAAAAACCTTCTCATCACTTATGTGAAAGAGGACGGGACTTTTGAGGAGAGGGAGTTCGATGCAGTGGTGCTTTCGGTTGGTTTCACCCCACCCCAGGCCATCAAGGATCTGGCGGGAAGAATGGGGCTTCAATTGAATCCGCAGGGGTTTTGTCAGACGAACGAATTTAGTCCGGCGCATACTTCAGTCAAAGGAATTTTCGTCGGAGGGGCATTTCGGGGTCCCAGAGACATTCCGGAGACAGTGGTGGAGGGCTCGAGCGCTGCGGCAGCGGCTGCATCCTTTCTCGCCCCGAATCGACTTCCCCACGTTGCCAAAGAGTATCCCGTGGAAGGGGCTTTGGGAGATGAGATTCCCAAGGTCGGGGTTTTTCTCTGTCATTGCGGAGAAGCGTTGAAGAAGAGCCTCTCCATCCCTGACCTTGTCAACGGGACAAAACAGTTAAGGGAGGTGGTCCACGTTGAAGAGGTGGGTCTGGCCTGCCTTCCGGAGGATTTGGATCTCATCAAGAAGCGAATCGGGGAGCAGGGTCTCAATCGGATCGTCATTGCGGGTTGTTCCCATCGGGAGATTCGGGGGGCCATGGAAGAGATGGCGAAAGGGATCGGCTTTAATCCCTACCTCATTGAATATGCCAACATCCGGGAGCAGTGCGCCTTCGTTCATGAAGATTATCCCAAATTAGCGACAGAAAAGGCGATGGCTCTGATCAGGGCAGGGGTCGAGAGGGCGAGGCGTTCTCAGCCCATTCGAACAGGGAAGCAGGCAATCGACAAGAAGGGGTTGGTCGTAGGAGGAGGTCTTGCCGGTATGACGGCATCCCTTCAGCTGGCCCAGCAGGGATACGAAATCTATTTGATCGAGAAGGGAAAAGAACTGGGAGGGAATTTAAGGGAATCCTTCTACACGTTGAAGGGATCGAATCCCCAAGACCTTTTAAATGAACTTATCAAGCAAGTGGGAGCCAATCCGTCCATCCATCTCTATTCCGACGCGGAGGTTCTTGGTTTTGAAAAGAAGAACGGACATTACAGAACAAAGATTCGCCATCAGAACGAAGAAAAAGTCTTTGACCACGGGGCGTTGATCCTTGCCACCGGAGGGAAAGAAGTGACTCCCAAGGAATATCTCTACGGAGAAGATTCGAGGGTGTTGACGCAGAGACAGTTAGATAAGATGATCCATTCGAACGATCAAGGGTTGAAGGACATTCATTCGTTGGTGATGATTCAGTGCGTAGGCTCCAGGGATGCGGAACATCCCTATTGCAGCCGTGTCTGCTGCAGCCATGCGGTGATGAATGCCCTGAAGTTGAAGGAGAACAACCCGGATATGAATATCTATGTGCTCTACCGCGACGTGAGAACCTATGGATTTTATGAGACTTATTATCACGATGCAAGAGGGAAGGGCGTCATTTTCATGCGATATGACTTGGAGAATAAGCCGAAAGTCACACTTCAGGGTGGAAATCTCCAAGTTTCCCTGTTCGATCCTGCGATGAGTGGTCCCGTTACCCTTTCAGCTGACCGTGTCGTCCTCAGCACCGGAATTGAGCCGAACGACCATCGTGAGCTGGCGAAGATATTCGATGTGGATCTCAACCCGGATGGTTTCTTCATGGAGGCCAACCCTAAATCTGCTCCCCTGGATTCCGTGGACCGTGGAAAATTCTTCTGCGGTCTCTGCCATTCGCCCAATTTTATGGAAGACGTGATCTCCCAAGGGAGTGCGGCGGCTGCCAGGGCAGGAGCGCTGTTATCCAAGGAGGCGGTGGAGGAAAAGGCCTATCAGGCCTATGTGATCAAAAGGCTCTGCTGTGGGTGTGGTCTCTGTGTCGAGACCTGTCCTTATGGAGCCAGGGTTCTGAACGAGGAAGAAGGTAAGGCGGAGGTGATCGGGTCGCTCTGTCAGGGTTGTGGCTCTTGCGTCATCGCCTGTCGGAATGCGGCCTCGCAGCAGCGAAACTTTGAAAAGGATTTAAATCTAGCCGCCCTGGATGCGGTTATGGACTAGCTGCAACGACACGCATGGCCCAGTTTCTTAGGGATGAGGAAATTTTATCGCTTTGGGCCATGCGCTTTGCGACCTTTGAAGAAGGAGGAATGAGATGGAATTTGAACCGAGGATTGTCGCTTTTTTATGCCACTGGTGCACCTATACTGGAGCAGATCTTGCCGGGACCACCCGGCAGCAATATCCTCCCAATGTCCGCGTTGTCCATTTGATGTGCTCGGGAGCGGTAGACTCCATTTATGTGCTGAAAGCCCTGATTGACGGGGCGGATGGTGTGTTGATCGGAGGTTGCCATCCGGGGGACTGTCATTATCAGACAGGGAACTATAAGGCTCGGAGAAGAGTAGCCATTCTGAAAGGCATACTGCAACAAGTGGGTTATACAGAGGATCGCGTCTGGCTCAAGTGGATCAGCGCCAGCGAGGGAAAGCTCTTTGCTGACACAGTGACGAAGATGGTTGACGACCTAAAGAAGATGGGTCCAAACCCAATGAAACAGCTCTGGAACGTCTAAGCCCCCTCTTTTCCCTCCCCCTTGACGGGGGAGGGCGAGGGTGGGGGTGGACATGGGAGCGGCTACCCCCCACCTTGATCCTCCCCCGCAAGGGGGGAGGAGATTTTGAGGATGATTTTATTATAGGAAAGGAGAATGACCTAACATGTCGAAGAAGGCAGCGGTTAAAGTGATAGAGGGAAAAACCGAGGAAGCGATCGTTGGCTTCCTGAAATCTCTTTTAGAAAAGGGAGTCGTGGAGGCAATCATGGTTCCCAAACCACTCCCTTCAAAGGATGGATTCGTTCAGACGCTCATCCGGAATCCAGAGATGCTGACCGGAGTGGCCGTCCTTTCGCCTACGATGCCAGTGCAATCTGCGAGAGTGATCTCCGGTCTCAGCGTCAAGAATCTGGACAAGAAAGTAGCTGCCGTGATGAAAGCGTGTGAAATCCGGGCCGCTGTCGAATTGGCGAAATTTCTCCAGGTCAAGCCGGATCACCTCTACCTCATTGGCATCGATTGTCCTGGGACCTTTGAAGTGCCCGATTATGCGAAAATGGCACAGGAGGGAAAAGGAGGGGAGGCACTGACGAAAGCGTTGCTCCAAGGTACGGAGAAGGGTGAGATTTCTCCGCCTTCCGGGTATGCTTTCAGGACCGCCTGCCAGATGTGTGAATATCCCGTCCCTCAAGCAGATATTGTCCTTAAACTGTATGGGTACAAGGCAGATCAGGAGATCGGCGTTGAAATCGGGGAAAAATTGGAAAAGGAGATCGAAGAAAAAGGCATTCTTTCTTTTTCAGAAAATGAACCCGCATCCAGGAACGAGGTAATCAAAAAAGTGATCGCGGATAGGACGAAGAAGCGGGATGCTCTTTTTCAAGAGTTCAAAGGTATCGTCAAGGACCTTCAGTCCTTTTTGGACCGTTTTTCGACTTGCGTTCGGTGCCACAACTGCATGGTGGCTTGCCCGATTTGTTACTGTAAAGAGTGCGTTTTCAAGACGGCGGTCTTCGAGCACGATGGAGACCAATTCCTGAGATGGGCGGATCGAAAGGGTGAGATCCGCATGCCGACCGACACGCTCATCTTCCATCTGATCCGGATGTCTCACATGGTGACCTCCTGCATCGGGTGCGGACTTTGTGACAGCGCTTGTCCGAGCCGATTACCCGTGGCCACCCTCTTCCGGAGCGTGGGGGATAGGATACAGAAAATGTTCCAGTATGTTCCGGGAAGAGATATCGCGGAAGTATCTCCTGTGGCGACCTTCAAAGAGGACGAATTGAAGATTGAATCAGGAGCCCTCTAAGAACCGCAAAGCGCATGGAGCATAGCGCATAGCGTAAGAAAATGGTGAATGTAGCGTTGGCATTTATTGTCGACGTTGAGGTTCCATCAATGGAAACAGAGAAAAAAGAAAAAGAAGAATTGGTTCCCATTTTTATCATGGGGAAACGATACGAAGTCCCTCCCTCCATTACCATTCAAAAAGCGTTGGAGTACGCAGGATACCAATTAATTCGCGGCTGCGGTTGCAGGGGGGGGATATGTGGCGCCTGCGGGACCGTCTACCGATTTCCAGGAAGTTATAAGATCGAGGTGGGCTTGGCCTGTCAGACCGTTGTTCAACCCAACATGTATCTGACACAGATCCCTTTTTTCCCGGCCACCAAAAGCGTCTATGACATCGAGAAGATAAAACCTACCATCGACACCCTGGTCAAGGCTTACCCTGAGCTGTTGCGGTGTCTGCAATGTAACACCTGCACCAAATCCTGTCCGATGGATATCGAAGTCATGGACTATATGGCAGCCGCGATGAGAGGGGATGTGGCACGGCTGGCAGAGCTTTCTTTCGACTGTGTGATGTGCGGTCTTTGCACATCGCGATGTCCGGCGGAGATCTGCCAATATAATATTGCGATTTTGGGAAGACGGCTCTATGGCAAGTACATTGCTCCCAGAGCCGAGCATCTGGCCTCAATGGTTAAGGAAGTCGAGAAGGGGAAATATGAGCAGATGCTCAGGGGATTGATGAATACCAGCGAGGATGAACTGAAAGATCTTTATAACAAAAGGGAAATCGAACCGGAACAAGCTGACGAGAATTGGACACCGAAAGATAAAACGTACCTATAAAGATGCATAGCGCATAGCGCAGAGTGCATAGCGTTACCTATCCATGTTCAATAAGCTGATTAAACTACTAAAAGTAAGCCTAGCTTGTTTTGATGTTTTCTTGAAATATCTTATTTAAAGTTTTTCCGCTATGCGCTTAGCGCTTTGCGAGGAGTTAACCATCTCATGCCTTATACAAAGGAATTGAAAGAATTAATTAAGAAGGTTGAAGCAACACGCCCTGCGAGAATTGAAAAGAAGAGAAGGGGGGAAGAGTTTCCGTTACTTTCTTTGAAAGAAAGGGAGGAGCGGTTAATAAAGTACCATCCCGATTTCAAAGAGGGTTCGAGGAAGGAGATTCGTGTTGGGCCGAGCAAGGGCTATGCCATTTCTCCGGAGATTGTGGATCTTCTTGAAGCAAGGAGCCGTGTCAACCCTGATATCATTGACTTGAATAAAGTGGCATATGAGACGGATATCCTCATCCTCGGCGGAGGAGGTGCAGGGACGGCAGCGGCCTTGACGGCTCAAGAAAATGGGGCCAGGGTATTGATCGCCACCAAATTGAGGCATGGGGATGCCAATACGATGATGGCAGAAGGTGGCATTCAAGCCGCAACCAAGGGAACAAAGGACTCTCCTTACTATCATTACCTCGATGTGTTGGGCGGAGGCCATTTCAAGAATGTCCCGGAGCTTGTCTATACCCTCGTCACAGAGGCCCCGAAGGTTCTGGCATGGTTGGAAAGCCTCGGCTGCATGTTAACAAAATTTCCGGAAGGACAACTCAGATCGCTTCATGGGGGTGGTACCTCTCGGAAGCGGATGAATTACGCGGCCGACATCACAGGCGCAGAAATCATGAGAACCCTGCGAGATGAAGCAAGGAACCGGGTTGAGGGTATCAAAGTGCTGGAATTTTCGCCCGCTGTGGAGCTGATTTTGAATGAACATGGCCACTGTGCAGGCGCAGTCCTGTATAATCTGGAAACAGAAGAATACTTCATCGTCAAGGCAAAAGCAGTGGTGATGGCGACAGGAGGTTCGGGAAGACTCCACATTCGGGGATTTATGACCACGAACCACTACGGTGCCACCGGAGATGGTCTCATTCTCGGTTATCGAGCAGGCGTGAAATTGTGTTTTCTCCATACTGTCCAATATCACCCGACAGGCGCCGTTTTTCCAGAGCAGGCAGAGGGTCTTCTCATTACAGAGAAATTCAGAGGTGCAGGAGCCAATGTCCTCAACATCGACGGCGAGCAATTCGTCAATGAGCGGGAACCGAGGGATGTAGAATCGTCTTGCTTCATTCGAGAATGCACGGAAATCGGAAAAGGTGTTCCAACCTCTACAGGGAAGTTGGGTATTTGGCTGGACTCTCCCATGATCGATGTCCTGATGGGAGAAGGAGCGGTGAAGAGAGAATTTCCAGGGAAGTTTATTCTTTTTAAACGATACGGGATCGATATTTCAAAGGACCCCATGTTGGTTTATCCCACGCTTCATTATCAAAATGGAGGTTTGGAGTATAACAGCCGCTGCGAAACATCTGTCCCTGGATTTTTTTCTGCCGGTGAGGTCTCGGGTGGAGTTCATGGCGAGAATCGGTTGATGGGAAATTCTCTTCTCGACGTCTGCGTCTTCGGCAGGATCGCAGGAGCGAGTGCATCACTCTATATTAAAGAGAACGCGAAAGACGGCAAATTGACCTTGGATCATGTCCGGAGATATCACAAAGAATTAGAGAAGGCGGGGATCGTCACCGATCGAGTCGCTCCGATGCTCCTTCCAGATTACTCCAACCCCAAAGTCCGGGAGCGCCAACTCACCGCCCACTATGTGGGCACACTCCGATAGTCTCCCTTTTTCCTCTTTCAAAAAGAAGAAAAAATTAAATAAAAAATCAGCCTTTGGCTATTTTATCCTGCCAGAGGTAGGCAAAGGGGAACCTAGGAGCATTTTTAAAGAAAGGTTCTGTTGACGAAATTCACTACGTGGTCGTTAAGAATTGATGAAGACCCCTGAAAAAAATTTAATTGGATGAACCTATTATTTGTCATGGCCAACCCTAAAGAAAGGATGGACAACTCAGGACCGTCTTCGGTTACCCACTTCACCTACAAGTTTTCAACTTTGGATAGCGTTGGGAGTTAACAGTTACGATTTGAAATATGCGTAAAAGAGGTAGAACCGGCTCTGAGTCTGCCTTCGGTCTTTGACAAGTGAATGTGGATCTTTTTTAGAATCGAGGTTAGGAAAGTGATAGGTTATAGAAAAACCGTGGAGTTAAATTATGCATAGCGGACTTTTTTTACACCAGAGGAAACTGCATATACCCTTATGTTGTTGCTTTTGGGATCTGCCGGAAAGATGAAAAAGCCTTGTCGCTTAGGATCGTAACCCAAGGTTGAGCTGACCAACACTTCACCATCCATAAAAGTGACTTCCACTCTTTTACCAGAAGTTTTTTCTCCTTCAATATACTTCTTCCGCTCATTATACAGGGAGTCCCCGATGAAATCCCGAACTATGAAAATAGCTTTCAGGTTTTTCGTAGATACTTCGATTGCCCCGCCAGAGGGGTTATCAGATGGAATAAGATGAAACGTTCCTTATTCGGAAAAAAATCTTCAGTAAAGCCTTTGATTAACTTACCATCGCTAAAATGTACAACAACTTTAATCTTTTCCATCTCCACCTAACTCCTTATTAAGGCTGATAACTCTGACTCGGAGGATTCTTCTCAGATTCAAATCGGCCACCAATAAGGAGGTTCAGTTTCCAACGATCCTCACCAAATATCTGAATAAACTCTAATCCATACTGGTATCCTTTCCAGTATTGGTTTCCTTTCAAATCTTCTTTCGAATAAGGTTCCTTCCACACAATCTCCGCCACCGTTTTGAAGTCAGTCAATCTATACCCCTTTGGAAACAGGACAGTGATACTTAATTCCTTACCAACAGGGATGTCTCTGGTGGATTCGATGAGAAAACCTCCCTCACTTGCATTCACAACAATCGCTCCACGTAAACAGGAGTCATTCGCATCCCGATATGCTGCGGGCAAATCAATAAAAACCCGAGGATATCTTCTTCTCTCTTTGTTGTTCGATGATCCTTCCATTGTCTCCTTATACCTCCCGTTTTTCTATTACTAAATGGGTATCTTGTCTCAATCCATCTTCTGCACATAATTCGGACCCCTCAGTGGTAGGTGTCAGAGTTGTCCTCTTTTCAAAACTAACTATGTCTGCGGTCACAAATGCCGTGGCCTTGACCATTTCGAGGACCCTCGCCGTTCTGAGATAAGCCGTTTAGGTTCGCCGCAGCACCTCTGCCCTCCCTCCTGAGGATTTCAGGAAGAAAGAAACGAAAAAGGCAGAGCTATTTGACCCTGCCCTTTTTAATATAATTGGTGGGGGTTTTACCTAATCCACCCCCCCGAAGGTGTTTAGAAAGGAGGAAAGGAGGGAAGACATAGAAGCGAGCGGAATCAACCGCCTGACTTGGAAGACGCAAATTATATGCCAAATTTAAGAGTCCGAAATTACAGAGATCTTATTTTAAGGGTATTGTCTAATGACAATTTTGTTACCGTTTAGGACAGATTTGGCCCGGTCTCGCTATCAACACAATTCAAAAGAGACATAGCCACAATTGTCGATTCTTATTTGAAATGTTGAATCAGTAGTGTCCCAACGTTGAGAGATTACTTTCATGTAACAGAAAGAAAGTATTTACTATTTTAGAAAAAATGGTTTTTATCGATTTGAACTCCAAATCCCCGAAGTGCCATACTCCTTCCATTTCAAGGAAGGAGATAGCGGCTTATGAATTCCGGCAAAACCATTTTCTCCCAACTCATGGGATTCCTGCCTGTCTACGAATTCCGCCAATGCGTCAAACGATATCGGGGCAACTACAAGATCAAATCCTTTTCCTGCTGGGATCAGTTTCTTTGCATGGCTTTTGCTCAACTCACCTATCGCGAAAGTCTCCAAGATATCCAAGCCTGCCTCCGGGGCAATCACCAGAAACTCTATCATATGGGCCTTCGAGGAAAAGTTTCCCGCAATACCTTGGCTCATGCCAACCAAGTCCGCCATTGGCGGATCTATGCCGATTTTGCTCAAATCTTGATTACCCAAGCGCGAAGTCTTTACGCCAACGAAGACTTTGGTGTCGAGTTGAAGCAAACGGTTTATGCCTTCGACGCTACAACAATCGATCTTTGTTTATCTCTCTTCCCCTGGGCCCAATTTCGTCAACGCAAAGGAGCGATCAAACTCCATACCCTACTGGATCTGCGGGGCAGCATTCCCACTCTAATCTTCGTAACTCATGGCAAAGTCCACGAGGTCAATCTTCTCGACGAACTCTTCGTAGAACCGGGAGCCATTTACGTTTTCGACCGAGGCTATCTGGACTTTGCACGTCTCTACAAGATCGATCAGGCCAGTGCCTTTTTCATCATCCGGGCCAAAAGCAATTTTCGTTTCCGGCGGATTTATTCTCAACCCGTCGACAAGTCGAAGGGAGTGCAAGCCGATCAGATCATCGAACTCAATGGCTTCTATGTCCACAGAGACTATCCCGAACGACTTCGCCGGATTCGCTACTTCGACGCCGAGAAAAACAAGAGGCTAATTTTTCTAACCAACAATTTTGCATTACCGGCCTTCGCGATAGCCGAGCTTTTCCGCTGCCGGTGGAAGATCGAGCTATTTTTCAAATGGATTAAACAGCATCTCCGGATTAAAGCGTTCTATGGAACCTCAGAGAATGCCGTGAAAACTCAAATTTGGATTGCCATCAGCATTTATGTCCTTGTTGCCATCGTCAAAAAGCAGCTTAAGGTGGATTTGAGTCTCTATACCATGTTACAGATTTTAAGTGTGACTCTCTTTGAGAAAACTCCATTATTACAACTACTTTCACAAATTGATCCTAAACAAATTGAGAACGATTTTCCCAACCAGCTAAAATTATTCAAATAACGTTGGGACACTACTGATGTTGAATAGAAATTTAGAAATTGAAAAAAATATTTCAGGTAGTTATTTCCAGAGGGGGGTTGGGGACTTCCTCTAAATTCTGGTATCGCTAAAACTGAGGTATGAAAATACCGGTTGGTAAAACAAGCATTGGGGAGAATGCGGTGGTTACTGTGAAAGGCTCATCAAAAGATCATTCAGCTTAGTTTCATCCTTTGGAGGGATGCTCAAGAATTTCGCCCCGCACTGATAATCTCCTCTCGCTTTTCCAGAACAAATGTCCCTCCGCACCACCTCAGCACACATCTCGATTGAATTAATTTCAGAGTCTAAAATGAAAGAAACTTTTGACTTTAGATGTTGACCAATCTCCATCTGCTCAGAAGACTGGATTAACATCCCCCCTTCGCTAAAATTCGTTACTCGGCCTTCATGGCTGACGGATGAGCCAATTTGATTAAATTGGATCGGCCAATACACATTAAACCTGGGATATTTCCTTCTTTCATGGTCGGTCTCAGAGCCGGGTTCTGTCTTCTTTTCCTCTGTTTTCATAAGTTTTACTTTTTTGAATCGCTGGGAAGCATATTCAAGGACAAAGAAGAGAGAAGAAATGAGATGAGAGAGCAAGATGATAAGAGAAAAAGTCATGATGCAGATCAAAAAGAAAGCCACCTTCACCGTCCCCCGATAATAATTTGTTTCCCAAAAAGAATTTTTGGCCCTTCTTGCTTTTACTTTAACAGTCACCGAAAGCACCCTTCCTAAATTGCGGTTACCACGATTGCAGACCTATATAGGAGAAATGTTCATAAAAAAACAGGGCTACTTCTAACCCTGCTATTTCTATTCCGTTGTTCTTTGAGATGAATGACATTTTAATAGGGGGTTTACCTAATCCACCCCCCGAAGGTGTTTTGAAAGGAGGAGGGCGGTGGAATGAGCGAAATTAACCGCCTACTCTGGGAGAAGCATAATATATGCCAAATATAAGAGTTTGAGATTAAAGAGATTTTATTTTGAGGTTATGGTCAAAATGACAATTTTGTAACCGTTTAGGACAAACTCACCCTGATGGATTTTTATTGGTCTTTAAATGATGGGGTTTCTCTCACTGAAAGCCATTTATTCAAAACATCTTTACTAAATCTCCAACTTCTCCCGACCTTATGCCCCGGGAGCTTTCCGTCTTTCGCCAAATGATAGATGGTCCGGACATTGAGGTTCAAGTATTCTGCCGCCTCATGCGGTATCATGATCTCCTTCATAAGAATTACTCCGTTCAAGAAATTCTATTCCGTTTAGAAATCTGTATTCATATCCTATGTAACAATCTTACTATCAAAAGTTAATAATGTAGGGCTTCAGTTTCAATAGGAGTGTATTAGGAACAGGGTGTCAATGAGAATTGAAGGGGTGGGTGCCTCTAAATTCCGGCGCTGTACATCGAGTCGAATTTGGCAATAGGAGCTTATTAGAGTTTGGGGATAGCACTTACAAGTCAATACTGGGGACCATATTCAAGAATCGAAGATTACGGGTTGAAAGTGCGTATACCGAGCAGATAGAAAAGGAATTAAGAAAAAGCGTTTTGCTCTTTCCTCAATTTTGTCTATCCGAAGCGTCGCGAAGATTTTCAAGAAATTTGGAAGGAATTTTGTAGCCCAAATCTTGTGCATTTTTAATGTTCTTCCAAGATTTGTGGTATTCTTTCTTAAACTGTCCTGAACGAAACTTAATCTGGCAGATGTCGTCAAATTATCTCGTAACTAACGAGTACAGTAGGGTAGAGAGCTGGCGTAGTGGCTAAAAGCTCTATCTCCAGCCCTCAATGTCCTTGTAAACTCCCGGTACCTCGGTTGTGGGACTGACGTAATCCGGCCCGACCATACAAGCGGTCAGGAGAGTAAGCGCCCCTGCGAGTATCACAAGCACGAGCCTGCGGGGCCCCGTCGACGCACGACAAGCTACTCTTAAGCGATGTATCGATTCCTTTTTTCTCGCTCTTCACCAATGGCTGTTTCGGGTCCGTTCGATAAATATGTCACGCCAGTACACCATCTCAGTCACCTTCAATGGGCCATGAATCTACTGTCTACCGACGTCCCTTTGTGCGTTCCCCGTCGGCCTTTAAGCCAAAGCCTGAAACGATCAAGGTAGAGATAAATCACCGGCGTGGTATAGAGCGTGAGCATCTGGCTGAAAATGAGACCCCCAGCGATAGAGATACCGAGCGGTCGGCGAAACTCGGAACCCACCCCACCGCCCAACGCCAGTGGAAGCGCCCCAAGCAGCGCCGCCATTGTTGTCATCATGATCGGCCGAAACCGCAAGAGACTGGCCTGGTAGATCGCTTCCTCCGGTCTCATCCCTCCCCGACGCTCAGCCTCCAGTGCAAAATCGACCATCATGATACCGTTCTTCTTCACGATACCAATCAAAAGAATGATGCCGATCACAGCAATGACGGTGAGATCTGTGCGACTGATCAAGAGTGCGAGCACTGCTCCCACACCTGCCGAGGGCAGCGTGGACAGAATGGTGATCGGGTGAACGTAGCTCTCGTAGAGGACCCCCAGCACGATATAAACCGTCACGAGGGCTGCCAGGATCAAAAGCGGTTCGCTGGCCAGCGATGCCTGGAAGGCCTGGGCCGTACCTGCGAAGCTTGACCGGATACTTGAGGGCAGCTCCATCTCCTGCGTGGCCGTCTGGATTGACGTTACAGCATCCCCGAGCGCGACTCCTGGCAGTAAATTGAACGAAACCGTCACCGACGGAAACTGACTCTGGTGATTCACTGCGAGTGACGTCGAAGTCCGTTCGAAACGAGCGAATGCGCTAAGCGGGACCATGGCTCCGGCGGGAGATCTCACGTAGATGTCCCTCAACGTTTCGGGGCGTTGCCAAAACTTCGGCTCAACCTCCATGACCACATGGTACTGGTTTAAGAGCGTGTAAGTGATCAACACCTGCCGCTGGCCGAAGGCGTCGTACAGGGTGTCATCAATGAGCTGCGGCGTGACACCCAGCCGAGAGGCAGTACTGCGGTCGATCACGACCGAGGTTTGAAGGCCTTTATCCTGTTGATCGCTGCTCACATCGACGAGTTCACGCAATTTGCGCATCCGCTGAAGCACACGCGGACCCCATTTGTTGAGCTCTGTCAGGTTGTCTCCCTGAAGTGTGTATTGATAGAGTGCAGCGCCTATCCTCCCTCCGATGCGCAAATCCTGAACCGCCTGAAAATAGGTCGGGGCGCCAGGTACCTGGGCGAGCTTTTTGCGCAGCCGGGCGATCACCTCTCCGATGGTGGCTTTCCGCCGCTCAAATGCTTTTAGCGTAATGAACATTAGTCCGATATTCGTGCCGGTGCCTCCACCCGTGTAGGCTATTACGTAGTCGACTTCAGGATCGCTCCTAATAATGTCCACCACTTCCGTAAACTTATCTTTCATAGCCTGAAACGATATATCCTGCTCCGCCTGAATGGTAGCGCTTAGGCGTCCGGTGTCTTGCTCCGGGAAAAAGCCTTTCGGAATGACGATGAAGAGACCTACATTGATCCCTACCGTGACGAGTGTCAGGGTGAGCATAAACCGAGAGTGGCTCAGCGCCCAGCGGAGAGTGACATCATAGAGGTGGTGCATCCCGTTAAAAATCCGCTCACTCGCTTTATACAGGGGCCCGTGTCCTCCCATTTTCTCAGGCTTAAGGAACCTGGCGCACATCATAGGGGTTGTCGTGAGCGACAAAATGAGCGAGATAGCCACTGCCACAGAGAGTGTCACGGCAAACTCGTGAAACAAACGGCCTACCATCCCGCCCATCAAAAGGATGGGGAGGAAGACTGCAACCAGGGAAGCGCTCATCGAGAGGACAGTAAACGCGATCTCCCGTGACCCCATTAAGGCTGCCTCTTCCGGGAGTAACCCCTTCTCCCTGTATCGCGTGATGTTCTCAAGAACGACAATGGCGTCGTCAACGACAAACCCCGTTGCAATGGTGAGGGCCATCAGGGATAGGTTGTCCAGGCTGTAGCCAAAGAGGTACAACGCTCCGAAGGTGCCGACGAGAGAGACCACAACCGCCACGCCGGGGATAAGGGTGGAGCGGACATTTCTCAGAAACACAAAGACCACCAGAATGACAAGGCAGGCTGAGATGACGAGCGTCAGCTCAACGTCATGCAGGGAACCGCGGATCGGGGGCGTTCGGTCTACAACAATCGAAAGCTTGACGCCACCGGGCATGGCTGCCTCCAACTGTGGGAGCAAGCTCCGAACGCGGTCGACCGTATCAATGATATTTGCAGCGGGCTGACGAAAGACGACCACCAACACGGCCGGCCTTCCGTTGACCAGACCTGCGACGCGCAGATCCTCCACTGAATCCTCTACGTTGGCAACATCGAACAGACGCACCGGCGCCCCGGCCCTGTAGGCCACGATCACGGGCTGGTACTGTTCAGCAACATGGAGCTGGTCGTCGGTCTGGATCTCCCAGGTTCTCTTTTCGTCCGCCAACTGCCCCTTCGGACGGTTTATGTTGGTGCTGGTCAGAACACCTCGGACGTCCTCGAGGCTGATCCCGTATTTGCTCAATGTCGTGGGGTTCAGGTCGATGCGAACCGCCGGCAGTGAGCTGCCCCAAACGAATACCTGGCCGACCCCCTCTACCTGGGATAACTTTTGTTGAAGGATGGTCGAGGCCGCATCGTACATCTGCCCCCTACTTATTGTGTCGGATGTGAGGGCTATGACGAGAACGGGTGCATCCGCCGGGTTGACTTTGCGGTAGGTCGGTTGGCTTGGGAGAGTCGGCGGCAAGTAGCCTCTCGCCGCATTGATCGCCGACTGGACATCGCGTGCAGCCCCATTGATGTTGCGGTCCAGATCAAACTGCAGGACGATGCTCGTTGAGCCAAGGGAACTGGTTGACGTCATCTCAGTCACGCCCGCTATCAGTCCAAACTGGCGTTCAAGTGGGATCGCGACCGATGTTGCCATAGTCTCGGGCTCCGCTCCGGGCAGCCTCGCCGATACCAGGATTGTCGGGAAGTCTACGTGAGGAAGGGGTGACACAGGGAGCAAACGAAAGGAAATCGCCCCGGCGAGCGCCAATGCTATCGTCAGGAGAGTCGTCGCAACAGGCCTGTTGATAAAGGTCGCTGAGATGTTCATGACACGCTCGTGGGGTGCGCGGCCCCGTTTGTATTTTGGGGGTTAACTTTTACATAAACACGGGGCAACCCCAATCTCCGTTACGTGGTCATTTCAGGGGGAAGACCTTTCTGCTTCGAAGGTCGAATTAAAATACAATTTTGATATAATATTCAATTGGCGAAAAGTAAAGCGAGATTACCTACCAATCTTCAGCTCAAGACAATCCTGAATGTCGATGGTTACGAGTAGAAATATTGCATTGAGGGGTAATAATTGAAAAACAAGAGTACAGGAGAGACTGTCGAAAAAGTTCCCAAGTAGATTCTTGGGTGAGATGCAGAAAAAAATGACCTCACAGAATGCGCCACAATCAATGATCTCATAATTATGAGGGGTGAGGAGACCCCTGAAAATCACCCATTAACTATACTAAAGGGTTTTTCGACAGTCTCGGAAGGAGTCTTCGGGGGCAAAATATTCAATTTATAACCCCAAAATACTTCTTCCAATCTTTCCACCTTTTTGCCTTTTTTAGGTTAATGAAATCCGTTATAATATGCCCGCTTAATTTTAGCTGGGGAGGAAACGTCTGGGGGAGGAAACATAATGAAGACTCATGAATTCCAAGCAAAAGAGATCTTGAAAGGTTGTCGTGTTCCAAAAGGCGGCGGGATCCATACTTAATTGGCAAAACCAGTAATTTTGAGTCCGGTTGGGGGGGCAAGGAAATGAGTTAAGGGATGATATTTATCTCAACCTCAAATCGTTGAACGGCGCTATCTTTTCCTTCCCATATTCTGTAACAACTCATCTTGATAGCGGTCTTCCCTATTTTTTGGGCTTTGAATACCCAGGTGTACAAAATGGGAGAGCCGACAAGCTCCCTACTTTTCTGTTGGATTTTTCTTCCCTCATGAATCAGTTCGAAGAAATCATTATCAAGTTCTTCGAAATACCAGGCATACCCCGTTCCCCCGGCGCCTTGGAGCTCAATCTCAATCTCGTCTCCGGGTCGCAGCTCTATTTTGCTGCCATTGGAATCAATATCTACTCGGATTTTTTTCTTCATATCACCGGTTGATTCGTCCGCCGTCGAAGCAGGCAGAGGAAGGAGTAAACAAAAAAAGAGAATCGATAAGATGAATAATCGCTTGGATCCCAATAGGCGGCTCAGTTAATGGGTTTTTCGTATGGAAATTGAATCGTCCATTTATACACTGATTTATTGTACCACAACTCTATGATTCTTAATATATTAATTTTTTTGATCCTCTAGAGAATGCATTTTCTAAAAAAAGTTCAAGTGCTGTACAAATTGTCGCTAATATAAAAATGTTTTGTATTGCCTTCACGATTTTATTAATAGCCGAAAATCTTTGAAAAGGAAATTTCAAAAAGAACCTCAGATGATCTCCGTATTTGTTCAGTATCAAAAATATATAATCTCTTCTTTTTTAGGCCGGACAAATCCGTTATAATACGCCCACCTGATTTTGGGAAAGGGAGGAAACATAATGAAGATTCATGAATATCAAGCCAAAGAGATCCTGAAAAGTTACGGGGTCCCTGTTCCAAGGGGAAGGGTGGCTGAAACGCCGGAAGAAGCCGGAAGAATTGCCAAAGAGATCGGAACGGAGACCATCGTTGTGAAAGCGCAGATTCATGCGGGAGGAAGAGGGAAAGGGGGAGGGGTCCAGGTTGTTCATTCGGCACAGCAAGCACAGAATGCAGCGAAAAAGATATTGGGTATGACACTGGTCACCCATCAAACAGGACCTGCGGGCAGGATTGTCCGGAAGGCCCTGATTGAGGAAGGGATGGAAATCGAGGAGGAGCTTTATCTGGGGATAGTGGTTGACCGGTCAGAAGCCTGTCCGGTAATTATGGCGAGCCGGGAGGGTGGCGTAGAGATCGAAAAGGTGGCTGCGGAATCCCCGAAGAAGATCATCAAGGAATGGATAAGCCCCGTGACCGGTTTCAGGCCTTTTCATCCGAACAAGATTGGTTTCGGACTGGGGCTTGAACTGGGGCAGGTAGGGAAAATGCGAGGAATCCTTTCCGGGCTTTACAAGGCATTTATTGAGAAGGATTGCCTCCTTGCAGAGATAAACCCGCTGGTCCTGACGAAGGGCGGTGACTTGATCGCCCTCGATGCAAAGATGAATTTTGACGACAACGGACTCTTCCGTCACAAAGAGATTGCCGCACTTCGGGACCTTAATGAAGAAGACCCCCTTGAGATCGAGGCATCGAAATATAATTTGAATTACATCAAGCTGGATGGGAACGTGGGCTGTATGGTGAACGGAGCCGGGCTTGCCATGGCCACCATGGACATTATCAAAGTGGCTGGAGCTGATCCGGCCAATTTTCTTGATGTCGGGGGCGGCGCTACAGTGGAGATGGTAAAGAACGGCTTCGAAATCCTCATGTCTGACAAGGACGTGAAGGTCGTCTTAATCAATATCTTCGGTGGGATTCTAAGATGTGACACCCTGGCTGAAGGTGTAACGGAAGCTGTTTCTGAGGTGAGAGTGAAGGTGCCGGTGGTGGTCAGACTCGAGGGAACCAATGTTAAGGAGGGGCGGAGGATTCTCAACGAGTCGGGGTTGAATTTCATTGTTGCCCAAGGGATGAAAGAGGCAGCCGAGGAAGTGGTGGAGGCGCTGAAGAGATAATGCGGATTGTGGAATGCGGAATTCGGAATAAGGAATTTCGGATTTCTGTGGGTAATTAGATGTTTTTGGCTCCGCATTCCGAACTCCGAAATCCGAATTCGATAGGAGACAAGCATGAGCATTTTAGTAGATGAGAAAACAAGGGTCGTGGTTCAAGGGATTACGGGCAATGAGGGGATGTTTCATACTCGGCAGATGGTGGAGTATGGAACGAAGGTCGTAGCAGGTGTGACCCCGGGAAAAGGCGGACAGAAAATTGATGGGATTCCGGTCTTCAATACCGTATCGGAAGCGGTTGAGAACACCAATGCCAATGCCTCTGCGATCTTTGTCCCTCCAGCTTTTGCTGCCGATGCGATTTTGGAAGCCGCTGAGGCGGGGATTTCCATCATCGTGTGTCTTACTGAAGGAATCCCAACATTGGATATGGTGATGGTCCGGGCTTACCTAAAGGGAAAAGGGACAAATTTGATCGGCCCGAATACGCCTGGAATCATATCCCCTGGAAAGTGCAAGATTGGCGTCATGGCAGGTTATATTCATCAGCCGGGGACGATAGGGATCATCTCTCGAAGTGGAACGCTGACTTATGAGGTGATAGATCAACTAACGAAGAGGGGACTCGGACAGTCGACCGCGGTCGGCATAGGGGGCGATCAGATTATCGGGCTAAACTTTGTCGATCTCTTGGAGATGTTTGAAAGGGACCCTGAAACAGAAGCAGTGATCCTCATTGGCGAAATTGGCGGAACGGCGGAAGAGGAGGCAGCCCAATCTATCAAGGAGTCCTTTCGGAAGCCAGTATTAGCTTTTATTGCTGGATTGACGGCTCCTCCGGGGAGGAGAATGGGGCATGCAGGCGCAATTATTGCAGGTGGAAAGGGAACAGCTAAGGAAAAGATGGAGGCGCTGGAAAAGGCGGGTGCAAAGGTGATTGGAAACCCGGCATTGATCGGGGAGGAGATTGCGAAGATGATAAGAGAGAGGAAGAAGTCATAGTTTCAGTTGGTGGAGTTTCTTGAGCTTGGTGGATTTCTTCAGGACCATTTTTTGTTATCAAAATAACCCAACGAGCAAGATGAACCCAATAAATTCAATAGATTACACAAAAAGGTTTAACTTTCCGTTGATCTATGTTATCATAAAGCTTAAATCTAAAAAAGAAAGGCATAAGGTATGTTGGTTGAATTGAGAGACAGATTGAACGAACTGAGGGGTCGATTAGAATCCCTCCGAGGTTCTCTTTGACGTTGAGAGAAAAGGAAAAAGACTGGAAGAAATCGAAAAGATGATGACAAAACCTGATTTCTGGGAAGGGGGTGAGGCTGCCCAGAAGATTCTGAAGGAGCGAACTTCTCTCTTCGGGAGCTTGTCGCCTTGGGAGGATGAGAAGAAGGTTCTGGAGGAAACGGAGATCCTCCTCCAATTGGTCGAAGAACAGGAGGATGAGAAAGAAGCCCAGGAGCTGGCGGAGAAGCTGCGGAGAAGTGAAGAAGCCATCGAGCAAATAGAGTTCGGGAGAATGCTGGGAGGAGAGCACGATCCGAGCAATGCGATCGTGAGCATCAATGCCGGAGCAGGAGGCACAGAGGCTCAAGACTGGGTGGAAATGCTTCTGAGGATGTACCTGAGATGGGCAGAGAAAAGGAAGTTTGAGACAAAAATTATCGATATCCTCACGGGTGAAGAAGCGGGTTTAAAAAACGTTACCTTTATGGTCAACGGCCGTTACGCCTATGGATACCTAAAAGCGGAGAGTGGGATTCACCGATTGGTTCGGATATCCCCGTTCGATGCGGGGGCAAGGAGGCATACCTCCTTTGCTTCGGTTTTTGTCATTCCTGAAGTCTCCGAGGATATCGTAGTTCAGCTTGATGAAAAAGATTTGAGGGTGGATACCTTTCGGTCCAGCGGGGCAGGTGGGCAACACGTCAATAAAACGGATTCAGCGGTACGAATCACTCATCTTCCCACGGGCATTGTTGTCCAATGTCAAAACGAACGATCCCAGCATAAGAATAAGGCTACTGCCTTAAAGATATTAAGGGCACGCCTTTACGAGAGAGAAATGAAGGAGAAAGAAGAGAAGCTGCAGGAACTTCACAACTCAAAAAAGGAGATTGCTTGGGGGAGCCAGATCCGCTCGTATACTATGCACCCTTATAAAATGGTCAAAGATCACCGCACGAACAAAGTGATCCATCAAGTGGATCGGGTCATGGACGGGGAGATCGATGAGCTGATCAAGGCCTATCTTCTGACGACCTCCTAAACAATGAACATTGAAAAAGGGGTCCCGCGCTTCGCGGGACAAAATTAGCAACTCGCAGTGAAAACACAAATATGGATCAAGAATTTGTATTGAAATTTGTTTTGTAACTCATTGCTAATTGATCAATGTTAATTTTGCAATTTGCAATGATGATTTTTATTAGGGTTGACTTTTTATGGCCGCAGAAATATTATTAGACAAACAAGCGGAAAATGTAGCCCCAGAGGAAGAACAAGGATTGCTCGGAAACCTGGAGGAAAAGGTCCATCATCTCTTGACAAAATTTCATGAGTTGAAGAAAGAGAGAGACCATCTGGCCGCTGCCCTGGATAGGGAAAGGGAAAAGGTGGTCCAGTTAGAGAAGAAAATGAAACTTTTCTCCCAGGACAGAGAAAAAGTGAAGACACGGATTGACCAACTCCTTCATCGTTTTAAAAGCATTGATACTTAATCGGTCCCAGGGAGTTGTGCAGAAGGCTGAGAGGAAATGGGAAGAGAACGGCTGGTTGAGATCAAAGTATTTGGCCAGACGTACACGGTTAAAACGGATGCAGAAGAGGACTACATTCAGGAAGTGGCGAAATATGTGAACGAAAAGATGGAGGAAATCTTAAAAAAGACGAAGAGCGTTTCCACGTTGAACGTAGCGATTCTAACGGCGCTTAATATTGCAGATGATCTTTTGAGAGAGAAGGAAAAGAGGACCGCGTTACTTCGAGAGGTTGGGGCGAAATCAAAGGACTTGGTTGAGAAAATCGATATGAAAATAGGGGAGTGGAGTCTGAAAACCCCTTCGTAACTGGCGGATGTTCCCCTGCCATGTTCAAGGTGGCCGGAAGATTTATCGTGGGCAACCTTAAACAGGGAACCCTTCCCGAACGGTTGCTATAGATCGCCGTCCACGGGGCATCGAGCAGGGGACTTGAGATCAACACCGTCGTCAGAGGACGAGAGGTGTGTTTGGGATAGAGGGAAGAAATGAATTTGATCGATCCTGATATGACCTTCATGCCCTGCTGTCGCAGCCAGGCGAAGGCGGGGAAGAAAAGATGAGTTCGATAACTATGATCCTGTGGAAATTGGTCGAAATCCTACTAAAATCTCCACGGGCGTGGAGCCGATTGGTAAAATGGTCGGGTGTTTCCGTCGAATGGCTCCACCGTCTTATTCGGGAAGCTGGTCTCACTCTGGAGAAAAAGAGGAGCGCCCTCGGCTCTTCTTTCCGACGGAAAGTGGGGTTTCGTAACATAGAGAAGGTCAATTGGCAATCAACGTCAGGGTCCCCCTCATTCTTTCTTCCCTGCTTGCAGTAGGTGGGCATGTCGGGTTCGGTCGAACCCCTCTTTTTTCTATCCCATTTCGCCCCTCTTTTTTCCTCAACGGACGGCCCTTTTTTCAATTCATTTGCGTGAGCGATGACACGGTTGAATCACGGCCGACGGATGTGGCGGTTCTTGAATTAATAAGCCATGCCCGGGGGCTCCACTTTTGCGGCAAGCCCTGTACCTAATGCGGTGTAGGGCAGGAAGGCTCGTGCCATGAATATAGTCTTTGTTTGTAGCAACGGCGCGATGCGCTATGCGATTTTTGATATAAGGAGGTGAACGGACCGTTGAACCTATCCATTGAGATGAACATCATCCTTATTTGTGTAATTGCCCTTCTCGGAGGGATCATCGGGTTCCTTTTGAGAAAAAGGTTTTCAGAGGCCCGGATTGTTTCCGCCAAAGAGGTGGCCAAGCGCTTGGTCGAGGAAGCCGAGAAAAAAGCTGAGATATTAAAAAAGGAAGCCCTCCTCCAAACGAAGGACAAGTTTTATCAAGAAAAGGCCGATTTTGATAAAGAGACGATGGAGAAACGCCAAGAAATTCAGAATCTGGAGAGAAGGCTCATCCAGAGGGAATCGCATTTGGACAAAAAGATAGAGCTTGTTGATACCAAAGAGGCGGATATCGCCCGCCGGGAGAAGACGCTGATCCAGCAGGAAAAGACAACTCAAGAACAGGAGAAAAAGCTGGCGGCCCTTCTCGAAAAGCAGCGCATTCAATTGGAGAGTATTGCGAAAATGTCCTCTGAAGAGGCCAAGCGACTGTTGATGGAATCTATGGAGAATGAGGCAAAGCACGAAGCGGCCAAAGGGATAAAAAAGATTGAAGAAGAAGCGAGAGAGATCGCCGACAAAAAGTCGAAAGAGATTATCAGTCTGGCCGTTCAACGCTATGCCGGAGAGTATGTTGCAGAGAGGACGGTCTCTGTGGTCACCCTGCCGAATGAAGAGATGAAAGGCCGGATCATCGGCCGTGAAGGGCGGAACATCCGAGCCCTTGAAGCGGCCACCGGGATCGATCTCATCATTGACGACACGCCTGAGGCAGTGATTCTTTCAGGGTTCAATCCCGTTCGGAGGGAGATCGCTCGCATCGCCTTGGAACGTCTCGTGAGCGATGGTCGCATTCATCCCGCGCGAATTGAAGAGATTGTTCAGAAGGTGGAGCAGGAAGTAGAGACATCCATTCGTGAGGCAGGGGAACAGGCAACTTTTGACGTGGGCGTCCACGGCATGCACCCGGAGTTGATTAAACTGATCGGCCGGCTCAAATACCGAACGAGCTTTGCCCAGAATGTGTACCAGCACTCTTTGGAAGTGGCCTTTCTTTGCGGGGTGATGGCCTCTGAATTAGGGGGCAATGTAAAACAAGCCAAGAGGGCGGGTCTTCTTCATGACATCGGAAAGGCGGTCGACCATGAGGTCGAAGGCTCCCATGGAAAGATCGGAGCAGAGCTGGCCAGGAAATATGGAGAATCGCCTGTCATTGTCCATGCCATCGCCTCTCATCACGAGGAGGAGAAGCCGGAGTCCATTCTTGATATCCTGGTGGAAGCAGCGGATGCTCTATCTGGAGCGAGACCGGGTGCAAGGCGTGAGATGCTTGAAACCTATGTGAAGCGATTGGAGGATCTGGAAAAGATCGCCCAGTCTTTCCCGGGAGTGGAGAAATCTTACGCCATTCAAGCAGGCAGGGAAATTCGTATCATGGTCCAGCCCGATCGTATCTCCGATGAGGACTCTGTGATCCTTTCCAGAGACATTGCCCGTAAGATTGAAAAAGATTTGACTTACCCCGGGCAGATCAAGGTAACCGTGATCAGGGAGACGCGGTCAGTTGAAATCGCAAAGTAATAATCATTGCAAATTGCAAAATTAGCATTGCAAAATTAGCAATTGACAAAGAAAGCATAAGAAATCACTGAAAGTCTGCGTCAAAAGCTGTTTTGCGATTTAATGCTAATTAACCACTGCTAATTGCTAATTTTACAATGGGTTTTCAAAGATGCGCATTCTCTTCGTAGGAGACATCGTAGGAAAACCGGGTCGGCAAGCTATTGAAGGAATCTTAAGGAAGGTCACCACCGACCATAAGATTGACTTTACGATTGCCAATGGAGAAAACGCAGCCGGAGGAATGGGCATTACCCCTCCCATTGCCATCGAGATACTGGATCAAGGGGTGGATGTGCTTACTTCTGGAAACCATATCTGGGCCAAGAAAGAAATCTTTCCGTTTTTGGACGAGGAGCTCCGAATTTTAAGACCTGCTAATTATCCGCCAGGAGCTCCGGGCAGAGGAAGTGGCATCTTCCATTCTGCCAAGGGGCAAACGCTGGGCGTCCTGAATTTGGAAGGCAGGGTTTTCATGAAGAATCTGGATTGTCCATTCCGGGTCGGAGAAAAGGAAGTGGAGAGATTGAGCAGAGAGACCAAAATCATTCTTGTTGATTTCCATGCAGAGGCCACTTCAGAGAAAATGGCGATGGGTTGGTTTTTGAATGGGAAGGTGAGTGCCGTATTGGGAACCCATACCCATGTCCAGACGAGCGACGAGAGGATACTGGAGGATGGAACGGCTTACATCAGTGATGTTGGAATGACAGGTCCCTTAGCCTCTGTCATCGGGATTCGTAAAGACGTTGCCCTGGAGCGCCTATTAACCCAGATCCCATGGAAATTTGACGTGGCCACAGAGCAGATCGAACTTCAAGGGGTCGTCATTGACGTCGATCCCGAAACCGGGAGATCCAAGGATATCCAAAAGATCAAGGTGCCCCTGAAATAGGGTTGAGGGATTGGGGAGTGGCTCAATAAACCTTATGAATTCTTAGATTGAGAATGATCGAAGAGATTGGGGAGCATGAATCATGGCGAAACCCGTGAAACATGAGAAGACGGTTTATGAAGTCTTTAAGGGGAGGGGCTTTATTGAAAAGGTCACCGATGACGAAAAGCTCCCCGAGATATTGAAAGAAAAGGTCACCTGTTACATTGGCTTCGACCCTACCGCTTCGAGTTTTCACGTTGGGAATTTGGTGCCGATTATGGCGTTGGCCCATATGCAAAGGCATGGTCATCGTCCAATCGCATTGGTGGGCGGAGGGACAGGGTTGGTTGGAGACCCAAGCGGCAAGGATGAGATGCGACAGATCTTGACGTATGATGAGATTAACAAGAATGCAGAATTGCAAAGAAAACAATTTGCTCAATTCCTCGATTTTTCGGAAGGCCGTGCTCTTCTGTTGAATAATGCGGATTGGCTGACCAAACTCAACTACATCGATTTTCTCCGAGATATCGGCGCCCATTTTAGCGTGAATCGCATGCTTGCAGCGGAGTCGGTAAAAATTCGTTTGGAGACGGGGCTTTCCTTCCTCGAATTTAACTATCAACTCCTTCAAGCGTACGATTTCTGGCATCAGTTCAAACATTACAACTGTCTGATTCAAATGGGAGGCAGCGACCAGTGGGGCAATATTGTTGCAGGAATCGACCTTATCCGGCGTCTCGAAGGGAAGCAGGCTTACGGAATCACCTTCCCATTGATTATGACGGCTGATGGCAAGAAGATGGGGAAGACCGAGAAAGGGGCAGTGTGGTTAGATCCTGAACGTACGTCCTCGTATGAATATTATCAATTTTGGATCAACACCGATGATAGAGATGTAAAAAGGTTCTTGGCTCTCTTCACCTTTCTTCCCATGGAGGAGATTCAGGAAAAATACGGGAAGTTGGAGGGGGCTGATCTAAGAAAAGCGAAAGAAGCTTTAGCCTATGAGACAACGAAAATCGTTCATGGAGAAGAGGAGGCGAAAAAAGCGAGGGATGCCTCAAGAAATATTTTTGGGTGGGGCGCATTGAGGATGCCTTCCCTTCAAATGAAAGGAGAAGGCAAATTATTGGATGACGGTGCAATTCCAACCACTTATGTCCCGATTGAAAAGTCAAATGATGAAATTCCTGCTTTCAAACTATTCTTTGAAACAACGAGTCTGTGTGCATCTGGATCAGAGGCAAGAAGATTAATAGAACAAGGCGGTGCGTATATTGACGACAAGAAAGTTGAAAGATTTGATGAACTTATCAAGTTAAGGGATAATATGAGATTAAGAGCAGGGAAGAAAAACTTTAAACGGATAAAAATCCTTGACAAAAAGTGAAATCATCTGGTAACATATTATGTTGCGACGATGCGAAGAAAGCTTGGCAAATAAGTTTTGCCTATTGACAAACCTAAGAAATCGTATTATCCTGATAAAATCGATTAAATCCGTTCTTTGACAAAAGAATAGAGGTTACTGTTTCTGGGTCTCTATAGTTATTTCTTTGAAAAGGATCATTTTCAGATAAAAATTGGAGAGTTTGATCCTGGCTCAGAACGAACGCTGGCGGCGTGCCTAACACATGCAAGTCGTACGAGAAATCCTGGGCAACTGGGAAAGTAAAGTGGCGCACGGGTGAGTAACGCGTGGGTAACCTACCCTTGAATTGGGGATAACTCCTCGAAAGGGGAGTTAATACCGAATAATATTCCAGTTCCCACGGGAGCTGGAATCGAAGGTGGCCTCTGCATGCAAGCTATCGTTTAAGGATGGGCCCGCGTACCATTAGCTCGTTGGTAGGGTAATGGCCTACCAAGGCATCGATGGTTAGCTGGTCTAAGAGGATGGCCAGCCACACTGGAACTGAGACACGGTCCAGACTCCTACGGGAGGCAGCAGTGGGGAATCTTGCGCAATGGGGGAAACCCTGACGCAGCAACGCCGCGTGGGTGATGAAGGCCTTCGGGTCGTAAAGCCCTGTCAGGTGGGAAGAAACCTGTGAATGCTAATATCATTCGCAATTGACGGTACCACCGGAGGAAGCACCGGCTAACTCCGTGCCAGCAGCCGCGGTAATACGGAGGGTGCAAGCGTTGTTCGGAATTATTGGGCGTAAAGCGCGTGCAGGCGGTCGGGTAAGTCAGATGTGAAAGCCTTCTGCTTAACAGAAGAAGTGCATTTGAAACTGCTCGGCTAGAGTACGGGAGAGGAGAGTGGAATTCCCGGTGTAGAGGTGAAATTCGTAGATATCGGGAGGAACACCAGTGGCGAAGGCGGCTCTCTGGTCCGATACTGACGCTGAGATGCGAAAGCGTGGGGAGCAAACAGGATTAGATACCCTGGTAGTCCACGCCGTAAACGATGGGCACTAGGTGTAGGAGGTATTGACCCCTTCTGTGCCGAAGTTAACGCATTAAGTGCCCCGCCTGGGGAGTACGGCCGCAAGGCTAAAACTCAAAGGAATTGACGGGGGCCCGCACAAGCGGTGGAGCATGTGGTTCAATTCGACGCAACGCGAAGAACCTTACCTGGGTTTGACATCCGCTGACCGCTACGGAAACGTAGTTTTCCCCGCAAGGGGACAGCGAGACAGGTGCTGCATGGCTGTCGTCAGCTCGTGTCGTGAGATGTTGGGTTAAGTCCCGCAACGAGCGCAACCCTCATCCTTAGTTGCCATCATTGAGTTGGGAACTCTAAGGAAACTGCCTCGGTTAACGGGGAGGAAGGTGGGGATGACGTCAAGTCCTCATGGCCTTTATATCCAGGGCTACACACGTGCTACAATGGGCGGAACAAAGGGTTGCAACCTCGCGAGGGGGAGCTAATCTCAAAAAACCGCTCTCAGTTCAGATTGGAGTCTGCAACTCGACTCCATGAAGGCGGAATCGCTAGTAATCGCGGATCAGCATGCCGCGGTGAATACGTTCCCGGGCCTTGTACACACCGCCCGTCACACCATGAGAGCTGACTGTACCAGAAGTCGCTCGGCTAACCCGCAAGGGATGCAGGCGCCTAAGGTATGGTTGGTGATTGGGGTGAAGTCGTAACAAGGTAGCCGTTGGGGAACCAGCGGCTGGATCACCTCCTTTCTAAGGAGTCTCCGGTTCCGGTCAAACGGAATTCAAAGACACCTAGGTCAATACCCAGAACAGTAACCTCTTCTAAAAATAAGGGAAGACGGGTTTGAGAAGGCCCGTTAAAGAGGGTTCGATATCCCCCTTTAAGGGTCTATAGCTCTACGAAACTCCCAAGGGCTAAAGCTATAGGCCATTCGGTGAACCGAGGGCCTATAGCTCAGTTGGTTAGAGCGCACGCCTGATAAGCGTGAGGTCGATAGTTCAAATCTATCTAGGCCCACCATTCGATTGTAGAATGCGGATTTCGGAATGCGGAATGCCAAAAGTCAATCCGCAATCAACAATCCGAAATCCGCAATGGGTAGTGGGGATGTAGCTCAGCGGGAGAGCACCTGCCTTGCACGCAGGGGGTCGGCGGTTCAAATCCGCTCATCTCCACCAGAATGAGATGAGGGGTTTGATGCTGAACTCTCAAACCGAAAATTCGTTTAAGTAAAAAATCTGTGTAATCGATTTTTGAATCTGTGTAATCGTTCTATTGTTCTTTGACAATTGAATATGGATGAAGGGATGATGGCATCAATTAATTTTGGATTGCTGATTTCCGATTGCGGATTTTAAATTCGCAATCTACAATCCGCAATTCGCAATACAGATTTATGGTCAAGCTACTAAGGGCATACGGTGGATGCCTTGGTGCCAGAAGGCGATGAAAGACGTGGTAAGCTGCGATAAGCTTCGGGGAGCTGCTAAACAAGCTTTGAGCCGGAGGTCTCTGAATGGGAAAACCCATCCCGAGTAATTTCGGGATATCCCGTCATGAATTCATAGTGGCGGGAGGCGAACGAGGGGAACTGAAACATCTCAGTACCTTCAGGAATAGAAATCAATCGAGATTCCCTGAGTAGTGGCGAGCGAAAGGGGACGAGCCTAAATTCCGTATATGTTAAAGCCTGTGAGCGTTGTATACGGGAGGTAACGGGTTCTTATCGGGGGCTGTCACAGTGGCCCCGGGGAGAATCCACTTCCATAGTCGAAGGGGCTGGAAAGCCCCGCCATAGAGGGTGATAGACCCGTAGACGAAATGGAATTGGAATCCCTGGATAAGATACCCAAGTACCACGGGACACGGGAAATCCTGTGGGAAGTCGGGAGGACCATCTTCCAAGGCTAAATACTATCTGGCAACCGATAGCGAACTAGTACCGTGAGGGAAAGGTGAAAAGAACCCCGATGAGGGGAGTGAAATAGTACCTGAAACCGTATGCTTACAAGCAGTGGAAGGACGTTGGGTTAGCTGAGGGTTCGCCTTTGGCTGATCCTGTCTGACCGCGTGCCTTTTGCATAATGAGCCTGCGAGTTACTCTATGTGGCAAGGTTAATTCCTCAACAGGAAGGAGCCGTAGCGAAAGCGAGTCTTAAATGGGCGATTCAGTCGCATGGAGTAGACCCGAAACCAAGTGATCTATCCATGGCCAGGGTGAAATTCGCGTAATGGCGAATGAAGGCCCGAACCGGTGAAGGTTGAAAACTTCTCGGATGAGCTGTGGATCGGAGTGAAAGGCTAATCAAACTTGGAGATAGCTGGTTCTCCCCGAAATATATTTAGGTATAGCCTCAGGACATTCGTTAACGGAGGTAGAGCACTGGATGGGCTAGGGGTCCTACCAGATTACCAAACCCAACCAAACTTCGAATGCCGTTAAACGTTATCTTGGGAGTCAGCCCGTGGGAGATAACTTCCGTGGACGAGAGGGGAACATCCCAGACCGTCAGCTAAGGTCCCTAAAATGTGCTAAGTGGGAAAGGATGTGGAAGCGCTCAGACAGCCAGGAGGTTGGCTTAGAAGCAGCCATCCTTTAAAGAAAGCGTAATAGCTCACTGGTCAAGTGAGTCTGCGCCAAAAATGTAACGGGGCTTAAGCATATTACCGAAGCTACGGATCCCGTCGCAAGACGGGATGGTAGGGGAGCATTCCATGATAGAGCGAAGGGTGACCGTGAGGACACCTGGACGAGATGGAAGGGATCATGCAGGCATGAGTAGCGATAATGCTAATGAGAAACTAGCACGCCGTAAACCTAAGGTTTCCTGAGCAAGGTTAATCCTCTCAGGGTTAGTCGATTCCTAAGCCGAGGCTGAGAAGCGTAGGTGATGGAAAACAGGTTAATATTCCTGTACCACCGGGTTGGCGTTTGAGCGATGAGGGGACACAGAAGGGTAGGTCATCCAGGTGTTGGATGCCCTGGTTCAAGCCCGTAGGTGGGAACTTTTGGTAAGTCCGGAGTTCCAATTACAAACACCGAGAGGTGATGACGTTCTCGAGTAATCGGGAGTAAGTGACTGAGCCCATGCTGTCAAGAAAAGCCTCTAGCGAGTCAATCAGGTGATCGTACCGCAAACCGACTCAGGTAGGTGGGGAGAATATCCCAAGGCGCTTGAGAGAACCCTGGTTAAGGAACTCGGCACACTAACACCGTAACTTCGGAAGAAGGTGTGTCATGATCTGTGAAGGGATTTACTCCTAGAGCAGATTGTGATCGCAGTGAAATGGGGGTGGCGACTGTTTACTAAAAACACAGGAGTCTGCTAAGTCGAAAGACGATGTATAGGCTCTGACGCCTGCCCGGTGCTGGAAGGTTAAGGGGATTCGTCATGCCGTAGCAATACGGTAGAAGCGTTGAACCGAAGCCCCAGTAAACGGCGGCCGTAACTATAACGGTCCTAAGGTAGCGAAATTCCTTGTCGGGTAAGTTCCGACCTGCACGAATGGCGTAACGACTTCCCCGCTGTCTCAACCAGGGACTCAGCGAAATTGTATTGACGGTGCCGATGCCGTCTACCCGCGGCAAGACGGAAAGACCCCGTGCACCTTTACTACAACTTGGCAATGAATTTCGGAATAGTCTGTGTAGGATAGGTGGGAGACTATGAGATCTCGGCGCCAGTCGGGATGGAGTCAACCTTGAAATACCACCCTGATTGTTTTGGAATTCTAACCTGGGTCCCTGAACGGGATCGGGGACATTGCCTGGTGGGTAGTTTGACTGGGGCGGTCGCCTCCCAAAAGATAACGGAGGCGCGCAAAGGTTCCCTCAGGCTGATTGGAAACCAGCCGTAGAGTGTAAAGGCATAAGGGAGCTTGACTGCAAGACCAACAAGTCAAGCAGGTACGAAAGTAGGCCTTAGTGATCCGGCGGTCCCGCATGGAAGGGCCGTCGCTCAACGGATAAAAGGTACGCCGGGGATAACAGGCTAATTTCTCCCAAGAGTTCATATCGACGGGGAAGTTTGGCACCTCGATGTCGGCTCATCGCATCCTGGGGCTGTAGCAGGTCCCAAGGGTTTGGCTGTTCGCCAATTAAAGCGGTACGCGAGCTGGGTTTAAAACGTCGTGAGACAGTTTGGTCCCTATCTGCCGTGGGCGTAGGATACTTGAGGGGAGCTGTCCCTAGTACGAGAGGACCGGGATGGACGAACCTACGGTGTTCCAGTTGTGACGCCAGTCGCAGCGCTGGGTAGCCGTGTTCGGAAGGGATAACCGCTGAAAGCATCTAAGCGGGAAGCCCACCCCGAGATGAGGTATCCCTCCTGATAGCAATATCGGGATAAGACCCCTTGGAGACTACAAGGTTGATAGGTCAGATGTGTAAGTACCGTAAGGTATTGAGCAGACTGATACTAATTGGTCGATCGGCTTGACCATAAGTGCAATTATATTACCATCCCCTTCATCCATATTCCCAATAAATGCCTAAAGTGCCTAAATTGCCTAAAGTGACTAAAATTTTGAAACACTTTAGACACTTTGAACTTTAGACACTTTAGTCACTGAGTTTCTTGGTGACCATGGCGAAGGGGAGACACCCGTTCCCATTCCGAACACGGAAGTTAAGCCCTTCAGCGCCGATGGTACTGCATGGGCAACTGTGTGGGAGAGTAGGACGTTGCCGAGATTAAAATTTGTACTCGCGAAAGCGGGGACGAAAAGCCTGCCAGAGATGGCAGGCTTTTTTTGGCTTTAATGCCCGCTGGAATTTTCTAACGGGGTTTACTTTTGGCGGGTTAGGGATTAAATTTACAACGTGAAATTGATCATTGAGGAAGGAGGGGATTACATGAGAGAAGAAGGTTTGTTTTATGACCGGCAAAGCCGCGGATTTTTGCATGTCTACAGTGACAACGGGAGGCTGATCTTCGACAAGGAGCCGTGTCGGCACGAGCATACTCAAATGGTGGTTTTCGCTGTCTGAATCTTGGAAAGACCCGTGTCCCGTTTGTTAGAATATACTGGAGCGATTAAGGAATTCAGATGTCGGCCGTTGAAGATTTCAAGGAAAGATTGACCAAATCCGAACGGCAGGTGATGGTCAAATTGACGAGCCCAAGGAAAATCCAAGATTTCCTCGACGAACTTCCATATAGTCTCGAAACGATTTATCGCTGTCCGTTGCGTGTCCTACGAGATCGCGTTGCTCACTGTTACGACGGTGCTTTGTTTGGTGCTGCGGCACTACGCTTCCTCGGGTATTCACCTCTGATTTTGAATATGCCTGCCATTCTCCACGATGACGACCACCTGCTCGCGCTGTATAAACGTGACGGGCGCTGGGGGGCCGTGGCCAAGTCGAATTTTGTGGGCCTGCGATTCCGGGAGCCTGTCTATGTTACGTTGCATGAATTGGTCATGTCTTATTTCGAGCCATTTTATAACGTGGAGCGCAAGAAGACGATGCGAGGCTATACGGCGCCTTTGAATTTAAAAGCCTTTGATAAATCAAACTGGATGACGAGTGATGAAACTCTCGAGCGAATTGGAGAGCGGTTAGACGAGATCCGTAAAGTCCGCTTGCTGACCCGGCGTATGATCGCTAATCTTTCGCTTGTCGATGAGCGTTCGTACCGAGCGGGGTTGTTGGGTGCCAATAAAGCAGGTTTATATAAACCGCCTGCCAAGCGCCACAAGAAAGCCTGAAGAGTTCCGACAAGACTTCTTGTAGCACCCCTCACCCTTCCCTTCTCCCCAGTGGGGAGAGGGCGGGGTGAGGGGGAGCCGAGCCGAATGTCAAAATTGATTCTGCGTTTGTATTAATGCAGCCATGATTGAGAAGACATAATTATACTGCTACGGCAAGATCCCCATCCCCTTCCTAACCTCCCCCTTGAGAGACTGTGTCGTAATCGCCGCCCTGGCGGAAGAGACAGTCGGGTTTCAATGCTTTAGAATGCGGTCTTTTAGGAATGACTAATCGGTGCTTATGGAAAATGGAGTCATCTCATGGATCTTCAATGTCTGAATTTCACGTGTAAAAGGTTGCCGCTCTAAAGCTTTTCCACCCGACCGCCTTTTCCGCCCTATTTGGGACGGGCTTTTATAATTGTGACACAGTCTTTGAAGGGGGAGGAACATAACGATTTTCCTCCCCTTCAGGGGGAGGGAAAGGGTGGGGGTGGGGTCAACAGGTGTCTATTCAATTATGGGCCGATTGATAGAAAGCAATGGATGAACATTCCGACGGGCAAACGTACACGATTCAGGCGGCTGTTCTGCGCAAGAAAGGCGGCCCTCTAAAGATCGAGTCCGTAGAGATGGAAGGGCCACGGGACGATGAAGTCCTGGTTCGCCTCGTCGCCTCGGGTATCTGCCGCACCGATATAGACTTCTGCGATGACTGGGACAAGGCTGACGGCGCAGTGGTGCTGGGCCATGAGGGCGCGGGTGTAGTAGAACGGATAGGCAAGAGAGTGAAGGGGGTCAAGCCCGGGGATCATGTGGTGCTCTCGTATCAATCTTGCGGCCTTTGCCGTCAATGCCGGAGTGGGCGCCCTGCACATTGCACGCGCCTGTATGAATTAAATTTTGGCTTTCAGCGGCCAGACGGCAGCAACGGATTGGAGCGCAGTGGCGTACGGGGACACTTCTTCGGCCAGTCTTCATTCGCTGCCTACTCTTTGGCCACAGAACGAAACCTCGTCAAGGTTTCCAAAAATCTTCCTCTTGATCTTTTAGCCCCTCTGGGATGCGGCTTGCAGACCGGTGCCGGCACAGTGATGAATTCGCTCAACGTTTCACGGAGAGAAAGCATCGCCGTTTTTGGCACCGGAGCGGTCGGTCTGGCAGCGGTCATGGCATCGCGCCTCGTGGGCGCCGCCCCGATCATCGGTGTCGACATCAAACCCAAGCGGCTCAAGCTTGCGCTGAAATTGGGCGCCACCCATGCGATTGATAATCGCCATCAAGAACGTCGCTGCGCGCATCGCCGATATCACCGGTAAAGGCGTGGATTACGTGGTAGAGACCACTGGCAACCCGAAGATGCACCGACTCGCGATTGGCGTGTTGAATCCACATGGCGTTGTAGCGCTTCTCACTGGAGAGGAGGGCACGGATGCGCTGCCAGAGGGACGGAGAACCCTTGGCATCATTCAGGGAGACGCCGTGCCGCAGCTTTTCATACCTAAACTGATTAAGCTGTACGTGGCAGGAAAGTTTCCCTTTGACCGGCTCGTCAAGTTTTATAAGTTCAAGGATATCAATCGAGCAATTACCGATTCCAAACGAGGCGACACCATCAAGCCCGTGCTCCGGATGACCAAAGCGTAGAGCCTGCCGCTTATCGAGTATTTTGGTATTACGGCCCCGATCGAAAACAAATTACGATTGTTGCTATTACGCCCCACCCATAAAAGTGATTGACAGGCGCCGTGTGTTGTAATACAATATGTATCACAAACAAAGAAAAGGAGTGATGAAGGATGCCGCTTAGTGTGCGTCTCGACAAAAAGACCGAATCATTACTTGAACAAACTGCCTCGACACTTAAGACCAGCAAAGCCGAGGTAATCAAGCAGTCTCTTTCAGATTACTGTGCCCGTGTTCTGATAGAGAGGCGAAGACGACCTTATGATCTCATCAAGGATTTGCTGGACAAAGAGGGAAGCGGCAGAAGTGATCTTTCGACAAGAAGCGAAGAGATCCTGCGAGAAAGGTTCAGGAGGAAGACTTGATCCTCGTCGATACAGGTCCACTTGTAGCTTTTTTTGATAAGGACGATCGGCATCACAGTCTCTGCATTGAAATTCTCAAAGAGATAAGAGATCCTCTTGTAACCACATGGCCTGTCATCACAGAGTGCTTCTATCTGCTAAATTTTTCCTGGGAAGTTCAGGATAGCCTCTGGCTTTTTATCCAGAGAGGCGGAATTGAAATCTATCCTCTTGAAAAAGAGTTTCTTAATCGGTGCCGCGAGTTGATGAAGCAATATCGTGACCTGCCTATGGATTTGGCCGACGGAACCCTCGTGGCGCTTGCGGATGCCCTCGAAGTCCCCAGAGTATTCACCCTTGACCATAAGGATTTTTCTATATACCGGCTCAAGCAGAAAAGGCGATTTACGCTGATTCCCTCGAAAATATGATTTTACGTGCCTGCTTTAGCTTTTTGAAAAGGTTTTCTGGTTCCCCTCATCCCCCTTTGTCAAAATAGGGAAATATTTCTCCTCCCTTTGGCAAAGGGAGGCGGGAGGGATTTTACTGTAATCAGTTATTCCTCACACCTGACGCCTTGTTTTCCTCTTATGTTTCACCTCACGCCTTTCGCAAGGCTTATGAATTCAGGGTATTTTGAAGTTTCGGACACGGACAACGGACACGGTTTAAGGTATTTCAGCCTTGACATATGATTTTGCGAATTATATTCTTTGCTTTAAAAGACCTGTATAATACCAATAAAATTCTAACCTGGTGATAAGAATGGCAAATATGGATTTAACTCCGGATACGTTTAAGGCGATCAAGAATCTGTGCCGACGATATCGAGTGCGGGAACTCTCCGTATTTGGTTCAGCTCTTCGCGAAGATTTTAGAACAGATAGCGATATCGATCTTTTGGTTGAATTTGAACCCGAAGCACGGATTGGTTTTGTGACGCTATCGAGAATGCAGAGAGAGCTTTCGGCGATTCTAAATCGGCCGGTGGATCTGGTTCCAAAGGGAGGGTTGAAACCCAAAATTCGAGAGATCGTCATATCCAGCGCGAAGGTGCTGTATGCGCCGTGAGGAACTTTATTTAGCAGATATTATCGAAGCCGCTGATGCCATCCAAAGATTTCTCAAAGATGTTGAGCGAATTGCATTTCTCCAAAATGAACTCCTACAAAGTGCTGTCCTTCAGAAGCTAATGATCATCGGTGAGGCGAGTTCTCGCCTTCCTAAAAAGTTCCGTGACAGGCATCCAGAAATTGAATGGGAAGATATTAAAGGGTTTCGGAACATTGCAGCTCATGCTTACTTCGCTGTTGAATGGTCTATTGTGTGGGTTACAGCCACTCACGAAGTCCCGGAGCTGAGGCGTAAGATTGCTGACATTCTTGCCAAAGAGTATTCCGATCTTTAGTCGTCATGTCCACCAGTGGTTCTGTTATCCTCCATGTCCTTTACGCTCTGCTCTCTATGCTTTTTGAGGAGTGCCGGACACGGACACACTCAAATATTATAACGCATTTGCGCTCTGCTCCATGCGCTATGCGCTTTGCGTTCTTTAAATTGTTGACATAACCCCACCCGAGGTATATTCTGTGCATGAAAGAAAAAATATCGACGAATTTGGTCTGTAAAAAGGATAAAGATGGTTTTAGATTAAACGGTTTCCTAAAAGTGGCATATGTTGTGTCCCCGTTTTAAACACGAAGTGTCTTTGTGGAGGTACAAATGAACTTTTCTTTAAAACCTCATCCTTTGATAGCGCACTGGGTACCAGGCTTTATGGTAATTCTTATTGTTTCATTTTCGATTTCAGATTGGAATTATACATGCCTATTCAATAAAGTGATCTCTAATGAGACTACTGGAGCTAGGGGGGTTCTAATTATTCTGACGTTAGCGGTTGTTGCTTTTGTAATAGGGGAATTTCTTGATTCCTTTCGAGACGCCGTCGTCGAACGATGTTTTGATCGCTGGAAGCCAATAGAATGGGATTTTTTCTTCAAAGGAGACAAGGATAAATTGAAAAATCTAATGGATAATTATTTTACTTATTATGTGCTTAATTCCAATTTGGCCCTTGGAATAATTGTAAGCATGACATCAATTATTCTTCTTGGATTAATGCGCTGGAAAGAACTTCCTTCCTGTCGTTGGACCATAATAGGACTATGTGTCCTATTAATATTCTTCATCTGGGATGCAATGGTACTAAGAAGGGAGATAAAGAAACATACAAACTGATAAAAACACACCAACGAATAAGATGCGCAGAAACCCTAAAAGAAACCCAAAATTGCCTCATTATAAAGTATTTACCAGAATAAGTCTTTCAAAAATCCACGGAGTCGGGGTGTTCGCAATTCGGAATATTAGAAAGGGTACCAATATTTTTTATGGGGATGATGACCCAATATTTTGGGTAGAAAAAAAGAAGGTGCAACGCCTACCGAGAGAGATAAAAAAATTGTATGAAGATTTTTGTATTATTAAAGGGCGCCATTATGGTTGCCCTAAAAATTTCAATCAATTAACGGCTGCATGGTATCTCAATTGGTCAAAAGAAAATCCAAATGTCGGCTGTGGCAAGGGTTACAAGTTTTATGCTTTAAGAAATATCAAGAAAGGTGAGGAGTTAACAGTAGACTACGAAACCTATTCGGACACGAACGATTAAATGAGATTAATGACCTAAGGTCGTTCAAAATAAGGTTTTATATCGGACAAATTGACAAAATAATGTTCCTGTAACAACTTTATTTTAGACATCTGGGGTGCACTCCAATTAAAGTAAACTGAGGTAAGAAAGATAGGGATACCAGATGTACATAATTGATAAAGTTATTTTGCCCTTATTACATCCACCTCAACATATTATCAAAAGTGGAAAGAATCTGGGGTCAGGCTTCCAAGAGTGTGATTCTTAGCCTATTCTTTGCCTGTTCTTTTTATAATTTCATCTCCGGCCAATATTCCGCTGATGGAAGCCTGCATCAACCCCCGAGTAATTCCAGCTCCATCACCGATCAGGAAGAGATTCTGGATGTCCGTTTCCAAGGCTGGTGAGATTTTAACCCGATTGGTATAGAACTTTACCTCCACCCCGTAAAGGAGAGTATGCCTGGAAAAAATGCCGGGAGTGACTCGGTCCAATGCCTCAAGCATCTCGATGACGCTCTTCAAATGACGATAGGGAAGAACAAAACTGAGGTCACCCGGGGTGGCTGAAATCAGAGTAGGTCGAGTAATACATCGATTGATCCGATCGGTTGTGGATCGCCTCCCATCGAGTAGATCTCCCAATCTCTGAATGATCACTCCATTCCCAAGAAGGTTAGCCAGTCTCGCAATATATTTACCATAGCCAATCGGGTCGTTGAAGGGTTCGGTAAAGGTGTTGGAAACGAGGATGGCAAAATTGGTATTTTCAGTTCTTTTATTAGCATAACTATGGCCATTGACCGTGACGATCTCATCAATCGTTTCTGTAACCACTTCTCCGAAAGGATTCATACAAAAAGTCCGGACCTTATCATCAAAGGTCTTGGAATAATAAATAAATTTTGCCTCATAGGCAATGTCTGTAAGTTTTTGAAGAATGGGGGCAGGGGCTTCCACACGAACTCCTATGTCGACTGGACTTGGTATAGAAGGGATTCCCAAACGCTGCAGTTCGTTCTTGATCCACTGGGCTCCCACACGGCCCGGACCACAAATCACACAGTCAGCGTTCACGCGGGTCTCATTCTCAAGCAATACCCCCATAGCCTTTCCATTCTCAACAAGAATCTCTTTCACGGGGGTATTAAAGAGGACGTCCACTTTTTCCTCCAGGGCATTTCGGATCTTCTTCAAGAGAGGCACACAGTTTTCAGTTCCCAGATGTCTGATTTCCATTGGAATGAATTCTAATCCTGCCAGCTTCGCTTCCTGGTACAGGGCTTCAGTCTTACCAGAGGATTGACCGAAGACCTCTTTCGGGGCACCAAATGAAAGATAAATCTCATCCGCTTTTTTGAGGAGATTCACCAATTGGTTCTGGGGAATAAAGTCGCCTAAGAATCCACCTACCTTTGGTGAAAGGGTAAGCTTACCATCACTGAAGGCACCTGCTCCTCCCCAGCCACACAGGAGTTCCATTCCCCTCCCTCTTTTCCTCTCATGGATATCCTTTCCTCTCTCAAAAATCGCCATATCTTTCATGCCACTCCTGGACAAGGTGAGAGCGGCAAAAATGGCTGATGGACCAGCTCCAACAATCGCCACTTGATATTGCTTTTTCATCATTCCCTCTTACCTTTAAATTTTTATATGTCCAATCAGACAATTTCAATAGAATCCTATTCAAGACAACATACCACGAAAAGAGCTTAAAGTGTTATTCTTAATAAACTGACCCTTGAGTTAAGAATATCTTTTCAAATTAAATCTTTTAAGGGGACGAGAGGGCCGGTCTTGGAATATAACAATATGGGAGAACTGACTTGAAAGAGATGATTGCGTTTTGTGGGTTGGGTTGTCACGATTGTGGGGCCTTTTTGGCAATAAAAGAGAGAGATGGAGATCTGGTGTCAGGTCGTTGTTATTGGATTAGGGAGCCAAAAACTCCTCAAGCGAAACGACCTGAGGCGTATTTATGGAGAATGTTTCAGATGAGGGGTGGGTTGCTTGAGCAATTTTCTGATAGCGGTTGATCTCTGCTTTTAAATTCCTGACTGACTTCCATTTCCCCTTTTTCATAGGAGTCACAAATCAGTGCATAATTATTACGTTGGCCATAATTAAAGTAACATTGGGCTATAAGTTTCAAACTGCGGCATATCGTACGGATTTTTCATGAAAGTAGCGCATGACCATCGGAGGGTTATCCCGGCGGCAGTTCAGATAGCCCCGCAGGTTTCGCATCAACTCCGCCTGGGTGCGCGCCCGTTTTCGCCCAACAGCATTGGCCTTAATGTCCTGGTTAAGCATCTCGTCCGGGTTCAGATCCGGACTGTAGGCTGGCAGGAAAAACATCTCCATCCGCGCACGATGTCGATCCAGCCAGTTGCGGACCGTTTGGCTCCGGTGCACCGCGTGCCCATCGACGATCAGAAAAACCTTTCGCTCGGTATGCTTGACCAATCGACGCAGAAACCGAACAAACACCGTCGCCGTAAAATGCCTCTTGAACACCATGAACGCCAGATCACCTCGATTGGTAATCGCCGAAAGGACGTTTGCCCCAAAACGGTTGCCTGTCCCGGGTCGTATCGGAGTCTGCCCTCTCGGGGCATACGACCGTCCCGCCTGATGATCCGAACGGGCCCCCATCGCGTCCCCCCAATACAGCTTTGCCTTTTCTACTTTGGAACGCGCCCGGATGACTGGGTACTCTTGATCGAGCCATCGGGTGACAGCCACAGGATCCCGTTCGTAGGCCCGCCGAACCGGCTTTTGCGGGGTAAACCCCCAACCCTGAAGATAGCGCCGGACCGACCGAGCCGAAAGCTTGACACCAAACCTCCTGGCAATCAACCGTTGAACGGCCTCCGACGTCCACAGTACGAAGGGCAGCTTCAACTGCTCCGGGTGATGGTCACGGATCAGATTGCAGATGGCAGCCGCTTGCCACCCTTTGAGCTTGCCCCCTCCTCCCTTGGGACCCCGCTTCCGAGCGGCCAGACCCGAATCGCCGGACGTCGTATAAGCCGTAAGCCACTGCCAGACGGTCTTACGTGCGACCCCGAAGACTTCAGCCGCTTCAACCTGTCTCATGCCGCCATGAATTGCAGCAACCGCACGGCGACGGAGTTCTTCCTGAACAATCGGTTGGAGCTTACGAGCATCACGTTTCATGCTCATAAGCATACACTATTCTGAAATAAAATGCTACTTAATTAATGACCAGATTAGTATATATCTTAACTTCTCAAATTAAAAGGGCAGCGGATTCCGTTGCTTTAAATATTGCAGAGGGACTCAACAGGTCAGACGAATGCGGAATTTAAACTATTTCTTGGCTATGCCATTAGATCCGCGATTGAGGTTGTATGCTGTCTTTATATCGGCAGAAGAAGAAAGTTGATAAAAGAACGTAATTTCCAAGAATTATACTCAGAGATAGAAGAAATAGTGAAAATGCTGCAAGCACTGCGTAATTCACTGGAATAGTCGAAAGTCCATGGTCAATAGTCCACGGTAAGGAACAAGGAAAAGACAACAAACAAAATAAGCCTGGTTTTTCTTTTGATTTTTTTAATGTTTGTCTGTGGACCGTGGACTGAATTGCTGTAGACTTGTTTATGATTTTGATTTGCCCGTGGACCGTGGACTGAAGTTGTGGACTTGTTTTTATGGTTTTTGATTTTGTCTATGGACTGTGGACCGAACGCTGTGGACTGCTCTTGCTTTTTACCCGTTGACTGTGGACCATTGACTGTGGACTTGTTTTTCTTTTGAATTGTCCGTGGACCATGGACCGTCGACCGTGGACTTCTTTTTGATTTGGAGTTTATCATGAAAGATTCAAACCATATTCGTGTGTTGGTGACCGGCGGGGCGGGGTTTATCGGGTCTCACCTCTGCGAGAGTCTTCTGAAAAAAGGTCAGGATGTCCTCTGCGTCGATAACTTCTACACCGGGACGAAGCGAAACGTCCTCCATCTGCTTGAGAACCCGTTCTTTGAGCTGATGCGCCACGACATCACCTTTCCCGCTGTACGTCGAAGCAGACAAGATCTACAACCTGGCCTGTCCTGCGGCCCCGATCCACTACCAGAACGACCCGGTCCAGACGACGAAGGTCAATGTCCACGGCTCGATCAACATGCTCGGCCTGGCCAAGCGGCTCAAGGCCAAGATCCTCCAGGCCTCCACTTCGGAGGTCTATGGAGATCCGACCGTCCACCCCCAGCCCGAGACCTACCTCGGAAGCGTCAACCCCATCGGTCCAAGGGCCTGTTACGACGAGGGGAAACGGTGCGCGGAGACCCTCTTCTTCGATTATCACCGCCAGCACGGCCTGAAGATCAAGGTGGCCCGGATCTTCAACACCTACGGCCCGCGCATGCACCCGAATGACGGCCGGGTCGTCTCGAACTTCATCCTCCAGGCCCTGAGAGGAGAGCCGATCACGATCTACGGGGACGGGTCCCAGACCCGTTCGTTCTGCTATGTCGACGACATGGTGGACGGGCTGATCCGGTTGATGGAGTCTCCGGATGACTTCACCGGGCCGGTAAACCTCGGAAACCCGGAGGAGATAACCATCCTCGAAGCGGCAGAGAAGATCATAAAGTTGACGGGTTCCCGTTCGGTGATTATCTTTAAACCTCTGCCTGCATGACGATCCGAAGAAGCGGAAGCCCGACATCACACTGGCCAGTGAAAAGATCGAGGTGGACCCCAAAGGTTCCCCTGGAAGGGGGGCTTCTAAAGACGATCGCGTATTTTGATGATCTCCTGAAAAGCAGTCCACGGTAAATGCAAGGGTAAGAATGGTCCACAGTCTACAGTCAACGGTCCACGGTAATTGCAAAGGAGAGAAAACAAAAAAAGACTTGATTTTTCTTTTGGTTATTTTAGTTCCTGTCTGACTTTAGATTTTTATTTATTTTGATTTGGATGTGGACTTCTTTTGACTTTGATATGTCGCTAGCAATGGACCGTGGACTTGTTTTTAGAACTGTGGACTAGTCCTATAGTTGAAGTCCACATTGATTACATGGCAGTGAAGAAACAAATGACCACTGGCAACAGGCTGCAGTCCACTGTAAAAACGAGGATAGGAGACTTGTAAAAAGAATTAAAAAGAATTGATCCATTTTCCCTTTGACTTTTTTAGTTATTGCTGTGGACAGTGGACCGTTGACTGTGCGACTCTTTTACTTTTGATTTGACCGTGGACCTATGGACTGTCGACCGTGGACCATTTTCATGATGAACTAAATGATAAACCTTCACCGCCGGATTCTTCTCACTGCCCTGAAATTATTCGATCTGCTGATCATGGTGTTTTCCTTTGCCCTGGCGACCGTGGCGGTTTACTCTCACTTCGAATCCGATACCCTATCCGAATTTCTTCAGACGCGGTTCAAGGTCGGTAATTTTCTGCTCTTTCTCGGGTTTCTCCTGGTCTGGCGTCTCGTCTTCTCCCTGTTCGATCTCTACCGCTCAAGGCGGTTTTCGAGCCGATGGGAGGGAGTCCGTCGACATCGTTAAGGCAACGTCTCTGGGTGCCATTGCCTTGCTGGTCTCGGGTTTTTTATTGAAGCTCCAGATGATTACGCCCCTTTTCTTAGCCGTCTTCTGGGGTCTCGACTCGGCGCTCACGATTTTGGGCCGCTTCGCGCTCCGCTACGTCCTCGCCAACCTCCGGCTCCACGGCCGCAATCTCCGCCACATGCTGATCGTGGGCACCAATTCACGGGCCATCGACTACGCCCGGAACATAACAAAACGGCCCGAACTGGGCTACCATCTCCTCGGGTTTGCCGATCAGGCCTCTATCGTGGACGATGAATTCAAGAAGACCGGCTATCCTCTCGTTACGGATTTGGAAGGGTTCCCGGCCTTTCTCAGGGACCACGTGATCGATGAGGTGGTCATCACGCTGCCGATGAAATCGCTTTACGATGAGGCTTCCACGATCGCCAACCTCTGCGAAGAGCAGGGCATTCTCGTCCGGTACCTCTCGAACCCCTTCAATCTCAGCTTCTCCGATTCGAGAGCCGACCATTTTGAGGGCGAGACGGTCATCACCCTCACTACT